>NZ_QLLN01000024.1 GCF_003259375.1 Arenibacter echinorum | reverse complement strand
AGCTTCGATGCCATTGCCGATCAGGTAACGATTACAGGTGTAGGTACCACCTTGGATCCTTTCAAGGTGGAGGACCTATCCATAGTAACGGCAAAACTGGCGGATGGAGCGGTTACTACCGTAAAATTGGGCGATGATGCGGTTACCAATGCTAAATTGGCCGACGATGCGGTACAGACAGAAAACATATTGAACGGAACCATTTTAACAGAGGATATTTCCTCAGGTGGCAACGATAAGGTTTTGGTGACGGATGCCATTGGAACGGTAGTTTGGGTGGACAAGTCGAGCTTTGCAGTTTTGGCTGACCAAGTAACTATTACCGGTTTAGGCACCACCTTGGATCCTTTCAAGGTAGAGGACCTTTCCATAGTAAATTCCAAACTAGGCCCGGATGCGGTTACCAATGCTAAATTGGCCGATGATGCGGTTCAATTGGAAAACATAGCCGATGGAACAGCCTCCGGCCAGGTAATGCAATGGGACGGGACCGACTGGATTCTAATAGATTTAGGTTCTGTGACCGTAACAGAAGTGGATGGTGTAATTGGAAATGAAATCTTAAATGCGACAGATGCCACATTGGTACGTTCAGGATCAGGAACTAATGGAGATCCGTATACATTGGATGTGGCCACAGGTGGAATTACTTCCAATGAACTGGCCGATGATGCGGTTAATGCATCCAAGATCAATGCTGATGTTGCTGGAAGCGGGCTTGTACAGAATGCGACCACTGGAGCGTTGGAAGTTGACGGAACAGCGATCACTGGTGATGGCAACATTACTTCTTCGGACCTAACGGTCGGTGGCGATGCAAATGCTCTATTGGGTGATGTTACCCTTGAGATAGCGGCCGGGGCAGTAGGGACTACAGAATTGGCTGCAGATGCGGTTACCAATGCAAAATTGGCCGACGATGCGGTACAGACAGAAAATATATTGAACGGGACTATCCTTACTGAGGATATGGCTTCGGGAGGTAATGATAAAGTTATGGTTACCGATGCAGTAGGAACAGTAGCCTGGGTTGACAAGTCGAGCTTTACGGCCATTGCCGATCAGGTAACGATTACCGGTGTGGGTACTACCTTGGATCCTTTCAAGGTGGAGGATCTTTCCATAGTAACGGCAAAACTGGCCGATGGAGCGGTTACTACTGTAAAATTGAGTAATGATGCCGTGACCAACGCCAAATTGGCGGACAATGCGGTACAGACAGAAAACATATTAAGTGGAGGTAATGATAAGGTATTGGTTACCGATGCGGTGGGTACAGTAGCCTGGGTTGACAAGTCGAGTTTTGATGCTATTGCAGATCAGGTAACGATAACCGGAGTAGGTACTACTTTGGATCCTTTCAA
>NZ_QLLN01000023.1 GCF_003259375.1 Arenibacter echinorum | reverse complement strand
TTTTTCGAATAAACTGACTTTAAAAAGACAAGAAAATGGATAAAGAAGAAATGATACTCGTATTGATTGAAAAACAAGAAAATACTATACGAGACTTGATCAAGGAGCTGTCAGATTTGAGGGGCCGATTGGCGAGTTTACCCTCTGTAGAATCAGACCATGATAATTTTCCAATTGAAGCTCCAATTGAAGGGCACAGCTTCCAGATTAGAACGAATAGAAACGTTGCTGATTCAATTCAATATGTTTCTTGAAGAAAAAACAAATTCAAAACGATCTTATAGGGTTTCTGCAGTTCATCATTTGGGAAACACTTCTGTTCTTGATATTTACTCCTCAGAACCATCCATCAACGAGGAAGATATATTCTGGTTAGGTTACTTATCTGCTTTAGACAAGTAACCTCTGTCTTAATCTTCCTCAAAAAGATTTGATATTTCCCCCTTGGAAAATCTCAAATCTAAAAAACCGAAAATCTATTGGATGTTCGGTTTTTTTCGACAACATTTGTTCCATGTTGTAGCACACTATAACCCTAAAGGGTTGTGTGCTCCTAGCGGAGGGCTATGATTGCCTTTTGCAATCATCAAAAAAAAGCATATGGCACAAGCTTCTATTCACTTCGAGCCGGTTAAGCCCGGCAGCGAAGTCCACAATTACCGCCTCAAATCTTTCGATTATGTGCGGAAAGATCTTTCCCATCTTAACGAAAGTTGGGCAAGCTCTACAATCCCCGAAATAAGAGCTGATGTAAATACCAGGTATCTCAAATCTGTTGGCCAGAAAATGCAGAAAAAAGCGACTCCAATTAGGGAAGCTGTAGTTAACATTAATGAAAATCATACCCTTAAAGACCTTCAAAAATTGTCTAAGGCTTTGGAAGACCGATTTGGAATTAGAACCTTCCAAATCCATATTCACAAAGATGAAGGGCATCAGAAGTCAAAGAAGGAATGGAAACGTAATCTACACGCTCACCTAGTATGTGACTGGACTGACAAGGTTACAGGGAAGTCCCTAAAGCTGAATCAAAAAGATATGATAGAGATGCAAGACTTAACAGCCCAAATAATGGGTATGGAAAGAGGTGTCAGCTCTGATAAAAAACGACTCAGTTCTATACAATTCAAGATTGAAAAGGAGTGGGAGAAGCTTGAGCAGGTCCTGGTAAACATCAACAACCTGGAGGTTCAGGCCAGACAACTCTCCAGTCAGAAAAAAATCAACGAGGAAGAGCTAAAAGAAATCCAAAACGATTTGAGCCGATTTAAGGCCATTAGAAGAGACTTTGACAAGCTTAGCGACAAATATATCGTCAAAAACTTTTTAGGCCTCATAGACGCCTCAAAAACGGCTGAAAACATAAAAGTATTAGCTTTGAATAATCGGGATTTGGAAAAAGAGGTAAAATCATGGAAAGAAGCTTTTGGGCGAGAGCGCAAACAGAAAAGT
>NZ_QLLN01000022.1 GCF_003259375.1 Arenibacter echinorum | reverse complement strand
TCAAAACTTTAAGCTTTTCAACTTAAAACCTTGAACTTGCAGCAAAGCTGCATCGTAGTCTCAGGCAGACTCGAACTGCCGACCTCTACATTATCAGTGTAGCGCTCTAACCAGCTGAGCTATGAGACTCACTATAGTTTTTTATGTTGTAAAAACAGAAATCGAAAAAACGGGCCCTTGAAAAAGCCCCCATGGGCAAATTCTCTAGAAAGGAGGTGTTCCAGCCGCACCTTCCGGTACGGCTACCTTGTTACGACTTAGCCCTAGTTACCGATCTTGCCCTAGGCCGCTCCTTGCGGTGACGGACTTCAGGCACTCCCGGCTTCCATGGCTTGACGGGCGGTGTGTACAAGGCCCGGGAACGTATTCACCGGATCATGGCTGATATCCGATTACTAGCGATTCCAGCTTCACGGGGTCGAGTTGCAGACCCCGATCCGAACTGTGACCGGTTTTATAGATTCGCTCCTGGTTGCCCAGTGGCTGCTCTCTGTACCGGCCATTGTAGCACGTGTGTGGCCCAGGACGTAAGGGCCGTGATGATTTGACGTCATCCCCACCTTCCTCGCGGTTTGCACCGGCAGTCCCGTTAGAGTCCCCATCTTTACATGCTGGCAACTAACGGCAGGGGTTGCGCTCGTTATAGGACTTAACCTGACACCTCACGGCACGAGCTGACGACAACCATGCAGCACCTTGTGATCTGCCCGAAGGAAACTCTATCTCTAAAGCTGTCAGACCACATTTAAGCCCTGGTAAGGTTCCTCGCGTATCATCGAATTAAACCACATGCTCCACCGCTTGTGCGGGCCCCCGTCAATTCCTTTGAGTTTCATCCTTGCGGACGTACTCCCCAGGTGGGATACTTATCACTTTCGCTTGGCCGCCCAGATTTGCATCCGGACAGCTAGTATCCATCGTTTACGGCGTGGACTACCAGGGTATCTAATCCTGTTCGCTCCCCACGCTTTCGTCCATCAGCGTCAGTATATGGTTAGTAACCTGCCTTCGCAATCGGTATTCTATGTAATATCTATGCATTTCACCGCTACACTACATATTCTAGTTACTTCACCATAACTCAAGACCACCAGTATCAAGGGCAATTCTACGGTTGAGCCGCAGACTTTCACCCCTGACTTAATGGCCCGCCTACGGACCCTTTAAACCCAATGATTCCGGATAACGCTCGGATCCTCCGTATTACCGCGGCTGCTGGCACGGAGTTAGCCGATCCTTATTCTTACGGTACCGTCAGAGGGGCACACGTGCCCCTTGTTCTTCCCGTACAAAAGCAGTTTACAATCCATAGGACCGTCTTCCTGCACGCGGCATGGCTGGATCAGGCTCCCGCCCATTGTCCAATATTCCTCACTGCTGCCTCCCGTAGGAGTCTGGTCCGTGTCTCAGTACCAGTGTGGGGGATCCCCCTCTCAGGGCCCCTACCCATCGCTGCCTTGGTAAGCCGTTACCTTACCAACTAACTAATGGGACGCATAGTCATCCTGTACCGTAGCCTTTAATGTATATGTGATGCCACAAATACATACCATGGGGCCTTAATCCAAATTTCTCTGGGCTATTCCCCAGTACAGGGCAGATTCTATACGCGTTGCGCACCCGTGCGCCGGTCGCCGGC
>NZ_QLLN01000021.1 GCF_003259375.1 Arenibacter echinorum | reverse complement strand
CTCTAACCCTAAATCAAAGTACCCGTCAAAAATTACGGTTAGTCCGTCACAGATGACGAAATACCCGTCAAGATTTACGGGTAGTCCGTATCAACTGTCCCGTTTGTGGGACAGTTATCCACCAATGGCACGCAACTCAGTGAGCTTTGAGTGCCATCCTGGGAACATATCATCTTTATCTCTCCTTTCAGAACCATACCCCGCTACTTGCTGGAGTAATTCTTTGCTAATTTCCTGATTCGGCTTCAATACCAAATAGCCTGCCTTTAGATTTGTATCGGCATAAATTGCCCTTACATCACCTATTGACATTTCAACCAATACCGTAATCCTGAATAGTTGGTTGTTTTTAAACTCGATTCTACTTTCTAAAATATTGTACATTGTTATTATGTTTTTAGTTTTTGCCTGAAATTTGGTCCGATAAATCTTTGATTGCTTTGTTGCAGTATTTTTCTCTGGAGTCTATTTTTCGGTTTGATCTCTCTGTCTTCTCAAAAGATTTAATAAGTCCCTTAGCTCCTTCCATTTTGATAATTGGGAGGTGTTTAATCAATGTAGCAGGATGAATTTTCCACTTTTTATTTAACTCTCTTATTACTTTTTCATGCTCAGGGCTAGTTTTTTTCCACTTTTCTAAAGTTGCTTCAGGTGTTGTTTTTTCCTGAGTAAGAGTAAAGTTCAGCCCTATTACTGGAGGTCTTCCACGACCCGAAAACTTATCGAAAACTTTCTCAAAAGTAAACTCCAAAATTGTACCCCTCAGCTCTTCAAGTGGCTCACTAGTTGTTACTTTTATCAATCGGTTAACATCTTTATATTTTTTTTCACAATCCATTAATTTTCTGTATTCATCAAGGGATACATACCACTTACCAGTATCCCTGAAAGCTGAAAGTAACTCCCAGAACCGCATAGAATACCAACTTTCGAAATTCATGTAGTTTTGAAGTTCCCAACTGGTATGATGTGCAAGGCCAATGAAATAATCTTCTAGGGCAGGGTTCAAAGCAATAGTGATGTTTCCATTATCGTAAGACGTTTTAAATCCATCCCTTTTAGTGGTCTTGGTTGTGTCAAGGATGTTTCTTGGCTCAAACTGCTTGTTTTCAAAATCCTCAATCATCCAAACAGATGAAGCAAGTTCTACGAATGCTTTTTTACAAGCTTCATAAGCACTACCCCCTCCATCAGAACTTCGTACCACATCTGAGGCCTTAAATTCGTAGTATGGCTTTAACTTCAGATCATTACTCTGAATCTGAGCAAGAACCACTGCCATCATTCTTTTGGCCACGACAGATATTTTCCCTTGCCTTGCGAAAGTAAGATTCCAGTGCTGGGTTACCACTTCCTTTAACCGCTTCTCCTCAATGATCAAAGGAAGACTGATTTGAGTTTTTCTTTTATCCATTTCGAAATTTAATAAACCTATTTATAAAAAACAAATAGGAATAGGCGGCATAAACGTAGGTTTAATATTCAATTTGACGGCATAAACGTAGGTTTAATAGCCTGCTTTGACGGCATAAACGTAGGTTTATTCAAAAAACACCTTATAGTATCAACTATTATAGTTAAACCACTATTATAGTATGTCTTCCCAACCGCACAAAAAATGGCCTTTAAAACAAAAAAAGTCGGTACAAACCGAAAAAGCTTTTGGGGAAAAAAAATGAAAAACCAAAAACAAAAAGGGAGGGAAAAAAGCTTACGCAAGATCGGGCAACGGCAACTAAAAATATAATTTAAAACAATTCAGAATGTGACCCAACTCGGTAGATTACGATTCTTTTTTCTGGTTTTTCATCCTGCCTCCAGATGATCAGTAGATCGGGTAGAGCATGACATTCCCATCTCCCTTCATAGTTACCGCTGAGCTTGTGAGGTCTGTTACTTTCAGGGATAGCCTGATGGCCACCATCGACAAGTT
>NZ_QLLN01000020.1 GCF_003259375.1 Arenibacter echinorum | reverse complement strand
AACTGGGAACTTGGGAACAACCTCGACCCAAAGGACAGCAGCGATGGCCAAAAAGACAGGAATGGAGATGGCTATACCAATCTAGAAGAGTTTTTACACGCGCTAACCATAAAATAATATTTCCCAAATACACAATTTAAAAAGCAGGGCTCCAAGCCCTGCTTTTTGTATTTAAAACTCTAGAATCTCTAAATAAATTCAACTTAAAATAATCATTAAAGATATTTCTCAAAAAATTGTGTTTTTATTTAGTGTAAAAAATAGCATGCGCTCTAATTTTAATTAAGTGAGCCTCATGATAAGGACCAAGCTTCTCTCCATAAAACTTATTATTATCATGTACTAGAAACATATAAAAATTTCAAGAAAATCCCTCAAAAAAATCTATCGCCTGCAATTTAAATAAGTGGTATTTAATAATTAATTTACAATACACATTTTAACTAAATGCAATCCCCCAGCATTTCTCAAATCCAGAAGGACTAAAGAAATTTTGAACTTATTAAGCCTTAAGGAAATTAATGAAATAAACCAACTCCACGATTAAAATCCTTTTAAATTTCAAGAAAACCTTTCAGGAATTATATAATTCCAAAACTTGAAGCTTTGGGCAAAAAAATTCTATACCATTTTTTTTAAAAAACAACACTACAATAAAATCTCATACCCCATGCAATTCCTAGAATCTAATTAAAAAATAGAATCCTGTGGTCAATCCTTGTGCTTTCTCTCTATATCCCTATTTCGCAACACTTCGCCATTCCGCAGATCATATCTTTTACACACGCTAATACTTGCCATAAACATTTATTCAAGACACTCCATGACTCACTCAAACCCTCATTCAATAAGATGGTGTTACAAGCAATCTCCAAAGATAAATTTAACCGCACAGGGCAGCCTTTAAATTGTGTACCTATAATCAAACAATAAAGTCCTTTTGAAATATAACAATTCCAAAATAATAAAATTGTCATTAAGTCTCCCTAACCCCTAGATGTTAAGAAAAACGACCATTCAACGAGATTAGATTTAATCAAATCATAAAGAAAAAGGTATTTCATCGAATAAGGAAATTCTTAACATCCAAAGCTAAAAAGCATACGTAAAACTAACAACGCACATTCAAATAGGCAGTTGGTCGGAAATATTTGTCATTTGCCGATGTTATTGTGAAATTAAAAATTATTATAAACCCCAATTGTAAACCCCAAATGTTTATCAATTAAATTAACGTCTTAGAACTTATGAAAATCACCCCCTCGAATCTATTACAAGTGACCTTGGCATGCTTTGTCCTTTTTTTAAATTTCTCCTGCAACAAGGATTCCGATCTGTTGGCGGAATATGTAGTGGAAGAAAACCCAATTGGCAGCGATCCAAAAGAAGTAATTCTCGATTTAGCCCATGCAGTATTTACTACTGAAGAAGATCAACCTGTAACCTTTAACTTGCTTTATAACACTTCTAGCGAAAGGAAAGGACGAAGAAGATATAAAAGTAGTTCCAAACCTAAATACGGTGAAATCACCATAGAAAAGGACAGTATAGCAGTATACACTCCACCGAGCGATTATAATGGTAAGGATGATATTGAAATAACATTGGAAGTCACCAATGAAGATGAAACTACAACAGAAGAAGTTGTAACAGTTGATGTTACCGTAGAACCTGTTGAGGATGTTGTTGAAGATATCGTAGAAGTTACTTCTGACTCTCCTATAATTATAGAGCCCTTAAAAAATGATACATTTAAAAAAGAAAGTGAGGTAACCATAACTGAGGTTAGTCAACCCTCCAATGGTACCGCGGTAATCAATGAAGATAATACCATTACCTATACCCCCAATACAAATAACTCTGAGGAGGTTGCCACCGAGGAAGTTGTTTCAGAAGAGATTGTTTCTGAAGAGGTTGCTACTGAAGAGGTTGTGACTACCGAAGCGGATACCTTTACCTATACTACTTCGGTTACCAATCCAGACGACACCGTTTCGGAAGAAACTGGGTCGGTCACCATAACCAACAAAACGCCAACTCCAACTACGGAAGAACCTGTGGAGATGGGAGTATTAAAGGCATTCCCGGGAGCCGAAGGATTTGGAAAGAACACAACTGGCGGAAGGGGCGGCAAAGT
>NZ_QLLN01000019.1 GCF_003259375.1 Arenibacter echinorum | reverse complement strand
GCGCCGCCTTTGATATTTTTTTATTAGTGAACTGAAAACTGTGCAATAACAAGCTACTATTGGCTCCCGATAACTATCGGGATGGCTAATGGCTTCTGGCTAAACACTTTTAACTTCCGTATACTTCGATTTCGACTCCGCCCGCCTTACGGCCGGGTAAACCCACGATTACGACTTTGAACTTAGTACCTTTGTTTATGAATTTGAAATTTTATCATGGATTTTTTTAAGGCCCAAGGCCATGATGATTCGAATAACACCTAACATAATAAAGAAAATGGCTACTGATGGCATTCCATTGTTACCGTCTAAAATGGACCACAACAGAACAAAAAAGGCCAGACCCTTGGTAACGGCTACAAAAAGCATCAAGGATGACCATGGAAAGTCATTGGGGAACTGTTGTTTGGACAAAACACCTATGGCCAATGTACTTTTGAACAGTAGTCGACACGCCACGTAAAGCGATAGTAGGTATAGGGTACTATCGGAGAAATAGAGAAAAAAAAGTCCGCTTAGGATATCAATATTACCACCGGTAAAAAACCATCCCCAGCCTTTGATCTTTTTACTTCTTATTAGTGCAAAAGTAGATTCGCCAAGTCCGGATATCAGGATAATAAAACCCAAAAACAAGGTTAATGTACTATAGTTTTCAGCCGGTATAACTAACCACAAAATTCCGGTCAAAATGATAATTATCCCTGATGTCAAGGGCATTAGCCAATGGCTTATTGTTATTTTTATGGGCTTAAGTATAACCCTTTTCAGCGTTATTGTACTTTCTAAAACCGATAACCAATGGGCTTCCTTTGTGTTAACTGTCTTCGTCATTTTATAATTTTTCGGTTTTTTGGATTAACAATACTTTCTAAAGGCCTATGAAAAGCTGTAAAAAGCCAGCTGAAAAAACACTTCCGTCATGTGTAAAATGTGATACTCAATTTATAATATCAAGAATAGCTGTGTACCTTAGTCCACAGCCATGGCTACTAGGGACCGGGGCTTAAAATCTTCCTGGCTCTATAATATCTCGGATTTTGTTTATTCTTAGGTAATAGCGGTGCGCTCACATAGATCTTCTTGCTCTTGGCCTTTTATATGTTGTTAGGACAACCAAGATGTGGAGCCTTTCACATATATTTCGTCAAAAAACGGAAAAACTCCTTTTTAAGATCGGTATAAATCTGCCTCTGGGTTTCCATTTTTTCCCGGAACTCCACATGCTTTTTGGAAAGGGTTATGTCCATGGCTTCATGACCGGTTTTGGTCTGTTCCGCAATACGTAATTCATGCTTTTCTGTAGTTTCCTGTAGTTCATCTATAACCTTTCCGTGTAGAATAAACTCGTTTTGGAAATGTTCCAATTGGGTAAGTACCTCCTTAGAGGACCAGCGATTTATTAATTCTTCCAATCTGTTTTTGAACGATTTTAGTTCATCTTTCCAAAAGGCAAGTTCCGAATTCCATTGTTGGTGTTCAAAATGAAGGTCTTCATGGTTTAAAACTTCTGTTTTCATCGTTTTCATACTAATGTATTAAGTGATTAATTTTTCTTGTGTTTTTTAAAACTATGCGAGTCTATCTCATTTGAGGTACCATATGGAAATCGGATTCCGAAGGCAATTTTTCTTTAGACTTTTTTGATCGTTTTTGTTCCTGAAAACACCTTATGAAATCTATGGCCCAATTTGATGATGTATCACAACGTAAGCTGATATAACAAATCTATTTTAAATGGATGGGCTTCCAAATGATGTAGGTCATTTGGATCAAATTGACTAACATTCTTTTCTCTTGTGAGGTGTTTTTGCTTGGGGGGTTAGCCTGCCTGGCCGGTAGGCAGGGGGGAGGGCTTTCGTAAGACATGGTTTAAAGCGTCGAAGCAATCTCTGCAAGGGAAGGAACAGATTGCCGCCAAGGGTACCCCTTCCGTCTTCTCCTGCGTCGAAGCCACCTTTTCCTCCCGCTAAAAAGCGGGACAGGCCTAGCTAGGGGAAGGAGCCAAGACTTTTGTTTTAAAGATTTTTTATGCACAAATTATTCCCCTCCTTGCCTGTGGTGCATTTTTGCAGTAGTAGGGGGCTAGGGGGAGGACTATAGGAAGGAACTTTAAACCTTGAACTGAACATTTTAGTCTAGGCTCCAGACTCTAGAATCTCATTTCTCAATACTCAATACTGGCACACCGAATGAGGTCTCGACTGCGCCCGTCTGAAGGCCGGGCAGGCTCGCAATGACGGGTTTTGTTCTATCGTCAGTTCGAGTGCTTCTCGATACTATTTTGCTCCACTTCGTTATGCAAAATCACTCGAAGTGACGGG
>NZ_QLLN01000018.1 GCF_003259375.1 Arenibacter echinorum | reverse complement strand
TCGCCAGTAGCTCCTGTTGCACCAGTATCACCAGTTAATCCTTTGTCGCCAGTGGCTCCAGTTGCACCGGTATCTCCAGTTAATCCTTTGTCACCGGTTTCACCTTTGTCACCCGTAGCACCAGTAGCGCCTGTGGCACCAGTAGAACCAGAAATACCAGCAGGCCCCTGCGGACCTGTTAAGTTTGAAGTTGTAAAGTTTGTTCCGTCTGTATAATTGAAAGTAAATGTCCCGTTGCCGTTATCGACAGTAGATTGTATGCCAACGCCGCCGGTTGAAGTTGAACCGCCTGTACAAAGGCTATTCCATTGTGTTCCGTTGTAGAAGAAAACGCATTGCGCATCCGTGTTATAGACCATTGCCCCACGTAGTGGTTTAATGGTCTGCATTTGGGTATTGGAAACTCTTGTAAGTACAAATGCTTTGGTAGTACTTTCCAATTCAACTATGGAAGCAGCATTAATACTGTTTGGATTTTCACCAATTTTTACTTGTGCTGTTGCAAAGGTGCAACTGATCAAGAATACTAGTAGGAGTAATTTTTTAAAGTCCATTCAAAGGAATTGGGGTGCATTGACCTATATAAACCCAAATTTAGATGTCTAATTATGGAATGTTAAAAAAATGTTGTGAACCTGATAAAAGATGTGGTGTACCTATGTTATTGAAAATTAGGGCTATAAAATATGCCTTTGGTCGAATGTTAAAATGAAGGAAGAACCTTACAGAGCGTATAAGATTATTGTAGTTCGTATTTTGATATCCAGGCCAATTAAAGAAAATAATTTTGACAATAATTCTTGGTCAATCAGCTAAAATGACTATCGAATTAGAGCGATAAAAGTTGTGAATCCTTGGATTTGTGGAGTATCGGGGTTTTTAGATGCTAAATGCTAGATATTAGTATTGAGATCCTAGATGTTTGACTCTAGATTTTAAACACTAAATCTCCGATTACTTCACTTGGTGGCTGAGCCTGCCCGTTCCGTTCAGGCGGGCGTAGCCGAAGCCACAACTTACAATAGCCTAAGGGACACTGGATTGGACACGGCAGTCACTTCGACATGAGCCCTTCTTCGGGCGATTGAGAAGTCGCACATGTTTGGTCGGAGCCACTTGTGTGATTTAGCTCATGACATCCTCATTTACCGAGTATTCGTGAACCTTCGGTTTCTCACTTCCGTTCGAAATGACTCCTACCCCTTTCAACTTAAACTTTCAACATTGAACATTCAACTTTTTAGTGTTCCAAATACAAGAATCCCTGATAATTTAGTTTAAGATCTTTCATGGCTATGATATAGAAATAGATCCCATTGGGCAATCCGGCTGCACGGTTGATGACCAAATTGTCCACATTGGAGTAGCCGGTGAAACCATTGGTATAATTGTCTTCCTCATATACTTTTTGGCCTTGGCGGTTAAAAATACTTATGGTATCGTCATCCGAGAGTTCCAGTTCCTCAATGTAAAGGGCATCGTTTACACCATCGCCATTGGGGGTTACCAGGTAATTGTCCAAGGTAAGCAATTCCTTGGCCGTGGCTTCAGAAGCAAAGGTGATTATGGCATAATCGTCCGGCACAAAATTTTCAGAAATCAAAAACCCCTGTGTTAGGTCGCCCACCACGGAAGCAGCGCCCAGATTTACCCAAGATCTGCCCGCAATGCTCCAACCCACGGGAATAATCTTGGCCACATCCTCGGTAAGGGCCGCTATATTGCTACGTTCGTTCCAACTGATCTGAATGGAAGACGAAACACTGCCTTCCAAATGCCAAAATTCTACCTCACTGATATCGCCCATGGTCCTAGGTTTTTTGGTGGGGTCAAAACTTTCCGGGAAGGTGGTAGGGTTAGTGGGACTTTCCCTATAATAGGCACATTTGGCAAAGCTGTTGGTGCCGGTACTATTAAGGGTCAGGGACCGTAATTGTTCCGAATCGCCCACGGGAAAAATAAAATTTTGTTCGTTATTGATGGTGACATAACCATCTACCTTGGAGAGGTCGCTTTCGCCCACATAAAAGGCATCCTGCAGAAAATTAAAATAGATGTCCTGTTGTTGCCTTGGGGTAACAAAATTGCCCGCTATAAAATTGGTGTTGGAGCTAACACTCATGCCTGTGTTGAGCATAACTCCGTTGTCGTTGGCAATCTCGGTATCGAAGAAAACCGGCATAAAGGCGCCCGAAACACTGATCATGCCACTGCCATAAAAACCGGCTAGGCCCAAATTCTGGTCAAAGGAAGCATTGTTGATGAGGTTGGTATGAAAGCCTATCTGCCCCTGCTCGTGGATACGGATGTTGCCACTATTGTACAGGGCCGTTTGGGCCTGAATCTCTAGGGGTAGCAACAACGCGAGGATGTAGATGAGGTTTTTCATGTTTTTGGGACCCATGTCTCTAGTCCTTATTTTTTAATAGTGCCTTAATTTCTTCCATGTCCTTGCGGAGCGACAGCAGTTCTTCGGACAGGGATTCGTTTTCTGTCTTAAGTTGATCTATCTTCTTTTCCTGCTCTATGGTATGTAGGAACAATTCTTCTATTTTTTCTAGGTTTTGTAGGTTGGACTGACTCAAATTCCAAATGCCATCCTGTTTTACTTCTTCTGCGGATTTAATTCCTGGCAAGTGATGATACTCCTTTACAAAGGCCTCAATTTGCGCCAAGGTTTGAAAATCATAACTTTCTTTTAAGCTGGATTGGCCTAAAAAGTATTTTTGAAAGACGTAGTCTGCGACCACAGTATTTCCATTCATTAGAATATCTGCTTGAACGCTAAGACCACCAGTTGTGGTGATTCCTTGATTGAAAATTGGGACAATTTTAGATCCCGCAATATTGGCTGTTGATGAAATATCTATATTCGCTATAGTGCCGTCTAAAATCTTATCCGTGGTTACTGCATCATCTTTAAGTTCTGATTCTCCAACAGAATCGGCGTCCAATTCACTGGATCCTATTGCATCCGGAGCTATGTCGCCTTGTCTTATTGAGTTTACGGCAATTGCACCTCCTGGTCCACCAGAAACCGCACCTGCAGCTATTTTTGATGAAGTTATTGCATTGTTGGCTATTACTGTTGCATTAGGTGGACCTGATACGTCACCAGCAAGATCATTGACTGAAAATGTTGTTCCTGTGAGTGTCAGTCCTGCCCCTGCGGAGTAGGTAGTATCGTTGTCAGTGTTATCGGCGAAGCCAGCCGGTACATTGATAAGTGTTGT
>NZ_QLLN01000017.1 GCF_003259375.1 Arenibacter echinorum | reverse complement strand
ACGTTCATTGATTGAAATTATTGAATTAGGAAATTCTAGAAGTTGGGAAACCTGCCGACTATTGACTGGCAACTGCCGACTTATAGGAAAACGGGGGATTAGCTCAGCTGGCTAGAGCGCCTGCCTTGCACGCAGGAGGTCATCGGTTCGACTCCGATATTCTCCACATTGGCACAACGCTGCCATTGTCCCGGCCAAAGGCCGTCAAAGGGGCAGTGGCACCGGCCAGAACGTTCATTGACATATTGGGACAGGGTGCGCAAAAGATTCAGGTCTTTGCGTACGCTGAAAAAGAAACACGAAAGTAAAGTAAAGTACAAGTAAATTACAAGTAAGAAGCCCCCTGACGCTGCCGCGGAAGGGGGCGGACAATAATATAAAAGGTCTGGCGACAAGCTAGATAAGGGCGTATGGGGAATGCCTAGGCTCTCAGAGGCGATGAAGGACGCGATAAGCTGCGAAAAGCTGCGGGGATCGGCACACACGATATGATCCGCAGGTATCCGAATGGGGCAACCCACCATATTGAAGGTATGGTATCCCGCAAGGGAGGCAAACCCGGTGAACTGAAACATCTAAGTAGCCGGAGGAGGAGAAAACAAAAGTGATTCCGTGAGTAGTGGCGAGCGAAAGCGGATTAGTCCAAACCGATGTTGTTTCGGCAATATCGGGGTTGTAGGACCGCGAGATTCGATGTGCGATGAATCAGAACCCTTTGGAAAGAGGGACCGTAGAGGGTGATAGTCCCGTAAGAGCAAAGAACATTATCGATAGCGGTATCCTGAGTAGTGCGGGGCACGTGAAACCCTGTATGAATCCGGCGGGACCATCCGCCAAGACTAAATACTCCTGAGAGACCGATAGTGAACCAGTACCGTGAGGGAAAGGTGAAAAGAACCCTGAACAAGGGAGTGAAAAAGATCCTGAAACCATACGCCTACAAGCGGTCGGAGCCCCTTCGGGGGTGACGGCGTGCCTTTTGCATAATGAGCCTACGAGTTACTTTTACTGGCAAGGTTAAGCACTTCAGGTGCGGATCCGTAGCGAAAGCGAGTCTGAACAGGGCGCCATAGTCAGTAGTAGTAGACGCGAAACCGTGTGATCTACCCATGGGCAGGTTGAAGCTGTGGTAACACACAGTGGAGGACCGAACCCGTTGACGTTGAAAAGTCTTGGGATGACCTGTGGGTAGGGGTGAAAGGCCAATCAAACTCGGAAATAGCTCGTACTCCCCGAAATGCATTTAGGTGCAGCGTGTACATAGTTTTATAGAGGTAGAGCTACTGATTGGATGCGGGGGCTTCACCGCCTACCAATTCCTGACAAACTCCGAATGCTATGAAATGATTGTGCGCAGTGAGGGCATGGGTGCTAAGGTCCATGTCCGAGAGGGAAAGAACCCAGATCACCAGCTAAGGTCCCAAAGTATATACTAAGTTGATATAACGCGGTGGAACTGCACTGACAGCCAGGATGTTGGCTTGGAAGCAGCCATTCATTTAAAGAGTGCGTAACAGCTCACTGGTCGAGCGGTTCCGCATGGATAATAATCGGGCATAAGTATATCACCGAAGCTGTGACTTCTATTTATAGAGGGGTAGGGGAGCATTGTAGTGCCGCTGAAGCTACGCTGTAAGGCGTGGTGGAGGAGCTACAAACGAAAATGTAGGCATAAGTAACGATAATGCGGGCGAGAAACCCGCACGCCGAAAGACCAAGGTTTCCCCAGCTATGCTAATCAGCTGGGGGTCAGTCGGGACCTAACACGAACCCGAAGGGGGTAGTGGATGGACAACAGATTAATATTTCTGTACCTGCTCACGTTAAAAGTGACGGGGATGTGGCGTTGGTGCGTACTGACGGAATAGTACGTTGAAGGGAGCGGTGACGCCCCGATAGTACACTGAGGCTCCGGCCAAGGTGATAATCCAGCTTAACATCCTCCGAGAAAACCAAGTGAAGCAGCCCGTACCGCAAACCGACACAGGTGGTTGGGATGAGTATTCTAAGGCGCTCGAGAGATTCATGGCTAAGGAACTAGGCAAAATAGACCCGTAACTTCGGGAGAAGGGTCGCCACGCTTCTAGCGTGGCCGCAGTGAAGAGGTCCAGGCGACTGTTTATCAAAAACACAGGGCTCTGCAAAATCGAGAGATGAAGTATAGGGCCTGACACCTGCCCGGTGCTGGAAGGTTAAGAGGAGATGTCATTCGCAAGGAGAAGCATTGAATTGAAGCCCCAGTAAACGGCGGCCGTAACTATAACGGTCCTAAGGTAGCGAAATTCCTTGTCGGGTAAGTTCCGACCTGCACGAATGGTGCAACGATCTGGACACTGTCTCGGCCATGAGCTCGGTGAAATTGTAGTATCGGTGAAGATGCCGGTTACCCGCAGTGGGACGAAAAGACCCCGTGCACCTTTACTATAGCTTCGTATTGACCTTGGGCAACCAATGTGTAGGATAGCTGGGAGACTTTGAAGCTGCATCGCCAGGTGTGGTGGAGTCATTGTTGAAATACCAGCCTTTGTTTGTCCGGGGCCTAACTCCCTTATGGGAGGACAGTGCGTGGTGGGTAGTTTGACTGGGGTGGTCGCCTCCAAAAGAGTAACGGAGGCTTCTAAAGGTGCCCTCAATACGGTTGGCAATCGTGTGCAGAGTGCAATGGCACAAGGGCGCTTGACTGAGAGACATACAGGTCGACCAGGTACGAAAGTAGAGCATAGTGATCCGGTGGTTCCGCATGGAAGGGCCATCGCTCAAAGGATAAAAGGTACGCCGGGGATAACAGGCTGATCTCCCCCAAGAGCTCATATCGACGGGGGGGTTTGGCACCTCGATGTCGGCTCGTCACATCCTGGGGCTGGAGAAGGTCCCAAGGGTTGGGCTGTTCGCCCATTAAAGTGGCACGCGAGCTGGGTTCAGAACGTCGTGAGACAGTTCGGTCTCTATCTACTGCGGGCGTTAGAAATTTGAGTGGACCTGACCCTAGTACGAGAGGACCGGGTTGGACCGACCGCTGGTGCACCAGTTGTCCCGCCAGGGGCATTGCTGGGTAGCTATGTCGGGATGGGATAAGCGCTGAAAGCATATAAGCGCGAAACCCGCCACAAGATGAGATTTCTTTAAAGGGCCGTGGGAGATGACCACGTCGATAGGCCATAGGTGGAAGGGCAGCAATGTCCGTAGCCGAGTGGTACTAATTGCCCGTTGGCTTGCGCAAACGCCGCCCCGTGGGAAACCGCGGGGCGCAACAAACCTTTTTTTTGAATACAGAGTTTCTTGTAGTTTACCTTACATAAGTGCGACCGAAAAGGCCGCCCTGTCCCATTATTATGTCAACGATATTAGGTGTCGGAGAACCTCCGGCACAAAGATTTTAGGTGGCCATGGCGACGGGGCCCACCCCTTACCATTCCGAACAGGGAAGTTAAGCCCGTCTGCGCCGATGGTACTGCTACACCAAGTGGGAGAGTAGGCCGCCGCCTTTTTTTGAA
>NZ_QLLN01000016.1 GCF_003259375.1 Arenibacter echinorum | reverse complement strand
TGCCCACTCTCCATCAAGCGTTCTCGATACAAAATGCCTCCTGGCATTTCACTCTAACTGACGATATCACCTTCCAATTCCAACTAACCACTGTTAACTGTTTATTGTTTATTGCTAATTGTTCCTGCCCATGACCACTGTTCACTGTTCACTGTTAATTGTTAATTGTTAATTGATCATTGTTCCTCACTCCATCCCATTATTCTTCCTGTAAATAACACTTTTTTGTTTAATAAACTCCCAAATAGCGAATAGATCCTGACTATCCACAACAGCATTGAAATTGGCATCGACCTCACAGTAATACAAAAAATCGTCTATTTTTTCCAAGGGAATTTTAAGTTGCAACACAAAAAGACTATCGGCAAATTGGGTGCGTATCTGTTGGGATTTGTTGTATTTAATATCCCGCGCAACGCGTTTCTTCAACATTTTGGTGCGCCCGGTTATGGCATTGATCAACGGATTGAACGGAATACTGGTAAACATACCAATAGACAAGGGGCCCATAGATGCTTCTCTAAGCAATCTTTCACTCTGCATCAAGGGCTTTACATGGGCATTGGGCAGCCCCAAACTAGTGGCAGAAATTACAGTTCCCACATCCATATTGTTCATATCCCTGCCCAACTCTCCCGTTAGGTTATAAGGCATAACAATAACCTCATCCAAAGCAATATTGGATTCCTCCAAGGGAACCGACAAAAATTTACTCTCCAGGATACTGGCATTTACTACAATTTGCTTGCGTTTATATTGTACGGCAGAAAAAACCAAGGTGTCATTTAGACTAACAACTATTGAAAAAAATCCGTTAACATCGGTAATAGCGGCTTTTTTTGTGGTGGTATTGAGTACATGGGTAGCAGCCACATCCCCGTCCTCACTGTACACTTTTCCTTCCAAAGTCTTGGAAAAATCCTGTGCCATTAGCCCTTGTGCAAATACACTGCAAAAGATAAAAACCAAATATATTGGGACAATGCGCACTACGTTCTAGATTATTGAAGATTATTGCTCTACCCAAGCCGGTATCGAATTTATTTTGGACGTTGGACACCAGATTTTAACTATATCCCTAAGGCGTTTATATACTTCTATCAAGTCTCATTGCTCAATACTCCTTAGCTACTTCATCCGGTGGCCAAGCGTAGTCGAAGCCACCTGCCACTATCAACTTCGCAGCAATGGTTCTCGATACAAAATGCCTACCGGCATTTCACTCGAACTGACGATAGTACTTTCTACTTCCAGCCGCACACTGACAACTGCTCACTGACCATTGTTTATTGCTAATTGTTCACTGTAAATTGTTTTAAAAACTGTTCACTGTTTACTGCCCACTGCCCCTCTTTACTTCTCCGCTTGCATTTGCTCCAGATAGGTTTTGCTATGGGTAACCAAAAAATCTATCAGCTGAAATTCATTGCGTTTTTGCAACAATGACCTTTCTGGTAATTGACTATCGCAATACAGTAAAAAATCGTCTATTTTATCTTGTGGCAGTTTAAGGTCCAGCACAAAAAATTCATCATCATATACCTGCCTCAGTACCTCACTTACCTTTAAAGGTTCTCGCTCAACATCATTATCGCTCCCCTTGGTCGCCAACATAAGCGCCTTAAAGATATTTACAAAATTAAGTCCGTCTTTCATTCCCTTGTCGGCATTGGAAATGGCAATATTCTCTACCTCGGTTAAACGGTCCGTTTCGTAATCGTAATCCCTGTTCAGGAATTCCTTGTTTTGGGCCTGAAGAAATTTTTCCTGATTTTCAGGTGTTACCACTACCTCGTCCAATTCTGTCACCTTTTCGGTAACCTCTACTACCAACCTGTTCTTTTCCAGCATTTCACTCGTAATATCCACCACCATCAATTGGTAATTAATGGCCGTAAACACCAATTGGTCGCCTGCTTTCACCATAATACCGAACTCCCCTTTGTCATTGGTAATCGTGGCCATTTCGGTAGTAACATTAATGACATTCTCATTGGGAACGTTCACATTTCTATACAGTACCTGCCCTCTTAAATATTGGCGATCATCATCCTGAGAATAAGACATAGCGACACATAAGAAGAAAAGTAGGAAGAGTATTCTATTTTGCATTTTTTATTTAAAATTAGATAAATTAAGCGTCAAATATCCTATTTTTCTTAAAGAAATAAACTTAAGTGCAGCTTTTATTCCAATATGGGATAAAGAAAAAGCAAGTTGGGTTCATAAAAAAGATAAAGACCTTTAAACTTTTGTTAATTTGCATTCACCTCACCCGGAACTGCCTACCGGCAAAGGCAGGCTCTCCAAAGGAGAGGTAAACCCGTCCGTACCGGCACGGGCGGATAGGAAATCCTGTCTGACGAACAGGCAGGCCCGATGCAGAGCCATAGTGGAAACTTTAGATTGAACTAGAAACAAGTAAGTACCACCATATGAAAAAAATATTATTGGCCAGTACCTCTACCCTATTTGGACAAGGCTATTTGGAATATCTTTTGGAGGAATTGGAGTCCTTTTTTGAAGGCCGTTCCACAATTACCTTTATCCCTTACGCCAGGCCCGGCGGTATTTCCCATGAGGATTATACTGCCTTGGCAGCTAAGGCCTTTTCTAAAATAAATAAAAAAGTGATAGGACTCCATACTTTTACGGATCCCCCGGAGGGAATTGCCCAAGCGGAAGCTATATTTACAGGTGGCGGGAATACATTTCTCCTGGTGCAGCAATTGCACCAATTGCAGCTTATTAACCCTATGAAGGAAAGAATAGAAACCGGCACCCCATATCTTGGAAGCAGTGCAGGCAGTAACATTGCCGGCCCAAGTATGAAGACCACCAATGATATGCCCATTGTATACCCCTCCAGTTTTGATACCTTGGGTGTGGTAAATTTTAATCTTAACCCCCATTATACGGATCCGGACCCCAACAGCCAACATAAAGGGGAAACTAGGGAGACCAGGATCCGTGAATTTCATATCTTTAATACTACCCCCGTAATAGGACTCCGTGAGGGCAACTATATTTTGGTGAGCGGTGACCATAAAATTCTTAAGGGCAAGGGTACAGCGCGCATCTTTGAAGCTGGAAAAAAACCTTATGAAAGTAAGAATATTCCCTTTTAACGGGGATACATTTCAGTTCACCTAGTAGTAACGTATTTTACCCGAAAAAAGGGTGAATATCTTACGATAATTTTACTTTTGATAGCCCATATTTTAAAAGCATAGGCGCCCCATTTTTAGAAAGTATGGATTTAGGCATAAATCCATCAGCTTTTGGTTCAAGAAACTTTGAACCTTGAACCTTGAACCTTGAACCTTGAACAAAAAAAACAATAGGAGAATACTAAAAAAATTGAAAATGAAATATATCCACTTCTTTTTTTGCCTGCTATTGGGAATGGCCGTGCAGGCCCAGATAAAGATCGGGGACAACCCTCAAAATATAGACCCTAGCTCTGTACTGGAACTGGAAAGTAGTTCCAGGGTATTGGTCATTACCCGTGTAAACACCGCACAAATGGACGCCATTGTACCTTCGGCAGGGGCACTGGTCTATAATACGGACGTTGAATGTATCCATTATTATACGGGAACGGAGTGGAAGGACATCTGCGATGCCGTGGCAGGCTCCATTACCTTTACCTCGGACGATGGTACTGTAGTAATTACTTCCACCGGAGGCAATAACTACGACCTAAAGGTGGGGCAGATCACCGGAATGAACATAGTAAACGAAACCGTTTTTGGTGCCGATATTGCAACGGCCACCATTGGGGAAAGGCAACTGGCACCCAATTCTGTCGGCTCCTCCGAACTACAGGACAATACCGTAGGAAAAGACGAAATACAGGAAGCGGCAGTGGGTACCTTGGAGATAATAGACGGTACTATAAAACCTGAAGACATGGAACCCGGGGCCTTTGATCAGTTATTGACGACCGATGCTGCCGGCAATGTGGTTTGGCTCAACAAAAACGAACTCGGTGCTACCCAGGCAGACCAGTCCACCATTACCGGGGCAGGTACCTCGGCGGACCCCATTAAGGTAGCCGATACCGTTATTGGCGACATCTTGGCGAATGCCAACGCCATTGCAACCAAAGAAGATCTGTCCAACAAATCGGATGATACCGCCCTTGGTAACTCCACCACCCTCTACCCCACCCAAAATGCGGTAAAGACCTATGTGGACCAATTGGCAGGAGCGGCCAGCACTTTAAACGATGGTAATATTTTTGTAGGTAATTCCGGCAATGTGGCTACAGGCGTCCCCATGGGCGGGGATGCTACCATAAGCAATACGGGTTTGGTTACTATTGCCGATCTTGCGATAACTTCTCCAAAAATAGCCATAAATGCGGTGGGCCAACCCCATCTAGCCGACAATGCGGTTATCTCCAATAAAATATTGAACGGCAATGTTACCCCCATAAAAATCCAACCAGGAGCCGCTAATCAGATCATGACCACAAATACGCTTGGAGTGGTGACCTGGCAGCCTATTTCTGCGGTAGGTGGCAACCAGGATTTAACAAGTGTCCTAGGTTTTGGAACCAGTGCCGGAAACAACCAAATAAACGATTTAGCAGACCCAACATCACCACAGGATGCAGCGACGCAAGCGTATGTGGATGCCCAAGTGGGAGGTTCTGCACAGACCATTGTAAGTGGGGATACCCCAACCAATTCAATAACTGTTGGAACGGATGGAGGTGCATATTATGTTGATGGGGATGACGATGATACCAATGAGCTTTCTGATCTAGCATTTGATCCTGGAACCAATATTTTAACTTTGACCAATCGAGCTACCCCAACTAATTCCATTGATTTATCAAGTTTGGCAGGAACTGGAACAGACAACCAGCAGCTATCAATAACTGGTGGTAATATCCTAACACTTGAAAATGGTGGAACTGTGGATTTAAATCCCTTCTTGGATAATGTTGATACCGATGACCAAACCTTAAGTCTTTCAGGTAATGAAATTACTATTTCAGAAGGTAATACAATCGATTTAAGCCCAATTTTGGCCGCAGGTGGAAGCGATGACCAACAATTAACTTTAGCAGGTAACACTTTAACCTTGGAAGATGGGGGAGCTGCAATAAGTCTGGTACCGTATTTGGACAATACCGATGAACAAACAATATCTGATTTTACTTTTGACGATACCACTAATATCCTGACACTAACCATTACAGGGGGTAATACGGACACAGCCGATTTGTCGGCTTTGGCTGGTGGCGGAAATCCAGCAGCTGCAGATGTGACTTTTTCTCCAACAGTAAATACAACCAGTAATAATGTACAAGATGCCATTGAAGAATTACAAACAGAAATAGACGGCATTACAGCAACAGGCACCAATCCCAATGATGAATTAATAACGAGTTTTACATTATCTGGAACTTCTTTAAATATAATTGAAAATGCTAATATCGTACCCGCTCTCGATTTAGATCTTGTATTTGCAACTGATGCCGAACTATCTAGTTTTAATCCTGATTGGACAAGCCTTATTAATGTTCCAGCCGACATTGCCGATGGAGATAACGATACTACCTACTCAGCAGGGACAGGACTGACCCTTACAGGAACAACTTTCGCTCTGGACAATACCACTGTAACACATGATTGGGC
>NZ_QLLN01000015.1 GCF_003259375.1 Arenibacter echinorum | reverse complement strand
GTACACAAAGCAAACTGAATTATCATAAAACATTTATAATGAAAAAAACATGCTTTTTTCTTCTATTGACTTTAACTTTTAGTGCCTATTCTCAAGATTCAGACATCACAGATGAGCAAAAGATTAAAAATGTGATTAACCAGTTTTTTAAATCTTTGGAAACAAGAGATACGTTGCTAATGAAGCAAACAACAATGAATGAAGCTCAAATCTGACGCAGGCGAAACAATAAGAAACCTTTAGAGATTGACATGCGTTTTTCAAAAAATGATCTTCAAGAAATGCCAACTGATCCTAAAATCAAAGAGATCCCCTTAAGCTTTGAGATTTCAGTAGATGAAGGAATTGCTATTGCATGGGTACCATATAAATTATGGGTTGAAGATGAATTTTCCCATTGTGGTATAGATGTTTTTACGCTCTTTGAAATGGATGGAAAATGGAAAATTATAAGTACTGCTTATACTATAGAAAAAGAGAACTGTGATTAATAACTGAAAAATTAAAACTCTGTGCACAACAACGGCTATAATTCAGCGTGGCGCTAGTACAAAAATCGAAAGTAAAACCTATATTTAAACTGATTTCTCTGCAGAATAGTCCTATGGACGATTCCACGCCGAAATCATAGCCAAGACCGTTACCCAACATTTGAAAAAAACAACTTACATACAATTTAAAGTTCCGAAAAACGAACACAATTCTGAACCAGATGGAATTGTAAAGCGGAATATTAAAAAAGCAATTGTTGAAATTTTAAGTTCAATAATTCCTAAAGGAAATCCTGATTTTGAAAATAAAATTAACCTTATAGAAACGTGGATTGTTGAATTGGAAAACGAAACTGGAATTCCTGAACGTGAAATCGGAATGGATAAAGATGGACGAATAATTGTTAAAATGCCATTCAAAAACAATTATGGTTATTGGACTGACAACAATTTATTATTACCCGATTTTAAAGAACATTTTGAGACATCAGAAATCAGTCAAGATAGTTTTGAAAATTATTGGAGTTTATTTGAAAAGACAGAAGATTTTGAAACCGAATTAACTGACTTTAAAATTCAATCGACTGGAGCTGATGGCGGACATAATTACTTAATGGCAAAAGTTGATTACAACGGACAGAAACGAGCTTTAATTGCTTATTTTACTAACAAATCAGACGAGCAAAAAATTAAGCAATTGAATAAAGTCAAAATACGTGGAAAAATAGTTGATGACGGAATTGAACAATCATTGTCTTTATTCGAAACAAAATTACTGAACGGATAAAAAACGTTGGGTAACAAAACCTAAACATAATGCGGAGTTTTGGGCTAAAATCGGAAGGTCTGTGTATATTTATGAAGTCGCTAAATCTTATGGATTTAGCTTTGGACAAGAAAAATTAAAACTAAACAATAAGCTTTAGCTTCGTGCGTAGATCACGCCTTTAGCGTGACAGGCGGAAACGGGCCAGCGCGCCAACTCGCCCGCTGCTAACGCAGACGGCGTACCTCCGCACTACGCTTAGCCGAGACCGTTAGCACCAATTTAAGAACGACCGTTTCTACATCAACAATTTCCACTAAATTTTAGCATTTCCGAAAAAAAATCTCAAAAATTATTTGTGTAGTTAAATGGCTTCATGTAAATTTGTAGTCAAATAACTTCATAATGAAACTAAGACGAGACATATATCAAGCAATTTCAGACCCAACAAGACGAGCGATATTGGTCTTGTTAACTTCACAAGCAATGACTGCAGGAGCAATTGCTGAAAATTTTGATACAGCACGACCTACCATATCAAAGCATATTCAAATTTTGAACGAGTGTGAACTGGTTGAAGCTACCCAACAAGGGCGAGAAATATACTATGAGCTGAAAATCGAAAAAATGAAAGAAATAGATAAATGGTTGGAACAATTCAGAAAAATTTGGGAAGACCGATTCAACCAACTTGACAATTTATTATTAAAACTTAAAAATAATAAAAATGAAAAGTAATTTACAATTCGACTTCACTGTCAATAAAGATAATAACACAGTTAATGTTCAACGTGAGTTTGCCGCAAGTCTTGAATTGGTTTGGGAAGCATGGACAAATCCAGAAATACTGGACCAATGGTGGGCACCAAAACCCTATCAAACTAAAACTAAATCAATGGATTTTAGAGAAGGTGGTAGTTGGCTCTATCAAATGTATAACACACAAAGTGAAAAACAGCAAGAGTGTCATTGGTGTAAAAATGATTATCACAAAATTGTATATAAATCAATGTTTTCGGGCTTGGACGCTTTTTGTGATGAAAATGGAACAGTTAACAAGGAAATGCCTAGAACTCTTTGGACAAATGTGTTTACTGAAAATGTTAACACAACACTTGTAACAATCACAGCAACATATAAAAGTCTTTCGGATTTAGAGAAAATTATTGAAATGGGCTTTAAAGAAGGGTTTACAATGGCAATGGAAAATCTTGACCAATATATTGAAGCGCAATTTCAATTAAGAAAACAAAATAAGCCTAACAACAAATCAAGAGTAACCACCTATTTAAATTTTCCTGGAAATACTGAAGAAGCATTTATTTTTTACAAATCTGTTTTTAAAACAGATTTTATAGGCAAAGGTATTCAACGTTTTGGTGATATTCCTGCTGATGCAGGACATCCACCTGTTTCAAATGCCATCAAGAAAATGGTACTACACGTAGAGCTTCCCATAGTTGGTGGACACATTTTGATGGGAACAGATGCACCAAAAGAAATGGGTTTTACTCTCAAACAAGGTAACAATATGCACATTTGTCTTGAACCTGAAACAAGAGAAGAAGCAGACAGACTCTTTAATGAACTCTCGGTTGAAGGCAATGTTACTATGCCAATGGCAGATATGTTTTTTGGCTCATATTTCGGAGAGTTTTCCGATAAATATGGCATTAACTGGATGATTAACTATCAAAACAATAACTAATGAGAAATAGAATCATATTCATTTTAAGCTTGCTTTTTGGTTTAATGTTCATTAACGCAGGATTGAACAAATTTTTAAATTATATGCCAATTCCTGATGACTTGCCCGAGAAAATGATTAAAGTAATGACTGCATTCATGGAAATAAACTGGCTTATGCCATTGGTTGGTTTTGTTGAAATTCTTGGTGGAATATTATTTATTATT
This sequence comes from Arenibacter echinorum, assembly GCF_003259375.1. Classification (GTDB taxonomy): domain Bacteria; phylum Bacteroidota; class Bacteroidia; order Flavobacteriales; family Flavobacteriaceae; genus Arenibacter; species Arenibacter echinorum. The sequence continues at coordinate 6,689 of NZ_QLLN01000015.1, read as the reverse complement.
CCTAAAACAAGAGCGTTAGGAGCAATTATGATTTTTCCATTAATGATAGGCATACTTTTAACAAACATTTTTTCTACACCAACTGGATTACCCATTGCTATAATACTACTTTTAATAAATCTTTGGGTAATGTATGAGAATAGAGATAAGTATTTATCATTAGTGGAATAAAAACTAATGCCAACAACGTGCATAATTAATTGCTTGCTTCTAGCCAACTTACGAAAGTCCTCCCACGCCCAAAAGCGTGACGGGACGGATTTTCTATTTGCTTTGTATTTGCTAAATTAGGTGCTTAAAACACGCAACAAACCATATACAACAACGTTGGCATTAATTAAGAAAATGAAAATTAGAGAAACTCATAGAAATGAATATACCATTTCAACTGACAAGGATAAATTAGATGTTTTGAGCATTCACAAATTCCTTTCAAATGAAACTGATTGGGCTAAAGGAATTCCAATCAATACTTTGAAAACATCAATTGAAAACTCTTTGAATTTTGGACTTTATTACGAAAACAAGCAAATTGGCTTTGCTAGAATAATTTCAGACTATTCAACTATTGCATATTTAGGAGATGTTTATGTTTTAAAGGAATATAGAGGAAAGGGATTAAGTAAATGGCTGATAAATGAAATAATGGAACATCCAAATCTACAAGGATTAAGACGCTGGATTTTATTAACTGATACAGCTGAATGGCTTTATAAAAAGTTTGGTTTTTCAGAAATACCTAATCCTGAATTTTATATGGAGAAACACAACCCGAATGTATATAAGGGAATAAAAAACTAATGCCAACAACGTGCATAATTAATTGCGGCTGAATTTCCTCTCGGAAATTCAATCTTATTAATTATCTTTCCGTTACGGCGGAAAACGACTCGCGTCCTTTCCCGCAACTAATCATACACAAGACCGATGATGTTGCATTAGTTCATATCATTTTTATTTTATTTTAAAGGAATTCATATGTTCGCTGCGCTCGGAACTCCTACGTCGACCCTATGTGCTACATCTCGTTTGCCAACGCCCCAACTCGCCCACTACTATCGTAGATGTCGCCCGCACAAAGGGAAATGCAACATCATCGCAGCGCTATGTCAGATCACATAAAACCGTAGGATAAGGGTACTTTTTCTAAGAACGACGCTTAACGGAAGAAACCAACGCTACATATCAAGTCACTATATGTAATTTATTCATGCCATGTCCATTGTTTAATGTATTCATGTGTTCGCTGCGCTCGGAAGGACCGCCAATTTGGTTTGGAATATCGCACCAACGCTACAACTCGCCCACTGCTCTCGCAGATGCCGTACATAGCGCTGCGTTGTGTGCAATTTTGAAAAAGCATGTTACTATGATGAAACAGCACATCTTCACACTACTTTTTACCTTGCTCTTTACACAAGCAGGAATTGCCCAATCAACAGGAACCTTTACCGACTCGCGCGATGAGCAAACGTATAAAACTATTAGCTTTGAAAATACTATGACGGGCACAACGGTCGTCTGGCTGGCTCAAAACTTGAACTACAAAGTAGAGGGCAGTTACGCTTATGATGATAAGGAGACCAATCGCGACGATCTTGGTTTACTTTACACTTGGGAGGCAGCGAAAAAAGCTTGTCCCAAAGGTTGGCATTTAGCAACGGATAGTGAATGGTCTATGCTTGTAAATGAATTTGGCGGAACCGACGAGGCTGGTAAAGCCTTGAAAAGCAAGAAAGGCTGGAATGAAGACGGAAACGGAACTAATCGCAGCAGGTTTAACGCACTTCCGGGAGGTCAGCGCTCAACTGGTGGTAGTTATCGCAGCCTAGGCTATTTCGCTTTCTGGTGGTCGTCCACACCCACCAATGAAGAGGGCAAAGTCTGGATATGGGACATCAGTTATGGTGGCCCTGACATGTCAATAAAATCAAAGGTGTGGCGTTTTGATGCCGATATTCTTGGCGGATTATCGGTTCGTTGCGTCTGTGATTGACTTATTTAATTTATCTAATATGTGCCGCGTAAGAGAAAACAATGGAAAGCATAATAAAACGGCACGCTCGAACGAAAAAACTGCACCCAACAAAACCTAAACGTAATGCGGACTTTAGGGCAAAATCGAAAGGTCTGTGTATATTTATAATGTCGCTAAATCTTATGGATTTAGCTTTGGAAAAAAAAGGAAAAGCAAAACAATAAGCTTTAGCTTCGTGGGTAGACCACGCCTTTAGCGTGACAGGCGGAAACGGGCCAGCGCGCCAACTCGCCCGCTGCTAACGCAGACGGCGTACCTCCGCACTACGCTTAGCTAAACCGTTAGCCACAATATGAATAAACCGTTCCTAATATTATTAATAATTGTTCTTAGTTCTAGTACTATACATTCTCAACCAGAACTTTCTGAAAATGAAAAACTTTTCAGAACCGCAAAAGTTTGGGGCTTTTTGAAGTATTATCATCCGAATGTAGCAAAGGGGAAATTTGACTGGGACAAAAAACTAATTGAGTTATTTCCAAAAATAGAAAAGGCAAAAACAAAGGAGGATTTATCCATTGTTTTTTCTGATTTGATTCAAAGTCTTGGGAAAATCAAAGAATGTCGTTCATGCACATCCACTAGCAACTTAAACTATTTCAATAAAAATTTCAACCTGTCATGGACACAAGACAAGACTATGTTCACCAATGAATTATCGGAGAGCTTAAAATACATTGAGAATAACCGTTTTCAAGGTAAAAGTAAATTTGTTACAAAAAACAAAAATGCAGGAAACGTAATATTGACGAATGAAACTGATTATCAAAACTTTGACTGGAAAGATACAAATTTAAGAGTATTATCTCTTTTCAGATATTGGAATACGATAGAATATTTTTTTCCATACAAATATCAAATGGACAAAAATTGGAATCAGGTTCTAAAAGAAATGCTTCCTAAATTTTTGAATCCCCAATCCGAAATAGGTTATCATTTAGCGATGTTAGAAATCGTCGTTGATTTAGATGATAGTCATGCCGGACTTAATACCAATTTAACTAATGAATATTTTGGTTCAAAATATATTCCTGCAAAATTTAGTATCGTAGATAATAAAGCAGTTATCACTAGTTTTTATAACGATTCCTTAGCTGATATAAATGATTTAAGAGTTGGAGATGTAATTGTAAAAGCAAACGGAAAGACTGTAAATGAAATATTGCAACAAAAAAGTAAATTCATCCAAGGTTCAAATACTTCGGCCAAGTTTGCATATGCTTTTAATAAAATTTTTAATGGTGTAACAGATTCTATTGAGATTGAGTTTTTAAGAAACGACAAGGTTAAAAGAAATGAAATTGGAAGATATTCTTTCGACCAATTCAAGTATAAAAAATCCTCAACTGATAAGTGGAAGATACTTGAAAACAATATTGTATATATAAACTTAGGAGAAGTTGAAGTATATGATGTCTCCACTATTTTAGAAGAAATAAAAAATACAAAATCCATTATTTTTGACTTAAGGAACTACCCAAAATTTACATTACCTTATATTTTAAATTTTTTAAATCCATCTACCAAAGAGCTTTTAGTTTCCATTATTCCCGACTTCAATTACCCTGGAAAATTCTACTGGGAAGAACCAATGTCAATGGGAGAAAATAACAATAATCCTTATCGAGGAAAAGTAATTGTTCTCGTTAATTCACGTACAATTAGCTATGCTGAATTGTATGCAATGGGCTTACAAACAGTAAATAATTCAATCACAATTGGCAGCCAGACTCTTGGAGCTGATGGTAATGTCAGTAGAACGGAGTTTATTGGAGGTTTTAAGACAGGCTTTTCTGGAATAGGCATATTCTATCCTGATTTTACTGAAACACAGAGGAAGGGTGTAAGAATTGATATTGAAGTAAGTCCCACTATTTTGGGTATTAAGCAAGGTCGTGACGAAGTACTGGAAAAAGCAATAAAGGTGGCATTGGAATAAATACTGTGGCTAACAAAACCTAAACGTAATGCGGAGTTTTAGAGATAATCGGAAGGTCTGCGTATATTTATAATGTCGCTAAATCTTATGGATTTAGCTTTGGAACAAAAAAAGAAAAAGCAAAACAATAAGCTATAGCTTCGTATATAGACCACGCCTTTGGCGTGGCAGGCGGAAACGGGCCAGCGCGCCAACTCGCCCGCTGTTAACGCAGACGGCGTACCTCCGCACTACGCTTAGCTCAGCCGATGATGTTGCATTAGTTCATATCATTTTTATTTTATTTTAAAGGAATTCATATGTTCGCTGCGCTCGGAAGGACCGCCACATTTTATTCCCAATACCGTCGAAAACCAAAAAAGGTTTTCACTATATTTCCATAAAATATCGCACCAACGCTACAACTCGCCCACTGCTCTCGCAGATGCCGTACATAGCGCTGCGTTGTGTGCATTTTGAAGCAACCTTTTAATAGGAGTTGAATCTAATTGAAAAAGAAAAAAATGAAAGCAAATATCTTGGTTTTATTTATTGGAATTCTAACAATATTCGGTTGTGATAATGATGATGTTCTAAGGGATATTGATGGACAATACGTTGGGACTTTTCAAAGAGGCGAGAATAGCTCAAATGTGGAATTGACATTGAACGATTCCAATTTTACTGGAGAAAGCGAAATTGTAAAATTTCCTGCTATTTGTCATGGTAATTACGAAATTTCAAACAGGACGATAAAGTTTGAAAATCAATGTCCTTGGACTGCTGAATTTGATTGGAGTTTAATATTGAGTGAAACTTGGGATTTTAATTTTGCTAACGATACTCTGACATTGACCAATTCAATCGGAGATGTTTATACTTTGACAAAACGGAGGTAAAAACGCACTACAACAAAACCTATAAACAATACGGGCTTCTCTCCTATTCGAATGGTTTGCGTATTTTTATGAAGTCCGCAAAATCTTTTGGATTTTGCTCTGGACAGGAAAAAATAAATCAAAACAAAAAGATTTGGCTATGTGCGTGGCGGAAAGCAAACGCTAATTTGCTCCCGTACTATTCATAGCTAAACCGTTATGTGTAAGCTGAAAAAACCAAAATTGTGAAAACTGAAATTAATACTATTTGGATTGACCTAAATGAAGAACTTTATAAGTTTATTTTGGAGAAAATAAAAGATGAACAAACGTCAAAAGATATTCATCAAGAGGTTTTTTTGAAAATTCAAACTAAAATTCATCAATTAAAACATACTTCTAAACTTACATCTTGGGTTTATCAAATTACAAGAAATAGTATTGTTGATTATTTTAAAAAAGTAAAAAATAGTAATATATCAATAAATGACTTAGATATTCCAGAAATAGACACTAATAATTTTGATTATTCAAATTTAACAAACTGTATCAATCAAAAAATAGAAAACCTTTCTTCCCAACATAAAGAAGCAATTATTTTAACTTCATTTAAAAACTATTCACAAAAAGAGTTAGCAGAACATTTAAAAATCTCTTATTCGGGGACGAAATCAAGAGTTCAAAAAGCTAAAGAAATTTTAAAAGAAAACATTTTAGATTGCCCAAATGTAGAATCGGATAGTACAGGTAAATTAATAGATTTTGAAAATAATTAAAATTTACTACGTCTTTTTCTAACTAATAGCGTCCATCTTATATAACATATAAAAAAATAAAAATGGACAGTTCAAAAAAAGTTATTAACGTACAAATTCTTAACGCTTTTGCAGAAAACGGTAAAGGTGGTAATCCAGCAGGTGTCGTTTTAAATGCAGATGAATTATCTGATAAAAATAAACTTGAGATTTCTAAAAAAGTAGGTTTATCAGAAACTGCTTTTGTTTCAAAATCTAAAACGGAAGATTTTAAATTAGATTTCTTCACTCCAAATAAACAAATAGCACATTGTGGACACGCTACTGTGGCTACATTTTCTTATTTAAAACAAATAGGAGCTCTAAAAAATGATAGTTCTTCAAAAGAAACCATAGATGGGAAACGAAAAATAGAAATAATTGGTGATTTAGCATTTATGGAACAATTGGCTCCAAAATATACTGATGTAAGTCACAAAGAAACTGTGATTCTAAAATCATTAGGATTAAAGAAAACGGACTTGATTCCAAATGCACCAATCCAATTAGTAAACACAGGAAATTCATTTATACTCGTTCCTGTTAAAAGCAATGAGATTTTAAAGAATATAATTCCAGATTTTGACTTGATAAGCAAGGTTAGTGATGAATTTGATTTAATTGGCTACTATTTATTTTCTACAGATACAGAATATGACGCTACTTCAAGAATGTTTGGTCCTCGTTATGGAATATTAGAAGAATCAGGAACAGGAATGGCGGCTGGACCACTTGGATGTTATTTATTTGACATTTTAAAAATCAAGAAAAAAAGTTTTAACATTCAACAAGGAAAATATATGAAAGAGCCTTCACCAAGTCTAATTATTGTTAAATTACGAATCGATGACGAAAAAATAAAGGATTTAATGGCTGGTGGAAAAGGAATACTAAATAGACAATTAGAGGTTGAAATAAACATCTAAAAGCCTGCACATAACAATGTATATAAAAAGTAGGCGAAATATCAGTAAAATCAAGAGTTTTGGCTCGTGTCAAACTTTGTGCTTAACCGAAAGTTTAGAGCTTCGAAATCGCCTACTTTTCATATACTAACCGTT
>NZ_QLLN01000014.1 GCF_003259375.1 Arenibacter echinorum | reverse complement strand
AATAGGCACTAAAAGTTAAAGTCAATAGAAGAAAAAAGCATGTTTTTTTCATTATAAATGTTTTATGATAATTCAGTTTGCTTTGTGTACAACGGATGGCGGTATGAAATCGTTGGGGATTGCGGGCTACTTTCCTTTCCAGTTACACCAAACTTGATGCGTGGCAGAATGTTTGAATAACCACTTAAAACCCAATGTTTTATACCGCGTGTTGTGTGTAGTTATTTTTTAATTTCGTTTTTAATATCCACTAATTTCAATTCTTTATGATAGGTTTCAATTCTCGAGTGTGCAGTCCCGTCAACTAACAAGATAACTATCAGCATTGCAATTGTTGTAATGCTAATTGCTCTCCAAGTTGGTGTATTAATGAATAGAATTAGTAAAGCTGCCACGATAATTAGAATTGGAATGACCTTAAATACAACTGTATATTCCTTTAAAGTACTCTCGGAACGTTCAATTTCGGACTGATAAAAAGAAGTTGCATCTTCACTGAACGCTTTTTCAAATTGTGTAATTCTTGATTTGTTGGTATAAAATAATCCAAGTCCTATTGTCATTAGTAACAAACCTGCTACCAAGGTAGGAAGGATGTATGCCTTTGCTAAATCAGTTTTTCCCAACTGCCAAAATCCAATGCTTGCTATTAAGAATAAAATGGCAAAGAAGATGAAAAATCGAGTTGAAAAAACTTCGGCTTTTGCCCAGTCGGTGGCTAATTTTAATATTTCCATTGTTTCCATAATTATTAGTTCAAACTATGTTTTTGTTGATATGCCGAAGGACTAATCCCTTCTTTCTTTTTAAATAATCTCGAAAAATATTGAGGATATTCAAAACCTAATTCATAGGCTACTTCCGAAACACTTTTATGAGGTTGCAACAGCATATTTTTGGCTTCATCAATTAAATAAAGTTGTAAATGTTCGGTTGTGGTTTTTCCTGTTTCCTTTTTTAGGGTGTCACTAAGGTAACGTTGTGAAACATTCATTTTATCAGCTATTTGCTCTATGTTCGGAACACCTTTTTCTTGCATTTGTCCTGATTCAAAATATTCAGTTAAATGCTGATTAAATTGTTCTAACAAATTGGAGGCTATTTCCTTTCTGTTTAAAAATTGTCTTTCGTAGAAGCGATTGGCATATTTTAACAAGGTGTCCAATTGAGAAATGATGATGTCCTTACTGAATTCATCTTGGTTGTTCTGATATTCAATCTCAATGTTTTCTACAATTAATTCTATCTGCTTTTCTTCTTTTGGTGAAAGATGCAATGCCTCATTTACCGAATAGGAAAAGAAACCGTATTTTTTTATTTGATGGGCTAATTCTGTTCCTTTCAAAAAATCTTCGTGAAAGTTGATTGAAAAACCTTTTCGCTCAAATACTACGCTGTTATCCCATTGTAGAACTTGCCTAGGTGCAATAAAAATTAAAGCACCATTGGTGAAATCATATTGGGTGCGACCGTAGTTTAAATTACCCTCTACGAACTTTTTAAAACTAATGGTATAGCAGTCATTGGTAATTGGTGGTGAACTTTCTCGTGGACAAGGCAAGTAGCCATCGCCTTTTGAATTAAAAACACTTAACATTGGGTGCTCTGGACGAGGCAACTCCAAATACTCTAAATAGGATGATAAGGTTTTGAAGTGTTTCATTTCACTAATTTAAATATTCCATTTTACACCTGTTTCTTTTTCCGAAAGTTTCCACAGTCTTGTAGCTACTTCTTTATCTTTAGCGTGTGGCTCTATTTTGTGGGCTCCAACTGGCCCTACCCAATTGCTTCTTCCTGTTGGTCCATAAAAACCTTCTTGGTCTAAATTCTCCTCGGTGGCACACATTAATTGCGGATACGCACCTTTTTCAGCAGATTGTGTTAATGGGGACAATTTCATCAGATTAAAGATGAATTTCATCATAAAACTACCGCTTGTATTTATCAAGTTGGTTCTTGAAGAACCTGGATGACACGCATAGGTTTTAACATCTGTTTTTCCTGCTTCTTTCAATCTATCTTGTAATTCGTACATTGACATAATCTGTGCGAGTTTACTTTGACTGTAAGCATCGTTAGGTGTATAGTCTTTTTCCCAATTCAAATCATCGAATTTTATGGTTTTAATTCCCATATCATAACCCATGCTTCCAACTGTTACAATTCGACCTTTGGACTTTTCAATAAGCGGAAACAATAAAGCTTGCAATGTCCAATTTCCATAGTAATTCGTTCCCATTTGACTTTCCCAACCGTCTACAGTTAGCGTCTGTTTCGGTACTTGGGCAATTGCTGCATTACAAATAAGAGCATCTATTTGAGGAACTGTTTTTAATATTTCTTCAGCTGCTTTTTTTACAGATGCTTGCTTGGATAAGTCCATTTGAATGTTAATTACTTCAATATCTTTACCCAATTCTTGTTTCAATATTGTGATGGTGTCTTCCGCTTTTTTTAGGTTTCTATTGAGCATTATCACTTTTGCACCTTTTGAAAGAAGGATTTTTGCAGCTTCAAATCCTGTTCCGCTTGTGGTACCTGTTATGATATAAATTTTACCATTCAAGTTTCCAATTCTGTCTGGCATCCAACCCTTTTTACCAAATTGATTCGTTTTCATTTTGTCTTTTTATTAATGATTAAATTTATAAGACAAAGGTCGAGTAGAAGTAGTCTTAACTTCTTATACGGATTTTCAAATGTTGTATACTATTTGGTTTGAGTGGTAATTACACACAACGGTTCGGCTATGATTAGTTGCGGTGTGAAATCCGACAGGATTTCGGCCCGCACACTAAACATACTAAATATGCGTGGATTTTCCGAAGGGAAATCCGTCCGCAATTAATTATAGGTATTGTTAGCAACGGGTATTATTTTTTCTTTTTCCTCAGATTTTGAAGTTCTGTCGCCAATATTTCAGTTGCATTTTTATTCCATTCCTTTTTCCATACGTCATATTCGTCCTTTTCGGGGGCAGGAGTCATTTTCATTGGAACAGAAATACAATATTCGGGTTTTCTAAAACTTCGGGTCAAACCACAAGAATTTACCATTAGTATGGAGTTGGTTTCGAAAAATCCATAAATCAGCCACATTCCTTTTTCATTCACTCGTGGTCCACAAATTGGGTCATATTTGCCGGTGTATATAGTCCCACTATTAGTTTCGTCAAAAGATTCAATTACTTCAATTTCAAACGTGTGATTGTCCAAATTCACACTTAAAACTTCGCCAACAAAAATGCATTCAGAGTTTTCGTATTCATATTCCTGAATTTTATTTAAATCCTTTACAATCGGACAATTGCAACTATAAACAATAGCAAAACCAAGTAAGAAAAATGATAAGGAGAGGACTATATTTTTAAACGTGTTCATACTTGTTGCTAACGGTCTTGTGTATGAAACGTAGCGTATAAATAAACACTAACTTTTCGGATTTAACACGAGCCGAATTTTTTATTTTTATGTTTAATTTTCTTTTATAAAAATAACCAAATAAAAAATTTGGCGTACTTTGTAAATGTACAAAAACCTCTCAGAAAGCCTATGATAGCTATGTTTTATACACGTTGTTGCCACACGTTTTTAATGCAGAAATTATTATTCTTTAATTTTTTTTATGAATCATTTAAAGAATAGTGGAAATACTAGATAGTATCAAACTCTGGTAAAACAATTTCTTTAATTTTAGCAATAGCCTCACTTACGGGTGTTTCAGATTTTCTTAGATTTATTGCCATATGATTGACTCCCACATTTTCATATGCTTTTAAATATTCCGTAAGATGGTTGATACCTACTGTACCACCAAAACGTTGTGGTTTAAAAGTCGCATTGTCGTCTTTAGATAGGTTTAAATGTATAGCCGAAATATAAGGTTTTGCTGCTTGGTCTTCATCATACAAAGCATTACACCAGTATTTTCTGTTTTCTAAAGTTTCGGCAACAGGTCTTGGGTAATTAAACCAAGCTTGTGCGTTTTTGGCAATCCAATTAATACTTTGGCCGGAATGACCAGCTACTACAAGTGGAATGTCTTTTTTAGGTTTTGGATAAACTTCTATACCACTAGTTAAAAAATCGTATTTAGATTTTAAATTGCTATTTGTTTTCCAAGCTTCTTTAATAATGTCAAGATTTTGTCTAAAGATTTTAGGTCTTTTTTTATAGTCAATATTATACATTGGGAACTCCACTGGTCTGTCTCCTAAACCCAAGCCTAACAAAAGTCTGCCATCACTTAAATTTTCAATGGTAGCAGCAGATTTGGCTAATTTTATTGGCTGTTGTAGTGGCAATACAATTGCTGCCGTACCCAACAAAATGTTTTTGGTAGCTGCAGATAAATACCCTAAGTACGGCAAGGTGTCAAACAATTGAGCTCCATCACCAAAATTAGGGTCATATATAGGAACATCTCGCATCCATAAAGCAGCAAAACCTGCTTCATCAATTTGTTGTGCCAATTCTAAATGGTTAGAAATATCGGGTACTCCAAAAGGTCTATTGTCTTCCAAACGTTTGCGGTTTCCTTCTGTTGACCAATCGTTATCTAAAGGGAACTCTATACCAAGTGTCATTTTACCTGGCTTGTATAATTTATCAAATGGATTCATAGTGTTATTTATTTTTGAAATCATCAGGTGTCCTGAGAGATACCTGATGATTTTCAAGATTAGTTATTCCAGATACTATCTGCAGTGTATGGTCCGTTTTCAAACTCCCAAAATTTACCATCTATAAAGCGGTGTCCCTTATTTAAATCCTTCAGTAACGTCATATCTTCTTCTGTAAGCGTATGGTTTAAAGTCTCTAAATTCTGAAGCAATCTCGCTTCATTAATAGATTTAGGAATTACCGCAATGCCTCGTTGCATAGTATATGCCAATGCAACTTGTGCAGGCGACATATTTCGTGCGTTGGCAATGTTTTTTATTGTGTCATTTTCCAACAAACGTAAAGTGTTGTTTTCATCTACAAGTGAACCTAATGGTGCATATGCTGTTATATGCATATCAAAATGCGAGCATAATGCTTTTAATTCTTTCTGCTGTAAAAACGGATGCATTTCTACTTGATTCATCTCTGGTTTATGAACTGCACTCGCCATTATTTCTTTAAGCTGATTTTCATTGAAATTACTCACGCCAATATGCTTTGTAAGACCTTGCTCTAAAGCAGCTTCTATCCCTTTCCAAGTATTGGTTAATGGTACTTCTGAAAGCGGAATAAAATCGGATGCTTTTTCTGGCATTTCTGTTCCTTTTTTTAAAGCTACTGGCCAGTGGATAAGATACAGGTCTAGATAATCTAGTTGTAAATCTTCTAAAGTTTGATTCAACGCAGGAATTACATTCTCTTCACCGTGAGAAGCATTCCATAATTTGGAAGTCACCCATAAATCCTCTCTTGAAACCAAACCTTGTTTAATTGCATCAGCAATGGCATTACCAACTTCTTTTTCGTTACCGTATGCCGCAGCACAATCTATATGTCTGTATCCAATTTTTATAGCCGAAAGAACAGCATTGTACACTTCATTAGGTTCAGATCTAAAAGTTCCTAATCCTAAAATTGGCATTTCGTCGTTATTTCTAAATTTTAATGTAGTCATCGTTATTATATTTATATTTTTTCTCTTTTGAATAAAACAAGTGTCAACAAGAACCCTACAATTACTAGAATACCGCCTACCCAAGGTGTTGCTTCAATACCTAAGCTCGATTCTACAACCATACCGCCTACATAAGCACCAATAGCAATACCTACGTTAAATGCTGCAATGTTTAATGCAGATGCTACGTCTTCTGTTCCTGGTAAGTACTTTTCCGCCATTTTCACTACGTATAATTGCAATGCTGGCACGTTTGAAAAGGCAAGTATTCCCATAAAAAACAAGGTTATTATTGCAAAAATCTGACTAGAAGCCGTGAAGTATAAAACAAACAACACAATGGCTTGTAACGCAAACATTACCAATAATGCTTTACCTGGTTTGTTGTTAGATACTTTACCTCCAATAATATTTCCTATAGCAATGGCGATACCATAAATTAAAAGGAATACACTGGTCATATTTGAAGAGAAACCAGTTACTTCTTCTAATAGCGGTGTTAAATAAGTAAAAGTTACAAACGTACCACCATAACCAAATGCAGTAATGGCTAATACCAATAAAATAGACGGATTTTTAATCACTTTTAATTGATCAATAAAACGTAATGGTGCAGATTGTTTGATGTTTTTAGGCACCAAAGCTAAACTAGCTATTGCACCTACTAATCCTAAAAGGGCTACACCAATAAAGGTTGCTCTCCATCCAAAATTCTGACCAATGTATGTTCCTAAAGGCACACCAGTTACAATAGCCACAGTAAGACCTGCAAACATTATAGAGATTGCAGTTGCCCTTTTATCTTTAGGAACTAAACTAGCTGCAATGGTAGAACCGATAGAGAAAAATACACCGTGAGCAAAACCTGTTACCACTCTTGATAATAGCAACAACTCAAAACTAGGTGAAATAGCTGCTAATCCGTTACCAATTATAAATAGCAACATAATGCCCATTAATAACTGTTTTCTTGGAATTTTACCTGTTAGGGCAGTTAGTATTGGTGCACCAATAGCAACACCAATAGCATAGAGACTTACTAATAATCCTGCTGATGTCAATGATGTGCCTAGGTCGTTAGCAACTGTTGATAATAAACCTACAATTACAAATTCTGTTGTTCCTATGGCAAATGCACTTATGGTCAATGCCCATAATGCGGCTGGTAGACTCTTCTTTTTAGCTACCGTAGTATCTCTATGTATTGTTGATGTTTCCATAATTTCAATTCTTTTTGTTATCTTTTTGTTATTGTTATTTAATGGCAACAGGATTTATTTGTACTTGTGTAGAACCTTCATATAAAGGGTGACCTAATACAAAAAGGAATTCCCAAGCTTTATCTTCTACCAACTCATCTACAAGAATGTTTTCCAAAACTTGTACACCGTACTCGGTTGCCATCATTTGATTTACAGGGAAAGACAGTGCGCTATTTTCGTGTGGTACCGCCTCAAAAGACCAGTTGTCAGCTCCTGCTGCTACAATTCCTTTTTTACCTAAGTAATGTGCAGCTTCCGTACCAATTCCAGGTCCGCCAGCTAGGTAACGCTTGTCATCTTTACCCATTAATTTGGTCCATCCTGTGTAAAACAGTACGACATCTCCTTTACGGATTTCAATGCCTTGTTTTTTGGCTACTTTTTCAATATCTTCTACTGTAAAAACAGTACCTTCTTTTACAATGTCTTGATTGTAATATGAGCGCATATCCAATACAATACCTCTAGTTACAATTGGAGGTAATTTTTCTAGACCTAATTTTTTTACACCAGAAACGGTTAAAAAATCTTCTACTTTATGTCCGTTATAATGCACATTGTCTCTACCGTAATGTGCCAATCCGTTTATTTGAGACCCAACACCTGTCCAACCAATTAATTGATCATCTACGTAAGTGAATTTGTTAGAACCTGCAGCAGCTGTTTCTGGTTGTAAAGTTTCAATGTGAAAGTATCTGTGACGGAAAGCTGCAGTTTGTGCATTTACCACCATTCCTAAGCGATATACTTTTCCTTTTTTAACCAATTTTACCGCATCCAAAACTGTTTCTTCATTCAAAAGGTTTAGTGCGCCAATTTCATCGTCAGCACCATAAGGTGACGTTGGTACTTGTTGTGCGTTTGTAGTTAAAGCAGTGAAAAGTGTAGCTGCTAAGGCAATTGTTTTTAATGTATTTACTATTGTTTTCATTTTAATATGTTTTTAAATTTCTTATACAAATTTCCGATTAAAGCAAGAGGTGTGCGAGGATGTACATCACCATTTTAAAGTGATGTATGTCACATTTAATAATGCTCATACATCTCTTGGTTTTTTTAGAGATACTTACTCTTCAATCTTCATCTTTAACACCAAGTAAGGCGGTTTACTGGCATCTTTTCCTTCATTTAATAAAGGAAGGTTGTGAAGTTGATTAGCTACTATATATAAGTAGTTTCCGTGTATGGCAACACCATCGGGCCAAGACAGGTCTTTTTTGGATTGCGCAATGGTTTTCATTCCAGCAGGCGTACTTTCTACAATGGCTGAATTTTCAACATCGGTTACATATACTTTTCCGTTTGCACCCACTTTAAATCCGTCAGATTTTGGTTTGTTGGCATAAAACTCGATGTACTTATTCAGTTCGCTATCTTGCTTACTTTCATCAGCTAAAACGGCAGAAGGTATGCGGTAAATTTTGGTATTCCCCATTGCACCGTAGTAGATGTAATTGTTTTTGTCATCTATAGAAATTGGATTTAATGGGTATCTTGGTTGAATGGTAGTACCGTCTTTTCTTTTGTGGGATACTAATCTACCGTGAATTTTCACTGGTTCATCAGCAGGTAAAAATGAAGCATTCCCTTCCAAAACACGTCTTATATGACCCGTTTCTAAATTAATCACGACAAAAGCTGGTGCAATTGGCGGATTTAAAGCATCGGTCATATCTGCAATTACCGCAGTGTTGTTTTTAACGTCAATTACAAAATCTTGTAAAAAAGGTTTTGGTGATAATACCGTGTTTGGAATAGGAAAAACCTTCGTTAGGTCACCAGTAACCAAATCAAAACCAACCAATTTTGGAACTTGATTTTGTTTTACGTTACCCATATCCAATACCCAAAGTATTCCGTTAGCATCGGCTTGTATACCAATAGTTGAATTGATACCTTTTATGCTTCCGTTTTCTGGTTTTACGATCCATTCTTTATCACCAAACGGAATAGCTTCTCCATTTGGCAAAATTTCTTTCACCATATATTTTGAAGCGCTTAAGGCACTCATTGTTACAAATATTCTTCCGTCGTTAGAGACTGTAATATTCCCAGGTCTAGACTCAGGAAAAGTAGCTATTGTTTCTAATTGTGCTTGTGCTAACATTGCGTGATTCATCACTAATGCTAACAAGACTATTTTTAATACTGTTATAATTTTCATTGTATTTATTTTTTTAAATTGAATGTGATTTGATTAGTTGTTTAAGAATTTCTTTTGGGTGGATGGGTCTACCCAGATTACATCACTAGGGTCTCTGGCTATTGCGTCAAAAACGAGTACGTCTAACGGACCTTCTAAAATTTTTCCGTTTCCGTGTGCTGTGCCTTTGCCCCAGAATAATAGGTCGCCTTTGCCAGCAACAACAGGCCCTTTATCGTCTACGTAAAATTCTGCTTTGCCATTTAAAATGTAGAGATAGGCATCAGATTTTGCGTGGTAGTGCATAGGCACTTCGTCATACAACCTAAAGATTCTAACACCTGCGTATTCACGGTCTATTAGTCTGATGTCTTTGATGATGCCGCTGTGGTTTTCTGGTAGTAACTTAACATATTCGTCAATGTTAATAACGCCGTATGAGTTACCTGATAATGGTCTTTTACCTTCCTGTGCATAAGATGTAAATCCTAAGACAATCATGGTAATAATGAAGAATAATCCTTTTGTTGTTTTCATAATAAATTGTATTAAATTGTTCGATACAAAATTCTATGAAAACCAAGAGGTGTGCGAGGACATACATCACGGATTTTTTGTGATGTACATCAATTTTGAAAAGTGATTTAGGTCACTCTTAGCTGTTAAAACGACTTAAAGTCTCTCTGGATACGCCTAAATAAGAAGCGATTAGTTTTTTAGGAACGCGTTGAATTAATTTTGGTAGCTTGTTTAATAGGTACTCATACCTACTTTCTACGGTCATTGTAAGTAAAGACAAGATTCTTTGTTGCAGATTGATATAACCGTGGTTGGATTTAATTCTGAAAAAATTGGCAACGGCAGGTACTTGTAAGCATATCTTTTCTCTGTTTTCTAAAGACAAACAAAAAAACTCAGAATCTTCAAGGCAATCCACAAAAATAGAACCTGGTTCTTGGTGTTGAAAAGCACAGTGATCACTCACCCAGTAATTTTCCATTGCAAATTGAAGAATATGCTCTTTACCTTTTTCGTCTATGGAATACGCTTTAACCAAGCCTTTAATAATCCAATATTCAAAATCCACAGCTTGTCCTGCCTGAATTAAAAACTGATGTTTTTTAAGGCTTTTATACTGAAAATGAGATTGAACAAAATTCCATTCGTCATCTGTTAACGCAAATAACTCTTCAAAATGTTGTCTTAGTAAATCAAGTTTTTCTTCCATATCGCAAATTTATTTTTTATTTCTGATTCTGGAAAGTTTACTAGTGGTTAAATATATTGATTGGTGTTGCTTGTCAAATGTGTGGCAACGGTTAGTATATGAAAAGTAGGCGATTTCGAAGCTCTAAACTTTCGGTTAAGCACAAAGTTTGACACGAGCCAAAACTCTTGATTTTACTGATATTTCGCCTACTTTTTATATACATTGTTATGTGCAGGCTTTTAGATGTTTATTTCAACCTCTAATTGTCTATTTAGTATTCCTTTTCCACCAGCCATTAAATCCTTTATTTTTTCGTCATCGATTCGTAATTTAACAATAATTAGACTTGGTGAAGGCTCTTTCATATATTTTCCTTGTTGAATGTTAAAACTTTTTTTCTTGATTTTTAAAATGTCAAATAAATAACATCCAAGTGGTCCAGCCGCCATTCCTGTTCCTGATTCTTCTAATATTCCATAACGAGGACCAAACATTCTTGAAGTAGCGTCATATTCTGTATCTGTAGAAAATAAATAGTAGCCAATTAAATCAAATTCATCACTAACCTTGCTTATCAAGTCAAAATCTGGAATTATATTCTTTAAAATCTCATTGCTTTTAACAGGAACGAGTATAAATGAATTTCCTGTGTTTACTAATTGGATTGGTGCATTTGGAATCAAGTCCGTTTTCTTTAATCCTAATGATTTTAGAATCACAGTTTCTTTGTGACTTACATCAGTATATTTTGGAGCCAATTGTTCCATAAATGCTAAATCACCAATTATTTCTATTTTTCGTTTCCCATCTATGGTTTCTTTTGAAGAACTATCATTTTTTAGAGCTCCTATTTGTTTTAAATAAGAAAATGTAGCCACAGTAGCGTGTCCACAATGTGCTATTTGTTTATTTGGAGTGAAGAAATCTAATTTAAAATCTTCCGTTTTAGATTTTGAAACAAAAGCAGTTTCTGATAAACCTACTTTTTTAGAAATCTCAAGTTTATTTTTATCAGATAATTCATCTGCATTTAAAACGACACCTGCTGGATTACCACCTTTACCGTTTTCTGCAAAAGCGTTAAGAATTTGTACGTTAATAACTTTTTTTGAACTGTCCATTTTTATTTTTTTATATGTTATATAAGATGGACGCTATTAGTTAGAAAAAGACGTAGTAAATTTTAATTATTTTCAAAATCTATTAATTTACCTGTACTATCCGATTCTACATTTGGGCAATCTAAAATGTTTTCTTTTAAAATTTCTTTAGCTTTTTGAACTCTTGATTTCGTCCCCGAATAAGAGATTTTTAAATGTTCTGCTAACTCTTTTTGTGAATAGTTTTTAAATGAAGTTAAAATAATTGCTTCTTTATGTTGGGAAGAAAGGTTTTCTATTTTTTGATTGATACAGTTTGTTAAATTTGAATAATCAAAATTATTAGTGTCTATTTCTGGAATATCTAAGTCATTTATTGATATATTACTATTTTTTACTTTTTTAAAATAATCAACAATACTATTTCTTGTAATTTGATAAACCCAAGATGTAAGTTTAGAAGTATGTTTTAATTGATGAATTTTAGTTTGAATTTTCAAAAAAACCTCTTGATGAATATCTTTTGACGTTTGTTCATCTTTTATTTTCTCCAAAATAAACTTATAAAGTTCTTCATTTAGGTCAATCCAAATAGTATTAATTTCAGTTTTCACAATTTTGGTTTTTTCAGCTTACACATAAC
>NZ_QLLN01000013.1 GCF_003259375.1 Arenibacter echinorum | reverse complement strand
ATTAATTATAGCATCGATGAAAAAGCAGTAAGTCGAGTATCTTTAAATTATAGCTAAAACCTTAAAGATATGAACACTCAAATTACTGCCACACCTAAGTTATTCATTGGTATCGATATACACAAACGAAGCTGGAAGATTCATTGTTCCACGGACCTTTTTTCAGGCAAATCCTTTAGCATGGCTCCCGATCCGGAACTTTTACGAAAGTATGTAGACAAACATTTTGCAGGACATGAGGTCAATGTTGTCTATGAGGCCGGTTGCTGTGGTTACCATGCCCATCGTTGCTTTGAGGGTTATGGTTGGCGTTCAATGGTGGTGAACCCTGCCGACGTACACAGAAAGGGACGGGAACTCCATGCAAAGACCGATATGATCGATGCTCAATTGCTGAGTAGGGAACTTAAGGACGGTCGTCTGGACAGCATCCACGTACCAGGGAAGGAACGGGAACAGCTCAGGAGCCTTTTCCGTAGGCGCAACGATCTCGTAAAGGACTATAGGCGGATCAAGAGCTACATCAAGATGCAGTTGCTCTATTTTGGTATCAAGGAACCCGAGGAGTTCGACAACGACCATTGGAGCCACAAGTATCGGAAGTGGTTGGACGATTTGGTCTTTGGATATCCCACGGCGAAGGCGACCTTGGAGAGCAGGATGCGTTTTTTTCGTTTCGTGGATCAGGAACTGCGCGATGTTTCTACCCAACTCAGGAGGTATTGCAAAGTCCACTACAAGAAGGATTATATGCTGCTGCGGAGTATTCCCGGAATCGGAGGGATAGTGGCATGCGGCATTCTTTGTGAATTGGGGGACCTGAGGAGGTTCAACAGCGTAAAGCATCTGGCGGGCTATGTAGGCCTGGCCCCAGGGGTGCACCAGAGCGGAAGTAATTATAGGACACTGGGGATAACGCCAAGGGCGCACCGTTTGATCCGGTCCTACTTTGTGGAGGCTGCCTGGCAGGCGATACGGGCGGATCCTGTTATGCAGGCCTATTACCGCAAGCACCATGGCAAGAACGTAAAGAGCATTATCATAAAGGTGGCCAGGAAACTGCTGAGCAGGACACTGGCGGTAATAAAGACGGAGACCCCTTATGTGATAGGGGTATTGGAATAACCTAAAGGATAAACAGCAACCAGATAACAAAGCTCACAACGAAGTATTCAAAGCCAGTACCACAAAACAACGTGGGTGGCCCAAGGAATTGGGATCACATTTTTATAGCAAGTGGCCGGGCTTATTATAACTTATAATCATACAGATGCCGGTGACGTTCATAATCTAGGATCGATCACATATAGGATGCGGAGCAAGTTATATATGGTGTTGAAGTATTGACAACCAAGTAAAAAGCTGACAAGGGTTGCCAACAATTCAACACCCCAAAATCACCAATATGGACTGATAAAAAATAAAATATTAACTTTAAGGAACTGGACTAGTGCTTTTCATAGGACACGGTGTTGTACTGCGTTTATTTCATTTTTGATGTAAATATATTCTTAATTATATTTAATTCTTTTTTGTATTTCAAATCTGTTCTTGACGCAAAATATAAGGTGTTTTCCGTTTTTACTTTTCCTTCCCAAACTAAATTTATTTGGTTTCTTAAAATTTGTTCTTGACATAAAAAATCTGGAACTAATGCAAGTCCGTTTCCATTGTTTAAACATCTTATAATAGAAGTAATATTTGGTAATATATAATTTGGTTTGAAAGTGGGTTTCTTATTAAAATTCTCAAACCAAAACCGTCTAAAATGTTCCATTTCGTTTGATGAACTATACCAAACATTTTGAAGTAGTTCGTCTTCTAACTTACTTAGATTTTTTGATTTAATGTGTTTTTGTATTTTGGTAATATTCGTTTTATTTCCTGCTATTAAAACGATTCTTTCTTTTGAAAACGGAATGTACTCAACTAATGATTTTTTTTCATTCTGTTTTTTAGGTGTTATTACTAAATCTAAAATTCCATTGTTTAGGTCTTTTATTAAATCTGTATGTGCTCCAAATCTAGCTACTAGGTCAAAGTCTAGTTTTGGAATTTCGGGTTCAATAATAAGTTGAAACATTTCTGAACACATTCCAATGTTCAGAGATGGGTTTTTTTCTTGAGTTGTTTTTTTAAAATGCTGTTCTGCTATTTCAAGTTTTTTTAAAGATTCATTAATATACTCATATAAAAATTTACCATCTTCTGTTGGAATCATTTTTCTCGAAGTACGTTCAAATAGTTTTTTGCCAACATAAGCTTCTAAAGCATTTAAATGTACACTAACTCCCGGTTGGGAAGCATATAAAGCAATAGAAGCTTTGGTTAAAGTTCCGTTTTCAAATATTTCTTTAAATGTTCTGTACCATTCTAAATTTACCATAGCTATTAAAATATTGATACAAAGGTATGATTTGTATTATTTTTACAATAATAAATATTGCATTAGTTTTGCCTCAATAAATAAGAGACAAATGAAAAATATTTTTATAATTAATGGAGGTCATCCATTTGCACATTCTGGAGGAAGATTTAACGAAACACTTTTCACTAATACGATTTCATTTTTTGATAAGCTTGAAGAATTTGAAGTGAAATTTACTCAAGTAGGTGAAAATTATAACGTAAAAGAAGAAGTTGAAAAATTTAAGTGGGCAGATTTAGTGATTTATCATACTCCAATTTGGTGGTTTCAAATACCTTTTGGATTTAAAAAATATATAGATGAAGTTTTTACGGAAGGTCATCAAAATGGAATTTATGCAAGTGATGGAAGAAGTAGAAAAAATCCAAACATCAATTACGGGACTGGTGGTTTAATGCACGGAAAAAAATATATACTTACTACAAGTTGGAATGCACCTAAAACCGCATTTACTTTAGAAAATGAATTTTTTAATCAAAAAAGTGTAGATGAAGGTGCTATGTTTGGGTTTCACAGAATGAATGCTTTTACAGGAATGGAATTATTAGCAACACATCATTTTCACGATATGGAAAAAAATGCAGATGTTCCTTTTGAGTTGAATAATTACAGTGTTTTTTTAAATGATTTAATGATTAATTTGTAATTATCTGGTTTCGTTTCGAAAATGCATTACAACGCAGCGCTATGTACGACATCTGCGAGAGCAGTGGGCGAGTTGTAGCGTTGGTGCGTTATTTTATGGAAATATAGTGAAAACCTTTTTTGGTTTTCGACGGTATTGGGAATAAAATGTGGCGGTCCTTCCGAGCGCAGCGAACACATGAATACTTAATACAATGGACATGGCATGAATAGATTACATATAGTGACTTGATATGTTGCGTTGGTTTCTTCCGTTAAGCGTCGTTCTTAGAAAAAGTACCCTTATCCTACGATTTTATGTGATCTGACATAGCGCTGCGATGATGTTGCATTTCCCTTTGTGCGGGCGACATCTGCGACAGCAGTCGGCGAGTTGGGGCGTTGGCACACGAGATGTAGCACATAGGCTCGACGTAGGAGTTCCGAGCGCAGCGAACATATGAATTCCTTTAAAATAAAATAAAAATGATATGAACTAATGCAACATCATCGGTGAGTATAAGAATAGTAGCCGAATGCGTGCCACTTTCCTGTTAAGTTACAAGATAATTGAAACGGACAACAAGCCATGAATTTACTACTATATCGGCTATTATTTTTATACATTGTTTGCAACTGCCTTTTCTCGTAATTACAATTTTTCTATAAAATACAGCAGCCTTCTTTTTGTATCTTTTTTTGCTTTATAATCTCCTTCATTAGTTCCGCCATATTCAAATTCATAGTCTTTTCCATCAATATTAATTATCCCAGTTCTTGGATCTGAGTTTGATTCTGGATTACTTGAAATTAAGTGTCCGGCTTCTTCATATTTTATGTTTTGAAAGGAGTATTTAAAGTTGTTCTCTTTTATTCTCTGTTCAATCATATCTGCCATTACTGATGATGGCCAAACCCTATCATCCTTTCCAGAAAAAAGTAGAATAGGACCATTTATTTTTTCTGCTTTAATTGTCCCATGAGTGAGAAATTCAATTTTTGCCAAACCACTTTTCCAATATTCTAAAGTCTCAATTTTATTTGATTCGTTTCCGGATATTTTATCCATTGGAATATATGGAATGTCAATTCCTTGATATTTCCAACTGGGTTTTAGGTCATTTGAGTTATATGGCAGAACAGTATTTGACCAGGAAACCGAACTGGGTGCAAAAGCTATGACACCGCCAACGAGATTGGGGAATATAGAAGCAATTACCAATGACAATTCAGCATTTCTTGATGCTCCCATCACAATTATTTTATTTGGGTCAACTTCTGGCTGTTTTTTCAACCATGCTAAAGCTTTTTCAAAATATTCTAAATTAATTTCTTCTGGTAATTTTGGTAAACCAGCCCTTCGGGTATATGGTAATGATAGACCACTAAATCCTCTATTAGCAAATTGTTGCCCCCAGTAATCTCCCCATTGTCCACCACCTATTAGAACTATTGATGCTTTTTTCTCTGTATCTTTTTTTACAAAGTAATTTGCCTGAAACCCATTATCATTTATAATCTTCGGCTTAACTCCATTGAACAGAAAACTGTCTACAATAAAATAACCTACAAATAGAATTGCTATTATTCCAATCCAAATAATATATTTTCTGTTCTTTTTCATCATTTATCTGGTTGTTGATAACGGTCTCGTATAACCGTCAGTTACGGGTTGATATGCGTTTATTTTCGGTTTGGCACAGACTCTAGCAATTACGGCGGATTCGGACGAAGTCGAATCCGCCGTAATTGCGGTTATACATTGTTGTGTGGCGTTTTTTTATTCATCTAATTCGTTAAATCTATCTCCACGAGTTGTTGGTTCTGAAATAACGATAAATTCCAGGTTTTCAGATTGGTCATTTCGTATTCGGTGTTTTACCTTCGGTGGTATATGAATTCCGTTTCCGCTTTCCACTTCTATTATTTCGTTTTCAATTTCAAAAGTTGCTTTTCCGTTTAAAATTCTAAAAAACTGTTGAGAATTATTATGATAGTGTTTTTTTTCCTGTGTTTTTGGAGGCATTAATTCTTCAATCACGCTTAAACTTTCAGATTGCACTAAATGCCATCCGCTACAATTGTTTCCCCAATAATAATGTTCACTATTTTCTTTAGATTTTTTCATTTTTCAATAGTTTCTCCAAATTACACACAACGTGTTTGTGAATGATTAGTGGCGTGTTTAAGCAACTAATTTAGCAAATACAAACCGAATAGAAAATCCGTCCCGCCACGCTTTTGGGCGTGGGTGGATTTTCGTAAGTAAACGAGTACTAGTGCTTTACAAAGGACACGGTGTTGTTTGCAGTATTTTTTTACTTTCTTACTGTTGAATGTAAAAAGTCCATTTTCCGTCAATCTTTTTAAAAGTAGCACTTTCTAACCAGTCAAATTTAACTTTAGTTGTGTCATTAAAAACAAAGTTTGCGTGATTAAAATAATTGATATTACCAGAATTGTTATCCACGTTAATTCTCAGATTTTCAAATTTATATTCAGCTGTATATTTTGGAAAACTCTTCATCATTTTGAAAATACTGTCATTGTTAAAAACTACTCCATCTTCATATATAAAAAAGTCGTCAGTTGTCAAATCTCGCATTTTTTTAAAATCCATTGTTTCAATTCCGTTAAAATATCCAATTAAAACGGACTTTAATTGTTCAGGATTATCAGTTTTTTCTTCTTGACAAGAACTAAATAGCAGAATCTGGGTCAGAAGTGAAATTGACAATTGTTTCATATGATTCATTTTTGGTGGGTTTGTTTATTCGTTTTGGCTTATTGCACACAACGTTGATGTATAAGATTGGTTACATTGTTTAAGCACCTAATTTAGCAAATACGAACCAAATAGAAAATCCATCCTGCCACGCTTTTGGGCTTGGGTTGATTTTCAGAAGTAGTCGAGAACAAGCAATTACTTATAGCCTTTGTTGTACGCTGGCTTACTTTAAATCGAGCCTTCTGTGTGATTATCATTGATAATTATTAATTGCTTTTCAGCTTCTCAGCTATCTTGTCATAATATTCTTGTTTTAGTACTTCTGTCCAAATTGTGGGCTGTTCACCGCCATAAAAAGCTAAATATGTAACATCGTTATCTTTGGTAGAGGAATGCCAATGCTCGATATCTTTCTCACATTTAATTACGTCACCTTCTTTCAGAATTATAGGCTCTTTTCCTCTCTCTTGATAATAGGCTTGGCCATCTACAATT
Organism: Arenibacter echinorum; assembly: GCF_003259375.1. Classification (GTDB taxonomy): domain Bacteria; phylum Bacteroidota; class Bacteroidia; order Flavobacteriales; family Flavobacteriaceae; genus Arenibacter; species Arenibacter echinorum. Next base: position 21,108 of record NZ_QLLN01000013.1, on the reverse strand, counting down.
ACTAAAACCTGTACAGAACCATGTTTATGCCAATCCAAGGTGGAATTGGCTCTAAATGTTGCTTTTGTAATGTTATAACCCAAGTCGGCATCATCGTGAATTATTGCATTTAGCCAAGCTTCACCTATGTAATGTGTATTTGGAGCCTTTGCACCTACAGTAAGATAGGACGATATCGGATAATCAGAACTTTGGGCAAATAAATAGAAAGGGGCTAAAATAAATAAGGTGAAAATTGAATTTCTCATTTTATAGTTTTAAATGAATTATTACCAGTGGTAGTTCGTAGTTCAATGCTTGCGTACAACACAGCGCTATGTACGGCATCTGCGAGAGCAGTGGGCGAGTTGTAGCGTTGGTGCGATATTTTATGGAAATATAGTGAAAACCTTTTTTGGTTTTCGACGGAATTGGGAATAAAATGTGGCGGTCCTTCCGAGCGCAGCGAACACATGAATACTTAATACAATGGACATGGCATGAATAGATTACATATAGTGACTTGATATGTTGCGTTGATTTCTTCCGCTAAGCGTCGTTCGAAGAAAAAGTACTCTTATCCTTCGGTTTTTTGTGATCTGACATAGCGCTGGGATGATGTTGCATTTCCCTTTGTGCGGGCGACATCTACGATAGTAGTGGGCGAGTTGGGGCGTTGGCAAACGAGATGTAGCACTTAGGGTCGACGTAGGAGTTCCGAGCGCAGCGAACATATGAATTCCTTTAAAATAAAATAAAAATGATATGAACTAATGCAACGTCTTTGTGTATGAGTAGTAGCGATTTTATAGACACTACTTTTCGAGAAGTAAAATACAAAATAAAAAGTAATAGCGATTTGAGTTATAAACCAAATCGCTATTAATTATAAACGTTGTTGTACAACGTTTTTATTCCTAAAACTGATAGCCAATACGTAAATGTAGATTTACCGCAGTTTCTTCTTTATTATTTGAAAACCCAGCATTTTTAGAAAAATATTGAATATAACCAATTCCAAAACCCGTTTCAAAATTAAAATGGTTTCCTAAATTTCTTCTAATTCCCCAAGTTGGAATTATTGATAAGTTATCTATTATTTGTGCGTTTTTTTCATCTCCAAAGTCGAGAAGTAAATCGTCTGAACGAAAACTTGTTTTGAGAGAAAAGAAATTTCCACTATTATTATCTATTCGTTTTGATTTACTTGCGCGTTTATCTAGATTATAATACCAACGTGGTTCTAATGTAATAACGGTAGTCAGCAGAAAACCAGCATCAGGATAGAAATCATCATTATCATAAGCATCAAAACCTAATTCAGTTCGTAGCGCAATTTGATTTGATAGTTTTAGTTCGTTGTTAATCCATAATCCAGCAAATCCTGTTTGAATTCCGAAAATTGATTTTTCTACACTATGTTTTTGTGATTTTTCAGGTGTGTTTTGTGACTTTACAATTAATGCAAGTCCACAAAATAATAATGTAAATACCTTTTTTTTCATTTTATTATAGTTTATAAATTTAACTGCAAATCAATAAATTTATGATGATTTAGGTTGACCAATAGAAGCGTTGGTATGTTATTATATGTTAAAAAATATAGAACAACTTTTATGAAATACTTTTTTTGAAGTCAGAAGGAGAGAATCCAGTTTCTTTTTTGAAAATTCTATTGAAACTAGTTCTCGATTTAAAACCACATTCGCACGCAATTCCAAATAGGTTATAATTTTTATAGTTATCTAAGTTTATCTTTTCTTTTACAGCTTCTACACGATACTTATTTATTAAATCATAAAATGTAGTGTTCAAGTATTGATTTAACATTGCGGAAAGTTTTTTGTCTGTTGTAGAAAGTAGTTCTGCTAATTTTCCTAATGTCAAATCTTCATCCAAATAAGGCTGTTTAGTTTTTATAATAAGTTCAATTCTATTTTTTAGGTTTTCAAACTCTTCTTTTTTCTCAGAAGATAATATCTTTTTGTTTTTCTTATTAATTTTAGGTTCAACTTCATTATTGAATAAAAAGGATGGTAATAATACTTTGGATTGGTTTACACCATAATATGATAAATATGAAACTAGGACTATCATAGCCAATACAGAAATATTGTCAACATTCCATTGAAAATCACCGAAAAAGGATTCATATATTTTAAGTCCCAAATCAACACTTATAATACCCAATGTGGACAAAAGCATAATCTTTATCCAATTAAAATCATATTTCGTTATGTTCGAATATTTATATTCAGTCAATTTTCGATACTTTGATAACAAACGTAGTGAGATAATTAAGTATAGAATAAAGGATAAATTTTCAATTCTTATAATGCTCCGTATAAAATTTGTATGTGTATAGGCAAGTTCGTCTATCTTAAAGTTATTGAACAATATCGTTGGAATCGTAATACCTAAAGCAAATAGAAAAGTAGGAATAAAATGTATGAAAGTCTTTTTTACTAAATTATTTCCTTTTAGGAATAAAGATTTTACATAAAGAAATAATAAAGGTCCTAAAGTAATTGTTGTAATATCGTTTGGTAAAAAACTGAGTTTTATAAGCCAAATAATATTATGCAATAAAGCATAGAAGAATAGAGCAACAAAAAATAGAAGTATAAAAGTACAACCAATACTTTTTGAGGTAGTTCTTTAGATTTTATTCTGAGAAATCGCAATAAAATTATTGCGATAATTACGATGCCACCCACTAAGAAGAAATCTAAAATTAAATTCATTATTAAAATCTAGTTTTTCTTAATTTTTGAATCGTCCTTTCGCATAGTTTTTTAATATATAAAGTTTGTATTGCGCACTGTATTCCAATGTTGTACAACGGTCTTGGCTATGAGTAGTTGCGGGGTTTAGCGGTTAACTTTGCAAGTACACACCAAGTTGGAAATTCCGAAGGAATTTTCAAAGCAGACGATAAAAAGCAATTATTTATAGCCTTTGTGGTAGCCGGTTATTTAACTCCAAATTTCATTAGATTCTGTTAGAATGACTGGATAGTTATCAGTTACAAGTATTGTTTGTTCGTGTTGGGTTACATATCCACCTTTGTTTCCAACCAAAGTCCAACCATCATTCTGTTCGATAGCAATAGTTGAGTTTGTTGAAATAAAAGTTTCTATTGCTACGGTTGTATTTTTCTTGAATCGTTCTCTGTTACTTTTAACTCTGTAGTTTAATATATTTTCAGGCTCTTCATGTAAACTTCTACCAACTCCGTGGCCAGCCAAATTTTTAATTACTTTAAATCCTGACTTTTTAGCTTCTGTTTCTATTAAATATCCAATTTCAGAAATTTTTACTCCGCCTTTAATATTACCTATTGCTTTGCGTAAAATGTTTTTAGAAGCATCTACAAGAGGTTGGTAATTATGAATGTCTTTTCCAAGTATAAAAGAACCTCCATTATCAGACCAAAAACCATTTAGTTCTGCTGAAACATCAATATTAATTAAATCTCCTTCTTGCAGTATTTTTTTCTTGGATGGAATTCCGTGAGCCGCTTCTTTATTTACACTTATACAAGAGTAACCAGGAAATCCATAAGTTTCGTATGGTGCAGATTTAGCGCCATAATTCTTTAAAATTTCTCCTCCATATTCATCAAGCTCTTTAGTTGACATACCAACTTTTGCGTATTCTCTCATTAATTTTAGTGTAGTTCCAACAACTTCACTAATTTTTTGCATCCCTATTAATTCAGATTCTTTTGTTATTGACATTTCGTTTTTTTCAATTGTTCGTTAAGGCACATAGTTTAGTATATGGTTAGTTGCGTAAGCGACTAAGATAACAAAAAAGCGTTGCAGTAAGGAAATCCGTTAGGATTTCCGAGACAAACTTTACCCACTTTCAAGCAATTAATTATACACGGTGTTGTGCGTTTGTTTTTTTATTCCGATCGATTCGACTGAAATTGATTCCTATTAATAAAAACACAAAAGGAGCAATTACGGCATATCCAATAATTCCGATATTTCTAATTTGCATATCGTTAAAAGGAACTCCAAGTATTCCAATAAGACTTAAGACTCCTGAAATTAACATTAGGGCTCTTATCGTTTTCTCCATTTTTCCATTATTGAATATTGGAGCGGCGAATAAAAATGAAAGTGAAAAGAACCAATCCCATGCGAGAATATCTAATGTGTATACAACAGATGGCCATTTAAATGAAAAGAGTAAAGTCAAATCGTCCATTGTTGTAGTTTCAAGTTGATAACTCATAGTGAGTACTACAAAATGAACACTTGAGGTAATTCCTGCCATAACAAACATTGAACACAGAGCAAAAAGACTTTGTAATTTATATTTTGCCGAAGCATGATAATGAACTGCAATCATACTTATCGCCATTAATAGGGCAATTATGATGGCGAGCAATTCCATTATTGTAAAGTATGGGTCTCCGATTGGCTCTTCAGGAGAGCTCAAAGATAGAAAACCAAGAAATGTAATAAATAAATATACAAGTCCGAACGAGAAGGTAATCCAGCAAGTAATCTTACCTATATTGATGTAAACTTTATTTGCATCTTCAATCAGCATAGCTTTAAAGTTTTGATTGTCAAATGACGCACTACGGTCTCGGCTATGAGTAGTTGCGTGGTTTAGCGGTTAATTTAGCAAGTACACACCAAACTGAAAATCCGTCCTGCCACGCTTTTGGGCGTGGGTGGATTTTCAGAAGTAGTCGAGAACAAGCAATTACTTATAGCCATTGTTATGCGCTGGTTTTTTCGGTTAATTGTATATTCAGCTGTTTTGCTAATTCCGAAACATAATTCTTATGAGGTTTTTTGTCCTCAATCAAATTATAGTATTCGTTAAAAATTCGCTCACCATTTCCACGGTCAATTCCCAATTCTATAATCGCTCCACAAAGTTTTTCTCTTGGCGAGAACATTATTTCTTTTGATTCGGTCAATTCAGAGACAATTTTTCTGTGGTCATCAAATCGGTCAAACCATTTTTCCACGTCCGATTTCAGTTTTCCGATGATAAATTCAGCTGTTTTTTGATAATCTGTACCCAATGAAAACCAATATTCCTTTCCGCTTTCTTTGTCATTTATTCTTTCTCGTATTTCACAATCATATTCCTGAATAAATGCTTTTGGTTCTTGGTTAAAAATCGATTGATATAATTCAGGTACAAAAACTCCAATATTTACTGCAAAATTTCCATAAAGATTGGTTCTTATTCCAGGGATTTCAACAACACTGTCAAACTCATATTTAGCCATTTGAAAGTTTACGACCTGAATTATTCCATTTTCAAGAGTTTTATTGTGAGTTCGCCCTTTTTTCTTAAATCCATCAGCCTTTAATTCCGAGTGAACTAATTTTTGGATTTCGTCAAGTGTCTTTTTATAATCGATTTTGTTTGTCATTTTTGCTCAACTGTTCGTTAAGGCACATAGTTTACACAAGTTAAAGATTAGCCTTTACACTAAATTAGTCTCTAACCTTGTTGCTTGCTCATTATTTCTTAAATACTTTTCATCAAAGAAACCTAAAAATGTGTTTCTATAAAATACCCTCCAAATCCCGTTGCCCATTTCCTGGATCCCCACATATTTTCTTATCAATGCTGCGGTCACGTATACCCAATAATAGGATTTCCACCTTATAGATCCATTTTGTGTCACCTTAAGAACTTTATAGTTGGCATCGTAATCAAAGTTAGGTATTTTTTCAGGGAACGGCCTAGTGGAGAAATGATGCATATCAGCAGGTGTTTTCATGTCCAGTGCTTCATGTGGTCTTATGTGGTTGTATTCCTTTACAAAGTGATTCAGACGTCTTTGCTGCGCTTTCAGGTCATAGGCTGAAGGTTTTGCACAGGCCGCTTTTAGATCGCGGTGCATACGTTCATGCCGTCCGTTCTGTTCGGGGTGTGCCGGGTCCGAAAAAACAGGTGTAATTCCCAGTTCTATGAACCAGTAGGAGAGTTGCGTAAATCTTTGGATGGTACGCAAGGAACCAAAGGGGCTGCCATTGTCCGTATATATTTGTTGGGGAATGCCGAATGTTCTAAAGACCTTTGTAAACTCGGCCTTGGCAGATCTTAGGTTTTCATGGTAATGTCCTTTTGCAGTGAACAGAAACCGGCTTTTGGAGTCCGCAATGGTAAGCGGGTGACAGTAGATCTTATTGCCCATCAAAAACTTTCCCTTGTAGTCGGCACTCCATACCTCATTGCATGATTTTGGATTAAAAATAGGGTATACCGGTTCGACTCTCCGCATCCGTTTTTGCGGACATACAAAACCGTTTTTCTTTAAGATGTTATGGACGGTGACCACTGAAGGGACTTCTTGCTTTGTAAAATCTTTAAACAACAGTTCCCTGATCTCTTTGGCTCCCCAATGCTTGTATTTTGTCTTTAAACTTAGAATGCCATCAACGATATTTTCACTGGTCGCATTGGGATGTTTTCCAGGAGCTCTGGACTGTTCCCTTAAGGCCTCAAAACCTTGCTTTTCGAACCTGGATATCAATTTATAGGCCGTTGGCCTGTAGATATCGAAGCCTTTGCATAATTCAGTGATGGTGTATTTTCCTGTACGCCATTCACAGATAAATTCAATTTTCTGTTCCATAGTTGTTGTTTCTTTCCAAGGCATGATAATTTGATATTAATCTCAAATTATAACCTAAAAAAGTGTAAACTATGTGACTTTAACGTTGTAAAGGATGTCCCTTTAACGTACCCAAATTACAGCTAACGGCTCCGTATATGAAACGTAGCGTGTAAAAGGATACTACATTACAGGTTTTGCACTGAGCCAGTTTTTTATATTTTGTTTTTACTTTTTTATTTTAAAAGCCAAATTTAAAAATTTGGCGGCTTCGCAAATAAGCACGAACCTATAGGTTTAGCACTTACTAGCTATGTTTTATACACCGTGTTGGCAATAGTTTTTGTTTTAAAACCTGAATAGTGTGTGGTTTCCTTTAGTCGCAACTGTTATTTAGCAAGTTTCTAAATAGGTGTTATTCTTTCAAAATTATTATTTTGACACATTCAGTCAATTTATTGAAAGCCCTAGTCAGTTAAAATACTTATATTCTGTCTAGTTTTGATTCTTAAAATAGGAAGTTAATAATAATCATAAATATTTCAACTATGCTTAAAAACAAAAAGAACAATAAGGTAATGAAATTAGCTGCAATAACCATATTATTTATCATCGTTCAAGGTTGTGGTGAAAATGTGGATAAATCTGAGAAAAAAGATAACGCAATAACTGCACTTTCTCTTGACGATAAAGTAGAATCTCATATTCACGATAATTCAACACATACACACACTAGTAAGAGAATATTAAAGCCTGAGGACACTCAACAATTGTGGATATTTCCAGAGAGCAAAGACAAACTTGGGTCTGGAGGGTTGCTTCAAATTTATATGGACCCTGAAAGTCACCCTGATGCTTCTTCAGGTTTTTCAAAATATGAGTTGGGAATAGGTGGAGCTTTACCAGAGCACAAACATAATAAAACGGAAGAGATTGCTTATTTTCTTTCAGGAACGGGTATCGTAATTAGTTATGAGAACGATGAACGTAAGGAAACAATTGTTAAAGAAGGCTATGTATGGTATACGGCACCAGGAGAATGGCACTCCTTTCAAAATACCGGTAATGAACCATTAAAATTGGTTTTCGCTACTGTGCCAAATGCCAAACATGGTTTATTGGATTTTTTCAAAAATGTTGGAGTAGAGCCTGGAACGGAACCATCTAATACCCTAAGTGCAGAGGAATTCGCCAAATTGGCATCGGACAACGACCTTATTTTAAAACCTGTAAAAATCGATTAGAAATGGTTCTTAGGTTTATAGTAAACTGATATGATTACTTGAATTTTCTCATATTAAGAAAACAAAGCGTTGTGATATTTGTCGACTCAAATAATAGTTTATTATTGTCTAAGATGTTTATAATGAGTTCATTCTTTTAAAAAGCAGTATTTTTCAAAGTGTAAATATACTTACAATAATGGGTAACGGTTACGACATAGCTAAAAACACCCCTACATTCAAGAAAATTGAAGTGTCGTCACTTATGTTTTCGGAATATCGATGTACGGAGGAAAAATCCATATTCACTACTTGGAACCATCTAAATTATTTTATTTATGTACTAGAGGGTAAAAAGAAATGGCGAACGCTAGAGCATAGCTATATGGTTCATGCCAATGAAGTCCTTTTTGTGAAAAAAGGGGCAAATATAATTGAGAAGTATTTTGACTCAAATTTTTGTGCCATAGTAATCTTTATTCCTGATTCTTATGTCAAGGATTTTATGTCACAAAAACCTGAAATAGGTGCCAATCAAAAAAGTAGTATTCAAAGTGATAGTGCAATTCCACTGAAAATGGATAGAACGTTAAGTACGTATTTTACTTCAATGTTAGATTACTTTTTTAATCAAGAAAAGCCTTCAAAATATTTAATGGAAATTAAATTTCAAGAATTGTTGGTCAATATTTTGTCACTGCCTTATAACCCTGAAATTGGGAGCTATTTTAAACAGATTGCCCAAGAGGTTAAACCATCGGTTAAAAACATAATGGAGTCCAATTTTGTTTATAATTTATCACTAGAAGAATTTGCAAGACTATCGAACAGAAGCTTAAGTACTTTTAATCGCGACTTTTATAGTGATTATGGAACATCACCAGGAAAATGGCTTACTAAAAAAAGACTTCTTCATGCGAAACGATTATTGGAGAATACCAATCAAAAAGTATATGAAGTAGCTTTTGATAGTGGTTTTGAAAGTCCTGCCCATTTTGCTAGGGTTTTCAAGAACGAGAATGGAATTACTCCTTTAAAATATCAAAAAGCACAACTGTCTGTTTGATCGGTAGTATAGAAAATTTAATGTATTATGAATATTCATGAAAACAAGGTAACTGAAATTCCTTCAAAGCACTGGTTAAATCAAATAGACCAGCTTGGTGACCAGTTAGCTGCAAATGGAATTGCCCACGATCAGACTGATACCTTTGTAACCGATAATTATCAGTTATTGAAAAAGCATGGATATTTAACAGCCATGATTCCAAAGGCGTTGGGAGGTGATGGAATTTGCTTTACGGATATGTGTGCTATATTGGTTAAAATAGCGCAGTATTGTCCTTCTACGGCATTGGCATTGTCTATGCACCAACATCTTCTTGCAGCAAATATCTGGAAATATAAACACGAAGGCACCTGTCAAGAATTCTTAAAGGAGGTAGTGGACAAGAACATGGTGCTAGTCAGTACTGGTGCACGTGACTGGCTAGATTCTAATGGAACCATGAAAAGAACAAACAATGGTTATTTGGTCTCTGCAAGAAAACAATTTGCAAGTCAGTCGGCAATAGGTGATCTCTTGGTGACGAGCGTACCCTTTAATGATCCAGAAGAGGGATGGCAAATACTCCATTTTACAGTAGCTATGAAATCTGACGGGATAGAACTATTGGATGATTGGCATACATTGGGAATGCGCGGAACAGGTTCACAGACCGTGACCCTTACTAATGTGTTTGTTCCAGAAGACTCCATAGGTATGAAAAGAGCAAAAGGCGAGTTCCCCCTTTTTTGGAATGTTGTTTTAACCGTGGCATTGCCCTTAATCATGGCTCCTTATATAGGAATTGCACAAAAAGCGATGAAGATTACTCTTGAAAAGTCAAAAGCAAAACAAAGCAGACCACTTCATAGTACTTTGTTGCTTGGAGAAATGTACAATAGCCTTACATTGGCTCAAGTGCTTCATAAAGATATGATTGAAATAGCCAATGATTTAGATTTTCAAGCTGAAGAAAGGACAGGTGTTGAAATATTGGCTAGAAAGACATTGGTGGCAAATGCATGTACAGAAACTGTCAATAAAGCGATGGAAACAGTAGGCGGACAAAGTTTTTATCGAAAATTTGAACTTGAACGACTCTTCCGGGACATGCAAGCCATTGGCTTTCATACTTTACCTGAAAAGAAACAACAGCATTTTACAGGAGAGTTTTTATTGAAATAGTAAATTAATGGCAACGGTTGAGCTATGTACAGTACGGGAGCAAACTAGCATTTGCTTTCCGCCACGCACATATCGAAATTTTTTGGTTTTGTTTTTTCTTTTTTTTGTGTCAAAGCGAAATCCCAAAGATTTCGCGACATCATAAAAATACGCAAACCTTAGCGTTTAAAACCTAAGCCCGTATTGTTTATAGGTTGTGTTGTATCTAGTTTTTATTACTATTCTTTCAAATTTTTATACATAATATATGTATCAACCAGACCTAATTCAGAATGTCTAAAACCTTTTGGCGTGGTTCCAATTATTTCAAATCCGTATTTTTTCCATAATTCTACTGCTCCTTTATTTGTGCTTACCACAATATTAAACTGGATTCCTTCGAAATTATGTTGTTTTGCTATTTCAAGTGAGTGTTCACAAAGTTTTTTTCCAACCCCTCTTCCTTGCGTGTCGGGATTTACCATATAACTACAATTTGCAATATGATTTCCTAAATCTATTTGGTTAGGTTTGATAATATATGTTCCGAGTATTTGTCCATTCTCTTCGATTACATAAGTTTCCATATAATCAGCAAACCAATGCTTTTTCAAATCCTTTTTTGGTGTATTTGGGTTGAAGACATAGGTGTCTCCCGTTTTAATGACTTCTGAGAATATCAGCCAAACTTGGTCAAAATCGGATTCTATTGCTTTTCTAATATTCAATATTTATAGTTTCTTAAATTAGCTACAACGTTAAATATATGGCAAGTGGGGCAGAAAACATACGATTTTTTTTGGTTTAGCCACAAGCCAAATCTTTTGTGTTTTGTTTTAATTTTTTTCTTTTAACACCAAATCAAAAGATTTAGCGACTTTATAAATAGAGAACAATCTTTCAATTAAACACTAATCGCCCTATTTGCAATATATAGTGTTAGGCGTTGTTTTTTTACTGGTCCACCAACCATGATTGTGGTCCAGTTTTTTTAATTTGATTATTATTTTTCATGGACCATGCTTGGGACCATCTCGAGTCCTATTTTATACCATAATTTGTTCCTGGACCTGAACCATATTTTTCAATAAGATTTTTACTCACAAGTTCAGATAGTATCTTTTTAACTGTGGGATTAGGAATATTGAGTTTAGTTGCTATTTCACCTGATTTTGTTCCAGGATGATCTGAAATAAACACTAAAATAGATTTTTCTTTTGGTGAAAGACTTGACTCTATTCCCTCAGTATTAAGTTTTGCCATAAGTTGATTTTGAATATTAATTAATGCATCAAAGAAAAAATATATCCATGTAGTAATTTCTTCTCCAGGTCGCTGAGCTTGACACTTTCTTAATTCTTGATAATATTCTACTTTTCGGTTTTCTATTTCATGTTCAAAACTTACATATTGAATCCATTTATATCCAAACTTTAGAAGTAATAGAGATGAAAGCAATCTACTAAGTCTGCCATTACCATCTTGAAATGGATGAACACTTACAAATTCGTAGCAAAATATTGCGGTTTTCACTAATGGATGAGTTTCTAGGTCATTAGTAAACCATTCTATTAAGGCTCTCATTGCATCTTCAGTTTCTATTCCCGGTTTAGCTGTTTCAAAAATTATTTGCTTTGAGCCATCTGGGAATGTGGCTTCTACACTATTGCTAAGTTGTTTGTAATTTCCTTTATGCCAGTCGTCCTTTGCACTATATTTTAGTAATCTATTGTGTAAGTTTTTGAGTGAATTTTCGGTTATATCAATTCCGTCATTAGATTCGGTAATTAAATCCAAAACTTCAAAATAACCAGCAACTTCTTGAGAGTCTCTATCTTCTAATTTGTCGATTGTTAAATCACTTAATAGAACATCAACTTCTTCATTACTCATTTTAGAACCTTCAATTCTTGTTGAAGCACCGACACTTCTTACTGTTGCTATTGCTTTTAGTTGCTTTAGACTTTGACCTTCTTTTTTTTCAATTGAGGTCCATTCTGCATCAAACCTGTCTATTTTGCTAATAATTGAAATTAATTTCCAGTCAATTTCAATATTTAATGTGTGTACTTGGTTCATATTATAGCAGAGTTAGTTTGCATATTCTCAACAAATATACGATATGATACGAAAATATACGATAATGATACGATATAAATTTGAAGATAATGATACGTTGGGATACGAAAATATACGGTAATAATACGGGTCAAAATTACGCCTAACGCCTGAGCTAAGCATAGTGCGGAGGTACGCCGTCTGCGTTAGCAGCGGGCGAGTTGGCGCGCTGGCCCGTTTCCGCCTGTCACGCTAAAGGCGTGATCTGCGCACAAAGCTAAAGCTCATTGTTTAGTTTTATTTTTTCTTTTGCAAAGCTAAATCCATAAGATTTAGCGACATCATAAATATACACAGACCTTTCGATTAAGACCTGAAGTCCGCATTACGTTTAGGTTTTGTTAGCATAAGTAATTTTTCAATATGGCTTAGGTTTGAGTCCCGATTCTGGATAATATTCATTTGGGTCAATTCCTCTTGCGTTCAAATGAGAAAATAGCTCTGTTTTATCTTTATTCTCCATTAACACTAATTCAATTGCAACTTTTACCTTATATCGCAAATCCGCAACCAAACTCAATAAATCGGAAGGAGAATCAAGACCAATAGTTTTAATCTTTTTTTTGATGTCCTTATTGACTTTTACGGGTGATTCATCCATTGCTCCATGAACAAATTTACTTCTCAATGAATAATAATATTTAATAAGCTTATAATTTTTATCAAACAAACCAGGGTTCCAAAATAAAATTGAATAATGTCTAGCTATTGTATGTGAAATTGGATTTGTTCCATTATTGAATAAGCTTTCCAGACATAAAATTAGTAGAGTTAGTTTTACTTTTAGGTGTATAAAGTTATCCAAATTGTTTACTGGGACATTTTCTGCATTGTTGAATAACTCAATAGCAAAATCTATGTATCTGAATTCGGTCAAATGTAAATTTAGTTCCTTAACATTTAAGGCTCTGTCAGATTGAATTGGAAGGGTTTTTAGAGAGTGGACATCCTGTATTATTTTTTGAACAAGATTGATGAAAAGGGGATTTTCAGTCCTTTTCAAACCAGATAAGTCCCTGTTTTGAAAAATCCGGCTGTTAGGAGCTTTGAATATTGTTCTTTCTAGATATTGCATTCGCGACGAAATACCTATCGATGTTTTATTAATTGTTCCAAATTGGAGGGGATATTCTAGAAAAACAGAAAATAACTTTGTTAATCGATTACAGACGATTTCAAAACCAGATGTCATATAAACATCTTCCATACTAGATTCTATTTCATTGTTATCAGATCGTTCAAAAAAGAAGACTTTATTCTTGAAAGATGTTCTGTTAAAATCGACTTGAATATTCAAATGATTTAAAAGCTCTAATACACTTTGATGCCTTTTTTGAGGTCTGTCATCTATTATGTAACTGTTATTTGACGTGTCGTCAGCGAATAAGTTTTTGTGGGTAGAAGGACTTAATTCCTCTAGCTTTTCACTAATAAAATCTTCATATTCATAACCGACAAAATGATAACCAAGCGGTTTCAGTATAGGGTTTAATTCTAGAATACTATCGTCTGCGGATTCAACTATAGCAGAGTAGAAAACGTCTAATTTTTTATTCAATGTGGTTTTGTATTATTAATGCTAACGTGTTTGTGTATGGTGTCGTACCATCCCGCAGGGTGCCATGCAGTATACATATTGTTAGCTATATTTTATAAAATACATTTCCAATTCTCCTTTTCCTTTAGCTTGAATTTTCTCCCTAGTTTCGCAACTGATATCATTTTTGACAAGCTGGTAGGTTGTTTCTGATATATTTATTTTGCCAGGCTCTCCTGATGATTCCATCCGACTTGCCGTATTAACTGTATCTCCAAAGAGATCATAGTTAAATTTCTTCTTTCCAACTACGCCAGCCACTATTGGTCCCGAATGTACCCCAACTCTCATCCTCCATTTTATTTCATGTTTCTTATTTCTCTCCTCCAGATAGGATAGCATCTGTTGTGCAGCTTTAATACAATTAATGGCATGATCTTTAACCGCTTCTTCAAGGCCACATGCAGCCATATATGCATCCCCAATTGTTTCAATTTTTTCAACTCCTGCCTCCTCAACAATCTCATCGAATCGGCCAAAAATATCATTGAGTTCATTGACCAAAGTGATTGCCGGAATGCTAGCTACCAACTCCGTAAAGCCTTTGAAGTCAGTAAACAGAATAGTTACATTTTTGTGCCTTTTGGGCACTGTTTTACCAGTTTCCTTTAGATCTCTTGCCACATTTACAGGAAGAATATTATGCAGAAGATCATCTGATCTTTTTTGCTCAACCCTCAATGACTCCTCTGATCTATCAATCAGCACAGACAAAGTCCATGCGATTGTAAGGCAAATCAGTCCTGTTGTGCTGATGTTAAACATTTGCAGGAAATACGGGTCAAGTACATCATAGTGAGGATTAAATTTGGATTGAAACGTAACCGAAAAAATCAAAGTCAAGACCCCCAGCATGCTAAAACCAATAGCTAATTTCCTAGCACTTTTGGGGAAAGTCATGTATGGAGTAATTATTATGATGAAACAAATGACCCAAACCCCTGACGAGTAACCCAACAAATAAAGAAATAGAATAATTCCAATATAAGACGTAGCTGTAAACCAAGTTGAAGCCAATACCCGCCAACCTTTGCCATTGAATATTAGAACGAATGAAAACATCAATGCTAACAATCCGTTGCTTCCGTAAAGTATTGGGGAATCTGAAATGCAAAAAGCAGTAATCATCCACATCACCATGAACAAGATGCCAAGGATAGAAGCGATATTTGTTATGCGCAGATACCTATTCTCAGTTATGGAAAACTCCTTATTAGCTCCAATATCAACTATTCTTTGGGAAATTGGAGTTTTGCTTTTATCACTATTGGGCATTATGTTCTAATTGTTTTTATCTAAATAGGTGACTACCTTCAAATTATAGCTAACGGTTGAGCTATGAACACAGTACGGGGGAAAATAGCGTTTGCTTTCCGCCACGCACATAGTAAAATTTTTTTGCCCGCCCGTACCGAACTGCTACCTGCCCGACTTTGTTATTCAGGCGGGCGTTCGGGCGGGTTTTCGCCTGCCACGCTTTTTAGCGTGGTTTTTTCTTTGTCCCGCTAAAAAGCAAAATCCCGAAGATTTGGCGGACTTTATAAAAATACACTAAACTTTGGGTTAAGCACCTAAACCCGTATTAATTATAACCATTGTTGTAGGTAGTTATTATTCTTTCAAATAGATTATATAATTCTCCAATTTTGTTTTGTACTTCAGGTTGTTTATATGATTTCAATGAGGGTATTCTGTCAGGCTTAATATGATTAAAATAACATTCGAAGGCTTTTTCCAAATCTAATTTATTAGGTAACTCCATAACTTTTTTATTCTCATCAATTATTTCAAGTTGTCTTTCACAGAATTCAATCAAATCTTGTGTAAGATGTTTTTTCTGATTATTTATAACATAACTTGAAGCCATTGCATAAGGTATAACTTCTTTGACTTTAGCATATAATTCAATTTCAAGTAAATTCTTGGTGACATCCTCGTTTCTTGAACGCATTTTTTCTACTTGAAATATCCTGTAACTTTGTTTTTCTTCAGGAGATTTCTGAATCCATTCATCAATATTTAGAACTGCATTAAAAGCCTGTTCAGTGTATTCATAAAAGTATTTTTGTCCGTCAGATAAATCGGCTTTAGAAACCTTTTTATATTCGGTAATCATTTCTTGAAGTCTTTTTTTTAGTTTTTCGTTCATTTTTTATCTAATTCCCGATAACGTTTAGAATAAGAGCAGTAGCGGATTTAATCGCACTTACTTTTCAGAGAACAAGATACTGAATTAAGCACAAAAACGGTTCAGGTAAACACCCAAACCGCTATTGCTTTAATACATTATTGTAGCTAGTTCTTCATTAATACTTCCTCTCCGTTTGATGTCTTTTGTTCAGTAAATTGCTGATAACTAAATAGAATAGTAGGATAACTATTAATTTATACACCACAACTCGCAGCACAGCTGCTTTTTAATTTGACCTCAGCTTCTTTAATTGCCGTATTGATTCCTGAGCTACAAACACCAGTTTCTGGTAAATTTAATTCTACTCGTTTTGCACTTTCAAAATTACCGTTCAAGAAAGCGACTATTGACCTTATTTGCTCATAACCTGTAGTCATTAAAAAGGTAGGAGCACGTCCATAGCTTTTCATCCCAACGATATAAAAACCTTTTTCCTTTTGCCTTAATTCTGCCTCCCCATGTGGTCGTACAGTACCACAGCTATGAATATTTGGATCAATTAAATTGGCCAGCTTAGGAACGCTTTCAAGAGCTGAATCTGAGTCAAAGCGAATTTCTCTTAAGAAATTAAAATCGGGACGAGAGCCTGTATTGCTAATTATTTCATCTATACCCTCCAAAACAAAGTTGTCTTTGTGTTTTAAGCCTTTAATTACTAATTGGTCCTTATTTTTTTCAATTTCATGAATATATACAGGCGTATGAATCTCAATAGCTCCTGAATTCACCAATTTTTCAATTTGAATACCTAAAGCACCTCTTGCCTTAAACTTATCAGCCTCTTGACCACCATACACATCACTAACTTGCTTTTTTCGCAATACCCAATGAATTTTTGTTTTTGGGTATTTATGAATGAGATCATTTAATGCTAAAATAGTTCCAATAGCCGAATGCCCTCCGCCCACGACTAAAGTAGTTTTATTGGCATATTTATCCTCATCTGCTTCATTGATATCGGGCATACCATAATATATTTGGGCTCTATTATCCACCTCACCAAGTGCAAATATTCCACCAGACCCTACAGGATTTGGACTTTGCCAAGTACCTGAAGCATCAATTACTGCTTTAGCTTCATACAGCTTAAATTTTCCATTTTCAATAACTTGAATAGAAAAAGGAAGTTCTTCTCTCTTGGCATCTTTCATTTTATCTAAACCGCTTCTTCCAATGGCGATTACCTTCGAATTCAAATTAATATGTTCTTTAATGCCTGGTAAATTTGCAAGTGGCTTTAAATAATTTTCAATAATTTCCTTTCCATATGGAACATCTGCTTTGTTTGGAATTGGCAATTGTGCTTCTCGTAATAAGGTTTCTGCTGCCTTGTCAATATTATATTCCCAAGGTGAAAACAACCTTACGTGTCCCCATTTTAAAATATTAGCGCCAATTTGACTTCCTGTTTCAAAAAGAATAAATGGCTGATTGCTTTTTTTAAGATGTGCGGCTGCGGACAAACCTACTGGACCTCCGCCAATTATCGCTACTGGTAAATCGTGATTATTCATTATTTCTTAGTTTTAGATTCAATATCATAACCAAGACTAATTAAGATACAAAAAGACGCAAAATTTATTAATTATTATTTTTTGGGTTTTTTTTCAACGGTTTACAATCTGCTTTAATTTCAATAGAAATAGGCCTTCCTTTGGCATTTATTTCCAAATTGCTACATTCAATAATTTTCTCTTTCAATAATTTTCTTGCACGTTGAATTCTGCTTTTAGTGGCCGTTAAACTCAAATTCATTTTTTTGGAAACTTCAATTTGGCTTACTCCTTCAATATCTGACAATAAAAGAGGGAGAGCATATTTATCAGGTAATAATTTTATAAGAGGCTCCAAGAATTTTTCAGCCTCTTCATAAGTATTATTTTCATCTGATTCGAATTTTTCAGTGACTTCATTTGTGAATTTATTTTCTGATTTTAAATAATCAATCACCGTATTATGGGCAATTTGATACATCCATGATTTAATATTTTTTATCTCATTCCCCGAGCAACAGGAATTGTAAATTTTCATTAATACCTCATGAGATAATTCATCAGCTAGATCTTCATTTTTAAGCTTTTTTAAAATATAATATTTTAATCCACTTTTATATTCAATCCAAAGGGAAGAGACTTCTTTATATTTTTCAATTTTCTTCATATTGATTAGCTGCAACGTTCTGAATAAACGCCTGTTTTAATGGCGTTTATTTTTTGTTAGCATCAGTTTTTGGCTGTTGTTGCGTAGAGCAATGTATTCCACCTCCGTCCCAATTCTGCGGCATGAAGTCAAGAAATACGATTTTACGACCAGGGAATTGCTTTTTAAAAATCTGTTCGACCTCTTTCTCTCTTTTTTCAGAGGTGCCCATTCTAGTATATGTCGGTAGAATTACCAAGCCATTAGTGACCAGATAGTTCATATAACTTGCTGCAGGTATTCTCAATAATGTATCTCCTTCTTGCGGTCTTTCAGAAGGAAGAAACCAACTGGGAGGTAAGTCAAGTGAATTCTCTGAAAAGTCTATATTTTCCGTAGCTATAATTTTCTCAGTGATAAGTTCTGGTAACGGGACCTTAACAATGGTAAATGGCTTGCCATCCTGATCGGTAGAATTTTCAAGAATTCTAAGATTCTCACTCATTCTTTCATAGTTTATTCTATTTATGGGATTCAAATCCTTTTCATCCTCGTCAACCCAAGCCAATAAAATCGTATTCGCATCTGAAAATCGTACAAATTCGTCTGAATGCTGCACACCTCCACCGACATAATTGTCAGTAATCCTTCTGTAAAAACCATTTGGATCATCTGCCAGGCTTTGTTTGAGCCAAATGATATTTGAGACTCCAAGGACCCTTTTAAACTCTTTTTCAATTTCTTTCTTAGTACGATTGGGATTTCTGTTGAATACAGCGCTTTCACAGATTATGAGTGTTCCTTTCCCATTCACTTCAATATTGCCTCCTTCATGTACAACACTCGTTTTTTGAATAACAGCATTTTCAACTTTTGCCATCAAACTGTCGACCATAGTCGTTTTAGGGTTAATCCAAAGTTCTGAGTATTTGCGAATGCTATCGACATTGCCCTCATGCATTAATCGCAAAAATTCAGGAAGACCATATTGATCAAAGCCAAAATCTGCAACCCCTAATTCACCTTTTTTGTTGACTAAAAATGCTGCACCATAGTCGCGAATCCAATATTGTTCGCCTGGTATAACGTGAAATTCTAGTCTGGTACTATCGACCTTTTGAAGACTCAGATATTTCTTTGCTACCTGTAACAGGCTATCTGATGATACTGCTATTTTGACTTTTACTGTAGGTGTAAGCGTCTTTATTAACTCAGCAATCCCTTCTTGAAATTGTGTGTTTTTTCTTTCTCTCCAGCCTAGCCAAATAGCCTGGTGAGTTTCCCATTCGGCCGGCATATAAAAGGCTGATTCATCAATGCCTTGTTCACCATTTTTTTGATTGCAACTAAAAATGGTTAGTAGTATAAATATGGTTAAAATATATTTCATTGTTGATGATTTTATTGATGCTAACGGTTAGTATATGAAAAGTAGGCGATTTCGAAGCTCTAAACTTTCGGTTAAGCACAAAGTTTGACACGAGCCAAAACTCTTGATTTTACTGATATTTCGCCTACTTTTTATATACATTGTTATGTGCAGGCTTTTAGATGTTTATTTCAACCTCTAATTGTCTATTTAGTATTCCTTTTCCACCAGCCATTAAATCCTTTATTTTTTCGTCATCGATTCGTAATTTAACAATAATTAGACTTGGTGAAGGCTCTTTCATATATTTTCCTTGTTGAATGTTAAAACTTTTTTTCTTGATTTTTAAAATGTCAAATAAATAACATCCAAGTGGTCCAGCCGCCATTCCTGTTCCTGATTCTTCTAATATTCCATAACGAGGACCAAACATTCTTGAAGTAGCGTCATATTCTGTATCTGTAGAAAATAAATAGTAGCCAATTAAATCAAATTCATCACTAACCTTGCTTATCAAGTCAAAATCTGGAATTATATTCTTTAAAATCTCATTGCTTTTAACAGGAACGAGTATAAATGAATTTCCTGTGTTTACTAATTGGATTGGTGCATTTGGAATCAAGTCCGTTTTCTTTAATCCTAATGATTTTAGAATCACAGTTTCTTTGTGACTTACATCAGTATATTTTGGAGCCAATTGTTCCATAAATGCTAAATCACCAATTATTTCTATTTTTCGTTTCCCATCTATGGTTTCTTTTGAAGAACTATCATTTTTTAGAGCTCCTATTTGTTTTAAATAAGAAAATGTAGCCACAGTAGCGTGTCCACAATGTGCTATTTGTTTATTTGGAGTGAAGAAATCTAATTTAAAATCTTCCGTTTTAGATTTTGAAACAAAAGCAGTTTCTGATAAACCTACTTTTTTAGAAATCTCAAGTTTATTTTTATCAGATAATTCATCTGCATTTAAAACGACACCTGCTGGATTACCACCTTTACCGTTTTCTGCAAAAGCGTTAAGAATTTGTACGTTAATAACTTTTTTTGAACTGTCCATTTTTATTTTTTTATATGTTATATAAGATGGACGCTATTAGTTAGAAAAAGACGTAGTAAATTTTAATTATTTTCAAAATCTATTAATTTACCTGTACTATCCGATTCTACATTTGGGCAATCTAAAATGTTTTCTTTTAAAATTTCTTTAGCTTTTTGAACTCTTGATTTCGTCCCCGAATAAGAGATTTTTAAATGTTCTGCTAACTCTTTTTGTGAATAGTTTTTAAATGAAGTTAAAATAATTGCTTCTTTATGTTGGGAAGAAAGGTTTTCTATTTTTTGATTGATACAGTTTGTTAAATTTGAATAATCAAAATTATTAGTGTCTATTTCTGGAATATCTAAGTCATTTATTGATATATTACTATTTTTTACTTTTTTAAAATAATCAACAATACTATTTCTTGTAATTTGATAAACCCAAGATGTAAGTTTAGAAGTATGTTTTAATTGATGAATTTTAGTTTGAATTTTCAAAAAAACCTCTTGATGAATATCTTTTGACGTTTGTTCATCTTTTATTTTCTCCAAAATAAACTTATAAAGTTCTTCATTTAGGTCAATCCAAATAGTATTAATTTCAGTTTTCACAATTTTGGTTTTTTCAGCTTACACATAAC
>NZ_QLLN01000012.1 GCF_003259375.1 Arenibacter echinorum | reverse complement strand
CAAGGTCCGACAGGAGCAACCGGAGCTCAAGGTCCAATAGGAAATACAGGAGCCACAGGAGCACAAGGTCCTACAGGAGCCACAGGAGCGCAAGGTCCAACAGGAGCACAAGGTCCAGCAGGTCCTGCCGGTTCTGATGGTATTGACGGTGCCGTGGGTCCTCAAGGTCCAACAGGGGCTCAGGGTCCAACTGGAGCTACGGGGTCACAAGGTCCTACTGGGGCAACTGGTCCAGCAGGGGATCCAGCAACTGATGATCAAGATTTAAGTCTGGCTTCCCATATATTGAGTCTTACTGGTGATCCAACAGCAACACCTATCGATTTGTCGGTGTATTTGGATAATACCGATGATCAATATGATGATGAAGTTCTTTTACGTGTACCTATTGACGTTGATGATGCAGGTAAATCTGTTGCTCAAGGATTTACAACAGAAACTACGGTTAAAGAAGTGATAGATGCTATAGCGCCAATTACTTCAAAGGCTGCTAGAATTTTCTATCCACCTTCAATTGCAGTAGATGCATCAACAACAGGTAGTGGTAGGACAATAAATCTGTACACACAATATACGGCTCAGTTTGCAACGCCTGCAGTTTCTAGTGCCGGAGCACCAACAGCAATACCAACTTATGCCGCAACTGAGTTATATTACTATGTTACATATTTTGATCCTGCGGTTTTTAGCGGTGTGACTATAAATGCATCTGGTGTAATGACCTATAATGTGATTGCAACACCAACAGATTACAATTCATTGATCAACGTAGTATTTGTAGTAAAATAATAGAATAAATAAACCAACTAGGTACAACTGGAGTTTGAAACCAAAACACATATATAGATTTCTTTTTGTTACCCTTGTAACCATTTTCTTTGGTGCTAATAGGGCCAATGCACAGTTTTTGTTGCAGGCACCCAACAGTACCGATGAACATAATTACAAATGGTATGAGGCTTCCGATACTTCTACGGTTTTGGGTACCGATTTCTTTTATGAGGTTACTTCATCCGGTATTTATTTTGCCACCTATGATGGTACCCTGTGTGGATCAAATGCGACTGGTTATTTCATTGTAACGGACTGTTTTAGCCCGGATAATGAGGTAACCATGGATATTTCCAATAATGTGGGACCCAGTGCCGTAATAAGTTGGTCTCCGGCCGTTAGTGGAGATCAACTGAGACCAACGGTGATTGCCACTCAGAGCGTGGTACGCTATACCGCCACTGTGACCAAGGCAGGGAACTCCTTCGATTTACCCAATTTTACGGTCGTTTGTCTACAGCAGTCCAGTATTTTGGTGGATGATTATATCACTGTTAATGAAGATTCATCTGTTATAGTGCCAATTTTTGATAATGATAGCAACTTGCCTTCTACGGGTATTTTAACTACATCAAATCCATTTAATGGGAACGTTCTTGTTGATGATAATGGTACGCCAAATAACCCATCGGATGATATTGTAACTTTTGTTCCTAATCCGAATTACAATGGTCCAAGTACTTTTACCTACACCATTTGCAATTCCCTTGGCGCTTGTAGTACGGCCACTGTAAATGTGGATGTACTTCCAATTGTTGACGCCTTTGATGATTCCGTAGCTACCTTGGAAAATATGCCTGTTGATGTTAATATATTGGTTAACGACAATGATGTCCCTATACTGGGAACCATAACTACAACAAGCCCATCCAATGGCAATGTGGTAGTTGACAACAATGGGACGCCAAATGATCTTACGGATGATTTCGTAACCTATACTCCCAATAACGGCTATATTGGTAGTGATCTATTTACGTACACTATTTGTGATGATCAATCCAATTGTAGTACGGCCAACGTTAATATATTGGTCAACCCATCGGGAATTGTTGATATAGATAGTGATGACGATGGAATATTGGACAGTTTTGAAGACCTTAATTTGGATGGTGATAATGATCCGTCTACGGACCCAACTGATTCTGATGGCGATGGTATACCGGATTACCTGGATATTGATAGTGATGATGATGGTATTCCAGATAACGTTGAAGCCCAAACTACTCAAGGATATATTGCACCAAGTGGTATTGATGCCAATAATAATGGTTTGGACGATGCCTATGAAAACAATGGAAATCTTGGCTTGTTCCCAATAGACACGGATGGGGATAGTTTGCCAGATTACTTGGACGAGGACAGTGATAATGATAATGTTCCGGACAATATTGAAGGACATGATCATGACCATGACGGAATTCCGGATGTTGTTTATATTGGTTCGGATAAGGATAATGATGGTCTGGATGATGGTTATGAAGGCAGCACAACTATTGATATTGATGTTAATGATGAAATAAATGATCCTTACAATGATCTGCCCAATACCGATGGGGATGATGAAGTAGATTACAGGGATACCGATGATGACGATGACGGAATACTTACAGTTGATGAAGATGAAAACGGTGATGGAAATTATGCCAACGACGATTTTGATGGGGATGGTACTCCTAATTATTTGGATTCAGATTTGATCATATTGGATGACGGAGTGGAAGTGTTTAATGTAATAACACCCAATAATGATGGAATTCATGATGTATTGACCATAAGGGGAATTGAAAATTATCCAAACAATACCATCAAAATATATAACCGTTGGGGAGTATTGGTTTATGCAACCAAGGCCTATAATAATGAATCCAACTATTTCGACGGTACTTCTGAAGGCAGGGTAACCGTTGCAAAAGATAATCAATTGCCGGTAGGAACTTATTTCTACATATTGGACTATACCCCATCGGTAGGAGGAAAGATGACGACCCTTACGGGATACATATACATAAACAGATAAATGATGTCAAATCTTATAAAAAATATACTAGATTCCAATCAGCTGTTGTTGTGCTTATTTGCCGTAGCCATGTTGGTCAGTAACACGGTACAGTCCCAACAGGATGCACAATATACCCAGTATATGTATAATACGGTAAGTGTAAACCCAGCTTATGCCGGTTCCCGTGGACATATCAGTATTGCAGCATTACATAGGTCCCAATGGGTAGGTTTGGATGGAGCGCCAACTACCCAAACTTTAAATTTACATTCCCCCATAGGCTATAGGGGAGTAGGTTTGGGTATTTCCATAGTGAACGACAAAATTGGTCCTACTTCCGAAACTTATTTTGATGGAGATTTTTCATATACCGTTTATACCTCCCAAGAAGGTAGATTAAGTTTTGGCTTAAAGGCCAGTGCCCATATGTTGGACATACGTTATTCGGAACTTAATCAAGATTATACAAACCCGGGAGGGCCAGACCCCACCTTACAACAGGATATTGATAATAAATTTTCCCCCAACATAGGTGCCGGAGTTTATTATCATACCGAAAAATTCTATGCAGGCTTGTCCGTACCTCGTTTTTTACAAACGACACATTTTGATGGGGAAGCATTATCGACGGCTAAGGAACAGATGAATTTATATTTGATAACCGGATATGTGTTCGATCTAAATACCAATTTAAAATTTAAACCCGCCCTTCTAACCAAAGTAGTACAAGGTGCACCTTTGCAAGTCGACGTTTCGGCCAATTTTATGCTCAATGACAAATTTATAGTTGGAGCAGCATATCGCTGGGATGCGGCATTAAGTGCTATGGTTGGATTCAATATCTCCAATAAGTTCCTTATTGGAATGGCCTATGATAAAGAAACTACCGAGTTGGGACAAGCAACGTTTAATGATGGATCCTTTGAGATTATTTTGCGCTATGACTTCATCAAGGAGCTGGGCAATTTAAAATCCCCAAGATTTTTCTAAAAACCAGTTGGGATTCCAGTATAGGAGTTTTTTATTTCTACAATTCTATTGAACAATGGCCTTGGGTATCATAAGATGACCAATCCATTTTACTCCCTTGTTGTTGGGTTGGCTGCCTTAAAGGTTATTCAATGTCCTGATCAGTATTTTTTCCATTGGTCCCTTTGGTCAATTTTTACTTGAAAGGGGATGAAGGAAAACCTTCCGAAAGTATTTGTTTTTTATGACGTACTTAACCCTTATTATTGGGGAAAGGTTTTATTTTTACAAAATGGATGAGGAAAATGTAATTCTAGTTGATGAATTTGATGTTCAAATTGGTCTTATGCCAAAAATGGAGGCCCATGAAAAAGCTTTGCTCCATAGGGCATTTTCGGTTTTTATAATGAATGATAAAGGAGAAACAATGATTCAGCAAAGAGCAGGTCATAAGTATCATTCCCCTCTTTTGTGGACAAATACCTGTTGTAGTCATCAGAGGGATGGAGAATCCAATATTCAGGCGGGGAAAAGAAGATTGAAAGAAGAAATGGGATTTGAGACGGAACTGAAAGAGTTGTTTTCGTTTATTTATAAGGCTCCCTTTGACAATGGTCTTACCGAACATGAATTGGATCATGTAATGATAGGACACTACAATGGGGAACCGCATATAAACCCAAAGGAGGTAGCGTCATGGAAATGGATGAAGCCTTTGGACATTAGGCAGGATATGCTTATTTCCCCTGAGAAATACACAGCCTGGTTCAAAATTATTTTCGATAGGTTTTACAATCATATTTCACAATACAATACAACTATATGAAAGTTAAGGTAAGTAGAAAAGCTCATTTTAATGCTGCTCACAGGTTGTATCGGCCAGAATGGAGTTTTGAAAAAAATGATAATGTTTTTGGGTTATGCAATAACCCAAATTTTCATGGCCATAATTATGAACTGATAGTTAGTGTTACCGGAGAAATAGATGAGGAAACGGGCTTTGTCATAGATATGAAAGTCTTAAAGGATCTTATAAGGGAAAAAATTGAAAAGCAACTGGACCATAAAAACCTCAATGTGGAGGTGGAATGGTTTAAAACTGTGAATCCCACAGCCGAAAATATAGTGGTTTATATTTGGAATCAGCTTAGGCCCTTTATTAAAGCTTCAAACGAGTTGGAGGTTGTACTATACGAAACGCCAAGAAATTATGTGACCTTTTCCGGATAGATGAGATTTATTATTATCAAACCGAATTGTAAGAATTACTAAACTTCCTTTTAAACAGGTAAATCAAATTAATAAATAGAATACAAATACCTAATACCAATCAGCATGAACTTATATCCTTTAAAATTCAACCCTATCCTTAAAGAGCGACTATGGGGTGGTACCAAATTAAAAGATGTTTTGGGAAAACCCATTGAAAATGACATTACAGGTGAAAGTTGGGAGCTTTCTACCGTGGAAGGAGACGTGTCCATAGTCGCGAACGGTGATTTTTCTGGTAATTCCTTGCAGGAGTTGATCAACAAGTACCCGGAAGAATTATTGGGTAAAAGTGTTTATGCCCGATTTGGTACCGAGTTTCCAATTCTTATCAAATTTATTGATGCCAAACAGGATTTGTCCATCCAATTGCATCCTAATGATGATTTGGCCAAAAAACGCCACAATTCCTTTGGAAAAACGGAAATGTGGTATATTATGGATGCAGATAAAGGTGCGGATTTAATAGTGGGTTTTAACAAAGATGTAACCAAGGATGAATATGCTAAGAGCATTGAGGAGGATACACTATTGGATCTGTTGAACTACGAAAGTGTTAAGGAAGGGGATACTTTTTTTATAAACACTGGTAAAATGCATGCTATTGGTGCTGGAGTTTTGCTGGCAGAGATTCAACAGACTTCGGATATTACCTATCGCGTTTTCGATTTTAATAGGAGGGACAAGAATGGCAATCTTAGGGAACTACATACCGATTTGGCCCTAGACGCCATAGATTACACTAAGAAAGATGATTTTAAGGTAAAATATTCGGATAAAAAGGATAGTGTGAATAATATGGTATCCTGTCCTTATTTTAATACCAATATATTAGAGCTGACCAAGGATCTGGAATTGAATGTGGAAAAAAGGGATTCCTTCACCATCTACATGTGCGTAGGGGGCAAGGCGACAATTTCAAATGAATTTGGTTCGGTATCCATAAAAAAAGGGGAGACCATTTTAGTGCCTGCACACTCCAAAAAAATAAATATAATAACAACGAGTGCAAAACTTTTGGAGGTTACTATCTGAAAATGATTACTTTTGCAAAAAAAATTTACCAATGGCAAGTATAAAAGATTTAAAGAAAGACATTAATTACGTTTTAGGAGATATTATTGAAGCGGTATATTTAGTGGAAGCTTCAGGAAATAAGCAAAATTCAAAAGAAGGTAATGCAATAATAGATAATGCAATAGAGGTCTTTGACGAGTTGATCGCGAAAGTTAACCAGAAGTCAGTGGAGAACAGACCTGCCCATTTAAAATCCGTTAAAGCGGAATTGGAAACCAAAGCAGGTTCTTTAATTGAACAACTTAATAAATTAGGGTAGTATTTCCCTAAGTAGGTATTTAAAAAAAGCATCCATTTACTGGATGCTTTTTTTTTATTGTGGAGTTTCTTTCTTGAGGTTTTCAATATGTTCTTTTAATTCCCTACCGTATTTGGAATTGGCTACATCAACAGAGAGCGTATTGTTTATGGAATCCAAATATTTAAGGTTGGCATCTGCAACTTCCTTCACGGCAATGTAGGGTGCTACATAGGAATCTGCATTGTTCAACGCAAAATTAATGGCATAAAGGTATCCTCTCTTGACATTTTTGTCTGATAAATTTTGAAGGGAATCAAAAGCTGTGGAGTCACTTAGGGTTTTGGGATCCATACTCAACCTTGCGTATTCCAAATCCTTAGTGTTGAACTTGGACATTATTTCAAGATATTCCTTTAACTTGTCATTACTTTTAGATCCCTCAATTTTTGCGTTGAGGTCAAAGGTATTCCAATTCGTATTAATGGTAATATTTCCGGGTTCCCCAAAGAAGGTAATTCGGTCATTTATGCTGTTGTTGTCTTTTTTATCCAGGTATAGATAGAACAACTCAGGACTTTCCAATTCCGTAGTGAAGGAAAAATTACCATCCCCATCCACTACAAGCGAATCAATTGTGATCAAGGTGGTGTCCGCAATGTGCTGCAGATATAGGGTCCCCTTTTTTAATCCCTTTACATTTCCTGCAACGGTCATGGTATTTTCAGTACTGCCGCCCCCGCAAGAGGTAATAATTATTGCCAGTACCGCGACCATTATAATTTTCTTCATATTATTTTTTTTGTGGCGCAAATATCATTAAAGTTTATGGAATTTTAAACTTTTGATGCAATTTCCATTAGAATTGTACAAAGTATGGCACCACCGGTACCTACCACATAGCCAAAAACGGCCAGTAAAACACCAACAGATGTCAATGATGGGTGAAATTCCGCAGCTACCACCGGGGCAGAGGCTGCACCTCCCACGTTGGCCTGGCTACCAACTGCAAGAAAGAAATAGGGAGCCTTGATCAATTTGGCAACAACGATCAGCAAAACAGCGTGAATCGTGATCCATACAAACCCTATGGCAATTAGGCCAGGATTTTCAAAGACCTTGCCCAAATCCATCTTCATACCAATGGTGGCCACCAAGATGTAGATAAATACGCTTCCTAATTTACTTGCTCCTGCCCCTTCATAATTCTTTGCTTTGGTAAAGGAGAGTACTATTCCTACTAGGGTTGCCAGAACTACCATCCAAAAGAAACTGGAACCTAAAAATGATAGAAAACTTTTATTATCGCTTACGCTTTCATAAGTACTGGTCAAATAAGAACTAATATTGTCCCCAAAGAAATGTGAAATACCAACCCCGGTAAAGGCAAAGAATAGCATCATCATATAATCCTTTAATGTGGGGACCCTAGTTATTTTCTCCGTGAACTTTGATACTTTTATTCGAAGTTCTTCAATAGCTGAGGTGTCCGCCTTAAGCCAACGGTCTATTTTTTTGGTTTTTCCCACGCCCAACAAAATAATGGCCATCCAAACGTTGGCCACCACTATATCAACCAAAACCATACCCCCGTATTTGTCGGGATTGTACTGATAAATTTCGAGCATTGCAGCTTGGTTGGCTCCCCCACCTATCCAACTACCGGCAATAGTGGCAAGGCCTCTCCAAATGGCATCAAAATCGTTCCCACCAACGGTTTCGGGTGAGAATATGGATATTATTAAAATAGACAATGGCCCACCTATTATTATCCCAAATGAACCGGTCAGGAACATGATCAACGCTTTAGATCCCAAATTGGCTATGGCCTTAAGATCAATACTCAAGGTCATTAAAATCAGCGCCGCCGGCAGCAAATATCTACTGGCCATAAAATATAGACCGGAGGTCTCGTCCGATATTAAACCACTACTGGCCAATATAGAAGGCAGTACATAGCACATTAGAACAGCCGGTACTATATTATAAAATTTACTCCAGAAACCGGTTTTTATGGAAGAGGTATAAAATATAAATCCCAAACAAAGGGTAAGTAGTCCAAATACAACGGTATCATTGGTAATAATTGGTTCGTTCATATAAAAATCAGTTCAAATGGACTTTTCATTTGCGCCAAATATAATCAAATTAAAATATGCTGTTTTATATAATGGGCCACCCCGTCCTCCGAGTTTTTCAGGGCAAGGTCGCTGGCAATATTTTTTACTTCTTCACGGGCATTGGCCACTGCTATTCCACGACCCACATTTTGAAGCATTTCAATATCGTTGTAATTGTCACCAAAGGCAATGACGTCGTTTAAACTTTCTTGCTCTTCCAGCAGCAGTTTAATAGCGGTTAATTTGGAAACCGATTTAGGGGCAATTTCGATCAGGGTGTCGTTGGAACGATACAGGTTCAGGGTCTGATTGAAGTTTTTCTGGAGTATGGGGAAAAGACCGTCGGTATTTTCTTTGTTTCCCATCAACATAATTTTATGGGCACCCATTTTTCTATCCCTCCAGTCCTCAATGGTTGTTTTGGTGTCCCTAAAGGTAGGAAGGGTTTTTGTGTATTTTATTTCTTTTTGTACCCGCTCGGAGTCCATTTCAACATACCATTCACTTTTTGAATATAGGCCCAGCTGAATTCCAACCTTGTTGGCCATTTCATAAATTGAGGCTATTTGGTCTATATTGATAAAGGTGGAGAACAATTCTCTTGAACCGTGTAGCACCAACGCCCCATTGTAACATATGATGGGCTCATTTTCTATGCCCAGGTTTTTTTGAATATAGGTCATGGACTGGGGCATTCTGGCCGAAACCAGTATAATCCTTAGATGTTCCTTTATTCTTTTTATTTCCGAAATTGTAAAATCGGAGACATTATCCTTAAAGGTTAATAAAGTGCCGTCCAAATCGGAACATAAAATTTTGAAATCCATATTGGGGAATTGGGTTTAGTTTTTTGGAATTAATTTGCAGTCAAAGATATGGTTTAAGTACAAAATAGGTAGTGTAGTTGTTTCAATGGTATTATTACACCATTCTGAAATATGTTTAAAAATTAATCCTCTTTTTGTTTGGGGGCACGTTTGGCCTCTTTAAGTTCCTTCATCAACATCCATTCTATTTGGCCATTTACACTACGAAATTCGTCCGAGGCCCATTTCTCAATGGCTTTCAGCATATCTTCATTTAACCGCAATGCAAAAGCTTTCTTTTTACTCATATGATCAGTTTTTACCACTTTAAATTATTTTAAAAACTTTAAAGAGGGTCCTGAAAGATTTATTTCACTCTTCAATATTCCTTGGCCTAGGTGTTCGCTTCGTTTTCAAACTTGGAATCCAATATTATACTTCGATTTTTTTAACAAGGTTCTGCACTATATATTGGCAAAGATAAGGGTACATAGGTCTATTGCCAAAGACAACCAACGGTATGTTGACCATAAAAACCAGACCATAACGGGTGTATAATATTACCTTGTAATGGTTAATGGTTAAGTGTCCCGGCATTGACGATTGGCGATGCATCCTTATCCGAGCAAAGGACCACCATTAGATTGCTCACCATAGCCGCTTTACGTTCCTCGTCCAAGTCAATTATTTCCTTCTTTCCTAATTGATCCAGCGCCATTTCTACCATGCTTACCGCACCTTCCACTATTTTATGTCTCGCAGCTACAATTGCCGTGGCCTGTTGCCTTTTTAACATGGCATTGGCAATTTCTTGGGCATAGGCCAGATATCCAATTCTGGCTTCCAATACTTCTATGCCTGCCATGGCCAATCTTTCCTGAACCTCTTTTTCCAAGGCTTCGCTTACTTCATTTACACTGGATCGCAAGGTAATATCCTCTGTATGGCCCTCATCCGCAAAATTGTCATAAGGATACATACTGGCCAATTTGCGTACAGCGGCATCTGTTTGTACTCGGACGAAATTCTTATAGTCGTCCACTTCAAAGGCAGCCTTATAAGTATCGGTAACTCTCCATACCAAAATGGTACTGATCATGATTGGATTTCCAAGCTTATCATTGACCTTTAGGCGCTCACTGTCAAAATTACTGGCCCTCAGGGAAATTTTATTTTTGCTATAAAAGGGATTGACCCAGAAAAGGCCATTTTTTTTAATGGTACCCATGTATTTTCCGAAAAGTAGAAGTACCCTGGATCCATTAGGATTCACCAGAACAAACCCTCGTAGCGAAATAATAAATATGAAAAAGATCGGTAATGCCAGTGGAACGCCACCAACTACTAGTACAATAGCGAAAATAAGTAGCCCCAATAGGGACAAAAGGACTAAATAGCCATTGGCGGGAGTAATATTTTTTTCTTGTGTCATGGTAGTGTTATTTAAAGTGATATTAAAATGATATCATAAAGATATAAAAATAATTTAAACCTTTACCACGACACAAATAATTTTGTTTTAAGTTTTTTTACTGCCGGTATTAAAATCCTTTGTTTTCTTCTTTTTTGGATTTTTGAAAAGTCGTTTAAAAAATCCATCCCTTTTTACGGGGTCGCAATCCAGTTGGTTCATCACAGCCGAGCTTGGACTGGAAAATCTGGCTTTGGTAATATAATCAAACGATTTGTCCGCATTTAGCTTTTGTATCCATAGAGCAAAAATGGGCAATGCCGCATTAGCGCCCTGTCCCAAGCTAGTACTGCTAAAGCCAATTTCATGATTGTCCAATCCTACCCAGGTTATATTAAGTAGCTTAGGGGTCAAGGCTACGAACCAGGCATCTTTATTGTTTTGTGTAGTCCCGGTTTTTCCGGCAATGTCATTTTTAATTCCGTAGGTAGAACGAATACGGGCGGCAGTACCGCTATTCACTGTTGCCTTCATCATTTCTAACATGATTTGGCCCGTTTCTTCGGAAAAGGCTCTTTTTTCGGCTACAACTGGCTTAAAGGTCTCAATTATGGAGTCCTTTTCGTTGGTAATTCTGTGGATCAAAAATGGGGTGACAGATTTGCCATTGTTCAGAAAACTGGCATAGGCTCCTGCCAGTTCATTGATCTTTATCTCGGCTGTGCCCAATGCCAATGACGGTAGTGAGGGCAATGGGGTTTCAATACCCATTTTCTTTGCTTGTTCTATCACCTTGGGAATACCTGTTTTTTCCAATACCTTAACCGCCACGGTATTAACAGAGTTGCTCAGGGCCTCTTCCATAGAGTAATTTAGATAGGCCTCATCTTTCTTTCCTGAATTACTGGGAGACCAACCTTCCATGTTTTCATAGGCCACTTCCTGGGCAGAAAAGTAGGTACAGGGAGATATACCATTCTCAAGGGCAGCGGTATAGACAATGGGCTTAAAAGCAGAGCCTACCTGACGCTTGCTCTGTGAGATATGATCGTATTTAAAGTGTTTAAAATTTATTCCGCCCAGCCATGTTTTAACGGCCCCGGTTTTGGGATCCATGGATATAGATCCGGTATTTAAGAATTTAAGATAGTGCAATAAACTATCAATGGTACTGGCAGAGCGCATTTCATCCTGATTCCAATCCCTCAACTGCATTTCTTTTTTTAGGTTCATCGAGTCCATTATTGCCTTCTCGTTGAGCCCTGCATTCTTCCATTTTTTATAGGGTTCTGAAGTTTGTATTATTTTATCAATAAGTTTTTGGTCCTTTATCCAAGGCGCTCGCTTGCCGTAGCCTTTTTCAAAGCTGTTTTGGAGTGCTTTCATATGCTGCCCCATTGCTTCTTCTGCCAATACCTGCATTTTGGAATCCAGTGTGGTATAAATTTTAAGTCCGGAAGTATAAATGTTGTAATCCAGTCCCTTCTCCCTTTGCACCTTGGCCCAGCTTAGCATTTGTTTTCTTACTTCTTCCCTAAAATAGGGAGCTATGCCCTCATTGTAATCGTAGTCCCTATAATCAAGTTTTAATGGAAGTAGTTTAAGGCTATCCACCTCTTTTTGGGATAGAAAATCATTGGAATACATGGACTGTATAACCAAATTACGCCTGTTTAAGCTGTTTTTTGGAAAAACACGGGGGTTATAACCGTAGGTTGCCTTTAACATGCCTACCAGCGTTGCGCTTTCTTGCAGCTCAAGATCCTTTGCCGATTTATTGAAGAATTTTAACGAAGCACTTTCTATTCCGAAAGTGTTGTCGCCAAATGAAACGGTATTCAAATAAAACATCAGAATCTCTTCCTTGGAGTACATGGATTCCAAACGGGAAGCTATTATCATTTCCTTAAATTTTGATATGGCCAGATTGAATTTTCCGGATTTTTCCCTTGGATATAAATTCTTGGCAAGTTGTTGGCTAATGGTGCTTCCGCCCCCTGCCGATTGATCCTGCATTAGGATGGTCTTGAAGGCCACGCGTACAAGACTCTTGTAATCTATTCCAGAATGATCATAAAAGCGCTCATCCTCAATAGCCACCAAGGCCTCTATTAAATTTTTGGGTACATCCTCATATTGTACGGGCTGCCTGTCGAACAGAAAATACTTACCTATAAGGACACTGTCTGCAGAATAGACTTCGGAAGCTCTTTGGTACTTGAAATCCGAAAGTTCCTTCTTGCCGGGAAGTTTTCCCCATGCCCCCATATATATGCTCAGTACCAATAAAAGAACGGAGCTACCTATTACCAGTAAAGAAATTATTCCAATCCTTAGAAAGGGATTTTTTATATTCTTCAACATCATCTTTTACAATTAAGAACTGCAAGATTAAATTAAAAAATCAAAAGGATTGACTTCTTAACAATTAGTTATACTTCAATTCATTAATTTTGAGCTCCCTCAAGATTTAGATTTATAGAGTTTCCTTGAATTTTTTCAAAGGTTATTATCCAGGTTTTAAATATTAGCTAGTTTTTGATACGTTTGGTATTGATATAGCAAACAACATATAGTAATATGAAAAAAATTACAGTGCTGTGCCTACTTATATTTCAACTAAGCTATGGCAACGATATGGAATGGTCCAAGACCGGACACAGAACCATAGGGGAGGTTGCGCAGCAACATTTGTCGGGCAAGGCCAAAAAGGCCTTAAAGAAACTTTTAAATGGGCAAAGTCTGGCTTTGGTTTCAAATTATGCAGATGAAATAAAGGCAGATCGTAGCTTTTCCAAATTTGGACCATGGCATTATGTAAATTACCCAGCGGACAAAAAATATACAGAGGTTCCACCTAGTGAAGAGGGGGATATAATTATAGGAATTGAAAAGTGCATAGAAATAGTTAAGGATAAGAACAGTACGGAAGAAGATAAAGTATTTTATTTAAAAATGTTGATCCATTTGGTTGGGGATCTGCACCAACCTATGCATGTGGGGAGGTTAGAGGATAAAGGGGGCAATGATATCCAATTGCAATGGTTTGGAAGAGGTACCAACCTCCATAGATTATGGGACTCCAATATGATAGATGACTATGGCATGAGCTATTCGGAATTGGCAAATAATTTACCGGAGCTGAGCAAGGGTCAAATTAAAATTATTCAGCAGGGCAATATATATGACTGGGTAGAGGAATCCCAGGATATAGCCAATGAACTTTATGGTTCGGTAGAGGCAGGCGAAAAATTGGGCTATGCCTATGATTATAAGTATTGGGCTACCGTAGAGAAACAACTGCAAAAGGGAGGTTTACGCTTGGCCAAGGTATTGAACGAGCTTTTTTCTTAAGTAGTTCTTATAGATCTTATTTAAAAGTTACTAGCCTTTCACCCTGCAGAGCTAGTCTTATATTATATTAATATAGATTCCTTAAGATCAATATCTTATGATGATTTTGATTGTCTTGGCCCTATTATCGAAAAAAACATAGCTTTTGACCAATTTTTATATTAATTGGTAAAGAAGTTGAGTTATTGTTATTGAAGTTGGGTGTGAGGAGACTAACGTAAATGCCTGGTAGGTTAGGGGCAGTATCCAACGGAAATAACAAAGGCATAAAAAAATCGGTTTTCGTAACCGATTTTTTTATTTAATGACCCTAAAGGTAATATTGATGCGTTCCTGTATTGGTCTGGCAGTTTTTGGAATTTGGTGATACCAACAATGCTGGGTTTCCCCTTTCATAAGAAGTAAACTCCCGTGTTCCAATAATAATTTTTGCTTTAAATCCTTTTTCAATTTATGTTTTAGGTGAAAGTAGCGTTCTTGTCCAAGGCTTATGGATGCAATTGCGGGATTTTTCCCCAAGGCCTTCTCATCATCTGCATGCCAGCCATTACTATCCTTACCGTCTCTATATAGGTTTAACAGGCAGCTTGTAAAGTGTATGCCAATTTCCCTTTGCAGCTTATTCCTCAACTCCAGTAATTCGGTTGTAAATTCATGTGGATGCATTGTAATATTGGAATAGGAGTAGGGTTTGCTGTTCTCCCCAAATAAGGCGGTTAACCTGGGCTGGGGGTGTGTTTTTCCAAATATGGTAATATCATCCTGCTGCCAAGGGGTCGTTTCTTTAAATACCTTAAAATAATGATGCGCTTCAGCTGCACTTAAAAAATTGGGATAATAGATGATATCACTATCTGGAAGTTGAAGCTCTATTTTTTGGGTAAATAGCGGGTTCACGATTGAAGTACACTTTTCAGCTCGTTTCTGTATTCGGAAGGATTCTGTCCAGTAAATGCTTTAAAGGACTTGTTGAAATGCGAGAAATTGTTAAATCCACTTTCAAAACATACCTCTGTTATGCTAATGGGCTTTTCTGCCAATAATTTTGAGGCATGTACCAATCTACACTCGTTAACAAACTGTACGAAGGTCTTATTTGTTATTTTTTTAAAATATCTGCAGAACGACGGTACTGTCATACTCACCAAATCAGAAATCTCTTCTAAGGTTATTTCCTCCTTAAAGTTTGATTTTACGTAATTGAAGACAACGTTTATCCTGTCATTATCCTTCACTTCCGTTTGAAGTGAAAAACCTTGGGCGTTCAATACTTGATATTCTTTGGAGTTCCCCAGTTCATTCAGTATGTTTAAAATGGACAGCAGACGTTGAAAATCTGTCTGATATTCCATGATTTCAATTTTTTCGCCAATTTTTTTCTTGGTACTGCCTGTGAAGGCCACACCACCACTTGCAATTTGAAAAAGGCTTTGAATTTTTCTCATTTCTGGAATGTTGAAAAAGTCGTTGCCTAAAAAATCCGTTTTCATTTGTACTACACTTTCATTTTTGTTGCCTGTAAGCACATCCGTGAATCCGCAGTGTGGTAGGTTAGATCCAATCAAAATAAGGTCGCCGTCCGTATAATAGGACACGTGGCTACCGATTTGTCGCTTTCCGGAACCCCCATTCACATAAACAAGTTCAATTTCAGGGTGATAGTGCCATACCCCATTTTTATTAGGGTTGTGTTCATCAAACTGTTGATAGGTATAAGAATGACCGAAATCGGGTTCTATGACCTCAAATGTAGGTTTAGGTATCATATGTTAATTTCATTAGGTTAAGTAAAGGTAATACAGCTATTTTGGACAATTCTGTGCAAATTTAACCTAAATGTGTCTAAAATTAACCTCTTAACAATTATTTAATATACCATGATGGTAAAATAGAATAGAAACTGGAGAATTCTGGAGTAGTGGGAAGGGAATTCCTGGTCTACATTTGCCCTATAAATGATTTATTAATATTAAATCCTAAATGTTATGAAAGCAGTTTTAAAATTAACAGCAGTGGCAGCCTTATTACTTAGTAGTACTATAGCAATGGCCAACGACCCAGGAATGTACTTGACAACAGTTAAAGAAGCAAAAAGATTGGTTCTTAAATTAAATAAGCAAACTGAATCTTCTACATTGACTTTGACCGATACTGAGAAGCATCAAATATTCATGGAGAATATTAAGGAAGATGAAGATTACACCAAAAAGTTCGACTTGTCCAAATTGGATGAAGGTCTTTACTTTTTAAAGATGGAAAGCCTTACACGCACTGTAGAATTTACTATAAGTGTAGAGGATTCTGAGGTAAATGTTATAGCTCGCGACGAGATAACAAAACCATTCTTTAGAAAAAATGGTGATGTTCTTTATATCAACTATTTGAACCAAAAGCTAAGTCCTGTAGTTATTAACGTTGTAGACAGTGCCAACAGGGTTGTGTTTACTCAAAAACTAGACAAAGAATTGGTTGTTGGAAAGGTATTCAACTTTACCAAAGCTGTAAAGGATGACTATACAGTATCTGTAAGCGAAGGTACCAATACTTATTACGAAACTATTTCGGTGAATTAATTTATGTAAAAGTAAATATTATTAAAAGTAAAAAATAGGGGCCAATCGGCCCCTATTTTATTTCCGGCTATACGTATTTTTTAAGTCGATCTCGTTTATATTCAGGTAGCGAAGGGTTATTGATCGCTTTTTGAAGTAATATTGGGTCTTTTTCCTTTGCAAGAATAATTTGAAAACATTCTTTTACGGTTAGGGTGTTTTCGGATTTTTCCTGCAGAATAAGCTCATCTCCATTTTTTACCAGGCCTTCCTCCAATATACGAACGTAGGTTCCGGAATACCCATAATCTATAAATTCCTTTAATATTTTGGGATTGCCAAAGCGAACGCCCAGTTTGTAACAAGGTTCCCTGGGTTGTGAGACCTGAACCAACACGTTTCCAATTTTATAGATATCGCCAATTCTCATTGTAGATTCATCCAAACCTTCTACGGTAAGATTTTCTCCGAACATTCCCCAATCCCAATTTAATTCAGGATACATTCCTTTCCAATACGGATAGTGATCTGAAGCAAATAGATAACAGGCTTTGTTGATTCCTGCATGATGCACCCTATCTATAACGGTATCCTTAAGAACATCCATTTTACTTAGAAAAAGTGGTTGGTCCGTAGGATATTTAAATATCCCTGTTTGCTCTTCCCTTCCATTCCAAAGAAAGGTAGTTGCTTTTCCAATATTTGTGGAGATGATTTTCATATCATAAAGATAGAAATACCCCAAATATAATATTGATGGTGGGAAAAAAAATAATAGTAAATTTTAATCCAATTCTATGGCAAGGATTTATGGAAAGGATACTGCAGATTTGGTTGGTATTAAGGGCAATTTATAGGCCTAAATAGGAATATGCCCAGTATATAAGAACAAATTGAAGAGGAATTCTAAGGATTAGTATCCATTTTGGGATTCCTGCCGATTCTTTTTCGCCACTTAACATATAAAAGTGTACCAAAAGAAATACGGTAAGCATTAAAATGATACCGATGATGGAATAATTTTTAGTTGCAGGGAGGCACAATCCCAGACCCAAGATAATTTCAGCCACACCACTAAGGGATACCAATAGCTTATGATTGGGCAAGTACCTGGGCATTATGCGCAAATATATTTTTGGGACAATAAAATGCAGTATACCGGCCAATACATAAATAGATGCCAAAAGGTAGAGGTGCCAAGGGTAGTCCATTTGGTAAAGGTATAAATAAAAGAAGCTGAATTGCACAAGGCAATTCAGCTTCTTAGAATTATCGTAAAATGATTATTTCACCATTTCATAACTTCTCTTAATGAACCTGGTAAGTTCCTCCCCCTTCAACAGTCCTTTGGACAAACGCGCCAGATCAAGCGATTGGTTAATAAGTCGCTCTTTCTTTTTGGCTGTTTTTGTGTTTAAAATTTCGGAAACCAATTCATGATTGGTGTTCACCACTAAATTGTACATCTCCGGCATATTCCCCATGCCGAACATCCCACCACCGCCGGATTGCTGCATTTCTTTCATACGACGCATAAACTCCGGTTCGGTAATAATGAACGGAGAAGAGCTACTATCCATAGCTTCCAATTGAACGGTATAGCTTTTATTGTTAATGGCAGTCTCAATATCGGTTTTTAAGGCCTCTTTTTCCTCATCGGACAACTTAGAGATTTGGGTATCCTCTTTTTTGATGAGATTGTCCAAATGATCGGCGTCTACTCTAGCAAAGGAAATTTTCTCCTTGGAGGTTTCCAGTTTTTGCATTAAGTGCGATACTATGGGCGAATCCAACAATAAAACCTCAAATCCTTTGGCCTTGGCAGCTTCTATATAACTGTGCTGCTCTTCCTTGTTGGAGGCATAAAGGATTACTAATTTATCGTCCTTGTCCGTTTGATTGGGCTTTAATTTTTCCTGTAGTTCCTCAAAAGTATAATAGGCACCGTCTATACTGGGGTACAATGCAAATTTGTCCGCTTTTTCAAAGAATTTGTCTTCGGAAAGCATTCCATATTCAATAACGATTTTGATATCGTTCCATTTTGCTTCAAAGTCTTCTCTATTATTTTTAAATAGAGAACTCAATTTATCGGCAACTTTACGGGTGATATAGGTTGAAATTTTCTTAACCGCACCATCGGCCTGTAAATAAGATCTGCTAACGTTCAATGGAATATCCGGAGAATCTATAACTCCTCTCAACATGGTCAAAAACTCAGGAACAATTCCTTCCACGTTGTCAGTGACAAAAACCTGATTTTGGTATAATTGAATCCTATCCTTTTGGGTATTTAAATCATTTGTAAGCTTCGGGAAATACAAAATCCCGGTTAGATTAAAAGGATAATCTACGTTTAAGTGTATGTGGAACAAAGGCTCCTCAAATTGCATAGGATAGAGTTCCCTGTAGAATCCTTTATAATCTTCATCCGTTAATTCTGTTGGCTGTTTGGTCCAGGCAGGATTGGGATTGTTAATTATGTTGTCTACCTCCTTTGTAGGTGCAGGATCCTCTTCTTTTGCACCTTCCGGTTTTGGAAGTGTTTCTGTTGTTGTCCCAAACTTTATGGGGATAGGCATAAACTTGTTATACTTTCTAAGCAGGGTACCAATTTTGCCTTCTTCCAAAAATTCTGTGGAATCATCTGCGATGTGGAGAATTATTTCCGTACCACGGGTAGTTTTCTTGGCCTTTTTTAGGGTGAAATTAGGCGATCCATCGCAGGTCCAATGTGCTGCAGGCTCGTCTTTATAGCTCTTTGTTATAATTTCTACTTTAGCTGCAACCATGAACGCAGAATAGAACCCTAGTCCAAAATGTCCAATGATACCTGAGTCCTTGGCAGAATCTTTGTATTTGTCCAAGAATTCTTCAGCCCCTGAAAACGCAATTTCATTGATGTATTTCTGTACTTCCTCCTCGGTCATACCTACACCTTGATCAATGATATGTATTTTCTTTCCTTCCTTATCTATCTTTACCTCAATAAATGGATTTCCATATTCTACCTTGACTTCCCCTATAGTGGTAAGGTGCTTTAATTTTAAAGTTGCATCTGTTGCGTTCGAAATGAGCTCCCGTAAAAATATTTCATGGTCGCTGTATAAGAATTTTTTTATGAGCGGAAATATGTTCTCTACGGAAACATTGATCTTGCCTGTGGCCATACTTCTAATTTTTTTAGTTTAACGACTTAACACTGTCAAAAAAAATACCATTGTTAGCGAAAGTGACAAACTGACATTTTTTAAAGGGTATAAAATGCGCCTTATGTCATTGTGTGTATTTAAATTCCTTCAATGGCCGTATGACCAATATCATCATATTCGTATATATTTTTATTTAAATTGGATGTAACTAAATTTATTTCTCATATTTTAGATTTTGTAATAGAAAAAACGGGGGCGGAGGCTTACCAAAAACTTAATTTTCCAAAAGATGTTCAATTCAAAAATAACGGGTCTAGGTTACTATGTACCTAAAAATGTGGTTACCAACGATGATTTGTCGAAATTAATGGAGACTAATGATGCTTGGATTCAGGAGCGTACCGGTATCCAGGAAAGACGGCATGTTATAAAAGGTGACGGGGATACCACTACCACCATGGGGGTGAAGGCAGCAAAAATTGCTGTAGAGCGCTCTGGAATAGATAAAAATGATATAGACTTTATCGTATTTGCCACCTTGAGTCCCGATTATTATTTTCCAGGTCCAGGAGTCTTGGTCCAACGGGATTTGGATATAAAGACGGTTGGTGCCTTGGATGTACGCAACCAATGTTCGGGATTTATATATGCCTTGTCCGTTGCAGATCAATTTATAAAAACAGGGATGTATAAAAATGTTTTGGTTATCGGATCCGAACTACATTCCCATGGACTTGATATGACTACCAGGGGTAGGGGAGTTTCAGTGATTTTTGGTGATGGTGCCGGAGCTGCAATTGTTAGCAGGGAGGAAGATGCAAAAAAAGGCATTCTTTCCACCCATTTGCATTCCGAAGGACAACACGCAGAGGAATTGTCCCTTATAGCACCGGGCATGGGAAAACGCTGGGTCAATGACATTTTGGAGGATAATGATCCCAACGATGAGTCTTATTTGCCTTATATGAACGGTCCGTTTGTTTTTAAGAACGCTGTTGTCCGTTTCAGTGAAGTAATCATAGAAGGGTTAAAAGCTAACAATCTTAAGGCAGAGGAAATAGATATGTTGGTGCCTCATCAAGCTAATCTAAGGATATCCCAATACATCCAAAATAAGTTTGGCCTAGGGGATGATCAGGTGTTCAATAATATAATGAAGTATGGAAATACAACTGCAGCCTCTATACCCATTGCTTTGACCGAAGCCTGGGAGCAGGGAAAAATTAAGTCCGGAGATTTGGTGGTGCTCGCCGCCTTCGGCAGTGGATTTACTTGGGGCAGCGCCATAATAAGATGGTAAAGAAATGAGAGTTATAGTGCTATAAAAACAAAACCCGGAACAAATGTTCCGGGTTTCTTTCATTGATAGACTATACTAAACACTAACCATTAACTATAAATATATAGCGTTATCAATGACCAAAATCTTTATATATACCTTAAAGTACGAATAATCTATTACCTGCTTATAAGTATTAACACACTTTAACTACGAAATAGTAGAGTATTAACACCAATATTTGGGTGCCGTTCCTTTAAATAAATAAACCAATAAACTTTAATTGCATTGCGGCTATAGGACTGGGGGAACTATGCCTAGGGCAAAATAAGGGTTAATTATTTTATTATCAAAATATACCACTCATAACTTTATCTTAATTTCCTGAAAAGCCACTTTAATTATATTGGATCCACTGCTTTGGATAATATTTGCAAGAGGGTAAAACGCGAAAAATATGTTTTGGCGGGTGTGTTTAAATTACTGTAAATCAATATATAATGTGCTTTATTCTTTAATTCTGTTCAAATGGGCGCATCACATCCTTTAAAAATAATGCCTCATTTCTGGAGGATTTTAAGATTGAAAATCAATTGAAATAGACAAAGCAGGTCTGTCGATAAAAGGTTATTTGTTTCGGTAAATGGTAAGTAGTCATTGGGAAAGGAATAGCATTGCATTATTGATTGGTTGGGAATGCAATTTGTCAACGTCTATTTGGTTGGGAATATTCAATAATGTAATCTTGGGCAATGTTTAATTGCTGAACCTTTGTGATATCGCTTGAAATTTACTTTTAGGGGGAATGCCTTAATATAATGTTATAAAATTGTAATTTTGTGGATATGGAATTTTCATCTAAATTATTGGAAAATGCGGTCTATGAGATGTCCCAATTACCGGGCATAGGAAAACGCACGGCACTGAGGTTGGTCCTGCATCTCTTAAAACAGCCAAAAGAGCAAACTGCCAGATTGGCCAATGCGTTGGTCAATCTAAAAGACAATATTAAATTCTGTAAAAATTGCCATAATATTTCCGATGTTGAGGTTTGTGAAATTTGTTCAAACCCGCGGAGGGATGAAAGTCTTGTTTGTGTGGTAGAGGATATTAGGGATGTGATGGCCATTGAGAATACTGGCCAGTTTTTAGGGTTATACCATGTCCTGGGCGGGAAAATTTCTCCTATGGAAGGTGTTGGCCCTCAGGATTTAACTATTTACTCTTTAGTGGACAAAGTGAAGCAAGGGAAGATAAAAGAATTAATATTCGCCTTAAGCTCTACTATGGAGGGAGATACCACCAACTTTTATATATATAGGCAATTGGAAGGTTTGGGCGTAAAAACTTCGACCATTGCAAGGGGCATTGCTGTGGGGGATGAACTGGAGTATGCAGATGAAGTCACATTGGGAAGGAGTATTCTCAACAGAATTCCGTTTGAAAATTCGTTAAAAGTGTAATTATCATCAGTAAAAAGT
Source organism: Arenibacter echinorum (assembly GCF_003259375.1). Classification (GTDB taxonomy): domain Bacteria; phylum Bacteroidota; class Bacteroidia; order Flavobacteriales; family Flavobacteriaceae; genus Arenibacter; species Arenibacter echinorum. Next base: position 43,325 of record NZ_QLLN01000012.1, on the reverse strand, counting down.
ATGAATAAAAGTCAAAAATATGCTCTTTTATTTGTTAGTTTTGCAAATTATTAATCATTATAAGTGTATTAAATAAGGATATGTCAAAATTTGAGCTAAAATTACCACAAATGGGAGAAAGTGTTGCAGAGGCTACACTTACCACATGGCTGAAGGAAGTTGGCGATACCATAGAAATGGACGAAGCTGTTTTTGAAATTGCCACGGATAAGGTTGATTCCGAAGTTCCTAGCGAGGTAGATGGCATTTTGGTTGAGAAATTATTCAATATAGATGATGTTGTTAAGGTGGGCCAAACCGTCGCCATTATAGAAATAAACGGAAGTAGTTATGAGTCTGATCATGATCAAGAAAGTCATGTCACTTCTGTAAAAGATGAGGCCCCTAACAAAGCGGTCGAGGAATTGGAGGTTGCGGTGTTGAGTGCTAAGGAAAGTGCTGCCGCTCCGGTAATAGATTATAGTGGAACCGATAGGTTCTATTCCCCCTTGGTAAAGAATATAGCGAAGCAGGAAGGTATTACCTTGGCCGAGTTGGACACCATAAGTGGTACGGGAAGTGAAGGCAGGGTGACCAAAAATGATATTTTGGACTATGTTGCTTCCGGAAAGGCAAACGGGGGACAACCTGTTGTGGAAAAAAAGGAAGAGGATGTAACGCCTGTTGTCGAAAAAGTAGAGCAGCTAACCATACCAGTTCCTGTTAAAAAAGAGGAAGCAAAACAGGAAGAAGTTAAACCGGCTTTGGAGAAGGAACAGCCCAGTAATGGGGACGAGTATATTCCTTTGACCCGAATGGGCAAATTGATAGTCCAACACATGAATGCAAGTGTTGCTACCTCGGCGCACGTGCAAAGTTTTGTTGAGGTAGATGTAACCAACGTAGTCAATTGGAGAAATAAGGTCAAGGATGCCTTTGAAAAAAGGGAAGGCGAGAAACTTACTTTTACCCCAATCTTTATGGAAGCTGTGGCCATTGCTTTGAAAAAGTATCCAATGGTCAATATATCCCTCGACGGAGATACCATTATAAAGAAAAAGAATATAAACATTGGTATGGCAGCGGCCTTGGCCGATGGAAATTTGATTGTTCCGGTGATTAAAAATGCCGATCAATTGAACTTGGTGGGCATGGCCAAAGCAGTTAACGATTTGGCCAAGAGGGCCAGGAACAATGCATTAAAGCCAGATGAGGTAAAGGACGGCACCTATACCGTAACCAATGTGGGCACCTTTGGTAGTGTTTTTGGAACGCCAATCATCAATCAGCCCCAAGTGGGTATCTTGGCCTTGGGGGCTATACGTAAAATGCCCGCGGTTGTCGAAACCAAAGAGGGCGATTTTATTGCTATCAGAAGTAAGATGTATTTATCCCATAGTTATGATCACAGGGTGGTAAACGGGGCCTTGGGCGGTATGTTCGTAAAGGCCGTAGCCGATCACCTGGAGGCTTGGGACGTGAATAGGGAAATTTAGTAAGTCCTTCCCGTTTTGTTTAATCCTAAAGTGGATTTAAGTCATGGTTTTGTTCCATGGTTTGTTGGGATAGTCTGGAGTCTGCATTTTTAATTCGGGCAGTATTTGTGGATTTCCTTGCACTTAAAAGGATTTTTTGCAATTTATGAGTCTATTTTTAGCCAAAACCTTTGTAAAAACTATATTTGCATAAAGAACCTACAACATGCAATTAAAGCTTACAAGGCCAATTTGTTTTTTCGATTTAGAGACCACAGGTACTAATGTTGCCAAGGATAGAATAGTAGAAATAGCTATTCTGAAAGTGTATCCAAATGGGAATAGGGAGAGTAAAACATGGTTGGTTAATCCTGAAATGGAAATCCCTGCCAATGTGGTCGCTATTCATGGCATTTCCAATGAGAAAGTAGCCAACGAACCTACATTTAAACAACTATCCAAGGAGATTTATAAAATGATCAAGGATAGTGATTTGGGAGGCTACAATTCGGATCGATTTGATATTCCACTGTTGGCAGAAGAGATGCTCAGGGCGGAAATAGATTTTGATATGAAGAATACCGTTTCCGTGGACGTGCAGACCATTTTTCATAAAATGGAGAAAAGAACCTTGGAGGCGGCCTATAAATTTTATTGCGATAAAAATCTTATAGATGCCCATAGTGCAGAGGCGGATACCTTGGCTACCTATGAAGTGCTATTATCGCAATTGGACCGTTATCCCGAATTGGAAAACAATATTAAGAAGCTTTCGGAATTTACAACCAGAAAACAATCGGTGGATTTTGCAGGATTTATAGTGTTGGATGAAGAGGGGGAGGAAATTTTCTCTTTTGGTAAGCATAAGGGTAAAAAGGTGAATGCCGTTTTGGAAAATGAACCTGGTTATTTTGGGTGGATCCTGAACGCCGATTTTCCATTGTACACAAAAAAAGTTTTGACCCAAATAAAATTGAGCAAGTTGAACAACAAACTGGGTTAGCGGCTTGAATAAAAGTAATTGTCGATCGTTGAACGTTTTGGTTTTTATACTTCCACGATTCCGATTCCCAAAGCCAATTGTTAAACATTTCTATTTAGTATGAAGATTATTTGTATTGGGCGCAATTATGTGGATCACATAAAGGAATTGAACAACGAGAGACCTACAGATCCGGTACTGTTTATTAAGCCGGACTCCGCTGTTTTGCCAAAAGAACAGGATTTCTATATACCGGATTTTTCCAAAGACGTACACTACGAAGTGGAAGTGTTGGTGAAAATAAAAAAAGTGGGCAAACATATAGAAACCCAGTTTTCCCATACCTATTATGATGAAATTGGTTTGGGAATAGATTTTACGGCTAGGGACCTTCAGTCCCAATTAAAGGAAAAGGGATTACCTTGGGAAAAGGCCAAGGGTTTTGATGGGGCCGCGGTAATAGGTAAATGGTTGCCAAAATCTAGTTTTGATGATGTAAATAATTTAAACTTCCAACTTAAGCAGAACAATGAGGTTGTTCAGGAAGGGAATACAAGTTTAATGCTTTGGAAGATAGATGAAATAATTTCCTATGTTTCTCGTTTTTTTACGTTGAAAAAAGGAGACATTATTTTTACAGGTACCCCTGCCGGTGTTGGTAGAATAAGTGCAAATGATTATCTTTCGGGTACTTTGGAGAATGAACAAATGTTCTCATTAAATATAAAATAGATGATTTATAGTCTGGACAAGATAAATGAAATGGCAGATGGTGATGATGAATTCATTAAATCTGTCGTTGCTGTTTTTTTGGAAGAAGTTCCCCAAGATTTGGATGAACTTGAGAAAGCCTTAGGGGTAAAAAATTATGATACTGTATATAAATTGGCACATAAAATTAAACCTAATGTAGACTTGCTGGGCATGGAGCAGACCCGTGCCATAGCCCTTCAGATAGAAACTTTGGGAAAAAAGGAAGAAAACACGGAAGAAATCGAGCGATTGGTGCCATTACTTAAAAAGGACGTAGATCAAGTGGTTTCAGAACTGAAAAACGATTTTAAGATTTAATGTTTGCTGAAATCATAACTATTGGCGATGAGATTCTCATTGGTCAAATTATAGATACAAACTCTGCCTTCATTGCCCAAGAACTAAATAAGATCGGGGTTTCCGTGTACCAGATTTCTTCGGTACAGGATGAAAGACTCCATATTTTGGAAGCTCTTAAGGAAGCGGAGGCCAGGGCCAACGTTATTCTTATAACCGGTGGACTAGGTCCTACCAAAGATGATATCACCAAACATACGCTTTGCGAGTATTTCAATGATACTTTGATAGAAAATAAGGAAGTGTTGGTCCATGTTGAGGCTATCTTTAAAAAACATCTGGGAATACCCTTGTTGGAGGTGAACAAAAATCAAGCTTTGGTGCCGTCCAAGGCAGATGTGCTCCATAATGAATATGGTACAGCTCCCGGAATGTGGATAAAAAGAGATGGAAAAGTCTTTGTTTCGTTGCCAGGGGTGCCTTTCGAGATGAAGAATCTAATAACTTCCAAGGTGATTCCGAGAATTATACAAGAGTTTAAGAGGCCTTATATTGTACATAAGACCATCATTACCTACGGTATAGGGGAAAGTTCTCTGGCAGATCGGATATCCTCTGTGGAGGACAACCTGCCCAGTATGGTGAAATTAGCCTATCTTCCAAGTCTTGGCTCCGTAAGGCTAAGGCTTTCTGCAAAAGGAAACAACAGTGAGCAGTTGAATGCCATGGTCGATATAGAGGCCGAAAAAATTAAAAATCTCTTGGGCGACATTGTTCTTGGAGAGGCAGGGGACGAGCCCATAGAATCTGTAATTGCGCAATTATTGACAAAAAAAGGGATGACCTTGGGTACGGCGGAGAGTTGTACCGGAGGTAAAATAGCCCAACAGATTACAAGTATACCAGGTGCATCGGCTTATTTTAAGGGGAGTATTGTGAGTTATGCCACCGAAACCAAAATAGAGGTGCTTAAAGTGTCAAAAACGACAATTGATGAGTTTTCTGTAGTAAGTGCTGAAGTTGCCGTTGAAATGGCCACCAATCTGCGAAAAATGTTAAAGACGGATTTTGCCATAGCCACTACCGGGAACGCAGGTCCAACTAAAGGTGACTCTGATGCAGAGGTAGGGACCGTGTTTATAGCGGTTGTTTCACCTAAAGCTACAGTGGTAGAAAAATATCGTATGGGAAGTCAGCGCGAAAGAATAGTGCAAAAGACTGTAAATAAGGCTTTTGAAATGCTTCAAAAAGAAATTTTAAAATTCTGACAAAGAATTTTGTCCGTCCCATAAAATTAATTTAAATTTGCACCCTGTTTATAACAAAATAAAAGTAGAGAGATGTCAAAAGTTTGTGATGTTACTGGAAAGAGAGCCATGTTTGGGAACAATGTGTCCTTCTCGATTAATAAAACCAGAAGAAGATTTGATGTAAATCTTTCTAAAAAGCGTTTCTATATTCCAGAAGAAGATCGTTGGGTAACCTTAAAGGTTTCCGCTAAGGCTCTAAAGAGTATAAATAAAAAAGGAATTTCCGTTGTTTTAAAAGAAGCAAAGGAAAAAGGGTTAATTAAATAATCCTGAAATACTAAGATAATAATGGCAAAGAAAGGTAACAGAATTCAGGTTATTTTGGAGTGTACAGAGCATAAAGAATCTGGCATGCCAGGTACTTCAAGGTACATAACCACTAAGAACAAAAAGAACACTCCAGATAGGATGGAAATTAAGAAATTCAATCCTATTCTAAAGAGAATGACAGTTCATAAAGAAATTAAATAATACGTCATGGCAAAGAAAACGGTAGCGAGTTTACAAACAAGTTCAAAAAGATTGACCAAGGCCATTAAAATGGTAAAGTCTCCTAAAACAGGTGCTTACACTTTTATGGAGTCTGTTATGAGTCCAGAAATGGTAAACGACTGGTTGAAAAAAAATTAATAACCTAAATTTATTGGTTATAAAGCTACTTTCTGATGAAAGTAGCTTTTTTATTTTTATATCTTTGATGAAAAGGAACATGCCAAAAATATGAGTTTATTTAAAAAAATATTTTCCACACAAAAGAAGGAAACTTTGGACAAGGGTCTGGAAAAGACCAAGACCAATTTTTTATCCAAACTTAGTAAGGCGGTAGTTGGAAAATCCAAGGTAGACGATGATGTTTTGGATAATTTGGAGGAGGTATTGGTTTCCTCCGATGTGGGTGTAAATACCACCTTAAAGATTATAGACCGTATAGAGGCGCGTGTATCCAAGGATAAATACTTAGGGGTGGACGAGCTTAATGCAATATTAAGGGAGGAAATAGCGGGATTGCTGTCCGAAACCAATTCCGGCAGTGAAACGGAATTCACGGTACCCTTGGTGAGAAAGCCTTACGTTATCATGGTGGTTGGGGTGAACGGGGTAGGTAAGACCACCACAATTGGTAAATTGGCATATCAATTTAAAAAGCAAGGTTTAAAAGTAGTGCTCGGAGCGGCCGATACGTTTAGGGCAGCTGCAATAGACCAACTTCAGGTATGGGCAGATCGGGTAGACGTGCCTATCGTAAAACAAAGTATGGGAAGTGATCCCGCCTCTGTGGCCTTTGACACCCTCAGTTCGGCCCTTAAGCAGAATGCAGACGTGGTAATTATAGATACCGCCGGAAGATTGCATAACAAGGTTAATTTGATGAATGAATTGACCAAAGTGAAGCGCGTAATGCAAAAGGTAGTGGAGGGTACTCCCGATGAAGTTCTCTTGGTTTTGGACGGTTCTACAGGCCAGAATGCCTTTGAGCAGGCAAAACAGTTTACCAAGGCTACAGAAGTAACTTCCTTGGCAGTTACAAAATTGGATGGCACTGCTAAAGGTGGTGTAGTTATTGGTATTTCAGATCAATTCCAGATTCCAGTAAAGTATATAGGGGTAGGGGAAGGAATGGATGATTTGCAGGTCTTTAATAAGATCGAGTTTGTGGATTCATTTTTTAGTGGAAAAGAATGAAGATAATCAGTCGATTATTTAAAGCAGTATTTTTTTTACTTCTATTATTGCTGATAGTCTATTTTTTGGGTCCCAAGGTAGATAAACCTCTATTGACCATGGAACTTCCTGCAATGGAAGCCGATTTGATCAAACTTCAAAATAGGGTATCAGAGAGGGAAAAGGTAAATACCAAAATTAAGGCCAATAACGAATCACAAATTCTATGGTACGATTCTATACCAGGCAAAACCGAATATTCTATTCTTTATCTTCATGGTTGGTCCGCTAGTCATGAGGAAGGCGCACCACTGCACAGGGAATTGGGACAGAGATATGGCGCCAATGTATACTTGCCCCGTTTGGAAGGTCACGGCGTACAGGAAGAACAAGCAATGCTTCAATTAACGGCAACGGACTACTTCGAATCCGCAAAAGAGGCTTTGGCGATAGCAAAACAAATTGGAAAAAAGGTTATTGTTATGGGCACTTCCACAGGAGGTACCCTAGCTCTTTATTTGGCCCAAGGGGACGAGGATATTGCAGGTCTTCTTTTGTATTCCCCGAATGTAAGGATTTATGACCCCACTGCAGTGTTATTGTCGGGTCCATGGGGTTTGGAGATTGCCAAAACCATTATGGATAGCGATTTTTATGAATCTGAAGCGGATTCTTTAAAACAGAGTTATTGGACTACAAGATACAGGGTAGAGGCATTGACACAGCTACAGGCCTTGTTGGATGTAACAATGAAACCAGAAGTCTTTCAGCACATAGATCAACCTACTTTTTTAGGATATTACTATAAAAACGAGGAAGAACAGGATAAGGTGGTCTCGGTTCCTGCCCTGTTAGAAATGTTCGATGAACTGGGTGTAAAGAGCGACTTAAAACGTAAAGTTGCGTTTCCGGAGGTAGGCAACCATGTAATGACCTCCTATATTACTTCAAAGGATTTAGAATCTGTAAAAAGAGAAACCATAGGATTCTTGGAAGATGTGGTTCATCTTCAACCTGTGAATTAGTGCTTTTGATACCCTCGTATTTTAGTTAATCAAGTCATTTAATTTTTCCCAAAAGTCATTATCGAAAGTAGTTGGGCCCAATTCATCTTCATTGGCAGAATCGCCCATTCGTATAATTACCATTCCTTTACTAGGCACAACATATAGTTTTTGGTCAAAGGCACCGAGTCCTGCTATTAGGTCGTCCGGAGCATTGGGTATTAATTTTCCGGGGAACAGTTCTTCAGAACCAGGTATTCTATAACTACCTTTTCCATTTAACCACCAGAGATAGCCATAGGACTTGTTCAGTTCTTGTGAAGTAGTGGTCATGTCGGTAAAGTAGTTGGGGTCATCCAGAATTGGGGTCTCGTCCCAGGTACCTTTGTTGAGGTTCAATAGTCCAAACCGGGCCATACTTCGGGCATTGCTAAAATAAAGATTAAGATATCCTGTCTTTATCCAAGATCCCTGCATCCCAATTTTGTCACGTACCTTTTCATTAAAGTATTCTTTATATTCTTGACCAACTGCACCGCTTATAATATTGTCCAATAAGGTATAGGCTGCATTATGGTAATACCAAAAGCTGTTGGGCTCATCTTTGTATATCAAACATTCCACATCGGTGCAAAAACTATTTTCACCAGTGAAATCCAAGCCTGACGTCATGGTAAGATGATTTTTTACGGTAATCTGCGCTTCTTGTTCAGGTGTAAGGGAGGACCAGCCCGTTCCCATATAGTCGGACGAGGCATTGTCTATAGATAGAAATCTTTCCTTTTGGGCAATTCCCACGGTAAAGGCGGTCAGAGTTTTGGCTGCCGAGTTCCAAGTATGATTCTTGGTAGCATTAAAGCTTCCAAAATATTTTTCCAAAACAATTTTTCCATCCTTCAAAAGTATAAAAGCTTCCGTTTTATTTGCTTCCAGGAAGTCATATAGTGGTTGCTCGGCACTTGAACTCCATTGGAGTTCCTCAATGGACACTGTTTCCCATTCGTCAGAATTTAATGGTGGGAAATACATCGCTTCCTCAGGTGGAATTGGCGCTTGGTCATCATTCCCTTTGGAGCATCCAATCAAACAACAAATAAAGAATAAACCAGAAATAAGAAATTGGGTTTTCATAGAGCTTTATGAATTAGAGTTCAATCGGTTATAAAGGTTTAACGTTAAAAGAATAAAAAAAGATATATTGGGACTACAATCTTTTTTCAAGTTGTACTTTTGCACTTTATTTGAAAATATGCGTACTAAGTCACTTAAGAAGAATAGGATCAATGTAGTAACCTTGGGTTGTTCCAAGAATGTATACGATTCAGAAGTGTTGATGGGTCAATTAAGGGCCAACAACAAGGAAGTCGTGCATGAGGAGGAAGGGAATGTGGTAGTGATAAACACTTGTGGTTTTATTGCCAATGCCAAGGAAGAGAGTGTCAATACTATTTTGGAATACGTTCAAAAAAAGGAAGCAGGGGAAGTAGACAAGGTATTTGTTACAGGTTGCTTAAGTGAGCGATATAAACCAGACCTGCAAAAAGAGATCCCTAATGTGGATGAGTATTTTGGAACCAGTGAATTGCCTAATTTATTAAAGGCCCTTGGGGCCGATTACAAGCACGAACTTATAGGGGAGCGGCTAACGACCACTCCAAAAAATTACGCCTATCTGAAAATTGCTGAAGGATGTGATCGTCCATGTTCCTTCTGTGCCATACCCATAATGCGGGGCAAACATAAGAGTACTCCTATAGAAGATTTGGTGACGGAAGCCAACAAATTGGCCGCCAAAGGGGTCAAGGAATTGATCCTTATTGCTCAAGACCTTACCTATTATGGATTGGACCTTTATAAGAAAAGGAATTTGGCAGAATTGCTGAACGAGTTGGTGAAGGTGGACGGCATTGAATGGATCCGATTGCATTATGCTTTCCCTACCGGATTTCCTATGGATGTTCTGGAAGTGATGAAACGAGAACCCAAGGTTTGTAATTACCTGGATATTCCATTGCAGCACATTTCAGATGCCATATTAAAGAGTATGCGGAGGGGAACAACTCAGGCCAAAACAACAAAATTGTTGCATGATTTCAGGGCTGCGGTTCCAGAAATGACCATAAGGACCACGTTGATTGTTGGTTATCCCGGGGAGACGGAGGAAGATTTTCAAACCTTGAAAAGCTGGGTAGAGGAAATGCGTTTTGAAAGATTGGGATGCTTTACCTATAGCCATGAAGAAAATACGCACGCTTATAATTTGGTAGACGATGTTCCTGAGGAGGTAAAACAACAAAGGGCTTCGGAGATCATGGAACTTCAGTCACAGATTTCATGGGAGTTGAATCAAGAAAAAGTGGGTAAAACTTTGCGCTGTATTATAGACCGTAAAGAGGGTAAGTATTTTGTGGGTCGATCGGAGTTCGATTCTCCCGATGTAGATAATGAAGTCTTGGTGGATGCAGCAAAGCATTATCTGAAAGTAGGGGAATTTGTTGATCTTCATATTTTTGAAGCTGCGGACTTTGATCTTTATGGGGAGCCCATTCAGGGATAATCAATTAAATTTTAATTTAACTTTCCGGGCATAGGCTAAAAGAGCAGTGGCTCTTTTGGTAACCTATTGGTTGTATTTTAAATCTTGAACCTTCGGTTCTTGTCCCTAAGTGGAATATGCTTCACTTTTTTTCATATTTTAGTCGAATAACAGATATTAATATGAATCGCAGATCCTTTATTGCAGGTGCAGCCACTGCTAGTGTTGCAACAATCTCATTGGCCAATACCTTGCCGGCGGAAAATCCAAAGAAAGAAAAAAGATATCAAAACGGACAGAGTCCATGGCCCATCTGTTTGGATACGGCGACCATAAGACCTGCAAAGGGCTTGGAAAAAAAGGTAGAGATTGCCATAGCGGCTGGCTACGATGCCATTGAGCCTTGGGACAGCGATTTGGCAGAATACGAGAAAGACGGGGGCGATCTTAAGAAATTAGGTGCTAAAATAAAGGAAGCCGGATTGTTCGTGCCCAGTATGATAGGGCTATGGGGGTGCATTCCCAAGAATGAGGAAGAATTTCAAAATTCCTTGCCAGCTACCAAAAATAGAATGAGGATGGCATCGGAAATAGGTTGTACCTATGTACAGGCCATACCCAATCAGGTTGGGGAGAATTATGATGTTGCCTTTGTAGCCTCTTGCTACCGCAGATTATTGGAAATTGGAATAAAAGAGTATAATGTAATACCGGCAATGGTGTTTGTCAAGATGTTTCCGTTAAAGACTATGGGGCAGGCAACGGCTGTGGCCTTGGATGCCAATCACCCTAAAGCCAAGATAATACCCGATGTATATCATATGTATATTTCGGAAGGTGGATTTGAAGGGTTAAGACTTTTGAATGGGGATATCTTTGCAATTTTTCAATTTAACGATGCGCCCAAAGGAATGGAAATAGCCGATATGGAGGATAAGCATAGGGTTTTTCCAGGTGACGGAATCCTGCCGCTGCCACAGATTTTAAAAGACCTTAAAATCACGGGCTTCAAAGGATGCGTATCCTTGGAGCTGTACAACCCTGAGTACCACAGTATGGATTTGCTGGAGGTAGCCAAGACCGGACTGCAAAAGACCTTGAAGGTAATTAAAGAGGCGGGAGTTTAGCCTTTGTCCTGACCGGTATAACTAGTGGCTTGTCGTAAAAAGTAAGTCGTATTCCAAAAAGAAGGATAATACCTCCAAGAATCATTTGTGGGGTAATTAGCTCGTTGAGAAATACCCAAGCCAATATTGTTGCCAAGATGGCCTGTGCCAATAGACTTAAGGAGACTCTTGTGGCCCGCATATGTTGGGTGGAATAGCTAATGGACAACCAGGCCAGTAATTGGCAGACCAATCCTTGGATAAAAAGTACAAACCACCCAATATTCGAGAAGCCGTTAAAAGGCTCCCCTAGGACATAGGATAAGATCCCTAAAAAGAGGGAAGAAGAAATTAGGCTTAAGGTCATAAAGTTTACTATAGATATCTTGGCGAGCACTTCTTTACTTATCAGAATGTAGGTGGCATAGAATACTCCGGACAGCAGTCCAAAACTAAAGCCAATATCAAAAGAAAGCAGGGCAAAGAATTTAAATCCTACCAGGGTGATCATTCCTAGGACGGCAATAACAGTACCTATCCAAAAATTAACGGAGGGTTTGGGTTTTAAAAAGAAAAATGTACCTATCCCAACCCAAACTGGGGACAGGTTTGTCAAAAATGATGCTTGCGTTGCCGTAGATTCTTGAATAGCAATATTCCATACCGCCACATCAGATCCAAAACATATTCCGCAAAGAACGGCAAGAATAAATGTTCTGGTTTCCGGGATTTTTAATTGTTTTGTATATAGGGCATAAGGCAAGATAATGCCTAGGGCGATGGTCATTCGATAGAAGGCGGAAATTAGTCCGGGAGTATAATTTAGTTTCACCAATACAGGAAATATGGAAATACAGATTATTCCAATAATAAGGGCGATACGAGGTTTTGTTATCATTTCTAAAAAATGGACAAAAATAGGAAATAAGAAGACCTGTCGCTTTTCATGTGACAAATTTATGTCTTAAAATACTGTTGTTCTTTTTAAATATTCACAAATTCAAATCCTGCACTGGGTATCTTTCTAAGATCATTTATTGTTTCGTTCAACAAAATGCCATGTTCCAAATAGGCTTTAAGATTTGCCAGCCAAAACGTCCATCCGTTACTGCAGCCATAATGGATATTTAATTTGCTACTGTCGTCCGTTGGTATATCGTATTGTTTTAAGGTTAACAGTATGTCATTACCAGAGTCTTTAAGAGAAACCGAAACCTTACAAACATTGGCAAAGGTGATTTCAAAAAAATCCTTCCCGTTTGCCTTTGTTATTATCCCTTTTTCCTGACCATCCCAGTTGTGCCATTCCCAAATATAGGTATCCCCTTCTGCAATCTTGTCCTGTGCTGCCTTGGGTTGCCCATCAGGCGAAATATAAGTAGCCTTGCTCAAAAACCATGTGGTAATTCCTTCTGCCGTACACCAGGCCCAATAAATTTTTTCCATATTGGCTTTGATATATATTTTTTTAGTAAAGGTATCAAAACTTAATGCTGTCATTTTTGTTGTTTTTTTGCTATTTCCAGATTGTAGATCTCTCTTCCCAATTGCGCTAAAAAGGGAAGTCCGATTTCTTCGTACTCATAGGTGTTATCGTTGAAAACCCCATTCTTATTGGCTAAAAGCGTTGCGGTAAGCATAAATTCCACATCATATTTATGGTCTACAATGTAGGCACAATCCGTAATTGTGCCGTAGGCATTGCCCACCTTATTATATATTTTCAGATATTCTGGAATGGTATCCCTGGTATCCCCGAACATGAAAAACTTACAATAACCGTCGTAATAATCCATTTCATCGTACCCTATATTTTTGGGAAGGTCACTCATTGTCCTTAACAGAAAACTATGTTGGTCGGGACTAAGGTTAAATCGTTCATTTATCGGGAATTGTTCTGGGAAAATTATCCTTTTTAAGACTTCGTTCTGGGTGCTAAGGGGAAAATAATTTTTTAAGCTAAAATCGAATGGTTCATTAATTAAGGTGTTCTCTTCGTAATAAGCCGTTCCTTTTTTAATCCTGTTCAGAGCCAAGGGTACTGGGGGTTTGTTCACACTTGGTTTTAACCAGCTTATTGTGGTGTCGTTTAAGTAAACAATAAGTGGCCTTGTAGTTACCTCTAAAGCATTTTCTGTTGAAAGTCGATGGGAGATTCGTACAGGTACAATACCCTTGTCCTTCAAACTTTGGTTTATTCGGTCTTGCCCTAAAAATTCCAGAAGTCGATTATTGGCCTCATTGTCGCTTACTGCAAAAATCTTGGAGATTTCGTTGGCAAATGTTGTTTCCAAAGAATCACCTTCTACATAAAATTGGGTGTATAGGTCCAAGGAATCCATTTCGTTCAATTTTTCTAAGGCTAGAACGGCCGTTAGGATTTTAACTGTGCTGGCCGGGTAGAAGTAGTTGCTATCGTTGACCTGAAAATTGTAGTCCCTAAAAATTATGCTGTCCTTGATCCTGTCGATTTGCGTATACCTTACTTGAATCTCATATTGGGCCAGGCTATCCATAACGTTCCGTATTTTTGAATTGTCGGAGGCCAGGGCCATTTTCAATAAATCAGGGTCTTCAGTTTGTGTAGCGCATGAACAAAGCAGGGTCGATATGGCGATAATGAAAAAAAAGAATCTTCTGCCCATGGGTTTTGTTTCTTATATTTTGGCTAGTCTATTGGGGTGTAGACTTCACCTCGATGCGGTTTTAAGGCATCCCTAACGACAATCATTTCGGATTCGCTTACAACTAGATATGCTATGGAGTGCATATTATTTAAGTCCGTATTTCCTGTAATGTTCAAGGTCAAATTTTGCGACAATACATATTCTTCAAGATGTATTTTATGATGCTTCGCTGTATTCTGGGCCGATTCACCCCTAAAATCCCAAATTAGTTTTATTTGTCTGTCCTCCATGGAATAAAATTAATAATAAAAGGAATAACATAGGCAGTAAACCTTCCGATAAATAGTATGGAATTTTATTGGGAAATGAGGACTTGCATAATGCTTCTTAATTACTAAATTTGCGGAATGGATTTTTGTGAAATAAAGCTGGAAAAAGTCTCAATATTTTTAGTGAGTATAGTATTGCTATGCACTTTTATATCCTGTGATTCTCTTTTTAATAAGAAAGAAGACAAAATTCCTGTGGCCAGGGTTGGGGAAACTTATTTGTACAAGGAGGACTTAAAAGAGCTGCTTTTGACCAATATGTCCAAGGAGGACAGTACCTCTTTGGTCAATAATTATATTAATAATTGGGCTTATAAACAATTGTTGCTTTCCAAGGCCAAAATAAATCTACCTGAGGAGAAGCTAGAGTATTTTGAGCAATTGGTCTCCAATTACAGAACAGATTTGTACACAGGGGCCTATAAGGAAGCATTGGTCCTACAATCCCATGATACTGCTATAACCCATACTCAGCTCACCGAGTTTTATGAGCGTGAAAAGGAAAATTTTAAACTAAAGGAACGGATAATACAGTTGAGGTTTGTGGAGTTGCCCATACAATATTTGGACAAGGATTTGGTTGCCAAGAAATTAAGGGATTTTAAGGAGGCAGATAAGCGCTATTTGGATTCTATAAGTGTGCAGTTTAGCAAGGTCAATTTTAACGATTCCATTTGGGTAAATGTTTACCGTGTCATGGAAGAAATTACTCCGTTAACTGCTGAAAATCAGGACAAGTACTTAAAAAAATCACAATTTTTTGAATTACAGGACTCTTTAGGGGTATATTTGGCGAAGGTAAACGATATGTTGGAAATCAACGATATTGCTCCCCTTACTTATATTGAACCTACTATTAAACAGCTGCTTTTAAATAGAAGGAAGCTGGATTATATGAAAAAATTGGAAGTAGAGGTAATGGATGAAGCTATTAAAGAAAAAGAATTTGAAGTTTATGAACAAGGTAATTAAAACAGGTTTTTCCCTTTCTATTTTATTGTTGACAGGGATTACGAGCGCACAGGAACTAGAAAATCTTCCTGATACTCAGGTAGAACCACAAGAGGTAATTGTAGAGGAATCAATGATATCTAAGAACGATTCTGTCAACAATTTTGAAAGAATAAAATTGGATGGGATAGCTGCTGTGGTGGGCGACTATGTAATCTTGGAATCGGATATAGAAAAAACTTTGATAGATCTTAAAAGCCAAGGAGCTTCCACTGCCGATGTTACAAGATGTGGTCTTTTGGGCAAGTTAATGGAAGATCGTTTATATGCACATCAGGCCGTTCAAGACAGTATTTTGGTTTCGGATGATGAGGTAAATGCCCAAGGGGATCGACAGTTACAACAACTGGTGTCCCAGATCGGTTCTATGGAAAAGGTGCTAAATTATTATAAAAAGGATGATGAGGCCAGTTTTCGTGAGGAACTTTACAAAATCAACAAGCTGAGAATGCTTTCCGAAAAAATGCAAAACAAAATTGTTTCGGAAATAGAGATTACCCCAGAGGAAGTTAGACAGTTCTTTAATAAGATTCCAGCAGATGAAAGACCCGTTTTTGGTGCGGAGTTGGAAATTGCCCAAATTGTAAAGCAACCCAAGGCTTCCGATGAAGAAAAGCAAAAGGTAATAGATAAACTAAACGAGATAAAGGCAGATATTGAGGAAAATGATGCTAGCTTTAGTGTGAAGGCTATTTTGTATTCCCAAGATCCTGGATCCAAATCCAAGGGTGGATTTTATAGTATGACCCGGGAGACCCCATTTGTTAAAGAGTTTAAGGATGTGGCTTTTAGTTTAAGGGAAGGAGAGATTTCTGATCCGTTCGAAACCGATTTTGGTTACCACATTATATATGTTGAAAAAATTAGGGGCCGTGAGCTGGATCTAAGACACATTCTGATAACCCCGGAGATATCCCAAAAGGAATTGGATGATGCAAAGAAGGAATTGGATAGCATAAGAAAAGGGGTATTGGATAGTAAATTTACCTTTGCCGCTGCAGCTTTGAATTTTTCCGATGAAAAGGAAACCAAATTTGATGGAGGTTTGTTAAGAAACCCACAGGATTATAGCTCCCGATTTGAGCTTACCAAAATGGAACCATCGCTTTATAACCAAGTGAGGGACATAAAGGACAATGAGATTTCCATGCCTATTCTGGAGAATGATCCCAGGGGAGGTGCCCCCAAGTACAAAATCATGAAAATCACCAATCGTTATGACGAACATGTTGCCGATTTTGCAAAGGATTACATAAAGATTCAGGAATTAGCACTTAGGGAAAAGCAGTATAATGCCATTAAAAAATGGATGGACGAGCATATCGAAGATACTTATGTGAGTGTTAATTCCGCGAATAAAGATTGTGATTTTGCAAATAATTGGGTAAAGGAATAAATGCATGTCAGACGTAGCTGCAATTAAGGCTCTAGTTGAAAAAAATAAAGTTCTTAAACAAGAAATAGCCAAAATTATTATTGGGCAGGAGGAAGTGGTAGATCAAATACTACTTTCTATTTATACAGGAGGGCACTCCTTACTTATTGGAGTACCTGGTTTGGCCAAGACCCTCATGGTAAATACAATTGCCTCTGCTTTGGGATTGGGCTTTAAAAGGATTCAGTTTACACCTGATCTCATGCCAAGTGATATTTTAGGTAGTGAAGTGTTGGATCAAAATAGGAACTTCAAGTTCATAAAAGGGCCCATTTTTTCGAATATTATACTGGCCGACGAAATAAACCGTACCCCGCCCAAAACCCAAGCGGCACTGTTGGAGGCCATGCAGGAACGAGCTGTGACCATAGCTGGCAATCAATATAAATTGGATCTTCCCTATTATGTTTTGGCAACCCAGAACCCAATAGAGCAAGAAGGTACTTACCCATTGCCCGAGGCGCAGTTAGATAGGTTTATGTTCGCCATAGAATTGAAATATCCATCTATCGCAGAGGAGATTAAGGTAGTAAAGGAAACCACTTCCGATTTTAAGCATGAAATTGTTCCCTTGTTTACCCCTGGGGAAATAATGGATATACAACATTTGGTACGTAGAATTCCAGTTCCCGACAATGTGGT
The DNA here is from genome assembly GCF_003259375.1 of Arenibacter echinorum. Classification (GTDB taxonomy): domain Bacteria; phylum Bacteroidota; class Bacteroidia; order Flavobacteriales; family Flavobacteriaceae; genus Arenibacter; species Arenibacter echinorum. The sequence continues at coordinate 26,177 of NZ_QLLN01000012.1, read as the reverse complement.
GGAATATGCAGTGAAATTAGTGAACAGCACAAGACCGAATCAAGAAAATGCTTCGGAATTTGTAAAACAGTTCATAGATTGGGGAGCAGGACCTAGGGCTTCCCAAAATCTAATATTGGGAGCTAAGGCCCATGCCGCCGTGAACGGTAAATTTTCTCCTGATATTGAAGATGTCAAAGCGGTGTCCTTGGGAATCCTGAGACATCGGATTATTAAAAATTATAAGGCTGAGGCCGAAGGAATTTCCGTAGAGGATATTATTCAAAAGCTTTTATAGTAGGGAATAATGAACAAGAACTGCTCGATTTTTATAGGCTTAAAAAAATGAAATTTATTGCATTTACATTCCTATAATGGTAATCTTTTTTATAATTACATAAAATTGGCGTATTCTTGCCGTATTCTTAGTTTAAAAGTTTTATAAACGTAAGGTATTTTCTTAATTTTGGAGAATAACTTAAACTAAAAATTTATAGATAATGGCATTCGATATTGATATGATTAAAAAGGTGTATGCCAACATGTCCGAACGTGTTGATAAGGCACGTGAAATTGTTGGAAAACCTTTAACCCTTTCAGAGAAAATTTTGTATTCCCACTTGTGGGACGGCACACCCAACAAGGCATTTAAAAGAGGTAAGGACTATGTTGATTTTGCACCCGATCGAATCGCTTGTCAAGATGCTACTGCGCAAATGGCATTGTTGCAATTTATGCAGGCTGGAAAACCAAAAGTAGCTGTACCAACTACAGTTCATTGCGATCACCTTATACAGGCAAAAAGTGGAGCTGTGGCAGATTTGAAAGTGGCCAATACTTCTAGTGCCGAAGTCTTTAATTTTTTGGAATCCGTTTCCAATAAGTACGGAATTGGTTTTTGGAAACCAGGTGCAGGTATTATTCACCAAGTGGTTTTGGAAAACTATGCCTTTCCTGGAGGAATGATGATAGGGACCGATTCCCATACGGTAAACGCCGGGGGTCTTGGAATGGTTGCCATAGGTGTTGGTGGTGCCGATGCTGTGGATGTTATGGCCGGAATGGCCTGGGAACTTAAGTTTCCAAAATTGATAGGAGTAAAATTAACGGGTAATATCTCTGGCTGGACATCTGCCAAGGATGTTATTCTTAAAGTGGCTGGTATATTGACTGTAAAAGGTGGTACAGGGGCCATTATAGAATATTTTGGCGAAGGGGCTAAAAATCTTTCCTGTACCGGTAAAGGAACCATATGTAATATGGGTGCTGAAGTTGGTGCTACCACATCTACCTTCGGTTATGATGCTTCTATGGAAAGATACTTAAGGGCTACGGATAGAAATGATGTTGCGGATGCAGCAAATGCAGTTAAGGATTACTTAACGGCAGACCCTGAGGTGTATGCCAACCCTGAGAGATATTTTGATGAAATTATAGAAATAGATTTGAACACCCTTAAGCCACATCTTAATGGTCCGTTTACCCCTGATTTAGCTACTCCAGTAGGGCAGTTGGGAGAGAAGGCGAAAGCTAACGGATGGCCTTTAAAAGTGGATTGGGGCCTAATAGGGTCCTGTACCAATTCTTCTTATGAGGATTTGACCAGGGCTGCCTCTATTGCTAAACAGGCCGTTGATAAAAACATAAAACCAAAATCAGATTTTGGTATCAACCCTGGGTCTGAACAGATCAGATTTACAGCGGAACGTGATGGTTTGTTGCAGATATTCGAAAATTTAGGGGCAACGGTATTTACCAATGCCTGTGGTCCCTGTATAGGACAATGGGATCGTAGTGATCTAAAAGGCGATGAGAAGAATACCATAGTACATTCTTTTAACCGTAACTTTTCCAAAAGGGCGGATGGAAATCCAAATACCCACGCTTTTGTAGGTTCCCCGGAAATGGTAGCGGCCATAGCAATATCTGGTAGATTGGATTTTGATCCAATGAACGATACCCTTCTGAATGAAGACGGACAAGAAGTTAAATTGGACGAGCCGTTGGGGATTGAATTGCCTCCAAAGGGATTTGAAGTGGAAGATGCAGGTTACTTGGCGCCAATGGAAGATGGTTCAGGTGTTGAGGTAAAGGTAGATCCCAAATCAGAGCGTTTGCAATTGTTGGAACCCTTTACTCCTATTAAGCCAGAAAGTCTTCAAGGAGCTAAATTATTGATCAAAGCCTTTGGAAAATGTACTACAGACCACATTTCCATGGCTGGTCCTTGGTTGCGTTTTAGAGGTCATTTGGACAACATTGCCAATAATACCCTGATTGGAGCGGTAAATGCCTTCAATAAAAAGACAAATTTTGTAAAGAATCAGCTTACTGGAGAGTATGGTGGTGTTCCTGATGCACAAAGGGCTTATAAGGCGGCAGGAATAAAAACAGTAGTTGTGGGAGATCATAACTATGGAGAAGGATCGTCTCGTGAGCACGCCGCTATGCAGCCAAGACATTTGGGTGTTGCAGTGGTAATCGTTAAGTCTTTTGCACGTATCCATGAAACCAACCTTAAGAAACAAGGTATGTTGGGGCTAACCTTCGCAAATGAAAGTGATTATGACTTGATTCAAGAGGATGATACCTTCAACTTTGTTGATATAAAAGATTTTGCACCAGAAAAGCAAATTACCTTGGAATTGGTGCATAAAGATGGAACTAAGGACACTATTAAATTGAACCATACCTATAACCAATCGCAGATTGAATGGTTTAATGAAGGTTCTGCCCTTAACGTTATAAAAAGGGAGAACGCGGCTTAATTTTGTGCTGTAAATACTTTACAAAAACTCCTGATATTCATCAGGAGTTTTTTAGTTTTGACAAAAGGATAAATTAAATGAAAATTCGTAAAAAAACTGTTTTGAACATCGCCTTAATGGCTTTAATTCTATCTTTTTTTGTGACGCCCTTGGGCGATTATAGCAAGGTTTTGTTAAATAAATGGTTCTCCTTTTCGCCAGAAGTGACCAAAGAAATCAATAGGGGACAGATTAAGGATTACGATTGGAAGCTAAAAGATGCCAATTGGAATTTTTTCAGTTTTAAGAAGTCAAAAGGTCGTGTTGTCTTTATCAATTTTTGGAGGTCTTGGAATATTCCAAGTGAGGCTGAAGTGGAAAGTATCCAAAAGTTATATGACGATTATAAGGATAAAATAGATTTTTATATCATTACCAATGAGGAAAGGGAACCTGTAGAGAAATTTATGGCGGATCATGGTTTTACCTTTCCGGTAACTTATTCCATAGTAGGTGATCCCATGCCTGTGGACGGTTCTAAACCGCCTAGATCCTATTTGTTGGATAAGGAGGGAAGGATCGTGATTAGTAAGGAAGGGGTGGCCGATTGGGACAATGACAAGGTAAAAGCCATTTTGGACGATCTTATTAGTAAATAGATGCAATATGATAGTACCTAACAAGAAGTGGATTCTTAACGGTGTTTTTATACTAGCTGTGCTGGTGTTGATATTTACTCCGGTAGGATTTAAAGTAAAGGTTTTAGCCAGTAAATTGTTATCCACTAGCGCAGCTATGGTAAAGGAGGGGATGCAGGTTCCTTTGGGTTCCTATCAATGGAAATTGACCGATTTGGAAAATCGATCCTTCGATTTTGAAAATCAGAGAGGAAGGGTAATACTTGTGAATTTTTGGGCTACTTGGTGTCCTCCGTGTGTAGCTGAAATGCCAAGTATGCAGGATCTTTATAATGATTATGGTGATAAGGTTACGTTTATGTTCGTTACTTCCGACGACCGTCAAAAAGTGGAGAACTTTTTAAAAAAAAAGAATTTCGATCTTCCCGTTTATTATCCTGCTTCCGAAACACCTGAAACACTTAAATCCAAACTCCTTCCAACTACATATATTATTGACAAGGAAGGTAAAATTGTTGTAGCGGAGACTGGTGCTGCAGATTGGAACAGTAACAAAACAAGGACGCTTATAGATGGCCTTTTGAGTCAGTAATATTAAAAAGCCCTATTGCTATTTTTCTTTTTTTTGGAAATACTTAAAGGGTACCATTAACATACCAAAGCATTCCCCGTCCTCTTTTCCCAAATGTTTATGATGCATTTTGTGCGCTCTCCTTACCCCTTTGGCATACCAATTATTTGCATTTCTGAACAATTTAAACCTTTGGTGTATAAAAATATCATGAACCAAGAAGTAAGCGGCTCCATAAGCCAATATACCGAACCCTAAAGGCCATCCGTACCAAAAGTCGGTTTGGGAACCCAGCCAAAAGAAAGTCATGCTGACCGCAGCGTAGAACAAAAAAAATGCATCGTTTCTTTCAAACCATGAATCGTGGTCCTTTTTATGGTGATCCTTGTGCAGTGACCATAATAAACCATGCATAATGTATTTATGGGTAAACCAGGCCATAAACTCCATAAAGGAAAAAGTAGCGAAGAAAATTAAAATCCAAATCAACATTTTCATTCTAAACCAGTTTTAATTTATAGTTAATATACGATTTAACCAATAATCTAAATTTGTGTAGATTGGAAACCCGTATTCTAGTAATCATAATCTTCGCTGAAGGCGTGTCCTGTAATTTTTTCAGCAACTTAAAATAATACCTATATGCTGTATATACCCCAAATTTAGCTTCTCGGGGCAATTGTAATATCCCGGAATATCCCAATTTAAAATCCGCTTTTATTTCATCAACAATTTTATTTTTGTCTTCCTCTGTCAGATTCTGGAGATTGGTGTTGGGGAAATAAGTTCTGTTCAAATCTTCAAAATCGTTTTTTAAGTCCCTTAAAAAATTCACTTTTTGAAAAGCAGATCCCAAGGCCATAGCGGAGGGTTTCAGCTTTTCGTACGCTATTTCGTCTCCCTTTACAAATACCCTTAGGCACATTAAACCGACTACATCAGCGGAGCCATAAATGTACTCCTTATACTGGCTATCCGTAAGACGGATCCTTTTTTCCAAGTCCATCCGCATACTCTTCAAGAATGAAGTTACCAAATGCCGTGGAATGTCATATTTGTGGAACGTATGTTGAAAAGAATTTAGAATGGGATTAAGACTTATTTTTTGTTCCAAAGCGTCCTGCAAATCCTTCTCAAATTTATTCAATAAAAACAACTTATCATAATCGTGAAAACTGTCCACAATTTCATCGGCAAATCGGACAAAGCCATAAATATTGTATATATCCCCTCTAATGGAAGGAGCCAACATTTTGGTGGCCAAGGAAAAGGAGGTGCTATAGTGTTGGGTAACGAGCCTACTGCAATCTAGGGAAACTGTATCAAAAATTGACTTCATAATTAAGTTTTTTGATGTTTAACAATAAGTTCTGAAACCAATTTCCCAGAAATTAGGGCCGGTGGTACCCCGGGACCAGGAACGGTAAGCTGGCCGGTAAAAAATAGATTATCTACTTTTTTACTGTGTAATTTGGGTCTAAGAAAGGCTGTTTGCAAAAGGGTATTGGCCATGCCATATGCATTTCCCTTATAGGAATTGTATTGGTCAATAAAATCATTTACACAGAAGTCCTCCTTGAAAAGAATACTATTTTCTACTTTTTGACCGGTAAGTTTTTGAAACCTGTTTATAATAATTTCAAAATACTTATTTCGCAGTTGTTGGGTGTCTTCTAAATCCGGGGCAATGGGAATTAAGAAAAAGCCTGTTTCACAACCTTCGGGGGCCATACTGGAATCTGTAATGGACGGAAAGTTGGCATAGAAGAGCGGAGCTTCCGGCCATTTGGGGTCATCATATATCTCTTTGGCGTGTTGCTCAAAACTGGTGTCGAAAAATAAGTTATGGTGGGATACGTTCTGTAATTTTTTATCAAACCCCACATAAAATAATAAGGACGAGGGGGCAAAGGTCTTTTTGTCCCAATATGCCTCGGAATATTGGCGAAATTGCTGGTCCAACAATGTTTCTGAATGGTGATAATCGGCACCGCTCAGGACAAAATCTGCTTTAATGGTGTTTCCATTAACTTTAATACCGGTGGCCATGCCTTTGGATACTTCAATCTTAGTTACTGAGTGATCTGTGTGAATTTTGACTCCCAATTCCAATGCCAAAAGCTCCATGGCCCTAATTACTTGGTACATTCCGCCTTTGGGGTGCCAAGTGCCCAGTCCAAAATCGGCAAAATTCATAAAGCTATAAAAGGATGGGGTTTTGCTAGGTTTGGCCCCTAAGAAAAGTACAGGAAATTCTAAAGTAGAAATTAGTTTTGGGTTTTTAAAACGTTTGCGGACCTCGTCACTTATAGATTTAAAGAACTGGTCCAGACGTACTATGGTATCTTTGCTTACCAATTCCAAAGGGGAAAGGCCCGGGCGAAGTACTATCTTGTGAATGGCGATTTCATAATTGTCTTGTGCTTTTTTAATGAATTTGCGCAAAGGTTCTGCACTGCCTTTTTCAATTCGTTCAAATTCTTTGCAAATTTTGTCCATACTATCCCCTATGGTAATAACATCGTCGGAAAAGAAAATGTTATAGGCAGGATCCAATTTATCCAGTTGATAGTAATCGGATGTTTTTTTTCCGAAATCATTGAAAAAACTTTCAAATATGTCGGGCATCCAATACCAACTTGGCCCCATGTCAAAAGTGAAACCATCCCGGACAAATTGCCTTGCTCGGCCCCCAACGGTCTTATTTTTCTCGTAAATAGACACATCGTATCCCTGTTTTGCCAAATAACAGGACGCAGAAAGGGATGCAAACCCAGATCCGATGATAATAACTCTATTGCCCATAGGTATTTATATATAATTTGTGGCACTTCAATTTTACGAAATGCCCGATTATGAAAATAAGGCTTATTTTCTAAATATGTAAGGCAATTATTTTAATTAACCATTTATAGGGATTTCTTTTCCGGTTTTATTATTGACTGAAAAAGAATAAGATAAAGGAATAAAAAAACCGCCAACCTCATTCAAGAAGTTAGCGGTTTTTGGTGCCCACGACTAGATTCGAACTAGCACGTCCTTGCGAACACCACCCCCTCAAGGTGGCGTGTCTACCAATTTCACCACGTGGGCTTAAAAAGTCTTGTTAAAGGACTTTTAGGGATGTTTAAATAGTCTCTAAATTTAAGGAAATGAAAACTATTTTAAACAAAAAAAGTTAAGTACGAGACTTAACTTTTTTGTGACCGGGCTGGGGCTCGAACCCAGGACCCTCTCCTTAAAAGGGAGATGCTCTACCAACTGAGCTACCAGGTCAAAATGTGTTACAAACTATTGCTGTTTGCGGGTGCAAATATAATATCATTTGTTTGTTTTGCAAGGCCTTTTTGAGAATTTTTTAATTTTTTTTGATTTACCATTAAATTAGACCAATTTTACAAAAAATTACAGCGTGAAAATAGTATTGGTAGGGTATATGGGAAGTGGTAAGTCCACCTTAGGTAAATTGTTGGCTAAGAAATTGAAAATTAGTTTTTTAGACTTGGATGAAGTTATTGAGGAAGGTTTGGAAGATTCCATTCCCAACATTTTTATGGGGAAGGGCGAAATTTTTTTTCGGAAAAAAGAACATGAATATTTAAATAATGTTTTGTCCAAAAAAAACAACTTTATACTATCCACGGGTGGAGGAACTCCGTGTTATTCTGGAAATATGGAGACGATGTTGACCCTAGCTGATCATGTTTTCTATTTAAAAGTTTCCATTCCTGGACTCGTAAAAAGGTTATTATTGGAAAAAGAACATAGACCCTTGATCAAAAACATAGAGGATGAAGACCTGCCGGAGTTTATCGGCAAGCATTTGTTCGAGCGCAATAATTTCTACCTTAAAGCGAATCATATTATCGATTGCGATGATAAGGACCCCGAATCCTTAGTTGCGGAAATAGAGCAATTACTCGCTTAGATACACCGAATCGCTTTTGGCCTTAAATTCAACATTGATGTGTTCTTGAAGTGATGTGGAAAGGGAGATTCCTTTATAATCTGCCTTAACAGGATATTTCTTGTGATTCCTGTTCACCAATACGGCAGTTTTAAGTTGTTTTAATGGGACGCGTAGAAAATGATGTACTCCGTAGATCAATGTGGTCCCGGAATTGAGCACATCGTCTACCAAGACCACGGATTTATTGGTGTATTCAGATTCTGGAAGGGAGGTTTTGACGCCACTGGCCAAAGGGTTGGACTTGTCCATGATTACTTTGCACAAAACAATGTTGGCTTCGGTGATCTTCTGAAGTACGGCCTGTATTTTTTTGGCAAAGTTTAATCCCCCTCCTTCAATCCCGGCAATAATAATTTCGGGTTCATCAACGTTGGTCTCGTATATCTGGTAAGCAATGCGCTTTATTTTATGCTGTATTTGCTCATGGGATAAAATTCTATTGGACATAGTTGTTTTTATTTAGATTCAAATATAAAAAAGAGTTCCTTATCCGCTCTCGGTTTTATGGAATTGTATGCGGTTTCCAGAGTTTTGATTTTAAAATGCTCTTTAAAGAGGGACATATATTCGCCTAGGCTACCTCCAAAAGGCGGTCCTGAATCCGTTAAGGGGAAATTAAACAGCAGCCCGGTCAGTTTGCCATAGGGTTTTAGCAGTTGTTTCATTTTTGTTACATAATCCTTCCTTAAGCTTGGGTCCAAGGCACAAAAAAAAGTTTGTTCCAGGATCAAATCAAAATTATTTAATGCCAAATCAAAAAAATTGCCCTCCAGGAGTTGATGCTCCGGAAAATTTGGAATCCTTTTTTTTATGTTCTCCAATGGCTGTCTAGCGATGTCTATAACAAAAACATTGGAAAACCCCTTCTCCACTAGATAAAGGAGCTCGTGCGCATTGCCTGCACCTGGAATTAGGATTTTTAAGCTCTTATCTATAAGCTGGTCAATGTATTCCTTTAATGGGCTGGAAATGTAACCTATGTCCCATCCCATTTCTCCATTCTCATACTTTTGTTCCCAAAATTCTTTATTCAGCTTCATCATCCAAGTATCCATCTATATCCCTTCGGTCTTTTTTTGTAGGTCTTCCAGCGCCCTTTTTCCGATAATAGTCCTTGGAAAATTTTAACAGCTCATTGTGTTCAAAGGCTTCTTTTGGAGTGGTATCCTTACGGTAGATGTCCACTAATTTGGCGCCTACCCTGCTCTCGGGAACATCCAGTACGGTAAATTCATAATTGATCTGGTTTTTCCTTACCACAACTTTATCCAAGGGGTATACTTCCCTTGATGGTTTTACTACTTGTTCATTGATTCTTATATGTCCCTTTTTACACGCCTCCGTAGCTATGTTTCGCGTTTTGAAATAGCGGGTGCTCCATAGGTATTTGTCAATTCGCATAAACTATTGAAAATCTTTGTTAACGTCCTCCACAAAAATAGTTGAAAATTGTATCTTGCGCCCTTTAATTAAGAAATCAATGAAGCCAAAATGGTTATTATAATAATCACTGGGTTGCATCCTGTAATTAAAAGACAATAAAAATAAACTGATGAATATAAAGAGATTTCTTTTACTTGCTTTAATTTTTTTGACTATCTGGTCCTGTAAAAAGGACGATGGGGATGACTTTGAAGTGATACCCCCCAGACTGCTAAGTGAGGTTATAGTTGAAAATGATGCTGAAATTCAGGCTTATTTAAAAACTCATTTTTATAACTATGAAGATTTTGAGGAACCAATAGATGAAAGTTTCGACCTAAGGATTAGGATCGATACCATTGCCGGGGCCAATGCAGACAAGAAATCCCTGTTCGAAGATGCCTTAACACAGGTGATAAACGTATCTTCAAGTGATTTGGGACTGGATGCGGAAGAAGTTGATATTCCACATACTTTATACTATATAGTGGCTAGGGAAGGAGTAGGTGAAAACCCTACCCCCGTAGATTCTGTATATTTAAAGTACCAGGGTATGCGTTTGGATGGAACTATTTTCGACAGCAGACTAGGATCTCCTGTCTGGTTCGATATGCAGGGATCCGGAGTTTCCGGTAATTCTGGCGTTATAAAAGGATTTAAGGAAGGAATGCCCAAATTTAAATCGGGGGGTGATATAATTGAAAATGGCGATGGTACATTTACCGTCACCGGAAGTGGGGTAGGTTTAATTTTTATGCCATCTGGTATTGCTTATTTCAGCGGAAGTGCCCCTGGGGCAACCTATGCGCCTTTAATGTTTGAAGTAAACTTATTGGCTGCCAATACTGCCGATCATGATGGGGATGGGGTAAATACCATTCTTGAAGATTTGGATGGGGACGGTAATCTTTATAATGATGATACCGATGAGGATGGCCTTCCAAATTATTTGGACACTGATGACGATGGGGATGGTATACTTACCGAAGACGAATTAGGGGATTCCAATAACGATGGTGTTCCCGATTATTTGGACAAAAATATTTAAAGTTTAAATTTAGTCCAATAAATAAAAAATGCCCCCGCAATTGCGGGGGCATTTTTAGTTTCTGTATTTAAAATGCTATTAAAGTTTTAGGGCCAAGCTCAAAATTAATTGGTCGGGCCTGGTGTCAATTCTGTCACCTGGAGTTACCCCATTGTTTGAAATAACCGTTACTTCATTTTCACTAAAACCTCTTTCATATCTTAGGTCTATTCCAAACTTGCCAAAAGAAAGTCCGGCACCGATGTTTAGTCCTACTGTAAAATCATTTTCAGCGTCACTTAAGGTAATTCCTTCATAATCCGTGTCCAAAATATATTGGAAGGCAGGTCCTGCAAATAGGTTTAAAGGGCCAATCAAATTTACGCCAAGCAGAATAGGCATGTCCAATTTACTCATGTTCAGACTGTTGTTGTCGTAGTCTGATTTTGTTTTGGTATAGACCAATTCAGGCCTAAGGTAGATTTTATCCCCGATTATGCCAAAGATTCCAATGTGGTATCCCACATTTCCTTTAGGGTTTTTGTAGGCGTTTTCGGCAGATTCGAAATAATCGCCATTGGCGCCATAGTTAAGTCCGCCTTTGATTCCGAATCCTGAACCTTTTTGCGCATGTGCAGTAATACCCATTAGGGCTATAGCTGCTAATAAAACTGTTTTCTTCATCATAATGTGTTCTTTTAAAATTAGAATACATTGTGCAATATTAAGCACAACGTCTTTAATTGTTTAACCTAAAAAGAATTTATCTTGACACGAAAAGGTGAGGGAATGGCATAAAAAAACCACTAAATTCTACCTTTATTTAGTGGGTAGTTTTAGCAGTTTAATTGAGTTCTGTTCCATAGTTTTCGCCATTTTCCATGTTAAGAATCCTCATCTCCCTAAAGGGGATCTGATTATTTTCTTTTTAACACACTCACAACGGCGTTCACTATAGCTTTATTGTTTAATCCGTATTTATCCATTAATTGCTCAGGTGTGCCACTTTCGCCAAAAGTATCTTTGGTGGCAACAAACTCCTGTGGAGTAGGCAGCGTGGTAGCAAGGAATCCAGAGATACTTTCGCCAAGTCCGCCTAGATAATTGTGCTCTTCCGCAGTAACTATACAACCTGTTTTTTTAACAGATTTTAACACTGCTTCCCCGTCAAGGGGCTTAATGGTATGTATGTTTATTACTTCGGCAGATATACCTTGTTTTTCTAAATTTTCGGCTGCTATCAATGCCTCCCATACCAAGTGCCCTGTAGCTACTATAGTAACATCGGTTCCTTCGCTGAGCATTACGGCTTTGCCTATTTCAAATTTTTGGTCAACAGGAGTAAAATTAGCCACTTTTGGTCGCCCAAACCTTAGGTAAACAGGGCCGTGATGTTCTGCTATTGCAATGGTAGCAGCCTTTGTCTGGTTGTAGTCACAAGTGTTGATGACGGTCATTCCAGGCAACATCTTCATCAATCCCAAATCTTCCAATATTTGGTGTGTAGCACCGTCTTCCCCTAAGGTAACGCCTGCATGGGAAGCACAGATTTTTACGTTCTTATCGGAATAGGCGATAGATTGTCTTATTTGATCATAGACCCTTCCAGTGGAAAAGTTGGCAAAAGTTCCGGTAAAGGGAATTTTTCCACCTATGGTGAGTCCGGCGGCAATACCCATCATATTGGCCTCGGCAATACCTATTTGGAAGAAACGTTCCGGGTTTTCCTCTATAAATTTCTCCATCTTAAGGGAACCTACCAAATCAGCGCACAAAGCAACTACATTTGGGTTGGTCCTGCCCAATTCGGCCAATCCCGCACCAAAACCACTCCTTGTGTCATTTTTACCTTGATCTATATATTTTTTCATCTGTATTTTCTTTAATTTTTGTTGGAAAAGGTTATGGATTAATAATCCCCTAATGTTTCAGGGTTCTGCGCCAAAGCGGTCGCCAATTGCTCGTCGTTGGGAGCTTTGCCGTGCCATGCGTGGGTGTACATCATAAAATCTACCCCGTGTCCCATTACGGTATGCAATAGTACGCATACCGGTTTTCCTTTTCCGGTCCTACTTTTGGCCTCTTTCATCCCTTTTAAAATGGCTTCCAGATCATTTCCTTCCTTGATATCCAAAACATCCCATCCAAAAGCTTCAAATTTTTTCTTTAGGTCCCCCATAGGAAGTACATCTTCCGTAGCCCCGTCTATCTGTTGGCCGTTATAATCTATGGTGGCAATAATGTTGTCCACTTTCTTGCCTGCAGCATACATAATGGCCTCCCAATTTTGACCTTCCTGTAACTCGCCATCACCGTGAAGGGTATAGACCAGTTTGGAATCTTTGTTGAGTTTTTTGGCCTGCGCCGCACCCAAGGCCACGGACATGCCCTGCCCCAATGAACCTGATGCGATACGAACACCTGGCAAACCTTCATGAGTGGTAGGATGACCCTGCAAACGTGAATCTATTAATCTAAAGGTATTTAATTCCTTAATCGGAAAATAACCTTTTCTAGCCAGAACACTGTAGAAAACAGGGGATATGTGACCATTGGACAAAAAGAAAAGATCTTCTCCTTTTCCGTTCATTTCAAATTTGTCCTTAAGCTCCATGATTTCATTGTAAAGGGCAACAATAAATTCTGTACAGCCCAGGGAACCTCCTGGATGCCCGGAGTTTACCTTATGAACCATTCTTAGAATGTCCCTGCGAACCTGAACGGTCAAATCTTGTAATTCTTGAAGTTTTGGCATTTTATCTATATTTTTTAAACTTTTCAAAAGTAATGGCAATCTTTTGGGTACACAAGCAGGAATTACAATATTTTATCAACTATCATAGCCAATAACAGAACTTTATTTTTTTGTTAAGGATTTAATGGCTTTGAGTTGACTATATTTGCGGCTTTAAATAGATTTTTTTGAAATTTACCTTACAACATTCAGACTCAAGGACTAAAGCCAGGGCGGCAGAGCTTATTACGGACCACGGTAAGATAGAAACTCCCATTTTTATGCCTGTAGGTACAGTGGCTTCGGTAAAAGGGGTGCACCAAAAGGAATTGAGGGAGGAGATAAATCCGGACATTATTTTAGGGAATACCTATCATTTGTATTTAAGGCCTAAAACCGAAATACTCAAACAAGCTGGAGGACTTCATAAGTTTATGAACTGGGACCGCAATATTTTAACGGATAGTGGGGGTTACCAAGTCTATTCCTTATCGGATAACAGAAAGATAAAGGAAGAAGGTGTTAAGTTCAAGTCCCATATAGATGGTTCTTATCATGTGTTTACCCCAGAGAACGTTATGGAAATTCAGCGTGTCATCGGTGCTGATATCATTATGGCTTTTGATGAATGTACTCCATATCCGTGCGATTATAATTACGCCAAGAGATCCATGCACATGACTCATAGGTGGTTGGACCGATGTATTAAGCATTTGGAAAAAACTCCTTTTACCTATGATTTTGAACAAACTTTTTTTCCTATCGTTCAAGGCTCTACTTATAAGGACCTTAGGCAACAGTCGGCCGAATATATTGCAGGGGTAGGAGCAGAAGGTAATGCCATTGGCGGACTTTCCGTAGGCGAACCTGCCGAGGAAATGTATGCAATGACAGAGGTGGTCTGTGAAATACTGCCAGAGGATAAGCCCAGATATTTAATGGGAGTCGGTACCCCTATCAATATTTTGGAGAATATTGCCTTGGGGATTGATATGTTCGATTGTGTGATGCCTACCAGAAATGCTAGAAATGGGATGTTGTTTACGGCACATGGCACTATCAATATAAAAAATAAGAAGTGGGAAGACGATTTTTCCCCTTTGGACGAGATGGGGACTACTTTTGTAGACCATGAATATTCCAAGGCCTACCTAAGACATTTGTTCGCCGCGAACGAGTATTTGGGAAAACAAATCGCCACCATTCATAATTTAGGATTTTATATGTGGTTGGTTCGTGAGGCAAGAAAACATATTTTAGCAGGGGATTTCTATGAGTGGAAATCTGTAATGGTAAAACAAATGGATAAACGACTATAGGTGCTGACCATAATAGATAAATACATACTTAAGCGCTATCTGGCAACCTTTTTTGTGATGCTTCTGCTGTTCGTTCCCATTGGAATTATGGCAAATTTGGCCGAGCAGGTAGGAAAAATGATCGATAACGAGGTCCCTTTCCCAGAAATTGCCATGTATTATTTGAATTTCACTTTTGTGATCGGGAATCTCTTATTTCCAATTTTTCTATTTCTATCTGTAATTTTCTTTACCTCTAAATTGGCCAACAATACCGAAATTGTAGCTATTCTTAGTTCTGGAGTATCCTATGGGCGATTTCTACGTCCCTATTTAATCGGGGCTTCCATAATTGCCGTTATCATGTTCTTTATGGGCATGTTTATAGTACCCAATGCAAGTGTGGGATACAATGAGTTTATTTTTAAATATTTAAAAAAGGGAAAACAGGATAGGGTTACTACCAATATATTTAATCAACTTAATGAGAACGACTATATCTATGTGAGCAGTTTTGATCCTGCCAGACAGATAGGATATAACTTCACCATGGAGCGTTTTAATGAGGAGAACACCTTGGACTTTAAGATATCGGCGGCCAACATACGTTGGATAGAGAAGGATACGATTTATAGGCTTACTTCCTATGAGAAGCGAAAACTGGTTAATAATCAAGAAATTGTGGAAACAAAAAGAAGATTGGATACTATTTTCGATTTTAAGATCGACGACCTAACCCCGGTTTCCTATATAGCTGAAACCAAGAATATGTTTGAGCTAAATAAATTTATTGAGACGCAAAAAAGAAAAGGTGCCTCCAATATCAATAGTTATATCTTGGTCAAGTATAAGCGATGGGCTCTGCCCATTGCGGCATTTATCCTTACTGTTATAGCGGTTGCGGTATCCTCTGTAAAACGCCGTGGAGGTATGGGGGTCAATCTGGCCTTCGGTATAGGGGTGGCATTTATATACATCTTTTTTGACAAAGTTTTCGGGACCCTGGCAGAACAATCTGGATTTTCACCCTTATGGGCAGTGATTATTCCCAATGTTATGTTTGGGGCCATAGCTTTTTACTTGTTGCAGAATGCCAAACGTTAAGCTCAATAATTATCTTCACCTACATTTTATAGTTTTTATCTGGGGCTTTACGGCGGTCCTTGGCAAGTTGATAACTATTGATGCTCTTCCTTTGGTTTGGTATCGTATGTTGATGGCTTCCTTGATCATTTTGGCCTATATCCTTATACGGAAATTTAAGTTGAAGGTATCTCGAAAAACACTGTTGATGCTAATTTTAGGTGGAATCGTGGTATCCTTGCATTGGGTCACCTTTTTTATGGCCATCAAAGTTTCCAATGTGTCTATTGCCCTGGCAACGATGTCTACGGGCGCATTTTTTACAGCCTTGTTGGAACCGTTTTGGTATGGCCGGAAAATGGTTGGTTATGAAGTGGTATTCGGACTAATTGTTATGCTGGGCCTATATATAATGTTTAGGGTGGAGACAGGTTACCTAAATGGAATACTACTGGCATTGGTGTCCTCCTTGTTATCTGCCACTTTTTCATTGATCAATGGTAAATTAACTCAGGAGCAAAGACCGTCAATAATTTCGTTTTATGAATTAGGTAGTGGTGTCCTGTTTTTGTCTATTTATCTGGCGTTTTCCCATAGTTTTGACCAAAAGTTTTTTCAGCTGTCCTTTAATGATTGGTTGTATATATTTATCCTTGCATCGGTCTGTACGGCTTATGCTTTCATTGCCTCGGTTAAGATCCTAAAATATATTTCCCCTTATACCGTAATGTTGACTATTAACTTGGAACCCGTATATGGAATAATATTGGCCTTTCTCCTTCTGGGCGAAAGTGAAAAAATGAATCCGCTTTTTTATGTAGGAGCACTGTTGATATTGACTACAGTGGTTGCCAACGGGATTTTGAAGAATCGAAAAAAATTAAAAAAAAAGACTAATAGGGTACCTTCCCATTAAAGTTTTATATTTGCTGGTTGAAAAGGACTAAACCAATAAACCTATGGAGTATTTAGATTTTGAACTGCCAATTAAAGAGCTGGAAGAGCAATTGGATAAGTGCATGATTATCGGTGAAGAAAGTGAAGTTGATGTTTCTGAGACTTGTAAACAAATAGAGAAAAAACTCGTTGAGACGCGTAAGGAGATATATAAGAACCTTACCGCGTGGCAAAGGGTGCAATTGTCAAGGCATCCTAATAGACCTTATACCCTAGATTATATAAGGGCCATTTGTGGGGAAACCTTTTTGGAACTGCATGGCGATCGCAATGTTAAGGATGATAAGGCAATGATCGGTGGTCTAGGCAAAATTGGTGATCAAAGTTATATGTTTGTTGGTCAACAGAAGGGCTATAATACTAAGACAAGACAGTTGCGCAATTTTGGAATGGCCAACCCTGAAGGGTACAGAAAAGCATTGCGCTTAATGAAGTCTGCCGAAAAGTTCGGTATCCCGGTAGTATGCTTAATAGACACTCCAGGGGCATATCCCGGAATTGAGGCAGAAGAAAGAGGCCAAGGGGAGGCAATTGCAAGGAATATCTTGGAAATGACCCGCCTAAAAGTTCCCATTATCGTTGTAATTATTGGTGAAGGTGCTTCAGGAGGTGCATTGGGTATTGGTGTAGGGGATAAGGTATTGATGTTGGAAAATACCTGGTACTCCGTTATTTCACCTGAATCCTGTTCTTCCATCCTTTGGAGAAGTTGGGAATACAAAGAAATTGCGGCAGAGGCCTTAAAGCTTACAGCAACGGACATGAAGAAAATGAAGTTGATAGACGAGATTGTTCGTGAACCGGTAGGGGGAGCCCATGCCAATAGAGATAAGACTTTTGAGATAGTAAAAAATAAAATTTCTTCGCATTATGAGCAATTAAAAAAGTTATCACCAAAAGAATTGGTTAAAAACCGAATGGATAAATATGCCAATATGGGTGTATTTAATGGATAATATCCCTTTTTGACAAGGTGAAAAAAACTGGAGCGGAAATTCTCCGGTTTTTTTTTGCTTATGAACAAATTTCGTAACTTATCAACAGGCATATTGTTGAACAACTGTTAATATCCCAAATCTCTTTTTAATTCTTATTTGTATAATTTAGCACTCATGGAAAAAACGAACCCCATTATTGGTCATCGAATAGACAAGTCGACCATCATTAGCCTTGAGAAGGGAAAAATACCTCCTCAAGCTGTTGATTTAGAGGAAGTTGTGCTCGGTGCAATGATGATCGACAAGAAGGGGGTCGATGAAGTAATAGATATCCTACATCCTGAAGCCTTTTATAAGGATGCCCATAGATATATCTACGAAGCCATTTTTAAGTTGTTTGAAAATTCTGAACCGGTGGATTTATTAACCGTTTCGTCCCAATTGAAGAAGGATGGTCGGTTGGAGAGTGCCGGAGGCGATTTTTACCTGATAAAATTAACGCAAAAAGTAGCTTCTTCGGCGCATATTGAGTTTCATGCACGTATTATCCTTCAGAAATTTATCCAACGGAGTCTTATAAAAATTTCAAATGAAATAATTGAAGAAGCCTATGAGGATTCTACCGATGTGTTCGACTTGTTGGACACCGCTGAATCCAAATTGTACGATGTTACACAGGGCAACTTGAAGCGTTCTGCTGAAACTGCCCAGAATTTGGTGATACAGGCCAAGAAAAGGATAGAGGAAATTGCTGGTAAGGAAGGACTTAGTGGTATCCCATCAGGTTTCGACAAATTGGACAAATTAACTTCTGGATGGCAGCCTAGTGACTTGGTTATTGTGGCAGCCCGTCCAGGTATGGGTAAAACAGCCCTTACCCTGTCCATGGCTAGAAATATTGCAGTAAATTCCAATATTGGAGTGGCCTTCTTTTCCCTGGAAATGTCATCCGTGCAGTTGATTACAAGGTTGATTTCCTCGGAGACCGGCCTGTCTTCCGAAAAATTAAGAACTGGAAGATTGGAGAAACATGAATGGGAACAGTTGAACGTTAAGGTAAAGGCCTTGGAGACTGCACCCTTATTTATTGACGATACCCCATCACTTTCTATTTTCGACCTTAGGGCAAAGGCTAGGCGTTTGGCTTCACAACATGATATCAAGATGATCATTATAGATTATTTGCAGTTGATGACAGCGGGAGGAAGTCAAAAAGGAGGAAACCGTGAACAGGAGATATCAACTATATCCAGGAACTTAAAGGCCTTGGCCAAAGAATTGAACGTTCCTGTAATAGCACTTTCCCAGTTATCACGAGCTGTAGAAACCAGGGGTGGTAGTAAACGACCAATTTTATCGGATTTGAGGGAATCCGGGGCAATTGAGCAGGATGCGGATATTGTTTCCTTTATCTATAGACCGGAGTATTATAAGATTGATGAATGGGATGATGAAGAACGCTCACCAACTGCCGGACAAGCCGAATTTATTGTGGCGAAGCATAGAAATGGTGGTTTGGAGAATATCCGACTCAAGTTCGTTGGACATTTAGGTAAATTTGACAATTTGGATGATTTTGATTCCCCCTTTGAATTTCAATCGAAAATGAATGCGGTTGATGATAATCCCTTCATCACGAAAAACCTTCCGAATGCCAACGAAGCCTTTGGCAGTTCCATGAATGATGATTCCATGCAGGATGATAGCGATGTACCTTTTTAACAAGGGTAAATTGGTTTATCTTACAGATTTTTCTTTTGGTTTTTTTGGTAATTGGCTTTCAAATAGTTGCTTGTGCTATGCTCTAAGCAATAGGTCATTTTGAAAATTTTAACCCTATTTCAAAACTGAAACATCAATTTTCCAGTATCTTTGGGAAGATGCTCATAAGATATCGGTACATGCGAAATTGTTTTTTCTCCCTTTTCTTTATTCTATTTTCTATATTGGAAATTTCAGCTACGTCCATTCTTATTCCTATGGATGCTGACAGTCAGAAAAACCATTTAAAGGCTTATGGCATCACCTATTGGGTATTGACCAAACAGCAAAAAGTACAGTGGCTTTTAAATTATAGGGGCGGATCTTTTTTATTGCCGGATGGCGAGAATATCCGTCGGGAATGTCAGATTAGGGGAGTGTCTTTTGAGATTGTATCGGATTCCCAGACCCAACTTATTTTAGAAGAAATTGCAAGTCCTTCACAGAACCAAGAAGCGGTAATTTTGGAGAAAGCCCCAAAAATAGCCGTTTATTCACCTAAGGATAATTCGCCTTGGGACGATGCTGTTACCATGGTACTTACCTATGCCGAGATTCCTTATGATAAAATTTATGACGAGGAAGTTTTGGAGGACAAATTGGTGCTCTATGATTGGCTGCATTTGCACCATGAAGACTTCACAGGGCAATACGGGAAATTTTATGGGGCTTATAGGGCTGCTCCCTGGTATATAGAAGGAAAACAGCAGGCAGAAGCATTGGCCCTAAAATTAGGGTTCAATAAAGTTTCAGAGGAAAAGCGGGCTGTAGCACTTAAAATAAGAAATTACGTTATAGGGGGAGGGTTTATGTTTGCTATGTGCTCTGCCACTGATAGTTTTGATATAGCCTTGGCTGCGGACGAGGTGGATATATGCGAACCAATGTTCGATGGAGACCCATCGGACGCCAATTATCAAGCTAAGTTGGATTATAGTAAAACTTTTGCCTTTACCAATTTTATCTTGGAGCGTAATCCGTTGCAATACGAATTTTCTTCCATAGATATGACGATGAAACGGGGTAATGTGCCCAATGAATCGGATTATTTTTCGTTGATGGATTTCTCTGCAAAATGGGATCCAGTGCCTACAATGCTATGTCAGAACCATACTGCCCTGGTCAAAGGATTTATGGGGCAGACTACCGCTTTCGCCAGGGAAGAGATTAAACCTACGGTCTTGGTTTTGGGGGAAAATAAAATTAATGGGGAGGCCAGATATATTCATGGAATTAAAGGAAAGGGATTCTTTACTTTTTATGGGGGTCACGATCCGGAAGACTATCAGCATAGGGTAGGGGATCCAAAGACAGAATTGGAACTGCATCCTACATCTCCAGGTTATCGTCTTATTCTAAACAATGTATTGTTTCCTGCTGCCCAGAAAAAGAAACAAAAAACCTAATATAAGGTAGGGATCAAGACCACATTGTGGTCTTAGGAAAATTAAACTCTTTGAACCCTAATGTAGCTTACCCGCCTTCATAAAATAGTATGCTATCTATAGTCTCAATAACTGTTCCAAAACAGTCTCCACTCCATATTCGTCATTGCTCTTCGTCTTAAAATTTGCCGCTGCGGTTACATTGGGATGTGCATTGGCCATTGCAAAACTAAAATCGGCCATTGCCAACATTTCCAGGTCGTTATTGTAATCCCCAAACACCATGGTTTCCTGTCTGCTAATACCGTACTTTTCTTGAATATGTTGAAGCGCATAACCTTTATTGGCGTTCATATGGGAAATATCCAACCAATTCTCTCCAGAAACTTTGACTTTTAATTCGGACTCCAAATGATTTACCAATGGATAAATATACTTTTCAGAACTTTCAAAATGGTAAATGGCTATTTTTAATACCTCGCCATCAAAGGAGGCAATGTCGTTTAAGATGCTAAACTGGGAATAGTACTCCCTTAATTTGCTTACAAAATCATCGGAATTTCCATTGATATAGGCATTGTTCTTTCCGCATAGCACAGGATGAATGCCTTCAACATTCTTTAATAGTTCTATAGTACTTTTAATGGTAGTATGGTTCAATGGGGTAGCCAGCAATTCCTGCTCCTGCTTTTTTACAAAAGCTCCATTTTCTGCCACAACTATAATATCATCCTTAATGGTGTCCAATTTGTCTACTATACTGTTATATTGCCGCCCACTGGCTGCAACAAACTTTATGTCCCTTTTTTTTAATTCTTCAAATAATTTGAAGAATTTGCTACTTACTTCATGCTTGGAGTTCAATAGGGTGCCATCCATATCGGTGACCACCATTTTTACCTTTGATAAATCCATTCAAATAAATTAAGCTGCAAAGGTATTTGATATTGACCTAATTAATGGCCTTCTTACATAAAGTTTCACATTTCTTAATATTTATCGAAATTTGAATAAATTCCAAATACCAATAGTTATGTTGTTTTACCAGAAAGAATTACGTTTAAGAGCTTATAGCAGGGGTTTTCATTTAATTACGGACACCATTATTGAACACCTTCCACATATAAAAAGGATTCAAACAGGTATGTTACAGGTGTTCATAAAGCATACTTCAGCAAGCTTGACCATAAATGAAAATGCGGATTCCACCGTTAGGTCCGATTTAGAAAGTCATATGAATGTCATGGTTCCGGAAAATGCGACCTATTACCTTCATGATTATGAAGGTTCGGACGATATGCCTGCGCATATAAAATCCTCCTTAATGGGGGCCTCTGTACAGATACCCATTAGCAATGGAAAATTGAATATGGGAATTTGGCAAGGTATCTATTTGTGCGAACACAGGAATAATGCCAGTGGCAGGAATTTGGTTGTAAGCTATTTTGGGGTTTAGCCAACTGTGTTTTATTTAGTAAATTAGTGTATTATGCATTTTAAAGAATAGGATATGGCTACAAAAGATATGATTTTGGATAAAATACAGATCCTGATCACCAACAAATTTGAAACACCGGAGGAGGCCTATAACTTTTTTGATCACGATGGCGATGGTAAACTTAAAAAAAGTGAGATTGTTGAATTGTTGAAAAAGGCGGAAATAAGTGGATTTTTGCGGGGAATTGTTTCTTCCAAGCTAATTGAAGGTTATGATAAATCTGGCGATGAGTTGATAGACTGGGAAGAATTTAAGCAGGCTATCAGCAAAATAAAAACGACCTGACAAATTTTAGCTTTTGTATAGGCCACAAAAAAAACCTGTTCCATAGGGAACAGGTTTTTATAAACGAGATAAGTTTATTAATTTATTTTACTTTGTTCACAATAGCTTTGAAAGCTTCTGGGTGGTTCATGGCCAAATCCGCCAATACCTTACGGTTTAGCTCTATATTGTTGGCTTTTACCTTGCCCATAAACTGGGAATAGGACATTCCGTGCAATCTGGCACCAGCATTGATACGGGTAATCCATAAGGAACGGAAATTTCTTTTCTTGTTTCTACGATCTCTGTAAGCATATAACATTGCTTTTTCAACCGCATTTTTGGCTACTGTCCAAACGTTTTTACGTCTTCCAAAGTACCCTTTGGCCTGCTTCATTACCTTTTTTCTTCTGGCTCTGGAAGCAACTGAATTTACTGATCTTGGCATAATTTAAATTGTTTTTTGTAGTAGGCGATCCTTTAATGCAGAATACTTTTATGGCCTAACTCCAGGGTTAATAATTACCGTTGGAACGATTACTTTAAACGCAATTGTTCCTTAATACTGTTAACGTCCGCCTCGTGAACTAATCCAGAGTGGGTTAACGCTAGCTTACGCTTTTTAGACTTCTTCGTTAGAATATGGCTCTTAAAGGCGTGCTTTCTTTTAATTTTACCACTACCGGTAAGCTTAAATCGCTTTTTGGCACTGGATTTTGTTTTCTGTTTAGGCATTTTCTTCCTATTTATTAATTTATCTCGCTTACTATTTTTATGCTAAAACATTTTTAGCATTTTATTTTGGTAACCATAGCCATACGGCCTAGGTTTATTTTTTAGTTTTTGGGGCAATGAACATTGTCATACGCTTACCCTCGAGTTTAGGCATTTGTTCCACTTTGCCCAAATCTTCCAATTCGGAGGCCAACTTAAGCAATAATATCTCTCCTTGGTCTTTATAAACAATAGAACGACCTTTGAAAAACACATAGGCCTTTAGCTTTGCACCATCTTTTAAGAATTTTTCTGCGTGTTTCTTCTTAAACTCGTAGTCATGGTCATCCGTTTGAGGGCCAAACCTTATTTCTTTTACGATTACTTTGGTGGCTTTGGACTTCATGACCTTTTCCCTTTTCTTTTGCTCGTAAAGGAATTTCTTGTAATCTATAATTTTACACACTGGGGGATCAGCTTTAGGGGAAATCTCCACTAAGTCCAATTCCAGTTCTTCCGCTTTGGCCAAGGCTTCACGGGTGCTATATACACCTACTTCGACATTGTCGCCAACCAACCTAACCTTGGGCGATGAAATACTTTCATTAATGTTGTGAGGGTTTTTATTTTCCCTCCTAGGTTGGGGTCTAAATCTTTTTCTAATTGCTATGACGTAATCTTTTTAGTTAAACATTTACTACTTAAACCTCTTTCCGATTTTCCGCTCCTTGGGAGAGGTTAGATTTGCTTTTTGAACAAATCCGGGCGAGGCAATTTTAAAACGACTTTAAGGTACTGTTTATTTCATTTACTACCAAGTCGGTAAAGGCTTTTACGGAGATGGCTCCTAAATCTTCGCCACCGTGTCTCCTAATGGAAATGGTTTCCTCTTTTTCTTCATTCTCCCCTACAATCAGCATAAATGGGATTTTATTCATTTCTGCTTCACGTATTTTCTTGCCTACCGTTTCATTTCGGTTGTCAATGAGGGCGCGAATATCGTTATTTTCTAAGGAATTTAAAACGTTTTGGGCATATATTTCATGTTTTTCACTGACAGGGAGGATTATAGCCTGCTCCGGCATCAGCCAAAGCGGAAAATTCCCACCGGTGTGTTCCAGTAATAAGGCTATAAAACGCTCCATACTTCCGAAAGGTGCCCTATGGATCATAACCGGCCTGTGCAGTTCATTGTCACTGCCTTTATAGGTAAGGTCAAATCGCTCTGGTAAATTGTAATCCACCTGTATAGTTCCCAACTGCCAGTTCCTGCCAAGTGCATCTTTTACCATAAAATCTAACTTTGGGCCATAAAATGCAGCTTCACCACTTTCTATCACAAAATTCAGACCTTTTTCCTTAGCAGCATTGATTATTGCGTTTTCAGCCTTTTCCCAGTTTTCTACGGAGCCAATATATTTCTCGGGTTTTTCCAAATCCCTAACGGATACTTGGGCCGTAAAATTGCCAAAACCCAACGATCCCAATACATATAAGGTTAGGTCGATTACGTTTTTAAACTCATCTGCCAACTGATCAGGGGTACAGAAAATGTGGGCATCATCTTGCGTAAAGCCACGTACTCTGGTAAGACCATGTAGTTCTCCACTCTGTTCATAACGGTAAACTGTTCCGAACTCCGCATATCTTTTTGGAAGCTCCCTGTAGCTAAAGGGCTTGGTATTGTATATTTCACAGTGATGTGGACAGTTCATTGGCTTCAACAGGAACTCCTCATCTTCTTTTGGAGTTTTTATTGGTTGAAAGCTGTCTGCTCCATACTTTTCATAATGGCCAGAGGTAACATAAAGTTCCTTTTGTCCAATATGTGGGGTAACCACCATCTCGTATCCGGCTTTTTTCTGTGCTTTCTTTAAGAAATTCTCCAAGCGCTCCCGTAAAGCAGCTCCTTTTGGAAGCCATAAGGGGAGGCCTTGTCCTACTTTTTGAGAGAAGGTAAACAGTTCCAATTCCTTGCCCAGTTTCCTGTGGTCCCTTTTCTTGGCCTCTTCCAATAGTTCCAGGTACTCGGTAAGTTCTTTCTGTTTTGGAAAGGAAATACCATAAACCCTGGTCAACTGATTGTTTTTTTCGTTCCCTCTCCAATAGGCACCGGCTACGCTCAATATTTTAATGGCCTTTATAATACCGGTATTAGGTATGTGTCCTCCTCTGCATAGATCGGTGAAAGTGTCATGGTCACAGAAGGTAATGGTGCCGTCTTCAAGATTTTCTATAAGTTCTACCTTATATTGGTTCCCTTGGGATTGGTACAGTTCCAATGCCTCTGCCTTGGTGGCGGAGCGCATCTTAAAATCGTGTTTTCCCCTGGCAATTTCCAGGGCTTTTTTTTCAATTTCGGGAAAGTCCTTTTCGGAAATGGTACCGTCAGGTAGATCTACATCATAATAAAATCCGTTATCAATGGCTGGTCCTATGGTTAGTTTTACACCGGGGTATAATTCTTCCAGAGCTTGGGCCACAACGTGGGAGGTAGAATGCCAGAATGCGGTTTTTCCTTCTTTGTCGTTCCAGCTATATAGGATAAGAGACCCGTCTTCCTTTAATGGTGTTATGGTTTCAACGGTGACGCCATTAAATTTTGCGGAAATAATATTTCGTGCTAAACCTTCACTTATGCTTTTGGCTACCTCTAAAGGCGTTGTTCCTTTGGCATATTCTCTAATGCTCCCGTCGGGTAAAGTTATTTTGATCATGCTTTTTTGTCGTAATAAGTGTGCAAAGATAACATCTAGTATTTATGTTGGCAATATATATAGGTACGATTTTATTTATATATATAGTATAGTTGTTTGGCGTTCCCTCCTTGTGTCGGGCCGTGTGCTGTGCTGTATCCCTTGCTTTGCTTCGGGGATGCCGCTGCGCCCACTAACGCGGGGGGCTTCAATTTTAACGTTGCATTGTTTTGCGGTTATGGGAAAAAGTATTAAATTGTTTTCCCTTTTTCGGGTAAATTTCCGTGCGCAAGGTGCTTGTTGACAGCGGGTTGTGCGGGGGCCTAAAAAAAAGGCGAAAAAAGTTTTGAAAAATCCTTGTGGATTTAAAAAAGGGTGGTAGATTTGCACCCCGCTAACGAAGCAATTCGGGAATCGGCGGAAAGGGTGTTCGGAGCACTGCGTTCATTAAGGTTCTGTATCCGATATCGTCCGGCAAAAAAGAAAAAATATTTT
>NZ_QLLN01000011.1:39805-110130 GCF_003259375.1 Arenibacter echinorum | reverse complement strand
TTTTTTTTTGCAATATATCCAAATAGGCACGCCGATGGCGTGATCAGTTCCTGTGGCCCATTGTACTGCACTGCGTTTGTACTAATAATTGGTAAACAGTAGCCGCAGAATCCAATCTGCAAATCAACCAATTGACACATTGCCACATTGTATAATTGATAAATGGTAGTTACATCTTCAACCTATCAAATCGATACATTGCTACATTGCATTATTGCTACATTAAACCCCTAGCAAATTCGAGATGCTATAACAGTAAATTACCGACTTCCAGCCAGTTGTCGGCACGTTCGTATCCTTTGGTGTGTATATTGTGGGGTGAAGTAAACAATATTTTCCTTCCCTGAAAATGCTCAAGATTGTAGCTACGATCATCGATCAAAATATCTCCATTGAGAATATGCTTGCTACCACATAGGATTCTATTTCTCCAATGGATAAAAGGATAATGTTCGTCCAACCAATCGCTTTTTTCCCTTAGTGAATTGGGATATTCCATAGCGGCCGAAGCTACATAAAGATCATATTTTTGGGATAGTTCCTTCAACACTTTTTGACTATCCTTGATGGGTTCAAGAGCGCGAAAGAAGCCGTCTGTCCTAGCATGGTTTCTTACACTAGGTTGCCGCTCCTCGGGAACAGATTGCCAAACCTCGCGGCCCATGCAGTCCATTTCCGTTAGTTTTTCGTTAAATTCTGCATTGTACAGTGCTATATGTGCATTGAATGCATCAGCAAACACCTCGTCCATATCTACAAATAAGGTCATTGAATTAAATTTTAAATACGAAAATAACTATTTTTCCAATCAAGACCAGATCAATTGTACTTAGAACATAATTAGATAACGGAAAGATGAAGTTGAATTATTTTTTTTGGGAGGTGTAAGTATTTTTTGAATAGGATTGAACTTATGGAATCTAACTTCAATGGGCTGACTTCGACTTAAGGTTAACCTAGACTAAAAATTAATCTTGCTTGTTGTCTTTGTTGAACAGTGCATCCATAATCAACTTAATACTATAAAAACCCATGGTAATGGCCGCAATGGCCAGAATAAGACCAACAATCAAGACTGGCCAATATAGCGGGTGGGCTTCATTTTTAAAGGCCTGATATATTACTATAGGGGCAGTAAACATTAGGGCAACGGTATAGGCAAGATATTTTAGGCCTTTTAACAATAGGGCTTTATTAGTTCTCATAGGTTTGGTTTTGGGGGATGGTCTTAATTATCGGGATTATTTTTTTATCAATAGGGTATCCGAAAATGTCTGGCATATGGCAAAATAGCCCAATGCAAAATTGTTTTTACTTGCAATATCATTATTGCCGGTACCACTAACATTTACAATATTTCCCCTAACCGTAGTGGCAGGAGTACTAAAGGGGCCAGTATCCGCTCCACTTTGTTGAATCAATTGGTTCATATAATTAAAAAACCCCTGATCTATACCTAAAATACTAATCGTTACCAATCTGTCATCTTCCAATTTACTATCGTAAAAAAACGAAAACTGAAATCGCTTTCCCTGATAAAATTCATCTTCACTCACCAAATACTCGCCAAAATCAAAATCGAACAAATAATAATCATCCCGATCCCCGTTATCCGTGAAGGTAAGAATTACCTCCGTTTCATCATCTCCAAACAAAGTAGTAGTTCCCTGTTCCAAGGAGTCTAAGGGCACGGCTGGAACAAATTTGG
Source organism: Arenibacter echinorum (assembly GCF_003259375.1). Classification (GTDB taxonomy): domain Bacteria; phylum Bacteroidota; class Bacteroidia; order Flavobacteriales; family Flavobacteriaceae; genus Arenibacter; species Arenibacter echinorum. Next base: position 108,422 of record NZ_QLLN01000011.1, on the reverse strand, counting down.
TTTTGGCCAAATAGGATTGGCCACTATATTGAATATTAAGTTCCAATTCCCCTTGGGTCAATTCCTGTAAATCCCATTCATTTTCATAAACCCCAGTATCTGGAATGGATTCTTCCAAGGTTAAAATCGAGCCGGATTCCGTATTTGTGAGGGTAATTCCCTGGAGTTGGGCAGGCATTACCTCTTCAAAGAATGAAGCTGTAAGACTGGTCCTTATTTGAACCAATACGGATGGGTTGTCCATATCCTCCAATCTGATCAAGGCATCGATAACCAATCTAGGTTCTTCTGTAGGAAGGTCTACTTCAATTACATCCTGACACCCAAAGGCTATAAAGCAAGAGATTAATACTATAATTTTCTTCATTTCTTTAGAATTTGATGTTATAGGTGGCAGCGGGAACCAAGCCAAAAATAGAGGTCCGGACTGCTTCATTTACCCCTGTGTCCCCATTTCGGCTGAAACCAATAGAGGCGGCATTTCTTCTGTTGTATAGGTTATAAATGCTAAAAACCCATTCCGCTTTTAGTTTTCTACCCTTATTTTTTCGGGGGGTAAGTGTGGCCGAAAAATCAATTCTATGATACGCTGGCAGTCGCTGTTTGTTTCTTAGGCCATAATAAGGTACTGCTAAATTTTGAAATTCGAATTGGCCAATGGGATAGTTGGTAGGTTGACCTGTCTGGAATACAAAATTGCTGTTAAAGCTCCACTTTTCATTTAATTCATAATTTACATAGAGGGAAACGTCATGGGTCTTATCATAAGGAGTATTGTACCAACTACCTGAATTAATACCTGTTTCCGAAGCATTTCGCCCAGGGGTCCTCTGCTCCGATTTGGACAGGGTATAGGCCAGCCAACCTTCAAATCTATCCCGGTTTTTTCTCAATAGCAGCTCAAATCCATAAGCCCTTGCTTCTCCGTTTAGGATTACCTGTTCTATGGCATCGTTGGCAATTAAATTGGCTCCGTCTATATAGTCTATTCTATTTTGGATATCCTTATAAAAAACTTCGGTTTCCAAGGAATAATCTCCGTCCTTTAGATTTTTGAAATATCCCAATGCATACTGATCCAAGAGTTGTGGTTTTACGAAGGGACCACTTGGGGTCCAAACATCCAGCGGAGTTGGGGAACTTGTATTTGAAATCAGATGGAGATATTGAGCCAATCTGGTATAGCTTGCCTTTATGGAATTGTTAGGGTCAAGTGTATAAGCTAGGGCAATACGGGGCTCCAAATTGGTAAAGGTTGCGAGCTGTTCGCTACGGTTAGGATTTATAACCTCTATTGGGTCCGCCTCCTTGTAAATCTGTAGAAGGGGATCAAAACTTACCGGCTCATTATTCTCATATACATTTAATTCATCCTGTCCCAAGCGTATGAAATTACTGAGGCGTAACCCATATTGTAAACTTAATTTTTCCGTAATATTCTGTTCAACATCCACATAAACGGCAAATTCATTAGCGTATTTTTGGATCAATTGATTTTCTATTATTCCCGATTCCGAATCACTGGGTTCAATCTTGCCGGGATTAAAGCGATAATATATGTTATTGATGCCGTAGTTTAATTGAAAATTGTTACTCAAATAATGCTTAAAATCGTATTTCAGATTGAAGTTTTGAATTCCTGAATTCCATTTAAAGCCTACAAAATCCAACTTTAAGCCATAATAATAGTCAGAATATATTAAGGATAAATTGGAGAATAATTTATCCGAAAACAAATGGTTCCAACGGAAATTTAGAACCGCATTGCCATAAGTGTTTACAAAGCTTTCACTTATGGAAAAAACATCCCTTCCAAAATATCCGGAGAAAAAAATGTTATTGCTTTCATTTAACTTAAAGTTTAACTTGGTATTTAGATCATAGAAATAGGCTGTATTGTCTATGTCGAAAAGGGGCAGGAACAAATGTGCATAGGACGCCCTACCACCAATAAGAAATGCGGCTTTGTCCTTGATGATGGGACCCTCTGCCAAAAGCCTGCTGGCAACTGCACCAATACCACCATTAACCTTTAATTCTTTGCTATTTCCTTCTTTTTGAAAAATTTCAAGCACAGAGGAAACCCTGCCTCCGTAACGGGAGGGTATACCTCCCTTGAATAATTTAACGTCCTTTATAGCATCTGGGTTAAAAACAGAGAAGAATCCAAATAGGTGGGAGGAATTAAAAATGGTGGCCTCGTCCAACAGAATAAGGTTTTGGTCTACAGCACCTCCCCGAACATTGAATCCTGATGCCCCTTCGCCAGCGTTGCTAACTCCTGGTAATAGAAGTATGGATTTTATAATATCCGCCTCTCCGAGAATTACCGGTATTTTTTTTATGGTTTCTACAGAAAGGGAGTTAACGCTCATCTGAGGTTTTCGGATATTTAATTTTTCAATATCCTCTGTAACCACTACCTCTTCCAATTGTTCTGCAGCTTCGAGCAATTGAAAATTTATTTTTTGATCGAAGGACAGATTAATAGTTTGGATAATATCTTGGTATCCCAAAGAGCTTATATGAAGCTCATAGCTCCCTTTTGGGAGGGTAATGGAATAGAAACCGTATTCATTGGTAATAACCCCTGTACTTAAGGATGGAACGGCAACTGTGACACCTATTAGAGTTTCATTACTTGCTATTTCGGTTATGGTACCACTTAGGGTGAAGCGTTCCTGAGAAAATAGATTTGTGGAAAATAGTATTAGTAAATAAAACGGCAAACATGTAATTTTTCCCATTTATAGCATTTTTTACCTAAATGTATCGATATTTTTCTTGAGGAAAAAAAAGTTTGCAATCTCTTAAACTAAAATGACCTTTTCATAAGTTGAAAAGGTCATTTTAAATATATAAAAAATAGTTTATATAGATTCCAAAATGGAATTGAATGTAGTGCTTGGTCTCATCGCTTTACTTATCAGATTTGGGTCTGGCAAATAATAACCTCCAATATTGACAGGGGAACCTTGTGCATTGTTCAACTGTTTTAGAATTTCGTCCTTGCTTTTGGAAAGCTTTTCGGCAATAGGTGTGAAAACTGCTTTAAGTTCCTGGTCTTTATTTTGTTCAGCCAAAGCTTTGGCCCAATATAGCGCTAGGTAAAAATGGCTTCCTCTATTGTCCAACTCGCCAACTTTTCTTGAAGGGGATTTGTCGTTTTCCAAAAATTGTTCGGTAGCCTTGTCCAAAGCATCGGCAAGGACTATAGCCTGACTATTGTTATTTTTTTCACCAAAAAACTCCAAGGATACTCCAAGAGCCAAGAATTCCCCCAAAGAGTCCCATCTTAGGTGGCCTTCTGATAAAAATTGTTCTACATGCTTGGGGGCGGAGCCACCTGCACCTGTTTCAAAAAGTCCGCCACCGTTCATAAGGGGTACAATGGATAACATTTTTGCACTGGTACCTACTTCCAGAATAGGGAAAAGATCCGTTAAATAATCTCTTAGCACGTTACCGGATACGGATATGGTATCCTTTCCTTCTTTAAGTCTTTGTAATGTAAATACAGTGGCCTTTTCAGGAGACATTATCCTTATGTCCAATCCTGAAGTATCATGATCTGCCAAATAAGTATTTACCTTTTTGATCAATTCAAAGTCATGGGCTCTATTCTCATCCAACCAAAATATGGCGGGGATGTTGGTAGCCTTAGCTCTGGTTACGGCAAGTTTAACCCAGTCTTGGATAGGTGCATCCTTTGCCTGGCACATTCTCCAAATATCCCCTTCCTCTACATTGTGCTCAATTAGAACATTACCGGAATTGGTGTCCACTACGGATACCTTACCATTGGCTTTAATTTCGAAAGTTTTGTCATGGGATCCGTATTCCTCTGCTTTTTGGGCCATTAAACCTATATTGGGTACTGTCCCCATGGTTGTTGGGTCAAAGGCGCCATGTTTTTTGCAGAAATTGATAGTCTCGGTATAAATTCCGGCATAGCTACTGTCAGGGATTACGGCCTTGGTATCCTGAGCTTTTCCTTTATTATCCCACATTTTACCTGAATTACGTATCATGGCAGGCATGGAGGCATCAATAATGATATCGCTTGGGACATGTAAGTTGGTTATCCCCTTATCAGAATTTACCATGGCTAGGGCAGGACCCTGATTAATGGTATTTTCTATATCCGATTCTATTTGTATTCTTTCAGCATCGGGAAGACTCTTTATTTTTTTGAGTAAAATTTCAAGACCATCATTGGCATTGATATCAATTTTCTTAAATGTGGCGCTGTGCTTTTTAAAGACATCGGCAAAGAATACTTTTACTACATGACCAAAAATAACAGGGTCGGAAACCTTCATCATGGTAGCTTTCAAGTGCACGGAAAACAAAACTCCTTTCTCTTTGGCGTCTTTAACCTGCTCTTGTAGGAATTTTATTAGTGCATTTTTGCTCAGTACGGTGGCATCTATTATTTCCCCCTCCAAAAGTTTAATACTTTCCTTTAGTACAGTCTTGGTACCATCTTTTTGTGTAAGTTCTATTTTTACAGCGGTAGGTGACTTTATGGTAACGGATTTTTCATTAGCTTTAAAATCGCCCTGGGTCATGGTAGCCACATGGGTTTTGGAATCTGGGCTCCAGGCACCCATGGAATGAGGATGTTTTTTGGCGTAATTTTTAACTGCCCTAGGCGCTCTACGATCCGAGTTGCCTTCCCGTAAAACGGGATTTACGGCGCTTCCCTTTATTTTGTCATATCTGGACTTAACATCTTTCTCAACATCATTTTTTGGGTTATCAGGATAGTTTGGAATTTTATATCCCTTACTCTGCAATTCTGCTATGGCTTCGTTTAATTGCGGAGCGGATGCACTTACATTTGGAAGTTTTATAATGTTGGTTTCGGGCATTTTGGCCAAATTTCCCAATTCTACCAAATCGTCCGAAATCTGCTGTTCCTTTTCTAAATAATCCGGAAATACAGCAATAATTCTACCGGCCAGGGAAATATCCTTAAGTTGGACATCTATTCCGGCTGTCTTTGTAAATGCCTTAATAATAGGTAGAAATGATTGTGTTGCTAATGCAGGGGCTTCGTCTGTTTTGGTATATAAAATTTTTGGCATTATAATTTAGATTTTTAAGTTTAAGCGGAGCAAATATACAATTTTAAAAATGCCAAATAAACAGGGAAGGACTATAAAATTACCTAAATGTACACTCGGAAAGTAGGGGAGGTAATAATCTTTATATTGAAGTTGATATTATTGCAAAAATAAAAGCCATATCATTGTATAACTACCTTGATATGGCTTTCTAGAAATAGTTTACAAACTTGTTGTTTTGTTTTTTACAAAACGGCAACCATTGATTGCATTTGCGTCGCTATTTCAACGTTTGAAACATTTTATCCTTAGTATTAAAACCAAGTAACAAAGATGTTTCTCCTCAATGTTTAAATATTTGGTATTCTTAATGTATAACCTAGATCTTACATTAACAATATCACAATACTCACAAATCTACCAACTTACATAAGCAAGTCAATAGTTAGAATGCAATCTATAATGTAAAACACTATAGAAGGACAAATAACAATGAGATAAAGAACGTAAACTTTATGTGACATTCATTAATCCGTGTAACGAATTACCAGCCACAATTTAAAAGTATGGAATTTTTATCTAATAAACAAGTTTTGTAACAATTTTATTATCAACATATTATGAACTATTGTTTTGAACAAATGTTGATAAACGAAAAAGCATCCTTACGAAGGTAAGGATGCTTTTTTATAAATTCTATAGGCTTATTAAGAGCGAACCTCTTTAATTCTAGCTTTTTTACCAGTAAGACCTCTAAAGTAGAAAATACGTGATCTACGTACTTTACCTTTTTTGTTGACCTCTATCTTTTGCAAAGCTGGCATATTAATTGGGAATATACGCTCTACACCAACGGTACCTGACATTTTACGTATAGTAAAAGTTTCGGTTGCCCCTGTTCCTCTTCTTTGAATAACAACACCTTTAAAAAACTGTGTTCTTGTCTTTTCACCTTCCTTAATTTCATAGTACACAGTAATAGTGTCCCCTGCTGAAAATTTTGGAAAATCTTTTTTCGGAATAAATTCGTTTTCTACAAATTTTAATAACTCTTCCATTGTATTTTATTATTGTTTACTTAGACCAACTTTCACGATTATCGTCAGAGGTTGATTTAATGGAGTGCAAAAATAGTATATTATTTATAATCTACAAGAGATTATGTATTTTTTATAGCCAATCTCTCCCAAAAATATTCACCTCTTTTTTTGTTGGTTCAATACTGTTTATGGGGGATTAAATTTTTTAAGTGAGCAATTGTACAAGCTGAATATACTTCTTGATCAATGTTTTTAGCGGCAGCACTATTCGTTTAGCAAATCGGGACGAAGTAGTTCTGTTCTTTTGTAAGCTTCATCCTCCCGCCATGTCTCTATCTCTGGAAAGTTTCCACTCAATAAAATATCCGGTACTTTATAGCCCTTGTATTCCGCTGGTCTTGTATACACTGGCGGGGCAAGTAAATTATCCTGAAATGTGTCTGTAAGTGCAGAGGTTTCATTGTTCAATACGCCCGGGATTAATCTAATAACGGTATCGCATAGCACTGCAGCACCCAATTCGCCCCCGGACAGGACATAATCGCCAATAGATATCTCCTTGGTGATAAATAGGTCGCGGACGCGTTGGTCCACGCCCTTATAGTGGCCACATAGAATAATTACATTATTTAGTAAGGACAGGCCATTGGCCATTTTCTGATTCATAGTCTTTCCGTCCGGGGTCATATAAATGACTTCATCATACTCACGTTGACTTTTTAGGGTTGAAATACACTTGTCTATGGGCTCTATCATCAAGACCATTCCGGCACCGCCCCCAAACTGATAATCATCTACCTGATTGTAACTTTTATCCGTATAATCCCTTAGGTTATGTATGTGGACTTCGACAATCCCTTTGTCAATAGCTCGTTTTAAAATGGAAGCTTCAAAGGGACTTCTAAGTATGTCGGGCACTACGGTAATTATATCTATTCGCATGGGTAAAATCAATAACAATTAATGTTTTTTACAGGGCGGGCTCAAAAGTAGTAAAAATAGACGCAATCCTTTGTGCTATTTTGTTTTTGCCAAACACAATTAACTCATGAACTAAAAGAAAAAGCCCCTAAAAAGGAGCTTTTTAAATTCCATCCGGAAAAACCCAAAAGGTTTCCTTTAGGTTATTTGGATTTTTTATGCTTGTTGATCTCGTCCTGGAGCTGCCTACTAATCTTTTGTTCTCTTTCCAAAGCTCTTCTTCTGTGGTCCTCATATTCGGTTTCTACTTCCGCAAGGGTTGATTTGGCTTCCTGGGTAAGAATATTGCTATTTCTGAATTTATAGATAAAAAATAATAAAAAGAGCAATAAGCCCGCTATTATGGTCCAAAGAATAAAATTGTAGGTACTTTTGGCCACCAGAATACCTAGGAAAGACATGCTGTCCTTCTCCTCGGTCACCTCGGAAAGATTATTGGTAGTCTCTTCCAGTTTCTTGTTCAGCGATTCAATTGTTTCCACATGTCCGGTAATGGTACCGTTCAATTCATTTACCTTTTTATTAAAGGCATTAATGGAATCCAATACATTTTGTCTCAGTTTTCCCAAGTTAAACTCCTTTACCACCTCATATCTTACACCATCGGCCCTGTAATTGCCAGATTTTTGTGAGATATATTCGAATTGGGAACTAATAGGACCTTGGTCCAAGGAAAGTTTATCGTCCTCCTCGGATTCTTGTGCAAAGTGTAGGTTAAATGACAATAGAGCCATTACGATAAAGAGTAATTTCGAAATTTTCATTTATGTAATTCTTATTGTTAATAATGATTTAGAGAAGGCTAAAATACTTTAATATTCCCAATTATTAAAAAAAGGGATACAACGTATCTTAACTAAATAGAATAACCCACAATTTTCTATATTATTATATTTTGATAAAATTTTAATAATTGTTGTATCTACGAACCTTCGCAATGTATTTGGCAGGGCGGATTACTTGGTGGGAATATCCAAATTCATTATTGTGCCAAATATACAATGCTAAATTCTAGCCATCATCGGATACTATGGTTGTGTACAGCTATAAATTACTTGCAATTATTATGAACTAGGGGGTAGCTTTACTTCTGTCTGCTTGAAAGGCTAATTCTTTTTCATATAGTTTATTAGCGCTCATAGTTTTAAATCTATTTGTTGGATTTCGGATAAAATTATAGCTTTCAAACGTTTTCGTAAAAAATATGGCACAAAAAAGAGCGCTCTGATCAGAGCGCTCTTTTTCATACTTTGTTTTTTTATTGAATTATCAATCGTTCTTTTTCTCCTTTTTTGTTCAACATGGTGATACTTGCCCTATCGTATCTGGAAATCTGGCCGAACTTCGTTTTGGCATCTTGAATGTTGTTGATTTCTTCATCTCCAAAGGACAGTAAAACTTTACCTTCAAATCCGTAATTTCTATAAGTCTCGGGCACTCCTACAATTTTAACCCCTTTTTTGGTTTTAAAGACCTTCTTCTCATCTTCTGTCAGGTTTTTAACCTCAAAGCCCAGCACAGGAATAATAATCGTTTGCCTTTCCTTAAGCATCACTGGAAATTCCATCTTCTCATCATTACGTAGAACGGTTACCAAAAGCTCGTCCCCAGGCCTTTTTGAAGATATATAGCCAATAAGATCTGCGAATTTGTGAATTTCAACATTGTCTATGTTTTTAATAATGTCTCCTTCTTTCAAATCTGCATCAAAGGCACCTGAATCCTCCTCAACGCCGGCTATATAGACTCCATCAATTTCATTTATTCCGTTTTCAACGGCATATGGACTGTTCATGGGAACGGTATTAATACCTAAAATCCCTTTCTGTACGTTGCCATATTCCATAATATCCTCCACCACTTTTTTCGCAATGTTGCTGGGTACAGCAAAGGAATATCCTACATACGAACCTGTTTGTGAGGTAATGGCGGTATTGATACCTATAAGGTCGCCATTGGTGTTTACAAGCGCTCCACCACTGTTCCCAGGGTTTACGGCCGCATCAGTCTGAATAAACGACTGATCCAAACTGGCCAATGCCCTGGCTTTGGCACTAACGATCCCGGCTGTAACCGTGGATGTTAGATTAAATGGGTTACCTACGGCCAAGACCCATTCTCCCACCTTGGTATTGTCCGAGTCGCCAAAAGCCAGATATGGCAACTGTCTGTCGACTGTGATTTTTATCAGGGCAATATCAGAATTAGGATCGGTACCGATCAGATCGGCATCGTAGGTTTTATTATTATTTAAAGTAACCTGCAGTTGATCGGCATTGGAGATTACGTGGTTATTGGTAACAATATATCCGTCCTGTGAGATTATTACCCCGGAACCAGTACCCACTTGAGGGGTTTGACTACCGCTATAACCGTAGAAGTACTCCATGATGCTGGAAGGACCCTTGCTGACGGTAACATTTTTAACGTGTACCACCGCATTAACGGTATTCTGCGCGGCCATAGTAAAATCTACTTCATTAATTCCCGCACCCTTGGCGGAAGTTGGGGTGTAACTGGATGAAATCATCTTTGCCCCACTGTCCTCCTGTATAACTGCATAATTTGGTTTCTCAAAAAAAAGTTTGTAAGCACCCAATGTAATAGCACCTGCAAATACAGAGACCAATAATAAACTTCCAAATTTCTTCATAAAAACATTTTTTTAATTTACACAAGTAAAATTAACACATTTCTATAGCAATTATTTGGCTTTAACGAGTTTTTAACTGATAATAAAACCTTAATAAAATTATATCTTTGCTTTATAAATTACAATATGCTACTGAATTTTTTCAAATACCAAGGAACAGGAAATGACTTTGTAATGATCGATAATCGCAAAGAGTTTTTTCCAAAGGACAGCGTTGGGGTGGTCTCTTTTTTGTGCGACAGAAGATTTGGAGTCGGAGCCGATGGACTCATCTTACTGGAAAAAGACAAGGACACGGATTTTAAGATGGTCTATTATAATTCTGACGGTAGACAGGGTACCATGTGTGGCAATGGAGGCAGGTGTATTGTGGCCTTTGCCCATTATTTGGGTGTTGTGGACCAAAACACATCATTTATGGCAGTAGACGGACTTCATAATGCGACTATAGCAGATGGTATCGTTAGTTTGGAGATGCAGAATGTAAAGGAAATAAAGGAAAAGTCCAATTCTTTGTTTCTCAATACAGGCTCCCCACATCATGTTCAGTTGGTAGACGGACTTAAGGATTTTGATGTCCGCAAGGAAGGTGCCAAGCTTCGTTATGGGGTGTACGGTGAACAAGGAAGCAATATTAACTTTGTAGATCAGGCCACTGAGGATACCTTTAATGTAAGGACCTACGAGCGGGGAGTGGAAGATGAAACCTTTTCCTGTGGAACGGGGGTAACTGCTGTTGCCTTGGCCATGTACCATTCGGGGAAGACCAATAAGGATTCTGTAAAGATCATTACCCCTGGGGGAAATCTGCAGGTGAAGTTCAAAAGCAATGCAAATGGCTACGATAATATATGGTTGACAGGTCCGGCACAACTTGTTTTTAAAGGGGAGATAAATGTTGAGTCTTAAAGGGGAACAGATTTACCTGAGGGCCTTGGAGCCAGCAGATTTGGATTTCCTATATGCTTTGGAAAACAATCCCGAGATATGGGAAATAAGTGGTACTACTGCACCCTATTCCAAACACGTGTTAGAACTTTACCTGGAAAATGCCCATAAAGACATATATGAGGTAAAACAATTGCGATTGTGTATTTGCAATTTGAAAGGTGTTATATTAGGTTTAATTGATTTGTTTGATTTTGACCCCAAGAATTTGAGGGTAGGAATGGGGATTATTGTGAGTAGTAAGGTGGATAGAAATAAGGGAGTTGGCGCGGAAGCCATAGAGATACTTACCAATTATGCCTTTTTGGTATTGGGAATGAGACAGGTTTATGTAAATGTATTGGAGGAAAACGCTCCTAGCATACATTTGTTTTCAAAACTAGGGTTTGAAAAAGTTGGAATAAAAAAGGATTGGATTTACTTCAACGGAGCTTTTAAAAATGAAATCTTGTTTCAAAAGATAAATAGCTAATGTATATAAAGAAAATTTTATTGGTTATCGTTATTGCTGGAATGTTGGTGGGTGGTGCATTTGCCTTTATGGTTTACAGGGCCTTCTTTGTGCCCAATACGCAATTTAACAATGAAGTAGCCTATGTGTTCATACCTTCAGATTCGGATTTCGATAAAGTTAAAGTGATTATAGAACCGCTTTTGAAGGATTTGAATACGTTTGAATCCGCAGCGGATAAAAAAGGCTATAGCACCAATATAAAAGCAGGAAAATATGCTATAAAAAAGGGGATGAGCAATAATGATATTGTCAATTCGCTGAGAAGTGGCAATATTCCCGTAAAGGTTGCATTTAACAACCAGGAGAACTTAGCGGATTTGGCGGGTAGGATATCGCTTCAGATCGAGGCCGATAGTACAGCTTTATTGAGTGTCTTTGGGGAGCTGGAATTTCTAAAAGCAAATGGGTTTAACGATAAAACGGCGCTGTCCATGTATATTCCTAATAGTTATGAATTTTTCTGGAATACTTCGGCGGAGGGCTTTAGGGAAAGGATGTTGAAGGAATACAAAAGGTTTTGGAACGAAGAACGCATGGCCAAATCGAAATCCTTGGGCCTAAACCCCTCTCAGGTGATTACATTGGCATCCATTGTACATAAAGAGACGGCAAAAGTAGATGAGCGGCCTAGGGTGGCGGGTGTATACCTAAACCGATTGGCTACCAGGATGCTTCTACAGGCCGATCCAACAGTTATTTATGCCATAAAATTACATACGGGGAATTTTGATACCATTATAAAAAGGGTGTTGTATAAGGATTTGGAATTGGATTCGCCCTATAATACCTATAAATATGCAGGTTTGCCTCCAGGACCAATTGCTATGCCCGATATTTCGGCCATAGATGCTGTTTTAAATCCAGAAAAACATGACTATTATTACTTTGTGGCCAATGTGGAAGATTTTGGTTATCACAAGTTTGCGAAGACATTGGCGCAGCATAACCGCAATAAAGAGCAGTACGTCCGGTGGATAAACAGTCAAAAGATAAACCGCTGAACCACTGACCCTTATTTCTGTGTCATTTATCCAATAATCATAACATTTTGTACAAAGTTGCGTTAAAATAGGTCTGTTTTTAAAAATCGGGCATATCTTTGTAAAGTGAAATTTAAGCAAACCCTTTTTGGTTGTTAGTCTTAAGAAAACAAATATATGAGAAAGTGGACAAGTTATTTGTTCCCCGTTATCATGATTTTTATTCTTGTTAGTTATGGGTTTAAGCCAGTTAAAATGGTGCTTCCCGAGGCTTTTAGAGTAAATGGACCTACAGAAGTTTTGTTTCCCAAACACAGAACTGTTTTAAAAACGACTATGGCTGCGCCACCCTTTTTAGGAACATCCTACAACGGGTTTAAAGAGGCTTTAGCCTTTAAGGAATCTCAAGGAAATTATTTTACCACCAATGCCTTAGGTTATCTAGGTAAATACCAATTTGGTATAGGTACCTTGGAGTTGTTAGGTGTTTACAACGCTACATTATTTCTTAACGATCCAATTTTGCAGGAAAGGGTATTTCATACCAATCTTTCTAGAAATAAATGGATTCTGAGAAGGGATATTAAACGTTTTGTTGGAGTGGTCATAAATGGTCAGGAGATTACGGAATCGGGTATATTGGCGGCTGCACATTTGGCAGGAGCAGGGAACGTAAAAAAATATTTGAGGTCTTATGGGGAATTAAATGTAGATGATGACTTTGGGTCATCTGTTTCCTATTATATCAGAAAATTCTCGGGATACGATATTTCCCATGTAACTCCCAAGAAAAATCCTAGAATATAAAGAATTTGTAATTATGAAAATGGAAGGACCCTAACATATTGTTAGGGTTTTTTTATGAGTGAATGATAAAAATAGTTGGTCTCTTATGAAGGTCAACAGAAATTCTTTGCCAATCCATCACTTTTTTGGTTGCGATATACTCTGTGGGCAATGTTATGTCGCAAGCAATGCAAACCAGGGTTTGAGGAGAAAGTGTTTTTATTAATTCGGCCAATAATTTATCGTTTCTGTAAGGGGTTTCAATAAAAATCTGTGATTGATCAAAATCTCTGGATAATTTTTCAAATTTCTTGATGCTCTTTTTTCTTTCTCCGGCTTCAATGGGCAAATAGCCGTTAAAAGCAAAACTTTGACCGTTAAGCCCGCTGGCCATTAAGGCCAATAAAATAGAGGAGGGGCCTACCAGTGGAACTACCTGTATTCCTTTTTGATGGGCAATACTCACGATATCTGCACCGGGATCTGCAATTCCTGGGCAACCTGCTTCCGATATAATGCCTACATTATAACCTTCAAAACAAGGGTCCAAAAAAGTGGGAAGAATTTCTGGTTCCGTAAATTTGTTAAGTACATTGATATGTAGACTTGGCTGCGACTTTTTGGAGCTGATCTTTTTTATAAAGTGTCTAGCCGTTTTTTCATTTTCAACTATGTAATGATCTATTTGTTCAATGGTCCTTTTGATGGATATGGGTAGAACTTCCAAGGGCTCGTTATCGCCCAAGGTTGTAGGGATTAAATATAATTTTCCAATATTGCCCATTGTTTGGTCCATAGGGATTAGATTATTTTTGAATTATGTCCTGTGCAATAAGGGTGCATGCCGCATCAATTAAATGAAATACTTCCTCAAAACCATTTTCACCCCCATAATAGGGGTCTGGAACTTCTTTGTTGGCTACATATGATCTATGAAGTAATAAATTGACTTTAGCAATCTCGTTTTCAGTTTCGGCCAGGGCAATTATGTTTTCGTAATTACTTCTGTCCATAGCGTAAATCAGATCGAATTCGTCAAAATCTTTGGCAGTGAATTGCCTGCATCGTTGCTGGCTAATGTCGATACCATATTTTTTGGCTATGGATATGGATCGATTATCCGGTTTTTTTCCAATATGATAACTGGCGGTACCCGCCGAATCGACCTGGATGGCTTCCTTGCCCAATTTGCTTTTTAAAATACCCTCGGCCAATGGTGACCTACATATATTCCCCAAACAGACCATAAGGACTTTGGTTCTCATGGCAATTGAGGTTTTAAGAAAACTTCTTGGTTAGGTCGTCTATGTATTTTCGGAACTGCTTGTCGGTCTCGGCAAGGTTATCTACGGTCTTACATGCGTGTAACACTGTAGCGTGGTCTCTTTTTCCAATCTGGGACCCTATACTTGCCAAGGAGGCTTTGGTGAATTTTTTTGCAAAGAACATTGCCAATTGTCTGGCCTGTACAATATGTCTTTTTCTTGTCTTTGATTGTAGTGTGGCAACATCCATTTCGAAATAGTCGGAGACTACCTTTTGGATGTAATCAATGGACACTTCCCTTTTGGTGTTTTTTACGAATTTCTCCACCACCAATTGGGCCAATTCCAGAGTGACTTCTTTTTTATTGAAGGAAGATTGGGCAATCAAGGAAATTATGGCTCCTTCCAATTCCCTGATATTGGTTTTTATATGCTTGGCAACATAGTCTATAATGTCGTCTGGCATTTCCACGCCATCCCGATACAATTTGTTTTTTAAAATCGATATCCTTGTTTCGTAATCAGGTGTTTGTAGCTCGGCAGATAAACCCCATTTAAAACGGGAAAGCAAACGCTGTTCTATGTCTTGCATATCAACAGGGGCTTTGTCCGAGGTTAGGATTACCTGTTTGCCGTTTTGATGCAAATGATTGAAAATATGGAAGAACACGTCCTGTGTTCCCGATTTTCCCGATAAAAATTGTACATCGTCAATAATGAGCACATCGATTAACTGATAGAAATGAATAAAATCGTTTCTAGTGTTTTTCTTGACCGATTCAATATATTGCTGGGTAAATTTTTCAGCAGAGATATATAATACTGTCCTTTCTGGATATTTGTCCTTTATTTCCACACCAATGGCATGGGCCAAATGTGTTTTTCCCAAACCTACACCGCCAAACACCAATAATGGATTAAAAGAGGTACCCCCAGGTTTGTTGGCAACGGCCATACCAGCCGATCTTGCTAGTCTGTTGGAGTCGCCTTCCAAGAAATTATCGAAATTATAACTCGGGTTTAATTGGGATTCAATCTTTATATTTCTGATCCCCGGTATTACAAATGGATTTTTTAATTCCGGATTTTTGGATTTTATGGCCACGTCCAATTCCTGTGGCTCTACATGGGATCTATTGGAGCTAGGTATTTTTTCTGTAAAAGGTTCCCGATTACCATAGGTGTTTTCCATTTTAATGATGTACACCAATTTAGCGGTCTCACCCAATTCTTTGGTAAGGGCTACTTTTAACAATTTAACATAGTGCTCTTCCAACCATTCATAAAAAAATTTACTCGGAACTTGAATGCTCAAGGCATTATCGGAAAGCTTAACAGGTTTAATTGGTTCGAACCAAGTTTTGAATGCCTGCGGTTGGATATTGTCTTTAATAAAGCCCAAACAATGGTTCCATACGGACGTTGCAGTAACACTCATTTTTAAAGTTTTCTTTTTTTGGTTAGTGTAAATTAAGGATGATATTCGGCCAGGTCAAGTGGGACTATCAAGTGGGCAAATATGTGAACAAATATTCTAAAAAAAAAATCCAAAGAGGTTGAATTTTCTCTTTTTTTTTCTCATGTTGTACCACATTATTTTCACACTTTTAAATATAAAGGTTTTACACGGAATAACATGGATTTTAATGAATTTTCTTTTAGGGTCAGGTATGGCGAAACAGATCAAATGGGCGTAGTTTATCACGGAAATTACGCGCAATATCTGGAGATGGGACGGGTTGAATGGTTAAGGTCTATGGGCATTTCCTACAAAAAGATGGAGGAAAACGGTATAATGTTGCCTGTAATTTCTTTAAACATATTATTTAAGAAATCGGCAGTATATGACGATCTTTTAACGGTTACAACTTATATCCGGAAACGGCCTATGGTTAGAATAGAATTTGACTATGAGATACGAAATGAAGAGAAAGAATTGTTAATAGAAGCGAACACGGTTTTGGCATTTATGGATATGAAAACCAATAAGCCCATAAAATGTCCAAATTATATTCTCGATAACTTAGACATCTAGTTTTTTAATTTTCACAGGATACATTGCTGTAAAAATATTTTCTGTAAGAAGGGCATCGTTTTGCCTAACGGAAATCTCAATTTTGCAGTCCATTTCCATTTTCTGGCTAACTATTTCCATTTGATGCTGCTTTAAGGTTCGCATAACCTTGTCCATTTCCGAATATTCAAAACAAAGCAAATATCGTTGTTGTAATGTTTTTTTTATTATTTCCGCCGAATCCAGTGCCATTTGTGCCGCTGTCCTATAAGCGGATATCAATCCGCCGACCCCTAGTTTTGTGCCGCCAAAGATACGGGCCACGGCCACTAGGACGTTGGTTACTCCAAAAGACTGTATTTGACCGTATATGGGCATTCCCGCGGAATTATTGGGTTCACCATCGTCATTGGCCCTGTAATTAATATCTTCAACTCCTAACTGCCAGGCGTAGCATACATGGTTGGCGGTATGGTGTTGTTTTCTGAGCTCTTCAATAATGGGTTTTACCTCGTCCTCATGCTGTATTGGATAGGCGTAACCAAAAAACTTGCTTTTGCGTTCTTTGAACAAAATTTCCTCCGAAGGTGCTTTCAAGGTTTTGTAAATGTCTAACTCCATATAGTTCTATTAAAAAAAAGCCACTAGCAAAATGCTAATAATCGCGAGTGTAATTCCCACCCAATTTTTGATGCTGATACGCTCTTTGAACAGAACAACCCCCAAAAGCGTAGAAAACATAACTATGGCTACATTGTTAATGGTGAAAACAGAGGCACTATTTAGGTTCTCGTGCTGCAGTGCGCGCAATAGGTAAAATATCGAAAAATAATTTAGAATGCCTAGGGTAATTCCTCCTAATATAGTTGTTATATTGGGCACCGTGCGTTTTTTTAAGGATTTGATCGTAATAAATATAAGCCCTGTAGTTGCGGCAGAACCAAAAACCACCGCAGAAAATAAGGGAAATTCCTCCTTTGGGACCAAGGTCTCCTCCAAATACTTAATGCTGGTATCTATTATTCCGGAACCAATAAAAACCAAGGTGGGCAGTATAATGATATTTTTCTTGAGGGGGATATCCTTTTCCTTAACAGATGCAAAGTATACGGCGGCCAAGGCCAATAGAATTCCTACTGATTTTAAGGCTCCCAGTTTTTCATTATATACCAACAAACCAAATATGACCGGTATTACCAGGGACATTTTAGTTGCAACCGAAGCCACCGAGACTCCACTTCTTTGTGAGGTGGCCGCCATAAGGTTAAATACAACTATGAACAATATTCCCAAAACCAATGTCCCAAGGAACCATGGTTTCGCTGGGATTTCGAACAATTCAATTTTTTTTTCGTAAAAAAACATTCCTACCGCAGAGGCTACTACATAGTTGATTATGATGGCGTAAAGAGTTTGAATCTTATAGGTGTCATACAATTTAAAAACCACAAAAATTAAGCTGGAAAACAGTATACTTAACGCAAGGTCCAACATGTTATAGTCTCTCCTTTAAATTAACCACATCTTCCTTGCCTACAATTAGATTCCAAGTGTTTATACCCAATTCCTTAGCTGCATCCGTATTTTCCTTGGTGTCATCAATAAAAAGTGTATCCTGGGGGTCCAATCTATTTTGCTCCAGAACAAATTGGAATATTTCGTGGTTCGGTTTTCTCAATTGTATTTCGTGTGATAAATAGAACTGTTCAAACGAACTTTTAAACCGTTCAAAACTTTCATTGCCCATAATCTTGATTACATGTGGAATGTGAAGGGCATTGGTATTGCTCAAAAGAAATAATCTATAGCTGTTCTCCTTTGCCAAGTTTTCCAAAAAGTTGAGGCGATATTCTGGAAAATCCAACAACATGGAATTCCAAATATCGGTAATTGCTTGAGGGCTAAGGTGTAGAAAATCAGGTTGTAGTCTTTCTACAAATTCTTGCGGACTAATTTTGCCAACTTCAAAGTCTTCGTTAATAGTATGGTATTTAGGTAAAAATTCTTGGATGCCGTTATCTTGCAGTGCCCTAAAAACTACCTGTTTATCAAGGTTGATGAAGATGTCCCCAAAATCGAATATGATGTTTTTAATCATGTTTTAAGAGAGTTAATATGTCTGATTCTATTTGCGTTTCACTTTCAAGAAACCCATGGATCCTTGGAGATTCCAAGCCTTCCCTAAATTGACTCTTGCCCTTGAAGATTCTAGCCTCGTCCCATAATTCGGAGTCTATAAAGCTTTGTAGTGTTTTGGCGCCTCCTTCAATGATGACACTTATAATATCATGCTTATGTAGGATGTCGCAAATTTGGGTTACCAAATTATTTTCAAAATCAATAACCTCATATATAATTCCCTTATGTGGATTTTCAGGCTTTTGGGCGGTAATGATGATGGTTTTTACGCTTCCATCCAAAACGTGGTGTTTATTGTCGATTTTCAACTCCCTGTCCAAAACAATTCGAATTGGATTCCTTCCTTTCCAATGACGAACGTTTAACTTTGGATTATCGACCAATACTGTGTTGGTCCCTACCAAAATGGCCTGTTCCTGACTGCGCCATTGGTGGACCAGTTGTTGGGAATAAGGATTGCTGATCCAATAAGGTTCAGGATTGTTATTTCTTTTATCTTGGGCGGGAGCTATGAAGCCATCTGCCGTTTCTGCCCATTTCAAAATAATATATGGTCTTTTTTTGGTATGGGAGGTTAGGAACCGTTTATGGTGTTCCATACATTCTTTTTCCAGGACAACCACAGTGACATTGCAGCCTGCAGCTTTTAATTTTTCAATGCCCTTTCCGGCAACTTTTTCATGTGGATCCAAAAGGCCTATAACAACATTCGGAATTTGATGCTTAATGATTAGGTCTGCACATGGAGGCGTTTTTCCAAAATGGGAACATGGTTCCAGGGTAACATATATGGCAGCTTTCTTTAAAAGCACCTTGTCCTTTACGGAATTTATAGCGTTTACCTCGGCATGGGAACCACCATAGGGACTGGTGTAACCCTCTCCTATAATTTTGCCTTCATGTACAATAACACTGCCCACCATCGGGTTGGGAAAGGTAGTTCCCAGGCCATTTTTGGCGAGCTGTATGCATCTTGAAATATATTTTTCGTGTATCTTCACTTCGTAAAAATAGAACAATATAAGTAGATTATTGGTAATCATATGTTAGTCACTATCATAAGGGAAATTCAGCCCAAAGACAATGAGAATGTTGCCAGGGTAATAAGAAAAGTTTTGGAGGACCTGGGTGTTCCTAAAGTGGGTACCGCCTATGCGGATAAGGCCTTGGATCATATGTTCGAAAACTATGACGTACCAAAGGCCGATTATTTTGTGGTGGAGGATAACGGTAAGATTATTGGTTGCGCCGGAATTGCCCAGTTGGAGAATTACGATGGCAACATCTGTGAATTACAGAAGATGTATTTTCTAGAAGAGGCCAGGGGAAGGGGATTGGGAATTAAAATGATCAATATATGCTTGGACAGAGCTACTGAATATGGCTACGAACACTGTTATTTGGAAACCATGCCCTATATGGAAGACGCCCAAAAATTATATTTAAAGTCCGGGTTTCATTATATCAAAGCGCCAATGGGAAATACCGGTCATTATTCATGTCCGGTTTGGATGCTTAAAAGTTTATAGACACAGTTTAGATCATTATGGATCCTTTTTAGGTACATAATGATTACAATGTTTGCCAAAAATTTAGAATGTTATTAAAAGAAATTAAGAACATTTACCATATAGAGCTGGATCCCCTTTTTCCAAAAGAAGAGGTGGATAGTTTTTTTTACTTGGTAATAGATCATTATTTGGGTTTGGAAAGATTTGTTTTGGCCTTGCAACCTAATCTTGTGGTGTCCAAGGAAAATGAGGATCCTTTGTTTTATGCATTGAGCCAATTAAAACAAGAACGTCCTATTCAACACATTTTAGGGAAGGCCCATTTTTGCGAACTGGAGTTTCGTGTAGATGAAAACGTTTTGATACCTAGGCCCGAAACGGAGGAATTGGTTTATTGGATTATAAATGAGGTTCAAAAAGGGGGGGCTCGGGAAGAAGTGAAAATACTGGATATTGGGACAGGAAGTGGTTGTATTGCCATCTCCCTGGCCAAAAACTTGCCCAATGCCAAAGTATATGCCCTGGATATTTCAAAAAAAGCATTGCAGATGGCCGGGCAGAACGCCATGGATAATGAAGTGGATATAGTCTTTCTGGAAGCGGATATTTTATCTATTATGGGTTTTAAAGATAAATTTGATGTAATAGTGTCCAACCCTCCCTATGTCAGGGAATTGGAAAAATTGGAAATGAAAAATAATGTCGTGGAGCACGAACCCGGTTTGGCTCTTTTTGTTTCAGATGAGGATCCATTGATTTTCTACAAAAAAATAACAAGCTTTGCTTTAGGCCATCTAAAGAAAAGCGGGATCCTGTTTTTTGAGATAAATCAATATCTTGGCGAAGAAATGAAACAACTTCTGAGAGCGGAAAATTTTAGCGAAATTGAGCTCAGAAAAGATATGTTTGGAAATGACAGAATGTTAAAAGGACAGCTCGACCCTAAACAAATAAGTTGAAATAGCAGACATAGCCATGGTCTCTTAAAGCCCAAGGAATTAAAAAAGTTATAGATCACTAATATTTTCCCAAGTGGAAAGTTCGATAAATATGGAAAGCATAGTTGTATTTTGTGGAAGCAGTGAGGGCAATGATCCAGAAATAGTGGAATGCGCCTATGAGTTGGGGGCAATTTTTGCAAAAGAGGGTATAACATTGGTCTATGGTGCCGCGAAAATTGGTATTATGGGAAGATTGGCCCAAGGAGCCCTGGACCATAAGGGCAGGGTTATAGGTGTTATCCCCGATTTTTTAAAATTAAAGGAAGTATTTCATAACGGACTTACCAAACTTATAATTACCGAAAATATGCATCAACGGAAATTAAGGATGCATGACCTCTCCGACGGAATCATTACACTTCCAGGGGGGTATGGTACTATGGAGGAGTTGTTCGAGATGATTACCTGGGCTCAACTTGGGCTGCACCAAAAACCAATTGGCCTTTTAAATATTAATGGGTTTTATGATGAATTGCTAGCTATGTTACGTACCATGGTAACTAAAGGATTTTTAAAGCAGGAATATTACGATATATTGTTGGTAGATAACTCTATTGACGGACTATTACATAAAATGAAAAATTACCAACCCTTGCCATTGCCAATATGGATTAAAAAGGATCAACTATAAATGGAAATCAAACAAAAAATTGAAAACCTTAGAACAGAGCTTCGGGAACATAATTATAATTATTATGTATTGGACAATGCAACGATCTCCGACTTTGAGTTTGATATGAAATTAAAGGAGCTGCAGGCTCTTGAGGCAAAGCATCCAGAATTTTATGATGCCAGTTCCCCGACCTTAAGGGTGGGAGGGACAATTACCAAAAATTTTGAAACGGTGGTACACGAGCATCGCATGTATTCTTTGGACAATTCATATTCCAAAGAAGACCTGGAAGATTGGGAAAAACGAATTCAAAAAATATTGGGCGATGCCCCGGTTGAATTTACCTGTGAACTCAAATATGATGGGGCTTCCATAAGTTTAACCTATGAAAATGGACAATTGGTAAAGGGGGTGACCCGTGGTGATGGATTTCAGGGGGATGATGTTACCAGTAATATAAAGACAATTAGATCGGTGCCCTTGCAATTAAAAGGGGATTATCCCCCTAAATTTGATATTCGCGGGGAAATTGTTTTGCCTTTTGAAGGCTTTGCCAAAATGAACCAAGAAAGGATAGAGAATGGGGAGGATCCTTATATGAATCCTAGAAACACCGCATCGGGCAGTTTAAAATTGCAGGACAGTGCCCTGGTCGCCGAACGGCCATTGGATTGCCTGTTGTACAGTATTGTTGGGGTAAATTTAAAATTGGAATCCCAATCCCAAATGTTGGAGAAAGCTAGGGATTGGGGGTTCAAAGTTCCAAAAGCTGCCAAACTATGTAAAAACACGGATGAGGTTTTGGAGTTTATAGATCACTGGGACAAACACAGGCACGAATTGCCCTATGAGACGGACGGGGTGGTCATTAAAGTGAATAGTATTCAACATCAGGAGGAGCTGGGGTACACGGCCAAATCCCCTCGCTGGGCCATGGCCTACAAATTCAAGGCAGAGCAGGTCTCTACCGTGTTAAATGAAATTACTTATCAAGTAGGGCGTACAGGGGCCATAACCCCCGTTGCAAATTTAGAACCAGTACTTTTGGCGGGTACTACTGTAAAAAGGGCATCCTTACACAATGCTGACCAAATAGAAAAGCTCGATATTCGGGAAGGGGATACCGTCTTTGTGGAAAAAGGAGGGGAAATAATCCCGAAAATAGTGGGGGTGGATTTTACTAAAAGACCTATATCTTCTGAGCCTACCCAATATATAGATCATTGTCCGGAATGTAATACCCTATTGGAACGTACTGAGGGTGATGCCAAACATTATTGCCCCAACGAGTATGGATGTCCTCCCCAGATTACGGGACGTATTCAACATTATATTTCGCGTAAGGCGATGGATATAGAGGGTCTTGGAGGGGAAACCGTTGAACTTCTCTTTAAGGAGGGTCTTATTGAAAGTTACGCGGATCTTTATTTACTTACCAAAGAGCAACTGATACCCTTGGAACGAATGGCTGAAAAGTCGGCCGAAAATCTTGTAAAAGGGGTTGCCGAATCGGTCAAAATTCCATTCGAAAGGGTACTATTTGCCTTAGGAATCAGATTTGTTGGAGAAACCGTAGCCAAGAAGCTGGCAAGAGCCTATAAAAATATAGATGGCCTTATGATGGCTACCGTAGAGGAATTAATGACGGTCGATGAAATTGGCCAACGTATTGCAGAAAGTGTGGTATCATTTTTTCGGAACGGAATCAATCTTGAAATTATTTCCAGATTAAGAGGGTACGGGGTACAATTTGAAGTCTCGGCCGATAAACTGGAGAATCAGACCGACTTGCTAAAGGGGCAGACCTTCGTGGTATCCGGGGTGTTTGAAAACTTGAGTAGGGATGAACTTAAAAAATTGATAGAGGACAACGGCGGAAAGGTTGGCTCTAGTATTTCTTCAAAAACTTCTTATCTTGTGGCAGGGGACAAAATGGGCCCCAGTAAAAGGACCAAGGCCGAAAGTCTGGGCGTCCCCATTATTTCGGAGACGGATTTCTTGAATATGCTATAGTTGTCACATCCACGGGAATAGAAAAAGAATAGAGCTGGAAGTAAAAAAAAATAAGGGCGTATGAGGGAAAAAGATATTTGTACTAAATTATAATTATGTATACCATACTACTTCTTCTACTCTGTATTGTATTCATAATTGTGGCCTCGACCCGATTTAAGCTTCACCCATTTTTGGCGTTGCTTGCCGCTAGTCTGTTATTCGGTATTTTTTCTGGACTCCCATTGGATGAGCTCATAAAAACTATTAATGATGGCTTTGGAAGCACCATCGGGGGCATTGGCATTATCATTATCGCAGGTTTAATTATAGGGACTTTTCTGGAAAAATCGGGCGGTGCCTATACCTTGGCGAACCTTGTCCTAAAGATTATTGGTCCCAAGCGCGTTCATATGGCCATGGGTTTTATTGGTTATTTTGTATCCATACCAGTATTTGCAGATAGCGGTTTTATTATCGTCTCCCCATTAAATAGGGCACTTACCAAAAAGGCAAAATTGTCCTTGGCGGGAACAACAGTGGCCTTGTCACTGGGCTTGATGGCTTCCCACACCATGGTACCCCCAACTCCGGGACCCATCGCTGCTGCTGGAATCTTAGGCGCCGATTTGGGTCAGGTTATCCTCTTCGGTCTAATGACCAGTATACCGGCCTTATTGGTCTGTATTTTGTTTGCTAAAAAAATAGGTTCAAGAATTTTCATTGATCCAGCACCAAAACTAACGGAGGAGCAGATCAATTCCCAGCTGGAAAACGCTCCATCGGTCTTTAAATCCTTTATTCCTATAGTCGTTCCCATCATTCTTATTGTGTTGAGGTCTTTTGCCGAATACCCCACTCTGCCTTTTGGGGAAGGAACATTTAAGTACGCTATAGGATTTGTGGGCAACCCAGTTGTAGCCCTATTGATAGGAATGGTATTGTCTTTTACCCTGCCCAAAAAATTGGATAGGGAAATGTTGAGCACCTCGGGTTGGATAGGGGAGGCACTTACTTCAGCAGCCATAATTATATTAATAACCGGGGCTGGTGGGGCCTTTGGAAAAGTTCTACAGACTTCGGACATTAGTTCCTTGCTGGAGAACAATATTTCCAACGGAAATTTAGGGATATGGCTTCCGTTCCTTATTGCTGCCGGCATCAAAACTGCCCAGGGCTCCTCTACGGTAGCCATAATTACAACAGCGTCCATTATTGCCCCTTTAATGCCGGCAATGGGTTTTGATACCGAGGTTTCAAAAGCTTTGGCTGTCATTGCTATTGGCGCTGGTGCATCCCTAGTGTCCCATGCCAACGATAGTTTTTTTTGGGTGGTTACCCAACTTAGCGATATGAAAGTAAATCAAGGATATAGGACACACAGTTTAGGGACTGCTATTTTGGGCTTTTCCGCAATGATCGTTTTAACCATAATCAGTTTAATAATCTAATTTTTAAAGAATGAAAGTTTATAAGACCAACCAAGGAGTTTTGATTGAAAATGACCATAAATTTTATCTTATCGATAAGGAATGGGATTCATTTATTAGCGATGATGCCATTTACGACAATACATTAAGTTTAATTTCCAAGCTTGATCCTATTGAAAATAGTGCAACCATATTGAACGGCAGTTTAATGCCCCCTGTGGGACGTCAAGAAATATGGGCATCCGGGGTAACCTATTACAAAAGTAGGGAGGCCCGCATTGAAGAATCCAAAGATGCCGGGGGAGGCGATTTTTACGACCGTGTCTATAATGCGGAAAGGCCGGAATTGTTTTTTAAAAGTACAGCTAGTAGGGCAGTAGGGCATAAGCAGGATGTTAGGATCAGAAAGGATTCCAAATGGAATGTTCCTGAGCCGGAATTGACCCTGGTGATAACCCCAAATGCCAAAATAATAGGCTATACCATTGGTAATGACATGAGTTCCAGGGATATTGAAGGGGAAAACCCATTATATCTTCCCCAGGCCAAGAGTTATGACGGGGCAGCTGCTGTGGGCCCGTGTATATGGTTGAGCAAGGAGCCTATTTCTATGGATGCCAAGATCAATATACAAATTGTTCGTAAAGGAAATACAGTGTTCGAGGGAGAGACCGAGGTAGGACAAATGAAGCGAAAACTTACCGATCTTGTTCACTATCTGTATCGTGAAATGTCCTTTCCTTTTGGAAGCCTTTTGATGACGGGAACAGGAGTGGTGCCTCCGGATTCTTTTACCTTGGATCATGGGGATGTTGTTAATATTACTATTGATTCAATAGGGACCCTGTCGAATACCGTAGCCTAATTGTACATATAAATTTAGAGTGATGTCCGTTCCAAAAAGTATTGAAGAGTTTAATGCAACCTTGTCGCAGCAATCGGCACCATCTTCTTGGCCTGAAGCTTTACGGGCTATGTGGTTTGATGCCAAGGGGGATTGGGAATCTTCCCATGATATTGCACAGGACCTGCATAATACCAATGGTAGCTGGATCCATGCCTATCTGCATCGAAAAGAAGGGGATAAGTTCAATGCCGGATATTGGTATAGGATGGCCGGAAAAAAATTCCCTGTTATAAATTTGGAGGAGGAACAACTACAATTGGTGGAGTATTTTTTAGACCAATAGAAGTAATGTTGCTTGTTTGGCGTTAAGGCCTGGTAGTGAATACAAAAGAAAAGCGGTCATGATAAATTTTCATGACCGCTTTTTATGTATTTAAAGTTCTATATCCTTACGCTTCTTCGCCAGAACGAGAAAAATAATAGGGGTTATGATCAATAATCGGAATATTCAGTAGGGTAGAAGAAACGCGTGACGTTTTTGGAAACGTTGTTCTGGTAATTGGGGTTCGATTTTATTTTGTTCCAAACCGGTGAATCTGAAAAGGATTTCCAATGGGCATCCCTACTGGCCTGATTTTCAAATGTGGTCAAGTACATAAGGTTCGGCATTGTTGCACCTGAAAGTACTTCACCATAGAATACGGCATTAAAGCCTAAACTATCGAAAAGACTTATTTCCCCACCTTTGTTGAACATGTCTACCTTGTTGATGTATTTGGCCTCTGTTGCCGACTCATAACTTCTTAATTCATAAACACGGTCCTTTCGGGGACCGCTTAATGGCGAAGGCTTCATCTTGGGCATATCCACAAAGGCTTTTAGAATAACTGATTCGACCCTGCTAAATGGAGGGTTTTTATAAGAGGCATCCAAAAAATCCTTGGCTGCCGCCATATAAACTTTATCCTTTTGAAGTTTGGTCTCCATGGTTTCTAAATCGCCAAGACCTTTCATTGGGATCAATAATTTTATGCTTCTAGGATTTAAGGAATCGATTGTTCTTGGTTTAAAGACACCCACGTTCTTGATATTGAGTTTTTTGAGAGCAGGCAGCAAGGCCTTGCTGAGGTATTGGTCTGTGGTATTTTCCTGTTCCTCGGTATCCAAGAGGTAGGTTTTTAGTTGGTAATATTCCCTCTGGTTGGCTTGGCCATAGGTGTTTATTGTTAATAGTAATAAAAGAACTGAAATATATGCAGCTTTGTACATTGGAATTGGTTTAAGATAAATATTAGATTTTTTTAATGCCTGTTAAGTTAGGGTTTTTGAAAACAACGTCATAGCTTTTTTAAAAAACAAACACTGTTGGCAATACCTTTATATTGTCCGTAATTGGGAATAGTAGCGTAACCATTTTTTTTTATAAAGGGCAATCGCCTCAGGCTGTCTAAGTCCTGTTTCCAAAATACAGGAACTGTAATTTTGTTCTGCGGCCCATATTTCAAGCTCTTTTAATATTTTTGAGGCAATTCCTTTACCGCGTTCCTGCGAGGCAACATACATTCTTTTTATTTCCATGGTATTGTCATTATAGGCCTTAATGGCGCCACAACCTATGGGTGCGTTATTCGAATAGGCCAAAACAACAAAGGACAGGTTTTCTATGCCATTGTATTGCGCATAGAAGCCGTGGTCATCTCCATCCCTCAACTTTAGATCGGCATCTAGAAGTTTGACCAGCGCTATAAAATCCAAATTTTTTGAATTGCTTCTTTTTAGGGTCGTCATGATAACTATATCTTGGTTTAGTGGAAGCAGAATTTACCATTGAACAGGCTAGGATATATGTTTCTTAAGTTTAATGATTACTGATTTGGAAGTAGGGGTATTGCTTTTATCGGCAGTGCTGTTTAAAGGCACTAGGATATTGGCCTCCGGAAAATAGGTGGCACAACATTTTTCAGGGATATTGTAAGGCAATACAATGAACTTTTGCGCTATCCTTTCCGTATCGTTGTGAAAATTATAAAGGTCCACCAGATCCCTTTCCTTTAGTTGGTATCTTTCAATATCCTTGGGGTGCATCAATATAACCCTTCGTTCATTGAATATGCCCCTGTAGCGATCATTCAGGCCGTAAATAGTGGTGTTGAACTGATCATGGCTCCTTATGGTCATCATTAAAAGCTCACCTTCGTCCAAGACGATGGCCTCACTATTGGATACACTGAAATTGGCCTTGCCACTTGTGGTATTATAGGAATTGTCCCTTGCCCCGTTGGGCAAATAAAAGCCGGAAGGCTGTCTTATCCTTTGGTTGTAGTTCTCAAATCCAGGAATACATTCTTCTATGCTGTCCCGGATATGGTCATAATGTTGCAAATATTTTTTCCAATCCACTTTGGAATTTTTTAGGGTGGCCAATGCCAATTGGCAAACAATAGCTGGTTCGCTTAACATCTGGGACGATATGGGTTTAAGACTCCCTTTAGAACTATGAACTACCCCCATGGAATTTTCAACACTTATAAACTGTAATTCGCCCTTGACAAGGTCTTTGTCCGTTCTTCCTAAACACGGTAGGATTAGGGCTTCTTTGCCGTGGATAAGATGACTGCGGTTTAGTTTGGTGGAAACCTGAACGGTCAGGTCACATTTTTGAAGCGCTTCGGCCGTAAACAGGGTATCTGGAGTGGCGGAAAGGAAATTACCGCCCATGGCAAAAAATACACTGGCCTTGCCGCCATGCATGGCTGTAATACTTTCCACCGTGTCAAATCCATGTTTGCGTGGTGGGTTGAAGTGGAATACTTTCTCCAGCTGGTCCAAAAATGATGCTGAGGGCTTTTCATAAATTCCCATGGTTCGGTCTCCCTGTACATTGCTGTGACCACGAACAGGACAGGTACCGGCCCCAGGTTTTCCTATACTTCCCTTTAATAATAAAAGGTTTACGACCTCCTTTATGGTGTTTACCGAATTCTTATGCTGGGTAAGGCCCATG
The DNA here is from genome assembly GCF_003259375.1 of Arenibacter echinorum. Taxonomy (GTDB): domain Bacteria; phylum Bacteroidota; class Bacteroidia; order Flavobacteriales; family Flavobacteriaceae; genus Arenibacter; species Arenibacter echinorum. The sequence goes on along the minus strand of NZ_QLLN01000011.1, from coordinate 79,635 downwards.
GCCCAGCAAGCAATAATCTTATCGTTATTGCGCAGGATAGTGGCCACACTCTGCAGCGTTTGAAGGGGAATTCCACATTCTGCTATTAAATTATTTAGATCAAGTGTTCTAATGTGCGTTAAGTAATCTTCAAAACCTTGGGTTTTATCTTTTATAAAATCCAAATCGAAAACAGTTCCCGGATCTTTGTCCTCATCAACCAGCATAAGTTTTATCAATGCTTGAAGGAGCGCCATATCACCATTTATTTTTACCTGAAGGTATAGGTCCGTTAATTTCGATTTTATTCCCAAGGCTCCTTTTATTTCCTGGGGATTGTTGAAATTTAATAATCCGGTTTCAATGATCGGGTTTATTGAGATAATGGTAGCTCCATTTTCTTTGGCCTTTTTAAGGGCGCTCAGCATTCTAGGGTGATTGGTGCCCGGATTTTGACCTAGGATCAGAATTACCTCGGTCTTGTAAAAATCTTCCAGTTTTACAGAACCCTTGCCTATGCCCAAGGTATCTGTAAGGGCAACGCCACTGCTTTCATGGCACATATTGCTGCAGTCCGGCATATTGTTGGTGCCGTATTCCCTGACAAAAAGTTGGTAAAGGAAGGCTGCCTCGTTGCTTGTCCTTCCTGAGGTGTAAAATATAGCCTCGTCAGGACTTTTTAACCCATTTAGATGATCTGCTATTTTGGAGAAAGCCCCTTCCCAGCTTATTTCTTGATAATAATCGGAGCCTTCGGGCAAGTACATGGGCTGTGCCAACCTCCCTTTTTTTCCTATTTCGTAATCTGAAAGCATGGAAAGTTGGGAAACACTGTTTTCTAGGAAAAAGTCGGTATCCAGTTTTTTGGTAGTGGCCTCCTCAGCTATGGCCTTGGCACCATTTTCGCAATATTCGGCTATAGTGCTTCGCTCATCATCCGGATCTGGCCAGGCACAACCAGGACAATCAATTCCACCTTTTTGGTTGAGGTTTGCAAGTGCTTTTAATCCTCGACCGAGTCCCATTTCCCCAAATACATGTTTTGCAGAGGAGATAACCGCAGGAATACCAGCAGCCACTTTTTTGGGGCTTGTAGTTTTTAGACCGGTTAATTTTGCCGGTGAGGTAGGACTAGGATTTGATTTTTCAGGGTTGTTTGCCATTATTTTTTGGTTGTTGCCGCAGGGTTGGGGTAATTGTCGGATTGGTCCTCCACGCGCTCATCCAAACAAACAAAATCCTTTTCCAATAATAAACTAAGTACTTGGCCGTCGTTTAAAATCATTTTGTTTTCATAGCCTACCCGCTCGTTATCCGGCCATTTAATACTTTCATTCTTAGGTAGACATAAGGTAATGGTATCTCCTTGAAACTCCGCTTGGAGGCCGGTAATGTTTTCCTTGGCAGCAACGGCGTAGGTAAAATCCTTGCCATTAAAAGCGGTCTGTTCCTTGTAATAGCCTTCTTTCTTCAATGACGCAACTTCTGAACGGGTAAGTCTATAACGAACCGAATTTCCTTGTATCCTAATTTTCATTCAAACTATATTTTAATCCTTATTCTATATTCTATAAAGTTAGGTATTCGGCTATCGGTCTCAAAGTTTAGATTCCTAAATTTTAATACGTTTGGAGCCGGTGTAGATGTTATATCGGGTTTCGTTTAGAAAACCTATTAAGGTAATATCGTGCTCCAAGGCCATTTCTACGGCCAAGCTGGACGGGGCTCCCACGGCCATAATAAAGTGAATCCCTGCCATTGCTGCTTTTTGGATCAATTCGAAGCTGGCGCGACCGCTCAGAAACAATAAATGTTGGTCCAAGGGCATTAGGTCCTGAGCAAGTAAATGGCCAATAATTTTGTCCAAAGCGTTATGCCTCCCAACATCTTCGCGCATTGCAATTAGTTCGCCTTGAAAATTAAATAGCGCCGCTGCGTGTATCCCTCCAGTATTGTTAAAAATGTTCTGCTCTTGCTTAAGAATGCCGGGAAAGGATTTAATAAGATTTTTTTCGATCTGAAAATCCGCTAGGGAAGGGGGTAGGCGACAGATTGTTTTTATGGCTTCAATACTGGCTTTGCCGCAAACACCGCAACTACTGCTGGTGTAGAAATGCCGCTCCAGTTTACCAAGATCTATGTTTTCGGAATTAATTAGATGGACATTTATGCTATTTTCATCAAGAGTGACCCTTTTTATTTGATTGGAAGTGTGGATAATGCCCTCGGTGAACAGAAATCCAAGGGCTAGGTCCTGATCATGACCCGGGGTTCTCATAGTAATGGAGATGTTTTTATTGTTGAGGGGGAATTCCACTGTTAGAACGCTGATACTAATTTGCAGGGGTTCTTCAACCGCTAAGGCGTCCGTGTGTTCTACAAAATCATCTCCCAGTATTTTTATAATCTTTTTTGTAACTATAGATTTTCCTTTTTCTTGAATCATATTATGCGGTTATACCGTGATAGTCACTCCCTCTGCAATGTTTTGCTTGCCATCGTCGAAGTAAAAGTCGATTCGGCCTAGATTAATGCCGAAGCAGCCTACCTGGTTTACTAATATTTGTTCGTTTTTTCTATTGTTCACTATGGTGGGCCTGTCCAAAAATGTATGTGTATGGCCTCCTATAATCAAATCAATGTTCTCTGTTTTGGCCGCTAATTTTAGGTCATCGGGTTTTTGAGGGTTTTGATATTGATATCCTAAGTGGGAAAGACAAATAATTAAATCACATTTTTCCTCCTCCTTTAAGGTACGGCTTATGTCTTGGGCAATTTCTATGGGGTCTAGATAAACGGTCTCTTGGTACAACTTTTTGGTGACCAGCCCGGCCAGCTCTATTCCCAATCCAAAGACTCCGATCTTTATGTCATCTACAATATAAGTTTTATATGGCTTCACATGACCATCCATAAGGGTATTGGTAAAGTCATAATTGGCCGATAAAAAATCGAAAGAGGCATAGGGCAGTTGGGCATAAAGGCCATTTAGGCCGTTGTCAAAATCGTGATTTCCAATGGTAGCGGCATCATATTTTAACATGCTCATTAGTTTAAATTCCAATTCTCCCCCATAAAAATTGAAGTAGGGTGTCCCCTGAAAAATGTCGCCAGCATCAAATAATAGGGTATTCGGGTTTTCTTTTCGGATTTGATCAACCAAAGTTGCCCTTCTTGCCAAGCCGCCCAAATTGGGATAGACCGAATGGTTGGTAGGAAAGGGGTCTATATGGCTATGCACATCGTTCGTGTGCAAGATAGTAATGTGTTTTTTTGCAGAATTTCGGCAAGAATTCATCGATAGCCCTCCCATACCTATAAAAGTGGCGGAGGCTGCTGTTCCCGATATAAATTTTCTACGTTCCATAATTATTTGATTTGCATAAACCGGTCATCCGTAGCCGCAGTAAGAGTATCTATTTTTTTAAAATAATCGATCAAGGTATTTCTTATCAGATAATCTGAATCCGTCAAAGAAATATATTCTTTTAAAAAATCCATTTTATCACCACCGGTAATCAAATAATCTGAAGTGGCAACATAATAAGTCTTGTTTTCGTCAAAGGGTTTACCTTGAATGTTTACCGCCTGCAAACTTTTATTTTTATCCACGATTATCTGAATCCCTGCAATTGGGTGGGCAACGGTGGACTTTATTAGGAATGATACCATGGCCCTAATGGCCTTGCCATCCAATTCGGCAATAACCACCGAGTTTTCAAAGGGCATTACCTCGTAGGCCGTGCGTTCGGTAATGTTCCCTTTTGAAATTACGGATCGTATACTGCCAAAGTTAAGAAGTACAAAATCTATTTGTTTCCCGGTTCTGGCAGCAAAAACGGGGTTTACTTCCTGCATTACAATGTCTGCCATTAAATTGCCGGCGGGAGTATTCAGCGTACCATCTGTTTTGGATATAGCAGTTGGGGCATAGGCCAAAACACTGTCCAATACCTGGTTGATCCTATTGCGATATGGGGCGATGAGGTTTTCTACTGAATCTTTTGGACTGGAAGTGTAATTGATCTGAATCCTTTGTCCTTCAATGTTTCTTAGTTTAGGAACGGATTCCTTGCAACTAAGCGCGAGCATAATTGTTGCAATTATAACAAAATGTTTGTTTTTTAAATCCATATACTTCTTACCTTCGTATAATTATTGAGGTGATATTATTTACATTTACAATCTTGAAAATGTAAAAATACATGTTTTTAAAAACGCTTAAGGAAAAAATTAAATTTAGGGCCGGTAAAAAGTTTATACAACGGGGCTTGAACAGCCCTACTGAAACTATTAATCGGGCTAAAGGCATAAGTTCTGTTGGTTGTATTGTTGATTTGGACGAGTTTGAAAATGCCAATGCATTTTATGAGTTTGTGGATGAATTTTCCCTTAGGCCCAATTCTGTGAAAATAATTGGGTACAAGAAATATTATGACAAAAATTCCCCTTATTCAACCCCAGTTTTTTCCGATAAAGATTTGGGGTGGAAAGCGAATATTGAAAATAGCTATGCCTTGGAGTTTTTAAACAGGGAATACGACCTTTTGGTTAATTATTATACGGATGAAAAATTATTATTACAGTTAATGACGATAAAGACCAAAGCCAGGCTAAAGGTAGGTTTTGGTAGTGTGGATAAAAATTTAAATGATTTGATATTGAATACTCCCATCAAGGATTTCCAAACTTTTAAAAAGGAGTTGAGGAAATATTTAAGGGTTTTAAATGAGATTAAATAATGGAACAGTTAGTTGGAACAGGTGTTGCCCTGGTGACTCCTTTTAAGGAGGATTTTTCTATAGATACGATAGCTTTGGCAAAAATCGTAAACTATTGTGTGGATGGTGGAGTGGATTATTTGGTTGTTTTAGGAACTACTGGGGAGTCTGTTGTATTGACCAAAAAGGAAAAACAACTGGTTATAGATACCATTGTAGATGCCAACGCAGGAAGGCTACCATTGGTTTTGGGTGTGGGTAGTAACAACACTGCGGCCGTTGTTGAAGAACTGCAGGAAACTGATCTAAAGGATTTTGTAGCTGTTTTATCGGTTTCGCCATATTACAATAGACCTACGCAAGAGGGGATTTATCAGCATTTTAAAGCTATTTCCTTGGCCTCGCCCAAGCCCATTATCTTGTACAATGTACCTGGTAGAACTGGAAGTAATATGTTGCCCGAAACGGTATTGAGATTGGCTAATGACTTTAACAATATAATTGGTATTAAGGAGGCTTGTGGTGATATGGTTCAGATTATGCGTACCATTAAGGATAAACCTGCTGATTTTATGGTAATTTCTGGAGATGATTTTACCGCACTTTCCACAGTATTGGCTGGTGGTTCTGGGGTAATATCTGTTTTGGGACAGGGACTTCCTTCAGAATTTTCCCAAATGATGCGTTTTGGATTGGCTGGCAGAGTTAAGGAGGCCTTTGCATTGCACTATGCCTTGCAGGACGGTATGGATTTAATTTTCAAAGAAGGTAATCCCGCGGGTATCAAGGCATTGTTGGAAGCTGTTGGCCTGGGAACTGCAGTTGTAAGGTTGCCATTGGTAGAAGCCACTGCAACTTTAAAAAAGACCATTAAGAGTTTTTTGAACACCTTGCTGAAGACGGTCGTTTAGTAAAACACGACTATCTGGAATAGGATTTTTTACCAACAAAGTTAAAACTTGCATAAAAATGTTGTAGTTGGTAAAGAGGCGGGCTATTTTAGCGCGATAAAAATGTTTTTTATATCCGTTTAGAATCCTTAATTTTGCAAAATGTTTTTAAAAATGAAGCGTCTATTTTCCTTTTTATTAGTGGTCACCATCCTTAGCTCTTGTAGTGAGTACCAAAAGGTACTTAAAAATGAAGATGTTAAGGCCAAATACGATTTGGCGGAAAAATTTTATGATGCCGGTGATTTTAAAAGGGCGAACCGCTTGTTGGAACAGATTGCTCCAAAGTATATAGGCAAGCCTCAGGGAGAACGTGTTATGTACTTTCTTGCGGATTCTTATTTCCAGACCAAGGACTACAATATGGCAGGTTACCAGTTCGAAAGGTTCCTGAAATCTTATCCTAAAAGTGATAAGGCTGTAGAAGCAGGGTTTTACGGTGCTAAAAGTTATTATATGCTTTCCCCAAAATATTCTTTAGATCAAACAGATACCGACAAGGCCCTGATAAAATTGCAAAACTTCATCAATACCTACCAGGAATCCGAATTTCTAGTGGAGGCCAATATCATGGCAAGGGAATTGACGACCAAGAAAGAACGCAAATCCTATGAGATAGCAAAACAATTCAATACTATTGGGGAATTTGATTATACCTTTTTAACTCCCGCGGTTACCGCTTTTGACAACTTTATTTCAGACAACCCGGGTTCCGTTTATCGCGAAGATGCCCTATATTACAAGTTTGATGCGTCAACCAATTTAGCCCTGAACAGCTTCGATTATCTTAAAAAAAGTCGATTGAATGATGCCAAGGCGGCTTATGTGACTTTTAAAAAATATTTTCCGGAGTCCAAGTATCTTAAGGATGCCAATAAGACCTTGGAAAAAGTTGAAAAAGAATTAGAAATTTATTCCAAATAAAATACGATTTGATATGAATATGAACGATTTAAAAAACTCGAAGGCTCCTGTTTCCACGGTGACGATCAATAAAAATGATTTTGATGCCAAAACTGGAAATATCTATGAGGCAATTTCAATAACTGCTAAAAGAGCTGTTCAGATTAATTCTGAAATTAAAAAAGAGCTTTTGGAGAAGTTGGAAGAGTTTGCCACCTACAGTGATAGTTTGGAGGAAGTTTTTGAAAACAAGGAGCAGATCGAGGTTTCTAAATTCTACGAAAAACTGCCCAAGCCACATGCATTGGCGGTAAAGGAGTGGTTGGATGATAAGATTTATCACAGGAATACAGAGAAAGACGCTTAAAGGATGTTGGGCGGCAAGAATATACTTTTAGGCATTACTGGGGGTATAGCTGCTTATAAAACCACCTTTTTGGTTCGTTTACTTATTAAAGCTGGCGCTAACGTTAAAGTTGTTTTAACGGAAAGCGCCAGCTCTTTTGTTACCCCCTTAACCTTGGCTACCCTGTCCAAGAATGCCGTACTATCTTCATTTGTAGATGAGGAAAACGGAACTGTTTCCTGGAACAATCATGTGGAATTGGGACTTTGGGCAGATATAGTTCTAATTGCCCCGGCTACGGCCAATACCCTGTCCAAAATGGCCAACGGTACCTGTGATAATTTATTGATGGCCACTTATCTCTCGGCAAAATGCCCTGTTTACTTTGCTCCGGCGATGGACTTGGATATGTATAAACATCCATCCACTTCAGCTACCTTTAAAAAGTTATTGTCTTTTGGGAATGTAATGATTCCGGCTACATCAGGGGAGTTGGCCAGTGGATTGGTAGGGGAGGGCCGTATGGCCGAACCCGAGGATATTGTGGATTTTATCAATGATCATCTTGGCAAGGGGCTACCGCTATGTGGCAAGAAAGTATTGATAACGGCTGGCCCCACTTATGAGGCCATTGATCCGGTTAGGTTTATCGGAAATCACTCATCGGGTCTAATGGGCTACGAGTTGGCCAAAAATGCGGCTAATCTGGGGGCCAAGGTATTCTTGGTATCCGGGCCTTCCCATTTAAGCGTGCAACATACCCAGATAGATCTTGTTAAAGTAACTTCGGCCGATGAAATGTATAATGCAACTGTAGCTTTGTACCCAGAAATGGATATCGTTATTTGCGCTGCGGCGGTAGCTGATTACAGACCTAAATTAGTGGCCGAACAAAAAATAAAGAAAACTTCGGAGGAGTTTACCATTACTCTGGTAAAGAACAAGGATATCCTGTTTTCCTTGGGAGAAATGAAGAAGGAGCAGTTTCTGGTTGGTTTTGCGCTGGAGACCGAAAACGAGGTGGAAAACGCGATAGGAAAATTAAAACGGAAAAATTTGGACGCCATTGTCTTAAATTCCATGAACGATAGTGGTGCAGGTTTTGGAAAATTGACCAATAAAATATCGTTTATAGATAAGAATTTGGATATTAAAACGTTTGAGTTAAAAACCAAGGCAGAGGTGGCTTTGGATATTTTAAATGAAATCAAGAACAGGATCCATGCGTAATCTATTTTTAACTATAATTTGTTTTATAACTTCCATAGGCTTGGGAGCTCAGGAATTAAATTGCGTGGTTACCTTAAATTCGGATCAGGTAGGGCAGACCAATCAGCAAATTTTCAAGACCCTAGAGCGTTCCTTAAATGATTTTGTGAATAAGAACAGGTGGTCCAATCGGGTCTACAAGGAAAATGAAAGGGTGAATGCCCAAATGTTCATTACTATTACGGAGTATGAATCCAGTAGATTTAAAGGGAATATTCAGATTCAATCGTCAAGGCCTGTTTTTAACACCTCCTATGACAGCCCTATTTTCAATTACAAGGACAATCAGCTCAGTTTTGATTATATAGAGTTTCAGCCGTTGATCTTAAATGAAAACAATATTACTTCCAATTTGGTAGGGGTAATATCTTACTATACCTATATTATTCTTGGTTTGGATGCTGACACTTTTTCATTGGAAGGGGGCAGCGAATTTTATAAAAAAGCGCAACAAGTTGTTACTTTGGCCCAAAGTGCTGGTTATTCAGGATGGACCCAGACATCTGGGCAAAGAAGTAGGTTTGAGTTGGTGGACAACCTTCTGTCCAATTCATACCGGGAGTACAGAATAGCAATGTACAATTACCACAGAAAGGGTTTGGATGTTCTGGCCGATAATAATAGCACAGGGAAGCAGGTAGTTGCTGGTACCATGCGTTTACTGGAGACCTTGGGAGGTAGACATCCCAACGCTTTTTTAATTCAAACTTTTTTTGATGCAAAGTCGGAGGAAATACAAAACGTATTTTCCGACGGTCCCAAAGTGGATATTGTACAGCTTAAACAAACCTTGAACAAAATAGCCCCACTTTATTCTTCCACTTGGAGCGAAATAAAATTTTGATCCGACTCCCTGTTACAATGTTATTTGGTCCCACATCGGGATTTTGTGGATAGAAATTTTTTACCACACATTTTTTTCCAAAGCAATATAAATTATCTTTACGGCAATCTTAGATAATAAACTTTGCTGACAAATCTTTCCATAAAGAATTACGCATTAATAGACCATTTAAACGTTAAGTTTACCAATGGTTTTACGGTAATAACAGGTGAAACGGGTGCCGGTAAATCCATTTTGTTGGGTGGATTGTCCTTGGTATTGGGTAAAAGGGCCGACCTTTCCTCCTTAAGGGAAAAGGAGGATAAATGCATCGTAGAGGCGGAATTTGAAATATCCAAATACGGTTTGGAATCATTTTTCGGGGAAAATGACCTGGATTATGAGGCGAAGACCATCATTAGAAGGGAGATTTTGCCCAGCGGTAAATCCCGGGCTTTTATCAATGACTCCCCGGTTACCTTGGATATTTTATCCCAATTGGGAGATCAATTGATAGATGTGCACTCACAGCATCAAACTTTACGACTTGCGGATAATGATTTTCAATTAAAGGTTATAGATGCCCTGGCAGATAATGGACCAGTGTTGACGGCCTATTCATCAAAATTGCTGTTATATCAATCTACACAAAAGGAATTACAAAAACTTGTAGATTTTCAGAATAGTGCTACCAAAGAACACGAGTATAATAGTTTTCTGTTGCAGGAATTACTTTCAGCTCCTTTAAAAGAGGGCATATTGGAAGAATTGGAGGAGCAGTACGAACAGCTTAACAATGTGGAAATTATTCTGGAGCAATTGTCCCATGGGCAGCAGCTATTAAATGATGAGCAGATTGGGCTGGTAAACCTGCTTACGGAGCTGAAACAGGTATCCAATAAGTTGGCCAGTTTTGGGCACCATTATTCGGATATAAATGAACGAATAAAATCAGTGTTTATTGAGTTGGATGATATCTCCAACGAACTCAATATTCTAAATGATAAGGTAGATGCGGATCCACAATTGTTGGAGCAGGTAAATGCCAAACTTCAATTGCTTTATGATCTTCTAAAGAAACATAAGGTCCAGACTATTCCAGAATTGGTGGAAATAAGGAATGCCTTGGATGAAAAGGTAAGTGCAACCGAGAATGTTGTTGCCGATATAGATCGTAAAAAGAAGGAGTTGCATCAATTGGAAACTGCTTTGAACACTGAAGCTTCCAATATAAGTAAGAGAAGAAAGTTGGTTATTCCAAAGTTGAAACAGCAATTGGAGGAAACTTTGATCGACTTAGGGATGGCAAGTGCAACCTTTAAAATTGAAATTTCGCCCTCCAAAGAATTTAAACTCACAGGAAAGGACGATCTCAGCTTTTTGTTTTCTGCGAACAAGGGGTCTGCCTATGGTGACCTTAAGAAGGTGGCCTCTGGCGGTGAACTCTCAAGGATCATGTTGACCATTAAGGCTATTTTGGCAAGGTACGAACAGCTGCCTACCATGATGTTCGATGAGATAGATACTGGAGTATCTGGGGAGATTTCCAATAAAATGGGAGATATTATGAAGGGTATGAGCAATACTATGCAGATATTTTCTATCACCCACTTACCACAGGTGGCGGCCAAAGGTGTACATCATTTTAAGGTGTACAAGGAGGAAGAATTGATGGGGACCAATACTAAAATGAAAAGGCTTTCTTCGGAAGAAAGAGTGGTAGAACTGGCAGAAATGTTGGGAGGAAAAACCTTGTCCGATTCAGCTTTGGCACATGCCAGGCAGTTACTGGATTAACTTTTGGCTGAATGGATATGGAAATCTCGACTGCCATTTGGTGATGTTTGTAGACATTTTAATATGCAACAATATTAATCCTTTTGTGCCTATATCCTATAAAATATGATGTTCCGATAATAGGATGGCCAACTTTTCTAGCTTGTTCTTTCTGCGGTCTACCCACTAATTTTTAATATCTTTGACGATCTAAAATTCACAAAGAAAATAGACTATGTCGTTTAATTTACTAAAAGGAAAGAAGGGAATTATTTTTGGAGCATTGGATGCCAATTCCATAGCTTGGAAAACTGCAGAAACCATACATGCAGAAGGAGGAACCTTTGTCCTTACCAATGCACCCATAGCTATGCGCATGGGACAGATAGACGAACTTGCAAAAAAGACAGGTTCCAAGATTGTTCCTGCAGATGCCACAAGCGTAGAAGACTTGGATAATTTGGTAACGCAAGCCATGGAGATCCTAGGAGGGAAAATAGATTTTGTATTGCACGCTATTGGGATGTCCGTCAACGTGCGTAAAGGCCGGGACTATACGGATGAGAAATATGATTTTACCACCAAAGGCTGGGATGTATCCGCCCTATCTTTTCACAAAGTAATGCAGAGCCTGTACAAGGCAGATGCCATGAACGAATGGGGCAGCATCGTAGCTTTGACGTATATGGCCGCTCAGCGAACCTTTCCGGATTATAATGATATGGCCGACAATAAGGCGTATCTTGAATCGGTTGCCCGTAGTTTTGGATACTTTTTTGGCAAGGAGAAGAAGGTAAGGGTGAATACCATATCCCAATCTCCCACAGCTACAACTGCGGGACAAGGAGTTAAAGGGTTTAACAGTTTTATCTCCTATGCCGATAAGATGTCTCCTTTGGGAAATGCAACGGCTCAGGATTGTGCGGACTATACCGTTACCCTTTTTTCGGATTTGACCAAAAAGGTTACCATGCAGAATTTGTTTCATGACGGTGGTTTTTCCAACACAGGTGTTAGTCAGGAAATAATTGATAGTTTTTCCGATTAACCCTTTAGGTATAGCGGTAGCACACCTTTGAACTAACCTTATATTAGTGCAAATACCGCGGTTGCGTATTATTTAATTAGCTCAATGCAGTTGCAGCAAGGCTTAAGGTTAGGCGTATACGTTTGTTTCACGTCTTTAATTTATACCAAATCTCAATGGATTTATTCTTTTCTTTTATAGTACCGGTTTACAACAGACCCAATGAGATCAATGAATTGCTGGAAAGCCTTTCATTACAGGACTACGATAAATCTTTTGAGGTGGTTGTCGTGGAAGACGGTTCGTCCGAAAGTTCGGAGGAAATTGTGGAAAAGTATAAGGACAATTTGTCCATAACGTATTTAAAGAAGACAAACTCCGGTCCCGGTGATTCCCGAAATTATGGAATGAATCGTGCCCGCGGTAATTACTTTATTGTGCTGGATTCCGATTGTATAATTCCTAGCCAATATTTGTCGGTGGTGGAAAAATCTTTGACGCACAATTATGTGGATTGTTATGGGGGACCTGATGCAGCACATTCTTCTTTCACCAATGTACAGAAGGCTATTAATTATGCCATGACCTCTGTGTTCACCACTGGAGGAATACGGGGGAATAAGAGGGCTGTGGGCAAATTTCAACCAAGGAGCTTTAATATGGGAATATCTAAAACAGCGTTTGAAAAAACCCTTGGATATGGGAATATACATCCTGGAGAAGATCCGGACCTTACCTTTAGAATATGGGAAGCGGGATTTGAAACAAAATTGATAGAGGAGGCCTTTGTATATCATAAGCGGCGAATAGATTGGAATAAATTTTATACCCAGGTCAAGAAATTTGGAATGGTAAGGCCCATTTTAAATCATTGGCATCCGGACAGTGTCAAAATTACTTATTGGTTCCCTACCTTGTTCTGTTTCGGATTTGCTGGGGCTCTTGCCTTATTGGTTTTAGGGGTTTTATGGCCAATATCTATTTATGCCTTATATTTTGGTTTACTATTTGTGCATTCATTGGTGGTCAATAAAAATTTTAAGGTGGCCGCGCTATCATTGATAGCCGTGGTCATCCAATTTGTAGGATACGGTTTTGGGTTTTTAAAAAATTCGATTCTAATAGCGTTAAGTAATAAGAAACCGGAGGAGTTATTTCCTAAGCTTTTCTTTAAAACTCTGTAATAAGTTGATAGATAAAATTAAAAAAGGGCTCAATAAAAGAAAGGTTAAACTGTTTCTGGTCTTTCTATTATGTTCCAGTCTCGCTTGGTTTATTAGCAATTTGGGAGAACAATATACCAATAATGCCACCTTTGATATTTATTACGGCAGCACTCCGGACAGCTTATTGCTAAACGGTGTTTCCAAAAGGAACATTAAGGTTAGGCTTAGGGCCAGTGGGTTTCAATTTTTGATGTTCAGTTTTAAAAATAAAACTGTAGAGGTGGACCTATCCCAATTGGAAAAAAAAGGTCCCAAATATTTTGTTTCCCCAACAACCTATAGAAGTCAAATAGAAAATCAACTTTCTAAATTTATAAGGGTTGAGGATATGGACAGGGATACGTTGTTTTTTAATTTTCAAAAGCTTTACAAAAAAAAGGTACCAGTACTTCCTAAAGTGACAATTGATCTGGAACAAAATTACCTAATGGATAATAACTATACCTTGTTGCCAGATTCCATCACCGTAATGGGGCCTAAAACAGATATTGATACTTTGACTGGAATTACTACCCAAACCCTGGTGCTGCCACATACGACCAATGATATTTCTAAGAAATTAAAATTGATTCTGCCGCCTAATTTAAAAAACACCAAATACTCAGATCATAGCGTAACCCTATCGGCCAAAATATTTAAATTTTCCGAAAAGGTTTTTAAGGTGCCAGTAGAGGTGGTCAATGTGCCTGAAGGAGTGGGGATTAGAACTTTTCCTGAAATAGTTTCGGTTTTGTGCAGGGGACGTTTAAGTGCTATTAAGGAATTGGCGGTGTCAGATTTTGTGGTTACTGCCGACTATTCCAGCCTAAAGGACAAAAATGAAAATGTTTTGGACCTGAAATTGACCAAAAAGCCCGATAGCGTCAATGTGGTGCAGCTAAGGGAGAATAAAGTAGAATTTATACTCAAGAGACAATGATGATCGTTGGCTTAACAGGCGGTATTGGTAGTGGAAAATCCACTGTAGGATCCATGTTCCAAAAATTGGGGGTGCCCATATATAATTCCGATTTTGAGGCCAAGAATTTAATGGTCAGTTCAAAAAAGATTAAAAGGGATATTGAGACATTATTGGGCAAGGATAGTTATTTGGAAGGGGAGCCCAATAAGAAGTATATCGCCAAAATTGTGTTCAACGATAAGAAATTATTGCAGGGCCTCAATAATATAGTCCATCCTGCTGTGAGACGTCATTTTAAAAGTTGGTGCAAACGCCAGAATGCACCTTATGTAATCCAGGAAGCTGCCATTATATTCGAAAATGGGACCAACGAATTTTATGACAAAATAATCTTAGTGACCTCACCAAGGGATATCAGAATACAAAGGGTTGTTGATAGGGACGGAACCACGGCCGAAGCGGTAATGGAACGAATTGATAATCAATGGCCAGATAGTGAAAAAGAGAAGCTTTCAGACTTCATAATTGAAAATATTGGACTGGAGGCAACGGAAAGGGAAGTTTCCAGAATTCACCATAAATTACTTAAAATAAGGGCTTAAGCGCGAAATTTTAACATTTTTGTTAAGGTTAGGTTAAACGTGCAATTCGCTAAATGTTAAATTTCTAATTTTGTTTATAAATGAATAAGAGGTTATTTGGTCTTTTGGTAGTCTTAATGAGCCTTTCCCTAATAGGAATCATCTTTGTTCAGAGTTATTGGATAAATAAGTCGGTAGCGGACAAGGAAGAACAATTTTCAAACACAATCAACCAAATATTGAGTAGGGTTGTAGAGAATATTGAAAAGCGGGAGGTACAGGATTATCTTAATGAGTTTTACAAACTGAAGGATAGTATTGGAAAGCCAAAGGCTACCCATCTTAAGAATTTTTTCTTTTTTGATCGTGATATTAATTCCAATGAAATACGGTTTTATACCCATGGTATTTTGGAGGAGGATTACAATATGGCATCTACGTTCTTTGATATAGGCTTGGACACCACGACCTTTAGAAATATTACTAGCACCAGAACAACCGAAATTTACAAAGAAGATTTTGGTCTGGACGGCAGGCAATATTCCTTGACACCCGTCCAAAAGCTCGAGAAAATCGGAGGACTCTCCTCTATAGATAAGGCGGCATTGGATGATGTTTTTAGGGAACAGGCCAAATCCAGGTCTATCCATAAACGCGTTTCCAAACAGGAAATAGAATTGTTTCTTGGGCGGGAACTAAAAAATAGGGGCATAGATATAGACTACGAATACGGGGTTTATAGCAAAGGATTGCCTACCAAGGTGAAATCCAAAAAATTCAAGTTCTCGGAGACCACACTTTATAAGGCACCTTTGTTTAAGGATAGTGAAGGGAATACCAATTTTTCCCTCTTGCTAACCTTTCCCAAAAAGAAAAGGTTCCTTATACAGTCCATTCTCGGGATGGCAATTTTGTCGCTGACGTTTACCTTGGTTATCGTAGTGGCCTATTCCAGTGCCATCTACCAGTTGATAAAACAAAAGCAGATTTCAGAGATTAAATCGGACTTTATCAATAATATGACGCATGAGTTTAAAACTCCAATTGCTACTATAAATTTGGCGGTTGAAGCAATAAAGAATCCTAAGATTATAGATGATAAGGAGAAGGTACTGCGCTATTTGCAAATGATAAGGGACGAAAATAAGAGAATGCATGCGCAGGTGGAAAATGTATTGAGGATATCCAAGTTGGAAAAAAATCAGTTGGATATTAGTAAGGATAGGGCGGATATACACGACATAATAGAGGATGCCATTACCCATGTAGAACTTATAGTTGCGGATAGGGGAGGATATATTAAGCCACATTTAAAGGCGGAACGCTCAGAGGTATTGGCCAATGAGATGCATTTTACCAATGTTATAGTGAATATATTGGATAATGCGGTGAAATATTCACCAGAAGTGCCCAAGATTGATGTTTTTACCGAAGTGGTCGGGAATTATATCATAATAAAAGTGCAAGATCAGGGAGCAGGAATGAGCAAGGCAGTACTAAAAAAGGTTTTTGAAAAGTTCTATAGGGAACATACAGGAGATATACACAATGTTAAGGGGCACGGTTTAGGGCTTGCTTACGTAAAAAAAATAGTTGATGATCATCAAGGCGAGGTTTATGCGGAAAGTGAAAAAGGAAAAGGAAGCACTTTTTATATAAAACTACCTTTAATTTAAAACAATAATGGAAACAGTAGATAAGAAAATATTACTCGTAGAGGACGATCCCAATTTTGGAATTGTACTTAAAGATTACTTGGCAATGAACGATTTTGACGTTACATTGGCAAAAAACGGAATGGAAGGTTTTGAAAAATTTAAGAAGGACAATTTTGATGTCTGTATCTTGGATGTAATGATGCCTTATAAGGATGGCTTTACACTTGCCAAGGAAATCCGTGAAAAGAACGAAAATGTACCCATCGTTTTTCTTACGGCCAAGACCATGAAAGAAGATGTTCTTAAAGGATATAAAGCTGGTGCAGATGATTATTTGAACAAGCCTTTTGATTCGGAAGTGCTATTGATGAAACTTAAAGCTATAATTCAAAGAAAGTCTTCCAGTTCCCTAGCAGACAGTAAACAATTTGAATTTACTATTGGAGGTTTTCAATTGAATTCCAAGCTTAGGTTCTTGAAATACAAGGAAGAAGAAGCCATTAAACTATCTCCTAAGGAAAATGAGTTGCTTAGGTTATTGGCCTTGCACGAGAACGATTTAATGCCCAGGGAATTGGCCTTGACCAAAATCTGGAGGGATGATAATTACTTTACTTCCCGAAGTATGGACGTGTATATTGCCAAACTGCGTAAATATCTCAAGAAAGATGAAAACGTGGAGATATTGAATATCCATGGAGAAGGGTTTAGATTGGTGGTTAAAACTGAGTAATCATCACTCAACTAAAATTTTTGAAGCACCAGGTTTTTTCTTGGTGCTTTTTATTTGTAATAATTTCAATTAAAAGCCGCAGCTCATGGAAATGCGATAATAGAACAAACCCCGCCAGAAATTGGCGGGGTTTCTGTTTTTATAATATTGCCCTTGGGTCTGCTTCACTAAGGGTGACGATGTACTCTAGCACTTAATATCATTTAGTTTCGTACTCCTTAAGTATTTGATCCACAATTTCTTGCGGACTAGGTTCTATAGATATTTTTATAGCATTGGTAGGAGGTTCAAAAGTGTCCATTTGGGACTTTAATAACTCGGCAGGCATAAAATGGCCTTTCCGCTTTTGTAGGCGTTCCAATAGCAATTCGAAAGAACTTTCCAGGGAAATCCATACCACTTTTTCTTCAATTTTATTTTCAAGTAATTTTCTGTAGGATTCCTTCAAGGCGGAGCAGACAATGACAGCTCCAGTTTCTTGGTTGTTCACCGCTAATTTATTTAGGGTAACCAGCCACCCATATCGGTCCTCGTCGGTCAAGGGGATTTTTTTGGACATTTTTTTTATGTTGGCTTCCGAATGAAAATCGTCCCCGTCAAAAAATGGTAGGTTGAGTTTTTCCGCCAACAACTTTGCTATGGTAGATTTACCTGTGCCGGAAACCCCAATTACAAAAAGAATATTTTTGTTGCTTAAAGTCATTATCCATTTCGTTTTTGTTCTATCTTCTCCAGAATTTCGTTCAACTCATATTTATAATCAATCCAGAGAATATCCTCTTTTTTTCGTAACCATGTCAATTGCCTTTTTGCAAACCTTCTGGTGTTTTTCTTTATTTCTGCTATAGCAGTATCCAGATCAATATCGCCCTTAAAATAACTAAATAATTCCCTATAACCTACAGTTTGCAATGCATTCAGGGTCTGTTGTTCCTTTAAGGACGCTACCTCCTCCAATAAGCCCTGCTCCAGCATTATATCCACTCTTTGGTTTATGCGGTCGTAGATAATCTCCCTTTCTGCATTTAAGGCTATGGTAATGGTGTTAAAATTCCGTTCGGTTTTTTTTTGTTTTAGGAAAGAGGTGTAGGGGAGTCCCGAGCCAATACACACTTCCAGAGCTCTTATAAGCCTATGTGGGTTATTTAGGTCTACCTGGCCGTAATATTCGCTGTCCAAATATTTAAGCCTTTCCTGAAGGCTTAAAATGCCTTCGTTTATCAAAGTTTCGTTCAGTGATTCCCGGATTTTAGGGTCTATTGAGGGAAAATTATCCAGTCCGTCTTTAATGGCGTCAATGTATAGACCACTTCCACCTACCATGACAACAGTGTCGTTATCTTCGAAAAGTATTTCTAGCTTTTTTACAGCTTCCCTTTCAAAATCCCCTACGGTGTATTCTTCAAAAATGCTTTTGTGCTGAATAAAATGATGTGGAACACTTGCCAATTCTTCCTGGGCTGGCACAGCGGTCCCAATGGACATTTCTTTGTAAAACTGACGGGAATCGGCAGAAATGATCTCTGTTTTGTAGTGTTTGGCAATGGCTATGGCCAAGGTCGTCTTTCCTATCGCAGTTGGTCCAACAATGGAAATAAGATTTTTTTTGTTCATTAATCATCACTTAATTTATGCCCACATTCCCTACAGTAATGGGCATCAATACGCATGATTTCCGTACCACAATCCGGACAGGTCTTCCCTGGGGCTATATTTTTTTTATTGGTCGCCCCAGCTACATATTCAGCCGAAACGATCCCAGTGGGCACTGCAATTACCCCATAACCAATAATCATGATTACTGTGGCAATAAACTGCCCCAAGGGGGTTTGCGGGGAGATATCCCCATAGCCAACTGTAGTAAGGGTAACAATGGTCCAATAAACACTATGTGGTATACTGGTAAAGCCATGGGTAGGGCCTTCTACGATGTACATCACCGTTCCCAATAAAATAGATATTATGAGGATAAAGAAAACAAAAACAAATATTTTGGTTCTGCTGGCATGAATGGACCTGACCAGATTGTTGGACTCCCCTACGAAACGTACCAATTTCAATATTCGGAATACCCTTAACAGTCTTAAAATTCTAAAAGCTGTTAGATATTGGGAACCGACAAATAATAGTGAAAGGTATTTTGGAATTGTGGATAAAAAATCGACTATTCCAAAAAAGCTAAATATATATTTTTTAGGTCGGTTGATGGAAATTATCCTCAGAATGTATTCGATAGAAAATAAAATTGTCACTACCCATTCTGAATAGTTTAGAAATTTATGGTATTTTTCGTCGAATGAAGGGATGCTTTCCAACATTACAATGATTACACTATAGACGATTACAGCAAGCAGTATGATATCAAAAAGCCTTCCTGCTTGGGTATGGGTCCCGTAGATTACTTCATGGATCTTTTGTTTCCAACTTTTTTTAATTTTCAAAGTCTACTGATTTAGTTCTATAATTTTCAACACCTTTTTTTTTCTGAGATAGGATGAGATAATGTGGGTGGTGTTCTCATTTCCTTCCATAGGTGTTATTATGGATTCCAAGATATGAATATTATTGATTTGATGGTTTAAATTAAAATAGCCTAGGCCTTTAAAAACACCATCTTTGATCTCAATTCCACAACGTTCGCCAATTTCCCTTCCCTTGTCCATGATCAAGACGCTCTTTTTTGAAAAACTGTACTTGTCAATAGCTTGTATTACCCTTGCATTATAGGCTTCCACCGGTTCTTGGTTTATGCATCCGCCTAGGCAACTATTATTCTCAAAATGGGAGCAGTGCATCTTAGCCTGTGATAGTCCATTTATTTTATTGCACAATTGAAACTCCTCCCTGAGGCTATGCAGAAAATTCTCCGCGCCCTGAAGGCTGTTAAAGGTAGCTACTGCCTTTTTTTTAGGATTTATAATCTCTGCCGCCAATGCAATATAACCATTCTGGTTATTGGATTGATAAATACCATGCGAAAACAGCCTTTTCTTATAGTGGTTATTGTACTTGGGTCTGTTCCTCAATAATTCGGCATTCTCTTTTAATAAGGCTGCCAATTCATTTCCCGTTTTTTCATAAGAAACCCTTTTGGTTTCTTTCTGGATCCTTCTGGCCTTTGGACTATTATTGGTAAAATACTGATTTACCCTTTTTTTGATGTTGCTACTTTTGCCCAGCAATATAATATCACCATCTTTATTGTGCATGTAGTAGACCCCTGTTTCCGAAGGTAGTTCATCCACCATATCCAATTGTCTGGGCGATAGTTCCCCTTGTGTCTCTGTTCTTAGAACGCTTTTAAAAATGGTTTTGTCCAGATCTTTTGAAAGTAAAAGCTTAAATAGCTGTAAGGTAGCAAGGGCATCTCCATTGGCTCTATGGCGGTCACTAACGGGTATTCCAAGAGACCTCACCAATTTGCCCAGACTGTAAGATTCGGCATCGGGCAATAATTGCTTGGCCAGTTCAACGGTACAGAGGGTCTTGCGTTCAAAATTAAAGCCCAATCTCCTGAATTCGGTTCTCAAAATCCGATAGTCGAACTGGGCATTATGGGCAACTATTACCGCATCTTCCGTAATCTCCACAATGCGCTTGGCTACTTCATAGAATTTTGGAGCAGTACGAAGCATGTTGTTGTTAATACCGGTAAGATTAACCACAAATGGTTGGATTTCTTTTTCTGGGTTTACCAAACTAATGAACTGGTCCACTACTTTATGCCCGTCAAATTTGTGGATAGCAATTTCCGTAACCCCCTCTTCATTGTATTTTCCTCCTGTAGTTTCAATATCTAATATGACGTACATGTAATATTTCTAATTCAGATTACTAAACAAAGATACGTATTCTCCCATCAAAGAAACAGTAAGGTTGTGCGCTAATTTCTAGATCCAAAAATGCTGCTTCCCACTCGTATCAAGGTACTGCCTTCCTCTATCGCGATCTTATAATCACCACTCATGCCCATAGATAGTTGCGAGAGATGAGGAAGCACCGATTTGGTTTTTTCAAACAAGTTTTTAAGCTGTTTAAATTCCTTCCTGATTTGCAGGGTGTTATCCGTAAATGTGGCCATTCCCATTAGTCCAATTATCTTTATGTTAGCAAGTTGTTCAATTTCATTTGAAGTGATCAATTCGTTGAGGTCCTTCTCGTCAAAACCAAACTTGGTGTCCTCCTCGGCAATGTGGATTTGCAGAAGACAGGGGATAATCCTGTTATGTTTCTTGGCTTGTTTGTTTATTTCCTGCAATAGTTTTAGGCTGTCCACTCCATGGATCAGGGCCACATATTCTGCCATATACTTAACCTTGTTGCGTTGTATATGGCCTATCATATGCCACTCAATATCCTTGGGAAGCACTTGCTGCTTCTCTGTCATTTCCTGGATTTTATTTTCGCCAAAAACCCTTTGTCCGGCAGCGTAGGCTTCTTCGATATCGGCTATCGGCTTGGTCTTGGAAACCGCAACGAGTTGAACATGGGAAGGAAGCGAATCCTTGATTGTTTTTAAATTATCTTTAATGGACATTCAATTATTTTTTGGTATTAATCTACACTAGGCTTTATGCACACTCAAATTTATGATTGAAGTAAACCAGTGCAATGGACTACTAATTAAATTGTTTGGAAACCTTCTCGGACTTTCGGGATTCGGAATAATCATAAAAACCTTCCCCCGATTTAATACCTAATTTTCCTGCGGTTACCATATTTACCAATAATGGACAGGGTGCATATTTTGGGTTTTTGAAGCCGTCGTACATTACATTTAAAATGGATAAACAAACATCCAGGCCAATAAAATCTGCAAGCTGCAGCGGACCCATTGGGTGGGCCATCCCTAATTTCATAACCGTGTCGATCTCGCTGACCCCTGCAACTTTATGGTACAAGGTCTCAATAGCTTCATTGATCATGGGCATCAAAATTCGGTTGGCAACAAAACCAGGATAGTCATTGACTTCCGTTGGTGTTTTTCCTAGTGCCATGGAAAGATCCATAATGGTTTTTGTAACCTCATTAGAGGTGCTATAGCCCCTTATTATCTCTACCAGTTGCATAATAGGTACAGGATTCATAAAGTGCATTCCAATAACCTTGTCAGCTCTTTTGGTGGCTGCGGCAATCTGGGTAATGGATATAGAGGAGGTATTGGTCGCCAGAATGGTAGTGGGTTCGCAAATAGCATCCAATTCCCGAAAGATTTTTAATTTAAGGGCCGTGTTTTCCGTTGCAGCCTCTATAACCAGGTCAACCTTCTTAACCCCATCTGCAAGAATGGTGTAGGTAGCTATGTTTCCCAAAGTAGATTTCTTAACATCTTCAGTGATAAGCTCTTTGGCTACCATTCTGTCAAGATTTTTTTCTATGGTTAAGAGACCCTTGTCCAGGGCTTCTGGTGAAATATCTATAAGGTTGGTTTTATATCCATTTTGGGCAATTACATGGGCAATGCCATTACCCATTGTTCCGGCTCCTATGACTGCTATGTTTTTCATTTGTAGCGTATTACTTGGAATTTTATTCTAATATATCATGCCTTTGTTTATCATGTAAACATATAAAATCTGGCATCTATTTCTTTTGGAAAGAAGCAATGACTTCCAAAGCAACCTTCAATGCCCGGGTACCTTGGTCCAAGGAGACCACGGGGACGGTGTTGTTGTTTATGGCATCTGCAAAGGTCTCCAGCTCATCCAGTATAGCATTGTTTGTGGCTATGTCGGGATTTTCAAAATAGATTTGTTTTTTTATTCCTTCGGCATTTTGAAGGATCATATCAAAGTCCCCTGGTTTTTCCGGGGCGTCCTTCATTTTTACTACTTCCACTTTTTTCTCCAGAAAATCTACAGCGATATAGGCATCTTTTTGGAAAAAGCGCGACTTGCGCATGTTTTTCAGGGAAATTCTACTTGCCGTTAGGTTGGCCACGCAGCCGTTCTCAAACTCTATTCTGGCATTGGCAATATCCGGTGAGTTGCTAATAACCGAAACTCCACTGGCATTTATTTGTTTAACCTCCGACTTTACAACACTTAGGATGGCATCAATATCATGGATCATCAAATCCAAAACAACAGGTACATCGGTCCCCCTTGGATTAAATTCTGCCAGCCTATGGGTCTCAATGAACATGGGATTGTTAATATTTTCCTTTACCGCCATAAATGCGGGATTAAATCTTTCCACATGGCCAACTTGTCCCTTTACCTGGTGCTTTTTTTCTAATTGCAACAATTCTTCGGCTTCCTGAAGGGTATTGGTAATGGGTTTTTCAATGAACACATGTTTACCTTTTTCCATCGCTTTTTTTGCACATTCGAAATGGGAAAGGGTGGGGGTAACTATGTCTACCACATCCACGGCATCTATAAGTTTGTTTATGTTATCGAAAAAAGTATAGCCGAATTCGGCGGCTACCTTTTTACCGTTGATGACATCGGGATCGTAAAAACCGACCAAATTATATTTTTGGGACTCATTCAGTAATCTAAGGTGAATTTTCCCTAAATGTCCTGCTCCTAGGACGCCAACATTAAGCATATGTATTTATTTTCCTCAAAAATAAGGATAGTTTGTAAGTTTAAGGGCCTAAAAAATAAAAGTTAAGTATTATATCCCATCTTTTTTTGTCAACAATACAATGTCGGAAAATAGGATAAATATAATAGGGTATATAATTGAACTAGGGTTTTTAATCATTAAAGAAATCTAAGCTAAATTTACCTTCAGATGAAAGAATAGGTTAGATTGCAGCATGTAAATTTTCTGATTTCTTCATTTTAAGTTTTCATTTTTTAACTTTACCTACCAAAACCATACAATTGAAAGATACATTAAAACATAGGGGAATGCGCAACAAATTGGCAGACATTCTTACGGAGAAGGGAATTTTGGACAGTTCCGTTCTAGATGCTATCCGCGCCGTTCCAAGACACTTATTTCTGGATAGTAGTTTTGAGGATCACGCATATCAGGACAAGGCTTTTCCAATTGGTGCGGACCAAACCATTTCCCAGCCTTACACAGTGGCCTTTCAATCCGAGCTTTTACAGGTACAGCCCAATCATAAAATTTTGGAAATAGGAACAGGAAGTGGGTATCAAACCGCGGTATTGTTAAAATTAAAGGCAAAGGTTTATACTATTGAGCGCCAGTTGGAGCTTTTTAAAAAGACCAATCTCTTTTTTAAAAAGATGGGGTATAGGCCTAAAAAAGTAATATTTGGAGATGGGTATAAAGGATTGCCGGAGGAGGCGCCTTTTGATAGTATAATAGTGACCGCTGGGGCACCATTTGTTCCAAATCCTTTATTGGCCCAACTTAAGGTAGGGGGTAGGTTGGTAATACCGGTTGGGACAGACGAGCAAGTCATGACACTGTTTGTGCGTAAATCTGCCAAAGAATTTGAGAAAAAGGAATTGGGATCCTTTAGATTTGTGCCCCTATTGGAGGATAAAAATTAAAGAAAGTCCTAATTGTTAAAGCTTTTCTTGATCCTATCCAGGTTTTTCTTATTGTCACGATCCTTGATAGTCTCACGTTTGTCAAATAGTTTTTTACCCTTTGCCAATGCGATATTCATTTTGGCCAAGCCCCTGTCGTTCAAAAAGAGATTTAAGGGAATAATTGTTAAGCCCGAATTTTTAACCTCTTTTTCCAGTTTTTTCAGTTCGCCACGGTTTAGCAAAAGTTTTCGCTCTGCTTTTGGTTTGTGGTTGTAATGCGTCCCATGGGAATATTCGTCTACCTGCATGTTAATAACAAACAATTCCCCAAGATCATTAAATTCACAAAAGCTCTCCGAGATGGAAGCCTTGCTTTCCCGGATAGATTTAATTTCGGTACCGGACAGTACAATACCGGCCGTATAGGTATCCAGTAACTCGTAATCGAATCGGGCCCTCTTGTTCTTTATGTTTATTTTTTTCTGCATATGTTTGACAAAAATAGAAACAATTATCCGATTGGCAATTAGGGCATAAGTTTAGATCCAATTAATTTTTTTGAATATAAATATGTTTTTTTTGTAATGTATTTGGAAACATTGCGATTAATGTGAAAAGTTATTGAATGAAAGTAGTATACATTTTAACTCTTGTTTTTCTGATAGTTTCATGTAAGGAGAAGGCGCGAACCACCCTTTCTGCCCAAGAAATAGTTGATAAGTCCATTTCTGTCAGTGGAGGGGAACAATATAGAGCCAATGATATATTCTATAAATTCAGGGATTATCAATATGCCTCTGAATGGAAAGACGGAGATAGAATTTTAAAGCGGATTAGATTGACCGACTCCACCAAGGTAGTAGATGTAAGAGGTAACCGAGGGTTTAGCCGATTCGTTAACGATAGCCTTGTAACCTTGAAGGATTCCATTGCCAATTTGTACGCAAATTCTGTGAACTCCGTACATTACTTTGCATACTTGCCATATGGGTTGAACGATCGCGCTGTAAATAAGGAGTTATTGGGGCACGTTACCGTAAGGGACAAGGAGTATTATAAGGTAAAAGTGACTTTTGATCAGGAAGACGGAGGAAAGGATTATGAAGACATTTATCTGTATTGGTTTAATAAGGAGACCTTTAAATGCGACTACCTAGCGTATAAGTTTTATGTGGACGGGGGAGGAATCCGCTTTAGGGTAGCATATAACGAACGCTTCCTTGGAGGTATCCGTTTTGTTGATTATGAAAATTATG
The DNA here is from genome assembly GCF_003259375.1 of Arenibacter echinorum. Classification (GTDB taxonomy): domain Bacteria; phylum Bacteroidota; class Bacteroidia; order Flavobacteriales; family Flavobacteriaceae; genus Arenibacter; species Arenibacter echinorum. The sequence goes on along the minus strand of NZ_QLLN01000011.1, from coordinate 54,029 downwards.
GGGCCTCTGTAGGGGATAGCGAATTCTATGATGTGGATGTTCTTTATGAAAAAAACAAATTGAAATTATTGTCAAAAATAGAGTTGGAAGATATTTCTGTAGAGCCTTCCAATTAGTCCATTTTTAACCTAATGTCGGTGGCTTTTCCATTTATGATCCGTACAATAAAGAGGCTACTATTGTCATAATCGTCCATATGTTCATATTTTTCTTCTCCCAACATGAGATTGACAAACTCTGGAGTGGTATTGCTGTGGCCCACAATAAGAACGTTTTTACCTAGATTTAGTCTTTTAAATTCTTCGATAATGATTGCCTTGGGATCGTAATATTGGGGGGTAATTTCTTTTTTTACCGATGTAGGAGCTGCGGTCATAGCAGTTCTTTCAAAATCGGTGATATAAATAGCATCAAGGGCAACAGGGTCAAAAACTTCGGCCCAACGTATGGCTCGACCCAACCCGTCTTGATTTAATTCCGGATCTATGTTTTCAGGATCGCTTCGATCTTTTTCTGCATGTCTTATAAAATAATAAGTGGAAATAGAATCTTCTGCATACTCCAAGGGTAACTTCGGATCTTCCTTACAGGATATAGCACCAATGGTTAATGAAAGAATCAATAGCAGATTTATATGTTTCATGGTCAATTCTATTTTTGGTATTTGCTTCTTCTGGTAAAGTAACTAAAATTACAGTAAAAAAGTATGTAGTACCCTTAGTTTTTTGTTCTTTTGTATATGGATAAAAAGTACGCTATTTATGCTATTTTATTTGCGATATTGTTTTCGCATGCCCAAGAAGTTGCGCTTCCAACCGACTTAAGGCAGCATAATTTAACCGAATTCAATGCCAGTTTGTTTAATCCGGTTTTTTCACTGGATAGGAACAATCCAGAGTCTATTGCCTGGTGGTCCAGATATCAATGGCAGACCATAGATGGCGATCCTACTTCCATTTTCTTAAATTATTCCAGAAAAATAAACAATCAGTCGGCTATAGGTGTCGGTTTTGTACAGAACAATACAGGGGTGTTTTTAAACACCGGTGGAGTTCTCAACTACGCATATGCCTTCGATTTTGGCAATAATATGAAACTGTCGGTTGGTTTGAACGTTTTTGGTTATAATAGTGAAATTGCAGACGATAGGTATAATCCAAATCCTGAAATTTCATTACCCCAATTGGAATTGTCCAAAAATGCATTTATTATGCAATTTGCACCGGGAGTTCGATTTTCTGTCGATGGATTCAGTGTTGGTTTTACTGCAGAAAACCTGTTTGATTATAATTTCTCCACAAATAATAGTGCTACTGCATCAGATGAAAAGATATACTTGGGGATGATCGATTATCGATTGCCCGTAACCCTTTTCAGTGGGGTGGATAATGCATACCTACTTCCAATGTTGTATGTAAAATCTGTGCCCTATGGGGATACCCAAGTAGGGTTGAATGCATTATTATCGTCCAATAAATTTTGGTTACAAGGTGGTTATAATAGTTTCTACGGTATATCGGGTGGTCTGGGCGGAAGATTTTTTAAGCATTTATCATTTGGAGCCCTTATAGAATATGGCTTGGATGCTGGGATACAGGATCAGGATCCCACATTTGAAATAATTGCGGCCTATACACTAAGTAGTCCTGATGCACGCAAAAAGGTCGTTGGTTTCGAGGTGGATGAGTTGCCTGTGGAACTTGAAAAACCGGAGGAAGTTATTCCATTGGAAGATGGGGATCGTATTGCGGAGGAAGAGAAAATGCAAAAAGAGCTCAGCAAAGCAGAGGCTTTGGCCGAGAAAAATGCCCTTAAAAAAGAGAAAAAACAAAAGCGTGTAAGAGGCAAGAAAAAGAAAGCGCTTGCGGAAGAATTAAGAGTGGCACAGGAATTGGCTGAAGCAAAAAGGTTGAAAGAAGAACAGGAGGCCGCGGCCCTGGCCAAGGCTGTCCAGATGAAGGAGCAAAAAAGATTGGATTCCATAAAAGCTATAGAACTGGCTTTAGCTAAGAAAATTCAGGAAGATCTGGATATGATTGCAGCCAGAAAGAAGGCTGGTAAAGCTGTAACACAGGGCCATTACGAGGAAGCGGATAAATTGGAAGGCCAGAAAGCAGGATTTTATCTAATAGGCAATGTTTATGGTACTTCCAAGTACCGTGATATTTTTGTGGAAACTCTTAAGAAGAGAGGTATAGACGCTAAGTTCTTCTACTTGGAAAGGACCAAGTGGGACTATGTTTATTTGGAAAGGTTTGATACTTTGAGTGAAGCAGAAGCGGCAAGGGATAATAAATTTAATGGTAAATATGCCGAAAGAACCTGGATATTTAGGATAATAGGGGAGTAGTGCTGGATTACTTTTTTATTTCACGGACAATTAATTGGTCCAAGTAGGTCACCGTATTAAGCAAGTACTTTCTATCGCCTGTTATAGTGGCCATGGCCACTGCTCCTTGTATCATTGTAAATAGTTGTTTTGAAAACTGAAGTGGTGTTACGGGCAGTCTTAGTTCATTGTTGTTAAGTCCATTTTCCAGACACAAGGCAATTTTCCCCTCTATAGTTTTTATGGCTTCCCTGGTTGCGGCCAGCAGTTGGGAATTATTGTGATTGGCATCTATCCCAATGTTTAAAATTGGGCAACCGCCCAATTCCTCTATAAAAGTATCGTAGTGACGATAGAAATTGGTAAGCACAAAAAGTTTTTGTAGGGAAGTCCCGCTAGAATTTAACTTATCGTCTATTTCAGACAATAGTTTTTTGCTGTTATATTCAAAAGCCGCTAGTGCCAAGGAATCCTTGTTTTCGAAATTGCCGTATATGGCTCCTTTTGTCAAGCCTGTAGCTTCTGTAAGATCGCTCATGCTAGTTCCAACATATCCAAGCTTATTGAAAATTGGCGCAACGGTTTCAATGATATAGGCGGTTGTTCTCTCGGCTTTTGTAGACATGTCCTTACAGTTTTATGCTAATATAAAAAATCTTATACTGCATGGTATATATTGTTAATAAAAAAGGGCATCCAATTTATAATCGGATGCCCTTCTATTAAAACCGGTCAATTTATTTCGCTAGTTCACTCTCATTTCTGAATACCAGCTGATCGTCAAACGAGTCAATTAGAATAATTCCACCGGGGTTAATTTTACCACTTAACAATTCTTTGGAAATATTGTTCAATACTTCTTTCTGAATTACCCTTTTTATGGGTCTTGCACCATATTGTGGGTCGTAACCTTTGTTGGCCAGGTAAACTATTGCCTCTTCGGTTGCGTCTATTGTAATTTGTCGTTTGGCAACCAATTTTTTCAACTGATCCAGTTGTAGTACCACTATCTTTTTAATGTCCGCTTTGCTTAAAGGGGTAAACATGATAATGTCATCTATACGGTTTAGGAACTCTGGCCTTATGGTTTTTCGCAATAGCCCTAGTACTTCCACCCTTGCAGCTTCTGAGGCGCTATGGATGTCTTTGTTGTTCTCAAACTTTTCTTGGATAATATGGCTTCCCATATTACTTGTCATTATGATAATGGTATTTTTAAAATCTGCTACACGACCTTTGTTGTCTGTTAACCTACCTTCATCCAATACTTGTAAAAGGACATTAAAGGTGTCCGGATGCGCTTTTTCAATCTCATCCAATAATACCACCGAATAGGGTCTTCTTCGTACTGCCTCGGTCAATTGGCCACCTTCGTCATAACCAATGTATCCTGGAGGTGCACCTACCAATCTACTTACCGAATGACGCTCTTGGTATTCGCTCATATCAATTCTGGTCATGGCATTTTCGTCATCAAATAGATAGGCTGCCAGGGTTTTTGCCAATTCTGTTTTACCTACCCCTGTAGTTCCAAGGAACAGGAATGAGCCAATGGGTCTTTTGCTGTCCTGCAATCCGGCCCTGCTTCTTCGTATGGCATCGGAAACAGCCTGTATTGCTTCTTCCTGTCCTACCACTCTTTTGTGTAGCACATCTTCCAATTTTAACAGCTTTTCCCTTTCACTTTGAAGCATTTTGGTAACGGGGATACCCGTCCATTTGGCTACCACTTCGGCTATATCTTCACTGGTGACCTCTTCCTTGATCAGGGTTTCCCCAAGTTGTTGTTCTTCCAGTTCGCTTTCTAGTTTTTCCAATCGTTCTTGGGCTTCCTTGATCTTGCCATACCTTATTTCGGCCACTTTTCCATAATCCCCATTGCGCTCGGCCCTTTCGGCTTCCAGCTTAAAGTTTTCAATATCGTTCTTTGTTTTTTGGATATCGTCCACAACAGTTTTTTCGCTCTCCCATTTGGCAAAGATTTCATTTCTGTCCTCCTTCAAATTGGCAAGGTCCACATTCAAGGCCTGGAGTTTTGAGGTGTCGTTCTCTCGCTTAATGGCTTCTATTTCTATCTCCAGCTGCATTATTTTACGATCTAATACATCGAGCTCCTCAGGTTTGGAATTTATTTCCATTCTTAGTTTGGAAGCGGCTTCATCCATTAGATCGATTGCCTTGTCTGGCAAAAATCTATTGGTAATGTAGCGTTGCGATAATTCAACGGCTGCAATTACGGCCTCATCCTTGATTCGAACCTTGTGGTGCGCCTCGTATTTTTCTTTTATTCCCCTAAGAATGGATATTGCGCTTTCGGTATCGGGTTCATCAACAATTATTTTCTGAAACCTTCGTTCCAAGGCCTTGTCCTTTTCAAAATATTTTTGATATTCATCCAGGGTGGTTGCACCTATGGCTCGCAGTTCCCCGCGGGCCAGAGCTGGTTTAAGTATATTGGCAGCATCCATGGCGCCCTGTCCTCCTCCGGCACCAACAAGGGTGTGGATTTCATCAATAAATAGAACAATGTTCCCGTCCGAAGAGGTTACTTCCTTGATAACTGCTTTTAAGCGCTCCTCAAATTCTCCTTTGTATTTGGCGCCTGCAATAAGGGCGCCCATATCCAATGAATAGATTATTTTATCCTTAAGGTTCTCTGGAATGTCGCCCTGTACAATTCTATGCGCCAAACCTTCTGCAATAGCGGTTTTACCTACACCAGGTTCCCCTACCAGCATTGGGTTGTTTTTTGTTCTACGTGACAAGATCTGTAAAACCCTTCTAATTTCCTCATCCCTTCCTATCACAGGGTCCAATTTACCGCTGTCTGCCAGTTCATTGAGATTTCTGGCATACTTGTTCAATGAGTTATAGGTGTCCTCTGCACTCTGGGAGGTAACTTTGCCACCCTTTCTCAATTCATTTATGGCTGCCTTAAAATCTTTTTCGGTAACCCCTTGATCCTTTAGTATTTGTGCTATTTTGCTCTTTGATTTGAAAATTGCCAATAACAAATGTTCAATGGAAACATATTCGTCTTCCATTTTTTTGGCAATAATACTAGCCTCGGTCAATGTTTTGTTGGCTTCCCTGGAAAGCATAATTTCTCCGCCCGATACTTTCGGGAAACTTTCCAGTTCCTTTTCCAAAATTTGGTTCAACAAGGTGGTATTTACATTCAATTTCTTAAGGATAAACGGAAGTACATTTTCTTCAACCTCGGAAATTGCCTTAAAAATATGTTCGTTCTCTATTTGTTGATGGCCCAGACCTTGCGCCATTTGTTGCGCATGCTGTATGGCTTCCTGCGACTTTATAGTGAAGTTATTAAAATTCATATAGTTGTTTTTTTTAGGTTATTGCTTACTTTTGAAGTCTTAAAAGCAACAACCTTACCACGGTTTTGAATAGGACAAAATGTCGTTTATTTTTTAATTTTAAGCGACAATTCGGCAGCTTGTAAGGTTAGCAACGTTTTTTGGACTTAATACTAAAATTACGAAATGGGAATTCTAAAAGGGCTTTTTGGAAAGGGAAATAATAGCGAAACGGAAAAAAAAGAAGCTAAGGTTGTGCCGTGGTCCCCATTGGCGTCCGTAGAGCAGCTGGAGGTAATTAAGGAAAGGTCCAAAATAAGGCCTCAGGTAATATTTAAGCATTCCACCACCTGCGGTATAAGTAGAATGGTTATGAATCGGTTTAATGAAGGATATGATATGCCCAAAAACAGTTTGGATCTTCATTACTTGGATCTGCACCAATATCGCTCTGTTTCCAATGAAACCAGTAATGTGTTTGGCGTTGTTCATGAGTCGCCACAGTTGCTCGTAATTAAAAATGGAACGGTAGTAGCGCATGAATCCCATGGGGCAATTACACAACTGGATTTAAATAAATACATTTAGCCTAAAGGAATATCCTTTAGGCTAAATGTATTTATTTTGGGCTCCAAGAAACCCCCTAAGACCTATTGGGGCATTAATTAAATCGATGTCTGGTAACTATGCCTTTTAATTTGGCTTTTAAATCTTCCCCTGCGTCATAAACCATTTGTTCATTACTAGGGAAGGGAACGGCAGAAAGTTGCAATAATGGAACCATGTCTTCCTCAAGGGCACTTGTATCACCATTGTGTTTGGCATAAACGTGGTTAAATATGAATTGGCTGGCCAAGGGGTAGGAATTGATCTGCTGTTGGCTGTTTAAATCCAAAAAGCTTACATTTCCAACTACTTCAACCGATTTCAGCTGGGTGAACTGATAAAAATTACATTTAACGGTTTTAAATTTATCGATCTTTATTTTGTTGCCTAAGCTGTCTTTTAGAACTTCCCCATTTGAGTTTGTGGCGTATTTATAACCGTCCTTGATCTGCTTTTCTTTGGAGATCTGCTTTTCGGTAACCTGTTCCGGACTAATATTGATGTTCCTGAACGCTACCTGCATTTCGTAATCATACTTAATATTTTCCAAAGCGTTGGTGTGGTAAACGGTCCAGAGGTCGTTTAATCCATAAGTATTAAAGTTTAATAATTCCTGCTCTAGACGATTGGGTACTATTTGTTCGGAATCATTGATCATTACCACTTGAACGTAATCCAGGCCTTTGTTATGGGCCTCATCAAGTTTAAGCGCGGTATCCTTATAATTGGGGTTTATTTCGTTTAAATAGGTAAATTGATCAAAGGCTTTTCTAAAATCTTCCTTATACAGACCTGTATTTAATAGGGCCGTGGCATTGTTGTATAAATAGTCGGACAATTCGCGTTTGGATTTTATTATTTCCTCATCATAATTCTTAAATGCGAATCGGGCATCCCTATTTTCGTCATATAGTTTTAATGGCAATAAGGGTTTTATACGCTCCTGTATGGATTTTAGGTTTTGGTATCCATTAAAAATTATTTCATGGTTGGCCGGATTGTTATCTTTCTTTAGGAAAGCGATCTGCTGAAGCTCACGTTCTGTATTTTTCTTGTAGGCCTCCTCCAACATTTGAATGTAGGGTTGATTGGATTTCTTGGTTTTGTTTTCCGCAATGTTTTTAAGGGCGGTATTTATAGCATTGCCATAATTGCCCATGTTCAGGGCTTCCTGCGTTTTTTTGACACCTCCACAAGAGATTAAAAAAAACAGAATTAACGAGGTGAGTAATATTTGTTTCATAACGTTTGGTTTAAAAATATTATGGACATAGTTCAATAGCTATGCCAAAATAGTCCTATACACGAACGTTAAACTATTAGGTATCGTACAAACGGGGCTGTTTTTTTACGCCTTATTTCTTTTTCTGTTGAAAAACTGGCAATAATTTGGTGGTGACTTCTCCAAAGCCAATACGCACATTATCTTTTTGGCAATACCCGGTTATGGTCACTGTATCGTTATCTTCAATGAATTTTCTAGTGGATCCGTCTTCCAAGGTCAGGGGTTTTTCCCCACGCCAAGTAAGCTCTAACATGGAGCCATAAGTATCAGGGGTTGGGCCGGAAATAGTCCCGCTGCCCATCATATCACCACTATTTACTTTGCAGCCATTTATGGTATGGTGGGCAAGTTGTTGCGCCATAGTCCAATACATGTACTTAAAGTTGGAACGGGTAACGGTAGTTGCTTTGTTGCCTTCGGGCTTTATGGAAACTTCTAAATTTATATCGAAACCTTTTTTTCCTGTTTGTTGTAAATAGGGCAGGGGTGTAGGGGTCTGTGCCGGACTTGCAACCCTGAAAGGCTCAAGGGCATCCAAGGTTACTATCCAAGGCGAAATGGATGATGCAAAATTTTTGGCCAAAAACGGACCTAAGGGCACATATTCCCACTTTTGTATATCCCTGGCGCTCCAATCGTTAAAAAGAACCATTCCAAAAATGTAATTCTCTGCTTCCTCAACCGGAATTGGTTCTCCCAAAACATTGGCATCTGTGGTAATGAAGGCCATTTCCAATTCAAAATCCACTAATTTGGAGGGTCCAAAAATAGGTTGTTCGGCACCGGCGGGTAGGGTCTGTCCCATTGGTCTTCTAACAGAGGTGCCGCTGGGTACTATAGAGGAGCTTCTTCCGTGATATCCTACCGGTATGTGCAACCAATTGGGAAGTAGGGCATTCGCTGGATCCCTGAACATTTTACCTACATTGGTCGCATGTTCCTTACTTGAATAAAAATCTGTATAATCTCCAATTTGAACAGGAAGCTGCATTTCTATTTCGTCCATGGTAAAAAGAACAATATTTTTATGTTCTTCGTTGTTCTTCAAATCGTTGTTATTGATATCGAATATTTCGCTGATCCTGTTTCGGACCAAACGCCAGGTCTTTTTACCATCAGATATAAAATCGTTAAGGGTGTCCTGCAAAAAAATATCATCGGTCAACGGAATATCCTTAAAATATCCCAATTGATGCAATGCCCCTAAATCTATTGCGTAATCACCAATTCTTGAGCCTATAGTTATGATATCATCCCTGGTCAAGAAAACTCCAAAAGGAATATTCTGAATAGGAAAATCAGAATTAATGGGTACAGGTAACCATGTTTTTTTTTCTGGAAGATTAGTTTTTAACGGCATTTTCGAATTGTTAACTTGTGTTTAATAAATATCTTATCAAATATATTATTTTCTAGGAATTAACGGTCGGCAATTTGTATTTTTGCACATTATTTAATAGAATATTACTTTATGCAACGCGACAATCAAATTTTTGAACTAATTGAGGCGGAAAAGGAACGCCAAATAGATGGAATTGAACTAATTGCTTCCGAAAATTTCACCAGTCCCCAGGTAATGGAGGCTGCTGGATCTGTATTGACCAATAAATACGCAGAAGGATATCCTGGTAAGCGCTATTATGGTGGTTGCCAAATAGTAGATGAAATAGAACAATTGGCCATAGATAGGGCCAAACAATTATTTGGAGCCGCGTATGCAAATGTTCAGCCGCACTCTGGGTCTCAAGCCAATGCCTCTGTATACCATGCGTGTTTGCAGCCAGGTGATACCATACTTGGATTTGATCTGTCGCATGGTGGACATTTAACCCATGGTTCCCCTGTAAATTTTTCGGGTAGATTATACAATCCTGTGTTTTATGGGGTTGACGAGGAGACCGGTGTACTAAACTACGATAAAATTCAGGCCATAGCCACCAAAGAACAGCCTAAGCTAATTATAGCAGGGGCTTCCGCCTATTCCAGGGATATGGATTTTAAAAGATTCAGGGAAATTGCAGATAGTGTAGGGGCTATACTTTTGGCCGATATATCACATCCAGCCGGACTTATTGCCAAGGGAATTCTTAACGATCCAATTCCGCATTGTCATATTGTAACCACGACGACCCATAAGACTTTGCGTGGTCCAAGAGGAGGACTTATTTTAATGGGTGAAGATTTTGACAATCCTTTTGGGGTGAAGTTAAAGAACGGTTCTTTAAGAAAAATGTCCGCTTTACTGGACTTGGCAGTTTTTCCAGGTAATCAGGGCGGTCCTTTGGAGCACATCATTGCGGCAAAGGCAATTGCCTTTGGAGAGGCCTTGACCGACGAATTCTTGCATTATATGCTTCAAGTTAAGAAAAATGCTGCGGCAATGGCAGGCGCATTTGTGGATAAAGGTTATAAAATTATTTCTGGCGGCACCGATAATCATATGATGCTGATAGATCTTAGAAATAAGAACATTACTGGAAAAGATGCTGAAAACGCCTTGGTGAAAGCAGATATTACCGCCAATAAGAATATGGTTCCTTTTGATGATAAATCTCCTTTTGTAACCAGTGGTATTCGTTTTGGTACGGCCGCGATTACCACAAGAGGTTTAAAAGAAGACCAAATGAAGGTTATTGTAGATCTTATCGATCAAGTGATAATGAATCCTGAAGATGAGAAAATTATTGATGCGGTTAGGGAGAAAGTAAATGCCTTAATGCATTCAAGAGCGTTGTTCAACGCTTAATATATTTCTTAAATACTGTCCATAAGGTGTATAATCAAGTCTTGTTTATCTAGACTTTTATACTTTGTGGACAGTTTTTTATGACAAATCCTACTATTCGCTAAGGATTTGAATGTCACCAAATATTATGGTTTTGGAATTTAGGTCGTAAATGGCGGCTTCTTCGGTTTGGTCATAATACATTCCCCAAAATCCGAAATAATCATTCGTATTATTATTGTCGGAAACAATATTCCTTAATTTTGCATCACTTTCCAAGGTATCCTCTTCAAATACAGGGATAAATACTTCAAAGGGAGTCTCGTTTAATCCTTTTGTATAATATAGATTGTGGTTAATAAGTTCCGATAAAATGTTTTCTGCCTGGTCAGCGATACTTTGCTCATAAATTTTACTGATTAGAATAGTTGTATCGTTTAACGAAATGGTTAATTCGCTTATGTCCAAGGCTACGCCGTTCAATTTTTTTAGTTCGGAATATGCCAGCAAAAATTGAAAAGTCTTTTGTGGATAGGATTTATAAGTACGTCCTTGCTGGGGTGTTACCTTGTTTAAGTAGAACAAGGCTTCATCCAGACTTAGGTTGCACCTTATATCTATGATCAAATTGGCTGATTCTTCTTTTAATCCATAATTACCAATACTAACCTCTGCAAAAAAATGCTTTTCCAAATCTTTTTTAAAAGCCTCTAAACCAATAATATGGTTGGTGCTTTGTGTCCCAATTTTGGGATTATTGAAAAATTCGTTTCCTGATTTAGACATCCTAATAGTAATTAATTAAAAAAGTTATGTCAAAATTAGGCTAATGCTTTGTCCTTAATTCGATAAAAACCTTAGAAAAATTAAGGTTTCCATTCAAATAGGGTGTATTCGTCGAAAAAGTAGACGTTAAACGGTAAAGAGGTGTACGGAACGTCTCAAATGGGAGGTAATAAAGGTGTCTGACAATATTTTATGGGAATTCTGGATATTCGAGTCGAAAAGTGTTGTAAAAGTGGGAGAAATAGCAAGGATTGGATTAAAGAAATCCTCTGTTTCTGGCTTCATGGACCAGTGCTAAATCGTTCTGTTTTTCTACTCCAAAAATTACCTTAAGCTGTCTTTTTCTATTTTCAATCCCTGCCAGGGACAGGTTTATAAAATCGACCATATCCTTTGTTCTTGTGCCAATTGATACGTGATATAGTATTTTTTTGTCATTATCGTCCAACAACAGATCATTGGAGACTTTTTTTCTAATGGCCACTAATGCTTTTTGACTATAGTAAGGGGGAGAGTTGATTACACCTCTTACCATGGCGATAAGGGATTTTTCATCCACTTCCGATTTTACCATATAGCCATCGGGGTTCACATTTTTTAGAATACTGTTTATTCTGTAATTATCACTAAATGAGGACATGAATACAATTTTGGTATCTGGAATAATCTTTCTAGCGAAAATTCCCAAGTCCTCACCGGAATATGGTTCTTCCAAATGGGTCTCCGTCAATTGAACATCCAACAACAATAGGTCGTATTTAAAAGATCTGGCAGAATCCTCTATTTTTTGCTTTCCGGTTTCAAAAGTATTGGCCGTTTCTACCTTTATTTGAAATTCTTCAAATTCGGCAGCTTCCAAAAGATATTTATACCCAGTAGTGATCATTTCATGATCATCTACCGTTAAGACTCTTAAAGTTCTCATTCTATTATCAATTATAATAATCTAATAGGCAGGTATGGGTTCTGCCTGTTCTTCCATAATACAGGGAATAGTAACGATTACCTTTGTTCCCTGTCCAATTTTACTTTGGATGTCATAAGTTCCTTTCAACTTCTCCAATCTGGAATTAATGTTTTTAAGTCCTATACCTCTTTTTCCTTTCTTTTGGTCAAAACCAACGCCGTTGTCCAATACTATAATCCTTACATGATCATCTTCGGATTCGAACAATAGGTCCACTTTAGTGGCCTTGGCATGCTTTATACAATTCTGCAAACTTTCTTGCACAATTCTATAAATGTTAATTTTAATATCTCCCTTTAACTGGTCCCAATCTATTTTATCGTCATACTCAAAATGACATTTCATTTTTGAGGAATCTTGAATTGTTTTGACCAATTCTTCAATGGATACAATAAAGTTATGAATTTTTTCTTGCGATGCTCTGCTCAATTCATGGGAAATTGTACGGATTTCCTCCTCTAAACCTTGTAATTTTTTAAGCAGGTCACTGCGTTTAAGAACGGAATCGGAATCGGTTTTATTGTTAAGTCCGGAAAGAATTAAACGTATTCCCAACATTTGTCCTAAAATACCGTCATGCAATTCTTCGGATATTCGTTTCTTCTCCAGTTGTTTACCTTCCTCTACTTTCTTGTTTTGGGCCAGCAGTAAATTAAAGATTTCTTGATTGGCTTTCTGTTGTGCCTGTTCAAATCTCAATTTTTGATTTTTACGGCGTTGATCTATAGTAATCAGTACAAATGCGGCAAGAACAAATAGGGCAATGGCTATCCCGATCCATAATTGGCGCTGTCGGGTCAGTAATTCATTTTGTTCTATGAACTCATCGGTCTCGAACCTTATCCTTGTAAACTTGTTTCTAGTTGAGCGTTCTTCCCTGATCAAACTATCGTTTAACTTTATGTATTCTCGGGTATAGTTGGTTGAGTTTTCGGGGTCCACTTTTGCCATAAGTTCCAAGGATTCCAGCAGTCTTCTATTATTGCTGGTCTGTTCGGAAATCCGTTTGGCCGTTTGGGCATAGGTTAAAGCCTTGGCAGTATCCTTTATATTCAAGTAATATTCTGCGATCTCATAATTGGTAAGTGCTAATCCTCTGTTATCTCCTACACTATCTTTTATTTTTAGAGCTTTTTTAAAAGAGCTTAAAACTCCAACTGTATCTCCAAGCTTATTCTTAGTTTGAGCATAATTGGCAAGGGCCTGTGTATATAAATGAATGTCCTTAAAGTAGATACTATCCTCTTTTATAATTTTCTCAAAGCTTTCAAGCGCTTTTTTGTTTTCACCTTTCGCTTGAAAAACCATGCCAATATTATTAAAAATTGTATTTTTCAACCGATTGGAATTATCTATTTTGGATTTATCCAAATAAAAAATTGCTTTATCGTAATATTCCAAAGCTTTGTCATATTCATTTAGGGCATTTGTTACCGATCCCAGATTATTATAGCATAAAAACAGGTTGTAATATTTGTCCAGGGGCTTAAATAATTCGATGGCTTCAATGGTTGTGACTTCACTTGCGGTGTAATCCTTTATATCAGATTGTACCTTGGCCAAACTATATAGAACTCGAGCGGTAGAATAGTCATCCTTTAATGATCTAAATATTTTTTCGGCCTGAGAATAATGATAGTAGGCACTGTCCTCAACAGAATTATCCTCTAAGAAATAAGCCAAATCCCAATGATTATTCGCTAGGGCGTTAGAATCTCTAATTTTTGCGGATAACGATAGGGCGATGTTGTTGGAGCGTCTAAATTGCAAAGAATCCCCTATCAATGAATAGTAGTAAGATATTCTGGAAAAGTGTTTAGATTTAAGGGAATCGTTTTTTTCTTGTAAAGCCAAATCATAGGCCTTGGAAAGGTTTTTGCCATACTCCTCATCGGAACTGCTATTTTCCTCGGACAACCAGTAAGTAATACTGTCGTTCGCTGGAGTGGTCCGTGAATTTTTTTTGCCAATGGAAGTATCCTTACAGCCGCTATTCATTAACTGTAGGAATATTAGAAAACAAGATAAAAATCTATAGTTGATATTTTTCTCCATAAAGGTGGAAAGATAAAAAAAAAGCCCTAAACAAATTTGCTTAGGGCTTTAAATTTTATAAATGTAATTTAAACCTTTTGGTTCCTGAAATTTTTCATGTTACTTATACAATGACGTTGGTAACGTTTTGGAAATCAAGCGTTGCCTTTGGAGG
>NZ_QLLN01000011.1:6319-39614 GCF_003259375.1 Arenibacter echinorum | reverse complement strand
ATTACGTCACCATCCGTAGCAACTGCGTTAGCGTTGTACTTGAAATCGTTGTTGGCCTTGGGAGGGTCCCTTCTTTCCCTTGGAATTACGTCACCGTCGGTGGCAATTGAATTCTTTACAGTTGGGAAAACATCTTGTGTTCCCATGGCAAATAAGCCGATACTTAGTAGTACTACGGCGAAAATAGATAGTAATCTTTTCATTTTTAGTGGTTTTCGAGGGTTAATGAGGTTTATTTCTAAAGCTAAATTAACAATGAAGGGTCACTAAAAATTTATGTAGGAATTATCTTTAGTATATGTGGGAGTTCTATTAGTGAACGTACGGTTTTTGTGAGAATTCGTCTAATTAAGGGTGGAAATAGTATTTTTGGCCAAGACCTTTTTTAGGTTGTCAATGTTATTTTTATAGGATTTGGAAAAGGGCAATTGTAGTTTGTCATGCTTTAAAGTGCATAGACCTTTGCCATAGTTGATCCTAGAAACGAAGTCGATATTGATGATATAACTCTGATGAACCCTTACAAAATTCGTCGGCAAATTATTCTCAAAAGTCTTTAACGTTTTAAAAGCGCTTATAGTACTTCCATCTTTCATAAAAAAGTCGGTGGCATTGTTATCGGCTTGTAAATACATGATTTCTTGAGTATTTATATAGCGATAATCTTTATAGGATTGAAGTAAAAGTGTTTTGGGCTCCTGTTCCTTCGGGGTTTTTAACTTTAACCTTAGGAGGGTTTTTCTAATGTCGAATTCGTTATAAGGTAATAACCAGTAGTCAAAAAAATGGCATTTTAAGGCTTCAAAGGCAAATTGCTTGTTTTTCGAAATTCCGATAAAAATGGGAATTTCCTTTACATATTGGTGCATTTCCATTATCATATGAAAATACTCATGAGCCTTTTCGTTCAAATGGATAAAAACTACATCTGGCGATTTTTTGAGAATACCATTTAGACCATCTATACTGTTAGAGGCTACTCCTGAACAATAAAATTCACCGTATTCTTCCATATAGTGTTGAAGCTGTAAATTGGATTGGGCATCAGAGTCCAAAATGGTATAAGTATATTCCATGATTTCAGATGATTTTAATGCAAATTAGTAATACTTAAAAGCATAGGTGGGTATTTCAACCTTAGAAAAACTAGGGTTTTCGTTTTATCGGCTAAATATAGAAAATTTGAAAGATTTTTCTTTCAATACATGAAGTATAGTACTATTTTATGGTGTAAAAAGTACTTCATATGCTCCAAGGGTTGGATTTTTGGTTCGGTCCGCACCTAAAATATCTAGGGGAACCAACTGTGCCGTAGCCAAATTTCCTGCTCCAATGGCACTTGAATTTTCCTTGATTATAAAATTATTCTGTATAGGAGATGTAAATTCCGGATCTAAATTTAGCAGCACGTCCTCATAATTGAAGGTATTGCCAAAATTGTAGAGCTCATTTTCGGAATTATTCTTGAATTTTAAGAGGCAGTTTTCAAAGTAAAAATTAAAAACAGAATCCTCATCTTTAATAAGGGTCAATTCGTTTGGATTGCTTCCATATATTATACAATTTTTAAAGTCAGCCCTTGTCAGGCTATTTGAAATGCCTCCACTCAAAGTAGAATTGTCCAAATGCAGCGCTGCACCGGAGCGGAACCCATATTTCCAATAATTGGCAATGGTTGCATGGATAAAGCTGTAATCTCCTCCGAGGTTGCAAAATAGTGAGATGTTCCCAGCAGCTCCCAAAACCAAATTTTCACTCCTTATAATTGCGGTCTTTGCCCATAGGTTTACATTTTCACTATTGTAGATTTGGGAATTTTTTAGTGATAAAGTGGTTTCCTCTAGGTTGTTGTCCCCTTGGACGAGAATGCCCACAGTGGCATTTTTAATAGTGAGGTAGTGTATTTTGTTATTTACGCTGCCTTTGGAAAGCCAAATAGATCCCCACTGTCCGGGGATGTCGGAGTAATTGGGCTCTAGGCGATCTCCTTCAAAAACAACTTCATTTTCCAGTAAATCCCTGTCTTCACTTAATTCACCGTTAATATGTAGGGAAGCATTTTCTTTTATCAAAATCCCTGAATCTTTGTGGAAATGTACTCGTGTTCCAGCTTCCATACTTAGGGTTTTACCTTCAGGTACGGCAGCATAGCCATATATGACATAGGGTTTATCTTTGGTAAAATTGAGCTGATCTGGCCCCAGTTCGAAACCTTCTACTTTAATTTCTTCGCCTGATTCCTTAATATCGAGAACAATTTTCTCCCGTTCACCGTTCAAGGATCGTGCTGGATATAAAAATATGGCATCCTTGATCAGGGTGACCAATTGTACTTCTTGCAAATGGTTTTCCTTGTCGAATTGAATGGCATCGGTATGCAAAAATTCTTTGGCATCGGTATTGCCAATATCAGCAGTGGTTTCCACAAAGATGTAGAGGCTATCCTGGGCGTACAAAGGTATGTCGCTAAAAATTTGACCGGATTCTCCATCCACATTTAAACGATACTTGCTGTTGTCCCCATTTTTAAGCTGAATTGTCGGGATGCTGATGTCGGTGGAGCTGCGGTTATACACCTTTAAGGTATAGGTACTGCTACCAATGTTGCGGAAAATAGTATCCAGGAAGACAGTGTCCTTAGAGAATTCCAAAGAACCGTTACTTTTTGTATAATCAAAGTCCATCCTACATGAGGAAAATAATACCAGTAGAACGAGGGTAGAAAAAATACAAAAAGTCTTATGCACGGATTTTATATTGAATATTTAGGTTTGAGTAAGAAAGATACTTTCTATTTCTGGGGAAATCCGCATAGGCTTAAAGGTCTCGGAGTTTAGCAAACACCATTCGGTCTTGGATTTAACAAGCAATTGATTGCTTTCTTTATTGTACATTTCTACAATCCTAACGCTTACGGGGCCCTTGGTCTTATCTATATACGTTTTCATTAAAATAACATCGTCCAATTTTGCCGCACTTTTGTAGGTAATGTGATGGGTTAATACCACCCATACCGTACTGTTGATCAAATCCTTAGGGGCTTTGGCCTGCCAATGTTCCTTGGCAATATCCTGCATCCATTGAACGTATCTTACATTGTTCACGTGGTTCAGATCATCCAGATCATCTTCTACCACCTTTATGGTTTTTTCAAAAGTTCCCATAGTTATTTTTTAAGGATGTTTACCTCAAATAATTTGTCCCAGTTTTTTCCGGTAACAAAGAAGGTCTTTCTTTGTGGATGATAGGCCACTCCATTAAGTACGTCCAGATTTTGATGTTGCGTAACTTTCTCCTTTAGGCCTGCAAAATTTATAACGCCTTCTATTGCACCACTTTTGGCATCAATAATCATCATACTTTCCTTTTGATAGACGTTGGCGTATATTTTTCCATCTACAAATTCCAGTTCGTTGGCCTTGTTGAATATGGAGGTATTGGTTACCGTTTCAAAATGTCCCTCTTCAGCCATAGTCTCAGGATTTAAATACCATATTTTCTCGGTGCCATCACTCTTGAATATTTTGTTTCCGTCGTTACACAAGCCCCAACCTTCCTTACTTTGATTGTATTTAAAGCTGTCTATTTTCTTAAAGGCTTTTAGGTCGTAAATAAATCCCACTCCACTCTGCCAAGTGAGTTGATAAATTTTATTGTTTAAAATAGTGATGCCCTCTCCAAAATAAGTATTGTCCAAGTCTATTTTTTTTAAAATTTCCCCAGTTTTAAAATCTACTTGCCTCAAGGAGGATTTACCCTTTTTACCAGTGCTTTCATATAGTGTATCCTGATGAAATTCCAATCCTTGGGTATAGGCGTCCATATCATGGGGGTATACGTTGAGAATTTCGTAGGTGTAAATCTCGGGGGCGTGTTCTGCCAATAATTTAATTCCTTTGGACACTTCAACGGTTTCGCCTTCGAAACTAATGTTCGCGGTCAAGGTTTTGGCCCCAAGTTCCAATTGGTCCAGAGTAATTTTATCGTTGTTCAGGGTAATTGCCTTATTGTCCAAGGTATAGGTAATCTTTTCAATCTCTTTATTCTTTAGGTTTTTGACAGAGATGCCGACCACCTGATTTTTTTGAAACTCAGTCTGGTTTCCTTCCAACTGAATTTCGAAGAGTTTGGAGGGGTTGGTGGTACCATCACAGGCCAAAAAGAACAGGGGAATTATGAAGAATAGGTTTAATTTAAAGGCGTTCATTTTTTAATATGGGTATAATTTATAATATAATTTTAGTGGCTAAAGCGCCTGTGCTGGACAATTATTTTATTTGAATTTAATATAGTTGTCTTAAAATCAACCCGATATCCAGAAATAAATTTGGCGACTTTTTAGGGCAAGATATTTAATAAAATTAAGACCTGAAAACGATTGTAAAAAAATTAAAAGATTGTATATTTGCGTCGGCAAGTCCTACACGACCAGCTCCTGTAGAATCCCCCAGGGTGGGAACGCAGCAAGGGTATATGGTTGTAGCGGTGCGATGTAGGTAGCTTGCCATTTTTTGTACCCTAAAGTGAAGGTGTTTTTCCCGCTTTTTTAAGCCCTTTGGCATAGATATCATTGTTACATCCCTTTCCATTCCTGTTTTATTCGTTAATTTGCAACCTTAATTTTATTTAATGGAGCATAGGGTTGTACTGGTTACCGGGGGTTCTTCGGGAATTGGAAAATCGATCGGGATATATTTAAAATCAAAGGGTTTTAAAGTTTACGGAACAACAAGGAAGGTTGCCAATCATCCTAATTTTATCGATTTTGAACTTTTGGAATTGGATGTAAGAAATCCAGAAAGCATAGGGACCGCTATTTCTGAGCTAATGGCAAAGGAAGGTAGGCTGGATGTTCTGGTTAACAATGCCGGTATAGGAATTACAGGTCCCATAGAGGAAACACCGCACTCGGAAATTTTAAAAGCATTCGATACCAATTTTAACGGTCCCTTACACATGTCGAAGGCTGTATTGCCCCATATGAGGCGGCAAGAAAAGGGTTTAATCATCAATATTACATCTATTGCGGGTTATATGGGTTTGCCATATAGAGGATTGTATTCCGCCAGTAAAGGTGCCTTGGAGCTGGTTACGGAGGCCTTGAGAATGGAGGTCAAAGGATTTGGGGTGAACATAACCAATTTGGCCCCTGGAGATTTTGCTACCAATATAGCCTCTGGCCGTTACCATGCCCCAATTTTGGAGGACTCTCCCTATAAGGAATCTTATGGAAGTACCTTGAAAATGATGAACGAGCATGTAGATAGTGGCAAGGATCCCATATTGGTGGCCCATATGGTATTTAAAATAATAAATACAGAAAACCCTAAAGTGCATTATAAGGTAGGGGAGTTTATGCAAAAGTTCTCATTGTTTCTAAAAAAAATATTACCGGACAAAGTATATGAGAAACTCTTGATGAACCATTATAAATTGTAATTTTGCCAGACAAAGAGGTAGACATGCACTAAGGCAATATCTTTCAAATTAATAATTTAAAAAGCAATTAACATGAAGTTCTTTATTGACACCGCTAATTTAGCACAGATAAAAGAAGCCCAGGAATTAGGAGTATTGGATGGGGTAACCACAAATCCTTCCCTAATGGCCAAAGAAGGCATTACCGGAAGAAACAATATTTTAAAGCACTATGTGGATATCTGTAATATTGTAGATGGTGATGTATCCGCCGAGGTAATTTCCACCGATTTAAAGGGTATGATCAAGGAAGGTGAGGAATTGGCAGAATTACATGAGCAAATCGTAGTTAAAGTTCCTATGATTAAAGACGGTATAAAAGCTATAAAATATTTTTCTGATAAGGGAATAAGAACCAATTGTACGCTGGTATTCTCCTGCGGACAGGCTTTGTTGGCTGCCAAAGCGGGTGCAAGCTATGTATCTCCCTTTATTGGTAGATTAGACGATATTTCTACAGATGGTCTAAACTTGATCTCTGAGATTAGGCACATATATGATAATTATGAGTTTCAAACCCAAATATTGGCTGCTTCAATAAGGCACACAATGCATGTGATAGATTGTGCTAAAATTGGAGCTGATGTTATGACAGGACCTTTGTCAGCTATTGAAGGTCTTTTAAAGCATCCTTTAACGGATAGTGGTCTGGCTAAGTTTTTGGAAGACTACCAGAAAGGTAACTAGTTTTACCTTAATAATAAAAAGGACAAAGCCTCTTTTGCTTAATTAGCTCAAGAGGCTTTGTTGTTCTTGATAATTATTCTTTTTAGCCGATATTTAAATGGTATAAGATTGTTGAATTATTGATCGGGATGTTCTTAATGCTAAAGAAGTGATATTGCTTATAGCGGAAAGGCCTATTAAAAGCTACTATAAAGATCTGCAAATGCATCTACTATAAGTCCATCTTTGGTTATAATACCTTTATTGAGACCACCTATAACAAGGGCATTTTTTAAATTTTCAAAATCATCGGTACGGAATTGTTTTTCCATATCCAATTGATTACTACTTAATAAGGATTGCCATCTTAGAGCGTCCGTATTACAATTTATTCCAATAAAAGTAAATTCCGGCTTGTTTTCCGATAGTTGTGCTACCCGCGTAAGTACATTCTCGAAATTGGATCTTTGGGTCCCTGACCAAAAATAGAATACGGCATTTTTCTCTTTTTCAGCAATTTCCTGTAGGGTTACCAAAGTCCCATTGGTGTTGAAAACTGAAATATTGGGCATTTTATTACTAGGCTGTAAATTGTTTACCCCTTGGTAAATAGCTTCTATTTCGGCGCTGTGCCTATTGTTTCCCGAAAGTCTGTGAAAGTCATCAATAAAAATCCTATTGTTTTCGTCACTATCATGGACATTTATTAGATAGTCCATGGCAACATTTCTGAATAAATTATCCCTTAAGTCCTTTTCGGTAACCAAGCTATCAATAAGTTTTAACTTGTGTTGGTTAAAATGTAATTTATTCTTAACTATGTCATAGTGCGCATCCTTGCATTTTGTATAACAACCCATATAGGAGAGATTATTAAAATGCGTCTTCATAAAATTGTAGTAATACCTATGATAGGATAGATTTTCATTGTTGTAGTCTACCAACTTTCTATAATCGTAAAAATTGTTGGGAAGTTCTGGGATGGTGTCTTTTCCTGTCTTTCTCCTGTTCCAAAACGGATACTTTTCCTTATAGATGTAATAATTGTAATCTATACTGGCCTTGGCCATATCTGCCGCTTTTGGGGAAAGGGTTACATCTATTACAAGCTCGTTAAGGGCATTTACTTTAAGTTCCTTTAAAGAGTCCAATTTATGGGAGAAGTCCTCTGGATCAAGTTCGGAATAGGAATAAACTATAGCAGGCTCGGATTCCGTACTTAAAAAGAACTCTACTAGAAAATTATTTATTTCTTCGCCCCGGCCTGAAAATATCAAAGATTCGTCAAAATCTTCAGTATTTAGGCGGATCATTAAACTGTCTCCCTTTTCAAGATAAACGTACTGCAATTCCGGACTATGGTCAAAATGGTATAAACCTTCCATAACAGTATCCAATTGTATACTGAATCTATTATCACCATCAAGTTTGGCCGAATCTATGATAACATCATCCTTAAATAGAATGACATATTCGCTTGTGGGATTTACAATTTCACCAGCAAAGAATGCACCAGGGGATTTTTTTTCTATCGAACTGCAACCAACTAGTGCAATAAGAAAAGAATATAGTAAAGGTTTATTCATATGAGAATAGCTACTTTATAGTGAACAAATCTAATAAACTCAACAGATACAGGCTGTTAATTGTGAGTTAAATCTATTGGCTCTTAGTTAAAATCACACCAAAAGGCGTTGTAATATAGTTGCTTGAACGGGTTTATTTTTGTTATTTTTGCACAAATTTTAAAACCTTATATATGCTGTCAGTATCAAATTTATCTGTACAATTTGGGAAAAGGGTTCTTTTTGATGAAGTAAACGTATCCTTTACTCAAGGTAATTGTTATGGTGTTATTGGTGCCAATGGAGCTGGAAAGTCCACATTTTTACGAATTTTATCGGGACAAATAGACCCCACATCCGGCCATGTTCACTTGGAGCCAGGGAAAAGGATGTCCATTTTGGAGCAGAACCATAATGCCTATGACGAATATACTGTTTTGGAAAGTGTGGTAATGGGC
This sequence comes from Arenibacter echinorum, assembly GCF_003259375.1. Classification (GTDB taxonomy): domain Bacteria; phylum Bacteroidota; class Bacteroidia; order Flavobacteriales; family Flavobacteriaceae; genus Arenibacter; species Arenibacter echinorum. The sequence goes on along the minus strand of NZ_QLLN01000011.1, from coordinate 31,447 downwards.
AATAAGCCTTTGTTCAAGATAAAAAAGGAGATAGATGCCCTTTATGCCGATTACAGTGACGAGAATGCGGATAGAATAGGGGAGTTGCAGGTTCAATTTGAGGAAATGAACGGTTGGAATGCGGATAGTGATGCTGCAGCCCTTTTGTCCAACTTGGGGATTACGGAGGAATTTCATTATACCTTAATGGGCGACTTGGATTCCAAATTAAAGGTGAGGGTTTTATTGGCACAGGCATTGTTTGGCAATCCGGATGTATTGATTATGGATGAGCCTACAAACGACTTGGATTACGAGACCATTAATTGGTTGGAGAACTTCCTTGCCGACTATGAGAATACAGTTATTGTAGTATCTCACGATAGACACTTTTTAGATTCTGTATGTACCCATATTGGGGATATAGATTTTGGAAAAATGAATCTTTACTCAGGTAACTATACTTTTTGGTATGAGAGTAGTCAGTTGGCTGCCAGACAAAGGGCACAGCAAAACAAGAAATCAGAGGAAAAGGCCAAGGAATTACAGGAGTTTATTCAAAGGTTCAGCGCCAACGTGGCAAAGAGTAAACAGGCTACTTCCAGAAAGAAGATGTTGTCCAAATTAAAAATTGAGGATATAAAGCCTTCAAGCAGACGTTACCCTGCCATCATTTTTGATAGGGAAAGGGAGGCTGGAGATCAAATATTGAACGTTGAAAAGCTGTCCGCTTCAACAGAAGAGGGCGAGGTTTTGTTTCAGGATATCAATATTAATCTTGCAAAGGGGGATAAAGTGGCAATAATTTCTAGGGATTCAAGGGCTACAACGGCATTTTACGAGATTATAAACGGCAATAGAAAGGCGGACAGTGGTTCCTTTCAATGGGGGGTAACTACCAACCAATCCTACTTACCTGCAGATAATGCCTCTTTCTTTACAGAAGATATCAATTTGGTAGATTGGCTAAGGCAATGGGCCAAGACGGAAGAAGAAAGGGAAGAGGTAAGTATTAGGGGCTTTTTGGGAAAAATGCTGTTTAGCGGTGAAGAAGCTTTGAAAAAATGTACGGTTTTATCCGGAGGTGAAAAGGTGCGCTGCATGTTGAGTAGAATGATGTTGATGAGGGCCAATGTAGTTATGTTGGACGAGCCTACCAACCATTTGGACTTGGAAAGCATAACCACTTTCAATAATTCCCTAAAGAATTTTAAAGGTACAGTTCTCTTTACAACCCATGACCACGAATTTGCTGAAACTGTGGCGAATAGGGTAATAGAATTAACTCCTAAAGGTAATATTGATAGATATTTGACGTTTGATGATTATATGTCCGATAAGACTATAAAGGAGCAGCGCAACAAAATGTACGCCGTTCCGGTGTAATTTTGTAGGACCCAAATTCTTACTTTATGAAAACCTACCTATTTATATGCATGTTTATTGCATGTCTTGTCATAGGCTGTTCTGAGGAAGGGGTTGGGGATAAGATAAACGAATCTCCAAGCCTGTTGGCAGACTATACCGTTTTGCTTCATAAAGACGGGCTTATGACAACTGCGCTTTTAAATGCCGATTCGGACGGAATTACCATTAATCCTGGCATGGGTGAATTTGAGATGGTGCCTGTGCCACAACTATTCTATAGGAATGGCTCCCAAATTGGGTTTTATATCCCAGAAGAGGATTGTAGTGCCAACTTTAGCGTCCACGATTTTAGCGATGGTACAGCGGTCCATACCACTGTGTTTACGGAAGATTTAAATTGCGAGCGCGATGTAAAATCCGTTGCTTTTTCAGGAAATAAAGCTTTGTTGGCCTTTGTTGTGCCCAAAGACAGTAAAGAGGATGATTATTTTTTAAGGATTTTGGATCTAACAAAAGGTCCCAACTTTTATAAAGACGTGTCCCTGGCCAAAGAACCCATACAACTTTTAGTTTCCAATAACAAAGCCTTCGTTCTCTGTTTGGATACCGATATCACCAATAAATACGCTCTTATGGCTATAAATATTGATAGCGGGGCCCTTACTTATGAGGTGGACCTGGGTACGGATGTTTTAAAGATATCACAGGATGGAATGGACAATATTCTAGTGAGTTACCCCAATTTACATAGCCTAATTGATGGGAATACTATGATTTTGGATATTACCACCAATTATCTGTTGGGGAAAGAGCCAAAGTTTGGGTATACCACATCTGAATATTTCGGGAACCAGACGATGTATTACCCTATGGAATCGGGCTCAAAAAGTTCTTATCCCCATATTGCCGCGGTTTATGATTTTAAGGAAAATATATCTATCCTATATATTTATGAAAACTTCCTTAGTCTGGAGGAGAGAGATCTAAAATACGAAATAGAGGATACTACAATGGTTTCCTATGATGCCAAGAATAATTTAATTTTGATAGGCTATAAGAAAAAAGGGAATAGTGGCAAAGGAGGACTGATGAGGATAAAGCCAATACCGGACCCTAAATTTCTGGATAATGTTAATTTGGACGGCATTCCAATGGAATTGTTTCCCAATTAAAACCTTTCAGGAATAAAGAATTGCCTCTAGGTTTTTAGATATTTGGAGTTCCAAATGGCAGGATTAAAATTTTTGCCCAAGGCAAAGCCATAAAATATAACTATGGAAGCCAAACATTTAAACATAAAAAAGAAAATTACCCAGAATTGAAAACTGGAACTTTCTTTAGAAAACAATCCGTTTGGGACCAACAGGGTAATTAAATAACTAATTCCTACCACCAGGGCAATTAGATTTACCAGGCTTTTAAAAGGCCACATCAATATTTTCCTCAATGGATGCAGATCGCGGCCCCATTTATGGATTAAATAGTAATGGTCATTGCCGATCGGGGCAAATAAAATGGGATCATCCCTGTCTTCTAATTTAAAAAGTTTTGAGGGCGCAAGTATCTTAAATCCTTTTAATTCCAGTTCGTGCACCTTTTCCAGTTTTTTGATTTTGGAAATGGCTTCCTGTGGAATTTCTCCTTTAAAATAACGGGAATCCAAAAAACGTAACCTATAGTCAACCGCTATTTCTTTTATATGACGTACGTGGTAAATTTCGGCAGTTTCCAACAGATCAAAATTAAAGTCATTGGAAATAATTGAGTCCTTACTCTTAAGGTTGACCTCAATTCTTTTCTGGGTATCGTCCTCTTTGGCTAAAACACGATATACTTCATTTAAAATTTTATCGGAAGACTTGTCTTTTTGCTTCGCTAGAATAAGTTTTTCCCGAATATTGGTTCTTCTCAATAACATTTTACATTCTTTTTAAGCAATTGTCATAAAGTTAAGGAATTAAGGTTTTCGTTTTTGATTTATAGCGTTAAAAATTGGAAATATGTAATGAAATCTATTGTAATATGGTGTATTCGTAACCTTTATTTCAATATTGTGATATTTTAAAATTAGTTAATAACTTTTTTTAAAACAATAGACTGAATATTGTATATTGTCGACGAATTTAACCGTTTATCGATTTTTTTAATTCCCAAGCCCAGAACCAATGAAAAGCTATGTGTCCGTTTGCGCTCTATTATTTTTATTCACCTCCCTTGCTTATGGCCAAACGTCGTTTACCGAAAATAGCTTTTTAAAAAAGGAAAATTCCATTATAGAAAGTGCCGCAGATTCTGGACACCATTATACCTTATTGGAAGTTGTAAAGGCCGCGAATCTGGAAAAGATTTTAAATGAGGATGGTCCGTTTACTGTTTTTGCACCCTCGGATTTGGCTTTTAGAAAACTCTCCAAAGTAAACTTGAAGGAATTATTATTGCCCGAAAATAAAAAGGAACTCTTTTCGCTTTTAACCTACCACATTGTTGCTGGTAACATAACGGCCTCCAAAATTTTAAAGGCTTTGTGCAACGGGAATGGAAAAGCAAGTTTTACCACTGTACAGGGCGATAAAATTTTCGCTTCCATGGATGGATTGGATATTGTACTTACGGACAAGGCCGGAAATAAAGCCAAAATAACCAGTGCGGATGCCAATCAATGCAATGGTATAATCCATGAGATAGACAGTGTTATCCTGCCCAATGCCCTTTCAGTAACAAATTTACCGTAGTTCGGCTCCTAATTCGCTTTCGTAGCGCTGTAGAAGCTTGTTCATTATCTTATCTATCTGCTTGTCGGTCAAGGTTCCGTTTTCATCCTGTAGGGTGTAGCTTACGGCATATGACTTTTTGCCTTCGGGTAAATTTTTACCATTGTATACATCAAAAAGGTTCACATTGGTTAAAAATTTCCGCTCGGTCTCAAGTGCAATATCGTAAATCTGCTTAAAACTTACCTGCTCGTCCACTAATAGGGCGTAGTCTCTCGTTACTTCAGGATATTTTGGAATCTCTTTATAGATAATTTTGCTGTTGACAATGGCTTCCAAAATATAATCCCAGTCAAAATCTGCAAATAGAACCTCTTCCTTAATATCAAATTCCTTTAAGATGGATTTCTTTACAACTCCAATACTCACTACTGCCTTCTTGGCCAGTAGCAAGGAAATTCCCTCAGATAGAATATCACTGGAAGTGGGTTGGGAAATAAGTTGGATAAGTCCCAATCTATTCAAGAGATTTTCCACGATGGCTTTAAGGTAAAAGAAATCTGCCTTTTTGGGTGCTGTTGTCCAAGTGTCTTCCAATCTGTTCCCAGTCACAAGAATGCTTAAATGCTTTTTCTCCTCTCTCTGGGTCTGATATTGGTGATAGGTTTTTCCAAATTCGAATATTTTTAGGTTGTGCATCTGCCTGTTGCTGTTGTGGGCAATGGCCTCTAAACCTGAAAACAACATAGATTGCCTCATTACCGATAGATCGGCACTAAGGGGGTTTAACATAGTAATAGTGTGCTCCTCCCTAATATCTTCCGATAATTTATTATAGGCAGGGGAAGTTAAACTATTGGCCAATATTTCATTAAATCCTTTTGAAGCTAAAAAATTACCTATTATGTTTTGGATCTTATAATCCTCAAATTTAGAGGTGGGGGCAATGGAAGCGTTCAGTTTTTCTTTGAACTCTACATTGTTATAGCCAAAAACACGAAGAATTTCCTCTATAACGTCTACTTCTCGTTGTACATCTACACGGTAAAATGGAATTGATAATCCCAGACCTGATTCCGTAACATTCTTAACCTTTATATCCAATGACGCCAGAATAGATTTTATGGTGTCCTTAGGTATTTCCTGACCTATCAGCTTGTTAATTTTGTCGAAAGTCAAAAAAACGTGGTAGTCGTCCTTCTTTTTTGGATATATATCTACAATGTCCGAAGTAATGTCTCCTCCTGCAATTTCGTGGATAAGGAGAGCAGCTCGTTTTAGGCAATATTCAACATTATCTATATCTATCCCCCTTTCAAAGCGGAAGGAAGCATCTGTATTTATGCTGTGCCTTTTGGCAGTTTTTCTTACCGATACTGGATTAAAGAAGGCACTTTCAAGGAAAATGCTACTAGTGCTTTCCGTAACCCCGGAATTTTGTCCGCCTAGGACCCCAGCTATACATAGGGGCTTTTCAGTATCGCAAATCATAAGATCTTCTTCGCTCAATGTGCGCTGAACCCCATCCAAAGTGATAAATTTGGTTCCCTTGGGAAGGGTTTTGACCACTATTTTGTTTCCCTTGATCTTTGCAGCATCAAAGGCGTGCAAGGGCTGCCCCAATTCGTGCAACACATAATTGGTAGCGTCCACCACATTGTTCTTGGGACTAATTCCAATAGATCGTAATCTGTTTTTCAGCCAGTCTGGTGATGGTTGAACAATTAGATTGCTAATGGTTATTCCACAATATCTCGGAGCCAGTTCGCTCTTAATTACCTCAACATCAATTTTTAATGATCGGTTTACAATGTTGAAATTGGTCACTGGGGGAGTAATCAGTTCCTTAAGGATATCCCTTTGCTTAAATCCGGCTTTTAAATCCCTGGCAACTCCAAAGTGGCTCATGGCATCCGCTCTGTTCGGGGTCAGTCCAATTTCAAAAACCTCATCTACTTCAACTTCAAAAACTTCGGAACAAGGGGTTCCAACCTTCAAGCCATCTGGGAGTACCATAATTCCGTCGTGGCTCTCGCCCAATCCAAGCTCATCTTCGGCACAGATCATGCCATGGCTTTCCTCTCCACGAATCTTTCCTTTCTTTATTGCCCAGGCTTCTCCTTCCGTTGTGTACAGGGTTGTTCCTATGGTAGCCACAGGTACCTTTTGCCCGGCCTCTACGTTGGGTGCACCACAGACAATTTGCAAAGGGGCTTCAAGACCTATATTTACAGTGGTCAATTTTAATTTATCGGCGTTAGGATGTTTTACGCAGGTTAAAACTTCGCCAACCACAATTCCTTTCAATCCTCCTTTAATAGATTCAAAAGGAGAAATACCCTCAACCTCCAGGCCCAAGTCAGTTAATAATTCAGCTGTCCTATTGGAATCCCAGTCAATTTTTAAGAACTGCTTCAACCAGTTGTAAGATATTTTCATCGAGTTTTTTTAAAGACCTCAAATATAAAACAATGCTGGAAGACATTCAATACGTATTTGATTGAATGTTTTATTTTTTAATATCCAAAAATTTTTGTTACTTAACTTTATATTTTTTCCAATATTCCTGTCATTTCATTAGACCAACTGGTGAATATGGCCAAAAAATCCCCGAGAGAGATTCCCCCTCAATTTAATTTTCAATAATTTAAGATGAAGCAAATTATCTTTATTTTTTTTCTATTTATACTGTGCAACAATTGTAGGGATTCTGAAGCGGTAGTTTTGGCAGAAGGGATTTGGTTGGCCGAATTGGAGGTGGATGACGATCAAAGTTTACCTTTTAATTTTAGCCTTAAGAGCACGGGAAGTGAAACATATGCAATTGAATTGTACAACGCCGATGAAACTATTTTTATTGACGAAATAAAGGTGAAGAAAGATTCTGTGATCATTAGATTGCCGGTTTTTGAAGGATACTTGGCAGGAAAATTTACGGCAAAAGAGATAGAGGGAAAATTTATTAAAGAAAATGAAGAAAAGGTTTTGCCGTTTAGGGCAGTCTACGGAATTAAGGATCGCTTTAAAAGTGATGGTATTCCCAACACCAATATTTCCGGGGACTGGGAGGTGGAATTTAGACCAGAAAATGAGGAGAGCTATATGGCCAAGGGTATTTTCAGGCAAGTAGATGACAAGGTTTCTGGGACCTTCAGGACCTCCACCGGAGATTATCGTTTTTTGGAAGGTATCAATAGCGTGGACTCTGTAAAGTTCTCCACTTTTGATGGCACCCGTGCATACCTGTTCAAAGCCAAAACTACAGATACTTCCATGGTGGGCGTTTTTTACTCCGGAAATGATTCCAAGGAACTTTTTGTGGCAAAAAGAAACGAAAACTACGAGTTGCCCAATTCCGAAACTTTGACGTATATGAAAAAAGGGCATGATAAACTAAGTTTTTCGTTCCCTGATTCCGAAGGTAATTGGGTTTCATTGAGTGATCCTGTTTTTAAGGATAAGGTGATAATCGTCCAGATTATGGGGACCTGGTGCCCAAACTGTTTGGATGAAACCAAGTTTTTGGTAGATTATCTGCAAAAAAATTCAAATGAAGAGATAGCTGTTATTGCCCTTGCTTTCGAATACGCTAAAACCAAGGAGGCCGCATTTAAATCGATTATTAGGCTTAAAGATAGAATTGGGGTTGAATACCCCATTTTGTTGGCTCAATACGGAGGTATAGACAAGGAAATGGCTCAAAAAAAATTACCCATGTTGAATCATGTATTTTCCTTTCCAACAACTATAATTATAGACAAGAGGGGTGATGTGCAAAAAATATACACGGGTTTCAATGGTCCGGCAACAGGTAGTAATTACGACAGTTTTAAGAAAGATTTCCACAACTTCATACTTCAGCTACTTGAAGTATAAAGCAATCAGCATTAAATTACAGCTTAGCTTAATTGGAATTAATCTTTCCTACATTAAGCAAGATGTGAATTCATAAAAAAATACGAAATTGACTCTGAAGTAATTAGATGATGGTTGATCTTCCCAACCCTATGTTTTCGTAATTATAATTGAGGTTCTCATCAGAATCTATGATGTTCCCAGCAATAAAATCCCCAACCTGGCTTGTTCCATATTTGCTTGAAGTGTTCAGATCCTTGGTAACCACATGTTTTCTCATAGACTTATCTACCGCAATTACTACGGCAAGCGATTCTTCATGTAATCCGAAATGACTCAACATCATGGCGGTAGATAAAATGGAGGCTATAGGATTAGCAATATTTTTTCCGGCAGCCTGGGGGTAGGAACCGTGAAAGGGTTCAAACATGGCATGTTCATTGCCAATCGAGGCTGAAGGCAGAAGTCCCTTGGATCCACAAATGGCACTGCCTTGGTCGGATAAAATGTCCCCGAACATATTATCGGTCAGAATAACATCAAAGTCGTTCGGATCCAACATCATTTTCATGGCGGCATTATCCACAAATAAAAAATCCAATTGTACTTCCGGATAACTTTCAGATATCCTCGTTACAACTTTGCGCCATAACCTAGAGGTCTCCAAAACATTGGCCTTGTCTACCAATGTCAATTTTTTACGTCTGTTCTTGGCAGCTTTAAACGCTAAATGGGCAATTCTACTGATCTCCTTTTCGGAGTATTCACATAAATCCGAAGCAACCGTCCCGTCTTCACTTAGTTTTTTTTCGCCAAAGTAGATTCCACCGGTAAGTTCACGATAGATTACGAAATCCGTTCCAAAAATAACATGCTTTTTTAGAGGGGATTTATTCACCAATGTTGGAAAAATCTTAACGGGCCTAATATTGGTAAAAAGTTGCAATTCCCTGCGCAGTTGAAGCAATCCCTGTTCTGGTCGTACTCTTGCACTGGGGTTGTCATCATATTTTAGGGTGCCTATAGTCCCAAAAAGAATAGCATCTGAAGCCTTGCAAAGATCTATGGTTTGTTTTGGTAACGGGGAGCCGTATTTGTCCATGGCAACGGCTCCGATCAACCCTTCCGTGTAAGTGAAATGATGGTTGAAGGTCTCCTCAACGGCCTGCAAACATTTTACAGACTGTGCCAAGACCTCGGGACCAATACCATCTCCCCCTAAAAGAGCAATCTTTAGATCCATTTTAAGCTATGCTTTTTATTTTAATGCCAGTGGCAATGATAATATCATGGATATCCTCGTCAAAAATTTCTTTTTGCCTATCAGCGAATTTCAAAAACTCCTGATAAACCACATCCAGTTGGGTCTTGGTAAGTTCGTATCCTACATTTTTTGCCCTGTAGGCCAATGCTGCCCTACCACTTCTTGCGGTAAGGACAATGGAAGACTCGTTTACCCCAACATCTGCAGGATCTATTATTTCATAGGTCTCCCTATTTTTTATTACTCCGTCCTGATGAATCCCCGAGCTATGGGCAAATGCATTGGCACCCACTATGGCTTTGTTGGGTTGCACGTACACTCCCATTTTTTGAGACACCATCTGACTGGTGTCGTATAGCAATTTACTGTTGATATTGGTGTCCAAATTAAGGGAAGGATGCTGTCTTAAGATCATTACCACTTCCTCTAGGGCAGTGTTTCCGGCCCTTTCACCAATTCCATTGATAGTACATTCAATTTGTCTCGCACCGTTTATTACCCCGGCTATGGAGTTAGCGGTGGCCAACCCAAGGTCATTATGACAATGACAGGATAAAATGGCTTTATGAATACCGGTTACGTTTTCCTTTAGGTATTTTATTTTGGCACCGTATTCCTCGGGCAAACAGTAACCAGTGGTGTCAGGGATGTTCAATACGGTGGCACCGGCCTTAACGACCGCCTCACATACTCTCGCTAAAAATTCGTTATCCGTTCTACCTGCATCCTCGGCATAAAATTCTACATCCTCAACAAAGGATTTGGCATAACTTACCGCCTCTATGGCCCTCTCTATTATAGCATCCTTATTGGAGTTGAACTTGAATTTAATATGGGATTCCGAAGTTCCGATACCTGTATGTATCCTTGGTCTTTTAGCATATTTCAAAGCCTCAGCAGCAACCTCAATATCTTTTTTTACAGCACGCGTAAGTCCACATACCGTTGCATTCTTTACAATTTTTGAAATCTCCTGCACAGAATTAAAATCTCCTGGACTGGAAATAGGAAAACCGGCCTCTATTATATCTACCCCCAAAAGATCCAGTCTTTCAGCGATAATTAATTTTTGGTCCGTATCCAATTTACATCCGGGGACTTGCTCTCCATCTCTAAGTGTCGTGTCAAAAATATGTACCTTTTCTTTGCTCATTATATTTACGTAATTTTATGTGCGCTATACGAATATAGTACTAGTAGGTTTGCTCGTCCTAATCACAAAATAGCATTTACAACGTTAAATAACTTTTTGAAGTATTTAAAACACTGATTATCAATTATATAAACCTTTATTATTACGATGACAAATGCTCATAAAGATGCATTATTCGTTTTGGTCAAATCACTTTCCAAGTCAGAAAAACGTCAATTTAAATTGTATGTTGGGCGCTTGGGGGTGAATACAGATGCCAAATTTCTTGCCCTTTTTAATTTAATGGATAAAATTAAAGTATATGATGAAAAATTAATACTGGAAAATGGGATTGTAAAGAAGGCCCAGTTGTCCAATCTTAAGGCCCATCTGTACAAACAGATCTTGGTGAGCCTTAGGTTAAACCCGGTAAATCAAAATATTAGGGTGCAGATCCGGGAGCAATTGGATTTTGCTACAATTTTGTACCAAAAGGGACTATATAAGCAGAGTCTTAAAATATTGGATAAAGCCAAGGCTACTGCAATTGAAAATGAGGAGAAAAACGTGGCCTATGAAATTGTAGAATTTGAGAAGTTGATAGAGACCCAGTATATTACACGTAGTATACCGGACAGGGCAGATGAACTGGCAGTACAGGCCAAGCAACTTTCGGCACAAAATGTAATTACCAGTAAATTATCCAACTTGGCACTCCAGCTATATGGGCAGATGTTAAAAATCGGTTATGTTAGAAGCGATGAGGATATAAAAAGAGTTCAGAAATATTTTGAAAAGCACCTGCCCAAGTATAATATTGAGGACCTCGGTTTTAGGGAAAAGCTTTGGCTGTACAAGGCACATCTCTGGTACAGTTTTCTGACCCAGGATTTTTTGTCCTGCTATAAGTATTCCAGTAAATGGGTAGATCTTTTTTATGAAAATAAGGAAATGATCTATTTAAACCCGGTATTCTTTTTAAAGGGAAACCATTATTTGTTGGAATCCTTATTTTATGTAAAATATAGCTCCCAATTCAAGGAAACCTTGGAGAAATTGGAAAAAATTGTGGGAAGCAAGGAATTTCCGGACAACGACAATATAGCGTCATTGGCCTTTTTATATATCAATTTAAATAAATTAAACCTTCATTTCTTGGAGGGCAATTTTGATAAGGGCCTTTATTTGGTCAAAATAGTAGAATACGGAATCAATAAACATAAGGATAGGATAGACCAGCATCACGTAATGGTATTGTACTATAAGATAGCCTGCCTTTATTTTGGATATGGGGACAACAAAACTTGTATTCAATATTTAAAGAGGATCATTAATAATAAGAACCTAAAAATGCGGGAAGACTTAATGTGCTTTGCCCGAGTGCTAAGTCTTATTGCGCATTACGAGGCCGGAATGGACTATCATTTGGAAGTACAGTTGAAAAGCACCTATAAGTTCCTGTTAAAAATGAACGATCTACATGCCGTACAGAAGGAAATGATCAAATTTCTAAGACGCTTGGGCGATATTTTCCCGCACGAATTGCCCAATGAGTTCCAAAAGCTGTACGATGAATTAAAAAAATATGAAAACCATCCCTATGAAAAACGTGCTTTCTTATATTTGGATATTATTTCTTGGTTGGAAAGTCATTTACAAAATAAACCCGTAGCACAGATTATTAAAGAGAAGGCCATGTCCGTGACCCGATAAAATATTTTTTTGAAAAACAAAAGCCTTCACATAAACCATTTGCTGGAGATTAATCTGGCCATGATTTTTATAAGTACTTCCGGAGCTCTGGGAAGATATGTGCAATTGCCGGTACCCGTTACCATAGCCAGTAGGGCGGGCCTGGCATTTTTGTTTCTATTGCTCTATTGTAAATGGAAGAAAATATCGTTCCGCATAGACAAAAAGGATCACCCTATTATTTTTTTAAGTGGTATTTTCATGGGGATTCACTGGCTGACCTATTTCTATGCCCTGCAGCTTTCCAATGTGGCCATTGGTATGTTGTCCATGTTTACGTACCCTATTATAACGGCCTTATTGGAACCATTGATTTTAAAAACGCCGTTCCAAAGAATTCATTTTGTTCTGGGACTTTTGGTATTGTGTGGGATTTATTTGCTGGTTCCGGACTTTGAAACCGGCAATTCGCATATTGTGGCCGTGGGCCTTGGTGTTTTTTCGGCACTTGTCTATTCTATAAGGAATATTATCTTAAAGTCCAGGGCGGCCCATTACAACGGATCTTTAATGATGACCTACCAAACAGGAATAGTAGGGTTTATATTGGCACCTGCATTTTTTATTTATAAGGTTGATGGCATTGCCGACCAATGGCCGGCACTTTTAACATTGGCCCTGTTCACTACCGCTATTGGGCATACCTTATTCCTCAATTGTTTTAAGCACTTTAACATTACTACGGTGAGTATCCTAAGCAGTGTGCAACCGGTATACGGAATATTGATAGGAGTAGTTTTTCTTTCGGAAATTCCGAGTTGGACTACGGTAATGGGCGGAATACTTATTTTAAGCTCTGTAGTTATTGAGAGTGTACGGTCCTACAAATAAATACTATACTAGTTATTTATCCCAGGAGTATTGGGATTATACTCCTTGACCAGGCTTTCCGTAAGTTTTTCGAACTCGTTGTTTTTGGCCATTCCCCTTACTTTAACGGGGTCAAAATTTCCATTGAAGTACAAAAAAGAACCCGTTTTATTATTGTTGTTGAATATTAGAATTTCCTTGACCGAATTTTTGCGTTCCCTAATGGAAACCACGGAACGTTTTAAATCATCATTTTTACGAAAAATCTCGATAAAGGAATTTCCTGTAATACCGTTCATTTGTCTGTTTAAGAAATCAGCTCTTTCAGGAGTAGCGACAGGAAATTGCATATACCTCAGATCCTTGGTGTCTCCAACCAAAGCATTTATTTCCGGAGATATATTACTTATAAGGGATATCATAAAATGGGGCACACGGATGGCGGTTACTTGGGCGTCGTTCTTATGTGCTTCGTAAAATGTATCTATAGAATTGTAACTACCACAAGAGATCAATAACATAATACTAAAAATAAATAGTGCTGTCTTGCCCATGGAAATAATTTTTTACGTTGGCCTTAGGAATATGCCCTTTGTTAAAAGTAGTGAAAATTTACTCACTATATGGGATTTGACTGCTTCAATACTTACCTGCCCGTTCCGTTCAGGCGGGCCTGCCCTGAGGTATTTAGTTACAGGCGTTCCAAACGCTTTCCTCAGGGGTTGGGGCTTTAATTTGCAACAACTCTTTTTTAACGGGATGTATAAAAGAAAGACTTCGGGCATGAAGATGGATGCTTCCGTCCTTATTGCTCCGGTCCGCCCCGTATTTTAAATCTCCTTTAATGACACACCCAATAGCCGCCAATTGCGCCCTAATCTGATGGTGCCGTCCTGTTTTTAAATCGATTTCCAATAAAAAATAGCGGTCCAGCTGCTTAATGACCTTATAGTCCAAAATGGCTTTTTTGCTATCCGGAACTTCCTTTATATGGCCGTAGGATTTATTCTGTTTGGGATTGCGTTTCAACCAATGGGTCAAAGTATCCGCTTCTTTTTCGGGCATTTTATTGACTACCGCCCAATATGTTTTTTGGGCATCTTTTTCAGCAAACAATTTGTTGAGCCTGGGCAGGGCCTTAGAGGTTTTGGCAAAGACCACAATACCAGTGGTAGGTCTGTCCAAGCGGTGTGCTACCCCCAAATAAACGTTCCCCGGTTTGTTGTGTTTTGTTTTTATATACTGTTTTACAACCTCGCTCAAGGGAGTGTCCCCGGTTTTATCGCCCTGTACTATATCTCCAGCCCTTTTATTAATGGCTATAAGATGGTTATCCTCGTATAAAACCTGGAGATTTTCAGGGTTAGAAATTGTTTTTGTGGACACTTGTATAGAATTGATTATCTAGTTCATAGGCCATCCGCGCAATAAAAGGGCAGACCTTAGGGGAAATATTTGTACGCCCCTTTAGTATTGCTCCTCGTCGCTTGGGAAGTCCTTCGTTTTTACGTCGTCTACATACTTGGAAATAGCATTGCCCATTTCCTCAAATAGGTTGAGATACCTGCGCAGGAATCTTGGATTGAATTCCTGGGTTATGCCCAAGAGGTCGTGGATTACCAATACCTGGCCATCTACACCATTGCCTGCCCCAATGCCAATAATGGGAATGGAGACACTTTCTGCTACTTCCTTGGCCAATTTGGCGGGTATTTTTTCAAGAACTATGGCAAAACATCCCATTTTTTCCAAAAGTTTGGCATCTTCAATGAGTTTATGTGCTTCGTCTTCCTCTTTGGCCCTTACAGTGTAAGTGCCAAATTTATAAATGGATTGGGGGGTTAGGCCCAAATGTCCCATTACGGGTATACCTGCATTAAGAATTCTTTTTACAGACTCCTTAATTTCTTGCCCACCTTCTACCTTTACGGCATGGGCTCCACTCTCTTTCATGATCCGGATGGCGGAGCGCAACGCCTCCTTGGGGTCGCTTTGATAACTTCCAAATGGAATATCCACAACTACCAGGGCACGGTTTACCGCCCTTATAACCGAAGAGGCATGATAGATCATTTGGTCCAAGGTAATGGGCAGGGTGGTTTCATGTCCGGCCATTACATTACTGGCAGAGTCTCCCACCAATATTACATCCACATTGGCAGCATCTACAATTTTTGCCATAGAATAATCATAAGCCGTTAACATGGATATTTTCTCTCCGTTTTTTTTCATATCAACGAGAGATTTTACGGTAACTCTTTTGTACTCTTTTTTGGCAGTGGACATCTATTATATTTTTGGTGGGATAAAAGTAATGATTTGTTGCAAAAATTATGAATATAGCAATAGTTAGTTCCCAATTTTTTATTTTTTGATTAATTTTATATGACGGTCAAGACCTTAAAAAAATGAACAATACTCGGTTTTACTTTTTAGTTTTTTTGTTGGCACTTAATTTTGTCAATGCCCAAAACAGTGCGGAGGAAATGGTTAAAAACACCATAGATTCTTTTTTTGAAGCTTTTCATCAACAGGATTCAGTAGCACTAAAGGAAACGGTTTCCAGGGATATTGTGCTACAGACCATCGGAAAAGATGCGGATGGGCGGGAGGTAGTGAAAACGGATAGTTTCAGCCATTTTCTAAAATCTATAGTATCCATACCAGCTACCACAAAATTTGAAGAAAGAATAAAGTCCTATAATATTCAAATTGATGGTGCCATGGCCAATGCGTGGACTGACTACGAATTTTGGGTGAACGATAGTTTTAGCCATTGTGGCGTAAATTCCTTTCAATTGTTTAATGATCAGGGAGTTTGGAAGATTATTTACTTGATCGATACAAGAAGAAAAGAGGGCTGTGATTAATCCAGATTACTGGTTTTCTATGGATGAAATAAATTCTAGCAGGGCTTTGGGTTGATCGGTTTGAATCCCGTCCACGCCGAGGCTAAGCAGTTTCGACCATTCTTGATGCCATTTCTCTGGATCATCTTCGCTTTCATCAACAAAAACCTTAACCTTCATTGAATGTAATTGCTTTACAAAGGATTTGGAGATATGGGACATGTCCGAAGCCATATATTTAGGTTCATAAGTGTTGAGTACCTCTTTAATATTTCTTTTTTTACCTGGGTCTGGCATTATAAGGCATTCCGGACAGTTGGTCTTTATGGCCATTAATTCCTTATGGGCGCTTGCAGGAAGGTACCAAACAATGGCCTCCTCCATACCATATTTTTTAATGATTGGGATCAAGGCTTTGGGGTCCGCCTCCTTTAGGTCTAGATAAGTACCAATTTTGCCTTGGCATAGCGCTAGGATTTCCTCGAAGGTTGGAATTTTGGTATTGCGCCATTTTTCGTCCACTTTTATTCCAATATCCATGGCGCGTAATTGGGATAAGGTATAGTCTTTTACCTTTCCTTTCTGTTCCATAACGTAGGCGTCTATGGTAGCATTGTGGACACTTACAAATTCCCCATCCTTGGTAGTCCTCACATCAATTTCCACAAAATCGCATCCCAAATCTATGGCTGTCTGATAGGCGGCCAAAGAATTTTCAGGAATTCCGTTATGGGCCCCTCTATGGGCTATGACATAGGTGCTGCCGTTTTTTGGTTTGGGAAGTCCATTCTGTGTATAGCCATGGCCAAGGCCTAAAAGCCAGACCAACGATACTATTTTAAACAACCTTCGCATTTACGACAATATTATAAAGAGTAATTCAGTACTGCACTATTATGGTGTTCTATGGTTCAATGAGTTTATGGTAAGCGGCCAGATAATAGGGTAGGAGGTAAAATGTACCTTCGTGCTCCGCATATCCATTACCTTCATTATCATGGAGCACAGTGGCATCCCTGTCCAATCTTACGTGTCCCCTTTCATCAATGGGCAGCGCATAGGTGTCATTGCCCCAGCCCATACCTGCTGACTGGCCCGGTGTTGGGTCCAATTGTATGTCCAAGCGGTGGGTGTTGTCCATATCATACCCTATCAGGTCCAAGGGAATACGTTGTAGGGTTTCTGTCATATAGCGGTTGTCCAAGCTACTCTTGTAGTACCGGTCAATACTGGCCTTGGCAAACAAGGGATTTTCTGTAAACAGCTCTTGTGGCTTAAAAAAACCTTCATCCACCTTTTGGGCAAAAAAACCGGCCATAGCACCATAGAGTCCGTCCCAAAAGGCATTTTTCTGCTTGCTGATATGCAACCATGCATTCTCCAGGGCAATACGGTACATAATTTGTCTTTCTGGATTCTTCTCGTAATTGATGAGGCCATACAGACTCATTAAACCTAGGTTATTGTCCCAGGGTACTGCATTTTCGGGCGGAAAAAATTCTTTGGCATGCATGGCGTAGATGTCATAATTTTCCTTTTCGCGCAACATTTCGGCTACCTCATCATATTTGGGATCTCCGGTTACATGGGAGGCGACATTTAAAAAAGAAAGCATCATCATAGCATTGAGTCCGCGTTGGTCCCAGCCCCAAATGGAATTAAAATAGTCGGGATCAAAACTCCCCCAACGCGTTGGTTTCCCATCATAGTCTACCAATTTGAAACCATGTTTTATAAGGTGGTCGGTTACATCGGCGACGACTTGTTTAACGGCATCCTTTTCTTCCTTGGTTTCCGCTATCAAATCGTGATAAATCCCATAATAAAAATAATGTCCGGCCAATTCGTCCGAGCTGGTATCGCATTTCCATCTATAATTTCCGTCCTCACTAAGTGGGAAACGGGGAAAAATATCCTTCCAAAAGGGATCGTTTTTCTGATGTTTACTATTGTATTCCTTACTGTATTGTTCATTAACAGGTTCATGCCAATCCACAGGAATGATCACCCTTGCCGGAAACCCAGGTTCATGGGTAATGTCTACCAACCATTTTAAGGCAAAAAAGCTTCTGTTGGCCAGTTCCCTGGCCTCCGGATCTTTGGTAATGGCGTATCGGAAAGCCTGGGCTGCGCCGTACATGGCGGTATACTGCCCATCATTATCGGAAATGGCCAATTCACTTGTATTTAAATTGAACTGTTCCGTAAGGTGACTTTGACAGATAAACCCCATTCTGTTATGTCTGTCCTCTACCTGTTTTGTGAAATAGGTTGCCTTTTCGGGATAGGTCATTTCCTGGGAAACAATTTGGGCAAGGCCATTTTTGGTGGCGATCCAGGCTGTGCCCTTGGCATCAACGGCAATGGAATTTACGATGTTGTCCGGAAGCCATCTGCGGTTTGCCCTATAGAAAATAGCATTCTCTTCCACTCTGAATGCTCCATATTCAGTACCGAACCAAACCTGCCCTTTTGGGCCGGAAGCTGCACAGGTGAAATGAGTGTAGGGCACTCCTTCCTTTCCGGTAAACAGCGTCCATTTATCTTTCTCCAAGCGGCCGATGCCCTGTTTGGCACCAAACCACAATCGGTTTTTTGTATCTACTGTCAGGGCTGCTACCTCTTTTAGGGCCCAACTATAATTAATGTCGGAAGGAAGCTCCTGCTTCCACTTATTGTTGCCAATTTTTACATAAAGTCCGTTTTCACAACCTACATAGGTGGTATTCCCATAATTTGTGGTGCTGAGGACCTTACCGGCTTCCTCTGGTAGCCCCTTATATTTGGGTAGGGAGGTAGCAGTATTAGCCTTGTTGCTGGAGATCCATTTGGAATCCTTCCATTCATATTGCCCCGAGTCAGTAGTTGCTATGGGCGTATTGTCAATGATTGATATCTGTTCAATATTGCCTTGGGGAAGTCCTTCGGAAATACCATTGATTACAGCAACATCCTGATGAAATGTGGTCTCCTGTGCACAGATTCCAAAGGAAAAAAGAAGGATTAAGGCTATTGAAAATAGAATTCTATACATATTGGTTTCGTTAAAGTTCGATGATAAATATTTGCATGGTGGGTGTATTCCCGTCTTTGGAAACCATTCGGTTGTAGGCTATTTTATGTCCATCGTGGGACCAAACCGGATTTTTTGGTGGATATTGTGAAGGTTTGGTCAAGATGGCACTTTTACCATTATCTATATTAAGACCTATCAAAGAATTCTGCCAGACATAGACCAAGCGATGCTCTTTGGGATGCCAGCGGATACCGCCTTGCACGTCCGAGTCATGAAAAGTACGTTGTATGGCCTCACCTCCCCAAGGAGATATGGTGAATATCTGTTTAATGTTATGGTCATCTGTGGCTATATAGGCAAGCATACTTCCCCCATAGGAGGAACGTACAATACCTTCGCAACCAGGATATTTGTTGTTAGCCGTGTAGGTTAATCTACGTTGACTGCTCCCTTTAGGGGGTGCTGGCATGCTAGTTTCGGTGCCTTCTAGGGCAACGTCTCCCGGAACGGTGATGTCTTCAGGAATATCCACTATATAGACCTCATCTACCTGTTCTCCTTTATGGTTTGTTGTAGTGCCTATGAAAGCCCTTGCCCTTTGGGCAGCTCCATCGGATTTTAGGTAACCCAAGCGTCCTACCCAGCTGTCTCCTGCCGCCTTGCTTATTTCATCGGAACCTGGCACTGGTTCGGGCACTACTTTTACCACTAGTGCACTGAACCATTCCCCAGAAAAATTCTCCCCGTCCTGGGATTCGGGAACGGATACTGGATGATTTTTTTTGGAAACGCCTATGGTTCTAAGGTTATGGGTAAGACCGGTGGAATCTTCAAGTTTTTTCATAATGGCATCGTTATAGGTATACCCTATCCATTTTCCGTCGCCACTAAATTCATGTCTATGGGTCCCCCCGCGTAAAGCCCCTACCGTAAATGGAAAGGAAATGTCCCTTGCATCCATAAAAATGGGCTGTCCTGGTTGGTCGTCTTTTATAATTACTCCGGTTCTCCTCCATTGCTCGTAAGGCTTCTCCGAGGAACAATTCAATAACCCATGTATAAAAACTACCTCATTGTTGGTGTGGCTATAGCTTACGGCTCCCACTCCAGGACCATAGGCCTTGTTTTGTTTTAGTTCGTACAAAACCACTTTTTCACCGGTTTTGACATGTATCTTTTCAATTTTGCCATTTGCCCCAATACCACCGGCCTCTGTACGGGTGTCGTATACCAGCCATTCATCGTCCGGGGAAAAATTGTCATTATTGTCCAAGTCATGGTTATAGGTAAGGTTCTGGGTAATTTGCTTTTCCATTTTATAATTGTCTTGTCCACAAGCACTAAAAAGTATGGGTGTCATGAAGAGAATTAGCATTGGTTTACTTTCTAAATTTAAATTCATGAACTTATTCTTATTGTACATACTATTTTACTTGGGTTATTAATATTTTATTCTAATCCTTTTTCTTAGGAGCGCTAATAACTCCTAAATACCTTCCCATCCAGTAGGGTAGCAACCAGGTGTCCCCGGCACTGATCAGTTGTTTGCCATCGCCATCCCGATCCAAATCGAAAATATTTCCATTATGTCGGTACAAAGGGGTCTCCGTCAAGGGCAATAGCTCCTTGGTACTCTGTAACCTAAAATTATCGGGAAGCACGGTAATATCGTGGCGGTGGGAATTCTGCATTTCCCAATTCCTTAAATCCATTGGGTAATTTTTTAAAAACCAAATGGAATTGTCCAGATCAAAATCTTCGGCAGCCGTAGTAGCGGCGTATATAAAATTCCATAGCGCATTTTTTTCAGGTCGCTCCGCCTGCCAATGGTCCTGAATACTTTTTTTGTAATCCTCTTGTAATTCTGGGGTGAAGGCGTAGGGGGATAGTCCAAAATACCCCAAAAAATACATTTCATCATCGGAATGGTTCCACTCGTGGGACAGGTTTGAACTAAGCTCATCATTGTCAGCGTGACCAATTTGACTTATGGGTCTCATCAGGTTTTCAAGGTAACCCTGTTCTTCCATAAGCTGATAGGCGCTAGTTTTATATTTCTCTTTTCCCGTAAATTTATAGGCAGTTTGTAGAAAACCTATAATATTTGAGGAACCCAGCCTGCGGTCACCTACATTTTTGGGAAAGCCGTTGATATAGGAGGGGTTCCATTTCCCCCAAAGGGTAGGTTCGCCGTCCACATCAATAATGTAGTAGTCGTTATCTACAATATAGCCCATTAGATTGTCCAGGCATTCCAGAGCACGGTCTTTCCAGGCTTGGTCATCCACCAACTCCAGGATGGCCGTAAGCGCAAAAATTTGGCCTACGGTCTGATCACTGCTTACGGTTGTTCTCCAGGCCCAATTGGAATGATCTTCTCCTGGGAGCCATTCAATTGCAGGGCTGCCTGACATGAGTTCCTTTTTTTGCCAGCCCGGTTTTTTTTCATTGATCACTTTATGATCCCGCTCATAACTTCTTGCAAACAAACCTTTTATGGTGGTGATATGGTGCAGCCTCTCCATGGCCTCAAAAGACTCATAGGCGTTTTGTTTGGCTTCCTCGGATCCGGTTACCTTGTATCGGTACAACTGACTTACCAGGTACATGGCCGTCCAAAGGTTATCACTGGGCTGATGCTTCATTACCGCCGAAGCATAGCCATTGGGGAGCTTGCTTACACTGCAGTTGAAACCATATCTGATATTTTTTTCCCGTACCTGTTTTTCGTAAAATATGGCCTTGTCCTCCAGGGTCATTAGATCGGTCTTTATGCTTCCCACGCCATTGTTGGTAAGAATAAGGACTGATTTTTCGGGACCTTTTGCCATACCAACTACTTCATTGCCCGGCAACCAACGTTCCCCGGAATAGTAACTATAACTCCCATTCTCCAGAAGTTTAAAAGCACCCCATGTGGTTCCAAACCAAAGTGTGCCGTCAATTTCCTGGATAGTCCTTATTTCTGGCCAGGGTACATTTTCAATAAGCTTATTCTCGCCCAAGTAGAAGTACCCTTTAGAGGTGCCTACCACAATTTTGGTACCCTCATTGGCCAGAGCAGCACAATTGATGCCTGAACCTACATAGATTTCCTTTAAGGGTTCTCCGGGAACAAAAGCTATTATTTTTTCTGGGGAAACCAATAAAAATCTATTTTCCGTTCCCTGATATAGAATTTGCGAAATACCTGTTTCGGTGGTCAATTTCAATTCTTGCCCATTTTGGTTTAGGTAGGCTAGCTGCTCTCCATTGTAAACCAAGAAATGGAAGTCGTCCCCTCCAACCAAGAGTTTGGGATTTTCAAGGCCGTGTGTTATCTGTATTTTTCCGGCCCATGCATTGCTAAAAACATGGGTGTCGTCCAAGTACACAATATGGTCCTTGTACTCGGAAAAGGCTTCAATCTTCTTAGTAGCCATAGGGCTATAGGAAATATCGGGAGTAAGCGTTCCTGAATAGAACTGTTGTCCGTTTTCAGGTACCAATAGGCCGTTGTTGGACAGTATCTGGATATTTCCGTTGCGGTTGGATATGATATCCTGAACCCCACTGGCCTTTTGATCTTCTGACAGATAGTATTTTACTGCATATTCTTGGGCATAGGGCGTGTCCACATAAACAGACCAGCTAGTTACATCTGTAGCTGCAGCAAGAGCTTTAACCTTGTTCTTGCCGCAGCCCCAAATACATAGGATAAGAATGCCTAATATGCCGTATTTCATTTTTTGAAACCTTGTTCAGGATTAAATTAATGTTTCAATAATAGATTTCCAATTCCTATTCGGAGGGTATGGGTTCACTGATGACCCCTAAATACCTGCCCATCCAATAGGGGAGCAGCCAAATATCCCCTGCAGAGAATTCCTCTGTACCATTTCTACCGCCATCCAATGTGAACATGTTTGCGTTATGTCTTTGTACGCGGCGCTCATCAGGGGGCAATACCTCTGCTGTTGTCTGTTCTCTAAAATTGGGTTCTATAAACGTAATATCTTTTCTGTGGCTGTTCATAACCTCCCAGGCAATCATATCCATAGGGTGCTCCCTTAGGTACCAAGCCGCCTCGTCCAGATCGAACTCCTGGGTTCCGGTGAGGGCCGTCATAATGTTCCAGGCACCTTCTTTTTCTGGGCGTTCAATCTCCCAATGGTCTATGATGGCTTCCTTGAATTTGGTTTTTAACGTATCGTTAAAGGCATATTTATAAAGTCCCCAATACCCCACAAAATACATTTCATCATCCGAGTGGTTCCAGGATTCGGAAAGCATTTTACTCCAGTCATCCGCATCATCAGGGGCTTTTGCCACATCCTTCATGGGCCACATAAGATTGTCATAATACCCGTGGTTGTCCATTAGGTCAAAAGCTTTTTCCTTGTATTTTTCCTTTCCTGTAAAATGATAGGCAGTTTGCAGCATGCCTATAATATTGGAAGCATTTATTTTTCGGTCTCCCACCATTTTGGGGCGCTCATTTACGTACTCCGGGTTCCAACGGCCCCATGTAGTGGGCTTACCGTCAAAATCTACCATGTACATGTCATTTCTTACAATATGGCTCATAAGGGTGTCAATGAGAACAATGGCACGATCTTTAAGGTCGTTATCCATTAGTTCTGCCATGGCGCCATAGGCAAAAATATGCCCAATGGCCTCATCGCTGCTGGTGGTCGATTTCCAATCCCATTCAGGATCATTGCTATGTTGCCATCTGTCAGGATCATGTAATTTTTCTATATACCCACTTCGCTCAAATGACCTGGAAGGAAATCCTGGAACAGGATTTATACTGAACAATCTCTCCATGGCATCCATAGCTTCCCTACAGTTTTGAAGGGCGTCCTCGGATTTGGTTACGGTATAGCGAAAAACCTCTCCTGCCAGGTACATAGTTGTCCAAAGTCCGTCGTTATCGGAATCTGAAAGTCGCCCCGTATCAAAATTACCATTGTCCATATCCACCAAAGTGGCATTGAATCCCAGTCTTATATGTCTGTCTCGCACCTGTTTTTCGTAATATAGGGCCTTGTCATGTAGGGTCATTTCCTCATATACTATTTGTCCAAGGCCAGTTTCGGTCAATATTAGGATAGAGCCATCGGTACCTTTGGAAATATGTTTCACATTGTTGCTGGGCATCCAACGTTTTCCATAGTAGTAATTAAATTTGCCATCATCCTTCAGCATAAATGCCCCTTTGGTAGATCCAAACCAGAGATGTCCGTCAATTTTACCAACATAGGTGATTTCTGTCCATGGTAATTTGGTCTTTTTGTCCCCAATTTGTTTTCCGGAAGTGGCATCTACTTCGAAATATCCATCCAGGGTGGTCAATATTAATGTATTATCCAACAGGGCAAAGGAGGTAAAATTACTCCCTGCATAGACGGTTTTTAGGGTTTTATCTTTTGGATTGAAGGAGGTAACGGATTTTTCTCCCAAAATCCAGAAGGAATTGGTTTTTTGGTCGAATTTGATGGCTATGGCCTTATCCTTGGATAGGACGCCTAGCCAGCCGCTATTATTTTTGGAAACATATTGAAGCGATGGTCCATCGCTTATCAAGAAATCGAAATCGGTTCCGGCAGCAAAAATATTCGCTTTTGGAAGGTTGTGTTTTAAGAATAGGCTTCCGGCCCAGGCGTTGCTGAGTACCGCCTCGTCATCCAGATATATAAATTGATCCTTATATATGGTCATGGCGGAAATATTCTTATCGGTCAGCGGGCGGTAGGTTTTATCCTGTAAAAGGACTCCAGGATACAGGAATTGCCCATCGTGGGTACGTAAAATTCCATCCGAAGAGGAAACCTGAATAACTCCGTTACGGTCCATAAAAGCTTCGAATAGTTGCAAGTCATCCTCTTGTTTGTCATATTTTATGCTGTAATCCTGCAGATAGGGTACATCCTTATAAACGGGCAAGGATGTAGCGGCTGTTTCCCCTTTTGGGGCCTCTGAACAGGATATGCCCGCAAGGAGTACGACCCATAATAAATTTCGAAAGCTTTTTCTCATGTCAATAAATATTTTTGGTTGCAATAGATTAGGTGGTCTGTAACGAAATCATTAATAGGTAAGTATTAAATAAAGGTATTACAGCCCTGTACAAATAAACCTTATTTGAATGTATTGGACTTCCTATATTTTACATGATTTGCATCATATATTGACTTTATTATTCATTTCTTCTTTAATTTTCAAATAAAGTGTTAGAATAATTGAAATTTTGGATATGACCGATTATGTGGGTTGGGGTTGATGTAATAATTTGAAAATGGGTTAATGAATTAATTTGGTAATGTGGTGATTTGATGATTTGGAAATGGGATAATGTGGAAATGTACCAATGACGGAATAGCCAAGAGCCAAGAGCCAAGAGCCAAGAG
>NZ_QLLN01000011.1:0-6034 GCF_003259375.1 Arenibacter echinorum | reverse complement strand
TGGTAATTTGAAAATGAATCAATGTGGAAATGCGGTAATGTGGAAATGTACCAATGACGGAATAGCCAAGAGCCAAGAGCCAAGAGAAAAGAGAAAAGAGGAAAGAGAAAAGAGAGGTTAATTTGAAAATGAGCGAATTGTTTAATGTGGAAAGTAGAATGAAGCATTACAAATGTTCTCTATAAATTATGAGGTCTCTTCCGATAGTTGTCGTGATGCCCTTACAATGACGAAATTAAGGGCTCCTTCGCTTGGTTAAGCCTGTCCCGCGATTTCCGCGGGAGGACAAGGTGGATTCTCCGCCTGCAGCGGAGGAGACAGAAGGGATTGAAAGCCCAAGGCTGGTGGAAAAATTGAGGTCCTTGGTAAAGAAACACACCCCTACCGTCTTGGACCCACCCCTAACCTCCCGCTAAAAAGCGGGACATGCTCTCCCAAGAGGGGAATATGTTTGGTGCCAAAATTCTAAACCCTAGCGTTAGTTCGAGTGGAATGCCGCTAGGCATTTTGTATCGAGAACAGGTTTGGCGCACACCGTCTACTTCTCGATACAATCCTCCTTCGTCGGATTACTCGAAGTGACGGCTTTAGACTTTCAACATTCCACTTTGAACATTTAACTTTGAACTTAACACTTTAGTCTAGTCTCTAGATTCTAGACTCTAGCCTCTCAATACTCAATACTCCCTTCTCAATACTATGCATCAACAATCACTAAGGTATACCCCAACGGCAAGTCCGCCTTCGGAGGTTTCTTTGTATTTGGTGCTCATATCCTTGGCGGTTTCCCACATGGTGTTTACCACTTTATCCAAGGGTACTTTTGCATTGGCAGGGTCGGAGTCCAACGCCAGTTCTGCCGCATTGATCGCTTTTATGGCGCCCATGCAGTTGCGCTCTATACATGGAATTTGTACCAACCCGCCTATGGGATCACAGGTGAGGCCCAAATGATGCTCCATCGCAATTTCTGCGGCTACAAGCACTTGCTCAGGGCTACCACCCATCAGTTCTGTCAGGGCTGCGGCTGCCATAGCAGATGAAACCCCTATTTCGGCCTGACAACCACCCATGGCCGCGGAAATGGTAGCACCCTTTTTAAAAATGCTGCCTATTTCTCCCGCGACCAAGAGGAATTGTTTTATGTGTTCAAAATTGGCCTCATGGTTTTCTATGACCATATAGTACATAAGGACTGCGGGGATTACCCCGGCACTGCCGTTGGTAGGGGCGGTTACCACGCGTCCCAAGGAGGCGTTTACCTCATTGACACTTAAGGCAAAGCAACTTACCCATTTGAGAATGGAACGGAATTTAACTTCGGTCTGTCTAATGGTGAGCAACCATTCCTGAGGAGTGGAATAGGGGAGGTCCCCTTTTAATTTTATATGGGTATCGTATGCCCTTCTTCGTACATTTAGTCCACCAGGAAGGTTTCCTTCGGTATGGCACCCAATGTACATACACTCCAACATAGTATCCCAAATGTGTTGTAAGCCTTTATCTATTTCAGCATCCGATCGCAGGGAGCGTTCGTTTACCAGCACCAATTGGGAAATGGATTTATTTTCTTTTTTGCAGGCGGCCAATAGGTCTACTCCTTTTTCTATGGGAAAGGGGAAGGCTTTAAAGACTTCCAGTTTTTTTTTGGAACGCTTGAGTTCTTCTTTAACAACAAAGCCACCCCCAATGGAATAATAGGTTTCCATTATTTGCTTGCCTTTGGCCAAGCTGGCCTTAAAGATCATTCCATTGGCATGAAAGGGCAAAAATTCTTTTTTAAATATGATATCCAATTTGGGATCGAAAGGAATTTCCAGGGAATTGTTCAAAAGCAGCTTTTTACTTTCTTGAATACCTTTTATTATACCACTTATATTTTCAATGGGAATGGTGACCGGGTCTGCTCCTGTAAGGCCCAACATAATGGCCAGATCGGTGGCGTGGCCCTTTCCGGTCAGGGAGAGGGAACCATATACTTCTATTTGGATTTGGGTAATATCATGGAACACCTTCTTTTCCAGAAGTTCGCCAATAAATCGCTCTGCGGCACGCCATGGACCCAGGGTATGGGAGCTGGAGGGGCCGACCCCGATTTTAAGCATATCGAAAACACTAATGCACTCCATTTTCCAATAGGTTAAAATTCTTAGTAAATATAGGATTATCTATTGGGAAATGGGTTGATTTGAAAATGAGTTAATGTGGTGATTTGATAATTGATTAATTTGAAAATGTACCAATGTACCAATGAAGGAATAGCCAAGAGCCAAGAGCCAAGAGAAAAGAGAAAAGAGAAAAGATGGATGGGTTAAGGTGGAAATGAATTAATTTGAAAATGAGTGAATTTGGTAATTTGGAGATGAGTTGATTTAGAAATGTAACAATGACGGAATAGCCATCCCGATAGTTATCGGGAGCGAAGAGAAAAGAGAAAAGAGAAAAGAGAAAAGAGAAAAGATGGATGGGTTAAGG
This sequence comes from Arenibacter echinorum, assembly GCF_003259375.1. Taxonomy (GTDB): domain Bacteria; phylum Bacteroidota; class Bacteroidia; order Flavobacteriales; family Flavobacteriaceae; genus Arenibacter; species Arenibacter echinorum. The sequence goes on along the minus strand of NZ_QLLN01000011.1, from coordinate 3,559 downwards.
TGGAAATGAATTAATTTGAAAATGAGGCAATGGCGGAATAGCCAAAAGCCAGAAGGCAAAAGCCAAAAGCGAAGAGTAAAGAAAAAAGAGAAAAGATAGATGGGTTAATGTGAAAATGTACCAATGGGTTAATGAAGCAATTTGAAAATGAGTCAATTTGAAAATGAGAAAATTTGCCATCGGGTTAATGGTTTAGATTTTCGGAAGAATTCGTCATTGCGAGGTGACGAAGCAATCTCTGTATGGAATGAACAGATTGCCGCGCTATGCCTGCCTAACGGCTAGGCAAGCTCGCAATGACGGGTTTTATTCTATCGTCGGTTCGAGTGCTTCCCGATACAATTTTGCTCCACTACGTTATGCAAAATCACCTGCCTTACGGCCGGTCAGGCTCGAAGTGACGACTTTCAAAAAAAAAGTCTTAAGTCTAGACTCTAGCATCTAGGCTCTAGGCTCTAGGTTCTTCTTCTCACTACCCAACTGCAACCTTGAACTTTATAACATTATAACTTTAAACTTTCAACTAAAAAATGCATTAGTGATTGCAATGGATAGCTACCAAAAGGGGACCAGGGGAGGGACACTTTTGGGACTAGCAATGGAAAGCACGACCCCTTGGCATATTTTCGCCAAGGGGGAATGCCCAAAAAAGCATGAAGACCTGTAATTCTTGGTAAATTTGGAGGAGTGTTCTGACAGCTTGTCATATTTTTTGTCATGGCACAATCATTGACTTAATAGACCCGAGTGCTAAAAAGATTTTTCAACACAGTAAATATATAAACATGAGTAAAATTATTGGAATAGATTTAGGAACAACAAACTCTTGCGTTTCGGTTATGGAGGGTAACGAAGCCGTTGTAATCCCAAACGCAGAAGGTAAGAGAACTACTCCATCTGTCATTGCTTTTGTAGAAGGCGGTGAGATTAAGGTTGGAGATCCTGCCAAAAGACAGGCAGTTACGAATCCAACGAAAACCATTTATTCCATAAAACGTTTTATGGGAAATAAATTCTCCGAATCTAGCAAAGAAGCTGATAGGGTACCTTATAAGGTAGTCAAAGGAGATAATGATACCCCTAGGGTAGATATAGACGGGCGTTTGTATTCTCCTCAGGAATTATCGGCCATGATTCTTCAGAAAATGAAGAAAACTGCCGAGGATTACCTAGGGCAGACCGTAACAAGAGCGGTAATTACCGTTCCTGCATACTTTAACGATGCACAACGACAAGCAACCAAGGAAGCCGGTGAAATTGCCGGACTTACCGTAGAAAGAATTATAAACGAGCCTACCGCAGCTTCTTTAGCTTACGGGATGGACAAAAAAGATACTGACCAGAAAATAGTGGTTTTCGATTTTGGTGGAGGAACACATGATGTTTCCATCTTGGAATTGGGTGACGGTGTTTTTGAAGTATTGGCCACAGATGGGGATACCCACTTGGGTGGTGATGACGTGGATCAAAAGATAATCGACTGGTTGGCCGATGAGTTCAACAAAGAGGAAGGCATAGACTTACGTAAAGATGCCATGGCATTGCAACGTTTGAGAGAGGCCGCTGAAAAGGCAAAAATTGAGTTGTCTTCTTCTGCACAGACCGAAATTAACCTTCCATACGTTACCGCTACGGCTTCAGGACCTAAGCATTTGGTACGTACCTTGACCAAAGCTAAATTTGAGCAATTGATAGATGATTTGGTAAAACGTACCATTGAGCCTTGTGCCACTGCCCTAAAAGCAGCTGGATTGAGCAAGAGCGATATAGACGAAATTATTTTGGTGGGTGGTTCTACAAGGATCCCAGCGGTACAGGATGCCGTTGAGAAGTTCTTTGGAAAGAAACCTTCCAAAGGTGTTAACCCTGATGAGGTAGTTGCAGTAGGTGCCGCTATACAAGGTGGGGTATTGACAGGAGATGTAAAAGACGTTCTTTTATTGGATGTTACGCCTTTGTCCCTAGGTATTGAAACTATGGGTAGCGTAATGACCAAATTGATAGAAGCCAACACGACTATCCCTACTAAGAAATCGCAAGTATTCTCCACAGCCGCTGACAATCAGCCATCTGTTGAGATCCATGTATTGCAGGGAGAACGCCCAATGGCAAAAGATAACAAGACTATAGGCCGTTTCCATTTGGATGGTATTCCACCAGCGCAAAGAGGAACTCCACAGATCGAAGTTACCTTTGATATTGATGCCAATGGTATTATAAAAGTATCGGCTACCGATAAGGCTACCAACAAAACGCAGGACATTAGAATTGAAGCTTCTTCAGGATTGACAGAAGAGGAAATCAAAAAAATGAAAGCAGAGGCTGAAGCCAATGCTGAAGCGGATAAAGTAGCTAAGGAAACTGCCGATAAATTGAACGAAGCGGATGCAATGATCTTCCAGACCGAGAAGCAATTGACCGAATTTGGCGAGAAATTATCTGCGGATAAGAAGAAGCCTATTGAGGATGCCTTGGCAGAACTTAAGAAGGCCCATGAAGCCAAAGATTTGGCTTTGATTACTCCAGCTTTGGATAAGATCAATGAGGCTTGGAAAGTAGCTTCTGAGGAAATGTACAAAGCTCAGGCAGAAGGACAACAAGGTGCTCCTGCAGGTGGCGCTGATACCGCATCTTCCAACGGAGAGTCCAAAGAAGCCGATAACGTAGAGGACGTAGATTTTGAGGAAGTGAAATAAGAACTTCCCTTTACATAAATAAACCCCCTTCAAGCAATTGATGGGGGTTTTGTTTTTTATATGGGTGCAGCCATAAGCCATAAGCCATGAGCCACGAGGCAAGAGCCAAGAGTCTAGAGAAAAGAGAAAAGAATAAAGAGTCAAGAGCCTGAAGTGGTTAATTTGAAAATAAGTCAATTTGATAATTTGAAAATGTACCAATGTGGAAATAGGTTAATGTGGAAATGGGAAAGTGGTTGGAGGCCAGTGATAATTTTTAAGGCAGGATTATTAGTCACTTCGACAGAGTCCCTTTTCGGGACGACGAGAAGTCGCACATACTAGTCTGGAGCTACTTGTGCGATTTAGCTCATGGCATAATTATTTTAGGGGTATGCGTGATTCAAAGGTTTAGCTACTTGTGCGTTTTAGCTTATGACAATTCTATTTTACGGGTATTCGTGAACCTTCGGTTTCTCTCTATCGTTCGAAATGACTGTTATGGCAAATTTGAACATTAAACATAGAACCTTACACCCCTAAGGTCCCCTCAAGGGGACAATAGCAGATAATGGCCATAGGAACTGAAAGTTGTAAATTGTCAACTATCTTCCTAAGTTCTTGGACTTTAAACCTTGAACATTAAACTTTGAACCTCAAATTGTTTCCGCCACTGAAGACTGTTCACTGAAGACTGACCACTATTTACTAATAATTGTTTATTGCTAATTGATCACTGTTCATTGTAATAAGCAGATTGCCGCGCTGCGCCTCCCTATCGGTAGGCAAGCTCGCAATGACGGGTTTTGTTCTATCGTCAGTTCGAGTGCTTCTCGATACTATTTTGCTCCACTTCGTTATGCAAAATCACTCGAAGTGACGGG
>NZ_QLLN01000010.1 GCF_003259375.1 Arenibacter echinorum | reverse complement strand
TCCTGTAATAGTAACCTGATCGGCAATGGCATCGAAGCTGGATTTGTCCACCCAAGCAACCGTACCCACTGCATCGGTAACCAAAACTTTATCGTTACCACCACTTAATATGTTTTCTGTCTGTACCGCATCGTCGGCCAATTTAGCATTGGTAACGGCATCATCACCTAATTTAATAGTAGTCACCGCTCCATCGGCCAATTTTGCCGTTACTATGGAAAGGTCCTCTACCTTGAAAGGATCCAAAGCAGTACCCACTCCTGTAATCGTAACCTGATCGGCAATGGCATCGAAGCTGGATTTGTCCACCCAGGCAACCGTACCCACTGCATCGGTAACCAAAACCTTATCGTTGCCACCTGAAGAAATATCCTCTGTTAAAATGGTACCGTTCAATATGTTTTGTGTCTGTACCGCATCGTCCGCCAATTTAGCATTGGTCACGGCATCATCGCCCAATTTTACGGTAGTAACCGCTCCATCGGCCAATTTTGCATTGACAATGGAAAGGTCCTCTACTTTGAAGGGATCGGCAACCGTACCCACTCCTGTAATTGTTATTTGGTCGGCAATAGCGGTAAAACTAGATCTGTTAACCCAAGCTACAGTACCAACGGCGTCCGTAACCAAAACCTGGTCCGCACCACCACCTAATATGTTTTCTGTCTGTACTGCATTGTCCGCCAGTTTTGCATTGGTAACAGCATCATCCCCAATTTCCAATACTACATCACCCAGCAAGGCATTTACATCTCCACTCACGTCAATGGTAGTGGAGGTAATATTACCATCACCTGTTAGACTACTTAAATCGGCATTAAAAGTTCCCCCATTCTCTAGGGTAAGTGTCAATTGATTGTTAGCGGGATTAAAACTAAAAACCTGAAGTTGCTGGCTATCCGTAGATGTTAACTCCCAAGAGCCCCCATCCCAAAAGTATATTGTTCCTGTATTTGTATTTACATAAATATCCCCAACATCTGCACCAGTAGGTGTCGTTGTCCCAGGTGCGGTGACGAGTGTACCACTCAAAACCTCACAATTACACTGGTCTTCCAAATTTACTGTGGTTTGCGCCATAGCAAATCCAGAAATTAGAAATATGATTAATAAAATCCCCTTCCTCATGGTATATACTTTACTTAAGTTGGTCATTGTTGGTGTGGTTTAATATTCGAAAATGCTCAAAACTGCTGTAATTGAACTAAACCGATTTATAACACCCTACAAAATTAGCCGTATACATGGCAGTGAGAAATAAATGTTGTGTAACGCTATATTTGTACTGTCTATACATGGATAATTGAGGTTTTGATTTATCTTAAGGCCTATTTTCGAGAGATATCACTCGTCGATTATCCCAATAATAGCAACACTTGCCGAAATTCAACTGTAAGAAAAATCTGTGGATAGAGCGGCTTTAAATCGGGAAAAATTTGCCAATTCTTTAAAAACCCTGGGGTTAAATTTAGATAGATTCTCATGGTATTATCCTCTTTGAAAAACGAAAATTACCCACTCTGGAAAGTTTAATGAAACATATGGAAAGTAGTACAATGAAGAATACCCAAAAACTACCAACAAACTGATTTACAGTACTTTATATATTTTTAAACACTTGAGAGAAATATATAAGCTGAATCCAGATCATTTGATTTCGAAAATCCAAGTTTAGGAAAAAACAATTCTACATATATGCTTTCCCAAACTCATCACAGCTAGGGATGCCTGTTTTTTTAAAGAATAAATGCTACAGACTATCTAGTTTTAATGAATGTCATTTATCGACTTTCAACCTGCACATTGATACTTGTCTAATTATTGATTTGTGAAAGGTTCTACTTAATAAACTGTTGTAGAACAATCAAAAAATCAAATTGGTTTAACCCTATACGTAATTCTTCTGTTGGTGATAAGGGTGTACCCTTTAATCACACTTTTGGGAGAAAACTCTGAGGTAGAATTGGCAAGTGTAGCCGTTGATGTTAGAAAATTCCCTATTACTACACCGGGAGGCAATGGAATAGTAAACTTGAACCTATTGGTATTGTCCGTATTTCCATCCAAGTCCGTATAAGGCGATATACCAGATTCAGCATCAGCCCCACTGCCCTCCACCACGGTAGCCAAATAGGTCTGACCCTCACCATAATCGGTAGACTTGCCCAATTGATTGTCCCCTGCAGTAGCACTTCCTTGATTTATATCGGTCAAGAATAATTCTATGATTGCCCCTGGCCTGGCCCAACCTTCAACTACCATATTGGTACCTGCGGCATAGGCGGCCGAAATAATTGGGAAGTTGATTAACCCATTGGGACCATTATCCCCATCACCATTATCGTTAAGTGTTACCCCATCACCGTTCATATTGGATGCATCCAAATCTATACCCAGGGAAGGAGACCTTTGGCCATTGTTATATATGGAATTTTGGGAAATCAATACTCCTGATACATTATTGGCAACTACGATTCCTTCCCCTTGGTTGCTGTGAATAAGGTTTCTAAAAACAGTGGCATTGGATGCCTTTAAACGAATACCGGAATCGTCGAATATGCCTCCGCCACAAGCGTTGCTGTTAAGTCCATTATTGGTAATGGTATTTTCGGTAATCATAAGTCCCGCATTATAATTATCTCCTTCAATGCCTATTCCAGCTGCCTCATTGATCAAATTGTACCCAATTACCACTCCGCTACCATTCTTTAACAATATATTGTCTGTGCAGCTGTCATTGGCCCCATTTCTATAGAAATGGTTGTATTCCACAACCGTAGCGGTACCACCATCCACCTTTAGGGCAGCCAAATTGGATCCGCTCAGAAAATTCCGGGAAATAGTGGCCGTACCATTTTTAGTCTCCACGGCATATTCCAAATTACCGGATTTAACACCAAGGGCATTAACCCCAAGTAAATTTTCATATAGAAACGCGGTGCCCGCATTTACTTGTATGGCCGATTTGTCATTGTTGTAAACAGCAAGGTTCCTTAAGGTTGCTCCAACCCCTTCCAATCTAAAAAGTTCCTTAGTCTCCCCATGAACCTGGATTTCGGGCAGATTATAGACTGGCAGCGACGCTGCGGAAATACCCACAGAAGAACCCCCATTTCCAACGGTCCCTAAATTGGTGTCACCTGTATAAGCAGTTTGCGTCCTTCCATCAATTACAGTATTGGTTCCTGTTATTTTTGAAAGTTGATTTCCGTCGGAGATAGAAATATTAAAGTACCCGCTGGCAAAATTGGCATCTGCCGCTCTGCCCAATGGATCCGATGTAGAAGGTATCATAAAAATGGAAGTCTCCTCCCCTGCCAGTGGATTGAAAATGGCATTAGCCTCTATATCCAAACCTATCTCATTTAAATTATTGGAATTGACAATAAATTGTTCCAAGGAGCCCTGTCCAAATTGATTGGTGTTGACAATCGTATTAAAGTTGAACCCAAAATCTATACCTACAACCCCATCACCTGCTACGGAGACCGTTGAAACACTCTGGGCATTATTTATTACTCCCAAAGCAACATCCTGTTGTGCGGCCGGATTGGCTCCTCCCACCTCATTAGCCACCTCTATCAAGGAAGAAGGACCACGATATTTCCTAAAAGTTTGTACGGGATAACAAGTAGAACAATTGAGACCGCCCCTATTGGATTTAACAGTTGAATTGACCGCTTTTATACGATACGCCCCATCTGCCATTCCTCCAAAGGAATAATACCCATTAATATCCGTTGTTTTTCTCTGGATAAAAGTACCTGCAGCATTAAAAAGTTCCACTATGGCACCAGAAACTCCCAACCCCCCGGAAGTTACCCTATTCCTGCCCGGCCCACCTGGATAATTAACATCTTCAAAAACGGTTCCAGCAATTAAATTGGAGGGTACCTTGAGCACTACTGCAGCAGAAATCACAAAATCCTGACCTACATTGACGTTGGCAGTAACCTGACTATCCGATGGTAGTATATACGAAGATATATCATAGGTATCCAAATCTACACCATGGGAAGTTGAAGAATTATATATTGGCAAAACGGTATTATCGTAAATAGTGGAGTTATAGGCATTGTTGCCGGTTTGACCGCCGTCTCCCGTTAGTATATAGGTTGTTCCTGATTGATTGGTTACCGAAAGTCGCTCTGGGTTAGTTGAACCAGAACTAGATCCGTCCAAATTGGGGTCTCCCTCCCAAGACAAAAATGTGGCTTTGGCCCCAGAACCGGCAATGGCATAGAAGGAATCCAAGGTAAAGGAGGTACCTGCATTACTAAGACCGTCAAAACCTTGATATAGGTTAATGTTAACGGCTGGCAAGGAAGGATCTTCATAAAACACGATCAATGTCCAGCCCCCAAGTACCGTAGCCGTTGAGCAGTAATTACCGGTATTATCTATATTAAGGCCACTAAAATCATAGGTATTGGTAGATGGATTGGGAATTCCTTTTACAATGTTGGTCACATCGCTTACATAGCCGTAAAAGTTCCTATTGGTCAAAGTGGTCTGGTACAAATAATTGGCAGAAACGTTCTGGCCCTCAAAGATTACATCCGGATCACGTACACTATTGGAATGTGCCCAATACAAATAAGCCCTTTCCACAGTTGCCGTAGCCGGAATAGGAGAGATTAAGGTATTGGATGAGGAGTTTGTAATGAGACAGGCGTTGCCACTATTGCTTTGAGTTCTTAATGTTCCTCCTGTAGTGGAATAGTCAAAGTACCCATCGAACTCCTGAAAAAGTGTCAAAGGGTCATTGGCCAAAATCTGGGTATTGATGGTTCCTGTTCCGGTATCCGAATAATTGATGGTACCATAGGATGCTGTTGCCCCTGTAAACCTAACAGTAAAATCTTCGGCAGTTTCCGGGATTCCATCATTAATTATAGGTACCGAAATAGTCTGCACATTGCCCAACTGACCATTAAAGGTCAAAGTCCCGGAGGTTGCGGTATAATCGCTTCCTGCCAAAGCTGAACCGTTCACTGTTTCAAAATTAACAGTAAACGGCACATGAATAAAGCTGAACAAAAATGTATATCCGTGGCGTACACGTGTCTGGGTTACCGTAAAAACAGCATTTCCAACTGTTTCATCAACAGAAATATCATTTATTACTATTTTAGGTCCTTCAACAACACATTTTACAGCAGCCTGCCACCCAGTTCCAGTGGTACTCCCATTAGAGGTAAACCTAAAAGTTAAACAGCCTCCTGCACCGTATGGAGAATCAATAGAGGTAGGAATATTATTGTTGTCGTAGACTCCAATTGGTGTACCCGTTGCCGTTGTGCCGCCATAAACATAAAGTATATCTCCAACGGCAACATCAAAACTTGTAAAATCCACACTAATATAATTATTGGCCGTGTCCGGACAAATGGTATGGACCCTACTCTCATTATTGCCGTAATTGCCACCAACACTTCCAGAATCAAAGAAAACGGCATTACAGGTATTGGTCGTTGCCCCATTGGTAATTATTAGAGCATCATTATCCAAAATGGTTCCCGTGCCTATATCGGTAATATCTACTGTGGATAGGGATTTTCCTGTAAAACTAACCGTAAATATTTCCAAATCCTCCACTACGGTATCATCCAAAATATTTATGGTTATTGTCCTTGTAACCCCTGAGGTGCCTGTAAAACTTAAAGTTCCTGTCTTGGCCGTATAATCACTTCCAGCTGTAGCTGTACCGTTATTGGTAGTGTAGTTTATTGTAAATGCTGCAGCATTGGAACCCGTATGGGTTACTGTAAAAGTAGCCGTTCCTGCATTTTCATTTACAGATACATCGTTAATGGTCATAATAGGGCCAAAGGTGGCAGTGAACTGTACATTGTCTATGTAGAAGTAGTCACTACCGTCCCAATCCCCGCTTCCGGTAATAAATCGTATGGAGGAAGAAGCAGATATTTGACTAGTAATTAAATTATAAGAAATGGAACCTGTACCATCATTGTTTAATGTTGAAACTGTTTGCCAAGTTGATCCATTCCACAATTGCACCAATAAGGTTTCCCCTCCCCTGCTAGATCCATTATAATCGAAAGTAAGTGTAACGGCACTGGCACCGGCCAAATCAAGATTCCTTTGAATGGTCTCGTCAGATAATCTCCTAAAGCGTAGTACGTTACTATTAATCCTAATATTTCCACCACTGGAACTATTATCATCATTGCTTTCCGTCCAATTGGAGGAAAAATTGTTGGTCCCATTATTGTTGGAATAGGAAACGCTATTGAAATTATCCAAATAGGTTTGCTGCCCAACCATGTGGGTAAAGCAGAAGAACACCATAAAAAGAATAGGTATTCTTTTTTGAAGGCTAATCCTTGTTATCATCAAGTAGACGCGATCCTAAGAGATCAACGTATCAAATGTATTCCAAGAAAAGATGCAAGCTTTGAAAATGTTGTGTACGGAACCAAAATAAATGCCAAAGATTAAAATTATGACATCTTCAAAATTAAAAGCAGGCATTTTTGCCATTTAAAAGCACTTATAAGAATGTACTATTGCCCATCTTGACAACCCTCAATTCTTTTTAACCCTGTAAGTAATTCGTCTATTGGTAATTACAGTATATCCTTTTATAATACTCTGTGGTGAAAATTCCGAGGTTGAATTTGAAATAGTAGCGGTGGCAGTTAAAAAATCCCCCTTCATCACTCCAGGAAGCAGTGGAATTTTAAACTTAAACCTATTGGTGTTGTCGGTATTACCGTCCAAATCTATATATGAAGATGTACCGGATCGGGTATCCGAACCACTACCTTCTACAACCGTTGCCAAATATATCTGACCCTCTCCGTAATCTGTCGTCATTCCCAACTGGTTGTCACCTGCAGTGGCACTTCCTTCGTTTATATCTGTCAAAAACAATTCTATAATTGCCCCAGGCCTTGCCCAACCTTCAACTATTAAATTGGTGCCGGTTGCATAGGCTGCTTCAATAATGGGAAAATTCAACAAGTTATTTGGGCCATTATCCCCATCGCCGGAATCGTTTAGGGTTACACCATCACCATTCTTTTTGGAAGCATCCAAATCAATACCTAAAGACGGAGCTCGCTGTCCGTTGTTATACATGGAATTTTGGGAAATCAAGATTCCTGAAACATCTTCGGCCACCACGATTCCTTCACCCTGATTGCCGTGAATTACATTCCTATAAACAGTAGCATCTGCTGCCTTTAAACGAATACCGGAATCATCGAATACTCCCCCACCGCAGGTATTATTATTTACACCATTATTGGTAATGGTATTTTCAGTGATCATCAATCCTGCAGCATAGTCATCTCCTTCAATCCCTATTCCTGCAGCTTCGTTGATCAAATTGTAACGAATTGTAATCCCGCTACCTCCCTCAATTAAAATATTATCGGAACAGGTCTCGTTTGCCCCATTACTATAAAAATGGTTGTATTCCATGACAGTAGACGTTCCCCCATCCAAATGAACTGCGGCCACATCCGAACCACTTAAATAATTTCTAGCAATAGTTGTTGCCCCATCCTTGGTTTCCACTGCATATTCCAAGTTACCGGATTTTGCTCCCAAGGCATTTACCCCGAGTACATTCTCATAAAGAAAAGCGGTGCCGGAATTTACTTGAATTGCCGATTTATCATCCGTGTATATAGCCAAATTACGCAGGGTAGCACTATTTCCTTCCAATCTAAAAAGTTCCTTGGAGTCACCACGAACCTGAATTTCAGGCAGTTCATAATTCGGCAATGCTGTGGCAGAAATACCTACAGTTGTGCCCCCGTCCCCTATGGTTCCCGAGTTACTATCTCCCGAATATGCGGTCTGAGTCCTGCCATCAATAATGGTGTTGGTACCCGTTATTATTGATAACTGGTAGGCATCAGTTATATTAATATCAAAATACCCGCTGGCAAAATTGGCATCGGCGGTTCTACCCAATGCATCTGATGTTGGAGGTATCATAAATATTGAGGTGTCTTCCCCAGCTGCCGGGTCAAATATAGAATTGGCCTCAATATCCAAACCTGTTTCATTTAAGTTATTGGAATTGACTATAAATTGTTCCAAGGAACCTTGTCCGAATTCATTGGTGTTTACTATGGTATTAAAATTGAAACCAAAATCGATGCCTACAACACCATCTCCTGAAACAGAGACCGTTGATACGCTCTGGGCATTGTTTATGACCCCCAAAGCAACATCCTGCTGTGCAGCCGGATTTGCGCCTCCAACCTCATCCGTCACGTCGATTAATGAGGAAGGGCCACGATATTTCCTAAAGGTTTGTACTGGATAACAGCTAGAACAGTTGAGGCCACCCCTATTGGAGCGAACCGTTGAATTTACTGCTTTAACCAAATAATCCCCATCGGCCATTCCTCCAAAGGAATAATAACCATTAATGTCGGTGGTTTTTCTTTGTACAAAGTTGCCTGCGGCATCGAAAAGCTCCACAATGGCTCCTGAAACTCCCAATCCCCCAGAAGAAATTCGGTCCCGACCAGGCCCTCCAGGATAATTCACATCCTCAAAAACCCTACCTCCAATTAAATTGGAGGGAACCTTAATGACCACTGCGGCCGAAATTACAAAATCCTGACCTACATCTACATTAGCGGTAACCTGAGTATCCGATGGTTGTATATATGTTGATATATCATAGGTATCCAAATCTACACCATACGAATTTGCTGTATTATATACCGGACTTACGGTATTATCGTATATGGTGGAATTATAGGCATTGTTCCCTGTTTGGCCTCCATCCCCTGTAAGCACATAAGTTGTACCGGATTGGTTGGTTATGGAAAGTTCTTCCGGGTTACTGGAACCAGAGCTATTGCCATCCAATGTTGAATCTCCCTCCCATGATAAAAACGAGGCTTTGGCGCCAGAACCGGCAATGGCAAAGAATGAATCCAAAGTAAAGGAAGTTCCCGAATTGCTTAGGCCATCAAAGCCTTGGTACAAGTTAATGTTTACTGCGGGCAATGAGGGATCTTCATAGAATACAAAAAGAGTCCACCCGCCCAGTACGGTAGCTGAGGAACAATATGTATTTGAATTGTCTATCGTTAAATCGGAAAAATCAAAAACGTTTGTAGAGGGGTTCGCGACCCCTTTTACTATATCCGTAACATCACTTACATAACCATAAAAATTTCTATTACTTGAAAGTGTGGTCTGGTACAAATAATTGGCTGAAACATTCTGACCCTCGAAGGTAACATCCTGATCACGAACACCGCTGGAATGTGCCCAATATAAATAAGCCCTTTCCACAGTGGCCGTGGCCGGAATAGGTGAAACCAGGGTATTGGAAGAAGAGGTTGTTATGGCACAGGCATTTCCCCCGTTATTCTGAGTTCTCAATGTACCCCCTGTGGCGGAATAGTCAAAATAACCATCAAACTCCTGAAAAAGGGTCAAGGGATCATTGGCCAAAATCTGGGTATTGATAGTTCCAGTTCCTGTATCCGAGTAATTTATAGTACCATACGAGGCTGTAGCCCCTGTAAATCTGATCGTAAAATCTTCTGCATTCTCCGGAACCCCATCGTTGGCAATAGGAACCGAAATGGTCTGGACATTTCCTAACTGACCGTTAAAGGTCAGTGTCCCAGAGGTGGCCGTATAATCACTGCCAGCTAAGGCGCTGCCATCAACCGTTTCAAAATTAACAGTAAAAGGCACATGTATAAACCCAAATAACCAACTATACCCATGTCGTGCCCGTGTTTGGGTCACCGTAAAAACTGCATTCCCGACATCCTCATCAAAAGAAATGTCGTTTATGACTATTTTAGGTCCTTCTGGATAACAATTTACTGAAGCTTGCCAACCTTCTCCGTTATTCCATCCATTAGAGGTAAACCTAAAGGTTAAACAACCAGAACTATGTGTAGATTCTATAAGATCCGGAATATTATTGTTATCGTATTGCCCTATTAACGTCCCACCAGTAGTAGTTCCGTCATATATATATAATACATCTCCGCTGGGCACATCGAAACCAATAAAATCCAGACTAATGTAATTATTGGCAGTGTCAGGACAAATGGTGTACACTATATTTTGGTTACTATTATAATTACCTACACCTCCCGGGTCCAAAAAGGTATCACTACAAGTATTTTCCGTTGTTCCGTTGGTCATTATTATGGCATCGTCATCAACAATTGTCCCTTCGGCAGTATCTGAAATATCTACAGTTCCATTTGAAGTAGATGTAAACTGTATGGTAAAGGCCTCAATGTTTTCAAAGGTAGTGTCATCCGTTATGGGTACCGTAAAAGACTCTGTATCACCAGAAGTACCATTAAAGGAAAGTGTTCCTGTTGAAGTGGTATAATCCGAACCTGCTAAGGCAGAACCATCGGAAGTTGCATAATTCACCGTAAATGCTCCTGCAGCATTTGCCCCAGAATGGGTTGCTGTAAATGTAGCCGTTCCGTCTCCTTCGTTGACGGTAATATCGTCTATGGTTATTGCAGGAGCTATAGAATACACTATGGTCAAAACCGGTGCCCTTGAAGAACTACCATCATGGGACTCTGCGGTACGCTGACCCGTTCCTGTAATTACAAAAACCATGGAATTACCACTACTCCATCCGCCCCGATCTACAATTTCCTGTACAATAGAACTCAAATTAGGTGTCTGTTGATTTGGTCCAGCCTGCCCTACAGAATTCCAGGCTGGTATATTGTTCCATGCCACAGATGCAGTAGTGAGCGTTCTGTTGGATATATTGTAGTCCCCAGTTCCAAAATTCCCCGGATTATTGGCATCTTGTCCCCTGATAACAAGGGATGTTGCTTCAGAATCCGTTTCATCAGTAGTAAACTGAATATTTGCACTAATTATGGTAACACCCTGTGGAACATTGATATTTCGGAATCGTATCCCTACGAGCTGATTGGTATTTCCATCACTTGTCAATTCCAAATCCGAACTTCCTCTGTCCATATCCCCATCGGAAACCCGTTCCTCGGCATCGTCATTATCGTTGGAAACCTGGGAGGTTATCGTTGTTTGTCCAAAACTGTTGGATACGGATAAAAACAGAAATAATAATAAACAGAAAGTTGAAATACCCCTGGACGATAAAGAAGTATATGGTCCTATAATTTGTTTCACAGTATTGGCAACCACATGTAAAAACATTCTTAGAATAAGGGTCACCGCATTAAAGTACGCTATTATACGCCTAAATGCTTTTGGCCTGGCTTTATGTTGGTCTTTAACTCTGATAATATTGGTTTTTTTATCCTACTTTTTAGCGTTTCAAGTTTTTCAACCTTAGTAAAACAAGTAGAATTGAGCTTAAAAATATATCGGAAGAAGCCGGATACCTAAATTATGTTGTGTAAAGTACTTAAACGACAGTGAATACCGTATTTTCTGCTATTTTCGCTAAATGGATATCTGGAAATTGACTAATCTTTCAGTGTATTTGGACGATACCCCCCTACAATCAAGGTTCTGTAACATTCAATTTAGAAAGGCAATTAAAATGGCAATGGTTTTGAATAAAGGTCCTAGTAAAACGATTACATATCAACCCTATAGGTTATTTTCCTGTTGGTAATAACCGTTCTTACCTTAACCGTGAGCAAGGCCGAGGATGACGTAGTAGAGGGACAACTTGATCCCGATTTTGAGGCCAAAACACGATACCTATATCCATTTTTATCGGCTCCAGCAGTCTTAACAGTCAAGGCTGTAGATTGCGTTCCGGCATACTCCGCACCGTTTGAAATGTTGTTGAAGACAGTTCCCCCATCTGTACTTACCTGCCATTGAAAGGTATCTGCATTAGTTGCGGTTACGGTAAAAATGGCATTGCCACCTGTAAAAATTGATTGATCCGGTCCAATGGTAGCCGTAGGTGGGGTATCTTGCGTAACAACGATTGCCGTTCTGGCGCCACTGCGGCAATTGGTTGTGGTATTCCGTGCTTCCGCGTAAAAAGTCCCTGGACCGCTGGGAGTATAAGTTGTATTGCCCAATAGTAATAAAGTACCTCCACTGGGCGAATCGTACCAGTCCACCGTCTCCCCAAAACCTACCGATGCGGTTATGCTTGGTACTGCATCTCCTAGGCAATAGGATTTGTTGCCACCACTGCTAGGTGAATTCACTACTGGGCAGGCGCAATTGGGGGCAGTAACAGGTAATTGATTTGTACAACCATTGGCCCCAGTCACCGTTACCACAATGTTGGTTCCGGAAGGAACATTGGTTATGGCCCATACATTACCCGATGTATTTGTAACGGTCCCAGCCGTGCTTGTTACTGTTCCCGTACTAACGGTTACTTCCAATTGGTAGGTAGTAGGTGAAAATAGCCTAAATACACATGTTGGAGGACTAGAAACGGATATCGTAGGTCTTGGAAGAATGGTTAGTTTTACAGCAGTTCTAAATAAACTTCTACGACTTGAATCTGAATTATCCACACTTTCTCCGTAAAAGGTTACATTACCCACCGAGTTTAAGGTAGGAGAAACTGGAGAACCACCACTTGTAGCCGTATACCATACCACATGGGCCCCGGATGGTGGGGTAGCGGAAGCAGTGAGGGTCTGTATTGGATTTTGGGCACATTCGGTAATATCCCCATTACTGGTTGGAGGAGGAAGTGCCGATTCTATTTCGTCGAAAGAATATTCATAATTACCGTTTCCTTTACAAGAAGAAAACTCCCTTGTTCCTAAGTAAATTCTTTGGGAATTATTACAATTTTTGTCTGTATCAATATGCCCTCCATTGTTATAAATTATTGCTTCTGAGGGCAAATGAAGGTCGGCATTTTGGACCCAAGTTAAAACACCATCACTTTGTACGGCTATTAACATTATGTTGACATAAAAATCTCCATTATTTGGTAGCGAAAGGGTGTCATCAGCACCGGATTCGTTTCCAATAATAAGCTTGTCTATGGTATAGGAAGTTATGTTTACATTTAGCGTTACAGTATTACCACTACCTATGGTTACCGTACCCACATTACTATTTTGACCTGGATATGATGTGGCATTTACCCATGCAATACCATTATAAATTTGCCATGTGCTTGCACTACCCCAATTTCCTGTAGCCTTCGACCTATAATCTCCAGTAACCTGAGCAAATACAGGGATACTAAAAACTACAAACAAAACTATTAAAACAGTTTGTTTTAATTTCTGACTCAAAAATTTGGATCCAAAAGACATCTATTATTCCCAATTACGACTGGCAAATATTTATATAAATAATGCAGCCAAGCCTTTATTTAACATTACCGAAACCATGGATTCCAGAATCAAGTGGTGAAAATATTAAAAAATAAAAGTGCACGGAACAATATGTTGTGAAGTACCAAAATACTGTGGTAAGGAGGTCCCTTAAGAGGATTTGCGGACCAAAGGATCAGCAAACATCAATAAAGTCAAAGGACTTATAATACTATTACCATGTATTAAACCTTGACAATTGTGCATAAAAAAGCAGCTGTGAAAACAGCTGCTTTTTATTTTATTTTGAGAGAAAATCTATTCCAAAATCAGGAATTCGGACCTTCTGTTCAGTTGATGTTCAGCTTTAGAGCATCTTACACCATTGACACACCTATTCACTAAACGGGTCTCTCCAAAGCCTTCACCCTGCAAACGTTCCTTAGCAATTCCTTTTGAAACCATATACGCTACGGTAGATTCAGCTCTTTTTTGTGATAACCAAAGATTATAGGCATCAACCCCTTGACTATCCGTATGGGAAGTAACCTTGAGTTTTAAACTAGGATACTTTTCCATGGCTGCAATTACCTTTTGAATTTCAATTTCAGCGTCCGGCCTAACATTATATCTATCAAAATCAAAATAAATGGTACTTAGCTGCAATAATTTGGCCAAATCGTCCCCATAGCCCGCTGTTACGGTATCTCTTTCCAAATAGAAATCTACGATCAATGGCTTGCTATCGGATATATTCAGGTACTCTTCGGAAGGTACATATCCTTGCATGGTAGCCCTGACAAAGTTACCTTTATTACAGTCTATGGTAATACTATAGTTACCATTTGAATCCGTAATTGCCGATGCCAATTCCTCATTGTTTTCATCTATAACCTTTACCGTTGCCCCAACCAAGACTTCATTGGATATTTTATCCCTTACGGTACCCGTAATTGGTTTTATACAATCGAATTCCAATTTTTTAGTCTCTACAAAACTATAGATATCGTCCTCACCCACTCCATTCTCCCGGTTCGAAGCAAAATAGCCGTTTCTGGTTTCTTCATTTATAATGAAGGTAAAATCATCCAACTCACTGTTTACGGGCTTTCCTACATTTAATACGGTCCCTATATACTGACTGTTGGAAATTTTCGTAGCAAATATGTCCAAGCCACCCAATCCGGGATGACCATCGGAAGAAAAATATAGTACATTTTCACTGGTAACATAAGGGAAGGTTTCCCTAGCTTCAGTATTGATAATATTTCCCAAATTTACTGGAGTCCCATAAGTACCATCACTATTAATGGCGACTTTAAAAATATCCGACTCCCCATAGGTACCTGGCATATCGGAGGCAAAATATAATATTTTTTCGTCTGGACTAAGGGTAGGGTGTGCTATGGAATAGGATTCACTATTAAATGGAAGCTCCTCAATCTGGGTCCATATTCCGTTTTCTTTAACTGCTTTGAAGATCTTTAGGCGTACAACTCCCTTCTCATCTTTTACTGTTTTGCCATCAAATAGATTATTTCTCGTAAAATAAAGGGTGTTACCATCCTTTGTAAAAACCGAAGTAGATTCGTGATATCTGGTATTTATATTGTCACCAAATTTAACCACCTTGTTTTCAGAGACACTATCTGCATTTACCTTGTACAGATCCAAGAAATCTTTGGAATTCCAAGTATGTCTATATCGAGCCAAATTACCGGTATCCCTATCTGAGGAGAATATCAGCCCTTGCCCATAAAAGGAAGGGGCAAAATCCGAATACCTGGAATTGAAGGCAAATTTGCCTATTTCATATCTCCCTGAATTTTTCTCAATTTCTGCCAAGTAGTCCCTTTCGGCCATATAAAGGTTGGCCCTAACATCTGCTGAAGTTATTTGGGAAAACTCTGCCATTACATCCTTGGACAAATCATATTCCCCCAATGATCTCAACGTCTGGGCATATCTAAAATAATACTCCGGTCCAATTCCCTCTTTGTATTCACTTAGGAGTCTTTTGTAAATTTCTGATGCCTCTTTGTATTCCGCATTAAAATAATAAGAATTTCCTAGTTTCATTAACAAATCCGCTGACGTATATCCCTTGTCCAATACACGTTTATAGATATCAATGGCCGGACTAAAGGAATAGTCACTATATTTTTCATCTGCCTTATTTATCAATCTATCCTGGGCAATGAGAACGTTACCAAGGACAGAAAATAATACTGTCAGCAAAAAAATTCTTTTTATCATTTTATTTTTTTTAAAAGAAACGCGGAGATACCATTCTTCGGAACGATTTAACCAGTTCAAATCTTAAAAACACTTCAAAGGACCCGTCATTAAATTGGGTGCCTCCCAACTCGGTAGTTTCCCTATCATAAGCCAGACCAATCATAAACTGATCGCTCAGCTGAAAGCCGAGAAGACCACTCAATGCCGCATCCCATCTATAGGCTGCACCAAAACTAAACTTGTCATTGAACAAGAAACTGGCGGATAAATCTATTTGCAAGGGTGCCCCGCCCACTACTTTGGTCAAAACGGCAGGTTTGAACTTAAAATTATTATTAAGATCAAAGACGTAACCAGTAATTAAATAAAAATTCATTCTTTCCTTGGAAAGGAACTGCACTGAATTGGCATCTCGTTGGGAATTATCAAAATATTCGGTTTCCACCATATTTGGGGCGGAAAGTCCGGCATAAAACTTATCTGTATGATAATACACACCTACTCCAAAATTAGGGGAAAACTTATTGTCGATGTTCTCGCCTTGAATATTTTCAGAATCAAAATTGTTCAATCCATTAAAATCCAGACTCAACATATTCCCCCCTACTTTCAATCCAAAGGATAATTTGGCATCCAAAGAAACATCAACGGTATATGACAATACGGCATCGAACTGGGTTTCCTGAACCACACCATCCCCAATATTATCATTGATTACGGAAATACCGTAACCCAATCTGCTATTCCTTATTGGCGAATGCAGGTTTAAAGTCTGTGTTTTTGGTGCTCCTTCCAGGCCAACCCACTGGGACCGGTAAAGCGCCGCTGCACTTAATTGCCCCCTAGAACCCGCATACGCCGGGTTTACACTCATGGTATTGTACATATACTGGGTATACTGTGCATCTTGCTGGGCGTAAAGACCTGCAAAAAGGGAAAACAACATTAAAACGGTAACGAGGAGACTCTTTTTATATATCATCTACTATAAAATATTTTATTTACTCACATAAATATAACCACTATCTGTAATATTCTGCTGTTTATTTTCATATTGAAAAATATAATAATAAACTCCTGCGGGCAAATAATTGTTTCCAGTCACAGTAGATCTTGCCTTGGATCTACCGTCAAATACATTATTTTGATTATTATACCCTTTTCCCTCATAAACAGAAACACCCCATCTATTGAAGATTTTCAAGGTATTGTTATTGGCGTTTCTAACCCCTCTAATAAATAGGAAGTCGTTTTTACCATCCGAATTAGGGGTCACGAGTTGATTTACTTCAATTTTTTCATCCTCATCCCCTTCTTCTACAGTCACCGTTACCGTGCCAGTATCACAGTTTTCAGCATTGGCAGCCTCACAGATCATATACTCTATTGTGTAAGTGCCATCGGCAGTACCCGGGGCCACACTTACACTTCCATCCTCATTGATCGTAAGAACAGCCGTTGGCGTAGAAGTAAGCACCACATCTGTAGCAGCTACCGGATCGCCATTAAGGGTATCGTTGTCCAGCACGTTGCTGTCCAGGATCAGTCCAGTGTTATCCGTATCTGTTATATAGGCATCGTCCACCGCAATAATTACATTGTCCATATCAGGACCTACCTGAACGGTTACCGTCCCAGTATCGCAATTGTCCGTATTGGCCACTTCACATATGGTATATTCTATGGTGTAGATGCCATCGGCAGTACCAGGGGCAATGCTAACGCTGCCATCCTCGTTTATGGTAAGTTCGTCCGTTGCCGTAGAGGTAAGCACTACCTCCTCAGCGGCTACCACCTCGCCGTTGATGGTATCGTTCCCCAGCACATTGCTATCGGGTATAACACCACTAACTCCGGTTTCCACGCCATAAGTGTCATCCACCGCATCGATCACATTGTCCATATCAGGACCTACCTGAACGGTTACCGTAGCTGTATCACAATTGTCCGTATTGGAAACTTCACAGATTGTATATGCTATAGTGTAAGTGCCATCGGCAGTACCGGGGGCCACGCTAACACTACCATCCTCGTTTATGGTAAGTTCGTCCGTTGCCGTAGAGGTAAGCACTACGTCCGCAGCGGCTACCACCTCCCCGTTTATGGTGTCATTGCCCAGCACGTTGCTATCGGGTATAACACCACTAACTCCAGTTTCCACGCCATAAGTGTCATCTACCGCATCGATCACATTGTCCATATCAGGGCCTACCTGAACGGTTACCGTAGCTGTATCACAATTTTCCGTATTGGCCACTTCACAGATAGTATATTCAATAGTGTAGGTGCCATCGGCAGTACCGGGAGCCACACTTACACTGCCATCCTCGTTTATAGTAAGTTCGTCCGTTGGCGTAGAGGTAAGCACTACGTCCGCAGCGGCTACCACCTCCCCGTTTATGGTGTCGTTGCCGAGCACGTTGCTGTCTGGTATTACTCCACTTACATCGGTATCCACGCTATAACTGTCGTCCACCGCATCGATTGTGTTATCCATATCAGGACCTACCTGAACAGTGACAGTACCCGTATCGCAATTGTCCGTATTCGCCACTTCACATATAGTATATTCAATAGTATAGATGCCATCGGCAGTGCCGGGGGCCACGCTAACACTGCCATCCTCGTTTATGGTAAGTTCGTCCGTTGGCGTAGAAGTAAGCACTACGTCCGCGGCGGCTACCACCTCCCCGTTTATGGTGTCGTTGCCGAGCACGTTGCTGTCTGGTACTACCCCATTTACATCGGTATCCACGCTATAACTGTCGTCTACAGCATCGATTGTGTTATCCATATCAGGACCTACCTGAACAGTGACAGTACCCGTATCGCAATTGTCCGTATTGGCCACTTCACATATAGTATATTCAATAGTATAGGTGCCATCGGCAGTACCGGGGGCCACACTAACACTGCCATCCTCGTTTATGGTAAGTGCATCCGTTGGCGTAGAGGTAAGCACTACGTCCGTGGCGGCCACTACCTCGCCGTTTATGGTGTCGTTGCCCAGCACGTTGCTGTCTGGTATTACTCCATTTACATCGGTATCCACGCTATAACTGTCGTCCACCGCATCGATTGTGTTGTCCATATCAGGACCTACCTCAATAGTTACCGTGGCCGATGCACAAACACTGGGATCAGGAATAACGTTACATACCTGATAAATTAAAGTAACGGTTGTGTTGGATTCGGATTCGACAGGAGTGTAGCTCATGAAGCCAGTTTCCTCATTAAAAGAAACAGTCCCTAAAGCGCTGCCTCCAATCATGGATAAAGCCGTAATACCCAAATTGTTAGGGTCATTATTAGGCAAGTAATCATCATTCTCCAAAATATTGATCGCCACTTCTGTCAGTGCAGGGGTAGAACCGGAGTCATCCCTCGCCGTTGCCACAAGAGGATCCGGATCAGTTCCATTTGGATTTCCGTCATTGTCACAATCTAGAACCTCCCATTCAACTGTAGGGGTTAACGTAACGCTTTCTGGATTATAATCGCATGGATCCAGTGGATCGGTCCCGTCTGTTTTCTCGTCCTCATTGGTTACCCCATCCCCGTCACAGTCCTCGTCGTTCCAAGTGTTGGAAGGAGCTACAGTCTGGTGGGCCAATACAAAATCGCAGGAATCCAACGGATCTGTACCGTCTTCTTTCTCGTCCTCATTGGTCACTCCATCCCCGTCACAATCAACAGTTAAATAGTCGCCACTCTGGGGCAAAGTTATATGTTCAGGGTTATAATCGCAGGGGTCCAATGGATCTGTACCATCGGTTTTCTCATCTTCATTGGTCACCCCGTCCCCATCGCAATCCTCATCGTTCCATGTGCTGGAAGGAGCTACGGTCTGGTGGGCCAAAACGAAATCGCAGGAATCCAACGGATCTGTACCGTCTTCTTTCTCGTCCTCGTTGGTCACTCCATCCCCGTCACAATCAGCTTCCAAATAGTCGCCGCTCTGGGTCAAGGTAATATGTTCAGGATTATAATCACAGGGATCCAAAGGATCCGTGCCATCCGTTTTCTCATCCTCGTTAGTTACACCATCACCATCACAATCGGCATTTTTCCATTCCGTTGATGGAGAACAGTTTTGGTGGGCCAAAATAAAATCGCAGGAGTCCAAAGGATCAGTACCGTCCTCCTTTTCCTTTTCATTGGTAACACCATCGCCGTCACAGTCCGCATTCTTCCAATCGGTGGATGGGCTACAGTTTTGGTGCGCCAAAATAAAATCACAGGGATTCAAAGGATCTGTACCGTCCTCTTTTTCCTTTTCATTCGTAACGCCATCTCCGTCACAGTCTGCAGTCTTCCATTCATTGGAAGGACTACAATTTTGATGTGCCAAGATAAAATCGCAGGGATCCAAGGGATCTGTACCATCTGCCTTTTCTTTTGTGTTCGTCACCCCGTCACCGTCACAGTCCGCATTCTTCCATGCAGTTGAAGGGCTACAGTTTTGGTGCCCTAAAACAAAATCACAGGAATCCAAAGGATCTG
This sequence comes from Arenibacter echinorum, assembly GCF_003259375.1. Taxonomy (GTDB): domain Bacteria; phylum Bacteroidota; class Bacteroidia; order Flavobacteriales; family Flavobacteriaceae; genus Arenibacter; species Arenibacter echinorum. The sequence continues at coordinate 108,264 of NZ_QLLN01000010.1, read as the reverse complement.
TACCATCGGTCTTTTCTTTAATATTCGTAACTCCATCCCCATCACAATCCGCATTCTTCCAAGCCGTTGTAGGCGCACAATTCTGGTGTGCCAAAACAAAATCGCAGGAATTGTTCGGATCCGTACCGTCCTCATTTTCTTTATCATTGGTCACTCCGTCCCCATCAGAATCTATTGATGTAGCCGAGGATGAAACTAATAACGTTAAGGGAATAGCACTAATCTGATCAGCAGAGCTTGAAGTAAATACTGCTGAATAATCTATAGCACTTCTATATAAATCAAGATTGCCTATAGAAAAAAGATCCCAAAATCTATTTGAAGAATTCTCCTTTATATCTGATTTACCGTTAACATTAACTTCATTTAATATTTTTTCCCCATGATAATACACATAGGTATTACTATAGGAGGATGAACTTCCAAAAACAAAAACAACAGCGATAAGTGAAAAATAACGAGCTAGAGTGCTCCTATGTTTCACAAAAGTAATATTCTCCATAAATGATAGTTTTATATCAACTGATCACCATGGCATATAGGTAAAAAATAAATGTAAGAAGTTGGGGCCAACTCCAATATTACATGCAAGATATATCTAAAAAATCAATACTCATAAGGTTTTCGAGCTATAAATTATATAAAATCTGCCAATAACCGTATTACTCGACAAAGTGTTAAATAATCACAAAAACGACCTTGAACATATGCAGTAAATCACGTAAAAATCGTTCGTAAAACAGCACTATATTGTAGGTCTTTTCCTAGACAAAAAGTAAACAAAGGACTTATTATAAAGCAATAACAAACTAATATTTCATCCATAATGACTAAAATTACCCTGCCTTAAAACCGGAAAAAAGTTTACTTGAATTTTGGATTATCCTAAAAAAACAAATAACAATTCCCCAACCACAAAAAGTATAAGACAACCAAGGCAAACGCCAACAAACCTCAAAAGAAAAATCCTAATAAGTCGGCCAGAACCTAAGAAATAATATAATACCCCCGTCTAATCCGGAATATCCACCAATTAATATTTCTTTACAGTATTTACCGGCATATGCTGGTTGAAAAAAAATAATTTGACTTATTTTTGCCGAAATCAAATAATCAATGAGTTTTAGGGAACAAATTGAAAGAAGAAGGACTTTCGGTATCATATCACATCCCGATGCGGGAAAAACAACACTAACAGAAAAACTACTGCTTTTCGGGGGCGCCATACAGGAAGCGGGAGCCGTGAAAAACAATAAGATAAAGAAAACTGCTACCAGTGACTTTATGGAAATTGAAAAACAGAGAGGTATTTCGGTAGCCACCTCTGTTCTTGCCTTTCTATACAAAGACAAAAAAATAAATATCCTGGATACCCCAGGGCACAAGGATTTTGCAGAAGATACCTTTAGAACACTTACTGCTGTTGATAGCGTAATTGTTGTTGTTGATGTTGCAAAAGGTGTGGAGGAGCAAACTGAGAAATTGGTAGAAGTTTGTAGAATGCGCAGCATCCCGATGATCGTATTCATCAACAAATTGGACCGGGAAGGGAAGGATGCATTTGATTTATTGGACGAAGTAGAACAAAAATTGGGCCTTTCCGTAACTCCTTTAAGTTTCCCTATTGGCATGGGTTATGATTTTAAGGGAATCTATAATATTTACGAAAAAAACATTAATCTTTTTAGCGGGGACAGTAAAAAGAATATTGAAGATACTATTGCTTTCGACGATATAAACAACCCACAGCTTGAAAAAATCATCGGCACAAAAGCAGCCACGGAACTTAGGGACAATTTAGAATTGGTGCACGGAGTATACCCCCCATTTGACAAGGAAAGCTATCTTAAGGGAACACAGCAGCCGGTATTTTTTGGTTCTGCCCTGAATAATTTTGGGGTGCGGGAACTGTTGGACTGCTTTATAGATATTGCTCCCTCGCCAAGGGCCAAAATGGCCGAAGAGCGCTTGGTCCAAGCCAATGAAAAGGAATTAACGGGTTTTGTATTTAAGATACACGCCAATATGGACCCCAAGCATAGGGATCGTCTAGCATTCATAAAAATAGTTTCCGGTACCTTTGAAAGAAACAAACCCTATTTGCACGTACGTCAAAACAAAAATTTAAAATTCTCCAGTCCCAATGCATTTTTCGCCGAGAAAAAAGAAATTGTGGATATTTCCTATCCAGGGGATATCGTTGGATTGCATGATACTGGTAATTTCAAAATTGGAGACACCTTAACAGAGGGTGAAATACTGCATTACAAAGGCATACCAAGTTTTTCTCCGGAACATTTTAGATATATTAACAATGCCGATCCCATGAAAGCCAAACAGCTTAACAAGGGGATTGATCAATTGATGGATGAAGGGGTTGCCCAGTTGTTCACCCTGGAAATGAACAACAGAAAAGTTATAGGGACTGTGGGCGCCCTACAGTTTGAAGTAATACAATACCGTTTAGAGCATGAATATGGTGCAAAATGTACTTATGAAAATTTCCCGGTTTACAAAGCATGCTGGGTAGATCCAAAAGACAAGAACAGCGAGGAGTTCAAGGAATTTAAGCGCGTAAAGCAGAAGTTTTTGGCCAAGGACAAGAGAAAACAACTAGTTTTTCTTGCAGATTCCCAATTTTCACTACAAATGACACAGCAAAAATATCCCAATGTAAAACTTCATTTTACTTCCGAATTCGACTAAATAAAAACTCGATTCCCATAAAACTAAAAAACCTTCTGTAAATACAGAAGGTTTTTTAGTTTTTAAGCTTCACCCGTAGGTCCAAAATTCAATGGGATTGGGGGCTGCTCGTAATCCTTTATGGTTCCATGGGCCTTTTCAAAGCGACTAACATTATCACCTAGTGCCTTTAAGAATTTCTTGGCATGTTGCGGGGTTAGTACAATTCTACTTTTAACTTTTGCTTTGGGAGCCCCGGGCATCATACTTATAAAATCTACTACAAACTCTGAAACAGAATGATTGATTATAGCTAAGTTGGAATATATTCCCTCAGCTGTTTTCTCATCCAATTCTATATTGATTTGTTTTTGGTTTTGATCTTTATCACTCATTACAAAAAATGATTATCTATTACTATATAACTAAACGGAAGTGAACAAAGAACAATTTATTTGTTGATTGTCCAAAAAAAAACCTCGGTGAATAACACCGAGGTTCTAATTATTTAGAATTTCAATTCCTCTTTTCGGGCCATGATTTCATCGTACTCCTCTTTGGAACCTACAATGATATTTTCATAATCCCTCATTCCAGTACCTGCTGGTATTTTATGTCCAACAATTACGTTTTCTTTCAATCCTTCCAGAGTATCTATCTTACCGCTTACAGCAGCCTCGTTAAGTACTTTGGTCGTTTCTTGGAAAGAAGCGGCCGAGATAAATGATTTCGTCTGTAAGGAAGCACGTGTAATTCCTTGAAGGATAGGTGTAGCAGTTGCTGCTACAGCATCCCTTGCAGTAACCAAATTCTTATCATTACGTTTAAGAATTGAGTTTTCATCCCTTAATTCACGGGCACTTACAATCTGACCCGGTTTTAAGTTTTCGGAATCACCAGCTTCTTCTACTACTTTCTGTCCAAAAATCTCATCGTTCTCTTGGATGAAATCATCCTTGTGAACCAATTGATTTTCTAAGAAGATAGTATCTCCCGGATCCTCTATACGCACTTTACGCATCATTTGACGTACTACTACCTCAAAGTGTTTATCATTGATCTTCACCCCTTGCAAACGATATACTTCCTGAACTTCGTTCACCAAGTATTGTTGTACAGCTGAAGGTCCTTTGATTGCCAAGATATCCTCAGGAGTGATCGACCCATCGGACAATGGCATCCCGGCACGTACGTAATCATTTTCTTGAACAAGAATTTGATTCGACAATTTCACCAAGTATTTCTTAACCTCACCCAATTTGGATTCGATAATTATCTCACGGTTACCTCTCTTTATCTTACCAAAGGAAACAACACCATCAATCTCGGAAACAACAGCAGGGTTAGATGGGTTACGAGCTTCGAACAATTCGGTAACTCTTGGAAGACCACCAGTAATATCCCCAGCCTTGGCTGATTTACGCGGTATCTTGACCAAAATTTTACCTTCATTGATCTTGTCTCCATCATCTACCATAATGTGCGATCCAACCGGAAGGTTATAAGAACGCAACACTTCATCCTTATTGTTCTTGATCAATAGGGTAGGAATCAATTTCTTGTTCCTAGATTCCGAAATTACTTTCTCTTGGAATCCTGTTTGTTCATCAATCTCTACTTGATAAGTGATACCTTGTTCTATATTCTCGTATGCGATCTGTCCAGGGAATTCTGAAACAATAACTCCGTTGTAAGGATCCCAAGAACAAATAACTTGGCCTTTCTCGATTTTTTCACCATTCTTAATGAACAATTGTGAACCGTAAGGAATGTTATTGGTACTTAGCGTTATTCCAGATTTTGCATCTACAACCTTGATCTCTGATGTCCTAGAAATTACTATTTCAGATTTTTTACCTTCTCCGTCTTGACTAGTAACTGTCCTTAAATCTTCAATTTCAGCAACTCCACCAAATCTGGCCTCCAATTTATTTTCTTCGGAGATGTTACCTGCAATACCTCCCACGTGGAAAGTACGCAATGTTAACTGAGTTCCTGGTTCACCAATAGACTGTGCAGCTACTACACCAACAGCTTCACCTCTCTGTACCATTTTATTGGTAGACAGGTTTCTTCCATAACATTTGCCACAGATACCTTTCTGAGCCTCACATGTCAAGGCCGAACGCACCTCTACTTTTTCAACTGGGGATGCCTCTATATTCTTAACATCGGCTTCCATAATTTCTTGACCTGCCCTTAAAAGCAATTCTTCAGAAATAGGATTATAAACATCATGTAAGGAAACCCTTCCAAGGATACGCTCCCCTAAAGTTTCAACAATCTCTTCATTTTTCTTAAGAGCCTCAACTTGAACCCCTCTTAGTGTTTCACAATCCTCAATATTGATAATTACATCTTGTGAAACATCCACCAAACGACGTGTTAGATAACCCGCATCCGCCGTTTTTAACGCCGTATCCGCAAGACCCTTACGTGCACCGTGAGTAGATATAAAGTATTCAAGAATGGATAGACCCTCTTTAAAGTTGGATAAAATGGGGTTTTCAATAATTTCCCCACCTCCAGCAGTAGATTTCTTTGGTTTAGCCATTAATCCACGCATACCGGTTAACTGGCGAATCTGCTCCTTGGAGCCCCTTGCACCAGAATCCAACATCATATATACAGAGTTAAATCCTTGCTGATCCTCACGAATACGCTTCATTGCCAATTCTGTCAACATAGCATTGGTCGATGTCCAAACGTCAATTACCTGATTGTAACGTTCGTTATTGGTTATAAGACCCATGTTATAGTTGGCCATAATTCCATCTACCTGTGTATTGGCATCAGCAATCATTTCATGCTTCTCTGGCGGAATAATAATATCTCCCAAACTAAAGGACAATCCACCTTTAAAAGCGAATTCATAACCCATAGTTTTTATTTTATCCAAGAAATCGGCCGTTGTTGGAACATCGGTAACACTTAATATATTACCAATAATATCCCTAAGCGATTTTTTATTCAATACATCATTAATGTATCCTGCCTGTTCTGGGACTACCATGTTAAACAACACCCTACCAACTGTTGTTGGAATGATCTGATTAACCAATTCACCAGCCTCATTAAAATCTTTGGCACGTACCTTAATTCCGGCGTTAAGATCCAATCTCCCTTCATTAAAGGCGATAACCACCTCTTCATAAGAGTAGAATGTTAATCCTTCACCTTTTACTGCTACCTCCGGTGTAGATTTTCTTTCTTTGGTCATATAATATAGACCCAAAACCATATCCTGTGATGGTACGGTAATAGGCGAACCATTTGCAGGGTTCAAAATATTATGTGACGCCAACATTAACAATTGGCATTCTAAAATTGCTTCTGGTCCCAATGGTAAATGAACTGCCATTTGATCACCGTCAAAATCCGCGTTAAAAGCAGTACATACCAATGGATGCAAACGTATAGCCTTGCCCTCAATAAGTTTTGGCTGAAAGGCTTGAATACCCAATCTGTGCAATGTAGGAGCACGGTTCAACATTACAGGATGTCCTTTCAAAACATTTTCAAGAATATCCCAAACTACAGGTTCTTTTTTATCTATGATCTTCTTCGCAGATTTCACCGTTTTTACAATACCCCTTTCAATCAATTTACGGATTACAAAAGGTTTGTATAGTTCGGCGGCCATATCTTTAGGCAAACCACATTCGAACAACCTCATTTCAGGTCCAACGACGATTACCGAACGAGCGGAATAATCCACACGTTTACCTAAAAGGTTTTGACGGAATCGACCTTGCTTACCTTTCAATGAATCGGAAAGTGACTTCAACGGTCTATTGGATTCAGTTTTAACTGCAGATGCCTTACGTGTGTTATCAAATAAAGAATCTACTGCCTCCTGAAGCATACGCTTCTCATTTCTAAGAATTACCTCTGGAGCCTTAATTTCTACCAATCTCTTAAGACGGTTGTTTCTTATAATAACCCTTCTGTAAAGATCGTTCAAATCCGAAGTTGCAAAACGACCCCCATCCAATGGCACCAAAGGACGTAATTCCGGTGGAATAACAGGAATTACCTTCATGATCATCCAATCCGGTCTGTTCTCCCTATTTTCCTGGGATTCCCTTAAGGCTTCAACTACTTGAAGTCTTTTCAGGGCCTCAGTCTTACGTTGTTTGGAAGTTTCGGTATTGGCCTTATGTCTTAATTCATAAGACAATTGGCTCAAGTCTATTCTCGCCAAAAGATCAATAAGACATTCCGCACCCATTTTAGCGATAAACTTGTTTGGGTCAGAATCTTCCAAGTACTGATTCTCTTGTGGAATGGACTCCAATATATTCAAATACTCCTCTTCGCTCAAGAAATCCATTTTTTGGATTTCCTCACCGTCAGGTCCCTTGGCAATACCTGGCTGAATTACTACATAACGCTCGTAGTAAATAATCATATCCAATTTCTTGGAAGGCAAACCTAATAGGTAACCAATCTTATTGGGCAGGGAACGGAAATACCAGATATGGGCAACAGGAACTACCAAATTAATGTGTCCTACCCTATCTCTACGTACCTTTTTCTCTGTTACCTCTACCCCACAACGATCACAAACAATACCGCGATAACGAATTCTTTTATATTTTCCACAGGCACATTCGTAATCCTTTACAGGACCAAAAATACGCTCACAGAATAGACCGTCCCGCTCAGGCTTGTGCGTTCTATAGTTAATAGTTTCAGGTTTTAAAACCTCACCTCTTGACTCTGCCAAAATAGCTTCTGGAGATGCCAAACCGATTGAAATTTTATCGAACCTTTTAATGGTATTATTATCTTTTAGTCTAGCCATAACTATATTCTGATACTAATTTAATTCTTGTTATTAGGAATAGTGTTCAAAACCAATCCTTGTTATTCTTCCAATCTAATATCCAAACCTAATCCCTTAAGTTCGTGCATTAATACGTTGAAAGATTCTGGCAAACCAGGTTCTGGCATGGTCTCTCCTTTTACGATCGCCTCGTACGTCTTGGCCCTACCTATAACGTCATCCGATTTGACGGTCAATATTTCACGAAGTGTTGCAGAGGCACCATATGCTTCAAGCGCCCAAACTTCCATCTCTCCAAAACGCTGTCCACCAAATTGTGCTTTACCACCCAATGGCTGCTGCGTAATAAGTGAGTATGGCCCAATTGAACGAGCATGCATCTTGTCATCTACCATATGTCCTAGTTTCAACATATAGATAACCCCAACTGTCGCTGGTTGATCAAAACGCTGACCCGTACCACCATCGTATAGATAAGTATGTCCAAATCTTGGAATTCCAGCTTCATCGGTATAGGCATTGATTTGATCTAAGGTAGCACCATCAAAAATTGGGGTCGCATATTTCTTCCCTAATTTTAAACCGGCCCATCCTAAAACAGTTTCATATATCTGCCCGATGTTCATACGCGAAGGTACCCCTAACGGATTCAATACGATGTCCACAGGTGTTCCGTCCTCTAGGAACGGCATATCCTCATGACGAACAATTCTGGAAACGATACCTTTATTTCCGTGACGACCCGCCATTTTATCACCAACCTTAAGTTTACGCTTTTTGGCGATATAAACTTTGGCCAATTTCATAATACCAGCTGGCAATTCGTCTCCTACAGAAATGGTGAACTTGTCCCTTCTAAGGTTACCTTGAAGGTCGTTCAATTTTATCTTATAGTTATGCAAAAGATCCGTTACCATGGTATTGCTTTCCTTGTCCGTAGTCCAACTTCCACCAACCAAATGGGCGAAATCATCAACCGCGTTCAACATCTTCATGGTATACTTCTTCCCTTTTGGAAGTACTTCCTCACCAAGGTCGTTCAATACCCCTTGCGAAGTTTTACCATTGACCAATGTAAATAGTTTCTCAACCAATACATCTTTCAATTGTTCAAATTTCACTTCGTATTCCAACTCCAATTTAGCAAGGTCTTCCTTATCTTCTGAACGCTTACGCTTATCTTTAACCGATCTAGAAAATAATTTCTTGTCTATAACAACCCCCCTAAGTGAAGGTGATGCTTTTAAGGATGCATCTTTTACATCACCTGCTTTGTCCCCAAAGATGGCTCTTAGTAATTTTTCCTCCGGTGTGGGATCCGACTCTCCTTTTGGAGTAATCTTACCTATTAAAATATCTCCAGGCTTAACTTCCGCTCCAATACGGATCATTCCGTATTCATCCAAATCCTTGGTAGCTTCTTCAGAAACGTTAGGAATATCATTGGTCAACTCTTCAGCTCCCAATTTGGTATCCCTTACCTCCAAAGCGTACTCATCAACGTGGATAGACGTAAAGATATCCTCACGTACTACTTTTTCAGAGATTACGATCGCATCCTCAAAGTTATAACCTTTCCATGGCATAAATGCCACTACCAAGTTTCTTCCCAAGGCCAATTCGCCACTTTCTGTTGCATAACCTTCACAAAGAACTTGTCCTTTTTTAACCTTGTAACCCTTTTTAACAATTGGTTTAAGGTTAATACTTGTTCCTTGGTTAGTTTTTCTAAACTTGACCAATTCATAAGTTTTGGAATCCTCTTCGAAGCTTACCAATCTTTGTTCTTCGGTACGGTCGTACTTAATAGTGATTTTTTGGGAATCAACATATTCTATAACTCCATCACCTTCTGCATTGATCAACACCCTCGAATCTGATGCAACTTGACGCTCCAAACCTGTACCTACGATAGGTGATTCCGGCTTTAACAATGGAACTGCCTGACGCATCATGTTAGATCCCATCAAGGCCCTGTTGGCATCATCATGTTCCAAAAATGGAATCAAAGATGCCGAAATAGACGCTATTTGGTTAGGCGCAACATCGGTATACTGGATTTCAGTAGGATCCACTACTGGGAAATCTCCTTCTTCCCTTGCTATTACCTTCTCTGCAGTAATTGTTCCTTTTTCATCCATAGGAATGTTTGCCTGGGCAATTTTCATTCCTTCTTCCTCTTCTGCACTTAAGTAAGTAAAGTCATTAATGTTTACTGTACCGTTATCCACCTTGCGATATGGTGTTTCCAAGAAGCCCATTGGGTTCACCTTGGCAAATACCGAAAGTGAAGATATCAATCCAATGTTTGGTCCTTCAGGAGTTTCAATAGGACAAAGTCTACCGTAGTGCGTATAGTGAACGTCACGTACCTCAAACCCTGCTCTTTCCCTTGAAAGTCCACCCGGCCCTAATGCCGATAATCTTCTTTTGTGCGTAATCTCGGCCAATGGATTGGTTTGATCCATAAACTGTGATAACTGGTTGGTACCAAAGAAAGAGTTGATTACCGAAGACAAGGTCTTGGCATTGATCAAATCGATCGGGGTAAACACCTCATTATCACGTACGTTCATACGCTCACGAATTGTTCTGGCCATACGTGCCAGACCAACACCAAATTGCTGGGACAATTGTTCACCTACAGTCCTTACCCTACGGTTGGAAAGGTGATCAATATCATCGATCTCAGCTTTTGAGTTAATCAACTCGATCAAATATTTTATAATGGTAATGATATCTTCCTTGGTCAAGACCTGCTTGTCCATTCCGATATCCAATCCCAATTTTTTGTTCATTCTATAACGTCCTACCTCACCTAGGTTATAACGTTGATCGGAGAAGAACAATTTATCTATAATACCACGTGCTGTTTCCTCATCTGGCGGTTCAGCATTACGCAATTGACGATAAATATGTTCAACTGCCTCTTTTTCAGAGTTTGTTGGATCCTTTTGAAGGGTGTTATGGATAATGGCATAATCGCTTTGTGCATTATTCTCTTTGTGCAAAAGAATAGTCTTCACATCGGCTTCCAATATCTCATTTATGTGATCTTTTTCCAAAATAGTATCACGGTCAAGGATAATCTCATTTCTCTCAATAGATACCACTTCGCCAGTATCCTCATCCACAAAATCCTCATGCCATGTATTCAATACTCTAGCCGCCAATTTACGGCCCAATACTTTTTTCAAGCCGGCATTGGAAACTTTAACCTCTTCCGAAAGGTCGAATATCTCCAAAATATCCTTATCCCTTTCAAAACCAATGGCTCTGAACAAGGTGGTAACCGGTAATTTTTTCTTTCTATCAATATAGGCGTACATAACACCATTGATATCTGTTGCAAATTCTATCCAGGAACCTTTAAAAGGAATAACCCTGGCAGAATACAATTTAGTTCCGTTAGCATGGAAGGATTGACCAAAGAAAACCCCAGGAGAACGGTGTAATTGGGAAACAACAACACGTTCAGCGCCATTGATAACAAAGGTACCGCTAGGGGTCATGTAAGGAATGGTTCCTAAGTACACGTCTTGTACAATGGTCTCGAAATCCTCATGCTCGGGATCCGTACAATATAATTTTAATCTTGCTTTTAATGGAACACTATAAGTAAGTCCACGCTCTATACATTCTTGAATGGAATATCTCGGTGGATCAATGAAATAATCTAAAAATTCTAATACGAACTGGTTCCTTGTGTCTGTAATTGGAAAGTTTTCCATGAAGGTATTGTACAACCCCTCATTGCCCCTTTCGTCAGATTTAGTTTCAAGTTGGAAAAAATCTTGAAATGATTTAATCTGAATGTCCAAGAAATCCGGATAATTCGGAGTGTTCTTAGCGGATGCGAAACTTATTCTTTCAGTCTGATTTGTGAACATCTATGGACAAAATTTTGATCGTGAATACTATAATTGGGTAGTGTATGCCACTATACACGGTATGTATAAAAAGGCTTAGGTCTAGCCACAAAAAGCGGAAAGACCTAAACCAAAATATTAATGGTTGTCGTTGCTATTATTTAAGCTCAACTTCCGCTCCTGCTTCTTCCAAAGATTTTTTAATTCCTTCAGCTTCGTCTTTAGAAACACCTTCCTTAACGGCTTTTGGTGCGCTATCAACGATGTCTTTAGCATCTTTCAATCCTAAACCAGTTAATTCCTTAACCAATTTAACTACTGCTAATTTAGAAGCACCAGCTGCTTTCAATATAACGTCGAATTCAGTTTGAGCTTCAGCAGCCTCACCACCTTCGGCAGCACCGCCACCAGCAGCAACAGCAACTGCAGCAGCTGCAGGCTCTATACCGTATTCATCTTTTAATATATTAGCCAACTCATTTACTTCCTTAACTGTAAGGTTAACCAATTGTTCTGCGAAATCTTTTAAATCTGCCATTTTTCTATCGTTTAATAAAATTTTAAAATATAATTGTTTTTAGTGCGTACGTATTATCTTTCTGATAATGTCTTAAGGATTCCAGCAAGTTTACCACCGCCAGATTTAAGTCCAGAAATAACATTTTTGGCTGGGGATTGTAACAATCCAATAATTTCTCCAACCATCTCTTCTTTAGACTTAATGCTTTCTAGAGCATCCAATTGATCATCACCAACATAAATTGCCTCGGCAATATATGCTCCCTTTAACAAAGGCTTGTTAGACTTTTTTCTAAAAGTCTTGATCAGCTTTGCAGGTGCATTTCCGGTTTCCGAAAACATCAAAGAGGTATTCCCCTTTAATATTGATGGAAGTTCACCGAAATCCTTATCCGAAGCCTCCATTGCTTTTGCAAGCAAGGTATTCTTAACTACAGCAAGTTTTATATCAGCCTTGTAACAAGCCCTTCTTAAAGCTGAAGTAGTTTCAGCATTTAATCCGGAAATATCGGCTAAATATATAGTGGAGCTATCCCCTAACTGCGCAGTTAAATCTTGTATAACATTTAATTTCTCTTCTCTTGTCATAATAAAAATTTTTAACTACCAGTTAAACTGCTTTTGGATCCAATGCAACACTAGGACTCATGGTACTGGACATATATATAGTTTTTACATATATTCCCTTGGCTGCAGTTGGCTTTAATTTTACCAATGTATCCAACAGTTCGTTGGCATTATCCGCAATCTTATCAGCTGAGAAAGAAACTTTCCCTATTGCAGCGTGCACAATTCCTGTTTTATCCACTTTAAAATCGATCTTACCGGCTTTTACCTCAGCTACTGCTTTGGCAACATCCATAGTAACCGTACCTGTTTTTGGGTTTGGCATAAGACCTCTTGGTCCCAAGACCCTACCTAAAGGACCTAGCTTACCCATAACACTTGGCATTGTGATGATTACATCAACATCGGTCCAACCGTTTTTAATTTTATCCAAATATTCGTCCAATCCTACGAAATCAGCACCAGCTTCTTTAGCCTCTGCTTCTTTGTCCGGTGTTACCAAAGCCAAAACCTTAACATCTTTACCGGTACCGTGGGGAAGTGTAACAACACCACGAACCATTTGATTGGCTTTTCTTGGATCAACGCCCAAACGTACCGCCAATTCAACAGATGCATCGAATTTCGTATTGGTTATTTCTTTTACTAAAGCAGATGCCTCTTCAACAGAATAGAGTTTGTTCTTATCTATTTTGCTGTGGGCTTCTTTTTGCTTCTTTGTTAATTTTGCCATTCTAAATTGCTTTTAAGATTTTAAAAAGGTCTATTGCCTGCGACTTTTAAACCCATAGATCTTGCTGTACCTGCAACCATACTCATTGCAGATTCTACCGTAAAGGCATTAAGATCTACCATTTTGTCTTCAGCGATCAACTTGATCTGGTCCCAAGATACACTTGCAACCTTGTTTCTGTTAGGCTCGCCAGATCCTTTTTTAATCTTAGCCGCTTCCATTAATTGAACTGCCGCCGGCGGTGTCTTTACAACGAAGTCGAACGACTTGTCTTTATAAACCGTGATCGCAACTGGCAATACTTTGCCTGGCTTGTCCTGCGTACGAGCATTGAATTGCTTACAGAACTCCATTATGTTGACCCCGGCAGCACCTAAAGCGGGTCCAACCGGTGGCGATGGATTCGCTGCACCTCCCCTAACTTGTAGTTTAACTACTTTACTTACTTCTTTTGCCATTGTTTAAAATTAAATTTAAAGAGTGTTAATTTGGAAGCAACACTTCTTTTATCTATGTAACAGTTCTTATTAAACTTTTTCTACTTGCATATAGCTGAGTTCCAATGGTGTTTTTCTTCCAAAAATTTTCACCATTACTTCCAGCTTACGCTTTTCTTCATTAATTTTTTCTACGGTTCCGTTAAAACCATTGAAAGGACCATCGATCACCTTTACAGTTTCACCAAACACAAATGGTATGGCCACACTATCGGTCTTAACAGCCAATTCATCCACTTTTCCTAGCATTCTATTAACTTCGGATTTTCTCAAAGGAACAGGATCCCCACCTTTGGTCTCACCCAGAAATCCAATAACATTGGTAATAGAACGGATAATATGAATCATTTCTCCTCCAAGGTTGGCTTTGATCATAATATAACCTGGAAAATAAACACGTTCCTTGTTTATCTTTTTTCCGTTCCTTATTTGCACCACTTTTTCAGTAGGAACAAGAACTTCTTCCAAATAGTCTTCAAAACCTAGCCTAGCAACTTCCGTCTCTATATAGCCCTTAATTTTGTTTTCCTGACCACTTACAGCTCTTACAACATACCATTTCTTATCCAATACTTCTGACATACAGTGCTTCTTAATTGATTATGTTATTGAAATACAGTTGTATCAATTCACTAAACAAACTATCAACACCCCAAGTCGCAAGCGCAAAAATTATAGAAAACACCGCCACGATCACCATCAAGTTGGAAGACTCCGCCCTTGTTGGTAAAGTAACGTTATTCCTAAGTTCGTCTATAGATTCTTTTATATATGTAATCATGCTGCGAAATATTTATTTTCTTAACTATAAAACAAGGCCTTAAAAAAAATACTGACGACATCATCCCAATCAGAAAAGAACCCATTGTGTTTTGCACGGGCGGAGAGGCTCGAACTCCCGACACCTGGTTTTGGAGACCAGTGCTCTACCAACTGAGCTACACCCGTATTTGTTGCTCTACCTCCCGATAACCATCGGGATGAGCTTCACCCGTTTATATTTACATTGAAAGGTATCCCGCTTTAGCAAGACACCCTCAATGTAAACAATACTATACTAAAATATTAATCTAATATCTTGGTAACCTGACCTGCACCAACTGTTCTACCACCTTCACGGATAGCAAAACGCAAACCTTCGCTAAGTGCAATTGGAGACAACAAGTCAACAATAATAGTAAGGTTATCTCCAGGCATAACCATCTCAACTCCACTTGGAAGATTGATAGTACCGGTAACATCTGTAGTTCTTACATAGAACTGAGGACGGTAGTTATTATGGAATGGAGTGTGACGTCCACCTTCTTCTTTTTTAAGGATATAAACCTCAGCTTCAAATTTAGCGTGTGGCTTAACAGAACCTGGCTTACAGATTACCATTCCTCTTTTTATTTGAGATTTTTCAATACCTCTCAAAAGGATACCAACGTTATCTCCAGCTTCACCTCTGTCCAATATCTTACGAAACATCTCAACCCCAGTAATGGTAGAGTTTAATTTCTCAGCACCCATACCGATGATCTCAACAGGATCTCCTGTATTTGCAACTCCAGTCTCGATACGACCTGTAGCAACAGTTCCACGACCTGTAATAGTAAATACATCTTCAACAGGCATTAAGAAAGGCTTATCAACATCCCTTGTTGGCAATTCGATCCAGCTATCAACAGCTTCCATCAATTCCATTACTGTATCAACCCATTTTTGCTCACCGTTAAGTGCACCTAAAGCCGATCCAGAAATAACAGGACCATTGTCACCATCATACTCGTAGAAAGAAAGTAATTCCCTTACCTCCATTTCAACCAATTCCAAAAGCTCCTCATCATCAACCATGTCAACTTTGTTCAAGAAAACAACGATTCTTGGAATACCAACCTGACGACCTAAAAGGATGTGCTCGCGAGTTTGTGGCATAGGACCATCAGTAGCAGCAACAACCAATATGGCACCGTCCATTTGGGCAGCACCAGTAACCATGTTCTTTACGTAATCCGCGTGACCTGGACAATCCACGTGAGCATAGTGACGGTTCGCGGTAGAATATTCTACGTGTGAAGTATTAATTGTAATACCTCTTTCCTTTTCCTCAGGAGCGTTATCGATAGAATCGAAACTTCTCATTTCAGAAAGTCCTGCGTTTGCCAATACCGTAGTAATCGCAGCAGTCAATGTAGTTTTACCGTGATCGACGTGTCCAATAGTACCTATATTTAAATGCGGTTTGGAACGATCAAATGTTGCCTTTGCCATGTTTGTTAATTTTAATTCTTAGTTTATATTAGTGTACAAATAATGCCTTAATTGAGCCAATGATGAGATTTGAACTCATGACCTCTTCCTTACCAAGGAAACGCTCTACCCCTGAGCTACACCGGCATCTTTAATTTTAACCATTGGGCCAGGCCCAATCTAAAACTATAACCCTATACCCAAAGTTTAAGAGCGTTGACGAAGTTTACCCTCGGCGTCGCTCAGGACAGAATAACAAAATCTTGTCCATTTAATTTTAATTGCGCAAAGCCCCATCAAAGGAGCTTTTGCTTTTAAAATTTAGAGCGGGAGACCGGGTTCGAACCGGCGACATTCAGCTTGGAAGGCTGACGCTCTACCAACTGAGCTACTCCCGCTTTTATAATTTTTAGGCAAACCTAAAAATTAATTTCATCATTTCAAAAAAAACTTTCTGTATTTTCATACAAAGACCAATTAAAGCCTTTTGTGGGGAGAGCAGGATTCGAACCTGCGAAGACGTAGTCAGCAGATTTACAGTCTGCCCTCGTTGGCCGCTTGAGTATCTCCCCAAACCATATTTTAAAGAACCTAAGAAAATATAAATTTTCCTTTTTTTGAGCCGATAGAGGGACTCCCCTCGACTACGCTCGGGATAAACTTCTCGCCCCGGACGCTTTTCAACCCTCTTTCAAAATTTCAAACAAAAATAACACTATTTCTGTTTTTTTGAGCCGATAGAGGGACTCGAACCCACGACCTGCTGATTACAAATCAGCTGCTCTAGCCAGCTGAGCTACATCGGCTTTTGTTACTTTTTTCTTCAAAAAAAAGTCCGCTATTTCTAACGGACTGCAAATGTAGATATTTATTTATTTAATCAAAACATTTTTTGATAATTTTTTTACGCATTTAATCTTATTTTTTCTTTTCGCTTAACCAACTTCCTTTCCAAGGAACTACATGCTGTGTCCACAGCCTCTTCAAAGGACTTACATTGTTTTTTTACCACAAACTTATCTTTAGGAACCAACACCTTGATTTCCACAATTTTATTCTCCTTGGCACTTGTATTTTCAACCTTAAGATATACATCAGAACTAATTACCTTGTCATAAAACAGTTCCATTTTATTCAATCTTGCCTGAATAAAGTCAATAAGCTTTCCGTCTGCAGTGAAATTCACCGATTGTGCATTTACTTTCATAGAATGAAGTTTTAAAAGAGTTAAACATTAAAATAGATTAAGACCGTACTATTTCTTACTTCTGGGATGAGCGGAGAAATGTACCTTCTTCAATTCCGCAATACTATTATGGGTATAAACCTGGGTTGATGCCAAACTGGAATGCCCCAATAATTCCTTTACAGAATTTAAATCAGCACCCTTATTCAGCAAATGCGTGGCAAAGGTATGTCTTAAAATATGCGGACTCTTTTTTACCTTGGACGACACTAAACTAAAATACTTATTTATAATTCTATAAACAAGCGTTTCGTACATTTTATTGCCTTTACCCGAGAGAAAAATATATGCGTCATCCTCTATTACTTTTAAGGCACTCCGTTCAAGATTATATTCCAAAAACAATTCCTTGGTAGCCTCCAAAAGAGGAATAATCCTTTCCTTATTGCGCTTCCCCAACACCTTTATTGTCATAGCCTGAAAATCCACATCCTTAACCTTTAGGCCAATCAGTTCCGCACGTCTTATGCCGGTGGTATAAAGCAATTCGATAATTAACTTGTCGCGCTTACCTTCAAAATTTTTCTCGAAAGGAATCTGGGAAAGAACATCCTCCATCTCCATTTCGGAAAATGGTATCTCTATTTTCTTTGAAGTTTTGAGCGCTTTATGTTTTGACAAGGGGTTAATGGTCAGAATTCCAACTCCCAAAAGAAACTTATAATAAGCCTTTAAGGATGCAATTTTACGATTCACGGACCTGTTGGAGACTCCTGATTCCACTAGGGAAACTATCCAACTCCTAATCAGGTTATAAGTTACCTGGGCAATATCCTCAAGGTTATACTCCTGCCCACAAAAATTTTTAAATTCAACTATATCGTTCTGATATGCTTTTGTGGTATGAGGAGAATAGTTCTTTTCCAACGATAAATATGCGATAAATGATTCTATGGACATATCCCAAAGTTACAAAAGATAACCCCCGATAAGAGTAGGATACAAAAAAAAAGTCCCACAATAAGTGGAACTTTTTAGACTATTATTAATTCAAGTGGATCTAGATTTCCTCCTTATCCCTTAGACCTTGAATATATTGAGCTTTCTGAATCTTCGCTCTGTTCTCTACAGATGGCTTTGTAAACTGCTGACGTTTTCTCAACTGTCGCATTGTACCTGTCTTGTCGAACTTACGCTTGAAACGCTTTAAAGCTCTATCGATGTTTTCTCCTTCTTTTATTGGTATTATTAACATGGGCAATAACCTCCTCTCTTTTGTGATTAAGGCTGCAAATATATACCTTAAAAATGAATTACAAATAATTATTTTAAAATTTTTCTGGCAATGACCACTTTCTGTATCTCGGTAGTACCTTCCCCAATAGTACACAACTTGGAGTCCCTATAGAATTTTTCTACTGGAAAATCCTTGGTAAACCCATATCCGCCGTGTATCTGCACTGCCTCATTGGCTACTTTTACACATACTTCCGAAGCATACATTTTGGCCATAGCCCCCAATTTGGTAACATTTCGCCCTTCATTTTTAAGGAAAGCCGCCTTGTGTAAAAGCAATTCCGAAGCCTCAATTTCGGTAGCCATGTCCGCAAGTTTAAAGGAAATACCTTGAAAATGGCTAATCGGCTTTCCAAACTGCACCCTTTCCTTTGAATATTTTAAGGCAGCTTCATAAGCCCCTTTGGAAATTCCCAAGGACAACGCTCCTATGGATATTCTTCCACCGTCCAAAATCTTCATGGACTGCACAAATCCTTCCCCTACTCCCCCTAATCTATTTGAGTCCGGAATTTTACAATTATCAAATACCAATTCTGCCGTTTCACTGGCCCTCATTCCTAGTTTGTTTTCTTTCTTTCCACTGCTAAAGCCTGGTGTTCCCTTTTCCACTACAAAGGCAGTCATACCATGACTATCCCCTTTCTCCC
Source organism: Arenibacter echinorum (assembly GCF_003259375.1). GTDB lineage: Bacteria > Bacteroidota > Bacteroidia > Flavobacteriales > Flavobacteriaceae > Arenibacter > Arenibacter echinorum. The sequence continues at coordinate 89,241 of NZ_QLLN01000010.1, read as the reverse complement.
CTGTTCTTACCACCACCACGGCAATGTCCCCACTCTTACCATGGGTAATAAAATTCTTGGCTCCATTCAAAACCCAGGAGTTACCCTCCTTGACCGCTGTGGTACTCATACCTCCAGCATCGGACCCGGTATTGTGCTCCGTAAGGCCCCAAGCTCCGATCCATTCGGCGGTAGCCAATTTTGGAAGCCATTTTTTCTTTTGCACCTCATTCCCAAAACTAAGGATGTGATTGGTGCACAATGAATTATGTGCTGCCACCGATAATCCGATGGAAGGATCTACCTTGGAAATCTCTTCAATTATAGCCACATATTCATGATATCCCAGGCCGGAACCACCCAATTCTACAGGAACCAAAACCCCCATAAAACCCATTTCCCCAGCTTTCTTAAAAACCTCAACAGGAAAGGTCTGGGCCTCATCCCATTCCATTACATAGGGCCTAATATATTGTTCAGCAAACTCCTTGGCAGAGGCAGCCACCATTTGTTGAGTTTCAGAGTAATCAAAACTCATTGTAGAAGGGGTATCGATAACCATTATTAGCAATTTTTTTTATAATTGCAAATATAACTTAATTATATCTAATTTTTCCGAAGGGAAATCTTCGATTTCTATTAATTCATCAAATGAAGCTATACCACCGTTCGCTTCCCTGAGAGCTACAATACGTGCTGCCACTTCATATTTTATGTAAACCAGTTTTGAAATATCCCACGGAGATGCTTGGTTAATGTTTATTTTTGATATATCCGGGCTTTCCAAGATCCTATAGTCTTTGAGAACTCTTGCAACAACCTCAGGATCAAGACCATAAACGTGGCCTAGTTGCTCTTCAGACAAAAAACCTCCCAAGAGGTCCCTGAATTTTACAATGCGCTGGGACAGCTTCTCCCCTATTCCATTAACAGACCTTAATTCTTCTGCAGTAACTCTATTAATATCCTTGATCTTGACACTTTTAAAGGTATCCGGAACCGATTTGGATTCCACGCTATTAAAAGTACGTGACCCACCATATGCCGACTCAATACTTCCTCTACGGGTCCATTCGGGAAACTTAAAATATGATTGCAAACTTTCCAACAGGGAATCCGATATCAATGTTACCTTTTGAAATTCCTTGGCGGAATTAACAAATTGGTTCTTAGCCCGGAAGACATGCAAACGTTCTATTTCCTCTGTCGACATCCCCAAAATATAACCTTTGTAATCTGTTATAAAATTGGGATTAAATGGATAGACCGATATCGAATCCTTCTTTTGGTTACGACTTCTTAGTTCATCAATTTTGGCTTGGTATTCCTTATCGACCGTTAGGGAATTGGCCTTTTCCGATATAGGATAGGATTTAACAACAAAATATACCGTCTGGAAAATAACGATTAGAAACAATAAAAAGAAAATCCCACTTCGCTCCTGTTTATTGAACTTAAAGTGGGATTTAAACGATTTTCTGTTCACGGCTCAAACTTTATGTCTTAATGCACTTTTCCATTATTCATATAATGCTCCATGGAAGATTAATTCCCTACACCAAAAGCATCGCTTTAAAAGCGGCTAAATTCCAAATGTAACTCTTCCCAAATCTAGGTTAGTTTTAATCTAAATATAGTAAAAATGTAATAAACTTAAATGTTAGGCCCAACATCAGTAGTCTAACTATAGCCAAACTATTCCTCTTTAGTTTATATATAGGAAATAATACAAAATAAGACCGTACTCTCTTAGTTTTATCCAAAAGAAAATCCCACCTAATTCCATATAAGGAAATTAGGTGGGATTTATATTTATTGTCCTATTCTTTAATTATGCCTTTCCCTTTTTTTTGTAAAGCAAATTGGCCTTAAGTTTTACCAAATAGTCATCTAGATCTCTTTTCACCTCACCGGACATTAGATAAAGTCCAATAATATTGGGGAAGGACATGGCCAAAATCATCATATCCGAAAAATCCAAAACCGCTCCCAAACTCACCGATGCACCTACTACCACAAAAACTAGGAACAACATCTTATATACAAATTCGACTTTTTTACTTTTCCCAAAAAGATAGGTCCAAGCCCTCATCCCATAGTATGACCAGGAAATCATGGTTGAAAATGCGAACAGGAACACTGCCAAGGCCAAAACATATGGAAACCATGAAAGCACACTTCCAAAGGCATCCGATGTTAATTGGGCTCCTGCCATTCCCTCTACTTCGTGCATTCCTGTAAATATTAAAACCAAGGCGGTCAAAGTACATACCACGACCGTATCTATAAATGGCTCCATGAGGGCTACAAAACCTTCAGAAGGCGGATGATTTGTCTTCGCCGTACTATGTGCTATCGCAGCAGAACCAACTCCGGCTTCATTGGAGAACGCCGCCCTCTGAAAACCAACGATCAAAACTCCTATAACACCGCCTTTAAGTGCACTTGGGCTAAAAGCCCCATCCACTATGGCAGCAAATGCAGGGCCAATATTTTCAATATTCATGATGATTACCGTTAAGGCCGCCAGAATATAAATAGAAGCCATAATAGGTACTACCCTCCCGGTTACATTGGCTATACTATTGATTCCACCAATTATTACCACACCAACGAGAATTGCCGTAATTATTCCAAACCAAAATCCATTGCCCTGTAAGGCCGGGAACTGCCCGGAAAGCTGTTCAAAAGATTGATTGGCCTGAAACATATTTCCACCTCCAAAAGAAGCCCCCACAGCTAAAACGGCAAATAGACTGGCAAGCACCTTTCCCAAACCTTTTAAATTCCTTTTCTCCAGACCATAACGCAGATAGTTCATCGGACCCCCAAAAACACGGCCATCAGGAAGTATATTACGGTATTTGACCCCTAATGTACACTCAACAAATTTGGAAGACATTCCCAATAAACCACAAACAATCATCCAAAACGTTGCACCCGCACCTCCCAAGGAAACGGCCACCCCTACCCCTGCAATATTTCCAAGTCCAACTGTACCGGAAACGGCTGTTGCCAAGGCTTGAAAATGGGTAACTTGTCCTGGGGCATCCGGATCGTCATATTTACCTTTCGCCAAATCAATGGAATGTCTAAATCCCCTAAAATTGATAAAGCCCATTCTCAACGTAAAGAAAACAGCTCCGATTACCAACCAAATAACAATAAATGGTATTGCTTTTTGCTGAGGATCTCCATTGGGATGGGTTATAATAACCGGCTCATCATATTTAACCTCTGCCAAAAAATGGGCTCCTTGCTCTATTACGTGCTCCGAGTTCTCTGAATTATATATTACCCCACCTTCCTTGGCTAAATATTTTAAATGGCCGTTGACAGGCGATGTTATTGTTTCGGTGTTACCATTACTTTTAGAAATAATTGCAATATCATCCCCTTTTTTTACTTTTTGTCCTTCAGGCTTCAACCACTCCTTTAAAATAAACTTATCCTTTGTTTCGGGAGACCAGCCTGGAATTCCAATACGTTTCACATCCGCATAAACCACGGGATCATAAATACCAATGGCCGCAAAAGGATCCCAAAAAAGAACAGATCCCAAAGCACTTACGGCAGGTGTCATAACTCCATTAAAAAATTCGGTAATTGCCTCGGATGGTACTTTGTACTCCTTGGTAACCTGCAACCCTTTTGCATCGGTAATAGTAACTGTATAGGGTAGGCCTTCCACAAGATTAGTGGCTTGATTGGCGGTCAATGGGGTATTTTGATTACTCCATTTATACTGATAGGGTGGTGTACCTCCGTCAACCTCTAACTTTACAACACCATCATTGATGTTGTTCGAAGGATTGTAAACAGACCCCTTTACAACAAGTTCTTGGGAAAATATTACAAACGAAAACAGTAAAAAAATGGAAGATATATAATTCTTCATAAGTAGCTTGAAAAGTTTAATTTTGTTGGTTTAGCTTCTAATATCCCGGCAATATCCTAAAAATAATGCTTGGAATCAAATATAATTGTTTATATACTCAATCTATATGGAACATCTCATTTAATTTTTTTATTTGCTCTGGTCTTCCCAATACTATTACCTTTCCCTGCGGTTGTAATTTTAAATCGGCCTCGGGATTAATTATATAATTGCCATTTGGCTCAATATATCCAATTATAGTGCAGCCTGTCTTCCTTCTCAAATCCAGATCGCGCAAGGAATGATTGTCTACCTTTGTCATAAAACTTTCTATGGTTACCTCTTCCAAATTGGTAGTATTCTCTCCTTCGGTTGAAAGTTTGTCCATAAAGGTTATAAGGTCTGGTATGACCACCAAAGACGCCATGTGATCCCCTCCTATCTTATCGGGCATAATTACCTTGTCCGCCCCCGCTAGTCTTAACTTCTTTTGGGAAGTTGTTTGGGAGGCCCTACTGATAATAAACAGGTTTTTGTTCAATTGTCTGGCAGACAGCACCACAAATAGGTTGGCAGCATCATCGGGCATAGCGGTAATAAGGTATTGTGCTCTATCTATTCCGGCGTCTATCAGAGTATCATCTTCATTGGCGTCCCCTTCAACAAAAAGGATCTCATCTTCAAATTTCTCTATGACTTCCTTATTTTTTTCAATAACCACAAATGACCGGTTATAAGCCTTTAATCTTTCCGCAGCCTGATTTCCATTTCTGCCAAAACCGCAAATAATTACGTGATTGCTCAAACTATTGATTTTGTTTTTCACCTTTTTTTTCTTTAGAAGTTGAAGCGCATTTCGACTTAGGATATATTCGGTTATTACCGAAATTGCGAACGCAAATATAAATACACTTGTAACAATTAAAACGACTGTAAATATTTTTGCCTCGGCATCCAACGGACGTACCTCAGAAAAACCAACGGTGGTAACCGTAATAATGGTCATATAAAAGGCATCTATCCAAGTATAGTCTGATAAGAACCTATAACCAAATACTCCGAACAACAAGACCATGATCAATAAAGCCATTGCCAAATACATTCGGGAGCGAAAAAGTCTAATCATACTTAAAGATCAAAAACAGAGGTTCTTTTTGTATAAAGCAAATCCTTTATCCTTAGCCAAAAGGCCATAAACAAATAAAGGGCAAACCCAAAGCCCAAGGTAACGAAAGTAAGATATATAAAGGATGTACGAACTACTCTGGTACGTATACCCAAACGCTCGGCTATTCGTCTACAAACCTCAAATCCTCTTTTCTGAAAGTAATAAAGTACCGTATAGAAAATGTTCATGCCTTAAAATTAGGGTTTTCTATTCAATAATTGATGGCCCACAGCACATTGCAAACATTTATTTTTTGTACAGTATTCATTGTACAACTGTATTACGGCCTGACTTTCTTTGGCTGAAGGAAATTGCAATTTAAGTGACTTAAACTTAGAAATAACCGTATTGCTTTCTGATGTTATACCCGAAATAATATTTATTATCTCGTCTGGCACATCCCTTCCCATATGTTTTGCATAGCTCAATTTTATAGGAAGAACGGTATTGACAATTAATAGATCCACAAAGTTCCTGGTAAGTATCTTGATGTGATTTTTGGAGACTTTTCCAAAAGTATAATGGTTGTTCCAATATTCACTGGCAGATACTTTAAAAACCAAATAAAGTTCCTCAACACTTTTGGCATTGATAACCCTACTAAATAGGTTTTGGTGCAACACATACAAATTGGCTAATTGGGAAAGTCTGATGGTGGGGAAATTAGATGGGCGCAGTTTAAAGAATTCCGGTTTTTGATGTGGTGGTTCCAAGAAATGGAACTTGGCCTTTAGAAAAGCAAATTCCTTTTTTAAGCTATCATAATAATTATCGCCGATGTTATTATCATCCAAGAATCCGGCAAAGCCGTAGAGCAAACTTTCCATTTGAAGTGAATTGCCCTGTATTTTGCGCACCACTGGGAAAGGAAGCCGATTGGCAATTTCAAAAAAGGGCTCGCCATTTATTTTAAGTCCAAAATTTTTGGAAAGTAACACAAAAAACACGCGCTCCCAATCATTGTTGGAAGCTTTTAACAGTTGGGCCACCAAATCGGTTTTCCTCTCCAAACGCTCAAAATAGAGAACCTCCAACCAATTCTGTAAAACAAAATTAGAAGTGTCGGCAATCTCATTTTCACAATTTATAAATGAGCGCTCTTTGTGGTAGAACAATTTTTGATACTCCTGTAAAAGACTGGATGAAATATAGTCCCTAAGTACCAAAGTGGGAATAACCGTATTATCGCTCCTGAAGACGTCACAATCGTCCTCCCAAACCACATGAAGTATTACATTTTCGTAATTGGGATCTATTTCGTGATTGTGGGCGTACCAATCGGAAGATTTAATATGCATCTCCACCGTACCTGCCCACAACTGTTCATCTATTTGAATCTTGGCATTAAAGAAGTCGGGTCCGGACAAAAGATTATGTAATCCTACATCCAATATTTGAACAGCTTCATGTTTGGAGCTTTTCAAATTCTCCAATTGAAGTTTTTTATACTTCCAAATAAAATGCAAAAGATCTTCCCGCATAATCCAATGTTAAGAAAAAACCGATACTCCACAAGGTTAGATGAAAGTAAGTTACGTTCTGCCAAGAAGCCATAGATACCTTAATTATGACAAGGCCTGACCCCAAATATTTTATTCGGCTACTTCTCCTTCCCAGTTCATAAACCCGCCCAGCAAATTGTAAGCATTTTCAAAGCCTAACTTGTTCATTATGGCACATGCCTGACCACTGCGTTGGCCAGACCTACAATAGACGTAGTAGTTTTTGGTTTTATCCAACTTTTCCAGTTCGGTAACAAACTCTTGCCCTAAATAAATATCTATATTGGTCGCGTTTGGGATATACCCCTCCTCAACCTCTTCTGGAGTCCTAACATCCAACAAGAAAGCGTTCTCGTCGTTTTCAAATTGTTCACTCCACTCCTCTTGTGATAAATCTGCCATTTGTGTTATTCTTTAATCTTCAAAAATAATGTTTTTAAAAAAAATCATCCAACATTTAAAGCACAAATATATAAGGAAGCACTTTGCCAAAAATAAAGCAACCCTATTTTACTCATTTAAATATGCATATTACAATTTAACAAATTTTTATCACCAACCATGTTGGAGAACCTAATTAAATCCATACATTTGTATATACAATTGTTGTAACAACATGAATGTAGAAAAAATTATTAAAACAGACAAGCAAATCCCTATAGCAAGTAGGACCATTATACACTTAAGCCTTGTTGAAACAAAGATCAACGAGATAATGACAGCGGCACTAAAACCGCATGGGGTATCATTGCAGCAGTTTAATGTACTAAGGATTCTAAGGGGTCAAAAAGGAAAACCCGCCAATCTCTCTACCTTAAACGAAAGAATGGTCACAAAGATGAGCAATACTACTAGGTTGGTAGACAAATTGATCCTTAAGGGCTATGTAGAACGAATGGTCTGCCCAAGTAACCGCAGGAAAGTTGAAATAAATATAACTCTTGCAGGAGAAAGCGCCTTGTCCCTAATGGATCTGGCCATGAAAGAATCCGAGGTAAAATTGTTGGAAAATTTTTCTACCGACGATTTATCGTCCTTAAATGAATTACTGGATAAATTTTAAAAGCAATATAAACAGGTATAAATAATTATTAAATTCAAAACATGAATTCTTATATAGAAAATTTAAATTGGCGCTATGCCACCAAAAAGTTTGACGCTTCCAAAAAAGTGTCCCAAAAAGATCTAGAAAATTTATTGGAAGCTACCTCCTTGAGTGCATCCTCCTACGGATTGCAACCTTATGAAATATTGGTTGTAGAAGATGCTGTATTGAGAAGTAAATTACAACCAGCAGCCTGGGGACAATCCCAAATAACAGAAGCCTCCCACTTAATAGTTTTGGCCAACCAGTCCACTTTCGGGGAGGAATTGGTAGATAATTATTTAGACAATGTAAGTGAAACACGTGGTATTCCTTCCAATGATCTTGAAGGATACTCAGATTTTATGAAGTCCAAATTAATGCCGCTATCCGAATCGGCCAAGGCTACTTGGACTGCTAGACAAACCTATATAGCATTGGGCAATTTACTGTCCGCAGCTGCCGATTTAAAAATAGATACCTGTCCCATGGAAGGTTTTGATAGTGCCCAATTCAACGAAATGCTTGGACTATCCAAAAAAGGACTTAACGCTGCCGTACTTGTAGCAATAGGTTATAGGTCTGAGGAAGATAAAACACAACATTATAAAAAAGTACGTAAAACCAAAGAGAATTTAATTACATATATATAAACAGGAACATTAACAAACATTATCTTAAAATTGAAATTATGAAAAAAAGAGCATTAAGTTTAGTATTGGCCGTATTTACAGGTTTAACCGCCATGGCATCCACTCCAGTGGACAACGAAGTAAAACAAGTTAAAACAACAGAAAGTACAATTACTTGGAAAGGATACAAAGTTACAGGGTCCCATCATGGAACAATAGCCATAAAAGAAGGCTCTTTAATTTTTGACGGCGATAAACTAACTGGAGGAGAATTTGTGGTAGATATGCCTACTTTGGTTTCAAACGACTTGGAAGGTGAATCCAAAGGCAAATTGGAAAGACACTTAAAATCTGACGACTTTTTCGGAGTTGAGTCAAATCCTACCTCCAAATTGATTTTCACCAGCGTAAAAGCCACAGGGAAAAATTCCTACGAAGTAACTGGAAATCTTACTGTAAAGGGAAAATCCAACCCAATAACTTTTGACATCTCTATCTATGGAAACAAGGCTACGGCTACTATGAAGGTAGACCGATCTTTATATGACGTTAGGTTTGGATCAGGTAGTTTCTTCGACAATTTAGGGGACAAAACCATTTATGACGAATTTGATCTAGTAGTAGATCTAGTATTCTAAACGTATCCAAATAACTCTGTTCAAAACCTCACAATTGTGGGGTTTTTTATTTTTTACGTAACACAGGTTTGTAAATTTGAAATTCCTTCTTATATTTGGCCTTCAATGAAGAACATGGTATCAAATACTTGGTGGTGGAGCAACTTACGAAAAACATCGTGAGCAAAGCATCATTGTAGTATAACTATATAAAAGGCTTGTCATCACGACAAGCCTTTTTTTCGTTTAACATAGAAATCAAAGAACCCATTGGCAGAGAGTAGCAATTAAAAGAATTATCATGAAATACCAGTTAGTATCACATCACAAAAAAATACTTGCGGACACCATCACCCCTGTAAGTGTTTATTTAAAAATTAGAGATCGTTTCCCCAATAGCATACTTTTGGAAAGTAGTGACTACCATGCCAACGACAATAGTTTCTCCTATATATGCTGCAACCCTATCGCTTCCATAAAAGTAGAAAACGAGACGGTCACCAAACAATTCCCGGACGGAACCATCGAGGAAATAAACATTGACGAACAAACGGACATCCCCAGCATTTTAAACGATTTTAGCCAAAGATTTGAATCCCAGAACAACGACTTTAAGTTTATAAACAATGGTTTGTTCGGATATATGGCCTATGATGCAGTGCGGTATTTTGAAGATATAGACATTTCCAAAAAAAATAACAGTATCTCTATTCCGGACATCTATTATGCGGTTTATCAAAATATAGTCGCCATAAATCATTTTAAAAACGAAGCCTATATTTTTGCACACTGCTACGAATCCGAAAATAATATTGGGGAAATAGAACAAATTCTCAGTGCCAAAAACTTTGCGTCCTATAATTTTTCCAAAGAGGGAAATCCAATATCCAATCTAAAGGACGAGGAATATAAAGAGCATGTAGAACTGGCAAAAAAACATTGTAACAGAGGCGATGTTTTCCAATTGGTATTGTCCAGAAGGTTCTCTCAAGAATTTAAGGGCGACGAATTTAACGTGTATAGGGCGCTGCGATCCATAAATCCTTCTCCGTATTTGTTTTATTTTGATTATGGGGATTTCAAAATTTTTGGAAGTTCGCCCGAAGCCCAATTAATAGTAAAGGATGGTAAGGCGGAAATTCACCCCATTGCTGGAACCTTCAAAAGAACAGGGAATGATGAACAGGATGCGGAATTGGCAAAAAAATTGAAAATAGATGATAAGGAGAACAGTGAACACGTTATGTTGGTCGACCTTGCTAGAAACGACTTAAGTCGCAACGGCACCATGGTAAGAGTGGAAAATTACAGGGAAGTACAATTCTTTTCACACGTAATACATTTGGTCTCCAAAGTAACCGGATTAAAGAAAAAAGACATCCCAACTATGAAAGTTGTTGCCGATACCTTTCCTGCCGGAACATTAAGCGGGGCCCCCAAACACATGGCCATGCAACTTATTGAGAAATACGAAAAAACCAGTAGAGGCTATTACGGTGGGGCCATAGGGTTTATGGATTTCAACGGAAACTTTAACCATGCCATTATGATCAGAACTTTTTTAAGTAAAAATCATCAATTGCATTACCAGGCTGGAGCCGGTTTGGTGGCCGCTTCTAATCCCGAAAACGAACTTCAGGAAACTTACAACAAATTGGGAGCCCTGACCAAAGCCCTGGAAATAGCGGAAACCATATAATAATACCAATTAATTTGCCTCGTCTTTTGTTATCGGGGCATAAGGATAGAACAATATAAATGTTCAAAAGAGAACATCAAGAGTATGAAAGAGACTACAGATAAGAAAACAAACACCAAATCCATGGGCAAAGGACAAGGAAAGTCTATTTTGGTAATAGATAATTACGATAGTTTTACCTACAACCTTGTCCATTATTTGGAGGATCTGGATTGCACCGTAACCGTTAAAAGAAATGATCAAATAAGTTTGGAAGAAATAGAAGCTTATGACAAGATTGTTCTTTCACCAGGCCCGGGCATCCCTGACGAAGCAGGTCTTCTCAAAGAAATTATAGCCATGTACGCGCCTTCAAAAAGTATTTTTGGTGTATGCTTGGGGCAGCAGGCTATAGCTGAAGTTTTTGGAGGTTCGTTGGTAAACATAGACCAGGTCTATCACGGTATAGCCACCAAAATAGATATTGTTAAAGACGATATCCTTTTCAACGGATTGCCAAAAGAAATTGAGGTGGGCCGTTATCACTCTTGGGTAGTTGACCCTGCACTTCCAGAAGTCTTGGAAGCTACCTCTTTTGATAAAAATGGACAGGTTATGTCCTTGCGTCACAAAGTATTTGACGTAAGTGCAGTACAGTTTCATCCGGAATCGGTATTGACTCCTCATGGCAAGAAAATTTTGGAGAACTGGGTGTCCTCCCCTAACCGCTCATAAAGGGAGTAATAATTAAGAGCTTATAGACAAAGAATAATTATAACCAAAAAACCCTTGCACTGTAAGAGGTTTTGAGAGAGAGACTTATGAAAGATATTTTAAACATACTGATCAATAACGACGTACTTCCAAAAGAGGATGCAAAACAGGTTTTGGTCAATATTGCCAAAGGAGATTACAACACAAGTCAGATTGCCGCCTTTTTAACGGTATATATGATGCGTAGCGTTACAATAGAAGAATTGGAAGGCTTTAGGGACGCCCTGTTGGAGCTTTGTTTGGCGGTAGACCTATCACAATACAACCCCATAGATCTATGTGGTACTGGTGGTGACGGCAAGGACACTTTTAACATCTCTACTTTGGCCAGTTTTGTTACGGCTGGGGCCGATGTTAAGGTAACCAAACACGGCAACTATGGCGTATCCTCAAAGTGTGGTAGTAGCAATGTCATGGAATTCTTGGGCATTAAATTCAGTAATGAGGCAGGATTTCTTGAAAAATGTATAGACGAGGCAGGTATTTGTGTGCTTCATGCGCCGTTATTTCATCCAGCGATGAAAAATGTGGCTCCCATACGTAGGGAATTGGGCGTTAAAACTTTCTTTAATATGTTGGGCCCAATGGTGAACCCGGCCTTTCCCAAAAACCAAATGGTCGGAGTTTTTAATTTGGAATTGGCAAGAATGTACGGTTATCTATACCAAAAAACCGATAAGAACTTCACGGTATTACACGCCTTGGATGGTTACGACGAAATTTCATTGACAGGAAACACCAAAACCATTACCAACAAATCCGAGGGGATGTTGAAACCTTCAGATTTTGGAGTTGAAGCCATCTCTGCATCGGATATAGTGGGTGGAGATAGTATAGAGGAATCTGCACAGGTTTTTCTGAATGTTTTACAGGGAAAAGGTACTACCCCACAAAATAATGTGGTCTGTGCCAATGCTGGAATTGCAATAGCAACAGTTAAAGGGATTAGTCCAAGGGAAGGCTTTGAAGAAGCTAAGGAATCCCTACTGAGCGGAAGAGGGCTTGCGGCATTAAAAAAATTACAGGCCTTAAGTCAATAGATATAAACGGCTATACCTAGGCCAACTTTTAGTATCATGAATATACTGGACAAAATAGTTTTGGATAAAAGAAAGGAAGTGGATTTAATAAAATCCATTATCCCGGTTTCCCAATTGGAAGCCTCCGTATTATTTAACAGACCCACCGTTTCCTTGGCCAATGCCCTTAGAAATAGTAATAGTGGAATAATCGCGGAACACAAACGAAGGTCTCCGTCCAAGTCGGTCATCAATCAAAACAACAGTGTTGCCGATGTAGCTGTAGGTTATGAAAAAGCTGGCGCCTGCGGCATGTCGGTCCTAACGGATGGGAAATATTTTGGCGGATCATTGGACGACCTATTGTTGGCCAGGGCATCCGTTCAAATGCCGTTGCTTCGTAAGGAATTTATCATTGACGAATACCAATTATTGGAGGCCAAGGCCCATGGGGCAGATGTAATATTGTTGATTGCAGCCATATTGACCAGGGATGAAATTAAGGATTTATCCGAATTTGCAAAACAATTGCAGTTGGATGTATTGTTGGAGGTCCACAATGAAGAGGAATTACAGAAATCCATTATGCCCAGTTTGGACATGTTGGGAGTAAACAATAGAAATCTAAAGACTTTTGAAGTAAGCCTGGATACCAGTAAATCTTTATCCAAATTAATTCCGGACGATTTTGTGAAGGTTTCCGAGAGCGGTATAAGTTCTATAGAGGCTATACAAGAATTAAAACCTTACGGCTATCAAGGGTTCCTTATTGGGGAGAATTTTATGAAAACCGATAATCCCGGTCTAAGCGCACTGCAATTTATTAAATCGATTAAATAACAAAGCGGCCATGAAACTGAAAGTGTGCGGAATGAAATTGAATACCTCGGAAGTGGCCACCCTTGATCCGGATTATCTTGGTTTTATTTTTTGGGAGCCCTCCAAAAGGCTTTTTGATGGCAGTATTCCTGAATTACCGGAGTCCATTAAAAAAGTAGGTGTTTTTGTGGATGCCACCATAGAGGAAATTGTGGCAAAAGTAAACACATATGGTTTACGGGCAGTACAGTTACACGGAAAGGAAAGTCCGGAATTCTGCAGCGACCTAAAAAAATTAAAAAATGATCGTGCGAAAGCTTCAGAGGAAACCAGTCTGGAAATCATTAAAGTTTTCTCTATAAAAGATGATTTTGATTTTAGTGTTTTGGCTCCCTATGAAAATGTATGTGACTTTTTTCTTTTTGACACCAAGGGTAAATTACCTGGGGGCAATGGATTTACTTTCTGTTGGGAATTGCTAAAAAATTATCCCTCCTCCAAACCCTATTTTCTAAGTGGTGGCATTGGATTGGACGAGATTGAAAAAATAAGGGAATTTCAACGTAGACCGGAATCAAAATATTGCCATGCCATTGATGTCAATAGTAAATTTGAATCGGAACCGGGATTAAAGGATATTAAAAAACTGAAAAAATTTAAAGAAGTATTGAACATTGAGTAGCAACAATATTATACTCAATACCTTATACTCTGTACTAAATACTAGATTATAAAACCATGAATTACAACGTAGACGAAAAGGGATATTATGGAGAATTTGGAGGAGCTTTTATTCCTGAAATGCTCTATCCCAATGTTGAAAACCTTAGGCAGCAGTATCTAAAAATAATGGCAGAACCATCCTTTAAAAAGGAATTCAATCAATTATTGAAGGATTATGTTGGAAGGCCTTCGCCCTTATATTTTGCAAAACGTTTATCGGAGAAGTACAATACCAAGGTATATTTAAAGCGTGAAGATCTAAATCATACCGGTGCGCATAAGGTCAACAATACTGTTGGACAGATCTTAATGGCCAAACGCCTTGGCAAGACCAGGATCATTGCCGAAACGGGTGCCGGTCAACACGGGGTAGCCACTGCCACGGTATGTGCGCTTATGGGAATGGAGTGCATTGTGTACATGGGCGAAATAGATATTGCCAGACAGGCCCCCAACGTTGCCCGTATGAAAATGCTAGGAGCAGAGGTAAGACCTGCACTGTCCGGAAGTAGAACCCTAAAGGATGCTACCAATGAGGCCATTAGGGATTGGATCAATAATCCTGTGGACACCCATTATATTATTGGCTCGGCTATTGGCCCCCATCCCTACCCTGATATGGTAACCCGGTTTCAGTCCATAATTTCCGAAGAAATAAAATGGCAATTAAAAGAAAAAGAGGGCCGGGAAAATCCAGATTACGTTGTGGCCTGTATAGGTGGCGGTAGTAATGCTGCTGGTACCTTCTATCATTTTCTACACGAAAAGGAAGTGGGCATCATAGCCGTGGAAGCGGCAGGACTGGGCGTGGATAGCGGGGAAAGTGCTGCAACCTCCGTCCTAGGAAAAATAGGAATAATACATGGCTGCAAAACCTTATTGATGCAAACAGCCGATGGACAGATTACGGAACCCTATTCCATTTCCGCGGGACTTGATTATCCAGGGGTAGGCCCCATGCACGCGCATCTCTACAGAACAGGCAGGGCAGAATTTATTGCCGTTACTGACGATGAAGCTATGCAGGCGGGGATGGAATTATCCAAATTGGAAGGTATTATTCCAGCCATTGAGTCCTCTCATGCATTTGCCATTCTGGAAACCAGAAAATTCCGACCAGAGGATGTAGTAGTCTTTAATCTCTCAGGAAGAGGCGATAAGGATTTGGAAACCTATATAAAATATTTTAAGCTGTAAGCTTAAGCTACATATACATTTCCGCCATAGTGGGAATGCAAAAAATAATTTTAGAATGAACAGAATACATCAGAAATTACAAGAAGATAAAAAAGTATTGTCCATTTATTTTACCGCGGGCTATCCTTCTTTAAACGATACGGTAAAAATTATTCAAGATCTTGAAAGAAATGGTGTGGATATGATCGAGATTGGCTTGCCCTTCAGCGATCCATTGGCAGATGGCCCTACCATACAGGCCAGTTCTACCCAGGCATTGAAGAATGGAATGACCACATCACTGTTATTTAAGCAGTTAAAAGATATCCGGAAATCCGTTTCCATACCCTTGATCCTTATGGGATATTTCAATCCCGTTCTACAATATGGGGTGGAGGAATTTTGTAAAAAATGTCAGGAAACCGGAATAGACGGACTTATTTTACCCGATCTGCCATTGGACGTTTACCAAGAAAATTATGAAGCCATATTTAAAAAATATGGGCTTGTGAATGTTTTCTTGATAACCCCACAAACCAGTGATGCCCGTATCCATCAAATCGATACGGCCTCCGACGGATTTATATATATGGTAAGCTCCGCCAGTGTTACCGGTTCCCAAGATGGTTTTGGAAACAATCAAGAAGCCTACTTTGAGCGTATTGCGGATATGAAATTGAAGAACCCACAGGTGGTTGGCTTTGGGATAAGCAATTCAGAAACCTTTCTGCAAGCCACCAAACAGGCGAAGGGAGCTATTATTGGATCGGCCTTTATTAAATTTCTGACGCAAAACGGTGTAGACAAAATTGGGGATTTCGTCAAGGGAATTCGAAAATAAACAAGAGCAATGGAGATTATCAATAATTGGAAAATAGTTTTTATTTTATGTCTAACCCTTGGTCTGGCACCTTATTTTCCAGAACCCCACATCCTTGGTAAGATAAAATGGATATTGGGCGGTGCTAGCGGAATGGGGCCCATGGACTGGTTTGATGTTCTTTTACACGGATTCCCGTTTGTTCTGCTATTAAGGTTATTGGTCATTAAAGTCCTTAAAAAGTAAGCTTCTACTGAATATATATCACGTTTTTGAATTCCTACCTGCGGAGGAATTACATGTAAAAACTAAAAGTAGTTGGTGTTGAAAGAAATTGCAGAACTATAGCGCCCATTACTATAATATACCACACGCCTTGCTAATTCAGTACCAAAAAACAATAGATTCCTGCCTACGCAGGAATGACATGCCTACTGAACGCAACAGCAACAGGGTATAAATCCTCAGAAAAAGGTAATCAAACACTGAAAATCTAGTGTTGACCCATAAACCTAATGACCACTGCCTGTACAGAAATTACGCATTGGAAAGACGGGTCTAAAGCTGTTATTTTTTACTTTTTTGCCCCTCGAAATAATTAACTACCCGATAGATTGAATATCCAAATTATACATCTACCTTTAATATAGCAAACCATTAATTATCTGCTCCTTGAATACCTTAAAAAAGTAGTTGCCCCCTGAATAAGATGAATTTCTAAATTGTCATTAATAAAAATGTCATGAAATCAATTCGCTTACTTCTTGCATTACTACTTGTCAGCTCCGTTTTAGTGGGACAGACTAAAGAATTCTCCAAAGATTATTTTTTACAGAAAAGCAAAAAACAAAAAACTACCGCTTGGATATTACTTGCGGGTGGAACGGCCATGATCGTTGGTGGGGGAGCATTATTTGACAACAATTTTTATGGTGGATCAAACAGTGGCGCGGACATAGGCGGTTATATAGTGTTGGCAGGAATCCTAGCCAATGGGGCCAGCATTCCCTATTTTATCAGTGCCGGCAAAAATAAGAAGACAGCCATGTCCATTACTTTTGACTATCAACCTATATTTTTATCCGGAGACCTCTTGGTTGCGGCAAAAGCGAATCCAATGCTTACCTTAAAAATTAAACTTTGAGCCTTAACATTCCCTAACAAAGGTTTATAAAGGCTTTAACGGAATTTTTCAGGTCTTTTTATTAAGTTGGGAAGGAACCTTAAAACTTAAAAAGAATGGGAATTATAAATGATAAGAGAAAGTTTAAAAGAAAAGTGGAACAATCAAATCCCACCAATCCTACCGGGAATACCAATGTTGACACCAATAAATTTGACATTGAAAAAGACACTATAAAGGATCAACAAAACAAGCATTAATATAGGCTTAGTAATTCCACTAGACAGAACTTAGTGTAATACTTTTAGAAAAATTCTTTATACTGTAAAACCCTGAAATCGATCGTATTGAATTCAGGGTTTTTGTCTTTCATCTTTTTGTACTTCTCCAAGCTTCCAACTGCCCTGTTAGCGGCTCCGGAAGGTGCGGTCAGGGACACTGTTTTAATAATTCTCTCTTTGTTGACCACAGACTTTTCTAGAGTTTTGGACGAAGTTTCCATATCGGAAAACGGAAGAACAAATTGATGTACACGGGGTACCTCATTGGAAACCGGTTCCAGGCTTATTCCATGTTCTTTAAGATATTTTCTAAAAAAATACTCGGGACCATTTTTACTATTTCCCCCTGTAAACAATAAGGTATCCACTTTGGGATACCGTTGAAAATAACCCAGCATATCCCTCAATACAATGTTTTCCATCCCCAAGTCCGAAGCATCGATCTTGGAACGTTCTGCGCTTTGTACGATATCACATATTCCTATTTTTTGCTCCTTTAGAAAATCCATGCGCTGCCTAATGGCTTTTTCTGTAGTCTCAAAATCTAAATTGAGCCCAAAAATTCGATCTAAAATGAGCCACAATTGGCCATCCCGGCTGCCGTAACAAAAATTTACATCCCCCTCCTTTAAATCACCAATGGTAAATCTAGGCGGTGGTAGGGTCCCAACGATCAGCTTGGTGGCATCCTGGAATAAAAAGGGTTCGTATGGATGGGTATGCAAGAACATATGGCAAGATTTCATTAATTTAAAGGGCTTTGTGCTTACAAAGGTATGCGCCAAAAATAAAAAGTTGCAGGGATAAGCCCAACTATTTAGGATTCCCTGCAACTTCAATATTTATTATGCTGTGCTATTTATTTTAATACCACAACCAAATCCTCGGAATTTACCAGGGAACCTCCATTTAGTTGTACTCTATCTACAATACCCTCTTCTGTGGCGGTAACGGTTGTTTCCATTTTCATGGCTTCTATAACAAATAAGGGCTGATTCTTTTTCACTTCTTGGTTTTTCTTCACCAAAACACTGGACAACAATCCTTGCAATGGGGCACCTATCTCCTTTGGATTAGAAGTATCCGCCTTAACATTTTCAACCTTGTCTACCTTAACGGATTTATCCTTTATGATTACGTTTCGCAATTGTCCGTTTACCTTAAAGTATATACTTACGTTACCAGCTTCATCCGGCTCGCCCTTGAGCATAAGGGAAACAAGTATGTTTTTACCCCTGTCCAACTCCACAATAATCTCTTCCCCAATTTCCATCCCATAAAAGAAATTCTTGGTCGGGATATTAACCACATTTCCATATTTTACATGGTGGTTATAAGCGTCCGTAAAAACCTTTGGATATAATTTATAGGAAAGGAAATCGGTTATAAGTAGCTCGCGTCCCATTCCTGAACTGAATTTTCTTTTGAAGGCATTAAATTCCTTATCAAAATCTATAGGTTCCAAATGTGCATTGGGCCTATCTGTAAAGGCTTTTTCATCCTTAAGAACAATTTTCTGTAGTTTAGCCGGAAAACCGCCAACGGGTTGTCCCAAATCCCCTTTAAAAAATCCTATTACAGATTGGGGAAAGGAAATGCTGTCCCCTCTTTCAAGAACATCCTCTACAGTAAGTCCGTTACTGATCATATATTGTGCCATGTCCCCTACTACTTTAGAGCTTGGGGTTACTTTTACAATATCGCCGAACAGTTTATTGACTTCACCGTACATCTTGGTAACCTCGGGAAATTTATCCTCCAAGCCCAAAGCTATGGCCTGCCCTTTTAGGTTGGAATACTGTCCGCCCGGTATTTCGTGACTGTACACCTCTCCAGTACCCGATTTTAATCCGGACTCAAAGGTGTAATAGTAATTACGGACCGTTTCCCAATAATTGGAATATTCCGCCAATTTTTCGGTATTCAAAATATTCTGGCGCTCGTTAAAACGCAACATCTCCACTACCGAATTAAAATTGGGTTGGGAAGTAAGCCCGGACAATCCGCCCAAGGCAACATCCACCACATCCACTCCGGCCTCTATAGCCTTGAGATACATGGCCGATTGGGTAGAAGAGGTATCGTGGGTATGTAAATGTATAGGAATATTGATTTCCGATTTTAAGGCGGAAATCAGTTCATAAGCAGCATAAGGTTTTAACAAACCTGCCATATCCTTAACTCCCAAAATATGTGCGCCCGCATTTTCAATGTCCTTGGCCAGTTGCACATAATATTTTAGGTCGTACTTTGTTTTGGCTGGATCCAAAATGTCCCCAGTATAACAAATGGAGCCTTCGGCCAGCCCACCTGTTTTAGTACGTACATATTCAATACAAGGAGCAAGGGATTTCATCCAGTTGAGCGAATCGAATATTCTAAATACATCTACCCCGGACTTATAGGATTCCTCTACAAACCGTTCTATCAAATTATCTGGATAAGCGGTATAACCAACCCCATTGGAGCCCCTTATCAGCATCTGTAATAAAACATTGGGCATCGCCTTGCGCAATAGTTCCAAGCGCTCCCAAGGGTTTTCCTGTAAAAATCGAAGGCAGACATCAAAGGTGGCCCCTCCCCAGACTTCCATACTAAAAATTTCAGGGTGGTTCTTGGCATAACCTTCGGCTACTTTCAACATATCTATTGTTCGCATACGAGTGGCCAACAAACTTTGATGGGCGTCGCGCATGGTAGTTTCTGTAAAATGAACCTTTTTTTCATTCTTAAGCCACTGTGCAAACTGTTCCGGACCCAATTCCGTTAGAAGGTCCTTTGTACCCTTTGGATAACCTTCAAACTTAGCGAAAGAAGGGACTTTTGGTTTGGAAAAAATATGATCCTTATCCAACTTCTTCACATCGGGATTCCCGTTAACAATGGTTTCCCCTAGAAACTCGACCAATTTATTGGCTCGGTTCCTCGGTTCCACAAACTTGAAGAGTTCCGGTTCGTTCTTGATAAAGTTTACAGTTACCTTACCTTCCCTAAATGTAGGATGCTTAAGGATGTTGTCAAGGAAGGCCATATTGGTCTTAACTCCACGGATGCGGAATTCCGCCAATGCCCGGCGCATTTTTCTACACGATCCGTCCAAAGTTCTACTAATAGCAGATACCTTGACCAGCATGGAGTCGAAAAATGGCGATATGGCCACCCCCTGATAAATACTACCGGCATCCAGCCTAATACCCAATCCGGAGGCACTTCTATAAGTAGTAACCACGCCATAATCAGGCTTGAAATCGTTTCCTGGATCCTCGGTAGTTATCCTACATTGAAGAGCATAGCCCGTAACTACCACAGAGGCCTGATCCTGTATCTTAATTTGTTTATCTGAAAGCTTATACCCTCCAGCTATAAACAGTTGGGCCTTGACCAGATCAATATTAGTGATCATTTCTGTCACTGTATGCTCAACCTGAATCCTAGGATTTACTTCTATAAAATAAATACTACCGTCATCATCTACCAAAAATTCTACCGTTCCAATATTGTTATAGTCTACGGCCCTGCATATGTCGATGGCATACTTGTATAGGCTATCCTTTGTTTCCTGTGGCAGGCCAATGGAAGGCGCAAACTCTATCACCTTCTGGTAGCGACGTTGTACCGAACAATCACGCTCAAACAAATGCACTATATTGCCATGGGTATCCGCAACGATCTGAATTTCTATATGCTTGGGGTTTTCCACAAATTTTTCCAGGAAAACTGTATCATCACCAAAAGCATTCAGGGATTCCCTTTTTGCCTCCGGAAATCCTTTTTTAAGTTCATCCTCTGTACGGATTACCCTCATTCCACGTCCGCCGCCACCTGATGCAGCTTTGAGCATTAAGGGATAACCTATTTCCTTAGCTTCGGAAAGAGCGATATCTATATCGGTCAAATCCCTATCACTACTTCGTATGATAGGTATATTATTGGCTACAGCAACATCCTTGGCAGTTATCTTATCTCCTAAAGCCTTTAGGACTGATACCTTTGGGCCAACGAAAATAATACCGTTGTCCTCGCATTTTTGGGCAAATTTGGCATTTTCTGACAGGAATCCATATCCTGGGTGTATGGCGTCTACATTATTGTCCTTAGCAACCTTGATAAGGGCGTCCATATCCAAATAGGGCTTTAGAGGCTCATTGTCCTCCCCTATCTGATAACTTTCATCGGCCTTATAACGGTGCAGGGAATAGCGGTCCTCGTATGTATATACCCCTACCGTCTTAATTCCTATTTCTACACATGCCCTAAAAATGCGAATGGCAATCTCACCCCTATTTGCTACTAAAACCTTTTTTATTTTCAACCTATTACGTTTTTAGAATTACTCAATTTAACATAATTTTATAATTCTACAAACTTAGCATATTAGGGCTAGGTCGCCAATATCATAAAAGTATATCTTTTAAGAAATTTGTTACAAATCAAAATTATGCTTCAAAAGTGTTTCTGTTTGAAACTTGCTTATAAGGTATTAATATTTTAACTTTAAAAAAGACAAAATATAGATAAAATGGGAAAAGGTGATAAAAAATCGAAAAGAGGAAAAATCATTAACGGTACCTACGGAACAAGGCGTAAACGCAAAATAAAAAAAAGACCTACGGTAGAAGAAAAAATAAGTCCGGGCAAGAAAAAATAAGGCGAAATTTTATTAAGGACTAATCCACAACAAAATTCAAGACAACATCCCCCTCTTCGGAGATACTTAAGACATAGGTGTAAAATCCATTTTCCAACGGTGTTTCACCTACAAAATCTATAGGCTGAAGAACGTAATTTTCCTCACCTACCATAATATTTATATAGGCATAAGAATAAGCCGTTTCGTATTCCAGATAGCCGGAATATTCTTCAGGTTCAATATTTTCATGAATCATTTCATCGTCACCCACCTGCACGGTATCAAAAGTAACAGTGCTTTCATTTTTAATCCTGATGTTCACGCCTTCCAAATTGTCATCCCTATCCGAACAACCAATAAACACAGTAGCAATTAAAAATAATAAAGCGAATCGTTTCATATCAATCTCAATTAAGTAGTAGTACTTATTTGAAAATAACGCTTTTTTTCCGGAAATATTCTATCGGATATACACTGGTTGATTTTCCTTAAGGGTATGTTCCTTACTGTACAGATAGCCATCCCTGTCAAACCCCTTAACATCCTCCAAGGTTTTGGCATTGGTGTCCAAAATATAACGTACCATGGTTCCCCTAGCTTTTTTGGCGAAAAAACTAATTATCTTTAAATTATCATTCTTCCAATCCTTGAATATTGGCGTAATTACGGGTACTTTAAGACGCTTTTCGTCTACTGCACTAAAATATTCGTTACTGGCCAGGTTAAGAAAAAGTTCCTTATCCTGCAATTCCGAATTTAGATAGTCCGTGATCTGCTTTTTCCAAAACTCGTATAAATTCTTTTTGCGTCCCATCTTTAATTGTGCACCCATTTCCAAGCGATAGGGCTGCATTAGATCCAAAGGTTTCAAAACACCGTATAAACCCGATAATATCCTTAGTTTCTCCTGAAGACTTTCCAGTTTATCCGGTGCCAAGGTATAGGCGTCCAGTCCTTGGTAAACATCCCCGTTAAAAGCATAGATCGCAGGCCTGGCATTTGTTTCTGTAAAGGGAACCGTAAACTCCTGGTTCCTTTCCCAATTCAGTTCTGCAAGATTGGCCGAAATACCCATTAACTCGGATAAGGCCTTGGGCTTTTTCTTGGCCAAAACCTTGTTAAGCTGTTCGGCCTCCTTTAAAAAATAGGGCTGCGAAAATTCTTTGGCAGGCAATTTACTTTCAAAATCCAAAGATTTTGCAGGTGATATTACTATTTTCATACTTGTTCGGATCTTTTTAAGAATTAGACCAAAAATAATGGCTGAACATTAAATTACCTAAGTCTTTAAAATCTTGTTATCAATAATGGTATAAAGGAAACCTATTCCGCTTGACTATGCTTGGCGTATTGCCGCCATTTTTCAATGCAATTGGCCATGTCTTCTGGAATTTCGGAGTCGAACCTCATAAATTTACCGGAAACGGGATGCACAAACCCCAAGGTCTTTGCATGTAGTGCCTGTCTTGGTAAAATTTTAAAGGCGTTATCCACAAATTGCTTGTATTTTGTAAAAGTGGTCCCCTTTAAAACTCTTTCCCCACCATACCGCTCATCGTTGAACAGGGTATGGCCAATATGCCTTAGGTGCACCCTGATCTGATGAGTTCTTCCCGTTTCCAGGGTACAGGAAAGTAGTGTTACATATCCAAGGCGTTCCAGAACCTTGTAGTGGGTAACCGCTTCTTTGCCCTGCTCTCCTTCTGGAAAAACATGCATCTGCAATCTGTTTTTAGGATTGCGGCCAATATGTCCCTCTATTGTTCCTTCATCCTCTTCCACATTCCCCCAGACCAATGCAATATATTCGCGTTCACTGGATTTTTCAAAAAACTGCTTGGCCAGATGCGTCATTGCAGCTTCCGTTTTTGCCACGACCAAGAGGCCCGAGGTATCCTTATCTATTCTATGCACCAGTCCGGGACGTTCATCACTGTTCTTTGGCAAATTCTCGAAATGATAGATCAGGGCATTGATCAAGGTACCTGAATAATTCCCATGCCCGGGATGGACCACCATCCCAGCTGGTTTATTCACGATCAAAAGAACATCATCCTCATAGACAATATCTAAAGGTATATTTTCTGGAGTAAGTAAATTTTCATGGGGTGGATGTGCAAACATGACCCGGATATGGTCACCTGCCTTTACCTTGTAATTTTGTTTTACCGTTGCCCCGTTTACCCAGACATTTCCATCCCTTGCGGCCTGCTGGATTTTATTTCGTGTTGCGTTTTCAATGAAATTCATTAAAAACTTGTCAATCCTTAATGGATCCTGACCTTTGGAAGCCTTAAAACTATGATGCTCAAAAAGTTCCTCCTCATTTAATTCAAACTCATCCTGTACTTCCATAATTATTCGGACTCTGCCTTTACTTCTGCTCTTGCGGTAATATTACCGTTGCCGCATATCAACTCTATTTTTGAGGTTTTTGGCAGCTTGTCACCTGGGACAATATATTTTCCTTTATACTTAATATTATAGACCATATCCTTTCCCAATTCATCCACATAGGTAACCCTTTCCACTTCCAAGCCAACGGCCTTGAGCATAGAGCTCGCATTTCTTTGGGTTACCTGAATAATATTGGGAATGGTGACTTTTTTATATCCGGATGGATTAACGGTAATGTAAATTTTCCTGTTCTCCTTAACCTTGCTTCCGGCGCGCGGAGTTTGGTCTATAATGGAAAACCGAGGATAGGTTGGATTATAGTTGGCCGAATCCAATACCTCATATCTCAATTGTGATTCATCAATTAGCGATCTCATTTCCGTTACCGATAATTTGGATAGATCGGGGACCTCCACAAACTTACCGTGATTGGTAGTAGCCTTTAAATACTGCATAGCCCCAACAACCAACAACACAGAAACCACCAATGCCAACACCAACTGAATCAAAAAAGATTTACTCGTTAAAAAATTAAAAAAATTTCGCATAGTATATTTTCTTGTGCCACAAAGATAGAAAACCGGACGCTTTTTCTTTACTTTGACTGCATGTTATTTGAATATTGATTTTATGCATCATATAGCTTTAAAATAAGCCTGATTAATTATGGCTATTTTAGAGCTCATTTGCAGGCAATAACTCTCTATGACTTGGTATTACCAATTTTAAAATTATTTCTATCGAATGAAAAAAAATATTGCGATTATAATGGGCGGCTACTCCAGCGAGTATAAGATTTCCTTAATTAGTGGAGGTGTGGTATACGATTATTTGGATAAGGAAAAATTCAAAGCCTATAGAATACATATTTTTAAGGACAAATGGGTCTATGTAGACGGTGAACAAAAGGAATACCCTGTAAACAGACATGATTTTACCGTTAATCTAGCCTCCGAAATTATAAAATTCGATTGCGTATTTAATGCAATTCACGGTTCACCTGGGGAAGATGGCCTAATGCAGGCCTACTTTGAACTGCTTGGAATTCCGCAAACGGCCTGTGATTACTACCAAGCCTCCTTGACATTTAACAAACGTGATCTACTAAGTGTTTTGAAACCATATGGTATTAAATCGGCACCTTCATATTATATTAATTTTGGAGATCCTATTGACGAAGATGGGATAATAGCAAAAGTAGGATTGCCTTGTTTTGTAAAGGCCAATAAGGCCGGTAGTAGTTTTGGCATTTCCAAGGTCTACAAAAAGGAAGAATTAAACAAGGCCATTGAAAATGCCTTTAAAGAGGATAATGAAATACTTATAGAATCCTTTTTAAACGGAACCGAGGTTTCGGTCGGGGTTATCAAATACAAAGGGGAGACCAAAGTGTTGCCGATCACTGAAATTGTATCGGAAAACGATTTTTTTGACTATGAAGCCAAATACGAAGGCAAATCCCAAGAAATAACACCGGCAAGAATAACCAAGGAACAAGAGAAAAAGGTAGTGCAAATAGCACAAAAAGCCTATGAAGTCCTAAAAATGAAAGGGTTTTCAAGAAGTGAATTCATTTTTGTGAATGATGAGCCTTTTATGTTGGAAATGAATACCACGCCTGGCCTTACAACAGAAAGCATATTGCCACAACAGGCCAAAATAGCAGGTATTTCCCTTTCTGAACTCTTTGAAAGTGCCATTTGGGAAGCCTTGGGAGAAAATAAGTAATTTTAAACCATACCCGCTTACCATAGAATGGGTATTTTAGTGAACCATTTATTTCCGGCCCTATTTTTAGCCACCGGGAAATGACAACTTTAATTTTGCAATAATGAAAAAAAGACGTGCCATTTTTCCGGGTTCTTTTGATCCATTGACCTTAGGGCATTATGATATTATAAAAAGGGGAATAACCCTTTTTGATGAACTAATCATTGCTATAGGGGTGAATACTGATAAAAAATACATGTTCACTCTGGAGGAGCGCAAAAGATTTATTTCCGAAGCCTTTAAGGATGAACCACAAATAACCGTTCTAACCTATCAGGGGCTAACGGTTGACTTTTGCAAAAAAGTTAATGCAGGCTTTATACTAAGAGGCCTTAGAAATCCCGGGGATTTCGAATTTGAAAAGGCAATAGCCCATACCAATCGTAAGCTTTCCGAAATAGAAACCGTTTTCTTGCTGACCTCCTCGGGCAAATCCTACATTAGTTCTTCCATTGTTAGGGATGTAATTAGAAACGGTGGTGACTATTCTGGCTTGGTTCCAGATTCGGTCAGGACAAAATAAAATAAACCCATGTATTAATCCTTCAAGGAACCCAATGCATATAAGGCGTAGTCATATGACTATTACCGTAAGAAGACTACATTTTCCAGATTCCCACGGAGCTGAAAACAATGGAAAATGGCTATAAATTTCTTCATATTACCGTTACACAACTAATTTCGTCCAATTCACAACAATCTATTCGCTGTATTAAATAATCGGACTACTATTGTAGGAAAATGCGACAGATGATTATGAATACCCCCATCGTAACAAACCAATTCCTGATAAAACAGTTGCCAAAACCAACTGCCTTTATTAATAAGGAGTTTAAGGTTGTACTCGCGTCGGATAAATGGGCCGAAGAATTTGGATTCCAAGGCAAGGACTATATTGGAAAATCCATTTATGAACTGTTCGGAAATACGAGCAAGAAATGGTCCAATAATTTGTTGGCATGTTTTGATGGGAAATTTCCAGAGTCGGAAATAGAGATCTATCAGGATAATAGCACTAAAGAAAAGTGGTTCGAATGGACAAATATTCCTTGGTATGATGAACAGGAAAACATTATTGGGGCAATTGTACAAACTGAAGATGTTACGGATAGAATTAAAAACGAATTAAGAATAGAGAAACTGGAATTCCTACAAAAGGAAACCGGGGAGCATGGTAAAATCGGTAATTGGGAATACCAAAAATCAAAAGATAGGTTTACATGCTGTGAAATGATAAGACGTATTTTCGAAGTCGATGAAGATTTTGAAATCAACATAGACAACTCTGTAAATTTTTATAAGACCGGTTATAGCAGGAACACTATTTCCATGGCAATTTATTCCGCCAATCAGAAAAAAACGCCTTGGAACGAAAAATTGCAGATCATTACCGCCAAGGGCAATGAAAAGTGGGTAAATGTTTCCGGAAAGCCATTGTACAAAAATGGCGAATACGTGGGGCTCATAGGAATTGTCCAAGATATTACGGATTTTGTACAGAAAGAACAAAAGACCAAAGACAATGAGCATTTATTAAAAACACTGATAAACAACCTGCCATTACAGATTTATATTAAGGATACCCAATCCAAAAAATTGTTGGCAAATAAATCTGAACTGCAATTTCTAGGAATCGAAAATGAGAGCGATATTATAGGTAAGGATGATTTTGATTTGTACGACAGGGCCACGGCCCAAAAATTCAGGGAAGAGGACATTGAAGTCATGATTTCCCAAATTCCTATGTTGAACAAGGAATTAACACGTAACACCCCTGATGGTTCCACTATAACCTTTCTAACTTCCAAAATTCCATTAATAGGAGAAAATGGCGAAGTTACAGGACTTGTAGGAATCAGCATGGATATTTCGGAACAAAAACAAAAACAAAAAGAACTAAAAAACCTAATATCCGTAACCTCCTCCCAAAATAAAAAGCTAATTAATTTTGCCCATATTGTTTCGCACAATTTAAGGTCCCATTCTGCCAATTTTGCCATGCTATTGGATTTCTTGGGCCACGAAGAAGATGAAAAAGAAAGACATAAAATTATGGAGATGCTTACGGACTCCTCCAAACACCTAATGGAAACTCTTCATAATTTAAATGATATTGTCGCCATTAACACCGAGTCCAACATAATTAAGAAAGAAGTCAACTTCAATAAAAAGTTAAACACAGTACTTAAACAAGTCAATAATCAGCTAAACAAGGCCAAAGCCACTGTAATCAGCGAAGTATCAGATGATGTTAACATAAACGTAGTACCCTCCTACTTGAAAAACATATTGACCAATATTATTACCAATGCCCTGAAATATAAAAAACCAGATGTTGACCCCATAATAAAGTTAAGCGTTAATTATGTTCAAAATTATACGGTTATAAGTATTGAAGACAACGGTGTTGGGTTGGATTTAAAAAAATATGGGTCCAAGTTGTTTGGAATGTACAAAACCTTCCATGGCAATTCGGACGCAAAAGGTCTAGGTCTGTACATTACCAAAAATCAAATTGAAGCCATGCACGGTAAAATAAGTGCCACGAGCCAAATAGGTATTGGAAGCACGTTTAATTTATATTTTAATGACAAAAATTAATTCAATTTTCATTGTCGATGATGACACCATAACAATCTACGGAATTAAAAAAATATTAACTTCTGTTGCCACCTGCAAGGAGATTTTTGAATTCAAAAATGGACAAATGGCAATTGACCGTATAAAGAAAATGATTATCGAAAAATCGGAACTACCAGATTTAATTTTTTTGGATATCAACATGCCAATAATGGATGGCTGGGAATTTTTGGAAGAGTTCATAAAATTACCCATAAACAAAAAGATCAACATAAATATTGTCACCTCCTCCATTGACCAATTTGACATGGACAAAGCCGAAAATTTCAGGTCCTTGACACACCACACTGTTATTTACAATAGCAAACCTATTAAGAGGTCTGAAATAGAAAAAATTACCGCTTCCATTTCCGTTTAATACCTAAGTTTTAGCTAACTTTGAATTCTTGAAGATTATTTTGGACCTCTTTTGCTAAAGAGCATTATCCATCAATTACCTAATTTTCAAATTGAACTTCAAAGTCTTTTTTTTTGAGCTTTAAACAAATTATAACGTAGCATGAAACTTCTGGTAAGACTATTTTTACTGCTTTGTCTTATTTCTTGCGAGACCAAAAAAGAAAGAAAAATTGAAAACATTAAAACTGTTTTTGAGCGTAGTAACGGAGAGGAAACCGCAACTTATCTGCAAATCATAGACTTCTATATTCAACTCGCCAAGGAGTTTCCCGAAATAAACATACAGATCATTGGCAATACCGATAGTGGTAACCCCCTACATGTGGTAACTTACAACCCGGATGCCGATTTTAATTTTCAAAAAATAGGCCGCGATAAGAGTATCCTATTTATAAACAATGGCATACATCCGGGAGAAAGTGATGGCATAGATGCAACAATGCTATTATTTAGGGATTTGGCACTAAAAAAGATGGATGCCCCTGAGAATACTGTGGTGGTTACCATTCCGGTCTACAATGTTGGTGGAGCTTTAAATAGAAACTCTACATCCAGGGTGAATCAAAATGGCCCTAAATCCTATGGCTATAGGGGCAATGCAAAAAATTATGACCTTAATCGCGATTTTATAAAAGTAGATACCAAAAACGCACACACTTTTGCCAAAATTTTTCACTTAATAAAACCCGATATCTTTATTGATAACCATGTTAGCAATGGGGCGGACTATCAATACACCCTTACCCACCTATTTACCCAACATAATAAATTGGGAGGTGAATTGGGCAATTACCTTCATGAAGAGATGGTTCCCACTCTTGAAAACTTGCTTAAGGAAGTAGATTGGGACATTACGCCCTATGTAAATGTTTTTAACCAAGTACCCGAAAAAGGCTTTTCCCAATTTATGGATTATCCCAGATATTCTACCGGCTATACCACTCTTTGGAACACTTTGGGCCTAATGGTTGAAACACATATGCTTAAACCATACAAACAAAGGGTAGAGGGCGTCTATGCCTTAATGACAAAAATCTTGGAAATTTCGGAGAAGGATTACAAGAAAATTAAAAATTTGAGGGAGAATGCTTTTGAGGTATATCTAGAGAAACAAAACTACCCCTTGCAATGGGCCATCGATACCACCAAAAGTACTACCCTGGAATTCAAGGGTTATGAAGCCGATGAGTTTAACAGCGAAATAACCGGCTTCCCCAGGCTCAAATATGATAAAAACAGACCTTTTATAAAAGAAGTTGAGTACCAAAACTTTTATCATCCAACCCATGAGGTGGAGATTCCCAAGGCATATATTATAAAGAAAGGATGGGACAAAATAATAGAACTATTAACGGTAAACCAAATAAGCTTTAAGACCTTAAAGAAGGATACCTCTTTAGAGGTTGAGTCATATAAAATAGATAGTTATAGTACTGCTGAAAATTCATTTGAGGGGCACTACCCACATTACAATACCAAAGTGCTGCGCAGCAATCAAAAAGTTAATTTTACGGCCGGGGACATCTTGGTCCCAACCAATCAGAAAGGCTTGCGCTATTTATTGGAGACCTTGGAACCAGAGGCAACGGACTCTTTTTTCAACTGGAATTTCTTTGATGCTATTTTACAACAAAAGGAAGGTTTTTCTCCTTATGTCTTCGAAGATCTTGCCTTGGAAATCCTACAAGGGAACCAAGAAATGAAAACCCAATTTAATCTAAAAAAGGAAATCGACAGTACTTTTGCCGGCGACTGGTATGCTCAACTTGATTGGATATACAAACGGTCCAAATACTATGAACCGGAACATATGCAATATCCCATTTATCGAATGCTAAAGGATTAATCCTTTAATCTTCAAATAGAATCCTGATGTTGGCATAAGAATTTTCCAATGCTTTTTTGATTTTATCAGGACCTTTCCATTTTACTTTTTCTATTCCCTCAGCGGCTTCGCCCACCAAAATTCCTTTATAGTTGGTCTTCATGGCAAACCAATGTACTTCCTTTAATTTATAGGCCCCGTTCCTCTTAAAAAGGTGATAAGTGGTCCTTAGAAAATTCTCAATTTTCAAGCCCTTTACCCCTGTCTCCTCTTCCACTTCGCGCAATGCACATTCTTCAATGCTCTCCCCCTTATCCAATTTCCCTTTTGGAAGGTCCCATTTATCGTTACGGTAAATAAATAACACTTTCCCTTCCTTGTTGGTTACCACCCCTCCAGCAGCCACGACCAAAGGTATTTTTTTAGAAAATTTCTTTAATATCTCCTCATTATTGGGGTGATAAATAAAAGCTTCATTAAGTTTTTTGCTAGCCAAGGAGTCTATTGCCTCATTAATAGCAGACCCGTTCAACAAAAAATATTTATTATTTGCCGTATCTGATAATTTATTTGTTAAAATCAGAGGTGACTCATTAACAAAAACTTTATACATTTGCGTCATGGTTTTAGACAAAGACACTGCCAAAAAAACTGCAGAGCTTCTGCTGCAAATTAATGCAATTAAGTTGAAACCTGAAAATCCTTTTACATGGGCTTCAGGTTGGAAATCTCCAATTTATTGCGATAATAGGATAATCCTCTCGTACCCAAGCATTAGAAATTATGTTCGGGAACAAATGGGAAAGCAAGTAGAAAGCCTGTACGGGAAGCCGGATGTGATAGCCGGAGTGGCCACAGGGGCCATAGGTATAGGGATGCTGGTAGCCGAGTATTTGGGACTACCTTTTATTTATGTACGGCCCGAAGCCAAATCCCACGGTCGTCAAAACCAAATAGAAGGTCGTTTGGAGGCCAATCAGAGTGTTGTTGTTATTGAAGACCTTATCAGCACCGGAAAAAGCAGTCTAAATGCCGTGGACGCTTTAAAAAGCAATGGTGCAAATGTAAAGGGAATGCTGGCCATTTTTACTTATGGATTTGATGTAGCCAATGAAAACTTTAAGAAATACGGCTTGGATTTACATACCTTGAGCAATTACGATTATTTAATCCAACAAGCCTCCGATACCAATTATATAAAAGAGAATCAATTAAAAACTTTACTAGAGTGGAAAAGTAGCCCCTCTACCTGGCAATCTTAAATTATGTATTTAGAAACTCCTAAGAAAAAAGTTAATAAAAGCAGTAAGGAAGTTTTTGATTTTCTAAGCGATGTGAAGAATTTTGAGACTTTAATGCCCGAAAACATTAGTAAATTCGAGCTTATTAACGAAAATAGATTTTTGTTTGCACTTAAAGGAATGCCTGAAATTGTATTGCAAAAAAAACAGCAAACACCTCATTCACAACTGATTTTGGGAGCAGCAAGTGATAAATTGCCTTTTACCCTGACTGCCGATATTACATCAATAAATGAGCATGAGAGTGAAGTAACCCTTAGTTTTGAAGGGGAATTCAATGCTATGATGGCCATGATGATAAAATCGCCTATCAATAATTTTATAGGCACTCTGTCCGAGAATCTTTCCAAAATATAATTTTCAGAATATATTTTGGGAACAATGCTCAATACAGCAACTGCACCTCTTTTAGGTTGAATTCCTTCATTATATTGTCCTCCATTAGAATCTTTAATTTTCCTGCACTGGAAACACCCTTTATAAATCCCATAAACATCTCATCGTCCTGATTTTTAAAGGTGGAGGGCTTGTCTTTCCTGAAAAGTCTTGACTCATAAAGCTCAAAAGGACGATTATGGCCCCCTTTGCTTGGATTTCCTAGTAGTTTTTTTAGGTTTTCTACAATACTTGTAAGAAGTTCATCCAGGTCCAATGTTTTTCCAAGAAGGAGTTTTAATGAGGACACATTGGGCAGATTATTGAAGGTTAATTGATTTACATTTAAACCGATTCCTATTATAGAAGCTTGAATATGATGTCCGGATAAAATATTTTCGATGAGAATTCCACAAATTTTGGAATGTCCTGACATAATGTCGTTAGGCCATTTAATCTTTAAATCAGGTACATTAAGTTGGGTTAAAGAGTCATAAATTGCCAGTGAAACATAAATATTCAAAAGAAACTGTTCGGAGACCGGACTATCTAAAGATTTCACTAAAACACTAAAAGTCAGGTTCTTACCGGGTTCAGAAAGCCAATTTGTTCCCATCTGCCCACGACCTTTCAATTGTGAATGGGCCATTACCACCGTAAAATCCCCTAGAATATTGTTGAACATCAGATCCTTTAAATAGGCATTTGTGGAGTCCGTGGCACTAAGTTTGATTAATTGCATTTACAATCTTATGATTATTATATAATGTATTGTTAAAAACAATAGTTAAAAAAACAAAAAAATAATAACTTTGTAAAAATTTAAAATTTTTGAATGCAGAAAAGGAAAAGTAGCGCAGATGAGTTAATTGCCTTAATTTTAAGTGGAATTGAAGAGGTTAAAGGACATGATATAAATTTACTTGATCTTAGAGATATAGAGAATACTGTTTGTGACTACTTTATTATTTGTAATGGTACTTCCAACACACATGTAAACGCCATCGTAGGCTCCATCCAAAAAACCGTTAGTAAAGCAATTCAAGACAAACCTTGGCATGTAGAAGGTTCGGATAATGCCGAATGGGTTTTAATGGACTACGTAAACGTAGTAGTACATGTATTTCAAAAACAAGTGAGAGAATATTATGATATAGAAGGACTTTGGGGAGATGCCAAAGTAACATCAGTTGAAAGTAGCTTCAATCAGTAAAAAAAAATAATGGCAAAAGAAAATAATACTAGTCCCAAAAAACCCAAATTCAATACTTGGTGGATATATGGCGTAATAGCGATATTATTAATTGGTTTTCAATTTTTCGGTAGCGGAAACTTCGCGAATACCAAAAAAGCAAGTACCTCCGAGCTTCAGGAGTATCTAAGAAATGGGGATATCAGAAAAATATTGGTCATCACCAATACTAGACAAGCAAAAATCTTCTTAACGGAAGAAGCATTAAATAAGGAGGTTCACAAGGATGTTTCCGATCAACCTTTTTCATTGACTGCCACTGCCACACCACAGTATATAGTAAACTATGGAGATCAGCAGAATTTTGAAAACGAAATCAATGAAATTAAAAAGGAAAACAATTTAGACACGGAACTTACATACGACCAAGAATCGAATGTACTTACCGAACTCCTTTTGACCTTATTGCCATTTGTGCTGATCATAGGTATTTGGATCTATTTAATGCGCCGTATGTCCGGTGGAGCCGGTGGTGGAGCCGGTGGCCAGATTTTCAATATTGGAAAGTCCAAAGCCAAATTATTCGACGAAAAAACAGATACAAGAACCTCATTCAAGGACGTTGCCGGATTGGAAGGCGCCAAGGAAGAAGTAGAGGAGATTGTGGAATTCTTGAGAAATCCAGATAAATACACCTCCTTAGGGGGTAAAATTCCTAAAGGTGCACTATTGGTAGGACCTCCAGGAACCGGTAAGACCTTATTGGCGAAAGCAGTTGCAGGGGAAGCAAAAGTTCCTTTCTTTTCTCTTTCTGGTTCAGATTTTGTTGAAATGTTCGTAGGGGTAGGAGCCTCTAGGGTAAGAGACTTGTTCAAACAAGCCAAAGACAAATCGCCAGCCATTATTTTTATCGATGAGATCGATGCCATTGGTAGGGCCAGAGGCAAGAATAATTTCACAGGCTCCAATGACGAAAGGGAAAACACCTTGAACCAATTATTAACGGAGATGGATGGTTTTGGTACCAACACCAATGTTATAGTATTGGCTGCTACGAACCGTGCAGATGTATTGGACAAGGCATTAATGAGAGCTGGTCGATTTGACAGACAGATATATGTTGATCTTCCGGATATTAGGGAGCGTAAAGAAATTTTCGAAGTTCACTTAAGACCCATAAAAACGGCCGAAACATTGGACTTGGATTTTCTAGCCAAACAAACTCCCGGTTTTTCAGGTGCCGATATTGCAAATGTTTGTAACGAAGCGGCATTGATCGCAGCCCGTAAAGAAAAGAAAGCGGTGACCAAACAAGACTTTTTGGATGCCGTGGATAGGATTGTTGGCGGTTTAGAGAAAAAGAATAAAATAATCACCCCTGGTGAAAAGAAAACCATTGCCTATCACGAAGCGGGACACGCAACGGTAAGTTGGATGTTGGAACACGCCGCACCGCTTGTAAAAGTAACTATAGTGCCTAGAGGTCAATCTCTGGGTGCAGCATGGTATTTGCCTGAAGAACGCTTAATCGTTCGCCCAGATCAAATGAAAGATGAAATGTGCGCTACCTTGGGAGGTAGAGCTGCTGAAAAAGTAATCTTTAACCAGATATCTACAGGTGCACTTAGCGATTTGGAAAAAGTAACCAAGCAAGCTAGGGCCATGGTAACCATTTATGGTTTAAATGATGAGATAGGAAATTTAACCTATTACGATTCATCTGGTCAAAATGAATACGGATTCTCCAAACCCTATAGTGAGCAGACTGCATTGACCATAGACAAAGAGATTTCCAAGCTTATTGAGGAGCAGTATGTAAGAGCGGTTGAGTTATTATCCAAAAACAAAGATAAACTTACCGAATTGGCAGAGCGATTATTGGAAAAAGAAGTTATATTTAAGGACGATTTGGAAAAGATTTTCGGTAAACGCCTTTTTGAAAGAGACAAGAGGATGGAAGCCGAAGAAGCAGCTGAAAAGGAGGAGAAAGCCAATGTAGCAGCTGAAAAGGAGGAAAAAGCCAATGAAGCTGCCGAAAAGGAGGAAAAAGCAAAAAAGGATATTCCAAAATCGGAGACAAAAAAATAAATCACTAAATAATTCGTTGCACTTAAACACTAGGTACCAAAGAAGCGTTTTAGATATTAATGGGATTATTCGATAAACTTTTCGGGGGAGGAAAAAGGAAGTTTTCCAAGGAAACTGTGGAAACAAGAGGGCAACATATGCCCGACTTAAACATTCCTGTTGACGAAAAGTTTACCATTAATTTTAAACATAACGGAGGCAAATTCCTCTATTGTGATTCCATTAATGAAGTGTTCAGCAATTTGGACAACATTATCATTGAAAATAAATGGCAGGATCAAACCTTTTTTTCGATGGACAAAAGATTGGAGGAAAAATTTTCCAAACAGGAAATTAATTTCACCAACCTCCCCAATAATAGTGAAATATTTTTCACCACTTGCGAGCATTTAATTGCCCAAAATGGTTCCATTTTGGTATGCTCCAACCAATTGAAAGAAAGAAAACTTCACGAATTACCTTCAAATGTTATCGTTTTTGCCACTACCAGCCAAATGGTCGAATCTATTGGAGAGGGATTAAAGACAATTAAAAAGAAGTATAAAAATGTAATTCCTGCCAATATTACCACCATTAAACATTTCCAACCCACGGCTGAAAATTCAGACGATTTCTTAACTTACGGAAGTAGTTCTAAAAATCTTTATCTTTTACTTCTGGAAGACTTATAACATGAGAGAAATTTTAAGGCGCTTACTTACAGGTGCAGTCTATGTAATACTGCTACTTTCCGCTGTATTCCTAAGCTCCGATGCCTTTGATTTTTTATTTATGACCTTTGGACTCGCATGTCTTTACGAGTACAAACGAATGATAAAACTTCCAGGTTACCATATTTTTATAGCCTATTTGGCACTCTGGTGGGCATTTATTTATCTTATCGATGATAAGATTCTTGTCAATATTTTGATGTTCATTACAATATCGATTAATTTTATATTGTTGTACTACCTTTTTTCGGGGAAAGAAAAACTGTTCAACAATTTGCAAAAGTTTATTATTGGCCTGTTTTATATTGGGGGAGGGTGTATTTTCCTTACAATGATACCATATAAGGACAATGAATTTGCAAAATTTCTGATCATGGGAGTATTTATCCTTATTTGGGTAAACGATACTTTTGCTTATTTGGTAGGGAAAAGTATTGGCCGCAATAAATTGTTCCCATCAATCTCCCCAAAAAAAACAATAGAGGGAGCAATTGGAGGTTTTGTTTTTGCCTTGGCTGCATCATATTTTTTATCGAAATATGAGACCAATATTTCATTGGGACAATGGTTGATCTTAGCAACTGTGATAGTACTTACAGGAAGTTTGGGCGACCTTATAGAATCTAAATTTAAAAGGGCCGCTGGGGTCAAGGATAGCGGGGCTATTTTACCGGGACATGGCGGCATGCTGGACCGATTGGACAGTTTGGTTTTTGCCGCGCCTTTCGCATATTTAACTTTAATTATTTTTTCACATGTTTCATAAAGAAGGACAAAAAATTATCATAACAACCTTTATTATAGTTTGTTCCATTATTATACTGGCCAATTATTTTATAGATATAACTTGGTTGAAATTTGGACTTCAAATAATTTCCCTGCTTATCCTTGTTTTAATTCTACAATTTTTTAGAAATCCCAAAAGGAACGTTTCCAAAAATTTTGATGAAATATTGGCACCGGTAGATGGTAAGGTGGTTGTCATTGAAGAAGTGGAGGAAACGGAATATTTTAAGGCAAAGCGGATCCAAGTATCCATTTTTATGTCTCCAATAAATGTGCACGTAACAAGATACCCGGCAAGTGGACTTGTTAAATTCTCAAAATACCATGCCGGAAAATATCTTGTGGCCTGGCATCCCAAATCCAGCGAAGAGAATGAAAGAACCACTGTTGTTATAAATACTCCCAAGTTTGGTGATATCCTCTACCGCCAAATTGCCGGTGCCCTGGCACGTCGTATAGTCAATTACGCCGAAGTGGGTGAAAGCGTTCAACAAGGGGAGGATGCAGGATTTATTAAATTTGGCTCTAGAGTAGATTTGTTCTTACCTTTGAATAGTGCAATTACTGTTAAATTGCACCAAAAGGTGACCGGGGCAAAAACATGTATTGCAACTACAAGGGTTAAAAAAGAAAATGAAGACTGATAAACTAAATAAAGATTTTATAGCAGCGGTCGATTTCGTTAATGACTATACAGACCCGTTGCCTGCAGATCTTCTATTAAAGCTTTATGCCTATTTTAAAATTGCCAACCGCAATTTTAGCCATCCGGGAAGCAGAACGCCCTTAATAAATGCTTTTAAGGCCAATGCCCTGATCCAAGCAAAAAATGTAAGTATTGAAGAAGCTATGGAACGCTATATAGAATTGGTGGACAAAGAAGTCAGGAATACCAAAAAATAAATTGCATATTTTCTAGCAGTTACTTTTTAAAGTTTACTTACATAATTTGAATTGAGAGACCAAACAAGAAACGGATAAAATCCGAACCTTGCTTTTCCTAAAAATATAGATTCTCTATATTTTAGATTGCCCAAAGGCCTTAAGCAGCCATTCCCAATTCGGTTTCCTTATTTTCAAAATAGCTAAAATATATAGCGGCAAAAATCGTGATCAGAAAATAGGCGCCTATCCACATATTGGCCATTGGAAGGTAAGCATTTAGTCCAAACCAATCTCCAAAATAAACTAACCATAAAATTCCGGCCAACCCCCTGGTAACCTCAATCCCAACAGCATATTTTTTCCGATCCATCAGCGTAGTATACCCATAGATTCCGATAAAAATATAGCCGCTAAATATAAGTAGTCCCTCAAAACCAATTTCAGTGTAGTTATAGAACATAAACATCATTAGACCCAAACTTATTAGCATTTGAAAAATGGCATATAGCTTCAGCCCAATGGTAGCGTTCGATCCATATCGCTTAAAATTGTACACATCCTCTATAATGGAAATGGGATACTTTTCCTTAACATCATCCGGCCTCCAGCCCGTAGGCATGAACCAAATGCGCAATTTGTCGCGTAAACTCCTGGTTCGCCATACATCCTGCAATATTCTCCACAAATGCTGAAAATTGATAACTATAGGGTTCCAGGTACCTGCAGGTTTCAATACACCAAATTGCGGAGGAACCTCATCCAGCTCCTCTTGAAACGTACCAAACATACGATCCCAAACGCATAAAATCTGTCCCAGGTTCTTATCTATGTATTCCGGATTAATAGCATGGTGCACCCTATGTTGGGAAGGGGTAACCAAGACATATTCCAACCAACCCATTTTACCGATATGTCTGGTATGGTACCAGAACTGTGCGAACAAATGTATGGGGGCCAAAATGGCTATCACCGTTTGGGGCACCCCCAAAACAGCCGCTGGGATAAGGAACAGGGAAAAATAACCCACTAGGTTGCTGATGGGTTGCCTAAGGGCACAGGCAAGATTAAACTCTTCACTGCTATGGTGAATTACATGCTGATTCCAAAAAATATTTATTTTATGGCTTAGCCTATGGTTCCAATAACCCGCAAAGTCCAGAACAACAAAAGCAATGGTCCATACCAACCAAGTGGCCTTAATTTCGGTTATGGCCAAATGCTCCAACAAAAAAGGATAGGAAACTATGATAACTGCCAGTCCCAAGGTATCCTTGATTATATTGGTCAACCCAGAACTTATGCTCGAAACGGTATCCATAACCTTATGCATTTGTTTTTTTACAAAATAGCCATAGGTTATTTCGATTGTTAAAAGAATTACAAAAAACGGGATGGCATATAAAAGCGCTGTTGCGTAGGTCTCCATAAAGCAAAGTAAATTCTGAAGTCTCTCACAAATATAGTGAAAATCGTTATTTTTTTTATTGCCTCTTATTTTTAAAACAAGAACCAAGCTCTTTTAATATAGTTATTGAAGAATAAAAATCACCTATGTACAAAGCAACTATATGCTACTTTTAAAAACCTCCTCGGCATTGCGCCAAAGGCTTTGTTTTCAATTTAAATAAAGTATAAATTAGTTCTATATACCTTATATTCGCCCATACATGAATTT
Organism: Arenibacter echinorum; assembly: GCF_003259375.1. Taxonomy (GTDB): domain Bacteria; phylum Bacteroidota; class Bacteroidia; order Flavobacteriales; family Flavobacteriaceae; genus Arenibacter; species Arenibacter echinorum. Next base: position 49,296 of record NZ_QLLN01000010.1, on the reverse strand, counting down.
AAGACATTCCATAGTTACGCGATTTGCGCTTTTCTTCACTGGCCTAATTGTTTTCTCTATACTTTTATCCGGGTATTTGGTATTTAGAAAAGCTTCACAAGTAATTACGGCCCATTCAAAAGAACGTATTATGCACGCCACCGAATTGGCGGAGCAGTCCTTTTATGCCTTACTTAATGAGGTGACCAATGACATTGCGGTAATAGCTTTGAGCCCAACCTTACAACAGCATATACTCCAGCCCTCGGAAAAAACCACCAACGATATCGACCAACTCTTCCGAATTATACTGGAAAACAAAGAAACTTATTTTCAGATCAGATTACTGGAAGCTGATGAGAACGGTAAGGAGATTATTCGTTTCGACAAATTGGAGGACCGGGTACTAAAGTTGACCGATCTACAGCAAAAAGGGGACCGGGAATATTTTAAAGAAGCGCTTCAAATAAATAAAGGGGAACACTATTTTTCCAATATCAATTTAAATGAGGAATACGGTGTAATCAGCACCCCTTTCACCCCTACCCTACGTGTTGCCAGCCCTATTTTTGATAATGAAAACAAAAAAGTTGGTATCTTGATTATTAATATAAACCTGAGCCCGCTATATCTAAGTCTTGATCAAATTGCTGGTAATGACAGTCAATTCTATCTAATAGATGCACAGGGACAGTATTTATATTCACATGACAGGTCCAGGCAGTTTGGCCAACAGACCCGAAAATTTCAGAATTTTTATTCCGATTTCAATGTTTCATACAGTTCCCAGAGCCTTCCAAAAGATGGTTTTCACCAGCTCACAGGTCAGAACAACAGTAGTTATCTTAGTTATTTTAAAGAACTGCCCTATTTCGATGGAAAACGAAAAATATTTCTGATTTCCAATATGGATCAAAACATATTGCTGAAAAACGCCCTTAACGTACGTTCGGATAGTATTCAAACATTGCTGTGGGTATGCCTATTCTCAATTCTCCTGTCATGGTTCTTTACCAATTTATTTTCAAAAAAAATTACCAAAATTACCAAAGCGATCAGCAACTATGACCAAGGCATTCCCGATGATCATGCCCTACCTACCAACAGAAAGGACGAAATAGGGATCTTGGCCAATACTTTTGCCAAAATGAAGGTCAAAATTGATCAAAATGTCCTTGAATTGAACACCGCTCTGGAGAAAGAACAGCTGGCAAGAAAGCAAAGGGATGAATTTTTACAAAATATGAGCCACGAAATGCGCACCCCCTTGAATGCCATTTTGGGCCTTACAAAATTGTTGTACAAAAATGCTTTGGAGCCACAATTACCCATCATCAATGCACTGGAAAGAAGTTCCAATAGCTTGGCCGGCCTGGTGTACGATGTTCTGGATCACCAAAAATTAGTTGAAGGCAAGCTGCACATTCAATTGGAGTCTACCAATATTGCAGAACTTTTAAGGAATATCCACTCCACCTATTTGTACGAAGCCGTTCAAAAAGGACTTACTTTCAATTTAAGTATAGACAAAAAGCTTGAAACCACGTTATTTCAGACCGATGCCTTAAGATTGACACAGATAGTTACAAATCTCGTGGTAAATGCTATAAAATATACCAAAAAGGGTATCATAAGCCTCTCCGCCTCTATCAACGGCACGGAAAATCAAACATTAAATATAAAGGTGAATGATACTGGTGTAGGGGTACTTCCCAAAAACCTGAATAGGATAAACGACCGTTTTTTCATGGAAAAAAACGATTTGTCCGGAAGGTATGGCAGCTACGGTCTAGGCCTTTCCATTGTTAAACAGTTAACATCACTATTTGGAGGTACACTAATGGCTTCTTCAGAAAAAGGTAAAGGCTCCGAATTTTTGATCAGCATCCCTACCATATCCTCATCGACCCCAAAACTGGCGAAACCTATTCCCTCTTCGGTCCTGCCCCTTCCAAAACTAAGTGGCAACTACAATATATTGCACATAGAGGACGATGCATCCACATTGGAACTAATAAAGCATATTCTAAATTTTGACAACATTAGCTTGCAACAGACCAAGTCCCTAGACGAGGCTTTGAAAAGTATAAATTCGGATACGCTGCATTTGATAATAAGTGATTTGATGCTGGAAAATGAAAAAATAAACTCTAGATTGGAGCATTGGATCGAAGCCAAAAAAATAAACTGTCCACTTATTATTATTTCAGCCTTGGATGCTAATGAAGCCAACACCCCATACAGCGAATATTTTCAAAAACCCTTCCAAATAGACCAATTAAAAGATACGGTCCATAAAATTTTAGGCAGCAATGAATTTAAGGCTCCGGATTTTTCAAATATCTATAGCAATTATGACCATGACATCCCTAAAATAAACAAGGTCCTAAAATTACTGGAGAAAGAATTTGAAAACTATCTTAAGGGAATAAACAAAATTGGCGGAAGTAAGGATCAAGTAAAATGGGAAGCCATGATCCATAAATTAATAGCCCATATCAACAATCTTAAATTGACCGATCTTAAAGAAGTACTCCCTGATAAAATATCAGCCATAAATATTGATGTTCTCAACAAAATAAATAATGTTTTTGCCTATTATTTGTGCTGTATTAGAGCGGAAAGACACCTTAATTTAAAAGTTGGATCTTCCTAAGCAGTTCTGAGGCATAGCGCTGACTTACAGGAACATGGTCTTTATTTATTTCCACGGCACCGGTATGTATCACATCTATCATATTTAGGTTAATTATGTAAGAGCGATGCACACGTTGAAAAAAATCGGGAAGTTTAGGTTCAAGGTCTTTAAGGGCCATTAGGGTCAATATCTTTTTGTTTTTAAAAACGATGGATATATAATTGGCTTCCGATTTAAAATAGGCTACCTCTTTCAATTTTATTTTTACCAGTTTCCCACCTTCCTTTATAAACAATCTGCCATCCTTTTCCGGTACTTTTTTACTGGTGGATATGAATTCCTTAGCCTTTAAAAAACCCTTATAAAATCTAGGAAAGTCGAGAGGTTTTACCAAAAAATCTACAATTTTGGGATAGTTATAGGAATCCAAGGCAAAATCTTTGTTGGAAGTAACCATAATAACGGCGGAGTTGGGATTGAGGTCCAAAATATCCCTGCCAGTAATGTCCGGTAAATTGTAGTCCAAAAAAATCAGATCAAAAGATGAACTATTTATAAGGTTAATAGATTCAAAACCGGATACCGTTGTAGTTACACCTTTAATTTCACTGATCTTGCTACAAAAGTGCTCAAGTAAATCACAAATCAACGGATCATCATCAACAATTAAACACTTCATGATCTTATCCAATAAATTACCATTTTCATCAAGCAATATAGTCATTTCGTATAAAAAATAATTTTCAAGCCATCTAAAATTCTACTATTGTTAGTAACAAAACCAACTAACATGAACTTTAAGAGACTTTTCCTACCTATACTTTGTATCTTATTTTTTGGATTGATGGGCTGTAAGGAGCAATCCAAACCTTCCGTGAATATGGCGGATAATCTGATGGCCATGGCCGATGAACCGCGGGGAAAGGACAACGTGGCCTACCAATGGGCCTATATGGCGCTTGAAGGTACTGCTATGGATACAGATCGCTTTAAACCAAGACCAACCGTTACCTCCAGATATCTAGGACTAATCTGTACTGCCATGTTCGATGCCTGGACACGATTCGATGAAAAGGCAGAACCCCTATACCTAAAAGGCGTTGAGCGTTTCCCTGAAAACAAAAGAACACTTAAGAACAAGGAAATAGCGGTTAGTTATGCCGCATATAGAGCCTTAAAGGAATACTATTATTCCGACAGTACAATGTTTAAGGAGAAAATGATCGCTTTGGGCCTTGACCCTGATAATCGATCCAAGGATGTTAGTACCCCGGAGGGAGTTGGCAACCTAGCTGCTGAAATGATCATCAATGCACGCAAAAATGATGGTTCCAACCAGTACGGGGAAGTTGAAGGTTCCAATGGGCAGCCCTACTTTGATTATACCAATTATGCACCGGTAAATGACATTGACAAAAATATTGACCTCAACAGATGGCAGCCAAAGTATTTTATTGATGAGGAAGGCAATAAATACAATCCAGGTTGTCTAACACCCTATTGGCAAAAAGTAAAACCTCTATTATTGGAAACGGCAGATCAGTTTAGGCCTGGTCCACCGCCTATGGTCGGTTCCGAACAATTGGAAAAAGAAGTTCAAGAGGTTATTGACCTTCAGGCCAATTTAACCCCAGAAAACAAGGCCTTGGTAGAGTTCATGCGAGATGGGCCCAAATCCGTACAACAGGCAGGACATTGGTTGAAATTTGCGCAAGACGTATCTACCCGGGACAACCATACCTTGGATCAAGATGTAAAGATGTACTTTTTGGTAGAATCCGTAGCCATGGATGCCTTTATTTCTTGTTGGGATTCCAAAATGTACTATGATTATACGCGCCCCTATGCCTTGGTCCACGATTACTATCAAGACAAGGTAATTAAGGCCTGGGGAGGTCCCGATAAAGGAATGATTGAAATGAAGGGTAAGGATTGGAGGCCTTACTCCCCTGATGCCTTCCTTTGTCCTCCTTTCCCAAGCTATGTTTCTGGCCACAGCACCATAAGCGGAGGATGTGCGGAGGCCTTGCGCTTATTTACCGGGGACGAACATTTTGGAGTGGAAGTTGAACTGGTTCCGGGAGCGCTCACAGAGCCCAATAACCTAGACGATCCTGTTATTATAAAATTCCCAACTTTTACAGAAACAGCAGAAATGGCAGGAATATCAAGAGTAATGGGAGGATATCATATCCAGGCCGATAATGTTGCAGGATTGGAATTGGGCAGACAAGTAGCCAGGCACCATTATAAGAAATACCTAGAGCTTATAGGTGAAAATGGCAAAGGGGAATCTCCAGTAAGTCAATAATACTCTCTTTTAAAAACCCTTGGCTTTGGTTGGGAAATCCATTCCCAACCTGGAAAAATAAAATCAATAGAAAAAAACTGTATTAAATGGTTCGTTTATCCCAAAATGGCAGAATACTTGGTATAAGCATAGGCATAATCTACCTTTGGTTTGGGATGCTAAAATTTTTCCCTGGACTTAGTCCGGCGGATATACTGGCCAAGCAAACCATTTCATTATTGACCTTTAATCTTATTCCAGAAAATGTTGGTATACTTTTACTGGCAATTATTGAGGTCGGCATTGGGTTGTGCTTAATATTTAAAATTCAGCTCAAAAAAGTTATTGTTGCCGCACTTGCGCATTTGGCACTTACTTTTATTCCGGTAGTATTTTTTCCGGAAATTTCCTTTTCCCATGCCCCGTTCTCACTTACTTTGGTAGGGCAATACATTATTAAGAATATCGTAATAATCAGTGCGCTACTGCTTATATATCCACGTTCGTATGAAAATCTTACCCAACGATAAACATCTAATGGGTTTGAGGAAACTGCATAAGGCCAACGCATTGCTATTCTAATCAACAAAAAATATTTATTAAAAAAATAACTGGCATTATCCATAACGCTAAATGGGAATGCCGAGTACTAACCTAATGTCAATTCCAAATATGAAAACACTAAATGTAAAACATTTCTTAGGGTGCATGCTTTTTACCCTGTCGTTTAACCCCATAACACTAAACGCCCAAGGCTGTGTTGCCATCAGGCACTTTTCCTCTTGTGTAGGAAACAGCCTGGAAAATAATCTTCTGGGCAAGGGTGACCTTCAAGTTGGAATGAATTATAGATATTTTAAATCTTTTCGGCATTTTAGGGGAACGGAGGAAGAGTCGGATCGGGTAACCGATAATACTGAAGTAATTAATCATTCCCATGCGTGGGACTTTTTCCTTACCTATGGCATCTCTGACCGCTTCTACACCAGTATTACCATACCCACCGTAATAAATGCCCGATCTTCCCTTTATGAGCATGGCAGGGAAGAAAGAAACAGTACTTTTTCCAGAGGTTTGGCCGATATAAGGGCCGGTATAGGATATTGGCTATTGGATCCAATTCAACATTCAGGTGGGAATATAGCCCTTGGCATAGGCTTAAAACTACCTACGGGCAACTACAATGCAACCGATGTATTTTATAATGTTGGCCCTGAGGGGAGTCCCGAAGTACGACCTGTTGACCAATCCATTCAACCAGGGGACGGTGGCTTTGGACTTACCGTAGATTTTCAGTTTTACCAAAAACTGGGTACCGGTCTATTTGCCTATGGTGGCGGCTTTTACCTATTGAACCCTAGGGAAACAAATGGAATTAGAACGTTTAGGGAAACATTGAGCCCTATCTTGGAAAACGAAGCCATCATGGCCGTACCGGACCAATACTCGGTTCGTACAGGATTAAGTTATAGTTTGTCCAGTGCAATATCTACTTCCCTGGGAGCCCGCTTCGATGCTGTGCCCGTTAAAGACCTAATTGGCGGAAACGAAGGCTTTCGTAGACCTGGCAATGTACTTTCAATTGAACCGGGCGTGGCTTATTTTCTTCACAATCTAAACCTAAATCTAAATGTACCTTTTGCCGTTCGCAGGGACAGACCACAAAGTATAACGGATAGGCAAACAGAAGTAAGTACTGGAACTCCTAGAAATGGGGATGCAGCTTTTGCCGATTATTTAATAAATTTTGGCATCTCCTACCGCTTCCCAAAAAACAAAGCAGTGGATATAGACCCATCGCTCCGCAACACTTTTAATTAAAAAAAATTCTTACCAGTCTATGGGCCTATAATCTTTCAGAAACTTACCACACCAATGTTTACCAGAGTTGATACCATCAATCAATGGATCCAATACCCTAGCGGCACCGTCAACAATATCCAAAGGAGGTTGAAAATCATGGACTTCTTCCTTTCTTTTGGACAACTCTATGGGATCCTCGTCGGTTACCCAACCTGTATCCACAGCGTTCATGTAAACACCATCTTTGGCAAAGTCCAGAGCAGAAGTATGCGTCATCATATTAAGGGCAGCCTTGGCCATATTGGTATGGGGGTGACGATCCTCCTTGTAAAACCTATGAAATTTCCCTTCCATGGCCGATACGTTGATAATATGTTTTTTACCTGTATTCTTCTGCCGCATAAGCTTTGACAATCGGTTACAGAGCACAAAGGGGGCAATGGCATTCACCAATTGCACCTCTATCATTTCAGGGGTCTCTATCTCTCCCAATTTAAGTCGCCAGCTGTTGGTTTTCCTTAGATCAACTTGCTGCAGATCGGCATCCAGTTCCCCTTCGGGAAAAACTTCCTTGGCAGAAAGGGAACTATCAAAACTGTAGGGGATCTGGGAAAGTTTCGCAGACGCCCTAATACCAATACCTGGTTCAGGCGCATGCCAATTAACAGGCAATGCATTATTTTGGGTACTGGCCGTGCCCTTGGTAAGGCTATTTAGTTCCTGCAAACAAAAATCATGATCGGACAATACTTCCTGGGCCCTTGGTGGCAAATCACTAAAGGCTACCTCCTCATTTTTCATAAGGTGTTGGTAAAATCCGGCTGGTCTTCTTACCGTTTGAGCGGCATTGTTGATCAGGATATCCAATCGGTCGTATTGCTGTTCTATAAAATTGCAAAAAATTTCAACGCTTGGGATATGTCTTAAATCCAGGCCATGTATTTTAAGTCTATGGCCCCATTCATGAAAATCCTCTTCTTTGGAAAAACGCAGTGCAGAATCTACCGGAAACCTAGTGGTGGCCACCACGGTGGCTCCTGCCCTTAGCAATATTAGGGTAATATGATATCCTATTTTTAACCTGGACCCCGTAACTATGGCCACCTGCCCACTAAGATCGGCCGTCTGAAAGCGTTTTGCATAGTTAAAGTCGCCACATTCTGGGCACATGGTATCATAAAAATGATGCAACTTGGTATATACCGTTTTACAGACATAGCAATTCCTCGGGGATTCCAGTTCCAGCTCCTCCAAAGTTTCCCTGACCGGAGCAGCCAACAATTTGGGAGCTACAAATACGGCAGCTTCCCTGGCGCTTCTTATACCTGTTTCCTTACGCGCATGCTTATCGCGCTCTATCATCTTGCGTTTGGCAGCCTTGGCCGCGTCCTTTTTACGCTGTTTAAATTCATTCTTGGCGGGTCTGGACAACTGGCCCGCAGCCTTTAACAAGGCCACTCTTTTGTCCTCCGGAAGTTCAAAAACCTTATGCCCGTTACCTACCAACTTATTAAGTAGAAAAATACACTGATCTATTTCTTCTTGACTTATTGTCTCCACTACATTCTCCTGCCTGTCCACCAGATTATTACTGCCCATTTTCCAAATATTTTCTGAAAATTAAAAACGTGCAAATGTAAGGTTTAAATTAGTTTGCACAAACAGAAGTATATACGACGAGAACAAGTGCAGAACTTTACCATAGGGGTTTATAAAATTTTACACACAACTTTCTTATCGCCATTAATTGCGTGCGATTCCCAACCCAATAAATATAAATAATTGGAATTAATTAAATGGCCCCACCATAATATGGGCCCTATGCGTACCGGGATCCATTAACCAAGGCATTCCCGGTGCGTGGGGTTTGTCCGGTAAGCCTGTAGATTCCGTGGTTGCAAAAGGGGTATAAATAACGTATCTAAATTTTCCATTTTGTAACTCTCCGGTGGTAATATCATAATCCTCGGATTTTCCATAATACACATACATCATGCTAGGTTCCTTGGGCATTTTTATTTTACCGGATGCCACTTCCTTGGCACGGATTTTCTCCCGCTCTTCGCCGGAAAGTTCTTTCGAAGAGAGTTCCCTGCCACGGGCCATGAAGGGTTCGAGTTTTTTGGAATAACATGCCACATTGATGCCGTCCTTACCAGGGTTATCGCCTATACAGACCAAATTATTGATTCCCTTTCTCAAAACTACCAGTTCTCCCGAGCTATTATATCCATATACCATAGCGCCATCCTTTTTTTCATCAGGAGCGGGCAAAACTGCAGTTTTGATTTGAATTTCGTTGGGGGGAATCTCCGTTTTTATTTCTTGCGCCATTAAGGGAAAAACTGCAAATAGCAACATACCTAGAATTAGTTGTTTCATGTGTATCTATTTTTAGTACTGATTAATTATTGAAATTGAAACCCTACCACAATTATCCAACAATCGGATTGGATTTTATTTATTTTCCTTAAAGATAAAAAATATAGACCTAACCAATTTGAGAAATGATGGAATAATTAACTTCACATATCCTACTTAATTTTTGATGGGATAATCTAAATTTACGCGCTGAACTAAAATCCCATCGAACAATGACGGTTTACGAATTTCTAGACAAACTAAGAAAGACTCCAGAAGAGATAACCTTTGGAGACACCATAGGTGTTATTGACACTTATTATAATTTTTCACCTTCAAAATTCACCAATGGGGAAGTGATTAATGAGGCCGGACAAAATTCAGGTTCCTGTAAAGTATTTTCTTTTGCGCAACATCACAAGTTGGGCAAAGAGGAAACCTTGGCCTGCTTTGGTTCCTATTACCGAAAAGATGTCCTTGAAAATCCAAAAGGTACGGACCACCAAAACATTCGTAATTTTATGATCAGTGGTTGGGAGGGTATTTCCTTCGATAATGAAGCACTTAGCATAAAGTGAGGCCAAGCAATACCTTGTTCGGCTCCTTCATGTTAAGTTATAGGGCAACGAAGAATGACCAATTATTTGATCAAGGATGCCGATCCTTTATCCAAAAACAGGACGGTTTCCGGATGGGTCCTGAGTATGGTAGCCGGACAGCTGGTACTTATATCCCCGTACAGGCTATTATAAACGGCCTGGGCCTTTCTTTCGTCTGGCACCACACAACTAATGGCCTTACAGTTCATTATGGCCGTAATGGTCAATGTAACAGCTTCCTTGGGCACATCGGCAAAAGTTGGAAACCAGCCCTCACCAAGCTGTTGATTTCTGCAAGCTTCATCCAACTCCACCACCTTCACCAATTTGGGATCTTCAAAATCGGCAACTGCGGGATCATTAAAGGCTATATGTCCGTTTTCTCCTATTCCAATACAAGCAATGTCTATTGGGTGCGCTTGCAATGCCTCTTCATAGTTATTGATTTCCAATTGCAAATTTGCCGCATCGCCATTTAGGAAATATATCTTTTTTGGTGCTACCCTATTCAAAATGCGCTCTTTGAGATACTTTCTAAAACTCGCGGGATGGGATTCGGATATGTCTTTGTATTCATCCAAGTGAAATACTGTTATTTTTTTCCAATCAATTTCCTTGGTCTGCAACGCTTCCAAAAATGAAAACTGTGATGCACCAGTGGCCAAGATAAGATTGGCCCCACCCTTTTTAACAATTGCATCATTCAATTTACTGGTAACATAATCAGCTGCCGCTGCTCCCATTTCCTTTGTCTGTTCATATATTTTTATGGACAAATTTTCAATTTCAAACGACTTTTCCATTGTTTAATTTTAGATAAATTCTGTTATAGCGAACCATGTGGTTAGCAGTGAAAATAGGATTACCGCTACAAGACCGATATTAAGCTTGGTACTGGCCTTGTTACTCCCCATTAATTTCTGTTTGTTGATCAATATAAACATAGGAACCGCCACTGCAGGAAGGATACAGGCTTGAAAAGCCTGGGAGAAAACCATAAGTGCAGGAGGCCTTTCCTCCAAAAAGACAGTTCCAAAAGCAAATACCATGGCGCCAAGTATTAGCACTCTCGAAGACTTTGAATGAATGTTTCTTGGAGTTCCCCTGTAATCGGCCAGCAACCAAGGAGCTATAAGCACGATCGGAAAAATAGTGGAGAGCCCGGCCCCTGTAATCCCTATAATTAGTACAAAAGCGGCCAATTTACCTCCCAATGGCTCAAATAGGGATATCATTTCTACTGTATCGTCCAGCTTCATCCCGGAAATATGAAGGGTACCTGCCGCAACGGCCATGATGATACCACTTAAGAAAAGCATCATAAAAGCCGATACAAAGGCATCTGTCTTTTCCTTTTTTAGATCATTGATACCCCACCCCTTTTCGGCCACCACGGTACTTCTCATAACAAAAACAGCTGCTGAACAGGTGGTACCCGTAATGGCCGCAATGAGCCCCAGTGCTCCGGGAGTGTCCGGAATACTTGGAACCATACCAGATAGGATATCCATCATATCCGGGCGGACCATAACAAAAACTACCAAAAAGGAAAGTCCCATCAGGATAACCAGAACGGTCAATACTTTTTCAAATGCCTTATAACGGCCGAACCATAAAAAAAAGACAAGTATCACCACAAAAAACAAGATGATCCATGCCCTGTGGATTACTACACCATCATACGCCAAACGTACCCCTTCCTGTACCAAATCGGCAACTATACCCATTACGCCCATAAGAGCCAATAATTCCCCTATGATCAATACCAAAATAATATAGAGCGAAAGTATCCAGCCCCGTTTAAACTCCTGTTTAAAATTAAACAGCGCAGTCCTACCCGTCACCAAGGTTACTTTGCCATAGGCAACCATTAATATGTAAGTAAAAATACAGGAAAGCACTACTGCCCAAAACAGGCCCATGCCAAATTCCGCACCGGTCTTCGCCATTGTGGTAACGCTACCCGTTCCTATGTTGTAGCCAATAAGAAATAACCCCGGACCTACGGCGCTAATTCCCAATAGTATTTTTTTGATTAATGATTTATTGCCCATATCCTGCTTTTATAGATTTAATTTTTAACCAAGTACCTCTACATTCAACACTATAGAAATTCACAGGAAGCTAATCTTTGGAATATACCAAATGTCCGGACACAAATGTCTTGTGAATTACCACTTGATTATCCTTCAAATTAAAGAGAATCAGGTCGGCTCGTTTTCCTTGTCCTATTTCACCAATTTCATTGAGGGAAAACATCTTTGCAGGATTGGTGCTTGCCATTTGTATGGCATCATTAAGAGTACATTGGGTAAAATCCATAATTACGCCCACACAGGCACTAATGGGTGATGCTGCCCCCGCAAGAACATTTTCCTTTGGTAATTTTACCACATTGGGGGTCAGCAATAATGTACGCTCTCCACGGGTATACTCTCCAGGGGGAAGACCTGCTAGATCCAAGGCATCCGAGACCAAAATAGTATTATTTGGGCCTTTTACCTTATAAAAACTTCTCACCTCTTCCTTTGTCAAATGAAATCCGTCCGCAATTAGACTGGGAGTAATACGATCGTCGGCCAATTGTGGCCAGATGGGATTATGGTGCCTATTGATCTCGTTGGCACAACCATTGCCCAAGTGGGTGGCCATTTTTGCACCAGCATCTATAGCTCGTTCTATATCCTCTGCACTACCATTGTGATGTCCAAGTGCTACTATAATACCATTGGCAACGCAATTACGGATAAAGGGTATTGCCCCGTCCAATTCGGGAGCTACGGTAATTAATTTTATGCCATTGTTGGCTGCCTTCTGCAACTCCTGAAATTCCTCCCAGTCCGGATTTTTAATATATTTCTCCAGATGTGCGCCTCGAAAGCCGGGTAGAGGTGAAATATAAGGCCCTTCCAAATGGAATCCGGGAATGGATTTTCCTATTTCCGGATCTTTTTGTGCCTCGGCCAGAATTGCAAAATTCGTTTTCATTCTATTGAAATCGCTGGTAATAATGGTCGGAAAATAAGTGGTTACCCCAGCCTTCCACAAGGCTTTTGTAGCTTTTCTTATCCCTTCCACAGTAAGATCGGGACCCGAAAAATCCACTCCCATATAACCGTTGATCTGAACATCTATCAAACCTGGTGCTACGTACATTTTGGAAACCTTGTTCTCTTTGGCCAATCGGTTTATTCCCGAAATTTTTCCGTTTGTGGTCGATATGGAGACCCATCCCTCATCGGAGTACAAAATACCCTCCATTCCGCTTGTATCAATAGACTGTGATATTCCCATGTTGTAAAAAAAGAATAGTGCTAAAACTGATGTATATTTAAATATCATAACAATTGGTTGAATTTATAATTATCAGACCCTTATCAATGTCATCGGAAACTAACTTCCGGATTTAATTTTGCGAATCTTAATATTCCTAAACCAGGCATCGTCCTTATGGTTTTGAAGGACGATATATCCCTTTCTTTTTTCCAAAAACCCCGGATAGTCCACAAATTTGCTTTTTTGAAAAAGGGAATCCAAATGCGGGGAACCAAATTCATAGGCAACCACCTTTTTCCCGTTAAGCCAATGCTCTGCGCTCCTATCATTGATGACAATTCGACTCGAGTTGAACATCCCGGCCGGCCTGACATCCGCATTGTCAGCAGCAATCATATCATAAAGACTCCCAGTGTATTGGGATGGCTTTAGCTTGCCTGCATAAAGGGTATCCGAATCATCCAACAATTGGTATTCAAATCCCAGTGCCGAATATTGGGAACCAAACTTTTGCGACATTTCCTCGGACACATTGTACTTTAGTCCCGTGTTGCCCGCTTTTAATATTTTCCATTCAAAATACAATTCATAATTGTCGAAGGTATCCACGGTCATTAAATCCGCCCCTTCCATGGGCTGTCCGTCCGGCATGGAAGGCACCTCTCCACTATTTAGTTTCCTTATTGTTCCGCCCTCAATTTTCCATAGTTCGGTTTGAACATCCTTTCTACCCAAACCGCGCCAACCCTTAAACGACTCTCCATCAAAAAGCAGTTCCCAGCCCTGCTCCTTCTCCAAATCGGTTAGGTTATTGTACAATTGTTCAGAAACCTTCATTGGCTCCTGATTCTTTTCCGTTTTGTTTCTGCAACCCATAAATACTAATCCCAAGGCTAAGGCCATTATCCAGAAACTGTGTAGGGTTTTCTTTTTACTCCTCCTCATTATGATATAACGGATTCCCAATTACCTGAAATTATTGATTTTTGAACGGCTTCCAACACTGCAATACCATGAATAATACTCTCGTGGCTGCGGGGTTCCTTTCCTGTGCTGAACATATTTACCATATCCACATAATTTTTATCCGGATCAACGGTCTCCGCTCGGGACTTTAATTCAACCACTCCTTCATCTGTCTCCACAAAAGTCTGCCAGCCGTACTTTTTGGTCGTAATGATCAAGGTGGCCATCCTTCCATTTTCAAATATTAAACTGGCACTACTGTTCAAGTTCTCCTTGTCGTTCTTGTTGAATCTAGCCGAAACAATTTTTTCGTCAAAAAGATAGATCAGAGGCTCTACCATATGCACTCCATAAAAGAAAAAGCCTCCATATATGGAATTGATATCGGCCTTGCCGTAACAAGTTACTTGATTTATGTCCTTCATTTCTGCCAATTGTTTCTTCATATCCTCCGTGGCATAGCTATGGGCTATTGAACTGTAGGATGTTACCGGAGTACCAACCGCTCTCGCCATTTCAAGGAATATTTTTGCAGCCTGACTGCTATAGCAAAATGGTTTATCTATAAAGGTGGGTATCCCGGCCTTTACAAACGGAAGCGCTGCATCCAAGTGAAGATCGCCATGTCGATGATCAACAATCAATGCATCGATCTTTCCCATCATTTCCAATGGATCTTTTACAATATTGGGAATGCCTCCTTCGGTCTTGGCCAGTTGGGCAAATTCCTCCTTTTCACCCCATACATATTTAAGCTCCCAGCCAGGAAATTTTTTATCCAAATTGAACATTTTACCAAAACCTCTGGTATGTGAATTCTCGGCACCAATGATACCGATAATCTTGTTTTTCGCTACCGGCGATTTTCCGAATTTTAGTTGGGAAAACAAAGGTGACGGTAAGGACAGGGCCAAGGTTGAAAATGCTGCCCCTTTTCCTATTTTCTCTAAAAATGATCGTCTATTTGCCATATATTTTTATTACAATTTCATTTCCCAACCGTTTTCATAAGCACGGCTCCATAACTTCTGGGCATCGCTATCCTGCAAAATGTGACCATTATTAGGATCTATATTCAAAGACCTCCCCGTGCGCTGGGCAATATTCCCCAATTGCACCAACAAGGTGCTTTTATGACCGGAATCTATATCAGCATTGAGGCTGGTCCCTATCTGGATTGCATCGAACATATTTTGTATGTGCAAGGCATCCAAAAGTTCTGCCGGGTTAGAATTATTCCTGGGATCTATTTCCTGTGTATTTTTAACTTCCTTAACCAATTCACCCTCCAAATCGAAAATACTATAACTATTGCCCCCAGGGATTAGCATACTACCATTCTCCCCGTAGAACATAACGCCTACCGAGCTCCCTTCTATAGGTTTACCATTACAGCTCCTACCTTCCCAGGACATGGACAATCCTTCTGCAAAATCCAAATTGATCACCTGTGTATCCGGCGTCTCCCAATCGTCCTGATATCTGTACCTGCCGCCATTTGAGCTAACCTGAACAGGATAGTCCACCTGCATGCCCCATCGTAATAAATCTATCATATGGGTACCATTATTTAAGGCCTCCCCAGTACCCCAATGCCATAGCCAATGCCAATTGTAATGTACAATATTGTCCTTATACTTCATTCTTGGCGCTGGACCTTGCCAAAGGTCCCAGTCCAGCCAATTAGGTACCTCAACTTCCTTCCCTATCCCTATGGATTTACGGTTGTTGGTATACCATCCTTTACCAAAATATACCCTTCCTATGGCACCGGCCTGCAAAGCTTTTATCCCTTCAACCACATTGGGCCATGAGCGGCGCTGGTTCCCCATCTGTATTACCTTGCCGTATTTTTGTGCAGCCTGTACCAAAATTTCCCCTTCATTGGGGTTGTGGCTACATGGTTTTTCCACATATACATGTTTTCCCGCTTCCATGGCCAAGAGCGATGCCGGTGCATGCCAATGATCTGGTGCGGCAATCACCATGGCGTCCACATCCTTGCTTTCCAAGGATTTTCGAAAATCCGTAAAAGTCTTTGGCTTCCTGTCCTGTCTACCTTTTACAGAATCCAAACATTTTAGGATGGCTCTACTGTCCACATCGCAGACATGGATAACCTCAGCGTTCTCTTGACTTGCAAAATTTTGAGCCAAGGCATTTCCCCTACTATTGACCCCCATTACAGATACATTGATGCGATCGTTGGCACCTAGAATACGAGCATAACTTTTGGCACTAAATTGAGGGAGGATTCCAGCGGTAGCTATAAAGGCCGAACTGGCCGCGGTTTTTTTAATAAAACTTCTTCTTGAACTTGAATTTGATTTCATGCTATCCAGGTTTGATCGTTAATAACTTTATTTATCTTGAATGTCTTTAAAATTAGGCTAATAAAGGCCGGAAAACTCCTGCCCCAGCGTATTGATTTCTTCATCGGAAATTTCTCCAGAGCACACCAGTGTCCGGAATGCAAAACGAACCGACTCCCCTTTCTTCAAACGCAAGTCCATAGTTTCCTTTCCATCCGAAAATACATTTTGACCCAATGGGTTTACCGCAAAAAGACCATAGCCCCTAGCGTGCCAATAGGCCGGATATCCTGGATTCTTTTTATGGTCCAGAATTACCACGGCAACATTCTCCTCCTTATACTTTCCAAAGAGCTTCATCCACTTGGCCCGGGTTCCCCAAACATCTTCACCCTTAATACCTTCACTACTCAAGTAATCCCCCGAAACCACGTCATTATTAATTACCTTAATGGTCTCAGGATTTCCATGTGCATCGGTTAATGTTAAAGGGTCATCGGATGGTAATTCCAGTTCGCGACTTACCCTAATGGCAAACATTCCCTCTTTGGTATCCTTGAACAAAATATCCTCTTGGGCCGTTAAGGTGCTTATCCAATCTATAATCCTAACCTTGCCCTTATCCATAAAACGAAGTTCAATGCCTTCCTTTATCTGAGTACGTCCCTGAGCATCCCAATTGGTTCGGACCTTTATCGTTCCTTGGGTATCATCGGCATCGGCTTCGACAACCTCTTGATGCCTGACAACGCCACTAAATGGCTTGCGATCTTCGGGAGTAGCCTCCGAATGTCCCCAATAATCAATCCCATTAACATCGCCATAATTCATCCACATTCCTATATGGTGCGGGTGATCCGCACGCTCTCCGGCTACTGTCTTCAATGGATATTTACGCGTAATCTCCGTACCTTCCGAAGTCACTATAGGCCATAAACATGGCTTCATAATATTATCGGGGTAGATGTAGGAAGTAAATAATTCGTCCCCGAAGTAGACATCCACTTTTTGTTCCGATACTTTATTTTCTACCCTAATGCCAGACTTTACCATTTCCTGTGAAAGACTTACATCGTTCTTTTTGGACTTGCCATTGCCACAGGAACCAAAAAAAGCCAATAACACTAAACATCCAAGTACTCTTACTCCCATAATATTTGTTTCTAGTTTAAAGATAGCCCATAGACCATTGCCAATTTATAGCAATTGCGCAAGACCTTTATTGAAAATTAATATAATAATCTACGTTCTCCTTAATAATGATATCCAAAGGGACATACTGAATGGCGGAAGGCGACTTTTTATATACAAAAAAATCGAACAGCGTCTTTACAGCGGTTACCCCCTGAAATACCGGTCTTTGGGAAATGATGTAATCTATATTTCCATTTTTCAGTTCGACCACATTTCCCGGAACAATATCAAACCCCACCACCTTTATGTCCAGCTCATGCATGGCGTGATACCTGGAAATTATATGTGCCCTGGAATTCGTGACAAACACGCCTTTGGTTCCGGGGTTTTTGATATAATAGGTAGTCAGTTCCCTGTTTACCTCGGTCTCAGCGGTTGAGGGTATTGTAATAGAATTTATATTTCTATTCGCCATTGATTCATGTGCCTTAAAATAATCCCTAAAACCATTTTCTACCACAGCTGTGTGGGCACTATTCTCAAATCCCTTTACCATGTTTACAATAAGAATGTCATCTGAAGGCCCCAAGACCGAATTCAACAATTTCCCTGCGATATAGCCGCTACCTTTTAGATCAGGTCCAATGTAACTGAGATTTTCCTTGTTTTTAATGTTGGCATCTATAAAGACATAAGGAATATTCCTTTCTTCCAACCTCGCTATGAATTCTAGACTTTCCTTTTCAAACAGGGGCGCCAAGATTACACCGCTTGGATTCTCACCAAGGATGGCATCGGCATTTTTAATAAAACTGGATTCGTCGAACAAACTGTACTCATAAGTATGGAGTTCCATACCAAAATCCCTATAAACCTCCACTCCCTGGTCCACTCCTATTTTCGGTAACGCCCAATAACTCTGGGAACTGGTCGCTTCCGGAAACAGGCTACAAACCGTGAACTGACTTCCCAAAGCCAATGTTCTTGCCAGGAGATTGGGATTGAAATCCAATTTCTCTATGGCCTCTTCCACTTTTTTCCTTTTGTCAACAGACACCTTTCCCCTATTGTGCAAAACCCTGTCAATGGTCCCTATGGAAACATTGGCATAGTTGGCCAAATCTTGAATGGTAGTCTTTTTATTTTTTGCCATCGAAAATCAACTTATATAATTAAATGACTTTTAATGAATTAAAAAAGTGTGTAGGCACACAAATATAAAAATTATCGGGACATAGACATCATATTTCGGAAATATTACATGATATTTTACATATGAATCAATAAAAATGTGTAAGCACACACATTTTCAACAAAACCATCAATCCAATATCAGGATTCCCAATTCAACAACTTTGATCTCTAAGTAAAAAGATGGACTGTAGGCTGCCCTACAAAGATTTTCTGATAGCGATAAACAAAAAAATGAACAATGAGTAGATCATAAAAAAAGGAATTATATAGTCTACCCACCCCAAAACCAGCATCACACTTATTATCAATAGCTGAAACCCAAGACCAAAGGTAGATACGGCCGTCATAAGCCAATTGGGCAAATGCCTACCGTTGGCAGCCTCACCATCCAACTTATAAATAATTTGGTCAAAACTGCCATAAAGCACCCTATACCACCAAAAAAGCACATTCACATTACGTTGATGCTCCCCAACCATTGCCACCGGAGTCCCGGATTCAAATATTCGGCTTGTTACATCGCCTTGGAACTTATTTCTCAAGATTACGTAATAATAGTTATATAGGGTACCCTGAAGTTGAAGTCCCAAGAATGCCAACACCGTAAAACCAAAATCCACATTGGTTATACGCCAGAGCACTAAAAATGTAAGGATATTCAATACAAAATCCGAAAGGGAATCAAAATACCTCCCAGTATAGGAGGGCGTATCCTTGATCCTTGCCAACTCACCATCAGCAGCATCCAAGATAGATTTTAGAATAAAAAAAAAGGCTGCATACCAATAGTAGCCGTAATACATGCACGCTATCGCTATAACACCTGAACAAAGAAATCCAAACGTAACCTGAACTGGCGTAACAGTCGTTTCCTTTAGTCCGTTCGCAATAGCCCTAGCTATTGGCCTCCCATAGTCAGATAGGTCCAAAAATTTATGGTCTTCTGGTAATTTAGACATTCTCAGCTTTTTTTATGGAGCATTTTTAATGACTTAGCTACCTAAATTTTAAAACAGCACACTTATTTATCCTTACTAAATATACGACTAAATAAGTCGGGAATTATTTAGGTCTCCAAAAAACACAGGGATAACCTTCAGGATTTTGACATAAAATTGAATGGTTCGCAAAAAAAATGGCAACAATCAAAAGGCTGCTACCACAACCTATCCTTCCAATCCTTCCAAAATCTCAATTTGCTTTATGATATCTTTCTCCGTTATTGGATATGGGATTCCTTCAACAATGGATTTATAAACATCTTCGAATAAATTGATATAAGAGGATTTTACCGATTCTATTTCTTCAGTATTCCTTTCACCATTCTCGGAAATAGTAGTGAGTACTCCATATTTATTGGCATCCTCTATTCCAAACAAAGCGTTTCCGGGACTCATTCCCGCTAACAGTTGCTGCTCCTGAATGTCGGTTCGTTGTTTCACAAAGGTCCCCTTGGTACCATTAAGAACAAAAGCAGCTTGCGGCTGCACCACCAACATACTCATAGTCAAAAACACCTGTACCCCCTTTGGATACACCAAATGTATATGTACATAATCGTCCACCTGCGTTTTCGGCCTAAATTGCCCGGTGTACTTGCTCCATTGTAGTGGGTATCCAAAAAGTGCTATGGCCGCATCAATTAAATGGGGTGCCAGATCATACAGGAGACCGCTACCAGGCACCGGGGTTTCCTTGGCTATTTTAGGGCCTATGTGATAACGATATCTATCGTAACGCATATGGGCCTCCACCATCGCTCCCAACTTACCGGACCCCAACACCTTTTTTACCGCCAGAAAATCACTATCATACCTTCTATTTTGATAAGGCAGGATCCAGCGATCCTGCTTTTTTGCTTCGGCAAAAAGTTCCTTGGCCTCAGCACTGCTAACACAAAAAGGCTTCTCCACCAAAACATGCTTCTTTGCCCGGAGCGCCTTTAGCGCAAATTCGAAATGCGTATAATTGGGCGTATTTACCACTACCAGATCAATGTCCTTATCGGCTATAAGCTGATCAACGGTATCGTAACTTTTTATATTGGGATAACTCGTACTGGCTATTTTTTTAGTCCGCTCAACAACTGCCGTCAACTGGAATCCGGGATGCTCATTCAAAAATGGGGCATGAAACAAGGTGCCCGACATTCCGAATGAAAGAATACCCGTCTTTATTATCTTATTGGACATAATTTAAGCTAGTTTCATTAAAACTTGGGTTATTTCCCTTTACCCAGGAACACAGTGATCTCAGGGCTTGCTGTTATTTTAAACTGGCCAGACTTTTCTCCAAAGTGTCAATTTTGGCAATGGCATCCGCTTCCTTCTGACGTTCCAAGTCAATTACCTGCGCCGGTGCATTGGCCACAAAACGCTCATTGGAAAGTTTCTTTCGCACAGATATCAAAAAGCCTTTTATATATTCCAATTCCTCTTCCAACTTTTTAATTTCTGCCCCAATATCAATGGCCCCTACCATGGGAACAAAATATTCATTGGACTTCACCCTAAACGTTAAAGCGCCATCCACTGCACTGTCAACATAATCAATGGCCGACACATTGGTGAGCTTGGCAATAACCACATCCCAATCCTTGGAAATATCCCCGTCATTTAAAACCGCCAATTGAAGGGCATCTTTAATAGGAATATTCTTTTCCTTTCTAATGGTACGAATTCCTGCAATTACATCCGCAGCAAAACTAAAACCTTCAATTAGTTCCTCGTTTACAGGCTGTGCGCTTGGCCATTTTGCAATGACCAATGCCTGTTCCGGGGTACGTTCGGCAATGTGCTGCCAAACCTCCTCCGTAAGAAAGGGCATAAACGGGTGGAGTAGTTTTAAGTTTTCTTCAAAAATTTGGATTACCGCATCAAACGTAGTTTTATCTATGGGCTGCTGGTAAGCTGGTTTAATGATTTCCAACAACCAAGAACTATAATCGTCCCAAACCAATTTATAAATGGCCATTAATGCATCCGAGATACGATATTTACTAAAATGATCCTCTATCTCCTCAAGGGTTTTGTTGAATTTTGAAGTATACCACTCAACACCTAACTTGGAAGCCTCTGGTTGCGGCAGATCTGCCACTTCCCAGCCTTTTACCAAGCGGAAACCGTTCCAAATCTTATTGGCAAAGTTTTTTCCCTGCTGGCACAAGGCCTCATCGAACATAAGATCGTTACCTGCAGCGGAACTCAATAAAAGTCCAACACGAACACCGTCGGCCCCGTAATCCTCAATAAGTTGCAGCGCATCCGGAGAATTTCCGAGGGACTTGGACATTTTGCGTCTTTGCTTATCCCGCACCAATCCTGTAAGATATACATTCTCAAAAGGTCTTTCATTGCGGTATTCATAGCCAGAAATAATCATTCTGGCCACCCAGAAGAACAAGATATCCGGCCCGGTCACCAAATCATTCGTAGGATAGTAATACTCTATCTCCTTATTGTTCGGCTCTAAAATTCCATTAAAGACACTTATTGGCCAGATCCAAGAGGAGAACCAAGTATCCAGGGCATCTGCATCCTGTTTTAGGTCTTCCAATGTTAAATGGGATTTTCCGGATTTTTTCTTGGCCATATCCAACGCCACTTCTTTGGTTTCTGCCACCACAAAATCGTCCTGCCCATCCCCAAAATAAAAAGCCGGGATTTGTTGTCCCCACCACAATTGTCGTGAAATATTCCAGTCGCGTATGTTTTCCATCCAATGACGATAGGTATTTTCGAACTTTTTGGGAAACAACTTTATATCTTCGTCTTCCAAAACCGCCTTTATAGCAGGTTTGGCCAGATCTTCCATACTTAAGAACCACTGATCGGACAATCTAGGCTCAATAACCGCCTTGGTTCTCTCAGAAGTGCCAATTTTATTAATGTGCTGTTCTGTCTTTACCAAATACCCTTTTTCCTCCAATTCTTTTGAAATGGCCTTCCTGACTTCAAAACGGTCTTTGCCTTCATAATGCAGTCCAAAACTATTTAAACTGGCATCCTCATTAAAGATATCTATAGTCTCCAGATTGTGTTTCTCACCTAGGGCCTTGTCATTGATATCGTGTGCCGGGGTCACTTTTAGGCAACCCGTTCCAAATTCAACATCTACATATTCGTCCTCAATTATGGGGATTACCCTATTGCAAATAGGTACAATGGCCTGTTTGCCCCTTAAATGGGCATAACGATCATCATTGGGGTTAATACAGATAGCAGTATCCCCTAAAATAGTCTCGGGTCTGGTAGTGGCAATGGTTACGGTTTCATCCGACCCCTCTATTTTATATGCCAAATAGTACAACAAGCCCTGTCTTTCCTCGTAGATTACTTCTTCATCGGACAAAGTAGTTTTTGCCTCGGGGTCCCAATTTACCATTCGATAACCCCTGTATATCAGCCCTTTATTGTAGAGATCCACAAAGACCTTGATAACGGAGGCAGACATATTGTCATCCATAGTAAACTTGGTGCGCTCCCAATCGCAGGAACAGCCCAATTTCTTTAACTGTTCCAAGATTACCCCTCCATATTCATGGGTCCAATCCCACGCGTGCTTCAAAAATTCCTCACGGGTGATATCCTTTTTATCTATTCCCTGTTCCTTTAGCTTGGCAACCACTTTGGCCTCTGTAGCTATGGAAGCGTGATCTGTTCCAGGTACCCAACAGGCATTTTTTCCCATTAAACGGGCCCTACGGATCAAAACATCCTGAATGGTATTGTTCAACATATGCCCCATATGCAATACACCAGTTACATTAGGTGGTGGTATAACTATGGTATAAGGCTCCCTATTATCTGGTGTGGAATGAAAATAATTATGTTTGGTCCAATAGTCGTACCATTGGCCCTCTACCCTTTGAGGCTCATATTTTGAAGGAATTTCCATTATTTGGAACAGTTTTTGCTTACCCTATACGGGCGATTACTAAATGAGTGCAATATTAAGGTTAAACTTGAAGTAATTCTAAGGTTTTTGTCCATTTAGAAATACGAAACAAAAATAACTAACGTTATTACATAACAAAAGAATTTTGGAGGTTCATTAAAAACATTTACTTTTGAAATTCACCAAAAACTAAAAATAATGAAAAAAATAGTACTAATTCTATTTGTTGGTCTCTTAGGTTTTGGCCTAACCGCTCAAGAAAATGCAGCGAAAATTAACTTCAAAACGGAAACCGTTGATTATGGTGAAATCGCTAAAGGTAGCGATGGCGTAAGAGTATTTGAATTTACCAATACCGGGAATGCACCACTTGTTATCAGCAAAGTAAGCTCTAGCTGTGGATGTACAATCCCTAAAAAACCGGATGCACCTATTTTGCCAGGTAAAACTGGCGAAATTCAAGTAAAATATGACACTAACAGAGTTGGACCTATCGCAAAAGCGATAACCGTAATTTCCAACGCCGATACGCCAACGAAGGTGTTGAAAATTAAAGGAAAGGTATTGCCAGCTGAAGGCAAATAAATACCACTCATAAATACACAAGCTTGTTAAGTACTGAATTCAGTACTTAACAAGCTTTTTTTTTGCTGGAGTTTCCGGTTTATATAGCTGAACCCTGGGATAGATTGCTTAAAAAGACCAGGGCCTGCCTTGGCCTTTAACATCATCTATTTGAATACATCCTTGAGGACATAGGTAATAAGTATATCCTTTTGATAACGTTCTATTAGCACCTTCACTCTTTTTCCATCTTTTTCATTGAGCATGTGCAGGATTTGCTGAAGCTTGTAATGGTGTACCTTTTTCCCGTTTACTGCCAAAATAACATCCCCTTCCTGCAAACCCGCTTTATGCCCGGGGCTTCCCGCACGTATACCGGACACGATAATTTCCGGGACCATACTTAACCTTGTCATGTTCTCGAAGAGTATTTGCACGTCCCCGAACGATTTACCGCTATCCATTAACACCACCCCGTTTGCATCGGCTATACTTTCGGAAATATAACGCATCCCGTTATGCTGTATATCTATCCCGCTCAAATTAAAATCAAATGGGTGATTAAAAAGTGCATTTTTACGCAAACTCAGGGTACGATTACCATAGTTGAATACCAGGGTAAATCTTTTTAGGACCTCACCGCCCAAACTGCCGTTTCTGTTCCCAAAAGAGGTGATGGAATTAAAATACTGTAAATCGGGAAATGCAGTTTTGGCATCCCTTAATTGAAAACCACCCAAATTGATTCCGTCTATTTTGGTCCTTTTCCCATAAATGCTTCCACTAAGTCCCTGACCAAGAAAATCCACATAATTGTTCTTGGGCACCCCCAATCCTTTATCCAGATCTTCAAATAGCCATACAGCATCGGAACTACCCGAATCTATTAATAATTCCACAGGAATATTGCGCTTATCATTGATAAACACATGGCCTAGAACATAAGCCTTGTTCTGAACAATACGCAATGGTATTGTGCGGATCTTGGAGTTTTTTTTGGACCTGTACAGATCAGGGTCATGAAGCTTTAAATATTTTGATGAATAATTTACCTCAACAACAAAATCCCTAAAGAGGTCATAACCAATGATTCCATGGACCGGTAAACCAAGCCTAGGGGAAAGGTTCAGCTCCTTGTCCATGACCACATAAAGCAATTGATCATTATTGACCGCTTTTCCAATTTTAAAAATATTGGAATCGGAACTCAGGGCATCAATTGGCTCGCCTTCACCAAGGCCTTTAATCACAATTTCCGAAACATTGTTTATTTGAATGGAATCCTTATCCGATAAATTAAAAAGAATGGGCTTATTTACCCCTGAATCCAAAATAAATGAAAGTTCCGCCCCGTTTACCTCTATTGGAATTATAATGAGATTGTTTACCAATTCAAACTTCACCTTTTGAAACTTTTCTCCAGCCGGCAATTCGAAATTTTGAGATAACAACAAAACGGGACAGCACCAAATAAGGAAAACCATATGTCTTAAGAAAGCCATCTTATTTCCATTTTTAAGTAACCTAACCCTCTAATTTACGCACAAAACCCCTGACATCAGAATCATTTAACACATTAATATGGAATCAAATAAGGCCGTTTTATTGTTTTGTCCGTATTGATTTCTCATTTTTGCTTAAAATTAATATCCATATGCCATCAATTTCACGGAGAGGCAAAACAATGCCGGAATCTCCAATAAGAAAACTAGTACCTTTTGCTGAAGCTGCCATAAAAAGGGGAATCAAGATCATCCACCTAAATATTGGCCAGCCCGACATAAAAACCCCTAAAGTTGCCTTGGATGCCGTTAGGAACAATACTTTGGAGGTATTGGCCTACAGCAGAACAGAAGGTTCCGAATCTTACAGGGAAAAGATTGCAGGATATTATGCAAAGAATGATATTCATGTTGATGCAGACAATATTATAGTTACTACGGGTGGTTCGGAAGCATTGTCCTTTGCATTGGGAAGTATAGCGGATAATGACGACGAAATTATTATCCCAGAGCCCTTTTATGCCAATTACAACGGATTTGCCAACGCCAGCGGAATAAAGGTAGTACCTGTTGTTTCCAGTATTGAAAATAATTTTGCACTGCCGCCTATTGATGAATTTGAAAAATTAATAACACCCAGGACAAAGGCCATCCTTATTTGCAATCCAGGGAACCCAACAGGCTATTTATATACAAGGGAAGAAATTAAAAAACTTGCCACTATTGTAAAAAAACACAACCTTTTCCTAGTGGCCGATGAGGTATACCGCGAATTTATCTATGACGGCAGGGAGCATTATTCCATTCTTCAGGAAAAAGGCTTGGAAGAACATGCCATTATAATAGACTCCGTTTCCAAAAGATACAGCATGTGCGGGGCACGAATTGGGTATTTGGTTTCTAAAAACAAGGAAGTGATGCAGACCGCCCTAAAATTTGCCCAGGCCCGACTTTCCCCACCCACCTATGCGCAGATTGCAAGTGAAGCTGCCTTGGAAACCCCGCAGTCTTACTTTGATGATGTAAAAAAGGAATACGAGGGGCGCAGAAATATACTTATATCAGAATTAAACAAACTTGAAGGTGTTGTCGTAGGCCAGCCACAGGGCGCATTTTATTGTATAGCACAACTGCCTATTGACAACGCTGACACCTTTGCCCAGTGGTTACTGGAGGATTTCAATTTAAACGGCGAGACCGTAATGGTGGCACCTGCAGCAGGATTCTACGCAACTGACGGTTTAGGAACAAATCAGATCAGAATTGCCTATGTATTGAAAAAGGAAGAACTAAAAAGAGCGGTTCATATTTTAAAGGAGGCCTTAAAGGTATATGCACATTAATGGATATACAAGAAGACATATCCCTTAAAAAGTACAATACTTTTGGAATTGATGCCAAGGCCAAATTCTTTTGCGAAATAAATTCGATCGCTGACCTAAAAAAAGCACTGTCACTTCAGGGATATCCAACTTTATTTATTCTTGGGGGCGGTAGCAATATGCTCATTACAAAAGATTTGGAAAATCTGGTACTGCATATCAACCTTAAGGGAATTGAGGTAGTTTCGGAAAATAAGGATGTAGCTATAATAAAGGTCAGTGCCGGTGAGAATTGGCACAATATGGTATTATGGACCTTGGACCGCGATTATGGAGGATTGGAGAACCTATCCCTAATTCCAGGAAATACGGGTACCGCTCCAATTCAGAACATAGGCGCCTATGGTGTTGAACTTAAGGACACCTTTCTAAGTTGTGATGCCATGGAAATTGCCACCCGGGAACTAAAAACCTTTACAAAAGAAGAGTGCCAGTTTGGCTATCGAGATTCCTATTTCAAAAATGAAGGGCTTGGAAAATATATCATCACTTCGGTAAGTTTTAAATTGACCAAAAGAAATCACAAACTCAATGTAGACTATGGGGCCATTATTTCCGAATTGCAGAATAACGGCATTGGCAATCCCAGCATTAAGGAAGTGTCCAATGCGGTAATTTCCATTAGAAAAAGCAAGTTGCCAGACCCGAAGGAATTGGGCAATAGTGGAAGTTTCTTTAAAAACCCGGTAGTAGATAAGCAGCAATTTGATAACTTCACCAAGTTGAACCCGACTGCGCCCTTTTATAAGGTTTCCGAAAATGAATTCAAGATTCCTGCAGGTTGGTTGATAGAGCAATGTGGCTATAAGGGAAAGCGGTTTGGAGATGCCGGAGTACACAAAAACCAGGCCCTAGTGTTGGTCAATTACGGTAATGCCTCAGGTGCGGAAATCATTGAACTGGCAGAAAATATTATAGACAGTGTGTCGCAAAGGTTCGGAATTATGATCAGCCCGGAAGTCAATATCATAAAATAACCCCTGACACAAGATGCCAGGGGCTATACCAAACCAAACTAACCAAAAATTAAATGCACAGTTACCAGCTGTCCATTTATCCAATTAAAACGCTAAGTATAACAATCAATTTTATAATTTAGCGTTTGTGTATATACGAGGAGAATTAAGGATTTGGATGATTGCCAAGCAACTTTTTTTTGAGAACACACTATTTATATGAGCATATTACTGGAAAATCATATTGTTGAGCTTCTTCAAGAGCGAAATGACAAAGCCATTTCCCTCCTTTATGAACACTACGGGGATACCTTATACGGGGTAGCCTACAAGGTAGTGCGAGATGAGGAATTGGCACAGGATGTTGTACAGGAAAGCTTTATCAAAATTTGGAAGAAATCGGATTCCTACGACCCCACAAAAGCCAAATTGTTCACTTGGCTATTTAGGATTACACGCAATACGGCCATAGATAAATTAAGAAGTGCAAACAACAAATCCGATAAGGAAATCCAAATGGACGTTTCGGACGTATATAAACTAGGAACTGAAGGTATAATCCCTGACTTGATGGACGTTCAGGATAATTTGGATAAGATAGATTCAAAATATCAAATTGTATTGGACGCCTTATTTTTTCAAGGAATGACCCAACAGGAGGCAAGCGAAGAATTGGACATACCACTAGGCACCATTAAATCTAGATTAAAGATTGGTCTTAGGGAATTAAAGAAGATATATGGTTCAACGATGGTTCTTGCCTGCTTACTAAGTTTATTTATGAATTAAAGCACAACCTTGATTAGACTAGGAACCAACAATTAAGCTGACGTTAAAGCATAGCCGACCAAATTGTGCTACAAATAATAAAGCCATGAAAGAAAAGATTAGAATATTTTTAGAAACAGACCTACTAGAGAAATATCTATTGGGCACAACTTCCCAAGAGGAAGCATTTCAGGTAGAAAGATATATTGCCATGTATCCAGAAGTAAGGAATACCTATATTGAGCTTCAGGAAAACCTTGAAATATTTGCCAAGTTACATGCCATTAAAACTCCGGAAGGCCTCAAGGAAAGAATTCAAACTAGGATCAGAAAAGAAAATTCCGGACGAACAAAATTCTTTAGGTATGCCATTGCAGCCAGTTTTGCTGCCCTGCTATTTGCTGGAGCATCCTATTTCTTTTGGAACCAAAACCAAAGCTTGCAAGAGGAAAATGTTATTGTCAACAACAAGATCCAGAACTTGGAAGAGAATATGCGTCTACAGTTGGAGGATGTTAGAAATCAATTTATTGTTCTTAACAATCCCAGAACAAAGCGACTTACCGTTAAAGGTAATAATAAAGCCAAGGAACTTAAGGCGGTTGCCTATGTTAATCCTGTAAAAAAGCTTTCTTATATCAATGTAAGCAAATTACCTAACTTACCGGAAAACCAATGCTACCAAATGTGGGCAGAGGTCAACGGACAAATGCTCAACCTAGGAGTAATACAGGAGGCCGGCAATAGTGAAAAACTAATGGCCTTGCCCTATGGCGAAAATGCCGTTGGATATATCACCATTGAACCAACAGGAGGTAATTCAAAGCCTACCATAGAGAATATAGTGGCCAACATCTCCTATTAAATTTAAGCACTTAAAGTAATCCCAATCCTTATTGGGAAGGTTATAAATTTCATATCTTTGCATTAAATAATGCAGGGATATGAAATTATTATTTTTAACAATAGGTCTACTAGCACTTGCTTTTGCAGGTATTGCAATAAAAATATGGTCTAAAAAGGATGGTAAATTTGCAGGAACATGCGCCAGTCAGAGTCCGTTTTTAAATAAGGACGGAGAAGCATGTGGCTACTGCGGAAAACTCCCAACAGAGCAGGACTGCAGAAAGGATTCCGTTACACAATAGAAATCCGCCTATTATCACCTTTTACATTTTCTCATCTTGGACAAAACCGAAGAACCTCTTCCCAATCTTATTGAAAAAGCCAAATTAGGCAATCAAATAGCCTTCAGTGCATTATTAAATAGCTTTTGGAACGACGTCTACGGTTTTCAATTGATCAGGACCAGAAATGAGAACGATGCCGAAGACATTACCATCCAGACATTTTCAAAGGCTTTTGACAAGATTCATACCTTTAATGAGGACTATGAATTTAAGACATGGCTGATAGCAATTTCCAAAAATTTGCACATCGACCTCATCCGTAAAAGCAAAAGAAACGTTTTACAGGGCAACCAAGAAAGTAGCAGCGAAGCCATTAAGAAGGTTTTGGATGATGCACCTTCCCCAGAGGACAGTCTAATTACCGAACAAAATTTGGCCGCTTTGTTGGAGTATATAAAAAGGCTCAAACCACATTATCAAGAAGTAATAAATCTGAGATATTTTCAGGAGCTGCCCTATGCTGAAATTGCCGAAAAACTTGGGGAACCCGTCAATAATGTGAAAGTTAAACTACTAAGGGCAAAAAGGTTACTTGCAGAAATTATTAAAAATAATAATTAGGACTGATGGTTCTATCCGGTTTAGCAGAAACGAAAATCCATTGAACAAAAGAACTAGGACGATGGATGTTTGATACTTGACGTTGGATGTTGGATATTAGACGCTAAATTTTAGATACTAGACTTTGGATGCTGTAAAGAAATAATCTTCACCTCCAAACAAATATATCTTCCCTTTTTCAGGCAGACTTCAACCCCCAATCTATTGTCCCGTGCAACAAGTACAATATCTTGTGCTCCCTTCCTTAGCCACTATAACGAACCCACTAAATTCACGCTAGCGCCGGATTGAATGTTACATTCCCATACTTTGCCATCATTTGGTATTTTAACTATATCCCATTTCGTATATTTGCACAAAATCGTAGTATGAGTATCGAAACTATAGACAGTGTCATCCCTCCAAAAGGCAAGCCCAAATGGTTACGCGTAAAACTGCCTACGGGTAAAAAATACACCCAGTTAAGGGGATTGGTGGACAAGTACAACCTTCACACCATATGTACTTCGGGCAGTTGTCCAAATATGGGCGAATGTTGGGGAGAAGGTACTGCCACTTTTATGATTTTAGGAAATGTTTGTACACGTTCCTGTGGATTTTGTGGCGTAAAAACGGGGCGACCTGAAGATGTAGATTGGGCAGAGCCGGAAAAAGTAGCAAGATCCATTAAAATAATGGACATTAAACATGCTGTAATTACTTCGGTTGATCGTGATGACCTAAAAGATATGGGTTCTATAATATGGGCAGAAACAGTGAAGGCCATACGAAGAATGAACCCCGCAACAACCCTAGAGACATTGATTCCAGATTTTCAAGGTATCCACACCCATTTGGATCGAATCCTTGCTGTTGGGCCTGAAGTAATATCCCACAATATGGAAACTGTAAAACGATTAACAAGGGAGGTCCGCATACAGGCAAAATACGAAAGAAGTCTTGGTGTCCTTTCCTATTTAAAGGAAAACGGCGCCAACCGCACCAAGTCGGGAATAATGTTGGGCCTGGGCGAAATGGAAGAAGAGGTAATCCAAACCATGGAAGACCTTAGGGCGGCCAATGTAGATGTGGTCACTATAGGCCAATATCTGCAACCTTCCAAAAAACATTTACCGGTAAAGGAGTTTATTTTGCCGGACCAGTTCAAGAAATATGAAGAAATAGGTTTAAAATTAGGCTTTAGGCATGTAGAAAGCGGGGCTTTGGTACGTTCATCGTACAAGGCACACAAACATATAATGTAAGTACCCCTTACACCCCATATCTAGAATATCAATCCGTAATTATGCGGATAAATTGGCTTGACCATATTTATGAAACAAATTAATATTGGTATAAACGGCTTTGGTAGAATTGGCCGTACCCTTTTCAGACTTCTTAGCGAGCAAGCCCATTTAAGAGTGGTAGCCATTAACGATTTGGCAGATGCACCTACGTTATCCCATTTATTAAAATACGATAGTATCCACGGGGTATTTCAAAAAGAAGTATCCCACAGCGGCGAAAACATCATCGTGGACAATAATAAGGTTGCGCTATTAAATTACAATTCTCCCAAAGATATTCCTTGGTCCGATCACAAAGTTGATATTGTTGTTGAGGCCACTGGGAAGTTCAAGGACAGGGCCATCTTGGAGTACCACCTAAAAAATGGGGCAAAAAAGGTTATTCTTAGTGTACCTCCAACCGAAGATGACATAAAGATGGTGGTATTTGGAATAAACCACGAAACCCTTGTCCAAACAGATGACATTATTTCCAATGCCTCCTGTACCACGAACAATGCCGCACCAATGATTAAGGTTATTCAGGATCTTTGCGGTATAGAGCAGGCCTACATAACCACTATACATTCTTACACCACGGATCAAAGTCTGCACGACCAGCCCCATAAGGACCTAAGAAGGGCCAGGGCGGCCGCACAATCAATTGTCCCGACCACAACAGGGGCGGCCAAGGCCTTGACCAGAATATTCCCAGAACTATCCGATGTTATCGGTGGTTGTGGAATAAGAGTTCCTGTACCCAATGGCTCTTTGACAGACATCACTTTCAATGTAAAAAGGCAAACCTCCATAGAGGAAATTAATGATGCTTTTTTTAAAATTTCGCAAAAAGAACTTAAAAACATTCTATATTACACAAAAGACCCGATAGTTTCTATTGATATAAACAATACTTATTACTCTTGTACGTTTGATTCTCTGATGACTTCTGTAATCGGTAAAATGGTGAAAATCATTGGATGGTATGATAACGAAACCGGATACAGCAGCAGAATTGTAGATTTAATTAACTATATTATAAGTAAACGATACGTTTGAGACCTAGATTCTTACATATAAATTTGAACAGAAAATTGTGGCTCCTAACGGTTCTATTGTTTTTTTACTTTAGTCATTCGTATACCCAAGAAAACAAGACTACCGGGAATGATATAGAATATCATTTTGACAAAGCCAGGGAATTGGGAAATAGGAATAAAATGGAACCCGCCCTTGAGGAGCTGAATACCGCAATGGAAATTGCCTTTAAGAACAATGACCAAAAGACCCTGATAGACACCTATCACAAATTTGCCATTTTATATTTACGCCTACAAAAGGATGATAGCGCCGAATATTATGCGGACAGATCAAAATCCCTTTTAAAGGATATTTCCTATCCCTATGGTGAAGCCACACATAAATATATAGATGCCATTATTGCCTATAGGGACGGTAAAAATTTCTTGGCCATCTCTATGTTGAACGAGGCAAAACAGATCAACAACGACAGAAATTTACTGAACAATATTCTTTTTGTAGAGGGAATTATCTTCTTAAACTTGGAAAAATACGAAAGTGCCACTAAAAATTTTAATGCCCTGGCCGTAAATACGGACATTTACGAGAAGGACTACCTAGCCGCCAAGGCACATATAAAATTGGCGGAGATCAGCATTAAAACAGAAAATTACGAGGAGAGCATTAAAAATGCCCAGAGTGCCTTAAAATTGGCCAAGGCGAACAATTTTTATATAGAAGTATTGGAGGCCAATAGGCTACTTGCAGAGACCAATGAAAAACTTGGGCTTTTTGAATCTGCCCTTTCCTACAGCAGAAATATAGTGAACATCAAGGACTCTATATTTACCCTAGAGAAAAGTTTAGCGGAAACCAAAACGGCAGATAACATCCAAACCAAATTTATGAAGGATGAAATTGGCCGGCAGGAAGCCAAGATAGAAGAACTTAACCAATCCAAGAATAGAACGGAAATAACGGCAATTTTAACCGCTGCCTTTTTAATCGTAATATCCATACTGGCCATTTCGCTTTACCGCAACAACCAGATCAAGTTAAAGACAAACGATCTTCTACACACCAAGAACAATGAATTACAGGCTGCAAGGGATGCGGCGGTAATGGCTATGGAGGCCAAAACCAATTTTCTTTCCACAGTAAGCCACGAATTGCGGACACCACTTTATGCGGTCACCGGTCTAACACATTTATTGCTGGAGGAGAACCCCAGCGAAAATCAGAAAGAACATCTAAAATCATTGAAGTTTTCTGGTGATTACCTATTGAATTTCATTAATGACATTCTTCAGATCAACAAAATTGACGCAGATAAACTGGAAGCCCTGCAAATTGACTTCAATCTTAAAAAGGTACTTTCCGAGGTCATAAATTCCTTGCATCAAAGTGCCAAGGCCAATAAAACAAAAATTGAACTGGAATTTGATGAGAATATTCCGTCCCACCTATTGGGAGATCCACTTAAACTTTCCCAAATTTTTATAAACCTTATAGGTAATGGAATAAAATTCACCAAGGGAGGGCAAGTTACCGTTATAACCAGGCTTGCCAAAAAAGTGGAGGAGGATCTGACCATTTATTTTGAGGTAAAGGATAATGGTATTGGTATTGATAAGGAAAGACAACTTAATATTTTTGACAGCTTTGAACAAGGCTCTATCCAAATTAATAGGGAATATGGTGGTACCGGACTAGGATTGACCATTGTAAAAAGCTTATTGGGCCTATTTGGCAGTACAATTGGACTTAAGAGCGAAATAGGCAAAGGGAGTTCCTTTTTCTTTGAGTTGGATCTAAAAAGCAAGGATGATCTTATTGATGATATCCCGTTCGAAATTACCGAGGTGGAATACGATTTTACAGGACTGCACATATTGATTGTGGAGGATAACAAAATCAACCAGGTGATTACCAAGAAAATGCTGAACAAGAAGGAAATAACCTGTGATATTGCCAACAACGGACTGGAAGCCGTGGCCATGGTGAGAAAAACGGATTACGACTGTATCCTTATGGATATCCACATGCCCGGAATTAGTGGTGAAGAGGCTACTATAGAAATTAGAAAGTTCAATAGATTGGTGCCAATTATAGCCCTTACGGCTATTTCCCTAGATGATAGTTTGGAAAGTTTTTATGCCGCCGGTTGTAACGATGTAGTTACGAAACCTTTTAAACCGGAGGTATTCTATTCTAAAATAGGAGAGAACATCTTTGATGTGAAAAAAAAAATTGAAGCCTAAGTAGCAGTAAGGCTTTCACCCAGCATATTCAACAGTACCTCTTTGCCCCCATTCATGAATTTGTGACTTACCCCTATATAATAAAAATTATCTCCCTTGCCCTCCAACCTTACATAGTCTTTTTCGGTCGTAAGGATTAGCTCTTTGTTATTGAACAAGGCAATTTCCTTCTCCCTAAAAAAATGGTGGTCAGGGTAGGCCAAATGTTCAAATACAATGCCTTGAGCGCCTAGGAAGCTAACCAACTGCTTTGGATTGGCTATCCCGGTCACTAAGGTCACTTTTTTATTTCTAAGTTCATCCAAGTCAATCTCCCTTGAGTTGCCTTTTAATGTTGTCTCATAGTCCAAATAACTAAAAATTACTTGCTGACCGGGGCCAGGATTCAATTTATTCTTAATTCTTTGCTGTTCGGCCATGCTCAATTTTGATGGGCACTTGGTAACAACAATAATATTGGCCCTCCTTGCTTCCCGTTTGCTATCCCTCAAATTCCCGCTAGGCAAATACCAATCATCTACATATAAATTGGCATAGGAAGTTAAAAGCACATATTGATCACATCTTACTTTTCTATGTTGAAAAGCATCATCCAACAAAATAATGTCGGGCCCTATGGTTTCCTCCAATATGGAAATACCGTGCTGCCTGTCCGCATCTACGGCAACATGGGCATGGGGAAATTTTTTATGGATCTGAAAGGGTTCGTCCCCTAAATCCTCTACCTCTATACCAGGTTTGGCCAACAAATAACCTTTGGATTTTCGACCATATCCCCTACTTAAAACCGCTATTCTACCCTGCTCTTTAACATTGGCAACCAAAAACTCTATCATTGGGGTTTTACCGGTACCCCCTACACTAAGATTCCCGACACAGATGGTCTTGGTCTTATAGGCTTTGGAGGGCAATAGCCCTACGTCATAAAGATAATTGCGCAGATATACCACCAAGGCGTATATCAGTGAAATGGGAAAGCCTAATTTTCTTAGTAGCTGCATTAGAACGAAAATATAATATTTTATCTTTGGAAGACCATAAATTTTAAAAATGATCATAAAACAAGTTATTGATACCTTAGAGGAGTTGGCGCCATTGAATTATGCTGAAGATTTTGACAATGTAGGGCTCCTGGTAGGGAATGCAAATAATAAGGTAAGCGGTATCCTTGTAACACTGGATACTTTGGAAAATGTAGTAGAGGAAGCCATCGCGAAAAAATGCAATCTAATTGTTAGTTTCCACCCCATTATTTTTGGAGGGTTAAAAAAAATAACCGGCTCCAACTACGTACAACGGGTAGTAATAAAGGCCATTAAACACGATATTGCCATATACAGTATGCACACTGCCCTGGACAACAGCGATAAAGGGGTCAATGCCAAAATATGTGAAGTCTTGGGACTGCAAAACACAAGCATTCTAATCCCGCAGACGGGCACCATTAGAAAACTAACCACCTATGTTCCCAAAGAGAATGCCGATGCCCTTAGAACCGCTCTATTCCATGCTGGAGCAGGGAATATTGGCAATTATAGCAATTGTAGTTTTACGGTAGATGGCACCGGGAGCTACCAGGCTAATGCTGGAGCCAATCCCTATTTGGGAAAAATTGGGGAAACACATTACGAAGATGAATCCCAGATTAGTATAACCTATTGCAGGGCAAATGAACAAAAAATTTTGAAAGCCCTTTTTAACAACCATCCATATGAAGAGGTTGCCTACGAGCTACAGACTTTGGAAAATAAAAACCAAAATATTGGCATGGGCATGGTAGGAATTCTCGAAAAACCGATGGATGAAGAGGAATTTTTCGGATTTTTGAAGGAAAAAATGCATGTTTCCTGCATAAGACACTCAGATTTTCTAGGAAAAAAAATAAAGAAAGTCGCAGTTTTGGGAGGAAGCGGCTCCTTTGCCATATCGGCTGCAATAGCCGCTAATGCTGATGTTTTCGTAACATCGGATTTAAAATACCATCAATTCTATGAGGCGGAAGACAAAATACTTTTGGCAGATATTGGGCACTATGAAACAGAGCAGTTTACAAAAAATCTCTTAGTTGATTATCTTACGAAAAAAATTCCTAATTTTGCAGTCTCTTTATCGGAGAGCAAAACAAATCCCATCAAGTATTTTTAAATATGGCAACAAAGACAGAAACAACAGTAGAAGAAAAGTTAAGAGCACTATATGATTTGCAATTAATTGATTCTAGAGTTGATGAGATAAGAAATGTTAGAGGAGAACTTCCTCTAGAAGTAGAAGATTTGGAAGATGAGGTACTTGGCCTTAAAACAAGAATGGATAAGCTTAAAACCGATGTTGAAACTATTAACTACGAGATAGGCGCCAAGAAAAATCTTATTGATGAAGCCAAAGTCTTGATCAAAAAATATGCGGAACAACAAAAGAACGTCCGCAATAGCAGGGAATTTAATTCATTGACCAAAGAAGTAGAATTTCAGGAACTTGAAATTCAATTGGCCGATAAGAATATTAAAGAATTCAAAGCCCAAATAGAGCAGAAAAAAGAGGTTATTGCCGGTACCAAAGAACGATTGACCGAAAGGGAATTGCACCTTAAGCACAAGAAAAGTGAATTGAACGCTATTTTGGCCGAAACGGAAAAGGAAGAAAAAGCCCTTTTGAAAAAATCGGAAGAGTACCAATCCCAAATTGAGGAGCGCTTGGTAAAGGCATATAATAGAATCCGAAATAATGTAAAAAACGGTTTGGCAGTAGTTCCAATTGAAAGAGGTGCTTCAGGAGGTTCTTTCTTTACCATCCCACCACAAGTTCAGGTTGAGATTGCTTCACGCAAAAAAATCATAAGCGACGAACACAGTGGAAGAATTTT
The DNA here is from genome assembly GCF_003259375.1 of Arenibacter echinorum. Lineage (GTDB taxonomy): Bacteria > Bacteroidota > Bacteroidia > Flavobacteriales > Flavobacteriaceae > Arenibacter > Arenibacter echinorum. Next base: position 11,516 of record NZ_QLLN01000010.1, on the reverse strand, counting down.
GGTAGACCCAGTTTTGGCAGAAGAGGAACAAGAAAAAATGCAAAAGCTTTTTTCTAAATTATAGAAAGAGCGACCCATAAAAAATAAAAGCCATCTTTTTTAGATGGCTTTTATTTTTTCTATACTTCGTACTTTTCTTTTCCGCTCAATAGACTTAGGATTTTTTGATCTACCTCCTCACTGTCCCAAATTTCATCTATATTGGGAATTTGCATTATTTGCTTCATTATTTCTTCCTGGGCATCCCCATTTGCCAAAGCTTCTACATAGGGCTTATTAGAAAACGTAACCCGCGAATAGGCAGGGATCCATTTGTCTGGGTATTTTTTGGCAAAACGTTTTTCAATCTTTTTCTGCAATATAAAATTGGGGTCGGCAGTCATACTGCTCATTTCTACAAAATTCCGGTAACTAAGCTCCGCAATGGCATCGGCATTGGGCTTACGTTCTGTTTGATAGGTACTAAAAATTTGTTCCCAATCGTCCCCATATTTGGCAATAATCTTGTTCAGGGCATAAATATCCTCAAAGCCAGCATTCATTCCCTGTCCATAAAATGGCACAATGGCATGGGCAGAATCGCCTACCAAAGCCACTTTGTCCCAGTAGGTCCAAGGGTAACACTTAATGGTCACCAAAGCGCTGGTGGGGTTATTGAAAAAATCTGTACTCAGGTCTTCAATAACTGGGGCAACATCTGGAAAATAGGTGTTAAAGAAGCTTTTGGCCTCTTCCTTGGTGTTTATCTTTTCAAAGGAAACCTCCCCTTCAAAGGGCAGGAACAGCGTACAGGTAAAACTGCCATCCATATTGGGCATGGCTATAAACATGAACTTCCCCCTTGGCCAGATATGAAAGGAATGCTTGTCCAATTTATGGGTACCATCCTCGTTGGCCGGTATAGTTAGCTCCTTGTAGCCAACATCTATAAACTCCTGAACGTAATTAAACCTACTTCTACGTTGCATTTTGTGCCTAACTCGGGAAAAAGCACCGTCACAGCCAAAAACTATATCGTAAAGATATTCCTTCCACTTTCCTTTCTCCGTTGCGCCAGTGTATATTTTCCCTTCGGGAAGGTTAACATCCCACACCTTTTCCTCAAAACGAAAAACGACCCCTGCCTCTTCGGCCAGATCGATCATTCTCCTATTCAATATGCCCCGTGAAATAGACCAGATGGCCTCTCCTTCCTTTCCATATTTTTGGTAATACTCTGGTTGACCCTCCACATGAATGGCCCGTTTATCCAATGGAATGGCAATTTTCTTTACTTCATTTTCAATACCTACCTCCCTCAAAGCCGTCCAACCCCTATTGCTCATCGCCAAGTTGATGGATCTTCCGGAAAACTCAACATTTCGAATATCGGGTCTACGATCGTAAACCGTTATCTGGTGTCCTAACTTCCGAAGGTAAATTGCCAATAGGGACCCTACCAGTCCTGAACCGATAATAGCAATGTTTTTAGGAGTTTGTGTCATACTGATTTATATAGGGAAAAGTAAATGTTAAAGTAATAAATGTAATAAAATAAAGTAACTTGTATAATATAGGGGCAATAACATCACATAATGCCTACATATAGGCACATAATTCAACCTTTGATAAAAAATGCCTCTTTTTTAAATAATTTTCTGTCCAGAACATCCAAACACTAGGTTTATCTCGTATATAAAACACATACCGCTTAGGCGTCCATATATAAAAAAGTCCTTCACATTAAGATTGTGAAGGACTTTTCCTTTTATGTAAGATGTGAATTATTAACTATAATAAACAATCTGCGACCGGGTTATTCCAGAATTCCGTCTACAATACCATAGGTTATGGACTCCTCAGCGTTCATCCAATAGTCCCTATCAAAATCCTTCATAACCTTTTCAAAATCCTGCCCACAGTTTTCCGCCAATATTTTGGCACTAAGTTCACGGGTCTTGATAATTTCCTTGGCCTGAATCTCTATATTCGAGGCCTGTCCCCTGGCACCACCACTGGGCTGATGTATCATCACTTGGGCATGTGGCTGAATAAAACGTCTTCCCTTCTTCCCTACAGATAATAAAATGGATCCCATGGATGCCGCCAAACCGGAGCATATGGTAGATACCGGACTCTTTAATGATTTAATGGTATCGTACATGGCAAAACCAGAAGTAACGTAACCTCCAGGACTATTGATGTACAATTGAATTTCCTTGTTGTTTTGCATATCCAAATACAACAAACGATCGATTACATGCTTTGCGGTATCATCATCTACCATTCCCCATAGAAATACTTTTCTTTCGTCCAGCAATTTTTCGTCTATTGCCTCTTGTATCTTTCCTTTTTTTGAACTCATTTTTTGATTTCTTATTAAGTTTCAAAAATAATGAATTTATTGGGAAATATGGCAGCTAAATTATTTGATATCTTAATCCATATAAATGGCTCAAAAACTAGAACCCTAATAATCCTAAATAACTATTCCAATGGATTCAAGGACCACTTATGGACGACCCAGGTATAATTGGCAAAACAAAACCACAACCTCCTTTTTTTTTTAAGTTCTACCCATAATGTATTTGGTCAACATTAAGGATTTTGCCAAAAACCTATTATCTTTGATAAAAACCAAACATGAAAAAATCAGTACTAGCCGTTTTTTGCTTCACGCTTATCCTAACCGCTTGTAAAACGGATAAAAAAACAGAATTAGCCGCTCAAAAAATAGAACTTTCCATTTTGGACAAGGTAGCCAATGCACATGGCTTCAATCATTTTCGAAATGTAAAGGAAATTGCCTTTACGTTCAATGTGGATCGTGCCGACAGCCATTCTGAACGCAGCTGGGTGTGGAACACTATAACCAACGACATTACATCCATCAACAAAGGAGATACCATTTCCTACAACCGTAATTCAATGGACAGTACGGCCACAAAATTGAACGGTGGATTTATTAACGACAAATATTGGTTAATGGCTCCGTTTAATCTGGCCTGGGACAAAAACAATATCACCTACGACCATAAAAGTGACGTGCCCGCCCCTATCAGCAAAAATCCAATGCAGAAACTGACCATTGTTTATGGGAACGAAGGTGGCTACACTCCAGGGGATGCCTATGATTTTTATTTTGGTAACGATTATATGATAAAGGAATGGGTATTTAGAAAATCAAATCAGCCAGAGCCTTCCGTAATTACGACCTGGGAAAATTATGCGGATATCAACGGCCTAAAAATTGCCGAGATGCACCAGAATGAAGACGGCAGTTTTAAGTTGTACTTTACCAATATTAAAGTCACTTCAAAAAACCCATAAGAATTTAGTCAGAATTATCTCCTTCTCCTATGTAGCCCTAAAGTAGCGGCAAGCACTAGAATAGTGCAGAGCAATAGGATAACAAAGGTATACTTAAGGGAAAAACTTTCAGCTACAAACCCCAGCACTACTGGACCGATTAAGAAACCGGAATAGCCAGTACCGGCTATAAAGGACACTCCTTGGGAAGAATCCACCCCCTTGACCGTTCCCCCGATCCTAAAGAGCTCCGGAACAATTACCGAAAAGCCAAGTCCTATAAATGCAAATCCAACAATGGCCATGTAGGTATAGGTGGTAAGGACAAAAATAAAACCGACAATAGCAATAGATGCTCCCAAGGCCACTATTTTAATGGGGCCTATAGCGGCACTAATACTATCTCCCAAGAACCTTCCCAAGGTCATCATTACGGAAAATGCCAAAAAACCGGTGCCTATCAATGTTTCCGGGGCCATACTTATTTCCTGCAGAAATAGTCCACTCCAATCCACTATAGCCCCTTCACCCCCCATTACTACAAAGGAAATAATTCCAAGAACCAAGAGCGGTTTAAATAATTTGAGACTAAAAGGCTCCTTTTCAACCGGGGCCGCTACAATATGGCTATAGTGCTTATGGAATATAAAATTTACCACGAGTACCAAAATAACGGCATATAGCATATGCAATGCCGGATTATTGATCGTAAAAATCAGAAAGCTGCCCAGACCGGCAATTACCCCGCCCAAGCTAAAAAAGCCATGGGAGGCTGACATAAAATTTTGCCGGTCTTCCTTTTCAATTTCGGTAACCAAGGTATTCATGGCAATATCGGTAAATCCGTTGCCGGCCCCCAATAAAAAAAGCCCGCCCATTAAAGAATAATAATTGGGCGTCAACAAAGGGAACAAAGCCGCTACACTACTGAATATTATTCCGTACCAGGTAGCCTTGCCTACCCCTAATTTATCAATGATTTTGGCAGCTACGGGAAAGACGATAAACACACCCAAAGACAGGAAAAATAGCGCGATTCCCAAATCGGCCTTATTGATGTCCAATTTTTCCTTGACCGAAGGGATATAAATAGCCCAGGTTCCAAACAAAATATTAATACTGGCAAATACCCACGAAGGTGCAAAATATCTAGGGTTGGAAAGAATAAGACGAAGTGACTTCATAAAGGATTTGGCAATTATAGCGCTTTGGTTTGAGGCCGGAAATTTAGCAATTAAAAAGAAAAATATTTAGGGATTGTGAAAGGTAAACCTAGCCCTTGGCCAGGATTCCTGCTTTAAGAATTTGGCCAAAACTGTACATATCGGCAAAAGAACAATAAAACGGTGCAGGTGCCAGACGAATTACGTTGGGTTCGCGCCAATCCGTAATAACCCCATTTTCCATTAGATAATTGAACAAACCCTTCCCCTGCCCGTGTAATAATACAGAAAGTTGACAGCCCCTGTCCTTTGGGGTAATAATTTCAAAGGATCCAGCGGTCTCCTTATCTATCTCCTGGAGAATAAACTCCAAATAGGCCACAATGAGCTTTCTTTTCGTAATCAGGGCTTCCATACCCACCTCATCGAACATTTCCAAGGAGGCCAAATAAGGAGCTAGGGAAAGCACTGGAGGATTGCTCACCTGCCAGGCATCCGCATTTTCCATAGGTTCGAACTCTGGCTTCATTAAGAACCTGGTCTCTTTTTTTGTTCCCCACCAGCCTTCAAATCTAGGAATCTCGTTGTTATTTAGATATTTCTCGTGTACAAAAATCCCGGAAGCATTTCCCGGACCACTGTTCATATATTTATAACTGCACCAAGCTGCAAAGTCGACCCCCCAATCGTGCAGTTTTAATTCTACATTACCGACCCCATGCGCCAAATCCCATCCTACGAATGCTCCTTGTGCCTTGGCCGCCTTGGTTATGGCTTCCATATTAAAGACCTGACCATTGTAGTAATTAACCCCGCCAATGAGTACTAATGCCAGCTCATCCCCTACTTCATTAATTTTCTCAATAACATCCTGGGTATGCCAAAAATTTTCGTCCTGTCTTTTCTTCACTTCCACAATGGCGGTCTTGGGATCAAAACCATGAAATTCAACCTGACTGTTCAACATATATTGATCGGAAGGAAATGCTTTTTCCTCGCAAATAATCTTAAATCTTTTTTGGGTAGGCCTATAAAAAGAGACCATTAGCATGTGAAGGTTAACGGTCAAGGTATTCATTACGGAAACTTCCGGAGTCTTTGCACCCACTACTTTTGCCAAGGGCGCCGCCAACCGCTCATGATAATCCCACCAAGGTTTTTCGGCATGAAAATGACCTTCCACGGCCAAGTCTTTCCAATCTTTCATTATATCGTCTACAAACTTTTGGGAACGTTTAGGCTGCAATCCTAGGGAATTTCCCGTAAAATAAATTACATCTTTACCCTTTACTTTGGGAAAATGGAATTCGTTCCGGTAATTTTTGAGAGGATCAACCGCATCCAATTTTTGGGCAAACACTAACGAATTTTCAAATTCCATATGCTAAATTTTATGTAAAAATACAATTTACGGCCAGAAGTGGTTAATAGCACATCTATAATCTGATCAGTCAACATGTACCCTCATTTCCAAAATATGCTTTTTAAAGCCCACTTTCTCATAGGCCCTAATGGCAGGGGCATTATCATTGTAAACAGTAAGCCTAACTTCATGGATACCTTTGGACTTTGACCATTGCATTAAAGCATCCACTATTGCCTTATTAACGCCCTTGCCACGTTGATCCCTATCGGTATACATAAACCCAAGATAACTATATTTTTTATGGTCCAAATAGGGTTTTGCATCCCGTATTAAAGCGTACCCGGAACCTACCATCTGCGAATCCAGCTCCGCCACCATTACTGCGGCCTCTTCTGACAATATTAGTTGCCTAAGGTCATAATAACTGATCGGATCCTTATCCAGGGTTTCGTCAAAAGGTCTTTCTGCACGAATAATTTCCTGTTCAAAAGACAGCAGAATATTTAAATCCTCCAAAGTGGCCATTCTTACGGTAAATTGTTGCATGATCATTATATTTGAAGGCTTAAATATACAAAGTAATACTCATGCATTTTTTATCATCCATCTTGGAACAATATATTGCCGACCATTCGCAATCGGAACCGGAATTACTGCAAAGGCTCACGCGGGAGACCCATTTAAAGGTCATACAACCAAGGATGATCACAGGGCATTTTCAAGGTAGGGTATTGAGCCTTTTATCCAAAATAATCTCTCCCAAAAATATTTTGGAAATAGGCACCTATACCGGCTACTCAGCCATTTGCCTTGCCGAAGGCCTGAAAAAGGAGGGCGCATTGCACACTATTGATATCAATGAAGAACTCCATGCCATGCAAAGACGCTATTTTGACGAAAGTGGTTATGGACCTCAAATTGTGCAGCATACAGGCGATGCCCTGGAGATAATACCGCAGCTGGACGTAGTTTTTGATATGGTTTTTATTGATGCGGAAAAGGTAAGTTACGACCATTACTATGAGGCCGCCTTAAAAAAATGTCGCCCCGGTAGCGTAATTCTATCGGATAATGTGCTGTGGTCCGGGAAGGTTGTGGAGCCTTTGGACCCCAAGGACAAGGCTACCCAAGTTTTGATCGATTACAATAAGAAGTTGAGGGACGACCCTAGGATAGAAACGGTATTGTTACCAATTAGGGACGGACTAACACTTAGTAGGGTGTTATGATAGTTGCCACCTACCCCTTCACCCTCCCGCTCAAAAGGCGGGACAGGCTCTCCCAAGGAGGGGGAATAATTTTTAAACCAACAAATCTTAAGGTATAACTAATAACATCCTCTCCCCTTGGGGGAGGGCTAGGGAGGGGACCATTTTCCCATTAAACACAGCAATACTTATTGATTATATAAAAAAAACTATTTTGCCAGCTCCAATTTATGGTACCATCTGTAGAAAAAAATAGCGAAGAGAATTCCCACCAAGGCACCTACGATAAGGTCCAACGGATAATGTACTCCAACATAAATGCGACTTAAAGCAAATAATAACGGCCAAATATAGAAGAGCCAGGACCACTTCCATTTATCCCTAAGAAACAGGAAGATACTGGTGGTAATACTAAAGGAACTGGAAGAATGGCCCGAAAAAAAACTATATCCGTCCGGACTTTTAAGAATCCGGATCAAGGTGTTGATTTCCTCTGTATTATTGGGCCTTAGCCGGGCAACCCATTCCTTGACCACTCCTGTGAACATTGCCACAACGGCCACAGTAACCAAAACGGTTCCCAAAACCCAAAAGGCTTCGTTTTTAGGGTATGCCCTAAAAATAAGAACTATAAACAAAATAAATAAGGGAGTCCAAGTAGCGAAATTGGTTACGTAAGACCAAAAGACATCTAGATTTTCGATGCCCAAACTGTTAAGGTAAATAAAAGCATCGCGGTCCCACTGTAACAGTTGGTCCAGCATATTACTTTCTTTTTACAACGCCGGTTACCTCATCAACGTTCTTCTTCACTTTATTGATTTCGTTCTTGATGTCGTCTGTAAAACTGGTATCTATACCTTGCTTCTCTGCACTTTTTTGTATCTCTTTCTTTATATCCTCAGTTGCATCCTTCAGTTGTCGCATGCCCTTTCCCAATCCCTTGGCTATGCCAGGAATTTTGTCGGCGCCAAAAACCATTACCACGATAAACATGATAAAAAAGATTTCTCCTCCGCTAATAAATAGAATTATCGTACTTAACATATCACAAATATAATGAGAAGTTTGACAGCTGCATAAAAAATATGGTTAACTTTTTTTAGGTTCCCAGAACCTTAAAAATTATGGCTTAAACTATATTTAAAACATTCATAATAAGCCATATACCCTCTAATTACTAGGCAAAAAGCACTAGTTCTGGATAGACCTGCCGAGGAATAGCGCTCAAAAAGAAAACCCCGATACCCGTTTTGCCGCTATGCAATCCGGTTTCGGGGCTTTAATTATATTCAGGAAACAGTTTTAAATATGATCTTGGTTTTAAATAAGATCAAGAAAATTATTTCCCTCTTATATTTTCTTTAAAGATTTCAAAGTCGGATTTAACCTCTTTGGTAGGCCATGAATTATTGGTAGTATCTATATCGGCAGTTTCCGCTTTTGGATCCACCACAATTCCTATCAACTCCTTACCAGAAGCAACGACCCTTTTTACTTCCTGATCGTTTTTTCTCCATATTTCCGGAGGATAGGTAATATTTTCCTTGGAACCATCGGCATAGGTATATTCAACGATCAAGGGCATAGGAATACCTCCTGGCTTATTAAAAGTAATCTCATAGAAATATTTGGGTTCCTTAATGGCATTTCTCTCGGCTACCGACATATTGTCCATCATAAACTCTTTTAAAGTTTTGGAATTTTCTGATGGCGCTTTTCCTTTAAGCTTGGCATCGGCATCTTCCGATTCTTCTTCCTCCAAATAAACCAAGGGAGGCAGATCCTCTTCCTTAATATTCCTTGCCGCCATTATTTCCCTCATTTGTTTGGAAGGCTTGTCGGAGACATAATATTTTTTCACTCCCTTTACCCCAATATCCACATAATCGGTAGTGTAGAACCAACTTCTCCAATACCAATCCAAATCAACGGCCGAAGCATCTTCCATAGTTCTAAAGAAATCTTCCGGGGATGGATGTTTAAACATCCATCGTTGCGCATAGGTCTTAAAGGCATGGTCAAAGAGCTCCCTTCCCATTACGGTTTCCCTAAGAATATTTAGAGCGGTAGCAGGTTTTGCATAGGCATTGTTCCCCAATTGATATACATTCTCAGGATTGGACATAATTGGTGCTATGGTACTTTGATCGCCGGACATATAGGGTATTATCTTGGAAGGCTCCCCTCTCCCTGATGGGTATTTGCTATTGGGAGCAATGGCTTCGGGATAGGCTACCCCAAATTCCTGCTCGGCCATATATTGCATAAAGGTATCCAAACCTTCATCCATCCAACCCCACTGACGTTCATCGGAATTAACGATCATTGGGAAAAAGTTGTGTCCCACTTCATGGATAATTACGGAAATCATCCCGTATTTCACCCTATCAGAGTAGGTACCGTCTTCATTGGGCCTCCCGTAGTTCCAGCAGATCATAGGGTATTCCATTCCCTGATTCTTGGCGTGAACCGATATTGCCTTAGGGTAGGGATAATCAAAAGTATGAGCGGAATAGGAGCGCAAGGTATGGGCTACCGCTTTAGTGGAATACTCTTCCCATAACGGATTGCCTTCTTTTGGATACATGGAAATGGCCATAACATCCCTATTACCTATTTTCACTGCCTGCATATCGTAAATAAATTTACGGGAGGTAGCAAAACCAAAATCCCTTACATTTTCTGCCTTTAGCTTCCAAGTTTTCTTTTTGTCCGAAAATCCTTTTTCTGCCTCTTCGGCTTCCGCCTGACTTACAATGATTACAGGTTTGTCATAGGATTTTTTGGCTTTTTCGTATCGACTTATCATTTCTTTGGAAAATACTTCCTTCATATTCTGAAGCTCTCCTGTACCATCCAAGATATGATCGGCCGGAACGGTAATGTTAACCTCGTAATTACCAAAAGGAAGGGCAAATTCCCCACTGCCCCAGAATTGATGGTTCTGCCATCCTTCTATATCACTATAGACGGCCATTCTAGGAAAGAATTGTGCAATTACATAAGCCTTATTGCCATCCTTTGGAAAGTACTCATATCCCGAACGCGCCCTATTTACAGTATGATCTGGAATATTGTACCACCATTTTATAGAGAAGGTAACCTGTCCCTTACTTTTTAAAACTTCGGGAAGATCTATCCGCATCATGGTCTGATTTATAGTGTAGGGCAAGGCCTTTCCGTTGGCATCCCTAACATATTCTATATTAAATCCACCATCAAAAGGCGCTGTCATATATTTATTGGCGAAACTGGCCACAGGCTCTGCCACTGGCACACCCTCATCATCGCGCAAGGGCGATTTAGAAGTCTTGGAACGTACGTTCTGATCTAATTGCACCCATAAAAATGTAAGGTCATCAGGAGAATTGTTGGTATAGGTTATGGTCTCTGAACCGTAAATCTTGGCATTTTTATCATCGAGCTCAATATCCATTTTATAATCTGCCTGCTGCTGATAATAATCCGGACCTGGAGCCCCAGAAGCCGATCTATAGGTATTTGGGGTAGCAAATTCTTCATAAAGTTGCTTAAATTTACTCTGATTAAGATGCCCGGGCTCCCGTTCAATCTTTACTTCTTCCTGGGCAACGCTTACGGCCGCACAAAGGAATAATAGCGAAGCAAAAACATGTTTCATTCTACTCATATTTGAAATTGATTTTTTTAGCGGAGAAATTTAACAATTATATAATCAATTGTTTTGAATTACTTTAAGTTTAACATTCCTTTATTATTCTCACGAATAAGTACAAAACTCTTTTTTTGGTTCCCAAGTTTAAAGTGGACCACATTCTTCTGTTCCTCAAAAATATCCATCAGTACTTCATTTTCAACGGCGATGCTGGTCGCAGTACCCAAATCTATTTTCGGAACTTCCAGATAACATATCATAATATCATTGTCATATTCCTTGCCCAAGAAATCAAATTGCACAGGCTTATCGTTGATTTCAACCATAAGTTTAGTCCTCAAATATTTTTCAATATACGCATCGGCCATGTCGGACTCTTCTTTAGAGGCCAAATTGCCCTTAATGCCATACCTCTCCTGTAACACCTTTTCAAAATCGTCTATAAATATCCTGGTCGTAATCTGCAGTGCCCTGTCCTTATCGGAGTATTCTACACTGGTTACACTGATATAAAATTTATGGGCCACCGTGAATGCTAACAGTGGCAGCACTAGTATTAAAAGGGTCTTCTTTATTGATTGCATGTCTTTCTTTATCCATCAAAAATAAGCAATGACTGTGCCATTTGTGCGACTATTAATGCGAAATTATAGATGTTAGATATTAGATGCTCGATTTTAGAATTGAGATAGTAGATGCTAGATTTTGTACTTTCAACTTTAAACTTGCCCAATGCCAACTGTTCACTGTTCACTGACTACTACCCTATTATCACTCCCATTACCTGTTCTCGATACAAAATGCCTCCTGGCATTTCACTCTAACTGACGATATCACCTTCCAATTCCAACTAA
>NZ_QLLN01000009.1 GCF_003259375.1 Arenibacter echinorum | reverse complement strand
CAATGAATAAAACGAAACAGGGCCGAAAAGACAAGGTACAGTGTACCTTGGATTAGAGGAGCCAGCAGCAGCGAAGGCGAAGGCGCCTTCTTCAAGGCATTTTTTCGACACCGAGGTCGAAAAACCCAGGCCGAAACTCTGCGTCGTCCCTCAGGGGACTCCTGATATCAGAGCTTTTCCATCGCGCCAGCTGGCCCCTTGCAGTAAATGCAAATCGTTGCATTTACTTCTCGGTCCTATGCTGCGGTTAAGGATTTTGGCTGCGCCGCCTTTGATATTTTTTTATTAGTGAACTGAAAACTGTGCAATAACAAGCTACTATTGGCTCCCGATAACTATCGGGATGGCTAATGGCTTTTGGCTAAAGAGCTCTGACCACTGACCACTGATTACTGTTCAATGTATACTGTGAGTGCTTCTCGATACAATTTTGCTCCACTTCGTTATGCAAAATCACCCGCCTGATGGCGAGGCAGGCTCGAAGTGACGGGCGATAGGCATTTTGTATCGAGAACAGGATTGGTGCATGCCGTTCACTTCTCGATACAATTTTATTACGCTGCGCTACATAAAATCACTCGAAGTGACGGACTGGCTACTGTTCACTGCTTACTGACTACTGACTACTGATTACTGTATTCTGCGAGTGCTTCTCGATACAATTTTGCTCCACTCCGTTATGCAAAATCACTCGAAGTGACGGGCAATAGCCATTTAGTATCGAGAACCGAGGGCTTCTGGCTGAAAACTACTTAATTCCCAACCTTCTAGAAAGCTCCCGGCCATGGCCATGGACAAAAATGGAATCTTTTTTGAATTCTACGGTGGAAAAGGCAGAGGTGCTATCGGTTTCTACCATGCCTTTAAAAGTGAGGTAATGCACTCCGTTTCTTTCCATATAATCCCCATTGTGGTTATGCCCGTTAAAATAGAACTTCACATTGGGGTATTTGTCGATCAGGGAAAGGAGTTGGGTGCTGTTCCAAAGACGGTGGACCTTATCCTCGCCCATTACCGGGAAATGACAATAGAACCCCACATTTTCATTATGCTCCGTGGCCAGTTTTAGCTCACTTTTCACCCATTGCAACTGCTCATGACTTAATCCACCGTTCCAAGTCTGAAGATTGGGAAGGTCAGATGTTGAAAGCAGGGTAAAGAGGGAGTCGGTCTGTGCTATTTTCTCGGGAGTTATGGCACCTTGATAGCTGAGATCGTTGCCATCCAAAACAATAAACCGCCAGTTGTTTTCCACCAGGCTGTAGTAGCGCTGGGTGAGGTTCATTTTGTTCATGACCTTCGATTTCAGGGAGTCGGCCACACTAAAATCATGATTGCCCAGGACGTGGTATTTCTTGGTCTTTAAAGCGTTCCAAATAGGTAGGACCGTATCAAAACTACTAAAATCCCGATCTATGAAGTCGCCCAAATGAATGGCGTAATTCAATTCTTCTTTATTAAGTGCGGTAACGGCTTGCTTTAATTTATGGGGGGAGTTTTTATAAAAGCGTGAAGGGGAGGACTCGCAGTAGCAGTATTGACAATCGGCAATGATGCCAATAGACAGATCCTGTTGAGGTATATCTTTTTTTTCCTTTGTTCCGCAGGCGGTGAATAGGGCCAGTAGGAGGATACTTAATTTATTTTTCAATAGGGTCATAGGGTAGTGGGGTTCTTTTAAAATGTCTACTACGACCAAATATAGTTTTTTTTGGTTTTATAGTTAGTGTGGAGGAGATTGGGTGTTTTTAGCCGTTAAGAATCAGGACGCATTAATGTCTTACTCAGTATTTAGAGCTGTCTTCATTGCGTTTTGACCATAATCTAACATCACGTTTTGTTTAGGAAGTTTGTTCATTTCTTTTGCACGCCCAAAAGAAACGAACCAGGGCCGAAAAGACAAGGTACAGTGTACCTTGAATTAGAGGAGCCAGCAGTAGCGAGGGCGAAGGCGCCTTCACCGAGGTATTTTTTCGACACCGAGGTCGAAAAACCGTGTGCGAAACTCCGCGTCGTCCCTTTATGGGGACTCCTGTTCTCGGAGCTTTTCCATCGCGCCAGCTGGCCCCTTGCAGTAAATGCAAATCGTTGCATTTACTTCTCGGTCCTATCCTGCGGTTAAGGATTTTTGGCTCCGCCGGTTTAAACTGATTACTTTTATTTCAATCTTAATCGACTGATAACTGATAACAGTTCACTCACTTCCGGCTACTTCGATTTCGACTACGCTCAATCTCTGTTAAGACATTCGTCATTGCGAGGAGCGATAGCGACGAAGCAATCTCTTCACAGGAAGAAGCAGATTGCCGCGCTACGCCTCCCTATCGGTAGGCAAGCTCGCAATGACGGGTTTAATTCTATCGTCAGTTCGAGTGCTTCTCGATACTATTTTGCTCCACTTCGTTATGCAAAATCACTCGAAGTGACGGGCGACAGGCATTTTGTATCGAGAACCGAGTGCTTCTCGATACTATTTTGCTCCACTTCGTTATGCAAAATCACTCAAAGTGACGGGCGATAGGCATTTTGTATCGAGAACAGGTTTTTGCACGCCGTTCACTTCTCGATACAATTTTATTGCGCTGCGCTACATAAAATCACTCGAAGTGACGGGACTTTCAACATTGAACATTAGCATTGTTTATTGCTAAAAGTCAATTTTATACTGTGAGAAGTAGATTGCAGCGCTTCGAACCCCTTCCGTCTTCTCCTCTGTCGAAGCCACCTTTTCCTCCCGCTAAAAAGCGGGACAGGCCAAGCTAGGGGAAGGAGCTTTTTTCGTTGTTCCAAAAACCTAGAATATAGAACATTAAACCGTCAACTTATTAATGTTCCTATATATTTCGATTTCGACTACGCTAAATCTCCGTGAGGGCATTCGTCATTGCAAGGAGGGATAGCGACGAAGCAATCTCACCATTAGAACAAGCAGATTGCCGCGCTGCGCTCGCAATGACGTCAGTTAATAATGTTGAAGACACAAACTATTGGCTTTTGGCTAATGGCTTTTGCCTAAAGAGCTCTGACCACTGCCCACTGATTACTGCTCACTGAAATCCCTTCTCGATACAATTTTATTGCGCTGCGCTACATAAAATCACTCGAAGTGACGACTTTCAACAGAAGACTTTAGTCTAGGCTCTAGATTCTTCCTACGCTAAATCTCCGTGAAGACATTCGTCATTGCAAGGAGGGATAGCGACGAAGCAATCTCACCATTAGAACAAGCAGATTGCCGCGCTGCGCTCGCAATGACGTCAGTTAATAATGTTGAAGACACAAACTATTGGCTTTTGGCTAATGGCTTTTGCCTAAAGAGCTCTGACCACTGCCCACTGATTACTGTTCACGGAAATCCCTTCTCGATAAAATTTTATTGCGCTGCGCTTCATAAAATCACTCGAAGTGACGGGACCTTGAACATTAAACTTTGAACTTTAAACTGTTCATTGAAAACTGTGCACTGTTTATTGTTCACTCCCATACCCATAACCATACCCATAATTATAGCCTTTGGCCTTGCCATTGCCTACACCGTTGACCACATAGGCCATGTTTTTCAGTTTTTTGGTTTTGTGCAGGTTTTTGGAGAATTCCAATAGGCGCTTGTCCGTAAGGCCAGAGCGAGTGACGAATACAGTGGCATCTGCGAATTTGGAGATCAGGAGGGTATCCGTGACCAACATGGTTGGGGCGGTGTCCACTACAATATAGTCGAACTCCTTTTTGGCAGCGGTGATGAATTTTTCAAAGGCGGAACTGGAGAAGAGCTTTGGTGTATTGGGGGATATGGACCCTCCAAAGCAAATTTGCAAGCTAGGATTGTCTGCACCACTGGCTACCACGCAATCTTTCCAATTCATGCCGGGATCGTATAGGTAGTCGGACAGGCCTTTGTGATTGCCACTGATGTTATAAAAGTTGTGTAATTGCGGATTGCGCAGATCAGCCCCTATGAGTAAAACCTTTTTGTTAAGGCTGGCATGGGCTACGGCAAGGTTGTAGGACAAAAGCGTCTTGCCTTCGCCCTTTACCGAAGAGGTCACCATAATTACCTGGGCTTCGCCCTTGTTCTTTTCGGGGAGCAAATAGTCCACATTGGTACTTAGGATACGGAAAGATTCTGCCATGATGGAACGGTCATTGGCCTGTAATTTCTTTTTAACCTCCTTAAAGAACGGAAGTTCGCCCACTACAGGGATATCCGTAGTTACTTTTTCTATATCGTTGCGGTCGCGTATTTTGGTATCCAGGGCAAAGCGGATATAGAGCACCGCAAAGGGCAGGAACATCCCTGCCAGTAAGGACAGCGCATAGACCATGGTCTTCTTGGGCGATACCGGAATATCATTGGTTAGTCCGTAGTCTACCACCTTAACCGTGGGCGCGGTTACCGCATAGCTTATGGCGGCCTCCTCGCGTTTTTGCAAGAGCAATAAAAAGAGGTTTTCCTTAATGCTCTGTTGGCGTTCTATGGAGCGCAGCATTTTTTCCTTTTCGGGCAATCTGGAAAATACGGAGCCGGCCCGGCTTTCTTCCAGTTTTAATTGTCTAAGCGAATTTTTTAATTGGGTACCGTAGATGTTCACGGATTTTATAATGTTGACCTTGGCGCGCTCCAATTGGGCGTTCAGATTCTGTAGGGTAGGGTGGTTGGTACCCACGGTGGGTAGGAGTTTTTCCCGTTCCAGGGCCATTTCATTATAGCCTACCACCAGGTTGTTGAGGCTGGCGTTTTCGATCCCGATATTGGCGGGCAAGAGGCCGTAATCACTCTGATTGATCACCGTTTCTTTCAGGATTTCTGAAATGGAAATCTGGTTTTCCAATTTTATCACTTCTTCCTCGGTCTCGGACTTTCTTTGCAGGGACATGCCGGCATCCGCCTCAATATAGGAGAGGCTGTTGGAGCGTTTAAAGCTTTCCTTGCCGCCTTCAATAGAATCCAGTTCCTGACCCAGGTAGAGAAAGCGTTCGTCTATAAAATTCAGGGTACGCTGGCTCACCAATTGACGGTCCAGGATCCCGTCTTGGTTAAACTTTTCTATTAAGGTATTTAGAATGGCCTCGTTCCTTTCCATGCTTACACCTTCTAGGGAGAGGGAGAGGATTTCACTGTCCTTATTGGTGGCCTGTACTTGTAGGTCTTTGGCCAATTGCAATACCGTGCTTTTTAATGGACTTAGCACCACCTTATAAGTAATGCCCTTGTAAAATGAGGGATCGGTACCGCCTACCATACGGATGCTAAAGGGCAGGCTATCCACTTCCTGTTCAGAGGCATTTAGAACTGGGGTATATGTTTTTTCCTTAGAGTCGGTAATGGTAATGCCCTGCTCATCCAACTTAATTAAATAAGGTTTGGGGGCTTGTAGGCTATCCGCTACTATCCTCTTGGTAATCTGGAATGGCGGGGCCCAGATCTGGGTGGTTTTTACATTGCCCACCACATAATGTGTAACATCCAAATTAAGTTCCCTGACCACTTGGGATAGGATACGGTAGGACTTTAAAATCTCAATTTCATTTTCTAAGTTGATCTTGGAACCTCCGCCCAACAGGGAAAGAGCGCTGGAAGCAATATCCACTTCTTGGGATTCGTCTATGATCTTAATTTTGGCTGTTGAACTATAAGTAATAGGAGCATAACGCATATAGGTTACTCCCAGTCCTATGGTGATAATGGTGGCGAGGATAAACCAAGGCCAATACCGCAGGTATTTTTCAAGGATTTCCTTAATTTGAAAGGATTCTTCTTCCTCAAAATGTTCTATACTATAAGGTGCTTCTTTCATCTTATTCCACAAATTTTATTTTTGGACCTCTTTAAAAAGTAGCCCATAAAAGCCATTTAATTGCTATTCTATTAATTTTTTCACTTGGTTATTAAGTACTTTGGCACGATATTGACCAATAAAAACAAAGCTCATTTTGAACCTCTAAGCCAAAATCATTAAGTTGTACTTAAATCGCAAAACTACCGCTTTTTTAGCACAACTTAAAAATGTTTAACCCCACTATAACTTTAATATATGGCCTACGATCCTTTCAGCGGTTTTGCCATCCCACAAGTGGGGAATACCTCCCGTTTTCCAATTCCCGGAGAACAATTTCTCCATGGCTGGGGCTATAGCTTTTGGATTGGTGCCAATAAGTTCGTTGGTCCCTTCCGTGATGGTCTCGGGACGTTCCGTGTTGTCCCTAAGGGTCATACAGGGTACTGCCATAACTGTGGTTTCTTCCGTAATTCCCCCGGAATCCGTAAGCACTACCTTGGCCCTTTCCACCAAATAATTAAATTCCAGATAGCTTAAGGGTTCCACCATATGTAGTCTTGGATGGGCTATTCCCATTTGTTCCAATATTTTAGCGGTACGCGGATGTACCGGAAAAATTAGGGGCAGGTCTTGGGTATGTGCTATTATTTCATCTATGAGCGCTTTTAATTGGGCTTCTTGATCCACATTGGCAGGACGGTGCAGGGTCATCACCAAATAATTCTTGTCCTGTAAATCAAGGCTTTTCCAAATAGGGGGTTTTATAAATCTAGGGCGTTGTTTTAGTAAGGTGTCTATCATAGTATTGCCTACATAAAAAATACTTTCTTCCTTTACCCCACTATTTCTTAGGTTGCAATTGGCATTTTCAGAGGTGGTAAAAAAGTAATTGGTAATGGCATCGGTTACCAAACGGTTAATTTCCTCGGGCATGGACCAGTCGTTAGATCTAATACCCCCTTCCACATGTGCTACTTTGGTGTGCAGTTTTTGGGCGGTAATGGCACAGGCCATGGTAGAGGTAACATCGCCTACCACCAGGACCAAGTCTGTGGGGTTGGCCAAGAGTTCCTTTTCAAAACGGACCATAATATTGGCCGTTTGTTCTGCCTGTGATCCGCCACCGGCCACCAAGTTGGCATGGGGCTCGGGTATGTCCAGTTGTTCAAAAAAATCGCTGGACATCTTTTTGTCATAATGCTGTCCAGTATGCACCAAGCGATAGTCTATTTCTGCTCCATTTACCTTGGCGGCTTTAATGGCATGGATAATGGGTGCGATTTTCATGAAATTGGGTCTAGCTCCGGCAATCAAGGTGATGTTCTTCATTTATATTATATGCTAATGATTATGCTAAATTTTAAATTTATTTTGGTCAAAACCCTTTTCTATATTGCTCCACGTATATGGGTCAACATGTTAACGGCCAATTTTTTTCGATCAAAATCCAAGGCCAATTTATACCCTCCTTTTTTATATGTTTACTTAAAATCTTGTTGTAATATCATTTCCAATTTGTCCAAGAAATCCTGTTTAGTAAAATGCCCGCAATTATCTTTTAAGATTGACTTATTTATATTAATCCTCGTTAAATGGGATTATTTTTTAGCACAATCTTTAATTTATTTCTTAACCTTAAATTCGTCCAATAAATAAGTGTGTAATTTATTTAGAGGAAATTTTGACGATGGAATCTTATTAGCTGTATCTAAAACATAACCTATTCCATTATGTTCTCCATTTTTTATGGCTACAAAGGCAATATATTTTCTAAAGTTGTCTATTTTTAGGGTACCTTCTATTGAAAAATTATCACTAATATTGGCAGGGTAAGTTAATTCTATAAAAAGGCTTTTCCCTCTGTTATCAATTGTAAAAATATCTTTATTATCTAAACAAGCCTTGAAAGTAGTTATTATTTTTTCTGCCGTTTTAGCCTTATCCACAGATGAGAATTCAACTAGGAAGTCTCTTGACATTTTGGGTATTACCTTTGTATAATCCTTAATACCTATAATTTCTAAAAACCCGGCATGATCTTTTATGCGCCAATAATAAGTTAGATGTTTATGAGGCTGTTGATGAAGTCCAGTAGCAATTATTAATCTTACATTTAACTCTAATAAGTGGCCTAAGACTATATCATAAACTTTTAATATTTCAAAAAGTGGATCCTCTTGTTGTGGACAATACCATTCTGGATTTTTTAAATCACCTTTATATGCTCTTGAATTGAACATATAGTGATGTTGAAAATGAGCACCGGAATTCAAAAAAAGATTAGAGAAGTCCGGTGGATTCTTCTTCCATTCATATAAAAAAGCATCTGCCAAAAGCTTATCAAGTATCTGTGCTTTTATACCTGTTTGGGATTTTAATTTAGCCAGCTTAATTATATACCAACCATAGTCTATAAGGGATGTATATTTAAGTAACCCCTTGATCAACGCCTTAATACTTTTGACAGTTAATTTACCATTGGCATTATCATTTACAGCTTGGGATATAGCAAGACTTAATTTTGTAAAGGTT
Source organism: Arenibacter echinorum (assembly GCF_003259375.1). Taxonomy (GTDB): domain Bacteria; phylum Bacteroidota; class Bacteroidia; order Flavobacteriales; family Flavobacteriaceae; genus Arenibacter; species Arenibacter echinorum. The sequence goes on along the minus strand of NZ_QLLN01000009.1, from coordinate 130,383 downwards.
TTATTGCCTGAAGCCTTGGTTTGAGTCCAAGGGTCTGGAGCAAAAAAGAGTGGTTTTTTTAAGCGATTGTCAGCATTAAATGGACTAACCGCTCCTACAGTGTATCCGTTACTTTCAATTTTCTCAAAAATTTGCATTAAATCTTTTCGGTTGACAATATCTCCTAATCTAAATACTTGATGTTCATCGAACGTCTTTCCCGTATATATAGTTACCCACTGAATCCATGGTTCCAAATTTTTATATTCCTTTTCTGAGGTGGTTTCACGATAACCTGATTTTTCAAACAATTTTTTGAAATTAGATAATTGACCTTCATTTATATAATATTTGATATAATCAAAATTGATTTCGTTTAAACCTAAGAGTATAACTTTTTTCATGATGTAAATATTTGCAGATTCTTCATAATTGATTTTTCACGGATATATTCATTACCAACCAGGATATTATTTATTTCACTTAGACGACAGTTATTTTGATTAAAATATCTCAATATATCCGCTAAGTCCTTATTTGTTTTAAAATAATATACATTATCAAATTTTTTCAATACATCGATTGCAATTCCCTCTCCAGAGTAAATTATGGGTTTATTTGTTGTTAGCATTTCAAAAATCTTAGAAGGAACGGCAGTTTTAAAATTAGGATCCAATTGAGCAAAGAGAATATCAGCCTCTCCATATTTTAGGGGTATTTGTTGGAAGGAAATTTGTCCCTCAAGAAAAACATTGGTGACTTTATTTGCACTTAAATAGGATTCAATACGTTTATAATCATTTCCATGTCCTATTATTCGAAATTCATATTCGGGATAATTCCTAATTATTTTTATAAAGCGTAATAGATTTTGTGCAATGCCGACGTTGCCAATATATGATATCACTTTTATTGATTTCATTTCAGGTTTGGAATTGTCGTCAGGACATAATTTTAAGTAGTGTACCTCAGAAATTCCATTAGGAATTACAACAGGCTGAATTTTGGCGTTTACTTTAACCCAATCGGCCTCAAAACTATTGGTGACTATTACTGCTTTATATTTAGGAATAAATTGTTTAGCAAAAAAAGATAATATTGATTTTGCAAACTTATAAACAAAGTTCTTTGATTCTAAGTATTCCCAATTCAAATCTCGAATGTCTAATATTTTTTTTGCTTTATTTTTTTTCCAAAATGGAAGAAATATCAGTGCATAAAATGGGATACTAACAAAAATTATATCTTCGGCTCCAGAAAGCCTTTTAGACAATTTATGGACCAAAGCAAATTCTCTTATAAAACGGATTATGAAATTATCTGATACCCGACCATTCCAAAAAACATAATCCAACTTTACAGAAGAATTAAGCATCTCCCTATGCATGGTATGTTCTTCTGTAGTCAGCATTATAATTTGTATTGAGAAGTATTCCGAAAGCACATTGGCATAAGCAAATATTCGGTTTATAGTTGCTCCTTTCTCGTATGTTATAAAAATTTTTAATTGCTTCATTTTTTCTGTTAAGGTCAATATCTTCTTATAGAATTACTGGTTTTAGTGCTTGAGTAGGTTTATCTTTATTTCTGAGAATCCATTAATTCCAAACAATATTTTTTTTGCAGGAATTAATTTATTAAACCCTTCAGCAAAAAAATAATCGGAAAGCTTAATATTCACTGTTTTTAAAAATTCAATTTCAATCAATTGATCTACATTTAATATGTTATTCTTTAAATCCAATTTAGTACTAGGATGAAAATGCAAATGACCCATTGCCTCGCAACCAATAGGAATATCAAATAAATTGTCCTTAATAATTAAAGTGTTATTGATTCTTTCAAAGCACCTTTCATGTACTATTCCCAAATTTTGGAAACCATTATGTGAAGCTATAATGCTATCAACTTCATCTTTTAAAATAGTTACCTTGGCCCTCCTGGCCACTCTAAAACCACTCCAAACTTCAGAAGAGTTTAAATCATTTATCGTTACTGTATTATGAGAACTAGTAGATCTTTCCACCTGCCTGCGTTCATTTTTTTCATAAGTACTAATACCTGTGTCAACAATAATAGGTTTATTTTTATACTGCAATAGAAATTGTAAGCTATCGGCGTTGGCATGTGCGGGTATATAATCTGGGCCTATTTTACCTATGTCTATAATAAATTCTAAAAAATTATAATACCATTTCCGATATCCCGATTCTTTCAAAACCGTTTTTGTCCATTCTAATCCTAAATAATTGGCATAGGTGAACAATTCCTTTGATGACGGTGCAATACCACGGGCAGCATCGTTTACCAGGGGGATATCACCATTTTCATAAGTGATGGTTTGTAACCAACCCAACATTCCTTCTGCCTTTGTTTTAAGATAATCCAATAACCCGTCTTGTTTCCACGAATTAAGTTTTAATAGTTGTACGGAATCTAAAATCCGATGTAATATAATTTGATGGTACATAGGACTTAGTTCAAAATGCGCTCCATCATTTAATATTTGTTCGTTCAATTCACTTTTTAAGATTTTAGCACCCTTTTGGTAGTATTTTTCATTCTTAAAATAAACCGCTCCAAAAAGCAACGAAAAACCGTTCTCCAATAAATGATTTCCCAATAAATGATATTCCAAATTATCAACCAGTCTTAGATAATCGTTAAATAGGAATGTATTGATATCTGTGTCCTGAATCTTGTTTTTAGATAAAAATTTCACCCAATTAATGCCGCGTAAGGATAGGGGATAGGGCTCTAAAGCATCTTTAAGGCTATCTTTTTTTTCAATAAAATCTTTAATTAATACTAAGCCGTCTTCTTTGGAAATTCGCTTTTGGTTCAGAAATTCGAAGTAGTTAAGGTTATAGGTCCATAACTTACCATATTCCGAAAAATTCCAGTCGATAACTTCGAAGGATTTTTCAAGGTTTAGAAATATAAAGCGATTGTTGTCCTGCCAACTATTCTGGTATAACAAAGGAGTATCCCAGGCTAAACTTGTTGTTTCTGGAAACTGATCAGCATATTTTTTGTGGTACAGCCTATTCCTTAATTTATAATAAACCTGATAATACATTTGCTTAAAGCGCATATGTTTTATGGTGTTGAATAGGAGCCGTAGTTTTTGAATCATATACTGTTTTATCCTTTGTTTTGATTAGGATGTTAATTAATAGTAATCAGCGACTTATAGTTTTATCCACTGCCCGGATTTTAAACTTTGAAGGGCTGCAAACGAGGCTTTGGTGGTGTTAATTACACTATCAAATGGAATAATAGGATACCCTCCATTTTTTTGTTGTTCTACGAGTTGTTCAAATTGATTAAAATGGCCTTTGTCCTGTTTTGAACTGGATTTGGAAAAGCCTTTAAAGCCGAAAGCTTTTAGTTTTCGCCAGTTGTCCATCACTAGGGTACGCTCCTGCGAAAATACTTCCACACGTTCCTTGGAATAGGCCTTGGATCCATTGGAGAAATAATTGATTACCGCATTGGATCCGTTTTCATATTGTAATAAAATGGAAGCATTGTCCGTGTTTTCCTCCGGATTGCTTCCCATGGCATTCATACATACTGCAACCACTTTGCTCCCTGTTAAATAGGAGCATAAGTCTATATAATGACAGGCTTCCCCCAAAATTCTACCACCACCTATTTCCATATCATGTACCCAAACATCGGCTGGGATGGCACCTGCATTCATGGTAGCAACAATATTCATAGGACTCTCATCCGAACCCAAAAGCTTTTTCATCTTTATGGCCAAGGGGGCGAAGCGTCTGTTGAATCCCACTGAAACATTTACTTTGGCATCCTTATAGGCGGCAACGATATCCTCCAATTCCGTTTCCTTTATGGCCAAGGGTTTCTCTACAAATACGCTTTTACCAACCTTAATAGCTTCCAAAACCATAGGTGCATGCATATTATGGCGGGTAGTGATCAACACCAGATCTACCTCTTCATCTTTTAGAATTTCCGAATAATCCGTAGTAGAATTGGAAACAGCATACTTTTTGGCCATGATGGTTCCTGTAAGCCCTCCTGAACTGGCAATATATTTTATGTTGGCCTGTATTTTTTTAAGGTTGGGCAAGATGGTGGAACTGGTAAAATTCCCGGCACCTACAATCCCAATAACCCCTTTTTGGGCCTTAAACGACCTTTGGTCCATAGCAACTACCGACTTTTGTTCGGCATTGTTATCATAAATTAGGATGGAGGCTATGGAGTTGGGATTGTTCATATTGCCATAAATGCTCTGGTAATCATTTAAGGAAATTCGTTCCGTTATCAAGGGTTCAACCTTTAACACCTTTTTGGAAATGGCATTTAAAACGGCTTCAAAATTTCTTTTTTCCGTCCACCGTACATAGCCAATGGGGTAGTCTTGTCCTTTTTGCTCGTAATTATCATCATAGCGGCCAGGACCGTAGGAACAAGACACTTGAAATGAAATCTCCTTTTCGTAAAAATCGGCCCTACTGATGTCCAGGCCAATGACTCCTACTAAAATAATGCGGCCTCGCTTGCGGCACATTTGGGCAGATTGGGAAATAATTTCATTGCTTTTGTTGGATGCCGTAATAATTACTCCGTCTGCGCCCACACCATTGGTATAATTCTCCAAAAACTTAACCTGATTCGTTCCTTCGCCAGGATTTATGGCCACAATTCCTTTTTCTTTGGCCATAGCTACCTTTTTGGCATCATAGTCAAAGCCTATTACATTACATCCGTTGGCCAATAGCAGCTCTGCTGTTACCAAGCCTATAAGGCCTAGACCTACCACTACGATCGTTTCTCCAAAGGTGGGGTTTAACAATCGAATGCCCTGTAATCCAATAGCACCTACTACGGTAAATGCAGCCTCCTCATCGGAAACGTTATCGGGGATTTTGGCTACCAAATTTTTAGGGATACATACAAATTCGGCATGATTGCCATTGGAAGCTACCCGGTCACCAATTTGGAATTCCGTTACCCCTTTACCCACGGTGACCACTTCTCCGACGTTACAATACCCTAAGGGTAGGGGTTGCCCCAACTTATTAAAGACAGCATCCAAGGTGGGTTTTAAGCCGTCTGTCTTTACCTTATCCAATACCATTTTTACCTTATCTGGCTGCTGCCGTGCCTTATCCAAAAAATTGGCTTTACCAAAATCGACCAGCATACGCTCGGTACCCAAGGATACGAGACTTCTAGTTGTTTTTATAAGTACGGACCCTCCCTTTACCTTTGGTACTGGTACTTCCTCTAAAATAGTGTCCCCTTTTTTAAGGTCTTGTATAATTTGCTTCATTTTAACTTTCTTATGCTTGATATTAAAAATTGGTAATCTATTTATTATATATGTACTTCTATATTATTGATGTCTATGTAGGAAACAACGGCCTTAAATTTTCCCGAGTCCGTACGTTCTATTTCATCCACATATTCAAAATTCACAACAATGCTGGAACTGATCCATTTCCGGACCTTTTGCCTTAAATGTATTTCGTTCCAAGTTGTATAACCTGGGCGTTGCACTATTCTAAAGACAACTTCCCCTAATTTATATTGCACAATCTGACACTCCTGTATTTCTTTAGTATCCTTAAATAGATAGCTATGGATCTTCATGGTTAGGCCTTCTGGAGTAATAATAAAATCCTCGTTTCTCCCGTCAATGTTTACGATAGTACTGGAATTGCGGCCACAGTTACATTTTTCGGTGGTCCAAGTGGCGGTATCCCCTACATTATATCTAATAAAGGGCATGCCGTAATTGGCAAAACCAGTAGCCAATATTTCTCCCGAAAAGGTGTTTGGTGTCAAAAGCGTTTTTTGATTCGGTTCCAAATGGCCAAATTCAAAGTCTTCATGATAATTGCCATGTTTACATCGTGTGGCGTTACCAGCCCCTTCGGAAAATCCGTAATGATCGGTAACAATACATTGCAATACCCTTTCTATACAGAATTTCTGATTTGCCAATAATTTTTCAGCCCCGGTGAAAACAAATTTTGGAGGGTTCTTTATTATTAGCCCTAAACTTTCCACGATATGACAAAAGGAATAAATAATGGAAGGATAGCCAGAAAAGAAAATAAATTTCTCTTGATCTATGTAGTCTATAAAAAACTTAATATTCTCGTCCTTAATATGCTGCATATTTACCAAATGCTGGTTAAGCGGTTTGTTTACCCGCCAAAAAGGGGGATTAACTTGCTGTATGGGGACAGTTATTTTACCTATAAAGCTCAGGCTTTTGTCTCCAAAATTCACTCCATATTGTTGCCTTAGCCGCCACCAGAGTGCCCATTGAAAGTTAATGGACCGTTTGGTAGTGTAGAAGTCCAATGCCATCCCGGAACTGCCACTGGTCTGCCTGGGGTACAATTTTCCATCTGGACTTTTGTTGGATACCATCTCTTTCCAATGTTTCCTAATTTCTGCTTTTTTTAAAATGGGTATTTTCTTGGCGTCCTCCAATTCCTGAATATGATTTAGCGATAAGCCTGCCTTTTTATATTTTTCCTTATAAAAGGGTACCGTGGTAAAGGCATGTTGGTAAATTTGCCGTAATTCCCTTAATTTATAGTCATATATTTCCTGTTCTCCCCAATACTGGGATTCTTCCAGCCATTCCAAATAGGTGAAAAATTCTTTAGAAAAACGTTTGTTTTTTTCAATAAGGCCATAGGCAGTACAGAACAGGTTTTGTACGTATATGGGGGAATTTTCGTATATGTAATCTTTAAATCTCATATTAAATCAGCACTGTAATATCAACAATTCTTCTAGTATATTTTAAAACTAATTGTAGGTCTATTTTGAATGATTATTTATTCTTCAATGAATGTTAAAACAATTAATTTCTATTTGCCCAATTATTGGTTCTTGCATAATTAATTTTGTCCATAACTATCTTATTAATAATAATATTAGCAATGGAATCCTTGTAATGAAATGGATCCGTGAAATTATCTTTACTTTCGGTCATATTATTGGGGTAATCAAAATCATATAATAAACCTAACTTGCTAAGGTCCTTTTTAAACCTAATTTCTGCTTCCTTAAGTCCGAATTCATTTACTTTATACGACGGCCCGTACGAGTAGGAGGAATAAAAAAGCTAAGCTTTATATTTTTATTTTGGCAAAACTCTGATATCATCAATCCATGAATTTAATACGATCTCTACCTTTAATTTAATGTATTGTTGTGAGTACTTGCTTGAATTGTTTTATGAATTATTAACTGTTCCTCTATATCTTCTAATAAATTATTTCTTAATATTTGATTAAACCAAATTGAAAACTTGTGAGCTCCTTTATAGTTTAAATGCTCCAAATCCGCATATTCATTATTTTGTAATGGGAATGAAGCCAAATCAAGAAACTCAATATTTTGAAAATATGAATTCTGAACCCTTTTAAACTCCTCTTCATGAAATTCAGCCAAGTATTTAGTGTGAAGGGGACTTCTTATTAGGAATACTTTAATACCATTTTCATTACATAATTCTACAATCTTTTGAAGATATTTTAAATTCGTTTCTGAAATATCCTTTTTATTAATTTCATTATTCTTATTATTTGGCACTTTATTATTAATTAAAGAATCAATTTTGCTGTAATCTAAATAATTATAACCGCCAAATCTGGTGTTTGATAAAAAGTTTTTTTTTATAATTAGTGAGCTTAAGTAGGTATAACCAATTTCTTTTATATACCTACTTGGAGGACAATTTAGAATGGATTTTGAATTATTCTCCATAAGTAATTTAAAATCGGAGTAATCCAAAAGTGAAAAAAAACGAGGAAAATTTTGTTGAATATGTTCGTTATCCCAAATCCAAGAATCCATATTTTTTTCTATGTTAGAATTACCAAATTCTATAAATACCGCTTTTAGCGTTTTATTATTTGGTATAATTTTATTTGCCTTTAAATACGTATAGAAATATGATTCTCCCGATTTTCCGAGATTTACCAAACCTGAAATTTGAGAGTCATTAAATGCGCATTCGGGATGCGAATGACCTAGAACAATGTAATCCGTCTTTTTAGGCAATTTCCAATATTTTCCATTATTTATAATTATGAAAGAACCAGCAAAAATAATAACTATAGGAATTATTAGATATGTTATAAACGATATAGTCTTACCAATAAATTTTCTCATATTCTAAAATTGAAAATATATAAATTGTTGCTCTTTTCCCCAAAACCAAAAAATGGTGAAGATTATAACATAATACATTGCATGTCTTAGAGGTCTTCTCCATTTTAGACCAAATTTGGCAATTGCATACTGTTCCTCTCTCCCAAACCATTCTATTATAACGAAACATACAACAAGAATAATCGTAATCAGAACGTTTTGCATATCAGCTAATTTAGGTATGCTAAGTAGAGAAGGCGATAAAATTTCAGAAATATAACTTATTGCATGCCCAACACTTTCTGCTCTAAAAAATATCCAAGCAAAAACCGTTAAGCTAAAAGTTAATAGTATATAGGAAAGATCTTTAATGCTTGGTATTAATTTCCCTTTAGCCACCACATCTAAATTGTTTCGATTATTTTTAGTGAGCATGAGTGGTAGAAAATAAAGTGCATTTAAGGCACCCCATATTATAAAAGTCCAATTTGCCCCATGCCAAAAACCACTTACAATGAAAATAATAAAAGTGTTTCGTATCTTCATCCATGTACCCCCTCGACTACCTCCTAATGGAATATATAGATAATCTCTAAACCAAGTTGAAAGAGAAATATGCCACCGTCGCCAAAACTCGGCAATATCTCTGGAAAAATATGGAAAATTAAAATTTTGCATAAGGTTAAAACCAAAAAGCCTAGAAGTGCCAATGGCAATATCAGAATAACCTGAAAAGTCACAATAAATTTGGAAAGTAAAAAATAAAGCCCCTAATAACAAAGTACTCCCGGAATAGTCCTCTGAGTTATTGAAGATCAAGTTTGCATATTCGGCACAATTATCTGCAATTACAACTTTCTTAAATAAGCCCCACAAGATCTGTCTCAATCCATCGACCGCTTTATTATATTCGAAACTTCTTTTTTTATAGAATTGGGGAAGTAAGTTTGTGGCCCTTTCAATTGGTCCTGCAACTAATTGTGGAAAAAAACTTACAAAAGCAGAGAAAGCAATAAAATCTCTAGTTGGTTTCAGTTTACTTTTATATACGTCAATTGTATAGCTCAATGTTTGAAAAGTGTAAAAACTTATTCCTACAGGAAGAATAATATTTAATCCCTGTGGATTTATTGGTTGGTCAAAGAAGGTAAAGACCGTCACAAAATTGTCAAGAAAGAAGTTGTAATATTTGAAAAATCCTAGAAATCCAAGATTTACCGAAATACTAATCCATAGTAGCACTTTTCGTTTTATCTGATGTCCTTCGTTTTCGAGCTCGCGTCCAATTATATAATCAACAGCTGTACTGAAAATAATTAGTGATAAAAACCGCCAGTCCCACCAGCCATAAAACAAATAACTGGCGGCAACTATTAAGAAATTTTGCCATTTTAGGTTTTTATGGGTCACAAACCAATAGAGTACAAAAACTATTGGCAGAAATATTGCAAAGTCTATTGAATTAAAGAGCATACATACTGTTTATAACGTGAAATTCATATTTATCGACCTCTTTTTTTAAATACTATATTTATTCATTATTTGATTTATAAAATTTCTTAATAGATTAAAAATGGTTGTTCAATTACATGTTCGAATAAACCTTTAATATGTCATCGAAATTATTCTTTACATCTGAATGCGTAATGTTCTTTGTATTATTTGAAATTAAATATTGCAACTCGTCAAAATTGTTAAAAATTAATACGTCACTTGGTCGATCAACTACCCCCGTTGCCATTACTGTCTTTTTATAGTATAAAGCCTCCTTAACGGATAAGGAATCGCCATCCGTTGTTGTAGCCCTAATTAAGGCATCTGTGACTTTTATTACATTAATGAAATCATGGGGCTGTGTAATGAACAATACGTTTTCAGGTAAATTTTTAAAAATGCCAACTAAATGTTTATAATAATTTCCGCTAGGGTCGGAAAAAATGAGCCCTTTTTCCTTATTTTTTGCAAAAAAACTTACAAGTTCGGCACCCATGTAGGTTTCTTTGCCTTGAGCGTCAATAGCATAGTTAAAAGCATTGGTGGAATAAACAAAATTGAAGTTTGTTTTAAACTCTTTAATCGTTGTTATAAGTTTTTCATCCAAGGGCACAATGTCACATTCAATGGGTGGGATAAACGCTCCAATTAAAAAGTTCTTATTTTTTCGTATACCCGAAGCCGCATTAAAACTAATTTTGTTTAAAAGAAGAGCAGCATTGGAAAATTTAAGGGAATATTTATCCAGAATATTTTGGAAATTATAATTCCCATGAAAAGTTATTATAACCTTTTTATTCAAAAGTCTAAAAAATAGTACCAACAAGAGCCTTAGCATTTTTTTGGTTACATGTAAATGAACTATTTTGGCATTAATGATCTTTTGAATTATACCCAACACATTACGCTCCTTAGAATAGTCCAATATACCAACCTCCATATTGTCTACAGTTTTTAAGGAGGCCAATAGTCTCTTAACATGTATTGTAACACCTCCTATAGGAGGAGGTAGTTTTGCTATCTGTAATATCATTTATTAAAATCTATTATATATGTGTGTGCCTTTTAATTTTAAATAAACCAATGTGAAATTAAAATGCGATGAATTTATATGGTGCACTGCCATTATCACTATAGTAAATATTAGAGAAAAATAGGATTAGGAAATACAAGAGAATTGCATTGGCCATTAATTTTTGTTTTGATCTAAACAAATAGTCAATAATAAAGGCAAGCGTAAAAACATGAAACAATAAAAAATAATTATTTATACGACCTATAAAAAATATAGTAGAAAATGAATTATACATAAAAATTCCGATTAACGACAGTGTGAAATATGGGAAGTAATTTGGATTCAGTTTGGTTAATTTATCGTAATAAACAAGTATTATAAATCCAGCACCTACTCTTGCCAAATATCCCAAGGTTAAGGAACCGGTTACACTAAGGTCGCTATTATTGTCCTCTAAGAAATTACTATAGTCAATTTGTGAATCAGCCAAGACATTGAAAACTGAGGAGATATTCATTATACTGGTCATAGGAATAAAGTGCAGTGCCAAACTGATAATAAAAGCGCCATACCAAATGTATTTGGATAATTTAATCTTATCTAATACAAAGTACAAAGGAAGAAATAGATATAAACTTTTATGCATTAGACCTCCTATCAAAATAACCCCCAGAAAAGGGAATAATTTACGTTCTTGAATAAATGCCACAGCAACTGCCAAGGCACTCATGGCAATGGCTTGACGAACAGCATTAAAGGAGAAGAAATAAAAACCATAAGTGATAAAAAAGAAAACACCTAAATATAATTGAAATTTATAATTTCTAAAACTGTAAAACAATAGGAAACACGTGGTAAAGGCTGTAAACGTGAAAAATGTCCAAACTTCCAATCCAATATTGTTCAAGGTGTCCACTATTAAAACAAACCCATATTCAATCTCCATTCCTAATGAATCATCATTATATGGCTGTTCTGTAAATATAAATGAATAACCAGGGTAATCAGCACCTACATTGTACCTAAGTCCACTAACGATTACTAGTACTATTAGGGCTAATAAAATAAATAATATATGTCCTTTACAATTCCTTTTAAGGGTCTGTTTGTTGTATCCCATTTTTATTAAGACAACGCTTAATAAAAGGGTAGAAAAATAGACGATATATGTAAAGAGGTCCGCCATTATTTTAGTTTGATCTTGGTTGGTTTAATAGGGGCACTTCTTTCTATTTTACATTTTAGTTGGGGCTGGCTTAGAATATAGTTTTTTAGGTTCTCGGAAATATTGGCCCAGTTGTAATGTGATAACGTATTCCGTATCATATTAGAATCCCATTTTTTCAAATCCTTAGAAAATTCTATTAAAGCAATGCAAAAGCTTTCAGGGTTATCTTGGCAAAGAAGTCCATTTTCAGAGGTTATTAATTTCTTGTTTTCTTGTATTTCCGTCGCCATACAAACCATACCGGCATTAACATATTCAAAAGTCTTGGTAGGGGGTTGGCAATCGTAGTATTCGGTTATTGGTATATAGGAAACCCCAATATTGCAATGATCAAAATAATATTTTAATTCTTTATGTAATTTCTTACCATGAAAAATAACTTCCTTTTGTAATCCTGTATTTTCAATGGCTTTTTGCAAGAGGGTAACATATTCTGAATTTCCGTTGCCAACAATGTCATAGGAAACTTTTAGGTCTGCGGAATAGTTACTTTCATGAAACAATTTAAGGCCATATACGGTATCATGAATATTACGTCCATCCAAAGTGCCAATATAAAATAACCTAAGACTATCAAAGGTCTTATTTTTCGTAGAAAGTATGTCGGCACCCAATGGCAAAACAAATACCTTGCGCATATTCAATTTTAATTTTAGGGCAAGACTTTCAGAGATTACAGATATTCTTTTGAAAAATAGTGACTCAAAACGCATTAAAGTGTTGGTAATTCTTCTTTTAGATTTAGACCCGTCAACACTCCCCGTCCTAAAATCCAGAATCATATTTCTATGCCCCAGTATTGTTTTCAATAAGGAAACTAAGGGAAAATATACGGCAAATAGGTATTCAGTTTTATTAGTTTTGTAGTGGTTAATGCAAGATCTCATAAATCTTAGGCCATTTTTGAAATAGGAACTATTCCAAGGGACATATGTGACTTCTACGCCGTCCTCTTTAATCTTTGGATACCCATTATCAAAACATATATAGGTAACCCTAAAATCATTTCTCAGGTACTTACAGTGCATATAACTATCTATATGATAGCCAAATTGGAATGTATTGATATATAGTAAGGAATGTTTCATTTGTACTTTAATTGCAATAAATAGAATTGCTTTATAATTTTAAATTCCTGCTTCATTTTAGTTATTTCTTCTTGAAGTACATAATTTATTTTCCTAAATATAATTAAGGACATTGGCCATGCCGGCATAATTATCCTTGATATAATGCTGATTACCCTAATTTTCATACATTTTTTTTATATGTCAACTAAATTGATCTCACTTTGTTGTCCTAATTGAATATAACCATGGCATAGGGTACAATTTATTACTTAGCCACCAAACAGCAATGAATGTTATAAAAGATATAATGGCTGTGGCTTGTACAGCCCCAATAGTCCCGTTATAGGTTATAAATAAATAACTTAAGCCCACATGTAACAACCCAATAGAAAAGGTCACGTAACTAAGATAAATTGTTTTTTGGGTATAAAAAATATAATTGACCAACATGGAGTACATTCCATAAAAAGCAAAACCAAAAGCAAACCAAGTAATATATTCTTGGGATTCAATAAATTCCTTACCCAAAAAAATATCCACTATGTAAGGCCCTGTTATACTAAGACCGGTAGCTAATATTAATAGACCTAGAAAATATAAGTATCCGTATTTTACTAATACTTTTTTTTGAGATAAGGTAATATCCTTTAATTTTTCAAATAGAAAAGGGGTATAGGCCTTATTGAAGGCAGTGGTTATGACCATAATTACTGACGCAATTTGAAACCCTACTGTATATAGGCCTGTAGCCGTAGTGGAAATTAACATGGTGAGAAACACTCTATCAATACCTGTTCGTACCCATGTACTTAAGGCATGTGGTAACAATGGCACCCCAAAATTCAGGGCATCTTTTAGATAAGGCTTACTTAACTTTAAATTTAGGTAATTGCGCTTAAATAAAAGCGTAAAACTCAAAAAGCCAAATAGGAGCGCTGCTACTGATGTGGCAATAAGCCTACCGCGCCAGCCCATTCCAAAACCAACGATCAACACAAGTGAAAGGGAAAGATTAAAAACACTTTCCGATATTTGATAAATCCCTAGAGGGAACGGTTTGTGTTCGGACTGCCATAAAATTAAATTTATTGTCGTGAAAAATATTAAAACTGTGACAAAGACCCCTATAATAACCCATTCAGTTGGCAAAGCCAGTAAATCTGTGATATAGGTATGGAAAATAATAACTATTAATAAAACTATACTTGTAGTTATGGCAACTATAAGCAACACATTGGCAATATAAATTTTTAATTGCTCCCGTGAAATTTTAAAAAATTTAACGCTAATAGCACCGTGTGTTTCCAATGAAATAAACACTCCTAATATGGAAGTAAATACAGCGAAGATTGAAATAATTCCATAATCAGCAGGAGATAAATATCGTGTTAAGACCGGCAAAAGAATAAAAGGCACCATTTTGTTGATAATATCCGATACCGTATATATACTTGCGTTTTTAAAAAACCTACTTTTTAAAAAATCTATCATTAAAACACTGTTAAAGGGCAGCCTTTGTGGAATGCCAATTTGGGTTAACCTTATTCTCTATTTGGATCGGATTCATTTTTTAATGGTTTTCAGCTCCAACCAATTTTAATAGATTAGTTTTTTCTTCGGTGGATGACATAAAAAGTTATCTAATTCAAATTTTGTCTATGCCATTCTTCCAGGACTATTAAACTCCATAGATAAAGCGATCTGTCCCTTTTTCCAGAATTATGTTCTTTTAATAGTTGAGATACGAATTGGTAATTCATCCCTCTTTTTTCAACACTTTTTTTAGATAAATAGGTTGTAATAAATCCATTTAGATCATTTTTTAACCAAAGACCCATTGGAGGATTTAAACCTAATTTTGGTTTATTAATAATTTCATCCGGCACTTTACCTTTCAGGAGTTTTTTCATTAAATATTTGGTCTGCCCGTCCTTAATTCGATAATCCGATGAGATGGAAGTCATAAATTCAATAATCCGATGATCGATCAAGGGTAGTCGCACTTCAAAACTGTTGGCCATACTCATGGCATCACCATAGTTTAAAAGGTTATTGACCAAAAAAGTTTTCAAATCTGTTATGGATGTTTTAATGATTAGGTCCTGAGACGGAATAGCATTAAAAACATCTAGTACTACTCTATTGAAATCTTGTTCAACCTTAAATAAGGTATTTATTTCTTTAATTGAAAAATAGGCGATCCAATCCTCGTACATTTCATCTACTGGCTTCGACAATGAATTGACAAAAGTCTTTACCCTTCTCAATTTATGATTACCAGAAATATCTTCCGAGATAAGTTTGAAAAACGGATTCAAGGCTTTCCAAAAAAGCCTTGGTACAAATTTTATTTTATTGTATAGTAGAGCTGCTTCATACCTGGGATACCCTCCGAAAATTTCATCGCCACCATCCCCGGCCAAAGCTACAGTAGCGTATTTTTTAGTTTCCCTGGTAAGTTCATGGATTAATATAGAGGTAGGATTACCAAAAGGCTCGTCAAAATGATGTACCATTTTTGGCAATAAATCAGTGACATTCGGGTGAATTATGATTTCATGGTGGTTAGTGTTAAAATGAGCTGCCATTTTCTTGGCATCACTGGTTTCATCATATTTATCGGCACCGGCAAACCCTAGGGTAAAGGTATTAATAGGCTTATTGGAATTCTTGGCCATATAATATAAAATAGTAGAAGAATCGATTCCTCCCGAAAGGAACGAGCCTAGTTCTACATCGGCAATCATTCTTAGCCTAACAGCGTCATTTAATAGGTAGTCTAATTTATCAAGGATTTCTCCTTCGCTTAGATCATAGTTCAAACCAATCGAATCTATAGAATCCCAATATTTAGTAATTTTTAAATCTCCTTGTTTGTAAAAAAAATAATGTGCAGGTTCCAGTTTTTTTATCTCCTGATAAATGGAGTTAGGGGAGGGGACATAAAGGTATCTTAGATATTGGCTTACGGCTTCATGATTTACAGATAGCCCTTTCACCAATTCTTTTAGAACTTTTATTTCGGAAGCAAATGCAAATTGTCTTTCATTTTTGTAATAAACAAAAGGCTTGATCCCTAGCCTATCGCGTGCTCCAAATAAAGTATCCTTTTTTATATCGTAAACGGTAAAGGCAAACATACCAATGAAGTCTTCAAGGCATTTTTCCTTTTTTTCAATGTAATTATATAAAATAACCTCGGTATCGGACTTTGTTCTAAAGGCATACTTACCTTCTAAATTTTTCCGTATCTCCTTGTAATTATACACTTCCCCATTGAAGACAATTACAAAATTACCACAGGCCGAAACAAATGGCTGATTGGCACCCTCAGTAAGGTCTATGATAGAAAGACGGTTATGTGCAAACGTATATTCACCAAAGCTCCTTGTAGTGACATTGTCCGGACCGCGGTACTCGGCAATATTTAAAAATGCAGAATGGTCTGGGGCTTTAAAATTAAATCCTATTATTCCGCACATACTAGATTGTTTGTATAAAGAGTATGAGGTTTTTCATTTTATATAAATACACGATAAATGATTTTCTTCTTTTCAAAAGCCGATTGTTAACTTCAATTTATCCCAAAAAGTTATTAATTAAGGTTCTGAGCTTGGCCCATCTGCTTTTTTTAGGTATCCTTAGTTTAATATTACCTTCCTTGCGTTTCACCAACCAAGGAGAGAAATAGAGTAAAGGAACCGCCAAGATTAAAATGTACAACTGTAAATTTATATATAGATCCTTTATTACAAATGCCAGGACTATGACCAGGATATTTATAATCGCCAGGGTCAAGGTAGCTTTTCTATGAGATAGGCCCAAGTCCAATAAACGGTGGTGAATATGGTTGCGATCCGCACTAAAGGGGCTGCGTTTTTGGGCAATACGAATAATAAAGACCCTTACCGTATCCAAGATGGGAAAGGAAAGGATGGCCATGGCCATAATAGGGGCTACAGGTATGGTGTATGGGGTTACCGTAGTGGCATTAAATTCCAAAAAGGAAATGGCCTGGTAGGCCAAAATAAAGCCAATAAACATGGAGCCTGAATCGCCCATGAATATTCTACGCCTTTCCCAGAGGTTAAAACGGAGAAACCCTATAAGTGCCCCTATTAGGGCAAAGGAAACAGCGATCATTAAATAGCGACCGTTGAGCAAATAAAACACACCAAAAGTGGCACTGACAACTATGCCTATGGTACCGGCCAATCCGTTTATCCCGTCGATCATATTATAGGCATTGATTACCGCCAGAAAAACAAATATGCTAAAAAATACCGAGACCAAATAGGGGAGTTCCTCCAAACCCAATAGGCCATGGCAGCTCACGATCCGAACATCGGTAAAAACAATGACCAGGGTTGCGGCCAAGATTTGTATCAGAAATTTTTTCTTGGGTGCCAGGCCCAAAAGATCGTCCTTAATGCCCAAAAACATGAGGGTAATGGTGGCCGCCAAGAGGGAAAGCAATTTTAGGAGGTTTGCTTGGGAAAGATCCAATAACATCCCTGCGATAATCAAGGTCAAAGAAAAGGTAATGAACATGCCCACCCCACCCAAAGTAGGGGTTTTGGTGGTGTGTATACTGCGATCCACAGGTTCGTCCATTAGATTTTTGGACTTTACCAAGTAGATGATTACCGGGTACATTCTCAGTGATAGCAGAATGGGAATAAGCAAGGCGATAAAAACCAATATGTAGGTATTGGTAAATAGGTCATATAGGTATGCCATAATTATTGATTAGCACATAAGGGAACTGTTCATTTATTGTATTCTGCACTAATTTTGTTACACTTTATAGGGGGAATTCTAAAGGAACAAATGTAAAATTTAGGGATTAAGAATAGTACATTTCAGGAGTAAATCCTTAATAGGCAAATGTAAGCTTATTTATTTTTTATAACATGATTTGACTTTGATATATATTATTTCATCGATTAAAAGCACTTTTTCGTTATGAAGTGTTTTTTGTACTCCTTATCTGTCAAAATAAACTATATAAATCCATATATACAAACCCGTGTTGTTAACAAATGGTTAGGCGTTTATGTTGGTTTTACGGGCCTTAAAACCCTTGTAGGCTTATTTATGACCGACATACCCAAGATAGGACGGAATTAGCCTTCGGCTATAGGCTCTTTGTTTTGCAATTTTTGCATGTTATTTGTGTTAATAAATTTTTTAAACGCGTTAAAAAAAACGTTGGTTTATCCTTTGTTTTTAAGGTTTTGAGTACATTTTAACGATTTCTTCATAGAATAAAGGCTTAGCTCGTGAAATTTGTGCGTTCCCCCGAACACGATTTCAACAAGCCAGCCCATATGCCATGTTTTCCAGAAATGATGACACCTATTATTTTTTACCTAGTCAAAACTATACCCAAACCCAATAAAATCCTTGCGGAAAACCGCAAGGGGGGAGGGCTATTGTTTTTGGGTACAGTAATTGCCACTTATGGTTTTGCATAAAGCAAGAACAATGCCCTTAATCCCTATGATTTAGTGGGGTTGTTTAAGTATTTGTAAGTCAGGGGTTTGTATAGGGAATAAAATGAGCCTAAAAAAGGAGATATGGGGAGTTATTCCGCAGCTGGGGAGGAATTGCTCAATGTGGAAATGTACCAATGATGGAATAGGCAAAAGCCAGAAGGCAAAAGCCAAAAGCGATGAGGAGAGAGAAGAGAGGAGAGAGAAAAGAAAAAAGAGAAGAGAGGAAAGAGCAATGGGGTAATGTGTTAATTTGGAAATGTACCAATGGGTTAATTTAGCAATGAAGGAATAGCCAAAAGCCAAAAGCCAAAAGCCAAGAGAAAAGAGAAAAGAGGAAAGAGAAATGGGGTAATGTGTTAATGTGGAAATGTGCCAATGATGGAATAGGCAAAAGCCAGAAGGCAAAAGCCAAAAGCGATGAGGAGAGAGAAGAGAGAAGAGAGGAAAGAGAAAAGAGTCTAAATTATAACTACTCATAACTAATAACTGTCGCCGACTTCGATTTCGACTACGCTCAATCTCCGTGAGGGCATTCGTCATTGCGAGGAGCGATAGCGACGAAGCAATCTCTTCATAGGAACAAGCAGATTGCCGCGCTGCGCCTGCTTGCCAGCAGGTAAACTCGCAATGACGGATTTAGTTCTGTCGTCAGTTCGAGTGAAATGCCGTTAGGCATTTTGTATCGAGAACCGAGGGCTTCTCGATACAATTTTATTGCGCTGCGCTACATAAAATCACTCGAAGTGACGGGCTGTCAACTGACCACTGTTCACTGATTACTTCTCCCTTATTCAAGTCCATAAAAGTCCACCGCATTCTGCCCCATAATGGCGGCCTGCTCCGTGGTGCTAAGGCTGGAAATGAAATTGGTGGTCAGGTCTTTTACCTGGGTGTAGGATCCCGCAACAAGGCAAACGGGCCAATCGGAACCATACATACAGCGTTCTGGGCCAAAAGCCTCTAGGGCCAAGAGCATATAAGGGTGTATTTGTTCCGGAGTCCAGGTTTTGAAATCGGCCTCGGTAATCATGCCCGAGATTTTACAGTGTACGTTTTCGTGCTTGGCAACCTCTTTCATCATAGCCGCCCAGCCGTCATAAAAGCCATCCTTTATATAGGGTTTGGCAATATGATCGATGACGAATTTTTGATTGGGGAATTTTTTCACCAACTCCAGTGTAGCCCCTAACTGATGTGGAAAAATAAGGATGTCATAGACGGCCCCGTATTGCTCCAATTTGGAGATGCCCCTTAAAAAATCTGGTCTCAACAAGAAATTATGGTCCGCTTCTTCTTGAACAATATGTCGGTACCCCTTTAGATGCTTGTCCTTAGCGTATTTCTCCAGATCTTTGTCTACATCGGCACTTCTCAAATCTACCCAGCCCACGACACCTTTAACAAAAGCGTTGTTATGGGCGTGTTCCAAAAGGAAATCGGTTTCCGCCAAGGTCTGGTCCGCCTGTACCGCCACACAACCATCAACGCCGTTTTTGGCAAATACCGGTTTTAGGTCCGAGGGTAAAAAATCCCTACGGATAACGGTCATTTGCTCGTTTATCCAGGAGTGTTTTACAGGGTTGTATTTCCAGAAATGTTGGTGAGAATCTATGATCATGGTTGAAGGTTTAATGTATTATGTTATAAAGTTATAAAGTTATAAAGTTGAATGTTGAAAGTTTTTTGGGTTTTAGGTTCTTTAGCTCTCCTTCGGAGAGGCCAGTTATAGGGAAATCCCTCTTTTCCATGGGATAAAGTCGTTCTGCTCCAATCTAACCGCCGCTGGGACAATGTTGCCACTGGCTACTTCGATGATATAGTCCAGCAATTCCTCTCCTTTGGTCTGTATGGTATCCTCTCCGGTAATAATGGTACCCGTGTTAAAGTCGATAATGTCCTTCATACGCTCACTTAGGGCATTGTTGCTCGACATTTTGATGACCGGGGCCACCGGGTTGCCGGTAGGCGTGCCCAAGCCGGTAGTAAAGGCTATGACATTGCATCCTGATCCGGCCAAGCCTGTGGTGCTTTCCACATCGTTTCCCGGAGTACATAATAGGTTTAAACCATTTTTGGTGACCCTTTCGGTATAGTCAAGCACATCCTGGACCAGGGAAGTACCGCCTTTTTTGGCCGCTCCGGCCGATTTCATAGCGTCTGTGATGAGTCCGTCCTTTATATTTCCTGGCGATGGATTGTTTTCAAATCCGGAGCCTATGGAAACCGCCTTGGCGGAATAGGCCCTCATAATACCCGCAAACTTTTCTGCATTTTCCGGTGTTTCACATCGGTTGATGAGCTCTTGTTCTACCCCATTGAGTTCTGGGAATTCCGATAGCACGGTAGCCCCGCCCAAGGCCACTATAAGGTCGGAAGCATAGCCCAGGGCCGGATTGGCCGAAATTCCAGAAAATCCGTCCGAACCGCCACATTCCAAGCCCAGTACCAATTTGCTTAGTGGGGCGGGTTGGCGTGTTACCTTGTTGGCTTCAATAAGGCCCAAAAAGGTCTTCTTCACCGCTTCCTCTATAAAATGGCGTTCGCTCTTGCTTTTTTGTTGTTCCAATATATGTAATGGTTTGGAAAAGTTGGGGTCGCGTTTGGCTATGGCGGCCTCCAAAATTTTCACCTCTGCGTTCTGGCAGCCCAAACTAAGGATAGTAGCCCCTGCAACATTGGGATTGGTAATATATCCTGCCAATAGGTTGCACAGGGTGTCCGAATCCCCGCGATCACAGCCGCAGCCTCCGTCGTGGGTAAGGAACTTAATACCGTCCACATTGGGAAAGGTCCGGTTCTGTTTAATATCTTCGGCCGTTTTAATAATGGGCAAAGCCATCAGGTCCTCTGCACTGGCCCCTTTTTTGTATTGGGATACCAGCACTTCGGTATCTATTATATAGTCCTGGGCAGTCTCATAGCCCAGGGCATTGAGTAGAGTAGTGCGGAGCACGTTTACATTTCTGTTTTCACAGAATACCATAGGGATAACCAGCCAATGGTTGGCGGTTCCTACAGTGCCGTCGGCACGGTGGTACCCGTTGAAGCTACCGTTCTTCCATTTGGAAATATCCGGTGCCACCCAGTGGGATTGTTGTTCCCCCACATTGTAATCGGAAGAGGCATGCACCACATTATCAATGGTAATGCTTTCCCCTTGGGCAATGGGCTTAACAGATTTTCCTATCAGGGCACCGTACATAAGGATGGGGTCTCCCACCTTGAAATCCTGAAGGGCGAATTTATGTTTGGCGGTAACATTGTTTTTGAGCGGGAAGGATTTCCCTTCAAAATCTACCACATAATCTTTTTTCATATCCTGCAAAGCTGCAAGGATATTATCGTTGGGATGTATCTGTAAAAAGTTCTTTGACATATTGGGATGCTATTTTTTTTTTAAAATTCTACGGTAGCTTTTATTACTCCTGTGGCGGGTTTTAACCAGCTATCGAAATTCTCCTTCATCTCTGAGAAATGCACGTTGTGGGTAATGAAAGATTCTGTGGGGAACTGGTCCAATATGGCAATGACCCTTTCAAAATCGGCCACCGTGGCATTTCTACTACACATAAGGGTGGTCTCCTTGGCGTGTATGGCCGGGTGGGTAAAGGTAAGTTCCCCTTTGGAGAGTCCCACTAAAATATACCTACCGCCGTGCGACATATAGGAAGGTCCCTGTTCCAAGGCCCCCTTATGACCCGAGGCATCGAATACGGCCGTGGCCATATCGCCATTGGTAATTTCTGAAATCTGTTTTACGGGGTCTTCGGTGACATTTACAATATGGTCCACCCCGATTTTTTCCTTGGCATACTGAAGTCGGTCCTGGTTCATGTCCAGGGCAATGACCTTGGCCCCTTCTATCTGGGCCAGTTTCATGATACCGATTCCTATGGGACCACAACCTACTACAACAATCGTTTCCCCAGCTACTATCTGAGCCCGTCGGATGGAATGTGCCGCTATGGCCAAAGGCTCCACAATGGCCATTTGTTCGTTGGTCAGGTGCTTGGCGGGCAACAATATATCAACCGGAACGGTAATCTGTTCCTGCATGCCGCCGTCCGTATGTATGCCCAAAACCTGGATCTGGGTACAGCAATTGGTCTTGCCGTTTCTACAGGCCACACAATGGCCACAGCTTAGGTAGGGCATGATAACCACATTGTCGCCCGCCTCAATGCCCTTATCATTTTCGTCTATTTCCAGTACAGTGGTGGCCAGTTCATGGCCCAGGATCCTAGGATAGGTAAAAAAGGCTTGGTTGCCGGTATAGGCGTGCAGGTCGGTACCACAGATACCCACCTTGTTCACTTTTAACAGGGCTTCCCCTTTTTTTCTGATCGGGGCCTCTTTTTCCTTTAACTGAAAGTCCCCAGGTTCCTCACAAACAATGTATTTCATGCGTTTACTTCTTTTGTTTTTTATGGTTGATGTGATTGATCATTATCATTTTAAGGCTATTGCATGAAAGTACAATAGCTAAAATGCTAATATGGTTTAGGGGTGTAATTTAGCCAAAAAGATTTAAAAAATGTTGAAAGCTTAAAGTTCAATGTTGAATGTTCAATGTTAAAAGTTATGAAGGGCTAAAGGTGTATTGGGAAGTGGGAAATTAGTATTGAGTGTATAGAATTGAGTATTTAGTAGTGAGAATTTAGAAACGGGAGTCTAGAGTCTGGAATCTAGAAACTGGACTAAAGTGTTCTGTTCAAGGTTTAAAGTTCAATGTTGAAAGTCGTCACTTCGAGTGATTTTATGTAGCGCAGCGCAATAAAATTGTATCGAGAAGCACTCGAACTGACTGTAGTGTCTAGTGTCTAGTTTCTAGCCTCTAGAATCTTGATATAGGGGACTGACCAAAATCATTTCAGGAATTCTGACTTCGCATTACCTTCGAAAAAATAGCATTTTGGGCAATTTGGAACTTTTTAAATAAAACTAAACATGGAGAAAATAAAAATACTTTTGATGATCTTGGTTGTCTTGGGATGGAGCTGCAAGGAAAATCCAAAACAGACGGAGCAAAAAATTGAAACCGTAAAACAGGAAACCAAAGCCACTACCTCTTTACCTGCGAGTATAAAGGAGATTGCAACCTTTGTAACACCTGCTTTTACGGATACGACGGACATTCAGAACCTGATTATTTTTAAGGAGCTCGATTTATCTAACAACACCATTTCTACCATAGATACCGATAGCGCGGGTGACCTGTACAAAAAGTTGGCGACACGAGGGCAAGCTACTTCATTGCCCATATTTGAGGTTAAGGGAACAGATCTAGTTGTTCTGCCCGTACAGGGTGTTGGTTTTGGTGGGGCCATCTGGGCAAAGGTGCTGTTGGATAAAAAGACCTTGGAAATAAAAAACATAGCCTTTGAGCACAAGGCAGAATCTGATGGTTATGGTGCGGCAGTTAGCGAAAAAGCATTTGAAGATCAGTTCTTAGGCGTGAAAATCAATTTGGAGGAAGACACCTTTACATTGCAAAAAGCCATTGAAAAAGCCAATGATGACGGACATTTTATTGACGGGATATCCGGAGCAACCATGACAAGTCAAGGGGCTGTGGCCATGGTGAATCAGGGCTTGCGAAAATATAAAAGCTATTTGAAGAGTGTTGAGTGAACAGTCTTCAGTAATCAGTTTTCTTCAGCCATAAGCCACTGGGCAAAAGGCCAAAGTTCAATGTTAAAAAATTGATAGTCCTTACGGAGATGGAGCGTTGGAAGAACCTAGATGCTAGAGCCTAGACTAAAGTCTTGTGTTGAAAATTGTTTAACCTGGTGTTCCTTCCCCTAGCTTGGCCTGTCCCGCTTTTTAGCGGGAGGAAAAGGTGGCTTCGACGTAGGAGAAGACGGAAGGGGTAGCCTGCGAGTCAATCTGCTTCTTACAATGGACAGAGGTCAGCCCGTCACTTCAAGTCTACCTACCTTCAGTTTGGTGGTTTGGAATAATAAAGTGGAGCAAAATAGTATCGAGAAGCACTCGTACGGTCGATAGAGTCTTGGCTCTAGGCTCTTGCCTCTTAGCATCCCGCCTGTTCGTGTGAGCCTTCCCACCAGCAAGTATGTAGTCTTCCAAAGGAAGATAGTGTCTACAAAAAACAGCGGAAACTTCCAAGAAAAATTGGTATCTTTCTTATAACATATTAAGCTTCTCATTTATGTCTTATAACATGGTTATTGCCGGTGCTGGGGGTATTGCCCAGGCCGTTGGATTAATAATGGCGGATTGGGGAAACGTACCCCTAAAAATATTTATTGGCAATCGGACGCTGGAAAAA
Organism: Arenibacter echinorum; assembly: GCF_003259375.1. Classification (GTDB taxonomy): domain Bacteria; phylum Bacteroidota; class Bacteroidia; order Flavobacteriales; family Flavobacteriaceae; genus Arenibacter; species Arenibacter echinorum. The sequence continues at coordinate 105,656 of NZ_QLLN01000009.1, read as the reverse complement.
GCCGAAAAGGTGGCCCATTGGATAGGGAAAGGCACCACCGACCCGGGAATGGTCAAGGCGTTTTGCCTTTCCGAAGCTGGCCTGACCAAAGAAATGGAGGACATTTTTACAAAGGGCGATGTGCTTTTGGATTGTCTGCCCGGTAGTTTGGCGCCCAAAATGGCGAGCTATGCCAAAGATTTTAAAATGCACTATGTAAACCTCACCGAATATGTGGCGGAGACCAATGAAATAATTGCATTGGCCAAAAATGCCGAAACCGGTTTTGTGCTCCAATCCGGTCTGGCACCAGGGTATATCAATCTGTTGGCGCACCATATCTTTCAGGAATTTTGCAAGAAACATAAGGTAGACAAGGTAGATAAACTGCAGTTTAAGGTGGGGGCCTTAACGGACCATGCCGTGGCACCACATTACTACGGATTTACCTGGAGTCCAGTGGGGGTGGCCACAGAATATATTAAAGATGCGGAGGCAGTCCGTGATTTTAAAAAAGTACCCCTTAAATCCCTCTCAGAAAGGGCAACTATTATTATAGACGGCAGGACCTATGAGGAGGACCTCACTTCAGGTGGGGCCGCCGATCTGCCGGACGCCCTAGCGGGCAAGGTGCGAAACTTGGATTATAAGACCTTGAGATATCCCGGACACTATGCATGGGTGCAACAACAGATTGCAGGTTTGAAAAATACCGATACTTCCATTAAGACCCTTCAGGAGAAAATGGAAGGTGAAATTCCCCATATAGAGAATGACCAAATTGTACTGTATGCCGCTGTAGAGGGCAAGGACAGTACGGGTATCCTGAGAAGAAGCGAGGTTTCCAAGCTAATATTGCCTCAAAAAGTAGGGATACACAGACTTAGGGCCATACAGACCACCACGGCGGCACCCATGGTTCAGGCTGCTTTTATGTTGATGGAGTCCGAACACAAAGGAGTTGTTCTGCAAAGTCAGATAGATCCAAAGCCTTTTTTGAACGGGAATTTTATAGCGCCTATTTATGGGAACGTCAATTGAAATGAACTTGAACTTGTGTACAATCTTGATTGTTTGTCACTTTTACTTCAATGAAATTATTTTAACATAATGTAAAATCATTGTAAAGACCCTTTTCCTTTGGCCAAAAATGCGTAATATTATTTTTTAATATTTAAAATATCTATTTACACCTTAAATTCAACCTAATGAATCGGCTAATTATCCTCCTTTTAACGCTAATTTTTATTTCTTGCAATTCCCGCCAAAACAGCATTTCCATTTTACAGGTACCTGGTAAAGATCAGTACAGTATTATTGATGAAAATGGAATATCCATTTTGGCCAGTGGGAGATATGTAACTCCTGTAGGGGATAAATTGCGGATAACACATGATCCCTTTGGGATGGCCGTTTCTCCTGATGGGAGCAAGGCGGTTACCCTGCACAATGGGGTTTTTACGGTTATAGATGTTGCCTCCTTGGAGTCGGTCAGGATTCCCAGTTATGATGGCAGCATACCGTCACCTTTGGCCAAGGGTTCTTTTTTGGGGGTTGAATTTGCCCAGGATTCCAAAACGGTTTATTTAAGTGGGGGAGATACGGGAGCAGTTATCCAATACGATGTGGAGAATCTTGTAAAAGTGGATTCAATCTCCTTGAACGGTCTTGTTGGCGGGAAGGATTATCAGGATAGTTTTACTTCCGATCTGCGGATCAATGAAGCCGAGAACGAATTGTTGGTGCTGGATCGCGGCAATTTTAGACTGGTGCGTATCGATCTGGATACCAAAAAAATAAAGGGATCTGTCAATGTAGGAAGACAGCCTTTTGGATTGGCGATCAGTCCCGATAAAAAGCAGGCCTTTGTGGCCAATGTCGGAGTGTATTCCTATCCTTTGATAGAAGGAGCCACTCCTGCCAATTACGATTCCTTAATGATTTCCCATCACCCTTATGGGGACAACACCAAGGAATCCATAGAGGGTACCGTAGTGGAAGGACGAAAGGTTCCAGGCTTGGGGAGTCCTTTGCACCCGGATGCCATGAGTGTCTTTACCATAGACCTCGACAACAATAAAGTGATCAAAAAATTTAAAACGGGACATCAAATAGGACAGACCGTGGAAGATGCGGAAGTGGTTGGTGGCGCCAGTCCCAACTCCATTGCTGTAGGGAAACAATTTGCCTATATAACCAATGCCACCAACGACAATATCACCATCATTGATCATTTAAGTCAGGAAATTGTAGGCCATATTCCGATAAAGGTCGATGCCCGTATAGACAAATATCGTGGTCTCCTGCCTTTTGGTATCACCATGGATAAGGATGAAAAAACTTTGTACGTGGCCTTGTTGGGCTTCAATGCGGTGGCCGTAATAGATATCCCGTCCCAAACTACCAAAGGGCTTATTCCCAGTGGATGGGGGCCTACAAGGGTTGAATTGTCCAAAGATGAAAAGAACATTTATATTATTACCTGTAGAGGACTTGGGGCCGGACCCAATGGAGGGAAGGACTTTGTAGAACCCCCACAGGGCGATTACATTGGGGATATTCAATTGGGAAGCTTTCAAAGGGTAGCCATGCCAAGCGATGAAAAACTTGCAAAGTACACCAAAATGTCCATCGACAATACCTTCAGGGAAAGTACCATAACCGACGATGGGACCAATCCTTTGCCTCCCTTGCCAAAACTACGCCAGAGTCCTATTAAACATGTGGTGTATATTACCAAGGAAAACAGGACTTACGATGAGGTTTTTGGCCAGCTTAAAACAGGAAAGGGCGATAGTACCTTGGCCCGATATGGCGTTAATAATACCTATACCTTGCCCGATTCCGTTCAGGCCCAGTTTCCCAATCTGCGTATTTCACCCAACCACCATAAGGCTGCAAAGCAATTTGCCTATTCGGACAATTACTATTGCGATAGTGATGCTTCGGTTCACGGACATCATTGGCTGGTAGGGGTTATTCCCAACGAATGGGTAGAGGCCAATGCCAGCGTTAGCAAGACTGCCAAAATATTCTCGGACGCTCCCGGGCGTCGTCACCCAGGCACTATTGGAAGTGTAGACCCCGAGGATTATGCGGAGATTGGTGGACTATGGGAAGCCTTGGATAGGGAAAAAGTTTCTTTCTACAATTTTGGACAGGCCAACGAAACGGCACATGTGCGCGAAGAATGGTACGATACAAATACCGGCGCTGCCCACGGGGTGATGGTGCCTATGCAAAAGGCTTTGTTTACAAGGACCAGCCACGACTTTGCCGGTTATAATATGAATATCCCGGACCAATACAGAATGGATCAGTTTGAAAGGGAGTTTACAGAGAAATGGATTGAAGGGGAGGAAGAAATGCCACAATTGGTGACCATGATGTTGCCCAATGATCACGGGGCAAGAATACGTCCCGAAGATGGCTATCCTTACCCACAATCCTTTATGGTAGATAATGACTTGGCGGTAGGAAGGGTATTGCATTTTCTGTCCAGGACCAAATACTGGAAGAATATGCTGGTAATCATCACGGAGGATGATCCCCAGGGCGGTGTAGATCACGTGGACGCCCATAGGTCCATTTTAATGATGGCGGGCCCTTATGTTAAAAAAGGCTATGTTTCCAACACCCATGCCAATTTTGGAGCTATTTTAAAAACCATGTACAACATTTTGAATGTGCCCTATGTAAATCAATTCGATGTTACGGCGTCCTTACTTCAAGATTTTTTCACTTCGGAGCCCGACTATACGCCCTATACCATGGAACGGCATGATGAACGTATGTACAATGCCGAACTTTCTATGAAGAAGTACAATAAAACCATCGATTGGCGCAAAATTGAACAGGGCCCTCCTATGGATAACGAGGACGATGCAAGGGTAAATCACTATGAGAATAAGACGGATGATGAAGAGTGAACAATTGGCAATTAACAATAAACAGTGAACAGTAAACAGTAATCAGTGAAAAGTTAACAGTGAATAGTAAACAGTAATCAGTGATCAGTAATCAGTGATCAGTAATCAGTGGGCAGTCGACAGTCGGAATGTTGAAAGTTGAGATTTAGTATTGAGCAATTAGAATTGAGAAGTGAGATCCTAAAATCTAGAATCTAGACCTAAGTTTTCAGTTCAAAGATCAAAGTCGTCACTTCGAGCCCGCCAGCCTGTCGGGCAGGTGGTTTTGCATAACGAAGTGGAGCAAAATTGTATCGAGAAGCAGGCACGGGTTACCCTAAAGGTTATCTATACAAAATGGCTATCGCTCGTCACTTCGAGTGATTTTATGGAGTGAAACGAAATAAAATTGGTTTGAGAAGTAGACGTTTTGAACCATACTGGTTCTCGATACAAAATGGCTATCGCCCGTCACTTCGAGTGATTTTGCATAACGAAGTGGAGCAAAATTGTATCGAGAAGTGCTCGAACTGACGAAAGAACCTCAAACTAAGATGTTAGAAGTTTAAAAGAGTAAATGTTGAATACCCGTCACTTCGAGTAATCCGACAGAGGAGGATTGTATCGAGAAGTAGACGGCACCGAGAAGCACTCGAACTGTCGATAGAACAGAGAAGCAAAGTCGAATGCCCTTCATTTCGAGCCTGCTTACCGTCACTTCGAGTGGTTTTATGGAGTGAAACGAAATAAAATTGTATCGAGAAGGACTTGAACTGATGATAGAATCATATTAATCATGAAATTGTCCTATGTATATATTCTTAAATGTTCTGATGATTCATACTATACAGGTGTAACATCAAATTTAAACGGACGACTTTTGGAACATATTTCAGGAATCCACAAAGATAGTTATACGTTTACTCGAAGACCGTTATCATTGGTTTACTATGCTGAATTTTCAGATATAAATTTAGCCATCCTAACAGAAAAGCAAATTAAGAAATGGTCAAGGGCTAAAAAGGAAGCATTAATTAATAACGAGTTCGAAAAATTACCCAATTTAGCGAAGAAAAAATTTAGAATGTAGGACATCTTTCAACATATTTTCCATTCACCGTCACTTCGAGTGATCCGACAGAGGAGGATTGTATCGAGAAGTAGACGGCACCGAGAAGCACTCAAGTTTAAGATGTTAAATATTGATTACAACCCAACCTTGTAACCCAAAACTACAACCTAGCAGAAACAGATAGCACTCCAGACCTACCATATCCATTCACTCCAGAACCATGGTATCTATAATCCTCATTGAAGATATTCTGTAGTCCAACAGCGATGGTAATGTAGCTAATGGAATAACTGCCATGAATATTTAGGACGTTCCAACCAGGGGTGCCCCCGAGAGGGATTCTATTATCGTCTATATCCCCAGAAGCCAAACGATCCTGTTTGCCGGCCAAGAGCCAATCAGCATTGAGGTTCCAGTTCTTTATGGAGTAGGAGGTGGCCAATCGCCCAAATATAGGCGGGATGCGGCGTGCAGGTTCATCACTGGTTTTATTCTGGCCATAGGTATAGGTCATATTGCCTGATAGGTTCCAATTCGGATTCAGGCTTAGATCCAATCCCATTTCGGCCCCTTGGATAAAGCCGCGTTCCACATTTTTCTTTTGATAAACAGGATAACCTTCAATGCTGTCACCAGCTATTCTGTTGCGCACAATTAAATCGTACAATTCATTGCGATATAAAAATACTTCGGCCTTCACGACACGATTCCGAAATTTGTAGCCTAGTTGATATTGTAGGGAATGTTCCGGTTTTAAATCGAAATTGGGTGTTTCATATCGAAAATCTACTATGCCCAAGGAACCAAGATCATTAATATTCGGAGCCCTAAAGCTTGTATTGATGGAGGCAAAGACATTAGATGTTTCATTCAATCTTCGCTGCACTGCCAGATTTCCAACTAATGCCGAGGGTGTAAGTTTGGTAGCACCCAAGACCGAATCGGTCACTTTGTTGATAAAGGTATTGAACCGCAAACCTGCTGTAATATCCCATTTCTCCATGCTCAAGGTATGCATGCTAAAAGCGGCAATACTGGTCATGGTGGCCCCATCTGGATATAATCCGCGACTGGCCGTTTCAGTATTGGTGGTTAGATCCTTATCGTTGCGACTACTTTTTACCTTGTCGTTATAGATCTCGACCCCACTATTTGCAGACCATATTTTTCCATGGCCCGAAAATGTTTCGGCCGAAAATCCAAAGGTCCTCACCTTATCGTTTTCGGTACGTAGGGAATTTGAACCATTTTTTTGCAATATCCTACCTTCCTCATGATGCTGGTAGGAAGCGGTGACCACCGCAGTTTTAAAGATATTGTTTCCGAGGTCTTGGTGGAGTCTAAGATAGGCCAATTCCCTTTTTTGCGGGTCCATCTTATTTATGGCATAATCCTCCAAGGCTACCTTGTGGTATACGGGCACATCTTTTTGGTGCACTCTTTGGTATACCGAGGTGAGGTGGGAACGGTCTGTTAGCAATATTTTTCCCTTGAGGTCAAAATCCAATTCGCGATAGCCTGTTGGAGTCTGTTGTCCGGTGGTATCACCACCTACAAGGTCCCCAAAATTTCGCCAAGTGGCATTGGCCCTAAAGGCCGCTCGTTTATCCCCGTATTTTAAGGCCGCGTTGGCTGTCTGTTCCATGCCCTGCGTCACAAATCGGGTAAAAAGGTCCGTACCCCAAACCGACTTTTCGGCCGTTTCTACCTCCTTGCTCAAGGCTTGGATGGTTCCCCCTACGGCATCGGAACCATATTGTACAGAACCGCTACCGCGTAAAACCTCCATTTTCCCAACGCTGAACACATCAATAGTATTAAAATATTGGTTGGGTCCCGATCTTACCGTGGCATTATTAAGTCGGATACCGTCATATAGCAGTAAGGTTTGGTTCCCCGTTAATCCCCTTAAAAATGGCGATCCGCCTCCATGGTTGGTTTTTTGTACAAACACCCCGGGAGCCAATAGCAGTGCTTCAGGAGCAGTACGCAATTGAAATCTCTGAATGGAATTGTTGTTGACAACCTCAATGGCTTCCGGGGTCTTGTATTGTGAAGATCCGTATCGGTTTGCCGTAACCACTACCTCCTCCAAAGTGTTTAAGGGTAAAGAGTCATTTTGGGACCGGGAGTTTTCCTGGCCAAAAAGGAATCCTGTGATACAGTTGAAAATTATGGCAAAAAGAAATTTGGAAGGACTATTTAAAGCTAAGGTCATTATATAGGTAATTGGGTAAAAATGATTTTGGATACTATGTTTTGAGTGGATTTAATCCCTAACGGGAGACTTAGGTTCTTTACATTTTAAGGTGGCAAAATTGGCTTATTTAACTTTATTGGGTATTAAATTAGTATTATCTAAAATTTATCTTTTGCAATAATAATAGTTCTTCCAAGAATATAAAAGACAATAATGGCATTGGCAAACATTGGGCATGTTTATTATTGATTGTGGCCATACCAGGGTTGATAAATCATAAAAGGGTAATATTGGATTTATAATTGATAAATTTTATGTATTGTGATTCTTTATCTTTGGATTGACGCTGCAGCCCAAAAAATCAACGCTTTTAATTAACTTTTTACTAGTGTTTTAGATTGATTACGGCTTACGGTAAATCAAAAAATACAACTTTATAATTTAAAAATTTATTGACCATTTATGAAACCAATTGTACAAATTTCCTTAGACCTTACCAATATAGATGAAGCTTTAGAAACGGCCGCCATGGCATTGCGAGCAGGGGTGGACTGGCTGGAAGCGGGCACTCCCCTTATTCTGGCAGAAGGATTGCACGGGGTTCGAAAATTAAGGGAGGCGTTTCCTAATATCCCTATAGTAGCTGATCTTAAGACGATGGACGGAGGGTATTTGGAGGCCGAAATGATGGCAAAGGCTGGAGCTACCCATGTGGTGGTAATGGCCAGGGCACATGCAGAAACTATTAAAGTCGTAGTACAGGCCGGCAAAGATTACGGGGTAAAGGTAATGGGCGATAATTTAGGTTGTCCGGATATGGTGGAAGGGGCCAAATGGTTGGAAGACCTTGGCTGTGACTATATAATCCATCATATAGGTTATGACGAACGCCGTGGAATTGCTGCCCAAGGCTTAAAAATGCCAAGCCCAATGGATCAATTGCGCGAGGTGGTCAATGCCGTTAAAGTTCCGGTACAGGCGGTGGGTGGACTAACCTTGGAACAGGCCATACGCTGTCCAGAATATGGGGCGCCAATGGTAGTACTGGGAGCTCCCTTGACTATAGATGCAGATTCCTTTAAGACTGCCGATGGTGACTTGGAAAGTTCTTTGCGACTTATATGTGAAAAGATTCATGCCTACGGGGAAGTAACACGTTAATCAACAATTACAAAATAAAAGAATCAAAAAAATGAGTTCAATAGGAGTAGTAAATTTCTCTTCCGAGCCAGGAAGTGTAGAAATTAGGGAAATAGAAAAGCCAAGTATTGGCGAAGATGATGTGTTGTTGGAAGTGGCCAACGTTGGGGTGTGCGGAAGTGATCTGCATCAATGGACTTCAGACCATAGTTGGCCTGTAAATTATCCCGTGGTGCTTGGGCACGAGTTTGGTGGCCATATTGCGGCATTGGGGAAAAGGGTAATCGGATGGAAGGAAGGTGATAGGGTAGTAAGTGAGACCGCTGCAATAATAGATCAGAACAGTCCGCTTTCTAGACAAGGCCTTTACAACCTGGATCCAACTAGAAAGGGATTTGGATATGGGGTAAATGGTGCCATGACCCGTTTTGTTAAGGTACCTGCCAGATGTCTGCACGCTGTACCGGAAAATTTACCTTTTGAGCAAGCCTGTTTAACCGAGCCCTGTTCGGTGGCATATAGTGCGGTGGTGATGAACTCTAAAATTAAACCAGGGGACAGGGTTATTGTATTGGGACCTGGGACCATAGGCATCCTTTGTGCTGCCATGGCGCGCTTATGTGGTGCCGAAGTAGCCATTGTTGGATTGGAATCCGATAGGGAAAGATTGAACATCGCCAAGCAATATGGATGTGAGGGAATTGTGGGAGACGCAAGTGCTTGGGCCAATAAACAAGATGGGTTGGGAGCGGATTGCATTATAGACGCAGCCGGGGCAAGTGCTACGCTAAAAATTGCCTTACAATTGGTGCGTCCCAATGGACATATTACCAAGGTTGGGTGGGGCCCACAACCTCTAAACTTCTCCTTGGATCCATTAGTGCAAAAGAATGTTACCCTACAGGGTAGCTTTAGCCATAACTGGCCCATATGGGAAAAAGTGCTTTCCCTTTTGGCTTCCGGAGCTTTAGATGTAAAGCCTATAATTGGTGGGGTTTGGGAATTGAAGGATTGGCATGAGGCTTTTGATCAAATGCATTCCGGAAAGGTGGTGAAAAGTGTTTTAAAACCAAGTTAAAACTTATGCGTTTAAAGGATAAAGTAGTTTTAATAACGGGAGGATATACCGGTATAGGCAAGGCCATAGCCAAGCGCAGCGTACAGGAAGGGGCCAAGGTATTGGTCAACGGCTTGGAAGAGGAAATAGGCTTGGCACTGCTGGAGGAATTGGGTGCGGATAATGTTGGTCATCTTACTATGGATATCACCGAGGAAAGTGCCCCGCAATTATTGGTAGAGGAGGCCATATCTAAATTTGGAAAATTGAACGCCGTTGTGAACAATGCCGCCTATATTGCTTCCTCCAATATTACAAGCACCGAAGTACCTTTTATGAAACGTATGTTGGCAGTGAATTCCATTGCTCCTCTAATGATCATTCAGGCAGCATTACCTCATTTATCCGCTGTTCGCGGTTGTGTACTCAATATAGGTTCCATTAACGCCTGGGGCGGGGAACCCGATCTATTGGCTTATAGCATGTCCAAAGGGGCATTGATGACCTTGACGAGGAATCTGGGCGACAGTTTGTTTCGGGAATACGGCGTACGCGTAAACCAGATCAACCCAGGTTGGGTACTTACGGAAAAGGAAATATTGAACAAGAAGGAACAGGGGATGAAATCGGATTGGTATAAAGACATACCGGACATTTTTGCCCCTGCACAACGAATTTTTACCCCCGAAGAAATAGCATCAGCCTGCCTTTATTGGCTTTCCGATGAATGCGGACCTGTTAGTTCCCAAGTGATGGACTTGGAACAGTTCCCCATTATAGGGCGTAACCTCCCCAAGAACTGGGAAGGTTCCCATAAAAAGAAATAATTTAATAACATTAAAAGAATAAAGATTTGCCACAATTAGCAGTATTTCCCAAAGCATTTATGCATGAACTTTGTAAGGATGGAACTATGAAGGTTTCCGAATGGATCGACCTGGCCGTTGAGCTAGAGGTAGACGGATTGGAATGGTACGCCGGATTTTTGGAGATGGCCGATAAGTCCAACTGGCCCGTTTTTAGGGAGCAAGTGGAACGTCATGGAAAAACAATACCCATGCTGTGCTGTTCCCCGGATTTTACCCATCCTGATGCCGCTTTTCGGGAAAAAGAAATTAAAAAACAAATAGGGTGGATCGAAATGACCCACGCATTGGGCGGTTCCTATTGTAGGGTATTGTCAGGACAGCGTCGTCCCGAATTAACTATGGAAGAGGGGATCGGCTTTGCTGCGGATTGCATTAAAGAATGTCTACCCCATGCGGAAAAGTTGGGAGTTACATTAATATTGGAAAACCACTATAAGGACGATTTTTGGGAGTATCCCGAATTTGCCCAGCAAATGGACATTTTTTGCAAGTTGGTAGATCGTATCCACCATCCTAATTTTGGGGTCAATTACGATCCTAGCAATACCTTTTTGGCAGGGGAGGACCCTTTGGAACTCTTGTATCGGGTGTCCGATCGTGTAGTGACCATGCATGCCAGCGACCGTTACCTAAAAGAAGGTACCATTGAAGATCTGCGCAAGGAAGAAGGTGGAGCCATGGGCTATGCCAAAAGACTTAGCCATGGTGAGATAGGGAAGGGCCTAAACGATTATGATGCCATTTTCAAGGAATTGAAAAGAGTTGGTTTTGATGGCTGGATCAGTATTGAAGACGGTGTGGACGGAATGGATCAGTTGGAACGCAGTGTGGCCTTTTTAAGAAAGAAAATAAAGGAGTATTGGCCCGATTTTAAATAGGGCGAATGAACTTAGGACATAACTATTTGACTAAAAAAGTACCTTCTCCTAAACCGATGAAGGTGCTTTTTTCATTAGTTGTTGAATAAGACTAAAGGAAGGTAAATGTCATGATAAAAGAGTCAATAGCCATTAGCCAAAAGACAAGAGGTTGACGGGAATTTTCGCTCCTCCCCCTGACCAGTGGAAGGAGAATTTTCTGTTTCAACTGTACAACTGTCCACTGATTACTGTAATCCCTTCTCGAGACAATCCTCCTTCGTCGGATCACCTACCTGCCGGTAGGCAGGCTCGAAGTGACGGGCAGCCCTCTGACCACTAATTACTGCTACTGTTCACTGACTACTGTTTACTGTTCACTGATCACTAACAATTGTTCCTTGCTAATTGTTCATTGTATCAGCGATAACCCTTCACATCCCCCATATCCAAAGTAATTGGACCAATACTGTGTTTACTGGGTAGAAATGCGCCACTTTCCGTTACTTGCCAATCGTCCCAACTGGCTTCAATGCCACCAATAGGGATAATGCTTACCCACATCTTAAAGCTAATGGGGAAGCCGTTCGGCTGTAATTTCCATAAGTAGGAATCGCCCGGAGTGTCTCCACCACTAGAATAGGTGACCAATAATTCTTGGGTGCCGTCTTTCAAGGAAACAATACTTCTTTCCGTACCCGGGTCAAAAATTTTGAAAGGGGCAACCAGCCAAAAAGAGTCATTGTTAAAATAAGAGGTGGCCATTTTAATAAGTTTTTCCCTTTCCTCACTGTCAAGAGGTACCTTATCTTTGACAACTGAACTCTTTGAGGGTACTTTTAAATTTAGTTGCACTTGATAGTCGCTCCAAGCAACAAATACTATATCCGCCTCTTTATCCCAACGATAATGGTGTTTTCCATTGGCAAAAGACCATTCCAAAAAGCGGGTTTCCTTCTAGGCCTCATAATGGAGGGCTGTCAACATTTTCATGGCCAGGGCATCCGCATTTTGGCTTTTGATACCTGAGGGCAGGGGTTCGTTGTAAATGGCAAAGAGGATAGCTCCCAAGGTGAACAATAGCAGTAATGCTCCAAGTACTATTTTGCCTATTTTTTTGATCAAGTGTAATCGCTTTTTAGGGATTGGAAGTACATCTAGTGTTCCAAATATACAAATAGTGCGATCATTATGTCCAGTTGCGCTTAATAACCTACAGCGGTATCGTCCCCACGTCTATCGGCACCGGCTTCCAACTTTCCGCTTGGCAATATCTTAATGGCATCTACCTTACCTATAACCGGGGTATTTTCTTCATTAATGATGTATCCCTTGCTTTTTAGATCGGTGAGTAAGCTCGGCTTAAATCCTTCCGGTTCAAAAATTATGGCATCGGGCAACCATTGATGGTGAAAACGGGGAGCGTTTACCGCATCTTGCATACTCATATTATATTCATAGCAATTTAGAATGGTCTGGGCCACAGCTGTTATTATCGTGGAACCCCCTGGAGTCCCGACCACCATCCATAATGCCCCATTTTTTTCTACTATGGTGGGCGTCATACTACTTAACATCCGTTTTTCTGCGGTTATGCTATTGGCCTCTGCACCCACAAGTCCGAACATATTGGGAACTCCTGGTTTGGCACTAAAATCGTCCATTTCATTATTTAGAAAAAACCCGAGTTCATCCGAGTACAGTTTGGAGCCATAGCCTCCATTAATAGTCGTTGTGGCCGAAATGGCATTCCCAAAGGAGTCTACAATAGAGTAGTGGGTGGTTTGATCGCTTTCCACAACGTGCACCTCCCCATGGGATACTTCAGAGGATTTGGTAGCCTTGTCAAAGGAGAAATTTTGCATTCTTTCCTGTAGGTATTGGTCCGACAAAAGTTCCTTTAAAGGGATTTCCACAAAATCCGGGTCCCCCAGAAAGTAGTTTCTATCGGCATAGGCCCTACGTGCAGCCTCCGTAAACAATTGGATGGATTTAACCGAATTGTGCCCATAGTCGGATAGGTCATAGGGTTCCATCATCTTAAAAATTTGATTTATAGTAAACCCACCACTACTGGGAGGACTCATAGATATAATTTTTAGGTCCTTATAATTGAACGTAATAGGAGATCTCCATTTGGCTTCATATTTTTCAAGATCTTCAATAGTAAGGTAACCGCCTTTGGCTTGAATAAAATTGGCTAATTTTTCTGCAACTTCCCCTTTGTAAAATCCATCTTTTCCCTGATCGGAAATTTTTTGAAGGGTATTTGCCAAAGCGGGGTATTTTATGGTATCGCCCGTCTTGTAAACAGTGGCAAAAAAAGTCGTATCACTATTCACTTCCATAAAAATGTCGCGATAGTTGTCCAACCTTATGGCCTGTTTTTCGGTTACGACAACGCCTTTTTTGGCCAGCTCTATAACAGGCGCCATGATTTCTTTTAAGGGCAATGATCCAAATTTTTCGTGGACTGCTATTACACCGGCCACAGTGCCCGGAACCCCTACGGCCGTTGCTCCCAAGGTACTTTTGCCCGGAATAACATTTCCTAAGGAATCCAAATACATATCTGCATGCGCTGCCAAAGGCGCTTTTTCGCGGTAGTCCAAACCTCCAGTTTCCCCGTTGGCTTTCCTATATACCATAAAACCACCGCCACCAATATTTCCGGCATAGGGATAGGCCACGGCAAGAGCCAGTTCTGTTGCAATCATAGCATCGAAGGCATTACCGCCCTTTTGGAGAATGTCCGATCCAATTTTGGAGGCCTCCACTCTGGCAGAGACAACCATTGCTTTTTCGGTAACTAAGCCTGTAGGTATTGGGTCGGGTACGTTTCTGCAATTGATGAATAGGAGTATTCCAAGCAAGAAACCAGTTATGCGGATCATAGATTATAATTTTTCCAAAAAGATAGTCATATTCCAATTAAATATGAATTTTAAGATATAATTGAAAAGATATTTATCGATAATGATTAATCCCTTGGAAAATTTGGACAATCTTATAATTAATTTGCTAGGGGATTGAATAAATGGGAATGGGTATAAGGCTGCGAGATAAAGGTGCGCCTTGTCAATAGAATACGGCCAATCTTCTTTGCTTGGCCGCTTTCATGGGAAAATAAGTGTAGGTTATTGAAAAAGTTGCAAAAAAAAAGGTTGTACTATGACAACCCTTTTTATAGTGTCTATTCGGCTTCTCGATGCACGAATTCGCTTAGAGAGATAATTTGTTTTTGATCCTTTGAATTTTGATAAACATTATAGACCGTTGGATAATAGGAGGTTTTTGTAAATTTTGTAGGTTGCGAATAAGCTTCGCTGAAAGGAACTCCACTTTCTATATATGCCACTGTATTCATTGGTTCCACAAATGTTACCTCCCCATCGTAAGTTCCATAAAGTAGTATATTGGTAAATGGGGGAGCAAAACTCAATGGTATCCAATGGGTACCCATCATAGGTACTGCCGTACCACCGTCCGGCGGAGTTATATAGTCTGCAGGTAGGTAGCCTGGCGGCGGATAATTGTCGAACTGGGGCTTTGCTTCGGGGTAGGTCGGAATTGCCTCCCGGGCGGCTACTGATGTCAAATAAAAGTGTACATCAAAATGAGGCACTGTAAACACACCATCGGGCTCATGTCCGTGAGGATTCCAATCAAAAAGGACATGATTGAACGGGGTCACATCCATTGCCTTTTTGTGCAATGGAAGTACTAATTGTACAGGGTCATCACCTTTGGGCAGTTGGTTTAGTAATTTTTTGGACATTTCCACGCCCAATTCTTCTGGAGTGCCATCTTTTGCAATCCTTATCCATGACCGTACATGGCCTTTCCCCAAGGATATTTGGGGACCATAGAAAGTGTTGGATTTTAAAAGGGCCTTGCTATTGACAGGTTCCAGGGTATCTTCGATTGTTGACTCCGGACTACAGCCCAGAAGCATTAAGAGAAAGATCAATCCAATTCCAATGTAGTTCAAATGTTTAAATCCCATAGTTGTTGTTGTTTAGGTAAAGTTTTAAATAAAAACGCACGCCATTGTTTGCACAATGTTAAAAGGACTAACTGTGAGGGGAAATGTATTTAAGCGGAACTTATAAGTATTTGGGGGAGTGTTCCCACATTTGGGAAAGGTGATTAAAGGTACTTAATTATTGTAATTTAATACCATATTTAGATAAAAAAATCATGGTTGTCCCTTGACACCGACTGGGTTATACCCACAATTCCTGGTACTTATCGCAAGGAGAGATATTTTTGTTTGGAAAATATGATGAGTTCTTCAAAAAAATAAGTGAATTCCTTTTCAAAATCGGTATAATGTTCCTCAAGGTCCAAAATGGCAAAATTCATTTTGGATTTATTTTGGGTACGTCTATTCATGCCATTCAAAACTCTGGAAATTCCTTCCATTTTGGCATAATTCAAAATCCAATTATCCGCAATCATATACGGCATCATGCGCTTTACACCTATAGGGAGTATATCGTAATTGTTTTCCAAAAGATCATAAAAATTGTCCACAAAGTGGGGCAATGGGGTATTGGCATAATCCGACCAATTCTTGGCTAAAAAATGATCATAGAATATGTCTACAATTACACCGCTATAATGGCTGTAGTTCTCATGCAAGCGTTTGGTGCTCTGCCTTACAATTGGGTGCTTGTCCGTAAAAGTATCTATAGCACGGTGCAGCACTATTCCCTTTTGAATTTTTTCTGGAAGGTGCTTGTATTTATTGCCCCTTATACTGTCCGCTATAAAATTTCCGATAGTGATCTGGTCGTCTTCAAAAGATAGATATAGGTGTGCTAAAAAATTCATTGACCTCGGTTGAAGTTTATTAAGTTCGAATTTACAACTTAGCGGCATAGGATTTAAACCTAACCTTTTATATTTGTAAAAATTTATAAATAAAATATGACTTTAATAAAATCTATTTCGGGAATACGGGGTACCATTGGTGGCAGGCCAGGAGACAATCTCACACCTATTGATGCTGTTAAATTTGCCGCTGCTTACGGTGTTTGGTTAAAGGAATACTCTAAAAAGGAAAAATTAAAGGTAGTCATTGGGCGAGATGCCCGACTTTCCGGAGAAATGATCCAGAATTTAGTAGTATCCACCCTAGTAGGTTTGGGAATAGATGTGATAGATCTGGACTTGTCTACAACACCGACCGTAGAAATAGCGGTTCCTTTGGAAAAGGCCGATGGAGGTATTATTCTTACCGCAAGCCATAATCCAAAGCAATGGAACGCCCTAAAACTTCTAAATGAGAAAGGGGAGTTCTTGGATGCTGCCCAAGGTGCCAAAATATTGGAAATTGCGGAAAAGGAAGCCTTTAATTTCTCGGAGGTAGATGATTTGGGAACCGTCAATAGGAACGATTCCTATATCGATATCCATATTGATGAGGTGTTGGACCTTTCTTTGGTGGATGCGGAAGTTATCAGGGCGGCCAAGTTTAAGGTAGTTGTAGACGGGGTAAATTCTACCGGTGGTATTGCCATCCCAAAACTTTTAAAGGAATTGGGGGTAGAGGTAGTGGAACTATACTGCGATCCTACAGGGCATTTTCCCCATAACCCAGAACCTCTAAAAGAACATTTGGGCGATATATGTGCATTGGTTGTAAAGGAAAAAGCTGATTTTGGAATTGTTGTAGATCCGGATGTAGACCGTTTGGCTTTTATTACCAATGAAGGGGAAATGTTCGGGGAGGAATATACTTTAGTGGCCTGCGCGGATTACGTGTTGGGTAAGACCAAGGGAAATACCGTTTCCAACCTGTCGTCTTCCAGGGCTTTGCGGGATATTTCCGAAAAACACGGCGGCACTTATGAGGCCGCTGCCGTAGGTGAAGTAAATGTTGTGACCAAAATGAAGGCCAATAAGGCCATTATAGGGGGAGAGGGCAATGGAGGTATAATTTATCCTGAAAGCCATTATGGTAGGGATTCGTTGGTAGGAACGGCCTTATTTTTAATGCTGATGGCAGAAAGGGGAGGTACCGTAAGTGAGCTAAGAGCCAGTTACCCTAGTTATTTTATGAGTAAGAAGAAGATTGAATTGACTCCGGGTTTGGATGTGGATGGCATTCTGGTAACTATGGCAGAGAAATATAAAAATGAGGAAATATCAACAATTGATGGCGTAAAGATCGATTTTCCAGAAAACTGGGTGCACTTACGTAAATCCAATACGGAGCCTATCATCAGAATTTACACAGAAGCCAAAAGTCAGGACGAAGCTGATGGCTTGGCCGATCGAATTATTGGCGAGATAAAGGCGGTTGCCGGAATCTAAAATTATACAGTAATAAGGGTCGGGGCGTTTATATCCGGCCCTAATTTTTTATTGGGTATATGAAATCAATGACCTTAAAATTATTTATTTTTTCTTTACTGGCAGTTACTTCTTTTTCTAGTCATGCACAGGCGGATACCCTGAGGGTAATGAGTTTTAACATACTCCATGGGGCTACGACCAAGAACGATTTTAACTTGGATTCCCTGGCCGGGGTCATAAATCATTACCAACCCGATTTGGTAGCCTTGCAGGAGGTCGACTTTAAGACCAAAAGGGCAAAAAATTACGATCTGCCCACCGAATTGGGCATTCGGACAAAAATGGCTTCGCTATTTGCCCGTGCCATGTATTATGATGGAGGAGAGTACGGAGAGGCGGTACTGTCCAAGTATACCTTTATTGCCAGTGAAAACTTAGCTTTGCCCCATTTGCCGAATTCGGAACCTAGGGCGGCTTTGGTAACCCGTGTCAAAACCAAAAACGGTAATACTATTCAGTTTGTTGGCACACATTTAGATCATCAAAAGGATGAAACCGATAAAGTTATGCAGGCCAAGTCCATCGTTAAAAGCCTGGGTGATACCGAATATCCCACTTTATTGGTAGGCGATCTGAACGCTGTTCCCAATAGCCAAACAATAGCTATTCTTTCCGAAAAATTTATGAAGCCCAAGCATAGCAATGCTTGGAAAGGCACTTTCCCTGCCACCGGACCCAATATCTGCATTGATCACATAATGTTCAATCAGCCTAACAAATGGAAGGTATTGGATTATGAGGTGTTTTGCGAAAATTATGCCAGCGATCACTGTATCGTAATAGCAACCCTAGTATTTACTCCTTAGCCAGTTGTTCTTTTAAGTAGGCTCCACGTACCAACTTTGAGGTCTGATGTTCACCAGTATGGTTCCAACCCGGAGGCATAACTATATAGAGAAGTTTATTCTTTAAACCAGGCGCTTTGGCTACATCTTTGAAAAGGGCAATAAATTCCCCGAAATAAACATCCAAGAAATTGCCGCTATCCATTTTACGGGTAATGCCGTATTCAATTTCGATATCATGCTGTTCATCCTGGTAGGTTCCAAAAACCTTGTCCCAGATATTCAACAAATTACAGAAATTGGTATCCATATACAGGGGGTTTCTGGCGTGATGAACCCTATGATGGGAAGGTGTTAATATAATCTTGTTCAAAAATCCCATTCTGCCATCTTTCATAATATTTTCACCAACATGGATAAAAGCTCCATAGGTGCCATCTATAAACATGATCAAAAAGAGCATAATTGGTTCAACTCCCAACAGTATACATACCGTTGTCCTAATGGCATCGGCATAAGGGGCCTCCAGAAAAAAATGGGCATGGGTTACGGAAAGGTTCATTTGTTCCGGCGCGTGGTGGGTAGAGTGCA
This sequence comes from Arenibacter echinorum, assembly GCF_003259375.1. Lineage (GTDB taxonomy): Bacteria > Bacteroidota > Bacteroidia > Flavobacteriales > Flavobacteriaceae > Arenibacter > Arenibacter echinorum. The sequence goes on along the minus strand of NZ_QLLN01000009.1, from coordinate 86,835 downwards.
GGCACCAAAAAAGCCGCACTTTATGCCCCCAATAGTGGTATAAGAAATGACCAAATTCCCAAACAATATATCCGTAAATAAACCAGTACCAGGTCATTTTTGTCTGTAATATGGCATGGGGTTGTAACCACCCTATTATAAGGGTCACCATGGCTATGGCTATAAATCGCCCAATAAACCTATTGAACACATAGATGAGGAAGTTAACCTTATACACCTTGGTATTAGGCTTTTTGTATACCAGACCAAGGATGAATTCCAATAGTAATAGCAAAGGAATTATGGGGTAAATGAGGGATACAACACCATCGTAAGTTGAGAAAACACTATAATCCCCGGCCTGTAATAACTCCAGTGCCTGACTTATTCCCAAAAATCCAACGACTTCATCATATAGGGTACCTAAAATGTCCATAGTAAACTTTACTTTATATCAATAAGGTAGTAATATAATTAAAAAGGGACAATTTTGCCACTAATTTAGACCAACGCCACTACTGGAATCCTTAAAATGAATCAATGGGCGTTGAATAAAGAAAAAATTTAGTTTATGGGGTGGGGGATGTGCCCGTTTTTTCGTTCGTTATTTACCTATTATTATGAAATCGCAGCGTCTGTTGGCCAGATGATCTTCATTGCTGCAGGGAACACCGTTGGCGCAATTATTGATCAAGCGCGACTCGCCATAGCCTATGGCGCTCTCAATTCTTGAGGGATCAATGCCCATATAAACCAGATAATCCTGGGTAGATTTGGCCCTGTTATCGGAGAGTTCCAAATTAAAAGTGTCCGATGCCCGAGAATCTGTATGGGCTTCAATCTTAATTTTCACATTGGGGAAATCGTTCATAAAGCTCACTATCTTGTCCAGTTCGGCAGCCGCTTTATAGGTGATGTTATGTCGGTTTAAATTAAAAAATATAGGATTTACCCTAACTTTTTCCACACCACCTTCGCTAACTATAAAACTTGAAAAGGGGGTTAATACGGTGTTATTGATATCTTTAAAAAGGTTTGGCGAATCGGCATTGTTCACCGTCTTGATTTCCTGTTTGTATTCCAGTTTAAAAAAGGCAAATATATGATTCACGCTGGGTGATAAAGCTACTTCAAAATTACCCTGTTCATCCGTAGTGGTTTCCAAAACCAATTGTTTTTCCTGATCATATACCTTTATCTTAACCTCCGGGATAGGTGATTGGGTAATACCGTCCTTTATAATGCCTTTATAGATTATCGTTTCGGCTATTTTATTAAAGGCATATAGGTCGTCATCTCCCTTGCCATCTCCCCTGTTGGACGAAAAATAACCGGTATTTTTAGAATGGTTTATGATAAATGCAAAATCGTCCATATTGCTATTAATGGGCATTCCCATGTTTTTTGCCAATCCAAACCCATTTTCGGATTCAATTTCAGCTTTGAAAATGTCGAGTCCACCTAGTCCAAAGTGACTGTCAGAAGCAAAATACAAGTATTGGCCGTCTATAAATGGAAACATTTCCCTTCCAGGAGTATTTACCTTGGGACCAAGATTGGTGGCCGGACCCAATCTTCCATCCTCCTTGATATCTACGTAATAAATATCGGTCTCCCCAAAACCTCCGTACATATTGGAAACAAAATATAGTCGCTTCCCATTCTCCGTTAGGTAAGGGTGTCCAAATGAGTATTTGGGATTATTGAATTTTAGGGAAACGGCCCCTACTATGGAATCTTCTACAACCTTCCCCTTTAAGATCTGCATATTGGAAAATCCTTTTGGATTTACCTGTAAGGCATTGTCCTTTAAATAGTTTTGGGTGAAATAAACGGTTTTGTAATCCGAAGAGTAGGTAAGTGTTCCTTCGTGATATGAAGATTGAATATTGGCATGTAATTTTTGCACATCTTTTAGTTCATTGGTACTAGTATCCCTCTTGGCGGTTAAAATGGTCAAATAGGGCTGTTTGTTCCAGGAATATTCCGTATCCTCCGAAAACTCCGGTGCCCGACTGGAGGAAAATACGATGGCATCTTTGTAATACATTGGGGCAAAGTCCGATTGGGGCGAATTTATTTCCAAATTCTTAATTTCGTAAGTGGGAGTCTCCCCCAACAGGCTGTCCAAATATTTTTCCTGCTCCAAAATGGAGGCAAGCTTTAATTCATCGTAATTATAGTATTCCTTTATTAGGTTGTTGGCAGTAATGTATTCCTGACAGGCCTTAAGGCTTTGTGCATATCGTATAAAAGTTACTTCATCCACTCTTTTTTCCTTAAGGGCATAAAGTTTTTCGTACCAAATCTTGGCATTGGTATAGTCGTTTATATTGAAATAGCTTTCAGCCAGACGCTCAACAAATAGGGGCTTGGGCCGTTTCTTATTAGATTCAAGCTGTTGGTAAACATTTATGGCTTCTGTGAAATTCAAATTTTGAAAATACTCGTTCGCCTCCGCTCTGGTATTTTGTGCCAGAAGGATATTTGTTAGGAAAAGAGTGAATATGGGTAGGATTATCTTCATAGGTCTTAGCTTAGAAAAATCGGGGTGAACGTGCATTGGGCCCCCATCTTGGCATTAAGTACTTCAATATTATCTCGTGTGACCCCTGATTGTAATCGCCAAGATCTGAAATGCTGTAATCATAGGAATAGCCCAGAAAAAAGTTTTTGGATATCTCAAAACCTGCCAAGGCGCTATAACTGTCCTTTAATCTGTGGGAGGCTCCCAATGTAAATTTTTGCAAGAAAAGCACATTTAGGGAGGCGTCTATTGTTGGAGGTGCATTTTCTACAACCTTTATCAGCACAGAAGGTTTAAGTTTTAGGGAAGCGTTGATATCCATTACATAACCACCGATAAAATAAATATGGTTGTCCCTGTGGATCAAGTTTTTGTCGCTAACTACATTCGATTGATTAATTAGCACGTTCGGCATTGAAAATCCAACATACCAGTTGTCATTAAATATATATATTCCAGCTCCTACTGCTGGAAGGGCATTGTAATAGTTGTCATAACTAAATAGAACATCATCTTGGTCGTAATAGTTGCCTTTGGAATAATCTACTTCAAAAAAATCGATACCAGCATTGATTCCTAAGGACATTTTTACTTTTTTGCTTATGTTTAGATAGTAAGAAAAAACCGCATTGGAACTAAATTCAGTCGATGGTCCAATATTATCCTTAAAAATATTGACCCCAAGTCCAATTCTATTATTAATGATTCCCGAAACTGTGAGGGCCTTTGTTTCGGGAGCGCCATCAATGCCGATCCATTGTGCCCTGTAACTCAGGGTGGCATCCATACGGTTATTGTCGTTAACGTATGCGGGATTTATGGTAGAGGTGTTGTACATATACTGGGTATATTGGGGAAGTTGCTGTGCCAGCAGTATACCTTTACTATACAGGAGTAAGATTATAATAAACGTGAGGAATTTTTTTTGGGGGATCTTCATCTATTAATTTAAAGTGTAAGGCTCATTAGTCTTTTCTTAAAAATAGCCAACCTGTTTTGTTTTCGCTTAAGCTGTCGGTTTTTAAAATATAAAAGTAAGTTCCTGTGGGCAATGGGTTTCCTTTGCTTACAGTGCCGCTTACATTGGCCAATCCTCTCCAATCATTTTGGTAGGCCTTTTGCTGATAAACCAGGGCACCATATCTATTAAATATTTGGAGTTCCGACTCCGGGAAAGTTTCTATACAGTCTATTCTGAAATAGTCGTTATCCCCATCGTCATTGGGTGTAAATTCATTGTATATGGTAATACAGGATGGTTCCAAAGTAATTTCAGCACTATTGTTCTGCATATTTTTATCTGCAGGTAAGGATGTTTCAATGAATGAATTACTACTGTAATTACCATTGGGCGTTGCCTCAACTTCAAGGTTCAAAACCGCAGTTGACTTGGCTGGTAATGATGAAAGCCTCCACACCTGGTTCGATGGATCAAAGTTGCCTTGGGAGGTTTTCGCATTAACATAACTAAAACCCCGGTCCAATTGCTCCTTGATCACTATATCACTGAAGTTGGATAACCCTTCGTTTTCAACCGTAATGGTCAAAATTACTTTTTCCCCTATCATCGGGTGTCTGTTGCTGACTTTTTTGTTAATTTTTAAATCCGATGGCTCACTGATTTGAACCGTGATCATTAATCTATGGGTACTTTCACAATTTGAGAAAACTTGGGCGGCAAAATAGTGCTTTCCGTTTTGCAAAGGGGTATCAAAATCCAGTAGTTTGCCTTCCAGAGGCGCGTTGTACCAAACAACATTGGTTTGCTCCACTTCCAAATCCCCGATAGTCGGATTTTGACCAGCCGCAAAAACCTGGACATCATTTGGCGCAGTTGGGGTGAAAGGGGCATGCACGATGACGGAAACAGCCAAGCGTTGTGCACTTTCATGGCCCTCTAATAATTGTGCGGCATAATAAGTTGAATTATCCTTTAAAGGGCTGTCAGGGGATAATGGATGGCCATTGGAGGTACTGTCATACCAAACAATGTTGGATTCATTTATTTGAATAGCACTTAAGGTAGGACGGTCGAACGCACAAAATTCCTGATGGGTATTTTTAGTGGTAGGGGGAGATACCTCCCATATATGATCCCCTCCCATTGGATGGTCATAAAAATCAATGCTTTTGGTCTTAACGAGCTCCGGACTTAGTTCTGGAATTGAGTAACATTGCACTTGCCCAGCTAGAAAGACTACAAGGCAAAAAAATAAATCCAAAGTATACCGGCCAATAGTTGTTTTGGTATAAAATCTCATTTACGACTAATAAATTTGGTTCTATAACGCAGAAAAAAATAAATTATTTAGTTTTTTAAGTATTATCGCTGCCAATAAAACCCACATGGAGAGGGTTTTAGGCGAAATAGAGAAGGAATAATTATCAGATAAAACAAGTCTATTGGAATTCTACGGGTACTTTATTTCGGTGTTTCCAACGTTTGTGTGTCCAAAGGTAGTACTCCGGTTTTTCCCGTATCTGATCTTCGGTCAACCTGAGAAATTGGTCTGTAATTTGATGTTTTTTGGTCTGCTTACCGGCGGTGGTAATGGGGATGAATTCTGCTTGGTAATAGCCTCTTTTTACTTTCGAAACCTTAAGGAAGACTACTGCTAGGTCCAATTTTCTGGCCATGCTCTCGGGGCCATTAAATATAGGCACCTTAACGCCCATAAATTCACTCCAATATTGAGCTCTTTTTACTTGGGGGGATTGATCGCTCACCATGCCATAGGCAGAAATTACTCCGTTTTGGACATTCCTATAAACCGTTTTTACGGTTTCCTGTTGGGTAATTAGGGTGGTGTTCCATTTGGCCCTTATTTTCTTTATTAAATCATCAAAATAGGTATTTCCAATTTTTTGATAAACGGCATATCCTTTGGCATTTACATAATTGTTAATGCTCACGTTCCATTCCCAATTGGCATAATGGGAACATACAATAAGTACGCTTCTATCTTTAACGATGTCCTGAAGTACTTCAATATTAATGATCTTATAACGTTCCTTTAGCTCCTCTTTTGATAGGTTCAAGGTCTTCACCATTTCCAGGAACATGTCGCACATATGATGATAGAATTCCTTTTTAATCTTTTTTATTTCTTGTTTTGACTTATTAGGAAAGGAACGTGCAAGGTTTTCGGTTACCACCCTTTTGCGGTAGCCAACAACATAGAAAAGTACAAAAAATACAAAGTCCGAAAAAAAGTAGAAAAGTCTAAAAGGTAATATGGAAATAAGCCATAGCAGGGGGTAAACTAGAATATAGACCAGAAATTGCATGCAGATATAATTAGAGCAAATATAGCTATATTTGAACCCAAAAATAATAGTTTTCTTCATGAATAATATTCATATTGCTACCATTGCCATTATGGCTGCGAACGTCTTGGCTTCATTAAAAGGTTTTAACGATAATACATTCTTTGAACGTTATAAGTTTGGTGTCGGTGCTATACAGGCAGGGCAAAAGGACAGGATGCTTACTTCGGGTTTTTTACATGTAGACCTGTCCCATCTCTTTTTTAATATGTTTACGCTTTATTTTTTTGCCGATGTGGTGATTGATTGGTTTGGTCCCAGTAAATTCGTCATCCTTTATTTTATAAGCCTGGTTGCGGGAAGTTTATTGGCATTATATTTTCATAAAAGTGAACCTTATTACAGTGCCGTTGGGGCCAGTGGGGCAGTAACCGGTATATTGTACTCGGCCATCCTTCTAGAGCCCGGTATGCGATTGGGAATTATGTTTATCCCTATTCCTTTACCGGCTTACGTTTTAGGAATCCTCTATTTATTTTATTCAATCTATGGGATGAAAACACGGTTAGGAAACATTGGGCATACTGCCCACTTTGGGGGTGCTATTGGCGGCTATGTGGTTACCTTGTTCTTTAAGCCCGATCTTCTAGTTACAGATACTTTAATGGTGCTTTTATTGGCTTTGCCCATTGTGCTTCTTTTTATTCTAGGGAAAATGGGCAAGATTTAAAGAACGCCCAAAGGTACAGCATATGGTTACCACCATCCCTTGGGGTTTTGGATTTAGGAATTTTCCGCACACCAAAATCACGGTCAATTACAATGACATTTCAATAGCTCACATAAAAAAAGGCCCGTAATTTATTACGGGCCTTTTTTATTTATAAATTCTGGAACAATCTTATTGCAAAAGTTCTGAAATTTTCGACTCCAATTCTGGGCCTCTTAGGTTTTTAGCTACAATTACCCCGTTTTCATCAAGGATAAAGGTAGCAGGAATGGCTTCTACATTGTAAAGTTTGGCCACGGCATCATTGAAGTAATCCAAACTGGAAATATGGTTCCAGCTAAGCTTGTCATCAGCAATCGCCTTTTTCCAATCTTCTTCCTTTCTATCCAAAGAAACACCAATAATGTTAAGTCCTTTGGAGTGGTACTTGTTGTAGATATTGACCACATTGGGATTTTCGACCCTACATGGTTTACACCAGGCTGCCCAAAAATCGATGATGGTCACTTTTCCCATTGCCTCTTTTAGGGATAATTCCTTACCGTCTGGGGTAGGCCCTGAAAAGTCGGGGGCAGTAGCACCTATCTCCGTACTCTTGCCTTTTTCTTCCCTAGCTTTGGCAGCTTCCAAACTTTTAAGGATGTTTTTGGCAGGCAGGGTTTCCTTTATTTCAGGGGATAAGGCATCATACATTTTCTGTGCCTCATCGCTCTCAATCATTCTTGTACCAAGACCTTTTTCTATCAATAAAGCGGAAATAAGGCCATTTGGATTGTTTTTGATGAAATTCAACTCAAAATTCTTATATTCTTCTTGAAGTTCAGCAAACTCGTCACGTAAGGAGTTAGCGGTAGCTTCGTTTCCGCTCATATTTGCGTTTTGCATATCTTTTTGAATTGACATTGCCTGATCGGACAATGCCCTTGATTCACTTAGATAGTTAAAGAAAATATTATTCTGTACAGTTCCTTTGACCTTGGCAAAATTTAAACTATCCTTTTGTGCACTAAATTCTATTTCGCCTTTTTCGGCAACAACCGGGGTATAACCCTGTATTTTATCAACAAAAACATATATTAAATCGGGCGAATCAGCAGGACCACTAATGGTAAACTTACCATTCTCAACTGTGGTGGTGTCAATATCATAAGGTTGATTGTTTTCATCAATCTTTCTAAGAAATATTTGGGTACCGTTTTCCACATCACCGGTTAAAGTTCCGTTCAATACAAAACCTTCGGGTTTACTGTTGCACGCTACAACTCCTACAATCACAGTAAGGGATAATAATATTTTTTTCATTGTTGTTTTCTTTTAATTGCCGCAAATGTACTTATATATGAGTAATAAAAAAAGCCATAAATGCTACAAGAACATTCATGGCCAATAAAATAGTAATTAGTTATTTGTATCAAAACTGATAGCGAATACCCAAGGCGATATCAAAATCAAAATTATCAGAGAAGTCTTTGTATCCCACGATACCGATTTCAGGTCTAAAATCCAATGAAATTAACAATGGAATGTCAAAGTTATATTCTATACCAATATCCCCGGCAGCCAAAACAAACAATCCACCATCGGGCGTATAGTATCCTCCATTGCCATTCGGCCTAGAGGCGAAATCCACACTTCCTAGACCGCCACCGGCGCCATAGTACCAATTGAAATTTCCGTCCAAGGGTCTAACCCATTGGTAAAGGGCCGTTAATTTAAAGGCATCAAAATAACGACTATCGCGCCATCCAAGGTTGGCTTCCAATCTGTTGTCGCGGTCCAAAGATTTTTGATAGGATATTTCTGCACCAAAACCATCACTGTCCCCCAAGCGCAGACCAATGGCGTGATCGGATATTTCCTGGGCACTCATAGAGAACCAGGAACAGAACATAAATAGGGTAAATAATTTTAAAATTTTCATAAGTGTTCTAAAGTTAATTAATGTAAAAATTAAAAATTCATTATTAATCTGAAACAATAAAACTTAATTTAGTGCCCAAAATTGTTTTGAGTTGGATAAAAATATGCTAAATAAATTAAAGGGTGATTTAGAGGGCGATTTGTTTGTTGACAAATTAATGACCACCCTATATGCCACCGATGCTTCCGTATATAGAAAAATGCCAATGGCAGTGGCTTACCCGAAGACTGAAGAGGATATTAGAAAACTGATTCTTTTTGCAGGAGAACACAAAATTGGTTTAATACCTAGAACTGCAGGAACCTCCCTTGCCGGACAATGTGTTGGGGATGGTATAGTAGTGGATGTCTCCAAAAATTTCACCAAGATTCTTTCAGTTGATGTAGATAAAAAACAAGTAACCGTTCAACCAGGGGTGATCCGTGACGAGTTAAATCTCTATTTGGAGCCTTACGGCCTATTTTTTGGACCAAACACTTCTACTTCCAACCGCTGTATGATCGGGGGAATGGTAGGCAACAACTCCTCGGGAACTACTTCCATACAATACGGGGTTACCCGTGATCAGGTCGTATCCTTACAGACTTTTTTATCCGATGGAAGCAAGGTAGAATTCAGGGATTTGTCCTTGAACGAATTTCTGGGTAAAATGTCCTTGGATAATTTTGAAGGAAAAATTTACAACAATATTCATAAAGAATTAAGCAATAAGGAAATACAGGCGGAAATTTTAAAAGAATTTCCAAAACCCCAGATCCATAGGCGCAATACCGGATATGCTGTGGACGAGTTGCTCAAGAACAATATTTTTGGGGATAGTGCCCAAGGCATAAACTTATGTAAATTATTGAGCGGGAGTGAAGGCACCTTGGCATTTACAACAGAAATTGTGCTTCAATTGGCAGAGTTACCGCCGAAACTTTCCGCAATGGTGGTTACCCATTACAAAACCTTGGAGGATTGTTTGTTGGATGTTGCTCCCCTAATGACCCATAATCTACATACCTGTGAAATGATGGACAAGGTAATTTTGGATTGTACCAAAAATAACCGTACCCAATTGGAGAACAGATTTTTTGTGGAAGGGGATCCCGCGGCTTTGCTAATGTTAGAAGTTAAGGCGGATACCGAGGAGGACTTGAACAAACAACTTCAGCAATTATTGGAGACGGTTAAAAAGTCGGGATTGAGCTATGCCAACCCTATATTGAAGTTCGGTGATGTGAATAAGGCGATCGAACTTAGAAAGGCCGGATTAGGGCTTCTTGGAAATATAGTAGGAGACCGTAAGGCGGTTGCCTGCATAGAGGATACTGCAGTTGCCTTGGAAGATTTAAAGGATTTTATAGGGGAATTTACCCAAATAATGAAGGACTACAAGCAAGACGCGGTCTACTATGCCCATGCAGGGGCAGGGGAGCTGCATTTAAGGCCGATCTTAAATTTAAAGAAATCTACCGATGTGGCCTTATTCAGGTCCATTACCACAGACGTGGCCAAGCTTACCAAAAAATACCACGGATCTTTTAGCGGGGAACATGGCGATGGAATTGTAAGGGCCGAGTTTATTCCGCTTATGATCGGGGAGAAGAATTACGAGCTCCTGAAACGTGTAAAGACCTATTTTGATCCATACAATATTTTTAACCCAGGGAAAATAGTGGATGCCTATCCCATGGATGAATCCCTAAGGTATGAAATTGACCGTCAGGAACCGGAAATAGAAACCTTGATGGATTTCTCCGACAGTGAAGGCATTCTAAAAGCGGCCGAAAAATGTAATGGTAGCGGGGATTGCAGAAAGACCCATTTGGTATCTGGAGCCATGTGCCCCAGTTATCATGCCACCAAAAATGAAAAGGATACCACACGTGGCCGCGCCAATACCCTGCGTGAATTTTTAACTTCTTCGGAAAAGACGAATAAGTTTAACAACAAGGAGCTAAAAGAAGTTTTTGATCTATGTTTAAGCTGTAAGGCCTGCTCCAGTGAATGCCCCAGTAACGTTGATGTGGCCACACTTAAAGCAGAATTTCTATATCAATATCAGGAAGAGAACGGATATCCTTTTAGGGCGAAGCTTTTTGCCTATAATACCCAATTGAATAAATTGGTAAGTAGTATGGCAGGTATTACCAACGCCATGTACGATTCCAAACTCTTTGGCGGATTGCTTAAGAAGTCGGTCGGAGTAGCAGCGCAACGTAGTCTGCCGAAAGTTTATAAATTCGATTTTGATAAAGAGCTTCAAAAAGCTAAGGGTCAGGTAAATACTACCAAGTCCAAGGTTGTGCTGTACATAGATGAATTCACCAACTATTTGGATGTTGAATTGGGTAGGGATGGAATTGAAGTGCTGACGCGACTGGGGTATGAGGTGGAACTTTTTTATGCAGAGAGTGGAAGGACCTATATTTCTAAAGGGTTTTTAAAACAGGCCAAAAAATTGGCCATTAAGAATGTAGATAGACTTTCGCAGCTAACGGATAAAGGACTTCCAATAATTGGATTGGAACCTTCCGCTATACTTACGTTTAGGGATGAATATAAACGATTTGGTTTTGATAAAAAGAAGATGGATGCCGTTGCTGCCAATTCTTTTTTGATAGAAGAATTTTTGGCCAAAGAAATTCAGTCCGGCGCTTTAACCGCCGATCTGTTTACAAAGGAAGCCAAGACCGTAAAGATCCACACCCATTGCCACCAAAAGTCAATCTCCAACCAAAAGGTAACTTTTGACATATTGAATCTTCCAAAGAATTATACTGTTTCTATCATTAGTTCCGGATGTTGTGGTATGGCAGGGTCCTTTGGGTACGAAAAGGAGCATTATGAGGTAAGTATGCAGGTGGGGGAGCTAAAGTTGTTCCCGGCCGTTAGGAAGTCCGCAGAGGATGTAATCATTGCTGCCAATGGAACAAGTTGTAGGCATCAGATTTACGATGGTACCCAAAGGAAGGCCTTGCATCCTATAACGGTATTGAAGCAGGCGCTTATTGTCTAATAGGATTCTATTAGGATGGCGGAAAACATAGACTTATCAATAAAAAAATAAAGAATTTTAGCCCTGTTCAATACTTGTAGTAGTTGTTGGCCAGGGTTTTTTTTCAATTGTTTTGCAAACAGCGGTAATCGGTTTTTATGATCTAGGCCAAATCAGGGGATAACATTAGATCTTTGCTTTTTTTGATAATTTTTTCAGAGGCTCTTCTACGATGTTTGTTGCAGCCAGTAATTCATGAATGTCCATGCCCTTAAGTTCTTCATCCGCGAAGAAAGGGGAGAGTTTATCCGCGCTGTATCTATATATCTTCCAGCGTTTAAAGGCATATTCAAGAGCAGTGAGATTTTCTACCCAATCTCCGGAATTTAAATAGGTGCATTTACCTCGTTCACTTTCATAAATCTCTTTTTTGGGCTGATGGATATGGCCGCAGATAACATAATCATAGTTCTCGTCAATGGCCAATTCCTTTGCCGTATGTTCAAAATTTTGAATAAATCTAACGGCACCTTTTACGCTGTTCTTAATTCTTTTTGACAAGGAATATTTTTCGCGCCCCAGTTTGCCCAAGGTCCAATTAATGGTTCTGTTAATGAGAATTAATAGACTGTAACCATGCCTGCCCAGTTTGGCCACCCATTTTGCATTCTGAATGGATATATCAAAAACATCACCGTGAAAGAACCAGGCCCTTTTACCATTTAATTCTAGGGTCAATTGATCTACAAAATGGATATTTCCCAAAGAAGTATCGCAGAACCTTCGAAGCCTTTCGTCGTGGTTCCCTACAATGTAATACACGTCGGTACCATTAGTTGCCATTCCCATAATTTTTCTCAGCACTTTTAGGTGTGTAGCAGGGAAATATTTTTTGCTGAATTGCCAGATATCAACTATATCACCGTTTAAAATGAGTGTTTTAGGGTTTATACTGTTCAAATAGGCCAGTAGTTCATCCGCATGACATCCGATTGTCCCTAAATGTACATCGGAAATAACTACCAATTCTATTTGTCGCTTTTTCACGGAGGTGGAATTTTCTCAAATTAAAGCTTTGGATTTAAATTTAAGGTGAAGGTAAAATCAAATTAGAATAAGGAAATAGTTAAGTTTACATTAAGTTGGTCTAATTCTGTTTTAATTTGCAATAACCAAGGTTTCTATTTTCGTATCTCTGTTTTAAGATTTACCTTTGTAATCTTTGAGTTGAAATGACCTTTTAAACCATTTCATAACCACAAATTTTAACTACAAACATGGCAGGAAATACTTTTGGAACCCTATTTAAACTATCTACGTTTGGAGAATCTCACGGTGTGGCCATCGGCGGCGTACTGGATGGCTGCCCGGCAGGAATTGAATTAAATCTGGAGGCCATTCAGGAAGATCTGGACAGGCGTAAACCTGGTCAGTCGGCCATCGTGACCCAACGTAAGGAGCCTGATACCGTGGAGTTTTACTCCGGAATTTTTGAAGGGAAGACCACAGGGACACCTATAGGGTTTGCCATACACAATACGAATCAAAAATCACATGATTATTCACATATAAAGGACTCTTATAGACCTTCGCATGCCGATTATGTGTACGACCAAAAATATGGTTTCAGGGATTATCGCGGAGGAGGAAGAAGTTCGGCCAGGGAAACCGCCAGTAGGGTAGTTGCAGGAGCTATAGCCAAACAATTTTTGGGCGATATGAAAATAAATGCCTACGTTTCGCAAGTGGGCGAACTTTCCTTAAACAAAAGTTACCAGGAACTGGATTTCTCACTTATAGAATCCAATCCTGTACGATGTCCGGATACCGCTACTGCGGCTAAAATGGAAGAATATATTAAAAAAATAAAAAAGGAAGGCGATACCGTTGGAGGGGTAATTACCTGTGTTATCCAAAATATTCCTGTAGGCTTGGGAGAACCGGTTTTTGATAAACTACATGCAGAACTGGGGAAGGCCATGCTGTCCATTAACGCCGTTAAAGGTTTTGAGTATGGTAGCGGATTTGAAGGGGTAAAGATGAAGGGGAGTGCACATAACGATCAGTTCAATACAGATGGTACCACCAAGACCAATCATAGTGGAGGTATTCAGGGCGGTATAAGCAACGGAATGGATATTTACTTCAATATCGCATTTAAGCCGGTTGCTACTGTTATCCAGGCCTATGATACCATAGATAGGGAAGGGAATAAAGTAAGCACCCAAGGCAAGGGTAGGCACGACCCATGTGTGGTGCCCAGGGCGGTGCCCATTGTGGAAGCAATGGCGGCCTTGGTTATGGCAGATTATACTTTGCTGAACAGGACTATTAAATTATAGCCTTATATTTTTTGGTGCTTTGCACCACAAAATACTATCTTTCCAATCTAAATCATTGTTTTTATGAGGAAGTTGGAATTGCACTGGCAAATTATTTTAGGAATGGTGGGCGGAGTTCTTTTCGCTCTGGCCATGGTTCAGTTTGATTGGGGCCCCAAAATTGTCTCCGATTGGATTAAACCCTTTGGGAATATTTTTATTAATTCTCTAAAGCTCATTGCGGTTCCATTGATATTGGCTTCCCTGATCAAGGGGGTTTCAGATTTAAAGGATATTTCCAAGCTTTCAAAAATGGGGGGGAGGACCATTGGAATTTACATTATAACTACTGTTATTGCCGTTTCCATAGGACTCACCATAGTGAATATTATAAAACCCGGATCCTCCATTTCAGAAGAGACGAGGAACGAATTGGTGGAAAATTACCAAGGTGATGCCGATTCTCAGATAGCCAAGGCCAATAAACAAAAAGAATCCGGGCCTCTCCAAGCCTTGGAAGATTTGGTGCCAAGCAATATTTTTGCGGCAGCCGGTGACAATGGCAACATGTTGCAGGTCATCTTTTTTGCTATTTTCTTTGGCGTGGGACTTATTTTGATACCGGCAGAGCAGGCCGATCCGGTAAAGAAGTTTTTTGATGGCTTCAATGAGGTAATTCTTAAGTTGATAGATTTGATTATGTTGGCCGCTCCTTATGGTGTTTTTGCCTTATTGGCCGCTTTGGTAGTGGAATCTCCCAGTTTGGATCTATTCAAGGCCTTGGGATGGTATTCGGTAAGTGTACTATTAGGTTTGATCCTGATGATAGGCGTATACATTTCACTGGTATGGATATTTACCAAACGCAAACCATCATTTTTTATAAATGGAATTTCCCCTGCACAATTACTGGCTTTTTCTACCAGTTCCAGTGCTGCAACACTACCTGTGACCATGGAAAGGGTAGAGGAGCATTTAGGGGTAGAGGAAGAGGTTGCCAGTTTTGTATTGCCAATTGGGGCCACTATAAATATGGATGGTACCAGTCTTTATCAAGCTGTTGCAGCGGTATTCATTGCACAGGCTTTTGGAATGGATCTTAGTTTTGGAGCCCAATTGGGAATCATTGTAACGGCCACCTTGGCTTCTATAGGTAGTGCCGCTGTACCGGGAGCAGGGATGGTGATGCTTGTCATTGTTTTGGCACAGGCTGGCATTCCAGAAGCCGGACTGGCATTGATCTTTGCTGTAGATAGGCCTTTGGATATGTGTAGAACGGTAGTCAATGTTACAGGGGATGCCGCAGTATCCATGATGGTGGCAAAGTCTGTAGATAAATTAGGGGAACCCAAAGTAAAGGAATGGAGTGATCATTATAAGCCATCAAAATAACAAACAGCTTCATTATTGCTGAATTCAGCGCCTATTAATACTACAAAAATTATTTTTGTCGTTTTGTGAATTCAATTGATTGTTCCCATAATTTAGCACAATCTTAATTGAAAGTATGAAAAAACTTGCCTTGCACTGGCGAATCCTAATAGGTATGCTTTTGGGATTGCTTTTTGGGGTGTTAATGTTATATATATCAGGAGGTAAGCTATTTATTCAAAATTGGATCAATCCATTTGGCATTATCTTTATCAACCTATTGAAGCTTATCGCCATTCCCTTAATTTTGGCTTCGATAATAAAGGGGATTTCAGATTTAAAGGATATTGCCCAGTTTAAAACAATAGGTGTCCGTTCCGTTACCTTATTTATCACCACCACCATAGTGGCAATTATTATAGGCTTGGTGCTGGTAAATATTTTTTCCCCTGGAAAAGGAATCTCTGAGGAAACCGTTGCAAGGATTACCAATGAATATGCTGGTCGGCAAGGTGTGCAGTCCAAACTTGCAGAAGCTTTTGTGCAAAAGGAATCCGCGCCTTTGCAGTTTTTGTTGGATATGGTACCGGAGAATGTTTTTAGTGCAATGAGCGACAATAAACTAATGCTCCAGGTAATATTTTTTTCTGTGTTTCTAGGGGTGTCCATGTTGCTAATTGGGGAAGCCAAGGCAAAACCTTTAAAGACCCTTTTTGATTCCCTTAACGATGCGGTATTAAAAATGGTCGATATAATTATGGTAACGGCTCCCTTTGCCGTGTTTGCCCTTTTGGCCAATGTAGTGGCCAGCTCAGGAGATCCGGATTTATTATTGGCATTGGTTAAATATGCTGGTGTTGTTATTTTAGGGCTTTTTCTGATGATTGTTTTTTACTCTACCGTATTGATGTTTGTAACCGGAAAAAACCCCATTTGGTTTTTAAAGGCCATCAGTCCTGCACAACTTTTGGCATTTTCTACCAGTTCAAGCGCGGCAACCCTTCCCGTAACCATGGAGAGGGTAGAGAATCAGTTGGGAGTGGACAAGGAGGTTGCCAGTTTTGTGCTTCCTGTTGGGGCTACCATAAATATGGACGGAACCAGTCTTTATCAAGGTGTGGCAGCAGTTTTTATTTCTCAGGCATTGGGGCATCATTTGGAGATTTCGGACCAATTAATGATAATATTGACCGCGCTTTTGGCCTCTATAGGTTCTGCTGCAGTACCGGGAGCTGGAATGGTAATGTTGGTAATTGTTTTGGAGTCCATAGGATTTCCCAGTGATAAGTTGGCGGTAGGCTTAGCATTGATCTTTGCGGTAGATAGACCTTTGGATATGGCCAGAACAGTAATAAACGTAACGGGCGACGCCATGGTGTCCGTGGTTGTTGCAAAATCGGTAGGGAAATTGAATGATATCCCTAAATAATGAGAGCCTCAACGAGGTGCAATAAATAATAGTAGTAATGTTAAAGCAAGAAATGAGCCGGGAAATTATTAATCAGTTTCCCAATGTATTTGCAATAGATGCCAACTTGGACAGGTTGGTAAAAAAAATTGAATTACTTACCTATTTAAATCCTTTAAATATTGAAAAAGAAAAGCATCGTTTTTTTTCATCCAAGTTCGTAGATGAACCCATATTTAAGTATAAAAAACTACAATTCGACCCATATAAGCTAAACCGTTTGTTCTTCTCCCAGCGCTTGGAGCGCATAAAGGATGAACAGATAAGGAAATTTTATCAAGAAGTGGTGTATTACTATGCCAATATGATACAGTGTATCGAGACTATTGGCCAGAACAAAAAGTTCTATTATAATTCCCTTAGGGTTTACGGCACTCCCACGGAGAAAGATGTTCAAAATGCCAGGTTTATTCTGCATTTCGCTGATGAGCCGGATACCGAGGACATGGAAAAAATATATACCCCAGAAGACGCCAAGGTGTATTTTGAAGAGTTTGTACAGCAATATAATTTCCCTCTAAACATTTCCTTTTCCAATAGTATTGCCGCTGATGCCATGGTGAGCAATAATACCCAATCTCTCTTAATTAAGAAAAATACCACTTTTAGCAGAAACCAACTGCTTACCTTGGCCAATCATGAGATTGGAGTTCATTTGGTAACTACCTATAATGGCATGTTGCAACCTTTAAAAGTATTTTCCAATGGTTTTCCAAAAAACGTGGAAACCCAGGAGGGCTTGGCGGTATTTAGTGAATATATGAGCGGGGCCCTAAGCTTGAAAAGATTAAAGGAGTTGGCCTATAGGGTCTTGGCTTCCGACAGTCTGATAAAAGGATATAGCTTCTCGGACACCTTCGACATGCTGCACGGACAGTACAAACTGGATCGGAACAAAGCCTTTACCATAACCATGCGGGTCCACAGGGGAGGCGGATTTACCAAGGACCGCTTGTATCTAAGCGGATTGAAGAAGATTTATAAAAGGCATAAAAATGGCTTGTCCATGGATACTTTATTAACAGGTAAGGTTACTATGGAATCTGAGGCCACTATAAACCGATTTAAGGACTTGGGCTTGGCAAATGATTTA
This sequence comes from Arenibacter echinorum, assembly GCF_003259375.1. Lineage (GTDB taxonomy): Bacteria > Bacteroidota > Bacteroidia > Flavobacteriales > Flavobacteriaceae > Arenibacter > Arenibacter echinorum. The sequence goes on along the minus strand of NZ_QLLN01000009.1, from coordinate 69,175 downwards.
ACACATACCAATGTGGCCTTTGAACAGAATTGCAATAAGAACAGCACTTTGGATTTTATATTGGACAATTTGAAATAGTGATAGGGAAGTTGTATTTCCTTTGGTTTAGTATATGTAGGCCTGCGGTAGTATGTAGGTAGACTGGTCCAAGAAGTTTTTAAATTAAAGTTAAATTATTTTAAATACCCCTTGGAATAATAACTTAGATTTTGATATCTTTGTACCACCATTAAAAAAACATAGCAATCATGTTCGATTTTGACCAATATTTAGGGTTTTTAGCATTTTTGACCATCTTGACCATTGGGTTTTGGTTGATGATTTTTTTGTTGACTTTTGTTATTCCCTACTGGATAGGAGGTGCTATCTTGGAAATATTGAAAGAAAAGCGCGACGCTAAAAAAGCAAAACGTAACCAATAGGATACGACGATTATATAGTATAAATAAAAAGGGAGCCCATAGGCTCCCTTTTTATATTTAATGGGTTAAAACTTTTATCCTTCAAAGTCCATATCTTCCCCGCCGCCACTTCTGCCTTCCCTATTGCCATTCCTTTGGTTCTGAGGTTGATTGAAGCGGTACTGGAACGATAAGGTAATCTGCCTTTGCCTCCATTGAAATTCGCTATATGTAGCCACATTTTCAGTTCTGGTATCGCTAATACGTTTTCTGGTGTTAAATATATCGCTTACGTTCAAAGTTAGGGAGCCTTTATCCTTTAGAATATCCTTGCTAAGGGCAAGATCGGAGCTCAACATTCCCTTATTGCGGTTTTGCGCATCTTCGGAAGGTCCCATATAAAAGAAGTTGGTCTGAAAATCGATTTTTCCCGGTAAAGGTAATTTGGCACTAAAGCGTGTAAACCATGAAAAATTATTGGCATCGAAATTTTGAACAATCTCTACATTCTGACTGTTGGTATAGGTGTAGTCTCCCTGTAGATCCCTTTGGAAGGCATTTAGGTTCCAGGTTAATCTCCAGTTTCTTTTAGGGGTATAGGTAGTGGTAAATTCCATACCATAGCGCTCTTCGGTGGCTAAATTTATAGGGCTTCGCACTTGTACGGGAACTACAATAGGATTTTGGGGGTCGTCCGGATTTTCAATGGTTACAAAGTCGCCCGTCTCCCTGGAAACAAATTGAAACACTCCAGTAGATCTGTTAAAGTATCCGGAAGTAGTAAAAGTAAACTTATCCCATCTTTTTAAATATCCCAAATCGTATGCATCGGTAAAAGTAGGGTCCAAATCGGCGTTTCCTTGAAAAAGGTTAGTGTTACTTGATCTGGAAGGAAATGGGTTAATAAATCTAGATCGAGGTCTTCTAAGTCTTTTGCTATAGCTTAAGGTAAGCTGCTCTTTTTCCGAAAATTCATATCCTAAAAATATAGATGGAAACCAGTTGACGTAATCCTTATTGTTAAGGTCATTGGAGTTTACCAATTCTATGGCAATATCGGACGCCTCTACTCTCAATCCACCTAGAATACTGAATTTATTAAATTTAGATCCCAATTGTGTATAGGCCGCATTTACGTATTCCTTATAGTTTAATTCATTACTGAAGTTGGGGTCACTTGTGAAACCGCCGTCTTGTTGCTGTATACCAAAATCAAAATCGGTATTGTTATTGTTGAAGGTACCGCGATAGCCTAGTTCAAATTGGGACTGGTTGTCCTTTCCAAAGGGAAGTACATAATCCATTTGTACCAATTGCGTTATCTGTGTTTGGTTATCTATGGTCCTTTCGGTATCCAAAGCAATATTATCCCCCAAGATTACCTCTTCAATTATAGAATTTTCATCATCCACTCCTTTGGAGTATTGATAATCGAAGGTAAGGGTGTGTCCTTCTTTTTCAAATTTTTTCTGGTAATTTAAAGAGTATTGATGCTCCTCCTCAAACTCGTCCTCAAGGGTAAATCGGTTTCTTTGGATGGTTGGGTTTCTATTGGCATCAAAATTGGAAAAATCCACATTAACCGAGTTGTCCCCATTGGATTTACTAAAAACAAAAGAATTGGTAATGCTGCTGCTTTCATCCAAAAACAGTTCAAAGCCAACATTGGTATTAAAGCTTTTATCTTTTCTTTGGTAATCCCTTATTTCATTTTGAAAGCTCAAGGTATTGCCGTTACTGTCAAAGTTCTCTTGATCGAATAACGCATTCCCAGGGCCGTTGCGATAGCGGTAAGTGGTATTGGTGAAGATATTGAAGTTATCGCGTCTTAGGTTGAGACTCAAGGAGCCTCCATAAGTTTCTGGGTGGCCTGTATAAACATTGACCGATCCATTTATCCCAGCCGTCTTGCTCTGCTTTAATATTATATTCAAAATACCTGCCGTACCTTCTGCATCATATCTTGCGGAAGGGTTGGTAATTACCTCCACCTTTTCTATCGCATCGGAAGGTAACTGTTGCAGGGCCTCGGGACTCAGACCGGACAAGGCCGATGGTTTGCCGTTGATAAGGATTCTAACACTTTCGTTTCCCCTAAGACTAATATTACCTTCTACATCCACGGAAACCGAAGGTACGTTGCTCAGTACATCGGTTACCGAACCACCTTTGACGGTTAGATCCGAACCAACGTTATATACTTTTTTATCCAATCGCAATTCTACTGTGGTACGCTCGCCGACCACTTCTACCTCTGCCAACTGGGCAACGTCCAAGGAAAGCCTAATTACACCAAGGTTGGTGGAAGATCTTAGATTTTGATTGTTCAATTTATAGGATTTGTAGGAGATATATTCTACACTAACGTTATAGTTTCCAGGAGCTGTCTCCACTTCGAATTGCCCGGTGGCATCCGTAATACCGCCAGTGACTTTTTCAGGATTTCTAACACTTTGTAGCACCAAAGTGGCATATTCCAAGGGTTGACCTGTTTCTTGGTCCAAAACGGTCCCAGTTATTTTTATTGGTTCTTGCGGGCCTTGGGCTCCTTGGGTGTAACCAACTAAAGAAATTAGAAATAGTGCAACTGGGAGTAGTTTGTTCATGTGCTATGTTTTGGATTTATTTTTTTTCTTCTTCTTTTTTTCTTTAACCTTTTTAAAACCGTTTTTCTGCAGTTCTACAAAGGCTTCATATTTATCGGCAGGTAGTCCTGCCATAAGTTCTTCGTCCTGCTTTAGGGTGATTTTCTCATAACTTTCCCTCATTTTGTCCGGCGGTAAATCCAGTATTTGTAATTCAATTCTTTCTTGGAGATACTTTTTTAAGGTGGTACTCAAAACAGCCTCCTCGAACGGATTTAAACCTAATTTTTCGGTAATTCCGGGCATTTCCTGATCCACAATCTGTTCTGCCGTTAATTTTTCAGGCTCCTTGGGGGTTTCTTGTGCTTGTGGAATACTATTTCTCTGTCTTCCATACCCTCCATATCCTCCGTATCCATATCCATAACCATTTCCGTATCCATATTGGGCGCTTAAAAAGGGAAAGGATAATAAGATAAATAAAACACTAAAAAATAATCTTTTGTCAGTTTTCATAATGTCAGTGGTTAATGGGATTCCAAAATTAATAGATGGTTTAACCCTTAAGGGTTAAATGTTTGTTAAAATGAATAATTCAAGAACTATGCCGTTCTGTGGCGCTTAGTAGTCTGTTCTGCTGCTAAGGAAATAATGTAAGAATAAATACTCCTTTTACCAAGCATTTTAACACGGTTACTAATTTAAAAGCGCCTTTATTTTTTCGGGAGGTCGTCCGACCACCCCTTTGTTGTCCTTGATGACGATGGGACGTTCTATGAGTTTGGGAAACGCTATCATGGCCGCAATTACTTCATCGTCCGTCATAGATTTTCCCTTGAATTTTTCTTTCCAAATGGCTTCGTTGGTTCTCACCAACTCCATAGGTATTATACCTAAAACTTTTAAAATGGCTTCAAGTTCTTTTTTGGTAGGCACGTTTTCAAGATATTTAATAATCTCAAAGTCGTTTCCCGAATTTTCTAGAATGGCCAATCCTTCCCTGGACTTTCCGCATCTGGGGTTGTGATATATTTTGATCATATTTACTAGGTTTTAAGTTTTAGGGCCATAAGTTTCCGGGCTCCTATTGGTCATGATAAAAATCTTAAGATCAGGTACCTGAAACTTTTCCCCCTTGTCCATTAACAATTTAAAAGTTTGTATAAGGTAGTCATGGTTCAACTTTCTTCCTTTTGCCCCATCATCATCAGATAGGCCTTTAAGAATTGATCTATATTCCCGTCCATTACCGCATCCACATTGCCCGTCTCCTCGCCACTACGCACGTCTTTTACCAATTTGTATGGGTGCATTACGTAATTCCTGATCTGTGAGCCCCATTCAATTTTCATTTTGGAAGACTCAATCTCTTGTCTGGCTTCCATTTTTTTTCGCAATTCTATTTCGTACAATTGGGATTTGAGCATTTTTAAGGCAGTGGCCCTATTGTCGTGTTGTGATCTTGAATCTGAACATGAAATCTGAATTCCAGAAGGTTTGTGGGTCAGCTGTACCTTGGTTTCTACTTTGTTCACATTCTGTCCCCCAGCTCCACTGGATCGGGCAGTAGTAATCTCCACATCGGCCGGATTAATATCAATTTCGATACTGTCGTCTACCAAAGGGTACACGTACACTGAAGCAAAGGAAGTATGGCGCTTGGCATTGCTGTCGAAAGGGGAAATACGTACCAGCCTATGTACTCCGTTCTCGCCCTTAAGCCATCCAAAGCTATAATCGCCCTCTATTTCCAAGGTTACGGTTTTTATTCCTGCAACATCCCCATCCTGATAATTTAGCTCTTTTACCTTGTAGCCATTTTTTTCGCTCCACATCATGTACATCCTCATGAGCATGGAGGCCCAATCACAGCTTTCGGTACCTCCGGCACCTGCGGTTATTTGAAGTATGGCCGTAAGTTCATCCCCTTCCGCTGAGAGCATGTTCTTGAATTCCAATTTTTCCAAGGCCTCGATGGTCTTGTCGTAATGGCTCTTTACATCGTCCTCGGACATTTCACCTTCTTTCTGAAATTCCAAGAAAATTTCAAGATCTGCTACCAAACTTTGGGCATTGTTAAAATCATCCACCCATTGTTTCTTGGACTGAATCAACTTCATCTGCTCCTGTGCCTCTTGGGGATGATTCCAAAAATCCGGGGCCAAGGTCTTTTCTTCCTCGTTTTCTATTTCTACAAGCTTGGCATCTATGTCAAAGATACCTCCTTAACGCACCAAGGCGATCAATGAGACTATTATAATGGTCCGTAGTTATCATATTCTAATTATTTTCAGCCAAAAATAGGATTCTTTTTTTTGATTATGGACCAAATGGGAAATGTTATTTATTGTTGGGTCTGTACATCCACGGAATGGGAGGTTTTATTAGCTCCATGGGAGTGTACTACCCCTTTTAGAGGGGAGCAATCATTAAAGTCCTTACCATGGGCTACTTTAATGTGGTTGTCATCGACCAATAAATTGTTGGTAGGGTCAAAGCCCACCCAGCCAACTTGGGGAACATAGGCCTCCACCCAGGCATGCATCTGTGAGTCTCCAAAATAACCATTTCCTTGGTGCAAATATCCGGATACATAACGGGCAGGGATTTTATTGGCCCTGGCCAAGGCACAGAATAAATGTGCAAAATCCTGACAAACACCTTCTGGATTTTCAAGTATTTCCTCTAGGAGCGTATTTACATGGGTCACCCCGGTGTTGAATTTAATAAACTGATAGACCCAGTTATTTAATTTTTGAAGATTATCAAATATACTTAGGGCAGTGTCGAAAACAAATAGATTTTTTGAACCTTTTGGCAAAGTTGTAAATTGGGTTTGGCCTAAAAAGGGCTCAAAATCTACCTTGAAATCCAAACTTTGAACAAGCTCATAATTGCTCGCGATATTAAAGATTGGAACTTGTCCAAAAGGATTAAGGCTTATTTTCTTTAGTTTAAAATTGGCCCTAAAATTTAAGTTTTGGAATTTCTCTTGGGTATTTATCCTTATGGTCCGAAAACCATAACCATTTTCCGAAAACTCATTTTTGGCACCCAATGAATTCTTAATATCAACACTCATCAATTCCTGTGTTTCATTATTTTCGGGTACAATTAGAAATTGCCATGAGGCATTGTCTACCGGATTTTCGTACTCATTTTCGGCATTATAGGTAATTGAATATTCAATTGACATTTATAGTAGTTCTTAAAGCAAATGTAGGTCAATGGTTTAACATCAATAGTTAAAAAACTCATTTTCCATTTTAAGGCTAATCTGCACCAGATTATTAAGGATTTTTTCAATGAAGCTTTGAATGTCCTCTTCAATTTCCTCGGCATATTTAAATTCATACTCCCCTTTAACTTTGCTTATTAAGAAGGCGGTGGAATTTTTGTTTGGAGTCTTGGATTCATCCAATACTCTGATGTGCTTATGGACCTGGTTGATACTGTTGATGACCGATCTTGGACAATCGGGATTTAATATCAAAAATTCCAAGGTAGAGATACTCGTAGGGGTCTTTTTGTAATACCTGCGCATCATATCATAGGATTCCACACATTTGAGCAAGGTGATCCATTCAAAGCTATGGCCTATTTCGTCCCCATAATTGCCCTTGGCCTTTACGGCATCATTGTATTTCGCGTTGATGATTCGGATTACCTGCGTGGCCCTTTCTAGATTTATACCAAGCATGATGATGGCATATACCTCATCGTGCAAAAGGGTACCCCGTATTTTGCCTCTTAAAATGGCTGTCATTTCAGTGACATTTACGGTAAAATCGTATAACCCCTTTTTTGTAAAATCCTCTACAGAATAATTGACTACAAAATGATAGAATTTGTTGATGGATTCGTACAATTCCGTAGAAATAAGGTCCCTGGCACTGTTGGCGTTCTCTCTGGCACTTTTTACATTGTTGATAACAGAATATGGTATAACCGGGTTTAGGCCAATATTGTATAGAATGTCTTCTTCTTTAAGAATAATGGAATCGTCCGCTATAGGTTCTCCTACTAGGAACATCATGGAACGCAGTACAAATTGTCTGGATTGGGAGAGCTCGTTAGGAGCATCCAAAGACGAAAAATAATTTACGTTCAGGTATCTGGCAACATGTTCGGCACGTTCAATATAACGCCCCATCCAAAAAAGGTTATTGGCAACTCTTGCTAACATAAGATTGTTTTATTTTTTTAATACCCAGGTGTCCTTTGAGCCCCCGCCTTGTGAGGAATTTACAATTAGGTTACCTCTTTTTAATGCTACCCTTGAGAGTCCTCCCTTAAGGACAAATTTCTTTTCATGCCCTAAAAGTGTAAAGGTTCTTAGGTCCACATGTCGTTGTTCAAAGGATTCGGTGTCCTCTATATAGGTAGGATGCACGGATAAGGACATTATGGGCTGCGCAATATATTTTCTTGGATTTTCCTTAATCTCATCCTGGACTACCTTTATTTCATCCTTAGTGAGTCGGTTACCAATAGAAATGCCATAACCACCTGCTTCGTCCACAGGTTTTATAACTAGTTCATGTATATGTTCCAATACATATTTCAGCTCGTCCGGCCTGCTACAGTGATAGGTGTGGACATTATTTAGAATTGGGGTCTCGTCCAAATAATATTTAATGATCTGGGGCATATAGGTGTAAATGGCCTTATCATCAGCTACACCTGTTCCAGGCGCATTGGCCAAGCAAACGTTACCCTTTCTATAGGCAGCAAAAAGACCAGGTACTCCAAGTGCCGACTCGGGTTTGAACACTAAAGGGTCCATGTATAAGTCATCTACACGGCGGTAAATTACATCAACTTTTATAGGGCCTCGAATAGTCTTCATGTAAACAAAATCGTTCTCAACGAACAGATCCCTACCTTCTACCAATTCTACACCCATAGCCTTAGCTAGATAGGAATGTTCATAAAAGGCAGAATTGTACATCCCGGGGGTAAGTACTACACAATTTGGAACATCCACCCCTTTTGGTTTTACACTTTCCAGAATCTCCAATAGGTTTTCCGCGTAATTGGTTACCGAATGGGTTTTGTAGTGGTTGAAAACACCAAAAAGAGCTCTCTTTAAGGCGGTGCGATTGCAAATAACGTAGCTCACACCGGAGGGACATCTAATATTGTCTTCAAGCACATAATAGTTTCCGTCAGAGTGTTTAATGATATCTGTACCCGATATGTGATTGTAAATGCCACCTGGTGGATCCACACCTATCATTTGATGTAAATAGTTCGCAGAGGAAGTTATAAGGTCTAATGGGACTATCCCATCCTTGATTATTTTTTTATCGTGATAAATGTCCCATAAAAACAGGTTCAAGGCCTTACTGCGCTGAATAGCTCCTTTTTCAATGATTTCCCATTCATCTTCATCTATAATTCTGGGAAAAAGATCAAAAGGAAATATCTTTTCTTGGGTCACTTTATTGTCATAGACCTGAAAAGTTATCCCTTGGTTAAAAAAAGAGGCTTTGGCCTTATTGTTCAACTGCACATAATCCTGTATGGAATGATTCCCGTACAATTCCAATAATTTTTGATAAACATTTTTGGCAACTCCATTGGAATCAAAGACTTCATCAAAAAGTTGGGCATTTTTGTTGTACGATGAAAATATAGTTTTGTTTACTTCCGAGTTCATACGCCTATTTTCTTTCAAGATAACTCATTTATGGAACTTTCGGGAATTATAAATATAATTTACCCCTAGAATTATCTATTGTTGAAAAATTAATGGAAAATATTATTGAAAATTATTTATCCTGAGTGAAAATTTTCCTTCTTGGGAATGTTATTGTTGTTTTGCATAAATTTGGCTACTCGGTTTATTAAAACCGTCTGTTTTTTAATATAACTCTTATTCCATATGCAGATAAATCTTATCAGCGATACCGTCACAAAACCTACTCCTGCAATGTTGAATGCGATGATGCAGGCTGAAGTAGGCGATGATGTTTTTAAAAATGATCCAACTGTCAACAAGCTGGAAGAAATGATGGCGAAGTTGTTCGGGATGGAAGCGGCCTTGTTTTTTCCAAGTGGTACCATGGCCAATCAGACGGCTATTAAATTGCACACCCAGCCAGGGGAGCAATTAATATGTGATAAGTATGCCCATGTTTATAATTATGAAGGGGGAGGGGTGAGTTTTAACAGTGGTGTTTCCTGTAGATTGGTAGACGGCCAAAGAGGAATGATGACTGCAGGTCAAGTAGAGGAAGTAATAAACCCACCCGACTTTTATCATAGCCCGTTAACCTCGCTGGTATGTATAGAAAATACTACCAATAAGGGCGGAGGGGCCTGTTGGGACCTGGAGGAATTGAAGGCAATAAGAAAGGTTTGTGACGAGCATCATTTAAAATATCATTTGGATGGTGCCCGACTTTGGAATGCCCTTGTTGCCAAAAATGAATCGGCCTTGGATTACGGAACTTTGTTCCATACCATAAGTGTTTGTTTAAGCAAAGGGCTGGGCTGTCCCATAGGTTCCGTTTTGTTGGGTAACAAAGAGCATATAGACAAAGCGCTAAGAGTGAGGAAGGTGCTTGGAGGTGGCATGCGGCAGGCAGGCTACCTTGCGGCAGCGGGAATTTACGCATTGGAAAACAACAGGGAAAGATTGGCGGAAGACCATAGGAAGGCCAAGGAAATAAGTGTATTGCTAAACGGGTTGCCCTACATTAAAAAGGTAGAGCCTACAGAAACCAATATTGTAATTTTTGAAATAGATGAAAAGCACATGTCCCCTGATGAGTTTTTGGCTAAACTGAACAAAAGGAATATTCAAATCATAGGGATGGGCCAAAATAAACTGCGCATCGTTACCCATATGGATTATACCAATGAAATGCACGAGGTTTTTTTGGAGATTCTTCCAAAATTATAGGCCAATGGCATCGGGTAATAAGGAAATGCTGGTTTTGAGATTCTTTATGCCGTTTTCCATTCCGGCTTCGGAGTTATAGAGCATGGAGTTGCCTAAAACTTTTCCTTCACTGTTCTTAAGAATAAAAAGAAATTTGCCATTATAGTCGGTCTTGCGTTCAAAAACCGAAGATTGCCCAATTAGCACCTTAAGATTGGCAATGGTCTTGTCAATCTCCTCCCTATTAATGAAGGGTATACTATTCAGAAGTGTCTGTCCACTTTCCGACTGCAGACTAAAGGTATATGTGGTATCCGATTCCTTTTTTATTTTTAGCATAGCCTACGGCAACTTTTTTTAAAGTTACACAAAAAAATGTGAATCTTTAAGATTAACAATCTTATCTAGATAAATTTCCGTTTACTCAAAAATGGCCCTGTATATGGTTAAAGACCATTAGTGCAGGTCTCTCTATATAGGAGTTCGTACATAGCTGGGCTAGGAGTGTAATGGTATAGAAAGCTTATATTTTAGGTAGCCATTATAAGATGATGAACAACGGGGAAGCTTGCCATTTAAAAAGGCGTCCAAATAGCCTCAAATTTTAGCTCTTGGACACCCCTTCATGTAGGTTTTAAAAATTATTTCCCATCTTCAGGTAGCCCGTAGGTATCTACCACATAATCTAAGTCCTTATCCCCTCTACCACTTAAATTGACCAAAATGGAGGAACGTGGATCTTGTTGTGCCAATTTTATGGCATATGCCACTGCATGGGCACTTTCCAAAGCAGGGATAATACCTTCCAAGCGACTTAATTCATAAAAAGCATCCACTGTTTCCTGATCCGAAACTACGTCATAGGTTACTTTTTTAAGATCCTTTAGCATACTGTGTTCCGGACCAACTCCTGGATAATCCAAACCACTGGCAACGGAATGCACTGCTCCAGGTTCTCCTTTATCGTCCTTCAACATATAACATTTAAATCCATGGATGATTCCTGGACTGCCCAAGGTCATTGTAGCGGCATGTTCGCCATATTCCATAGAGCGGCCACCGGGTTCTACTCCGTATAAGGTACATTCCGGTTCCGCTAAAAAGGAGGAGAATATTCCCATGGCATTACTTCCCCCGCCCACACAGGCTACTACCTTGTCCGGCAATTCTCCCGTCATTTCAAAAAACTGCTCTTTGGCCTCTATACCGACCACACGTTGGAAATCCCGTACCATCATGGGAAAGGGGTGTGGGCCGACCACAGAGCCAATGCAGTAAATGGTGGTTATAGGGTCTTTTAAATATGCCTCAAAAGCAGAATCCACAGCTTCTTTCAAAGTTTTCAAGCCATGGGAAACAGGTACTACCTTTGCTCCAAGGATTTTCATCCGAACCACATTGGGATGTTCTTTGGCAATATCCACTTCTCCCATATGAATCTCACATTCCAATCCAAAATAGGCGGCTGCAGTTGCCAAGGCAACTCCGTGTTGTCCTGCCCCTGTTTCAGCAATTAGTTTCTTTTTGCCCAAATGTTTTGCCAAAAGCGCCTCTCCCATACAATGGTTGAGTTTATGTGCCCCGGTATGGTTCAGATCCTCACGTTTAAGGTATATTCTTCCTCCATATTTTTCGGAGAGCCTGTTGCAATAATAAACGGGCGTTGGCCTGCCTTGATAGTGTTTGCGAATACTTCGCAGTTCCGAAATAAAATTATGCGATTTGCTTATGGAATAATAAGCGTCCGTGATTTTTTTCATTTCCTCTTCCAGAAAGGGCGGGATAAAGGATCCACCGTATTCTTTGAAAAAACCATTTTCGTCCGGATAGGTCTTAAAATAATTGTCCGTCAACATAAAGGAGAATTTTGTAATTGTTAATAAAGGTTTTGCGGCTAATAAAAATGCCCTTACAATTATAATGAATTTTATGTGAATACCCCCTTTGTGGTTATGAGGAATATGCATTTTTCTGGGCAGAAATAGGAGATTTGGCTATTGCCAAAGAAATGGCAACGCCACAGTTAAACACTGGGTTTAATTATTGAAAAAAAGAATCGTAAAATAATTTGAAAAAGAGGGAGCTCCTTGGGATTGAAATTACATTTTTCTGTTCCTTCTAAGAAAATCCAAATACTTTTCCACATCCACTTTGGACCCATAACCGGACAATGAGGCCACTTCTTTTTCTTCGGTGTTGACCAAGCTTATCAATGGAAAAATGCCCTTTTTGTTCCATTGTGATAGCAGAGCCTTGTTCTGTTTCATTTCTTCGGCGCTGAGAAGTTCTTTTTTTCTGGGGAGATCCACATACAGGAGCACATAGTCCTTGGCCACTTCCTTAAATTGACTGGTGTCGAAAAGGTCTTTTTTTAAAGCCTTACAGGGCGAGCACCAATCACTGCCCGTAAAATACATGAGAATGTTGGAATTGGTTTTTTTTGCCACTTCTTTGGCATTGGCGTAATTGGTCAGCCAATTCGTTTCATTGATATCACCACTATTATTTTGCGCATTTACAAGGAATGGAAACAGAAGTAGCAAGAAAAAAATCTTCATTATTATAAGTTTTTATTAAAAAGGCTCTGCTAAACTTACTGAAATTTATTTTAAAAACGAATCCATTCCAGGAATGTTGGGCATTCCTTCCTTGGCAACTGCGGCCAATTCGTTCTCATTTATAGTTGTGGCCTTTTCTATAGCCTTGTTCAGGGTCAGGATCAAATAATCTTCCAGCTGATCCTTGTCCTGCAAAAGACTATCATCTATGGTAATGGATTTAATTGTTCTATTGGCCGTTATACTCACCTTGAGCAATTGATCCGGAGATTGCTCATCAAGTATTACAGTATTCATTCTTTCTTTGGTGGCCTTTACTTTTTCTTGGGTTTCCTTCAATTTTCCCAACATGCCCATCATATCTCCAAACATAATTATAGATTTAAAAAATTCTTTTGTCAAAATTAATAAAATGAACGGGATTTATTGGGATTTAAGATGACAGTTATTCGCTTGGATACCTTGACGGGCAGATATTATAATAAAAGATAAACCACACATTTAAACAGGTCGATTGCATTTAAATATTATTTTTGCGGTTTCTTATAAAATATACCACACTCATGCAGCGGGAATTAAAAGCACCAAGTGCAAAAAAGATTGAGAAGCAATTAATAAAGCACAAGGATATACGAATAGATGATTACTATTGGTTGAACGAAAGGGAAAATCCGGAAGTCATTGCTTTTTTGGAACAGGAAAACGCATACTACGCTTCAATGACAGCCCATACCCAAGAGCTTAAAGACAGCTTGTTCTTGGAAATGAAGTCCAGGATAAAGGAAGATGATTCTTCCGTGCCCTACAAGTTCAATGGCTACTGGTATGCTACCAGATATGAGGTGGGAAAAGAGTATCCCATTTTTACCAGAAGATTTGAAAAAGAGGATGCCGAAGAGGAAATAATGTTCAACTGCAACCTTATGGCGAAGGGTTTGGATTATTTTAACCTAGGAGGCCTGTCCATTAGCCCCAATAACGAACTGGCCGCCTTTGGAGTGGATACTGTTTCGCGTAGGCAGTACACCCTACAAATAAAAAATTTGCATACTCAGGAGATTTATGGGGATAAAATAGAGAACACCACTGGCAGCGCGGTTTGGGCCAATGACAATAAGACCCTGTTCTATACCAAGAAAGATCCTGTTACCCTAAGGTCCAATAATATTTATAGGCATATATTGGGAACATCCCCCGAAGAAGATGAACTGGTTTTTCACGAGGACGACGAAACCTTTACCACCTTTGTTTACAAAACCAAATCCAAAGAATTTATAGTTATTGGTTCTTCCAGTACCTTGACCACTGAATTTCAAATTTTAAGGGCGGATGACCCTAATGGAAAGTTTCATGTGTTTTCCAAAAGAGTTAGGGGCATGGAGTATTCCTTAACGCATTACGAAGACAATTTTTACATTCTTACCAATATTGAGGGGGCAACCAATTTTAAATTGATGACGACCCCTGAAGATCATACCGAATCCGAACATTGGGTGGATTTTATTCCGCACAGGGAAGAAGTATTGCTAGAAGATATTGAAATGTTCAATGAGTATTATGTTTTGTCCGAACGGGAGAATGGTTTGAATAAATTGAAGATTGTGCGATGGGATACCGGGGAAAGCTATTATTTGCCCTTTGACAATGAGACTTATACGGCCTATGTGGGTACCAATCCGGATTTTGACACCGAAATTTTAAGATATGGATATAACTCTATGACAACGCCCAGTTCCATCATAGATTTCAACATGAGGACAAGGGAAAAGAAAATAAAAAAGGAACAAGAGGTATTGGGTGGAAAATTCGATAAGGAAAACTATATTTCAGAACGAATTTGGGCCCCGGCCAGAGATGGTAAAAAAGTTCCTATCTCTTTGGTCTATCACAAAAACACCAAGTTGGACGGTTCCAGTCCGTTATTGCAATACGCCTACGGGTCCTACGGCCATACTATAGATCCCTATTTTTCCACAGTACGGTTAAGTCTGTTGGACAGAGGTTTTATTTATGCCATAGCCCATGTGCGCGGCGGGGAATATCTGGGCCGTAAATGGTATGAGGAGGGAAGGTTGCTGAACAAGATCAATACGTTTACCGATTTTATTGATTGTTCCAAATTTCTGATTGAAAAAAAGTTTACCAGTCCGGAACATCTCTATGCATCTGGAGGTTCGGCAGGGGGACTTTTGATGGGGGCTATAGTAAATCTGTGCCCTGAAATATATCACGGGGTAATTGCAGCTGTTCCGTTTGTAGATGTGCTTACTACCATGTTGGATGATACTATTCCTTTGACCACAGGGGAATATGATGAATGGGGCAATCCAAACGAAAAGGAATACTATGACTATATGAAATCATATTCGCCATATGACAATGTATCGCGACAAGTACAGCCAAATATGCTGGTTGTTACAGGATTTCACGATTCCCAAGTGCAATATTTTGAGCCTGCCAAATGGGTTGCCAAACTTAGAGAGTACAAAATGGACAATAATTTATTGTTGTTCAATATTAATATGGATGCAGGTCATGGTGGTGCTTCTGGCCGATTTGAATCCTTAAAAGAGGTGGCAAAAGAATATGCATTTTTGTTAGATTTAGAGCATAAAATTCGATAATCAAAAAAAAAGACTAATTTTGTCCTATCAATATTGACATAAATTAAAAGATGTCGATAAGTTCTAAACCTAGAAACTGTTTATGGAACATAAGATAAACGCTTATAACAACCTCCTAGAACTTGTAGGAAACACCCCATTAATCAAACTAAATAAAATAGCTGCCAACTTAGAAGGTAATTTTTACGCTAAGGTGGAAGGTTTTAATCCAGGACATTCTTCCAAAGATCGCATTGCCCTTTATATTATTGAAGAGGCGGAGCGCAGGGGAATTTTAAAGAAGGGGAGTACCATTATAGAAACCACTTCGGGAAATACTGGTTTTAGCATTGCCATGATCAGTATCATAAAAGGTTATGAATGTATCTTGGCGGTAAGTTCAAAATCTTCCAAGGATAAAATAGATATGCTGAGGTCTATGGGGGCAAAAGTATATGTATGCCCTGCACACGTAAGCGCAGATGACCCAAGATCATATTACGAAGTGGCCAAGAGACTTCATGAGGAAACCGAAGGGTCTATTTATATCAATCAGTATTTTAATGATTTAAATGCCGAGGCCCATTACAAAAGTACGGGACCGGAAATTTGGAATCAGACCAACGGTCATATTACGCATTTAGTTGCCTGTAGTGGTACGGGAGGTACCATTTCCGGTACTGCTAAGTACTTGAAAGAACAAAATCCGAATATCCGTGTAATAGGTGTGGATGCATATGGTTCCGTTCTTAAGAAATACCACGAGACAGGTGAATTTGATAGTAAGGAAATTTATCCGTACCGTATTGAAGGTTTGGGTAAAAATTTAATACCTACGGCTACCAATTTCAAGGTAATAGATGAATTTATTAAGGTTACCGATGAAGAAAGTGCCCATACGGCCAGGGAGATATCCAGAACGGAAGGACTCTTTGTTGGATATACTAGTGGAGCAGTAATGCAAGCCGTAAGGCAACTGGAGGAAATGGGGGAGTTTAATGAAAATAGCAATGTAGTCGTTATTTTCCCAGATCATGGTTCTAGGTATATGAGTAAGATATACAGTGACCAGTGGATGGCAGACCAAGGCTTCTTTGACAGTAAAAACGTGGAAGAACCACAAAAAATAGAATTTGTAAAGTAAAGGCTATGCAAAATTTATGATATAAAAAGCAACGGTTCATAAGTCGTTGCTTTTTATGTATTAAATAAGTTGCATATGCATATTAAAAATATATACTTTTGCAGTAATAATCAACGTAGTCTAGATGAGAGATTTATTTGACAGAATTATCGAGAATAAAGGTCCTTTAGGGAAATGGGCTTCCCAAGCTGAGGGATATTTTGTATTTCCAAAATTAGAAGGTCCTATATCCAATAGGATGAAATTTCAAGGAAAGGAAGTAATTACTTGGAGTATTAATGATTACTTGGGTTTGGCTAATTTGCCGGAAGTGAAAAAGGTAGATGGCGAGGCAGCATTGGAGTACGGTGCCGCTTTTCCTATGGGTGCTAGAATGATGAGTGGGCATACGGATTTTCACGAACAGTTGGAGCAGGAATTGGCAGCTTTTGTTAATAAAGAGTCGGCTTATTTGTTGAATTTTGGCTACCAAGGAATGGTTTCTGCCATTGATGCTTTGGTTTCCAAAGACGACATTATTGTATACGATGTTGATGCACATGCCTGTATTATAGATGGCGTACGTTTACATATGGGTAAGCGTTTTACCTTTAAGCACAATGACATTGAAAGTCTTGAGAAAAACTTGGAACGTGCCGTAAAAATGGCCGATCAAACTGGCGGAGGAATATTGGTTATCTCCGAGGGTGTTTTTGGAATGCGAGGGGAACAAGGCAGGTTAAAAGAAATTGTTGCCCTTAAGAAGAAGTATAATTTCCGATTGTTTGTAGATGATGCACACGGTTTTGGAACTTTGGGTAAAACTGGGGCTGGAACTGGTGAAGAACAAGGAGTACAGGATGATATAGATGTATATTTTGCAACTTTTGCAAAATCTATGGCGGGAATAGGCGCCTTTTTGGCTGCAGATAAGGAAATCATAGATTATCTTAAATATAACTTGCGATCTCAAATGTTTGCCAAATCATTACCAATGATTTATGTAAAGGGAGCGCTGAAAAGGTTGGATATGTTACGTACCCAACCAGAACTTAAGGCCAAACTTTGGGAGAATGTAAATGCATTGCAGAACGGACTTAAGGAAAAAGGTTTTGATATAGGTACTACCACTAGCTGTGTTACACCGGTCTATCTTAACGGTAGCATTCCCGAAGCCATGGCGTTGGTCAAGGATCTAAGGGAGAATTTTGGTATTTTCTGTTCTATTGTAGTGTATCCCGTAATCCCCAAAGGTTTGATTCTTTTAAGAATGATTCCGACGGCCACGCATACCTTACAGGATGTTTCCGAAACTTTGGAGGCCTTCTCCGTAATACGCGAGCGTTTACAGAATGGTACTTACAAAAGGTTGTCTGCGGCAGTAGCTGCGGCTATGGGAGAATAAATCTATTTCAATTCATATCAAAAAAGCCAACTTAATTAAGTTGGCTTTTTTGATTTTGGATGGGTTTGAAACTTTATCTTTTGGGACTACTTAGAGTTCTTTTTTGTAAGTCCTTCGTCTCTTATATATTTTTGGGTCGAAATGTTTCCATAACTGGCGAATGGCCACATTTTCCTCCAATTCTGGAGTCCTAACACATTTTTCTATTCCCTTGGCCTTAAAGGTCTTGTAATATTCATTGAACATAACGGCAGTAACACCTTTGTTCTGGTATTCCGGAAGTACCCCGATCAAATAAAAGATAACCTCTTTGCTGTTCTTTTTCGCGCTGAGCAAATGAAATATGCCAAATGGAAATAATTTTCCCTTCGCTTTTTGCAAGGCTTTGGAAAATGAAGGCATTACTATTCCGAACGCTATCAATTTATCATCCTTGTCCAATATGAATTTGATATACTCGGGATTTATAAAACTTATATATTTTTTCTTGAAGTATTCCTTTTGAATATCGGTGATGCGGACAAAGGAAGAAAGGGAGGAATAGGTCTCGTTAAAAAGATCGAACATCTGATCTACCCACGGCATTACCTCCTTGGTTGTACTAAAGTTCAATTCCTTTACACCATATCGTTTCCTGACCAGTTCGTTTGCCTTTTCAAAAAATTTGGGCTCTGCATTGCTAAAGGGGAATTTATTTTCCATGTATTCCTTTTCCTTTACAAACCCAAAGCGTTCAAAATGGTTTACATAGTAAGGATGATTGTACCAGGTAATCATGGTGCCTATCTCTTCAAAACCTTCGGTTAGTACACCTACTTTGTCCAGATTGGAAAAACCTACAGGCCCTTCCATATAGGACAACTTGTGCTCTTTTCCTATTTCGGACACCTTATTGAACAGCGCCTCTGTAACTTCATGGTCATCCACAAAATCGAACCAACCAAAACGCATCTTTTTTACCTGCTGTTGGTTCACTTCCAATCTATTGATAATGGCTACGACCCTGCCTACAATTTTATCGTTCCTATAAGCTAGAAAAAACCAGGCATCGGCATCCTTAAAAACAGGATTTTTGCTTTTGTCAAAAGACTCCAGCTCATCATTAATGATAGGAGGGACCCAATAAGGGGAATCCTTGTAAAGTGTAAATGGAAATTTTACGAAATCTTTAAGTTCCGATTTTGTTTTTGCTTCTTTCAGAGTAACCATACCATGTTTCTTGTATGGTTCAATATTAGCAATATTAATCTATAGGAAAAAGGACAAAAGTTATTTTGTTAGAAATCAATTTCAGAATCGTCCCTATTCTTTTCCTTTTTCTTTAGCTTCCGTAGTTGTTTTTTAGTAGGTCCCAAATCGATATCTTCTGCACCGGAACCTTTATTTTTCCCTTTTTTCTTTTTCTTCATGGCGTTCTTGTTGATGGGGCCGCCATTTTCTCCCGCCTTTTGATCTTCGATGGCCTTCACCTTGTCCCTGTGCATGTCTACCCTATAGGAGAATCCCATTGCGGCAAAAATCCTACTGGGCGTATTTTTAAAACTAGCACCCAAGTTCATATCCACCTGCATATTTTCACCCAACAAATGGGCCACACCACCCCTTAAAAGTACGTCCGAGTACCGATCACTTTTTATGCCTTGGTTTTCCACAAAGACACTCCATTTGGGGTCTCTAAAGGCATGAGACAAGGATACTGTGTAGTTCCATTCCGGGAAATCCGTTCCCAATCTGTCATAGGCAATATTGGAAATAAGTACAAATCTAGGAGTAAGTCTGCTTTGGGTCGCCACCATTACCCGAGGGGAGACCGTAGGGTCACCTCGGTAAAACGGATTGTCGCCCAATACAAAATTGGCACCTGCGTAGACCGATACGGCCGGGATTAGATTTTTTAGTTTAAAACCATAATTGGCCTTCCAACTGTATAGATTGGGCTTATTATTTTCGGGATTCTTAAAAGGATCGTAAACCAAAAATTTTAAACCTATTCTGTTTCTGGAAAAATCGGTGTTCGTAATTTCTACCCCTGTGTTGGTATATGTTTTATTTTGATTGTCGAAAGTACCTTCATAATTCAACTCCAAGGTTTCGAAAAGTAGGCCATAACGCAATGAGAGATCGGCTCCAAGAATATTGGATTCTGTAGCTAGCTTTGAGTGGTCCTGTTGTTCATAAGCAACGCCAAATTCGGCCTGTAAAACGTTTGTACCAATAGCATACGCACTCACAGATAGTCCAGGTCTATTGGAGTTAATGACATCGGTGTATTGCGAAAAAGCGACCAATGGAATGGTGAAAATTCCAAATATTAGTATTTTCATAAGGCGTTTCTTGGAAACAATATACTCCATAGGTACTATTTTATTATTATTTTAAGACTTTTGCACTATTAATACAACGTTAGAATTGTACTTTTGATATAAAATTTGTCAACTAATTATGGGTTTTTTAAAAACGATACTAATTGTACTCTTAGTATACTATTTGCTTAAAATTCTGGCGAAATGGTTTGCTCCTAAATTGTTTAGGTACGCGGCAAAGAAGACCGAGGAACATTTTAAAGAGCAGTTTGAAGGTTTTGCAGGTCAGCAACCTCAGGAAGAAGAGCAAATAGGCGACGTTATAATTGATAGGAAAACAACCAAGAAAAAGAACAGCTCAAAAAATGTTGGAGAATACATAGATTTTGAGGAAATTGAATAACCATTTACCATAACCAAACATGAGAAACGGTCTAAGAGCCTTTTTTATCCATTTTTTTGTAACTGTATTTTTCGTAATTGTAGCGCTGGCCTATTTCCATCCCGTACTCCAGGGGAAGGTAATCGAGCAATCGGATATTGTCCAATTTACGGGGATGGCCAAAGAACAAAACGATTTTCGGAAGAAGACAGGGGAGGAGCCGTATTGGACCAATGGCGCCTTCGGCGGAATGCCCACTTATCAATTAGGAGCCTATTATCCACATGATTATGTAAAAAAGTTGGATCGGATTATCCGGTTTTTACCTAGGCCCGCAGATTATCTTTTTATATATCTTATTGGGTTTTATATCTTGTTATCCTGCCTAAAGGTAGATTACAAATTGGCGGTATTGGGTGCACTGGCCTTTGGTTTCTCTACCTATATGATCATTATATTGGGGGTAGGGCACAATGCAAAGGCACATGCCATTGGTTATATGCCTATGCTCTTGGGGGGAATTATTTTGGTTTTTAGGAAGAAATACCTCTGGGGGTTCCTCCTCACGGCTATTGCCATGGCCTTGGAAGTGGGTGCCAACCATTACCAAATGACCTACTATTTTATGTTACTGGTACTTATTCTTGGCGTTGTGTATCTAGTGGATGCCATTAAGAAAAAGAAAATGAAACATTTTGGTATTTCCGTCGGAATCCTAATTTTTGCGGTGTTGCTGGGAATAGCAGCAAATACCACTAGTCTAATGGCTACTAAGGAATATGCGGATTGGAGTACAAGAGGTAAATCCGACCTTACCATAACTGCCAACGGTGAGCCCAAAGAAAGTGGTTCCGGTCTGGATCGGGAATATATTACGCAATTTAGTTATGGGATTGTAGAATCCTTGAATTTATTTGTTCCAAGATTGTTCGGGGGTTCCGGTGGTGAGGATCTTGGGGCCGATTCCAAAACCTATACCTTTTTGACCGAGAATGGAATATCCCGGACCAAGGCATTGGATTTCACCAGTGCATTGCCTCTTTACTGGGGAGACCAGCCTATTGTAGCCGCTCCTGCCTATATTGGGGCCGTAGTGTTTTTTCTATTTGTCCTAGGGCTATTTTTGGTAAAGGGAAAAGCAAAATGGTGGCTTCTGGTAGGTACTATAATGGCGCTTCTTCTTTCATGGGGTAAAAATTTTGGCCTTCTTACGGATGTAATGATCGATTATTTTCCGTTGTACAATAAATTTAGGGCGGTGTCATCCATTCAAGTCATTCTGGAGCTCTGTGCTCCTGTTTTGGCCATCCTCGCTTTGGTACAACTTTTTGATCCCGCAGAGGATACTTCCAAGAAACTAAAGGACTTAAAATTAACGATCTTCATTACTTTGGGAATAGGAGTGCTTCTTTATCTGGTTAAAGGAATGTTCAGCTTTACTGGACAGAGCGATGAAACCTATCGCCAGTATTATGGCGATGACATTGTTTCCTTGATTATGGCGGATCGTAAGGCCGTTTACAACGCAGATATTTTTAGGTCACTAATCTATGTTATCTTGGCCGGCTTGGTTATTTGGTTCTATTTAAAGAATAAATTGAAGCAAAATTTGGTGATTGTACTATTGGGGGTGCTGGTGGTGTTCGATTTGGTAGGGGTTGCAAAACGCTATGTAAATGAGGACGATTTTGTGGCCCAAAGAAGAATGCTGGAACCTTTTCAGGAAACTGATATGGACAGACAGATAGCGCAGGACACTACTGTTTTTAGGGTATACGATCCATCAGAGATAGGAGGGGGAGGCCGTACAGCTTATTTTCATCAGTCCATTTGGGGGTATCACGCCGCTAAACCGGCGGGGATCCAGGAATTGTTCGATTTTCACATATCCAAGAATAACGTCAGGGTTTTGAGTATGCTCAACGTTAAATATGTGGTACAACAGGACGAAGAGGGTAGGAGCTATCCTGCATTAAATCCTGATGCCAATGGCAATGCTTGGTTTATTGATGAATTGGTGCCAGTATATAATGCCAATGACGAAATAATGGCATTGAATACGTTGGATGTAAAACATAAGGCGGTTTTTAACAAGTCGAAGTTTGAAAATATAAAAGAGCTTAATTTCAAGACAGATTCTACAGCTTCAATAAAATTGGTTGAATACAAACCCAACCATTTAACCTATAGTTCCAATAATGCCAACCCGGGAATTGCCGTATTTTCAGAAATGTACTATCCACATGGTTGGAATGCCTATATAGATGGTAATTTAAAGGAACATTTTGAAGTGAATTACGTTTTGAGGGCCTTGGAAATACCGGCGGGAAAACATAAAATTGAGTTTAAGTTTGAGCCCAGCCTTATTAGGGTTGGAGGCAATATAACTATGGCAAGCTCCATAATCTTGGTCTTGGTGTTCTTTTTTGGAATTGGCCATGCTTTTTGGGTCTCTAGGAAAAAACCAACAGCTTAATGCAGAAGGTACTCATCATCACGTATTATTGGCCTCCGGCAGGTGGACCTGGAGTACAGCGATGGTTGAAATTTGTAAAATACCTTAGGGATTTTGATATAGAACCTATTGTATATATTCCGGAAAACCCCAATTATCCCATAGTAGACGAATCTTTAACAGAGGAAATACCGGCAGGAATAAAAGTATATAAAAAGTTCATAAATGAACCCTATGGTTTTGCCCGATTTTTTTCAAAAAAGAAGACGAAACAGATTAGTGCAGGTATCATCAATACCAAAAATCAATCCGGGTTGGAGAAATTGTTGTTATGGATACGTGGCAATCTGTTTATACCGGATGCCAGAAAATTTTGGATAAAACCTTCGGTCGATTTTTTACAGGATGTGATTGCAAAAGAAAACATCGGAACAGTTATTACTACCGGACCCCCACACAGCTTGCATCTTATTGGGCTTGAACTAAAAAAGCGTACCAAAATTAGGTGGATAACCGATTTTAGGGATCCGTGGACCTCGATTGGCTATCATAAAAAATTGAAACTGACCAAGGCTTCCCAGGAAAAGCACAAACAGTTGGAGCACTTAGTACTGAATGAAGCCGATAAAATAATTGTGACCAGTAATACAACTAGGCTGGAGTTCTCCAATATAACTCCAAAACCTATTACTGTTATTACCAATGGGTATGATACCAGCCCGGGCAGTTCCGTGACTTTGGATGTTGATTTTACCATTTCCCATATTGGATCTCTGCTTACTGGGAGAAACCCCTTGAATCTTTGGAAAGCGTTATCAGAATTAATTCAGGAATACCCCGATTTTAAAAAATGTTTCAAATTGCAATTGGCAGGAGTTATTAGTTCGGACGTTTTGGAAAGTATCTATTTTTATGGTCTTCAATCCTATACCAAATTACTGGGTTATATTTCGCACCATGAGGCACTCCAATATCAAAGAAAGTCGCAAGTGCTTTTGTTGATAGAGATAGATTCTGAAGAGACCAAGGGTATTATTCCGGGAAAGGTATTTGAGTATATGGCGTCCAAAAGGCCTATCTTAGGTGTAGGCCCGACCAATTGGGAGGTAGGAGATATTATTGCCAAATCCAATACGGGTAAGACCTATACCTATCCACAGATCGGTGAATTAAAAAGTACGCTGCTGCAATGGTTTCAAGAATATAAAAAAGAACAATTGGCTCTGCCTTTGGCAGAGGTTGAACAATATCACAGAAGGGAATTAACGGCAAAGTTGTCCAAGTATTTAGCATGGGAATAGTCTTAAAACAATCATTGAACAATACTTTGATTACCTATGGTGGCTTTGCTATAGGGGCATTGAACCTGCTTTTTCTATATACACGTTTTTTATCGGACGAATATTTTGGCTTGGTCAATGTAATACTGTCCGCATCTTCCGTCTTAATGCCGATATTGGCATTTGGGATTCCAAATACCTTGGTCAAATATTATTCAGGTTTCCAAGAACTTAATAGAAAGGATGGTTTTATGACCCTAATGGTTTTCTTACCGCTAATACTTATTGTACCTATTGGGGCCATTTCCTACCTGGCCAATGAGACCATTGGTGATTTTTTGTCCAAGGAGAACCCCATAGTGAAAGGGTATGTATGGCATATTTTTATTATTGGTGTGGCAATGGCCTATTTTGAGGTGTTTTACGCTTGGGCAAAGGTTCAGATGAAGTCGGTTTTTGGAAATTTCATGAAGGAAGTATTCAGCAGAATAGTGATAACAATATTGCTTATGTTGGTTTATTGGAACCTAATTTCGGTGCTGACCTTTCTCAATGCCATGGTAGGGATGTATATCCTTAGAACCCTTATAATGCAGATATACGCTTTAAGATCTCTCCGGTTAAAGTTGGATTTTAATTTTCCTGCCAACACCCGTGAAATTATAAATTATAGTACTTTAATAATATTGGGTGGATCTGCCGCGATTGTTCTGTTGGAGGTAGACAAGGTAATGATCAATCAATTTATAGAAATTAAAAATGTTGCCTATTACAGTGTTGCAGGGTATATAGCAACCGTCATTGCCGTTCCGTCCAGGTCTATGCATAATATTACTTATCCCCTAACTGCGGAAATACTTCATAAAAAGGATATGAAGGCTCTTAAAACATTATATCAAAAGAGCTCCCTGACCTTGTTTATAGTATCTGGGCTTATATTTATTTTGATTATTCTTAATCTAAATGATCTGTACAATTTATTGCCCGAATCTTATCGTGGCGGATATGTAATTGTTTTCATCATTGGGTTTGCGAGGGTATATGATGCCCTTTTGGGCAACAATAATGCTATAATGTATAATTCGGATTTTTATAGGGCATTGCTCCTAATGGGGGTTGCTTTGGCCATTCTAACCATTTTGTTGAACTTATGGCTGATTCCAAAATACGGCTTGGACGGTGCGGCCATAGCTAGTTTTATGGCTTTTTTTATTTACAATACCATAAAATTGGGTTTTGTTAAATTGAAATTTGGTATTCAACCAATTACAAAGGAGACCTTTAAGGTTGTTTTTCTTCTCGTTATACTATCTGCCATTTTTTACTTTGTATCGTTTCCTTTCCATCCCGTGGTGAACATTGCCCTTAGGGGTATGTTGATTCTGCTTATTTATATTTTTATTTTATATCGCTTCAGAATTTCCGAAGACGTATTTGGGGCCATTTCATTTTATTTAGGAAAGTTGGGGAGAAGAAAATAAGAGAGACTTTATTATCTCTGGACAAGCCCTTGAGGCATTGAACGGAAGCTACTGTTAGTATCTCGGTGCCCGCCAGAACGGAACGGGCAGGCAAGGGTTCAGCATTTCAATCTCCCTTATAAAGTAAAACCCCGCAGGAACGAATTCGCTACGGGGCTAAACAACTAACCAACCTAAAAACTATTTTTAATTACTTCTAGAACTTCTTCCTCTTGTGGAAGCCGTTGAAACTTTTCTTGCACTACTGGAAGATGCCTTTGCCACCGACCTTTTTACAGTACTTTTTGACTGTACATTTGGTCGTTTTACAGTGGTATTCCTTACAGATGAACCGCTATTACTTCTACTCGAAGAACTTCTACTTATCGAAGTATTTCTCGGACTTCTGTTAACTTCCTTTTTTACCGTTGTCCTTGTATTTCCGGAAGGTCTGGACACCACTGCTTTGCTCCTTGTTACAGAACTTCCATTGCCATTACTACTCCTTGTAGAGGTTGTTCTACTTACGGTTCTTTGGACGTTCCCCTTATCATTTTGGCGAATCGAAGAACTCCTGGAAACCGATTTGTCATTTCTAGCACTTGGCGAATTGCTCCTTACCGTGGTGCTTCTCTTAACGGTGCTATTTCCATTATTGCTGCTACGTTGGGTTGTGGTCCTGGAAATAGTGTTGTTATTTCTGGATGTAGTACTTCTGGAAACACTATTGTTGTTTCTTACCCCATCATTTCTACTGGCCACAGCTCTGTTGGATCTTAGGTTACTGTTATTTCTATACCCATTATCCCTAACGGCCACTCTTTTGTCGTTTCTATAAATGGTACTTCTTTTATTCTGATGTCCTTTATCATATTTGTAATGGTGACCTATTTTAGCATATGCTTTTCTGTGGTTGTTATAATATGGTCTATAATAGGTGTATCTTACAGGTTCGTAATATCTTCTATAAGGGCTGCCGAATACTAGACCAAAGCCTATGGCCGGTCTTAAGAAATAACTGTGGAAAGGGCTGTATACATAATGTCTGTTGTAAATATTAATGTATCCCCTGTGATGGCTGTAAATTCCACGGTTGTTATAATAAACATATAGACCACCAACTCGTGAAACCCTACCGCTATTATAGTTGATATCTACATCCCCAATTTGGGTTACCCTACCGTAATAGTCATAGTAGATAGGAACATTCTCAACTTGTATAACTGCACCGTAATCGTCATACTGTACATAAGGGTTGTAATCGTAACCTGAATTAAAAGTAATATTGGTATGTCCAAAATTGACATTGGCATTTACGCCACCATTATTGTCAATATAGAAATCGAACTCCCCATCAGGATAAACTGAAAATGTGATACCATTTTCAACAAAAATAAATGAGTTATTATTTCTATAAGTATTGCTTGTGGCAACCTTATCTTCCACTGAAGCTGCCATGGAACCTGAAGTTCCAAATATAAGCGCTGTAAATAGGAGTATTAAATTTCTCATGATATAAGGTTTTAATTTTGAATGCAACTATTTACATTCAATTTGTATATACCAAACAGCATGCCAAAAAATTAAACATCAATTTAAAATGTTGATTTTCAGTTATTTATAAATTTATTTTTTATCACAAGGCGAAAGAATTAGGTTGAAGGAAAAAGAAGCTGCTAGCCAAAAGCCATTAGAAAAAAGCCTGAAATCTGTTGTCAGTAATCAGTAAACAGTAAGCAGTGGGCAGTGGGCAGTGGCCGGAAGGTAGATATTTAGGAGATGGAAACATCAGATCTGAGACTAGTAGTCAGTAGTCAGTAATCAGTATTCAGTAAACAGTGGGCAGTGGGCAGTATGTAGATTTTTAGGAGAAGGAAGCATCAAACTTCTAACCAGTAATCAGTATACAGTGGGCAGTTAACAGTATTGAAAGTTCAAAGTTCAATTTGGATAAGTAGTTCATTTAAGGGCTATAAAAATGAAACTAGTAACCAAGGACTACATCTAGCTGGACAGTTTTTCTTTTAAATACTTTGCCGTATAGGAAGCTTTGTTTTTTACAACATTTTCCGGGGTTCCCTGCACCAATAGTTGTCCTCCCTTATTTCCTCCGTCCGGGCCTAAGTCTATGATGTAATCGGCGCATTTGATTAAGTCTATATTGTGCTCTATGACAATTATGGAATGTCCTTTGTCAATTAATGCGTCAAACGATTTAAGCAATTTTTTAATATCGTGGAAATGGAGACCGGTGGTAGGTTCATCAAAAATAAACAGCGCTTTGTCCTTGGTGATTCCCTTTACTAAAAATGAGGCCAGCTTAATACGCTGTGCTTCCCCTCCGGAAAGGGTAGAGGAAGATTGTCCCAAGGTTACATATCCTAGACCAACATCTTGAAGTGGCTTCAATTTGGTCACGATTTTGGATTGATTGTTTCTGTTAAAGAAATCTACGGCATCATCAATGGTCATATTAAGGACATTATCTATATTGGCATCTTCAAATTTTACTTCCAATACTTCCTTTTTAAACCTTTTTCCGTTGCAGGTTTCGCATTCCAAATGCACGTCCGCCATGAATTGCATTTCTACCGTAATCTCTCCTTCCCCTTTGCATTTTTCGCACCTGCCACCGTCAACATTAAAAGAGAAATGTTTGGGCTGATACCCTCTTAATTTGCTTAATTTCTGGTTGGCAAAAAGATTACGGATATCGTCATAAGCCTTAATGTAGGTAACGGGGTTAGATCTTGAGGAACGACCAATGGGGTTCTGATCAACGTACTCCACGTGTTTTAGGGATTGAAATTTACCTTCCATGGAACTGTATTGCCCAGCTTTCTCTCCGTAGCCACCAAGTTCCTTTAGAATTATAGGGTATAATAACTTTTTTACCAAAGTACTTTTTCCACTCCCAGATACTCCGGTAATGACGGTCAAGACGTTCAAAGGAAAAGTAACATCAATATTTTTAAGGTTATTTTCCCGGGCTCCTTTTATTTCTATGTAATTTTTAAAAGGTCTTCTTGTTTTTGGTACGGCAATTTCCATGGAACCATTTAGGTAAGCCGCTGTAAGCGAATTGGATTTAAGAATTTCATCCAAGGTTCCATGAGCAACGACCTCCCCTCCGTGCGTGCCCGCTTCTGGGCCAATATCGATAACCTCGTCCGCTGCTTTCATAATGTCCTCATCGTGTTCCACCACAATTACGGTATTGCCTAAATCGCGTAACGATTTTAGAACGGTTATTAAGTTCTCGGTATCTTTTGGGTGAAGGCCAATACTGGGTTCGTCCAATATATACATGGAGCCTACCAAACTACTTCCCAATGAGGTGGCCAAATTTATGCGTTGACTTTCCCCACCCGACAAGGAATTGGATTTTCTGTTCAATGTTAAATAACTTAGTCCTACATTATGAAGAAACCCCAATCTGCTTTCTATTTCCCTAAGTAATCTGTTGGCAATTTTCTCGTCGTTGGAACTAAGTTTTATAACCTTAAAGAAGCCGATAAGATCTTCTATAGGCAATTCCACAAGGTCAGAAATAGATTTACCCGAAACTTTTACATAGTCGGTTTCCTTCCGTAAACGCTTTCCCTTACAGGTGCTACATTTGGTTTTGCCGCGATAACGTGATAGCATTACCCTATTCTGTATTTTATAGCTTTTTTCTTCCAGGCCTTCAAAGAATTTATGGATACCGGTAAAATAGCTGTTCCCTTCCCACACAAGTTGCTTTTGCTCATCGGATAGCTGATACCAGGGTTTATGGATTGGAAAATCGAATTTATAGGCCACATTCACCAATTCATCCCTGTACCATCCCATGCTTTCCCCTCGCCATGGAAAAATTGCGTTTTCGTATACCGAGAGCGAGGTGTTGGGAATAACCAAGTCTTCATCTATGCCTATGACATCCCCGTAGCCCTCACATTTGGGACAGGCCCCGTAAGGGTTGTTGAAACTGAACAAATGAACATTGGGTTCTAAGAATTGTATTCCGTCCAATTCAAATTTATTGCTAAAATGGGTATTTTGGCCAGTTGTTAGATCCTGGACAATACATTCTCCCTTGCCTTCAAAAAAGGCCGTATCAATGGCATTGCCCAATCTATTGAAGAAGTCCTCGTCGTTTTTATATATAATTCGATCTACCACCAGTTCAAATTCCCGACCTATATCCTTTAGGTCCTCATCTATCCTAGTAACCTCTCCATTGTACAATATTCTTGCAAATCCCTGCTTGGAAAATAATTGAAGCGATTTATAGGGGTCTCTTTCGGCACTAATTTTAATTGGGGCAAGCAAAAGTAATTTTGTGCCTTCTTCAAAGGTTTTAATATGTTCAACCACGTCCGAAACAGTATGCTTTTTAATCTCATTGCCCGATATTGGGGAAAAGGTTCTGCCAATACGCGCGAACATTAATTTTAAATAGTCATAGATTTCAGTGGTGGTTCCCACGGTAGATCTGGGATTGGTAGAATTCACCTTTTGTTCAATGGCGATGGCGGGAGCTATACCTTTAATATAATCCACTTTGGGCTTGTCCAATTTTCCTAAAAACTGTCTAGCATAGGAGGAAAGACTTTCAACATATCTTCTTTGACCTTCGGCATAAAGGGTATCGAAGGCCAAACTGGATTTTCCCGATCCGGACAAGCCTGTAATGACCACTAGTTTATTGCGTGGTATTACAACGTCTATATTCTTTAAATTATGGAGCTTTGCCCCTTTAATTATAATATTATGCTTGGGATTAACGTCTGTTATAGTGGTCATGCTCGTATTTAAGTTTGCAAAGATACGATATGTGATTTTTATTAGCTAGTAGCCTTTGTCCTACAACTAAATTATATTCATTGAAGGAAAGTAGTTTGATTCGATTTAATTTTTTTTATATTTGATGCATAATAAACCCTAAATAGCCTATACGTAACAAAATTACTTTTTTAAAATTTTGCTCAAAATGCACTTGTCACACAAAACAGGTATAGCATTTTAGCCTCAAAAAAGTAATTTGTATGGAACTATTAATAGAAGATTCAGTATTAGTAAAAGACTACATGAACGGGGACGAAAGAGCCCTTGAAAAACTAATTGACCGCCACAACCAGCGACTTAGCAGTTTTATTTATTCCAAAGTTCAAGATCGGGAAATTACAGAAGATATTTTTCAAGATACCTTTATAAAGGTTATAAGAACCCTAAAGAAGGGCAATTATAATGAAGAAGGAAAATTTCTACCTTGGGTAATGCGTATATCCCATAACCTAATAATAGATTATTTTAGGAAGAATAAGCGAATGCCCAGATTTGAAGGCAACAATGATTTCAATATATTCTCCATAATTAGCGATGATCAGTTAAATGCTGAAAGGCGACTTATCAAAGATCAGATAGATCAGGATCTTACCCTACTTATCAAAGAATTGCCAAAAGATCAGATGGAAGTTTTGGAAATGCGCCTATATAAGGACATGAGCTTTAAGGAAATATCTGAAAATACAGGGGTTAGTATTAACACTGCCTTGGGCAGAATGCGCTATGCTCTTATCAATCTTCGGAAGATTGTAGAAAAGAACAACATTATTTTAACGAATTAATAGGCCTTACAACCCCTTTTAGTTAATTTCTTCATAACAGTTGCGTTATTTGACAATAACAATATATTATTATGGGGAAATTCAACGTTACTACTAATAACAAATGTAAACTAATGTCTACACGGAGGTCCAAGATAGATTTTTTGTTGAATTACTCTAAATCACTTTACATCATTAAAAGCGATAAGTGTAATGATGAATTGGATGAGCATTGCTTAAACTAGGAACTTACAAAGGTTTTGCAATAGCTCGTCCGTATCTATAACGACTTATTGGGTTACTTAAGTACATAGGCAATAGCCTAAAAGTGAAACTCCCATTATTTTAATTTACGATGTAGTACACTTCCCATTAAGTATATAACCTTGACTTCCTTTAACAGGCCCATTACAATAAACTTTACAGTGTTTTTCTATATTCCTTAATATATAGGTTATTCTATCTTTCCAGCAGCTGATAATAATAAATAGTCTTGCCATTAATTCAATTAGGCCGTTTCAACTTCATTTTTGGCCAATTATTATGCGTAAAATAAGAAAATTGGCATTTGACATCAATTAACGGGGGTTTTACAACATAGTTTTTTGCACACCTTACCATTTATATACTTTTATCCTGTTACTAATTAATAATGAAGATTTAAAGTCTTCAAAAAAGAAGAAGTAATAAAAAAAAAGTCCGAACCGAAAGGGGAGGCCCCCTAGTTTAACCAAAAACAATATTTTGTATGGAACTGCAAATAGATGACTCAGTATTAGTAAAGGATTACATTAACGGTAATGAAAAAGCTTTAGAGGTTTTGATCAACAGGCACAACCAACGTATTAGTAGCTTTATTTATTCTAAGGTATTGGACCGGGATGTTTCAGAGGACATTTTTCAGGACACCTTTATTAAAGTGATTAAAACCTTGAAAAAAGGAAATTATAGCGAAGAAGGCAAATTTTTGCCTTGGGTTATGAGAATAGCCCATAACTTGGTAATTGATCACTTTAGAAGAAACAAAAGAATGCCAATGTTTGAGGGGAATGATGATTTTAATATCTTTTCCGTAATTGGTGATGATAAACTTAATGTAGAAAAACAACTTATCAAGGATCAAATAGATTCTGATCTTACCTTATTGATCGAAGAATTACCGGACGATCAAAAAGAAGTTCTTTTAATGCGTATTTACAGGGACATGAGCTTTAAGGAAATATCTGAAAATACAGGGGTTAGTATTAATACGGCCTTGGGAAGAATGAGATACGCACTTATAAACCTTAGAAAAATAATTGAAAAACATAATATCGTTTTAACGAATTAATAGGTCATAGGACGAACCGGACAATATTTCCATTTTAGTAGCGTTATCTTAACATAACAATACTATAATCCTATGGAAAAAATTTACTCTGAGAATCAACACAAGTGTAAACTTGCCAAAGCGAGTCCTGAAACTATCAAGTTTTTGATTGGCTATTCCAAATCTTTGCAAATAGTTGAATATAGTAATATTCAATTCGAAAATAATTTAAACTAGACTAAAAAATCCCAACTAGGAGTTGGGATTTTTTGTTTTATAGTAGGCGTCCAAAACTTTTTTTCTTCCTATTGTTTTGGTTATTATGTCTTTTTGCAAATTCCACCCTCTTGCAGGGGAATATTCCCTTCCGTACCAGATTATCTGTAAATGAAGATCGTTCCATAATTCTTTTGGGAATAATCTTTTCGCATCCCTTTCCGTTTGTACTACATTTTTACCATTGGAAAACCCCCATCGGTACATAAGCCTATGTATGTGGGTATCCACGGGAAAAGCTGGTATACCAAAGGCTTGGGAAACCACCACACTAGCTGTTTTATGACCTACGGCCGGAAATTGTTCCAAAAGTTCCATTTCTTCAGGAACTTGTCCGTCATATTTTTCAATTAAGATTTTGGAAAGCCCATAAATTCCTTTGGATTTCATTGGGGATAGTCCAACGGGTTTTATAATTTCCCTTATTTCATCTGCCGTCATTTTTACCATGTCATAAGGATTGTCTGCCTTGGCAAATAGTATAGGGGTAATCTGATTGACCCTGACATCCGTACTTTGTGCGGACAATAATACTGCAATAAGTAGCGTATATGGGTCTTTGTGGTCTAACGGAACTGGAATGGTTGGATATATTGTCTGTAAAGTTTCAATGGCAAAGTTTACTTTTTCCGCTTTCGTCATTTATTGCGTAATTTTATAAAAATATAAATATGGCAACGCCCATTCGTTTGGGTGTATTTTTAAATATAAATTTACTTAAAATTTAACTATGAAGACTTTAAAAGTAGGGGATAAGGTACCCCCATTTTTGGCAAAGGATGAAAACGGCACTATTGTTAAGCTTTCCGACTATAAGGGTAAAAAATTAATTGTCTTTTTCTATCCCAAGGCAAGTACTCCAGGATGTACCGCTGAAGCCTGTAATTTGAGGGATAATTATACCGAGCTAAAAGCAAAAGGTTTTGAGCTCCTAGGGGTAAGTGCCGACTCAGAGAAACGTCAACTAAATTTTAAAAATAAATATCAATTTCCTTTTCCGTTGTTAGCGGATGAAGACCATACTATCATAAATATTTTTGGGGTTTGGGGCCCAAAACAGTTTATGGGAAAAAAATATGATGGTATTCATAGAATGACTTTTGTAATTGATGGGGACGGAGTTGTGGAAAAGGTAATTGATAAGGTCAAGACCAAGGATCACGCTGCACAACTTCTATAAATGGTAGTATATGAACAAGTGGCTGTCCTAAATCAAAATATTAAGACAGCCACCTATTAAATATTTTTAAGTGTTACACTTTTTCCTGTTCTTCCTCTAGGGGTTTACGGATAAAAAGTTTTTTCTTTTTTATTATTTCCGCAATACCCTCAGGAAGTACGGATTCCCAACCTTCTTCACCATTAATTATTTTTTTGAGTACATCCCTGGAGAAAACATGTAATATTTCCGGGTCGTAATCTATAATGTCCATCACCTTTCCATTGTATTTGAAGAATTTGTACAATTCTTTCATTCTAGGGTGGACTTTTATGGTGTTACTTGTCATAATTTGCCCAGTTTCCTCATTGCGCATTGGATATAGGTAAACTTTAAGATCTTTAAAGAATAATTTACCAAATGCCTCTAGGATACCTCCACTAAGATGACGGTAGTATTTTTCATCAAAAATATCGACCAAATTGTTCACTCCCATGGTAAGGCCAATTTTGGATTTGGTATAATTGCTAAAATATTCAACGAGTTTAAAGTACTCCTGAAATTTCGAAATCATTACCGTATGGCCCAAAGAACATAAAAGTTCTGCCCGATCCATAAAATCTTGTTCATCTATTTCCCCGGATGCGCGAAGGTTGGAAAGGGTAATTTCAAAAATTACAACGGTATTTTCCTCCTCAACACTGGGTTCCCTGATGAAAATTTCATAGGATTTTTTAAACATATCCATATTAACCATGGTCACTGGTCTAAAGCTACCACGTAAGGCCAAAATATTTTTCTTGTAAAGAATGGTCGCGGGCAAAAGATTATTGCCATCGGGTCCAAACATTACGGCATCGGTCATATCATTCTTAACAAGCTGTAAACTCATCAACCTATTGTCCACTTCCGCAAAATTTGGTCCTGAAAAATTAACCATATCTAATTCAACCGTATCCTTGTCGATATGGTCATACAGGTATTTTAGTAATTTTCTAGGCTTGTCGTATTTATAAAATGCACCGTAAATAAGATTGACACCAACAATACCCAAGGTTTCCTGTTGCAACCTCGCTTCATTTTGTTTAAAGCGAATATGAAGGATAATTTCGTTTAATTCTTTTTGTTTGGGATCTAATTGGTATCGGATTCCGATCCATCCATGGCCTTTATATCTCTTGGAGAAATCAATGGTAGCAACGGTATTGGCGTAGGAAAAGAACAATCTGTCCGGGTGTAGTTCGCGACTTATCCTGTTGTCCATGTTTTCCATTTCATGGGCCAACATCTTTTTTAATCTAGACTGGGTTACATATCTTCCGTCTTCCTCTATTCCGTAGATGGCATCACTAAAATCTTTGTCATATGCACTCATTGCCTTGGCAATGGTTCCAGAAGCACCGCCAGACTTAAAGAAATGCCCAGAAGTCTCCTGTCCGGCACCTATTTCGGAAAAGGTTCCATAAATATCAGGATTTAGGTTTATCCTTAAGGTTTTCGCCTTTATTGACGGTACGTTTGTAAAAGCGATTTCTTTCTTAAAAATAGTGGACATAGTGTCTTTTTTACTTGTAGCAAAGTTAAAAAGTTTGAGCTATCTATTAAATAAATTAGTTATAAATTTGGATTAAATAGATATAAGATTGAAAATAACTTTTCTAGGTACCGGAACATCACAGGGAATCCCCGTAATTGGGAGCAAACACCCTGTCTGTTTAAGCAATAATTCCAAGGATAAAAGGCTGAGGGTTTCGGTAATGGTTTCTTGGGATTCCTATAATTTTATAATAGATTGTGGCCCCGATTTTAGACAGCAAATGCTTAGCAATAATGTAGTAAAGATCGATGGCATTTTATTTACCCATGAACATTCTGATCATACAGCAGGAATAGATGATATAAGACCATTTTTTTTCAGGCAGGGGGATATTCCCATATATGCCCATGAGAGGGTTGTTACTTCGATCAAAGGACGGTTCGATTATATATTCGCAGATGAAAATAGATATCCTGGTGCCCCTGCCGTAGAGATCAATACGATAAAAAATAACAAGCCGTTCAGGATAGGAAACTTAATGGCCATACCTGTAGAGGCTCAACACAATAGATTACAGGTTTTTGGGTTTAGAATACAGGACTTCGTTTATCTAACCGATGTAAAAAGCATTGAAAAAGGAGAAATGGAAAAAATAAAGGGGGTAAATACCTTGGTAGTCAATGCCTTGCGAATAGAGCCCCACCATTCCCATTTTAATTTGGAGGAAGCTTTGGAATTCATTGATATCGTAAAGCCTAAAACGGCTTATTTGACCCATATAAGCCACTTATTGGGTTTTCATGATGAAGTGGAGAAACTGCTTCCGGATAATGTGCATTTGGCTTATGACAATTTGGTTATAGAGGTTTAAACAACCCTATAGATCATAGTTCAGGAAAATATTTCAACATAAAAATTATTATTAAACCAATAAAATAGAAAATAAGGGAATGAAACATAAGATTTACTTGTATTTGTTCATATTCGTTACGCTAATAGCACTTTACCAATTTGTAAGTACCAATAATATGGTGAAGGCAAAAAACACAAAAATCGAGTCCCAGGAAGAGCAGCTTTCCCAATTGGAGGATTCCATACAGAAACTACATATAAAGGTTTTGGACAACCAATATTTTTCTTTGGAAAATAATGATGATGCCTTGGCCTATTACGACCATCTAAATTTGAAGGACCCTAGTCTCTATATATCGGATAAATTATTGGAGACCAATGAGAGTAAGGGGGATAACCCCCTAATCCCGTATGAGGGTATGGAAAACGATTTTAAAATAAACAAGATCAAGATTTTAAACCATAAATGGATTTTGGCCGATTTCTCGGATGGGAAATATTGGGGAGAAGTATTGATCAAGTATGAACTTAAGGATGATCTGGGTGTGGATTTTTCTTTGATGGACCACTTGTTGTACACCCGTAGCAATTAAATTTTATCCTGTAGCCATGTCTTGAAGGAGTAGAAATTTTGGGGGGCCACACCATGGCCAACCGGGAATTCCTCATATACATGGTCTATCTTTAGATCCTTTAAAATGCCGGGCGCTTGTTGGGCCCAGGCGACTGGAATTACCTGATCTACACTTCCGTGGGAGACATAAATCTTTAGATTTTTGAAGTTGTTTTCCTTATAGTCCTTCAAAATGAGGTTTTCATTGATATAACCACTAAGGGCTATTACATTTTTGACCAGATCAGGGTAGGACAAGGCTACTGCATAACTCAGGATGGTGCCTTGGCTGAATCCTAAGAGGGTTACATTTTTTTCGTCCAGCCCATAGGTTTTGCAAGCTTCCTCTATAAATATTTTAATCTTATCCCTGGAAAGAACCGCTTCTTCCTCATTGTTCCATTTGCCTTTTTCAGCTTCAAAGTTAATAGCATACCAAGCATTGCCATAGGGTTGCATAGGGTAGGGGGCCCTAACGGATATGATACAAAGTTCTTTGGGGAGTTCTGAAGCAAAGGAAAACAGATCTTCCTCATTGCTGCCATAGCCGTGGAACATGAACAGCACTGGAGGCTTACCCTCGGTAATATTTGATGGTCTAATAAGATGTTCCAATGATAGGGGAGCTGTAGTCATTCTAAGATATAAAAGTGAACCATTTTTGAAAATAGGGACCGAGTACGGGCACCTCTTGTTTTTTGTTGTTCAAGGCTCCGAGAAAGCCGTAGAACCAAAGTACAATATAAAAAACATAAAGGCCGTACCAGGCATATTCATTGTACCAATTGCTTAAAAAAATAGCAAAGCCAAGGAATACGAGATGTAATCCAAAAGCTTGTCGGGTATGAAACCGGGCAAACTCGTTCTTGGGATCTGAATTCATCGATATGGCAATCAAAGCCCCAACCATAGTAAGGTAAGCTACAATTGCCGTAGTCTTTCCTTCCTTAATAACATTATCCATAGAGGCAAAGTTAGTCAAGTTTAAAATTTGAACAAAAAAAGAGGCCTTATTAGACCTCCCTGAATATATTGATTCTTATAATTATTCCCCAATGGTTCCAATAATCGGTAATTTTTCCATTTTGCCGTTGTAGGCATTTATGGCACCCATTACAGCCAAAACCCATGGGGCCCACTGCAATATTCTGAGGAAACCCATACCCATTGTAACAGCTATAAGTCCAAGGACAATGGAAAGTGCAATGGCCAAGATCCACACCCTTAATGATTGTCCAATATGGAATTTGACAAATTCATTTTTTTTATCACTGTTTACTATAAAGGCAATGAGCAGACCAATAACAGTAATATAACTGATTAATGCCATAGTTTTTCCCTCACTTATAGTTTTCTGGTCCATCGTTAAGTTTTTAGTTCCTATAAATTTAGTTAATTATTTGATTGTTGGATACAATTCCGTAAACCTTTCCTTTAAGTTTACTTCCCAAAAAGCAGCTATTCTTTGAATTGGATAAAATGTCCTCTTCTTCAAAGGTATATTCCTGATCGGGGTCGAATAAGGTAAGCGCTGCATTTTCACCTACTTTCAGCACAGGAGTTTCAATGCCATATCTTTCGCGACCTTTCGTAAGAAGGGATATGGTGGTATCAAGATCAAAAATCTGATTTAACATTCCAAAAGCGCTTTCCAGACCTATAGTGCCGTCCGAGGCATTATCGAATTCCACTCTTTTGTGTTCAATATCCATAGGCCTATGGTCTGAGGTAACAAAATCTATGGTTCCATCGCTTAATCCCTTGATCAAGGCCTTACGGTCCGATTGGGTCCTAAGTGGAGGCATCAATTTAAAGAGGGAGTCGAACTCTGTCAAAGTATCATCGGTGAAGCATAGGTTGTGTACAGCCACGCTGCAGCTAACATCCAATCCCTTTTTTTTAGCCTCCCCAATTAGTTTTACGGAATTGGCCGTTGAAATAGTGGGGATGTGCAGTTTTCCACCCGTATATTCCAATATGAACAGATCCCTAACAATATTTAGCTCCTCGGCCAAATTAGGAATTCCTTTTAGGCCTAGTTTTGTAGATACTTCACCTTCATTCACAATTCCTTTTCCCGCAATCTGTAAATCCATTGGAAAAGAATGCACAAGGCCACTGAAATTATGGGCATATTGGAGGGAAATTTTGAGAAGGTTCGAGTTTCTTAAAGGTAATTTGTAATCATAAAACCCTACTGCACCGGCAGTTTTCATATCATATAGTTCGGCCAAACTTTCTCCTTCAGACTTAACGGTCAAAGTTCCTAAGGCATGAAGGGTAGTAGCCGCATTTTTGGAGGCATTCTTTAAAAAGACAATGTCGGAGCTGCTATCTGGGAGGGGGTTGGTATTGGGGTTTAGGACTATATCGGTAAAACCACTTCTTGCCGCTGTGTATAATCCATTTTCAATGGTTTCCCTTTCCTCATAGCCCGGTTCGCCAAAACTTACGCTGGAATCGAACCATCCTAGGGATACATGTAGGTTCTTATATTGGATGACCTTTGTTTTTCCTTGAACATCCAAATTGGCAGCAATATCTTCAATTACCCCGTTTTTTATAAAAATATCGCGCTTTTTTAAATGAAGTTCCTTGTTGGAAGGAGAAACAATCTTGGCCGATTTTAAAAGTATGTTCATTTCAGAAATTTTTGGATAAGAACTTCAATAAATATAAATGCTAGTGCTAAAATAACAAACCATTTCCAAAGCTCGTTGATGCTATTGTCTTTTTCTATATTTTGGAACAATGCTGCAACATTGTCGTTTTTACTACTAGCATTGAGCTCATCTAGATTCATATATTGTAGCTGGCTTTCTGTCCTAGGAAAGTTGAAACTGATGTACTTAACTATCTTTCCTTCGTCCGTTATATCGTATATCCCGGAAACCTCAGGATAATCATCAAAAGTTAAGGTGGTTTTGTTGGTAAAAGATTGTTGAAAGGGTATAAATTCGAAATCTTTTTGGGACACTTTCAAAATCCGATCTTTTGTAAGATTAACGGGAATATCAACGGTGGTTTTGCCACCTATCATCTCATAAATTTTGGGAATCTTAAGACTTGCCATACCCATGTTGTACAAGGTTGGCACAATTAAGGGAGAATTTAAAATATTTGAATTTTCCTTGGATATGGATGCTGTAAATAAATAAGTGCCGTTTTCCCCTACCAAAAACGGATCACCACTTTGGTAAGAAAGTATTTTTGGCATGGCCGATTTAATACTATAGAATGAATTTACGGAGGGATATTGGAAATTGGTTACTTCTTTTTCGAACACATTTTTATACAAAGGATGGGCAAAGGCAATCTGACTAATTTTTCTTTCTTCCACCACCGAAGAAATTAGCATAGTATTGGAAAGCCCTATTAAAAAGGAATTGTAATTTTCCAAATTGGCCTGGCCACTTGGAACAATTACTAAACTGCCTCC
Source organism: Arenibacter echinorum (assembly GCF_003259375.1). Classification (GTDB taxonomy): domain Bacteria; phylum Bacteroidota; class Bacteroidia; order Flavobacteriales; family Flavobacteriaceae; genus Arenibacter; species Arenibacter echinorum. The sequence goes on along the minus strand of NZ_QLLN01000009.1, from coordinate 28,955 downwards.
GTTATTTTTAAAGGCTTGTAGAGCATTTTGCAAGGCTATGGGGACAGAGTTAAGTTCATTTAGTATAATCAAATTTTGCGACTCCAATAGGCTGTAATTCAATGATTTTAAGTTGAGATTGGAATACTGAAATACCTCCTCATCAAAAATACGCTTCAAGTAATCACTATCGGCATCCCCTATGGATAGCACCTTAATTTTATCTTGCTTGGCTAAATTGAAGTAAAGTTGATTGTCATAATTAAGTCCTGCATCGGTGATCACAATTTCGCCATTGATAAGTTCGTTTGCCGGAATGGTAAAAATTACCTCGCCCTTTTTATTCTTATTGAAGGTAACCGATGTTTTTGCAATCAATTTTTCTCCATTGTAAAGAGAAACCGGAGTGTTGTCCAATTCAGTGTTGGTAGAGAGTATGCTTTTTAAATCTAAATTCTCTGAGGAAATAGTATTGATAAATACAGTATCGATTGAAATATTAACAAGGTTTTCCGGTATCAATTTTACCAAATGCCTATTTATATCGGGGAGCGAGTCTGTAGTAGGTGAATTAATACTCTTTTGAAAATCGGAAATCAAGACAAGATCTTTACGCGTACCTTCAGCTTCCGAGAATAAGGTTCTGGCCTTTAAATTAATTTCTTTTAGCTGTAATTGGTTCTTGGAATAAAGGAGGGCAAGCAAATCGTTTTTAATATCTCCAATACGGACCTCACGAAATATTTTATCGTTGGTAAAAAGAGTGAAAATATTTTCTTCAGGAACAGATTTTAGAATTCCTTGTACCATATTTTCCAATAAGGTAGCTGTTCCCATTTTGGCTTGCATACTTAGGGAATTATCAAGGTAAATAACTATTTCGTTACTTTTTAGTGCTGATTTTCCAGGAATAAAGGGTTGGGCAAAAGCAACAATAAGTGCAGTTAGCAGCAAAAGGCGAGTAAATAACAGTAGCCATTTTTTTAGGGAGTTGCTCTTTCTGGATTCCGCCACTACCTTTTTTAAGATTTTTACATTGGTAAATGGGGTTTTCTTAAATCTACGGAGTTGGAAAAGATGAATGAAAATAGGAATAAGGAGAAGTAAAAGGGCCCAAAGGAGTTCCGGATGTTTAAACAGCATTCCTAAATTTAATTTTTCAAATATAAGAAAAGAATTTCGAGGCAGTCTTAAATTTATTATCCATCTGCTCACTAGTTAAGTGACCGGGAATAGCAGGAGTATTCTTTAAAGAGGCGGTTCAATGTCAGGTTCAACAAAAAAAGAAAATATCTTGAACAGTTTTTTTTCCCTGTGCCAACAAATAGTCTTTTATAAATTCCTGAGCTTCTTTGTTGGCAACAGTAATTATGATTTGGGCATTTTGGAGTTTGTTTATTCCTAGATAATGATCCATCTTTTTATCATAAATATCCAATCCAATTTTATTGGAGTTATTGCATACCCATGTAAAAGCTATGTCCTTTTTTAGAAGTTTTTTAGCTAAAGTTTTTCCTTTGCTACCTGCACCCCAGAGTACCAAGGGGCTTTGATTATCATGGTCAAGCTTCAGGAAATAATGGAGTTTAATATCCAAGAAATAATTTTGGGCATAGTGTTCACTAGTTCTGGAAGTTCTATGTCCATAATCGCGCCAATAGTGAAGAAGTTCATTGGTTGGAATACATTTTAGACCCTGCTCATAAAAACGGAAGGCTAGGTCGTAATCTTCCGGATAGCGATTTGAAGAAAATGACCCAGCCTTTTCCAGATCTTTCCTATCTACCATCCAACATGGGGAGGGTATTACACATTCCTTATATATTTCTGAATAATTTAATCCCTTTTCCGTTAAGCCGTTTAACCATTTTTCATAACTCTTGTAACCATCTCCAACCCCCTCTTTTGAAAAGTATTTCACCTTTCCGAGGGCTACGTATCCCTGTCCATAATTTTTAAGGGAATTAACCATGGTTTCCAATTTATTTGGGGACATAACATCATCGGAATCCATTCTGGTTATATAGGTGCTCTGGGAATGGGAATATGCTGTTCTAAGTGCCTCAATAATTCCCTTGCCTTCATTTTTCAATACCTTGATCCTGGTATCCTTTTGTGCATATGAATACATGATATCCAAACTATTGTCGGTAGAATGATCATTTACAGCCAGAATTTCCCAGTCTTCATATGTTTGGTCGATGATGGATTTTATGCAGTCCGGTAGAAATTCCTGGGTATTTTTAAAAGGAATAAGAATGCTGATACTACTTTTATTCATTTGTCAAAAGTAGAAATATATTTCGCTATATGGTCAATATGGGCTTAGCAAATGAATGTATAGTGCCCAACTCCAGCAGTTTTATAAAGCTGATCGATATAAAGTCTAATTGGTGTTTTCACCAATCAGTTCCAGATCCTTTATTGCGGCCAACATTGCCCTAAAACAGGCCTCTTGGGTAAAGGGATTGATTTCTTTTGCTTTTTGGCTATGATAGCTTTTTATAAATTCACTGGCAGAGGACCAGACGGTGTGCATCATGCCCAAAAAGTGTTTCTTCATTTCTGGGCTTGCATTTTCTCTAAAATTATACATCATTTTAACCTGTTCCCTGGCAACCTCAGGCTTCTTCCAGGGACAGGCAATAACGTCCAACCCCTTAAGCGCAAATAGGGCAGGGGTAGGTAATGCCCTTTCATAATGCCAGTCGCAAATAACTACAGATTTGTCAATTAGGTCTATGGCCCTGGCAGTGTTGTTCATACTTGCCTCCCACATCCCAATTCCTGAAGTGGAAGCATCTATTAAACGATCTCCCCAAATCCATAGCCGTTTGCTGTTCATCTCTAAATGCCGGCTTATCTTATTAACTTCATTGGCAAAAATTGCAGCTGGGTCTTTTCCTTGGCAGCGTGGGCATTTTTCATCTGCAATGTAAAATACCTCGTCCATTCCTGCGTGAAAGGCTTTTGCCTCAAAAACAGCAATAATTTCATCTACCAGATCAAACACCACATTGTGCACTTCCGGATGTAACGGACAATAACTTTTACAATAGAGGCCATCGGCATTTGGCCATTCATATTTTACAGGTATTTTAACATGTGGCGTTTCGTCAAATTGGGGATATACCTCAAGAAGTTTATTGGTTTTTTCTGCCCAACTCTGATGTCCGAATAAATTTACCTGAGGAATTAGGTTTATATTGTGTTTTTTGGCAACGGCTACCAATTCCTTTATTTGCACTTTGGACAATGGATTGTTACCTCTCAGTTCTGGTCTTGATTCATAGGCATAATTGAAATCTACCCGTAGTGCCAGGGTGTTGATGCCATTAGGGCCTAATTCTTCATCAACGAATTTTACAAACTCGGCTACACCATCGGCATGGGGTGCGGCAATACAAAGTCCTTTTACTTCAAAAATATCTTGTGCGTTGCAAAAATAAAAGCCTATAGACAGGAAAATTAAGAGTAGTTTGCCCATTGTTAATTAGGATTTAATTCTAAAATACCTCGTAAAAATATTTTTCCAAAGTGAGTAAAATCCCAGGCTATTTCAATGCCTTGTTTATTGCGGCTTCCACTAATGGTTCCATTACAGCATAACCCGCCGCGGTAGGATGAACCTCATCGTCTGCATATTTTTTTGGAAGTCCGTTTCTATCATCGGCCATTGCGGTAAAATAGTCTAGATAAATATGACCATTCGCTTCCGTATATTCTTTTAACATTTTGTTCAATGCAGGAATTTTTTCATTGGGATTTAATCCAGGTTTCCATGGGTAATCGAAGGCAGGAAGCACGGAGGAGATAATTACTTTAATTCCGTTGGCCTTTGCAAGTTCGGCCATGGACTTCATATTGTCCAAGATCATCTTGGGGGTAGAAGGCCCTGTATTTCCTGCAATATCATTGGTTCCAGCCAGAATAACCACTACTTTGGGTTTTAAATCGATTACGTCCTGTCTAAAACGCAATAACATCTGGGGTGTAGTCTGTCCGCTAATACCTCTGTTGATATAAGGTTTCCCTTCAAAGAACTCCGGCCTTTTATTTATCCAACCTATGGTAATGGAATTGCCCATAAATACCACACGATTTTCGTTGGTAGCTGGCATTCCCACCTCTTTGTTGTCCTCTGCAAAGCGCTCCAGATTGGGCCAATCCTGTCCATAACTATTGTTCACGGTGAAAATGGTTAACGCAAATAATGCAATCGATAATTTTAATGCTTTCATATTAGTAAAATTGATTGGAAGATAAGTTAATATTTAAATTAGGGTTGGATTGTCATGCTTTTTTTTATTTGATAGCTGTCGCGCTTTTCTCAAATTTATTTTTTGTTGGATATCCTTAGGATAGTCGGAATGGTCTTCCGCTTCAAAGATCCTAATGTTCTGGGAATCATCTGGTTTTATCAGGTCATCTTGTCTGCAATTCAGTATGGCGGCTGCCGTCTGGACCCCGGAATAACTTGCGCCGGCCACTCCATGGGATTGGATACTTGCCCCGCACATATAAAGATTCTCTATTTCGCTCTTGGCCTTAAAGGCAAAGGGACCTATCTGTCCAAAACTCTTTTCAGTACCGTATACGCTGCCATTGGTAGCATTCAAATAGTATTTGTTGGTGATTGGCGTTCCCAATTCTTTATGAACAATATGCTTACTAATACCCGGTAGGGCACGTTCCAGGGTATTTATCATTTTATGGGTCAATATTTCCTTGAATTCCAAATACTCCTTTGATCGCTGTTCATCCTCATTGTTGAATTTGGAGAATGAATCGGGATTGATATAAGTAATGACTTCAAGAGAGTGGTGTTTTCCATCGAAACTTGTGGGGTCTTTTAGCGTGGTACAGCTAATGAACAATCCAGGGAACACTTCGCCATTAGTAATATCAATCGCGGTCATCTCTTCGTAAATGTCATCCATATCCCTGTTATCCATCATCCATATATTGCCCGAGTCCATTCCTAATTTTCGAACGTCGGTAGCAACGGTTAGAAAAAGCATTAGGGAACTACAGGAATACTTTGTTTTTTTAAGTTTTTTAAGAAGTTTTGCGCTTAGGTTTTGTTCTTTTATCAGTTTCAAATAGGTAATCCCTGGATCAGCATTGGAAATGATTCTGGATGCAAATATTTTCTCCCCATTTCTCAATTCCACCCCAATGGCCTTTTTCTTTTTATCCCCTTCCAAAAGAATTCTTTTTACGGCTGTACCCGTACGTATGGTCCCACCATTTTTTTGTAACGCCTTGGTCATGGCTTTTACAATAGCAGCTCCGCCACCCATAGGGTAGTAGCCCCCGCTAAAATAATGGTCCATGACAGCGCAGTGCAAAGGGAAACTCGCCCTCGAAGGAGCCAATCCGTGATCTCCCCATTGTATATTGAGTATTTTTTGCAGTAGGGGGTCTTTTATATGCCAGTTGATAACACGCTTCAAACTGAACAGGGCAAACTTGCCCATATGCTTTGTTCTAAAAGGGATGGTGATATGATCCCAAAAACCGTTTATTTTAGGAATCAGTTGTATTTGTCGAGAAACATTCCTGACCAACTTTAAATAATCATCGAGACGTTTTTTTTCCTTAGGGAACCTATGCCCTAGAGAGGTGTTTAGATCATTAAAATTGCCCGGCAGGTCTATTCTTTCTTCTCCAATAAAACAGTGCTCATATCCCGTGGGATTCATTCTAAAAAAAACCAGATCATTGGCTATCCCCAATCCTTCATATAGGGTTCTTGTAGATTCTCCTTCTCCAAGCAGTCCAATATAATGCACTCCTGGAGAAAAACGGTGGCCGTTTAAATAGAAGCTATGGCACCAGCCACCAGGAACATCGTGTTGTTCCAATACCAATACCCGCTGACCTGCTTTGGATAGACAAATGGCTGCAGATAATCCGCCTGCACCAGAACCGATGATAATCGTATCTATATCGTTGTAAATTTTATTATTGATTCCCATTGTATAGGTGTTGCATATGCCAAGCTATTTATAATGACCACTTTTATTTTATTTCCTCGTTTTCTTTTTGGAAAAAGTGTTGGTCCTTTAATTTTAATTCCAAATCGTTTATAACTTTGTTCTTGGTGGGCCTAAGCTTAAAAAGATAAAGAATTAAAAGTAAGGAAATAACCAGATAAAAAATGTGGTTATTCAACCTATAAGCAATAGTACTCAATATTGCTGCACCCTCTATAAATGCATATCTTACCACACATGCTTGTAGATATAGCATCAATTTACTTTTTAAAGAGTTGAGTTTTGTTAAGTCCTTTAATTGTTTACCGAAAACATAGTTGCTTATAAAATAGCTCAACATGGCAATGGTTGGGACAAGATATACAAAAACATTATTGTCTTTGGTAAAATCTATCAAAAAACCTTCCCCTGTTGCATAGATAAAAGTGGTAAACAACAAAACTCCAATAAGCAATGCAGCATGTATGAATTTAAGGGTATTAAGGTATGCTTTCGGAGTTGGGGCTTTGGCTTTGGAATCGATCATATGGCATTCAAAAGTACAGTGGTGCTTGGCAATGCCATAACTAATAAAACTTGTATTAACAGCACATTTGTTTTTAAAGGTATAAGCCTTTCCGTTTAAATGCAAGGAAGTTAAGCCAAAAATAACAGGAGGTCCAAAAGGCCCAATTTTTTTTTCAAAGCAGAAACTAATGAATATGCCCCTCATAAACAATTTCCGTGGAAATTTAATCAGTAATTATTTTTCTTTATTTTTATGTAAAGGGAATTAAAGAGGAAAAGGTTAATTTCAGTATCTAAATCAATTAAACATGGCCAATAGCGATTTTCACATACTTCTTGCAGATGATGATGAAGACGATTGCATGTTTTTTAAGGAAGCATTGGACGAGCTTTCTTTGTGTGCAACATTGAAGACGGTTAACAATGGGGTAGAGCTTATGGATTTTCTTGAAAATAATTTACCCAACCTGCCGCAAGTGCTCTTTCTGGATCTTAATATGCCCCGAAAATCAGGAACGGAGTGTTTATCGGAAATAAAGCAATGTGAAAAATTTAGGCATCTGCCTGTAATAATATATTCCACTTCTTCCAATATTGATGTCATGGACCAATTATACCGCCAAGGCGCACAATACTATATTCGGAAACCAGCCGATTTTTCAAATCTTAAAACTGTAATAAGTAGGACGATCGATCTGATAAAACAAAAAAGAGTATTACAATCCTCTAGAGAAGAATTTGTGATACAACCTTAAAGTAGATGAAACTGAATTCTACCCATAAAGCAAATAATCTCTCGTTCCTTGAGAATAGTGGCCAAATGGGCGAGCTTATTAGGGAGATGGACTGGGACACTACAACTCTGGGACAAATCAGTGATTGGCCTGTAAGTTTGCGTACTACCCTAGCCATAATTTTGCACTCATCTTATCCTATGTTTCTTTTTTGGGGTGATGAGCTTATCTGCTTTTATAATGATGCTTACAGACCAAGTCTTGGGATAGAAGGAAAACATCCGGCTATTGGAAAAAGTGGCAAAGAAGTTTGGCCGGAGATATGGGATTACATAGGCCCCTTGATAAATGAAGTAGTTACTACCGCTAAACCAGTTTCATATAATGACCAATTGGTTCCATTTTATCGAAATGGGAGCATGGAGGATATATATTGGACATTCTGCTACAGTGCTGCTTTTGATGATTATGGAAAGGTAAATGGCGTAGTTGTTACTTGCACAGAAACTACTGAAACCGTAATTACGAAAAAAGAATTACAAGAAAGTGAACGTAGGCTTCGCACAATGATTGCTCAAGCACCTGTATCGATAGCTATATTTCAGGGCAAGGATCATGTAACCGAATTGGTAAATTCTCTTGCACTGGAAATGTGGGGCAGAATGGAGGATGAAGTATTGGGACAGCCACTTCTTGAAGCAATGCCAGAACTTGAGACGCAAGGAATTAAAGAGTTGCTGGACGAGGTTTATAGTACTACCAAAACTTTTTCTACTTCAGAATTTCCCATGCAGATCATGAGGAAAGGAAAATTGAATATGGCCTATCTCAACTTCAGCTTCGAACCACTTTTAGACAATAATGGGAAAATTGAAGGTATAATGGCTTTGGGTATTGAAGTTACAAATCAAGTAATTAGCCGCAAGAAAATAGAAGAAAGTGAAAAAAAATTCAGACTACTGGCCGACTCACTTCCCCAGTTCGTATGGACCTCAGATCCACAAGGTAATTTGAATTATTTTAACCAGTCAGTTTATGAGTATTCGGGATTGTTGCCAGATCATTTAATCAATAAAGGGTGGTTGCAGATGGTACATCCGGACGATAGGGCAATGAACATTAAAATTTGGGAGGATTCAATTGCAACCGGTAAGGATTTTTTATTGGAGCATCGCTTTCGAAGACATGATGGTGAGTACCGGTGGCAATTGAGCCGTGCAAAGCCGCAACGTAATGACGACGGAATTATAAATATGTGGGTAGGAAGTAGTACCGATATACAGGAACAGAAAATTTTCCTTGACGAATTGGAAAAACAAGTTCAGAAACGTACTGCCGAGCTGGTAGAATTAAACGATTCGCTTAAAAAAAGTGAACAGCGTTACCACCTCATGGTGGAGGAAGTTCAGGACTACGCCATAATTTACTTGAACCCGGATGGAATTGTGGAGAACTGGAATACGGGAGCAGAAAAAATTAAGGGCTATAAAGCCGAAGAGATAATAGGTAGGGATTTTTCCAATTTTTATACGGAGGAGGATAGAAATAGCGGACTTCCCAAAAGGTTATTAGGTTTGGCTGCCAGAAAGGGCAAAGCAGTACATGAAGGATGGCGCCTAAGGAAGGACAATACTTTATTTTGGGCAAGCGTGGTAATCACTGCAGTGCACAATGAAAAAAAGGAGGTAATAGGATATTCAAAAGTAACCCATGACCTTACTGCTAAGAAAGAGGCAGATGATGCACTTAAGGAAAAGAAGGCTGAGCTGGAACAAAAGAACATTGAACTGCAGAAAATGAACAAGGAGCTCCAATCCTTTGCTTACATATCAAGCCATGATTTGCAAGAGCCTTTAAGAAAAATTCAAACGTTTGCTTCCAGAATAATCGAAAAGGATCAAGATACACTTTCCGAAAATGGAAAATATCTATTTAAAAGGATGCAACTGTCCGCAGAAAGGATGCAGTCTCTTATAGACGATTTGTTGGCCTATTCCCGTACACACCATTTGGAAGGCGATTTTGAAAAAATCAATCTTAATCTTATCATTGAGCAAGTTAAACAAGACCTTAGTGAAGAACTTCTGCAGAAAAATGCTATTATTGAAACAGATAATACTTGCATCGTCAATATAATCCCATTTCAATTTAAGCAACTCTTTTACAACCTGTTAAGTAATTCCTTAAAGTTTTCTAATCCTGAAAAACCGGTGCACATAACTATAAAAAACGAGTATGTTTATGGTAATTCATTGGAAGGTGAAAATTTTGTTGACGACACTAAATATTGCCATATCACTTTTTCGGATAACGGTATAGGCTTTGAACAAAAATACAGTGAAAAGATCTTTGAACTATTTCAGCGCCTATATGGGAGGACAGAATATCCTGGTACAGGAATTGGACTCGCAATTATAAAACGTATAGTGGAAAATCACCATGGCATTATTACTGCACAGGGCGAACTGGGCAAGGGTGCCACTTTTAATTTATATCTTCCGGAGGAGGACTAAAAGACTCTAGTTGCAACTTGTATACACTGCAGTTAAAAGGTAAAACTGTGATAAATATATCCGGATTATTGATCCGAATTTTTTTTAAACCCATTGATTTTTAAGCAAATGCGATAAGTTCAGACAGAAAAAACATTTGTAGAGTTGTTACAGATCTAGACTATAACCAAAAAATTTAAATCGTCATTGGTTTTTGAGGTTGCATTTTGAAAAGACTTCAAGGATTTATATAATACGGTTTTCAATTGATTGAACGAGTTGGGTTTCTTTATGTATAGATTTGCCCCGCCCTCTTGCAGTTGGTCTACTTCATTTTCATTATAGGATGTGGAATAAATGATTATTTGGATTTCTGATAATTCGGAGATGTTACGGATATCCGTTAGGCATTCAAATCCGTCCATAAGGGGCATTCGAAGGTCTAAAAAAATGGTGTCAGGCTTGGGGTTGCCAGAATATAATTCCGCCATTAGGTCAACCCCGTTTTCAAATTGTTTTACCGAGGTTTCAATTGGTAATTCGGACAAAGCGTCCATAAAAAGTTCTCGATCATCTTGATCATCGTCTGCGAGAAAAATGTTAATAGGATTCATAACTGTATATTTTTATTGATTATCTACCGGACAAGGAATATTATATTTAAATTGATTTATAAACTTAAATCCTGATTATCACAATATAGGTATGTCACCATTCCAAATTGGATTACTAATTTTTAGTACCCTCAATTTTTGAAGGGTTCTAAAATTTCTTGCAAACTATTTAATCTACACATAATTTAGGAGAAGTTTTAAATAAAGGATGCGTCAAATGAATATAATATTAACTCGAAAAATCATTTGATCAATCAGCACAAATAAAAAGTATCCGAAAAATAGGCCTATGCGTGGCTGGTACCATTCGCTCTTACAGATTCTGTATTTACTTTTGTATTTCAAATTGGATCAAGCTTCCTAAATAATACTTAAGCCTTTTGCTATTTCTCTGGAAGGAGCCAGTCTATTAATGGTCATAAAATAAAGAACCGCTCTTTTTGGAGCGGTTCTTCGGTTTCGCTTCATTACGAAGCATGAGCTTGAGTTAGTCAATCTTCACTAAAAACAATACTTGTTCTCAGCCTTTAGTTTTTCGGCAATTGTATTCCGCAGTTCAACTACGTTGGGTTGGTTTATATATTTTGTAAACCGTTTTAGGCCCATAAGCATCATACGTTGCTCATCACCATCAGCCATTGATACTATAGCTTCCTTGCCATTTTTTATAACAGTGTCCACTGCATTGTACAGGTACAATTTGGACATGGCTATTTGTTCTTTTTGTGCCGCTTCCCCAAATCGTTTTGCATTTTTTTCAGTTCGTAAGATGGCGGATTCTGCCAAATAGATCTCTATCAAAATATTGGATGCAGCCAAAAGTAACATTTGATGTTCATCTAGGGCAGGTCCATATTTCTGGACCGCAGATCCGGCCACCATTAAGAAAACTTTCTTAAGCTTTTCGATCATTTCTTTTTCTTCGGACAACAATTCGGAATAGTCCGGGGTGTCAAAGGAAGGAATGCCCATTAGTTCGTTCCCTACGGCCGTAGCCGGCCCCAACAGATCTACATGCCCTTTCATGGCTTTCTTAACCAAGAGGCCAACGGATAACATTCTGTTAATCTCATTGGTACCTTCGTATATTCTGGCTATTCGCGCATCTCTCCATGCGGCTTCCATAGGGGTTTCCTCCGAAAAGCCCATACCACCAAAAATTTGAATACCCTCATCCGAGCAGTTCTGTACGTCTTCGGATACGGCAACTTTTAAGATAGAACATTCAATGGCATATTCCTCTACACCCTTCAACTCGGCTTCCTGATGGCTATTACCCGCCGCCAGGCGCATGGCAATACGGTCCTCAATATTTTTAGCAGCTCTGTATGAGGCAGCTTCCCCGGCATACAAACTGGTCGCCATTTCCGCCAACTTCGATTTTATTGCCCCGAAATCTATTATGGCTGTTTTAAACTGCTTACGTTCGGTAGCATACCTTAAGGAATTGGTAGTAATTCTCCTTTGGGAATCCAAACAGGCGGCCGCTAATTTTATTCGTCCAATATTTAAGGCGTTCATGGCAATTTTAAAACCATTTCCCCTTTCAGAAAGCATGTTTTCAACTGGTACTACCGTGTCGTTAAAGAAAACCTGTCTGGTAGAGGAGGCACGAATTCCCAATTTATGTTCTTCCTCCCCTAAAGTGATTCCATTACTAGGATCATTTTCAACTATAAACCCGGTGATATTTTTGTCATTTTCAATTCGTGCAAAAACAATAAATAATTTACAGAACCCGGCATTGGAAATCCACATTTTCTGGCCATTGATCTTGTAGCTCTTGCCATCAGCGGAAAGGGTAGCGGTGGTTTTGCCCGAATTGGCATCACTACCAGCCCCTGGTTCCGTTAAACAGTAAGCACCGAACCATTCACCAGTGGCCAATTTTGGGACATATTTTTGCTTTTGGGCCTCAATACCGTATAATGTAATGGGCATGGTCCCAATACCGGTATGCGCACCAAAGGCTGTACTAAAAGATCCACTTCCACTAGAAATATATTCGCAAACTATCATGGTAGAAATAAAGCCCATTCCCAATCCCCCATAAGCTTCAGGAACGGCAACACCCAAAAAGCCCATTTCTCCGGCCTTGGTCATTACTTCCTGGGTTAAGGCATAATCTTTAGCTTCGAAACGATCCCTATTGGCCACAATCTCCCGATCGTTGAACTCAATAACGGAGTCGCGCATCATTTTTTGCTCTTCGGAAAAATCCTCCGGTGTAAAAATATCCTCGCAATTGGTTTCCTTTACAAGGAATTGTCCGCCCCGCAATATTTCTTTAGTTGTTGTTTCTGTGCTCATTGTGTGTGTTGTTAAGTTTTATAGTAAGTATTGGAGTAGATATTGAAAAAATAATCCCTCAATAAATATGTCTTTAGTTATCTAATTTAAAAATTCGTATATCCCTGCTGCTCCCTGACCAGTACCTACGCACATGGTTACCATGCCGTATTTACCTTTCATATCCCTCTTTCTCATCTCATCAAAAAGTTGAACGGACAACTTTGCTCCGGTACAGCCCAATGGGTGGCCAAGAGCAATTGCGCCCCCATTAACATTGACTATATCATTATTTAAGCCAAGTTCGCGGATTACTGCCAATGACTGTGAAGCGAAGGCTTCGTTTAATTCGATCAATTCGATATCGTTTTGTTTAAGACCGGCTTGTTTTAGCGCCTTTGGAATAGCTTTTACAGGGCCTATTCCCATGATTCTGGGTTCAACTCCGGCAGCAGCATAGTTGACCAATCTTGCAATAGGTTCCAATCCTAACTCTTTTACCATATCCTCACTCATGACCAGTACAAAAGCAGCTCCGTCGCTCATCTGTGAGGAATTACCGGCAGTAACACTTCCCCCTGCAGCGAAAACCGGACGCAGGCCTGCCAAAGCCTCTTTACTGGTTCCTTTTCGTGGTCCCTCATCTTTGGTCACCGTATATTTTTTAGTAGCCTTTTTTCCATTATCATCAACGTATATCTGTTCTATCTCAATAGGAACGATCTGACTTTGAAAACGATCCTCTGCCTGTGCCCTAAGCGCTTTCATATGCGAGTTATAGGCAAACTCGTCCTGGTCCTCACGGGACACATTAAACTGTTTGGCTACCGCTTCCGCAGTATTTCCCATACCCCAGTAATAATCTTCGTGACCGGCCTTTGCCAAATCGTAATTGAGTTCTGTTTTATATCCCGTCATCGGTACGGCACTCATGCTTTCTGCACCGCCTGCAATAATACAGTCGGCCATACCTGCTTGGATTTTCGCGGTGGCAATACCAATAGTTTCTATTCCAGAGGAACAAAATCTATTTACGGTAACCCCTGGTACATCAACTATATTAAGCCCCATTAAGGATATTAATCGGGCCATGTTAAGGCCTTGGGAACCTTCGGGCATGGCATTTCCAACAATAACGTCATCAATGCGTTTTTTGTCCAATTGTGGCAACTCATTCATCATATACGCTATGGTTTCGGCAGCTAGCTCATCCGTTCTTTTAAAACGGAAAACACCTTTTGGAGCTTTTCCTACTGCAGTCCTATATGCTTTTACTATAAAGGCTTGTTTGTTCATATTTCTATTTTTGTTTTGATAATGAGAGTTTAGACTGCTAGATACTAGAGTCTAGACTTTGATTGCCTAGATTATCTATAAAGGAGGCAATCATTTTTTGAATTTGTAAAATTTTATTTTCAAGTTCTTCGAACTTTTCTTTGTCTAAATAATTTTCATTATGAGAAACAATTAATTGAGTTTCCCATTCAAAAGCTGACCCCAAACTATTCTCTAAATATTTTATAAAATGCCTATTTGTACTTTTACTTGAACCTTCAGATATATTTGATGGAATGGAGACTGCACATCTGTTAATTTGACTGATTAAATTAAACCTTTCAAAATCTGGATATGTTTTTGTCAGTTTATAGTTTTCACTTACAAGATTCATTCCCTCTTGCCATATTTTCAATTTCTTAAAATTATGTCGTCCCATTTGGTCTAGTCTCTAGGGTCTAGTCGTCTATTACCTTAATTCCGCAACGGTTTCCCTGTCTTCAGCATATGCTGTATGCGCTCCAAGGTTTTTCTTTCCGTGCATAAAGATAAGAACGCTTCCCGTTCCAGATCCAAAAGATATTGCTCTGTTACCAAAGTTGGCTCCGACAAGTCACCCCCGGCCATTACATAGGCTAATTTGTTGGCAATCTTATGGTCGTGTTCGCTTATATAATTACTGTCCTCCATGGCATCCGTTCCTACCAAAAACATTCCTAGGGCCTGTTTTCCAAGAACCTTTACGTCTTTTCTCTTAGGAGGTTGGGTGTAGCCCTGTTCTGCCATTAGTTTGGCGTAGGCCTTTGCCGTTGCAATTTGTCGGTCCTTGTTTACGACCACTATATCTTTCCCTTTTTCAAGTACTCCCATATCATAGGCCTCATAAGCGGATGTTGAAACTTTTGCCATCCCAATGGTGAGGAAATATTCTTGAAGTACATTGAGCTCAACATCATTTTTCCTAAAGGTATCCGATGCCCTTAAGGCCATTTCCTTGGAACCACCACCTCCCGGTATAACCCCAACTCCGAATTCTACCAGTCCCATGTAGGTTTCAGCCGCTGCAACAACCTTATCGGCATGTAAGGACAGCTCGCAACCACCGCCCAAGGCCATCCCATGCGGGGCTGAAACTGTCGGAATGGATGAGTAGCGCATGCGCATCATCGTATCCTGGAACATCTTTATGGCCATATTAAGCTCATCGTATTCCTGTTCTACGGCCATCATAAATATCATTCCAATATTGGCACCAACAGAAAAGTTGGGTGCTTGGTTGCCCACCACCAGACCTTGAAAGTCTTTTTCGGCCAAATCGATGGCCTTGTTGAGTCCTGCTAAAACATCGCCCCCAATGGTGTTCATTTTGGATTGAAATTCCACATTTAATATACCGTCACCCAAATCCTCAATGACAACACCAGAGTTTTTCCATACCTCGTTGGATTTTCTAATATTGTCCAAAATGATAAAGGCATCCTGACCAGGTATTTTCTCCATCGCCTTTTTACGGATGTCGTAATAATAGGTTGCCCCGTCTTTAATGGTGTAGAACGATTTATTTCCAGAGGATATCATTTCGGTAACCCAGGCTGCCGGCTGAAAACCTTCAGCCTTCATCATTTCAATTCCTTTTTCAACTCCTATGGCATCCCAAATTTGAAAGGGGCCATGTCCCCAGGCAAAACCTGCTTTCATGGCGTCATCTATTTTATATAATTCTCCGGTTATTTCGGGTATCCTATTGGAAGCATACTCGAATAATGAAGAAAAACTTTTTCTGTAAAAGGCTCCTGCCTTGTCCTTTCCGGTAACCAGGACCTTAAATCGGTCGATTACATTTTCTATGGATTTGGTGAGCTCAAGAGTAGCGAAACTAGCCTTTTTACTAGGCCTGTATTCCATGGTGTTCAGGTCCAGGGCCAATATTTCCCGACCTTCCTTTTTATAAAAGCCTTGCCCTGTTTTACTTCCGAACCATTTATTTTCCATCATTTTTCCGATAAAATCAGGAAGTGTAAATTGCTCCCGTCTTTCATCATCCTTACAGTTTTCTGCAATACCATTGGCTACATGCACCAGAGTGTCCAAGCCAACAACGTCTACGGTGCGGAAGGTGGCCGATTTTGGCCTGCCTATTACCGGACCTGAAAGTTTATCTATTTCTTCAACGGTAAGGTCCATTTCCTTTACGGCATGGAACAAACTCATTATGCTAAAGGTTCCTATTCTATTACCAATAAACGCTGGAGTGTCTTTGGCTATCACCGAGGTCTTGCCTAAAAACTGTTCCCCATAGCCATTTAAAAAATCCAATACTTCTTGAGAAGTTTTGGGTCCAGGAATTATTTCAAAAAGTTTTAAGTATCGGGCCGGATTAAAAAAGTGTGTTCCACAGAAATGTTTTTGGAAATCTTCACTTCTTCCCTCACTCATAAATTTTATAGGTATGCCCGAAGTGTTGGAAGTAATTAAAGTGCCCGGTGTTCTATGTTTATCGAGTTTTTCAAAAACTATTTTTTTGATATCCAGACGTTCTACTACCACTTCAATGATCCAATCTACCTGTCCAACTTTGGAAATGTCGTCCTCAAGATTCCCGGTCGAGATTCTTTGGGCGAAATTTTGATGATAAATAGGGGAGGGTTTGGATTTTAATGCAGCGGCCAAGGAATCGTTTACCAATCTATTTCTAACTACCTTATCCTCTAGGGTAAGGCCATTTGCTTTTTCTTTATCATTTAGTTCCCGTGGTATAATATCCAAAAGCAATACTTCCACTCCTATATTGGCAAAATGGCAGGCTATGCCGCTTCCCATGATACCTGAACCAATAACTGCTACTTTTTTAATGTGTTTGTTCATCAATAAAAAGGTGTTAACTAGTTTTTTAACTTTATTAATAAATTTTCTTTTCCGCAATTAATTTGTTAATAATCTCCGTTACCTCAAAAAAAGTTTCCAATTTTTCTGTGGGCACATGTGTCCTCACCACATCGTTGAAACGAAGTACAACATCTTTTGAATCCTTCCTCTTTTCCAGGCCAAAAGCTGTGAGGTGTATCAGAACGCCCCTACCATCATTGGGGTTGGGCCTACGTTCAATAAGCCCTTTTTCCTCCATACTTTTCAATATCCGCGATAGACTCGTGGCCTCCATACCCATTTTTGGGCCAAGGGCGGTCGAAGGGGTGCCAGTTTTTGGGTCTATACTCAATAATGTGAAGCCTACGGCCATGGTACTATTGAATTTCCTCGCCTCCTCGTTATACATCTTTGTTACCGCTTGCCAAGTTGCTCGGAGCGCGTAATCTATTGTTATGTCTTGCATGCTGTTTTGTTGGTTCTTCCAAAGATATAAAAATATATTATGCATGCATAATATATTTCAAAAAAAATAGAGGTTCTATAAAATAAAACAGCTTCCCGTTAAAGAAGCTGTTTTTAATTTAGTATCGGACAATCCACTAATGCTCGTAAATGTTATTGTAAAGATCTATATATTTTTCCTTGACAATTTTACGTTTTAGTTTCATGGTGGGCGTTAGGTGCCCTTGGTCTATGCTCCAAACATCTGGTGTAAGTCTAAATTGTTTTACCTTTTCCCATTTGGCAAAACTTTCATTGGCAGCATCCACTTCTTCTTGGAACCTTGAAATTACTTTTTCATTTTGGACCATTTTTCTATTGTCGCCAACCTCTATGTTATGCATTTTGGCCCAATTGTGTAAAAATTCGAAATCTGGTTGTATCAAAGCCGCAGGCATTTTTTCTCCTTCACCAACAACCATTATTTGTTCTATAAATCTGGATTGCTTAAACCTGTTCTCCAATAGTTGGGGCGCAACATATTTACCTCCGGATGTTTTGAACATCTCTTTCTTTCTGTCTGTAATCTTGAGAAATCCATCGGCATCAATTTCACCTATATCCCCTGTATGAAAATATCCATCCTTTAAGACCTCAGCTGTTTTTTCATCATCCTTGTAATAACCTAACATTACTTGTGGCCCTTTAACGCATATTTCTCCATCTTCTGCAATTTTTACCTCTGTATTAGCCAATAATTTTCCAACGGTCCCTATTTTAAATCCGCCATCTCTCATATCGTTCACTGAAACTACCGGTGAAGTTTCAGTAAGTCCGTATCCTTCCATGACTCCAAAGCCGGCGGCATTGAAAATACGCGCCAATCTAGGCTGTAAGGCGGCGCTACCTGAAGATATTAAGGAAAGATTACCGCCTAGGCCTTCCTTCCACTTGCTAAAAATTAATTTTCTGGCAAGAGCCAATTTTTGTTCGTACCACCATCCGTTTTGGCCGTATGGTTCATATTTCAGACCGACTTCAACAGCCCAGAAAAATAATTTTCTTTTAATGCCGGTTAGTGTTGTTCCTTTGGCAATGATTTTATCATAGACTTTTTCCAACAACCTAGGAACAGCAGTCATAACATGGGGAGCGCACTCTTTTAAGTTTTCACTTATTTTGTCCATTGACTCAGCAAAATATATGGTAACCCCTGCGTATTGATATAGATAAACCATCATTCTTTCGTAGATATGGCAGACGGGCAAAAAGCTTAAACATGTGGTATTGCCGTAATCTATAGGCAGCCGTTTAGAACTTTCTATGGCATTGCACACCACATTGTTGTGGGTAAGCATAACCCCTTTAGGTCGGCCAGTTGTACCCGATGTATAAATCAAGGTGGCCAAATCATCTGGTTTAACCTTATCCTTAAGTTTTTCAACCTCATTTTGGTTGGAGGTATCCGCACCCATTTCCAAGATTTCACTCCAATTTTTACAGTTTTCCAGTACATCAAAAGAGTATACATCCTTTAAATGCGGAGTATTCGCTTTTACGGCATTAACCTTGTCAAAAACTTCCGTACAGGACACAAAAACATATTTTGCCTCTGAATGGTTTAGGACATATTGGTAGTCTTCCTCTGATATAGTAGGGTAGATAGGCACATTTTGGGCGCCTAACTGTAGTATTCCAATATCCATTATATTCCATTCCGTTCTGTTGGTCATGGAAATAAGGGCAATTTTATCATTGGGTTTTACCCCTAATCGCAACAAAGCCCTACTTATAGCATTTGCCTTGTCTACATATTCCTGGGTAGATGTTGATACCCATTCTCCATTATACTTTGTAACCAGTGATTTTTTTAAATTGAATTTCTCTAATTGATAGTAAGGAAAATCAAAAAGGCGGGTGATTTCTTGCATATTTAATTTGCTGTTCTTAATCGCAAATTAAGAAAAGGGAACGGTATTTTAAAATCACATTCGTATAAAAAATGTAAAAAAATTATGGAGTCTTCATTTTATCTTCTATAATTTGTATCTCTTTGGCTTTGTTTATATGGATTGGGGAGCTGTAATCGGGATATTTTAAAATAGTGATTTGATCTTCAGGAGCCATGATTTATTACGGATTTTTGCCCATTTTTGAATAAGATTCGATAAATTACGTAAAAGATTTACCCTTATTAATGAATACTAAAGTAGAATTAATTCTAAGGCACAATAATGTTGTTTGTATTAATTCCGAGGTTACTTAGCTAAGAATTATAGTTTGGAAACCACAAAATGATTAAGTTCAAACTTTAATGCACCATATTCCTAAATAAACGCTTCTACCTTTTTTGATGACCTCTGGAGCGTTTATGTGTGACTTATATGTAATTATTATTAACAATTAAACTAAACCAATGAAAAAGCTTTTTGTAACGGCAGTAGTTATTTTTACCATGATTTCCTGTGCCGAAAAATCCAAAATCCCTGTTTATGCATGGACCGGTGGTCCTGGAGAGGCTACAGATCAAGAATTGATAGCAACTTTTAAAAATTATAAGGAGAAGGGGATTGATGGACTAATGTATAATGGTGGACATAATCCGGAAACCTATAAGCGGGTTGGTAAATTGGTAAAGGACGCGGGAATGGAATTCCATACTTGGGTGCCCACAATGGTGCAGGGAGACAATCCTAAATTACCTCAGGATCTTTATGCAATCAACCGAAATGGGGAATCAGCTTTTGATAAACCGGTATATGTTTCATATTACAAATTTCTTTGTCCCAATAAGGAGGGCTCATTCACTTTTTTGTCTGAACTGTACGGGAATATTGCAGCTGTGGAAGAAGTGGACGGGATACATTTGGATTATATCCGTTTCCCGGATGTAATATTGGCAGAAGGCCTTTGGGATAAATACGGGCTAGTGATGAACGAGGAATATCCAGTTGCCGATTATTGCTATTGTGATAAATGTGTAGCTGATTTTAAAGAACAATCCGGAATAGACATAAAGGAGGTCGAAGATCCTTCCAAAGTTCAGGAATGGAAGCAGTTTAGATATGATTTAATCACCAGCATTGTAAATCGTTTGGCCAAGGTAGTACATGACAAGGGCAAAAAAATAAATGCAGCTGTTTTTCCTGGGCCTAGCAATGCAATGAAAATGGTTAGACAGGAATGGAACAAATGGGACTTGGATGCCTTTTATCCTATGAATTACAACGACTTTTACCTAAAGAGTCCTGAATGGGTTGGGGAAATAACCAAGGAGGAAGTGGAATCCGTAAAGGGAGAAAAGCCCATTTACAGTGGACTTTTCATATGTCCGAACCCGGAGAACAAAACAAAGGAAAACGACCCTGAAAATCACGGATTATTGCCTTCGGAAATAGAAACAGCCATAAGAACTTCTATGGAGAACGGAGCAGCTGGCATATGCCTTTTTACCCCCGAAAGAATGAAGCCAGAGCATTGGGAGGCTTTTGATAAGGCAATACATGCGGATTATTCCAAGAAATAAACATTATCCTAGGCTTTGCCTAGAGGAATAACAATTATATATTATAAAAATCCCTTGAAAAGGAGTTGAGATTAAATGCTAATATGGCATAAAAGTCAAACTTCTATTCAAGGGATTTTAATTTTTGGACTTATAGGTGAAGTTTAAATCCTTCGTGGGTAGCTTTGAATCCGATGCCTTCATAAAACCGAATAGCATTGGGCCGTAGTTTGTTGGATGTTAGCTGTATAAGGTGAACGCCTTTTTCCTTTGCTCTTTCAATAATCCATTGAAACATTTGTTTGCCTATTCCCTTGCCCGTTTGATCCTCCCTTACATGCACATTTTCTACAAGACAGCGGATGCCGCCTACATAGGTGAGGTATTGGAGAAAACTCAATTGAAAAGACCCTACCACTTCGCGCTCAGAATTCTCTATAACCATCAGTTCCTGATTCCTGTCACCATCAATTCTTTCAAAAGCATTATAATACTCTTTGGGAAGCGGATCCTCATATCTCTCCCTTAATTGGCCCAAGGTATCATTGGCTATCATTTCTATTATCGCCGGAAGGTCTTCCTTGGTAGCTTGTCTAAAGGTCATAATTAATCCTTATGGGTCTCCAGCCATTTTCTGGCGTTGACAAATGCCTCCAACCATGGTGAAACCTCATCCTTTCTGCCCGCAGGGTAATGTGCCCAATTCCACTGGAAAATGGAACGCTCTATGTGTGGCATAGTCACCAGATGTCGCCCTGAGGCATCACATAGCATGGCTGTATTGAAATCACTGCCATTGGGGTTCGCCGGATAAGCTGCGTAACCATAATTGGCCACAATATTGTAATTATCTTTGGACAAGGGTAATTTAAATTTTCCTTCCCCATGGGAAATCCAAACCCCTAAATTGGCTCCTTCCAAACTTGAGAGCATAACGGAATTGTTCTTTTGAACAACCACGGAAGTAAATCCGCTTTCGTGTTTATGGGAATCATTAAAGGTCATTTTTCCGTGTTCGGTGTGCTCAGGATTAATCAATTCTAATTCCATGAATAGCTGACAACCGTTACAAATACCTATGGAAAGGGTATCGGGTCTGGCAAAGAAATTCTTTAATGCAGTATTGGCTTTTTCGTTGTATTTAAAGGCTCCTGCCCAACCTTTGGCGCTTCCCAATACATCGGAGTTAGAGAATCCACCCACGGCACCTATAAATTGAATATCTTCCAAAGTCTCCCTTCCGGATATTAGGTCGGTCATATGAACATCCTTAACATCAAAACCGGCCAGGTACATGGCATTGGCCATTTCGCGTTCCGAGTTACTGCCTTTTTCACGCAGTATGGCCGCCTTTGGTCGCGCATTGGCCTTCGCAGGCAACTTTCCGTCAAAATGAGCTGGGAAAGTATAGTTTAATGGCTGATTTTTGTAATTGTTATAGCGCTCTTTGGCCAAGTTGTTGGCCGTTTGCCTTCGGTCCAATAGATAGGATGTTTTAAACCAGTTGTCACGTAGGGAATTGATGTTCAATCCCATTTCCATCCCCTGATTTTTTATGGTCAGGGTAGGTGTTGCGCTTACCGATCCAATTTTGAAATGCTCAATTCCTGCATTGGCCAATACTTTTTCTACCGAGCTGTCCTTAGCTTGAAAAACAATTCCCGCATTTTCTGAAAACAATAATTTGATGGTATCGGCTTCACCTATGTTTGTCAAGTCCAATGTAGCACCCAAATCAAGGTCGGCAAAACAAAGTTCCAAAAGCGTCGTAATCAATCCGCCCGACGCCACGTCGTGACCGGCCAGAATTTTTCCGTCAATAATTAATTCTTGGAAAGTATTGAATACGGTCTTAAAATTTTCGGCATTATTTATAGTGGGGGCAGCATCACCAATGGTGTTTAAAATTTGTCCAAAGGAAGATCCTCCCAATTTATAAGAATCTTGAGATAAATTGATGTAGTAGATTTCCCCGCCATTTTTTTGTAATACGGGCTCTACCACCTTGGTAATATCGGTACAGTTTCCGGCAGCGGAAATGATAACGGTTCCCGGAGCTATAACTTCTGCGTCCTTGTAGCGTTGTTTCATGGACAGGGAGTCCTTTCCGGTTGGGACATTTATTCCAAGCTCGATTGCAAAATCTGAAATGGCCTGCACCGCCTCATATAGTCTTGCGTCCTCCCCGGGATTTTTACAGGGCCACATCCAGTTGGCGGAAAGTGAAACCGAGTCCAAACCATTTTTTAAAGGTGCCCAAACAATATTGGTCAAGGCTTCCGCGATACTATTTTTACTTCCAGCAGCGGGGTCGATCAATCCTGAAATAGGGGAGTGGCCAATGGAGGTGGCAATTCCTTCCTTCCCTTTATAATCCAACGCCATAACGCCACAATTGTTCAAGGGTAACTGTAGAGGACCTGCACATTGCTGTTTGGCTACCTTTCCGCCTACACAACGGTCAACCTTATTCGTAAGCCAATCTTTGGCGGCTACTGCTTCCAATTGCAGTACCTGGTCCAAATAATCATGGAAGTGTTCCAGGGAATAGGATGGGGCCGTATATTTTCTTTTTATTGTGGAATCGTTCATTACAGTTTTAGGAGAACTCCCAAACATATCTGATAGTTCCAAGTCCATTGGACTTTCTCCCGTTGTGGCAGATTTAAATGTAAAGCGGTTGTCTCCCGTAACATCACCAACCTCATACATGGGTGATCGTTCCCTATCTGCAATTCGGTGCAGCATATCAACGTCTTTTTTTCCGATGACCAAGCCCATACGTTCTTGGGATTCGTTCCCAATGGTTTCTTTGGCCGATAGAGTAGGGTCTCCAATAGGTAATTTATCCAAATCTATTTTTCCTCCCGTATCCTCGACCAATTCGGACAGACAATTTAAATGTCCACCTGCACCATGATCGTGTATGGATACGATAGGGTTATGGTCGCTCTCTACCATTCCTCGTATGGCGTTTGCAGCCCTTTTTTGCATTTCAGGGTTGGAACGCTGAATGGCGTTCAGTTCTATAGTTGCTCCAAATTCTCCAGTATCGGCACTGGATACGGCAGCGCCGCCCATACCAATACGGTAGTTGTCGCCTCCAAGGATCACGATTTTATCGCCCGTTTTGGGAATATCTTTTATTGCCTGTTCAGCCTTTCCATAGCCAATACCCCCGGCCTGCATAATTACCTTGTCGTATCCTAATTTTCTACCTTGGGCAGTTCCAGGGTTTTCACTGGCTTCATCATGTTCAAAAGTAAGTACGGATCCGGCAATTAGGGGTTGACCAAATTTGTTTCCAAAATCGGAAGCTCCGTTGGATGCCTTTATTAAAATATCCATAGGGGTCTGGTATAACCAATTCCTTTCTGGCATTCCCTTTTCCCAAGGCCTGTTTTCTTCCAGACGGGAATAGGCGGTCATGTAAACCGCAGTTCCTGCCAAGGGCAAGGAACCTTTACCTCCTGCCAAACGGTCCCTAATTTCTCCACCAGCCCCAGTGGCTGCGCCATTAAAAGGCTCTACTGTGGTTGGGAAGTTATGGGTTTCAGCCTTTAAAGATATTACCGATTCAAACGGTTTTTCTTGGTAAAAATCTGGTTTGTCAGCACTTTTGGGAGCAAACTGCACCACTTTGGGCCCTTTTAGAAAGGCCACATTATCCTTATATGCCGATACGATATCCCCTGGATGTTCCTGGGATGTCTTTTTAATAAGCTTAAAAAGTGATGACGGTTTTTCTACTCCGTCGATGACAAAAGTCCCATTAAAAATTTTATGCCTACAATGTTCAGAGTTCACTTGACTAAAGCCAAACACTTCGGAATCTGTAAGTTTGCGGCCAATTTTATCGGAAACTTGTTGTAGATAGGCTACTTCTTCATCACTCAGAGCCAATCCTTCCTGTTCATTATATTGGGCAATATCCAATATTTCCAGTATAGGCGCCGGCATTACATCAACCTTAAAAATATCCTGCGAAAGGCCACTATATTTTTGGGAAAGCATGGGGTCGAACCCTTTTTCATCCTGGTCTACTGCAATAAACTCCTCAATTCTAATAATACCCGAAATCCCCATATTTTGGGTTATCTCTGTAGCATTGGTGCTCCAAGGGGTGATCATGGCTGCCCTGGGACCAACAAAAAAGGCGTCCAATGACGCCGCGTTTAACTTGGGTTGGTTGCCGAACAACCACGTAAGTTTTACGCTATCTTCTTGGGTCAGGTCGTTTTTGGTTTGTACCGCAAATATCTTAGTGCTAAGGTCTCCAAAGAAATGAATCATCTAATATGTAAATTGTAAGGTTGAGAAAGGTGCAAATTTACGGTTTTAATGTGTAATTTTTCATTAGAATAGTTAACAGTTTTGGACAACAATTGTTAATTTCTGTATGAGGTCTATTTTAGAACATAGCCTGCTTAATTATTTATTTTGGTTCTATATGAATCAATACATGCCCAATGTTGGGTATATCCCTGCGGAGCCTGTCCTTTAGTCTATGGGACAGGTCATGCCCTTCTTTTACACTAATACTGCCGTTTACTTGGGCATGAAGATCGATATGATATTTTGTGCCTGCCTTCCGAACAAAACATTTTTCAGTTCCCAATATACCATCAACAGTTGAGGAAACATCTCGAATTTCATCAATAAGGTCATCGTATAAATGCTCATCCATTATCTCTCCAAGGGCAGGTCTAAAGATCAGATATCCATTATAAAAAATAAAAAATGAGGCCGCCAAGGCAGCCCAATCATCGGCCGTTTCATAACCTTTGCCAAAGATCAAGGCAATGGATATGCCTATGAAGGCCATAATGGAGGTGATGGCATCGCTTCTATGATGCCATGCATCTGCTTTTAAGGAGGAACTGTTGGTTTGGATACTCATTTTTAAGACTACCCTATATGAAATCTCTTTCCACAAAATAATGCCACCCAGAACCAATAGTGTCCAGGATTTTGGTGTTTTGTGTGGGGTTAAAATGTTCATAATACTTTCATAGGCTATAATTGTGGCCGAGGTAATTAAAAACCCTACTACCAAAAAAGTAATAAGGGGTTCAATCTTACCATGTCCGTAGGGGTGATTTTCGTCTGCCGGTCTTTTTGCGTATTTAAGTCCAAACAGAACCAAGAGGGAGGAAAAAATATCGGTTGTGGATTCTATGGCATCGGCTATTAAAGCGTAGGAATTGCCAAAAAAACCTGCCAAACCTTTAATTACGGCCAAAGCAATATTCCCAGCTATGCTGAAATAAGTGGTCTTTATTGCCGACTGCTCGTTGTTCATTCTTTTCCTAAACCCGATAAAAATTAAAGGTAAGGAACTTATGATTGCTTTTTGACGTGGGAGAGCAGAATAGTAGATTCAAGTTTTTTTAGCTCCCATACTGCCCAAATAACTTCATTTTTTTACTAGGGGCCTCAATTAGAAGAGTAAATTGTATCTTGGGAATATAATACCAATAAATACTAAATATAAATACCATGGCTAAGGAATATGTAGATATCGCAACATTAAAATATTTGTTATACCATGTACATGGGGTGGAGAATTTGCTAACAGCAGAACGGTTTCAAGATTATGACAAGGATTCCTTGGATCTGTTTTTAAATGCTATCAAGGAATTTTCCGACCGTGAATTATTTCCCTATTTCAAAGAGATGGATGAAACGCCTGCCATGTATAAAGATGGAACCATAATGGTGCATAAGCAGGTTGATGTAATGATGAAGAAAGGTGGGGAAATGGGAATTATTTCCGGACCATTTGATTATGCGGATGGGGGGTTGCAGTTACCTTTTATAGTCCATACTGCTTCAGCCTATATTCAGGAGGCGGCAAACAATCATCTGCCAGGATATGCAGGACTGACCCAAGGGGCTGCAGAGCTGATTGTTCATTTCGCCGACGACAACCTAAAGAAAACCTATGTTCCCAACATGTTGTCTGGAGACTGGGGAGGTACCATGTGTCTTACGGAACCCCAGGCAGGTAGTTCCTTATCGGATATCACTACTAAGGCAACCCCTACTCAGGATGGTTACTATAAAATATCCGGACAAAAAATATTCATTTCAGGTGGCGATCATCAATATGCAGAAAATGTTGTCCACCTATTGTTGGCAAGAATAGAAGGCGCTCCGTCTGGAACAAAGGGCATATCCTTATTTGTAGTACCAAAGCTAAGGTTAGGTGGGGATGGAAGTCTAGAAAATAACGATGTGATAACCGTGGCCGATTTCCAGAAAATGGGTCAACGGGGTTATGCTACGACCCATCTAGGATTTGGTGACAAGGACGATTGCCATGGCTGGCTGGTAGGGGAGGCGCATAAGGGGCTTAAATATATGTTCTTAATGATGAACAGTGCCAGGATAAGTGTAGGCCGCGGGGGTGCAGCTATAAGTATGGCAGCTTACCAAGCTTCTTTGGAATATGCCATGGAACGACCCCAGGGACGAAAACTTTCCAGCGATGGAAAAAAAGATCCCGATGAAAAACCGTGTTTAATAATTGAGCATCCAGACGTAAGACGCATGCTGTTATTGCAAAAGGCTATTGCCGAAGGTTCTTTGAGTTTGGTGCTATTGGCCGCCAAGTATTACGATATTATACAATCCACCAAGGACCTCGAAACCAAGGAAAAGTACGGTCTATTATTGGAAATGATAATTCCTATTGTAAAGACCTATCCCACCGAGGCAGGAACTTTATCTGTGAGCAATGGGGTGCAGGTGTTGGGCGGATATGGATTCTGTTCCGATTTTATACTTCAGCAATACTATCGTGACATTAGGATATTTAGCATATACGAGGGTACTACGGGTATACAATCCCAAGATTTATTAGGTCGTAAGGTTCCGATGGAAAATGGAGAAGCCCTGGAATTGTTGTTAAAGGAAATATTGTATACCCTAGAGGAGGCAATGGAGTTTGAAGAATTGCGCTCATCGGCCAAAAGTTTGGGGGACAAAATTAAATTAACTAGAGAGGTATTGGATTTTCTAATGCCTTTTGCCAAAAAAGGAAATTACGAACGTTATTTATCCGATGCCAATTTGTTTATGGAATATTTAAGTCACGTGGTCATAGCATGGTTATGGCTCGATATTGCTGTAAATGCACAGCGTAACTTACAGGAGGAGGACCAAGCTTTTTCCAAAGCCTTTTACGACAGCAAAATCCATACTATGAAATTCTATTTCAAGTACGAACTACCGAAGACTGGTAGTTTGGCAGAATCGTTAATGCATCCGGATGTACTTACCACAAATTCCAAGAAGGAGGTTTTTTGAAAATCTTTTTTTTCTAAACGAGGTAGGGTAATTTTCCTTTTGGTTGTTTTGTATACAAACAGTGCTATTAAAAAAATCACAGTTTAAACAAAACAATTAAGTTATGAATAGATTACAATTTTTAAGTATAGTGATCCTACTTTTTTCTTTTGTCGGATCAATAGCCCAGGAAGTAGAATCCACCGAACAGGAAAAACTTACTTATTATGAACAAAGAGCCAAGGAGGATGCAAAATTTGAGCAATCACAGGAATTGGCAGAAGAAGAGGAGGAAGAATTCTGGGAATCCCAAAAGGATTATGAGCGACAATTGAAAAAAAGGGATAAAAGGGCGTACAAGGCGTATATGAAAGGTAAGAGGGATGCCTATGCGGAACATCGCAGTCATTGTGATGCACATTGTCACCACAGCGACCATTACCATACCCACGCCAGTTTCTACTATTATCATAACGAACCTTATCGTTATAGAAGCTATTCCAGTGGAACAACTATCCGCACGGGAGTTGGGATCAGTGCACCTAGTGTTAGAATAGGACTTTAGGCACCAGAAACTAAAAAGAGGCCGTCCATGAATATGGACAGCCTCTTTTTTTATTATTTTGTCCCGTCCTGAAATAGTGATACACTAAAAACTTAGTGTAATGAAAACATCAGAAAATATGGGGTATACCAGGCGTACCCAAAAAGATTACTCCATTTCTTTTAAGCTTCAATTAGTTGAAGAAATTGAACAAGGACTTCTTACGAAAGCTCAAGCAAAGGCCAAATATGGTATTCAAGGAGACTCAACGGTGACCAAATGGTTGAAGAAATATGGTAACTTTGATTGGGAACATCGACCTTATTATGCTATGGCCAAAACACCTGAACAAAAAATACTTGAGTTAGAAGCAAAGGTAAGATTGCTCGAGAAACAGAAAGCTCGGGCAGAACACCTT
>NZ_QLLN01000008.1 GCF_003259375.1 Arenibacter echinorum | reverse complement strand
GCACTTACCATGTATATGGTAGGTGCTTTTTTTTGGACCAAAGTCATATAAGGGACTCCCCATATATAATTGGTTTCCTCATCTGTCTAGAATATAGGAGGAGATAACCGACTTATTTTTATACTTACGAAAACCTTTTCGTAGTTCAAATGCCCAGTGTTCGGAGGCTTGGCGATAAAGTGTTTTTTAGCATGTCTTTGGTGATATAGAAGTTTTATAACTTATAGTTATATATTTAAGGTTTGGAACTATTGTTTCAAGTAACTTAAGCTTCAATTTTATGAAAACACCATTGTTTTTAAGTGGGTTATTGCTGATTTTTATTTCATGCGGTGATCGTCCATCCAAAGAAACTACAACCACTACTAGTGAATCTACCAAAATAAAGGATTATCTGCCATTCACTGAGCTCCAACTAGACGACCTATCCTTATTTAAGGTGGAAAACGATAATTGGAAGATTGTTGGAGATGTCTATGTTGATAGGAAGCAGGACAAGTTATTGACATCCTCGCCAGGAAAAGGGATTTTGGCGAACATTCCGGATGGACAAATAAAAAATGGTCACATTTTTACAAATTTTGAACATGGGAATATAGAAATTGAGCTGGATGTGATGATGCCGGTCAACTCAAATTCTGGACTCTATTTTCAGGGTAGATATGAAGTTCAATTATTGGATAGTTGGGGTGTAAAGGAGCCTACATCTGGTGATATAGGAGGTATTTATCAGCGTTGGGACGATAGTAGGGAAGGTGATCATAAAGCTTATGAGGGACATTCCCCAAAAACCAACGCTTCAAAATCTCCAGGATTATGGCAGCATTTTAAAATTATATTTCATGCTCCCAAATTTGACGCTTCTGGTAATAAAATCAAAAATGCCGTTTTTCAAGAGGTATGGTTGAATGATGAGTTGATTCAGGAAGATGTAGAGGTAACTGGCCCTACAAGGGCTTCTTCCTTTAACGATGAAAAAGCTAGAGGGCCATTAATTATTCAAGGTGATCACGGACCGGTAGCGATAAGGAATCTAAAATACAAGCTATACGAAGATAAAAAGGTATCCCTATTGGATATCCATATGACCGAATACGAAAGCAATTCTGATTCAATTGCTGCCTTTGACACCCTAACAGTGATTAGGGATATAAAGGCAGACAGTATTTCTGCCAAAATGGTCACAGGGGATAGGGTGAAAAGAATATTGAAGTATGATGGTCAAATTGATGTTTCAAATTCAGGAACCTATCTCTTTGATATAGGGGTGAACAATGGTGGTGCCCTATTGATAATTGGAACCGATACTATAGTTGATTTAAATGGGGATTACAGTTTGGATACACCTGGGATAGGGGAAGTAGAACTGGAAAAAGGAAAACTGCCTTTCACTTTTATCTATAATAAACACAATCCTTGGAATTCTGGATTTAGAATAGAAGTGGAAGGTCCGGAAATACAAAAGATGTCCTTGAATGCCAAGAATTCTTTGGGTTCTTCCAATAGAGGACCAGCAGAGAATATATTGATTCAGGTTCTGAATGAGCCTACAACCCAGCGCGGATTTATGATGCATAATGGTGAAAAAAGGACACATTGCATCGCGGTAGGTACCCCGGAAAATATAAATTTCTCCTATGATTTAAGCAGGGAGTCCATATTACAGGTCTGGCATGGCGATTTTCTGGATGTTACCCAAATGTGGCATGCCCGAGGGATTAATCAACTTGCTGAACCCAAAGGTTTTTCGGTATCCTTTCACGGTGATCCAGATTTTATGATTTTGGAAAATAAGGACATAGTTTGGCCAGATAGTATTCCGTCAAATGTAAATTATAAGCAATTGGGATATGAAATAGAGGACAATGGTCTTCCAGTATTTTTAGTACAAGTAGAGGGAACGTCTATTAGCAATACATTTAAACCCTCTAAAAATGGTCGTGGGCTAACACGTACCATTGCCATTGAGGGCAATGGGGACATATGGCATAAAATTGCAGAAGGGGAATCTATTCACAAACTCGAGGATGGTACTTTCATTATTAACGATGAAAGTTATTTTATAGATTTTTCAAAAAAAAACAATTTAACTCCTCTGGTACGTCATTCCAATGGAAAGGATGAATTACTTCTAAAAATACCCGCAGGTAGCAAGAACATTAAGTACAATATTATTTGGTAACCCAAAACAACCAATTATGCAGATTTTAAGACAGGCAGTTTTTTTTGTATTACTAATAGTTGCAGTGCAAATTACATTTGGTCAGGACAGTTCGGACATGGCCAAAAAGGAATCGGAATATTATAAAATAGTAGATGTACCCATCCCAAAAGACATCGTTTTGGAAGTGGGTGGTCTAACTTTAACGGATGACGATAAATTAGGAGTTTCAACAAGAAGGGGTGAGGTATGGCTAATAGATAAACCCTATAGCTTAAATCCACAGTACAAGAGGTATGCCAATGGGTTGCATGAGGCATTGGGCTTGGCCTATAAGGACAATGGATTTTATCTTTCCCAAAGAGGGGAACTTACTAGATTGGAGGATAGGAACGGGGATGGAAAGGCAGATAGTTATAAGACTGTTTACTCTTGGCCATTGTCTGGTAATTACCACGATTATTCCTATGGGCCGTTAATTTTGCCCAATGGGGATATGTTGGTTACCTTAAATTTATCATGGATTGGTCATGGAGCCAGTTTGGTTAAATGGAGGGGGTGGATGTTAAAAATAACACCTGAAGGTGAAATGACTCCGATAGCGACCGGGTTAAGGTCGCCAGCGGGTTTCCAAGTCAGTCCTGAAGGCGATTATTTTTACACCGAAAACCAAGGAGATTGGGTAGGATCGGGAAGGATGACCCATTTGGAAGTTGGTGATTTTGCAGGTAATCCTGAAGGTTTAAGATGGACAGATGACCCACAGTCTCCCTTAAAATTAAAACAGGAAGAAATTGAAAAGCAATCTGGTTTAAGTCTTTATGAATATGCCAAAAAAGTGCCTGCGCTAAAGGCTCCTGCTATTTGGTTTCCCCATACCATACAGGGAATTTCTACATCGGATATTTTATATGATACCACCAAAGGGGATTTTGGTCCCTTTGAAGGACAGATGTTTATCGGTGACCAAGGGCATAGTAAGATTATGCGGGTTTTTATGGAGAAAGTCAATGGGGTGTATCAAGGTGCTTCATTTTTATTTCGTGAGGGCTTTTCTTCGGGTATATTAAGAATGATTTGGGGGAGTGATACCAGTATGTTTGTTGGAATGACCAGTAGGGGATGGTCTTCCACAGGTAAAGAAAACTTTGGTTTACAAAGATTGGTCTGGACAGGGAAAGTACCCTTTGAGATAAAAACTATGAAAGCACTTGATGATGGATTTCAATTGGAATTCACTCAACCTGTCAATAGAAAGTTGGCCAGTGATGTAGCTAACTATAAAATGAAAAATTTTACTTATCAATATCATAATACCTACGGTAGTCCCATTGTGGAGGAACAGCCGGTAATGGTACACAAAGCAGAGGTTTCGCCAGATAGGCTTTCCGTTAAATTAACTTTGCACGGAATGCGGTTGGGCTTTATTCACGAGATTAAAATCCCAGACCTTACCTCTGAGATTGGCAAAAAACTATTGCATAACACAGGTTACTATACTTTGAACGAAGTCCCTGGCGGAGTTTTGAAGTCACCACAAATGACAGGAATTGCCAAATCGGGTAAAAACATTGATCAACCTAAAAGAATAACAAAAATGCCTATTGATTGGAATAATAAATCCGATCAAAAATTAATGATAGGTACCAAACCTGGTTTAAAGTATGATGTTGAGGAAGTGCAGGTGAAAAGAGGAGCTAAGGTAGAGCTCACTTTTAATAATAACGACGATATGATGCACAACCTCGTAATTACCCAGAAAGGTGTGGAGTCGGTGGATAAGGTGGGGCAAATGGCCTTAATGCTGGGATTGGACGGGCCTGACTATAACTATGTACCGGATACCGATTTAGTGCTTTATCACACCGCTATTATGCAACCGGAAACAGCTGAAAAGATTTATGTTAAAATGCCTGAGGAACCAGGTGAATATTGGATAGTATGTACTTTTCCAGGTCATTCATCGGTGATGAGGGCCAAGCTTATTGTCCAATAATACTGAAAGAGATTATCTGTAGTTTATTGGTTTATTTATTTTTTAACGGGACCTTATTTCGTGGTTGGTGAAAATGTTCATTTCAATGACTTAATGTGCAAATGGTTCGCGAATATTTCTTTTTGCCAAAGTTAAATTATGTTTTTTTTAAAGAAAAAATTGTAGATTTAATTTTACAGTCGAACTAAATATTGAACCTTTTGAAAATATCATCATTAGTATTATTTCTTTGGATTGTGTTCACTAATTTCACTTATTCCCAGGGAAAGGATACATCTGAATATTCTATAGCTAATGATTCCATTAATTATCGGGAAAAGGTGTTCTTGCATCTGGACAAATCATATTATAATGCGGGGGAAGATATTTGGTTTAAAGTATACCTTTTAAACGCGGCTTCCCACTTATGGGATGCTATAAGGAATGTAGTATATGTAGATATTGTTGGTCCGGACAACAAAATAATAGACTTCAAAATAATTAGGATAGAAGATGGTATTGGCAATGGGGACTTTGCCTTGCCTTCAGATTTATATGGAGGTGCGTATACGCTAAGGGCCTATACAAACTATATGAGGAATTTTGAAGAGGACTATTTTTTTAGGCAGCAGATATACATTAGCCCATTGAACTTTATAACGAAAAGCGCTGGGACTGTTTTGGATGGGATTGATCAGGTGGAATCGGAAGTAGTATTGGAAGGGCAAATTCCAGATTTGCAATTTTTCCCTGAGGGTGGGCACTTGGTCAATGATTATTTTAACCGTGTTGGTTTCAAAATATTAGGGGTAGATGGCAGGTCCATGGATATTGAAGGTGTAATTTTAGATGATACGGGTGTCCAAATCACTGAATTTACATCTGCCCATTTAGGGATGGGACTTTTCGATATTAAGCCTGTAGCGGGAAGAAAATACACTGCCAATATTATGTATAATGGCAAAAAATATTCCTATGATCTGCCACATGGGGTCAATAATGGAATTGTAATGCGGGTCCAGGAATTAAGGGATTATTATCAAATAAATATTCAAACATCAAGTGCCAATGGGCTTAAAGGCTATAGTTTGCTTGGGAGCCAGCGAACGGGAACAATATATAATGCCCAAATTAAGCAGGATAAATCTATAGCTGTTTTTAAGGTCGATAAAAAGCTCCTTGTGACCGGTATTGCCCAATTTACCCTTATGGATGAAAAGAGTAAAGCCATTTCCGAGAGATTGGTATTTTACGATGACAGCAGTTCGTCTCCCCAAATAAAAATTATTCCTACTTCGCACACCAATGCCAAAAATGGCACGGTGGAATTAAGTGTAGAACTGGATTCCGATGGAATGGAGATATCGAATTTCGGAGCAAATATGTCTATGTCCATTATAGATTTAGCGGCAGCGTCACCTAGGGAATTTCAGTCCGATATACGAACGTATTTGTTGTTAAATTCAGAATTAAAAGGGGATATAGAACATCCTGGTTACTACTTTTATTCCGAAGATCCTAAAAGAAGACAGTTCTTGGACCTGTTGATGATGACTCAAGGATGGCGACAGTTTATAGTAAACGATTTGCCGAATATCAAGGGTGATTCGTTTGAGTTTATTAAGGAATTGGGAATCTCTGTGGAAGGCGGGGTGCGTAAATTTCACAATCCTGAAAAACCGGATGTAGCTACCGTGAAATTAACTTTTCAAGACAGTAATCTGATGGGTCGCCTAAGCATAAAATCCGACGAAGACGGAAGTTTTAAGTTTTTGGGGCTAGATATTATGGAAGATAATAAATTGGCTTTTGAAATGGTGGATTATGAGCGTCCAATGAAAGAATTCGCTGTTCAATTGGATTCCATAAGACCTGCACCCGTCAGTGCCATTAAGAAGGAGTATGGGCTAAGGGAAACTACCAACTTTGAACAATTTTTAGAAAATCCTAATGCAAGAAAAGGCTTTGATACGAATTTTGAAAACGAAATGATGAAATTGATCCAATTGGATGAAGTATTGATCTTAACTGAAGGTAAGTCAAAGAAAAAAGAGATGGATACAAAAAGAAGCACCAATTCTATTTACAGCAGTGTATCCAATACAGTGGATTTTTCAGAAATAAGAAATCAGCCCTATCCGAATATTTTGGCGGCTTTACGTGCACGTGTCCCTGGGGTAGATGTGTATGGTGGATTTGTGGCTATTAGAGGTGTTAATTCCATGAGTTCGGAAAGAGGAACCACCCCCCTTTTCCTTTTAAATGGTGTACCTGTAAACCAAGAAGCAATTGAAAACGTCCCTGTTTGGGAGGTCGATTTTATTGATGTTTTAAAAGGGTCTAGAGCTTCCATTTTTGGTTCCGAAGGAGGAAACGGTGTTATTGCAGTGTACACCCTAACAGGTAAGGAGCTTAAGGATCAGAAAAATAAAGTTGCTGGCAATGTGTTTAACTACCAGGGATTTTATAAGCCCAGAAAGTTTTACGAACCGGCGTATGGAAATGACGATCTGGGAGCGAATAGGAAAAAATTCAGTTCCACCCTCCATTGGGAGCCCACAGTGAAAATGGATAATAATGGAAAGAGCAAAGTGATTTTTCCAGCAGGAACGAAATCTTCCATCTATAGAGTTGTTTTACAAGGAATTACCAACGATGGTTTACCACTGGCTTCCGAAGCTGTTTTTGAAGTAGATTGATCGTTGCCCAATAAGCTTTTGGTGTAATACGTAGATTTAATGGCGTAATGGAGCTATTTGCCTGGTTATAAGTGTTATTTGTGCAGACGGGGCAATATTATTTATTTCCTAAGATATGGCATTCATGTAAAATTTACTTTGGTTAATTTTACATTATCAACAACCAACAAATGCTGGAAAAAGAGGAAAAATTGAACACCCTTTCACATGCCCTTGGCATCCTTCTTGGGCTAATAGGCTTTATTGTGCTTTATCAGATAAACGATCGGCACAATGCCTATGGAATTTTTTCCATTGTTGTTTACAGCTTTACCTTTGTGCTTTTATTTACGGCATCAACCTTATACCATCTTGTAAAGGATCCAAATTTGAAAAATAGATTACGAATATTGGATCACATCAGTATTTATTTTTTAATTGCGGGGACCTATACACCAGTGGCCTTGATATTGTTGGAAAAAGGTAATGGGTGGCTACTATTTTATATTGTCTGGGGTATAGCTGCTGTTGGTACGCTAATGAAGTTATTTTACACTGGCAAATACGAATTTATATCGCTTTTACTTTATTTGGTAATGGGTTGGTTGATCGTATTGGATTTGGATAATTTACTAAGCAATACCACGACCATTGGAATGGGAACCCTTTTTTTAGGGGGTGCATTTTATACTTTAGGGATACTGTTTTACGCTATGGAAAGGATCCCTTATAATCACTTTATCTGGCATTTGTTCGTGCTGGGAGGTGCCATAAGTCATTGGTTTTTTATTATGATCGATGTGGTTTAGGGACGAATAATATCTTCATATTCGTTGAAGAAATCTTCAAATTTGGTCATGTTTTCCTTCAAAAATACCATGGTCTCTTGCCAGGTGTTTTTGTTATGTATGGAAACATTGTTCAAACTAACGGAGACCCTCGATATTTCCTTACCGTTGTCTAGGAAAACCGTATCCTGGAACAGGGCATTTGGTAGATATTCCTCTTTGAAAAGCGACTGAAGTGAAATTAATTTTTCCCATAATTCCATACGTTTCTCCAGATTTTGATTTTCAATATCCATTGAAACCATGGCAGTGGACAAATCAAAGTGGAACTTAAATGAGAAATCCTTTATTCCGGTGTTGTAAAGAATCCATTTTCTTGGAAATGATTTTCCAAAAGAAATCCAGAAATCCTGCCTTAACTTTTTTGCTTCTTCCTTACTAAACATTTACAGGGAATAAGCAATTACGATACCTAGTATAATGACCACCAATTTACGCAGGTTGAATTTGTGCGCTTCCGAACTTTCAAACAAAATAACCGTTGAGATATGGAGGAAAACACCAATTACCAAAGCGTTCAGCAAGACGGCATACCTATGGACAAACTCATAATTGGCTGCAATGTAGGTACCTATGGGGGTCATCACAGAGAAAAGAACGATAAAAAATATTGCGGATTGCAATTTTATCTTAGAGCTTAATAAGAATATGCTGAGGATAATGGCAATGGGGATTTTATGGATCAGAATTCCGTATAGAATTGTACCGTGATTTTCTATGGGCAATCCTTCAAGCAGGGAATGGATACAAAGGCTTATGAAAAGCATCCAAGGAAAATCCGATTTTTCAGGATCTAAATGAACATGCCCGTGTTCGGCCCCCTTGGAAAAAAATTCAAGAAAAATCTGGAGCAGTATCCCCAACATAATAAATACCCCTACCGTTTTTGGTTCTGCACTGCCATAAACTTCGGGGAACAATTCAAATACAGTAAGTGCCAGCAAAAAAGCGCCGCTGAAAGCTAAAAGAAGTTTAAAGACTTCCTTGTTTTTTGGTTTTGTGAAGTATACAAATATAAAACTCAGTAATACACCAAGAATGGGTAATAAATATTTCATTTAGGATTAGTTCTGGTATTCTACAAAATTATCATATTGGCTAATAAGGGCTAAAATTAACGTATTTTTGCGGTAATCTTAAAGGTAGATATGAACAATAATTTTAAAATGGTGGCCAAAACCATGTTTGGTTTTGAAGAAATTTTGGCAAAGGAACTGCGAAACCTTGGTGCAGGAAATGTTGAAGAAGGGGTTAGGAGCGTTTTTTTTGAAGGCGATACAGGCTTTATGTACAAGGCAAACCTTTGTTTGCGGACTGCGATTAAAATAGTGAAACCTATTCATTCATTTCGCGTTCGGGATGAGAACGATCTTTACAAAAAAATCTATGCCATGGATTGGTTCGATTATCTGTCGACCTCCACGACTTTTGCCATAGACGCCACAGTAAATAGTGAAAATTTTACCCACTCCTTATATATATCCCAAAAAACCAAAGATGCCATAGTGGATAAGTTTAGGGATACAGATGGTAGTAGGCCGGATGTAGATATAAAATTCCCGGATGTTAGGATCAATATCCATATACAAAATGATCAATGCAATGTGGCCTTGGATTCTTCAGGGAGGTCGTTACATCAACGTGGGTACAGGACGGCTACCAATATTGCGCCCATAAATGAGGTTTTGGCCGCAGGTCTTTTATTGTTAAGTGGATGGGATGGACAATGCGACTTTTTGGATCCCATGTGCGGTAGTGGCACTTTATTGACAGAAGCAGCCATGATTGCCTGTAATATTCCGGCCAACATTAATAGGAAGGAATTTGCCTTTGAGAAATGGCATGATTTTGATGCCGATCTTTTTGAAAAAATTGTGGACAGCAGTCTCAAAAGGACACGGGAGTTTAATCATAAGATCATTGGATATGACAAGGCGCCATCTGCAGTGCGAAAGGCTCAGGATAATATTGTTAATGCCAATTTATCCGATTATATAACCGTTGAAAGGAAAAACTTCTTTGATACCGAAAAATTCACTGACAAACATTTGCATATGGTGTTCAATCCACCTTACGGTGAGCGATTGGATATAGAAATGGAGGATTTTTATAGCGATATAGGAAACACTTTAAAACGCAATTATCCAGGGACCGATGCCTGGTTCATTACATCCAATTTGGAGGCCTTAAAATTTGTGGGGCTTCGTCCTTCAAGGAAGATAAAGGTCTTTAATAGTCATTTGGAATCGCGCTTGGTAAAATACGTAATGTACGAGGGGAGCAAGAAGGCCAAATTTAACAAGGAGGAATAACCCGTATTTGATAATTTAAAAGTATAGTAATCTTGAAACCAAAACACAAGGCCCTTTTCTTTAATTTTCTAGGCTTCGCCATTTTATTTGTGGCAGGCAGATTATTACTTGGGATGTTCTTATCGCTCAATACTCTGGTTCTAGCTTTTATAGCCGCGGTGGCCGCAAGTATATTGGCTCCCAAATTTAGTGCTGTAAAAACAAGATCAGGAGAAAAACTGATGATGAAATGGATTTTTATTAAGGGTTTCCGGGAGCTCTAGGTTTTTCTGGCATTGGTGGCTGCTTTTCTTCCTTTTCCTTAATTTTTTTTGCTTTTTTGTAGAGCGGTAAAAAATAGGTTATGGAATAGTTGTAGCCAACGCCAAATTTGCTACCGTCGGTAACTTTATTGAATCCAGGAATCCATAGATTACTAAAATTATCCGGTTCCTTGTTGCTGACCAAGAATCCGATGCGAACGCTTGCCCCCAAATAAATGTTGGCGAAGAGTTCGGCTTTTACACCTAGCACGGCCTCCAGCCAACTGGCATTTAATCCGCTATATTCTTGGGCGACATTGGAGCCCCAGGGAAAATCATTTACAGCGTTGGGGTCAGGATTGATTTGATATTCGGGATCGTTCCAATACCGGTTGGTGTCAAAAATTTGATAATTGTTCAAAGTTTGGCTAAAGGTACTATAGGCATAGCGCCCCCCGACATGTATTGAATTGTTCATACCATACCAATTGCTATAGGTGTTATAATCCACCCCAAGTTTTAAATAGCTTCCAGAAGTGGTAAAATTGTATAGGTCCTCTTGTCTGGTATTCTTTTCATTACCCAGTTCTGCGGCCACATACAGTTTGTTCGTTATCCTGTAATCCCCAACTAATTCAAGTCCTTGGTAATCATCGTTTAAAAAGGAAATTAACAGGCGACTAAGATCTATTCCCACCCTAATACCGTAAGGGTCGGTATGGGCCACTGTATCTTTTGGCTGCAAGTCGATAGGCTTGCTTTGGGAAGATCCCAAAAGAAAGGTGAGAAATAAAAAACTACTAATGATATATCTTAACATGGGCCGCTATTGAATTTTCTACCAATGGGGTTACAATTTCTATATCCTTTATCCAGTTATCGGTTTCCGTTTTTAAATCGCCGCTTAAATCTTCATAATTGGCAATATATCCACACGCCCTGGAAACAAACTTATCTATTCTATTGTAATTTAAGTACAAGGTATCTAAATCTCCCCCTTCAACGGTAACTGTTTCGCCACCGGAATCTGTAGTTTCAACATC
The DNA here is from genome assembly GCF_003259375.1 of Arenibacter echinorum. Taxonomy (GTDB): domain Bacteria; phylum Bacteroidota; class Bacteroidia; order Flavobacteriales; family Flavobacteriaceae; genus Arenibacter; species Arenibacter echinorum. The sequence continues at coordinate 183,258 of NZ_QLLN01000008.1, read as the reverse complement.
TGAAGAGTTGCTAATAAAATAAAAACCTGTGGTGTTTTCTGTAACCTTTAAAGGAATGGAAATAGAATCCGAATCGGTTCTGTCGGATACGGTCGTAACCGTAGTATTCTGACCAACTCCCACAATTCTAAATTTGGTTACCTTTTTTAATTCGGTGGGGTTGTCCACATCATAAAATCTTATCACTAGTAGTGGGGTGTCCCCGTCTATACAGATATCATCTTTTTCGCAGGCTCCAAAGCTGATGAATGTAATTAAAACTAGTATTGGAATATAGAATTTCTTCATGCTCGGGTGGACTATTTGGTCCGTTTCTTTAAAAGTACAACATTTTCAACATGATGGGTTTGCGGAAACATATCCACGGGCTGCACTTTCAATATTTCATAATCGTCCTTCATCATTTCCAAATCCCTGGCTTGTGTAGCGCTGTTGCAGCTTACATATACGACCTTTTCTGGAGCAATGGATAGTATTTGCTGTACAACGGCCGCATGCATACCATCTCTGGGAGGATCGGTAATAATTAGATCTGGCCTTCCGTGTTCCTTTATGAAAGTAGGATTAAAGACATTCTTCATATCCCCTACAAAGAAATCTACGTTGTCTATTTTATTTCTTTTTGCATTAGCCTTGGCATCGGCAATAGCCTCGGGAACGGCTTCTATGCCTATTACCTTTTTGGCTTTTTTAGCTACGAATTGGGCAATAGTCCCCGTGCCGGTGTAAAGGTCATAAACCAATTCATTTCCGGTAAGTCCGGCAAAATCCCGCGTTACTTTATATAGTTCATACGCTTGGTCCGAGTTGGTTTGATAAAAGGATTTGGCATTTATTTTAAACTGAAGACCTTCCATTTCCTCAAATATATGATCCCGTCCGGAATAACATATGATTTCTTGGTCATATATGGTGTCATTTTGTTTTTGATTGATGACATATAGCAGAGAAGTTATTTCTGGAAAGCTTAAAGCCAAATGGTTCATTAATAATTCCCTTTTTTCCAAATCGTTCTCATAAAATTGGACCATGACCATAATTTCGCCCGTAGAGGAAGTACGTATCATTACCGTGCGCAGCATACCCCACTGATTCCTGGGATTAAAGAAAGATAGATTGTTCTTAATAGCAAAATCCTTTATTTCCAACCTAATAGCATTGGATGGATCTTCCTGCAAATGACATTTTTTAATGTCCAATATTTTGTCCCACATACCAGGGATGTGAAATCCCAGGGCGTTTTTATTATCAATTTCCTTACCGGAGTTTATTTCCTCCAGGGTCAACCATCGGCTATCCGAAAAAGAAAATTCCATTTTGTTTCTGTAGAAATACTGTTTTTTAGAGCCTATGATGCTACTGGTTTTTGGCAGTTCCAAATGGCCAATTCTACGAAGGTTGTTCTCAACCTCCTTTTGTTTGTAGAACAGTTGGTGCTCATAACCCATATCCTGCCATTTACATCCGCCACATACCCCAAAATGCTCACATACTGGAGTAGTCCTTTTATCGGAAAATGTATGGAATTTGGTGGCTACCCCCTCGAAATAGGCTTTTCTTTTTTTGGTGGTCATTACGTCCACTACATCCCCGGGGACAGTGTTGGTAAGGAAAATTACACGTCCGTCAGGTGCTTTTCCAATTGTCTTGCCTTTGGCTCCTGCATCTACTACTTCTACGTTTTCAAAAACTTGTCTTGTATTCTTTCTGCGCATGGCGCAAAAATAGGAGATTTTTTTAGGATTTATGTAGCTTTTTAACAGAGTCTTATTTGTATTTGTTAGATTCGTTTTGGCAATAGGAAAATTAAATATGAATGGATCGAAAGAATTGATTCGTATTAAACGAAGTGTTGGCCTGTATTAGATATTGGGGAACTAAGTGTTATTTTTGGAAAGTAGGAACAATTATCAATCTTTAAATTCAAATAAATTGGTTAAAATGGGAAAATTGCTTTTAAGTCTGTTAATGATCGGCTTTATTGCTGGACATGCACAGCAAGGCAAAACTGCAAAAAAAATAAAGAACAACAAGCCCAATGTATTATTCATAATTGCGGATGATTTAACGGCCACTGCTATTTCATCCTATGAAAATCAGGCGGCACATACACCCAATATTGATCAATTGGCGGCACAAGGTGTTAAATATACCAGAGCTTATACCCAGTATCCGGTCTGTGGGCCCTCAAGGGCTTCTTTAATGTTTGGCTATTACCCTAATGCTACTACCACCTACGGATATGTAAGCGGGAGAGAGAATGTTGGGCCTTCACGCAAATCACTTTCACAATTGTTTAAGGATAACGGTTATTATACGGCACGGGTAAGCAAGATTTACCATATGGGAGTTCCCATAGATATTGAAACGGGTTCCAACGGACAGGACGATGAGGCCTCCTGGACCGAAAGGTTTAATAGTCAGGGACCGGAATGGACTGCAGAGGGGGAGGCTGAATTGGTGCAAAATAATCCTTACGGACTTAAGCCAAGAAAAGGGGGTAATGTTATGACCATTGTAAAGGCGGATGGGGACGATTTGGTACATTCCGATGGTAAGACCGCTGTAAAGGCTATCGAACTTATTAAACAAAATAAAAATAATCCCTTCTTTTTGGCAGTGGGGTTGGTACGGCCCCATGTGCCTTTTGTTGCTCCAAGGAAATATTTTGAACCTTATCCACACCAACAAATGGTATTGCCCCCTAAAGTTGAAAATGATTGGGACGATATTCCCGCTCGAGGAATTAACTATGTGACCAGTGTAAATGGGGAAATGTCCGATGAACAGGAAAAAAAGGCAGTAGCTGGGTATTACGCTTCTGTAGCCTATATGGATGCACAGGTAGGAAAGATACTAAAGACTTTGAAGGAAGAAGGCTTGGAGGATAATACCATTGTTGTTTTTACTTCCGACCATGGCTTTCATTTGGGGGAACACCGTTTTTGGATGAAGGTAAGCCTTCATGAGGAATCGGTTAGGGTGCCTTTGATTATCAAAGTGCCTGGAAAAGCACCGGCGGTCTGTAATTCCTTTTCCGAACTGTTGGACCTGTATCCTACTTTGGCCGAATTGGCAGGGTTAAAGGCATCCAAACATTTACAGGGTAAAAGCCTTGTGAAAACTTTGGATAATCCAAAGTCGGATATTAGGGAATATGCATTTTCCGTAAGCCAAGGAGGCAAGTCCTTTCTTGTGCGAAGCCATAAATGGGCATATATTCAGTATGACGAAGATGCCGGATCAGGGATGGAGCTTTTCGACATGGAACACGATGCCAAACAATACAATAATTTGGCGCATAACCCTGCCTATGGTGATGTGGTTCAGGAAATGCAAAAGATTTTAAAGGAAAAATTACTGGAAATAAGAACAAATGACTTGGCCATATCATATGGTTCGGATTAACAAAATTGAAAAGTCTTTATGGAAAAAATAAGGACTGTAATTGGAGAGATTACCAACTATTAATGAAAGGAATATTCACTTGTTTTAAAAGGGGCATTCTGTTAGGATGCTTTATTAACACCTTTTTATGCTGGGCCCAAAATATCACGATTACGTCAGGGAAAATTGATGCCAGAGCAGTAGGGTTAAAGGAATCTCCCAATAAAATAATTGGCGCCTCTATATTTCAAATCCCGAATTATTTTGTTTGGGGAGCCAGCGTGGTTAAGGGAGACGATGGTAAGTATCATATGCTTTTTTCACTTTGGGAAAGCGGAGCGGAAGGAGGTAGTTTTGTCAAGGACTGGGTGTTGCAGTCCAAAATTGGATATGCCGTTTCAGATTATCCGGACAAGGGCTTTAAGTTTCAAAAAATAGTATTGAAAGGTACCCGCTATCACGGGGACAATATGTCCTGGGACGCCCAAATGGTGCACAATCCACATATCAATAAATTTAACGGAAAGTATTATCTGTATTATATAGGATCCAAAGATCCAGCGGAACAGCTCAGGGGTTCTTCAGGTGAAAATTTGGACAAACGGGCTAGGGTTCAACAATCACTCTGTATAGGGGTGTTGGAATTTGATAGTTTTGAAGATTTGCTTCTGGGAAACTTTATGCGTCCAAAACAGCCTTTGTTAACACCGCGAACTAGGGTAAAGGCCGATAATGTTATTAATGCATCCCCCTTTGGGATCAAGGTAAAACCAGACAATATAATAGTGGTGAACCCCTCAGTGGTTTATAACCCAAAGATTCAGAAATATATGCTGTTCTTTAAGGGCAACGTCTATGAGCCACACTGGAAAGGCGTCCATGGGGTGGCTATTGGCGATACCCCAAAAGGTCCATTTATACCTTTGGATAATTTTGTTTTCGATGTAAAAATGCCTGATGGTTCTTTGGCAAGTACTGAGGATCCCTATGTTTGGTACTCCAATAAAATCCAAAAATTTATGGCTATAGTGAAGGATTTTACGGGAAGACTAACAGGCCATAAAAAGACATTGGCCTTGTTATCATCGACTGGTGGTATTGTTTGGGATTTAACGGAAAAACCGCTATTTATGGAGCGGAAGTTGCATTTAATGGATGGGTCGATTCTTGAGGTGGATAGATTGGAACGCCCGCAACTGTTGTTAAATGAAGAAGGTTTTCCCAAATATTTGTATGCTGCCTGTGCTGTAGAAAATGTAAACCCTAAAAATGATGGCAGTTCTTTTAATGTACAGATTCCCTTGGAAGTTGTTATGGAATAATATAAGAAGTATTAATCCAATTAGTTAGTTATTAAAACCAAACCGGTCACCAAATGCCAGGATTTAAAAATATATTGAATATTGTGAAATGAAATACGTATTAAAATTGTTTGTTATTTTCATACTTTTGGTCATTGATTCTGGATATTCCCAAGACAAGTCTTTGCAGATGCCCTTATCTTTTATCGCCCAGAATTTGGAATACAAGGGCGTTGCCGTTCAAGATGATAATTATACTATTTGGGGCTGTGCACCCATACAGGATCAGGATGGAAAAACTCATTTATTCGTTGCAAGATGGCAAGAAAAGAATGTTAATCCTGCTTGGAGAAAATCTTCCGAAATAGCTCACTATGTTTCCGATTCACCAGAAGGGCCTTTTGTTTTCTCTGATATTGCCCTCAAAGGTACGGGAAAGGATACCTGGGATAAATATGCACCACATAACCCAGAAATAAAAAAAGTGGGTAAGCAATATGTGCTGTTGTATATTGCCAATACGGATTATCATCAACCTCCTCATGGCGGAAACCAACGTATTGGAATGGCCATTGCAAAATCTCCTTATGGTCCATGGAAGAAGGTTGGGAAGGACGGCATGGTCTTAAATGCCGACAACCCTATTAAATGGAATTATAAGTCCAATATGGGAGTGGCCAATCCGACCTTTATGAAAGTAAATGGAAGGTACTATTTGTATTTTAAAACCAAAACCACAGAAGGTATTTTAAAGTATGGCCTGGCTATAGCCAAGAAACTAAAGGGTCCATATACTATTCAGGACAAGCCCGTTACTTCTAATAAGGGGACATTGGAGGATGGAACCGTTTTTACCTATCAAGATTATATCTATTTGTTAACCACGGACAATCATGGTCAAAATACGGGTATAGTTGGCGGTGGGACACTTTGGAAATCTAAGGATGGACTTACGTTCAACTTGGAGGATGCTACTATTGGTTATGATCTATTGTCCACCTATTATAGGGAATACGATCCCCAAAAAGTAGTAAAGATATACGGCCCAGATCCGAAGCTGGAACGCCCTAAAATTTTGATGATAAATAATAAACCGGCATATTTGTACGCTCCTTCGGGTTGGAATATTTATGGGGGTCAACGCACTGTAGGGCATGTTCTTAAAATTAATATGGACCCATGAATTTTCGAAATATTTTATTGTTGATAATTACATTGCTACCATTTTCACTTTTGTCACAAAGTGAGGGGAGCGACTTCAAAATAATTACCTATAATATTTGGAACGGATATGATTGGGGCAAGGATAATGAAAGAAGGGGGAAGGTTCAAAATTGGATAAGTACTCAGACTCCAGATGTGGTGGCCCTTCAGGAATTGTGTGCCTATACCCCGGAAAAGTTGCAGGAAGATGCCAAAGCTTGGGGCCATAATTATTCTGTACTCTTAAAAACAACGGGTTATTCAGTTGGTTTTACCTCCAAGTATCCTATTGTGCTAAAGGAAGAATTAATGGATGGCTTGCATCATGGCGCTTTGCACTGTAAAACAAACGGAATTGATTTTTTGGTGGTTCACCTCCATCCTGGAAGCATTGCAAGAAGACGGGAAGAGGCCGGTATCCTATCCGCGAAATTGGATGCCATCACCAAATCTACTTCTAAATACGTGGTATTAGGCGATTTTAATGCCCATTCGCCCTTTGATGCGGATATGTACAACACCAATGGTTATTTAATTACAAGATTAAGGGAGTCCAACCTGGGAAAGGGTTTAAACGGCAATATAGAAAATGGAGGATTGGATTATGCTGTAATGTCCAAATTTCTTTCATTACCTTTATTTGATGCAGTTCAAAAATATTCTACAGGATTGATGGAAAGAGCTAGTTTTCCTGGGCGCGTTCTGGTTGAGGTAAATCAAGAAGCCCCCAATCAACTGCTTTCACGTATGGAAAGGATAGATTATATTATGGTTTCACCTTGGCTCTCTAAAAAATGTAAGGATGCCCAAGTCCACAACGGACCGGAAAATTGGTTTTTGTCCGATCATTATCCTGTCAGTGCCACTTTTTATTTAAAAGAGTGATTGGTAGGTTATTCCGATCAAAATTCAATGTCCTAAAATTTTAGGATGCAAGTTACAATTCGTAATTTGCGTGCTCTACAAAAGAAGGATGATTTCTCTCCCCAAGAAGGAATTGCTAAAGTTTTATTTAAAAGTTATTTAATCATGTCGGTTTTGGAAAAATTATCTTCTGAAGATGCCATCGCATTGGAAGAAAAATTCGGAGCGCACAACTATCATCCGCTACCTGTTGTTTTAAGTAGGGGAGAGGGAGTTTTTGTTTGGGATGTTGAAGGAAAAAAATATTACGACTTTTTGTCCGCCTATTCTGCAGTAAACCAAGGGCATTGTCATCCTAAAATTGTCAATGCCATGATAAAACAGGCTCAAACGCTAACCTTGACTTCCAGGGCATTCTACAATGATATGCTCGGAAAATTTGAGAAGTTGGCCTCACAAACATTTGGATACAACAAATTATTACCCATGAATACAGGGGCCGAAGCGGTGGAAACTGCTCTTAAAATTTGTAGAAAATGGGCCTATGAGAAAAAAGGTATTTCCGAAAACCAGGCGCAGATTGTTGTTTGTGAAAATAATTTTCATGGACGGACTACTACCATTATCTCATTTTCCAATGATCCTATTGCTCGCAAAAACTATGGCCCTTATACAGAAGGCTTTATTAAGATTGAGTACGATAATATAAACGCTTTGGAAGAGGTTTTGGAAAGTGATAAGAATATTGCTGGATTCCTTGTTGAGCCAATTCAAGGAGAAGCTGGAGTATACGTCCCTTCTGATGACTATCTTGTCAAGGCGCGAGAATTGTGTAAAAAGCATAATGTACTTTTTATTGCCGATGAGGTACAGACAGGAATAGCCCGTACAGGTAAATTATTGGCTACCTGTGGCAATTGTAGCTGTCCCGACAGGCACTGCAGTGGTACGCCAGAGGTGAAACCGGACATATTAATTTTGGGAAAGGCGCTTTCAGGAGGAGCTTATCCGATCTCCGGAGTTCTGGCCAATGACGAAATCATGGAAGTCATAAAACCCGGTAGTCATGGTAGTACTTTTGGAGGTAATCCAGTGGCAGCAGCAGTGGGCATAGCTGCTCTAGAGGTAGTCAAAGAAGAAGGACTTGCGGAAAATGCATATCAATTGGGTATGCTGTTCAGGGAAGAACTCAATAAGTTTATACCAAATAGTAATATTGTAAAGGCTGTCAGGGGTAAAGGATTATTAAATGCCATTTTGATAAACGACACGGAAGATAGTTCAACTGCTTGGGACATTTGTTTGGCATTAAGGGATAATGGACTTTTGGCGAAACCAACCCATGGAAATATTATTAGGTTCGCTCCTCCTTTAGTGATGAATAAAGAACAACTTTTGGAATGTGTTGGGATTATAATTCAAACGCTTAAGCGGTTTGAAAAATAATATTCCACACCTCGAAAGAGATTGCCCGTTATTGATATTGTAACGGGCTTTTTTTATTCTGGAGCCAAAAGGGTAAAAGGATATAGGTCTATATTCCTAAAAATAGTGAACAGGGTAATTATTATCAATAGCAGCATGGGAGTTTTGGGGTGATATATTAAATCTGGTAAACTTTCTTTGCCTTTTACGGGTGCATAGCTTCGAACCCAATGGTAGGCAATCAATAAAAACGCAGGAATAAAGAGTAGGTTATGTTTGGCTACACCAATTATATCCAAGTGGAGTAAATCGTGCAGTGCCCGCTGACTTCCACATCCCGTACAGTAATAGCCTGTGGCAGTCAAAAATGGACATTGAGGAAAGTGGTTGGAACTACTTGGGTTGTAGAAAAAATAAAGGAGCAGTATTCCAAAGAATACCACTCCTAAAACTATCATTCCAAATATTTTCTTTTTGTTAGAAATCACCTCCGCTCATTAATCCTCCAAAAAGGGCTAAGCCAAAAAAGGCGATATATATGAGCCAAAACAAGCCAGCTATGGCAATACCAACAATAGCCCATGTTTTTGCATTTTTAGAAGCTCTTTCGGCCTGTTCATAATTACCTAGGGCATAGGCCTCATTTACTTTGGCGGCATTCACAATACTCACTATACCAGGAATCAGGCAACAGAATACAGTACTGATAATCGCTAAAACCAAATAGTTGTTCGGTTTGGGACGGGTTTGGTTGTTTTCCATAAAAGTGCTTAATTAAATTGATGGGTTGTAATAAAGTCTATTGAAGGTTTTGAAAATAATCTTCCATTCTCTCTCTCATAAGTTCTTCGTTCTGTAATGCATCCCAACCAATAATAGAGATAATCCAAATGAAAAAGAAGATTACTAGAATATTCAAAACAATACCTATAATCGATAAGGTTTTTCCTAATTTAACATTGTTGTAGCCTTCATACATACTGGGATTTACTGCGTAGAGCATAGTGGCTTTTTTTGCTAGAATAAGGCCTATTATCCCAAATATCAGTCCAATAATTCCATAGCAGCAGCAGGTAACTATTGAAATAATCCCGAAAACCAATATTAGTGTTGCGTTGGGTAATTTTTGTTGTTCCATAATTTTTTTTAATGTATTAGATGAACCATTTTGTAAATGTAACTTACTATGATGATTCCAGCGTTTAGGTATAAAAGATAGATTTTGATCTTAAAGGAGTTTTTGATATCGAACAAGAGGGAGGCACCAATAAAACCAACTAGAAATATAATGGTATAAATGGCCGGGTATATCTTTAGGGCCTCTATAAAATTGCCGTCCAACAGATATGAAATAGAACGTTGAATTCCGCAACCTGGACACTCAATGCCGAAAATCTGCTTGTTCATACAAGGCAGCATATAATTTTCCAGTTCCAAGAGAATCGCCATCAGGATTATTTAAAGTACTAATATAATTCTTTACCGAAAAATACTATTATTTTTGGGCAATGAAAACAAAACGGACTTTTTATTTGGTGCTGATACTGGCAGGAGCTGTAATTGCTGGGTTGGGAGACTATATAATGCATGAGGAATATGCATTGAGCATTGGAATTGTCCTTTTAATGTTTGGTCTTTACAAGACCACACAGTTGTGGAGTATAGATCAAAATAGGGATGAGGAAAAAGACAAAGAAAATAGCTAATGGATTTTAAGGTAGGAGATCAAGTTGAGGCCATTGATGATATTGTTCAAGGGGTTGTGGTAAAAATAAATGGTAGGCAAATTTCGGTGGAAAGTAAAGACGGTTTCTTATTGAAATATACGGCGGACGAATTATTGAAAATTGCCGGCTCCAATGCTATTAAAGTGTCCAATTTTGAGGTGGCCAAAATAAAGGCAGAGAAGGAATTGCCAAAGAATAGGCACAGCAGGAAAATAAGGCCCAAGGAACGATACGCCCCACAGATGGAAGTTGATCTGCATATAGATAAGTTAACACCCTCAACAAAAGGAATGACCAATTTTGAAATGTTGAACCTTCAACTTGATACGGCCAAACGTCAACTGGATTTCGCTATTCGTAAAAAGATACAAAAGGTTGTATTTATTCACGGAGTCGGGGAAGGAATTTTGAAAGAAGAACTACATTATCTCTTTAAGCGGTACGAAAACGCAAAGTATTATGACGCGGACTACCAGAAATACGGTATGGGGGCTACGGAAGTTTATTTTTTTCAGAACACCCCATAATTAATTGGTTGTCACAGTCCCAAAATCATTGATACTTAAATCGGTTATACGCTGATTGTTGGATTCGTTGATAAAAGTAATTTCGCTGAGCCTTATAGTATGTTCATATGAAGTGTTCTCACCATCAACTATTTCTGTAGTGGTTATAAGTACAGAACCGCTCTCGGCCTCAATTTCTTCGATTACCGTAGGTTCCGTTACAGGGATAAGATCGCAAAAATAATCACTGGAAACATCATCGGAAAAATCACGATAGGTGAGGGAGGTACTAGTTGAGATAGGATATTCAACCTCTCCGTCCGATGCTTCATTCTTAAGAGTCCCACTCGCTAGGGTGAGTATTAGTGCTTCGTTGCCGTTAATTTTAAAGAATAAAGTGGTGCTGGTCGATACCGAAGTGTCACAATAATCTATGTCTATATCATCAAAGTCTATAGTCTCTATGGTTAAATCCCCATCATTGCATGAATAAAGGGATATGCACAAAAGGAAAGTCAAGAGATTTTTCATGCCTCAAATTTAATCGAAATATAGGTTATAATCCTAGAGGTTTATGAGCATTTTACAGGAAATTAACTTTATTTCGAGTAATTTTGGCGAACTTTCCTGGAGTTGGGGAAGGTTTTAATTTGATTTATTTTTTAATGAAAAAGGTTTATTTGGATAGTGCCGCAACCACTCAGGTTAGACCGGAAGTCATCTCAAAAATGCAAGATGCCCTGGCAAGTTGCTATGGTAACCCATCTTCTTCCCATGGTTTTGGAAGGACAGCTAAAACGGCTATTGAAAAAACAAGAAAAACTATTGCAAAGTATTTAAACGCTCACCCAGCGGAGATAATCTTTACTTCGGGAGGTACCGAAGCGGACAATATGATTCTTAGGTGCAGTGTTAGGGATCTTGGGGTGAAAACCTTGATTACTTCAAAAATAGAGCATCATGCGGTCTTGCATACAGCGGAGGCGCTGGTCAAAGAATATGGTATAGATCTCATGTTTGTGGATTTGGATATCTATGGAAATCCGGATCTTGGCCATTTGGAGTCGTTGCTGAAGAGGGATGGAAGTAAAAAATTAGTGAGTCTTATGCATGTGAACAATGAAATAGGAAACATTATAGATATAGAGGCAGTTGGCAAACTTTGTCTTGAAAATGATGCCTTATTTCATTCGGATACGGTACAGTCTATTGGACATTTCCCATTGGATGTGCAGAAATCCAATGCCCATTTCCTTACTGCGGCGGCTCATAAATTTCATGGTCCCAAAGGGGTTGGATTTGCTTATATAAAAAGAAACGCTGGTCTAAAACCCTTGATTTTTGGAGGATCGCAGGAACGTGGTTTTAGGGCTGGAACTGAACCGTTTCATAATATTGTAGGTTTGGAAGAGGCCTTTAAAGCGGCTTATGATCACCTGGGTGAGGAAAGGAATTATGTGATGGAGCTAAAAAGATATTTTATAGAAAAAATATCCAAAGCAATTCCCGATGCGGCCTTTAATGGTCTTTCCGGAGACATGGAAGGCGGTACCTATACCCTTGTGAATGTGCGCCTCCCTTTTGATCCTGAAAAGGCGCTGATGTTATTGTTTCATTTGGATCTAAAAGGTATAGCCTGTTCCAAAGGAAGTGCATGCCAGTCCGGTAGCGATATTGGTTCGCATGTTCTTGCGGAAATACTTTCTCCCGAAGACATGGAAAAGCCTTCTTTGCGCTTTTCGTTCTCAAAATATAATACCAAAGAAGAATTGGATTATGTTGTTGAGGTGTTAAGGGAATATGGTTCCAATTAGTTCTTTTTTCGATCTCTTGGGCGTTCCCTGTCATAAGGGAATTTTCTGGAAGCAAGTTTCATCATCAGATCGATGAGGTCTGTAGTATTCTTTCCCGATTTCTTATTAATCTGTTTTTCGTATTTCCAAAGTAATTTGCCGGTTAAACCGTCACTTATTTTTACTCCTATGCGGCCATAGTTGGCATCACCCTTAATATAATCTAGAAGGCTAAATTCTGTAGGGACACCTTTGGATAGCAGTACGTTTAAGTCTAAAGTACCACTTATAATGCCATCTACTTCTAAAATCTGTGCTAGTTCCTTTACGCTGTAAACATCAATGTTGTCGTAAGAAATACCTTTTTGTTTAAGGATGGCATTGGTGTTTTTTGTGTTCTGGAAGTCAACAGAAAATTTCTTTTTCTTTTTTCTTTGGGAAAAATAAGTTTCCAGGGCGTCCTGTACGGCGTAGCCTTCCTTCTCTTCCAAATCTTTTAATTCTGCACTGGATATTTCATCCTTCAATTCCAAATTGGTCAAGAATGGGATAATGGCCAAATTAGCATGATCTTGGCTCAATTCATCGAACTTTTCACTTTCATAAATGTTCTTTTGAGCGGATACACCTAGGCAAATAAAGGCGGAAATTATTACAAAAATATTTTTCATCTATTACTATTTGTTCTTTATATACTGCACATTATCTAGATGGATACTTCCAATTGGGCCTTAAAAATGTTATTGCCCAATGTGCTTTTCATTTTGCTGATTAAAACTTTTTTTCAGTACTAAAAACGCATCTCTATTTTTATATTTAAGATACGGCCGGTCATAAAATTGGGTACGGCAAATTGTTGTTCATTTACCAAATCCCTGACCCAGGTGTTGGTTATGGAATTTTGGTTGTTGAATAAATTAAATATTTCAAAGCCGCCACTTAGATCCTTGAAAACCCGTAAAAATGAATTTTTGCTATTGGATTTATTAGCTCCCACAAAAATATAGGAAATTCCCAAATCTGCACGCTTATAATCCCTTAATCTATTTTGATAAAGGTAGGGGTCGGTATAGCTAGGTGAACCTCCGGGCAGACCTGTATTATAAACTAGGTTCAGATACATTTTAAGGTCCGGTACCTCTGGCATATAGTCCTGAAAGAGAATACCGACCTTTAAGCGCTGGTCTGTGGGCCTTGAAATATAGCCCCGTTCATTAATGTTCTCCTCTGTTTTCAGGTAGCCTAAGCTAAACCAAGACTCTGTACCGGGAACAAAGGCGCCGTTTAGCCTTAATTCTGCCCCATATGCGTAGGCTTTTGCATTGTTTTGGGCTGCATATCTTATACGTACATCCTCCAAGGTATAGGGATTTACATGGGTCATTTTTTTCCAATAGGCCTCTCCGATCAACGTAAACGGACTTTGCCACAATTTAAAACTGTATTGGTTTCCTAATACAATATGATAGGATTTTTGGGCCTTCACCTCCGGATGAATAATACCATTGTTATCCCTTAGTTCCCTGTACAATGGGGGCTGTTGGTAGACTCCACCCGAGAGTCTGAACAGCATATCTTTTGTCCAATTTGGCTTTATGGAAAATTGGCCCCTGGGACTAAATATGGTATGTGAGCTGTTTTTTAGGTTTTTGCCATTCACGACCCAATGGCTAGCCCTGACTCCAATGTTATAATATATGTTGTGATCGTTCCATTGTGCTCTATGGCTATATTGCGCAAAGCCTGATAGTTTATGGGTGTTTACCGAATTCCTGGCAATAATACCCTCGTAGGGCAACAGGGGCGCCTCAAAGGGTATTTCGGGTTCATTGCGATTATAACCAGCATTGGAAGGTCGTACCATATATCCCAAAGAATCCAGGAATTCTGACTCCCTAATTTGGTCTCTAATATTGGTATGTTCGTATTTAAGCCCCCATGAAATGGCATTTCTATCTTTAGTATGGAGGCCTTTATGCTCCATATTGAAAATTTTAGCATCCAGATCATTTCTGGCCCGATTGTATTGTGTGGCCAAGCCATTTATAGGCGTAGGTTCCCCTGGGATATCGTCTTCAAGACCTGCATTTAATTCACTAAGCCGGTATTGGGATATTACATCGGAATATTCTTGCTCCTTATTAAAATACAGGGAGGAAATAAACTTTAAAGTGGTTTTATCATTTAATTGGTATTCCGCTTTCAGAGCGTTTAAGTTGGTCCTATATTGGTTTTTTTCACTTCCGGAATAATAGACGGTCAAAGTTTTTATGTCATTCAGGGTACCAAAATTGGTCTGCCTGGTAAAAGGTTGGTTTCTGTAATTGTTGATCGAAATATTTCCTAGGTAGCTAATTCGAAATTTGTTGGAAAATATGTAGGTAGTATATTGTTGAATGTCAAAAAAAGAGGGGTCGTAGTTTCCAGAGGTGTTCTGACTATTTACAAGGAGGCTGTTGTCCCGGGACCTGATGCTGGTCAAGGAAGATAATTTCTTGTTCTTGGATACACTTTCCAAAGTGGTCGAAGTCCCTAGGCGGGTCGCGTTTATTTTAAGTCCGAAAGAAACAGGTGTTTTATAGCTGATATCCAAAACTGAAGAAAGTTTATCGCCATATTTGGCTTGAAAGCCTCCAGCGGAAAATTGTAGGTTTCCCACCATGTCACTATTTATAAAACTTAGGCCTTCCTGTTGTCCCGAGCGTATTAAAAAGGGCCTATAGATCTCAATGTCATTGACATACACCAAATTTTCGTCAAAATTGCCGCCTCTCACCATGTACTGGGTGCTAAGCTCATTGTTGGAGGAAACCCCGGGCAAAAGCTTTAGGATATTCTCCACTCCCGCATTGGGTCCTGGAATATTTCGAACAATATCTGATGAAATGGTTGTAATTCCCTCAGCATACCTACTGCCGGAAGGGGTTACCACAACCTCGGCAATAAGTATGGCCTCATTTTTTAGAACAGGGTTGAATTCATAATTCTCATTGGTATTTAGAATTAGATCTTTGAGAATTAGCTTTTCGTTTCCAAGATGTGAAAAGGTTATTGTTGTTTCCTGGTCCGCAATAATTTCCAATATATAAAACCCGTTCACATCGGAAAAAGTCCCTTGGTTTTTGGATGTAATATTAACATTGGACAAAGGTGTTTGGTTTTCATCAAAAACCACACCGGTTATGGTAGCCGTTTGTGCTTTTAGAATGGTTGCCGAAAATGCTAAAACGACAAGAAAAAAAAGTTTAAAAAGTCTCAATGTTTCATTTTCTGTAAAAAGTACTTGTGAAAGTACTGCTATTACCAATATTATCGGTAACCACTACTTTCAAATTACATTGTTTTTTATCCAATATAAGATCATCAAAATTGTAGGTAATGGTATTGGTCTTGGGCTCATATTCCAGAAGTATCCATTCACCATTTAGGGTTGCATTGTAAGTGTCTATACCACTTAGGTCGTCCGTAATTTTTAAGCTTAAATAACTGTAGTTGGTAAGCCACTGTTTATCTTTAAAATTTTGAGGTCTTATCTGTGGGGCAACAGTGTCTTTTGCCAAGGTATAGGTGCCGAGGTCCCTAGTTCTTGTAGTAAAGGTAGTACCCCGTTTATAGGTGGAGGCGTAATTTGCAGATCTATTATTGTCCAATCTTGCTATGAATAGCTGTTTCCTTTCCTCGTCCGTATATTTTGAAACATCAAAGGTTATTGTAAAGTTTCTATGTGCGGGTACCTTGCTATTGTGAATGGTAATAGTATCCTGACCATTTTTTAGATCGATATAAAAATTGTCATAAAACGTATTGGCAGGGAAATATACTTTGGCTGCCCCCAAATCAAAATTGTTAGGTTTCTTGGCAATAATATAGTTGTCCGTCTTCTCTTCGATTTTTGGAATTTTAATTTCTTCAAGCTTGCCTTCCACTGGGATAACCAATTTTGTAAGGTTACCGGCGAGATCATAAATATCTATTTCCACATTATAGGATAAACCTTCGCTTACCTCTATTTTTCCATTATTGTAAATAGTCTTGTAAATACCCAAAAGATTGCTTTCATCCTTAAAACACTTCTGAATCCTTTCCCTATAGGTACTGTAATGGTTGTAATCTATCAAGGTGTTTATATATCTGCTTTCTGTAAAGGAGAATGTTTCAAAATTAAAATCGGTATATAATTTTCCATTCACTATTTGTTTTACAGAATAAACCCCGTTTTGATTGGCAGCGAGGTCTTGGCGGTCAAATGCATTTATTCCGAATCCAATGGTGCCAAGGGCAGTTACCTTGTCGGCAAGATAGGTGCCATCACTTTGTCTATGGTATTTTAGTTTTATTTTTTCCTGACTCTGATTTACCTGAGCGTTCCCGGAAAGGGGGTAGGCGTAAACACTCAATAAAGTAGGGTCTGTAGCATCCCTCACTTCTATTCCATGAAGGAGCGGATTTGTCGGCATTTCGGAGGCACTGCTTCTAATTTCGAAATGAAGGTGGGGTCCGGCAGATCCACCAGTATTTCCGGTATAAGCAATGAGATCACCTTTCTGAACCTTAAGCTCCGAAAATTGAGGAAAAATTTCCACTTCAAAAGATTTCTTTTGGTACTGGATATTCTTTACGTAAGCTTCTATTTCGGGAGAAAACTTTTGAAGATGTCCGTAGACAGAAGTGTAACCATTGGGATGGGCAATATAAAGTCCCTTTCCATAGCCCCATTCGGATACTTTTATTCTGGTAACCGTACCCTCACCTATAGCGTAGACCGGTAATCCCTGTCGCTGTTGCGTTTTTATATCGATACCTGCGTGGAAATGGTTGGAGCGCAGTTCCCCAAATGTTCCCGAAAGAACTATTGGAATATCCAAGGGAGGGCGGAAATAATCCGTCGGATATGGCGCTTGCCCATAAAACATTGATGTAAAAAGAAAAAATCCTAAGAAAAAGCCTTTCATATAAGTGATAATTGGTACGAAAGTAATTAATACCGTTCTAATTCAAAAAAAAGTCTGTGTTATATAAAATATAATAAAGGTCATTTTTTTTTCTTAAATTGAGGTTGGAAATTTTACTTTGAGAATAAATGAAAAAAGAATTGCTAAGTATAAAGAGGTGTGTTAACTTTGTGTAAAATGCATTGATATTTGCAAATGAGTGAATTGGTAGATATTGTTGATTCTTTAGAAAATAAAATTAGTAAGTTGTTGCATAAGCTGGAGCTTTTGCATCATACCAATATAAAATTGGAAGAAGAATTGGTTGCTGTAAAAAATGATCATGAAGCTACAAGAGTTTCGGTGAATGAATGGCAGGAAAAATACAATTCACTAAAATTAGCGAGTTCTATGCTGGGCAGTGATACAAATAAGACCGAAGCTAAGCTTAAAATAAACACATTGATTAGGGAGTTGGACCATTGTATTGCCCAACTTTCGGAATAATGTAAATAAAAAATATGGCAGAAAAGCTCAAAATTAAACTTTCTATAGCAGATAGGGTATATCCCTTAACAATTGATCCTTTACAGGAAGAGGGCTTAAGAAAGGCAGCTAAGAATATAGAACAGCTGGCAAAGAAATTTGAGCAAAACTATGCCGTTAGGGATAAGCAGGATGTGCTGGCCATGTGCGCACTTCAGTTTGCCTCTAAGATTGAGCAAAAGGGAATAGACCATTCAGAAGGTGTAAAAGAAGCTGCAGAGCGACTAAAAGCACTGAATATGTTGGTTAGTTCCAAGCTAGGGATGAAATAACGTTCTTTAAAATAAATATAGTTACTGCCCACATTGGTAATTAATTTTTGACAAACTCAACACTAATTTGTTTGAAAAGGGTGAGTTTAGATTGTAAAAGCAGGCCTTACTTGTATAAGGATCCTTGAGCAGTCTGGTAGCCCTAAACCTGTTTATCGGGGTTTGTACAAAACTTCCATCAATGTGGGCTTTTTTTATAAATAATTTTGAAATTAAATATGGATAGTATAGCAATAATAATAGGATTGGTTGGTTTGGGAATTGGTTTTGCCATTGCGAAATTTATGGAAAAGGGCAAGGCTTCCAAAACTATAGCCAGCGCAAAAAAAGAGGCGGCAAATATAATTAAGGAAGCCAATATTGAAGGAGAAAATATTAAGAAGGATAAAATATTTCAGGCCAAGGAAAAGTTTTTGGAGCTAAAAGCAGAGCACGAGAAGGTAATTATCAATAAGGACAAGAAAATTTCAGAGGCAGAGAAACGAACAAGGGATAAGGAATCCCAGGTCAGTAGTGAACTTGCAAAAGGCAAAAAATTGGGTGAGCAGCTCGAAGATAAACTGAAAGAGGTAGATTATAAGAGCGAGTTTCTAGAAAAGAAGCAATCTGAGTTGGAGAAGCTACATAAAAGTCAGGTACAACAGTTGGAGGTAATTTCCGGCTTATCTGCCGATGATGCTAAATCACAATTGATGGAGTCCTTGAAGGATACGGCAAAATCAGATGCCATGGCCTATATTCAGACTACGGTGGAAGAAGCAAAGCTTACGGCCCAGCAAGAAGCCAAAAAAATTATTATCAATACCATTCAGCGAATTGGTACCGAAGAGGCAGTGGAAAATTGTGTTTCCGTGTTTAATTTGGAATCCGACGATGTAAAAGGAAGGATTATTGGGCGTGAAGGACGAAATATTAGGGCATTGGAAGCGGCTACAGGGGTTGAAATAATTGTAGACGATACTCCCGAGGCCATTATCCTTTCCTGTTTCGATTCTGTTCGTAGGGAGGTTGCACGTTTGTCTTTGCACAAATTGGTGACAGATGGTAGGATACATCCAGCCAGAATTGAGGAAATTGTTAAAAAGACAGAAAAACAGATAGAGGAGGAAATTGTTGAAATAGGAAAACGCACCGTAATTGATTTAGGGATTCATGGCCTACATCCAGAATTGATCAAGGCGGTGGGCAGAATGAAATATCGTTCTTCCTATGGCCAGAACCTATTGCAACACTCCAGGGAAGTTGCCAAACTATGTGGTGTTATGGCCGCCGAGTTGGGATTAAATCCAAAATTGGCAAAACGTGCGGGACTATTACATGATATAGGGAAAGTGCCCAATACTGAAGCTGATGTGGAAACACCCCATGCCATTCTTGGTATGCAGTGGGCGGAGAAATTTGGTGAGAAACCGGATATTTGCAATGCCATTGGTGCCCACCACGATGAGATAGAAATGAAAACCCTTATTGCTCCTATCGTACAGGTTTGTGATGCTATTAGCGGTGCAAGGCCAGGTGCAAGACGACAAGTGTTGGATTCGTACATACAACGTTTGAAGGATTTGGAAGATATCGCTTTTGGATTTGGTGGAGTGCAAAAGGCATACGCTATTCAGGCAGGAAGGGAATTAAGGGTTATTGTAGAAAGCGAAAAAGTTAGCGATGATAAAGCAGCTGAACTTTCTTTTGAAATTTCTCAAAAAATCCAAACGGATATGACCTATCCCGGGCAAGTGAAAGTTACTGTTATTAGGGAAACTAGAGCGGTTAACGTAGCCAAGTAATTTTGTAAGGAATTATAAAAGAACTTCCCCAAAATGACATTCATAATCATTGTGGGGAATTTTTTTTATCTGTAGTAGAGAACAAGTAGATTGCTTGCTTTCTTAATCATATTTAATGGGGCAAGTATTATAGTTGGAAATGGAAAACAAATTACATTTCCCTCTATTATATCTTTTGTTCTCCGTAGCTATATACGAACGTGAATGCGAACGTGTAATTTAATCAGAAAAATTGTTATGTGGTTAAACGCATCCTGCTTACTTGAATTCCACATACCGGTTCCTACTCCATTTTTGCTAAAGTTGCGTCCAAGAAGTGGACGGCAACAGTGGATTGCACGTGAAGAGTATATTTTGTCACCTAGTGCACCGGTGAACGAGTTCACGGATAACTTCGGCAATTTGTGTCAGCGACTGGTTGCACCGGCTGGGAATTTTTCAGTGCGAACATCTGCATATGTGGAAACAGCGGACTCCTCTGATACCGCTCCCAATGCTCCGTTTGTCGAAGTACAACAATTGCCTGACGACGTCCTGCCTTTTCTTTACCCAAGCCGGTATTGCGAGTCGGATCGATTTACTGAAATGGCCGCATCACTTGTAAGAGGTTATTCCTCGGGTTATGATCAGTGTACAGCCATCGTTGATTATGTCCGGAACACCATACAGTACTCCCCCGGAGCCGGGCAGCAGATTATAAGTGCCTCAGAGTTGAACCAATTAAGCAGTGGAGTATGCAGGGATATGGCCCATTTGGGAATAGCTTGTTGCCGAGCGCTATCAATCCCAGCGCGTATGGTAGTGGGATACCTTGAGGGCCTTGTGCCCATGGATTTACACGCCTGGTTCGAGGTTTACGTTGGAAATCGATGGTACACCCTCGACCCTACACAAGCCGATATGAAGGGAGGTCGTATCGCAATCGCTTATGGACGCGACGCAGCGGACGTTGCCATCTTTACTCAATTTGGAAACCCTGTGGAGCTTTTGAATATGAAAGTTATTGTGGAGCAGAAGTCTAGACCTAATTACTAAAACCGACGGAATTTTCTAATCTTTTTTATAGGGCCTGCTTATGGTTTTGTTATTGTACATAGCCAATTCCTCTAAAGCCGTTTCGGTCCATTCGTCCCAATAGGATTGTTTTGATAGATCACTATACACTGCCGTATCATAAGCCTCCTGTTTTAATTGAAGTTCTTTATTTACTTCATTCCCTATGCGCTCCACTTTCTTTACCAGATCCTTAAAACTTTTAATCTCATGGTGTAGTCTTTTGATAAACTTCCTGGCGTAGACTTCGGTTATGTCAAAATGCAATTGTTCGTGATTTAAAACTAAGGATTGGTCTTTATTATTTTTAAAATAGGAAAGCTCGCAATCGAAATAGGTATCCACTTCTACAATAACCATGTTTTCCTCAGATTTTATGCTGGTAGTATAACCAAAATAGGCATTTGTGGCTGCAACAAAGGGTTTGCCTTTAGTTGATCCCTTAAAATCCGTCACTTTAAGCTTTCTATTGGTATTCCAAAGAATTTCCTTTTCAAAGGCTTCTGGATTGGGAACGGAATAGATATTTCCCCTAATTCTATGGCAAGGATTTAATAGGGTGTTTGGGAGTTTGTGTCTTGTTATAAATATTAAATTACCGCCAATTTCTTTTGCTTCTTTTTCTGCTGCCCGTTTAACCTGCCTAAGATTGCAATCCCCGATAAATCCATTGTGCTTGGTGGCTATAGTGCCTATAAGTAGGGAATCGTTGAGGTTTGGATCCTCTTTTGTAATAACAAATACCAAATTTGGTTCCGGTAATTGGTTGGAAAAGGGGCCAGCTGTTTCTTTTACAACTATTCTAGGCGTGCCGCAGCTTGTTAGTGAAATAACAAACCATAAAGCCATCACTACACTAACCTTATTTCTACTAATGTGCTTATATTTTAAATTGTTAAGATCGAGGTCTATTCTTCGTCAGCAGAGGATTCATCTTCGTTTTCGGCTTCTTTTATTAAATTATTTTCCAGAATGTTCAACTTTTTTAATTTGGCCTTCCATGTGGCCAAGGATTCCTTATGGTTGTTTATGTTTTTAATTACTTCTTTTACCACAGGATTATCTTCGGAAGCATTGGAAAAGAATTGAAGATTGTTCTCCAATTGCCTAATTTCACTCTTGCTTTCGTCTATTTTTCTTCTGATAAAAGTACGTTCGTTAGAGATGGCGTAGTCGTTGTCATTATTCGCCAACTGCTGAATCTTGTTGCCGTATTTCAACAGTTCAGCTTCTTGTCTATTGACATCCAATTTTTTGAACAGGGCATCTAGAATTTTGTTAAACTTGGCATTTATGCTCTTTTTATTGAAGGGCACCCTACCAGCTTCTTTCCATTCTGCAATAAACTCTTTAATGGCGGCTAAATCCTTACTTTTATCTCCACTTAGTTGGAAATTTTTTAATTTTTCCAGACATGCATTTTTCTTGTCAAAATTCTCTATCTCCTCCTTATGGGCTTCATTTTTTAAGGCGTGTAAACGGTCAAAATAATGGTTGCAGGCTGTTTTGAACTCCTTCCATATTTTGTCGGAGTATTTTCTGGGAACATGCCCAATTTTTTTCCATTCGTTCTGAATTCTTTTCATTTCCTGGGTGGTAGTATCCCATTCCTCACTGTCCTTTAAGGAAACCGCAAGCTCTAACAATGCCCTTTTTTTATCTAGATTTACTTGTTGGTCTTTCTTTAAATTTTTGTAATAGTTGTTTTTGTTTCTATTAAATTCACGCACCGCATCCTTAAAACCTGCCCAAGTCTTCTCATTTACTTTTTGCGGCACTTTCCCTGCCTTAAAGAAAGAATCGCGCAATTTTTCCACCTCTCGAATTTGCTGCTGCAGCTCTTTGTGACTCGAAGCAATGTGAGTGGCTATTGTACTTATGGCTTGAATTATTTCGTGTTTCTTTTCTAGGTTTTGTTCATAAACCTTTTCCAAGTCTTTATAGTAATCCTGTCGTCTTTGGTGCAGCAATTTGGTAGCATTGCTAAATCGGTCCCAAATCTCTTCCCTGTGCTCTTTGCCGACGGGGCCAATATCTTCCTTCCAGATTTTGTGCAGGGTCTGAAGTTCCTGAAATGCCTTGTTTAAATCCTCTATTTGGACCAACTCTTCTGCCCGCACCACGATCTTTAGTTTTTCCTCGTAGTTGTGCTTAAAATCCAGATCCCTTAGTTCCCTATTTAGATGTAGGAAGTCGTAAAAAATTTCAATGTGATGGTGGTATGTGCGCCAAACATCATTGTAATTGGCACGTGGAATAGGCCCGGCATTTTTCCATCGTTCCTGAAGGTCTTTAAAATTTTTATAGGTTGTGTTTATATCCTCTTCAACGTTAACCAATGCCTTGAGTTCGTTGATGATTTCCAGTCTTTGTGCAAGATTGGATTTAAGTCCCTGTTCCAGGTTTTTGTAATAACTATTTCTTTTTTCCCGGTAATCCGAATATACCTCGTTAAACTGTCTTTTGTCAACGGAATTGTATCGGAAATCTATTTCGTTTCCACCACTATTTATAAAGTCTTCCTTCTTTTCGTCTATGAATTCCTGAAACTTCTGATCGAATTCATATTTAATGCCGTCAACATGCTTTTTAATAGCCTGCACCTTTTCGTTCCTTACCAATCGCTGAAGTTCACCTACCAAATTCTCCATGGACATGGCGTGGTAATCCGGCATGGGAATATGGTGTCGCTGATGGTTATCCGAATCTTCGGCATCCTCTGCATTGGATTCATCTATTTCCTCCAGAACATCTTCCTCTTTCCCTTCAGTTGTTTCGGCGGAAGTTTCATTGTTCACAACATCTTCTACAACAACTTCGGATGTCGCGCTTTCTTCAATGGATACTTTTTCCGGGGCTTTTTGGGTTGAAGATTCTTTCAACTTTTCTTCGTTCTTGGTATCCGAATCGATAGATGCACTTTTATCTTCCACCAATTCCTCGGAGTTATTTACAGAATCTGTTTCAATAGTCTCAGGATTGGGAGCGGATTTTGTTTCATTCTCGGCTTCCGAATTATTTCTTGCTTCGGTATTTCCTGAGGTTTCCTCTGTACCCACATTATTCTGTAGGTTGTCGTCTTTATCTTCTAACATTTTATGAATGTTTATAGCTTTCTAAATGTAATGTACGGAAATATAATTACATCCGTCTATATATCAAAGGTAATGAAACTTCTTTTTAAGGTTTTTTTAGAGAGGGGAATCCCGTATTTTTCTTGGTATTAAGAGACCTAATTGCTTCTTGTACTAGGAATTCCATATCTCCCAGGATTTTTCCGCCTGAAATTGAAGCATGTTGGCGCCATTGCTTATTTTGCCACCTTGCTGCTCACCAGATAGCAAAAATGCTGTTTTTTCGGGATTGTAGATAAGGTCGAAAAGTAAATGTTGTTTGGTGATGAAGCTGTATGGCAGGTCTGGCTTGTCGTTTATGTTGGGGTACGTACCTAAAGGAGTACAATTCACAATTA
The DNA here is from genome assembly GCF_003259375.1 of Arenibacter echinorum. Lineage (GTDB taxonomy): Bacteria > Bacteroidota > Bacteroidia > Flavobacteriales > Flavobacteriaceae > Arenibacter > Arenibacter echinorum. Next base: position 158,994 of record NZ_QLLN01000008.1, on the reverse strand, counting down.
CTGTATGGTCCTTTAGCACTTCTTTATTAATATCTATGTAATTGAGCTGTTTGTCTCTGGGATTTCTAGATACTAATATATAGGATATCCCCAATTTGTTAAGTACATATGCCACCGCTTTGGAAGCGCCACCGGTACCCAGGATAAGCGCTTTTTTATGGTGTTCCTTAAGATGGGGCTCTATGGATTTTTGAAAGCCATAGGCGTCTGTATTGAAGCCTATTGTTTGATTCCCCTTTATTTTAATGGTATTTACGGCTCCAATAGCTTGGGCTTCAGGATCTATTATCGATAAAAAGGGCATAACCTGTTCTTTGTAGGGAATAGTTACGTTAAAACCATGGATATTACTGTTTTGTTCCAAGAGACCCTTGAACTGGTCAATATGCTCTAAATCAAAATTCTCGTATGAATGTCTTTCCAGTCCCATTTCAGAGAATTTCTTGGTAAAATATCCCCTTGAAAATGAATAGGAAATATTTTTTCCAATTAACCCAAATCTAATTTTATCTCTTTCTGTTTTTTCCATACCAGTCTAATCCTAATAAAATTAATATCCCAAAAAATATAAAAAAAATGGCCCACCAAGTCTCGGAAGATCCCAAATTTGGCAGGAATCTTTCATAATTCTTTATTATTGGGTTATGGTTGGTGTCCAAAAGCAAATTGCCAGTGATATCCGTTTTGAATAAGGTGCGTTTCCAAGGCCATACCACTCCCAATGATCCTGTAATAAAGCCTATGATAACGGCTGTGGTTATGTGCCTGAAATGCTTTAATACGTAGGTCAATAGATGGGAGAGGGTTACCAATCCGGCAGCCGATCCTGTAGTAAATACCGCAAGAATTTTTAGGGTATTGAGCCGTGTTGCATTTTTAATAAAGCTGTAATCGCCTATCAAGATTTCCGAAAAGGTATCATAAAGAGCGTTTACGGAATCTACCAAAAGAAGCACATAATTACCTAGAAGGATCAGTATAAAGGAACCGGATAGTCCGGGTAAGGTCATGCCCGAGACACTGATAATGCCACAAAAAAATATAAAGATTAAATTATCGTTTTGCGTAGCAGGATTAAGAAAGCTTATGGATATACCTATGATCAATCCAACTATACCTGCTGGGATGGTCTTTTTTCCCCAATGCCCAAAATCCTTTCCTATGTAGTATATGGAGCCCAATATCATCCCAAAAAAGGCAGACCACACATAGAGCTCATTTCTTTCCAAAAAATAATCCAAAATCTTGGAGACACTGAAATAGCTTACCAACATGCCAAAGATCAGGAGCGTTAAAAACTGCCCGTTTGTGTAGCGATAGAAACTTTTTAACCTTCCACTGATCAACAGTTTAAAGGCTTTTCCGTTTACCTTTTGAAGGGAGTAGATAAATTCTTCGTAAAATCCGCCAACAAAAGCGACTATACCCCCTGATACCCCCGGAACTTTGTTGGCCGCACCCATAAATAAGCCCTTGATAACAAGGAAAAATTTATCAGTGAATGTTCTGGGGTTTTTCATTAGGGGTTGGGCGATTATTTTTTAGCGGCCAATTTTTCCAGTATAAAAATAAGGGAAAAACCAAGTAAAGCGAGAATAATGGCACTTATTAATTGAGGGTCTCCATCAAAAGAAAAAGGGGAGATATTCTGATCCTTGATAGTAATTATTTTTTCCCCGAACATTTTGGTCTCCAAGACTTCCTTCCATGGCCATATTTTGTTTAAGGAACCTAAAATAAACCCGGTCAACAGCGCCAAGGTTAGGTTCTTGTAATGTGTAAACATCCATTTTAGAAGTTTTGCAAAACTCAGCAGTCCAAAAATGGCTCCTAGGCCAACCGTGATTACAATTTTAAGATCTCGTTCATGAACTGCATCCAAAACCGTTTTATAGGATCCCAGCAGCACTAAGATAAAGGCTCCGGATATCCCGGGTAAAATCATGGCGCATATGGCTAAGGCTCCTGAGAAGAATAAATAAGGTAATGATCCTGAATTTTCGGAAGGAGGCAATTTTGTAACGTAAAAGGCAATGGTAGCTCCCAGAATCAATATTATTATTGCAGCCAAATTCCATTTTTTTATTTCCTTGCCTACCAATATAATACTGGCCACAACCAGGCCAAAGAAAAAGGACCATAGGGGTATGGGTTCGTTCTCCATTAACCAACTAATGAGTTTGGCCAAGGAAAGGACGCTAATGCCAATACCAAGAAGCAGAGCCAGCAGAAAGTTGCCATTAAGTTTGATCCAAAAGGCTTTTATTCCTTCCTTTCTCAATGTATTTAAAAGGGAAACATTTACGTTGTTAATACTTGTGATGAGTTCTTCGTAAATCCCGGAGATAAAAGCAATGGTGCCTCCCGATACACCGGGCACAACATCTGCAGCGCCCATGGCCATTCCTTTTAATAAAATAAAGATGTAAGATAAAAGATTGCGATTTTCCATATATGATAAAAAAACAAAAATAGTTTATTTATCTGGAAGCCTTTTTCACATCTTCAATTAAGTTTTGAGCCCATTCTGTGTTGAAGAATTGGGGAAATTCGTCCTCAAATAAATGTAGTTGGTCAAGGTCTATTTTAAGGGCGTTTATCAACCTGTATTGAGCTCTGGGGAAATCGCTTATTAGCAGATAAAATCCTGCCATTTTATACTGCATTTCACATCGCTGTGGATAAAATTCATGACCTTGGAGCAGTATTTCTATGGCCGCATGAACGTCCAGGTTTTGTACTGCTACATCGGCCCAATGAAACCAAGTGTCAAATTCGTAATTTCCTAGGTCTACCGCCTGCTGATAAGCATAGTAGGCCTCGTCATTATTTTTTAAAGTGGAGTGGATTTTTCCGCATTTTTTCCAGTACTTGGAATTTTCCCCATCAATATTTATGGCTTTATTGATGTAGTATAGCGCCTTTTTATAATCCTTTTGTCTAATGTAGTATTCCGTAATTGCCAACCATCCCTTATCCAACAACGGATCTTCATGAACCGTTCTGTAATAATAGGATTTGGCCAATTCATCATTCTTTAATTTTTCGTGACATCTACCGATCCTTAAATAAGCATGCGAGGTAGGGTCTTCAATGGCAATGGTGGTTTCATAATTCTCAATGGCCTCATTGTACTTGCCCATTTTTTCCAATACCTTTCCCTTTTCAAAATAAGCACCAATAAAAGTGTCATCGGAAATAATGGCAAAGTCAAAAGCGGTCAGGGCCTCCTTGTGCATTTTTTTAGTAAAATACATTTTGCCCAATTGGTGCCAGGCAACTTCGCTATAAGGATTTCGTTCAAGGTAATCATTTAGGTACACGATGGCTCCGTCATAATCCTCAAGAAATTCAAAACAATAGATAACATTGTAAAGTGATGAATAATCCTCTTCATCATAGGACACACACATCATGAAATTTTGTTTGGCGTCCTCAAAATTATCCATGAACAAATATTCCATTCCCAGTAAGGAATGGATGTCAAAACTGTCATCAGTTAGATTTAATGCCTGGGTCAAAAGGGAAACAGCCGCTTCGTGATTGTCTTTCTTGGAATAAATATTGGCCCTTTGAATGTATATTTCCTCATTATTGCTGTCTATTACCTGTAGTTCATCCAGCATTTTCTCTGCCAGCTCCAGATTATTTTCAAAAACAAGGACTTCTATGGACAACAACTTAAGCTCTATACTGTCAGGATGCTGTTGCAGCCCTATTTTAATGGCTTTTTTGGCTAATGCAATTTTACCGTTATTGAGGTAGTGGTGAATAATATCTTGAAAATCTTCCGCGTCAAAGAAGTAGACATCATCGGTCTTGAGCATGGATTCAAACTTAGCAATTGGTTGCCCTGGTCTCTCGTTTGGTTCTAACGCCATAGGAACTTCTAATTATTCATTGGAACTAAAGTAGTCTTTTGAAACCCTTAATTCCGACAGATTTGGTCTATTATATTAACAAATTAGTTAACAATTTATTGTTTAAGGCCGTTCAATACCTCTAAAATCAGGGCACAGCCAAGGCTAATTTCCTGATTGCTAATGGTCAATGGAGGTGATATGCGAATTGCATTTGGTTCAAAAAGGAGCCAAAAAAGTATTATGCCTTTCTCGGCACATTTAAGGATTACCTCATTGGCCACTTCAGGTTTTTCCATTATTAAGGCCAACATTAATCCTTTACCTCGAATCTCCTTTATCGATGGGTGCTGCAAAAGTTCTCTAAAAAGAACTTCCTTTTCCAAGGATTCCTGAATAAGCCGGCTTTCCGTTATTTCTTGCAAGGTGGCGAGACAAGCCGCTGCAATTACAGGATTGCCTCCAAAGGTGGTAATATGGCCCAGTTTTGGGTTCTCTATAAGTGATTGCATCATGTGGTGGGAAGCTACAAATGCACCTACCGGCATTCCGCCGGCCATGCCCTTTCCAATAACCAAAATATCCGGAGTACAATCGAAATGTTCAAAAGCAAACAGTTTTCCGGTTCGTCCAAATCCAGGCTGGATCTCATCCAATATTAACATTGCACCAACTGAGGTACATCGCTCCCTTACCTTTTTTAAATATCCGTTCTCCGGTAAGATGAAACCAGCACCTCCCTGGATAGTTTCCAAAACAACTGCAGCCGTTTTTTCAGTTATGGATAATATATCCTCTTCTGAATTAAAGTGAATAAAGCCAACGTCAGGAATAAGTGGCCTAAAGGCACTTTTCCGCTCCTCAAAGCCCATAATGCTGAGACTTCCCATTGTATTACCATGGTAGGCGTGCCGAGCTGCAATAATTTGGCTTCTTCCCGTAAACCTTCTGGCTAATTTCAGGGCACCTTCAATAGCCTCGGTCCCGGAATTTACCAAATATGTGGTTTCCAACGGTGCAGGGAGTAGGCTTGCCAGCAACTTGGTATAGGCTACGGCCGGTTCTTGGATGTACTCGCCGTAGACCATAACATGCATATATTTTTGCGCTTGTTCCTGAACGGCTGTAACCACCCTTGGGTGGCAATGCCCCAAACTGCACGCGGATACTCCGGCAACAAAATCGAGATGGGCCTTTCCTTTGGTATCGTAAATATAACTTCCCTTGGCATGTGAAATTTCCAAAGCCAAAGGATGCGAAGAAGTTTGTGCCTGGTATTTAAAATAATCCTCTTTCATTTGCGCTATTTGTCAAGGATTCTTAAAATCCAGGTTTCATCCATGTAATTACCATTATAATTGCTGTTCCGAGATTGGAGCGCTTCCTCCCAGGTGTCAAATCGCTCTAAATAAACATAGTGGTATTGGTTGAAATTTCGAAAAAAGTATTTGGGTTCCAAACCTTTTTTGGTAAGGCTTTCTATGAATTTCTCGTAATTTTTCTTTACTCCAAAAACGTTCGCTATTAAATAGTATCCGGGATGCAAACCTTCCTCTTTGTCGCCCTCCTCGTAGCGTACCTCTGCTTTTGATTCTGAAACGCTGGGCTTGGCTTCTTTTTTTGGTTGCTCTTTTTTGGTTGGTTCCAATTTCTTCTTAATGGGGTTGGGAGGTAATAACTTAGAAGAATTTATGGAATCGCGTTTCCTTTGGTCCTCTATGGCTTCTTCAGGTGCCACGTCCAAATCTATAGGGTTTTCTACCCCTCTAATAGTGACCAGTTTAATGTTGTTGTCGTCCTCATCAAAGATATCGTCCTTGCTGAGAATTCTTTCCTCGCCACGCCAAATAAAACCTTTCAGTAGCCTACTGTTATCAGGGAGTTCTTTTTCCGGAAAAATATCGCCATCAGGATTGGTAATAAAGGTAATATCCTCTATCTCGTTATTGGCAAGGGTCATTCTAATGGCACTGCATATGGTCTTATCTATTCCAATAAGCTCTTGGTTATCATTGTACAGATAATAGATGACCTCGGTGTTTTTGACCAGATCAATAAGACTTAGTTTATTATCTATAAATTTCCCGAATAGATCCTTGCCCTTGCCCTGATTGTAGCCTACTTTGCCTACCGTATCCAAGGAAATTATAAAGGCATTATTGATAACTTTCAAAGAGTCCAATTTTTCGGTTTCCAAGTTGGAAAGTAAGTGGATACTGTCGCCGGTCATTTGATTTTCTCCATTCCAAATAATAGGATTTGTAATTAATTCGGTAATACCGGTTTTTTGGTTAAAATGGATGGAGTCGCATTTTCCGCTTAGATCGGTCTTGTAGAATTTTGCATTTCTGAATGCCCTAAGGATACGTTGTTCCGGTTTTCCTGTAATCATTAGGGTATCGCCGTGCATATATAGGGAGTCCTGTTCTACCAGATTTATGGATACCGCCCTTTTGGTGGCAAAAACGGAATCCTTGGCCTTATATACTTCAGCGTAGTGCGCCCTGATCAATCCATTGTTTACGGTATCCCTTATGGTAATATTGTTCGTGGCGGATGCAAATTCCGTTTTCTTGTCAAAATATAAGCTGTCACCAGTAATTATTCGATTGTTGTAGTCTATACGGGTATTTTTGATTCCGTATCCGTTTTCGATTTTAGTGTCGTAGAACCCACGCTCGCAATACATTTTATAGGTTTCCCCGGTGATGGTAGACGGACCGTACAAATAGGCATTCTTGGAAACGGTGTAATAATCCAATTGTTTGGAAACCAAATTGAATTCTGGGTTCACCAGGTTCACACTTTCCAAGAACTGGGATTTTTTAAGTTGTGTAAAGTAGCGTCCTATTCTACTGGTAAGGGTATTGGAGGAATCAACTACTGTTCCGTTATGCTCATAGTAAGCCTCTTGTTTTTCCCTGTCGAACCGCAAGGTGTCCGTGGTAAGGGTCATGCTGGTATGGTTCAATACCACATTTTCCCATGCCTTGGCAAGGTTTAAATTGCCATCATAATCTATTTTCCCACTGGTCAACTGTACGGAATCTCCCTGTTTCAGTTTGATATTCCCAATGGCCTTGAGTCTATTTTCCTTTTGGTAATATATCGCAATATCGCACCATAGATCCGCTCCTTCGTGCTCAAATTGTACCTGCCGGTCATCCTTGCTAAAGATGGCTGCCCCGGGATATTGTTTTTCATCTTTGGTAAAGTTGGCTCCATAAACAATGTTTATTTGTTTAACCTCTGCTTGAGGCTCCTGTGCCCAACCGCTCCAACAAATGAATACAGTTAATAATAAAAATACGGACTTAAGCAATGTTCAAAATTTTGGTCAAAAATAGTATATTTTGAGGGAGGATAATATAGTTTGGGATAGTTTTAGTAAATCCCCAATAACGAAAAAGCCATCTTTTAAGATGGCTTTTGTTTATCGATATATAGTCTGGGTCCTATCCGGTCCTACCGAGACAATCTTAATAGGAACTTCCAATTCCTTTTCTAGAAACTTAATGTAATCCATCAAGGTGTCAGGAAGTTCATCTGACTTGCTCATTTTGGTCAAATCCTTAGCCCAACCCTTCATTTCCGTATAGACCGGAGTCACATATTCCGGTTCTATGCTATAGGGCAAATGTTTTATCTGCTTTCCTTTATAGTTGTATGCCGTACAAACTTTTAGGGTTTTAAACCCACTGAGTACGTCCGCCTTCATCATCATCAATTCCGTAACCCCATTAATTTCAACGGCGTATTTAAGAGCTACAAGGTCCAACCATCCGCATCGTCTTGGTCTACCTGTGGTTGCGCCAAATTCGTTACCGACCCTGCCCATGGTTGCGCCGTCCTCATCAAAAAGTTCTGTAGGGAACGGTCCGCTGCCCACACGGGTGGTATACGCTTTGAAAATACCTAAAACGCTACCAATTTTATTGGGTGCCACACCCAATCCGGTACATGCTCCAGCTGCAGTGGTATTGGATGAGGTTACAAAAGGATAGGTTCCAAAATCGATATCCAATAAAGATCCCTGTGCACCTTCAGCCAATATTTTTTTACCTTCCCTCTGTGCGTTGAAAATATATTCCTCACTATCTATGAAGGTTAATTTTTTTAGCTCTTCTACAGCCATAAAGAAATCGGCTTCCAATTCCTTTAGGTCATATTGAATCTCTACATTGTAAAAGCTGATCATGGCCTCATGTTTGTTGGCCAATATCCTGTACTTTTCTTTCCAGTCCGAGAATTCCAAATCTCCTACCCTCATTCCGTTCCTTCCGGTTTTGTCCATATAGGTCGGGCCAATACCTTTTAAAGTAGATCCTATTTTAGCCTTGCCTTTAGAGGTTTCGGAAGCGGCATCCAGTAAACGGTGGGTAGGCAAAATTAAGTGGGCCTTTCTAGAGATAAATAATTTTGATTTAATATCTAGATTGAACTTTTTAAGATTATCCAGCTCCTTTCTAAAAATAACCGGGTCTATAACCACTCCGTTGCCAACAATGTTAACCGCGGTTTTGTGGAAAATTCCTGAAGGAATGGTATGCAAAACATGTTTTATACCATCAAATTCTAATGTGTGACCAGCATTTGGTCCACCTTGGAAACGTGCAATTATGTCATAGTTTTTTGTTAAAACATCAACTATTTTCCCTTTTCCTTCATCTCCCCATTGGAGTCCTAGTAGTAAATCTACTGCCATTATTTATGTAATTGGATTAATTATTCGTGTTCTCTTCTTTATTTCGTGTTCCGTAAAAATAGAGCGAGTGAGTATTGATCTTAATATTGAAAACTTCCTCAATGGTCTTTTTTATACTTTGAATACGCGGATCGCAAAATTCCATAACCTCACCGGTATCTGTAAGGATAACATGATCGTGCTGTCTGTCAAAATAAGATTTTTCGTATTGGGCCTGGTTTTTTCCAAATTGGTGCTTTCTTACCAATTTGCATTCCAAGAGAAGCTCAATTGTGTTATATAGTGTAGCCCTGCTAACGCGATAATTTTTGTTTTTCATAGTGATATAGAGCGATTCTATATCAAAATGTTCTTCGCTGTCGTAGATTTCCTGTAAGATTGCGTAGCGCTCAGGTGTTTTTCTGTGACCATTTTCCTCCAGAAAAGTGGTGAAGACATTTTTAACTATTTCTTGATTCTTATTTTCGCCCATAGCATTTACCCAGCGTTAGGGTACAAATGTACAGTTAAAATTTAAATTCTGGATACTTTATCGATGCCGTTAATGCGCTTTAGATTATCTATAACTTTTTTAAGGATAGCATTGTTTTTTACAACAAGTGTGATTCTACCCGAGAATGTTCCACCATCCGTGCTGAAATTAATATTTCTCATATTCACATGTAAATTGCCAGATATTACCTCGGTAATTTCACTGATCAAACCTATATTATCTATCCCGGTAAGCATTATTTCCACAGTAAATTCTTCTTGGGAAGAATCGATCCATTTGGCCGATATGATTCTATAAGCGTAGTTGGACTGCAGGGAAATGGCATTGGGGCAGTTTTTCTTATGCACCTTGATTCCGTCGTTCACGCTCACAAATCCAAATACCTCGTCGCCAGGAATTGGATTGCAACACTGGGACAATTTATACTCCAATTTGTCCTCTTCCTTACCAAAAACAAGGGTGTCATATTTTGTGGTTATTTCTTCCCTGTGAATATCCTCAGGAACGGGGGTTCTCTTTATCTTATTTTTAAAGAAGGTTATAAATGCATTGCTATAGGAGGCCGCAAAATCTTTTAGCATCTGATTGTCAATAGCCCCTATGCCTACTCTATAAAATAAGTCCAGACTGGTCTTGAGCTTGAAAAAGACAACCAATTTGTTTATGGTATCCTCGTTAAGGGTAATTTTTTGGGATTTTAATTTACGCCTAAGGACCTCCTTGCCATCCATGGCCGTAGATTTCTTTTCTTCCCTTAAAGATGATTTTATTTTGGCCCTGGCCCTTGCCGTTGTGGCGTAGTCCAACCAACTTTGGCTGGGTTTGGCCGTGTCCGAGGTGAGAATGTCCACTTGGTCCCCACTTTGCAAGGTAGTATTCAGGGGTACCAGTTTACCATTTACTTTGGCTCCACGGGTATGCATGCCTACTTCGGTATGTATATTGAATGCAAAATCCAATGGGGTGGCTCCTTTGGGAAGGGATTTTAATTCTCCCTTGGGAGTAAACACAAAAATCTCTTTGGAATAAAGGTTAAGTTTAAATTCCTCTACAAAATCGACCGCATTGGTGTTTGCATTTTCCAAGGCTTCCTGCAGTTTGTTAAGCCATTCCTCAATTCCCTGTTCTTTTTGATTACCGTGCTTGTACTTAAAATGCGCGGCATAACCTTTCTCGGCAATTTCGTGCATTCTTTCACTGCGGATCTGAACTTCTACCCATTTACCTTTTGGACCCATTACGGTGATGTGCAAGGCTTCATAACCTGTAGATTTGGGAGAAGAAATCCAATCCCTTAAGCGAACAGGGTTAGGGGTAAAGTGATCGGTAACAATGGAATATATTTTCCAAGCCAAAAACTTTTCGTTATGCCGGTCCGATTTGTATATGATCCGAATCGCAAATTTGTCATATATCTCATCGAAGGATACATTCTGAACCTTCATTTTTCGGCGAATGGAGAATATGGATTTCATCCGGCCCTTAATGTAGTAATCAAGGTTTTCTTTATCCAAGGAGTCGCTTATCACCCCGGAAAAAGCATCTATATAAGCCTGTTGTTCTTCTTTGGACTCTTCAATCTTACCTAGGATATCTTCGTAAACATCTGGTTCCGTGTATTTCAGACTAAGGTCTTCCAGTTCCGTTTTAATATTGTAAAGCCCTATTCTATGCGCTAAAGGTGCGTATATGTAGAGAGTTTCAGATGCTATCTTCACTTGTTTATGCTCTGGCATGGAATCCATAGTGAGCATATTGTGATATCTGTCCGCTATCTTTATAATAATTACCCTTACATCGTCATTAAGTGTAAGGAGCATTTTTCTAAAATTCTCCGCCTGTTGGGAAATGTTCATATCCTTTTTCAGGTGGGCAATCTTAGTGAGTCCGTCCACGATTCGTGCAACGGTCTCGCCAAACAAACGTTCTATGTCCGCCAGGGTGTATTCGGTGTCCTCAACAACATCATGGAGTAGGGCAGATGCTATGGAAACTGCATCCAGACCCATTTCGGAAGCCACAATTTTTGCTACTGCTATTGGGTGGAAAACGTATGCTTCCCCCGATTTCCTTCTTTGATTCTTGTGGGCATCCACAGCAATATCAAAAGCAGAGCGTATCAATTTCTTATCCTCATCGGTAAGACTTTGATAGCTTATGCGGAGCAGTTCCTTATATTGTTTCGCTATTTCCTTGTTTTCTTTCTCTATTGCAGCTTCGGTCATCATAAATTAAAAATAGCACAAACTATGATAGTAGACAACAAAAATTATGCCTTTAAGTTTTGAATTCTGGACATCAAGGTTGGGTGTGAATAGTGCATAAAAACATAAGCAGGATGAGGTGTAAGATTACTTAGGCTGTTCTTGGATAATTTTTTCAAGGACGTAATCAGAGGTTTGGGGGCAAAAGTTTTTTTAGCAAAGTCATCTGCCTGATATTCAAATTTCCTGGACATGGCGTTCATGATCAATCCTGTTATTTCCGAAATAGGACTGTATAGGATTCCAAAACCTATAAGCGCTGCATGAAAACTAGGTTGCGAAACGCCAATAGCCAAAGATACCTCCGGATTATTTATAAAAATTGAAAGGATGAATAGGGTGAGACCGGTAAGTAAAATAGAGGCGGATAAATTGAAGATGATGTGTTTTCTTTTGTAATGTCCCACTTCATGTGCAAGCACTGCTACAATTTCGTCTTCTTCCAGGTCGTTGATCAAGGTATCATATAGGGTTATTCTCTTTTCTTTGCCAAATCCAGAAAAATAGGCATTGGCCTTGGTAGATCTTTTTGATCCATCTATCACAAATATATTCTTTAATTCAAATCCCACGTTTTTGGCGTAAGCTTCTATTTTGCTTTTTAAACTACCTTCTGCCAAGGGAGTTTGTTTGTTGAAAAGGGGCACGATCAGTTTACTGTAAAACAGGTTCATGAAAAGTGAAAAAACGGCTATGAGAGCCCAGGCATAAATCCAAAAGTTGGTGCCCGCCCATTGAAAAAACCAAATGATCAATGACAGTATTCCTCCCCCGATGATCATCATCATAATCCAACCTTTAATTTTATCTGTCCAGAATAATTTTTTGCTACTCTTGTTAAAGCCAAATTTTTCCTCAATTACAAAGGTGTGGTAGTAAGAAAAGGGGGTTGTAACAATATCATTGCCTATCATAATTATTCCGAAAAAAATAAGTGCAATCAGAATAGGGTTATCGCTAAAGCTCCTGGCAATGGTATCTATCCATTCAAATCCCCCAAAAATCAGAAAAATTAAGGTTAGGCTTAAGGAGAAGACAGAGCTTGCCATCCCAAAACGATAGTTGGTTTTCTTATACTCCTGTGATTTTCTGTATTCCTCTTGGTCGAAAACGTCGTTGAGTTCACTTGGGACAACATCCGTATAGCGTTTGGCATTTAAATATTCCAGCACAGTTTCAATTAAAAACTGAATCAACAAAATGGCTATGATGATATAAAATAGGATGTTACTGTTCATTTAAAAAATTAATGGATTTCAATATTGTTTTATGTTGCAGTTTTGTGGATGCCTGTTTTTTCTTTATAATCCCCTTTGCCTCCTTGCCTCAAAGATAAGTATTGCTGCGGATACGGAGACGTTCATGGAGTCTATTTCTCCATGCATGGGAATTATAATATTTTGGGTTGCCTTGTTCAGCCATTGTTCGGATAGCCCGGTAGCCTCTGTTCCCACCACAATTGCCGTGCCTTTGGTAAAATCTATTTCTGTATATGGCTTGGAGGCACTTAGTGCTGCACAGTTGATGTTGATATTGCGACTAATTAAGAACTGGATAATTTCGGGTGTGGATCCCATAGCTATATTGGTAGTGAAAACACATCCAACACTCGAGCGGATTATATTTGGGTTGTATAGGTCGCTTTTCGGATTGGCTATAATTACGGCATCCAGGCCGGCAGCATCGGCGGTACGAAGGAGGGCGCCAATATTGCCTGGTTTTTCAGGGGCTTCCGCCACTAAAATAAGTGGACTGTCGTTCTTAAATTTTAAAGACTCCAGAGAATGCTCCCGGGCCACTGCTACGGCCAATATGCCCTCAGTGGTTTCCCTATGCGCCAATTTTTGAAATATATCCTTTGATATGGCAATTATTTCTGGGGTAGGTGAAATTCCATGTACTAATTCCATAATAGCCTCGCCGGTAACGAGCTCGGGATAGAAAAGAATAGTCTTTAAAGTATATTGTCCCTTAATTGCGAGCTGTAACTCTTTGATGCCTTCAATAACAAAAAGCCCATTTTTTTTTCGTTCACGGGATTTTTCCTTTAAAGATATTGTGCTCCTTACTAAGGGGTTATGGATACTGCTAATCTCTTTTATATAGCTCATTGGTGCAAAAATAATATATTATGTTAACTTAATTATAGTAATACGACCAATGGGGCAACTAAAATAAGTAAGATGAAATATGTAATTGTAGTGGTGCTACTGGTTAGTACGCTATCCTGTAAAATGGAAAACAAAACAAAGGAAGCCGAAGTGGAAATGGCCGAACCTAGGACAGAATCAAGGGTTGATCTGGAACGATATCCAGAGCAGTTAATTAAGGTTTTTGAGGCTCATGGCGGGTTGGCGAATTGGAAAAACAAGAAGAGTTTGGTTTTTAAGCAAGGGGAAGAGCTTCATACCATTGATTTACAAACCAGAATGGATAGGGTGGACGGACCAGCTTATTCCCTTGGTTTTGACGGTGATAAGGTATGGCTGCTTAACGAAGAAAATGCGTTTAAGGGCGATCCAGTGTTTTATCACAACCTTAGGTCTTATTTTTTTAATATGCCTTTTGTTTTGGGGGATAAGGGTATTGTTTATGATGAAACGGAGGATTTGGTATATGAAGGGGTTAATTATCCCGGTATTGCAGTTCGATTCAATTCGGGAATAGGCACCTCTTATAAGGATGAGTATTTCTTACATTATGACCCCCAGACCTTTAAAATGGCTTGGCTTGGATATACAGTGAGTTATAGAAGTGGTGAACGTTCCGATAAAGTAAGTTGGATAGGTTATCACGATTGGACGGACGTAAATGGCCTAAAAGTTCCCAAAGAATTGACTTGGTACAGTTCCGAGGGGCGCACGATTAAAGAGCCGAGAAAACCGGTTGTTTTTGAAGCGATAGCGTTTAGCGGACAGGCTAAACCGATAAGTTTCTTTGCGAAGCCTGAAAATGGAGTATTTGTAGAAGGGAAAGTACAAGAGTAAAAAACAGGGTGTTACCAAAAATGAACTTACTGTTACTGATCATCGAAAATACTGGTTCAAAGGATTGGGAATATTGGTGTTTGATGTTCCTTAAAGAGTTTAGTTTGCTGCTTATCGTATTTTGTTCAATAATTTAATGAGTATCGGTAATTAATGTTATTGCAATTTAACATGGCTTTTTTAGTGCCATGTTTTTTATAAGGGATTTTGCTGATAATAATTTATCAAAAGGGTCACCACGGCATTGTAGCTTTTTATTCCTTCCTTTTGATTGTTGGCCTTTAAAAAAGTATTGAATATAGATTTAAAAATGGGTTCCATAGGGTTTTCATGTGCCTCCCAGAATTCGGCCACTTCTTTATAATTCTTTTTTACCCCGGGATTCAGTTTGTTGTATTGGTTTTTAAACTCCTCCTTGTCCCAACTGGCAAGTTCATTTAGACAATAACTTAGGGCATAGGCATATGCCGAATATTTAAAATAGATATCCTCATTGCTAACAGTTGCCAAATAACCAATAAAATTGGTTTCATTTTCAGCAGAAAATCCTAATTGATGTCCTATCTCATGGCCACATATTACGGGAAACCTAAAATTCGGCAGCGCGCTATTAGCTTGGGCTTCATTGGTGAACGGATTTAAATAGCCCCCATAACCCATATAGCTCAAAGGGATGCTGAAAATGGATTTTTTTAAACTGGGGTGATGGTAGGCAAAAAGGGGGATTTTACTTTTCAAAGATTGGTAACCCTCCAAGGTACGCTCCATAATTTCTTTTTTGGTATAGGGGACTTGTACCATTTTACTGGTATCAGACGTTATTCTAAATTGAATTTCATTTGTTTTCAGCACCAGTTGGTTCACAAAATTTTCCAGTTCTTGCTGGCTGTGTTTTTCGCCAAGTTCCAAGGTTTGTGAAAGAGGTTGCCTATAATAATTTAGTCCCCATAAAAGATGAAATGTAAAATATGCTACGGATAGGACCATAGCAATGTCCCTTGTAAACCCCAACAAGTTTTTTTTAATGGCCATTCTGTTCACAATGATATATCGCACTCCCAAGATAATTATAAGCGCGTACAGCATATCACCTATGGAAAAAGGAATCCATCCCATTAAGGAGCGCCAAAATCCGGATATAAAAGGGTATATCCCTTTACTGTAATAGGTTTCTATAAATTCAGGGTATTGCCCTAGCCATTTTACCAAGATTATTTGTGGAACCAATAAAAGGGCGATAAGATTTTTAATTTTAGTATTCATCAAGTCAAAAATAGCCAATAATCTAGTATGGTTGTTTTTCTATCTGTATTTTTGATTTCATAATTTATAAATATGAATAAGGAAATAAGAGATTTAGAGCCGAAAAATATCTGGAATAAATTTGCCGATTTAAATGCTGTTCCCAGACCATCCAAACATGAGGAAAGGGTAATAGCATTAATGATGGACTTTGGAAAGGCCCTTGGTCTTGAAACCTCTAAGGATGATGTGGGAAATGTAATAATTAAGAAACCTGCATCGCTGGGGATGGAAGATAGGAAGACTGTAATTCTGCAGTCGCATTTGGATATGGTACATCAAAAAAATACCGATACGGATTTCGATTTTAATACCCAGGGCATAGAGATGTATGTTGATGGAGATTGGGTAAGGGCAAAAGGTACCACCCTAGGGGCCGATAATGGCCTGGGGGTAGCCACCATAATGGCGCTGTTGGAGAGCAATGATATTTCCCATCCGCCTTTGGAAGCCCTGTTTACGATCGATGAAGAAACTGGAATGACCGGGGCCAAGGGATTAAAGGGAGGATTGTTGAAAGGTGATATTTTGTTGAATCTGGATACGGAAGATGACGACGAAATTGATATAGGTTGCGCTGGAGGCATAGATATTACTGCCAAAGGAATATATGGGGAGTTGGCCTTGGGCGAGGGCTCCGCTGCCTACAAAATAGTGGTTAAAGGACTTTCTGGGGGTCATAGTGGAGTAGATATCCATTTAGGACTGGGCAATGCCA
Source organism: Arenibacter echinorum (assembly GCF_003259375.1). Taxonomy (GTDB): domain Bacteria; phylum Bacteroidota; class Bacteroidia; order Flavobacteriales; family Flavobacteriaceae; genus Arenibacter; species Arenibacter echinorum. The sequence goes on along the minus strand of NZ_QLLN01000008.1, from coordinate 142,665 downwards.
ATAAGATCATGAATTCTTTATTGATATTGGGGCAGAAGCAAATTGGTTTAAGGGTTTCTAAAATTGACGGCGGAGGATTACGAAATGCAATTCCAAGGGAAAGTACCGCTTTGGTGGCAATAAAAGCATCGGACTCCGACGAATTAGATACCTTGTTTAAAGATTGGGCCATTAATATAAAGAAGGAATTTGCAGCCACTGAGGCAAATCTTAAGATTGTTTGTGAACCTGCGCATCTTCCAAAAACGGTAATGGAGCCCAAGGACCAGCAGGTTTTAACGGAAGCTATTAAGAACGCCCTTAATGGAGTCTATGCCATGAGCAAAACTATGAAGGACCTGGTGGAGACATCCAATAATATTGCTAGAGTAGAGGTTGGGGATGGTAAAATAAATATAGCCTGTCTAACCAGATCATCCGTAGAGGCCGGTAAAATGGAATTGGCCAAAAACCTACAAAATAATTTTGAAAAGGCGGGGTATGAAGTAACTTTAAGTGGAGATTATCCTGGTTGGAATCCCAATCCCGATTCTGAAATCTTGAAACTCTTGGAAAGGAAATATCAGGAGCTTTTTAATGATCAGCCAAGAGTCGTTGCCTGTCATGCAGGTTTGGAATGTGGCATTTTGGGAAAGAATTATCCTGAGGTAGATATGATAAGTTTTGGACCAACTATAAAAGGTGCCCATTCTCCCGATGAACGAGCCAGTATATCTTCATTGCAAAAATTTTGGAAATTTATTTTGGAGATACTTGAGGAAATTCCAAAAAAATAGAAGCACTATGGCCTGAATGCTATATAGGATTTAAGATGTACATGGCTGTAAAACAATTATATAGCTTTCTGAAAAATGCCTCCCGTTTAAAAAGATGGGGGGTATTTTTTTTTAGGTTAACAGGATTATATTTCTTATATTTAAGAGAATCAAAAGAAAGCCGATATGGGAATCAAAAGTTTTCAGGGTCCTAGAGTTCAACAACCCAGTGAAGAAGCACCACTAAGGGTTTGCGACTATATGACCAGAAAACTGATTACTTTCAGACCGGACCAATCTGTAGAAGAGGTAATAGTTGCCCTTTTAAAATATAAAATTTCAGGGGGCCCTGTAGTAAATGACAAAAATGAATTGATCGGGATTATTTCTGAAGGAGATTGTATTAAACACATAAGTGAAAATAGATACCACAATCTGCCAAGTTCCAATTTGACGGTGGAAGGACACATGATAAAAAATGTGGAAACCATTGACGGCAATATGAATATTTTTGATGCTGCCAATAAGTTTTTGAACGAAAAGCGCAGACGTTTTCCAATAGTGGAAAATGGAAAGTTGGTCGGACAGATTTCCCAGAAAGATATATTAAAGGCTACCTTAAAGCTTAAATCGACAAACTGGAAATAGATTTCCCATTTGGATTTGATTGGCGGAGTAAATTTTCTTATCCTTGTTACTTTTCGGATACTCACTTTATCATAATAACGGAATAAGCAATAAAAAAATCCTTGTTGATCTCCAATTTAGAGGCCAACAAGGATTTTTATTTTTGGAATACAATTATTGGGCTATCCCAGTAATTTCCAAATCAAAAATTAACTTAGCATCTGGGGGAATAGGACCATAACCAGCTTCACCATAGCCTAAATGGGATGGTATAAACAAACGAACCTTGTCTCCAACCTTCATTTGCATAAGACCTTCCTTGAATCCTGGAATTATCCTGGCTTCCGGGCTGTAGTCCATTGGAATGGCTTCGTAACCGCGACCTTGTTTTCTGGCCTCCTGATAAACGCCATATTTTTTGGCGATTTCTTCGTAGTTACTGTCAAAGAGTGATCCGTCAGACAAATATCCCGCATATAGCACATTTACCTTTTGCCCCACTTTGGGCTGCTCTCCATTGCCCTCTGCTAGGGTAAGTATTTTAAGCCCTGATGGTAGCTCTTCCGCGGTACTTTCCTCTGCGGTAATTTGGGCAACGAAATCGGTTTTCATTTTCTCCATCGCCTTGATCCTTTCCTCTTCCTCGGCAAAGTAATCGCTCATTACTTTTGCGGCATCAAATTTCTTGGCTTCTTTACCGTTTCTAATTATTTCAACGGTGTTCATAACCACATCGGTAATTGGTTTGTCGCCTTCCGCAGTTTTAACATTGGCGATAGAATCAACAACATCCATTCCTTGGACAACTTCACCAAAAACAGTGTGTCTGCCATTTAAAAAGGGAGTTTCCTTGTGGGTAATGAAAAACTGACTTCCGTTGGTAGTAGGTCCGGAATTGGCCATGGATAGGATACCGGCCTTATTGTGCGTAAGGGAGTCGTTAAATTCATCCTTAAATTTATATCCAGGATTTCCCATACCTGTTCCAGTTGGATCTCCACCTTGAATCATAAAGTCCTTTATAATTCTATGAAAGATGATACCGTCATAATATTTTTTGCCCTTTAGGCTGTCGGTAACAAAAGGATTTTTTCCTTCGGCTAGGGATATAAAATTGGCAACGGTCAAAGGGGTCTTTTGGTACTCTAATTTAAGGAGAATTTCACCTTTGGTAGTGGTAATATCCGCAAAGATACCATCTCCCAAATCGGCATGCTTACTGGACTTGCAGCTTGAAAATGCTATGGATACTACTGCCAATAATAAATAAATTTTCTTCATTGTAATTAATTTTAATTGTTGTCTTTTTGTTTATCTATGTTTAAAATGGTAATGGTGGATTTAATGGGGACGTTCACGCCAATTTTATTATTGTCCCCGTGATAACCGTAAGATAGGGAGGAGGGGAACAAAAACGTTGCACTTTCCTTCTCTTTTAAAAGTTTTATGCTATTTCTCAAACCAGGGAAAAGGTCTTGCTTATCAACCTTATAGGTTATGGTTCCAATATTCTCTTTGGAATATATTGTGTCACTGTTAAAGGTCATAACATTGTACTGCAGTGTAACCAGGTCATCTGTAGTTGGGTAATAATCAGTCTGGTCGTTCTTGTCTATATAATGATACCAAGAACCGATGCCACTGGAAAAGTAGGTGTTCAAGGAGTCATTTTTAATAATTTCCATAATTTGTTTTTCTTCCTGTGCCAATAGGTCCTTATTGCGCTCCACCGATTTTTGTAAAATACTTCCGGTTTTAACTTTAATGGGCTTACGCGGTTCTGGTACGTTGCAGCTGGAGAAGGCGGTAACTAGCAAAAGCAATATCAAATGTTTCATGCGTTTAAATCATCTTTGTATTGGGGTAGTAAGGCCTTGAATTGGTTTATGGTTTCTTCCATGGAAACATCGCTTCGCCCACCTGCGGCATTGGTATGTCCACCTCCGTTAAAATTGGCCCTAGCAAATTCATTTACCGAAAAATCACCTTCAGATCTAAAAGAGATCTTGATAATTCCTTCCTCGCGGTTTTCAATGAAGATAACAGCAAAAACAATTCCTTCCAGGGTTAATCCGTAATTCACGAAACCTTCGGTATCTCCCTTTTTGAAATTATAGGTATCCAACTCGTCTTGCGACAAGGTGATAAATGCAGTATTAAATTCTTCCAGGATGACCATATTTTTTAAAGCACAACCTAAAAGGTGTAATCTACTTGGTGTGTTGGTGTCATATACCTTGTTGTGTGCTTCCGTATTTTTGGCGCCTTGCTCTATTAATTTTGCAACTACGAGATGTGTTCGGCTGGTGGTGGAAGAATATTTAAAAGATCCGGTGTCGGTCATGATACCGGTGTATAACGAAATTGCAAGGTCCGGGGTAATGCTTTCTACATCGTCTAGTCCTTCAATTACATTGAAAACCATTTCACATGTAGAACTCATGCTAACATCAGAGTAGGTAATCTTTGAGTAGTTATCGGGTTCCTGATGGTGATCTATCATTACAAATGTGGCCGATGAATCTTCCAATAAAGGTTGCAGTTGCCCAATCCGTCCCAAGTGATTGAAATCCAAAGTAAATATAACGGTAGCGTTGTTAATAAGGGCTTTAGCTGCTGAGGAGTCTCTTTCAAAATTGACTATTTGTTCGCTTCCTGGCATCCATTTTAAGAATTTGGGAAAATCGTTGGGAACAATGATGGTGGCATCCTGTCCTTTTCCTTTCAGGTAGTGCCATAGTCCCAAAGTAGAACCAATAGCATCTCCGTCCGGATTTTTGTGCGGTATAATTACAATTTTCTGGGGTATTTCCAACAACCCCTTAATTGCCTTTATAATCTCTAAATTCATGCGCGCAAAGATACAATTTAATAATATATGCCATTGTTTGAAAAATCTATTTTTATATTGTGCGTAATCCGAGGTGTCCGGAATTAAGCTACAGCTGCGTTCTTAGGTGTGGAGAGGCCGTAGAATTGATAGTTTGAAGCTTTTATGGAGTAATCAAGAATTGTGTGGTTCTAGCTGCAAAATAAGGCTTCCGAAAATTTTCATCTGGAGCCAATATGCGATTAACGGCCAAAGATCTCTGGGTTATATTCTACTAAAATTGCATTGGGGGTGATTTAAAAATGAACTTTTTTAATGGATTGCCTTTGTTGTTGGAATTTTTTTAGGAAGTTAAGTTGAATTTCTTGATTTATTGGAAAGGCAGTTATGTTGCTGAAAAAAAAAGTCGGATTCTTGATTATATTTGTAGGAAAACTTTTTGATGCTGGATATACTTTTTATTGCATTAGGATTGGTATTGTTAATTGCGGGAGGAAATTGGCTTCTAAAGGCGGCAGTTGCTTTGTCATTAAAACTCAATATTCCAAAGATTGTTATAGGCATGACAGTGGTTTCCTTTGCTACTTCTGCGCCCGAGCTTATAGTTAGTGTAAATGCTGCTTTGGAAGGTTTTCCCGATTTGGCGCTGGGTAATGTTGTAGGCTCCAATATTGCTAATCTGGGTTTGGTATTGGCAATAACGGTCATCCTGGGCAGTATTGAAGTTAGAAAGAGTTTTTATACTACGGATTGGCCGGTTATGATGTTGGCATCCTTTTTATTTTTCGTTTTTATTTATTTTGATGGTGAATTACAAAGATACGAGGGCTTTATTATGGTGCTTGTACTCTTTATTTTCCTGGTGTACTTATTGCGTTTTCAGAAAACGGCGGTTGTAGATGAATTGCCTGAGGATGATGTTCCTCTGCCATTATATAAAACGGTGCTATTTTTGGGCTTGGGCGGACTTGCCCTTTGGGGAGGTTCAGAACTATTGATTAAGGGTGCTGTGGGACTTGCTACTTTTTATGGTGTCAGTGAGCGGGTAATTGCGGTAACCATTGTGTCTATCGGGACCAGTATTCCGGAATTGGCTGCCTCTGTTATTGCGGTACTTAAGAAGGAAAAGGCAATTTCTTTAGGAAATCTAATAGGATCCAATATTTTTAATCTGTTGGCCGTTTTGGGCATTACATCAATTATTACGCCTATTAAGGTGTCAGATCAAGGCTTGCTGACCAACGATATTTTTTGGATGTTGGGTACATCCTTTTTAATTCTTCCGCTGGTGTTTTTGCCAAAAGGGCTTAGGTTAGGTTGGAAGGACGGAGCAATCCTTTTGGCTGTGTACGTTCTATTTGTATATTTAACAATAACCTAAAAGGCAGTAATCAATTTGGCTTATGCGAATAAGGGTCAACTTTATAGCTTTCTTAGTATTATTTTGTACAGTTGTTCATGGCCAAGAAAGTGAATTTATAAGTGGAATCCTGATTGATGCTGAAAACATAGAGCCAATTCCATTTGCAAGCATTCGGGTGAAGAATAGGGCAGTTGGGGTTATTTCCAATAATGATGGGAGTTTTAGGATACCCATAAAATTTAGGGAGCTTAATGATACTTTGGAGGTCACCTCTATGGGTTATGATTCTCGGGAAATTGTAATTGGCGAATTATTATCGGATAAAATCAATCGGTTATTTTTAAAACCTATGCTGGTTCAATTGGATGAGGTTACCTTGAGCGCGTCCAAGAAAAGGCGAAGAGGCAGAAATGACAATGATAGGCCCGTTACTGCCGAAGAGATTATTTCCAAGGCCATAGAAAAAATCCCTCTAAATTATCCCTATAATCCACAGTCATACGTTGGATACTACAGGGATTACCAATGGAAATCTGGAGGTTATACCAATTTGAATGAGGCAATTGTTGAGGTTTTTGATAAGGGTTTCGGGACGTTGGATTATGAGGACTCCAATACAAGGATATACGAATACTCTAGAAATGCTAATTTTCCAACGGATTCCTTAAGTGAAAGGCTATATGATTATGGCGAATACAAGACCAAGACCATCCCCAAGGCCTATTTAAATAGTTATGGGGGCAATGAGTTTGTAATATTGCGCATCATGGATGCTATTAGAAATTATAATACCTTCTCCTATTCCTATGTTGATCATTTGGATAAGGATTTTATTAAGAACCATGATTTTTCAATTGAGGACGACACCTCCTTGGACGGAATGCCACTGTATGCAATAGATATATACAAGCACAACAGAAAGATTATGGTCCGGGGAAAGATTTATATTTCCAAGGATAATTTTGAAATCGTTAAATTGGAATACGCAACATATGACGCTTTGTTGGGAACTAGGAAAATAAGCAAGACCAGTAAAAAAATCGAGGATAGGTTACTCTATCGCACAGTAGTGGAATACAAGAAAGAGGACAATTTAATGTTTCCCAGTTATATTTCCTTTAGTAATAAATTTGAGGTAAAAGTGCCTCCGGTCTTTACTGTCAAGAATGTGTTTGTAGACTTTGAAAACAAGCTATTTGAAATTGTTTTTAATAGAGAGCCCATGCATTTTAAGGTGCTTAAGGATAAAAATTACAATATTAGTTATAAAGGTAGGGGTATAGATATCGAGAAGATAGTTCTTGCAGATAGTGTAACCGTACAGCTATATCCTAAGATGAACCTTGGAGATCAGGCCTTGGAAATTTTTTACGCTGATCCGGGGGATATTGGTAAAGATGATTTTCGTGTATTAATGGATAATATTATAGATTTGGATGGGAATAAGTTGGATTACTCCGAAACTTATTCCTTAATGCAATTCAGGGAATTTTTTGTACAACAGCGAAAACCGGTAGGGCAATATCCGGGCAAGCATCTTTATATGGATAAAAATTGGCCCATATTTCAGGATCAACCTATTGTTAAACCTGATAATTACAGTGATTTTTGGATGAACACTCCACTGCGTAACGAAGGAGCCATCATAAAATAAATTGTATAAAAAAACCGCCCCTCTTTCTCAAAAGGAACGGTCGGTAAAAATAATCAACAATTATTTTTTTACTCTTTATATTTTAACGGATTTAACCGTTTTAACGATTCTTCCTGCAATTTTGTATGGATCACCGTTAGAAGCCGGTCTTCTATCTTCCAACCAACCTTTCCAGCCTTTTTGTACTGTAATGATCGGAATTCTAATAGAGGCACCCCTATCGGAAATACCATAGCTAAAGTCATGGATAGAAGCTGTTTCGTGCTTCCCTGTCAAACGTTGTTCGTTGAACTCTCCGTAAACTTCAATGTGTTCTTTAACAACAGGACGGAAAGCCTCACATATTTTCTCGTAAACTTCTCTTGAACCACAAGTTCTTAAAGTAGTGTTGGAGAAGTTGGCGTGCATACCTGAACCGTTCCAATCGGTATCACCAAGAGGTTTTGGGTGGTATTCTATATAGTAACCATGTTTTTCGGTTAATCTGTCCAATAAATATCTTGCAACCCAAATTTCATCACCTGCTTTTTTGGCACCTTTGGCGAATAATTGGAATTCCCACTGTCCACAGGCAACTTCTTGGTTAATTCCTTCAAAATTCAGACCGGCATCGATACAAGCATCTGCATGTTCTTCAACCAAATCACGACCATGGGTATTTAGACCACCAACAGAACAGTAGTACATACCTTGTGGTTTTGGATATCCACCTCTAGGGAATCCTAAAGGAAGTTCCGTTCTGGTGTCCATAATGAAATATTCTTGCTCAAATCCAAACCAGAAATCATTGTCTTCATCTTCAATGGTAGCCCTACCGTTAGACACGTGTGGGGTACCATCAGCATTCATGACCTCGGTCATTACTAAGTAACCATTGATACGATGTGGATCAGGATAGATTGCTACGGGCTTTAACACACAGTCAGAAGATCCTCCTTCCGCCTGGCGGGTTGAACTTCCATCAAAAGACCAGATTGGGCAATCTTCCAATTTACCACTGAAATTTTCCTCAACCTTAGTTTTACTCCTCATGTTTTGCGTGGGCTCGTACCCATCCAACCAAATGTATTCTAATTTAGACTTGCTCATAATATGTATTGTTGATTTTTATTATTAACGCAGACAAAAATAATAATTTTCAACATATATGCCATTTTTTAGTGGGTTAAATGACAATAATGTTGATATTTTTTTGGAGACCCCTATTTTTTTGGGGGTATATTATTAAATATGTATTTTATGTGGATTATTTTAATGAATTGTTATTTTTGTCAAAAAAAGAATATATGTCAAATCAAAGATTTAAGGCCATAGAAAGCAGTCATAACAGAAGTGAAATAATTGTGGAGGAAACTGGCAGGCGTTCGGAATATTTTGGGATGAACGTGTTCAATGAGGAACGTATGTTACAGTATTTGACCAAGGATGCTTATGATAGGGTAAAGGCGGCTGTGGTATCAGGTGTTAAAATAGATAGAAAAGTTGCCGATCAGGTGGCGGAAGGTATGAAGACCTGGGCAATATCCATGGGTGCAACACATTATACCCATTGGTTTCAACCACTAACAGGAACCACAGCTGAGAAACATGATGCTTTTTTTGATTTTTCGCCCGAAGGAAGGGTGATGGAAAAGTTCGGTGGTGGCCAGTTGGTGCAGCAGGAGTCGGATGCCTCCAGTTTTCCAAACGGCGGGATAAGAAATACTTTTGAGGCCAGGGGCTACACGGCCTGGGATCCAACGTCTCCGGCATTTCTTTACGGCACCACTCTATGTATACCAACAGTTTTTGTAGCATATACCGGGGAAGCCTTGGACAATAAGGCTCCACTATTAAGGGCATTGAATGCTATGGATGAAGCCGCTACTGCCGTAGCTAAATTCTTTGATAAAAATGTTACCAAAGTCTTCGCCACCTTAGGCTGGGAGCAGGAGTATTTCTTAATAGATAAGTCATTGGCCTTTTCCCGACCCGATATTAGTTTGGCAGGCCGCACTTTAATAGGCCAATCCGCTGCAAAAGGGCAGCAATTGGACGATCACTACTTTGGGGTTATTCCAAATCGCGTTTTGAATTTCATGAAAGATCTGGAAAGGGAATGTACCAAATTGGGAATTCCGGTAAAAACCAGACACAATGAAGTAGCCCCTAATCAATTTGAGTTAGCTCCAATCTTTGAAGAAACCAATCTGGCCGTAGATCACAATCTATTGCTCATGGATGTCATGGAAAAGATTGCTGATAAGCATTTTTTTAAAGTACTCTTTCATGAAAAACCTTTTAGGGGAATAAATGGGTCTGGCAAGCATAACAATTGGTCTTTGTCTACGGATACCGGTGTTAATTTGCTTAGTCCTGGGTCTACCCCAATGAAAAATCTTCAGTTTTTAACTTTTTTCGTGAATACTATAAAGGCTGTGGATAATTATGAGGAATTATTGCGTTCTTCCATTGCTTCTGCTGGAAACGACCATAGATTGGGCGCCAATGAGGCGCCTCCTGCTATCTTGTCGATTTTTATAGGGGAACAACTGAATGAAGTTTTAAATGAACTTGAAGGGGTGACCAAGGGGAAATTGTCCCCTGAAGAAAAGACCGAATTAAAGTTGAACGTGGTAGGCAAGATTCCGGAAATTCTTCTGGACAATACAGATCGTAACCGCACCTCGCCTTTTGCATTTACTGGAAACAAGTTCGAGATGCGGGGCGTAGGTTCCAAAACCAATTGTGCCAAGCCTATGACGGTACTGAATACTATTGTGGCCAAACAACTTATGGCCTTTAAAAAGGAGGTAGATCAACTGGTGGATAAGAAAGGTCTTAAAAAGGATGAGGCAATTTTTAATGTCCTTAGGGAATATATAAAAACCTCCAAAAGAATTAGGTTCGAGGGCGATGGTTACAGCGAGATTTGGGAAAATGAGGCCAAATCCCGCGGCTTGAGCAATAACAAGAATACACCCCAGGCGTTACAGATACTTACCTCCAAAGAAAGTTTGGCACTGTTCAAGTCCATGAATGTCATGAGCGAAATTGAGGTAAGGGTTCGGCAGGAAGTGGAGTTGGAAGAATATATTCTTCATATTCAAATTGAAGGTAGGGTCTTCAATGAGCTTGCTTACAGCTATATTATACCTGCAGCAGTGGAGTATCAGAATAAATTGATAAAAAATGTGGTAGGTCTAAAAGAAATTTACGGTGCAGCCCATAAAAAAATGTCGGAAAGTCAGTTGGATATTGTAGAGCGAATTTCAGAGCATATCCGCGCCATAAAAATTAAGACTGATGCTATGGTAGATGAAAGAAAGAAAGCCAACAATATGACGGACATCAATAAAAAGGCCAATACTTATTGCGATAGTGTACGTCCTTATTTCGATGAAATAAGGTACCATTGCGATAAATTGGAGCAATTGGTAGGCGACGAATATTGGCCACTAACTAAATATAGGGAACTATTGTTCATTAAATAAATTGGACATTTAGATATTATTGTATTAAAAGCCTACAATTAGTGGGCTTTTTTTTGTGGATTCTCCTATTTTTGTCGCAAACTTTTATTCATGAGCTCATCAAATAGCAAAAGATACGATCAAAGAGGGGTTTCTGCTTCCAAGGAAGACGTGCACAATGCCATAAAAAACATTGATAAGGGATTGTTTCCCAAGGCTTTTTGCAAAATTGTGCCCGATTACCTCACCAATGATGATGAGTACTGTTTGGTGATGCACGCCGATGGCGCCGGAACTAAATCCTCCTTGGCCTATATGTATTGGAAAGAGACAGGTGATATTTCCGTATGGAAAGGAATAGCACAAGATGCCCTTATCATGAATGTGGACGATCTTATTTGTGTTGGGGCTACGGATAATATTATGTTGTCCTCTACTATAGGAAGAAACAAGAATTTAATTCCTGGAGAGGTTATATCCGCCATAATCAATGGTACGGAAGAGTTGATCGAGGATTTGGAAAAACATGGGATCACGATAAGGTCAACCGGAGGGGAAACGGCAGATGTAGGGGATTTGGTACGCACCATTATAGTGGATTCCACCGTAACGGCAAGATTGAAAAGGAGTGAAGTGATCAATAATGCCAATATTGAAGCTGGAGATGTAATTGTTGGCTTATCTTCCTCAGGACAGGCCAGCTACGAAAAGGAATATAACGGCGGTATGGGGAGCAACGGACTTACCTCTGCCAGGCACGACGTTTTTGCAAAATACTTGGCAGAAAAGTATCCTGAAAGTTATGATGCGGCAGTGCCCGAAGATCTGGTGTATTCCGGTAATGTGAAGTTGACGGATCAGGTTCCCAACGCCCCCTTGGATGCGGGAAAATTGGTGTTATCCCCAACCCGTACCTATGCTCCCATTGTTAAAAAAATTCTAGGTAAATACAGTGCTAAAGATATCCATGGAATGGTACATTGCAGTGGAGGTGCACAGACCAAAATTCTTCATTTTATAGATAAGCTCCATATTGTTAAGGACAACTTGTTTCCCATTCCTCCTTTGTTCAAATTAATTCAAGAACAATCGGGGACCGACTGGAAGGAAATGTATCAAGTTTTTAATTGCGGACATAGATTGGAATTGTATGTAAATCCTGCTATTGCAGAAGACCTTATTGCCATTTCGGAAGGCTTTGGGGTTTCGGCCCAAATTGTAGGTAGGGTGGAAGAGAATTCTGTTAAAAAGCTCACAATTAAAAGCGAGTTCGGCACCTTTGTGTATTAAGGTATACGAATACCCTTTTTCCTACGTTGTTTTATAAAGAAATTACGTTATGGAAAGAAAGCAGTTTTTAAGGACTTTAGGTACCGGAGCAGCATTTGCCCTTACTTTTCCCTGCTTACATGGTTGTTCATCGGATAGCGATGAAGTTATAGATCCTAAACCAGTACCAACAGGTGTGGATTTTACCATTGATCTAAGTTCAGCAGAAGGAGCCAAATTGCAAAACAATGGCGATTTCATAATTAAGAATTATGTGGTCGTTGTAAAAAACTTGGCGGGTGATTTTGTGGCAGCAAGTCAAGTCTGCAGTCATCAACAGACCGATGGGATAAGTTTTAAAACGGATAATGGAGGCTATTTCAAGTGTTCTACCCATGGTTCCACCTTTAGTCAGACCGGCACCCCTTTAAATCAAATTGGTAATGATGTTTCAAAGCCCCTGAAAATATTTAAAACGGAGTTAGACGGGCAGATCCTGCGTGTTTTTGAATAATCAATTTTTTTTTAACCACTTGCTTAAATGGGATTTTCCTTAAAATCATTGTTCGGACTCTTATTTTATGTCTTATGGCCATTTCCTTTGCAATCTCTTCGCATTGGGAGGTCGTTCACAATTCTCGCGTCAAGTAGTGCCGTTTCGGTTAATGTTTTTTGGTTTGCACTGAGTGGATCTAGGCTCTGCAATTACTATACACTTATTCTGGACAAAAAGAAAAAAACTTCAATGTTTAATTTTGTTCTAGGGTGAGGGCTTTATTTTCTATTTTAATTTGCTGTATGGTGCTAATAGGCCATGCCCAGGAGCTTAAGTATGTTACCGTTCAGCGATCGGTGAACTTAATGGGCGATAAATTTGATATCACTGTGGTGGCCGATAATGAGGAAATGGGTTATATAAATATTGAAGAGGCTGTTTCTGAAATTAAAAGGATAGAAAAACTGATATCTTCATGGGACGAGGAATCAGAAACTTCAAAAATCAATAAAAACGCCGGAATAAAACCGGTGAAGGTAAGTGTAGAGCTGTTCAAACTAATTGAAAGGGCAAATCAGATTTCTGAAATAACCAATGGTGCATTTGATATTACATTTGCCGGGTTGGATAAGATCTGGAAGTTTGATGGTTCCATGAAATATAAGCCTACCAAGGACGAAATTTTACAATCCGTAAGCAAGGTGGGGTATAAAAAAATTATCCTCAATGAGGTTGAGCATACGGTCTTTCTGCAATTGAAAGGGATGAAGATCGGTCTTGGAGGTATAGCTAAGGGCTATGCCGCTGATAAGGCCAAAGAACTTTTAGTGGGGAAGCAGGTTAGCGCGGGGGTTATCAATGCTTCCGGTGATCTAACTACTTGGGGTACCAAGGCTACTGGGGAAAAGTGGTTGATAGGCATTGCAAACCCACTGAGCAAAGACAAAATATTTTCGTGGCTGCCCGTTCTGGAATCTTCAGTAGCTACTTCCGAGAGTTACGATAAATATATCACATTTGACGGAAAGAAATATTCCCATATTCTCGATCCCCGGACCGGAAATCCTATTTCAGGAATAAATAGTGTATCGGTCTTTTCAAAAACAGCCGAATGGTCGGATGCTTTGGCTACGGCTATTTTTGTACTTGGTGTGGATTCGGGAATGGCACTGATAAATCAATTAAAGGGGACCGAGGCAATAATTGTGGATGGTAACAACAAAATGCACAAAAGTAGCGGCATCTTATTCAATTGAGTTCTAATTAATATATCCTTCCCTCTTGAGTTCTTTCTTGTCTTCTATTTTTTTGGAACAACCGTTCTTTAGAAGATAGACCGTATCGCTTACAGCTAAAATATCATTGTAAAAATGATCGGTCAGGATTATAATACTCCTTTTCTTAACTTGATTCACAAGAGCCTTGAATTTCTCCACATATATTGGTGCAATGAAGGAAAAGGGCTCGTCCAGAAGTATAATTTCCTTGTTGGACATGAGCACTAAGTAAGCTTCGATAACCCTAATTTCTCCGCTGGATAAATTTTTGATCCGGGTCTTGTCGTAAACTTTAAAACTTTGGAAATGGTTAATGAATTGCTCCCATGAAACCTTGAAAAGTCCAAAGGCTAGCTTAATGCTTAAATGCTTGGGCAAAAGGGAATATTGGGGTAGGTAACCTATTTTTTCTGTTAAGTACAAGGGTTTTGGAAGGCACTTTCCATTGCTGCGAATGTTCTTGTATTTGGGTTGTAGATCCCCAAATAAAATTCTCAACAAGGAAGTTTTCCCACTGCCATTTCTTCCAAGGATTCCAGTGACTTTTCCCTGTTCCGACTTAATGTAAATCCCGTACAGGATCTTTCTTCCAGCAAACTCCAAATCAACGCTGTCTATTTCCAAGGTCAAAATAAACGGAGGAGCTTAATGAATATTACGGTTATGAAGGTATCTATGAGAAATGAAATTAAGATAAGGGCTGTTTTGGATAGGCCAAAATTTTGATAAAACGTTAAGCGCTTTCTCAACCCTATGTCATAATAGGCCAGGTAGATCCCTACATAGAACAATATTTTGGAACTCAGGATCATGGTATTTAGGTGGGATATCTTAAAAATAACACTCCCGCTAAATAGCATAAAAACCGTAATAAGAAATGATATCCAAAGGTAAGGCTGGGCAAAGTGGAAACTCAATTGATAGGTTCTGAAATTGAAAATTGAATTCATCTATTGAATAGGATATGCTTAAATGTACAAAATTATCGTAAATTCGCAGTCCAAGTGTAGATTGTATATGATAGATAAATTAAACATAGTAAAGCAACGCTTTGATGAGGTTTCGGACCTTATAATTCAGCCTGGTATTATTGCTGATCAAAAGCGTTATGTGGCACTAAACAAGGAATATAAGGATTTAAAACAACTTGTAGACAAGAGGGATCTTTATTTGGAGTATACCAATAATATATCCGAGGCAGAGGAGATTCTGTCCGATGGCAGTGATCCTGAAATGGTGGATATGGCCAAAATGCAATTGGAGGAGGCCAAGGAAAAATTGCCCAAATTGGAGGAGGAGATTAAATTGATGTTGATTCCCAAAGATCCTGAAGATTCCAAAAACGTGGTGGTAGAGGTAAGAGCAGGTACTGGAGGGGATGAAGCTAGTATTTTTGCCGGTGACCTTTTCAGAATGTACACCAAATATTGCGAGTCTAAAGGATGGAAGACGAATGTGATTGACCTAAGCGAAGGTACAAGTGGCGGGTACAAAGAAATTCAGTTCGAGGTTACAGGCGAGGATGTATACGGTACCCTTAAGTTTGAAGCTGGGGTGCACCGTGTGCAGCGTGTACCACAGACCGAAACCCAAGGAAGGGTGCATACCAGTGCTGCTACGGTAATGGTGCTTCCCGAGGCCGAGGATTTTGATGTACAGATAGATCCCAAGGAAGTGAGGATAGATTTTTTCTGTTCCTCGGGACCAGGAGGTCAATCTGTAAACACGACTTATTCCGCTGTGCGTTTAACCCACCTTCCAACAGGCTTGGTAGCACAATGTCAAGATCAGAAATCACAGCATAAAAACAAGGAAAAGGCATTTAAGGTTTTACGCTCCAGATTGTACGATATGGAATTGGCAAAAAAACAGGAGGAAGATTCCGCCAAGAGAAATTCCCAGGTAAGTAGTGGTGACCGTTCGGCTAAAATTAGAACCTATAATTACCCACAAGGTAGGGTAACGGATCATAGGATCGGATTAACGCTTTACGACCTTCAAAACATTATTAATGGCGATATTCAACGTATTATAGACGAACTAAGTTTGGTTGACAATACGGAGAAATTAAAGGAAGCCTCTGAGATATTTTAATTCCTATGACCACTGATTTTTTAGTTGGACAGATTCGAAAAAAGGAATCCTTTCTTTGTATTGGGTTGGATACGGACTTGGATAAGGTTCCAAAGCACCTATTAAAGGAGGAAGATCCCATTTTCGCTTTTAACAAAGCTATAATTGATGCTACACATCATTTATGTGTTGCCTATAAGCCCAATACCGCCTTTTATGAAGCTTATGGGATAAAGGGATGGCAGGCTTTGGAAAAAACCATCAATTATTTAAATATCAATTACCCTGAAATATTTACTATTGCAGATGCCAAACGTGGGGATATTGGTAATACCTCCACCCGTTATGCCAAAGCCTTTTTTGAGGATTTAGGATTCGATTCTGTGACCATTGCACCTTATATGGGCAGGGATTCTGTGGAACCATTTCTGGCTTTTAAGGATAAGCATACTATATTGTTGGCATTAACTTCCAATATGGGGGCGTTCGATTTTCAAACTAAAATGGTAGATGGAAAGGAGCTCTACAAGCAGGTGCTGGAAATTTCGAAAACCTATGAAAATTCGGAAAACTTAATGTATGTTGTAGGTGCGACCAAGGCGACTTTTTTGACAGAAATAAGAAATATTATTCCTAACAGTTTTCTTTTGGTACCGGGAGTAGGGGTACAAGGTGGCAGTTTAGCTGAAGTGTGCAGATATGGAATGAGTGATAATGTAGGTCTTTTGGTAAACTCCTCCAGGGGAATTATATATGCCTCGGACCAAGACAATTTTGCACAAGCTTCTGCCGAAAAGGCAAAAGAATTGCAGCAGGAAATGAGTTTGGAACTTAAAAAACGCTAAGTTTCCTTAATGTGTCAGGGTTTGAATGATTTTTTGGATTTTTGCAGCTTTCAATTCAAAAAATTCGGCAAGTTTTGAATTGGAATGTTTTTCGCTGGTAGCCTTGTCCATGAAACTTTTGTATTGGTATTCCAAAAAGCTTATTTCTTTTGAACCGTTGATTATTGGGGAAACCGATCCAACTTTGCAATACTGATTTTCCATATAATTTTTTTCTTACAAATATAGCTAGAAACAAGGTTTAAGGGGAGCCATCTGAAAGTGCATTTATCCAATAATCAGGTAATTTATCTATTTTTTTACCTTGTAGCAATGTTGAAAAGTATATTTTGATTTATTGGATCCATATAAAGTGTATTGGAAATAACACTACATTTATAAAAAATGAATATTGATAAGTTATAATATACATAGCCACGATACCTCTGCCAAATGGGTGACTTTTGTACATGGTGCAGGAGGCAGCTCCACTATTTGGTATAAGCAGCTTCGGGAATTTAAAAAGCATTTTAATGTACTTCTCTTGGATCTACGGGGTCATGGGAACTCTAAGATACATCTAAAGGATGCCTTTAAGAATAAGTATACTTTTGATAATATAACCGAGGATATATTGGAAGTAATCAATTTTGAAAAGATTGAAAAATCTCATTTTATTGGAATTTCCCTGGGCACAATTTTAATTCGAAATTTGGCAGAGAAGCATCCCCATCGGGTAGAGAGCATGATTATGGGCGGGGCCATTATGAAATTGAACCTGAGGTCACAAATATTGATGAGACTTGGCGTTATTTTAAAATCCATAGTCCCTTATTTATGGCTGTACAAATTTTTTGCCTTTGTAATTATGCCCAATAAGAACCATAAGGAATCGCGATTACTTTTTGTTCGTGAGGCGAAAAAATTGTATCAAAAGGAATTTATTCGTTGGTTCAAGTTAACCTCGGAGATTAATCCATTGCTTAGTTTTTTTAGAACAGTGGATATAAAAATTCCAACGCTCTACGTAATGGGGGCAGAGGACTATTTGTTCTTGCCCACTATTAAACAAATTGTAGAGGATCACAAAAGTGCCGAACTGATAGTGGTCCAGAATTGTGGACACGTAGTGAACGTGGAGCAGCCTCAGTTTTTTAACGACACGGTCATAAAATATCTTTTGGTAAAATAGTTTAAGATTTCCTAAAGGGAATAGCTGAAATAATGTCCAATATTATCACTAACTCCCATTGATTGTCGGGTTCGGCACAAACAGCCTAAGGCACAAACAAAAAAACCGGTGCTCCCACCGGTTTTAAACTAACTAACTCAAAAAATACTAACTCAAATTCTTTAGGTATATCTGTATTGCTATTTTAGGTAAATTAAAGGCTGTAATCTATGCTTGTTTAAGTGTAACGTAAAGTATTGGGATTTATTGCGTAAAATGCCTATAAATTGTTCATTTTTAATCCTGTAGGGCAAAAACTTTTCTCAATACATCCGTGGTTCTTGAGGAAACCTTGTTCCTAATCTCCTTTTCTTCAACAGCAATCATCGTAAATACGCCATTCAGGGCCTCTTGGGTAACGTAATCTGTAAGGTCCGGATTTACATTATTGGTAAGGGGAATGTTGTTGTATCTAGTAATTAAATTGTTCCAGATCTTATCTGCCCCGACTTTTTCAAAGGAATTTTTGATCACAGGGTTAAATTTATTGTACAGTTCTGTTTGTGTTGCATTGGTAAGGTATATGGTTGCTGCATTGTCCGATCCCAAAAGAATGTTTTTGGCATCGCTAAAGGTCATTCCCTTTACCGCATTTACAAATATAGGTGTGGCTTCACCAACGGCATCCTCTGCGGCCCTGTTCAGTATTTTTAGACCTTCATCGGCTAAGCTGGACAAGCCAATGTCCCTGAGGGTCTTGTCTACTTTCTGTAATTCTTCGGGAAGCATAATTTTCACCAGTTCGTTACCAAAAAAGCCATCGTTTTGAGTAAGTTTGCTTACCTGTTTGTCGATTCCCATATTAAGGGCTTCCTTTAATCCGTTTGCAATTTCTTCATTGCCAAGGGTACCTCCTTGGGGTAATTGATTGACCACCTGTTGTAATTCCGAACATCCAACGAATTGAAATAGGACTACGGCTAATAAGACTTTTTTCATTTTAAAATTTTAGAGTTATAACAATAACTTAGGCTATAGGGATTTATTACTTGGGGTTATGAGAAAATTACGGTTTTGTTGTTGTAGACCATGGTCTTTCTTCCAATGTGAAGTTTTACAGCCCTGGATAGTACAATTTTTTCCAAATCCCGTCCCTTCGTAATAAAGTCCTTGATACTATGCGCATGGGTTACGGTTGTAACATCCTGTTCTATGATAGGGCCGGCATCCAATTCCTCGGTAACGTAATGACTGGTGGCACCTATAATTTTGACACCCCTCTCAAAGGCCGCGTGATATGGTTTTGCACCAGCAAATGCGGGAAGAAACGAATGGTGTATGTTGATAATCTTATTGGGGTATTGATCAATAATTTTGCCAGTAACAATTTGCATATATCTGGCCAATACAATAAAATCTATTTGGTACTCCTTTAAAAGCGCCAATTGACGATTTTCAGCTTCAATTTTGGTGCTTTTAGTTACCGGTATATGGAAAAAAGGAATTTCGAATTGATTTGCTACATATTCCAAGTCACTGTGATTGCTAAGGATAAAGGGTATTTCAACCTCTAATTCACCTATATTGTACCTGCTTAATAAATCGTATAGACAATGATTGTATTTAGAAACGAATAGGGCCATTTTTGGCTTTACAGAGCCCAAATGCAAACTCCACTCCATTTGATATGGTTGGGCCAATTCATTCTCAAATTCTTGCTTTAAATTTTTTACGGCTGGAATGTTCTTTTCAAAATCACTTTCCAGTCTCATAAAGAATACACCAGCTTCTTTATCTACGTGCTGATCAATATAAATAATATTGCCTCCTTTCTTATGTATAAATCCGGTTACTGTACTAATTATTCCTGATTGGTCGGGGCAATTAATGAGGATAGTTGTCTTCAAAGTTTAACTGTTTTAGGGGGTAAAATTAGGATTTTAGGAATGAAGTAGTCTAGCTGAGAGGTATTTTTATAAAATTCTAATTTTATCACCATAATTTTTGCGTTTTTGTTAAATTGCACCCAAATAATGTTCCTTTTTTTATCTATTAAAAAGAGAGCGCCTCGATAATTCAATTCCTTCAATTACCTCTTCAAGGAGCGATTATGGATGGAGGTATTTATTAAATCGATAAAAGGGAATTAGTATTGATGTTATGAAACAGAAGCCACCATATATTCCTAAAAATAAAGTTCGTATAGTTACGGCTGCATCCCTGTTTGATGGTCACGATGCGGCAATTAACATGATGAGGCGTATTATTCAGTCTACCGGTGTGGAGGTAATTCATTTGGGTCACGATCGCAGTGTGTCCGAGGTAGTTGATTGTGCCATACAGGAGGATGTAAATGCCATTGCCATAACTTCATACCAGGGAGGGCACATGGAGTATTTTAAGTACATGCACGATCTTTTGACGGATAAGGGTGCAGGCCACATTAAGATTTTTGGAGGTGGCGGAGGAGTAATTCACCCTGTAGAGATAAAAGAATTAATGGATTATGGGATAACCAAAATATATTCCCCTGATGATGGCAGGACTATGGGGCTACAGGGAATGATAAATGATTTGGTAAAGCAAAGCGATTTCCCCGTTCCAAATTTAAAAATTCCCGAAGGCCGATCAATAATCCAGTTATTAGAGGAAAGGAATGTAAATGCCATAGCACGGCTTATTACCTTGGCCGAAAATAGACATGAGGACTTTGAAAAGGATTTTTCAGGTTTGGCTATAAAGAAAAGTGCTGTGCCCGTACTTGGCATCACAGGGACAGGAGGCGCTGGAAAATCGAGTTTGGTAGATGAATTGGTAAGAAGATTCTTGTTGGATTTCCCAGATAAGACCATAGGACTAATTTCTGTTGATCCGTCCAAAAGGAAAACGGGAGGTGCATTGTTAGGAGATCGTATTCGTATGAACGCCATCAACGACTCCCGGGTCTATATGAGATCGCTTGCTACTAGACAGTCCAATTTGGCATTGTCCAAACACGTGGACGAGGCAGTGCAAGTCCTAAAAGCGGCAGGGTTCCATTTAATTATTTTGGAGACATCGGGCATCGGTCAGTCGGATACGGAGATAATTGAACACAGTGATGTATCCTTATATGTTATGACGCCCGAATTTGGCGCCGCTACCCAGTTGGAAAAAATTGATATGTTGGATTTTGCGGATATCGTTGCTATTAATAAGTTCGATAAAAGAGGAGCGCTAGATGCACTAAGGGACGTAAAAAAGCAATATGTGCGCAATCATGGACTATGGGAGGCAGATCATGATGAGCTGCCTATTTTAGGGACTATAGCCTCGCAGTTCAATGATCCTGGCATGAATCGTTTGTATAAAACCGTAATGGATAAATTGGTTTCAAAAACCGGAACAGCCTTGAATTCCCAATTCCAAATTGGAAATGGCAATGAAGAGAAGGTTTATATAATTCCCCCTTCGCGCACACGTTATTTGTCGGAAATAGCCGATAACAATCGGGCCTATGATAAAGAGGTCCTTCATCAAGCCGAGCTGGCCCAAAGCTTATATGGTATTTTTAAGACCATACAGGCCATATCAAGGGTAGATACCAAGGTAGATTTTAATACATTTCTGTTAAAAGAAGGATTAAATTCAGAAGCAATTTTGGGGTTATCGCTATCTGATGATAAAAAACACCTATTGAAGCAACTGTTCAAAGAGTTCAATGAAATAAAAATGAATTTGGATTCCCATAATTGGGAACTGATCCTAAATTGGAAAAAAAAGATTCAACAGTATAAAGCTCCAACTTTTAGTTTTAAGGTAAGGGGAAAAGAGATAAAATTGGAAACCCATACGAAATCATTGGCCCAAACCGATATTCCAAAAGTGGCGCTTCCAAAATACAGGGCATGGGGCGATATTTTGGGTTGGATACTCCAAGAAAATGTACCAGGGGAATTTCCTTATACGGCCGGACTCTATCCTTTTAAGAGAACAGAAGAAGATCCTACAAGAATGTTTGCGGGAGAAGGTGGCCCTGAACGCACCAACAGGCGTTTTCATTATGTTAGTTTGGGATTGCCGGCCAAGCGTTTATCCACCGCATTTGATTCGGTAACCCTCTATGGTCAAGATCCGGATTTTAGACCTGATATTTATGGGAAAATAGGCAACGCAGGGGTTTCTATCTGCTGTTTGGACGATGCCAAAAAATTGTATTCCGGATTTGATCTGTGTAGTCCCACTACCTCTGTCAGTATGACTATCAATGGTCCTGCACCTATGTTGTTGGGTTATTTTATGAATGCCGCCATTGATCAGAATTGTGAGAAATATATATTGAAAAATGGGCTTGAAAAAGAGGTTGAAAGGAAAATAGCTGCCTTGTATAAGGAGAAAGGTTTGGCCAGGCCAAAATACCAAGGGGAATTACCTGAAGGTAATGAGGGGTTGGGATTAATGCTATTGGGTATCACGGGTGATCAGGTCTTGCCCCAAAATGTGTATTCCGAAATTAAAAAGAAGACCCTTAATACGGTAAGAGGTACGGTGCAAGCAGATATCTTAAAAGAAGATCAGGCTCAAAATACCTGCATTTTTTCAACCGAATTTGCCCTGCGACTAATGGGGGATGTTCAGGAATACTTTATTCAGCACTCGGTACGTAATTTTTATTCGGTTTCCATTTCAGGGTATCACATTGCGGAGGCGGGGGCCAATCCCATTACCCAATTGGCGTTTACGCTGTCTAACGGCTTTACCTATGTGGAGTATTATTTAAGTAGGGGAATGGATATCAATAAATTTGGTCCCAACCTATCCTTTTTCTTTTCAAATGGGATAGACCCGGAATATGCTGTAATAGGAAGGGTTGCACGTCGCATATGGGCAAAGTCAATGCACCTTAAGTATGGAGCAGACCCCAGAGCGCAGATGTTAAAGTACCATATCCAAACTTCGGGGCGAAGCTTGCATGCCCAGGAAATAGATTTTAATGATATCCGTACTACCTTACAAGCTCTGTATGCCATCTATGACAACTGTAATTCCTTACATACCAATGCCTATGATGAGGCAATAACCACTCCAACAGAGGACTCCGTTCGCAGGGCCATGGCCATTCAATTGATTATAAACAAAGAATTGGGCTTGACAAAAAACGAAAATCCATTGCAGGGTTCCTTTATAATTGAAGAATTGACAGATCTGGTGGAGGAAGCCGTGTTACTGGAGTTTGACCGTATTACAGAACGGGGGGGTGTGCTGGGGGCTATGGAAACAATGTATCAGCGATCTAAAATTCAGGAGGAGAGCCTCTACTACGAAACGCTAAAGCACAACGGGGAACTGCCTATTATAGGAGTAAATTCCTTTTTGAGCACCAAAGGGTCGCCGACAATTATGCCGGCAGAAGTTATCCGGGCAACAGAGTCCGAAAAACAGGCCCAAATAGGCGCCTTGGAAAATTTACATGCTGCGATGGGGCTAACTGCCAAGGCCCAATTAAAGGAATTACAGGAAATAGCGGTTAAAAACGGGAATATTTTTGAAAAGTTGATGGAGGTTACCAAGTTCAGCTCTTTGGGACAAATTACAGATGCGTTGTTTGCGGTAGGGGGGCAGTATAGGAGGAATATGTAGTTGCAGGGATATGACCTTAATTGGTATTAAGTTCGATTATGGGGAAAATATAAGACTCTTATGAAATACAAATACAGGAAAATAAGCAGAAAGAATTAGCTCCGAATAGATCGTCTCCAAACTTTGTACAATCTTCTGAAACTTTTAATTTCGCTCCTTAAAAGATTTAAGTATTCCTTTTCCTTTACCCCATCCTTTTCCAAACCGGTACAATAAGAACTTATATTTCTTATGATAACATTGATAAAGGTTGCGCTTCTCATTCGTGAAGCATAACATTCGGAGCGTTCTGCTGCTGCAATTTGTTGGGGAATTAGAATGGAATCGGTTAGCA
The DNA here is from genome assembly GCF_003259375.1 of Arenibacter echinorum. Lineage (GTDB taxonomy): Bacteria > Bacteroidota > Bacteroidia > Flavobacteriales > Flavobacteriaceae > Arenibacter > Arenibacter echinorum. The sequence continues at coordinate 118,921 of NZ_QLLN01000008.1, read as the reverse complement.
GGGAATCTACCATTATATCCCTATGGCTGTTAGATTGGTATAACTTTAGCAGATCCTTGTTGTAGGATAGGTACGAAGCAATTTCCCTGCTCATCTGTAAAAGATCCAAGGATTTGCGATAAATCGGAATCGTACTTAAGTTTTTGTAAGGCATTTTTTTATAATAACTTCTGTTATATAAAATTACGTCGAAATTAGCAAATTAGAGTTTATATAACAAAGTAAAATTGTAATTTAGCTGTTGAAAGTTAATAATTTTGATCCATTTTATTTTGAATACAAAGATTGACGTCCTTAATTGGAAGATATTAAAATTACTTCAGGAAAATGCCCGGGAATCTTTTGCCAATATAGGCAGGAAAGTGGGATTAACGCCCCCTGCGGTTGCGGAAAGGGTGAAGAAAATGGAAGACATTGGGGTTATCTCAGGTTACAAAGCAGTGGTATCCCATTCGCATACTGGATATCAATTAAAAGCCATAATTACTCTGCGTGCCTTTATGGGGAAGTTGCGGCCTTTTTTGGATATTGTAAACACCTATGAAGAGGTTGTTAATTGTTATAGGATTACAGGTAATGAAAATATTATAATGTTGGTGGTCCTAAAGGATCAATTTCATTTGGAAAAATTCATAGACAAGCTTATACAATACGGGGAGACCAGGACCCACATTATTCTATCCGATGTAGTGTCCAACGCTCCCATTAAAAAAAGGGAGGCTTAAGAGAAGTTAGTAATAAGGAAATTAAAATTAAAAGGGGTTGGCAGCTTTGGTACTATATTTTTATTATTTAATTTAATGTATTGTAAGGCCTAGGTGAAAAAGAGCTGGTAGTATTTTTTGCAATGACAACTGTTATCAGTTTCTATGGCGTTTCGGAATGGCCGGAATATTATTTTAATTTGGCTAGATATTTGATGTCAATAATTCTATGAAAAAAATTATATTATTTCTGTTTCTTGGGGCCGGTTTATTGAGTAATTCACAACAGATGACCTTGAAAAAAGGTGTCGTAATCGATTCAATTGGCGTCAAAGATTCCATATCCGAAAGTTTTTCACTTTACATTCCTACCAGTTTTGAAATGGATAAAAATTGGCCCATCCTTTTTGTTTTTGATATGGAAGGTAGGGGTAGGCAAGCTATTCGTATGTTTATAGGGGCAGCCGAAAAGCAGGGGTATATACTAGCGGCATCGAACAATGTAAACGATACTTTGACCACATCCCAGAATATTCTGATAACCGGAAGGATGTTCAATGATGTCATCAAGATATTACCTGTTCAAAAGAACAGAATCTACAGTGCTGGCTTTGATAGTGGTGCCAGATTTGCATCTGTACTGCCCATTTTTGTGAAAGGTATATCCGGAGTAATTTCCTCTGGTGCCGTATATCCCAATATGGACATATTGGATACGAATAATTTATTTCATTTTATAGGAATCGTAGGGAAGGAAGATTATGCATATCCAGAAATGTTGGCAGGGAGTTCCATAATGGGTCGCTTAAAATTCCCTAATCAATTATTGGTGTTTAACGGAGGGCATGAATGGCCCAATACCCAATATCTGGGGAAGGCCTTGGAAATTTTCACCCTGTCGGCCATGGCCAAGGGTCAATCCGAGAAAGATGAGACCTATATAAATGATACTTATGCCCAAAATTTGAAGGATATAAATCTCTTGATTGGATCCAACAGATTAATCCAGGCCGATAATTTATTGGATGAAGTAATATCCGTATATAGGGTCTTGAAGGATAGTGATTCCCTCAAGAAAATAAAGCGCGAGCTTAAAAAAGATAAGCTTTTTAAAACCATGACGCGGAATGAGAACAACACCCTGTTAAAGGAGTCATTTATTAAAGAGGATTATGTATATTATTTGGAAGAGGATCTAGCTACTTATAATTATAATAATTTGGGTTGGTGGATATACCAAATGGACGAGTTGAAGAAATACGACAACAGTAAAATAGAGGCGGAAAGAGAAATGGGAAAACGTCTTTTAGGTTATGTAAATGCATTAATCGAGGATAATATTGATATAGTAAATTCTGGAACTCAGGTAGATCAAGAAGTCCTGAGTCTGCTTTGGATGTTAAAAACGATAACGGATCCCACAGACCATAGCTATTACCTCAAAATAATATCGAATAGTGCTAAAATGGAGGATTACGGAACCTCCCTGTTTTATTTGGAAGAATTATTGAAAAAAGGGTATATGGACAAAGCTGAATTATATAGTCTGGAGAATACGGCTTTGTTGCGTATAACCCCCGAATTTAATGAAATTGTGGCCAAATACTTAAAAGATGCCCGTTATGAAACTATAGAAGAATAAGTTGCTGTCATAAAGGGAATTCCTGTTTGTTGAAGTCTCTGGACCCCTAATATTATTTTCCTAGACATATTTAATACCCATTTCATGTAAGCGGATAAGTGCAAGGGTACCTCTTTTTATAATTATATCTTTTTCATTAAAAAAAACTTCTATAAATATTTTCGGATTTACTTCATAAATCGGCCCAGGGTAAGTTTGGTACCCAAAATTCTTTTATTCAGAAAAATGGATGTTGTATTTTTATGCCAAAAGAAGGAAAATGAAGCAGTTATTTTTGGTTTTATTCTTATTGACATTGAGCTGTAAGGAAAAAAGGTACCACGATCAAGAGGAAAAGAATACGGTGCAACTGGAGTCCGGAGCCATAGAGGATATTATTCAATTTCAGAAAAAACTGAACGAGGAATTCAAAGATCCTAAAACCTCGCCCTTGCCGGATAGGTTTAGAAAGGATTTTACAACTTTGGATTTTTATGAGCCAGATACAACCTATAGGATTATTGCAAAATTCACGCGTACGCCAGAGGCTTTACCTTTCATGATGCCTACCACTACAGAAAGACAGACGGAGGAGGTTATTTTTGGGATAATAACTTTTAATCTAAAAGGACGTATCCATAAATTGGAAGTATATCAAAATCAGGAATTGATGCAACAAGAGAAATATAGGGATTATTTATTTTTGCCGTTTGCGGACCTTACCAATGGAGAGGAAACTTATGGTGGGGGAAGATATTTAGACCTGACCATTCCTTCAGGAGATACAATTCTTTTGGATTTTAATAAGGCTTATAATCCATACTGTGCCTACAATCCAAAATATTCCTGTCCTTTGGTTCCAAGGCAGAATAGGTTGGATGTTGAGATTGCGGCAGGGGTGAAGGCATTTAAAAAGGGGTGAAAATAAAAAGCCCCGCTTTAAGCGGGGCTATAAATAATAAACTCATTTTTTTTAGAAAGAGTAAACGGCTGCTAGCACAAATGAGGATAAACTCTTTTGTGGAGCCAAATCCGTATCTAGGAAATTAAAGGAATCATCCGATGCACTATCCAAACGCAATTCAGGCTTAATTATTAAATTGCCTATGGTGGCACTTCCTGTAAGAGTTACTGCAAAAACACTGGAATCTTCAACTCCTGTTCCAATTGCACCATAGTCGCCTGTTTCTGTGAAATATTCACCTCTTAATCCCAAGGTAAAGTTTTCAGAAGTAGCGTATTGTGGATAAAGAGCTACACCAGCAAAACCAACATCATCATTATCGTAAAGGGCTGCATTGATTCCTAAAAAGAATGATTCTGACAAATCAAATCCACCTGTGAAGTCAATTTCGAATGCCCCGTCATCAGCAAGGAAGTTTAGGAATTGACCGCTATATCCCAATTGAGCACCAAAAGCATATTTCTCGGTAGGATTCAATTCAGTTTGATCTGTTGGGTTCATGATGGCCAACATTAAGCTAAAATCATCAGATAGGGTAAAGTCAGCCTTCAGACCAGTATGGGAGAAAGGACCATAAGAAAACAAATAAGATGTACTATAGTTAAAATTGGCAACTGGAGATATTACTTCGTAACCTAGAAAGGTGTTGAAGTTACCAAATGTCAATTTAACCGATTCGCTTAAATTCCAGTATACATACAATTGGTTTACAATGTTTCCTGTAGCTGAATATAAAGGAGAAGCAAAAATAGCATCTGTTCCTCTAGGTCCAAAAACAAGGTCCGCTACAAACCCAACATCTTCGCCTTCGTAAGCGGCTATTACATTGGCCATCCCTAAAGCAAAACCAGGTAAGTTGGCAAAGGAAGATCCGGGAGCCGCATTGGGCAATCCAGAGGCATCGTCAAAACCATTGTCGCCATTTAAGTTGGTTCTGTAATAGGCATCCACACTTCCGCTTAGGCTAAATTTCTTGGCTTCTTCTTCATCTTCTTGGGCGAAAGTTACTGTTGAAGCAAGAGCAAATGCAAGTAATAGTAAATTTTTTACGTATTTTGTATAAATAATCGTTTTCATAATTCAATTGTTTATATCCTTTGTTTAAGGATGTTAGCTAAATATTGAGTTGTTGTTTTGAAAAAAGGTTATTAACGGAGCGTTCTGCAAAACGCTCCGTTACCTTTTGTTTTGTTTATTAGTGTTGGTTCATTCTGAAGTCGGCATAAGCATCCATTCCGTGCTCATGTAAATCCAAGCCTTCCAATTCTTCTTCTTTGGAAACTCTTATTCCAGAAGTTTTCTTGATAGCGAATAGAATGATGAATGCAGTTAGACAGCAGAAAACACCAGCTGCAGCTACTCCTGTTAATTGATATAAAAATTGTGATACACCGGCCTTAACTCCAAAGATCCCTACTGCCAAAGTACCCCAGATACCGCAGATAAGGTGAACTGCAACTGCTCCAACTGGATCGTCCAATTTTATTTTGTCCACTAAGGCTACACCTAGTACAATTACTACACCGGCGATTAGACCTATAATAATTGCCTCGAAAGGAGACATTAAGTCGGCTCCGGCTGTAATTCCAACCAAACCACCCAAGATACCGTTCAGCATCATGGTAAGGTCATAGTTCTTGTAAAGTATTGTTGAGAAAATAAAAGATCCTATGCCACCTGCAGCTGCTGCCAAACAAGTAGTAACCAATACTATTGAAGTCCCAGCTGGATCTGCAGATAATACCGATCCTCCATTAAAGCCGAACCAGCCTAACCAAAGAATAAGAACCCCTGCTGCTGCCAAAGGTATGTTGTGTCCTGGAATTGCATTTGGTTTGCCATCTTCGCCAAACTTACCAATCCTTGGTCCTAATATATATATGGCAACCAAAGCTGCCCATCCTCCAACGGAATGTACCAAGGTAGATCCAGCGAAATCATGGAAACCTCCATCTTCACCACCAAGTGTAGAAAGGAATCCACCACCCCATTGCCAAGATCCAACAATAGGATATACCACACCTACATAGATTATGGTGAATATCATAAAGCCGCCTAGTTTAATACGTTCTGCTACTGCTCCAGAAACTATGGTAGCAGCTGTAGCGGCAAACATCGCTTGAAAAAGAAAATCTGTCCAATAGGTATACCCTTCATTATAACTTAGGTCTAGGCTACCATCTGGAAGAATAGGGGCTTCAATGCCGAATCCTGCAAAACCAAGATAACCGTTGAAATCACCTGGGTACATAAGGTTGAATCCTCCTATATAATATAAAAGTAACCCTATGCAGATGATGAATACGTTCTTAAATAAGATGTTGATTGTGTTTTTTTGTCTGGTAAGTCCGATTTCCAAAAGTGAAAATCCTAAATGCATGAAGAATACGAGAGCCGTACATATCATCATCCAAACGTTATTTGCTGTAAATAATCCTACGTCCATGTTGTTTTTTGTTTGTTGGTTCTTAATTTTTTAGTTAATTCCTGCTTTTCCGCTTTCTTTTGTTCTGATGCGATATGCTTCCAAAACTTCGGAAACGAAAATTTTCCCGTCACCTACGTTGCCGGAATACGCTGTTTCAAGAATAGTGTTTACGGTAGTCTCCAAGAAATCGTCCGATATTACAATGGAAAGATACCTGCGTTGAATGTCGGATGTACTATAGGAAATGCCTCTATAGACATGACCTTCTTTTTCATTTCCAACTCCCGTTACGTCCCAGTAACTAAAAAAGTTTACTCCAATTTGATGTAACGCTTTTTTTACGTCATCAAATTTTGACTTCCTAATAATTGCCTCGATTTTTTTCATAATTGATTTATTATTTATGAGACAAAAATATATATTAAATACATACCCCCCTATTTTTTAGGGGGTATATGCGTTAGAATTACATTTTATATAAAAATGCCCTATTTATTTTGAGGGTATGGTGATTCAAAAAGATTATTATGTTGATTTGTTAAAACTTTTAACACTTGATTGGGCTAAAAGCTGAAAAAATCGCGTCTTTTTAGGTATTTTACTATTGATAATGCAGAAAAACGGCCAATTCCACTAAAATAAACAGAAAGGTCTATAAATGTTTTAAAAGATTTTAATGGGGGTTTATAGCTTGGAAAACCAGAATCCGATAGCTACTGCAGAGATACCAATTACAAGACTGGCAAGAGTATAAGCGGTGAAGTTGATAAGATCCCCTGTTTTTAAAAAAGAGTGTTGTTCCAGGGCAAAAGTGGAAAAAGTTGTGAAGCCACCACAGAAGCCTGTAGTTAATAATAAGGTCTGATTAGCTGTAAAGAAATTGTTTTTAAGAGAAAGTCCTAGAATAAAACCGATAAGTAGGCAACCTAATATATTTACTATAAAAGTGCCGAGAATAAAATTTTGAAAAGTATTGTTGAATGTTTTGCTTATTAAAAAACGTAAGCCGCTACCTAGGCCCCCTCCAAGAAAGACGAGTAGAAACTGCTTCATGTATATATAGTTTTTATTCCTTGTTCAAAGTAAATAAAAAATATCATATATAAAGGTCTTAATTATGGGTATAGCGTAATTGTAAATACTACCTTATATAGTATTTAGGTAAAGATGTATTAATTTTCTTTTAGACGAGAATTAAACTGCCTTCTTATATTTCGAGTTAATTAAATCTAGGGGGAAGATTACTGTGGTAGATTCTGAAATATTTTTGACGGACTTTTCTTTCTTTTTGGAACTACCGTTAAAACTGACTAAAAAAAGCAATGCGTTTATACCAATAAGAACTAACAAAATACTGAAAAAAGTTACCATACAACTAAATGATTTAGTTATTCAACGCAAAATTACGCCTTTTAGTATATTAAACGTTGTAATAAACAGGAATGTTATGAGCAGCGGTTCTTTTTATTGTGAACGGAAAAAAAATGTTAATTTTTAAGGAAAAACTTAATTAGAAACAAAATTATTATGAAAATTATAAAGAAAAGTCCTACCCATTGAACACCTTTGTAGTTTTTTTTATGAAGTTTTTTGTCTTTTAAATAGGAAAATATAATAATTACTACAAATGCAACGAAAAAAAGACCTGCAAAAATTAATTGTCCCTTACTGAACATATTTATATTTTTACGCAAATCTAACTTAAATAATTTCAATTATGAAAAGTAAACTTAATGCTGTAGAATTGTTCCATAATTCATTTGGGTTGGGTGTTTCCAAAGAAATCAAGGCCAATTTGGGTGAGGCCAAGAATTTGCTGCGCTTTAATTTGATGGATGAAGAGAATAAGGAATATCTAGAGGCAGCTAACAATAATGACTTAGTTGAGGTTGCAGATGCACTTGGCGATATGTTATACATATTGTGCGGTACTATATTGGAGCACGGGATGCAGTATAAAATAGAGGAAGTTTTTGAGGAAATACAGCGAAGTAATATGAGTAAGTTAGGGGATGATGGCAAACCAATCTATCGGGAAGATGGAAAAGTGCTGAAGGGCCCAAATTATTTTAAGCCTAATATTGTGGATATTCTAGATAAAAAGTAGGTTATAGCCGTTGGGAAATCTCAATAAAGACCAAAAAAATTCCCTTGTTCCTTGAAGAAGAGGGGATTTTTTTAATAGGTAAAGTTGGTTTTTATAGAACGTTTACCTCATATCTCCAGCCAAATTTATCTTCGGCCTTGTTGTATTGTATGTCAGTAATACGCTTCTTTAAAATGGAGGCGTAACTATCTTTTAACTCCGGCAGGTCATAGTCCTTTTCTTGGTAACCAAAAGTGGCTATAGGCGAGATTACTGCAGCGGTACCTGCTCCGAACATTTCTTTGAGACTACCATTTTTGGAGGCTTCCACCACCTCTTTTACAGTAATTTTTCTAACCTCTACTGCTATTTTTTCGTCTTTGGCAATCTCTATAATGCTCTTTCTGGTTATACCGTCCAATATTCTATCGCTCGTAGGGCTGGTAATCAAAGTGTCGTTTATCCTGACAAATATATTCATGGCCCCGGCCTCCTCAATATATTCATGGTTGTTGTCATCTGTCCATATTACTTGGTTATAACCTTTTTCTACTGCCAACTGCGTTGGGTAAAACTGTCCGGCGTAATTACCGCCGGCCTTGGCAAAACCTACACCACCATTGGCCGATCGTGAATATTTCTCCTCTATCAAAACTTTTACCTTCCCTGCAAAATAGGAGGCCGATGGGGAACAGGCGATTATAAATTTGTATTCGTCCGAAGGGGAAGCATGGAATCCACACCCTGAGGCAAATACAAAAGGTCTAATATATAAGGAACTCCCTTCGGCAGTCGGAATCCATTTATGGTCCAATTTTAAAAGTGCTGTTAAACCTTCCATAAAGTAATCTTCGGGGAATTCCGGCATAGCAAGTCTTTTGGACGATATGTTGATACGCTTTTGGTTTTCCAAAGGACGGAAGAGCCAAACATTTTGATCTTTGTCCTTATAGGCCTTCATTCCTTCAAAAACAGATTGTCCGTAATGAAAAATTTTAGCCGATGGGTCAAGTGTAATGGGTTGATAAGGAACTATTTTTGGTACTTCCCAAGCGCCATTCTTATAATTACAGAGCATCATGTGATCCGTAAAATATTTTCCAAACGATAAATTATTAAAATCTACTTTATCAATTTTCGAGTCTTTAACTTTCTCAACTTTTATTGAATTTGAAACAGTTTGCATACAATTCTAATTTAAAGCAATAAAATTAAGCAAATATCATTAGCAGTTCTTCTTTTTTCGTCTAAAAATGACCAGTTTTGTAAAGTGATATAAATTCTGAATATTTTGAGGCAATTTAACATTTTGATTATGATTTTTATGGTGTTTTCGGCTTGTGTGGCTCAAAATAAGCCGTCGGTACCGACCAAAGCGGCCTTGATCAACGGGAGTAATGATTATTTTGGAACTCAATTTGACGATTCCGATGCCATAAGCAGTGGGGAAATGCTTGGGAATTATGAAACGATGTCCAAGAAGGATACCCTGGCTTCCAGATTTTCCGGTCTGGTAACGGAGGTTTGCAAGGCCAAAGGATGTTGGATGAAATTGGAATTGGGAAACGGCGAAGTAAGCATGGTTAGATTTAAGGACTATGCATTCTTTGTACCACAGGAATTGGAGGGAAAAGAGGTAATTGTAAATGGTTTGGCCTATGTTGAAGAAATGAGTATTAGGGACCAAAGACACTTTGCCCGTGATGGGGGGAAATCGGAAGAGGAAATTGCCGCTTTGACAAAGGTTGAGAAAAAATATGCCTTTGAGGCAGATGGAGTACTGATAAAAAAATAAATTGAAAAGAAAAATCATAACTACGGCCGACGGTTCCAAAACCATTCAGATCGAAGATTGGAACGAGCAGTATCACTCTATCCATGGTGCTATCCAAGAAGCCTATCATGTTTTTATTAAGAACGGTTTGTCCTTATTCCAAGACCGTCAATTGTCTATTCTGGAAATAGGCTTCGGTACGGGCTTGAATGCGCTTATAACATTATTGGAATCTGAAAAGCGAGGTTTGGATATAACCTATAAAGGTATAGAGGCCTATCCCGTTGTCACGGAAGAATTACAACAATTGGACTATACATCAGCCTTGAATGCGGGGAACTTGGAACAGGATTTTTTAAGTATGCACCAAACTTCTTGGGAGCAATCGCATCCAATAACGGCTAATTTTTCACTAATAAAGCAACAGATCGATTTTAAGGAAATCTCAGACGTTGATCTATTTGATCTAATTTACTTTGATGCCTTTGGAGCAAGGGTGCAACCTGAACTTTGGACCGAGGAAGTTTTTACCCTAATGTACAGGGCATTAAAAAAAGATGGCGTGCTGGTTACCTACTCGGCAAAAGGAAGTGTTAGGAGAGCTATGCAGGCCGTAGGATTTGTTGTTGAACGTTTGCCAGGGCCTCCAGGAAAAAGAGAAATGCTACGAGCCTTAAAGGTTTTATAATTGTCATGCTATTATTATGGATTGTTTAACATATAAAGGGCTGAGACTGTTAAACCTAAACTAAAGTGAACTAATTAAAGCTTTAAAACCCATATATTTATATCAAAGTTGATAGAAAGAAAGGGTATGAAGGTTTTAGTAACAGGTGCAACTGGTCTGGTGGGTAGTGAAATTGTGAATTTGTGCAAACAAAACAATATCTCTATAAATTATTTGACCACTAGGAAGGATAAAATTGTATCCCAAACCGATTATAATGGCTTTTACTGGAATCCGGAAAAGAATGAAATAGACGAAAATTGCTTTAAGGGAATAACCACAATTATTAACCTTGCGGGGTCCAGTATTTCTCAGAGATGGACACGAAGTAATAAAAAAAAGATTCTTAACAGTAGGGTAAAGTCCCTTCGAACTCTGTTGGGTGCTTTATCCAAAGTCGGAGACCATAGCATTAAAACAATAGTTTCTGCTTCGGCAATAGGGATTTACCCCAATTCTCTTTCCCAATATTATAGGGAAGATGTAGAAGAAGTGGATGACAGTTTTTTAGGGGAGGTGGTATCTGTTTGGGAGAAAGAGGTAGATGCCTTTGAAAAATTAAATATTAAAACAGCCAAGATTAGGATAGGATTGGTAATGTCCAATAAAGGTGGGGCATTGCCAGAAATGGCCAAACCTGTAAAATATTATATAGGGGCTGCTATGGGTTCGGGAAATCAATGGCAATCCTGGATTCATCTGCATGATCTAGGCCGGTTATTTCTACATGTAATTTCAAATGACCTAACAGGAATTTATAATGCAGTGGCCCCAAATCCTGTGACCAATGTTAAGCTTACAAAAGAAATTGCTAGAGTTTTGGAAAGACCTTTGTTTTTGCCCAATATTCCACGAACAGTGATGCGTTTGGTTTTGGGTGAAATGTCCTATTTGTTATTTGCCAGTCAGCGGGTGAGCAGTAAAAAAATTCAAGATTCGGGATTTGATTTTATTTATCCCAATATCTGCAGGGCACTGGAAAATATTTATTTGGACAAAGGAGCTCCAACCACCATAGATGCGCTCTACCGGAATGAGTTTATTTCTTAGACATAACATTATAATAAGTTAATAAGCTTTTAACATCCGCCATTGGCGGATGTTTTTTTATAAAGTTTAATGACATTATGACATTTTTAAAGAATTGGCAGTACTTTTGCCATCTGAAATCGGAAGTATATAAATGTATTTTAAATGAGCAACGAAAATAAAATGGAAGAGATGGAAGATGATGTTCTGAGCAATATAGAGAATCAAGAATCGGAACAAGATGGTTCTTCTGCTGGGAGCGGGCACTTTGAGAAAAGTCAAGAACTTAGCTTGGAAGAGCAATTGAAGGAAGACCTTAGTAAGGAAAAAGACAAATTTTTACGTCTTTTTGCGGAATTTGAGAATTACAAAAGGCGTACTTCCAAAGAGAGAATGGATTTGTTTAAAACAGCAGGTCAAGAGGTTATAGTGTCCTTATTGCCAGTTATAGATGATTTTGACCGTGCATTAAAGGAAATTTCCAAATCAGAGGACCAAGAATTGTTCAAGGGAGTAGAATTAATAAGCAATAAATTCAAGGAAACTTTAAAAAATAAGGGTCTTCAAGAAATTGAAGTCAAACAAGGTGATGCTTTTGATGCAGAAATTCACGATGCCATTACTCAAATTCCTGCTCCAAACAAAAAGTTGAAGGGGAAAATAGTAGATGTGGTTGAAATGGGTTTTAAATTGGGTGACAAAATCATACGCCATCCAAAAGTGGTTGTTGGAAATTAAAAATATTTTATGAAGGAGGATTATTATGACATCTTGGGTATTGGTAAAAATGCTACTGCGGCTGAAGTAAAAAAGGCTTATCGCAAGAAAGCAATAGAGTACCATCCTGACAAAAATCCAGGTGATGCCAAGGCGGAGGAAATGTTCAAAAAAGCGGCCGAAGCCTATGAAGTTTTAAGCGACCCTAATAAGAAGGCGCGTTATGACCAATATGGCCATGCAGCCTTTGAGGGCGGCGGTGGATTTGGCGGCGGCAGTATGAACATGGATGATATTTTTAGTCAGTTCGGAGATATTTTCGGCGGTGCCTTTGGTGGTGGAGGATTTAGCGGCTTTTCCGGATTTGGTGGCGGTGGCGGCCAACGACGTGTTAAGGGAAGCAATCTAAGAATAAGGGTTAAGCTTACGCTGGAGGAAATTGCCAATGGTGTTGAAAAGAAAATAAAAGTAAGGAGAAAAGTTCAGGCAGAAGGGGTAACCTACCAAACCTGTGGGACCTGTGGAGGTCGTGGACAGGTTACCAAAATAACCAATACCATTCTCGGTAGAATGCAGACTGCAGCTACCTGCAGTGCCTGTGGAGGCAGTGGTCAAATAATAGATAAGAAACCCAGTGATGCGGATGCCAATGGACTAAAGGTTTCTGAGGAAACCGTGAGTATCAATATTCCTGCCGGGGTTGAGGATGGCATGCAGTTAAAAGTGCCAAACAAAGGAAACGATGCTCCTGGAAATGGAGTTCCCGGGGATCTATTGGTGGCCATTGAGACAGAAGAGCACGAAACGCTAAAGAGGGAAGGGGATAATCTTCATTATGATCTTTATATTAGTATTTCTGAAGCAGTTTTAGGGACCTCCAAAGAGATTGATGCCGTAGGTGGTAAGGTAAGGATCAAATTGGAAGCTGGTATACAGTCTGGTAAAATCTTAAGATTAAGAGGAAAAGGTATTACGAGTCTAAACGGATATGGCAGTGGGGATTTATTGGTCCACGTAAATGTTTGGACGCCCAAAGAATTGAACAAAGAGCAAAAAGATTTTTTTGAACGCATGCAGAATAACGAAAATTTTGAGCCTAAGCCCGAGAAATCGGATAAATCTTTCTTTGAAAAGGTCAAGGATATGTTCTCTTAAAAGAGGGTTTACCGTTTTAAATAAAAAACGTATATTTGAGATAATATTGGGAAACCAATATTATTTTCTTTTTCATAGCAATTTTTTTTCCCATCCTTGATTCGTTGAGGGTGGGTTTTGTTTTTTAGTGAAACCCTATCTTCAAAAGCTCCAAAGGAGCGCATTGAATATAGCTGGTTGAACTAATCCCGCCTTTTGGCGGGATCTATTACTTGGAATGTCCCCTAGTTCCAAATGAACGCCAAGAACATGGTTCGTTGAACTAATCCCGCCTTTTGGCGGGATCTCTTTGCGGGAATGTCCTCCAGCTCCGAAGGAGCGTAATGAGTAAGGTTGATGGTATAGATATAGAAATGAAGGGAAGTGCATGGCGTTTTTTGGTTACTTCCGTTTTCTTCGTTTTTTGGTATAGCTAATTTCGGAATTTTATAGCGGACTTGACCTTCGATAATTATCGAAGTTAAATTATGTGAAAAAGTATAATTAATAATTTTCCGGCCTATCTCTTAAATAGCAATTATATATCTTTGGGGAAATTGCATGCATGAATAATATATTGGTCGCTAATGAGGTTTCCAAGCAGTTTGGTAGCCATATAGCTCTCAACAAAGTTTCATTGGAAATTCCCGAAAATAGCATCTACGGTCTACTTGGACCCAACGGAGCCGGGAAAACCACATTAATACGGATAATTAATCAAATAATCTATCCGGATCAAGGGACAATTTTCTTTGATGGTAAGCCTTTGCAGGCCCAACATATTTCTATGATTGGATATTTGCCAGAGGAAAGGGGACTTTATAAAAGTATGAAAGTGGGGGAGCAGGCTCTATATCTTGCCCAGTTAAAAGGACTGTCAAAATCCGATGCCAAAATCAGGTTAAAATATTGGTTCGATAGATTGGAGATTGGGGATTGGTGGAACAAGAAAATACAGGAACTTTCTAAAGGGATGGCTCAAAAAATACAATTTATTGTTACTGTTTTGCACGAGCCAAAGCTTCTGATCTTTGATGAGCCCTTTAGCGGTTTTGATCCTATAAATGCCAACCTTATTAAGGATGAAATCCTTCAATTAAGGGACAAGGGAACGACCATAATTTTTTCTACACACCGAATGGAATCCGTTGAGGAGCTATGTGAATATATTGCTTTGGTGCATAAGTCGGAAAAAATATTGGATGGGAAACTTAGCGATATTAAAAAAGCGTATAAAAATAATATTTATAAGGTAGGGCTAGGTGTGCAAAGTTCCAACGGACTCTTGGAGGACCTAAAGGATAAATTTCAGATTCTATCTTCGGAATATGTAGATGAGGGATTGCAACTAAATTTTACTGTGCAATTGCCCTCTGATGATACTGGTCCCTTTCTATCCCATTTGTCGGGCAAGGCAAATGTCAATAAATTCATGGAGACAATTCCGTCGGCTAACGACATATTTATTAGAACCGTTCAATCCAAATAATATTCATGGGTAAGTTATCGCTGATCATTAAACGCGAATATTTAGCAAAAGTTAGAAATAAATCATTTGTGGTAATGACTTTCTTGAGTCCGATCCTCATGGTGGGAATGGTAGTGCTTATTGTTTATCTGACCAAGATCAACGATAACGAAGTAAGGACTATTGGAATATTAAATGAGAGCAATTATTTTTCCACAGATTTTCAGGGAACGGAAAGCACTTCCTTTGTCAAGTTTAAGGATATTGACTTACAGGCTGCCAAGGACACTATCCAAAAAATGGGATTTTATGGCCTGCTTTACATCCCCAACGAACAAGACTTGGAACAAGTGGCAAGCAGATCTTTCTTTTATAGCAAGGACGCTCCGGGTTCGTCTCTATTGGATAATTTGGAAAATGTCTTCGAAGACCGTTTGCGCATGCAACGATTACAGGAATTAGGGGTTTCAGTATCCGATTTTGAGAGTGTGGGCAATAATTTTGAAATTAAAACTGCAACATTTACGGGGGAACAGAACCTGAAAGGAATAACCGAAATAAAGGCGTTTATAGGCGGGGCATTCGGATACCTGATTATGATGTTCATCATTATTTATGGTGGATTTGTTATGCGTAGCGTAATAGAGGAAAAAACAACCAGGATAATAGAAGTTATCATCTCTTCGGTAAAACCTTTTCAGCTTATGCTGGGAAAAATTATCGGTACCTCCTTGGCCGGAGTTACCCAGTTCGCTATTTGGATTATTTCGGCTTTTTTAATGTTTGGTGTATTGATTCTGGTTTTTGACATAGATCCATCAGCCATTAATTCCGGTGCAAATAATGCACCTGGCTTGATCGGGGGGGCTGCCTATGTGGCAGCATCCGATTCTGCCATGCAATTATATGCGAACGAACTTTTTAGGATTCCTTGGATAATGCTTATTTGTTTTTTTGTGATCTATTTTGTCCTGGGCTACCTAATATATAGCTCAATATATGCAGCAATAGGGGCCGCGGTGGACAATGAAACAGATACACAACAGTTTATTTTTCCTATAATATTACCGTTAATGTTGGCCATTTATGTAGGCTTCTTTTCGGTCTTTAATAATCCTCATGGTCCTATTGCTGTAGGATTCTCGTTATTTCCATTAACATCACCTATTGTAATGCTCATGCGACTACCGGGAGGTATCGGGGAAGGTGGTGTGCCTATTTGGGAGGTTGTGGTATCAATTCTTTTATTAATTATCACTTTTATCGGTATTGTATGGTTGGCGGCCAAAATATATAGGGTAGGGATATTGATGTACGGAAAAAAACCTTCTTATAAGGATTTGCTTAAATGGCTGAAATATTAGTATGGAAGAAATAAAGAGTATTTTAAATGGTTTGGATGAATTTCTCGCCTACAAAATTTGGAATGGTGACAAGGTGGATATAACTGCAGCTACCTTTTTAACCGTTATTATTTCTTTGGTCCTAGTTAACTTTGCCCTAAAACTGTTTCACAGATTGGTTACTGCAAAGTTGCCCGAGGAGGACAAGAATAAATTCATCAGTGTATTTGGATTTTTAAGATACTTGTTCTACATTTTGGTGGTATTGGTTATCCTACACACCTCCGGGGTCAATCTCACCGTCTTGTTGACCGCGTCGGCTGCACTGTTTGTAGGTTTGGGATTTGCCCTTCAATATTTGTTCCAAGACATCATCTCCGGTATTCTGATTATTATGGATCAGTCCTTGCGCGTAGGGGATATTGTAGAGGTAAATCAAAAAGTAGGACAGGTTTTTGAAATACGATTAAGGACTACTAGGGCACTTACAAGGGATGACAAGGTGATCATAATTCCCAACCATCAATTTTTAACGGATAGTATTTATAATTATACCCAAAATCATAAAAGTACTAGAGAGAGCGTTAAGGTTGGAGTGGCCTATGGAAGCGATGTTGTTTTGGTGACTAAAATTTTGGAAAATATCGCTAGTGAACAGAAAGGGGTCTTAAAAAATCCCAAGCCATTTGTACTTTTTGAAGATTTTGGGGATTCTGCTTTGTTATTTTCCATCAATTTTTTCATCAATGACAGTTATGGAGATCCAAAAATTAAAAGTGCTATGCGGTATATTATTGATGCTAAATTTAGGGAACACAATATAAGTATTCCATTTCCTCAAAGGGACGTTCATGTATTTCAATCCCGTCCAATTCAAACCATGCAGGTCGAAAAAAAGGATATTGGTAATGGGAATTAGAATAAAAGCTAGGAAATTCATTTTGGGATTCCTTTTGTCGATCAATTTCTGTATTGCCCAAACACCGGATATTTTTAGGTTAGAGTATATGCTAATGCCCAGAAATACGGCTGAAGCAAAATTATCCAGAATTAAATTGGTGGCCAACATGCCAATTAAAGTGGGGAAGAATGACAATATTATTGTAGGGGGTGAATACAATCGCATTGAATACGACTTAAACCGTAGAACACCTTATGACGATTTAATTACTGAAACATTTCATGTGGCCGATATAAATATGGCCTACATATTGCAATACAATCAAGATTGGCGCTTTGTTGGGGTCGTAACACCTCGTTTGTCGTCCACATTGACCAACGATATTGGTCAAGGGGATGTCTCCGTAAACGTGACGGTAGGGGCGCTTCGGGATAGACCAAAAATAGAGAAACCAACGCGTTTGGTATTGGGAATAGCCTATAACTCAACTGTGGCCGTTAGAGTGCCCTTGCCCTTAGTCTATTTTGAAAAGAGATTTCATCCCAATTGGGCCTATGTGGTAGGGGCTCCCAAAAGTGGTATGAAGTACTTTTTTAACGAAAATCATATGTTACAAACGGAGTTTATTTTGGATGGATATTACGTTAATTTACAGAATACGGTCATTAGCTCGGATTCTGGTGTTGCCTCTTCCATTTCCACCTCGGTAGCTTTGTTTACATTGGGATACCAATATGCAGTGGCCAAAAATATTTTCTTTTATGGTTACGCCGGCCACACCTTGTTTCAGGCAGGGGTGTTGAGAAATGATGAGCGAGAAGATATATTTACATTGAACGATCAACCTAGTTTCTATTTTAGAACAGGTTTTAGAATTGGAATTTAAAATACTTAATTATGTCTAGAATACTAGTTATAGAGGATGAATCGGCCATTAGAAGGGTTTTGGTGAAAATTCTTTCAGAAGAAAATGAAGATTATAAAGTAGAGGAGGCCGAAGATGGGTTGGTGGGATTGGAAACAATAAAAAAAGATGATTTTGATCTTGTGCTATGTGATATAAAGATGCCCAAGATGGACGGGGTGGAGGTATTGGTAGCAGCAAGAAAAATAAAGCCTGAAATTCCCTTTATTATGATTTCCGGGCACGGAGACCTGGATACGGCCGTGAATACCATGAGACAAGGGGCCTTCGATTATATTTCCAAACCCCCTGATCTGAACAGGTTGTTGACTACGGTGCGAAATGCCTTGGATAGGAAGGATTTGGTGGTAGAAAACAAGATCTTAAAGAAAAAAGTAAGTAAGAACTATGAAATGATCGGGGAAAGTAAGGAAATCTCAGTAATCAAGGAAATGATTGAGAAGGTGGCCCCTACCGATGCCAGGGTCCTTATTACGGGTTCCAATGGTACCGGCAAGGAACTTGTGGCCCATTGGATACATGAAAAAAGCGAGCGAAATGCCAATCCAATGATTGAGGTCAACTGTGCGGCAATCCCTTCCGAATTAATTGAAAGTGAACTTTTTGGACACGTTAAGGGTGCTTTTACGTCAGCTGTAAAGGATAGGGCCGGTAAATTTGAGGCGGCCAATAGTGGTACCATATTTTTGGACGAAATAGGGGATATGAGCCTCTCTGCCCAAGCAAAAGTGCTTAGGGCTCTTCAGGAAAATAAAATAAGCAGGGTTGGATCGGATAAGGATATCAAAGTAGATGTCAGGGTAGTGGCCGCAACCAACAAGGACCTAAAAAAGGAAATAGAAAATGGAAGGTTCCGTGAAGATCTATACCATAGGTTGGCCGTAATTCTGATTAAGGTTCCTTCCTTAAACGATAGAAGAGATGATATTCCATTGCTCATAAAGCATTTTTCCGAAAAAATAGCGGCCGAGCAAGGAAGTGCTCCCAAAACTTTTTCGGCAAAGGCCATTGCCTTATTAAAGGGGTATGATTGGACAGGAAATATTAGGGAGTTGAGAAATGTTGTAGAACGTCTTATAATACTTGGGGGCACTGAAGTTACCGAGGAAGATGTAAAATCTTTTGCAAGTAAATAAGCATCATAGGTTATAACGGTGTAGGGCTAAATGGCAGTCCATGGATAAATGTGAAAATTAGGGATACGCAAATACACAGCTCGAATAATGTTTTTGGAGAATTAGCCCCCTGGGAACTAATCCCCGCCTGTTTTATTTTCCAGCACTAATTCTTAGTTCTTGCAGCCATTCAACTTTTTAAGGGCGTTGGCAGCAATTTCCTTGGTTTTTAAGTTATAATACTTTTTGCCTTCGGAAAGATTAGGCTTCATAAGTTGCTGTTCACAAATATTGTAAACGTTTTGTGCAAATGCTGTTGCTTCTTTACAGTCCACAGACTCTACCACCTTGTCCAAAGATTCTTTGAACTTTTCCAAAGCAATATCCACTTTTATTTCAAGGGTATTTTTATCCAGCGGTTTGTGTGATTCTTTTTCAGCTATGGAAGTCTTGGTATTCATGGCCAGAACATCATTATTGTACCGGCTATCATGGGAGTCGTGTTCGTCCAAGGCTTCCATACTTCCCAAAGCGTTGTCCAAAGCTTTTTTTAGTAATATTTTGACACTTGGCAGGGAGGTAGCTCTGGTAGCGTTGGTTAAGTTAACAGAACTTTCATCTATAAGTTCCATAGCATGCTCACAGCCACAATCCTCTAATTGCGACTTGGATTTCACTATGGCATTCAACGCTTTATAGGCGAAATATTTGGACATGTTAATGTCCTCGGTGGCTATTGCCTTTTCAGTTTGTGATTGGATGTAGCCAATATTGGAACCGGCATATTCACAGGCTTTGTTACTCTTAAAAGATGAAAAAATAAACAACGCCAAAGAACAAACAGCTATAACGGAAAGTCTCATAAAGTAGGTTTTAGTTTATTGTTATACTGGGAAATATAACCTTGTAAAGGTAATCTTACGACTTTGTTTTTTCATGATTTTTTCGATGAAGTACAGATATTGACCATTTTTTTAGACCAACTGAAACTTTCCATGGATATATGGTTATTTTTTGCTCTGGGTTTCCATGTAAATGATCGATAAAGTTCCACAAGAGATTCTATCTCTTTTTGGAAAGGTAAGGCAATTCCTTATCTCAGTTAAGATCTAATGGCCTACAAGGGTCATATGGCTTAGGAGACTACATATTAATTAACAATTATTGCATAAATCCCGTGGCTTAGGGGATTCTGTCCCTAACTTTTAGGTAATATGAAAAATTTCATATATTTTTTGTTTTTAATTGCTCAACAATGGGGCACTAAAACTAATTCATGAAGAACATAGAAGCAGCGACCTATAAGGTTGATAGTGAAATTAAATTGTCAGATCTCAATACGAGGGAAGATTTGGAGTCTTCTGATAAAAAATTAAGGAAAGCGCTGGAGAGTGTAAGGATAGAGCTGGGGGAGTTTCAGGATACCATGTATGCCCATGCCAAATACAGCGTTTTAATCTGCTTGCAGGGAACCGATACTGCCGGGAAGGATAGCTTGATCAGGGAAGTATTCAAAGATTTTAACGCTAGGGGAGTGGTGGTCCATAGTTTTAAGGTGCCAACAGAACTGGAATTAAAGCACGATTATATTTGGCGGCACTATATTGCCTTACCTGCAAAGGGAAAATTTGGGGTTTTTAACCGAACACATTATGAGAATGTTTTGGTGACCAGGGTACATCCAGAATACATATTGAACGAACATATTCCTGGGATCCATAGTTTAGATGACATAGATCAAAGTTTTTGGGACAAACGCTTCGAACAAATAAATAATTTTGAACGACATATTGCAGAAAATGGGACTATCATATTTAAATTCTTTCTGCATTTGTCCAAAGAAGAGCAGCGACAACGATTATTGCGCAGGTTGGATTTAAGGAAGAAAAATTGGAAGTTTTCCCCAAGCGATTTAAAAGAAAGGCTTATTTGGGATCTATACCAAAAATGCTATGAGGATGCACTTAACAATACCTCAAAACCACATGCACCTTGGTTTGTTATTCCTTCGGATAACAAAAAGGCAGCCCGATTAATAGTTGCCAGTATTTTGCATGAAGAGTTAAAAAAATACAAAGATATAAGGGAACCGGAACTGGATGATAAAATAAAGGCTAATTTAGAAGAATATAAAAAACAACTGGAAAACGAATGAGGTATTTATTGTTGGTATTCTTACTAATTGCAACACAGATTGAAGCACAGAACGATGATCAAAAACAAATTAATGAAATATACAAAACAGCTCTCACCAATGGTAAAGGCTATGCTTGGTTAAATTATCTATCCAACCAAATAGGAGGACGACTTTCAGGATCTTTGCAGGCACAGAAGGCCGTGGATTACACAAAAAAAATTCTCGATTCCATGGGACTGGACCGCGTTTGGCTTCAGCCAGTTAAAGTCCCAAAGTGGGTAAGGGGCACACCGGAATTTGCATATATAGAGAGCGATCCCGGATTAACCAACAATGTTCCAATATGTGCTCTGGGAGGATCTGTGGCTACTCCACTCGGCGGTATAAAAGCTGGGGTCGTGGAGGTACAGGGGATCGAAGGTTTAAAAGTATTGGGAAAAGAAAAAATTCAAGGTAAGATTGTATTTTTTAATAAAGCCATGGACCCAACCAATATTAATGCTTTTGTGTCCTATAGCAGTAGTGTGGATCAACGTTATGCAGGTGCGGCCGAAGCGGTCAAATACGGAGCGGTAGGAATTATAGTAAGATCTTTGAATCTTAGATTGGACGATTTTCCCCATACAGGTGCTATGAGTTATGGAGATACCCCTGTGGAAAGCAGGATTCCCGCTGCTGCCATAAGTACAAATGGTGCCGAACTGCTAAGTGCCACCTTGAAACTTAATCCGGAAATAAATTTTTTCTTTAGACAAAATTGCAAAATATTGCCAGATGCAGATTCTTACAATGTAATTGGGGAAATTAAAGGTAGTACCTACCCAAATGAAATTTTGGTAGTGGGTGGACATTTGGATTCCTGGGATTTGGGTGATGGTTCACATGATGATGGTGCTGGATGTGTGCAGAGCATGGAAGTGCTGAGGTTGCTGAAAGCAACTGGATATAGACCTAAAAGGACCATAAGGGTGGTGCTTTTTATGAACGAGGAAAACGGACTTCGTGGCGGAACCACTTATGCGGAGCAGGCATCCAAAAATAATGAAAAACATATTTTTGCCCTTGAAAGTGATTCCGGGGGTTTTACACCTCGTGGTTTTTCTTTTGATTGCAATGAGACCAATTTTGAACAGGTGGAGGGTTGGAAAAGCTTGTTTGAACCCTATTTGTTACATCTGTTTGTAAAAGGTGGGAGTGAAGCCGATATCGGACCATTGAAAAATGACAATATTGTTTTGGCAGGTCTAATACCTGATTCCCAACGTTATTTTGACCATCACCATTCTGCAAATGATACCTTTGCCCATGTAAATAAACGGGAATTGGAACTTGGAGCCGCCTCTATGGCCAGTTTAATCTACCTTTTTGATCAGTATGGTTTTAAAGAGTAACTGCCTCTAGCTATGGGCACAGATCTTGGAAGAAGGAAATTTATAGTATATAATGCATAATAGAAAGTAGATTAATGATTTCAAATCTTCAGAGCTTTTTATAAACAGAAAACTTATCCTTACCTTTGCGGACTAATTAAAAAACAGCAATATGCAAGACGGAATTTACGCAAAATTCAATACTTCGAAAGGTGAAATACTGGTAAAGCTTACCCATGATAAAACCCCTGGTACAGTGGGTAACTTTGTAGCCTTGGCAGAAGGTAATCTAGAAAATAGTATCAAAGCTCAAGGTAAGCCTTATTATGATGGATTAAAATTTCACAGGGTTATTCCGGATTTCATGATTCAAGGTGGTTGTCCACTGGGAACAGGCACGGGTGATGGTGGTTATAAATTTGATGATGAATTTCATCCAGATCTTACCCATGACGGACCTGGTGTGCTTTCAATGGCCAATGCCGGTCCTGGAACAAATGGCACCCAATTCTTTATTACTCATGTGGCCACTCCTTGGTTAGATAACAAACATACTGTGTTTGGGCGCGTAGTAGAAGGTCAAGATGTTGTGGATGCCATTAAGCAAGGTGATAAAATAGAAAGTTTAACCATAGAAAGAATTGGTGCGGAAGCCGATAAATGGAACGCGGTAGAAGCTTTTAGGACTTTTGAGGGTTCAAGGGAAAAAAGACTTGCAGAGGAAAAGAAAAAAATAGCTGCCGAACTGGATAAGGTGGCCGCAGGCTTTAACGAAACGGAAAGCGGACTAAGATATAAAATTGTTCAAGAGGGAAAAGGGGCTAAAGCTGTCAGCGGAAAAAATGTTTCAGTCCATTATGAAGGATCTTTGTTGAACGGTCAAGTTTTTGATTCTTCCTATAAAAGAAAGGAACCTATTAGTTTTCAATTGGGTGTAGGCCAAGTAATTCCAGGATGGGATGAAGGCATTGGCCTATTGAAGGTTGGGGACAAAGCCAGATTTGTAATTCCTTCTAATTTGGCTTATGGAAGTGCAGGTGCTGGAGGGGTTATTCCACCAGATGCCACCCTTATATTTGACGTTGAATTAATGGGGATAGGATAAGAATCCAATTCTTATAAAAATGAAAGGCCCTAATTTATTAGGGCCTTTCATTTTTACTATGGGTTCGGCAAAATGAGAGCCGACAAATGTATTCAACCCCATTGTGCATGTTATGAAGTTAAGCCAGAAGCAGTAAATTCGAAATTGCTTTCTACCTTTTGGTCCTATTAAGACTTAAGACTAAAAGGGCTATGTTTATTACCAACAAGGACAGAAGAATGGTGAAAAAAGTAGTCATGCTAAAGTTATTTATAATGGTGTATATTAAGTGTTTAAAAGGAAGATGATAAAATAGGGGAAAGGTTGCGTAAAAAATATAAATATTACCTTTTGGGGTGAAAATACTTGAAAT
Organism: Arenibacter echinorum; assembly: GCF_003259375.1. Lineage (GTDB taxonomy): Bacteria > Bacteroidota > Bacteroidia > Flavobacteriales > Flavobacteriaceae > Arenibacter > Arenibacter echinorum. The sequence continues at coordinate 95,021 of NZ_QLLN01000008.1, read as the reverse complement.
ACTGGAATTGAAAAGAAGTAGTTGAAAATCTATGGAGGCATGTTTTTATGTACACTAAAGGCCAATAAAAAACCCATCCTTTAGGATGGGTTCTATTTTCTAAAAAAATTGTACCGTAATTATTAAATCACTTTTACATTTACTGCGTTCAATCCTTTTTTACCTTGTTGTAATTCAAATTCTACAACATCACCTTCGCGGATTTCGTCGATTAAACCTGAAATGTGTACAAAGTGATCTTCGCTTGAGCCTTCTTCAGTGATAAATCCGAATCCTTTGGAGTCATTGAAGAATTTTACTGTTCCTTTATTCATTATAAAAAATTAAATTAGCCACCAATATAAGGCTTTATAATTTAACTACATGATTTTTTGATAGTTATATTTTTTTTGAGGATATTGAAGCGATATTGGAAAAGAAAATAAGTGGCTAATCAACTGTACGTTAATGGTCTTCGGCCATAATTTTTATTCTATTTCCGATCAAGTTTTTGTACTGCCCATTCTTTTAAAGGACAGGTGGGATAATTATTTCTGGATGTACCCCTAATTTATTTTTAATAAGATAGGAGTGGACTTAGGACTAATAAAAAAGTCTTCCCAACCCGGGAAGACTTCATTATTTAATAATTGCCGACAATTGTGAAATACAAAATTAAAGGTTCGGCTGTGGGGTCATCCTTAAATACGGCTTTATTTCTTCCACGCCTTTGGTGAATATTTTTTTTGCATCCTCGGTATTTATAGATGGACTTATAACAACCCTATCCCCGTTTTCCCAATTGGCAGGAGTGGCTACTTTGTGATAAGCAGTTAACTGTAATGAATCTATTACCCTAAGAAGTTCATGAAAATTACGTCCTGTAGATGCCGGATATGTGATTATAAGTTTTACCGTTTTGTCCGGCGCTATGATGTATACGGAACGCACGGTTAAACTATCGTTGGCATTAGGATGGATCATATCGTAAAGTGTGGAAACTTTTTTGTCATCGTCGGCAATAATGGGGAAATTAACAGTGGTATGCTGTGTCTCGTTAATATCCTTGATCCATTCACCATGAGAAGCAACCCCATCAACGCTAAGTGCCAGCATTTTTACGTTTCGTTTATCAAATTCACCTTTGAATTTTGCAGCAGTCCCCAACTCGGTCGTACATACCGGGGTAAAATCAGCTGGATGTGAAAACAAAATTCCCCATCCATCACCCAAATAATCATATAAATTGATCATTCCCATTGAACTATCTGCTGTAAAATCGGGGGCTACGTCGCCCAATCGTATTGTTGCCATATTTTAGTTTTTTAGTTAAAATTTTATTATCCTATAAAATTAGTAGATTATATTGTAACCATCTTTTTTAAAAGGTTAAAAATCTATTAAAATTTAACAAAAAAACAACTGCTCTTTGGATATTTTTTGATTAGAATTCTTTTTAGCTATTATTCCATAATCTTTTGAAATTCAATAACTACTGCATTTAATTTAATTATATTCTTTGATATTTATTTATGCAAAATATTTGTTTTTCTTATCCTGGGAATCCATTGGGTAAGCATTCCTTCAACTCAAATATAGGATGGGGTAAATATCAAAAATACTGTGGTTTTAATCAGTGGTTTTGCTATTTATATTCATTATTCTTCTTTAATTTTATGCTATGGAAGAAAGAACCTTAGAAGAATTGAAATATCCCATTGGCCATTTCGTCTTTACGAAGACGGTAAGTGATGTAACGCTGTCCGATTGGATATCCGAATTGGAGGCTTTGCCTACCCGTTTGGAAGACATGGTAGTTCATCTTAGCGACCAACAGTTAAATACACCATACCGTCCAGGTGGTTGGACCATTAGACAAGTGGTGCATCATATTGCGGATAGCCATCATCACAGTTATACCAGATTCAAATGGGCTTTGACAGAGGACAGACCCGTTATTAAAGCATATGATGAGAAGGAATGGAGCAAACTGTTCGATGCCAATAGCGCGCCAATAGTCCTTTCTTTAAATTATCTTAAGGCACTGCATGCAAAATTGGTATATCTCTTAAAAGGTTTGTCCAAGGAAGATTTGGAAAGGGTGTATATTCATCCCGATGGTAATGTTGCTGTAAGCCTTCTGGAAAATATTGGAAAATACGCTTGGCACGGCAATCATCATTTGGCACACATAGAAGGCATTCTTGAACGTAAAGGTTGGATTTGTCCATAATTCTATTCGAAGAAATTCTTTAGAACAGCAATGGGCTTCGCCTAATATAATAAAGTAAAAATGTAGTTAGAAACTATTGTTTTTTCCACTTTATATTGCAGCCCATACTCGGTTTTTGTTTCTCATTTATTTCTTTTCCAGCAAGAAGGGCGTCCATGGCAGTTTTTAAATCCTCCCCGGTAACGGGAATGCCATTTCCCGGTCGGGAGTTGTCAAACTGTCCCCGGTATACCAGCTTTAAATCGACATCGAATAAATAGAAATCAGGGGTACAGGCAGCATCATATGCCTTGGCCACTTCTTGGCTCTCATCGTACAGATAAGGAAAAGTATACTTCTGTTCCATACTGATCAGTTTCATTAAATGGGGCGCATCTTGAGGATAGTTTTCTGCGTCGTTGCTGGAAATTGCCATAAATGAAATATCTTTAGGTTGATATTCCATTGCTGTTTTGGCGATTTCAGCATTCAAATGCTTAACAAAAGGGCAGTGATTGCAGATGAACATAATTACGGTACCCTTTGTACCTTTTAAGTCTTGAAGGCTTTTTTGTTCGTCCGAAGTGGTATCGAGCAGTTTAAAGTTGGGAGCTAATGTGCCCAAAGGCAACATGTTACTGGGTGTATTGGCCATGACTTTAGTGTTTTGAAAATAGGTCTTGTACAAAGTTAATCCAAATTAAAGATTCTTGTATGTAGATCGTAAACTAGTTATTTTTAGATTAAACCATAAATTATATGGAAAATGAAAATTTCTTATCCAACATTATCGGAGGCCATAACTGATTTAAAAAAATGCCGGTTTCACAGAAGATTTAAATTTGTGTGAGGTAGGGATAGAAAAAAAAATAAAAAAAATACATTCTGCAAAAGATTTTAATGTGATTAAATTTTACAGGTTCGAGGGAATGAGCGATCCAGATGATAACATGGTCCTATATGTAATTGAAACTTCAGCCGGGGACAAGGGCCTATTGGCTGATGCTTATGGGGCATATTCAGGAAGTATTCCTAAGGATATTATTGATAAACTCAGAATTGTTAGATGAACGAAACTATTACTTGGCCCGATTTTTCCAAAATAGATATGAGAGTGGGCACTATAATTGAAATTAAAGATTTTCCGGAGGCAAGGAAACCGGCCTACCAAGTACAGGTAGATTTTGGCAAGGAGATTGGGATTAGGAAAACATCGGCCCAAATTACCCATAGGTATTCCAAAGATGAACTTTTGGGGAAGCAGATAATTGCCGTGATTAATTTTCCTAAAAAGCAAATTGCAAATTTTATGAGCGAATGTCTTATATTAGGGGCTGTTGATGGTTCTGATGTAATATTGTTGCGACCGGAAGCCGAAGTTGACAATGGACTTAAAATTTCATAATTTTTGGTAACGACCCCCCTAGATAAGATTCAAATAGACTTTAACGAACAATCACTTTGGGTGCTTAACGTGGCATTAGCCCTAGTGATGTTTGGGATTGCATTGGACATATCCATAGATGACTTTAGACGTTTGGCAAGAAAACCAAAGCCACTTTTTGTGGGTGTCTTGAGCCAGTTTGTTTTATTGCCAGCGGTAACCTTTGTATTGGTTTTGCTAGTGGAGCCCTTGCCCAGTATTGCATTGGGAATGTTTATGGTCGCTGCCTGTCCAGGGGGAAATATATCCAATTTTATTACACATTTGGCCAAGGGGAATACGGCCCTGTCCGTGAGCTTAACGGCTGTGGCCACGTTGCTGGCTGTTATTATGACACCTTTGAACCTTCAATTATGGGGTTCCCTTTATGGGCCTACCGCATCAATCCTTCAACAAGTTGCCATTGCGCCTTTTTCAATGGTGAAACTAGTGGCATTGCTTCTGGCTTTACCTTTAATTTTGGGGATGTGGATAAACCATATCAGACCAAAATTTGCATCCAAAATAGCCAAGGTTTTAAAGGTACTTTCCTTGGTGTTCTTTGTGACCCTTATTTTTATTGCGTTGTATGACAATAGGGATATTTTTATGGAATATGTGCTCTACGTATTCTGGATAGTAGTTTTGCACAACCTCTTGGCTTTTGTTACAGGCTTTTCGGTGGCTAAATTTTTTAGGCTTTCACAAATGGATAAAAGAACAATTGGAATAGAAACCGGGATTCAGAACTCAGGCCTTGGATTGTTGCTCATATTTACTTTTTTTGATGGTATGGGGGGGATGGCTCTTTTGGCTGCTTTTTGGGGTATATGGCACTTGATATCCGGTTTGATCATAGCTACTTTTTGGGGGTATTTTCCAATTGATAAAGAAGAATTTGTTTGAGAAAAATAGGATATCTTGTTATTTGGGTTTGGATACGAATGGCCTTGACTTTCTATTTTTCCAAAATAAAGATCGAAGGGTCGTCCAATGTACCTTCAGGAAAACCCATCATGTTTTTGGCAAATCATCAAAACGCATTGCTAGATGCCTTATTGATAGCAACCCATTGTAATCGGAGTCCCTATTTTTTAACTAGGTCCGATGTATTTAAGACGGCCTTGTTGAAAGTGTTTTTCGAATTTTTAAAAATGATTCCCGTGTATAGGATCAGGGATGGAAAGAATTCCTTAGCGGGTAATAGTGCTGTTTTTGAACGCTGCTCCCAGCTGCTGCAAAGAGGGGAGGCCATACTTATTTTTCCAGAGGGAAACCATTCTTTAAAACGTAGGGTCCGGCCATTGAGTAAGGGGTTTACCCGTATTTTGTTTTTGGCTTTGGAAAACAATCCGTCAATGGATATAGGTATTGTCCCAATTGGAGTGAATTATGCCAATGCCGCAAAGTTTCCTGATAATGCCGCACTGTATTATGGCAAAGAGATTAGGGTACAGGATTTTTTTGACAAGGAGGATTTGTCGGGATCGGCAAGTCGACTCAAGGAGGAAGTGTATCATCATTTAAAAAAGCTTACCACCCACATAGAAGAGGAGTCAAGTTATGAAGAAAAAGTACATACATTAGATAGGGCCAATGTGGATTATTTGGATCCTGTAGGTGTTAATCAAATTATAGAAAAAAGTACTTCGCCAGATCATAAGAAAATTGGAAAAGGAAAAGTTGCACTGAAGAAGTATATTTTTAGGGGAGCATTTTCTATTTTGAATTTCCCAATGATGATTATTTGGTCAAAGTTCATAAAACCTAAGGTAAGCGAGCCGGAATTTTTGAGTACTACCCGTTTTATGTTTGCCTTATTGTTTTATCCCTTCTTCTATCTGTTATTGATCGCAGGCATGTTAATGTTGCTTCATTGGCCGGCTACCTTAATTATTTGCACGGCCCATTTAACTTTAAATATCGCCCTGGTTAAATTGTAATGGGAAGGCTAAAACAGGGTTAAAATAAAAACGGTCCCTATTTACAGGGACCGTTATGTTTTTATAAAAAAAATAGGAAGACTAAATATCGTCAAAGCTTACATCTGTAAAACTATCTGTAGAACTTATGGATCCATTTTCCTCGGAATCTTCTTTCTTAAAATCTTTTTGGTGACGTTCGGAAATAACCTCTGAACCTTTTTCATCGATAATGTAATCCATCATCTCATCCAAATTCTCCTTAAAGGCGGTAAAGTCTTCTTTGTATAAATAAATTTTGTGTTTTTTATAATGAAAAGAACCATCGTCATGGGTGAACTTTTTGCTTTCGGTAACAGTCAAGTAATAATCTCCTGCCTTTGTGCTTCTAACATCGAAAAAATAAGTTCTTCTTCCTGCTCTTAAAACTTTTGAATAAATTTCTTCTTGGTCCATTAAATCTTTATCGCTCATTTCGTCTAGTGTATAGTTAATTTTTCATAGGTATATATCTGTCAAAAGTGGAAAAAAAAACCTAATATAACAACATTTTTCTATTTTTCTTTCTCAGAAAGTTGGTGCATATAAAGCTCTTTGTAGTATCCTTCTACTGAATTTAATTCTTCATGTGTACCTTCCTGTATTAATTTTCCAGCTTCTAAAACGATAATTTTGTCTGCGTTTTTAGCAGATGAAACCCTATGGCTTACGATGAGCGTAGTCTTGTTTTTGGATTCTTTTTTCAGTTGGTTCAAAATCTCTTCCTCCGTTTCAGTATCAACTGCTGAAAGACAATCGTCAAAGAGGTAGATCTGAGGGTCTTTAAGGAGGGCGCGTGCAATGGAAACACGTTGTTTTTGGCCTCCACTTAGGGTAATGCCCCTTTCTCCCAATATAGTCTCATATTGTTTATTAAAGCCCATGATATTCTCATGTACTACCGCTTTCTTGGCTACGGCAATAATTTCCTCATCTGTTGAATTTTCTTTTCCAAACTTAATATTGTTCTTTATGGTGTCGGAAAAAAGGAAAGCATCTTGTGGTACTGCCCCTATGGATTGTCGTAGGCTTTGTAGGTTTAATTGCTTAATTGGGATATCATCTATTAGAATTTCTCCGGACTCTATGTCATATAAGCGGGCAATTAGATCCAATATGGTCGATTTTCCCGAACCCGTTTTTCCCAATATGGCAACCGTCTCACCCTTGTTTATAGTAAAGGATATGTTGTTCAGGGCAGTAATATTGGTATCCTCGTAGGTAAAGGTTACGTTCTTAAACTCGATTTTTCCTTTTATAGGAGTTTCTTCTTTGACCGTACTTACTATGTTGGGTTCTTCCTGCAAAAATTGATTAATCCTCTTTTGTGAGGCTTCCGCCCGCTGTACTATAGAGGTAACCCAGCCCACAACGGCTACCGGCCAGGTGAGCATGTTTACATATAGAATAAACTCTGCAATAATACCAATTGACGCTATCTCGCCATCAATATATTGTTTACCGCCAACGTATATTACGAAAATATTACTGATCCCGATCAATAGAATCATTAGAGGGAAAAACCAGGCATTGACCTTGGCCAGATCCATACTTTTGTTTTTGCCGTCCAGTGCCAAATATTTCAATTCAGCGTTTACCTTGGGTTCCAGGGCATAGGCTTTTATAACCGAAATCCCTGAAAAGGATTCCTGGGTAAAAGTGGATAGGTTTGATAGGAATTCTTGCACAATTGTGCTTCGTTTATGAATTATTTTACTGATCTGGTAGATCAACACAGAAAGAATAGGCAATGGCAACAAAGCGTAGAGTGCCAGTACAGGTGCTTTTATAAACATCAGGGGAACCAGACAAACAAAAAGTGTAAGCGTTTGGATACCGTACATAATGGCTGGCCCACCATATAATCTTACCTGATTTACATCTTCACTGATCCTGTTCATTAAATCGCCTGTCCTATTTTTTTTGTAGAAATTGAGACTCAAAAGTTGATAATGGTCAAATACTTCATTCTTTAAATCATATTCTATATATCTGGAAACATTAATAATGGTCTGTCTCATTAGAAAGGTAAAAAAACCGGACAGCAAAGCTGCTCCCACAATAATCAGGATGTATTCCAAAAGCATTTCCTTAGCTTCTGCCTTTAGAATATCATTACCTATAAAGCGTTCAACCACTTCAATGGATTTTTTTACATAGGAAGGCATGACCAATTGAAAAATACGCGCTATCATGGTAATTACAATACCAACAAGGAGCTTAAATCGGTACTTTTTAAAATACTTATTTAGATGTTGAAGTTCTTTCATTGGATATGAAACAGGAATTGCAGGAATTTGGATTACAATTCGGCAAAGATAGTTTTTTGGATCTAAACCAAATGTTATAAAACACATAAGATAATACCCAAAAAGGTAGTTAGGATTAAAAAATATAATCCTATTTTTGTACCCGAAAGTTTTATTTATCTTACTAAAGTTCTTTAAAAATGCTTACAAGAAGGCACATTAGGGTTAAAGTTATGCAATGTATTTATGCATTGACGCAATCGAAGGATGATTCCCTTGAAAAACAAGAGAAATTTTTGAAAGTAAGCATAGAGAACATGTACACTCTTTACCTGTTAATGCTGAGTCTTTTTATAGAGTTACATGAAAGGGCTGAGAATCAAGTTAGCCTTTCCTCCAAAAAATATCTAAAAAACAATACAGATTCGTATCCCGACAAGGAAAAATTCCTAAGAAATAAGCTTTTGCTGCAAATTGCTGGGAACAAGACATTAAAGGATGAATTGTCCAAAAGAAAATTGAACAACTGGTATTTGAACGAGGAGTACATTAGGATAATTTACAATGAGGTTATGGAAAGTGAGATATATGCCAAATATATGTCCAATGCCGACAGTTCTTATGAGGAGGACAAAAGGCTTATAATCGATTTGTTCCGAGAAATCATTGCGCCCAATGAAAAGATTTACGATTATTTTGAAGATGACAAATTAACATGGGTAGATGATATTCCCATTGTAAACACCTTTCTCTTAAAGCAGTTTAAAAAAGTAAAGGAAAGTACTGTCCCGTCTTATTTTTTACCGCCACTTTTTAAGGATGAGGATGATATGGTATACGCCAATAGGCTATTGACGAAAACATTGCTGAACAATTCCAAATTGGAACAGGAGATAGAAGGTAAGACACCCAATTGGGACAAGGATCGAATTGCGGATATTGATGCCATACTTTTGAAAATGGCAATTTGCGAACTACTCAATTTTCCATCTATACCGGAACGGGTTACCATAAACGAGTTTTTAGAAATTGCAAAGGAATACTCCACTCCCAAGAGTAGCATATTCATTAATGGAATATTGGATAAGCTGGTGAGGGAATACAAGGAGGATGGGAAACTAAAAAAAGTAGGTAGGGGTTTATTATAAACAAATATTCCTTAATTTTGCGCAAATAAAAATTAATAGGGATGGAATGAGCCGTAGTAATTCTTGAAACCTACCAAGATGATTATTGGCGATTTGCATCTTACCACTTAAGAAATAATTAAATTTAAACAGATGAAAAAAGTATTCTTAACCTTAAGTATTATTTCTGTTCTTGTCCTTTCCTCCTGTAAGGAAAAGGCCTCCAGTAAAATTGAAGCATCCAATGTAGAAGTTGCTGCCGAAAGGGATGCAGCTGCAAAAAGTCTTCCTGTTATGGAATTCGATAAAACAGAGCACGATTTTGGATCAATAGATCAAAATGCTCCCCAGGAAACTATTTTTACATTTACAAATACTGGCGATGCTCCCTTGATTATTACTGATGCAAAAAGTAGCTGTGGTTGTACAATTCCTGAATATCCAAAAAACACTCCAATAGCACCAGGTGAAAAAGGTGAGTTGTTGGTAAAGTTTAACGGTTCTGGACAAAATCAGGTCACCAAGAATATAACCGTTACCGCCAACACTAGCAAAGGAACGGAAACTCTTACAATTAAAGCATTTGTAACTCCAAAAGGAGCAGGTCCAGTAGGTCCTGTTAAATAAGTAGATAAAATTATGTTAGAACAATATCCATATCTTCCGCTGATATTAATGTTTGTAGTGGTGTATTTTTTTATGATCGCACCGCAAAGGAAACGTCAAAAACAAGAGAAGAAATTTAGCGAAGAATTAAAAAAGGGAGATAAAGTTGTTACCAAGAGTGGTATGCACGGAAAAGTAGTCGATTTAAATGACAGTGATTTTTCCTGTGTTATAGAAACTATGGCCGGAAAAATAAAGTTTGACCGTACTGCCATATCGATGGAGATGAGCAAAAAAGTAAACGCTCCCGAAAAGAAGTAATTTTTTTTCTGAATAATTTAAAAGGCACCAACCAAAAGTTGGTGCTTTTTTGTTATAAAATTTTGTACATTAAGGTCTTATTAAATCTATAATTCCATGATTCAGAATAGAAGAAAATTCATAAAAAAAGGTTCCCTGTTAGCTATGGGCACAGGAGCGGCATTCTTATTTCCTATGGAGCTTTTGGCTTCCATTAGAAGGAATATTAGTCCGAACGATAAAATTGGTGTAGGGTTGATAGGTTGCAATGGTATGGGCTTTAGCGATTTGACTTCCATGCTTAAAATGAGTGAAATTGAGGTTGTGGCTCTGTGTGATGTGGATGATAGTGTTTTAAAAAAGAGAACGGCTGATTTGGAAAAAGCAGGAATAAAAAAGCCGAAGTTATACAAGGACTATAGAAAATTATTGGAGGATAAGGATGTAGATGTGGTAATAATTGGAACCCCCGATCATTGGCATTGCCTACAGCTTTCCGATGCCGTTAAAGCTGGCAAGGATGTGTATTGTGAAAAACCTTTGGCCAATTCCATAGAGGAATGCAATCTTATGTTAAGTTCTGTACAGGCAAGTAATAGAATGGTACAAATTGGCCAATGGCAAAGGAGTCAGCCCCATTTTGTGGATGCCATAGATTTTGTCCATTCGGGAAAATTGGGTGAAATTCGTTTGGCGAAAGCGTGGGCCTATCAGGGTTGGATGGGGTCTATCCCTGTTTTGCCGGATACTGCCGCTCCTGCCGGAGTCGATTATGATATGTGGTTGGGACCTGCACCCAAGAGACCGTTCAATACCAATAGGTTCCATTTCAATTTTAGATGGTATTGGGATTATGCCGGAGGGTTAATGACAGATTGGGGAGTGCACCTCATGGACTATGCACTATATGGAATGAAGGCCAACACTCCAAAATCGGTGATGGCTTTGGGAGGTAAGTTTGCCTATCCCAATGATGCTTCAGAAACTCCGGATACCTTGCAGACCGTTTATGAGTATGATGGTTTTTCCATCTTATGGGAACATGCCACAGGGATAGATAATGGTAATTACGGACGCAATCACGGAATCTCGTTTATTGGTAATAATGGCACCCTTGTTTTGGACCGTAATGGTTGGGAGGTAATTGCCGAAAAGGATAAGATGCAAAGCATAACTTTACAACAAAACCAAGGCAACGGTCTGGACAAACACACCGTAAATTTTATTGAGGCGGTAAAATCCCGTGATGCTTCCCAATTAAAAGCCCCATTAAAAGTGGGATATGATGCGGCATTGGTCTGCCATATGGGAAATATCGCTTTTAAAACAGGTAATAGGATATACTGGGACAATTATTCCGGACAGTTTTCGGATGATGCTTCAAATGCATTGATAAATGCCCATTACCACAACGGTTGGGAGTTGCCCAAGGGATAATAAAATCATCTAGATTTAGATACTTTGGGTTGTGGACATGTTGATCGGGTTTTGGCTTGCCAACTGCCTTTATTTTGAACGTTATGCCGTGGAATAAGTGAATTGAATCAATTTCTTCTTTATTTTTTTTCTTCAATTTTTGGTATAATTTATAGTCTATTTGGATCAGGATTGATGTCGATAAGGATTGAAAGGAAGGGCTCACAATTGAAGTATCAGCAAAATTTTGTCTAATTTACCCGGGAAATAGAGTCGAAATTTGAGATCCAATTGTCTCTATGACAAACACGTGTTTTTAAAAAAATTAAAATAAATTTTTATGAAATATTTAGTTCTGATTTTGTGCTTCTTCGGTATAAATTTTATGATATCCCAAGATTTGTTACTGGAAGCGGAAAGTTTTGACGAAAAAGGGGGGTGGGTCGTTGATCCTCAATTCATTGAACAAATGGGTTCTTCCTATCTCTTGGCCCATGGCATGGGTGTACCTGTGGAAAATGCGCAAACCCAGGTAAATTTCAAAAAGAATGGCGAATATAAGGTTTGGGTACGAACCAAGAATTGGGTACCGGGAGAATGGGAAGCACCGGGAAAATTCCAGATAAAAGTAAATGGCTTAGTGTTGGAAAATACACTTGGTCTCCGTTCTGGATGGGGTTGGGAATATGCCGGAGCTGTCCAGATAACGAATAAAAAGAATACTTTGGAACTTGTAGACCTTACAGGTTTTAATGGTCGATGTGATGCCATCTATTTTACTACATCTGACATTGAACCACCTTCATCCGTGAAAAAGTTGGCTACTTGGAGGAAAACTGTAGTTATGGAGCCGTTGGCACCCAAAATCACCAAGAAATATGATTTAGTTGTTGTAGGTGGAGGGATTGCTGGTTGCGCAGCGGCTATAGCGGCAGCAGAGCAAGGGCTTCAGGTCGCGCTAATTCACGACCGACCTGTTTTGGGAGGTAACGCCAGTAGTGAAATTAGGGTACATACTCTGGGTATATATGGCAATTTTGAACGGATCCTAAAAAAGTTGGATACGGAACATTATCCCAATGGCTCTCCCGAAGCACATAAGGACCAAATTAAAAGGGATAACAATGTAAAAAGTTACGAGAATGTTTCCCTCTTTTTAAATTGGAGGGCCTATGATGCAAAAGCTGTTGAAAATAAAATAAGCTATGTGGATGCGCGTCAAACTGCATCAGCGGAAAGTATTCGCTTTGAGGCCCCGCTATTTGTCGATTCAACCGGAGATGGTTGGATAGGTTTTTGGGCCGGAGCAGAATTTTCTTATGGTAGGGAAAGTGTAGATCAATACGGGGAAGAATGGAAAGAGCATGGGGAATTATGGAGTCCGAAACAGCCAGATAATGCCGTGATGGGATCTTCCGTACTTTGGCGTTCCTACGAGGCGGAAGAAGTGGCAGAATTTCCAGAGGTACCTTGGGCAATGCCAGTGGCTAGAGATTATGCCAAGGTGAAAGGGGAATGGCAGTGGGAGTTTAGCCGTAATGATCTTAATCAAATAGACGATGCCGAGGAAATCCGCGATCATATGTTAAGGGCTATATATGGTTCTTTTGGTAACGCGAAAAAACTACCTGAAAATGCCAATCGAAAATTGGAATGGGTATCTTATTTAGTTGGTAAACGCGAATCCCGCAGATTGGTCGGGGATTATATTTTTACATTGAACGATGCCAAATCTGGCCGCACTTTTCCCGATGGCGTTGTTGAGGAAACCAGGGAGGTAGACGTACATTATCAGACGGTGTTGGAGGATGAGAAAAATCCTGACTTTATTTCTGAGGCCCTTTTTTATAAGACCCCTAAATATTATATCCCTTACCGAAGCTTGTATTCCAAAAATATAAGTAATTTATTTATGGCCGGAAGAAATTTCAGTACCAGCCATGTTGGCCTGGGTGGACCTAGGGTGATGAGAACCACGGGTCAAATGGGTGCAGCTGTTGGTTTTGCTGCCTCCCTTTGCAAAAAGTACGACGTTAATCCGAGGGATATTTATACAGGATATTTGGATGAATATATGAATCTTATCGAGGAACAAAAATATACGCCTATCCCAGATTCAAAGAAATAGTTTTTTAAGCACATCTTGTTCCGTGAAAGAAGTATGTAAATCATCATGAAGATAATAATAGCTGTCATACTATTTAGTGGATTGGGGCTTGTTTGGATTCAAAAAACAGACGTTATTCCTACTAGTGTTTCCCAAAATAAAACGCTGAGCAATAAACCGGAGTTCTTTGTAATGGAATGGCGGGAGGGTATGGTGTTAGAAAATAAACCAACTCCATTTTTTATTGAGGTAGAGACTATGGGCAATCAGAATGTTGATATCCTTGTTACCGCGCATGATAGACCAGTACTTTATACCGCTGATATTTGCACGCCAGTATGTGCAGATGGCGAATGTAGGTTAATGTATATTACAATTTATTGGAATTTATTAGGAGCGTATGCGGGTTATGATAAGGTGGAGGGCCAGACATTGACAAAACATGACCATGTGGAATTCTTGAAACAGGATTATGAAAAATTGCACCATTTATTAATTGATGACAATTCAATTCTGAAAAGAAAGAAAATTGATGAGTTGGTTTTAAAACCAAAGGAGTCCGAATTGGATGGTGTAGATGCCATAGCGGGTGCCACAATAGCAGAGGTAAAGGAATCTGTGGTAGATGGGGCGCTCTATTCCTGTTATGTTGCTTGGAATATTGCACATGGACCAATTAAGGCAGAGCTACAGGAATATACCACCTCCAATTTCGATAATAAATTAAAGGGTTACATGCTCATGAGCAGCGAGGTGGATTATCAAATGTATGCCCTTAATTCTTTGAGCGAATCGGAGTATTTTGATTATAAGGATCGAATAGTACAAATCTTTAAATCAGGTATTCCCTTGGTACGTACTTATATTGTACAAAATCTTCCTAAATTGTTCTGGGAAAGCGAAAGCTTACAAAGACCTTTTTGGGAGAGCTTTGCCGAGGTTGATATAAATAATAGAAGCTTGTTGTTGAATCATATTCAGGAAGCTCCGATTGAGGTTTTATTGTTATTGGCCAGCAATTTGGAGCTAATGACAAAAAATCAGTTGAAATTATATCTTTCGGCCATTGAAAATATTGCAATGACCAACCCTGATATTAACGCACAGCTTTTACGCTTTGCCGAGTCGGGTAAACATACATACGCTTATATTGTAGCCGAATTTTTGGAGGAGATGGAATAGGGGCGGCAGGGGTATAACGTTTGTGATAAAATTAAAATTATAAAATTTTTTAGATGATATCATTCTTATTATCAATTGGAGCTTTAATACTTGGCTATTTTACTTACGGGAAATTTATGGAACGGATATTCGGGGTGGATAAGGATAGAGAAACCCCTGCAGTTCGACTTCGGGACGAGGTTGATTTTATGACCTTGCCCACTTGGAAGGTCTTTCTGATACAATTCTTAAATATAGCTGGCTTGGGACCTATTTTTGGTGCCATTGCCGGGGCGATGTTTGGGCCTGCCGCATTCTTGTGGATCGTATTGGGCAGTATATTTGCTGGTGCGGTGCACGACTATTTTTCCGGAATGTTGTCCATAAGGCATGATGGGTTGAGTATTAGTGAAGTGGTGGGCATATATCTTGGTCCCACAGCAAAACAGTTTATGCGTCTTTTCTCGGTAGTACTTTTAATATTTGTTGGGACCGTCTTTTTGGTTGGTCCAGCAAAAATAATCGATGGAATGACGGGGAATATGTGGAACGTTTGGATTTGGGTAGCCATTATTTTGGTTTACTATGTTCTGTCCACTTTATTGCCTATAGATAAATTAATAAGCAAGCTCTACCCAATATTTGGAGTAGCAATGTTGCTTATGGCGATAGGACTGCTAATTGCTCTATTTTTCGGGGATTACCATATTCCTGAATTGGTTCCCAGTAATTTAAGAAATATGACCAATGATCCTGAGGCAACACCTTTGTTTCCCATTCTCTTTATAACTATTGCCTGCGGTGCCATTTCTGGATTTCATGCCACCCAATCCCCACTAATGGCGCGTTGTATGAAGAACGAAGCCCAAGGAAGGAAGATATTCTACGGTACAATGGTCACAGAGGGCATAGTAGCCTTGATTTGGGCCGCTGCCGCTATGACATTTTTCGGTAATGTGGAAGGTTTAAACGGCGCTATGATTGCCAATAACAACAATGCAGCTTGGGCGGCCAATGAAATATCGCTTAACATGCTGGGTCAAATTGGGGGAGTGCTGGCCTTATTGGGAATTGTTGCAGCCCCTATAACTTCTGGCGATACTGCCTTCAGATCTGCACGCTTAATACTTTCCGATATATTTAAGTCCAACCAAAAGAAAATAGTGAACAGGCTTCTTATTAGTTTGCCGCTATTTGTTATCGCATTTGTTCTTACTCAGATCGATTTTGGAATTATATGGCGCTATTTTGCATGGAGCAACCAAACCTTGGCGATGATCGTGCTTTGGACCATAACCGCCTATTTAATTTATGAAAACAAGGCCTATTGGGTTACCCTTTTGCCTGCCATTTTTATGACAATGGTATGTAGTACGTATATTTTAATTGCCCCGGAAGGTTTCCAATTGCCAAACGAAATTTCTTATATAGGAGGTACACTAATAACCTTGACCATTACTATTGCTTTTTGGGTATACACCTCACAAAAGAAAAAAGTCTTTGTTGGGGCATGAGGCAGAAATTTTTCATAATTGTATTTTACTTCATAACGCTGTTGTCCACATCTTTTATAAATTTTATTAAACCATTGAAATAGGTTTTTTGGTCATCGTATTGCGATAAATGGCTGCCATTTGGACATAACAAAAATTGACCCTTGGGTAATTCTTTGGACATCCATTCCATATATTTTGGATCCATGGTATCATGGGTAGCACCGATGACTAAAGTGGGTACTGTTATGCTCTTCAATCTTTTGGAAACATCCCAACCCTTTAAGGAGGCATTTCCAGTAACCCCAAATTCACTATAGCCTTGCATAAAGACATATATATTGGGGTTGAGGTGGCCCATGGCCCTATTTATGGATTCTGGCCATTGATCCATAGGCATTCTTAAGAAATGTTCGGTGTAGTAATACTCTGTTACCAATTCTGAATATTTAGGATTTTCAAAATCATTATTGGCCTCCATATTCTTTATTTCCTTATAAACTTCAGGGGGTAGTTGTGGACCAAGGACTTCAGCAGCATATTTCTCATATTCCGGGATGCTGGCCATCATATTGGAAATAATAAGACCTTTTAAATTATTCTGATATTGCAAGGCATACTCCATTGCCAGAATGCCTCCCCATGACTGCCCCATCAAATAGAAGTTGTCCTTATTTAAATTTAATGCTTTGCGGACCTGTTCCACTTCCTCAACAAAATGTTCCGTTGTCCACAGGGTGGAATCATTTGGTTTGTCACTGTAATAGGAGTCCAATTGATCGTAATAAATATATTCAATTTCTTCTTTTGGTAAATAACCATCAAAACATTCAAAAAATTCGTGTGTACCACCCGGACCGCCATGAAGTAATAACACTTTCATCTTTGGATTGTTACCAACCCTTTTTGTCCATACCTTAAAAGTGCCTTTGGGGGTGGTAATCGGTATCATTTTTATTCCACCTGTAAATTGATCATCGCTTTTGGAGTAGTCCAAATAGGTCGAGGTGTTCACTGAGTCACTTTCCGATGACTGTTTCTCGGCACATGAATTTAAAAGCAATATAGAAATGAGTGCGTAGAGATGTATTGTTTTCATATATGTAATTTTATTTTAAATAGTAGACTGCAATTTTTTGGCATAGGTAAATGGAATCATTTTATATTATATGAAGTTAATTGGGGTAATACCAAATGGTCATATCACGGTGATCTTCCTTTCTACTAGAAAGCCCTAACTAAAATCAAACACATTGAAATAATCTTGAGGTGCTCAAAACCAATTATTTAGGCACTCCTAAAAATAATCCTTTTTCGTGAATAGCATTTTATTAATTTCACAGATACGGTATACATCTAATTATGCAATCCAGATCGATCCTTATTTTATAGCAATGCCTGCGCTCGATGGCCCAGCTAAGGGAATGATACTTGTCTTAACAAACCCAGCTTCCTTGGCAAGCCCGTCAAAATCCGAAGTCGATATATCGTACCCTTCCGGCGTTTCGATAAGCATGTTGAGGGACATCAGCAATCCAAAGGCATTTTTTCGACGATCGTCATCGATAAGATTTTCGATTACCACAAAAGCACCTCCTTTGGGAAGGGCATTATAGGCTTTTTTAACAAGCATTTTTTTGTCCTTGGTTCCCCAGTCATGTAAGATTTGACCCATAGTAATCACATCGGCTTTTGGGAAATTGTCCGTAAAAAAGTCCCCAGAAACCACCTTTACCTTATCACCTAGGCCCATGGCATCTAAATTTTCTTGGGCAATGGGCGACACCGGGGGCAGGTCGAACGTGGTACATTGCATATGTGGGTTTTTCATTGCCACATGGGCAGAAAGAGTTCCTCCCGAGCCTCCAATATCACACAGAGTTTTGTAATTGGAAAAATCGAATCCATTGGCAAAAGCTATAAAATTTCCCATTTGTACGCCGGTCATCGCACGTATAAATTCCCGCAATTTGTCGGGATCGGCATAGATGACCTCAAAAGGGGATTGTCCACCATCCTTGGCTTCATTTTGTTGCAAGCCTGTTTTTAGACCGTCCTCCAAATTGTTCCAAAAGGGGTACAAACGGTTGTTGCACATTTCTAAAATTCCACCTATGTAGCTGGGTTTGTTCTTGTCCAGAAATAGATCAGTATCCTCTGCATTACTGTAAAGAGCACTTTCCTTTATTCCTTTTCTTTTTAAAAAGCCCATGGCTACCAAAGCATCCAAAAAATCATATAGGCTTCGTGAGTGCAGACTAAGTTTGGTTTGAATTTCATTGCCGGATAATTCCCGTTTGGCCAAAATGGTAAAAAGTTCCATATTCACCGCAGTGAGCAAAGTTTTGGTTCCGAAAAACCCTGTGCCTACCTGCATAATTTTTGAGGGATCTACTGTAATCTGAGCTGCTACTTCCATAATTGATCGTTTTTAGAAATTTGTTAACTGTGCAATGGTTTCTTTTTTCAATTTTAAAATATCATGTTAAAGATAATTAGGTGTATTATCCATGTTGTTAGTATTAGAAGGTATGGCCGGTAATTCTTTTTATTTTTTTTATCGTAAAAATCAGCCCAATAAGAATCAAGTAGATTATTCCGTATTGTATATTTTAGGTCATAGGCTCTGAACATCCGAAAATATGTGGCCCAATTCGTCCGATTGTGGCCCCGAGAAAAATCATCGCAGTCGAGAGGTATTAGGCACTTATATCTTTTAATATAGGTCTCGACTTCGCTCGACCGGACAACATCAACCTATACAATTCATTAGTAATTAAGAATCAATCGAACTCACGTTGTTTATTTGTGATATTTATTCAATGCATCATTTAGTTGTTGGGTGTCCAAATATTGTTGAAAACCTATAACTTTTCCATCTTTAAGCGTCCAAAAATGGGCCGCCTGGGCAAATGGGTATTCGAATAACATTTTCCAAAAGCTATTATATTTGTCGGATGCCCGTAGAGCACTGTTAACTTGATTATGATTATTATGATTTGTCTTAAAATTATTCCGCTTTATGCACTTCCAATTCAATTTCTATCAAAAACTCAGGTAGAGCTAACTCCTTAACACCTAGCCATGAACCTGTTGGGAATTGATTTTTATAAATTTCATTTCTATAGCCGGCAACTTCCAAAAATTTTGGCATATCGGTGGTGAAGACATTTTCTACCACTACATTATCAAAGGTGCATCCATAGTGGGCTAGGACCTTTTCCAAATCGGAATAACAGTTTTTCATTTGCTGTTCAAAATCACCTATTGCGGTCGGGTTGCCTTCATCGTCCATACTCACTGCTCCGGAAATCTTTATTTCATTCCCAATTTTTACCGCATGTGAGTAGCCATAGGCCTTCTCTACTTCAGGACGCAATAGAAAATATTCGGGGATTTCTTTTTCAACCGTAATCGCAGGTTGATCCATAGCTTCAACCGCGGTTTTGTCCTTACAGTTTAGGCTCATTCCTATTAGGAAAAGTAGTAGAATTCCTATGGTAAATTTTTTTTTTTTGATCATTGTGGTATTAGCTTTGGTGGTTTTTTTATTTCGGCATGGGCATAGAATATCCCAATTGTTCGTAAACTACTAGATTGTCATAAAAGGCGTCTTCGCGTGCAGCTTTTCCTTCGGTGTCGAACATCCACACACTAAAACCGTGGGTTTCAATTTTTTTGTTGGTAGGAGGATTGCCCATGAATTCCCCTTTGTTGGTGCCGGTACATGTCCAGTTGAGGTAGGCTTTATTGCCATCAATTACTGTTTTGTCCAAGTTTACCTTAAAATCAGGAAAAGCGCTGTGGTAAATATCCATAAAGTCTCCGTAATCGGATTGTTTTTTGGCGATGGTGACCCCATTGGCTGTTCTCGTCACATTTTTGACCAAATTTTCATACATTAATTCCTTGTCGTTTGCATTCCAAGCTTTGGTCACATTATCTATAGTTGCCTGAATGACCTTTTCATCGGCAGACATACTGTTTTTCATCTCCATTTCCTGAAGGGCCATTACTACCGCTGTGGGATCCCACATCCCCACTTCCCGAACAATTTTGCCATCTACAAATTGATATGTTAAGTGTACAGGGATATTGACTACTTGACCATTTCCAGCAAGGGTACCCTGCCAATCCAACCAACAATTTACCCAAGTTTCCCCATCATCGGTAAGTACCATTTCATATTCTTGGTCCTTATCTAGAAAGCTTCTTTGGGAATAAGCCAATTCTGCTTGCTTATGGAATTCTATGGCCTCTTTAGGAGTTATGGGGTTATCCTTGCTATTATAATATGTCTTGGAGGTATCGGCATAAATATTCGTGTCATAGGTTTTATTATTGTAATTGCCTATCAATTGCTTAACTGTATTAATTTGGGGGGAATCCTGGGTGTAACGTTCCGGTCCTTTCTCCTGACAGGCCGTTATGAAAGCTATTGCTAGCCCAATTATAATCAGTTTTTTCATGATGTTATAGGATTAGTGGACCGGATAAGCTTCTTATTACATATCCGATCAGGATTCTCTACTACTTTTTCATTAATTCCGGATTTTCTTGATAAATCTCGTCAGAATGGGTAACAACGTATTTATTCCATGACTTAAAAAAGGCATTGCGATCCTCTTCTTTGGGCCAAGCTTTGTCGATCAAATCATTCTGCATATTAGCAGCGGCATCAATATCGTTCCAGGAGGCATATTCACTAATAATTACCAAATCCCGTAAGTCTCCACCAGATATATGATGTAGCACCCTTTCACTGATGACCTTATCATTCTTGAAGGATATTTTTTCAGAAAAATCTTTTAAAAGTCCATTGAGCTCGGCCCTGGTTCCATTTTCAGGTATGCTTAGCTTCCAAGTGGTTACAGTGAAATAGTTTCCCTCTTGTGCAGATCCTGTAGTGGGAATAAATAGAGCAACGATCATTAGTGCTCCGATAATTGATTTCATAGTTTTCATACTGTTGTTTTTATTTGTTATTATTCTCCTTTTTCTTGTTTTAAAACAGGTAGGGGGGCTGTAGTAATGGTTTGGTCTATTTTCTTTAGGAAATTGCTAATTCAAATTGAAAATCTGCAAACTACTGGTTACCCTAAGATTTCTTTGAAACCTTGTGCCTACCTGTTTATGAATTTAATTTGATGGGGTATAAGCCAGGTCTGGATGCATTTGTCCAGTCTCTGTTTCGTATTTCAGGACATAACTGAACATTTCATCAAAAAGTTTTTTCCCTTCTTCACCCAATAAGGCTTCGTTTTCCTTGGATTTTTTAGCATAGTCCTCTGCGTCTACTGCCGAAATTACAGCCAGATAGTAATCTCCCATATTACCAAATCCGTTGTGGTATATGCGATAGTACTCCTTGGATCCTTTAGAAGTATATAGGGCTTTTAATTCTTTTAGTTTTCCTTTGAGGTTTTGGATGTTGCTCGGGGTAACGTGTAAGAAATGCCATTTTCTGTAGTTCTGACCCTCGGTAGTTGTGCTAATGCCTTCGGGCATATAAGTGAGTTCCTTGTTTAAATAGATTATATAATCCCCATGTTTGTCATAACATTCATTGTACCGCTTAAAAAGATTTCTAAAAGCATCCTCTCCCATTTTTTCCGCTAAGGGAGCCATGACGTTCTTGTCCAGTTCCGCCATATTTTCTATAGGGGAAATGTTGAAGTACCTTCCGGAGTCGGTGGAGCCTACCTGCCAGCTCATGTCCTGAAGATTATGTTTTATACAGGCTTCTTTGAAATCTTTTGAAACCATGTCATAATCATGGATTTTAGAAGGCTTCACCTGATCTTCATGAATGTAATAGGCTTGGTTTTTTTCAGCTTGTGCCGTGCCAATCAATGGTACTAGCACTGCTACCATTGCAATAAAAATGGTTTTTCTTAGTGTTCTCATGATAATTGTTGTTTTTATGGTTTAGATATTTATTTTACAGGGGAGTTCATATGTTGAGCTATTTAAGATTAGGTGCTACTAGGGAGTACCCCATTTGCTGTAAAAATTCCAGTTCATTGTAAAAAATATCTTCTCGGTATATTCTACCCTCCTCATTAAAATAGAGATGTGAAAATCCATTTATTTTTACTTTCTTACCTGTAGCCATTACCTCCGCAAATTGGCCTGTATTGGTCCCTGAAAATATCCAGTCAACATACCCTTGGTTATCACAAACAAGGCTATTTTTCAATTTTATATTATAGTCTGGGAATCCAGTGCCATATAGGTTAAATTTTGCTTTTAACTCTCTTTTATTGGTAACCATGGGTATTCCGTTCATATTTCGTAAAAAATCTTCGGTTACCAGACTATCAATTTCTTTTTCACCCTTAGGGTTCAGATAGGCTTTTATAGTTGTTTCCAGTTTATTTTTAGTAGCGACCATACTTTTGCTGCTGGACATTTCAATGGTTTCTTTGCGATCTTTAACCTGGTTGTTTTTACATGAAATACAACCTATAACCATAAAAATTAAAAATATTATTGGTGATTTCATGTCTTTCAAATAACTACATACCTTGAACTAATTAATAGGATTCTATAAGGATTATCAATTTGATTGGGACGGAGTCCTTGTTTTAATGTCCGAACAACTAGTTTTATTTAGCCTGTGATTAATGCCAATAATATTGTATCTTGATCATCCCCGGATTTTTATGGTATATCATTGTTTAAAAAGATGGGCAAACATTACTTCATAGCAATTTTCGTCAGTATACTTAGCTGCTCTTTGCTATTTGGTCAACTCATAAACTTTAATCGAGAGACACCCTATGAAAAGGTATTTGTAGATACTGATAATTTTGGGGCTTCCTACCTGCAACATTTGGAGAATTTTTATGCACTTGCTCCTACGGATACCCTACAGTTTAACATTCTTAACGACTTGGCTTATTATTGGCATACACGTAATTTAACAAAGGCCTTAAATTTTACGGAGGATGGATTAAAGTGTACCTTGGCAAAAGGAGATATGCTATGGCACGGTAGATTTCAAATTACCCAAGGTGCCATTCTATTGCGAATGGAAAAACTGGATGAAGCCCAAGCCGTTTTGGAAGAGGCCAAAGCTAAAGTCTTGACCAAAGACCTACCTTTTTTAAATACGCAATTGGGCTATGTTTATGAACGTCGGGGGCAGCTCGGAAAGGCTGCCGATTATGTTATGGAAGCACTGAGATTAGGGGAGGAATTAAATGATAAAAGGGCTATAGCCCTTGCATATAGCGACTTAGGTAATATTTTCTGGAAACAAGAAAAATATGATAAGGGTTTAAAATACGGTATTAAATCCATCGTCATTTTTGAAGAAAGGGGCATAATTGATCTGGATTATGATTTTACCCTGTATGTGGTGGCCAACAACTTTTTAAAACTTAATAGATATGACGAAGCCCTAAAATATTACGAACATTCCTTGGCCATAGGTGAGCGCTACGGATTCTATAATAATTTAAGTGATGTATATATTTCCCTTGTAGATCTCTATGCCTATTTGGGCCAGTACAAAAAAGCGGAAAGTGCCGGTGCTAATGCGGTTAAATACGCGGAGTTATTGGATAATGACTTTATGCTGATGCGTTCTTGGCTATCTATTGGGAAACTGCAAAACCTCCAGGGAAAATATAGATATGCCATAGAAAGTCTTCAGAAGTCACTGGAAGTGGCTACGGCTGAATTCGGAGATGAATACTATTTGAGTCAGGTTTATGAAGCCCTAGGAAAGGCTTACGCCGGGGACCATGATTATATGGAGGCCTATAAGGCATTTTCCAAGTATGATGGGCTAAAAAAGGAAATATTTACAGCAGAATCCGATCAACGAATAGCTCTGCTGCAAACCGAATTTGAAGTTGCACAGAAGGAGGACACCATACTTCTCCAACAGGGTACCATCCGTAAGCAAAAGAGCAATCAGATGTTAACTTCTACTATCACGGGATTATTATTGTTTCTCTTGATCGTGGGCTTTGTAGCTATTAGAATTAACCGTAGGAAGAATAAACTACTTCAACAACAAAACCAGGAAAAGGAATTTCTTATTAAGGAAATCCATCACCGGGTAAAGAATAACCTCGAGGTGGTCTCCAGTTTGCTTTCACTCCAATCTACCCATATAGAGGATAAAAAAATTAAGGAGAATATGCACCAAATCCAAAATCGGATTCAGAGCATGAGTATGATCCATCAAAATTTGTATCAGGGAAAGAATTTAGGAGGCATTGCGATGAAAAATTATTTCAAAATCTTAGGGGATTATGTATTGCAATCCTACGGTGCGGGACAAAAAATAGTTATGGTTTATGACATGGAGGAGATAGAACTAAATGTAGACATAGCAACCCCTATAGGGTTAATAGTTAACGAGTTGATTACGAATTCTTTAAAATATGCCTTTCCCAATAGTCTTACTGGTGTAATCACAATTAGTTTGGTCCAGAAGCCTGCACATTTGGAACTCACTGTTACGGATAATGGTATAGGTATCAATAAAGGAAATCAAACCCATGGTACAGGATTTGGTACCCAATTGATATCGTTATTAACCAAGCAATTGGATGGTAAAATGGTTCTTCATCAAGATAAAGGGACTTCGGTTTCTTTCGAATTTCAACACCATAAAGCAGCTTAATTATGGAACAAAAGACCCGTATTTTAATTGTAGAAGATGATATGATCATCGCTGCCAATATTTCTTTGCAGCTCTCCAATTTGGGTTATGAGGTAATGGGGATTGAAACTAGGGGAGAGGAGGCAATTTTACATGCCACCGCCAATTGTCCAGATATTATATTGTTGGATATTAACTTAAGGGGCAATATAAACGGTATTGAGGCAGCCGAACAAATTCAGAAATACAAAAGGATTCCCATTATCTATCTCACGGCCAATAGTGACGAGGCTACTTTTGCCAAGGCCAAGGCTACACGCCCCCATGCATTTATTTCAAAACCATTTAATAGTATAAATCTGCAGCGCACAATTGCCTTGGTAGTTGATCAAATAAAGGATAATGATATGGATACCAATGAGGTATCTGAGAATTTGGAGATGCTTTTGGATCGAATTTTTGTTAGACATAATGGAAAAATGGTAAAACTGCTTCTGGATGATATTTTGTATATAGAAGCGGATAGAAATTATAGTAATATAGTCACTTCAACAGGAAATTATTTGGTGAGCACTACCCTCAAAGTGGTGGAAAATGAAATGAAAAACCATATGTTTCTTAGGGTCCACAGATCTTATATGGTCAATATTTCCAAATTGGATGTGGTTGCTGATAATCATTTGGAAATAAACAGGAAAGTTATTCCCCTTAGTAAATCCTTTAAGGAGAATCTAATGAAGCATTTGCATACCATTTAGTTTAGTTAATTCTAAGCTTGGTAAATTTAAGTTTGTATACGGACATTAGTAGCCTTCATTCGTCCTAACCTCCTACATAAATTGGGGTTTATAGATTAATATAATACGATATACGGTTCAAGCCAACCTTATGTCCAAATTCGCTTTTGGGTATTATTGCAATGTAGAGTTAATAATCTCGAAAGAACTTTATTAATCCATAACACCTTATTATTATGAAAAATTTATTAATCCTTATCGCATTATTGATGGTGGGCAACATGAGTGTGGCCCAAGAAAAATTGTACCTGCTTTTTGAGTTTATGCAAGTAGACAATGAGCAGGAAATGGAGTATAGCGCAACTGAAGAGTTTTGGGAGAAAATTCAGGCCCAGCGAGTTAAAGCTGGGGATATTGCTGGTTGGGATCTATGGTCCCTTTACCCAGGGGGCGAGATGCAAGACTTCCAATATCTCACGGTAACTGTTTATGACGATCCCGTAAAGATGATGGATGGTAGCAGTTGGGTACATCTTATGGATAGGGCTAAGGCCGCCTATCCCAGCATGTCCGAAGCAGATCTTAATAAAAAATTAAACCACTCCTCGGCAACCCGGGACTTGGCTGTTAGAATATTTTCAGAGGAAATTGCCGTAACCAAAGGAGATTTTGATATGCCAATAGGTACAGTAGCCCAAATGGATATGATGAAGGTAGGTTTAATGGATTATGATTCTTATGAAAAAGCGGAGATGGAAATATTTCAGCCGATCCACCAAAAAGTTGTCGATACAGGAGGTAAGGCCAATTGGGGCCTAATACGGTTTATTTCTCCAATAGGAAGTGATACCTATGCTTCACATATGACCGTGAGTATGTTCAAGGATTACAAGCAGGCCTTGAACCAAAATATTAATTGGGGTGAGGGGGCAACGCCGGCCTCCACCAAAGCAATGCAGGATGCCATAGCGCTAAGGGATATGAAATATGTTTATATGGCCAATTTGATCAGAAAAGTCCGGTAAACATTGACCATAGTTTGTCGGACCAAATAAAAAAAACCTATAATGTCGACATTATAGGTTTTTCTTTTGAAAATTTCTAGTTATTGGGAAAGGTAGGTATATAAAAATGTTTGTGCCTACTTATTTCTTTAGGGTAATGGTGGTTTCTCCCTGTCCTATTATTATGATATCTGCCATATCTAAAAATAGACCGGTTTCTACAACACCCGGAATTTGTTTTAGTTTGGTCTCCAATAATTGGATATTTGAAATATGTTCAATATTGAGGTCCAAAATAAAGTTGCCCTCATCGGTAACAAAATTTTCACTATCCTTTACTCTTAATTTTGGCTGTAGCCCCATTTTTTGAAGCGACTGCTCAATTTTTTTGGTAGCAAAAGGAATGGTTTCCACGGGCAGTTTAAAATCGCCCAACCTTTTTACTTCTTTCTGGGAATCTGCAATAATAATGACCAAATCGGAATTATAGGTCAATATTTTCTCCCTTAATAGGGCGCCACCCCCTCCTTTTATAAGTTGCATATAGGGATCAAATTCATCGGCACCATCAATATATAAGTCTATGGCGCTGGTTTTTTCCAAGGTAGTAAGGGGAATTCCCAATTCCATTGCCAATTTCTTGGTGTTTTCGGAAGAAGGCACGCCAACTATTTCCAGTCCGTTTTTTACTAGTCTGCCCAATTCCTTAACCATGTGGGCTGCAGTGGAGCCCGTTCCCAAACCCACGGTCATCCCACTTTTAACATATTTTACGGCTTCTATGGCTGCAAGTCGTTTTTCATTATCCAGGTTCATATCTCTATTAATTGTGTAAAAGAATTTTAAATACTATTCTGTTGTTATTTTTTTTGTTTTATCATGTTGGCAATTTCATGGGCACCCGGATTATTGGTCTTTTGTAATTCCTCTATTATTTTTGGATGGTCCTCCGGCCTTGTTTGCGATAACTTATAAGTTGCCTGAATATCTGAAATGTTGATTTGGAATCCAACAATACCCTTAATTTGTCTCATGGTTTTGTGGGATAGATTATGGATCGAAACCGGATTGGCGGATGCCTTTTCGTATTTGTCCACCAATTTATGCAGGGAATCCAAGACCACTTCATCATTTAGTATTCGTATTTTACCGTAGACGTGTACTGCAATATAGTTCCAGGTCGGTACTTCCTCCTCCTTATACCAGGACGAGGAGACGTAGCTATGCGGACCATTAAAAATAGCTAAGACCTCTTCATTTTCCATGAATGATTTCCATTGGGGATTGGCCTTGGAGATATGACCGACCAATATGTCCTTTCCTTCTGCATCCGTATCCAATTCCAATGGGATATGTGTGGCCCAAGACCGTCCATCGATTTGGTTGATCAAAATGCCAAAGCTGTTTTGCATTAGGAATTCCCGAACTTCATCCAGGTTTTCGTTTCTATAATGGGATGGGGTGTACATGTTCTATGTTATGCTTTAGTGGTCAAATACTCTAAACCCGATTTAATCCTTTACGGTCATCAAAACGGGCAAATGGTCCGAAATATGCATGTTATTGGGCATTCTGTCATCAATATGGGTATAGGACAGGACGTCAATATTATTTACAAAGATATAGTCTATTCTATTTTCCATAATTCTGTCCTGATCAAAACCATTAAAAGTACCTTTGGGCCCGTAGAATGGTTTCCTCGAAATTCCCATGGCATCTGTTAGGTTCTTTTTTAAGAACTGTATAGGCTCGGTGTCTGGGGTTAAATTTAGATCTCCCATTAAGATTGCAGGAAGGTCGGAGGTGTTTATTTCTTTAATCTTTTTATAAATGAGTTGGGCAGAATTTATTCTGGCCTGCATTCCCCTATGGTCGAAATGTGTATTGAAAACATAGAATTGTTTTTGGGTCTTTACATTTTCAAACAGGGCATAGGTGCAGATTCGCTCCATAGAGGCATCCCAACCCACCGATACTTTTTCTGGGGTTTCGGATAACCAAAAGGTATTCGTTTTTAGCACTCTGAATTTATAGCTGTTGTAAAAAATTGCCGAGTATTCTCCCTTTTGTTGCCCATCGTCCCGACCGACTCCTACATAGGAATAACCATTGAGGGCATTGTTCAAATAATCTACCTGATGGTGCAGGCCCTCCTGAATACCTATAATATCGGCATCATAGTGTTGAATTAGTGAGGCCAATGAAGCCTTGCGTTTGTTCCAATTATTGATAGTGTCAGAAGTATTGTCGTACCTTATATTAAAACCGATAAAATTGGTGGTTTGGGAAAATGAGCTTTTTGGAATAATAAAAAGGGTCAAGCCCATTAATATGGTACTAAGTATATTTTTCATAGGATATTTATTTTAGACTTTAAGAGTAAATCTTTTAAAAGAATAAATATCCTGAATTTTTTAAATACCTACTAATCCTTTGTAGTATATATCATCAAAATAAATGAAAAAAGGGAACTGATATTTAGTATCAATCCCTTTTTGGTCTATTGTTTCTGTTTCTGCTATGGTTGTTATTTCTACCCCCTCTAGGATTGGAATGTCCTGTCCTTTGTTTTTGTCTATTGTTGTGATGTTTTTTCTCTTCCAAGGGTATCTCTTCCGATCCATCATCCACAAAAGGGTGGTCCGTAATAACGGGTACCTGCTGGTTTATTAATTTTTGAATATCCTTTAGATAAGGTCGCTCTTCAGCATCACAGAACGATAGTGCAACCCCACTGGCACTTGCCCTACCTGTTCTGCCAATTCGATGGACATAAGTTTCCGGAACGTTGGGCAGGTCATAATTGATCACCAAGGAAAGTTCTTCCACATCTATTCCTCTAGCCGCAATATCGGTTGCAATTAGGACCTTTAATTCCCCATCCTTAAAATCGCCCAGAGCTTTTTGACGTGCATTCTGTGATTTATTGCCGTGAATGGCATCGGCCTTAATATCGGCCTTGGCCAATTGTTTTACTATTTTGTTGGC
Source organism: Arenibacter echinorum (assembly GCF_003259375.1). Classification (GTDB taxonomy): domain Bacteria; phylum Bacteroidota; class Bacteroidia; order Flavobacteriales; family Flavobacteriaceae; genus Arenibacter; species Arenibacter echinorum. Next base: position 65,638 of record NZ_QLLN01000008.1, on the reverse strand, counting down.
ACCGTGTTTGGTACGTGAAAAAACAAGGGCCGAATCATTGGGATCCTTTTCCAAAAGATGGATCAATAAGTTTGGTTTATTTTTTTTGGTAACAAAATAAACGCCCTGTTCCACTTTTTCAGCTGTAGCCTGTTGGGGTTTAATGGTAACACGGTCAAAATCGCCCAATATTTTTTTGGATAGTTCCACTATAGCCGGTGGCATGGTAGCGGAAAAGAAAAGGGACTGACGATTTTGCGGTAGTTTGGCAATAATCTTTTTGATATCATGGATAAAACCCATGTCCAACATTTGATCGGCCTCATCCAATACGGCATATTTTATATCCTTTAGGGAAATAAATCCTTGATTCATTAAATCCAATAACCTTCCTGGGGTAGCTATAACTACATCCACTCCCTTTCTAAGGGCATCTGTTTGTCTTCCCTGCTTTATTCCTCCGAAAATCACAGTATTCCTTATTCCTGTAAATCTGGAATATGAGGTAAAACTCTCGCCAATTTGGATGGCCAACTCCCTTGTTGGGGTAACCACTAAGGTTCTAATTTTTCGTTGTTGCTTATCGGCTTCCTTGTCCATTACCATTTGTTGAATGATCGGAATGGAAAACGCCGCCGTTTTACCGGTTCCTGTTTGCGCGCAACCCAATAGATCCTTACCCTTAAGCAATATGGGAATGGACTGTTCTTGTATTGGGGTTGGATTTGTATAGCCTTCAGCCGTCAAGGCTTTTAGGATAGGCTCAATAATACCTAATTCTTTGAATGTCATGTAGTATGTAAAATAAGCGGCAAAGGTAGGGGATTAGTTTGGATAAACCGTTTAAATCAAAAAAATAGACCTTAGAATCCAGCAGCAGCGGCCTCTGCACATCGTTCCCCGTCCATAGCTGCCGACACAATGCCACCAGCGTAACCTCCACCTTCCCCACAGGGAAAAAGTCCCTTTAATTCCGGATGTTCCAAGTTTTCATTTCTTGGAATATTAACAGGGGAGGAGGTTCTTGATTCTACCCCCACAACATTGGCCTCCACAGTGTAATAGCCCTTCATTTTTTCACCAAAGGCGGTAAAACCCGAACGTAGCCTACTGCCAATCAGTTTGGGTAAAAGCGAATGTAGAGGGGCCGATTTCAATCCCGGCTGATATGAGGTAGGGTTTAGATCGTTGGACAGTTTGCCTTCCACGAAATCGGTAAGTCGCTGTGCAGGTGCAGTTTGTGTACGTCCACCTGAAGTAAAAGCAAGTCGCTCCAAATCCTTTTGGTATTCCAAGCCCTTCAATGGGCCAAAGTGCTCGTATTTGTGAATATCGACGTCCACATTTATTTCCACTACAATACCAGAGTTGGCAAATAGGTTATTTCTTTTGGAGGGCGACATACCGTTGACGACTACTTCTCCCGGCGCGGTTGCCGCGGGAACTATAAATCCACCCGGACACATACAAAAGGAGTATACGCCTCTATCCTTCACCTGTTCTACCAGACTATAGGAGGCAGCAGGGAGCAATTCGTTCCGTTGTCCTTTACAGTGGTACTGAATACTATCTATAATATGTTGAGGGTGTTCTACCCGGACACCCATGGCAAATGACTTGGCCTGTAAGGCGATTTTTTTGTCGTTGAGCAAATAATAGATATCCCGGGCAGAATGGCCTGTAGCCAAAATAACCCTCTCCGCCGGCATTTCGGAACCATCTTGCAAAACAATGGCCTTTATGGCGCTATTGGCAATGGTAAAATCGACCACCTTGGTTTGAAAGTGTATTTCCCCTCCATATTTTATAATGGTCTCCCTTATATTTTGCACTAGCTTGGGCAATTTATTGGTACCTATATGTGGATGTGCATCTATAAGTATTTGTTCGGTTGCGCCGTGGTAGACCAAATTTTCAAAGATTCGACGTACATCCCCTCTTTTAAGACTTCGGGTGTACAATTTTCCATCGGAATAAGTACCGGCACCTCCTTCTCCAAAGCAGTAATTGGAGTCTTCATTGACTATGTGGTCCCTATTGATAGCCTTCAGGTCCCGTCTTCGGTCTTTAACATTTTTACCCCTTTCAAGGACTATGGGCCTATATCCCAATTCGATACAGCGCAGAGCGGCGTACATTCCGGCGGGTCCAAAACCTATGATATGTATTTTTTTTGCTTTGGAAACATCTTTGTAATCAAAATTGTACTCCTTGATTTTAGGAGCAGGTTCATTGATGTAAACCGAAACCTTATAATTGAAGTAAATGGTGGATTTACGAGCATCGATCGATTTCCTAAGCACGTTTACCATTGAAATTTCCTCCATGGGAATTCCCAAATATTTTGAAGCTTTCTTTCTTAGGATATCATCTACCGATTCTTCCAATAAAGTGGTCCTGAGCTGAATGTTTCTTACCATAGCGCAAAATTACTTTAATTAAAGTAATTATTTATTCAAAAAAAACACGACCGGCCATTGTGTTCTAGGTTTGTTTATGAGCTATACTCCTTTTTATAGGACAACGGGGTTCTCTTAGTAATTGCCTTAAACTGTTTGTTGAAATTGGACAGTGTTTGAAAACCGCTCTCGTAGCAGGCCTGACCAATATTCATTTTATCTTCGATCAGTAATTTGCAGGCGTATCCAATTCTAATTTCACTTAAAAATTCAGAAAAGGTCTTGTTCGCATGGATCTTAAAGTATCTGCTAAAGGAGGTAGGGGTCATATTGGCCAAAGAGGCCACCGTGCCCAATTCTATTTTGTTTTTGAAATTCTTCATAACATAGGCGTGTACATTGTTCATCCTTTCCGTATCCCCTTCCTTTAAAGAGTTGGTATAGCCCGGACTGGCCAGTACAGTGCTTTCAGTGGTGTTGGCAAGGCAGTTTAGAATTTTGAAAAGCTCAAGAACACTCTCCATGCCTTCAAGATGTAAAAGGTTGTTGATCATGCCGCGAATGTTGTCCGCTGTTCTACCCGTTACATCCAGGCCCCGCAAGCTCTTTTGGAACAATTGCCTTAGCTTGATCATTTCTTCCTTTTGCAATAAACTTTTGCCAATAAAATCGTCGTGAAAGTAAACTACGATTCCCTCGGACCATAAATTTTCCTCAACAGCGTACCCTTCATTGTCGCTACGCCACATATGGGGTAAATTTGGCCCTGTAAAGGTGATATCCCCTTCTTTAAAATGCTTTACGTGGTCACCAATAAATCGGGTGCCACTACCTTTTAAAACCATAAATAGTTGATATTCCGGGTGGAAATGCCAAATAGGGTCAAAATTGGGTTGTCGCAACAATTTGGCAACAAAGGCGTGGGAGTTGGGAATGGGCGATTTTTGTAATGCAGATTTCACTAACGGGCAAGGGTTTTATTCTCCAAAAATACAGTTGTCAATCTTGGGTATGTATCTAAAGGATTGTAATTATTTGTCAATAAATATAGGTAAAATTCATAATCAATGATATAATACAGTCAATTGTAGATAACATCGAGGATTCTTTGTGCTGTATTAATTGTTATAATTGTTAAACTTAAATACAACTAAATCATGAAAACCTTACAGGCTCGTATTTTTTGTTTGCTTATTGTACTTGCAACCTTGGTAAGTTGTGGTCCTTCTGAAAGGAAAAAAAAGGACGACCAGCCAAGACGTGTGGAAATGTTGTTCCTAGGGCATGCCCTAGAGCACCATAATTCACGGGTATATATGCCTATTTTGGCCTCAGCCTTAACCCAAAGTGGTATAAACATTACCTATACGGAAGAGGTGGAAGACCTTAATCCAGAAAATTTAGCGCTTTATGATGGAGTAATAATTTACGCCAATCATGAAAATAGGTTTCCAGAACAGGAAAAAGCCTTGCTGGATTATGTTGCAGCAGGCCATGCATTTGTACCTATTCATTGTGCTAGTTTTTGTTTTAACGAGTCTGAAGAATACGTGGACCTTGTGGGTGGACAATTTAAAACCCACGGCAAGGATACTTTTACGGCCAAAATTATTGATAAGTCGCATCCCATCATGCAAAAGTTTGAGGAATTCTCCACATGGGATGAAACCTATGTTCATGATAAATTCGCCAAAGATATTACCGTGTTGATGGAAAGGGTGGAAGGGGAACATCATGAGCCTTGGACCTGGGTAAAGCAATTTGGTAAAGGGAAAGTATTCTATACAGCTTACGGACATGATGAAAGAACTTGGAGCAAACCCGGATTTCAAAATCTTATAAAAGAGGGTATTTTATGGGCAGTAGAGGACCAGGTAAAAAATAATTGGGAAGAATTTGCCAAAGACATACCAACCCTGAAATATAAGGAAATGGCCAATATCCCCAATTATGAGAAAAGGGATCCTGCACCTAAATATCAAATGCCTTTAACGCCGGAGGAATCGGCAAAATTAATTCAGGTCCCAAGTGGGTTTAAGTTGGAGCTGTTTGCTTCGGAACCCAATATTATTAATCCTATAGCTATGAATTGGGATGAAAAAGGTAGGCTATGGGTAATAGAGACCGTTGATTATCCCAATACAGTGCGGGACGATAAAGGCTCGGGAGACGACAGAATAAAAATATGTGAAGACACCGATGGGGATGGTAAAGCGGACAAGTTTACCGTATTCGCCGAAAAATTAAATATCCCTACCAGTTTTACTTTTGTAAATGGGGGTATTTTGGTTTCCCAGGCACCGTATTTTTTATTCTTAAAGGATACGGATGGCGATGACAAGGCAGATGTAAAGGAAACGGTAATCGATGGATGGGGAGTTTTTGACACCCACGCCGGGCCTTCTAACCTTCAGCCTGGTATCGACAACAATATTTATGGTGTAGTAGGTTATTCAGGATTTAAAGGAAGTATTGCGGGTGAAAATTTCGAGTTTGGCCAAGGAATATATCGCTTTGACAGGGACATTGGCAATTTTGAATTTTTGACCAATACCAGTAACAATACTTGGGGATTGGGGATTTCCGAGGATAACTCCATTTTTGCTTCCACAGCCAACAACACCCACAGTGTCTTTATGGGTATTCCCAACAAGAACTTAAAAGATGTGAAGGGGATATCATTAAAAGGTAGTTCAAAAATTGATGGCCATTACGCTATGTTGCCCATTACCCAAAATATTAGACAAGTGGATGTTTTTGGAGGTTTTACGGCAGCAGCGGGCCACCATTTTTACACAGCAAGAACCTATCCTGAAAAATATTGGAACAAGTATGCCTTTGTGTGCGAACCAACAGGAGGAGTGGTGCATATTGCTAAAATTGAAAAGGATGGCGCCGGATATTTGGAAAAGGATGGCGGCAATTTGATGGCCAGTTCGGATGAATGGGTTTCCCCTGTTGAGGCCAAGGTAGGACCTGACGGTGCCGTTTGGGTGTTGGACTGGTATAATTTCATTATTCAGCACAATCCGACCCCTAATGAGGACAGAGGTGGCTATGATGCCGTAAATGGGCTAGGAAATGCATATGAAAACCCCTTACGTGATAAGTCCAAGGGGCGTATTTGGCGCATTGTGCCCAAAGATGTGGAAGATAAGACATCCATGACTTTGGATAAGGAGGATTCAAAAGGATTGGTAAAAGCCCTTTCCAATGACAATATGTTCTGGCGTATGACCGCGCAGCGGTTATTGGTTGAAAATGGAGATACCGCTGTAGTACCCGAACTCATTAAATTGGTCAAGAATACCGAAGTGGACGTTTTGGGACTTAATCCGGGCGCGCTGCATGCTTTATGGACCATGGATGGACTTGGGGTTGTTTCTTTCAATTCGGACGCAATGGAAGTGGTTAAAGCTGCCTTAAGCCATCCCTCAGCTGGGGTTAGGAGAGCGGCCATACAGATCTTACCGAAAAATGAAACGGTAGATGTCCTTTTGATGGAGTCTAATATACTCCAGGACAAGTATCCGGAAGTGCAATTGGCGGCACTTATATATTTTTCTGAAAGGGAGCCCAATGAGGAAATAGGACGACAGTTGTTTTTGTTGAGTGAGAACGAACAAGTTTTGGCCGACGATTGGTTGGCAAAAGCCCTATATGCGGCAGGAAGTAAACATCACAAAGGATTTATCACTGCTTTTCAGTCTGCCAATCCTAATTTTAAAATGGGATCGACCGAAAAAAATCAAAGGCAGGCAGTTGGTCTTGATGATTCACAATGGAAAACCATGCTTCTTCCCCAATTTATAGAAGACGCAGGATTGCATATGGATGGTATAGTTTGGTTTCGCAGAAATCTTAACCTGCCTTCAGATGTTGCTGCCAAGTCGGGTACTATTTCTCTAGGGCCCATAGATGATTCCGACAAGGTTTATGTTAATGGCACGATGGTAGGGGCAACCGAGAAGGACTATCAGGCCAATAGGGTGTATCAAATTCCATCAGGGATATTGAAAGAAGGCAAAAATTCTCTAGCCGTCCGGGTAGAGGATACTGGCGGTGGCGGAGGAATCTGGGGTAAAAAAGAACAAATGTATTTTAAAACGGGTCAATATAGTGTTTCGTTGGCAGGGGATTGGAAATACGAAGTGGAAATGGACTACTCCAAAAGTGCCAAAAGCGCTTTTGCGGATAAACCCTTGGCCCAGCTTTTGGTAGAAACGTATATTAACGAGGTGGAAGTGGGCGCGGACAGTATCTCGGACAGCAGTTCGAGTGCTATGACCATTAATATCAAGACCATTAAAAACGAAATGAAATATGATATCACGGAGTTTGTCGTAGAAATGGGAAAACCAGTGGAACTTGTATTTGAGAACACAGATTTTATGCAGCACAACCTGGTCATTACCAAGGTAGGTGAAAAGGAAAAAGTGGGGATGGCCGCCGATAAATTGGCCATGGATCCCAATGGGGCAGAGAAAAATTATGTTCCTGAAATGCCTGAAGTGCTTTTTGCCACAGCCATTATTAACCCTGAAGAAAAGGTTGTCTTAAAATTTACAGCTCCCGAAGAACCAGGAGATTATCCTTTTATCTGCACCTTTCCAGGCCATTGGCGAATTATGCAAGGGGTTATGAAGGTAGTCAAGGTAAAATAGACGGCATAATGGCCTTGAATTTATTAGGTATAATATTCTATAGTAAACTATTGCTACAACTTATTTAAAGTAATTATTCTATAATGACAAATGATATAAAATACGGTGTAAGCACCTGGCTTTGGGAGTCACCTTTCAATACCCAATCCATTGCCTTGTTTCCGAAAATTAAAGGCATGGGGTATGATTTAGTGGAAATTCCAGTGGAAGATCCCGAATTGATCAATGGGCAAATAGTAAAGAAGGCCCTTGAAGACAATGGGTTGGAGGCCGTTGTTTGTGGCGCTTTTGGGCCTACAAAGGATCTGACCCATAAAGATGCTGCTGTACATCAAAATTGCTTTAACTACATTGAAAAATGCTTTGAACTTTGTAATCTTTGGGAAGTAGATTTTTTGGCGGGACCCATGTATGCAGCGGTGGGGAAGGCAAGAATGCTTCCTTTGGAAGATCGAAAAAGGGAATGGGATTTGGCCGTGACCAATATAGGTAAGGTTTGTGCTATGGCTCAAGACCATGGATTGTCCATTGCCTTGGAGCCACTTAATCGTTTTGAGTCCGACATGATCAATACTGCTGAAGATGTAATGCGTTTTATTAGAGATATTAATCATAGTAAAGCTAAAGTGTTACTTGATGGGTTTCATATGACCATTGAGGAAAGTAACATCGCCAAAGCCATAAAGTTGGTAGGGGATAAGTTGCTACATGTGCAGGTTTCGGAGAACCATAGGGGTATTCCAGGTACTGGCCTAACCCCTTGGACTGATTTTGCAGAGGGATTAAAAGCCATTGATTATAAAGGGGCAATGGTCATTGAAAGTTTTACTCCGGAGATCAAGGAGCTGGCGGGGGCAGTATGTATTTGGAAAATCTTGGCCAAGAGCCAAGACGAATTTGCTTCCCTAGGAATCGAATTTTTGAAAAAGACGTTTAAATAAAAAAAACAATAAGATGAGCAGTAAGAAAGTAAATATCGCTATAGTGGGCCTGGGGTTTGGAGCTGAATTTATCCCTATCTACCAAAAGCATCCAAACGCCAATTTAGTGGCTATATCACAAAGAAATCCGGATAAATTAAAGAAGTTGGCCGATGAGTTCAAAATTGAAAAAAGATATACTTCCTATGACGACCTGCTGCAGGACCCGGAAATAGATGCGGTACATATCAACACCCCTATTCCGGACCATGGCATCCAGTCAATAAAAGCGCTAAAAGCAGGGAAACACGTGGCCTGTACGGTGCCTATGGCGACTACATTGGAAGAATGTGAGGAAATCGTACGCTTAACACAGGAAACCGGCCTCACCTATATGATGATGGAAACTGTTGTGTATGCTAGAGAGTTCTTGTATATGAAGGAGTTGTATGAAAAAGGCGAGCTGGGCAAGGTGCAATTTTTAAAAGCGAGCCATCAGCAGGATATGGACGGTTGGCCCAATTATTGGCCAGGTTTGCCTCCTATGCATTATGCAACACATTGTGTGGGCCCCGTTCTAGGTCTTTTAAGAAGCGAAGCTGAATACGTATCCTGTTTTGGGTCGGGAACTATACGGGAGGAGTTAATTCCGTATTACAACTCGCCATATGCAGTGGAGACCACGCATATTAAATTTCGGAATTCCGATGTAAGCGCTCAGGTGTATCGTTCACTTTTTGATGTGGCAAGACAATACAGGGAAAGTTTTGAGGTGTATGGTTCAAAAAAATCAGTAGAGTGGCCTCTCATTGAAGGAAAGCCATTGGTAGTGCACACGGCCAAAAAACCGGAACCAGAGATTCCAGAGGAAGTGGAAAGCCCGGATTTCGCAAAATTATTGCCTAAAGAAATACAGCATTTTACCTCCCAAGGGGTGTATGATTCTGAAGGGCACCAACATCTTTCCTTTACTCAAGGAGCTGGTCATGGGGGCTCGCATCCACATTTGGTACACGAATTTGTAAATGCTCTGGTTCAAAATAAAGCGCCATATCCCAATGCCAAGCAGTCGGCCAATATTACCTGTGTAGGAATTCTGGCCCATGAGTCGGCGATTATAGGAGGGGAGATTATCAAGCTGCCTGAGTTTACCTTTTCAACATAAATAACGGGTTCTTAAATTATTGTGAATTAAACAATTAAATGGTGTTTTAATTATAAAGTAGTAGTGCCATTTATGGTTAGAGCTATTTTTTTTGCAAAAAAGCACCGGACATATTGAAATATTTGTTAATTTTAACATTCATAAGTAAGACTTAAAAAATAAGTATTTGGTAAAAAGACTATTTTTTAACTTTTAAAAGAGGACGTAGGGGTGCGTCCTCTTTTTCATTTTAATACTGTCTCTTACTTATTCAGCTATCCTAGATGCTTTCGGCCTTCAACTTTATTTTCAAGTTCCTATTTGTTTATGTAGGATCTTTTGGGTCTAATATAGGTTCCCACTCATAAACAATGTCCTTTTAATTGAATTTTTTGTGCGTCAAGATTGCTAATATATTTATCGTTAGGGTTAATTTTTTTTCAAAAAAGACCATTAATCAGGAGAATAAAGGTTAACTTTATAATTCATAAGTTAAGACTTGAAAAATAAGTTTGTAAGAGCAAATCTATTTTTTAAACTTTTTAAAAGAGGACGTAGGGGTGCGTCCTCTTTTTTATTTATGGTTATTCCCTCTCCAGTTCATCCCATAAAATCTACAATTCGGTAGCTCCAATTTTCCCAACTATTTTATTTAAGTCACATTTGACCAATGAAAACATTACGTAAAAATGAGCTATGCATAAAGTTATTTTGATAATTCTCGCAATAGTCGTCAATGAATTGGCGGGGGCATATGATGAAAGTAAATTAATAGATAACTGTATTTTTTATACTACGAATCAATACAGTAACGAATATAGGTGGATGCCGGTAATATTTATGGAGGCATCCGTTAATACTGAAAATATTGCCCAGTACATTCCAGTGGATCCTGAACCGTCTTGGAAACTTTTTCCTAACTTTAAGCCAATAGCAACCCATTGTGCATACAACCATAAGATGAATTTCCAGAATTATGGAGTAATGGATGACAAATAAGGCTGAATGATACGATTTATTAAACATTTGGGCAATGCACTGTTCATTGGAACCTTGATATACTTTGTTTTTCTCGCCGTTTACCTTTTTATGGGAGAATTTGATGGAGGCTTTAGTTATCGCAGGGCTTTTCAGGAGTACTATGCCAATATGATTTTTGCTGTAATACTTTATATGGTGAATGCGTATTGGATTCAATTCCATATTGTTAAATATACGCAGCAGGTATACAGTGGGAGACGTTTGTTGATCGGGATTTCTGGCAATATAGTCCTCTCTTTGGCAGGGATATTCGTTTCGCGTTTAATTCTCAAGGTAGGGATTGGTAATATGTCCATCTCAGATTTTTTGGTGAATGAGACATTGGGGCACTACAAAGTCTCTCTTTTGCTGGCGATTTTAATTTCTGCAATATTTTATTTGGCATGGTACTTTAAGCATCGGCAGGAGAACAAGGTAAAGGAGCAGAAAATAATTGCGGGTACTGCCTTTGCCAAGTTCGATGCCCTTAAGAATCAATTGGATCCGCATTTCCTGTTTAATAGTTTAAACGTGCTTACCAGTTTAATTGAGGAGGACCCCATGCAGGCACAAAAATTCACCACTTCCCTTTCAAAAGTATATCGCTATGTTTTGGAGCAGAAGAACAAAGACTTGGTAACTGTGGATGAGGAGCTTGCCTTTGCGGAGACTTATGTGAGGTTGTTGAAAATGAGATTTGAGGATAGCATAGTTTTCGATATCCCGGAGAAATGTAGCAATGCCGAGGCAAAAATAGTCCCCTTGTCCCTACAGCTCCTATTGGAAAACGCGGTTAAGCACAACGCGGTAACGGCTGCAAGACCCTTGCGGATACGTGTATATGAAGAGGGCGGTATGCTTTGTATATCTAATAATCTACAGGAGAAGCAGGTCGTTAAGAAAAGTAGTGGGGTTGGACTTAGAAATATAAAGGAACGTTATCAAATGTTGTCCAATAGGGAGGTTCAGATCAGAAAATCTGCTTTGGAATTTACGGTCAAGCTCCCGATACTTATGGAAAGGATAGGGGTTAGGGAAACACATGAAACATTTTTGGAGGAAAAACGCTATCAAAAGGCCAAAGAACAGGTAGGGGCCATAAAGGGGTTTTATGGCAATCTGTTATCCTATTGTGTAGTGCTGCCCGTCTTGGCTATAGTTAATTATAACACTACAAGTTTTCCCTGGGTACTTTTTCCCGCAGTTGGATGGGGATTTGGTGTGGCTGTACATGGAATGGAGGTTTTTGGTTATAATCCGTTCTTGGGGAAAAACTGGGAAGAAAGAAAAATTCAAAAGTATATGGAAGATGAAAATTTTTAGGGTTACGTTCCATCCTGTAAAATCAACAATTCATAAGTTTATTTTTGAAAATGAATCGGCAGGTCGCGAATTTTGAATTAAAATAAAATCATGGAAAATTTAGATAGGGAAAACAAGTATTTCAGGGCCAAAGAAAGGGTAGGTGCCATTAAGAAGTTCTATATGAGCCTAATGTCCTATTTTGTTTTTATAGGGTTTCTGGCAGCCCTAAATTACTGGACCAATCAATGGCGCTACCCTTGGTTCCTATGGGCGGCCTTTGGTTGGGGAATAGGGTTGGTGTTTCACGCCGTTAAAGTTTTTGGTTTAAATCCTTTCTTTGGAAAGAATTGGGAAGAACGAAAAATTAAAGAGTATATGCAGGAGGATGAAAGAAAAAACAGATGGAAATAATGGAATTGGATAAGGAAAATAAATTGGAGCGCGCCAAAAAACACGTAGCGGAATTAAAGGGATTTTATGTTCACCTTGTGGTGTATCTAGCTGTTAACGTATTTATTACGACAACTAAGATCATAGGAGATTTAGGCAATGGAGAATCCTTTCTGGAGGCATTTTGGGGCTTTGAGACTTTTGCAGTGTGGTTGTTTTGGGGTATTGGGTTATTGTTTCACAGTTTAAAGGTCTTTTCTTATAATCCTTTTTTCAATAAAAATTGGGAAGAAAGGCAAATCCACAGGTATATGGAGAAAGAAAAACGGGAAGCTGAAAAATATAAATAATGGAAAGGGATAGGGATAATTTGGAAAAGTACATTAAGGCGAAAAGGCGAGTGGATAATCTTAAGAATTTTTACGCACATATTGCAGTTTACCTGGTTATGAATACCCTGCTATTTGTTTTTAAGGTAAGGATCTTGAATTTTATTACAACCAATGGGGTTGAGGACCAGGGTTTCTTAAATTGGATGGAATGGAACATGATCTTTATTCCAGTTATTTGGGGGGTGGTCCTATTGGTGACCGGAGTTTACTTTTTGAAATTGAAACCTGGATTTTTTAGAAAGTGGGAGGAAAGGCAAATACAAAAATACATGGAGGAATGAGTAAATAGTGCCAGAGCAATCAAATAAAAACCAATTAGCCAACTAAAATGAATGCAATCATTATTGAAGATGAAAAACCGGCCGCTAGAAGATTGGGGCGATTACTGACGAATTTGAAGGTGGGGGTGTCCACTATGCTCTATTCTGTAGAGGAGGCCATTGAGTGGTTTCGGGAAAACAAACATCCCGATTTAATTTTTTTGGATATTCAGCTTTCGGACGGATTATCGTTTGAGATTTTTGAGGCAGTTGAAATTCAAAGTTCGGTAATTTTTACCACAGCATATGATGAGTATGCATTGCAGGCATTTAAGTTGAACAGCATAGATTATTTGTTAAAACCAATTGATGATGAAGAGTTGGAAATTGCCGTAAAAAAGTACCTTGCTTTTAGACCTGAAAAACAGAAAATGTCCCTCGATTTTGAAGATATAAAAAAGTTGTTGGTAAACCCTTTGGAAAGGGAATACAAAAAGAGGTTTACGGTGAGTGTTGGGCAACATCTAAAAATTATCAATGCAGAGGAGATAGAATGTTTTTACAGTGAGAACAAAGGTACCTACGCATCTACTATTGATGGGAGAAATTATCTACTGGACCATACTTTGGAAAACTTGGAATCGGAACTTCATCCCAATTCTTTTTTTAGGGTGAGCAGAAAATTCTATGTGAACATAATCCATATAAAAGACATTGTTTCTTATACCAATTCTAGGCTGGAAATCAAATTAAACCGCTTTAATGGCCAAGAAATCATAGTAAGTAGAGAAAGAGTAAAAGACTTTAAGTTATGGTTGGAGTAAATTGATTTAATTAATTAATTTTAAACATGTTAAGTTTAAAAAATATCTACTATAGGTTTTTCTTATAGTAGTGTTGTTGGGTAATTTTGGACTATTCTTCAACCCTGTTGTCGTCAAATGAGGAAGGTAGTAATTTAGGAATTAATTTGATGAATATCGGCAGTAAAACTGCCCCTCCAGGAAGTATGAAAATCGCCAACGAAGGGATGCTTTTAAAAATATCGACCAGTTGATTTTGTACTTTTTTCTTCTCTTCCGGGCTGAGATCCTTGACCGTTGATTTGGATAATAAGGTGACCAATTCCTTACTTCCCGAAAGTTCCTTTTGTAGACGTTTGCTGTTTCTGAGAATCAATTTTTTTACAATTTTGGACATGCTATCGTAAAATTGAACAGCCAAATTATGGTCTTTTAGATGGGGTATTTTGTCGCCATTTAATTGAAAAAATCCGGTAACATCCTGAAGCGATTTTGCAATTCCATTTTGGTCAAAACCTAGATCCCTACCAAGGCCAAAAATAAAGTCCGATTCGGTGTAATCCAATGACTGATCTTCCCATACCGTCAAACAGGCCACATCCAAGAAATACCTATTTTCCGAGGTCGAATATTTGTTGACCAATTCATTTCTATAGGAGCCGTCAAAATCCTGTTTTGCACTTTCAATAAAGGTCAGTGAGGATGCAAAAAGTTGCGCGAGTCTTTCGTCACTCTTGTTTTTCTCTTTCGAATTTAAGGTATGATATGTAATATTTATGGTGATATGTTCCAGGCGTTGGGCATATTCTTTTACGGATTTTTCTCCTTCAAGATATCTTTTGAAGCTTAGTACATCTATAAAAAGTAGCGAATTGGTTATGATATTATTAAAGGTCTTGCTGATAACATTATCTTCCAGATATATTCTGGAATTTAAAAGGTTTTCCAGTTTGGAAGATGTTTTCTTTCCGGTAAGGAATTTGTTTAAAAAGGAAATTCTGTCTATCCCCAAGTCTTTATAGAACATAAAGATGTATCCCAAAAAGGCTTCAAAATTGTGTTCCCTGTTTTTGAGCTTATAGGTGAAATAGAGTGCGGTTATTAAATTGATCTTTGCTTTTTCATCTTCGGATAAGGGAACCTCCTTTATGATAAAAGGGGGGATATCCAAATTGATCCCATATACAAAGCCGGTACTTTTTAGGAGGGCATATAAATCTTCAAAGGAGCCGAAATAATCATTATTGTCCTTTACCAGATACCCAAACTTATCTATCCAACCAGAGGTCGAAGGATTCATAGATCCAAATTTTAGAGGGTAAAATTAAATTAAAATATGGGACTTCATTCTTATCGTGGTTGTTTTTTCGGCAAACGGGCTCATTTATTAGTTAACATAATATTAACATTTAAAACCAAACCCCTTCGATTCAACCTCCGTAGGTAAGGGTGATTTTAATCTAAAAAATATCTTAATTATGAAAAAGACAAAATTATTATTTGGACTTGGCTTGTTAGCGGTGGCAGGGACTATTTTGGTGGCTGCGGATCACATAGACGCTCCGTCTTCCATGGGGACTTCTGCGGATATCGCTGATTTTTACGGATTTGAACCTTCTGAAGGTTCGGACAACACTGTTTTTGTGGTGGACATGCAATCCAATGTGCTGCCGGATTTGGCCTATGGAAGCTTTGATGAAATGGTTTTAACCGAAATCAACATTGATACCGATGGGGATTTGGTAGAGGATTTGGTAATTCAAGCCATACCTAGAGATGGTAGAATGTATTTCTTTGGACCGGTAGTGCCTATAAAAACTGGATTGGATAGTGAGGTTTTGGTTGACTCGCCATTAGGAAGTGTTGAAATTTCCGGGACAACCGCCATTAAGACAACTAAGGGGAATGGTGTAACGCTTTTTGCCGGACCTAGACAGGACTCTTTTTTCTTCGATTTCTTCCAGTTTAATGCGGTCATCGGTGGAATGGCTCCAGGTGGATTTAAAACTGCAGAAGAGGCAGTGGATACATTTGAAGGCAAAAACACTATGTCCATAGTGGTAGAGGTGCCAAACGCCTTGTTAGGAACTCCTACAGGCCTTAATGCGTTGCAATTACAGGTTTATAAGACCTGGGTTACTACAAACAAAAAACAATAATCACTTAACTTTTAAAAATACAACTATGAAACTAAATAATATAAGATACATTTTGCTGCCGATATTAAGTATGGCTTTATTGACTTCCTGTAATAACGACGATGAAATATTGGAGCCCATGGCAATGGCCACTTGTAATGATGGTATAATGAATGGCAATGAAACGGGCATTGATTGTGGTGGTTCTTGCGAACCTTGTACGACCGCCGCGGATTTTTCGGGGAGTTATACCCAGGTAGATCATATGGGGAGACCTGGAATTAATACAGTTTTTGGATACGATATGGAGGGTCAGCCAAGTGTAAAGGATGCACATAACAGGACTATTCCCTCGGAAATGGCTACTACTTTCCAGGCTGGGTATGAAGCTCGTTTGGAGCAATATTATGATGTGTATGCTGGTCTTTTGGGTATTGACCCAGCTGCCCTCAATTACGAGAATAATATTTTGGGACTGGATGCCGCTACCCTGACGACTTATTTGGCTGCAGACGTATTGGAGATTTCTCCAAGCTTGCCCACTACTTATTTTGATCCGGGAACCGATTTTGACAACGACGGCAGGATATTGGTTCCGGACGGGGACGAGGTAGCGCTTACCGGGAGAAGACTGACCGATGATGTAATAGATGTATCGTTAATCTTACTATTTGGTGGGGCTGAAGGAGATCGTTTTGACGGATCCGATAAAAATATGGATGGTAGCCCGGACACTCCAAGGTTAACTTCCGATGGCGTTGCGTTAACAGCTACCGTCTCCACAAGTTTTCCATACGTGGGTAATCCGGAATAGGTATTTATCTGTGAAATGGGCCATGACAATTTTTGACAACTCTATATACTTACGGGGACGAAATGTATAATGGCGAATTACACCCGCCTGAATGAAGAAGTCGGGAGGTCTGACAGAAAAATATACAATAAAATTTAAGCAGATGAAAAGGAGAATAGGGGAGGATGTTAATAGTTCTCCCTTATTTAAAAAAGCATCATTTAGCAATTTAAACCTTCAACTATGAAATATACATTTCTATTTATAGTGTTGCTTATGGCGGTATCCTGTTCACAGGAGGCTCCGGAGCAAATTACAAACATCCGGGATTATAATGTTTATCTCAATACTGTAGAATCCAAGAAAACGTCCAAATATTTTGAGCAATGGAACTCCATGATCAAACCGGACAGTATGCAGCTTATGAGTTTTGGAATCGTTGCGGGGGAGTACAGCAGGTATTTTCAAGAGACTGGAGATATTACTCAGTTAAAGATGGCTGAAAAAGCCCTGAAAAAGGCAGTTGAAATCGCGGCGATTGGCAAATCCGGCTATTACAGGGCATTGGCCCGCAACTATATTTCACAACATCGCTTCAAGGAGGCATTGGAACTCGCCAATTTATCCAAGAATATGGGCAGTGGGGTTGGAGAGTCACAGAAATTGCTTTTTGACGTCCATATGGAACTAGGGAATTATACAGATGCCCAGCAGTATCTGGATAGTATAAAGAATATGTCCGATTTTGATTATTTGATTCGATTGGCCAAATGGAACGATCATTTAGGGGATTTGGAAACAGCCATTCATTTCATGGAGAAGGCAAAGGTATATGCTGAATCTGCAAAGAATTCCACCTTAATGTTGTGGTCCTATACCAATTTGGCGGATTACTACGGACATGCAGGAAGAATACAGGATTCCTATGATCACTATTTAAAATCGCTAAGAATGGATCCCCAAAACGCTTATGCCAAAAAGGGAATCGCCTGGATCGTATTTTCTTATGAAAAAAATCCAAAAGAGGCATTGCGCATTTTGGATTCCATTACCAAAACTTATATGTCTCCAGACTACTTTCTGTTGAAGGCTGAGATAGCTGAGTATATGGGCGACAGCTTGCAATTGAACAATAATTTGGACAGCTATGCCATAGCTGTGGAGAACCCTAGTTATGGTGCTATGTACAATGTCTATAATGCCGGCATGTATTTGGAATTAACAGAACAGTACAATAAGGCACTCAAGGTGGCGGAAATTGAAGTGGGTAATAGGCCTACTCCGGAATCCTATAATCTATTGGCATATAGTTATTTTAAACTTGGGGAAAAGGATAAGGCACTAGAGATCGTTAGGAATCATATTGAAGGAAAAACCTTTGAGCCTACAATACTTTATCGTACAGCCGAGATTTATAAGGCCACTGGGAATTATTCCAAACTTGCGGAATTAAAGCATGAATTATTAGGTGCAATCTATGAACTTGGGCCTTCAATGGAAAGTAAAATTTTGAATCTTTAATTACAGTAAAAATCGGTTGAACGGGCCACATTATTTCTAACGAGGGGTTAAATTTTGGTAATGTGTGTTTAGTGTTTTTTAGGTGGGAACACCATGACATGTATTGTTGTGGTGTTCTTTTTATTTGAAGAGTACAATTAGCAATCCCAAAAGGGCCACAACAATGAAAAGAAAAATATAAGTTTCCCTAGTACGATCTTTCAAGGCCCTATTTTTAATTTTTTCCTTTATTTTCTTTAATTCAATTTCGGATACGGTCTTAAAGTCCAGTTTGGTAAGTGCAGGTACGGAATCGGAATATATATTGTCCCGATTACTGTCCTTAAACCGTGCTCGATTGGAAGGTTTTAGAGAGCGATTCTGATTCACTCTATTGTTCATGTCCTGAATGCTTCCGCTCATCTTAAATTTATTGGGCTACTTTTAATTGATATTAAAAATAGCCCAAAAAAAACTTATATACAAAGGTTTGTTTTATCCCTAAGATATTATTCCCATTCGGTATGAAAGACACCTTCCATATCTGTCCTTTCATAGGTGTGCGATCCAAAGTGATCACGCTGCGCCTGAATAAGGTTCAAAGGCAATCTGCCAGAAGTGTAGGCATCAAAATACGTCAAGGAGTTGGAAAGACCTGGCAATGGAATGCCATTTTTAGCTCCATAGGCTACAAGATTTCTTGTGGCCCCTACGGTAGATTGTACCTTGGGAACAAACTGTGGGGATAATAATAGATTGGGCAATTGCTTGTCTTTGGTAAAAGAGGCAGATATATCTTCCAACAAGCCCGCACGGATAATACATCCTGCTCTCCAAATTTTGGCTATTACGGAAAGATCCAGATCGTAACCGTATTCCTTGGAAGCATCCGCCAATTGATGGAGTCCCTGGGCATAGGTGGTAATAAAGGAAAAGTATAGGGCTTCTTCTGCCCATTTGGCCATTTCCTTTTTGTCCATTATGGCTGGTTCCGGCCTGTTGTAAAGCTTATCGGCCAAGACCCTTTCTTCCTTCAAGGCCGAAATTTCCCTCATACTCACCGCTATATCTATACTGGGAATTGGAATGCCCAGGTCCATTGCATTTTGGGAAGTCCATTTCCCAGTGCCTTTTTGTTTGGCTTTGTCCAATATCTTGTCTACCAATCTACCTTCTCCTTTGTCATCTTCCTGTTTAAAAATCTCGGCAGATATTTCTATTAAAAAGGACTGCAATCGACCTTTGTTCCATGAATCAAAAACGTCATGAAGTTCATCATTACTGTACTTGCCGGCTTTCTTTAGGAGGTCATATATTTCGGAGGTAAGTTGCATTAGGCCATACTCAATGCCGTTATGTACCATTTTTACATAGTTTCCGGCAGATTTAGGTCCCAAATAGGCTACACAGGGTTCCCCTTTAAATTTAGCAGAGACGGCCTCAAATATAGGTTGCACCTCTTTGTAGGCTTCTTTATTTCCACCCGGCATGATACTGGGGCCTCGCCTGGCACCTTTTGCTCCTCCTGAGACGCCAGAACCAAAAAAGTGTATACCTCTACCTTGTAAATAGGTCTCCCTACGATCGGTATCGGTAAAAAATGAATTTCCACCATCTATGATAAGGTCGTTTTTATCCAAATATGGCAATAGACTTTCAATTACGGAGTCCACAATTTTACCGGCAGGCACTAAAAGCATGATTTTTCTAGGCTGTGATAAGGATTGTACAAAATGTTCGATATCTGTAGAGGCGTTTACTCTTTTGGTATCCTGTCCTTCTTGGATCAGTGCATTTACTTTTTCATCATCAAGATCGTATCCCATGGCCGAAAAGTTGTTGTCCGCAACGTTCAATATAAAATTACGTCCCATTACCCCTAGGCCGATCAATCCAAAGTCATATGTGTTTTCCATGTTTTTTACTTAAAGTTATTTAACAAAATAAAGTGGCTTTTGTTAAGTGTCCTTGTTTATAAATGAATAATCTAAATTAGTTTTATCTTCGCACGATAATTCAAAAATCAAAAATAGTCAATTATACGGTTTTTAGAACCAAAGTTTTAAATTCCCAACAAATTGAACAAAACTTCCAATAATTATAATATGAACAAAACAGCAAATCAAATGCTTGTTATTTTTGGGGCATCAGGAGATTTAACTGCTAGAAAGCTGGTACCAGCTTTATTTAATTTATACAAGGCAAAACAGCTTCCTGAGAATTTCGTGGTATTGGGAGTAAGTAGGAGCAACATGACCGATGGTGAGTTCAGGAGGAAGGTAGTCCAGGAAAGTACTTACCTCAAGGATAAGGTAAAAGACGCATCCTCTGATTTTATAGACACCTTTGCCGATAAGTTTTTTTATGAAGATCTGGGCGATGATTACAATAAGGAATACAGTAAGTTGGCAACCAGGATATCCGACTTAAATAATAAATTCAGTACCGGCAGCAACTATATTTTTTATCTTTCCACACCACCTAGTCTCTATGAGCTAATAGCAAAAAATCTTTCCAAGCAAGGTTTAAATAACGAAACTGATGGCTGGAAGCGGATCATTGTGGAAAAACCATTTGGCTATAGCTTGGAGACGGCCAAAAAACTGAATATAGGTCTGCAAACCTATTTTAAAGAATCCCAGATATACAGGATTGACCATTATTTGGGAAAGGAAACGGTTCAGAATTTATTGGTAACGCGTTTCTCCAATAGTATTTTTGAGCCACTATGGAACAGAAATTACATACACCATATTGAAATCACCAATGCCGAAAGTGTTGGTGTGGAAAAAAGGGGGGGGTATTATGACAAATCGGGTGCGCTTCGGGATATGTTCCAGAATCATTTGTTGCAGATCGTCTCGTTAATAGTAATGGAACCACCTATAGATGCCAGTGCTCAGGAAATAAGGAACGAAAAGGTAAAGGCATTAAAATCATTGCGAATTATGCGTGATGAGGAAACCTTATACAACAATACGGTAAGGGCACAATACCTATCATCTGTCATAGATGGTAAAAGAGTTAAGGGTTATAGGGAAGAGGATGGTGTTGATCCCAATTCCAAAACGGAGACCTATGCCGCCATTAAATTTTTTGTGGATAATTGGAGATGGAAAGATGTCCCCTTTTATGTGCGGACCGCCAAAAGAATGCCTACCAAGGTAACCGAAGTGGTGATACATTTTAAATCGCCCCACCACCAAGTGTTTAAAAATTCTGATATGAACAACAAGGACAACCAGTTGATCATTAGGATTCAACCGGATGAAGGCATCCTTATTAAATTTGGGGTGAAAGTTCCGGGACAGGGCTTTACGGTAGAACGCGCCAATTTGGACTTTTACTACTCCAATCTGGCGGGCAATAATGTAATGGACGCCTACGAAAGATTGTTATTGGATGCCATGCAGGGCGATGCTACTCTTTATGCCAGAGCGGATGAGGTGGAAGCGGCATGGGAGTTTGTTGATCCTATATTGGACTATTGGAAGAACGGATCGGATGTTAATATATATGGGTATTCTTCCGGAGTTTGGGGGCCAACTAATTCGGACCGTTTATTGGAAGGGGACTTGAAGTGGAGGAATCCTGGTGAAAACTTGGCCGACGATCCAGGTTTCTGTGTTATTAAGTAAATATTAATTTTATAAAATATAATAGATGCATATTAATATATCGCCTACCAAAACAGAAGTTGCCAAAAACTTTTCCGATTATTTGAAAGAACTGATAAAAGAAAATAAAACAACCCATATTGCCTTGTCAGGAGGTAGTACCCCAAAGGTAGTCTTTGATTATATGGCAGAGCATTACAAGGATGTTGATTGGTCTACGGTTCATTTGTATTGGGGAGATGAGCGATGTGTTCCTCCAACCGATTCGGAAAGCAATTACAAAATGACAGTAGATCACTTGTTGTCCAAGATCAATATTCCCAAGGATAATATTCATCGAGTTAGAGGGGAAGACCTGCCGGAATTGGAGGCCGGAAGATATGGAAAGGTCTTGGAGGAGGAATTGCCCATAGTGAATAACACACCTCAATTTGATTTGGTAATCCTTGGTATGGGTGATGACGGACATACAGCATCTATTTTCCCACATGAAATTGATTTATGGGACTCAACGAATAACTGTGAAGTAGCAGTTCATCCTGATTCGGGACAAAGAAGGATTACCATAACCGGGAAACTGATCAATAATGCCACAACGGTTGCGTTTTTGGTGACAGGAGGTAGTAAAGCTGAAAAAGTCAGGTCTATAATTACCAAAGAGGAAGGTCATGAAAGTTATCCGGCTTCCTTGGTGTCGCCTTCATCAGGGGAATTAATATGGTTCTTGGATGAGGAGGCCGCAGCCCAAATCAACTAAGCGGGATCCAGATTAATTTTTACATTTTCGTTGTCCAAATCCTTTAAGTGGTCATTAATTTTAAATTGGGACGATTCAAATTGACTGCTTCTGGACATGGCCTGTTTTTTCCGTTGAATACTACGGCAAAACCTGCGAACCCCTTGTTCGTCTTCAATGATCAGGCCGGGTACAGGGGTGCTCCGTCCGTCTGCATCTTTGGCGACCATGGTAAAATAAGAGGAATTGCAATGCTTCTTCTTACCTGTAGTTACATTTTCAGATTCCACACGAACGCCTATAACCATGGACGTGCGACCAGTATAATTTACCGAGGCCTTAAGTGTGATCAACTCCCCAACTTCAATAGGATTCAAAAAATCCACCTTGTTCACGGAAGCCGTTACACAATATTTTCTAGAGTGCTTTGAGGCACAGGCAAAGGCTATTTGATCCATAAGGTTTAATATGTGGCCACCATGTACCTTTCCCCCAAAATTGGAATGGGAAGGTAACATAAGCTCGGTTATGGATACTCTGGATTGTTTTGCTGTTTTAAATTTGTCCATCGTTTTTAATTTAAGTGGGGAGATTTTTCTTTTTCAACAGAAGTGACAAAATATTTGGTATCTCCTAACCAAAAGAAGGTCCTATAGCGCTCAATATAGGTCACTTTTACATAAGACCCCTGATATTCCTTCAAATTGGCAATTACATCGTCTTTTAAGACCGAGAAGGAAAATATTTGTGCTCCGGATATCCCTTGACTAATTTCGCCTTCCCATGTTTTTATGAGTACTCCTTTGTGACTAATTTTAATTAGTTCTCCGGAACGGATTCCTTCGCTATAAGGAACAAAATATACAAACAAAAAATAGGCGGTAAATATTAGAACCAGGCCTAGTACGGTTAATCCGAGAATTTTTTTCATTTTAAATCTTTAATTTGCTTAAAGCAGCGTTAAGGGTTCCTCGTTTTCTTCATCATCATCCTCGGCTCTCTTGAGAATCGATTCTGGTATGGATTTCTTTGCTTTGGCTCCCATTTTCTTTAGTTTTTCTATACTTGAAATAATATTTCCTCTGCCATCGACCAATTTGTTCATAGCTCCCTTGTATTCCGTCTTGGCCTCATCCATCTTTTTCCCCACCTTCATCAAATCCCCAACAAAACCCTCAAATTTGTCGTATAAGGCTCCTGCTTGACGAGCAATTTCAATGGCATTGCGTTGTTGTTTTTCATTGTTCCACATGGTGTCAATGGTACGTAAGGTGGCCAATAGGGTGGAAGGGGTTACTATGATTATGTTCTGTTCAAATGCCTTGTTGTACAGGTTGTTATCGTTGTTTATTGCAATAGCAAATGCAGGTTCTATGGGAACGAACATGAGTACAAAATCCGGACTTTCCATTTCATAAAGGTCCTCATATTTCTTGGCAGAAAGTTGGTCTACATGTCTTCTTAAAGAATTGATATGATCTTTAAGAAATTTGTCCTTTAGTTCATCCTCGGCGTTTACATATCGTTCATAGTCCGTTAAGGAAACCTTGGAATCCACGATCATCTTTTTACCGTCGGGCAGGTTTATAATAACATCGGGTAGTACTCTACTGCCGTCTTCGCGGGTAAAGCTCTGTTGCACCGTATATTCCCGGTCCTTTTCCAGGCCCGATTTTTCAAGCACCCGTTCCAATACCAATTCGCCCCAATTGCCCTGCATCTTACTGTCACCTTTTAGGGCTTTGGTTAGGTTTTCAGCTTCTTGGGTTATTTTAAGGTTTTGTGTTTGAAGATTGGCCAATTGTTCCTTTAAGGCGGAATGCATGCCTACACTTTCTTTCTGGCTGTCCTCTACCTTTTTTTCAAAAAGAACTATTTTCTCTTGTAAAGGGGTCAATATATTTTTAATGTTCTCCCTATTCTGCTCTGTAAATTTGGTGCTCTTTTCATCCAGAATCTTGTTGGCCAAATTCTCGAACTCCTTGGTAAATTTTTCCTGTAGTTTTTCTACTTCCCCTTTTTGTTCCCGATTTTTCAGGTCTAAATTCTCCATTTCCGCCTGATAACGGACTATTTTATTGCCCAATTGTTCCTTTTCGGATTGTAATTGCGCTTTGTATTCCTCTGCATCCAATAATTTCTGTTCCAGGACGCTGAGGTTTGTTCTCAATTGCTGTTCCCGCTCCAAAAGGGCGCTTTGACTGGATTTTGTTTTTAGATTTTGGATATAATTTCCAAGGAAATATCCAACTGCAAGGCCAACTAGGGCAAGGACTGCATATACTAGCAATTCATTCATTTAATTATTGATCTTTGCCGTAAAGATAGTGGATTGTGTTAAAAAATAGTGATGTTGACTTTTATTACTTATTAACTCTAAAAGAACCTGTTTGGGCATCGAAAGTAATGGTGTCTGTAGGGAACAAATTTTCAAAACTTTTCTGTTGTATCAATTCACAAGGGGAACCAAAGCTGCTTTGGTGTTTTTCCAAAATCAACATTTTGTCACACAACTGAATTGCAATTTCAATTTCGTGGGTAGTAAAGAGGATGGTTTTTTTTGTTGTGTGGGCTATGGATTTGAGCAATTTCAATATTTGTACCTTATGGTATAGATCCAAATGTGTTGTAGGCTCATCTAGTAAAACTAGCTGGGTATCCTGTGCTATGGCCCTGGCGATCATTACACGCTGCAATTGTCCGTCGCTTAGTTCATAACATTTTTTGGACTTTAATTCTGAAATTTGGACCATGTCCAGTGCCATGGAGATCTGATCTCTGTCATCTGAGGTAAGTGTACCTATCCAATTGGTGTAAGGCTGCCGACCTAGACTAATCAGTTCCAATACCGTTAAATTTTTGGAGGCAATGGGTTCTGTTAAAACAACACTTACTTCAGCTGCCAGTTCGGCTATAGTATGTTGTTCCATAGGCAACATGTTCAAAGTAATACTGCCAGATAATTTAGGCTGTACATTGCCAAGGGTACGCAATAAGGTAGACTTACCAATACCATTAATACCTACAATTGAGGCAAGTTCCCCTTTCACAAGGGAAAAATTTATATCCCGGGCAATGCAGGACAGTTGCTTCTTGTTGGCATAACCTATGCTTAGGTTTTCCGTTTTTAGGGCGATATGGGGAGTAGTGGTATCTATTTTAGGTAAATTATTAAGTTGCTAAGTTATTCCTTTTTTTCTGTGTTAATATCTCATTCTACACTACTTATTCATAGAAGGTACATTACCGCTGCCCGATATTGATCAAGAATTAAAAAATCATTTTTCTTTTCCTTAATAGCAGCCAAATAACCACAGGTGCTCCAATGATGGATGTTATGGCGTTAATGGGTAAAACACTGGCCGAACTGGGAAGTTGGGCAATGGTATCGCAAATCAGCATTAAAATAGCACCATAAATCAATACTGCCGGAACCAAAACTTTGTGATCGGTGGTATTGAAAATTTGTCGGGTCAAATGTGGCACGGCCAGGCCTATAAAGGCAATGGGGCCTGCAAATGCAGTTACGCCACCTGCCAACAATCCCGTGGCAACAATTATGGAATACCGGGATCGCTTCATATTTACCCCCAGACTTTTGGCATAGCTTTCTCCCAATAAAAGGGCGTTTAGGGGTTTTATGGAAAAAATACTGATCAAAATTCCAATTGCTATAATCATTAATAACAATAAAAGTTGGTTCCAGGATAGATTCCCGATACTTCCAAAAGACCAATATACATATTGCTGTAATTTTTCGGCGGTGGAAAAATAGGACAATACGCTCACCACTGCGGTGGTAATACTGCCGAACATTAGGCCTATGATGAGAAGGGCCATAGTGTCCTTTACCTTGGCGGCAACAATCATGACGGCCAATAACACCAGAAAGCTCCCGATACTGGACGCCAATGCCAAGGAAATATCATTTACCATTCCGAAGGCTAAAATACCGGAGAATAGGGAGGACCCTAAAATTAATAGGGCAGCGCCTAAACTTGCGCCGGCGCTTATGCCCAAAACAAAGGGGCCGGCCAAGGGATTTCGAAATAAGGTCTGCATCAATAAACCACTTAAGGCCAAACCACTACCTACTAATATGGCGGTTAAGGCTTTGGGAATTCTATAGTTCCAAATAATATAGCTCCAAGAATCTACTTGGGTGGTTCTTCCGATTATAGCGTTCCACGTATCCTGTAAGGGAATGGATACCGAGCCTAAGCTAATGTTCACCATAAAACAAACCAACATTACCATCAGCAGAAGGACAAAATAGGTTCTATATGTTTTTAATTGAAGCACTTAATCCAAGGGTTTAAAAAAGGTCGGTATATAGTTGGGAAGCAGCTCGGGATGAAAAATATGGATAAGGTCTTTTAGGACCAAATCCGGTCTGTTCGGTGCCAGTTCAAAATAGAGCAATCCCCCAGTTTCCCCTTTGGAATTGGCATAGGTATACACCTTTCTATTTCTGAAAGCAGAAAACTGGGTATAATGTCGGTTGGCTTCGCTTAGTTCCGAATAACTCCCAAATTGTGAGGGGGAAATCCAGAAATCGGCATCATGGGCACGCTCAAGTACACTTTCCAAACTTAGGGAAAGGCTTCCATTTGAAGCCGTATCCTTCCATAAATATTCTGCATTTGCATCTTCTATAAATTTAGAGGCCCAACTTTTTCCACCTGGCAGGTACCAGATATCCTTATAAAGGGCTCCGCTTAGAACCCTAGGTCTGTTATTTGCCTTTTTTGCAAGCGTCTTTGCGTTATTGTAATTATCTGCAATAGTACGGAATATACTATCGGCCATTTCCTCCTTTTGGAAAAATGGGGCAAAATACTTTATCCATTCCGCCTTTCCCAAAGGTGTTTGCTCTGTCCAATCCCCATTGTAAACTACCGGAATATTGGATCGTTGAATAGTTTCGTAGGCCTTGTTTTCGTGGTTAATGCTAAATCCTACCACTACTTCGGGATTTAGGGCGATTACCATTTCTGAATTTAAGGATTCATTGTTGCCCAATTCCTGCACCAATCCCAAATTTATTCGTGTTCTGGTCTTTGGGGAGGATACGTACTCCGTATCTGGGAATCCTATTAATTTATCAGCCGCTCCCAGTGCTTCCAATGCGGGGATATGGGTGGTAGAGGTTACAACTATTTTTTGGACGGGCACCCCAATAATGGCATCGTACTCATCCCTATTCAATGTTATGGTCGACAATTTTTCTTTAGCTACCAGAGCATAGATAAAACTGGCTTCAGATTCTGGCCAAGGTGAGGATACTTTAATAATGGTTACATCTGGCGATGTCCTATCAATGGTAAAACCTTGGGCATATTCTATGTTTACTGGTTGCGATAACACAGAACTGGAAACAGTCTCCTTTTTAGGCTGTTTGCAAGAACAAATACATAGAAGGAATAGGAATAGAAGGGCTTTGTTCAAGGGGCTAAAGGTTTGTTTAAGAATTCAAAAGTAGCATTAATTTCTTGAATCAAAATTTCTAAAAGCCTAACAATGGTCATAATTTATTGCTATAAGAGTATTTATTTTTGGACAAATAAAAAATTATGAGAGGAGAGTCCAACACCCTAATTTATATTATTGCGGCTGTTATAGTCTTGCACTTTATTGTTGGTTTTATCTGGTTAGCCTATAAACTAAATAGAAAAAAGTACAGTGATACTTCCGAAAAAAAGTAGTAGTTTCGCTGCGAATTTTGGTTTCTATTCCCTAATGTGTTGGGGATAGGATTAAAAGGGAATTCGGTGAAACTCCGAAACTGTTCCCGCAACTGTGAGCTTAATCCATGTTTATTGGATGGCTATCATTTCTTCTAATACCACTGCCCTAAATTATGGGGTGGGAAGGTAAATGATAGTACGCAAGTCAGGAGACCTGCCATATTCAGCACAAAATAGAATAGATCTTCGGGCAAAGGATCTTCTTGAATATGGAAAAAAAGCAAATATTTTTATTTTTTATTGGACTATTGGCCTTTGTTCAAGTTTTTGGACAGAGAGATGGTGTTATTGTTTTGGACGAGGTTATTTTAAGCGACGCCAAGCTGCTTCATTTTTCAAAAGGAACAAAAGTTAGGGTAGTCAATGATTCCGTTCAACAAAAAAGTGGCACCTCACTAACCGATTTACTGCGGTACAATTCCAATGTGTATTTTAAGGAAAATGGTTATGGAATGGTCTCTTCAGCTTCATTTCGGGGAACCAATGCCCAGCAAACAGCTGTAGTATGGAACGGGATTAATATAAATTCACAACTTACCGGTCAGACAGATTTCAATACTTTGATTCCAGGGAATTATGGGGATGTTGTTGTCAGAAGTGGCGGGGGCTCCGTGCAATATGGGAGTGGTGCAGTTGGCGGAACAATTCTGTTAAACGATAGCTTCAGGTTTAATGACAGCTGGAAAAATAGTTTACAGACAAGTTATGGTAGTTTCAATACTAGCAAACTGGCTTTTAATACTTCCCTTGGTACAGAAAAAACCTCTTTTCATATTGGAATCAACCACATAGCTTCGGATAACGATTATAAGTATCTCGGAACAGACAGCAGAAACGAGAATGGTGCTTATGATCAACTTAATTTAAATGCAAATGTTGGTTTTATTTTGTCCGATCAACAAATCTTAAAATTGTACCACAATACCTTTAATGGGGACAGGAATTTTTCTGGGACCTTGACGGCTCCGGCCGATGAAAATTACACGGATTTAAACCACAGGTCGCTCATAGAGTTGAGCAGCTTTAACGAACGGAAGATTGCACGTTTAAAAGTGGGGCATTTATACGAACGTTATCGTTATTTCCCAAATAAGCAGAGGGATGAGTTTAGCTTTGGGCAAGCCAACACCCTCCTTGCCAACTACGATTACAAATATCAATGGAACAAAATTACCTTGAATGGAATTGTAGACATTTCTTCCATTTGGGCCAAAGGGGCTTCTATTGAAAATGCCCAAAGAAATTTTGTTTCCGGTACTTTTCTTTTTTCCCATGA
The DNA here is from genome assembly GCF_003259375.1 of Arenibacter echinorum. Taxonomy (GTDB): domain Bacteria; phylum Bacteroidota; class Bacteroidia; order Flavobacteriales; family Flavobacteriaceae; genus Arenibacter; species Arenibacter echinorum. The sequence continues at coordinate 36,555 of NZ_QLLN01000008.1, read as the reverse complement.
ACTCTCAGATAAATTAAATTATGGTGTAAACCTGAGACAGGAAGTGGTCAGCGATTATCAAAGCCCCTTTCTTTTTTCACTGAACGGCAGTTATAAGGTAGCCAAAAACTACACTATAAATATGAACGCATCCAAAAACCATAGGGTTCCTACATTTAATGACCTTTACTGGTCTGGGGCAGGGGCCAGTGGTAATTTGGAAGTTTTGCCAGAAACCTCTTGGCAGTTGGAACTGGGGCAGACGCTTGAAGTTAAAAACCTAGCACTCTCATTAAATGCATATAGCATAACAACCGATAATTTAATTCAATGGAGGCCCAATGCACAAGGAATTTGGATGGCTATGAATGTTCAGGATGTTTCCCAGTACGGTCTGGAACTGGGTTTTGATTGGAAAAGGAAATGGGGAAGCCAAGAATTGGTTTGGGAAAGTGAATATGCCTATACTAAATCAATCGATAATGCAACCAAAAATCAACTACTCTATGTCCCTGAGCATATGTTGAGGTCTAATGTGGCCTATCAATATAAGAAGTTGGTAGCTTTTTATCAATTTTTATACAATGGATCGGTCTATACCACTACAGACAATAGCGACAGTTTGCCCTCTTATACAGTTGGCAACATAGGATTGGATTACCATTGGCCTGACATTTCCAAAATCAAATTTATTTTAGGTTTAAAAGTGAACAACCTGTTTAATAAAAATTATCAGAACGTGGCCTATAGGCCCATGCCCAATAGAAATTTTCAACTACAATTAATTACTAAATTTTAAAACAGTTTAAACAAATGAAGAGTAGAAATGTTTTTTTATCCCTATTGACTATAGGCCTTTCCTGGTCATGTTCCAACGATGATGAGCAGGATCAAGAGCCTTTGGGTGATTACGCAAATGGAATATTGGTTTCCAATGAAGGCCCCTTTAGCAATGGCACGGGAACGGTCACATTTATTTCCGAGGATCTATCCGTAGTAAATAACGGAATTTATAAAATGAAGAATGATGAGGATCTTGGAAACGTTGTACAGTCGATAGGATTTACGGAGGATGAGGCGTTTATAGTAGCCAATGTCTCCAACAAGATAAATGTAGTAAACAGGTATACTTTTGAAAAAATAGCGAGCATTACCGACGGATTGAACAACCCGAGGTATTTTATTGAAGCCAACGGCAAGGGGTATGTTACCAACTGGGGTGATACTGCCGATGAAACAGATGATTTTGTAGCCATTATCAATCTTCAGGATTATGCGGTGGAAGGCACCATATCTGTAGCTTTGGGCCCTGAAGCCATTTTGGCCAAGGACAATACAGTTTATGTAGCCCATCAGGGTGCTTGGGGGCAGAACAATAAGGTTTCGGTTATCAATACCGCTACCAATGAGGTAATAAAAACGCTTGCGGTAGGGGATGCACCCAATTCTATGCAATTGGATGCCTCCGGCAACTTATGGGTATTGGCCTCAGGTAAACCTGCCTATACGGAAGATGAAACGGCCGGGGTACTGTCAAAGATCAATACGGTCACCAATGAGGTGGACAACAATATCCAGTTTGAAACTACCCAGCATCCCAGTGGTTTAAATTTAGATGGAGGTGTTTTGTACTATCATTTGGGAGATACCGTATTTGAACAGAGTTTGTCGTCAACCACCTTGGGCATGGAAGCCGTCTTGGAAGACGTCAGTTTTTATAGCATGGTGATTAATAATGGTAGGTTGTATGGTACAGATGCAGGCGATTATGCAAGTAACGGAACGCTTACTGTTTATGATCTAAACACCAAAATGGCTATAGAAGCTATAACTGTGGGGATTATTCCAGGTGGAATTTACTTTAATTAGGTTATTGGTCCATAAGGTTGGGTATTCTTTGGTTAGGGAAATCCTGAAAGTTATTTGACCAATAACGAATGTATAACAAAACCCCTCTTTTACCTGGCAAGGACCAAGTAGAAGAGGGGTTTTTGTTTTATAGCCCGTGGGGCATTAATCTATAAGCAAAGCTTATTGAAAAGTAATATCAATAGGTTTGTCCAGATACATATTATCCTTAATAGCCGTAAACATTTTGGAGTTGGATACTTCATTTACTGGCATTTTTACGCTAAAGTCCTTTTTGGCACTTACTCCGGTAATTTCTTGGATTGCCCTTGCAAAAAGTGGTTCGTTTACATCCCCTAATGTTCCTAGATCAGCAAGATCTTCCGCTAATACAACATCGGGAGCCAAGCCAGAGGTATAGTCGTAAAAACCGTCCGAATTTTCATTTCTCCCCATAAGAGGCTGCATGGCCCATCTATTACTGGGGTTTATTTTATTTTCCCTGTCGGACCTGTAGATATAATCATTGTCTACGTCATCTACCATGGTAACGGAAAATTCGTTCTTGCCCCTGGTAGTTTCGCCAATATGAAAAACATTGACATAAGGTGCCAGACCGTTCATTACCAATTCACTGGCCGATGCGGAGCTTCCTGTTGCCAGAACATATACTTTACTAAGGTTTAGACTGTTTAACGCAGATCCTGAGTCTGTTTTATTTGCAAAATAATCTTCCAATTGCTCTTTATTCAGCATGGATTGTATTTTATCGTTCCATCTTTGTCTTACATATAATTCGCTAGTATTGGTGCCATATACCATACTGGCCAATAATCTGGAACTGTTTACCGAACCTCCAGGGTTGTAACGAAGATCAAGCACCAATTCCGTTGCCCCTGCTGTTTTAAACTGTCCGAAGACTGTATTTAGTTCTTCATTAAAGCTACTTGTAAAACCGTTGTACATTAGATAGGCAATTTTGGTTCCGTTGACCTCTACGGTTTTCGCTACCAATATTGGATCTTCTTGCAATCCTGCAGACTTGGTCAAGGTTACTTCACTGTCATTATCGGTTACTACAGTACCAGAAATATCTGCCATACCAAGGGTATAGGTATCTGTATTTCCAAAAAGTAGGCTTATGTAATTGGCATCGGTCAGTTGAACCCCGTTCACTCTAGTGAAAATATCCCCCCTGGCAATATCTTTGGTAGATGCATGGGAGTTCGGAATTATATATCGTACGTATCCAAAAAGATCGGTACTGCCCTCATTTCTTGCAAGGCCAAATTCAAGTCCATTGCTTTTTGAAACGCCACTTAAGGAATTTACCAGTGTTTCATAATCGTCCTCAACAAAACTAAACCTATCAATAGCGGAACTACTACCAACTACCTTAGTATGTTTGTAACAGGTCTGGTAGAAAAACTCCTCTGGATCAGTGTATGTTTCTAGATAAGCCACATAGTCGTCATTGGTGGCGAACCTGCTATCTCCCAAATTAGGGGCGTCCGCCTGCCAAAAATACCATTGATTCAGGCCTTGCCACATAAAGTTTTGCACGGTTGACTCCTTTGGGAAGACGAATGCGTCATCATCTTTGTCCGAACAGGAAAGAACAATGGCAATTAATAGAAGGCCTAGGATTTTTTTCATATTGTAATTGTATTATTAATTGTGTCGCACATTATATTAAATAGCCTATGTTAATCCTTGTAGGCTTTAGCGGCACCTTATACAGAGCACTGGTTACTGATTAATTTTCAAGTTTAAGGGTTTTTTGATATCCATAAACATATTATCCTTAATCTTTGTGAACATTTTGGAACTACTTACCAATTTAACCGGCATATCCACTGTAAAATCCATTTTTGCGGTAGTTCCTGTAATCTCGGCAATGGCCTTGGCCAACAGGGGTTCATCCAAATTGCCCAGAACTCCTAAATTGGATAGATCTTCACTCAACGAAATATCAGGTGTAAGTCCGTCCGTATACTCGGAAAAGCCATTGGCGTTTTCATTTCGCCCTATCAATGGTTGAATGGCCCAATGATTATCAGGGTTAATATTATCCTCTCTATCTGGGTCGTAAACATTGCCATTGTCCAAATCGTCTACAAAGGTAACCGAAAATTCATTCTTCCCCGTTGTTGTGGTCCCGATATGTATTACATTTAAGTAAGGGTCCAAGCCGTTCATAACCAATTCACTTGCTGATGCACTACTCCTGGTAGCAATAATATAAACTTTGCTTAGGCCTAACGTATTTATAGGGGTATTGTTGTCCGTTGCGTCGGCAAAATACTCAATAAGGTCGGTGTCCTTAAACTCTGATTGCAGCTTAGCATTATACCTGGCCTTCAGGAAAACACTATTGGTATAGGTACCATAAATCATGCTGGATAATAATCGGGCCGAATTGACCGATCCACCTGGATTGTACCTTAAATCCAATACTAAATCCGTAACGCCGGCGGACTTGAACTCTCCAAAGGCATCATTCAACTGTTCGTCAAATTCGTTGGTAAAGCCATTGTACATTAAATAGCCTATTTTTTTTCCTCCGGTTTCCAAAACCTTGTTGATATAGATCGGATTTTCGGTCAAGTTAGCTTCTTTTGTTAAAGTAACTTCACTGTCTGTGTTGGTAATAACATTATTGGAGATTTCTGCCATATTTAAGGTGTAGGTGTCGCTATCACCAAATAACAGGTCTATATAGTTATCCAAATTAAGGGAAGTGCCATTGACACCTGTAAAAATATCCCCTCTTTGGATATCCTTGGTAGAAGCATTGGAATTAGGTACAATGTAACGTACATATCCATAAACATCATCACTATCGACAAATAAGCTCAAACCGAATTCCAAACCATTACTCTTGGATATTCCTGCAAAAGATTGTGTCAATTCCTTATAATCATCGGAATAAAAACTAAATCGGTCTTCCGTGTAAAGTAGTTTTTCTTCAAAAAATGTCCCGGGGTCTTCCTCGGTTTCCAAATATGAAACGTAATCGTCATAGGAAGCAAAACGGTAATCTCCCAAGTCAGCTACATCACTTTGCCAAAAATAATAGGTATTCATGGTCTGCCACATAAAGTTTTGGACTGTTACATCTATTTCTGCTTCCGGGGTACTAACATTTTCTGCTATTTCCTCGGCAAGCTGGGTGTCATTATTCTTGCTACAACTGGAGAGGAACAAACTCAATCCTAATAAAAACAATAAATACTTCTTCATAATTTTTAACATAATTGCCAAAACATGACGAGTAGTGGCTTACAAATATCATTCCATTAAAAAAGTATGAATCAGTTTTGGGGAACGATTTATTTATATACGGTAATAATGCCAATTTGGTTTCCGTTGCGCTAATTTACTTACATTGTAACGAATTGGAAATTAATTGTAACAAAATTCGATGTATGTCGTCTTCCTATTGTAAGCCTGTTATTTAGGATTATAAACAACTAAACCAAAATGCAACAAACCGAGTTTTTAAATGTGGTATTGCCATTTAAGGATAAACTGTATAGACTGGCAAAACGTTTGTTGGTCTCTAAAGAAGAAGCTGAAGATGCCACACAAGAAATCTTAATGAAGCTATGGTCCAAGAACAATATGATGGAGGACTATAATAATGTGGAAGCCTATGCCATGATGATGACCAAGAATTTTTGCTTGGACCGACTTAAATCCAAACAGGCCGGAAACTTAAAATTGGTTCACAGTAATTACAAGGATGAAAACGTTTCACTACAAAATCAGGTGGAAGTTAGTGATAGTCTAAGTTGGATAGAAAAAATCATGGAGGATTTGCCGGAACAGCAAAAAATGGTCTTACAGTTAAGGGATGTGGAACAGTATGAATTTGAGGAAATAGCAGAACTTTTGGGTATGAGTGCTACCGCGGTTAGAGTAGCTTTATCCAGAGCGCGAAAAACAGTGAGGGAAAAATTAGTTCAAAAGCACAATTATGGAATTAAGTAATATAGAAAAATTATTGGAAAGGTATTTTGAAGCAAACGCTACGGTTGCCGAAGAAGAAATGTTGAGGGAATATTTTGCAAAGGAAGATGTTCCTTTACACTTAAAAGAATATGCCCCAATGTTTCAGTATTTTTCCATAGCCAGAGAAGAAAAGTTTACCAAACAAGTTCCACTAAAACCTAGAAAAAAAAGTTATTTAAAGTGGATTTCCGTTGCGGCAGTGAGCATTTTGATATTTGGTATATATCTTGGAAGAAGTTATCAAGAACAGAAAAAAGCGGAATACGCCTATCAGGAAACTAAAAAGGCATTAAGTCTTTTGGCGACCAATCTTGGTAAGGGAACCGAGAAAGTAGCTTATTTAAGGGAGTTTGAAGAAACAAAACAAAAAATTTACAACAAAAATTAAATTTAAAAAGATGAAGAAGAATATCATAATAGTATTAGTAGCCGTGTTGCCCTTTATTGGGTTTTCACAATCTATGTTCGATAAATTTGAAGATTTGGACAATGTAAGCGCCGTAGTGGTCAATGAAAGCATGTTTAAATTATTGAGCAAGATTAATGTTGAGGTCGATGACAAAGAGGCTCAGGATTTTATGGATATAGCCCAAAACCTGAAAAATTTAAAGGTTTTTATTACCGAGGATAAAAAGATTTCCGCAGACATGCAGATTACCATGGAGAAGTATTTGAAATCCTCGTCATTACAGGAACTAATGAGGGTCAAGGATAAGGATGCCAACGTAAAGTTTTACATCAAGAGCGGGAAGGATGAAGACCATGTAAGTGAATTACTCATGTTTGTTACCGGAATTAAAAATGGGAACGTGGAAATCAATGACAGGAAATTTGAAACGGTATTGCTATCGCTAACCGGGGATATAGATCTAAACAAGATAGGATCGTTAACTCAAAAGATGAATTTACCGTCCGAGCTAAATAAGGCGGGTAAGAACAAGTAATAGCAGGTTAGGGTAGTGTCCAACTAAAAAGGCCGTTACCCTTGTTGGTCAAAACTTAATAATAAAGTATATGAGAACAAAAGTTGAAAAATTGGCCTGGGCCATATTGTTGATCTTTGCAATTTCTGCATGTTCGTCAACACAAAGTCTACAGGAATATTTTGTTGACAATACGGATAATCCCAATTTTTTGTCGGTAGATCTGCCTGTAAGTCTATTGAACATGGAGAAGGCCGATTTAACCGAAGACCAAAGGGAAGCACTTGGGTCATTAAAAAAATTAAATATCCTGGCGTTTAAAATAACCGAGGATAACCTTATGGAGTTTCAAAAAGAAAAAGCGAATATCGCTGCCATCTTAAAAAATGGCAAATTCACCGAGCTGATGAAAATGAACACCAGATATGGCAAAGCTTCTGTAAGATATTTGGGTGATGATGATGCCATTGATGAGGTAATTATCTATGGTGATAGTGAGGAGAAGGGTCTTATGCTGGTCCGCGTTTTGGGTAAAAATATGAACCCTGCCAAATTGGTCCAGTTTATGAAGGCTTTGGAGAAATCGGATTATAAGGGAGAAGGCTTGGGAAAAATCGGAAATTTTTTGAAAAGTTAAACAAGGAATTACATAATTCAATATTATTAAAGTTTTGAAGCTCTGTTTAGCCAAACGGCAACTCAGAGCTTTTTTATGACCATTTTTTTGGGATAGGCAATGTATTATCGGATTATAAGTGCTTACCTGGTATTTATATAAAAGCTTAACAAGCTCTTGAATCTTCGGTCTATAGATTTCCTTTTGGCAAGGCTTGGGAAAGCAGTTTTAAGAGTTTTTTTATTTTCTATATTAGTACTTACAAAATACACTAACTATATATTATTATGGAAAAAGCAGAAGAATGGCTTAATTACGGAATAGAATTGGCAAAGGAGTTTGGACCTAAGGTACTAACGGCCTTGTTAATTTTCATAATTGGATTATGGGTTATAAAAAGGATTATTGGTGGTACAAGAAAGGTTATGTACACTAGTAAATACGATGAATCCCTACAACGTTTTTTACTTAGTATGGTGTCATGGGTCCTTAAAATATTTTTGATCCTAGTGGTCATTGGGCAGTTAGGGATAAATATAACCACCTTCGCCGCAGTAATCGCCGCCGCCGGTTTGGCTGTTGGCCTTGCACTGCAGGGCTCATTGTCCAACTTCGCCGGCGGGGTTTTGATCATGATTTTTAAGCCCTACAAAATTGGGGATTTAATAGAGGCACAGGGAGTATTGGGTAACGTAAAGGAAATTGAAATTTTCACTACAAAACTTATAACACCACAAAATAAGCTGGCCATTGTGCCCAATGGTGCCATGGCCAATGGCAATATTATAAACTATACCGCTGAAGGTAAGATGAGAGTGGACACTACCATTGGAATTGGATATGGCGAGGATATAAAGAAGGCCAAAGAAGTATTATTGGCGGTATTGGAGTCCAATCCAAAGGTATTGAAAGACCCTGCACCATCGGTTAACGTATCGGAGTTGGCGGATAGCTCCGTAAATTTTGCCGTACGCCCCTTTTGTGTTCCGGGAGACTATTGGTCGGTATATTTTGAGACATTAGAAAATTGCAAGTTAGCACTGGATAAGGCAGGTATTGAGATACCATATCCACATCAGGTGGAGATACAAAAGAAGGGGTAAGCGTTGTTCCTTTGTAGTGTCAATAAAATAAGCAATCCAGAGTATCCTTATAGCACTCTGGATTGCTTTAAATTTAATTCAAAGATGTTGTTTTAACCTTTTGCAAAGGTTGTACACATTGGTATTTTTTAAATACCCGTATAACTACTTGGGGTAATTTGTTTCAATTCAGTTTTTATTTCTTCGGTTGTTTCCAAGGTGTCGATAAAATTGGAAATGGACTGCTGTGTAATCTTCTCATTGGTCCGTGTTAATCCTTTCAATGCTTCATAAGGATTGGGATAGGCTTCACGCCTTAAAATGGTCTGAATGGCCTCAGCCACTACGGCCCAATTATTTTCTAGGTCTTGCTCAAACTTCTCCTTATTCAACAATAGTTTATTCAACCCTTTTAATGTGGATTGAAAGGCTATAAGTGTATGGCCAAAAGGCACGCCAACGTTTCTAAGCACCGTACTATCTGTTAAATCCCTCTGCAACCTGGAAATAGGAAGTTTGGCTGATAAATGTTCGAAAATGGCGTTGGCAATTCCCAAATTCCCTTCGGAGTTTTCAAAATCGATTGGGTTTACCTTATGGGGCATGGCGGAAGATCCTACTTCGCCAGCTTTTATTTTTTGTTTAAAATAGTCCATGGAAACATACGTCCAAAAATCCCGGTCCAAATCTATTATAATAGTATTGATTCTCTTGAGGCAGTCGAACAAGGCGGCCATATGGTCGTAATGTTCTATCTGCGTAGTTGGAAAGGAATGGTGTAGGCCAAGCTTCTCCTGAACAAATTTTTGCCCAAAATCTCTCCAATCAATTTTAGGGTAGGCAACCTTGTGGGCATTATAGTTCCCTGTTGCGCCACCAAATTTAGCTGCACTTGGAATATCGTTAAGTAGGTTAAACTGCTCTTCCAAACGAACAGCAAATACCTCGATCTCTTTTCCTAAACGGGTTGGGGACGCGGGCTGGCCGTGTGTTCTTGCCAACATGGGTACAGCTTCCCATTCCTTGGTCAAAGCCGTTAACTTGTTCAATACCTCCAAATATTGGGGTACGTAAACCTCGTTCATGGCTTCTTTAATGGACAGGGGAATAGCCGTGTTGTTGATATCTTGAGAGGTAAGTCCAAAATGGATAAATTCCTTATGCGCCTCCAGACCTAATTTGTCGAACTCCTTTTTTATAAAATATTCAACAGCCTTTACATCATGGTTGGTTACCTTTTCAATTTCCTTAATAGCCATGGCGTCCTCCGAGTCAAAATCAATATAGATTTTTCTCAAATCATTAAATTTTGAACTGTCAAAATTTGAAAGCTGAGGAAGTGGAATTTCGCATAGTGCTATAAAATATTCAATTTCTACGCGCACCCTATATTTTATAAGGGCCTCTTCAGAAAAATATAAGGCAAGGGAATCTATTTTGTTTCTGTATCTGCCATCAATAGGGGATATGGCGTTTAATTTGTTTAATGACATCTTATGCTATTTGATTGATTTTGGAAAAGCGCAAAGATAGCTATAAGTTAAAGAGTTTAAAAGTGAAGTGGAATATTGTTCCCTTATTTGTACAAAAGCCGTTACCTACCTTAGCTTTGCCAAGGTCATCCTTGCCCTGGCCTTGTAAGCTGCACTCCCATTTTGATAGTTCTGTTCCAGTATCATGCGCAATTCCGGGTGAATCCAATTGAACTTAATGCCCAATAACAAAAGGCTGGTCATAGAATATGCTTGGGCCGCCACTTTATGGTCACCTATAAGCCAATCGAAACAAGCGGATGTTATACTTTCCAAGTGTTTTTCGCTCAGAGTATCACGGGTTTCCTGGTCCTTGAATTGAAAGTATGACTTCATTAAGATCTCACATATTTTTGCAATGGGTCTTACTGCCGGATCCAAATGTACCGAACCAATATTATGGACAAAAGTATCCATACTCGGAAAGAGGTAGGTCAAATGTTCTTTGGAAGTAAATTCCAAAACCCAACATGCTTTACAGGAAACAGGGTCATCTACTTGAAAGGCGATTTCCATTAGGGTTGCAATACTGGACGGATTGTTTAGTATAAGGTTAGACATTTCCATTCTTTTGGTCCTGGAATGGTCAATGTAGTTAAGGGTGTTATAGAGTTCTAAGTTGGTCACGGATACACCTAAAATTTAATTTTTTTGTTGGATTGTAAGCATAGTATTGTTTTATACAGCTGTTGGTATTCTAAAAAATAAATATAAAAAGAACTTTAAACTTCTGGCTAAACGGGCCAAGTATTATAGTCTTATATACCCCTGGACAACCAAATTTAGGATTCCCTTCCAATTAAATCCGAAACCAATTGGGGTACCCCGTTTACGGCACTCGCCTGTATTATAGTGAGTCCGCTAAAATCCGTTTTACTTATATTAGGTTTGGGGTCTATAAAGTAAATTGGCGTATCCCGGGGTACGTAGTGTATTAAACTGGCTGCTGGATAAACTTGCATCGAGGTGCCAATTACGATTAAAATATGGGCTGTTTGTGTAATATTTGCTGCTTTTGCCAATAATGGAACTTCCTCACCAAACCATACAATATGGGGGCGCAATTGTTTTCCATCTTCCGAAAGGTCGCCTATTTTAATGTCGGTTTTCCAGTCAATTATTTTGTTGGGATTATGACTGCACCTGGCCTTTAATAACTCCCCGTGCAAATGAATTACCTTGGAGCTACCTGCCCGTTCGTGCAGGTCATCCACATTTTGGGTAATGATGCTAACATTAAAATGCTCCTCCAAGTGTACCAAAGCTTTATGGGCCAAGTTGGGAAGGACTTTGAACAATTGTCTTCTTCTCTCGTTGTAAAAATTTAGTACCAAATCGGGATTCCTCTGAAAACCTTGAGGGGTGGCTACTTCCATAACATCATGACCTTCCCACAATCCATCCGCATCCCTAAAAGTGTTAATTCCACTTTCCGCACTGACTCCTGCACCGGTTAAGACTACTATTTTTTTCATTGTGATAGAATATAGTAATATTTGTAAAATTAAACGATTTCTTTTTTAATACCTTAGGATTATGGTCGATCTGAAGCTGCTTGATTATTTGGAAGGTTTTATAACCCCTGAGCGGAAAGCTCGTTTCATGGATATTCTGGAAGATCGAACAAATTATATAACGGTTGCTATAGAGGATGTTTACCAAATGCACAACACCAGCGCTGTGGTAAGAAGCTGCGATGTCTTTGGGGTACAGCAGGCCCACCTTATAGAAAGCAAGTTTGGCAAGCGACTGGACAAGGATATTGCCATGGGAGCCCAGCAATGGGTTGATATAAAAAGATACAATACCACGATGAATTGTATAGACACTTTGAGGGAACAAGGGTATAAAATTGTGGCCACGACCCCTCATGAAAATAATTGCTCCTTAACTGGTTTTAAGTTTGATGGTAAAACAGCGCTATTTTTTGGAACGGAGCGGGACGGGTTAAGTAAAGAGGTGTTGGAAAAGGCAGATTCTTTCCTGAAAATACCAATGGTCGGGTTTACCGCAAGTTTAAATATTTCCGTTTCAGCCGCAATAATCTTGCATACCTTAACGAGCCAATTACGCAAAGAGAACATAAATTGGAGGTTGACCGAAAATGAGAAACTGGAAAAAAGATTGGATTGGACCAAGAAATCTGTACGGAGTTTGAATGATGTTTTGGCCAGATTTCATGGAACAAAATGATATTTTTAGTATATTTAGTACAGGACTAACCAACACCTAAAAGCTCATGGCCATATTACTTTATATAATTATAGGGATTATTATATTGATTGTCGTTCTGGCCCTAATAGCTCCCAAAAGCTATGATGTTTCCCGATCCATAGAAATTTCCAAACCAAAGGCTGAAGTCTTTGATAATATAAAATATTTAAAGAAACAGCAGGAGTGGTCTCCTTGGGCCATAAAAGACCCCAACATGGAAAAGAAATTCACAGGTGTTGATGGCGAGGTGGGGGCCATAAGTTATTGGAACGGTAACAAGGATGTGGGTGAGGGTGAGCAGGAAATAACAAAGATAGTTGAAGGTAAAAGAGTTGAAGGGGAACTTCGGTTCATGAAGCCCTTTAAGTCAACCTCCGATAGTTATTTGGATCTCGTGGAACTGGGAAATGGAAAAACGAAGGTTACCTGGGGATTTAAGGGAGAGAGCAAGTTTCCAATGACTATCATTATGTTGTTTATGAACATGGATAAAGCCGTTGGTAAGGATTTTGAGGCGGGACTGCGAAATTTAAAATCGATACTGGAAAAATAACTAAGTCACGAAAGTAATATGGTTAGTTCAAAATTCCAATGACCAACTTGGAACAGATAGTTATTGTATTTTTGATGTAAAGGTTTGTCCAAGGAGTTGAATAGTGTGGAGTTCACCTAGGCATTATTTTGCACTTTAGGAAAGAGATAGGGGAGGGCCATGGGTTTATGGCTGTGGTAAAGCAAACGGAAGCCAACAGAATAGCGACGCATTCACAAAATTAGTATCTAGATGTAGAAAATACTTGCCTCAGCCCTGGCTCCAAAGCGTATAGGATAAATAGTAGTTCCAACTCCTTTAGATACGTACATTTTTGAAATTTCATTGTTGTACCAGCCTTTAACATAATTTCCACTCCCGAATGGCGTAAAAAAGGGCTTTCCAAAAAATGTTATCTGCCCTCCGTGCGTATGCCCGGATAATATTAGGTTGGGTTTTATATTTAGAGATGTACTTATTTGATCAATTTCTTCCCTATAGATAGGACAATGATTAAGTATTACTGTAGTTAAGGATGAATCTATATTTTGGGCAGATTTAGTAAAGTCTGGGTACCCACAAACAAAATCATCAATACCCAATATGTTGATTTTTCTATCTTCGGTTTCAAAAATGAGTGATTCGTTCACCAGTATTTTCCCATTATATCTCCCATAGGTGCTTTTTAATTGTTGCAAATCTATTCGGCCTGAATATTCCTTATTACCCAAAATAGCTATTTTGGGAATATGAGCATTTAATAGGCTTAAAAAATCCTCCAAAACAGTTAAGTTTTTGTTCCGCTCTATAGAATCCCCTGTGAAAAAGATGACGTCCGGCCGCTCCTTGTTAATTCGGTCCGCAATGGATTTATGTACCGATTTTATACCGCGCAAATGCAGGTCGGTTAGGTGAATGGCTTTGATTTTGTTGGATTCCGATTCAGAAATGTCGTGCTCCGTCCACTCTATAAAATTGGTCTCCAACCAGAAAGAATCAAGTATAACAAAACTAATGGACCCCAAAACCAATTTTAGGACAAATTGCCTTCTATTCAATTTCATTTAATATCTGTTGGAAACATTTTTTAGCATTAAATAAGGAAGTGCACGAAATTAGGAAACATATTTAGAAATAGTCTTGTCAAAAAGTTAAATTGTTACCATTAAAGATCATAGGGAGAATGTAAGGGTCATCTTGTCCCTTAATTCTTGACTAATTCCAATAGTGCAATATCAAAGTTATTTTCCAGGAATACTTTGCCATTTTCTACTGTAACAATGGTTTCGGAAAATGCATCGTATAGTTTTGTTCCATCACCGAAAAAGCCTTTTACCCATAGGAATTTTTTGCCCAAGGGTAGTTTTAAGCCAACTACGACCTTATCCCTAAAATCCCCATTCAGAAAGGTTCTGCCAAAGACATACGGGCTTTTGGAGAGCCTTTGGTGTTTTCCAGCTCCTATTGCGGGATGATCGTTTCTAAATTTTCCCAGTTTTTGCCAATAGCCCAATATTTTCTGATTAAATGGAATACTGTCCAACTCCCCCCAGTTCATAAAAGATCTAAGGGTAGCATCACCCTGGGTGCCTTCAATGGTTAAACTGCGTACAGACTCGTCCCCATAATAAATTTGGGAGGCACCAGGGGTAAGTAATAATACATTTGCTGCGTGATACGGGTTTTTTCTCTCCTTGTCAAAGGGGTTTAGGTCATCGTGTGAAGTAAGGTAATTAACCACACTTTTTCCTTCCAATGCAGTAAACAGTAGGTCGTTATATTTGCTAAAAATAGCTTCATAGTCCTTGTTGGCATCATCCTTTAATTCAAAATTGATCAGACTGTGGAACCCATTGTCAAAATAATCTACTTTTTTGTCCCCAAAATTGTATTCACGACCACTGGATATTTCATAACCGTATACTTCTCCGACCATAAAAAAGGAATTGTCGTCCAGGACCTCTTCCGGATGCTTTCTTTTCCAAGTATTAAAGGCATAGGAGGCTTCACTGTATAATTCCTTCCATGTTTTTTCGTCCACATGTTTAGCCGTATCTACCCTAAAACCGTCTATTCCCAAATCGTTTACATAGTCTGTAAGCCATTTAATAATATAAAACCGCGGTGCCCTGGGGTATTTGGTACGATCAAAAAAAACTTGTAGTTCGTCCAGTTCGTTGCTTAGTCGCCCTTCTTCCTTCCATTTAGCCAATAGGGCATCTGGAAGTTCAACGGCCTCGTCAGATTCCGTTATTATATCGGGCAAGTTCTTCACTAGGGTACAATTGGTTGTTGTTTCATAATTTGTGTTTTCACATATCGGTCCAGTGCGTACCCATTCTTTTGGCCAAACAGGGTCTAAGTTCGTCACCGGTCCCGTGTGGTTGAGTACAATATCCATCAGGATTCTGATACCATTTTTATGCGCTGTCTTAACAAGTATTTCCAGTTCTTTTTTTGTTCCAAAATTGGGGTCCAGAGTTGTCCAATCCTTGGCCCAATATCCATGATATCCGTATGTGCTACCTGTACCTTCGTCTACAATGTCATGGATTTGCTCAACTATAGGGCTAAACCAAATGGCATTAATACCCAAATCGGTAAAATAGCCATCATTTATTTTTTGGGTTATTCCTTGGATATCACCTCCCATAAAGCCCCTTAATACAGCAGTTTCCTTGGTTCTGTTTAGGCTAATATCGTTTAAAGTGTCCCCATTGTTAAAACGGTCTGTAAGTAAAAAATAAATGTTGGCGGCATTCCAGAAAAAAGGTGATTTCACTTCCTTTTTTTGTGGCAGCTCTGCAATGGAACCGCTTTCTTTTACCACTTCATTTTTATTCTCTTTGCAGGATAAAAAAAACAATAAAAGCGCGGCAAGAAGAAGTCCCTTTTTCATTAGCATCTATTTTGCTTAAAGCTATAAAATGATGTCGGTAAAAGAAAATTTATTTTAAGCGAAACGCAATGGGGGCGAGAATCAAAAATATTGATTTAAAAGAATAAAGATGAGCCTCGCTTATAGCGATGCTAAGGTACGGGTCTATTTTTTCCTATTTAGGACCTTGTATTCTTCGTAACAGCTACTTATGGCATCCAAGATCTGTAAGTCATTGGCGGTAGTAATAAAGGATTTGGAGTAGTTACAATTATTAAGGATGTCCTCAATATCTACCTTTTCCAATTGCAGTAGCTCGGTCAAAGTTTCCCTGTCAAATTTGGAAGCCAAAAGATCCCTAATTTGATCGTCTTCCTTCATTTGGCGTAGTTTACGCATTTGGTTGGGTTTTTTTCCGAATAAATTTCTCAACAAATCTGCAGGGTTAAGTATGGCTCCCAAAACCTTGGTGACCGCACTTGGGTTCTTGCTCCCGGCTTCATAACCTACGGACAAACCAGAAATACTATATTGAAAAGCGTTGTTCAGGGGTAAGTTCTTGACATCAATTTCCAAATAGCCTGTGAGGGAGTAGGGTCTAACGATTACTTCTTCTAGTGCATATGCCAATTCCGTAAGGGAAATTTTTGTATCCTTAAATTTGAACATATCATTGGTAACCCTGACTTTTTGGGATTTAAAACCCAAAAAAGTAATATATAGGGTGTCATTCACCTTAGCAGGAATACTGAACTCTCCTTTTTCATTGGTAATTGTGCCCACCACTTCGTTAAGATTTACGACATGAACACTTTCCATTGGCTGGTCGGTTTGGGCATTTTGGACAACCGCTTTTAATTGTTTTACCTCTTCGTCATTTTTGTCCACTTGAGAATATCCAAAAGAGATAAATAAGATTGATAGGGCCAGTAAATAATTTTTCATTAAATAATTTGGATGATTATAATTGGTAAACTAACTAAAAAAATACGCCGAAGCGTATTTTTTTAATATAGAATTAACTAATAGGAATCACTTTTTCTTTTCGTTCTCCTTTTACCAGAACTACTAGCAGAGCTTCCTTTGGAGTCACTTCTGTCTCTTCTTCTTCCTTTGTTTCTATCATTGTCCCTGAAATCCCTTCCGCCGCCACTTCGGCTTCTGTCACGTCTTCCTCGGCCGCCTCCACCGCCGCCTCCTGGACTTTTTGACACTTCTACGTTAACAAATCGTCCATCAACCTTAAATTCGGTAAATGTCTTTAAAATTGCTTCTGTAGCGGATGCGTCAGTGTTAAAGAACGAAAAACTGTCCTTTACATCCACCTTAAAAATATCATCCTTGCCCAAATTAACGGTGTCTCTTAAGAAATCCTTTAAAGTCATCCAGTCATAGCCATCCTTTTCTCCAACATTGATGAAATATCTAACATTGCCATCCGCTGGAATTCGGCTATCACCATCTCTGGATCTTCCTCTATCCTCGCGATCGCCCCGGTCACGGGAGTCAGAGGTATTTAAATCTTGGGTTTTGTTGTAGTAATTAAAGAATCGGGTAAATTCTACCGAGATTATTTTTTTGATAAGTTCTTCTCTATCTATACCTTGAAGTACATCATTAATTGCAGGTAGGTAGTTGTCTACCTCCTCATTAATTTTTGTATCCTTAATTTTATTGGCCAAATGGTAAAGCTGTATTTCACAAATTTCCATTCCAGTAGGAATTTTTTTGGAAATAAAAGCTTGTTGAATTTTATTCTCGATGGCCTTGATTTTCCTAAATTCACTTTTGGTGATGATGACCATGGAAATTCCTGATTTCCCAGCTCTTCCAGTACGTCCACTACGGTGTGTATAGGTTTCTATTTCATCTGGCAATTGGTAATTGATTACATGGGTTATATCATCAACATCAATACCACGGGCGGCTACATCCGTAGCAACCAACATTTGTATTTGTTTCTTACGGAAGGAATTCATCACCAAATCCCTTTGGTTTTGACTTAGATCTCCGTGAAGTGCACCAGCGTTATAACCATCCTCGATCAACTTTTCAGCTACCTTTTGGGTATCTCTTTTTGTTCTACAGAAAATAACGGAAAATATGTCAGGATTGGTATCCGCTAGTCTTTTTAGTGCAGGATAACGATCACGACCACCTACTACGTAGTATTCGTGTTGTACCGTAGTTGCTCCTGAATTTTTTGTTCCTACCGTAATTTCTTGCGGACTGTGCATGAATTTTTTAGCTATAACAGCTACCTCTCTGGGCATGGTTGCAGAAAACAACCAAGTGGACTTTTCTTTTGGAGTGTTGGAAAGAATATCTTTGATATCCTCCATAAAGCCCATATTCAACATTTCATCGGCCTCATCAAGAATACAGTAATCAATTTTGGAGATATCCACCAAGCCACGACCAATCATGTCTTTCATTCTACCTGGGGTAGCTACCACTATTTGGGCACCCCTTTTTATTTGTCTGGCCTGATCGGTAATACTGGCACCACCATAGATTGCAACAACATTGACCCCTTTTTCATACTTGGAATACAATGTAAGTTCGTTGGTGATTTGCAAACAAAGTTCCCTTGTAGGAGAAAGTATCAAACCTTGTGTAGTTCTACTCTCGCTATCTATTTTTTGAATTAGTGGGAATCCAAATGCTGCAGTTTTGCCGGTACCCGTTTGTGCTAGGGCAACTAAATCGGTTTCACTTTCCAATAAGATCGGAATAGCTTTTTCTTGTACTTCTGAAGGCGATTCAAATCCTAAATCAGAAATAGCATCCAATAGGGACTTCTTTAGCCCCAATGCTTCAAATTTTGTCATAATATGTTTTAAATAATCGCAAATATGTATGTTGCATAGAGCGATTATTCTTTATAACCTATTTAGACTCAGCGCAACACATGCTATACCAGCGGCGTTAATTGAAGCGGCAAAGGTACTGCTAATTTTTTAATTAAAATATTTTATTTTGAAAGCGGTTTTTATGGAGCCAGGATAAAGCCGTATGCGGAAATTAGAATTCCAATGGCACCGAACGCCAACATAAGTACAATAAAGTTTTTCTGTAATTTTTTGTTATCACGAATTATGATACAAACAGCCCCTAGTACGATACATATTTGAAACAATAATTTTCCCAAGTCGAATTTCTTGGTCGCTGTTTCGTAATCCTGGGTGAGTTTTTCCCATTCGTTTATTCCTATAATTTTCCCCATTTCCCCATCAAGGTCCTGTGCCCAATGTTCTCTGGGAACATTGGATGATCCAACTAGAATTTCAGTTTTTTCAGCTTCGTATTTTAATACCATGCTTTTGGTCTGGGCTATTTTGGTTTTAATATTTTTAGTTTTATCCTCGGGTATTATACCTGTTTCCGTTAAGGCATTCAAATAATCCAGTTCACTTTCCTTTAAACTTTGTTTTATACTTTTAGATTGGTACCAATTGGAGTAGTTTACGAATTGGCTGTGGGCAATCATCATTTCCTCCTCCAGATTATTGTTGACAAGTTCCGCTATGGCCAGTAAAGCAGCGAATACAGCAATCAGTATTCCTCCTATGGTCTCGGTACGATCCAATATTTTAGGTGTTGTAGTAGTTTTTTCCTCGGATTTATTTGTTGACATGGGTTTGGTTTTTGAAAAATGCAAGTAATTGTTCAATGGCTTTGGCCCTATGGCTTATTTTGTTTTTTATCGAAATAGGTAATTCAGCAAAAGTTTTGTCATACCCATTGGGCTTAAAAATAGGGTCGTATCCAAAACCTTTGGCACCTTTTTTTTGGGTTGTTATATCGCCTTGTACAATTCCTTTGAAGAGAAATTGTTCATTGTTAAGATTTAAGGCGATAACGGTTTTAAAATGCGCCGACCTGTTGGTTTGGTTATCCAATTGGAGCAATAATTTGTCCATATTGTCATCTGAGTTTTTTTGTTCGCCGGCATATCTTGCAGAATATACCCCTGGCGCTCCGTCCAAGGCATCCACTAAAAGTCCGGTATCGTCTGCGAAACAGGGATAACCGTAATTTTCTGTGACAAAATTGGCTTTAAGGGTTGCGTTGCCTTCCAGATCATTTGCAGTTTCAAGAATCTCATCCATGCAGCCAATGTCCTCTAAAGACAGTAGTTCTATTTCTTTGGGAAATAGGATTTGTACTTCTTTTAGTTTGTTGGGGTTGTGTGTTGCAAATACCAATTGCATTTTACTTAGTTTTATTATTCTTTGGTTCGGGCTTGATAATCTTAAGGGCAAATTAATATTAAAGGTCTAAAAGTAGTAATTTTATTTCCTTATCATTTTATTATATTCTATGAAGTTAAAAATCCCGCCCCTTGTTGTTACTTTTATTTTTGCCTTATTTATGTATCTATTGGCTACATACATGCCAGTAGGTTATTTTGATTTTTTTGGTAGAAATTATTTAATGTATTTACTTTTCTTTCTTGCATTATTAATCGGGGTTGTTACTTTGTTTCAATTTTTTGGATCAAAAACCAGTATAGACCCACTTGTCCCTTCCAAAGCGTCTAAATTGGTTACAGGTGGCCTTTATCAATATTCCAGAAATCCTATGTATTTGGCATTATTGCTACTTCTTTTGACCTGGGGACTGTATCTGGGAAACGCATTTAATACGCTATTGGCCGCCGGGTTTGTCTATTATATGAATACTTATCAGATCATACCCGAGGAGGAAGCTTTGACGAATATTTTCGGGAAGGAGTATCAAAAGTATTGCGTAATGGTTCGTCGCTGGTTTTAATCATTTATTTATAATCGATTTAACTTATAAGTAAAAATATTAGTATTTTAGCTTATATTTTAATATATTAGCATTTTAACTTATATATGGTAGCTATAATTACAGGGGATATTATTAATTCTGACCGCTATGGGGCTTCGGAATGGATGGATATTCTGAAGCCATACCTTGGTCGTCATGGCAAAACACCCAATGATTGGGAGATTTATAGGGGCGATGAATTTCAAATAAGAACAAGCCCGGAAAGAGCTTTGCCTATGGCCGTTCAGATAAAAGCCCTCATTAAATCCATCAAGAATTTGGATGTGAGAATGGGGATAGGACTGGGGTCCGAAACGTTCGTAGGGAGCAGTGTGAGTCAGTCCAACGGGAAGGCATACCAACGCTCCGGTAGAATTTTTGAAACCTTAAAGGAGCAAAAGCTTAATTTGGCCATAGTTACAGGCCATGACGATAAGGATGAAACGTTGAACCTTATGTTGAAACTTGCATTGAATTTTATGGACGATTGGTCTACTGTTTCAGCACAAATGGTGAGTTTGGCCCTAGCAAAACCAAACGCTTCCCAACAGGAGGTTGCGGACCAATTAAAAATAAGGCAATCAGCGGTAAGCCAGCGATTAAAGCGGGCCAGGATGGATTTGGTGTTGGATCTACTGGCGTATTACGATCAAAATATAAAACATATTAAGGAATGATATTGTTTACTAAGCTATTGTTGGCCCACCTTCTGGGGGACTTTCTGTTTCAACCCAATAAATGGGTGGTGCACAAAGAGGCAAATAAGATAGCGTCCAAATATCTATACCTGCATATATTGGTTCATGTAATAATCGCCATGTTGTTATTGTGGGATTTAAAATTATGGGGATGGGTTTTGGTCATTGGTATATCACATTATTTTATAGACCTCTCAAAATTATATGCCAATCCTTATTTTGAGAACAAGGCCATTCCTTTTTTTATAGACCAGGCATTGCATTTGGTTGTTTTGTATTGCTGTGTGTTTAATTCTGATTTAGTGGGGCATACCGTGGGTCTTTTACAGGAAATGAATTGGCCGTTGGTTACGGCAGTTGTATTTGCAAGTTATCCCTCTTCCATTATTATGGCCAAATTGTTGGAAGGTATGTCGGACAGGATAGAATTGGACCATAAATCCCTTCCAAATGCGGGAAAGTATATTGGAATTATAGAACGATTGTTTGTATTGATCTTTATAATTTTAGGTAGATGGGAGGCAATTGGTCTATTGATTACCGCCAAATCTGTTTTCAGGTTCAATGACCTTAAGGAAAGTAACTCAAGAAAGCTTACGGAGTATATATTGATCGGCACCCTACTGAGTTTTGGATTGGCCATCATAACCGGATTAATTTATCTTGGGGTTCGCTAAAGGTGTATAAGGCCAATGCAGGAATATTGGTAGATCTTATCTGTATTAAATCAATTTCACTTTAGTAGTTATGAATGGTGGATTTAAACATTAGCTTGAAGGTTGGGTGAAGAAAAAATTTTATCAATTCCTTAATTTTAATGGTATAAAAAAATCATTTTCTTACATATATCGATGAAAATCAAGTATCGATTACTTTTCTTCGTAATAATAGGGAGTTGGATAAAATTAATTCATACTTTTGCCCCTTAAAATTCAGATTCAATGGTTGCGGTAGGCAGAAAATATGTGTTTGATTTTGATAGTACCCTAACTAGGGTAGAGGCACTGGATGTTTTGGCGGAGATTACGCTAAATGGAAGAGCGGATAAGGATGATATTATTCGGGAAATCCAAAAAATAACCAATCTGGGCATTGATGGGGACATTTCTTTTACCCAGTCCTTGGAAAAAAGAATTAATTTATTAAACGCACACAAGGACGACTTGGAGAATTTGGTCCAATTACTTCGCCAAAAGATATCCAAGTCGATAGAATCCAACAAGGAATTTTTTCATAATTATTCCGATGATATTTATGTAATTTCCTGTGGCTTTAAAGAGTTTATAGATCCCATAGTCGCCGAATACAACATTCCTGCGGATAGGGTGTATGCCAATACATTTCGGTTCGACGAAAACGGTAAAATAATAGGATTTGACGAGGCTAACGTATTGGCCTCGCACAACGGAAAAATTGCCTGTTTAAAAAACTTGGATTTACAAGGGGAAGTACAGGTAATTGGAGACGGTTATAGTGACTATGTAATGCGCGAAGCAGGTATTGCGGATAAATTTTTCGCCTATACCGAGAATGTGCATAGAGAAAAGGCTGCGAGAAACGCAGACTATATTACACCTAATTTAGATGAATTTTTATTTGTGAACAAGTTGCCAAGAAAGATATCCTACCCAAAGAATAGAATTAAGATTTTATTGTTGGAAAATGTCCATCAAAATGCTTTTGATACCCTTTCCGAGGAGGGGTTTTCCGTAGAGCTTCTGAAGCATAGCCTATCAGAGGATGAACTAATTGAAAAAATAAAAGGAGTACATGTCCTAGGAATACGTTCCAAGACCCAAGTCACCAAAAATGTGTTGGCTGCGGCAGACAAGTTAATGGTGGTTGGCGCTTTCTGTATAGGTACTACCCAAATAGATTTGGAGGCCTGCAAGAAAAAAGGAGTAGTAGTATTTAATGCCCCGTATAGCAATACACGGTCTGTTGTGGAACTGGCTATTGGTGAGATCATCATGTTAATGAGAAGTATCTTTCCGCGCAGTACTGAAATCCACGCTGGACAATGGAATAAAACTGCGGCCAATTCAAAAGAGGTACGAGGTAAAAATCTGGGTATTATAGGTTATGGAAATATTGGAAAACAATTGTCCGTATTGGCCGAGGCCTTGGGGATGCGTGTTTACTACTATGATGTAGGAGATCAATTGGCTTTGGGTAATGCCACCAAATGCAATACATTGGAAGATTTGTTAAATGTTTCTGATGTGGTAACCTTGCACATAGACGATAATAAGGCCAATAATAATTTTATAGGGGAAAGGGAAATTAATCAAATGAAGGATGGTGCCCTATTCGTAAACCTGTCCAGAGGTTTTGTGGTGGACATTGAAGCTTTGGCCAATGCCTTAAAAAGCGGAAAGATTGCGGGAGCGGCTATAGATGTTTTTCCAGAGGAGCCTAGAAGCAATGGTGAGTTCTTAACAGAGCTTAAAGGCTTGGAGAACGTTATTCTTACTCCCCATATTGGTGGTAGTACGGAAGAAGCACAACGTGATATAGCTGATTTTGTTCCCAATAAAATAATGGACTATATTAATTCTGGGAATACTGTAGATGCTGTAAACTTTCCAAATATTAGACTGCCTAAACAAAATAATGCCCATCGTTTTTTACATATTCACAAGAATGTACCAGGCGTTATGGCGAAGATCAATGAAGTTTTGGCCCGTTATGATATGAATATTTCGGGACAGTATCTTTCTACGGATAACGAGGTGGGATATGTAATTTCCGATTTGGACAAAGAATATAATAAGGATGTTCTAAAGGCCCTTAAAAAAATAGATAACACTATTAAATTTAGGGTTTTATATTAGAATGTTATTGGTAATCAAACCTAAAGGACTGCCTGAAATTTATTTTCAGGCAGTTTTTTTATGCATTTTAATGAAAAAATTCTGGGAATCGAACCTTTGGCGGTTAACTGAAAAGGATATTTTTTAAATAGGTTGGTACCTTCTTTTGTAATCGCGTATTGCTATTGATGGTGGTAAGGTTCATTCCTTAGAATGGTAAATGCCCTATAAAGCTGCTCCACCATAAACAATCGGACCATTTGGTGCGAAAAGGTCATTTTTGATAAACTGATTTTACCTCGGCTTTTTTGATACACCGCATCGCTAAATCCGTAAGGTCCACCAATGACAAATACAAGTTGCTTTAGGCCGGAGTTCATGTTTTTTTGTAGGTATTCCGAGAATTCTACGGAAGTTTTCTGTTTTCCGTTTTCATCCAACAGCACGAGTAAATCTGTAGCACTAAGTTTATTGAGTATGGCGTCCCCTTCTTTTTCCTTTTGTTGTTTTTCGGACAGATTTTTGGTATTCTTTATGTCGGGAATTATTTCCAGCTCAAACTTAATATAGTGTTTTAGCCTATTCTGATATTCCTCAATTAATTGGTTCAATTGAGTACTATCTGTTTTTCCCAGTACTAATAGTTTTATAGTCATTGGGCAAATGTAATGTGCATATTTCAAACTCCAAAAAGAAGATTATGCACGCATGCCGTTAATTAAATGAAGAATTGCTGTGCCAATGTGAAATAGTAGGTTTCAAATTAGCTCGGAGGTTTGTTTTATTTGGAACATTTGACCATTAATGAAATTTCAAAGGAGGCGGAATTGGAGAAACATTTTAGTAAATTAGCATAGAAAAAATAGTGCATGATATCAGAACAACAATTTAAGAAGGAGCTCGATTTAATTATAAAGAATGCTATACGGGAAGATGTAGGAGATGGCGATCACAGCTCACTGGCATGTATACCGGCCTCTGCAACCGGAAAGGCAAAGCTGTTGGTCAAGGACAAGGGTATTATTGCCGGAGTGGATTTTGCCAAAAAAGTTTTCCAATATGTGGATAGTAACTTAGAAGTGGAAGAACTTATTAAAGACGGCGCAGCCGTAAAATTTGGGGATATCGTGTTTTATGTTTCGGGAAGTTCTCAAAGTATTTTAAAGGCAGAGAGGTTGGTTCTTAATGGGATGCAAAGAATGAGTGCCATTGCCACCAAGACCAATTATTTTGTAAAACTTATGGAAGGTACCAACACCAAGATTTTGGATACCCGTAAGACAACCCCTGGAATAAGGGCATTGGAAAAATGGGCGGTAAAGATAGGTGGAGGTGAAAATCATAGATTTGCCCTCTATGATATGGTTATGCTAAAGGATAACCATATCGATTTTGCTGGAGGTATCACAAAGGCAATTGAAAAAACACAACAATATCTGGCCGACAAAAAATTAGATCTAAAAATTATTGTAGAAGCTAGAAACCTCAAAGAGGTTGATGTAATCTTGCAGTCTAACGGAATATATAGGATTTTGCTGGATAACTTTAGTTTTGCGGATACCCAGAAAGCTGTAAAAATGATCGGGGATAAATGTCTTACAGAATCTTCTGGCGGAATTAATGAGGAAACTATAAGGAAATATGCAGAATGTGGTGTTGATTTTATCTCTTCGGGTGCATTAACACATTCCATATACAATATGGATCTTAGTCTTAAAGCCGTTTAAATGTCCCAGGAAATCGAAAGAAAACTGGAGAAGATTCCCATAGTGAATTGGGTAGTGGGGCTAATGAAAAGTTTTAAGTTGCCTGCCTTTGAGGGCCTTTCTTTTTATGACCTTATTGAGATGTATGTTTTGGGGATAGTGAAAGGAGCCTTATCCACCCGGGCAAGCTCCATTTCCTTTAGTTTGTTTTTGGCCCTATTTCCATTGTTGATTTTTTTGGTTACCCTAATTCCTTTCATCATTCCCTATGTTTCTGTGGGAAATTCGAATTTTGACACGGAATTCCTAATTTTTTTGGAATCATTTCTACCTAGGGCAACGGGTGATTATTTTAGTGAAATTTACTTGCAGATCAGTGAGCAGGAAAGAGGGGATGTCCTATCCTCTGCAATCGCATTTATAACCTCAATTTTTTTGATGGCCAACGGGGTGAATGCCATTTTTGTGGGATTTGAGAACTCTTACCATGTAAATCTCAATCGCAGTATATTTAAGCAATATGTCTATTCCTTGATGGTGGGCTTGATGCTGTCCATACTTCTTCTGTTAGGGGCAGTCATATTTGTTTATTTTGAGGCATATGTACTTATTGGATTATATGATATAACACACAGGGGAGTGGAATTGGAGGTGGATCAAAGTGAATTTATTTTGGTGCAATGGGGTAAGTTTTTGTTTTTGGGTATGTTGGCCTATTTTGTAACGGCTATTCTATATTATTTTGGCACCAAGGAGGGAAGGCAGGCCAAATTTTTTTCAGCCGGAGCCTTGATGACTACCTTGCTTTTTATACTTACTTCCTATTTATTCGGGGTATATGTTGAAAAATTTGCCCGATATAACGAATTATACGGTGCTTTAGGAGGTTTGTTGATTTTATTGGTATTTATTTGGTTAAATTCCAATATCTTGCTGTTGGGGTTTGAACTGAATGCCTCGTTAAATTCTTTAAGAAAAAAATATGATAAACATGATGAAAAGGAATAAATGGGCAATGTTGGGTGTTTTTATGCTTTTTTCTTTGTCGGCTTCGGCGCAAAGCATCTTTGGGAAATGGAAAACCATCGATGATAGAACAGGTAATCCCAAGGCAATTATTAGTATCTATGAGGAAGATGGACTTATGTACGGTCATGTTGTTGAGATATTGGAAGAAGGTAAGGAAAATGCCGTTTGTGGAAAATGTGATGGGGAGAAAAAAGATCAGCCTATTCTTGGCATGAAGATAATTGAAGAGGTAGAGCATATTGGCAATGGGGAATGGAAGGGGAAAACCTTGTTCGATCCGGAACAAGCAATGACCTTTAGGTGCAAATTGTGGCTAAATCCCGAGAATCCTGATGAATTAAAGGTGAGGGGGTATTTGGCTTTCATCTACCGCACCCAGACTTGGATAAGGGTGGAAGGATAGAATTTTAGGGAATATGCAGGATTTTATCAATGTTATTTTACCCATTCCTATAGAAAAGCTCTTTACCTATAAGGTTAACGAGGAAGAGGCCAAAATATTAAAACCTGGAATGAGGGTAGCCGTTCCCTTCGGAAAATCAAAAATATATACAGCCTTGGTGTTCGAAATCCATAACACCGCACCTTTAGTCTACGAAGCAAAGGAAATTGATCAAATATTGGACGATTATCCTGTTGTGACCAATATCCAACTTAAGTTCTGGCATTGGTTGGCCCAATATTATATGTGTTCTATAGGGGAAGTTTTTCGCTCGGCCGTACCAAGTGCCCTGCTTTTGGAAAGTGAAACTTTGATACTCAGGAACGATAGGGCGAATATAGAGGAAAGCGATTTGCTCGATGATGAATTTATGGTGTTCGAGGCCTTACAGCATCAATCAATTCTCAGGGTTCAGGAAATAAGTGATATCCTAGACAAAAAGAATATCATCCCAGTTTTAAATAGGTTGCTTCAAAAGAATATCATCTTTCTCAAGGAGGAGATGTACGAACAATATAAACCCAAATTAGTCCGATACGTTCAACTGGGAAAAAACTATAGGTCTGAAGAGAATTTGGAAGCCTTGTTGAATGGTTTGACCAGGGCTCCCAAACAAAGCCAAGTGGTATTGTCTTTGTTTCAATTACAAGCAGCAACCAAAAAGCCGGTAAAGGTGAGCGATTTGGAAAAAGCCAGTAATAGTTCAAGCTCCATCATTAAGACGTTGATAGATAAGGGTATTTTGGAAGAACAATTTGTTCAGACCGATAGGGTTGTTTACGAGGGTGATGATGAAAACGAAACCTTAAAATCGTTGAACGACTATCAAAAGGCTGCTCTCAAGGATATAAAAAACTCCTTTAAGGACAACAAAGTAGTGCTTTTGCATGGGGTTACCTCTTCGGGGAAAACAGAGGTCTATGTGAAGCTGATCGAAGAATTCTTAAGCCAAGGAAAGCAAGCACTTTATTTGCTTCCGGAAATTGCCCTAACTACCCAGTTGATTTCCAGATTACAGGCCTATTTTGGTGAAAAAGTGGCCGTTTATCATTCAAAATATAATGTTCAGGAAAGGGTGGAAGTTTGGAATAATGTTTTGGAGGGCAAGCCAAAAGCACAGATTGTAATTGGGGCCAGGTCTGCTTTGTTTTTGCCATTTAAGGATCTGGGATTGGTTATTGTGGATGAGGAGCATGAAAGTTCTTTTAAACAATATGACCCGGCGCCCAGATATCACGCAAGGGACGCCGCCATTGTTTTAGGTAATTTGCACGGGAGCGATATTCTATTGGGGTCCGCCACGCCAAGTGTGGAAAGCTTTTATAACGTAAAGGTCGGCAAGTACGGCTATGCGCATATAGAAAGAAGATACGGGAATGTGCTTATGCCGGACATGGAATTGGTAGATATAAAGGAGCAGTCCCGAAAAAAGAGGATGAAAGGACATTTTTCGGAGCGGTTATTGGAAGAGATTGCGGAGACCTTGGATAACGGGGAGCAGGTTATTCTCTTTCAAAATAGACGAGGGTTTGCGCCCATTATGGAATGTACTACCTGCGGGCATGCGCCCCAATGTCCAAATTGCGATGTAAGTTTAACCTATCACCAGCAAAGAAAACAATTGCGATGTCACTATTGCAGTTATCATATAGCCCTTCAGGAAACTTGCCAAGCCTGTGGGAATGCAACCTTGGATACCAAAGGTTTTGGAACCGAGCAGGTAGAGCAGGAGCTCAATAAATTGTTCCCAAAGGCCAATGTTGGGCGAATGGATTTGGATACCACCAGGGGCAAACATGGTTATGAAAAGATCATCAATTCCTTTGAGCAACAGGAGATGGATATTCTAGTGGGTACCCAAATGCTGACCAAGGGGCTCGATTTCAGGAATGTAAACCTGGTCGGAATCATGAATGCGGATTCTTTGTTGAATTTTCCTGATTTTAGGGCTCATGAGAGAAGTTTTCAATTGCTTACCCAAGTGGCCGGCAGGGCAGGGAGGACCAAGAAGAGGGGTAAGGTAATTATTCAGAGTTATAATCCCAATCATAGAATATTACAGCAGGTAACAACTAGTGATTATAATGGAATGTTTCAGGAGCAGATTTATGAAAGGGAACAGTATAAGTATCCTCCTATAAACAGAATTATCAAAATTACGTTTAAGCACAAGGATTACAATAAACTAAACGATGCTGCGGAATGGTTTGCCAAATCCTTGAGGAATAGTTTTGGCGGAAACGTATTGGGGCCCGAATATCCGCCTGTGGCAAGAATCCGAAATCAATATATTAAGAATGTTATTATTAAGATCGGGGGAAACTACTCTTTGGTAAAAACAAAAAATAGCATTAAAAGAATTGAAAAATCCTTTAATGCTATTTCCTATTACAGAGGTGTTCGGGTAATCTACAATGTAGATCACATATAACTATCTAAAAATTATTTAGTGCCTCTGCCAATTCAGTTTTCTTATTTCTACTTAGAGGTATTTGTTTTCCGCTAACTTCTACATTTTTACTGTTAAACTTCTCCACTTTCTCCAGGTTAACAATATAGGATTTGTGAATTCTCAAAAACTTATCTTCTGGCAACTGTTTTTCAAAAGATTTCATTGTTGATAAAATTACGATATTGGCCTCATCTGTAACTAGTTTTATGTAGTCGCCCAAAGCTTCTATCCATTTTATCTCGTTTAAAATAACCTTTCTTTTCTTCAAGTTACTCTTAACAAAGATATGTTCTTCGTCTTCCGTTACCTTATTGATTTGTTCGTATTTAGCTACCGCCCGCTTAACGGAAGCGTCAAAACGTGATAGGGTAATGGGTTTGTGAAGGTAATCTGTTACATCGTAGTCAAATGCCTTAAGGGCATAATCCGGTTTACCGGTGATCAAAATTACCTGAGGACTGTTATCTAGGGACTCTAATAGGTCGAATCCAGTGATAATTGGCATCTCTACATCTAGGAAAATTAAATCGATTTCATTGTTCTTGATGCCGTTCTTGGCTTCAATGGCATTACTGTACTCAGCTACCAAAGCCAGATTCGGATGGTTATTCACCAGTTTGGCAACTGCCATCCGCTGCATGGACGAGTCGTCCACGATAATGCTTCTTAATTTCATAAATGGTTGATTTGTGGGGTTAAATCATCGACAAAGTACTTAAAAATCACGCTGATGTACAACAAAAGTTGTAAACATTGCAGTAATTGTTGTGTAAATGGCAATGACCATAGTTTAATTGTTTTTGGTTAAGTTCAATATTATGTTTTCTCTAGGTATAACGAAGATTTTTCCAATTTCTTGTGATATGAATAAAAAATAATTACTTTTGCACACTTAAAAAATTTTAAACATATGAACAATTACGAAACTGTTTTCATTTTAAATCCCGTTCTATCTGATGTTCAGATAGAGGAAACAGTTAAGAAATTTGAGGATTTCTTAATTAACAGAGGTGCCAAAATGGTAGCCAAAGAAAACTGGGGCCTAAAGAAATTGGCCTATCCTATCCAACACAAGAAAAGTGGTTTTTACCATTTGTTCGAGTTTACAGCTGAAGGCGACGTTGTTGCCCCTTACGAATTGGAATTCAGAAGGGACGAACGTATTATGCGTTTCTTGACCGTAAAATTAGACAAGCATGCCGTATCATGGGCAGAAAGAAGAAGAACAAAGTTAAAAGCTAAAGCGTAAGGATTATGGCATCAATAGAACAACAAGCAAAAGGTAAAAAAGACGGAGAGATCAGATATCTTACTCCTCTTAATATAGAGACCAATACTCAAAAGAAATATTGTCGTTTCAAAAAATCAGGTATTAAATATGTAGATTACAAGGATCCTGATTTCTTAATAAAGTTAGTAAATGAGCAAGGTAAATTGCTTCCAAGAAGACTTACTGGAACTTCCTTGAAATATCAGCGTAAAGTGGCCGTTGCTGTAAAAAGAGCACGCCATTTAGCTTTAATGCCATATGTTGGCGATTTATTAAAATAAAAAGAAACGGACGATGGAACTTATATTAAAGGAAGACGTACAAAACTTAGGTTTTAAAGATGATTTGGTGAACGTAAAGAATGGTTTTGGTAGAAATTACCTTATCCCAAGAGGATTGGCCTCTTTAGCTACACCATCTGCCAAAAAAGTACTGGCAGAAAACCTAAAGCAAAGAGCTCATAAAGAGAAGAAAATTGTTGATGCTGCCAATAAGACGGCAGAAGCCATTAAACAATTGGAAATTAAAATTACGGCTAAAGCTGGTGCAGGAGATAAATTGTTTGGATCTATTACCAATATGGATTTGGCCGATGCTTTGGAAAAAGCTGGACATTCTCTTGATAGGAGATATATTGCAATTCAGGGTGGAGCGGTAAAAAGGACAGGTCCTTACAATGCTCAAATAAGATTGCACAGAGATGTGGTAATCGATTTCCCATTTGAAGTAATTGCAGAGGCAAAAGGATAATACTATCCGGATAAGTAATATGAAAGGCCGCATTTATGTGGCCTTTTTTATGTTAATTACCTTAAAATTTACAGCAAAAAATTGTTCCATATGTCCGTCCTGGTTTCATGGGCAGGGCGTTTTCGAAATTTAGCGGCGAAATGAAATACTTAAGATTAACAAGACAACAACTAGAGGAGTTGCACCAAGAGTTTATCAACTTTTTGGCTACACAGTCCATAACAGGGGACGAATGGGAAAAGTTGAAGAAAGAAAAACCGGAGGTAGCGGAGGAGGAACTGGATATTTTTAGTGATTTAATTTGGGAGGGTGTATTGTCCAAAGTACAGTTTCTGGAAAATATATCCGCACAGCAAATGCATTTTTTTCATCTGGAGGAAAAAGAGATGAAGCTCATTTCTGTAAAAGTCATGAATCCGGATATTGATCTTAGTACCAAAGAAGGCTTTTCTTGGTTCAGAAAAAACTATCAATCAGATTTTGTAGAATATCTAACAGCCTCCAAGGCGTATTCAGCAGATAAAAACCTGGATAAGTTTAATTTAATAAAACAAGGAGCCGTAATTACCAAAGGTGAACTTTACCAATGGTTCGATGATTTAATTGGTTAATTTTGATTTTTCCTATCCAAGAAAACTTCTTTAATCCCTTATATTTACAATAGATTAAAATACAATGGCACAAAAACCATCCATACCTAAAGGAACCAGAGATTTTTCCCCTTCCGAAGTCAATAAGCGCAACTATATTTTTGCTGTGGTAAAAAAACATTTTCAGACCTACGGTTTTCAACCTATTGAAACACCGTCCTTTGAAAATTCGGAAACCTTAATGGGGAAATATGGAGACGAAGGGGATCGACTGATCTTTAAAATCCTTAATTCGGGGGATTTTTTGAATAAGGTGAATGATGGGTTGTATTCTACTAAGGATTCAAGTGCCTTGACTTCAAAGATTTCAGAAAAAGCCTTGCGCTATGACCTTACCGTGCCCTTTGCCCGTTACGTGGTAATGCACCAAAATGAAATCGACTTTCCTTTTAAAAGGTATCAGATCCAACCAGTATGGCGTGCAGATAGACCTCAAAAAGGACGTTTTCGTGAATTTTTTCAGTGTGATGCCGATGTGGTAGGTTCAGGTTCCCTCTTACAGGAAGTGGAATTGGTACAGTTGTACGATGCTGTTTTTACGGATTTAAAGTTGGAAGGAGTAACCATTAAGCTAAACAACAGAAAGATATTGGCCGGGATTGCCGAGGTAATCGGGGAGCGGGATAAATTAATCGACTTCACCGTGGCCCTGGATAAGCTGGACAAAATAGGGATTGATGGAGTTTCTAAAGAAATGAGGGAAAAGAATATCTCAGAGGCAGCCATTAATAAAGCGGCCCCCCTGTTCGCACTCAAGGGCACTAATCTGGAACAGCTTTCGGTTTTGGCCAACTTGCTGAAGGATTCCGAGGAAGGAAGCAAAGGGGTAGGGGAACTAAAGTTTATAATTGAAACCTTGGAGCAACTGGGATTGCAAACCGCAAATCTGAAGATAGATGTTACTTTGGCCAGGGGACTTAATTACTATACCGGGGCCATATTTGAGGTAGCTGCTCCGGAAGGGGTAAGCATGGGGTCTATCGGCGGAGGCGGTCGCTACGATGACCTTACTGGCATTTTTGGTCTTAAGGACGTAAGCGGAGTAGGAATCTCTTTTGGTCTGGACCGTATTTATTTAGTGCTGGAGGAGCTGGGGCTGTTCCCTGAAGCTATTGACCAATCCTTACAAGTACTCTGTGTAAATTTCGGGGATAAGGAGGCATTGACTTCTTTGAAACTTGTTAATCAATTAAGGAGGGCAGGTGTAAAATGTGATCTTTATCCGTCCAGTGCCAAGATGCAGAAACAAATGAAATATGCCAATAATAGAAATGTTCCTTATGTGGTGTTGATCGGGGAGCAGGAATTGGCCGGCAATTCATTTGTGGTAAAGGATATGGTCAAAGGAGGGCAGGAAACCTATAGTTTGGATAAACCTGAGGAGTTTTTGAAGAATTTATAGCTTTTTCTTAATGGCCTGAAATATGGCTTCATAATAATCCAAATCATAAGGCACGTATTTCTTGGAATGTAATTCGCTTTCCAGTTCCCTTTGGAATTTGGGCATTGTAATCAGGGAAAGATCGGCCACTTCGCTTTCTTGCATTTCAAGTTCTGAAAGAGGAGCTTTTAATTCGCAAATAAAAGTATGGTGGAATTCACAGTCCAATAGATCTTTGTGATGTTGGTGGATGTATTTGAATACCCCTATTTTATGTAATTCAGTTTCCGCAACATCAAGTCCGATCTCTTCTTGCACCTCCCTAATGGCAGAATCCGTTACATCCTCACCGGCACCAATATGTCCGGCTACGGATACATCCCAAAGTCCTGGATGGGTATCCTTGTTTTTGGCGCGCTGCTGTATAACTATTTCTCCGTTTTTGGTATAGAACCAGACATGGATGCTAGGGTGAAAAACCCCCTTTCTATGTGCCTCCGACTTCATAATGGACTTTCCCGTGTAATTACCATCGGCATCCAATACGTCTATTAATTCATCCATATCTTATTGTAATTTAATTATTGGGCAAAATACTTAAAACAAAAAAATCCTCCCCAAAGGGAGGATAATATAAGTGCTATTCAAAATAACTAAAAGTTTCGCCTTCTTTAATGTTTAGGAGTGTTTCGTAAATAAGTCTAATTACGTTTTCAACATCGTCCCTATGAACGGTTTCCACTGTGGTGTGCATATACCTAAGTGGCAATGATATCAAAGCCGAGGCTACACCACCATTGCTGTAGGCAAAGGCATCGGTATCCGTGCCGGTATACCTTGAAGCGGCCATACGTTGAAAAGGAATCTTACTGGCTTCAGCAGTTTCAATGATTCGTTCCCTAAGTTTGTTTTGTACTGCAGGAGCGTAGGAAATTACAGGACCTGCGCCAATTTCGGTATGACCTTGTTTCTTTTTCTCGATCATAGGAGTTGTGGTGTCATGACAGACATCGGTGATAATGGCAACATTCGGCTTTATTCTATGGGTGATCATTTCAGCTCCCTTAAGGCCAATTTCTTCCTGAACGGAATTGGTAATATAAAGTCCAAACGGAAGTGTCTTTTTATTTTCCTTTAGCAGTCTGGCCACCTCTGCAATCATAAAACCACCCACACGGTTGTCAATAGCGCGACAAACAAATTTATCCTTATTTAGAATTTGGAAGGTATCCGGATAGGTGATGACACAACCTACATGTACCCCAATTTTTTCCACTTCTGCCTTGTCCTTTGCGCCTATGTCTATAAAAATGTTGTCCAATTTAGGGGATTCTTCTTTAGAGCTGTCCCTAGTATGAATGGCCGGCCATCCAAATATTCCTTTTACGATTCCATTTTTAGTGTGGATATCCACCCATTTGGAGGGGGCAATCTGGTGATCGCTTCCTCCGTTGCGGATCACATAGATCAAACCGTTATCGGTAATGTAATTTACATACCAGGAAATTTCATCGGAATGCCCTTCAATGACCACTTTGTATTTTGCGTCAGGATTTATAACTCCTACTGCGGTACCGTAGGTGTCGGTAATAAAATTATCTACATAGGGTTTTATATAATCCATCCATAATTTCTGCCCTTCCCATTCATATCCGGTGGGAGAAGGATTATTTAAATATTTTTCTAAAAAATCTATGGATTTTTTGGTAAGAATCTTTTTAGCGCTCATTTACGTATATTTTGAATGCAAACTTAACAATATTCGCTTTTAATTAATAGCAAGCTCCTTTCTTTATCATTAATTTTGGCAAGGCTTTTGTATTTTAAGATTCAATGGAAAAAAAAATTTCGATAATATTTTTTTGGATAATGGGATTTACAGGACTGGCGCAGGTTCCTGAAGAGACTTTGGATTCCTTGGCCCAGCAGTATATTATAATGGAGGGAGACTCCGTTCTTCAAAGTTCCATTGCCTTAAATGAGGTTTATGTATTTGGTAGACTTAAGTTCTCCTCCTATAACGATAAGTTAAGGTACTATATATTAAGGAGGAAAACCATGAAGGTCTATCCTTATGCCAAATTGGCTGCCGAAAGGTTGGTGGAACTGAATGACAGTTTGGAGCACATAAAAAAGAATTCCCATAAAAGGAGGTTTACACGCAAGGTTCAAAAATTCATTGAAGATGAATTCTCCGAGGAACTAAAGAAACTGACACGTACAGAAGGTCAGATTTTGGTAAAGTTGATCTATAGGCAAACCGGGATCACGGCTTTCGATTTGGTGAAAGAGTTACGAAGTGGCTGGCGTGCCTTTTGGTACAATACTACCGCCAAAATGTTCAGCATAAGTATTAAGGAAGAATTCCATCCGGATCTGGTGCACGAGGATTACCTTATAGAGGATATTCTTCAAAGGGCCTTTGCCGATTTCAGTTTGGAAAGACAGCCTTCCGTTTTGGAATACGATTACGCTACCCTTACCAATATTTGGAAAGATCAGAACAAGTCCAAGGAGTAAGGTTGGATATCCTTTTTTTTTAAAGTAAACTCAAGGTTTTAGGGTTATTTTGGGCGTTCCCTCCTTGTGTCGGGCCGTGTGCTGTGCTGTATCCCTTGCTTTGCTTCGGGGATGCCGCTGCGCCCACTAACGCGGGGGGGCTTCAATTTTAACGTTGCATTGTTTTGCGGTTATGGGAAAAAGTATTAAATTGTTTTCCCTTTTTCGGGTAAATTTCCGTGCGCAAGGTGCTTGTTGACAGCGGGTTGTGCGGGGGCCTAAAAAAAAGGCGAAAAAAGTTTTGAAAAATCCTTGTGGATTTAAAAAAGGGTGGTAGATTTGCACCCCGCTAACGAAGCAATTCGGGAATCGGCGGAAAGGGTGTTCGGAGCACTGCGTTCATTAAGGTTCTGTATCCGATATCGTCCGGCAAAAAAGAAAAAATATTTT
>NZ_QLLN01000007.1 GCF_003259375.1 Arenibacter echinorum | reverse complement strand
TTCTTCCGAGTATTTACGCTGTTTGCGGATACTCCGTATGTTTGCTTTCATAGTTTTCCACTCTTTAAGTGGTCAACCTATATCAGGGACGTACATTACTGACTAGTGTTCACTGATTACTGTTCACTGATTTGTTTCCCCATTTCCAATAACTTCATCATGGTCCTATGGTTCCTTGTAGTAGCGGTAACCTGAAGTTTTTTTTCAAAAAAATTATTGTCACATTTTGTTTTGCCATAGCCTTGGTCACAGTTGAGGTAAACACAGCTATTGGCAATCATGAACCGTTCATTGGGGAATTGTTCTTGTAGTAGACTGTGTATCAAATCCATTTTGGGAGTTTCATGCATCAGTACATAGTACCATTTTTTCGATTCCGATTCATTTAGTGCCCTAAATGGGGATTGTTCAAGGATTTCTTCCATTTCAGCTAGGGTCAAGGCCATTACAGGGACGTCAAAGCCAAAAGCTTGGTGTATGCCCCTTTTAATGGTTTGGGATACTTCATTGGGTATGGACGCTGAGCTTTTTAGAACAATATTACCGCTTTGTATATAGGTGCTTACCGCGGAAAAACCCAAGGATTCCAGCATTGCCTGTAGTTGGGACATTTTAATTTTCTTTTGGCCACTTACATTGATTCCCCTAAGCAGAACAATATAATTTGTCATCTATGTCCTTTTTAAATACAGCGGTATAAAAATAACAATATTTTAGATGGTACATATTCGGGACTTTGTGGCATAACCGTCACTTTTTGGTTTAGCATCAAAAAAAACACTTTTGTTGAAATGCTTTAGGTTTGGTTATTAATTTTTCAAATTTAGTGCCTATATTTTGTTATCTTGATACCCATTTAAAATTAATCTTACCCATATGGAAAAATATATACTGGCGCTGGATCAAGGTACAACGAGTTCCCGTTCCGTTGTTTTTGACAAAAAAGGTAACATCGTTTCGGTGGCCCAAAAAGAATTTACCCAATATTTTCCGAAACCGGGTTGGGTGGAGCACGACCCCTTGGAAATCTGGTCCTCACAGGTCAGCACGGCCGCGGAGGCGACTACTAAAAAGGGTATTTATGGTGCCGATATAGCGGCTATAGGGATTACTAATCAAAGGGAAACGGTTGTAGTTTGGGATAGGAAGACGGGAAAACCAGTTTACAATGCCATTGTTTGGCAGGATAAGAGAACTTCCAACTATTGCGATGAATTAAAGAGCCAAGGGAAATCCAAACTGATAAGGCAAAAAACCGGTTTGGTAATCGATTCCTATTTTTCAGGTACCAAAGTAAAATGGATATTGGACAATGTGGAAGGTGCCCGAAAAAGGGCGGATGCCGGGGACTTGATTATGGGAACCATCGATTCTTGGTTAATTTGGAACATGACCAAGGGAGAACTGCACATTACCGATGTTACGAATGCCTCTAGAACATTGCTTTTCAATATAAATACTTTGGAATGGGATGATGAGCTTTTAGAACTTTTTACCATTCCTAAGAGCATGCTGCCACAGGTAAAACAGTCCAGTGAAGTTTATGGAAATACCAATCCTAATTTCTTTGCAAGCAAAATACCCATTGCCGGAATTGCGGGAGACCAACAGGCGGCACTTTTCGGCCAGATGTGTACCAAACCGGGAATGGTTAAAAACACCTATGGAACCGGTTGTTTTATGCTAATGAATATTGGGGAAAAACCCATTGTTTCTGAAAACAACCTGTTAACCACTGTTGCATGGTCCATTAATGGGAAAACCCAATATGCATTGGAAGGCAGTATTTTTATAGCTGGTGCGGTAGTTCAGTGGTTGCGGGACAGTTTAAAGATCATTAAAAAGTCGGAAGATGTAGAAAAGCTGGCGGCTTCTGTAGACAGTACGGAAGGGGTCTATTTGGTACCCGCTTTTGCAGGTCTGGGCGCGCCTTACTGGAACCAACATGCCAAAGGAAGTATATTTGGACTTACCAGGGGTAGTACGGATGCCCATATTGCTAGAGCAGCTCTGGAATCCATTGCGTTTCAGACCATGGATGTTTTGAAGGCTATGGAAGCGGATTCCAAAATTTCTATAAAAGAATTAAGGGTCGATGGGGGAGCTACCGTCAATAATTTACTGATGCAGTTTCAGGCCGATGTGCTCAACACTTCTACCGTAAGACCAAAAGTGATAGAGACTACAGTTATGGGAGCGGCTTATTTGGCCGGTTTGGCAGTCGGATTCTGGAAAAATCTGGAAGAGATTCAGGAAATTTGGCAAGTCGATGCCAATTTTGATCCCACAACGGAAAGAAAAGAAATAGAACAAAATATTAAAGGCTGGTACAGGGCCATTGATGCTGTAGAATATTGGTCCAAACTAAACCATTAAATATAAAACCAACCAACTATGACTCCATTTATTGCTGAAATTATCGGCACTTTTTTCCTGATCCTTTTAGGGGGCGGGGTTGTTGCCAACGTAATCCTGAACAAAACAAAATCTAACGATGCTGGCTGGATGGTCATTACCACCGCCTGGGGATTGGCCGTATACGTTGGGGTGGCAGTGGCCGCACCTTATAGCGGGGCACATCTAAATCCGGCCGTGAGCATAGGCCTTGCCATGGCGGAAAAATTTGAATGGGCATTGGTTCCCATTTATGTTTTGGGACAATTTATAGGGGCCATGTTGGGCGCTTTGATCGTTTGGCTCTTTTACAAAGATCATTTTGATGCCACAGAGGACCAGGACACCAAGAAGGCCGTGTTTTGTACAGCTCCGGCCATAAGAAATCCCATTAACAATCTATTTAGTGAAGTAGTAGGTACTTTTACTCTGGTATTTGTAGTACTATATTTTACAGATGCTACCATAACGGATACGGAAACGGTTATTGGACTAGGGTCTTTGGGAGCACTTCCCGTTGCGTTTTTGGTGTGGGGAATTGGACTTTCCTTGGGAGGGACCACAGGCTATGCCATTAATCCTGCCAGAGATTTGGGCCCTCGAATAATGCACGCCATAATGCCAATAAAGGGGAAGGGTGGCAGCGACTGGGGCTATGCTTGGATTCCCGTTTTAGGTCCAGTTATTGGAGCTATATTGGCCGCGTTGCTGGTGTTGTTTCTTTCCTAAGTAATTTAAATGTGGAAAAAAATCTCCCTTATTTGTTTTTGTTCTTTTTATGCCTTTTGGCGTCTTGTAAAAATCAAGATTCTGAGGAGGATGGTCTACCAGAAGAACCTTATAGGTTGGTGTGGTCGGATGAATTTGATTTGGAGGGTGGTCCCGATCCCACTAAATGGAAACATGAAAAAGGACTGATTCGAAACCAAGAAGATCAATATTATACCGATAGCCTTAAGAATGCCTACGTAATGGGCGGAAATTTAATACTGAAGAGTATTTATGAAGAAATTGCCAATGAAGCTTATGTGTCCAAGGAGGCCGAGGATTGGCGGGAAAATCGGGAATTTGCGGAGTATACTTCTGCTAGTCTAACAACACGGGGCCTGGAACAGTGGACCTATGGTAAAATTGATGTCAGGGCGAAACTGCCAAAAGGGGTGGGTGTATGGCCGGCCATTTGGATGCTGGGCGATAATATTAGTGAGGTAGACTGGCCCAAATGTGGCGAATTGGATATTATGGAACATGTGGGCTATAATAAGGATTCAATATTTGGTTCCGTACATACAGAAACCTACAATCACACTAAGGGAACAGCCAAGGGGAAAGCAGTTTTTATTGCCAATCCCTATGATGAATTCCATATCTATTCCTTGGAATGGACACGCGAGAAAATAAATTTTCTATTGGACGGGAAGGTGTACCACTATTTTAACAATGAGCACCGAACAATAAATGAATGGCCATTTGACCAACCTTTTTATTTAAAATTGAATCTTGCCATCGGCGGGACTTGGGGCGGACAAAATGGTGTGGATCTAACTATATTTCCACAACAAATGACTGTAGATTATGTTAGGGTTTATGAGTTTACTCAATAGCTATGGCTTGGGCGGCAATATAGGCTCCGGTCCAGGCATTTTGAAAGTTGAATCCGCCCGTAATGGCATCTACATTTATCACTTCCCCTGCAAAATATAATCCGGGTAGTATTTTGCTTTCATAGGTCTTAAAATTTATTTCTTTTAGGTCTACCCCTCCTGCAGTGACAAATTCCTCCTTAAATGTACTTTTTCCATCTACCCTAAACTTGGAACCCGTTAATTGTTTCGCTAAGTTTTGTAGTTGAATTTTGGAAATATCGGCCCATTTATCGGTATCCGAAATTTGCGCTGCCTTTACCAGACTGCCCCACAAACGTTTTGGCAGATCAAACGCTTTGGTGCGCAATATGGTTTTCTTTCCTTCAACTTCCTTAATTTGTTGAAGCTGTCTCAACAAACCTTCTTCATGATAGGCAGGAAGCCAGTTTACTTTTATAGTAAACTTATAATTCAACTCATTCAAAATCCGTGCACCCCAGGCGGACAACCTCAAAATACCCGGACCGCTCATTCCCCAATGTGTAATTAATAGCGGGCCCTCAGATTCCAGATCGCTGGTCTGGATAGAATACTTTTTTAAGGCCGATTTAAATTTTCCATTGTTGACCTTGGAGGGAATTATCTTGATGCTGGCATTGGTACTTACCCCTTGTATGCCCGTTATTCTTTCATCCTCGATATTAAAAGTGAAAAGCGAAGGTACTGGGGCTATTATGGTATGCCCCATTTGTCTCAAAAGTTCCCATATTTTAGGATTGCTGCCCGTAGCGACCAGTATTTTTTTGGCTTGGTAGGTGTTTCGAATTGTTTTGATTGCCCAAGCGTAAT
Source organism: Arenibacter echinorum (assembly GCF_003259375.1). Lineage (GTDB taxonomy): Bacteria > Bacteroidota > Bacteroidia > Flavobacteriales > Flavobacteriaceae > Arenibacter > Arenibacter echinorum. The sequence goes on along the minus strand of NZ_QLLN01000007.1, from coordinate 329,824 downwards.
CCCCTTTTACTGTATTTTCGTTAAGAGATGTTATCCCAACAATGGAACTGTTCTTTAAGACTTTGATTCCCAAGCGCTCCGTTTCCTGAAGAAAGCAATCTATAATGGTTTGGGACGAATTGGTAGCGGGAAACATTCGCCCATCACCTTCAATATTCAATTGGATGCCCCTTTTTTCAAAGAAAGCCATGGTATCACCGCTACAATACGTGTGAAATGGTCCAACAAGTTCCCGTTCTCCCCTGGGGTAATTTTTGGAAATTTCCTTAGGGTCAAATTCGGCATGGGCTACGTTGCAGCGTCCCCCCCCGGATACTTTTACCTTGGTAAGCACCTCTTTGCCACGTTCCATGATGGCGATTTTTAACTTGGGGTTTCGTTCTGCTATATGTATGGCGCCATAGAAACCTGCGGCACCCCCTCCTAAAACTATTACATCGAACATTAATTAATGCGTTCTGGAAAATTGGTGATAATTCCATCTACTCCCAATCTCTCTACAGCTTCAATTTCTTCTGGCTCATTTACCGTCCAGGGATAAATTTTGAAGCCTGCTTTTTTTATTTCGTTTACGTTCTCCAAGGTCAGGTCTTCGAAATAAGGGTTTATAGCCACCGCTTGCAGCTCTTTTCCAATTTCCAAAGCATTCAGTGGATCTCCAAACACAAGAATGGCAATGGGTACTTCGGCATTGAGTGTTCGCATAGTCTTAAGTTCGTCCCACCTAAAACTGGAAATTATAAATTTATCCATAGGCCAACCCTTTTCCTTTATATAGTAGTTCATGATAAAATTGACTCTGTCAGCAGTGTTGGCACCTTTGAGTTCTATATTCAACTGTACTTTTTTATCTATAAGGTTTAGGACCTCCTGAAGCGTCGGAATTTTATGATCGCCGATCAAGGTTAGTTTCTGTAGGTCTTCAAAATTATAATCCTCTATTTTTCCAACGCTGTCCGTTAGTCTTTCCACTTCCTCATCGTGAAACACTACGGTTTCGCCACTTTTTATTTTAAACACATCAATTTCTATCATGTCCACACCTAGATCCATTGCCTTTTGAATAGACGCCAAGGTGTTTTCCGTTTCATGCCCCATGGCACCTCTATGGCCAATAACCAAGGGTTTATTCATATTGTCACAACTTATAATTAATAGAAATAGGAAGAAAGATCCAACTAAAGATGATGTTTTCATAAAGCGATGCTATATATCTAATTTAAACTTAAAATTAAGGATTCCAAGGGTTGTATATCAATTCTTATATGGCCAATTTCGTTTTCCACATTTAGGGACAGCTCCTTTTCCTTGAACAATTCGTCCTTTACAAGGTAGGTACTATGCTGTAGCCTCCATTCCCTAATAATTTCTCTCGGCAGTTTTAGATCGAACCCAAAGGTCTGACCAGCATCAAAATTAGAGATAATTATGAGTTTTTCGTTCTCGGACCATCTAACAAAGGATAAAACCCTATGATTATAATATTCCGTATGATCTTTGTTATAAAAATGAATATCCTTGTATTTTCCCATTAAAGCGCTACTGTTAATGGTGAAATTGAGCAAGTTCTTGTAAAATGCCCTTAACTCCTTTTCTTTTGGGGACAATTGCCCTCCATCAAATTTTTTGTTGTTTACCCAGCGTTGAAAATGGGGAACCCCAATATAATCGAAGATAGAGGTTCTGCTTGGCGATCCAAATCCAGGACTTTCGGCGGCCGGTTCCCCTACTTCCTGCCCAAAGTAGATCATGGTAGGCGAGGTGCTTATAGTTGCCGAAACCACCATACCGGGTTTGGCTTTTTCAGCATTTCCCAAAAATTCGGGACAGGCAATACGCTGCTCGTCATGATTCTCCAGAAAATGTAGCATTTGGTGCTCAATATCCATGAGTCCGTTTTGGACTACCGGGATATGGTCTGTCCAGCCGTGTCCCTGCATGATATGTTTTAAGGAGTCGTAAAACTCTACCTTGTCATAGAGATAGTCCATTTTTCCCTTAAAGATATAATCCCGGTATAGCTGTGGATTATATACTTCTGCCATTAAAAATGCATCCGGTTTTTTCATTTTTATGGACGAATTCATAAAACTCCAGAATTCTACAGGAACCATTTCGGCCATATCATAACGAAATCCGTCCACTCCTTCGTCCAACCAGAAAAGGGCAATATCCCTAAATTTTATCCAGGAATCCGGAACTACTTGGTTTTTCCAGTATTTAAAATGTTCAGTAAAGTTTTTATGGCCAAAATCTTCAGGTAGGCTTGCGAAATCCCTATGTCCGTCCGGACTAATTCCGTAATTGATCTTTACGGTCTCATACCAATCATTAAAATCCGGTTTGGACAAACGGGAACCATTTCCAGTCCATTTTGCCGGGGTTTCTGAAAATTTGCCATTGGCCAAGTTGATGTTCTCCCCTCCCAAAGGTTGGTAGCCATTCCGCCAATCCGGGACCATAAAAGATTCCCCGGGATTGTAATAAAAATTATTGTCCTTGTCGTAGACCACATTGGTATTGTCATTAGCACCAAAATCCACTACCCCTTCAGGGTTGTTCTTGCCTTCGTATTTTCTGGCAATATGGTTGGGAACTATATCTATGATCACTTTTAGGCCTGCCTTATGGCTCCTGGCCAAAAGTTTCTTGAATTCCAAATTCCTATTGAGGGGATCATTGGCCAGATCGGGGTTAACGCTGTAATAATCCTTAACGGCATATGGCGAACCCGCCCTGCCCTTAACGATATCCGGATCGTCATTGGAGATGCCGTATGCGGTATAATCCCTTATAAGGGCATGATGGGGTATACCCGTATACCAAATATGGCTTACCCCCAGATCCTTGATTTCTTTTAAAGCCTTTTGTGTAAAGTCACTAAATTTACCAACTCCATTTTCCTCAATGGTCCCCCAAGGTTTATTGGTGGTATTGGTATTCCCGAACAATCTGGTAAATACTTGATAAACAACTGTTTTTCTAATTGCAGTGGTCTCTTTCATTTTGTGCTTTCTTTTCGGAACAAAAAGCCTAATCTATTGGCCGCTTAGCTTTTCAGTGCAATAATGATACTTGTTTTTGGAATTAGGGTCAATTTTTTCAAAAATTTTATTTTGGGAGCGACTTTCAACCCAATTATTTCAAGTTTTTTCAAAAAACAATCCCAATTATGTGTTTTTTAAACGTTTTGTTTTGATAGTATCTAGAACTTAGTTGACGAGGGAATAGGTTTTCTGGCCGGCGGTTAAAACCACGCGTTTTCCGTTTACCCTAATGGACATTTCGTCTGTGCCTTCCAGGTCAAATGTGGTTTCGTTTTCCGTAACCTTTACCTTCAGGATTCTATTCCTGAAATTTACCTTGAAGGAATAGGATTTCCATTGTTTAGGTATTCTTGGGCTAAAGGACAGTTTATCGTCCAATATTCGCATACCTCCAAAACCTTCCACTATGCTCATCCAGGTACCGGCCATGGAGGTAATATGCAGTCCTTCCTTTACTTCCTTATTATAATCGTCCAAATCCAATCTGGAAGTTCGGAGGTAAAAGGCATATGCTTGTTCCATTCTGTTCAGCTTTGCAGCCTGAATACTGTGCACACATGGGGATAATGAAGATTCATGTACGGTAAAAGGTTCGTAAAAATCGAAATGCTTTTCTAGTTCTTCCGTAGTAAAATGGTCTTCAAAGAAATAAAATCCCTGTAGGGTATCTGCCTGTTTAATGTAAGGGGATCTCAAAATCCTGTCCCAACTCCATTTTTGGTTGATAGGCCTCTCTTTTTGGTTTAATTCCTTGACAGGGATAAGTTCCTTGTCCAAAAAGCCATCCTGCTGTAAATAAATGCCCAGTTTTTCATCGAAGGGGAAGTACATTTTTTTGGCCACCTTGGCCCAAGCCTCCGTCTCTTTTTCTGTAAGTTTGGTTACTCCTATAATTCTGTGATAATCATCTGGGTAGCCATCCTTAACTTTTTGTAGTTCCTGAAGCGCATAATTAATGCACCATTTTGCAATATAATTGGTGTAAAAGTTATTGTTTACATTGTTCTCGTATTCATTGGGACCCGTGACCCCAAGAATTACATATTTGTTCTTTTGGGTAGAAAATGTGGCTCTTTGATGCCAAAAGCGGGCAATCCCGATCAAGACCTCCAGCCCCATTTCCGGGATATAGGTATAATCACTTGTAAAACGGTAATAATTGTAAATGGCAAAGGCTATTGCCCCATTACGATGTATTTCCTCGAAGGTTATTTCCCATTCGTTATGGCACTCCTCCCCGTTCATGGTTACCATGGGATATAGGGCCGCTCCATTTACAAAACCTAATTTTCTGGCATTTTCAATAGCCTTTTCCAAATGGTTGTACCTATAGGTCAATAGGTTTCTTGCTACCTTTTTATTTTTGGTGGCCATATAAAAGGGAATACAGTAGGCCTCTGTGTCCCAATAGGTACTTCCTCCGTATTTTTCCCCAGTAAATCCCTTGGGGCCAATATTAAGTCTGGAATCCCTGCCCAGATAGGTTTGGTTTAAATGAAAAATATTGAAGCGAATTCCCTGTTGTGCCTTTACATCGCCCTCAATGGTAATATCGCTCATTTCCCAGATTTTGGACCATGATATCCTTTGTTGCTCCAACAGGGCTTCAAAACCTATTTCGGTTACTTTTTGCAAAACTTTTTTGGCTGCCATTATCAGTTCATTGGGCTTATGATTGGTAGAAACAGTATATCCGCCAAATTTTATTAGGGTAAGGGTGTCTCCTTTTTTAATGTCCTTTTTAAATTGATGTACTACAGTAGTCTCTGATAAGGCTTCCAGCGGTTTTTCCAATACCAATTCATTATTATGGAACAATTTGGATTCCATAAAAGTACAGGTAGCGAAATTGGTCTTCATGGTATGGGCCTCGATAAAGGCTTGTGAACCGTCCGTTGTAACCCCTGTGGTATTCCAAAATTGGTCGTCCCAATTGGTGTCCTCATTGGTAATCCCACTATCAAGATAGGGATGGAAGGCCATGGCGCTATCCTGGTTTATCGCCTTAATTTGGTATTTAATGGCACCTACTTCATCATGGTCCAAACTAAGGAAGCGGGTAATCTTTACTTCTATAATGGTATCATTGGGCAAAGTAGCCTTAAAGCTACGTGTATACCACCCTTCCTGCATGTTTAATTCCCTGCGAAAATCCTGTACATTTTTACAGGTGTTCAGGTCTAAAGTTTCGCCGTTAATAAGGACGTTGATCCCGATCCAGTTGGGAGCGTTCAACACCTTGGCAAAGTATTCCGGATAGCCGTTCTTCCACCATCCTACACGTGTTTTGTCCGGGTAATATACCCCTCCAATATAACTTCCTTGAAAAGTGGGTCCGGTATATTTCTCTTCAAAATTGGCGCGTTGCCCCATGGCGCCGTTTCCAAGACTGAATAAACTTTCGGAGGATTTTACTCTTTCTTTTTCAAATCCTTCTTCTATGATAGACCAGTTATCGGGCTTTATATAATCTTGATTCATTGTGCTAGTGTTTCTCGGTTATTGCAATGGGGTTTGATGATCAATATCAGGTTCCAAATAGAAAGACACCAAATTAATTAATTATTGTGAATGTTCGTCACGGAGTTTATTCTAATAGCCTATTTAGGAATTTATCATCCATTTTCGTGAAATTTGTAAACACAAATTTTGCTTCGGAAAGCACTTTTTCTTCCCCAATGCCTATGCTCAGCATTCCTGCATTGTTGGCGGCCTCTATTCCGGCAACCGCATCTTCAAAGACTACGCAATCCTTTGGAGGAACCCCCAATTGTTTTGCGGCTATCAAAAAAACTTCGGGATCGGGCTTGGCCTTGGCTACGTGGGTTCCGTCCACAATGACATCAAAATAATCCATTAATTTTACTTTTTCCAAAATTGGACGGGCATTTTTGCTGGCAGACCCTAAGGCTATCGGCATGTTGTGCTTTTTAAGAAACTGCAGCACCTTTAGTACGTCTGGCAAAATTTCCGATTCATCCATTTCTTCTATAAGCGACAAATAATCCTCATTCTTCTCCACCAACCATCTGCTGAACTGTTCTTGCGACGCCTTAATGTTCCCAATTTCCAAGAGAATTTCCAGGCATCTTTTGCGACTTACCCCTTTAAATAGTTCGTTTTGCTCTTGGGTAAATTCAAATCCCAATTCATTGGCCAATTTTCGCCAGGCCAGATAATGATATTTGGCAGTATCCACAATAACACCGTCCAAATCAAAAATAAATCCAGTTTTATTCATCGGTTTAAGATATTAATAAATATTTTGACGGCCAGTAAAAAGAAGTGTTTGTTGTTGGGGAAATGACCATGTACTGGCTGTATCTTGGGGACAGAGGGCCATATGGCCAGCTTTTGTAGGGTAATTGGATATTATTGGCCTTGAAACTACTTGTTAGGGTTCTTAATTAACAGTTGATCCGCGCTCTATCAGGGTAGGTTCCAAAACCCTTGTTACATAGGTTTCTTCCTCCATATCGTTTTCTACCTTGTCTATAAGTATTTCTGCCGCTATTTCTCCCATTTGTTCACCGTGTTGCGCAATGGCGGTTAATCCGGGGGAGGCGTATTTGGACAGAAGCCCATCTGTAAAACCAATAAAGGAAATATCCTTAGGAATTTTTAAGCCTTTACTTTGTACATAGCGCATACTGTGAATGGCAAATATTTCATTAACGCTCAACACGGCGTCTACTGTTTCCCTTTCAAAAAAATCCTCAATCAAGTTTTCGTTGATTTCCATGGATGGAAATTTTAAAACAAGGTCTTCATTATAGTCTATGCCATTGTCCAACAATGCCTCCTTATAACCGGCAGCTCTTTCCCTGCTTACACTTATATAGTCCTCTGAAGTAATTAGGGCTATTCTTTTTCTGCCGTCCTTTATGAATTTGGTTACCGCGTTATAAGCTCCCTTTTTATCATTGATGATTACCTTGTCGCATTTTATATCTTCCGCAACACGATCAAATAATACCAAAGGTATGCCCTGTTCGGTAACTTCCTTTAAATGGTTGTAATCGTTTTTCAATTGGGTGCCGGAGGAAAGCGCCATAATAAACCCGTCTATACTTCCGTTGGCAAGTAATTCCATATTAATGACTTCCTTGTCGAAAGATTCATCGGAGACACAGACAATGACATTGTAGCCTTTGGCATTGGCGTATTTTTCGATCCCTCTAAAAACAGTGGTAAAAAAGTGATGTACTATATCTGGGATTATAACGCCAATATTTTTGGTGCGCTTATTTTTTAAACTGATGGCAATATTGTTGGGCTTGTAATTGTAAAGTTTGGCAAAAGCCTGGACCTTCTCTTTAGTGTCAGATCCAATTTCCTCACTATTTTTCAATGCTTTGGAAACTGTAGAAATGGAAACCCCTAATTCCCTTGCAATATGTTTGAGGGTGATTTTTCTTTTCAAAGGTCAATTTTTTTTCAAGTGAATATACTATTAAAAATATTAAGGCATTCACAATGCTTTGGCGCTAATTGGAATATTGGATTACAGGATGTAAAAATAGTATATTCAGATAAGGAGTGAAATCTATTTTAAAGAATTGTTTAAATAGTACATATTTTTGTCAAAATACCATTGAAATAAAAAATGGTGTATATTCGTACAATATTTAACATTTCTGAAATCATAAAAAAGACAGAGATCGGTTGTTGGCCCTGTGTTTATGGTCACGAAAGACCGAAATTTTACGAAAACGTTTTAGTTAAATTTTTAGCGTTAAAAATAGAAATATAACAATAAATAGCGATAATATTATTTATCTTCGATAATGGAACGTGAATTTTTATGAAATAGTGAACTCAATTATTAATTAACTCAATTACAACTTTCAATTATTTAACTCAATTAAAACTAACAATGTATGAAGCTTAAATTACTTAAAAGCTTTTTGCTATTTGGAACATTTTTGTGTTTTGGATTAGCATCGGCTCAAGAAGTATCAGGTACGGTATCTGATGCTAGTGGCCCCTTACCGGGAGCCAGTGTCGTGGTAAAGGGAACTACCAATGGGGCACAAACAGATTTTGATGGAAATTTTGTCATTAGTGATGTGGATGCAAGTTCTGTCCTTGTTTTTAGCTATATCGGCTACAAAACACAGGAGGTGGCAGTAGGGAACCAGACCACTATTAATATTATGATGGAAGAAGATGCACAGGCATTGGCAGAAGTAGTTATCATAGGTTATGGTACTACAACTGTTAAGGATGCCACCGGTGCCGTTTCCGCAGTAACTTCCGAGGACTTTAACGGAGGCGTTATTTCGTCTCCCGAACAATTGATTCAGGGTAAGACCGCTGGGGTTCAAATTTCCCAAGGAAGTGGTGAGCCAGGTTCTGGTGTTTCCATCAGGATTAGGGGTACTTCTTCGGTTAGATCCAATAACGATCCCTTATTTGTGGTAGATGGTGTTCCACTTCCTTCTGGAGGTAGTTCTTCTGAAGGTACGGATATAGGTGTAGGGTCTAGTTCTGCTAGAAACCCACTTAGCTTTTTGAACCCAAACGATATTGAAAGCATGAGTATCCTAAAGGATGCGTCATCAACGGCCATTTATGGTTCCAGAGGTGCCAATGGTGTTGTTATCATTACTACCAAGAGTGGTAAAGGTGGTGCACAGGGAGGTACTTGGGAGTTTTCTTCCGATTTAAGTTTTTCATCACCTGCCAATGAATTTGATTTATTGAATAGGAGCGAATTCCTGTCCGCCGTTTCTGCCTTTGGAGGAAATGCAACAGATTTAGGGAATGATACCGATTGGCAGTCATTGGTAACCAGAAATTCATCTTCGACCAATAACAACCTTGCCTACTCCCAGAATTATGGATCGGGCAATGTAAGGGCTACATTTAATTATGGGAAACAATTCGGGATTGTACCAAAATCCTCACAGGAGAGGGTTACTGGTAGAATTAATCTTTCCCAAAGAGTATTTGACGATAAGTTGAGGTTGGATTTACAGACTACCCTTTCAAGGGTAAATGACGAGGCACCACCATTAAGTGGTAGTGCAGGGTCCACTGGGGATATGTTGGGATCAGCTTATTCTGCCAATCCTACCTGGCCTGCCAATAGTACTTTCAACCCAGGGGATAGGATCAACCCATTGAATTTGTTGGAGAACTGGCAAAGTTTAACTTATACCGATCGCTTTTTGATCAATTTTTCTGCCTCATATGATATTGTGGAAGATTTAACGGCCAAGGCTACTGTAGGTTACGATAAATCCAATTCTACACGTGAAGCTGAATTGGGCAGTAAATCCTTTAATGTTGGTCGTGGTGCAGGGGGTAATGGTAGAGGTACCTTAAATGACCTTAATTTGGAAAATAGGCTGTTGGAATTAACCTTGACTTACAAAAAAGAGTTCGATAATTCCGTATTGGATGTTCTAGGAGGTTTCTCCTATCAGGATTTTAATACAGAGGGAAGAAATGTGGAAGGTTGGGGTTATTCCACAACCAATTTAAACTCCATGGCCAGGAATTTAACCGATGCAGCAAGCAAGATAGAATCCATGATTACGGGCTCTTACCAGCAATATGGTTATGCGTCCGGGGGTGCTGCCGATCTTTTTGTGAATAGGCTTTTTCCAACACCTGAAACTGAATATTTGGGAGAGGTAACTATTCCTGTGAAATCTATTTTCACAAATACTTTTGATAATACGGACGAGTTACAATCCTTTTTTGCCAGGGCCAATTATAGTATAGCTAGTAAGTATCTGTTTACAGCAACGGTCAGGGCCGATGGTTCTTCACGTTTTGGCGAAAATAATCGATACGGTATTTTCCCTTCCGCAGCTTTTGCCTGGAAGATCAATGAAGAAGATTTTATGGGCGATGCCATGTCTACCTTAAAACTTAGGTTGAGTTACGGTATTACAGGAAACCAGGATGGTTTGGGATATGGTCGTTTCGCTCGTAGGGAAAGATATTCCACTACCACCAATGGTGATCCCAATATTGGTGATGGAGGTGCTGTTAGCGTACCGGGTATTTCAACCGTGGAATTTGCCAATCCTGATTTAAAGTGGGAGGAGACTACCCAATATAACGTAGGTTTGGATTTTGGGTTTGCCAATGATCGTTTTAGTGGATCGGTGGATGTGTATCGCAAGGAAACAAGGGATTTACTTCTTAATATAGAAGCGGCCCAGCCTTCCCCACAGCCCACTTTTTTCCAAAATTTGGATGCCGTTGTGTTGAATCAAGGAGCTGAATTCTCCCTAAATTACGATATTTTACAAGGAGAGGATTTTGATTGGACTGCTGGCTTTAACGTGGCCTACAATAAAAATGAAATTACGGATTTCGACGGAGAGATTGCAGCGGGTACAATTCGCGGTGCCGGTCTGTCCAACGCTTTTGCCCAACGCTTGGCCTCAGGACAACCTTTGTATTCCTTTTATTTAAGGGAGTTTACAGGTTTCGATGCCAACGGGAACCCTGTGCATGAGGGCGGTGTGGATAACCAACAGTTCGTGGGTAAAAGTGCCCTACCGGATTTCACAGGAGGTTTTTCTACCTCTGCCAGTTACAAAAACTGGTCGGCATCCATGTATTTTAATGGGCAATTTGGCAACTATATTTACAACAATACCGCCAACGCATTTTTTACGGGAGGTGCCATTGGTAGTGGTAATAATGTAACACAGAATGTGGTGGAGTTGGCAGGACAGGAAGGTAGATTTGCAGAAGCTTCGGTTTCTACTAGATTCTTGGAAAAAGGCGATTTTGTAAGATTGCAAACAGCATCTATTTCCTATAACGTTCCCTTAAAGGAAGGCTTGTTCAAGTCTATGAGACTTAGTCTTACCGGTCAGAACCTTTTTGTGATTACAGATTATTCAGGTCTTGATCCAGAGGTTAGTGTGGCGCCGGCCAGTGCTGCCCTATTAAATGGTCTGCCTATAGCGGGTATCGATTATAGCTCCTTCCCAAGACCAAGAACATACACATTAGGATTTAACGTAACTTTTTAATCATAGCATTATGAACATACAAAAATATATGAAACCCGTTTTCGGCTCCATATTTGTATTGGTGGGCCTTGTTGGCTGTACCAATTTGGAGATAGAAGAAACGGATTCGATCATAAGTAAGGCAACCAGTGGCGGTTTTACACCACTGGCTAATCCGGCTTCTTCACTTAGTGACCTGTACAATGGTGTGGGTGCCGATTTTCAGACCCAGGAAACCATGTACGCAATGTCCGAGGTTACTACGGATGAGTTGTTGATACCAACTCGTGGAACCGACTGGGGCGATAACGGGATATGGAGACAGTTGCATACCCATACATGGACCCCAGCGCATTTATTTATTAAGAACGCATGGAACAATTTAAATGAGAATGTCTTTAGGGCTTCTGAGATTATAGAAAGTAACCCGGATGCCGCAGTATTGGCGGAAGCCAAATATCTAAGGGCATTCAATATGTTTTTTTTGATGGACTTTTTTGGATCCGTTCCCTTTAGGGAAGTGGATGAAGGTCCGGAAATTAATCCAAAGGTGTTGACCAGAAGTGAGGTTTTCAGCTTTGTGGAGTCGGATTTATTGGCAGCATTGCCGGGCTTGCCCGATGGTAGTCCAGGAACTGCCAATACGGGGACTGCTACAAAGGCAGCGGTGAACTTTCTTTTGGCTAAAATGTACCTGAATTCCCATATCTATAATGGGGGTGCAGTTGATGACGCCAATATGCAAAAAGTGATAGATGCTGTTGACGAGATAGCTGATCTTGGTTTTGGAATCGAGACTGGATATTTTCAGATATTTGAATCCTCGGATGATAACGAAACCATCTTCTATTTAAAGAGTGAAGTTGCGGCAAGGATATGGAATAGTATGCATTACAACATGAACTCCCCAGATAATACTGGTGGTGGATGGAACGGATTTTCTACCTTGGCCGAATTCTATGACTCTTTTGAAGGCGATCCCAACACCAATTATGTGGGCGATGGCCAGGAAGAAAGAAGAGGATGGGTTCCGGACGCTTCCAATGCCGATAATGTTAATTTAGGTCTTGGGTACGGCTTTTTGATCAATCAGCAGTACAATGAAGACGGAACTAAATTGAAAAATAGACAGGGAGGAGATCTAATATTGAAAAAAGAGTTGACCTCTTTGGTAGGAAATGGAGAAGCTGACGGTATAAGAATTCTTAAATACCACCCGAATGATGGGGGAGAAATTAACTCTTTTAGAAAGCACCAGATTCTTTTTAGATATTCCGATGCCCATTTGATGAAGGCCGAGGCCATGATGCGTATGGGAGAGGATATAACTTCAATGGTCAATGAATTACGTCAAGCTAGGACCAATACCCCTGATTTGCCCAATGTTACAGAGGATGTATTATTGGCAGAACGCGGTAGGGAGCTATACATAGAATTTTGGAGAAGGAACGATTTGGTACGATTCGATAAGTTCACCGCCCCTTGGGGTCTTAAGGAGGTAACTGGAGATCCTAATATGAATCTTTTCCCAATTCCGGAAACAGCATTGCTTTCCAATCCTAATTTGGTTCAGAATCCGGGATACTAAAAATTTAATTTAGGTTTATACTAAAAAGAGGGCTGTTCATTTGAACAGCCCTCTTTTTTATGTGGCAAAGTTGTTTAGTGCTATTGCCAAGAAACTATTTGGCAAAATAAATATAAATTCCAATTACTATAACGCAAATGGCAATCCCTACATGGTTTACATATTTATAGGGTTCTATAGAAACTTGCTTGGTGTATTCCAGCTCAAAGGCTTCTTTTCTAGGGTAAAACTTTCCTATCAAAAGCATAATCGCGGCATTGGTAACAAACAAAATAGCCATGATGTGCAAATAGTGTGGATAAGCATCTGCCTCTATTAATTTCAATGCGGCAGGGTCTGTAATGCCAGAGGCCTTGGCCGTTTCAAGGGCTTTATCCACAAACTGGCCCTTAAGGATAAACTGACTTATAATATATAATAATGATCCCGAAAAGATGCCTATTTTAGCAGCTATAGCAGGTACCCTTTTGGTTAAATACCCTACTACAATAATTGTGAATATAGGAATACTGTATATACCGTTTATCTCCTGTAGGTAATTGAACAGACTACCGGCATTGGCGATTAATGGCGCTATGAACATAGCTGCCAGTGCCAAACAGATACCAAATATCTTTCCGTATTTAACCACTGTTTTTTCAGGGGCTTCCTTATTTATATGCTGTTTGTATATATCAATTCCGAACAGGGTTACCGAACTGTTGAGCACACTGTTAAAGGAACTCAAAATGGCCCCGAACAGTACAGCTGCAAAAAATCCGACCAAAGGTTTAGGCAATACGGCACGTACCAATTCTGGATAGGCAAGGTCACTGGAAGCCAAACTGCCATCAAAATAATGATAGGCAATCATTCCTGGAAGAACTAAAATTAAAGGTCCAAGAATCTTTAAAAAAGAAGCTAATAATAATCCCTTTTGACCCTCGGCCAAATTCTTGGCTCCCAAGGCTCTTTGTATAATCTGTTGGTTGGTACCCCAATAAAAAAGCTGTACCAGCATCATTCCTGTGAAAATTGTAGAAAATGGTACTTCCTGTCCAGCGTTACCGGTAGAGTCAAATCGTGCGGCATCCGAAGTAATTAAATTGTCAAGACCGGTAAACATATTTCCGTCCCCTATGGCCATCAATCCAAAAATGGGTATCAAGATTCCCCCAACAATGAGACCAATAGCGTTAATACTATCCGAAACGGCAACAGCCTTTAGTCCACCAAAAACTGCGTAAATAGATCCAATTACTCCAATTCCCCAAATGCACAAGACCAGGGCAGTCGAATCTGAAACCCCCAAAAGTTCGGGAACATTGAACATGCCACTTATTGCCACGGAACCGGAATATAGGATAACAGGTAAAAGTACTACCACATAGCCGGTCAAAAAGAGACCTGAGGTTATGGTTTTTGTAGTTACATCAAATCTTTTTGCCAAGAATTGGGGGATGGTGGTAAGTCCGCCTTTTAAATACCTGGGCAATAGAAAAACGGCAGTAACTACCATGGCAATTGCCGCTAAGGTCTCCCAGGCCATTACCGATAAACCATCGGTATAAGCACTTCCGTTAAGACCTACTATTTGTTCCGTAGAAAGATTTGTTAAAAGTAAAGAACCTGCGATTACTCCGGCGGTAAGGCTTCTACCTCCCAAGAAATAACCATCAGAGGAACTTTCATCAGTTTTTCGGGTAGCCAGGTAGGCTATAAGGGCCACTAAAAGGGTAAAGCCTACGAAAGAAAGAATTCCTAACATTATAAATTCGAGTTTAATTGATTGGTGGTCTAAATATATTGGATTATTTATAATATATGGCATGGATATTTACTTTATCACAAAATGCATATTTAGGGTGAATCAAAATACTATCAGGGAAGCGCAAAAAAATATCAATTATTAACATTGATTTCACCTTTAAATTATTGAACTTTATTTATCTTCGTCCCTATGTTTAAAGGGTGGCTTTTTCCCTTTGAATACCAGCTTTCATAACGATTTTAGATCTTTTGAATGGAGGTCCAAAAAGGCCATGTATTTTATGGAATTCACTTTTCCTTGCTGGTTGGAAAAAAATATTGGCAAAATGGATTGAAATTAAAATGGTAAATAGCCGTGGAAAATATTTAATGGATTTTAAGGCTATCTCAAAAAAATAATCACAAGAATATATGGGGAAACTTATTATAAGGGGAAGCCTTATTTTAATGGGAGTGCTATTGTTGGGGTCTTGTTCCCAAAAAAAAGAAGTGGATAAAGTGGCCGTGGATAACGGGGATGCCTTATTCTCATTATTAGCCTCTGAAAAAACAGGTATCGACTTCGTAAATAAAGTAGTAAACCAGAAAGACTTTAATATTTTTAAGTATAGAAATTTCTACAATGGCGGGGGAGTGGCAATTGGTGATATTAATAACGATGGCCTACCCGATATTTATCTTACAGGGAATATGGTTCCCAATAAACTGTATTTGAACAAAGGAGGTCTACAATTTGAGGATATTTCCGAGAAAGCAGGTGTACAGGGAAACAAACCCTGGTCTACAGGGGTAACCATGGTAGATATTAATAATGATGGATTATTGGATCTTTATGTAAGTAATGCAGGTAATATGGAGGGTAATAACCATGATAATGACCTTTATATAAACAATGGCGATCTTACCTTTACCGAGAAGGCCGCTGAATATAATTTGGCCAAGACCGGTTTTTCTACCCATGCCACGTTTTTTGATTACGATAAGGACGGGGATCTTGATGCATATATATTGAATAACAGTAATGTTCCCGTAAGTAGTCTGGGGTATGCAGAACAGCGCGAAGTAAGGGCCCAAGATTGGGCCGGAGTTCCGGAGATCTTCAAAGGTGTGGGCGATATGCTCCTTAGAAATGACAACGGCAAGTTTGTGGATGTTAGTGAAAAAGCTGGTATTTATGGAAGTTTAATAGGCTTTGGACTTGGGGTAATGGTAAGTGATATCAATGGGGATCTCTATCCGGATATCTATGTTTCCAATGATTTTTACGAAAGGGATTACCTCTATATCAATCAAAAGGATGGCACTTTTAAGGAGGAAATTGAACAATGGACCTCCCATTTAAGTTTATCCGCAATGGGAATAGACATGGCCGATATAAACAATGACGGCTATGCGGATATCTTTATTACGGATATGCTACCGGAAGGGGACCAAAGGGTGAAATCGGTTATGGAGTTTGAAGGTTACAACGTTTTTAAACTAAAGCAGAGCAAGGATTTTTACCAGCAGTACATCCAAAACACCTTGCAATTAAATAACGGAAATAATTCGTTTTCCGAGATAGCCTATTACAGTGGTGTTGCCAAAACCGATTGGAGCTGGGCCGGACTTATGTTCGATATGGACAACGATGGTTTAAAGGATATTTACATAACCAATGGTATTAATCACGATCTTACGGATCTGGATTTTGTGGACTTCTTTGCTAACGAGATTATCCAGGAAATGGCACTAACAGGAGAGAAACAATCCATAGATTCCATAATATCCAAAATGCCCATTGCTCCCCAACCAAACTACGCGTATAGGAACAATGGGGACATTACATTTTCCAATGAAACCAAAAAATGGGGCTTGGAATTGCCCAGTATGTCCAATGGAGCGGCTTACGGTGACCTTGATAATGATGGGGACTTGGATATTGTGGTCAATAATGTAAATATGGAGGCTTTTGTATATGAGAATCACAGTGAAAAAAAGTCCGGAAACAATTATCTTAAATTAAAGTTTGAAGGCAAGGATGGGAACAAATTTGCCATTGGGGCCACCGTAAAACTTTTTTTTGACGATCAGGTAATAGTACAGGAATTAATGCCTTCAAGAGGTTTTCAATCCTCAGTGGACTATATAATGACCATTGGCCTGGGCAAAAATACCTCCATTGATTCCTTGCAGGTAATTTGGCCCGACGACCGTACCCAAAAATTCAGCAATATTAAAACCAATCAATTCCTGACCCTTAAGAATTCTGAGGCCCAGGATTTATTTGTTCCCAATAATAAAAGCAATGTCAATCCTCTTCTTAGGGAGCTGGCCAATGCCAAGCTATTGCAGCACAAAGAGAACAATTACAATGACTTTGATTACGAAGGGCTGATTTCTAAAATGCTCTCCCAAGAAGGACCTGCCTTGGCTGTGGCCGACGTTAATGGTGATGGTAATGAGGATATTTTTATTGGAGGTGGGGCAAATCAGCCCGGGGTACTCTATCTTCATAATGGCAATGGAAAATTAACCGCCAGTGTTCAAAAGGCATTTGAAAAGGATGTGGCGCTAGAGGATACTGCCGCGGCCTTTTTGGATGTAGATGGTGATGGCGATATGGACCTGATGGTAGGTAATGGCGGAAATCAGGTAGGGGATGAAACACGCTATAGGGCAAGGCTTTACATTAATAACGGCAAGGGAGTTTTTGTGGCTTCATCTGAAATTTTGCCCAGTACCTTTAAAAATATTGCCGTGATTGCGCCCCATGATTTTGATAGTGACGGGGATATGGACGTCTTTATAGGGTCTAGGAGTGTTGTAGGGAATTATGGTTTGGATCCAGACCATTTATTCCTTGAAAATAAGGGAGACGGCACTTTTGTGGATGCTACGGAACGTCTTGCCTACGATACAAAACAGGCAGGCATGGTAACGGACGCTATCTGGGTAGATATGGATGGTGACCAGAAGAAAGATTTAATAACCGTGGCAGATTGGGGCAGGCCGGTAATCTATAAAAACTCCGGCAAGAGAATTTCCAAGATGAATACTGCACTGGATAGTTTAACCGGATGGTGGAATGTAGTGAGTGCAGAAGATTTGGACAATGATGGCGATTATGATTTGATTTTGGGAAATCAGGGGAATAATGTGCCCTATTCCTGTTCTAGGGATAATCCAATGAAACTGTGGGTCAACGATTTTGATAATAATGGGACCATTGAACAAATTACCACGCGAAATTTTGAGGGGAAGGACTACCCCATTCATCAAAAGAAGGAGTTGACAACCCAAATGGTGGCCTTGAAAAAGCAAAACCTCAAAGCTTCCGAATATGCAAAAAGAACGATAGGGGAATTGTTTTCTGGCGAAATTTTCGATCGATCTATAGTAAAGGAGGGCACCGTACAGGAATCGGTAATTGCCATTAATGAAGGGGGAGGAAAATTTACCATAAAAAAGTTACCAGGGCGAGTACAATTGTCCTGCGTCTGCGGAATTACCTGTACCGATGTTAATGGCGACGGCTATTTGGACCTTATTATGGGCGGTAATAACTTTGAATTCAAACCTCAATATTCACGTCTGGACGCCAATTTTGGGAGTATTCTTCTGGGAAATGAAAAATTGGATTTTAAATGGCAGAATTACGATGAAAGCGGGTTCTTAATAAAAGAGGAGGTAAAACATATTGAACAGTTTCAGGACAGCAATGGTAAACGGTTCGTAATTGCTGCCATTAATGATAATAAACCAAAAGTTTTTGCACTGGATGAGTAGATATAACTTTTTTGTTTTATTCACAGTGGTTCTCTTGGGTTGTGGCCCGAAGGAAGGTGAGGTTTTCAGGAACCCATCGCCAAGCGAAACGGGGATCGACTTTCAGAATACCGTTACGGAATCCGACGACTTGAATATTCTTGACTATCTCTATTTCTACAATGGAGGTGGAGTAGCTATTGGGGATATTAATGGGGATGGACTGCCAGATGTTTTTCTTTCCGGGAACCAAGTTAAAAATAGACTTTACCTAAACGAAGGTGGGTTGAAGTTTAGGGATATTACGGACACTGCGGGTATTGCTGGGGAAAGCTCCTGGAATACGGGAGCCATTATGGGAGATATTAATGGGGACGGTCTCCTGGATATCTACGTCTGCGCAGTAGTAGGTATAAATGGCTTTAACGGACATAATGAACTGTATATTAACAATGGGGATACTACCTTTACGGAAAGTGCAGCCGGATTTGGACTCGATTTTGATACCTACAGTAGTTCCGCCGCCTTGTTGGACTACGATTTGGACGGGGATTTGGATATGTACCTGCTCAATCATGCCGTACATACCCAAGAATCTTATGGTAAGGCCGAAATACGTAAAAAGAGAAATGCCCAATCGGGGGATAGGTTGTTGCGCAATGATGGGGGCATTTTTGAAGATGTTAGTGAAGAAGCGGGCATTTATGGTGGCGCAAATGGATACGGACTGGGTATTGCAGTAGCCGATTTTAATCAGGATGGATATCCGGATATCTATGTTGGGAACGATTTTCATGAGGACGATTATTATTATATCAACAACGGCAATGGAACATTTTCAGAACAATTGCGGAGTTATTTTGGACATACCACCAAATTTTCCATGGGGAACGACGTAGCCGATATTAACCATGACGGTTGGCCAGATCTTATTTCTTTGGACATGCTCCCCGAAGATGAAAAGGTACTTAAGTCTTCAGAGGGGGACGACCTTACCCAAACCCAAATTTTGAGAGTGGCTCGTTTTGGGTACCACTACCAATATTCCAGGAATATGCTGTTTATAAACCAGCACAATGCCCCCTATTCCGAAACAGCTATCCAAAGCGGAATTGCGGCGACCGATTGGAGTTGGAGTGCACTTTTTGGGGATTATGACCAGGATGGGGAACAGGATATCTTTATTTCCAATGGTATCCCCAAAAGGCCAAACGATCTTGACTTTATAAAATTCGCTTCGGACGAACAAATAAGAAACAAGCTTAACAATACCAAACTTGTGGACCAACAAGCCATTAATATGATGCCTTCCGGGGTGACCCATAATTATGTTTTTAAAGGTGGGGAGGACATGAAGTATCAAGATATGTCCGGCACTTGGATCATGAAGGATACCTTGATTTCCGGGGCTACTGCCATGGCAGATTTGGACAATGATGGTGATCTGGACCTTATAACCAATACCCTCAACAGTCCCGCGGCATTGTATATCAATAAAACGGACACCGAGGCCAATTATTTAAAACTTAGGTTTAATTATACGGCCAAGAATAAATTTGGCATTGGCACCAAAGTTTTTGCCTATCTAAATGGGAAATTACAGTATAAGGAACTGTATACCGTTCGGGGGTTCCAAGCCTCTTCAGAACCCATGGTCCATTTTGGTTTTGGAAAACAAAAGACGGTAGACTCCTTAAAAATTGTCTGGCCAAATAAGACCTTTCAAGTCTTAAAACAAGTGGCTACCAATCAAACCTTGGTTATTTCCCCAGAAAACACAAAACCCTTCAGTTATAATTCGCTAAGACCTACTTCCAAAAAGATGTTCCAAAAGGTTACAGGTAACTTGGGAATCAATTTTGAGCATGAGGAAGACAATTATCTGGATATCAACAGACAGAAATTGATTCCCTATCAAATATCGGATCGTGGTCCGGCATTGGCCATAGGGGATTTGAACGGTGATGGTAAAAAGGATTTGTTCTTTGGAGGTTCCAAATACATTCCGTCCAGAATATTTTTACAAGGCGATACTACCTATCTGGAAAAGAGAATAGATAATATTGCCAATGACTCTATAAAGGAGGATATTACTGCCCTAATAGCTGATCTGAACAAAGATGGGATGGCCGATCTTGTAATAGGATCCGGAGGCGGGGATTTTTATAATGAAATGCCACCCTTAAAAGATAGTTATTACCTTCAAAACACTACCGGTTTTGAGCCTGGTGTGTTACCGGAGTATTTTGAAAATGCTGCCGTAATACGGGAAAGTGATTTCGACAACGATGAGGACTTGGATTTATTTATAGGCAATAATGCCATAACCAACGATTTTGGCAATATCCCCAATTCCTTTTTGCTAAGAAACGATCAAGGCAGGTTCACTGTTGTGGAAAATAAGGAACTACAAAAGGTAGGGATGGTCACTGATGCCGCTTGGTCCGATTTTGACAATGATGGGGTATTGGATTTAATAGTGGTAGGGGAGTGGATGTCGCCGAAATTCTTTAAGAACAACAAGGGGCAATTGATGGAAGTTTTACCTTTGGACCGCCCTTATAAAGGACTGTGGGAATGTATAATTCCCTTTGATATAGATAAGGACGGAGACTTGGATTATCTACTGGGTAATTGGGGCAACAACACCAAATTTAAAGCATCGGATAAATTTCCAATGAAAATGTTTTATTCGGATTTTGACCAGAACGGAAGTACGGAGACTATAGTGGCCATTGAAAAAAATGGCAAATATTATTCTTTGGAAGGATTGGATGAACTTTCGGCCCAGATGGTTGGCCTTAGAAAGAAATTTTTAACTTATAAGTCCTTTGCAGGAAAATCTATAGAGGATATTCTTGATGTAGATTCCTTTAAGAACAGTACCGTTCTTGAAGTGAATACGCTAGAATCCGGTTACTTGGAGAATAATGGCGGGAAATATTCATTTGTTCCCTTTAAATCGGAATTACAGGTTGCCCCAATAAGGGCCTTCTTGGAGTACGACTTTGATAAGGACGGGGAAACTGAAATTCTTGCAGCGGGGAACTATTTTGGTGTTAAGCCATATCATGGCAGGTTGGATTCCTTCTCAGGAGCGCTGATAAAGGATAAAAATGATGTAATTTTGGGTAACAAATTAGGACTGGAACTGGGGCTTAAATCTGTTAGACATTTGAAGATGATAGATTTAAACGGTAAGACCTATCTCTTGGTTACCTTTAATGATGACAAGGCCCAGGTGTATGACTTGGGGGATTAAGGGAGATTTAGTATTATTTGGACAAAAAGATTAAGATGAAACTATTTTTAAAATTAGTTGTATTATTTGCGGTTGTAATATCATGCAACAAAAAGGAAGAGCTTATAATTATTACTTCCCAGGATCTACATAGGTCTATCCATAAGGTCACAGAAGTTATGATCCATGATATTTTTTCTCCCCCAGTGGCCAGTAGAATTTTTGCTTATCCCAATATAGCTGCCTATGAAATTGTAGCGCTGAACAACGATGAGTACAAATCTTTGGTAAGTCAGGTTACAGATTTGACCCCTATTCCAGTGCCAGCCGAGGACAAGCCCATAAATTATCAAATGGCGGCCCTAATTGCGCATATGGAATTAAGTAAGCGTTTAATTTTTTCCGAGGATAAAATTGAGGTACATCGAGATAGTTTGTATGCAAATTGGCAAGAAAAAAACTTGACCCTCTTTGAGAATTCTGAGGAATATGGTCTGGCCGTGGCAAAGCATATAGGGGATTGGTTGGACAAGGATAATTATAAGCAGACCAGGACTATGCCCAAATTTACCATTAATACGGACGATGATTCGCGTTGGCAACCCACCCCACCGGCTTATATGGACGGAATAGAACCTCATTGGAGTAAAATAAGGCCCTTCGTAATTGATTCTGCCAATCAATTTGTGCCAGCGCCACCACCATCATTTTCTATGGATAAAGGATCCGACTTTTACAGGGAAGTAAAGGAGGTTTATGATATTAGTCAAGACATTACTGCCAAAGGGGATAGCTCGGAAGAGATAGCTATTGCAAAATTTTGGGATTGTAATCCTTATGTTTCGGTAACCATGGGCCATTTAATGTTCGCAACCAAAAAGATTACTCCAGGGGCACATTGGATCGGGATTACCAAAATTGCTTGCGAGAAAACAAACTCGGATTTTGACAAAACCGTATTTGCCTATACCAAAACTTCAATGGCAATAGCCGATGCCTTTATAAGCTGTTGGGACGAAAAATACCGTTCTAATTTAATACGTCCGGAAACCGTAATAAATCAGTATATAGATGAAAACTGGGCACCTGTCCTTCAAACACCCCCATTTCCAGAGTACACCAGCGGACATTCCGTGGTCTCCGGTGCTGCAGCTACGGCCTTAACCAGTATTTTTGGGGATAATTTTGCATTTGATGACGATACCGAAATACCCTATGGTCTGCCAATACGAAGTTTTACCTCTTTTAATCAGGCGGCAGATGAAGCAGCCATAAGTAGAATGTACGGGGGCATACATTATAGGGCCGCAGTGGAAGTCGGGGTAGGACAAGGTAGAAATTTGGGGAAATTTATTGTGGATAAACTGGAAATGAACGGGAAAAAGGAATTGGTATCCAAGTAATTTTTTAAACTGGATTCATATCTGAATTTACAAAGGTTTCAAGAATTACTAACCCGGCATAAAATTACAATTAGTGAGAAACAAAATTGTTTATTTAGTGGCTTTCCTACTTCTGGGATCATTGGTTTGGTATTTGTTTATAAAGCCTTATGATTATTCGGTATCCATTACTTCCAAAACATTCCCCGGTACCATTAATCAGAGTATAAAGTCATGGGGCAATGCCAATAAGAATACGGTGTTGTTGGAAGAAAGAGATTTTTTGAATATAGATCAGCAATTTAAGTTTAATGATTCTACATACCTATATCAATGGAAAATAACCCCGGTTAATGATTCTACCTCAAAGATTAAGGTATATATAAAGGATGTAGATCATAGCTTGGGGAATAGATTGATAATCCCCTTTTTCGATACTGGTTTCGAAAAACGTACTAAAAGAACCATTCTGGACTTTAACAATGCGCTGACGGAGCATTTGGAAAAATTTAAGGTCACCGTTTTGGATACCTTACAACAGCTTCCAGATACTTATTGTGCCTATATCCCCATAAAGGCTTCGCAGTTCGGGAAAGCAAAGGGAATGATGCAAAATTACCCTATATTAAGTACGGTACTTGTGGACAATAATGTAGAATTAAACGGCAGACCATTTCTGGAAATTACCGATTGGAACAGGGAAGTGGACAGTATTAGCTATAATTTTTGTTATCCAATTATCAAAAGTGATAGCCTTCCGCAAAATGGTATTATAAAGTATAAGAAATTTGAAGGCCTTAGGGCGATAAAAGCCATTTATAACGGAAATTATATAACCTCTGACCGTGCTTGGTACGCCTTGTTGGATTATGCAAATAAGAATGGGATGGAGGTCTGGGAAAGACCTGTTGAGGTATTTTTTAGCAACCCTAATATTGGGGGAAACGAATTGGATTGGATCGCTGAAATCTATATGCCCTTAAAAGAATAATAGAATATATGCATAAGCAGGATTAATTTGCTAGTTCCCCACATAGATGATTAAATTTTTAATTGGATGAAAAAATACTTGTTTTTGCTGCTCTGGGGAAGCATAATTAGCTGTGCCAGTAATTATGGTCAACTGACCTATGTTACCAAACTTCCTCATAAATTAACCGAGAATTCTGGAATGGTCCCTGCCAAGGACTCAACGGTTTGGTTCGTGATGGATAGAGGTAATCCCGATAAAATTTATCAAGTGAATTATAAAGGTGACCTAGTAAAGGAATTAAAAGTAAAGAATGCCAAAAACAACGATTGGGAAGATATGGCACGTGATGAAAATGGTAATGTATTCATTGGGGACTTTGGTAATAACAGCAACGATAGGAAGAATTTGGCCATTTATAAAATTCCCGATCCCAATGAAGAAAATGGGGATGATATTGAGGCGGAAAAGATTGAATTCAATTACCCCGAACAAAAAGATTTTCCTCCAAAAAAAAATAAAATGCTTTATGATGCCGAGGCATTTTTTTATTACCGGAACAACTTCTACATCATAACAAAGAATAGGACCCAGCCTTTTAACGGGGAAGCCTTATTGTACAAAGTGCCTGCCGTAGAGGGAAAACACAAAGCCCAATATTTGGGTTCCTTTATTCCTCCGAAAGGAAAGAGGAATAGGCAAATAACCTCTGCCGATATTTCTCCTGATGGTAAGACCATAGTATTGTTGGGGAATGGTACTTTATGGGTGTTTACGGATTATGTATCGGACAATTTTATTTCCAGTGGGACACTAAAAACGATAGACCTGGGCGTCTATACGCAATTGGAATCCGTTTCCTTTACCAATAACAATACCTTATTGCTTTCGGACGAAGAGTCTGCAAAAACGGGAAGAAATTTATATTCTTTTGTATTGGGCAACTAAACCATATACAAAAACATAGAGTTTAATATTAGAAACCAAAACCAACACCGAAGGAAAATCTTGGACCGTCAACGCTGTTGAACAAGGCTAATCTCGCTGTCATCACATCCGCTCCGTTAATAAAAAACCCTCCTCCATAGGAGGTGTGCCACAGATCGGAATTTTCGTTGGGAGTCCAGACCCTTCCGTAATCAAAACCGCCATATACCCCTACGGTAACAGGCAATAATCCTGTTTTTAGGCTTTTAAGACTGTATCTAAGGTCTGTATTCTGATAATAACTGGTCTTACCGGAAAATCGTTGGTTTCTAAAACCTCTAAGTCCATCTATACCACCTATACTGGCTGTCTGGTAAAATTCGTACTCGTCCCCTAAATTAAAATGGGCCTTCCATTTGGAGGCAAGGACCAATCTACCATTAGATACTAATTTATGATCTAAGGAAAGACTTGGAACTATATAGGCATAGGCCTGACCTTGATTCTCTAAACTGGCCTTGTAACCCAAGAGCAGTCCAGTGGTCATCCCCATGGTGGGGAAGGCTGCATTGTCCAAATTCTCATAGCTGTATTCCGCATCAACCCCAAAAAAACTGTTTCTATTCTCTTCCCCGTTGGCCAGGTAAAAGGTGTTCACAAACCTATCTTCGGTTTCTTCCACTTCCAGACTTTCCAAGGAAATGCCGGTTCTGAATTTTGCCCCTAGCTGTCCACGCCAAATCAAAGAGGGAGAAAAATTTAAGTTTTGAATTTTCACCCTATTGTAATCCATCTCCAAAGTATTATCAAAATTTTCGGTCTCATTCCCGATTCCAAAAAAGTTAATGCTAAAGTTGGGACTGGTAAAACGGGCGGCCAGTTCCAAATTCCAGTTTTCGAAAATATGGGCAAACTCTCCTTTGTAGCCCAATTCAAAACCGTTGGTGGCAAAATAATAGGCGGCATTGTAATTGTGTTGGGTTGTATATGGGTTTTGTCGTAGTCCATAAAAGGTGCTTGTGGCATTAAAGCCAAGCTTCATTCCATCATCGGGATTGAATCCGATGGTCGGTATTATCTGCCGTGTGCTATTCCTAAGTTTAAGTGGTTGGTAAGTGTTGGTTTCGTAATCGTTGTTAAGTCTTAGTTTTGCTCCCTTGATTTTCTTGAATGTATTTTTTTTGGATCTATGGTCATAAATCCAGGTATTTGTGCCTTCCGATACATCATAAACATCGTTGTTTTGCCCGCCAATAAGTCTAATTTTGATCTTATTGCCCTTAGTCCCAGCGACTTCAAAAATATCATCATCGTCCAAACCATAGATCCAAATTTCCTTAGTGATATTGCGGTTGAATTTCTTTTGAAAAAATAGTTTTTCCTTTTTTCCGTCTATGTTTCTAAAAGCTTTGATTTCCACTTCTTGTTCGGACAAATTGTTGATTTCGAACCAATCGTCCTTATCGGTACCTTTTATGACTACATATTTATTAAGTGCCAAAAAGTACTCATCGGCAATTTTGGGAAGGTTCTTGATCCTGGATTTAAGTATATTCTTTAATTCAAGAATATTTTCGTCCATAATTTCTTTGGGAAAGGCTTTAAAGGCTTCGTCTATTACCGCCGGGGTCAGGTTTTGCTGTATATAGTGTACTTCCTTCTCCCAATCGGCTTTTGTGGTTTCGGCAAGTAAGGTTGCATCCAGACCATAAGCACTCTTGTTAAACGCCTCCACATTTCTAATGTCATTATGAAATCCTTCCATCATTTGAAGGGCAGGAATTATTCTTGTTGCAACACCCATCAGGGCCCCATCTCCCCAAATGGAATACACTTGGTCCCGGTCTCTTGGGATGGCCTCAAAAACAATCTTTCCTGTTTCCTTATTCTTTACTTCGCCCCATCGCCATTGGTCGTCATGCCTATCCCAATCCCCCATGACCATATCAAACAAGCGGGTCCTTAGATATCTGTCGGTATTTACAATATATTTTTCGTCTCTTTTAATTTTATCGATCATGTCCCAGGAACTTTCAATTTTATTGGCATAACCAAAACTGCCCAATTCCCCATGGCCGTCACCCACCTGTTCCTCCAAAATATAAAGTTCATCCCCAAATTCACCATTAAATTCCGCTAAAGCAGATTGCTTTGGGATATAGTATAGTTTAGGGTTGGTATGGTAAAGGTCTATTGCGTCCGAAAGGGTTCCCACTGTAAGAAGGCCGTACGGCAGTGCTCCGGTATAAAAATCCATTAAAAGTTTCTCGGTATAGGTGTCCTTAAATTCTCCCAAGACGTATTTATCCTTAAAGGCCATGGCCTGTAGATATACTTCCGCACTTTTTTTTACTGCCCTAATTACGTATTCCTTTCCATTTTTATCGGATAATCGCAGGGATTTGGATTGGTTGCCCCCGCCTTTACGGACCGGTTTTAAACCTCCAAACAAAGTATCTAACCTAAGGGTAGGGGCATTTACTTCCATGGCGTAGTATTTCCTGTACCTATCGCCCCAAATAGATTTGAAAAATTTACTTTTTTTAACTTCTTCCTTGGAGTAAACAGTCGCTTTTACCTCCTTTGGAAAATCCTTGTCGCTAAACATATAATTCTCGTTTCTATCTGGAGGCAGTACCTGTGTAGAAAATAGAAGGTCAGGATCATTATTTTTCCCAACCCCAAAATATCTTACCTGGGAGGAACCATCTTTGTACACCTTTAATTCTGCAAAACCCGTTCTTCCCGTAGAGAATTTTGAGCCGTTCAATAATCTGGCAGCTCCTTCCTTGGACCCAGAACCACTAACGATCTGTGGGGTATTGTCCTCTACAATATATTGAAGGGTATGTTCGTGGCCTGAGGTCAAAATAACTTTCTGCGAATACTGAGCGATGGTTACCAGACGATTCCTTAATTCCGTATATCTTTTATTCTGGAGATCGGCATAGGAGGCACCACTTGTTTTTCTGATCAGGTTTGCAAAAGTACCTAAAATAGGGAAGGGAAATTTGCCGCCTGCAGGGTTTAAATGAAGCTTTGCGGAATACTGTCCGCCGTGCGGCCCGTAACTGAACATGGGATGGTGAAGGGCCAAAATGGTAGTCCTGTCCCGATTTTTTTTGATAAGGCTTTCCAGTTCCTCAAAAAAGGTTTCACGGTCCTTTATTTCGCATTTATCGTTCATGGTGGGGTGTTTGTCCCAATTGGTCAAGTACCATTCCGTGTCAATGGCAATAATCACTATTTTATCATTGATATCTATTTTCTCTATAGGGCAGCCATCTTCGGGAAAAAAGACCTCTTTGCTATCCAATTTTTTCTGGATGTATTTTTGTTGTCTTTCCAAGCCATCCAGACCTTCATTGTACCAATCATGGTTTCCAGGAATAAATATGGGATTGCCCTTAAATTGGGTCAAGGTCTGTAGTTGTGCATCCAGGTTGTTTTTAGCTTCCAAATAGGCTTGGGTCGAATCCTTTTTATTGGGCATCCCTGCAGGATAGATATTATCGCCCAAAAACAGGGCGGTGCTATTTTTGTCGGCTTTTTCCAAGGTCTTTTGGAAAGTTTTAAGTGCTTCACTTTGATCTTTCATAGGGGATTTTCCTGCATCCCCTATCAAATAAAAAGTATGCACTAATTCGCTGTCGCCGGTTGTGTTACCAACATTGAAACTTTCCGCGTATTTTGTTTTATATGTGGCACAGCCTACCAATAGAAAAAGTATTATTATAAGTAGGTAATGTTTCCGCATGTACATCAGTTTAGAAATCAAAATTTTGTAATTTGTGGGTCACAATTAACTCTTATGTCGGAAATTCTAGAAAAAACTAAAAATTTTGTTGTCGATTTATTAGCAAATAAATTAGATACCAGTTATTTATACCACAATTTGAGTCATACCCAGCGGGTTGTTAAAAGTACTAAAGAATTATTGAATTTTTATAATTTGGGGGAGGAGGAAAACGAAATGCTTTTATTGGCAGCATGGCTACATGATACTGGATATACAAAAGGTTCGGAGAATCATGAGGAGACAAGTTGCGTTATATCCCGGGAGTTTTTGGCATCACAGAATTATGATAAAAAGAAGATAGAAAGCATTTGTAGCCTTATCATGGCAACCAAAAGGTTCTATGAGCCACAAAACCTTCTGGAGGAGATCATTAGAGATGCCGATTGTTCCCATTTTGGAAAAAAGAGTTATATGGAAACTTCGGAGCTGCTTCGGGAAGAATTGGAAATTTTAGGGTTGGCAACTTATACACAAAAGGAATGGCGGGACGCGAATCTTAAGATGTTCCAAACGGAACAGCGTTTTTATACCGATTATGCTCTACAGAATTGGCAGGAAGAAAAGAATAAGAATATAAAAAGGCTGATCAAGGGGAAAAAAGCGGAGGAAAATTTAGCAAAGAAGGAAAAATTAAAGGCCAAGTATAAGAGTGAAAGCCCTGATAGGGGTATACAGACCTTATTTCGGGTAACTTTAAAAAATCATTTAATGCTTAGTGATATTGCTGATACCAAAGCTAATATCCTACTCTCGGTAAATGCCATTATTATTTCTTTGGTGTTGTCCAATCTTATGACCAAACTGGACAATCCGTCCAATAATTACCTAATCTATCCCACCTTGTTATTTGTTATTTTTAGTGTGGTTTCAATGGTACTTGCTGTTCTTGCAACAAGACCAAATGTTACCCAAGGCGAATTTACCAAGGAGGATGTAAAGGAGCGCAAGGTAAACTTGTTGTTTTTTGGCAATTTTCATAAAATGAAATTGGAGGATTATCAATGGGCCATAAACGAATTGGTACAGGACAAGGATTATATCTATTCCTCCTTGACCAAGGATTTATATTATCTTGGATTGGTATTGAACAGGAAGTATAAAATACTGCGATGGACCTATACTATTTTCATCATAGGAATGATTGTTTCTGTTATTGCCTTTGTCGTATCTTTTAAGTATTTTGGTCCGGATCGTGGTTTATAACCAATGATAGCAACCTTATTTGTTCAATTCCAACATTAAATCCTCGTAGGTATAGGTCTTGTCCTTTTCTTTGTGGGATTTGTATAGAATGGAAGCTCTAATGGCCTTTAGGCCTGAAACCCCTTGGAGTCCTTCCAATTCAACAATTTCCACCTTGCCGCTGAAATAACCCTTGGCCTTAAGAAATCTAATATATCGCAAGTATTCCAGCTCATCCTTTTTTTGTGAATAGACAATGGCTATTTTACCGGCCTGGGTCAATCTTTCATTGGTACCCTTGATGTAGGATTTATCAATTCGTTTTTTTATGATCTCATACCTGGCATTGTAAGTACCGTCTACATCAAATCGTTTTTCATCCATCCTAAAACGAATGGATAAAGAGCCGTTATAGACCAGAATAAGTGATGCCACATTCAATTGTACCTGCAACTTGGATTTAAGGTCGTAATGCTTATTTTCCATTTCACAGATAACCTGTAACTGCCACAGCCTAAGGTTGTTAAGATAAAGTAGATCGAATGCCCTAGCTCCAGTAATGGAGTCCCCAATGTACATATTGTGTTCCACCCCATCGGTCTTGTAGCGCTCAAAATAATGAGGGTACATTTGCTGTGCCTCTTCCTGTTTGCTGTCGATTACAGATGCCAACTTTTTGTTGATCAGCATTACGCTTTGGTCATAATTTTTTCTATGATCATAGTAGGAACCGGTTCCCTTATCTATTTTGGCTTCATAGGAAAGTAATAGATTTTGAATTTGGGTATCGGATTTTTTGATATGGGCGAACACAGGGTTTATTTCTTCTTGCACAAAATCGAAAATAGCCTGTTCGCTATTGGTATGTAAGGCCTCTTTGATCTCATCAAGGTGGTTGTCCACCCTGAATATAAGTTCTTCGTAAATTGGCAAACTATACTTTTGCCAAACCTCGGTCATTATTTGTTTAATTTCGGACAACTGGATCATAAGGTCCCTTTGAATCGCCATATTTCTTTCCTGGGAGGAATTTTGGATATCTACCTGTCCGTACAATGGATATACTTCATCAAAAACAATTTCGCGGAAAGAGGGTTGTAAACCTTCCATATCGTCCAATATAAATCGCTTGGCCTCTTCCTTAAATTTCCAGTATACGGCAGGGTGCACGGAAGTGCATTCGTTTTGAATAACCGCATCGATCAAATTTTCCTCCTCTTGTATTGAACGTAAAACCGCAGAAACGATATAGGGAATTACATCGTCCAATTTCGTAGCATTTACGCTGTTAAGGTCATTGGCCTTATCGGAGACCAACTCCAATACCCCTAGCAACTGTCCATTTTTGGCAATGGGAGCTAAAAGGGCACTTTTAATTTTTTGTTCGTATAAACCTTTATAGGGCGCCATACCCTGTGAAAGCTTGTAATACTTGTCAACATCACTTATTACAAAGTAGTGGTTTTGATCTATTAACTTACTGTATGAGGATTTACAAAGAGCCTCATTACAAGTTTCAACTTGTTTCTTTTGTAAAATAAAACTATTTATTCCGTTAACGGAAACCCGCTCAAATTGTTCATCTTTGGAATTGTAGACCGAGAATCCAATACGCATATTTGGCAACCCAAATAAAGATTTAAAGGTATTCTCCACTCCTTTGATGAAGTTGCCACCACTTTTGTCATTGATTATGAGGTTGGATTTTATTTCCGAGATGGAATGTTCAGCGGTAACATCGAACATATTGGAGATTACAAAGCCTTTGCTGATAAAACTATTGGGCGGAATCTTCTGTTTCCAAAGATCCACATTATCTATATTTTCCAATAACTTGTCTACGTCTTCCTGGGTAATTCCCAATGGGATTCCATTGGGAATGATTTCCATAAAATCGGCATTGTACAAAATGCGGTAATGCCTCATTACACCCTTGGCATCAGGAATATCGTAAAAAAATGGTCTTTTGAAATCTAAGTTATAACCGTAATGAAAGTTAAGGATTACCACACAGGCCATGATATAATTCACCTCTTCTTCTTGGTTCCTTATTTGAGGTAAATAATTTGGTCCGGCAGCTGCCAATATTTTTTCAAAACGCTGACTGGAATTAAATATGATATCCGTGTAAGGTGAGGAAGCCGTTTTTATTTCGTTGGTGGTAAGAACGGACGAAAACAAATCCTGCAAAATTATTTGAATTACCTCCTTATGTTTTTCCAGCAGGGTGATATCGCTAAAACCCTCACGCAATTCCGGAAATGGAGCTTGGGCATTCAAAATATATCGTGCCTTGGTGGCCAAGAACGAATCCTCGCTTTCTGCCATTTCATCATATTGCTTCAATAATTTATTAAAGCTTATATGGTGATCCAGTGGTGATATTTTTTCAGATAATCCCTTCATTATTCACCTTAGTCCTAGTTTGGAGCGTAAAGTTACAAAAGAAAAAGCTTTTTTTCATTTTTTCCACCCTTATGGAATATCCTTCTTTTTTTGGATATTTAAGCTTTATACTACATTTGGAAGAAATGTATGGGTAATTTGTTGATGTTGTTCAGATGATCCCTCATATGCCAACTTATATATGTATGAACTATTAACCTAAAAGAAATGACCTCATCTGCCAGATTGTCCAGGGCTTTTAAAAATGCTAAAATCCTGCCTTTTGATGACAGCTCCAAAATTATTCTTTTTAGCGACTGTCATAGGGGGGATAGTAGTTTTGCGGATGAATTTGCCAATAACCGAAATATATATTTTCATGCCCTAAGGCACTACTTTAACGAGGGTTATACGTACTGCGAATTGG
This sequence comes from Arenibacter echinorum, assembly GCF_003259375.1. GTDB lineage: Bacteria > Bacteroidota > Bacteroidia > Flavobacteriales > Flavobacteriaceae > Arenibacter > Arenibacter echinorum. The sequence continues at coordinate 297,398 of NZ_QLLN01000007.1, read as the reverse complement.
GGGACGGGGATGAACTTTGGGAGAATCTCAACTTTGACTCCATTTTTACTGCACATAAGAACGTATATAAACTTTTAAAGCAATTTCACCTGGAAAAAAGGCTCCATATGATTTGGGGGAATCATGACATGGTTTATAAAGATCCTTTGTATGTAAAAAAGAATTTATCATCCTATTTTGAGCCCATTGATGATTGCAATAAAGAATTGTTTGAAGACATCACCTATCACGAAGCCATAATTTTAAAGCATAAGAACAGCGGTCAAGAGTTGTTTTTGACCCATGGACACCAGGCAGACTGGTGGAACTATACCTTTTGGCGCTGGGGCAGATTCTTGGTGCGTGTTTTATGGAAGCCGTTGCAGGTATGGGGCATTGCCGATCCTACAAGTCCCGCCAAAAACTACAAAGAGCTTATTAAAATTGAAAGGCGCATAAAAAAATGGATTTTGGCCAACAATGAAATGCTGACGATTGCGGGCCATACCCATAGGCCACGCTTTCCTGCTCCCGGGGAAATTCCGTTTTTTAATGACGGTAGTTGTGTTCACCCTCGGAGTATTACCGGGCTTGAGATCCAGAAGGGGACCATTGCCCTCATAAAATGGGAAATAGCTACAAAGGACGATGGCACCCTGCAGATTGTTAGAATTTTGCTGGACGGGCCTCAACAACTTATCAGTTATAATAAAGCTAAATCCTAGGTCTACAACCTATAGGGAATAGGATGTACAATTATGAATGGGTCTGTTTTGTTATTGCAGCCTAAAAGTTATAGGGATGGTATAGGGAACCTTAACGGCCCTTCCCCTTTGCTTTCCTGGCGTCATTTGCGGTAATGCGGCAATAATCCGGTGGGCTTCCTTTTCCAACATTTTGTCCGGTCCCCTTGTTCTAATGTTGGTTATAAAACCGGTATTATCGATAATAAATTGTACATATACCTTGCCTTCAATGCCCAATTCCACTGCAACATCGGGATAGGTAAATTGTTTTATGATGTGTTCCTGGATTTTTTTCTGAAAGCAAGCTTTCTGGGCCTCGTTGGAGGTTTCTTTACATCCTGGAAAAACAGGAACATTTTCGATTACAGCAAAGGGAACTTCAATATCTTCCTCTTCTTCCTCCACCACTGCTATATCTTCAACTTGTAATATAGCCTCTTCCACTATTGTTTCCTGATTTATTTCTGTACTTTGAATCACCGTTTCCTCTATTTCGGCCACATCCTCAACAATTTCTATAACTTCGGGAGCTGCTGGAGGAGGGGGCGGTGGTGGAACATTCAATGCCTCGGTAACCGGTACTTTTTCTTCCAAGTAATCTGTTACCGTCAACTGCTCTATGGCAGTATTTGCCTTGGGATACGTTTTTAACTCCAAAGCCCTCCATACTGCAAATAGTACTATAACTAGGCCAATTACAAAGAAAAGTCCACTTTTTCTGTTTAAATCTGCCCTAGGATTCTTTTTTGGTTCCATGACACAGTATTTTAACACATAATTTATCAAGTATTTACTTCAATTCATATGACATGGATCAGTTTTTGCATTATTCTTTCTTCGAGTCGTAGTGCCCATTTATTACTGGAGAAGGGTACTAAACAGGCCATAATTATCAAGCTACTATATTCCCTGGATTCCCCCTGCGATTTATATTGTTGTTGAATAATTGGGGCACATTGCTACTTTAATCACCAGTCAGAAATATCACCTTCCCCTTTTTGGAATTGGATAATCCAAAGGGTATGATGTTGATTATTGTGCCCTGGAAGCAAAATCGTTCAGTGATATTTTTGGTATGGGCATTTATTCGCTATTTTTAATAAAAATGTAGCTTTAAAAAAATAAGATATGAAGTTGTTTTGGATTGTTTTGGGATTGGCACTTTTGTCGTGCAAGGAAGAGAAAAAAGTAGGTCCGGTTCAAAGTGTTGATGCCGAGCTGGGACTTTATCAGGAAGCCCATCGTCCCCAATTTCATTTTACGCCACCTGAAAAATGGATGAACGACCCTAATGGTTTGGTCTATCACCAAGGGGTGTACCATCTTTTTTATCAATATTATCCAGAGGATATTGTTTGGGGACCCATGCATTGGGGTCACGCAATAAGTAAGGATATGGTGCATTGGGAAAATAAGCCTATGTCCTTATTTCCTGATGAACACGGCTACATTTTTTCGGGAAGTGCTGTTGTAGATACTAATAATTCCTCGGGATTTGGAACCAAGGATAACCCACCATTAGTGGCCATATTTACCTATCATGATCCGGTAGGTGAAAAAGCAGGAAAAGATAATTTTCAGACCCAGGGAATTGCCTATAGTCTGGATAATGGGGATACTTGGGTTAAATATGATGGCAATCCCGTCATAAAAAATGAAGGAATAAGGGATTTTAGGGATCCCAAAGTCTTTTGGAATAATAAAACTGGCAATTGGGCAATGTTATTGGTTGCAGGGGACCATCTCCAAATATGGCAATCCCCTGATTTAAAGGAATGGGTCGAGGTGAGCGAGTTTGGAAAGGATCAAGGGGCCCATGGTGGAGTTTGGGAATGTCCGGATTTATTTCCTTTAAAGGTGGAAGGTAGCGATTTGGAAAAGTGGGTGCTCTTGATCAGTATTAACCCAGGTGCCCCGAACGGAGGCAGCGGAACCCAATATTTTGTAGGTGATTTTGATGGTACAACCTTTACAAGCGATCAAAAGGAGCATAAATGGATAGATTGGGGTGCCGATAACTATGCAGGGGTAACCTATAACAATGTTCCCAATAATGATCGGATTTTTATTGGTTGGATGAGTAATTGGGCCTATGCCCAGGAAACACCCACCGAAAAATGGCGTAGTGCAATGACGCTGCCCAGAAAACTTTCCCTACACCAGATAAATGATAAGTTTGTTTTGGTTAATTACCCCTTGGATAGTGTTGATGAAATTCGGGGTCCAGGTTCTTCAGAGGACATCGCAATAGGTCCGAAATTGGATAAGTCGTTGACTTTTGATCATTTTAATAAGTCCGAAGTAAAATTCACAACTAGTTCACGGGCATTCAGTCTGGATTTCCAAAATAGTTCGGGAGAGCATTTGAATTTGATTTTGGACGGTGAGGCCCAACAATTTATTCTGGATAGGTCACGTTCGGGGAAAACTTCTTTTGATGAAGATTTCGCTAAAAATGTGCAGACCATGCCTATCCCCGATTTGCCCAATGGGGAATATGAAGTACGGATCCTGACGGATTGGTCCTCGGTGGAGATATTTATAAATGGTGGGCAATATGTAATGACCGCCCAGATTTTTCCAAACGAATTTTACCGGACCTTGTTGATTTCTAATCCAGCTGATATGGAATTGGAATTGGGTGGATTTACAATAAGCCCCATAAAATCCATTTGGTAACGACAAATCTTAATTAGACTTCATTACTGGCTTGGGAACTGTCGATTTCATGGCAGGGGTAATTTATGGCAGGAGATAATTAAAGTGCTCCTCATTTCAATCTTTCCTATCGTTTTTATTTTCAATGTTATTGGATCAAAGTTAAAACTGACTAGAAATCTTCAAGAAACCCAGTGTTTTTTTAGTTTTATCGCAAACATCTTCTTTAAAAGTTTCGTTTTGTGTTAATCACTGTTAAATAAAGTTTAACTATTCTTAAAAATAGGTCAGAAGAATTAGATTTGTTAGAGTCTTGTTAATGTTTTTATTATTGGTTGCTATCTCCAAAAATCATGAAAATAAAATACTTCGTTTATACTTTATTGTTAATTGGACTAGGGAGCTTGGTAACCTATCGCATTTTGCAAAATAGCGACGCAGGTATATCAGGAAGTTCGGCCGGCACCAGTTCGGTCCCTATAGTTTCGGGCTTGGTCCTTCGTCCCCAAGAATTTAATGACAATATTTCCCTTTCAGGTACCCTTGAGGCCAATGAGCAAATAGAGATAAGAAGTGAGGTATCAGGGGTTGTTGAAAGTATTAATTTTGCGGAAGGTAGTAAGGTCTTCCAAGGCCAGGTTTTGTTTAGGGTGAACGATATTGAATTGCAAGCGCAATTGTCCAAAGTACGCACCGCCCAAAAGCTGGCTGCCGAAAATGAAAGGAGGGCAAAACTTCTATTGGAAAAACAAGCCATCAGTCAAGAGGAATATGACATTGCAAGTGCCGATTTTCAATCGGCCAGTGCAGAATCGGAATTGATAGCTGCACAATTATCAAAAGCAACTGTCCGTGCCCCATTTTCTGGAATTATAGGACTTCGTTCTATTTCCAAAGGGACCTATGTTAGTCCTGCAACCCCTGTGGCAAAGTTGGTGAATACAGATCAACTAAAGATTACTTTTTCAATTCCCGAGAAATATGCTACCCAGATTAAGGTTGGTACTTCTTTCACGTTTACAACAGCCGATTCCAAAGAGGAATACAATGCGAAAATATATGCAATTGAACCAGAAGTGGAGGTTGCCACTAGAACTTTAAAAATGAGGGCAACGGCCGAAAACCCTGGGGGTAAACTTTTTCCAGGCGCTTTTGCCAATGTAATATTGCCCCTGGAAACGGTCCGTGATGCCTTATTGGTGCCCAGTGAATCTTTGATTCCTGTTCAGAATGGAAAAAAAATCTTTATCGTCGAGAATGGCAAGGCCAAAGAAATAGATGTTGAAATAGGTGCTAGGACGGGCAGTTCGGTGAGGGTTATCTCTGGATTAAAGGGCGGGGATACTGTACTTACCTATGGGGTAATGGCATTAAAGGACGGTACTCCGGTAAAGGTATTATTAAAGGAAACTGAAACTCTTACTGCGGAACAATGAGTTTATCAACATTAAGCATTAAGCGGCCGGTACTTACCATAGTAATGAATTTGGTCATAATTTTATTTGGGATTATAGGCTTTACCTATTTGGGAGTTCGTGAATTTCCTTCCATAGATCCCGCCCAAGTATCGGTTCGCACCAATTATTCGGGGGCCAATGCCGATATTATTGAATCCCAGATTACAGAACCCTTGGAAAAGGCCATAAATTCCATTGATGGAATTAGGAATATTACATCTTCCAGCATTCAGGGATCTAGTTCCATAAGTATAGAGTTTAATCTTGATAAAAATTTGGAGGACGCAGCCAACGATGTCCGTGACAAAGTGTCCCAGGCGGTAAGAAGTCTGCCCGATGATTTGGATGCCCCTCCTGTAGTCTCAAAATCCGATGCCGATGCGGATAGGATACTTTCGATGACCATTCAGAGCGATGGTAAAAATATATTGGAGCTTTCGGACTATGCCGAAAATGTGATATCCCAAAGAATAGAGACCATCCCTGGGGTAAGTAGTGTTCAAATATGGGGACAACGCCGGTATGCCATGCGCCTGTGGATAGATCCTTTTAAGTTGGCGTCCTACGGTTTAACCGTGGCAGAAGTACGCAGTGCGTTGTTGGCGCAGAATGTGGAGCTGCCATCGGGGAAATTAACAGGTGATAATACGGAAATAACCGTAAAGACCATTGGTAACTTGGACTCCGAGGAAGGCTTCAATAATATTATAATCATGGCCGATGGTGAAAAGTTGGTGCGTCTGAGCGATATTGGCAAGGCTTCATTGGAAGGGGAGAACATGGAAACCAAGATGAGCGATTCCGGTCAGCCTATGGTGGCTATAGCCGTTGTACCACAACCCGGTACCAATTATCTTGAAATCGCCGACAGATTCTATCTGGAATATGAAAAGCTTAAAAAGGATTTGCCCGAAGGGTTTAAATTGAACATTGTAATAGATGATACCGTATTTGTAAGAAAGGCGGTTACCGAAGTAGCAGAAACCCTGTTGATATCGATTATCCTGGTTATTTTGGTCATATATCTATTTTTTAGAAACTGGTCAATGGCAATGCGCCCGTTGATAGATATTCCGGTATCATTGATAGCCACATTCTTCATTATGTGGTTGTTCGGGTTTTCTATCAATGTACTTACCCTTTTGGCCATTGTTCTGGCAACGGGACTTGTTGTGGATGACGGAATTGTGGTAACCGAAAATATCTATAGGAAGGTGGAGGCCGGGATGAGCCCCATCGAGGCTGCAATAAAAGGGTCCAACGAGATTTTCTTTGCGGTAATATCCATCTCCATTACCCTTGCGGCGGTTTTTCTTCCTGTTATATTCCTGGAGGGTTTTGTTGGGAGATTGTTTAGGGAATTTGGAGTTGTCCTGGGTTCGGCGGTACTGGTATCCGCCTTTGTGTCCCTTACCTTGACCCCAATGTTAAACGCATATCTTATTAAACCAGGTAAGCAGAGCCATTCCAAATTCTATAATTTCACGGAGCGCTATTTTGTAAAAATGAATGAATCCTATGCGAATGCATTAGGAGCCTTTATGAATAGGAAATGGATGAGTTTTCCAATATTATTGGCCTGTATAGGCCTTATTGCACTTTTTTACGGTCTGCTTCAAAAAGAAACGGCGCCTTATGACGATCGTAGTTTTATTCGTTTGAGCGTTACAGCGCCAGAAGGTTCTTCCTATGAATATATGGATCGGTTAATGGATGACATTACAAACCTGATCAACGATTCTATCCCGGAAAAAAAGGTGAGTTTGGTACTCACGTCTCCCGGTTTCGGTACAACTTCCTCAGTGAATAGTGGTCGAGCAAATATTGCGCTTGTAGAACCTAATGAAAGGGAGCGGTCACAAAAAGAAATTGCAGCAGATCTTGGAAGATGGGCAAAATCTTATGTTGGCGGAAAATCCAATGTGTCGGAGAGACCAACAATCGCGGTGAATCGCCGTGGAGGAGCACCAATACAATATATTATACAAGCGCAGAATTTTGAAAAGCTGAAGGAAAAAATTCCGGTATTTATGGAGGAGGCCGAAAAAAATGAAACTTTTTCCTTTACCGATGTAAACCTGAAATTTGATAAGCCCGAACTTTATGTAACCATAAATAGGGAAAAAGCGGAGAGCCTGGGGGTTTCCGTTTTGGACGTAGCACAAACTTTGCAATTATCCCTCAGCGGGCAACGCTTTGGGTATTTCTTAATGAATGGTAAGCAATATCAGGTTATTGGCCAATTCGACAAAAAGGACCGGGACGCACCTTTGGACCTTACTTCCATATTTGTAAAGAATAGTGATGGTCTCTTAATTCAATTGGACAATCTTGTTTCCACATCGGAACATAGTAGTCCGCCCCAATTATTTCACAACAACAGATTTACTTCGGCAACAGTTTCTGCAAATCTTGCTCCTGGGAAGAGCCTAAGCGATGGGATAGCCGCTATGGAAGAAATTAAGGAAAAAGTACTTGATGAAAGCTTTACTACCGATTTAGGTGGGGAGTCCAGGGATTTTGTAGAGAGTAGTTCCAATACCCTGTTTGCTTTTGGCCTTGCGCTGCTTCTTATATTTTTAATATTGGCAGCCCAATTTGAAAGTTTTATAGACCCAATAATTATAATTTTAACGGTACCCATGGCCGTAGCCGGGGCTATGTTTTCCCTGTGGCTTTTTGGCCAGACTTGGAATATTTTTAGTCAAATCGGCACTATTATGTTGATTGGACTGGTTACCAAGAATGGTATATTGATTGTGGAATTCGCCAATCAACTTAGGGAGGAAGGGATGTCTAAAATGGAGGCCATTTTAAAAGCGTCGGAGTCCAGATTAAGACCTATTCTCATGACCAGTCTAACTATTGCCTTGGGAGCCTTGCCCATAGCCTTGTCCCTAGGTGCGGCGTCGACCAGCCGCATAGGCATGGGGGTGGTAATTATTGGGGGGACCATGTTTTCCTTGGTGCTGACATTATTTGTTATCCCGGCATTGTATTTCTTATGGTCTAGGGAGAAAAAACAACATCCTGAGTTTAAAGTCCTCGAATCCTATTAAAATGAGCAACTATAATTACGCTACCATACTATATGTTTTCTTTAGCTTAACCAACCTCATTAATGCGCAGGATATTCTTACAGTAGAGGAAGCCGTCCAAATTGCCTTGGAGAACAACTATCAGATAAAGATCGCGGCCAATGAGCTACAAATAGATGAGGTTTCGATGAGTGTGGGAAATGCAGGGATGCTTCCTCAGGTAGGACTAAATTTAATCGATAATAATAGTGTACAATATTTAAGCCAGACCCGATCTGATGGAAGCGTTGTGGAAAGGGACAATGCCAAAAACAATAGTCTCAACTACGGAATTGCCTTGGATTGGACATTGTTTGATGGTTTAAAAATGTTCGCGGATTATGAGCAGCTAAAAGAAACCCGGAAATTGGGAGAAGCACAATTAAAACAGGTGATCCTTAACAAGGTAGGAGAGGTTATGATTACCTACTTTGATCTTGTACAGCAGAAACAGCAACTCACGGCTTTGGATAGTACCATTATTATCTCGGAACAAAGGGTTGATCTGGCCTATAACCGCTTTACCATTGGAAAAGCTTCAAAATTGGAAGTGCTTAATGCCCAGGTAGATTTAAATACAGATGAAACTTTGATGCAGCGGCAAAAGGAGCTATATGTAAATACCAAGGTTCAATTGAACGAGTATCTGGCACGTGATCTGAAGATCGATTTTGAGGTAGTGCCCGAAATTTTTGTAGATCAAGCACTGCAATTGCCAGAACTTGAAACCTTAGTGGCGAAAGAAAATCCGACGCTTCAAGTGGAACAGATCAACAAAAGGATAAGTGAACTGGAATTAAAACAAACCAAGGCATTGCGATACCCTACTATTTTTGCGAGTACAGGCTATAATTTTGGTCGTACCGAATCTAGTTTGGGTTTTACAACCAGTTCAAATTCAAGAGGATGGAATTATGGTTTTGGTGCAAGTCTAAATGTTTTTGATGGGTTTAATCAAAATCGAAATGAGAAAATAGCCAAGATCCAAATTGAAAATACGGAAGTGGCCATTGCCCAACGAACACAGGAATTAATGTCCCTGGTGAATACTACTTATCAAACCTACCTGACCAATATAAGTCTCATAGAATTGGAAGGGAAAAATGAGGAGATTGCGCAGGAAAATATGGAGATTACTGTTGAAAAATACAGAATAGGTATCATCCCTACCATCGAATTTAGGACAGCACAATTAAATTATATCAACGCAAAGGTGAGATATAGCAATGCCAAATTTCAAGCAAAGTTGTCCGAAATTATCTTAAAGCAGCTTGCCGGGAATTTAGTTTTATGATCTTCTGAAATTCGTGGGTATTGTTATTTATGTTATTTTAACCATTAAATACAGGTTGGGACTAGTGTTGTAACCTTTCCTGGATGGTATAAAATAACAATTGCGAATAGATGAAACGTCGATTATTTTTTAAGAATGCAGCTACAGCATCAATAGGGTTGGGGCTTACCAAGTATTCATCAAAGGATAAGCCAGCACGGCCCTTCGAAAATGGCATCCAGTTTTGTGTTACTGTATCCGAAAACAAACTTCAATTTTTTTCCGAAACTATTAAGGAGCCTATAAAGATTGTTCATATAGCCGACACTCATCTCTTTATGGACGATGAGCGCGGAGATCCGTACACGATGTATAGTGGACGTATGGCCAAAGCCTACAATCAGACCAAACATTTTAAAACTGGGGAATCGACCAACCCGGAACTGGCACTCGGTGCAGCTTTGGATTTCGCTAAAGAATCCAAGGCGGATTTGATCACCTTAATCGGCGATATTTTTAGTTTTCCGTCAGAAGCGGCTATCGAATGGGTAGTGGCTAAATTAAAAGAAGTGGATATCCCATATATTTATGTGGCCGGGAATCATGATTGGCATTATGAAGGCATGGAGGGAACACTGGAAGATTTGAGGGACAATTGGATCAAGGAAAGATTGCTTCCCTTGTATCAAGGTAATCATCCGTTAATGGCGGCATACGATTTAAAAGGAATTCGATTCTTGGCGATCGACAATTCCACCTATCAGATAAATAAGGAGCAGTTGGACTTTTTTAAAGAACAGGTTTCCAGCGAAATTCCTCTAGTACTTTTGGTGCACATACCCATGTACGCTCCAGGGAAATCTATTGGTTTTGGATGTGGCAATCCTTATTGGGGTGCTTCTTCCGATCAGAATTTTGAGTTGGAAAGACGATTAAAATGGCCAGAAGCGGGGCATTCGGAAACTACCTTCAATTTTCATAAGGCAGTGTTTTCTGCGCCAAATCTCATGGGAATATTTTCAGGACATATTCATCGTTTTTCAATAGAATCGATAAAGGGAAAACCACAAATAGTAACCGATGATAATGCCAGTGGGGGTTATTTGGACGTTGATTTTTTGCCCTTGGAGCCCAAGGACAAATCCCTGATTTTTTAGGTAATCGAGTAATAAAAAAAATTATAATTGTATAATCTATAAAAGTTAAAAATTGAAAATATTTAGAGAGGATTGTTTAGGTAATGTGAAAAGTTATTTTATAAAATTGATCGGGTGTTTGTCGTTAGGCTTAATGACCTTTGGAGCATACGGTCAATCCAAAAAATACGATATTGTTATATACGGTGGAACTTCCGCTGGTGTTGCGGCTGCCTTGCAAAGTAGTAGAATGGGCAAGTCCGTTGTGCTCATAGAACCCACAAATAGAATAGGGGGGTTGACCACAGGAGGCCTTGGACAGACCGATATTGGCAACAAGCAGGCCATTGGGGGGATTTCGAGGGAGTTCTACGAAAACATCAAAAAATATTACGATGATCCCGAAAATTGGAAATGGGAGAAAAGGTCGGAATATGTTGATGGTGGACAAACCCGCACAGAGGAAGGTGAGGCTACCATGTGGACCTTTGAGCCCTCCGCCGCCCTGGCTGTATATAAGTTCATGATGGACAAGGAAAAAATTAAAATGGTCTATAACGAAAGGCTGAACAGGGAGTCGGGGGTAAAAAAAGTAAATGGCAGAATAGAGTCGATTACCATGGAAAGTGGCAAGACCTACAAGGGAAAGGTTTATTTGGACGCCACTTATGAGGGCGATCTAATGGCCTCTGCCGGAGTTGCCTATGCCGTGGGCAGAGAAAGTAACGCGGAATATGGGGAAACCTTGAACGGGGTACAAGCCAATAGCATAAATAGGGCCTTGACAGGATTTGTTTCCAAAAATGCGTTCAACCATAATTTTATCCCAGGGGTAGATCCCTATGTTAAAAAGGGCGATCCATCATCCGGCCTATTGCCGAATGTCAATGAAAAACCGGGCCTGGAGGGTGAAGGCGATAAAAAAATACAGGCCTATTGTTTTAGAATGTGCCTTACTGATCACCCGGAAAACCGTATACCTTTCCAAAAACCGGCAAATTATGACGAGGTGAATTATGAACTTCTTTTTCGTAATTACGAGGCCAGAAAAGGCCCCATAAGGGAGATGTACAGCTATAGCAATACGTTGCTGCCCTGGATCAATTCCAGTATGCCCAATAGAAAAACGGATACGAACAACAAGTTCGGCTTCTCTACCGACTATATTGGCAAGAATTATGATTACCCCGAGGCATCTTATTCGGAAAGGGAAAAGATTATCGAGGACCATAGAAACTACCAGATGGGGCTTATGTGGACCCTGGCCAATCACCCAAGGATTCCTGCCGAGGTACGGGAGGAAGCTTCCAGATGGGGTACTAGCAAGGATGAATTTGAAAGGGCCGATGGTTGGCAACAACAGCTTTATATCCGTGAGGCCAGGAGGATGGTCAGCGATTATGTTATGACCCAGAAAAACTGTGAGGCATTAACTGTGGCGGAGGATGCCATTGGTTTGGCCGCTTACGGTATGGATTCCCATAATGTGCAGCGATATGTGGATGCCAATGGGTATGTGCAGAATGAGGGCAATGTGGAGGCCCATGGCTTTAAGCCCTATCCTATTAGTTATGGGGCATTGGTGCCCAAAAAGGAGGAATGCAACAATCTTATTGTCCCTATCTGTGTAAGTTCTACGCACATTGCCTTTGGATCTATCCGCATGGAGCCCGTATTTATGGTCCTTGGACAATCTGCGGCCACGGCAGCATCACTGGCCATAGACGCCAATACCAATGTTCAGGATGTGCCTTACCCCAATTTAAGGGAGCAACTTCTAAAAGATAGTCAAAGGCTAAAATAAATTATAATTTTCTTAGAGATCAATTTCAACCACCAAACAAAATGAACCAGAAAAGAAAGTCCATTAATTTAGTTCTTATCCTTTTATTAACAGGGTTTTTGACCCTCACGGGCTGTAAACAATCCGAAGAAAAAAGTAATTCTATAGCTACTGCCGATATCATTATTTACGGAGGTACTTCCGCTGCCATTTCGGCGGCAGTGGAAGCAAAGCGTTCCGGAAAATCGGTCATTGTGGTGTCCCCGGATTTACATTTGGGTGGACTTTCTTCTGGCGGGCTTGGATTTACCGATACAGGGGATAAAAGTGTTATAGGGGGTCTGGCAAGGGAATTTTACCATAGGATCTGGCAACATTACAACACCAATGAAGCATGGAACTGGCAGAAAAAGGAAGAATATGGGAACAAAGGGCAGGGTACCCCTGCCATGGATGGTGAGAACCGGACCATGTGGATCTTTGAGCCCCATGTGGCGGAAAAAGTCTTTGAGGATTGGGTAAGGGAGGAACAGATACAGGTAGACCGTGACGAATGGCTCGTTAGGGAAAACGGGGTAGAGATGCAGGATGGAAATATAGTTTCAATTACGACCTTATCTGGAAAGACGTATTCCGGTAAAATATTTATGGATGCTACTTATGAGGGAGACCTCATGGCAGCGGCAGGGGTAAGTTATCACGTTGGTCGTGAAGGTAAAGAAGTATATGGTGAGGAGTGGAACGGGGTTCAAACAGGGGTCTTGCACCATAAACACTGGTTTGCGTCAGATATATCCCCTTATGTAGTGCCGGGCGATCCAAGCAGCGGCCTCCTTCCTAGGGTATCGGGAGAGGACCCGGGTGAAAAGTATAGTGGAGACGATAAAATTCAGGCTTATTGTTTCCGTATGTGCATGAGCAATCATCCTGAAAATAGGATTCCTTTTCCAAAACCAGACGATTATGATCCCTTAGATTATGAACTCTTGGCCAGGGTATTCGAAACAGGAAGAAAGGATTGGTTCGAGAAATTTGATGCGGTCCCCAACCATAAAACGGATACGAACAACCACGGACCGCTTAGTAGCGATAATATGGGTATGAATTATGATTACCCAGAGGCAAGCTACGAAAGAAGAGAGGAAATCATTAAGGAGCATGAAAATTACCAAAAAGGCCTTCTTTGGTTTGTGGCCAACGACCCTAGGGTCCCTAAGGATATACAGACAGAAATGCAGAAATGGGGCTTGGCAAAGGATGAATTTACTGATAACGGCAATTGGCCACACCAAATCTATGTAAGGGAGGCCCGGAGGATGATTGGGGAGTTCGTGATGACCGAAAATGAGCTTTTGAAAAAAAGGCCAACCCCTAAACCAATAGGTATGGGTTCATATACAATGGATTCACATAATGTTCAGCGATATATTAAGCCCGATGGTTTTGTGCAGAACGAAGGGGATATAGGAGTAAGTACCAATGGGCCCTATTCTATATCCTATGAAACTTTAGTGCCTAAGAAGGAAGAGTGCAGGAACCTATTGGTCCCTGTTTGTTTATCTTCCAGTCATATTGCCTTTGGTTCTATCCGTATGGAGCCCGTGTTCATGATCTTGGGGCAATCGGCCGCCGCTGCAGCAGTGCTGGCAATCGATGAAAATGCGGTGGTACAGGAAGTGGACTATGATAAATTAAGGGAGGTCTTGTTGGCCAAGGGGCAGATTTTGGAAAAGGATTAGGCCCTGTATTTATTTATGATACAATATTGTAATTGATTTTTTTTTGAACCCTAAAGAAGGAACCAAATGATTAATTCCAACACATTAATGAAGCGATGTTTATTTCTTCTCTTGTTTATTTCTTGGACATCTCCCTTATTTTCCCAATCGCCAAAAGAAAAGTTGGAGAGCTCAAGACCATTGAATTATATTTTTGAAGGAGGTAATGAAGGTTATAAATGTTTTCGCATTCCAGCTGTAGTTACAACAAAAAAAGGTGCTTTATTGGCTTTTGCCGAGGGTAGGAAAAATGGCTGTAGTGACACCGGAGATATTGATCTGGTAATGAAACGGTCAACGGATGGTGGAAAAACCTGGGGCCAATTGGAAGTACTTTGGCACGATGAGGGAAATACCTGTGGAAATCCTTCCCCTGTAGTTGATAGCGATACTGGGAATATTTTCTTATTGTCCACCTGGAATCTTGGTACCGATCACGAGTCGGATATTATTGCCCAAAAGAGTGAGGATACTAGAAGGGTTTTTATTTTGAAATCTACCAATGATGGTAAAGGTTGGGGTAAACCAAAGGAAATCACCTCAGACGTAAAATTGCCCAACTGGACATGGTACGCCACAGGCCCTGGGTCTGGCATCCAAATTCTTGGAGGCAAGTACAAGGGTAGGCTAGTGATTGCATGCGACCATATCGAGGCTGCGACCAAAAAGTATTACTCCCATACCATTTTTTCCGATGATCATGGGAGCACATGGAAGTTGGGAGGAAGTACCCCTCAGGATCAGGTTAATGAATGTGAAGTGGTGGAACTTTCAGATCATAGTCTAATGTTGAATATGCGCAATTACGATAGAAATATGGTAAGTAGGCAATTGGCCTACAGCGATGATGGGGGTGAATCTTGGAAAGATATGCATCATCATGAATCATTGGTTGAACCTATTTGTCAGGCCAGTACCCTGCGCTTTCAAGTGGAGGATAAGGTATATGTCCTTTTCGCCAATCCGGCCGATATTAAAAAAAGGGTAAATATGACACTTAGGCTAAGTAAAGACGACGGGAAATCTTGGCCCATAGAAAAACAAATTTTTTCAGGTCCTTCGGCTTATTCCGATTTATCCCTTATTGATGGGAAAAGTTTTGGTATCTTATACGAAGGGGGACGAGAAAGTGCTTATGAAGGGATAATTTGGGAGACATTTAGCATAAAGGAACTATTGGGTAAGTGAAACAGTCTACTTGGACAAATATTTAGTTCTAATTAATTTAGTGTTCAGTAATTGAGGCAGCCGGCCCTTATAGGGAGGCAACAGAAGGTGCAAAATAAAAAAAAGCCCTTGAAAATCAAGGGCTTTTGAGGTGGTGCCTCCAGGAATCGAACCAGGGACACATGGATTTTCAGTCCATTGCTCTACCAACTGAGCTAAGGCACCAAACGCTGTAAGCGGGTGCAAATATAAATTCAAATTTAGGATATACAAACAAAAATGAAAAAAAAGGTTTTTGTTTTTTAAAGTTTTTTGATCTTTACAGTATGAACTTGATCGTAGATGTGGGTAATACCCTAGTAAAAATGGCGGTTTTCGATAGTGATAAAATTATTTCCTATCGAAAAATTCCCAATGCGGATTTTGTAAAAAGTGTGAAATCCATTTTTGCCGAGTACGTTCTCATTCAAAATGCCATTGTTTCCAACGTGGGTGCGATTGGCCATGAGGAAATAGCCATGTTATGTGTGTTTTGTAAGGTTCATGTACTGAGCTACGCTTCCAAAACCCCTTTTAAAAATTCCTATGCTACCCCCCAGACCCTAGGAGTGGATCGCATTGCCCTGGCAACAGCAGCTTTTTATCATAACCCTAAAGGAAATACCTTGGTCATAGATGCAGGCACCTGCGTTACCTATGATGCCATTAACGACTATGGAGAATATTTGGGCGGGGCCATTTCGCCAGGAATAGCAATGAGGTACAAGGCTATGCACGAACAAACTTCCAAATTGCCTTTGTTGAAAAAAAAACCTATTATGGATTTTATAGGGAACACTACTGAAACTAGTATGCATAGTGGTGTGGTCAATGGCATTTGTAATGAAATTGATGGGATAATTGACCAATATAGAAGTAGATTTATCAATTTAACAGTTATTTTAACAGGAGGTGATGCTCAATTTTTGTCAAAACGATTAAAAAATACCATATTTGCGCATTCTAAATTTCTCCTGTTGGGGTTATACCATTTGTTAGAATACAACAAGCGCTAGATGATCAAAAATTTTATTATTGCAATTTTATGCGTAACTTCGGTAGGCATATATGCTCAGAATAGTACTGCTTCCCCCTATTCTTATTTTGGTGTTGGGGATTTAAGGGCTACCGGCACAGTGGAGAATCAAATGATGGGTGGGTTGAGTGTTTACACGGATAGTATTCACATCAATCTAAATAATCCCGCAGCATACAGTAAATTGGGGTTAACCACCTACACAGCGGGACTGTCGCGTAAGGAGTACAGGTTTGAAAGTAATGATTCCAAGGAAAATGCCTCCATTTCAAATTTGGACTACCTGTCTTTAGGGTTTAATTTGGGCAAAGGCTTCGGTCTTGGTTTTGGTATTATGCCGTATTCTTCCGTGGGGTACAATTTTCTATCCGAAAGAACAACTGGCCAAGGATTAGTAACCGAATCGTTTAATGGAGAAGGAGGGTTGAACAGGGTTTATATCTCTGTTGGCTATGAACTTTTAAAAAACTTAAGTTTAGGGGTTACCAGTAATTTTAATTTTGGAAACCAGAATACCAATAGTTATCAGACTATTGAAGACGTGCAGTTTGGTTCTTTCAATAAGATAGAATCTAGAATTAAAGGCTTCGATTTTAATTTTGGAGCCAGTTTTACACCGGCCATCACCGAAAAACATACTCTTTTTGCCAGCATTTTAGTAAATACCCAGGCCAATTTGGTTTCTGAAAATACTAGGACCATAGGTTCATTCTCCACCGTTAGCGGAAGGGATATTGAAGTAACTGAAGTGGATTTGGAAGCTCAGGGTCTGGCACGTACCGGAGTGCAGATTCCAACAACCGCTACATTAGGGTTGGGTTATGGTCAGGATAAAAAATGGTTTTTAGGGGCGGAATACAGTTTTCAGGAATTAAGCACTTTTGAGAACGAGCTTACCCCTGACAATAATTTGGAATATCAAAATGCACAGACCTATAGGCTTGGAGGGTTTTATATCCCGGACTACACCTCTTTTACCAGTTATTTGAAAAGAGTGACCTATAGGGCAGGAGCAAAGGTCTCCAAATCGGGAATTGTGGTAGATAATAAGGAGATTAATGATTTTGGCATAACTTTTGGAATAGGTTTACCACTGAGTAGTATGAGTCGTAGTCTTTCAAATATTAACGTCGGCTTTGAACTTGGAAAAAGAGGAACCAAATATGGGGATTTAGTAGAAGAAAGTTATTTCAAAGTTAATGTAGGCTTATCTTTAAACGATAAATGGTTCATACCGAGAAAAATTAATTAAAAATTATTACTTTAACCACCTTAAAATAAACAGACAGATGAAAAAGAAACTCTACATCACAGCGATAGTCGCCATGGGATTTGTGGGTCTAGGGCATTCCCAAGCCCAAAACCCGGAGTGTATGACCAATCTTTCCATTTACACAGAACATGTGAAAGTTAAGAATTATGAGGCTGCTTATACACCATGGAAAATGGTATATGATAATTGTCCTACCTTAAATTGGGCCAATATATTATATGGTGAGCGGATTCTAAAGGATAGGCTTGAGAAATCTACAGGAGCGGACAAAACTGCCAATATCAATGCCTTAATGGAACTATATGATAACAGGGCAAAGTACTTTCCTGCCAAGACAGACGTTGCGGAGACCATTATAGATAAGGTATTGTTGAAGTATGATGAGAAAATGATCACCGATGAGGAAATTTATTCTCAGCTAGACAAAGCATTTACAGAGGATAAGGCAAATTTTAAAAACCCTAAGGCCTTATATTTATATTTCTCCAGCTTGGTAGATTTAAACAGTGCAGGCAAAAAGGATTTGGAGGAAGTATTTGAGAAATACGACAACATCACCGAAAAGATAGATGAGGAAAATGACAAGCTTACAGAGGTTATAACCAAACTTCTTCCTAAGGAAGATGCCGGAACTTTGACTTCAAAAGAGAAAAAGCAATTGAGTTCTTACAATAGTTATTCTGAAAACTATGGTAAAATAGCTGAAAGTATCGACAGTAAATTAGGTGCTTTGGCGAACTGTGAAAACTTAATTCCTTTGTATCAAAAGAATTTTGAATCAAAAAAGAGTGATTTAACTTGGATCAAGAGAGCTGTTGGAAGAATGTACAGTAAAGAGTGTACTGAAGATCCAATGTTCAAGAAACTATTTGAAGTACAATTGGCCATGGAGCCTTCCGCCAGCGCATATATGTATGCTGGTGCCCTTAAGAATAATGCCGGGGATACCAATGGCGCCCTTGCGGATTTCAACAAAGCTTTGGATTTGGAAACCGATTCCAGAAAAAAATCCAATATCGCCTACAAGATTGCCCATAGCTACGTGAAGAAAAGTAAATCTACTGCTAGGAGTTATGCCCAAAAGGCAATTGATGCCAATTCTTCCAATGGTAAGGCCTATTTGTTGATTGCCAGTTTATATGCCAGTAGCGCCAATGAATGTGGAAGTACTCCTTTCGAAAAAAGAGCTATCTATTGGAAAGCTGCTGAAATGGCCCGTCAAGCAGGTCGTGTGGATCCAGCTTTAAGTGGTAGGGCAGGTCAGGCAGCTGCTAGTTACTCAGCCAAGGCACCTTCCAAAACGGATATATTTAATTCCGGTATGGCCGGTAAAACAGTAAGTTTCTCTTGTTGGGTTGGTGGTAGTGTAAAAGTGCCCAGCCTATAAGATGAAAAAAGAAGATTTATATAATTTAAGGAGCATTGCCATAGTATTTTCTATGGCAATGCTTTTTTATTCCTGTGCAGACAATTATAAGAGAGTTGGTGATGAGGCAATAAAAAAGATATTTCCCAGTGCCGTTGCTGAGGATTTCACCTTAACTTATACGGAGACCGATGAACTGGAAAAAAATGAAGGGGTGGTTTCTGCGCATGTAATTGCTGTGTTAACGAGTCCTCTCAGTAATGATTTTGACAACCTTTTTTTTCCATATAGAACTTTTCCCGATGGACTCAAATTGGAGTTTTTTGATGAAAAAGGAGAAAAGAGTACGGTTACCGCAGATTATGGAATTATGTATTCCAGTACTAATTTAATAGATTTGCAGGGCAATGTGGTTATTGAGTCCAGCGATGGAAAAAAGTTGGAGTCACCACAATTATATTGGGATAGAACCAATGATTGGATTTTTACCCAACAGAAATTCAAATATACCAATCCGGAGGAAGGAACCATAATGGATGGTGAGGGAATGGACTTTAATAGGGATTTTAGTTTTTTTAATGCCAATAAGACCTATGGTTATATGAGTATAAAAGAAAAGAAGAATGATTAAGATTTTAAGATATACGGAATACCTTTATTTGGCTGTGGCCGTAGTATCCATTTTTGAGATTTACGAACAGTGGAACATAGATAGGCAACGGGCCTATTTATTTGTTTTCTTTGGAATTGTTTCCATAGGGATGTTCATTTTTAAGAAAACCTATAGAAAAAGGTTTGAAGAACGCCAAAAAAACAATAAACAATAATCTTGGAGGCATATATTGTTATTATCATTGTTATTTCATTGCTGTTTTCGGCTTTTTTCTCAGGAATGGAAATAGCCTTTATTTCTGCGAATAAAATTCACATAGAAATAGAAAAAAAGCAAGATGGGTTTCTGCCCAAAGTGCTGACCCGCCTTACCAAAAAACCTTCTAAGTTCATTGCTACCATGCTTATTGGCAACAATATTGCCTTAGTGGTATATGGACTTTTTATGGGGGATCTTCTTATGAGCCTATTTTCGGGAATTGAGTCGGCCCCAGGTGGCTTTTTAAGTTTAATGCTTACCGATTTCAGCTTGCTGACCCAAACCGTTATCTCTACCTTGATTATTTTATTGACCGCAGAGTTTTTGCCCAAGGTATTGTTTCAGATATACAGCAACACTATGCTAAGGTTGTTGGCAATACCTGCCTATATTTTCTATGTATTATTTTCTGTAATATCGGATTTCGTTATTTGGATTTCCGATATAATTCTAAAGGTGCTCTTTAAGACAGATGGGGATGAGGTGCAATTGGCCTTTAGCAAAATAGAATTGGGTGATTATATCACCGAACAAATGGAAGCTGTAGAAAAGGAAGATGAGGTGGATTCCGAAATACAAATTTTTCAAAATGCCTTGGAGTTCTCAGGGGTAAAGGCCAGGGAGGTAATGGTGCCAAGAACGGAGATTGCGGCGGTGGAACTTCATGAGACCCCTAAAAACTTGGCAAAGCTTTTTACAGAAACGGGCTATTCTAAAATATTGGTATTCAAGGATACCATAGACAACATTATTGGTTACGTGCATTCCTATGAGCTTTTCAAAAAACCTAAAACCATAAAAAGTATCCTATTGCCCGTAGAGTTTGTTCCGGAAACAATGTTGATCAATGATATTCTTAATATTTTGACCAAAAAAAGAAAGAGTATCGCGGTAGTTCTGGACGAGTATGGCGGCACTTCCGGGGTAATGACGGTTGAGGATATTGTGGAGGTACTTTTTGGTGACATAGAGGATGAACATGATACTACCGACTTGTTTGAAGAGCAGATAAATGAAAACTCCTATAAGTTTTCTGGTAGACTGGAAGTAGATTATATTAATGAAAAATATAAATTGGAGCTTCCGGAAAGTGATGAGTACGAAACATTGGGAGGTTTGATCATTAATGAAACCGGAGAGATTCCAGAAAAGGATTCCGAGATTAAGATCGGCAATTTCCTTTTTGTGGTGTTGGAAGTTTCAAGTAATAAAATAGATATGGTGTCCTTGGTAGTGCTGGACGATGAGTAGGTATTTGAGGAATTTTTTTTGGTTTTTTTAGTTTTTATTATTTCAAAAGAAAGTAGTAATTTCGCCTCCCGATAGTAACGGGATAAATTTAAACAGTTTACATAATGGCAATTTTAGAGAATATAAGGAAACGAACTACCGTTTTAATTTTAATCATTGGTTTGGCTTTGTTCGCATTCGTAATTTCAGGAGTGTTCAGCAGCAATGAATTGGGTGGTGGAAAGGTTGGTTCTTCCGTAGCAGAGATCAATGGGGACGAAATTTCCATAGATCAATTTAGAAGGGATGTGGAGGCGTATTCTAGAATGGCCGGTCCTACTGCTTCTTCAATGCAATTGGTCAATCAGGTCTGGGATAGGCAAGTTAGGAATACCATTCTTGATCAGCAATTTGAGGAGTTGGGTATCAATATAGAACAGGATCAGATAATAAACTACATTAAAACTATTCCTTCCTATGTTCAAAATCCTGAATTTCACAACGCCAGCGGTGTTTTCGATGAAAATAAATTTAGGGAAGCTGTGGCCGATTGGAAAGCAAACAACCCAGGTCGTTACGCTTTATGGTTACAGGATGAACAGGCCATAATTCAGAATGCAAAGGAGCAGACCTATTTTAACCTTATAAAAGCAGGTGTTGGTTCAACCCTGAAAGAAGGAGAATTGGATTATAAATTGGCCAATGATAAAGTGGATATTAAGTATGTGCGTGTGCCTTTTACTTCTATTCCTGATTCTTCAATAGCGGTTACCAAGAAAGAAATCGAGGCCTATGTCAATGATCATAAGAAAGATTATAAACAAGATAGATCCAGGGATGTGGAGTTTGTATATTTTGAGGAAAAGCCTTCTTTGGAAGACGAGAATGCAGTAAAGGAAGAAATTAACAAACTTATGGAGGATCGGGTTGAGTACAATGCTCAAAAAGACGCAAACGATTCAATTAAAGGCTTCAAGAATACAACTGATATGATTGCCTTCTTGGATAGAAATTCGGATATAAAATACGATACCATTTATAAGGCAAAGAAAGATTTGCCCGCTAAATTTGCGGATACGCTAATGGCCTTGGAAAAAGGAAGTATGTTCGGTACTTATCGTGACGGGGATTACTTTAAGGTTTCCAAAATGATGGATAGAAAGGCAAATGGTACTGTAAAATCCAGTCATATCCTAATTTCTTATGCAGGCGCTCAACGTGCTAATCCAGAGGTTACCCGTACTAAAGAGGAAGCTGAGGCAAAAGCTAAGGAATTGTTAACTGAGGCAAAGCGTTCTGGGACTGTTTTTGCCGAATTGGCCAGAGATAATTCTGACGGACCTTCTGCACCCCAAGGTGGTGACCTTGGATATAATCAGGAAGGGGTTATGGTAGCACCATTTAACGACTTTACATTTAGCAATCCTGTTGGAGCCATAGGTTTGGTAGAGACGGATTTTGGATTCCACATCGTTAAGATAGATGACAAACAGGATATTGTTAGAATTGCTACTTTGGCAAGGGAAATAGAGCCTTCCGAAGAAACTATCAATACTTTGTTCACCGAGGCTACCAAATTTGAAATGGAAACTACCTCGGATAAAGATTTTGCCGTAGCTGCCAAAGAAAATAATTTCGTGGTTAGGCCGGTAAATAAGATTAAGGCAATGGATGAAAACCTGCCAGGGCTTTCGGCCCAACGTGCTATTGTTCAATGGGCGTTTAACGATGACACCAAATTGGGCGAGGTTAAAAGGTTCAATATAAACAATGGATATGCCGTTGTGAGATTGACTGCGAAGTATGCTGAAGGCCTTATGAGCGTAGAAGACGCATCAGCTTTGGTACTTCCAAAATTGAGAAAGGAAAAAAAGGCGGCACAAATTATAGAAGCCAATAAAGGAAAAACTATGGAAAGTTTCGCCAAGGATAACAATGTTATTGCTTCTACGGCTTCTGCTTTGACCATGAAATCCCCTATCATTCCGGGTGCTGGGTCGGAGGCTTTTGTAGTTGGAACTGCTTTTGCCATGGAGCAAGGGGCTACCTCTGGTTTAATTAAGGGAGATAGTGGTGTATATATGTTAACGGTCACTAAAAAGGAAGAAGCTGCCAAATTGGATAACTACAGTACCTATGCCAATAATTTACAGGCCAGTGCTGCCGGTAGAGTAAACTTCGCGGTTTACAATGCCTTAAAGGAAGCTTCTACTATAGAGGACAAAAGAGCAATATTTTATTAATAGAACCTAAGTTATGCATAAACAATAAAGCCTCCCAATTGGGAGGCTTTATTGTTTATGGTCTTTTGGCTACTTTCGAATGAAATTAATCAGGTTATTTTGCCATTTTTGAATAAGGAATAACTGTGGTAAACCCCTTTTCCCTAAAGTAATCTGGAGTGGTTTTGTTACCGGTGGCCAATATAAAATCCCCTCCCCAGGCCCCTAAACTTTTAATAGCCCCTTTGAAATCCGGGAACAACCGTTCTTTGACCGTGGGGATTCCTAGGATCTCGCTTAGAATTAATTCATGTTTTTTAATGAGCTTATCAAATTGCGACAGCCGGGAGCAGGTCAATATGCGTTCGGTTATACTGTTAATTTGGGATATTGCGGAAAAGGTGTTGAATTCTGTTTTGCGATATTGGGCAATGCCTTCCCTACTGTTCTGTTTTTGATTTAGATATACAAAGTATAGGTCGTTTTTAAATGTAGGGTTGAAGGATGCCGGTTGTACAATTGGTCTGTTGTTCTTTAATTGGTAGGTAATCGGAGAATTATTTTGCGCACAGGCAATATCGTACCCACTACCTGTGAAGGCGTTCCATAGTAGCGCATAGGCATTTATCTGGGCCCATTGGGCAATGTTGTTGATCAAGGTAGATGAAGATCCCAAACCCCAATCCCTCGGAAAGTTCAGTGCCGTGGTAATTTCGTAGCCTTGTGAAGTATTTAAAAAGCTAGGGTTCAAATTTCGCGCTTCCAAAAGAATCTTTCGTAGGGTGTCTGATACAATCAATGTCTCCTCGGAAAACTTGTTACTGGAAACGGGACTAAAATCATGTAATTCATAAGTGCATTCAAACCAGGACTTTCCTTTTTCATCCAAACTTTTCCATGTCAGCAACCCGTCCTGATTCTCTTTTACGGATAATGATTGGCCGTATAGGGTGGGTATTGCTAAACTTTTGGCGCCATCCAAAACTAGATATTCCCCGGTAATCAATAGTTTTCCGTTACTGTAATATTGTTCTATCATTTTTTATTTCTCAATTCTTCAAAAGCTAATACTACTGCGCTGTGGGAGGCTGTGTGCTTTTTAAAATAGTCCACCAAGCTTATTTTTTCTTCTTCCGTAGCGCCCAATTGGTTCAATATATTCAATAAATGCATTTTCATATGTCCTTGTTGGATACCTGTGGTTACCAAAGAACGAACGGCGCCAAAGTTTTGAGCGAGTCCGGCTACGGCTACAATTTGCATTAGCTCTTTTGCGGTAGGATTTTGTAATATTTCCAAGGCAAGTTTTACCAGTGGATGTAATGTGGTTAGGCCACCTACCGTTCCCAGGGCCAAGGGAATCTCTATCCAGAATTTAAATATTCCGTTTTCTATACTGGCGTGTGTAAGACTGGTATAGCGTCCATCTTTTGATGCATAGGCGTGAGCCCCTGCTTCTATGGCCCTAAAATCGTTTCCCGTAGCCAAAACTACGGCATCAATACCATTCATGATCCCTTTGTTATGTGTAACTGCCCTGTAGGGTTCCACTTTTGCAATATTTACGGCTCGCACAATTTTTTTGGCAAAATCCTCGGCAGTAATGCCATGGTGGGCCTTCAACTCGGAAACGGGACAGCTTACTTCTGCCTTTACCACGCAGTTCGGGATGTAATTGGAAAGAATACTCATGACTATTTCAATATCTTTCTCCCTATCCGTAAATTTTTCATAACCCAGGGCTTCTTCCTTTAGGCTTTGGGCAAACCCTTCCAAACAGGAGTTTATGAAATTGGCTCCCATGGCATCCAGGGTTTCAAATGTGCAATGCAGTTGGAAATAGTCATCCAAATCAGATGTTTTATCCCTTAATTCAATATTTTTTATTCCACCGCCTCTTTTTTCCATGTTTTTGACAATGGGAGCTACACTGTTGATCAATCTCGGCTTCACAAGCTTGAAAAATTTAGTAAGTTTTTCGCTATCGCCGTGATACATGAAATGTACCTGACCTACTTTTTCAGTTCCCAGAATGGTAGTCTTAAAGCCGCCACGGGTCTGCCAAAATTTTGCAGCCTTACTGGCTGCTGCAACCACAGAACTTTCTTCAATGGCCATTGGAATGGCGTAAAGTTTGTTGTTAATGAGAAAATTGGGTGCAATCCCTAGGGGTAAATAAAAGTTGGTGATGGTATTTTCAATGAATTCATCATGTAAATTCTGCAATTTTTCATCAGCGTTCCAATACTGTTTTAAAATGGCAATAGTTTCCTTGGGGTGTTGGGTATACTGTTGGGCAATCCAGTTAATTTTGTCGGCTTTGGACAATTTGGAAAATCCTTCTATAGGTGTGGTCATTAGGTTTTCGATTTCTTTGTGTAAAGATAGTAATATGGTGCCAAATCACGATACATCTTAAAATGGGTTTAAAAAGGTTATAAAATGTTATTTTTTTACTGTCAAGTCTTTTTCTTTGTGGATTTTTTAGTAAACTTGGAGATTTGAATAAATTTTTGAAAATACTGAAATTCCTTTAGATGTATTTCAGTAAAATTAAACCCAATAAAACTTTGTTTTTGTGAGAAAATCCCCCTTGCTATTGCCAATAGTATTTCTTTTGTGTCATTTTTCCTTTCTATTGGCCCAAAATAAACAACTTTCCCTGGAAGAAATTTATGATGGTACTTTTAGCGTTGAGGGTTTGGATAAATTGCGGTCCTTAAAAAATGGAAAACAATACACAATTCTAAGTGTGGATAAGGCAACGGCTACTTCATCTATCCAAAAATATGATTACAAGACCCAAAATAAACTGGAAACAATAGTTTCTTCGTCAAGTTCGGTACCCTATTTTACTTCCTATGAGTTTAGTGAGGACGAATCCAAATTATTGTTGGCCACATCAGTTGAGCCTATCTTTAGGCGATCTACCTTGGGATATTTTTATGTATACGACCTGAAATCAAAAAAAATCTCCGCTGTTTCAAATTCTAAAATTCAGGAACCTTCCCTTTCTCCGGATGGAAGCAAAGTGGCCTATGTACAGAACAACAATATTTTTGTCTGGGATATAGCCACCAATTATACCAAGCAACTTACCTTGGATGGGGTAAAAAATAAGATAATCAATGGGATAACGGACTGGGTCTACGAGGAAGAGTTTGCCTTTGTAAAGGCATTTGAGTGGAATTCCGATGGGTCTAAACTGGTATTCATACGATTCGATGAAACCGATGTTCCGGAATTTTCCGTGGATGTTTACGGCAGCAATCTTTACCAGACCCAAACCATCTTCAAATATCCTAAGGCAGGAGAGGTCAATTCCGAAGTTTCACTCCATATAGTGGATATGGATACTTACCATATTTCCCAGGTTGATTTGGATGATCCATATTATATCCCTAGAATAAAATGGATGAACGATCCCCATTTTCTAAGTGTCCAGACCCTGAACCGACACCAGAACAATCTAAGGTTATATGCTGTGAATGCAATTAATAATAAAAGCAATATATTATTGGAAGAAACGGATGAGGCCTATGTTAGCGTTGCCGACGATCTTACTTTTTTGGCCGATGATAGCTTTATCTGGACCAGTGAGAAGGATGGGTTTAAGCATATTTATCTGTATAATGTGGAGGGTAAGTTAATGAATCAGCTTACTAAAGGTCCTTGGGAGGTAAGCAAATTTTATGGTTATGACCAAAATGAAGATTTATTTTATTATCAATCCACGGAAAATGGATCTATAAACCGGGATGTCTACAGTGTGGGGAGCAATGGAGAGAATAGAAGGCGTTTGACTACCAAAGCAGGGCATAATGCGGCCGATTTTAGTGCCGATTTCACCTATTTTATCAATACCTATGCCAGTGCAACCAATCCCCCGGAATATACACTTCATAATTCTTTGAGCGGAAAAAAAATAAAGGATATTTTATATAATCGGGCGCTAATATCTAAATTGGACAATTATAGGATAAATCCAAAAGAATTTTCCACTATCGCTATAAATGGTAATGATTTGAATATGTGGATGATAAAGCCTAAGAATTTTGATGCAACCAAAAAATTCCCCTTATTTATGACCCAATATAGCGGGCCTGGTTCGCAAAAGGTATCGAATAGCTGGTTGGACACCAACGATTATTGGTTTCAAATGTTGGCCAATGAAGGGTATATTGTGGTATGTGTCGACGGAAGGGGTACGGGATATAAAGGAGCCGAATTTAAAAAGGTAACCTATAAAGAATTGGGAAAATATGAGGTGGAAGATCAAATAGCTGCAGCCAAAAAGTTAAGTGAACTGCCTTATATAGACGAATCAAGGACAGGGATCTGGGGCTGGAGTTACGGAGGGTTTATGTCTACCAATTGTTTGCTAAAAGGGAATGATACCTTTGAAATGGCAATTGCGGTGGCACCGGTTACCTCGTGGAGATTCTATGATTCCATTTATACCGAGCGTTTTATGCGTACACCTCAGGAAAATCCAAGTGGTTATGATGAAAACTCCCCTTTTAATTATCCAGAACTTTTAAAGGGAAACTATTTATTGGTCCATGGTTCAGCAGATGACAATGTACACCTGCAAAATACAATGCGGATGGTAGAGGCTTTGGTACAGGCCAACAAGCAATTCGACTGGGCTATTTACCCCGATAAAAATCACAGTATCAAAGGGGGAAACACCCGCCTGCATCTATACACCAAAATGACCAATTTTATAAAAGAAAATCTATAATTCGTAAATCATACTTATGCAAACAACTGTAAAACAAGTGCATCAAAAGGAATTATTCGGCCATCCGGTTGGACTTTACATCTTATTCTTTACTGAAATGTGGGAGCGGTTTTCCTATTATGGGATGCGGGCTATTTTGGTATTATATTTAATTACAGAGACTACGGATAGGAACCCCGGTTTGGGTTGGACAAATATAGAAGCTTTGGCACTTTATGGTTGGTATACTATGTTGGTCTATGTGGCCTCTATTCCCGGGGGGATTATAGCAGATAGGCTACTAGGACAAAAGAAGGCCGTAATTGTAGGCGCGGTGCTTTTGGTTATAGGTCATAGTATATTGGCAATTGAACAGATGTGGGCCTTTTATACAGGACTTGGTTTTATTATATCCGGTGTGGGTATGTTAAAGCCAAATATTTCCACAATGGTCGGTGGGCTTTATCCTAAAGACGATATTAGAAGGGATAAGGGATTTACAATATTTTATATTGGTATAAATATAGGTGCTTTCCTTTCTAGTTTAATTGTAGGTTATGTAGGTGAAGTCTATGGCTGGCATTATGGATTCGGATTGGCAGGTATCTGTATGCTTTTGGGCCTTTTACAGTTTATTCTTGGCCAGAAGTATCTGGTGGGTGTGGGCGACTTTCTGGGGAAATCTGCGAATGTGGAAGATCAGGAAGCTTTGAAAAGACCTCTTAATAAAATTGAAAAGGATAGGGTAATTGTTCTAATTCTCTCTTTCCTCATGGTTATTGTTTTCTTCGGGGCCTTTGAGCAAGCCGGTGGATTAATGAATATCTACGCTTCCGAAAAAACCAATAGGATGTTGATGGGCTGGGAAGTTCCTGCGTCTTGGTTCCAATCGCTTAACGCCTTTTTTATTATTGCCCTGGGAGCCTTGGTGGCCAATTTCTGGGCTGGTCGTAAATTGAAGGGAAAAGAAGCCTCTTCCCTTTTTAAAATGATCGTAGGACTGATGATTATGGGCACTGGATTTTTGTTTATGACTGCCGCAACTGCCCAGTTTGAAAGCTCTGGATCCTCTGCCATGTATTGGTTGGTGCTGGCGTATATGTTCCATACGGTGGGCGAGTTGAGCCTGTCTCCAGTATCGCTATCGTTTGTAACCAAATTGGCTCCAGCCAAATACGCCTCCTTAATGATGGGATTATATTTTGCAACTACAGGTTTTGGAAATAAACTGGCCGGATTATTGGGAGAATCCGCTTCACATCTAGGAGAGTATACGGTATTTACAGGAATTGCCATTTTCTGTATTCTTTTTGGATTGCTTATTAGAGTCTTCTTGAAAAAATTAAAGGCATTAACGCATGGTGCCGAAGACAACGAGAAGAGAATTGCTCATTAATTACTTGGGTAAGAAATTTGTATTTTGGTCCTTTGGATTTAAATAATGTGTCGACGAAACTGATAGATTATTCAATTCTCCTGGAAGTACTGGATAATCCAAAATTAAATAATATTTAATCCTATCGTTTATGAATACCGATATTGAAAATCTATTTAAGGACAAGGTTCTTGGGCATCCAGCCGGCCTATTTGTATTGTTTTTTACCGAAATGTGGGAACGTTTCTCGTTTTACGGGATGCGTATTTTATTGGTGTTGTTCTTAACAGCACCCATTATCAGTGACAATCCTGGATGGGAATGGCCAAGGGAACACGCTTTGGCCTTAATAGGGACCTATGCTTCCCTCTTGTATTTAACCCCTATTATTGGCGGGTGGATAGCGGATAAAATAACCGGTTATAGGGTGGCAGTTGTCATTGGGTGTTTAATAATGACCTTGGGCCATGCCGCTATGGCCATTGAAACTACGGCCGCATTCTATCTAGGCCTTGCGCTATTGATTATCGGTACGGGGTTCTTCAAGCCTAATATTACTTCTATTATTTCCGAAATGTATCATGGTAAGGAATCTAAAAAGGATGGTGCCTATACTATATTTTACATGGGCGTCAACGCAGGTGCCTTTTTTGGAATGATGCTTTGTGGGTATTTGGCAGAAAATTACGGTTGGTCCTGGGGCTTCGGGCTAGCGGGAATTTTTATGATGCTCGGGATGCTGCAATTTTGGCTGGCCAAGGATTTGTTTGGAAATATTGGTGCTAAGCCCCTTAAAAAAGAGAAAACTGAGTTATCCGCACTTGAAGGAGAGAATATAGAGGAGGATCATGGGAATAATGAGGTTGAAACCAAATTGAACCCTTTCAGTCTTTTTGACAAGGTGTTGATCGTATTATCCTCCATTGGAGGGCTGCTCTATTTGTTCAATGACCCCTTTGAAAAAATACAAGGTACCAGTTTGGCGCCATTTAGCTTAGGTAGCCTTAGTGGTACCAATGTTGTTATCCTATGTTCCTTGGTCTTGTTTTTAATTTTGTTGGTTACCAGAATTGCCAGATACCTGCCTGTGGTAAGGGATCGAATTATTGCAGTATCGATTTTTGGATTTTTTACGGTCTTCTTTTTTGCTTTTTTTGAACAATCCTTGGGGTCCATGACCATTTTTGCCAGGGATTATACCAATAGGGAACTCGTTGGTCAGTCGGCCATGATCTTTAAGGTGGTAGATGCCTTGTTGACAACAATCCCCCTGGTAATAATAAGTTGGGTATTGGTATTATTGGCCAAAAAGACCTTTACCCGAATAGGATTTTCCAATATTGTATTGGCCATCGCCTTTATTGGGCTTTGGATATTAGTGATCTATAGACTTATGGATAAATTTTCCCAAGAAGGTAATCAAGTAGATGCCACTTGGTTCGGCATTCTAAATTCATTTTTTATTATTACCCTGGCACCATTTTTTTCCAGATGGTGGGAAAGTAAATATAATCCCAGTGCTGCTATGAAATACGGAATAGGTCTTATTTTGTTGGGATTGGGCTTTGCGGTACTGTCCTTTGGTGCATCGGGGATACCTTCTGGGGCGCAGACCGCATCTGTCAGCATGATATTTTTAATTCTGGCGTATTTGTTACATACTATGGGTGAACTGTGCATCTCCCCGGTAGGACTTTCCTATTTAAGCAAACTTGTACCGGCACGTATGATCGGTTTTATGTTCGGGATCTGGTATTTGGCCATTGCTATCGGGCAAAAGGCTGCAGGAACTATGGGTGGGATGATCGATAGGATTTCCGAACAATATTCCATGGGCACCTTCTTTTTGATTTTCACCTTAGTTCCGGTAGGTGTTGGACTTGTTTCAATCGTTCTAAATCCACTCTTAAAAAAATTAATGCACGGAATAAGATAACTACTGCCAAGTATAGAGAAATGCACCTTTTTCACCCGTATCGTGAAATGGCAGCTTTTTTTTATGGCATGTTGCTTTCCATCGAGATATATAACTTTTATAATTGCTGCCATCTGCAATAACAATATCGGGCGCAATTGAGTCCAAAAGCCTCTCTAAATTAATTTTAGGGGATTGGGTCAATACTAAGGTAGATACCTCATAATTTATTGGAAGGCCCATATTGGAACTATCCAGAATAACCATTCTCTTCCCTCCAATTAGATAGCTGTTTTTTATAGGTCGATGTTGCAAATCTATAATGTTTTGGGCAATGGCATAATCGTTGGCCATTCTTGCAGTAGCTTTGGGGTTGGTGGAAAAGACCGTAAGTTTTTGGCCTGTTTGATGGATTAGGACACTATTACGGACAATATGTCCTATCACCAGGGATTCCTTGTTTTCTGCAAGGTGTCTAATGCCCAGGATATAGGATTGGAAGCAAAGGACAAACACTAGGAAGACGACTACCCTTTTGTAGGAGGCTTTAATAAAGACGGTTACCATTGTTATTATAATGCCATAACTGAGAATTAATTGAATGGCATCAAAAGAAATATTTTTAAAAAGAAAATTTTCCTGCTGGGCAACCAGTCCAATAATCGAATTCATCCAACGTATTACAGTGTCGTAGATGGCAACTACAACAGGCGGTAAACTGTTGGTGAGGGACAGTGCTATTACCAATATTCCAAACCCTAAAATAAAGGTCAAAAAAGGAAGGATCAATAGGCTTGAAATTAAAAACAGTCCCGGGAAATGATGAAAGTAAAACAGACTTATAGGGAATACTCCCAGTTGAGCAGCAATACTTACGGAAACTAACTCCCAACTCTTTTTTATAATCCAATATTGTGGATTCCAGAGTTTTTGCAATAAGGGGTATATCCAGACAATAGCAAAAACAGCTGCATAACTTAATTGAAATCCTACCTGAAATAATAATAGGGGATCCAAAAGCAATAAAATAAAGAACAGTGACAATGCCAGGATATTAAAATGACTTGTAGGCCTGTTCAAGTACAGGGCGTAGGCTACAAAAGTAAACATGGTTGTTGCTCTTAGAATGGAGGCAGAAAGTCCGGCCAAGAGGGCGAATGCCCATAATAGCAAGACAATAACAACCAGTTTTATGGTTCTCCCTTTTTGTAGGATTTCCAACGGGCTCAATAAAAAATGGAGCAATCCCAAAAGAATTCCAATATGTAAACCGGACAAGGCCAAAATGTGATAGGCTCCTGCATCCTTATAGTCGGTGTCGATTTCCGCGGTAATTTCATTTCGCTGCCCAAGGAGAAGGGCCTGGATAACACCCAATTCTTCAGCGCCAAAATCTTCTTTTTTTAAATTTTGAATGATATAGTCCCTTATTTTATGCGCTATTCCAAAGATGGTTTCGGAGGCCTGGGGCATTAAGTAATAGTCGTTTCCTGCAAGTTTTACCTGATGCCTTATTCCAATATTGGAAAGGTATTTTTTGTAATTGAATTGATGTGGGTTTAAAGGGGGTGTAATAGGGTAGAGGGTGGTGAAGGCCAATATTTCGTCATCGACCTTTAGGGATCTAATCGAAGAATCCGTAGACATATTCAATAGTATT
The DNA here is from genome assembly GCF_003259375.1 of Arenibacter echinorum. GTDB lineage: Bacteria > Bacteroidota > Bacteroidia > Flavobacteriales > Flavobacteriaceae > Arenibacter > Arenibacter echinorum. The sequence goes on along the minus strand of NZ_QLLN01000007.1, from coordinate 264,634 downwards.
TTACCGCTAACCTTTAAGCTGTCCATACTCTTAACGTGGGCCACGTACCTATCCGAAAAGCCATTGGCCTTTAATACTTCGCGAATTTTTAAGGTATAGCCCCTATTTATGTCAAGATTCTGTTGGCTATAATGCCGACCAAGATTGTGCGACTCACTTAGGACTATGCTGAATATACCAATGGCTATGGTCAAAAGTCCCGTGAAAAGTGCAAAAAGGAATGTGGGAAGTTTACGGTAATAGACAAATACAACTCCCAATAGGAGTAATGAAGCTATCGTTATGGAAAAAGATAGTGGAAGGGACGGATGCAGGTAATATCCAATTAAAATTCCACCGATTAGGCATAAAGTAAGCTTAACGGCTGTAAACTGTAGCAAACGCATCCTACAGGATCCGGGCAGCCTTTATAAAGGCATAGTTCCAATAACCCTCCTGCAAAGAGGAAACTATAACACCTCGGGATGAGGTGGAATGAATGAATTTTATTTCATTCCCGTCTACCTGGACTACCAGGCCTACATGGTTTATGTTGTTTTTTCTTCTGGAGGTCCCAAAAAAAAGTAGATCGCCCTTGCTAACCTCCTTTATATTTATTTTTTGCGCTTCCTCCGCCATTTGATAAGAGGCTCGTGGCAATTGAATATCATGCTCTCCAAAGGCAACAAACAACAATCCGGAGCAATCCATACCTTTGTTGGTAGTGCCTCCAAACTTATAGCGGGTGCCTGAAAAAGTTAGGGCGGTATTAATGATTTGTTCGGTTATCTTGGTCGCTGGTTTGTTTATGGATTCCCCGCCTAAAGGAGTTTCACCTTTTATTTCAGTTGGTTTTTCGGAAGCTTCTACGGTTATTTTTCTTTCTTCGCGAGAGACAGTTTTTTTCTTGGCCGCACCGCAGCCAACTAGTAAAATAATTAGAAATAAAGAAAGAAATCTTTGAATCATCCAAGTAAAAGTTAGTGCTCTTGGATATCAAATTTAAATAATTAATTTAAAATCCGTCATTTTTTTGGGAAAACCCTTATCAATTTTTCAGGATAAATCGCCAATAGTGTCTTTGTTTCAACAACGTATTTGTGCAGTAGTTATTGTTCAAACGAGAACCTAAAAGTGATTCAAACAATGGATTTCCGCTTAGAATTATGTACTAAAGTTAAGCAATAAGCGCCAAAATTGGGATTCATGAAATTTTTATTGAGCAGTTTTGGCGCTTTCCACGATTAGGGATGCTGCCTTTTCACTAGCACCCTTGCCTCCTAGTTTTTTTTCCAATTCGTAATATGCTTCAAACTGCTTCTTTCTTTCGGGCCCGTTCAAAATTTTATCGAGCTCTTTGGTTAGGTTTTTGGTATTCAAGTCACCTTGGATAAGTTCTTTTACTACCTCTTTATCCATTATAAGATTCACTAGGGAAATAAACTTAAGGGTAACAATCCGTTTAGCAATTTGATAGGATATCCAATTGGCACGGTAACAGACCACTTGGGGTATCTTAAAAAGGGCCGTTTCCAAGGTGGCGGTCCCGCTGGTCACTAGGGCGGCATAGGATAGGCTTAATAAATCATAGGTCTTGTTGGAAATAAGACTTACTTGGGACGATTTTAGAAAGGGCTGGTAAAACTCCAGGTCCAAACTAGGTGCCCCTGCAATTACAAATTGAAATTTGGGGAAAGATTTTGTAACCGATAACATAAGGGTGAGCATTTTTTGAACCTCCTGTTTTCTGCTTCCCGGTAAAAGGGCAATAATGGGTTTTTGTAAATCCAAATTGTTCTCTACCCTAAATTTTTTATCGCTGGTCCTGGGAATGTCCCCAATAGCGTCTATAAGGGGATGGCCAACAAAATTAACGGGATAGTGGTGTTTTTTTTCATAAAATTCCTTTTCAAAAGGAAGAATTACGTGCATGGCATCAATATCCCTTTTTATCTTATGTATTCTGCCCTCCCGAGAGGCCCATATTTGCGGAGAAATATAATAATTGGTCCTAAATTTGTTCTTTTTTGCCCAAGAGGCAATTCTAAGATTAAAGCCGGAATAATCTATAAAGACAATTACATCAGGATTAAAATCGCTGATATCCTCCTTACAGAAGGCGATATTTTTGAAAATTTGATTGATATTTGATATCACCTCTAGGAAGCCCATAAAGGCCATTTCCTTGTAATGCTTTACCAAGTCGCCTCCTGCGGCTTTCATTAAATCGCCGCCCCAACAACGAATGTCAGCATCCGAATCCTGTTTTTTAAGGGCTTTTATGAGGTTGGACCCATGTAGGTCGCCCGATGCCTCGCCAGCGATGATATAGTATTTCATCCGTTTAGTTTCTGTGGTTCATTAGTACTGAGATAAATAGCCCCAAGCCCGATGCTAAAAAACTTTATAATACAATATTAGCATAGCGGTCAAAAGGGTGGCGATCATAACACCCCTTGCCCTATAGTCCCTACGAATTTTTAAAAAACCAAAAAAGGCAACCAAGTTTAAAATGGCCCCTAGCGCCAATAAACTGCCTATATGTTCCTGTTGAACTGCGGCCTGGTAGGTTTCCACAATGCCGAAGTCCGAGAAGATCAATATATACAATAAAGTTCCAATGGTATTGGCAATAAGACCAACTATTAATCCTATTAATATTTCTTTTTTAATCATTTAGTTTCCAATTGTTAATATGTTGAATGGCATGGTGTGCCGTTAGGTCAAATTGCGTGGGGACAACTGATACATAATCTTGGGATAGAGCGTATTCGTCCGTATCCTCTCCCTTGTCCAATAGTTCAAACTCGCCGGTAAGCCAGTAATATTCCTTTCCACTAGGGTTGGTTCTTTTGTCAAATTTCTCTTTCCAGTTGGCTCGGGCCTGCCTGCAAATTTTTATACCCTTGGGTGCCTTATTGTCGGTTTTGGGAATATTAACGTTGAGCACAACTCCATTGGGAATACCATTTCTTAAGGCCTCCCGGACTATTTTTTGAATGGCCTCCTTGCTGGCCTCAAAGTTGGCGTTCCAGGAATAATCACACAGGGAAAAACCAATGGCCGGTATACCTTCAATGCCAGCTTCAATAGCGGCACTCATAGTACCGGAGTAAATAACATTGATAGAGGAATTTGATCCATGGTTTATACCGCTTACACATAGATCGGGTTTTCTACCCAAAAGTTCCTGTAGGCCAAGTTTAACACAGTCGGCCGGAGTTCCGCTACAACTGTATTCTTCATTTGCACCGTTTTCCAAATCTACTTTAATCTTTTTTATATATAGGGTGTTGTCTATGGTTATGGCGTGCCCCATTCCAGATTGTGGGCTGTCTGGAGCCACTACGACTACCTCCCCCAATTCCATCATAAATCGAATCAACGCCCTTAGGCCGGGAGCTGTAATTCCGTCGTCATTGGTGACAAGGATCAAAGGTTTCGCCATGGTATATAATTTATGCTGCAAAAATACGTTTTTAATCTATTATCGCTTTTTGTATTAAGAAGGGTATGTACTGAAATTTTACATTGAATTTATGGAAAAGACAATATACTTCCAACCTTTGTCAGTGTCCTAGGCATTTGAGATATTAACAAAAGATTAATGGCATATCGGTATAATATGGCACGATTTTTTCGTTATCTTAGAGTAATTGGCATATTGAACCACTTTTAAAAGGCAAAACTTGGATTGCAGACGTGGTTTGATTAATTTTAGATGATTGTAAAATTAGAAAATGGAGGGGTTGTTTCTGTTTGCAAAATTGCTCCAAATGTGGAAAACAATAAAAAAAATTAGATGAAAAGAAATTTAGCCTACGCATTGATTGTAATGCTTGTTGCGGTAGCTTCATGCAGTTTTACCAACAAATCATTTGAAACAGATGACAAGGACAAATTGTTGTTGGACCTTATTACCTATGTATTGGAACGCGGCCATTACCAGCCAAAAGATATTGATGATGATTTTTCCGTTAATGTTTTTGAAGGCTTTTTGGATATTTTGGATCCCACTAAAAGATATTTCTTGGAAAGCGACATTCAGGAATTTGAAAAATTTAAGTTTCAGTTGGATGATCAGATAAAGAATACCGATATAACTTTTTTCGACATGGTTTACGAGCGCCTATTGAAACGAATGGGGGACGCCAAAGAAATTTATAAAGAGGTTTTGGATGAACCTTTTGATTACTCGGTAGACGAAAACATTGAAATTAATTACGATGGCCAAGGATATGTGGACTCTCGCAAAGATTTGAAAGAGCGTTGGAGAAAGCAGTTAAAATATGCCACTTTGGGTACTTACGATTCCAAATTGAATTTGAACAAGGAAACTGCCAAGGCGGGAACTGACGGGGATGAGCCTGTGGTTTTTGAAGAGGAAAACAGTGCTGACGGACCATTAACTCCAGCCCAGGCTGAAAAGGCTGCAAGGGAATCTACCAAAAATACCTTGGATGATTATTTCGATTTTGTGGATGACTTGGAGCGCAAGGATTGGTTTGTACAATATCTAAATACCATAGTTGAAGTATTTGACCCACACACCTTCTATTTTGCTCCGGACGACAAAGAAAAATTTGATACTAGTATGTCTGGTAAATTTGAAGGTATTGGTGCCCGACTTCAAAAGAAAAAAGATCAGACCAAAATAGTCGAAATTATATCTGGCGGACCTGTATGGAGAGATCAGCAATTGGAAGTTGGTGATGAGATACTAAAAGTTGGTCAAAATGGGGAAGCACCGGTGGATATTGTGGGCATGCGTTTGGATGATGCCATTAAGTTTATAAAAGGCCCCAAAGGTACTATCGTGGATTTGACGGTTAGAAAAGTGGACGGTTCCCTAGTGGTAATCTCCCTTACCCGTGATGTGGTGGAATTGGAAGAGTCCTATGCCAAATCTGCGGCCATAATAAAGGGCAACCAAAAATATGGACTTATCAATCTACCCAAGTTTTATGTGGATTTTGAGGATTATAATGAAAGAAACGCCGCAACGGACGTGGCCCAAGAAGTGGAAAGATTAAAACAGGCCGGAGCCGAGGGACTAATCCTGGACCTACGTGATAATGGTGGCGGATCCCTTAAAACAGTTGTTGAAATGGCTGGGTTATTTATTAAGGACGGGCCAATTGTACAGGTAAGGTCAACCGATAAAAAACCGGAAGTGTATAATGATAAGGACGAACGTATTCAATGGGATGGACCTTTGGTGATTTTGGTAAATGAATTATCGGCTTCTGCATCCGAAATTTTGGCAGCGGCCATTCAAGATTATAAAAGAGGAGTGGTTATCGGTAGCAAACAAACCTTCGGTAAGGGAACGGTTCAAAATGTAATCCCCTTGGAGAATATTGTAAGAGGTAATGAGCACGGAGATCTTGGAGCTATAAAACTTACTACCCAAAAATTCTACAGAATAAACGGGGGATCTACCCAATTGGAAGGGGTTAAGAGCGATGTTGTTGTTCCAGATCGCTATAGTTATATAGATCTAGGGGAAAGGGATCAGGAAAATCCTTTGACCTGGGATAAGATTTCCCCTGCGGAGTACACTCCTTGGGATGGTTATATTGACTATGAGTCCACTATTGCCAACAGCACTAAAAGAATGGACCAGAACAATCAAATAAAGTTGATTGAGGAAAATGCGCAATGGATCAAAAAAGCGCAGGATGAAACTGTTGTTTCTTTGAAATATGATGAATATAAGAAGGGATTGGAATTGGATAAGGAAAAGGCCAAGTATTTTAAAACCATTTCGGATTACGATTCGCACCTAACCTTTGAATCTTTACAATATGAAAAAGAGTTGTTTGTCCAAGATTCCGTATTAAGGGAAAAGCGTAACCGTTGGCATAAGGATTTGGCCAAGGATGTTTATGTTGAGGAAGCTGTTAATGTATTGCAGGATCTTAAATTGAGTAACATAAAGAATTCTAAATTGGCCAGTGTAAAAGGTTAATGGTATATAATCATAATAAATTAAAACCTGCTCTATGAGCAGGTTTTTTTATGAATTACCCTATTGTTATTCTGATTGCAATAAGTGGTAATTGTATAAAAAATCGATCACTTTTTCGGCCGGCATTTCACAAGGTTTTAATTTCTCCCCCTTTTTCGAAATATAAAAGTTAAAACTGATGAAATCCTTGCCGCCCAGTTCCTCTGCATATACTTTGGTGCTCCTTCCTTCATTAAAATCGGTTCGGGTAAGGGCATATTTTTTGCCAAGGAATAGCGCGCTAGAGTAACCCAATGGGATTCCTTTTATTTTTTCTAATAGCATTTGCCTTTGAGTTAATGGTGCTCCTGGTCTATGAACTACAGGAGAGCATGGAACAACCTACTTTGTGCCTGGCCCATTCCGGTCTCTTCGCAAACCATTTTTCAGCCTGCGTTTGTTCTTGATACGGATTTTTTAATAATTGAAAAAATTCATCCAATAAGGAGTAACCCCCTTTATCTGCATCATCTATGGCCAATTGTGCCATGTAATTTCTCAGAACATATTTTGGGTTTACATCGTTCATTTTTTCCGCTCTCTGCCTGTCGCTTATACTTTCTTTTTGCAATCTATTTTTATAATCGGTAAACCATAACTTCCATTTTTCCAGGATATCTCCCTTCACTTCTTCTCCTGCGTAAAATGCATCCATTACTGGATCCAAAAAGTCTTCATTTGTAGGACTATCCTTGGGAATGCGGCTTATATTTCTAAAAAATATGGTCATGTCCGTTTCGGTCAATTGTAAGTTGTCTTCCAATCTGCCCAAAAGCTCTGAGTCATTTTCGTCGGATTTGAAAAGACCAATTTTAGATTTCATCATCGAGAGATATTTTGTGGAATAATTATTACGGTATTCCATTAATATGTCTTCAAGCGCTTTGGTATCTTCTATTAAAGGGAAGAGGGCATTTGCCAATTGATAAAGATTCCAAAGGCCAATGTTTATTTGATTCCCATATCTATAGCGTTTATACTGTCGGTCTGTGGTATTGGGGGTCCAACCTTCTTCGTAACCCTCAAGCCATCCATAGGGGCCGTAATCTATAGTGAGACCAAGAATGGACATATTATCGGTATTCATTACCCCGTGTACAAAGCCTACCCGTTGCCAGTGTATGATCATATCAAGGGTATTGTTTGTGACCTCCCTGAAAAATTGTAGATAAGCTTCCTTTGTACCTTCTTTTATATGGGGAAAGAAATGCTTTATAGTATAATCCGAGAGTGTTTTTAAATTTTTTTTATCCTGTCTTGCAGAAAAAATTTCAAAATTTCCAAAGCGTAAAAAAGTGGGTGCCACCCTGCACACCACGGCTCCCTTTTCGTATTCAGGGTTGCCATTGTACAGCACATCCCTTAGTACCTGGTCTCCTGTGAGCGCTAGGGAAAGAGCTCTGGTAGTAGGCACTCTCAAGTGGTACATGGCTTCACTGCACAAGTATTCCCTGATAGAGGAACGCAATACCGCCAGTCCATCGGCAGTTCTGGAATAGGGAGTTTCCCCGGCACCCTTAAGTTGTAGCGCCCATTTTTTATTATTGTGGGTAACTTCAAATAAATTAATGGCACGGCCATCTCCCAGTTGTCCTGCCCAGTTACCAAATTGGTGACCTCCGTAGCACATGGCATAGGGATTGGTGCCCGGTAGTACCGAGTTTCCACTAAAAATATTTTTGAACTCCTCGGACTTGAGATCGTCTTCAGTTAGCCCCAGATCCTTGGCCAATTCATTCGAGGTATGGATTATGCTCGGTTTTGAGGTTGATTTTGGTGCAACAAAAGAGAAACACGCCTGCATGACCTGTCTTCTGGTATTTTCATGGACAGGGTCGGCGGGGAGTTCAGTATTAAAGGTGTCCTTAATATTGAGGTTCATAGGGTGTTTATTCAATTATCGAGTTCCATTTTTCACTTCTCCTGGCAACAGCCTTTATGTAGGAGCACACGGCAACCGCCTTATACCCCTCTTTTGTCAATTGTTCAAAGGTGCCTTCCACTAGTTCCTTACCATATCCTTTTCCCCTAAGTTTTATAGGTACCTCCGAATAGGTCAAATACATTTTATCATCCCTCAACTGGTATTCCACTATGGCAATTTCGCCATTAATAGCCATGGTAAATCTACTGTTATCTTTTTCGTGCTGTACTGTCAAATTAAATGTATTTATGTTGTTGCGAATTATTTACTCCCTGTAAAGTTTGATGGGCTATATTTCCAAATAAGTCGGAATTGGTTTTTATTACCACTTGTTTCGGATAAATACGGAATATGCCAAAATTAAATATAAGCCTTAAGTTATCTGCTTTGTAGGATGCCCTTGTAATTATTCCCAAACCAGCCAATTACAAGAGTTAGGTTTTCCTAAACTTTTGTTTTTTTAATTTTATCTGCATGCATTTTCCTCAGCTTGCTTAGTTTTGGGGAAATAACGGCGCTGCAGTAGCCTTGAGACTGATTGTTTCTATAATAATCCTGGTGATATTCCTCTGCTTCATAAAAGGTTTCCAAAGGACTTATTTCCGTAACAATGGCTTGCTCGTAATATGGTGCAACTTCCTTAAGGACCAACCCGGCAATTTCTTTTTGGGTGTCATTGTGATAGTATACTACAGATCGATATTGTGTACCTACATCTGCTCCCTGTCTATTTAAGGTGGTAGGGTCATGGGTGGTCATAAAAATGACCAAAATGTCCTCATAGGAGATGATATTGGCGTCATATGTTATTTGTACCACTTCCGCATGTCCTGTTAGACCGGAACAAACCTCCCTATAAGTTGGCTTGCCCGGAGCATTTCCACCAGTATATCCTGAAATTACCTTTTGTACACCATTGACTTCTTGGAAAATGGCTTCTACACACCAAAAGCATCCACCTCCTACGGTAGCTGTTTCTATTTTTTTACTGCTCATCTGATACCCTTTCTTTAACTATTTTCATAGATTCTGAATTAATACAATAACGCAAGCCACTGGGTTCTGGTCCGTCCGGAAACACATGTCCCAAATGGGCATCACAGGTATTGCACATTACTTCTACCCTTACCATACCAAAAGAAGTGTCCTTGTGGTACTTAATGGCGTTTTCATTTATGGGCTGTGTAAAACTTGGCCAGCCGGTGCCCGAATTAAATTTTATGGTCGAATCGAATAAGGGGGTTTCGCAACATATACAACTGTATTTCCCCGCCTCATGGCTACTACATAGCGCACCGCTATGTGGTGCTTCGGTACCCTTGTTTCTTGTAATCCTAAATTGTTCGGGAGTTAGTAGTTCTCGCCATTCCTCTTCTGTTTTTTCCACTCTTTTATCGGGTAGTGGGTTTCCCTTAACACTGTAATTAATAATATCTTTCCAAGTCAGCATGTATATTTTCCTTTCTTTTTTATTATTTATGTAGTAATCGGTATTGTATAAAATATATGTCTTTGGCGGCATAGGGAGTGTTAAAAAAGATTTTGCCATCAACATTTTTGTACTAGAAATTGGTCGTACAAAAAGACCAATACTTACACCTAAGGAAATTCCCAAATGGTAGTTTTAATCTATATTTACACTATGAATAAATATAGGAAAAATAGGATAATTTATACTACCCTGTTGTTGGTTTGTGTGGTCCTATTTTGGATATTCGAGAATTTTTATACTCCTGCCTCTTATTCCTTACCTGAAGGGGAGGGGCGAAGGACAGAAATTCCTCAATGGTTATGGCCTAGTTCCACCACTGGTGAAATAGTGCAGCACGCCCATTTTGCCCTATCCTATAACGAAGCTTATGAACAGGCAGAGTGGGTGGCCTATGTTTTGGAGAAATCCCATTTAACCAATGATGATAGGAAAAGACCACTTTTTATTGAGGATCCTATGGTGAGCAGTAAATCGGCAGATTGGAGGAACTATAAAGGTTCTGGATATGATAGGGGCCATTTGTGTCCGGCAGGGGATCGTAGATTCTCTAAAAACGCCTATAATGAAACTTTTTATACAAGCAATATTACTCCACAGGATAGGGTTTTTAACGCAGGAGTCTGGAATAGGTTGGAGCAACAGATTAGATATTGGGCCAGAAAGGACGGACCATTATTTGTTGTCACTGCGGGAGTTTTGGAAGGAGGCTTGCCTAGTATAGGCGAGGAGGATGTGGCCGTTCCAAAATACTTTTATAAAATCGTGGCTAAAGGGCAGGGGGATAATCTAAAGATTATAGGATTTCTTTTTCCCAACAAGGAAGATACCAGAAAATTAAATCAATTCGTGGTCCCTGTGGATTCCCTTGAAAAAATGACGGGAATCGATTTCTTTCCTAATTTGCCAGATAATCAAGAAGATTTTTTGGAAGCCAACATAAGTACTGGCGGTTGGAAATTTTAAGTCAGTTCATTTAGTCTATTGGCATCCAATTTAAGGAAAATGAACAATAATGCCGTAAAAAACAATAAACCTGAACCTCCATAACTAAAAAAGGGCAGTGGTATTCCAATGGTGGGCAGAACTCCTGTAACCATACCTATATTTATGAAATAATGTACAAACAATATGGAGATGACCCCATAACCGTACATACGGCTAAAGTCGTTTTTTTGGCGCTCGGATAAGTAGACCAGCCGTAATAGCAAGGTGGTAAAAAGAATGACAACTGTAGCGGTACCCATAAATCCCCATTCCTCGCCAACGGTGCTAAATATGTAATCTGTATGTTGTTCGGGGACAAAATCGCCTTTGGTGCGTGTTCCTTCCAAAAATCCTTTACCGGATAATCCGCCCGATTCAATGGCTTTTTCAGATTGATAGGTATTGTAGCCTATGTCCTTACGGATCTCTTCCAATTTCTTGGGGTCCTTTTCCAATCGAAGCCAAAGACTGAAACGATCCCTATGCCTTTGTTCAAAAACGGAATTAAAAACAAAATTGACCGAAAGGGAGAATAGAACAATAGCCACATAAATCAGGATAACCGGTATTATAGGTACCTTGAAAGAAGGCTTTTTTAACAAGAGGAACAAGGCCAATAATAGCCCAAGGATTATGCCTACCCAAATAGTACCGAACATCAAGGTTAAAATAAATATTAGAATTACCATAAACCCTATTCCAAGATAGTATAGGGGAAGACCTTCCCTAAAAATTACAAAGATTAAGGCAAAGAAGACTAGGGCACTTCCTGGATCTGGCTGGGGAATGATCAGGAATGCGGGAATCAATATAATTAAAATGGCAATCATTTGGTCCTTCTGCCGCTTTATATCTGTCTGTATATCACTTAAATATTTTGCCAGGGCAAGTGCGGTGGCAACTTTGGCAAATTCTGAGGGTTGTAGGTTAAAAAAACCGAGGTCGTACCAAGAGGTCGCCCCAGCAATGGTCTTGCCAAATATAAAAAGACCCAAGAGCAATACTATGGATATAATGTAAAACAGACTGGAAAATCGTTCGTAGAAATTGGCTTCCAGAGCCAGGATAATAATAATGGATACGGCACTTGTTCCTATAAAAAATAATTGTTTTCCATGTAATGAGGAAAAATTGAATATGGACGGGTTGTCGTCTGTAAAGGTGCTGGAATAAATATTTATCCAACCGATAAAAACTAGGGAAATGTAAATTAGAACGCTAAACCAATCCAGGCGCTTAAGGACACTTTTACCAGACACGCTCATTTATTTTAAAGGGTTCTCCGCTATAAGGCTTGGCATATTCTGCTTCCAATGTTTTTTCTAGCATTCTTTTTTCCAAGTCGACCCGGGTTATTTCGCCTTTTAAATATTTTTCAATCATTAGGGAGGCAATGTGACCGGCAAAACGTGATCCAAAGTATCCGTTCTCAATGTACACGGCAATGGCTATTTTTGGATTGTCCACGGGTGCAAAGGCAACAAAAACAGAGTTGTCCGTGAGTTGGGTACGTTCCCCATTGATTCTTGTGAAGTTTTCTACCGTTCCTGTTTTACCGGCAATTTCAATTCCCTCTATTTGAAGCCTTGCAGCCGTACCTTTTTTGTATACTTCGGCCATTCCCTGTACAACCGGTTCAAAATATTTTTTATCAATAGTGGTATGTTTGGCTTCAGTGAATTCCGGGATACTGATATCATCAGCTCCAATTTTTTTAAGTACATGTGGTGTAAAGTAATGTCCTCTGTTGGCAATGGCAGCGGTCATGTTGGCCAGTTGAATAGGGGTAACCTCTACTTCTCCCTGGCCTATGGAATTGGATATTATGGTAGATGAGGACCATCTGTTTTCCCCATAAATTCGGTTGTAATATTCCTTGTTGGGTATTCGTCCCGGTCTTCCAGTGGGTAGGTCATATCCCAAAAAAGTTCCTAGACCAAAACTTTTTACATGTTTTTCCCATGCATCCATACCTTCTGCAGAAGTTGGAAATTGGTCATATATTTTGCGAAAAACCCCAGCAAAATAGGCATTGCAGGATAGGTATATACCAGAATTTAAATTTCGTGTCCCTCCTCCGCAATGGCAGCCTCTTTTCCTTTTGCCAACATAGAAACCGTTGTAGCAATGAAAAGTAGTTTCGGGCGTAATGGCACCTTCTTGAAGTGCAACAAGGGCGTTTATGGTCTTAAATGGCGATCCAGGGGATTGAGAGGCCAAGATGGAACGGTCAAAGGTGGGCTTTGAAATGGTATCATAATGTAATTTGCTGTAATTCCTTGATCTTTCCCTACCCACTAATAGGGCTGGGTCATAGGTTGGACCGGAAATTAAGGCCAATATCTCACCGGAGGCCGGTTCTAAAGCTACTATTCCCCCATGTTTTCCAGTCATCAACTTTTCCCCGTATTCCTGAAGAATTTTATCTATGGTGACGGTTATTTGTTTCCCCTGTTCTGGAAGAGTGTCCAAGGATCCAGACTTATATGGGCCAATATCCCTGTTAAATCGGTCTTTTTGGATATGTTTTACGCCTTTTCGACCTCTTAGAATGGTCTCGTATTCTTTTTCAATACCGGTAGTTCCCTTTAATTCTCCCGCAGCGTAGGATGGGTTTCTTTCTAGATCCCATTCGTTAACTTCGCTGATGTATCCCAAAACGTTGGCGCCACTGTTGGTATCGTAGTATCGGAGTGATCTTTTTTGAATATAGAAACCTTCAAATCTGCGCATTTTTTCCTGAAGCCTTCCGTAGTCCTCTTTGGATAGCTGAGGTACCAAAACAGAGGGAAGTCTAGGGGAATAGACCCTGGCTTTCTTTAGTTGGGACACAAACCTTTCTTTGTCAATTCCCAATAGGTTGCAAAATTCAAGGGTGTCCAATGGTTTTACCTCCCTTGGAATAACCATAACGTCATAGGCAGGTTGGTTTGCTACCAGAAGTTCCCCATTTCTATCATATATATAACCCCTTTCCGGATAATCATAAACTGCTTTTATAGCCGGATCTTCCAATATTTGATTCGGGGAAAAACTAAATATCTGTAGATAGGACAATCTGCCGATAAATGTTATTCCGACCAATAATATAATGGAGGATAATAGGATTTTTCTCATTCTTTTTTTACACTAAAAAGGGAACTTAATAATAAGCACAGTATTAAGGTGGCTATACTGATAGTTAAAACTTTCTGCAAAATTAACAGTGTATTTTCAAAACTGAAAATTTCTAGGGTAAAGAAAACTAAATGGTGTATTATAATTAATAACGTTAAAAATGTAATTTGTTGTGCCCTAGTGGTGTTGGTTAGTTTAAAATTTTGAAATTCATAATTCACCCCAAAGCAAAAGCGCATTATGGTTGGTCTTAAATAGGCAATGGTAACGGTGGCTGCTGCATGAATGGCAACGGTGTCCGAAAATAAATCTATTAAGAAACCAAGGAGAAAACTTAACAGTAGAAACAATTGTCTTTTTTCCTTAATGGGATACCAATAGAGAAATAAAATATACACCATTGGATTTATATATCCAAAAAAATTGAGCTTATTAAAAACCAATACCTGCACCAAAATTAATAGTACAAATCTAATTATGTTAATAAAGTAGCTATTGCGAATCATTATTGGTCTTGGCTTCTAATTCTATTATTTCCTCCCGTTGTACGTTTTCTATGATGTAAATGCTCCTAACTGCGGCCATGTTGTTAAAGAGCTTAATGTCTATACTATATGAGCTTTGGGAATTGTTCAGATCAAAATTCTTGATGATCCCTATAGGAATATTTTCAGGAAAGATGCTGGAACTGGCACCCGTAACTATGGTGTCACCAATTTTTATAGGTACCAATCTTTCAACGTCGGCCAGTTGTACGGTGTTATAGTCCTTTGTGTCCCAAACCAATGAACCGTAATGGTTGGTGTTCTTGATTTTTGCGTTGATCCTGGATTTGGTATTCAGAATACTCTGTACCGTTGCAAAATTTTTGGATGTATTTTCTACTATTCCAAGGATCCCATTGGCAGTTATAACTCCCATATCGGGTTTTATACCATCTGCACTTCCTTTCTTGATCGTAATATAGTTTCTAGGCAGGCTATAACTGTTCTTGATTACTTGGGAAGCTAATACCCTGTAAGTAATATTGGTCGTGTCCAATTGCATGGAATCTTCCTTTTTTTGGTTAAAAAGAAGGTTCCGCAATCGTTTATTTTCCTCTACTAATTTTTTATTTTCCTCACCTAGACCAAAATAGGTGGTTATATTGCTCGTGGTCTCATAGATATTTCCTGTTAGCCAGTTCGAGGAATTAAAGTATTTGGAACGGTGATAGGAATGGGATTGTACGGTAAGCGCCAAAGATATAATCAACAGGAAAAGATAGAGCAAGAAATTTTTATATCTTAATATAAAGTTGATAATCTGCCGCATTCACTTAAATTGTTTTGTAAAACCTTAATTGGGCAAATACCCAGTAAGGAATTAAGGCCTGTTAGCTATTTGAAACCTATTAAAACGGTATTGCCGATTGTCGTAGAGTATTAAATAAACTATTTAATTAAAATACTCTTATATCGCTCCAAGTTTTTTAAAGCAATACCGGTACCCCTTACAACTGCCCTTAGTGGATCTTCCGCTATATATACCGGCAAATCTGTTTTTTGGGACAAACGTCTGTCAAGTCCCCTTAACATGGATCCACCACCAGCTAAATAAATACCTGTATTATAGATATCCGCTGCCAGTTCGGGAGGTGTTTGTGAAAGGGTTTCCATAACGGCATCCTCTACCCTTAGAATGGATTTATCCAAGGCCTTGGCTATTTCTCGGTAGGAAATGGATACTTGTTTTGGTTTACCCGTTAGTAGATCTCTACCTTGAACGGACATTTCGTCCGGAGGGGTCTGTAAATCTTCTGTAGCGGATCCAATGGTAATCTTTATATTCTCTGCGGTACTCTCCCCAACATAAAGGTTGTGTTGCGTACGCATGTAATAAATAATGTCGTTTGTGAAAACGTCTCCTGCAATCTTGACCGATTTGTCGCAAACAATTCCGCCCAAGGCAATTACTGCAATTTCGGTTGTACCACCCCCTATATCAACGATCATGTTCCCTTTGGGTTGCATTATATCCAAGCCGATACCAATAGCAGCTGCCATTGGCTCATGAATAAGATAGACCTCTTTTCCGTTAACACGCTCAGCGGACTCCTTAACGGCACGCATTTCAACCTCTGTAATTCCCGAAGGGATACAGATCACCATTCTCAATGCCGGTGGAAACCACTTTTTCTTTAACGCAGGTATGTTCTTGATGAACATATTGATCATCTTTTCAGAGGCATCAAAATCTGCAATAACCCCGTCCTTCAATGGACGTATGGTCTTTATATTTTCATGGGTCTTTCCTTGCATCATATTGGCTTCCTTGCCAACGGCAATTATTTTTCCACTTATTCTGTCCCTAGCTACAATAGATGGACTGTCTACCACCACTTTGTCGTTGTGAATGATGAGGGTGTTGGCAGTACCTAAGTCTATTGCAATCTCCTCGGTTAAGAAATCAAAGAATCCCATTATATGTTGTTATATTTCGGTTTAAATGTCAGTTTGATCGTTAAAAGTAATAAAATTAATGTTTAAAATGACGTGTGCCGGTCATTACCATTGCAATTCCATTTTCATTACAATAATCGATGCTAAGTTGATCCTTGATGGAACCTCCAGGCTGTATAACGCTGGTTACTCCACTTTTATGCGCAATTTCTACACAATCTGGAAATGGAAAGAAGGCATCACTGGCCAATACAGCTCCATTTAGATCAAAATTGAAGGACTGTGCTTTGTGGATAGCTTGGTTTAGGGCATCTACACGAGAAGTTTGGCCTGTTCCACTGGCGCACAACTGTTTGTTTTTAGCAAGAACAATGGTGTTACTTTTGGTGTGTTTACACAATTTTGAAGCAAAGATCAAATCTTCCAGTTCCCTATCTGTAGGTTTTTTATTGGTAGCATTGGTAAGGTCGGAAATTTTATCGGTCTTTTCATCTTTTTCCTGAACTAAAACTCCGTTTAAACAAGTTCTGACCGTCGTTTTCGGAAGGTCAACTTCATTCTGTACCAGAATGATTCTATTTTTCTTGCCTTTTAAGATGTCCAGGGCCACTGGGGTGTAGCTAGGGGCAATTACCACTTCGCAAAATAGATTGTGTATTTCTTCGGCCGTAGGTTTGTCTATTTCAACATTGCTGATCAATATTCCGCCAAAAGCAGAAACAGGATCCCCTGCCAAGGCATCAACATAGGCCTGATGAATTGTAGGCCTGGTTGCAAGACCACAGGCATTATTATGTTTTAATATGGCGAAGGTGGGGGCATCGTCCTTAAATTCTTGTATAAGGTTAACCGCGGCATCCACATCCAACAAATTGTTATAGGAAAGTTCCTTTCCGTGAAGTTTGTTGAACATCGCATCGAAATCACCAAAGAAAAATCCTTTTTGATGGGGATTTTCACCATAGCGCAACACTTGTCCGTTGGTTTCGCTTAATTTAAACGAAGCCTCTTCATGATTCTTGTTGAAATAGTTAAAGATGGCAGAATCGTAATGGGATGATACATTGAAAGATTTTGTAGCAAAACGTCTACGGTCTTCCAAAGTAGTGCTGCCATTTCCTGTGGTAATCATTTCCAGAACTTCATCATAATCGTTCATAGAGGAAACACAAAGCGTATCCTTGTAATTCTTGGCGGCCGCACGTATTAAGGAGATACCGCCTATGTCTATTTTCTCAATAATATCCTGTTCCGAAGCTCCACTGGCAACAGTCTTTTCAAAAGGATAAAGGTCTACAATTACAATATCCAATTGGGGAATTTCAAATTCCTTCAATTGTTCCTGATCACTTTTATTGTCCTGACGGTTCAAAATACCACCAAATACCTTAGGGTGCAATGTTTTAACCCTACCACCCAATATGGACGGATAACTGGTAACGTCCTCCACAGGTACTACATCAATTCCTAAATCCTTAATGAATGTTTCGGTCCCGCCTGTAGAATAGATGGTAATTCCCAATTCATTAAACTTTTTTACCAATGGCTCTAGGCCATCTTTATGAAAAACAGATATTAAGGCTGAGGAAGCTTTTTTAGTGGTACTCATTTTGTTGTGATTGTTGTTATGGATTATAAGGACACAAAAGTAATTTTTTTGTGCTTAAAAATCAGCACGTTTATTAACAATCGCCCTAAAGTTTTAAAGAATTTTGGACACCTCCTGGTTTACGTATTCCAAAAAGTACTCATCCTCTTTGGAAAATGGGTCCGGAGTGTTGGAATCTATGTCGATTTGACCAATATTTACGCCATTTAAAAATAGCGGGATTACTATTTCTGCCTTAACGGTTATACTGCATGCTATATAGTTGTCCTGGGCCATTACATCGGGAACTACGAAGTTTTGGTTGGAGACCGCTACCTGCCCACAAATTCCTTTGCCAAAAGGAATTATGGTGTGGTCTGTAGGTGCTCCGGCATACGGACCCAATTTAAGCTCTTCTTTATCCCCGTTTCTGAAATAGAAACCTACCCAATCGTAATGGGGGACATTCTCTTTTAGCAATTCGCAAATGGCCTGCATTTTTTCGATCTTACTTTTTTCGGGATTGTTTGTAATTGCCGAAACTTTTGGTCTTAATGTGCTAAGCATGTAATAATTTTTTGCAAAAATAGGGCTATTTCCAAATCCTTTGGACCTTCAGCTCTTTAAACTTCCAATCTGTTATTGATTTGGACAATTTTTGCCCTAAATTTTAGTTAATGTTGTAGAAGGAAAATATAGAGTTATAACTTTTGATTATTTTTGCCTTGATGAAAGTAATGATCAATAAAATACTGGCCCTGTTGATGGCATTTTTTATGCTGGTCTCTACAGTTTCCTGGACCGTGGAGAAGCATTTTTGCTTTGGCTCCGTGATCGATATTGCTTTCTTTCATGAAGCGGAAACCTGTGGTATGGAAATACCTTTGTTAAATGATACTACAGACCTGATTAAGGATTTCAATAGTTGCTGCAGTGATGAAATTATTTCGGTTCAGGGACAGGACCAATTAAGTATTTCCTATGATGACCTTAGTTTTGGACAGCAGCATTTTCTGGTGGCCTTTACTTCTTATTATTTAAATTTATTTCAGCCAAGGGAGCAGCGCTATGTTCCCCATGCCGATTATCCACCTCCCATACTGGTCAAAGATATCCATATCTTGGACCAAGTTTTTCTCATTTGATTTTTTTATTGGTAATAGCCTCGGTTTTCCATTTTATGAAATTGGAGAGTCCGATGGTTTTTTGATTTGATCATTATACTAATATTAAAGAAATATCAAGTGAAGAATTTTATTATTTGTATCTTATTATGGATGCCACTTACCACCTTTGCCCAAAACAATATTGAGGGAATGGTTATGGAAAGTAACCCTGAAAATAAACATTTAGGGCTTGCTGGAGCCAATGTATATTGGTTAAATTCCCAAACGGGGACCATTACCAAGACGGACGGAAGCTTTGTAATTCCTTTTAAAAAGGAGTATAACCAACTTGTCATCAGTTATGTGGGGTTTGAGTCGGACACCTTGTTAATTGATACCCCTAGAACTGTAAGTCACTGGTTAAAACCCTCTAATGCGTTGAACGAGGTAGTGGTTCAAAAGAAGCGGGATGCCGTACAGAAATCCTATTTTAGCCCACAGAACGTGGTCACCATAAATAGTGCCGAATTACTAAAAGCGGCCTGTTGTAATCTCTCTGAGAGCTTTGAAACCAATCCTGCCATAGATGTCAACTTTTCGGATGCCTTGACCGGTACAAAGCAAATACAGATGTTGGGACTCACCAGTCCTTATCTATTGATAACCCAAGAGAACATCCCTATGGTACGGGGTGCCTCCCAGGCCTATGGACTTACCTTCACCCCTGGAACTTGGGTGGAAAGTATACAGATTACAAAAGGTGCGGGTAGTGTGGTAAATGGCTACGAAAGTATTTCAGGTCAGATAAATACGGAATTGGTAAAACCTCTAACGGATAAGGCCCTATTTGTTAATGGGTATGCCAATTTGAATGGCAGGTTGGAGTTAAATACCCATTTGAATAAGAAGTTGACGGATAAATGGAGTACAGGGCTTTATCTCCATACCAACCGTAGGGATGCCAAGGAAGATGGTAATGGGGACGGGTTTCTGGATGCTCCCTTGGGCAATCAAATAAACGTTTTGAACAGGTGGCAATACCAAAACCCAATTACGGGTTGGGTAAGTTTTATCAACCTTCGTTTTCTAAATGATGAAAAACAGGTGGGGCAGACAAATTTTGATCCTATTACCGATAAATTCACTACTAATTCATGGGGGGGCGAAATAAATACCAGAAGGTTTGATACTTCTTTAAAATTGGGTTATGTATTTCCGGAGCTACCTTTTCAGAGTCTTGGTTTTCAAACGGCCTACAATATCCACAAACAGGATTCTTATTTTGGCTTTAATGAATATAATATTGATCACGAAAGTATTTATTCCAACCTGCTGTTCAATTCAATAATTGGGGATACCAAGAGCAAATTTAAAACAGGCATTACCTTTGCCTATGATGGTTATGGGGAAATGGTGAATACCCAGGATTTTTCTAGGGTAGACAAATCCATTGGAGCTTTTTTTGAGTATAGTTATGACAATTTAAAGGAATGGAGTTTAACTGCTGGCATAAGAGTGGACAGCCACAATAATTTGGGGACTTTTGTTACACCCAGATTGCATGTGCGCTATATGCCATGGGAAAGAGGGAGTTTCAGGGGGTCTTTTGGCCGTGGAAAACGGGCCGCCAACATCTTTGCAGAAAACCAACAATTATTTGCCTCCTCTAGACAGATAAGGGTTCTAGGGGATAATAGCAGTATTTACGGGTTGAATCCCGAAGATGCCTGGAATTATGGTGCAAGTTATATACAGGGATTTAATTTGTTCGGTAAAACGGGTAACATAACATTGGATTATTACGTTACCAATTTTAAAAATCAAGTGGTGGTGGATTGGGAGAACCCTTTGGAAGTGTCATTTTATAACCTGGAGGGAAAGAGTTTGGCCAAAAGCTTTCAATTTGAAATAAATTATAATGCTTTAAAGAATTTTGAGTTAAGGACGGCTTACAAATTTTATGATGTAGAAACCGATTACTTAAGCGGCACCCTTCAAAAACCGTTGCAGGCCCAACATCGATTTTTTGCCAATCTGGGATATACTACTGTTCCTAAGGAATACGGGTCCCAATGGCGCATGGATTATACGGTGCATACCTTGGGAAGACAGCGTTTGCCATATACCGCCAATAGTTCCGGGGAGCATTCGCCATCCTACAGTTTAATGAACGCACAGCTCACCAAAGTGTTCAACAATAATTTTGAAATATATGTGGGAGGGGAAAATTTGACTAATTTTATGCAGGATAACCCTGTGGTAGGTGCCGAAGACCCTTTTGGTACCAATTTTGATACCACCATGGTGTATGCGCCTATAATGGGCAGGATGTTTTATGCAGGATTTAGATATAAATTATAGTTTTATATAAAAACAATTATTCAACTTAAAGAGTATAGCAATGAAAAATTTAGTTTTAGGAGCCGTGTTTGTCTTTTTAACGGCAGTTGGCTACGGCCAAGAGAAAAATAAGAAAATGAGTTTCGAGGTCAATGGCAAATGTGCCATGTGCAAAGAGAGAATAGAGGAGGCGGCATTAGCTGTAAAAGGGGTTAAATATGCATTATGGGATATTCCGTCCCATCAATTATCGTTGATCATTGATGAACGGAAAACAAATTCGATGGAAATAAAAACCGCCATAGTAGGGGTGGGTCATGACACTAAGGAATTAAAGGCTACGGAAGAGGATTATCAAAGTGTGCACCCTTGCTGCAAGTATCGAGAGGATAATACCGATGATGGGCAGCATCATTAAAAAAACAGTTTTTTAAGACCCTATTAAAAACAAAAAACCGCATTTGGAATTCCAAATGCGGTTTTTTTATTGTTGTAAATTTTAAAACTTACATCATTCCTGGCATACCGCCACCGTGGCCATGTCCGCCGCCAGCAGGAGCTTCCTCTTTAATGTCGGTCAAGGCACATTCAGTAGTCAAGATCATTCCGGCTACAGAAGCTGCATTTTCCAATGCAATTCTGGTCACTTTCGTAGGATCAATAATTCCGGCTTTAATCATATCAACATAGGTTTCTGATTTAGCATCATAACCAAAATCTCCCTTACCGTCCAATACTTTGGCAACTACTACAGATCCTTCTCCACCAGCATTTTCAACAATAGTTCTCAATGGAGATTCTACAGCTCTGGCAACGATTTGAACCCCTGTTTCTTCATCAGCGTTTTCAGCCTTTACTTTCGCAAGAACAGATTTTGCTCTTAACAAAGCAACACCTCCACCGGCAACAATACCTTCTTCAACAGCTGCTCTTGTAGCATGAAGGGCATCATCAACTCTATCTTTTTTCTCTTTCATTTCTACTTCGGAAGCAGCACCAATGTATAGAACAGCAACACCACCGGCTAATTTAGCCAAACGTTCCTGTAATTTTTCCTTGTCGTAATCCGAAGTGGTAGATTCTATTTGGGATTTAATTTGGTTTACCCTTGTCTTAATAGTTTTTGGTGCACCTGAACCGTTTACAATGGTTGTATTATCCTTGTCAATCGTGATTTTCTCACAAGTACCAAGCATATCCAAAGTAGCATTTTCCATAGTAAAGCCTCTTTCTTCAGCTATTACGGTACCACCAGTTAGGATTGCAATATCTTCCAACATTGCCTTTCTTCTGTCTCCAAATCCTGGAGCTTTAACAGCAGCAATTTTTAAAGATCCCCTTAGTTTGTTTACTACTAACGTAGCCAAAGCTTCACCGTCAACATCTTCTGCAATGATCAAAAGAGGCTTTCCTGATTGTGCTACTGGCTCCAATACAGGTAACAAATCCTTCATAGAAGAAATCTTCTTATCATATAATAATATGTAAGGATTTTCTAGATCGGCGGTCATTTTTTCTGAATCGGTAACGAAATACGGAGAAAGATATCCTCTGTCGAATTGCATACCTTCTACAACATCAACGTAAGTTTCTGTCCCTTTGGCTTCTTCTACAGTGATAACGCCTTCTTTACCTACTTTTCCAAAAGCCTGGGCTATAAGTTCACCTATAGTTTCGTCGTTATTGGATGAAATAGCGGCAACTTGTTTGATTTTTTCAGAAGAATCGCCTACTTTTTTGGTTTGTTTGGCCAATTCCGCAACAATCGCTGTTACAGCTTTGTCAATACCTCTTTTAAGATCCATTGGATTGGCGCCTGCAGCAACGTTCTTTAAGCCTTCTTTTACGATAGCTTGAGCAAGAACGGTAGCAGTAGTGGTACCATCACCTGCCAAATCATTGGTTTTGGAAGCAACTTCCTTTACCATTTGGGCACCCATATTCTCAAGAGCGTCCGCTAATTCAATTTCTTTGGCTACGGTTACACCATCTTTGGTAATAGTTGGAGCACCAAATGATTTACTGATGATTACGTTTCTACCTTTAGGTCCTAAAGTTACTTTTACTGCGTTTGCCAATGCATCGACACCTCTTTTTAGGCCGTCCCTTGCATCGATATCAAATTTTATATCTTTTGCCATTTTTTTATTTAATTTATCATTCCAGATAAAACGGAATGAAATTAGTTATACTCTTTAGTTTGTTGTTTGGAATTTTCCCTGTATTGTGGGAAAATAGCAATATTATATAATTGCCAAAATGTCGCTTTCGCGCATCATAAGATATTCGGTACCTTCAAGCTTCAACTCAGTACCAGCATACTTGCCGTATAGCACCGTATCTCCAACTTTAACGGTCACTTTTTCATCTTTTGTACCAGGGCCAACGGCAACTACCTTGCCTTTTTGTGGTTTTTCCTTTGCGGTATCAGGGATGTAAAGACCAGATGCAGTCTTTGTTTCGGCAGCCATAGGTTCTATTAGAACTCTATCTGCTAATGGTTTAATGCTAACTTTAGCCATATTATTTAGATTTTATGTTTTTAAGTTTGATTTTAATAGGCAGAAATTATGCCATTGCCTTAAAACTGACACTTTGTTAAATAAAAATGCCAGCTTGTCACTTAAGCTGGCATTTTTAATATTTTAAATGTGTTTTCTGCTGTTATTGAACACTGTCGGCACTATTTGTACCGTTAGTGGCAGGTGTAGAGATAGGTGTTTCGGGCAAAGCATCCGGTGCAGTTGTTTCAATAGGGTCGCCGTTAAGCAATTTTGAATCGGAATCACTGAAACTTCCCTTTAATGCTACATTGGAAAGCAAAATTAGGACAACCAATATAGTTGCCAATGTCCAGGTGCTCTTATCCAAAAAGTCCCCTGTTTTCTTTACACCTCCTACAACTTGGTTGCCGCTTCCGCCAAAGGAAGAAGACAATCCGCCACCTTTAGGGTTTTGCACCATAATTACGAGCATCAATAGGATGCAAACTAGGATGATCAGTACCAAGAATATTGTAAACGTTGTATTCATTATTTAATTATTTTCTTGTTGTATCTTTTCTACCGCTTTAATTCGGTCTGCAAAGAAACTACTTTTTTCTGGATATTTCAAACTTAAAATTTTGTAGGCCTGTATAGCCTTTTTATACTTCTTTTGTTCCAAATATACTTTGGCCAAAGTGGCCGTCATCAATTCATTTTTATCAAAAGTCAGGGAGTCCTTGATGGTTACTTTTACCGTGTTTTCTTTGGGTACAATTTTGGGGTTTGTTTCAATAAATTTGTCGATCTGATCAAATTTTTTCTTTTTTAGCCTGTCTTCTTTTGGGGTTGATTTCGGCTGCTTATTATGTACTATCTTCTTCGTAGTTTCAGATTCTGACTTCGGTTTGTGGGTCTTTTTAGAAGTTAATTGGAGCCATTCCCCGAATGAATACTTCTCTTTTTTGGTAAAATTCAATGGTTTCCCGATTTCCAGTGTCTCTTCAGCTTTTTTTTTATTCTCCGAAATAGATTTGTCTATTTTCGGGTCTTTCGAGGAAAAAAGTGAGGGGTCCAAAATGTCATCGGCATCCTTTACCGTCCTGGGCAAGGGTTCGTC
Source organism: Arenibacter echinorum (assembly GCF_003259375.1). Classification (GTDB taxonomy): domain Bacteria; phylum Bacteroidota; class Bacteroidia; order Flavobacteriales; family Flavobacteriaceae; genus Arenibacter; species Arenibacter echinorum. Next base: position 240,050 of record NZ_QLLN01000007.1, on the reverse strand, counting down.
TTCCGATTCTTCGATCAGGGCACTTTCTTTTTTAAATTCGGAAACGATCTCCTCTGAAATTGTTGGCGTATCATTTAAAGTGGTGGATTTCCCTAAAATAGAATCGGCGATAGTATTTTGTAAAAAATCTATGGAGGTGATAAAATCGAAAAGAATATCCCTGTCCGCCGTGTATGCCGCGGTTAATTTAAGGGCATTGTTGTATTTAAAACTGTTGAGGTTTTTAAGGCCTTTTAGGTGCATGGCCCTGGCTGCCTGGAAATATGGGTACTCGGCCAGTACATCTTCCAGTTGATTGGTCTGCACAGGGGAAACTACTTCATCCGGGTTTTGTAATAAATATGTAAAGTCCTGTACGTTCATAAATTACCAATCTGCCAATGATTTATTAAAAATGTCCTGGGTAATACGTTCAAATATAACCTGATGGGCCTCATCCTTAACACTTGCCAATTGGGAATTGGCCGGATAATCATAGAAGAAGGAAAATCGCTGTTCAAAGTCCACATCCTCTTTGGTGTTGTTAAAGAACCTTACGTTAACGCCAATGCTCAGTCTGTTTTGTGCTGCGTTCTGCTGCGAGGTGGCCGACATTGGGGATATTCGGTATTCCACAATCTCGCCTTCATACAATAAATCCCCGTTGGATTTAACAAGATCCAAACTGGTCTGGTTCAATATCAGGTCCTGTAGGGACAGTGTAAAATCCCTATCCATTCCCGGTTCAAAGGTAGATCCGGGATTCTGGGAAGCGTAGTTCTGAAAATAATTGACCTGAAAGGTTTTTGCCGTTCCCACATCGCCCCCGGTAAAGTTGTAAATACCACAACCATAAATGCAGGTTGTTAATACCAGTAGAATTATAAGATTTTTTGCTTTAAACATTCATTCGTTTTTTTCTGTATTCTCTTTTTTTATTTTTTTTTGCTTACTGCTTACTGCTTACTGCTTACTGCTTACTGCTTACTGCTTACTGTTAAAGGTCGTACTGTTTTATTTTACGATAAAGGGTGCGTTCCGAGATGCCCAATTCTGCTGAGGCTGCTTTTCTTTTGCCCTTATTTCGTTCCAAGGATTTTTTTATGAGCTCTATTTCCTTATCCTGTAAAGATAGGGTTTCTTCCTCTTGTATTTCCTCTGCAAAATCATACTTATCTACTGGGGGAGTTTTAACAATCGGTTTTTCTGAATACGGCTCGGGAAGTTGTAGAATTTTACTGGGACTTTCCTCTTGTTCCGTATATTCCTCCTCGTCATCCCCATAGATCTTACGGATAAGATTTTCGTTTTCTTCCTGTACTTTCTCACTGTCGTTGTGTTTAAGCAACTCCAATGTTAATTTCTTTAAATCGTTCAGGTCGCCTTTCATATCAAAAAGCACCTTGTACAATATCTCCCTTTCCGTACTAAAGTCCCCCTCTTTTTTTTCTTTTCCCACTATGGCGGGCAGGTTGCTATTACTTGAATTTGGGAGGTAACCATTTAAGGTGGCCAAGGTAATAAGCCTACTTTCCTCCAATACTGAAACCTGTTCCGCAATATTCCTCAACTGACGAATGTTTCCCGGCCATCTGTACTTTAAAAGTAGTTGCACGGCATCGTCATCCAAGCGAATCGTAGGCATTTTATATTTCTGCCCAAAATCCGATGCAAATTTCCGAAATAATAGATGGATGTCCTCTTTACGTTCCCTTAATGGGGGAATGTTGATTTCTACAGTGCTTAGGCGATAATACAGGTCTTCCCTGAATTTTTCCTTTTTTATGGCCTCGAACATGTTAACATTGGTAGCGGCCACTATTCTGACATCTGTTTTTTGGACCTGGGAAGATCCTACTTTTAAAAATTCCCCATTTTCCAAAACCCTCAAAAGACGTACTTGGGTGGTAAGGGGAAGTTCCCCAACCTCATCCAAAAAAATGGTACCGCCATCGGCTACCTCAAAATACCCACTCCTGGTAGCTGTTGCTCCCGTAAAAGCCCCTTTTTCGTGACCAAATAGTTCACTATCGATGGTGCCTTCCGGTATGGCACCACAGTTGACTGCAATGTACTTGGCATGTTTTCTATGGGAAAGGGAATGTATAATTTTTGGAATGGCCTCTTTACCAACGCCGCTTTCCCCCGTAACCAATACAGAGATGTCCGTAGGTGCCACCTGAATGGCCTTTTCAATGGCACGATTAAGTTTTACATCATTGCCAATGATTTCAAAGCGCTGTTTTATTGATTGAATCGATTCCATTATTTAATTGTTGTTGGATAGCCCCAACGGCATTCCTATTAGGGTACCGGAGGTGCAATCGGTAATTTCGACATTCACAAAATCGCCTATTTTATAATTTTCCTTTGGGAATACCACTACAAAACTTTGGGAGTTCCTTCCCATCCAATCCAAATCGGATTTTTTGGAGGATCCCTCGATGAGAACTTCGACAGTTTTTCCAAGCTGTTGCTTGCTCCTAAAATGGCTGTGTTCCCTTTGAAGGGCAATGATTTCCGTAAGTCTTCTGTTTTTGACCTCTTGCGCTACGTCATCCACCATGTTTCTGGCTGCAGCCGTCCCGGGCCTTTCGGAATAGGCATACATATATCCATAATCATACTTAATCTCTTCCATTAAGGAAAGGGTATCCTGATGATCTTCTTCTGTTTCGGTTGGAAATCCTGTGATCATGTCCTGTGAGACGGTGCAATCTGGGATTATTTCTTTTATATTCTTTACTAGTTCCAGGTATTCTTCCCTGGTGTGCAATCTGTTCATTTCCTTTAGGATCCTGTTGCTGCCACTTTGCACTGGTAAATGAATATAATTACAGATGTTTGAATATTTTGCTACGACCCTAACCGCATCCAATGTCATATCCTGCGGATTGGAAGTGGAAAACCGGATACGTATTTTGGGTTGAGCCAAAGCCACCATCTCCAATAGATTCGAGAAACTTACAGCTGTGGCTTTTTGCATTTCCGACGCTTTGTCGAATCCTTTTTTTAATCCGCCCCCATACCACAGGTAACTGTCCACATTTTGCCCTAAGAGGGTAATTTCCTTAAATCCTTTATCGGCAAGGTCGTTTACTTCTTCCAGTATGGATTGTGGATCCCTGCTTCGTTCCCGTCCCCGTGTAAAGGGCACTACGCAAAAGGTACACATATTGTCACAACCTCGGGTAATGGATACAAAGGCGGTAACGCCGTTGGTATTGAGTCGTACCGGCGATATATCTCCATAGGTTTCTTCTTTGGATAGGATTACGTTTACTGCATTTCTGCCATCGTCCACCTCTTGGATAAGATTGGGCAAGTCCTTGTAGGCGTCCGGGCCTACTACCATATCCACAATTTTCTCCTCTTCCAATAATTTGGTTTTTAGCCTCTCGGCCATGCATCCAAGAACCCCCACCTTCATATGTGGTCTGTGCCTTTTTACTGCATTAAATTTTTCCAATCTCTTGCGAATGGTAAGTTCTGCTTTTTCCCGAATAGAACAGGTGTTGACCAACACCAAGTCGGCATCTTCCAAATTCGGAGTAGTACTAAAGCCTTCGTTGGACAGTATGGATGCGACAATTTCACTATCCGAAAAATTCATGGCACAGCCATAGCTTTCTATGTATAGTTTTCTAGTACCGTTTTCTTTTACCGCAAGGGTAATGGCAGTTCCTTGAACAGATTCATCTATAATCTTCTCCATTTTATTATGCATTCAACCTCATCTTTAAGAGTGTGCAAAGATAGTATTATATGGCTAAATATGACATATTGACAGTTAAATATTTATCAAAAATCAACGCAACTTTTTGGGTTAAGGGGCATCTTTCTAAAGGTGACCCCGTAAAATTATATTAGTATGAGAAGGACAATTCTACTTTTGTTTGTGTTGACTGCCCTTGGGTTTGTTTCCTGTAATGATGAGGATGACGGTAAATATGCGGAGTATTTGGTAGCGAAACCTTTAAAGATGAGCAAGGCCGATTTTAAAATGGCGATAGATGTCATAGCCCCTATCCCTATGGATGAATCCGGAAAAATATATGTCTATGGCGATTTTATATTCGTCAATGAGAAATATAAAGGGGTTCATGTCATTGATAATTCTGACCCCACAACTCCCAAAAAAATAGCCTTTATTAAAATACCGGGCAACGTAGATGTTTCTGTAAAGGGAAATTACCTATATGCTGATAGTATTACGGATTTGATAGTATTGGATATATCGGATATCAATAAGATTAAAACGGTAAACCGCTTGGAAAATGTTCTGAGGGACAATGTAATTTTCCCTTTTGAGGTAGATATTTATGAGTGGCAGGATATAGATTATGAAAATGATATTGTGATCGGATGGGAAACCGTAAAGGAGAGAAGGTTGATAGAAGAAGTGCAGGTGGATTTTTCACGTGAGTTTGATGTAATGCTTTCGAATGCCGCCCAGAATTCCGCTCCAATAGGGCAGGGTGGTTCCTTGGCACGCTTTAAGATCGTAAATGATTATTTATACGCTGTGGACAGTCATAATATAAATGTATTCAACATTGAAGATCTGGAAAACCCCAAGGATCTGGATGACGTATATGCCGGATTCGATATTGAAACTATTTTTAACAGGGGAGACCAATTATTTTTAGGCAGTATGAGGGGGATGTATATTTATGATATTTCTTCTCCGGCTACCCCTAGCTTGATTTCTGAATTTGAACACGGTACAGCCTGTGACCCAGTTGTGGTTGATGGAGATTATGCTTTTGTAACTCTAAGGGGCGGAAATATGTGCGGTGCTACGGAGAGTGGACTTTTTATTGTGGACATTTCGGATATCACCAATCCTGAATTGGTTAAGACCTATCCCATGGACGGTCCTTATGGCCTGGGAGTTAAGGATGAAAAGCTATTTGTGTGCGACGGGGCTTCAGGACTTAAGGTCTATGATAAGACCAATGTTCAGGATTTGGTACAGCTTAACCATTTTAAGGATATAGATACTTTTGATGTTATTCCCATGGAGGATAATTTATTGATGATCGGGGAGAAAGTTCTATATCAATATGAATATCTGGAGAATAAAATTAAGCTGATCAGCACATTTAAGCTTAATTAATTTCTTCGAAATATATTAAAACACCCCTTAAAATAGGGGTGTTTTTTTATGGTGGCACAAATGAAAATCCATTAAATAAAAAAATTGATATACTTTTGTGTCACCAAAAACTAGTTAATGGCAAAGAATTTAGTAATCGTAGAGTCCCCGGCTAAAGCAAAAACAATTGAAAAATTTTTAGGAAAGGATTATAAGGTAGAGTCCAGTTTTGGACATATTGCCGATTTACCTTCCAAAGAATTGGGAGTGGATGTGGATAATAATTTCGCCCCAAAATATATTGTAGACAAGGACAAAAAGGCCCTTGTGAAAAAGCTTAAGGATTTGGCGGACAAAGCGGATACCATATGGCTTGCGAGTGATGAAGACCGTGAAGGGGAGGCAATTTCTTGGCATTTGGCAGAGGAGTTGAAATTGGACAAGAATAAAACGAAGCGGATAGTTTTTAACTCCATTACCAAATCTGCCATTCAAAAAGCCATTGAAAATCCTAGGGAAATTAATTACGATTTGGTGAACGCCCAACAGGCAAGACGAATTTTGGATAGATTGGTGGGTTACGAACTTTCTCCCGTCTTGTGGAAAAAAATTAAACCGGGATTATCTGCCGGTAGGGTTCAATCCGTTGCGGTGAGATTAATTGTAGAAAGAGAACGGGAAATAGAGGCTTTTAATCCAGAAGCGGCTTTTAGGATATCTGCCGAGTTTAAAACCAATGAGGGAAGTATTTTTACGGCCAAGTTAAATAAGACCTATTCCAGCCAGAAAGAGGCGGAAGCGTTCTTAAAGGAAAATATTGGAGCAAATTTTTCGGTCGCCAATCTGGATAAGAAACCGGCCAAAAAATCGCCCGCAGCACCATTTACAACTTCAACACTGCAACAGGAAGCCTCCAGAAAATTGTATTTTTCGGTTTCAAGGACTATGCAGGTGGCACAACGCCTATACGAGGCGGGGTTAATAACATATATGAGAACGGATAGCGTAAACCTTTCCCAAGATGCTATAGATGCTGCAAAGGATGCTATTATAAGTAATTACGGCAAGGAATACAGTAAGGTCCGGAATTTTACAGGAAAATCCAAAGGAGCACAGGAAGCACATGAGGCTATCCGCCCTACGGAAATGACCAATCAGTCTCCCTCCTTGGAAAGGGATCAATCCAAATTATACGAGCTTATATGGAAACGTACCCTGGCCTCACAAATGAGTGATGCGGAATTGGAGCGTACCAATGTTAAAATAAAAGCCAATACCCACAAGGAAGAATTTACGGCCAACGGGGAGGTAATTAAATTTGATGGTTTCCTGAAGGTCTATTTGGAAGGAACCGATGAGGAGGATATAAATGAAGAGCAGGAGGGAATGCTTCCGGCTATGAAGGAAGGTGAAAAACTCCTAAATAATTATATAACGGCAACAGAACGTTTTTCCAGGGCACCCTATAGATATACTGAAGCCTCTTTGGTTAAAAAACTGGAAGAGCTTGGAATTGGAAGACCTTCTACCTATGCACCTACAATTTCCACTATTCAGAATAGAGGTTATGTAGAAAAGGGTACTATTGAGGGCACCGAAAGAAATTATGTACAACTACTGTTGAAATCCGATAAATTGACCACTAAGGATTTAAAGGAAAATGTGGGTTCTGATAAAGGGAAAATGGTGCCTACGGATATAGGAATAATAGTAACCGACTTTTTGGTAGGACATTTTGAAACAATTTTGGATTATAATTTTACCGCTAAAGTGGAAGAGGATTTTGATGAGATTGCATCGGGTGATGAGGATTGGCAAAAAGTATTGAAGGATTTTTATGGGGATTTTCATCCCAAGGTCTTGGATGTGGAGGAAAATGCGGATAGGGCCAGTGGTGAACGTGTTTTGGGAACAGATCCCAAGACGGGAAAACAGGTTTCGGTTAGATTGGGCCGTTTTGGGCCTATGGTACAGGTAGGAACCGTAGATGACGAGGAAAAACCGTCGTTTGCCAGTCTGTTACCGGACCAGTCCTTAAATACCATCAGCTACGAAGAAGCTATGGACCTGTTTAAATTGCCAAGAAAGCTGGGGGTTTATGAAGGTGAAGATGTAGAGGCCAATGTAGGCCGCTTTGGTCCTTATATAAGGTTTGGTAAAAAGTTTGTTTCGTTGGGCAAGGATGAAAATGCCATGGAGATAGACATGGATAGGGCAGTAGAACTAATCAAGGAAAAACAAAAGGCAGATGCCCCTATTGCAACTTATGAGAATAAGGAGGTTACCAAAGGGGTCGGAAGATTTGGTCCATTTATTAAATGGGGCGGAATGTTTATCAATGTTAGTAAGAAATATGATTTTGATAGCCTTTCAAAACAGGATATTGAAGAGATTATAGAAGCCAAAAAACAAAAAGAGATCGATAAATTGGTCCAAGAGTGGCCAGAAGAAGGTATTAGAATAGAAAAAGCGAGATGGGGAAGGCATACCATTATTAAGGGCAAGGTTAAGGTAGAGGTTTCCAAAGATGTGGATGCCACCAAGATTTCCCTTAAGGAGGCCCAGGAATTAATAGAAAAAAAGACACCTAAGAAAAAAACAAAAGCAAAACCTAAGGCTAAAAAATAATATGGCATTCGATTTTTTAGTACCCGTAAGTGATAGGGTATTGGCCCATTGCGAATTACTTCCGGCCCAAGCATTGGGAAAACACATATATATGCACACTGCTCGGCATGGTCTTCCGGTGCTGGCAAATGTAAGTGTTGCTATACTAGGGGTCAATGAATCTAGAAATGCTTTTGAGAAAAAACCGGAGCGCCTGGATATTTCCGAAATTAGACTACAGTTGTATAATTTAATGATGGGAAACTGGAATTCCTCCATCATAGATTTAGGCGATATTGAGGAAGGGGAGACCGTAGAGGACACCTATTTTGTCGTCAAGGAAATAGTTGCCGGCCTGCTGGAAGAAAATATTATCCCTATTGTTATTGGTGCAACCCAAGACATTACCTATCCTACATATAGGGCTTTTGACGGTCTTAAAAATATGGTTAATCTAGTGTCCATAGACAGTAGGTTCGACTTTGGGATGGACGAAGAACTTATTTCTTCCCATTCCTATATGAGTAAAATAATTACCGAAAAGCCCAACAATCTATTTAATTTCTCCAATATTGGCTATCAAAGCTATTTCAATTCTCAAGAAGAATTGGATTTAATGGAGCGACTTTTTTTTGATTCCTATAGGTTGGGCGAATTAATTTCCAATATAACCTTGGCAGAGCCAGTGCTGCGGAATGCACATGTGGTTAGTTTGGATGCACGGGCCATACGTGCGGCAGATATAGGGTATTCCAGAAATTTTTCTCCCAACGGTTTTAACGGAAGGGAAATCTGTGCCATAGCAAGATATGCCGGAATTAGCGACAATGTATCCGTTTTTGGAATTTACGAATGCGAAAATAGCAATCAATCCTTTCAACTTGTTGCCCAAATAATTTGGTATTTTATTGAGGGCCTAAACTTTAGGATCCAAGAGACTCCCAATAGTAATAGTAACGACTTCACCAAGTATACCGTACCTACCGAGGATGAGTCCCTCGTTTTTTATAAAAGCCATCTCAGCGAAAGATGGTGGGTAGAGGTACCTTCAATTTTAACTTCACATACTAAAACAAATTCACCCGCGTTATTACCATGCACTGAATTGGATTATCTGGATGCATGTAATCAAAATATTCCTGAGCGGTGGTTTAAAGCCTACAAAAAAGGGTTTAATTGAAATAATAAATTTAGGGTATAAAAACAATTTTTATACAATAAATTATTTAAAAATAAGTTTTAGAGAATAATACTTGTGTTTGCATTTATAATCATAATCGAAATTTAACCTAACGTATGAAGAAGCTATTGTTGTCATCTATAGCATTTGTTTTTTTACTCTCAAGTTGCGGGTCCAAAACAAAAGGAGAGCTGGTCGGAGCTCAAGGAAAAAAGTGGTATCCTGAAAAACCCTATGGTATGGAATTGATTCCTAGAGGAGCATTCATCATGGGTAAGAGTGAGGAAGATCAGGCTAAGGTACTAAACGCCCCGACAAAGACTGTAACTGTTCGATCTTTCTACATGGATGATACCGAAATTACGAATAGTGAATATCGTCAATTTGTAGAATGGGTAAAAGACTCCATTGCAAGAACCAATTTGGCTATTTTGGCCGATGAGTTGGGATTGGGTCCAGAAGATGGAGGTATAGGAGACTATGCCTTTAAGGATGCCGATACCACAAGATTGTCTGCCTACGACAAGTATATGCTGAACAATTATGCCGGTATGGGAGAAACAGGCTACGAGGGTAGGGCATTGGACAGAAAACAGAGCTTAACATGGGATACATCCAAATATCCGGATGAGTATTATGCCGAGGTTATGGATTCATTGTATATTTCCCAGGAGGAATCCTATAATGGCCAACGACATATAGATGTTACCAAATTGAAATACAAATATACCTGGATGGATATTGAGGCTGCGGCCCGTGCCAAAAAGGGAAATAGAAAGAATTTTATAAAACAGGAAGAACTGGAAATTTATCCGGATACTACGGTATGGATAAAGGATTTCTCCTACTCTTATAATGAGCCAATGCACAACGATTACTTCTGGCACGATGCCTATAGTGATTATCCTGTGGTAGGTGTTTCTTGGCAACAGGCACAGGCCTTTTGTAACTGGAGGACCAAGTTCAAGAACGACGATCAAAAAAGTAGGGGTAAGCAATTTGTCAACCGCTTTAGATTACCTACCGAAGCGGAATGGGAATATGCTGCAAGAGGAGGTATAGAAGGAGGAACATACCCATGGGGAGGACCTTATGTAATTAGTGATACCGGGTGTTTTATGGCCAACTTTAAACCACAGCGTGGGGATTATGCGGCGGATCAAGCCTTGTATACGGTAGAGGCAAAGGCCTATGAGCCCAACGATTATAACCTTTATAATATGGCAGGTAACGTTTCCGAATGGACCAATAGTAGCTATGACCCAAATTCATATGAATATGTGTCCACTATGAATCCAAATGCGGAATCTACACAAAACGCCAGAAAAGTTATACGAGGTGGATCTTGGAAAGATGTTGCTTATTTCCTACAGGTAAGCACCAGAGATTATGAATACCAGGATTCGGCACGTAGTTATATCGGTTTTAGAACCGTACAGGATTATATGGGAGAGGAAGACTCTACCAATTAAAATATAAAATAAAGAAGACCTTTATATTGAATCAAACGTTAAACCAAATACTTATTATTAACATTACTTAATTAAATTTAAAATTATGGCACAGTCAAAATCAACTAAGAAATTATTTAACATGGCCTACGGCCTTGGTGCATCTGTAGTAATTATAGGAGCATTGTTTAAGATCCTTCACTGGCAATTTGGCCCACTTACGGGAGGATTGTTATTGGCAATCGGTCTTATTACCGAAGCATTAATTTTTGCTATCAGTGCATTTGAACCAGTAGATGACGAATACGATTGGTCATTGGTGTACCCGGAATTAAATGGAGGTGCTACCGCTGGAAAATCAAATTCCAAAGCTGAACTGAAAGAGGCAGAAGCTTCTTTATCCAAAAAATTGGATGATTTGTTAAAAGAAGCCGGTGTAGATGCCAACCTTATGGAAAGTCTTGGATCTAGCATTAGAAACTTTGAAGGTGCTGCCAAAGGTATAGCTCCTACTGTTGATGCTATGGAATCTACTAAAAAGTATTCTGATGAAATGGTACAAGCTGCCGCTCAAATGGAATCTTTGAACAGTCTTTATAAAGTACAATTGGAAAGCGCAAGCAGACAAGCTTCCATCAACGAGGAAGTGGTACAGAATTCAAGTGCCCTTAAAGATCAAATGGAATCTTTGGCAACCAACCTTTCTTCTTTGAACGGAGTTTACGGTGGTATGTTATCTGCAATGAATAGAAACTAATTAGTTAAAATTCAATAACCAAACCCAAATCAATTAATAATTAAAACTAATTAGAAAAATGGCAGGAGGAAAAGCAACACCACGTCAGAAGATGATCAACCTAATGTACTTGATCTTCATCGCGATGTTGGCCTTAAATATGGGAAAAGAAGTTCTATCGGCTTTCGGTCTTATGAACGAAAAGTTAGAAGCTTCTAACGTAAAAACCACGGAAAACAATACGGCTTTCCTAAGTGGTCTTGAAACCAAAGCATCTGAAAATGCTGAGAAATTTGGCCCTCTTTTGGAGGATGCCAAGAAAATAAAGGAATTGTCTTCAGAGTATTACCTATACTTGGAAAACTTGAAAAAGGAGATGATGGCCGATGTTGATGATCCAAAAGATTATCAAGTTATGGATAAGACCGATTATTTAGATCAACGTTTTTTCCAAGGAGACCAACTTGGAGCGGATGGTAAAGAGTTCTTGGATCGCTTGGTAAACTATCGTACCCAGATTGCTGCAGTTATGCCTAAGGAATTGGAGTCTGTAAAGTCTTCTGTAAATTCTAGGTTCGAAACTGGAGATGAGAACGGTAAGGTTGAAAAAAGGGATGGTTCCAAGCAAGATTGGTTGAACTATAACTTTGAAGGTTATCCGTTAGTAGCTTCTTTGACCAAGATCACTTCACTTCAGGCCGATATTAAGGCTACCGAGGAGGATGCTCTAAAAGCTATGCTTCAAGGACAGTTGAGCAGTGAGGTTTCTATGACCAATTATACCACTTTGTTGGAGCAAGAGAAATCTGCTTTTTATGCAGGTGAAAAATTTGCAGGAAATATTGTATTGGGTCGTAAAGATGCCACTACAAAACCTAACGAAGTTAACTTGACCCTAGATGGTAGAAAGTTAAGTGAAGGTACCGATTATGTAATCGAGGACGGTAAGGTAAGATTGACCGTAAGTGCTGGAAGTGCTGGTGATCATAAGATTGCAGGTAACTTGGTATTTATGCAAGATGGAGAGCGTACAGAAGTGCCAGTATCCTCTACATTTGCCACTATTACCAAACCAAATGCTGCCGTTATTTCAGCTGATAAAATGAATGTTGTTTATCGTGGTGTTTCAAACCCTATAACCATATCCATTCCTGGTATTCCTGATAACAATGTATCTGCATCCGCTCCAGGGCTTAGTAAGCAGAGTGGAAGTAAATACGCTATGAATCCTGGTACAGGTAGAACTGTTTCTATAACTGCTTCAGGTAAATTACCTGATGGACAAATGATCAAAACTTCGTCCGAGTTTAGGATTAAGGATATTCCAAGACCTTCAGGATCTGTAAGAGGAGAATCTGGAAGTGCTAAAATGGGTAAAAACAACCTAGAGATTTCTACTATTGGAGCTCTATTGGAAGACTTTGATTTTGATCTTAACCTTGCGGTTAGTGGATTCAAATTTAAAGTACCAGGACAGCCTACAGTAGATGTAAACGGAAACAAATTGGATGAAAGAGCCAAGTCTGCGCTTAAAAGGGCAGGTCGTGGAGATGCCGTTCAAATATTTGATATCGAAGCCTACATTACTAACAATAAAGGCTATAAGCTTAAAAAAGTATCTCCGGTTGTTGTGGAGATAACAAACTAGTAAAAATGTTGTGAAACGGCCATGGCAAATTAAGAATGTTTACCATGGCTAATTCACCAGTCCAACTTCGGTGGGACTGAAGATTAAAAACAATAAATTTAAACAGATGAATTGGAAAAATGTTTTATTAATTGGAGTAGTGGTCCTGTTACCATTGTCTATTTCCGCCCAGGCTAATATTTTAAATGCCAAATTACCGGAAGAGATAGGGAAGAAGACGGAAGCGCAAATTGCTAAAGATAATGACGCTCCTTTACCTTACGCTTACGTAGACGACAGGGATATTCTCTGGTCCAAAACCATTTGGGAAGTGATCGACTTGGACGAGCGTGTTAATTTTCCACTTTATTATCCTTTAGATACCATTGATATAGGTCCTGATAGAAGGTCTTTATACGATGTGTTGATCAAGAATATAAAAAATGGAAAATTGGAAGACGTCTATGTAGATTCCTATTTTACCGAAAAAAGAAAGTTCAGCGATTTGGCTGCAACTTTGCAAAAAGTAGATACTACAGACTACGGATACGAGCAATATAATGCGGGAGAGCCTATTTCTCCTGAATATATTAATCGTAGGAACCTTGTTGCTGCCGATTTGGAGGAGTACCTTGTTAAAGGAATCTGGTATTTCGACAAAAGATTGGGTGAATTAAAATACCGATTGTTGGGTATTGCACCTGTAGCTCCCGACGTTAACTTTATAGACGATGAGTCTATGGATTTGGCCGAGGCAAAAGTTCCATTGTTTTGGGTATGGTATCCTAGTGCAAGACAGATATTACATGAGGCCAAAGTGTTTAATCAACGAAATTCCGCACAGCCTATTTCTTTTGATATGTTGTTGAATGCAAGAAGATTCAATGCAACGATCTATAAGGAAGATAACGTGCATGGAGATCGTGAGGTTAAGGACTATATAGCTGATAATGCCTTGTTCCAATTATTGGAATCCAAACGTATTAAAGAGGTTATCCGAGATAGAGAACAAGATATGTGGGCCTACTAGCCTTAATAATATTCCAATTCACATATAAAGCTAAGCGCCACATCCTAAGATGTGGCGCTTCCTTTTTTAACAGATTTATATTTTACTTTAAATCATTGCATAGTGAAGAATGGTGCTTTTATAGAAAGCAGGATGATTAATATTTCAATTTGATGAAGATTTAGATTTCCTTCTCTACTTTTGCAAAATGGTAGATTATCTAATTGTGGGTCTGGGCTTGGCCGGTATTTCCTTTTGCGAAGTATTGGAGATAAATAAAAAATCTTTTAAAGTAATCAGTGATGATTCCCAAACCTCTTCCGTAGTAGCAGGTGGACTGTACAATCCGGTTACCCTTAAGCGCTTTACATTGGCCTGGAATGCCAAAGAACAGTTAGACTTGGCCATTCCCTTCTATTCCGAATTGGAAAAGAAATTAAATGTCCAATTGGATTACAAGATTCCGATCCTGAGACGTTTTGCCAGTATAAATGAACAGAACCTTTGGTTTGAAGCTTCGGACAAACCGAATTTGGGCCATTTTGTGGCCCCAAAAATACTTTCCAATCATAATCCCAGTATCGAAGCTCCCTATGGCTATGGGGAGGTAATGCATACGGGAAGGATAGATACTGCCGTTTTACTTTTGCACTACGGCAAGTATCTGAGGGATAAAGATGTATTGCTCAGGGAAACCTTTGACTTTGAAGCCCTAACGCTACAGGACGGATTTGTGGAATATCATGGTACAAAGGCTAGAAACATAGTTTTTGCAACAGGGTTTGGGATCAAAAACAACCCATATTTCAATTATTTGCCGCTCAACGGTACCAAAGGGGAATTGTTGAGTATCAAGGCACCGGCCTTAAAAGAGGAGAGGGTTATAAAATCGTCTGTTTTTATTATTCCCTTGGGCAATGATATGTATAGAGTGGGTGCTACCTATAAATGGAAAGATAAAAGCAATACTCCCACCGAAGAATGCAAACAGGAGCTTTTGCAAAAGTTGAATACTTTTCTAAGATGTCCTTATGAAGTTATTGATCATGTTGCTGGCATTAGGCCAACGGTGAGTGATAGGAAGCCACTAGTAGGCAGGCATCCCCAACATGAAAACATGTATTTACTAAATGGATTGGGTTCCCGTGGGGTTATGATTGCCCCTATGGCGTCCATACAACTTTATGCCTTAATAGAAAATAAAGAGGCTATGGCGCCCGAAATGGACCTATCGCGTTTTACCAAGAAGCATTTTAGGAACTGATCTTAGTAGTGGCCTTTGGGTCGTATTTTATGAAGAAATTGATCCAAATGTTTCGTGATACCCTAATGATAAATGGCATAAACACGATCATCGTAGCAATGATGGCAATAAAGGTATTTATTAAGGTAGCTTGGAAAAATAAAAAAGCAATTACGAAAGCGGCTACGGCAAAGGCTACACCTACACCATAACTAACATACATGGCCCCGTAAAAAAAAGAGGGTTCTATTTTATATTTGGTACCGCAATGCGAGCAACGCTCGTTCATTTTGAAGATATTGCCCAAATGATATGGGTTTTTGTCCTGATACATACTCTCTTCATGACATTTAGGACAAGTTCCTGTTAAAATGCTGTAGAGTTTGTTTCCTTTTTTTAACATTTGCAAAAAGTTTCTACAAAATTACATTTTTGTAGCATTAATCAGTGTAACATTAGTCACCAAATATGCTTAATATCCACAATCTCTCCGTTTCTTTTGGAGGAGAATATCTGTTTGAAGAAATATCTTTCCGTTTAAATTCTGGGGATCGCGTTGGTCTAATAGGAAAAAACGGAGCGGGGAAATCTACGCTTTTGAAAATTTTATCCAAGGATATGCCCATAGATTCGGGAACTATAGCCTCTGATAAAGATATTAAGATGGGATTCCTACGGCAGGATATCGATTTTGAACTAGGAAGGACGGTGCAGGAAGAGGCTCATCAGGCCTTTGAGGAAATAAAGGCTTTGGAGCTCAGGTTGGATGAAATTAACCATCAGCTGGCCGAGCGTACCGACTATGAAAGTGAAGCCTATAATCAGTTAATTATAGACTTGAACGATGTAACCCATCATTATGAGATTTTGGGAGGGTACAATTATCAGGGCGAAACCGAAAAGGTATTGTTGGGCCTAGGTTTTAAACGTGAGGATTTTGATCGTAAAACGGAAACCTTTTCCGGAGGTTGGAGGATGCGGATAGAATTGGCAAAGCTTTTGTTACAGAGCAATGACGTACTCTTATTGGATGAGCCAACAAACCACTTGGATATAGAATCAATAATTTGGTTGGAAAATTTCCTGAAGAATTATTCCGGGGGTGTTATGATAGTCTCCCACGATAAAATGTTTTTGGATAATGTTACCAATAGGACTATTGAAATTTCATTGGGAAGGATATATGATTACAATAAGCCCTATTCCAAATACTTGGTGCTTAGGAACGAAATAAAGCAGCAGCAGTTAAATGCCCAGAAAAATCAAGAGAAGGAAATACAGCAGGCTGAAAGATTGATTGAAAAGTTCAGGGCCAAATCCACAAAGGCCTCCATGGCACAGTCCCTAATCAAGAAGCTCGATAAAATGGAGCGGATAGAGGTTGATGAGGATGACAATAGTGTTATGAACTTGAGATTTCAAATTTCCGTTACCCCTGGTAAAGTTGTAACAGAAATAGAAGGCTTATCCAAGAGTTATGGAGACAACCATGTACTAGAGAAAATAGACCTGTTGATAGAGCGGGACTCCAAAACCGCATTTGTTGGGCAAAATGGGCAAGGGAAATCCACTCTGGCAAAAATAATGGTGGGAGATTTGGATCATAAGGGGCACCTAAAATTAGGTCATAATGTTCAAATTGGATATTTCGCACAAAATCAGGCAGAATATTTGGATGGGGAAAAGACTATTTTGGATACCATGTTAGATGCGGCCAATGAAAAGAACAGGAGTAAAGTTAGGGATATATTGGGGTCTTTTTTATTTAGGGGCGATGAGGTGGAGAAATATGTAAAAGTACTATCTGGAGGTGAGCGGAACAGATTGGCCCTCGCAAAAATGCTACTACAGCCTTTTAATGTGTTGGTTATGGATGAGCCAACAAACCATTTGGACATCAAATCCAAGAATGTGCTAAAGCAGGCCCTTCAGAATTTTGATGGAACCTTGATATTAGTGAGTCACGATCGGGATTTTTTGCAGGGACTTACGAACAAGGTATATGAATTTAGGGATGGCAGCATCAAAGAATATCTTGGGGACATCGATTTCTATTTGGAGCAGAGGAAAGTTGAGGATTTCAGGGCAATAGAAAAGAAGCAAACGGTAGTCCAGAAAAAAGAAAAACCCCAGGAGAAACACATCGATTTCGAAGATCAAAAAAAGATAAAATCTTTAAAAAATAAGCTTAGTTCAGCGGAAAGTGACATTGCCCGCTTAGAAAAGGAAATAGCAGGAATTGATCATGACCTACTTATGAATTATGATGCAACAATTGCAAAGGCCAATTTTTTCGACGCTTATCAAAAGAAAAAAAAGAACCTCGAAAACCTTATGAAAACTTGGGAAAATATCACTTTGGAACTTGAAGAATTCTCTTTGTAGGAAATAAATCCAAGTGTTTAAATTTCTTTCACCACAACTTTTTGCACTTTCACAACAAATAAGGGGCTTTCGAGCTTATTTCATCGAATATTTTTGCTGTTTGTCGGACAATAACCTTATTTTGTAGGGTAATTCTTATTCTTTATTTAGGATAAAAGTGAAAAATATGAAAAAAAGCATATTTATGCTATTTGTGGTTTTATTTGGACAATTTTTATCTGGTCAGGTTTCTGAACTGGAAAAAAATGTGCTTGTAGACCTCTATAACAGTGCAAAGGGCCATACCTGGACCAAGGGATGGGACTTGAACGCTCCGGTATCTACCTGGGAGGGTGTTACCCTTGAGAACAATAAGGTGGTATCCCTTAATTTAATGAATAATAATCTTAAGGGGAGCATACCAAATTCAATAGGCGACCTAAAGAATTTAAAAGTATTGAACCTTGCCTTAAATAATATTGGAGGGAGTATTCCAGAAAGTATAACGGAATTAAAAAAATTGGTTGTGCTAAGGTTGGGTAAAAATAAAATAACAGGGACGATTCCTAAAAATATTGGGAGTTTGGAAAAGCTTCTTGTACTGGATCTTTTTTATAATGACCTTTCTGGAGAATTGCCTCTAAGTATGGGTGAGATTAAAAGGCTAAGGGTAATATTGCTTTCCCATAATGGATTAAGTGGTTCTATACCTTTGACCTTTGGAAATTTAAAATATTTAGAACGTTTGGAGTTGGGCGATAATAATTTTAGTGGCGTAGTGCCGGACAGTCTGGAAAACCTGACCAATCTTAAAATGCTTGTTTTGGCGGAAAACCGATTTAGGGGAGAATTCCCGGAGGATATCTTAAGTCTTCCTAATCTAAAACTGGTACAACTTCAAAATAATAGATTTGGCGAAAATGATTTCAGTAAGGATGCGGGTAAAAATAATTTTGCTCTTTTTGATTTTGATGGAAGTAATCACAGAAATTTTGATCTTAATAAAATAAATAGTGATAAGGATGTTAGAACGGCCGATACCAGATTTGAGGATAGTTTTAATTAAAGAAATACATATATGATACAACAAAAATTACGAAGAGCTTGGGTTTTGGGAGTGATTGTATTTTGCTTGGTGTTTACCACAGCGGTAGATGCGATGGTTCCAAAAAGTGAAAAAAACGTACTATTGGAACTTTACAAAAGTACCCAAGGCCAAAAATGGAATACTACATGGGATGTCAATGCCCCTGTTGATACTTGGTTTGGGGTGACGGTCCAAAACGGGCATGTGGTGGAAATAAATCTTTTTAGGAATAACCTTGTAGGTAGTCTGCCAGAAAGTATAGGGGATTTGAAGCACTTGGAGAATCTAAACCTTGCCTTTAATGTCATAAGTGGGGAAATTCCGAAAAGTATAGCCCAGTTAAGTAAATTGGAGGTGTTGAAATTGGAGATGAATAGGTTGGAGGGAGAAATACCATCAGAAATCGGGAGTATGAAATCCTTGGTAAAACTTTCTGCTTTTAATAATTTCCTAAGTGGAAAAATACCGGAAAGTCTTGGAAACATTCAAACCCTAAAGGAGCTTAATTTATCCAGCAATAACCTTACGGGGCGCATACCAAATTCATTGGGAGAGCTTTCAAAATTGGAGAGTCTGGGGCTTTTTGAAAATAAATTGTACGGTTCTATCCCTGGAGAATTGGGGAAATTAGGAGAATTAAAGGAGCTGGTATTGGCGAACAATGAACTGGGCGGGGAAATTCCAAAGGAGTTTGGACAATTGTCAAGCCTTAAGGTCCTTCAAATTCAGAATAACAATATTTTCTCTTTTGATAATATGGAAAGCATGAATTCTGGTCAGTTCCTTGTTTTTGATTACGATAAAGTAGAAGTAGAAAAAGAAAATAAGTATAAGGATTTTGACGTCATTAAAACAAGAATGGCAGATACGAAGTTTGAGGATGAAATGGAGGAATAGTAATTACTTAAAAATAAGTTGGTTTGGTTAGAAGGAATACAATTTGTATTCCTTTTTTTTTAGATTAATACTGTATTTAGGAACTTTAAGATACATTTAACAAGAATCCCTTAAACTAATAGATAGTTTTGCAGTCAAACCAACTTATAAACCCTTTATGAATTCTAGAAAAATTGCATTATCTATTATTGGGGCCCTCCTAATAATAGGCTCCTTTTTTGGTGCAAAATATATTGTCAATAGTAAGACCACTCCAAAGCCACGACCAGAGAAAGTGGTAAAAACGGTTATTGTAGAGATAGTCAAGAATGGTAATGTACCAATAATTGTTCCGGCAAACGGAAATCTTGTAGCCAAAAGAAGGGTGGAGCTCTACGCTGAGGTCCAAGGGGTTTTTAAAACTGGAAACAAATTATTTAAACCCGGACAGGAATATAGGGCGGGAGAAATACTGATAAGAATAGACGCTGCTGAATATTATGCCAACGTTCAATCCTCCAAAAGTAATTTATACAATTTAATCACTTCCATAATGCCCGACCTTCGATTGGACTATCCGGAGGTATTTGATAAATGGCAATCATTTCTGGCTAATTTTGATATAAATAAAAGTGTTCCTCCTCTTCCGGAAATGAATACGGACAAAGAAAAATATTTTATTTCCGGGCGAGGTATTTTGACCAATTATTACACTACAAAAAATTTAGAGCAACGTTTGGCCAAATATACAATTGTGGCACCTTTTAATGGGGTTTTGACCGAAGCGTTGGTCACAGAGGGTACCTTGGTCAGGTCTGGGCAAAAATTGGGAGAATTTATCAATACCAATGATTACGAATTGGAAGTCGCCATTAGCAAGACCTACAGCGATCTATTGAATGTTGGTGAAGTAGTGCAGTTAAAAAGTATTGATAATGACAAAACCTATCAAGGGAAAGTTACGCGGATAAATGGACGTGTAGATTTGGCTTCCCAGACCATTACGGCTTTTATAGAGGTAAAGGATCCGGAACTAAGGGAAGGGATGTACCTAGAGGCCCATCTGAAAGCGAAGGAAGAGCCAAATTCCATTGAAATAAACAGGAGTTTATTACTGGAAACCGAACAAATATATGTCGTCAGGGACTCAGTTTTGGATTTGATACCCGTGAAACCGGTTTATTTTTCGGATAACAAAGTAGTTTTAAAAGATGTGCCAGACGGAATAACAATTCTATCCAAACCGGTAATGGGAGCCTATGCTGGAATGTTGGTAAAAGTATTTAATGGCCAAGTAACCAACGATCAAAACTAATGAGGAATATAATAGCCTATTTTATAAAGTACCATGTGGCCGTAAATGTCATAATTGTGGCTTTCATTATTTTTGGTGTAGTAGGGGCGTTATCATTAAAATCTTCATATTTCCCACTTACCGATTCCAAAAACATTAGCATAAATGTAACCTATCCGGGTGCTTCCCCACAAGAAGTGGAGGAAGGTATTGTTCTTAAGATAGAGGATAACCTAAAAGGTTTGGAGGGTGTGGACCGAGTTACTTCCACATCAAGGGAAAACAGCGGTATTATAAATGTTGAGATAGAGAAGGGCAGGGATATAGACTTTATGCTCTTGGAAGTTAAAAATGCCGTAGATAGGGTGCCTTCGTTCCCAACGGGTATGGAACCTTTGGTGGTTTCCAAGTTGGAGGCGGTAAGGCAAACCATTAGTTTTGCCATTAGCGGTGAAAATATAAGTTTGTCTGCTTTAAAGCAGATAGGCAGACAGGTGGAGAACGATATCAGGGCCATGGAGGGCATCTCCCAAATAACTATTAGCGGATATCCTGCAGAGGAAATAGAGATTGCGGTGAACGAGAATAGCCTTTTGGCTTATAATGTCTCATTTGACGAGGTAGCCCAAGCCGTCTCTAATGCCAATATTTTAGTCACCGGGGGTAATATTAAGACTAGCGCGGAAGAATTTCTGATCAGGGCCAACAATAGGTCGTATTACGGAAATGAATTATCAAATGTCATCGTCCGGGCCAATTCGTCCGGGCAAACAGTACGCCTCAAGGATGTGGCAGTTATAAGGGATCGGTTTTCGGAAACGCCCAATGCTACCTATTTTAATGGAAATCTAGCTGTAAATATTGCTATTACAAGTACCAATACGGAAGATTTAATAACATCATCCGAAAAGGTAAAGGAATATATAGAAGAGTATAATCAAAAGCATAACAACGTAAAGTTGAGTGTGGTCAGTGATCAGTCAGTAACACTAACACAACGCACGCAATTGTTGACCGAAAATGCCATTATGGGGATGATTTTGGTGCTCCTTTTTCTTTCGCTGTTTCTTAATACCAGATTGGCGTTTTGGGTGGCCTTCGGCTTACCGGTAGCATTTTTGGGAATGTTTGTATTTGCTGGATTCTTTGACGTAACCATCAATGTACTGTCCCTTTTTGGAATGATTATCGTAATCGGTATTTTGGTGGATGACGGGATTGTGATAGCCGAAAATATTTATCAGAACTACGAAAAAGGAAAGCCTCCCATACAGGCAGCGGTTGATGGTGTTATGGAAGTACTGCCTCCAATTATTTCTGCCATCATCACTACAATATTGGCCTTTTCCATATTCCTATTTTTAGATAGTAGGATAGGCGAATTTTTTGGAGAGGTTTCAGTAATTGTAATTTTAACCTTGGTGGTGTCTTTGATTGAGGCTCTAATAATTTTACCTGCCCATTTGGCCCATTCCAAAGCCCTTCAACCATTGGATAATAAACCTAAAAAAGGAATAGCCAAGGTATTTGCAAAATTAAGGGTCATCAATGAATGGGGCGATAGTCTTATGGTATGGATGAGGGATAAACTATATGGCCCCGTACTCCGTTTTTCGCTTCGCTATAAAATTCTGATGTTTTCCATATTCGTAATGTTACTGTTTTTAAGTTTCGGCTCCATTGGAGGTGGAATTATCAGAACTGCGTTTTTTCCACGGGTAGCAAGTGATCGGGTATCCGTAGACTTGTTAATGCCCAATGGAACCCATGAAAGGGTAACCGACTCGATAATTAGCTTAATTGAAGAAAAGGCTAAAATTGTGGACCAGGAGCTAACGGAAAAGTACTTAAAGGGTACTGGTAAAAAGCTTTTTGAAAACATGATAAGAAAAGTGGGGCCTGGTTCCTCCACGGCCTCGCTGGACATTAATCTTTTGCCAGGGGAAGAACGACCAGACGCTATACGATCGGATTTGATTACCAATAGGTTGCAGGAACTGGTAGGCCCGGTTGTTGGAGTTGAAAGTCTCATCTATGGTTCGGGTGGAAATTTTGGGGGTAGCCCTGTTTCGGTTTCCCTATTGGGTAATAACATAGTGGAATTAAAAGAGGCAAAAAAAGAGCTTAAGAGCATTTTGCAGAACAATGCCCTATTAAAGGATGTAGCGGACAATGATCCGGCGGGAATAAAGGAAATACGCTTGGAGCTGAAGGAGAATGCCTATTTAATGGGGTTGGATCTGAGAAGTGTCATGAATCAGGTGCGAGCCGGATTTTTTGGGGCCCAAGCGCAACGTTTTCAACGGGGACAGGATGAAATTCGGGTCTGGGTGCGTTACGACCGCTCTGACCGATCGTCTATCAATGATTTGGATGACATGCGAATCAGCACTCCCAGCGGAAGCAAGGTGCCCTTAAAGGAAATTGCAAGTTATGTAATAGTGCGAGGGGATGTTGCCATTAACCATTTGGAAGGTCAGCGCGAAATTCAGGTTTCTGCGGATATTAAAGATGACAAGACCACAAGTGCCACCGATATTATGAACGAAATAAGGACGGTTATAATGCCGGACATCCATTCTAGATATCCCACTGTAACTGCGTCCTATGAAGGTCAGAACAGGGAGACCGCTAAGCTTTTTGGGTCTTTAAAATTTGTGGGCCTTTCCGTTTTGTTGTTGATCTATATTACCATAGCCTTTACCTTCAGGAGTTTTAGTCAGCCCCTGCTGTTGATTATTTTGGTGCCTTTTAGTATCACCGCTGTAGCCTGGGGTCACTGGATCCATGATTTTCCTATCAACGTTTTGTCCATGTTGGGAATAATTGCCTTGATAGGAATTATGGTAAATGACGGCTTGGTGCTTATTGGTAAATTTAATGGTAATCTTAGGGAAGGAATGAAATTTGATGATGCCATTTATGAAGCCGGTAAATCTAGGTTTAGGGCTATATTCCTGACTTCCATAACTACTATTGCCGGTTTGGCGCCTTTGCTATTGGAAAAAAGTCGACAAGCACAATTTTTGAAACCAATGGCAATCTCCATTGCTTATGGAATTGGGTATGCAACCGTATTGACCTTATTGATGTTGCCTTTGTTTTTGGCCTTTAGCAATAAAATGAAAGTAGGTACCAAATGGTTGATCACCGGAAAAAAAGTGACCAAAGAAGAAGTAGAACGGGCAATAAAGGAACAAATGGAAGAAAGTCATATGCAAAATTTTGAAAAACATGAGCAGAATGGTCATTCTCCGGAAATATCAACTTCGTTAGAGGAAGAAACCGTAATATCTAATGACTTGGAAGACAATAAGTAAATGAAATATAAATATATAATCGCAAGCCTGCTAATTGGTTTTTGCGGAGTTGTAAGTGCACAAGAGGAGCTGTTGTCCAAGGATGCTGCTGTATCATTGGCCTTGGAAAACAATTTTGGAATTAAGGTTGCCAAAAATCAGGTGGCCATTGCGGATAATAATGCGGGTATCCTCAACTCTGGTTACTTGCCTACCCTCACCGGTACAGCTGGTGCCACCTATAACGAATTTAACAGCAATACGGAGTACCCAGGTCAATTTGAATCGAATGGTAGCCCCAGGCCAGATTTGGAGATCAATGATGCGGAATCCCAAGCCTACAATGCCGCTCTTCGTATAGACTATACGCTGTTCGATGGTATGGGTAGACTCTATAATTTTAAGCGATTAAAAGAGCAGTATCAATTATCAGAATTACAAGCTAGGGAAACCATAGAAAATACCATTCTCCAATTATTTAGTGTTTATTATGAAATTGCCAGGCTTACCGAAAACGAGAATGTTCTAAGGCAGGCCTTGGAAATTTCCAAAGACCGGATCAAAAGAGCGGAATATTCCTTTGAATATGGACAGAATACCAAATTGGACATTCTTAATGCCCAGGTTGATGTTACCAACGATAGTATTAGTTTAATGAACGTTCAGCAGAACTTGGCCAATGCAAAAAGGGATTTGAATGTGGTGCTCAATCAAAACCTCAATGAGACATTTGTAGTGGATACCCTAGTAAGTTTTATTCCTAAATTACAGTTGGAGGATTATATTGCTCAATCGAAAGAGAATAATGTGGCCATACTTCAGACAGAGCGCAATATGGCCATAAATGAGTATGATATTAAGGTGAACAGATCGGGATACCTGCCTACTTTGGGGTTAAGCGGTAGCTATGGGTGGAATTTGAACCAAAGCGCTGCCACATCCTTTCTTCCGGGACAAATTATACCGGGAAGCAATAGGAACAGTTTAAATTTGGCATTGGGGGCCAGCCTTACATGGAATTTGTTTGATGGTGGAGGAACAACCGTAAGGCTTAAAAACTCCAAAATAGCCTATGAAAATCAGGAAATCTTCAAAGAACAAGTAATACTTGAAGTAGATAGGGATATTTTAAATGCCTTGGGCATCTATGAAAACAGGTTGCAGATATTTCAAATTCAGGAACAGAACGTAGTGACCAATCAAAATAATTTTGAGCGGTCCAAGGAACAATTTCAATTGGGACGTATTACATCCATAGAATTTAGGCAGGCACAGATAAACTTGCTCAACGCACAGACCAATAAGAATTTAGCAAAATACGATGCCAAATTGGCGGAATTGCAGCTGTTGCAATTAACAGGGCAGTTGTTGTCCGTAGAATTTTGATAGATTTATATTCAAGTCCAAGTGGAGGAAAGCTCCCATTTGACGCTAGAAAGTTTAAGTAATTAAACTCTTGATCCATGTACGAACACTTCTTTCAATGTCCCTATTGCTGGGAAGAAATATCTATGCTGTTGGACCCCTCCATTTCTCGACAGACTTATGTGGAAGATTGTGAGGTTTGTTGTAATCCTATATCGGTTGCTCCAGTTTTTGAAGAAGGGGAGCTAATTGCATTTGAGGCTTTGGATATTGGACAATAATATTTGGGAAAAAACCATGTGTCCTAAAAAAAAAGACAGCCCAAACATAGATGTTTAAACTGTCCTTTTAAAGTCAGTATTGTAGGCTAGGCCTATTTCTTATAATCTCCGGCGTTGATTACCGTCCAATTCATGTAGGGTTTAATGTATTTAAGAATTGCATTATTGATATCGCTTATGGTTAGACTCTTCACTTTTTCTTCCAAGTTTTTTTGGAATTCCATAGAGCGATTGTAATAAATATTGTTGTTTACTAGGCCGGCCAGTTCGGCATCTTTGGCCCGGGAAACATTTTCCTCCTGCACCCAACCGTTTACGGCATTCTTCAATTCTTCCTCTGTAATGCCATCTTTAATGAAACGATCCAATTCCTCTTTAAAGCCTAATTGCACCTTGTCATAGTTCTCTGGGGCGTAAATGGCGTATAAGTATATGGATGAATTTTGGTCATCCGCATTGTAATCGGCCTGAAATCCGGCACCTGCGCCATAACTGACACCATCCTTTTGGCGTAACCTGTCCGCAATCCTCGAATTTAGAAAACCGCCTCCGAGTATAGTGGCTGCCATATTTAGTGCAGCATAATCTTCATGGTCCTGGCTAATTTTAACGTTAAGGTTTCCAAGCGTCATGGCATTCTTCTTGTCAGGGGTAAGAATGTCTTCATTCACTTCTGGGGAATTTGTAAATGGATCTTTTAGCCTCGCGTAGGTATTTTTGCTCTTGAAGGTGGCGTACTCTTTTTCCATATAGGTTTTTATTTGCTCCGGCTGCATATCCCCTATACCGACCAGAATGGACTTGCCCAAACCATAAAACGCCTTGTGGAAGCTTTTAATGTCCTCTATAGTGATTGCCTTTATAGCTGCTTCCTCTTCTTCAACTGTCATGGTGTATAAGGGATGCCCCTTGGGAAAGGTATTGTTTATCAAGGATAATCTTTTGGAGGCCAAAAATTGTGGCTCTGTCTTATTACTTTCCAAATATGCCAAGGACTCTGTTTTTAATTTTTCCAATTCCGAGGTCTCAAAGGATGGGGTTTTGAGCATTTCCGACATTAGGGCCAAAGTCGCCATTAGGTTTTCTTCGGTAGAAACTACATTGGCATAAACATTCCCATTACTAGCTCTAAAGGATACTGAAGATTTTAATTTGCTCAATTCGTCCTCGATCTGTTGTCTGGACTTGGAGCGGGTGCCCTTGTTAAGCAGACTTGCGGTAAAAGAGGGGACAACCCCTTTATTCTTGAGGGATTCCTCGTTTCCGTTTCTAATACTAAAACTAAGTCTGACGGTTTTTCCGCGGTTACTCTTTTTAATAATACCGTATGCAATGCCATTGGAAAGTTGGCCTTGGTCCAATCTGGATTGAATGGCATCATAGGAAACATCAAAGGCTTCACCTGTACCCATATCCTCCTTGCCTTTATAGTTGGATACAAGGGCCTCAAGATTTTGGGTATGTTCAATTTCTATTCTTTCGGGCTTTTTGGTAGGAATAAATCGGCCTATGGTTCTATTGGTGGTAATCAGGTATTTTTTGGCAATTTCATTTACGGCTTCAAGACTCGCATTTTCAATTCTATCCCGTTGAATAAAGGCCAATCGCCAATCACCACCCCCGATAAATTCACTCATATAGGTTCCTAAATAGGAAGAATTTCTAAAGATTTGATCGGTTCGTTTTAAAAGATTGGCTTTGGCACGATCCAGTTCCTCCTGGGTTATGGGTGTGGTTTTTACTGCATCCAAAGTTTCTTTTAGTACTTTTTCCACTTCGTCCGCATTCTTATCGGACGGTACATCTACGTTGATATATAAAAAACCAGGTTCCTTGGTAAAAGGGGAGAAAGACCATAAGGAAGATGCTTTATTTGCCTCGATTAAAGCTTTGTAGAGCCTGCCGGAAGGTTCGTCAGCCAGAACGTCTTCAATAATTGAAATGGCGGCATAATCCTCATGTGAGCCTGCCGGGGTATGGTACATGGTGGAGACTATCTGTAGATCGCCAACACGATTGAGCTGTACTGTTTTTTCGCCGTCCTGTGCCGGTTCTTCGGTATAGGAGTCCCTTATTGGAGTAGAGGGCTTTTCAATTTCACCAAACTTTTTTTCGATCAAGTCCAGTGTTTTGGCTTCGTCAAATTTGCCTGTTACCATTAAAACTGCATTGTCAGGACGGTAGAATTTTTTATAAAAGGCCTGTAGGTTTTCAATGGGAACGCGTTCTATGTCAGATCTATTTCCAATGGTGCTATTGCCATAGTTGTGCCATATAAAACCGGCATTGATAACGTTCTGCATAAGAACCCGTGAAGGGTCGTTTTCGCCACTTTCAAATTCATTGCGTACTACACTGAACTCGGACTCCAAATCTTTTTTGGCTATATAGGAATTTACCATACGATCTGCCTCCAGGTCCAATGCCCAATCCAGGTTTTCATCTGTGGCATTAAAGGTTTCAAAGTAGTTGGTCCTGTCGAACCACGTGGTTCCATTGGGTCTTGCCCCATGCGAACTCAACTCTTTGGGGATGTCCGGATGGTTGGGGGTACCTTTAAAAACCATGTGTTCCAAAAGGTGGGCCATGCCCTTTTCTCCGTAACCTTCATGTCTGGACCCTACCATATAGGTAATATTGACCGTTATGGTCTGTGACGAATTATCGGGAAACAGAAGTACTTTAAGACCATTGTCCATTTGGTACTCCGTTATTCCCTCCACAGAGGCCACTTTTTGTAATTGCCCATAGGAAAGACTATTGCAAATCAGGAAGATTAGTATAAGAGATAAGATTTTTATTCTCATGGTAGTGTAGTTTTTTGATATTCAATATTACAAAAATTAAAGGGTGTTTTAGGGGTTATAACCTTAGAAATTTTGAGTTTTGGAGGTATATTATGACATAGGGATGGCTCTTTAGAAAAATTGTAATATTTTTAACCCATCAACCTAAACTAATTTATCAAATGCTAAGAATTGCCTCTAGATTATTTAATCTGCCTCTGTCCAATGTTTTCTCATTGTGTTTCTTATTGATTTCCTTGCAGTCCTGTAAATCTGGTCAGGCCGTTGTGGCTGGAACGGATAACAAATTGTCTGAAAACGAGGCCTTTACCGAAAAAATTCCGGCTACCGATATTTCTTTTGATATGGTATTGATACCCGAAGGAACGTTTGAGATGGGAAGTCCAGAGAACCAGGTAAACAGAAAGGCCGATGAAGGCCCAATGAAAACTGTTGAATTGGATGCCTTTTATATGGGAAAATACGAACTGGGTTGGGAGGTTTTTGAGTTGTTCTTTAAGCAGAACAAGAATTTGTTCGAGAGCTTGGAAGCGGATAAGTTAAATGGCATAGACGCTATTACAAGGCCTAGTCCTCCCTATGAGGATCCTTCTTATGGTATGGGAAAGGTTGGGTATCCTGCAATAAGTATGTCGGCATATTCCGCCTTGGTGTTCTGTAAGTGGTTAAGTACCGTTACGGGGAGGTTCTATAGATTGCCAACAGAAGCGGAATGGGAGTACGCAGCCAAAGCCGGGACCAATACGGCCTATTCCTTTGGTGATGATATTTCCAAAATTGATGAATATGCCGTGTATTACAAAAACTCCAATAATCAGTATGCCAAGATGGGGAGCAAACTGCCCAATCCTTGGGGATTGTACGATATGCACGGAAATGTCTCCGAATGGACCTTGGATGAGTACAAGGAAAATGCTTTGGCTATTACCGAATCCAAGAACCCTTGGGTAAAACCTACTGTAATACATCCCAGGGTAATCAAAGGAGGGTCTTGGGACGATGATGCAAAGACACTTAGGTCGTCTGCTAGGATTGCATCCAGCTTGAAATTGCAAAAGAGGGATCCGCAGATTCCAAAAAGTTTTTGGTGGAATACGGATTCCAACTTTATTGGGTTCAGATTGGTGAGTCCAAAAGTTCAGCCATCAAAAGAGGAGCAGAAACAGTTTTGGCAAATTGTGTTGGACGAGTAGGAATAAGCGGAGAAACCTTTTAAAAACAAATCATTAAATTTAGCACATGAAAAATACACTGTTCATACTATTGTCATTTCTGGTTTTTATTGGATATGCCCAAGAATCATATACCCTGTCCACAGAAAGTGTTCTCAAAATTAATGGTTCCTCTACCATTCACGACTGGACTGTGACGGCCAATTCAATGAAGGGATCCATGAAAGTGAAGGCTGGAGCAGTAAATAATTTATTGTTTCAGGTGGAGGTGGCCCAAATTAAAAGCGAACGTGGGGCGGCCATGGATAAAAAGATGCATGCTGCATTAAAGATGGAAGAGCATCCTGAAGTATCCTTTAAATTTCAAGAAATAAAGAATACCTCCGATTCGGAAAATACTTTTCAGATTCATGGGATGCTTAATATCGCTGGTGTTGAAAAAGCAGTGGAAATAACATCGGAATTTCAAGAAGTTGACGGGAAATATGTATTTAAGGGAAGCAAGGAGATAAAGTTACAGGATTATGGTATGGAACCACCAACGGCAATGTTCGGCCAAATAATAGTTGGAGATAATGTTACTATCGATTTCGATTTGGTCTATGCCAAAGGATAGAGATGCCTATTCCAGATAGTTGGAGTGGCTCTTTTGTTTCTTGGGTTGATTGTATATTTCCGAATTTTTTTGTTTTCTGATAATCCTAGGTTCAGTAATGAATGAGTTGGTGCGTGTGCAATACTATTTTTGCAATCGCTCTTCCCTAAAAATTCCCGGAGTTACCCCGGTATGACTCTTAAAGATCCTATTGAAATAGGAAAGATTTTCCAATCCCACCTTCTCCGCAATTTGCTTCAGGGAATTGTTGGTGGAAAGCAATAACAATTGTGCTCTTTCAATACGCTTGGACTGAATGTATTTATTGGGGCGCATACCAAAATTTTCATGGAAGACCCTTGAAAAATAATCTGTATTCAGATGGCAAAAGTCGGCCAGCTGCTTTACGGTTAAATTTTCGTGGAGATTTTCATGGATATAGTTTAAAACCATACCAAATTCCTTTTTTACATTACTCTTTGTGGATTGGGAGTTCATATCCTTTATAAATCTGGATATCAATATCTCCAAAATGGCGTGGGTTTCCATATAGGCCGAAGGACTTAATTCTTCGTTCCTCTTTTCAAAATCCATCAGTGTGGGTCGGTTGTCATATACTTTTGGGTTGTTATTTTCCAGCTGCCTATTTGGATTTAGTTCCAACAAGCGCTTAAAATAATACAAGTCCATTGCATTGGCTTTTGACTCGTAAATAAAACTGCTAAAATTAAATATGGAATAGCCATTTTTTATCTCTTCCAAACAACTGATATAATATTGTTCGTGGTATTCATCACATTTGTATCTGCCAAAGGTGTAGCTGGGGATGATATATATGTGTTCAGGTTTCAATTCAATTGCTTCATTACTGTGATAAACCATGGCACTTCCCTCGGTGATGTAATATAGTCTAATAAATGGGCTAATAACATCATCATAATCCCATAGGGGCCCAAGTTTTGCGTAACCTACATTCAATAGGGCTAATTTTAGGGATTGAAGAATTTTGGACATGGCTCAATTTTTTGTCGGATTTAGAACAGTAGTAATCAATATATTTTTATCCAAATACCGATTAATTCACTGCTAATTTAATAAATTTTATAGTGAGGAATAGGATTTGGCATGGTGTTAATGTCGGAAATGTGCAATACTTAAACTGATTTGGACCTGTATTATGAATCCTTAAATTTTATCTTTGAAAAGATAGCAAATAGATAGGTCGAATATGTCAATTATTAAGAAGCTTTTAATTTTCACTTGGGTTTTATTATTTTTTTCCTGTGGAGGTCCGGAAATACCTGATTTGGTATCTCTTGAATATGATAAATTACCTAAGACAGTGGATTTCAATCTTCATGTAAAGCCCATTCTTTCAGATAAATGTTTTATTTGCCATGGCCCGGATAAGGCAAAAATAAAGGCCGACCTTCAATTGCATACCCCTGAAGCTGCCTATAAGGAGCTAAAGGAATCCCCGGGAAAGTTTGCCTTAAAGCCTGGGAATTTAAATAAAAGTGAGGTTTTCCACAGAATTATATCAGAAGATCCCAACTATGTAATGCCCGAACCGGATTCCCATCTTTCGTTGTCCGACCATGAGAAGGCAATCTTGATAAAATGGATAGAACAGGGTGCCGAATATAAAGATCATTGGGCTTTTATAAAGCCGAAAGAATACGATGTCCCAAAAGTTCAGGATAAGGCAGGTCAGGTACAAAATCCTATCGATAATTTTGTATTGGCACGTTTGGAGCAGGATAAATTGCAGTTCTCTCCAAAAGCGGACATAGAATTATTATTGAGAAGACTTTATCTGGATCTGACTGGATTACCGCCAACTTTGGAGGATATGGATTCTTTTATGAAGGATCCTTCACCCGAGGCCTACGAAAAAGAAGTGGACAAATTATTATCCTCTCCCCAATATGGAGAGCAAATGGCCTTGGATTGGATGGACTTGGCACGTTTTGCGGACACTCACGGATATAGTGTTGATAGATATCGGGATATGTCCCCTTGGCGGGATTGGGTTATAGGTGCTTTCAATAAAAATATGTCCTATGAGCAGTTTATAACTTGGCAAATGGCAGGTGACCTTATTGAAAAACCTACTCGGGAAACTATTTTGGCCACAGCTTTCAACCGTGTTCATCCACAGAATATGGAAGGGGGTATAGTAAGTGAAGAGTTTCTGGTTGAATATGCGGTAGACCGTGCAAGTACAGCTGGACAAGCGTTTATGGGGCTTACTGTGGCTTGCGCCAGATGTCATGATCATAAATATGATCCCATATCACACAAGGATTTTTATGAACTCACCAGTTTTTTCAATAATGTAAACGAATCGGGACAGATTTCTTGGAATGATGCCACCCCGGTACCTACCTTAATGATGACCACGGAAGAGGAGGAAAAGGTGTTAACCTATATGGACAGTTTAATTCAAGAAAAAGAAGGGGAAATCGAAAAAATGGAACAGGAGGAAGTGGCTGTCAATTTTGATAATTGGCTGTCGGAAAAGCAATACAAATCCATTGGGATGAAAGTTCCTTCAAACGGATTAACGGCCTACTTCAATCTAAACGATCAAAGTTTGCAAAATGTCATCGATCCAAAGCATAGGGGAACCATGAAGCGGGAAGGTACGGAAGGGCAAAAAATAAATCTTTCCGAGGGAAAACAAGGCAAAGGGGTTCTGTTCGATGGAGATACTTGGCTGGATTTGAGAAAGACAGCTGTTTTCGGAAGAAATGATGCCTTCAGTATAGGTTTATGGGCAAATATACCTGCAAATATCCAGAATGGTAATATTTTCCACAAGGGCGATGGCGCCATTTTGTACAATTGGCGTGGGTATCATCTGAAGATAGTGGACAATAAATTGGAACTTATGATGGCACATACAGCACCCAACAATGCCATTGTAGAGATTGCCAAAAATACGTTTCCACGGGACCAATGGGTGCATTTTGCCATTACCTATGATGGCTCCAGCAAGGCTGAAGGGTATAAGTTGTTTGTTAATGGTAAGGAGATGGAGACCGTCGTTAAAACTGATAACCTGTACAAGGACATCCTTTTTAGAAATAATAATGAACCAGGCTTGCAATTGGGGGCAAGATTAAGGGGGAAAGGAATAAAAGGAGCTGTGGTAGATGAGATAAGGGTGTATGAAAGGGACTTGTCGGCCGTGGAGGTGATGCAACTTGCAAGCGATCCTCAATTAAGTGAATTACTAAAAAAAGAGGTCGTTAGTCTTGGGTCCGGGGATAAAAAAATATTGCAGGAACACTATTTGAAGTCGGTTTCCCAAGCCACCAAAATACAGCACCATAAATTGGCCGAATTGCGCAAGAGCTATGTGGATAGTGTGGAAAAGGTTAAAGAGGTAATGGTCATGGAGGAGACCCCGGAACCGGTACCGTCCTACATTTTGGATCGGGGAGTGTATAATGCCCGCGGAGAAGAAGTGTTTCCAAACACCCCTAAAGCTATTTTGCCCATGCCCGAAGAGTATCCAAAAAACCGCTTGGGATTTGCCAAATGGTTGTTTCATGAGGATCATCCCCTAACAGCAAGAGTGGCGGTGAACAGGTTTTGGCAGCACTACTTTGGGTATGGCCTGGTAAAGACTTCGGAGGATTTTGGGAATCAGGGCGAAATGCCTAGTCACCCCAAATTACTGGATTGGCTAGCCTTAAAATTTAGGGACTCTGGATGGGATGTTAAGGCATTCCAAAAATTGATAGTGATGTCTCATACCTATCAGCAATCTTCCATGGTAAGTGAGGAATTGATGGAAATGGATATCGACAACAGACTTTTGGCAAGAGGACCTTCCAAAAGGCTGTCCGGAGAGATGTTACGCGATAATGCCTTGGCGAGTTCTGGATTGTTGAACAAAACCATAGGAGGAGAAAGTGTAAGTCCTTACCAACCGGAAGGGCTATGGAGGGTGAATAACGCTACCTATAGGCAGGATACGGGGGATAAACTGTACCGAAGAAGTATGTACACCATCTGGAAACGTTCCGTGCCGCATCCTACCTTGGCCACTTTTGATGCTCCCGCGCGAGATGTTTGTACCATTCAGCGACAGGAAACCAATACCCCGCTACAGGCTTTGGTATTGCTTAATGATCCCACTT
Organism: Arenibacter echinorum; assembly: GCF_003259375.1. GTDB lineage: Bacteria > Bacteroidota > Bacteroidia > Flavobacteriales > Flavobacteriaceae > Arenibacter > Arenibacter echinorum. The sequence goes on along the minus strand of NZ_QLLN01000007.1, from coordinate 205,829 downwards.
ATATTGAAGCATCCAGAGTTTTGGGTAAGCGTATGAGCGATTCAGCCGATATAAAATTGGCCATTTCCAATGTTTTCAGACAGCTTACCGGTCGGAAAATTAAGGAGGATGAGCTGCAATTACTGCTTGAACTTCAGGAGAATGAATATAAAAAATTCGCGACCAATTTGGAAAGAACAAAAGGATGGCTGAATACGGGTGAATTTAAATTGGAGAATGGTGATGATAAGGCTTTGGTAGCTGCCAATGCGGTAGTGGCCAACACCATTATGAATGCGGATGCCTGCATTACCAAAAGATAAAGATTTAAAGAAAAGCAGAATTAAACAAAAGGATATGTGCGATCATCATGATAAATTAAGATCTAACAATCGAGATCTTCAGGACATTGAAAAGCAATGGGATAGAAGGGAGTTCTTTAAAAAGACCTCGCTAGGCATCGGGGCTATGGCCCTTGGATCCTTATTGAATACGGAAAAGCTGTGGAGTGCTGTAGATCCAACCTCTGCCCAAAGGAATTCCTTGAATGCCTTCTCTACAAATAAATTGGGTTTGCCACATCATCTGCCAAAAGCAAAGCGCATTGTGTATCTGTTTCAAAGCGGTGGTCCTTCGCAACTGGATCTGTTCGATTATAAACCCAAGCTCAAGGATATGTTCGGTCAGGATTTGCCCGATTCAATAAGGGCCGGCCAGCGCCTAACGGGGATGAGCGCGGATCAAACTGCTTTTCCCATTGCTGCATCTACTTTAAATTTTAAGCAGTATGGGGAATCCAGGGCTTGGGTCAGTGATGCTATGCCCTATTTGTCCGAGGTAGTGGATGATCTTTGTTTTATTAAGGGTATGCATACCGATGCTATTAACCATGATCCGGCCATAACCTTTTTTCAAACAGGGAGTCAACAACCGGGGAGACCATCTATAGGTTCCTGGATAAGCTATGGATTGGGGTCGGACAATGATAATTTGCCCACTTTTATTTCCTTGGTTTCCAAAAATGGTTCTGGACAGCCTTTGTACTCCCGTTTGTGGGGCAATGGTTTTTTGCCTACGGAACACCAGGGGGTGCAGTTCCGATCAGGAAAGGACCCTGTACTCTATTTGGGGGACCCTGAGAATTATGATGGAAATGACCGCAGGCAAATGCTGGATTATTTGAAAAAATTGAATGGGATGGCCTATGATTCCTTTGGAGATCCCGAAATTAATGCAAGGATAGCGCAATATGAAATGGCCTATAGAATGCAGACTTCCGTACCCGAGGTAACGGATACTTCGGACGAGCCCGACTATATTTTTGATATGTATGGACCCGATAGCCGAAATCCTGGAACTTATGCAGCAAATTGTTTGATGGCCCGTAAATTATTGGAAAAGGATGTGAAATTTGTTCAATTATATCATCAAGGTTGGGATCAACATGGCGATTGCCCTGGGGGAGTAAAATACCAGAGCAAGAATACAGATCAGGGAACCGCGGCCTTGATCAAGGATTTAAAACAACGGGGTATGCTGGAAGATACCTTGGTGGTGTGGGGCGGAGAGTTTGGACGTACAGTCTATTCCCAAGGTCAGCTCACTGAAACGAACTACGGACGTGACCATCATCCCAAGGCTTTTACCATGTTCATGGCAGGGGCAGGGGTGAAACCGGGATTTACATATGGCGAGACCGATGACTTTGGTTATAATATTATTAAAGATCCGGTACATACCCACGATTTTCAGGCCACCTTATTGCATCTTTTTGGCATAGACCATGAACGATTGACCTTTAAGCATCAAGGCAGAAGGTACAGACTTACCGATGTTCATGGCGATGTGGTGAAAGATATTCTTAGTTAACTCAAAATAGATTCAATTAAATTGAAATATATATGAACAATTCTAGAAGAAAATTTATAGGTAATACGGCGTTGTTGGGAACGGCATTGGCAGCAACCCCTTCTTTTGGTTTTCATATTTTGAAGAAGGGAATTAAAGAGGATCCAATAGTGGGTCACGGAGATTTCCGATATAAGGTCCATAAAGACTGGGCAAAAATAAGCACTGCACATAATCCTATCCTAAATTGTCATGAAATGCAAATGGACAGCAAGGGGAGGTTGCTTATGATCGGTGATCATACGGCAAATAATATTTTGGTATTTGATAAATCAGGGAAATTATTGGACTATTGGGGTACTGGTTATCCAGGTGGACATGGTCTAACCTTGCATAACGAAGGAGGGGAAGATGTACTCTATATAGTGGATTGCGGATATTTTGTGGATAAATCCGGAAAATATCATGCGCAGGCCGGACAGGTGTTTAAGACTACTATTGATGGGCGTCTAATTTTTCCGTTGCCACATCCACATACTATTGGGGTTTACAAACAAGAGGAAGCTTATATGCCCACCGAAACGGCCGTAGGGCCCAATGGGGATATTTATGTGGCAGATGGCTATGGTTCGGATTATATTCTTCAGTTCAATCACAAGGGGGAATTTATCCGCAAATGGGGAGGTAAAAACAATAGCGATGAAAACTACAATTTGGTAAATGCCCATGGAGTGGCAGTAGATTATCGTGATAGTAATAACCCGGTATTGATAGTAACTTCAAGAACGGAAAATGCTTTTAAATTTTTCTCCCTCAACGGAAAATATATCAAAACCTTGAATTTGCCAGGAGCCTTTGTTTGTAGGGCTGTTTTGGACGATGAAAACATCTATTCCGGAGTTTGTTGGTCGGAAACTAGGGATGGTGAAAAATGGGTTAGGGATACGGGTTTTGTAACCATATTGGACGGAAAAAATAAGGTGATTTCCAACCCTGGTGGCGAGGCTCCCAATTATATTAATGGGGAACTCCAAACCATGCATAATTCTACCGTTCCCATTTTTAACCATGGTCACGATGTTTTTGTTGATCCGGACAAAAATTTATACGTATGTCAGTGGAACGCCTATAATACGGCACCAATAAAATTGGAAAGGGTTTAGAAGAATATTATTTGAATTTAGGAGTATTAGTAGTTGACAATGGAAAATAACGTACCGGATTTTATATTGTTTTTAGGTCGATTTCACCCACTAGTGGTGCACTTGCCAATTGGGTTCTTAATTTTTGCCTTTCTTTTGGAATTATATGGGCGTTGGAAAAGAGATAACTCGGTCTCCATGGCTATTGAATTTGCCTTGTTGGGTGGAGCTATAAGCGCCGTGGTTGCCAGTGCCTTGGGCTACATGCTTTCCTTGAGCGGGGACTATGACGAGAGTATGTTGGATACCCATTTTTGGTTTGGAATTGCAACTACTATAGTTACATTTTTCGCATGGTCCATACGTTCGGGCAGGCTTAATATAACAAAATTAAAGGGTATGAAACCCAATATGGCCAGTCTGACCCTTGTGGTGGTTTTGGTGGGTATTACAGGGCATTACGGAGGTAATTTAACTCACGGAAGCGATTATTTGGTAAAATATGCGCCATTTGGTAGAGAGGAAAAAGTAGTGCTACCCCCAATTGACAAATTGGAGGATGCCGCGGTCTATGACTATTTGGTAAACCCTATCCTGGATGCCAAGTGTGCTAGTTGCCATAATTCCAGCAAGAAAAAGGGCGGACTCTCTTTTCAGGACAGTATCGATATTAAAAAAGGAGGTAAAAATGGTGAGGCCTTTATAGCTGGAAATGTCGCCAAGTCCGAGATGATTAGACGTACCATGCTGGATCCTCACCATGAGGATTATATGCCTCCTGAAGGTAAAACTCCCCTTACTGATGAGGAGAAATCAATTTTGACTTTTTGGATAGAAAAGGCAAATGCGGATTTTAGGGTAAAAATGGGGGAATTGGAAACTCCTGAGGAAATAACAAGTATTGCCTCTAACATGTTAGGCTTGGAAGATGTGACCGGTAAAAGTGGAATTCCTTTGCCTAAAGCTGTTCAAGTGAATGAGGAAATATTGAAGGATATTGTGGGTGCAGGGTTTAAAGTTCGGGAATTAATATTTGAATCCGGTTTGTATGAGGTTGTTTTGCCCCCTCATTTTATTAGTTCCAAGAACAGCGATGAATTGGATGGAAAGCTGGAAAAGCTACTTCCAATGAAGGACAATATTATATGGCTTTCCCTCAAGGACAACGGTGTGCAGGACAGGCATTTAAAAACCATCGGTCAATTTGTAAACCTTCAAAAAGTAGAATTGGAAAAAAATCCGATCACAGACTTGGGTATAGCTGAAATTACAGGGATTCAAAGTATAACAGGACTTAATTTATATGAAACTAAAATTACGGCATCAAGTTTTGATAACTTTATAAAAATGAAGGGATTGGAACGTGTGTACGCTTGGGGAACAGCAATAACCGAAGATGAGGTGGCAAGTTTTGCCAAAAAAGAAAATCGTCCCGCCATAATAATGGGGATGTAATGACGGTATATTAATGATTAATTTATTTCAATATATAAAATGCATTATTAAAGATGTTAAAACTATGAAATAGCCCTTATAATAAGATAGTTTCCTTATGAGACAAAAAGTTAGCATAGTATTGATTTTATTGGGCTTGGTGGCGCTGTTGTTCGCATTTAAGTCGGGGCTTTTCAAATCCTCTGGTGACGTATATGCGGATCAGAAGTTGCCGGAGGTCGTAGATTATAATTTCCATATAAAGCCCATACTATCGGACAATTGTTATACCTGCCACGGTCCTGATGCCAACAAGCGGAAGGCTGGCCTGCGTCTGGATCTGGAGAAAGGGGCCTTATCGGAACTGCCGGAGAATCCCGGGAAATATGCCGTTGTGGCGGGCAGGCCCGCGAACAGTCTTTTGTACCAGCACGTGGTCTCGGATGATCCCAAACTGCTGATGCCCCCACCGGATTCACAATTGGCACTGAATTCCTATGAAAAGAAACTCTTGAAGAAATGGATAGAACAGGGTGCCAAGTTCGATAAGCACTGGGCCTTTATCCCTCCCAAGAAGGCGGAGCAGCCAAAAACGGAACGGACGGATTGGGCACACAATGAGATCGATGCCTTTATCATGGAGAAACTGGAGGAGAACGCTCTGGTCCCTTCCCAGAAAGCGGAGGAGCATACACTTATCAGAAGAATGGCTTTGGACCTAACGGGACTGCCTCCCAATGCCGATCAGGTTGAAAGGTTTCTCAACAATACTTCCGGGGATATTCTGGACCGGGCCATAGACGAGTTTTTGGCCTCACCGTCCTATGGGGAGCGCATGACGCAAGTATGGCTGGATGTGGCCAGGTATGCGGACTCCCACGGCTACCAGGACGATAGTTACAGGAGCATGTGGCCCTGGCGAGACTGGGTTATCCATGCCTTTAACAACAACCTGCCCTATGATGATTTTCTGAGCGTGCAATTGGCGGGCGACCTGATGCCCAATGCCACCAAGGAACAGGTACTGGCCACAGGTTTCAATAGGAACCATCCCATCACCCAGGAGGGCGGGGTTATCCAGGAGGAGTACCAATCCTATTATGTGGTGGACCGCACCAATACCTTGGGGAAGGGCATCTTGGGGCTTACTTTGGAATGCGCCAAATGCCACGACCACAAATACGACCAGCTGTCCCAAAGGGATTATTTTGAGATCTATTCTTTTTTTAATAATGTGGATGAAAAGGGGTTGCGTATGGATGCCGTACAGGCTGCCAATCAGAAATATTTTGCCGATGCCCCCTTTATGAATATAACGGATGAGGAGACCAGTGGGGTCCTATCCTTTATCAATAAGTCCGAAGGTGAAGCCGTCAAGGTGATGGTCATGAACGATTCCATGCCCAGAACGACCTATATTTTCAACCGTGGGGAATATGATAGTCCGGGAGAGGAAGTAACTCCCAATGCCCCGGAAATAATACTTCCCTACTCGGATGAGCTTCCAAAAAACAGATTGGGACTGGCCAAATGGGTGACCGATGAAAACAATCCGTTGACCTCCAGGGTCTTTGTGAACAGGGTCTGGGGAATGTTGTTCGGGAGGGGACTTGTAGAAACTTCCGAAGATTTTGGTGTGCAGGGCAGTCTGCCCACCCATCCGCAATTGTTGGACTGGCTGGCCAAGGATTTTATGGACCACGGTTGGGACATAAAATATCTGTTGAAGAAAATAATGCTATCGGCTACCTACCAGCAAAGTTCCATAGCTACCGAGGAGACCAAAAAGTCGGATCCGGATAACAAGTGGCTTTCCAGGGCCCCCAGGTTCAGGATGAGCGGGGAGATGATACGGGATTATGTTCTGGCCACCAGTGGTCTGCTAAATAAGGAGGTAGGCGGGCCTAGTGTAAAACCTTACCAGCCCGCAGGGCTATGGGAAGAGACAAACGCCGGTGGCAATAGGGGGGTGCTTACGACCTATGTTGCCGATGAAGGCGATAAATTGTATAGGCGTTCCCTCTACACCTTATGGAAAAGGACCCTGCCACCACCAAGCATGTCCATTTTTGATGCTCCCAACAGGGATATTTGTGAGGTAAGACGGCAAAAGACCAATACCCCTCTACAGGCCCTTGCACTTCAGAATGATGTTCAAATGTTGGAGTCCGCAAGGGTATTGGCAGAAAATACCATTTTGGATACCAAAGATTCGGAAAAGTGGGTCGCCACTGTATTTCAGCGTATCTTGGTGAGGAACCCCAAAGAAGAGGAAAAAAAGGTTTTGGAGGAATATTATACCGATGCCCTGGGCAAGTTCTTGAACAACAAGGAGAATGCCGAAAAATTGATTGCACAGGGAGAATATAAAAGATTGGATACCGATCCGGCAAAAACGGCCGCATTGATGTTGACGGCCCAGGTGATTTACAATCTAGATGAAACAATTACCAAAGAATAACGATTATGGAAGAAGACAAAACAAATTCTGAAAATCCACTAAAGGTAAACCGAAGACACTTTTTTTCCCAATTAAGCGTAGGAATCGGTTCTTTGGCATTGGGTTCTTTGTTGATCCCAGACCTTTTTAAAGGAGGACCCGCGCCTTTGGCGAGTCAACCATTGGGAATTCCCCATTTTGCCCCAAAGGCGAAACGGGTAATATATTTGTTTCAATCCGGGGCTCCATCACAGTTGGAATCCTTTGATTATAAACCTACCCTTGCCAAGCGTATGGGAGAAGATTTGCCAGAATCTATAAGGAACGGGCAACGACTTACCGGGATGACCGCTGGTCAGGATAAATTTCCCTTAATGCCTTCGGCTGCCAAGTTTGCCCAACATGGTAAAAGTGGGGCTTGGGTAAGCGAATTTTTTCCGCATATTGCCAAAATTTCCGATGAGATCTGTATAGTAAGAAGTATGCACACCGAGGCCATAAACCACGATCCGGCCATCACCTTTTTTCAAACGGGGAGTCAGCAATCGGGTAGGCCTAGTATGGGCTCCTGGATGAGCTATGGGTTGGGAAGTGAAAATCAAAATTTGCCTTCGTTTGTCGTGCTTACCTCACGGGGCAAGGGAAATAGTCAAGGCTTATATTCCAAGCTTTGGTCCAGTGGATTCTTGGACTCCAAGCATCAAGGGGTACTGTTGCGCTCAGGGAAGGATCCTGTTCTCTATTTGAACGATCCCGATGGAATTTCGCGTTCAGATAAGCGCCATTTGTTGGACCATGTTTCTTCACTAAATAAAATACATCATGTTGAAACGGGCGACGACGAGATAGAATCAAGGATTGCCCAATATGAAATGGCCTATAGGATGCAAATGTCCGTGCCCGATGTTATGGATATTAAGAAGGAACCGGAATCCATTATAAAATTATATGGGGAAGACTCCCAGGTTCCCGGGACTTATGCGGCGAATTGTTTGCAGGCCCGTAGGCTTGCAGAAAATGGGGTGCGCTTTATACAGTTGTACCACCAAGGTTGGGACCAACATGGAAATCTACCCAATGAAATGGCTGGACAGGCCAAGGATGTGGATCAAGCATCTGCTGCCCTTATCCTGGATTTAAAACAACGAGGCATGTTGGAGGACACCTTGGTTATTTGGGGCGGGGAGTTTGGAAGAACCAACTACTGCCAAGGTAATTTTGATCCAAAAAATTACGGTAGGGACCATCACCCAAGAGCCTTTAGTATATGGATGGCCGGTGGCGGTATAAAACCGGGTATAACTTATGGGGAAACTGATGAATTTGGGTATAATATTGTGAAAAACCCCGTTCATATCAACGATTTCCACGCTACTATTATGAATAATCTGGGACTGGATCACGAACAATTAATTTATAAATATCAGGGACGTCGCTTTAGGCTTACAGATGTCGCCGGTAATGTTGTAAACGATATCTTAACATAGTATATGGCTCAAAAAAATAGTTCTCCTTGGGTCGATTATGTTATTTTCGGTCTTACTGTATTTCTTGTTTTCTGTTTAATTTTTGAATCTTTTATTGATCTTCCAAGCCTTGTAGCCTGGTTGGGACGCTGGCACCCTTTGATCCTGCATTTTCCCATTGTACTATTACTGATGGCCGCCGTTATAGGCCTTTTCAATCAAATGGTTCCTAAGCTTTTACTTATGGTTGCCACACTTTCCGCGCTGGTTACCGCTATAACGGGATTCTTTTTGGGAACGGAATCTGTACCTAAGGGCGACCTTCTTTTTTGGCACCAATGGATGGGGGCCGGGGTAGCTATTTTGGCAGTTGTATGGTATTGGGTGAGTACTAATCATTTACAGCAGACTTATTTGGTGAAAGGAATACAGGTGGTATTGATTATTTTGGTGGGACTAACGGGCCATTACGGAGGTATGGTTACACATGGGGAAGACTTTTTGGCTTTGCCCAGAAGCAAGAAATTGGAGAAGATTCCTGAAAATCCATTGATTTATGAGCATATAGTATACAGGGTGTTGGACAATAATTGTATAGCCTGCCATAATCCAAACAAAATAAAAGGAGAGCTCTTAATGACCAGTATAGGCGAGTTGATCAAAGGTGGTGAAAGTGGCCCCGCTTTGGTAGTTGGGGATCCAGGAAACAGTGAACTCATCAGACGTCTACATTTGCCAATGGAAGACGAGGAGCATATGCCGCCTGAGGGCAAGAAACCATTATCCGAGAACGAAATACAAATATTGGAACGTTGGATAGCCTTGGGAGCTTCTGATACCCTAAAATTAAGTCATTTGGATAACGATGAACCATTGGTTGGAATGGTTAGAAAGATGATGGAACCCGGAACAATAAATTCATGGGCAAAACTTCCCAAGGTATCGGACAGTACCCTTCAAAATTTGGCCTCAGATTATGTTACAATTAAAAGGATTGCCAGTAATTCGCAGGCGCTGAGCGTATCCGTGTACTTACCTCCAGAATACGATCCTAAAAATATTACGGATTTAAACCGAATTTCCAATAATATTGTTGAATTGGATTTGAGTGGAATCCCAATTGGTGAAAAGGAAATGGACCTAGTGGCCACGTGCAAGAATTTGGAGTGGTTGGAAGTGGACCGAACCCCCATCACGGATGCCGAGTTTGCAAAAATAACCGGGCTTGAAAATTTAAGGGTATTAAAGGCATATGAAACAGGCATTAGCGATGAAAGTGTTGCCATTCTAAAGGATTTCAAAGGCCTTAAAAGTCTTTATGTTTGGGATACGCAAATGTCCGATCAAGGGCTTTCCGAGCTAAGGGAAGCCATGCCCAATTTACATTTGGACTACGGAATTGATCCAGAGCTTAAAATGGAATTTATAGAGAAGGACACCATTGTGGATAGTATACAGTAAATTCGTAAGTAGATTATTAATTACTTAGGATGTGTATGACTTGTCGTATTCCAATTGTCATTTTACTTATTACCTTTCATTCGTTATCAATGGCCCAAGCCAGGTATGAGTATACCCACCAACAAATGGGTACGCAAATTGGTCTGGTTTTTTACGACCACAATGAAGATATGGCCAGGGCAGATTCCATTGCCCAATTGGTTTTCGCTAGAATAGATGAACTTAATAGCACTTTAAGTAATTACCTTCCTAATAGTGAAATTAATAAGCTTAGCAGTGGTTCAAATATAAACGTTGCGGTTAGCAATGACCTTTTTAGATTATTGCAAATTTCAGGGGACTATGCTGCAAAGACCAACGGTGCTTTCGATATTACCCTAGGTCCGCTCATTGAACTATGGAAAAAGGCTAGGAAAAATAGACAAATACCTTCAATGGCTGAAATAAAGCCCGCACAACAAAGAACCGGTTATGGCAATCTGGAATTCCCCATGTTGAATACGGTAAGGTTAAAACAAGAAGGAATGCAATTGGATGTTGGCGGGATAGGAAAGGGGTTTGCTGCGGATGAGGTCATTAGCCTGCTGAAGAGTAATGGAATAAATGCGGCTTTGGTAGATATGGGGGGAGATGTCACGGTAAGCAATGCCCCGCCCAATAAGGAGTTTTGGGTTTTAGGATTTAGCTATTATGACAAAAACGGAAAAGAAGTTTTCCGGAAAATAAAGTTGAAAAATCAGGCCGTAGCTACCTCAGGGGATTTATATCAGTATGCCGTTATAGATGGGAAGCGGTACTCGCATATCATCAATCCTAAAAATGGCATGGCGTTGAGCAATAATATACAGGTAACAATTATTGCCCCCAATGGTACTATGGCAGATGCTTATGCTTCGGCATTAAGTGTCCTGGGTATAGGGGAAGGCTGTAAAATTGTTCAGGAAACAATAAATTTGGAGGTGTTTATGGTGGAGGATGTACCTGGGTCATACCAGCAATGGAATAGTTCTGGATTTTTAAATTATATAGTTGAGGATTGAAATAAGATTACAAATAATTACGGGCTCCTTCCCCTAGCAGGGGAAGGTAGACCATTCCACGCTTTAGTGGATTGGGACGGAAAGGCTGATGAACGGAGGTTTAATTAAGTACATTACTAGATCCCTTCCGTCTTTTGTCCCAGAAAAAGATACAAAAGCCACCTTCCCTTGCCAATTGAAGGAGCAAAAGTTATATTTTGGTTTAATACTAGTTATACAGGAAGTTAAATGAATACAATCGACAAAATAAAACAACTGGCAAAAACTTATTCCTCAGAGATTGTAGGTGTCAGGAGGTATCTGCACCAGCACCCGGAACTGTCTTTTAAGGAACATAAGACCTGCGCCTATATACGGCAGCAACTTATTGCTATTGGAATCGACACTATTGAATCTGTAGCAGAAACTGGATTATTAGCTACTATTCAAGGAACCGATAAAGGCAAAACCATTCTGTTGAGGGCGGATATGGATGCTCTGCCCATTCATGAAGAAAATACAGTGGAATATGCTTCCCGAAATAAAGGGATTATGCATGCCTGTGGACATGATGTGCATATGACTTCCCTTTTGTTGACCGCTAAAATATTATTTGAGCTTAGAAATGAATATTCTGGAACCGTAAAATTATTATTTCAACCAGGTGAGGAACTAATGCCCGGCGGGGCTACACTTGTAATGAAAGAGGCCGCCTATAAATCCATAGGCCCCATACCCCATTTGGGTCAACATGTAATGCCAAATCTTCCTGCCGGGAAAGTAGGTTTTAGATCTGGATTATTTATGGCCAGTATGGATGAGATTTATATTACCATCATTGGAAAGGGCGGTCATGCAGCAGTACCGGAAGAATGCATAGATCCAATTCTCATTGCTTCGCATGTTATTGTGGCGGCCCAGCAAGTGGTGAGCAGAATGGCATCGCCCAAAACTCCCAGCGTACTATCCTTTGGGCGTATTATTGGGGATGGAGCCAATAACGTTATTCCGGATAAGGTAACTATTGAGGGTACTTTTAGGACTTATGATGAAGTCTGGAGGACGGAAGCTATAGAAAAACTAACCAAACTGATAAAGTCCATTGCCGAGGGAATGGGAGCGGACTGTATAGTGGATATTCCAAGGGGATATCCCCATCTTAAAAATGACGTAGTCCTGACCAATTCCATGAAACAGGGTGCCATATCGTACCTTGGAGAAGATAAGGTGGTTGACCTGGATTTATGGATGGCTGCCGAAGATTTTGCTTACTACACCCAAAAAAATCAGGCCTGTTTTTACTTATTGGGAGTTGGGAATATAGAAAAGGGAATTACCTCCGGCTTGCATACCCCAACCTTCAACATAGATGAATCGGCTTTGGAAACAGGAGGAGGGTTAATGGCCTGGTTGGCTTTGGAATCTCTCGCTTAGAAGATATATTAGTTTGGAAGGGATAACCTTTTTACCAGTTTTTCTACCGTTAAACCCTGCACTAGGATAGAAAAGACGACAACCACATAGGTAATGACCAAGAAAAGATCCCGATGCATATCGGCAGTAAGTCCCAATGCCAAGGCAATGGAAATACCACCTCTTAATCCGCCCCAGGTCATGATGATATTGGTGTTGGGGACAAAATCCAGCTTTTTCTTAAAGAAGTTGATGGGCAATAATAGTGATAAGTATCTGCAAGCCAATACCACTGGAATGGCAATTAGACCAGCAACAAAATAATTGAGTTCAATGGTAAGGACCAAAATTTCCATCCCTATAAGAACAAACAATATGGTATTTAAAAGAATGTCCAACAATTCCCAAAATTTATCCACATAAGTCTCTGTGGTCTCGGACATTGCTGCGTTTCTTACTTTGTCGTTACCTACAATGAGTCCAGCAGTTACCATGGCCAAAGGTGCCGAAAGATGTAGTTGATGTGCAATGACAGTTCCCGTCATTACTGCGGCTAAGGTGATAATAACTTCTATATCGTAGTCATCTATAGATTTCATGAGTCTAAAGGTGATCCATCCTAATAGCAGGCCCAAAACAAGTCCCCCAATTACTTCTTGACCAAACAATTTTAGAATTTCGCTCGCACCGGTTTCGCTACTTCCAAAGGAAGCAATCTGAAAAATGGTTAAGAAAACAACTACGCCAACCCCATCGTTGAACAGGGATTCCCCTACAATTTTGGTTTCCAATTTTTTAGGTACCCCTGCCTTTTTTAAGATGCCAAGAACAGCAATGGGATCGGTCGGGGATATAAGGGCCCCAAAAAGTAGGCAATACACATAGTCTATAGGTAAACCAACGACCTGTAAAATATAGTACATGGCCGTTCCTACCAAGAATGTGGAAACCAATACCCCTAGGGTGGCAAAGGCAAAGACGGGCCATCGCTGTACTTTTAGCTGTTCAAAATTGGTGTGCAATGCTCCGGCAAATAAGAGAAAGCTCAACATTACATCCATTAATACGGTTCTAAAATCAATATGGGTTATGATATATTTTTCAGCATTTAACAGAGTGTCATCAAACCCACTTATGGCAAAAACGACTAGTGTAAATACAATGGTAATCAGCATTAGCCCAATAGAATTGGGCAACTTTAAAAACCGAACATTGATATATCCAAAAACGGCAGAAAGAAAAATCAATACAGAGGCAATAGTGAAATAGTCCATAGGAAGGTGGGTTTGTTACAAAAATAGGGGTTGTGAATTGTTTAATAGTACCGGTGGACTTAAAATAACAGTGTAAAGGTGGTATTCCTGTCGGGTATTGAGTTCACTTTTAAATTGCCGCCGTGCATCCGTAATATTTGTTTTGAAAAACTTAGTCCTACCCCTGTTCCCGTATTTTTGGTAGTGAAAAAAGGCACAAAGATTTCGTTGATCAATTCATGGGGTATCCCTGGGCCATTATCCTCCACTTCAATATATTTTTCTCCTGCATTGTTTAGTCCTGCAATTAATTTAATAGTACTGTTCTCTTGATTTGAGAGTGACTGTAACGCATTCTTGCACAAATTGATCAATACTTGGGTAATTTGTTTTTCATCAATAAAAAGCTCCAAGTCTTGGGTCCGTATTTGCAATTCGATGGAAGTATTTGAAAACCCCTGGTTCTGTCCTACGAGTAACTTTACCTTTTCCAATAAATTTTGCGCCAATACAATTTTTTTATCCGGTACAGGAACGTTTAAGAGGCTTCTGTAAGATTCTACAAAACTCAATAAATTGGAGCCTTGATCCTTAATCACTTCCAACCCCTTGATAGTATTGTCCAAGCGTTTTTGGTATTCAATGCCATTCTCAAGATTTATATCCCCCTTTTCGTAATATTTTAAAATGGAATCGGAAATGGATGTTATCGGGGTAATGGAATTCATGATCTCATGCGTCAAGACCCTAATTAATTTGGTCCAGGATTCGGTTTCCTTTTCGTCCAATTCCTGATGGATATCCTGGATGACCACCAATAATAATTCTTGTCCATCCAAATTGAAGGATGAGGATTTTATCGCCAAATCAATTTTTTCACGTTCATTGGTCAATTGAAACATGCGACGTTCAAAAGGCTTCAATTCACTAAAGACACGATAGAGATTTTCATCAATTTGGGATAGTTGTTTAATGTGGTTAAGTGGCGTATAATTTAGCATATGCTCCAATCTGGGATTGGCAAAAAGGATATGTCCTTTGTTGTTGATCGCTAAAATGCCAATATCGGCTTGTTTTAAGATCTCTTGGTAAAATCGTTCTTGGGTCTGATTTTTTAAATGAATTTTTTGAATCATTTCATTTAGCATATTCAAGCTATGATTAAGCTCTTCAAGAGATTTAAGTGTCAATTTTTCGGGAAATCTAAGGGTGAAATCCTCATTCTTTATAGCATCGAAGAAATAGGCTATTTTTCTGTTGGTCTCATTTACATATTTTATTAAATAAGAGGCCTGAAGTACCAGTGCAATTAAGGTTAGAACACTAAAAACATAGTTTTCCCGGACCAATAGAAAGGCGAGCATTAAGGATGTGGCGGTAATAAAGACTACTCGGCCTATGGTTTGGAAATAGAAGTTTTTACTAACCATTGGTATCCTGTTTTTTAATTTTATTGTAGAGCGTTTGCCGGGATATCCCCAATTGTGCCGCCGCTGCACTATAGTTGCCATCATGGCTTTGCAAGGCGTTTGCAATCATAATTTGTTCCATTTCCTCCAAGGTTTTAGGTCCTGTGGGCATTAGTTGGGATGGTTTCGCATTCAATATAAAATCGGTAGGTTTCAGAATATTTCCTTCACAAAGGATTACCGCCCTTTCCAAAGTGTGCTGTAGTTCCCTCACATTTCCTGGCCATGAGTATTGCATCAATTTTTCTTCAGCAATATCGTTTATTCGGAGTCCATGTTTTGCATACTTGGCGCTATATTTTTTCAGATAAAAATGAGCGATGATCAAAATGTCATCCCCCCTGTCCCGTAGTGCTGGAACCTGAATATGTATGGTATTTATTCGATATAAAAGATCCTCTCTAAAGAGACCATCGGTTACCATTTGTTCCAAATTGCCATTGGTGGCACAGACCAATCTAATATCTACCGGAATGGGCTTGTTGGATCCCACGCGTACTATGACCTTATTCTGAATGGCGGATAGTAGTTTAGCCTGCATTTGTAGTGAAAGGTTGCCTATCTCATCCAAAAACAAGGTGCCTCCATTGGCCGCTTCAAATTTTCCGGTCCTGTCCTCCTTGGCATCCGTAAACGATCCTTTAAGGTGGCCAAATAGCTCACTTTCGAATAGATTTTCTGATATAGAACCCATATCGACCGGGATGAAAACTTCATTTTGTCTAGGAGACATTCGGTGCAGTTGTCGGGCAATCAGTTCTTTGCCAGTACCGTTTTCACCGGTAATCAAAACATTCACATCGGTCCTGGCCACTTTATTGGTAAGGTTCAAAACGGCGGTGAGTGCCCTGGAATTACCAATTATATAATTTTTGTCCTGATTAATTACCTGCTTTAAATTACTTTCCTTTTGTTTTAATTTACTGATTTCTTTCTGGGATTTGCGAAGCATATAAGCCGCTTTTACGGTTGCCAAGAACTTATCGTTGTTCCAAGGTTTGAGAATAAAATCGGATGCTCCCTCTTTAAGCGCCTGTACCGCTAGTTCTACCGCCCCATAGGCGGTCATCATGATAACTGCGGTAAGAGGTGCCTTTTTCTTAATTTCCTTTAACCAAAATAACCCTTCATTTCCCGTATTTACCCCAGCAGAAAAATTCATATCCAAGAGGACTACGTCAATCGAGCTTAAGTCGGGAAAGGAAGACAATTGATTGGGATTGGAAAGGGTAGTGATGCTGGTATATTCAAATTGCAACAGAATTTCCAAGGCACTCAAAACACTTTTGTTGTCGTCTATAACTAATATTTTTCCCTCGACCATAATATTGTTAATAAGGTAATTTTTCTTTTGTTCATCAGCTTTTATAAACTCCTCTTTTTTTACTTAAAAAAAAGTGGGGCGGATCTAGATTTGTTGCTCGTGCTGAAGTTTAACGAAGAATCCACTTCACTTCCTTTTATGATCCCAGCAGACAATTACTCCCTATATCAAAACTACAATATGTCCTTATAACTACATAAATAGTGTCCAAATATTGGACAATTGTTGTATAACTATTTTACAATAGAATAGATTGTATTTGCTAAATATACGGTAACTTATTGTTAATCAACAATGTAGATGTTTGGCATGGACTTGGAATAGGGTACTTTGCCGATTCTTGTTATAGTGGTCGGATTGGTGATTTTTTTAACCTTGTTTGTATTATGAATTTTATAGAAGGAAAATTACTTCTTTTGTTTTTGTTTATCAGTGTTGTCTCCACTGGTCAGGAGAACTGGACCTTGGAGAATTGCATCTCCTATGCCTTGGAACATAATCTTACGCTGCTAGACTATCAATATCTGGAAGATTCTGGTAAAGAGAATTATAACCAGGCAATAAGGGACATGCTTCCAAGGGTTAATGGTTTTGGCGATTATAATATTAGATATGGTAGATCTACAGATCCAAATACCAATGATATAATTGATACGGAATTTTTTTCCAATGGCTATTCCTTGAACGCTTCCATTGATCTTTTTCGAGGTTTCCAAAAGGTCCACACTATTAAAGCAAGAAAGCTTTTATTTAAGGCTTCACAGGAAACGTCGCAACAGCAGCGTTTTTTATTGGCCCTTAGGATTATGACGGCCTATCATGACATTCAGTTTTATGAGGGTCTTCTGGCAATTTCAAAGGAGCAATTGACCATCTCTGAAGACAATTTTAAACTGGCCAATAAACAAATTGAAATAGGATTGAAGGCCAAGGCCGATCTGTATGAAGCAGAATCCGTATTGTATACAGATCAATTGAACGTTACCCAGAATGAAAATTTACTTCAGGCCGCAAAGCTTACCCTGATACAGGAAATGAATTTGGAAAATGCCCATACCCTGCAAATAAACCCTATTGTACCCAATACAATGGCCGATAACAAGCTGTCAACAGATAGTATTTACGGCTTAGCAATGGATTTCGTTCCCCTACTCAAGGCTCAAAGGTATAGAACAGAGGCTGTTAGAAAGCAATTGAGTGTTGCCAGGGGAGAGCTCTATCCATCACTTTCTTTTGCTACTGGCTATGGCACCGGATATTATGAAACCACTAGGGACACTTTGGGCGTTACAATTCCATTTAAAAATCAAATTCAGGACAATGCTTCCAGATATGTGGGATTTTCACTTAATGTTCCCATTTTTAATGCCTGGTCTACGCGTTCTGCCATCAAGCAACAGAAAATTGCTTTGAAAAGGGAAGAAAATAATCTGGAAATACAGGAGCAGGAAATTTTTAAGGCCATACAACAACTTGTTCAAGAGAATAAGGCTTTAAATGTTGAGCTCATTCAGAGTGAAAAGCAAATTATGGCCCAAGAACAGGCTTTTGGAGTGGCACAAAAAAAATATGAAAAGGGCTTGTTTACGATAATGGAACTTAATCTTGCAAAATCCATGTACGCCACTTCACAAAATAAAAATCTACAGGTAAAACTACTGCTTCAAATTAACCGGAATACATTGGCTTTTTACCAAGGCTTACCTGTTTTTAACATTAATAGCACCAATTGAAATGGATATACAATTAGAAAAGAAGAAAGGATTAAGGCCAAAACACTACGGGTATATTGCCCTTGGGGTCTTGCTGCTATTTGTGGGCTGGAAAATTATAATGGGTAATACCGGCCATACTTTTAGAACTGAAAAGGATAAATTGTCCATAGCAGAGGTGGTACAGGGAAAATTTGATGATTATATCACCATCAACGGTACGGTGGCCCCTATTGCAACCATATACATGGATGCCTACGAAGGGGGGCGTGTGACCGAAAAACTGATAGAGGAAGGGGCTATGGTACAAAAAGGGGATATCATCCTAAAACTGGAGAATATTGGCCTGTATGAGCAAATATTGAACAGTGAAAGCAATTTGGCACTAAAGCAGAACGACCTAAGGTCTACCAAAATAACATTCGATTCCAGGCAGGTGGAGGGTAGAAAATCTTTGGCCAACGCGCAGTACGAGCTAACAAAATTGAAACGAAATTTTGAACAGAACCAGGCCTTATATGATGACGAATTAATTTCGAAGGAGGAGTATTTAACTTCAAAAGAGAATTTTGAGCTTTCCCAAAAGCAACATGACATAGTTAAACTACAGACCGAACATGACGATGAAATGCGAAGCACCTCCTTGGCGGGATTGGATACGGACCTGGAACGTATGCGCAAGACACTTACTATGGTTTACGAACGTCTAGATCATTTAAATGTACGGGCACCGGCAGATGGGCAATTGGGTTTTTTGGATGCAGAAATAGGACAAAGTATTGGTCAAGGCGAGCGTATAGGTCAGATTAATGTCCTTACAGATTATAAGATCGAGGCCGATATAGACGAACATTATATAGACCGTGTGAAACGTGATTTAAATGCAACTTTTGAGCGGAATGGAACTGAACATTCCCTGCGGTTGAGAAAGGTATATCCTGAAGTTCGAAATGGCAAGTTCAAGATAGATTTGGTCTTTACAGGTGAAAAACCACAAAACATCCGTGCAGGACAAAGTTATAATATAAAATTACAGTTGGGCGAGTCCAGTGATGCACTCTTACTGCCCAAGGGAAGCTTTTTCCAAAGTACAGGCGGACAGTGGATCTTTGTGGTTAACCCAGATGGTAATCGGGCATTAAAGCGGAATATAAGAATAGGAAAGCAAAACTCCAGATATTATGAAGTGTTGGAAGGATTGGAGAATGGTGAAAAAGTAATTACCTCCAACTATGATAGTTTTGGAGAGGCCGATAATATAGTGTTGAAATAAATTGAAGTAACAAATGTCCAAAACTGGCACTAATACAACAGAGGGTGTCCTTAAATAAATCTATTACTAATGATAAAGATCCAAAATTTAAAAAAGAGTTTCAGAACCGAGGAGGTAGAGACTTTGGCATTGAACAATGTGAACATCAAAGTTCAGGAGGGCGAGTTTGTGGCCATAATGGGACCCTCTGGTTGTGGTAAATCTACCTTGTTGAACATTATTGGTATGTTGGACAATCCTACTTCAGGGAGTTATCAATTTGCTGGCCATGAAGTGGGACATTTAAAGGAAAGCCAACGTACCCAACTGCGAAAAGGCAATTTGGGCTTTGTCTTCCAGAGTTTTAATTTGATAGATGAACTTACTGTTTATGAAAATGTGGAATTGCCGTTGATCTATCTTAAGATGAACAAAAATGAGCGTAAACAAAAGGTAATGGCGGTATTGGAACGAATGAAGATAGCACATCGTGAAAAGCATTTTCCACAACAACTTTCCGGAGGGCAGCAACAACGTGTGGCTATTTCAAGGGCTGTGGTTACCAATCCAAAATTAATTTTGGCGGATGAGCCTACGGGGAATTTGGATTCCAAAAATGGGATCGAAGTGATGAACCTATTAACAGAGTTGAATCAGGAAGGAACCACCATTGTTATGGTTACCCACTCGGACCGGGATTCGCACTATGCACATAGGGTGGTAAACCTATTTGATGGTCAGATTGCCACCGAAAGCCATAATAGGGCAATGGGAGCAATGCGTTAGGGAGACCTGCAAGGTGTAGTCCGCCTTTTTGCGGACCTTCTTGTAGGTCTAGGCCAGGATTTGGAAGTGAAACCAATAAGGTTCGGACACCTGCATGGAAATTAAAACCTACAAGGTTTTGGAAACCTTGCCGGTTGTGAGGGAAGGGAAACCTTGCAGGTTTATAAGAGAAAGGAGTTTATTCATCAATGAAATAAGTGTAGAACTTATTTCTCATCAAAAACACTAATCATGTTTAAAAATCACATCAAAATAGCTTGGAGAAGTCTTAAAAGACAGCCCTTTTTTACCTTCCTGAATACTTTTGGTCTGGCCATTGGAATGGCCGGGGGCTTGCTCATTTCGCTATACATCTATGATGAGATGAATTTTGATACGATGTTCAAAGATGCCGACCGCATTTATAGAATAAATACGGATACAAAATTTGGGGGTACGGAGAGCAAATCCGCGGAAGTTTCAGCTCCGATGGCGGCTGCCATGGAGAACGATTTTTCACAGGTGGAACTCACAACTAGATTTAGGAATTTGGGCAGTATGCTCCTTAGAAAGAGTGATGCGGAAGCAAGCGTAAAAGAACAAGGTTCAACCTTTGTAGATGCTACTTTTTTTGAGATGTTTGGTCTGGATCTATTGGAAGGGGATGTGAAAACCGCCCTAAAAGAGCCCAATACCTTAGTCCTGACCAGATCGGCAGCCCTAAAGCATTTTGGATTAAAAGACGCTCTAGGTCAACAGTTATTGTTGAACAATACCGATACCTATACCGTCACCGGAGTAATAGAGGATATGCCAGAGCGGTCATTCCTTAGAAATCATAACGTTTTTATGGCCATGGCGGGGAGTGAAGAGGCTAAAAACCAGGAATGGACAAGTCATAATTTCTTTACCTTTATTAAGCTGATACCCGGTGCAGATATTGCCGATTTTCAGGAGCCCTTACAGTCCATGCTAGGCACATACATAATGCCTTATGTACAGACATTTTTGCCTGGGGCAACAGAAGAACAGTTGGTCGCCTCCGGAAATTATCTGTACTATAGCACAATAGCCTTGAAGGATATTCATCTGTATTCCAACAAAGACCATGAACTTAGCTCAAATAGTAGTATTCAAAATGTTTATATTCTTTCATTTATAGGCTTGTTCCTGATCTTATTGGCCAGTGTTAATTTTATGAACCTATCCACGGCACAGTCCCTTAAAAGGGCAAAAGAAGTAGGTATTCGCAAAACATTGGGGTCGGACAAATCTGCCTTGATACGACAATTTTTGACGGAATCAGGTTTAATTTCCTTCATCTCATTATTGTTTGCCTTGGTAATAGCAATTATGGCTACACCTTACTTTAATGCCCTATCTGGCAAGTCCATTTCCATACCATTTACCGATCCATTTTTTTGGATGGCCTTATTTATTGGGTCAACAGTTCTGGCTCTTTTTTCAGGAATGTATCCTGCATTTTTTATGTCCCGTTTTGTGCCTGTTAAAGTGCTTAAAGGGGCTGGAACAACTAGTACAGGGGGTGGGAATATTAGAAGTTTCCTAGTGGTATTCCAATTTGCTATTTCAGTGTTTTTAATTGTAAGCACTTTGGTGGTTTTTATGCAATTGAAGTTTATTCAAAATAAAGATCTGGGATTTACAAAAGATCAGGTTTTAATTGTAGATGATGTTTATACATTGGGAGACAAAGCCACGGCGTTTAAGGAGGAAGTGGAACAACTGGGCCGAGTGGAAAGCGCAACATTGAGCAGCTTTTTACCAACACCTTCCAGCCGCAGCAATACTTCCTTTTTTAAAGAAGGCGGGGCAACAGCAGAGAACTCCATCAACATGCAGATATGGAATGTAGATGACAATTACATTCCCACTTTAAATATGGAGATTTTGGAGGGTAGGAATTTTGATAGGCAGTTTGGTACCGACTCTACAGTAATGCTTATCAACGAATCCGCAGTGGCCATTTTGGGCGTACAACCCAAAGATGCTTTGGGTATGCGAATTATCCGCAATTTTGAAGATGGAACTTCCAATTATTTTACCATTATCGGTGTCATAAAAAATTTTAATTACGAGTCGCTACGGGAAGATATTGGCGCATTGAGTATGACCTTGGGCAGGTCTACAGGTTCCATGGCCATAAAATTGGAGGCAGGGGATTTTTCAAACTCCATTGCAAGTGTTGGAGGGGTATGGAATAAAATAGCTCCGGGGCAACCTTTCGCTTATCGGTTTATGGAGGACTCCTTTAATACCACTTATGAAGCCGAACAGCAATTAGGGCGCATTTTCGTGACCTTTACCATACTGTCCATCTTAATCGCTTGCCTTGGATTATTTGGTCTAGCGGCCTTCAATGCCCAAAAACGAACCAAGGAGATAGGTATACGAAAAGTATTGGGGGCAAGTGTTGGCCAAATAAGTTATCGCCTTACGACCGACTTTTTAAAAATGGTAGGGGTTGCAATACTTATTTCGTTGCCCGTTGGTTGGTACCTAATGAACAAGTGGCTCGAAGATTTTACCTATCGGATAGAAATAGAATGGTGGGTGTTCGCCTTGGCGGCGTTCTTGGCAATAGGGATAGCAATACTTACTGTAAGCTACCAAAGTATTAAGGCGGCTATAGTGAATCCTGTAAAAAGTTTACGAACGGAATAGTTGAGTGAACAGTGAGCAGTGAATAGTTGGGAATTATAACGCATATCATCAATCAAATCAAGGAACGAAAATCATGTTTAAGAATTATTTTAAAATCGCCTGGCGAAATATAAAAAGAAATAAATTGCATTCGGCCATACATATTTTTGGTTTGGCAATCGCTTTTTCCATCTGTATCCTCTTGTTTTTGACCGCCTATTTTCATCTGAGTTTCGATTCTTTCCACAAGGATAAGACCCAGCTGTTTAGAACTTCCCGTCTTATAAACAGTACCCAGGGTCCCGAAATGAGTTCCCAAATGCCATTGCCTGCCGCTACTGCTTTAATGGCCGATATTCCGGAGGTGGAGACAGCTATAGCGGTGAATATGGGGATGCCTGAAAATTTTTCATACGAGGAAAAAAATATGGAACGGGTGGTTGTTAGGACTGATCCCGATTTTTTTGAAGTGTTCAATTTTCCGGTACTTATTGGTAATGGTAGCACGGCACTTTCTGGTTTTCAAGACATAGCCTTAAGTGAAACTACGGCCAAGGCCATTTTTGGGGATTCGGATCCCATAGGGAAGGAGCTAAAAATTGGCAGAGGCGAGGACGTGGAATTTTACACCGTAACCGCTGTGGTCAAAGACTG
Source organism: Arenibacter echinorum (assembly GCF_003259375.1). Classification (GTDB taxonomy): domain Bacteria; phylum Bacteroidota; class Bacteroidia; order Flavobacteriales; family Flavobacteriaceae; genus Arenibacter; species Arenibacter echinorum. The sequence goes on along the minus strand of NZ_QLLN01000007.1, from coordinate 182,534 downwards.
CCCAAAGAATTCCAGTATTCGTTTTGATGCCGTTGCCAGGATTGAATCGCTTCCCAATTTTGGAAAGCTTCAAAATGATTGGGGCTCCAATGGATCCAGTGTGTTTATTAAAATCTCTAAAAATAGCGATTCCCAAAAGGTTGCTTTGAAACTTCAGCCTTTTGTGGAAAAACACTATCCCGATCAATTGGCCCAACTTAGGGCCGATAGGCCGGAAATAAAGGAAACCTCCGAATTATTTAGTATAAACCTCACCAATATAAATGACGTTCATTTTTCTGGGGAAAGGAGTGCTCCCAAGGTACTGGTATACGCCCTTATGTCCCTAGGAGCCTTTATTCTGTTGATTGCCTGTTTTAATTTTGTGAACCTTAACATGGCCAACTCCTTTAAACGAAGCCGTGAGCTGGGAGTAAGGAAGACACTTGGGGCCTATAAAGGACAGCTTTTTATGCAGTTATGGGGAGAAGCCTTTCTGCTTTATTTTGTTGGTTTTATGTTGGGATTGGGTCTCGCTTCCCAATTGATACCTGCCTTTAATACACAATTTGGAGGTGGCATAGAAATTTCAGCCCTGTTCCAGCCCACCTTTTTGGCAATTATGTTCGGGGTCTTTTTATTAGTAACCCTGATTGCTGGAGGATACCCTGCCTTAAAGATGGCCAACTTTAACTTGGTTGGTGTTTTAAAGGGCAAGGTTTCAGCAAAGAAACCGGGAGCACTTCGCAATACCCTGTTGGTAAGTCAGTTTGCCATTTCCAGTCTGCTAATCTGTGTAAGTTGGATAGCAAGTCAACAATTGGATTTTTTAAGGGAAGTACCTATTGGTTTTGAAAAGGAGCAGGTAATAAGTATTCCTGTAGGTTTCCAACAAGATGGTAGAAAAATATTGGCGCGTATGCGGAACGAACTTCAAAACGATCCCAATATTGTTTCCATTACTGGGACAGGTGGTAATTTGGGAAGGGGCTTGGATAGGGTTACCGTTAGGTCTGTTGTAGGGTTCGATTATAAACAAAACCAGGTTTCGGCCGATTGGCTCTTGGCGGATTATGATTTTTTAAAGACTTTGCAAATTCCCATTCTTAAGGGAAGGGATTTTGATCCTGCCTATGCCACGGATACAATAAATGCGTTCGTGGTTACTGAGAGTTTTGTAAAGGCCATGGGAGAACCTGATCCCATTGGCAAATATTTTGGAGGGGAAGAAGCGGGATTGGGGAATAGGATTATAGGAGTAATACCGGATTTTAATGCCTATTCCCCGTCCGATAAGTCATATCCAATAGCCATTCATCTATCGGCATCGGAACGTATAAATTACATTTTCCTAAAGGTTAAATCGGATAATCCACAGATGGTGATGGAACATATCGCTGCAGTTTGGGAAAAACTTACGGATAATGCCCTCTTCAAAGCTTCCTTTTTGGATGAAAATCTTCAGGCCTGGTACGAGGGCGAAATAATTATGACTACTGTGTTCAGCATCGCATCGGCCATAGCCATATTCCTTTCCTGTTTAGGCCTTTTCGCCATATCATTAATGGTCATAGAGTTGAGAACCAAGGAAATAGGGATACGAAAAGTTATGGGGGCATCGGTGAAGAGTATTGTTGGTATGATATCAATTCACTTTGTAAAACTGGTATTGCTCAGTCTTTTAATTGCAGTCCCCTTGGCCTGGTATATAATGCAGATGTGGATCGAGAATTATGAATATCGTATATCCATCGACCCACTCATATTTTTGGGGGTGGGAGCTATGGTTATAGCGGTGGCGTTATTTACGGTCAGTTTTCATACCATAAAAGCGGCCATTGTTAACCCGGTAAAAAGTTTACGAACGGAGTGAAAAAGGAAACGGTTGTTAGTAGCCAGTGAGCAGTGAACAAGGCGAACGAATTTGGCCAACGGTATTGAGTGTGGGGAAGGTGGCATGGAGGGCAGAAAACGGAAGGGGTGGTTCGATCAATTCGCAGTTGATAGTAAAAATAAGTTATGTATAGTCGAAAGTGAACAGCTAAAAGTTGAAAACACATATCATCAATCAAATCAAAAACGCAAATCATGTTTAAGAACTATTTAAAAATAGCTTGGAGGAACCTATGGAAAAATAAGGGCTATTCCGTAATAAATGTTGGCGGGCTTGCCTTGGGAATGGCGGTAACGCTCATAATTGGTCTATGGATCCAAGATGAACTTAGTCATAACAGCTATTTTAAAAACAAAGACAGTATTGCCCAAGTGTTCCAATCACAAACATTTAACCAAGAAACCGGTACAGGCCCTGCGATACCCCGACCCTTGGAAAAAGTGTTACGTGACGGTTATGCAGATAACTTTAAGCATTTGGTGATGTCTTCTTGGAACATTTCCAGATATCTGCGATACAAAGAGAAAAGTCTTTCCAGAACAGGAAATTTTATGCAGCGAGAAGCTCCTGAAATGTTGGATTTAAAAATTATAAAAGGGGAGAAAGATGGTTTGCGAGAACTAAATTCCGTAATGCTGTCCGAATCCGTCTCCCATGCACTTTTTGGTAATGAGGATCCTATTGGTAAAACCTTAAAAGTAAATAATCAATATGATGTAATGGTGAGTGCGGTATATGAGGATATTCCTTTTAATAATTCATTTAATGATGTCGAATTCCTAATGCCGTGGGACAAAATGATCGCGACCCAAAAATGGATGAAGAATGCTGAAGATCAATGGGGAAATAACTCCTTTCAGATGTTTGTCCAGATTGCTGACAATTCTACAATGGAAAAAGTTACCGAGGCCATTCTGAATGTGAAAAAAAATGCAAACGAGGATACGGCGGAATTCAATCCACAAATATTTCTCTTTCCAATGAAAGATTGGTACCTACGAGGCAATTTCGAAAACGGGGAGCAAGTTGGTGGGCGCATAAAATATGTGTGGTTATTCGGAATAATTGGAGCTTTTGTATTGCTATTGGCATGTATAAATTTCATGAACCTTAGTACGGCTAGGTCCGAAAAAAGGGCCAAGGAAGTGGGGATTCGAAAATCCATTGGCTCGCAAAGAAATCAATTGATCAACCAGTTTTTGAGTGAATCTTTCTTAGTGGTATTGTTTGCGTTTATTATTGCCGTGATAATAGTTTTATTGTCCATGAACGGATTCAATGATTTATCCAAGAAGGAAATTTCGTTCCCTTGGAACAGCACTAATTTTTGGGTTGTATCATTGGTGTTTATAACGATTACTGCTTTAGTGGCAGGTAGCTATCCGGCACTTTATCTGTCTTCTTTTAGACCAGTGGATGTATTAAAAGGAACCTTCACATCTGGAAAATATGCCGGCTTGCCCAGAAAAATTTTGGTCGTACTGCAGTTTACTGTTTCCGTGGCCTTTATTATTGGAACCGTCATAGTAATGCAGCAGATCAATTATGCCAAAAACCGACCCGTGGGGTATGATAAAGCTGGCCTTGTTCAGATACCTACCTTCAGTCAAGATTTTGAAGGTAAATATGATTTAATGCGAAGCGAATTTTTAAATTCAGGTGCGGTAATCGAAATGTCGGCTTCCAGCAGTCCAACCACGCAGATTTGGTCCAACCGCAGTGGATTTGATTGGGAGGGGAAGCCCGAAGGTTTTCAAGAAGATTTGGCATGGACCGAAGTAACTCCGGAATACGCCAAGTCTTTGGGTATGAAAATTATTGAAGGCCGTGATTTTTCAAGGGAGTTCGCTACCGATTCAAACGCGGTATTGATCAATCGGACTGCAGTAAAATACATGGGCATCAAGGATCCAGTTGGCAAGTTTTTGAAAGATGATGATGAAGAAGATCCGGGTCCGCCCTTAAAAATTATTGGTGTTGTAGAAGACATGATTACGCAATCGCCATATGAACCTGTTAAGCAGGGTGTTTATGTTTTTGATAAACACGGCAATTCCAGTTTCTATAATTTAAGATTGAATCCAAATCAAAGTGCAAGTCAGAACATGGCGATTATTGAAAATGTGTTTAAAGAACATTTTCCCAACCTTCCTTTTCAATATGATTTTGTGGATGATGAATATGGCGAAAAATTTGCTGCTGAAGAACGCATTGGAACCTTATCTGGAATTTTTACGGCCTTGGCCATATTAATAAGTTGTCTTGGCCTATTCGGACTCACATCATTTGTTGCGGAACAGCGTACCAAGGAAATTGGGGTCCGGAAGGTTCTAGGAGCCACAGTATTCAACGTGTGGAACATGCTTTCCAAAGATTTTTTAAAACTGGTAATCATTTCTTGTTTTATAGCCATACCTATTTCATACTACGTTATGAACGGTTGGCTGCAAGACTATCCATACCATGTAATCTTGGAGTGGTGGATCTTCGCTTTTGCCGTTATTGGATCGTTGGCGATCACAATATTAACCGTGAGTTTTCAGGCCATTAAAGCGGCTAATGCCAACCCGGTAAAAAGTTTGAGAACGGAATAATTAAGTAATCAGTAGAGCGATGGCAGTAGCAGTAAAGATTATCCTATATCTAAGAATATCTAATGATGTGCAATTGATACGAAGACATTAAAAGTTAAATCAAAAACCGAACTGTTTCCCCGTCTACGGCGGGACTAGAGGGAGGACTAAAAACAGGAATCATGCTAAAAAATCATCTAAAAATTGCCTTACGATTCTTTTTAAGGAACAAACTGTTTACTGGCATCAATGTCTTAGGGCTATCAATTGGAATAACGGCATTTATCCTGTTGACACAATACATCACATTCGAAAAAAGCTATGATACCTTTATTCCTGATGTTGATGACCTGTATAGGGTTACCCTTACTACAAACTTGGGCGACAATGGTTTTGTTACTTCAGCGACAAATCACCCTATGACGGGCCGGGCCATGCTATCGGATTTTCCGGAAGTTGAAAGTTATACGCGTATCGCCGATAAGCCGATGGCGTTTTCTGGTACCATGAATATTTCATATACCAATACCTTTGGTGACGAAATAAAATCTGATGCCAATGATGATCATATTTATTTTGCCGATAATTCGATTATCGATCTTTTCGATTTACAATTCATTCAAGGTGATGCCACTACAGCACTCAATGAACCTATCTCCGTCATACTGAGCGAGAAAATAGCCCATCGCTTTTTCGGGAATGAAGAACCTATTGAAAAAATGATAGAGGTCAATGATAATTTTAAATTGAAGGTAACCGGTGTCTTTAAAGAACGGCCGGACAATACGCACTTACCTATGGGTATGATTGTTTCCTATAACATCTTCGGCCCAAATGGCGATCATGCCAACAGTTGGGTATGGCCGGAATTTTACAATTACATTAAACTAAAACCGGGAACAAGTCAGAAGACCGTTGAAGCCAAGTTTCCGGAATTCGTAAAAAAATATTTGGGGGATATTATGATTGAGCACGGTTTTGAAGCAAAAATGGCATTACAACCAGTTAAGGACATTCATTTAAAATCTCATTTATTAAAAGAGATTTCTGCCAATAACAGCGAAGGTACTTTGTACTTTTTATTGATCGTAGCGGGTTTTATCATAGCCATTGCCATGATTAATTTCATCAACCTATCTACTGCCAAATCGATGGAGAGAGCCAAAGAAGTAGGGATCAAAAAGGTGGTTGGCGCCCCTAGATCAGTGCTTATACATCAATTTCTATTTGAATCGCTCCTCATTAATTTTTTTGCAGTTATCATAGCATTTGTATTTATTAATTTGTTGATTCCCTCTTTTAATTCATTGGTCGGAATAGAGGTTTTAAGCTTTGGAATGTGGGGTGAATGGCAAGTCTGGTGGGCCATGATAGGTATATTTCTTATCGGGGGAGTTTTAGCAGGCCTTTACCCCGCTTTCGTATTGTCGGGTTTTGTACCTATTGAAGTTCTTCGGGGAAAGTTTCATAAAACCACCAAAGGGAATACGCTACAAAAGACTTTGGTAGTTTCCCAATTTGCCATTTCAATTGCTTTAATTGCGGGAACCTACATTGTTTATAACCAATTCTCATACATGCAGAACCAGGACCTTGGCTTCAATGCTGAACAAAATCTTGTCTTTGCAGCACCTACGTATGCCGATACCACCACGCAACGGAAAGTAGAATCTTTTAAACGGGAACTGATCCAAAACCCGAGGATAAACAGGGTTGCCTTGTCCGATGAAATACCCGGTAAACCAATTGTTCAGGGGAATACCATACGGCAGGTTCATAAACCAAGAGAGTTGGGGGTCAGTGCCAATTTCGCAATCATAGATCAAGATTTTATAAAAACCTATGACATTGATCTCTTGGCAGGAAGGGATTTTGTTAAGGAAGATGCCAGCTCATTGTATACAAGGGAGGGTCCGGTTCCATCCGGACATCGGGTCCTAATCAATCGTTCTGCAGCAAAAATATTGGGTTTTTCGGACCCTGGAGCGGCTATTAACAAAAAGATGATATTCAAGTTTGGTCCTATCGATCGAACAACCGAAATTATCGGGGTGGTAGAGGACCATCATCAACAATCCCTACAAAAAGGGTACGACCCTATAGTCTTCATGCATATCGAGGGCTATACTGCCTCGTTTATGACCGTAAATATTGTAGCGGGTAATATTTCTGAAACAACGGCCCAAATAGAGGCCAAGTTCAAAGAGTTTTTCCCGAACGATTTGTACAACTCCTTTTTTATGGATGATTACTTTAATCGGCAGTATCAGGCCGAATCTAAATTTGGAATTATTTGTTTGGTGTTTTCCCTATTGGCCATATTTATAGCGGCCTTGGGACTGTTTGGCCTGGGGTCGCACATGGCCATGCAAAAGACCCAGGAGATAAGTGTACGAAAAGTTATGGGTGCCACTGTGGCACAAGCCTTGGCCATAATTCCAATAAAACTACTGAGCCTGGTCCTACTATCAGGGGCAATAGCCTTACCCATCATCTATTTTGTCACTAAAAAATGGTTGGAAAAATATGCCTTTAAAATCGATTTGAGTATTTGGATGTTCGCAGTACCCCTATTGGTAGTTCTTGTGGTAGCGGCATTGTCCATCCTCTCACAATCATTTAAAACGGCCATGGTTAACCCAGCGGAATCATTGAGAAACGAATAAAGTGAATACTATTTCCCACAAAGGGTGGCGCATACATAGGAAAACAACGTGAAAAGATAAATTAAAAGACCGAACCGATTCCCCCTCTCTTGGAGGGGGTTAGGGGGAGGTCAAAATCTACAATCATGTATAAAAATTATCTAAAAATCGCTTGGCGAAGTATTAAAGGTGATAAGCTCTTTACCTTTATAAAGGTTGGGGGCTTTGCCATGGGCATTGCAGCTTGTCTGTTGATTGCATTATTCATTAATGACGAACTCAGCTATGACCAACAATACAAAAATAAGGATCGTATTTATAGGGTTGTTTTACAAGGTGTAATGGATGGTGAGCTAAGAAAAAGTGTTCATTTTCAATTGCCTTTTGCAGATGCCCTACAATCCGATTTTCCAGAGATAGAAAAGGCAGGGAAAATAAATATGAGCGAGCTCTTTGGGGCTGGGAAACGTGGCTTGCGATTGGCGGGTGAATCCCAGAACAATTTTGAGGACGGATTTGTATTTGCCAATCAGAACATCCTTGAAATTCTTGAGATTTCCTTGGAACAGGGAAACACCAACGAGGCCTTGTTACAACCCGGGAATATCGTGATTTCCAAATCCAAGTCAGATAAATATTTCCCTCATGGGGAGGCCTTGGGCAAGACCATTGTTTTGGACAATAATACCTCAAAGCCCTATACCATTACCGGGGTAATGCCAGATTTCCCCAAGAATTCCCATCTAAAGTTTAATTTTCTGTTACCTATAGAGGATACCAACATGAGTTGGACCAACCAGAACTATTTTACATATGTTTTAGTGGATGAGAATACGGATATTCCAGCCTTGGAGAAAAAAATGTTTTCTATTATGGAAAATTATGTAATCCCCGCCCAAATGGCTCGTGGCCGTGCTCCGGATTTTATTGAAATTCTGAAGACGATAGAATATAAATTACAGCCTATAGGGGATATTCATTTAAGATCGGATCTTGCAATGGGTGATGGTCTAAAACATGGAGATATTCGTTTTGTTTGGCTCTTTGGAGCCATTGCAGGGTTTGTTTTATTGCTGGCCTGTATCAATTTCATCAACCTTTCTACCGCCAAATCGGCCAATAGGGCCAAAGAAGTTGGTTTACGCAAAACAGTGGGAGCGTTTAAGAGTAATTTGGTTGCGCAATTTCTTACCGAATCGGTGTTCTTCAGTATAATCTCTTTTATGTTGGGGCTTATGCTGGCCTGGGCCTTGTTGCCTGCCTTTAATTCCATTGCAGCAAAATCTATTTTATTTCCCTGGGAGGTGTGGTGGTTTGTACCGCTTATGGTAGCTTCTGCGCTGTTTATCGGAATCTTGGCGGGAATGTACCCTGCATTTTATCTCTCTGCCTTTAGACCTGTAAGTGTGCTGAAAGGGAGCCTAAGTGTTGGTAGTAAAAGCGGAAAGCTGAGGAGTGGGCTGGTAGTGTTTCAGTTTGCCACATCGGTAATCCTGATTATAGGGACACTGATCATTTACAAGCAGATGGATTATATACAGCACAAAGAATTGGGTTATAACAAGGAGCAGGTTGTTATTTTGGATGGGGCCAATATCCTAGGAAACAAATCGGAGAGTTTTAAGGAACAACTCTTACAGCTTCCGCAGGTACAAACAGTAACAATAAGCGATTATTTGCCGATAGATGGCGCCAAAAGAAACGGAAATACCTTTAAAAAGACGGGGGAGGGCATCGAAGATCGTGGGGTTCCTGCACAGATTTGGCGCGTGGATTATGATTATATAAAAACTTTGGGAATTAAAGTCAAGGAGGGCCGTGATTTTTCACGGGAATTTGCCTCTGACTCTATTAATTCCATGATAATCAACGATCAAATGGCCCATGAACTTGGTTATGATAATCCCATTGGAAAACATATAAATAACGGAATGGATTGGGCGATTGTAGGGGTCGTAAAGGACTTTCATTTTAAATCCTTGAAAGAAGATATAGCCCCGCTTAGCCTGGTGATTGCCAATAATGATAGTGGTGCTATTTCAGTAAAGCTCAAGTCGGGCAATATTGGGGAGTCCCTGGCTTCCATTGAAGCTATTTGGAATAGAAATGTGCCCAACCAAACCTTTGCTTATTCCTTTTTGGATCAAAAATTTAGCCAAATGCACGAAGATGTGGAGCGCATGGGGAAAATATTCAACAGCTTTGCTATGTTCGCAATTCTAGTGGCCTGTTTAGGTTTGTTTGCCCTTTCTGCCTTTATGGTGGAACAACGCAAAAAGGAAATTAGTATTCGATTGGTTTTGGGGGCTCCTTTTGAAAGTATCTATAAACTATTGACCCTGGATTTTCTAAAATTGATTCTTTTGGCTATACTTATAGCGATACCCATAGGATGGTATATGATGAACCGATGGTTGGAGGATTTTGCCTATAAAATTAATATTGGATGGGAAATATTCTTTGTCGCTGGCGGAATAGCTTTGATTATTGCCGTGGTGACAATTAGTTATCAGTCCATTGGGGCTGCGCTGACCAAACCCTTAAAAAGTTTACGGACGGAGTGAACAATACAGAGCAGGGGTTAAGGGGGGAGACATCAACTAAATAAAATACATTATGCTACTAAAACTTAACAACATATTTAAATGGGTAAACTCGGGAGGACAACGTGTCTTCCTGTTAAAGGATATTAATCTTAGTGTGGAAGAAGGGGAATTTATTTCGGTGATGGGGCCCTCCGGTTCTGGGAAATCCACCTTGCTGAATGTTATTGGGATGTTGGATAATTTTGATGAAGGGGAATACAGCTTTTTGGATGAGCCTGTTCATACCCTAAAAGAAAAACACCGTGCCAATTTGTACAAACAATATATAGGCTTTGTTTTTCAATCCTACCACTTGTTGGACGACCTTACCGTTCAGGAAAATCTGGAAATGCCATTACTTTATAAAAAAGTAGGCAGCTCTGAACGTAAATCCTTGGTGGCGGATACTTTGGACCGATTTAATATAGTTGGAAAGAAAGATTTGTTTCCGGCACAATTAAGTGGTGGACAACAACAATTGGTGGGGATTGCAAGGGCGTTGATCTCATCTCCAAAACTTATTTTGGCCGATGAACCTACAGGGAATTTAAACTCTAAACAAGGGGAGGAGATCATGGAACTTTTTAAGCAATTGAATAGTGAAGGTGTAACTATAATTCAGGTAACACACTCAGAAAAAAATGCTACCTACGGTTCGCGAATCATAAATCTGTTGGACGGTAGAAAAATATAGAGGATAACATCCGAAATTTCATGAGAATTGACCAATGAAAATAATGGGGAGAATGGATTGACTTTTCCTTCCTTGGAACTAACAAATGGCTTTATAGGAACCAATTAATGTTTTGTTTACTTTTAGGCATTCCATTGGGGCGTATAATATGAAAAACTATTTGCAGTATTTTATTAGTTTTCTGTTTGTGCTGCTAATCTATGCTATTCATATGCTGCCGGTGTCGGACAGTATGCTGAATGAAAACAATACCAAACTATCCCATGTTTTTTTGGCTTCCCAAATTAGATATCATCAGGAATTTGCACCCTTTGCTAGGCGCCCATTAACGTCTTTGTTGATCGAAGGTTCGTCCGGTACTTTTGGGGTAACCTTGGGAGAATCTTTTGTGCTTGTTAATCTATTATTATTGTTTGTCAGTGGGATATTGATATATATCATCTCCTTAAAGCTTAATGCTACAAAAGGTCAGGCTATTTTTAACCAAGTGGCCTATTTTTTGACCTTTTCAATAATTTTTGCCTTTTTTCCTCCGGTATTCAGTTATGATGAGCCGCTACAGTATTGTTTGATCATGCTAGGTATATTGGCTTTGATCCGTGAAAAGTGGCTGTATTATGTCCCCTTATTTTTGTTGGCAATTATTGCAAGGGAAAGTACTTTATTTCTTTTGCCCGGATTGGCCATTATTTTTTCAGGTTTTAGTTTAAAGTCCAAGAATATGTGGAATTTCGGGATTAAAAGAAAATTGCTACTGCTTTTTGCTCCTATGCCCTTATATGTTATTTATTTAGGAATATTCTTGTGGGCTACCGGTATTTGGAAAGAAACGTCCGAAGTGGCTGCCAACAGGCTAAGCTGTTATTTTCAGAATTTTGGCACTTATGCCAGTTCTCTAGAATCAATAGTCTCCTTTTTCTTGGTTTTAGGTCCCGGCCTATATTTTCTTTATATGAGCCATAAGTCCAAGATATTTTCTGCATTGGAAAAAAAGTACGTTCAGGCTTTTTTACTCGCCGTGGTAATTAATACACCTATTGTAATGGTTGCTACCTTGGCCAGGGAAGCCAGATTGTTTGCCTTGCCACTTATTTTTTTATGGCCTTTGGCCGGGCAATTGTTTGGAAAGGAATTAAGGCCTTTAATAAGGCCCAACTTGTATTTGGATTGCTTTAGAGATTGGAGATATAGTATGTTATTACTGCTTTTGTCCTTAATAAGTTATGCGATTGCGTTTAGGTTGTATGTACCCAGTTTTCCATCCAAGGATAATTTTTTTAACGAGTATTTATTTGTAATGCTTTTGATTATGTCGGTGCACTTTGTACTCAGGGCCTTTTTACAGAAAAGTGCCGTTACTTCCCAATAGTATATTCGCCATACTACATTGTTTAACGCCACCCTCTAGAATTGTATTATTTGAACTTTTGAAACGAGGATGCCATGGTTGAAAAAGTTTGTGCGGGTTTTGAAATTTGAAAGTGCGACTTATATTGTGTATGTTTGGAATGGAATCAATATACTTAATATCTGTATTGATATTGTTGAATAAAACTATGTTTTCTGTTCATTATGAGAAGCAGATTATTTAATTCAAGAACCAAATATACACTTGGGCCAGAGCCCAAGGATGTAACCTTCTTGCGCTTTTTTGCCAAGGTTTATCCTTCCAATTTTTCCATACGAAAATCGAAAATTATCTTCCCGAATTTTTGAGCACCCGCGAGTGTGCTAACATAATCCTATAGACCTCACTCATTTAAAAATAATAAATATTTGCCATGTGCTCTTGCATTTGGTATAGACTCGCTTGTTAAGGTTTACTTTTTTAGGATTACCGTGTTAAATTTTAATAATTAATAAATATTTAAAATATTATCATCATGGCTAGAGGTAAAACATTAAAAGCCCCAAAAGTGGATTTAAAGACAAAAAAGCAGGAGAAAATTAAGCAAAAATTGGAAGCCAAGCAGACTAGAAAGCGTAAATGATGCCGGCTGGTTAATTTGAAAGTATCCTGTTAATTCAGTTTCATTTGGTTCATAAAGAAGATGAACAAACCCCCTTTGAGGACTACTTCATAGGGGGTTATTATTTTAGGAAAAAAGAAATTAATTATCTGTTTAGCGCATTTGTTGTGCAATTATACTTAAACTATTCCCTTACCTTCTTATGTATTACAGGTGCCACCAAATTGGGGTTATGGGGTAATGTGGATTGTTCATATTCCAGTTTGTGTTCCTTTCCCATATTATCATAGGATGCCAATACCAAATCTAAATAACGTTGTTCAATGATGCTTATGTCCTCGTCATTAATGGCATCGTACTCATATGCTGGCAGTGCCTTGTAAGCATAGACTTTACCGTTTTCAAAACTGTGTTCTTCGATACGATCGGTGACATCAATTCTTGTATACCCTAATTCAAATTGATCAAACAATTCCAATTCCTCATGAGTTAAGAAATACAATATACAGTTTAATCGTATATCCTTATTCTCTATGATATTTAAAAAAATAGACTTTTCGTAAGGTATGGCGCTATTATTTTTTAGATAAAAGGATTCATAGTTTATATATTCTGCAGGAAAATTTGGATCGTTATTGGGGGCTACAAAATTCCAAGCACGCTGCATGCCGCTAAGATGTATCCAATAGATAGAATCTTCATATTTTCTTCCTAGAATTTCCTCAAGGCTCTCCAAAGAAGATAACATACCGTATCCGATCATTCCTACTTTGCCTTCTTGGATTTTTATAGTGGATTTTTCATTCATTTGCTTACATCCTAAAATAGTGATACTTAAGAAAATCAAAATTTATAATGAATAAGATCCATTTCATGGCATCTTGACTAGGATTTCTTTGTCAGATACTATGATGACAGAACACCCCAAATTTAGCTTAATTCACCAAATAATTGATATATACTTTTTAAAATATTTCATCCAAAACCTTGGTCCTATAATCAAATATTTCGTTAAGCTTTCCCTTTATAATAAGAGTATTGGCAATACTCCCCAAGAGTCCCAAAGGTGGTTGGTAGCTTACAATATCTGTCATTAAGGTCCCCTTTTCCGTGGGCTGTATCATATGCTGATGATGCCATATCTTGTATGGTCCAACCCTTTGTTCGTCCACAAAATAACTATTTTCCTTTAAGTGGGTAATTTCGGTTACCCAGGTGGTTTTAATTCCGAACAAGGGTGATACCTTGTAACTTATAATCATTCCTGCGTACATTTTGGATGGTACATCTTTTGAAGTGATATCAAAGCCCATATAATCCGGGGTTATTTTTTTTAGATTGGAGGGGTTAGAAATAAATTCCCATACTTCTTCCAGACTGGCATTAATTTCTTGTGCTTTTTTAAATTGATAGAATCCCATGCTTACTTGATTGTATTAATTAGAATTTGATTTCCTTCTTAAAAATAATGAAAATACCAGGGGCAAAGTTGTAATTATTATTAAGGATAGGAAGATTAGTCCATAATTATTTTTGACCCAAGTAATTTCACCAACAAAAAAACCTGTTAATAAGAAAAGGCTTATCCATAAAATAGCCCCTATAATGGTATTCTTTAAAAATAAACGCCGTTCCATATAGACCATACCGGCCAAAAACGGAATATAGGTTCTAATTATCGGAAAAAAGCGACCAATAATTATGGCCCTTCCACCGTGTTTGTCATAAAATTTCTGCGCTTTGGGCAAGTTTTTCATCAAGTAATTTTTTAGAAAATAATTATTACTTCGTTCCAACTTTTCGCCCAAATATTTTCCAGCGGTAAAATTTAAAAGGTTTCCGATAATGGCGGCTATAATAAGTATTACCAGCAATATCCATATGTTTAAATTAGTAGAGGCGGCTACTACTCCAGCCGAAAATAAAAGGCCGTCCCCTGGTAGAAAAGGAAAGAATATAAGGCCGGTCTCCAGCATGATGATAAAAAAAAGTAGAAGATAGGCGTTAAAAACATTATCGGCCACCAAGGTCAATAATGCATCATCCGTATGCAATATTATTTCGATTAACCTGTCCATCGTAATTGAATTGTATCTCTTATTTACTCCAGTTGAAAATAAGGTGATAGGGTGGTATTTAGTAATGTGCTTGGGGTAAAATTATCCCCATAATAATGCCATGGCTACATTGGTGTAGTATCTGCGTCATGGTAAAAGGTACAATTTTCCATTGTAAAAAATAGTTTATTAAATGTACGTAATATCTACCTTGAAAAGTTGAGGAACGTATTAAATATTTTGTGGGGTTGAGGAAGTTCTTCTTAGCTACTTTTTGCTTGTCAAACTTATTTTGGACTAAATGTGGAATTCTTAATTCCACTGACATTCCAACACATAATCTGTACATTGGAAAGGCGTAATATTTGGTAAAGACAGGGTAGGCAAAAAGTAAAAAATCGTAGTCGCGCTTTGGCCTGCGTGACTACGATTTTAATGAATAGAATATTCGGTTTTTAGGCCTTCGCAGTTGTATTTTTTAAAAAGTGTGTCGGACCATCGTTCTATTTTTTCCTGATATTATACAAACGTAATACCTTGTTTGGCACAGATCTCCACTACCATTGGAAAGTCTGGGGGTCCAGGTGGTAGTTGAGATAATTCAGTGAACATATGTTCTATCCCTGCAGGGAAAGCAGAGGTAATCATTTTGGCCTTTTCCGTGCCCACAACCGTCCAGGAATGCGGGATGTTTTTTGGGGCAAAGGCCACGTCGCCTTCATTTAAAATTGTGGTGGCTCCATCCACCATTATTTCTACCTGACCTTTGATGACCCTAAATATTTCATCTTCACGGGTATGGATGTGTGGAGGTATACCTACCCCCGGTTCTACATTGTCTACCCATTCCACAATCTGGTTTCCAGTTTCGCTACCAATCAGTTTATGTGTTTGTATATCCCCTATAACATTTAAAACATTTCCTTCTTCATCCCTAATGACCTTGGGTTCCAATTTATCGAAATAGTCGCCATCTGCAGTTGATGATTGACATTGTACCAATCCGGGGACCAAGGCAAATCCCAATCCTACTCCTGTTGCCTTTAAAAATTTTTTCCTGTCCATAATATTGTTTTTAGTTATAGCAACTTACAATATTAGGTAGCGCAAGGGAATGCGAAAAACTGGGTAAATCCTTAGATTTTACGGGTTTTAGTTCTCTCGGAGCATAGATGGAGTGACCCCAGTGTGTTTTTTAAAGAAATAGCTGAAATAATCAGGGGAGGAAAATCCCATTTCAAAACAGATTTCTTTTATGGTCTTGTCGGTAAATTTTAAAGCGTGCCTCGATGTCATTATTCTTTTTTCGGTTATTACCGCCTTGGCATTTACCCCAATGGTTTCTTTTATACATTCATTTAAATAGTTGTCGGAAACATTGAGCAAATCAGCATAATCGCTTACTTTGTGGTACTTTGAGAACCACTGGTCCACCAGTTTTTTGAATTTATAGACGATTGCCTTTTTTGCATCGTTTTCCGAAATAACGGATTTAATATTGCACTGACCATCACAATAGACAAAAATGGTATTCAAGAGGGAAATAATGGCATCGTCCTTATGGTTCAGTTCCGAGCCTATCAGTTCATCCAGCATTTCCAAAATAGACTGAATTCTTTTTTCAATACCAGGGGATAAATTTATTTTGGGAATTTCCTCTGTGGTAAAAAGTCTTATTTCATTTATATGTAGTTTGCTCAATAAGGGATTATCCATTGTTTCTTTAGACAAGTACAGGATATATCCGGAAGATGTGGTGCTATTTTCCGTTGAAATTTTCCAATTTATACTAGGGTGAAGAAAGAAAATAGAATTAGAAACATTATTGTATGAAACTTTGTCTATTTCAAGAGATTTTACTCCGTTCTGAATCCAAAAAACGGAATAATATTCTCCCTCCTTTTCTGAAACGGTCTTATTCGTTATTCGCGATATTTTTATGGCTTCTGGATTCATAAAGTGGGCTGTTGGCCATTTTATATGGAATTATTATCGGTAACAGATTTTCCAATTAAAAAAATTCATATATAAATATGCAAAATCTTTAGGGGATTAGCAAGGTTGATATATGATATCTGCTTGGAATCCACCTTTTGTATCTGGTGTTGATAGAATAGCGATGATAAACTACTATTGTTCCGACCAAACTGCAAGCTCATTGCCGGAAGGGTCTTTAAACTGGAATCTGCGTCCGCCCGGAAAGGAAAAGATGTCTTTGGAAATTTCACCCCCACTTTTCACTATTTTATTTTTTACGGCGTCAAGATTACTGTGATACATTACTACTAAGACTCCGTTTACTATATCATTTTCAGTCTTTTCAAATCCCCCTTCCAATCCACTATCCGAAAAGGCGATATAGTTGGGACCATAATCAGTAAAGGTCCAATTAAAGGCTGCAGTGTAGAATTTTTTAATTTTTTCCAGGTCTTTAGCCTTGAGCTCTACATAGTTGATGTGGTTGTCTTTTGCTATCATTGCATTAGGTTTTTTTTATTGCAGATTGAATGATAGTTAAATTTAGTTTATTATTAGGTTTCAATTTGAGTAGGGACCTTACCCATTGATTCGATTTTAACTTATTTTGTCGTTAATTTTTGATGCATTTCTTTTCCTTCCCTAGCTATAATTTCAATGATTTCCTCAATGTCTTTTATTGAGGTCCTAAAATTTACGATACATCCACGTAAACAATATTTATGATTTACTATGGCGTTGGAGAGAAATACCTGGCCACCTAGTTGTAGCTTATCCAGGAGGGTCTCATTTAAGGTGTTTAAATATTTTTCATTCCAATCGGATTTATCCCCATAACCCAAAGGTACATACCTTAGGGTGGTAATGCTCAAATTCTGGGTTATAGCTTCCAATTCCTCATGATTGTTTGCCAATTGGAAAAACAACTGGGATAACCCAATGTCCTCCTGGATCATTTTTAAATAACCATTTCTGCCTACTTGCCTTAAGGCCATCCAAACTTTTAAAGCTCTAAATCCACGAGAATTCTGTAGGCCATATTCATAAAAATTCAAAGCAGGCCCATGGTCAGTTTTACTAAAGTTATAATATTCGGGATGTGAACTATAGGTGTCCGTGAGGTGTTTGGGGTTTTTTACCAAGGTGCACCCTGCTTCCAACGGACTATAAAGCCATTTGTGCGGATCCAGGGCTAAGGAATCTGCCTCCTTAATGCCTTGGAACATCTGTTTTAATTCTGGAACAATAGCGGCAGGTATGCCATAGGCCCCATCTATATGGAACCATAAATCATAGGTCTTGCATATAGATGCAATGCCATTTAGGTTATCTACAACTCCCGTACTTACATCTCCTGCAGTTCCAACGACCATAAAAGGTTGATGACCATCTTTCAGATCCTTTTTTATGGCTTTTTCCAAGAGATCGTTATCCATTTTATTTGAGGCATCCGTTGGGATCCATCTGGTAGATTTTGAACCATGGCCAAAAAGAATAGCCGCCTTTTCCACCCAGGTATGTGTTGTTTTTGAACAATAGATCAATAGTTTTTTTGAAGTGGAAGTAAGGCCATCTTTCTTAATGTTTTTTGGGGCCTTGGCAGTTCGCGCTGCTAAAAATGCAGTAAAATTGGCCATGTTTCCTCCACTTACCAGTATTCCACCATAGTCTGGCCCAACCCCAATAAATTCGGCCAGCCATTGTATGGTTTGCTTTTCAATTTCTGTAGCCATGGGGCTCAATATGTGTGCACCCACATTGGGGTTTACGGAAGCCGCCAATAAATCGGCCAGCATGCCAATAGGTGCAGGAGAGGAGGTAATATAGCCCATAAATTTTGGATGCCCGTTGAGCAAGGAATGGTTCATCAATAAATCGGTGGCATTGGCAATAATATCTTTTGCATCACTACCGTTGTCCGGAAGGGAAGAAATACCCAGTATTTTTTGTAGGGCTTGGGGTCCCTCTCCCGGGGTAACCGGTTTCTCATCAATTGTGTCCAAGAATCCAGCTATCCTATCGATTAGCTGATAACCAATATTTTTAAACTCTTCCTTGGTTATTTCCAGTGATGCATTGCGATTGACAGTCATGTTGTTCAAGAAATTTATCATTTGTCGATTCAATATTAATAGTAAATGAAGAATTATTTAGCCCAAATGTAATTCACCATTTTTTAAAATCTTTTTTTCTCCTTTAAAAAGGCTTATTTAATTCCGTATTAGGCTATTGAAAATATATGATAATTTCATCTGCAATTAGTTGGTGTCCTTCCCTATTTGGATGATTTACTTGTGACATATATTTTGAAATGCTATCGCCTGCTATTACCTTTTCTTTAAATAGTAAGTAACTGTCCACTAGTCCAACACGGTGCTCTTTGGCTAATTGTCGAATCTGATTTTTGTGCTGTTCCAATACATTGTTAACTTCCAAAATATTTTCTCTTTGGTCGGGGGAAGGGGTTAGAAGTATTATTTTAATATTCTTTTCCAACGCTTTTAAAATCATATTGTTCCAAGCTTCGTGGGATTTCTCAAGTCCAACTCCAACATCGTTCAAAGCGTAGTCTATAAAGAGAACATCTGGTTTATGGATTAGTACTTCCGTTTCAAACCGTTCCGCGCCGCTAACAGAATTCTCACCGCCTATAGAAGTATTGATTATATTTATTACTGCAAACGGGTAGTGTTCCTTTATTGTTTTTAATACTAGAAAAGGGTAAGATTCCAAGGTGTTAACAATTGGGGTCTTAAAATATCCTGCAGGAACCGAATGACCATGAAAAACCAAATTAATGGTTCGGTTATCCGGCCATTTTTTGGTAAGCTCTGTTTTTATTTCTGTCAAATATTGTGATGGGGATGCAATCTCATTTTGCGCGTTAATATCCCATAAAAGTGTGACCAATAGTAACAAGGTTAAGCTTCTTTTTTTCATTATTGCCTGTTTTTAAATGTATTTCCCAAAAAGTATTGATCTGCCGTTGACTATTTTGTAAGGGGTTGACATTTTGGTACTATTAGTATAATCTTCTAAAGTGGGGTAATTCACTTATTGACAATTCCTATTATTACGGTAATAAAGTCGATTTGTGATGTTGAAATTCCTCCTACATCCGGAAATAGTTATTAAGCTTTTATTGGATTTACCTTTCCCTAATACCCCGTTATTTCCTTTAGTTTGTTGAAAAAAGCCTTTTTTCGATCAGAACTAATAGTCCAGTTCACCGGGACACTTTGAAATCCAGCGGTGTAATCTTCTCCTTTCATTATAAAATCGAAGTAACCCCATGAAGCGTATGATTCTGTGGCAGATAGAAAATTATAGGACTCCTTATCAAAATCAAAATGATCGTCTTCATTGAATAGAATGGGCTTTGCAGAATAACTTTCGGATTGTCTAACTAAGGCCACCATTTCTTTTATTCTTTCCGGATCTTTTACTCCGTTTCCATGTAACAACACAAAATCTGAGGAAGCAATAATTTCGGAAGAGGGAATTTTATTTCCTGAATAACTAGTACTCACCAAAAGCTTATGTCCACTTATGTCTTGAACCCGCTTTATTAGTTCTGCTACTCTTTGCGGTTGTAAAATGGCGTGATCATATTTAATATCACATTCGTTGTTTATCTCTATAAGTATGTTTTTATAGCTTTTCTCTAAAATCCAATTGGTTATATTATCAACGGCATTTACTACAGCCTGTTCATCTTTTAATTGTTCGTCCTGGCCAAAATAAAAATAGCCCAATATAACTACCATGCCCAGTTCATTGGACTTATTCAATATTTTTTCAAGTCTATTCAGGTAATCTTCCCTTAGATTGCCCAAACTGTCGAATGTGGAGTTGATCCACCCGTGATTGCCATAGCCCAACGGACTTCCTCCTTGTAGGTTAAGGGTGAAGGATAACAATCCATGGGCCTTCCAGTCCTCCATGGCGTTTACAAATTCTGTGGTATTCCTCTGTGCGTCCCATTTATCCGAATCCTGATATTTAAAATTATCCCGAGTATCGTTATTGAGATCGTCAAATATTCCTTGTACCATTCGAGAATTTAAAAGTAAGCCTTCAATTTTATTGCCTTTCCAATGTCTATTTTTATAGGTTATCTGATTATTGATGTAGAACTGCTCCCCATGGATACTTACAGAGGTTGTTTTTGGTATGTAAGTATATGAGCATAGGCAGATTGTTGACAGTAATATTACAATAGTGAAGGTGTATTTCATTCTTATTTTCTTTAATCGATTCTCTATTTTATGGTTTTGCTTGTTTAAAAGTAGGAAATTTTTGTGTTGTTACGGAGCGTTTAAATTTTTGCGTCTACTTGCTGTAATCGGGGTACGCCTGAATAACCAATTGGCCAACAACATTTAAAATCCAAATAACTTCAAAAATGGTCTTTATAATGTATGACCAATAATAAGAATGTAGTTATTTGTAGTATTATTAAGGATCGAAATTGTTTAAGCTAAAATAGTAGCTTGGCAGGTTTAAAAAATAGTGGATATTGCTATTCTGAACTTCCTTTCTTTATATTTGCGACCTATTTGATAAAAGAAAATTTATGATCTCGAACAACGAATATTTTGATGGAACGGTAAAATCGTTAGGGTATACCTCGGCTACAGGAAAATCGACTATTGGGGTAATGGAACCAGGTGAGTACGAATTTGGCACATCGTCCAAGGAAAATATGATTGTGGTTGAAGGGGAATTAATTGCTTTGTTGCCCGGGGAAACCGAATGGAAATCCTTTAAGGCCGGAACTTCCTTTAAGGTTGGTGCCAACACTTCTTTTAAGGTAAAATCTGTGGGTCAGACTTCCTATTTGTGCCAGTACGCATAAATTAATAAATATCAAATCTAGACCTTTTCACAATTGGTAATAGACCATGAATTAGGTGGCTTCAGAGAATCTGATTAAATTCCAATTTTTCTCCGTCCGGTCCGCGTACGGCAAAATATTTACAGCCTTTTTCCCAGAAATTTAGGAATACTGGATTCTCTTCTACCATGGTAAATCCGCCGGCCTTGAGTTCCTTAAAGGCTTTTTCAACATCGGTCACATCAAAGGCGATATGATCCACATGGCCATCTTTTCGCGACTTTAATTCTATCATGTCCTTTTTGGTTACTTGATAGAGTTCAATGATTACTCCCTGCCGTTCCATCATGGCCACAAGTATGGAATCGTTTTCTTCGGCTACATCTACCTGAGAAGCCATGATCCTCTTAAAACCAAGGGATTCATAGAATTCCACAGAAGCCTTCAAATTTGAAACGGGTAAACCTAGGTGTTGCAGCCCGTTAAAATTGTCTTGGAGAAATGGGGTAGTCTTTCGCATTGCTTTGGAGATGGAATTAGTACGTTAAGATAGTGAATTATTGAGGCTTTAAATCAGTTGGGAAATAGTAAATGCCTGCAATCCTTATTTTTTCAACTCAAATGGTTTATTGGAAATATTGGTCTAGGGTTGCTAGGGGCAAAACAGCTTAACCAATACAATTTCTTTGACATGTTTAGGTTTTTCAGGAATTAGGAAATGACTTGTGGATGGTAACGCCCTAACATATATTGTCATATTTTAAAAATAGCTCCCCAATATTTCACATAATTATGTGATTGCCGGCATCGCGGTTTCTGTATTCCTTTGTCAAGTATATTTTAATCTCAGTTTCATGTTTATATGGGCATCGGATTAAAAACTAAATGTTCTTATATCCATAAAGTAAAATCTAAATTAAAAGTTTATGAAAAAAATATTTTTTGCATTTGCCATCACCGGTTTAATGATAAGTGCATGTGGTTCACCAAAACAAAAAGAACTGGCAAAAGCAGATCTGCCCAGCTCCGGCGACGGCATACAACGAGGGGAGTTTTTGGTGGCTACCTTGGGGTGCAACGATTGTCACTCCCCTAAAGTTATGACTCCAATAGGTCCTGTGCCCGATCCCAACAGATTGCTGTCCGGTCATGATTCCAATGAAATTTTACCTGAATATGATCCCCAATCGGTAGGGGGCTACGTGCTGTTTAATATGAACGGAACCGCGGCAATTGGACCTTGGGGAACCTCCTTTTCCGGTAATTTAACTCCAGATGCTACGGGTATAGGGTTCTGGTCCGAGGAGCAATTTGTGAAGTCCATAAAAGAGGGGAAATACAAAGGGCTGGACAATAGTAGGCCACTATTGCCACCTATGCCATGGGAAGGATATTCCAAATTGCCAGATGAGGATCTAAAGGCAATATACGCTTATTTAAAGAGCATAAAGCCCGTTAAGAATATAGTGCCACAGGCAATCTTACCAGGGATATAGACTATTCTTCAACCATAAATTTTAAACATCATTTTGGATTGCGACGGTTCCATTTTACAATTGTTAAAAAATTGAGAGCCAAACATACAAGTGAATGGCACCGTAATTATTTTTCACCCAAACTTGTCAAAAAGCATAAAATCAGGAATGATTTATTAGGGGTTCTTTAATAATCAGATTTTACAATTGCCTTGATACCTTCCAAATAGCTAGTGGTTTTAAAATCAAAATGACTGTCGAAATTATCCGAATTAAAAACATAATCCCTATCGTATTGATACATCATTTCCGGCATTTCCTTCATAATGGGCATAAAAAGACCTAGTATCCTAACAATAAATCTGCTGGCAACCTGAAATCTGGGCTTTACCCCCATTTCATTTGCAATGGCTGTTATCCACTCCTTGCCCGTATACGGATTTTTTGCGGTGGGTAAATGCCAAACCTGATTGTAAGCTTTTGCTGAATTACCAAGCAAAGCTGTTGCTCTGCCGGCATCTGGTGTGTAGGTAAAGGAATGCCTGAAATTTAAAGATGCCATCCAATTCGCTTTTTTACCTGTACTTAAGGGTTTAAATACCATCTCGGTCAACATACTGGAATTTTTGATACTGGGGCCATAGAAATCTGCCGAACGGGCAATCAAAGCTTCTAGTTGACCTTCTTTGACTTTGTCCATGATCATAGCAGCTATTTCTGCACGTACTTTGCCTTTCTTGCTTGGAGGATCAATGGGCGTATCCTCAGCCATTCCATGCAAAAAATTGGCGTCGTACATGTATATATTATCAAAAAATACCAATTTGCAGTTATGTTCAACGCAGGCATCAATGACATTCTTAATAAATTTTGGCCAGTTCTGCTGCCAAATTTTAAGATTGTACGGAAATCCAACCGTAACATAAACAACGGAAGAGCCTAATATTGCCTTAAAAACTTGGTTTCTATCCAGAAGGTCTGCTGCTAATAGTTGATCGGTTTCATTCACCTTTTCCGGATTTCTGTTTACCAACCGTATTTTGCTGGTATATGCTGTTAAAGCTTTGGCCAGTTCAATACCAATTGGCCCACCGGCGCCTAATATTGTCTGCATAGTTTTTCCTTTTTATTTGTTATATACCAAACCTAGGATATCGTCATTATCTGTAACCCGAACCACATAGGGCGGGACAGCTTGATGACACTTGATCTCCAAGATTTGTGCACTGATAAAAATTGTTTGGTTAAATTTAGGAAAATTCCCTTTTCTTAGATTAAGATTATAAATTTTAGTTGGCTTATATTTAGTGTTATAACATCCTAAATAGGTTTTGGGGACATAATTTCTTTTGGGAGTTTGATCCATGTAATTTCGGGGGTCAATTGAAATTAATTGATATACTATAACAAATAATATGAAGCAAACAGTTTTGTCCTTATTACTCCTAGCAACATTATCTTTTGGGCACGGACAATCCAAGACTATTTCCAAGGACGCTATTTTAAGTGATGAGGATTTTAAATATCTGGAAATACTAACCGAAACTATCATTGATAGTTCCCGTATTTACCCTGGAGAACGGGTTGCTGATCAAATGGGCAATAACAATACAGGGGGAATACTTGTTAAGCCAGGGGGTAGGGGTAGTTATCCAGCCTTTTGGATCCGGGATTATGTCATGTCTTTGGATCCCGGATTTATATCTAGGGAAGAACAAAAACATATGTTATTGTTAACGGCTTCTACCCAGGCAGATCGGACATGGCTTACTAAAAATGGTGCTATAGTTCCTTTGGGTGCCATAGCAGATCATATTCGTATGGATGACGGACTGCCCATATATTTTCCAGGCACCTATAGTTTTGAAGAACAGGGCACTCCTGAATTTGGTAGGACGCCGCCCTATGGGGATCAGTTTTTCTTTGTAAGTATGGCCTTTTACTACATTAAAACCACAGCTGAAATATCCATTTTGGAACATGAAATAAATGGAATGAGTCTTAGGGACCGCCTCGAAATTGCCTTTAATGTGCCTCCGTCTAGATTGGACAATTACATTGTTACCACTACGGACCATTTTAGGGGCATCGATTTTGGGTTTAGGGATGTTATGACCATTACGGGAGATCTTTGCTACCCTTCCATATTGAAATTTAAGGCTGCCTTGGAGCTTTCCGAATTGTTTGAAAAACTGAATAACCAAGAAAAAGCGGATAAATACCAGTTAATCGCCCGGAAGATCAAAGAGGCAATACCGCAATTGTTTATGGATGAAAGGGGAATGCTTAAAGCCTCGACTGGAAAAGGCAATCAAGCGGACGTTTGGTCTACGGCCTTGGCTATATACTTCAATATCCTGAATAAGGAAAATACTGAAAGAACTAGCCGCTTTTTGTCCAAAGCCTATGAAAATGGCCATTTGTCCTACAAAGGTAATATTAGGCACATATTAACAACAGATGACTTTAGCGATTCCACAGCCTGGGAATATTCACTGGCAAAGAAAAATACCTACCAGAATGGGGCCTATTGGGGCACTCCAACTGGATGGGTATGCTATGCCATAGCCAAAACCAATTTTGAAATTGCCCAAAGGCTTGCTAAAGAATACATAGATGATCTGCGTCAGAACGATTTTAGAAAGGGACCAGAATACGGAGCACCCTATGAATGTTTTCACCATTCCGGACACAAACAAAACCCCTTGTATATGACCACAGTAAGTTGCCCCTTGGCGGCATTTAGATCAATTGAAAAACCTTGATCAGGTCTTTTTTTACGTGTTTACAAGCCATCAACATCAATTGATTTTTCTATAGGACATTCAGGTATTCCAATCTGCGCATCACTTCAGAATCTTCTTTGACCGTTTTGGATATTCTATCCAGTTCTATATCAAAATTATAGTTGTATTTGCTCGATGTCATCAACACAATCGAGTTTAAAATTAGAAGCGCCTCACTTGGTTTTTCCGATTCGTACAGGGAATTGGTCATAACTGACGAAGGATCCAATTGTTTTGAAATTGCCAGGAATTCTGCGGCTCGTACCCTGTTTATAAGCTCTGAGTCTTTGGTTGTCATTGTTCTAATTACGGGCGCCATGGCCATGGCCTGCTTTCCAAATGTACTGCAGACAATGATTGCCCAATATCTTTTCCAGGGATCGGAGGAACCCAGAGCTTGGGCCAGGGAATTTTTCGCATCCTCAAAATTCAAAAGGTCCAAATCGGCAAGATCTACATAGTTATTTATTTGCTCCTTGTGTTTTTGTCCAAATGCCACCGGGTTTTCAAACGCCTTCTCGATCAGGTAGTGTTCAGGATAAAAAGAAAGATCCGGCATTCCTTTTACCCATGTGGAGAGTCTCTTTCGCATATCAATAAGGATCGACTCAAACGCGGCTTCCGTTGCTAGGTTCTTGGTTTCATAAGGGTCTGCCTCAATATCAAAAAGCATTTCAGGGGCACGGTTTTCAAAAAAGGCGGACTGCACCTTGTTTAGTTCTCCTTTTTCATACAAGGTCTGCCATTCTTGATAAGCTAATTGCTTGTAGCGATAGTTGTTCATTAGTCCATCATAATTAAACGGCTGATAATTTCTAATATATTTATACTTCCCTTTTCGAACGGCCCTCACCATATCATATTTTTCATCAAACCTATCGGCATAACTATAGGTCTCATCCCGTGCGTTTAGTTCTTCGGCACTTATATCCTTGCCCAAAAATGCCTTTCCATCCATGCCATTAGGTATGGTAGTTCCTGCTAGATTTAATACTGTTGGTGCCAAATCAATAAAGCTCACAAAGCCATTTACCGTACTCCCGATTTCATTGTTGACCAGATATTTATATTTGTTGGGAACGTGTACCACCATAGGAACATGGAGTCCCGTTTCATAGAGATAACCCTTGCTTCCGGGCAATACGCCACCATGATCACCATAGTAAAAAATGAAGGTATCATCCAGTCGGCCATCTTCCTTTAGTTCCTTGATAATTTCCCCAACTTGGCGGTCCATCTCCCTGATTTTGTCGCGATATAGGGCATTGGTGTATTTAAACAACTTAGTGTTGGGGTGGTTCGGTTGAATGTTAAATGAGTTTTGGTCTGTTTCGGGAGCTTTGGTTTCCATGTCTTCAGCCGTAAAATGCATGCTCGACTCATGCGAAACCCCAATATTAAAAACATGGAAAAAAGGCTGATTTTCACCTCTATTTCTCCAACTTGCATTCTTTGAAGACTCGTCCCAAACTCCTTCGGTTTTGTTTATATTATAATCTTCCTTGCTATTATTGGTAGTGTAATAACCGGCCTCCCTTAGGTAGGTAGGAAACATTTTTAGTGAATCGGGCATGGGGACAGTAGCGATCTTTCTATGAAATTGCGCCCCTATACGCGGTCCGTAGCAACCGGATATTATCGCAGATCGTGCAACGCTGCACACAGGGGCATTGGAAAATGCACGATTAAAGATCAAGCCTTCTTTCGCCAGGGATTCGATATTCGGGGTAGGAATGCCATTTTCATCAAAAAGTTTAAGGTAGTGTTTGGAATTGTCCTCGGAGGTAATCCAAACAATATTTGGGGGCAACTCCTCTTTCTGTTTTGTTTGGCAACTTTTAAAAGTGATGGCGCACAAAAGGATTGCACAAGTCCTGAAAATTATGCTATGATTAATTTTAAACATTGGGTTATATGGTTTGAATTTAAGGCAGGCTATTTTTGGTACTTGTTTGTTGTTAAAGTTCCCAATATAACAAATCTTCTATATCCATGTTGTTTTTTAGTAGGTTTAAGGTCCATGAATGAAGTATTTTTATCTTTAGAAATCATAAGTAATATCTTATTTAAAACACCTATTTTTATTGAAGCAGTTGTAAAGTAAACATCTGTTTACATCAAAATAATTATGAATTACCAATTATGAAAAGCAAAAGAACCCATATTGTTTCAACCATCTTTTTATGGTTAATTTTTTTGTCAACCTTTCAATTGATTGCGCAAGAGCATCTTGATGTTGACCATGAAAAGAAAATGTATGAACGCAATGCGATGGGAGACGGAACATCATTAAGGGTTTTACTTTTTTCCGGTACCGGTTGGTTCCGTCATCCGGACATCCCCATTGTAAATGGATGGATTGTAAGGTTGGGTGCCGAACACAATATGCAGATAGATGTAAGTGAAACAGGAAATGATATCTCCAAGGAAAAGCTGAGCTATTATGATGTATTGCTGTTCAACAATGCAAATGTTCTTGATAAAGTTTTTAATGAAGAGCAACGCACTGCAATAGAGGAATGGTATAAAGCAGGGGGAGCTATTGTTGGTTTACATGCATTGTTGGTGCATCAGGAAAACTGGCCTTGGATAATGGAATTGGGAGGTTGTGATTTTAATAGTGATTCTGAATTTCTCAAAGCAAAAGTAGTGGTTGATTCCGAGGCGATGGATCATCCCGCCGTTAAGGGAATGGGTAGAGAGTTTTGGTACGAAGCGGATTGGACCAACCACACCAAGTCTGTTACAGGTCTGCCGGGTGTTCAGGTTTTACTCAGGGTGGATGAATCCACATACGAACCGGTTAGAGAGTATTTCAAGACTAGAGGAGGCGTAGGAATGGGAAAGGATCATCCGATAGCTTGGACCAGGGTTTGGGGCGGAGGAAGATTCTTCTATACAGAATTGGGCCATGACATTCGCTCAATGAATACGGATTTTGGACGACAGCATCTTATAGAAGGAATAAAATGGGTAGTTAAAAAAGAGTGACAAAACGGATTATGCATTATTGGATTGGAAAAGATGACTTGCCTTAGATTATTATGCTTAATTGTCAAAAGTTGGAATCCGAAATTATTATTAATTGATTTTCAGGATGAAAGACCTTCGTTTTTCATAAAAATAATATATCTCGTTTTAATTTTAACTAATTTTAACAACTACTATTTGTGGGTATAAAATTCAAGGGCTAGTTTTGATTCCCGTATGAATCGGGCATTAAAAAAATATATACTTCTTCTCTGTATCCTTTTAATAAATGGATTCAACACTATTTATGCCCATTCAAATCTTGAAGTAGACCCTTTCTTTTCAATTTTAAATTTAGCAGCTTCTGAAAGCTCTCCTTGCGAGGTTGAGGAAGAATTAGCCCCTATTGTTTTTGCGGATACTTCTGTATTTGAAGTTCAAAAACCACTCGTGGCGGAAGTTGCGGATATCGAGGAGGAGGAAGAGGAGAGCGATGAAATTGTTTTTTCTTCTGGAACAGATTTGAATTATTGCGGACTGGCAACTGGTATTTTACACGCCCAAATGTTGGAGACTCTGTCTTCCGATCTTGAAAATGACTCCGCTTACATTAATGCCCACGCTTTTACCACTCCATATAAGCGGTATATTAGATTTCAAGTTTTCAGAATTTAGGAAATCTAGACCGGACCTTATTTCATTAAGGCCTGTTCCCCCTTTTTTAATACTGTTTTCAATCAAAAATGAGTAAGTCCTATGCTATTATAAATGGACTTGCCAGGCATTTTATTTGCTAAAAACCAATTATTCATTTAAATAAATTAAAATTATGAGGAAGTCCCCCATGATTATTGGCGTGTGTATACTATTGAGCCAATTAAGCTGTAATTCCGAAAAACATGAAAAACGAGAGGAAACCAAATATCTCGTGACCAGTCCAATAAAGAAAGATACCGCGGTTGTTAAAGACTATGTCTGCCAAATACATAGCATTAGAAATATTGAGGTCCGTGCTTTGGAAAAGGGCTACTTACTAGAAATCTCGGTGGATGAAGGTCAATCCGTAAAAAAAGGCCAACAAATGTTCCACATTATGCCAAATGTTTATGAGGCGGAATTTCAAAAAGCCACGGCAGAAGCAAGGGTGGCCGAAATAGAATATGATAACACTAAATTATTGGCCGATGGCAATGTGGTTTCTGCAAATGAGCTGGCCATGGCAAAGGCTAATTTTGAAAAGGCCAAGGCGGAAGTGATGCTTGCCGAGACCCATCTTGGGTTTACTAATATCAAGGCTCCGTTTGATGGTATTATGGACCACCTTCATGTTAGGGAAGGTAGTCTTTTGGATGAAGGGGAATTGTTGACCACCTTGTCCGACAACAGTAAAATGTGGGTCTATTTCAATGTTCCTGAGGCGGAGTATCTGGACTATATTACCAATGTTGATAGAAACAGTAAGCAAGAGGTAGGCCTTTTGATGGCCAACAATAAGCGTTTTAATCAGACAGGTGTTGTTGAAACCATTGAAGGAGAATTTAGCCATGAGACCGGTAACATTGCTTTTAGGGCAACTTTTGACAACCCCGATCGCATATTGAGACATGGGGAAACAGGTAGCATAATTATGCAGGTGCCCTATACGAACGCCCTCATCATTCCACAAAAAGCCACCTTTGAGGTTTTGGATAAAAAATATGTTTTTGTAGTTGATGACAAGGATGTTATTCGACAGAAAGAAATAGCTATTGCCGGGGAACTACCTAATCTTTTTATCATAGAAAAGGGACTTTCCGAGAAAGATAGAATAATACTGGACGGCATTCGTATGGTAAAGGACGGGGACCATATCGAAACCGAATTTATTGAGCCTAAATCGGTTATAAACAACTTGTCGCTTTACGCCGAGTAAGTAAAACTTATAGGAAATTTAAAAATTAATTGCTCAAAGCATGGATTGTTTTCCTCTTCTAAAAATAAGGAGGGCAATTAAAACTCCATGGGTAATTAAATTTTATACCTAACCTAATTTCACAAAAGATGTTCAAAAAATTTATAAAAAGACCGGTATTGGCCATAGTCATATCAGTCATGATAGTTTTTACTGGCCTTTTGGCCATTAAACAATTACCCATTTCGCAATTCCCCGAAATTGCACCTACTACCGTTAACATATTTATAGCGTACCCAGGTGCAAGCGCAGATGTATTGGTGAATTCCACGCTAATACCTTTGGAAACTGCCATTAACGGCGTCCAAGGAATGCGCTATCTGGCGTCTGATGCCACTAGTGCAGGTGAAGGAACCCTTCGTGTCATTTTTGAACCGGGAACGGATCCCAATACTGCAGTGGTAATGGTAAAGACACGGGTAGATCAGGTAATGCCGAACCTACCCGAATTGGTGCAAAAAGAAGGGGTGATTATTACTCCCGTGCAACCCAGTATGTTGATGTACGTAAACCTGTTTGCCGAAGACGAGCACAACGATGAAAAGTTTCTTTACAATTATGCTTACACCAAAATAATACCCGAAATACAACGTATCAACGGTATTGCCAGCGCCCAGATATTGGGTAGCCGAAAGTACGCAATGCGGGTATGGTTAAAACCAGATCGTATGCGCGCCTACAATGTATCTGCCGAAGAAATCATGGAGGCTATGCAGGACCAGAGTATAATTGCCAGGCCTGGTAGGATTGGGCAAAGTTCCGGAATTAAATCCCAGTCTTTGGAATATGTGCTTACCTATGTAGGGCGTTACAATCAGCCCGAACAGTATAAGGATATTATCGTTCGTGCCAATGCGGAGGGGGAGACCATTACCTTGGGCGATCTGGCCGATGTGGAACTTGGTAGCGAGTTCTTCGATATTTATTCCAATTTGGATGGTCGGCCATCTGCCTCAATTATTCTAAAGCAGACTTTGGGCAGTAACGGTAAGGATGTGATTGATGAGGTTAAGTCCAAATTAAAGGAACTTAAAGAGGATCTTCCTCCAGGATTGGATTATAAGATTAGCTACGACGTTGCCAACTTCTTGGATGCCTCTATTGAACAGGTACTCCATACGCTTCGGGACGCTTTTATTTTGGTTGCCATAGTTGTTTTCCTTTTCTTGGGCGATTGGCGTTCTACTCTGATCCCTATCATCGCGGTGCCGGTATCATTGATCGGTGCTTTTTTCGTGATGCAGCTCTTCGGGCTGTCCATTAACCTTATTACTTTATTCGCCTTGGTACTTGCTATTGGTATCGTTGTGGATAATGCCATCGTTGTGGTGGAGGCGGTTCACGTTAAAATGGAGGAGGAGAATCTAACGCCCTATAAGGCCTCGACAGAGGTGTTGAGCGAAATAGGTGGGGCAATTATCGCCATTACCTTGGTTATGGTATCCGTATTTATTCCTATTTCCTTTATGACCGGTCCGGTTGGGGTGTTTTACCGACAATTTTCGATAACTATGGCCGGATCCATTGTAATATCCGCTGTTGTGGCCCTTACTCTTACCCCAGTATTATGTGCTATCATGTTAAAGAACAATCATGGGAAGCCCAAAAGGAAATCGCCGGTTGATAAGTTTATTGCCTGGTTCAATAAGGGTTTTGAACGTCTAACGGGAAGCTATGTAAAATTATTGGATAAAATAGTAACGAGAAGGATCGTCACCTTTGGTATTCTAATAGCCTTTTGCGCCGGGATATTTTTTACGAACGAATCGCTGCCGGCAGGATTTATTCCCAACGAGGATCAGGGGATGATATATGCCATTATACAGACTCCACCGGGAGCAACTTTGGAAAGGACCAATGATGTTGCCCGAAAATTACAGCAGATCTGTGAAGAGATGGATGGGGTGGAATCTGTTTCCTCATTGGCCGGTTATGAGATTATGACCGAAGGTAGGGGTTCCAATGCCGGTACCTGTCTAATCAATTTAAAACCTTGGTCCGAGCGTCATCATTCCGTACACGAGATAATGGAGGAATTGGAAGAGGAAACCCAAAATCTAGGGGCTAGGATAGAATACTTTGAGCCACCAGCAGTACCTGGTTTTGGTTCTTCAGGCGGATTTTCCATGCGTTTGTTGGATAAGACCAACTCTACGGATTATCATGGTTTTGGAAAGATAAACGATGATTTTATGGACGCTTTGGCCAAAAGGGAAGAATTAACAGGATTGTTTTCTTTTTTCTCGGCCAATTATCCGCAATACGAACTCAAAATCAACAATAAGATAGCCATGCAAAAAGGGGTTTCTATAGGTAAGGCCATGGAAAACCTGAATATTCTGATCGGAAGTACCTATGAGCAGGGCTTTATACTGTTCGGAAGGTTCTTTAAGGTCTATACCCAGTCTGCTCCCGAGTATAGGGCACTTCCATCGGATTTGGAAAAATTGTTCGTAAAAAATGAGGAAGGGGAAATGGTACCATATTCTGCCTTTATGACTATGGAAAAGCGTTTGGGTCCCAATGAGATTACCCGTTACAACTTGTATAATTCTGCTACCATCAATGGGCTTCCTGCAGCTGGATACACTACTGGGGACGCTATAAATGCCATTAAGGAAGTGGCCGCCCAAACCCTCCCGAGAGGTTACGACATAGCTTGGGAAGGGCTTTCGTATGATGAGGCCAAAAGAGGAAATGAATCCCTATACATTTTTATCATTGTATTGATATTTGTGTATTTCGTACTGGCGGCCCAATATGAGAGTTTTCTATTGCCCTTTGCTGTTATTCTTTCCTTACCCGTTGGTGTTTTCGGTTCGTTTGCATTATTGAAAATGATGGGCTTGGCCAATGATGTTTATGCCCAGATAGGGGTGATTATGTTGGTAGGTCTACTGGGCAAGAACGCAGTGCTTATTGTAGAGTTCGCCGTTCAAAAGCATAGGCAGGGTGCCACAATACTTGAAGCTGCGATAGAAGGTTCCCGCGCGAGGTTTAGACCTATTTTAATGACTTCTTTCGCGTTTATTGCTGGTTTGATTCCCCTGGTCGTTGCCACCGGAGCTGGAGCCATTGGGAACAGGACCATCGGAGGGTCGGCTTTGGGCGGAATGCTCATAGGTACACTATTCGGTGTATTGGTCATACCAGGGCTTTATTACATTTTTGGTAGTATGGCAGAAGGAAGGAATCTTATCAAAGATGAGGCCAGTGAGCCATTTTCCGAAGAATTGATGCGTACCAGTGAAGGGGAAAGTAAGACTAGGGCCAAACTGAGGGAGATTGCGAAACTTTTGAAAAAACTAACCAAAGGAAAAGATGATGAAAAATAAGAGAATATTATCCATAAAAAAGAGCAGGGTGTGCGGGCTGGCTTTACTTGCTATTGTAGCCACCTATTCCTGTGTTCCCTCAAAAACGCTGTTGGAAGAAAACTCAGATGTACCCGATCAGTATCAAAATCAATTGGAAGACAGCTTGAACAGTGCAAGTGTCCGCTGGAAAGAGTTTTTTTCAGACCCCCAACTAAGTGCGTTGATAGATACGGCCTTGATAAGGAATCAGGAACTGAATATTATACTGCAACAGGTGGAGATGGCCAAAAATGAGATCAGGACCAGAAAGGGTGAATATCTGCCCTCTGTCAATATTCAGGCCGGAGCTGAAGTTGAAAAAGTGGGTGCTTATACCAGAAATGGTGCTGTAGAGGAGCAACTTGAAATTAAGGAGGGGGAGGAGTTCCCAGAACCTCTATCAAATTTTATGGTCGGTTCTTACGCTTCTTGGGAGGTTGATGTTTGGAAAAAGCTGAGAAACGCCAAAAAAGCTGCGGTTTTCGAATATCTTTCCTCCATAGAGGGAAAGAACTTCATGGTAACCAATCTGGTTTCCGAAGTAGCTGCTTCCTATTATGAGCTAGTGGCTTTGGATAGTCAGTTGGCAATTATTGAAGAAAACCTGGCCATACAAACGAATGCCCTTGCCATGGTGAAGCTTCAGAAAACAGCGGCCAGGGCAACGGAGTTGGCCGTACGGAGGTTTGAGGCAGAGGTACTAAAGAACCAAAGTCAAAAATACGCTATACAACAGAAGATCAAAGAAACTGAGAATAAGATTAATTTTTTAATCGGTAGGTCGCCACAGCCTATTTTGAGGAATTCCGAAGGTTTTATAGATAAAGAGATTGCTGCCGTTAATCCTGGCATACCATCTCAATTGTTGCAGAACCGACCGGATATAAGGCAGGCAGAATATGAACTGGCTGCGGCCAAGTTGGATGTTAAAGTGGCCAAGGCCAATTTCTACCCTTCCTTAGGGATAAAGGCAGGTGTTGGATTGGAGGCCTTTAAACCGAAATTTTTAACTAGTACACCACAATCTTTGTTGTATAACGTAGTGGGGGATGTAGTGGCCCCGTTAATCAATAGAAATGCAATTAAGGCAGCTTATGGCAATGCCAACGCTAGGCAAATACAGGCAGTGTATGAGTATGAAAAGGCTATTTTAAATGCGTATATCGAGGTAGCAAATCAATTGTCAAATATTGATAATCTTAACAAGAGTTACGAATTAAAGGTGGGACAGGTACAAGCACTAAATGAGTCCATTGATATCTCTATAAGACTTTTTCAGTCGGCCAGGGCAGACTATATGGAGGTACTTTTGACCCAGCGCGATGCCCTCGAATCCAGCGAAGAACTTGTTGAGACCAAAAAGGACCAAATGTTGGCCAAGGTAGGTATGTATAGGGCCTTGGGAGGAGGTTGGGATAGATAAAGCTTATCCAAGGGTTGCCAATTACTTTGAAGGAAAGCCATTTTACATTCGTGTAGAATGGCTTTTCCTATTTAGAGTCATCTAAGGCTTTTTGCCTGCCACAAATGACATCGAAGACTCAAATTTATTTGAAGTTTATCCATAAACCTTATATATTTATTGTTCCCTATATTAGTAGGGTATTTAAACCATCCAACTATATGAAAGTATTACCATTATTTTCCCTTGTTGCCCTTTGTCTTTTAACCTTGTACAGTTGTGCTGAGAAAGAAGCGCAGAAGCCACAGAAACCCAACTTCCTGTTTATTATGTCCGATGATCATGCCTATCAGGCCATTAGTGCCTATAGTGATCATTTGATCCAAACCCCAAATATAGATCGTTTGGCCAAGGAGGGCATGTTGTTCAGAAACGCAAGCGTTACCAATTCTATCTGTGCCCCCTCAAGGGCCACCATACTTACAGGGAAACATACCCACATTAATGGGAAAATAGACAATCATAATCCTTTCGATACCACCCAGGTGACCTTTCCACAGATCTTTCAGAAGGCAGGTTATCAAACGGCCATGTTCGGGAAACTGCATTTCGGGAACAATCCCAAGGGCGTGGACGAATTTATGATCCTCCCAGGACAGGGACATTATATTAACCCGGATTTTATCACCCAAAAAGGAGATACCACCATTACTGGCTATGTAACGGATATTATTACGGACATGAGTTTGGAATGGTTGGATAAAAAACGGGATCCCAACAAGCCTTTCTTTTTAATGTATCTCCATAAGGCACCGCACAGACCATGGTGGCCAAGGGCAGATAAATTTAAGGAGTACACCCAAAAAACCTTCCCGCTACCAGAAACCTTATTTGACGATTACTCCAACAGGGGTACTGCCGCCAAAACTGCTGAAATGAATCTTTTATATCATATGGAGTATAGCCATGATAGTAAAATTTGGCCCGAAACTATTGAAGATATGGGGAATGTAGTGCCTGTAGTGAACAATACCCAAGCCAATGTTTATAACGAATTTAATCGAGCAAACGAAGCACAAAAGGCGGAATACAAGCCCATTATCGATGCTATTAATCAAGATTTCAGGGAAAAATGGCCGACAATGACCGATCAGGAAAAAATGATTTGGAAATACCAGCGGTATATGCAGGATTATTTGGGAAGTATTTCCTCTGTCGATGACAATGTGGGTAGGGTGTTGGATTATTTGGATAACAATGGCCTGGCCGAAAATACAATAGTAATCTACACCTCGGATCAAGGTTTTTATTTAGGGGAGCATGGTTGGTTCGACAAGCGTTTTATTTACGATGAGTCCTTTAAAACTCCCTTGTTGATCCGTTGGCCCAATGAAATAAAACCGGGAACTACCGAGGAAGAAATGGTACAGAATCTGGATTTTGCCCAGACGTTTTTGGAGGCGGCACAAATAGAGGCCCCAGCTGATATGCAAGGGGAAAGCCTTATGCCATTGTTAAAAGGTAAATCGGCCGAATGGAACCGCGAAGCTGTTTATTACCACTATTATGAATATCCCAGTGTGCATATGGTAAAACGCCACTACGGCATAGTTACCAAGGAATACAAACTTGCCCATTTCTATTATGATGTGGACGAATGGGAATTATATGATCGTAAAAAAGATCCAAAGGAATTGAACAATGTCTATGATGATCCGGAATATGCGGATATAGTGAAAGAGCTAAAGGAAAAACTCGCGCAGCTTAGGGTAAAATACAAGGATTCCAAAGAACTAGATGATAAATATATAGAACAGTCCAAAAAATATTAGGGCTTTCAATCCCTTCCTTCCCCTCCGCTGATGGCGGAGGCTCCACCTTCCCTTATACTTCGGCTCCGCTCAGCACAGGTCCAAGGGAAGGAGCTTGTTATTAGCATTTATTAAACTGGAAGTTCCAAGAAGGAGCCCCGAAACAACTAAAAATATAGCTCCTTCCCCTAATAAGGGGAAGGTGGCTTCGACAGGGGAGAAGCCGGAAGGGGTAGGCCCTTGTTGGCGACTGTGGGAGTCAATATGACAGAGTCCCTTTTTTCGGGATGAGGAGAAGTCACACAAGTTTGGTTTTGTTGAAGTTGCATTCGATCTCAGAGTTTATGGAGTAGTATATAGCATGATTTATGTTTAGGTTGGGCTTCCAGTACGATTTCTCACATTCGTTCGAAATGACCGTAGGAGTCACTTCGACAGCGTCCTTTTTTGGGGCTATTTGGTTTCCATTGACCAAGTCTTTCAATCCCCTCTGCTGATGATGGAGTTTGCCGACGGCAGGCCTGCCTTATTTATTGTTTTAAGGCTAAAGTGGAAACTCGATGTGACTATGCATTTAAAATTTTCTCTGGCGTTATCGGGAGGTCATAAATTCGTTTCCCACAGGCGTTGTAGATGGCATTGGCTATTGCCGCAGCTGTTGGCGGCACTGGGACTTCGCCTGCCCCTTTGGCGTCTTCGGTTGGACGGTTTATAATGGCCACTTCCACTTCAGGGACTTCAGAAAATTTTAAAATGGGATATTTCATCCAATCTGTGCTTGTTATTTCTGTTGTATTGAACGTCACCTGCTCTTTTAGGGTCCAGCTGGCTGATTGGATCATCCCGCCTTCAATTTGATTGGTGAGTCCATCCATATTGATTACCTCTCCTACGTCTACCGCTGCCCACATTCTGATCAGACCGGCCTCGCCATTATTTTTATCTACCGCAACTTTGGCCGCAACGGCAATATAGGCGTCCGTATTTTTGTATCTCATAAAGGCAAACCCAATCCCTTCACCGTCCTCTGTATTTTGTTCACTGGTCAGGGCTTGCACTTTTTGGATTACCGATATGGCCCTTTCATCCTCCAAATGGTTTATTCGGAATTCCAATGGGTCTTGTCCGGCCTTTTCGGCTAGGACATCCATAAAGGATTCCATGGCAAAGATATTGGCAAAGGACCCTAAACTACGCAAAGAGGATGTGCGAAAGGGTCCGTCATAGTAGTGTGCGTTCACGGTCATATTGGGAATGCTGTAATACGGATCGGCATTTCTATGTCCTCCTCCCAAATACCCTCTTGAGTTCATCTGGTATGGGTTTTCCAAATATCTGGCCGCCAATACTGTTCCGGCATCCTTGTTGGGGCGAGTGCTGTGGGAGTCGGTCCACACCTCGGTTTTCCACGAGTTTATTTTATTGTTTTTATCCAGACTGGCTTCCAACTCGGTGATCATGGCCGGACCATAGGGGTCCCATAAGTGCTCATCTTGTCTGGACCATTGTACCCTAACATGGGTATTGGGGTGTTCTAGGGCCAAAAGTGCTGCATCGGCGGCGGCATCATCCGCGGTGCTATGGCCAAAACACCCAGCTCCTGGAACAGCGGTAATATGAATATTATCGGCGTCCATGGAAAGCATGGTCGCCAGGGCTTCCCTCATGGGGTAAATTCCTTGACTGTGGGACCAGACATACAATATTGCACCGTCAAACATTGCTATGCCACAGGCGGGCCCCATAGAGGCATGTTTAATATAGGGTTTGGTATATGTTGCTTTAAAGATTTCGGCGCCTTCAAATACTGCTGCCACATCACCTTCGTTTTTTACTGTTTCCGGCGGGGAGGCAATCAGCTTAATATGTGCGTAGAGATTTTCAGATTTAGGGAAGGGTACGGGAACCGTCCATATAGAGTGGTTCCTCAGGAATTGTTCTGCTTTTACAGCCTGGTATTCCCTTTCGGTAATTACACCCACAAAACTTCCTTTTATTACCGTTTTAATGATTCCTGAAACTTCTGTTTTTAAACCGGTTTCATCCAAAGAAATCAGTTGGGAAGTATATCCAGGTGGTCTTACTACCCGGGCATGCAGCATACCAGGGAAGCGCAGGTCTTGAATATAAACAGCTTTTCCACGAACCATGTCGGATATATCCGTTCTTGGGATAGCTTTTCCAACATAGCGATATTCCCTGTAGTCTTTTATGTGAACAGGAAGGATTACTTCCGTTTCTATTTGTACGCCTTCAAGAATCTCCGCAAAAGTTAAGGATTCTTTGCTCTTTTTAGATTTAACTATGCCGTTGTAAAGCAGTAGATCATCAACGACAGTATTCAGTTTTTTACTCGCCAGGGTCAGTAATTCCTGCCTAGCTGTAGCTGCTGCATAGCGAACGGACATGGCACTGTTTTGAATGGAAGCGCTGGCACCGGTATAACCTTCATTTGGGGTGACGCCAGTCTCTGCCAGATGAACTTGCACCCTCTCGAGATCCATATCCAGTTCTTCGGCGGCCACCTGCTGGATGGCAGTGCGGATGCCCTGTCCCAGTTCTACTTTCCCAGATAGTACCCTTATGCTGCCATCCTCCAATATCTGCAACCAGGCGTTTACGGTTTTGGCACGACCCATACTGCCTGGTAGTTTCCCGTTATAATCCATTCGAGCGGCCATTACGGGTTCCTCCACGCCTGAACACGCCCCCAACAATGTAAATCCCACGCTGATATAGCCTAAGTCTTTGAGAAATTTTCTTCTGGTTCTAATTGGTACGGCTGTCATGGCAGGTTGGAATTAAAGGCTTTTAACCGCGGTCTTAATGGCTTGGATGATCCTGGTATGGGTACCGCAGCGACAGAGGTTAGCTTGCAGTGCAGTTTTGATTTCCGTCTCATTAGG
Source organism: Arenibacter echinorum (assembly GCF_003259375.1). GTDB lineage: Bacteria > Bacteroidota > Bacteroidia > Flavobacteriales > Flavobacteriaceae > Arenibacter > Arenibacter echinorum. The sequence goes on along the minus strand of NZ_QLLN01000007.1, from coordinate 142,666 downwards.
ATTTGGGTTAGTACTTAAAAGTCCAACCGCGGTCATCACCATACCATTGAGGCAATAACCACATTGGGCAGCCTGCTCGTCTACAAAAGCCTGTTGCACTGCATTTAGCTTGCCTTTATTGGTAGTAAGTCCTTCTAAGGTGGTTATTTCAGCATCCCCAATAGAGGATATTGGAAGTATACAGCTGTTGGTGGCCCTTCCATTTATGAGGATGTTGCACGACCCACATTGGGCAATTCCACACCCAAATTTTGGACCATTAAGTTCCAGATAGTCCCTCAATACATAAAGCATTGGGGTGTCGGCTTCCGTCTCGACCTTTTTTTGGGAGCCATTGACGTTGAGATGGTAGGTTGGCATAACAGCTAGTTTAGCTTCTAAGATAATGAATTGCTTTTCTAAAACAAATGACTGTGCACTCTAGAAAGCAAGAATTTTTGGATTGGTCAATTTATCGGGATACCCTTACCAATGTCCCTTTGCTGGTGCGAGGGTCACGCTCGTGCATACTCAATGGTCACTTCGACAGAGTCCCTTTTCGGGACTCCCGATGATTATCGGGAGAGAAGTCATACATCTTGTTCCCGACCAGTATGTGCGACCTCTCGTCGCTCATGCTTCGCTCTGTCGAAGTGACTAACCCTTGTTCAATGAGAAATAGAGATAAAAAAATTTCCAGATAGTTGAAATGATATTTTCTCAAACGATTGATATTTAGATATTTAATATAGACGACAAGGGGTAGCACATCCCGATATGCATCCGGAGGGGCCTCAGGCTAAAGCTATAATTGTCCAAACCTCTCGACTGCACCTACCTAGTGGTAGACAGGCTCGACCGGACACCCTAACCTTAAACAACTCTTAAACCATTAAAATTAATCGAACTCACGCTATTTGGAAGCATAATAATTATCCACATGGTATGGCTGCCATGGATTTATTTTGCAATTCCAATACAAAGGACTTCTGTATTAATATGTTAATTAGAATTATTATCGCAAACTTTTTTCTTTGATCATCTGTTGTTCAAAAGCGGCATCATATTCTATGTTCTTTTGGCTTGGAACCATGGCATTGGTTGCGGCACGCCACTCCACTAATTTCTTTAGGAGCTCCTGTGTTTTATCCGGATTTTGTTCGGCAACATTATTTTCTTCACTTGGGTCAGATGTTAAATTGTAAAGTTCCAATGCGCCGTCCTCAAAATATTCATGCAGTTTCCAATCACCCGAAATAATTACTGAACCTGGCCGGGTACGGAACAATGGGTCGCGACTACCATCCTGTAAACCCTGGTATTCCTGAAGGTAGATAGGAAAATGAAAGAACAAGTCTCTTTCCTCTTGGGATTTGTCCTCAAAAATGGGTTGAAGCTCAATACCGTCCAATAGCGGAGCTTTTTTTTCGGGGCTTACAATATTTTGTAGGGTGGAGTAAAAGTCCAAATTGCTTACACGGGCGCTAGAACTGGAATTAGGTTCAATTTTTCCAGGCCATTTGATCAGTAATGGCACACGTATACCCCCTTCATAGTACGAACCCTTTCCAGCACGTAAGGGGTTTTGTTCGGATATGGCCCTAATCCCACCATTGTCCGAGGTGAATATTACTAAGGTATTCTTTTCCAGTCCGTTTGCTTTAAGCGAGGAAAGTAGTTTGCCCACGTTTTCGTCCATGGAGGCTACCATAGCGGCATAATCCGGCCTATTTTGTCCTTTGGAACCCTTTTTGTCCTGAAATTTTTCGATCAGCTCCTCTTTTCCCATAATTGGGGTATGTACGGTATAGTAGGGTAGGTAGAGAAAAAAGGTGGTGTCCCTATATTTTTCTACAAAAGAGATGGCCTCTTTGGTAATGCGGTCCGTTAAATACTCCCCATCGGGGCCATCGGCAATATGGTCTATCTTATAAGGGGAAAAGTAACCTCCTTTTCCAGGATTGCCTTTAGAACTTCCGCCAACATTTACATCTATACCCTGTTCTTTAGGGTCATTCCCTACGTGCCATTTCCCAAAACTTCCGGTAATATATCCGGCCGACTTCAGCATTTTCGGGAGGGTGTAAATTCTATCATTTAGGTGGTCCGTATTTTTTACAGGGATAAGTTTTCGTGTCCTTGGATTACCCCTATCCGAGGGGCTCACTGTATAAACACCGTGTCGTGGAGTATTAAGTCCGGATAGAAGACAGGCGCGACTAGGGGCGCAATTTGCAGCTCCTGCATATGCATTGTAAAATACCATACCTTCTTTGGCCAAAGCGTCCAAATGGGGTGTTTCATAATACTCACTGCCCATAAACCCCAAATCCTTCCATCCCAAATCATCTACATTTATTAAAACTATATTGGGTAGTGCTTTTTTTGGAAGGTTTTCTTTGGGGAATTTGCAGGATTGAAGGCTACACATTATTGCCAAAACAATAGTGGCAAGGTATGGTCCTATATGATTCATGTTTCTATGGTTATTTGGTATTGGATAGGGTCTAAGTTAAGTTAAAATGTTTTAAACAGTGCCTTACATTAAGGCACCAAGTCCTTTTTATTTACTGTCATATCTTTTGAAAACTGTTTTGCATACTCTGTTGGACTTTTGCCGTACTCCTTACTGAAACATTTGCTAAAGTATTTTTGATTGCTGAACCCAGTCATATAGGCCACTTCTGAAATGTACATTTGGTTTTTCTTGAGGAGCTGGGCGGCTCTTTTTAAACGTATTTGTTTAATGAAGTTTACTGGTGTATCATTCATAATGGTTTGTACTTTTCTATAGAGGTTGGCCCTGCTCATCCCCACTTCCGAGGCCAGAAACTCCACACTCAGTAAATTGTCATCCATTGAATCTTCTATAATTTGAACAAGTTTTTTAATAAACTTTTCATCTTGGGAATCCACTTCAATTTCTTGAGGTGCTGTGGTAATTATTTTGCTATACTTTTCTTTGAGTTCTTGTCGGGTTATAAGTGCATTTTTTACTTTCCATTTTACAAATTCTAAACTAAATGGTTTTTCAATATAATCCTCTGCGCCCAAACTCAGACACTTTATTTTTGTCTCTTCCGAGTTTTTAGCGGTCAGCATAAAAATGGGAATAGTGTTTATATCATCATTGACTTTAACCCTTTTAAGCATGGATACACCATCTTCAATGGGCATAAGTATATCGCATATAATCAATTGGGGTTTTTCCTTAAGAATGGTTTCATAACCTTCTTGACCATTCGAGGCTTCAACTACATGGAAATCATCCTTTAATTCCTCTTTCACCATAAACCTTAAGTCATCATTGTCCTCAACCAACAATACCTTGGGTTTGTCGTTATCTTTTGAGTCTGTTTTAGCATCGAATTCTGAAGAGACCTCGTCTATAACCTGGAATTCGGAATTATGGATAAAATTTCTTGTAAGAGGTTTACCTGTATCTATTCTTTCCTTTTTAGCGAAGGCATTTTTGTGAATTGGCAGAAAAAAGCTGAATTCTGTAAATACACCTTCCTCACTTTCAACTATGATGTTCCCATGATGTCTTTCCACAAGCTTTTGCACCAATTCCATTCCTATTCCTGTACCGGGTATCTGATTGCTATAGGTCTTTGTTGCTTGGTAGTATCTATCGAAAATATGAGGCAGATCTTTCTTGGGTATACCAATTCCGTTATCCCGAACTGAACATTTAATATACTCCCCCTTTTTTCTATGTAGTCTTATAAAATCGTTGTCATGCATATTCGCGACTTCAAGGGTCACGCTTATTTCTCCTTTCTTAAGGGTGTGTTTAAAGGCGTTGGAAAGTAGATTGAACAGTATTTTTTCCATTATATCTACATCGTACCATCCCCGGATTTCTTCTTTGTTACATATAAAATCATATTTTATTTCATAAATTCTAGCAAAATCGTTGAAGGCATTTTTTATTGTGTGGATGTCTCTTACGATATCATTTTTGGATATTCGCAATTTGAGTTTGCCTTCGTCAAATTTTCTAATGTCCATGATTTGATTTATCAGCCTGTGCATTCTAAGGGTATTGTTATAGATGCGTTGGGAAGTCAACGGACTTAAGGTAAATTGTTTTTCTTTTACCACTTTTTCAATAGTTCCAAGAATTAGGGACAAAGGTGTGCGCAATTCATGGGAGATATCCGTGAAAAAAACCATTTTCATTCGGTTTATCTCATTGTCCTTTTCTCGGCTTACTGTTTCTGTGACTAAATTTTTCTTTAATGTATACCATCTTTGCACCAGTAAAAAGGTAATGTATATGCAAATTGCCAAAAGGACAGTGTAAATGAAGTAGGCTAGATTACTTCGCCAGTATGGAGGGGCAATGACAAAGCTGAGTTCGGTTGGGGTAGTATTCCAAACACCGTCACTGTTGGAGCTTTTTACCTTAAAGGTATATTTTCCGGGGGGCAGGTCATTGTAATTGGCATTCCTATTCGAGGCCTTGGTGTAGTGCCAAAAGTCATTGATGCCTTCCAACTTATAAGTATATTCGTTTTTATTTGGGGCTGTAAAATCCAGTGATGAAAATTCAATGGCAATGTTATTGCTGTTGTAGGGAAGTTCCAATTTTTCGGAAAGCCTTATGGTTTCTAAGGGTAGTGAAAGGTTTAATGGGGATTCGGCAGATTCATTGCCCAGGATATCGAATTTGGTGATAATGGTATTGGGAATAAGGTCTGATTTCTCGTAATTTTTGGTGGAAACACTGTAAAATCCGCCAGGACAGCCAAAGTATATGGTCCCATCCTTGTCCTTGGCATAGGAGTTAAAGATGAAATGGCTTTCCGCAAGACCATCTTCCATGCCGAAATTCACGAATTTTTTTTCAGCAACATCAAATCTGGAAATTCCGCCCTGTGTACTTAGCCATAAATGACCGGAATTGTCGATTTCAATACTGGATATTGTGGTAGATAATAATCCATCTTTTCTGCCGTAGGCTTGTATAGTTTGGGTTTTACTATCATAAAAATTTATGCCACCACCCCTTGTCCCGATCCAGAGGTCTCCTTTTCCAGTTTCCAACAAACATAGAATGGCATTGGACGAAAGGCCATTCTTCATGGAAGGATTAAATATTTCTATTTCATCATTAATGAGGTCAATTTTAAATAGCCCGTCACCCCTTGTCCCGATCCATAGGTTCTGCTTTTTGTCCAAGTGCATTACCGAAACATTCTTCCCCAATAAATTAGAGATAATTTTGAGTTTGAATTCTGAAATGTTCGCCTCGGAATTTAGTATGTCTATACCGCCTCCCCATAGTCCTACCCAAATTTCATTTTTGTTCAAGGGAATAATGTCTACTATGTCTTTGGAAAAGCTTTTAATAGTATCTATTTCCAACGTCTTGTTTTTGCGGCTATAATTATTGGATTTTAAAAGATGCCCGCCTACCCCTACCAGAAGTTGTTTTTCTTCAAAATCTTTACGCACTATAATGGGGTAATTGCCGATTGGTAGTAATAGTTTGTTACTGTTCAATTTCTGGTTATACCTGTACAACCCTTTGTAGTTGATAGATAATAGGATTTCTTGGCCATTTTCCTTGTATAAGGATTTAGGGAAGAAATTGTTGAGGTCTTCATCTATACAGGTGTAGCTGAAAATAGAGGTTCTGCCTATATATTTATCTACCCCTTTGTTCGTGGCAATCCATAAATTATTATATCTATCATTTATTAAAGCATTGATTCTGTCGTCGTATAGTTCGCTTTTGTGGTTGGTGTTGTTCATCTTTTCAAAAGAATACCTATTGTTCTTTCGGATTCCTTTTATGAGCCCGGACTGGGTGCCAACATATAAGGCGGATGTTTCCTTTTCTAGGCTCAGGGCATTTAATTTCTGTCCGTTAGGCCCTTTGTCGGTAAGATGGTTATATGTTTCCAGTATTTCCAATCTATAATTGTCCTTTTCATAACCTATTATAAATATGCCTTCATTAGTGGCTGCTATGAAGTTGTTGTTTTTAGTTTTTATCAAGACCTGGGTATCCTTTTTAAATCCGGTTTCTATCAAGCGGTTTTCGTCCCCAAGTACGAGTATTCCATTAGGTGATGCGAACCAAGTTCTGCCAAATATATCTTCAGAGAAGCTGTTGATTTGTTTTTTATCGGCCCAAATTCTTTCTTCCTGTTTGTAGTTGAATTCGGTTTGAAATTCAATTTCTTCTACTACGTCATTGGGTATAATTTTTACAATCCCCGTATTCCTTAAATTGGCCCAAATAATGCCCTCAGAAGATTTGCCCAGAACAACGGTAGTGTTGTTTTTGTAATAGCCTTTAAACTTGTTGGATTTTCTGTTGTAGTGAATTAAATAGCTTTCGCTTCCGATCCATAAGTTTCCAAGGTCATCTTCAACTATTGAATTTATACTATTGTTGGGTATGGAATGCCCATCAAATACATCGTATTGGTTTTCTACAAGGGAATGCCCATCATATCTATATAGGCCACTATCTGTTCCAAGCCAAAGGAATCCCAAGTGATCCTCAAAAACAATGTTGGTCTTTTTGTTAAAGGGTAAACCATCAATATTCAGTTTTTGAAGGTTGGTGTTATTCACTTGGGCTAAACAACTTAAGTGAATTATCAAAGTAAAAAAGTAAAATGGTATGTGCTTCATAGCTTGGAGCTGCTACCAGGTTTTAGCCAGAGCTTTTAATGGATATGCCTGGTTAATGCCATGATAATGTTAAGAAATGTTAAAAATAGCTGTCCTTTTGCCAAAATAAGGGGGGCTAATGTCAAATATTGTGGGTAAATATGTTGCAAAATAGGCTATTCAGGCCTTTAAATCAAGGAAATGCAACATTATTGCACCAAATTGGGATTTGTAGTCCTATGTCCAGTTTTATATTTACACCATGTCGATTGTTTTGGAATGATCGGTTTAATTATTAACCAACATATACCAATATGAAATTAAAAAGGATTTTATTGTTACTACTGTTTTTCAGTATTGTATCGCTTCAAGCTCAGCAAATAATAAGCGGAACGGTTACGGATGAAACAGGTCAGCCTCTTCCAGGGGTAAATGTCCTGGTTAAGGGGACTACTACAGGAGCTGTTGCGGATTTTGATGGAAATTACTCCATTGCCGCATCCGAAGGCGCTGTTTTGGAATTTAGGTATTTGGGTTTTATTGCTCAAAGTGTTCAAGTAGGAAAGTCTACTACTATTGATGTAGTGCTTCAGGAGGATGTTTCTCTTTTGGATGAGGTTGTAGTTATAGGCTACGGTACCTCTACCAAAAAAGATTTGGTATCTTCTGTTTCTTCCATTAAATCCGATGTTTTGGAAAACCAGCCAGTGGCTAGGGTAGACCAGGCATTACAAGGTAGGGCTACAGGGGTAGAAGTTACGTCCAATAATGGAACACCGGGTACAGGTGCTACCATTCGTATTAGGGGTAATAGCTCCATTAATGGTAACAATGATCCTCTTTATGTTGTGGATGGATTTATAGCGGGTACAGGATTTAACCTTAATACCATTAATGTCAACGATATAGAATCTGTTGAGATTCTAAAGGATGCTACTGCGCTATCTATCTACGGGACTAGGGGTGCTTCCGGTGTTATCCTTATTACCACCAAAAATGGAAAGGGCATGGCCCCAGGAAAGCCGGTAATTGCTATTAACCATTACCAAAGTATTCAGGAAACAGCCAACCGGATCAATATTCTGGGTGGACGGGATTTTATCGATTATAAAAATGAATCTTATCAGTTTGTACCAGGGCCTGATGGTTTCGGATTTACGGATACTTTCCTGCCATTGGTTTTAGATCCCGATAATACTACCACAACCGATTGGTTGGATTTGGTAGAGCAACCAGGTTCTATTTCCAATACCGATCTATCCATTACAGGGAATTCTGAAAATGCCAATTATTTTATTTCAGGAAACTACTACAATCAAAAAGGTTTGTTAAGGGGTTCTGGTCTGGAAAGGGTAAACTTTAGAACCAATGTGGATGTTAAGGTTTCCGACAGGTTTAAGACTGGGATTAGAACAAACTTAACCCACTACAAAATAGAGAACAGTAAAGTAGATTATGGTAATATTGTTTCCAGTGTATTGCCTATACGACCAGTTTACCTTGAAGACGGAAGTTTCTCCTTTGAGAATCCTATAAGTGCCGGTCTGGAGCGAAACCCGGAAGCGGACATACAGCATAGAGTGGATCACGACTTGGTTACCCAAATCATAACGAATGCATATGCTGAGTATGAATTGGCTAAAAACCTTTCTTTTAAAACAACTTTTGGTGCACAGTTAAACTATGTTAAGCAGAACAATTACTTGCCAGGTATTTTGCCTGAACGTGTAAATGGTGGTTATGGTAGGATCAATACCAATTTCTCTAAAAGTTTATTGAATGAGAATACCTTGAATTATGAGGTTGATTTAGGGAGTCATTCCCTGAAAGTATTAGGAGGTTTTACATGGCAAAAGGATAATAATGAAAGTACGTTTGCAGAGGCTGATAATTTTCCCAATGATGTAGTGTCCTTTAATAACCTGGCATTGGGTGATTCGGAAACAGCACAGGTTGGTTCTGGATATGGCCAACGAACCCTTACTTCTTTCTTAGGTCGTGTCAATTATGGCTACAAAAGTAAATACTTGCTTACCTTGGTAGGTAGATATGATGGATCTTCAGTATTTGAGACAGGCAATAAATATGCCTTTTTCCCTTCCGTTGGTGCGGCGTGGAACATTGATGAGGAAGAGTTCTTGGCAGATTCCAATGTAATCAATAGGTTCAAAATTAGAGGTAGTTATGGTATTGTTGGGGAACAAGGTGTTGCCGCTTATAATTCCATTGCAACCTATGCCAATACAACAACTGTTTTTAACGGTTCTTCCGTAAATGGTGTGCTTGTTGGACAGGTTCCCAGTAGTGGTTTAACCTGGGAAACCACTAAGCAGATGGACATAGGTTTGGAACTTGGATTTTTGAACAATAGGATATCTTTTGAAGCCGATTATTATAAGAAGACTACCGATGACCTGCTTTTATCCGTGGCTCTATCTGGTCAGGTAGGGGCTAATTCAACGACCCAATTACAGAATTTAGGTTCTGTAGAGAACAGGGGCTTCGAATTTGGTCTTAATACTGTCAACGTTCAGAACGATAACTTTACTTGGGAGTCCAATCTTAGTATATCCTCTAACAAGAGTGAGATATTGGAGTTGGATGATCAAGAATTTATTTCCTTGCAATCAACGGGAAATCAAGGTGGTAATTCTGCCAGGTTGATTGTTGGTGAAGCATTGCCGACCTTTGTAGGGGCTAGATATTTAGGTACCTATAAGACTGCTGAAGAGATTACCGCAGACGGTAGGGCGGGTCGCTCGTTTATTGGAGGCCCTAGATATGAAGATGTAAATGGTGATACCAATATCAATGACGAAGACTTTCAGGTGCTAGGTAGTCCGATACCTGATTTTTATGGAGGATTTAGAAACACCTTTACATACAAAAACCTTTCCTTGGATGTATTTTTTCACGGAAGTTATGGTGCCGAAATCTGGAACGTAAGAACACAGACGGCCTACTATGGTAGGGGTGAACAAAATGTGGATCCTATCGTATTGCAACGTTGGATAGCAGGAGTAAATGAGACATCCGATATCCCAAGAGCTGGTCCATCCAATAGTCTATTTAATGTAAATAGTGATTTGAATATAGAAGATGGTTCCTATCTAAGGTTAAAAACTATGTCTTTGAACTACAAAATTCCTATGGAAGCAGCAGGTCTCAATAAGGTATTCAGTTCAATGAATGTTTATGTTACCGGAACGAATCTTTTCCTTTGGTCAGACTTTACTTTGGGAGATCCAGAAGTAAATGCTTTTACTGCGGGTAGTGGACTAGGTTCTGTATCCCAAGGTTTTGCTTCTGGCCAATATCCTTATGCTAAGACAATAACCCTAGGTGTAAAACTAGAATTTTAAAAAAAACAGATATGAAAACTAATATAACGAGCAAATTTTTGATGTTGCTTATGGGCTTAATTGTTTTGAGTTCATGTGACAAGTTTCTGGAAGAAGATTTAAGGGACGAGATTACGCCGGATGCTTTTTTCACCAATGATAAAGAAGCTGAACTTGCTGTAAACGGAGTCTACCGCTTATATCACAACAACAACCTGTACGGACAACGCGGACTGGACAATTATTACACAAGTGGTGCCGATATTCAGGCAGCCAGTAGAAACGTGAACAATGAGATACACAATTATCTTATTCAAGAAGGTACGGCAGATGGTAATGGTACCTGGATTCAATTATATCGTGTGGTAAACAATACTACTGAGTTTATCTCCAATATTGAAGGTAATGAAAGTTTATCTCAAGACGCCAGAGATCAAAGACTGGGAGAACTTATTTTTCTGAGGGCATTGGCCTATTATCACTTGACCAATCTTTGGGGAGACGTTCCTTTTTATATAGAGCAATTGCCCGTGCCGGAAAGATCTGTTCTGGGGAGAACTCCAAAAGAGGAAATAAGAAGCGCTATGAAAACAGATTTGGCAAAAGCCTTTGATTTGTTGCCTGGCTCTTATTCCGGTAGTAGTTTGGGAAGGGCTACCAAATGGGCCGCTGCAACCCTAAAAGCCAAATATCATCTTTTTGATGGAGAATGGGGATTGGCGAAGGTTGAATGTGATAAGGTAATTAATGAAGGTCCACATAGGCTCTTGGATAATTATGCCGATGTATTCGATCAATCGGATCCAAGCAACCAATACAATGACGAATATATTTTTGTAATTGATTTTGAGGCTGATTTAGTAGGTGAATTATCTACCACAAGAACGGACGATTACAACCCACGTATCAGGGATGAACCTGCAAATCGTAATAAAGATACCGTGGTTGATGGGGTTTCCGGTTCCAAGGTTAATATATTTCAAGGTCTTTTACGTACAAGAAATGAAGATATGACCGGTTATGGTTGGTCAGTGCCTTTGCCAGAATTTTCATTACAGGAAAATTGGCAAGATGGAGATTTACGTTATGATGCCACCATTGTTACTGAATATTTAGGATGGAAATTATCTTTCCCATACTTCCGTAAAAATTGGAATTTGGACCAAGAAAATTCATTGCGAGGCAATCACCCTGAAAACTATATTGTATTTCGCTTAGCTGACGTATATCTTATGGCTGCTGAGGCTGAAAACGAAGCCAATGGTCCTGGGAATGCCTATGCTTATGTAAATAAGGTAAGGGAACGCGCTTTTGAACCTGATCAACCTTGGAGCGGTATGTCTCAAGTTCAATTTAGGGAAGCCATGTACGATGAAAGAAGATTTGAACTCAGTGCCGAAGGACATCGCCGTATGGATCTTATTCGTTGGGGTATTTTGTTGGACAAAGTGAAGTCGGTTCAACATAGGGCTTGGAACAATCCGGCAGCCAACATACAGCCTTACCACGTTTTACTGCCTATTCCACAGAATCAGTTGGAATTGAATCCAAGTTTATTGGAATCTGACCCTACCAACAACGGGTATAGATAGTAGCATAATTTTTAACTACATTGGGGTAAGGTATTCTTGCCCCATTGTAATTGATAATAACACCATGACTAAAAAATTTCTCTATTTAGGATTTCTTTCATTCTTTATTTCCTGTGCATTTGCATGTAAAAACATTGGGCAGCAACCAAAAGATTCCATTGCTCAAGATTCCCAAGAAAGTTTGGTTAAACCCAATATCATATACATCTTGGCCGATGACCTAGGCTATGGGGATCTAAGTGCCTATGGACAGCAGAAGTTTAGCACGCCCAATATAGATAAGTTGGCCAGACAAGGAATGCTTTTTACCGAACATTATTCCGGTAGTACGGTATGTGCCCCGTCTAGATCTGCATTGTTGACAGGTATGCACACAGGCCATACTTTTGTACGTGGCAATAAGGAAATACAACCGGAGGGGCAGTATCCCATACCAGACAATACCTACACCTTGGCGGAGGCCATGAAAAAAGCTGGCTATGCCACTGGGGTTTTTGGTAAATGGGGGCTTGGATACCCAGGTTCGGAAGGAGATCCATTGAACCAAGGTTTTGATACTTTTTTTGGGTACAATTGTCAACGTTTGGGGCATAATTATTACCCTCGCCACCTTTGGGCCAATACGGATTCTTTAGTACTGGAAGAAAATTCGGGAACAATGAAAGGGGTTTATGCACCACAACTTATACATGAAAAAACGCTCGATTTTATTGAGTTCAATAAAGATAATCCCTTCTTTCTTTATGTAGCATCTATTATACCGCATGCAGAACTTGCAGCTCCAGAGGAAATCATGAATAAATACAGAGGCAAATTTCCTCCTGAAAAAGCCTATAAGGGTGTGGATGATGGACCGGAATATAGAAATGGTCCCTATGAATCACAGAAAGAAACCCATGCCGCATTTGTGTCCATGATTCATATTTTGGACAATCAAGTTGGGGAGATTATGGCCAAATTGGAACAGTTGGGCATTGCCGACAATACGATAGTAATGTTTACCTCGGACAATGGCCCCCACACTGAAGGAGGTGCCGATCCTGATTATTTTAATAGCAACGGTCCATTTAAGGGAACCAAGCGGGATCTTTATGAAGGAGGAATCAGGGTCCCCCTTATAGTTAAGTGGCCAGGACATGTTAAACCAAATACCAAAACAGATCACGTTTCTGCATTTTGGGACGTATTTCCAACATTTGCAGGTATTGTAGATATGGAGGTGCCCCCATCTCTAGATGGTGTTTCCTTTTTGCCTACCCTTTTGGGAGAAGAAAAAGAGCAAAAAGAACACGAATATTTGTATTGGGAGTTTCACGAGAAAGGTGGCAGACAAGCCATTAGAAAAGGCAATTGGAAGGCGGTGAAGTACAATGTTTTTAAATCGACCGAAGATCAGATGGAACTTTATGACCTGGATTCCGATCTGGGAGAAGAAAACAATATTGCCAAGGATTATCCGGAAATTGTAGCTGAAATGAAATTGCTTTTTAAGGAAGCAAGGACACCTTCGGAAGTGTTTACTTTTGATCAAGGGACTTATTTGGAAAATTAAATAGGATTCTAGTTTGGAAAAGAGTAAAGTTGATTTTAAGAAGTGTTTTCAGATTATGCGAACCCCCTTTAAATTTATGATTTTAGATTTGCATAAGAATAGCAATTGAAATGAATAGAAAAGTATTTTTATTTTTAACAGTAATTGTTCTATTGGGCTTCTTTCCATGTTGCAAACAAATTACTGAGCAAACATCCACGAAAGATGATAAAAAGCCCAATATCATTTTGATCTATGCAGATGATCTGGGAATTGGTTTGTTGGGCCATGAAGGACAAAAAATCATAAAAACGCCCAACATTGATCAGCTTGTAAAAGAAGGATTACACTTTACAAATGCCTATTCAAACATGCTATGTGCCCCAGCTCGGGCTTCGTTGATTACAGGGATGCATGATTGTCATTCCAAGAAGTTTGAAATTACCCCAGGGGCGATGTATAATAAAATTAGTACAGAAGAATTTAGCCACGAGGAAATTGGCAGTATTTTAGAATCGGTTCTATCCCCGATACCCGAAGAATATGTCTTTCTTGGCCAAGTAGCAAAAGAAGCAGAATATAGGACTACCCAAATTGGCAAATTGGAATGGGGATTTTCTACTACCCATCAACAAATGGAGCGTCATGGCTGGGAATCTTATTATGGATATCTTGATCATGTTCGGGCGCATGGATTTTATCCTCCTTTTCTATTTGAAAATGGGAATTTAGTTCCTATTGAAGGGAATACCCTTTGGAACTCCGGAAAATCTAGTGAACCCGAAACACCGGAGAATTATAAGGAACGTAAACATATGGAAGGGAAGGAACACTATTCGCAAAATTTGTTTATGGACAAGGCTCTAGATTTTATCGATACCAATAAAGATAGCTCCTTCTTTCTTTATTTTCCAACACAACTACCACATGGTCCGGTAGCCGTTCCTAATATTCATCCTGACTTTTTAGACGATAATCGGTTGACTCAGATTGAAAAAGAATATGCTTCTATGGTCAAAATGTTGGACGATAATGTGGGGGAGATCATGCAAAAACTGAAGGAGCTTAGTATTGATGAAAACACGATGGTCATATTTACGGCCGATAACGGTCATGAAATCTATTATGCACAAAAAGGGCGCATTGAAAAGCCATATACCAATATAAAGACCGGTGAGCGTTTTGATAATATTGAGCATAAATATTATAGCGATTTGTCAGGCGATGTTTTTGATGGAAATGGTGGTCGAGCAGGTATGAAAAGAAGTAATCTACAGGGAGGCATTCAAGTTCCCTTGATTGTCCGATGGCCTGCAAAAATCGAAGCGGGAAGAACCAGTAGCCGCCTTATAGCGAACTATGATTTATTGGCGACCCTTGCGGAAACTACTGGTTTTTCGAGATCTATTACGACCGATGGAATTTCATTCTATGATGAACTGATAAACCGCGGTAAAGGTGAGGAGCATGAATTTGTGGTGTATTCATCATATACCGGGCCGACCCTAATTTCTGATGAAGGTTGGAAGATTAGGACAGATCTGGAAAAGGGAGTATTTGAACTGTTTTATCTGCCAGACGACTTTAAGGAGGAAAAAGATTTGTCCGAACAACGTCCGGAAAAATTAAAAGAGCTTAAAAGCAAATTATTAGAGGCCTGTGAGGGTGATTTTTTTAATGGGCTATTCAGTAACAACGGGAGTATACTTAAAGTTGCGAAAAGGGAAAACAGGTAAGATATGTTTTGGGCATTCCTTTAAATATTGAGGCTCTTAGTATTTGCTATTCCATTTCAGCCTAGGATTATACCTTTCTAATATTCGAAATATATGGCAAAATCGGGTTTCAGACCAACAAGATTAATTCAGTATCGGATGTAGCTGCAGTTTAGTTTTTGGGTTGATGTACCATGTGTTCATTGGTGGGGATGCAGTTATAGAGCTGTATGATTTTGATTTGGATCGGGACGAGAAGATCAATATAGAATAGGATTATGCACAAGTATTAGCGTAAATGAAATTGCTTTTTAAGGAAGCTGGGACATCTTCCGAAGTGTTTACTTTGTATCAATGTGCCTATTTGATTGTAGAATAAAGAATTGTTAGTAGTTAGATTAGTTTAGTTTTTAAAGGGCCCTATCATTTGCATAGGGTTCTTTTTATTAATTTATGTCATCCCTATACATATACTTACAACTGTTGGTTAGGATGAAAAAGAGTAATTTTTTCTTCTATAGAATCCATAAATAGCAGAGATGAAAAATTGGTTGAAAATATATTTTCTTTGTTGTGCCTTTAATTGGGCGGGTGCACAGCAAGACCTAGCTATTGAAGTTTGCATAAATAAGAATATCCATTTCCAGACCATTTACAATTTTGCTGCCTCCGATGCATGGGCCGCACAGTATACGGGTCTATGGCCCAATGAAAAAAAGGAAGAGATGGCCGAGTGGTTGTTTAGTTTGGAAAACAATTCGGATGGATCACCAAAAGGAATCGGCTTGTCGGCCTGGCGGTTTAATATCGGAGCGGGAAGTACGGCCCAAGGTGATGAGAGTGGTATACCTGACCCCTGGAGAAGGGCCGAAGGGTTTTTACAGGATGATGGAAGTTATGATTGGCATAAGCAAGCAGGACAACAGTGGTTTCTGCAGGCGGCAAAGGAAAGTGGCGTAAAACAATTCATTGCGTTTGTGAATAGTCCTCCCATACAACTGACCAGAAACAATAAGGCACATTCGGATGATGGCTTGGCCGCCAATTTATCCCAAGAAAAATATATGGATTATGCAAACTTTCTCGCGAAGGTGCTAAAGCATTTTAAGGACAGTCTCGCAATAGATTTTGATTATATAAGTCCGTTCAATGAACCACAATGGGAATGGAAAGGCGGACAAGAAGGTTCTCCTTGGAACAATAATGAATTGGCCAATGCCACTAGGGTAATCGATTCCGTTTTCGCACAGCAGAAAATAGATTCCAAAATAGAAATTACCGAAGCGGGTCAAATTGACTATTTAACTGGTGAGAAGGAAAAGCATCCTAATAGAAGCGATCAGATAGCATCTTTTTTTAGTCCTGAAAGTCCTAATTATGTGGGGGATCTAAAATCCGTAGCACCAAAGATCGCGGCACATAGTTATTTTACTACCTGGGATATTTCGAAACTTAAAAAGGAAAGGGAACGAATTGCGGAAAAACTATTGGAATACCCTTCCCTTGAATATTGGATGAGCGAATACTGTATTTTGGAAAACAATGAGGAGATTACGGGGAAAGGTAAGGATTTTGGGATGCCCACGGCACTGTATGTGGCCCGACTCATCCATTCCGATCTTACTATTGCCAATGCCAGTGCTTGGCACTGGTGGTTGTCCATGAGTCCTTACGATTTTAAGGACGGACTAATTTATGTTGAAAAGGATAGTGAGGATGGGAATTTTTACGGATCAAAATTGCTATGGACCTTGGGCAATTACTCTAGATTCATCAGGCCCGGGGCCAAAAGGATCTCGGTTGCCTACGATAATTATAATACAGAGGAAAACCTAAGGGATGGGGTGTTGCTATCGGCCTATAAAAATGCAGATGATAGTTTGGTCTTGGTTGTATTAAACCAATGGGATACTGCTATGAATTTAAAATTAAATTTAGACATACCATCAAATTCCAAAATCGAGAGTTATGTTACCAGTGAATCTTACAATCTTAGTAAAATGCCCAATGCTCAATTTGGGAATAGTAAAATTCAGGTCTTGGGTAAATCTCTGACCACATTTGTTTTCAATAAAGCAGATTAATGCTAATTTACCCAAACCATTTATAATCAGACAAGAAAAATAAACGCCTTATGCTTCATAAAACAGTGACTTCAAAAATTATATTCGCTCTAATGCTATTGGTGGGCATAAATACGCTAATTGCCCAAAGGAATGCAAAAGCGGAAGTTGATAAGGAAAATATAAAACCCAATATCATTTTTATTCTTACCGATGATTTGGGTTACGGGGATCTAGGGGTGCTGTTTCAGAATATGAGAGCGAAGGAAAAGGGGGCGGCCCATCCTCGGGAGTATACGCCCAATCTGGATCAAATGGCAGAAGTAGGCGCTTTGCTGACACAGCATTATTCCGCGGCACCGGTTTGTGCCCCTTCCAGAGCCTCCTTGTTATTGGGCCAAAGTCAGGGTCACGCCAATATTAGGGACAATCAGTTCGACAAGGCATTAGCCAACAACCATACTTTAGGGTCGGTATTGCAAACTGCAGGCTATACTACGGCCGCCATTGGTAAATGGGGCTTACAGGGAAAAGGAGGTAAGGCTCCCAATTGGACGGCACACCCCCTTAATCGCGGATTCGATTATTACCTGGGTTATATACGCCATGGTGATGGTCATGAACACTATCCCAAAGAAGGTATTTATAGGGGCAGGAAGGAAGTATATGAAAACAGGACCAATATAGCTGATGATCTTGACAAGTGTTATACGACCGACCTATTTACGGCAGCTGCAAAGAAATGGATTGTCGATTTCAAGAAGGGGAACGATGGCGATAAACCTTTTTTTATGTATCTGGCCTATGATACGCCCCATGCTGTTCTTGAGTTGCCTACCCAGGCCTATCCAGCAGGTGGTGGGTTGAATGGCGGGCTTCAATGGCTGGGGGAGCCAGGCAAAATGATCAATACCGCTTCGGGAGAAGTGGATTCTTGGATGCATCCGGATTATGCCAATGCTACCTATGACGATGATGATGATCCAGCAACTGCCCAATTGGCCTGGCCCGAGGTATATAAACGATATGCCACGGACACTAGGCGGATAGATGATGCTGTGGGCGATATCCTGCAATTGCTCAAGGATTTGAAAATTGATGAGAATACTATGGTTGTATTTACATCGGACAATGGCCCGTCCAAGGAATCCTATTTAGCGAATGAACCTATAGACCCTACATTTTTTAAGAGTTTTGGGCCCTTCGATGGAATAAAGCGGGATTGTTTGGAAGGTGGAGTGCGTATGCCAACATTGGCATTATGGCCAGGTCATATTCCAGCAGGAAAACAGATTGAAACTCCTAGTATTTCCTATGACTGGATGCCCACTTTCACGCAAATGGCCAGACTTCCGGCACCTGCCATTTCAGATGGGGTATCCCTATTGCCTTCCTTACTTGGAAAAGGAATTCAACCGGAGAGCAATATTTATATAGAGTACTTTCAACCGGGAAAGACACCAAACTATGCAGATTTTATCCCGGAACATCAAGGACGTGCCCGTAATCAAATGCAAATGGTGCGTTTAGAAAATTATGTTGGGCTGCGATACGACATTAAATCCCATAACGATCCTTTTGAAATATATGATGTTTTAAAGGACCCACAACAGACCCAGAATTTGGCCAAGGATCCTAAACTTGCTAGTTTGCAGCAAAAGATGAAGGACAAGGTCCTAGGGTCCCGAATTCCAAATAGTACGGCCTTAAGGCCTTATGATGATGTTCCGGTACCTGCCGTGGCCGAAGGGGTTATGAAAAATGGTATTTCATGGAAATCCTTTAAGGGCGATTTTCCTTGGGTACCTGAAGTAGCCGCCCTGACCCATTATGAAACAGGTGAGGTGGACCAGCTGAATGGGGGGGTAAATGGTGTTGATTCTGCTGGAGCCATGTTCTTTGAGGGGTATATCCGTATTCCTTTGGATGGGGATTATACCTTCTATGTCTCTGCAAATTCAGGGGCATTTCTTCGGATCCACGATGCGGCAGTAGTTGATGCGGATTATGAGTATTTTCAGAACTCGCCCAAAAGTGGGAGCATTAAACTTAAGGCCGGATTGCATCCGTTTCGGGTATATTACAAAAGCCCCCAAAAGGGAAAGCCTTCCTTGGAATTGGAATGGAGCGGTCCAGGTCTGGAAAGGGAAACTATTCCGACAGGGGTATTCTTTCTGCCAAAAAAATAATAAGGGCATCCTATATAATTTAGGGTCATAATTTTTGATATTGGTCCCAATTGTTAACAGGAAATAAGGAGTTGTATTTCCTTTTGGCAGGTGGGTCCATTGGTGATTACCCTTTAACATTGTCCCCAAAGTTCGTTGTCTGGTCTGACTTCTTCCGTAGTGGAGATGTCATGGCCGTAAAGAATTATTGAAGCCTTGGAAATAATTTAGGCCATGGCATCGGTCCATGAAATCCCTAGATTTTAGGGGCCACCTAGCGAAGAAGTGTCTTTTCTTTTGTTTCGTTTTCTTTGGACATGCAAAGAAAATGAAAGAATCATATCACTTGATTCTAACCAATAGATAAGCCGAACAACAAACAAAAAGGACAAATCATTTTAATCCGAATTTTGTAAAAACATAAGAATTAATCCTGATCCATGTAACATTCACTTTTGGTGATATATCCGTTCATCTATTACTTGAAAATAAATGATTAATTTTCAGTTACTTAGTTCAAATTGAAGTAATAATTTTAGATATTGGGGTGTGTTTGCTAAATCCTATTATGTAATCGTATGAGAAAACTACTTTTTTGTTTTAGTCTGGTTTTTGTGTTTTTACATTTTCAATGCGTTATTGGGCAGTCCCTGGGAATAAGCGAAAATGGCAGATATATTGAAAAGGAAGATGGCACGCCTTTTTTCTATTTGGGAGATACGGCTTGGGAATTGTTCCATAGATTGGATATGAAGGAGGCGGAATATTATCTTAAAAATCGGACCGATAAGGGTTTTACCGTGGTACAAGCTGTTATTTTATCAGAACTGAACGGCATAGCTGTTCCTAATGCCAATGGGAATCTGCCGTTATTGAATAAGGACCCTAAAAGACCCAATGAGGCTTATTTTAAACATGTAGACGACATAGTGGATAAGGCAAGTTCTTTGGGATTGGTTATGGGAATGCTTCCCACTTGGGGCAGTTATTGGAGTTCGCTAAGTGAAAAGGACATTATTTTTAACCCTGAAAGTGCAAAAGAATTTGGACTGTTTTTGGGGAAAAGATATAAGGAAAAACCCGTTATTTGGATCTTAGGCGGGGATAGGAATATTAGAACGGACAATGACAAGAAGATTGTAGAGGCAATGGCAGAGGGACTTAAGCAGGGGTGTAATGGCCAACAGCTTATCACATTTCATCCTAGGGGACCCGGAATGTCGTCCGATTATTTTCATGATGCTGAATGGCTGGATTTTAATATGTATCAATCCTCTCACGGTCAACATGGGCATGACAACGGACTTTATGCAGAGCATGACTATTCCCTTGAGCCAACAAAACCGACCTTGGACGGGGAGCCGAGATATGAAGGCATACCGGTGGGGTTTTATTTTAAAGGGACTGACCCTATGGATCGTTTTGATGATTATGATGTGAGGCAGGCTGCCTATTGGTCTGTTTTTGCAGGGGCTTGTGGGCACACCTATGGGAATAATAATATTTGGCAGATGTACACACCCGATCATGGACCAATTATTGGGGCCGCAATACCTTGGAAAGAAGCCTTGGATCATCCAGGGGCCTATCAAATGAAACATCTTAGAACTTTAGTGGAGGCGCGATCCTTTTCAAAGTGGATACCTAAGCAAGAAATAATCAAAAGTAGCATGGAAGTAAATGGCGAGCCCATAAGGGCAGTAATGGCCTCCGATGCCACTTTTGCGTTGATCTACTCACCCAGTGGGAAGGCCTTTGTTGTGGACAAGGGAATGATTTCAGGAACAAATAAAAAGGCCATTTGGTACGACCCAAGATATGGCGTGTCCTATCATTTGGGTACATCGGACACTGATGGTGTCCAGACCTATAAGCCGCCCACTTCGGGAAGAGGTCAGGATTGGATCCTAATCTTGGAAAACGCCGATCTCAATTTACCAATGCCGGGTTTTAATTGATGCTATTTCCAGAGGAACTTGATGTCCCCACCTTTAATACTACGGAAATTCATTCTAAGTCAGGGTAGACTATCTTTTAAAATAAAAGGCCTATAAATATGGGAAGCCTTTAGTTTAGTGTAGTTATCGGAGGTTCTGTTTAAATATTGATTATTTATAGATCAATATGAAGACCCCCCAATGGTAATACCTAGGGAGTTTTTAGGTGTTATTAATTGAATGATTCAACTGTTCAAGGCCTGCAGTACACGCTCTGGGGAGAAAGGCAGATGGCGTAGCGGTTTCCCAGTCAATTTCAGAAAGGCATTGGCTATGGCACAGGCGACCATAGGTGTGGCCGTTTCGCCTACCCCTTCGGGAATTTCTGAGGATTCCAGAATTACGGTTTCAATACTTTCAGGAATTTCCTGCATCCTTAGTAAATTATAATCATGATAATTGGATTGTTGCACTTGGCCATCTACAATGGTAATTTGTTCTTTTAGCACACTGCTTATACCCATAATGATGCCGCCTTCCATTTGGGCTTTTACATTGTCCGGTTGTACTACCACTCCAGCATCCAATGCGATCCAAAAGTGATGCACTAAGATATTGCCAGTACTTCGGTCTATGGATATTTCACAAACCCCAGTTCCCAAAGATCCATGTTCCACAAAAGCCATTCCTTTGGCCCTGCCTTCCACGGAAGGGGTATTCCATTGGGAGATTTCAGCGGCCTTTTCCAGAGTAGCCAATGCCCTGGGGGCCTTTGCCATTAATTTTCTTCTAAGTTCCAAAGGATCTGTGCCCTGCTTCCAAGCAATTTCATCCAGCATAGATTCAATGGCAAATTTATTGGGGCCATGTCCTACGGCACGCCAATGTTTTAGACGAATACCATTGGAGGCTTCCCGCCATTCCGCAAATTGGTTGGGGATGTCGTAATGATCATTGGCCACAGCACTGGCCACCAGGTTTCCACCGTCCCCTACCACAGCGTGCGAAAATGCCGTAATATTCCCTTCGGGATCTGTATTGACAGTTAGTCGCTGTAGGGAAAGTGGCCGGAATGCCCCATAGGTAACATCGTCCTCCCTGGTCCATATAAGTTTTACCGGAAGTGGTGCCATTTCTTTGGCTAGTATGGCACATTCCTCTACAAAATCGTTCATACTTCTTCTGCCAAATCCACCTCCCAAATATTGTAGATGTACGTTTACCTTTTCCGAGGCTATACCTAGTATTTTAGGTACTCCCAACTTGGTATCCGTTCCTTGTTGGCTGCCTACCCAAACTTCGGCACTGCCACCATCTTCAGCAACCTGTACCACTGCATTCAGCGGTTCCATTTGGGCATGGTATACATAATCGTTCTTATAGTCCACCTCATAGGTTTTGGCGGCGGTTCTTTTGGCCTTGGCAACATCCCCAATTTCGATGATCACTTTGCCCTTTTCTTTTTGTGAGGCTATTTTTTCATAGGTGCTATATACTTCCTGTGAGTTATGTCCGCTTGCTTTGGACTCGCTCCAATCTATTTTAAGGCTTTGTTTGGCATTCAAGGCCTGTTCTAGATTCTTGGCTACAATTCCAATGGCATAATCCAAGGGGATTATTTTTAATACCCCCTCCATAGCGAGGATCTCATTTTCATTGGTCAGGCTAGGTTTGGAGCCGTGTAGTTTTCCTCTTTCCAAAACTCCGTAAACCATTCCCGGCAAACGGATGTCTATCGCAAACATGGCACTGCCATCTACCTTGGCAGGGATCTCGGTACGGGGGATGTCTTTACCGACCAACTGGAAATCCTTAGGATTTTTTAATTGTGCTTCGCTAAAGTCGGGTAGTGTTTCTGGCATTTCCAAAAAGGGAACCAGGGCTCCGTAACTTATTTTTTGGTTGGTTTTTCCATGAAGTACATGACTATTGGATGTTGTCAGTTCCTCTATGGGTACTTCCCAATGTTTGGCGGCACTGCTCATTAAAACATAGCGGGCCTGGGCGCCTGCTTTTCGCATTACCTGATAGTAGCTATTTGTTGTTCTGCTGCCTACAGTAAACATCAGCTTACTTCCAGGGGCCCATCCTGGAGAACCGTATATCTCCGATTCCTGGGGTGAAAACTCCACCTTCACCATAGACCAGTCCGCGTCCATCTCTTCGGCAAAAATAAGCGGTAAGGAGGTCATGGATCCCTGCCCCATTTCGGCGGCCGGATTATAAATTGTGATTAGACCATCCTCGGACAATTTTACCCAGGCTGTAAGTGGCTGTTGAGCCAGTTGTTCCTTAATTTTCTTGGGGTCTTTGCAGGATATCAGCTGCGGCAGGATACCAGATACTCCAATAAAGAGTGCTACCCCAGAGGATGATTTAAGAAACTTCCTTCTACTGATTTCGGTTTTCGTTTGGACCATGGCTTTAGTTTTCAATGGATGTTGGGGTTTTTGCGGCGAGTTCAATAGCCTTAATAATACGTAGGTAGGTGCCGCAACGGCAAAGTATACCGTTCATATAGGTCTTTATTTCCTCCCTTGTGGGATTGGGATTGTTTTCCAAGAGGGCCACTGCCTGCATGATCTGCCCGGACTGACAATAGCCGCATTGTGGTGCCTGGGCTTCGATCCATGCCCTTTGTACGGGATGGTCGCAATTTTGGGACAAACCTTCTATGGTTTTAATTTTTTGTCCGTCCGCATAATTGTCCACTTGAAGAAGACAGGCTCTCACAGGCTGATTGTCGATATGTACCATACAGGCTCCACATTGACCTATGCCACAACTGTATTTGGTGCCGGTAAGGCCTAAATGTTCCCGCAATACCCAGAGTAGGGAAGTACCTTCGGCAACTTCTACTTTATGTTTGGAATTATTAATATCGAGTTGAAAGGTAGCCATGTCACAAAATGTTTTCTATTAAATTACTGAAAAAGAAGGATGTAGCCTATTTGGGGATTGAAAATTTTTGGAAATAGAGGATTTCTAAAGTATTGGCTGTGATGGCGAGGTATCAGTTTGTTGAGAAGTATGGAGAATATATCATGTATTGGTTGAGTTAGGTGTGTGATTTCTCCTCACTGTCGCTCGTTCGAAATGACCGAATTGGTCACTTCAACGGAGTTACTTTTTTAGGACAATTGGCATTTGCATTTATCTTGGGATTGCAATCCCTTCTGTCTCATCCACTGCTAGCGAAGGGTCCTACTTAATATTAAACTGCTAGTTCCATTTAGAAGTAGAAAAGTAAAAAACTGTTCCTTCCCCTAATCAGGGGAAGGTGGCTTCGACAGAGGAGAAGCCGGTAGGGGTGGGATACGCAAACCTTTCTTTGTGATAATGAGTTGCTTTCTGGCCATAACCAGTTGCTGGCACAGGTAGGTTCGTGCCGACTGTAACTCAATACAAAACCGAAATTAAACTTACGATATCAATGCCCTACCTCACAAGTACATCCCGTATGCGTTTCCCCATGCCAATCAAAGGCAGGGGCATAGTCGCTCATCTCCCAATAGAAAGGGCTTCTAGGGTTGTCATAGTTTCCAACCTCGTTCATGGTCTCCGTATCGTATAAGCGTCCATTGATCATGGTGTATTTAACCGAGTTGGAATTTTGAATATCTTCCAACGGGTTTTTGTCCAATATGATCAGATCGGCCAATTTACCTTCTTCCAAAGATCCCAGTTGCTCCTCCATTCCAAGATATGAGGCCCCATTAATTGTGGCTGCCTTTAAGGCTTCCATATTGCTCATCCCTCCTTGGGCCAACATCCAAAGTTCCCAATGTGCACCAAGGCCTTGCAATTGCCCGTGGGCACCGAGGTTTATTTTTACTCCGGCATCGGCCAATTTTTTGGTGGCTTGGGCAACCAGGATATGACCGTTCTCATATTCCTTAATGGGTGCCATGGTACGATGTCTGGAGCGTGCATCTATAATGCTTCTTGGGGTGTACATTAAAAGCTTTTCATTTTCCCAGACATTGGTGGTCTGGTACCAAAAGTATTCCCCGTTCAATCCGCCGTAATTAACGATCAGGGTAGGGGTGTAGGCTGTTTCGCTGGCCGACCATAATTGCAACACATCATCATATATAGGAGCTACTGGTATATTGTGTTCAATACCAGTGTGCCCGTCCAAAATCATGGACATATTATGAAAGAAGGTAGATCCCCCTTCTGGCACTACCTCTATCTGTTTCTCATGGGCAGCTTTAATAATCTGCTGTCTTTGGTCACGTCTGGGCTGATTGTAGCTTTTTACGGAAAACGCACCAAAGGCCTTGGTTCTTAGAATAGCGGAACGTGCATCTTCCAAATTGTTTACCGTAGCTTTAAAGTCGCCGTCCGCTCCGTATAAAATAACCCCGGTGGAGAATATTCTAGGGCCTACCATAGTTCCCGCCTTTACCATTTCCGATTGGGAAAATACCATTTCGGTATTGGCTGAAGGATCGTGGGTAGTGGTTACCCCATAGGCCAAATTGGCATAGTAGGGCCAGTGTTTTTGGGCACTCAAACCAAACCTAAAATGACTAAGATGTGCATGCGCATCCACTAATCCTGGCATTATGGTCTTACCGCTGACATCCAAAACTTTGACACCGGTAGGGATATTGACTACATCGCTGGAGCCAAGGTTTGTGATTTTATTGTTGTTGATGATGATGGTGCCATTCTCTATAACTTCATCATTGTTCATGGTAATGATCCTGGCCCCTATTAGGGCGATGGTTCCCTTAGGTTTGTCCGTTGGCAGGCTTAGGTTGATTTTAAGACCTACAGTGTCCATAGCCGGAATACTATCCGGAGCGCCTTCCATAAAGGTAAATTGTTGGTTGATGGCCGCATTAAAATAGGCATCGCCCAAAGTCCAATTTAGTTTGTCGCTATTCGAAGACCAGTGTAGATTAATGCCTGCATCACGGGCTACCTGAGCCACTGGAACATTGGTTGCCTTTCCGTCCAATTCAATGGTATTTCCAGTCTTGGGCAGGGCAGCAATATATACCTTGTACAAATTGGTAAAGGCCAGCCAGTTATCATCCGGACTGGGGATGATTCGTTGCGCGTATTTCGATTTTACAATTTCCCGTTCTTCCTTACCCTGGAGGTTAACGGATTTTAAGGTTTTGGTGATGTTTCCCAATAGATATCCTCCTGTTTGGTAGTAGATCCGAGAGGCATCTTTATTGAAACTTGGAAATATACCTTCCTTTACCACTAATTTTTTACTAGAGGTGATTCCGGATTTTCTGGATTCACTTATTTCCATAAGATAGATCCCGGGCTCTTTGGTATGTACATATCCCTGATGTTGATTTCCGTCTTCTTCTCGGTATACAATAAGGTTGTTGTTGATTGGGGAAAAGTTTGGCTCTCTATAAATAGCCTTTTCATTGGTTAGTTTAATAGGACGGTTTTTATTAGAGCTGAGGTCCAACCTATGTAAGGCCCCCATATGTTCATCGTTCCATGTTGCGTACACTAGATATTTTCCGTCCCTGGAAAAGGCCGGTTCATATTCCAGATCCTTTCCGGTGGTAAGTCGGGCAGGGGTGCCATTGGGCAGTGATTTTTTCCACAGGTAACCAGCGGCGTTAAATATCAGTGTTTTTCCGTCAGGGGAGGTTACCGCATTGCGTATGGCCTTTGGGGTAAAAGTCTCCGGAGCTGCATCGTTTTTAAATTTTAAAGCATTTACGATCTTGTGTTCTGCCGTAGCCTCAAAGGGAATATCGCTGGCCTTTAAGGAATTGAGGTCAATTTTTTTTATTTTTCCCTGGACCCAAATAACGATGGAGCTATCATCCGGGGTAAAATTGAAACCGGTATAAGGTCCAAATATGGCCCATGCTTCCTGTTGATCCTTGCTGAGTTGATCGTAAATAGGCCATTCCCTTCCGGTTTTAAGGTCGTGCAGGTAGAGCACTGTTTTTTCCCTTACCCTTTTTACAAAGGCCATTACATTTCCCTTGTGCGAAATTACAGGACGTATGGCGCCTCCAGGTCCGCCCGTTACCCTTTCAATTTCTCCATCTTCCAGGTTATAACGATTTATGACGTATATCTGGCTATTAGGGTCTTTGTTGTACTGAAATTCCCCTCCAGGATAAACGTCTTCGCTATAGTATACATATTTGCCGTCTGGCGAGGCCCAAGGCTCCCCAACATCCTGTTGGTCGTTTTTCTTTTTGGTAAGCTGAATACCTTTACCACCGGATTTATGGTACATCCAAATTTCCCCAGCACCTAGAGAACGTCCGGAGGTAAAATGTTTTCTGCAAAAAATATAATTGCCGTCCACAGACCAGACGGCATTGTTTACCAATCTAAAATCTTCCTTGGTTATCTGTTCGGCTTCGGAACCGTCTGTGTTCATCACCCAAATATTATCGCCTCCACCGGCATCGCTGGTAAAACTGATGTGCTTGCCGTCTGGGCTGTATCTGGGTTGCACTTCAAAGGCATGGCCGCCCCTGATTAAAGTGGCGGTGCCCCCGCTGATGGGCATGGTATAGATATCCCCCAGCATATCAAAAACGATCTGGTTCCCGTTCGGACTTACGTCCAGACTTATCCAAGAGCCCTCATTGGTAGTAATGGATACATTTTTAAAGGGTAGGGCAGGGGTGTTGACATCCCATTTGTCTTTTTTGGTTTCTTCTTTTTCCTGCGAGAAGGAGGTCTGGCAAATAAGTATTACAAGGACGAATAGGATACTGTTTTTCATAGAAGGTAATTCTAGCAAAATATTGTTCTGCATTTATGTTAAAAATAAAACTTTAAAGATAGCACTTTGTATTGATTTGCCCATTGGAAATGTGGCTTTGCGCGTTGGGTAAAGCATGTGTAGGTTGTGGTACTCGAAGTCTGGAGATTTCACTCGGCTGATAAGGAAAACAAAAAGAGAGCATTCGAGGTTTGGCAGGTCGCGTCTTCCTGCTCAAGGTAAGAGCATCGACTACTAGCTTCAAGCAAGATCGCACACTATTGGAGACAGAAAGTTTATTTAGTCAACGCTTTAATAATTCGCTCTTCGTTAATAACTATATCTCTAAATAAAACGTGTGGAAATTCCTGATATTTTGATTCCTTAAAGGCTTCAAAAATTTTGGATAAACTTGAGGCTTTCAAAAGGGATAAATTCATTTCGGTATCCATTTCGCAATCGTAAATAAAGTCATCGCTAAATTCAGGAGCTACGAGTAAAATTTTGACAATTCGCAAGTTATTTTTAAGGGCTAAATTCTGATAAGATTTTAATTGCCTTGATACCGTACTAAACTTATTGTAACCTTTTTCTTTTATTGTTTTACACTCAACAATTATTATTTCGTTGTTCCCTAAATTCAAAAGGATGTCCATCATGTCTTTTTGGGTATTCAGTTGATTTTTAAATTTATCATCAACAATAAATCCTAAAGATTTGAATATTATTTTGGTAAGTTCTTCAAATTTTAAACCAAGCTCACTCTCTTTAACTGAAATACCATTTTCCTTTAACAAGTTTAGGTTGCGGTAGCCGACATTTTCATAGTTTTCGAGATATAAATTTTCTACATCTTTATAATGCTCTAGTATATTGAGAATATCGTCCCCACGTTGTTTTATGCCATTGTCTTTAATGAATTTGGACAATTCAGGTTTTGTGATCAGATCTAAAATATCTCTAGGTTTAATATTATAGTCTAATAAAAAATCGGCATTCATAACATATTCATCCTGCAGTTCAAATTGTTCCTTTAAATCCTTGTTTAGTTTTGGGAGTGATACATTTAATTCGGCGAGCATTTTGTCAAAGCCATCTATTGAAATGCCAACTTTTTCATCCTTTTCAACATCTTCAAAATGTTCAATGAGACTATTTATTTTGTCTTCGAGGGTACTGCCTTTAAGATTAGGAATGTTTAGTCCTTTTTCACAAAGTTCATTTAGTGTTTTTTTCTTTTCGGTTAAGGTTATCCCTGGCTTGTAAATTTCGGATGAAAGTAAATCCGTGAATGAAATACCTTCTTTTATAATTTGTTCTATTTTTTGTGAATTGGATAATTTTCTATCAATATTATGTTCTTTGGCAATTTGGTTGATAATAGGTTCTCTCAATAGTTTTAATGTACGTCTGTAGAACTTTTCAGCAACTTCTTTTTTTCTTACTTTTCTTAATAACCTAACCATCTCATCAGCTACATACAGAGTATTTTCCTTTTTGGAAAAGAATACCACTCCAAGATTTTTCAGGTTGTTAATTACCTCCTGAATTTCGGCTTTCTTTACCGGTAGAATAGTATAATTAATTAGTTTCACATCTTCCTGTGACAGTCCTAGTTGTTTTGATAAGGTTAAAATTATTGATAATTCGTCAGAAGTTATTTTGGCTTCCCTGTTATTAATAATATCATTACTATAGGCAGTAGCTAAGCAAGCTTTATATATTCTATAATCTCTTTTTTTCGATTCACTCAATTCAGATTTTTCACTTTCAAGCTCCCAGTTTAAACTTTTGATTTTCCCCTTCAAATTTTTGATTTCGGTTTCGTAAAGTCTAGAAAACCAATCTTGTTTCATTATGCAATTTCCATCACGAATAATAATATCGATAAGAATATCCAATTGGGAATTGGCTTCCTGAAACTCACATACTACATATTCTGTAAATTCTTCGGAAGTCAAACTGAAAATATTAGATATATTAAGGCTATCAACTGATTTGAGGCCTTTGTCAGATGAACTTAAAATTTTTTCAATTTCTTTTAAGTTCTTGGGGTTTTTAGAAATAATATGGTCTATAATTTTTATAAAAGAGTTCTTTTCCAGTGAACCTAGTTTGTCCAATATTTTTTCTAATTTCATATGTTTCCCTTTTACACGTATTAATTATTTCTTGTAACAAATTTTTTGAAACCACCATCAAGGCTATGGCCAACAAGAAAGTGGTTGTTGGGTGTCTCGGCACAATATCTTGTGCGTAAAGTCCATTATTTCGGTAAAATTTTTGTGGGTGTATAGAGGGGGGAGTACTACAACCTGATGTTTGTTACTAACCTTCTAAGATATGAAATATTGGGTTTGCAATTGCCGTAATCGATAAAAGACGGAAATATCAGTTGAATTGCACACGGGGTCTTCCTTCAAATGGCGGTTGCTTCATAAGTCCATGAAGTCACCATGTTTTTCGCAGGGGATAATTTCAAAATCAGTTGAGACCTTAATATATAGTTTCAGTACCGCGATTAATAATAACCGCTTTTTGAATTATTTAGATTTACAATATTCTATTAGTGGTCCAGTTTTTTCGAAGTATTGCGCTCAAGATGCCGGAAAATAGAATCCCCAGTACGGTAACCATTATAAATTTAAGATAAGTGTTTAGCTCTAAGTCAACCAATACCATTTGAAGGTCGATAAGGTTTTAAATAATTTAATTTAGGGTCGTCCGATCAAGTCGAAAAGACCTTGTTAAAATCGATATATACAATTCGCTTTCTAACACTTTCCATTGATTATAATGAAAATTTAAATCCTACAGTATGTCATAATTATAGCCCGTGGAGGCATTTTATTATTATTTTTTATCGGAAATACAATAAGAAGAAATTTTTTCCAATTCATGGTTCCCGTTAAATTCATAAACGTCACATGCCGAAATAAAATTAACCCGTCTACCGTCCTTTATAAACTCGGCCGTTCCACTAACGACCACTTTATTGTCCGCAACAATAATATGATCCGTGATAAAGTTGGTCTGGACAGATTTAAAATAAGCAGCTGTTTGTTGGCAATTCGCAATTACGTCGGTTTTTCCGGTCAGCACATTTTCACCAATAATGTTCCAAGTAATATTTTCTGATAAATATGGAAATGCAAGTTCAAAATTTCCATTGGAAAAGGACACCGCTATTTCTTTAATTGAAGGCTTGTAATTTACCATGATTTAGTGCCATTTTTTTGGTTGTAATCGTGTAATTGTTGGCAAGCTATTATTCCTAATTTCCTGAATTCTAATTTATAAAATATTGGGTTTGGTAAACATGGGAGCATAACAAATTATTGGCTTAATTGTATATGGATCCTTCCAAAGCTTGAATATTTAAAAGAGAGATAAGGAGCCTGCCATTCAATAATGTATACTTGTACACAAGTTTTGGGGTGCAATGTGGGAGGAAGGAGTGGAGAGACAGTGGACGGTACTTACTTAAACAGTAAAAACAACAGGGCATAATCTTCTTTAAAGGCCTCCCTTATTTTGGTAAAGGCTATCCGCATTTGGGATTCTACCGTTTTTACGGAAATCCCCATTTGATCTGCAATTTCTTTATATTTCACCCCCTGAATCTTATTCAACACGATGATTTCTTTACATTTTGGGGGAAGGGAATCAATGACCTGTTTCATTTTTTGGATACGCTCTTCCAGGGCGTCGGAGTCTTCCTGAATTCTATCCACTAAAGCGCGTTCCCAAAT
Organism: Arenibacter echinorum; assembly: GCF_003259375.1. Lineage (GTDB taxonomy): Bacteria > Bacteroidota > Bacteroidia > Flavobacteriales > Flavobacteriaceae > Arenibacter > Arenibacter echinorum. The sequence goes on along the minus strand of NZ_QLLN01000007.1, from coordinate 111,243 downwards.
TTGACCAAGCAATTTTTCCTGTTTTTTAGCCTTCTTAACGGTATCTATATATCTATTGTAGGCAATGGCATAGAGATATGCCTTTGGAGATTTGGTTTCGTCCAATTTTGACTTATCCTCCCAAAACCGGATAAAGGCGTGTTGTACAATATCTTCCGATTGTATTTTATCATTGGTATATGTGGCTATATAGGCCACCAACCGATTATAATAGATATTGAATAGATATTTGAAAGCACACCTATCGCCGTTTTTCATGGCAATCACTGCCTCAATTTCATTCATTTGTCCTAGCTGTTGGTTTGGTAGGTTGTTGGAACATAAGTGCGAATATCAAATTTTTTTTTAATTCTTTTTAAGGGTTTTATATTTTTTTAAAGTATTGGTTGTGTAATGTGTAATGAAAGTGATTTTCGGAACTAACACATAACGGGAGAAAATTGGTGATAAGATAATGAAAAAAAATATAACTAAGCTGCTTCTTGGTACAATTACAGAAAAGGAGATTATTGAGCTTCGGGACTGGTTGAAGGATGAAAAAAATCAAACTATTCTTGAATCTTATGTTCGTGATAATCACGATTTAAATTTGGCAACATTGGAAAATAATCTTGATGATGCCTATAACAAAGTTACCCACGAAATCGACATTAATACAAAACCGGTTAAAAAACTTTTCCCACTTTGGACAAAGTTTGCGGCTGCAGCAGCTATTGCATTGCTAATTGGTTTGGGATTCTACTTTCAACAAAATACCTCAACAAACCATGGTCAATGTTGTAAGGCACCTTTGGTGCCAGAGGACGAACCTATTACCTTGGAATTGGATAATGGTACCATTCAGACCATTGATATTACAGGAAAGAAGGAAGTTAGGGATTCGGATGGAAATATTATTGGGGCCCAAGAGCAAAATCAGATCAGTTATTCCCATGCTGTCCAAAAGGAAGATTTGGTGTTTAATACCTTAAAAATACCCCACGGGAAAAAATTTCAATTGGTTTTATCAGACAGTACTATAGTTCACTTGAATGCTGGGAGTTCCTTAAGATATCCAGTAGCTTTTTTAACCGAAGGTCCAAGAGAGGTCTTTCTTACCGGGGAGGCTTATTTTGATGTTGCCAAAAATGTATCCAACCCATTTGTTGTAAATGTGAACGAACTGGATGTGAAAGTTTTGGGAACGCAGTTTAATGTATCGGCCTATGATGAGGATAAAAATATCGATGTTGTTCTGGTTGAGGGGGCTGTGAGTTTGGATAATAAAAAGGAATTGGAGGATGCGGTTGTTACCTTAACTCCAGGTCAAAAAGGTTCTTTTGACTATGCCTCCAAAGGCATATTGGTAAATAAGGTAAATACAAGCCAATATACTTCTTGGATGCAGGGGCATTTGGTTTTTAGGAATTTAACTTTTAATCAGATCTTGGCAAAATTGGAGCGCCATTATAACATAGAGTTGGAAAATAGCAATATTGCTTTGGGAAAAGAAATATTTAACGCCAGTTTCAATGATGTTAAAATTGATGAGGTGCTTAGTTATTTCAATGACACCCATGAAATAGATTATACCATACAGGAAAATAAGGTAATCATTAAATAGAAGTAGAACCCTAAAACAAATAAACTATGACATAGAATTTCGAATTGAATCTTCGTCACTCTGAATTCATAAAAAAGAACCGGAAAATGCGCTAACATTTCCCGGTTAAAAAGAGTGATCGAGTAATTATTTACTAACCACACTTAAACATTCAAAAATATGAAAAAACCACTTAACCAGCGGAGGTTAGGCAAACCTTTGTTGAAATTTGACTTAAAAATGAAACTGACCACGCTACTGTTGTTTACCACTCTATTAGGTTTACAGGCCAATGATAGCTATGCGCAAAAGACTAAGGTTACCTTGGCCGTAGAGAACGCTACAGTGCGGGACATTATTGATGACATTGAATCTACTACGAAATTCCGATTTATTTATAAGGTAAAGGATGTAAACCTACAGCGTAAATTATCCTTGAGTGTTAATAAGGAGCACATTGATACCGTATTGAGAAGTTTATTTGGTAGTACACACACCGTATATAAAGTGCGCGGGACACAAATTATCTTAACTCAAGACGAAAATTTAAAAATTCCTCAAACGGTTTCTAAACAATCCCAAAATGACACTAAACAGGATCAAGTTCTGGTTTCGGGTCTAATTACCGATGAATCTGGCGTCCCTATGCCAGGAGCCAATATTGTAGAAAAAGGCACTACCAATGGTACCCAGGCCGATTTTGACGGTAAGTTTTCAATTCAATTGGACAGTGAAAATGCAACGCTTGTAATATCATATATTGGATTTGCAACACAAGAAGTCGCTCTTAATGGAAGAACGGATATCTCAGTTATTCTAAAAGAGGATGCCGCTGGCCTTGATGAAATTGTTGTGGTAGGATATGCCACCCAAAAGAAGTCTACCTTAACTGGTTCGGTAAGTACTATGCAAGGGAAGGAAATAGCGAGCATCCCTACTTCCAATGTTTCCCAGAATCTTGCCGGTAGGATGACCGGTGTTAGTATGAGGCCAAATGGTGGTGCTCCTGGAAGTGATAACCCGGATATTTATATTCGAGGGGTTGTCTCTACGGGTAATACTAGCCCTTTGATCGTGGTAGATGGAATACGCAGGGACAACATGAGCCAAATAGACCCCAATGTAATCGAGTCCGTAACCGTACTTAAGGATGCGGCCGCAGTTGCGCCTTTTGGTATTGGGGGTGCCAATGGGGTTATTGTTATTACTACCAAAAAAGGCAAGACTGGTAAACCTACAATCAGTTTGAGCAGTTCTTATGGTTTTCAAAACCCGACCTACCTTCCAGAAATGCTGAGTGCCCGGGATTATATGGCCTTGCAGAATGAAGGATACTTTAATTTAAACCCTTCGGGAACTACTCCTCCGAATGATCCAGGCCTTATAGCCGATTACAACCAATTACACTTGTCAGATCCATACAAATACCCAGACTCCAATTTTACGGATGAGTTTGCAAAAAATACAGGGGTATCCATTAACAACTTCCAGATAAGTGGAGGGACCGATGTGATAAAATATAATGCCGGTCTGGGTTACTTTGATCAAGAGGGAATTTTTGACCCCGTAGGCTACCAACGGTATAACTACAACATGAGTTTGGATATTCAGGCCACCAAGACCACCAAGTTCGGAATGTCACTTTACGGTTCTATAGAGCATACGGACGGTATCGATGCCGATGAAAACCTGACCCACTTAATGAGAAGTTTCTATAAGTTTGTGCCTATACAAACCTTGAGATACCCGGAAGGGGACAAATGGGGCGAATCTTCGGGAGGTAGCCCAGTAGGGGTATTGGAGTCCGAAGGTTATCGCAAGGATGAGGATAATACCTTACTCAGTTCGGTTTATGTTGAACAAGAATTACCTTTTATTCCTGGATTAAAGGTGAAGGGGGTTTTTAGTTATGACCCCACTACGAACAATGATAAACTTTGGCACGTCCCTTTTATTTTTTATAATATTGACCTGGATCAGCAACCTTATACCTATACCGAGGCAATTTCCCTGCAGGAAGGTGCCGGACAGCCATATACTTGGCTGCAGGTGGAAAACCGTAGGCAAACAAAATTCACCTATCAAGGGTACCTTAATTATGATCGTATTTTTGGGGACCATAGTGTTTCCGCCTTGTTCGTGGCAGAGGCTCGCGAGACCAAAAATGACTTTTTCAATGCCCGTAGGAACAATTTTGCTATTGAAATAGATGAGTTGAGCTTGGGAAGTTCAGATAAATTGGATTATGATAATGGCGGATCTTCAGGAACTGCAAGTGAGATCGGTTATGTATATCGTTTAGGATATACTTTTAAGGATAAATATATCCTGGAAGCCTCTGGTAGGTATGATGGACACTATTCCTTTGCACCAGGAGAACGTTGGGGCTATTTCCCAGCTTTTTCAGCCGCATGGAGAATATCTGAGGAAAGTTTTATGAAGGAGATGACCTCCGTCAATAGTTTAAAGGTTAGGTCCTCCTGGGGTAAATCGGGGAACCTTCCCTATATCGATGGCAATCTTGCCGCATTTCAATATTTGGCAGGATACGATTTACGTGGTAACGCCTATGCCTTTGGAAATGGAAGCCTTGTACAGGGGTCTAGGGTAAGTACAGAGCCCAACCCCAATATTACATGGGAAATATCGACCAAATTTGATATAGGTTTTGACCTTACTATGTGGAACGGTCTTTTTAATATGGAGTTCGACTTCTTCCACGAGGATCGAACTGGAATGCTTCTTGCACCGCAGGTTACTGTGCCGGTTGAATATGGTTTGGCCCTCTCCCAAGAAAACAAGGGGTCTATGGATAACAACGGATTTGAAGTGGGATTGGGAACCCAAAAAATGTGGGATAATGGTTTTCGATTTTCCCTTAATGCCAACCTTAGCTATGCCGAGAACAATATGTTGGAAGTGTTCCAATCGGATGCGGAAAGGGACAATCCTAATAGAACTAGGGTAGGACGACCCTTTGGAACGCCCTATGGTTATAAATCTTTGGGTCTTTTCTCTACGGCCGATGATATCAACGGAGACGGAATTATAAACAGTACGGATGGCTATAACGTGGTACAATTTGGGGATTTGCACCCAGGAGACGTTAGGTATGCGGATTTAAGTGGCCCTGATGGCACACCTGATGGGATAATCGATTCGAATGACCAAACGGTAATAGGTAATCCTGTTTACCCGTCGGTTACCTATGGTTTTAACACCACGGCGGAGTATAAGGGCTTTAACCTTTCCTTATTTTTCCAGGGGGTGGCTAATTCGGACATTAATATCCAAACTTTTTTGACATCCCCTTTTGCCAATAATGGAAGTAATACCTCGTATGAATATTTCAACAACAGATGGACCCCGGACCATCAAAATGCAAGTTATCCCAGGGCTACACCCTCACCATATTCCAACAATACGCAAGCTTCAGATTTTTGGATGGTAGATACAGGATACGTACGTCTTAAAACTGCAGTTTTGGGTTATACCCTTCCAAAAAGCGTGTCCGAAAAGCTAAATATGGAATCGATAAGTTTGCGTTTAACGGGACAGAACCTGTTTACCATAAGTAAATTGGATTTTATAGACCCAGAATTGGGGTATACCGATCGTGAAAACTCCTATCCTATTACTAAGACATTGTCTTTTGGAGTCGATATTTCTTTTTAACTTAAAAATCATAAAAACCATGAAAGGATTAATATATAAAATCAGTACTATTGGAATCTGTGCATCGCTCTTATTGGGTGCCATTTCATGTGATACGGAGGATTTTCTGGAGAACGAGAATAAATCCAAACTAACCGATGCCACCCAATGGGCCTCAGAAGCCAATGCCGATATCTTTATCAATGACGTCTACAGTGAAATTCCCAGGATTTGTACACTGGCGGAGCAATTGGATTATTATACCGATGACTACAACATTAGTCATTACTATACGGCTTCCAACTGGAGACAGGGAATATGTCAGGCACCATCCTCTAGCAATGATAGCCCATGGGGCGGTACTTATGGCCCTACAAATGGGTATACTTGGAGAAACTTTTTCGTAAAATTGAGGAAATGCAACACGGGAATTCAAAAATTGGAGGAGAACAGGGAAAACTATTCGGACGAGTATTACGTACAACGGGTGGCCGAACTTAGGTTTTTACGAGCTTTCTTTTATAGCGAGTACTTTATGCATGTTGGCGGCTTGCCTATTATCACTGAGCCACTGGACAGAAATACCATGAGCGAGGATGAACTCCTGGTTCCCAGATCAACATTCGAAGAAACCTTTAATTTTATTACGGGAGAACTTGGTGCTATCGTTGATGATGGTAGTTTGGAAGTAAAATATAATAACGGGAATGGTGACGCAGGTCGCGCCACCTTGGGAGCTGCCCTAGCTCTAAAAGGATGGCTGGAATTGTTTGCCGCAAGTCCTTTGTTCAACAGCGGTACTGCATATCTTTCGGATCCTGGAAATTTCGTGCATTTCGCAACAGCTGATGCTGGACGTTGGGCGACTGCGGCGGCGACGAACAAAAGGTTTATCGATCTTTATGATGGCACCTATGATCTGTTCGACGACCTTCCAAATCTTTGGCGGGCTTCCAATGAATACAATGTGGAGATTATTTGGGATAGACAAATTGTGGCCAATGTGGGCGGAATGGGATCCAATTATGAAAGACGCGGTGGACCTACCTATGTATTGGGCAATTACCTGACCTGGGGGAATTATAACCCTACCCAGGAATTGGTAGATCAGTTTGCCATGGCCAATGGATTGCCTATTACCGACCCGGCTTCCGGGTATGATCCTCAAAACCCTTATGAAAACAGGGAAAAGCGCTTCTATGATTTCATTGTTTATGACGGGGCTACTTACAAATTGGATTGGATGCCTACAGAGGATATTATCTATACCCGTATCGATGAGACCTATGCCAATCCAGACAAGACCAACCAGATAGACCTTGCAGGTAAGACCGATGTTGGGGATTCTGGCTATTACCAAAAGAAACGATTGAATCCAGATGCGGCCCCTGGAAACGATGCCAGCGGACAAAATGATGTTTTCTATAGGTATGCAGAAGTTCTATTGAACTATGCCGAGGCGCAGAACGAAGCCGTTGGGCCGGATCCATCTGTCTACAATGCTATCAACAGAGTCAGGGATCGTTCAGATCTTCCAGACCTTCCGGCCGGCCTCAGCAAAGAAGAGATGAGAGAAGCAATCCATAAGGAACGTAGGGTAGAACTGTGTTTTGAGAACAAGAGATATTTTGACAACAAGCGCTTGATGCAGCAGGAGGAGACTATGGGAGTCCCAAGACACAATATGGTCATCAGGAATTCAAGCCCCGTGGATAATTCTGGTACTTGGGTCTACAGCGTCGAGGAAGAGGTGAAATATACGGCCAAGTTTGAGGCCAAACAATATATGAGCCCAATTCCACAAGATGTTATAGATCAAAATCCAAATATTGAACAAAATCCGGGATATTAGGAGCTAGGCTCCATATAAAAGTTTTTAATAAGAGGCTGAACGAAAATTTATTGATTTATATAGCTGTTGTAAATATTTTATGGCTAAAAACGATAATTTTTGTTCAGACTCTTTTTTTTTAGTGTTTTACTTTGTGGGGTAAACCTGTAAAATTATTTACCCATTAGCCTTATGAAAACCTTTCGTTTGGGAGCTGTGTTCCAAAAAATGGAATAGGTATAAGTATTAGGATGTGTTATTGCCAAATTTTTGGACAACCATTTACTCCCTTTATGGAATCTCGGAAATTCTATAAAAATTAGGGATAAAATATAAATGATCCAACCCATCATAAATGAAAAATCTTTAAAGATGTACTCAAAATTAATTCTATATATTTCAGTATTAGGTCTCTTGTCGGCCAACTTTTCCTTTTCCCAATCTAAGACCGAATTGCCGAATATTCTCTGGATTGTAGCCGAAGACCTAAGCCCCTATTTAGGTTGCTATGGCGATGCCAATGCCATTACACCCAACTTGGACAAATTGGCAACTGAAGGTACCCGTTATCTTAATGCCTTCGCCAATACCCCTGTTTGTGCCCCTGCCAGATCCACCTTGATTACAGGGATGTACGCCTCCACCACTGGTACTCATAACATGAGAAGCACCTATAACATTCCTTCTTATATAAGGAGCTATTCCCAGTATTTAATGGATAAGGGCTATTATTGTACAAATAACGCCAAGGAAGATTACAATTCGTCCATGTTGAAGCGGAACATATGGGACGAAAGCTCGGATAAGGCACATTATAAGAATAAAAAGAAAGGCCAACCTTTCTTTGCCATTTTTAATGTAGGAATTTCGCATGAGCACGTAATCCATAATTATGACCCTAAGGATCTTGTCCATGATCCCTCAAAAATGAATTTACCTCCTTATCATCCCGATAGTCCGGATATTAGAAAGGATTGGGCAAAATCATACGATAACATCACGTTGATGGATAAACAGGTTGGGGAAATTCTAAAGGATCTTAAAAAAAGTGGACAAGAGGATAACACTATTGTTTTCTTCTATGGTGATCACGGGGGCATTTTGCCAAGAAGCAAAAGGTTTTTATACGATACGGGAACACGTGTACCACTCCTAATTAAATTTCCGCCAAAGTATATGAAACTGGCTCCTACCAAGCCCAATGGCACGGACGATCGATTGGTTAGTTTTATAGACTTTGGTCCAACGGTCATGAGCCTCGCTGGGATTCCTACGCCTGAGCATATGGACGGAAAGCCATTTTTGGGAAAATATAACTCTGAAGCACCTGACCATGTCAATTTTTTTCGAGGCAGGATGGATGAACGCATCGATTATATGCTGGGGGTATGTGATAAAGGTTATCGGCTCATTTATAATTTCTATCCCGATCGACCTACAGGTCAGCATATTTCATATCTGTGGAGAGCTGCTGCGGCCCGGGCTTGGGAGCAGGCCTATAGAAATGGGAAATGCAGTGAAGCGCAAAGCTATTTTTGGGAGAAAAAACCAACTGTGGAACTATACGATATGAAGAATGACCCTTGGGAGATCAATAATCTTGCAGATAAACCAGAATACAAAATAGTAAAGGAAAAACTTTTTGGGAAGTTGATAGATAATGCCATCAATACCAAGAATGCCTCTTTTATACCGGAATCCGAGCTTATTGAAATTAATAGAACAGGAACAATATATGAGTATGCCCAATCTGAAAATTATCCTATTGAGCAAATTGTAGATGTTGCAATTAAGTCGGCTACCGGAGATGAGGACAACTATGCTCTATTTCAAAAAGGGATTACCCATAAAAATGCCACGGTACGCTATTGGAGTTTAATAGGACTGACACGGATTGCCGCCCAAGAATGGGATACGCAGCAAGCTATAAAGGAATTATTGAACGATGATTGCCCCGATGTAGCTATTCTGGCCGCAAAAACCTTATATCAAATTGGGCAAACCGGTATTGCAAGCGAAACAATTTCTAAATATCTGAATGAGGAACATCTAGGCATTAAATTGATTGCGATAAATGCTATTCAGCAAATTGGTGATGGGGCATTTGCTCATTTCAAGAGTCAATTGGACAACGTTTATAAGTTGAATTCCTTAAAAGATGAAGGAAGCAACACTATATATATCAAGGATATTATAAGCGAAGGTGAAAAAAGGATAGGTACAAATAAAAATCAATAATACTATACCGTCAATCTTGAGTTAGTTTAGTTCAAAGGAACATTGGGAAACCACTGTTCCTTTTTTTTTCCATTTTATAATATGTTTTAATGCCAGTAATTGACACCACAACAAATCTGCATTTCATGGTATGGGTTTATTTATTTTTTGCAATCTTTATACACCACTAAATTTTAATTAGACCGAAATGAACGTATTTAGAAAATCAATAGGCATTGAATTGGCATTGCTTTTTTTACTTTTTTACCATGGAGCTTTTTCCCAAACTCCGGAGAAGAACAGGCCCAACGTCATTGTAATTTTGACCGATGACCAGGGATCCATAGATTTGAATAGTTATGGGGCTACCGACCTGCATACCCCAAATATGGATAGATTGGCTAAGGAGGGGGTAAGGTTTACCCAATTCTATGCTGGAGCACCGGTATGTTCACCATCACGTGCCGCCCTAATGACCGGGAAGACCAATTTACGGGCAGGTCTGGAGGGTAATGTTCCAATACCCGAACGAGCGGAAATTAGCGGGGAACATGGATTGCCTACCGAGCAGATCACTATGGCAGAGATGCTTAAGCCCAATGGCTATTATACGGCCCTGATTGGTAAGTGGCACCTCGGACATAGGGAACAGAACTTGCCCAACGGACAGGGATTTGATTATTTTTTCGGACATCAGCGAGGTTGCATTGATAATTATTCCCACACCTTTTATTGGGACGGGCCCAACAAACACGACTTGTATAGAAATTCAGAGGAGGTATATTATGATGGCCAACATTTTTCCGATTTAATGGTGGAAGAAGTCAAACAGGTTATCAACCATAGACAGGATGAGCCTTTTTTTATTTATTGGGCGTTTAATGCACCGCACTATCCCTATCAAGGTACCACAAAGTGGTTGGAGCATTACAAGGATCTTCCAACGCCAAGAAGGGAATACGCCGCTTTCGTGTCCAATACAGATGAGAAAATTGGTAATGTCTTGGATTATCTGGACGAGATGGGTATAGCGGATAACACTATTGTTGTTTTCCAATCAGATCACGGGCATTCCTTGGAGGAAAGGGCATTTTGGGGAGGAGGTAATGCTGGGCCTTATAGGGGAAGCAAATTCAGTTTGTTCGAAGGGGGTATCCGTGTGCCGGCCATAATACGTTATCCGGGAATTATTCCCGCAAATGAAGTTCGCGATCAGTTGAGTATGGAAATGGATTGGTTTACTACTATAGCAGAATTGACCAACTCCAAAGTGCCCGATAATTTGGATGGAAAAAGTCTTATGCCCATTATTCTGGATAATAAAAAAGAATCAGGTCATGAGGTAGTGCACTGGCAATTGGGGAGTTATGACGACAAAATGGCCCAATGGGCAGTGCGCAAAGGTCCTTGGAAACTTATTGGAAATGTAAGAGAACCTGTTGTTGAAGGGAAGAAAATCGAGTTGGAAAAATTATACTTGTTGAATTTGGAAAATGACATTGGTGAAAAGAACAATTTGGCCAAGTCCTATCCGAAGAAGTTGAACGAACTATTACAGTTACATACTACTTGGATAAAATCGGTGCGGTCACAAATGAAACAGTAGGTAATTTTATATTCGTTTATGGCTGATCTAAAAATTGTTTGAGTTAGTTTAGAATAACAAGGAACATTGTGAACCCTTGTTCCTTTTTTTGATACATGTTTTTGGTGTTTCATTCTTAAAAGTAAAGGGGATAACTTAATGGAAAAGAACTACGCTACAAATCACAGATATTCACCATACCGATATCAACACTTAGCTTGAGGTGAAAAAATGACTATTTTAGTTTTGTTGTCAAAATTGTTAATTGTCCTGCATATAGCAGTGAAGGTATTTTCGTAATTTGTTTCCTATGAAAAGAAGAAATTTTTTTGGCAATTTGGCCGCAGGTACGGGGTTGTTGGTCCTAAACCCCATTTATGCATCCCAAGGAAAAAAGCATTCTAAAAAAGTCGATAGTATAATTATAGAAGGAAGGGCCTTAAAAGCAGATCTTGTAATAATCGGTGGGGGAACGGGTGGTTGTGCCACAGCCTATGGGGCGCTTCGCAACGGCTTAACGGTAATAATGACCGAGGAAACAGATTGGATTGGCGGTCAATTAACGCAACAGGGCGTACCCCCTGATGAGCATAAATGGATCAATGATTTTGGTGCTACCGCGTTATATAGGGAGTTTAGAAAAAAAGTTAGGGAATATTATCGCAATAATTATCCAATAAAAGAACAGTATGTCAATAACGAGAGGTTTAATCCTGGGAATGCCAGTGTTTCGGAAATTAGCCATGAGCCCAAAATATCGTTACGGGTGTTGGAAACCATGTTCGATCCGTATATCAGTGCCGGTAAACTGGTCCTATTAAGGGAAACAATGGCTTTGGACGCCTCTACCAAGGGGAACAAAGTGCAATCGGTAAGGGTTATAAACCTTTCCACAGGGGAGAAAAGGAATTTAGAGGCACCTTTCTTTGCGGACGCAACAGAATTAGGCGATTTATTGCCCATGACTGGTACAGAGTATGTTACCGGTGCCGAAGCCAAATCGGATACAGGAGAACTACATGCGACAGAAATAGCAGATCCTACAAATAATCAGGCCTTTACCGTCTGTTTTGCAATGGACTACAGGCCGAATGAGGATTGGACTATAGAAAAACCCGAAGAGTATGGGTTTTGGCGCGACTTTAGACCCGAAATGAAATCGCCATGGGCGGGGAAATTATTGGAGCTCAATTATTCCAACCCACGCACCCTCTTGCCAAAGAATTTAGGGTTCGATCCCAGGGGAAATAGCTTGGGGGAGGTGTTGAACCTATGGAATTATCGCAGAATATTGGCCAAGGATAATTTTGAAGAGGGTTTTTTTCAAGGTGATATCACCCTAGTGAATTATCCCCAGAACGATTATTTTTTAGGCAATGTGGTCGATGTAAGTGATGAGGAGCTAAAATATCATATTAACAGGGCCAAACAATTAAGTCTGTCCCTCTTGTATTGGCTGCAAACGGAAGCCCCCAGGGCTGATGGCGGAAAAGGGTGGCCGGGAATTAGATTGAGGCCAGATGTCATGGGAACCAATGACGGACTTGCGAAATATCCTTATATAAGGGAGGCTAGAAGAATAAAGCCTTTATTTAGGATCACCGAACATCATGTGGGAAAAACCCAAAGAGCAGCTATCCAAGGAGTTTCGGAGGCTGAGGCCAGGGCCAAATATTTTGAGGATAGTGTGGGGATAGGATATTATCATATAGATCTGCATCCAAGTAGTGGCGGGGATAATTATATCGACTTTGCCTCCCTTCCCTTTCAGATTCCATTGGGAGCCCTAATTCCGCAAAGGATGGAAAATATATTTCCGGTAAATAAAAATATTGGAACCACCCACCTTACAAACGGATGTTATAGGCTGCATCCTGTAGAATGGAGTATAGGTGAGGCCATAGGAATGTTTGTGCCTTTTTTAATGGAATTGGGCAGAAGCCCCCAAGAGGTTTATAAGGATTCCGCTGCGGTGCGAAAATTTCAAAGCCTCATTCGTAGTCAGGGGGTAGATACCCATTGGCCTTATGAAAAAATGTAAAGGGATAGGGTGTGTTTTTGCCTTTGCCCAATAATTAAAAGTTTGAATTAAGTTAGTAGAGTTTAAAAATGAACGATGTTAAACTGTTGTTCCTTTTTTACTTTGATCCACTGGAGATTCATTAATTCTAATACTTATTAGGACCCAATTGGTATTGGCCAACAGGTCTATATTAATATGGTCAATTGAAATTAATAATGGTAATATAATCTTAATGAATCTTTATTTATCCAATATAAAGATTCAAATCTTTTTTTGGACATGACACTTGCCTGATTGTATATAAAATTTTTGTCAAACCCTACAGTCAACTCCCACTCCGATTTATCTTGAATGACATTCATGGTATTAAACGTATTAGCATCTGCATTATGGATTTTGTGTCCTTGCCAATATACATTTCGATATATTTTTATATATTCACCCCCCATCAATTCATATTCATTAACGGAACATTTTTTTACTAATTGACAGTTTTCAGGAGTGGCACACATCAAAAAGTAAATAAAGTTTTTGTCTTTAAAATAATTTTTTGGTGGATTGTGTGTATAATATGTGTTGTTAAGTTTTAAAGAATCTTCACTAAACTTAAATAAATAATTAAATGTTTTGCAATCAATGGTTTTATCAATAGCGATGGCTTTGTTGTCAACATATACCATATCTATTAAAACATCTTCTTCCAGAATAATAGACCATTTTCCATTTTCTCCCCGACTACAAAGTAAATTGTTTCTTTGGGTCCTATTATTACATGTTAAATTAATAGCCAATATTATTAAGGAAAGTAGCGTTATTATTTTTGCTTTATTTTCCATAAAAAAGTTGTGGTTGAATCGATGTGTTGAGTTTTCTTTTTTATATATCTGTTTAAGCAAGAATTGGCGAAAGTCCAACTAGTTTGCCGCCTGATTCCCTCCGCAATATCCGTCATCGGCCCATGAGAACTACTTAATCCATGTTGATCCCAAATTTCATAAGTTGGATTGCATGGGTCTGAAAATTTATTAATGATCAATACCAATGTATGAAAACCATCAGTAACAGTAAAGTAATATATATGAAAACCCAATTCTTTGTTTCGTAAATCGTCTTCAAAAATTTTGGTTAGTGCGCTTTTACCGGTTGCATTAAATTCAATTATATCATATTTTACTATGCCATATTGAACCTTCGCATCATTATCATCACTGGCATTATAAATCAAATCTTTGTTAACGTTGTTTACCCTATATCCGTTGAAGGCGTGATATGCAGACGTAAAGCCCTTTTTTTGGAAGTATTTGCCTCTGTCAACTGCGGATTTACCAGAAAAACTAACCTTGTTTTTACGCTTATGAGTAGTTCTTTCAACAGCATAAAAATGTGTAATATCGCCTAAGAGTTCCGATAGCCCTCTTTCCGATGCTGCCATACAATAGTTACCCGAATATTCCGCTATACGAGGTTCTTTATTAACTTCGGGAGCGACATATTTTAATTCAGATACAAGCAAATCGTTTTTAGCCTTATTAAATACATCCTTATTTTCATGAAATTTGAATAAAACTTTTTTCTTTACAATTCCGTCTACGCTGATTTCCAAAGTGGCAGGGCCTGCACTTTTGGACTGAATAAAAGTTTTAAAAGCCCATGCATCTTCTACCATTACTATTTTGGTGGATAATGTCACGGAACGGTTGGAACAGGTTAACGACACTACGTGCATAGTGCCTCCAATCCATTTATAAGTGCCATCCAATTTAAATTTCAATAAAAACTGGGTATTCAACGGCAGGTTTTCGTATTCTTTGCAAAAATCAATAATAACATTTGCCATGGGAAAATAGTAAAAAGAGTTATCTATTGTTCAATCCAATTTCCGGTAGCGTCTTTTTTCCAGGTGGGCAAAGAATCATCTGCTCTTAATTTAACCAGATTGGTTGGAATTCTCACTTCCCATGGATCACCCTGTGGAATTTCATCTCCTGGACGGTCCAATCTTTCTGCGATTTCATCGGCTATCGGTAAGTACAGATCACTTGAAATTGCTGGCAACGGGCCACCATTCCAGATTTCGCCAAATGTCAAAAAATGGTCCAATGCCCCTTCGAATCCGGGTCTCACCGGAACAACTGCTCTACAGTAACCCGCTTTAATAAATTGATTAAAAAGGGGGTCTGGATCATCATAGGCTATTCTCTCTTCCCATTTGCTTTTTCTACCCCAGAAATAAGGATATGTAAGCCAAGTGATATGTTCCCATTCAAAAGCCTGTTCAAAAAAACGTACATAAGGGCCTTCGGCTTCATTTTCATATAAATTAACTTGTGGCAATCCATTAATGCCATTCTCAATGGAATTGAATAAATCAAAGTGCTGATTCGTTAAAATAGCAACACAATTTTTCTTTAATTCATCCTTCATTATTTCTAGATTTAAGGTGGGGTTCTTGCCTTTAATTTCAACACCGGCGTTTAATTCTGCGGCGGCAAGGCGTTCTTCATAATCAGCCAATTTCACCTTATATGATTCCATTAGTTTCCCATGAGTTTCCAGCTGCCATTTTTTGTACGCTCTGCTGGTTCTTAGACATTTGATCTCAAAGGCCACCGCTATATCGGAAACATCATTTGTTTTAAAAGCTAATGGAATACTTTCTGTTTCATTATTCAAATTAGTAATCCAAAGCCAATCCCCTTCAACAAATCGGTGTGTTCTTCTTCCAACAACCATGTCTACAACACGATTGCCGCTCCATTGATTACAAACAGCACCAACTGATGCCTGAATAGCCTGATATCCTTCATCAATCTGTACAATACCTGAATGATAATAATCGGTTTTATCGTCACCACCACCAGCACTGTAGTCCAAAGACTTTGTAATATATTCTTCTGGAGGTGGTACAATTCCAGTGGCGCCATAAGCGTGAATCCAAAAATTATAGTTGGTTTCATTGATTTGATTGGGGTTTAACGTAAAATCTATTGGTTTCTCAATCATCAATTTGCTTGCATGTGCAGTTTGCATGGACTCTACGATATAGGCTCCCGGTTCAGGTAACATAAAATCGTACATCATCCTTAAACCATAATTATACATTTGTGCTTCATAGACTTTTTCGACCCATTGGTAGACGCCAGATATGTGCCCCGTTCCAGCTTTATTGTCTAGTTCATGTATATTTTTTTCTTCAATTTCTGTTGTAATAATTATCCGGTTAGATTGTAAAATTCTTTCCGTAAGTTTTTCAACACTCCTTTGGGTCACGCTCTTACTAAAAGTAGCGGCAGTCTTAGTGGCTTCTTCTTTTGAGGTGCTCAATGAGCCTTCTGCACTTGCCGAAAAGCTGACGGTAGGGCCGTAAGTTCCTGATACTGATAGTCCAGCCTTTAGAGAGGCTTCTTGTTCAATCGTTTTACTCGTTTCTCTACTTAACTCAAATCGGTCAGTGCTTTCTAATTCTCTTTCTTCGGTCTGAATCTTTTCTGTTTCAATAAAAGTATCATTTATGGTCTGATTGAATCTTCTGTGTTCCCTAGATTTTAATTCACCTTTTAATATATTTTCTATATGGGCAACATCCCGGCCCTCATAGGATTTTAATTGTTGTTTCACTATCAGTAGATCTGCCACTCCTGAAGGCGATGCTTTACCTTTAGTTTTTGGTATTCTATCATCTAACATAAAAAAATCCTTAAGATTGAAATCTTGATGGAGAGGTAGATAACCCCACATCGATTTTGTGGGTACAGATGTTTTTACGATTATATTTCCGATGCGGCTTAATGAATTTATTTTTTGGGATTGGGTAGAAATTTCCAATTCGCTTGACAACTCCTCCATTTCAAATTTTAATTTTACCACTACTTTATCTATACCCATTTCGGTAATGCTTAATTTTCTTTCTTTTAGAAGATTTAAAGATGATGTGGAAAGCATTTTCTCGGTCCCAGTTTTGAACTTGAAAAGTGTAGAGGTCATGTTAATTGGCTTGAAGTCGTCCACACCGGTAAAAAATTGCCTTTGAGGCTTAGTCTCAGGGGTCGACTTCTCTGCAATTGGGGATTTTATATGAAAGGCATCTTGCAAATTTACTCCTCTTTCAATTTGGGTTTTGGCATTTAATACCTGTAATTGCCCCAAAGAATTTAATTTATGAACATTATCCATAAACACATTCAGTGGTCTAACTTCTTTAGGAGGAAGAAATCCCTTATTGGCTTTTTGAGAGGTTGTTTCTAGATTGGTGTGATCAATATTCATGATTTCTTTGATGGCATATTGTAATTTGCCATACAATTCAGCTTTATTCTGAATGCTTTTCCTTATTTCATCTTGTTTTTTTTGTTCTGCTTCTTTTTGTTTTTTTATTTCTTCTTCATTTTGACCCAAAATGCTTTTTAATTCTGCTTGGGTCGGAAGTCGAAGTACTCGTTCCCTATTTTTTTTTAGTTGTGCCGCGGTTTGTAAATAATTTGGATCGGACACAAATAGGTTAATTATTTCTAAATCTCTTAGAGCATTGGTTAAATCTTCGATTGGTTTATCATGTTGCTCGGGCAAGTATTTAATAGCAATAATGCTATCCTTGAGGTTTTTTATTGCTTCTATATAATCATTATCTTTTACTACAGTAGAGGCTGTAGCACCAAATGCATCTTTTATTGCATCTTTTATGGCATCTGAAGGGATATTGCTTTTATTGGAGAGCTGGTCAAGAGCAGCTTGAAATAAGAGAAGCTTACTTAATATTTTCAGATCTGACGTTGATTTGATGAAAGATTTTGATTTTACATACTCAGTGGATACAGTTTTAAGCAGATCTCTAGTGTTTTTTTTGCCTATTGCTTTGGCTAAATCTATTTGAAAATTTGATTTTTGTGTTAATTCAATAATGGAATCGTCTTGAATTTTAACAGCTGGTCTGTGTAGAACGAATTTGAATAATGGCTCCATGATTTTAAGATTTATATTAATATGTTCACGACAACTACTAAGTGTTTATGCTTTTAAAAGTCATTTAGCAGTGTCAATAGTAAGAGTGAATAGTTATTAATTTTATTGAAATTAAAATGCTGGGGGAAGTCACTTATTATGGGGGGCTAATATTTCGGGACTAAAGAATTATTTACGTGTACAAGTATTCCTTAATAAATGTAAGAAATCTTAAATTACTAAAGGTAAAATCTGTATGAATGTGTAAGAAAAATGTGTGGTCGGGTTAAATTTCAATATTATTTGATTATTCAATGGCTTAAACTCCTATCGGAGAGTTAAATACAATTTTTTTAACTTTAGCAGATTACGACCAGATAAATAATAAAGTATTCCTTGCTTTAATTAACCCTTCCTCCATAATCATAATTAATTACTATATATGTTTTATGAACCCCAGATAATAAAAATATTGGAACCACCCACCTTACAAACGGATGTTATAGGCTGCATCCTGTAGAATGGAGTATAGGTGAGGCCATAGGAATGTTTGTGCCTTTTTTAATGGAATTGGGCAGAAGCCCCCAAGAGGTTTATAAGGATTCCGCTGCGGTGCGAAAATTTCAAAGCCTCATTCGAAGTCAGGGGGTAGATACCCATTGGCCTTATGAGAAAATGTGAAAGAAAGGGAGATTACTTAACATTTGATTGCAGTTGTTTCTGCTCGTTCTTTGTGGCCACAAACCTAATCACTTCCGCTTCTCCCTTATGGAATTCACCTTCGTCAAGTAGGATTGATCGCTGTTCCAAAAACTCAAATTTTAATCCCGAAAATTCTTCCTGGATTTCCTCGACGGAAAATAACATTTCTTTTGTTTTAGGTCCGCCCGAACTGTTTTTTAACTGCTCTTTCGCAAAAGCCTCGAAGAAGACTTTGCCATTGGGCTTTAAAAATTGAAGTAAATGTTGGTGTGCCTGTTGGCGTATGTTTTTTGGGAAATGGGCATATATAAGGGCCAACACATCAAACCGTTCCTCGGTCGTGAATTTTAGGACATCACTTACTTGGTAATTTATTTTTACATTTTCGTTCCCTGCCAATTTTAGGGCCTTCTTTTTAGCGTTACCGCTACTGTCAAAAGCCGTCACGTTCCAACCTTGTTTTACTGCATATACCGCGTTACGCCCTTCGCCCTCGGCCGGCAAAAGGATATTGCCGGGTTTAGAAAGGCCTAGCTGCTCTTTCAAGAAATGGTTTGGCGAGGTGCCATAAACATATTCCGTAGCATTGTAGCGTTCGTTCCAAAAATCTTTTGGTTGATCTTTCATATATTTCTAAATAAATCTTCTTATACCCTTGTTAAAAATTTGATACTTTGGAAATTCGCTAATCAGTTAAGGCATTAAACACAAACAATATATTTTCGCAATTTATACTTCAATCGGGATTGACGTTGAGATTGTTTTTATCTGGATTATTACTTAAAAAAGAGAAATGAGCCACTTTTTACAAATGGCCCTCTCTCTTAAAAATTATGGAAGACTGTGATTTTTGTTAACTTTTATAAGCGGAAAACATCCAGGCTAGTTTTTCCTGTTCTACGATATATTCGCTCATCAGTGCTACCGTGCCCTCATCGCTGGCATCGGCCGCAATTTTTAATATGGATCTTTCCTCCTCCAATAGTATTTTCAATGCCTTAAGAATATTTTCAATGGCAATTTCACCATCGGCAACATTCTCGACCGACTTTATTTTGGCATTCTCTAAATATTTGTGAAAGGTATGAAATGGGGATTGACCCAAAGTAAGTATTCGTTCTGCAATTTCATCCACTTTTAACAGGGCATTGTTGTATAGTTCTTCAAATTTTAAATGAAGTTCAAAAAATTTCTTCCCCTGTATATTCCAATGGTACCCTCTCAGATTCATATAGAATATCTGATAGTTGGCTAAAAGTTCATTTAATTTCTCTGCCGTTTTAATAGAGCTTTTTTCGTTTAGTCCAATTATGTTCAAATTTGTGTTCGCCATGATGTTATTATTTAAATTCATTAATTTGTTCCCCAAGATCTAATACTTGGATGTCTTTCAATTCCTTGGTCAATATGCTGCTGCCAACGGCACTTCTATATCCACCGGCACAATGCACAACTATTGGCTTGTCTGTAGGGATTTTATTTGCCGTTTTCCTCAATTCATTGAGTGGGTGGGAAAGGGCGTTTTCAAAGAATTTTTCTTCTTCTACTTCGCTTTGGTTACGAACGTCCAGTATAGTGTATTTTTTGGGATTGTTCCTAAAATCATTTATATCGATCTGTGGCAGTTTTATCAAATTCCCTTCCGGAAGGGTCACTACCGCTTGCAGTTGATTTTCGTAGCCAATTTTTGCCACGCGGTTTAAAATGTGGTCCAAATCTTCTGGACTGTCAATAACCAAACTAAATTTCTCCTTGGGCTCCACGATGGCACCCAGCCAAGTCTCAAACCTTGAATCTTCGGAAGTTGCTGGAATATTGATGCTTCCCTTTAGGAATCCTTTTTTAAATTCGATTTCGTTACGTACGTCAACGATGAGTCTATCTAAAGAAGTATTCATCTTAAAAGGCACTGCTGCAATAGCTGTCCTTAGATTGGCTCCACCTGATTTGTTAATATCTACGTTAAATCCGAAATATGATGGGATAAACGGTTGGCTATCGAGTAGTTTTTCTACGAATTGATCTTGTGTCTGTTTCTTAAATGCCCAATTTCCCATTCGTTCATTGCCCAAAGTACTGCTGTTGGCTTCACTTAAACTCTTTCCACATAATGAACCGGCTCCGTGAGCGGGATATACTACGGCACTATCCGGTAGCTCTGTAAACTTATGTTGGATGGTGTGATACATAGCTTCGGCAAGTTCCTGGCGTTTTGCCTTGATATTCCCTGCTTTCTCCCTCAAATCTGGTCGCCCAACATCACCAATAAACAAAGTGTCGCCCGTGAATAAGACGGTCTCATCCCTTTGCGTGGCAACTACGGTAATGCTGTCCGGTGAATGACCGGGCGTATTTATGGCATTTAGGGTAGCATTTCCTATTTTGATACTGTGGCCTTCATCAAAAGGGGTATAAGGGTATTCCGCGCCTAATTTCTCACTATTATAAATGATGGCTCCGGTTTCATTGTGAATCTGCAAATGTGAACTTACAAAATCGGCATGGGGATGGGTTTCGACCACCGCAACTATCTTTGCCTTGTTCACTTTGGCAAATGCATAATACTGCATCGGGTTGCGTTCCGGGTCAATGATTGCCATTTCACCATTGCTGACCACAGCATAAGAATAATGGGACAAGGGCTTATATTCAAATTGTTTTACCTTCATTTTTATTCCTCTTAAATTCTGTACTAAATTATAAAAAAGCTAAGTGGTGGGCTGTAACCTATGATACATAAGCTTCAATTTTAAAAAGGGTGTTCATTTTCGAATCTTCTGGAACAGTTCATTGCAATTAAAGGATTTTTCTTCCTGGATGCTTTGGGTCAAGCAATTTAAAATGATTCCGGAGCATTACGGCAAAGCCTTAGTCTCATCTATAGATAAGGGATAGTTGCCCAATGGCCTTGCAAAAAAATGTATAAATAATTGGTTGGAACAACCTTTTCGACCAGAGCAATCTAAAAAGTACCTTCCTACGACTTGGGCAGGGCACTTTTTAATTGGTAACATCCATAAAGTGAATAGTCTTAGTTGAAAACGTACCCCAAAAGCCAATATAGGATCAGAAATACAATGATGGCACCTATGCATCCACATTTTCCTCCCCCTATTTTTTTGGCTCCCCAGCCGGCCAAGAGTGCCCTAAATATTTTTTGCATGGTACTTTTATTTTAATTCAATGGAATTGATCTGTTCAATAGACTGTTATATAAATCTGCTGCTTACTAATATCTTTATGTTATGCCACAAGGATGTCTTTATAGTATAAAAGTAGAAACAAACCATTTTTGAAATTATCAGAATCGATTAATAAATTGATTCGTACCAATAAGAGTATGTTTTCTGGGAAATTCTTGGATTTATGAGAAGTGTCAATTGATATTATTGGTAAGAGCAGGCTAGAATTAACGTGGTGTTAAACTTAAAAGTTGTTGGGGAACTGGACTCGAACCAGTGACCTTCGGGTTATGAGTTTGGTCAAAAAACCAACAAATACTATATATCACCCAAAATATTTTCTATCTAAGTCAAAAAACTGTAAAACCCTGTACGGACCGTGTACTCTGGTTAAACAATAAATATTTTCTACAATTTAAGGTAAAATATGAACATAAACCAAGAAATTTATGGAATAACTTTTTGTTTCCCATTGAAGAATTTGAGGGAATCGAAAAATAGATTAAACGCAACTTTAATAATAGTGAAATAGGAATAATTCAATAATCCTTCCACGCAGCCAGGCAAAATTAAATTACTTTATCTCAAGGACGACTGTCTCTTTTGTTTATTGAAATTAAAAAGTAAAAAAAGCACAGCTTCCATTTTAGTGCCCAGTTTTTCGGTAAGAATTTTAAATGCACGGGTAATATGGCCTTCAACTGTTTTTAAGGAGATATTAAGGTATTCGGAGATTTCGGTATGGGTAAGGCCTTCCATTTTATTCATTAAAAATATTTCCCTACATTTTGCAGGTAAATTCTCGATTTCGGCATTCATTAATTTTATTAAGTCTCCCAATTCTTCCGGTTCTATGTCAATCACCAGGTCAATAGCCTCAAAATATTTTTTCTCCAGATATATTACGGGTTTATTCTTTCTGTATTGATCAATAAACTCATTATAGACGGACTTATACAAATAACTCTTGATGGATAAGTCTGGATTTATTTTTATTCTCTTTACCCAGAGCTTTACAAATACGTTTTGAACAATATCTTCGGCCAAGGCATGATCATAGCACAAAGATTGTGCATAGGCGCACAAACTTTGGTAATAAAATTCCATTAAGAAATCATAGGCTTTTGAGTCACCGGAAATTAATCTTTGAGCTAAAAATAAGTTTCTTTTACTGTCCATTTAAATTAGGTTATTCTGAATATTGGAACACAATATTAGTAAATATCTAAAAATAATTGCAAAAAATTAGAGGGGTATTAAAAAATAGCACGTATTAGGTTTATAAGTGTTGATAATTCAAATGACCAAATCAGAAAAAATAATCGTTAAGTTTCTAAATCAAGAAGCAAATCATTCCGAGTTGGAAAAATTGGAAGGTCTACTTAAGAATGAGGAGGGCATACAAATCTTCAATAGTTATGTTAAAACACAATACCTAAGTACACTTTCCATGAAAGAATACGATGTTAATAAGGCCAAGGAGACCATCAAAACCAGGCTGAAAAATGAAAAGCGCATAAAAAGGACAAACCTATATAAGAGAATGGGAGTAGCTGCCTCAGTAATGTTGATGTTGGGAATGGCCTTTTATCTGTTGCATACCACTAACACAGTAAACCGGACTGAAGTTCAAAAGCAGCCTCAATTAATTATAGCGGGTACCGATAAGGCCATTCTTACTCTTGAAAATGGAGATGAAGTTGCTCTGGAAAAAGGGAAAAAATTTGAAACAGGGAAAGTCAGTAGCAATGGGGAAGAATTGGTATATGCCGAAAAAGAGCAAAGTGATGTTGTCGAAAAAGAACAGTCTTATAATTACTTGACTATACCAAGGGGAGGTCAGTTCTTTGTCCAGTTATCTGATGGTACGGAAGTTTGGTTAAATTCTGAAACCAAATTAAAATATCCGGTAACTTTTAAGGACGGTCTTACCCGCAAGGTGGAACTGTTATATGGCGAGGCCTATTTTAAGGTGTCACCAAGTAAAGATCACAAGGGAGCCGCATTTAATGTGCTTACGAAATCTCAAGAAATAGATGTGCTTGGTACTGAGTTTAATATTAAGGCCTATAACAATGATCAAATTATGGCCACTACCTTGGTAGAGGGGAAAATTAGAATCAAAAAAGGGGAGGTAAGTGAAACCTTGGCGCCCAATCAACAAGCAAAAATTAGTCATGAAAGTGATAATATAGACATTCAAGAAATAGATGTCTCCCAGGAAATCTCATGGGTGAAAGGTTTGTTTTCCTTTAATGAAAAACCCTTGGAGGAAATATTGACAGTCCTTTCAAGATGGTATGATACCGAGGTTATTTTTGAGAATGCCAAACAAAAGAAATTTGTTTTTACAGGAATATTGGAAAGAACCAAAGCGGTAGAAGATATTCTTAATCTTATTGAGGCCACCAGTGAGGGTCAATTAGAATTTGAAATTAACGATAAAACAATTTACATTAAATAAAAAAAAGGAAAAGGCCAGCACCTTCCACAGCAATAGCCTTTTTCCCAGTAGGTCAATTAAAACAATGTTTAACTAAACCATCACAAATTTATGAAAATTAAATTAATCAACCGACCACCTTGCCTATTTGGCAAAGTTTTCTTACACCTAATTATGAAATCCATAATTTTTCTATTTTGTTCGATTTCATTAGCACTAAACCCTATCAAGGGGACAGGCCAAAATGCAGAGATTATTGTCGAGTCAGATGTGACCTTGAATGTTAAACAGGTCTTTCGGCTAATCAACAAGCAGACCGATTATAAGTTTATCTATCGACACGACTTGCTCAAAGCCGCACCGAATATCCAACTCAAGAAGGGAGTGATTAAGGCAGGGGATTTATTGGATAAAACACTGTCGCCTTTAAGTTTTACTTACAACTTCACAGATGGCTCCACTATTGTAGTTAAAAAAGGTTCAGTGGATTCTTCTGAACGTAGTTCAGATAAGATTTTGGATAAGAAATTGCAATTTCAAGTGAGTGGTACGATAAGGGATAATGACGGTACCCCGTTGCCAGGGGCAAATATTCTTGAAAAAGGCACTACAAATGGAACACAAGCTGATTTTGATGGTAATTTTTCAATTTCTGTGGAGAACGAAAATGCCGTTTTAGTGGTTTCATATGTCGGTTTTGCAAACAAGGAGGTACCACTTAATGGACAGACTAATATTTCGGTTGGTTTAGTGGAAAGTGCAGCCGGATTGGACGAGGTAGTTGTAATAGGATACGGTAGCATGCGAAAAAGTGATTTAACGGGTTCAATTGTCTCCATTTCATCAGATCAAATCACTCAAGGGCAACCCACAAGTTCGGCAAGGGCCATTCAAGGAAAAGCTGCAGGGGTCAGGGTGACTCAAAAATCGGGGCGGCCTGGGGATGAGGTAATTATTCGCATTCGAGGAGGAAATTCCTTGTCTGGGGGTAATGATCCTTTATACGTGGTTGATGGATTGCCAGTTGAAGGATTGGGGGCAGATTTTAATCCTGAGGATATTTCTTCAATGGAAATTTTAAAAGATGCATCAGCGACCGCAATTTATGGTTCCAGAGGTTCCAATGGAGTTGTGCTTATTACTACAAGAAGAGGCAAAGAAGGCAAGGGAACAATTAATTATCACGGTTATTATGGGGTTCAGAGTTTAAGAAAGAAAATCGACCTTTTGGATAAAACAGATTATGTGGCCATGCAAAATGAAATTGCTGTTAAAGAAGGAGGCACTGTTTTAAGTCCTTCAGAAATTGCGGCTTTACCAAATAATGACTGGCAAGACCTTGCCTATAGGAACGCATTATGGCAAAGTCATCAGCTAACGGCATCTGGTGGAAATGAGAATGCGAAGTTTTATAGCTCCGTAAATTACATGAATCAGGAAGGTATTCTTAAAGGCTCTGATTATAACCGTATTGGATTAAGATTAAATGGTGATCTAAAATTAAGTGAAAAGCTAAGTGTACAAGCTAACATTGGTTTTAACCGCTCTATTGACAATACGAGTAATTTTGCCGCAGACGGCTGGGGAGCTATTCCTTTTCAGGCAATTGTAATGGCGCCAACTACTCCTATATTCGATGAATCAGGAAATTATACAAAATTTACGGGTACGCCATGGGGAGGGACAAATCCCGTGGGTTATTCTCAATTGAGTAAAAGTGCCACTTCAAAATATAGAGTTGTATCAAATATCGCTGTTGATTATAAGATTATTGATGGTTTGATGTTGAAAGTGACTGCTGGGGTTGACGTAAATAATGCTAGCTATGATCAATATAATTCGATGAAACTTTCCGGTAGTGGTCCAAGCGGAGGGCAGGCATGGAAAAATAAAAGCAATTTTTACAGGCTGGTAAATGAAAATATCTTGAATTATACTAAATCTTTTAATGACGATAATCGACTTTCTGCGATGGCTGGTTTTTCATACCAAGAGGAAGTTACAGACTTTATGAATTCAGGCAGGTATTCCGGTTTTGTTAGCGATGTATTCGAAAACAATAACATGCAATCTGCAATTAATACAGTGCCATTATCTACGGGTTACTTGGACTCTAAGCTACTTTCATATTTAGGCCGATTAAATTATACATTTAAGGATAGGTACTTATTTACAGCCACTGGGCGATATGATGGTTCATCAAAATTTGGTATAAACAATAAATATGCTTTTTTTCCGTCGGCAGCTTTTGCATGGAGAGTTTCAGAAGAAAGCTTTATGGATAATGTAACATGGGTCAATAGCCTTAAATTACGTACTAGTATCGGGCAAGTTGGTAATCAAGCTATATCTCCTTATCAAACCCTGGATAGGTTAACCACGAATACGGCCGTATTCGGTAGTGGAGAGTCAGTTGGCTTTGTTGCTTCCGGTTTCTCCAACGAGAATTTAAAATGGGAAACAACTACCCAAACGGATGTAGGTATAGATCTTTCATTTTTGGACAGCAGATTTAATTTTGTTTTAGATTATTACCATAAAAAAACAACGGATTTGTTGTACAATGCAACTTTGCCACCCTCCTCCGGATATAGTTCCTCTACTCGAAACGTTGGAGAAATTGAAAATAAAGGATTGGAATTTGATCTTTCTTATAAGAATTTAGAGGGTGCTGTAAAATGGAATAGTTCCATAAATATGTCTTTCAACAGAAGTAAAGTTGTTGATTTAGGAAAGGATAATAATGGAAATGTTATTGAGCGTATTGATAGCCCAATAGCTGGAGGCAACTGGTTTCCGTTATTTAAAGATAATGCTCCTTTCCAATTATTCGGTTATGAACTTGATGGCATTTATCAAACAGATGCCGAAGCAGCTGTATTAGAACCAGGTAAAAAAGCCGGAGATTATAGGATTGTAGATATTAATGATGATGGGATTATAAATGGACAAGATCAGAAGTTATTAACGCATCTTGAGCCAAAGCTTGTTTTTGGTATGAACAATGAAATAAGGTATAAAAATTTTGAATTAAGCTTTTTGATCGTTGGGAGTTATGGGAACGATATAGTAAACGAATTTAACAAGTATTATACAGCCTTGGGAGGAAAGTGGAACGTTACACAGGAATCCTGGGACAATAGATGGACTGGTCCTGGTTCTACAGGTACTTATGCCACTGCGTCTTCATCTGCAACAGACAATATCACTTTTGGTTCACCAAGTTCTTTGTGGGTTGAAGATGGGTCTTATCTTAGGTTAAAAGATATAAAATTGGCTTATAATATTCCCAAGAGCATTAGCGAAAAAATAAACCTAGCGAACATTACTGTTTATGTTAGTGGAAGCAATCTACTAACCATAACAAAATACCCACATTATGATCCTGAGGCCTCTTGGACCTCATCTGCAGTCAATGGTTGGGATCGTGGGGTGTACGCATCCTCCAAAACAATAACTGGTGGAATCCAAATAACCTTTTAAATTAAAATAACATGAAAAATTTAATCATATTATTATGTGTGTTTTCTCTTTTCTTTACAGCATGTTCCGACATTCTGGAGGAAGAACCAAAAACATTTATATCGTCAGTTAATTTTTATAAGTCAGAAGCTGATTTCAATGCCGCGCTAATGGGGCTTTATGTAGATGTTAGGAATATAGGTTTACAAAAGAATTTACAAGAAGTTTTTGCGGATTACAGTGATTTTCCGGAATCGGCAGAGCAAACAGGAGATATCTGGCAAAATAATCCATCGGCAAATTTCTGGCCAATAAGGCAGAACTGGAGTTATCCATATGCAATTATAAATAATGCCAATTTGGTTTTGGCAGGGTTGGAGAATATTGAATTGGAAGCGGCTGTTGAAGCTGGGATTGAAGCCGAAGCAAAATGTTTGAGGGCATACGCGTATTTCCAGCTAGTTCAATTATATGGTGATATTCCTTTACGAACAGAACCTGTACGTTCTTTAGATGAAATCCAAAAGGAAAAGTCATCTCAAAACGACATTTATGATTTAATTATTAATGATCTTATTTTTGCCGAATCTAATTTACCCGATGATGCCGTGGACGAAGGACGTGTTTATAAATCAGCAGCTACAGGGTTATTGGCCAAGGTTTATTTAACAACGGCAGGGTATCCACTTAATATTACCGCAAACTATTCATTGGCAAAAACTAAGGCCGTTGAGGTAATTACATCTGATAAATTTCAATTGTTAGGGGATTATGCCCAAGTTTTTCATAACAATCGTTACACCTCCGAAACAATATGGGAAGCCTTGGTTTCGCCTCCTAATGTTGGTAACCCTTTACATCAAAACACTGCGCCAACTGGAAACCAGACCGCCACAATGTTGCCAACAGAAGCATTTATCAATAGTTTCGCCATTGGAGATAGGCGTATGGAATGGGGGATTAAAGATGGTTACACAAATGCGAAGGGAAATGAAATTGTAAGTCGCACGTATTACAATAAATTTATTGACGAACAATTCTTTGAAGATGAATTAAGCCCTGCAGAAACAAGCAGCACTCTTGATTATACAATCCCCATACTTCGCTTAGCCGAAATGTACCTTATAGCAGCTGAAGCAGAAAATGAAATGAATGGCCCAGCTGCTGCTTATGAATATATCAACAAAGTTAGGGAACGTGCGAGAATAGATAATGCTGATCCGTTGAATGTACCTGATCTGTCCGGACTAAGTCAAGAAGATTTCCGGGATGCGGTTTTAATGGAGAGGAAATGGGAGCTTCATCTTGAAGGCAGTGCCTGGTTTGATTTAAAGAGGACACAATCTTTTGATTTAGTGCAAGCTGCTAGAGGCACGGAATTGGTTGTGCCTATTGGTCCCTATAATAACACATGGCTTATTCCTGATTTTGAGATTTCGAACAATAATATAGATCAGAATCCTTCCTATGGTGGAAATTAGGATAGCTACCATCTAAGACGAAATTATATCAGTTCGTTTTGGATAGTTACATTAAATAAAAGTGGCGATTTTTTATCGCCACTTTTAATCAGGAAAACAAGTATCATCATTATTTACTTTAGGAAAATTAGCTTGTCCTAAAAAAGGATGATGACATAATTAATTACTTACCATTATCTCAAGTTTAGGTTTTATGTTGCCGTAAAATGATTAATTCATCTTTATGGTAATTAGGATTTTAAGCACATTTATTAGATTGTTATAATGGAATATTCTTCTTAAGAACCTTACACGCGTAATAATTATGCTCTTTCGTAATAATAGAACTCTTATGCCCTAATTTCAGAAAAGCACTTATAAAATTATTTTAATATTTAAAGAACCATGAAAATATTTATCAAACTAAATTTATTGACTTTATACTTAATTTTTTCTTTTGGATCAGAGCAAGTTATTGCAATCGGATTGCCCAAAAAAAATAATCATTTTTCCTTAGATGAGCTAAGATCTTCTATTCAGCTCAAGGACGATAAAAGCACTTTTTTATACTGTACAGAGGCGTCTACGGTAAAAGGTGAGTTAAAAATCGTAGGAGGAAATAACATGGAATGTAAAGGAAATTTCGAATTGGCATGGGATATTAATGTTCCATCAAATGGGACTTACGAATTATATCTTATTGCTAATGTCCGAAAGGAAGGTGAAAATACTGATATTTTGTTTAAGACCACAGGGGGGGATATGAACTTTAAATTGAAACCGACCAAAGGACCTTACCTTGGCGGAAGAAACTTTCAGAGACTAGAACTTACATCTGAAATTTCTTTAACCAAAGGGCAACAAATAGTGTCATTTTCTACCAAGGGAATTTCCGGTGATCATATCTTACTTGATTTTCGTTCGATTGAACTTGTTCCTATTTCGGCAAAAAAAAGAATTGAGAAAGAAAATCTGCGTGCTTTAAATTCAAGGGAAAGTGTTGATTGGCTTGTTAAAAGTGGTTATGGACTTATGTTTCACTGGACATCTGAAAGTGTTCAACAAGATGGCACTATTAAAAGTTATGAAGAGGCTGTTAATGAATTCGATGTGACAAAGTTCGCAGATATGGTAGAAGATACTGGAGCCGGTTATGTTATTTTTACAATCGGCCATGCCGAGTCTTATTGTCCTGCTCCCATAAAATCTTGGGAAAAAGTGCATCCAGGGCAAACAACTCAAAGAGACTTAATCGCTGAATTGGCTGATGCCTTAAAAAGGAAAGGGGTTGAATTGATTTGCTATATTAACGGACCTCTCGGATTTAACCTTGATGTTAAAAAAGAAACTCTGACAGATAATGAACAACAGAGTTTCGTAAATAATTTCCAAGATATATTAAAGGAAATGGGAAGTCGTTACAAACAACAAATTGCAGGTTATTGGTTTGATAGTTGGTATCAAATTTTTGAAAAGTTTCCTGAAGTTCCATTTGAACAATTCAATAAAGCCACCAAAATAGGGAACCAGAATAGAATTATATGTCTGAACTCTTGGATTTATCCATCCGTAACCCCTTGGCAGGATTATTGGGCTGGCGAGGTAGCGAGCCCCATCGATATCCCAGTCAATGGTTACATGCAAAACGGTCCG
Source organism: Arenibacter echinorum (assembly GCF_003259375.1). GTDB lineage: Bacteria > Bacteroidota > Bacteroidia > Flavobacteriales > Flavobacteriaceae > Arenibacter > Arenibacter echinorum. The sequence goes on along the minus strand of NZ_QLLN01000007.1, from coordinate 80,511 downwards.
GCTCCGGAACTACCCTATCAAGCACTACTAATAATGGAACCATACTGGGTACAGCAGAAATCTGAAATGCCTAATCCGAGGTTAAGCTCCCAAAAATTGAGTAAGTACATATTAGATTGCATGAATAACGGAGGTGCTGTTACCGTAAATTTAGGAATTTATCAGGATGGAACGGTTGGTGAAAAAGCGTTAGAAGTGATGAAAGAGGTTAAAAGCATAGTGAGAAAATAGGAGTTTTGTACTATATGATAAAGTTCGAAAATTGTTGGATCTTCATATGTCGTCCAATGTTATTCTTGATAATAGGGTGCACTTTGGCTAATGCCCAAAATAAAATTGACCCCTATGCCGAAACAGGAGATCATTTAACAGGTGAAGGAACAATCACAGTGGAAATAAATCCTAATCAAATTAATGTACTCTCAGCCCGTTATGCCAGCATCAGCCCAAATTTGAAACCCATTGTTAAAAATCACATGTTTTTGTGGGTGGAGTCGATAACACCTGAACTTCATTATTTGGAGTGGAAAGTAAAATCACCCAAAGCAGGTGTTTATGAAGTATCTACTTTAGTATTTGCAGAGGAGGCTAGTATAGAATTAAGTTGTAACGGACAAAAAGAGGAAGTCGTGAACAAGGCACTGGAATGGTCAAGGCTTTCTATTGGAAAAGTGATGCTAAAGAAGGGTGTGAACACTGTTCAAATGATAGTAAGGAAGACTCAGGGATTTAAACTATCAAGCATAGAACTTACTCAGCCAGAAGTGCAAAAAAGCATTCAAGATTACACCTTGAAGAATAGGCAAAATCCAGATTGGTTTCGCGATGCTGGTTATGGATTAATGTTTCAATGGACAAATAGGGCAACTCCTGAGAAAGGTGACACAATAAAAAACTGGGAAGATAAAGTGAATGATTTTGATGTTGAACGTTTTGCCAATATGGTTGAGCAAACGGGAGCATCTTATGTTCTTTGGTCGATAACATGGGGGCAGCAGTATATTTCAGCCCCTATAAAGTCACTTGACAAATTAATTAAAGGTCGAACAACGAAACGTGATCTATTGGGAGAAATGGCAGATGTCCTAGATAAAAAAGGGATTAAACTTATCTTTTATTATCATTATGGTTACGATTGTTACCATTCAGTTGACTCTGATTGGATGGAAGCATCAGGTGGATATAAAGCTGATAAAACAGAATTATACTATAACATAACAAATATTCTGTCTGAGATAGGTAAAAGGTATAAAAGAAAGCTACACGGCTGGTGGTTTGATGGTGCGCAACGTTATTATGATTGTCATTTTGATGGCACCACAGGAGGTATATTAAGTGCTCCATTTAAGAAGATAAGTCAGGCAGCCAAAAGTGGTAACAGTGAGCGTATAATAGCTTATAATTCATGGATTTTACCACGCCTTACTGAATACCAAGATTATTTTGCAGGAGAGGGGTTGGCACAATTTGAAGAACTTAAGGAAGGAGTATTTCAAGAAGGACTTCAAAAAGGATTAATGGCCCACACTTGTTTTCCCCTTGAAAAAAGATGGGGGCATATTGATAAGAACAGTAAAATTGTGAGTCCGAACTATTCTGCTGAAATACTTATATCGCAAATTAAATATGCACAAGAACACAGATATCCATTATCTATTAATCTCGAAATGTATGAAGATGGATCTGTTTCGCCTGAATCGCTTGAACTCTTAAAAACAATACAAAAAACAATGTCTACCGATGAATGAAAAATCAACCCGGGGTTCTGGATTAAAGAGCAATCCGACAATGGAGGTGCCAAATAAGTATAGGGCAATATCAAATGGTAATTTAACAAATAAAACTATTTTCAATGACACAGTATTTTGAAACCATTTATTGGAAAAGATGGTCACCAGGCCTTTTTTTGATTTTTTTATTAATAAGTTGTGGTTCTAAGGAAAAGGTAATTAATCTTTATGTCGGTGAGGGAAATGGCGAATCTACGGAGGTAGTATTCAAAGGTATCAACGAGGCTATAATAAAGGCAAATGAAATTCGCTCAAAGGATAAAGTCAATCCAATAATCATCAATATATCCCAAGGGGAATATTATTTAGACTCTACTTTGCTTATTACGCCTAAGCTGGGTAATCTTAGCATAATTGGTGAAGGTTCCGATTTGGTTACTATAAAGGGTTCAAAACGGCTACAACCTGATTGGGAAAAATATAACGACCATATTTGGGTATCCCAAATGCCGGACAATACTGCCTTTGACCAGTTGTTTGTAAACGGTATTAGACAAAATTTGGCGCGCTATCCAAATTATGACGAAAGGGCAGGGCATTGGCAAGGGCATTCTGCCGATGCCATTTCCCTAGAGCGGGTTAAATCATGGGCTCAACCTATAGGAACCATTGTTCATGCCATGCACGCCGGAGAATGGGGTGGGTTTCATTACACAATATCAGGGATTAACGAAAAAGGAGAACCAGTATTATCAGGAGGACATCAAAACAATAGACCATCGGCAGGAATGCACGAAAAACTTAGGATGGTGGAAAATGTATTTGAAGAGCTAGATAGCCCTGGTGAATGGTATTTTGATAAAAATACAAGTAAACTATATTATTGGCCACAAACAACTATTGATATTCAAAACGCGATATTCGAAGGGGTATATTTAAAACATTTGCTTGAAATAAAGGGCTCGGAAGAATTACCAGTTAAAGATGTGTCAATAGAGGGGATTAAATTTGAGCATGCCAAAAGAACGATTATGGAGAATTATGAACCCTTACTTAGAAGTGACTGGACTATCTATAGAGGGGCAGCTGTTTTTATAGAAGGAACAGAAAACATTGTCGTTAAAGATTGTGAATTTTCAAATTTGGGAGGTAACGTTATTTTTGTTAGTAATTACAATAGAAGTACAACAATTTCTGGCAACCATATTCATGACTGTGGCGCTTCTGCTATAAGTTTCGTAGGCAGTCCTAGTGCAGTACGCTCTCCTTCATTTCAGTACGATGAGTTTATTCCTTTTAAAGAATTAGACACAATAAAAGGACCAGCGAACAATATGTTTCCAAAAACATGTACGGTAGATAATAATTTGATTTATAGAACTGGAAGATTGGAAAAGCAGACGGCTGGTGTAGAAATTTCAATGGCTATGGATATAACCGTAAGCAACAATAGTATTTATGAAGTGCCTAGAGCAGGTATAAATGTTAGTGAAGGTACTTGGGGTGGTCATATTATAGAATATAATGATGTGTTCAATACCGTATTGGAATCAGGAGACCATGGCTCTTTTAATTCATGGGGCAGAGATCGTTTTTGGCACCCAAATCGTGAAACGATGGACGAAATTGTAGCAAAGAATCCAAAGATGCCCTTGTGGGATGCTATACATACCACTATAATAAGAAATAACCGTTTTAGGTGTGATCATGGTTGGGATATTGACTTAGATGATGGATCTACCAACTATGCAATATATAATAATGTATGTCTTAACGGTGGTTTAAAATTACGAGAAGGGTTTTATAGAACTGTAGAAAATAATATTATGATTAATAATGGGTTTCATCCTCATGTGTGGTTTAAAAACAGTGAAGATGTTTTTCGTCAAAATATTGTTCTTACAGACCATAAAGACATTAGGTTACAAGCATGGGGCAAAGAGGTAGATTATAATTTGTTTCCAGACGAAGAAGCCCTTTTAAAAGCTCAAAGAAACAATACAGACTTACAAAGTGTTTTTGGAAACCCCCAATTTATTAATCCAAATACTGGAAATTATACTGTTTCAGAAAATTCACCCGCACTAAAAATAGGTTTTAAGAATTTTCCAATGGATAGTTTCGGAGTAAAAAAAATGGCCTTAAAAAAAATAGCAAAAACTCCTAAATTTCCAATAATATGGTCATTAGACAATAGTGAAAAAACAAAGAAAACTAGTTTAAATTGGCTTGGTGCACAAATTAAAAATATTGAGACCATGGAGGAAAGATCCGCATCTGGATTAAGTAAAACTGCAGGCGTACTGATTATTAATATTGATGCTAAAAGTGTATTGTCAAACTCTGCACTACAACCTGGAGATGTTATAATTGCAGGTGAGTCGAAAGAAATTGATAAAATTTCAGATTTAATGAAAATGTATCAAGAACATAATTGGAAAGGAGTCTTAAACTTAAAAATTTTCAGGAATCAAAAAATAATGGAATTGACGATAAAAACTAAATAAAATCTCAGATGAAGAGATACATCAAGAGTACTATAGGTCTTTGTTTATTATCCTTATTATTTATAAGTCATAAATCCGTTAATGATAATACTGTTATAAAACTTAATAGTGATGAATTTAATGTACTAATGGGGCACCAAGGCAGTCTTGAAGGCTCCATTAAATATGGACCTAATAAGGGGAATGGTTTTTCTGAAAAAGATAATGATATCGTATATGGATTTACAGATGTAAATGATAAAATAACGTGGACAGTTGAGGTGCCCGAAACGGCAGATTATTTGGTAGCAATACAATATACAGGTAAGGAATTCCAAGGACAAACTCCTGACTGTACAGTTGAGATTATATCAAATGGTAAAGTACTTAGTACAGCGTTAAGGGGGCTTACACAATACAATGAATCACGCAAGGTAGCAGGCACAAGGCAGTGGTTCGATGAGGTTATACCTTTAAAAAAAGGAATAAATACAATAACATTTCATTTTTCTGAAATTTCGAGCAAGCAAATTAAAGCTGCGAAAGAAGAGTTGGACAATGGAATTCCTCCTAAATCATCAGCTTCAATTGCTGTTAAAGATATTGCCTTAGTACGTCCAAAGGTTTGGAATGCAATGAAAGTACGAGCAAAGGAATTGAAGCCCGATTTATCGTGGATGAGAGATGGTAAATACGGTCTTTTTATTCATTGGTCATTGTTCACTTATCCCTTATATGGCGATAAGCAAGCGTTTGAGACTTTTGAGTGGGGTGTAAATACGTTTGATGTAGACGTATTTGCCGATTTGGTTGCTGAAACTGGGGCTTCATGGGTAACCTTTACTACTTGTCATGGGATGCAAATGTTTCCAGCACCGATTAAAACACTAGAAAAAGTACTTCCGGGAAGGACTACAGAGAGAGATTTGATTGCGGACTTAGCAGAAGCCTTAAATAAACGAGATATAAAACTATTGTTGTACTATAATATGTCTCCTAGAGGTGAACTTGCTGCTAAATTAGGTATAGAAGAGAACCCAGATAAATGGTTTCAATATCTGAATGATTTTGCTCGTGAGGTGAGTTTAAGATACGGGAAAAGTATTGCCGGCTGGGGATATATCGATTCATCGTTTTCTGCTTATGTAATGAATATGCCATGGGAGAAGTATTATCGATCATTAAAGGCCGGTAATCCCGATGCAGTTGTAGCCATTAGTAGTCACTGGTGGGCGCAATATTCTCCTTTTAATGATCTTCAAACAAGTGATTCAGGTGGCAGCTTGAACAATCCGCTTGATAAAAAGTTATTTGAGGAAGGTGGTCGTTATGAAGGATTGCAGGAACATTCATCTTTTGTGTTGGATGGTTCATGGTTTCCAAAAGAACCTTTCAATGGTATCATCAGGCGTGATTCCAATTCAAAGGGAGGGCCTACTTTCTCCGAACAAGAGTATCTCGATTATTTTCATAAAATGGCTAAGGCTAATGTTCCGGTTACTGTAAATATGCTGATAACCCAAGATGTTACAAGAGACCAGCCATTTGTCAATCCAAAGAGTTTAGAATTTATGAAAAAAGTAAAAATAGCATTAGGAAAATAATGTACTTAAAACTAATAAAGAAACTAAATTAATATGAAATGAAAGAATTTTTAATTATTGGATTGCTGGGGGTAATCCTATCGACAAGCCTTTTTGCACAGCAACAAACAAAACCCAATGTTATATTTATATATGCTGATGATATGGGCTATGGAGAGGTTCAGGCACTAAATCCAACCCATAGCAAGATTCCAACACCTAACTTAAACCAATTGGCAGCAGAAGGGATGGTCTTTACTGATGCCCATACAAGTTCGTCAGTATGTACTCCATCACGATATGGATTGATGACCGGTCGGTATAATTGGCGTACACGATTGCAAAGGGGGATTGTAGGTGGGGGAAGCGAACCCCTGATTGAAGCAGACCGAATGACGCTTGGTAGTTTGTTCCGTGGCAAGGGCTATAGTACATCCATTGTTGGAAAATGGCATTTGGATTATCATTATGAATTGCCAAGCGGGACAAAAAAACCATCGAGACAAAAGATGACCGAAACACACTTCTATGCTCCTGCCCCTATAGGTACCCACATTCCAGACGGACCTATCAGTCGTGGTTTTGATGAATTTTATGGCTTCCAGCAATCTGCCGATATGAGCAGTATTGTTCAAGACGATACGATTATCAAAGAGATTCCTTTTATTGAAACACTTCCTGATTTAACAAAAGAAGTAGTACGGCAGATAGATGATAAAGCTGCAGCGGCAAAGTCAGGAAAGCCTTTCTTTATTTATTTTGCGCAAAATTCGCCACATTCACCAGTGGCCCCAGCTCCCAATTGGAAAGGAAAAGGGACTTTGGGTGAGTATAGTGACTTTGTAGCTCAAACCGATGGTTCTGTAGGTGAAGTGATGGAGGCCCTTAATCGTAATGGGCTAAGCGAAAATACAATTGTAATTTTTAGTTCGGATAATGGTACCTCACAGGGCCGAGAAGTGGATATTTCTTATTTAGAGTCGAAGAATCATTTTCCAAGCTCTAAGTTAAGAGGATACAAAGCAGATCTTTGGGATGGTGGGCACCGTGTCCCTTTCATTCTTCGTTGGCCAGAGAAAGTGAAAGCTCACTCTCAATCCAATCAGCTTATTTGTTTAACCGATATGATGGCGACCTTTGCAGAGATGCTTTCTGAAGAGCTTCCTGATGAGGTTGGAGAGGATAGTTTCAGTTTTTTTAATTCTTGGTTTGGAAAAGCTGTTAACAATCCCCGTGAAAGTATAGTACATCATTCTGTTCATGGGCGTTTTTCCATACGTAAAGGCGACTGGAAATTACTTTTAGCGCCAGGCTCAGGAGGAAGGACTGCCCCATTTGGGATCGAAACTATAAAATTGGGACTGCCTCAAGTACAACTCTACAATATGAAAGAAGACTTGGGTGAGAAGAATAATCTGGTGGCACAGTACCCTGAAAAAATAACAGATTTAATCGCCCTTCTTGAGTCCTATGTATCAAAAGGACGAAGCACGCTTGGTGCTATTCAGAAAAACGAAGTGGAAATAGATATTTGGAAAAATGAATTGAATTCTACGGAACCACATCCTAGTTACAGAAAATCCAAGAAAAATTAAAAAAGAAGTAGAAAAGGAGGATTTTTTGTTAGTCTTAGACGCATTAGTACCAATGCAAAAAAAATGCTTTAATCCGGCCTTCTTTTTTCTCTCAATGTTTCAATGATTTTTCGTGTTTCGGCAATTCTTTTTTGTAGCGGGTTACGATGCCACCAGGCGCGCATATCTACCCGATCGTTGGGTTGCTTCAATTCCGCTTCCAGTTCATCCAGATACTTTTCGTTTAATGACAAGTAGTCATCGAATGTTTCCGGGTTGTGAAAACCCCCGTCATTTACAGTAATATAAATAGGTGTTGTATGGGCAACTTGATTTGGGCCTGCAAAACAGCGTGCAGCTATCCAAGTCCCTTTTTCTAATTCTAGATCAAAGTTCAATTCCATATTTTCCAGAGATTGAACATCCCCATTAGGCGTTATTTCTTTCAACACTTTTCCATGGGCTATTATCTCCAGCTTTGAAAGTGGAATTTGGTCTTTATTTCCTAAAGCTTTTGCCTTAATGGAGACTTTTTGCGGTGCCGACAATTTAATTTCATCACCTGGGAGATGATTATCGATACTAAAAACAAGCATAGGGCCGGATGAGACAAAGGTGTGTCCTTCCTTTAGATTTTTCTTCCAAGATGCATACTCAAATTTTCCATCTATCCAAGTATAAAACCTGACATTGCCAATTCGGGCATTCCAACTTGGGTCGTCGGTACCAAATGACGGACCAAGGCCACACCAGGGAAAGTCGGATCCTGCCGTTGCCGTAAGTTTATAGCCCAAATCCAGAAAGTGGTAGTAATTTTGGGTAAGCAGAGGGCCCCCATTGACACAAAATTGGAGTAGTTCAAGAAAGTCCACTTTGCCGCTTAGCACATCTAAAGTCATACCCCTTGAACCATTAAAGGACATACCTTGATGGGCATACCCAGTTATCCCGTTCAATTCATGAACCTTATCAAATATCTTATCGTATTCGTAATAGTCTTTTTGTTGCCGAACAAAATCATCGGCTACCAAGGCGATTGTATGACCAATTTGGTGAGTTCTTGGGTCCTCCTGGCCAGTAGAAAGTAAGCTTTCATTCTGTCCATATGTTCCATCTTCTCCAAATGCATATTGGGAAAAATAGGTTGCCCAGAAATCTCCCATTTGAAGTAAGATCCCAACATTTAGCCCTTCGGCTTCGACCCATTTCAAGATTAGTGGGTTTTCCCTTGGAGACCGGCGAATATGAATGTGGTCATCGGCGGAATACCAACCTAAATCTGACATTTTAACCCACCTTTTCATCTCAAAACTAAAAGTGTTGCCTCCACTTTCCTTTACTTCGATAGTATGCTCCTGATCCAGATATTCAAACCCTTTTGATAAGGTAATTTTATATTTTCCAGGGCGTAGATCAAGATTAAAATGGCCATCAATATAATAGGTGCTATCTGGTTGAAAACCGTAGCGTTCCGCTTTGTCGTCCCTTCCGTACATAATAGAAATAGCCTCCTTGGGGATGCCGGCTACATATCCATTAGAATCGTTGATTTTAGTTCGTACTGCCGTTGGCTTTCCTGTATTTTTATCCGTAACCGTAACGTTAATGGAAGTTGTACTATTTTGGCAAAGACAATGGAACGAAAAAGTAAAACTTAATAAAACGAGGACTATTTTCAGTGGGTTCATTTTAGGTGATTTAACTATTGACCTTTTTAAAGTTAACAATTAAAAATCATCTTGAATTCTTATAGCCCCAGATTTATATGCAACTTATAAATTATGCTGCTTTTGGGGCCTTTGTTCCTTTTTTTTTGGCAGCATCAATGGGATTATGGCCCATAAAAACACCACAGCTGGACTATACCATAACCCGCTTAAGGCAAGTGGCTTTTTATTTATGATCTGACTTTAATATTATTTCGCCCTCCCTATAGAAGTTTATCGTCTTGATACCAATTTTTATTGAACACATTCGCCAATAAATATTCTGCCGCATCCTGATCCGAAAGCATTGGTTTCTCTTTTGGAATAGGAATTTCTTAGGGCCATAGGGTAGCTTTACTACAAAAGCTAGATTGTTCTGTGTCCTCTAATTTTGTTTTATCTTAAAATTTGATTAGTGGAAGAACTGGATTCTTTCCTTCACTTCGCTTCGGAAAGGGCCATGGGGGGTGGCTTTACAAGGAAAGGCTACTACGCCAAATTTAATGTGGAAACAATTTTAAGAGTTGTGGGAGAACTGGATTCTTTCCTCCGTTTCACTACGGAAAGGGCCATGGGGGTGGCTTTACAAAGAAAACCAAGGTCGCTCCGCGCCCTATTTTTTCGTTTTGCTTCAAAGCCAATGCGAGCATTGCTTTTGCGCAAAACAAAAAAACCAGCTATTTCTAGCTGGTTTTCTTTGTAGCGGGAACTGGACTCGAACCAGTGACCTTCGGGTTATGAGCCCGACGAGCTACCTACTGCTCTATCCCGCGATGTATGTTCAATGTACCTTAAAGGTACTGTCATTTTATATTTTTCCAGTCAGAGTAGGTACCCTGTCCTGAGCGTAGTCGAAGGATGCTGCTCTATCCCGCGATGTGCGTTTCCAAAACATTCAACTTGGCTCTAAACCCTCAGTTCATAATGCTGACTGAATTATTTCGGACTGCAAAGATACATGCTTTTTATGATTTCCCAAATCTATTTTCAATTAAATATTAAAAATGAGACTAAATTTTTATCAAACATTTAAAAATGCCCAGTTGTAGTCCTCATTGTCCAAAATCTTTCTATTTTGTATCGATTTTAATTAAAATCCGTCACCTTTAATTCGCCCGATCATCTATGGATAACTATGGTTTTCTCTCAATCTTACCACCTGTAATCGCTATTGTGCTGGCGCTCAGAACCAAACAAGTTTATATAGCCCTGCTTTTTGGGATTTGGTTCTCTTGGGTGATCATCAATGATTGGAATTTTTTTACCGGTACCTTAGCCGCAGTGGAAGGTATGGTCAATGTTTTTAAGTCGCCTGGCAATACCAGAACCATAATGTTCAGTGCCCTAGTGGGAGCCTTGTTATTGTTTATACAGTATTCCAAAGGGGTCGAGGGTTTTATAAACGAGCTTAATAAGGTAATAGCCTATTTTGAAAAAAAACAAAGTGGGTATAGTAGGGTAGTAGTACAGCTTATGGCAATGTTCACGGGAATTTTACTGTTTGTGGAGACTAGTATTAGTTCCTTAACGGTTGGAACTCTATATCGTCCTATTTTTGATAAACTGAAGATTCCTAGGGAAAAACTGGCCTATATTGCCGATTCCAGTTCTGCTCCTTCCTCCATTTTAATTCCCTTTAATGCATGGGGAGCATTTATAATGGGACTTTTGCTTACCCAGGGTATAGAAAATCCGTTTGGAACTATGCTAGAGTCCATAGCTTATAATTTTTATCCTATCCTGGCCATTGCCATTGTTTTCGTGGTAATTATTACCAAAAAGGATATTGGACCTATGTCAAAAGCGGAAAAGCGCACCAGGGAAACGGGTAAATTGCTTAATGATAATGCCAAACCTATGTTGTCCAGTGAGGTAACCTCCTTTGAGTCCAAAGAAGGAATCAAGGCCAAGGCTTACAATATGATCGTTCCCCTTGCAACCATGGTAGTTATGATGCCTTTCTTTCTGGCATATACGGGTTGGGACGCTGTGGAGGATGCAACTTCTTTTGGCGATCATGTATTTAAGGCAATTGGTCAAGGTTCTGGTTCATCATCTGTCCTATACGCAGTTCTTACGGCGATTTTGGTGGCCATGGTGCTCTATCGATCTCAAAAAATTATGAAAACCAAAGAAATGATAGATCTGACACTAAAGGGTATTAGTGAATTGATGCCACTGGCTTTATTAATGCTATTGGCCTTTGCTATAGGGGATGCTTGTAATGCTCTGGGTACCGGACAATTTATCGCAAACTGGTCCAAAGATTGGTTGTCTCCTGTTTTTTTACCGTCAGTTATTTTTGTAATTAGCTCCTTTATCGCATTTTCAACCGGGACTTCCTGGGGGACCTTTGCCATTATGATGGCGATTTCCATGCCCATGGCTGAAATCCATGGTGCACCAATACCTTTAGTGGTTGCTGCTACTTTAGGAGGTGGGGTTTTTGGAGACCACTGTTCGCCTATTTCGGATACCTCCATTATTTCCTCCATGGCCTCTGCCAGTGATCATATAGACCATATAAATACCCAGTTGCCCTATGCCTTGATCGGGGGCTTAATAACAGTAGTGCTTTATGTAATTTTAGGCTTTATTATGATATAGATAGAAGGATTCTACTACCTTTGCACCTATTATAGTTAAAAAGGGAAGATGTCGCATAAAGCCGGTTTTGTAAATATTATAGGAAATCCCAATGTGGGGAAATCCACACTCATGAATGCCTTTGTTGGGGAAAAATTATCCATTATAACCTCCAAGGCACAAACTACCCGGCACCGTATTTTGGGAATTGTCAATGGTGACGATTTTCAAGTTGTACTTTCCGATACTCCGGGAATTATTAAACCGGCCTATGAATTGCAGTCTTCTATGATGGATTTTGTAAAATCTGCCTTTGAAGATGCCGATGTGCTGCTTTATATGGTAGAAATTGGGGAGAAGGCCTTGAAGGATGAGCGCTTTTTTGAAAAACTAAAAAACACCAAAATCCCTGTTTTGCTCCTTTTGAACAAGATTGATGTTTCGGAACAAGGTATTTTGGAAGAACAGGTTCAATATTGGCACGAACAATTACCAACAGCTGAAATACATCCCATCTCTGCCTTGCAGAATTTTAATGTTAAGGAAGTCTTTCTTCGGATATTGGAATTGTTGCCAGAAGCCCCGCCTTATTACCCCAAGGACCAATTAACGGATAAGCCGGAACGCTTTTTTGTAAACGAAACCATTAGGGAAAAAATCCTTCAATTCTATAAAAAGGAAATCCCATACTCTGTGGAGATCGATACCGAGGAGTTTTTTGAGGATGAGGATATAATCCGCATGCGATCTGTTATCATGGTGGAGCGCGATTCCCAAAAAGGTATTATTATAGGTCATAAGGGAAGTGCCCTAAAAAGGGTAGGGGTGGAAGCCCGTAAGGACTTGGAAAAATTCTTCGACAAGCAGGTGCATTTGGAACTCTATGTGAAAGTCAACAAGAATTGGAGAAGCGATCCCAACCAATTGAAACGCTTCGGGTATAACCAGGGGTAGCGTCTTATTGGATTGTTTAAATCACAGAACACGATATGATTTTTGGAACTAAACAAAGATTGTCCGGTCAAGCGCAGTCGAGACCTCAATGATACTCGCTGATTTATTCTTAACTGGAAAATGTAATTCGGAATCAGATTTTTCTCTTTCCACTGAAAACTGCCCACTGCCAGCGCCCTGTACATCAAACCCCTTCCGTCTTCTCCTCTGTCGAAGCCACCTTCCCTTCCTTAGGGGAAGGAACATCTTTCGATCAAATTATTTTTGGCCTACAGCCTTGAACTTGAAACTTTGAACCTATTTCTGCCCACTGCTTCCTGAAACTGCCAACTCATTTTAATCTTTGAACCTTAAACCTTAATATGCTGTAACATAAACTCATGCAACTGATGCATTTGGGGCTTTCCTTTTCTTCTTCCTATCCTACCAAATACATAAAGAACAATCCAGGTTACGACCATTAAGGCCATTAATCCTATTTGAAGGCCTATTTCTTTGCCCAGGGCCTTATTGGAATAGGCCCAAACCCCAAAAATGATAAAAAGGGAGGCTACTCCAAAATGGACAAACATAAAGAAGGTCCATAAAGTGGGGTTGGGACCAAATAATCCGTAAATGGTACTGTTGCCGTCCTCCTGGTCCACTATCTCTATTTGTAACTGAGGCGACCAGAAATGGGTTTCCGCCCTATTGAATTTTATAAAAACATGATGATCGGATATTTTAACCTTAAAAGGGGGTTTGTCCACTTCTTGAAACAATTGTAGAATGGGTTGGGCAGGACCTTTTAGGTTAAGTTGGAACCTAGGTCTTAATACAATTTCGTTGGGTAAGGCTTTCAAACTATTTGGCTGATAATTAGGATAAAAGATACTGTTTTTTCTTCGGATATAAATAGTACTTTTGCAACAAATTAAAAGTATGAGTGCTATAGTAGCCATTGTAGGAAGACCTAATGTAGGCAAATCAACCTTTTTTAACCGATTAATTCAAAGAAGAGAGGCCATTGTTGATGCTGTGAGCGGGGTTACGCGAGATCGTCATTACGGAAAAAGTGATTGGAACGGTGTGGAGTTTTCTCTGATCGATACCGGCGGATATGTGTTGGGGAGCGATGACGTATTTGAAAAAGAAATAGATAAGCAGGTAGAACTGGCCATAGATGAGGCTGATGCCATCATCTTTATGGTGGACGTGGAAGCCGGGGTTACGGGTATGGATGAGGATGTGGCCAATTTGTTGAGACGTGTAAATAAGCCCGTTTTCTTAGTAGTGAACAAAGTGGACAACGGTAAAAGAGCTGAAGATGCCGTGGAGTTTTATTCCTTGGGCCTAGGCGAATATTATACCATTGCCAGTATAAACGGTAGTGGTACGGGCGACTTATTGGACGATTTGGTAAAGATATTACCGGAAAAGGAAAAAGAGAAGGACGACTTGCCGCGTTTTGCTGTGGTTGGAAGACCTAATGCAGGAAAATCGTCTTTTATCAATGCCCTTATAGGGGAAGAAAGATATATAGTTACCGATATTGCCGGTACTACTAGAGATAGTATAGATACTAAATACAATAGATTTGGCTTCGAATTTAATTTGGTGGATACCGCTGGGATCCGTCGCAAGGCCAAGGTGAGGGAAGATTTGGAGTTCTATTCCGTAATGCGGTCCGTAAGGGCTATTGAGCATTCGGATGTGTGCATTCTTATGTTGGATGCTACCCGTGGTTTTGATGGACAGGTGGAAAATATTTTTTGGCTTGCACAACGGAACAATAAGGGAATCGTAATCTTGGTGAATAAATGGGATTTGATTGAAGAGAAAGAGACCAATACCATTAAGCATTATACCCAGAAAATTAAGGAGGCCATAGCACCCTTTACAGATGTGCCCATTCTTTTTATATCTGTTTTAACGAAACAGCGAATTTTTAAGGCTATAGAAACTGCAGTTCAGGTTTATGAAAATAGACAAAAAAAGGTGGTGACCAGAAAGCTGAACGATATTATGTTGCCCATTATAGAAAACTATCCGCCGCCGGCCTATAAGGATAAGTATGTAAAAATTAAATTCTGCACCCAATTGCCAACACCCTATCCGCAGTTTGCATTTTTCTGTAACCTTCCTCAATATGTAAGAGATCCTTATAAGCGTTTTCTGGAGAATAAATTAAGGGAGAATTTCGATTTTACAGGGGTGCCTGTATCGGTCTTTATGAGAAAGAAATAGGAATCTGTATTGTTAATGGGGTATTTCTAATTTCTAGGTCTTAAAGTTCTGTTAACCATTTGGGTCGTAGTGGGTCAAGGGTTATTTTTGGTGGCTTACCAAACTACCAAGAATCCAAGACAGTATTGCCAGATGAAGAAATTTCACTTTTCTATCCTATTTTCCATTTTATTTTTTAACCTTTCTTTTTCCCAGGATTTTGTATTGAGCGGGAAAATTGTTGATGCTATTACCAAGGCACCATTGGAAGCCTCCACTATTTATGCAGAATCTTTAAAGGATAGTACCTTGGTTTCCTACACCGTATCCGATCAAAAAGGAGTCTTTGAATTGGAAGGGGATACCAATCTCAAGGAGGTAAATGTATATTTC
The DNA here is from genome assembly GCF_003259375.1 of Arenibacter echinorum. Lineage (GTDB taxonomy): Bacteria > Bacteroidota > Bacteroidia > Flavobacteriales > Flavobacteriaceae > Arenibacter > Arenibacter echinorum. The sequence goes on along the minus strand of NZ_QLLN01000007.1, from coordinate 65,294 downwards.
TCCTACAATGGGTATAAGCCACATTATATAAAAGTTAAACTGGGGGCTCAGGTAGATTTGGGGAATGTGCAATTGGAGGAACAAGCGCAGGAATTGGATGCTGTACTTGTTGTGGGCGATAGGGTGCCTATCACCATAAAAAAGGACACCTTGGAATTTAATGCTGATTCCTTTAAGACAAAGCCCGATGCGACTGTAGAGGATGTTTTGAAAAAGCTACCTGGGGTAGAGGTAGATAGTGATGGTAAGATAACCGTAAACGGTAAGGAGGTAAATCAGGTCCTGGTAAACGGACAGGTATTCTTTAGTAACGACCCCAAGGTAGCTACCAAAAGTTTGCCCAAGGATATAATAAGCAAGATTCAAATTACAGATACCAAAACCAAAACCGAAGAGTTTACCGGGGAAGCTGGCGATGGTGAAAACAAGACCATCAATCTAACCATCAAGGAAGATAAGAATAAGGGCTATTTAGGAAGAATGGCGGCAGGTTATGGTACCGATGAAAGATATCAACTAAACGGACTTATCAATTATTTTAATGATAAGAAGAGGGTAAGCGTTATTGCCAGCTCAAATAACATAAACAATTCTGGGTTTTCTTTTGATGAGATTTACGATATGGTAGGGAATACCGATGGGGGTTATTCCGGAGCCAGGGAATCAGGTCTTATCAATAATTTCGGTAATGGAATCACTACTTCATCCAACGTAGGGACCAGTTATGCCAATTCTGAAAAAGGGGAATATAAGATCGATGCCAACTACTTTTTTGGATATAGCGATTCCTATAATGACCAAAGGACAAGTAGGGAAAACATTTTGCCCGACAGTAGATATTTTACAGACAACGTATCCAATTTCGAGGGCTCTACCAATTCTAACCGGGGGGCGGCAAATATAGACTATGATGTAGATGAAACTCTTCGGGTTACGGTTCAGCCTTCTATGAGTATCAATAGGACAAATTCGGTCAATAGCAACAACACGACTTCCACAGATGAAAATGGGGATTTGATCAACAGAAATGATAGGATAACTGTCAGTGATGGACATCAAAGAAATTTTTCCAATCGTCTTGGAATTATGAAAAAGCTTGATACTATTGGTAAAATGATCAGCATTAACTTCTCCAATAACAATTCTGAAAATGTGAACACCTCCAACCTAAACTCCTTCCGGGAGATATATGGGGATGACCCAAGTGTAGAAAACCTGGATCAGCTGTCGGAAATCGATAATCAAACAAATTCCTATGAATTGGAGCTGGATTATAGGCAGCCATTGACCAGTAAGTTGTTTTTGGATTTTGGTTATGAATACCGAAATGATCAAAGGGACAATGCCAAGCAGGTAATGGATTTTGACGCTGCTACTAATGGCTATACCGATTTTAATACGGCTTTAAGTTCAGATTTTAACTTCGGAAATATTCAACAGTCCCCATCATTTGGAATACGCAGCAATGGTGAAAAATTGAATATTAGGGCCAATGCCTCCTATGTAATGACAGATCTTAAGAATCAGGATTTTCTACAGAACACCTCTTTTTCCAATTCCTATAAGAATTTATTGTTTAGAACTAATATTAGGTATAATATAGGCAAGAACAAACGCTTGTACCTGAGGTATAATTCCAGGCTCAATGTGCCATCGGTAAATCAATTGCAACCTGTTCCCAATATCAATGACCCATTGAACGTAGTAATAGGGAACCCCAATTTGTTGCCCAGTGTTAACCACGGCGTAGATTTTAATTACAACAATTATAACTGGAAGGATAAAACCGGAATTTTTCTTTATACCGGATTTGATATCCAGAAGGATAGGGTGTCCGCCATCTCCACAACGGACGATAATTTTTTAAGAACTACCCGTTATACCAATGTGGATGGCAATTATAGTGGATACGGGGGTGTTGGGTATTCCAAGCAAATAAAGAAAGACAGTCTCTATACCCTTAAATTCAACGTAAGGCCAAGATTGAGTTATGGAAGACAGGTAAGTTTCACCAACGGCGTGGAATTAAAGGCAAAAAGTTTTGATGTTACCCCCTATATTTCCACTACCTATAATTATAAGGAACAGTTAGAGATTGAACCTGGATATGGTATAGGCTTTAACAATACCACCTATAATTTGGAAAGTGTTGAGGATATAAAATTCACTTCCCAGAATGCCAGTCTAAGGGTTACCACCTATTGGCCCAAAAACTTAATATGGGGCAATGATCTGAAATATAGTTATAATGGCAATGTAGGTCCAGGATTTAGAAAGGATGCCCTTTTTTGGAATATGAGCCTTGGGCTTCAAATGATGAAAGATAAAGGAACTTTGAAGGTCTTGGCCTACGATTTGTTGGATCAAAATATAAATACCAGAAGGACTACTGGGGAGGATTTTATTCAGGATTTTCAAGGTACGGTACTACAGCAGTATTTTATGGCAAGTTTTACCTACAAGTTTGATCAGTTTGGAGGCAAAAAACCTGATGTTGGAGGTAGAAGAGGTCGTTACAATTAATGTTTTAGTTTGAGATTTTTCTGATTTGAAGGGTTTCTGGATTGAAAAGGTTTCTGGTTTGAAGGTTTATTTTCAAATCACCAAATTAACTTAGCGTGAGTTGTCTATTAGAAAATTTACGTCAGTCAGAGTGATTTTTGGTAGAAAATCGTATCGAAGACAAGTGAATTTTCGATCAAAAGCCTAATTTCGATACAGTTTTTCTTCGTTTCACTATGAAAAACCACTCAATTTGACGGCTTTTGATTTTTAAGTTTTTACATCGAACTCGCGATCGCTTATTACCAAATTTTCAAATTAAGCCATTGCTGCATAAAAACAATGACACATTTATTCATTGGTAAATTGATCCATTATCCCATTGTTACATTAATTCATTGATACATTGGAAAATCACCATCCCCCAGACGAGCCACCGCCACCAAAGCCGCCACCGCCGAAGCCTCCTCCGAAACCACCGCCTCCACCACCAAAGCCACCACCGGAAGACCCTGATCTGTAGCCTCCACGGCCCATATTGCTGAGTACAATAATATCCCAAAGGTCCATACCCTTTCGGTTACCTCCCTTACCACCGCCACCTTTTCTTCCCTTATTAGAAAGAATGATGAGAATTACAATGAAAATGATGAAAGGCAATAGGGTCTGAAATGGAAAACCAGTATTTTTGTCGAAACTGCGTTCTTCCTTGAATTCTCCATTGAGCACATTAAAAATGGCATCCGCCCCTTTGTTGAGTCCGTCGTAATAGTTGTCCTGCTTGAATTCTGGTATAATGACAGTTTCTATAATACGTTTGGAAAGGGCATCCGTTAATAGGGGCTCTATTCCATAACCTGTATTGATGGCAATTTTCCGGTCGTCCCGGGCCAATAGAATTAAAATACCGTTGTCCTCTTTGGCTTGTCCAATACCCCAGGCATGTCCCCAGTTGGCGCCTAAAAAGTTTATATTTTCCCCTTGGGTAGAGGAGATAATGGCCGTTACGATCTGGGTTGAAGTACTGTCCGAATAACGGATCAATTTTTGTTCCAGGCTAGCTTTTTGTTCGGCAGAAAGTAAATTTATATAGTCATAAACACTCGTTTGTTCCTGAAGCTTGGGTTTTTCGGGAATTTTAAATTGGGCAACAGTTATGGAGAAGCTGCATAATACCAGGAATAAGAGACTACCCTTTAGATACTTCATTGCTTAATTCGTTGGTGTTGTTATGTCGCCAAGGGAAATGGGTTTCCAATTCTTTGCCGGCCATGAGTATTCCTTCTATGATACCTTGCTTAAAATTTCCTTTTTTAAAATGATTTTCCAGAATCTTTTTGGTGTTGTCCCAAAAATTGTCGGGGACTACGCGGTTTATCCCCTTATCGCCATAAATAACAAACTTCTTGTCATGTACGGCAATGTAGATCAATACTCCATTTTCTTCTTTGGTATTGTCCATTTTTAAATAGTGAAATACTTCTTGGGCACGTTCAAAATGGGGTTTTTTGGACTTGGGTTCAATATGCACCCTTATTTCCCCGGAAGTATTTTTTTCGGCCTCTACAATAGCATTCACTATTTCCAATTCTTCATTGGCCGTTAAAAAATCTTCTACTTTGGACATCTTGATTTTAGTTGAATTCGAAATTCACATCCGGAGCCTGTTCTGCACCAGCTTCAGATTTAAAGTAAGCCAGTTCATCAAAATTAAATATGCCTGCCAATACGGAATTAGGGAATGTTTTTATATGATTGTTGTAGGGCAAAACGCTTTCGTTAAATCGATTTCGTTCTATGTTTATTCTGTTTTCCGTGCCCTCCAATTGTGACTGCAGTTCCAAGAAATTTTGGTTGGCCTTCAGGTCAGGGTAACGTTCTACGGTTACCAAAAGACTTTTTAGTGCTCCGCTAAGTCCCCCTTGTACCTCATTGAATTTTGCCAGCTGCTCTGGGGTAATATTCGTGGGGTCTATGCTAACGGAGGTGGCTTTGGCCCTAGCTTCTATTACAGCTGTAAGGGTACCTTTTTCAAAATCAGCTGCGCCTTGTACCGTCTTTACCAAGTTGCCTATAAGATCGTTTCGTCTTTGGTAGGCACTCTCCACATTGGCCCATGACTGGGTAGAGGTCTCCTTAAGCTTAACAGCCGTGTTGTTGAAGCCTACGGCCCATTGGTACAAGCTTATTCCTATAACGGCAAGGATAATTACTGGAATTAACCATTTTTTCATGATCAGTGTATTTAGTGTTATTTATAGTTGGTTCTTTATTTTGATCAGTTCTGCCTTAACCTTTTCCAATTTTTGGATTACATCAAAGGTAGACAAGGTCTTTAATTTATCTTCCTTTAAATGGGTTTTGGCACCTTCCAGGGTGAAACCGCGTTCTTTTACCAAATGGTAGATAAGTTGCAGGTTTTTAATATCCTGGGGGGTGAATTTTCTATTGCCCTTAGCGTTTTTTTTAGGCTTAAGCACATCGAACTCCTTCTCCCAAAAACGGATAAGTGAGGTGTTCACATCAAAGGCATCGGCTACTTCACCAATACCATAATATCGTTTTTCCGGAAGATCTATATGCATTAATCCAGGGATTGGTTTTCTTGGTTAGCGTATTTCAACATATTTTCGAATTCCTCTGCGGTTAAACTTCCGTAGTAGAAGTTGATGGGGTTAATGCGTTCGTCATCCTTCCATACCTCATAATGCAGGTGGGGTGCTTCGGAACGCCCAGTGCTTCCTACAAAGCCAATAAGATCACCTCTTTTTACCTTTTGTCGGGCTTTAACGTTATACTGACTTAAATGACCATAAAGGCTCATATATCCATAACCATGATCTATTCTTATATGTTTCCCGTAACCTGAGGCGTTGTTGTCAGCGCGGGTAATGGTTCCATCACCTGAGGCATAAATGGGAGTGCCTTTAGGGGAGGTGAAATCCATTCCCCAGTGCATTTTTCTGGCTTTGGTAAAAGGGTCTGAACGCCAACCGTAACCCGATGCCATACGCGTAAGATCTTCATTTTTTATGGGCTGTATAGCGGGGATTGCCGCCAATAATTTTTCTTTTTCCTCCGCCAGCTTTGTAATCTCATCCAAGGATTTGGATTGTATCACCATTTGTTTTTGAATAATGTCCAGCCTTTTGGTCGTGGCAATGATCATTTCGGAATTGTTGAAGCCTTCTAAGGATTTGTACCTGTTTACCCCTCCAAATCCAGCTCTTCTCTGTTCTTCAGGAATAGGATTGGCCTCGAAATATAATCTGTAGATATTGTTGTCACGATCTTCAATATTAGCCAGTACGTTTTCTATCTGCTCCATTTTCTTGCCCAGCAATTCGAACTGAAGTTCATAGTTTTTCACTTCCCTGGCCAAAGATAGTTCGCGCGGGGTGTTTACCAAATTAGTGTTTAAAAGCAATATAAGACCTAAAAAACCAAATAGAAACGACCCTAGAAAAAATAGAGCAATATTTCTAAATCTTCTGGATTTTTTGGGTTCTATCTTACGGTAAGATAGGGTGTCCGGGTCGTAATAATATTTTACCTTAGACATGTATCTAATTTATCCTATTTTTGTGGTCATGTTTATAGATAACTTGCAAATTTGCAAATTGTTTTCTAACAACCGTTAAATATATAAAAAGCTTACCAATTTACATGAAATCCCAAGAAATTAGAGCCAAGTTTTTAGAATTTTTTAAGGAAAAATCCCATAAAATTGTTCCTTCTGCACCTATGGTCATCAAAGATGATCCTACATTAATGTTTACCAATGCGGGCATGAATCAGTTTAAGGAGTTTTTCCTGGGAAACTCAGTCCCTAAGTACACTCGAGTGGCCGATACCCAAAAATGCCTTAGGGTTAGTGGCAAGCATAACGACTTGGAAGAGGTGGGGAAGGATACTTACCACCATACCATGTTCGAAATGTTGGGGAACTGGAGTTTTGGGGATTACTTTAAGGCCGAGGCCATTGCCTGGGCATGGGAATTTTTAACCGAAGTGTGCAAGATTGATAAGGATAGCCTTTATGTAACGGTCTTTGAGGGAAGTAAAGATGCCGACAAGCTGGACCAAGATACGGAGGCCTTGGAGCTTTGGAGTAAGATAGTGGCCAAGGAAAGGATTCTTTTTGGGAACAAGAAGGATAATTTTTGGGAAATGGGAGACCAAGGACCCTGTGGCCCCTGTTCGGAAATACACGTGGATATCCGTTCGGCAGAGGAAAAGGTAAAAGTTTCCGGTGCTGCCCTTGTCAATCAAGACCATCCTCAGGTCGTGGAGATCTGGAACCTGGTTTTTATGCAGTACAATAGGAAGGCCAATGGACAATTGGAAGCCTTGCCGGCCAAACATGTGGATACCGGAATGGGCTTTGAACGTTTGTGTATGGTAATGCAAGGGGTGCAGTCCAATTACGACACCGATGTGTTTACCCCGATAATCAGGGAGATAGAGACCATCACCAATTCCAAGTATGGAAAAGACGAAGAAACAAATATTGCCATTAGGGTAATTGCGGATCATATAAGGGCGGTTTCCTTTTCCATAGCTGACGGACAGTTGCCCGGTAATACGGGGGCGGGCTATGTAATCCGTAGAATTTTGCGAAGGGCCATTCGTTACGGATTTACCTTTTTGAATACCAAGGAACCTTTTATGTTCCAATTGGTAAAAGTGCTTTCCGATACGATGGGGAAATCCTTTCCAGAACTTAAGGACCAACGACAGTTAATAGAAAATGTGGTCAAAGAGGAGGAACATTCCTTTTTAAAGACTTTGGACCAAGGATTATTATTGTTGGATAATATTGTTGCCGAAAACAAGGACAAAAAAATAGACGGTAGAAAAGCGTTCGAGCTGTACGATACTTTCGGATTTCCAATTGATTTAACAGCACTTATTTTAAGTGAAAGGGGATATGAACTGGATGAAAAAGGGTTCGAAGCTGCCATGAAGGAGCAAAAGGATCGTTCCAGATCGGCATCCGAAGTGTCCAAAGAAGATTGGATCGTTCTTGCCGAGGATCCACATCAGGAATTTGTGGGGTATGATAATTTGGAGACCTCTGTAAAAATTGTAAAATATAGAAAAGTAACTTCCAAAAAAGAAGGTGAGCAATATCAGATCGTATTCAACCTTACCCCTTTTTATCCTGAAGGTGGAGGACAGGTTGGGGACAAGGGATATTTGGAAGCTTCCAATGGGGATGTGGTATATATCTTGGATACTAAAAAAGAAAATAACGAGATTGTACATTTTGCAAAAAATTTACCCAAGGATTCAGGGGATAAATTCAAGGCGGTGGTAGATGCAAAGCAGCGCAAAAGAACGGAATGCAACCATACGGCAACCCATTTGTTGCACCAAGCATTACGTGAAATTTTGGGAACCCATGTGGAACAAAAAGGTTCGGCGGTACATTCCAAATACCTACGATTCGATTTTTCGCATTTTGCCAAACTTAGTGCAGATGAACTGAGGGCAATTGAAAGTTTTGTAAATGCGAGGATAAGTAATGGACTTCCTTTGGAAGAACAGCGAAACGTGCCTATGGAAAAGGCCTTGGAGCAAGGGGCAATGGCCCTGTTCGGAGAAAAATATGGCGATGCGGTCAGAACTATTCGCTTTGGGCAATCAATAGAACTTTGCGGTGGGACCCATGTGCGGAATACTGCTGATATTTGGCATTTTAGAATTAAGTCGGAAGGCGCTGTGGCTGCGGGAATACGCAGGATAGAGGCCATAACCTCCGATGCTGTCAAGGATTATTATTCTGAAAGTAATAATACCCTGTTGGAAATTAAGGAGCTTTTGAATAATTCCCAGGAACCTATTAAGGCCTTAACGGCTTTGCAAGAAGAAAATTTGAGATTGAAAAAAGAGGTGGAAAACCTCTTAAAAGAGAAGGCTAAAAATTTGAAGGGCGAGTTGCTTAATGAACTAACTAAAGTAAACGGAATTCAATTCTTGGCCAAAAAGGTAGATTTGGATGCGGCAGGAATTAAGGACATCTCCTTTGAGATGGGACAGAATAGAAAGGACCTTTTTTTACTTTTCGCTTCGGAGAACGAGGGGAAAGCACTTTTGTCCTGTTATATCTCCAAGGAATTGGTAGAGGAAAGGAAATTGAATGCTGGAACCATAGTTCGGGAGCTTGGAAAGTACATTCAAGGTGGCGGGGGCGGTCAACCGTTTTTTGCTACCGCCGGAGGTAAAAATCCAACTGGGATTGGAGAGGTACTGCAGAAAGCTAAAGATTATATACTATAGGACGATTATAAAAATCCAAATAGTTATATCATCTTAAGGATGCATTAGAGTTGCTTAAGGAAGGTAATGCTTAAAATTGTATCATGAAACTTCAAACACAGATACCTCTAAAAAAAGCTGAAAATCAGATTGATTATAGAAGTCAGCTAATGGTGTTGGGGTCTTGTTTTGCCAACAATATAGGAGACAAACTGGCTTACTATAAATTTCAAACCCTACAAAATCCGTTTGGAATTTTATTCCATCCATTGGCTATCGAAAACTTGATTTTTAGGGCTATTCATCAGAAGCAATACACAGGGGAAGAGGTATTTTTTTTGAATGAGCGCTGGCAGTGCTATGACGCGCATTCCGATTTGTCCTCTGTTACAAAAGAAGATTTAAGCGGTAGCTTAAACTCGGGCTTATTGCAAACGAAACTATATATAACCGAGGCTTCCCATATCTTTATTACTTTAGGGACAGCTTGGGCCTATCAATTGAAGGAAAATGGAAAAGAAGTCGCCAATTGCCATAAGGTGCCACAGTTGGCATTTAAGAAAGAACTACTTTCAATAGAAAAAATCGTACAAAGCTTGGAAGCTATTGTACGTCAAATTCAAACCATAAATACTAAGGCCAAGATTGTTTTTACAGTTTCCCCAGTGCGTCATTTAAAGGATGGATTTATAGAAAATCAACAAAGTAAGGCGCATTTGATCAGTGCAGTGCACCAAATAATAAAAAAAGCTAATGCCTTGTATTTCCCGAGTTATGAACTAATGATGGACGAACTTCGGGATTATCGCTTTTACGCGAATGATCTGGTGCATCCCAATGACCTGGCGATTACCTATATCTGGGAAAAATTTAAAACGGTTTGGATTTCTGAAACTTCCTATAAGACTATGGATGAAGTATTAGCCATTCAAAAAGGATTACAGCACCGTCCATTTAATCTAGAATCGGAAAAGCATCAGGAATTCCTTAAGGCACTTGATCAAAAAATTACGTACCTTCAAAAGGAGTATCCTTTTATGAAATTCTGATTAAAATAGGGCAATTGCCCTATGGTTTTGTTTTCTATTTTATTGGAGTTTTGAGGGAAATAATTTAAACCTTAAACTTCATGAAATCAAAATTTAATTTTTTACACCTTACGATTTTTCTTTTTGCTATAAGCACTGTTCAGGCGCAACAATTGGGTGAATTTAAACCAAAAGATGATGGTTTTAAAGCCAATAAAATTGTTGATGGACCCAAGAAAATTTATATTTCCAGCTTTACTATAAATTTTGAAATTTATAAAGAGGCGGTCGATGAAAAAAAAGCAGGTGGATTTGGGCGAAGTATTAAAAATGCTTCCAAAGCAAAAGCGGCTGTTGGTCTATCGTCCTTGGATAAAGATGCAATTCAGGCAAAAACGGATCAATTGTACGCAGAGTTCATTGCTGATTTTAATAATAAGGGATATGAAATTATTTCGGCCGAAGAGGCCGGAAAATCGGATAGCTATAAAGGCTGGGAAAAGGCTGTTGGTCCAATGCTTTTTGAAACCGATATGACAGGGATTATTGCGGTTGTACCTACAGATTACGCTTATTACTATAAAGATAGAAATGCATTTTCTTCCAAATTGGGAGGATTTGATAAAACAGCTCAAAATTTATCCAGTGAATTGGGTGATGCCTTAATAGCCGATGTTGCATTGGTATATGTTTTTTCTTCCTTGGGTACAGATTGGAATATAGGCAATCAGGCCAAAGTGAAGCTTTTTGTAAATTATAGATTAGTGGATACGTATACCGTTACGGACGAAAATACATCTGCAGGACTTACGAGCATGTTCGATAAATCGAAACAGGCTGTGGGACTTGCCAGTTATGTGAATTTTACACGTGGAAAATTGAAAATTGGTGGTAGTCCAGAATCTCAATATTTAGGAGGCATGAAATCTGATTTGGAAATTGATGGCGTTTTGCAGAAAGAAAAGATTGCGGCCTATTCAACCCAAACCCAAGCAACGGCCACCTTATTGAATCCAATAGTTTCCATTAGAGGTGATAATTATAGCGAAACCACCAAATGGCTTAAACCAGATGGGGGAAAATACGCAGAAGGCATGTATTTGGCAGGTAAAAAACTACTTGAATACCATACCAGCGAAATATTTGGCAAGTAAAAACAAATTTTGATTGGGAGCTATTTATGGAAAGGTTCCAATAATGGCACTGATATAATGTTCAAGAAGCTTTGTCTTTCTTGGTATTAATGCCTTAACTAATACTTTGAAAAGTATGAACCCGTTCTTACATTTTTACTTCAATAAAAAAAGTCAGGATGGGTTCTATATTTAAAGCCAAAAGTATGCCTATTTTAATTTTAATTGTTCTATCTACCTTGGCCATCGCTTTTAGTGTAATTTTTTATTTTAAAAAGAGAAACCATGCCTTGAAAAACGCCCATAGAAATCTTGTAGGATATTATCTGGAAAGTATAGAGCATCATCGCGTAACCTATTCCAACAGGGAAAGTGGACTAAATGAATATAGTTTTATAACGTATAATTTAAAAGAAGCATTGCTGGAACAAAGTATAGTATAAATTAGAAATTTTTACGATAATTGTACTAATGAAAAGGCAAGGTCTAATTTTTTTGTTAGCAATACTAACGATATTAAAATGTTATGCTCAGCAAAAAAAGCTGGATAGTCTTTTGAGGGTTTCAACAACTCAAAATGGAGAACTCCTTGTTGGCACTTTGAACGAGATTTCCTGGCAATATAGAAACATACACTTGGACAGTGCATTGGTTTACGCAAGGACTGCGCTATTGGAAGCTAAAAAAACGAATAAAAAAAAACTATATGCATCGGCGTATAACTCTATAGCCAGTGCGTATCAGGCTAAAGCAGATTACGATAGTGCCATTTATTTCCACTCCAAAAGTCTTTCGATCAATTATTTAAAGGCGGATAGTATTGGTTTGGCCGATACCTATAATAATCTGGGGATTATAGAGGATGAGCGGGGAAATTTTGAAACTTCACTAGAGCATTATTTTAAGGCGCTGAGAATTTATGGAAATAATGCTACTGATCCAGGCCTAATGCCAATGGTATTGAGCAATATTGGCATCGTTTATAAAAAGCAGGGGGAATATGCTAAGGTGTTGGATTATTACCAACAAGCGCTTGAATTGTATAAAAAAAGTAAGAATACATTTGGGGTTACGGTAACTACCGGGAATATAGGCTCGGTAATGTTGCGCTTGAAAAGATTTGATGATGCCACAACTTATGCCCTGGATGCAGCTGAGGGGTATAAAAAATTAGGGTACCATAGATATGTGCCGTATATGTTGAACAATATTGCCGTAGCCGAAGATAGTTTGGGTCAATATGGGAAAGCCGAAAAAACCTATTTGCAGGCCATAGGAATGTTTATTACAGATAATAACGACTATGAACTGACCAATACTAGGATAGGTTTTGCAAAAAACCAATTGGGTTTTAAAAGATATGATATTGCAATAGCCCAATTGGATAAAGCTTTGGAAGTAGCCCAGCAAAAGGATTTTAAAGAATTTGAGGTGAATGCGTTACAATTACTATCAGAAGCTTATTATAAAAAAGGGTATATAGATCTCGCCTATACCACTTCTAAAGCCTTTATTATTAAAAAAGATAGCTTGTTTCAAATTGCCAAAACGAAGGCAATGCTTGAGTTGGAGGCAAAATATCAGGCAGAAAAAAAAGAGAAGGAACTGTCCGAACAGCAATTGCAATTGGTTGAAAACAAATTGGAGATCAACAAAAAAAATAATCTAATTTATGGTTTGCTTGCCGTGGCATTTTTACTGGGACTTATAGGCTATCTTTTTTATAGTCAACAGCGATTGAAGAACAGGCAGCTGTTAAAGGAAAACGAATTAAAAACAGCTTTGGTTCAAATAGAGACCCAAAATAGGTTGCAGGATCAAAGGTTAAGGATATCAAGGGACCTGCATGATAATATAGGCAGTCAATTAACTTTTATTATTTCATCAATAGACACCTTAAAGTATGGTTTAACTACTGGACAGGATAAAATAAAAAACAAATTAACCGAAATTGGGATGTTCACCAAAACCACGATCAATGAATTGCGCGATACGATCTGGGCAATGAACAAAGAGCACATCACTTTTGAAGACCTACAATATCGCCTGGACATCTTTATGGCATCCGTAACTAAATCTTCGGAACATATAAAATTAAATTTCACGGTAGATTCGGATATAGACCCAACCTATACTTTCACAGCCGAAGAAGGGGTAAATCTATATAGAATCATTCAGGAGGCTGTTAATAATGCCCTGAAATACGCTTATGTAAATAGTGAATTGGTAGAACACACTATGGCGGTTAGTATTCATAAAACTATAGATTATTTTCATGTAGAAGTCAACGATAACGGAGTAGGTTTTAATGTTTCTGAAGTTACGTTGGGGAATGGCCTGTCAAATATGCAAAAAAGAGCTGTGGAACTAAATAGTGAATTAAAGCTAACCTCAATGTTGGGCCAAGGAACTTCAGTTGATTTTTACATCCCTGTAAGAAAATAAGATATGAAAATTAAAGTAGCCATTGTAGACGATAATTCTTTTCTGTTAAAAGCAGTAGAGGATAAACTTGCTTTTTTTGAGGCCATAGTGGTGAAATGGAAAGCTGTAAACGGATTGCAATGCTTGGAAAAACTGGAGGAAAACTCCAATTTGGATCTTATCTTGATGGATGTAGAAATGCCTGTGTTAGGTGGAATTGAGGTAACCGAAAAAATAAAGGCGCAATACCCTCAGATTAAAATTGTAATGCTGACGGTTTTTGATAATGATGAGAATATTTTTAATGCAATAAAAGCAGGGGCTGACGGGTATCTACTAAAAGATGTTGATCCCGGGACCCTTTACAAAGGAATTTTGGATACACTAAACGGAGGAGCAGCAATGACCCCTACAGTAGCGTTAAGAACCCTTAAATTACTTAGAAACCCAATAGCTTTAAACAATATTGCCACCCAGGAAAAGGTCTTCCTGACAAATCGTGAGGTGGAAGTTTTGGAACAACTGGGTAAGGGCCTAAGTCATACTAAAATTGCAGAGAATCTTTTTTTATCACCCAGTACCGTGCGTAGGCATATTGAAAACATCTATACAAAACTTCAAGTGCACAGCAAATTGGAAGCCGTACAAAAAGCAAAACGCAATAATCTTATTTAAAAATTAGCATTATAATTCTTGATTATAACATATATTTAGTGGTATGAAAAGGTTTTTTGTTGGTGTTATAATTACGTTGGCCGTTGTTTTTATTTTTCGTTCCTGTTCGGAGGAGAAAGAAAAGAAGTCCATTTTAAAGGAGAATTCCATGCTCATTCAGGAGCAGATCAACAACGTTTCCAAATTGATCGTTACCGAAGGGCATTTTGCAGAAGTATACAATTATAAGGATTCCCAGCAATTATTTGGCCCTTTGATTACTGCTGATAAAAAGGCACTGGTGGTGGTAAATGCGGAGGTGACCGTGGCATATGACCTTAGTTTGGTAAAATTCGAAATTGATGAGGCTACCAAGACCCTTCGGATAATAAGTATCCCGGAACCTGAAATTAAGATAAACCCCGATTTTGAATATTACGATGTTACTGCAGACTATTTAAACCAGTTCAATGCCGAGGATTATAATAAAATTAAGCGGAATGTTAATGCATCCTTGTTGAAAAAAATAGAGGCTTCTACCTTAAAGTCCAATGCAGAGAACAGATTGCTAAGCGAGCTTTCCAAATTTTTGGTGCTTACCAATTCCATGGGTTGGACACTGACCTATGGGGATAGTAACATCCAAAATTTTGATGAATTAAAGGTGCTGAACTAAATTGGTTCGGAATAGAATTGTTGAACACTATTTCACATAGGCATTTGCCCACTTAATATAGTTCTCCCAGTCGTAGTCGGTAACATCATGCTTGCCTGTACGGATGTGGTAGGAAACGGTATTGTGGATAGGCTCATTTACCTTTGGCATTTCCATGGTTTCTATGCCTTCTTTATCGTATAGGTGGTAAACCTGCGTGGCATAATGAGCGGAAAGGAATTCGCCCCGGGGGTCTGCCCATTGGTCTTCTTGGGCGCTGGCCACATAAAGGGGTCTCGGCGCAATAAGTGCCAATAATTGATGTTGGTCTACCGGCAAGGCTTCTTCATTTTCGTTGTACTCATTGAAATTATCGCAAAACCAATGTGGGAACCTATCGTTTATAACCGCTAGGGTCTCTCCGAATTTTCTTTTGGACATGGCTGCGCCCCCGCAGCCCGAGTCGTTCGAAATTACCCCTGCAAACCTTTTATCCATGACCCCGGCCCAAAGCGATGTTTTGCCCAGTCGGGAATGGCCGAAGGCAATTACCTTGGAAGCATCTATGTCAGGATCTTTTTCAAAATAATCCACTGCCCTTACCATGCCCCAGCTCCAAGCTGCAATGCTGCCCCATTCGTCAGGCTTGGGATGATTCTGGTCTTGTTGATACAAGAGACTATGTATTCCGTCAGTGAAATCATTTTTATCCGGGTCTACTTCGCCATAGTAAATGGTAGCTAAGCCGTAACCGGCATCCAATATTTTTTCCACTGCCCAGCGATTTGTTCTTTTTCCCCTAGACACTTCGGTCAAGGTGTTGTTTTCGATTCCGAATGATTCATTGTTATTGGCCCAGGCCGATGAAATAAATACGGCCTTGTCTTCCGTGATCGTATGGTTGCCATAAAAATTATAGCCCAAAAAAACTGGCGCCTTCACTTTATTCTTCGGTAGATAAAGCAAAATGGTATATCTCAAGGTTTTGCCGTTGTTCTTAAAAGAAAGTTCTACCTGCTTGCGCTTGGCTTTTCCGTTAAAAGCATTGTCGTCCTGCTCTAATATGGTATAGGAGTCTATCTTAAGGGTCTTGGGAATCTTGCCGTATACATTGTTTTCAAAAAAATGAAATAGCTCCGGCCTTCTTGTTTTTTCCCATTTTTTAACGGTTTTGATTTTTTTTCCTTTAAAAGTCATTAACGGATCGGGCACCTCAAAGGAAGGGACCTTGCTTTCGTCATAATTGGTTTGGGATAGTAGAGGAGACATGGATAAAATAAAAAAGCAACACACAAAACAAGTTAAAGGCTTCATTTCAGATCTATTAAAGGTAGCAGCATAAATATAAGGAATCCAAATGAAACTAATGACCAAGCTTATGCTACCAAACTTTTATCTACCAATTCCAGTCCGTCGTCTATCAGATGGCCTAGTTGCGGTTTTTGGTGTTTAAGGGCTTCCAAGTGATATTTCAGTTCTTTAGCAAAACTTCCATCACCATTATTTTTTGCCAATTCGTACAATTCAACGGAAAGTAGCCAATCTTCTGGGTGGTTGGCTTTTATTTCCAGGAAAACCTTGTTTCTAGAGATGGTTACATTTTTACCTTCCCTAAATTCTCTGACTTGCTTGTAAAATTGCTCCAATTGTTTTCTTTGTTCTGTTTTGGCCGATTTTATGGTGGTGTCGGTTACTTTATGCGTAACCAAATCAAAACTCTTTAAATCCGCTGGACCATTGAACACGGAAACAATATTTTCCCCTACGGCCATATGGTATAAGCCTTGGCCCGGATGAAAGAGGATTTTATCATTATGGGTAACCGTGCAATTTGCCAAAGTAATCAGAATAATTTCTCCCTTTAGGTTTCTGGTACCCGTAATAATTTCCCCAGAAACTTTTATGTCTCCTATAAATTCAAGGTCTACCGCTTCGCCTTCATAGATATTATAGGCCTTTAAATCGCGGGGACTCATATCCTCTATTGCAAGATTTATACCTTTTAATTTTCCTATGGGCGAACCAAATCCATGGGGATGTTGCTTAATGCTGTGCCCTATCAATTCCTTTTCCCGGTAGGCAAGGGCCGTATTGCCTTTGGTCTGTAAATAGACCGGTTTTCCTTCATGGGCAATGGCACTCTCAAAATGCCCTGATACTTGTAGGCCAGTACTTAGCTCTACGGTACCCATTTCCTTGGAGTTGATAAGCTTTTCCAAACCACTTAGGCCACCTTGTCTCAAGGACATGGTGTTGGCAAATTCCTCCAGCACTTGGTTTAGATAGGCGAAATCTGGAGTAACAAATAGTTGTGGCTGTGGTTGGGTTATATCGAAGGAAGTATGTGCTGCTTCTAGGGAATACGGAATTTTTTTGACCTTATCGGTCATACACCAGGCACTTTCCCCAATAGAGGATAGTAAACCCGCACCGTATATTTTTGGTCGGTCCACAGTACCTATCAGCCCGTATTCCACGGTCCACCAATGAAGATTTCGGATCAGGGCCATTTCACTGGGTTCGCCCATATTTAATTGCAGTTCTTCGATTTTCTTTTGGGCCTTATCTATGTCCTCTAGGGGAGTGCCTTCGGCCTCCTTTATAATGGACAGATGTCTTACGGCTTCGTATAGTTCGTAATCCTTGGCACTGGAAATGGCCTTGGACCCTATCTCCCCAAACCTGCGCAGGTATTCCGCATATTCGGGATTGGCTATGATTGGGGCATGCCCAGCTCCTTCATGTATAATATCGGGTGCAGGGGTATATTCAATGTGCTCCAATTGCCGAATATCCGATGCTATTACCAAAACATTGTAAGCCTGGAATTCCATAAAGGCAGAAGGAGGAATAAAACCATCCACGGCCACGGCCGCCCACCCTATTTCCTTTAAAATACGGTTCATGCCGTACATATTGGGAATATAATCTATGGAAATCCCCGTTTTGTTTAGGCCTTCCAAATAACTTTTATGGGCCACCTTACTTAAATAGTCTACATTTTTTCGCATTACGTATCGCCATACCGCCTGATCTATAGGGGAATAATCCTCATAATTCTGTGGTTTAATATATTGCTTCAAATGCTCGGGAAGCTTATCCAAAATGAAATTGCTTTCAAAAGACATAGTTTGTGTTTTATTCCTTTTAAAGATACAAAATGCGCCCATGTCCCCCAAGAACCACCTTTTATAATTATATAGCTAAAGAAAGCAAAAGGGCACTTTTAAGACAACATATTTTTGGAAGGGGATCAAAAAAAATTCCCTTCCTTAATGGGAAGGGAATTAGGGAGAATTTATTCTAAAAAATAACCTAAATATGCTTTAGGTAATGGATATTTTTAAAGGCAAAATATTTAATTCATAGCTGATCCGGGAGGATAAGCTTCCAATATTTCAGAAACGAATTCTTTTATCCTTTTCTCTTTCTTTTCCATATTTCTAATGTTGTTCAAGGTGCCAACGCCCCTTCCTTGCCAAACCAGTTCTTTGTTCTTGGCATCTATGATGTCTATATATAAAGAGCCTTCGGTCCTTGTGCTAACATTGTTTCCTCCGTAATATGGAGATCCCCAGTAAAATGGAGACCAGCCCCATCCATAAAAGCCTGCGCCCCAATAATTGTTGTACACATCCACCTGTTGTTTTTCCTTGGTAAATATGCTTAATAACATATCGGGATTTTCAGATTTTACATAACCTCTAGAGCTCATTTCAGTATCAATGGCCTTAAGTATTCTCTTTTTGTCCAAATCCGAAATCTGGGCCTTGTCTATCCCAGTTTTATAAAAGGCATAGGTTTTGAACGAATTAAAATTTGCTTCTTTATCATAATCCGATAATACACGTACCGATGTGCAGGAACTGGCGAAGAACAATACCAAGATCGGGACGACTAAAAATTTAATCTTTTTCATAGCTATTATATTTGAATTAGTACTTGTGATATTCAATGTAAACAAACTCAAAAATCATGCCGAATACCTTATTTATGGCGCTGTGCGTTCGTTTTTTGATTATAGCCGTAGGGACAATGTCTGCAGCCACTTTCACAACAATATCCCCTTTTTAGATGATATTGTTTTGTAAAAACTTTGTATCCGTCTTCTGAAAGGTAAAAATCCCCTTCCTCCAGTGGTATAAATTTCTTCATTGATGTAAATTTATGGGATTTATACCAAATAATTTAAGCTGGTCAATCAAGTTGGGGTCGATTTAACAAAGTTTAGCATACTTTTTGTATTTGAACCTATTTTGTTCGTAGTAAGTCGATTATGAAAAGATTTTATGAAATGCCCTTTTATCTTTGATATGCGTGATATTTATCCGATAGAATGATTTTAGTTTTTAAACATGTATTTTACAAGAACTATGTGGGACTGTCCTTTTGGCCCTTCATTATTTTGAAGAACTCTTCTTTAAAAAAGGATGCTACGCTACTTAATCACGAAAAAATACATCTAAGGCAACAACGGGAATTATTGATTGTTCCATTTTATTTTTTGTATTTATTGGAAGGCATTATTAGATACCTAATATATTTTGATGCTTATAAGGCCTACCAGAATATCAGCTTTGAAAGGGAGGCCTACGATAATGAAACTAATTTATATTATCTACAGGAGAGAAGGACTTTTAGTTTTATTAAATATCTTTGGGGCCAAAAGCCTTAGGCGTGCAGGGAATAAATCAGGAAGTAGACCTTTCTATTTTAAACAAAAAACAGATTACCCTAGTGGTAAAAAGGGAAGACCTGATACACCCGTTTATTTCCGGCAATAAATACCGAAAACTTAAGTACAATATTTTAGAGGCCAAACAAAGAGGCTTGGATACGATTTTAACTTTTGGTGGGGCCTATTCCAACCATATTGCCGCGACTGCCTATGCCGGAAATTTGTACGGGATTAAGACGATAGGGGTAATCAGGGGAGAGGAATTAAGTCGAAATTGGATGCTCAATCCAACGTTGGCGCAGGCCCATGGGCATGGAATGGATTTTAAGTTTATTTCAAGAGAGGCTTATAGGTGCAAGTCGGAATCTTCTTTTTTGGAATTATTGAACAAAGACTTGGGTCCTTATTATATGATTCCCGAGGGCGGTACTAATTTGCTTGCCGTTAAGGGTTGTGAAGAAATATTGACTCCGCAGGACAAGGATTTTGACGTCCTATGTTCAAGTGTTGGAACGGGTGGAACCTTGGCCGGGATTATCAATTCTTCACTTCATTATCAGAGTGTTATAGGCTTTCCTTCACTAAAAGGTGATTTTTTAAAAAAAGATATTCGTAATTTTACGGCCAAAGAAAACTGGGAAATCAATACCGATTATCATTTTGGGGGTTATGCCAAAGTTTCTGAAGCGCTTATAGAGTTTATTAATTATTTTAAAGAAAAGACCAATATTCCTACAGATCCCGTTTATACAGGGAAGCTTTTGTATGGTATTTTGGATTTGGTAAAAAATGATTATTTTAAACCAGGAACCAAAATTTTGGCGATACACAGTGGTGGTCTACAGGGGATAGCAGGAATGAATTTAATTTTAAAAAAGAAGAATCTTCCATTAATAAAAGTATGATAAAAAGAATAGCGATAACAACAATATTGGGTTTGTTCCTAGTGAGTTGCGGTGTTAAAAAGAGAACCACTTATGCTAAAAAGCCGGATCCAAGGACTACTACAACTGCTACCAGGCCAGAGTCCAAACCGCTAAACGAATCCAAAAGTGAGATTGCTTATGCCTTACCTGAGGACAATGGCAAATTTGTAAAGTTCACGGTTAATACTACCGAGGAATATATAGAGACCTTTGCGGAAATAGCCCAATTTGAAATGAAGGCTTATGGCATACCTGCCAGCATTACCTTGGCTCAAGGCATCTTGGAAAGTGGCGCGGGTAGAGGTGTTCTTGGCGCCAAGACCAACAATCATTTCGGAATAAAATGTCATACAGGTTGGGAAGGGGATTATGATTTTCATGATGACGATGCAAAAGGCGAATGTTTTAGGAAGTATAACCATCCCATGTATTCCTTTAGGGACCACAGTGTATTCTTATCTTCCCGGGCCAGATATGCGTTTTTGTTCGATTTGGATCATGATGACTATAAAGGATGGGCCCATGGTTTAAAAGAGGCCGGTTATGCAACGGACCGTAAATATCCCCATAAATTGATCGCGCTTATAGAGCGTTATGAATTGGATAAGTATGACAGGACGGTTGTAAAGTCTGGCGCCATTGTAAAAAAGGAACCGAAACAGTACGAACATAAAATTCATGTGGTTCAAAAGGGAGATACCCTATATTCCATTTCTAAACGCTACTTTGTCTCCATCCCGGAATTGATGAAGTTGAACAATATGAACAATAGCAATTTGGCCGAGGGCCAAAAATTGACTGTTAAATCTGAAAAAATAAGATAATCTATGATTTATAGAAGAAGCAGTGCTTTATTTGCTGAGGCACAGCGTTATATTCCTGGAGGGGTAAATTCCCCTGTTAGGGCCTTTAAGGCCGTTGGAGGTAATCCTGTATTTGTGAAGGAGGCCAAAGGGGCATATTTGTACGATGAGGATGGTAACCGGCTTATAGATTACATCGCATCTTGGGGGCCGCTGATCTTAGGTCATGCCTATGCCCCCGTAATAGATGCGGTTATCGAGAAGGCCAAAAAGGGAACCTCGTTTGGAATGCCGACGGAAATAGAAACCCAATTGGCAAAGCTAGCGGTTTCCATGGTCCCCAATATTGATAAGATACGTTTTGTAAACAGTGGTACGGAAGCCTGTATGAGTGCTGTGCGTTTGGCCAGGGGATTCACAGGAAAGGACAAAATAATAAAATTCGCAGGATGCTATCACGGTCATTCGGATTCCTTTTTAATTCAAGCGGGAAGTGGAGCGGTTACCTTTGGTAGTCCTAATAGTCCCGGGGTAACCCAGGGCACTGCAAAGGATACCCTTTTGGCGGTTTATAATAATCTTGAAAGTGTAAAAGCCTTGGCTACCGCTAATAAAGGAGAAATTGCTGCCATAATTATTGAGCCCGTAGCCGGTAATATGGGATGTATTATTCCGGAAGAAAACTTTATTAAGGGATTGCGTGATCTTTGTGACCAGGAGGACATATTGCTAATTTTTGATGAGGTTATGACTGGATTCAGATTGGCAAAAGGGGGTGCCCAAGAAGTATTGGGGGTAGATGCCGATATCGTTACTTTTGGAAAGGTAATTGGAGGAGGATTGCCAGTTGGTGCTTTTGCGGCCAGAGAGGGGATCATGGGGCATTTGGCTCCGGATGGTCCAGTTTATCAAGCGGGAACATTGAGTGGTAACCCTTTGGCAATGAGTGCCGGACTGGCCATGTTGACCGAATTGAACAATAATCCAGAAGTTTTTAGGAGTTTGGCCGATAAGACCAAATACTTGGGGAAAGGAATGGCACAGGTATTGACCGATAACCATATTCCTTTTCAAATGAATAGGTTCGGCTCCATGATCTCGATACATTTTACAGAAGAACCAGTGGTAGATTTTGAATCTTCGGCCAAAGGCAACAATGCCGCTTTCAAGAAATATTTCCACGGTATGCTCAACCAGGGGATATACTTGCCACCAAGTGCGTTTGAGAGTTACTTCTTAAACGATGCCCTAAGTTATAAAGATTTGGATGAGACCATCGCTGCCCTCGCAAATATTGCCAAAGATCTTCATTGATCAATAAAAGTAAGAAGGCTAAATAGACAACAATATGCCTATTTAGCCTTCTTTATTCTATAGGGGAAAAAGTTTTATTTCTTTCCAGACCTTTTGTCATTGTCATCCATTCCCCTGCCTTTTCTATGACCTTCCCTGTTTTTTTTCATCTTCTCCCATTTCTCATATTGCTCCTTGTTCAATATTTTCTTCATCTCCTCTTTTTGGGCTATCTGATGATCCAGCATGGCTGTTTTCATGGCAAAACGTTCTTCAGAAGTTAATTTTTTAGCCTCACCGCTTTCTTTTTTTGCCTTCATTTCATTCATTTTCTCTGAACGCTTCACAGCATTTTCCAGGTTTAGACTTTGAATTTCCTTTTGTTGGGTATCTGTAAGGTCTAAGGCCAAGGTCATCTGCTTCGTTTGCAAGGTGGCAATTTGTTCAGGACTCATATCTTTCATATCGCCTCTGTGGCCTCTTTCTCGTTCCGGTTTTTGTGCAATGGCGCTTATACCGGCCATCAATACAACTAATACAACTAATTTTTTCATATTATTTACTATTTTGTATATAGGACAATACGTTATTAGATTGGTTTAACAGGAAAGCTGGTTTTAGGGCAATTTTAACAGATGGCCTAGGTGGATATGGGAAGTACAATTGTCATACCGACATAAATTATGGGATCCCTCTGGATTGCAATTAGAGGGGTCAGGAACAATTGTTGTGTTTATGTAAAATTAGGATTAATTTGATCACTCATGTTTTTTGAGCAATAGTTTTAATTAATAGGAGCAATCTAGAAAAACTAACGATTAAATAATTCTTTCATTTTCTTTGCTTGTCCAAAGAAAACGAAACAAAAGAAAAGACCCTTCTTCACTAGGTGGTCCCTAAAATCTCTGGATTTTAAGGACCGATGCCATGGCCTAAATTATTTCCAAGGCTTCAATAATTCTTAACGGCCATGCCATCTCCACGACGGAAGAAGAACGACCGAACCATAGACCTTGAGGGCAATGCCCAAAGGTATTTAATAATGGAAAATGACTTATTCCCACATGAAGGTTGACGGAACGAAAGGACCGGCCTATTTTCAATTTCGTCGTAAATCAAGTGGTTTCCACATTGGGTTCAGGTAGCTGTCCAAAGAGCATTTCACCATAGTGAAAGCGGCCTGGACGGCGCGGCTGTGGAAATTGCGTAGATTTAAAGAAATTTAAAATCAGCCTAGCGTTTTTTGGTTCGTTTTTTGGGCGATGCAAAAAATGAACAGAACACAAACTTGAGATAGTAAATTATATCTTTTTGTAATTCACATACAACTTTTGGGATTGATCCAATTAGAGGTATGAACCAAAAATAAAGGGCATAAACCTAGGTTTATACCCTTTTTCAAAACAAATTATTGGATTGTTGTTATTGTACGTTTATGAACTTATTTTCTGAGTTATCTGCCAAAGCTTCAATAGTAACTTTTGATTTATCTGTTGAGATCAGTTCTTTATTTGCTTCAGTATTGTCAGATAGATTATTGTAAACCAATGCTGACACCAAAAAACAAATAAAATATAAGAGACTTTTTATTTTGTAGGACATAGATTTGGGGTTTTTATTATACCTCTAAGATATATAATCTATTGCCTCCTAATTGGCCAATGTTGTGAAACCTATTTAAAGTTGTTGTAAAAAGACCAATAAATGTGGTTGTGAATTTTAAAAGAGTGCAGAAGTAGCCCTATTCCTGAATTTTTTCCAGTTTTGCCAACTTATTGTCAAGATCCAAATTATTGGATGGTAGCTCAATGATTTCGGCCGAATCCCTATTGTTTTTATTATTATATTCGGGCTCCAATGCATAGTACAAAACAGCCGAGGCTACAAAACAAACAAAATACAATAAACTTTTAATTTTATAGGACATAGATTGGGGGGTATTAAGAAAGGTCTGAAAGTAGGAAAAATATTAAATGCTGGAAAATAAATATTGTTAAATTTTACATTTAATCGTTAAAAGGTATCCGTTCAACGGAAAAATCTGAAATATAGGATAATAAAAAGGGCTATCTGTTAAAATAGCCCTTTCCAATTATACTGAATGTTATTTTTATAACAATTAAGACGTATCTTAAATGATGATCGATTTAACTGTTCGGATTTAAAATTAATTCTATCCGTTCCACTGCATCCTGTAAATGAAACTTGCTCATAGGATCTACTGTTCTATTGATTGCATTTTTCAGGTCTTTTCTAAGAATATTCAATTCCGCTCTGGCAACTGAGCGAATATCGGATTGACCGGTATTGATCGGGGTGGATTTTTGATATCCTCCAGAATCTCCCTTTTTGCTTTCGTTTTCAGCGGTCATCAAGTAGGCCAATCTTTCAATATGTGCCTTTTGTAGATTTCTTCTATAGGTGTCAATTTTGTTTCCATTTCTTGTTTCGGACCAGAGTCCTTTTCTAAGGTCGCCCATCATTTCCAATAGGGAATAGGCCTCTGCACCGTTGAGAGTTTGGTTCTCGATCATCCTGGCCAGTTTGCCCAAACTCAAAATATTCTCCAACGTTCTAACTTGTAAGCTTCTTATTCGCTCTACGGAACCCGAATATTCTATTTTATTAAAGATGTTTGGAACGATCAGCCATTCCGGGGTCTGGAACAATTGTTCCTGCACAAATAGCAAGCAGTTTTTTTGATGATCCTTAACTACAGGGGTATATACTGCCCCTTCCTGATCATAGGTCTTATAATGCTCATAAACGCCGCCAATATTATTGCTTACATGGCCCATGTACCTATTAAATTGTGAAATTACCTGGCCGTACATGGTGTTTAGATCGTCATATTCCTTACCGTTTTCTGCTGTCCATTCAATTAGTTTTGGAGTTATTCTCTTAAGATTTTCAATACCGTAAGCACTAGCCTTAATGGCATCGTCCCCCAAATCTTCTGTCTGCGAACTTGGATCTACTACGTCCCCTACTTGTTGGTGGCCAAATCGATATAATGGATTACCCGCGTGTTTTAGGATCCAACTATCCAAGGTTTCCTTTTCTTCCTTGTCAGATTTGTCCAAAATGGGGCGGTATCCCCATCCAATCGCATATTTGTCGTACACTCCAATTTCTGGCATAAGGGCCACACCCTCGTCTCCCGGTTGGGCAATGTAGTTGAATCTGGCGTAATCCATTATAGAGGGTGCCGTACCGTACTTTTTGGTAAAGGAAGCGGAGCGGAGCGAATCGACCGGATAGGCTATACTACTGCCCATATTGTGTGGCAAGCCTAGTGTATGGCCAACTTCGTGCGAAGACACAAATCGAATTAGGCGGCCCATGACCTCCTCTTTAAAGGCAACTCCCCTGGCATCTGGATTAATGGCAGCCGTTTGTACAAAAAACCAATTTCTCAATAAGGTCATTACATTGTGGTACCAATTGATATCGGATTCCAATATTTCTCCAGTCCTGGGGTCGCTTACATGCGGTCCATTGGCGTTGGGAATAGGAGAGGCCAAATAGCGAACTACGGAATAACGCACGTCTTCTGGCGACCATTCCGGATCTTCTTCGGGAGTTGGGGGGTCTTTGGCCAAAATGGCATTTTTGAAACCAGCTGCCTCAAAAGCAATCTGCCAGTCCTCTATTCCTTGCTTTATAAAGGGAACCCAACTTTTTGGTGTAGCCCTATCTACATAGTATACAATCGGCTTTTTGGGCTCTACAAGTTCTCCATTTTTAAATTTTTCAATATCCCCTTCTTTCACTTCCAGCCTCCAACGGTCAAGAAACCTTACGGTTTTGCTTTCCTGGGCATCCAGGCCATAATCTACCTGACCTCTGGCAAACCAACCTACTCGTTTATCAAAATAACGACGTTTCATTGGTTCTTCCGGTAGTAATATCATGGAGTTGTTTATTTCAATTGAAATAGACCCCAAACTTCCATTGGATGGGGGATTGCTGGCCACATAAGTCTTTACATGTCTTGCCTCAATATTTAAGGGATAACTTTTTAGGGTGCTTATATAGCTTCTGGAGTCGTCCAAACGTGAAACCTTATATTCCTTGCGATAATGTTCAGGCATGCCTAGGGCATTAACATCTTTCTCAAAAAGATCGTTCACTTGGATTACCGTAGCGGGATGCAAGCTGTCTTTCTTAAATGCCTTGATATCGAATGAATACAATACAGGTTCAAAATTGGAATTTACTACGGCCTCATTTACCGGGAGTGAATCGGCAGCAACAATATCGTAGCTTACTACCCTAAGAAGGACTTTTTTGGGCAATTTTTCCCATCTAAGCACCTTGGTGTTTATTTTTCCCCCTCCGAAGCCAATACCGGTAGCCGTTTTGGAAATCCTGCTGACCATGAGCATTTCTTTGTTAAAAAGGGAGTCCGGTATTTCGTAATAATGACTATCATCTACTATGTGAACATCAAAAAGGCCCTTATCTGTTTTTGCATCTTTGGTGATTACCTTTTCATAGGATTCTATTTCTCCTTTTTTTGATTTTTCCTTGGTGTCGGATGATTCGGCTTTGTTGGCCTTCTTTTTAAAGATTTGTGCTTCCGCAGCTTGGAAGCAACCTATCAGCACAAATGTAAATAAGGCTTTCGCGAGTAAATGTTTAATCATATTTCGGGCAAGTTTTTTGAATTCTTGTAATCTTTCAAAGAACTAAAAATAATTTAAATTTTGGAAGTGGATTTGGATTATTGCCCATTTACGAAATAATTAACGGAATTATAGGTCTTTCTGAATCTTAGGGCCCCGATTCTAGTATTATATCAGGATAAAGAAAAAAATCAAATTGAGACTGTAACATTTTTACATATTACCAGTCTATTTATATAGAGAATTTTTTTTTATAGTTTATTGGAATTAAGCATGTGTAAAGTCTTTGTGGAAACAAAGGCTTTACTTTTGTTATAACTTTTCCTGTACTTATGTTCCAAATACAACCTGTAAATTAGAAGAGTAGGGGAATTACGAATTGGAACAACAATATCAGCAATACCACTGAGATAAGGTTAAGAACTATTCCCACCCTTGCCATTTGATATACCTTTATATATCCACTGGCAAAAACTATGGCATTGGGAGGCGTGGCCATCGGCAACATAAAGGCGCAACTACTGGCAATGGTCACCGGAATCAATAAATAGAGTACTGGAACCCCTAGACCTATCGCTATACCTGCAACTACAGGAGCAAGGACTGCAACCAAGGCTACATTGCTCATTAATTCTGTCATGAAGAGCATTAAAAGTATTAACAAGGATGCCGTAAATAATATACTTATATCGCTAGTGGAAATGGCGTTTGCAACCATATCTACAATACCACTGGTCGACATTCCTTCGGCCAGGGCAAGTCCACCACCAAATAATATTAGAATTCCCCATGCCAATTTTTCGGTATCGCTCCAGCCGATAATAAAATCACCTTTTTTAATGTTAAAGGGAATGGCAAAAAGGGAAACTGCGGCTATCATACTTATGATGGTGTCCGATAATCCTAAGGAAGGAAAAATACTGTTGATCAATGTTCTAAAAATCCATAGGAAAACTGTTATTCCAAAGATGGTGAGTACCATTTTTTCTTTGCGGCTCGTAGGCCCCAATTTTTTTAATTCTTCCTGAATAATCTGTTTGGAGCCTGTAAATTTTAATTGCTTATTGGGAAAAAACCATTTTACAAGGACCAGATAACAAATGGTTACCAAGATGATTGAAAATGGCAATCCAACAACCATCCATTTAAGAAAAGAAATTTCGATATTGTACTCGTTTTCCAGTAAGCCAATTAAAATTGAATTTGGAGGCGTGCCAATAACGGTTGCAATTCCTCCAGCGTTTGCCGAGAATGCGATTCCCAACATTACATTGAGTGCAAAATTGCGATCATCCTTGGTAAAGCCGTCGGCATCGTTTACCAATAGCCCAATTACGGACATGGCAATGGGCAGCATAACC
This sequence comes from Arenibacter echinorum, assembly GCF_003259375.1. Classification (GTDB taxonomy): domain Bacteria; phylum Bacteroidota; class Bacteroidia; order Flavobacteriales; family Flavobacteriaceae; genus Arenibacter; species Arenibacter echinorum. The sequence goes on along the minus strand of NZ_QLLN01000007.1, from coordinate 36,948 downwards.
ACAGTACTTGCCGTATTGCTTATCCACATGCTTAAGGCAGCCGTAGCAATCATAAACCCTAGGACTACCTTGTTCGGTGTTGTTCCTGTAATTTTAATGATGTTAAGGGCAATACGTTTGTGTAAGTTCACTTTCTCCAAGGCCAAAGCCATCACAAAGCCTCCAAAAAATAGAAAAATGATGGGACTTCCATAGTTGGCACCTACGTCGTTGATGGGCATGATCTTTAGGAGGGGAAATAAAATAAGGGGCAGCAAGGCCGCAACGGAAATGGATACGGCTTCGGTTATCCACCAAACTACCATCCAGACCGCCACCGCGATTACGGCATCGCCTTTTTCGGAGACTAGGGTATTTGGTAGATTAAGAATAATAAAAAAGAAGATGGGGCCTAATAATAATCCTAATTTTTTGCTCAAATCCATATGGGAGGTTTATGGAGTTCTAAACTAGGCTATTTCTGGCAGTTATAAAAATGTAAACTGATATGTAGTTTTAGTTTTTGTGATATTGATTCCAATTAGTTGAAAATCGACTCCACGCTTATCAAATTTAGGTCTTTATCCACTGCACCGTAAAATATTTTTACGACAGGAAGTTCTGCTATGTTGAGGATCGTATCCTTGGTCCGGTAGCCGGCAACAATAAACAGGTTATTGTTTATTTCCAATATTTCCGGAGTAAAGTTCCCCTTGTAATTAAGTTTCTTTATTTCAGTACCAGTAGGGTCGAATTTACGCAAATAGCCATCGCCTGTTGAGATTATAAAAGAATCTCCCAAAGAGATTATGGCCTGGGTTTTATTGTTCACATTAAAATAGTGGGTTTTGATAAAGTTTCCGTCTGAATCTGTAATATTGAGCTCGCCATTGCCGTAGGTAGCCAAGTTGCCGTTGGACAATTGTATTAGGTGGTAAGCACCATTTAAATGGTTGGCTTCGGTGATATGCGTCCCCAATACGGAGTTACTAAGTTCTACCGTTTTTGTAATGGCGAAATTAGTATCGAAAAACACTAGAACTGGGCTATAATTGGTAATGAAGGGTAGAATAATGTTCTTGTCGAATGTGGCTCCAAAGGCTATATAACCATTGGTTGTCTTGATCATATCGGCCAGCAAGGCATTGTTGGATCCAATGGTTTTAAATTGGACATCAAAAGCATCGCCATTGGCATTCCTTTTTTCAATAACTGCTTTGTAGGTGCCATTGTCCTTTTGCGTTCCAAAGAATATGAAATTTACACCTTCTTTTAGGTAGCCATATAGGTATTTGGTTGCTGAGCTTAAAGTAGATGTCAAGGCCCAGTTGTTATTCAGGGTTATTTCCTGCGACCCGTATAATTCTGGCAGGGTACGGGAAAAATGGATGTTCTTATTACCGTTGCCAAGAAAATTGACATAGGCATTTTCGGTGTTGAACTGTTGGTCAGCAATATAGTTGGAAGAAGGTATAAGGTTGGTACCCAATTCTTTGTAGTAGAATTTGGGGACGGTCAGGTTTACAAGATCCTCGGTTTTTTCTAGATAGAAAATATTGCCGTTTAGAGGATCAATGCCCATCTCTAATGGTAGCGCATTGTATCCTAGGGGAATTTCAGGGAACAGGTAATAGGATTCCACTGGGGTTTCCACAAAAATTGTTTTGCTGATGGTTTTGCTATGTTTTTGGTCATCGTAAACAACAAGGGTAATGGTATAACTGCCACCTTCCTCATAGGTTACAGAAGGACTTTCTTGGTTGCTTATTTCATTATTGCCAAAATCATAGGAAAAAATAACGGCATCTTTGGAACAATTTGTCAATTGTAAAGATTCCCCAATAACTAAGGTGTCCGTGCTAACTGTAAAACAAGCGGTCAAATCTATCTCCACTTCGGTAATGTCTCCCTTGTCTTCCTTGGTACAGGAAAGCGCAAAAAAGGACAAGAAAATAATTGCGTAGAATTTTTTCATACTAAATAGATTTGGGATCTATTAGTATTAACGTGAAAATGCCACTCTTATTTCAGTATTTCGATGTAAGACTTACTTTTAACGCTGATAGTATCAAGATAGTGGCCAAACTAGAAAACTATGGAATCCGTGGCTATTTTGGGTAGGTTGTAACCGCCGTAATCTACAAACAATTCGCCTTCCTTTGGTTTGTCTACATGATCTGGTTTTTTAACCGGTGTGTTGAACAGATACACAATCTGCAATTTTTCAAACTTTTTTAATTTTGGGAGATGTACCTCTTCAAAATTTGTCCCCATAAGGTTCAAGTTTTTAAGATACTCCAGTTTTTCCAAGGTTTCTATATTTTTCCCTGTTACCCCGGTATTGTCCAACTTTAATATGGTAAGGTTGGGCAAGGTGCTTATTTTTTCAAAAATAGCATCGGTAATCTGGGTCTCGCCAAGATCTAGATAAACAACTTGATTCCTAACTGAGGATAGCGAATCAAAATCCTTATCGGAAAAGGTAGGTTTATTGATACAGGAGATTTTTATAAAATTGCTTTCCTCGCTTAGCCGTTCTACGTGAAAGCCCTTATTCTTCAGAGCTGCAATGGTATCCACTGGAATTTCGGCAACCGCTACGTTGGGGTAGGTGTCGTCTTTCTCTTTGGGGAAAAACGCATAGAATAATTCTTTTTTTAGGCCTAGTTCACCAATGGTCTTGTCGAACGAATTCTTATGGGCTATCCAGGTTTTTATAATTTCTATTTCCTCTATTGAGGGCTGTGTCTTGTCTTTTGGGGGCATGTGGTCTTCGTGCTCCAAAGGCAATATCAATCTGGCGTAGAGGGCGCTTTTTTCCGGGTCGTTCGGCTCAATTACCACTCCGTCCTCTCCACCTCTAAGTATACCGTTTTCTTCCTCTAACTGCAGTTCCCCTTTTTCTTTTTTGGCATTATGGCAGCTTACACACCTATTGTTCAGGATGGGTTGAACAAGATCGGTATAGAGCACGGCATCTTCCCAATTATCTTCGTCCAGGGTAGGCATTTCATAAACTTCCGGGCCAACACCCAATATGGATTTTATACTGTTGGGCAGTGGTTCAATGAGGTAATCCGATCCGTGGGTGATATTTCCCCCAAGATGCCCTGTGAACGATATGAGAAATAATAGTGAGAAAGAAAAAAGAACCACTGGCACTCGCTTTATAAAGTCGATTTTTGAGGATGCTGACAACCTAAGGTACATCAACAAAGAAAATAAGGCGGTAACAATACCTAGCCATAAATGAAATTTTACCGTATCGAAGGAATATCCTTCGCCCTTATAAAGTAGATAGCCACTAATACATGCTATAGTGGCGAAAATAAATGCCCATTGAAACAGGATTCCAAGTATTTTGGACCATTCCTTGTTTTTTCTATCATACCATTGCAATAGTAAGGCGGCAATAATGAATCCTATCGGTAAATGAACTACAAGAGGGTGTAAGCGACCTATTAATTGTTGGATAACTTCCATAAATTATTTGTTCAATTTTAGGCGTTCTTTTAAAGCTACATGATTAACGGAATTAATAGGTCTGCAAATTTCAACTCCGTTATGGCAGTAGAATGGTGTTCCTGCGCAAAAAGTATCCCAAAATAGTTGGTTTCTCATAGAGGTTTTAAAGGATAAAACCTTTTCTTGGATGTAGGAAATTAGCAAGGATTCACAGTACGGGATAAATAGTCGCATTATATTGGTTTGGTCGGTTTGTATTTTATGCAAGAATTTCGTGGATTACATGTCCTTCCACATCGGTAAGTCGGAAGGGTCTTCCTTGAAAATCAAAAGTAAATTGTTCGTGGTCAAAACCCAGAAGGTGCATCATAGTGGCGTGCACATCATGTACCGAGACCTGGCCCTCCAATGCAGAAAATCCAATTTCATCGGTAAGGCCCCAGCTGGCACCTTTCTTTATGCCTCCTCCGGCCATCCACATGGTAAAGGCATCTCCGTGATGGTCCCTTCCCTTAAAGGCCATTTCTTTTCCTTCCCTATTTTCCTGCATAGGGGTTCTTCCGAACTCACTGCCCCAGATCACCAAGGTTTCTTCCAATAATCCTCTCTGTTTAAGGTCTAGGAGTAATGCTGAAATGGGCCTGTCTATTTCTGTACATTTATTTCTTAACCCAAGATCAACGGCATTGGAATGGCTGTCACCATGGCTGTCCCATCCCCAGTCGAACAATTGTACAAAGCGTACCCCGTCCTCAACGAGCTTTCTGGCCAAGAGACAATTGTTGGCAAAGGATTCCTTTCCAGGTTGTACTCCATACATTTCCTTCATATGCTCTGGTTCATTATTGATGTTCATCACCTCTGGCACTGCAGTCTGCATGCGGTAGGCCATTTCGTACTGATTGATCCTAGCCAAAATCTCAGGATCGGAATATTCATTGAATTCTTTTTTGTTGATGTTGTTTATAGCATCAATAGTACTTTTTTTAAGGTTTCGGGTAATGCCCTTAGGGTCATCTATATAAAGTACCGGATCTCCTTTGGATCGGCATTGGACCCCTTGGTACACCGAGGGTAAAAAACCACTGCCCCACACACTTTTACCGGCATCTGGCGTTTTTCCTCCTGAAGTAAGGACTACAAAACCTGGTAAATTTTGATTTTCGGATCCCAAACCATAGGTGACCCAAGATCCTATACTTGGTCTACCCAACCTAGGACTTCCAGTATGCATAAATAATTGCGCAGGCCCATGGTTAAATTGATCTGTATTTACCGCTTTAAGGAAAGCCACTTCATCCACGACTTTGGAAAAGTGGGGCAGAAAGTTGGAGACCCAATTACCGGATTCCCCATGCTGCTTAAATTCCGCCTGGGGTCCAAGTAATTTTGGTACTCCGCGGATGAAGGCAAATTTTCGCCCTTCCAACAAGGATTGCGGACAGGCCTGATTGTTCAGTTTATGTAGGGTAGGCTTGTAATCGAACATTTCCAACTGGGAAGGAGCCCCTGCCATATGCAGGTAAATAACAGATTTTACCTTAGCAGGAAAAGGAGGTGCCATGGAAGCCAAGGGGTTGATGTCCCTTTCTGTCAGGGTAATCCTAGCTTTGTCATTATTGCCAAGAAAGGAATTACAGGACATAAAAAGGGAGCCTAGGGCCAAACCTCCCATCCCGGCAACACAATCCTTTATAAAATGTCTTCGGGTCTTTGCTTGGAGCTCCCGCTGCAACTTTTCTTCTATTAATCGGTCTAAACTGTTCATAACTACGATTTTGTTAAAAACTCATCCAAGTTCATTATAGCATTGGCCACCACGGTCAATGCTGCTATATTGGCATCTGCATCCGCTTCATAAGGAAGAAATTCCTTAATATTTTTAGGTTTTTCCTTGAATTCAGAAACAGAACTGTTGTACAATTCTTTTAATACATGTAGTTTTTCCTTATTGATGTCCAATAGAACGGCTTTCTTGTACCCTTGTCTTATGCTGCTGTCCACATTATTGTTTTGGCTCATAAATTTGGCCAAATGATAGGCAGTTTCCAGATATACTGGGTCATTAAGGGTAACCAAGGCCTGTAAAGGGGTATTTGTTACCGTTCTGCGCACCGTTGATACTTCCCTACTTCCGGCATCAAAAGTCAGGAAAGAAGGGTAGGGGCTGGTCCTTTTTAAATAAGTGTAAACGGCTTTCCTGTACTTGTCCTCCCCTTGGCTTTCCACCCAATTACCACCATTATATACCGTTTGCCAAATGCCATCAGGTTGTGGCGGCATAACACTTGGGCCGTACATTTTGGCACTTATTAGCCCCGACACGGCCAAGGCCTGATCGCGAATTTGTTCTGCACTTAAGCGTATTCTGGGACCGCGGGCATAGAGTCGGTTTTCAGGATCCAAATTGTATAATTTGGCGTTGTTTTTGGAACTTTGCCTGTAGGTGCCGGACATCACAATATCTTTTACCAAGGCTTTTATACTCCAATTGTGCTCGTTCATAAATCTTAAAGCCAGCCAATCGAATAATTCTGGATGGGAAGGCGGATCGGATTGCGAGCCCATATCTTCCAAGGAAGCTACTATGCCCCGCCCATAAATTTGTTGCCACACCTTGTTGACCAAAGTCCGAGCCGTTAGCGGGTTCTCCTTACTGACAAGCCATCTTGAGAGTCCCAACCTATTTTTTGGCCAGGCATCGTTCCAAGCGTTTAGGCTTTTGGGAGTTCCTGGTTGTACTGTATCGGTTTTCATAAGCCAACTGCCCCGCTCAAAAACTTGGGTGATGCGGTTTCTATAGTCCGGGTTTTCAACCATGATAGGTAAGGAGGCTGTATCAGTATTTAATAATTTTAATAAGGTATTTTCAATAGTAGGATACTCGGCTATCGGAACATCAGGCATATCGGGAAGAAAGGCAAACCATGTAAAATATCCCAAGGCAGATTTAGGTGAGACACTATTGTTATCCGTTTCGATATAAAGGTTTAGCTTTTCGTTCGTTTTTTTAAATGGAACTTTTCGTACTAAGGTGCCAGAAGTTTTGTTGATGACAAACTGGGATAGAATTTCTCCACCGGCATTATCCTTTCTTATCGTCATAGTAGTGCCGTCTATTCCAGAAGAATATTTTAAATACATATACCCCGCACCTTGAGTATATACATTATTTAAAAAACAGAAACCATTATCCCTTAAGGAAAGCCTTCCTTCTACGTTACCATTTTCGAATTTTTTTATTAAATGCGAATGGTAAATTGGTTCGGTGTAGGTGAGGAAGTTCTGATATTTTTCGGCAATTTGGGAACTGCCGTGATTGGAAATCCAATCTACTATCTTTTTTATCTCCGTTTTTTGGTCTGGAGTATAAAATTTTAGAGTAGGTTCATCTTCAGAAGTATCTTCATCCCTGGAATTGTTGAAAAATGCCATGAGATTGTAATACTCTTTATTTTTAAAGGGGTCATAAGTATGACTATGACATTGTACGCAGCCTATTGTGGTACTCTGCCATACCTCAAAAGTGGTATTTACTCTGTCTACTACCGCAGCTACCCTAAACTCTTCATCATCTGTTCCTCCTTCTCCGTTATTCATGGTATTTCTATGGAAAGCCGTTGCAATGAGTTGGTCAACGGATGGTTGAGGTAAAAGATCACCGGCCAACTGCTCAATGGTAAACTGGTCATAGGGCATATCCTTGTTGAAGGCCCTTATTACCCAATCACGATATTGCCACATAGTCCTTCCCATATCACTTTCATAACCTTTGGTATCGGCATAGCGGGCTTGGTCCAACCACCAACTGGCCCACTTTTCACCATACCCATCTTGGGACAACAGCTCGTCCACCATATTTTCATAGGTAATCTTTCCGGTGGTAAAATCATTAAACAAGGAATCGTCCGGAGGTAGACCGGTAAGGTCCAAGGAAAGTCTTCTGGCTATTACATTTGGCTCTGCTGCAGGACTAGGTTCCAAGTCGTTATTTTCCAAGGTCCTTAAAATAAAGTGGTCTATGCTGTTTTGGATAAATCCTTCAGAATCATTGGAAGAAATACCTGCGGATTGGGTGGCTTCCGGAATGTCTACCTTTTCCGGTAAGGAATAGGCCCAATGCTTGCCCCATTTGGCACCTTGATCTACCCACTTGGTCAATAATTCTATTTCCTCCTTTGAAAGTTTCGACTTCTTATAGGGCATCCTTAATTCTGGGTCATCTTCCTTTAACCGTTGGATGAATGGACTTTTGGCTGCGTTGCCGGGGATAATGGCAGGCACTCCGGATTCGGTATTGGCAAAGGCCTCCTCTTCGAATAAAAGACTAAAACCACCACTTTTTTTAACTCCACCATGGCAGGTAATGCAATTCTTGTTCAAGATGGGTTTTATATCTGCACTAAAATCTACGGTATCCGAAGGTTTAAGCATCATCCACGCTGAAATTACAAGCACAAGTGCCCCCAAAATGAACAGGAATAAATATGCTTTATTTTTCATACTAATATTTTTAATGTTTATTTGGTATCAAAGGTATCAAATCCGTTTCTCTTGTGCTTATCTGCGTTAAGTTAATACTAAGCAGTTAATTTAATTATTCTAAGGGAAATAATATTACTTCCTAAAGGAATTATGTGCAATCAACATTATGATGATTACCAATACTTTTTTGTTCCATACTGTAGCATATGCCCACATTAGTTCTTAAATATTCATCTTCTTTTAAAAATCCAATTATACAGAAAATCCAAATTTCATTTTTTTAGGGTAATAAAACGATGATATTTTCGGCAATAATGTGAGAAATAAACTCCAATTGTAATCAAATAGCTAATTCTTTTGGGAATTTTCTGTGAATTCTGCTGATTATTAATTCCTAATTAATTTTATTTCAGAAAATTGCCGTTTATAAAAGTATGAAATTACAAAGGCAATGTCAATCCAAAAAAATACCACAAGAGATGTTGGTTTTTGGGTGTAAAAATTTAAGCGATTCTATCGTTCTAATAGAATCGCTTAAAATAATTTATAGATTTTGTTAGTTCCTTTTGGGACTATTTCTTAAGAAGCACCATTTTAGTATCGCCTTCTGTGGCTACCTTGATCAACTCGTGCTTGGAAAGGGCCTTCATGGATTTATCCCATTTTTTGCCACTTAAACCCGCTTTGGTCTTAAGTTCATCCAAGGCCATTTTGCCTTCTGGTTTTAACAGGGCAAGTATTTCTTTTTCTTCTTCACTAAGCTCAACTTGTCTCTTTTCCGGTCTCATTTGTGGGAAGAAAAGCACCTCTTGTATGGAGGCATTGTTGGTCATCAACATCACCAAACGATCTATACCTATACCGATACCACTGGTTGGGGGCATTCCGTATTCCAGGGCCCTTAGGAAATCTTGATCAATGAACATGGCCTCGTCGTCCCCTTTTTCCGATAGTTGAAGTTGTTCTTCAAACCTTTCGCGCTGGTCAATGGGATCGTTCAGCTCGGAATAGGCATTGGCCAATTCCTTTCCATTTACCATGAGTTCAAAACGTTCCGTCAATGCCGGATTGTCCCTGTGCTCCTTGCACAAAGGACTCATTTCTTTGGGGTAATCTGTGATGAAGGTAGGCTGTATGTAGTGATGTTCGCATTTTTCACCGAAAATTTCATCGATAAGCTTGCCAACTCCCATACTATCATCAACCTCAATATTTAATTTTTTGGCAACTTCCCTAAGTTCCACCTCGTTCATCCCGGCAACATCAAAACCGGTATGGATTTTAATAGCTTCCAAAATGGGTACCCTAGGGTAAGGGGCCTTAAACTCTATCTCATTTTTACCGACGGTTACCTTGGAAGCACCGTTGGAATCGATGGCCACCTTTTCCAAAAGCTTTTCGGTCATATCCATCATCCAATTGTAATCCTTGTAGGCTACATAAAGTTCCATAACGGTAAACTCAGGGTTATGGGTACGATCCATGCCCTCGTTTCTAAAATCCTTTGCAAATTCGTAAACCCCATCAAAGCCACCAACAATCAATCTTTTTAGGTATAACTCATTGGCCACCCTTAAATATAAAGGAATGTTCAATGCGTTGTGGTGCGTCATAAACGGACGGGCTGCGGCACCTCCAGGAATGGGTTGCAGAATAGGTGTCTCCACCTCCAAATAGCCTGCATCGTTAAAAAATTGACGCATACTATTGGTAATCTTGGTACGCTTTATAAAATTTTTCTTAACGCTTGGGTTTACTACCAAATCCACATATCTCTGACGGTAGCGCAATTCCGGATCGTTAAATTCGTCGTAAACTTTTCCGTCGGCATCCACTTTTGGCAAGGGCAGGGGACGTAAAGATTTGCTCAGTAGGGTGAAATTCCTTACCATTACGGTTTTCTCGCCTACCTGTGTGGTGAAAAGTTCGCCTTCTATACCAATAATGTCGCCAATGTCCAATAATTTTTTATACACATCATTGTACAAGGTCTTGTCGTCCCCAGTACAAATTTCGTCCCTGTTGAAATAGACCTGTATACGGCCTTCGCTGTCCTGTAGTTCTGCAAAGGAAGCCTTGCCTTGAATCCTTCTGGACATAAGCCTTCCGGAAAGAACTACTTTTTTGCCTTCATCATAATTCTCCTTGGCCTTTTTAGAAGTACTATTTACTGGATACAGTGCCGCGGGATAGGGGTCGATGCCCATTTCCCGTAACTTGCCAAGTTTTTCCCTTCTAATTATTTCTTGTTCCGAAAGTTGCATATTCTTATAAATTAAGGCTGCAAATATAGGCACTCTCCGTTAATCTATCAATCCAAAAATTGGAATTGATTGTTTTCAAAATAGCCTATCCAAATTATTCCCAATTTCTTGTAACAAAATGTCCGTTTTTTAGTCGTATAGGTGTAGCTGTCCTTCCAAGGGGCGGAATAAAAGTAGTATATCAGTCCCGAGGAGGGACGTCATCAATCAAAAATTAAAAAACATGGGCTGTTTTAGGGTCTTGTTGGCCATTATTTTTCCACCCTTGGCCGTTATTGGCAAGGGGTGTGGTTCCTTTATTATAGTATTTATCCTTACTCTTTGTGGATGGGTACCCGGTGTTATCGCCGCCTTGATCATCCTTAACAACCCGAACTAAAAGCTTGCAGTTTGCTGTATTGAGGGAGTTTGTATCTTTGCAGGATGAACAAAAGGATTCTATTAGAAGATTTGGGGCATAAAGATTACAAGGAAACTTGGGATTACCAGGAAGAATTGTTCCAATCTATTTTGGACTTAAAAATAAAGAATAGGAGGGAGGGTTCCCAATTGGAAACGCCCAATCATTTTTTGTTTGTAGAGCATCCGCATGTATACACTTTGGGTAAAAGCGGGGATATGGATAACCTGTTGGTAGATGAAAATGTACTTACCGAAAAAGGCGCAAAATTCTACAAGATAAACCGTGGTGGGGATATAACCTATCATGGCCCGGGACAGATTGTTGGTTATCCTATTTTGGACCTGGATAATTTCTTTACCGATATTCATAAATACCTCAGGTTTTTAGAGGAAATGGTTATTTTGACCCTGGCGGACTACGGTCTTAATGCGGAGCGCTCCGAAGGGGAAACAGGGGTTTGGTTGGATGTGGGTACCCCATTTGCCCGAAAAATATGTGCCATGGGGGTACGAGCCAGCCGATGGGTAACCATGCACGGTTTTGCATTGAACGTGAATGCCGATCTGGGCTATTTTGATCTGATGATTCCCTGTGGCATTAAAGGTAAGGCCGTTACTTCCTTGAATGTTGAGCTTGGTAAAAAGGTAGTGGATATGGCCGAGGTGAAGCAGCGACTATTGAAACATTTTGAGGTACTGTTCGAAGCACATCTTATTTCGGCAAAAACCCAAGTGTAGGAGTAGTTTCGATATTTCCAATTATTACTCTGGCTTTACCAAAAATTCCAATATTTCTATTTATGATCATCTTTAGACCGGTATATCTAAAATCCCCACTTAAGGATGAAATATTTTATGGAGTAAGGCTGGTCTTAATCAGCTTATAACCACTTTCCGTTACATCCACCCCACTTACCCAAAAGTTGATGCCGTCATAAGCAATGCCTTGTATTCCAAAATCTGGCAATTTATAAGTCTCAACAGTTTTAAACGTTGGTGTAGTTTGGCATTTATGCAAGTATTTACCATCTGCAATATATAGGAATCCATTTTGATAGTCCAACCCATATACATTATAATAACCCAATGGTATGGTCTGGTCTATGGTATTGTCCGCAACATTTATTAGATTTAAGCTTCCTTCATCTTCATTGGAAGCTGCCCATAGATACTGGGAATCTACAGAGGCCATACCACTTATCTTATTGTCTGCTTCTAGGCTAAATTGGTAAGTGCCATCATCCATTTTATAAACGCTAATTTCGTTGGAGTTGGCATTGTTCTGAAAAAGGAACCTATCCGCATCTTCAAACTTTTCAATCTCAACGGCCGTTGCAATATTTGTGGTTGCTATTTGGCCAATTTCTGTAAATGTTACCGGGTCAATTAAGGGAATATAAGTTGCTTCATCATTCATTCCATATATAATTTCTGTTTTGTCATAGGTGAATGCGAAATCTCCCTCCCCGCTCACTGGGGCATTTCCTTTACTTAGTATTGAAAGTTCCTCTACCCAATTTTCAGAAGAGGGCGCATTATTATTTTTTATCAACTGCAAAACATTAGCACCCTCTATAATCTGAAGTTTATTCTGTTCCAATATGAATTCGAAAGGTATAAAGCCTTGCACATTTATTTTGATCTCAGATCCTGAAACCGTATAAGGAACTTTTTCATTTGATTTAAATCCTAGATCCGTCTCATGTAAAAAGCTTATAGTATTGTCTGTATTGAAAATGAGGTATTTAGGTTGTGATTCTATAAAAACACCACTGGTGACTTCCCATTTTCCCAATAAAGGGTCTTGTTCAAAATTAGTAGTGTCATCATCACTACTACAATTGAATAAGGTAGTTGATAGTAGTAGGATAATAAGGTATTTAAGTGGGTATAGGTTTGCTAAATATCTATTGGCACTTTGGTGTTTCCCTAATTGATAGGATAGGCTATGATTTCTATTTGAAGTTTTCATCGCAATGTTTTTTTAAGTTATTTATCTATTAAATTTCATTGTTCCAATTGAAGGAACGCTTTACCTATTAATGGTCCAGAAATTTTAAGGTTAACATTGGGGCATAAAAAAACCGAGGCATGTGCATCGGTCTTTTCATTTTTATGTCTCAAAAGGCCTAATAGTCAAGCCCAAAATAATCCATAACGGCGTAGTAATCGTTTATGTCGACACCTGCTGATTTCAATGATTGGCGAATACTTTCTTTTCCACTTTTACCTGTAGTTGTATTTGTAGATTCGGCAATAACGATTTTAAGTTTGCCCAATTCTACACTAGTTACATTCATGAATGTCTGTGTACCAACCTCGTAAAAATGAATCCAATATTTTCCTATTGCAATATCAACGGCAATGTCATAGAATCCACCAGTGCCATTCGGCCATACACTTGCGGGTACTGGGTAATAGGTGCTGCTTCCCGCACCATTTTGTAGGTAACCAATAATAAGATCATTGTCGATTACTTCTTGAGTGAGTTCCGGTAAATCCACGGGAATTGAATTACCAGAATCGGACGAAAGGTCAAAAACGTAGGTATTGACGTTGGCGTTTCCGTTAGTCCCGTCAACACCGTTAGTTCCATCGGTTCCATCGACACCGTCAATACCGGCGGGGCCCATAGCCCCATCTTCACCATCTTTAGCGCAAGAGGTTGTCAAAAGGCTAAAAACCAAGATAGCTAATCCAAATAATTTCATTGTTTTTTTCATAATTAGAATTTTTAAAAAATGATTATTGTTTTTTTATTAATGTTAGAAGATTAACAAGGTTAACATCAGAGCAAAAAAAAACCGAGTGAGATGCTCGGTTTTTTAATATGTTGTCCAATAATGGTTATTAATAATCCAATCCGAAATGGTCCATTACCTCTTCATAAGACATTTTCTTGTAGTCGATTGTAGCCTTTTTACCGGATGCAGCGTTGGAGGGAACGATTACATATCTAAATCGAACTCCCCTATTGTAAGGCGGGCCACTTTGATCCCATAGGTATTCACTTGGAATTAGATCAGAATCTGAACGTTGGATGTTAATGTATATAGTGCGCGCGGCACGATTAGTTTTTGAGTCCACTGATTTTAATATAGAGCCGTCAGGAGCGAATATATGATTGGGGAGGAGATAAACATCCGTGTCATTATCATAGTACACAAGAATAACCCCGTCCTCCAATAAACTTGAACTCAGATTTGTTGCAAGAGGTAAGGCCTTATATCTTGGATTGTTAACGCTATAAGAACTCTCAGTTGGCTCAAACCAATCAGAAGCAGTTACATTGGCGTTGCCATCTTCTCCATCTTGCCCATCCTGTCCATCGACCCCGTCAATGCCATTGGTTCCGTTTGCGCCCGCTGGTCCTATTGGCCCTATTTCACCATCTTTTGAACAAGATGTAAAAGTAAGGGTCATTATTGCAATAACTAAGCCCAAATATTTCATTGTAATTTTCATAATTTCTTGTTTTTAATATTATTTGCCTTTTAATGGTTTGGATATTTTATAGGTTAACATTGGTGCATAAAAAAAACCGAAGTAGGTACCTCGGTTTAAAATGCTATTTACCAGGGGTGTCCTAATTTCTCTATTCGCAGCTAACGCCTTCGTCTTTGTGAATTAAAGTGCCATGATCAGTTTCCAGGTCACAAACGACTTGAGGGATTGAGGTAAAACTATTAGTGCGCAAATCCAACTCATCCAAGTTTATGAGTTCTCCCACGGAAGTGGGAAGGGTGCTAAGATTGTTGTTTGATATATTTAATTCTATCAATGTAGTAAGTTGTCCTATTTTATTGGTTAGCGATGAGAAATTGTTACTGCCTATAGAGAAATACTCAATACTTCCTAAATCCCAAATTGATTCGGGAAGATTGGTCAATTCATTGTCAGTAGCATAGAAATATTGCAGGTTTGTTAGCTGACCTATTTCTTGTGGTAGGGTTTCAATTTTGTTGGAACTGAAATTTAAATAGGTCAATTGGACCAAGTTCCCAGTTTCAGCCGGAATGGACTGCAAATTATTATCGGAGATATTAAGTTGTCCTAAATTTATTAGGGCACCAATTTCGCTTGGTATGGAGGTTAAATTATTATTGTTTAAATCTAAATTCCGAAGCGCTGTAAGTGTCCAAAATGCTGCTGGTAATGCCTCAAGCATATTATTGTCCACATAAAAACTTGATAAGTTGGTTAATGATCCTATCTCTTCAGGAATAAGATCAATATTGTTATTGGAGAGTTTTAGAAAGCTCAAGTTCTTAAGTTCACCTAAGGCTGCGGGTATTACCTTAATGCCCTTTCCAGAAAGGTCTATCCAATGTATTTCTCCAGTTTCCCAGGTATTTACGCCCTCCAAAGTACTTAAATCCGGGGTGTTTAAGTCCCATCCCAAGGTGTTTTCGGGGTTTGTACTTAAGATATCCTCCAATACCTTTTTTTGTTTGGTAGCAAGGTTGGTTAAATGAACCTCGTAGATATTGGAAGAGCCGTCCTCTGCGGTTATAGTGTAGTTCACTTTTTCCGTGAAATTTTGGACTCCATTGGGATCTATTGTGGCTCCAGGGGATAGTCCAATACTTGGGGTCATAGAGGACAGGTCTACATTATTGGGTATAGTTGCGGTAATCAATTTTAAATCGTCGTCTATTGAACAACTTATAGATGCCGTTAATGCGGGGTTATCTGCTCTTTCAAAATTAAAATAAGTTATTTTTTTTTCACTGCTTTTATCAATTAGGACCGTTACTTCATAAGCTGCCGTAGTTTTATCCTCAGCGGTAACTGTGTAAATTACAGTGTTGACAAAATCTTGGCTTGCCTTCGGGTCTATGGATGCCTTTAATGATACTTGAATACTTGGGACAAGACCATTTAAGTCAGTGCCATTTGGAGCCATTGCGGTTATGGTTCTTGTGTCCTGATCAATAGTGCCGATAATATCCTGGGTCAAAGAAGGATTTTCAGTTTTTAATATTCTGAAGGCTGTTATTTGTTTGGCATCACTTAAATAAATGATGCTGTCATCATCTTTCTGGCAGCCCATTGTTATTGTAAGTAGTATTAAAATTCCCAAGATTGAATTATAGATTTTCATGATAAAATATTTTAATGATTTGTATACTTTAATGGAGAATCATTTCCTAGGTTAACATTGGAGCATAAAAAAACCGAAGATTTTTACTTCGGCTTTTTTTAAAGACGCTATCTTATTGCTCTTCTGTCATGCCTTTGTCCATGGCCTCTTTAAGTTTTTTATTGAACAAAACTTTAAACTCTTCCTTTTTCTTGGGGTCTGTACTCAAGTCATACAATTTGTACTGTTCCCTTAAATACTGTTTATCTGCTTCGGGACCTTCCATTTTTTCAATCAATTCCATATAATTGGTAATACCCTCAAACGGATTTTTTTCTCCCGTTTCAAGATTTCCAAAAACAGAACCTAAGATCTTGGCTTGTTCATCCAAAAGATTCATCTGTTTGGCAGTATCCATCTTGGAAACATTCTGAGCTTCCTTTCTATCGGTGTTTTCCTGTTTTGCCTGTCCTTGACAAGCTATGCACATTGATATTAGGCCCAATGTCATTATAGTTTTGATAGTTTTCATAATTGTGTTTTTAGTATTTATAATCTTAATGGCCCCACTCCTTAAAGGTTAACATTTCGGCAAAAAATAGTGATCTGGTTTAGAACCGGACTTTTAAGTTATATCAATGCCCCGAAGATTCGTCCTAAATAGTGCGGGACTGGAATTATCAGATTCTCAGTAGAGCCACCCCTGTCGTCTTCAGGATTAAGGGATGAATAGATTAAAAACGTGATCGACTTTAAAAATGACGATTGTCAAGGTCTCCTTTTCATGACGAGCATTTTTCCGGTTGTTTCGTTGTTCAGGATAAGAAGGTTGTTGGATATCATAATGATGGATAACCTTGCCTCTCTGGAGTCTATCATAATGCTGAGATCTTGGTTACCTGTCCAGGAATACCCATAAGAGGTTTCATCGGGCAGCTCACAAATTTTGGTTAACGAAATGCCCGTGTCTAAATTTGTTGTCTGTTCATGGATCAAGCCCAGTGCTCCCATATTTGTAACTTCTTCGGACTTGAAATCCAAGTAGTACTGTTCGAGACAGTGGCTTGCTATATCGCTTTGAGCCAGTTCTACAAACCATTTGCCCAATACTAGTTCTTGTGAACTCTCTGCCAGAAGGGAGGCTTCAATTTCGGGTTCGTCTTCTTTGTTGCAACTTAAAAAGGTTGTTGCAAGAAGGAGTAGTAGTCCTAATGTCCAAATATTTTTAAATTTGATTCTAATGGTGGATATTGTTTTCATGATATATTTGTTTAATGTTGTTTTATGTTCTTATTATATAATGGCTTAAAACCGGCCGGTATTAATCTTCGCTTATACTTCTGATTTCCCCTGTTATTGGTGCCCCACCGGAAGCGTCTGGTTGTAGTCCTCCAAAAAGCCATAATTCCTCATTATAGGATAGCGCCGTATGATGAATAAGACCTTCTGTAGTGGGTAAGGGACCATCATATTCTGTCCAATCCTCCATGTTTTCGGAGAACCAAAAATCGATATGAGTCTCATCATAAGGGCCTGTGACACCCCCAACTATCCATACCTTGTTGTTGTGTACTGTTGCCGTATGTGCATACCTGGGGCTAAAGATGTCGGTATTGGGAGTAACCAAATTCCATTCTATGCCATCTGTACTTTTCCATATTTCATTAAATGAACTATCAACGTGCTTACCGCCAATTACATAAATGGCATTTTCAAATACCACGGCTTCAAAATCCTCCCTATTGGAAAAAGCATGGTCAGTTTCAAGATTCCAATTAATGCCATCACTGGAGGACAATACAATGACATGGTCATCAAAGCCATCCCTGATAACGTATAGTTTGTTGTTGAAGACAACAGTGCTGTGGAAGGCCGGGGCGGCTAATGTGGGGCTGATGGTGGTTACCATGGTCCAGTTAACACCGTCGGTAGAGAAATATATTTCTCCTAAATGGGTGTGCGAATCATCTACACCTCCAATGAGCCACATTTTGTTGTCATATACGGTCAGCGTATGGCCTTCACGTTCACTAAACTTATCGTTGGTCACTGAAATCCAGTTTTTCCCGTTTTCACTGCTCCAGACATCACTGGATAAATTAGGGGTTGAATAGGCGTTAATACCTCCAACAGACCATACCTTGCCATCGAATTCGACCATGGCATTCTTTGCAAAATCGCCCATTTGGTCTTGTTGGGTCTGAACGGTAAAAGTAAGTGAGAGAGATTCGGCCGGAAGTTCACCATCTTTGGGAATGGACTCAACTTCTTTAGGTTCGGTAGGGATGTCGCCAACGGAATCCTTATCACAGGATATTGCGGAGATCAATACAAAAGTCAGGTATAAAATTTTGATTGTTTTCATGATTTTAGTTTTAAATATTTAACCCTTCATAGGTTTGGAAATGAAAGGTTAACGTTATGATGAATTTTTTTTTTGGTGTTTTGTTATCAACACTTAGTTCTTGTTGTAAAGTAGCGGCATTCTTTGTAGTGCTAATACTACAAATGGAAGTTGTACGCGCTATTTAAGGGTTTTCATAGGCATCTTTTTTTAAAAAATGTTAAATTAGCATAGCGAGGTGTTAACCTTATTTATCCCCATCCATAAAGTGAAAGAAGCAAAAACCGAAATTACGCTCGAAGACCTAAGAAAAGGCTCTGATAAGGCGTTGAAACAGGTTTACGAAGAGAACCGTGACAAATTCTTAAATTTTGCACGGAGGTACCATTTATCTGATGAGGAAAATATAGATGTTTATCAAGATGCCTATATCATATTCTATGATAATGTGATGAACGGTAAAGTGGAAAGCTTTACCAGTAGTATTGCCACCTACCTTTTTGGTATTGGCAAATACTTGATTTTTGATCGTATGAAAAAGAATAAGAAAAAGGTGAGTTCCAAATTCGACCTAGCAATTGTAGGTAGGGAAGATGAATTGGTAAGTGGTTTTGAAATGGAAGAACCAGAGTTGACAACCGAGCAGACATTATTACAAAAACATTTTGGCACCCTTGGCAAACAATGCCAGGAGTTGTTGACCCTTTTTTACTATCGCGGTTACACTATACAGGAAATCATGGAGGCTGAAAATTACAATAGTGAAAATGTCGTAAAAGCGGCAAAATCCCGTTGTATGAAAACCTTGAGGGAACGGATCCAAGCTAACAACGTCCAATAATTATGGATAAGGAACTTTTATTATATAACTATTTTGCGAACCAGCTCACGGACGATGAGCAACTTCTCTTTGATGAATTATTGAAAAATGATTTGGATTTCAAAGCGCAATTCGAGTTTGAAAAAGATCTAAAACGTGTCATCAAAGAGTATGTAAATGAAGACCTCAAAGAAAAACTGGTAGGTTATGAGAGGGAGATTAGTGGGAAGGATAAAAGTAAACCTTCAAAATGGCGTTTTAAGAATTGGTCCATTGCGGCTTCCATAGCCTTATTGATCGGTTTGGGTTGGATTGGCATCAAATCATTTTCAGGACCTGATTACAATGAATTATATCAAGACAATTTTGAAGGTTACCCCAATACAGTTTACACTATAAGTAGGGCTGATGGCGATTCAACAAGGGAAAGGGATGCGTTTGCAGCCTATGAGGCTGGTGAATACGAAAAGGCGGTAGCTGCCTTCCAAGAACTTAGAAGTATGGGGGGCATATCCCATGGCGACTTTTACCAGGCACTGTCCTATTTACAATTGGGAAAAAATACCCAGGCCATTGATTTGTTAAAGAACGTGATGTTGAACGATGAAGTATTTAGAGCTGAGGCCAATTGGTATTTGGCACTTGCCTATCTAAAGGATTCTGATAAGGTAAACGCGGTTGCAGCGCTTAAAAGGCATGTGCAAGACTTCGATTACAATAAGGAAAAGGCCGAAGCTTTGCTCAGGGAATTGGACTAAGCCTAATTTTTCCAGTTCGCAAGAAGAAAAATATACCCACAAGCACAACGATAACACCAATTAATATCCAAATCCAATTATTGGAAAATGACAGCGGTACGGTATTACCAGATATTACAAAACCGGACCAATAGTAAGGATGTGAAAACCCGTTTTCACGGTTGATGTTCAAAAATCCCATCTGCGCTTTTTGCAAGGCCACATCCTTGGTGTCTCCCACGGAAAGATTATTATAAAAACCGAGCATTAAAGCAGTTGTACTGGCATCATTGATCTTCCATAAGGTACTGGCGATACTCGCGGCACCGCTGTAGAAGAATCCCCTTGCCAAACTCATAAAGCCTTCGCCCCTTTTAAGATCTCCCAAACCACTTTCGCAAGCACTTAAGGTTACCAGATCAGCATCTATTTTCAGGTTGTATAAATCGGCTACATAGAGAAGGTTTTCCGTTGTGTTATCGTGCTGTGAAAATGCTAAATAGGAATATTCTGGAGCGGTGTCGTCGAAAATGGCGTGCGTGGCCAAATGAACCACCCTGAAAGAGGATAGTTGGGATTTAAAGTTAGGGAGAGACGCTTCTTTGTCTATAAAGGCACGGCCTTTAAAGGTGGTTAATATCTGCTCCACTTCTTTTTTATTGTTTGGTAAAGGCAGCAATTTTCCTCTGTCTGCATTGCTTACACTTACGGTGCCATCAAAACTTGGGGCAAAGGCCAAAACGGTATGTTCTTTTGGTTGCCGTTGCCGCAGTTCCGAAAGTAGGGTGGCCGAATTTACATAACTGATGGCATGCTTTTCGGCCAAATAGCTTAGTCCTTCGGGATCGGTGTTCAAAGCTGCGAAGGGGATATAGTTCAATAGGCCATCGGTAATAATGATAAGTTTCGTTTTATTTTCAGATTTTAAGATGGGTTCAAGCAAACGCACATATATTTTATGGGTTGCCTTGCTCAAAACTGACACATCCGATTTTGGATCCGCAAGCATTCTGTATACCTTTTTGATGCCCGCCTCGAGGTTTGCATCAATAGGTATTTTTATCAAATTCTTAGTATTGCTGCCCAAGGAAATAACATAAATAGCCTTGTTGCCATAGAAATAGGAAATTAAAAGTTCGTTTTTGGCCAAGGCCTGTTGAGTCTCTTCGATTGCAATAGTGGCTGTATTGTATTTTAGATCGTAATAGCTTTTATAATCGGTCTCCAATTTCCTTACTAGTTGGCGGTATTCTTCCTTTAGATTGAAAAGGGCATCTTGATGTTCAGTTTTTTCTCCTATGGAATTTTTGATTTGTTTCTCCAAATGGGTGATTTCAGATTTTAACTCGCTCTCCCGCTCCAAAACATCAGCGGGTATATCGGCAAATTCTGTGGCTTTGGCTCCCAATAGGGCCTCTAGCAATAGGACAGATTTACTTTTCTCGGAATACTTGAAAGCAAGGTCGATATAGGGTTCGTCACTGGATGAGGTGTAAAGTTGGTAAGTAGCTTCTATACCTGCTTCAAATAAGGGAAAGGCATCCTCAATAAGAAACAATTGGTCAGCCTGACTTCTAAAAGTGGGTTTTAGGGAGTCCAAGGTTTTTATGCCTAGTTTAACGGTTTCTATGGTAGTCCTATAATTATCCCTAGAGTTTAGGGTGTTCAGTGCCAGGGATTTATTTTTGAGAAGTTTTAATGCGATGGTTCCATCTTGGCTAAAATCCACAATTTGATTCAAGCCCAAATTATAATTGGAAACCGCACTCCTATATTGTCCGTATGAGACCTGTAAATCTCCTATTTCATTATAAATCTGGGCCATGCTCTCATTTTTGGCATTCTTCCATTTATTTTTTTCCAATTGAAGTGCTAAATTCAGTTCCTTGACCGCCAAATCAAAATGGTTCATTTTCTGTTCCAATTTGGCTTGTACCCTATGATGAAATGATGCAAAATGATGGGTGTCGTTTAAATATGTTTTGGCCAGTTTTAGATAATGTTGGGCGCTATCGGTCTTGGAAAGGGAAAGATAATTTTCCGCGAGATTATGGGCTGTTGCAATAATACCGTTAATGCCGGATTGGTCATTAAGGTAGAATCCCAATGCCCTTTTGAAATATGTAGTGGAAGTTACGTATTGGCCTTTTTTGCCGTACAGTTCTGCCAGTAGGCTATAATTGGTGTTCAAGGAAGCTAGGTCATCGGGTTTTTTTTGAAGGATATACCTAATGTTCTTGTCGTAATATTGCTGGGCAAGTTCATATTTGCCCTCTTCAGTGTACATCTTGGCAATAAAGCTATAGGAAACTGACAATAGGTCTATTAGGTCTTCATCCATTTCCGAATCTGGTAAGGCCTCCAATGATTCAATAATTTGCCCAAATGTTTGTCGGGAAGACCTATAATTATTAAGTTGAAAATAGTAATTGCCCTTATCGTACAATAAGGAATTTATGAAGAGACGTTTTTCCTTTAGGGAATCCAGATATGTCTTGTGTGTTAAAAAAAGGGAATCCAAGATGTTCAGATTATCACTCAGTTTGTCAAGGTCATAAAAAGCACCTGCATTTCTATTGGAACTAATCAGGGCTTCAATAACCGTGACCCAATCGTTGTTTTTAACTGCCAAATCCTCAATTTCCTTGAAATAATGGTAAGCGGAATCCTTGTTTATGTAGAGGTGTTCGTAAGCATTGTTAAATAAGTTGTCCAGTTGTTCATCATAGGACTCTTTTTGGGCAAAGGCCACAAGAGAAAAAAGTGCTAAGAAAAAGGCAGCATACCGGTTCATACAAAAGAAGCTAATCTAAAAAGTCCATTCTACTGTCAATTTCGGAAGAGTGCAGAGCGTTAGACCAATGAGGTCTACCAATTCAATTCCGTTCTATATGACAAAAGAATTAAAAATACACTTTTTAGATTAGCCTTTGTACAAGTTGTGTACTTTTAATGGAATTACAGCTATTTTAAATTATAGCTTCTATCGTTTCCATTTACACCGAAAACCTTCACCGATATGGTGATCGGGTCTTTATAGGAATCAACCCTTAGTTTGCTAAATTGAATTAAACCTCCGGTGCCGGACAGGGGCCTTAAGTCATCAATAACGCCCCCGCCAATGGTTTTTCCATTTTCGTTTAAGATCAGGATTTCCAATTTCTCAACGGTATTGTCGGTTAACACATATTCGAAGGCCGTAAAATCGCAGCTTTGAGGTGATGGGCATGGTGGTCTTGGCCTAGGAATTGTGCGCCCCACTTGCTCCAGGTCAAAGATTATAGTTATTTCAGAAACAAAGTTCTCCTTGGCCTCTTCCGCTGCCTTAAGATCGTTCAGTGTTGTCTGATCGGCCTGATTATTGGCAATGATGTCGTTAAGGGCCGCAATAGTCACGTCTAGTTTGGCTATTTCCTGATCCAGGTAAATGCGGTAAAGATCTCCCTCGTATAAATAATTATCCTGGGTAAACTCTATTTTATCGCCTCCATGGCCTACATAGTCTTTTATGCAGGAGGCTATCAGGAGCGCTGCAAATGCAATGATGATGATCGGTTTTTTTTTCATAATTCAAGTTTTAGATATTTATAATATATTCATTTTTATGTAGTTGGTATGATTATAAGTGTATTAGCCAGGTTCCCCAAAAATTCAATGTCTTCCTTGCTTATGTTTAATACTGTTCCAATATTTGCCATGCGAATTTTTGTATGCCTTGTTTTCGTCGGAATCATTAAGAAGGTAATGGTTATCATGGAACGAAGGTTTTTGGTCTTTAGAAAAATCCAATTCTTCATCGACCTGCGCGATCATGGCAGTAATCCTTCAAAAAGATGTTCCTATCATTTTTCAAAACTGGTAAGCACGCTCTTGCTCATAAGGTCACCTTTTTTATTGTAGGTTTCCTGTTGTACCATGCCATAACCTTCGGCGAGCCATAACTTATTGCTATTCGTCATCTTTACACCCATTTTAGCCTCGGTATCGAAGGTAATTACATAGCAATCGAAAGTTCCGGCCGGAGTGGTTACGGATTCGTTGCCAATTACTTTTCTGTTGAAAAAATTCATATTCATTCTCATGTTGAGTGGTGGCATCTTCACCGTCATTAATACATCGGCATCGGGTAGCGACTGTCCTGTACTGATATTATTAGGGTATAAAAGATCAGTACCGGTCATTTCCACCTCCATATCCTTATATTGTCCCATGAGCTCTGGTGACATCATGGAGCTGAAATCCACTTTAATCCCGTCATTCGTGCAAGTGACTCCATATTCCGAACTCAAAATCATTTTGCCTTTATCGTCGTGCATTTCGTAGAATAAGGTAGCGGTATTGCCACTAAACTCCTTTACTACATAATCCATTACTCCAGACACTTTATCCTTCTTGTCATAATTCGTAATTTGGAATTTGGTGCCTTCCTCCATAGGAAAGTATTTGCTACAATCCTGAGATAAAGTTGTTGAGGTTACAAGGAAAAAGCTATAAACTAAGGTAAGTGTTCTCATGATTTTTATTATTGGATGGGTTAATTAAAAATATTATATTTTTTTGAAGACAACGCGCCTATTCTGCGCTTTGCCCTCTGTAGAATTGTTGTCCCCTAAAGGTTCGCTTTCCCCTTTGCCCTGAGTTTGCAAACGGTTGTCGGCAATACCATATACGTTTACCAGGGCTTCCTTTACCGCCGCAGCGCGTTTTTGGGACAAGCTTAAATTAGCATCTTCCGAGCCATCGGCGTCGGTATGTCCAATTATCATAAGGTTCATTCCGTTTTCTTCCTGCAAAACCTGCGAAATTTGTCGAATGATCCCCATGGATTGTGGTTGGATATTGGCCGATCCGGAATCGAACAGAATGCCATTGGTGGAGACTTCCCCCTCGGAAATCAATTTCCTTCTGAGGTCTACCCCTCCCTCTGCAACTTTCAGATTGGAGATAAAAATACGCTCCTTTCCATCTTTAAAATTGTTCATATGGAATTTTAAATTGTTCAATACGGCTCCTTGGGGAACCATCCTGGGGATATCAATATGCTTTTCTTCATTGACCCATAAGCGAAACCGCTGTTTATTCACGGCAATGGAAATATGTGGTCTGTCCACAATTTCATCTCTAAGATCAGCCTTTACGACACTGTAAATTTCCCTTTTATTATTAATGTGATTGGCCATGGTAATGCCTATTGGGGAATATAAGCAAAAAGGAATATGGGCATGTACAAAATTGGCACCGTCCTTAAATTTGTCATCATCGCTCAATGCTACTCTAAGAAATGCTGTTGAAGAAGTTTTGTTATCCAACCCAAGGGCCATTACATCAAACTCAATGGTGTATTCCTCAGGTAGGTTTGGTGTATCTGGAATAAAATAGATGTTGTATCCCGAAATTAACTCCAACCACTTTTCGCCCGAATCATTTATGGAAACAACCTCTCCACCTCCATTGGTATTCCATTTGGATGGGAAGTCACCAATAAAATCCTTCGAGAAGTCATCAAAGAACAAAGGTTTGTCGCCGGGTACGTAATCAAACTTACTATATACTTGAATTGTTTTGGCGGTACCTGGGCCAACGGTAGTGGCACTGCCCGAATTTCCGCCTTCATTTCCTGCATTGTCTTGGCCTGAAGGATTATTGCTTCCTCCTTCATTAGTAGGGTTGGGGACAGGTGAAGTCGATGGACCATTACTGCCGGGCTCCAAAATGCTGTCCAAGGCTGCATCGGTTTTTTTGGTAACTTCCTTATCTACCCTATTTTCTACGGTGCGCTCTACGGCCCTTTCTGCCCGCTTTCCCAATTTTTTCAATATTTGGCCTTGAAGGTCTCCGGAAAAAAAGAAAAGCAATAGAATAGCTGGAATTGTTTTGGGGAATGCTTTTAAGGGATTCATAATCTTTATTTTTAATGTTCTCGTAAGGTTATTGTCACAATCAACTTTGGATCAATAGGTTAACTAAATTTAGCAAAATTTCAGGCTTGCGCCTAATTAGGTGTGTATGTTGCATGTTTTTATGTATTAATGGTGCGTTAAAACCAATGGTTAACATTTGCATTAAAAAAGTTTGTAATAAAAGAACTGTGGCAGGGTATTGAGAAGTCCTGAAGTGTAGGATTAATGAGAGGTTTAACTATTATTTTTCCTATAGAAATAATAGAAAAAACTTACTTGACTATGGATTAGTTTTGATATCTACCTCCTTTGTCTTTACTAATTTATTTTATAAACAATGATCGAGTTGTCCTGATCCTTTGCTACAAGCTCTAGTTTATGGTCGTTGTCCATATCAATTAAATCAATACTTGAATTCCCGGGAACTGGAAAGTTGGAAATGGCTTCTGCCTGACTGTCGAAAAGATAAATTTTCTGGTTCTGTATATCCGTAACGCTGATGTATATCTTGTCGTTCAAATAGAAAATCTTCGGTTTTGAATATACCCCAAGATCCAATTCCACTTTTTTGCTCCTTATGGTCAGCACGTTATCGTTCATAATGGCCAGGGTATTGCTTGTGGCATCCAAGCCATGGTCTGGGAGTAGATTTAGATTTGCGGTGGTTGTTTTGCCTTTTTCATCTATTTGGAATAGATGGCCTTTGGTGTCGGTAACCGTAAACTTGTTTTTATGCAGAAGTATTTCATTATCGGAAAAACTAATTTTGTTGGACACATTCACCCGTGTATCGCCGGTTCTGGACAATATTTTTAGTTCGCCACCTTCCTGTTTCATGACCAAATAATCCTTTTTGCCTACCCTAAAATGCTTGGGTGTGCCCAGAATGGGATTTGCTGCCTTGGTGTACTTAAAGCCTTTTACAATCTGGCCCGAGCTATTGTACATAAATATTTTTGTTCCCTGGGTGACCAAAAAACGGTAATCCTTTTTGCGGTCGTAATCAAATACGGCCAAAGGGTTTAAATTGCCTCCTTCGTAGGTAAAGGTAAAGGGGGGCACATCCTTACCATTTCTATCCACTATCATAAATTGGTTATCTGTAGTGAATGCCAGTTGCAATCTACCATTTTTGTACAGGTCTACCTGCTCTACACGTCCCTGGATTCTACCACTTAGTTGTTTTTTCCATATTACCTTGCCGTCTGTAGAGATTAGATAGAGGTTGTTGTCCTGGTCCTGAACTATAATTTCGTCCTTATTGGTCCTATGGTTCTTTACAAATTGTGGTGGTGTCACTATTTCTGTATCCAGCTGTAGAGTGAAATAGGGAATGGTTTTGTTGAGCGTGGTTTCGTGGGCAATTTTTTGGAAAAGTATATTGGTGTGATGAAAATTATCATCCGCAACCATTTGCGCGGCAAAGGAATACTCGGATAGTTCTTTGATTTTAACGTTTTTGGAAATGTCCTTGTCTATGTACTGGTCCAAAAAATATTCAACCCCATCGGCATTGGAAACAAAAAGCATGGAGGATTCGTCTGCCAATTGTTCTTTTGCCGTTTTGTAAACCGATGTCTTTTCAAAAGTGGATACATTTTTGAAATTTCCAATAAAGGTCTTTAAGGTCTCCGGACTTGAAGAGAACACAAACGCGTTTTCTATGATAGTATAATAATTGGCCTCAAAATCCTGTATCAGTGGATTGAAATAATGATTAAGGAAATCGGACTTGGAGAGGCCAACAATTTCATTGCCTTGGTATTCTTCAGAAGTTTTTTCCAATTTATCAAGATAGTTAAGGATATTCTCGGAACCATAGGTATGGAGAATAACCGCTTTCTCCTTGTTCATGTATACAAATCCAATTTCTTCCACAGCTTTAAAGGTGGTATCTATAACAATGGATCTATCTAAATATCTTTTTTGGTTTAGGGCAAAGCTTTCGTAATTGTCAAAAGTAAAGGCCATAATGGCATCGGAGGCCATTGGGGCCAGAGCGGGCGTCTTTGGAGTTAGGGCATGGCTATTTTTAAAAAGATTACTATAATTGATAATAGAATCATTGGCCATGCTAATGCCATTTAGTTTTAGGTGGTCCTTGTTGGTGTTAAAATCCAGGGATACCCAGTCCGTAAATTTGGAAATATCAACTTTATGTCCGTCGGACAAAATGTGGTTGAGCAATGGATTACTTTTATTAGTGTTTATAAAAATATTGGCACTACTCTGATTATTGGCGATTTGATACAATTTATTCAAGGATTCGTCTGCTGCTAGGTCCCTTTCATTGCGAAGTATATTTTCGATCAGCATTTGCGCGGAGCTTATAATAATTTTGTCATCCAAAACCGTGGAAAAGAAATTGGCCCCGTCCACACTGTAACTGTCAAAGCTTTTCCCCTCATAGGTTATGTTTTCAACCACTATATTGCTGCCTTCCCCAATTTGAAAAAGATCATCGCTGTTTTGGGCAATTAATAACAGTTCAAAATTTGCCTTTCCCAATTCCACGAAGGCTAAAATACTCTCTCCATTGGGCTGGATATATTTTAAGGGTTTTAATTTTTCCAGTACGGAGGCATAGGTGGTTGTAGCGGATAAGGTTTTGAGGAGGTCGCTGTTCTCCAGTTCACTGGAAAAAGAGGGTTTGTCGTTTATTTTTATGACAATGGCACTGTTCTGGGGAACGTAGTAGAGTATTGGTGAGGTCTTAGAGCTTTGTTCTGTGCATCCGATCAATAGTAAAAACAGTACCGCTAGTAATTTGAATTTCATAAATAAAGCTTTGAACAAATTTAGGATTTTTAAACGTCCAGTTTGAATTGATCTGGTAATTGTCTAAAAGTTTTTCGATGATACTTGGTAATACCATACTTCCGTATGGCATCTCTGTGTTCCATGGTGGGATAGCCTTTGTTTTTTATCCAATTGTACATGGGATATTCCAAATGAATTTTTTCCATATAAGCGTCCCTAAAGGTTTTGGCCAAGATGGAAGCGGCGGCAATGCTTAGGTATTTGCCGTCTCCTTTTACAATGCAGGCATGGGGGATGTTTTGGTAGGGGTTGAACCGGTTGCCGTCCACAATGATAAATTCGGGGTTTGTATTTAATTGATCCAAGGCTTTGTGCATTGCCAGGAAAGACGCGTTCAATATGTTGATTTTGTCAATTTCATCCGGAAAAATCTGGGCAATTCCAAAGCTTGTAGCACTTGTTTCAATTATTGGCCTAAGTAAATCTCTTTTTGTAGAGGACAGAATTTTTGAGTCGTTAAGGGTATCGTTCGTAAAATCTTTCGGTAAAATAACGGCCGCGGCGGTTACAGGTCCTGCCAAACACCCACGACCGGCTTCATCAGTTCCTGCTTCCAAATCAAATTTGTAAAAGGCTTTTAACATTTATGTATTGTTCTAATGTGGTATGGAATTGAAAATACTTCATCAATTTAGATAGATGTACGGAAGACAAGCCTGCCTATTGCCAATACTTTTCTCCAACTAATGTCAAATATAAAAATTTATAAAAGGCATAATGCCCGTTGGAAACAAATTCTCAAGTATGTAATGGTTTTGTCATCGAGTGGGTCCGTGTTCCTGAAGTTAAGGAAGTAGTCGGCAATTGGCCATTAAAAACGATTGTCAAGGATTTGCCTAAAGAAAAAAGGTCCTTTGGATGAATTATTGCCTTGTTCAAATCTGTTAAAATTTATTCATTATATGTGGTAGGAATATTCTTAGGTTAAGAATCTTTAGGAATTTGGCACAATTCTTTAAATTAACTATTGATTAACGACTAAAATATTAACAATTTAGTAATAATAGGGGGTAAGTTTAACAATTAGTGATGCTTCTGTTAAATTTTTTAGGTTTTTTAAGGAATTTTTCACAAGTTTGCGGCTGACTAATTCTTAAAAAAAAGTAAATGAAATCAAAACTAACTTGGATTTTAGCTCCGATCATGGGGTTATTAATGAGTTTTTCCTACGCACAGGAAAAAACAATCTCCGGTACGGTGACCGATCAATTGGGTCTGGCCTTGCCTGGAGTAAACATTTTGGTCGAAGGGACCACTAATGGAACACAAACTGATTTTGATGGTAATTATACCATTCAAGGTAGTGAAGGGCAAACTCTATTGTTCAGTTATATTGGACAAATGAGTGTTACAAAGGTAATTGGCGCATCGTCCACAATCGATGTTGTTATGCAGGAGGATGCCCAAGCACTGGAGGAAGTAGTAGTAACGGCTTTGGGTATTTCAAGGGATAAAAAATCCTTGGGATATGCTACACAAGAGGTTCAAGGAGAGGACTTGAATACTGTGAAAAGCGGAAACTTTGTAAATGCCCTTTCGGGAAAGGCTTCTGGTATTCAGATTAGAAAGAACAACAACCTTGGAGGTTCCACCAACGTGGTTATTAGAGGTAATGCCTCTTTGACCGGGAGCAACCAGGCTTTGTTCGTTATTGATGGTGTACCGGTAAACAATACGAATACAAATTCCAAGTATCAAGGTGAAGCAAGTGGTAACTATTATGATTATGGAAATACCGCTTCCGATATAAACCCTGATGATATTGAGTCGGTCAACGTTTTAAAAGGAGCGGCTGCTTCTGCCTTATATGGTTCAAGGGCTGCCAACGGGGTTATCATGATAACCACCAAAAAAGGTAAGGATGCCCAAGGAATTGGGGTTACTGTTAATTCGGGAATTACAATAGGTTCTATAGATAAAAGTACTTTTGCCAAGTACCAAAACCAATACGGTGCTGGATACGGTGCTTATTACGGACCTGGCGAAGATGATTTTTATAATATGGAGGATGTTACCGGTGACGGGGTTGCCGATTTAACCGTGCCATTTACAGAGGATGCTTCTTATGGCGGTAGGTTCGATCCAAATCTTATGATCTACCAATGGGATGCCTTGGATCCAGATTCTCCGAACTATAGAACGGCTACCCCATGGGTAAATGCCAAGAACGGGCCAATAACATTTTTTGAAACTCCGGTTACAACAACCAATTCGGTTTCTTTTGCAAGGTCTTATGACGATGATGGTTCTTTTCGAATGAACTATACCCAGTTCGATCAGAGTGGTTTAATGCCGAACAGTACTATTAAAAAGCATAATTTTTCGATGAGTGGTTCTTTTGCATTAACGGATCGCTTAACCGTTACTGGTTATGCCAATTACATCAACACCAAGGCATTGGGTCGTAACTCAACCGGTTATAGTGATAACATCATGAGTAACTTTAAGCAATGGTGGCAAACCAACGTAGATCTAAAAGATCAAAGGGATATCTATTTTGACACCAAAAGAAACGTTACTTGGAACCCTGCAAGCACAGATGCAGGTTCGGCGCCGATTTACTGGGACAACCCCTATTGGACCCGTTACGAGAATTACCAAAACGATTCTAGAAATCGTTTTATAGGAAATGTGTCTTTGGATTATAAATTTACGGACTGGTTGAACTTTACTGCAAGGGCAGCAACCGATACCTATTCTGAGATACAGGAAGAGAGAAGGGCCAATGGTAGTGTTCCAACAAGCTTTGGTATTCCTGATAGTGCTGGAAACAGAGGAAATGTAGATTCTGGTTACGGAAGAAGAAATCTGGAGGTTACGGAAACCAATTATGATTTCATGTTTAATTTTCAAAAGGACCTTTCCGATCAATTTAATTTAAAAGGGATATTGGGTACCAACATTAGAAGGAGCGAATTTCAATCCATTTATTCAGCTACAAGCGGTGGGTTGAGCGTACCAAAACTATATTCTTTGCAGAATAGTTCAGGGCCACTAGCCCTTCCTGTTGAAAATGATGAAAGAGTTGGTATAGACGGTATTTATGCCAGCGCATCTTTGGGTTACAACAGTATACTTTTCTTGGATGCTACTATAAGAAGGGATCACTCTTCTACATTGCCTGAGGACAATAGTACTTTTTACTATCCTTCTATTGCCACTAGTTTTGTTTTCACCAATCTTTTGAATGCTGATTTCATCACCTTTGGTAAATTAAGGGCCAACTATGCGGAAGTAGGTAATAGTGCACCTTTCGATTTCCTTTACGACACCTATAACGTAAACATTCCACCAGGGGCACCAAGTACTTCTGTTGACAATGAGAAAAAGAACCCTAATTTGAAGCCTGAAAAAACAGAAAGCTTCGAGCTTGGTTTGGAAATGAAGTTTTTACGCAATAGGTTAAGTTTTGATCTTGCTTACTACCAAACCAATTCCGTGGATCAAATTTTTGGAGTTCCTGTATCTAGAGCTACAGGTTATGAGAAAAAGATATTAAATGCAGGTGAAATTGAAAACAAAGGTGTGGAGCTTTCCATATCTGGAAATCCGGTCAGAACGGATAACTTCTCTTGGACTGCCATGGTGAACTGGACCAAGAATAAGAACGAGGTGGTATCCTTGGAAGATGGAATCCAGACTTTGCAATTGGGAGATTTCCAAGGTGGGGTAACCCTTAATGCGGAAGTAGGACAGCCCTATGGAGTAATTTATGGTACCGACTACACCTATCTAAATGGTGAAAGGGTAGTTGATCCAGCTGATGGGCAATATGTTAAAACGTCCACATCGGATCAAAATATTGGAGATACCAATCCAGATTGGTTGATGGGGATTTCCAATAAATTCAACTACAAAGAATTTTCATTAAGCTTTTTGATCGATATTCAACAAGGGGGTAGTATATTCTCCTTGGATCAATACTATGGACTTGCTACTGGTTTGTATGCAGAAACAGCGTTTATCAACGATTTGGGTAATCCTGTAAGGAATACCTTGGCCGATGGCGGAGGATTTATCAATGAGGGTGTAAACCCAGATGGGGCAACTAACACTTCCAGAATTAGGGCCGACAGATTTGGTGCCTTTGGATACAGAAGAGGTTTGCCTGACAAAGCATTTGTCTATGATGCCAGCTATGTGAAGTTACGTGAAGTGGCACTTACCTATAATTTGCCTAGCAAATTATTGGCCAATACGTTCTTGACCAATGCTAGTTTAAGCGTTATTGGTTCAAACCTTTGGATTATAGACAAAGACTTACCCCATGCAGATCCAGAAAGTGGTTTGTCTGCTGGTAACCTTCAAGGTTATTCCGTTGGATCATTGCCAACTACAAGGGATTTTGGTGTCAATCTTAAATTACAATTCTAAAAAAAAATAAAAATGAAAAAACTAGCAATATTAATTACTGCCGTGATTTTTGCTTCTTGTTCCAGTGATTTGGAAAGTCTGAACGAGAACATCAAGGATCCATTGGCTGTACCAGGTGAAAGTTTGTTTACCGGGGCGCAGAAAAGCTTGGTGGACCAAGTGGTAGATTTGAATGTAAACAATAACAATACTAAACTATGGGCCCAGTATTTACAGGAAACCACCTATACGGACGAAAGTAACTATGATCAGGTTACCAGAACCATTCCTGCACAACACTGGAGCATAATGTACAAAGATGTTTTAAAGGATTTGGATGAGGCCAAGATAGTTATTGAGGCAACAACCTATTCCACTCCTGAGCTGGAGGCATTAAAGCCTAATAAGCTAATCATTATCGAGATTCTCAATGTATATACTTATGCCAATTTGGTGGAAACTTTTGGGGATGTTCCTTATACCGAAGCTTTGGATGCTGACAACCTTCTTCCTAAGTATGACGATGGCGAAACCATCTACAAGGATTTAGTTGGTAGATTGACCGCTGCTATAAATGCTTTGGATGAGAGTACTGGAAGTTTTGGTAGTGCCGATAGAATATATGAAGGTGATGTAGCGATGTGGAAAAAGTTCGCTGCTTCCCTAAAATTGAGAATGGGGATACTTTTATCCGATGTGGATGAGGCCTTCGCCAAAACTACCGTGGAAAGTGCTGTTGCAACTGGGGTGTTTACAAGCAATGATGATAATGCAGCTTACGAATATTTAGGTTCCGATCCCAATACAAATCCGGTCTATGATAATTTGGTTTTGAGTGGTAGGAATGATTTTGTTGCGGCCGCTACGATCATAGATGCTATGAATACTTTGGACGATCCAAGATTGCCACTGTATTTCATGCCAACTGGTGATGGTATCTACGAGGGAGGTGGTATTGGAGAGCCTTCCAGTTATTCCTCTTATTCCCACGTTTCTGCTCAGTTGGAAGAGGCAACTTTCCCAGGTATTATTTTAGATTATTCCGAGGTGAGCTTTTTATTGGCCGAAGCAAGAGCGCGGTCATTTGAAGTAGGAGGTACTGCCAAGGAACACTATGATGCCGGTATTACAGCCTCTATCCTTGATTGGGGCGGTACTGCTGAAGAGGCTACCGATTATTTGGCGCAACCTAATGTAGATTATGACTTGTCTATTTTGGCAAGTACGGCTACCACGCCTTGGAAAGAGGTGATTGGGACCCAAAAATGGATTGCATTGTATAATAGAGGCTTGGAGGCTTGGACATCCATAAGATTATTGGACTATCCACTTATGGCTACTCCTGCTGATGCGGTTTCCGGTTTTCTAAATAGGTATACCTATCCAATTATAGAACAGTCCTTAAATGGTGCCAATTATAGTTCGGCTGCATCTGCTATTGGTGGAGATGAGGCAGAGACCCAATTGTTCTGGGATTTGAACTAGAAAAGCTTTTAATGATAAGTATAAGAACCTGCAGGTATTCCCTGCAGGTTTTTTTTGTTTCTTGAATTGAGATCGATCTAAGTTTTGGTGTTCGCTAATTCAATATCCAGGAATTAGAAGTTGCTGTTAGGATTAATATTTGAATGGTAGATAAGATGTTGATTTTCTGTTTTTGAAACTTTCACATTTCATTAAGGACAAAAAAATTAACTTTGTCGACGTAAGTTTATAGCATGAGATATTTGTTGGCACTTTTAATAGTGTTTTTTAGTCAGGCCATTAGTGCACAGGAAGATTCAATTCCCCCCTCAAGGAACGAAGGGGAGGCCGGTATGGATCGTAAAGTCAGAAATCTTCCGCCTAAAAAAAATGGGAAAGATAAGGGTCAGGAAGTGACCATTAGGGATTACAAGATTATAAGTTACGATAGGGATACGACTTTTTTGGATACTACTATCTCCATTCAGAAGGAGTATAAATACAATTTTTTAAGGAAGGACGATTTTGAGCTGATGCCTTTTGCCAATGTTGGGCAGCCATATAATAAATTGGGAGTTAATTTTGACGTAAAGGATACCTATCCCAAGTTGGGTGCCAGTGCGAAGCATTATAACTATATGGAAGTAAGGGACATTGATTATTACAATGTGGCGACCCCTATGAGCGACCTAATGTTTAAGACCACTTTTGAGCAAGGACAGCTATTGGATGCGTTATTGGCTTTTAATACCTCACCAAGATTAAATTTTTCAATCGCATTTAAAGGTTTTAGGTCCTTGGGCAAATATCAGTATAGTGAAGCCGAGTCCGGGAATTTTAAGATGACGGCCAATTATGAATCCAAGGATAAGCGCTATAACTTAAGAGCACATGGGGCGGCCCAAAATTCCCTGTTTGAGGAAAATGGTGGATTGTCCAATAAGGAATTACAGTTTGAATCCGGTGATTCCGATTTTAGCGATCGATCCCGGTTGGATGTGCTTTTTTCCGATGCAAGCAACCGGCTATTGGGAAAAAGGTATTTTTTGGATCATCAGTACATTTTATTCGGTAGCAAATTAGATTCAGGTAAGACCAGGACAACTTCTTTGGCGCTTGGGCACGAGTTTAGTTATGAGACCAAATACTATCAATATAAACAAACCGCCCAAAATGATTATTTTGGAGATGCCTATGACTCCGGTATATCGGATAAAGCGAGTTTAAAAACGACCTATAATCACGTCTATACCCAATTCTCCAATAAGACATTGGGTGTATTGACAGGGTTTATTAATCATTACGGGTACAACTATTTTTTTAATTCGGTATTACAGACACCTACCCAGCTTATCCAAAGCCAGCTTAAGGGCAATGAAATTGCTGCCGGGGCCAAATATGTAAAGAAGATTGGTGGTTTTCAGTTGAATGGGTCGGCACAGGCCAATATCTCGGGGGATCTGTCCGGAAACTTATTGGATGCCTTTGCCAGTTATGACATCAACAAGAACAATAAGCTTAAATTTTCCATACACTCATCTTCGCGTATGCCCAATTTTAACTTCCTGTTATATCAAAGTGACTACAGTAATTACAACTGGCAACATACGGGGGATTTTAATAAGATAAACAACAACGGTTTTCAATTTGATCTGGAATCCAAGGTTTTTGGCAATTTAATGGCCAAATACACTTCTTTGGACAATTACACCTACTTTGCTTCAGATCCGTCACAAACTGTGGTTGAAGGAGAGGAACAGGCGTTTATTAAACCCTTTCAGGAGGGAAGTACCATTAATATTATAAAGGTCAAATATGGAAAGGAATTTAAATGGAAGGGGTTTGCGCTCAATAATACGGTAATGTATCAAAATGTTTCCCAGAGCAATAGTGTTTTAAACGTGCCGGAAGTAGTTACAAGAAACACCTTGTATTATTCGAACTTTGGGTTTAAAAAGGCCCTATACTTCCAAACAGGGGTGACCCTCAAATATTTTACATCCTATAATGCTGATGCCTATAATCCGGTATTGGGAGAATTTTATTCCCAGGGGCAGGAGGAATTGGGAGGATTTCCTATGTTGGACTTTTTTATTAATGCCCGAGTGCAGCAAACCAGGATATTCTTAAAGGCCGAACACTTCAACTCTTCTTTTTCTTCTGGCAATAATTTTTATGCTGCTCCCAATTATCCTTACAGGGATTTTGTGATACGTTTTGGATTGGTTTGGAATTTCTTTTCATAGTTCTATGTATGCATTTCTGGAGTTTTTGGCGGCCTTGCCTATGGTGATTCTTTAATGCGTAAAAAAATTATATAAATATTTTAGCTGCAAATCAGCTTGTTACAAGCTAATTAAAAAATCTTTTAAAAATAATTCGAAAAAGGTTTTGCGTAAACAAAAAAAGTATCCTACATTTGCACCCGCTTAGAGAAAGAGCGACAGTAAAAAATAAGTAGAAAAGTTCATTGATATATTGTAAAGACAGCGTGCCCCGGTTCTGGAAACGGGATGGGGGCACAGAAAATGAAATCGAAATAACGGGCCGGGAAAAATGCCTTTATGGGTTGATCGAAGTTATATAAGAATCAACGATGAAGAGTTTGATCCTGGCTCAGGATGAACGCTAGCGGCAGGCCTAACACATGCAAGTCGAGGGGCATCGGGGATAAGCTTGCTTATCCGCCGGCGACCGGCGCACGGGTGCGCAACGCGTATAGAATCTGCCCTGTACTGGGGAATAGCCCAGAGAAATTTGGATTAAGGCCCCATGGTATGTATTTGTGGCATCACATATACATTAAAGGCTACGGTACAGGATGACTATGCG
>NZ_QLLN01000006.1 GCF_003259375.1 Arenibacter echinorum | reverse complement strand
AAAAACTCTTCTAGATTGGTATAGCCATCTCCATTCCTGTCTTTTTGGCCATCGCTGCTGTCCTTTGGGTCGAGGTTGTTCCCAAGTTCCCAGTTATCGTCCATGCCATCCTCATCGGTATCCGTATAGGCTGTACCCCCAGCTATATTAGGGTACGATCCTGATGAAGTAAGAGTTCCTTTACTGTTTTTGTAATTGTCTATAATCCTTAGGTCCACCGCGTCCTTTGTGGGCAAACTAGCGCCTACGTGAGAAAGTATATTGGTTTCTACCGAACTGGCAGGTTTGGCAATTGCAGTAAGTCCAGAAGTGGCAAAGGGAGTAGTCTCTATATATGCGTCGACCCTACTTTTGTTAAGATTCGCCCCTGATGGTATGATATTACCAGATATGTAGGCATAAGTCCAGCTATCGGGTACACCTGGGTCAGCTTCACTTGCCCCTATCATGTCGGAAGCACTACTTCCTATATCATTTGAATATTTGTATTTATTATTTAGAATCGTATATTTTTGTCCGTTGGATGGATTGGTGGCAGCTAACCCAAATCCATATATAAGGTTGTTCACCATTTCAAACTTGAATACTCCTTCTTCTCCATAATTTGCCCTTATTGACCTTTCTGTATTATGGGCAAAAAGATTTTGATAAAATGAAACATTACGGATATTTTTATACAATAGAATCCCATAACCACATTCCGAAATAATAGAATTTTGGACTGTTACATTACTTACAGCAGCACCAGAACCAGCACGCATATTAAAATTCTCATCATCACCCCAAGATAACGAGCAATGATCAATTATTACATTTTCAAGCGTTCCGTTCCATGATGTAATTGAAAAAACATCGTCACCGCTTACCGTAGATGCCCCTAATCTAAACCTAATATATCTTATTATTACGTTGCTATCTTCGACCTGTATCATCCCGCCCCTTATCAATATACCTCCACCTGGGGCGGTTTCCCCTGCAATTGTCAAATTGCCATGCTTTATATATATAGGATCCGTTAATGATATGGTACCCCCAACCCTAAAAACTACTGTTCTGGTTCCATTAGCTTCCAATGCAGCCCTTAAACTCCCTGAACCGCTATCCTTCAAATTAGTGACGAACAGGACTTTGCCGCCCCTTCCGCCAGTTGTGTTCTTTCCAAATCCTTCGGCTCCCGGGAATGCCTTTAATACTCCCATCTCCACAGGTTCTTCCGTAGTAGGGGTTTTGTTGGTCACAGTTACGGTAACCGATCCGGTTTCTGTTGTAATAGTATTGTCTGGATTGGTAACAGAAGCGGAATAATCGAACTCATCGCTGCCTGTTTTGTCGGTATCGGGAGTGTAGGTTATGGTATTATCTTCATTAACGACCGCTGTACCCATTTTAGGAGGAGTTACCTCGGTAATGGCCACTTTTTCAGGTTTTTCAAAAGTATCATTACTTAAAGGAGAAATAACAATTGGATTGTTGGCCAGTGTAACAACCACATCATTTACCAAAAAAGATTGTGGGTTTTCTATTACATATTCTGCCAATAGATCGGAATCCTTATTACAGGAAGAACTTAAGATTAGGGCAGAACATACTAGGGTCACTTTTAAGAGTTTCGTGGGGTGAAATTTCATAAGTTAGGACATTAATTTAATTGTTACATGCTTGGGTTGTGCAATATTATTTATTTTTACCACATCATCGGCAAAAGACCTACTATTTTCGATGAAATGCACAATTCTGTTGCAATGATGGTGTTACGTTTGCTTTTCGTAGTTTGGATTTTTGAAAGTGATATTTTCGATGAAATGCACTTTTCTTTAAGATATTTTAATATTTCTAACACCTAGTCAATATTTTTTAGAAGGTTTCCGTTCAAATTGTCCTACCAGTTTAAAACTTATTATGATGTAGTGGTTGCGATCTGTATTTCTGTATTTCTGTATTTCTGTATTTTTATTGAACTTTTGTGCTTAGGTATTAATTGGCCAATTTTTTTACAAACACAGGAAGTGTAAGTATTTAAATTATTCATCAATACGGATATGACAGGTTAATCCGATTTAATTAATGATTTAGTGTCTTATTTTTTAAACGTAACAAGAAAAAATAGGATTGGTGCGGGAGTTATTATGATATGATACCAATTAATTTGAACCAGCCGGCCTTTAGTAAAGCCAATTGGATTGACATAAGTAGTTCTCAAAAAATTTTGGTTTAGAAAATAGTGGGATAGTACCAATGCAGTTTCTGAAATCTAAAGTTTAAAGGTCAGACAAATGTTGTAGCTTATTAAAAGTGACAGTGGATGAAGGGTTGATATTTGGGTTGAATTTTGTTTTTAGGGTAGTTAAACGATATTTTTTATTCTTAAACGAAATTAAAAGCTATAATGATTTATTACCAAAAAGTATATTTATTTTTGCTGAAGAGATTTAAATAAACCCTAAATTTTAATGACCATTACTACTTCGAAAATTTGGCTTTCCTCTCCTCATATTGGGCAAATGGAACAGCATTATGTGAACGAGGCTTTTGATACCAATTGGGTAGCGCCTTTGGGACCCAATGTAAATGGGTTCGAAGCTAGCATTGAAAACTATTTGGATAACGAGGTAAATGTTGCAGCTTTAAGTTCAGGCACAGCGTCCATCCACTTAGGTTTGGTATTGCTTGGGGTGTCTAGAGGTGATGAGGTAATTTGTCAAAGTTTTACTTTTTCCGCTTCAGCCAATCCAATTTGTTATTTGGGAGCCAAACCAATATTTGTGGATAGTGAGAAGGACACTTGGAATATTTCACCTGTTTTGCTGAAAAAAGCTATAGAGGACAGGATTTCAAAAGGTAAAAAACCAAAGGCCATTATTGCGGTCCATCTTTATGGAATGCCCTATAAGGTTAATGAGGTAAAGGCTATTGGTGAACAATATGGTATCCCTGTGTTGGAAGATAGTGCAGAAGCCTTGGGGAGTACCTATGGAGGTGTGAAATGTGGCAGCTTCGGAGATATTGGTGTATTGTCTTTTAATGGAAATAAAATAATCACCACTTCTGGGGGTGGAGCCTTGGTTACAAAGAATAAGGAATACAAGGAAAAAGCCGTCTTTCTGGCCACTCAAGCTAGGGATAATGCCCCACATTACGAGCACTCAGAAGTTGGTTATAATTATAGAATGAGCAATGTGCTAGCTGGAATTGGAAGAGGACAAATGGAAGTTCTGGACGACCGAGTGGCAGCCAGAAGATCTAATTTTGAATATTATAAACTAAAATTGGGGCATATTTCAGAAATTGAATTTTTGGAAGAAATGCCAGAAATGTATTCCAATAGGTGGCTTACCTGTATTTTGACACCATCTGTACAAATTCGTGAAAAAATACGCCTAGCGCTGCAGGAAGTTGATATAGAATCCCGACCTTTATGGAAGCCAATGCACTTACAGCCTATATTTGAAAATTGTGATAATTATGTTGATGGCACTTCTGAAGATTTGTTTGACAGAGGTTTATGTCTTCCCAGTGGTTCCAATCTGCAAATAGGCGATTTGGACCGAGTAATAGAAGTAATTAAAATAACAATGACCAAATGATACAACACTACTTAACCAATAGGGCACAAAAATATACTTCCAAATGGATCGTATTGGTGATCGATTTAATGTTGGTGTCCATAACCTTTGTGTTTTCCTATCTTATCCGTTTTAATCTCACTCTTAACTTTGATAGTGATAAATTGCTATTGCAGCTGCCTATCATTATAGCAATTGGTGCAATATCTTTTTTAATAACCGGTTCTTATAAAGGGGTAGTGCGGCATACTGGGGTTCGGGACGTTTACAATATCTTTAATGCCATTTGTTTGTCCAGTATCATAACTATTTTTATGGTTATCCTTAATCGGGAGATGGACTATATGGAGGGTTTTACTGTACCCTTATCTATTATAATTATACATAGTCTATTAAATTTTATAGCATTAACAATATCTCGATATGTATTTAAGACGGCTTATTACAACTTTGTGAAGCAGTTTAAAATCACTAAAAATGTTATTATTTACGGCGCCGGGGAATCTGGTATCCTAACCCAAAATGCCTTGACGGGCCACAGTGGTAGTATTTCCAAAGTAGTGGGTTATATTGATAAGGATTATGAAAAAGTTGGTAAAAATATCAATGGGGTACGAGTATATGGTCCAGAGGTACTTACAGACTATTTTATAAAAAGCAATGATATATCCGAGATTATTTTTCTATACAGAATATAGATCACAATAAGCTGAGACAATTGGTAGAAGAATTAGTGGATTTCCCGGTGCAAGTAAAAATTGTACCTCCTATTGAAGATTGGATCAATGGTGAGCTAAAAATATCCCAGATCAAGCAGGTACAGATCGAAGACCTTTTGGATAGAGTACCTATAAATATCAAGAATAAGAGAATAGCCAATGAACTTAAGGATAAGGTGATCGTTGTTACTGGTGGTGCAGGTTCAATTGGTAGTGAACTGGTAAGGCAGATTGCCAATTGCGAATACAAATCTTTAATTGTTATTGATCAGGCCGAATCTGCTTTGTACGACTTGCAGCAGGAATTA
Source organism: Arenibacter echinorum (assembly GCF_003259375.1). Lineage (GTDB taxonomy): Bacteria > Bacteroidota > Bacteroidia > Flavobacteriales > Flavobacteriaceae > Arenibacter > Arenibacter echinorum. Next base: position 388,773 of record NZ_QLLN01000006.1, on the reverse strand, counting down.
AAGCAGAACGGGTTCCATAATTTCATTCCAATAGTAGGGGATATACGGGATAAAAACAGAATGTCTTCTATCTTTCAGGAATATAAGCCCAATATGGTGTTCCATGCGGCAGCCTATAAACATGTGCCGCTTATGGAGTATAATTCCTATGAGGCCATTAAAATTAATGTGGCAGGTACTAAAGTTATCGTGGACCTTTCATTGGACAATAATGTGGATAAATTTATTTTTGTTTCCACAGATAAAGCGGTTAATCCAACCAATGTAATGGGAGCCACTAAGAGGATAGCAGAAATGTACATTAGCTGTGCCGAACAATACAAGAAGACGAAGTTTATTACCACAAGATTTGGTAATGTTTTGGGGTCCAATGGTTCCGTAATTCCTCTGTTTAAAAAACAAATAGAGAAAGGTGGCCCATTAACGGTTACCCATAAGGAAATTACTCGGTATTTTATGACCATACCTGAGGCTGCGCAGTTGGTTTTGGAAGCAGGAGGAATGGGTCAAGGGGGTGAAATATTTATATTTGATATGGGTGATTCTGTAAAGATTTTTGACCTTGCGAAAAATATGATCAAATTATCTGGGCTCAAGTATCCTGAAGATATCGATATCAAAATTACGGGACTTAGACCTGGGGAAAAATTATATGAGGAACTTCTGGCCAATGGGGAAGATACGATGCCTACATATCATAAGAAAATAATGATCAGTAAGTCCAGGGAACTGTTTTATGAGGAGACCAAATCCAAAATCAATGAATTATGTGTTTCTAACATGTTTTTTAATGAGAACACGGTGAAGTTGATGAAAGAGATTGTACCTGAATATGTTTCAAATAATTCAGAACTTTGTAAACTGGATAAAAAAGAATCCAAACCCGTTGAGGAAGCTGAGGTTGCAGCCCATACAATCCTTACAAAGAAAATTTTACAGTCCTAAATTTTCATTATACTTGTATTAGAAATCCGCTAAATTATGTTTAAAAACACGAAAATTATGGGCTTAAGAGTTTTTGCCTTAGTTGTATCTACAGTATTAATATCCTCCTGTGGGTCTAAAAAAGATGTGGTATATTTTCAGAATGCCAGTGCTTTTGAGACCATAGTCAGCGATAATTCCAATTTAAACCGGTTTAAGATTGATGATGTAATCAGTATTAATGTTTCTACCTTAGACCCACAGGCCAGTGTACCTTTCAATATTATGAAAGGTTATGTGGAGGGAGGAATGAGACCTGAAGAGTTGGATTATATCATTGATAAAAATGGTGAAATAGATTTTCCGGTTTTGGGCAAAGTAAAATTATTGGGACTTTCTCCTGGGGAGGCCAAAACCTTGTTAACCGAGCGATTAAAGGATTATTTAAAAGATCCCATAATTAATATTCGTTTAAAAAATTTCACCGTTACTGTTTTGGGTGCCGTTAACAGGCCAGGTACATATCCAGTAAATGGAGAGCAAATTACGGTATTGGAAGCCTTGGGATTGGCAGGGGACCTTAACATAAAGGGGATGCGCGAAAATGTTATGGTTATCCGTGATTTTAACGGAACCAAAGTGTATACCCGTATAGATCTCACCAAAAAAGAAGTTTTAAACTCGCCCGTATATTACCTAACTCAAAACGATGTAGTGTATGTTGAGCCCAACAAATCACTTATTGCCTCCGCAACTCTTGATAGTAGGTCATCTATAGCACTATCCATCGCTTCAATTATAATTACTACCACCGTAGTGTTGATTACCAGAAATTAAATACAATAAAATTATTGATTACAATGGGTTTGAACTCTCAAAATCTATCCTCTGAACTTGGATTAAAGGAAATTATTACAAATTATACCAAACATTGGAAATGGTTTGTTCTTTCTGTAATAGTAGCTTTGGCTATTGGTTATGTTAAACTAAGATATTCCATTCCAGAGTATGCGGCCGAGGCCAAAATTCAGATTTTGGACGATAAAAATTCAACCTCCGAACTTAGTACTTTTCAGGATCTTGGCGTTATGCCAGGTGGTGCAAATAAGGTGGAAGATGAAATACAATTAATTAATTCTAGGTCCAATTTAATTGAGGTAGTAAAGAAGTTGGGCCTTAATGTAAAGGTTACCTCCTTGGGGAAGATATTGGATTCGGAAATATATCGGAATCCTCCATTTAAAGTTAATTTTATAGCACAGGATTCGATAGTGAACAATGCTAAATTTAGCTTTTATTTGACCTTGTCCAATGCAACTACTTTTGGGTACACCGAGGATGAGGATATACCGTTAAAACCCTATGCTTATGGAAAAAACATTAGTACTCCTATGGGCGATATTGTTATTACACCAAATGTAGCTAATATTACAAGTTATGAAGACAAGAAATATAAGGTAAGTGTTACCCCAGTCGTAATGGTGGCACAGCAATACCAGAGAAAAGTAATGGTTTCGCCGGCCGCTGAGTATTCCAATATCCTAAACATTTCCTTGAACGATCCAATACCTCAAAAAGCCAATGACATTATAAATGCTCTTATAGAAACTTATAATAACAATGCCGTTGCGGATAGGAAGGCCATAGCGGATAAAACCTCTGAGTTTATCGATGACAGGATTACGGATATTTATTCCAGCCTTTCTATACAAGACCAAAGTGAGGAAGATTATAAAGCGGGAAGAGGTATTACTGATATTGCATCACAAGCCAGTGTTAATTTAACGGTAAGTGCCAGTAGCCAACAAGAATTGCAAAATACGGCATTACAATTAGACATTGCTTCTTCAATGAAGGACTTGGTAGAGAGTCAGGAGGGTTATGAAATTCTACCTTCCAATGTAGGTTTGTCTGATCCTACTATTGCCAATACCACGGCTAGATACAACGAATTGGTATCGGAAAGAAACCGATTGTTAAAAAGTTCCAATGAAAAGAACCCAATTATTGTAAATTTGGATCAGCAATTGGAGGGCCTAAAGCGAAGTATGCAATCCAGTTTGGGGAGTATGACGAATAACTTGGGACTTCAGGTTAATAGTTTAAGTAGCCAGTTGTCCAAGGTGAATTCTAGATTATATGCTGCACCCAAAAATCAACGTGCGTTAAGGGATATTGGTAGAAAACAGGAAACTACGGAATCTCTTTACCTGTATCTGCTTCAGAAAAGGGAGGAATCCCAGATTTCTTACGCATCGGCCAAACCAAAATCAAAAATAATTGATCAATCCTATAGTGTTAGTCCATTGCCTGTATCTCCCAATAGTAAGATTGTGTACTTATCTTTCTTTTTGTTCGGATTAATTATACCATTTTCAATAATCTATGCCAACGACTTACTGGACAATAAAGTGCATAGTAAGACCGGTTTGGAGAGATTAATTAGAGACATACCTGTATTGGGGGAACTGCCTAAGCTGGGTAAGAAGGAGGCAAAGTTGGTGGGTAAGGATGATCGTTCTATTTTGGCAGAATCCTTGAGGATTATTAGGACCAACTTAGACTACATGATAAAGTCCAAAAGCGACTCTGGTAAGGGCAACTTAATATATATTACCTCTTCTGTTCCAGGGGAAGGGAAAACATTTCTTTCCTCTAACCTTTCCATGATTTTTGCCAGTACCAATAAAAAAGTACTATTAATTGGGGCAGATATTCGAAATCCAAAATTGTACAGTTTCTTTAAAAATAAAAATATCGATGAATTGGGCGGGTCCTCCAGAAATAGAGATACTGGATTAACGGAATATTTGTACGATAAAGATTTGAATATTAAAGAAATTACACATTCCATGTTGGTACACACCAATACTATAGATGTTATATACTCAGGAAAAATTCCACCCAACCCGGCAGAACTTTTAATGAGCAGCCGAATGAAAGAATTATTGGAAGAGGTTTCTGGGAAATATGACTATGTTGTAGTAGATACCGCGCCTTTGATGGTAGTTACAGATACTTTATTGATTACAGAATATGCAGATCACATTATCTATGTAACCAAAGCAGGGTTTACAGAGAAGAAAGTACTGGACTTCCCGGTTAGATTAAAAAAGGAGGGAAAATTAAATGGATTATCCTTTGTTGTGAACAATGTAAAGGTATCCAATTTGGGATATGGCGGATCTTATGGATATGGATATGGCAAATCCCATAAAAAATGGTGGCAGTTCTAATTTAATAGAAATCGCCTATCGTTTTTTCAATAACAGGATAAAGCAATTTTATGAGGTTATTGCTCAGTTGTAATTCCTTTATACTTTGTAACTGTTGTTGATTATGGACATCCGAGGCTACATAATCTATTAATCCGTTTTGTAGAAGTTTGTGTGCCTTTTTTTGTACGTCTTTCCCATAGAATTGACCCAAGGATAATAGATTCATCTGAAATAAAATTCCATTTTTCTTATATTTTTGAAATTTAGAGGATTCTAGATGTAGGAAAGAATATCTTTCGGGATGGGCCAGAATTGGGAAATACCTATGGGCGGCTATATTTAAAATTGCCTCATCAAAATTGATGGGGGGCTGTAAGTAGGACATTTCTATCAATAAATAATTATTTCTTAAAGGCATAACTTTTTCCTGCTCAAGAAGGTGATCAAAATTGGAATCTATCATATGTTCCGCAGCCACATCCAAAGTGATTTCTTTCATGTTTCCACTTAAAAGCTTGTTTTGTAACTTTCCATATGCGGCGTGGATAGATTCATGATCATTGGGATAATAATTATGCATGATATGGGGGGTGGCAATGAATTTTTTTATACCAATATCCGAGAACCCCTCTATTAGTTCAATTGAATCTTCCACAGTTTTGGCACCATCATCAATTCCAGGTAGAATGTGATTATGTATGTCTATAAAATTTTCAAGGGAGTCTACAACGAATTTTTTCTTCTGAAAAAAATAAAACATGAATGGTAATTTCCAGCAAAGGTAGGATATTATTAATTATTATTATTGAATATCCATCAGGGCAATTGTGTTTTTGACTACAAAATTGAAGGGAGTACCAGAGTCTTTTTGTCGGTTTTCAAACGAAAATTTAATAGAAAGTTTCCACGTTCCTGTTTAAAATAGGCATTAACTTATTCAAGGTACTATTACTTAGTTTTATGTCTTTGAGTAATTCCAATTGCCTTACATTGTGTATGTCCGTACCGGCAAAGTCTATATGATTGTCCATCAGAAGCTTTTCCGCGATTTTTGACACTTGCTTTCCATAATAGTTGCTAAGTGACAGTAAATTTAATTGAAGAAAAATTCCTTTGGATTTAAAGTCTTGATATTTTTTGTAATTGCTATGGAGAAAAAAGTAACGCTCTGGATGTGCCAATATTGGATTATAGCCCTTGGTTGCTATTTTAAAAATGGCTTGGTCAAAGTTGATCGGGGTTTGTAGAAAGGGCATTTCCACTAATAAAAATTTATTGCGAATTGGGGCTATGTGTTTTTGGTCCAGTAAATTCTCAAAATTTGGATCTATCATATATTCCGAGGATGATTCCAAGGCAATGTGCCTTAGGCCTAATTCCAATAATTGATTTTGAACCTGGTTATGTGCACAATGAATAATTTCGTCCGTATTTGGGTAGTAGTTTTGACTAACATGGGGAGTAGTTATTATATGCGTAATGCCAATTTCATTAAAACCGTTTATTAAATCCAAAGAGTCCGAAATATTTTTAGCCCCGTCATCGAGTCCAGGTAGAATATGACTATGGATATCTACGAAGTGTCCTAGATAGTCTACCAGAAATTTTTTCTTATTTAATATTTGGAACATTTGTAGTATTTGATACTTATGAAGTATATCAATTGGATAAACACTAGGGTTCGTCAAAACCAACTTATGGTCTTATTAGGACTCGTATGGGGCTAAAGTTGATTATAATTTTTACCATATATTTAATTAGATATTTAATTTTCGCATATATTTGTTTCAAATTTATTCACTATTGGGCACTAGCTTGGTATATTGAAACCTACTCTACAATTCGGGCATATCATTGTTATGCTATACCGTCCCAAACATTGGACGCCGAATTACATTAACGAATATTTATTAAAATTGTTTTGTTTTAGAAGGGAAATAGCTGGTTTTCAGCCTATTTTACATTTGAAAACTTTACTTTGTGCACTATAGTTTCAAATAAATTTGCTAACTAATTCTTGAAAAATTAATATATCTCAATAAATTGAAAAAAGAGAAATTAAAAAGTCAAATAGAAATTAAACGAAATTTCTTGATCGTATCCCGATGGGGGGAAACATTGGATATGGCGGTTGCCATTTTGAACGAAGGCCACTCCGTTAAAATGTATATTGAAGATAAACCCTCAAGGGAAATAGGCTATGGGTTTGTGCAAAAGGCCAAAGACTGGAAAAGCTATATCGATTGGGCGGATGTCCTTATTTTTGATTATACCGGTTATGGTAAAATATGTTCGGAATTAAGGGCACAAGGTAAATTAGTGGTCGGAGGAACTGAATATTCAGATCTTTTGGAATTGGACCGTAATTTTGGACAGGCAGAATTAAAGAAACACGGTATAAAAATATTGCCATCCAAAGAGTTTTTTAACTTTCAGGATGCCATCGACTATGTCAAGGCCAATCCCAATGCCTATGTGATAAAGCCATCTGGCGAAACCCAAGAATATAAACAATTGTTATTTGTGGGCAGTGATGATGAAGGACTTGATGTAATCCGGGTTTTAAAAGCTTACGAGAAATCCTGGGGTAATGATTTTGGCAATTTCCAATTGCAGCGTAAGGTAAAAGGGGTGGAGGTGTCCGCGTCTGCCTATTTTAATGGGAAGGAGTTTATATATCCCATAAATATTACTTTCGAGCATAAGAAGCTTTTCCCAAAAGAATTGGGCGTATCTACTGGGGAGATGGGATCCAGTATGTTCTGGACCAAGGATTCCCCTATTTTTGAGGCGACCTTAAAAAAGTTTGAAGGTTCTTTGGCCAAAGGTGGTTTTATAGGACAATTGGATATTAATTGCATTGTAAACGGTAATGGAATTTATCCCTTGGAATTCACTTCCAGATTTGGATACCCACAGATATTTATACAACGTGCCGGAATTATGGAACCGCTCGGAAACATGTTTTATAAGTTGGCCTCCGGAGAGAATTTTAGGATCAATGTTAGAAAGGGATTTCAGGTAGGGGCCTATATGGTGGTACCCCCATTTCCCTTCGAGGATAAAAAGACCTTTGAACTATTTTCTAAAGATTCTGTCATCGTATTCAAAAAGGACATGAAAGATGGTGTGCATCCCATGCATCTCAAGAAAATTAATGATGAATGGCTGATTACCGGAAATACGGGTATTGCTTTATTGGTCACGGGAACGGGACTTACTATGAAAGATGCTCAAAAAATGATGCAGAATAGGATAAGTAATATCATTATTAATAATGTTTACTATAGAACCGATATTGGTGATAGGTGGTCCGATGATTTTGACCGCCTGTGGTCTTGGGGACTGCTATAGGGAATAGCCAGTCATTGTAGACGTAGATAACTTTATATGGGACTGATAAATTTAGGACTTGACGGACGTAGTTATTTTAAAATTCTTCCAGAAGATTGGCAAGAAGTAATTGAATCTGTTTGGGACGATTACAAGAATAATGCGACTGTCTATGTATTTAAGGATGACTTGGAGATAAGCGCAGGGGGAATTGTATTTAGGACGGCCCCTCCAAATATGACGGATTTTGAAATTGAGGAGTGGCAAAAATATGTGACCGCCAATTTTCATTATATTGGTTTTTTATTTGTCGATACCAAGTATCGTGGTAAGTCCTTGGGTTCAGAATGGCTTACTGCTTTAAAGGACCAATTTCCCGATCAATCTTATTGGCTAACCATAGAGGAGGAGGGGTTAAGGTCATTCTACGAGAAAAATGGATTTAAGTGTGTTTCTACAAGTAGGGATAAGGCTAACCCGGAATGGATTTTAATATATCAACCTGAAAAAGGCAAATAGTATTGGATCTTTTTGAAGGGAATTGAAGTGGTATTTGCTAAATACCATTTTCGTGTTCCTCCAAATCTTTTCTCAGATCCAGTTTTCTAAAGGTAGGGGAGATGGCACCAGTGAATATTACCGTAATTAAGGTCATACAACCACCAAAAACGACCGCTGTGACCGTGCCCATCAATTTGGCGGTAAGTCCACTTTCAAAGGCTCCCAACTCGTTGGAAGATCCAACGAACATGGAATTCACTGAAGCTACCCTTCCACGCATATGATCTGGTGTCCTTAATTGTAAAATAGTTTGTCTAATGATCATGGAAATTCCATCGGTAACACCACTAAAAAAAAGTGCTATTACGGAAATCCAGAACGAAGTGGAAAGTCCGAAGGCAATTATACATAGGCCAAAACCAAAAATGGATCCCAGAAGTTTTAAACCCGCGTGTTTATTTAACGGAAAATAGGCGGAGGTAAACATGATTATCAATGCTCCCACGGCCGGTGCGGCACGTAAAATTCCAAATCCCTCCGGACCCACTTTTAGTATATCCTGGGCATAAATGGGCAACAGGGCTATGGCTCCACCAAAAAGTACGGCAACCATATCCAAGGTGATGGCTCCCAAAATAATTTTAGTTCCAAATACAAATTTTACTCCTTCTTTTAAACTTTTTATTACCGGTTCCCCGATATTGGGGTTCAAAATAGGTTTCTTTTTAATTTTGGTTAAAATAAGGAGCGCCATTAAAGAAAAGGCAAAAATGAGGCACATGGACCAATGTACCCCTATTAAATTTATGCTAAATCCTGCCAAGGCAGGGCCTAGGACGGCTGCCATTTGCCAAACGGAACTACTCCATGTGGCGGCATTGGGATATACTTTTTTTGGGACGATCAATGCAAATAGGGAAAATATAGTCGGCCCTAAAAATGCCCTTACAATACCACCTAGAAATACTAAAAAATAAATGGAATACAAAATGGTGTTTTTAGACCAATCCTGTACTATTTTGGGCCAAGTGAGCAAAAACAATCCCAAGCTTATTACAGAAAAACCTAAAATACATTTTAAGAGCAGTCCCTTTTTTTCCTTTTGATCAACAATATGACCGGCAAACAAAGCCAATGAGACCGCTGGAATGACCTCCATAAGTCCGATCATCCCCAAGGAAAGTGGATTTTTGGTTAAAGAATATACTTCCCATTCTATAACCACAAATTGCATGGACCATGCAAAGACCATGGCAAAACGGACCAACAAAAAAACGTTGAATTCCTTATATCTCAGTGCAGCATAGGGGTCTCTATTTGCCATGAACCATACAATATTAACCTAGATATTAAAGTATATTCCCGTGTTGGACAATAAGTAATACTATTGCCTACCAGTATTCAGATTTCATTTATTGGTAAACAGGAACTATATTTTCTTAACAAATTTTGTTAGGATAACAATTTGTTGGCCATCAACTTTTCCTTCTATGTATTCCGCATTTTCATGATCAAGGGAAACACGTCTTACGGCCGTACCTCTTTTGGCTACCATACTGGACCCCTTTACAGGTAGGTCCTTGATAAGGACAACACTGTCACCTGCTTCAATAACGGCACCATTGCTGTCGCGATGTATTATTTGATTCTCGGAAGGGGCACCTTCACCAGTAGCTTTTGCCCATTCCAATACCTCATCCTCCAAATAAAACATATCCAATAAATCCTGGGGCCAGCCTTCCTTTCTTAACCTGCTCAACATACGCCAGGCCATTACCTTTACTGGTGTATGCTCACTCCACATACTATCATTTAAACAGCGCCAATGATTTGGATCTGTGTTATCAGGATTTTCAATTTGATCCCTACAGATTTCACAAATCAATAGATTGGCTTCCAAACCTCCATTTTTGGGTGGTTGAACTTCAAATACACTTAATTTTTCAGTACTGGCGCATAACTCACATTGGTGATTGCTTCTTTTGCCCAATTCCCTTTCAATATTCATTGTAATAGATTTTATAGGGACAAATGTAAACGAATTGAATAAATGGTTGCTATGGAAATGTAAAAAATGGGTGGATGGATTTTAATGAAAACCAAATTAATGCATTTTATTCGAGTCGTTGTTTTAGTTTGCCATTGTTTATAAGTTCTGGTAGTTTAAGTTTATTTAAGAGGTATAGACCTTTACTTTTGTTTCCTTTTTTTAATGGAAGACTTAAAGGTAGGGGACAGATTATATAATGTAGGTCAAAACGGATTTGGCGATTTTTTTAGGTATTCATTTTCGGAAGTGGTACGTCTTACCAAGACTTTGGCGGTCTTGGAGAATGGGGTTAGATTAAGAAATAAACCCGTAAGATCCTTGATCAACGACGAAATTGGTTATGCGCTTGCCAAAAACAGATGGGTATATTGGCATATAGTGTCCGATGAGATTTTGCGTAAAGCAAAAAAGGAGAATGAAATGATTGCCATACACGACTGGTTTAGGGATCGTTCCTTTAATTTTTTAGAAAAAACAATGATCTATAATATATTTAAGGAAAAGGGAATACTTTAGTTAAATGTAGCTTTTTTAGCTGCTCGCTAATAAATATAGCATATACTAATGCCTGTGATGCTTCATATAGAATAAATATTCTTTGATGGCCACGTGCTTAAATCCTGATATTAGATATTTATTTTCACATTAAAATTTACAGACTTCCATAATATCAGTTTATAAGACCTATACGGGAATTTCACCAAATCCAATTTCCCTATCCCACTACCTGTTTTTCGGTTACAAAGGGTTGATGGTAATGCCGCTGTCCCGTTGCTTTGTACAGGGCATTGGCCAAAGCCCCTATAGCAGGCGGCAGACCTGGCTCACCCAATCCTGTTGGGTCTATTTCGTTTTCAACAAAGAAAACCTCGATTTCCTTTGGTGCCTGTGAATGTCTGATCAACTGATATTTGTCGAAATTCATCTGTTTGGGCGCCCCATTTTCAAAGGTCAGCTGGCTATACATGGAATGTCCAATGCCATCGATAACACCACCTTGAATCATATTCTTGGCGGCATCCCTGTTAACTACAATACCGCAATCTACAGCACACCATACCTTCTCCACAATTGGCTGTCCATTGTTGAGGACCATATCAAATACTTCAGCAACATAAGTTGAATGACAAAAATAGGCAGCTACTCCACGATGAACATTGGGTTTTGTTGTTCCCCAATCGGCTTTTTCCTTGACCAGTTTTAAAACTCCTGCATAGCGCTCTGCTTCGTATTCATGTTTTTCCCCTACGGGGTCTTTTATGGCACGATCAAATAATTCCAAACGAAAATCAATAGGATCTTTGCCTGCGTCTTCAGCCACTTCGTCAAGAAAAGCTTGTTCGGCCCCCGCCGTAAAATTAGATCTTGGTGCCCGCCAGGCCCCAGTGGTAACATTGGTTGGCGCCTTAATTTTTTCGGCGGAATAATTCTCAACTGCCCCAGCCGGGAATCGGTTTGGAAATACAGGACCTTCGGGTAATCCGGCACCCTTTACGGTGAAAGCGATTAGATTATTGTTTTCATCGAGTCCCGCTTTATAGACAGAACGATAGGTTGGGCGATAGGTTCCTTGGGTCATATCATCCTCTCTGCTATATATAAGTTTAACCGGAGCCCCTATTTTTTTTGAAATGGCAGCTGCTTCAACTCCAAAATGTACATAAAGCCTTCTTCCAAAACCCCCACCTATACGAGTCATGTTTACCGTTACATTTTCCAGTGGCAGATTTAATAATTTGGCTACCGAACCTTCCAGGGCTTCAGGAGTTTGTGTTGGACCAATAAGTTCTGCCGAATCCTCCGTGACATTGGCAAAAAAGTTCATTGGTTCCAAGGTATTGTGGGCAATGAAAGGGGCACTATAGGTTCGTTCAATAATTTTAGCGGCTTTTTTAAAGGCGGCTTCCGGATTTCCATCCCTTCTACTTTCCTGTACCTCCCCGGACACCAGCGCTTTTTCCAGTCTTTTTACATGTATTTCGGAACTTTCCAATTCTCCAGTAGTTTCCCAATTAGCTTTTAGGGCCTTTTTGGCTTGCATTAATTGCCAGGTAGATTCGCCAACGATGGCAATTAACTGTTTAAAACCTTTTTCGTCGAACCCACCGGGTTCTTCAACAGTAGTATCAACAATAAAGGCATCCTTTACCCCGGGCATACTTTTTATCTCCGCTTCGTTAAAGTCTTTGACTGTCATACCAAAAGCCGGAGGGTGTTGGATCATGGCCAGATGCATACCATCCCTATGGAAATCCAGTCCAAATAAAGGTTGGCCTGTGACTATTTTTTTACCGTCTACATTCTTGATACTGCTGCCTATTAATTTGAAATCCTTGATTCCTTTTAGCTCCACTTCCTTTGGTACTTCAATTCCAACTGCCTTGGAGGCAATCTCTCCGTAGGTAACTGTTCGTTCTCCAACATTCTCTTTGATTACCCCATTACTAGCGGTCAGATCAGACAACTGTACGCCCCATTCTTTTGCAGCTGCTTCCAATAACATTCTTCTGCCAGTTGCTCCTGCCATACGCAGTGCATTCCAGCTTAACCGTATGGACAGACTTCCGCCTGCAAATTGGTTTTGGTACCATCCTGTGTTTAAGGGCGCCTGTTCTACTACCACATTTTCCCAAGGTACATCCAACTCTTCTGCTACAATCATGGGCATGGAGGTACGCACGTTTTGTCCTATTTCAGGATTGGGGGAATATATGGTTACCATTCCAGTGTCCCCAATTTTAATATATCCGTTGATTTCGAACCATTCTTTAGGCATTGCTACTCCCGCCTCCGGTTCAGGTGTATTTGGCTTACAGCCGTTGAGCCAGCTAAACCCAATGAGCATACCACCACCTGCGGCGGCTGAAACTTTTATAAAGGAACGACGATTATATTGAGTTTTTATCAGTGTCATGATTTTACTTTTTTTGATGTACCTGGTAATTTTTAAGCGATTTTTGAATTAGCGGCGGTCTTGATAGCCTTCTTAATTCGTAAGTACGTGCCACAGCGACAAATATTTCCATTCATAGCTCCTTCGATCTCTTCATCGGTCGGATTTGGATTCTTTTTTAGAAATGCACTCGCGTTCATGATCTGTCCAGCCTGACAATAGCCACATTGATACACATCCTCCTCCATCCATGCCAGTTGCACGGGATGATCGCCGTTTTCAGATAGACCTTCGATGGTCGTAATCTCTTGGTTGCCCACAGCCGAAACAGGCAATTGGCAAGAGCGTACGGCATTATCGCCAAGATGTATGGTACACGCACCACATTGTGAAATACCGCAACCGTATTTGGTACCTACCAATTTCAAATGGTCTCGTAATACCCAAAGCATGGGTGTAGTGGGATCCACATCCAATTGCTGGGTTTTTCCGTTGATTTTTAGATTGAAATTTGCCATGATTTTAATATAAGAGTGTGATTATGTTGAATTTACGAAATTATTGGATTCATATTAGGGGTGTACCAAAGTTTTTATCAAGAATGTACCTAATTTTGTGTTTAATTCCCTGGTTATGATCTAGGTTCATAAGTTCAATTATAATGTGGAGGCCAGTAATTTAATAAGTCCAATGTTTGCCCAATTGTTTATAGAAAGGGATTTAGAATCTTGGTGCAACCAAGAATTTATCCCAAAATAATGGTGATGGCAGTACCAATTTTATGAGCTGAGAGATTTTATCGTCAAATAAAATAGATAATCGTGTAGGAAGTCTTTTAAATAAGACGTTCAGTTTCGCTGCCAAAAACCACCATCATGATCACCTCATATTTCTTGCCCAATTTTTCCCTAAGAATGCCAAAAGCCTTGGTGATCTGCCCCTCTACAGTCTTTTTGGATACGTTAAGGTATTCAGATATTTCAATATTCGTAAGGCCTTCCTTTTTGCTCATTAGAAAAATCTGCTGGCATTTAGGGGGCAGTTCATATATTGCATTAAAAAGTATTCCCAATATTTTTTGTTCTTGTAATTCGTCCTTTTCCTCAACCGCCAACTCCAAGGCTTCTATATACTTTTTTTCGAGGGCCATTACGGCCTTGCCTTTTCTGTACTGGTCTATAAATTTATTATGAACGGATTTATAAAGGTAATTTTCCAAGGAAAAATCATGCTTAAGTTTGTGCCGCTTTTCCCATACCTGCACAAAAACACTTTGAACAATGTCTTCGGCCATCAGGTCATCTCTTATAAGACTGTGGGCATAGACACATAGTCTATTGTGATAATGTTCCACCAAATATTCATAGGCACCTTCATTACCCTGTTTTAGGCCTTCTATTAGAACGGATTGGCTCTCAAAATTCCCCTTCATTTCTCGATTTGGTTTTTTTTGGTTCGATAATATGGTAAATATGAAAAAAAAATGTGAAAAAAATAAGGGTTTCTTAAAATGGCTTCGTATAAATATGAATTGTGTAGCTAATGAAACCAAAAAAGGTATATAAATTAATAGTAAAATATATTACGTCTTCGATTTCAGGTAAGGAGTTGGATCAATTGGAAATTGAACTAAATAAGCCTTCAAATGATCAACTTTTTAAAGATTATATAAGATTAAATTATAGAATTGACCGTAAAATGAAATCCTACGATACAGAGAAATCAAAACGTCTTTTACTTGATAAAATTAAGAAAGACAAAAGCCATCTGGAAAGATTCAAGTACAGAAGTGTTCTGAAATATGCGGCAATTGTAATATTATCAATGACTTTGGGGTACTTTGTCAATGAAAATGTAACCAAAGATAATCCTGTCAAAGAATTCGGCCCTAAAGAGAATTTCATTACGCTGGAACGGGAGGATGGTAATATTCAAGTAATATCTGAAGACGGCACCTCAGAAGTTATTGACTCAGAAGGCAATGTAGTCGGTTCCCAAGTCGGCAACCAACTTGTATATACCAATGGGAGCAAGACTGGTACGGGAGAACCTATATACAACACACTTCATGTACCATATGGCAAGCACTTTGAACTAAAATTGTCGGATGGTTCCGTGGCCTATTTAAATTCGGGTTCGTCCCTAAGGTATCCCGTTGAATTTATTGTAGGCAAAGAGCGAAAGGTGTACCTAACAGGTGAGGCCTTTCTTGAAGTGGCAAAGGATACGGACCGTCCGTTTATTGTAAATGCTGCTGACTTGGAGATCAAGGTGTTTGGAACAAAGTTCAATGTGTCGGCTTATCCGGAAGATCAATTGAAAGAGGTGGTATTGGTAGAGGGCTCTGTAGGGATGTATCCAGGAACTGAATTATCCGATGGAGGTGAAGGAACAGTGCTTATTCCGGGCCTTAAAGGGAGTTATGATAATGCAGAGGGAAATATTACTACGGAAGAAGTGGTCACCAGTATCTATACTTCCTGGGTGAATGGGGTATTGGTCTTCAGGAATATGACTTTCGAGAATATCCTAAAAAAACTAGAGCGACACTACGATGTAAAGATCGTCAACAAAAATTCGAAACTAGCTTCGGCCAAATTCAATGCCAGTTTTGGGGATATGCCTATCCATAAAATATTGGACTACTTTAAGGGAGAGTACAATATTGATTATACCGTAATAAATGACCAGGAAATAATTGTAAACTAAATAATAGAAACTAAATAAATGCAGCCAATGAAGAACTAAAAACAACCAAAAAAACCACTTTGCACCGCCCTTGTAAGGGTTCATAAAAAAATCGGAAAATGCGTCACCATTTCCCGATCGGTAGAAGTGATTAACCATTACGTTTAACCACAATCAAACATTATAAAAGTATGAAAAAAATTCTTGACCAAAAGAGAAGGTCGTACCCATTGCTTAAACTCAGTTTAAAGATGAAGATCAGTATGTTATTCATGTTTTTGGTACTGTTTACCATGCAGGCCAATTCATCCTATGCTCAGCGTACAAAGATTACATTGGACCTTAACAATGTTACCGTAGAGAGGCTTATTGATGAAATAGAGAGTAAAACCGATTTTCATTTTGTATACCAAATAAAGGAAGTTGATCTAAACCGTGTAGTTAGTGTAAAAGCCAATAAGGAATTGGTTACCAGTATCCTTGAAAGGATATTTGGAAATACTAAGACCACCCACAATGTGGTAGATAAACAAATTTTCCTTAAAGAGCGTGAGGCTCGGACCAATACTCCCAATCACGTGATCCAGAATAGTCCAATTAAACTTCAGAGCATAGTTTCCGGACAGATTTCAGATAGCGACGGTATTCCTTTGGCGGGTGCCAATGTGGTAGAAAAAGGTACTACCAATGGGGTTACCGCCGATTTTGATGGTAATTTTTCCATTGATGTAGCCAATGCCAATGCAACTTTAGTGGTTTCCTATATTGGGTACTCTACCAAGGAAGTTCCTCTTAATGGACAGGCCAGTGTTAATATTGTTCTGGAAGAAAGTGCTGCGGGACTTGATGAAGTAGTCGTTGTGGGTTATGGTGTGCAAAAGAAGTCGGATATCACCGGAGCTGTGTCCAATATTTCCGAAGAAAAATTACAGAGTAGACCTACGGCAAACTTTTCAGATGCTTTACAGGGGCGCAGTAGTGGGGTTCAAATTAGACAATCAGGTGGAGATCTGGACGGAAAGTTTCAAATAGCTATCCGTGGTGTTGGATCTGTGACCGGTAGTAATGAACCTTTAATTGTTGTAGATGGTGTTCCATTGGTCAGTGCAAATTTTTCCACGATAAACCCTAAAGATATTTCGTCAATAGACATATTGAAGGATGCTTCCGCCACTGCTATCTATGGTTCAAGGGCCGCCAATGGTGTAGTGATTATTACTACGAAAAAAGGAACAGTTGGCAAACCTCAACTGACATATAGTTCAGATGTAAGCATAGAACATATTTCAGAACGCTATGATGTTATGTCTACAGAGCAGCAGAGATTACTATTTGTGGAGGCTTTTAAGAATTCCAATAGAAGTACTGCTGTTTATGATGATCCAAGTAACCCTATTTGGCAAGTAGATAACGATTGGCAAGACCTAGGTACACGTGCCGGTATTCGTCAAATTCATAATTTAAATTATTCTGGAGGTACCGAGAACACACAATATTCGGCTTCCGCCTCGTACCAGAACCGTACCGGTATTTTGTTGAATACAGATATAAAAACATATTCTTTAAGAACCAATTTAAGTTCACAAGTTAACGATTGGCTTAAAATTAGTACTAATATTACCGGGAGCTTCCAGCCTCAAAACTATTCCGATGGGGATGACTGGGGTGCTACGGGTTATAGAGGTTTTGTTTACCATCATAGTTACACACCGGCATATGATGAGAATGGTGAACTTGCCAATATAGATACCGCATCGGCTCCATATTTTGGTGCAAATTCCAATCCTTTGGTTCCACTTTTATTACCTACCAAAGAATTGAACACTACAAGATTACTGGGGAATTTCCAAGCGAATATCAGACTTATGGATGGGCTTTTTTTTAACACCAATTTGGGTGGCGATTTAGTCCGTGTTGAGGGGTACGCCTATAATCCGATTTATTCAATTGGAAGAATGATCAACACCCAAGGCTCGGTTACAGTATCCAATAACAGTGATACCAACTGGGTGGCAGATGCCACTTTGGATTATACTAAAGAGTTTGATAAGCATGATTTAAAATTATTGGTAGGGGTATCTGCTCAACAATTCCTATTGCGCAGGACTTCTGCGTTTGGAACGGGGACCATTGATAATGCTTTGAATCAGTTATCAAATCAGACCAGTTTTAATAGTACGGGAAGTAACGTGAAGGGGGGACTGGCCTCTACCTTTGCAAGATTAAACTACGGTTTTGATGACCGATATTTATTAACTGCGACGGTAAGGAGAGATGGATCTTCACGTTTCGGACCGGATAAAAGATATGGTGTGTTTCCTTCGGCCTCACTTGCCTGGAGGGTTTCGCAGGAAAACTTTTTGAAGAACAGCACAACTTTGAATGACCTAAAGTTTAGGGTAAGTTATGGCCTTACTGGAAATCAGAATATTGGTAATTTTGAGTTTATAACCAGGGCGGCCTCTACCCCCTATATTTTTGGTAATTCTGTGGTGGTCGGCAACTCGGCATCCAATATCGGAAATCCATCCTTACAGTGGGAGGCAAACAAGCAATTGGATATTGGTGTTGATTTTGCCTTATTTAAGAGCAGAATTAGTGGTACCATAGATTATTACGATAAGAAATCTGAAGATCTATTGATTCAGAATCCTATTCCTTTGACAGCGGGTGTGCCCAATCCTCCTATTGTCAATATTGGTTCGGTGCGAAATTCTGGAGTCGAATTTGCCATCTTCACCAGAAACCTGACAGGAAATTTCAAATGGTCCACAGATTTCAATATCTCTTACAATAAGAATGAAGTGTTGGACATAGGGAGTAATTCCGCTGGGGAACCATTGGAAATACCGGGCCAAAATATACCTCTATCCAATGTCCCAACGAATTTAACGGTAGCTGGGAAACCAGTTGGCGCATTTAATATGTACATATTTGACGGTATGTGGCAGTTGGGTGAAGAGGCGGAAGCAGCTACATGGTTTAATGCGGTGCCGGGAGATCCAAAATACAAGGATCTTAACAATAATGGACTTTTAGATGCTGGGGATAGAGCTTTTGTAGGTAACCCTCACCCAAAATTTATAGGGGGAATGGACAATACCTTTTCTTATAAGAATCTATCATTATCCGTTTTTATGAATTTTGCAACAGGAAATAAACTCTACAACACAGCTAGAAACCTATTCTCTAGGGGAGTTCCTTTTGTACAGAATTTTGCGGAAGCTGCCGATTTTTGGACTCCTGATAATCCATCAGCGACCTCCCCAAGACCTTCCCAAGGAGGTACAACCACTACCTTGGCCACTTTGGCATCTACCCGCTTTCTGGAAGATGCAAGTTTTTTAAGGGTTAAGAACGTTGCTCTAACATATGACCTTCCCGGTAAAATATTCGAGACATCTTTTATTAGTAGTGCCCAATTTACAATATCGGCCACCAATCTACTGACTTTTACAAAGTACACAGGTTTGGATCCTGAGGCATCAAGTAGGGAAAGCCTATTGTCTGCTGGTATAGATTATACACCTTATCCCAATACCAAGCAATATAACTTAGGGGTGAAAATTGGTTTTTAACGTAAAAATGACAACATGAATAATTATATAAAATATATAGGTCTAGTATTAATCGGAATATTGTTCCATAACTGTAGTAAAATTTTGGAACCAGAGCCTGAAGGACAAGTAGCTTTGGATGCCCTATTGTCTACGGAAGAAGGACTGATTACGGGCGTTAATGGCATATTTCAACCTTTGCATAACATTTATGGAGGTACCATGGTGCAGATGGCCGGAAGATCAAGTGACGATACTTGGACTTGGCGTAAAGAAACGGAATCCGATATTTTTAATATTGACGAAGCATTCGGTCTTATAGAGACGACTTGGGAAAATCATTATCGTGGGATTACCCGGGCCAATACCGTGCTGGAAAGATTGCCTTTGGTTGAATCGTTTTCAAGTGATGAAATGAGGCGTTTAATAGAAGGGCAAAGCAAGTTTATGCGTGCATATTACTATTTTAATTTGGTAAGGTTCTATGGAGGCGTACCCTTATTGGTAAATGAGATAAAAACACCTGCGGACGCCGAATTGCCCAGATCTTCCATTGCAGAGATTTATACCCAAATAAAATTGGATTTGGGAGATGCAATAACACTTCTTCCTACTACCTATACAGGTGGCATAGGACAAGAGGTAGGTAGGCCAACGAAATACGCAGCATTGGCATTGATGGCCACCGTAAATCTAGAATTGGAGGAATGGGAAGGGGCAGTTTCAAATACTAGCGAAATCATAGGGAAGGGACGACTTTTAGAGAATTATGCGGATAATTTTAACGGCACACAGGAAAATGGTCCTGGTTCCATTTTTGAAGTGCAATATGGAGGGGAGACCGGGGCTACAACAATTAATTCCCGCGGCACCTATTCTCCACCTGATCTCCAAGGTGGTGCTGCTAATTTGCCCACAGATGATACCTGGAACGGGGAAGGCGGAAGTTTGTCTTCTGGTAATGGTATTGTTCAAGAATACGAACCAGGTGATAAACGAAAAGATGTTACCCTTGCAGGCTATGACCTGGATAATTTCTTGTTTCCCGACCAACCAAAGGGAAGTCTTTTATATATTAATAAGTTTTTCAATGAGGTTGATCAGCCGATAACGCAGAGTACATGGAATTTTCCTATTATTCGATATGCGGATGTGTTACTAATGCGGGCTGAGGCATTAAATGAAATTGGTTATGTGCCTAATGGGGAAGCCTTCGACCTTCTAAATGAAATCAGGGTAAACGCAGGACTCGGAGCACTTGATGCATTATCATTGACCACTCAACAGGAGTTTAGGGAAGCCATTAGAAAGGAACGAAGGGTAGAGCTGGCTTTTGAGAGTAAACGTTATTTTGATTTGAATAGATGGGGTATTTTAAGGGATAAGATCCAGTTTCAAATGGATATCAAAGGAGAACTTACATTTCCCAGCAACAGGTTGATTCAACATCCAATTACAGGTAAGTCGTATTTTCTATATCCAATACCTTTGGTAGAGTTTTCCAACAACGCCAACCTGCAAGAACAGAATCCTGGGTACTAGTATACTATTTCAGGTCCTTACATAACTAAATTTAAATGCCGATGAGGGTTTCTAGACATTCATAGAAACCCTCTACAGGCATATTTTGTATTCTCAAGCTTGGTTTTACAAGGACTTGGTGGCAAAAGTGGAAATTTAGGATGTTAGAGCAATCTTTATATATGAATAATTTTAGATAATTGAAATATGACATTAGTTAATAGAAAATACATTTTTTTACGTCCATGGCCGGTTTTTATAGCGTGCCTTTCTATGGTAATTGTTTCTTGTGGTTCAAACGCCTCCAAAAAATCTTTGGAAGAGGAAAATACGGAAGACAATCGTCCAAATATCGTCTATATTTTAGCGGATGACATGGGATATGGCGATTTGTCTTCGCTCAACGCAAATTCTGGAATTCAAACGCCATTTATGGATAAGATCGTGGACGAAGGAATTCATTTTACCGATGCACATTCCAATTCAGCAGTTTGCACTCCCACAAGATATGGTATCCTCACAGGTCGTTATGCGTGGAGGAGTAGATTAAAGGAAGGCGTTTTGTGGGGTTATGATCCGCCACTAATTGAATCCGATCGTACTACCGTGGCCTTCTTTCTGCAAGATAATGGTTACAATACCGCTTGTATTGGCAAATGGCATTTAGGGCTGGGATGGCAAGCAAAGAATTTGGATAAGCCCATTGCGAAATATGAGTGGGACAAAGTATTTGAAGAAGGAGCCGATAGCAATGTAGATTTCGGTAAAATGGTAAGTGGCCCAAATACATTGGGGTTTAACTATTCTTATATTATTCCGGCTTCTTTAGATATGACCCCATACCTATATTTGGAGAATGAAAAAGCTACCGAACTTCCTACAGCCTACACAAAGGGTAAAAGTCAGGCCAAGGATGGAAGAGGTGTTTTTTGGAGACCAGGAGAAGTTGCTCCAAACTTCGACTTCAATAAAGTAATGGATCATCTAACTTTTAAGGCTACAAATTATATAACTGAACAAAAGAAGTCAAAGGAACCATTTTTCCTTTATTTCCCATTAACTGCACCACACACACCTTGGTTACCAACTGAAGAGGTGAATGGAAAATCGAATGCAGGCCGTTATGGTGATTTTGTATCCCTTGTAGATAATACTGTGGGCGCTATTTTACAAGCTTTGGAGGAATCCGGTAAGGCAGAAAACACATTAATTATAGTTACCTCGGACAACGGTTCTAATTGGACGGAGGAAGACAAGGCCGAATTTGAACATCGTGCCAATTATATTTACAGAGGCCAGAAGGCGGATATATATGAAGGAGGACATCGCATCCCTTTTATTGCGCGGTGGCCGGGAAAAATAAAACCAGGTAGTGTTTCTGATCAAGTTCTTTGTACTACAGATTTATTGGCTACACTATCGGGTATAGTCGGTAAAGATTTGCCAAAAGGAGCAGGGGAGGATAGTTACAATATGTTACCGGCATTTACTGGAAAGGCACAGGAACCAATTCGGGATTTTACAGTGCACCATTCCTTAAACGGCTTTTTTGCTATTAGAAAGGGCGACTGGAAGTTAACCACCTCTCTAGGGTCAGGAGGTTTTACCAAACCCGATGAAATAGTTGCTGAAGGTGGACAGCCAAACGCAACCTTGTATAATTTGAGAGAAGATCCAAAGGAAACCAACAATGTTTATGGGGAGCACCCTGATGTTGTAGCGGAACTTTTGACGCTTTTGGATGATGCCAAAAAATAATTATTTAAGTTGGGGCATATTGGCCCACAAAAAAAATGTAATCGACCTAAACATACAATTATAGAATCAAATGAATAAAATCTTTAAACGTTCGGCGGCATGTTTTTTTATGGTTCTCATTACCTCTTGTGGAGGTAATCAACAATCCAAGAAAGAGGGGGCAATGCAAAAAGAAGACTTGCCCAATATTGTTATAATTTATGCCGATGATATGGGCTACGGAGATCTTAATTGTCAGAATCCAGACTCTAAAATACCTACACCTAATCTTGATCAATTGGCTTCGGAAGGTATGCGTTTTACGGATGCCCACAGTTCTTCTGGAATCTGTTCTCCCAGTCGTTTTGCTTTGTTAACCGGGACATACCATTGGCGAAATCAACATGGAATAGTAAATTCATTTGGCAAACCCTTCTTCAAGGAATCCGATGTTACACTTCCACAGGTTTTACAAAAATCAGGCTACACTACGGCTTGTATCGGTAAGTGGCATTTGGGATGGGATTGGAAATTTAAGAATGAGCCATCAGGAAAAACGGTGCAGGGGGAAAGAGAGGTTAACTACTACCTTCCTGAGGATTTAGATTGGAGTGCTCCAATTTCAGGCGGACCTTTAGATCGAGGTTTTGATTACTATTTTGGTGATGGAACCATAAATTTCCCACCCTATGCATGGATTGAAAACGATAAATTCATAGAACTGCCAACAAAAGATCAAGACATTGTTAAGAGAGGTTTTGAGACTAAGGAAGGGAATTGGGAATTTCGTCCGGGACCAATGGTAGAAGGATGGGACCCTTATAAGGTATTACCTACCCTTACCCAAAAAGCAGTGGAATACGTAAATAGACAAGAGAAGGACAAATCCTTTTTTCTATATTTTGCACTTCCCTCGCCGCATGCACCTATAATTCCTAACGATGAGTTTATTGGAACGTCTGAAGCAGGGGGTTATGGAGATTTTATGGTACAGACGGACTGGGTTGCCGGACAGGTGTTAAAAGCCTTGAAAGAGAAAGGTTTAGATAAGAATACCATTGTTATATTTAGTGCCGATAATGGTCCGGAAAAATATGCTTTTGAACGGGCAGAAAAATACGGCCACTTTAGTATGGGTGATTTTAGGGGTTTAAAACGAGATGTATGGGAAGGAGGCCACCACGTGCCATTTATTGTAAAATGGCCAGGAAAGGTCAGTGCCGGTTCCGTTTCCAGGGAGGTAATATCCCAGGTGGATATCATGGCCACACTGGCAGCAGTCACCAATACTCCCTTGGCAGAAGGAGCAGCTCCGGATAGCTATAATTTACTACCGGTTTTTAAGGGGGGAAAATATACTTCACCCTTACGCGAAGCTACGGTTCACAACACCTTTGAAAAGGAATGGGGGTTGAGGCAGGGTAAGTGGCTTTATATCAATGCTCCTTCTGGAGAACATACAAAAATGCCGGACTCCTTTAAAAAGCTAAGGAATTATACTGACTTTGAAGGAGAAGGCCTATTGTTCGATTTGGAGAAAGACCCCGAGCAACGCATCAATTTATTTGCTCAACATCCAGAGAAAATAGATACGATGGACCAGCTTTTACAAAAATATAGGGAACAAGGATATTCCGTAGAACGGACCCCTGTCACTGCCAAATAAAAACTACACCAAAATGCATGGAATCAAAATTGTTTTAGGAATGATGATCAATAAAACACTTAATAAAGTATTTTTCTTTCTTGTCACTTTAATAACATTGAATTCGGTTTTCTCGCAGGAAAATAAAAGTATAGATAACGATAGGAAAGTCCTTAAACCTAATTTTATTCTTATCATGGCCGATGATTTGGGTTATGGTGACATCTCCTGTTATGGCAATACTTACATCAATACCCCAAATATTGATAGGTTGGCTATGGAAGGAATACGGTTTACGGACTTTCATTCCAATGGGGCAGTTTGTAGTCCCACACGAGCAGCACTATTAACAGGTAAATATCAGCAGCGGACTGGGGTAGGGGGCGTCATTACGGCAGCAAGCCACAGAGAAGTAGGCTTGGCTATTGAGGAGATAACCATTGCCGATGAACTTAAAAAACATGGTTATATCACAGGGATTTTCGGAAAATGGCATTTAGGGTACGACCCCAAGTTTAATCCCTCCCTACAAGGGTTTGATGATTTTAGTGGTTTTGTGAGTGGGAATGTAGATTACCATGCACATCTAGACCAGGAAGGATATTTTGATTGGTGGAATGACACGGAAATTAAGGATGATAAAGGCTATACGACCGACTTGATAACAGAATATGGTTTGGATTTTATAGATAGGAATAACCCTAAAAAAACTGAAAAACCATTTTTCTTATATCTTCCACATGAGTCCCCTCATTACCCATATCAGAGAAGAACTGATAAGGCCCTTCGCAGGGTTGGGGAAAGAGGCACCGATCCTGTACCGGAAGATAGTATACCTGGTATTTACAAGGAAATGGTTGAGGTTTTCGATGAGGGTGTGGGCAAGATCATGCAAAAACTCAAGGACACTGGACTCGATAGGAACACCATCGTAATTTTTTGCTCTGATAACGGAGCCTCACAAAATGGCAGCAACGGGAACCTAAGAGGGTTTAAAGCCGGTTTGTATGAAGGTGGTCATCGTGTTCCGGCCATTGCGTGGTATCCAAAAGAATTTAATGCAGGAACCGTTATCGAAACTCCTGTACTTACGATGGACTTTCTACCCACATTTTTAGATTTTATTGGGGAAGAGCCAGAAAGTACTGTGATAGACGGACTGAGTATTAAGAATCATCTCCTATCCAATGAGGCGTTGCCAAAGCGGGATCTGTTTTGGAATTTTGGAAATAAAAATGCAGTCAGAAGTGATAATTGGAAACTCGTGACTATTAAATCGGACGGCCAGGAAGCAGTTGAGTTATTTGATTTGTCAAAAGATATTTCAGAAAACAATGATCTTGCCGAATACCATCCTAAAATAGTAAAGCAGTTACTTAAAAAACTTAAAAATTGGCAAAAGGATGTTTTTAAAGGTGTAGAGGTGATATCAGAATAATAAATATTCCAGTTAAAGAGCCATAAGATTATAGATATTAAGTTTGGAGTTAGTTGAGTTACAAAAGGAACAATGGGAGGCCATTGTTCCTTTTTTTTTGTAACCGGGAAGAAATATGAAAATCCTATGTTATTTGGTATTGTTGGAATTGAGATAAAAAAATGGAAGTAATGACGGAGATCGATGGTTGAGATACCGGAACAATAAATCCTATCCGTTAAAAATCAATTTGAAATAAAAAGTGTTCCCAGCAAATAAAGAAGGTTAGCATCCAAACTATTAGATTTTAATATTGGGACTAGGCTAAATTGTAGGAATGGATCAAATGAATTCTTCGCAAAAACCCAAATTATGACTGGGGTGAAATTTCCCAATTGATGCAAAATTCCCCAGTTTAAATTTCTGCTTACAATCTTCACATAAAATTTTATTTACTGAATTTCAAGGGATTACGGTTTGTGTTTTTAATATGCCATTTTACATGGCACAGGCTTTGCTCTAGGCCCATAAATATTTAGAGAGCGATTCGCATAATATTCGATTGATATAACAAGCGGATATTAATGAAATTCGGAGACCTAAAATAAAAAAACAGAAAAAATTGAATGAAACCTTTAAAAACAGAGTTATGAAAAAATTATTTTTTGCAGTCTTATTCATGGTGGCAACCTTAAACATTAATGCACAAAGTGGTAGTCCCGAAGTTCTTAAAGAGGTAAAGGCGGGTGATATACTTCAGATTGGGCGCCCAGATGCTCCTAGTTTTAAGCATATTGATTTTCCAAGAGCCAATACTATAATTAAATCCGGGGGTATTGCCAACTATAAAAAAATGGAAGGGGTCAAAGTAGTGGTTACAGATGTTAAGGAAAAAAAGGACGGTACCCTACAGGTCAAGATCAAAAGGACTGATGGTGGACGATTTTTTGGTATCCATAGTGTTGTATCTGCAGATTTAAAGAATGCACTTGAATCAGGCGAACTTAGTGGAATTTAATATTTAAATAGTTGGTTTATCCGTCCAGTTCCGGGTTGTTTTAGTTGCACAAGTTGGTTAGTTAAGGACTGGACGGATATTTTTATCCCATTGTATAATTTGATACTTTTTTAATAATTCCATGTAAACACTAATAAAACAAAAAAATGCACAAAAAAATGCACAAAAAATTGACTCTAAAACAGCGTCTTAATACCGGTTTTATCTTGGCCATAGCATTTTTATTGGTGCTTACATCAAATGAATTAAACAGAAGAAACTTCTCTACCGCAGACCATACCGTTAACTCTGTTTTTGAAGATCGTGTTGTAGCCCTTGAGTACATCTATAGACTTAACAACCTTTTTCACCAGAAAGAGTTGGAGTTGACCTCATCGGAAGGGACTACTGCCCATAATGTTAACGGCAACAGTATTGCGGAACTTCTGGAGAATTTTTCTAAAACCGAATTAACACCCAATGAAGGGGTCCATTTTGAACTGCTTAAGAAAAACTATAATGAATTACAATCCTTGGAAAATGGATTGTCTAAGACACATGCATCTGAGGAAATGGGACCTTCAAAAGAATTCAGTGCACTATTTACAAAAATTAGCGACAATCTGGATAAACTTTCCAAAGTGCAGCTTTCTGAAGGGCGTCAGTTGACTTATTTATCCAATAAGGCATTAAGTATGAATCTGTTGCTATCTAAACTTCAAGTTGCATTTTTGATTGTCATTGGTCTTCTTATGGTACTCATTATTTTTCACGGAGAAAAACCGTTTATAAGGATGATTGGGAAAGATGCTTAAATTATTCCAGTATCTTTTTCTTTGTAGTAATCATTCTATTTCAGTAGACCCTTTGCTGAGGTTATTTCCCGATACAGAAATATGAAAAGCCCATGTTTATTGGGTTAGGTGTAAATTGAGGTACAAAAAGTCGCGGAAAGTACACGGAAATTAGCATTGGGTTAAAGAAGTGCATTTGCACCTGGGCGTACTTAATCCCCTCCTGTAATTTCCCTACCAAGATATAACTTTACTTTGAAAGCAATAGAAAATAATGCAATGAGCCGATTAATAGACCTAATCGGCTCATTTTTTAATAATATATGAGCCATTTAAAATAAAAATTAAAGCATGTCCAGACATTTTGGCAAAAAAATATAGGTCTATCGCCAAAAGTTCCAAAGCTACGGCCACCAGAGATTTGCAGGATATTGTTGAAAAACAATGCTTACATCCTGTAGGTGCTGGACGGGGTGTACATTATGATTTGAATTTAATATTTTGAAAAGAGATTTACTTACCGATTTATAAGTAAAAAATTGTGATAGTTGGTTATTTTGCCAATCCTTTAATTTCGCTACCGAAGACAAGAAACATTATCATCTCATATTTCTTTCCTAGCTTTTCCCTTAAGATGGCAAAGGCTTTAGTTATTTGATTCTCAACAGTCTTACGCGATATTTCCAAGTATTCAGCGATTTCAATGTTGTCCAATCCTTCTTTTTTGCTCAAAAGAAAAATTTGTTGGCATTTTGGGGGTAGTTCGTTTATGGCACACATCACCATATTCATTATTTTCTCTATTTTTTCTGATTCCGATTCCTTTTCAAATTGTAAAATGGTGTCTACATATAATTTTTCTAACGCCAAAAGGGATTTATTACTTCTATATTGATCAATAAACTCATTGTGGACAGCTCGATACATAAACCCCTTGATAGAAAGATTGTTTTTTAGCATTTCCCTTCTTTCCCAAGTTTTTATAAAAACATTCTGTACTATATCTTGGGCTCTCACCTTGTCATTTACCAAACTATTAGCATAAACGCATAACCTGTGATTATAGTTATCGACTAAAAAGGAAAAAGCCTTTTCATTGCCCTTTTCCAACTGATCTATCAAAACGGAATTGATACTAAAATCCCACATCATTTTTCGACTTTTAAAAAAGAATTATTCAAATATGTGAATTTTTTTTGGAAAAAAGTAGGGGATTAGCAAAATGGCTCCGTAATTCAAATAGAATTAACTAAATTATTATAGATTTAATAAGTTATGAAGCCGAATCATAGTGATAGTCTAATAGTAAAATATGTTAACCATTCCATAACGCAGGATGAACTGGATGAGCTTGTTTTTTGGCTGGAACAGCCAGGGAATAAGGAGACGTTTCAGGAATATGTTAAAATTAATTATTCAATAGATTTTAAATTGAGCACATATAATACTGAGGAAGTAAAAAGACTTTTACTTAATAAAATTCAAAAAGATAAAAGGCAGTACAGGAGAAAGCGTGTTTTAAGTATTGCTAAATATGCTGCCATATTGGTAATAGCCCTAGGGGTAGTGTTTTTATTTCAAAAGGAAAAATTAACACCTCCAATTACTGTGCCATTACAAACTGATCAAACAATAACCTTAGAGTTGGAAAATGGGCGATCTGTCATACTGAAAGAGGAGGAAACTCAAGACATTGTTTCGGAAAAGGGTGAAGTTATTGGGAAACAAATAAAACAGGGTATTCAATATGAGGATACGGAACTTTCCGAGCTCGTTTACAATACTCTTAAAGTACCCTATGGCAAAAGGTTTCAAGTGACACTTTCTGACGGGACTCGGGTATTTTTAAACTCTGGTTCAAGTATGAAATTCCCAGTTAAATTTATTCCCAATGCTGATCGGAAAGTTTTTCTATCTGGAGAGGCATTTTTTGAAGTCACCAAGAATAGAGACCCCTTTATAGTTAATGCCGAAAGCATTAATGTCAAGGTATTGGGAACTCAATTTAACGTATCCGCCTACGTAGATGACAGGTCTATGAATACGGTATTGGTCGAAGGGTCAGTTCAGCTGCTAGATAATAATATAGAAAATGCTACAGCTGTTCTTTTACAACCTGAACATGAGGCAATTTGGGATAAAGTTCAAAAACAAATGGTAGTTGCTAAGGCTGATATTCCCTCGACTTTGGCCTGGATGAACGGTCAATTGGTATTTCGAGCAGTGCCTTTCAAGGATATTATTAAAAAATTGGAAAGAAGTTACAACTGCACCATAATAAATAATAATCAGTCATTAAATGACGAAATTTTTAGTGCTACTTTTAATGTAGAAAAAGAAAATATTGAACAGGTAATTAACTATATATCTAAAAATAGCCCTTATCACTTTACTATAAGTGAAAACAATGTTATAACAATAAACTAAAACTGATTGCCTATGAATTAACAAACAGAACTAAAGTAAATTTTGTTATATCACATAAAACGGGGAATGTCCGACCATCCCCCGAATTGAGATAATGTGATTTAACGTTGACTATTGTTAAACCGATTAACCAAACAAAAATATGAAAAATATCTGTTTTAAGGGATGGCCTAGCCCTATTCCTTTCAAAATGACCCTCAAAATGAAACTAACCACCTTCCTTCTTATAGTTTCACTTTTTAAGATTCAAGCCAATTCATATTCACAGAACACAAAGATTTCACTTGATTATGATCAAATATCTATAAATGACGTATTTAAGGAAATTGAAGGTAAAAGTGAATTTAGATTTCTATATAAGAATAAAGAAATTGACCTTGGGCGAACAATAGCAATCCATGTTAAAAAAGAAAAAATTTATGAAATATTAAATCAACTCTTTAAAGATACCCACATAAAGTATGAGGTGTTGGACAACAGACAGATTGTACTTACCAAACAACCTCCGAGTGTTATTAAATTAAAGGATGATATCCCAATAGGTGCGGTAATACAACAACTGACCGTAACTGGAAACGTTGGGGATGGAAATGGAACTCCTTTACCCGGTGCAAATGTAGTGGTAAAAGGAACTTCAAACGGTGTTACTGCGGATTTTGATGGGAATTTTACTATCAACCTAAAGGATGCCAACGCAGTTCTAGTCATCTCTTATGTCGGGTTCGCCACAAAAGAAATAAATCTTAATGGCCAATCTAATATTTCCGTAACCCTTTTGGAAGATGCCGCAGGATTGGACGAGGTCGTGGTAACGGCATTAGGAATAAAAAGGAACGAAAAGGCACTGGCTTATTCTGTGTCTGAAGTAGGTGGAGAAAAATTTACAGAGGCTAGGGAAGCAAATGTAGCAAATGCCTTAACGGGTAAGATTGCTGGTGTAAATGCAACGGGTTTAGCTACGGGTCCAGGAGGTTCAAGCCGGGTCATAATTAGGGGCAATGGTTCCTTATCGGGCGATAATCAACCTTTATACGTTGTAAATGGTATGCCTATCGATAATTCCATACCTGGTGGAGGATCTTCAACTGGTGGTCAGGGAATTAATGTTGATAGGGGAGATGGTATTGCCGGAATCAATCCTGACGACATTGAAACTATAAGTGTACTGAAAGGTGGTGCCGCGGCAGCATTATACGGTTCAAGAGCTGCGAATGGTGTTATTCTTATTACTACTAAAAAAGGCAAGGTTCAGAAGGGCATAGGTGTGGAGTATAGTGGGAATGTTACTTACGATACTCCTTCTATGTTTCCCGATTACCAATATGAGTATGGTGCAGGCTCAAATGGTACTAAACCTACTACAAAGGACCAGGCAATTGAGTGGGGACGTTTGTCATTTGGAGCGCCAATGGATGGAACCCCAGTTATACAATTTGATGGTGTTGAACGTCCATATTCACCAGTATATGTAAAGGATAATATTAAGAATTTCTATAGAACAGGAACAAATATCGTTAATACAGTAGCACTGACTGGTGGAGTGGAGGCTATTAATTTTAGGTTGTCTTTATCAAATTTAGAAGCCAAAAGTGTAGTTCCTAATTCATATTTTAATAGAAAGACGGCGAACTTGAGTTTAAATTCCAAATTAGGTGAAAAACTCAACGTCGAAGCTGTTGCGCAGTATAATCTTGAAAAGGCCAATAACAGGCCTGGTACTGGTTATGCTGATGATAATGCGGCGTGGGCAACACATTTAGTTTCCAATACTGTAGATGTCAGGAATATGGCGCCAGGTTATAATGAGGACGGTAGTGAGATTTTATGGAACCCAGTAAATGTTGCCAATAATCCATATTGGGTTGTGAACAGATATAAGAATTTTGATACGAAAAACCGATTTATTGGACAAGTTAATATTACGTATGACATATTGAAAAACCTGAGTGCCCGAGGTACAATGAGTAAGGATTTTTACTATTTTGAATACGTAGGGATTACACCATCGTACACAGCTTTCAGGCCAGGCGGTAGTTATGAATCATTACAAGCTAATGTATCAGAAACGAATCTTTTATTCACCCTTAATTACAATACTAAATTCTTTGAAAAGTTTAGTTTTTCTGCCATGGCGGGTGGAAATCAACAAAGAAATGTAAATAACTCCACGGCTATAGATGGCCAACAATTTACAATACCCGAATATTATAGTTATACCAATCTAAGTACGCTAACGACAACTCCAGATAATCGGAGAACCGGGGTTAATTCATTATTCGGTTCTATAGATATTGGTTACAAAGAGCTTGCATTTTTAACTTTAACAGGAAGGGAAGATTGGTTTTCGACTTTAAGCCCAGAAAACAACCATATTTTTTACCCCTCTGTGGGAGGAAGCTTTCTATTGTCTCAAGCAGTAGTACTTCCGGATGTCTTTAATTTTGTAAAGTTGAGGTCGTCCTGGGCACAAGTTGGTGGTGGAGCACCAGATCCATATTTAATAAATCAGGCATATGGAATTGTTCAAGGAGGACATAATGGAAGGCCTGTGCAGGAAATATCTTCCTCATTAGTTACTAATCCTGATTTGCGACCTTATACCTCCACGACCTATGAAGTTGGTCTAAATGCGAAAATGTTGGAATATCGTCTTGGTATCGATCTGACTTTTTATAATCGGACTACAACAGACGATATTGTCCAGACAGATATTTCAACGGGTTCTGGATATACTCGAGCTTTATTGAATGTAGGAAAAATTGGTAATAAAGGAATAGAGTTATTAATAACGAGTTCACCTATAAAGAATGAAGATTTTCAATGGGACGTAAGTTATAATATGGCCTATAATAAAAGTGAAATAAAACAACTGGCGGAGGGTTTAAGCACAATTCAGATAGGAAGTGGAATTGGAGGAGGATCTATTCAAAATGTAGTAGGGAGGCCCTACGGTACGATATGGGGTTATAAAATGGCCACTAACGATAATGGAGATAAAATCTTTGATTCCAATAGTGGTTATGAGTTGCGAAGTGAAATAACCGAGATAGGAGAGGGCGTTCCACCATTAACCATGGGTTTTACAAATGAATTTTCTTATAAGGATTTTTCGTTAAATATTTTGTTGGACGGAAAATTTGGTAATTCCATGTTCTCCAATTTGGCACAATACTCGCATAGGTTTGGACTTACCAAGGCAACACTTCCGGGTAGGGAAAATGGTCTGCCGTTATCGGGCGTGGATACTGCTGGCAACCCATATCAAAGGGTAGTGCCCGTTGAAGAATTGGACACTTATTACGATAACCATAAAAGATACACGGATATTTTCGTATATGATGGAAGTTTTGTAAAACTGCGGGAGGTTGTTTTAAGTTATAAGATTCCTGTTGAACGCTTAAGTTTTGTTAATCTGCAATCTGCATCGATTAGTCTGGTAGGGAGAAATATCGCCATACTATATAAAAACACTGATTTATTTGATCCCGAATCCAGTTATACAAATGGGAATGCACAGGGTCTGGAAGCTTTTGGAGTGCCTAGAACAAGGAGTATAGGATTAGACTTAAACTTAAAATTTTAATAATTTATAATTCATTATATCATGAAAATTCATGCACTTAAATATATAAATATGGCGCTAGGGTTCGTCATCATTTCCATAACATTATCATGTGATAGTGATTTGGAAGCTCTAAATAAAAACCCGGATGTATATGGTGAGATTATTCCTGAATATCTTTTTACAAAAGCACAATTGGATGCTGTTAATGTAAGTTATTTTGGGACTGCAGCCTTAACTATTGGTGGTTCCATGCAGCAGTTCGCAACCTATAAGGAAGTGCCTGCTGCTGGAGATAAATATTTTAATGATGGGTATTCCAAAGGATATTTTTCAACTATTTACCCATTGGCGGTAAATGAGATTCAAGAAGTGATTCTAGCGGTCTCGGAAGATACCGAAAATATTAATAAGCATTCCATGGCTAGGATATGGCGAGCCTATATATTTCACCATATAACAGACCTTTACGGAGATATCCCATATTCTGAGGCAGGAAAGGGTGTAACTGAGAAAATTTATACGCCCAAGTATGATGAGCAATCCTTTATTTATCTTGATATGTTGAAAGAATTGGAAGAAGCCGCAAACGCTTTCGATTCCAACAAAGCTACATTCGGGTCATCTGATCTGCTTTACGGGGGGAACGTTGACCAGTGGAAGAAATTTGCATATTCTTTAATGTTGCGTTTAGGAATGCGCTTAACTAATGTCGACTCCCAGCTATCGGAGACTTGGGTTAAAAAAGCTATTGAAGGTGGAGTTATTCTAGAGAATAGTGATTTGGCCGCTATAGCTTACGTTGATGGGTCTCAGGTTTCTAGCCGGAATCCAATAGCACAGGGATTAATGAACGGCGATTATATAAACCCGCAAAGTGTAGAGAATGTAGAAGGAGGGAAATACGCCAAAACTTTTATCGATCACCTCAAGGATACCAGTGATCCAAGGTTAAATGTACTATCTGTGGTTTGGATTGATAACGGTAGCGGATTATATGTTGCCGATACAACCACAGCAATACAAACGGGTATGCCCAATGCTGCTTTTAACAACAGACCTGAAAATTTTGCTACCTTCTCAGAACCACATCCTGAAACTGTTTTGGCCTACGATTCTCCTTTAATGATTATGACAAACGCAGAAATGAAACTACTGATTGCTGAAGCAGCAATTAGGGGATGGTACACTGGCGATGCTGCGGTTCTATATGAAGAAGCAGTAAGAGCAGGTATGCAACAGTGGTCACTATACGGTGATGCGGGTGTTATTTCGGACCAACACATTGATACATATCTTACCAATAATCCCTTTAATGCCGCTGGTTCATTCGAGGAAAAAATGGATCAAATACAAACTCAAAAATGGGTTACACTATTTCTAGATGAGTATGAAATTTTTGCCAATTGGAGGCGCACTGGGTATCCAGATTTAGTCCCTGTGAATTATCCAGGAAACCTTACTGGTGGAAAAATCCCTACACGTTTTGTATTGCCTGATTCTGAGAGCACTATTAATGCCGCTAATTATAAGGAGGCATTAGATCGGCAAGGGGTAGGGGATGCGCTAACGAGTACAGTTTGGTGGGATAAACCTTGAAAGTTATTAATTAAGACAAACTGAAAATAATCCATAAGTAGTATTACCGGTAATTTCAGGAGCAAAGAAGATTATCAATTAATAGAGGGATACCTGGACCTATGGTTTATAAGGGTCAATTCTTGAATGATGTATCAAAAGTAAGGCGGTTAATGAAAAAGTGGTTGGAAGT
Organism: Arenibacter echinorum; assembly: GCF_003259375.1. Lineage (GTDB taxonomy): Bacteria > Bacteroidota > Bacteroidia > Flavobacteriales > Flavobacteriaceae > Arenibacter > Arenibacter echinorum. The sequence continues at coordinate 353,738 of NZ_QLLN01000006.1, read as the reverse complement.
AGTTTGAACTTTCAAAATAAGCCCTTTCTCTTCGAAACCTATTGGTTCAATATTATTTGTTATATCGTAGACTGAACCTAAAGGGCCATCGGCGATTGGATTGTCTTCTCAGATAGTTGATTATTGGAGCTATTTTGCTTAAAATCATTATCCTAACACGGATGGTTGCTTAAGATTGTATAACTCAATAATCGCCGAAGAGGAGATTCCTTTTGTCTCGATCTACTGTTAATAAAAATCTAAAGTTTTCTAAAACCATATAAATTGATTTGCTTCTGGGATATTATATGCCAAATTGGAAAATATTAATAATTATATAAAGATGAAAAGAAGAAAAATATTCAAATTGATAGGGGCGGCCCCATTGGTTGGGGGAATAGCCGTTGGTTTAGCTCCTATACAGTCGGTATTTGGGGCTCCAACACCAGTATTAGCGCCTAAACGCGATTTAATCAAAGAACTTAACTTACGTACTTTTATTAATGCAGCCGGGACCTACACCACAATGACAGCATCGTTGATGCAAGAAGAGGTCATGGAGGCTATTAATGCTTCTTCAAAGGAATTTATTATGTTGAATGAAGTTCAAGATAAGGTTGGGGTACAAATTGCCAAAATGGTTCATGCAGAGTCAGCAATGGTGACTTCTGGTGCCTTTTCAGCGTTGACCCTCGGGATGGCTGGGATTCTAACCGGTATGGATCGGGATAAAGTGAAACGTCTGCCCCATCGTCTTGAGGAAGCTGGGATAAAATCAGAAGTAATTATTCAGAAAGCTCACTTTGATGGTTATGAACATGCTCTTTCCAATACAGGGATTACCTTGGTTCCTGTAGAAACAACAGATGACATAAATAGAGTTGTGAACGAAAGAACTGCTTCCATGCATTTTTTAAACTGTAATACCCATGAAGGGAAGATTAAGCATGAAGAATGGATAAAAATGGCTAGGAAATATAATCTACCTGCGACTATAGATATAGCTGCTGATGTGCCACCGGTGTCGAATCTCTGGAGATTTAATGATATGGGATTCAGTTTTGTGGCATTATCAGGAGGTAAAGCAATTCGAGGTCCGCAAAGTGCTGGTATTTTAATGGGTAATAAAAGTGTTATTGATGCGGCAAAATTAAATAACTCCCCTAATGGAAGTACTATAGGCAGGGGAATGAAAGTAAATAAAGAAGAAATGCTTGGGATGTATGCCGCATTGGATAATTATATAAATCAAGATCATGAAAAAGAGTGGAAGATGTGGGAAGACCGTGTTGAAGTCATTTCCAAAGCTATCTCTAAAATAGAAGGAATTAAAGTATCGGTAACAGTCCCGCCAATTGCGAATCACAGTCCTAAGATTAATATATCCTGGGATAAGAATATTATAAAATTGACTCGTATGCAACTTGGTGAAAAAATGCGTTTTGGGAACCCTTCTATTGAAATTATTTCATGGGGTAACGATGAAAATAGTATAGATCTTACTGTTTTTATGTTAAAGCCCGGGCAAGAGAAAATAGTAGCCAGAAGACTCTATGAAGAATTGTCGAATGCGACTTTTGGTTAGTAATCGATCTTTGGGCAGCAAATTCAAAATTAAATGCAATTATTTACAAGTCCATTGAAAATTAAAAGTACTAATACTGGGCCTTCGAGATAAACTCAAATAATGTTTGGTGGGCTGGTAATGCCAATTGGTTTCATGTACACTTTAGAATAATTGTAATAGTGAATCCTTTTCATTCGGCACCTAGTAATGAACGGATTTCAAATGATAAAAAACAAGAATTAATAAAAACCTTATACCTGAATTAAATATGAAAATCTATAACTATAAATTTTTAATTGGCTTTGTAATTGTATTATCTGTATCAAATCTAGCCAGTAGTCAAGAATTTGATCTTCTTATTAAAGGAGGTCATGTAATTGACACAAAGAATGGTATTGACAAGGTCATTGATGTGGCCATAGCAAATGGAAGAATAGCGGAAGTTGCCACTAACATTTCGGAAAAAAAGTCCAAAACTGTTATCAATGCTAAAGATCTATTTGTGACCCCTGGTTTAATCGATATTCATAGTCATAATTTTTATGGCACTGAACCAAACGCATATTTGAGTAATGGATTTTCCGCGGTTGCCCCGGACGGGTTCAGTTTTGAAAGTGGAGTAACCACATTAGTGGATGTGGGTGGAGCAGGGTGGCGAAATTTTCAGCAATTCAAGGATCAGGTGATTGATCAGTCAAAGACCCGGGTCCTGGCGTTTTTAAATATTGTTGGTTCGGGTATGAAAGGCGGTGCCATTGAGCAGAACATAGCTGATATGGATGCAAAGCTAACTGCTATGGTAGCCAATCAATTTCCAGGAGAAGTCGTTGGGGTTAAACTGGCACATTACCATGGGTTCGATTGGACACCTACTGAGCGTGCGGTTGAAGCGGGCAGGTTGGCGGATATACCTATAATGGTGGATTTCGGCGGGAGTGAGCCAGAATTATCATTGGAAAAACTGATGTTGGAAAAATTGCGTCCTGGTGATATTTTTACCCATACCTATGGCCATGTTCAAGGTCGTACGCCAATTGTGGATGAAAGAGGAAAGGTACGAGACTACGTATTTTTAGCTCAAAAAAGAGGCGTGATTATGGATGTGGGTCACGGTGGAGGAAGCTTTTTATTCGAACAGGCCGTACCAGCGATGAAGCAAGGGCTTAGACCTAATTCTATTAGTACCGATCTCCACACCGGTAGTATGAATGGAGGAATGAAAGATATACTCAATATAATGTCGAAATTTATTAATATGAATATGCCCTTGGTAGATGTCATTGGTACAGTTACTTGGAATCCGGCACAAATCATTAAACGAACTGATTTGGGACATTTATCAGTAGGCGCTGCTGCAGATATTGCAATTTTGAATATGCGAAAGGGTGATTTTGGATTTGTTGATGTTAAAGGAATGAAATTGAAAGGAGATAAAAAATTGGAATGTGAAGTTACAATAAGAGACGGTAGGATAGTATATGATTTGAATGGTTTATCTAGTGAGGAGTGGGATAAATAATTCATCGTTGTGAATTGAGCAAAAACTAAAACTATAAATCATGAAGCGTAGAGATATAATTAAGCAATTGGGCGTTGTTCCCATTGCGGGGAGTTTAATGGCCAGTGAAACCATGTTTGGGAATGTAATGAGCACAGCCGCCCCGATGGTTGCCAAGCCCTTCACAGCTGAACAGAATATATATGAATCTATTGGTGTAGATACCATTATAAATTGCCGAGGTACCTTTACCATTCTAGGTGGATCTACCGAACGTCCGGAAGTATTGGAGGCCATGGAAGCCGCAACAGGCTATTTTGTCCAGTATGATGAATTGGCCTTTGCAATAGGTCGGCGCTTGGCGGAGTTGACCAAGGCCAACTGGGGAATGGTATCGGCGGGTTGTGCCGCCGGCATGAAACATGTTACGGCCGCTTGTGTAACCGGGGGAAATCCAGAGAAGCTAATTAGAATACCCAATTTGGAGGGCTTCGAAAAAAATGAGGTTATAATTCCACGTAGTTCTAGAAATGTTTATGACCAGGCCATTCGAAATATAGGGGTCAAGTTAATCATGGTAGATACGCCAGACGAGTTGGAAAAAGCTATAAATTCCAGAACTGCCATGATCTATATAATGACCGGAAGGGATAATGAAACAGGTAAACCACTATCCTTGGAGGTTATTAGCAAGATTGCCAAACCAAAGAATATCCCTATTTTGGCTGATGCCGCTGCCGAGAATTTGAGTATTCCCTGTGTGCATCTGGAGAGGGGTGCTACGGTAGTTGCTTACAGTGGGGGTAAAGCCATGTGCGGACCTCAATGTGCTGGACTTTTGTTGGGAGATAAAAATTTATTGATGGCTGCTTGGCAAGCCAGTTCGCCCCACCACGGTCCGGGAAGGGACAACAAGGTTGGGAAAGAGGAAATGTTGGGGATGTTGGCTGCAGTAGAGGCTTGGACTACCAGGGACCATGATAAGGAGTGGGACACCTGGCTGGCCTGGTTGGAGAAAATTTCATCGAAAATCACCAAAATAAAGGGTATAAGCTCAGAAGTTCAGCTACCGACGAGTTTAGACAATAGGGCTCCCAGATTACTTCTAAAATGGGATCCGGAAAGCTTGCATATTACTGGGGAGGAAATAGCAGAAGAGGTGGCCTGCAATACACCTAGAATAGCTATTGGAGGAAATACGTCCGACGACGGGACAACAATGATTTCCATTACTCCCAGTCAAATGAGACCTGGAAATGCCAAGGTGGTGGCCAACCGACTTCATGAAATATTATCTGCAAAACGGGAACCCCGTTCGGAGGATATGGTTAAGGCGAATGCTGACCTTGCAGGCCATTGGGATGTAGAAATGGAGTTTTTCACTAGTAAGAGCAGCCATAAATTCTTCTTGGAACAAGAAGGAAATTGGATTAAAGGTACACATACCAGCGACTATTCTATGCAAGAAATGGCGGGAATGATCGAAGGTGATGAGGTAAAACTTAAAAGTCATTTTAGTGTCCCTGGAAACTCCATCAATTATTGGTTTTCGGGAAAGGTGGCGAACGGAATCCTAAGTGGTTCCGTGTTTTTGGGCGAATACCTTACGGCCAAATTTACCGCTAATCGAGTGACCTATCAATCGGGTAATAAAAGGATTTCGATACCAGCAGGGGCGCCGTTGGCAACATAGATTAGAATTTAAGCCGAATTTTAAATTTTGTAAAACAAATGAAAAAAATGAATATAATCTTTGCTTTGCTAGTTATCCTATCCTTTGCTGTAAAGGGACAGGAAATTGATATTCTAATTATAAATGGTCATGTATTTGATCCTAAAAATCAAATAGATAAACCTATGGATATAGCCATAGCCGATGGTAAAATAATTAGAGTGGCACAGCATTTAAAGACAGAAAAAGCTAAACAAATTATTGATGCAACGGGTCTCTATGTAAGCCCTGGCCTTATCGATATACATACTCATGTTTTTGTGGGGCCAAAACCTGGTAAGTTTGCGGATGGGATCAATAGTATATCCCCGGATGACTTTAGTTTCAAATCTGGGGTAACAACAGTTGTGGATGCAGGCACTTCTGGTTGGCAAAATTTTCCACAATTTAAAAGACAGGTAATCGACGTATCCAAAACAAGAATCCTTGTTTTTTTAAATATTGCCGCTCATGGCATAAGCGGGACAGAAGTCTCTTTAACTCAAATTGAGGATGCTAAGCATGATCTTGATGAAATGGATGCCATCAAAACCATGGAGATAATTAAGGCATACTCAGATATTATAGTTGGAGTAAAGATAGGTCATTATGATGGGGAAAGTTGGTTGCCCTTCGAAAGGGCTTTAGAAGCTGCTTCAAAAACTGACAGGCCCTTATTCGTGGAATGCCACCTTCCACAATATTCTTTGAAAGAACAACTCGAGCGTATGCGACCAGGAGATATCATTACCCATTCATATGAGAATATTGTTGAACGCATGCCGGTGGTGGATGATAATGGAAAATTAAGACCTTTCGTATTGAAAGCCAAAGACAGAGGCGTCCTTTTCGATGTGGGCCATGGTGGAGCTGGTTTCTGGTTCGACCAAGCGTTACCCTCATTTGAACAGGGTCTGTGGCCCAATTCATTCGGTACTGATTTCCACAGATTTAGTATGAACGCGGGGATGAAGGACATGCTGAATTTAATGTCTAAGTACCTTAATATGGGTATGCCTTTGAATGAAGTGTTACTCAGGGGAAGTTGGTACCCTGCAAAGGCCATAAAACGTGAAGATCTGGGTAATTTGGACATAGGGGCAGTGGCGGACATTGCTATATTAGGAGTGAGGGCGGGTAGTTTTGGTTTTGTGGATGCCGCTGGCAACAGAATCAAAGGAAAACAGAAATTAGAGGCTGAACTTACTATAAAGGGGGGTAAGGTACTTTGGGATTTGAATGGCCTTGCAGCGAACGACTTTCAAAAATAAGTAGCATGAAATCCCGAAAAAGTATGATTTATAGTAAGGGATAATTGCAAAATAATGCATCATAAATAAGGCTATAAACAGGATAGAAAGTTATGAACGTAGTAATGGAGCACCATTTGCTGAAATAAAATTTTATAATTCATACACCCTAAATAACCTATGAAGCGACTTTATATATTTTATGACCTCAGATTAAATTTTTACAGCTTATTATAATTAAAACTTTTTTGTATTAAATCTTAAATTTTATAACCATGGAAAACAAAACAACTAGAAGGGCATCTTTTAAAAAATTAGGAATGGGATTGGCGGCCATGTTTGGCCTGGGTGCCGCAGCCAAGGCAATGGACGGAGGTTCAAAACCAAAAAAAGAAGTCGTAGGTGACATCGTCATGGATCAGGATATTCCATTATTTTCAGGAGGCGTAAAACACGGGAATACTCTTTATATTGCAGGGAAGGGCGCGCATGTGGAACCTTATGAGATCAAGGCACATACCGAAATTGTACTGCAAGAGCTGGAAAAGGAGCTAAAAAAACATGGTTCTTCCATGGAAAAGGTACTCAAGGTAAATGTATATTTGGCCGATTTGGCGGATTACAAGGGAATGAACGAAGTGTTTAGGGGTCGTTTTGGACCAAACCCTCCGGTAAGGACTACTGTTGCTACTTATGGTGGCGTTCCCGGGAATTCCTTAGTGGAAATGGACTGTATAGCCGCGTTGGACTAGTAAACCGATCAACATCTTATAAACCTTTTTGCACAATGAAGTTCAATATAATTGTACTATTCCTTTTCTCATTTTTACTCACTTTTAATGTATTGGGACAGACCATTCCCAAGGAGGAACTTATTTTTTTGACCTCCGAATGGAAAGGGGAACGGTTTAACGATGGGCGTCCAAAAATTCCGGACGATCTTTTGGAACGGGCAAAAAAAATTGGTATCGATGATGCATGGACCGTCCTGGAAAACGAAGGATATAAAAATCAGTTCGAGGGCAATTGGAAAATGGTACACGATGAGGTTCCTGTTGTGGGTAGGGCACTTACGGCATTGTTCATGCCGAGCCGCCCCGATGTGGAGAAGAGCGTTAAGGAAAGGGGAATAAATTCGCAGGGTAGGAAGGGAAATACCAATTCATGGCCCATTGAGGTACTCACTAAAGGCGACGTTTATGTTGCGGATAGTTTTGGCAAGATCGATACGGGCACCCTTATGGGAGCTACCCTCGCAACTTCCATTTACAGCAAGTCCGGCAACGGAGTGGTTTTTAATGGCAGTGCAAGGGATCTGGAGAGTATAAGCCAGATAGAAGGATTCAATGCCTTTGTAAGGGATTTTCACCCATCCTTTTTGGAGGAAGAAGTACTTATGGGACTCAACACCCCAATACGGATAGGCCAGGTAATGGTATTGCCCGGAGATCTTGTCCTTGCCAAAAGGGAAGGTGTACTTTTTATTCCTGCGCATTTGGCCGAACAGGTAGTAGGCACTGCGGAGTTTGTAGCTCTTAAGGACCAGTTTGGTTTTGAGATGGTAAAGACCAAAAAATATTCTACAGGAGAGATAGATAGTGATTGGAACGAAAAGCTAAAAGCGGAATTTTTTGAATGGCTGGACAAACATCCGGAATTGGTAAAAATGTCCAAGGAGACTTTGAATAAGATTTTAAGTAAAAGGACATGGTAATCGGACTACAGGAATTAATGAAAGTCAAGGATCAAAAAGAAGATCACAAAATAAAAAGCAGCTGGATCATTGTTTTTTTCGCCCTGTTCATATTGATGGGGTGTAAGCAAAATACAGATCACACGAAGTCTGAAACTTCTACTAGTACTACCATGGAAGGGCAAGATCTGCCCACTATTGATGAAGTTCAAAAGGCTGTGACAGCTTTTAATAAAGTCATGGTAAATCCGACCGCGGAACTCATGGAAACGTTGTGCTCTGAGGAACTTACCTATGGTCATTCGAGCGGACTTATTCAGAACAAAGACGCGTTTATAGATGATTTAGTGAACGGCCCGTTCGATTTTTTGTCTTTGGAAGCTGCTGACCAGACCATCCATATTTCTGGGAATACAGCAATTGTTAGACATATTTTTTTGGCCAAAGGCACCAATGCCGGGGAACCTGTGGATGTTCGTATCGGCAATATGCAGGTCTATCAAAAAGGGAAGGACGGCAAACTTCGGCTTTTGGCCAGACAGGCTTATAAATTGCCCAGCTAGAACCACAATAACCTAAACCAAACTATTTTGAAAAAATTGAATATTTATTCCATTTGTCTTGGCATGGCCGCCATATTTCTGTTGGCAATTTTGGGCATGATCTTTACCTATAATATTGAACATGCCGGGCTATTGATAATGGCCTTTTTTGCACTTCTGGCCTTTGGCTTCAGTGGATATAAGTCCCTGAACAGTTATGTATTTACAGCCTCCATATTTGCCGGAGTAGCCCTGGCGCTATATTACCCCCAATACTTTTTGCAGATAGGCGATTTTAAGCTTACCGCACTGATCATACCCTTGATCCAACTCATTATGTTCGGTATGGGAACCTCAATGAAACTTGGCGATTTTGCAGAAGTTATCAAGTCGCCCAAAGGGGTAATGGTCGGGGTCACGGCACAGTTGGGTATTATGCCCATCATGGGTTTTGTCCTGGCAAAATATAGCAATTTTCCACCGGAAATCGCGGCAGGGATCGTTCTGATCGGCTGTTCCCCTAGTGGGGTGGCATCCAATGTAATGGCATATTTGGCGAAGGCCAATTTGGCACTATCCATTACAATTACCTCTGTGTCTACTTTACTGGCTCCCTTTATAACACCACTTCTTATGAAGTTCTTGGCTGGCGAATTTATAGAAATAGATGTGCTGGATATGATGTGGAGTATTGTAAAGATGATTATTTTACCCCTTGGTGTTGGTCTGTTGTTTAACCGTTTGCGGGGAGATAAGGCTAAATGGATGGACAAGGCACTACCTGTAATTTCCATGCTGGGTATTGGATTGATTATTGTTGTAATAACGGCAGCGGGAAGGGACAGTCTTTTGGATATAGGGGGAATCTTAATGTTATTGGTGCTTATCCACAACTTATTTGGGTACATGCTAGGGTATTGGTATGCTCGACTATTGAAGTTGAATGAGCAGGATTCACGTACGATTGCACTGGAAGTTGGGATGCAAAATGGGGGCCTTGCCTCAGGGATAGCCAATTCTTTGGGTAAGATAGCGACCATGGGACTGGCCCCAGCGGTATTCGGGCCACTGATGAACATAACGGGATCCATATTGGCATCCTATTGGCACAAAAAAGAACCTAAGCATTCAGAGGTTTATTGAGTTAGACATTACATTGAAAGAAATACAATAATTTAAGTTGAGTTGAGTTTAGTTGAAAAGGGAACAATGGGAAACCATTGTTCTTTTTTTGTTCTCGAAATTTGGAGTATAACTTTGAAATGTCAACCAAAGTCGAACCACATTGTTACCGCATTAGAAGCATAATTAAACAAATTATAATATGTTTATAATCAATTATTTAATAGGTTTTGGTTGCATGTACATGGTAAAATAAGCACTCACACCCACCATTTTTAACCATAGGTCAACCACAGGCTAACCATGTCTAAATTATAATATTAACCCTAGGATAGCCAAAGAATGACCAATGGAAAATTGTATACAGATCATTAAACTCCATTTAGGTGTAAATCGAGATAAAAAGAAATGCCGAAAGTATAAGGAAATTGGCAATTGGTAATAAAAATGCAATTGCGATTGGATTGTCTTTAAACCCCACCATTAGTTTCAGAACCAAAAATAATAACAATAGCATTTTGTATTTTTTCCAAGTTTTTACCTGAGAATAAGAAAGTCTTGGTTATTTGATTCCCCGCGGTCTTTATGACTATTACCTACCTAAAAACGATAGGTGTAAACTGCCTTCATCGCTGCTCCCTGTTGTGTTGTAAAAAGTCTTCTGTTCAATATTGGGTCGTTTAGCCAATTGTGGTTATACACAAAAAAAATGTCGGTACCAGGGGTAATTATCCATCTAAAACGGGTGTTGGTCCCCAGAACATCGCTTATATCATCAAATTGGATGTTAGACGAAAGTGAAATATCGGGAGTAAAATCAAGGCCAAGATCTATCTGGAATAAATTGGTACTAAATCCACTGTTTTCAGCACTTACTTGGGTATGCGTGTACCCACTGCTTAGATTAATACCAAGTGCTGGGCGAATGGTTAGACCCATAACCAGACTTGTAATATTTCCGGTCCAAAATCCTCCAGCTTCATAACCAATTGATCCAGATACCTTACGAAAGGAGGCAGAAGATGCTTGTATTTCGTAACCCCAATTCACATATTCCCCTGGAGCTACAATAACTGTACTGTCCCCAAGTATATCAAATTCTTCATTAAGAAATTCAAAGTTCCTAGAGACTTCAACACCTAAATTATCACCAGATTCAAAACGGATGGTTCCCAAGTTAAACCGGAGATTTTCGGTAAGAAGTTTATTTTCCAATGAAGTGAGATATTCATAGTAAATGCCCCATTCTATTTCTCTTATAAAGGAGCTCTTTTCAAATAGAGGAGCATAGTTAATTGCCGGTTGCAACCTTTTAAAACCGTTACGTTGGTTAAACCCGATCGCTGGATCATACTCATCTCCAAATTCCCTGTACGAAACCCAAGCAGACCAGGGTTGGTTGGGAAAATTAAAACGAAACCCGCGGACTGATCTATCGGATATGGAGGTAGAATTATCAAAGGGTGAAGCGGGGTTGTGCGCAACAAAAAAAGCTGAGAACTGTAGTGTATTATCTCCTAGAAATTCTGAAGTACTTAAGTTTAGATCGGTACCCCATGTTTTTCTATCTTGAATTGGGTTACCAAATAAAATATCGTCTTCAGTGCTTCTATGGGTGTATATTAGGCCGATAGAACTCTCCTTCCAGAAATTTCTTGTATATCTGGCCACTGAAAAATTTTCTGGATTCAGCTCTCCTTCTCTTCCTGTACGTACGTGTAATAGTGCAATGTTGCTCTTACCTATATTTCCTATAAGACGACCTCCATACTTAATAGGGATAGGTAACCCTTTCACCAGTCCGATTCTGCGACTAAAATAAGGGTCTACATTACTTGAAGGTGCAAATTGCAAAATTGAGGACCCCTCTAGGAAAAAATCTCTTTTCTCTGGGAAACGCAAAGGAAAACGAGTAAGATTTATTTGTCGATTGTCCACCTCGGTCTGGGCAAAATCAGTATTGTAGGTAATAGAAGCTTTCAACTGGGATGTAATATTGTAATTAATATCAAATCCAAGGTCGGCAGAAGAAGTACTGCTGTACCCGTCCTTCCCCTCATTATATTCTTTGCTGTACTGGGTAATGCCATAAGGGACAATTTCTAAGCCTAATCCCTGCGAATGTCCAACAAGCCCCGTAAGAATACCGGCATTCTGCGGTCGTAACAATCCCTGATTTCGGCGATGGCCTGTCCATAATTGTTCTTCGTTTTTACGGCGTATGGTCCTTTGAAAATTAATTCCCCAAATATCGCTTTTAGGATCAAAGTTTATGCTGCGAAAGGGGATTTTGATTTCGGCAGACCAACCAAAATCGCCTATATAGGTCCATGCATTCCAAATACCATCCCAATCTTTGTTCAACGTTTGACCCTGGCCAGAAGAAATGAGACCATCCCCCCGTAATCCCAAGGGATTTATTTCGAAAAAATAGGCACTTCGCTTGTCCATAAATGTATCAAAAATCCATCTAAAACGATCATCTGTCTCTAGGGGTGCGTCCCTTTTCTTTTGAAAAGTCTTTATATCTGACGGACTACTATCATAACAAACCACTGCGATATAGATATTTTGGCTATCGAAGGCAATTCGTACTTCAGTTTGCTCTGTTGGTTCAGCCCCTTCTTTTGGTTCTTGCATTAAGAAATTGCCATTGCCCGGAATAGTAGTCCAAAATTCTTCATCCACAATCCCGTCCATACGAAGCTCTATGCCATTAAGTGAATACCCATTTATTTCCTTTACATCATTTTCATTATCCATGTCCTGACCAAATCCTAGAACAGGTATAAGGTATATGGGTATCTGATAAATGGCATTTATCATAATTTTCGTAAAGTGATTCTGGAAATTCATGTGTTTTGTATCACATTTATTTTATCTATAATGTCCTTCCTTATTTTCATTATGAATCCATTTTCCCTTTATGTCCGAAAGAATCATAATGATTGTGCCTTTGTGGGTATATCTCCTAAAAGTACATAGTGCCTTAGTTTAATCATTCCCAACTTGTGTGACTATTGCATAAGTTAGTAAAAAATCAGGTCACGGCCATTATCAGGGGGAGGAGGTCACTTTAATGAAGATTCTAGAAAAAACAGTTCTAATCAAGGGCAGATTAAAATCATCGATGATAAACCACTTACCAGATATTGTATTTAAACTTGTAAAGCAAAAGGTTACATTACCTTTTTGGCTAAATATTTTTGGACTTCGTATACGTCTATGCTTTTATTGAATTTCTTACTTACACTGGGTGTGTCCTCACCGGAAATCCAAATCTTTAGCTCTGCGTCCAAATCAAAGGTTCCTGATGTTTCCAGGGAGAAGCGGGAGATGTTTTTATATGGCAAAGATTTGTACTCTATTTTGCTTCCCGTAAGGCCTTGAATATCCACTAAAATTAACCTTTTATTAGTGAACATAAATACATCCCTGAACAAGGTAAATCCGAGTTCGATTTGTTCATCATCGATAAGTAATCTAGCATACTTCTGATTAAGTTTTTCTGACGATACCTCACTCGCGTTTCCTAATATTTTATTTAATAGACCCATATACTATTCTCCAAATCTAGATTTATTGAGTTCCCTAATAAATTACACTACTATAATCAAAGAAACTTGGCATTAAATGTGTCTCCTTGAGAAATATCCCCTGTTTCAAACCCCTTTTTAAACCATCTAATTCGCTGTTCCGATGTACCGTGCGTAAATGAGTCAGGTACTACCTTTCCAGTTGATTGACGCTGTAACCTATCATCGCCGATGGCATTGGCGGCATTAAGGGCCTCCTCTAGATCCCCTTCCTACATCATTTGTGTCATGCGTTGGGAACGGTTTGCCCAAACACCTGCTAAAAAATCTGCTTGTAACTCCAATCGCACCGAAACCTTATTGAATTCAGTCTCACTTAATTGTCCCTTCAGGCGATTTACCTTGTCCATTGTACCCATTAGTTTTTGAACATTATGACCTACCTCATGGGCTATGACATAGGCTTGTGCAAAGTCACCTGGAGCATTCATTTGGCGTTCCATATCCTCAAAAAAACTAAGATCCAGATATAATTTTTGATCACCAGGGCAATAAAAAGGACCAGTAGCACTTGACGCAGAACCGCAGGCAGATGTAACGTAACCTGAAAAAAGCACTAAGGTCGGTTCTTGATAGTTATCTAAAATAGTATTCCACACATCTTCAGTGCTGGCCAAAATAGTAGCGCTGAATTCCGCCTGTATATTTTCCTCTGCCGTGCCTTGATAGGATTCTGTAGAGGCCGGCTGACTGTTGCCCCCTAGAAATATATTACCAAGGAAACTTATAGGATTATTACCGGTAATAAAAGAAAATACCAATAATACTGCAACTATAATTAAACCAGTTTTTGAAAAAAGAAGTTTAATTAATGGCCCTAGTAACATAGGATTAAATCCACCTATTCCTCTGCTTGAACCAGATCCACCTCTTTTGTCTTCTACATTTGAACTTTGACGCCTACCTTTCCATTTCATATTGAAAATTATTACCAGAAATCTCTAAATTGCTGCCTCTCCAATGTGAAATGTTTTGAAAATCAAATCGTTCGAAAATCGCAGCGAAATAAAGTTACAAAATAAGTCAATTTATAGATACTCAAATGATAATATAACTAACTCATTAATAAAAATAGGGTTAGTGTTAAATATTAGGTACATATGAGGGTCGAAAATTTCCCTGTTCTAAATAATTAGATTATAATGGTTAGAGGTACAAAATATTGCAAAAAATGACTAAAAAAAGGAAAGTATCGAAAAAGTTGGAATTAATAAACCCAGTATTTACTGGGTTTTATTGTGTTTTAATTTATGATATTTTGTAATGTTACTTTCCGATACAAAAGTTGGCAAATATATTCCCCAACAGCTCATCATTGGTCACTTGCCCGGTAATTTCTCCTAAATGGTAAAGGGCTTCCTTAACATCTATGGCCAGCAAGTCACTGGGAGTGTCCTCCTCCATACCAAATTGTACTTTTTCTATTTCTTCCAAGGCCTTTAAAAGGGAACTGTAATGCCTCGTATTGGTTACAATGGTTTCACTATTCCGCAGGGCTCCCGTATTGACAAAATCCAATAAGCGCGACTTCAACGTTTCAACACCTTGTCCAGATTTGGCAGACAGCAAGTGCAGTCCTGAAATTTTGGATTGTAGATTCTTAATTTGTTCCTTATCCAACCTGTCCACCTTGTTGGCAATTACCAACAAAGGTTTTTGGGGGTATTTAGTCCTTATTTTTTCCAGTTCCTTTATGCTGTTCTTTAACTTATCTGCATGGGTAGCCATTTGCCAAGCATCTACCAATAGCACCACCACCTGGGCCTGTTCTATTTTCTCAAAAGTCTTTTTTATCCCTATACTTTCCACCACATCTTTGGTGTCCCTAATTCCGGCGGTGTCAATAAACCGAAATCCTATGCCGCCTATGACAATCTCGTCCTCTATGGTATCCCTGGTGGTACCGGCAATATCACTTACAATGGCCCGCTCCTCATTTAAAAGGGCATTCAGCAGGGTGGATTTGCCAACATTGGGCTCGCCAACAATGGCGATGGGAATCCCGTTCTTGATTACATTGCCTACAGCAAAGGAATCGATCAGACGTTTTAAAATACGCTGTATTTTGGTCAAAAGTTTTTTAAACTGGGTTCTATCTGCAAACTCTACGTCCTCCTCTGCAAAGTCGAGCTCCAATTCCATTAACGAGGCAAAGTTTAATAATTGGTCCCTCAATTTTTTGATCTCGTTACTGAACCCGCCACGCATTTGCTGTATGGCTATTTGGTGGCTTGCCTCGTTATCGGAAGCTATAAGATCTGCCACGGCTTCGGCCTGACTCAAGTCCATTTTACCATTTAAAAAGGCTCGTAGGGTAAATTCCCCTGCATTTGCCATGCGGCAACCATTGCGCAAAAACAACTGAATTATCTGTTGTTGAATATAGGGCGAACCATGACAGGATATCTCAACAACATCTTCACCTGTATAGGAATGGGGTCCTTTAAAAAGGGATACCAAAACTTCATCCAATACCTTGTCGTTCTCCGTAATATGCCCCAAATGTATGGTATGGCTCTTTTGTTTCCGTAAATCCTTACCTCTGATCGATGTAAAGAAAGGATTCGCCAAGGCTATGGCGTCCTTACCGGAAATACGGATTACAGCTATGGCACCGGCCCCTGAGGGCGTAGCTAAGGCAATGATGTTGTCGTTGGTAATCATTAGAATTATAATTGACCGTAAAAATACGATATAAAATTTTCAAAACGGTTTCACCATTCAATTGACAAATACAATAATCTAATTATTTGAAACGATGTACGTTAACCTTTAACACTTTGTAAAACGATTGAAAATCACTGTTACAATAATGATTTGGAACTTTCATTTGGGAGTTGCAAAGTTTAACACAATGATTTTAGTCATAATTATTGCAGGATATATTGCGTAATTTTGATAATGATCCAATACAACATAAAAGATTCCATTTAAGCCTTGGAATCTAGGTGTATCGGGACATTCAACTTAATACTACTTTATGAAAATGATTAAAATTATTACCCTATTGGCAGTGGTTTTATTCTGCCAAATCAGCTTGGCACAGGAAACTCCGGTTCCAGTTACTCCCGTGGAAAATACAGAACAGATGATGCAGGAAAAAATTCGGCAGGAAGCGAAAGAGGCCAGAGAAGCCCAAAAAAGGATTGAAAAGGCGGAAAAGGAGGCCAAGAAGGCTGAAAAAGCTCAGAAGAAGGCTGAAAAGGAACTTAAAAATCGAGAGAAACTTTCCTCCGATATAGATTCCAAGAGAAGGTCTATTGCCAAGGATGAAAAGAAAATTACAAAGATTCAGGAGAAAATGATAAAGGATGAGAAAAAAGGCAAATTGTCACCATTGGCGATAGAGAAACTGAACCAGAAAATGGATAAACTGAACAAGGGCATAGAAAAGGATAAAGAAAAATTGAGAAAACTGGAAAGTAAACAATAAGTCCTGACAGATATTCTGCCTTTCTATGTAACATATTCATGATTTGCTCGTCCTATTTATATAACAACTTGGCAATAGTAGAAATTTCGGTTCGGGGTTTCTATTTATGAGCATTAAGAAAGATAAATCATGAAGGCGGAAAACAGACAATTACTCGTGTTGACCCATTTAAGTCAATTACTGGATATAGTAACTGGATTTGGGGGATTTATAGTTCCTTTGGTCCTGTGGCTAACACAAAGGGATACCGTCATGAATATGGATGAAAATGGAAAGTCGATTATCAACTTCCAGATCAGCATGTTCCTATATATCCTAATTTGCATCCCGATGATTTTACTTCTTGGTATTGGGATATTAGGAATTATTGCGATAGCAGTGCTCTGTTTCGTCTTTCCTATTGTCAATGCCATTAAGGTATCCAACGGTGAAAAACCTCATTATCCCCTGAGCATAAAGTTTGTGTAGTTAGTAAACATGTTTGGGACAAAAAAGCCGTATTTCAAATGAGATACGGCTTTTTTTATAGTGAAAGAGTGGGGTGTATTTTGAATTCAACAATTGAGTTGAATTTTTATTTCTAACTGTTCAACATGACTGGCATTACCAACATGGTCACATTTTCGCCTTCGTCCAAACCGTCAATTGGGGTAAGGATTCCAGCCCTATTGGGAAGGCTCATTTCCAATTGCACGTCATCCGACGTAAGGTTGTTCAACATTTCCACCAGAAACCTTGAGTTAAACCCTATCTGCATATCATCACCCTGGTAAGAACAGGTCAACCTTTCCTCCGCCTTATTGCTGTAATCTATATCCTCAGCAGAGATATTAAGTTCCGCACCTGCAATTTTTAATCTTATTTGGTGTGTCGTCTTATTGGAGAATATGGAAACCCTTCTAACCGAACTTAAAAGTTGGTTTCGGGCTATGGATAGTTTGTTTGGATTTTCCTTAGGAATAACCGCTTCGTAATTCGGGTATTTACCATCGATCAATCTACAGATCAGGATGGTATTCTCAAAACTGAATTTGGCATTGCTTTCATTGTACTCTATCAGCACTTCCGTTTCGCTGCCCGATAAAATCCCCTTTAATAAATTAAGCGGTTTTTTGGGCATTATAAATTCGGCCACTTTGGAAGCCTTAACATCTGTACGTTGATATTTTACCAATTTATGGGCATCGGTAGCGACGAAGGTTAAACTTTCAGGGGAAAATTGAAAAAAGACTCCGCTCATGACAGGTCTCAGATCATCATTTCCGGCAGCAAAAATTGTTTTGTTGATGGCTGTTGCCAATATATCTCCTAGTACTGTTGTAGAAGATGGGTTTGATAATTCAACCGATTTTGGAAATTCTGCACCGTCCGCGTATGCCAAGGCATATTTACCGTGGTTAGAGCTGATTTCCACTGTATTGTTATCCTCAACAACAAAAGTCAAGGGCTGTTCTGGAAAGGTTTTTAAGATTTCCAACAACAGTTTTGCTGGAACCGCAATGGTTCCCTCATTGTCCGAATCTACTTCCAATACAGAGCTCATTGTAGTTTCAAGATCGGAAGCCGAAACAGTGAGTTCTTTTTGATTTAAATCGAAGAGAAAATTGTCTAGAATAGGTAAGGTATTGCTGTTATTGATAACCCCACCTAAAACTTGGAGTTGTTTTAGTAAATAAGTGCTAGATACTATAAATTTCATTAGTTTATTTTTTTTTAAGGAATCTACATTATTGTACAACCTAAAACAGTGTTCGAATATCTGTTTGAATCCGTAATATTCCTTGAATCACGGTCAAAACAAAGATATTTTAAATGTCCTTTTTAAGGAAACAAACTTATCAACACTTATACCCCATATTTTTTCTTTCGAATAGTGTGAATCAGGAACCCAAAAATAAAGGTCAAACACAGGGGTAGGCCAATATTAATCAACTGCCATTTGGTTTTTTGGTCATTAATTTTTTCCTCATCCAAGAAAGGGATAGTTACTTTCTTGTTCCGAATGTTTATAAGTCCGGTATCGTCCAAGAGGTAATTAAGGCAATTTATGAGAAATTCTTTGTTGCCAAAAAAGTTGTTTGTCCATTTATCATAACCCAATTCCAAAGGTCGGCCATTTCGGACCTGGTTTCTTATAAGATCACCGTCCGGAAGCACTATCATTTTGTTTTCAGGGCCTTGATCCACTATTTTATCCAGCTTTAGCGGATTTACACGGTTCAGGAAAGTAGATTTGAAGGCACCTTCGACCAATACCCCCAATATCTTATTTCCATCATTATATAAGTCCTTATCCGGTGGCGTATTTATAATATCCAATTGAATTGGTTTTGGGACTCCCTCGGTTTTGGATAGTGGAGAGCTACTGAGTAGGATCTGTTTGTTGTAATCACTGGCCAGGGTATCCAAACTACCTGTGAACTGGAACCTTACCGCTTCCAAATTGTTGTTTATGGGATGGTCGTTTTTGGAAAAGACCATTGGGTTGTAATACCAGGGAACGGGGTTGTATTGGGAACTGTTTCCCTCTCCGGACGCCAAAACTATTTGGGTAAAATAAAGGTCGTTGACAAGATCAGTATTTAATCGAATCCCATATTTAAAGAAGAAATCGTTTAGGTTAAGATTTCGTGGTAGAGCCATGGCGGTACCTTCTTCGTTGAAGAGGCTATCCAGTTCCATAGCTACCTGATCTATGAGCCAAAGCGATTTGCCTCCCCCGGTAATATATTGATCCAGAATAAATTTCTCTTCATCGGTAAAGGCCTCTGTAGGCTTTGCAATGATGGCAAGATCAAAGCTTT
The DNA here is from genome assembly GCF_003259375.1 of Arenibacter echinorum. Lineage (GTDB taxonomy): Bacteria > Bacteroidota > Bacteroidia > Flavobacteriales > Flavobacteriaceae > Arenibacter > Arenibacter echinorum. The sequence continues at coordinate 334,543 of NZ_QLLN01000006.1, read as the reverse complement.
TTAGTTGTTCCAATACCTTTTCTGGATTGGTTGCCACCGAGTCCAAGGTAATGGCGCCAATGTTGTAATAATCCTTTATGGTGGTCAGATAATCTGCCATGAAAATATCGCCCAACTCTCCATTGCCCTTAATGATGGCAATTTTTTTCTTTTCCTTGATGTTCAACTTTGTAAAGGCATCTGCAAAGGCATATTCCAAATGTTGAACGGAATTGTTTACCCGCTCTTCCGTGGTGGCACCAAGTTTATTTTTTAACAAGGGTACTTTTACCGTGCTGTTGTTATAATTGATCATGGCCCAGGGAAAGATAATCTCTTGGGAGACTTTTCCATTCTGTTCAACGGTAACGTTGGTGGGGGTAAGGCCCAATGCCTGTAAATCTGTGATAACGCCATCAATTTGAGAGGCACCTTCAAGCGGATTTACGAAATTGAACTTTATATTCTTATTTTCCGACGCAAATTCCTCTAATAGCTGCCTGGTTTCCACTTTCAATTTTATAAATTCGGGAGGAAGATTTCCATCTAACAGAATATCGATTATTACCGGGGATCTAAAGTCCCCAACAGAATTTAATGCCGCCTTGGAAAGGGTATATCTATTGTCTTCTGTAAGATCTATTCTTGAGTAGAAAAAACTGGCCAGAATATTTACGACCAGCAATAGTACAACAGCCTTAATAATAGATAACAAACCTTTCTTCATTATCTATTTTGGTTTTTTAGTTGATTAACGGTCAGGAAGAGAAAGAATAGGGTAAGACTTGTGAAATAAATAATATCCCTTGTATCCAATACGCCCCTGGCTATACTTTCAAAATGAGCCTTCATTCCAATTTGTTCCACAAAAAGTATCATGGGACCGTTGGGCAAAATTGTGGCCAGACTTTCAAAACCGTACAGCATAATAAAGCACAGCACCATACCAATTATAAAGGCCACTATTTGGTTTTCGGATAGGGTAGAGGCAAATAATCCAATAGTGGTATAACTTGCAATTAAAAATAAAAGTCCAAAATAAGATCCCAACACCATACCCATATCCAAATTGCCTATGGTGACACCCAATTGGGAAATGGTATACACGTATAGAAGTGTAGGCAATATCGCAATCAAGGCCAGACAAAAGGTACCCAAAAACTTTCCTATAACCGTTTCCCATAAGGAGATAGGTTTTATAAAAAGAAGCTCCAAAGTGCCTAGTTTTTTTTCCTCCGAAAAACTTTTCATAGTAATGGCGGGGATAAGAAAAAGAAAGACCCAAGGGGAAAGGAGAAAGAAATTGCCCAGATCGGCAAAGCCGTATTCAAAAATATTAAAAGGTCCCTTAAATACCCAAAGAAATAACCCGTTGAGCACTAAAAATAATCCTATGACCAGATAACCTATGGGTGAGGTAAAAAATGATTGTATTTCTCTTTTAAATATGGCAATCATGTATGTTTAGTTAATCGTTTCCTTCTTTATTAGGCTCCAAGCTTCTGGTTTGTCCTCGAATAATTGTTTGGTCTTCCCCCAGACGCTTTTGAAAAATTCCGAATTTTTATAGTTTTCCAAATCGGTAGCGCTATTCCAATAACTGTATGTGAAAAATATATTATTATCTTCCTTGCTCTGCAACAGTTCTAAAAAGGTGCAGCCCTCCGCCTGTCGGATTTTCTTTTTATTGTTTTCAAAGATGGCCTCAAAACTAGCAATATTTTCCTTTTTGAAGGTTAATTTTACAATTCTTACCAACATTTGTTCATTGTATTTAAGTAAAATTAATAATTACAGTATCCCTATAATCAAGACCCAATAGGGTAGAGGCCCCACCCACGGTATTTAGGTCGCTCTTGTAAATCGCGATTTCTACATAACCTGAAGAGTTGAATAGAGCCAGTAATTCCCCTGGGGATTTACGCTGACTTTTGTCCAAACTGTAATTTATGATGTCACTGTATTTTTTGTGGATCTCCTTTATTTTTTTATTACGGGCTTGTAGTTCAAAAGGTCTGCCCTTGCCTATGGATTTGAAGGTACTTTGTTGAATGTTGGTTACCACATTGCCGTAGTTATCTATATAAATGACACTTCCGGATATCGTCTTGCCGTCATCGGAAATTCTTGGGTTGAACTCCCTAAGGTCCTTAAGATCTTTAAAGGGCTTGCCTATTACTTCCAATTTTCCACCTCTAGCAATATGGCTTGCCGCTTTTACAAAAACATCCATTTCAGGAAACGAACTATCAATACTATTGGGCAATTGAATTTCTACCACTTTTTCCGGCACTATTTCAGAAATAATGAGCCCTATTACCCCATTGTTGGCCATTATAAAATAATGGTTGTCCACCAAGACCGCAATATGTTGGTTTTCTGGCGTCAATTCTGAGTCCACACCTACGATATGGATACTGCCATCAGGAAAATTTTTATAAGAATTTTTGAGGATATAGGCGCATTCCTGAATATTGAAAGGCGCAATGGAATGAGAAATATCAACAATTTTTGCATCTGACAATTCCTTGTAAATTGTCCCTTTTATGGCGCCTACAAAATGGTCTTTATGTCCAAAATCAGTAGTTAAAGTAATTATAGCCATATAGGACTGTTGATATGTTTTTGGTTTGGTAAGTTGTTTTTTTACTTAAGTTTGTTAAACAAAATTACACAAAAAATCAGCGAACCAAAATATATATTTCATATCTAATCCTTTATAACACCTCTCTTCTTTGAACGAACTTATAATAGAACTTACAGACATTAGCCCAAGGGAATTTTTTGGACAGAATAATGAAAACATAGATTTACTGAAAAAGCATTTTCCCAAGCTTAAGATTGTGGCCCGTGGAAACAAAATTAAGGTCTATGGAGACGAAGACCTATTGGACGAATTCGACAGAAGGTTCGACTTGCTCACCGCTCACTATGCCAAGTATAATAAGTTGGATGAAAACAGCATTGAGCGACTTCTGGCCAGCAATGGACAGGAAGTATTGGAGTCCTCGGAAATCAGTGGTGAGGTTCTGGTCCATGGCGTTAGTGGTAGGCTTATCAAGGCACAAACGGTAAATCAGCGAAGATTGGTGGATGCCGCTAGGAACAATGATATGGTATTTGCCGTAGGACCGGCAGGAACTGGAAAAACATATACTGGAGTGGCCTTGGCTGTAAAAGCTTTAAAGGAGAAGCAGGTAAAACGGATAATACTAACGAGGCCCGCTGTTGAGGCCGGTGAGAATTTGGGTTTTTTGCCAGGAGATCTAAAAGAAAAGCTGGATCCCTATATGCAACCATTATACGATGCCTTACGGGACATGATAGCTCCGGAAAAATTGGCCCATTATATTGAGAACGGCACCATACAGATAGCCCCTATGGCTTTTATGCGCGGTAGGACTTTGGACAATGCCTTTGTAATATTGGACGAGGCCCAGAACACTACCCATGCACAAATGAAAATGTTCCTAACAAGAATGGGAAAGAATGCTAAATTTTTAATCAATGGGGATCCTGGCCAAATTGATTTGCCAAGACGTCTGATTTCGGGATTAAAAGAGGCCTTATTGGTTCTTCAGAACATTGAGGGGATTGAAGTTATTTATTTGGACGATAAGGATGTGATACGTCATAAATTGGTTAAAAAGGTTATCGAAGCCTATAAAGGAATTGAGCATAACAATTGATAGTTGCAGCATGAGTAATACAATAATTGATACAAATTTTAACTTTCCGGGACAACAACATTTGTACAAAGGAAAGGTAAGGGAGGTATATCATCTTGAAAACAATATTTTGGTAATGGTGGCTACGGATAGGCTTTCCGCTTTTGACGTAGTTATGCCCAAAGGAATTCCGTATAAAGGTCAAATACTAAATCAGATTGCTACCAAGATGATGGCGGATACCGCTGATATAGTTCCCAATTGGCTGATGGCCACTCCAGATCCCAATGTTGCTGTAGGGTTTGCCTGCGAGCCCTTTAAGGTGGAAATGGTGATTAGGGGGTATCTATCCGGACATGCGGCCAGGGAATACAAGCTGGGGAAACGAATGCTATGTGGTGTTCCCATGCCCCATGGGATGTCGGAAAACGATAAGTTTCCAGCTCCCATTATAACCCCCGCAACCAAGGCCGAAATGGGAGACCATGATGAGGATATTTCCAGGGAAGGCATTTTGGAAAGGGAAATAGTAAGCGAGGAAGATTACTTGGTTCTTGAAAAGTATACCAAGGCACTCTTTCAAAGAGGTACGGAAATTGCCGCTAAAAGGGGATTGATCTTAGTGGATACCAAATATGAATTTGGGAAAACCAAGGATGGAAAAATTGTACTTATCGATGAAATCCATACCCCTGATTCTTCCCGTTATTTTTATGCCCAAGGCTACGGGGAACGACAAAACAGGGGAGAGGCCCAAAAGCAATTGTCCAAGGAATTCGTGCGCCAATGGTTGATAAGCAATAACTTTCAAGGCCTAAAAGGACAAGTAGTACCTGAGATGACCGATGACTATATACAAACTGTCTCGGACCGTTACATTGAGCTTTACGAAAATATTACCGGAGAAAAATTTATCAAGGCCGACATATCTGATATACAGTCCAGAATTGAGAAAAATGTTTTGGGGTACCTGTCATCTTTAAAATAGTTATCCCATTTTCAACAGGTCTTTTAATTTTAGTTGTCCCTTGCCCTTCAATCGATTCCTAATTTTTAAGAACGCGATGGCAGTAATGTAGGCATCGCCTAATGCGGTATGCCTATCTTTCTTGGATATATCGAACTTTTCGGCCAATTCATCCAAGGAATAGTGCTCTTTCTTTTTGAAGACATTGGAGTTCAATAGTGTTTTTTTGTAAAGATGTGAAGTGTCCAGTACTTTATTCCTTAACCTTGGAAGCCCGTTTCTTTCCAGCGCCCTGTTGATCATTGTAATGTCAAAAATGGCATGGTGTGCTACAATTACAGCATTCTTTAAAAACCCCAACAATTCCTCTATAGCGGCACTTTCACTTATGCAGTAGGCCCCACCATTTTTAAGGATACCATGAATTTTTGCAGTTTCCGCATTGTAATGCTCCTGCTTTAAAAAAAGTTCCAAGCTCTGGTTCAGGGCAATATTTTTGTCGATCAAACTTAGGGCGCCAATACAGAGTATCCTGTCATTTAAATAATCGAAACCTGTAGTTTCCGTATCCAAGACCACGAATCTTACCAAACTGAGGTCCTCAATTGGTTTTTTGGTGAAATTTTTCTCGTATTCCAGCCAATAATCGGGATAGTTGGTTACTTTTTTTTTAAAGAAATCTATCATCGCAACAAGTTTGAAACTTTGAATCTAATACTTACCAATTCCTGTATTTCCTTTATGGTCTTAAAAGTTCTTTTTAGTTTAATTCTTTCTTCCTTGGTCAATTTGTCTATGGCAATATACCTCCCGGAATCATTGTGGAGCAGCCCTTGTTTGGTCCTAAACTTTAAAAGGGCCCTGGTGGCATAGGAACAGGCCATAAAGATTTCCTCGTTGTTGGGTTCCAGTTCCGCCAGTTTTTCAAATCGCTCTGCGGTACTGTTGATGGATTTGACCGAATGCGATAAAATTAATACTCTTGCCGCATCGGTCAAAGGCATTAATGCCCGTCTTTTTAGATCGAAAGAATCTTTATGTTCCCCATCCTCCTCAACCAATAGTTGTCTAAAAAAGCCCGTTGGGGAAGGGTTTTGTAGGGCCCCGCTCGCTAGGTGCAAATAGAAAATGGGATATTTTTTGGTGGCTTCAAAAATGTGTTCAGATAATTCATTTACCAAATTCACATCCCCATAGGTAATGTTATAATCGAAAAATATGGAAGAAAGCAACACTTCATCTGTCCCTGGATTTATAATCCAATGCGAAATGGTTTTTTTCCATTCATCCAGGCTCAAGCACCAATTAGGATTGGATGCCATCATTTCTGCAGGGCAATAATCGTATCCAATATCAAACAAACCTTTGTTGATTAGTTTGGACAACTTCAAAAAATAGTCGGTTGTTTCTATGAGCTTTTCCTCAGGGACATTTTCAAAGACCACGGCGTTGTCCTGATCGGTCTGAAGGAGTTGTTCACTCCGTCCCTGGCTACCAAGTGCCAGCCATGCAAATTTTACGGGAGGCTTTGTTGGCATTTCCTCCAAGGATAGTTTAATAATTTGCTTAACGCAGGCGTCATTAAGTTCAGATATTATTTTGGTAGTCAATTTAATGGGGATATTTTGATCCAAATAGTCCTGTAGAAGATGTGTAATACTCTTTCTAATCTGTTTTATCGATTTTATTTTCTTGGCCCTATTTATGGCTTTTATCAATACTGCGGGGTTGTTTCCCAAGGCCACCATAACATCATGTTTGGATAGTATTCCAATTGCCTTGGAGTTGGGTGTGCCGTCCTTGGTGATACATAAATGGCTGATATTACTTTTCATCATGGCCATTTGTGCCTGGGTTATGGTCAAGTGTTTGTTGTAGGTGATTACCGGGGAAACCATTATTTCCTTGGCTTTTGTGGTAATGGGATATTTGCCGGTTACAATATTGTTCCGCAGATCTTTGTCCGTAATGATCCCGATTGGCATCTTGTCCTTGACTACCAGCATGGCTCCAACTTTTTTTTCGGTCATTCTCATGGCTATTGTTTTGGCCGAGGTGTTTGGGGTACAGGTCACCAATTTTTTGGAATACTGTACAGATTGTAAATCCAGTACATGGGTATCGGGAGCCACAGGATTTATAAGGGTCACTTCGTCATACAATTTACCGCGATGACTTTTTGAATAGGGATTTCTTGTATTGGAGGCGAAACTTTCTATTAAGAAATTTCCAACCGCTATATTTTTTTGGGCGTAGGGTTTAAATATGTCGATTGGAATGGCGTATAGGATGCTTTCTTCATGTGCTTTTGCAGTCATTTTGTAATTCTCCTGGGCCATTAAGGGTCTAAGTCCAAATATATCTCCTTCATCGCACATGTCCATGATACTCTTATCAGATCCTTTTTTAAGGGCAACAGCACCCTTGTTCACCACATAGAAGAAGGGGTGAGGTTCGTCGTTTTCGGCAAAAATAACATTATCCTTTTCCTTATAGACAATGGTAATTTCTTGGGCAAGGGTTTCAAGGTCTGTCTGGCCCAGGACATTGAAGGGTGGGAAATTTTTTAAAAAATCGGCTACTCTATGCGAAATGGTATTTTTCATGGAATATTATATGTTGATCCTTGGTAATTATAGAGACCATGGTTCTCTTCCCATCTGAAGATTAAACAATCAAATAAGAACCCAATAGTTACTTTAATTTTATTATAAATAAATATGGGTTAAAGTTAATTTTTATACGTCATCTTCAAAAGAAAAGATGAAGCCAATTATGTTGTCTGGACTGATACCTTAATTGTCAATAACGTTCACATAATATCGCATTGAGCTATTGGATTAAATTGGGTTGAATTAATTTTATCTGTAACCGTAATTATAAATGCTATGGAATCACCTTATTTGGATTGTATTGAAGCCTGTCGTAAATGTATAGCCGATTGTCAATATAGCCTACTTCAAATGTCGGGAAAGGAAAGTAAAAATGACTGCCCCCTTTGCTGTATTCTATGTATTGAATCTTGTTCGGCAGCATTACAATTTTTAATGGCAGATAGTCCATATGCCAAGGAATATTGCAGCATATGCGCTAGAGTATGTCAGTGGTGTGCAGAACAGTGCGCACAACATGATCATAAACATTGTGAAGATTGTGCAAATTCTTGTGTAAAATGTATGGAGGAATGTCAAAAAGTGGTAATGACCTTATCTAGTGAAATTTAAATTTCATCAACCTTAAACCAGTTAGTGACCTATTGTTTTTGCAATGCATAAAGCTGCTGTTGTAGGAATGGTTGTAATGGCATATATCAGAAAAAGCAAGGAAGAATATTTTTTGTTTTAAGGGATTCGATTTTTAGGGATTCTTAAATTAATAATTACGGGATGACGTTCGAAATGGGATTGGTGTTTTTGGTTTTATTGATAACCATAATCTTGTTTGCCCTGGAAGTGTTTCCGGTAGATAAGATTGCCTTTTTTATCATTGTTTCATTAACCTTATTGGGGCTTGTGAAACCGGAAGAGGCCATAAGCGGGTTTTCCAATAGCGCCACCATAGCGGTTTTGGCCTTGATGATCCTGGCCATAGCCATGGAGGAAAATGGCGTTATTACTTGGCTTACCTCGGGTCTGGGTAAAATTAAAGCCCTCCCGTTGTTTGTAATTGCTCCTATTTTTATGATTGTAACTGCGAGTATTTCCGCATTTATAAGTACTACCGCGGTCGTCATTGTTTTCATTAAAATCATCAATCAACTCTGCGATCGATTCAATATTTCCAAATCCAAATTATTGTTGCCCATTTCTTTTGCCGGCATATTGGGGGGGTCTTGTACCTTAATGGGTACCTCTACAAACCTTATTGTTAACTCAGTAGCACAAAATCTGGGGGCACCCGCCCTGAGTTTTTTCGAATTTACCACTATTGGGTTAATTTTTCTGGCAGTGGCCATTGTTTACCTCACCTTAACGCTTAGATGGTTGCCTTGGAGCGGAAAGAGGGAATTGGGGAACGATTATAGTGTAGCAGATTATATTACCAATGTCCGTATAAAATCGGGGTCACAGTTGGTAAACAAAAGGTTGGAGGAAACATTTTTATTCAACAATCCAGAAATATCAATACTTAAATTGATAAGGGACAATAGGATCCACAATTCACCTGGAAAGTATATCACCCTAAAGGAAAATGATGAGTTGTTATTAATGTGCAACATTTTAAGCCTCTCTAAATTGAATGATGCCCAAAATTTGGAACTAAACCAGCCAAATTATTGGATGGGTGCCGATCTTCATTCCTCTGAGGAAGAAAAGGTCCCTAAATTGGAGGAAAGGGTGTTTGTAGAACTTTTAATGCTTCCAGGTGCGGCGCTTTTGGGAAAGACCTTGGGGAATCTTAGGGGTTATATGCAACAGGATATTGTTCCTGTGGCCATTAAGAAGCGCAAGACCTTGACCAATATCAAGGAACGATTGGTGCGCAGCAGTTCGGATAAATTGGTGCTCAAAGCCGGAGATCGACTACTAGTTGACGTAAGTAGGCAAAATATTAAATCTTTGTACGCCCTTGAAAACATTGTGCTTTTACAAGAGTTCGATTCTCTTAAAACCCATTCTCGATTCGGAAGGATTTTGTCGGTGGCAGTTCTTGGCTTAGTAGTCGTTTTGGCGGCCACAGGTGTTTTGTCCATTATGGTAAGCGCCCTGACAGGCGTTGCCATATTATTGCTTACCAATAACCTAAATTTGGATAATGTATACAAAAAGGTAAATTGGCAAATTTTCTTTTTGTTGGCAGGAATGATACCTTTGGGTATAGCCATGCACAACACGGGTGCGGATATGTGGATCTCGGAAAAATTGCTGGGTTTATTAGTGGGTCAATCCAAAACGATAATTATTGGCAGTCTTTTTCTTATAACCATGGTCATGAGCGGTGTGGTCAGTAATAATGCCACAGCTATTATAATGACCCCAATAGCAATGGCACTGGCAAGCGGACTAAATTTGGATTTTAAGCCATTTATCCTAGCTGTAATGTTTGCAGCAAATTTTAGTTTTTTTACCCCGGTAGGTTATCAGACCAATACCTTGATTTACGGAATAGGCAACTACAAATTCAAACATTTTTTTATAATAGGGGGAATTTTAAGTCTAATCTTATGGATTTTGGCAACCTTTCTTTTGGTCCGGTTGGTATAGTTCTTATAGTTGTTAAATGGGTTTTCTGTGGTAAGATTTGCACTTTTAGTAATCATTGTAAATACGATATTTACCTTATACTTGAAAATTAGGCAGTAACTTCGTAGCTTAGGTCGCTATCAGGAGGACATTAATTTTTGAATTCCTATTATTTATTAATATCGCATGAAGAATTTTTTTTCGCTGACCCTCCTTATAGGAATGTTGTTTTCCTGTTCCGGTAACAAAAAGGAATCGCGAATTTTGGAATATAAAGAACCAACGGCTACCAATTTGCCTGGGAACCGCTCGGCAGAAATTCACTGTTCCAGTTGTCATCTCTTTGTTAAACCAGAATTGTTGCCAAGGTCCAGTTGGCAAAACGATGTACTTCCAGCAATGGGACATCGATTGGGTATTTATAGAGGAAATGTACGACCAGATAGTCTCTTTGACAATGGCAGGAGCGGGGAAGTGGTTAAAAAGGCAAATATCTTTCCAGAAAGACCTCTCATCGCCCAAGCGGATTGGAATAAAATAGAGGATTATTACCTGGAAAATGCACCGGATACCATTTTACCACCTAAACGAGCCAATAAAATCAAAATGGGCCTAAAGCATTTTAAATACAGGGAGTCTGGTTTTTCTCATACTCCGGCTCTAACCACTATGGTGAAAATCCTTCCAGAAAATAGAGGAGTAGTATTTGCGGATAGTAAACGAAATATAAATAGCCTAACATTCCTGACCAAAGATCTTGAAAAGGATTTTGTTCTTGGGCTTAAAGCGGCTCCTGTTCATTTCTACGAAAAGTACGATACCATTTATCTGACAACTGCAGGGAAAAATATTTTTCCCAATGATGTATCGGATGGAGCTTTACAAAAAATATTTTCAAAAGGAACAGCAGATTCCTACACTTCCAACGAGGTGATTTCCAATTTACAAAGGCCAGTAAATATGGCTTATGGGGACTTGAATAACGATGGATTGGAAGATGTTGTGGCCTGTGAATACGGCAATGAAACTGGAAAATTGGTTTGGTACGAAAACATGGGGGGTGGTAAATACACTATGAGGACGCTGGACAACAGATCAGGTGCCATTACCGCGGTGATAAAGGATGCCAATGGGGATGGTTTCAAAGATATTTTTGTGCTTATGGCACAAGGGGATGAAGGCGTTTTTTATTATCAAAACCTGGGCGATGGCACGTTTTCCAACAAAAGATTGCTTTCTTTTCTTCCTCTTAATGGTTCCCAAAATATGGAGTTGGTAGATTTTAATAATGATGGCTTCGATGACATAATATATGTCTGTGGGGATAACGCGGACAAAACCCCCATATTAAAGGAATACCACGGTATTTATATATTTCTGAACGATGGGGATTTAAATTTTAAGCAATCCTATTTCTACCCTTTAAACGGGGCTTATAAAGCCATTCCCAGGGATTATGATTTGGATGGAGATCTTGATATTGCGGCAATTTCATTTTTTCCCGATTATATGGGTTCTCCAGAGGAAAGTTTTGTGTATCTGGAAAATAAAGGGGATATGAAATTTGAGGATTATTCCTTTCCGGAGTCGATCAAAGGTCGATGGATCGTAATGGATGCGGAGGATATGGATGCAGATGGCGATATTGACCTGGCTCTAGGATCTTTTGTGTATTTTCTTCCATTGGGGGATACGACCGGGCTGGGCCAAAAATGGCTATCCGAAGGACCCTCTATAATAGTATTGGAAAATACCACACGATAAATCTTTGCACGGCTGAAGGTAATTGGTAAGTCGTCCAGTAGTATTTATTATTTTTCACTACTCACTACTCACTACTCACTACTCACTACTCACTACTCACTACTCACTACTCACTACTCACTACTCACTACTCACTACACCTACCCTTTCCTATATTTATCGTGCAGCCCCAAACCTTTTTCCAAGAGGGGAATACATTTTTCCAGTCGGGCCTGCTTGGTCTTTTCCTGTTTGGCTTGAGAAATATACTCGCAATATTCCCTTTGTTTATATGGGGTTAGACTTCCATAATTTGCTTTTAATGCCTGATTCTTGTTAAGTGCTATTTTTAACAAAGGAGGCATTTCAATTGGCTTGTTTTTTTCAGGGGCAAGGACAAGTCCCTTCTTTTGGTTGCTGATAGCTTCAAGAAAATAAGCTAGAACCGTGGCCTCATCAATATCCTCTATGGTTCTAAATTTCCAGTGCCTCATTGCCTTAGTTTTACCTTCTTGTGCATTTTCCAGAACTTTTTTAGGGTCTTTTAAAAAGACACCATTATAGAACCAGATGCCGAAATGATGTTTAAAGGCCAAAATACCTAGAACATTCTTATTGTCTATGGTGTATACAGGGATCCTCCATTTGTACGTTTCAATAAGTTCAGTTTTAAGTGCCAATTCCCGTAAAAGGCCAATACCTTCCATAAAGGGCTGTTTTTTTGCGAAATAGGCTTCTATCTTTTCTTGGGTCTTCATTTTTCCTACCAAATGAAATGTATATTGTCGCGCTATTATGGGCACACAAATACTTAAGTTATCTTTTAGCTGTAAGTTCGCAAATTTTTACGATAACATCAACCGCTTTCTGCATGCTTTCTACAGGGACATACTCGTATTTTCCATGAAAATTATGTCCGCCTGCAAAAATATTGGGGCATGGTAACCCCATATAACTCAATTGTGAGCCATCGGTACCGCCACGTATGGGTTTTATAATTGGGGTAATCCCCAAGCTTTCCATAGCCTCTTTGGCAATTTCAACTATATGCATTACCGGTTCAATTTTTTCCCGCATATTAAAATATTGATCTTTAATATCCAGGGATACAAAATCTCCATATTCCGCTTTCAAATTTTCCGTGATATATTGTAAAAGTTCCTTGCGCTGTTCGAATTTTTTTAGGTCGTGATCCCGAATTATAATTTCAATTTCAGCCAACTCAATTTCTCCTTTCATGTGATGGACGTGAAAGAAACCTTCCCGTCCAGTAGTTTTTTGAGGCACTTCATGGCCGGGTAATTGGGAGATAAAATCGTTCGCGATCAAAATGGCATTTACCATTTTCCCTTTGGCATAACCAGGATGTACACTTTTTCCTTTAATGGTTATTTTGGCGCCTGCCGCATTAAAGTTTTCATATTCCAATTCTCCGATTTGGCTGCCGTCCATAGTATAGGCCCAATCGGCACCAAATGCTGCAACATCAAAATGGTGGGCTCCGCGGCCAATTTCTTCATCAGGGGTAAAGCCCACCCTAATCTTACCATGTTTAATTTCCGGATGTTGTATTAAATACTCCATGGCTGTAATGATCTCAGTTATTCCAGCCTTATCATCGGCACCTAACAAAGTGGTGCCATCTGTAGTGATAAGGGTATTGCCTTTGTATTGCAGTAGGTCATCAAAATAACTAGGAGAGAGGATGATATTTTCCGCTTTGTTCAAAACAATATCCCCGCCATCATAATTTTTTATTATTTGAGGCTTTACATCATTGGACGTGAAATCTGGAGAAGTATCAAAATGCGAAATAAATCCAATTGTAGGCACTTCTTTTTGTAAATTACTGGGTAAAGTCGCCATAATGTAAGCTTTGTCATCTATAACTACATCCTGCATACCTATTTGCTTGAGTTCCTCCACTAATTTATGGGCAAGAGTCCATTGCTTTTTAGTGCTGGGAGTAGTGTCGGACTTAGGGTCGCTTTGGGTGTCTACGGTAATATAACTTATAAACCGGTCTATAATGTGTTGCATAAAAATAAATTTTAATCAAAAATACAGTTTATTATTTTTTATTTGGGCCTGTTGCGGTAACTGTATTGCGGAGTAATGTGATGTAGCCCGGGAACCCGAGGTTCAGCATAAATTTTATTATCCTATAAATAGATTAATGAGGAAAGATAACTTTCAGTGAGGAGCAGGTGGTTATATTATTACTTTATATTTGTATTTTAAATCAGCACAAAAACCTATGTGTAAAAAAGTTTTTTCCACCTTGATCCTTATGGTCGGATTTGTGATATCCGTACAAGCCCAACAAGAATGTAGTTTGGGTATTGGCGCGACAGAATCGGATACTATTATACAAATATTTCAGCTCAAAGAAGAGCAGATAACCAATTTGGAGGAGTTTAAGGCAGCACTGGAGATTGAAACCCGCTTATTGGATGAAGAGCGTAAAAATCTATTTGAAAATCACCCGCAAAGTACCCCTGAGGATTTAACGGCATTGGGGGCAAAGTATAAGGTTCTGGAGGAGCGGATGAAACAAGTTTTTAAAAAATACGACCTTAAACTTTTAGCACTCTTCAACGAGAAGCAATACCAAAGGTATGTTACACTTTGTCAGGAAGTATCCAGGCTCCCCCTAGTGGTGGCACCGGAATAAGTTGTGGTAAATGTTAATAAAAAGCGTGCGCTTAGGATAGTTTAGCACGGGTAGTTTGTATTTTTGCGGAAAATATTTTAAATGTATAAGCAGCTTATCCGCCCCCTCCTTTTTCAATTTGATCCAGAAGGAGTTCACCATTTTACTTTTAGAGCTATTCGTTTTTTATCCAGTATAGGATTTGCTGGGATATTTAGGACCATATATTCGGTCAACGACCCTCGTCTGGAACGTGAATTGTTCGGGTTGAAATTTAAAAATCCGGTGGGCTTGGCAGCGGGCTTTGACAAGGATGCCAAGTTGTACAATGAACTATCCGATTTTGGATTTGGATTTATTGAAATAGGAACCTTGACTCCCAAACCTCAGGATGGAAATCCAAAAAAACGCTTGTTTCGCTTAAAGAAAGATCAGGCCATCGTCAATAGAATGGGGTTTAATAATAAGGGGGTGTTCGATGCTGTTGAAAATCTAAAAAAAAGTCATAGGGTATTGATCGGGGGTAATATCGGGAAGAACAAGGTGACGCCCAACGAACTTGCGGCAAAGGATTATTTAATATGTTTTGATGCCCTTTTCGACCATGTGGATTATTTTGTAGTGAATGTTAGCTCACCAAATACCCCCGGCCTCCGGGAACTTCAGGATAGGAAACCTCTGACGGCATTGCTGAAGGAATTGAAAAAGGAAAATACCAAATTGGCAAAAGTAAAGGATAGGAAGGAAAAACCTATTCTTTTAAAAATAGCACCCGATTTAACGGACGACCAGTTACTGGATATTATAGGTATTGTCAAGGATACGGACATAGATGGGGTAATTGCTACCAATACGACGATTGCCCGCGATAATTTGAAATCCGATATTTTGTTAAAAGAAGAAGCAGGTGGTTTAAGCGGTAGACCACTTACCAAAAGGAGTACTGAAGTAATCCGGTTCTTGTCCCAAAAAAGCAATAAGGCATTTCCTATTATCGGGGTAGGCGGAATTCATTCTGCTGAAGATGCGCTTGAAAAATTGGACGCGGGTGCTGATTTGGTCCAATTGTACACTGGGTTTATCTATGAAGGTCCGTCACTTATAAAGAGAATCAATAAGGCTATAGTTAATAGGATTAACGACTGAAAGCGATAGATAGCATACCTCATATTTTAAGTAGTAAAAAAAGCAGGCTTTACCCAATTTTGGGAAAGCCTGCTTTTTTTTTTAGGCAAGGTTGATATTTTTTTTCCCTAAATGGGTTTTTATTATTTAGTCCAATAATCCACAACCGTAACATCTTCCAAATGGGGAGTCAACACTGCTCCAAAAGCCTTATGGTCAGGATGTGGAAGATATATGGCACGATCCTCTTCACTGTTGAAGGTAAGGAAAAAACAATGTGTAAACCCTTTGTCCAATCCTTCAGGACTATTGTTAGTTCCCCATTCGTAACCCACTATTTGAGGTATTTTGGAAGGTAGGGCACTAAAAGCGGCCTCTACTTTTGCTATGTCCTCTTTGGAGGTATTGGCTTTAAACTTAAAAAGTACTACATGGCGCAATACGCTGTCCTGTTTTTTAGAATTTTCCATTGTTAAATCCTTGTTCAAATTATTCGTGTTAGGGATGTTGTAACTCATCAATAGTATAGCAGCCAATAGGCCTACCGTGTAAAAAACTGGTTTCATATTTAAATTTTTGTGGAAGATATAAAAAAGTTGGATAAGGGTCGTTCGTTAGTAAGATATTTATCAAGCCTTATTCGTCAAACCATATTTAAAAGTCGAAGGTTTATTGCATTGCTTAAGTCCAACGAATCCCTCCCCTGGGGTCGGAGCCTTAAACAGAACCAGGGCCTGTCCTTTGGTTTAATACCATTTATATATAGAAAAAGCGACAAATAATCGCTAATTTCCGACCTTTGTTCATTATGCAAATTACTTGGATTTGAATTACGATATATTAATGACATTCGTATTGGCCACGGCCGCATTGGCCATTTCTCCAGGACCGGACAATATTTTTGTGCTGATCCAAAGTATTACCAATGGAAAGAAATATGGCATAGCAACCGTTGCGGGATTAATGACCGGCTGTTTGGTACATGCAACCTTGCTGGCTTTTGGAGTTTCCGCCATAATTAAACAGAACCCAAGTTTATTTTTTGTCATAAAGTTGTTTGGGGCAATTTATCTTGTCTATTTGGCCTATAAGGTTTTTAGGAGTAGTGATCATCTGGAATTATCCAGTGGCGGTGTAAGTAAGAAATCATTGGGAGCCTTATACAAACAAGGATTTATAATGAACGTTCTTAATCCTAAGGTTACTATTTTTTTCTTGGCCTTCTTTCCAGGTTTTTTGTTCAGTAATTATATAAGCATTGTTGTTCAATTCTATGTGCTTGCCGGGATATTTATATTGGTCTCTTTTACCATTTTTAGTGCGATAGCCATCCTTTCAGGAACCATTTCGAAATATATAAGGGAGCATGGGCAATTGGGAAAAGTCCTAAAATGGCTTCAGATTATCGTTTTTGTGGCTATTGCTGTTTATCTATTGATATCTGATAAATAATATTAATTTTGATAAAGCTTAAGCAGGGGAATGTCCAATACCATTAAAATAATAGAATGTCCAAGAGATGCCATGCAAGGCATCAAAACTTTCATTCCAACAGAAAAAAAGGTAAAATACATTCAATCCCTTTTGAATTGTGGTTTCGATACTATCGATTTTGGGAGTTTTGTTTCTCCTAAGGCAATTCCACAAATGGTGGATACGGCTGAGGTTCTTTCCCAATTGGACCTGTCCAAGACTACGAGTAAGTTATTGGCTATTGTCGCCAACGTGAGAGGGGCAAGGGATGCTTCCGAACATAATTCCATTGATTATTTGGGATATCCTTTTTCCATATCGGAGAATTTTCAAATGCGGAATACCCACAAAACAATTGCGGAATCTGTAGCTACTTTGGAAGAGATTTTAAGGATTTCCGGAGACTCGGGCAAGGAAGTGGTTACCTATATTTCTATGGGCTTCGGTAACCCCTATGGGGATCCATGGAATGTTGAGATAGTGGGTGAATGGACCGCAAAGTTGGCCGGAATGGGAGTAAAAATATTATCGCTTTCCGATACGGTGGGTTCTTCCACGCCTGAAGTAATCGACTATTTATTTTCCAACCTGATTCCAAAATTTCCTGACATCGAATTTGGAGCGCATCTACATACTACTCCCTCCAAATGGCACGAAAAAGTTGATGCTGCCGTCAAGGCCGGCTGTCGTAGGTTTGATGGGGCGGTGCAAGGTTTTGGTGGATGTCCTATGGCAAAGGATGAGCTCACTGGAAATATGCCCACCGAAAAGATGCTATCCTATTTTACAGCTATCAAGGCCGACACCAATGTTAATTGGATGGCTTTTGAAGCGGCATTCAACAAGGCTACTGATTTATTCTCTTCCTATCACTAAAACATTGGAGAATGTTTAGCTATGTCTGCATGGCATAATTGTTAAATTTCTGTATTTATTTAGATTTAGTTTAAATAAAGTTTGTCAATTTGGATGGCGCTATTATATTTGCACCCGAAAATTATATTTATCCAATCTAAATAAGAACAATTAACCAATGAAAAGAATTTCGTTACTATTCGTTTTGCTCCTGGCTACTGGAGTATTCGCACAGACCGCCAATGATTCCATTACTTTGGATCCACAAAAACAATTGAATGCGGCCCAGCGTTTGCTTTCTGGTAATTATGCCTCCGCCGTTACAGTAGGGGCTTATGGAGAAATGCTTTACAATCAACCCGAAGGTGACAATGGAGAATTGGATGTTCAAAGGTTAGTGCTGCTTTTGGGATATAGATTCAATGATAGGGCTCAATTTGTTACCGAGATAGAATTTGAGCATGTTGAGGAGGTGTACATTGAGCAGGCCTTCGTTAACTATAATCTTGGAAATAGCGTAAATCTAAGAGGTGGATTAATGTTGGTACCCATGGGCATCATTAACGAATACCATGAACCCACAACTTTTAACGGAACAGAGCGTCCTGCCATGGACAATGTTATAGTGCCTACTACCTGGAGGGAACTTGGAGTTGGTGTCTTCGGGAGGGTAAATGACCTATCCTTAGGCTACCAAGCATATATATTTAACGGATTCAAGTCTACCCAAGCTGATGGCGAAGGTGGGGTCAATGGAGTGTTGCAAGGTTCTAGCGGATTAAGGGGAGGAAGACAAAAAGGAATCCAATCTACCATTGATAGCCCGACCCTTTCTGCCAAATTGGATTATTACGGAATCCCTGGTCTGCGTTTGGGACTTTCTGGATATTTTGGGAAAACACAGGCTACAGATGATGTAGAAGAGCTTACGGGAGCAAACATTGGAGTTTCAATGGTCGGCTTGGATGCAAGATACGCCTATGGGAATTTTACAGCAAGAGGGCAATTTATTTATGCCTCCCTTTCCGATACCGAGGATTACAACGCCTTAACAGGTAGTAATTTAGGTAGCGCGTTACAAGGATGGTACGTGGAAGGTGCCTTTAATTTATTGCCAGCCGGCAATGAACAAAAATTGTTTGCCTTCGCTAGATATGAAAAATATGATACCCACGCAGATACGGCGGGTACTTTGGTAAGGAACAATGCCTACAACAAAACGGATGTAACGACAGGTCTTACCTATCACCTAGCTCCAGGAGTTGTATTAAAGGGGGATTATCAATTTAGATCTGACAAAGTGGACAATAGTGATCGGCAAAATGTATTGAATTTTGGGATTGGGGTTTGGTTCTAATCCAGAAAATGAAAATATTTAATTCATTGCCCTAAATATGTCAATTATTATTAAAAATGATTCTAAATTAGTATATTTGGGGCATGAATTTTAGAAAACGGACAACAGTTGTTTTAGCTATATTTTCTCTAGTCTTTTTTGGGTTTGGAATCCCGAAAAATGTTCAAAAGAAAATGGACAAGGAAGTGGAAAAAGTATTTGATACCACGAATTATTCCTTCGTGCCAGTTACTGTTTCAAAAACTGTAAACGAACAACTTCCGACTAAGATTACTGCTGATAATTTCTTCCATATAAAACAGGGCAACACCCTGTTGGGTTACGCCTTTGTAGATCAGGCACCCAGTAAGACGGCACAATTTGATTATTTGGTCATCTTTAATCCCAATTTGAAAATCATCCACTCAAAGGTATTGATATATCGTGAGGAATACGGTGGAGAAATTGGAAGTAAAAGGTGGTTGGAACAGTTTACCGGAAAAACAGGAAAAGATAGGGTTAGCCATGAAACCAATATAGACGGTATTTCTGGCGCTACAATCTCCGTGCGATCCATGACTACCTCCTTGGATAACCTATTGCAAACGGTTGGAATTCTTCAAGAAAAAAAGATGCTTTAATGGGTTATGATGGTCTATTACTGACATTGCCAAAGGGAATAAAATGGTTTGTTGCCACCTTTGTTCTTGTATTAAGTATTGGTTTTTATACAGGCCTTTTATTTGTTTCTGAAACCAGTACTTCCTCACCAAACGGAATTGTGGAAAATTATTTGGGAAATGAGGAGGATGAAGAGGCCGAGGTAATGAAGTTCAAAAAAGGGGAACGGGAAATGCTTACCATAATACACACCCACATTCTCTCTATGTCGCTCATTTTTTTTCTACTTGGTGGTCTAGTATGGCTAGCCAAACTTCCTCACAAGCTTAAAATGTTCCTTACTATTGAACCATTTTTATCCGTTATTTTAACTTTTGGTGGCATTTATTTAATGTGGTCGGGGCTATTGTGGATGAAATATGTGGTTATCTTTTCTGGAATTTTAATGACCTTGACCTTTAGTCTTGCCGCTGTGTTGGTGCTTTATCAATTGTCTAAAAAAACGGTAACAGTCAATTAACACAATAACTGTTCATCAGTTCCTTTAAATGTAGTATATTTGCACGCAATTAATCTTTAATTGCTATGCAAGCTCACCTAAATAAAATTGTTGGAGAAGGTCTTACGTACGATGACGTACTTTTGGTTCCAGCTTTTTCTGAAGTACTTCCTAGGGAAGTCAATATTCAAACAAAATTTACTAGAAACATTACGATCAATGTGCCCATCGTTTCGGCGGCTATGGATACCGTTACGGAATCCCGCATGGCCATTGCCATTGCCCAGGAAGGTGGTATTGGGGTATTGCATAAGAACATGACCATAGAACAGCAAGCGCTGAAGGTTCGCAAGGTAAAACGAGCGGAAAGTGGTATGATCATAGATCCTGTTACCTTGCCATTAAATTCGACGGTAAGGGATGCAAAAGCGAACATGAAGGAATTCAGCATCGGTGGGATACCTATAGTAGATGATGAGGGTAAATTGATCGGAATAGTAACCAATAGGGATCTTCGTTTTGAAAAAAACAATGATCGTCCTATTTCCGAGGTCATGACTTTTAAAAATCTTGTTACTGTAGGGGAGGGAACTTCTTTAGAGCAGGCGGAAGATATTTTGCAGGAAAAGAAAATTGAAAAATTACCAGTTGTCGACAAGGATTATAAGCTTGTTGGGCTGATTACCTTTAGGGATATTACAAAACTTACCCAAAAACCTATAGCGAATAAAGATCAGTACGGAAGATTGCGGGTTGCTGCAGCTTTAGGGGTTACCGGTGATGCCGTGGACAGGGCAGAGGCATTGGTCAATGCGGGGGTAGATGCTGTTGTGATCGATACTGCACATGGGCATACCAAAGGTGTGGTAACTGTTTTGAAGGAAGTAAAAAAGAGATTTCCAGATTTGGAAGTTATAGTAGGTAATATAGCTACTGCAGAAGCTGCCAAATATTTGGTAGAGGCAGGAGCGGATGCCGTGAAAGTCGGAATAGGTCCTGGTTCCATCTGTACCACACGTGTGGTGGCAGGGGTTGGATTTCCTCAATTCTCAGCGGTTTTGGAGGTAGCTGCAGCCATTAAGGGCAGTGGGGTTCCGGTTATCGCCGATGGTGGCATCCGTTATACCGGAGATATTCCCAAGGCCATTGCAGCTGGGGCCGATACGGTAATGTTGGGTTCCCTGTTGGCAGGAACTAAAGAATCACCTGGCGAGACTATTATTTACGAAGGACGTAAATTTAAATCCTATAGGGGCATGGGTTCTGTAGAGGCCATGAAACAAGGTAGTAAGGATAGGTATTTCCAAGATGTAGAAGATGATATCAAAAAATTGGTGCCAGAAGGAATTGTAGGTCGTGTACCTTATAAAGGAGATCTTTATGAAAGTATCCATCAGTTTATTGGAGGTCTGCGTGCCGGGATGGGATATTGCGGGGCCAAAGATATCGAAACTTTAAAAGAGACCGGACGATTTGTTAAGATTACGGCAAGTGGAATCAACGAAAGTCATCCACATGACGTAACCATTACCAAGGAATCACCTAACTATAGCAGGTAATTTGGACTTATGGTAGTTACATATCGATAAAAAAAGAGCCGGATTTCCGGCTCTTTTTTTTCTTTATCTTTAATTTAATGTCCATTAAGCTATTTGCTTTCGCTATCGTAGGTATTCCAATCTTTCTCCTTGTGAATATTGTCACCAAAATATTTGGCTATTTTTAGGAAGGGTTCTGGCTTTTGATACCCAGGAACGGGAGAAAGCATATTCATCTTTTCATCCAAAAATATTGTCGTGGGATAACTCATTTTACCCTGCATCAAAGCTGCTGCAAATTCGTGATAACCATTTCTGCCCGAAGGAACAAATTTAAAGGTTTTGCCTTTGAAAACAATGGGTTCCTTGCCTTCTCCATCCAACTTCACCATATAATAGTTTTTGGACATGTATTCGGCAACTTCTTCATTCTGAAAGGTATCCTTGTCCATTTTTTTACACCATCCACACCAATCGGTGTAGACGTCAATAAAAATTTTCTTCGGATTTTTCTCAGTTTCAGCCAATTTGGCTGCTTCATCCCAACTAAGCCATTTTACTTCCTGTGCCATACTACCAAAGGGTAAAATGGCCACACACAAAAGAATAGCTATTTTCAAAAATGATTTGGAAACTAATTTCACGATCATATTTTAGGGGATTAGTCCGACAACAACATCAAAACTAACGAAAATTAAGCAATTTTATTTTGCTATTGCCTTTTCTTTAACAGTCGAGAATAAGTCCTCTACATCGATCTGGTTCTTGATAAGGTCGTCAAAAGTTTCCCTTTCCCTTATCAGAATTGCTTTCCCTTTATGCCATAAAACTTCAGGAGGTCTAAATCTGGAGTTGTAATTGCTAGCCATAGTGAAACAGTAGGCACCTGCATTCTTAAAGCATAGGATGTCCCCTTCGGAAATCTCATTGATGCGCTTATTGCTGGCAAAAGTATCGGTCTCACAAATATAACCCACCACAGAATAATAGCGTTCACGTCCTTCAGGATTGGAGATATTTTCAATGCTGTGGATGGCGCCATAAAACATAGGGCGAATAAGATGGTTGAATCCGGAGTCTACACTGGCAAAAACGGTTGAAGTAGTTTGTTTTACTACATTTACTTTGGCCAAAAAGAAACCGGCCTCACTAACCAAAAACTTACCGGGCTCAAAGGCCAAGGTCAGTTCCCTGCCATAATCTTTGCAAAAAGCATTAAAACGTTTACTTAATTTCTTCCCCAATTCTTCAACGTTGGTTTCAATATCCCCTTCTTTATAAGGTACTTTAAATCCACTTCCAAAGTCTATAAACTCAAGATCTTGGAAATTCTTGGCCGTTTCAAAAAGAATTTCGGAAGCGTAAAGGAATACGTCTATATCCAAAATGTCACTTCCAGTATGCATGTGTATCCCATTTACCTTCATGTTCGTAAGATTTACGATACGCAACAAATGAGGTATTTGGTGTATGCTAATGCCAAATTTGGAATCAATATGACCTACGGAGATTTTAGAATTTCCTCCGGCCATTACGTGCGGATTTATTCTAATGCAAACAGGAATATCAGGATGCTTGCTGCCAAACTGTTCCAAAATGGACAAGTTGTCAATGTTGATACGAACGCCCAATTTAGCTGCTTCTTCAATTTCCTCCAAGGATACACCATTTGGAGTGAATATAATAGAATTAGGCTCAAAACCGGCCATGAGTCCCAATTGAACTTCTTGTATGGAAACGGTATCGAGTCCACTTCCCAAACTGTTCATCAATTTTAAAATGGCAATATTTGAAAGCGCCTTTGTGGCGTAATTTAATTGTAATTTTTTTACGTCTTTAAATGCATTGGTCAATCTATGAAACTGGGAAATTATTTTCTCAGAATCGTATACATAGACTGGGTCACCATAAGTTTGTGCTATCTTTAATAAGTCAGTGTTTCGCATTGTTCAATATTTTGTGCAAATTTAGACTACTTATTGTTTTTGAGCAAAAATATATAGCAATAGTTGAAAAATGTAACATATTGTTATTAATATAACAGATGTTGGATTGTCAGGGTTTGTTTTTTGATGAGTCCGTTGTAATTTTAAACAAAAAAAATATGTTGCTACCTATGTTTCCTTTACCGTCCGTTTTTTTTCCTGGTGAAATTGTGGCCCTTCATATTTTTGAAGAACGTTACAAACAATTGATAAGGGATGTCAGGGAAATGGCTATGAATTTTGGGGTTCCTGCCTATATTGATGGGGAAATAGCATATGGTGCTGAACTGGAATTAAAGGAAATCATAAAAACCTATGACAGTGGGGAAATGGATATTGTTTGTGTTGGCCGGCGCACCTTTAAAATAAATACTTTCCAAAAAGTTATGGACGGCAAATTGTACGCTGCGGGCATGGTGGAATTTTTACCTTATTATGATGACAGCGTTACCACCTTAGAGGAAAATGTCCTTAGCCTTGTCATTGAACTATATGGTCTTATGGATGTATCTAATTTGGGTCTTACATTAGAGAATTTTGATATTTATCAACTGATACATAAGATAGGGCTTTCCCGGGCGCAAGAATACAAACTCTTGAAAATGACCTATAAGAGCGAGCGCTTATTGTTTGTCAAAGCTCATTTAACAAATACCATTCAGGTTTTAAAGCAGGTAAACCAATCTAAGGAAATGATAGGGATGAACGGACATTTTAAAAATTTCGATCCTATAGATTTTAAGGATTTCAAAATTTAAAATGAAAGTACTGGGCAGGCTTTCTGAAAAGTGCAATATTCATCCATTGGAAGCTTATTGTATGTATGACCGCTGCCGATTGTTTTTAGATAAAACTTTGATGTAGCATTGGATTAGTTTTTTCTGTTGGCGGTACAATTTCATTATACTTAGTGCTAAATATTTTTCTGTTTTATTTAATTAGGGTAAATCCGCTGTGTTTCCTATTTTTGCAACTGAACAATTAGAACCTTCAATTTATGAACCTTCACGAATATCAAGGAAAAGAGATTTTAGCGAGCTTTGGAGTACGCATTCAACGCGGTTTAGTGGCTTATAATGCCAAGGAAGCGGTAGATGCTGCCAAACAATTGACCCAGGAAACCGGAACCGGTTGGCATGTAATTAAAGCCCAGGTTCACGCAGGTGGAAGAGGAAAAGGAGGAGGAGTCAAATTGGCGAAGAACTTGCGTGAGGTAGAGGATATAGCAGGATCTATTATTGGTATGAATTTAGTTACTCCGCAAACTTCGGCTGAAGGTAAAAAAGTGCATAAAGTTTTGGTTGCCGAGGATGTTTATTATCCAGGGGACAGTGAAACCAGTGAATTTTATATGTCCGTTTTATTGAACAGGGCCGCTGGGAGAAATATGATCATGTATTCTACCGAAGGTGGAATGGATATAGAGGAAGTTGCAGAGAAAACGCCTCACCTAATCTTTACCGAGGAAATAAACCCTGCTACTGGCCTATTGCCTTTTCAAGCAAGGAAAATAGCTTTTAACTTGGGGTTGTCCGGAACTGCTTTTAAGGAAATGACCAAGTTTGTCACTAGTTTATATAAGGCTTATGTGGAGAGCGATGCAAGTTTATTCGAAATAAACCCTGTTCTTAAGACTTCCGATGATAAGATTATGGCAGTGGATGCCAAGGTGTCCATTGATGACAATGCACTTTATAGAAGAAAGCAATATGCTGAAATGCGAGATTTGCTAGAGGAGAATCCAATTGAGGTAGAAGCAAGGGCTGTAGGTCTAAACTACGTTGATCTGGATGGCAATGTTGGATGTATGGTGAACGGTGCAGGACTTGCTATGGCTACAATGGATCTTATTAAAATGGCCGGTGGTGAGCCAGCCAACTTTTTGGATGTAGGGGGAACCGCTGATGCCAAAAGGGTAGAAGAAGCCTTCAGAATTATATTGAAGGATCCTGCTGTTAAATGTATCCTGATAAATATATTTGGTGGTATTGTTCGTTGCGATCGTGTGGCGCAAGGGGTAGTGGATGCCTACAAAAATATGGGAGATGCCATAAAGGTGCCTATTATTGTAAGATTACAGGGTACCAATGCTGAATTGGCCAAGGAAATTATTGATAATTCTGGTCTGGCCGTGCATTCCGCAGTTCAATTTCAAGAAGCTGCAGATAAGGTGAAGGAAGTATTGGCATAATACCAATAAATTATAAAAATAGAAAAGGCAGTGCTGTAACAGTACTGCCTTTTGTTGTTGTTGAAGGTATTTTATGTTGAATACAATTTGTGCTCAACTAACCAAAGTTGTGTGATAGCCAAGAAAAGAATATTTCAAAAAGTATTCCCGTTAAAGGGAGGGGGGATTTTGGGTAATTCAAATTATACATGAAAGCTATCTCGAAAAGTTCTGAAAAATCAGGACTTTTTTTTGTTTTTATATTTTACAGGACTAATGTCGTGGTCCATCTTCTTTTTTTGTTGCTCCTTGAATCCCGGTCTTTGATGGGCTTTGAAAATGGGTTCCTTTTTCGGTTTGGGCAAAGATAATTTTGGGTCTTTTGGATTCTCCCTTGTCCCACGATAATGTATCACCAGTCCATTTAAAAAATTACGTAAAATTTGGTCGCCACATTCTACATAGTTGGGGTGATCTTCTTTTCTAAAAAAAGCACCCAACTCACTTTTGGTAATTTTAAAATCGACTAATTTTAAAATTTCTACAATTTCATCATCCCGTAATTTTAAGGCAACCCTTAATTTTTTAAGAACATCATTATTGGTCATATAGTAAAATTTTTGACAAGATATTACAAAAAATAGGATGTGGTACTAGTTTGGGTTTACTTTCCTGCATCCGTAGACAGGAAATCAATGCTATTTAACGTAACTTAGTGTTAAACTGTAATTTATGAGCACATATTTGGAGAAGTTGGGCATTCTTTCCCAAATGATTTCTTTTGCAAAGGCAGACAAGGAAATCAAGGATTCGGAGTATGATTTTTTGCTGGGTGTAGCGAAACAATTGGAGGTCGATAAGGAAACGTTTGATTCGCTTTTTCTTAAGAAAGTTGATAAGGTCCTACTTAAATCCGAGGCGGAGCGCATCCTTCAATTTCATCGCCTGGTACTGCTTATGAATGTGGATCAGGAACAGCATCTAGTCGAAATTGAACAGCTACATAATATAGGACTGGGATTTGGACTTCCCCAGGCCGCCATAGAGCAAGTTCTTACCGTTATGCACAAGTATCCTAACAAGGTGGTCCCTCCTGCCGTGCTTATAAATATATTTAAAGCCTATAATAATTGACACAAAGTGACATTATGGCTTGTTATTAATTCAAATAAGCGACATAATGACATTAAAATATGTTCGGTATAACATTTGCCTTTTAGCTCATGAGAATTTAAAGTATAACTTAAAATATAAAAGTCATGAGTCTAGTAAAAAGAAATAATGTTATGTTTCCATCATTAATGAATGAAATTTTAAGACCAGATTGGTTTGGTGGTGTAGACAACTTCAAGCAAAGTGTACCGGCCGCCAATGTCAAGGAAACTGAAAGTGAATATGTATTGGAATTGGCAATACCTGGTAGGAAAAAAGAAGATTTCAATGTTGAAATCGATAATGAAATCCTAACGATTTCCTCTGAAGTTAAAAGTGAGGAAAACAAAGAGGATGATGGATATACCAGAAGGGAATTTACTTTTTCTTCCTTTAAAAGAGTGTTTAGCTTGCCTGAAACAATTTCTTTGGATAAAATTAACGCGACCTACGAAGATGGAATCTTAAAATTTATTCTTCCTAAAAAAGAGGAGGCATTGCCAAAGCCTAAAAGATTAATTGAAATAGCCTAAGTTTAAAAGTAGTTGTGTATCCTGAAGGATACATTATAGATTGGTTGGTTGATTGGAAAAGCGCTTCGGGAAATCGAAGCGCTTTTTATTTTGCTAAATTCCCTTGAAACCATTTCTCAATAAATGGTGCAGGAATGGTGTTTTATTCCTGTTCCTGAAGCGATTTAATTTCGTCCCTTAATTTAGCGGCTTGCATAAAATCCAAATCCTTTGCCGCTTTTTCCATCGCCTTTCTTTTGTCCCGTATCATTTTTTCCCTTTGTTCATTGGTTAGGTATAATAGGTCAGGTTCCGCTGCCTTCATTTCTTCTTTCTCAAAATGATATGTGGAGACGGAATTTTTGGCCAAAACACTGTCCAAACTTTTGTTCAGCGCGGTGGGGGTAATATTATTTTCAAGATTATAAGTGCTCTGTTTTTCCCGTCTGTAGTTGGTCTCATCTATTGTTTTTTGCATGCTGTTGGTTATTTTGTCGGCATACATTATGGCTTTTCCATTTAGATTCCTGGCAGCACGGCCTACAGTCTGGGTAAGGGATCTTGCACTTCTTAGGAAGCCCTCCTTGTCGGCATCCAAAATGGCCACCAGGGATACCTCTGGTAGATCCAGACCTTCCCGCAATAAATTCACCCCTATGAGTACGTCAAAAACACCTTTGCGCAGATCCTGCATAATTTCGACCCGTTCCAAGGTATCCACATCACTATGAATATAACGACAGCGAACATTTATCCTGGTTAAATACTTGGCCAATTCTTCCGCCATTCGTTTGGTTAAGGTGGTGACCAAGGTACGTTCATCCTTTTCTACCCTCAAATGGATTTCCTCGATGAGATCATCAATTTGATTCAAACTGGGACGGACTTCAATGATCGGGTCCAAAAGCCCTGTTGGCCTGATAACCTGTTCTACATAAACCCCTTGGCTCAATTCCAATTCGTAGTCTGCAGGAGTAGCGCTTACATATATCACTTGATTTTGAAGCGCTTCAAATTCCTCAAATTTTAGTGGCCTGTTGTCCATGGCCGCAGGCAATCGAAAGCCGTATTCTACCAAATTTTCCTTTCTCGACCTATCACCGCCATACATGGCGTGTACCTGTGGAATGGTAACGTGGCTTTCATCAACAACCATTAAATAATCTTTTGGGAAATAGTCCAATAAACAGAATGGGCGGGTTCCCGGTTCCCTACCATCCAAATACCTGGAATAATTTTCGATTCCTGAGCAATATCCCAGTTCACGTATCATTTCCAAATCAAAATTCGTACGTTCTTCCAAGCGTTTTGCCTCTAGGTGTTTCCCTATTTCCTTAAAATAGGCCACCTGTAGTACCATATCCTCCTGAATTAGGTGAATGGCATTCTGAAGTACATCAGGGGAAGTTACGAACATATTGGCCGGGTAAATATTAAGCTGTTGGTACTTTTCCAGTATTTTGTTCTTGTAGGGGTCAAAGGCCTCTATTTCCTCAATTTCGTCCCCAAAAAAATGAATTCTGAAGGCATGGTCGGCATAACTTGGAAAAACGTCCACCACATCGCCCTTTACCCTAAAATTTCCGTTCCTAAAATCGGCAGTCGTTCTCGAGTATAAACTCTGAACCAATTGATGTAGGAATTTGGTCCTCGGAATAACTTGGTCCTTTTCTATCCCTATAACATTTTTCTGAAATTCTACGGGATTTCCTATACCGTATAAACAGGAAACCGAGGCGACTACCAAAATATCCCTTCTGCCTGATAGTAGGGAAGATGTTGCACTCAAACGTAGTTTTTCAATATCCTCATTAATGGAAAGATCCTTTTCTATATAGGTGCCACTTGAGGGTATATATGCTTCGGGTTGATAGTAGTCGTAGTAGGACACAAAATATTCAACGGCATTCTCAGGAAAAAACTGCTTAAATTCTGAGTATAATTGTGCAGCCAGGGTTTTGTTATGTGCCAATACCAAGGTTGGTCGCTGAACCTGCTCTATGACATTGGCAACGGTAAACGTTTTTCCGGACCCTGTTACTCCCAAAAGAGTTTGATAACGCTCATCTGCCTCAAGGCCCTCTTTTAATTGTTTAATAGCCTGGGGCTGATCACCTGTAGGTTTAAATCCGGAAACAACTTTAAATTTCATGTACAATGCATTCAGGAACTCCTATAATTTTAGTCTAATCTTTTTCTTTTTGGACTTTCGACAAAAAAATCATATTCGTTTTATGACCTAAAATTAATAAATAGCGGGGAATACTGAGGTGCTTCGGCAACTATTTGTAACCATTGTCTTATTCTATAAGTTATTTTACTGTAAAAGAGGCAAAGGGGAGTTAAGCTTTTGGAAATTAGCTTTACAAATCCCGTTTTTTAAGCAGGGCGTAGGAAAGATATATGAAAATTGCAGTCCAACATCCCACTATCAATATCTCATAAAAATGAACGGCGTAGTCCTTATTGAATTGTTCCCCCACTTGTTCAACCATACTTTGTACTGCTTTAAATCTGGAAGCCGGTTCTTTGATCAGGTTGCTCATAGACTCCAGGGGGAGGAATTTCATAACGTAGGCCGAAGCCTCCTTGCCGGCAAGCCACCAAACCAAAAATCGGATAGCTAAATTTTCAATGGCAAACCAAATAATTAAAAAGCCCAAGGCAAAGGCAGAACGTTTTACCAATATACCAAGGAAAAGACAGAAGGAGAAGAAGCCCAACAGCTTTATAAAATAAGCCAATAAGTATTCCAAATCCGAAAATATGATGGATATCTCCGTGAAATCGGAATAAAAAAGCCCTAAAACCAATGAAACTGTAAAAACAAAAAGGGTAGAAATTACCGAAAATGCAAAAACGGTCAAGAATTTAGAGGCGATAAATTCCTTCTTGCTCAAGCCATCTATTAAATTTTGTTTCAGGGTCTTATTGCTGTATTCGTTTGCCATCATGGATACAATGACTATAGCAAAAAATAGCTTCAATCCACTTGCAATCCAGGTATTCAAGTGCCATATGTAAGGAAAATTAAAAATGCCCTGTTCGGCAACATGGAACTGAATCGGACCAATGTCAAATTTTATTGCGGCCAACAATGCCATGCAGAGAATAAGGACGAAATAGGAAATGATAAGGATCTTACTCGCATTATTGTTCCATAATTTTATAAATTCTATCTGTAATAAACGTAACATATTTTATGCGTTTAAGGGTATTAATGCGGTTAATCCTTATTATTGGTCAAATTAAGGAATTGTTCCTCAAGACTTTCTTTGCGTTTTACCAGATGGGATAGCACTATGCCATTATTAAATAAGTCCTCATTTAGGGTGGTTGCCTTCATTTCTTCCTTCAAAATGGCGGTGATCAAACCATTTTCCTGCTTAATAGGGCCGAAACTGGCGTGTTTGCTTAAGAATGTAACCAAGGCTGCCTCATCGTTCGCCCTGAGTTCGAAGAAGCCATAACTGGTCAACATTTCATCAACCCGGCCCGAATAGAGCTTTTCGCCTTTTCTTAGGATAATCACATGACTACATACTTTTTCTACCTCGTCCAATAAATGTGAGGCCAGCAGAATAGTAGTGCCCTGTGAAGCAATTTTTTTTATGATCTCCCTAATTTGATGTATACCCTGTGGATCTAACCCATTGGTAGGTTCGTCCAAGATTAATATTTCTGGATCGTTGAGAAGTGCAGAGGCAATGGCCAATCGCTGTTTCATGCCCAAAGAGTAGGTACTGAACTTGCTGTTTTTTCGTTCCAGCAATCCGACCATTTCCAGTTTTTCTTCAATTTTATCTTGGGGTACTTCCTTGATTTTACAGACCAATTTCAGATTTTGTATGGCGGTCATATAGGGATAGAAATTGGGACGTTCAATGATGGCGCCCACTTTCTTAAGGGCGGTGTGGGTGGTAATGGTTCCCCCGAACCATGAAAAATCACCAGCTGTTCTATTCACTACATTCAATACAATTCCCAAAGTGGTCGATTTTCCACTACCATTGGGCCCTAAGATGCCATAAACATTGCCTTTTTCAATACTAAATGAAAGGTCTTTTACCGCGGTTAGATATCCAAATTTTTTGGTAAGGTGGTTTACGGTCAGGATAGTTTCCAAAATGGGATAGATTTTTAGATTGTTTGCACTTACTTGACGAAGAAATCGTTATTTTGTTACAAATTAAAGTTTTTTCCATGTCTGAAAGATTAATGTCCAAGAAAAAGCCTGCATTTCCAGTCAATAATAAATTGGATGCCTATTTGGAGCACTATAGCAGAAAAATTGAAATTCCAATTTTTTATGAGGATCTGTTGCGCTTTTCAGGGTCTATTGTGGTCTATGACTCCAATGAGGAGGACACTCTTTGGGTACGTGTTTATTACAATGAGTTCGATAGGACGGAAATCGATATCAGTTTAAAGAAAGTATATTCCATTCTACATTCCGATGGTAGCGATAGTATTTTTCCATTTTTAAATGTTGATGCGGTGGACTATTGTACTTTTGGAAACTCCAAGCCCTTTAGGATCAAGGTAAGGAATATATTGAATGACAATTTTACCTATTTCTATGTAAAAAAGACCGATGCATCCAGAATATACGGGCTGGAACTAGAGCATATGTTGTCGCCCTATAACCTAAACTTCCTGGTCTACGGAGATACTTTGATAGAGGAACATATTGCCGGTATTCCGGGAGATGTGTTTATCAAGGATTTTTTGCCGAAATGTAATGAATCGGAAAAATCGCAATTGGCCAAAGAATTTGTCAAGTTTAATGAACGCTGTATGATCCGCCTTTTGGGGGATATGCGATCCTATAACTACGTTATTGTTCCTACCCACGATTTTGATCACGTGGTATATAAAATAAGGGCAATAGATTTTGACCAGCAGTGTTATGAAGGAAAATTGAAAGTGTATAGGCCCCAGTTTTTTAAGGAAAATTATAAAATGGTCATGTTGGTCAAGGAGAAGTTGCAGCGTAATTCTGTTGATCAATACAAAATAGAGGAACGCTCCATCGTGGCCAAAAGAATTTTGAGTTCAGGGAACCGTATTAAGCGGCTCATTTCTATTGTTAAGACCGATGATATATCGAACGACGATAATATTGCGGCCCTTTCACAGCATATTTATGATCTTACAGGAGATGTCGACTTTAAAAAATGTAATACAATGGGAGAAGTGCTGGCACTTGCGCTGGACTTTGTGAAAAGAAATTATGAGGATGTTAGTATGAAACAGATTATTGAGAACAGGATAAATCTTTAAGATATACATATTCTATTACCTAGTGTAACCCTCTATATCAATAAGAAAATAAAAAAGGCCGGAGCATATTACTTCGGCCTTATTCATTTTATATTTATGGACACACTTTCAATTCATGGAACAGATTGCCAGTGGATTTTTCTAGCTTTTCTGTTCCTTGTTAAAGTAGACCAGGTAGTAGTACATTTGGCGTTCTTCATCCCAACCTTTTTCTACAAATTTTTGTGCAGATTCCGGATTGATAAAATCAAGTTTTATCTGGATATTGGTATCCAGGTTAATGACGTTCTTGATTTTTTTTCTGGCGTCCGAAACCGCTTTATTGGCTATGTCAAAAGTAGAGACATCCTCTATACTGTACTTAGGCCCTTTTTCTACTTTGTAGTGCTTAAATTCTGGTATCAATTCCGGGTTCGCCATAACCTCGTTCAAGAAATTGGTTTCTTCAAAAGAATCATTTTTCGCAAAATGATTTACCGCCCTGTTCATAAACAACACCTCTTGTTGTTTGTCCTCAGCAGGCAAAACTACATCCTTGGCAAAGTTCTGGCAGAATTTCAGGTAGTTTTTTGTCTTAAAATTATCATCGGACAAGGCTTCCACCCCTAGAAAGTTTTCCAACCAGTATTTGGTATCGTAACGATTGCTGTCAACTGAAAGTACTTTATAACCTTCTTCCTTATCGGTATTGAAAATAAGGCAGCCCTTGTCCAACTTGTTGATGTTGATGCCCTGCTGCACCAAAATATCCAAGCTATTTCCCTTTTCCTGAAATTGTAGAAAATCGTGTTTAAGCTCACTTTTGAATATGCCCACGGCATTCACCTTTACGTTATCCAACATTAGATCGGTAAGATAGGCTACGTAAACTTCACCACTTTTGATGTGTGGATGGTTCGATTGGTCGAATAATTGGGTTGCTATTTTTTTTGAATTGGCATGTAGGCTACTAGGTTCATCAAAAATATCGGAAACAATTTTGTAGACCTCATTGAATTCAACATCGGATTCATGGTTAAAGTAATAGTAATTCTCCTCCTTTTCCCTAAAAGGTTTAAAAAAATATTCTTTTAAGAGTCCGGTAGTTTCATCGTTAAGAGAAAATGGTTCTTCCGAGAGAAAGATACCTTCACTTTTATTTTTGTTTCCCACACGGTGTATGGAAATAGTTTCAATTTGAGTAGGGTATAAGTTGATCATGGATAATGGAAAATATTTAAGGGTTATTTTGTGCGTAAAGCCTTATTGAGGCTTTACAAGGATCAATTTTGTAATTGGCCAATCCTAATGTGCTACTACTTTAATTTGCAGCTACAGGAATTTTTAGTTCCAGTTTTCATCAAAATCCAAATCTTCGTAATTGTCAAGGGTATTGTC
This sequence comes from Arenibacter echinorum, assembly GCF_003259375.1. GTDB lineage: Bacteria > Bacteroidota > Bacteroidia > Flavobacteriales > Flavobacteriaceae > Arenibacter > Arenibacter echinorum. Next base: position 300,424 of record NZ_QLLN01000006.1, on the reverse strand, counting down.
AAAATCGAATTCGTTTTCATCCGCTTCAAACTTTTTTTCAGGTGGGGAGTCCGGCAATTCACCAAAACTGAAAAGTGTGTTGGGATAGGTCTTTATTTCTTCTTTTTCCACTATATCGGCCAATTCAACGAAGAAGGTCCACATGCTTAAAAAGTCATATACATAAATTAGTTTGGGAGAATGTTCCGAAAGAATGTCCTGTAACAGAATCTCATTCATTAAACGAACATCTGAGCCATTTTCGCTCATGTCAAATAGGGCAATTTCCTCGTCCTGCCTCCACTCCTCGTCACAGGTATAAAAAGAGGCCATTTCATTTCCCAAAAAGCCAAAAGCCTGGGTGATGGCATTGTGAAGGTCTTCCATAGAATTGCTATTCTCTATTTCTATATCCCTAAAAATATCTTCCTCTGCATCTAGAATAATCCTAATTTTGTATATCATCGGGTCCTTTTTTTGTGGTGGCAAAGTTACAAAGTTTTCATGGTTTTAAAAGCATTTAGAGCTTCCAAAACCAAATAGAATTGAAAACCGAATAAAACGGATGCCAACACAAGATGTAATGGCTGGGAAGCAAAAGGAAAATCCAGATAGTACATGGCCATCCCGGAAATAACCTCAAGAAGTAAAAGCGCCAGTACCCAATTTATTTTAGAATACCCAAGGTTTAATTTATAGATTCTTATGGCTAGGGCAAGGTTCAAAAGGACCACTATTATAGAAAATGAACGGTGGATGTAAAATGATAGCGTTGCACTATTCAGCCATAAGTTAGGGGCATCTTCACCATAAAGGTCGGTTTGCACATCCACAAACTGTCTTACTTGGGTGCCCAATACTACTTGTACCAAGGTGGCCAAGAGAACAAAGATCATTAGGTTTCTCGTTACTTTATCTGGTTTTAAAGACTTGATCTTATTGCTCGTGGCTTGTATCAGGTATAGGATCAGAGCTACTATGAACAGGGCCATTACCATATGGATGGTTATTTTGGCCGGAGCCAAAACGGAATACACTACAGTGGCTCCAAGCCATGCTTGGAAGCCCATGGCAAATACTACCACCCAAGAAAGTATAGTAATGGATTTCTGTTTTTTCCAGTAAGTCAAAGAGGCTATGGCCATTATTAAGGTTCCCAGCCCGGCCAGGGCGCCGAATAGCCTATTAATGAACTCGGTCCATGTATGGAAAGGATTAAAAATAGCGTAGTCATGTTTTGTGTACAGTGTCCAATTATTGGCATTATAGGAAGAGGAGGTACTAAAATTTTCCTTGGCCACCCTTAGGGCTTCGTCTACAATAATAACCTGACCTTTTTTGAATTCCTTTTCCGGCTGCCATTGCAATTCCGTGATATCCGTAGGGGGAATATAATAACCGAAACATTTGGGCCAATCCGGGCATCCCATGCCGCTACCTGTCATTCTTACCACTGCACCGGCCACAATTACCAAGTAGACCAAAACTAGACTGATCTTGGCGATTTTTGTAAATTTTTTCTGCATTTGGATGTTTGAAAGAGTCCTGCAAAATTACCACTCTTTTCTTTAAAAAACAGCCAAGGATAAGGGGAATTTATTTGTAAGACCGGTATTCCAAAAGCCGTAGGGGCATTAAACTGATATGCTCGAGCCTACCCCGCCTTTTTGTCGGAGTCCTTGATCAAAAGCCTAGTCCCTTGGTTAGGTAATCTAGAACTTTCTCTAGAGTTAAATGCAGTTTACCTTGAGAGATAGGGCTCCTATTTGTTATACCAATAGAGGCGGAAGGCTTATTTCGATTTGAGCCCCAGTTCCTTTCCTTTATGTAACATTAGGGCGTAGGCGGCATTGTATTCATTGGGAATATCACCTTCCAAAATAGCCTCTTTAATGGCTTCTTTGATCATGCCTATTTCCTTGGATGGTTTTAGGTTGAAAGTTTCCATAATTTCTTCCCCACTGATTGGCGGTTGAAAATTTCTTATGTGGTCCCTTTCCTCGACCTCCTCAATTTTTTGACGGACAATTTTAAAATTGTTCCTATACCTTTTTTGTTTTTTAGGATTCTTGGTAGTAATATCCGCCTCACATAGGGTCATTAAATCTTCTACATGCTCTCCCGCGTCAAAAATGAGTCTTCGAACGGCCGAGTCAGTTACAAAATCCTCGGAAAGGACAATGGGTCTGGAACTCATAAGTACCATTTTCTGGACGAATTTCATTTTTTCGTTCAAGGGCAACCTAAGTCGCTTAAAAATTTTGTAGACCATTTTGGATCCCACAAATTCATGGGCATGGAACGTCCACCCGATTTTTTTGTCGAATTTTTTGGTAGGGGCCTTGCCTATATCATGCAATAAGGCGGCCCAACGCAGCCAGACATTATCCGTATTTTCGGAAATGTTATCAACTACTTCCAGTGTATGCCAAAAATTGTCCTTGTGCCTTTGCCCTTCTATTTCCTCAATACCTTCCAGAGCAACCAGTTCCGGCATTATAAAAGGTAAAAGTCCTGTTTCGTGCAATAAGGAGAATCCGATAGAGGGTTTGCTACTGGCCAAAATTTTATGTAATTCATCAACGATGCGCTCATTGGAAATAATTTTAATTCTTTCCTTATTGTCCACTATCGCCTGCAACGATTCAGGATGAATAATAAAGTTTAGCTGCGTAGCAAATCTTATGGCGCGCATCATTCGCAAAGGATCATCGGAATAAGTAATATCAGGGTCTAAAGGGGTTCTGATCAATTGTCTTTTTAAATCCCCAATGCCGTCAAAGGGGTCTAAAAGCTGTCCGTAGTCCTTGGGATTCAGTGAAATGGCCAAGGCATTGATAGTGAAATCCCGCCTTTTTTGGTCATCTTCCAAACTCCCATTTTCAACAACAGGTTTTCTACTGTCCCTGTGGTAACTTTCTTTTCTGGCCCCTACAAATTCAATTTCAATGTCCTGAAATTTGATCATTGCGGTTCCAAAATTTTTAAAGATACTAACCTCCGAACTCCCTGGTAATTTCTTGGCGACCAATTTGGCCAATTCAATTCCACTGCCAATAGCAACAATGTCGATATCTTTATGGGTTCCCCTTCGCAACAAATAGTCCCTCACAAAGCCTCCGATTACGTAAGAATCTAATGAAAGTTCCTTGGCGGCTTCGGAAATGGTAGAAAATATTGGGTTATTTATGGCCTCTTCGTGGTTTCTGTTCGTCATTCTTACTCTCGGATCACTTTTACGGTACCATCATTACCGAGCATAATAATGGAAGATGGAGTACTGTTAATTTTATCGCGGTCCAAATTTACTATATAGTCTACACCTTTTAAAATCTCACTGGATATTTCTTTGAAAGAATTGGGAGTTGGTTTCCCGGCTATATTTGCGGAGGTAGACACGATTGGTTTTTTAAATTTCTTTATAAGAAATTGGCAGAATTGATCAGTTGCTACCCTAATGGCCAAAGTGTTGTCATCGGCAATTAAATTTGCAGCCACTCCTTTAGGGGATTCATAGACAATGGTGGTTGGTTTGGTAGCTAGATCTATAATATCATAGGCCAGCTCCGGTACTTTTTCAACATGCTGCTCCAGCATAAAATCATTGGCCACCAAACAGATCATAGTCTTGGAATTGGATCTTTGTTTTAGGGTGTAAATTTTTTCTACAGCTGCCGCATTTGTGGCATCACAGCCAATACCCCAAACGGTATCCGTAGGGTACAATATTAGACCTCCTTTAGTGAGTATATCATAGCATTGGTTTACCTCGGAAAGCAAATCTTTCATAATACTTTATTCTCTTAAATTTCTTAATCTTTTTAATTCCTTATATCGGGAATACACTCCCAATGCGTTCAGATAACATATGATTATCCCCTTTTTTCCGTCTAGTATGCCAAATCTTAGAATATAATGATTGAAAAATTTGTAAAACGGGCGGAATACAAAGTGGTAAAAGTTGGGGGCATAATCTTTTTTATGTTCTTCTATTGCCTTCATTTGTCCATACTTTATCATTTTGCCCTTGTAATCTTCATAATTCTTATAGGAATAATGAACTAGTTTGTTTTTGAGCACATCGGACTCTCCGTTCACAACCAATGTTTCGTGTACTATTCTATCCTGTGTAAAATGCACCTTACTTTTTTTGAACAGTCTATAATTTTTATCGCTCTGCCAACCACTAAAGCGCAAAACCTTATTTTTGAACATAAAGGTTCTGTAAAAATAATAGGCATCAGCCGTTGGTTTGGAGGAATTGACAGTTTCCAAGATTTCATTTCTGAGTCGATCCGGAACTCGTTCGTCCGCATCCAAGAAAAGTACCCAATCATTGGTTGCCTGCTCCAGGGCATAGGATTTTTGATCCGTATAATTTAAAAATGGTCGCTGGATCAATTTTACATTAGGATGCTCCTTGATCTTTTCGATAGTGCCATCCGTACTGAAGGAATCCACAACGATTATCTCGTCCGCAAACTTTATATTTTCCAATACAGCATTGATATGGATATCTTCATTATAGGTAATGAGAATAGCAGAAATTTTATTTGTTTTTTCACCAACAAAGGGGTTTTTTGTCGGTTTCCCAAACATGGAATTGATTTTTAGCCTTCTCGCTAGGGACAGCTTCCTTTCTACTGGTACTCCATGTATTTCAATGTATTCTTTAACTGCATTTACCATGCGAAGAGCCGATTTTCCATCCTGATACGGGTGAAATTGCATGTTAATATATGCTCTTTCCGCAGCGTGGGGGTCGAAGTGAAAATTGTCCAAAACTTTCTCGGTAAGACCAGTGTAAGATTTTGAGTTGTCCCACAACACCTTGTCGGCAATATTCTTGAAGGATATTACCGGCTTGTTCAAGAGAATGAATTCGTAAATTACGGATGAGGTATCACTGACCAATATATCTGCCTGGATAAGCGATTTAATAATGTTTTTGTCCTCTTTGAAGAGCACATTTTGTATTTCATTGGATAGTCTTTTGTAAGCCTTTATCCATTTTGGGTCCATAAGGTCATGGAACTTAATTAGGATTACGTATCCCGTGGTCTCGGCAAGGTTTTTTATTTCCTGAACTAGATAGGGGGCAGAAGTAAGGCTAGGGGAGAAGGTAGGGGCATAAAGCACAATTTTGTCCGTATTGTATTGCTGCAATATGGCCTTTTTTTCAAAGTCATACCTGTTTTTTTCAGTGCTGTAAACATCCAATTTTGGCCATCCTGTCTCGATGACGTCGAAATTTTTATGTCTCTTTTTTAACTCATTAAATTTATCCGTGAAGTACGGGCCTTGGGTAAGATAAAGATCAAAGTAGTGCCGTATCCTGAAATGCCCTTTTTTTTCACCAGCAAGTCCATGAAAAACTTGGACTTTTAGTCCGCGGATATAATAAGGTACTTCATTTCCAGGCACGAAAATGGCATCACTTTTATAGAGTTGTAAATCTAAAGTGCTAACTGTATAATCTTCATTTTTATATGGAAAATTTTCCAAGAGTTTCCCCGAAATATACCAAAGAAAGTCGTGACCTTGTTCCTGAAGTACATCGCGGATGGGAGCAAGGATGCCAAAGGCATATGCATTTTGGCAAAATAAAATTACTTTCATTTTCGAAATAGGGTATTGGCATTTTCCAAATCTTCCTTAAAATCGACTTCCATACAATTGTAATCAGAAATGTCCACAGCACTAATTTTAAGTCCGTCCTTTTCTATGGCCATCTCCAGACCTCTTTCAAAATAATCATTGTCCTCACATTCTTCAAGTCTGGTGATAAAACTTTTTATGTCCTTGGCAGCAATGAAGTTTATGCCTACTGCTTCACCAAGTCCATTTCTCACCGTCTTGGACAATTTATCAATAAAATTATCCTTTAACGTGTACTTTACCTCTTCATCTGCCACCTTACTGGTGTTTACGGCTACGAATGATTGATTTTTATTAATATAGGGTATTAGGACGGATAGGAGACTTACGTCAAAAACAACATCGCCATTGAGCCAAAGCACGGATTTGTCCCTGTTTTTTCTTAGGGCTTTTAAAAGACTTTTGGAAGTGTTGGTCTGATCAAAAAATGGGTTGTATATATAGGTGAGTTCCGGAAAGCGTTCCATTATTAGGTCTTTTTTAAAACCAACAACAACGTTAATATCATCTATATCAAAGGTTTCTTCCAAATTGTTGACCTGCATCTCCATGATACATTTTCCATTTTTTAAAGGTGTCAAAGGTTTAGGAAATGGGTTCCCAAGTCTTGATCCAATACCCGCTGCTAAAATGACAATTTTCATGAGTTTTATAATTTATTCAGTGACCAGTCAAGAGCTAGACAGGTCCTATGTTTTTTGGTCCTTAACCTAATGTAAGGTTAAGGGAGTGGGCAAAGATATGTAAATAATGGTTTATAATTTTTTATGGTCAAGAGTAGGAAGTCTTGATTGGCTTTCATTGTTAGTACATATACTTTCCAAGAATGAAAGATTTAAGCACTAGCAGGATCTCAAAAATCCAAAGCATATAATAAGGAGCTAGGGCCTTAATGGGGTATATAGTATAGAATGATATGAATGTTGGTCTAAGGAAAAATTATCGGGAGGTAAATCAGATACAATTATGATTTGACCAAAAAATAAGCCATTTTTTCTTTTTTACCCAAACGTTTTAGTTCCTTGTACCTTTCAAAATCACCCAAGGCATTTAAATAGCAGATGGTAATCCCTTTTTTTCCATCAAGTATTCCCAATCTAATTATGTAGTGGTTAAAAAACTTCCAAAAAGGCTTAAAAACTAACAAAAGGTAATTAAACTTCTTGTTTTTTTGATGGGCCTCCTTGGCCTTTAAACGCCCGTATCTTAGCATTTTAAATTTATAATCTTCGTAGTTTTTGTAACAGAAGTGCATTAACTTCTGCTTCAATATTCCGGAGGTACCTTTTACAATAAGGGTTTCATGAACTATTTTTTCCTTACAAAATTGAGCCTTACTTTTTCTAAAAAGTCGGTAGTTCTTGTCGGTTTGCCATCCACTAAAGCGCAGTCGACTGTTTTTGAACATAAATTTTCGGTAGAACCAATAGGCACAATGTTCAGAATCCTTTTTGGCCTTACATTTTATTTCATTCCTCAACTTGTCCGTAACCACTTCATCCGCATCCAAGAAAAGAATCCAATCATGTGAAGCCTGTTTTAGGGCAAAGGATTTCTGGGCCGTATAATTATCAAACTCGTTTTGGATAACCCTAACTTTGGGGTGATTGTTTAGATACTCGTAGGTGCCATCCGTACTATACGAATCCACCACTATAATTTCATCTGCGAACTGAATGGAATCGATACACTTTTCAATGTATCCCATTTCATTATAAGTGATTATTAAGGCCGATATTTTTTCACTCTTATCTATCATGCAATCGAAATTTTTATCACTTATTAGATAGTTTTAATAGAAATAGTTGCGTTGAAATCACTAAAATTTATAACGACATTACCTAATACATAACAATTAAAAAGCCATAATAGTATATCAAATTACAAGTAGTTTTTCCTAAAATGTGCCCGAAAAGGTCAATTAGGATTGGATATTGCGGGTTTTGTAGGGCTTTTCCACACAGGATTGGGCACATGTATGGCAGAAGGGGCTGGTAAGGTTAATAATTTATTAAGGTTTTTTTTAAGATAACTTCATAAATATGGGAGTTGGTTAAGGCAATATATAATAATTGGGTTATAATAATTTATGTCAGTAACCGTTTACTACCTTTACCCATTATATACTAACAATTGGATTATTGATATATGACTGAGGCTTACCTACACATTCTGACTACCAAATATCCAAATTGGAATTTTGTCACCGATCCTGACGATCAGGTAAAGTTGTATATAAGTTGTAAATGTGAATTTGATGATGCTTTGTCCGAGATGTTGGAGATCGCAAAAAATATCGGCATTTTTTTTGACAATAAGAATTATGTCATTAAACTGAAAAAAGGGAATACCCTTGCCATAAAAGTAAAGCATAGCAAAAAGGCCAAAAAGTATAATAAAATGTATACTTCGGGTTGTTTTGATATTTTTCATTTTGGGCATCTAAATATTCTTAAAAGGTCTAAACAGATGTGCGACCATTTAATTGTGGGCGTTTCCACAGATGAACTTATTTTGAAGGAAAAAGGGAGACTGCCAATTATCCCCTTTGAGGAAAGGATAAAACTGGTCAAGGCAATAAGTTATGTGGATGAAGTTATTCCCCAGACAGATAAAAATAAGCAACGTATAGTGGATGAGTATAATATAGATGCTATTTCCGTTGGGGACGATTGGAAAGGCAGATTTCCAAAAACTACATGTCCGGTGGAATATGTGGCCTATACAGAAAATGTAAGTAGCACCATCTTAAAAGAAACATTGCAATTGCAACCTCAAGCTACCTAGGCTATTGCATTGTCGTCTTTGGAAGTATCCCAATTTTTAACTTGTTTTTGCCAATCTCCATATCTATAAGTTAGATATTCATCTATCAGCGCCGGGATTTTATAGTCGAAATCTTTAAATGTAATATGTTTAAAGGTACGGTAGAACTTGCTTGGGACAAATTTTGTTTTGTTGTCAATTTCCCAATAACTGTTCTCCCCATGCTGATATTTAATAAAAACATCCAGGCAAACTGCCCCCTTGAGCAATCCAAAAAAACGCTTTTCCCTTAATTTTATCATCCGGGTGTTACCTTTTGTAAAAAACTCGGAAGTCTCATCAAAGTACCTTGTTCTTACCCTATAACCCGCTTTTTTTAATTCCAAGTAAAAATGGCCCAACTTATCTAATTGATCGTGATTAATGGACATATCCACATCGTTGTCCCATGGCAACAGCCTATTTTCCCTTTTTATACCCAATAAGGTACCACCTTCTACCCAATAATCAATATTGCATTGGTTAAAAATGGCAGCCACATTTTTAAGCATTCTTTCGGCTATAACTATATTTTTTCCTTCAAGAGTTATGTTATATGCCATGACGCACTGAGGTTTAATCTAAATTATTTTGAAGGAAAATGTGGAGTCCGTCCAGATTTTCCTCCTTATTGTAATGAAAGGTTTTTATGCCAACCGAGGTGGCAGAATTTATGGCTTCTGCATTGTGTTCAAAATATACAACCTCAGTAGGTTTTAAACTAAAATGGTTAAGCATTTTAAGGTAATATGCCTTATCGGTCTTGTTGGGATTATGCTCCAAACTAAATACCTCATAAGGCATATTTACAATTCCATAAGTAATACATTCCTGTTTGTTGGCATTTGTTAAGATGATTTTGGGATTGGGATAGGTGTCCAATAATTTTTTCAGATCGTAATCCATTCCCTTTTCAGTAACAAAGGTGTTCCAAGCATCTACAAGAATTGTTTTCATTTTTTAGCTTTTAAACCGCAACGTCGTATTCCCTTAGAGCATCATTCAGGGAAGTTTTTTTATTGGTGCTCTCTTTTCTGGTACCAATGATCAAGGCGCAGGGCACCTGATAATCTCCGGCCGGAAATTTTTTGGTGTAACTCCCTGGAATAACAACAGATCTTGCAGGCACCAATCCTTTTCTTTCTACAGGTTTGTCACCAGTAACATCTATAATTTTAGTTGAGCCGGTAAGTACCACATTTGCACCCAATACAGCCTCTTTTTCTACGCGTACGCCTTCCACAACAATACATCTGGAACCAATAAAGGCATTGTCCTCAATAATTACCGGGGAGGCCTGTAAGGGCTCCAAGACCCCGCCAATTCCTACACCTCCACTAAGGTGGACATTTTTACCAATTTGGGCACAACTACCAACGGTGGCCCAAGTGTCCACCATAGTGCCTTCATCCACATAGGCTCCGATATTTACATAACTCGGCATTAAAATAGTACCTGAAGAAATATAGGCTCCATGCCTTGCAACCGCATTGGGAACAACGCGTATTCCTTTTTCGGCATAACCTCTTTTAAGGGGCATTTTATCGTGATATTCAAAGATACCTGCTTCCAAAGTCTCCATTTTTTGTATCGGAAAATATAGTACCACGGCCTTTTTTACCCATTCATTGATCTGCCATCCATCTGTAGTAGGTTCAGCACAGCGCAATTTACCGTTATCCAAAAGATCAATGACTTCCCTTATGGCGGTCTGAGTTGGAATTTCTTTAAGCAGGTCTCGATTATCCCAGGCAGTTTCTATTGTTTTTCTTAGTTCTTTCATCTTTAATAATTCAAATTTTAGCAAATATACGGGCTAGTAGGTAATTAACCTTTTGTTTTTGCACATATAACAATTTATCCCTTATTTTTGCAAAAAAATTGTGTGGGAAGGATTGTAGCATTGGATTATGGAAGGGTGCGGACGGGAATTGCCGTTACGGACGAGTTGCAATTAATAGCTTCTGGCCTTACTACCGTTGATACAAAGGAACTTTTGAATTTTCTTAGGAAGTATGTTCAAGAGGAGAAGGTAGAAAAATTTGTGGTCGGGGAACCCAAGCAAATGAACAATCTGCCATCCGAATCCGAAGAATTGATCAAACCTTTTTTAAGAACTTTGGAAGGTGTTTTTCCAAAGATACCAGTAGAGCGACAAGACGAGCGCTTCACCTCTAAAATGGCATTTCAGACCATGATAGATAGTGGCCTTAATAAAAAACAAAGAAGGGATAAGGCCTTAGTCGATGAAATTAGCGCCACTATAATCCTTCAGGCGTATTTAAATAGAAAATAGTAGTATGATATTACCTATAGTTGCTTATGGAGACCCGGTACTTAGGAAAGTAGCGGATGATATAGACAAAGATTTTCCACGATTTGAAGAATTGGTGGCCAATATGTGGGACACTATGTACAATGCCAATGGTGTTGGTTTGGCCGCACCCCAAATAGGACTTCCAATAAGGTTGTTCCTGGTGGATACCGCGCCATTTGGGGATGACGAAGAGCTTACCGAAGAAGAACAAAACGCATTAAAAGGGTTTAGGAAAGTATTTATTAATGCACATGTAGAGGAGGAAACTGGAACAGAATGGGCTTTTAACGAAGGCTGTCTTAGTATTCCAGATATTCGGGAAGACGTTTCAAGAAAAGATACCATCACCATATCCTATATGGATGAGAATTTTAAATCCTATAAGGAAACCTACGATGGACTTTTGGCCAGGGTAATTCAACACGAATATGACCATATAGAAGGCATTTTGTTTACAGATAAATTATCCTCCTTAAAAAAACGACTTTTAAAGGGGAGGTTGGCCAATATATCCAAGGGGAAGATAAAGGTGGAATATAGAATGCGCTTTCCGAACATCAAAAAAGCACGTTAAAACTATTTCTATTATAAACAAAAAGTGGCATATTTGCCGCTGAAACTAAAATAACAGATGGGTTTAAAAAAAATATTATCGATTGCAGGTAAGCCGGGACTTTTTAAATTATTGACACAAACGCGTACAGGTTTTGTAGCCGAATCTTTGTTGGATGGTAAAAAAGTTACCGTAAGTTTTAAGAACAATGTAAGTGTCTTGTCTGAGATTGCGATCTATACTTTGGAGGAGGAAGTGCCGTTAAAGGTGGTGTTTGAAAAGATCAAGGAAAAGGAAGATGGAGGAAAAACCGCGGTGAGCCATAAAGAGGATAAAATAAAATTGGAGGAATATTTGTTTGAAGTACTTCCCAATTATGACGAAGATAGGGTATATGCCAGTGATATTAAAAAGATCATTCAATGGTATAATTTATTACATGAGCACGGTATTACAGAGTTTGCGGACGAAGAGGAAAAAGAAGAAGCTTCCAAAGAGACAGAATAAATTTTTTATATAATCAAAATTAAAACCTTCGTTTACGAAGGTTTTTTTTATTCTCTATTGTATGTTCCTTTTCCTGTAAATGGGCGTAGCATTCACCTCTATGAAAAAATAATTATCCATTTAGCTTCGGACTTTTGTTATTGGTCTAAATTGTTGGGCAGCTGCCTACTAATTATGGAAATTAAAATTTTAATTCCTTAATCAGTTTTATCATGGCTAAATTTAATAAGAAAAGTGCTGCTATTCTCGTAATGCTCCTTGTCCTTCCCTTTGTCTTTATCGGGCAACAGCGTACAGGAAATATAGTGGAATATTTCGGGAAGGAAAAAGTGGAGGGTATTCACGAAGGAAAAGTGATCCATGTTTTTAATAAGGCCTTGGCTTTAGCAATTCCAAGTTTCGGGTTTGAATCCTCATCATTTCCCGCAGATCCTGTTTTTGAAAAGTTCCTAATGGAACCCGGTATCCTGGTCAGGGAAGGTGAAGTTTTTGATATAGATTCATTTGGAAAGGAATTAAAATGGAACGCCATAACGGTAGATAGTACCAATAGCTTTTCCGGCCGGGACCTTAGGTCGGGCTATGTATATCTCAATTACAATTCAGGATCGGAAAAAACGGTTTTGTTCGAAGCTTCCGGACATTCTTTGGCTTCCATTAATGGTTATCCTTATGAAGGTGACCATTATGATTTTGGTTGGAACCTTATCCCTATGAAGTTAAAAAAAGGGAATAATATTTTTGTTTTGAAGGTAGGCCGTTTTCCTAGGATTCGAGCACGGATATTGGAACCCAAGGCCGAGGTACAATTTACTACACGAGATGTAATGGTTCCCGATCTTTTATTGGAGGAAGACATGGAATATAAGGCTGCCATAAGAGTAATAAACGCTTCGGATAAATGGATCAGGAAGTATGCTATTGTGGCCAAGGTAAACGGACAGGAACTTACCACAAAAATAAATGATATACCACCTTATACGGTCTATAAAATTCCTTTTTCCATTCCCTCGTCTACCTTGGATACCTCTCTTGCAAAGGTGAATGTAGATTTAAGTTTGATACAAAGTAACGGACAGCAGGTTTCTTCCGAAATTTTGGCTTTAAATGTGAAATCGAAAAATAAACATCACAAGAGAACCTTTATTAGCGATATAGATAAAAGTGTACAATATTACAGCGTGGCACCGGATAAAAATGGCCATACCGATGGCGCGGCACTTTTCCTTTCGGTACACGGCGCTTCGGTAGAGGCCGTAAATCAGGCAAACGCCTATAAGCAAAAAGATTGGGGGAATCTTATTGCTCCAACGAATAGGAGACCGTACGGGTTTGCCTGGGAAGATTGGGGAAGATTGGATGCCTTGGAAGTGCTGGCGGATAGCAAGAGGATTTTTAAACCGGACAATAGCAAAATTTATCTGACAGGGCATTCCATGGGAGGGCATGGAACATGGTATTTGGGGGCAACATACCCAGACCATTTTGCGGCGATTGCACCATGTGCCGGATACCCGGATTTGTTGTTGTACCGTGGAAGTAGATCTGAAAGACTTTTGGAAATGACCGAGGAGCAGAGAACACGGTATGGCATTAGCCCTAAAATGTTCGAACGCCTTACCCAGGAATATGTCCCCACCGCAATTGAAGACATTGTGGAAAGAGCGGGAACTCCGAGCAGAACCCTAAAATTGATTCGAAATTATCTACATCACGGGGTATATGTGTTGCATGGCGAGAAGGATAATGTAGTTCCTACTAATTTAGCCCGTGATATGAGGGAGCGATTAGGGAAATTTCATCCAGATTTCACCTATTATGAGTATCCAGGCGGTACACATTGGTATGGGGACCATAGTGTGGATTGGGAACCGATTTTCAACTTGTTTAAACAACGAACAATTCCCGAGATAAAGGATATAAAAAAATTGGAGTTTAGTACGGGTTCTCCTGGGGTTTCTGCATCCTCGCATTTTATTACCATCCATCAACAACAAATACCTTTTGAGGTTAGTTCGTTTGATTTTTCATGGGATAGCATTATTAAAATAGAGACCAAAAATGTGTCCTTATTGGAGGTGGATTTTTCACAATTGCCCGGGGATATCAATAGTATTGAGCTTAACGGAAAGGAGATTGGGCTTCCATCAAAGGACAATACCTTTTTTAAGGAAAATGATGGGGAATGGAAAATTGTAGCCAAACCGTCCTCGGAAGAAAAAGGACCACATAGGAATGGAGGGTTCAAGGATGCATTTCGAAATGATGTAGTATTTGTATACGCTACAAGAGGGTCCAAAGCAGAGAATGATTGGTATTACAATAAAGCAAGGTTTGATGCCGATACCTTCTGGTACAAGGCCAATGGAAACATAGAATTGGTTGCGGACACCAACTTTTCCCCCAAAGATTATCCCAATCGCAATGTTGTTGTTTATGGTAATAAATCCAACAATGCCGCATGGGACAAATTATTAAAAAATAGTCCTGTCCAAGTATCCAACAATATATTAAATTTTGGAAATAGAAGTCTGTCCGGAAGCAATTGGGGGCTATATTTTATAGTTCCTAGGACGGATAGTGATTTGGCCAGTATAGGTGTTGTAACTGCCACAGGAGTAGTGGGAATGAAAGCGGCCTATGCCAACCATTATTTGGTAAACGGAACCACATTTCCAGATTTAATGCTCTTTGATGAAACTGTTTTGGAGCAAGGTACTTCAGCTGTAAAATGCGCTGGATTCTTTGGAAATGATTGGACTATTGAAAATGGTGATTTTGAATGGAAATAGGGTAGTATCGTCCAAATAATGAATACCATAATTCGTTTTTAAATGGAATTGGTTTAAAATTTGGACGATCGTCTACTTCTTATTTTGACGCGTTAAGGATAAAACTGGAAACATCTTTCTTGAATTTTTCCATGGAGGGTTGATGGATGTACATCATATGCCCAGCCTCATAATATTCCATAGTGATATTATCCCTGATCTCCTTTTTTAGGCCCAAATGATTGATGCTGTGTTCTACTCCATAAAAAACAGTGGCAAGGTCATAGATGCCATTCAGGATCAACACCTTCATGTTTGGATCTCTGGATAATGCCGTGGCCATGTCAATACCAGTGTTGTTGGCGGCAGTGGCGCCCCATCGCTTATTGCCCTTGTGGGTCCAATCCCATTTAAAACCGCCCCTTCTGCCTGCAGTGATGGTGTATAATAAGTTTTTGTTTACTTTGAGGTCGCCGTAAAAATAATCCAAAAACCCGCTAATGTAGGCAGGGGAAATGGCCAGGCTTTGCGGATCATGACTTCCTTCTTGGGCAAGGAGATCTTCATTGATTCCGGTAAAGCGAGAATCCAGTCGGCCAACTATTTCACCTTCGTCCCTCAAGAATTCCGCAAAAAATTCACTTGCTGTTACCCTTAGATCGGCCTTTAGCCAATACTCGGTATCTGTGCCAGTGTAATAGGCCAGTTTTGATGCAATATTACTTTTTTCATTTTCAGAAAGTCGATCTCCTTTAAAGAGGGCAGGAGTGTATTCGTTTTCGGTAAAGGATCTAACCGTCTCTAGGAATTCATACACATTTTCCGGTTTATCCGATATTTTATTGTGATACCAGGCTGTTGCAGCGTAGGTTGGAAAATGTACTATATAAGGCAGGTCATCATTAGGAGGGAACAATAAGGTACGAAAGTCAAAAACTGCGGATACCATAATAACACCGTTCATGGCCACGCCTTGGTTTAATAGGGTGTTCATTAAACCTGCGTTTCTAAAGGTCCCATAGCTTTCCCCCAATAGAAATTTGGGACTGTTCATACGATCGTTATGTATCAGAAACTGGGTGATGAACAAGGAAAGGCTGCGGATATCTTGGTCCACGCCCCAAAAGTCCTTAAACTTGGCCTTTCCAATAGGGATGCTTAGGCCAGTACCTACTGGATCTATCATTACCAGATCGGCTATATCCAGAATAGAGTAGTTGTTGTTGATAATTTTGTAGGGTGCGGCGGGGGTTGATTTCGGGTCGTCCACTACAATTCTTTTTGGTCCCAAAATTCCCATATGCAACCAAAAAGAGGATGATCCGGGTCCTCCGTTAAAGGCAAAAACAATTGGTCGTCTTTGTGTTGACAATCCTCTTTTGGAATCTCTGGTGTAATAGGTAAAGCCCATTAACGCAATTGGCTTGTTGAATTCATCCTTCACCTCAAAAGTTCCCGCCTTTGCCGTTAAATAAATGGTGTTGCCATTAATGGTAACACTTTGCATAGTGGTAGCCACCTCGGCTTTGGGTATAGAATCGTTTTCCTTATTGGGATAGCACAATTGTCCCAATAGCAGGGTAATAACTAGAATAAGGGCCTTCATTTGTTCAGTATTTAAATTGGGTTAAACAGCCAAACAGGTAAAGTCTGATAGTTAGGGGTTTACAATATATTAAATATATAGGTTATAGCCGATAGTATTGCTTAATGAATATTTAGTCCTTATCAATAGTTTTATAGGTATACTTGCTTTTTTTCCACTCTATGAGTTTGGATGGATAGTATTTTACATTCATCTTATCCAAATATGGAGCTTGGTTGCCCAACCTCACTTTGTAATTATCCCAAACTCTATTTTCTTCAGTGCTCCAGCTAAGCTCGGAATAACCGATCATCCTTGGAAAGGCCAAATATTCCACTTCATCCATATTGCTAACGGTCTCGGACCAAAGTGGTGCTTCAATGCCCAAAATGTTCTCCTTGTTTATTCCTTGAACATATCTCTCCGGGGTCCACACATATCCGGTATCTACAGGAATTAAACCAGCCCAATTAAGTCCGTATTTTGAAAGGGTATCATATTTCATGTCCAAATAGGCCTTTTTTCCTGGAGACAAAATAACTTTTAGCCCCTTTTCCACAGCCAGTTTGGCATTTTCTTCGTTGGCCCAGAATTGGGCAATGGCACTTGTATCTACATCGGCGTGCACAATTTCATCCCAACCAATCATTTTTTTTCCGTATTTCTTTACAATTTTGTCCACTTTGGAAACAAAAAGAATAAAATCCTTCTTCTTGGTAACGTGACTTTCATCGCCTCCGGCATGAAAATATGGACCGGGAGTAATGGCCGATATTTCCCTTACAACATCATCTATAAAGGCATATACGGTATCCTTATTGGCGTCAAAAGTGCTGAACCCTACTTCGGTTCCAGTATAGATTTTAGGCGTTTTGCCATTCCCATTTAGGATAGGATATGCCACGGATGCGGCATTGGTATGCCCGGGCATATCCACTTCAGGAACTATGGTAATAAAATGTTTGGCGGCATAGGCCACAATGTCCTTATATTCTTCTTGGGTGTAAAAACCACCAGGGCCACCTCCAACTTCAGAACTTCCACCTATTTCGGTAAGCTTTGGCCAAGATTTAATTTCTATGCGCCAGCCCTGATCATCGGTAAGATGCAAATGCAATGTGTTAAGCTTATAATAGGCCAATATGTCGATATACTTTTTTACGTCCTCTACGCTAAAGAAATGTCGGGCCACATCCAACATAGATCCTCTATATCCAAAATTGGGATTGTCTATGATCTTACCAGTGGGAATCAACCACATTTTATTTTCGGTCAGGGTGTCATTACTGGTCTCCGGAATAATTTGCCTTATGGTCTGTACTCCCCTAAAGGCACCCTCGGCCGTTTTTGCATTAAGGATGATAGAATCTTGGGTTATGTAAAGGTCGTAACCTTCCTTGGATGAAAATTCGGTGCTATCGGACTGATTGATAAAAATAATTCGTTGAGAAGTGGCATTGGTTGTTGAATTTACCGCCAAGTCCAAATCGGTCTGCCATTTTATCTTTTCCGATAAGAACTCACCAACTTCAGGAAAACCTGCAGCATTTTGAGAAGTATAAATAATGGTGTTTTTATCTAATCCAAAGGCACTATTGGTAGGGATTATCTTCAGCGGTTTGGGAATCAAGTTTTCCGTCGATAGATCTGTCATTGGAAAGTTGATTGCTTTCTTTTTTTCCTGTTGGCAGGCAACAAAGGCAGTAAAAACTATCAGTACTACTAGCGATTTAAAAAGGATTGAATTTTTCATTTATATGGAATGTATTAGTGTTATTGGAATATTCCTTCTCTTAGGATCAGTTCATATAGGGTTTGATGACTGAAAACCACAGGTCGTAACCTTTATTGTTCATATGCAGTCCGTCACCTATAAATATATCCTGCTTCACTTGTTTTCCATCCATCATCACATCCCAAACATTGGCGAACTTCAAGGCACTGTCTTCTTCACATAACTTTTCGAACGCCTTGTTCAATCTAATGTATTTTCTTTTTAGGTTCCATCTGGCTATACTTGGTTTTGCGGCTATGATCACCACCTGGGTTGCATTATTTCGTTCTCTGATCTTTTGTATTATTTCGCGGGTGGTAGCTATAATATCTTTGGTTTTTTTCTTGGAAGCAATATCATTATCCCCCTCGTAGATGAATACCTTTTTAGGATTGTATTGTAATATGAGTTCGTTGTAATACAGGAAGAGATCGGAAGATTGGGATCCACCAAAGCCCGAGTTGATAATTTGGTGATCAGGAAACATGGATTCCAGATTTTTCCACATTCTGATGCTGGAACTACCTGTAAAGACTATGGTTTCCTTGGAGGAGTCCCACTGGGATTCATATTTTTTCTGTATGGCCTTCACCTCATTTTGAAAGGCTGGGGCTTTTTGGCCATAACCAAGGAAAGCGAAAGAAAGGAATAAAAAAGTGAGCTTTTTCAATGCAAATAAATTAAAGGTTTAAATTATAATATTTATAGTTCCCGTCAAATAATTTTCGACCGGGAACATTGGTTGTTCGCTAATGGTAAAATCCAGCATTAGTTGGTCATCGATTAAGGTTGATGGCGTGGTACTACAAATTTCTCTGCCACTGACCACTCGTAGAACCTTGCTATCCAATTGTCCGAGGGCAAGTGCTGGGTTTTCATTCCAAATCCATGACCACCCTTGGAATACATGTGCATTGCGGCGTTCATTCCTGATTTTGACCACGCCGAGTATAAATCTACACTCTCATGAGCTAGGTCATATTGGTCGTCCGAAGCGCAGATAATCAACATGGGCGGGGCGTCCTGGGGAACACTGTAGGGGCCTAAAATTGTCATCCATGGATAAACAGGAACTATAAAATCTGGCTTATTGGTTTTAACATAATTAAAAGTAACGCCCATTGTTACGGCACCACCAGCAGAAAAGCCCATAAACCCTATTTTGTTGGGGTCGATTCCCAATGACTTTGCATTGCTCCTTACGTAGGCCATTGCATTTAAACCATCTGATGTTGCTAGATCAAGGACCATGGCCACTTTTTTTGTCATTGCCGAAGAAGTATTCTGATTATCCCCATTTTCATTGGGGAGGGCACTTTCATTTTCTGGCAATAGCCTGTATTTAAGTACAAAGGCCGTAATTCCTTTGGCGTTTAACCATTTTGCCACATCTACGCCTTCGCTATTGATACTCAATACCCTAAGTCCACCACCTGGTGCAATAACAACCGAGGTTCCATTATTTAGGGAAGGCATTGGTCTAAATATTTGAAGGGTCGGTGTAGAAACATTGGAAATCAATTCGGTTTGCCACTGTTCGGAATAAGTTGTTTTTTCACCCCCTTGCCAAACTAATTCAGTATTGTTTTCGTGAGGAAGTAAAACAATTTCCTGCGAAATCATCATTTGGGGCAATTGTATGGCAATAAGAAGAAGTATAACGCTTTTCATTGATGTGTTGATTAGTATTTTGTGATGAGCGATTGGTAAACTAGCTGTCTCATTTTCTCCCCATAATAATTGTTGTAAGGTTGCAGTTGACTCATTAGGATTACTATGAGTTCTTCTTTGGGGTCTATAAAGAAATAGGTGCAATAGGCGCCGCTCCAATAATATTGACCTACTGAGCCTAAAGCTTTGCTGTCGGCTACATTAGTGGTAACACCAAAACCCAGACCGAAACCTTGTCCTGCGGCCTCGTATAGATCGCCTACTTGGTTCATGGTCATGATATCTACAGTTTTGGGACTTAGTAGATGTTTATCTTTATATTGGCCTTTGTTTAGAAGCATTTGGCAAAATTTCATATAGTCGGAGGCACTTGAAAAAAGGCCATGGGTGCCACCATAAATGGTATTGCCCTCTGTGGGCAGTTGGGTTTTGGAATTCATCAAGTTCCCTTGTTTGTCCATGTTGTGAACCGGCATCCATCTACCCATATTATCTTTGGATATATTATAACCAGTATCTTTCATTTCCAAGGGATCAAATATTCTTACTTTTAAAAATTCGGTAGTGCTCATACCTGAAAAATGTTCTATGAGCAAGGCTAGAACATCGGGGGATGCACTGTAGTACCATTGTTCACCTGGTTGGCCTATTAAGGGCAATTTTATCATGGCATTTACCCTACTTTCTATATCCTTGTGTGGTTCTGAGTAAAGTGCTTTAGCAATCTCGTTGTCCAATTTTGTACCTCCCAGACCATGTGAAAATCCCGCAGTGTGGGTTAATAGGTGCGTAATGGTAATTTCATTATTGGTCGGTTCGGTTTCTCCATTTGTCCCTTGATCCAAATCCTTGGCCACTCTTAGATTCTTGAATTGCGGTAAATATTTGGAGACCGGATCGGTAAGGGAGAAATATCCTTCCTCATATAGCATCATAAACGCTGTGGTTACAATGGGCTTTGTCATGGACATGATATGGAACAACTGATCTTGTCGAATAGGGGTTTTATCTGCCAAACTACTATATCCGTAAGCCGCTTCGTGAACAATTTCTCCCCTTCTCATAATATAGGAAACGGCCCCTGGAATTCGTCTTTCGTTTATTTCTTTTTTAAGAAAATCGTCATATCGGTTTATCCTTTCCTTATCTATTCCCGATATGTTTACACTTGGAAGAGCATTGGAACCAGTTTGCCCATTGGCAGGCATCACCAGTATTAATAGTAGGAACGATAGTGTTATTAGCGACTTTTTATTTTTCATGATTTTCATGGATTAATCTTTTAAAGATAAGATTAAAAAATTGTTCCATTAACTCCTTAATTGTTATTATATTAGAGTATTAGGCCAAACCAATACCAACAAACCAAAAAAACCATGTCCATCCAGAAATTTATTTTTGTTCTTTTCGTCGTTTTGTGCTTTTCTACAATCGGATATTCCCAAACTCCTGTTTTCGATAATGATACCCAAACACGACCAACCGCTGTTGCAGTTCCCATTGAAACCGATCCTATGATCGATGGGAATATTTTAAAAGATGAGGTTTGGCAAAAGATAAAACCCTTTGGGGGCTTATTACAAAGTCAACCTAATTATGGGCAAATGGCCAGCGAACGCACGGAAATAAGGATTGCCTACACGGAACACACTTTTTATTTGGCTGTTGTATGTTATGATTCGGACCCCGATGGGCTCGTAGTTTCCGATGCCAGAAGGGATGCTTTGTTGGACAATACCGATGCCTTTCTTTTTATAGTGGATACATATAAGGATAATCAGAACGGTTTTATTTTTGGAACCAATTCCCTTGGAGTGGAATATGATGCCCAGGTAGATAATGAAGGCCAGGGTAACCAGAATACTAATAGGCAACAAGGCGGTACCATAGGTGGCTTTAATTTAAACTGGGATGGTTCGTGGAAGGTCAGGACTTCAGTGCACGACGAAGGTTGGAGTGCAGAATTTGCCATTCCTTTGCGTACCATAAGATTTCAGCCTGGCAAGGATTGGGGCATTAATTTTCGCAGAAATATAAGGAAGACCAATGAAATTGTTTATTGGTCGCCAATGCCTATAGGTTTTAACTTAAATAGACTTTCCTTGGCCGGCACCCTTACGGGCCTAAATCTTAAAACCCCAAGAAACTTAAAGGTTATTCCCTATGTGCTGGGGCAGTTGGCCAAAGATTTTGAAGCCGAGGACCCTAAGGCCAAATTTACGCCCGAGGTGGGTGGGGATATAAAATTTAGTATAACCCCTAGTCTTACCTTGGACCTTACCTATAACACCGATTTTGCCCAAGTGGAGGTAGATGAGCAACAGGTAAACTTAGATCGTTTTAATTTATTTTTTCCTGAGAAACGACCGTTTTTTTTAGAGAATGCAGGCTTGTTCAGCGTGGGGAGTCCAGGGGAGGTAGACCTGTTTTTTAGTAGACGTATAGGGATAGGGGATGATGGAAACATAGTTCCCATAATTGGAGGGGCCAGATTATCTGGAAAATTGGACCGAACCAATGTCGGACTTTTAACCATGTTTACCGATGAGGTTGAGGATGCGGGAATTCAGAAGAATAATTTTACGGTAGCGCGCGTTAATCATGAATTCAAAGGGCGTTCCGCCTTGGGCGCGGCGTTTATTAATCGTTCAGGGATAGGTGTCGATGATGACTTTAACAGTACCATAGCCCTCGATGGAAAATTGGGTTTGGGACGTAAGGCAAGAATGACCGGATTTTATGCCCGTACCAATGGGCCAATGGATACCATAAATGAACATTCTTTCCGGCTTAAAACCGACTATATATGGAACAGTTGGGAAATAGGAGGGGGGTATACGGAAGTTGGGGAAGGCTTTAATCCTGAAGTCGGATTTTTACAGCGATCTGCCTTCAGAAAGCCGGAAGCACGGGTTTTATATCACTACAGGCCAAAAAATGAAAACTCGGTCATCTTGGAATTAAGGCCTCACATATCCTACAACAGTTTTTGGAATTTTGACGGTTTTCAGGAAACTAGCTATACGCATATTGACAACCACTGGGAGTTTAAAAGCGGGATGGAAATCCATACCGGTCTAAATCTTACCACAGAGGGGGTTTTAGATCCTTTTGAAATTTCAGATGGGGTAACCGTACTGCCCGGTACCTATAGGCATTCGGAATCCCAATTGGTTTTCTTTACCAATAAGAGTAATCCAGTCTCTGTAAATATTCGTTCAGTGATCGGTGGTTCTTTTGGGGGTAAAAGATACCAACAAAGTGCCACCTTGAGTGTGCGATTGGGAGATAAGTTCAATTCTGATTTTATTTATCTCTACAACAACTATCAATTGCCGGTCGGCGATTTTACGGCTAATATTTTCCGCAGTCAAATGACTTATTCCTTTAGGCCCAATTTATATGTACAGAGTTTGGTGCAGAACAACTCGGCCAATGAACTATGGGCCGTGAATTTGCGGTTGGGCTGGTTGCAACGTGCCAATACAGGGCTATTTGTGGTCTATAATTATAATGTAAGGGAAGGCGATCCCTTAAACAATAGCATTATTATTAAATATAGCCGTATGTTCGATTTGGTAAACTAGAGCGGTTTACGATCCTAATTTTTCATATCATTACTTCACTAATCTGAACAACTGGTTCAATGTTTGTAAAATTGGGAAGATCACCAATAATTTTTTCCGCATTCGGGCCGAAGGAATTCTGAAAAGAATCCATAGATGCAAAATATAAATTGCCCATAGCTGCATAAGTTGCAGGTGATCCAGGAATGGCTCCTCCAAGTCCTTTCTCTACAGTTGCAGCCTTTACAGAATCTCCTAATAATTCCCCAACCAGTTGTAAATGTTGGTTGCAATAATAATCCATATCAAAATTTTTGCCTTCTCCGTTAGGATACAAAACGCTTACTTTAATCATTCCTTTTTTCATAATAGTTTATCTTAATTATTTTATTATTGCGAATCTCATGAGATTTTTTACTTTATAGTTGATGACTAAAAGTGCCTAATGAGTAGAGCTTATAACCTTGCTCTAAACACTTAAATTAAATATTGTTCTATCTAATTCCTTTCACATTCATCTCCAAGGTATACAAAGAATTAGAGGCCGTAATAAATAAGGTTTGTTGGTTTTTCCCTCCAAACGTGACATTGGCCGTCCATTTCTGATCTATAGGTATATGAAGAATTTGTTCCCCTTTGGGGTTAAAAACGGTAACCCCGTTCCCGGTGAGGTAAACGTTCCCTTGGTTGTCCATGGTCATTCCGTCCGATCCCATATTGGCAAACAAGGTCTTATTGCCAAGACTGGCATCAGGATTTATGGTATAGGAATAGGTTTTTTTATCGCCAATGTCCGCAATGTATAAGAGTTTACCATCTTTACTACCAACAATGCCATTGGGCCTAACGAAGTCGTCAGCTACGATAATTAGGTTTTTTTGAACTGGTGCCAAATAGTAAACCCTTTCTTTCTCTATCTCTTTGCTAGAGCGAGTCCAATAGGGACGTTTATAAAAAGGGTCCGTAAAAAAAATACCTCCTTTGGGGTCGACCCATAGATCATTGGGTCCGTTTAATTTCTTCCCTTCAAAATCATCGATTAAGACAGTAACATTCTTTTTGGAATCAATGCGCCAAAGTTGATTTTTATCATCTGCACAGGCTAAAAGATTTCCTTGGTGGTCAAAATAGAGTCCGTTGGACCTTCCTGATGGTTCCATATATACAGATACGGCTTTATCCTTTGCAGACCACTTAATGATTCGGTCATTGGGTTGGTCCGTAAAAAACACATCCCCGTTGGGAGCCACAGCGGGTCCTTCGGTAAAGGAATAATCAGATGATACCAATTGTACTTTGGCATCCTTGGCAATGAGAGAGGTTTGCAAGGATTTGCAGGACAGAGAGAACAAAATCGGTATAGTTAAAAATACATTTAATACTTTTTTCATTTACTTATTTAAAGTCTTAAACTGTTTGTTATAATTGCTTGTATGGGATAAGGCCTACATTTTATGTGTTAATGTTGGTGTTCTTTTTCATAATGGACCTTTAGTACATCTTCCCCGTAATCATTGGTCAGATCCCTTACAACGGTATGTACATGGTTGGCATCGTTTTGGGTGTTATCGTATTCTATGAGTAGGCTAGGGCCCTGAATCCTGAAGTAATGCCCTTTACCAGGTTGTAGACTTCCGGCCCAGGCAAATTTTAAGTTGTCTATTCCCGCCTTGTTTATTTTGTCCCTAAATCCGGCGGCAAATTCCTGTTCGTAATTATTCATGTACAGGTCCAGAATCTCCATAAATATCTTCTTTTGCTTTTGGGACAGGTCCGGATATGAGATTCCAAAGGACTCTAGTTGCTCCACCTTTCTTTTGGTTGTGGTGATGATATCGTGTGGGGCAACATCTGTAAATACTACTGTTTTTAATTGTTCCTGGGTCATGGAGTGAAGAAGGGAAAAACCTAATTGGGCTTCTTTTTTCAATACTTCCTTGCCCTTGTATTCCGTACTTCGTACAATACCAGGGTTGGTTCCGAAAAAAGTAGGGGTGGATGAGCTTATGATCCCTTCGGTGGAAGTGAAATTTAAGGAAAGGTGGTGGCCTTCAAATCGCCATCCCCATGGTTGGTCTTTGGATGGATTGCCAAAAATACAAAAGTGATAATTTAGAGGGTCGCGCCTGGGCCTACCGTCAGGCATTTTATCGTTATCATCATTTTCAATAATTCTTAGTACTTTTTCCAGTTCCATAATTTCCTGGGACTTGCGAAAACCTTCTTCACTCAAGGAAGCCCTTAATAGGTCGAGAGCTGCCTTTTTTTGTAGCTCGTTAAAATCATGGAATGTGGCCCCTTCCCTTGGAATGGGTACATAATTCATATTAAAGCGTTCGGAATCCTCTAAAGTAAATAGGGTTTTTGCTTTTATCTCGTCGGACAAACTATTTAAAAACGTATTGGCCTTTTCCAATACGTGCTGAGCAGGTAGCAGACCAACAAACATGAGGAGCAGGGACGATGAGATTACTTTTTTCAGGGACATTTTAATTTTTACACACATTTTTCGGTTTTTTGATTATTTCTGTTTCAACTGTATTAATATTATTTTAGACGATAGCTAACGAATGCCAAACGACTACTATCGGGTGACCAAGAAGGCACATTAATTGACCCCTGTCCACCAAATAACTTGGCAATTATTCTTGTTTCGTTGGTTTCCAGATTAAGTAATCGGAGCATGACGTTTTTGTTGGTGGGGTGCAAATTTGCGGGAACCTCGGGACCAAAGGAGATATAGGCTAACCATTTGCCGTCCGGTGAGGGGTGGGCAAACCAGTCGTTGTAATTATCCGTGGTGATTTGTTCCTGTTCGCTTCCATCGGGCTTCATACGCCAGATCTGCATTGTCCCGCTACGGTCAGAATTAAAGTAAATGTATTTCCCGTCAGGTGAGTAATCGGGTCCGTCATCCAGGCCAGTTGCAGAAGTCAATCTGGTTTCCTCCCCTCCGGTAACGGGAATGGAGTAAACGTCATAATTACCATTTCGTAATGCGCAATAGGCCAAAGTTTTGCCATCTGGAGACCATCCATGCCAATAGGAGGGGCCATTGGGAGTTATTTGTTTTGGTACCCCACCTTCTATGGGTAAGGTATAGATCAATGACTTTCCTGTTTCGGTCTGGTCACTTATAACCAGCATCTTACCATTAGGTGAAATGCCATGGTCATTGTTTATTTTTTTTGCAAAGTCTGTCGGAATTAAACTGGGTTCACCTCCTTCAACTGGTATTTGGTAAAGTAGTCCCATACTGTTATAGATCAGGTTTTTTCCATCGGTAGACCAATTGGGCGCATCTAAACGTTTTTGGGATTGCAGGATTACTTTTCTGTCCAGAGTGGCTATAGGAATAATTTCTAGAGTACTTTCCAATGCTTTAATGGAATCAGGGATGGTTTGCAGTTTTTCTATATGTACATTAGAGAATTTTGCGGTTTCCACGACTTCGTTGTTATGCGAGCAAACGCCAAGGCCAATATAAAAAGGAGCCTTAAACGGCACTTTTATGGCTCCCCCCGATGATTCTAATTCTCCATCCCCTTTGCTGAGGGACATATAGAGATAGTCGCCCACCTTGTCTATACGGGCTCTTTTGGGAAATTTGATATTGGATTGAAGCTCCCGGGTTATATCCCCGTCCACTTCCCTGTACTGTATGGCAGCCATACCATCGCCATGAACCGCCACATCGGCATAGGCTGAACCGGGTTCCAGACTTTGACGGATAATTAGACAGGCTTTTCGATGTGGATCCACACCTTTGCCCAACAACTCAATATCCGCTTCAATGGCAACATCTCCATACATCTTTCTCCAAACGTAATGCAGTTGGTCATTGTTAAACCACATATTGGTTCCACTTGCCGAAATAGTATAAGTGCTGTCCAAGGGGTCGAATTTTATAGAACCTTTATATTTTACCGCACCTATATCACCATGGCCTTGAAATACTCCCAAATCCATTTGGATGCTCCATGCAAGGAGAACTAAGCCAATCACGGCTATAGGAAAAACAATTGTTTTATTGGTCATAAAAATTTGGTAAGATATGCAAGGAACTAAAGTTAGCTAAAAAACTCTAAACATACGACAGTTGAAACCACATGGTCTTTGTATTTTTGTTGAAAAGTAAACTTTATGAATTCTAGGGAATCCCAATTACAAGCCTTTGATCGTCTTCTCACTATAATGGATGAATTAAGGGCACAATGTCCATGGGACAAAAAGCAAACCATGCAAACACTACGACATTTGACCATTGAGGAAACCTATGAATTGGGAGACGCCATTTTGGACAATGATTTGGAGGAAATAAAAAAGGAATTGGGCGATGTTCTGTTGCATATAGTTTTTTACGCTAAAATTGGAAGTGAAACCAAGCATTTTGATATAGCGGACGTTGCCAATGATATATGTGAAAAGCTCATTAATAGGCACCCACATATTTATGGGGATGTAGTGGTAGAAAATGAAGAGGAGGTGAAGCAGAATTGGGAAAAAATAAAGTTGAAGGAGGGTAAAAAAAGTGTTTTGGAAGGCGTACCCAATGGGTTACCTTCCCTTGTTAAGGCCAACCGTATACAGGATAAGGTAGCAGGAGTAGGGTTCGACTGGGAAAAACCCGAACAGGTATGGGAAAAAGTTCAGGAAGAACTGGAAGAATTCCAAGATGAGGTTAAACAAGGAAATACGGACGCTATGGAGTCTGAGTTTGGGGATGTTCTATTTTCCATGGTAAATTATGCGCGTTTTTTGAATATTAATCCAGAAAACGCCCTAGAGCGTACCAATAAGAAGTTCATTAAGCGCTTTCAATATTTGGAAAACAAGGCCAAGGAACAGGGAAAGGCCTTGAAGGACATGACCTTGACCGAAATGGATGTTTTTTGGGAAGAGGCCAAGAGTATTTAATTTTTAAGCAGGCAGGGTGCTATACCGAAAAGCATCAATATACCATATAAATATATTGGATTACAAGATTTTAAATTGGCCCCCCAATAAATTAAAAAACCACGGTAAAGGTAGATCCCACGTCAATTTTACTAGTGGCGGAAATGGAACCTCCCATAGCCTCGATCTGTACTTTGGTCATATAAAGTCCAACCCCCTTTGCTTCTGGATGGCTGTGAAATACCTTGTTCAGGCCAAATAATTTATGACCGTGTTTGTCCATATTTATACCTAGACCGTTATCGGTCACCATTAATATTGTTTTACCACCTTCCATTTTGGATTCGACAATTATTTCCGGGATTCGATCTTCGGATTTGTATTTAATGGCATTGGAAATCAAATTTAGAAAAATGCTATCAAGATATATGTCGTTGTAAACAACCATAGGTGCTTTTGAGAAATCACTTTTAATTATAGCACCAGATTGTTCTATCTGACTAGAGATGATTTCTTGGGTCTTGATTAGTGTTTTTTCAAAGGATAATTCCTTGGTAGCCTTGGTACTGTCGTCTGTGGTCTGGATTACTTCAACCATGGTATTTAAGGTAGAGGAAAGGTGGTCTATTACAATTTCAAATTTCTCAAATAAATCGCTACGCTCCTCCTCGCTTTCAGAATCTTTATAGAAACTGGATAGAGTTTGTAGGTTGGCTACAGGTGATCGTAAATTATGCGAGGTTATATGAGCGAAATCTGCCAATTGGCGGTTTTGGTTTGTAAGTTTTTTAGTGAGGACTTCAAGGTTTTCTTTAGCTTCAATTAACTTTTTTCGGTTATTGACCGTTTCGGAAATGTCTGTGGCCACCCCTAAAAATCCATTTATATCTCCATTCGGCCCCTTAATAGCAGTTGTAATTAATTGTACAGGGAAATGTGTACCATCTTTACGCACGTAGGTCCACTCCATGGATTCAAAACTATCTCGTCTTGCATGTTCCACAAAAACATCGAAGCCGCTAATAGTTTGGCCAAATAATTTTGACAACTCTTTGCCATGTTGTTCTACCTCTTCGGGCAGATGTATAACCTCTGGGGTCATTTTTCCAATCATCTCTGCAGCTGAATATTGCAATAAATTTTCGGCACCTTTATTAAAATGGGTAATTAATCCATTCATGTCCGTTCCGATAATGGAGATTGGGCCAACATTAAAAATGGCGCTTAGTTCCTCATTGGCCTTATTTAAGGCATTTTCCGTAACCTTAATATCGTTGATGTTATGGAATACCCCATATAATCTTACACACTGCCCGTCTACCATTTCCGCCTGGCCTATGGCCCTTGCCCAACGGCTATTCCCTTTTGCGGTAATCAGCTCAACTTCTACATCATAGGAGATTCCTTTTTCGATAGCATTGTTTACCACCGTTTGAATTTTGTCCCTGCTTTCCCCTTCTTTAAAAAAATTAATGGCTGTTTCAAGTTCTGGCACATAATCATATGGCACTTCATGTATTTCACAA
Organism: Arenibacter echinorum; assembly: GCF_003259375.1. GTDB lineage: Bacteria > Bacteroidota > Bacteroidia > Flavobacteriales > Flavobacteriaceae > Arenibacter > Arenibacter echinorum. The sequence goes on along the minus strand of NZ_QLLN01000006.1, from coordinate 270,816 downwards.
GTTACCTTGCTCCATTGGATTTTGTTTTTAATGAGATCAACTTCCCACGTTCCAATACGGGCTACTTGGTTGGTTTTGTCCAGGATTTCCTCAATGCGGAGTTTTTCATGTTCATTTTCCTTAATGTTGGTGATGTCCAAGGTATAAATTAATAGTCCTCCTATTTTATCAGGGGAAATATACCAGGGTCTAATGTCATAACTTAACCATTGGATCCTGCCGTCCGGCCAATTATAAGCAATTTCATCATCGTGGTGATGGGACCCTGAAAGGCACTCTTGGTGAATTTTTTTCCAATCTTCATCTATTCCTGGAAATACCTCATAAAGGGATTTTCCGATAATAGCTTGGTCGCCAAGATCGTAATCGCTCAGCCATCGTTCCGATGCTGCAAGGAACTTCATGTCACTGTCGAACATGGCCATGGCGTTGGGTGCTTGGTCTATAAATATTTTATTGTACTCTTCCCTTAGCTGTAAATCGGCTTGTAAGGCCTTTACTTCTTCCATTTTTTCTTGTAGAGCCTTATTGGAATTGGCTAATTCCTCATTGGCAAGGTGTAGCGATTGTGATTTTTTTCTAAGATTTTTAATCAGAGGCAACAAAAGAAAGCTAAATTGACCAATGATCACCAGCGCAACAATGATTGCGATAACGTAAGTGACCCTGTAAAGGTTGTTCAGGTTCTTCCCTGCTATGTTTTGGTATTCCGATACAATGTTATCAGTAATGGTCAGAACAGAAGATTCTACCTCTTTTATGATTTCGATATTGGTATTTATTACTTCTGGATTACTGGGGTCCTTCAGGATTTGAAAGGCAGCGTTTAATAATTCTGTGGTCTTTGGCTGCGCTGCAGCGAATAGGGAATCTAGTCTTTCAGAATTCCCAACCTGTTTATTGGCCAAAATAAGGAAGTTCTGATTTTTCTGCCATTCATTCGTTAAAGCGCTTAAACTATCCAGATAAATTTTATTGGCTTTGTCGCTCTTGTCCAGATTTAAAGAAAATACATGTTTGGAGATACGCTGGCTTAGCATGCGTTGTTTTCCTGCAATGTTGATTAAGCTCACGTCCGATGTCAGCACGTTGATCTTATTCTGGTAGAATATGACCGCGGCAATTATTATTAGAACAATGGTGGCAATAAAAAGGAGGTATCTTTTTTTTATAGATTTTTCAAGTTTTTCCATTTGGGGGATTTTCGCACACCTTCTTATTGGTTCAACCGTGAAATGGCCCGAAGGAGTAGTAAAACTCTTTCATAAGTCGTATTAATAACCTGGCAATATGCCTTTTCAGTACCTATTTTGATATATTTTTTAAATATAGAGTATTTATTTTGCATTTTAAAATACTTTTCATGCACTCATTGTAATGAAATTTAGGGTTTGGAAAGCTAATAATATAAAATGGAAGAAATGGTGATAAATGTCATTTCAAGTATATTTTGGGTGTACCACCAATTTACCAAGGTGTTGGGATTTGAATGCTCCGAAACTTGCTTGACTGAACGGAACATGCGTTCTGTTGGGACGGGTGTTGAATCATAGCCCATAGATTCCTTAAGAAGTCTTATGGCGCTGCCCTGCAATAATTTACTGTGGGCCCAATCCAAGTCGGTTTTGAACACTATGGTTTAAATTGAAAAATCATTAATCTAAAACCAAAGCTAACCCTTATATTTGCCCCTTCAAATTAAGGTGTGTTGTTACATAAATATACAAAGGAGTTTCGTTATAACCTATCCCTTTCATTTCCCGTAATTCTTGGAATGCTGGGCCATTCGTTCGTACAGTTTGCGGACAATATTATGGTGGGGCAATTGGGTACGGCAGAGTTGGCTGCGGTTTCTTTGGGGAACAGTTTTGTGTTTATAGCCATGTCCTTGGGTATAGGATTTTCTACAGCCATTACGCCTCTGGTAGCCGAGGCCGATGGTGCCGGTAATGTTGGTGCGGGAAAAAGTGCTCTTAAACATGGTCTATTGTTGTGCACACTAATGGGAATTTCACTCTTTGGGATAATACTATTGGCCAAGCCACTCATGTACCTTATGAAGCAACCTCCGGAAGTGGTGGAATTGGCTATGCCATATCTGGATTTAGTGGCATTTTCCTTGGTTCCGTTAATCATATTCCAAGCTTTTAAGCAGTTCTCCGAGGGATTGTCCCAGACAAAATACCCTATGTATGCTACTGTAATTGCCAATTTTGTAAATATTCTATTGAATTATCTGCTAATTTTCGGTTCCTGGGGCTTTCCTAAAATGGGAATTGTTGGGGCGGCTTGGGGTACGTTGATTTCCCGTATCATTATGGTCGTTTTTCTTTGGGTACTACTCAAGAATAAAAAGAAATTTCACGATTATGTTACAGGATTCAATTTTGCAATTATAGAGAAAAAGGTCATGAAGAAAATCATTGACCTCGGATTTCCCTCTGCCTTACAGATGTTTTTTGAGGTAGCCATTTTTACAGCGGCAGTATGGTTAAGTGGTGTTTTGGGCAAGAATTCCCAAGCGGCCAACCAGATTGCGTTAAACCTGAGCAGTATGACCTTTATGGTAGGTATGGGGCTGGGAGTCGCTGCAATGATCCGTGTGGGAAATCAAAAAGGATTGATGGATTTTAAAGAATTAAGACGTATATCCCAATCTATTTTTCTGCTCACTTTGCTATTGGAAGTTGTTTTTGCCGCGTCCTTTGTTGCTTTAAATGATTTTCTGCCAACAATTTATCTGGATCTGGGTGATACTACCAATTTGGCAGATAACATGGAAGTGATCAAGATAGCGGCCGAACTAATTTTGGTTGCGGCCGTATTCCAGATTTCGGATGGTATACAGGTTGTGGTATTGGGGGCGCTAAGGGGACTTCAGGATGTTAGGATACCCACTATGATTACCTTTGTCGCCTATTGGATAATAGGCTTTCCCATTAGTTTTTATCTAGGACTTTATACCTCCTTGGAGAGTACCGGGATATGGATCGGCTTGTTGTCCGGACTAACGGCATCTGCCATAATGTTGTATATTCGATTTAATTATTTGACCAAGAAACTAATTGCCCAAAGGGCCTTGCAAGAGATTGATTGATATTAAAGCAAGTCGTTATCTACTAAGATGTAACAGTTTTGGGGATATCGATAATTAAATAAAAAGTTATTTTATGGAATTCCCAAAATTTTTATTAGGCGACAATACGGATTATCCTACGGCGATTTTTGTGGTACATACCGAATACCCTAGATTTATTATAAATCTGGAGAACGATGAGGTAGAGTGGTTGGAGGATTTTACCCAGGAGGATGAAAAGGAACTAGAGGCTGAAGCTGAGAATTTAATTGAACAAGCTACGGCGTTCTATGACCGTGAAATTTCTCGTTACGAAGAATAGCCTATGTTGGACCAGTTGGTACATTTCGACAAGGAATTATTTCTGTTCCTTAATAACTTGGGCAGTGACAGGTGGGACGGTTTTTGGCTTTTCATGACCAATAAATGGAGTTCTATTCCACTTTATGCCCTTTTGGCATTTTTAACCTATAAGGCATTTGGTCTAAAGCGTCTTTTAATGACACTGGTGGCCATTGCATTGCTTATTTTGGTTACGGACCAGTTGGCCAATTTTTTTAAGTATGGCGTGCAGCGGTTGAGGCCCTGCCATGACAACGAGATAAACGGGTTAATGCGTTTGGTGAAAAGTTCCTGTGGTGGAAAATTTGGCTATTTCTCCGCCCATGCTGCCAATTCTTTTGCCGTGGCCGTTTTCTTTACCTCCTTATTACGGACAAAGTATAAATATATCGGACTGTTTCTAATAGCGTGGGCCTCGGTGGTAGCCTATAGCCGGATATATATAGGGGTACATTTTCCGTTGGATGTGCTGACGGGAACAATTATCGGAACTTTTTTGGGAGGATTATTTCTGCAGCTTTTTCTAAAGGCAATTGACAAGTACGACCACTAACCTAAGATCCCATCTCAGGATTGTTTTGACACTGAAGCCTTAAATTTATTTGGGTTGTTCCTTTTCAAAGATTTCCTTGTTCAGGGGTCCTAAAAAAATCAAGAAAAAGATTGCACCAAAAGCCAATTCGTATACTTCCCATTTTCGGCTGGCCGGATTCAGGGCAACTAAAACGGTAGCCACTAAAAAGGCGATGGTATGATGCCATTTTACAATGGGCACGGCAAAATTGTTGGCCAAATCCTTAAACCAATTAAATTTTCTGAAGAGGATAGGGGTAATTAATAGGTATAGAAACATTATTAGGAATAATAACTGGCTAAAGATAATTTTGTTTATTTTCTTTTCACCTACCACCAGATTATGCAAGTTGGTTTCGCCCTGGGCGTTGTTTTCTATAAAAAAGTCGCTGGATTCCACTCCGAAGATTCGCTGTCCCCATGAGATTTCTTCACCTGCGGCAAAAAGGAATAAGACCACAAAAAGGAAGGTCCCCAGTTTCCACAGTATTTTTTTGGTGCTCCATAAAGTTAATAGGTGGTATAGGGAAAGTACAAAAATACCGAATAGCATTATGGCCGTACCCCATTCTACCGGTCCATCTTCCTGGGCATAATTCACATCAAAATAAATGTCGTCCCTGAGGCCTAAAAAAAGACCAAACAAAACAATTGCCAATAAAATACTGTATCCTATTTTTTCAATTTTGGAAAAGATATTCATCATCGTTTTTGAACTATATATAAATTACTTATCAAACGGTTCTTATGTCCTTTGGTTCCTGGGTCGGCATTATAGTTTAAATCGTACACGGTATTTAGCGTATAGCTATATTCGGGGTCAAAGATACGTTTAAATTCATTTTCATCTGTTGGAATTACCAGCACTGCAAATTTTTCCCCGTCGGGAATTGTAATTTCCTCTTCCCCTTTTAGCACTGGAATTGCGGAGCCATAATCCCAAATCATTTCCGGGGCAATTTCACCAAAGCAATAGGTTTTTAATCCTTCTGCCTGCATGGCTTGCCTTAAATGTGATATACTTTTGTACTCAGCATTTTTTTCCATAGATCCAGAGAGCGGCATTGCCAATAATTTTATAGCACCTACCAAGGCTATAGTTAGTAAAAAGCAGTCAAAAAGCTGTTGCTTTTTAAGTTGTATAAAAAGTAATACTCCAATAGCAAAGAGTGCAAGGGATGATAATACATAGTAAATCCATAGGCCGCTCAAACCATCCTTAAGTATAAAATAGGCAATAAAGGGATAAGCTATACCAATAATTCCTATTAAGGAAAAATGAAAATATACCGGTATTTTTTCTTTTGGGTTTAGGGAACCTTTAAAATTGTTAATGACATATTCCAAATAAAAGCCCGTGTTGAGAGCGAGGGGAATTAAAACGGGCACAAGATATCTCGCTTTTTTTTCAGGGATGATAGAAAGCAGAATTACCGAAAAAATAGTCCATAGAAAGGTAAGTCGGTACGCCTTTTTATCACTTACCTTATTTTTAAGATAGGGATATATTAGACTAATTAAGGCTGGTATGGTCCATATTCCACTTTGTATAAAAAAGCTCCAATAATAATAGAAGGGGCGCACATTGTAGCTGGACCAATTGGCTGTTTCTTTTTTGGTTATTGCCAAAAAGGCATTGGGATCGGCAAGGCGAACATAAAGGAACCACCATACGCCAATAACCATGGCCAAGAGGATCAAAACAGCCAAGGGGATATATTTCCTGTAAACTCCAAAGCCCTTATATTTATATACGAAGCCATAGGCCAAGAGAAAAGGCAAGAGGAGTGCATATAGGGAAACAGGTCCCTTGCTCATAAAGGATAGACCTATAAAGAGACCGGCAAGTAGACTGTTCTTCCATTTATTGTCTGGATGGTCAAAAAAACTATATAAAAAGTAAATGGCTGCCAACATAAATCCGTGGGTGTATATATCCCAAGGTGCTTCTACAGTAATTACAATTATATAGAATGAACTTAATAAAATGAGGGCATTTATGAGTGCTTGTAATTTATTGTCAAGTAGTTTTAAGGAGAACAGATACCCTATAAATCCCAAGAATATGCCCATCAACATAGTCGGTAGTCTAAGAGTGGCTACATTTTCCGAACCAAAAATAAATCCAAAGATTGCTGTAATCCAACTTGGTAAGGGGGGTTTTTCATATCTTGGAAGGTCGTTCATTGTGGTCAACAACCAATTGCCATCCGTTATCATTTCCCTTGCAGTTATGAAATTCCTGGCTTCCATGATAGTAACGGGAATAACATTCAGATGAAATAGAAAAATGGAGATTCCCGCTAACAAGATCAGTGCAATAGGATTATTTTTCAACCACATCATGCTCTTCATTTTTAAGGATAAACAGATTTCTTAAATAAACAATCATACCCAGGGAATGGCCGGCAAATAGGACCGGGTCTTTCCTAAAAATGGCGTAGGTAAGAATTAAGGAGGCCCCGATTAAACTTAGTAACCAAAATCCGAAGGGAAGACTGGAGGTTTTCTTTTTCTCGGAATATATCCATTGGTATAAGAATCGAAAGGTAAAAATAACCTGTGCTATACTGCCCAATAAAAGCAACCAGATAGGAATGTTTTCGTTGTTGAAGAATTGCCTTAGGTCATAGGCGTTGTTATTGTATCCATAAATTATAATGATCACAGGGAAAACCCATAGAAAAATTCTAAAGGCCCGGGGTAATTTAGTCCATTCACCTTGTAACTGGATGTTGCGGATATAAATAAAATAGGTAATGGCCTGTCCCAACATAATGGCAAAATCGTCACGTAACCACCCATATACAAATAATAGAAATGAAGCCAATAAACTTAGTTGCCAGAAAAGTCTGGGGGTAAGGACTTTTTTGTTCTTTTCTGATATCACCCATTGCACCACCATTCTACTGGAAAATAGAATTTGGGCAATAAAGCCAATTGCATAAACCATCCAATCTGCCATTTACCCTATTTTATCTACTTGGTAGTTAATATATTTTTTCTTCATCCATAAATAAGCAAAACAATCCATAAGTGGTCCCAATAACCTGTTCCAAAGACCAAACTTTGCAGTTCCGGCCATTCGTGGAAAATGACGAATTGGAATTTGCACAATACTTCCATTTTGCAGAAGGATCATGGCGGGTAAAAATCTATGCAGGCCTTTGAACATTGGTATTCTTTTGGCAAAATCCGCTTTAATAACCTTCAACGGACAGCCTGTATCGTCCATCCCGTCGTGCGTAAAAGCACGGCGTATACCGTTGGCGATAGTGGAAGAAGCATTCTTAACAAAGGAATCTTTTCTGTCTGCCCTTACTCCGGTTACCAGATCATATTGGTCTATATGCTCCAAGAGAAGGTTGAAATCTTCAGGGGAGGTCTGTAGGTCAGAATCTATATAACCTACCAAAGGGGTGTCCGTATAGTCGAAACCTGCTTTGATGGCTGCACTCAAGCCTTTGTTTTGGGCAAATTTTACAAAACTAAAGTTCTCGTTTCTCTGACAAATAGCCTCTATCAGCTGCTGGCTCTTATCTTTTGAACCGTCATTTACGAATAATACTTTGGCCTTTTTTGTGCAAATGGTCAAGTAGTCCCTAAGCTCCTTTTCAACACGTTCCAAATTATCTTCTTCATTGTAGACAGGTATAATTATGGTGAATTCGTAATTCATTTTATGCTAGGATAAGTGCTTTTGTATCTAAAATTTAGGGCCAAAGATAATCAACTTTGTCAACCTATGTGGCATTGGGCCGCACATCTTATTGTGGAGGTATAATAGGAATGGGTTCATTATATCTATAAGGCTGGAATAGTCTATTCCTTTTGTTCCTGCTCTACAAGAAACCTATCGTAAAAATCTTGGGTTTAAGTTTCCTTGGCCAGGTTCAATAGCTTTTCAGCGGCGTTAAACGGGGAAATTTTACCATCTACAACCAATGTTATCATTTGTTCCAGATGGCTTTTTATGTTTTTATTTTCATAAAACTGTTGCTTTAGCTGGTCTTCAATGGTCTGTAGTAGCCAGAATTTGTTTTGTGTTCTCCTCTTTGCGATTATTCCATCCAAGCCTGGATTATCATCTATGTAGGTTTTAATAACTTCCCATATTTCCGATATTCCCGTTTTTTGAATAGCAGAACAGCTAAGGATTTTAGGGGTCCAGCCATTTTCTTTTGGGGAAAAGAGGTGTACTGCTTTAGTAAATTCAACCTTGGCCAAGTTTGCCCGTCCAATGTTGTTGCCATCCGCTTTATTGATGACAATAGCATCCGCCATTTCCATAATGCCTCTTTTAATGCCCTGAAGTTCATCGCCGGCCCCGGCCAATTTCAATAGTAAAAAGAAATCTACCATTCCATGTACTGCAGTTTCGCTTTGACCCACCCCGACTGTTTCTACTAAAATGGTGTCGAAGCCAGCCGCTTCGCAGAGGATTATGGTTTCACGGGTTTTTCTGGCAACCCCTCCCAGGGAATGACCGGTAGGGGAGGGACGGATATAGGCATTCTTATCCTTCACCAATTCCTGCATACGCGTCTTGTCTCCCAGAATACTTCCCTTGCTAATGGTGCTGGATGGATCTACCGCCAGAACGGCCACTTTTTTTCCCAAGGCAGTAAGGAAGGAACCAAAAGTTTCAATAAAGGTACTTTTGCCTACTCCGGGAACTCCGGTTATTCCAATTCGTATGCTCTTGCCGCTATGCGGTAGGCATTGGTTTATAATATCATTGGATTTTTGAAAATGTTCACTTTTGGTACTTTCAATCAATGTAATTGCCCTAGCCAAGGTGGCTATGTCACCATTTAAAATACCTTGTATTAGTTCTGTTGTGGATGGACTCTTTTTCCTAAAAGCTTTGGTTTTAGAATTAGCATTTCCGTCCGTGTTTTTATTGGTGGCCAAATTTATTTATTAATGGAAAGGCTTACTTTAGTTTTGTCCCAGGCGAGACTAAGGTAAAGCTGTTCGTTTTCCTCGAAGTCTATGGATAGACTTTCAATGGTTTGAGATAATTGCTGTACCGGGACACTTATTTGAAAGACATCTGCTTCGACATTCCTGGTTGTTTTTTTACCACCACTAAAGATAGTAACTCCCCAATCTGGGATTTCGCTATTGAAAATAAAGGTCCAAGTATCCTTGCTGGGTATGGTCCATAAGGAATAAGTGCCGGCGGGTAGGCTTTTGCCACCAATGTTAATGTTGTTGCCTGTAGTAAAGGTGGTAGGCTCATTGGCGCCGGTTCTCCAAACCACATCATAGGGCACCAATTCTCCAAAAATAACACGACCTTTTTTAAAGGGGCTACTGTAATTTACAGTTAGGTCCATTCCATTTTTACCATAAGTGGCTGTTTTTTCTGGACTAATCTTTTTTGTCTGTTCCTTTAGATAGGATTTTCCAAACAAAAAGAAGGCCAGTACCAATACTACGATAACAACCAGTAACCATTTAAGAAATTTCATATCCTTGGATTTTACTTAGGTTAATTGTTCTAATTTACGAAACTAAACCTAAACTCGCTTTCATTGTGATAGGTTTCTCCAGGTTGCAAAATGCTGTTTGGAAAATGGGGCTGATTGGGAGCATCAGGGAAATTTTGCGTTTCAAAACAGATGGCGGCAAAAGCAGCAGGAGTATAGACCACTACTCCAGGTTGATTGGTTAATACTTCCATGGATAAACCTGATTTATCGGAAGCCAATGCGGTACCCTTTTTAAGACTGGAATCAATTACAAACGGTGTATCCAAACGCACTTGGCCAATCTTTTTCATCTCCAAGAAATCGTATTTGGAATTTTTTACTGAAACTATTTTTCCTGTAGGCAGTAGTTTGGCATCCGTTTCCAAATATTCCGGGCAAGATAACCTTAGGTCCCATTGATCTATGGTTTCCGCACCATCCAGGTTGAAATAGGAATGGTTGGTCAGGTTTACCGGTGTGGCCTTATCTGTGTTAGCCTTATGAATAATAAATAAGGATGGCCCTAGCAGTTTATAGGTCACCGTAGTTTTTAGGTTTCCTGGGTAGCCCTCTTCCATATCCTTACTTAGGTAGCTTAGTTTTACAAAGGGATTCTCCCCATCGTGTACCTGCTCTATGGTCCAAAACCGTTTTCCAAAGCCCTTTTGCCCACCGTGAAGATGTACCCCGTCCTTCGAAAAAATGGGATAGTGTACGTTGTTGATATGAAAACCGCTATTGGAAATTCTACCGGCATAACGTCCTATACAAGCTCCTAACGCCTTGTTATCCGTTAAATATTTTTCAGGTTCTTCATAACCTACCACCACGTTGGTGTCCACTCCGTCCTTATTCTTTAAGAACATCTTTTGGATGATGGCCCCATAGTCCAATACGGTCAGGGTAATGAAATTATTTTTTATAGTAACTTGATTCAAGATAGTTGTATTTAAGATTTAAGATAAAAATACTATTTTTTGCAACATTTCAATCATTCTATCGTCCTTTAGGTAATTGGGATTTATCGGGAATGCTTTAAATGTTACCAAACCCTCCCGTCAACAACAGAAACTGGCCAAAATGTTTCAGATTGATATTGTAGAACAATGTAAACGTAACGATCGCAAAGCGCAATTACAACTGTACAATCAGTATTGTCAGGGCATGTTCTGTGTTGCTATGAGATTCTTAAAAAATGAAGATGATGCTGAAGATGTAGTACAGGAATCGTTCATCAAGGCATTTTTAAGAATAGGCCAATATAAGGGAGAGGTGACTTTTGGAGCTTGGTTAAAAAAGATAGTGGTAAACAAGAGTATCGATTTTTTAAAATCCAAGCAACTTAAGACTGTGGAATTAGATGAAGTGTATATGCATGTTGCCGAAGATGAAGATTGGTCCGTAGAGGACACGGTCACGATAAATGAGGTTATGCATGCCATAATAGGATTGCCCGAGAAATATAGATATGTGGTGCAATTGTTTTTAGTGGAGGGCTACGATCACAACGAAATATCCGAAATACTGGATATTAGTTATACCGCTTGCAGGACAAGGTTATTAAGGGGTAAAGGACAATTAAAGGAAATATTAAAATCGAGTAAGTATGTCGCAAGATCTTAGAGAAATGTTCAAGAATTCCGAGACGGAAATAGTTCAGATGATGAAAGATGGACATGAACAGCGTTTTATGAAAAGAATAGAAATGGAGCTACCGGTTACCAAGGGACCATCTTTCCCATGGTTCAAAATTGCTGCTTCCCTAATAATTCTGATTGGCTTAGGAACCTATATTTTCATGAATTGGAATAATCCAGAGCCTGTGAATACAACCATAGTTGAAAAGAATAATCATGTCCCAGAGGAAAAGGGGATTTCCTTAGGTGATCTTTCCCCGGATTTAAAAAAGGTGGAAGATTATTATATGGTGAGTATAAATCTGGAGTTGTCCCAATTGGAAATTTCCGATAGGAACAAAACGCTTATCGATAGTTTTATGGAGCGTTTGGAGGAATTGAATGTGGAGTATAAAAAGTTAAATACCGAGTTAAACGAAATTGGTCCCAATGACCAGACTATCTCCGCCCTGATCAAGAACTTACAACTACGGTTACAGCTGCTTCACAAACTAAGGGACAAGTTAAAGGAATTGCAAACGAGGGGCAGGGAGGCGGATAACAATAACTTGATTACGAGTGTCTGAGAAGACAAAATTTTAAATTAAGAAAATAAATAGTAAAGATGAAAACAATATTGAATAAGATAGGCTTCATTACGGGTGTAATATTATTGACGAGCACAAGTGTTATATGGGGGCAGAAAAGGACCAAGACCTTTCATGAGAACTTTAATGTATCCGGGGATGTGGTTTTGGAAGTAAACACCAGTTACGCCGATATAGAATTTGAAACTTGGAACAAGAATCAAGTCGATATTGTAGCAGTGGTGGAATTGGAGGACGTTTCAGAGGAGGAGGCTAACAACTACTTTAAAAAGGAACCTGTAAAAATTGTAGGAAACAGTAAGAGTATAAGTATCAGCACGGTATTGGGACACCGGGGGTTTACCACTTACAATACCCAAGATGTTGATATCGATTTTTTGGCGCAATTTAATGGGGTAGGGGAAGCCTATAATATAGCACCATTGGTTGAGCTGCCTGAACTTCCGGAAATGATGGAAATGCCCCCAATTCCTCCAATGAATATACAGCCATTTGATTATGAAGCTTATAAAAAAGATGGGGAAGCATATTTAAAGGAATGGAAGAAAGAATTTGATAAGGGTTTTGGAAAGGATTATGAAAGTAAAATGGAAGAATGGAGCAAACGAATGGACTTAAAACGGGCCGAGATCGATAAAAGAAGAGTTGAAATGGATAAAAATAGGGAGCAGGCCCATCAAGACCGATTGGAGAAGTTGCAGGAAATACAAAGTCAAAGAATAGAAGTCCATGAAAAAGCACAAGAGCAATTGGCCAAATCCATAACTTCCAGTAAACAAGGGCGGGAAATGGCAAAAGACAATAAGACCATTACCCTAGAGGTAGATACGGTAGGTGGGATGGACAAAGAATTTATCTTTTTGGCGGAACGGCATCCTACCGCACCCAATGTTTTCTATTCAATAAAGAAAGGAAGGGATAAAAATTTAAAGGTCAAGAAGACCATTAAGGTTAAATTGCCAAAATCAACCAAGATTAAGATGAACGTAAGACATGGGGAAGTTATTTTGGCTGAAAACACTAAAAACTTGAGTGCCACTTTATCCTATTCCAGTTTGTTGGCAACCACCATAGATGGAGACAAGACCTATATAGATGCTTCCTATACGCCAGTCAGTGTGCAAAAATGGAACTACGGTCAGCTTAAGGCCGATTATTCGGAGAAGGTAAATATCAAAGAAGTTGAAAACCTGACCTTAAATGCCACTTTTTCGGATGTTACCATTGATAATTTATTGCAGAAGGCGTTTATAAAAAACAATTTCGGACCATTGTCCATTAATTCTATATCCAAAGATTTTACCGATTTGGATATCAATCTTCAAAATGCAGAATTTAGGTGTGTATTGCCAAAAACAGCATTTAATATAGCCGTTAATGGAAGTAATTCAGAATTGATACACCCAAAGGAACTACAAATGGTAAAAACAAAGAACGGTTATAATACTTTGAACAAGGGATATTATATAAACAAGACAAGTGGGAAGTCGATCATAATTAATTCCAAGTTTACAGAAGTTGTTCTTCAGTAATGGGAATTGTTATTAAAAATAAAGCGGGGGATTTTCGATAGAAAATCCCCCGCTTTATATATTTGAATTCCAGGAACTATAATTTTGGTTCCCAGCCATCTTGGTATTCCCTTTTCCAGTAAGACATGGCTTCATCATCATCTTTAACCTTACCTGTGGTAGGGTTGATATTGATGGTCCTTCCTACATTTTGTGCAATATTTCCTAAATGACAGAGCATAGTGGAAATGCTGGCATCATTGATATCGGAATTCAGGGAAGTGTCCTGACGAATGGCACTGAAGAAATTATGGATGTGGTTTACATCCAGTCCGCCCATACCCACGGTATTGGTGGTTTCACTTTCAACCCCTTCTTCCACTTTTTTGATAAGGCTGCCATCCAAATTATAAAGATTATAATCGTTTCGGCTAAGGGTTATCATTCCATTGCTACCATAAATGGTAATTCCCCTGCCAGGTTGATCCGGTTTAATAAGTCCACGGCTATGACCTGTCCAGGTAATAAATTTATCATCTGCATATTTATAGGTCACTTGCTGGTTGTCCACAAACTCCCAATCATCCTTAAAGGTATATTTACCGCCAAATGAGGTTACACTTTCAGGAAGGTCAACCCCTAATGCCCAACGGCATATATCAATTTCATGGGTACCATTGTTGTGTATTTCTCCTGTTCCCCAGGTACGGAACCAGTGCCAGTTATAGGGATGAATATTGTCTCGGTAATCTTCCCTAGGGGCCGGTCCCTGCCATAGATCCCAGTCCAATGTGTTTGGAACCTCTATTTTATTCCCAATTCCAATTGAACCTCTATTGCTGGAATAATAGGCCTCACCTTTGTAGACTTCCCCAATAATTCCTTCACGGATCTCTTTAACGGCCAATGCGGAACTTTGGGCGGAACGCTGTTGGTTTCCCATTTGTACCTTTAGGCCATATTTCTTTTGGGCGGCAACCAAGAGCTCATTTTCGTGCGGATTGTGGCTACAAGGTTTTTCTACATAAACATGTTTCCCTGCTTGTAAGGCCATGATGGCCATAGGGGCATGCCAATGTTCTGGTGTAGCTATGAAAACGGCATCCACATTTTTATCTTCCAAAATTTTTCTAAAGTCTTTTTCTACTTTTGGGATATAACCAATATTTTTCTTACACCAAACATTGTGTTCCTCCAGGATTTTGTCATCCACATCGCAACTGTAAAGTACTTTGGCATTGGGGTCTTGGTTTATGGCAACGAAATGGGCCTTGGCCCTGCTTCTAACCCCGATTACTGCAACATTAATTTTGTCGTTGGCTCCTAAAATATTACTGTACCCCATACTTGGCATTATTAGGCCCCCCAAGCTAAGAGCAGCACTGCCCGCCGCCGTTTTTTTAATAAAATCTCTTCTAGTTTTCATTTATTCGCTTTTGTTTATTCTTTTAATTTTGATGTTTTTGAAACTTACCAGATCCCCGTGATCTTGAAGAAGGATGTGTCCTTCATCTCCCTCACCGAAATTGGGCCACTTTACGTATTTACTCTCGGATACCAATTTGCGATAGTCATCGCTTTTTCTTTCATATTCCAAAACTTTGGTTCCATTTAACCAATGTTCAACGTGGTTGTTGATCGATTTGATATGGGCAGTATTCCATTCCCCGATAGGATTGATGGGTTTGTTCGGGTCTGCCTGTATAAGATCGTATAACGAAGCTACCGTTCTACTGCCATCATGATTGCCCAATTTGGCATCCGGGTGGCGGGCATCGTCCAGGATTTGATATTCCAGACCTATGGAAGACCCTGGTCCTTTGTTAAGATCTGTATTTACATAATACTTTATTCCGCTGTTGCCACCCTCGGTTAGTTTAAAGTCGACCTTTAATTCAAAATCGCCGTATAGATCGGTTGTTACTATATCTCCTCCAGCGGCAGATTCTTCCCCACCTGAAGGCAGAACGGTAAGTATGCCGTCCTTAATTTCCCATCCGGATTCGGGAAAATCGTCCAAACGGGCACCTCTCCAGCCTTTTGTGGTTTCTCCGTCCCAGAGAAGTTTCCAGTTATCCTTTTCTTCACCCACGGTAAGCTTGTTTTTGGTAATTATAGGTGTCAAAGGGGATTTTTTGGAATAGGCTTCAAGGCTATCCGTAAGTATTTTAACGTTTTTCCAAACAATTTGTGTTCCTTCAGTTTTGTCTTTTCCTATCCCATGCACCTGTAGGGCAATAAAGCCACTAGCTGTTTTATCATCTATCAGAAAGGCCGCAGGTACGTCATTGATCCAGGTCTTTATAGTGTCTCCAATGGCTTCGATCCTATAGTGGTTCCAATCATTTTGTTTAAATGCCTGTTGTGCATTAGGGTTATTGTCCAATGGATTTAACCAGCCTCTTCTGGCTTCATCATAAATACCCGCACTCCAAGCTCTTTCCGATGGGTCTATTTCAACCTGATATCCGTGTACTCGGCCGTCCATGTATGTTGGAATACTGTTACTTCTGATCTGTATACCGGAATTCATGGATGGATCTACTTTGTAGTCCAATTCCAAAATGAAATCACTGTACATTTCGTTGGTAGTCATAAAGGAGTTGGGAGTGTTGTGAACCGTGGTGCCAACAATAGTGCCATCAACGACTTCATATTTGGCTTCTCCACCTTTTTGGTTCCATCCTTTCAAGGTTTTGCCATCAAAAAGATTTATCCAGGGGGTGTTGTCCTTTTCTGTCCCTGCGCAAGCCATTAATAAGGAAGCCAGCAGTACAGTGGAGAATAAGATAGAAGGGAGTTTTGATCGTAATTTCATTTTTTTAATCTTATTTTTTTAAATGTGAGCTTGAAAGGTATAAAAAAGTGATTAAATATTGCCTTATTACACTAAAATTGGCCCGATTGTTATATTGAAAATACACATAAAAAAATGGCCGACAGCATTAATTGTGTCGGCCAAATTATAAATTTTATATATTCTTCCTGTTATGGTAGGTAGTAACTTCCAAGGATTGATTCCATAATATATAGTGTGTATAAATTAATGGGACTGATCTTTTAACAATTCCGGAAATTTGGCTTGAAATCGTTTTAACCGTGGTACCGATACGTTTAAGATATAGGAATTATTGGGATTGTTTTTTTCATAATCTTGGTGATAATCCTCGGCATCGTAAAAGACAGTAAAAGGTTTTACTTCTGTTACTATAGGTGAGGAATAAACCTTTTCCTTCTCTAATTTGGAAATATAATCGGTTATAATTTTCTTTTCGGAGTCGCTTTTATAGAAGGCGATAGATCTATATGGAGGACCTTTGTCCGGACCTTGGCGGTTTAAAGTAGTAGGATCATGGGAGCCGAAAAAGACCTTTACCAAGGTTTCAAAAGAAATAACTTTTGGGTCATAATAGACTTCTACCGCCTCGGCATGTGTAGTGCGCCCATAACCTACGTCCTCGTAAGTCGGGTTTTTTTCCTTGCCGCCAGAATAACCGGAAACAACTTCCTTAACTCCTTTTACACTTTCAAAAATAGCTTCAACGCACCAAAAACAACCACTGGCAAAATAGGCAGTTTCATATTGTTGAAGTTCATTCGGAGTGAGTCCTGCAGTTATTTCATGCTTTTGTTCCGATTTGGTTTTGGATTGACAGCTGATTGTGGTGAATCCTAAAATTGCAAATAGGGTAATCTGTAAAAGTCTCATAGATAAATTTCTTAACGTTATTATGTTCTATTTTTTTTGGTCGCACCAACTTAGGTGATGCCACAATTATACGACTACAAAAATCCTGCCTTTATAAAGGTAAGACAGTTTTACCAAAAGTATGTTTAACAAATACTTTATCCTTTAGTGTTTGTATATCGAAAATACTTACGGATTTCCTGCTTAAAAGTTTTAAAATAGTTTTTTATTCGTGAGGCACATATTTCAAAGGCTCAGGCTCATTGAAATGCAATAGTAGAACGAACCCCGCCTTTTTGGTTAATACCCTGACTTGCACTTGAGGGGATTCCTTAAATAGGAACAAGCCTTACCCCGGGGTTTAGTGCTATTTATTATTCATTTGAAAAAGGGTACAGCTCTATTGGTGTAATATTAGTTAATTAATCTACCAAAGGTATGTACGGATAATCCAAGAAAGACTTTGATCAGAATTGCTAGTCCAGACGTGCTTATAATTTATTAAGGATTATTACTACAAATATTGAATGAATCCTGTTTTTATTTTCAAATTTCCGTAAGAATTACCGATTAAATACCATTAACATCGATTAAGGTTTTCCAGTCCCGTTTTCACTCACCGAGCATTTCCTGCACTTTATCGGAAGATTTGTCAGATACCGAAAAATAAGGAGGTTTAAACGATTTGTGACCTATACAGGGGTACATGTGGCGTTAAATTTACATAACAAAACAACGCATCATGAAAACGCTTTTAACTTTAATCTTTGTTCTTTTTATCGGAGTAGCTGCACAAGCAAACACTGTTGACCAAGAAGTGAAAGTTGCAACTGTTGCCATGAGTATTGTTACTTCTACTAAATATGAAGTTTCTGTAAAAAACGAAAACAAAGTAGCTCGTTTGTACATGTTCAAAAATTCTAGGGTTAAAAAAGAATTGTCTTTCTCAACTAAATTGAACAAAGCTAAATTAGCTTAATCCAATCACTTACTATCAAACACCTTCTTTATTTAAAATGGAATCCAATGACATTGGGAAGATTATTTTTTTTTCCAAAATATGCCCTTTAGGAAATAGATGAAGGTTAGGATCGTTAAAGAGATTCCAAACCCGATAAACTCCTGGCGTTCCATGTTGGATAGTAGCCAAACAATAATTATGACCGATAGCATCGGAACCAGATAGCCTCCGGGTATCCTAAATTCATTTTTGGTCCGTATCAACTTTTTTCTTCTCTGCTTGATTACCGCAAGTGTTACTCCCAAATAGACCAATAAAATGGATGCACTGGAGATAATGGCCATTTGTTGAAATCCGCCAAAGGTGGCAAGTAAAAATCCCGAGCTGGCATAGCCGATTATTGCAATGTAGGGAGTGGAAAATCTGTCGTGAACTTTAGAGAGTGTACTAAGGGGCAGTACCTTATCTTTTGAAGCCCTAAACAAGACTCTGGGAATGCTCAAAATTTCACTGCTTAAATTTCCGAGCATGGAAACTGCTGCACCAACGGTTATAATAGTAAAGCCTATGGGGCCAAAAACCTGATCGGCGACATAGCTAAGGGGATTTTCCTTAAAGGTGGCCAATGATGCCCCAAGTACCCCTAAGGAAACCGTTTGGATAAGGATATAGAGGATTAAAACGCCAACAACACTTATAAATATGGCCTTAGGTATATTTTTGTTTGGATCTTTAACCTCCCCACTAATGGATAGACCCGACTCTGCACCTTGAAATGCAAAAAATAGAATAAGCGATATTTTACCAATATCTTCAATGCTAGCAACCGAATTTATGGCGAGATGATCCAAGGATACCTCTCCCCATGAAAAAATAACCAACAGTAATAGTGGGATTAGTTTGATAATGGTTATGGTCTTTACCACAGACATTCCTTCTTTTATTCCCCTAACGTTGACATACCCCAATGTGCCAAAAAGAATAAAAAAAATCAATATTCTGAGGGTGTTCGATTTAAATACGGGAAACATAGTTCCAATGATATCCACAAGGGCATTGGATACTGCTGCATCTGCCGATGTTGCGGAAAGAACGAATAAGATAACGGTAAGAAAGCCAAAATAAGGCCCGAACGAGGTTTCTATATAGGTATAGGCCCCACCAGAAGTAGTTACTTTGCTGCCAACTTCTGCAAAGCAGAGCATTACCAGCGCAATTAGCAGGCCACAGAATAGATAAGCGAAAATACTGGAGGAACCTAATCCGGCCGCAACAATGGCAGGGAGGGCAAAGATACCGGCCCCTATCATAATATTTACCAGATTGGCGCTAAGGCCCATAACACCGACCTCCCTCTTTAAGTGTTCGTTGGTTTCTTTCATTGGTGGATTGGTTAGGTGGTTTTTTTAACTTGAGCCTGGTAAGCTCCAATGATCTAATGTAAAACTTTTAGGCTTATAATCAATTGATTGTGAGTGTTGTGTTTGCTTAAGGTTCCTTTCTAAAGGAAGAAGGTGGGGTTTAATAAAATGAACCTGTTGGTTTGTCCAATACTCGATTAGGGCAGGAGTTTTACTGGCATGGCCCAAGTTTTTAAATTATATCAATACAGCTTTACCCTATAAAACGCATTGGCTGAATATGTCTTCCAGTTCTTTTTGTGGGTCCAGACATAGGCCAGAGTGGGTTTCGGAACTTTGTATAATAGTACTTCTGGACGCTGTTAACCACCTGAACCTATCCGATAATTCCAATTCACCTATGGCGCCTCCTTTTGGAGATCCAATACAGATGTCTTCCCAGGCGTTTAAATAGTTCTTCAAGGTATCGAAGTCGACTTCACATGAAAAGGTGGCCAACTTATTTTTACAGATATGAAATTTTACACCAAGAAATTTTTTCCTTTTTGAGAAAAGTATAACGCCCACATTAAAGAATTCTTCGCGCTCCACTTTGGGAACAATTCTAATTATGGCATATTCATATTTAACCCTATCTTGCATCTTCAGACTCTTTTACCAACAATTGAATCATAGAAAGTTTGGTGTTTATATATTCTATATAGGCCGATCTCATTTCTTCAGGAGTCAAGGAATCTGATTCGTTCTGTAGCCAGTCCTCTGGAATTGTTGCAATAATTTCGGCAATCTTGTTACTATCTATGGTTTGTGTTATTACCTGAGCGGCTTCAGCTAATTTAGAGGCCCTGGATAGAAGTACGTGGTCTTTTATAAGGGGAAAAGTTCTGGTAAGATGATTTTTCCATGTATCCCAGTTATGGTGAAAATAAAAACTTGCGCCATGGTCTATGACCCATAATTCCTTGTTCCAATGCAATAGGTTGGTGTTTTTGGCAGTACGGTCTATATTGCTGATAAGGCTATCCAATAATACCACTTTTGAAGCAGTCATTTCATCAATTTGGGATACTAGGGGATCATAGGTAATGGCACTGGATAAAAAATGCAGCCCTAGATTTAGGCCAACGCTGAATTTTAGAAGATCCTGAATTTCCTCATCCGGCTCTGTCTTGCTAAAAGAATCATCCAGGTTCATGAACACCATTTCAGGAACCTTTAGTCCTATGGCCCTGGCAAATTCTCCGCCGATAAGCTCTGCGATCAATGCTTTTTTACCCTGACCGGCACCCCTGAACTTTAAAACGTAAAGGAATCCGTCATCGGCCTTTACAATTGCAGGGAGGGAGCCTCCTTCGCGCAAGGGCTTTATATATTGAACGACATCCACTGTCCTGATATCTATTTTACTCATATAGGAAAAGTTGCTCACTAAGTGAGATTTAAATGCTCTGCCGCCTGCCCGTTCTATTCAGGCGGGCCTACCGTGATTTAATTGACTTAAAATTAATTGCTGGAGCCTGTAAAGAATTCATTTTTACCCAATGAATTTCAATTATTTGGAATCTCCAGGGTATTGGAATTAAATAAAAAGCATCTTGCTTGTAACACATGCCAATTTACTATTATTACATAAACCAGCGTTTAAACATTTTACGGAAATCCGTTCGCCCTTGAGGCAATGGTTGTTCTCCGCATTAGTGATTGCAGCGGCATCCTTTTTTATGTCATTTGGATTTTAAATATATAATGGCAAAATATCCGGGGCATAAAAAAGACATAGCGGAAAGCACGGCCACTTTATGTTTTTCAATAAAGTGGCAATGCCCCACCATTTAATTATAGGACGTTGTCCTTAATTTCTTCTACTACTTCTGGATTTAGCAGTGTACTAGTATCTCCCAAATTGTTCATGTCCCTACTGGCAATCTTGCGCAGGATACGTCTCATGATCTTGCCGGAACGTGTCTTTGGCAGGCCGGAGGTAAACTGTATCTTATCCAATTTGGCTATAGGGCCAATGTGCTCCGTGATAATCTGGTTAATTTCGATCCTTAAATTATCGTGGTTACGGGATTCCCCTGTTTCCTTAAGGATTACATAACCGTAAAGTGCATTTCCCTTAATATCGTGTGGGAAGCCTACTATGGCCGATTCCGATACTGCTGGGTGTTCGTTTATGGCATCCTCTATTGGGGCCGTACCCAAGTTGTGGCCAGATACGATGATTACATCGTCTACACGGCCGGTAATTCTATAATATCCTACCTCGTCCCTTAAGGCGCCATCCCCTGAAAAATATTTGTTGGGGTAGGCAGAGAAATAGGTGTCCTTATAACGTTCATGATTGCCCCAGATAGTCCTTGCCATTCCTGGCCAAGGGAATTTTATACATAGGCGACCTTCTACCTGGTTGCCTTTGAGTTCCTTGCCCTGCTCGTCCATCAATGCTGGTTGTATGCCTATAAAAGGCAATGTGGCATAAGTGGGTTTGGTTGGGGTTACATAAGGAATGGGCGTTATCATTATGCCTCCTGTTTCTGTTTGCCACCAAGTATCCACAATGGGACTATTCTTTTTTCCAATGACATCATTGTACCAGTGCCAAGCTTCTTCGTTAATGGGTTCCCCAACGGAGCCCAATACTTTTAAGGACGACAGGTCGTGTTTTTCGGCAAAGGAAATATTTTGTTTGGCCAAGGCCCTAATGGCTGTAGGGGCCGTGTAAAACTGGTTTACCTTATGTTTTTCTATGATCTCCCAAAACCTGCCAAAATCAGGATAGCTGGGAACCCCTTCGAACATTAGTGTAGTGGCACCATTTGCCAAGGGTCCATAAACAATATAACTATGTCCGGTAACCCAGCCTATATCCGCGGTACACCAATAAACATCGTTTTCGGTGTATTGAAAAACATTCTTGAAGGTATAAGCGGTATACACCAAATAACCTGCGGTGGTATGTACCATGCCCTTAGGCTTACCAGTAGATCCAGAGGTGTACAATATGAATAAAGGATCCTCGGCGTCCATGATTTCGGGGACACAATCCAAATATGCATTTTCCAGCAAGTTTTGTAACCATTCATCGCGACCTTCTTTCATTTTTATTTCGGCATTGGTGCGCTTCACTACCAAAACAGATTTAACACCGGGACAATCTTCTAAGGCTTCGTCTACAATTCCCTTCAGGTCTATAGATTTAGAACCTCTATAAGATCCATCTGAGGTAATTACCAATTTACAGTCACTGTCATTGATTCTTGTAGATAAGGCGGTGGATGAAAAACCGGCAAAAACCACCGAGTGGATTGCTCCTATCCGGGCACAGGCCAAGAGGGCAATGGACAATTCCGGGATCATGGGTAGGTAAATACAAACCCGATCTCCCTTTTTAACACCCTTGTCCTTTAATACATTGGCCAGCTGGCATACGCGTTCGTGTAACTGGTGATAGGTAATGTGCTGGGCTTCCTCTTCCGGATTATTGGGCTCAAAAATAATGGCCGTTTTTTCTCCCCTAGTAAGTAAATGCCTATCTATACAATTTTCGGTAATATTTAATTGTGCCCCTTCAAACCATTTTATTTCAGGTTTTTCAAAATCCCAACTTAAAACGTTGTCCCATTTTTTTCTCCATAAAAAATGTTCTTCGGCCACTTCTCCCCAGAAATTTTCTGGTTCGCGAACCGATTTTCGATAAACCTGATAATACTCTTCTAAATGCTTAATGTGATAATTGCTCATCGTGTTTCTAAAATTTCTATAAATTTATATAAATCATCCATAAAAGGAAGGTTTCCTGATATGAATTTAATAATGAAATGCCAATTTTATTAGAATGTATTAAAACCTTAACAAGAAGATAAGAGGTTTGTTCCCTTCCATGCACAAAATGGGCAATTGCTGTTATTTGATTTGCATTTTATTTAAATCGCCAACATTTTGGTTCAATTCTTTAATTAGTGGTCTACCGCCTCTCCTGCACCACTGGGAATCCTAATGTTCTCAACTATTTCCTGGACGTACTCTGGGGGTTCAGGAGTAAATCTATTGATTACCAATGCAACAATAAAGTTGACGATCATGGCCACGGTTCCAAAGCCTTCTGGGGATATTCCAAACCACCACTCCGACTTATCGGGAATTTCTCCCAACCAACCCAACTTGAATTTGGCCATGTAGAACATCATTAGACTGATCCCAACGACCATACCGCCAATGGCTCCTTCCTTGTTCATTTTTTTGTAAAAAATACCCAAGACAATGGCCGGGAAGAAAGATGCTGCCGCTAGTCCAAAGGCCAGTGCAACCACTGCCGCCACAAATCCAGGTGGGTGAATTCCAAAATACCCTGCAATAACTACAGCAACGGTTGCTGCACCCCTTGCAGCCCATAGCTCCCCTTTTTCTGAGATATTGGGCTTGAAAACTTTTTTTATCAGGTCATGGGAAACAGAGGCAGAGATGACCAGTAACAATCCTGCTGCTGTACTGAGCGCAGCTGCCAAACCTCCAGCGGCCACTAGGGCAATTACCCAGGCAGGAAGGTTGGCAATTTCCGGATTGGCCAGCACCATAATGTCATTATCAACAGTTAATTCGTTTTTATCCTTGTCGGCCACATATTGTATAATTCCATCCTTATTTTTATCGTCGAAGGTCAATAAGCCGGTTTCCTCCCAGTTTTTAAACCAAACGGGCATAAGGCTATACTCATTGTTGCTTACCGTATTGATCAAATTTATTTTCGCGAAAACGGAAACCGCGGGAGCGGTAGTATAAAGGATAGCGATAAGCAACAAGGCCAATCCAGCTGATTTCCTCGCATCCTTGACCCTCTTTACTGTAAAGAATCTTACAATAACGTGAGGTAATCCTGCCGTACCCACCATGAGGGCCAAGGTAATGGCAAAGACATCTATGACCGATTTGGTGCCATCCGTATATTCGGCAAAGCCCAACTCTGTGGAGAGTCCGTTCAACCGATCCATTAAAAAGGTTCCAGAACCATCATTGAGGGTAGATCCCATTCCCAGTTGTGGTATGGGGTTACCTGTCATTTGAAAGGAAATAAAAATGGCAGGGACCATAAAGGCGAATATGAGCACACAGTATTGTGCCACTTGGGTATAGGTAATTCCTTTCATACCACCTAAGACGGCATAAAATAGCACTATTACCATTCCAATGATCACCCCTGTATTTATATCTACTTGTAAAAACCTGGAGAAGACCACTCCAACACCTCGCATTTGTCCGGCGACATAGGTAAAGGAAACAATCAATGCGCAGAACACCGCCACCATACGGGCGGTATTGGAGTAATAGCGGTCCCCTATAAAATCGGGTACCGTAAATTTTCCAAATTTTCTTAAATAGGGGGCAAGGAGTAGGGCCAAAAGCACATAGCCACCCGTCCAGCCCATTAGGTAAACCGAACCGTCATAACCTGCAAAGGCAATAATTCCCGCCATGGAGATAAAGGAAGCTGCAGACATCCAGTCGGCTGCAGTGGCCATTCCGTTCGCTAAGGGGGAAACCCCGCCACCGGCAACATAAAATTCCTTGGTAGATCCTGCCCTGGACCAAATGGCTATTCCTATATACAGGGCAAAGGTGATTCCTACAAGAAGGTACGTCCAGACTTGAACACTCATATTTTAAGTTTTTTGGTTGATATTTTGGATTGTGTTTTTGACCAATTGGGTGGTAAGCCCATAGGTATTTCGATATTTATAAGCCGTGTTGGAAAATTCACAGCGGCTATTCGTTGTAACCATACTTTTTGTCCAACTTGTTCATAAGGCGCACATAAACAAATATTAATACCACAAAAACGTAGATAGATCCTTGTTGTGCAAACCAAAAGCCCAATTTAAACCCACCAATTTTTATAGTGTTCAGGGCATCCTTAAATAATATCCCGGCCCCGAAGGAAACGACAAACCATATGGCTAAAAGAATAAATAAATAACGCACATTTTCCTTCCAATAGGCGGTTGCCTTTTTTTGTTTTTCGCTCATTATATCTTTGGTTTTGTAAAGAGGTAATATTCAAGTAACCAAGATAAGGTTTTGATTTAATATACCAAACGATATGTTTTAAGCCGGTAAATAAATAACACCTCCAAAGGAGTCTCTTTTGGCCCCCGTTACGGAACTAAGGCAATTAATTTTCTGTTCCTCACGTAAAACCCCCATAAGCGCAAATACCAGAGCCTCTTTAAATTCGATCAAGGTTTTTGAGGGAGAAACAACTTTAGTTTCCGATCCAAGTTTTTCCTGTAAACAATCCATAAGGAAGGTGTTTAGGGCGCCACCCCCGGTAACAAACAGGCTCTTTTTTGTTTTAGTCTTTTGGGCCTTCACCTGAAGGGCTATCTGGTCGCATATATGATGAACGGCTGTATGCAGTAAATTTTCAATACTGTCCTTGGTCCCTTCAACAATGGGGACTACTTTCTCTACAAACCATTCGAACCCTATAGACTTTGGGAAGGGTAATTTATAGAATTCCAGATCGTTGAGTTGATCCAACATTTCTTTGTTTATCTTTCCGGTCTTTGCCAAAGCACCTCCTTTGTCATAATCCAGGTGGATTTTTTTGGTAATATGGTTGAGGATCATATTGGCCAGGCCTATGTCATAGGCCAATCTCTTGCCATTTTGTTCAAAGGATATATTGCTAATTCCGCCCAGATTTAGACAATAATCGTACTGACAAAAAAAGAGTTGATCCCCAATAGGTACCAAGGGAGCACCTTGTCCGCCCAAGGCCACGTCGTTGGTCCGGAAATCGCAAATTACTTTTGTGGCGCTCTCATTCGCTAAATGTTGGCCAGAACCAATTTGGAAGGTGAGTCCGTTTTGGGGCTGGTGATGGGTGGTATGGCCATGACTGGCAATAAAATCGACCTCCAGGGTATGTTCTTTAATAAAATCCTTGGCCTGTTGCCCAAGCCAGCTGCCATAGATATTGTGGAATTGTAGCAATTGGTCAGCGCGAAGGTAAATGGAGTTTTTAAGTTTTGCCTGCATTTCCTCGCCATAGGAAATACTGTGCGTTTCTTTAATCTCAAAATTCCAACCCGTGGTGGTTTCCCATATATGGCAGTAAGCCAGGTCCAATCCGTCCAAGGAGGTTCCTGACATTAGCCCAATGACTTTATATCTTTTCATTTTTAATTATTGATGTTGTTATGGTTCATATGGTTGGCCTGAATCTATTCTGACAATATAAAAATCACCGACAGGGGTTTATTGTTATCATTGGTCACTTCCTGTAATTGGTGTAATTGAAGTCCGGCTTTTTTAATTACGGACATCCATGATTCGAAGGTACGGGCATACCAAGAATGGCCGTCGGTGAAATTACCCGGAAGCCCTTTCCAGGAATCGTTGATCCATTGGCTCTTATACTCCAAATCATTTTGCAATAAGAAATAGGGGTGAAGAGTCTGTATAGCGATATACCCATTTTCGGATAGCGCTTTTTTTACTTGTTTTAGAAGTTGGCTCAGCCCTTCCCTCTGATAAAGGCAAAAGTTG
The DNA here is from genome assembly GCF_003259375.1 of Arenibacter echinorum. Lineage (GTDB taxonomy): Bacteria > Bacteroidota > Bacteroidia > Flavobacteriales > Flavobacteriaceae > Arenibacter > Arenibacter echinorum. Next base: position 244,055 of record NZ_QLLN01000006.1, on the reverse strand, counting down.
AAAACTGCCGCATCATAGGGCGCTTCCGGGATGGGCTTGCCCAATATAATATCTTCGTAGGACATTTGATAATAGGTGCCATCGCCTTTTTTTTCAGCGTTTTCCAATAATTTGGGAATGGCATCCAGGCCCACCACAGATTTACCCATGGTGCCAAGGCTCCTAGTGAGCCATCCCTCCCCGCAGCCAACGTCCAAAATTTTGATAGCAGGAGAATTGCCAATGAGATCCCATATGGCCCTATTGGTGAACTTTCTGGATTCAATATCCGCATTGTCGATTACCTTGATCCATTCAAGGGCATTCTTATTCCAGGATTCGATAATGTTATTCTCCATTGTCTTTAAAACACTTTTAGATTAATGGTAACAGGCAATGTCCCTTTAGCAGTAATTTCTCCTCTGAAATGGGCCAGGGCATTATATTGAAACTCTATGAAATTTTGATATACCAATACCACTGCTTTGGCGGTCTTATAGTCAATGAGGTTAAGTGCATAAGGGTTTCCAAAGACATATAGTATAACTTTCTTTGTTTTTAACAAGTGCTGCAGCTGCTCCAGTTCCTCAGTTTTGAGATCAAAATTATTCTGCGGCTTAACTTTTGGCGGATAAAGGGCTATTAAAACATTATCCTTATTTATTGGTCCCTCACCAGCAACCATGAAGGCAGCTTCCGCAAAGGTGTTATTGGTCGGTTCCCCTAAGGAGAGGCACTTAAAGCCTTCATTTTTAAAGTCGCTAATAATCTTATCGCTGCCAGTCAACAAAGTAAGGCTTTCCTGGGCCAACTGTTTGTTTAAAATGGAGGTTGCCTCTTGGTCTGTACGTGCTAGGGTATAGGGTGCAAAGGCTTGTTCCTTTAAATGCCATACCCGCTTAAAACGTTCTTCTATTTCTCCTGGGTCTGCATAACCCATTATTTTTTGAATGCCTTCCTCTGTGTTCTCTGCAAAACAAAGAATATCATTACCGGCATCAAAGGCACGCCATTCCAGTTCCCCTTTTTCCGGAAACATTTTGCTAACGCTATGCATGTTCAAGGCATCTGATATAACCACGCCATTAAAATTTAGTTCCTTTCGAAGGAGACCTGTAATAATGGTTTTGGAAATTGTGGCCGGAGTACCTTCGCCATTATCCAAAGAGGGGATGGATAAATGGCCTACCATAACGCTATCCACTCCATTTTTTATGGTTTCCCTAAAGGGATAAAGTTCGTTTTCGATTAAGGCTTCCTTGGGTTTTTTAATAATGGGCAGCCCTAGATGGGAATCAGTGGCCGTATCGCCGTGGCCAGGAAAATGTTTGATGCAGCTTAAAACCCCAACACTCTGGGTACCTTTGATAAAGGCCATGGCCTTTTGGGTGACATTCAATTTATCTTCTCCAAATGAGCGGTAGCCAATTACGGGATTATTGGGGTTGTTGTTGATGTCCACTACGGGTGCTAAATTCCAATGAATTCCCGCCTGTCTGCAATCCAAGGCTATTTGTTGTCCTACCTTAAAAATTAAATCCTCCTTGTTTTGTATGGCTCCCAAGGTGATGGCATAGGGATATTGCGGCGTATTTTCTACGCGCATGGCCAATCCCCATTCGGCATCAATACTTATGAGCAGTGGATATTTTGCCACATTTTGATATCGACGGATAAGGTTCTTTAGTGTGGTCAGGCTTTGTTCATTGTAAACAATTTTCTTTTTTCCTTCAAAATTGGTCGCGGCGCTGGCCCTACTGTGAAAGAAGCATAGGCCGCCTACATGGTATTTACCGATGAGTTTTTCCAATCCTTGAATTTCTTCTTCGGTATCATTGATAAAGGCCGCGGGCATAAACAATTGACCAACTTTTTCGTTTAGGCCAAGCTGGGTAGCGGCAGCGTTATAGGATGCAATTTTAAACATCATCGGTATTGGTTTTTTTACCGTAATCGGCGGGATATTTTATAAATTTTAAAAGGAAGAGCGCGGGTAGGGCAGCAATGACCACCCAAACAAAAAAGCCTCCATATCCCAGCCATTCCTGAATATAGCCACTTGCCATTCCCGGCAGCATCATTCCCAATGCCATAAATCCGGTGGCGATGGCATAGTGGGAGGTTTTGGAAATTCCTTCGGCAATATAGATCAGGAAGATTAGAAAGGCGGCAAAGCCAAAGCCATAACCAAACTGTTCCAAAATCACTGTTGCTACAACAGCCACCAAGCTAGTAGTTTTTGTCAAGGCCAAAAAGGCGTACATGGCATTGGGCAGATTAAGTGACAATACCATGGGCAGCATCCATTTTTTTAATCCATCCTTGGAAATTAGGATGCCACCAAGTATACCACCCAAGGATAGCATAATTACTCCCACTGTTCCGTAAATGGTCCCTACCGCCTCGGTGGAATACTCCAATCCGCCTGCTGAGGTTTTGTCCAATAAAAAGGGTGCGGCCATTTTTACCAATTGGGATTCCCCGAGGCGGTAACTTAAAATAAAGGCCAAGGCAATACCAATATTGGGCTTCTTAAAAAAGGAAATAAATACGTCCAAAAATCCTTCAGGTTTTACTTGGATAATGGCTTCCGAAGTTTCATATTTTGGAGTGACAAAAAAGTTGGCAATGGTCAATGCCAACATTAAAATGGCAGCGGCGATCATGGTAACGGACCATGCCTTTGTGTTGTCTCCATAATAGTTTTCCAGAAATCCTGCGAGGATAACAATGAGTCCCTGACCGGTGATCATGGCCAGGCGATAGAAGGTACTTCGCATGCCTACAAAGAAGGCCTGTTTTTTTTCGGTCAGGCCCAACATGTAATATCCGTCAGATGCAATATCGTTGGTTGCAGAAGCAAAAGCTGCCATCCAAAAACAGGCCAAAGTGGTGGTGAAAAATATGGATGTCGGCACGGTCAAGCCCACTCCCAAGATGGCGAGGGAAATAATTAGCTGCATGCTCAAAAACCATTTTCGTTTGGTGCCATTAAGGTCCACAAACGGACTCCAAAGTGGCTTTAAGACCCACGGAAGGTATAACCAGCTTGTGTATAAACCGATATCAGAGTTACTGATACCCAGTTTTTTATACATTATTACCGAAACTGTAACTACAAGTACGTATGGAATGCCTTGTGTAAAGTATAAAACAGGAACCCATGCCCATGCCCACTTGTCTTTTTGAATCATTTTACCAGCTTTTTATGTTTTAAAATTGGTTTTTATTTTTGTGTTCATGAAGATATTAAATCTTCCTTGACTTTAATTTATTCTGATGATTTTGGGTCTACTTTCCTGTCCAAAATTATTTATAAAAGTTAAGGCCAAAAGTTTTTTTCCTTTGAATCCTGAACTGTTAAAACTAAAATTACCGGAGTCCGAAAGTGGTATTTTTGCCACTAATCTATCCGTGTTTTCCAGACTTAATATTGATTCTTTTTTGGCTACATATATCAAAGCGTATCTTAAATTTTGTCTTTCCTTGGATGGTATATTGAAATGTAAAAGGCCATCTTTTTCTTGAAACTGTGTTTCAATAATTTCATTCTGAAATGCGTTTTTTTGAAATGGTGAACTGGGTGGCAAAGCAATGTTTTGGTAGTATTTTTTCTTCAATATTTTGAGCACATCCTCCTTGTCGGACATTAGGGATTTGGCGCTGAAAAATACATTTCCGATTACATTTTTATTTTCTCTGGCGAAGCTTAATTGGTTCGGAAGTTCTTTTTTCTTGTCCCAGGCTTTGTCACTATTGTTTCTTATTTTGTAGGGTCCGTTGCCAATATATAGATTGGTGTTATAACTGTTCTTGGACCACCAGTCCACTATCTTTTTATGGGATGCTACGGGTAGATCCATGCTCCAATATACTTGGGGCACCAAATAGTCTATCCATCCCATTTTCATCCATAACAACGGATCGGCGTACAGGTCCTCATAGGTGGTCTGCCCGGCTTTGGTGTCCGATCCAAGAGGATCGGTGCTGTTGTTTTTCCATACTCCGAACGGACTTATACCGAATTGTACCCATGGTTTTTCGCTTTTTATGGTGTTGTGTACCTTCTTGACCAAACTATCAATATTGCTTCTTCTCCAATCTTCCAAGGATTGTTGTGGTTGGGCGTATTTGGTATAGGTTTCCGTATCCTCAAAAGTTTCATCGGTTATTTTATAGGGGTAAAAATAGTCGTCAAAGTGAACGGCATCTACATCGTAATTGGCAACTACTTCTCCCATGATATTTGTTAAATGCTGTTGTACTTCCGGCAATCCGGGATTGTAATAGTATTTTTTTCCGTATTTCAGCATCCAATCTGGATGTAGGTTGTAATCATGGTCTTTACTTAAGATTTCCAGTTTTTCGTCAAACGTGGCCCGGTAGGGGTTAAGCCATGCGTGGAACTCCATTCCCCTGGCATGCGCTTCCTGTATCATCCATTGTAAGGGGTCGTAATAGGGTTCTGGGGCTACACCTTCATTGCCGGTCAAAAATCTTGACCAGGGCGCGTATTGGGAAGGATAAAAAGCATCCCCGGCGGCCCTAATTTGAACTATTACGGCATTAAAATTTAAGTCATTATAAAAATCAAGGATTTTCAGATAGTCCTGTTTCTGTTTTTCAATATCATCGAGGCCGCTTTTTGGCCAGTCTATATTGACTACGGTGGCTATCCATACACCTCTAAATTCGTGTTTGGGTGTTGGTATGGAAGGTTTTAATACCGAGCAGGAGGTAATGGATAATGTAAGTAAAAGGGCAATTTTTTTGAACATATGAAATTGAGTGTTGAAATAAAAGGCCTAGCATTTAAACATAAATGTAGGCCTTTTGTAATCTAAAACAATTTTTCCTTTAAATTGATGGGTCGGCCGGAGTATTGCTATTGTTGTCCCTTTCAGTGTTTGGATAAGGATAAAAGTTTCTATTCCTTTCATCAGTAAATACCTTGGCACTTGTGCTGGGCTCAGGTCGTTCAAACCTTCTGCTGTCCTCCAGACTGGTTCCGGTTAAGAACAGTTCCAGCCTACGGTTAAGGTACACTTCGTTCAATAAGGCTTCAACGGACGTATCCCCTGCATAAGCAGGGATATTGGCGTTTACCCCAAAGACATCATCATTATCAGTCCTAACATTGTTTATGGCGGTTACGGCAGCTGTGATATCGGCTGAAGTTTTTCTAAGATTGGCTTCGGCAATAATTAGGCTCATTTCGTCCGGTAGATAAACGGGAATGGATTCAGTACCGCTCTCCTCATCAAAGAATCCTGCAAGGTCTTCTATAGGTAGTTGATTTATGTTCAGTTCATCCAAAGGAACCAAATAGAAATCAACGCGACCATCAGCAGGGTCAATTGAAAAGGAGGCTGGCAAGCCAAAGTTATCTCTAGGTTTAAAATTGGGAACCCCGTTTTGAAATACCCTGCTCCATACCGGATTTAAATTTTGTGAATCATAGGTAAATACTGAGGTAGAAGATTCGTCTACTGAGCCCGCTGCCGAAATTGCAGCATCATAATTACCTGCAAATAGATTGTACCGAGCCGACATTGCCTGCAGGGTATTTTCCAAGTCTATATTTCCTCTCAGGATCTCTGAGCTGAACTCGTCGGATATTGGGTTGGCCGCAATTAGGTTTTGAGCCTCATTGAGTAGAGCCACTGCGGTATTGTAAGCTTCTGTTCTGGATACGAATGCTGCATCCCCATCTTGGCTGATAGCTACAATTACCTGTTCGTAGTTCTGCGCCATACTTCCTATGGCCATTGCCTTAAATAAATTGGCGTAAGCAATCAAACCACTTTTGGTGCCGTCATTGATGTTCAGATCAGGTGCATTTTTTGCAATATCTTCTGAAATCGACATCACCCGAAGCATCGTGGACCATAGTCCGACAATATTGGAAGTGGAATTTGGAATGTCCCCACCGTCCTCAAGATCTATCATATTCTGAAAGGTAGTGGTAATACCTGCCTCCCTTGTAGTTACCGCTGGTGTTTCTACTATCCATCTCAAACCTGTGGTGGAATACAATTGTTGCATTCCTATGGTTGCTGCCAATATACCTTCCCTAGAAGAAAAAACTTGGGCGTCCGTAGCGGCATTGGGATTATCAAAATCGGTTTCGCAAGATGATACCGCCAAAACGGTCATCAATAGTGCAATAGCCTTTATATTAAAATTTAAATATTTTTTCATCGTTGTTTTTTTTAAGTTTAGAAACTAACATTTACTCCAAATTGATAGGTCTTTGGGATTGGAACAGTAGCAAAATCAAATCCTCTTACCCCATTGCTTTGACCTGCGGCACTTACTTCTGGATCCCATCCGGAATAATTGTCCCATGAAACCAAGTTTCTACCTACCAAACTCAATGCTACGTTGTCTATGAAATCCCATTTAGGTTTGAAGTTATAGCTAAGGCTTACTTCCCTTAACTTAACGAAAGATCCATCCTCCACAAACTCTTCAAAGATATTGGCCTGTGCTCCTCCGTAACCTTTGGGAAGGTTCCCCAACAATTCTTGACCAACATTGTATCCACCGCCAAACAATACATTGTCCAGCAATCTACGGTTCCAGTTGAATACTTCGTAACCCTGAACAGCATCAAACTGTACTCTTAATGAAAAGTTCTTATAAGAAACTTCATTGATCAAGGATCCAAACCAATCTGGATTTGGGTCTCCCAATACTTTGGATGATTCACCATCCTCGGTAGTTCCTCTGTATGGGTAACCATTCGCATCCAGAGCTATTGTGCCATCTTCGTTACGTGCGTAAAATTCCCTATAAAAAACACCTAATGACTCACCTTCTATTACATAGTTGGTAGAGAAACTACCATCTAGGGTTAGTCGGCCACCTCCGGCAACATTGGTAACCTCATTCTTGTTTTTGGAGAAAGAAGCGGTTACGTCCCATGAAAAGTTTTCATTTTTTATAGGTGCGGCCCTGAGCAGTAATTCAATCCCTTTATTCTCCAAGTTGCCTACGTTTTCGAATCTAGAGCTGAAACCGGTTGATGGAGCCAATACCCTTGGTAGCAATAGATCTGTTACCTTTTGATGGTAGTATGAGAATTCCAAGCCTAACCTATTGTTAAGAAATCCGGCATCAAAACCTAATTCAATTTCATCCTGTCTTTCTGGTTTTAGGTTTTCATTCCCTTGGGCGGTAGATGGAATAAGACTTACCGCTCCACCAATAGCTGAAGGAGAATATACTGAAAATCTATCGAAGGCACCCAATGCGGTTAGGTTACCGGCCTGACCCCATGAGGTCCTTAATTTAAAGGAGTTAAAAGTGTCTGAAAAGGTGTCTTTCCAGAAATCCTCATCGGATAGAACATAAGAGGCGCTGGCTTTGAAATAAAGTTGATTGCGTTCATCCTTACCAAAGGTCGAAGCGCCGTCCATTCTTACTGCACCGTTTATATAAATTTTGTTCATAAAGGAAAAAGACTGTTGTAGAAAAGCTCCCCAATATGAAATTTGGGACCTGGTCTCGCCTTGCTCCAATAAACTACCTCCCGTTGCCGTTTGCACTACAGGCGGAAGTCCAGTTGCACTAATGCCGACCCTATCCCTTTCTTCGTATTGCCAAGAACCGCCAGCGGTGGTTATGGAGTTCACACTATCCGATATATCGGTCCTGTAAGTTACATTTAGGTCGCTATTGTATTGAAAACTGTTTAAATCAGATCTTCTAGCAAATCCATCGGGTAACGTTGAGGTATTGTTGATGGGAATAAAGGCAAATGCGGATTGGTTGTAATAATCCATTCCCAGGGTATATTTTGCGGAAAGGTGTTCATTAAATTTACCATCCAGGGCAATGCTTGTGATAAAACGATTGGTTTTTTGTCCAAAATCAAATCGGTCTACAGCCTCCAATGGATTGGTTCTGGCCACTAGGGGAGAGGTTACTGGATAAACTCCTGAAGCATCGGGGGTAGGATCTATGGAATTGTCGCTGAACAAGAATCCTGTAAGAGATCCATAGGCAGAATTGATTCCACCATTAGGAACGTCGTTACTTATACTTCTTACATAGTTGAAACCTCCTGTAATATCCAACCAATCAAATGCCTTCTGGGTAATATTGGCTTTAAATCCGTAGCGTTTAAAGTCGGTATTCTTTACGATGCCTTCATTATCCAAATGTGAGGCCGAAAGAAAATAGGAGGTCTTTTCATTTCCTCCATTTACAGAAAAGTAATTCTCCAAGCCAAAACCGGTGTCGAATATAACATCTTGTAAATCATATCGCTCTACTGCAACCGTAGCCAAATTGTTTCTGTCAGTGGCTACTTCCCAAGCTAGGGGAACCGTATTGTAGTCAATCTTTTTTCTAAGCTCGTTTAGCTTGATATTTGTCATAAAGGTAAACTTGGGTTCACCACTCTTTCCCTTTTTGGTAAAAATTTGAACTACCCCGTTGCTGGCCCTTGATCCGTAGATCGCCGCTGCCGCTGCACCCTTGATTATTTCTATTTTTTCAATATCATTGGGGTTTAGGTCGGCCAGCCTGTTCTGGGAGTTACCTCCCAAATCTATAAGCTCGTTACTGGAGTTGCTTATAATGATACCATCCACAATATATAGTGGGTCGGAACTACCGGCAATGGTGCTAGGCCCTCTAAGTCTTATACTGATACCACCCGCAGGATCTCCGGAATTTTGTTGTACTAATGCACCAGAAACTTTTCCAGCAATGGCCTGGTCTACCTGAGTAGCGCCATTATTGGTCAAATCTTCCGATTTTACAGTAGATATGGCGTTTCCTAGGGATCTTTTATTGGCGCCTGTCCCTGTCCCGGTAACCACTACTTCGTCCAGGCTTAAAAGGTCTTCCGCTAGAACAATATCCTGTGTGATATCTCCACCAGAGGCTGTGAAGGATATTTTTTGAGTGCTAAATCCAAGATAGCTAGCGGTGAGAACATAATCCCCGTTTTCCAGAGCAGCTTTAAAGCTGTAGTTTCCATCGAAATCCGAAACGGCACCGAAAGATGTATTTGCAATAAATACAGAAGCACCGGCTATGGGTATCCCAGAACCACTTTCAGTAATGTTTCCACTAATTGTAATTGGGGATTGTTGCCCAAATACGTTTGTACTCATTACCAGAAGTAGCCATAGGAATAAATGGCTTGGTAATTTTCCCCTAATTGTTTGAAATTTTTTCATCGGCTTTTAGAGTTAATTTTTAGTAAATTAAATTAGAAATAGAATAATTGATATTCTCAAAAATATGCAAAATACTGCAACTATTGCAATAATTTGCAATATATTGCAATAATTATTAAAATAAATAGCTGTATGCGGTTTGTTTGCAGTTTTTTGCTAATATTGACTATATTCTGTTAATATGACAATTTTATGTTAAAAGCCGAGAGACAACAAGTAATCTTAAACGAGGTTAGAATCCATAATAGGGTTTTGTTTACGGATATTGCCGAACTTTTGAGTGTTTCGGTAGATACTATTCGCCGTGATATCAAGGAGCTTAGTGCTGCCAAAAAACTAAAGAAGGTACATGGCGGGGCCATATCATTGGGGTTTAACAATTACAATGTTGAAAATCAAGAGATATATGCTCTTGAGAGTAAGTCCCGGATTGCAAGAAAGGCAATAACCTTGATCAAGAGTGGACAGGTTATACTATTAAGTGGTGGAACCACCAATATGGAAATTGCACGGATGATTCCACCCAATTTGAAAATTACCTGTTTTACACCTAGTTTGCCGGTTGCTGTTCAATTAATGGCCAAATCGGACGTGGAAGTAATATTGGTTGGTGGAAAATTATCCAAGGATTCCCAAATTGCTATCGGTGGTTGTGCTATAAACATGCTGAATGATATTAAGGTGGATATCTGCTTTTTAGGTATCAACTCCATCGACGTAAAAAATGGGGTAACCGATTTTGATTGGGATATTGTTCAAATAAAAAAAGCTATGATAAATGCCTCAAAAAAAATTGTGGCCCCATCAATTTCCGAGAAATTAAATTCCACACAGCGGTTTAAAATATGTGATTTGGACACTATAGATGTTTTAATTACCGAGCTGGAACCAGAAGATGATAAATTAAAGGATTTCTGGGACGTTAAAATAAAATTGCTTTAAAGATATTTATATGTTATAGTAGTTTAAATTTTTTAAATGTCTTTACTTTTTTAGTTGCCACTGCCAGTTTTGGACAATCTAAAAAACTAAAATTACCTAAGTTTGCCATGATTCTAAAAGTATACTTTGATATGTGGGGCAGATGCTAGTTCAATTGATAAAACATTTTTATAAGAGTAAAAGAAGTAAAGATTGGATTTTTCAAATCGCTGAATTAGCCAATCTGCTTTAACGGACCCTCTTAAGCTAAACCAAAAAATAATTCTATTTAATTAAATACCGACCAAAAAATATGCAAGATTATAAAAAGATAACCGAATTGCCATCAAAATACAATGACCTGGAATTGATGGATACCGCAACAATCCTTACTAATATGAATAAGGAGGATCAGTTGATTGCTGATGCCGTTGCCTTGGTTATACCGGAAGTGACCAAATTGGTAGATGCCTTGAAAGTACGATTCGATAAAGGGGGCAGACTATTTTATATAGGTGCGGGAACCAGCGGCCGATTGGGTATTTTGGATGCCTCGGAAATTCCTCCCACTTTTGGCTTGTCCCATGATTACGTAATTGGATTGATCGCCGGTGGGGATGTAGCAATTAGAAAGGCTGTTGAAAATGCCGAGGATGATACTGTTCAGGCTTGGAAGGATTTGGAACCTTTTAATATAACAAAGAACGATACAGTAGTAGGGATAGCGGCATCGGGCACTACACCATATGTCATTGGTGGGGTAAAAGAGGCGGCTGCGCATGGCTTGTTGACTGCATGTATTACCAATAATCCGGGTTCTCCCTTGACTCAAGCCGTAGAGATTCCCATCGCTGTAAACGTTGGGCCTGAATTTCTAACAGGAAGTACGCGGATGAAAAGCGGAACATCGCAAAAACTGGTGCTCAATATGATTTCCACTGCCTTAATGATCAGGATCGGGCGGGTGAAAGGTAATAAAATGGTAAATATGCAGCTCACCAATGAAAAGTTGGTAGATCGCGGAACCCGATATTTGGTAGAGGAATTAAATATTGATTATGCCGAGGCAGAAAAATTATTAAAAAAATACGGTTCTGTAAAGAATGCCATAGACGCCAGTAAGGGCTAGACTATTTATTGACATTCATAGAAACCTCTTCGGGGGTTACTATGCTGTCGCTTTTATTGCCCCAGGAGTTTAGGATATAGTTCATCACATCTGCAATTTCCTCATCTTCCAATCCCATTGGAGGCATAATGTTGTTGTAGGCCACCCCGTTGACCAATATATATCCTTGTTGGCCGTATTTTACGCCCCTTATGCTTTCCTCTCTTTTGTTCAATAAAAAATCTGATTTGGCCAATGGAGGGAATGTTTTTTCAACACCCTCTCCATTCGCCATATGGCAGTTTATACAGAAGTCCGAATAAATATCTGCACCTCTATTGATGCTTTCTTCCAGTTCCTTGTCCTGGAACAATAAAAAGGACAATAATGAAATAGAGAAAATATAGGTTAAAAGCAAGAGCTTCATAAATTACTTTATAAGATGATGATACTAAATTTAATGAGTATTATTTCTTTGGTACTAGTTTATAGATTCCTTTGCCTTCCACGGCCACATATATAAAACCGTCCGGGGCTTGTCTAACGTCCCGCACACGTCCTAAGTCGGGCATTAATTTCTCTCTGTAAACAACCTTGTTACCCTTTAGCTCCAGTCTTTCCAAATATTGAAATTTTAAAGAGCCTATTAATAAGTTTCCTTTCCATTCCGGGTATTTGTCTGAAGTTACAAAGGCCATTCCACTTGGCGCAATAGAAGGTACCCAGTAATGTATTGGTTGCTCCATGCCTTCCATTTCGGTTTTATCCGTAATGGGGGTGCCGCTATAATTGATGCCATAAGTAATTACCGGCCATCCATAATTCTTGCCCTTTTCAATAATATTTATTTCATCCCCGCCCTGAGGACCGTGTTCGTTATCCCAGATTTCCCCGGTCATAGGGTTTTTTACCAGACCTTGGGGATTTCTATGTCCATAGCTATATATGGCTGTTTTTGCTCCTGCAGTGTTTACAAAAGGATTGTCTGAAGGAATACTCCCGTCCGCGTTTAAACGATATATTTTTCCGCCATCCCTGGTAATATCCTGGGGATTAACGTCCCGGTCCCCTCGTTCTCCAATGGAAAAGAATAAATAACCCTTATCGTCAAAGGCAAATCTGGAGCCAAAATGCTGACCTTTAGTGGTGTTGGGAGTGGCCTTGTATAATAATTGGGTGTCGGTAAGACTGTTGTTGTTCAACTTTGCCCTGATAATAGCAGTATTTCCACCCTTATCATCACCTTCTTCGGAAGCATAGGATATATAGATCCATCCATTATTGGCGTAATCTGGATGCAGGACAACATCCAATAGACCGCCTTGGCCTCTGTTATACACTGCTGGTGTATTACTTACTTCATTCTTTTTGCCATCCTTGAAATGAATCAATTGGCCTGCCTTTTCCGTAATGAGCATACTACCATCAGGAAGAAAGGTAAATCCCCATGGTAATTGTAGTTCATCGATTATTAGCTCTGCGGTGAATGATGGATTATCTACGCTATTAACCTCATTTTCAGTTGTTTGAGCACAAGATAAATTCAAAGACATTAAGGCGATGAATATAATTAAGATACTATTTTTCATAATTCGACGTTAAATAATTAATAATGTAGCTTAGAACGCTAAAGATAAATATAAAATATAAGCAAAACTATTACACCAAGAATATACTTTGACCTCCCCAAGTCTAATTATATTTTGTAAAACCTACTTAACCTATGCTCCCGAAAAAACCACGGTATATTTATTATGCCCTACTGCTGCTAGCACTAAGCATTGTGTTTAGTGCCTCGAAGGCAAACTCTATAGTTTATGAGTTTATAGCGGATGTTTCATCTGCGGTCGAAAATATAAATGCATCAGAGATTGCTGTTGAACAACCCCAGGAGAATAGCCTTCTGGAGAGTTCCATAAATAATACTAACGAAGAGGATGCAATTGATGTGACTTCTAGTCCAATGATGTTTGCTACAATCATCAATGGTGCCAATGAACAGGTAACCTGTACCAACGATGGTAGCACCTTGGCCAAATTTTTTCTATGTGGAACTGGTGATGATAGAACTGTTTCAGTAAGCGGATCCGGCACCATTACTTGGCAGAAACTTTCGTCGAGCTGTGTTTTTGTAGGAACCGACACCTGTCCCGTAAAGGATAATAGTTGTTATGGGCCGGCAGTAACAAGTGCAACTTATTTCCTTGATGCCAGTGATCCCTCCGTTGCGGGGGAATATCGCGTTAGGGTAGGGTCAGGAGCCTTTTATTATTTTAGGGTTTCTTCCAATCCCTTGAATCCTCAACTTAGTACCCAGAATATTATTTGTGGTAATCCAGGAAGGGTAGAGGTTACCAATGTACCTGCTGGCTACGAATACAGTCTTAATTCTGCTGCAGGACCTTATCAGGACAATCCGTATTTCGATATATTTACGCCTGGCAATTATCAGGTGTATACGCGTTTAAAGAACGCCTCCCCAAGTGCATGTGTTTTCCCGTCCCAAACCGTAACCATAAGCGAAGTAGATATGACTGTGGCGGTTTCCATGGTAGATATCATCTGTAGTGGTGATAAGGGTAGTATAAGTATTAACATTTCTGGAGTACCCGGATTTTATAGCTATAGGTTAATAAGAAACGGTGTTACCATGAATACCTTCGGTCCAAATGGTTCAAATACCCATACCTTTAATAATCTTGGGGCAGGTACCTATTCGGTATCGGTTCAGGCAGGTAGCAGTTGTACCCAGACCATAAGTACTATTAATGGAAATCCAATTACAATAGGTGCTGGACTTGTTCCTGTAGATGCCACTGCATTTGCGACCGACAGTTTTGGTTGCGGCGCTACTTCTGTGGATATCACCATAGATGCAAGTGGTGGTACAGGACCATATCAATATAATGTAAATGGAGGTGCCTTCGGGGGGAGTTTCGGAACTTCAACCACACATACTGTTAGTAGTCCCGGTACCTATAATATAGTGGTAAGAGATGCCAATGGATGTACCAAAAATGCAGCGGTTGATGTAGAGAATATACCACCTCCAGTATACAATATCAGTTCTGTGGACGCCAATTGCGGGGGGTCCAACAACGGAAGCATTAGTGTAAATGTTACCAATAGTAATGGTTATAACCTGGAATACAGTATTAATAATGGTGGTACGTTTCAGAACAGTAATGTTTTTTCCAATTTGGCACCAGGCAATTACAATATAGTAATAAGGTATCAGCAAGATACTTTTTCATGTACCACTCCGGCCGTTAGTAGAACCATAGGTACCCCTTCTACGATTTTAGGAAGTGCCAATGTCACCCAAACCCCGACTTGTTTAAATGAAAATGGGGGTCAGATTACCTTTTCGGGAGTTAGTGGAGGTGTAGGCCCATATGAGTATAGTATTGGGTCTGGCTTCATTCTGAACAATACGGTCTTTAATGGAATTTCCGCAGGAACATATTCCCCGCAGATACGCGATGCTAATGGTTGTGTTTCTACCTTACCTGCCATTGTTTTTAGTCCGTTGAACAAACCTACGGATATCGATTTTACGGTATCCAGTATAGATTGTGCCACAGGTACGGCATCTGTTTCCTTAGCGGTAACAGGAGGTGCGGCCATAAGCACTTATGAAATTATAGCCCCGACCAGTGTAAATAATGGTGGATCCAATACTTTCACCGGCTTGGGTCTTGGTAGTTATACCTTTAGAGTAACCGATTCTGCGGGTTGTAATTATACTGAAAGTTTTGCCATAACCGATATTAGTTCTATTGGGGTTGCCAGTCAGTTGTTGACCAATGTAACCTGTTTTGGGGATAGTGATGGGGCAGGCCGATTTATAGTGGACGGATTTAATGGAACTTATAGGTATCAAATAGATGCAAATCCTGTAGTAACGGGGCAGACCTCCAATATAGTTTCTGTAGGTGGACTAAGTGCTGGTTCCTATACCATAACGGTTACGGATGAAGATACCAATTGCGTTGATACGGCGACCCTAACAATTGCAGAACCATCAACTCCCTTGGCCATATCTCCTATATGGACCGATATGAGTTGTCAGAATAACAATAGGGGTGCGGTTAATGGAAATGCTTCCGGTGGATGGGGCGGATTTCAGTATACCCTTACAAGACCAAACGGTACTAGTGTTGGTCCAAGGAGCAATCCTAATTTTACAGGTTTAACCGATGATTCCGGACCATACACTATAACTGTTGAAGATGGAGGTGGTTGTACTGCTTCCTCAAGTTATACTTTTACTCAGTTAACGGCACCTACTTTGGTGGAGGATACTGGAGCTTCGGATTTTTGTTTTGATAGTTCCAATGCCACAACCATGGTGGTCAACGCTAGTGGTGGAGATGGAAACTACGAGTACCGAATAGATAATGGGCCTTGGGTAGCAGGTGGTGCCAGTGCAAGTTTTGGCGGTCTTACCCCAGGCAACCATACCGTTCAGGTAAGGGACGGAAATAACTGTATGGATGATGTTGTTAGGAATATAAGGCCACAGACTACTTCTACTGTAAGCATACAAAAAGAACTTACCTGTAGCTTGGTACCAGGAGCAGGTGATGCCGATATTCGGGTCAATATTGGCAATGGAAATCCACCTTATGCCAATTATGCAGTGAATATTAATGGAGGGGGATATGGACTTACTACACCTATTGCAGGAAGTAGTTTTGTATATACAACCCCAAGTCCAGGGACTTATCAGTTCCAAATTACAGACGGCAATGGTTGTGTGGTGGAAACCAATGTGGTAACCATAAGCCCAACGGATATAATAGCAGCATCTGCCGATGTTACCGACCCCCGTTGTGACGATCCCAATACCGGGGTAGTGCGCCTTATACCGGATACCACGGTAGGGGTGGCTCCATACGCCTATAGTATTGATGGTATTACATACACCAATCAGGCCGTATACGGGAACCTTTCCCCAGGAAATTACACCTATTATGTTAGGGATAGCAGAGGGTGTTTTATAGATGTCGATTTTACTGTAGGACCTCCAGATCCGGGAGTGGATGCCACGGTGGTGCCAAATGATGCTACCTGTGCTGCGGGAGTGGTTACTGGAAGCATTGATGTTACTGGTAATGTCAATGGTGTAGCTCCTTATACCTATACTTTGTTGGATGTTAACGGAAACGTGGTCGGTCCAGTTGTAAATACTGCTAGTGCCACCCATAGTTTCACCAATTTACCTGAAGGGGAATACACTGTAATTACTAGGGATGCATCCGGTTGTGAGGATAGGGATGCGGTTACCTTGGGCCATACAGGGCTAACAATAACCCCTGTTCCACCACCATTGCCAGTTAGCTGTGATCCCAGTGCGGATGGCTTTACTTATACTGTTAATATTGCCGGTGGTTCGGGAGAATATGATATAAGAGTGTTGGGCGATCCTTCAGGCTTTTTTAGTATGGCATCTGGCGCTACTTCCCACACCTTTAGTTATGCGGCAAATGGAATTATCTACGGAGTAGCCTATACAGTTGAAGTTTATGATAGGGTAACGCTTTGTACCTATCAGCAGGAAATTCCTCCTGTAAGTGGTCCATTGCTTACTTTTATCGCAACAGCTACTGCTACTTCAGCTTCTTGTGACGTTTCTGGAAACGGAATATTTAATTATGAAGTTGAGGAATATACCGGTACGCAATTGGAAATTACCGTTATCAATGTCACCACCGGCGCCATAGTTGCACCTACTGCACTCATTGCAGTGCCAGCTTATGTTCCGGGTACTCCATATACAGGACAGATTACCAACTTGCCTCCCGGTAATTACCGTGTGTTGGTAGAAGATGTAGCTTCGGGCTGTACTACTAGTGCACAGGCAATTATTGCCCAAGATATACCCACAATTAACGTTGATAGTAATACCAATGCCAATTGTAATGATCCAAACGGATATTTAGTTATACGGGGCGTTGGGGGAACTGGGCCTTACCAATATTCTGTAGTTCCTACCACAACACCAGTGGGAGCTTATTCTGGAACTACTGACTATGAGTTGCTTCCAGGGGATTATGATGTTTATGTACAGGATGCCAGTGGTTGTAGTTCTTTCGCTACTGTGACCATTTTGGAGGATCCAGGAGTTGCGGCACCTACCATTGATGTTACCAATCAATGTTTTGTGGTGGCCTCTTATAATGTAGCCGTTACTTCGCCATTAAATAGTGGTCCTGCACCGGAAACTACTTTTCAGTATGACATTGGTGGCGGATTTCAAAATAGCCCTAATTTTATTGTTCCTAATCCAGGTACTTATACCATGACCGTAAGGGATGGTAATGGATGTACCGCAACCAATACTTTTGAAGTATACGATTTCTTTTCAATAACCGCTAGTGCAACCGCGGAGCCTTCCTGTAACAATGCCGATGGTACCATTACCGTTGTGACTTCTGGAGGTAGTGGGGATTTTGATTATGTTTTGGATGATGGGGCCGGTTTCGTGGTAAGTCAATCTGACGATCCATTGTTTACCACCTTACCTCCTGGGAATTATACCATAACCGTAACAGATAGAAGTTCCAATACTATTCCATTATGTGAGGATACCGCGGTAGTAGAAATTATTACGGTGGATCAACCAATAATAGATTCTGTGCTAACCGAAGATATTTCGTGTTTCGGAAGTGCTGATGGTAGTATTTCGGTGGATTTGGTAGCGGCATCCGCTACTGACGGACCTTTTGTTTATAATTTGTACGATAGTTCCAATACCTTAGTGGTGAGTCAGGCCGATGCTATTTTCGACAATTTAACTGCTGACAACTATCAAGTTGAGGTGGTGTCCAGCAGAGGGTGTACATCAGCACGAGTGCCTGCGAATATTATTGAACCTACAGCATTGATGGGGGCGGCAACAGCTCCTCCCTTTACCTGTAATCCGTCTAGCAATACCTTTAATACCACAACAATAACCGCATATGCGGATACCAATGGGGATGGTACCGGTGCACTTACAGGTACAGGACCATATACTTACAGTATAAATGATGGTAGCCCTGTATTCGATGGGACCAATTTCCAGAGTAGTAATACTTTTGAGATTATTGATGATGGTGGACCTCAAACCATAATTGTTACTATAAGGGATAATAATGGTTGTGAAATTACCGATACGGTCAATTTAGCTCCTCCTTCCGGACTAACCTTTAGTTTTAACGAGCTAACCCCTATTACCTGTGATGCTTCGGGATCTGGTGTAATGGCCAGTACAGTTGAGATTATTATAGACCAGGGCCCAGGAAACTACGGAATTGAAATATTGCCTTTGGGCTCACAACCAGAGCGACTTACCAGCGGTGCTGATAGGCTAATTTGGGATTTGGATACACCTGGAGATTATATTTTTGCTGTGAGAGATATAGCCAATGGCGGCTGTTTGTTTGTTACTCCAACATACAATGTGCCGGATTATAACCTTATAGAGGCTGTTATTAATGAAGTGAAACCAGTAACCTGTTTTAATGGATCTGATGGGGAAATTAGTATTGAAGTCAATAATTATATAGGTGTTTATAGCTATGAAGTATTTTCCCGTGATGCCGCAGGTGTGGAGACCAGCACAGGAGTTACCGGAAGTTTTGATACGGCCAATCCAATTAATAGCCCTGAAATAATTGTAGGAGTGCCTGCTGGCAACTTATTGGTACGTGTAGAAGCAGTAGATAGTCCATTTTGTGATACCGTTAGTAACACAACTACGGTACACGGACCGGATAGACCTTTGGATCCTTCACCAGCTCAAACTGCGGATGTAACCTGTTTTATCCCTGGTAGGGGTGAAATAACCGTTTCAGGTGATGGTGGCTGGGGAGGCTACGAGTATCAATTGGAAATGGAAACTGCTCCGGGGGTATACCTTATGATTGCTTCCTTTTCCAGCAATAATGTATTCAGTGATTTAATAAGCGGGACTTATCGTGTAGGTATCCAGGATTCTGGTGGGTGTGTGGTTATGGAAGATTTCATTATTAACCCACCTGTGCCGATTGCTGCCGATATTAGAATTGTACAGCCATTGCTCTGCCCTGGATCAAATGATGGAATAATTGAGGCTTATAATATAAGTGGTGGAGAGGATATTAACGGGGATGGTGAGGAGTACCTGTTCCAGTTGAACAGGTTGGATACCTCTGGCAATATTTTAAACACCAGTGGTCTACAGGAGTCAGCTATATTTCCTAACCTGCCAACAGGAAATTATACCATAGTAGTCTATGACGGCTGGGGATGTAGTTTTACGACACTACCAGTTTTTATCCAAGATCCGCTGCCGGTAGATGCCGACCTAGTAGAGACTTTGGCACCTGGTTGTGGGGATGAGGGCCGTATGGAACTGACTATAGCCAATCCAATTGCTGGAATGGAGTATTTCTACCGCAGGTCTGGCACTACGGATCCTTTTGTTTCTTTCGGAGGAATAGGTGTAATTACCGTTGAGATTATTGTACCCGATGTAAATCTTAATCCAGGGCCATACCAATTTGATGTACAAAATGGCAATGGTTGTCCTGAACAGAAATCGAATGAAATTAATCTTGACCCGGCTTTACCCTTGGTTATAGCCCTTGATCTGGTGGATGCCAATATTAAATGTGCCGGACAACCAACTGGTATAGTGCGGTCTGAGGCCTTTGGAGGGGTAGGAAATTATGTTTATACATTAGTAAATAATATTTTGGATAGTGGAACTCCTAGTGTCCCCAGACTCCCTATTGTTACAGATATTGTAAGGGGGGCTCAAAGTTCCGGTATCTTTAGGGATTTGCCACCGGGATCTTACTATGTTTATGCCACTAGTCTGGGATGTACTGCTATTTCCGGGGAAATTTTGATAACTCCCAAAGATCCATTGATATTGGATCGTTTGGAAATGGTCCCTGTTAGTTGTTATGGGGATGTAAATGGTCAGGTCATTATAGAGGCTAGCGGTGGTACTGGAAAAATTCGTTTTTCCATATCCGATACTTTAAGTGAATTCTTTGAAGGTGAAGATCCATTGAATCCAAATTCTTTCACTTTTACGGATTTACCACCTGGTACCTACGAGATAATAGTACAGGACGAGCTGGGATGTAATATTTTACAGGAAGTCACCATTACGGAGCCCGAAGAATTGGTAGTGGCCAACGTGGATACCACCCCGGAAACCTGTATTATGGCTTCCGACGGTTCTGCACAGCTGACCATGATGGGAGGAACACCCTTTGTGGATACCCTAAGCGGTGTGGAATATTATGAAACCAAGATTATTGGACCTAATTCCGTAGGGGACGAAGTTTTTGTTAGAAACGATGCCTTGTTTTTCGATAACCTAATGGGCGGAGAAACTTATGTAGTGTTTATTCGCGATTCCATGGGTTGTGAGACAAATGCGGTTGTCCCTATCATGATCGGTGTTGACCTAAGTGCTGAGCCTATCGTTGAATATGGATGTGAGGGAATTTTTCCAAACAGTACCGTTAGGATTCGAATGACGGATTCGAGTTTAATGTCAAAACTTTTATTTTCACTGGATGTGGATGACATGAGCTTGGCCAATACCCAGACTACATTTGGGGATTTGGCAGCAGGCGATCATACTGTTTATATTTATCATGAAAATGGATGTGCCACCTCGGTGGACTTCACCGTGGATGCCTATGAACCTTTGACCTTGACTGCTATAAAAACTGGTCCAAATGAGGTTACTGCAACGGCTACGGGAGGCTTCGGCGATTACGAATATTTCTTTCAAGGAGATTCTTATGGTGCAGAGAATGTGTTTTTATCCAACCAAGATACCAATGTTGAGGTCAGGGTAGTGGATCGTATGGGTTGCGAGGCTACAATTTCTATTCCATTCAAATTTACGGGTATGTTGGTAGTTCCCAATTTCTTTACCCCAAATGGGGATAATATGAATGATGAGTGGTATCCAGGAAATAGGGATTACTTCCCTAATATTGAAGTTAAGATCTATGATCGATATGGTAGGGTAGTGGCGATTTTGGACCAAGTATCCGGGTGGGACGGTAATTACGACGGTAAGGCCGTACCCTCAGGAGATTATTGGTATGAAGTAAACGCCAATGATGAGGATAAACAACAGTTTATGGGTCATTTCACCCTGTATAGATAACGGAATTATTACCTGTATTTTCCATGAAAAGGGCACTAAAAATATTAGTGTCCTTTTTTATGTCCCATTACTTTTTATTTCGAAGGATTATACTATATTTGCAGTCCGAAAAAACAATAGTATTTTTCATTGCGATTGATTATTCGGAGCGTCCAACGCCTATAGCCTGGCAGGTCTCGCCCGGTTTGTAACGCAAGGCGTTATTATCGCACCGAGTTTGAGATGCGGAGGGCGTCACGCTTGAGGCGTGACCACCTCAAGAAAGAAAGAAAATAGATAACTAGTTCGGGGTGTAGCGTAGCCCGGTTATCGCGCCGCGTTTGGGACGCGGAGGTCGTCACGCTTTGGGCGTGACCACCCCAAAGAGAGTTATTATATGTTCGTTTATATTTTATATAGCGAGAAACGTTCAAGATATTACGTAGGTCAGACTACGGATATTGACAAGAGATTGAAAAGACATAACCTCGGGATTGTTCCTTCTACCAAGAGTGGGACCCCTTGGGAATTAGTTTTGCAACTGGAAGTATTATCTCGTTCGGAAGCCTTAATTTTGGAGCGACGTATAAAGAAAAGAGGAGCAAAACGTTTTATAGATGACCATTTCGGGGTGTAGCGTAGCCCGGTTATCGCGCCGCGTTTGGGACGCGGAGGTCGCAGGTTCGAATCCTGCCACCCCGACCAAGAGAATCCGATCACGAAAGTGATCGGATTTTTTGTTTTTAACGGTGTAGTGCCGCTAGGCACTTAAACCGTTAAAAACAAAAAAACTGTACAGGCGCTAGCCTGTATCGGATTATCTTGAGCAATGAACCCCAAACAGGATCACCGAGCGGAGCGAGGTAATCCTGTAAAATGATAGTTCTTTCCACAGTCAGGCACTTAAACCGATAAAAACAAAAAAACTGTACAGGCGCTAGCCTGTATCGGATTATCTTGAGCAATGAACCCCAAACAGGATCACCGAGCGGAGCGAGGTAATCCTGTAAAATGATAGTTCTTTCCACTGTCAGGCACTTAAACCGGGAAAAACAAAAAATCTGTACAGGCGCTAGCCTGCATCGGATTATCTTGAGCACCGAACCCCAAACAGGATCACCGAACGCAGTGAGGTAATCCTGTATAGGATGGTTCATTTTCGGCGCTAGGCACTTAAACCGAGAAAAATAAAAAATCTGTACAGGCGCTAGCCCGCGTCGGGTTTTTATAGGCAACGATCCTGCCAGAGCTGCCTTGTAATCATTAAATAAATTTCTAGTAAAAGCTTCATTATATTATGAAACTCTTCTTTTCCATACATTTCCCTTCAAGGTTTGCAACTACGGCCTATGCCAACCCCAAGAAAACCTGACGATTCGTTAGCTTTTTGCCTATATTTTGCATATTCGTATTTTGTAATGTTAAAATTTACTAAATCTACAATATAGACGGTCTATATTGCGATATATTTAATAAGTTTGAGTAGAATTAGTTAAAAAACAAATCTAAAACATCCTTAAAATATGAAAAAGTCAGTATTTATCTTGATGGCTGCAATGTTGTTGAATGTAGTTCAAGTCTTTGCAACCGATCCCCAAAAAGGCGAAGCAAAACCCGCGAAGGCGGTTACAACCCAAGTTTTCCAAATGTTGAGCGACAATATTATTCCCGATGAGATTCGTGGCGCAACAGCCGAGGTACGAGTTGCCTTGGACAATGGTGATTATTTACGGGTTCTAAGTGTTAAAACGGAAAACGAAGCATTGGAGACCTATATTCGCAATAGTATCGATTTCCAAAAGGTTACAAAAGGAACTTTTGAACAAGGAGTGATATATCGTATTCCTTTGGAAGTTAGTAAAAAAGGAAGTATCCTTTAAGCTAGTCCAATAAAATAATAATAAAAGGCCCCTGAATGTATTTCAGGGGCCTTTTTATTTTTTGAAAAACTATCAGTACTTATTTAGAAGTATTAATTATTTTCCGATGAATGTGCATTGGTATTTATTCCAAAAAAGGTATTGTAGTTAACAACTTCCTCGGATTTATCGCTCCTTTTCAATTTAGAGACCAAATAAGGAATATAGGTAACTGCCAACATTATAATTCCTGTAACCGTCAGCACCACTGGACTCACGAAAAATTCGCTGAAGGAAAAAATACTAATGATTAAAATGGTAGAGAACGGCATGGAACAAGCCAAAATATTAACGGCAAAGTTAATATCGAAAGTAGGCTTCTTCTGTTCGTCCTTTTCCTCCAATGTACTTACAGCACTCATATGGGCAAACGGCCAAAAACTGCAAGCACTTTGTGGGAATACCACAATAAATAAAATCATAGGAGCGGCCAATGCTGGAAATAGGAAAACAAAAATAGCCGATAGTAAAAAGGTGATTCCTGCGCGTCTCATCAAAAGTGAAAAGATAAAGCCGAATTCCCTAAATTTTATACGCACTGCCATACCGATAAAAAGGAGCACCAAAGGTGTCATAATCAAGCTCATTTGAACTATGGTATTCCCCAAGAACTCAGGAAAAGAACTAAGGGTTAGTCCGAACCCCAAAAGTACCATAGCTACTATTATAACCAGGTTAATAGGTTCGTTCAGCATTGAAAGAAACAGGCCTTTTAACTTACTGGAAGTAGTTGCAACCAAATCTTTGACGGCCCTTGCATGATACCAGTGCATCCCTAACATATACAAAAGGATAAGGACAAAGATTTTGTTGCCAACGTCTGCCAATGCGGCCAAGGCCAGATATTCATCCCCCAAGTAGACTATGATAAAGGGGAAACAGGAAAGTCCTGGTGCCAAAGAGGGGAGGAGCATTGTCAATGTTCTTTTTTTAGCTCCTTCATTGTTTGGTAGTGAAGGTGCCAATAGGTACTTAGTGGCTATGGCCATTATAAAATTAAATACCAAAGCCATAAGGGGAAAAATCAATAATGATCCTTTGAGTTCTATTTTTAATAGGGCCACAAAAATTGTAGCTGGCAATGCCACGCTCAATATCAAGGTCTTAATCCCTTTTAGGTCATCCTTAGCTACCTTTTTTTGTAGTAACAGACCCAGACCTATGATCAGTAGGAGTTCTAATGTTTTTTGTAATGCATAATTCATATTATAAGTTCTTAATAATTCACTATTCCGTTCGGGGGTTTCCGTAATAAAGAACCCAACAGTAGTTGGATCATAGAAAGATCTGTAAGACCCTCCTATTGATCCAACCCGTGGGTAAACTCAACTTAAACCAATACTTTTTCCAACGCTTTTGTAAATAGCTTCATTTCCTCCATGGTACCCATACTTACACGGCACCAGTTCTTGCCCATGATCTCGAAGGCACGAACACCTACTTTTTGGGCAGTCATTTTTTCAAGGAAGGCCTTTCCTTCCATTTCTATGGGGAAGATTATGAAACTTGTGGAAGACGGAATGTACTCAAAGCCCATTTTATCCAAGCTTTGGTAGACATATTCGCGACATGCAGTGTTCAGCGTTCTGGATTTGTTCTGAAAGGCTACATCATCCATACTGGCCGTAGCTGCAAATATGGAAGTGTATGCAATGCCCATACCCCCACGGGTAACTTTTTCAAGTTTTGCCAGAGTCGATTCCAGTGCCACGATATATCCTACCCTTAGGCCGGCCATACCGTGTATTTTTGAGAATGTTCGGGCTATGATAACGTCCTTGCCTTCATTTACTAGAGATACCATACTTTGTTTGGCACCATCCTCTAAAAAGCCCATATAGGCCTCATCCACGAAAATGGGAACTTTTTCGGATACCCTTGAACAGAAATCCACCAATTCAGCACTATCTGTCATAGCTCCTGTAGGATTGTTGGGATTACAGATGTATACCAATTTTGTATCTGCGTCAATGGCAGCTTCCATGGCTTTTAGATCATGTGACCAATCTGCCTTACATGGAATGGCCTTCCAAGAAGCACCTGTGGCCTCTGCTACACGAATCAATGACATATAAGTAGGGTCAGCGGATACCACATTACCACCATTTGCAAAAAGGACCATGGCCGTTTTTTCCAAAAGATCAGAAGATCCAGGTCCCATCATAATGTTTTTGATGTCCACACCTTCTTCCGTAGCAATTTTACCCATCAGGTCAAATAGTTCGTACCATGCATATCGATTGCCCTTGAATGCTACTTTCTGTAAAGCAGCAATTGCCTTTGGGGAAGGACCGTAAGGGTTTTCGTTGGCATTCAATTTAGCTTCCAATACCGGCATTTCACGACTAAAGTCCGGTAAAAATTCCTTAAAAAATGGAGTGTAAATTGCATTTCCCTGGGCATCAAGTGCTAAAGGTGCTTTGGGCATCTCGGAGATTCCGAAACTCAAGTGAGGCATAACCATTGCGCCTGCGGCTGTCAATGCACCCCTTTTTAACCATGCTCTTCTGTCTAAAGTTTTCATAATGTTATTGTATTTAAGTTTAAGAGTTTAATTTTTAATTACTTTCTACCGGATCGGCATTTGAGCCAATATTTCCTGAAGCCACAACCGTATTATCTGTTTCACTTAGATAAATGTTGATGTGTGCATCCAAGTCTAGGAGCCCGTCATAGAAGGAGGAGTCGCCAATGACGTAAAACTTGTTGTCATTTAGCTCGCCAGTATCTCCGGAAACGTTATCCAGCGTTAGCAGGGTAGTTGTTCCTACTCCTGAGGCACCTTCTAAAATGAGTGCAGGATGCTGTTGGCCTTCAATGGTGTTATAGAGTGAAACCTGAACAAGTGTTCTGTTTAGGGTTCCTTTCCAAAAAACAATGCGACCATATACGTTGGATCCACCAGGATCCGCAGCATCTATGGTATAGGCAGTATAATTTCGTAAAGTACCTCCACCTTCGGCGACCTCTAATGCAGCTTCTGGCATTTCTTGCTCACAGGAAGCAGTGAAGAAAACGAGAAATAGCAAACTAATTATTTTTATAGATGTATGTTTCATATCTTTTATTATTTATAGCGTTAACAGATTAGAATCCAAAAGTTAGTCTAGCGAAATAATATGCTCCGTTAGAACCTTGCTGATAGTTGGAGTATAGGTAGAATCCTCTTTCTTCAGCTCTTAGAATATCTGGGTATTTATTAAAGATGTTATTGCCCCCTACAGTTAAAGCAAGCTTGTCAGTAAAGTTGTGGGTAACTCCTATATCGGTAACAAATTGAGCAGAGAAGGTTTGATCAGAATATCCTTCAGAACCATCATTAAGAGTTCGGAAAGTGTTGTCCAATGAAGTTACTTCCCCAAAATAAGATCCCCTTAGCATCCCTGACCATTTACCCCAAGAATAGGTTCCAGAACCAATAAAGGTGGTATTTGGTGTACCTGATTCGAATTGACCTATGGAAGACCTGTTTACGTATTTAGTTTCCAATTCCTCATCGGACAATACGGTATTAAGATCAGGAACACTTGCCCCTTCAAAAGTGTTTTCACGGAGTACACCTGAAAGTGTTAGGCCTAACATGCCTTCACCTACTTTTTCTCTATAGTTGGCCACTATTTCAACACCTTTGGTGCTTATGTCACCACCATTTATTCTAAAACTTGCCAATCCGGAACCAATAATAGGTGCCAAAACAGGAGCTTCGCTGGCATCAAAGTTATCGGTTTCAAAGATGCGATCTTTTATATCAATCTTATAGGCATCTACTGTTAGGTCTATTTTGTTGAAGAGACGGGTAGTGAAACCTATACTTAAGTTGGTGGATTGTTCCTGTCTTAGAGTTTCTATACCAATAGCTCTTGCGGCACTACTTGTATTGGGATAAAGTGTACCATCAAAAGGATCAAGACCTACAAAGAAGGTAAAGGTGTGTGAATAATTCAATTCTTGTAGAGAAGGAGCTCTAAAGCCCGTGCTCAAAGACCCTCTCAAGGCAAAGTTATCCAAGATGGAGTATCTAGTAGCTATTTTCCCAGTAAAGACATCTCCAAAATCTGAGTAGTTCTCAGTACGAACGGCACCTGTCAATAGCCATTTTTCGGTAACATCAAGTTCAGCATCCAAATAGGCAGCGGTAACCGAGCGAAATTCGTTGGCCTCATTCTCAGGGGCAAAGCCTCTAAAGCACTGACAGTTGGGGCTGTAGAATTTATTTATGTTGGTACTGGCCTCACCATAAGGCAGAACTACTGGGCTGCCATCTGCATTTACAATGGGTTCGGAGTTAAGATCTTCCAAGGGAAAACCATCAGGACCCAATAATGCTTCGTTGTCCGTAGTAGCGGTGTAAATACCAGCATCGCCTATGGAGTAACTTTCTGGCTGACCTGCTTCAATTTGATAATTTTCTACCCTAAGTTCTACTCCTATTGCAACGTTTAGTCCAGATAATACATCATCAAAATATTTGGATACATCAAAATTGGTAGTGTTCTGGTAGAAACTATGTGTTCCCAGATCCATGGTAGTGGGAGATTCGGATTGTAAACTTGCGTTGAAGGTATTGAACATGTCATAATTCATTTTGTTTCTGCCAAAAGTGTTGCTGAAATCAAAATTGAAATCGCCCAGGGTACCTTCAATTCCACCTGTAAAGGCTATGTTGGTCTGGGTACTGGCAATCTGGGGTCTAAATCCATTCGGAAAAAGGTCAAAATTGGCTCGGTCCGCTTGTGCAGCTCTGCGGTAAAAGCAGCTGTACCCAGCTGTGTATTTATAGCCAAAATCACCAAAAGAATAGAAATTTAGATCCTCATTGATGGGAAATGCCATGTTATAGGCCACGACTCCTAGATTGGATGCCGCGGTACCTGCATAGGAGGAAAAATCCTTGGCAGTAAGGCCTCTCGCATCTGAAAGTCCGGCATCTGTCCTAAGTTCATCGGCCAGTGCCGTATTGCCTGAAGCCTGTGCCGCTACCAGTTCTGGGTTGGTTATAATAATATTCCCTTGGGCATCCGTACGCTCGTTGTTCAGGTATGCATCTCCATAAGGAGTAGCATTACTTATATTGGGGCGAACTGTTGCTTCTGCTTGGCGGTAAAGTCCTGTAAGGTTTAAGTAGCCACCTTCTTCAAAAGAGACCCCATAATTTCCTGCCAATTGATAATTGATACCATCTGGTTCTGTATCTTTCAACAAAGCCTGATTTTCTACGCTTACATCGGTTCCGCTAAGATCTGGGGCGGAATTTGGGAATCCGCCCACAGTAAAATTTCCGGTAAACTCTCCAGTACCCTTTTTTAGTACAACGTTCATTACACCGGCAATGGCATCGGAACCGTATTGCGCCGAGGCACCGTCCCTTAAAATTTCGACCCTGTCAATTGCGTCCGGGACAATGAAGCTCATATCCGTTGCATTTGCGGCTGATCCAGTTTGCGAACCTGCCAAAAGTGCTGAAGTATGCCTTCTCTTACCATTTATAAGTACCAACATTTGGTTTGGGGCAAGACCACGAAGGGTAGGGGGATCGACCGCAGACGAAAGGTCACCACCCTGAGAGCGAAAGGCGCTAAAAGAGGGTGCTGAAGCTACCAGCATTTGCGCCAGGTCCATTTGCGGCATATTAATAGCCTGTTCCTTTATACTAATAACATCGACGGGGGCAGTAGTTTCCAATTTGGTCCTACCTTTACTTCTAGAGCCAATAACTATAGTTTCCGTTAACATTTCAGCAGCTTCGGGAAGGGTTACTGTAATATTGGTTCTTCCTCCTATTAGAATTTCCTTATTGGCATAACCTAAGGATGATAATAATAGTACTGCGTCGGATTCCGCGTCAATGGAAAAATTTCCATCAAAATCCGAGATACTTCCTTTAGTGGTACCCTTGATTACTACATTCACGCCTGGTAGGGGGGTACCGACTTCATCTGTAACTATTCCAGATACAGTTATTTGTTGGGCGTTCATCGCTAGCATACTGAATAGTGCGAGTGATAGTATTAGAGCTTTCTTCATATACAATAGTTTAAGGTAGTTAGTAAACAATGTTTTAGGCATACCATTTTCAATCGTTTCCATGGCCATGGAAATTCAACTGTACACCTGGTAAAAGGAAAGTTCCGGATACTTTACTATCAGAAAACAACTATCTTTTGTTGTTAAATGACTTTACAAATTTAACGATACATTAGCATAAATAAAATTTTGACAGTTTTGTAAAAGCCTGTATTATAGGTATATATAGAGATAAAACTAATCATATCGATATTTTAAATTTATTTTTCTACCGAAATGACAGCTTTTTAAATTTTAAAGAACAAATGCTGTCATAATGATCAATTTTGCAAATAATTCATTTTTATGATTATGATAAAAAGCGTCTTGTCTATAATACATTAAAATCAGTATTTGTTTATTTTTCTTATCATATTATTGGTGTTTTTTGTAAAATGGTAAATTAAATTTATTGAAATTGGCCATTAAAACGATTTTATTGAATATTTTTCATCGTTATTTTTATAAAAAACTGACACATATGTTTATTATGATCCAAAAAGTGTTAAAACAATATTATTTGGTCTTGGATGGGTGTTTTTGCAAGTTTTGTACAGGGGTAGGTCTTAATTTTCATCCGCAATGTTTATTATCATCCCCAATTCATTATAGATATTACTAAGATTTGGTCCCATAATGGGGATTCAAGGTCTCCTACTATATAAATAGCAGAATAGGGGTAACTTTTAGTGCCCGGATTAAGGGGAAACCAGGTTTACGAATAGAGCTACATTATCTATAATGTTTTACAGGGTATTAACATTGGGCCGTATCCGGGAATGGACTTACCGGAATTCCAAAATGGTTAAAAGGGAATTTAAACTAATAATGGAATTGGGGTAAAGAGGTACCTTAATTATATACATGGATAATTTTAAATTACAACTACCTCAATATTGAGAAATGTATACCTATTATATATAGGAGTCGATTTTTTCTATATAACAATTGCTATGGCATTGGTAAAAGTTCCAAAAGCCAAATGAATAAGGATGTTTCTGTAATTGTTAAATATTCGGATAAAGGAAAGATAAAAAAGTGAGGACTCACAAAACTTCTTAGCCTACATTGGAAGGTTGCTATATTGTTTAGAAAAAGTGCCTGGTACAAGATGCCGTTTAGCCATGGTTCCAAATACTCAATATTCAAAGGAAACTATAGTTAGTTGTTAATGATCTTGGGAGTTGGCCAAAAGATTCGATAAGGGAGATTGTTTTTATCTAAAACTAAATAATTGACAGTTATATCAAAGTTTATAATCCATATAAATAAATTTTATAGATTTTTCTAATGATTTGTCAGATTTTAGAATTCAATGTTTAAAGGGCATCGATATGAACAAAAAAATGAAAAAATGATTTTTAATAATATGAAAAATCCTACTTCTGAAAAATGACATAAAATTATTTTTACATCTTTTTATTATCATATTATTAGTGTTTTTCGTGAAATGATGAATTAAATTTACTGAAACTTATAATTATCAGAATAAAACACAGCATTTCGCAACTGATGTTATATAGATAACAAATATTTAATGGTCTAGATAATCTCAAATTGAACAATATGAAAGATAGAATAGATGAAATGGATTTCAAAATTTTAAGTTTGTTGGCAGACAATGCACAGATGCCCTATACCGAGGTAGCCAAAAAGGCAGGTATTTCCCCTGGTACCGTTCATGCCCGAACCAAGAAAATGATAAATTTGGGGCTGATAAAGGGTGCAACCTTAAATCTGGACTACAGTAAGATTGGATGGAAAATGACCATTTTTCTAGGGGTTTATCTGCGTGAAAGTTTTATGTACAAACAAGTTATAGAGGCCTTGCAAAAGGTGCCCGAGGTGGTCAAAATTCACCACAGCACTGGCAAGTATGATATTTTTCTTAAAATGCACGCCAGGGATAGTATGCATTACCGTGATGTATACCAGGATACCATTTTAACCATAGACGGTATTAAAGGGGTAGAGTCTTTTATGTCCGTGGAAGAAAACATGAGCCGACATATTTCTTTTGAGTGATTTATATTTTTCCAACTCCGGGTATCCAAATACCTTACAAATAGGTTAACCATTAAAACAAATAGTTTCAATTTACCTTATTGATTGGGGCATCAGCTCTAAGATTAAGGAGGTTTGTAGATATTTTATACAGGATAAACAAGGGGGCCGACCGCTAAACCTCGCCCCTTGTTTGTGTTACTTTAGAAACTAAATTGGACCCCTAAAACTATCAGAGATACCTTCATATAATCATAATCTGAAGCGCATTACAGGATTATTGGATTTTTTTCATTTCGGCCACCAAATCCGTCAACGCCGCTTTTGCGTCACCGAAAAGCATGGAGGTTTTGGTGTTGTAGAACAATTCGTTCTCTATCCCGGCATAACCTGCGTTCATACTGCGTTTGTTTACAATGATATGTTTGGCATTTTCCACATCCAAAATTGGCATACCGTAAATGGGACTGGCCGGATTGTTGTGTGCTGCCGGGTTAACAACGTCATTAGCCCCAACAACCAGTACTATATCGGTATTGCTGAACTGGGGGTTAATATCTTCCATTTCCACCAACATATTGTATTCTACATTTGATTCGGCCAATAATACGTTCATATGTCCCGGCATACGGCCTGCTACAGGATGTATCGCATATTTTACATTTACCCCCCTTTTTGTCAATAATTCTTCCAACTCATGAATTACATGTTGTGCCTGTGCAACTGCCAGGCCATAGCCCGGGACTATGACCACATTGTTTGCATAATTCATCATAATGGCGGCATCGCTGGCGGTTGTGCTCTTTATGGATCCTAAGGCCTTATTCTCACCCGCAGTTGCAGCTGCTCCCCCGAAAGCACCAAAAATTACGGATCCCAAGGTCCTATTCATGGCCTTGCACATTGCCACCGTTAGAATAATACCGGCAGAACCTACTAGTATACCCCCTACGAGCATTACCATATTATTATACAAAATCCCAGTTATGGCCGCGGCAATACCTGTCAAGGAATTCAACAAAGAGATTACCACAGGCATATCAGCGCCTCCAATGGGAAGCACGAATAGAATTCCATAGATGAGACCTGTAGCCAATAGTGCATACAACACTAGTTGACTGTCCACCCCAGTGGCGACCATAAACGCTGCAAAAATGATAATTCCAATAATTGTAATGTTGTTTATGATGTTGTAGTAGGGTATCCTTACCACGCTCTTTAGGGAGCCGTTCAACTTGCCCCAAGCAATTAAACTACCGGAAAAAGTAATGGCCCCGATTATAATGCCTGATACTATGGTAGTGGATTGGGTAGCGTTGTTTACATTTTTACCGTATTCCACCAACCCGATAAGTGCTGCACTGGCACCTCCAAAGCCATTGAATAAAGAGACCAGTTCCGGCATTTTGGTCATTTCCACCTTTATCGCTATAAGCCAGCCAATTATGGATCCTATTAAAATAGCCGCACCAATAAGGATATAAATAATGGGGGAAACCTGCTGTTCATGAACAAAAATGGTACCTACAATGGCCAATCCCATTCCGGCGGCCGCAATTAAGTTACCTTTTTTCGCCGTTTCCGGGTGGCCCAACATTTTTAGGCCTACTACGAATGTAACTGTGGCGATGAGATATATAATATTCAGTAAAATTCCCATTATTTTTTTCTTTTAAACATTTGTAACATTCTATCGGTGACAGCAAAGCCACCAACTACATTTAAGACACCCAAGACTACCGCAACGAAGCCTAAAGACAAGGCTATATAATCGGTTGGATCCGCGTGCAACATCACTAATATAGCTCCCACAATTACAACACCGCTCAAGGCATTTGCCCCCGACATCAATGGTGTGTGCAAAACAGCAGGAATGCTTTTTATAACCTCTACCCCAACAAAGATGGCAAGGATAAGGATATAGGTAATCTGTAGGTTGTTCTCTATAAATTCCAAAAACTCATTCATGGTTCAAATTTTTAACTTTTTCTAATAGTTCCATTTTGGACGATCAAGGTCTCATCCGTAATTTCTTCCTCCAGATCCCATTTAAAATTGGTCCCTTCGGTTAAATGTATAATATAGTTGTAGATATTTTTCGCATACAGGTCACTAGCATTTGTTGATACGCTTCTTGGATCAATACTGGTGCCAATGACCTTTACTCCATTTTTTACGATAGTCTTGTTGATCTCGCTTACTTCGCAGTTTCCTCCTTGGGCAGCGGCCAAATCTATGATTACAGCGCCATTTTTCATTTGCATTACCTGTTCTTCCGTAATTAAAACCGGTGCTTTTCTACCAGGGATATTGGCAGTTGTAATAACCAAGTCTGCCTTGAACAATGATTTGTTTACCGCCTCTTTTTGTCTTTTTAGGTAATCTGCCGAAGCTTCCTTGGCGTAGCCCCCTTCTGATTCCTCCCCCTCATTGTCTACCGAGATAAATTTGGCCCCAAGGGATTCTGCTTGCTCCTTGGTTTCAGATCTTATATCTGTGGCTTCTACTATAGCACCCAATCTTTTGGCAGTCGCAATGGCTTGTAGGCCTGCAACGCCAATGCCATATATCAATACCCTGGCAGGAGCAATGGTTCCGGCCGATGTCATCATCAAAGGAAAGATTTTGGTCATTTCAAAGGCTCCCAAAATCACGGCTTTATAGCCAGCCAGATTGTTTTGAGAACTTAATACATCCATATCCTGGGCCCTGGATATTCTTGGGATGGCATCCATGGAAAATGCGCTAACGCCCTTATTGGCAATGGCCTGGATAAGTTCTGGGTTGGATTTGTGGTACAATTTACTGATCAAAATCTGCCCTTTATCGACCAATTTTAAATCTTCTTCATCAAAGGGATTGATTTTTAGGAGTACCTCGGCTTCATGGAAAATGACAGCTCTTTTTTCAACAGCTACCCCAACATTTTTATAATCCGAATCCATAAAAGAAGAGTACTCTCCTGCACCTTCCTCCACAATAAGTTCAAAGCCTGAGGCAATTAGTTGTTTGGCAATATTCGGCGTAATGGCAACACGTCTTTCACCATCCAAGGTTTCTTTTAATATGCCTATTTTCATTTTGGTTAATGGTTTGGTTATTTATAAAGTAGAATTAACTTATTGGTTATGATAATTGAAAAGTTGCAAAATTAGAGAATTGAGGTCGCATAAAGGTTTGTATATAGTAAAGTTTACAATTTTTATGTTAATTGTTTAATAATTTGTAAAACTGACAAGAACGGTCTTTTTTAAACTGTCTCATGGATTTCCCTTTTTTCCCTTTTTTTAAGTACTACAATAATAAGCCTAAAGTGGGTATTGGGTATCCTGTACTGTCTGGTTATTGGAAGTACAATAAAATGTAATTTTGGTGATTTTTTGTAAGAGTAGCTCTCAAGGAAATGTAGCGTCCAACAGCTCCAAAAGACATGTGTAACTTAACTCAATATTGTTATTTATAGGGTAAAACAACGATTCCGGTTAATGGCAGAAAGAATTCATGAGTTGCTTTGGAGCATTTAGAGTGGGTATAATCTCATAATTACTTTTCGGGAGCATTATGGGCCGCTCTCATTTGTTCGCTGTCCCAATGATTGTCAAATTCAATAATACCCCTATTTAAATCTTCCTCTAACTGTTTTTCTTGTTGCTTGATTTCTTCTTTGGCCTTAAAAATATACTCCTCCCTAGTTTTGGGTTTATTGGCCAATCGTCTCAGGCTTTCCTCATCGTATTGAATAAATTTTTGGGCCTGTCTGTATATGGTGTATTTTCTAAATCCTAAATGGTTTAAAGCATCACTTGCCATTTTAACGGAGGTTTCCAAAGACTCCCTGTAAACATCTTCAACACCCATATTTAGCAAATCGTACGCATCATATCTGTTTTTTGCTCGTAACATCAACTTCACATTGGGATATTTCTCCTTCACCATTTTCGTCAAATGGATTACGTTATCGCTATTGTCAATTGCCGATATTAGAATCTTGGCCTCTGCTATACCTGCAGATTCCAATAGATCCATACGGGTGGCATCCCCATAATATACTTCAAACCCCATTTTCCTTAGAAGGTCTACACGGTTGGAATCGTTGTCCAATATAGTGGCTTCAATGCCATAGGATCTGAGGAACCTGCCCACCGTACTACCGAAATGGCCAAAACCTACCAAAATAACTTTGTGGGTCTTGGCTATGTGATCCACTGGTCTGGTTTCCGCTTTTTTGGTTCCTACCCGAGGTAGGATCAATCTCTCATTTATTATTCCAAGTATAGGTGTAAGGGTCATGGTCAGTGCCGTTACTACCAACATCATATCCAATTCAACCCTATCCAGAATATTCAATTGAAAGGCAAAGGAAAGTAGAACAAAAGCAAATTCCCCAATTTGGGCCAGCCCAATAGTTAGCAGCAGTCTTTGATCGGCCTTGAGCTTAAAAATGGCCCCTACCAAGAATAGGATTAGGGCTTTTAAAACGATTACAGCTACTACCAGCCCACTAATCATTAAGGGGTTGTCCCCAATAACAATAAAATTAATGGAGGCGCCTACGGCCATAAAGAACAAGCCCAACAATAGGCCTTTGAAGGGTTCCAAATTGCTTTCCAGTTCATGTTTAAATTCACTGGTAGCCAATACCACCCCACCTAGAAAGGCTCCCAAGGCCGGACTTAGTCCAACCAGTTCCATAAGATAGGCTAGGGCAATAACGATGAGCAGTGCGGAGGCGGACAATAGCTCCCTTAGTCTGGTTTTGGCTACCAGACGTAACATGGGGACAAAAAAATAACGTCCGGCAAGAACCACGGTAACCACCGAAAGGAAAATGGCCAAAGCTTGAAAACCTAAGGGCAAATTTTCAAGTAGATAGATATGATCGGAATGGTCGTCGGCAATCGCAGTTTTTTCAGAATCCGTAAGTAAAGGGATAACTGCCAACATCAAAATAACAATAATATCCTGAAAAAGAAGAATGGAAAAAGATGAGGCACCATAGGTAGTATTCATCAATCCATTTTCCTTAATGGTCTGTAAGGTTATGGCCGTGGAGGAGAGGGACACTGCCATGGATATGATCAGCGAAACTTTCCAATCAAATCCAATCGTGGTGAATAGCAGGAAGGAAACAATCATGGTTCCCAAAACTTGGGCTCCACCCATACCAATTATGGTTTTTCTCATTTGCCAAAAACTCTTTGGTTCTATTTCAAGGCCTATTAGAAAAAGCATCATGACCACCCCAAACTCGGCAAAGTGAAGTATGTCCTGACCTTCGTCCCCTACAAAGCCCATAATATAAGGCCCTATCAATATTCCGGCCAAGAGATAGCCTAGAACGGAACTTAATCCAAACTTCTTGGCTATAGGAACACAAATAATGGCACCGGTCAGAAAAACAATTGCTGCAAATAGAATGCTACCGCTCATTTGGAGGTTACTTTTTTAAGTTGGGGGGTATCATTTAAGAATTCACAGTTTTTGATCTTGTCAAAAGGAAGGCTTTGCCGTAATTCGCAAATCAATTGTTCATATTTTAAGGTATAGTTTTCCAGCTCTTCATCGGACATGTTATGGGTTCCCATAACCGTAAATGGGGGAAGATATTCCATATTACAGAGTCTAGCGGTCTGTTCAAAGGGTCGTAAAAATTCATTTACAGAATAGTTGTTGCTACCTTCAGAACAGTAAACGGCCCTGGTTCCACCTGTGGTAATAACATTTAAACATTTTTTGGACTTTAGGGCCTTACCATTTGCGCCATAGGCCCATCCGAATTCCAGAACCACATCCATCCATTGTTTCATCAAAGGCGGGCAACTGTACCAATAAAAGGGATGGTGCCAAATAATAACATCGTGGTCGGTCAAAAGTTTTTTTTCACTTATGATATCTATGTTAAAATCAGGATAGCGCTCATACAGGTCATGAAAAGTAACCCCCTCTTTATTTTCTAACATTTGGACCAGAGCTTTGTTCGCTCTGGATTGTTCAAATTTTGGATGTGCAAACAAAATTAATATTCGATTCATATTTTTAATTTAATGGAAAACATTGGAACCAATGTTTCATTTCCAATAATTATTGCTTTCCATCCTTGTAAAGAGGCCCTTCTTTTCCGATTTCCACCTTATCCAGACCATCCTTAAAAGAGGTTGGCAGTTCAAATACTTCCAACTCAAAATAAGGCAACGCCGCCAACAAATGGTCAAAAATATCGGCCATGATATATTCGTAGTTTTCCCAGCGCTTATCACTGCTAAAGGCATAGATTTCCAAGGGTATTCCTTGTGGTGTAGGAGATAATTGCCTGGTCATAAGGGTCATTTTCTGGTTTATGGCGGAATGGTTCTTTAAGTAAGTTTCCACATATTTTCGAAAAACGCCAATATTGGTCAAGTTCCTTCCGTTTATGGACATTTGTTTATCAATATCATGCTCCTTGTTAAAGTTTTCGATATTGCTATTTCTAGTCTCTATATATTGGGCAATTATCTGAATACCTTTAAGGGTTTCAATGTTTTCTGCTGTCAGGAATTTAATGCTGCCTTGTTTTATAAGCAGTGCGCGTTTAATCCTGCGACCTCCGGATTCCTGCATTCCCCTCCAGTTTTTAAACGAATCTGAAATTAACGAATAGGTAGGAATAGTTGTTATGGTCTTGTCAAAATTCTGGACTTTCACCGTAGCAAGGGAAATTTCCGTAACATTTCCATCTGCCCCAAATTTTTCAAAGGTTATCCAATCCCCAATGCGGACCATGTCGTTGATACTTACCTGAATGCTGGCCACAAGGCCTAAAATGGTATCTTTAAATATCAAAAGGATTACGGCAGAGGCGGCTCCCAAGGTGGTAAAAAATTTCCAAATAGTGATATCGGTCAATACCGCAAAAAGGGTTAGGATGCCCCCGATCCATGCAATTATCATAAATACCTGACTATAGCTGTCCAGTGGCTTGTCCTTTAGATGGGGCAAGGTTTTTAGATAATCGTTAATACTTCGGAGCAGGCTTCTTAACAGTATTAGCACCAAGATCACAGCAAGGATTTCAATAGCCTTCAATATAATACCCTCCGTATTTTCAAAATCTAGGAAGGCCAGGGGAAGATACCTGTACAACAACAATAAGGGTATAATGTGGGCCACGTATCTGGGCACCCTATTGAATACTAAAAAATTATCAAAATTGGTCTTGGACTGCCTAGCGAACCTGACCGATAAGAAACGGAGTAATTTCCAAAGGATATAATCCATCAATAAGGCCACTAAAATTATTCCAAGGAAAAGTATTAGAGCATTAACGTAGGAGGCAGCATTGGCTTCCAAACCAGATTGGATCAGGTAATCGTAAAGTAATCGTCTTAAACCGTTGTTCATGACCAGAATGCAATGTTGAATATTTGGCAAAAATAAGGATTGAGGTTCAGTTGTGGCAGTAGATATGAAAAAAGTATGGTTTGTTGACCATTGATTTATTTTTTATTATAAAAAATTACAGAGTCAAAAGCAGGCTGCCATTTTATGTGTTTGATAATGGTATTTTGATTAATACCTATTCCTTTGAATATATGTTATTATGCTTTTGTGCTGAGGCAAAGTGGGCTTCATGGACAGAATTAAAAAAATGTCCATCGTCGCCTGAATGGTAAACTACTTTTTACTTATATAAAAAACGTTTTTCTTTAAAAAGGTTTGGGCTTTATGATGTATTGAGGAAGGATTACAAATATTGACGCAGGTGTTTTTTAAAATATTCGGCGCTATCCGCCGCACTTTGCATAGGACTGGTTTTGAAATTTCCACCTTGTTCCAAATAATAGTACTCCAGTCCCGATTTTTTAGGGTCTGGTAGAATTGATCGGTAATCAATGGATCCATTGCCCAATTCTGAATAGTCCCTACTTATTTTATCCATGTCCTTAATATGCCACATTACGTAGCGCCCAGGTTGTTTATCTATTAACTCCTTTGGAGTTAGTTTGGAGGAATGCATTACCCAGTACATATCCATTTGGAGTTTCACCAAAGAAGCATCCGTTTCATTAAGGATAATATTGAAACCCGTTTGTCCACCGTAATCCTCAAATTCGTAGCCGTGATTGTGATAGGCAAATCCTAGTCCAGCCTCTTTTACTTGCTCTCCAATGTGGTTAAGTTTACGCGACAACAATTTAAAATTATCCAAGGTTCGCTGTTCCGGAGCAATATAGGGCCAGGTGATATATTTGCTATCCATAGCCTTGGCTGCCAGAATACACTGATCCACATAATGTTTTAAAGCCTCATCGGCTTTTCCCAAGTAAGGGGAAAAGCTGTAATGTCCGCTTGTAATTGATAATTGCAGATCATCCAAAATAGTCTTCAATTCGGAAGGGGTATAGCCATAAATAAGGCCCTTGTCGGCATCAAACCCGTAAAATTCAAAATCTTCATACCCCATTTCTTTAAGTGCCTTAAAAGTGGCAAGGGGATCTTTTGCCATATCGGTACGTACTGAAAATAACTGATAACCCATTTTGTATTTTGGTTGCCTCATTAAGGAAAAAGAACTCAGAGGCAATAAAGCCGTGGCGCTTAGGACTGCTGTTCTCCCTATAAAATTTCTCCTGTTCATTTAGCAATTTGTTAAGTTGGGGTTAGTAGTTTGGCCTTTAATATAATTTGAAGTTAGTATATTTTATCTAGTTATGGTCTCCTTGTTTACAATATTACCATCAACATCATAATGAATAAACTCGATCACGGGGGTATTCCCTTCCCTATGAATTTTTACGGCCAAAAATCCCCCTTTCACCCTAAGAAACTTATGTTCGGGTCGTTTGTCGTTTGCATCCCATCCCTGAGCGTGGGAGTCGCTTGATGGGCCTTGGCTAAATTCCATTAGGCCGGTTTCCGGATCCTTGGAAACATATTGCCAATGCCTATCCCCATTGATTACGAACATCTGCTGATCTACAAGATATCTACGTAACCAATCGCCCTCTGTTTTAAACGAAACATTGGAATGGTTGTCAATTTTCCCTTTGGCCCTATCGGGCCCAACCACAGGAGTGGGCGAACTAAGTATTTTAAAAGTGGCATCTGAGGCCTCCACTGTTTGTTTAAACCACGCTATCTGCTCCTTCCCCCATATACTCTTGTCTGCACCGTCTGGAGCCTTATTGTCGCTTCTGTAATCCCTACCTTCTACCATCCATATTTGTAGATCTTTTCCCCATCTAAAGGTTCTATAGGATTTATCAATAATCGGGGCTTGTTCGCTCCAAATTAACAGGCCGTCCTCAAAACTCAGTTCACCAAAAGGGGAGGAGGTGGGCATGGCATCGTCCTTTAATAAATCGTGGTCGTCCTTTTGTAAATAAAGAGGCGTATTGTTGTAGAAATTGTTCAAAGAGGGCCAAGAATTAATGGCATGCCATTTATGCCGTGCCAATTCCAAATTGTAGGCCATAGGCCCAGGTTTGTCATAATAAACATAATCTCCCGTTTGACAGTGAAACAACGGATTTAATTTTAGCATATTATCATAAATCTTAAACCCTCTTTCAAGATCATCATAGGACCAAAAATACTGACAAGTGGAAGAGGTGAAAAGTACCGGTGTCACCTCATTGGGCAAAGGTGCTGTAGTAAATCTTCCCTGTATTTCGGTTATGGGCGCTTCTGTTGCCTTTCTGCCCCTAATAGTTACAGCGTAGGCCGTATTGGATTTTAGACCGGAAATCTTGTGTTTATAAGTAAAGTCCTTATACTCCGAAACATATTCCCATGAGGTGTTTATCACAGTGTCTTTAGACAGAATTTCAATGCTGATCTGCCCGAAGGAACCCTCCACGGCCCCGTCCATTTCATTTACTGGCATATCATTGTCAAAATCGATGGGACTTCTAAAGGGAGCCCCCTTCTGTTGATGTTTTATAGGTACCGGTTTTTCGGATTTACACAATCTGGTCCATAGTATTGCTGAAGAATCGGTTAATTCTCCAATCTTAAAGCCGTTGGTAAAGTATACTCGGTCGCTATTTTGTGCATGAATTTGGGAAATAAGAAAAATAAAAGTCCCTAGAAATAAAATAAAACGGTTTTTCACGATATATTTTTAATGGTTATCTGTAACTGTACAAACCAAATATATGTTATTTATTCAAACCCCAGAAGTATACAAGAACTTCAGTTTTTGCAGACAAAAAATTCTACAATCCTTGGTCCAATATATTGGACAGAACTCGAAAGCCATATAAGCATGCTTACCATGATTATTCCCTGAGGCAAAATAAATATTGAATAATGTTAAAAAAAGCCATATCTTGAATCAGACAAATAAGGCTTTATAATATAACCGACCATTAATATGACCAAGATAAAATTAAACAGATTCTTTTTAACCTTGAGCATGGCTATAGGAGTGTTCGTTTTCAGTGAAAGAGCATTTTCCCAGACTACGGACATAGCAGTAGTAGATAGCACCTCCAAAACAGAAAACAGATTAAAATTTGGCTTAGGGTTTGGCTTGAGCTTTGTTGGGGGGACCAATATTAGTTTAGCTCCCAATTTAATATATGAAGTAAGCCATAAGGTGAGTCTAGGAGGCGGAATCCAAGGCAGTTATACCTCCATAAAGGATTTGCAGAGTACCACTACTTTTGGAGCGAACATCATAACCCAGTATAGGCCTATCAGACAACTGACCACACTGTTGGAATTTGCCCAGCTCAAGGTGAATACCAAAACCGAGACCCCCACGGGAAAAGTTACCGATGATTATTGGGACTCTGCACTCTTTGTAGGTTTAGGGTGGAATATAAACGAAAAAATATCGGTAGGGGCAAAGTACAACTTGCTGTATAAGGAAGATGAAAGTGTATATACAAGTCCCGTACTGCCGTTCGTAAATATTACCTTTTAGAAGTTAGGTGGCTTAGGGTTGCACCCAAGATGTAATAATGTTAGCCCAAACACTATTGTAATTATGTTTATACCACGTATTACGATCATTTATAGAACCTAGTATTGAAATAAAACCGAACTCTTTTTTTTTGAAGATAGCTTCATTCATACTACACAATAAAGGCTTCAGAAAATCACTTTTATCCCAATAGCGAATTCCAGATTAATTGTATTTACAATTATTATTTCCTACAGTTTAACCTCTTGGTTATCGTAACAACCTTAGGAACTTGTAAAGTACTCTGTATTGGTATTGGTCCAAGTATGCTAAATATTAACATTGCTTTAAGAATCATATTCAACATGTGGTTAAAATAGCATATAAATTGGAAAATCCTGCTGTTTCATGAGGAAGTGTATGTCTATAAATTTGTAGGCGTATTCTTTAAATATTTCGTTATGAAAAAAATGAATTTTTATCCCAAGACTTGGCAAGTGGTACCACTGCTTTCCGATAGGTATCTATTGGATTCAAATGGAAAATGTATAAAGGATTTGGTGCTAAGGAACAGCTACGCCACGGATATGAAAGTGTCCGAAATGGATTTGAACATTACTAAGTTTTCTGCTATAGATACTAAGGGAAAGGAGCATTTTATTGCGGACTTCCCGGGTCAGGCTGCCATACCTATAAAAGGTATGCATACAGGACTTTTTCTAAAATCCAAAAGCGTACTTAGCTTGGAAACAGGTTCTTACAGTGCATTCAGATTTTATCTTGGCAAATCTGGGAGTAAAATAATCTATAGTGATAGATATCAAGAACGTGCGGACGGAATTAAGTTTCTGGACTTTGAGATAGTGAACGGACTGACCATTGAAGGTGAGGAATCTCCAGAAACTATTCTGCGATTTGATTTTGTACCCTATAAATCAATGGGACTTTTGAAGTCAATTGCACAGTTTTTTAAAGGCCCTGGCATACTCGCAGGCAAGCTGGCACATTCCTAGGTTAAGTCATCCAAAAATCCCGTTGATTCGGGAATAAAACTGGTTTTTCCAATTACTGGAAACAACATAATAAGGACTGCATATACCCCTCAAAACATAAATATTTTGTTTTGAGGGGTATATATTTCTCGTTCTACGGTTTAAGGGTTAGCTGTAAATAGCTCTATGCCATCATAAGCTGATAATTATCATAGATAAAACACCACAATTTCCGAACTTTGTTAATTGCACTTATCCCAGTCAATTAATTATAAAGAACACATGTGGAATGCTATTTTTCTTAGTCTTTATTTACTTATTGCCCTAGCCATTATCATAAGTATTCTTTTGCACGGTGCCAAACCTTCAAAAAGTTTGGCTTGGCTTCTGGCCATTTTTACCATACCCGTGGGCGGAATGTTTCTTTATCTACTTCTGGGAAGAAATAGGAGAAAAAATAAGTTGCTAAAATTAAAAAAGAAGGCTTTTTTAAATTTGCCGGAACCCTTATTGGAGCACATGGCTTCCATGAGCGGAAAGTACCAAAAACTAATGACCTTGGTTTACCGGAATTCACATTTTCCTCCCACGGACAATAATGAACTCCGACTTCTGAAAGATGGAAAAACGACCTTCGAATCTATCTTCGAAGCTTTGGAAAACGCCCAATACCGCATACATCTACAATACTACATTTTTGAAGAAGGGGAACTTACGCAAAGGCTATTGCAGCTTTTTGAGCGTAAAATTGCGCAAGGGGTGGAGGTAAGGATGATCTATGACGGTATCGGCAGTTTTTCATTAAGTAAGGTCTATTTGAAAAAATTAACAACTATAGGTGTAGAGGTATATCCTTTTCTACCATTCAAGTTTGGGCGTTTTTTTTCTTCCTTAAACTATAGAAATCATAGAAAGATCATTGTCGTAGATGGCAAGGTGGCATTTACCGGGGGAATCAACGTATCGGATAAATACTTAAAAGGCGATGTGGAACTGGGCAATTGGCACGATATGCACCTACGATTGAAGGGTACTTCAGCGAGTCATTTGGATTTTGTTTTTGCAATGGATTGGTATTTGGTTTGTCAGAAGACAATTTCTGTGCTGCCCTTGGATACTGATAAAGGCCCTATTGAAAAAAATGAAGGTAAACTTGTCCAGATCGTCTCTGGGGGACCGGATGATGATTTTCCTTCCTTGGAACAGACTTACTTTACAATTATAAATAAGGCGAAGAATTATCTGTTTATTACCAATCCATATGTAATTCCGGGACAGGCTATAATGGAGGCCTTACAGACCGCTGCTTTGGGAGGAGTGGATGTACGTTTAATGGTTTCGGAAAATGCGGACAACAAAATAGTAAGTTGGAGTGTAAGGTCTTATTTTGAGCCCCTTCTTAAATCCGGGGTGAAGATCTATTTATTTCCAGACGGATTTTTACATAGTAAAATCATTGTTAGTGATGACGGCATAGCTACCATAGGCACGGCCAATTTGGATGATAGGAGTTTTGAACAGAATTATGAAGTAAATGCCATTGTTTATGATGCCCCTTTTGCACAGCTGTTGAAGGAGGACTTTCTTAAGGATGCCTACTCAAGTAGAATGCTGGTCTACGAAGATCATATAAAAAGACCTTGGGGTGAAAAACTAAAAGAAGGTTTTGGAAAAGTATTTAGTCCGTTGTTATGAATTGATCATTTCAAGACCCAGTTCG
Organism: Arenibacter echinorum; assembly: GCF_003259375.1. Classification (GTDB taxonomy): domain Bacteria; phylum Bacteroidota; class Bacteroidia; order Flavobacteriales; family Flavobacteriaceae; genus Arenibacter; species Arenibacter echinorum. The sequence goes on along the minus strand of NZ_QLLN01000006.1, from coordinate 199,123 downwards.
TTCTGGCATGGTTTACCTTCTTCCCAACTATTTAGATTTTCATAAGTAACTTCGGCAATATTGGTCAAAGCCTCTTTGGTTATAAAACCTTGGTGGGGTGTAAGAAGTACATTGGGAAAGGATAATAATTTTATTAATAGCCCGTCTTTGATTCCATCAAGAGAATTATCCTTAAAGAACGATCCTATTTCCTTTTCATAAACATCTGTGCAGTAGCCGCCAATTGCGTTTTTTTCCAAAGCATTAATCAATTCTTTAGTTTCCACTAAGGCTCCTCTTGCAGTATTTATCAAAACAACCTCCGGTTTCATTAAGGCCAATTTTTGTTTGTCTATTAAATAGTAGTTCTCTTGGGTGAGCGGAATGTGAAGGCTAATTATATCCGATTGTTCACAAAGCTCGTCCAAGGAAGTGTAGGTAAGATCGTATAATTGAACAAGTCTATAATCAGGTTTAAGGTCGTTCGCCAATATCTTGCAACCAAAACCGTTCATAATCTTGGCCATTACACTGCCAATTTTCCCAGTTCCGACAATACCTACGGTCTTTCCGTTCAAATCGAAACCCATCAGGTTGTTTTGCAAAAAATTATAGGAGTGTACCTTCCTATCTGCCAAAATAATCTTCCGGTTTAGTGACTGCAATAGGGCTACCGCATGTTCGGCAATGGAGTAGGGGGAATATTCGGGAACATTGGCTACCTTAAGCCCAAACTTTTGTGCTGTTTTTAGGTGTACGTTGTTATACCCGGCCGATCGCAAGCTAATATAACGTACTCCAAGATCCGATAATTTTTCCAACACTAAAGAAGAGGCATCATCACCGGAAAATATGGAAACAGCCATATGCCCAACAGCTTGGATGGCCGTCTCGGAATTCAAGGCATCTTTTGTATAACTTACCTTATGAATCTTGTTATTGGCATCATTTAAAAAGGGTATTTCAAAATCTTTAGCACTATAGACCAGTAATTTCATTTTTTTCTTCTTTGATAAAAATTAGATCTTGGTCTTCCATGGCAGTTACAACAAGTTTTATGTAATCTTTTATGGTTTTTTGTATGTTTTTGGGGTCGGAAATGTCAATACTGCCCCTCCAAATCATAGACCTTTCCTTGCCTTCACAAATACAGTAAAGTGTAGTCTCGGCATGGTATACTGTAAATCTATCATAATATCCCTGGTCGTAATAGATATCTTGGTGACTTAGATAATCGTCATTAAATCTTCCTTGATAATTGTTCCATCTGGAAATGGATTTCAAAAAACTTTCCTTATCCTCAGAACCAACAACTTTGGTAAAGAGTATAGCATCAAAATCTTTGTCCAGTAGACTTTGTTCCACATCATCCAATTCTTTTTCGGTCTTACGGGAATCGGTAAAGGAAACGTCAAAAACATCAAGACTGCGCATGGCTTCAACATTTCGTTTGCTAAATTCTTTCAGCATATCCGTTTCAAAATCCGTTCTTGCATCATCGTTTGATGCCATACCTACTATCAACACCTTATTGGCATTGAACAGAACAATGTCCGGGTTTTTCCAGTTTTCTACCAAACTAGTGGAAGAACATCCCGTTAGTAATATTGCGAATAGAATTAATACTTTTCTCATGGTTTAAGCCTTTGTAATAATAGTTCTTTTTGATTTTCAGGAATAATTGCCAATTTAGCGGAAGTGCTTATGAAATAATATGACGTTGGTCAGTTATGCCATTAATTTACTTCTGGTTTGTTCATTAAAAGAATGCTCCCGGTATAATTGAAAATTTCGCTTTTTAGGTTTTGGTAATCACCCTGACATTCATCGACCTCCAATTGAAGACTATCATTTTTTCTAATGTCCTCAGCGCTAATGGAGCTGTCCGCCATATCCAACTCATTTCCCAAATTGTTTTCGTGCAATGAAACTTGAGTTCTTACGGCCGCATTTCTTTTTTCGATATCCAGCAAACGGGTTTTGTAATCTTGTAGACGTTCAAATAGGTTGGGGATGTTGGGCTTAAAGGCATTGGAGTCCAATAAGCGTTTTATAAAAACTATTTCTTCATCCATTAATTGAAACCTCAGTTTCCATTGCTGGATTTTCCAATGCAATAGGGCAATTTTCCTCCCGTTATCTGTGATCGTATTTTTCTTTTCCATTTTTTTTGGATCTTGAATAAAGTTAAGAACTTTTAAAAACCTCCGCAATGAGATTTGTCATCTGCGTTTTAGATGAAAATTTCTTTTATTTCGTTGAGTTTTGGAATATGTACGTTCCAACCATGAACATCCCTGATCTTCACTCTAAAGGCATCGAGGGAAGTAGGTTCTCCATGGATAAGGAAAACTGTTTCCGGAATATTTTCGATTTCCTCCATCCAATGTAACAGCTCGCTTTGATCGGCATGGGCAGAAAGACTTTCCAAATGATAAATTTTTGCCTTAACAGGATAATACTTTCCGAACAACTTTATTTCATAGGCCCCTTCCAATAGTTGGCGCCCTCGGGTTCCTTCCGCTTGAAAGCCTACTAATAAAACCGATGTTGATGGGATGTCTATCAACTGTTTTAAATAGGTAAGTACCCTGCCTCCTGTAACCATGCCGCTTCCGGCAATTACAATTTTAGATCTGGGATCGTCGATAGTCTTCCAGGTGTCGGCATAGGAGGTTATAATATTGAAGTGATTGCACATGGCATAGTACTCGTTCATCGGCAGTTTATGCCAATGTGGAAATTGTTCAAAAACAGACAACACATTGTTGCCCATGGGGCTATCTATAAAAACAGGGATATTGGGGATCTTGTTTTTTTTGTACAACTGCCAAAGTAGATACATTAACGATTGTAGTCGCTCCACCGCAAAGGATGGGATGATAAGATTTCCCCTTTCTTGAATGGTTGTTTTTATGAGATCGCTGAGTATTGTTTCTACGTCTTCCTCAGGATGTAATTTATTCCCATAGGTGCTTTCCACAAAAAGATAATCGCCCCATTTTGGACGTTCAGGGGCTTCCAATAAATCATCATGTAATCTTCCAACGTCCCCAGAAAAAACGAACAGTTTTCCGAAAATTTCCAATTCAATAAAGGTAGCACCGATGATGTGACCGTTATAGCGGTATTTGAAGCGAATGTGCTCCGAAAGGGCAATCCATTCGTCCTTTTCCCTGGATTGAAACAAATCTATAGTACGCTCTGCCTCCTTTACGGTGTAAAAAGGAAGCGCGGGGTCGTGCTTGCTGTACCCTTCCTTATTGGCCTGCTCAGCTTCTTCCTCGTGTATTTTGGCGCTGTCCAAAAGTATTATTCGGGTAACCGCCAATGTGGGTGCTGTTCCTACAATTTTTCCTTTAAAACCTTCCTTTAATAATCTGGGCAGGTATCCTGTATGGTCCAAATGTCCATGGGTCAATAGCACCACATCTATTTTAGAGACATCTATTGGCAAGGGATTCCAGTTTTCTTGTCGGAGTTCCTTTAGTCCTTGGAACATACCACAATCGATCATCAGGTTCAATTCAGGGGTTTCCAAATAGAATTTGGAGCCTGTCACGGTTCCGGAAGCACCTAGGAAATGTATTTTGATAGTATTCATGATCTAATGATTGCAAAGTTGTTTAATTTCATTCAGGATTTTTTCTTTCCTAGTATTGGAGATTCCCAAATGGTCCAAAAAAAACTTATCCTTCCAAAGTTGCCTGCATAAGACCACATCCCTACTCAACAAAAACTGTTTTTCCCTATTGCTGAGTAGGGTGGATACGGTAATTGGATAAAGCCCTAAACGATCTATACGATCCTTAAGTCCATCATTTAAGGGTAGGTCCCAACTTAAGAGGTTCAACCCTACACATTTTCCGTAGGTTGAGGCATCGCTGGTAAAACGTGTGTTGGTTACTACCCAGCCTTTATCCAGTTCCCTACTTTCGTTTTTCTTGGTGGCCCAATGTGCTTTTACATCGTTATATCTGGAATGGATGTATAGGGGAATCTTAACGTTGCAGTTACGACCTTCTTCTGAGTGGAACTTACATTCTATAATAGTGACGGTTCCATTTTTTTCTGCAACTACATCAATTTCATGGGTAACACAGATACCGTTCATTATTTGATCTACACTAGTGTGGTAGCCGGAATATTCCAGGATGGCGGCCACAAAACGTTCAAAGGGAAAGCCAGTTGGTCCCAATTCGTATATGGCCTTTTTTAGTTTGTATTTTGAAGCAAAGACCGATTTGTTCTTTTTCAGGAGGGCATAGGCCCTATTGTAGATTTCATTGGTAGAGATGCCCTCATAGAGTTCATCCTTCACCTGTCCTACGATCTGTTCCACTAGATTATGGTCGGCCCCACTGTGTTTTAGGGATTTACGCAGTTTGTCCAAGGAAAATTTGGCCCGTTCCCCAGAGGATTTTAGAATTTCAATGTCTAATTCCTTTTCCATATCATTGCTTTAGATGAATATCCAATTCTGGTATTTTTAGTAGTTGCAAGGTGGTGGAAGCAAGTTTTACTTTGTCATCCGTAGCCATGAGGGCCTGTACTATCTGCTCGAACAATTCGTGCTTAGTAATACGCCTTAATTTATAATCCGTGATATATCTTAAGTTTATCGCAATCCAGTTGTCTGTTGGATTAATGGCCAGGGTAGGGGCAATTGTGGCGTTTTCTATATAATAGTGCTCCACCATTTCCTCCCATTTGGCCAATGAATTTTTGGTGTATTCGGAAAGGAAATCCGTGGCCTTTTCCAGGACCAGTTTTTTTGCCAAGGCAACATCCGAATCATAGGTAATAAGTATATTGAGTTCGTCCCAAACAAAAGGGAAATCCATGGAATAGTTCTTTATGGGGCCTTTAAAAACAAAGGCATTGCTTATCTTGACGATCCTACCCGAATAATTGTCACTACTGACCCATTCCCCAATTTCCATTAAGGTAGTATAGATGCTATCTATATCAATGACATCCCCTTTAATACCGTTAATTTCAATACGGTCCCCAGGTTTATAGACCTTTACAAAAAAGATATAGAAAGATCCTGCAATACTTAGGATCAATTCTTGGAGGGTAAATGTTATACCAGCAGTAAACAGCCCTATAATAATGGTATAGTCCTTAATGTTTTCTACTGTAAATGCCATTAGGATCAAGAGCGTAATTAGCACGTAGCCAATAATCTCTACTCCTTTTTGAGCCTTATATCTAACAGAAACATTATCTATTCTTTTTTTTAGGACCCTCCGAAGAAACCCAATGAAAATTACAATGGCCAGTATCCATAATAAAAGTTTGGCAATCTTCAATACTACTGGGTCGTTAATAAAGTCCAAGGGACTGTTCATGGGCAATGGATTTAAATAAGACCGCCAGAACAATTTTTGTTTAGGCGGTCTCCCAATTAAAAATTAACCAACTATTTTTTTTGGCCAAAAAAGTCCCTGACCAAGGCTTTGGTCTGGTTCTCGGTCATGCTATCGGCTTTGGTGACGGCTTTTACTTTTTCTGCCAAGCCTTTGTGGTGTTCCAGTAGTTCTTTTCTAAATTTTTCATTGGTATCTGCCGGGCCAAAAAGCGCTATAGAATCGGCATCGCCTATGGCATCTGCAAGTTTTTTAAAATATGATTTTAATTGTGCTTTCTCCCTTTCCAGATAGGTGCGCTCATGTGTAACGTCTTGGGTTGCACCAGATTTTACCCTAGGTCCAGAGGTCCCCTTGCGGTTAAAAAATTCCATCTCCGAAAAAATGGTTTCCAATTTCTCTTCTTTGTTGTCCAAACGGATGATATGGGCTTTTTCCCTGTCCATCCATATTCCAATATTTTTCATAATACAGTGTTTTTAAGATTCGTTCAAAGCCAAAATAGGCACTGTGGCATCATAACCAATTTCCTTCACCAACGGTCTGGAAAATATACTATTGAACAAGAAATGCTTTTTGTTAATGAACGCGATCATGTCGCTATTCCTACTTTGAACAAAAGAGGTTATTCCTTGGGCAACATCTTTATCCGTCAGGGTGTGGAAGCTATGGTCTACACCTTGGAGGATGTCGTCCAAGAGTTGTTTGTGTTTTTCTTGGTCTTCGGTAAGCGTGGTTTTTTTCGTAAAGTATACAACCTTTATGGACGTATTGTGCATCTTGGCAATCTCTATCAAATAATTCAATTCCTTTCGGCTAAAGCTGGATTTATAATTCGTAGGAAATACAATTTCCTTGGGAATGGAAAACCGCAGATTATCAGGAATTGCCATTACTGGGCACTCCCTTATTTTTTCCATGGCATTTACCGTATTGCTTCCAAAAATAACCCCTTTGGCTCCCGTAGCTCCCTGTGTACCCATGATTACAAGGTCTATATCCTTGCTGTCAATGGTCTGTTTTATGGCCTCTGAGAGAAAATTGAAGGAAGAAATAGTGTGATAACTATGTTTTGGGTTGTCATGGTGTAGCTCCAACATGTCCAATAGCTTGGCAAAAGCTTCCTCCGATGCCCCTTTGGCCCCTTCGTATTCTGCACTGCCCGGCTCTGGCATTATAAGGGTGTTTGTTGTGTAATTGTCCAAACGGAAAACGTTCAAAAAATAGAACTCGCAGTTAAGTTTTGCATAAAGATCCAAGGCATAGCGTGTGGCGTTCAGCGCATTTTTGGAAAAATCGGTAGGAATTAATATTCTTTTGTCCATGACAATGCTTCTTTAGTTTTATTAAATATAAAAGGCTTTCGTGAATGTTACTATGACAATGGTCATTCTTGGGAAGGGAGAATTAAGAATGGGATATCGGAATACATACTTAGGTCTTTTACCACAGGTTCACGGGTAAGTTTTTCAAAAAGATTGCGCTTTTCATGTACCATGGCGAACATATCCACTTTCAGTTTTTCCAAAAAAACATCTATAACCTTAGCTTTGTCATCAAAATTCTTGATCCATTGGAAGGAATGGCCAACATTGCTTAGGCCTTCTTCCAATTGCTTTCTATTCTCCTCCTGGGTCTTGTTCAGAATATGTTGTTCCTGAACGTGAACCACCCTAATGGAGGCTTTGGACAAAGAGGCAATGTATAGAAGTTGATCTATAGTTTTTTGGCCACAATCCTTTCTCAAGTCGGTCACAAATGCAATTTCCTTTATAGGGTGGAAATCCATTTCCCCGGGAATAGCCAATAAGGGGCATTTAAGATTATCTGCCACTTTTATGGTATTGCTTCCAAAAAATACATCGGTAGCTTCGGTGAGTCCTTTATTCCCCATGGTTACCAAATCAATTTTAAGTTCCTCTATTTGTTGCGCTATGATATTTACCAAGTCCCCTTTTTGGGATATGGTATGGAAGGTATGTAGAGGGTTTTCATTGTCCAAGACTATTTTGTGCTTGGTATGCGTTAATTTTTCCTTGGACTCCGATTCCTGTTCCTTCAAATGTTTTTTGATATTTAGGATAGGAAGTGTTTTTCCTGGGGATATGGTAAGTTCCGAATAGGTGTTAAGAATATAAAATGTGCATGTTTCCGATGCTAAAAGTTTTGATGCATAGAACAGGGCACAATAGGCATTATTGGAAAAATCGGTGGCAACAAGTATATTCTTCATTACGTTTTAATTAAAATTGTGGAATTACCATAAAAGGGATAGTGACGTGGAAACCTATTTTTTTGATAACAGGTTCAATAAAAAGTCGCTCCATAAAAGTATGTTTGTTCTGAACCATGACCAGAAGGTTGATTTTTTCTTTGGCCTGGAAGGCATTGATGGCGTCTATAATTTCATTATTTGGAACATCGTGGAATAATGCCTTGTTGCCCAAAATCTTTTCAAGGCCTTTCTTTTGCTTTTCTTGATCTGGAGTTAGTTCATAACCTGTGGAGACGTGCAACACATTTATTTGGGATCCATATTCATTGGCTATTTCCAAAAGTTGGCTTAATTTCTCCTGTTTGTATGCAATTTCATAGTCGGTTGGAAATAGTATTTCCAAAGGATTCTCGTATTCAAAATTGGGGGGTACCACTAGTACAGGGCAATTGGCTTTTCTAATAACATGTACCGTATTGGTCCCAAAGAGGATTTCCTCAGCCCCTGTGGCCCCTTTGGTGCCCATTACGACCAAATGTATACCTTCGGATTCAACGGTTTCCATAACTTCGTTCACCAGGGTGTTGAAAGCAGTGTGAACAACAAAGCTATGATTGGGGTTATGGTATTCCTTTTCCAAACGACTTTTTAATTTTTCCAGTTGGGTCATGGACGTTTCCTGCATTACATCGCCCAAACCTATCAGACCAGGACTTCCTACCAAATATTCCGCTTCGTACACTGGGGGCATATAGGTATGCATAAGGTAAAAGTTACATTTTGTATTTTCGAAAATCTTTATGGCATAGTTAATGGCCTTAATGGAGTTGTCCGAAAAATCAGTAGGAAGCAATATTCTTTTCATAGTGTTTATTACATTAGTACGGTAAAACTAAAGAAGAAGAATTTTGAAAACCATGATATTCGTCAGTTTCATTTTCTCTTTGTTTAGGTAATTTTACTTTTCAAAAATTTGATTATGAAGGATAGTTTTAATAACATTATCAATTCAGAAACCCCTGTTCTGGTTGATTTTCACGCAGATTGGTGCGGACCCTGTAAAATGTTGGCACCTATATTAAAACAGGTTAAGGACGAAATGGGGAATGCCCTAAAAATCGTAAAGATCGATGTGGACAAGAATCAATCCTTGGCCAGTACTTATCAGGTTAGAGGGGTACCTACCATGTTGCTGTTTAAAAACGGAAAGCAGGTTTGGCGTCAATCCGGCGTGCTTCAAAAGAACGACATCGTTAGGGTTGTTCAACAGCATATCTAAAGGGCGGTCCCAAGGATTCGCCCGGCAATTAAAATCCAACATTCTTATTCGTGAACAATTAGAAATGGAATCTTGGTATGGTAACTAATTTTTTCGACCGCTGGTTTAAATAGGATGCGTTCCAGGAAGTTTAGGTTTTTGGCTACCATGACCAACATATCCAAATCCCTACTTTCTACAAATGCCTGTACTGCCTCATCCAAGTTCTTTACGGTAAGGGTATTGAATGAATGTTCGTTTTCCCTAAAATAATTCTTTAAAAATTCCTTGTTCTTCATCTGAAGATCGCTGAGCTCCTTTCCTTTTTGGGACACATATAGGAAGCGCAGTGCAGCGTTGTGCATAATTGCAAGTTCCTTGATATGGTTCAGGACCTTTATATCATAGCTTAACTGAAAATCTGTAGGAAACCCAATTTCCCTAGGGTTGTTGTATTCGGCGTCTTCTGGCACTGCTAAAACCGCACATCTCACCTTGGTAAGAACATTGCCGGTATTGCTTCCCAAGGAAACAGCTTTAAGCCCGGTAGCTCCTTTGGTTCCCATAATGATCAGGTCAATATTTTTATCCTTTACTTCCTGCTTAATATGATCCGTAAAAAATCCGTACAGCGCCTTTGTATTAAAGGTATGTTTGGTATTGAGGGGTAATCGTCCGATTTTTTTAAGCAAATCTTCCAATTTTTCTTTACTCTCCTGCAGAATGTTTTCCTCCAGAAGTTCCGGCGAAGCATACATGGCTGCCTCACCACCGGAATTGTAGGAAATAGGATTAATATGGACTATATGAAAAGTACATCTGGATTTAGAGTACAATGCTGTTCCATATTTAATGGCATTCCAGGCATTGTCAGAGAAGTCGGTAGGTATCAATATATTTTTCATAAATGTTATTTTATAGGTTCAATAGGGTTTGGTTTTGTTGGTTCCTTTCGATGAATTAAAATTAATTGCTCTTGAATTGTTCCCCAATGACATATATCATGTGGGCCCTAATAGTTGCAAAAAGGTAGCAGTGTTTAGGGTTCTATTAGGGGGAATATTAAAAAAGGTACTTCCGTATTGAAGGCTACCCGCTTTATAACATTTTCTTTGGTTAGCTTCTCAAAGAAACTATGCCAATAATTTACCATGGCGATCATTCCTATATTTTCATTTTCATGGGTATAGCCATTTATGGCCCCAGAAATAGTATTATGTCCCTTAATCTCTTCAAAACCGTGTTTTTGGCCAAAGAACCTTTTGGGCAATGCATCCTTGGCCGTTTTTTGATGGGGTTGCAACTCCTTGCCCATGTCAATATGTACAATGGTAATTTTGGAGTCCCATAATTTTGCCAATCCTATGAGCGGTATTAATTCTACCTCACTGTAAATATGTTCAAAATTTGTGGCAAACGCTATTTCGTCAGGAAGGTCAAAATCATAGTTTTCTGGAACGGCAATGATAGGGCAGAAGTCTATTTTCTGTATAATCCTTACCGTGTTACTGCCCATAAATACCTCTTTGATTGCAGAGGAACCTTTGGTGCCCATAAAAATGTATTGTATGCCTTTATCTATTGTGATTCTTCCTATGGCATTTACCAAAGAATCGGCAATACTTAATCCCTTAAAGGAGTGCTTACTATTTTTGTTCGTGGATTGCAATTCGTCTATTAGCGAATTTATATCTCTCTGAGATTCATCCTTTACAGCCCTAAAAAGGCGAGTGTCCTTTGCCTTTCCCATAGTACTGCTTAAATTGGATGCCCCAACTTCGAAGGCATGTAAAATATGAAAAACACAATCCACTTTTTCAAAAAGGTAAATGGCGTAATCAATGGCATTCCGGGCATTTGCCGAGAAGTCCGTAGGTAGTAATATATGTTTCGCTTTCATATGTTTGTTTTTAATGCTTTTAGAGCTTACATCAGTTTGAAAGAATCATTCTGACGAGGGCAAGCATTGATGGTTAGGCAATGTTATTACCCTAGTGTATTTTAGTTTTCTGAATCATGTGTGTAACATTTTTATGGTTACTCAGGACTTATAGCCCCTTCTTAGGACTGCTCGGGGAGGAACAAGACGGGTACCATGGAATGGAAGGCTATTTTTTTTATAACAGGCTCATCTATAATTCTTTCCCAAAAGTTATGCCGGTATCTCACCATGGTAAGTAGATCTGCCCTGGTTTCAGCTACATACTGTTCAACACTTTGGGCAATATCGCTCTCGAAGCCAAGTTCATGAAGGGAATAGTTATAGCCGGCTAAACGGTCTTCCAAAATTTTAAGGTTCGCTTTTTGGACATCGTTGAGTATAAACTCAACTGCCACATGTATCACATGTATAGTAGCGTTCCAAAGTTTTGTAAGTTCTATCATGGGCAATAGCTCAAACTTTTCATATTTTCTGGTATAATCCGTAGGAAAGACCAGCGTCTTTAGCTTTTGGAAGTTATAGTCCGTGGGGACCACTAAAATTGAAATGTTATTAAGTTGTTTTAGGACCTTTACCGTATTGCTGCCCATAAAGATTTCTTTTGCTCCAGTAGCACCTTGAGTACCCATAACAACGAGGTCTATATCCTTGGTGCTGACTAATTTCTTGATGGATACTTCCAAAGTGTCGGACTTGGAAATGGTTTCAAAACTGTGGTTCGGGTTGTTGTGATTTTGGTCAAGGTAAGACAATATCTTTTCCAATTCCTGAGCAGAATTCAGTGCCAATGAGTCATAAATGATTCCTAATCGCTGTTGACTTTTTTGCCCTAACATGTTCATGGCCTTTGGCTCATAGGCATGTAAAATGTGAAACTTGCATTTTACATCGGCATAGAGTTTTAATGCTGTAAATATGGCATTCCAGGCATTATCGGAAAAATCGGTCGGCAACAATATATTTTTCATCATTAGGTTTTTTTAAGGGGTTCTTCCCAACTTTCCGGTATGGCGACAAAAGGTATCCTGGAATGATATCCAATGGAGTCTATGGTAGATTTATTGATCAGGCGATGTAAGAAGGTATGTTTGCGGTTCATAATGGCCAGTAACCCAATTCTGTGTTTTTCCACATATTCATGTATGGCATTGGGCATTAATTCGCCCTTCACCTGCTCAAAACTATGGTCCATGGGTTGAAGGAAAGCGCCAAGGGCTTTTTTATGGGCATTTTGTTGCTTATTAAGCACAAAATCCTCCTTAACATTCAATACAATCAATTTAGCCTTATGCCATTTGCAAATTTCAGCTAGAAAACCTAAAGCTTCCGAGTCATAAGGCCTGGTGTAATCTGTAGGGAAGACGATGGTATCAATTTCCTTAAAGGCATAACCATTGGGAATGGCCAATACCGGAATCTTGGCTTTTTTGATAACATGGACCGTGTTGGTTCCCAAAAAGATTTCCTTGGCCCCTGTAGCCCCCTGGGTTCCCATGGCAATAATGTCCAATCCTTCCCGTGCTGTAACCTCTTCAATTTCATCGGTCAGAATGTTAAAAGAAGAAATGGTCTTGAATTGATGGTTTTTATTTGGGTAATGCTTTCTAATGTCCCTAAGCGTTTTTTCCAAACCTTTCTGGGCGGTCTCGACACCCTTGTCCGGAATAGCACTGTTCACCGGACCGCCCATCATATAATCTACCCTATAAAAAGTGGGCGTATAGGTGTGAAGTATATAGAAAAGACACTTTTCATTTTGGAGATAATTCACGGCATACGCGATGGCGTTCCAAGCGTTGGTGGAAAAATCGGTGGGCAATAAAACTTTTTTCATCCTTGTATCTTTTTTGATTTATCGGGGTAGATTCTGCATCACTAAAAAGGGAATCTTTAAACGTAGCCCAATTTCGTCTACTGTTGATCTGTAAAGCATATCTTCCAAGAATGAGTGGCGCGAGTTTACCATGACCAATAAATTTATGTTGTTCTTTTTAATGTAATCCATTATGGCTTCCGCCTTATTCTTTGTGGGGAGTCTTTCAAAAAACAGGAATGCCTCTGCCAAAGATTCCCTAAGGAAGCGTTGGTTGTCTATCTGTCTGTTGCTTAAATCTTCAAAGTCTGAAATATAAAGGCAATGGATTTCCGATTTAAATTCGGATGCCAAGGTGTTCAACAATTTCAATTCCCTGCGCTTATATGGCAGCATATAATCTGTGGGAAACAATATTTTTTTAGGCTGCTGGTATTTATAATCCAAAGGAATTGCTAATACTGGGCACTGTACGTATTTGAAAACCTGTACCGTATGGCTGCCGAAAGTAATTTTTTTGTCGGCAGTTTGTCCTTTTGTGCCCATTATGACCAGGTCAACATTTATTTGGTTGGCAAAGTCGTTAACAGCATCGACCAAAGTGTCGAACGCCGAAAGCGTTTCATAGGTGTGTTTTGGATTGTGCTCCCTAACAGTTAGTTTTTGGATGAGATCTTTTAAAGATTTATCCGTATTATTCTTGACAGTTTCCTTGTGCTCTTCAATAGAGGTTTCCCCATTAGTTTTGAACGGGCCATAGACCTCGTCGGCATAGGCATGTAAAAAATAGAAATTGGTGCGTTCACATTTGTATAGATTCAGTGCATAATCTATGGCATGCATGGCACTATTGGAGAAATCGGTAGGAATCAAAACTGCTTTCATAGGTTTTCTTTTGTATACCTACCAAAGTTATCGGTAGCGACCTATAAAACCTATGACATTTATCAGTAGCCCAATATCAATCTATGGGTGGGTGTTTATTCGTGCAGGACTAGTAAAGGTACACTGGTTTGAAAACTAATTTTTTTAATGGTGGTATCGAAAAGCAGTTGCTGTAAAAAATTAAGGTTCTTGGCCACCATGATTACCATATCTATTTTCTCACGGACCACAAATTGCTCTATGGCACTTTTTGCCTTTTCATGTTTTAGGTTGTGCATGCTATGCGATTTTTCGAAGAGTTCCAGCAAATAGTCCTGTAGATAGGCCATATTCTGATTTTGGGCATCATTTAGTGGTACATTGGACTTGGTGACATTAACAACTCTTAGCTTGGCTTTGGTGAGCCGTAGCATTTTTGAAATAGCCTCCAAAATAGAATGGGAATAGAAAATATTGTAATCGGTAGGAAAGGCAACTTCCTTGGGGACACACTGCACGGCTTTTTCTGGAATCACCAATAGATTGCAGGGTACTTTGGTCATTACATTCCCGGTATTGCTGCCTAAAATGGTTTCTTTTATACCAGAAGCCCCTTTGGTCCCCATGACAATTAGATTTATCTTTTTATCCAATACGGTCTTTCGAATAATATCTATGAGATTTCCATATTCATGCAGGGCAATGAAGTGATGGTCCTTGTTGGTGGTGATGGTTTTTATGCGGGCAAAGGTATCCGTAAGATTGTCCCTGAGTGCCGTATTGATGCCTTTGGATGGCAAAACGAAGGAATTGCTCTCTATACCGGATCGACTCAAGGAATCAACATGGAGTACGTAAAAATTACAGGGGGCATCCTTGAACAGCTTTATGGCATATTCAATAGCGTTCCAAGAATTTTTGGAAAAATCGGTGGGGAACAGTATATTCTTCATTCAATTAAATAGCTACATCAATACAAAACTAGACTTATGATCATAACTGAAATATGACATTGGTCAGTTTTGAATAAAAATTATGTTTTAAGAATATACTTAATTGATGTACTGCAAGGCCTTTAATTCCTTGATACGGATATTTCTACCTTCAATGTCTATAAGCCCTTCTTTTTTGAAACCGGAGAGTGTTCGTATAAGGCTTTCGGTGGCAATACCGGCTACACTGGCCAGATCGTTTCGGGAAATTTTAATGGGATCCTCGGTTTTTTTGTTCATTATTTCTGCGAACTGCAGCAAGGTTTGGGCGGTTTTCTTACGAACGGAACTGTAGGCCATTTGCAACAATTGCTGTTTTATGTCCTTAATATTTCCAGTAAGCAGTTCCATTAGTTCCAAGGAGATATTGTGGTTATTTTCCAATACCTGTTTTAGATTTTCCTTGGATATCCCGGCCAGTTCCACATCCTCAATGGCGGTTGCCGATTCTTGATAAGGAATATTGTCTATAAAAGAGGTAAATCCTAAAAAGTCGTCTGCCCTATAGAGGGAAGTGATCAGTTCTTTTCCGTCCTCGTCCATAGTATGGCATTTTACCACTCCTTTTAGGATAAGATATATTTTATGCGAATATGTACCTTCTTGGTAGATGGTACTTCCTTGAAGAAAACTAGTGGGCTCACCATTGTCGTCAAAAAAATTCTTCAACTCGTTCAAGGTGCGTATTTGATCTTCCGAACCTGCAGTACCTTGTGACCCTTCCTGTGCCATGCGCCCCAAAAGTTCCACTTTTGCCAAACGACTTTCAATGGCACTTACAAGATCTTCCTCTTCAAAAGGCTTGGTAAGGTAATCGTCTGCTCCCAGATCCATTCCCCGTCGTATTTCCTTGTGTTCGGTTTTGGCAGATAGGAATATAAAAGGAATGTGTTTGGTTTTTTCATTGGAAGACAACTCCTTTAGAACACCATAACCATCTACTTCCGGCATCATAATGTCGCAGACGATAATATCCGGCAATTTTTCTTTCGCCATTTGGATA
This sequence comes from Arenibacter echinorum, assembly GCF_003259375.1. Taxonomy (GTDB): domain Bacteria; phylum Bacteroidota; class Bacteroidia; order Flavobacteriales; family Flavobacteriaceae; genus Arenibacter; species Arenibacter echinorum. The sequence continues at coordinate 183,685 of NZ_QLLN01000006.1, read as the reverse complement.
CCAATTTTTCCGTTCGGGGCGGTAATCATGGAATAACCTGAAAGCTCCAAAAGCTCTTCGGTGTTTTCACGTAAGGCCCTATCGTCCTCGATCAATAGAATAGTCTTCATTGTTCTTTTAATTTATGTTTTCTAATGGGATAATTACAGTAAAAATAGATCCCTTGTTTTCTTCACTAGTAAATTCAATAGTGGCGCCAAGATTTTCCAAATGCTGTTTGGCAATATTAAGTCCAATGCCCGTACCTTGGTTCAATAATGCATTTTCTGCCCTAAAATAACGATTGAAAATATGTTTTTGTTCCTCGGCAGGTATGCCAATACCACGATCAATAACTTCTATTAATATAGTATCTTTTCCCTTATCCACCGCTAGACTTATGGTTGTATCTTCAGGGGAGTATTTAATGGCATTGTGAATTAGGTTGGACAAGGCAAGTTCTAAGGTTTTTTCGTCAAATCTGATGAAAATGTCATCGATATTCTCTGGATATTGGATGGTTTGGCCCGCCTTAAGTAGCATGTTTGCACCATAAACAACCTCGTTTATAATTTTGCTTAGAGGGAAAGTTTCGATCTTGTAATTTACCTTTCCTGAATCCAAACGCTCCACCGAAAGGAAATCGGTTAAAATGGTATCCAAATATCGTACTTTGTTCTTTATTGTTTCTACGTGTTTGTCGCGCTTTTCCTGTTGGTGACTTTCGGTATACTTGGCCAATAGCGTTATAGAGGTAAGTATACTGCTCAAAGGGGTTTTGAATTCATGGGAAACCAAGGAAAGGAAGCGTGTTTTTAGTTCGTTCAGTTCTTTCTCCTTGGCCAGGGCTTCGGTAAGTTGTTTGGTACGCTCTTGGACCTTTTTTTCTAGTTTTTCCGTGTAACTTCTTCGTTCTGTGATATCGAGTATTATGGCAACAAAAACCTGCTCTTCACCAAGAATTGATAATTGAATATGCACTTCTACAGGATAAATAGATCCGTCCTTTCTTTGGTGGTCTGTTTCAAACTTTACCTTATCCCTTTCTCCCTTCAACAACGGGTCTATAAGTAGTTTAAATTGTGGCACGTCCATATGGGGCTTAATATCCAATGGGGTCATGGCCTTAAAATCTTCCAGGTCATAGCCCATATTTCGCTGAGCTTCTTTGTTGACATTTACAAAATGTAGTGTTTTGGCGTTGAAAACGTAAATTTCGTTAAGGGATTCATCAAAGATCCTGGCCCAATGGCTAAGTTCCTTTTCCTTGATCTTACGTTCTGTAATATCGATAACTAGGGCCATTACATAGGTTTCGTCATAAAGCTTAAACGGATTTAGACCCGCCTCGACCGGAAATTCCTCGCCGTTTTTACGTACCCCGTGCAAATCCCTACCCCGGCCCATTTGCCTACGTTCACTTTTATCAATAAAGTCCTCCACATGGTGGCCGTGATGCCCGTGGTACCTTCTGGGTATTAGGGTGTCCAAGGGTTTTCCAAGAAGCTCGCCCTTATGGTAGCCAAACATTCTCCCGGCCGAGGAATTGGTGGCTACAATAAGCTGTTGGGTATTGACAACTATAATTCCTTCGGATACCCCTTCGGAAAGAAGGTTGAATATTTCACTGTTTTTTTGAAAGGCCTGCATAAGCCAAAGATAAAATTTTTAAACTGATTATTGTCATATAAAAAACTTGGTCTATTCGCTATTTTTAACGCATACTCTTGAACAATATAAAAATGAAAAATACAAAGAAAGTAGGTAAGGAATTGTACGAAAACCTGGGAAAATTATTTTATGCCATTGCCATGGCAGATTCCCGCGTACATGGTAAGGAAGTAAGCAAGCTTAGGTCTTTTATTAGAAAATATTGGTTGGAAGTAGATGAGCTGGAGGATGAATTTGGTACCGACGCGGCCTTTCAAATCGAATCGGTGTTCGATTGGTCAATGGACAATGATTTGGAAAGTGAAGCATGCTACGATGAATTTAAGGATTTCTATAAAGACAATAGAGGTATGTTCAGCGCGTTCATAAAGGTGCTTATATTGGATACAGCGAATGCCATTTCCAATAGTTTTTCAGGAAAAAATAAGGCAGAATTGGTAATGTTGGGCAAATTGGAACTTTTGCTCAAGGAATAATAAAGTAGAAGTGGTTAGACTCCGTTTATTTGTCAGATCTTGAATGTCATAACCGGTAATCTCGCGTGGTTGGCGATATCTTCACCTATACTTCCCAACAAGAAATGAGCAACGCCTTTTCTTCCATGTGTTGGAAGTGCAAGTAGGTCAAATTTTTCGGTCTTACTGAAATTCAGTATGCCATTTTCCACACTGCGGTCATTGTATATTTCAACTTTAGATCGGGTATCCCCGGCCTTGGACATGAATTTGGCTATGCGATCAGCGGCTTCAGGAGTACTCAAAAAATCCTGATATGGGGTATTGATGTAAACCAATTTTAATTTGGCCGAAAATTTCTGTGCCATCAACTTAACATTTTTAAAGGCCTCTATCATATCCTCCGAATAACTGCAGGCAAATAGGATATTGTTTATAGAGAAGTTTGAATTTTGATCTTTTATAACCAAAACAGGGATATCGGAAGTGCGGACAACCTTCTCGGTATTGGAGCCGATAAAAATTTCATTGAAGCCTGTACTACCGTGCGAACCCATAACGATCAAATCTATATTTTGTTCCTTGGCAACATTGTTAAGCTCACTGAATACCTTATAGTTCTGCACTATTTTATGAATAGTGATATCCTTTAAATAGGGTTTGTCCAGGAAGGTCTTAAATTTTTTCTTTGCAAGCCCCATAAAGTATTTGGCTTCTTCGTATTCTAAAAGTTCGTCTTCGGCAACTACTGCCTCGGAAATTCCCAGCATGTGTAATATGGTAATATCCGCGTTCTGCTGTTTTGCTATGCCAGCAGCGGCCTCCAGCGCATAGGCCGAGTGTTCGGAAAAATCAACAGGTACCAATATGTGTTTCATTGTATGTTTTTTATGGTTATGATCATCTTAGTTCTACTTATGACAGCCGTTTCAATTCCCTTATGTGAGGTGATGGCCCCCATGCAAAATTGCCAATTCTTGGTAGACTAGGCCAAGGTCTCGGTAGAATGTCAAAATGTTCTGAAACAAAAATATACAGTGGCGGGACTATTTAAAATGATATTGGTCACTATATAAGCTTTAAATAGAGACATTTCAAGGATCCCTGAACTTTGGGAAGGCTTCATTCCAATTTAATATCTCCTATACTCCTGTAAACTACGAACAGGGATGAAAGACCGGGCTTGGCAATTTATATTTGTGCACTACTGACATTGGTCATTTTGTACTGGATTACGATACACTATTTTAGAGGAAATTAAAATTCAAAATCATGAAAAAATATATTATTACGGCATTCGTAATGCTAATGCTTCCGAACGTATTCCATTCCCAAACTATTAAAAACATTGATGAGATAGCTCCGTTTAGCGAAGGGTTGGCGGCCGTTAGACAAGGGAATCAATGGGGATTTATTAATGAAGAGGGACAAATGGTCATTAATTTTCGCAACGATATTTATTGGAAAAAGGATGCGGATACCTCTAAAAAGGATATTTCCGGTGTTCAATACCCTATGTTTAATGAAGGTAGGTGCCTGATTACCAAAATTGTGGAGGATGGTGTTCCCGTTTATGGGTTTATAGATACCAAGGGTAAGGTAGTACTTGAACCCCAGCTACTAAATGTTTATCCCTTTAAGAATGGTTTTACTACGGCTGTCCTTTTTGAGAAATCCATGAAGGGGAAAAACGAATTCAATCTAGATATTTACGAATTTAAATTTCACGATGTTATGCTGGATACCTCTGGGGAAATTGTTGAGTTTTTTAATAGAAGGTATAATATCCAAATGACCAAAAAAAGGTACCAGAGACCTTCAGTAGGGGTGAAACAACTATCAAAAGGCTTGGTTGGGGTACATACCCAAGATCAAGGTTGGGAAGTAAGAAAGATAACTTTAAATAATTAAGATGTTACGACTAAAGGGTAAAGTAGCCGTTATAACGGGCGGTGCTGGGGGCATAGGATTGGCCACGGCAAAATTGTTTTTACAGGAAGGTGCCAAGGTGGTTATCGTGGATATTGATAGGGAAGTTTTGGAAAAGGCGATTTTGGCCATAGATCACGAGAATCTGTCCATTTGTGTTGCCGATGTTTCAAAGGCTATGGATACCGAAAAGTTTGTCGAGACGGCTCTCGAGGTTCATGGAAAGATCGATATATTTTTCGCCAATGCCGGAATTGAAGGTACTTCCAAACCAATTTCGGAATATCCGGACGACATTTTCGATAAGGTAATTGGGGTAAACCTAAAAGGGGTATGGCTTGGGTGCAAGCATGTAATTCCGAAAATGCAACAAGGTGGCAGTGTGATAATCACTTCTTCTGTGGCAGGTTTAAAGGGCTTTTCTGGGTTGGGAGCTTATGTGGCCAGCAAACATGCAGTAGTTGGTATAATGAGGGTTGCGGCCCAAGAAAATGCCAAACGTAAAATTCGCGTGAATACCATTCATCCAGGTCCCGTCAACAATAATATGATGCGGCGTATTGAAGAGGATATGTCGCCCAGTAGTCCTGATCAGGTTATGAAAGGCTTTGAGGCCGCTGTACCTTTAGGTCGTTATGCAGAATCTAGCGAGATTGCAGCCATGGCACTTTTCCTGGCCTCGGACGAGAGTAAATATATTACCGGAACTACCCATGTGGTAGATGGAGGCATGTTAAGTTCATGAGATATGGATAAAAGAGAAATGAGAAAATATTTGGAGGGTGGAGATCTAAGGACAATAGGTGGGGTAAAGTTTCTTGTACCTTTAATACGGGACCAGAAGGACTTCGACATTTTATTCCGTTATATGTACTCCAAGGATAGGCCAATAGTTATGAGGGCTGCAGATACCGTGGAAAAAAGCACCCTTAGGCATCCCGAATATCTTGCAAGTCACAAAAGTGACTTATTGGGGTTGCTCCAAAGCGCCGAAGACAAGGAATTGAAGTGGCACTTGTCCTTGTTGGTGTCCAGGTTGCCGCTGAATGACCATGAATTGGAAATTGTCTTGGCGAAACTTAAGGAATGGGCAAGTGACCCTGCAGAAAGTAGAATTGTAAGGGTGAATGCCTTACAGGCCCTTTGTGATATTAAAGACCAAGATCCAGGATTGGAAAAGGATTTTAGGACTCTTATCCGAAAATTGCAAAAGGAGGAAATAGCTTCGATAAATGCCAGGATACGAAAATTAAAAATAAGCTGATATTACCCCTTTTTTCTTCTAATACTACCGGTTTTTACCGCTAGGCCTTTCCAAATTTATTATTACCGTACTATAGTTTTTCTGGTTTGAAGATTATGGGTTTGCTCCCCTAGGTATTTGCACGGGGCAATTTTAGCACATATGACATTTGTCATTGTCAATGTCGTGCTGTGGAAATATCTTCAGCAAAATATTATTTATGAAAGGTTTTTTAAGGTTGGGAAAGATTGCCGGTATTCAATTGGAGGTCCATTGGACTTTTGCACTATTATTGATTTGGGCCGGTTTTGTTGAGTTTCAGAATAGTGGAAACTTTGAAAGGGTGGCCGTTAACCAAGGATTTATTTTGGTATTGATGGCCTGTGTAGTACTACATGAACTGGGTCATGCCCTGACCGCTAGAAAGTTTGGAATCAAGACTCAAAGAATTATTCTTCTACCCATTGGCGGTGTGGCCACCTTGGACAAAATGCCGGAAAAACCGGGGCAGGAACTTTTGGTAGCCTTGGCCGGTCCGGCTGTTAATGTTGTGATAGCCATTATTTTGTCTCTTATAATACCTATCAAAAGCTATTTCAATTTCGATAATATAATGGTAGAAGAGATGCTATATGCACCCAACCTACAGAATTTTCTATTTTATCTTTTTGTAGCCAATGTAATGTTGGTGGTATTTAATCTTATACCTGCATTTCCTATGGATGGCGGACGGGTACTTAGGGCCTTGTTAGCATTTAGATTGAGTCGTGTAGATGCAACGAATATCGCAGCCAGTATTGGCCAGGCCTTGGCTGTGGTATTTTTTATACTAGGATTTTTCGTAAATCCCTTTTTAATACTTATTGCCTTTTTTATTTTCTTCGGGGCTTATGGCGAGAATCAAATGGTTAAGCAAAATTCCCTGCTGCAGGGACATCTGGTAAAGGAGGCCACTTTGACCAATATAACGATATTACGTCCGGATAATAATGTTCAAGAAGTTATAGATATCCTTATGGCAAGTACGGAAAAAGATTTTGTGGTAGCCAAGGACATGGAAATTATTGGAATTGTAACCCAGAAGGATGTTATTAAGTATGCCAAGACCCCTTCAACACTTGTAAAGGAAATTATGGATAAGAACTTCACCGCAATTGATGAATCTACAGAAATCCTTAAAGTATTGGAATTGGTAGGAAAGGAAAAGAAAAGCTTTTTTCCCGTTACAAGGAATTCAAAATTAATTGGAGCTATAGATATGGTCAATATAGGGGAGTTTATTTTGTTTAAAACAGTATCCTGAAACAAGTTCTTGGAGCAATATCTTCTTATTTAAGGTTGAACAATGATCCAAACCTCTAATCCAGAATAGCGGTTTAGACCCTTTTTATATTTCCAATTCGGTATTGGAACAAAAAAAGTGAGTCTGTTGAGGTAGGCAATAACTTCTAATTAAATCATTAACAACCCTAAGGAACTCCGAATTTGAAAACAACTAATAGTCAAGAAATGAAAAATAGTAATTTGGGAGGGACTTTGAAAAACAACCAGGTTTATGGTTTTATTCCAACGGATATTGATGGTGTTGACGAGCTCGCTGAGTTGGCCCTGGATTTACGCTGGTCTTGGAACCATGCCGTGGATGAAATATGGTACAAATTAGATTCCGAACTATGGATGGAGACCCATAATCCGTGGGTAGTTTTACAGAACGTGTCCCGGGACCAGCTCATATTTCAAATGGGCAATGAGGCTTTCCGGAACAAGTTAAATGAAATGATAAAACTTAAGGAGAAGTTCCAAAACGACCCCGCGTGGTTCCAAAGGAAATATCCCTCATCCCCCCTAAAATGCCTTGCTTACTTTAGCATGGAATTCATGCTTAGCGAAGCACTGCCCATTTATGTTGGTGGCCTTGGTAATGTTGCTGGGGATCAATTAAAATCGGCCAGTGATCTAGGTATTCCCGTTATCGCTGTGGGACTACTTTACCAACAGGGATATTTTAGGCAGTTGATAGATCAATTTGGTACCCAACAGGCACTTTTTCCGTACAATGACCCTGGGCAATTGCCCATTTCGCCACTGCGGTTGCCCAATGGGGAATGGTTGCGGATCAATATATCCTTATCCGGTCATACGGTTTGGTTGCGCACATGGCAGGTACAGGTGGGCCGGGTGAAACTTTACTTGTTGGATAGTAATGATCCGGTTAATATGCCGCTCCACAGGGGCATTACCAGTGCAGCGTATGGTGGCGGGACCGATCTTCGCATTCAGCAGGAAATTATTTTGGGTATAGGGGGATGGAGATTGCTCCGAGCAATGAATATTGCACCTGAAGTATGCCATATGAACGAAGGTCACTCCGCCTTTCTTGTACTGGAAAGGGCGGCCGATTTTATGCGGGAGAATGGCGTGTCGTTCCAGGAGGCCTTGGCAGTAACCCGTGCAGGAAATTTGTTTACCACCCATACGGCGGTGGCGGCCGGATTTGATAATTTTAGTCCAACTTTAATGTGGCAGTTTTTTGCCAATTATGCCAAAGAGGAATTACATATAGATTTTAACGATCTGTTGGCATTGGGTAGGGAGGACCCGCTTAATTTATCCCAGTATTTCAATATGGCCTATCTGGCTATTCATGGCAGTAGTGCTGTAAATGGGGTGAGTAGGCTTCATGGGGAGGTAAGTCGTAATCTTTTTGGAAATTTATTTCAAAGGTGGCCTAACAGCGAAGTGCCGGTTGGATATGTAACCAATGGAGTTCACATGCCCAGCTGGGATTCTATATACGCCGATAAAATCTGGACGCATTCCTGCGGTAAAGAACGCTGGAGAGGTCATTTGGAATCTGTTGAGCAAGATATTTACTGCGTTTCCGATGTTGATTTATGGCAACTCCGGAACGATTCTAGACATTACATGATAAACTTTATCCGGGAAAGGTTCCAAGGACAGACCGAGGATGCCGGTCAGTCTCCGGAAATCGTGGAAATGGCCAAACATATTTTTGACAAGGAAACTTTAACACTGGGTTTTGCACGGAGATTTGTTCCCTACAAAAGACCAAACCTACTTTTGCATGATGGGGAACGATTTATTCGCATTCTAACAAATCCACAGCAGCCGGTGCAATTGGTAATTGCGGGAAAGTCTCCGCCCTATGATGAGTCCGGAAAGGCATTGATAAGACAATGGGTGCAATTTATTGAAAGGCATAACCTATATAAGCACGTAGTTTTTTTAAGCGATTATGATATGTTGTTAACAGAACATCTTGTTCAAGGGGTAGATGTGTGGATAAATACACCTAGGCGTCCTTGGGAGGCCTGCGGTACCAGTGGTATGAAGGTTCTGGTAAATGGTGGGATCAATTTATCGGAGCTGGACGGTTGGTGGGCAGAGGCCTACACCCCGGAAGTAGGTTGGGCATTGGGCGATGGTCATGAACATGGGGAGGATTCCTCTTGGGATGCTGTCGAGGCCAACGAATTGTACGAACTGTTGGAACAAAAAGTGGTACCGGAATTTTATAATCGCAATGAAGATGGGATACCCGAACATTGGGTAGCAAAAATGCGAAATAGTATGTCCACCTTAACCCCAAAGTTTTCGGCAAACCGTGCCGTTCGTGAATACACGGAGAAATATTACCTTCCGGCAGCAATCAATTACAAAAAAAGATCGTCCAAAAAGGGAGTGGCAGGAAAAATAATAGTTGACACCTATCTTGAATTACAAAATAAGTGGTGGCAAATGCGCTTTGTCCAAACCCAAATTGAAAATATTGTGGAAGGGTATCAATTTAAAACGGTGGTCTGGTTAAACCACCTTAGTCCTGACAATATTTCTGTTGAGCTTTTTGCCGAAGGCCTTAATGGCAATCCAAATGAAATTATAAAAATGGAGATCGTGGGGCTCGCAAAGAATGGATTGGATCATGAGTGCCATGCCTGTATAAGGACCAAGAGGCCGGACAGTCATTATACAGCCCGGATAGTTCCCTGCTATGAAAATATTTCCGTGCCGCTGGAAAACAAGTTGATTCTATGGCAGCGATAATTATTTTGAAGAAAAAGGGCAATACCCTGTTGCGGATACTGAATATTTTATAGTGTTTGTAAGGGGAATTCAGTATCTTGAAACTAAATGCATAAGCAATGATCATACATAGTCTAGGGGAAGAAAATTCACTGCTAAATAAATTTGTCGCCGAAATCAGGGATGCCAATATTCAACGCGATAGCATGCGCTTTAGGCGTAATATTGAACGTATTGGGGAAATTTTGGGCTACGAACTTAGCAAGACCCTAAACTATAGGAACCAAATGGTTGAAACACCTTTGGGAACCAAAGAAATGTCCATGCCCGTTGATGATTTGGTGCTGTGTTCCGTTTTACGTGCCGGACTCCCCTTACATCAGGGCCTGTTAAATTATTTTGACAATGCGGAGAATGCCTTTATTTCTGCCTATAGGCATCACCGTGGAGATGAAGATGCTTTTGAAGTTATAGTAAAATACTTTGCCGCCCCATCTCTGGAAAATAAAACCTTAATTCTTACAGATCCAATGCTGGCCACTGGAAAAACGTTGGAGAATGTTTTGAATGCACTTAAAAACCATGGCAAACCCAAGCAGATCCATATTATATCGGTAATTGGTTCCCAATCCGGGATAGACCATATTAAGACAGTTTTTCCAAAGAATACCCAATTGTGGATAGCGGCCATTGATACCCAATTAAATAGCAAAGGCTATATTGTTCCCGGTATAGGGGATGCTGGGGATTTGGCATTTGGAGTGAAACTTTAGCCTGCTCACCATCCGGACATTTATTGCACTATTTTAATTTTAACCTGGCTCGTTTAATCCCTTTCACAATTTCGTACCATAGTACGGACATCATGCCTGCCATGACGGCAATTCCCAGCTGTTTGAAGGTTAAGGTTTCAAATTGAAAAAAGCTTGTCAATGGGGGCACAAAGAGCAACAATGCCGATAAGATCAAAGTAATTCCAATGATCAAAGGCACCAAGTTGTTCTTATATTTTAAAGTGGTCCAAATGGAATAATAGAAAGAGCGGTTTACCAAGGTCAGAAAAATATTGGAAGATATCAAGACCATAAACACCATAGTTCTTGTTACGGATTCATTGTGACTTTCTAAAACGGCGTATTGGTATACGGATAAAGATCCCAAGGTAATCACTAGTCCTTGAATGATACTGGTTATCAGTTCCTTGAACTTAAAAAAAGTTGTGGTAAATGGCCTTGGTTTTTGAATCATAGTATTTTTCTCCATCGGCTCGTTTTCATAAATAATGGAGCAGGTGGGGCCCATGATCAATTCCAATAATATAACATGGGAGGGTGAAAATATAGCGGGATAGACCCACCCTAATGCCAAGGGGATAAATACCGTTAATATGATTGGGATATGAATGGATATGATATACTGGATGGCCTTTTTTAAATTGCCGTAAATTTTTCTGCCCATGGCAATGGCATCTACCATTTTTGAAAGGTCATCGTCCACTAAGATCAAGGAGGCTGCCTGCTTGGCAATTTCAGTTCCTTTTTTACCCATGGCAATACCAATATGCGATGCCTTGAGTGCTGGACCGTCGTTGACCCCATCACCTGTCATGGCCACTACTTCGTTATTGGCCTTTATGGCATTTACAATCCTTAGTTTGGCTTCGGGGAACATACGGGTAAAGACCTGTGTGCTTTTTACCTTTTGCTGTAATTCCTCATCCTTCAATTGCATTAATTCTTCCCCGGTCATGTTTTTTTCATAGCCGGGAAAATTAATTTGTTTGGCAATGGCCATGGAAGTGGCGGGATTATCCCCTGTAACCAATTTTACCTGTATTCCAGCCTTGTCGAAATCTTTCAATACCTGGCGGATGTTATCTTTAGGGGGGTCATAAAAGGCCACCAATCCCTTGAAGGCAAATTGAAAATCCTGTTGTTTTTCAGGAAAGTCAGATCCTTTAAAATTGGCCTGTCCCACTCCTAACATTCGGTATCCTTCCTGCCCTAAATTGGTCAAGATATCCGTAATCTGTTCTTTTTGGGAATCGGTAAGTTTGGAAGTTGCCAAAAGGGCTTCAGGCGCCCCTTTGGCTGCAATGATACGGTTACCTTCACTATTTGCGAACAGATGGGTCATCATAGGAGGTTTTCCACTTAGCGGATACTCATGTATCATTTTATAATGGGGTCGCTGGTCTACAGAGGCAATTCTACCGTAGGCCTCATGCAAGGCCTTTTCCATAGGGTCGAAAGGTATTGGTTCGCTGGCCCACATTGCTATGGTGACCAATTCTTTTTGAGAATTATTCAGGAGGGCATCTGCAGAAACTACCTCTCCCGTATCCAAGGTGAAGAGTTTGGCAAGTTCCATTTTATTCTGGGTTATGGTGCCTGTTTTGTCTGTACAGATTACGGTAGCGCTTCCCAAGGATTCTACGGTTTTCATTTGTTTTACCACAATGCCCATTTTCATCAATCTATAGGCGCCTAAGGCCATAAAAGTGGTAAAGGCTACCGGTATTTCTTCTGGCAGGACACTCATGGCCAAGGTTAAGGCTTTTAACAAACTATCCAATACCTCCCGTGATTGAAGGTAATTGATACCCCAGACCAATAGAAAAATGATACCGCCCCAAATGGACATCTGTTTTACGAAATTGGATATCTGTTTTTCCAAAGGCGTCTTTTCTTCCTGGATTCCTTCGAGACTTTTTCCAATTTTACCCAACTGGGTGCTGTTGCCAATTTCTGTAATGGTGGCGATCGCCAGTCCACTGGCTACGGTAGTACCACCAAATATCTTATTGTCCAATTTTGATGCATCCTTAAAAACGGAAAGGGATTCTCCCGTAAGAATGGATTCGTTTACGGAGAAATCGTTGGAATGAACAATGGTGCCATCGGCAGGAATGGTGTTGCCTTCCTCAACCATTAGGCTGTCGCCAACTACCAACTCCTCACTAGGAATATCTACCACTTCTCCATTCCTAATGACCTGGCTATTGGGTTGGGTAAGACTTTTTAATTTTTCCAGGGCCATCCTACTTTTGGAATCCTGATAAAGGGATATGGAGGCTACCAGGATAATGGCAGCGACCATAAATATTCCATCACCATTATTTCCTGTTATAAAATAGATAGAGGAAGCCACCATTAATAGGATGACCATTGGCTCCTGGGCAACACTTTTTAAAGCGTCCAAAAACCCATTTTCCTTTTTATAGCTAAGGCTATTTTCGCCATGTTTTTTTCTTGAGCTTTTTACTGCTTCATCAGTTAGGCCTTTAATGCCAAAATCGAGTGGATTGATCATGTTGTCTAAATTAACAAAATTGTAGTTAACCATATATGGCAATCCAACTTTCGTATTCTTTCTAATTGGTATAAGGTTAGCACAGTTTTGATATAATGATTTGATATGGTAAAAATAAATGTAAAGAATTTTGGTGTGACTGACCTAAATCATTTTGTACAAGGCTTGTTGGATGTACTTTAGAGGCACAATAAATATATAACCCTTAAAAACAAAATACTATGACACTTGTAAAATTTAAAAGAAGACCATTTAGAAATCTTATGACCCAAGATTTTTTTGATATGGACGATTTTTTTGATAATCGTGCTTGGGTAAGGGACATGCTACCCGATAGTTTCTGGAATGGGAAAAGGTCGGAGCCAGCCTTGAACATTAAGGAAACCGGCGACCATTTTGAGATAGAGCTGGCCGCTCCAGGTTTTCAAAAAAAGGACTTTGAGGTAACCATTGAGGATGGATGCTTAAATATTGCTGCCGAGAAGTCGCAAACCAAGGAGGAAAAGGAGGACAAATTTACGCGTAGAGAATTTAGCTATAATTCCTTTGAACGGTCCTTGCAGCTACCTGAGAATGTAAAACAGGAGGAAATTAAGGCCGCCTACAAGGATGGTATACTTAGCTTTAATCTTGCCAAGAAAGAGGAAGCTAAAAAGGCACCTCCTAAAAAAGTACAAATCGGATAATTATTGGTTGGTTATTTGTTAGTAGCAATGCCTTCCCGTCAAAACCCAATATAAGTCCATATGGGTGGTCCAGACGGGAGGGCATATTTTTTGTAATCTAATTATTTTTCCTATGCTGCAAAATGCCTTTTTTACTCCTGTGGATGAAATTATTGCCCAATTGGATAGTGATTTGGAACAGGGTTTGGCTAAAGAGGGTATTCCAGAGCGTTTGAAGAAATATGGACCCAATCAAATTCCAGAAGAAGGTTCCAAGAAAAGATGGGCCATTTTTTTGGAACAGCTCTTGGATCCTATTATTTATATTCTTTTTGCGGCAGCAATTCTTGCCTTTATTTTCAGCGATAAATTGGAAAGTGCTGCTATTTTTTTTGTAATACTTATTTCCGTTACCATAGGATATTTTATGGAACTTAAGGCCGTGAGATCCTTGGAGGCCCTGGTAAAAATGGGGCAGACAAGTACCCATGTAATTAGATCTGGACAAAGAACACATATCAAGGCGGCAGAAATTGTACTCGGTGACATTATTGTTTTGAGCCCTGGGGATGTTGTGCCTGCCGATGCACGCCTTATCCATGTAGATAATCTGTTGGTGAAAGAATCCGTATTAACGGGAGAGAGTTTTTCGGTAGCAAAGGTAACCGAACCATTACCAATGAATACCCCGATTACCGATCAGATCAATATGGTTTTTAGGGGTACGGTGGTTAGCTCGGGATTTGGGAAGGCTATTGTTACTGCATCGGGAAAACATTCACAATTGGGGAACATTCAGCAAATGGGTGTGGATGCCGATAAGGAGCGAACTCCTTTGGAGAAGAAATTAAACCGATTAAGCAATTGGCTTATAGGGTTAACACTGGGTATTGCTGGATTAATTATTGTCTTAGGCTATTTTAGGGGCAATGATCTTTTTTTTATGATCGAGACGGGAGTGGCTTTGGCGGTTGCCGCTATTCCCGAGGGTCTTCCAATTGTAGCTACCATTGCCCTGGCAAGGGGCATGATAAGGTTATCCAAAAAACAGGTCATCATAAAAAAAATGGAAGCCGTACAGACATTGGGTGCTACGGATATCATTTTTACGGACAAAACGGGAACCTTGACCGAAGATCGGATGGTGGTATCAGCAGTGATATTTGACGAAACATATTTGGACAATCTCTATCAAAAGGAGAAATCCTATTACACCTCCTTAAAGGACAAGCCTGTTTTTGATAAAATGATGATGGCTGGGATACTTTGTAACAATGTAGATCCGACAGCCATTAATGAACAGGACGATTCCATTGAAGTGGCTTTGATACAATTTGCTATACATTTGGGGTATGACCCCAAAATTGTAAAACAAAATAATCTGGAAATATTGGAGCTGCCATTTGATTCTGCACTAAAGTTGATGGCAACGGCACATAAAAAACAAGGAGGCTATACGGTCTATGCTAAAGGGGCATATGAGAGTTTGGTGGACCATTGTGATTTTGATGTTTATGGGCTAGGAATGTCAATCAGTGAACATAAACTATTGTGGAATAAAAAGGTAGATACTCTTGCTTCCCAAGGTTTGCGCACCCTTGCTTTTGCTTATAAGGAAGAAGTTGAATTACCCACAAGGGCCAATATACTGAACGGACTTACTTTTTTGGGGGTAATTGGATTCTTGGATCCTGCCAGGCAGGATGTGAAAGCAGTGATGGATATATACAAGAAGGCGGGCATTAAGGTAATTATGGTTACCGGTGATCATCCCGGTACCTCAAAGAAAATAGCTCAGGATGTTGGGATTTTGGAGGTTGATGCGATTGCTGATAAAATACGGCATGGCAAGGACCTCAAAAGAATTATGGAGGGAGCGGATGGAAATGATTTGTCCCTTTTAAAAGCCTCGGTCTTTGCCAGGGTCGGTCCGGAACAGAAGTTGAATTTAATAAGCTATTATCAGAGACATGGCCATATCGTTGGAATGATCGGGGATGGCATTAATGATGTCCCGGCTTTAAAAAAAGCCGACATAGGTGTGGCCATGGGAGTTAGAGGTGCCGAGGCTGCCCGAGAAGTGGCCGATGTGATTTTAAAAAACGATAAGTTTACGGCCATGGAATTGGGAATCAGACAGGGAAGGGTAATATTTCAGAATATTCGCCAATTTGTAGTTTACTTACTGTCCTGCAATTTAGCTGAAATACTTACGGTAGGTTTTGCGGCCTTGCTAAATTTGCCAGCTCCGTTATTACCGTTACAAATATTATTCCTCAATTTAGTAACTGATATTTTTCCTGCCCTGGCCTTGGGATTTGGAAAGGGAGAGAAGGATATTATGGAACAGCCTCCCCAAAACCCTAAGGGCCCCATATTGGATCAAAACGATTGGATTTCTGTTGTAATGTACGGACTAAGTATAAGTATTGCGGTGCTTGGCATTGTTGCTTATGCCGATAGGATTCTAAAATTTTCCGCAGAAACCATTAATAATATGGCCTTCTATACCCTGGTATTTGCCCAGTTGCTTAATGTGTTTAATATAGCAAGGCACAGAGGAGCATTTTTTGTAAATGAGATAACAACAAATGTGTGGGTTTGGGGAGCAATTCTACTATCCTTGCTCCTGACTCTGGGAGCCAATCTTAGCACTCATTTGGCAGCGGCATTTTCGTTGCGCATGCTGTCAATGGAACAATTGGGATATTCCGTGCTATTTGCCCTAGGGGCAATGGTTTTGGCGCAATTATTTAAGCGGGCAAGGATATAATATTTTCATGTTTGACAAAATAATAATACTTCGAATTTTTTTCTGTCTTGCATAAATGTACATAAAAATAAAGGGGAATCCTTGAGTTCCAATACGATGGATTTAAAGCTTACATTGAAAAACCGTTCATAGCTTCCAATTCTGCCGCAGATAATAATTCGGAGGCCAGGGGACTATTGTCCAGTGCTTTTATGGTGGCATTATAGCCCAAATCCAAGATAATGTCTAAATTTTTCAAAGTGAACATACTATAACGATCCATGTTGGAAGGACGGATCAATAGATCACAGTCTATAAATTTTTTGGTCGTTTCATTGGCTACCATTACATGATATGCCCTTTCCAAAACCTTGTTTACATGATTCAGTTCTTTGATGCTTACATGATTGAACGGATTTACATAAACTCCCACAATCCGATCACAGTATTTTTTTATTAGGTCTACCGGAAAATTATTCAAGGTGCCACCATCTACGTAATAACCTTTGTCGATTTGTACTGGCGCAAATAGTCCGGGAACAGCTGCTGATGCCAAAACGGGTTTTATAAGTTCGCCCTGATTAAAGACATTTAGCGTACCATCAAGCAAATTGGTAGCTGTTACATAAAGTTGCTTTTCCAAAGATTCGAAGGTGTCATGGGGTATGTAGGCCTTTAATTGATCATGAAATTTTTCTGTATCTAGGAAGCCAGGTTTTCCCATGGCATACTTATTAAAACTAAAAATCTCTGTAGTCTTAAAAAAATCCAACATTTGCTCCCAAGTACAGCCAGAAGCGTACAAGGCACCAACTATGGCTCCTGCACTAGTGCCTGCAATATGTGAAGGGTAAATACCGTATTCCTCCAACGCCTTTATGGCCCCAATATGGGCAACACCCCGTATACCGCCACCAGAAAGGACCAACCCTGTTGTCATAAACCTTTTATTTAGAATTTGAATCAAAATTATTCCATCTAAAGAAATACGCATATGACCATTGTCAGGTTTTTACAATCTAGGTAGGGGTTATGACCGATATCATTTCTTTCGGATGTAGTGCACAATACATTTGTGTAACTGAGTGCCATATTACCGGAACATAGGCTTCAATTGGCAGTAGATATGTAACGAAACAACTTAGCAGCACTTCCTTTTGGTTTCGTCAGGACCAATTAGTAAAGAACAGCAAAAGTACAATGAATGAACAGTTAACAAATAGCGATCTCTTTCAATCCATTTTTGAATCTTCCTTAGCTGGATTATTTGTGGTGGATCAACATGGATCTATTCTCATTGCCAACATGTCTGCCCAAAAGATGTTCGGATATGTTGAAGGGGAGTTGGTACAGCGGGATATCCAATTTATTATTCCTGATTGGAAGCTAAATGCTGTTGGTGCAGAGATGAATAAGGTTGTCGTGGGCCCCAATCAGTTCTATGGCCGGGACAGGAATGGCGTAAAATTTCCAATCGATATCAGGATCGTCCCAACTGTAGTAAAATCTCAGAACCTAAAAGTCATTTATTGTAAACCGGCCGATATTTCAGTATTTGAAAGTGATAGAAAGTTTAGAACGTTGATTTCCAATGTGTCCGGAATTGTATATCGCTCTAAAACTGATAGACCTTGGAACATTGAATTTATCAGTGAAGCCTGCTTAAACATAACTGGATATTCTCCGGCGCAATTTTATGATAGCCCGGATATAAGTTGGGATATCTTAATTCATCCTGAAGATTTGTCCAGGATTTTGCTTGAGGTGGAGAAGGGAATGGCGGATAAGAAACAGTATCAACTCACTTATAGGATCGCTACTGCAAACAAGCAAATAAAATGGATATGGGAACAGGTTTCCTGCGTAATGGACGAGCAGGGAAATGTCTGCGGTTTGGAAGGTTTTATGCAGGATATAACAAAGGGGAAGGAAATAGAAATGGCCCTGGACAAGGAGAAAAAATTGCTACGTCAATATATGGATTCTTCTCCTACAATGTTTCTAGTGATCAATAAGGACCATACTGTTGAACTGGTCAATAAAAGGACCTGTGAAATTTTGGGATTGGAACAAGATGCTATTTTGAATAAAAATTGGTTTGGAAATTTTATACCGGCCAGGGATAAAAAGCGAATAACAGAACTCTTTGAAGTCATTTTCCAGGAGAAGTTGGAAGTGCCCAATATTTACGAAAACCATATAGTTGCCAAAGGTGGGGAAGAGCGACTAATTCAATGGAGCAATGCTACCTTGAGGAATGGAAATAATGAAATTATTGGGGTGGTAAGCTCGGGCTTGGATATTACCGAAACTACATTCTTACAGAATACCTTGAATATTAGAAATCGGGCCTTGGAAGCTGTCGGGAACGGTATCATTATTGTGGATGCCAAACTTCCTGATCAGCCTATAATTTATTGCAACAAGTCTTTTACAGATATTACCGGATATGGGACTGAAGAAGTGACGGGCAAAAACTGTAGATTTTTACAGAACGACGATCGTGATCAGCTTGGAATTGCCCAATTGGCCCGAGCCGTGAAGGAGGGAACGCCTTGTAGGGTGTTGGTAAGAAATTATAGAAAGGATGGCGCCCTCTTTTGGAACGATCTGTTCATTACCCCTCTATATGATAAAAACGAAAAATTAACCCATTTTATAGGGGTTCTGAACGATGTAACAGAAATTCAGGATGCCAAGAAAAAATTGGAGGAATATGCCCTTCATTTAGAGAATACCGTTGAAGAACGTACTAGGGAGGTTCAATCCACAGTGCAAAAATTGGTGTCTACCAGTTTAAGCCTGGAAGATCAGTTGGTAGAGACACAAAGAGCGGAAAGGAAGGCCAAGCTGAGTAGGGCATTGTTTACCGCGATAGCGCACAATTTTCCCAATGGGGTAATTATGGTCTTTAATTCCGATTATGAACTGGTTTATGTGGAAGGGGAGGAAATGGACCGGATCAATATTAATAAGTCAGATTTTGAAGGAATACCCATTGATCATATCCCGGTTTTTTCAAAATGGCAGATCAATAAAATTAAATCCGATATTCGAAAAACATTAAGGGGGAGCAATATTTCATTTGAAGTGGATTTTCAAAATCAGTGTTATGCGGTAAATTCCACACCGCTCTATTCCGATGAAAAGGAAATAAAGTGGGCCTTGTTCGTTTACAACAATGTTACCGAGCAGAAAGAGGTTCAGCATAAATTGGAAAAGACACTCAAGGTGGAAAAGGAACTAAATGAGCTGAAATCCCGTTTTATTTCGATGGCCTCCCATGAATTCCGAACCCCACTAAGTGCCATTCTATCTTCTGCAATCCTAATAGGAAAACAAAATGAACCCGGTAAGGAAGATAGGAGGATGAAGCACGTTTCCAGAATTAGAAATAATGTAAAGGATCTAGTTGTTATTCTTAATGATTTTCTGTCCTTGAGCAAATTGGAAGAGGGCAAAGTGCAGGTAAAACCAAAGTCTTTTGAGTTAATACAGTTTGTTAAAATGTTAATCGATGAATTGGAGCCGAACAAAAAAGAAGGCCAGGACATTGTATTAAAGCATTCCCAACCTTCAATATCGGTTTATCTGGATCCGAAACTATTGAATCATATCCTTATAAATCTTCTCTCCAATGCCATAAAATATTCGGAGGAGCAAAAGGAGATCATCATTGAAATTAAGGTTAATGGTAAAGACTTATCCATAAATATTAAGGACAAAGGCATTGGGATACCCAAAGAGGAGCAAAAAAATCTTTTTAACCGCTTTTTTCGTGCAGAGAACGCCACCAATATTCAGGGCACAGGTCTTGGACTTCATATTGTGAAACAGTATACGGAGCTTTTAAGCGGTGGTGTTAGCTTTAACAGTGAATTAGGAGTGGGTAGTACCTTCAGTTTAATGCTTCCGGTAAATATATACGAAAATGAAAAAAATTCTATTAATTGAGGATAACAAGGATGTAAGGGAAAATACAGCGGACATATTGGAATTGGCCAATTACGATGTAGCTACTGCCGAGAATGGAAAAATAGGGGTAGAACTTGCAGAAAAATTTAAGCCAGACGTAATCATATGTGATATTATGATGCCAGAACTGGACGGCTATGGAGTCTTGGAACTGTTGGGTAAAAATAGTGCCACCTCCAGCATACCCTTTATATTTCTAACGGCAAAAACCGATAGGGCAGAGGTGAGGTTGGGAATGAATTTGGGGGCCGACGATTATCTGACGAAACCTTTTGAGGAAAAGGAATTACTCGAAGCCATATCCTCCCGTTTACGAAAGAGCGACTTTCTAAAAAAAGAGATTGCCAAAAACTTGGAAGGCCTCAATAAATTTCTGGACGAGGCTTCCCAATACCACGATTTGAAAAGTCTACCCAAGGATTATCCCCTTAAAACGTATCATAAAAAGGATATTGTTTTTTGGGAAGGCGATAACGCAAAATCCTTGTATTTTATAGAAAAGGGTAGTGTAAAGACCTACAAGAGTACGGAATCCGGAAAGGAATTTGTAACCGGAATATATGGTCCGGGAGATTTTGTTGGACAAATATCTTTATTGAATTCCGATAAAGTTTATGTTGAAAATGCCACTGTTTTGGAGGATGCCGAAATGTGCGCCATACCTAGGAAGGATTTTACCAAATTAATCTATGGTAACTCTGCCGTTTCACAGAAATTCATAGGAATGATATCCAATAATTTAATGCACCTACAGGAGCAATTGGTGGATATGGCTTTTGCCTCGGTAAGGCAAAGGGCGGCAAAGGCCCTTTTGGAACTTTATGATAAACATGTTATACAGGACAAACCCATGGGCGGAATAGGAATTCCAAGGGAGGATTTTGCCGGTATGATCGGTACCGCTACTGAAACAGCTATTCGAACCCTATCCGATTTTAAGGACGAAGGCCTTATTGCCACCGACCACGGAAGAAGGATCATTATTTTAAATGAAAAGGGACTCAGGGAGGTAGCGGATTTTTAAGGTGGACATTGGGCAAAAGCTTGACGCGCTTTGTGGCTACCTTCTATTAAAAATGGACTTTAATTTTCTTATGGCATAGATCAACAGCATTTGCTGAAGGCTACCCTTAAGGCTCCCCGCCAATTGCAGAGGTCTTAGATTTGCCTTTGCCTGATTGATATTGAGTTTAAGACTTTCAATTTCAATTTTGCGCTGTAGCTTTAAGACCATTAGTCTTTCATCAATTTCTTTAAAAGAGTTGTATTGTTTCCCCATGGTCTTAATCAAAATAATGTTTGGAAAATGTACGCAGTAATGGCCTATTGAGCCTATTCCTTAGAAAATAACAAATGATGGCTATTAGTACATAGCCCGTACCTATGAGCAAATAACCAAGGTAGGCACTTTCCAATGCTTCATTCAGGGCATTGGATGCGGCCCAAGATATCAAAACCAAGGCAAGTAGGGCCAAGGCCCCAATTAAAAGGGTTTGGGCAAATACGGTTACAAGCTCCATAAGTACCTTAAATATTTTCAGCTTGGCATATTCCTCGCTATTTTCTAGATAAGACCTTACATCGGCTTCTGCCTCTGTAAGGTCTCTCTTAAGTTCTTCCAAGGCCATATTACCTTATTTTTGAAATTGGGCGTTTTTCTTTTTTAAGTCTTCCAATTTGCGCTCCAAGGTAGCAATAATGTCATCTGCCTTGTAGCTCATAGTGGAGATAGCTTCATCCAACTTACGGTCAAAGGCATCTTTTTTCTCATTGGCAGTTTTGGTAAGTTCTTCCTTGGCATGGGAGATTCTTTCTGATAAGTCGTGCGTGGTCTCCCCCACCTTTTGCTTTATTTTGTGCCTAGTCTCTGTGCCCTTATCCGGCGCATACAAGATTCCAATTCCTGCACCTATGGCAGCACCTGTCAATAAAGCTAAAAGAATATTTCCGTCGTTGTTTGTCATGATTACTGATTTTTTTGATTATTACATATTTTAAAATGATACTCAAAAATAAGTCTATTAAAATGCTTTGGAAATGATATAAATCATATCATTTACAGGCATTAGTTCTTAAATTAGGGTTGGACGAATATACCAACCTAGCCATTTCATCATTCTTTATCAAATGAATACTAGGGTAAATAAAGCGGTGTATAATTTTATTTTGAGGGATTATGAGCATCTAAAGATGTTGCGTAAGGCCATTGAAATTATTCTTGAGGAAGATATGGAAAGGCCGCAAATATCTGTCCTGGGAAAACTTGGAAACAACCTTGTTGCCAATGGCAAAAAGGATTTACTTCAAGAATCGGACTGGAATGCTTATTGGAACAGGGTTTTAAAAGAAAAGGTAAATTTTGGCGTATTTCCCCATACAGAGTTTGGGACTCTCTTTATTGCTGGTGCCTTGGCCTCCCAATTTTTATTTGATATATCGGGGAGACCACTGGGATCTATGTCGGCCGGACCGTATGGAATTTTAAGGGGATTGGGCATAACGGAGGATAAGGTTAATTTTTATCTCAAGGCACTAAAAAAAGGACACTTAATTCTTTTGGTGCGCCACACTTTGCCGCAAATTCAGCTGATAGAAGAAAAGTTGGACAAATTAATTTAAGCACTAGTGAACGTCTAGGATTACTATCAAAATTTATTTCTCTGGATCGATTCGGGATAGATGATTAAAATCATTTTTTTAGAAGAAGGAAGTTGGCATTTTTGAAGTACAACTATTTAAAATATAATTATATAAAGTATGAAAGAGTCAGTCAATATATTTCAAAGTCAAAGGGAATTTCATGTGTTTGTAGCCAATTCCTTTTCTAATTTACGACGGTTAAAAAAGGAAGGAGACCTTAAGGCATTCAATCAGTTATTGCTAAAGGCCATGCCCGAAGTAAGGCGATATGTCCAAAAAAATCTCAATCGTGCCGTGGTAAAGGGTAAGGTCGATAGGAACAGGTATAAGGCGGATGATATTATTGATCAGCTTTTTATAGAGGTATATGACCATTTGGATGAGATTAATAATAAAAATGAGCTGCATCCATGGATGTTCAAGAAAGTGGATGAATTGCTGGAGACTATCTTTGTGGATGAAGAGTATGATGCCTTGTTCCTTGAAAATATAGATACCTACTCCAAACCTGAATGGGATAGCATGCAGGAAAAATTTACTACGGATGGAGATGGGGATTTAATTATGAACGAAGAATTGGACGATATTTCCTATGCCAAGGACGACTATGTGCTAAACCATATTTTTGTTGGCGATGACGATCAAAAAGTGATACTCCAATTGGATAAGGAATTGGGAGCGGAGAACATTAGAAAACACTCAGAAATGGTCTTATATCATATGCCCGAGCAAATGCGAAGGGTATTTGAACTATTTACGGAACATCAATTTGATATATCGGAAATTTCCAAAATACACAATAGTACCGTTCAGGAAATAGAATCGCTTTTGAAGACTGCAAGAAAAAGTCTAAGGGCCAGCTTCATCAAAAGATATTTGGACTAATAACAAGGAATTTTAATTTATAGAACTATGAGCACTGGACCAAAGTCAAAAAAAGAAATATTGTTGGGTGAAGGGCTTGATGCGTTACATAAGGAAAGTAGGGAATGGTTGAACATCATTGCCTTTTGGAAGGACGAAGCCAGGTTCTTTACGGATTTGCTGGATAAGGAACAGGTAAAAGCTTCTGAATATGGACAGATGTTACAATATCTGGATAAGATTCACGAAACCTTATTTGATTATTTGGCCGAAGATATTGTAGCCCATGAAAGTCTATTGTCCCGTTTAATAAAGGGAGAGAAGGGACTATCCGATCAGGATTTCAGGGAAAAACATGCAAATATCAGGGACCAAATGGATTTGTTTACCAAAGACTTTATGGAATTTAAAAAAATGGTTTTTGGGTATGCCAAGAAATTATGACCAATAGCTTGCCCAATATCACTGTCTAATCTGTTAGGAACAAAATTTATGGAAATCTCTATTTATAACACGGATAATAAGACTGTAGATAGTATAGCCCATTTTATGGATTTCTACTACAGTCTTCGATTAAAGCATCTAGCCAGCGATTTGTTGGATCAAGGATTATCACCAAAACAAATTACCGAGGCTGTCATCAAGGCCATGACGGTTGGCAAATCTGCCGGTCTGGATATAGACCAACATTTTAGGCCGGTTTTTACTGGAATCCAAAAACAGGTTGTAAGCGACTGTAAGCTATCGCATTTGGCATATGGATTGGTACTTATGAACGCGGATGCCGAACTTAGGGTGGTTGGGGATTTTCAAATTAGTGTCCTACAGGAATATATAGGGCACTACGGGTCTTTCTAGAATTCTATTTCCAAGGAGATAGGGCAGTGGTCGGAACCAAAATAATCCGATAGGATATCTACAGACTTTATGCGATCTACCAGAGACTTGCTTACCAAGAAATAATCTATTCTCCAGCCCGTGTTTCTTTCCCTGGACTTGAAACGATAGCTCCAATAGGTATATGCTATGGTATCTGGATGAAAATGCCTGAACGAATCCACAAAACCGGCTTCAATAAAATTGTCCATGCCATCAATTTCAATTTGGGTGTATCCTGCAGTTTTGTTATAGTTGCTTTTATCGTTCTTAAGGTCTATTGCCCTATGTGCTACGTTAAAATCCCCACAAGCAATTACAGGTTTTGTCTTTTCAAGGTTTTTCAGGTACTTTAAAAAATCGGTATCCCATTGTTTACGGTAGTCCAGACGATCCAATTGCTGTCCGGAATTGGGCACGTAGACATTTACCAAGTAAAAATCATTATACTCCGCACACTGTATTCTACCTTCGCTATCGTGTTCCGATACCTGCATATCTTTGGTTACGGCAATAGGTTCTATTTTGCTGATAAGTGCAGTACCGGAATATCCTTTCTTATCTGCCGAATTGTAATGCATGGTATAATGTTCCATTGCCGAAAGGGTCTCCTCAACCTCATGGTCCTGGGCCTTGGTCTCTTGAAGACATAGAATATCAGGTGCCATTTTATTTATGGATTCGAAAAAATCTTTTTTTGCAACGGCCCTAATTCCGTTGACATTCCATGAAATTATTCTCATTGTTAGGATATTATTTTGGACAATGCTATGAAAAATACAATTCGGAATAAAGATAATGATTCCGAACTATTTTTATAAAATGAACACCTAAAGTTTTGCCCAATCTGTTATCAACTATTCATAGCAATAGACTAAGATTTACTCTTCCTTATTCCTATAAATTGAGATTAGAATAACCAGTCCAATAATGGCGGAAAGACTAAAACCTATTGCGCCCAATACGGGTATTCCGCTAATCTTTGGAGGCATATCGGCCATTACTAAAAGGGCAGAGCCAATGGAGAGGGCTGCAATAATAACCGCATAGACCAAACGGTTAAAGGCAGTTTTTAGAGACTTTCTAAACTCGTTCAAGCCTTTGTGCTCATGCACAATGACCAATTTCCCATCTTTGATCTTATCTACTATTTCATTAATGTCTGTCGGCAATTTATCCAGCAGCGCATTGTAATCTTGAAATCTATTTAGGTTCTTTTGAAAAAGTCGTTTTAGGCCAAACCTTTTACGGGTTATCTTGGCCATGTATGGTTCTAGATTATCCGTTATGTTGAATTCTGGATCCAATTTTAGTCCTACACCCTCAATTATTACCAAAGCGCGTATTAGAATATACAAGTAATGCGGTATGGTAATCTTATTTTCATAAAGCACATTTTTAAATTGTTTCAAGGTGGTCCCCAACTTAATGTTACGGATAGAGGTATTGCTTATGCCTTCAATCAATTCGTACAAATCGTACTCCAACTTTTTTTCGTCGGGAATCTCGGTTTTTAAGGCTATTTTTTTTAGGACGGAGATGATTTTCCTTACGTCCTTTTTTAAAAAAGAAAGCAGCAGTTCTATGAGTGCCTCCTTGTCATTGGGCATAATGGTACCCATCATGCCAAAATCTATGAAACAGATTTTTTGGATCTCGGGTAACACAAATAGATTTCCGGGGTGTGGGTCCGCATGAAAAAAGCCGTGTTCCAAAACCTGTTCCAAATATAGATCTACCCCAACTTTGGCTACGGCGCTGGAATCAATATTGCTTTCCTTTAATTTATTCAGCTCGGAAACCTTGATTCCGTCTATCCACTCCATACATATGATATGGTCGTTGCTAAGCTCGCGATATAGATGGGGGACATAGATAGCCTCGTTGTCCTTGAAATTCTTGGCGAAATGTTCCATATTGTCCATTTCCCTATGAAAACTAAGTTCTTCGTTAATGCTTTTTTCAAAGGATTCCACCAATTTTACAGGTTGAAAGGCTTTTACCTGTGAACTATATTTTTCCATTGCTTCCGCAACTTCTTTCATAATGGAAATGTCAGACGCAATGACTTCGGCTATATTGGGGCGCTGTATTTTTAATACTACCCAATCCCCATTGGAGAGCTGAGCTTTATGAACTTGGGCCAAAGAGGCTGCCGCCATAGGTTTGGGGTCTATGGAAAGGAAATGTTGGGAACAGTCAATATCCAGTTCTTGCGACAAAACTTTTTCTACGTCAAAATTCTGTAGGGAAGGAGCATGGTCCTGTAGTTTTTCTAGTTCTTTCACCAGGTCTGGGGGCAACATGTCGTCACGGTTGCTCATAATTTGCCCCATCTTTACATAGGAAGGGCCCAATTCTTCTAGCACCATGCGGATGCGTTCAAAAGTGGATTCTGATAATTTCTTTGCTTTATCAGGGTGTTTTAAAAGGTAATTTTTAGGGATAAATTTTCTTGCCTTGCTACTGGCCATTACATCCTCAAACCCATATTTGGTAAGTACTACAAATAGGGCGTTGTATCTTTTAAGATTTTGTTTTTGTGGAAATTTTATACCAAACATATGATTTATAGGTGCTTGGTCAAAAAACGAAAGAATTCCCTTTTAAGAGCTGTATAGATCTCTTCCTGTATTTCCATTTTTTTTCGGAACTCCATGTGTTTTTTTACCATCATGGTATCCATGGCATCATGTGACAACAAATCTTGATCGGCCATGCGGGATTCATGGATTTCCATTTCTTCCAATAAATCCTCGATTACTCCACCATGTAGGATAAATTCGTTCTGAAAGTAGTCCAATTGATTTAATACCTCTTTTTTGGTCCACCTAGTAACCAGCTCACTAAGCCTGTTATTGAAAATGATGAGTTCATCCTGCCAAAAGAAGAGTTCCCGCCTCCAAATTTCGTGTTCAAAATGCAGATTTGAGTTATATATGATTTGTTTTTCCATGATAATTTGCTTTAAGTACTATAATACTTGGCGTACTACAAAATTATTTAAAGGTATTGGTCCCTGAAATGACATATATCATTTGAATAGGAATACATATCCATTTACTTTGATTTATCAAGTTAAAAAATTGGAAAAAGCGGAAAGTTGCATGAATCGTTAGGAATGAAGTGCAAAAGGATGCTTTTCACAGATTGATGTTTACATATAAAAATATTCCTTAACAATGGCATTGAAAGTGCCTTGTGGGGTTTTTAAAAGTTCTATAACTTAAATTTATAATCATGAAGAAAAATATGGGTAATTTGGACAGAACCTTGCGTTTTGTGATAGCGGCGGCATTGATCGCTCTTTATTATAACGGTACTATTTCCGGGGTGTTGGGAATTGTATTGGTGGTTTTGGCCATTATCTTTTTCCTTACCAGCTTTATGGGCTTTTGTCCGTTGTACCTTCCTTTTGGAATAAAAACATGTAAGGCAAAAAAGGAGTAAACCTGGCTTGTGACAAACGGTAATTTTGTTTGACTATACTAGTCATCGGTCATCATGGAAAATTTGATTTCTCCCAACGTTGACTAAAAATCTATACCATAATTATTGGTTCTAGGATAGACCGAAGGCCTGTTTTGCAATTTCCAGTTCTTCATTGGTAGGTACTACCAAGATTTTGACTTGAGCCTTGTCACTGCCAATTTCCCTAATGTTGGAAGATTTTGATTCATTTTTGGCAGGGTCCAGTGTTATGCCCAGACAATCCATATCCGTGCATACAAGGCTCCTAAGGGTACTGGAATTTTCTCCGATGCCGGCGGTAAAGACCACGGCATCCAAGCCGTCCATGGCTGCTGTATAGGCCCCTATATATTTTTTTATGCGGTAGGCATTCATTTCCAAGGCCAAGATACATTCTTTATTTCCTGTTTTGGCTTTGGCTTCAATGTCCCTTAAATCCCTATGGCCTGTAAGCCCTAGCATCCCACTTTTTTTGGAGAGTAAAGCATTGACTTCTTCCAGACCATAGCCCAAATTATTTACCAAATAAAAGATAAGGGAGTGATCTATGTCCCCACTTCTAGAGCCCATGATAAGTCCGTTGGCAGGGGTAAACCCCATGGAATGATCAACACTTTTTCCTTCCCTTACGGCAGTGATACTGCACCCATGGCCCAGATGTATGGTAATTATCTTGGAAGATTTTAATTTTAATAAGGAAATTGCCTTCTCGGATACATATTTGTGACTGGTACCATGAAAACCAAAGGCTTGGATACGATGATCTGTATATAATTCATTGGGCAAAGCGTATTTCTTGGCCTTCACTGGCATGGTCTGGTGAAAAGCGGTATCAAAAACGGCAATTTGTTTGGCAGTAGGAAAAGCTTCCTCTGCCAATATAATGCCTTCCAAATTATGTGGGTTGTGTAAAGGGGCCAATACTGAAAGTTCCCTTATTTTATCTTTTACCTCCTGTGTAATCACGGTGGTTTCAGAAAAGGTGTTACCGCCATGCACTACCCTATGGGCGACAATCGCGATATCATTAACGTCTGCAATAACACCTTGGTCAGGATCCATCAGGAGTGTGGCCATTTTCTTGAATCCGTCACTGTGGTTGGGAATCACCATCACCTCCTCAATATCCACGGTATTGGTTTTATACTTTACAGTGGCATTTTTGGAGCCGATTCGTTCTATTAAACCCTTGCCTATTACAAGCTCCGAAGGCATTTGAATCAATTGATATTTAATGGAAGAACTACCTGCGTTTATGATCAGTATGTTCATAGTTTTTGTTTTATTGGATTAAAATTATAGGCCTTGTGCCTGTATGGCGGTGATGACTACAGTGTTATAGATATCCTCCACTGTACAGCCACGGCTTAGGTCGTTAACAGGTTTGTTTAGACCTTGTAACATGGGGCCAATGGCCAAGGCACCTGTTTCCCTTTGAACGGCCTTATAGGTATTGTTTCCAGTATTGAGATCTGGAAAAATGAATACACTGGCCTGTCCCGCCACTTCCGAATCCGGCAATTTACTCTTGCCTACATTTATATCCACGGCTGCATCGTACTGTATGGGGCCTTCTACTTTTAAACCAGGTCGTTTTCTTTTGATAATATCTGTGGCTTTGCGCACTCTATCCACGTCTTCGCCCACTCCTGAAGCCCCGGATGAATAGGATAGCATGGCAATTTTGGGTTCTATGCCAAACGCCGTGCTGGTTGCCGCAGAAGAAATGGCTATTTCCGCCAATTGTTCAGCGGTGGGATTGGGATTAATGGCGCAGTCCCCAAATATGGTGACACGGTTGGGGAGACACATAAAGAACACGGAGGACACAATGGAGACCTCAGGTTTGGTCTTGATAAATTGTAAAGCCGGTCTTATGGTATGTTGTGTAGTATGTGCTGCACCGGAAACCATTCCATCGGCATGACCTTTGTAGACCATCATGGTGCCAAAATAGGAAACATCCTCCATTAGATCTTTCGCCATGGCAAGGTTAACATTTTTTTCTTTTCGCAGTTCGTATAGGGTGGTGGCATAATCCATAAAATTGGGCGAAGATTTGGGGTCTATAATATCGAAGCTATTGGAATCCAAACTTATATCCAATTCTGAAATTTTTGCCATTATTTGCTCCTTATCTCCCAACAATGTAATGGTGACGGCATTGGTGTCCAGAAGTTTTTTGGTAGCCTTCAGAATGCGTTCGTCATTTCCTTCCGGGAGGACAATATGTTTCTTGGCCGATTTTGCCCGTTTAAGAAGATTGTACTGGAACATTCTAGGGGTAATTCCCTCAGCCTTAAAAGTAATAAGTCGCTCGGCCAATTCATTTGTGGGGACATATTTTTCAAATTCCTGTATGGAGGTCGCTATTTTTTCCTTGTTTTCTGGATATATCCTAGGTTTAATGGTTCCTATGCGGTTGGTTACCGAAAAAGTACCATCGGCAACTGAAATGATAGGAATAATATCGGAAAGGCCCTCAATAAGTTTAATGATGGAGTCCTCCGGTAATAGTCCGCCTGTTAGAACTATACCGGATAGATTGGGGTAATTTCTGGAGATGTTGGCCTGTAAAGCCCCTAGAATAATATCTGCCCTATCTCCAGGGGTGATGACCAAGCTATCCTTTTTTAAATGGGTGATGTAATTGCGGAGCTGCATGGCGCCCACGCTAAATTCACCGGCCTGATTGTTTATAAAATCTTCTCCGAACAAAACCTTGGCCGAAAGAGCCTGTGCAATTTCCTTTACGGTCGGATTTCCCAAAACAGGGTTCAAAGGGATAGCAGCTATCAATACTTTTTTTGGCAGTTTTGTCTTGAGACCAGATACTGCCTGTTCCAAATTTTCTGGCTGTACCTTATTGGCAACGGTCAGTAGTACTTCAACTCCCTTTTCCCTAAAGGAATCATAAGCCATGTATATATTTCCGACCAATTCTTGAAGGGATTTGCCCATGCCGTTGGCAATTATAATTGCCGGAATTCCTAAATTTTTGGCGATAAGCACATTAATGTCCCATTCTATGATGGCGCCCTCACCTGAAAAATCTGTTCCTTCCACCACTACAATATCGAACCTATCCTCAATGGCCTTGTACTTATTGATGATATTACTTATAATTTCGTCATCCTTGTCCATATTTTTAAGTTGTACCACTTGGCTACGGGTATAGGCATAGGAATCCTTAAATTTCTGGTCTACTTCAAAATGCTTTAGTACAGTATCTATATGGTCATCGATCCTGCCCTTTTCAAAGTCATCGATAATGGGCCGGAAATAACCCACTTTCGCGGTTTTCCCCAATAATAACTGCATCATGCCCAAGGATACGATAGATTTTCCGCTATTGGGCTCTGTAGTGGCAAGGTATATGGCTTTGCTCATGAACTATTAATATTCTTTGAATTTATATAAACGATTCTTTTTCCAGTTGCGAAGTTCGGGCATAGAAAGATTACCATATATGATAGAAGTCATTTATGGATACGACATTAGGTTCTAATTTTAACCAATCAAATTTATTCCATTAACAATTTAACTTCTTAAAATAGCAAGTATCTTAGGATGTAATCCAATCGGATCTGTTGCTTGCAAGTTTTGCTGATAAATTACAATTCATCATAAAATGAAAACATTGCTTTATGCCACGGATTATTCTAAAAACTCGGTCTCTGCTTTGCAGTTGGCCTATAATTTAAGTCAGGATCTGGGAACTCGACTGGTGGTCACCCACACATTTAATTTACCTACTGTTTTGGGTGTTGAGGGACAGGATGACCGGCCTGTCCTTGAAGGAAATCCGTTTAAAATTCACCGTGCCCAGCTGGAAAAATTCTGCACAGAACACCTTGGAAGCAAGTGGGACAATCCCAAAATACAATTGGAGCCTGTACAGAACAGTTCGGTAATCAAAGGAATTATATCAAAGGCAGAAGAGTATCACGCCCAACTGATTGTGGTGGGTACTAAAGGAGCAAGTGGTCTTGAGGAAATGATCATGGGCAGTACCACCAAGAAACTCATAGAGAAAGCACCTTGTCCCGTAATTGCAATTCCCAATGATATATTGCCTAGAAATATGGATACCATGGTTTATGCCACAGATTTTGAAGAGGAAGATATACATGCCATTCAAAAACTTTCCGAAATTGCCAAACCCTTAAAAGCAAAGATTAAGGTAGTGCATATTTCAACGAACGAGGAATATGCGGGAGACTTATTAATGGAGTGGTTCAAGGAGATGCTCAAATCCAAGGTAGATTATTCAGAAATTGAGTTCGAACTATTGTTTTCGGAAGATGTATTTGATACCCTCAGAATCTATCTTGGGGTCGTAAATGCGGATATGGTAGTGATGCTGGAAAGGGAAAAGAAAGGATTTTTAAAAAAATGGTTCCATAGGGATCTAGTAAAAAAAATGGAGGATAAGGGCGAGATAATATTGATGAGCTTTAATGAACACAACCATAAAACCCTATTTTTCTAGGGATATCCCTTGTTTGTTAATGGGGTTTAGGCAAGGAATTTTAGATTGATGCTATAGAAGTATGCATTACTTGTATTTTGATAACTGCAAAGCATCACATTTTAATCCCCTTGCAGAGCCATAGCGCCGTAATAAGCGGCCCCAAGAAGCGCCGTTTTTTCATTAAGGATTACCTTTACCGGTATCATTTCCAAGAGTGCGTTTAACCGCCCCGATTGTACAAAGTTGTTGTAGAATACGTCCCTTTTAATACCTGTTATTATTTTTGGTAAGATGCCCCCACCTATATAAATACCACCCGTAGCCTTGAATTTTAGGGCAAGCTGTGACGCTTCTATAGCCAAGAACCTAATAAAAACATCCAAGGTTTCAACACAAACGGAATCTTTTCCTTCCATTGCCGTCCCGGTAATTATAGCAGAAGGATTGCCTTTGGACATTTGATTACTCAGCCATTGTGGCTCCTTTATGCCACTTATTTGCCTCAAGAATACATATAGTTCCATGATTCCGGGACCTGACAACAACCTTTCCCAGCTGACATGTTCATATTTTTTTTGGAAGTGTTGCAGAATTTCTATGTCCAATTCATTACGAGGACTAAAATCGCAATGGCCACCCTCACAGGCAAAGGGGTGGTAGTGCGATCCGTCCCAGAACATTCCTGCTTCCCCAAGTCCCGTACCAGGAGATATAAGTGCGGCATTGCCAGGTATATTTGTTCCGGACTTAAGTGTTTCGAAGTCTTTTTCTTGGAGCGCTGCCAGTCCGTAGGCATTGGCCTCCATATCGTTGATCAATGAAACAGAACGTATATGAAGTTCCCTACTAATTTCTTCGCTGTCAATTGCCCAAGGAAAATTAGTGCCATATACCTTGCCCCGAATTACGGGTCCGGCAACACCTAGACATATTCCATTTATCCTAGGCATGTCGTCCGTATGGAAGTTAGATACCATCTCCAAAAAAGATTTATATTTTTTAGTGGGATATGATTTTTCCTTCAAAGGAACCATGTCTCCGTCCTGGATTTGAAAAAGGGCCAAATTTGTTTTAGTGCCTCCAACATCGGCGGCCAAAATTACTCCCTTATCCCGGGATATGTTGGTATTCATAAAAGCTAAGGGAATCTCCCCTTCATGGATGGCGGGTAATGAAAATCTTTGAATATTGTCCATAAAGTCTATCTTTTATAAAATGGTTATGTTCTATTCCTGTTATTTATTCTGAATCAAATTAAGTAATCCAAGGTTTACTTTCAAGTGTTTTTTTGTCCTAGGATCCATTTGTACAAATTATCGGCGTCATCCTTGTTGCACAATTGGGTACCTTCATGCATGGTAGCCGCAGTACCACAAGCTACCCCGTATTTTGCCATTTCGCTATAGGATTTGCCTTTAAGCAAACTAACTACCATACCTGCCACCATACTATCACCTGCCCCTATGGTGCTTTTTTGCAGCACTGTGGGCGCTGGTATATGTTCTATGAGATCCTTGGTGGCCAATAGGGCTCCTTTCGGACCCAAGGATACGACAAGTATCTCACAATCATGTTCCTTCAAAAACTTTTTGGCAAGGGGTTCCAATTCCATAGCTGAAATTGATGTAACACCACACAAAGTGCTTAGTTCCCCTAGGTTGGGCTTTAGCATAAATACTCTGGATTTGGTAGCCTTAGCCAATGCCTCCCCGGAAGTGTCCAAAATAAAGTGCACTTTTTTACTTTTGGCTATTTCGGCCACCAGAACGTAGAAATCATCCGGCATTCCCGGAGGTAATTTACCGCTGGCCACCAAGTAATCTCCTTCTTCCAGATTCTTTTCCAATTTTATTAGTAGGGCTTCCCACTCTTCCTTTTCAACCTGTGGTCCCGGCACTCCAAAGCGGTATTGTAAGTTGGTAGTGGTATCGGTAACAGCAAGATTATCCCTTGTCCATCCCTTAATGGACACTACCATTTGATCAATACCTGCCTTGTCCAAAATTTGCCTTAAATGTTCTCCTGTAGGTCCGCCTGCCAGATACATGCAGAGTGATTTCTCTCCCAATTTTTTAAGGGCACGGGATACATTGATGCCACCACCTCCCGCATCGTAAGTGGGTGAGGTACAGCGTAGTTTGGTATTGGGGCTGATACCTGCTACCGAGACACTTTTATCTATTACAGGATTTAAGGTAAGTGTTACTATTTTTTTGAGCATGTTGATTGAATTTTATGTTTTCCCATTTATTCGACTTAAATGGTGTTATTCTAATTTGTGATGTTCCATTAAATTTTGGTTGCCGTCAAATTCATATATATGTGGTACGCCAGTGGGTACTTCTAAACCGGCTATATCTATAGAAGGAATATTACAAATGTAGCCAATAAGGGCACGTAGGGAATTACCATGTGCCGAAATCATGACCGTCTTACCTTGTACCAAATTGGGAACTATTGCTTCGAAATAATAATTGACGACTCTTTTTGAGCTGTCCTCTAGCGATTCCCCCGATGGCAAGACTGCCGGGTCTACATTTTTGTAGTTCGGGTCGAATTTAGGATGTAGTTTGTTGTTGGGACCCAACTTCGGAGGAGACTCATAATATCCGCGCCTTATGGCCCAATATTTTTTTTCGCCCACCTCTTTTAAGGTCTCGTCCTTATTTTTACCCTGCCAATCACCGTAGTGCCTTTCGTTTAGTTTCCAATGATAGTAGGTATCTACATGCATTTGTTCACAATTGTCCAAAACGATCCAGGCCGTGCGTATGGCCCTTTTAAGATAGGAAGCAAAACATATATCGATGTTTATTTTATTGCGTTTAATGATTTCGCCAGCATTTTTAGCTTCCTCCTTTCCTTGTGGTGAAAGGTCAATATTGGTCCAACCTGTGAAGATGTTTTCCAAGTTCCAAAGACTTTGTCCATGTCTTATAAGAATCAATTTTCCCATTTATCATTAATTTAAAGGACTTCATTTTTACAAGGAAGGCCTTGCTCCAGGCAATCCAGATTTTCAAAGGTGGTTTGTGCAATATTGCCTAGGGCGGTATCTGTTAAAAAAGCCTGGTGGCTGGTAATCATTACATTTCTGAGGGTCATTAAACGCGCTATCATATCGTCCTGAAGTATATCTTCGGAATGGTCTTCAAAAAATAAGCCTTCTTCCTCTTCATAAACATCCATTCCATAATAGCCAATTTGTTGGGATTTAAGGCCGTTAATAACATCTTGGGTATTTACCAATCCCCCTCTACCGGTATTGATTAGCATTACCCCCTTTTTCATTTTGGCAATCTGGGCTTCGTTTATTAGATAATGTGTTTGTTCCATCAAAGGGACATGTAAGGAAATAATATCGGATTGGCTGCACAAGGTATCCAAATCGGTATAGGTGGCCTTGCATTCTTCTACCAGGCTTTGGTCTTTCATGGCATCGTAAGCCAGAATATGACATCCAAAACCATGTAGAATTTTAGCTACGATTCTTCCAATTTTTCCGGTACCGATAATTCCCACGGTTTTTCCGTGCATATCAAAGCCTACCAAGCCGTCTAGCGAAAAATTCATTTCCATAATGCGGTAATGGCTTCGTATCAATTTACGGTTCAAGGCCAAGATTATGGCTACAGTAAATTCGGCGATGGCATTGGGGGAATAGTCCGGTACCCGGACAACCCTCAGACCTAAGGATTTAGCATGGGCTATATCTACGTTGTTATATCCAGCTGATCGTAATGCAATATATTTAACCCCCATTTCATGGAGCTTGTCCAAAACAGGAGCAGAGCCGTTGTCCTGTGTGAAGATGCAAATACCTTCACAATCTTCGGCCAAAACTGTAGTATCTAGGGTAAGATAGGAATCCAATAATTTTAAATTATGTCTATTTGCATTGGCCTTGATTAAATATTCCTTCTCAAATTTATGTGTATTAAAAACCGCTACTTTCATTTTTTGGATTACAGACCACGCATAGGTGTTCTAATTGCAATCCCAAAGGAAGTAATTATGAAGGTGATCTAATATGATATTAATCATTATACTTATGGCAAATACCATATTATTTTAGCGCTAAAATTATAATTTTGAGTATGTGTAGGTTTACGAGCATACGGGCCAAGAACCAGGCATTTTAATTTTTTCCAAATGCCCAGATAGGTTGGTCATTTAATTTTAAGGGGTGGTCCAACTATCTTCATTTCATTATCCGCAAATAAATGTTCCATTTCTTTGGGACTGGGTTCGTGGTCTAATTGGGATACGGCTACAAAAAAATTCTCCATTTTGCCAGCGGGTTGAAAGATGACAAGCATTTTACCTCTTTCCGAGACTTGGGTCCAAGCATGTGGCACTTTTTTGGGCAAAAATATGCTGTCCCCAACATTTAGATCAAAAGTTTCTTCCCCAACCTTAAAGTAGTAGCTACCCTCTAGGACATAAAACATTTCATCTTGGAAGTGGTGTACATGCAAAGGGGTCCCTTTTCCTGGTGTAAGCGAGGTTTGTTCAAAAATGGCCAGGTCCTTATCGGTATCACTACCGGATATTTTGACATCCAAAATATTGGAGTTTACTCCTTTCAAGGTTATGTGCCCGTGTATTCTGCCTTCGCCAGCCTTAACCTTAAAGCCTTTGACTTTTCTTCCAATAACATCTTCTATGGACGAAAAAGATAACAAAGGCAATGTAGTCAGCGCAGATAGCGCTACGATAAAGCTATTTCTTTGCATTTTCTAAAGAATTAAGGTTAAAAGGGGAAGTAAGAACATACCTTGTTGTTCGTATACCTAAGTTACGGAAAATGTAGATTGAATATGAGGAAATTATGCAATCATAAAAATAATTTTTTGCTTAGCGCGATAAGTCATTAAATATTGTGATTTATTTCAAAAAAAACTGGTTTAGAACCTAAACTGGCGATCTAGGTCTTAATGGTTTTTATCACATTAATTACTACTTTCCGCCATTCCAAAGCTGATTTTACTTTGCTCTGCCAAATTGATATTCTTGATTCCTTCAATGAGTGCATCCGGATTAAAGGATATGGAATTAATTCCTTTTTCTACAAGAAATTGGGCAAACTCGGGATAATCACTGGGAGCCTGTCCGCAGAGTCCAATTTTTGTATTCGTTTTATGCGCGGAAGCAATGACCATAGCGATCATTTTTTTCACTCCCGGATCATTGGCATCAAAAATATCGCTTAAGAGTTCTGAATCTCTATCCACGCCCAAGGTTAATTGGGTAAGGTCGTTGGAACCGATGGAGAAGCCATCAAAAAAATGTGCGAATTCTTCAGCCAGAATTACGTTGTTAGGAATTTCGGTCATCATGTAGAGCTGTAAGCCGTTTTCAGCCCTTTTCAATCCGTAATCTGCCATAAGGTCAATTACTTTTTCTGCTTCCTTAAGGGTGCGGCAGAAGGGAATCATAATCTTAACATTATTAAAACCCATATCCTCCCTGACCATTTTCATGGCCTTGCACTCCAATTCAAAGGCTTCTTGATATTTGGGATGATAGTAGCGTGATGCTCCCCTAAAACCAATCATGGGGTTGGACTCCAATGGTTCAAATTCCTTACCACCTATTAAATTGGCATATTCATTGGATTTAAAATCACTGGTACGCACAATAACATCTTTGGGATAAAAGGCGGCTGCAATGGTGGCAATGCCCTCTGCCAGTTTATGCACAAAATAATCGGCCTTGTCAGGGTAGTGGTGGGTAAGTTTTTCAATAAGCGCTTTGGCCGAAGCATCTTTCAGGTGGTCAAAATGTTTTAAGGCCATCGGATGAATTTGTATGGAATTATTGATGACAAATTCCAATCGCATAAGACCAACGCCGGAAGTGGGATAAAATGATAGTTTGAACGCCTGCTCTGGATCTGCCAAAATGAGCATGGGTTGGGTTGCGGGTTTTTTAAGTGATTTAATATCCACTGTTTTTTCATCCCATTTCAGTAATCCATCGTACACTACACCAGTATCCCCATCCGCACAGGAAATGGTAATATCCTGGCCATCCTTTATTGTTTTTGTAGCATTAAGAGTGCCAACAATGGCGGCAGCACCTACCTCACGGGCAACTATGGCTGCGTGACTTGTGCGTCCCCCTTGGTCCGTAATGATGCCGGCCGCTTTTTTAAGGATGGGATCCCAATCGGGATCTGTCTTTTCGGTGACAAGAATTTCTCCTGGTTGAAGCTTATCGGATTCTAATGGACTATGTATAATCCGTGCTTTCCCAGCCGATATTTTGTTGCCCAGACCCATTCCTCTAGTAATTTCCTTACCTTTTTCCAGTAAGGTATAGGTACTGATTTTAAGTTTGTCCTTTTTTGCACTTTGCACTGTCTCCGGTCTGGCCTGGACTATAAACAATTCATTGGTCAGTCCGTCCTTTGCCCATTCTATATCCATTGGACGTCCATAATGCTCTTCAATGATCATGGACCATTGTGCAAGTTTTATCACTTCGGCATCGGTAAGTACAAATATTTCCTGTTTTTCTATTTTGGTATCTAGGTTAAGGGTACCACTGCCCGAGCTATCGTAAATCATGGTTTTTTCCTTGCTGCCTAATTTTCTGGAAATTATGGGTTGGCGAATGCTATTTTTCAAACTAGGTTTATACACAAAGTATTCGTCGGGATTTACACTTCCCTGAACTATATTTTCACCTAGGCCCCAAATACTGGAGACAAGAACTACCTTATCAAAACCGGTGTCCGGATCTAAGGTGAAATTTACTCCGGAACAGGCCAGATCCGAGCGCACCATTAACTGAACGCCTATGGATAGCGCTACCTTTGTCTGGTCAAAATGATTGTCTTCGCGATATTTTATGGCCCTATCTGTAAACAGGGAAGCATAACATTTATGACAGGCGGCTATCAATTCATCAAACCCCTTTACATTGAGATAAGTTTCCTGTTGTCCTGCAAAACTGGCGTTGGGAAGGTCTTCTGCCGTAGCACTACTGCGGACCGCCAAGGAAATCTGGTTACCGTATTTTTTAACTAGTACATTATATCCTTTTTCAAGGGAAGATTTGATGGCTTGTGGAAAATCCGCTTTGGCTATGCTTGTTCTTATAGCACTCCCTACTTCCCGTAAATTTGAAAAATCTTTCTTATCCAATTTTGCAATTTCGGCGAATATGGATTCCTTTAATTGCCCTTCTTTCAGGAAAAGCCAGTAGGCGTCAGAGGTGGTGGCAAATCCGTCAGGTACCTGTACACCCGTTAAGGTCAGTTTCTGGTACATTTCACCCAATGAGGCATTTTTGCCTCCTACTTCGGGCACATCGTTTATATCTATTTCGTTAAAGTGTTTTATGTAGTTTTTCATCTGCTAGATTATTGCGTTTTTTGAACATATCAATTCGATAACCAATATCACCCAATCCTGCGTGGTATAAAATGATATTGATCAGTTCCTAACAGTATGCGATTGGAGATATTTTTGTTAAAGAATTTAAAAGGAAAAGCTGTCGATAAATATATGAATTACGTAGTTGTAGGGCACTTTAACTGTAAATAGCTGACCACTTTAAATTGAAGTTAAGTTTGTTTTGGTAAACCTTCCCATTTAGGTTTGCAGAGTAGTATTAAGAACATCTCACTTTGACAACCACTTACTTACTAAAACACTAATTATAACAGCCATGAGGAGTATAATGCCGCCAAAAACGGAATGGCGAACAATATCGACCTGATTTATTAGTTTTTCCATGGCACTGTGGAAGAAAAAACCCAAGCAAATATAAACTGAAACATATGCTAAGGAACCCATCATGTTTACGAGAAAAAAATTACGGTAATGCATTTTACCAAGTCCGGCAAGGATGGGGCCAAAAAATCGTACTTTGGGAATAAAGGCAATAATTAGCAAAGTGCGGACCTGATGCTTTTTCAATTTATCCTGAAATTTTTTTAAGATTTGCGCCCTCTTCTTTTGTTGTAATTTTTGTGTCCATTTATTTCCTGTGAAGGCCAAATAAAAATAAATGTTGTCTACTACCATTAGTCCCAGGAGGGCCGCTATTCCCGCAAAGATTGGGTTAGCTATGTCTGTATGCGTGAGATAACCAACGGTTACCAAAACCAATTCTTCTGGAATTGGGGTTAGTTGGTCGATTATAAAGAACCAAATAAAGATTCCTAGATAGGAGTAATGTGCAACGTAGTAGGTTATATCGTGTGTCTCCATAATCGCCTTCAAAAGTGAATCGTCCTATAAAAATATTTTTTTAGGATTTCATTTGCTATACCATATAATAC
Organism: Arenibacter echinorum; assembly: GCF_003259375.1. Lineage (GTDB taxonomy): Bacteria > Bacteroidota > Bacteroidia > Flavobacteriales > Flavobacteriaceae > Arenibacter > Arenibacter echinorum. The sequence continues at coordinate 143,042 of NZ_QLLN01000006.1, read as the reverse complement.
CACCACACCCATAAGCATGAGCACGGTTTGAAGTGATAATACCGAAAGTTCCAATATTTTCCCCAAAGGAGTGTAGGGCAATCCTATTCCCAGGATAAACATGCCTAAGGTGGTAAACAATAAGAATTTTCCAGGTTTACTTTTATAGAATACTTTTTTGGAACGTAGCACCCATAAAACCACAAATTCTGTTAGAATGGTTACCATAAACCAGCCAGATCTAAAATGTTCCTGATCACTTTTGGTGATATATATTAAAATAGCAAATGTCAGAAAGTCGAAACATGAGCTTAGCAAACCAAAACGAATCATAAATTTTTTAATGAACTTAAGGTTCCATTTTTTTGGCATAGCTATCCAGTCGTCATCCACATTATCTGATGGTATGGTCATTGCTGGAAAATCCGATATAAAATTTGTTGCCAAAATTTGTTTCGGAAGCAAGGGCAGGAATGGCAAAAACATGGAGATTATGGCCATGCTAGTAATATTGCCAAAATTGGCACTGGTGGTCATAAAAATATATTTGATGGTGTTGACAAAAGTTTTCCTACCGGTTATAATACCATTTATCAAGACTTTAAGTTCTTTTTCCAGCAATATAAAGTCTGCGGTGTTTTTGGCTACATCAACCGCGTTCTCAACGGAAATTCCTACATCAGCAGCCTGAATGGCAGACACATCATTGACCCCATCGCCAATATAACCTACCACATTACCGGATTTTGAAAGTAGATTTACAATTCTTTCCTTATGACTTGGTTCCAGTTCAGCAAAAATGTCTATTTCATTTACCTTTTTTATTAAAGCGATATCATCCAATTTATTTAGATCGGCCCCGGTCAATACCTTTTTTTCGCTGATGCCCAACTGTTTTCCTACGAAGAGACTTACATTTTTATTATCGCCGGTAAGGATCTTGAGAGTAATGCCCAGGGTTCTCATTTGTTTTACTGAGTCAACCACTCCGGCCTTTACCGGGTCATCCAAGAAAATCATGCCTAAAAAGGTCATTTCTTTCTCTATGGAACGATCTATAATTTTTTCCTCCAAAGGTTTATAGGCCAAAGCAATAATTCGAAGTCCCTTTTTAGTGGATTCTTCGAAAAGGGTATTAATTTTTTTTCGGTAGGATTCAATAGCTTCTATGCTGCCATTGTTATCCACATAGGTGCAGACTTCCATTACTTTTTTAAAAGTTCCCTTTGTAATTATGAATTGGGAACCATTTTGTTCCACAAGAATACTAAGCCGTTTACGCGTAAAGTCGAAGGGGACTTCATCCAATTTTTTGTAGTTGGTCAAATCCAACTTGTGTTGTTATTTTATAGCTTTATCTATTGGGTTGGCATAGCCTGTTTGGTAGATGGCATTTAAATATGCCATATCCATAATCTTTTCATTTTTTATACCATTGGTATCCAAATAGTCATGTATGTGAATTTCACCAGAAGTAAGGGTCCCGGTTTTATCGGAACAGAAGATATTCATGCTGCCAAAATTTTCAATGGACACCAATCGCTTGACGATTACTTTTTGTGAGGCCATATGTCTGGCACCATAGGCTAAATTTATACTTACAATGGCGGGTAATAAAAAAGGAGTAACCCCTATGGCCAGGGTTAGGGAGAAAAGGAGGGAATCTATAAACGGCTTCTCGAAATAGACATTGACTGCAAAAATAATAAGGGCAAGCATAAGAGCAATCTCCATAAGCATATAGCCAAACTTTCGCAATCCTCTTTCGAATTCTGTTTCTACTTTATTGGGTTTTATCTTTTCTGCAATTTTGCCAAATTCCGTGTCTTTTCCCGTCAATACGACAATAGCTTTAGCAAAACCACTGGTTATATGGGTTCCTTTGAATAAGCAATTGTAGCGATCTTTTAAGCTGGTGTCCACAGGCAATTTTCCTAACTTTTTTTCCTCCGGATAGGGCTCCCCTGTCAACATTGCTTCATTCACGAAGAGGTCATTGGCTTCAATGATTAGGCAGTCGGCAGGCACAACATCACCAGCGGATAGAATAACTATATCTCCGGGAACTGCTTTTTCCAAATCGATGGATTGTTGGGTGCCATCCCGTAATACTTTGGCGGTCACTTTTACCATTGCCAATAATTCTCTGACTATGTTTTGTGCCCCTCTTTCTTGCCAAAAGCTTAGTACCCCACTTAAAATAATGATGCAGAATATAATGATGGCATCCACATGTTCTCCTAAAAAAAAGGAAAGGATATCTGCAAATAATAGCAGTGCCATAAAAGGACTTCTAAACTGATTGAATAGAAGCCAAAAATCTGATACATGTGAATTAGGGGCGAGGGTAATAGCGCCCGCCTTCTCCGTACGTATTTTTATTTCCTCTTGGGTAAGTCCCTTTTCAGGATTTGAATTCAGCTCCTCGACCACTTCATCACTATATTTGGTCCAAAAAGGTGCTATTGACTTGGCCATGGGCTGTGAATTGAGTGGTTCAAAAAAATGGAAGTTTCACATTTTGGGAAATGGCTGGAAAATTGGGGAAACTAACCTTGTCGATTACTTATCTAGGTCTCTTTTCTTTTTCCAGTAATCTCTACTATTTTGATACGATATACCGTCGGAATCCCTCGAGAGTACAATTTGCTTGAAAATTCACTAATAAATTCGGTTTCCCGATGCTCTTTCTCTAGGATAAGACCTTTTACCCCTTCTGTAAATTGATGCAACTTAAATTTGGCATCGGTTCCTTGAAGTTCTTCATAGGTGCCATGGGCCATAACCGATTGCCAATTATTGGATGATTTTACTTCCTCTACCAGTAATGTTACCGCAGTATTCTCACGCATGGCATCTATCTTATGTCCGTCTGCTGAATAACTTATTAGGGAATGATCATCCTTGTCATAATAATAGGTTATAGGGAGGACATAAGGCTTATCCTGATATATATATCCCAAGTGTCCGGTGTAGTTGCCTTTTAGTAAACGAATACTTTCGCTAGTGGTCAAATTTGTCATATTCCGCTTTATAATCTTTAAACTATTCTGTGACAGTTCTATGGAATCCCCTATAAGGCATTTCGCATAAATCCTTGATAAGATCAAATCTAGTTCCTTCTAAGCTGGTAAAATATGATATTGGTCAGTTCTGACTTGTGGGTGTGGGGGTTTTCTTAATTAAATGTAGCAGAATGACTTAGGTCATTGTAGAAGCCTTGAAGTTGGAATAATTTGCTACCAATGGACAACGAAAATCCATGTTAACACTAATTAATTTTTAAACTTAATGATCATGAAAAAAATTCTATTTGGTTTATTAGCTTTTGGACTAACCACCCAAGCCTTTTCTCAAATTATTCCTACGGTAGAACTATCGGAGGTAACGGTCTATGCTACCAATTATAAGTATCTTAACGATATAAACACTGGGGAGCTAGCCTCCATACCAGTGAAGCTATTGCAGCAAAAGGTGGCGACCTATGATGTTAAAAGCTCCGAATTTTATCAGGACGATTATGACCTTTACAACATTACGTTTTTTATTCCCGAAGGTAAAATTCTTGCCGCTTATGATGGCGAAGGGAAGTTATTGCGTACAGCTGAAAAGTTTAAGGACATTAATCTGCCTACCGCTGTAAAGAAGGCCATTGCAGATCGTTTTCCTGAATGGGTTATTACCAAAGATATTTATTTGGTCTCCTTTACCGATGCCACAGGAGCTAAGAAAACCTATAAGGTTAAATTGGAAAACGGGGATAAAATGTTGAGGGTAAAGATGGATGAAACAGGGAAATTTCTTTAGGATTAACAAAAGACCCTACCTTTTATAAATAATAGGTAGGAATAAATCCTAAATTTGGTTCAAGGACATTTTTATAGCGTTGGGATTATATAGGCGCTATATGAATGTCCTTTTTCTATGGGTTGGTTACAATCCTTTAAGAAGGAAATAATTGGGTATATCAGTATGGAAATGCTGGTAATTAGTTTTTTTTTTGGAGCGTTGTAACCAAGCCAAGTAGGCCAATACCAGTGTTTATTTTTCAAACACGACATTCTTATTTTAAGCAGGCAAGATTAATAAAGACGAAGTACGTATATGATTTTCCTCATATTCTTTAATGTATATTTCCCTTTATTTTGGGCTATCTTAGTTACTATTGTCTATGAGGAATATTATTTTGATCCATTGTCTATTTCTTTTGTTATCCTGCGGAGACAAAGAAGAAAAGATATTTCCCACTAAAATCCATTTAACCGAATCGGTCTATGCTTCCGTAACCGTGCAGCCAGATAGTCTGTATCAGGCTTATGCCCCTGTAGCGGGCATTTTGGATCGTAATTTGTTGGAAGAAGGGGATTTGGTAAGTCAGGGTACACCAATAATTCAAATCGTGAACAGTACCCCAAAGCTTAATACGGAGAATGCCCGATTGACCCTAGAATTAGCACAGGCAAATTATAATGGAAGTTCGGCGGTTTTAAGTTCGTTGGAAGATGAGATCCAATCGGCAACCTTGTCCTTTAAAAACGATTCCATAAATTATTTGAGGCAAAAGAGGCTTTGGGATCAAAATATTGGTTCAAAAGTGGAGTATGAGAACCGAAAACTTGCCTATGAAATTTCAGGGAATAATTTAAAGCAACTTAAAAATAAGTATGTCCAGACCAAGAACGAACTTTCTACCCAAGTGCAGCAAGCGCTCAACAATTATAATACCTCGCAGCTTACTACCAAAGATTTTACCGTTAGTAGCAAGATCAGCGGAAAGGTGTACGCCTTGTACAAGAACCCTGGGGAAATAGTAAATACTATGGAGCCTTTGGCATCCGTGGGCAGTGCTACGGATTTTATAATTGAATTGTTGATAGACGAAGTGGATATCGTAAAACTTCAGGTGGGCCAAAAAGCCCTTATTACTTTGGATGCTTATGGGGATAAGGTCTTTGATGCCAAAGTAAGCAAAATTTATCCCAAAAAGGATGAACGCTCACAGACGTTTAAGGCAGAGGCCATTTTTATCAATCCACCAAAAGCACTTTACCCGGGTTTGGCAGGGGAAGGAAATATAATTATTTCTGAAAAGGAAAGTGTCTTGACCATTCCTAAGGAATATTTGTTGGAGGGGAACAAGGTAAAGACCCCGGACGGACTTGTTGACGTTATTCCCGGACTGCAGAATTTGGACCGCGTAGAAATTATAAATGGTATCAATGAGACCACGGAAATTTTAAAACCTGAAGAATGATCAACTGGAGGGTCATATTGAACATCGCCAAAACCCATCTGCTCACAAAGATGAAATCTACGGTCACCGCTTCCCTAGGGGTTACCTTTGGTATTGGGGCCTATATTACTTTGGTTAGTTTTATGACGGGGCTCAATGAAATGCTGGATAGCCTTATTTTAAACCAAACGCCCCATATCCATATCTACAATGAGATAGAGCCTTCAGAAAAGCAGCCCATTGCCCTATACCAGGAATTTGAGGATGCCTTTAATGTGGTTAATTCCATTAAGCCAAAACAAAGTCAGAAGAAGATCCATAATGGTCTACCCATCTTGAATTATCTAAAAAAGGACAAAAAGGTTTATGGAGCAACACCCCAACTTAGGGCACAGATCTTTTATCTTTCGGGATCTATAGAATTAGGGGGGAACTTGGTAGGAGTGGATATTATGGAAGAGGCAAGACTCTCTAATATTGACGATTATATAGTAGAGGGAACAGCACAGGATTTAAAAAACAGTGAAAATGGAATACTTTTAGGAGCAGGACTTGCCAAAAAAATGTCGCTAAAAGAAGGGGATCGTGTACAGGTCAGCACCATAAAGGGAGATGTTTTTCCACTAAAAATTGTGGGGATATACCAAAGTGGTATTGCGGATATAGATAATATTCAAAGTTATGCCAATCTAAAGACGGTTCAACGTATTTTGGGGGAGGCTCAGAACTACGTCACCGATATCAATGTAAAATTGTATGATATTAACGAAGCCACGGCCATGGCAAGTAGTTTGGGTAAAAAGTTTCAAGTAAAGGCGACCAGTATCAATGAGGCCAATGCACAATTTGAAACCGGATCCAATATCCGTAACCTTATTACTTATGCCGTTTCCATTACATTATTGATTGTTGCGGGTTTTGGAATCTATAATATCCTAAATATGCTTATTTATGAAAAAATGAAGGATATCGCCATATTAAAGGCTACAGGGTTTTCGGGTACCGATGTACAACTTATATTTATGAGTCAGGCCATGATCATTGGGGCAGTAGGAGGAATTCTCGGGCTATTTGTTGGATTTGTTCTTTCCAAACTAATAGATAACGTGGCTTTCGAAACCGAGGCGTTGCCAACCATTACCACCTATCCCATAAACTATAATATTTGGTATTATATCATCGGCATTTCCTTTGCACTGATTTCGACTTTCGTTGCCGGTTGGTTGCCTTCCAACAAAGCAAAGCGCATAGACCCTGTGCGAATTATTAGGGGAACTTAACCTAGAAAAATGGACTTCGTTTTAGAGACTAAAAATATCAATAAATACTTTGAAAAGCCTGTGAAATTTCATGTGCTAAAGGATATTTCTTTCAGCATAAAAAAGGGCGAATTTGCCTCTATCATGGGTAAATCTGGATCAGGGAAGTCTACCCTGCTTTATATTCTGTCTACCATGGATACGGATTATACCGGAGAACTATTTTTGAACAACGAGTTGATTACGGGTCAAAAACATAGCAAACTGTCCCAAATCCGAAATAAGAATATTGGATTCGTGTTCCAATTTCATTATTTGTTGTCGGAGTTTAGTGTTCTGGAAAATGTGATGCTACCGGCCAAAAAATTGGCTGAGAAGTCCCTAGCGGAAATAGAACATGATGCAATGGAGAAACTAAGAATGTTGGACATTGAAAAGTTGGCCCACCAAAGGGCATCAAGGATATCCGGTGGAGAAAAACAACGTGTGGCCATAGCAAGGGCGTTAATAAACAATCCTTCTATTCTGATGGGCGACGAACCTACTGGGAATTTGGATAGCCATAATTCCGAAAATGTCTTCAGTATATTTAAACGGCTAAAGGAGGAGGAAGGACTCTCCCTTTTGATCGTGACGCATGACGAGGACTTTGCCAAACGAACCGATCGCATCATCCAGATGGAGGATGGGCGAATTTTGGATTAAATATTTATTAGTTACAACTCGTTGTGAACCAGTATAATTCTATCTAAAATCATTGGGATGAGGATGTTTCCAAGGGGCACGATAATCCCTTTGTAAAAGCGCCGTTGCCTCCGCATCATTTACTACCACAATATTTTTAGGGTCATAGATCAACGGTCTTCCGATGGCCATAGCCATATTGGCCAAAATGCAGCTTGCCGTGGATACATGTCCTTCCCGGATATCGGCAATAGGCAAAGTTCCTTTATCAATGGCCGCAAGGAAATCCAACATATGTAATCTGGTCGCAGGAGCAGCATTTAGTTCTATATCCTTTTCGGTGAGGTCCTCTGGATATTTTTCTTTTTCATAAATAACGTCCATATGGATCTTTTCCCCACCCCCATGCGGAACAAAATCATATCTCATGGTGCTTCCGGACAATGTGCCTTTCTCCCCATAAAGTTTAAACGACCATGGGTAATCCGGGTCTGCAGGGGTTCCCCAACTTCTATGTTGCCATACGCAGTTGAGTTCCTCATATTCAAAGATGGCGGTTTGGGTATCGGCAATATTGGATTTCCCGTCTTTTTGTACATAGATTCCCCCTGTAGAACTTATTCTTTTTGGCCAATCCAACTCTAGCATCCACCTTACGGTATCCAACATATGCACGCACATATCGCCCATAATGCCATTGCCGTATTCCATAAAGGTTCGCCACCATCGTCTGTGGGGAATTCCATCATAAGGACGCAGGGGAGCGGGTCCGGTCCACATTTCATAATCCAAAAAATCAGGAACCTTTTCTATAGGAGGATTGCCATTGGCCCTCATATGGTAATAGCAACACATTTCCACATGGGAAATTTTTCCCAATAAGCCTGCGTCCACTATATTTTTTTTCGCATCTATAAGATGCGGGGTACTCTTACGCTGGGTTCCTACCTGAACTACCCTGTTATATTTTCTGGCGGCAGCTACCATAGCTTCACCCTCCATTACATCAACACTTATTGGCTTTTGCACATAAACATGGGCCCCGGATTTTAAGGCCTCAATGGCCTGCAGTGCATGCCAATGATCGGGGGTACCAATAAGCACAATATCCAAATCTTTTTCTGCGAGCATTTTTCTATAATCCCTATAAGTTCTCGGGGTTTTTCCAGAAGTCTGTCTAAGACTGATGAGGTTTGCTGCTTCTTTTAGTAAATTGTCGTCCACATCACAGATAGATACCACATCCACTTTGGTGACTTGCATAAGCCTAAAAAGATCGCTTTTTCCATACCAACCCGTACCAATAAGTCCAACACGAAGCGGTTTATCCCTATAAATAAGTTCCATGCCATAGGATCCAAAAGAGGAGAGTGCCAGGGATGCCGCAGCCCCTTTTAAAAAATGTCTTCTGTTGATGTTGAAAATTTTGGTATCCATGGTTAGTTTATTTATTTGATGGGTTTATAGGTTTTCAAAAAATACAAAATAACTTCAATCCTCGACTAAAATTCTGTATAAAATTTTGAGATGTGATTATTGCAGCGATAACAACTAGGTTTTCTGTTGACCTTTTATTTGCTTCATGATGTCTTCCATCATTTCTACCTGAATTTGCTGTATGTTCAATAGTTCCTGTTGTTGATGCATAATAAGGTGGTCCAATTTTTCGTGCAGGACGCGAATTTCCAGTTCTGCTTTTAAATTGACCATATAATCTTGTTTGGCACGCTCCCTATCCTTTTCCTCCTGCCTATTTTGGCTCATCATGATTACCGGAGCCTGTAAAGCTGCCAAACAGGACAGAATTAAATTAAGCAGAATAAAAGGGTAGGGGTCAAATCCTTTATCCAATAGGAAAACAATATTGATGACCATCCATATGATAATAAAAATGCCAAACAGAATTATGAACCTCCAGCTGCCACCAAAGCTAGCCACCTTGTCCGCCAAGCGTTGACCATAGGAATAGTCTGTTGCTACATTCAACCCTTCCGTCTGAGTAGTAATTATTTTTTCCTGCTCTATCGTTTTAAGAACGTCCTCTTCCAAGGTGGTCAATTCTCCCACCTCATGTATGAGATAGTCCGATAGGTATTTTTGCCGATATAGATTAAGTTCGGAAACAGAAATAGACTTTTTCGAATTTATTTCTGGATGTTCCTTATGAATAAGATCCATAATGGATTTTCGAATTGTTTTAACCGGAATTTGTTCGCTAATCGGATATTCTTTTAAGGAAATAGCGCTTACAAAGGTCTTCATGTCTATAGTGTTTTATCTATTAAATGTAAGGTATTTTCTATCCTGTTAGAAGATAAAGTTGTGTAATTACCCCTATCTTTAAATACGAATTCAATTGCCTAATAATTTTTCGATGAAAAAAAAATTGAATCAACTGGAGGCAACCGCCATATGCGGCAACGACATAAGTTCCTCTTGTTTATATGTATCTGCTTTGGCCATTGTTTACTCCGGTCAGTATGCCTGGATTTCCCTTTTGGTAGTAGCCTTTGTCCTATTTCTCTTTAGGAAAATTTATGGCGAGGTAGTGGGAGCACTGCCATTGAACGGAGGGGCGTATAATGCTTTGTTGAATACTACTAAAAAGTCAACGGCATCCCTCGCGGCAGCATTGACGGTTTTGTCATATATGGCAACGGCTGTGATATCGGCTAGTGAGGCCGTAAAATATGCCTACAGTATATGGCACTTTATTCCTGTTTTGCCAGTGACAATAGCGTTGATTTTTTGCTTTATGTCCTTGGTTATTATCGGAATTGGTGAGTCTTCCAAGGTGGCAATAGTTATTTTTTTATTTCATCTACTTTCATTGACCTTATTATGCACTTTCTGTATAATCTTTTTTGCACAAAATGGTTTTGAAACCCTGATATTAAATTATAAGGTTCCAGTAGAGGGTAGTGTTTTTAGCGCTTTGTTTTTGGGATTTTCTGCAGCGATGTTGGGGATTAGTGGTTTTGAAAGTTCGGCCAATTATGTCGAGGAGCAAAAGGCAGGAGTTTTTCCCAAGACCTTGCGCAATATGTGGGTGGTGGTTACGGTTTTTAATCCTTTGATCGCATTTCTGGCCTTGGCCATTATTCCGCTTCATGTAATTGAATCCAATCAAGATGCACTGCTTTCCCACATGGCCAGTGTATCGGGGGGTAATTGGCTTTCCATTCTAGTGGGCATTGATGCGGCATTAGTGTTAAGCGGGGCCGTACTTACCTCTTTTGTAGGAGTGGGCGGACTTATGGAACGCATGGCATTGGACAGGATTCTTCCCAAATTTTTATTGAAGAAAAACAAGTCGGGCAGTTCCTATATGATCTACACGCTTTTCTTTATACTTTGTGTTTCCATATTATTGGCCACTAAAGGTAATCTGGCAAAATTGGCCGGAGTTTATACCATAGCCTTTTTATCGGTTATGGTATTGTTCGGATTGGGAAACATGATGCTTAAAATAAATAGGGCCAAATTACCACGCCCGGAAAAATCAAGTTGGTTGGGCCTAATGGTGGCTATCCTGGCGGTGATGGTAGCTATGGCAGGGAACATTTTTCTAAATCCCTCTTATTTGGCCATATTTACGGAGTATTTAATCCCAACGCTTATTGTCATATTTTTTATGCTGTACCGCACTTATATTTTTAAAGGCTTTCTTGATGTTTTGAGCTATGTATTTCCGGATAGGGGACACCTTTTTAAAACTTTGAATCGACATACCAAGGAATTACTGGCTGCAATTAATAGACAACAGTTTGTTTTTTTTACCAATCATGATGATGTGGCCACCCTAAATAAAGTTATGCTTTATATTAAAAATAATGAACCTACCAGAATTCTTAAAATTGTTGCCGTAATAGATCAGGAGCATACTGTAACGCCCAATTTAAAGAAAGATATAGAGGTTTTGGATAGGGCCTATCCAGACATTCATATCCAATTTATTGAAGAAGTGGGTGTGTTTGGTCCAGATAAAATAAAGGAACTTTCAAAACGATGGGGAATTCCCACTAATTTTATGTTTATTGGCTCCCCTGGGGATAAATTTCCCTATAAAATCCAGGAATTGGGTGATGTAAGACTCATTATCTAATGATTGTTGCTTTTAAAGTTATGATAATTATGACCTTTGTCTTTTCTTCTTTTTGTAAATTTATATGGGGCTTACGAAATTTAAATAGATACAGGTTTAGAAGATGTGTTGGTCCACTAATAATTTATTGAAAAACAAAAATGTAATATGAGTATTATATCAGAAAATGTAATTCCCGGCAATCACGGAAAAGTTTTTGGAACCAATGCAAAGGAGGCTAATGACCTGAGGAGAATTGAGGAGAACCTATTAAAAATTGAAGGTGTAAAAAATGTAATTTTCAATGATGACTTCCCTGTTGAGTTCACGGTACATACCACTAAAATGGTTGAAATAAAAGAGATTGAAAAGATGGTTAAAGGTCTAGGGTTTCATGCCATACCGAAGGGGCTGTTTGCTTTATAAGTGAATAACTAAATTTCATTTTTAGCTTTTACATTCCGGTGTTCCTCTTTGGACGATATTTCCTGTTCAATTTTGTCGAGCCCAAAATCTATGTACAATTTAATAATGGCCGCTACCGACCAAGCTTGATGAATACAACCTTTTCCCTCCTGGGGCTCACTGCCGTTAAAAATCTCGGAAATACAATGAATGCCATTGTCCTTATAAAAATGTTGACGCAACGGCTCCAATTCCAACATTACTTTTTTCTTATTATTTAGGGAGGTTCCGTAGATTTTGAAATAGGCCTGAAAATATTCATGAAGAAGAAAAGGCCATACCGTTCCTTGGTGGTAAGCATGGTCCCGTGACCATTGGTTACCTTCATAGTTCGGTTTATATTCCGGACTATCCGGATCCAAGGTACGCAGTCCAAAGGAGGTATAAAGCTTAATTTCCACGGCCTCAAAAATGCATCTTTGTTGATCGTTGTCCAAAACGCCGAAAGGTAGACTAAGGCAGTATATTTGATTGGGACGCAGGGCATTGTCCTGTGAGATCCCAGGGATGATCACATCGAATAGGGTTCCTTGCGGATTGGTAAAAAATTTGGTAAAATTGGATTCAAACTTGGCAATCAATTCTAGGTAACTGGCTTCAATTTCTACCTCAAGAATTTGGCAAAAATTTTCATAAATCTTAAGGGCATTGTACCATAGGGCATTGATCTCCACAGGGCAGCCAATCCTTGGGGTAATTACTTTTCCACCAACCAGTGCATCCATCCATGTCAGCTGCACATCGGTCTCACCACCGTAAAGAAATCCTTCTGGAGTAATGTGAATGTTGTAACGGGCACCGTCAATATGCTGGTCCAAAATGTTTTTTAATATTTCAAAATGGTCTTTGATAAATGCAATATCCTCGAATTTTTTTTGGTAATCGTAGCTGGCCACAAAAAGCCAAAGTGTGGCGTCCATAGTGTTGTAATGAACAGGGTCTTTGGCGTTATCCGGAAATCGGTCCGGGATCATACCCTGATCCACACTTTTAAAAAAAGTATTCAAAATGGATTTGGACAGTTCTTTTTTGCCAGTAGCTATAGTTAATCCGCGCATGGCGATCATCGTATCCCTTCCCCAATCCGTAAACCAGTGATAGCCGGCAATTATAGACATACTATTGGTAGACTTTCTATGTACCATAAATTGTTCACCGGATACCATCAGGTCTTTAAAAAAACCAGGTGCAAGCTTTTCTTTGTTCCATGGGCGTTTTTTGTGGTCTTGGGATAGAACTTCTTTTATCCCTTCCGTTATTATGTTCTCGTCTATGGAGAAGTACAACATTAGATCTTCTCCAGGCTGTAGTTCATGTACCAGATATCCGATTCTATAATAGTCGCAGACCGATCCCAGTCCACGAGCTTTACCCTTGGAGAGGATAATATTTTTAAACCAACAACGGGCCTCAAAATAATGTCCTGCTGTCCACCCGGTATAAACCGGATTACTCCCGTACTTGGGGTATGTTTTTAAATAGTCATTATTGAACTCGGTAAAGAAATTATAGCATGAAGTTTCGTGAAAGGTAGTATGAAAGTCATTGTAAGCGTAAAGGGGATGTAACTCCAGGACCAATGGCCTTTTTCCACTGTTGGTGTAGGTGAGTACAGTGGTGTTGGACCCCGATATCATTTGTACATTTTTGCGTAAATCCCAATCATTGTAGGCAAACTGCCAAGTAGGAGAGGGGTCAACATCAAAATTCTTTAAATATTTACCTCCATCCGGGAAAACCACTTTTGGATATTGATTGGTGGAAATATTATGATATTGTCCATCTATCAGAACGCGTTCTTCAATTTTTGCCACTACCACAGTACGGTCGGTAGGAGGCTCTAAGGCCGCGACCAATAGACCGTGGTACTGTCTTGTATTAGCACCGTTGACGGCGCCTGAGGCATAACCGCCCAATCCGTTGGTAGCCAACCATTCCTTTCTAAACAAATTTTCCAAATTACAATTATATTTCTTCCATTAAGTTTACTACCAAAGCGGTCCATCCGGTTTGATGTGAAGCTCCTACACCTCTGCCACTGTCCCCGTGAAAATACTCATAAAATAAGATCAGGTCCTTAAAATGTGGGTCCTGATATTTTTCTTCGTGTAATTGGTGAATGGGCCTGTTACCGTTTACATCCTTTTCAAAAAGTAGTATCAGCCTTTTGCCAATTTCATCACTAATATCCTTTAAATTCATCATATTGCCATTACCGGTGGGATAAGGGAATTTTAGCTTATTCCCAAAATAACTATGATACTCCCTTAGGGAATTAATGAATAAATAGTTCATGGGCATCCAAATAGGCCCTCTCCAATTGGAGTTTCCTCCAAAAATTCCGGTGCTGGACTCTGCTGGTTCATAATTTATCCCATAGGTTTTTCCGTCTATGTTGATGGTGTATGGATTTTCATGTATTTTGGATAGAGATCTAATGCCGAATTCCGATAGAAATTCCTTTTCGTCCAAAATACTTCCTATCAGCTTTTGTAAACGCTCTTTTGGCACTAATGATAATAGTACATCCTGATTTTCGGAGTATTCCTCCATTACCTGATATTTTGCGTTCTCTATACGGTGTCTACGAAACCATTCCATACTTTTTCTAAACCTGGGAAGTTTGTCCAAATGTTCTTTTTTGATATTCAATACCGCTGTAAGCGATAGCAATCCCGAAATGGAACGCACTTTAATAGGTATGGATTCCCCATTGGGAAATATCAACTTATCATAGAAAAAACCTTCGCTTTCATCCCATGACCCGTTATAATCCTGACTTATGTTATTCAATGCTTCTGCAATAAAGACAAAATGGCCAAAGTACTTCATGGTCATATCCTCAAAAGATATGTCTTCCAATGCTATTTCAAGGGCCATCTCCAACATATTTAGGCAGTATAAGGCCATCCATGAGGTTCCATCAACCTGTTCCAAAACCCCTCCCCCTGGAATATCGCGACTACGATCAAAGACCCCAATATTGTCCAAGCCTAAAAATCCTCCTTCAAAAACGTTGTTTTCAAGACTATCTTCCCTGTTTACCCACCAGGTAAAATTTAGGGCCAATTTGTTGAACATCCGTTTTAAAAAGATAAGGTCCCCTTTACCGGTCCTCTTTTTTTCCATTTGATAAACTTGTAGGGAGGCCCAAGCTTGTACGGGTGGATTAACATCGCTGAAATTCCATTCGTATGCCGGTATTTGTCCGTTCGGTGCCATATACCATTCCTTGGTAAATAACAACAATTGATCCTTGGCGAAACTGGGATCCACTAAGGCTAGGCTAACACAATGGAAGGCGGTATCCCAGGCCGCGAACCAGGGATATTCCCATGTGTCCGGCATAGCTAGTATATCGTGGTTCCTCAGTGTTTTCCATTCCTTGTTTCTACCGTTAAATCTTTTTTGAGGTGGGGGCATTTCTTTATGGTCCCCGTTCAGCCACCTTTCCACCTCATAATTGTAATATTGCTTGGACCATAACAGTCCGGCAATAGCCTGTTTCTGTATTTCTTTGGTTTCTTTTGAGGCCGTTTTAAAAGTAGCATCCAGAAATTCTTGGGATTCTTGGATTCTTTTTAAAAAGGCAGTGTCGAAATCCTTATCGAACGGGGCTTCCAAGGAAGAGGCGGTCAACCTCAATTTAATCGTTTTTGTTTCCCCGCCCTTAAGATTCATCTCGTACATGGGTGCGAATTTGGTGCCTTGATTATTTTTAGAAATAATGGAATAATCGTTGTTCACCACGGAATTGTGAAAAAGATCTTTTTTGAAGGGATGATCGTTGGGCTGCGCATAGACCTTCTCCATATTGGTCTCGTTTTCTGTAAACAGCAATCGGGACGGTTTTTCAAAATATAGGTTGTAGTTACCTACATAAATGTGATTTATGGAGGCAAAGGTCTGGCCTTTAGTGGTTTGTTTTTTTATGATCGGTTTTTCGGGCATACCAACAAAACTCCATAAATTTCTGGTCCAAAGAGTGGGTAAAACATATATAGGGGCAGATTTTGAATTTCTATTGCTAACAGATATTTTTATCAGAATATCTTCGTTGTCCGCCTTGGCATATTCCGTAAGGACATCAAAATATTCATTGTTGTCGAAGATACCTGTATCCAAAAGTTCGTACTCAAATTCGTTTTTTCCCCGCCTCCTGTTTTCTTCCACCAACTGTACATAGGGAAATTCATTCTGTGGATATTTGTACAGATGCTTCATATAGGAATGGGTAGGGGTGTTCTCCAAATAGTAATATAGCTCCTTAACATCCTCTCCGTGGTTACCTTGTGGACCTGTTAGTCCATAAAGACGCTCCTTCAGAATACCATCCTTACCGTTCCATAAAGTAATTCCAAAGCATATATTACAATACCGGTCCGATATACCGGCAATACCATCTTCTCCCCATCTATAAGCCCTACTGCGGGAATCGTCGTGCGAAAAGTAGTTCCAGGCATCTCCATCCGGACTGTAATCTTCCCTAACTGTCCCCCATTGCCGCTCACTTAAATAGGGGCCCCATTTAAGCCAATCCTTCCTTTTAGATCGGGAATCGTCCAATCGCTTTTGTTCCTGAGCTGTTCTTTTTTTAGTCATTCAATCAAGATCTCATAAAAGGATAATGCGGCCGACTAATGTCGTGCGCAATTGGCACCTTTGAATTCTATAATTAAAGATAGTATATGTTTAACACATTTTTAACCTGTCAACAGTTTAAATAATAACTTGGATGGCATTTTTTTTGAGGCTAATGATGAAAAAACGGAGGTTTAATTAAAATTTTTTAAGATGAAAAAAATTGTGTTTACCCTTTTGTTGGGTCTGATGTTAGCTGCATGCCAGGCACAGGACGACCGTAGTAAATCCAAGGTTGAATTGGTGGATAAAAATACGGACAGTATTACTGTAGATAAACCGAAAATAAGTTGGAAGGTAAATAAGAAATATGATGAGGAAGGAAAGGTGGTAGGATATGACAGCATTTATTCCTATTCTTACAGCAATATCAACAACTTGCCAAAGCAAATGAATCTGGACAGCATTATAGGTTCAATGAAGTTTTTCCCCCATGGTAAAATATCTTCTTTAATGGAGGATCAAAATTTGGGGCAGTTTATGGATATGGATTCCCTTATGAACGGAAGCCAATATTTTAATGATTTTTTTGAAAGTCAGCGGAACAATAACTTTTCGGACATTCGGAAACTATTCCAACAAATGGATTCTTTACAAAATATGATGATGGAAAAGCATCGTAATTTTCTTCCAGAAGATAAAGAAGAAAGATCCAAGATATAATAAGCAGTACCACTTCTCAAATAACATGAAAAATTGCCTTGATTTATAGAGCAAGGCAATTTTTTACTTACTATTTTAGGATAATATTGGTTATTTAACATTTTTGGGAGTATTCTGTAAAAATGTAGATTGTACGTTTCCAAATAAATCTCTATCTTGACAACCCGTTCTTGTCTTCTATTTTTTATTATGGGGCAATAACAAAACGAATTTTAACTTTAAACATGAAAAACTAAACAAACAAGAAATACCATGACCAATATTAAAAATAGTAGAAGAGATTTTGTTAAAAGCAGTGCACTGGTAACAGGGGCAATGATTTTACCTACCATGCAGATGAATGCTATGGTAAATGTCGCTAATGACAAGAAATTAAAGATAGCCTTGATTGGTTGTGGTGGTCGTGGTACAGGTGCGGCACAACAAGCCTTGAACGCGGATCCCAATGTTGAATTGGTGGCTATGGCCGATGCTTTTGAGGACAGGTTGCAGGGAAGTTTAATGAATTTACAGAAGGAGTTTAAGGATTCCAAGAAGGTAAATGTTCCCAAGGCCAATCAGTTTGTTGGTTTTGATGGTGCTGAAAAGGCTATAGACATGGCGGATGTAGTTATTTTGGCAACTCCTCCTGGGTTTAGACCACAGCATTTTGAGTATGCCGTTAATGCAGGAAAGCATGTATTTATGGAAAAGCCTGTTGCTACGGACATACCAGGAGTACGGAAGGTGTTGGCAGCAGCGCAAGTGGCCAAGGATAAGAAATTAAACGTGGTTGTTGGTCTCCAAAGGCATTATCAGGACAACTATTTGGCAGGAATAAAACATATTAAAGATAATAAGATCGGAAAAATTGTTTCCGGACAAGTGTATTGGAACAGTGGTGGTGTTTGGGTAAGGGAAAGACAGCCCGGACAATCTGAGCTGGAATACCAGATGCGCAATTGGTATTATTTCAACTGGTTGTGCGGAGACCATATCTTGGAACAGCACATCCATAATATTGATGTTGCCAACTGGTTTATTGGGGAATACCCAGTATCGGCACAGGGATTTGGTGGAAGGCAAGTAAGGACTGGAAAGGACCATGGGGAAATTTTTGATCATCACTTTGTAGAATACACCTACCCAAGTGGTGCGGTAATCGCCAGTCAGTGCCGCCATATGCCGGAAACCATGAGTAGGGTAGCCGAAACATTCCAAGGTACCAAGGGTACTATTGAGACCTATGGTGACAATACCTTTATTAAGGATTATGCCGGTGGGGAAATATTTACCCATCGTGGAAAGGATGATCCTAACCCTTATCAAGTAGAGCATATTAAACTTTTCGAATCTATCAGAAACAAAGGTGTTATTACCGATGCGGAGAATGGAGCTTTTAGCACTATGAGTGCCATTATTGGCAGAATGGCTACCTATTCCGGTCAAGTAATTAAATGGGAAGAGGCTATGACTTCCAATATTGACCTGGCTCCGGACAATTTAACCTGGGATTCCCCAGCACCGGTGCAGCCAAATGCTGATGGTACTTATAACATACCAACTCCTGGGAAGACGGTTGTGATTTAAGTTTTAAATACAATAATAATTGATCCCAAACTTTCTATAAACTAAGAAAGTTTGGGATTTTTTTGTTGGTCCATATAGCGTTAATAGAACTACCGAGCCAATTTAAACAAGGCTAATTTGCAATAGTTGTTTGTTAACGGTCTTGGCCCTAATATTTTTTAGTGTTTTTTTTCTATTGTTTTCCACATCCAGGATTACAATGGTATATTTTTCTTTATCGAATACTTTGGGGGCAAAAGTATTGGTTGCCATACGAATGGAATAAACCAGCTGATTATTATTGTCGAAAACTGAAATAACGGGTTTGCTTGCGTCGACAACCTTTATGGTAGGCAACCAGGCTACTGCCTTTTTACCATAATTGTCTTTTTGCTTTATGGTGATGGGCCACCCTGGAAATTGTTCATTTCCAGCGCTGCTAGGGTCAGCATATCTGGGCCAACAGGCTGTGGTTATGGTTCTTTCTTTTTTGTTGAAGGTTACCAATCCATAACCGGTTGCCCTATTATGTACAATGGCCGGCTCAAACCCGGTATCGAACGGATTGCCCACGGCATGTACGGATAGTTTGTTGCCAAATCCGTCCATATGGTCCCCTAAATAGGCCGGGTTTTCATAGGTATGGGAATCACTATTTACTTCTGGCCAGAATCTTCTGGGCCAAATATTGTTCAAGGCAGGACCAGCAAAGGCATAACCGCTGTCTCCATGCTCGTCTGTGCCATATTGGATAAAACTTCCCAAATGTTGGTCGCCAGCAATATGAAATGCATAGCATTTTCTGATGGCTTCGACGGCCTTATCCCTTTCGTTAGCTGGCCAACCGTTGGAATCCATATCCACGGTAGGGACATCCCCAAGTACGTATTCTCCTTTTTTAGGAATAGGTAAGGAGGGGACCACGTCATCATTTAAGGCTGTTTTGGGCAAGGTGGCCACAGTGGCAAAATTGGTCTGTGATAGCACTACTTTTATTTCGGCCCCATTATTCCAATCCTGGGTCCAGTGATCTATAAAATCGTGCTGCCTTTTTCCCAAAAGTTCGGCATCTAGATCCCTGTACTGTTTTATATCGAAATCTTTGTTTTGTATCCAACCGTTCCTTACCTGGGCCTCTGGAGGCAAAACATGCTTGGGTGCCGATTTAAATTTTCGGTCCTCTAGGATGGCAAAACTAATGCCTGCGTAGTTCCAGTGAGTGTAGTAGACACCGATATTCTGTTGAACAGGGCTAGGATCGAAGGGATCTGGTAAATGGCTGGTCTGTGTAAATTGCACCATGTTTACCCATTCCGCAGGCATTTTATATCCTCCGGAATCCTGTGCCAACATGCCATGGCCATCACTGGTATCGGCTTTTTTACCACCTTCACCCCAAACGTTTCCGTGATACACGTCATGGTCATCTGGGATTATGGCACAGGGTTTATGTCTAAAGAGTTCGCGGTAAGACCAACCGAACATCATCCATTTTCGCAGATAATCCAGACATAGATCGTCCAGGTCACCATCGCGTTCTGCCCCAAATCCACCTGTGCCTTCGTAAAATTGATCCCCAAGGAAAAGAATGATGTCCGGGTCTAATTTGGCTACATTTTCATAAACGTCATTATCAGGGAATCCGTAATGAAAATTACAGCTAAAAACAGCCGCTGAAACGGATTCTTTATTTAAAGGCTCTTGGGCTATAGTACCTTCATAGGTGTATTGGTGGATTTCATTTTTTAGAGGGATTTCCACCAATATTCGGTAAGGAATATCCGAATTGGCGGTCCAATTCTCAACTGCGAAGTTTACCGCTCTGCCTATATGTTCCAACTTGGTATTGGTTGTGGTTTTCCAAACGCCCTGTTCCTTGAATTGCAGTTGTACGGAATTGCCTTTAATTTCTTCAATAGGCGCTAATTGTGCGGTTAATTTCAACTTTTTGTCGTGAAGGGTGTATTGTGCAAAGCAAATAGGACCATAAAGTTGATCGCGGTTAGAAACCAAATTGTCTGAAGATATACTCCAGTTGGAAAAACCGGCCGAAGGTTGGGATGTGTTACTCTTAGCCGTCATTAAATCTGCGAGCAGGGCAAAATTGCCTTCAACACTGGTACCTTCAACTGCTATGTTTTCCTGGGTATGAATTAATTGATCGGTTATGGAATCCTGTATCAAAACCTTTAATAGGTATTTGTTTTCGGAAGGCCTAAACTCTGCCACCAATTTGTAGTTATTTGGAATTTGTGAAAGCTTGGTTTCAAAGGTTTGATTTCCGACCAGAAGGGTGCCACTAGGGTTAAGTCCTATATCCAGTCCCTTACCAAAAACAGCAGCGGATCGGTAATCCTCGAAGGGACCTTTACATCCCAGTCGTATTCCCAGGCAACCTTTATCGGCTGGTGAAATATTTTTGTTCAATAAGTTTATTTCCAGGCTTACCTTCAATGGTGATAGATATTCCGTTTTTTGAACGGTCAATAATTGAAGGTTTCTATTTTCAGCACTAATGCTGCAAACGGCCATCCCATCTTTTAGTCGCCAATCTTGGAGTCGGTTTCCCCAATATTCCGGACCTACCCATTTCATATCTGGCCAGTTGTGCCAATTGCTTTTAAATTGTATTGCTTCAAGGGGTTTATTTTGGCCTACTAATCCAAATGGGAATGCCGAAGCGGAAAAGCTGGGCAATAGGGTACCTAAGGCAATGGTCTTTATATATTTTCGTCTGTTCATGCTGTTAAATTTCGGGTTGTGCTTAGTGGAAAAATTATTAACTCTTAGGCTAAAAATAAGTAAAAAAAAATGGTTTGTAATGGGAACCTAAGTTGCACCAAAACAAACCATTTATAAGGTATATAAAACTAGTTAATACTATTCCTTTATCTTGGTATATGGAATTTTCATTTTTATCTCCCAAGTACCGGAATCGTTTATTTTGATTCCCCATCTAATGTAAGCTCTATTCATTATTTCTCCAGTATCAGGATCTAAATAGGGTGTCCAGTCCTTTGGTCCATTATCCGCTTCAAAGGCCGCGGTATCTACCGTAAAGGCATCATCTGTGGTCAGGTAGTACATTAAATAAGAATTGGTTCCTGAAGCATATGTTCTACCATACTGTGGAAACGGTGGTGCAGGCAACGAGAATGTAGAACCAGTTGCATCAACTTCCGTATCAACGGAATTGTCATGATAGTTTTGTAAGTAAGTTGATCCCGAAGGATAGAAAACAACCTTTTCTGGATTCAATGGTTTATCATAACTATCCGCAATGATCATTTTCACCTTAACGCCCAAAGCGGGTTCCTCACTTACTTTGGTTACTGTGATGTAAGGATGGGTGCCATCCAAGACACTGGGGACACCATCGTCAAAATCGTTCATTATGGTAGAGGTGTAGGCAATATCATAAGCTCCGCCACCTTTACCCAATTGTAATCTTGAACGCATTTCTGTTGGGAATTCAACTGGTTGAAAATCATCCAATTTTACAATTACAAAGTCATCCAATTGACGCTCACCTCTTACGTTACTAGCTTTAACGTTTATCTTGAATATGTTATTATTGGTTACAAACTTACTGGCCTGGGTAAAGGCCAATTGTCCACTCACTTCATTGATCATGATGGTTGGATAATCCCCCAATTCCAACTTTTCTTCCACCAATGCCAAGGTGGTATCGGTTTCTGCATTAAAAGCTGATTTCCAAGTTAAAAGCTCGTACTCGTCGTACAGATCATTGGTAGGGTTGCCTTGGGCATCTGTGATACTGGTTATCTCCCATTTTAAAGGATAGGTAGATCCTTCTATTGCCGGTGCGGCCCCAACTTTAAACACCCCGCGTGGAACGGCAATGGTGTCTTCCAAGGCGTGGATGTTGTCACTGATATAACCCACTTCCGGGGGCTGACAAGATGCAACCATTACGATAATGATCAGTATGGAATAAAATATATTTTTCATCTTTTTGTTTTTATGGTTTGTATTAGTCCCTTTCGAAATTGAATAAAGTATGGTTTCCCTGAAGGACATGAATAACGCCATTGGTAGAGATTAAATTGGAGGTTTTTACCACCACCTTATCATCATCATCAATATTATCCCATTCGTCCCAATCATCCCCTTGTTTATAAGTGAAATAAACATATTCGGGTTTGGAATCCAACTCACCGTTATATTGATCTGTTGGTTCCAAGGAAATTCTTCTTTCTTCCCCATTCTCGGCAGTATAGATTTTCCCTTGGTCCTTGGTCATGTTTTCCCTTCTAATCTTGCCGGAAAAAATATAGCCTCCCATATATTTAGTAAGTGTATCCAAGGGAATATCGTTTACGGTATATTCGGCTTGAGGATCTATTTCCCTCATATCGGCCAATACAGCGTTCACATAATTCTTAATAGATAGATTATTGGGCGCAAAGATGGTGTTGTTTCCGTTGACCAAATCGGACATTCCCGCTTTTTCTATTAAAATGGCCAAAGTATCCAACTGACTATGGGATTTGAAAAAATCCATGGTGGTCGTTCCCACCTCTGGACTGCTAATTCCTCCATCTACAAGGTAGTTTCCATCCTTTTCACAAGAGTAAAGGACTACTACGGCTGTTAGTATGATTATTATTTTTTTCATCGTGATTGTTTTCTTTAGTTCTAAAAATTCGTCTACAGTTTACCTCTCCAATATTCAGTTTGTAGAATAGAAGCATTCCTTGATATTACGGCAGGAAGAACAGGCCAGAAATATCCTTTTTTGGCGTTTCTTGCTTGGTTAACCCATGGCACTCCATCGAAATAATCCATACGTATTCTATCATAACCAGATTGGGCTTCACCAACAAATTCAATGGCGCGCTCGTCAAATATGGCCTTCATAAGGGATTCACGGTCTGTTGCTCCTGAATAATCAGGAACATTGGCCTGACTTCTTATAGTATTTAAATCAGTTATGGCAGGTCCGGAAAGGTCTTTTCGGGCATTGGCTTCTGCTCTTAATAAATACATATCTGCCAACCTAAAAATTAAGATGTTGGACTCTGAAAATTGGGCATAAGCGTCTTCTGAAGCTTCATCTTGCGCTGAATGCGAATACTTCTGAAGGTAGGAGTAATCTGCATTTGTACCATATTCATAAAAGAAAAGATCCTTACGCACATCGTTGGCTCTATCGGTATCTGTGGCCATCATTTCATTTCCATAGAAATCTGGATCCATATAAGGGCTTATTCCTGTATTAACGCTTTGCCATACGGGGTAATTTAAGGTAAGTCCGGTATGGTTATCATCATATTGAAGCAACCTAAAGGATTCGTTCATGTCCGCGCTGATATTGATTTCGAACAAGCCAGTCTTGGATTGACCAATACACATTTCATCGAATCCATCTTTTCCCTCGTTTACATAATCGATTAAACTAGCGCCACTATTATTAATAACAGATGTTGTTGCATCAATGGCTTGCTGAATCATTTCTGGGTTGTCATTGTCCCTGCCAGCATACCAAAGTGAAATATGGGCTTTTAACGCTTCTGCGCTTGCCTTATTGGCGGTTATGGCCCAATTGGAAGCTCCGGGAGTGGAGTATTGCAATAATCCAATGGATTTATTAACGGCTTCCAACGCATAATCCAGCACCTCAAGTTCATCGACCCTTGGATTTTCCACAATGAATCCGTCTTCTGAAATTAGCTGGTCGGAACTTTCTATGGATTGCTCTACGATAGGCACATCTCCCCATATACGGGCCATGTAAAAATAGGTCAATGATCTAATGAAGGCAGCTTCTCCTAAAAGACGATCCTTTTCAGTTTGTGAATCGAACATATCCACGGGCATGTCCGCTATATATTGCTCTATAGTATAGGCCCAGTTGGCTGCACGGTAGAAGTTTTTCCAGTTCATGGAAGCATCGCGGTATGCCAAAACGTAATTGCCGCTACCTTCAATATAGTTTACGATCCAGTTTCGACTGTTCATAAAGGTCATCCCGGTCCATTCACCCCAATATAAAAAATTGGATTGTGTCATAATAGCCTCCTTAAAAAGACCATAGGCACCAGCAACGGCTTGTTCGGCGTTGGCCTGACTATCCCAAAAGACATCGGGATGGGTAATGCTGATAGGCTCCTGATCCAATAAATCGGAACAACTGGCTGCACCCAGGAAGCTCAGGACCATGATATATATTTTAAAACTCTTTATCTGTTTCATCGTTTATTATTTAAAATTTTGTATCAATTCCAATGGTAATTGTCCTAGCCTGTGGATATCCATTTCCATAAGTATGTCCCTTGGCATCTACCATGGAGGCATCTACCACCTTCTTGGATCTCTGCCATTGGTAAGGGTTCAACATTGCTCCGTAGATTCTTAAACGGGATAAGCCAATGTTCTTCATAAAGTTATCATTCTGGTCAAAAGTGTATCCAATGGAAGCATTGTTGACTTTCCAATAATCACCACTTTCTATCCAAAGGGTCTGATTGTCCCTGAAGCCGTAAAACGCTCCAAGTGTTGGACTCTGTGGGTATATTGCAGGAAAGTCTACCCCGGCGGCACCATCACCCGGTTGTTCCCAGAAGGTGTATTCACTTAGGTCTGCCAATCCATTTCTTGCCCATGCATCACCGCCTCTGTCGTAGCTATCCATATAACTATTGAGTACTGTATTCTTGATATCAGCCCCAAAGGAAAATTGACTATAGGCCTGGAAATACCATTTTTTATACTGCAAGTTTATATTGAATGAACCGGTAATATCAGGAATAGGAGAGTAGTCTGTAGTTAATTTTAGATCGTGCTCTTCATTAAGTAAGTAGTCCCCGTTAAGATCCTGCCATATTGGAAAACCTGGGCGGATATTGGCCCAAGCAGATTTACCTTGTAAAGGTTCTCCAGTAAATGGATTTACAGGCAATTGGTCTAGATCATCAATGATATAATCGTTAATGAACATCTTGTACAGGTTAAGCGGACGCCCAACCACATATCCATAATCTCCACCTATATAATCCTGGTTACCATTGGGCAATTTTGAAACGTAGTTTTTGTTTTGTGCAAAACCTACGGACAATTCCATTCGAAGGTCGTTCTCCCTAGGGAAAACGTGGTAACGCAGCATGGATTCCCAACCATAATTAATAACACCAGCCACGTTGGTAGGGGCAGAGTTGTATCCCGAATAAGCAGGGAAGGCTACATCAAAAAATAGTTTATCGGTATTTTTGTTATAGGCATCAAATGCCAAACTTACCCTTCTGTTGAACATATCCAGATCAAACCCAACATTCCATTGTTCGGTTTCCTCCCAAGAAAGGGATGCGTTCCCAATTTGATCGTAATTTGGAATAACCCCGGTTACACCGCCATAACTGGAAACATTCATTTGGTTGGCCCAATAAGGGTTGCCACCATAACCTAGATTGTATTTTCCGAAACGTAGGTAGTTTTCTGGGAATTGCTTACCATTGATACCCCAGCTACCCCTAATTTTTAAATAATCTATAAAACTGGAAATATGGGGTTTAAGAAAGGGCTCATCCGAAATTACCCAGCCTGCGTTTAGGGAAGGGAACTTGGCCCAACGTACATCTTTACCAAATCGGGAAGAACCATCGATACTGAAGTTTCCACCAACCATATAGCGATTTTTGTATTTATAACTCACACGCCCAAAATAGGATACCAAGGCATTGGCACTAATATCGGTATATCCACTTATTTGATCCTGGGTATATCTGTTATTGATGGTTTGTATGGCATCACTACCAAAACCAAAGGCGGTCATGGCCATGTCCTCATATTTGTTATAATCCACCCTATTTCCCAATACTCCCGTAACTTCATGATCGTTATTGGCGCCAATGTTTTTAAAGAGGCTTAAATAGGTTTCAGCAGTCAAGTTTTTTCGGTTATACAGGGCATAACTGGCAAATCCATCTCCTTCTGTCCTTATGGTAGACGGCTCATAAAAGTTCTTTTTATTGCTGTCGTAAACAAAACTTAGTTGGGAATTTAGGCTAAGACTAGGTAAAAGATCATAGGTGGCAAAGTTGGAAATGGTAAAGTTGACGGTCCTATCCTCGTTCAGCTTGCCTTCCAGTTCCCCACTTAAGGACTGGACTCTTGCGTCTGTTATATAAAATAGAGAGGATTGAAGTCCGGCCGGATCTACAGGTAGGGAAGAGTTAAGGTTAAAACTTCCTTGGTAGGGATTACCTTGTCCAGTTTGTAGATCGGTATGCGTAAACCGGGTAATTAATTGGTTGCGAAATTTTTCCCCTGCCGTAAAATTAAGATTGGAGGAAAAAGTTACCCTATCTACCCCGGTACCTTTTATAACACCTTCCTGGTTGTCATATCCCAAGGAAACTCTGTAGTTGGTTTTCTCACTACCACCACGAACACTAAAATCGTACTGCTGATCAATCCCGGTTTTATAAAACAAACCTTGATAATCTACATTATTGTTAAAGGCAGGGTTTATACTATCGGTCAAGACCATTGGTGTTTGTCCGGATTGTAATTCGTCCGTGTGCCACCATCTTTGGATCATCCCCATTTTGGCTTGGCGTTCAGCAGCTCCAACCAACATAGGTACCAAGTTAGGTTTTGGTTGTAATCCTAAACTGGTGGAAAACGAAAATTCCGGTTTATCCAATGCTACGCCTTTCTTGGTTTCGATAATAATAACCCCATTTGCTCCCCTTGACCCGTAAATGGCCGCGGCAGAAGCATCTTTAAGAACATCTATACTGGCAATGTCGTTAGGGTTAAGCGAGGCCAAAAAGTCTACGTTGGAAACACCATAACCGGCTAAATCCTCAAGACTGGTCTGTACCCCATCAATTACATATAACGGGCTACTGTAGGCCAAATCGGCATCAATATCCCCACCTATGCTTGTATTACCCCGAATTATTAGAGCTCCTCTTCCTGCAGGTGCCCCGGTCATATTCACACTCTGGATACCGGTGGCCTGGGTGGCGATCAATCCTGATACGTCCAGTACTGGGATGCCTTCAATGTCATCGCTCTTAATACTGGAAACAGCACTGGTAACATCCCTTTTAAATACCTTTTGGTAACCAATCAAAACTACATCATCCAATTGCGTGGCATCCGGAGCCAAGGTAATGGTGACCTGTGTTTGGTTTCCCACAAGGATTTCCTGTGGTTTAAAACCAAGATAGGAAAATGTTAAGATGGATTGTGGACCTTGTACGTTTATGTAAAAATTACCGTCAAAGTCGGTTTGTGTCCCTGTAGCGGTTCCTTTTACTACGACAGAAGCTCCTGGTAATGGAACTCCATTGTCATCGAAAACGGTTCCTTGGACCGTTATATTTTGAGCATGGGCAAAATGGCCTATGCTCAAAATTAGAATTAGTAAATAAAAAAACGGTTTTTTCATTGATCTAGTTTAAATTAATAATCGGTTGATGTTAAAGTTTGAAAAATTCTTGTGGAGTTAATTTTTTTAAATGCTTCTGTTCATATTCTATTTGGGTTTTATTTTGATGTAGTGTCGGCTACTTTTTAAACCCATTCCATTTTCATGAAATGGGTTTTGAAAAACAACTAACTCAAACAACTCAATGGGTAATTCAATATTCACAACTTAATATGTGTCCTTTATCCAGTTATATGGTTTTCTTTTTATCCAAGTACCTCTGGTAAAATCTGGGAAATCCTGTGGTTCCCCATTGTTTTCTATAGATAGTTCGGAAAGTGGTGTAACCGCACTCCATGCAGCAGCATCATATGCATCCATAGGTGGCGCAATATTTTCTTTGGCCGACTCTATAAAGGCGTTCATTACATAAAAATCTATACCTCCATGACCAGCTTCCGTAGCACTGCTTCCGTATTTTTTCCAAAGTGGATGGTCATATTTTTCGAACCAGGAATCCATATTCTCCCATCCATGGCCCTCAGTGGTGCCCTCAATATGGATTCGTTGCGTGTGGTAGTCGAAGTCTGTAAGTCCTTGAGCTCCCTGAACTTTGAATCCTAAGGAGTAAGGGTGGGGATTATTTACATTATGGGTAACTATGATGGTCTCCCCATTGGAGGTTTCTATAGTAGAGGTAATGATATCTCCCTGCTTAAATTTTAATTTGGCATTGGGGTGATTTTCACCTGCAGTATCTACAATGTATTTATGTAGTCCAACACCTTTGGTGGCATGTGAGGTAAGCGATAGAAAACGATTGCCCCTGTTGATATCTGCCATAACAGCTACTGGTCCAAGACCATGGGTTGGATAGACATCTGCATTTCTCAATAAAGAGTGTTGTGTCCTCCAGGCCGATTCGGAAATACCTTTGGCACCAAATTCGGCACCTTTTCCGTAGGCCGTTTTACCGTCATTGAATTTTACCCCACGCAGATCGTGCTGATATCCACATCTGAAATGCAATAGTTCTCCAAAGACATTCTGTTTAACCATATTTAATACGGCAAGCACATCCCGTCTGTAGTTTACATTTTCCAATATCATGAGGTGGGAACCAGTTTCTTCATGTGTATTCACCAAGTCCCAACATTCCTCAAGCGTATTGGCAGCCGAAACTTCAAGGCCGGTATATTTCCCGGCTTTCATGGAGTCTACCGCCATCTTGGTATGCCATAACCATGGAGTGGCAATGACCACTGCATCAATTTCTGCCAGTGCCAACAGATTTTTGTAATCCTGCTCATTTTTTCCGAAGGCCTTGGCCTTTTTTTGCCCAGCTTTTATAATATGATCTTGTGCTATATCGATGCGGTTTTGGTCTATGTCACAAATGGCAGTTACCACAACATCCGTTCTTTTCAATAGGTTGTCCAAATGATTGGTTCCCCTTAGTCCAACACCAATTACACCCACTCTTATTTTTTGGGTATCTTTTATAAGGCCTTTTCCTAAACTTAGATTAGGCAATAGCGCTATACCAGCTCCTGTAATGGCCGTTTTCTTAATAAAATTTCTTCTTTGGTTCATATTTTACGTAATACAGATACTTGTTGTTAATGTTCCGCAAATATTAATATTGTGTTAATTATTTAAGTGTTCTTTATTGGCGTTCTAGGGGTAAATTTTCGGATTATTTCGATATTTGAAGTTTTTTTCCACCTTTTTGCAAAAAATACCTCCTTTAAGTTGACGCCAATATTGGGTACATTTGTTTCGGAAAGAATTAGGAAGGATTAATTGAAATTTAAGTAGCTTGAACAAGAAGTTAAATAGGAATAAAATTTATGCTCTATATGTATTGGGTCTGTTTTGCTGGTCCTATGTATCAGGACAGCATTCTTCCAATTTTATCCACCTTTCCAGTAAATTGGATAACCGTAATATAAAGGTTACTCATACCGTTCAGGATAGCCTTGGTTTTGTTTGGTTGGCACATGCAGAAGGTATCTCCAAATACGATGGTTATAATTTTGAATTCACTCCCAAGGAGTCAATTTTTGGGGAGGACACTTCTTCAGATGAATTAAAAAAAATATTTAGGGATGCCAAGGGGGTAATTTGGGCCTTATCCATGAATGGGCAAATATCCTATTTGGAGAAAAATGGAAAGTTTTTATCCATAGACTATTCCGTTAAGGGATTTCAGAAGAAGCAAAAGGTCACTATTGTCAACGAGGACAATGGTGTTATTTGGCTGGCCACCGAAAAAGGGTCAATATATTCCTATAACCACAGCAAGGGAATTTTGGATAGCATTACCACGATTCCAGTTAATTCTTTAGGTCTCAATGAAGTTAATTCCCTGGTCGTTAGAAAATCCGACCAACTTATAGTAAGCACCTATAAGGGGCCGCTTTATATTTATTATTTGGGAACCAAACGTCTGGAGACCTTGGAGGTACCCTATGACTATACCTTGGCAGATAACAACCTTCTGCTCCTTGACAAAAAAAATAGACTATGGATCGGTTCGTCCTATGTGGGGCATGGGATAGTGGTTTATGATTTTGATAAAGAATCCTTTGTTCAGGACGAGATTATAAATGAACAATGGCGTAGTCAGCTAAATGAGTTATTTATATCAATGTATTGTGATGTAAATGGTTTTATTTGGTTGGGAACGGATGGGAATGGCCTGTACAGGTTGGACACGGAGTCTGGGGAATTGACTATATATAAACACAATCATCTTAATGGGTTTTCCTTAAGTACCAATACCGTGATCGGTATAAATGAAGATCTGAAGAACAATTTATGGGTACTAACCAATTATGGGGATTTAAACATATTAAGAAATAAGAATAATCAGATAAACTATCATTCTGGGGGGGTAAAGGGAAGCCCTGCACGGGTGTTGTCTTCCTTTAGAGCGAATGATGGAACACTTTGGATAGGGACAGATGGGGACGGTATTACCAAGGTGGCCACAAATGGAGTTGAAGAGCAATTTTTCAACAATTTGGCCCAAAGTAAGGGGTTTTATATCCACTCTATCAATGAGGACAGTAATGGTAATATTTGGATAGGGACCTATAAAAATGGACTGTGGGTGTATAATACCCGTAATGGTAGGTTCTCTAAGCTGCCTTTGAGCAATTCCAAGAACAATATGGTTTTGGACGTTCGATTTATTTTTAAAGACTCCAAAGGTAGATTATGGGTGACGACCGACATGGGAATTTATTTGTTTTCGGAAAGAAACAAATTGTTGGCACGTTTTGAAAATGGGACAGCCGGCTTGGTTGGGTCTATTTCCCAGTCTGTTGTAGAAGATACCTTAGGGACAGTTTGGCTTGCTTACAATGGAGGAGGGTTATTTAGGTTCAATGAGGACGGAATCGATATTGCCAAATCCAATTTTACCCGGTTTAAACATGTTAACGATACTTTAATTACAAATAATAATTATGATATCTGGTCTATTGCGGCAAGTAATGCGGATGCCATATGGTTGGTAATGGTAAGTGGAGAGTTGGTGAAATTCAGTATTGAAAATCAACAAGTTGAAAAAATAAAAATCAAGGGAATATATGATAACACCATTTTTAGGTCCGTAATATTGGAAGACCTTGATAATTTATGGTTGGGTTCAACCACAGGTATTTGGCATATAAATATTAGGGATTCTATATCGCGGGTGTTTCAAAAAATAGATGGACTTCAAGATGATTCCTTTATGCAGCGAAGTGCGTTTTTGGGATGGGATGGAAATATATATTTTGGGGGGCTAAATGGGGTAAGCTACTTTAAACCTAATCAAATCAAAAAAGAAGAAACAGTAGCTAAATTATTCATTGAAGATATTGATATCCTCAACCAGCCTGCAATAAATGTTATTCCGGAACAAATTACCGATGGGGTGGAGGCCTTGGAGGTATTGGAACTAGATCATGATCAATCATCATTTTCCTTTCGTTTTTTGGCAATAGACAATGTGTTGTTTTCCAATTACAATTATGCCTATAGACTTAAAGGGTTTAATGACAACTGGATAGATTCCGAAAAGGAACGTCTGGCAACTTATACCAATATACCTCCCGGGAATTACGTTTTTGAGGTGAAGGCCAGTACTGGTAATGGGGAATGGGATATAAAAGAAACATCGGTTGCTATACGCATTTTACGCCCATTTTGGAGATCAAATCTCGCCCAGATAATTTATTTGTTTTTAATTATTGGCCTACTTTATGGTATGGTCATCTGGATAAGACTTAGGAACAGGGTAATTGCCGATGAGCTGGAACATAAACATGAAAGGGAGCTTTATGCCCTAAAAATGGATTTCTTTGCCAAGATGTCCCACGAAATCCAAACCCCCTTGACCTTGATTTTGATTCCCTTGGAAAACATGTTACAACGTGCTATGAAAAGTGGCAATGTACTGTTGCAACAACGTCTCAGGTTAATTTCCAACAATGCGAATCGGTTGTCGCGAATTGTATTTGAATTGACTTCTCTACGGGACAAGGAATTGGAGAAGCTGGTATTACGAGCGGCGGAACACAATTTAGTTTCCGATCTATCAGAAATAACCAGCTCCTTTGAGGAGCAAGCCTTGTTCAAGGGTATCAATTTTAAATGCAGCTACCCCAGTGATGAGTTGAAAATGTGGTATGATAAAGATAAAATGGAACATATTTTCTTTAACCTTCTATCCAATGCCTTCAAATTTACACCTAAAGGAGGGACTATATTATTGGATGTAATTGTGGAGGACTGGGATAGAAATGTAAAAATATCCGTTACCGATTCGGGACCGGGTATTCCAAATGAGGAGCTAAAAAATATTTTTCAATTGTTTTATCAGGCAGATTCAGGGCAGCAAAAAATGGGAACAGGCATAGGCTTGGCCCTTACCAAAGAACTGGTAGATCTACACCATGGGAAGATCGATGTGAAATCGGACCCGGTTAAGGGAACTTGTTTTAGTGTAAGCTTTCCTATTGATAAAAATAAGAATGAAAGTGTACAAAATGAGTTAAGCTTGGAAGAGGCTATAATGGAAGTTGAGGAGGTTGAATATGAATTGAAGGAGGAGAATATAGGTACTAGTTCAGCTAAACTGGGGAAGACCATATTAGTAGTAGAGGATAATTATGAACTACAAATATCCTTGAAAGATATTTTTAATGATTACTATAATGTTCTCTTGGCAGAAAATGGGGAAGAGGGTTATGCCTTGGCTCTGGAGCACAACCCTGACCTAATCATTAGCGATATTATGATGCCAAAAATAGATGGTATTGAAATGAGCAAAATACTCCAAAGAAACGAGCTTACTACCCATATCCCAATTATACTTCTTACCGCCAAAAAAGCAGCAAAAAATAAAATTTTGGGATTGCGGGCAGGGGCGGTGGAATATATAAATAAACCCTTTAATATCAATGAACTGGTTCTAAAGGTGAATAATATCATTACCCGTAGTGATCGGTTAATTATGAAATATAAGAACGACTTGATTACTACCCCCAAAAAAGGAGGAAGTAGGTCCCAGGATGAAGTTTTTCTTGAAAATCTGGTAAGTCTTGTGGAAAATCAGATTAGTAATCCAGATTTTAAGACCGAGGATCTGTCACACGATCTAAACATGAGCTATTCTGCTATTTATAGAAAATTTCAGGGGTTGACAGGGAAGAAAATAGTGGATTTTGTTAGAACCATGCGTCTTAAAAAGGCGGCTGTTTTAATTAGCGATTGTAATTACTCCGTATCCGAGGCTGCATTCTTGGTGGGGTTTAACGACCCGAAGTATTTCTCGAAATGCTTTAAAAAGGAGTTTGGCAAGAGCCCTAGAAAGTTAAAGGGTAAAGTAGACCATATAGAGGGATTTAAATTAAAGTGAATAGGACAAAAAATTTAAAAATAACCATAACAATTACGATGATTAAAATGATGGCAATAACCAATGTTGGCTCCAAGTTTTTTAAAATGGCTACTAAAAGTAGTATGCTAAGTAGTAAAGGATATAAAAACTTATTAGGATTGGGCCTATTATTTATGGTAGGTTCCTGTACAACCTTGTCCAAGCAGGATAATTCAGAAGAGATATCCTTGGAAAAATTGAGCTTAACCGATAACATAAAGCCAGGAGGCAATAGCTGGGTAGTAAATGAAGTAAGAGATAATCGCCATCTTATTTCTGATGAGGGGATAAGGAATTGGAATGATGCAAATACGGTTATAAGAACTTATTTTAAAACTGATCAAGTAGGGCAATTGAATGTGGGGCTAAACCTTAAGGTTAATGATGGTATTTCCAAAATCAGAGTTTCCTTGGACGGAACCACCAAGGAGATTGAAGTATCCGATAAAGATTTCGAAACAGTTGATGTAGGGGTTTTTAAAATTACCACACCTGGTTATCACTTTGTGGAACTACAGGGAATGGAAAAAACAGCAAGCAATTATGGGGATGTCAATGAGGTACTTATAGGCGGACAGGCAGCCAATGGTAAGCTTACTTATGTAAAGGAAGATTTTTATTGGGGCAGAAGAGGGCCATCTGTACATTTAACCTACACCACTCCTGAAAATACAGACATTCTTTGGTTTTATAATGAAATAACAGTGCCCGAAAATGAGGATGTTATTGGATCCTATTATATGGCCAACGGCTTCGGAGAGGGTTATTTTGGCATGCAGGTAAATTCGGAGACAGAGAGGAGGATCCTGTTTTCAGTCTGGAGTCCGTTTGAAACCCAGGACCCCAAAAGTATTCCGGAAGAGTATAAGATTATTTTGCTAGGCAAAGGGGAAGGAGTAACTACAGGCGAATTTGGCAACGAAGGCTCTGGAGGACAAAGCTATAAGGTGTTCAATTGGAAAGCTGGCAATACCTATAGATTTTTATTAAAAGGCGAACCATCTGTAAATAATTCTACTGATTACACGGCCTATTTCTATGATGTAGAAACGAAAAAATGGAATTTAATAGCTAGTTTTAGAAGACCACATACTTCCACCTATTTAAAAAGACCACATTCTTTTCTAGAAAACTTCAGGACAGAAGTAGGCCATATTTCCAGAATGGGAGAATATACCAACCAATGGATTATGGATAGCAAAGGACAGTGGCACGAACTTACCAAGGCTAAATTTACGGCAGACGCCACCGCTAGGAAAGGTTCTAGGGAAGATTATGCAGGAGGGGCAATTGGAAACAAATTTTTTATGAAGAATTGTGGATTTTTTAATGAACAGACTATTATAGATACCTTTCATGAAAGGACGGCTAACGGTGTAGCACCTGCGATAGATTTTTCACTTCTTGAGAAACCAATACAACAGTAGCATATCAATTTAGAAATGTGTTAATTTGAAATTATTCCAAAGTATTGGCCTAAAGGGAATGTGGGAAGTTGATTGTATGGAGTATCGTTGATTCCTTGGAAGCCAGAATCCTTTACCAAAAACCAAAAACCAGAAATAAACTAAGAATGAAAAAAATAACCTTTTTAATCCTAATTCCATTAGTCCTATTTTCTTGTAAGGATGAAAGTAAAAAGGAAGGCCTTTCCGAGGAATCCCGAAAACCAAATATTATCTACATTCTCGCTGATGATCTGGGCTATGCTGAAGTTGGGGCCTATGGACAGGAAAAAATCGAGACCCCCAATATTGATGCCCTGGCCAAAGAAGGGATGTTGTTTACCCAGCATTATACCAGTGCTCCTGTGTGTGCCCCTGCACGTTATATGTTGTTGACCGGTACCCATTCCGGGCATGCACATATTCGTGGCAATGAGGAATGGGGAGAACGTGGGGAGGTATGGAATTATAGGGCCATGGCCAAAGATTCCGTTTTGGAGGGACAACGCCCTATGCCTGATAGCACCGTTACCATAGCTAAAAAGTTAAAGGAAGTGGGTTACGGTACGGCCATGTTCGGTAAATGGGGATTGGGCGCACCCCATACCAATTCCATTCCCACAAAAATGGGCTTCGATTTCTTTTTCGGATATAATTGTCAGCGACAGGCCCACACCTATTATCCATTGCATTTGTACAAGAATGAAAATAGGGTTCATTTAAACAATGATACCATTGCCCCAAATACCAAATTGCCTAAAGGAGCAGATATCAACGATCCGGAGAGTTATGCGCCCTATACATTGAACGACTATGCACCCGATCTTATGTTTAATGAGCTTAAAGGCTTTGTAGATAGAAATAAGGAGAACCCATTTTTTATCTATTGGGCCACACCAATACCGCATGCGGCCATACAAGCTCCACAAAAATGGGTGGATTATTATAAAAATAAATTTGGGGAAGAAGAACCCTACTTAGGGGAAAGAGGATATTTTCCTCATCAAAACCCCCGAGCCGGTTATGCTGCCATGGTTTCTTACCTGGATGAGAATATAGGAAAACTGGTTGCCAAATTGAAGGAGGACGGACTCTATGACAATACCCTTATTATATTTACTTCGGACAATGGGCCCACTTTTAATGGTGGAACCGACTCGCCTTGGTTTGATAGTGCAAAACCTTTTAGAAGTGAGTATGGTAGAGGTAAAGGCTTTGTTTATGAAGGTGGGATTCGGGTACCTATGATTGCAACTTGGCCAGGACAAATAAAAGCGGCCAGTAAAACGGATCATATTTCTGTACATTATGATGTAATGGCCACTTTGGCCGATGTTGCGGGTTATGAAAAACCAAGCTATACGGATGGGGTAAGTTTTTTACCCACCATGCTTTCTCAAGAGAATCAAAAGAAACACGATTTTCTTTATTGGGAGTTTCCGGAATATGGAGGACAGTTGGCTATTAGAATGGGCGATTGGAAGCTGGTAAAAACCCATCTGAAGGACACAAAGAATAAGCCTACCTTGGAACTGTATAATCTTAGAACAGATATAAAGGAAACAACAAACGTGGCGGATCAACATCCGGAAATACTGGAAAAAGCAGCCAAAATATTGGAAAGCCAGCATACCGAACCCAGCATTGAAAAGTTCAGGATACCAGCCCTCATGGAAGGTCTGTAAATCATTGGGGCCAATTGTGGCACTATTGATCAGTAACGGTGAAATATGTCTGGCGTGCTAATGTAAATATTAAATATCTTAAATTCATCTATAAGGATTATGAATAAAACCAGCATTGTTTTACCACTAGTTTTGCTTTTGGCGATATCCGTCCGAAGCCAAAATACGGGGATTATTCCACAGCCTTTAAAGGCTTATAAGGGAAAAGGTAGCTTTACTATTAAATCAGATACTCCCATTATAGCGGATAGTGCCAACTTGGAGAATGCCAATTATCTTAAAGAATTATTAATAGCTGAACATCAGAAGGAACTGAAGATCAATAAAGGAGGAGGAAACGGAATTATCCTAAACCTGGATCCCCAATTGGCCGAGGAATTGGGAGATGAGGGATATAAATTAAAGGTAGACAATAGTGCCATATCTATTTTTGCAGGAACTAGTAAAGGTGTATTCTATGGTATTATCTCATTGCAACAGTTATTGGAGAAAGATACGCTATCCAAGAAGGCGAATTTATCTGTTGCAGGAATTAACATTGAAGATCGTCCACGATTTGGGTGGCGTGCCTTTATGCTGGATGAAGCACGTTATTTTAAAGGAATGGAGCAGGTTAAAAAGTTGTTGGATGAAATGGCACTTCTAAAAATGAATGTGTTTCATTGGCATTTGACAGATGACCAAGGCTGGAGATTGGAAATTAAAAAGTATCCCAAATTAACACAGGTGGGGTCTAGCAGGTCCAATTCCCAGATTGGGGGTTGGGATAGTGAAGTAAGATCCAATGTTCCACATTCAGGATATTATACCCAGGAGCAGGTTAAGGAAATAATTGCTTACGCAAAAAAAAGACAAATAACAATAATTCCTGAAATTGAAATGCCAGGTCATGCATCAGCTGCTATAGCAGCCTACCCATGGTTGGGTACCATAGGAGAACTATCTGAGGTACCCACAGTATTTGGGAAGCTTCCAGATTCTTTTAATGTGTCAGATCCGAGGGTTTACGATTTTCTTGAAAATGTACTATCTGAGGTTATGGATTTATTCCCGAGTAATATTATCCATATAGGGGGAGATGAAGTAAAGTTCGATGCCTGGAAGTCATCAGGGGAAATTCAAGATTTTATGAAAGAAAATGGATTGGCATCTCCGGCCGATTTGCATATTTTCTTTACGAACAGAATTTCAAACTATTTAAATAAAAATGGACATCGAATGATGGGATGGAATGAAATTCTAGGAGAGAATGTACATGAATGGCAGGAATCTTCTGATATGGAGGCAAAAGAAAGTTTGGCAAAAAACACCTTGGTTCATTTTTGGAAGGGCAACTTGGACTTGGTGTCAAAAGCGGTACAAGAAGGTTATGACATCGTAAATTCTTATCATGAATATACCTATTTGGATTATTCCTACGAATATATTCCTTTGGAGAAAGCATATAGCTTTGACCCCATACCTGACGGATTGGAGGAAAGTTTTCACTCAAAAGTTATAGGAAGCGGGTGTCAAATGTGGGGAGAATGGATACCTGGAGCAAATGACATGGATAAAATGGTTTTCCCAAGATTGGCAGCATATGCAGAAGTTGGTTGGACATCCAAAAGGAAAAAAGACTATTCCGTTTTCCGTAGCAACCTCAATGAATTATTGACAAAATGGAAACATAAAGGGATTACTTTACCAGAAAAATTTGAACGTATAGATTTTAAAGAAAACAGATAAAGACAAATATCAGATGAGATTATTTATTGTTTATATTCTGTTGCAGAGTTGCTTCAATATTTGCATTGCACAGGATGACATTACTACTGATGAACTAAAAGGACATATTACCTATTTAACGGCCGATAAAAATTCGGGGAGATATCCCGGAGGAAAAATTAACAAAAGGATTGTCAGATATATAATAAAGGATTTTAAAAAGGCGGGTATATCTCCCTTTATGAAATCTTATAAGCAGCCCTTTGTGGCCCAATTAAGGGTAAAGAAAGGGGAGGTACCCAAAAATGCCGTTGAGACATGGAATGTTATAGGCTTTATCGAGGGTAATGATCCATTATTGAAGAATGAATATATTGTTTTGGGGGCCCATTATGATCATTTGGGAATGGGGGGTGGACCGTCATCAAAGTCGGATAAAATCAGGATACACCATGGTGCGGATGATAATGCAAGTGGTACTTCGGCATTATTGGAAATAGGGGAGAAGCTAATGGCCCAAAGGTCAGAGTTAAAAAAAAGTATTTTGTTGGTCGCTTTTGGGGCAGAGGAACAGGGACTTTTAGGCAGCAAATATTTTACAGACAATCCTATTGTTCCATTATCACAGATTAAATTAATGATCAATATGGATATGGTAGGCAGGTTAAACGATGCCAAGCAGGTCTATATGGGCGGAGCTGGAACCTTTCCAGGGGGCGTAGACTTAATGAAGGAATTGGGACCTCCATTAGGTTTGTCGCCTGTAGTTCATGCTGGCTCTGTGGGAGGTTCGGATCATGTTTCTTTTTATAAAAAAAATATTTCCGTACTTGGAATCCATACAGGTGGGCATCCACAATACCATACTCCAGAGGATACGGTAGAGCTGATTAACTTTGAGGGACAAAAACAGGTTTGCCAGTATATATTTAATGCCATTATGAAAATGGCGTCAACACCTAATGACATGAAATTTATTCCCCAAGGGGAATAGAATCATTTTGGTTCTTTACATTTGTGAGTATTAAAAACTATAGAATGCAAAAAATTAATGTTTTAGGTGCCCTTTTTATGTTGGCTTTGATGGTTCAATGTAAGGAGGATAAGAAGTCGGTCGATAAAGTTGAAGGTAGTGCTCCAATATCGGAGGTTGCGGAATCAGTGGTCGACACAACTCCTATTTTGATAGAAAAACCGGAAAATATAAAGGCACCCGACGGAATGGTTTGGATTCCGGGAGGTGAGTTTACGCAAGGTGCGGTACCCCAAGATAAAATGGCTA
Source organism: Arenibacter echinorum (assembly GCF_003259375.1). GTDB lineage: Bacteria > Bacteroidota > Bacteroidia > Flavobacteriales > Flavobacteriaceae > Arenibacter > Arenibacter echinorum. The sequence goes on along the minus strand of NZ_QLLN01000006.1, from coordinate 103,038 downwards.
TGGATCATGAAAAACCTGCCCACAAAGTTAAGGTCAATGGTTTTTTTATGGATGTTACAGAGGTGACCAATGCCCAATTTGCAAAGTTTGTTAAGGAAACAGGCTATGTTACTGTAGCGGAGCGGGCAATAGATTGGGAGGAAATGAAAACACAGGTCCCAGAGGGTACTCCCAAACCCCATGATTCCATTTTGCAGCCAGGGTCATTGACCTTTAAAAAAACTAAAACTTCTGTCCCCAACCTTTACGACTTTTCACAATGGTGGAACTGGACTATTGGGGCCAATTGGAAACAACCCAACGGACCTGGAAGTTCCATAAAGGGAAAAGATAACGAACCTGTAGTACAAGTTGCCTACGAGGATGCCCTGGCATATTGCCAATGGGCCGGTAGAAGATTGCCTACAGAAGCTGAGTGGGAAAGAGCTGCAAGAGGTAATAAAACGGAAAGTATCTATTTTTGGGGCGATGACGATTCCATTTTATCCCAAATGGCCAATACCTGGGAAGGCGAATTTCCGGTAACCAATGTTAAAGCGGATGGTTTTGAACAACGGGCAAAAGTTAAAACTTACCCTCCCAATGACTTTGGTCTTTACGATATGGCCGGTAATGTTTGGGAATGGACCAGCGATTGGTACAATACCAATTATTACAACGAATTGGGCGCATTGAATGGTCCCGTAGTAAACCCTCAAGGAGCAGCCACTGCATATAATCCCAATATGCCCTATGCCAAGGAGAAGGTAATGAGGGGAGGATCTTTTTTATGTAACGCTTCCTATTGTGCCAGTTACAGAATATCTTCCAGGATGGCCTCTAGCTTGGATTCTTCCTTGGAGCATCTAGGATTCAGGACTGTAGCTACTGTGGACATGCTTACAGAGGAATAACATTGTTTTCTAAAATATTTTAAGTTTTAAATCCCCTTTGGCTTGGCCTGGGGATTTTTTTTTGTTAGGAGGTTATAAGGATAGATTTTGGCAGAATACACGTTTATTATAAACGTAAATTATACATTTATAAAAGTTATTTTTTTATATTTGCAGCTTAATACACTAAAAGTATATGCCGTTTCCTATAAATTTCACCCCTGAGCTGATTGTTGAATCCCCTGGAAGGATCAATTTGATTGGGGAACACACAGATTATAACCTTGGGTATGTATTGCCTACGGCCATAGAGAAGAAAATTACCTTTAAATTCATTAGGAACAATTCGGATAAGGAATGTAACCTTTATAGTTTGGGTTACAATACAGGGTTCTCCCTTCAATTGGATAAAATTGCCCGGAGCAATGTGGAATGGGAGAATTATATTCTTGGCGTTTTAAATGAAATTTTGTTGAGAACTGATAAGTTAAGGGGGTTCGACTGTACCATTGAAAGTAAATTACCAATGGGTTCAGGGCTTAGTTCGTCCGCGGCCTTGGAATGTGGACTGGCATTTGGGCTCAATGAACTGTTTGATCTAGGACTTTCCAAAATGGATATAGTCCAGCTTTCGCAAAAGGCGGAGCATACTTTCGTAGGAACCCAATGTGGAATTATGGACCAATTTGCTTCCGTAATGAGCAAAAAGGGACATGTAATTTTGTTGGATTGCAAGTCGCAGGAGCATCAGCAAATCCCGATACATATTGATCCATATCGGATGATAATGCTGAATACCAAAGTGTCGCACAACCTGGCCTCCAGTGAGTATAATACGAGAAAGCGGGAGTGTGAGGAAGGCGTGGCCATAATTCAGAAACAATATCCGGAAGTAAGGTCGTTAAGGGATGTAACGGCTAATATGATTCAAGAATTTAAGCAGACAATGGATGCAACGCTTTTTAAAAGATGCAGTTTTATTGTTAGTGAAAATGATAGGGTTTTACAAACGGCAAATGCTTTAAAGGCCAATGATTTAAATCTTTTTGGAACCTTACTATACGAGGCACATGAAGGGATCAGCAAACTCTACGAAGTGAGCTGTCCTGAATCTGATTTTTTGGTTGATTTTTCCAAACAGTACGAGGCCGTTTTAGGGGCTAGACAAACGGGTGGTGGATTCGGAGGCTGCACCTTGAACATTGTGCATAAAGACAAGGTGGATGCGTTTGTTCGGGAAGCCACCAAGGCATATAAAGAGGCTTTCAATATTGAATTGGATGCTTTTGAGGTACAACCTAGTGCTGGAACACACATACGAAAAAAAACGAAATGACAAATAGTTTTAATGACAATCCCCATAGAAGGTTAAATATTTTAACGGGAGAATGGATTTTAGTTTCTCCCCATAGGACCAAAAGGCCATGGCAGGGAAAGACCGAAAAAAGTGCTACTAAAGACTTACCCGTGTATGAGCCTTCATGCTATCTTTGCCCCACTAACGAAAGAATGGGAGGGGAGTTTAATCCCAGTTACGAAAAACCATATTCCTTTGTCAACGATTTTTCTGCCCTATTGCCCAATGTAAAAGAAGAGTCTTATAAAAATGGATTATTGTTCGCCGAATCCGAATCAGGTATCTGTAAGGTAGTTTGCTTTTCGCCCAATCACTCCCTGACCTTACCTTTAATGGAAGTTCCGGACATTGCGGAAGTAATTTCACTTTGGCAAAAAGAATATAAAGAACTGGGTGCTAAAGTAGGCATTAATCACGTGCAAATTTTTGAGAATAAAGGGGACATAATGGGGTGTAGTAACCCTCACCCTCACGGACAAATTTGGGCACAAAATAAAATTCCACAGGAAGTCCAAAAGAAAATAGAAAGTCTTAAAGCTTATTGGGAGACCCACAGGAGAAGTATTTTGGAGGATTATATTGAGCAGGAATTAAAGTTGCAGGAGCGTATTATAGTCGAAAACGAGCATTTTGTAGCGCTTATTCCCTATTGGGCAGTATGGCCTTATGAGACTATGATCCTCCCCAAAAGAAAATTGGCACATATAGGTCTGCTTTCGGAATCGGAGAAGATTTCCTACGCCGAAATCCTAAAACAACTTACTATTAAGTACGATAATATATTCAACACTTCCTTTCCATATTCTGCAGGTATACATCAGGCACCTACAGATGGCACGGACCATCCGGAATGGCATTTCCATATGTCATTTTACCCACCTTTATTGCGCTCGGCTACTGTAAAAAAGTTTATGGTAGGTTATGAAATGTTTGCCAATCCACAACGCGATATTACGGCCGAACAGGCAGCTGAAACTATGAAGTCATTATCCAATGAACACTATAGCAGTTTAGGCTGAATTAAGTAAATTATAATACTCAAAAATTATAGAAATCCCCTCCGTGTATAGGAACAAAGGAGTTTAAAGGGGTAGTTGGGTTTCCAGGGAATAGCCCACTCGGCCCAATTCCTTTTTTGCCTTGTCCAATACAAAGGGGTTGTTGTAGACCAGTGATATTGTCTTATTGATAACATCAATATCCAATATTCTTAAATCCAAAATCCGACTTAGGTTTCTGGAAATAATGTTTTTGCTTTCTTCGGAAATAAGCTGTTCAACTTTAAGCAATGTGGTCATGGAATCAAGGTTTTTATTAATCTATACGAAATTAGGCATCCAAGTCCATGTCCAAAATGATTTAAATCAGTTTTGAGCAATTATATTATTATTACATTTTTAATGGCCTGGAGCATATATCTGGTTTGAGATTGATCAAACATTCGTTTTTTTATACCAATGGGAAATACAGCTTTTTGGTTCGTTTAACCCTAACTATATAGGTCCAATTTATTTTTTAGTTGGGTAATTTCATTTTGCATTTTTTCCATCCTATTTAAAAGTCGGGTAATAACCGCAATGCCTTCCAGGTTGATATCGAGATCGGAATGTAGTCTTAGTATTTTTTCCGCTTTCGGCAGTTGTTGAATAGGTATATAGTGTATGTCTTCTTTGACTATGACATCTACCAGTCCGTACTCATAAAGCTCCATTACGAAATGGGTTTCTATATTATGACTCGTACAAAAGTCGGTGATAAGTATATATTCCTGTTCCATAAGGATTACATTTTATGAATGTGATTGTTTGATGCCCTAGTGCGGGTTTCTCTTTTCATAGTTAAATTATTTTCTCAGATTGGCCAATTCCTGAAATAGTCCTTTTTCTTTGGCGGTTAAATTGGTTGGAGTAACAAGATTGTAGGTAATATATAAATCCCCATAAACATCTGGCTTTTTATATACAGGGAAGCCCTTGCCTTTTAATTTAACTTTGGTGCCGTTCTGCGTTTCTGGCTTAACATTTAATTTTACCTGTCCGTCAAAGGTATTCACCATTATTTCACCGCCCAAAAGGGCAGTGTATAAGTCCAGGTTTACCTTAGTATATAAGTTATTCCCATCCCTTTTAAAAGCGGTATCATTTATGATTCCAAAGGTAATATATAGGTCACCCTTTGGCCCCCCCTGATGTCCGGGCCCGCCATGACCACTAATTTTTATGGTTTGCCCATTTTCGATTCCGGCAGGGACGGTGATTCTAATATTTTTACCGTTTACATTAAGTGTTTGCTTATGGGGCGTAAATACATCCCTAAGGTGCAATTTTAACTCGGCGTTGAGATCCTGGCCTCTAAAACCAGCTTTGCTTCTTCCTGAAAAGCCACCAGAACCTCCAAACATAGATTCGAAAAAATCCGAGAAATCTTGTTCCCCATAACTTTGCGAATAACTTTGGCCACCACTTCCATAGGCCGATTGTTGAGATGCCCTAGCTTTTTCAAACTCTTCCGCGTGCTCCCAATCCTTTCCGTACTTGTCGTATTTTTTACGTTTTTCCGGATCGCTAAGTACCTCATTGGCTTCATTGATTTCCTTAAACTTTTTTTCGGCTTCCTTGTCATTGGGGTTAACATCTGGATGATGTTTTCTGGCCAATTTCCGATACGCCTTTTTTATTTCGCTTTGACTGGCGCTTTTGTCCAATCCCAAGATTTTGTAGTAGTCTATAAATTTCACTTAGCAGTTATTTATTTTCTTTATTCTTATCGATTGTCGAACCAAATGTAATGGATACTGGTAATGGGTATTTTAGCAATACATATTCCAAAAATATTGGACACCCTAATAAATATCAAGGTAAAAATATAAAAAACCACAATGTGTGAAACTGATTAAAATCATGAATTAATCGTTTTGTTCTCTTTAATTTTATTGGAAAATTGTTAGGAAAGGGACTTGAAGCTTATTTGGTTATGTGTGGTTCATAGTCCATTGAAGGTAAGTATTATATGAACTGCATAACACGGACTTACTTTTGCCATAATTTATTATAAATAAATAACGAAGAGATGAAAAATATTCTGATTCCCACTGATTTTTCCGACAATGCCTATAAAGCTATTTCCTATGCAGTTCGTTTGCTTAAAGATGAGAATTGTAACTTTTATTTTTTGCACACCTATACTCCTGCTATTTATCAGTCCGAGTATTTATTGCACAGTCCGGGACAATTGGGGTTGGGGGATATTTATCGTACAGATTCCGAAACAAAATTGGATGGTCTAAAATTAAAGGTCATTTCTGAATTCAATAACCCGAAACATCATTTTAAGACCTATAGTGCCTTTAGTGTTCTGATGGAGGCTATTGATGAACTGGTAGAAAGTAAAAAAATAGACCTTTTAATTATGGGAACCCAAGGGGCTACTGGGGCAAAAGAAATATTTTTAGGCAGTAGTACAGTGCATACCATAAAAAGGGCAAAATGCCCTGTATTGGCCGTACCTTTTGATTTTGATGTTAAGATGCCCACAAAAATTCTATTTCCAACCGACTATGAAATAGAATACAATTTTGAATTGATAAAGCAGGTATTGTTCATAGCCAAGGTGCATAAATCAACGTTGGATATTTTGCATGTACGATCCAGTTATGAGCTCAACGAAGAGCAGAAAAAGAACAAGAACACATTGGGTCATTTACTTTCGGAAACGAAACATAAATTTCATGAACTGCCCGATCAAGGTATCATAGAAGCCATTAATAGTATTCAATCCGAGTTGCATCCCCAAATGTTGGTAATGGTAAAGAACAAGCACAGCTTTTTGGAGAATCTTTTTTTAAAACCGGTAATAAATCAAATTGGTTTTCATTCAAGTATCCCTTTTATGGTTTTACCTTATCACTTGTTAGGATAGATAAATTAAGTAATATTAGTGAGCTTATATATTTCCCTTAAGGCAATGACAGGTTTCTTTCTTAAATAAACCTATTCCCAATTTTGCAACAAAAAGGAACATTTCCGTTACAAGGGTAGCATCCATAGTTTAAACAACTAGTTTTATAATAACTTTTTATAACTTTTCACTTAAGTTTTTTATTGAAAATCCTACTTTTGCTTTCTAACAAGTATAATAGAAGCTTTTTATTATGGCAGATAAAGTAGAGCGTTTAAAAACGTTGATTATTGGTTCGGGACCTGCAGGCTATACTGCGGCTATATATGCATCTAGGGCAGATTTAAAGCCGGTGTTGTACACTGGAATGGAACCAGGTGGACAATTGACTACGACAACAGAGGTGGATAACTTTCCTGGATACCCAGAAGGAATTGACGGACCTACAATGATGATTCAACTACAGCAACAGGCCGAAAGATTTGGTACTGAGGTCCGTATTGGTATGGCTACCGCTGTTGATTTTAGCGATGAAGTTGGTGGAATACACAAGGTTACCATAGACGATAGCAAGGTTATAGAAGCGGAAACCGTAATTATTTCCACAGGGGCAACGGCGAAGTATTTAGGTATCCCTAGTGAACAAAAGCTTCGTGGTGGTGGCGTTTCGGCATGTGCCGTATGTGACGGCTTTTTTTATAAAGGACAGGAAGTAGCTATTGTGGGGGCAGGGGATACTGCTGCTGAAGAGGCTTCTTATTTGGCCAATATATGTAAAAAAGTGACTATGTTGGTACGAAGGGACGAAATGCGTGCTTCAAAGGCTATGCAGCATAGGGTGAACAGCTTGGACAATATTGAAATTCGTTATAATACGGAAGTAGATACCGTTTTGGGTGATCAGGTAGTGGAAGGTTTAAGAATGGTGAATAATGTTACCGGAGAAAAAGAAGACATCGCCATTACAGGATTGTTTATTGCAATTGGGCATAAACCAAATACCGATATTTTTAAGGGACAACTGGAAATGGATGAAACTGGGTATTTAATTACCCAAGGTAAAACTACCAAAACTAGTAAGCCTGGCGTTTTTGCGAGCGGCGATGTCCAGGACAAGGAATATAGACAGGCTGTTACTGCTGCCGGTACCGGCTGTATGGCAGCACTTGATGCGGAACGATATTTGGCGACCATTGAAAGTCATCAAGAAGTTTCGTCCTAGACGATATTTGAAATAGGAGGTCTAAAATTCAATAAATCACTTGAATTATGGGCAATGGAAAAAGATCTGTGCACGGAACTAAGTTCCAAGTACAGATCGTTTTTTTAGTCATGGGGCGTAAATTTTTTATACCTCACTAGAAAGTCATACTAGAACCTAATTCTAGTTTAGACGTTTGTAGTTTTCAGAATTTATTCGGTTTCCATCCGCGTCTACAAAGATCTGGCTGTATTTATCCCCCTCCAATTGGAGCTCCATATGCCATTCCATATTTTCATTGGCAACTTTTTTCATGGATGCGGACATATACTCCAATTTTTCGGTCAAGGTACTATCTGTGGCTTTATAAGAGCCATAACCAAACCATTCAATGGAATCTGTAGGGACATATCGGGTCCACATTACCTTTCCATTATAATACATTTTAATTTGACGGTAGCCATCGGTTGGTGGTATGGTCTTTACAACATCGTTACCATCGTAATTGTTAAAACTTACTAATTCCCAAGTACCTTCCAGGGTTTTGGGGTTTTGAATTTTTGTGGATGCAATTTCGGTCGCGGATACCAAAAACAACATCAAGAAAACTATTCCAAGTATTTTTTTCATGGCGATTCTGTTTATGAGTTTAGATACTAATAAGTTACGACTTTTTTAGAATATTAACATATGAAACTGAGAATATGTTAAAAAAATCTTATTAAAAAGAATTAAATAATAGCAGTTAATAGTCTTGGTTTTGTGACAAAAACTTTGAGAAGTAGGGTTATTATTGTATAAATCACATTTCGTTCGGACATTGTTTGATTTTTATGATTTTTTTATGACTTTTAGCTCAGATTAATAAAAACAAACTAATATGATACAAAAACTATTGTTGTTGTGTACCTTCATGCTCACTTGGCATGGCTTTGCACAAAATGTTTCCGGTAACGTAATAGATGAAAGTGGTTTGCCACTTCCAGGAGTTACCGTTTTAATTGTTGGGACCAATACAGGTACCACCACTGACTTTGATGGTAATTTTGTAATTGCTGCCAAGCAGGGCGATATTGTGCGTTTCTCCTACTTAGGAATGAAATCGCAGGATATCACGGTTACATCAAATGCCGAATTAAGTATTGTCTTATCGGAAGACGCCAGTGCTTTGGACGAAGTAGTGGTCACGGCCTTTGGTGTGGAGAAGAAACAAAAATCCCTGGGATACTCCGTAACCCAAGTTAACACCGCAGACCTAAACCTGGCAGGGCAATCAAACCCCATGGAGAGTTTACAAGGTAGGGTTGCAGGGGTTCAAATCAATAGAACCTCCGGATCCTCAGGTGGTGGTGTGGATATCTTGATAAGGGGTATTACTTCCGTTAACCCAAGTAGGAGCAATCAACCGTTAATTGTTGTTGACGGGATTGCCCTGAACAACGATACCTTTTCTGGAGAGGTAAGACCCAGTGCAGGGTCCAATTCCGCTAGTAGTTCCGAACAATTTGCTTTTTCCAATAGGGCCGGGGATATCAACCCTGAGGACATTGAAAGTTTCAACGTACTTAAAGGAGCTGCCGCAACCGCATTGTACGGTGTAAGGGCGTCCAATGGGGCCATTATTATTACAACAAAAAAAGGTAAACAAGGGAAGGCCAAAATTAATGTAACTGCTTCAACAACCTTTAGGGATATACAAACAACACCTTCATTGCAAACTACCTATAGGGAAGGATTTAGTGGTGCTCCTAGGACACTTTACGATCCAGATTCAGAAACCGGTTTCAATAGGGTACAGAATGCTACCTCTTTTTATAGCTGGGGACCCAGATATTCTGATGATTCCTATACGCTGTCCAACGGTACAGTGGTCGATTTAACAGGAGATAAATTTTACAGTCCCTACGATATTTTTAGGACTGGCTTTAATTCCCAAGTAAACGTAAGTATTAGTGGCGCCAATGAAAAGTTGGATTATTTCTTTTCTATGGGAAAAGACCAAGAGGATGGGGTTCTTCCAAACACAGATTACGGCAAGAATAATTTTAGGTTAAAGGCAGGCTATAAGATTTCTGATAAATTGACATTAAATTCTTCTATAGCCTACACAAAATCTGGCGGACGTAGGGCCAATGGAGGGGATAAATCTGTTATGAGTGCTCTTTCCTATTACTCAGGGACCTTTCCAATAAACGACTATATGAATGCCGATGGTACCGAAAGGGATTATTCTTTTGGGATAATTGACAACCCTAGGTATTTAATGGAAACAAGTAGCCTTATTGATAATGTAAATAGATGGATAGGTAATGCCACCCTGAACTGGAAACCTAAGGAATGGGTAAACGTTACCTACGCTGCCCAAATAGATAATTATTCCGACCAAAGAAATAGATATGTCGGTGCAGATCTTGATGGTGGTTCACAGGTTGGTGGATTTGTTTTAAATCAAAACATCAATTTTACCGGTTTGGAATCTAACCTTTTGGTTGCATTTACCAAGGATTGGTCGGACGATTTTACTACAGACCTAACATTGGGGCATCAGATTTCCGATTCTAAAAGGGACTATGCCCAAGCTAGAGGTGAAGGTTTGAACGTTCCCGGAATTAACGAAATAGGAAACACCATTAATTATTTCGTGGATAACAGTATTACACAATTGCGTAACGTTGGTGCTTTTGGAGAATTGAAATTAGGTTACAAGGATAAATTGTTCTTGACGGTAACAGGCAGAAATGACTGGTTGTCTACCTTGCCCAAAGAGAATAGATCGTTCTTTTATCCATCCGCAAGTTTGGCCTATGATGTTTCCGATGTATTTGGAGATAATGATGTCTTTACTTTTGGTAAACTTAGAGCTTCCTGGGCCGAGGTTGGTAAAGGACCCGGTTTTGGGGATGTTGGCCAATATTTTGTAGTGGATGGGGACTTTCCTTTTGGTGGTGCCGGTGGATATAGAAGAAGTAGCTTATTGGGAGATTTGGATATAGTTCCGGAACGTAACCAATCCACAGAATTTGGTGCGGATCTTAGATTTATGAAAGATAGGATCAGATTGGATTATGCCTACTACAAAACACGTGTTAAAGATCAAATATTCACCGTTGGAACCGCTTATTCTTCCGGACTTTCAGGAATTACAAGGAATGCAGGGGATTACGAGGTATTTGGACATGAATTGTTGGTTAGTGCGGACATCATTAGAAGTAAGGATTTTAGATGGGAATTGATTCTTAACTGGTCTACTAGTGAAGGAAAGGTGTTGGAAATCCCCGAGGATATTGAGTCCATCATTTTTGCTGATTCTGGGTTTGCCGGAATTACTTCGGAAATAAGGGCCGGTGACAAAATGGGGAATCTTTACGGATATAAATGGAGGTACGAAGATGGTCAACGGTATTTGGATGCCAATGGATTTCCAGAAATAGTGACCGATGAGAGGGTAAAGGTAGGCAATGCCTTTCCAGACTTCATTTCTTCCTTGGGCAGTAATTTAAAATGGAAGGGAATTGGATTCAATTTCTTATTGGAATATAAGGAAGGAGGCGATCTGTATGATTCAGGACTTAGAAATTCTATTAGAAACGGTAATCCCTTAAGTACTTTGGTCAGGGATGAAGAGGTGGTCTTGGAAGGAGTAATGGACAATGGCAGTGGAGGTTATACTAATAATACCACACCAGCTTTGATAGATGAAAATTACTATAGGAATTCAAATGTCTATAACAGGGCGTCAGAAGTATTGGTACAGGATGCATCTTGGGTTAAATTGCGCAATGTTAGTTTGTCTTATGACATGGACAATAAATTTACCAGGGACCTTAAAATGGAGAAGCTAAGTCTTTCTGTTAGTGCATCCAATATTCTTGTATGGACCCCATTTGATGGTTATGACCCAGAAGGAAACCAGTATAGTGCTGGTAGCAACGTTTATGGTTTTACAGGACTTAGTGTTCCGTTGAGCCAAAGCTACTCTTTCGGTCTAAATATTTCATTCTAAATATGATAAACATGAAAAACAATATTATAAAAACAGGAATTTTATCACTTCTATTAGTTGCGCAGATTTCGTGTAGTGATGATTATTTTGATGTAAATACTCCTTCCAATACAGCAACTTTGGAGGAGTTGAGAATGCAGGATCTAATCGCGCCGGTGATTCATAGCACCATGGAAGGTCAGCGATCTGCCGAATTGGCTTTTGGAAATTATGTGCAGAATTTTGTATCTACCGGGGGTGGAGCTGCCGGACAGACAGAAGCAAGTGGTTTATGGAGTCAGGTTTACCTTTATATTTTACCTAATCTTAAGGCGGTTAAAGAGAAGGCTGCTGAGAGCAACGCCGCACATATTGGTGCTATATCGGATATTCTAATTGCAGTAAATCTTGGAATAGCTACCGATACTTGGGATAATATACCCTATTCGGATGCTACGGACGGCCCGGACAATAATTTTCCAACTTTTGATACCCAAGAGTCGATTTACACGGAAATATTCACACTACTAAATTCGGCTATCAGTGCATTGGAAGGTCCTGATAACTCAGGCTTTAATTTGGGAAGCTCGGACCTTATTTACGGGGGTGATTCCGATCAATGGTTAAGGGCTGCCTACACCATTAAAGCAAGATATCAGTTGCATTTGGTAAATAAAGGTACTGTTACTGCCAATGAAGTTTTAACTTCAATTGCCAATGGTTTTACTTCAAATGACGATAATTTTGAGATGTCGTACAATGAGAAAAACATCAACCCTTGGTATTCTGCAGAAATTTTGGCAAGGTCTACAGGTAACTTAAGCAACGATATTGCCAGTCAGTTGGTGAGTTCTATGAACGGGGATTATTACCCATTTGAAAGCGCAGCGCTTACCATAGACCCTAGACTGCCTTTGTTCGCCGAAAATGATGACGAAGCAGAGTGGAAAGGTTTTGTGAGTGGTGGAGCCGGAGTAGCTCCAGACGGTAGCGATGCCAACACCGGTTTTAAAACCGATGGTTATTATACCAGCGTAGATTCACCTCTATTACTGATCAGTTATGCCGAAGCCAAATTTATTGAGGCAGAGGCGGCTTTTTTGGCTAACGGAGGCAACACCACAAGTACAGGTTCTAGTGCCGAAGCGTATACCGCCTATTTGGAAGGTATCCAGGCAAGTATGGATATGTATGATGTGGATGGCTCCGATTATTTGGCCGATGGGGCCATAGCTGTGGGTGAAGCAGGTCTAATGTTGCATCATATCATGAAGGAAAAATACATAAATAACTTTTTAAATCCAGAGACTTTCGTGGATTATAGAAGATATGATTTTTCTGCGGATGTATTCACTGGTCTACAAATGAGATTGGAGGAAGCAAGTGATGACAGCGAGTATTTTGGACAGTGGTTCAGAAGGGCCATTTACCCTTCAACCGAGTTAAATAGAAACGAGGCCAATGTTGTGGCCAACCAGCAATCCCCAGTTACCCCAGTATGGTGGGATAATTAATTTTTTAAAAGGGACCTATAAAACAGAACGGCCATCCAATTGGATGGCCGTTTCGTTTTATAAATAGGAATTAATAATATTACATAATAAAAGGATATCCTCCTTTTTATGATGGGCACTTATTACAATTCTGCTCATAAGGTGGGAATCCTCATCTGGATAACGAAAACTGGTCACCAAAACATTTTGCCGTTCCAGGTAATTGACAAGCTTTTCATCTGTGAAGCTGAAGGCAGGGTGACCCTCCATGAATTTAAATCTATCCAAAGTTTTAACATTGGACTTGAATAAGTTTATATTATTGATTAGGGTTTCTCTTTTTTCAAGAAAGAGTGCGTTTCCGTCCATAAGACAGGCAACAGCCGCAGGTGATGCCGGACTTGCCCCGCCAAAAAAAGGAGTGTCCGTGAACTTCTCAATTCTTTTTACAGTTCCAAAAATGGACCCTGCTTGAATCCCGAACCCTTTTCCCAACGAACAACAAACAATAAGTTCCTTAGGATTTAATTTCATTAACCTACGAAAAACACCTCCACCATTTTCACCTACAATTCCAATTCCATGGGAATCGTCTACCACCAGAATAATCCTTTCCAAAGGCAGTGTTCGTAATCCCTCAAAATCGGGATAATTGGCACCGGAAAAATCAATGGCATCCAAAAATACCACCGGTGTAATTTCTTGATTCGTTTCCAAATGGGCTCTAATAGCTATGTTCAAGGCCGTGAAAGTGATATATGGTTTTAGCTTTGTGGATGGAGTAGGGGAATAGAGGGCAGAATGGGTATTGGGGGCATAGAACATTCTATGTTCCTTGGTGTCCATAGTTTGCCTCACCAGTTGCCCTGCCAAATAACCAGAAGATAAAATGGTACTAGATTCACAACCGACCAATTGGGATAAATATTCTTCTGCTTTTTCAAAAACGGAAATTCTTACGTTCGATTTTCTGGAAGCTCCATAATTGGTGCCGTATTTCCTGATATTGGAAATAAAGATTTCCTGAAAAGTTTCGTCGGTCTGCAGCCCTAGATAAGAAGTGCCTCCAAAATACAAAAACTTCTTACGGTCCACCTCCAATTCCCTTCCCGGGAAACCATCTGTATAAATAGTCATCAACGTAAAGTTATTCCGCTTCCTCCTATAGTAGGAAAGATTACTTTGCCCTTTTCCTGAATGATCACCCCGTCGGCAATATCTTCTTTCAACAACATGGCGCCATCCATATCCACATAATCCAATTGTGGAATTAGTTGTGCAATGGCCGAAATACCAACAGTGGATTCGGTCATACAGCCCACCATTACCTGTAGATTCAATTCCTTGGCTCTTTTGATCATTCGCCTTGCCGGGGTAAGGCCACCACATTTTGTTAATTTTATGTTGATTCCATTAAAATGAAGCGCGCATTTCTCCACATCACTTTCCACTATGCAGCTTTCATCGGCTATTACGGGTAGGACGCTTTGGTGCATTACCGCTTCCATTCCTGTCCAATCATCCGCTTTAAGAGGTTGCTCCAAAAACTCAACTCCCAAATCTTTCAATAAGGGGGCGTTGGCAATGGTTTCCTCCGCCGTCCATGCACAATTGGCATCTACTCTGAAAATGGCATCGGTATGTTTGCGCAATTCCCTTATAATCTCGACATCATTATCGGTGCCCAGTTTAATTTTATATATAGGCCAGGGCATTTCTTTCATCTTGTCCACCATTTTCTCAATGGTATCCAGTCCAATGGTATAATTGGTGATGGGATAACTGCTGTTGTCCGTATTCCATATTTCATATAATGGTTTGCCCAGTATTTTTCCATACAGATCGTTGGCGGCAAGATCCAATGCACAAATAGCAAAATTGCTCAAGTTTTTGGATACCAAGAACGCATGGAAGGCCTCTGGTTCCTTAAAATTGAAACCTTCTATTTCCTCCCTGACCTTTTCAATCTCCGACTGCATGGTTTCGAAGGTTATTTTATAGTAGGGATTGGATGTTGCTTCGCCATAGCCCGTTTTACCATCCAGTTCCAGGGCAACGATCATAGAATCTTGAAAATCATGGGATTCCCTGGAAATACTGAAAGTATGTTTTAACGGAAGTACATATTTTTTGATCTTTATTTTCATAACAATATTTATTGAACGAATATAAAGAAAGATGATGTATTGGAAAATGAAAACCCACTGAAATCTCAATGGGTTTTACAAATTTTAGGACAGTTGATTTTTTATTAAAACAAGGTCTGGCTTTTATAAGGCACTGACACTTCCTGAGCTCGATTTTGTATGTTCTACTTTCGCATTTCCGGTGTAGCGTATGTCACCCCCGCTACTGGCTTTTGCAATTAAGGATTCGGATGCATTTACGGTAATTCCGGCCCCACTACTGGCATTGGCACTACATTTGGCAGAGCTTAAATTTTCGGCTTTTATTCCCGAGCCACTACTGGCATTACCGTTAAATATTTCTGTTTCTCCTGCCACTCTTATATGGGCTCCACTACTGGATTCCGCAATGACATTGTATGCCTTGAGTTCTTCAATTTGAAGATTGGAACCACTGCTGGAGCTCAATTCAATATTTTCGGCCTCTATGGCATTCATGGTAGATAGGCCGGCACCGCTAGAAGTTTCCATGGCTGTGATGACAGGTAGTGTAACATAAACTTTTTTGGTAGCCCTACCAATATTTTCAATGGCATGAATCCTTAAGGTTCCATTTTTGATATCGGTCCCGATCAGGTCTATAATATTTTCGTCTGCCTCAACTACAATTGCGAAATCACAGCCTTGGGTGATAAATGCATCCAAGCCTTCAGATACAGAAATAGCAGTGAAATCGGAAGTCACCCTGCGGTTGTCTTCTTCAACAATTCCATTTCCTTTTTTGCCAGATCCGATATTGATATCGAAGCCGCAGGAAGAAAATAGGATTGCCAAGATTAGTGTGATGGTAATTCTTGCTAGTGTTGTCATGATTGTTGTTTTTTGAGTCTTGTAATGAACTCTTGGGGGGCTGAGTATTTCAAGGATTGATTAATGTTACTGTTTTATGGTTTGCTTAAAATTATTATTTATGATTCTATGGCCACATTATAAATTACTGAGTTGTTAAAAGAACCTACTGAACAGTATCCTTTTTTAAATCGGTACTTTTGGTTTCGTTGGTTTTGAACTGTACGCCCTTGTCGTCTATTTTAAGTTTAAAATTGTCTCCATTGCCTTTGAAGTCAATATCCACCCCATCTTCATTAATTATAATTTTGCCATCATTATCGTCATCGACTTCTTCAATTTCAGGACAGTTTTCACATTTCAACTCACCATCCTTATTCAGCATCCAAGCATACTTCGTTATTTCACAACCGTTCATATTCTGGTCATTATTGGCCCTGATTGTCCAACAGTTTTCTGGAGATTTTCCGAATTCCACTTGGGTTCCCATAGGGAGGTATAAATACACCCTAACATCTTGATCTCTAAATTTGTTCTCTCTACCAGTTGTTAAAAAATCGTCTAAGAGAATGGTGTTGCCTTGGACCATATAACTGTAGTTGATCTTTGCAGCTGTCTCTGTAGCATTTTTAAAGGAATTGCCATTGGCGTTTTTCCTCACTTCAATACGCGCTATTGAATCGTGCGACATTTTTATGTACATACGAAAATCGCGTGAAATGAGAATTTCCTCCCCATTTTCAGTATAATCCAATACTATCCCATTAATGTGCATGTTATTTTCCTGTTTGTCCCTGTCCGTTGACCTTAAGTTTAACGTAATCGGTTCTGAAGGTTGGGCAAAAATCAGCTCATTTTCAGTGGCTACATTACCCGAGTAAGCATGCGCAGCGGCTTGGTGTATACCAAAAACTGTCAATAAGATTATAGAGATCAGCCACAACCCCAACAGTGTAAATTTTACAATATTGCCGATAGATTTTAAATTGTTCACCAAAATCTTTAGGCCTAGGTACATTAGGAAGAAAAAGGGAATTCCAATAGCGAAAAAAGCGAGTATTGAAACAACCCATACTGGAGTACTGGTGGAGTTGACAAGATTATAAAAGTCTACTCCGGGCAGATGTATTATATCCAATATACCTACAGTAAAAAGGCCTATCAATAGCGCAACTATTCCGGCAGCACCAGTAATTATTAAGATTATTCCGATAAATTTACCAATGATCTTAAAAAAGAACATAATAATATCGGCAATGGCATTGAAGAAACCACGGCTACCATTTTTCACCTTATTTCCCACTTTTTCATAGTCCACATTCTTAACCTTTTCCGCTACATCGTCAAAACCTTCCTTTACTTTTTTTTCAATATTACTAATGTTAACCGCTTCTCCGCGCATATCCAATTTCTGGGCTGTGGTTACAGCCTCGGGAATTAAAATCCATAGAAGTATATATATAAATACAAATCCTCCCCAGCTAAATATGGTCAGTAGAATCCACAATAATCTAACCCAAAGGGCATCTATTCCAAAATAATGTCCTAGACCGGCAGAAACACCCCCTATATACTTATTGTCTATGTCCCTGTATAATTTTCTTACCCTACCCGATTTTTTTGTTGAGTGGGGTTGGTCTTCAAAAATGTCCTCGTCAACCATGTAATCCTCTGGTTGTCCCATTATCCCAATTACCTCGTCCACTTCCTTTTCGGTAATTACCTGTCTTTCGTTCTCCATTTTTTCATGGAACAGTTCGGCAATTCTGGCCTCGATATCCGCTATGATCTCTTCGCTACCATTGGTATTGGCAAAGGATCGTTTTATGGCCTCTAAATACCGTTGTAATTTAGTGTAGGCTACTTCATCTATGTGAAAAAATAAATTGGCCAGATTTATATTTATTGTCTTGTTCATTTTTTAACTTTTTTTTGTTTTGGTAACAAGGTTCGTTGCATTTCTTAGTTCATCCCAGGTGGTATCCAATTCCTTTAGGAATAGTTTTCCCGTTTCTGTTAATGTATAATACTTTCTTGGGGGTCCAGAAGTGGATTCTTCCCAGCGATAGTTGAGCAATCCTGCATTTTTTAGTCTTGTGAGCAAGGGATAAATGGTCCCCTCTACCACCAGCATTTTAGCATCTTTTAAGGTGTCCAGGATTTCGGAGGTGTACTTGTCCTCCCCATTGAGAACGGAAAGTATGCAGTACTCCAAGACTCCCTTGCGCATTTGCGCTTTTGTGTTTTCAATATTCATAATTACATGATTATAATAATTTTACTGTTCGTTTTTTTGATGATCGCATTGCAGCATTTTAATTTTGATCTGATTGATGAATAAACTCTCGAAATTAGTGTGATGAGTACTAATTGTATTATGCATTATTTAATAAATGGTATGCTTATCGGATATTTAAAATCTATGCCTTCACTGGTACGAATAGTAGCCAAGATGGTATAAACTATATTTACCAAGAACAGTCCCAACTGTCCAGCACCGGCTATTCCCAATGGCCAAAGCCATTTTCCCAGTTGGAATGGATGAAAGTCGAAGTCGAAATTAAGACCGTTAAATTCGTTAAAACTGGCAAAGTTGAAATTGCCCAAATGAAATATTTCCGGTATAATACCTATAAAAAAAGGAATAGTGAAAATACCCAGGATGATGGAATATAGTAGCAGACTGATTTGAAAATTCAAAGCCTGTTTGCCATTTTGGTCCACGAAGTCATGATTCTTTTTATTCGCTGTCCAAAGTATCAAGGGTAGTAGGAAATTCCCAAAAGGGATAAAATATTTGGAAAAGGTGGAGGCGTGTATTACTGCCGCCAAATTTTTTTCGTGTTTGCTAAGTGTTTCGGTCATTGCTTTGTAATTAGTGTTCCCAATGGAGGATTTTATTGGTCTTGGTTAAAACAGTTTTCGGTCGGATTTAAAACTATATTTCGGTGCTAAACCGGACCATTTTTATAGACTGATCTTATTAAGCCTAATAACTTCTTATGCAAATATATATCTAAAAGAAGGTACTATGCAAAACAAAGTACTAAAAATTAACAATATATTAACAATTGTCGGTTCGTGCATTTTATATACTTTTGATATAAATTAAACCACAGCTATGGCTTCCGATGCAAGTAAAATTAACATGTTCAGCTTTTTTAAACTCCCCTCCGTATGGTGGACAGGAGTACGATTAAGGTACATTGATGAAAAAAAGGCAATTGTAACCGTTAGGCATAGATGGATCAATCAAAATCCGTTTAAATCTTTGTTTTGGGCAGTTCAAGGGATGGCAGCTGAGTTGACCACCGGAGCTATGGTCATGAATCAGATCAGAAAAAGCGGAAGGAATATTTCCATGCTTGTAGCCAATAACAATGCTAATTTTTCAAAAAAAGCGACTGGTAAAATCACCTTCACCTGCGAGGAGGGCCACCTTATAGTGGATGCTATTAAAAAAACCATAGAAACCGGTGAAGGGCAGACCGTTTGGATGAAATCGGTCGGGGTCAACGAAGATGGTATTGTAGTTTCTACCTTTAATTTTGAATGGACCCTTAAAGTGAAGGGGTAAGGTATTAATTGTTTAATGTACCCAATAATTAATGTAAAGATGTACCAATAGATCAATTTACCAATTACTCAATGCACCATTGTAACAAAACTGTTTTTTTTGATACTTATGGTCTGAAAAAAAAAGATTAAGGTTATAGCAAAAACCACGAAATTAACTAACGAATAACATTTGATTTTGAAGCAGATTTGTTCTAGGTAAGTGACTCCGATAATGTTCTAATGAAAAAAACAGTATTTGAAATAACTAAAATGGATTGTCCTTCGGAGGAAAATCTTATCCGAATGAAATTAGATGCAATTCCCAGTATAAAACATCTCGACTTTGACATTCCGAATCGAAAATTGGCTGTTTTTCATGATGGACAAGCTGACCAAATAGAGACATTAATACTTGAACTGAATTTAGGTGGGCAAAAGTTAAAGACCGAAGAAACCGATCAAACACAATTTGAAGAAAATTCAAATCAAAAAATATTACTGTGGACAGTTCTTTCCATAAACTTTCTTTTTTTTATTATCGAAATGACTACCGGGTTAATTTCCAAATCCATGGGACTTGTAGCCGATAGTTTGGATATGCTTGCAGACTCATTTGTTTATGGAATTAGTCTTTTTGCGGTGGGCGGTACTTTTATAAGAAAAAGACGAATTGCCAAACTTGCCGGTTATTTTCAAATTCTGCTTGCGGTTATAGGATTTGGGGAAGTTTTGAGGCGTTTTTTCGGGGCGGAACAACTTCCTAATTTCACGACAATGATAATGGTTTCGGTTTTTGCTTTAATTGCAAACGGAATTTGTCTTTACTTACTTCAAAAATCAAAAAGTAAAGAAGAAGCACACATGAAAGCAAGTATGATTTTTACTTCAAATGATGTAATTATCAATTTAGGGGTTATTGTGGCTGGACTTTTGGTTAACGTGCTAAACTCCAACAAACCCGACTTGATTATCGGAACTATTGTTTTTATTTTGGTAATACAAGGCGCAAGACGAATATTAAAACTCTGAAACTAGTAATATAAACAATAAGATGAATAGTATGAACGCACACGAAATAGACTATGTAATTTACGGGGAGGAAATGCAATATGTGGAAATAGAATTGGATCCACAGGAGGCCGTTGTGGCCGAAGCAGGCAGTTTTATGATGATGGATTCCGATATTAAAATGGATACCATTTTTGGTGATGGTTCCAATCAGGATACTGGGGTCTTGGGTAAACTATTCTCGGCCGGAAAACGTTTGCTTACAGGCGAAAGCCTATTTATGACGGCATTTTTAAACATAGGTCAAGGTAAAAAGCAGGTAAGCTTTGCTTCGCCTTATCCCGGAAAAATTATTCCGATAGACCTTAGTGAGTTTCAGGGAAAATTCATTTGTCAGAAGGATGCTTTTTTGTGTGCGGCAAAAGGTGTTTCTGTGGGAATTGAATTTTCAAAGAGATTGGGCCGCGGTCTATTTGGAGGTGAGGGATTTATCATGCAAAAATTGGAGGGTGACGGAATGGCCTTTGTACATGCTGGAGGAACGACCGCAAAAAAGGTACTTGGCCCGGGCGAAACCTTAAAAGTGGATACTGGCTGTATCATTGGTTTTACCAAGGACGTGGATTATGATATAGAATTTATAGGGGGAATCAAAAACACCATCTTTGGGGGGGAGGGGCTTTTTTATGCCACCCTACGTGGTCCTGGTACGGTATATATTCAATCCTTACCTTTTAGCAGATTGGCGGGTAGGGTCCTGGCTTCAATCCCAAGAGGAGGAAAAGATAAAGGGGAAGGTAGTATTTTGGGCGGCCTTGGTGACCTTTTGGACGGGGATAATCGATTTTAATCAATATATAGCCTTCTTCATTTATACATTACAATCTATACTCGAGAATGAATTTTCAAGCCTTATTTCAATTTCTTACAGAACTTAATCAGAATAACTCTAAGGAGTGGATGGATAACAACCGAAAATGGTACAAGGAGGTAAGGAAAGATTATATAGCATGGTTGGATGAATTGGATCTGGCCCTTGCGGCTGTGGACAATGAATATTTTGGGACTCCAGGTAAAAAGGGAATAAATCGTATTAATAATAATTTGATGTTCCATCCCCAAAAACCCATTTATAAGGACCATTTTGGAGCAGGGTTGGACAAGGCACCCAATACGGCTGACTTTTATATTGAGATAGGGCTTGGTCAGTCCATGTTGGCCGGCGGCTTTTGGAGGCCGGACCCAAAAACTCTGCGCAGTATACGCGAGGCCATTGATTACGATGGAGAGGAGTTTAAAAAAATTCTGAACAAAAAGTCATTTAAGGATACTTTTGGGAAATTGGTGGTGGATGAAACTCTAAAGAATGCGCCCAAAGGATTTTCTAAGGACCATCCACATGTAGAACTGTTACGACATAAAACCTTTGCTGTTATGCATCCCCTTTCACTAAAAGAAATATTACAAGATGATTTTAAGGAGAAGGTGATCTCGGTTTATATGGAAATGCTTCCCTTTAGACGGTATTTGAACAAGGCGGTTACTGTTTAAGGTCTAGTCATAACTTACATCATGTAACTATAAATTTTGTTGGGGATATTAAATCCTATTTTTTTACCGATTACAAGGGTCTAAAAATCCCTAGCTTTGTATATAAACAAGAACCTCCCAGTAATGAACAACAAAAAAGTAAGAAACATAAACAAGCAGTTACTGTCGGATAACTGGTACAAACTTGAAAAGATAACTTTTGAATATCAAAGAGAGGACGGAAGCTGGGAGGCGCAATCCCGAGAAGCCTATGATCGAGGAAATGGTGCTGCCATTTTGTTGTACAACAAAAAGAACAAAACGGTCATACTTACCAGACAGTTTAGGATGCCCACCTATATAAATGGCAATGACTCCGGGATGATGATAGAAGTTTGCGCTGGATTATTGGATGGTGACCATCCCGAAGACTGTATAAAAAAGGAAACTGAGGAAGAGACAGGTTATAAATTGGAGAAGGTAGAGAAAGTATTTGAATCCTATATGTCGCCTGGTTCCGTAACCGAGATCCTTTATTTCTTTATTGGATCATATGAAGAAAAAATGAAGATAGGCGAGGGGGGTGGTGCCGAGGAAGAGACGGAAAATATTGAAGTCTTGGAGTTGGACTTTGAAAAAGCTATGGAAATGATACGTACCGGTAAAATTAAAGATGCCAAGACCATTATGCTATTGCAATACGCTAAAATTAATGGGTTATTTTCCAACAACTAATACGACCAACCAATTATGGAGACTAATCAGAGAATTGCCTTTGGTGGTGGCTGCCACTGGTGTACCGAAGCCGTTTATAAGTCCTTAAAGGGGATAATAAGCGTAGAACAGGGTTTTGTAGCTTCGGATGGGGAGGAGTCATCCTTTTCAGAAGCTGTAATAGTTAGTTATGAGCCAAGTGACATAAGTCTGGAGGATTTGATTTTGATACACCTTTATACCCATAAATCGACTTCTGACCATAGCATGCGTAAAAAATATCGCTCTGCCATTTATACTTTTGAGCCTCTGGATGGCGAAAGATCTGTCATGGCATTACAAAAATTTCAGGAGAATTTCAAAGATTCCTTGGTAACCAAAGTCCTGTCGTTCAGGGAATTTAAAATTTCCGATAAAGCCTTTCAAGATTATTATTATAAAAATCCATATAAGCCATTTTGCAAAACCCATATTGCCCCAAAAATCGAGTTGTTATTGTTGAAATTTGCGGATAAAGTAGATCATAGTAAGGTCTTGAATCAATAATTGTCCCTGATCATTTCAAAAATAGATTCCATATGCTGTTTTACCTCACTATTGCTCTTGGTAAAATGGTTGTTCATAAAACTAAATATTAAAGTTTTTCCAGACCGCGTTATTAGATATCCACTAAGGCAATAATTATTGCCAAGTGATCCGGTTTTAGCGTAAATATATGGGCGGTCATCACCATCAAACCTTCCTTTTAAAGTCCCGGTAAGGCCCCCAACGGGGAAAAAGTTGAATAAGCGTTCCCTTGGTATTTCTTGGTACATTTTATTCAATACATAGACCATTGTTCCAGGTGTAAACAAATTGTATCGTGAAAGCCCGGAACCATCTACCCATCGTGGTGGTTGTTCAAGTTCCTGTAAATAATTGTCCAAAATATTTTTTCTGGCCTTAGCACTATTTAGGGTGTCCGAAAGGGTAGAGGAGCTTAAAATTAATAATTGTTCTGCTAGAAAATTATCACTTACCTCCATCATTCTCTTATACAGGGAATCCGAAGAAACACTGTACAATTGCTGTTTTTCCACATTAGGCATCTTTTGTACAATATTGACCTTTTTAAGTAAGACTTCTTCCAATAGGCTTTTTGTAAGTGTGCTATCTATCATAAAAGGACTCTCCAAGGTATCATTTCTCTGAGGGTCATAATAAAAGGTGTTGCTGTACAATTCCCTATTTACTCCATAACTAATGGGCACTACTTGGTTTTTGAAATGTTCTGGGGTAACCTCCAAGTTCCCGTTATTGGTAATGGTTACAACATTGCCGTATAAGGGAAAACTATTTCTTTCTGGACTAAAATAGAGGTCATAATCCTCCCATGCCCAACCTGGACCGTACCTACTTTCTTCAAAATTATTTAGATAAAGGGATACGTTCTTATAGTTCGTGGCAAATTGTATTGCGGTACTGTCACCAAAATAGGGATGCAACAAAGTTGGGTCGCCCGTGCCTTCCATATATAAGGTGTCATTTTTAACAATATATTTTAGGGCAGGGATTTTATCGGGCAAGGTTTTAAGGGAAGTATACAGGGTAATTATCTTGGTATTGCTTGCAGGAGTAAAATATTTTTGGCTATTATGGCTATACAAGGTGTCTTTTGTTACAGGGTCATAAACTAATAGGCCCTGAAAGTAATTGTTGGTGGTTTGTGAGCTTATTTGCTGGTTAATACTCTTATTTAACCTACTGTTGTTTAGTGTTTTACATCCTATTAAGCTTATTGAGGCGCCAACCAAAATTAGCTGTCCAAGAATCCTCTTTTTTTTTGAAAAAGGCTTTTGAAATGGTACGTTCATCGACTTTAACATCATTTTATCTATTATTTAACGGAAAGACGGCAATAATATATACCTTTTATTGGTTATCTTAGTCCAAGCAACCTAAAATTATTTTGAAATATGGCAAGAGCTATGTTAGAGTACACCAAAACCGTACTGCAAAAGGTTAGTTTCGATACAAAGTTATTTTGCAAAGAACTAGAAAAAGCAGTAACTAGACTATTACCATTTGAAATAGAAGAATTAAAACTCTGGTTAAAGCAATTTATTAATGACAAACCAGAACTACAACAAAGCCTTCTTTATTTAAAAGCATAGATATAAGCCACCTTCATAAGGTGGCTTTTTTTTATGCTTTAATGAGTGTAACTTTGTTTTTTAAGACTTCTTACCTTTAAGGACAACTATTTAGGCTTTTTCAACCGTATATAATGGCGGACCCCCAATATTATATATAATGAAACAATTAACCTACGTATTTGTCCTATTCCTCCTCAGTTGTGGGAAGGATGAAGATACCCTACCTCTTATTACCAATGAACTTTTAGGAAAATGGCAATTGGAAGCCACCAAAATTAGCCCTGGCGATATAGTTGAAAATTGGACCGCAGTAATGAACGGACCCATTTTTGAATTTAAGGCCAATGGTTCCTATACTCACAATGAGAAGGCTTGTGGCGGTATTGTTAATGGAATTTACAGTACCAATGAAAGTGTTTTAACCTTGCGATATCACTGTGAAAATAATGCAATAGAAACCAATTTTAATATGACTTTTGCTGACGGGCGATTAGTACTATCCAATGTGGGCTGTATTGAGGAATGTTCCTATAAATATCGAAAAATGGAATAATTATTTGTTTAACGGACTAATAATTTTTACATCCTGAAAAGCAATAGCACCTCTTACTACACTGGCAATAACATCATATAAGGCTTCTGTTATTTGTATTTTCAGCTCGCTTTTATGGTAAATAAGACTTACTTCCCGAGCAGGTGAGGGATTTTTAAAGAATTTTAGGTTCTGCTTCTTTTTGTCATCCAGTTCAATGGTGTTAAGGAAGGGTAGGAGAGTCATGCCCAATCCTTCATTGGATAGGTTGATTAAAGTTTCGAAACTACCGCTCTGCAATTGAAAGTGCTCTTCCTCATAATTTTTAGAGGCATTACACAAATTTATGACTCCATCCCTAAAACAATGTCCGTCCCTTAAAAGTAGAACATCTGCAATTTCCAAATCTTCAGGTACTAATTCCGATATTTTACCCAGTCTATGATTAGGAGGTACATACCCCACAAAAGGTTCGTAATATAGTGGACGTTCCTTAATGAATTCGATTTCCAAGGGCGTAGCCGCAATTGCTGCGTCAATATGGCCATCTTGCAGGTTACGGATCAAATTTTCCGTGTTCTGCTCTTTAATGATCAGGTTTACTTTGGGATATTTTTTTATAAAGGTCCTCAGGAACATGGGCAATAAGGTGGGCATAATGGTAGGAATGATTCCAAGGGTAAACTCACCGCCTATAAAACCTTTTTCCTGATCTACTATATCCTTTATGCGATTGGCCTCGTTGACAATATTCTTGGCCTGGGCAACTATTTTGGCCCCCACCTCTGTTATGGTAATGGGCTTTTTACTCCTATCAAAAATTAATATGTCCAACTCGTCCTCCAATTTTTGGACCTGCATACTCAATGTAGGTTGGGTAACAAAGCTTTTTTCGGCCGCCAGGGTAAAATTCTGGTACTCGGCAACGGCTAGTACATATTGCAACTGTGTAATGGTCATGAAGTATTATTTAAAGTGATAAAATTATGAAAACTATAAACAAAACCTATAAAGTTTGAACCTTAGTTGTAAAATCTTATGAGAATGCCATATTTGGACGGGACTATATAAAATAAGTTATTGCCATTAAGGTCTTAATCGAAAATAATCTTTTCCGGTTCTATCTTTTTGTCATTGATAAAATCATAGAGCGTTAGTTTTCTTAAAGTATAGTAATCCGTCCAGAAATTTTGCAAAGAATTCAGGTAATCAAGTTCTGCCTTGTCTTTTTCCTGTTGCGCCAAATTTAGATCCGTAATTGTGATTTTCCCTAGTATATATCGCTCTTTAGTAATTTGATAGCGCTTTATGGCGATCTCTTTCGCTTTTTCCGAAGTAGCTAGAAAATCCCTTTTGCTGGACCAATTTAAAATATGTAGGTATATTTCCTGTTCAAAGGCCTGTTGTTCCTGCTCAATATTTGTTTCTACCAGACCTAGATCGGCCTCTCCCATTTTTCTTCTGGACTTGGATACTCCCCAATCGAAAATGGGAATGCCCAGGGATACGGAGACATTCTGTTGTCTATCGAAGTCTTGGAAAAGGGCGTCATAATCATCTGCACGTTTATTTAATCCAAAATTGGCATTGACATTAATTTCCAATCTATTGGTACCTTTTATTTCTGCAAGGTTTCTTTCTGCTTCCAAACGCCTCCTTCTAAATTCTATAACGGATTTTCTGTTATTGGTAGCCTCATCCAGGGCAGTCTGCACACTTACTTCAAAATCTACCAATTTCTCTGGAATGAACAGTTCTATATCTTCAGTTTCTAGTTCCAGATAGCGGGCCAAATTTTGTGAAGTCCTTTTTAGGGAAATGGTGTTGCTAGTAACTTCATTTTTTGAATTTAGATGCCCAAGTTCCATTTGTAACAATTCGTTCTCAGCTATTTTTCCAATCTCAAACCTTCCTTTGGCAATCTGCAATAAGGTATCTTGGGTTGCTAAATTATTCTGGGAATTTTTTAATCTCATTTGCGCGGTTAAAAGACCAAAATAACGTAGGCAACTACTTAAGGAAATATCTTCCATACGTTCTATGAATTCGCGTTTGGATTCCTCAAACTTTAAAGGTTCTATTTGCCGGTCCCATTTATACGGATTAAAGAACAGGGAATTCTGATAGTAATTTATGGAAAATGGTGTTAGGGAGTAATTACTGGATTCAATGTCACCATAACGATCCACTCGTTGTAATCTGGAAATTAGGGAAAAGTCTCCACCTGTAAATGGCACTTGCTGGGTAATGGCAAGTTGCACATCAATCCTGGACTGATTTTGATTTACGAAAATATCCTGTCCCTCATCATTGGTAATCCTTTGAATGGAATTGGAGTAATCCGGTACAGTAGCAATTAATCTAAATTGGGGCAGAAATTCGGCCATATAGGTCCTGTATTTCCAATAGCTGGCTTGGGATTGGTTTAGGACGGCTTGGTATTCGGGGGAGTTTTTTTTCGCCATTTCTATGGCCTCCGTTAGTGTTAGCTTTTTGGACTGTCCCAGGACAATAAGGTTTGAACATAGGAATAACAACACAATACATTTTTTCATTTTGGACTATTTTGATTGATAAAATGGGGGAGGGTAAAGGTTATAGATGTTATCTGGAAAATTTTCTATTCACGTCTTATGGCTTCTATTGGATTTTTGTTGGCAGCTGATTTTGCAGGTAGCACTCCAAACGCAAGCCCTATAAAAGTGGCTACAAAAAAGGATAAAATTATGGAGTTCAATGAAAGGATGGTTTCTATGCCCGTGGCCAGTTCCAATCCATATGATGCTACAATTCCCAATATTATTCCTATTATACCTCCGCCCAAACTAATGAGGACGGATTCTGACAAAAATTGTAGAATTACGTCTTGCTTGGTGGCGCCAATGGCCCTCATGATGCCTATTTCCTTTGTCCGTTCCAATACAGAGGCCAACATAATATTCATTATGCCAATACCACCTATTAGAAGGGATATCCCGGCAATTACGCTGAGTACAATATTGAATATCTGCTTCGTTTTCTGCTGCTGTTTTAGTAGTTGTATAGGGATGGTAATTTCAAAATCCAAAACGTCGTTATGTTTCCTTTTAAGAAGTTTGCTCAATACTTCTGCGGTTGATTTAAGTTCGTTGGAATTGTTCACCTGTACGGTCAATTTGTCCAATTGATGGTAATTGCCCCTAGGTATCCTCTTCTTAGGTCCATTATTCTCCCCACCTATGTAAATCATGCCTCCACCACTAAAGTCGATAGGTTCGTCCGATATGATCTTTCTATCCTTATACCTGACCAAGAAGGTCTTTACGGGAACATAAATATCTTGATTCAAATCTCTGATGCCCAGGTTTTCCTGTGCTTTTTCCGAAATAAGTTTTTCTTCGATTATTCCTATTACCTGTAGCCAAACGTCCTTTACCTTTATTTGCTTGCCAATGGCACTCTCCCCCGGAAATAATTTCTTTTCCACTTTCTCTCCTATTATGCAGACCGATGCGGCATTTATAACATGTTCCTCTGAGAAGTTACTGCCTTTTCCTATATGAATATTGGAAGTCTCAAAAAAGGAATTGGTGACTCCTATTAATTTCACCGAATTCTGCCTTCCTTTATTGATTACATAGGTCTCCAGGATTATTTCTGGACTGATGGCTTTTATGGTAGGAATATTATTTGCTATACTGGCTACATCCAAGAGATCCAATCCTTTTGAAAATCTAGTTATTTCTTTGGTCCCTTCGTCTTCTTCGCTGGCGTTTTCGTCTTCCTCGTCGGGTATGGGTGTGACCACAATGTTGTTGACGCCGACCAGTTCCAATTGCGCCAAAATTTCCTTTTCGGCCCCATTCCCAATAGAGAGCATAGTAATTACGGCTGCAACGCCAAATATGATTCCTAAAGCCGTTAAAAAAGTTCTAACCTTGTTGATTGTTACCACGCGAATGGCTTCCCTGAAATTAGAGACAATCTGTTCTAGAAGTATCTTGTCTATCATGAATCTAGTTTAAAGACAAAATACCTTTTTCTTCCAGTCCTTCGGGTTTGCTCAGATATACAACTTCATTCTCATTTAAACCTTTTTTGATAATTACTACGTCCAAATTGGATTCACCCATTTCAATTTCCTTTTTATCGATGGATAAGCCGGATTTGGCGTATACAAAACTTATTGAATCCTGGGAGAAAACGGCTTCTAAGGGTACCATAAGGACTTCTTCTTCTTTATGGATCAGTATTCTGTTGGAGGTGGTCATTCCAGGTCTAACATTTTCATTGTTCTCATCAAAGTTTACCAATACCTGAAAAAGTTTAATATCCGAACCTCGTTTTTCTTCCCCCACATTGGCCACATTGGTGATGGTTCCTTTTACGGTTACATCCGGAAAGGCATCAAAACCAATAACAACCGGAAGATCTTTTTTAATCTTTCTGATGTCGACCTCATTGGCATAGGTCTTGGATTCCATTTTTGTTAGGTCAGGTAAGGTGGCAATTGCCGGGTCCCACATACTAATGGACGACCCCACCTTTCTTTTGGAACCATCCCAGTTTTTAGCGTAAGTTACCATTCCATTGGCATCGGAATGAATAGTGAAGGATTTCTGAAGATTTCTGAGTTCCTCCAACATTTTGCTGATTTTGGATACTTCAGTTCCGACCTCCACCATCTTGGCCTTGGCCTTCTGTTCCTTAATTTTGTAATCCTCGGTTTTCTCCTTTAGATCCCGTTCCAGGCGCTCAATATTTATTTCCAATTTTTTGATGGTGGCAGGTGGTTCATAAATAGACTGTTTAAGCTCCAGCTTATTTTCTTGGATATCAAATAGCAAATCTTTTATCGCTGTCCGCTCCTGTTTCAAGGTAAGGGTAGTGTCCAACTGTTCTTGGGTGTATTTGGACTGGGCAGTTTCCAAATTTAATTGTGCATCCAAAATCTGTTCATTCACCTCAGAGGGATCCAAACGCCCCACATAGTCGCCCTCTTTAACCAATGAACCTTCAGGAATTAGATCTTGAATTTTTACATCCCGCAGTTTAAATTTACGGATGTCATCCGGGCCATTAATTTTTTTTAAACTGGTAGATTGGGCCTCTCCGGAAATAATGACTTCATTTACAAAATCGCCCTTTACCACTTTAGTGGTAATGGCTACATCTTCATCGGCGGTGTTCCCGAACAAGGTGTAACCTACTAGAATTAGGACAATGGGAATACCAAATAGGAGTAGTTTTTTCTTATTCATTATTAGGTGGTTTAGTTGAGGGGGAGTAAATCAAATTTAAGCTAGTACCTTTATATACAAGTGAAATTTTTGTTATTGTTTTCTTAATTAATCAGCAAAATGGATATAAAAAGGTTAATTATTAAATTTTCTATAATTTTTCATGTTAATTATTAGTATTGTAACCAATAATTATATCACTGCTTAAACTTACTTTTTTCCTATCGTATATTACTATGCGATCATAAAATCTATCAATAAATTAAGGCCTCTTTAGGAAAGGGATTTCTCTAATTTCGGGGTATAATTAAAAAGACACATTATGCAATTAAACAGTATAGGTTTGGATGTTACCAAATCAAAATCGTTAAGTAAGGATTTAAATCAATTATTGGCAAATTTCCAGCGCTACTATCAAAGCCTTAGGGGTATTCATTGGAATATAAAGGGTAAAAGGTTTTTTGATCTTCATTTAAAATTTGAGGAATTGTATACCGATGCCAATCTTAAAGTAGATGAAATAGCTGAGCGCATACTTACGCTGGGGGGTGTTCCCTTACATACTTTTGAGGATTATATTGAAAATTCGAAAGTTCCGGTAGGTAAAAATATAACCAAAGATGAAGATGCGATTCGTTTGATCGTAGAATCACTTTCAGAATTATTGGTAATTGAAAGGGCTATCTTGGATGCTTCGGACGAAGCTTCCGATGAAGGTACCAATTCTATGATGAGCGAGTTTATTACACAGCAAGAAAAAACAGTCTGGATGATGAAAGCTTGGTTGGCCGAGGAAATCTAATCCAAAAAATTCGGACCTTTTTAGTACTAGTTATAGTCTTTAAATGGATTATTAATTTTACAGATCATACCCAATACGGACAATGTTTTGGCAATCAAACACCATAACTATTCCTATTGGGGATGATTCTTGTTTTAAGAGGTTCAATCCAAAAAACCTCTATCGAATGCAAAGGGGTAATCAAGATCGGTATTCACCGTTATCTTTACGGCAGTGTCTCGGCCATCTATTTGTAGACGGGTAATATTCTGTTCTTCCCATGGCTTATTTTTTATCCAAAAATGGCCATCGCCTTGGACCATGAGCACTGGCTTACCAAAAGATTTGGCAGCGGCACGAAACAGATCTGTAAAGGGCTTAAACTTAACGGGGCCTGCTTCCACTATGTTGGCATGTCCAAAAACTACCATGGCTTCTACCTTGCTCACTTGTTCTTCCAAAAGTTTTTTGATCCACAGGCCATTTTGGGTTAATCGGTTATTCCATTCCAAGGAATCATGAACTTGACTTCCTACGAGATTAAGTCCTATGAATAAAACTTTATTATCTATCCAACTAAAATTTTCCGTTCGCTCTGGCTGATAGGTTACAACTGGTTCAAAAACCCAATTTTCATTAAAATGAAGAAAGTACTTGTTCCAATATTCCAATCCTTGTATTGGGTCAGTACAGTCGTTATATTCATTGTCACCCAACACGATAAAGGTGGGCGCCTCAAACGTTTTTAATATGCCAGAAACATCCTGATAGACCGATTCGTCACACTCCATGGCACCTGGTTTTATGTCCCCTACATGGATAACAAATTCCGAAGGATCAAGTGCATTGTGCCTGGATATCATATTGATAAGGCCATCGCGCTGTTCGTTGTTGTAGGGAACGTCCCCAATAGCCGTAAAGGATATGGTGGTTGTCTCCTCATTCAACTCATTGTCTATGGATTTGGAATGTTGGTCATCCCTGCAAGAAAAAAGTAACAAGGTCACTCCTATAAAAACCCAATGTGTAAAATTGGACTTCTTGAATTTAAGAATTGTAGTTGTATAGGGCATGATAAAGTATGACCGTAAATAATTAGATTTTAAATATAATTTAATTACGGGGTTTATTACCTTATTTCTGCATTTTTAAATAATAATCTGTGGAATGTTTACCCGAACCATAAAACATAAAGAATATACATGCCAATAAGGTAATAGAAGCCAGAACTAGATTTCTAGTATTCATTTCCCCTAAAAAATTTACCAACACTGCACCAATAAGAATTGGTAATTGTGCTACTACTGCCCATCGGGTCAATAAGCCTATTACCAATAAAAAGCCACCTACAAAATGAGCTGGCGCTACGTAATGCATAATCAACATACCTCCAGGAATGTTCTGGAAGGGTTTAATAATTTCTGCCATTTGTTGATGATTGGACATAAAATCGACTCCCTTCATAAAAAGAAAAACTCCCAATGCAACTCTTAATAAATCCAAGGGATAATAAGTATGGGCATTGGCCCATTTGTTTAAAGATTTAATTGTTGCCATAATTGTTATTTTAAAAGTTACCTACCCTAAGGTACTCATTTTTAGTGAAATGTGAAAATTTTAGGGGGTCCTATTTAATCCATATGACAACTATTGGTACAGTCCCTTTAATCCATATTGGACCTATTTAGGAGGGACTGATGGCGGCATGTTGTACTTTAAAAGGAGAGCTGGTTTTTCTATACCAATACATTTTCAAAATCGGAGTCGGAACAAAAAACGGCCGATATTCTGGAATCATTCACAATTTTGACCATGTCATCAATGGTCACTCCTTGCTCAATATTAAAAATATTGACATCCGCATTTTTCTCTTTAGAAACATTTTCGAGTAGATTTCCCTGATGTATTTTAATAATGGTCCGCTTTGGGAACCTGACCATTGTCTTTAAATCTTCTATATCATTCTCTTCAAAAATCAAATTGGGATTATTATTAAGGATATGTACATCTATGTTCCCTTTCCAATTACGGCAAATAAGAAGGGAGGTCAAAGCAGACAGGTTATTGTTATTTACGCTAAACGTTTCCTTCCAATCCACGGGAATATCGGTCATCCACAAATTGATGCTTTTTTCAATGGCCAGACTTGCCGTGGCAAAGGGAATGTAAATTACCATCCCAAAATTATTCTTCTTGGTATCGGCTATTAGTTTGTTGTAATAGGCCAAATTAGAAGTGGCGGAATCTATACTTACAAAAATGATGTTGGGCTTAAAAAAAGCAGCATTTAGGGATTGCATACTTACATTTACGGTGGTATTAAAATCTGTGTTATCTATTACGGAATAGGAAACGGACAGATCACTCTCCTTAAATTTCTTCACAGCGTTCTTAAGGAAATTCTCCATGTTTCTCTGTTCGGTCTCATTTTCGTTTCTTAGGGCCAATATCTTTACGGATCCTTTGGGGTAAATAATGGAATGGATTAGTTTAAAGGAACTTCTTAGTTCTTTGGGCATGGTGACCGGAATCAACAAATCCGGCCGCCATGATCTTACTTCCCGTTCCTGTCTTAGGCTATTTGTCTTTTTGGTGGCCCACTCTGCCAAGGCAGTAAACAAACCACTTCTGGAGTCTCCTGCAGCCGATTTAATGTTCATTTTAACCAGATAGAGGTAGAAAAGCACTATAAAGATTAAGGAAAATAATGCTACTATCACATTTAGAACAAACATAATGGCAATGGAACCAAAGGCCCCGATTGCGGGAATAATTATGGGAATTTTTAGGGTAGGCCTATAACTCGGTAATCCCAAAGTCTGTTCTACAAGTGCTACTATATTTACCATGGCATAGGTGATCATAAAGAACATGGTAAGTAAAGGGGCAATGGTATTTAAATTTCGAAGCGAAATACCAAATAGTACCAATCCTGCTGTAATTAACATGGCATTGACAGGCTCTCCTTTTTTTGACTTTTTGGCGAGTTCCTTGCTTTTGGGCAGTATGTTTTTTTCTCCCAAGGCCAATAATATTCTTGGGGCACCAACAAAAGACCCTAGGGCAGAGGACAAGGTGGCCCCCAAAAGGCCTGCTAGGACAATGGGTCCAAAAAGAGCTTTATCTATAAATACGTTATAATTTTTGGCCAATTCATCAGGGGATGCAATAACGGCTGCAACAAAAATTAAGCTGATATAAATTATTGTGGTAATTATTACGGAAGATATGGTACCAACAGGAATACTCTTTCTTGGATTGGTGAGATCGCCGGACATGTTTGCCCCTGCCATAACCCCAGTGACCGCGGGGAAAAAGACGGCAAAAACCGTCCAAAACGAGGATCCGCTAAAATCGTTCTCCACAGAACCCGGATACTGTCCGATCCATTGAATATTAAAATTTAACTCGTTTACAAATAAGGCCCCGTAGATGGAAACCAAGGATAAAACGATGACACCTAAAATTACGAATTGAATTTTAAAGGCAAAACTGGTACTGATAAAGGCAATGCCCATAACCACTGCAAAAATGGCCAAATCCAGTATCACAGGGTTAATGTCCGGCGTCAAGGTTTGCAAACCTTCCCTGAAACCGAAAATATACATGGCAACGGCTATGGATTGTGCAAAATAAAATGGAATCCCAATCGCACCTCCAATTTCCAGGCCAAGGGATTGTGAAATTAAACTAAATGCACCACCACTGCCTATTCTAATGTTGGTGGTGATGGAAGATAGGCTAAGGGCCGTAGTCAAGGTGATAGCGACGGACAATAAAACTATGCCCAAGGCTCCCATAACCCCTGCATTGCCAACAACCCACGGTTGGCGTATATACATAATGACCCCCAATATGGTCAGGGTGGTAGGTGTAAAGACCCCTGCAAAGGTCCCAAAAGTTTTCTTGGTCATCTATTTTCTATTAAAAGGGCTGAAATGAATTGGCTTAAAGCCTTAAGGTAAGAGCAACTTCGAACATGCTATTTGCACTATATGCAAACGAATAAATTTATTGGCATTTTATGATTGTGCAATCTCTTAAGGCTCTTACCTACCTATAAGATATTCATTTATTTTTGATTTAGCACAAATTCTGCTCTTTGGTTTTAACATTTTTGATGTGCCGTAGTTTTAGATGGGATTTTAGGTTCTACAGGTACACCATCTATAAATGTAAAAGCTGAAATTTAAGGTTACATTAAAATAGTAAGGGTATTGTCTAAAATTTGGATACATCTATTTTAAAAAGATCGGCAGCATTTTTCCATAGGATAAGTTCTTTTTTTTCATCGGGAAGATCCAATTGTTTCATAAAGTTGAGATAGGAGTGCATGTTGGAAATTGGCCAGTCCGTGCCGTATAAAAGGTACTGTGGATTTCCGGCATAGGTAATCATTTCCTCCAATTCCTTTTTCATGAATTTTTCAAATTTATATGAAAAATCACCCAAAACCAGACCGGAAATATCGCTATATACATTTTTGTTTTTGTACACTACTTCCATACAATCTTTGATCCAAGGATTACCCACATGGCAGATAACAATTTTAAGCTCAGGAAAATCCACTGCTACATCGTCTATATGAATGGGATGGGAGTATTTGATTCTTCCCGTTGGCGAATAGGTGTCTCCGGAATGAAACATTACCGGTACACCGTATTCCGCCGCCATGTCATAAACTACCTGTAGCCTTTTATCATTGGGGTAAAAGGGCTCATAGCCTGGATAAAGTTTTAGGCCTTTGATCAGGCCCTCATCCAAAAATTCACTTATTTCCTTTAAGTCCCTATGGGTGTAATTCAAATAACTGATGCCCGCAACCACGCCAAGATTATCTCGTCCACTAATGGCTTCCACCACCTTCTTGGTACTGGGTCTATGTTCGTTTACCTTATAGGAAGATAGTACCAAAGAATAATCTACCTTATTTTCCTGCATAGTCTCAGTTAGAAGGTTTAGGCATTCTTCCAAGGAAACTACCCGGTCTTCATGGTAGTTGTTGATATGTGTGTGGACGTCTATGATCATAAATTTTTAGTTATATGTTTTGTGGTAATATGCAATATTTTTTTCATTGGGTGCTATGTGCAACAGGTTGTTTTTTAGTATTCAACAAAGCTGATATACTTGGACTTTTTTTTATTTGTTCGACTTCTTGGCCCCATTTTTTTTTCGATTCTTTTTATTATCGCGAATTGTAATTACCATTGCAAGGATCAATAGTATTAATGAGATGACCCGTCCCCAAAATCCGAAATCCATTTTGTCCCAGCAGCTAATGAAGCTTACAATGATCCATATGGCACTTGCAATTATTAAGAGTAGGGGGTAGTTTATTTTTCGCATATGATTATCAATTTTTATTGGTATTATGGAGACTAAGGCTAGTGACCTTTAAACTTTCATTTTTGAACTCCACATGGTATTGTTTACCATTTTCCTGCAATACAAGTTCAAAGTCGGAGGCAAAGGCCCTGTCATTGGTGGGGTACCATTTTTTATGTTCCCTGTCAATGCAGATGAACAATCCGTTTTCATCCCCTATGGCACAAAAATTTCCAAACCCTCCATCATAGATCTCGATTCTCATAGCATCCTTTAAGATACTAAATTCGCTTTCAATATTCCTTGTGGGGACTCCAATTTCGGATATTTCCAGAAATTGTTCCGGACCAAAATTTTGTTCCGATTCATTTTTTAGGTTTTTACGCGCTATTAGTTCCAAAATATTTTTGTCCGGGTCATAAAAGTAGATGGCTTTGGCATTCCAGGCCCTAAAGTCTATAATTTCGTCTTGGTCGTCTTTCAATATAGTAAGTCTGCATTTAAGCCATTGAAATGCTTCTACCTCTTTATTGGCGGGGATATTGATAGCGAAATGATATGGGGTAGCGGAGTTATTTAGTTCAAAATGGAGCAGGGTATTGCCAATATTAAAAGAAACATTTTTCGGAGATTTCTTCACTATTTCCAATCCCAAAACTTGAGAGTAAAACTCCGCTTGCCGCTCTATATTGGATGTGTAAAGTGTCAATTCCTGAATCTTCATGCCTGGGTAATATTAGCCTGCAAATTAATTTGATAATAGTCAAACGCTGCTTCCTCTAAGATAGCAAATATTGAACATTCAACCCGCAATATAGGGTATGGAAAATGGGAGAGCCTAATTACAAATACTGCAGTTGGAATCCCCAATGAGTTTGCCCTCATTGTTTATTTCAAATTTACAGCAAGCATTAAAATTATGGATAAGAAGTGATTTAGCGCGCCTAATTCTTGCTTTTACGTTGGCCAAGCTAATTCCCATCATTTCTGCTGCCTGGCCCTGGGTCTTGCCCTGTAGGTAAACCAAATGAACCACTTCCTTATATGGTTTGGGTAAATTGGTTACAAATCGATCAAAGCAACAGAAATCCTGGTAGCTGTCATAAGTTGATGAAATTTCATTCAAAGGGCTTTGCAAGGTTTTGATGGCAAGGTTGTAATAATTGGCAATTTCATTTCTAACAATAGTAAATACCCAAGCCCTAACCTTTTCCGAGTCCTTTAAGGTGTCAATTTTTTGATGGATTTTAAGGAAGGCATTCTGAATTATTTCCCTGGTAGCTTCTTCATCCTTCACTTTTTTCAGAATAAAAAAGTATATTTCACTATGGTGCTTTTTCCAAATGGCTGCCGTTTCAATCTTCATACCCATAATATACAAGGTTGGCCTTGAAAGACCAACCTTTTTTTAACAACATTCACATTTATTACAATCGCATTTGCTGCAAGGACAGTTTTTTTCCAAACAGTTGACACAATTACATTTGGTGCATTCGCACTGGGTACATTTACAATTATTCATTCCTAAAAGATTTTAAGTTTATTAAGTAGACCAAAACTTGCCTAAAAGGATACAAAAAAAGGTTTGTTTTTTTTTGCATTATTTCAGCATGTGGAAAAAGTTACTGGTTTATGGAGCCCAAAAAATATAATTTTCACGGGAATGCTCTCTAAAAATTTATTCAACTGCTAAGCCCACCTTCTTTGGGTATGCTGCCATAAACGGTAACACCAAGGCTCAGAATATTTTCTGTGTTATTCCCTTGGGTTGCAACGAATCACTGGTTATCACTTCAAAGTCTATTATGCCCAGAACCAGTTCTTCCTGGGTAAGAACCTCCACTTTCCACAAACCTTCCACTAAATTGTTTTTAAAGGTATAACCGCGATAACCGCCATCGCGGCCTCCAGTAATATCATAGCCGATATCCTCGATAATTTCCCATTCCTGGGTTGCTTGATTATACCATTTCCAACGATGAAATACCGATTTCTTTAAACTGGTCGGGGCAAATATGGACGAAAACACATAGACATTCTCATTGGGTTTCTGTATAAATTTTAGTCGGTGCTTTCTCCAAAATACATACCATTCATCAGTTTCATAGGTAACAAGGTAGTTGTTGTTATCTACCTTAACTTGATGCGCAACAATGCCATTGCTCAAGGCAAGGGGTACTGGTGGGATTAACCTAAAAAAATAGAATATGTTGATTATTAGGTAAATGGAAAACACTATTCCGATGAGTTTTCCCAGATGAATTTCCGACCTTGTACTTGGACTTGCACGATAAATAATAGCAATTAGCGCTAAGGTGGAAAACAAACTCAGGAGACCTGAGAGTATAAAAATATTGGGACTCATTTCCTTGATCAACACCGGAACCATAAAGGTGAAGAAAGTAAAACTGATAAAGAAATATACACTGAACTGTAAGTACTTATTGGAAATTCTTTTTTTTAAAATTTCATTGGCAAATAGTAATACAAGGAGTATGATCAGGAAGAAAACGGTTTTGGACATGGATACACTACGCGAGTAATATATTACATAGGCACTGGAAAGCCCGCCGAAGAAAAATTGTATGGCCAAAGGATAATATTCTTTAAACCTTTCCAGAACGGTATTGTTCCATTTCCCATCATCGGCTAGATTATAGAGGTACAACGTAATGGTCAAGGATGTCATGTGCAGGCACAGAACACTAAGGTCATATAGCCTATCTATGCGCCCAAGGGTAAGGGTGTCAAATATAAATCCACCAATGAAAAATAGGATGGGAGCATATTTTTCATGTTTTCTTATAAACCCCCGTAAACGGCTATTCCTAAA
This sequence comes from Arenibacter echinorum, assembly GCF_003259375.1. Classification (GTDB taxonomy): domain Bacteria; phylum Bacteroidota; class Bacteroidia; order Flavobacteriales; family Flavobacteriaceae; genus Arenibacter; species Arenibacter echinorum. Next base: position 63,623 of record NZ_QLLN01000006.1, on the reverse strand, counting down.
CTGTACTAAGGTTCTTTTCATCTCAATGTTAAGTACCTAAAATTATGGCATTAAAAGGCATTGCAATGACCCGTATCAACAAGTTTTTGCTTCTACTACTTTATTAAATAACGAAAAAAAATTTCTAAACTATATTTAGGATTCCTTATTTTCCACCATACAACTTATACACTTCCGAACCGGCGCTTAGAAAGGCTCCCGTGCCATAAACTTCCGTTTTGTCTGCCCAAGCATTCCCAGGTGCGGCTCCAATAGGCTGAACATAGCCCAACATACCATCACTGGTAACATGGCCCACCAAGGCGTACCATCCCTTTTTTACCGCAGGGGTGTAGGTGGCCTTATCCAATATGCCTTGGTTTATACCCCAGGCCAAACCGTAAACATTAAAAGCGGTTCCACTGGTTTCTGGAGTGGGGTAAAATTTCTGCCCCAATAAACTCATAGCCCAATGGCCTTCCGGAGTTTGGATCTCCAGCAGTTTGGCAGCCATTTTTTTGTAAATATTCAGGAAATATTTGTATTCCTTGCTCTGTGGATCCAATTCGTTCATGACATTAACGAGTCCGGCAAATACCCAGCCGTTGCCCCTTGCCCAAAATATTTTGGTACCGTTGTCCAATTTGCCCATATAACTTTCGTCCCTGTAGTATAGGCTTTCTTTTTTATCAAACAGGAAATCGGTAGTGGCCTTGAATTCGGTCATCATGAAATCGAGATATTTTTTTTCACCTGTAACATTGTACAATTTAGCCCAGACCGGTGGGGACATAAAAAGGGCATCGCACCAATTCCAACGGTCCTGGTGATAGGGAGTTTTCCAATGAAGCGAGCTAAGCGAAGGATGGTACATGATAAAATTAAACTGTTCTATGGTGGGTTCTATCATTACTTTGTCCTGATACTTTCTATAAAGATCTATATATAACTGTCCAACGGTATGATCATCGGCATGGTATTTTCTACGGTGTAATTGCCATTCATGCTTTTGTCCAATATCTTTAAGCCACTCATAATATTTGTCACTATCGGTCATGGCGGCCCATTTTACCATACCTACATACAAGGCGCCATTGGTCCAGTCCAACGGGTGGTGTGGCTTATCGTGTCCACTGTACAACCCTTGGTAATTGTCTATCTGCCAGTCGGCCACTTTCTCCATGACCTTTATAACTTCAGTCGGCTTTATATCCTGGGCTTGGGTAATGGTGGTAAACGCAAATACTGATAACGCTGTAAAAATGGCTGCTCTTCTCATTGATGGGTTAAATTTTCATAGATGATTATTGGTGTATTAGAATAATAAAAAACCTCCAATTTAGTATTTCCAAAGGCTTTGGATATTTAAGGACACCTATTATTACTGATAACAGTTATCAATAATAGTAAATATTCAGTTAAAATCTTTTCAATTGAATGAATAATATGGCTGTATTATGATAATGATGCAATATTAGATAAAATATAGTCTTGGCTTTATAAGTGGGAAGAGCAGGAATAGGGGGGATGCTGCAACCATTGAATCATGGGTGCCTGTTATTCAGACTCGTCTGATAGGGCCGTTAAAACCAGCATTGCCTTTTCCGAATCCTTTGTATCCACAAAAATATGGTCGTGATAATAGCCGGCTATTACATTACAGCTTATATCATTTTTGGCCAATGCTGTTGAAAATACAGCGGTTAGACCTACCGCTTCCAGCGAAGAATGAATTTTTAGGGTAATCCAAGAGGCTACATATTCATAGGGCAGTTTTAAGTGGTCCGCTTTGTGCTTCTCGATTATTATAGTAGTTCCTTCTTTTTCCTTGAATTCACAGATGGTATCCTCTCTGTCAATATAATCCATGTTTTCTACCGTAGAAAATACGTATTCCCCTTGGTTCAGTTCAGGGGACATTTCATGTATTAACTTAGATATGTCGGTTTCTCCACTCATTTAATTATTCATATTTAATAAAGCTTACACATTTAGTTTATGGGCCATTTTTTGACCTTTCAGCGCTAATTCCGTAGCAAGGAAACAATGTTCCTGTGTCATGGCCGTTTCGGTGCGGTGCACCACATCGTTTACCAATTGTTCGCCATAAGGCATGTAGATATTGGAACAATCGTAATATTTGGTTTCTTTTTGGTTCACTAAAAAAAGGTGATTACCACCTTCTCGACCTGCAATGTCGATGTATTTCCGCATTTCTATATAGCCTTCCGTTCCCAAAATAAAGGTGCGGCCATCTCCCCATGTACCTAGACCTTCCGGTGTAAACCAGTCGATTCTAATGTAGCCAGTAGCGTGTGCACTTCTAACACTCATATCCCCAAAATCTTGATAAATTGGATTATGCGAATTTTTAAAATTTCCTATTTGGGAAAAATTTACATCTGCTTGTTTGGAGTTGGTATAAAATAGAAATTGGTCACACTGGTGCGAGCCAATGTCACATAGAATACCCCCTGCCTTGTTGGGATCGAAAAACCAGTCGGGACGGGATTCTGGTCGCATTCGGTGCGGTCCCAGTCCGATGGTCTGTACCACTTTTCCTATGGCACCGGCACTGACCAGTTCCCCAGCTTTTATAGAGGCCGGATTACCTAAACGCTCGCTATACATTATTGAATAAATTCGCTTCGTCTCCTTTTGTACTTTTTTTACTTCTTTCAACTGTTCCAGTGTAAGAATGCCAGGCTTGTCCGCCATAAAATCCTTTCCGGACTGCATTACACGAATTCCTATCGGTGCCCTTTCTATAGGAATTGCCGCGCTGGCCACCAGCTGGATAGTATTGTCCACAATAATTTCATTTTCGCTTTTCGCAATCTTAACCTTGGGATAGCGTTTGGTAAATTGCTGCAACAATTCAGGCTCCTTGGCGTAAACGGCGACCATAGTTCCACCGCCTGTCAGTAAGGAATCGACCATTCCATAAATATGGCTATGGTTCAAACCTATTACGGAAAATCTTATGGATTCCTTGATGCTATTGGATTTGTTGACTGGTAATATAATTTCTTCAGGCCTTGAAGTATTATGTAAGTTGTGGCCAAAAATGTGGTTAGGGATCATGCCAATGGCTGCTATTCCGGCTACGGAGGCAAAGGATTGGCCTATAAATTTACGTCTGTTGGTTGGCATTTGTTTCAGTTTTAGGTGTCATGTAATATAGCAATAAACTTTTGTTAATCGGAGTAAAAGAGAATTCCATTACCCAATAAAATGCCCGCTTTTTATTTTGAGGGAGACCATTTATAATAGTAGAATTCAAAGTTCTCTTCTACTATTTTGTTCATTAATTGCATCCAAAACCTTTTGGAATTAGACTCTTAATAAGCCCCTAAAACCTCTAGCAGCATAATAGGAATCGGCTCCATTGTGATAAACAAAAACATGGCCGTACCTAAAATCGGCGAACAGTGCCCCTCCTAGTTGTCTAATATCGGGCGGAGTCTGTATCCAACTCGATGTTTTTGTATCGAACTTCCCCAGTTTTTGTAGTTTTCTATAGTCCTCTTCGGTCATTAAATCCACTCCCATGGCCAGGGCCATAGAACAGGCGTTGTGTTTGGGTTTGAACTTTATTCTGGATTCCTGTGCCTCTTGGTCATAGCAGGCACTTCTTCTACCTGTAGGACTTTCCACCGAGCAATCGAAAAAGATATACGCACCACTTTTCACATCAAAATAGACCACATCCGGTTCCCCTCCGGTCTTTTCCATTTCGTTAAGGGACCATAGTTTTTCCGGGCTGTTATTTAATTTATTTTCAATAGCATGCCATTCAAGGCCCGTATGCCTATTCATGTTCTGGTGAAATCTGGCTTTTAAAACTTCCAGAATAGCGGTCTGATCTTTTGAGGTTAATTTCGTTTTGAACATAAATGGACATATTTTTTAATGCCTTTGACGATAGGGGAGTCTGAACTTCTTTCCATGTAGAATAAAACTAACTCATCTAAATCAATTTCGGTGAGTTTATGATAAATTTTCACCCGTGTGTTTTTAGCAAAGGCTATCTCCCATAATCGCCCTTTGCAAACGAGGCCACAATACTACTGTTCGGAGTTTTGCAGTTCGTGGGAAAGTCAAAAAAATAAATGCATTTTGGCAAACCATTGCTAAAGTCAATTTGCACCCAACCTTGACTACTGCTACCAAAACCTGAATAGCTATAATTGGCCCTTACTGATTTAGGTCTCCCTTCGCTGTCTTTGGAAAGTACGGAAAAAGCTGAAATACTTCCAGCAGTATAACGATTGAACGACCAGGTTTTGGATTGGTTGGCTACAAGGTCATCTATCAACTTATTATAATCCTGGGATCCTGTAGGTCCCCCGGATTTTTTCATGACGGCATATTTACTACTTCCCTCCATGCGGATCGAAGGTTTGTTCAGGGCAAACAGTTTTAGGTTTTCTTCAAATCTTTGCACACCGGGACTATTGCAGCTGTTTATCTTAAAAATTTGAAGCATATCATTTTTTAATCCTTTGGCCTGATGCATTAAATCAACGGAATTGCCCATAGAATGTGGGTCCAATATCATTTCCATAGTAGTACGTACAGCATCGGCCCTTTGTATATTTTCGACTTCTATTTTGGCATTATACAGATCTCTGCGAGCAAAAAGGCCGGTGCCTACCCATTTATATTCAATACATACCCTACTAAGCTCATCTCCATATACATTTCGGGATACCTCTTCCACGGCGCATACCTGTTCCATAATCTCTACCCTGTCTTCCGGCAGGTAACTGGGACATTCCCTTCCGAAGGCTCTGAGGTATTGTTCAAAAATCATAAGGAATCGCATGTCCTCACGTTTTAAATCAATATTTTCAAAATGACCTCTAAAGATATAATCGAAAAACTCGGCGTTGTACAAGCCGTCGGTATTAAATACCAACGATTGTGGAGGCGAGCTCTCTTTTTCTGAAGGGTGCGGAATTGAATGTTTAAAGGAAGAAATAATAACAAATAGAAAACTTACGAACAAAATCCGAATAAAGTAATTGCTTTTCCACATGTGAAACTTAGGTTGTTTTTAGACGAAAAGTCTGGATTAAATGACTGATTACATGATAAATATACAAATTATCATAAATTTAGAAAATCCTACAAGCTATTGTTTCCCTATGGATTTTTCCATTACATATATTTCTAATATTTTATGCGCTGGAACATAGTTTTTCTGCAACTGTAAAGGTGTACTGGCCCCCTTTAAATCACAAATTGGAAAATATGGTATTTAAATAAAATATACTCCCCTTCTTTGGAAATTCCTTCGGATGCTGCCACCCATCCCGATTTCAAATAGAAATGGATGCCTAATTTATTTTTCTTCAAGCACTTTAGTGCAAGGTCAGAATTGGACTTTTCAATGACTTTGTTCAATAGCATGGTGCCAATGCCTTTACCTTGAAAATTATTAGAGATATACAGATGGTGAAGAAAGCTGTCCTGAAGCCATACAGAGGCAAAACCTACGATTTCATTTTCCATTTTCGCCACCAAAATATATTCTCCTTTGGTGTCCTGGTTAAACGAAGATTTGTCGATAGAATCTTTGGGTAGCCATGTAAAGGTAGAAATCCGAACTTCAAAATAAATTTCTTGAAGCCGTGTTCTATCGTTTTCCTCAAAATCTGTTATCTCTATTTTCAAACCAATTAGCAGTATGGTTTATTTACAATTATAGCCTTTAGTCCTAGATTACCCAACACTCCTTAAAGAACTAGTTTTGTTTTCTTTTTCTTTCTTTAAAAAATGAATTAACAACAACATAAATGCCGCACTTGATATGGCCACTAGGGTAATTATATGCCAGGTAGATTTATATCCCAAATTCGCCACTAAATTCATTCCGATGCTGTGCCCAAAAATGTGGGCTATGGAGAAGGAAATGGAGTAATAGGCCATGTATTGCCCTTGGTTTCCTTTTATAGATCTATTTAGGGCCAAGGAATTGGAGAACGGAAATACGATCATTTCTCCAAATGACATAAGAATCATACCAATAACCAGGGCTCCTATCCATCCGGTAAGATTGATTACAATGAAGCTCATTGCTGTTAATAGGACCCCAATGAGGATGAGTTTGGACATACTATTTTTACTGCTTTCCAACCATTTGATCAGTGGCATTTCAAAAATAAAAATAAGAAAGCCATTCAATCCTAGGAGCAGGCCTATCTCTGCCTCCGTTAAATGATGCACATCTTTGTAATAAAGGGGAAGGGTAGATAACAATTGAAAGAATGCCAGCCCAAATAATGTCATTCCAACCAAAAGAATCATAAAGGCCATATCCGTGTATGCCTCTGAGGGATTTACCACCTTAACCTGCTCAATAACCTTTGCTTTCTTAGGGTTCAGAATTTTCAATAATAACATACCGGCTATAAAACAGGTTATGCCATCTATCCAAAACAGTCCCCCATAACTTAGAGCAAATATAATGAGACCTCCCAAGGCAGGTCCCGCAGAAAAACCCAAATTAATGGCCAACCTGATCAGCGTTATGGAGCGCGTTCTATTTTCTGGTTTACTATAGGAGCTTAATGCTACAAACATGGCCGGACGGAACATATCGGCGATGGCCATTAGAACTAAGACTCCAACACAAAAACCAACAAATGTTGTAATGTACTGTAAGAGGATAAATGAAACTCCAGAGGCCAATAGGCTTAATACCATCACCTTGTAATAGCCTATTCTATCCGTTAATTTTCCTCCCAACCAAGAGCCGATCACAGACCCCAAGCCAAAAAGTGCCATGATCCAACCTACATCCGAAAGGCTAAAGTTTAAACTTTGGGTAAGGTATAGGGAAAGAAATGGTATTACCATGGTACCGGCCCTGTTAATAAGTGTAATAAGTGCCAGCCACCAAACTTCTCTGGATAGTCCATTAAAGGTGTTAACATAACTGGATAATAGCTTTCTCATTTTTGTCGTTCATTTTTAATCCCACTTGGTATAATGGTATATTCCTACATTGGTGATAGATACGAGATAATTGTTACAGATTATCATCCCAATAATAAAAATTTGATTCCTTGTTCAACGCAAATCCGGTTTTTGAATATAGATTATTGCCCTTTAAATTGAATATTTTCGTTTCCAAAAACATCCCGCAGGCAGATGTCTCTTTTACTAATTTCTTGGTCCTTTCAATTAAATGTTTGGAGATTGAAATTATTCCTTAATTTGCTTTTACCAATAAATCATACAATAACCATAACCTTTTTATTCCCGAAGATGAAAATAATAGGTAAAGTTGCGTGAAAGCGGTTATTTAGTATTATCCCTGATATACTGTACAAATTTACCCTACCATTGATTTATTACAGTAGGTGGCTTTCTCAAAATCCCGGATGTTTATGGAAATAATGGGAACTTCCGGAAACATTGATTTCAATTCAGAAACTATTTTTTTTGATAAATCTTTTTTTTCGGGAATGCTTCTTCCTTCCATAATATTGGCGAAAACGTGCATAAAGTCGTCTCTGGTATTGCCTATCGTATAGTATTCAAAGGGATTGATCCTTACCTTGATGTCCCCGGCTTCAAAAAGATCGGTTGCTTCAGCGGTATCATAAACCCTCTGAATGATTTCGTTAGGAGCTTTTTTGTTTAAAATGTTTTGCGAGCAATCAATTACAAAGTGTGGCATACTATTATACTTTAGATTATTTTAGGCAAGTCCAACCTGCTTTATAAGGATGTTGAACTTGCCATACTTTTTTTCAATTCTATTTGGTCAGGCAGTTTGGAATAATTCTTCCTTGGTCTTTCTTATTTTTAATCTATTCTGGGATTTATCGGAAGCAGATCTATACCCTACAGGGGCTATCACTGTTGCATTAAGTCCCAGTTCATCCAATCCCAATATTTGATTATAGGCCTGGTTGTCATAGCCTTCCATGGGACATGCGTCTATTTTTAGCTCGGCACAGGCAATAAGAAGATTGTTCAAGGCCAGATAGGTTTGCTTTTCCGACCAACTTTTTCGTTCCTCTGCCGACATCTTGGCGATGCTTGTCTTAATAGATTCTCCATATTGTTTTATCCCATCGGAAGAATTGCCCTGTGTAGTGATAATTCGTTCTACATAATCGTCTACATGCCTATCATAATCTAGGGTGTAATTACAAAAAACGAACAACTGGGATGCGTCGGTAATTTGGGATTGATCCCAAGAAGCTTTTCGCAGTGCTGCCCTGATTTCATCGTTTTCAATGATCAATACTTTATAAAGTTGTAGGCCATAGGATGATACGGAAAGCCTTATGGCTTCTTTTAGAAATTCCAAGTCTTGCTTGCTTACCTTTCTTTTTGGGTCGAACATTTTGGTGGCATATCGCCAATTTAGATGATCAATTAAATTCATTGTATACTGTTTTAATGTTTTACAAAATTTTGAATAAGGAAATCTTCTTGAAATCCTGTTTTTAGATATAGTTCTTTTGCCATGGAAGACGCTTGTAGGGTGGCATAGATGGCACCTTGCTGTTTGGCCAGGTCCAAAACATGATTCAGTAGGTCTGCGGCATATCCCTTTCGCCTATGGTCCGGGACAACACCAATGGAATGAATGCCTGCCGTATTGGGATTATCTCTATAAAGAACAGCTGTTCCAATGGATTGTGGCCCATGGTTCCCAATGAGATAGTCTACCCGACCCATGGTGAGTTCTACTGTTTTCGGGCTGATAAAGTATCCAAAGGCTTTAAGGAAAAGATTGGACCACAGTACAGCTGAGCTGGCATCGCTTACCTTTTGGAAGGATAATCTATGTGTTCTATTGTGGGTGCCATTCAGCTGTAATGACATTCCGGTCAATTCATTTTTTAAGGAGAAACCACGGGACTTTAATAGTCCTTCCGGCACAATGTTTTGCCATATGGGAATAGTGATGCCGTCACTTTCACATCTAGTAAGGATTTCCTCCAATAGCTCTTGGGTTGGAGGCCTATGAAACCATAATTTATTAGGCCATTCCGATTCTGACACGGTGCTGATGGCGAAATTTTCATTATCCAAAAATTGACCGTCCTTAATGCCAGCCAAGCTCCATAAGCTTGTAAGATTTTTAATGTTTGCTGTAATCAAATCCATAATCATTAATATTTTATGAGTATTACTCCTAAGGTCATCACTATCATTCCCATAACTTTTTTAATGGTCATGGGTTCCATGGGCATTCCGAACCAACCAAAATGGCTCGCTATCGCTGCAAAAATTATTTGACCACTTAGTCCAAAAATTACCGCTGTAGATATCCCAATACGTGGAATGATGTAGTAAAAGAGGGTAACTGCCAAGAAACTTAAAGCCCCTCCTGTAAACCACATATAGGTGGGTATAGATTGTATTTGGTCTATACTTGGAAGTTCGCGGACGGTCATGAAAACTGCAATTAGTGTAAAACTTGCACTCATTACCAAGGCAGCGGTGGTAGCTAGCAAGGTGTTGTTTAGCAGTATCCCGAGCCTAGCGTTAATTCCACCCTGGATTACGACCAAAATACCTACCGAAAACGAGAGAAGTAATAGCGATGAATTGTTCATGGCTTACTTTTTTGTGTTAAAAGGGATGGCAAGGGGCCGCATTGGGGATCCGCTTGCACCCCTTAATTTTAGGGATGCCGCAATAAATGCAAATTCATAGACCTCATCTTTGGATAGCTCTTCCAAGGATAGCTGCTCTATGAACATTACCCCTTTTTCGGCGAGTAGATAGGTGTGCACAGGTACCCAATTGTCTTCCCGTTCTGGCGGAAATGCCTCAAAACTAAGGTTATCGGCACCCAAGAGCATAATTCCTTGCTCTTCTACCAACCACTTAACGGCCTCAAGGCCAATACCTGGATAGTTATCTAGGTAGTGTGAGGCATCTTCGTAGAATTCGGCTTGGCCGGTTCTGATCAAAACAACATCCCCGCTCTTTAGCTTTATACCCTGTTTTTTAAGGGTGAGCTGTAAGTCTTGGGAGGTGATGTGATAGTTTTTTGGAAGGGGTCCTTTTGCATCCGCCACATCCAAGAGTACTCCTCTGGCAATAATTGGAGGAATAGTTTCTGCTCCGGTCTTCTTCCAGCCCTTGTTTCCTAGGTATTCCTCTGGGGTAAATCCGTTCCATATTTTCCCATCCAGGCCAAAGTGGTTCAGGGCATCTATGTGTGTGCCCATATGGGTATACAAGGAGATGGCGTCCCCGGTATAGCTTACCTTTCTGTTCATTTCCTCACCTAGGCCATTGGGATTGTCCACTATAGTGCCGTGTGGTGTATGTGTAAGCCAATACTGGTATCCAGGATCTCCCAGCGAATGAAAACTGGGCATCCCAACAAAGTATTCTACACTGAGGTCGTAGGTCTTTCCAGAGGATATTTTGGAGAGTACCTGAAGCTTTGAAGCTTCGGTCATCATATTAAGGGTGCCAATTTGATCCTGTGGTCCCCATGGGCTTTTACCCACTGTTTCTTGTTGTTGCCCTCTCAACATTAACTGAAAAAAGAGCAGGACTGCAATTAAAATCTTAGTTCTTTTCATGGTTTAAATAATTTGTTTGTGCAAATATTAAAACCATGTGGAACTATTCCATTAAGGTATCTTAAGAACGCTAATAATCCCTTATATTTTTCCGGATGGAGCTTAGGTGCTCTGGGGTCACCCCCAAGTAGGAGGCAAGCATATATTGAGGAATCTGTTGTTCTATGTCTCTGTAACGCTCAATAAACTCAAGGTAACGTTGCTCGGCGGACTGACTCATATTATTGATAGTTCTTTCCTGTAGGGCAACATAGCCATTCTGTGTTTTGATACGGAAAAATCTATCCATCATATGGATTTTATCAAAGAGTTCATTTAATCTATCCCTATGTATTTGAAGTACGGTACTCTGTGTAATGGCCTGAATGAAGAATGTTGCAGGTTTTTGGGTGAGATAGGCATACAAGTCGTTGATCCACCATCCACTTATCCCAAATTGTAGAATATGTTCAACACCCAATTCATCTAGGTTATACAGTTTTACGCATCCCTGGGAAATGAAGCGCATATGGTTGGAATATTCCCCGCTTTGAAGTAAAAATTGTTTCTTTTTAAGATGGACCGGTTCAAACGATTTCTTGATCAGCTTGGATTCATCTTCGGTAAGAGGTACTAATTCCTTAATATTTCCAATGAGGAGGTCATACATTATTCACAGATTGGATTACACTTAAATTTATAAAGTTAAACGTCGAATAAAAATATTATCAGTCAATTTCTATAATCAAGGCGGTATTGTCATGTTCTAAATAACCGTGACGGTTGATTGGAATAAAAATAGTTAATTAAGGTAAACGACCATAATGCTGTTGATCTTTTTCGGTTTATAAGTACCCATTGTTATTTCTTATGGTGTATGTGGGAATTGAAGTTTTAAGTATAGACGGGAAAATGAAAATTTTGTTCTTTATCCATTTTTATTCAACTAATCCAAAGTATACTTCCACAATTTTTAAATAGCCAACTTCTAATATTGCAAAATCGCTTTAGTAAAATTGCCATCCTCAGTAAATTGGGATTTAACGGTTCCAATTCTCCTTGTCTATACGAAATATATTGAAGGATTTTATCATTTTTTCGAATGTCATTCCATTTCTCAAAGCGACCTTTTCAGAGCTTAGGTTATCTTCATGAATCATAGAGATCAATGAATCAGCAAAGTTGTTTTCAAAAGCATAATTTTTACATTTTGTAGCAGCTTCGATAGCAAAACCTTTTTTCCAAAACTCTGGCAGTATAGAGTAACCTATTTCCAATCTCTCCCTATTTTCAATGGTTTGGACTAGGAGCCCACATTGACCAACAAGTCGGTTTGTTCTTTTTTCGATCAGCACGTTCATTCCGCCCAGATCATTTTGGTATCTATGAAAAGCTTTATCAAACCAAATTTTGCATAATTCCGGTTCCGTTAGTTTTGGATCAAGGTCTAAATATTCCGCCACTTTATCTGCCTTAAATAAATTCACCCAAGAATCGAAATCCTCTACTTTAAGTAGTCTAAATTTTAATCTTTCGGTTTACTGTCCTGTAAGTAGGTATTTCATTTGTCAGCAAGTGTAACCCAAAGATAAAGGATCATGGTAAATATGTCTTTTATAGCCTTAGTATAGTAAATCCAAATTATTTCTGTAGTTTGGATACTATTGGTGTAAAGCCCAAGAAAGGCTTCATAAATACAAGGCTAGGGTTGAAACCTATTCTTAAAAAAACAATTGAAAAAAGATGGAAGACAAATGTAAATTTTTTAAACAGTCATTGATTATGTGGATCAGGTCACCAAAGTCCAAATTTATTTATTGTCTTTTCTTGCAATTTAAATTCAGTAAATAATTAGGTGCAAACAAAAAGAGAAATGAAAAGGATCTACAGTGAATTAAATTTCTCAGAAGATATTTCCTTATATTTAATGGTTTGTCTATCGCATGACATATTTGGTGAATATCAAAACACTTTGATAAATTAGTTAATCAGTATGAACCACTTCAAAAAATCAATAAAATCAATTGTCCTTATTTCCCTAGTTGGTTTAAGTTTTCTATTCAGTTGTAATTCAGTAAAAATTAAAGAAAATTCCAAAAAGCAGTTTACTGTTGCTCCGGATTTATTTAATCGTAGAGCAATGGTAGGACCTCAGGAGGATGGTAGCCATGTAGTTGCTACTTCACAAATAATAAATCCAGCTGGTAATACGGTAGTTTTTCCTGGAAGGCCTACGGATCTTGCTTTAAATAATGCAGAAACTATTGTAGCTATAAAGAATAAGAGTGATTTGACATTCTTGGATGTAAACAGTCAATCGATTATACAAACATTGGAATTGCCCAAAGGCGGTAATACATTTGAAGGTATTGAATGGGCGTCAAATGATTCTATTGTTTGGACTACCGACACCGAAGGTATTTTAAGGTCGGCCATATTGGGTGTGAATGGTTTTAATTGGCATAAAGAAATTACATTAAAAGGTCCTGAAAAGGAAGATAACAACAGGTCTTATCCTGGTGGTTTTGTTATTGATGAAGCACAAGAATTGATTTATGTAACCCTTAGTCGTAATAATAGTCTTGGTGTTGTAAACACAAAAACAATGGAGTTGGAAACGCAGATTCCCGTGGGAATAGCTCCTTTTACTGTAATTATAAAAGATTCTAAGGCTTATGTAACCAATTGGGGAGGGCGCACTCCAAACTCGGAAGATATAACAGGGTTAACCTCTGGGTCAGATGCTGTTATTGATCCCAAAACGGGTATTGGTTCTTCAGGAACCATTTCGGTAGTTGATTTAAAAAGTAGAACCGTGTTGAAGGAAATCGAAGTTGGTTTGCTTCCATGTAATATGGTATTGTCAAATGACGCGTCAAGGTTGTATGTTGCCAATGCCAACAGTGATATCATATCTGTTATTGATACCAAACAGGATGTAGTATTAAAATCTATTGAAACAAAACCCAGTGCAGAACTACCTTTTGGGAGTGCTCCCAATGCTCTTGTATTGGAACCATCTGGGAAATTATTATATGTAGCCAATGGTGCTAATAATTTACTTGCCGTAATAGATCTTGAAACAGATAAAGTAACTGGATTAATCCCTACAGGATGGTATCCAGGGGCCGTTGTTATGAATAAAGCCGGGTCAGGGTTAATCGTGGCTAATGTAAAAGGCACTGGAGGTAGATGGGAAGAACGTTCTAAAATTCCTAAGGGAGGTTATAACTCACATGATCATATGGGGTCTGTCTCCTTCATACCAGTTCCTGGAGAGGAGGAGTTAAATAGCTATTCATTGCAAGCGGCCTCTAATATGAGACTTCCAAAAATAATTAACGAATTGAATATTGAAGCTACTGAAGAAAAAGTGGTGCCTTTGCCCACCCGTCCGGGTGAAAAGTCTGTATTTAAACATGTGCTTTATATTATTAAAGAAAACCGGACATATGACCAGGTATATGGGGATCTTCCTCAAGGCAATGGAGATGCCAGTTTATGTCAGTTTGGGAGGGAAGTAACCCCCAACCAACATGCCCTTGCAGAGAAATATGTTTTGTTGGATAACACTTATTGCAATGGAGTGCTTAGTGCCGATGGACATATGTGGGCTATGGAAGGATTTGTTACCGATTATCTCGAAAAAAGTTTCGGAGGTTTTGTTAGAAGTTACCCCTATGATGGAGATGATGTCTTGGCATATTCTTCAGGGGGTTTTATATGGGATAAGGTTTTGGATGCAGGACTTTCTTTTCGCAACTATGGCGAATTTGTAATAGCGGATATTGAACCAAAAGAAGCCACTTGGACCGAGCTATATAATCAATTTAAAGCAGGTACCAATGAAATAAAGATCAGGGCAACTACAGAGGTCAAGTCTCTGGAGCCTTATCTTTGCCCAACCTATGTTGGATTTCCGGGAAAAGTACAGGATGTTTACCGCGCAGGGGAGTTTATAAAAGAATTAAAGGAATTTGAAAAGAATGATAACTTTCCGAATTTTACAGTAATGCTTCTACCTAATGATCATACAGTGGGTACCAGAGCTGGATATCCTACACCTAGAGCAACTGTTGCAGATAATGATTTGGCGTTAGGGCAAATAGTAGAAGCGGTAAGTCATAGTAAATTCTGGGCAGAAACGGCCATTTTTGTTATTCAGGACGATACTCAGGCAGGTTTAGATCATGTAGATGGCCGCAGAACAGGTGCCTTGTGTATAAGTCCGTACACCAAAAGGGGAGAGGTAATAAGCACTCACTATAATCAAAATAGCTTTCTCCGCACCATGGAATTGATTTTGGGATTATCGCCTATGACACAATTTGATCTATTAGCGGAGCCATTGGTTGATTGTTTTACCAGTGAGCCAGATTTTTCTCCCTATAAAGTGATACCTAATAATATTAAATTGGATGAGATGAACCCAGAGTTGTCTTCGATTTCTAATGAGAAACAATTGTATTATGCACAAAAATCAATGGAAATGCCACTTGATGATATTGATGAGGCGGATGAAAGCATTTTTAATAGGATAATTTGGCATTCCATAAAAGGCTATGACGTAGAGTATCCAATTTTGGTCAATAATAAGGATAAATAGAAAATTAGAGATTTACTTTCGTTCCCTTAGCAAGTTTTGTAATACGTTACATTCGGAGTTAAATCGTCCGTTAATAGTTGAATCCAACCGGTGAAGGTCTTGAGTTTTATTTCCTCAAAATTACCTTTACTGGAACATGGGTGATCACTATATTTGGTTACAATAACTTTGCACCATAATCCTTTGACTTCTTGGGTAAGTTTTATTTCCAATAAATCTCCTTTCAAATCTAAAATTAGTTCTGAATTTTCTGAAGGATTTTCCCTTAAATGGAGACCAGGTTCTTTTGCATAGTACCCAATTACTTCCGGACTTTTCTCAATTAGATATTGCATCCAATTAACAATTTGCAATCCCTTATCCTCCAATTCTCCTAATTTAATCCAATAGCCATTTTGTAATTTAACAAAATTTGAATGTTCATCAATGTACAGCAGAGCTGTAATATCATCGCCTATTATTTTTATGTTAGGATGTTCTATTGGTTCTAATTCCCCTTGCACTTTAATGAATATTCCCCTTGATTTATTTTGACGATCTTTTCCGGAGTCTTGAACAATTCTTCCTTGAACTTCACCATTGGGTTTGTTATAAATCTGGATGCCAGACTCCGGAACATAAGCACAACAAAAATTAGAGACGTTAGCTTCTTTGGGTACAATTAGACCCTTAGTAATTTGGGCATAAAAAGATTGACTTAAAGTGAAAACGGCAATAAAAAGGAGTTTTAATTTCATTGGGTTACAAGTTGAATCTGAATAAAAGGATTGCCATTTGGCTCAATAATCATTTATAAAGGGCGTGCAGCCTATTGTAAAAACTGGCTTAAAAGTATTATTTTTTAAGTGAACTACTGTATATCTATGAGAAAGACATTTAAGCTAATAATTCTTCTTGAGCATTAGACTTACACTTTTTGCATAGCAGAAGTTATTAAGATGACCCTTAATTTCTTTGGGTTAGATTTAATCACCGCACCTTTTAAAATATTTTTCCGTAACTTATTGTACACTAAACATATACGATCATGAAAATTAAAAAGGAAAGCATTCCGATCACCATGCAAGCACCAGGTACTACAATGCGGGCTCAACCTGATTTTGGAGGAATGACCGTTTGTTTCAATGAATTACCAAAGGGCACCGATTTCACACCACTCTTACAAGGTTTGAATAATGACAGTTGTCATTGTCCTCATTGGGGATATATATTGGAAGGTGCTTTGTTAGTTATCTATGATGATGGAAAAGAAGAATTACTCGAGAAGGGAGATGTTTTTTATATGCCATCAGGACATACGGCTATAATTCAGAAAGATGTTAAAATGATTGATTTTAATCCAACAAAAGAATTCAACGAGGTAATTACCCATGTTGGAAAAAAAATGGCCGAATTGGGAGGATAAATCTCATTCAATTTAACTCCAGCTATAACAGGGTAGGTTAGTAGAGTTAATATACTACGATATTCTTTTAATAGTATTTATTGGAAACGAAATTCCAAAAGCAGCTGCTCCTGAGAACTGTTTCATACTTGGATGAAAATAATAGGTGAAGGCAATATCAAAATTCTGGTTGGGTCCCAATTCCAATCCAATAGAGCAGGGGACGTGAACAATTAATCCACTTTTATCAAAATCTGTATATGGTGTTAAGGTTTTAAATGACCCTATAGATGTGCCAACCCCAGCTTCTATATAGGGGGCAACCCATGGAATAGGAGCCGTTATTCTTGTTTTTCCTCCGATTAAAAATGCTTTGGAAGTTGCTTTATAAGGAGTTGGATTCTCATTTAAGTCCTCACCATTGGATTTTGTCAAAATTAGTCCAGCATATGGCCTCATGTCCATCCACTTGGCAAGGGTAAATACATATTCGCCCTGTAGGTAAAATCCAGTGGCGGCTACATTAACATCATCATAGGGTGCACTTAACCCGTAACCTACAGAAAAGGCAATGGACTCATCTTTTATTAATTGGGACTTGACCTGGGAAAAAGCCAGTATTGCTATAATTATTATGGTTTTTTTCATAATGGCTGGTCGCAATCGTATCTAATTATCGAATGCATATCTTAAACTAAGATAGCAATTCGGAAGTATATTTTGATATAATATTTTAAGGGTAAATAGCCTTTTGGAAAGAAACTTTATTGTGGAGATTTCATCTAAATGTACAGGTGGTTTTACCAGTGCCTTTTAAGTAGTCCGTATTATAGTTTGGAAGTTTTTTGTTACAATGACTACCTATCATATCTGTCCCACCGATTCTTCCAATCATTCATTACATTATATCGCCATTTTCCTATAGTCATTTGGCATTCAGCAGGAGATTTGTCAAGATCAATATAGTAATTGGGATGAGTATTTTTGTCTGAATGCCTAAACTGTCCGCCCCAACTTTCTTGGGTGGGGTCATCAACGTTTCCCACACCACCAATTATAGGAGACATTAAATACAACAGTGAAGGGCTATCTCCTTCCTTTAAACTGTTTTTGGGATAATTGGCCAATGGAAAGACATCACCGCATTTTTCTTGAAACAAGCCATCGTGGGTAGAGCCGTGGTTACGAATATTGAAATCGGTGAAACTGGTATAGGACCATTCTCCATCTTGAATTCCGGATTGATAAACACCACGAAAAGTTTCATGTTTGCCCCTTGGAAGGATTCCGTTTTCAATCCACCATAATTCAGGGTATTCATTTTCCATGAAGGTATATACAAAATTCCTGCTTACGGGGTCATGTAGGGTGTTGGAAGAACTGATATAGTAGATCCTTATTTTATCGGCAATGTCAGGAGCATCGTGAAGTGCCTGGGCAGTTGTTGTTAAACTTCCCCACACCAATATCCATATTGGACTTTCCTTCGTATAATTTTGGGCTGTTTTAATTATCCATTCAGAACCTTCTGTACTCTGGTTGTCCGAAGGGCCTCCTGGTTTTTTTGCTCCCGATTTTATGATGGAGAGCAAATCTTCCTCCCGCATTAATTGTCGGTAACCGTTTTTACGCAAATGTTCAACATCTATCCTCTTGATCCAATTTTCAATTAGTCCTGTATGTTCTATGGTATCCCAAGGGTGGTGATCAATATCTGAATTGGGCGTTGCTACAATACCTTTTATCTTGATTATATCAGAATAATGCACAGTTCTGAACAATGATTGTATATCATCGGGATCACCTCCCAGATCTGTATCAATAATAACATCAAAGGTTTTGTTTGATGTTGACTCTTGTGCATTCGCAAACAAGATGGTTGTCAACATAATCAGGATATATACCCTATAATATCTCCCACTCTTGTTTATTCTTTTCATTTTCAATTGTTTTTGATGCTATTGTGTCTTCCAAATAAGGGTTCCATTTAATAGAAGTAGCGGTATTTAAGTATCAATCTTGCGGTCTTAAAGACAGATGTTTAATTGAAAATAGTACGTTAAAAAATTTGTTTAATAAATACATCATCAATTAAATAACTCGAAAGCTTTTGTTTTTCATCGGCACCCTTTAAGGGTGGCAATTCCACTTCGTTGGGAGTCTTCCTGCTAGGTATATCGCGATAAGCCCCCGTTCTAAATGAAATTCTTTCAGCAGA
The DNA here is from genome assembly GCF_003259375.1 of Arenibacter echinorum. Classification (GTDB taxonomy): domain Bacteria; phylum Bacteroidota; class Bacteroidia; order Flavobacteriales; family Flavobacteriaceae; genus Arenibacter; species Arenibacter echinorum. The sequence continues at coordinate 44,886 of NZ_QLLN01000006.1, read as the reverse complement.
TTTTACAGCCACTACTGCAGCTAAATTATCTGCTACTGTCTTATCATTGATAGCAAGGGAATAGAAACCCAAGCCACGGGTATCATAATTTATTTTAAAGGAATACCATTTATTGACCTCGAACTTCTGTAAAGACATAATTTTAGCCCCATTTGCAGCCTTAATATAACCATCCGTGTCAAATGATATTTGTACAGGTCTGTTGCCATAACGGTCAGTAATGTCAATATCGAACTGGGTAGTATCCATTGCTTTAACTTTCAACTTAAAACTTGCTGTAACTACTTTGCTTTCTTCAAAAACACGGATCGCCCTGCAATAATCATATGGGTCCATATCCTTCATTTGCAAACATTGATTGCCGTTGTTTTCTTTGATCAAACTTGCTTTTGCCCAGGTTGGCGAATAAATGTTCCAATCTATAACATGTCCAGTGATGTCCATATTTTCAAAGTCATTGGTAATGTCTTCGTCCACTTTGTATTTAATAGGTGTGGGAATACGGGATACCCACATATCCTCTTTATTCATGCTGTAGGTCATCCACATGTCCGTACCTGGAGGGTTTCCATTACCTGGCGTAATGCCTCGCATATAACAGGGGCCGAAATCTTTCCATATGCCATAGAATCGCCTGGCAGGAACTTCTCCTTGGACGAGCAGCAGATCATCATATAGAATACCGTCATCACTACTTGTAATTGCCATGGGAAAACGATACTCCGATTGATCTACAGGGTTATATGAAATTGCATATCTGTCATCTTCTGTTCTTTGCCCCCACATTTTACCTCCGGACATGACTAAAGAATTTACTTTTACAGGGTCTGAAAAGGTAATACCCCCATCGTTGGAAAGTGATGCAAAGGAGTGTTTAAAAAGTCCCACTATCTTTCCATCTTTCCTTACATGCCAATTAAAAGCCTGTTCAGAATTGTTGAAGGTGTAAAAACCATCAACGCCATTATCCTCTTCAAACCATTGTAGGGTCATTAATTTATCTTTCAAAAGAGAATCACAAGCTTCTAAAAATCCTTTATTTGTTGATTTTTTAAAGAATGGATATGTGGTGTTGGATTCATTCCAATTTGTTTGGCTATCATACCTTATAAAATAGATGGGACCCATACTCCCATCTTTGTAAATTTCGCGTACTACACGCCCTATACCATTTTCCCGGAACGGATCTTCCGTGTGACCATAAAAAGCCAAGGTCAGTAATCGGCCATTGGGTGCAACATAAAAGCCCATTCGCTGATGCATCATATAACCCGTTGATCCCTCCGGGATTTTAACTCCTTCCGGAGCTTTATAAGGAGGAAAAATCACTTTGGGAAAACTCCAGTCTTTTCCATTCTTGGAAGTAATCAACATTGTTTGCACGGGTGATCTATGCTCATCGGCTTCACCACTAATATATTGTTGGTAGAATTGACCATTCCAATAGGCTAGGTTGGACGCATGACTATATGTCCATCCATATCCATCACTTAACTCTGGATGTGTACGGTTTGCTCGAAAGGTTTGAATATTTTCGACACCAATGGCATATCTTAAGCCCGCTTCGTGGGTAAAGGGGTCAATATGTGTGCCGCCAATGTAGCGTATAGGTTCGTTTTCACTGCCTGTTTGGGCTTTCGAAATTTGACAAGACATTATAATTAGGAAAATAACACAGTTTATGGCTATTATTTTCACTAGAGTAGCTAAATTTAAAATTGTAGTTGGGTATCCAGCTTTCATTGGTATGTATAAAGATTAATCATTTATTTTATTCAATTTGTTCAGGGTTTTTACCATCCAAGTTTACTCTTAGATTGTTTAAACCTTCAAAGCGCTGGTTACAACATGGTGACCGGACAAATATTTTGAATCTAAGATAGCAAATACCAATTAATAACTTTTACCATTACTTGATTAGCAAAATGCATGGAAAAGTAAAAATACATTGGAATGGATATTAAGCTGATTTTGTAGTTTGCAGTGCCAACTAGAGTGTTTATGGAGAATGAAAGAAAATAGAATAAAAAGAACAAAGAAGCCTTGGCCCACCAAAGCGACTATGGAACAGGTTTATGAAATGAACCTGTGGGGCGGAAACGAATCCGATTTTTATTCCGGCGCAGGGTCACATCACCCAGAAATAGTAAACCCTTATATAGCTGTACTAACATTATTCTTGAGCTCGTTTAAAGAACCCTTAACCGTATGCGATTTAGGTTGTGGGGATTTTAATGTTGGAAAGGAATTGGTAGGGCATACCAGGAAGTACATAGCCATAGATATAGTTACAGGGCTTATAGCCCGTAATAGGGAAAAATATAAGGCAGATAATTTGGAGTTCCATTGTTTGGATATCGCCCTTGATGAGTTGCCTTCTGGGGATTGTGCTATATTGAGACAAGTGCTTCAACATTTATCCAATGAGGAAGTACAAAGTGTAGTGGGTAAGTTGTACAATTATAAATATGTTGTTTTAACGGAACATTTACCTGAAGGGGATTTTGTACCCAATAAGGATATTATTTCTGGACAGGGAATTAGGTTAAAAAAGCAAAGCGGTCTAAACTTATTGGCCCCACCATTTAATTTAAAAGTAAAGGAAAAAAAACCATTATTATCCCATGTTTTAAATGATGGTAAAGGGGTAATAGTAACTACGCTTTATAAAATATTATAGGATTACATCTTGTTGATGTACTTGGTTGTATTTAAAGTTTAACTTACCAGGGTTTCAATTTTAACCAAAGGACGGTCCTTAAGCTGGCCTGTTTAAAGAGGTATTGCCCTACTGATAAATATCATAGCATCCCAGTTTTTAAAAAAATATATTTGGGCAAACAGGTTCAATTATGACACGAAGAATACTTTGTCCTACGGATTTTTCAAGAAATGCTCAAAATGCAATTGATTATGCCATTGCACTTTTCAAGAAGGAAAAGTGTGTTTTTTATATTCTAAACACTTATCAAGTTGAAGCTTATACTTTGGAGCTCACGTTTACCAATACATTGGAGCAATCCAAAAAGAAATCGACTGATGGATTGCAAATTGTTCGTGATTGGGTAACTGCTGATAAGGCTGTTCATCATGAATTCCACACGGTATCAGAACGTGGTAATTTAATTGATACCATGAAAAATATGGTGGATAAACACAATATAGATATTGTTGTTATGGGGACCAAGGGAGCTGCGGATTCTAGAATGGAAATTTACGGGAGCCAGACGGTTCTTGCCATGGAAGAAATAAGAAGCTGTCCGGTACTTGCCATACCTTCAAAAACAACCTATACCAAAATAAAGGAAATTGTTTTTCCAACGGATTATAGGACTACCTTTAAAAGACATGAATTTCAGTCTATGGTAGATATAGCAAAAATCTCAAAATCATCAATAAAAGTGTTAATTGTGCTCCCCAAGGATGAAATACTGGATGAAGACCAGATTAATAATCAAAACCTTTTAAAAGATTATTTTGAAGGCTTGGACTGTTCTTTCCATTCCATAATTAACAAAGATGTGCAATCTGCAATCAATGTGTTCTTACAGAGTAGTGGTAGTAATATGATTGCCTTTATGAACAGAAGGCACCATTTTTTTAAAATGATATTATCCCGACCTATGGTAAAAAACCTGGGTTATTACAGCACTATACCGGTTTTGGCTTTACACGACTTTAGAAAATGATGATAGGAGTACTATGATGGACTCTCAGGAATTGGGCAATGTGCGTAGTTGCGCATAATACGGTTAAAGGGGAGTGTTATGCACTACAATAGAAGTCAACAGGAAGCTTTAACTGCATACATTTGGAGTTCATTAAAAAGACCACAACATTTTATATAGCAGTTCTAATATAGGTATGTAGAAGGATTTTAGGATAAATGGGTCTGTGTTATATTATTTCTAGGGATGACCAATATCATATTATTTGACCCAGGAGTTGGATATTTTTAAAGTATAAACCTAAAACAGTTTTTATATGAGAATTTTAATCCCAACAGATTTTTCAGAATTATCCAAGGTAGCGATCCAGTATGCTGTAGATATGAGCAAGGACCTAGAGGTAGAACTTAAACTACTTCACGTAATAGATACCAGTGCCCCTTCAAGGGCCAGAGTGGGTTCCAATAAGCTTCAAGAGGCTATAAAAGCTAGTTCCGAAAGGGCAATGAAAGAACTTTTGGCATCTATTGAAAAAGATAATACCCATAAGATTGATATAAGCTATGAAATTACTTCTGGTACGTCCATAGGAAAATATGTAGAAACGACCGCGCTTAAAAATGATATCGATATTGTATGTATTGGAACAAAAGGTGCCAGTGGGCTTAAAAAGATTCTCTTTGGTAGTAATGCCGCCAGTATAATAGAGAACAGTAGTATCCCAGTACTGACCATTCCTGAATTTGCCCGATATAAGGGTATCAAAAATATTGTATACTCCAGCGACTTTTACAATCTTGAGAAAGAGCTTGATTTAATTATCCCTTTCGCAAAATTAATGAATGCATGGATTCAAATCCTTCATATAGATAAGGCGGATGAGGGTTTTGAAGGAGACCTGCAACAAAAGGAAAAGAGTTTGATAAAAGATTTTTCCTATCAAAAAATTAAAATGACCGAACTAAAAATCAGCTCCGTTGTATTGGGCATCAATAAGTTTGTGGCCGATGTTGACGCAGATATGGTAATCATGTTTACCCACCATACCAACTTCATAGAAAAGGTATTTCAACAGAGCGTCACCCAAAATACGGCATTTCAAACTAGAATACCACTTTTTACTTTTCAAAAGGAGGCATAAACCTTGAACAAAACATTTTTCCCGTATTAAATAGTGTTACTGTTTTGACCCAGTTTTAGGTATAGGTAGGTGCAGTTCGGAACTAAAACCAATCAAGGATAGTCTAAGTAAAATTGGAGGTTTCGCTTCAGTGAATTTAATGGTATCAAAATAACAGATAAAGGGAAAATTGGACTACCGGAGATATGGTGTTGGCAATCTGCCAAGTGCATTTATGAATGGCACTTAGTATACTCTAATATGACTACAATAGGCTAAAATATTGATATGCATTACCTCAACGAAAGCCACATCCTACTTTTTATTGTGCAGATCCTTGTACTTCTTGGGGTTGCACGAACTCTTGGTGTTATCTGTGAATCCTTAAAGATACCGGCCTTGGCTGGTGAAATTTTAGCTGGCGTTATTTTGGGGCCAACCCTACTTGGACGGGTATCGCCAGACTTACAAAACATGCTGTTTCCAGATAGTGAACCCCAATACATAATGCTGGAAACTGTTTCTTGGCTAGGGGTCTTTTTTCTTTTGTTATCTTCAGGGTTTCACGTAAATGTGGGACATGCGTTACGTAGTGGTCGTTCGTCCATTTTAATCGGCATTGTCGGGGTGTTGTTTCCCATTGCTATTGGCTATCCAATTTTTAGTGCTTATGACCCTATTTATTGGGGAGAAGCAGCTACGGGAATCACCTTCCCTTTATTTTTGTCCGTAGCATGTTCTATCACTGCCATCTCGGTCGTGGCACGTGCCCTGGGCGATCTTGGAATTAGTAAAACGCCACAAGCGTCCCTTGCCCTTTCGGCCTGTGCAATCAATGATATTTTTGGATGGTTATTGTTTACTGTGGTTATCTCATTGGTAACGGCCCATGAAATGAGCTTCATTGATCTGGGCGGTAGGGCATTGCTTGTGATAGTCTTTATTGTTATAAGTATTGCCGTTGGGGCCAAGGTGTTGAATTTTGCGATAAAGCGTGTCGAAGCCACTTCATTACCACAGCCCGCAGCAGCACAGACCCTAATAGTCAGTGTTGGTCTGCTCTGTGGAGCCATCACGCAGTGGATGGGAATTCATGCCATTCTGGGATTCTTCCTTGCCGGTACCATGGCCGGTAGTGCCAAAAGGGTAACAGAGGATCTTCGCAATAGTGTCTCGGATACCTTGCACGCTATCTTTGTACCCCTCTTTTTTGCGACACTTGGTATTAAAATCGACTTTTTGGCCGGACTGGAATTATGGCCAACCCTAATATTCTGTATGGTGGCCATTTTAGGTAAATTTGGAGGGGCCTGGTTAGGAGCAAAATTGGGCAAACAATCCCAACAAACATCTATTTTGATGGGCTTGATCTTTATTCCGGGAGGAGCCATGGAGATTGTGGTTGCTACACTGGCCATTGAACTACAGCTAATTGGACAAGCAATATTCGTCGCTATAGTATTTTCAGCGCTACTGTCCTCAATCCTCGCTGGGCCATTAATTGGAATCCAAGCACGGCGCTTGGGAATTGGGAAAAAGGAAGTCAATCCCGGTTAGAAAGTAATGGAATCACTTTAATCACCTAAAATAAAATGAAAACTTGCAGGCATGAAGAATGAAAAGGAAGAGGTTGGGTTAAAGAAACAACTGGGTACAATGCAAATACTCCTATACGGAGTTGGGACCATGCTGGGAGCAGGTATTTATGTGCTGGTGGGCAAAGTAGCTGGATATTCTGGAACACTGGCTCCTCTTTCCTTCCTTCTTGCCGGGGTTTTGGCAGGATTGACCGCATATTCCTATTCCCTTCTTGCACCGCGGTTTCCGAAAAGTGGTGGGGAGATAATCTATGTAAATAAGGCATTCAATTCAAAACGATTGGCCTCTTTGGTGGGGTGGGGGGTAATATTTACAGGGTTCATTTCCGCTGCTGCCATTCTCAAAGGATTTGTTGGCTACTTGGACGTGTTTATAGAATTTCCCGATGCTATTGTGATCATTGTTAGTATGACACTACTTTGTTTACTTGCCATCCGGGGTATTGGGGAGTCTTTAAACGTGATCGGATTAATAACACTGATTGAGGTAGGGGGGTTACTATTTGTCATTTTTGTGGCAGGTATAGATTTGGAGAAATTCACTTCACAGTTTTCCCAAATGTTCATTATGGCACCTGGTTATGATATATTCGCTGTGTTTCAGGGTGCGTTTCTGGCCTTCTATGCCTTTGTTGGGTTTGAAGATTTGGCAAATGTTGCCGAGGAGGCCAAAGACCCGAAAAAGAGCATGCCTATAGCTATAATGGGCAGTTTGTTCGTAGCCTTGTTCCTGTATATAGCCGTCGCCATAGTCGCCGTGATTGCCTTGCCACTGAACGAACTTATTGCCACCGATGCTCCAATGGCGGAAATAGTTGCGAATAAAGGGCCACATTATGCCTATATTATAAGTATCATTAGTTTGGTTGCTGTTTTAAATGGAGTATTGGCACAGGTAATAATGGGTTCAAGGGTTCTATATGGAATGGCCGGGCAGAACAGCGCACCCAAATTGTTTCATCAAGTACATAAGAAGTATCGTACTCCATTACTGGCCACCATTGCTATAGCCATTGGGATTGTTGTTCTCGCCATTTTTGTTCCTATTGTTGAACTGGCCAATGCTACAAGCTATGTAGTCATAAGTGTTTTTACAATGGTAAATCTCTCACAGACCAAATTGGCCATTAACGATTATGGCAAGGAGAAATGTTGGGGAAACCGGAGGTTTTTACTGCCATTGTTTGCAGCCCTGCTATGCATTGTTTTTCTTGTTTATAAGATACTGGCCGAAATGTAGCACATAAACAACAGGTGTTCAATTAAATATATATTGTTTATGAGTTGTTATGGATAATCAGTTAGGCGCATTCCGATAGCCATCGTGCGAGACCTCATATTAATGCTATAATAGTCTAAAACCTCTCGACTTCCTTATAAGATTAGCATCATTATATTTATAAGTGTTTATTATATGGAGATTACTGAATTTACTTTCTTCTCTCTTAATGACTCAAATTCCCAACGTAATCAATTCCTTTACTTTGTGATAGGTCAATGAAGCTTTAATACATTCCTTCAATTCTTCTTTTGGGATTGTCTGATTTAATTGAAAAACTATGGCCCGTTTACCTTCGTATTGAAATTTGTGATTGAAAACCAATCTAAATGTATCTACCAACCTACTTGTGCAATGAAAATACATGGCGTACTTATCGGGTGTTTTTTCTTTCCAGTCCATGCGCAAGGTACTACCATCTTTGGTTACAAAACTTGGTTCTCCCCATTTCAGGGTTTCTTCCAGTTTGTAAACTCCTTCGGTTTCTTCCGCTGTTTCAAGAACCAATTCCCGTAACGCCTGCATCTTTTCCCTAACAAAATCAGGATAGTTTGCAAAGACCTCATCTACTTTAGGGTTAGTTTTTACTTTTACGTTACCCATTTTATTAGCTTTTTATTTTTGCTGTTTGTAAACAACTACTGACTAATATTAATTTGGAAGTAAGTTACGGTTTTGTCTGAATATATTAAATAGGGAGTAACTTCCGCTAGTCTGATCATTTATTAGAATTGAAAGTATGTTTTGACATTCTAATTTTAGGTAACGTGATTTAGTTGGAAAGTCTATGAGCCTGGTTTACAGAATAGGTAGATTTTGATACCGTATCATAGATTAACAATCCCTCGCTTTGGCTATCGAGTTGTCCGATTAGAATTCCGTTAGCGTCCCAGATGGATGTTTGTCCCGCACTCAGGGAATTATTACAATACCCGATGCAATTGACCATTAAAACTGGCATTGAATATTTGTCCGCTATTTTCGGATAGTCCGTATTCGCTTTTTCCATTCCCGCTTGTGATTTCGCTACGCTCGCCAAATATATTTCTGCTCCCATTCCATGTGCATTTTTGGAATGTTCAGGCTGTAAGGATTCGTAACAAATAGCTAGGGCAATTTTCGAGTCCTTAATGGCCAAAATAGTCTGTTGGGTTCCTTCATTAAAGTACGGCTTTTCGTCCGGATGCAGAATTTGTTTGGAATAAGTTTGTCGTGCTTGCTTGGGCTGAAAAATAACCATACTAATTAAAATCTCGGATTCCATTTTGGTAGGTATACCAACACCAATGGCAATGCTGTTTGTGTCGCTAATTGCTTGAAATACGTCCAATCTCAGATCATTTTGGTCGGTCGCAAAATCTTTTGCGAGTTCCGGTTCGTAGTTTAACAAGGATAATTCAGGGAAAATGATCAAGTCCGTTTTTTCGGAAACGGCAAGTTCTATCCACCTTAAATGGTTTTGGATATTGGCCTTTATATTTCCTTTTTCCGATTTTGTCTGTGCAACACAAATTTTCATTGTATTTGTTTTTTCGAAATTAATTTTCCAACTAAAGTTCCTTTTTTGGTTTTAAATTATGTCGTCGGAGAAATGTCCTTTGTGCTTTCCTTTAGAAAATTTCCCATGGTTAAATTCTGTTGATCTTCCTTTTGGAATAGTCAAACTTTTCCATTCACTTCCTTTGATCATTTTGCCTATATAAACTATTTGTCCAATGTGATAGGAATAATGGGCCAATTGTCTATTTATCGCCTCGATTATTGAATGCTCTTGGTTCCTGATATAAACCTTGGTGTCAAAATTTTCTTTATTAATAGAGGCTAGTGCCTCAAACAGGCAATTCCATCCATCATTCCATTTTGAAAGTAGTTCAACTTTTGATTTTATTTCGGATTCAAATTCCGAATCACGATTACGCCATTCCTTTTCTCCGTCCGTGGTTAAAAAATCTGTCCAGCGCGATTTCATGTTTCCCCAAAGGTGGTTGACCATAATTGCTATGCAATTGGACTCTTCGTTATATTGCCAAAAGAGGTCTTTTTCGTTTAGTTGTTCAAGGGTTTTCTCTCCAAGGGATTTGTAATACTCAAATTGCTTCCTTACGCTATGTAGATATTCAATTTCCATAATATTTTTTCAAATTGGCTATCCTAATTTCTTAAATGTGCACATTGTTGGTGAATGGGGTTTTTTCTCACTTAGATCAGAAAGCTCATTTACTGTTAGCTGAGCGTCAAGTTCCTAAAAGTTAGTTTCTTCGGCCATTTTTACAACACCAACAATAAGGATCAAATTGGCGAAGCGGCGCTGTTCACCGGTTTGAATAATCAATGTGGTGGTAGGTTCCCTGATTTTATCGTAGAAAGCCCAGCGTTCCATGCTTTCCCAACTTACATCACCCAATAATTTTTTATAAGCATCGTGTATTTCGGCGCTTGCTTCTGCAGGCTTTTCCATGACGATAGCACCTTGAACAGGGCAGACTTCCAGAATACCTTCAAGCACCGTGAGTGCGTCCAATAGTCCCGGACGAAAGTTGAGGTGTACAGTGGTGGAGTTTGGACCTGTCATGGCAGCGACCGGTAAATTTCCGTCAGCAATGACTACTTGTGCAAAATGCCCTGAACGGGCAAGCACTTCCATGATTGTAGGATGTATTACCGGAGTCTTTAACATAAACTTATCCTTAAAAAAAAATTAATATTAAAACACGGGGTGTTATTTAGCTCCCAGTATTTTCTGTTTTTCACCTACCTCTTGCATTTGGTTAAGTTTCTGGTCACGTTCAAATTTAGCACGACCTACATATTGTAGACGCCGCCATTGATGTCCAGGGTAGCACCGGTAATAAAGCCGTCGTATTCGGAAGCCAGAAATAATACTGCCCGCGCCACGTCATCTGCGTTACCTGCTCGTTGGATTGGAATACTTGCCGTTGTTGCAGCCGCTGATTCTTTTGTCGTATGAGTGTTGTGAAATGAAGTACCAAGGATAAGACCTGGAGCAACCGCGTTGACCCGAGTACCTTGAGGTCCCAATTCGGCTGAGAGTGCCCGCGTAAATGTAAGGATAGCACCTTTGCTGGTAGAATAAGCCAACGATCCCGGGTGACCTCCTTTTCGCCCGGCAAGTGATGCCAAATTAACAATACTACTATTGTCATTTTTGGCTAGAAAAGGAGCCGCAGCTCGTGTTACGAACATCATGGAGGTAAGGTTTATATCCATTACTTTGTGCCAGAATTCGGCCTCCATTTCGCTCAGCATTTTACGGGCAACAAGTGAACCTGCATTATTGATCAGTATGTCCAGACCACCAAACGCTTTTACTGTTTTTTCCACCAATGCATTCGCATCGGCCTCCTTTGTTAGGTCACCACTTATAGCAACCGCCTTTTGTCCTTTACCAATTGCATATTCCGCTAATTGGTCCGCGGTATCGGCACTGGAAAAATAGTGGATGGCAACATTGGCTCCACTATCAATGAAGTGTCTGGTGATTGATTCACCAATACCTTGGGCACCAGCGGTGATTAGAATGTTCTTTCCTTTTAATTTATTATCGTTTTTCATTTTGTTCCAATATAAGAAGAGTTGATAATCGTAGTGAAATTAATACTTGTCACTTTGAACTGCATACTTTTGCTTGTACAAATATAAAACAACAAGGTACGTAATTTCATATTGTTGGCATCGTCATGGCAATGATTTTGGTATTCGAATCGCTACAGATAATGCTTATAAGCCCGTAAGTATATTAGCATCCAGGCTTAAAACAGTATTTAGTTTTCGACCTTGCCCTGCACAGTGGTAAATCCAATTTGTCCCAAGCTTGTTTCTGCATTTTTGGCAAAAACATGATCTTGGGCATCTAAAATTTGTTTAAAAGGTACATTGCCGACGGTAACAATGGCAATAGCACCTTTTAGTCCAATTTTTTTATCCATTTTGTATTTTTTTCAAAACTGTACACAACTGGCACGGCAAGGTAGGCCGACAGCGGTAGGAGTAGTGGGGTGGGCTTATTACCAAAACAGATACTATCAATTAACATTGCTCTATGGCATTATTCTTCCTTTTTTCATTTCTTGACTATAGTCAATGAATAAGGTAAAATGAGAACCTAAATTTGTAGAAATGATTTTCTAAGCAACATAAAACTATGAATTTAAAGGTAAAATTATCGATGATTTTAATGAACGTTTCTTTGTAGAACCGGCGTACGCACTTAAATATTGGCCTATTGATACTAACTTCCCTTGAGATTTTGAAAAAATAGAAGAAGGAAAACCAAAACATATATTTGAACCAAGTTTAAACTTTGGCTTTAAATTCTAATTTAAAAAATAATGAAATGAAAAGTTCAGAACATTTCTGGAACAAACTATCCGAGAATTATGATAAAAAAGCTATGGATAATGCCTACAATCTAATTCTAAGCAAAAGTCCAAAGTATTTTAAAAACTTTGATACTGTTCTCGATTTTGGTTGCGCTACCGGCCTATATGCTATCGAATTTTCCAATAAGGTTAAGGAGATACAGGCTTTTGATATATCATCTAAAATGATAAGTGCAGCAAGAGAAAAAGCACTAAATAACCAAATTGAAAATATTACATTTTCGCAAACAACCCTTTTTGACAAAAATTATAAATGCAAGAGCTTTGATACTATTTTAGCCTTAAATATTCTATTGTATTTTGAAGATATTGAAAAGGTTTTAAATCGAATGAATGACTTACTAAAAGCAGGGGGTTTGATTATTACTTCAACGGCTTGTTTAAAAGAAAAGCGGACATTTGTAGGGGTATTGTCCGGCAGTATAATACTCATTTTGAAAAAGCTGAAAATTCTCCCTTATTTAAAATTCGTAACAATGTTGGAATTGGAAGAAATGATTACGGATTGTGGTTTTAAAATAATTGAGACGGATATCTTAATAGATAAACCAGCTACAGAATACTATGTTGTGGCACAGAAAATTAATTAATCCATTGTAGCAATTCTACTCCGAATCCGACTTAGGGTTTCTGACTTAATTCCAAGATAGCTTGCTATTTGATATTGAGGTACTCTATTTATTAGGTCGGGCCTTTCTTTCAATAAATTTAAATAACGACCTTTTGGAGTTGATTTTTTAAAATCAGTTAGTTTTTCTTGACTTGCTCCTAGTATTTTTTCCATTTCCACACGACAAACTTCACCAAATCGAGGGAATCTTTTATATAATGCAGTTTCTTTTTCAGCGTTCATAATGGCTACAGTAGTATCCTCAGTACAAGTAAAATAACATTTAGAAGGTTTGTTATTGGTCATGCTGTCAAAATTCACGGCAGATTGAAATTCAGTATAAAACTCGGATGTTATTTCTTCACCATCGTCAATTGAATATTCTCTTATGCAACCTTTTATTACTACAAAAGCATCTTTGGCAATTTGCCCCTGTTTGAGCAAACTTGTGCCTTTTGTATACGTTCTAATAGGAAAAGCTTCTAAAATCCCTTGTTTTTCATCATTGTTCAAGTCAATAAAACCTGACATCATTTCCACCAATGTATTTTCCACTATGTACTAATCTTTTGATTTGTTGGGTTAAGATATTGATTTATGTTTTTAAAGTTGCGATACTGGCTGGACAAAAAATGAACGGTGCCATGGAAGAGTACACTTTGCCGCTAATGGAAGCAGTCCGTTTGGTGACTAATATTGTAGTTTTTACCATATTGGGATAAGGAAATATAGCGATAGCGGGGACTAGTTTTTATTTTTAATTATTTTCACAATTCTGCTATACATTACTTCCGATAAATTCCAGTTGTAACCTTCAAAGTTCACCGTATTTGTAAATTGAATGATCACTGCATCAATGTCGTTATGATATTTGGCGATGGTTTGATAGCCTGGAATCAAACCCGTATGTTCATACTCGTAAATTGAGGTGTAGATTTCCTGTTCTTCTTTATCTTTAAAAACAGTCCCTTCATTTAAGGCTCTTATAAATTTACCAAGATCTTCGGCGGTTGCCAACATTGAACCAATATCATCCGTTTTTAGATCCATATCATAACCTACATAGTAACCGCTCATTACATCATCCATATTTACATCCTGGATGGAACCATAAGTGTGTTTTAGTTTCAATGGTGTCAAAACCTCTTTTTGAATGTAATGGAATGTGGCGTATCCCAGTACTCGGTTCATTATTTTGTCGAGTAATAGATAGTTTGTGTTTGAATATTGAAAATCTTCACCGGGTTTAAAATTGGCGGGCAAATCCAAAACCAAAGCAAGATTCTCATCTGCCGTTTCCTTAGGTGCCACCCAGTACATGTAAGTATCAGTGTAATTTGGAATACCACTTTTGTGCCGAACCAACATACGCAAAGTAATTTTATCTGCATATTCTATTCTTCCTTTTAATTCGGGCAAATAATCAGCTAGTGTTTTCTCCAATGATAATGTCCCATCTCGTACCAATTTAGCGACAGCCACAGCAAAATAAAGTTTCCCTACACTGGCTATTTTAAACAAAGAATGTGGGTCCGCAGGGATTTTATTTTCTCTGTTTTTATAACCCGCAGCATAAAATTCAGGTTTTTCGCCTTTTTCATCCGCATAAACAATAATTCCATCAAATCCATAATCGGAAGCCATATCCACTTGCTCCTGTACTGTATCGGGTAATGGAGCTATCCACGCTTTTACTATAGGCCATGGAACAAAGTATAATGAGATTATTGTTCCAAGAAACAAAAGGATTCTAATTATTCGTTTTGATTTTTTTATAGTCATACTGTTTCTAGTACAATTCTTTCAAATCAGCAACAGCAGCCCCGGTTTACGACCGGACTGTGGATTTAGGAATGCCGATTTGTAGGCTTAACGGGTTTATTGTGGATACTAATTTAGTCTTTTTCTAGAAACCGGCTATTTATCCGAATCGCAGTTGAAATATACTTTAAAAATACACTATGGTTTTTAGACGGCACAATTAGAAACTAAATAAAAAGGTCTTAAATGAAGAGCCAATGCAATCATAAAGTGGATCTCTTGTCGTAAACTGTTCAATTATCCAATCTCACTGATTTATTTAGTCTTGTCTGATTGCTTGGCTATATATGCTGTAACATTGTAAAAGGTATCTACCCAATAATCTTCTTCGTTTTCTTTAAGGTAAATTAATAATTCCCGTAAGGCTTCATTGGATACGTTTAAGTAACCACCTCCAACACTATGAAACATAAAAGTGGCAATAGTGCCTTTTTCTCTTGCCTCTTTTACATAATCAATCAATTCTTGACCCGTATGACTGTCTACATACCAACTTGGCATAAAATTGAGGTCAATATTCTCCATAGTGTCCGGTATGGGCCCATCACTTCTAGCTGCAGAAAATAGTTCTTTTACCACATCTATGTAGGTTGTATCGCCCTGTACTGTATAGTTTGAGCAAGTATAGCCATAAGTTCTATGGCTTTTTCCATCAACAGCCTTAAGTAGGGTGTTGGCTGTATATAATTCCATACGCATTTGTTCCAAAGTATAATTGTTTAGGTCATATTCTGGTGTAACCCAATCAAATAACCTACCATCACATGGATGAAATAACGAATGATTACCTAGTTCATGTCCGTTTTCAACAATTTTTTTCCATTCAGAAGTGCGATTATGTAAAGATTCTTTATTTCCGGGACAGTAAAAAGTGGCTTTTACATTTAAAGAGTCCAATATAGGTATGGCGTTATCCAGATGGGAATCTAGACCATCATCAAATGTTAAACATACTGCGACTTTTTTATTTTCAGGCCATTTGAAGTTCTTATTTATATCCTGGGAATATAAAAATTCGGAAGTGACTGTTATAAGTAATGCACAAATGAATATATTTTTCATAATTATATTTTATTATTCAATATTTTAAATGATGTTTTTATCCTAAAATACTGACAACGGTTCATTATATGGTCATTGGTGTGGGCAGGAGGTAAGTTAGTAAAAGAAACTGAACAATAGGTATGTGCATAGGATTTTAAGAGTACACAGAGAACTTGCAACCCTCCCCCGCCCGAATCGGTACGGTCGGGCGTACCTATTCGGGCAGGGACCATGCCAAAAAGCATGGCAAGCGCGAATGATTATGTGGGGCTGGTTAATTATACGCGTTGTTGATCAACCTTATTACTGCTTTAATAATTCCATTCGATAGGCAACCATACTTTCTATCAACTCTTTGGGGAGCGATTTGTTTAAAGGAAATTGAACAGATCCTTTGCCTTTCTTAAAGTTGCTTAGCTCTGAATTAAATTTTTCTATGGTAGTTGGGTGAGGATAAAAACCAACGTGTGTTTTATATCCGGCAATCATAATTTGTTGCTCTCTTTTTCCACCTTAAATCAATGCATAAGCTGGAATATTATAATTAAACAATTCGGTTGCCTCAGGTGCAACCTTTAGAATACATTGCTTTAATTCAAGTAATGCCTGTTTGGTTTTTATTGGTTGGGATTCAAAGTATTCTTGAACTGTTTTAAAGTTATCCGTTCCGCTCATTATTATTAAGAATTTATTAGTTTTTCTATATCAAACTTTTTCATTTTCATAAAGGCCTCCATAACATTTTTTGCCTTTTCAGGATTGCTCAAAAGTTTTGGTAAAACTGTTGGCACAATTTGCCAAGAAACCCCAAACTTATCTTTTAACCAGCCACAATTACCTTCTTTTCCTCCCTCGGAAGTTAATTTATCCCATAAATGGTCAATTTCTTCTTGGGTTTCACAATCAACAACAAGGGATACGGCTTCATTAAATTTAAATTCGGGGCCACCATTTAGTCCCATAAATTTTTTGCCGTTCAATTCAAATGTTACCACCGTCTGATTGTCTGCTGTAATTTTTGAATTTTTAAAGATGGAACAATAAAATTGGGCCGCTTCTTGCGCTTTTCCATCAAACCAAAGGCAAGGATATATTTGATTTTTCATTTTTATAGTTATTAGGCTTACTTGCGTCCGATAAACGAATTATTTCATTATTTCGGTTTATAGTAATGAATTACTGCACCTCCTTTAAAGGTTTTAGTTTTTATGAGTTTTAGGATAGTCCTTTCTTTTATGTCTTCAAATAATGCCAGACCTTTTGCTGCAATTACTGGATAAATACACAGTTGGCATTCATCGATCAAATTAAGATTCATTAGTTGTATAATTAAGCTGCGACTGCCTACTAAAATGTCCTTACCTGCTTGTTGCTTCAGCACTTCCACTTCTTCTTTTAAATTACGATTAGCAACTGTTGCGCTTTTCCATTCAACACTTTTCAAGGTGTGCGAAAAAACAATTTTTGGAATTTTGTCAATAGCCAAAGCAAAGTCGTTCATTGATTTGACTTCTGAAGGGGTTTCCAAAAATGGTCGCCAAAATTCCATAAGTTTGTAAGTTTTTCTACCATATAAAATTAGGTCTCCCTGTCCTAACAGTTCAGTATAATGTTGATGTATTTCCTCATCAGGTATTCCGGCCGTATGGTCGCAAATCCCATCCACTGTCATATTGATTGCCGCAATTAGTTTTCGCATATTTCGGTTTTTATATCAATCCCAAGTTGCCGGTTTTTATTTTTTCAACAATTTGTATCTCAAGTGGGTTGTTAGGTCAGATGGAATTACTTCAGCAATTTGAATTTTATACTTGTCTTTTTCTATACCGTCAAATAGTCGGATTCCGCTGCCCAAAAAAATTGGAGCAATATGAATAAAACATTCGTCAATAAGTCCCGCATTTAGAAATTGCTGAATAGTATTTGCGCCACCCTGTATTCTAATGTCCTTTCCTTTGGCCGATTTTCTTGCTTTTTCCAAGGCACTTTCTATTCCATCATTAATGAAGTAAAAAGTAGTGGAACCCTTTTGCACCCATGGTTCCCGTTTTTCGTGTGTGAGTACATAAACATCGGCTTCATATAAATCTTCTGCCCAAACGACTTCGCCTTCTTCAAACATGCGTTTCCCCATAATGTAAGCTCCTGTTCTGGCGAACACATCGTCTATTAACTTGGAGTCTGCCCCGTTTTCTACGCCACCTTCCATTTTGATGTGTTTCCAAAATGCTTTTTGTTTAAACATCCATTGGTGTAGTTTCCCTGATACACCACCCATGGGGTTTTTTGGACTTCTGTTATCACCTGCGAAAAAGCCGTCAAGTGATATTCCGCTATCAAAGATAATTTTGCTCATTGTTTGTTTTTGTTATAGAGTAGATTGTACTTGTGTCCGTCCGGATCGGCAAAAACGCAAACATAATATCCATTTTTATCATAAAACTCTTTCCGGTCAATGTTGGAATCAAAGTGGATTTTTCCGCCAGCTTTTTTAATTTGTTTCACCCATTGGTCATACTCGGATTGTGTTTCTGCTGATAATGAAAACATAATTTCGTTTCCTGTACTCAAATCGGACAGTGCACCTTCCATACTTTCTTTCAATTTGCCCTTTTTGAAAAAGTGAATAATAAAATTGTTATCACCAAAAATGAAGCTCACCAATTCTTCATTTGGTTCTCCGTTTAATTTAAATCCTAATTCGCGATAAAATTTTTGGGTCCTAGCTATACTTTCTACACCTAAATTAGCCCAAATCATCTTTGTTTTCATTGAGTTTAGAATTTACAGCCTTGTTAACCATTCACTTATTTTGTAGGTCAATTATAGGTTCCGTTTTGCGCTCTGTATTAAATCTGGATTAGGTATGATGTTATTGTTTTTAAATCTGTTGACTTTGTATTTTTAAATTCGTAAAAATCCGAAAAGGCATATTCTTTGCCATCATCCATCTTCATTACTCCATTTACTGCTCCTTCTTTACCATGGGTAACTATTTTTTCAATAATGCATTCTGACACCTTGTAATCTGCCATTTGTTGTATTGCCTTGGCAAACGCTTCCTTTCCTTCAATGACCTTATTTCCTACCATAGTCCAAACAATGTCGTCAGTAACATTTGCTGTTAAAAATTCTGTGTTTCCCTTACCGAAAGCCACATTGAAATCCTTGAGGAATTCTTTTTTTGGAGAGTGGCCACAATCTGTTTTTATGGTTATTTTAGTCATTGTGATTTTTATTTCATGGAGTGTATTCCAATCATATTGCCTTCAGTATCTGTTGCAAGTACCATGAAACCATAGTCACCAAGTGAAAGTTTGGATTTAAAGACACTTCCTCCTGCTTTTGCAATTCTAGCTTCTTCAATACTACAATCTTCACTCATAAAATAAACAATAGTACTGTTGTTTCCTGCTTTAAATCCATCCATTTTTACCAAAGCACCAGAGGCGCTGTTCATAGATTCCATATTGCTAGGGAAAAACAACATCTTCATAGAATCCTCTCCAGTATCTGGCATAGGCAATTCGTTTAATTCCAATTTAAAAACGGTTTCGTAGAATTTTCTGGCTCTCTTTAGGTCGTCAACATAAATTTCGAACCAAACAACTGGATTTTCATTTTTCATTTTTAAATTATTTTAGGATTAATTAATATAAATTTAAAAAATTCAAAATCGATGTCACTTGTCATAAGACAAGATTTATGTATTCAAAGAGATTTCTTTTCTTATTCTACTTAAGGACGTATCGGTAATTCCTAAATAAGAAGCTATGTATTTTAAGGGAACTTGTTTGATGATTTGTGGTTGTTCATCAATGAGTGCCAAATATCGGTCTGTTGCACTTTGTGTAAGCATATGAATAGAGCGTTGTTTTGAAATAAAAAGTTGGTTGGACATCCAAGTTCTTCCCCATTGGGTAAATCCAGCTATGCTGTTGAACAATTCTTGAAAAGTGATAAAATCAATTTTCCAGACAGTTCCATCTGAAAGCGCTTGTATATTTTCTTTTGAAGGGATGCGAAGAAATAGCGAAGCAACTTCAATTAATATTTGGTTTGAACCAAAAAAATTAGTGGTAATTTCATTTCCGTTAAAGTCTATGACATAAGATCTGAACAATCCATTTTCTATTAAGTAATATTCATTGCTAGTTTTTCCTTCATTTAATATAAGTTCATTTTTAGAAAATTCAACTTTGGTATGCGAATCCATTAATGTTTTATAATCTTCTTTTTTAATTGAAGGATGGTTGTAAATTTGTTCAAAGAAAATTTTGCTCATCGTTTGTTTTCAACAATTTTTTACCAAACCTTGTATGTACCTATTCCTTCCTTGATGTTTTCAAAGGGTCCAGGTAAGGGTTTTTCCAGGTTTCTTTTATTTCCTTGGAAATCGAGATCAAACAGATAGGGCATTCCATCAGGATTCTCGAATATCGCTTCGGATATAATGGTTGTACCCAGTCTTTTGGTGGTAACTGGTGTGGTAATCGAATTAAAAATAGAAGTGTCCCAATCCATTTTTAGATATACTTCATCCCCTTTTTCTTCTAGTGCAATTACAGGTTTCCAAGCCTGTGTTTCTATAAAATCTGTTTCTTTTTCAGCTGGTTTTGCATTATTATAGTAAATGTTACCGTTGGCCACATTTTCAAACTCGGCTATTTTATACCCATCCAGTCCATAAAAAGTAACCACATTTTCTTCTGTACCCAAGGTGGCAATTTCAGGTTTTACGAAAATGTTGTTGAAAAAACGATTATCACCTAAGTTGATGTTCCTTAATCCTGCTAATTTCGTCGAGTGCGGTAAGTGATAGGGAGAAGAGCGATCCAACACTTTGCCTATCTCGACTCTACCCATGAAAAGATTGTGAACGAACGCACCCCCCTCGGACCAGTCTCGTAACGAGGTCTCTGACAAACAAATATTGTTGTCCATCAAACACGGTCCATGGTTCATTTCGGTGAACAAATCCTGTATAGTGTTATCGTATAATAGATTGCCAGTTATTCTAGTGCCTTGGGCCATCCAATCCACCCAGATACCTCTACCGGCATTATGGACCCTGTTGTTTTTAATGAGCATGTCAATGGCCGCGTGGATTTTTATTCCCGCCAATTCCGCACCTTCAAATGTTCTCTTCGTCCATATATCGTAAATATGGTTATTATAAATTTCGCTAAAAACAGCGCCTAGGCTGCCCACGATTCCAGCCTGTCCACAATCAAATATTACATTGTTCCGAACAAGGTGGGAGCCTATTTTTTCTTTGGACCATCCGATGTTCAGGGCCTTGAAAATAACCTCGTTATAGTGTGTGGCCCCGTCCTTTATCGGGTTGTTCAACCAAACATTTTGCCCGGTTGCCCTATCTTTTCCTAGGGTAATACCGACCGCTTTTGAGTTGCTGATAAAATTGTCCTCGATGATCCAACCTTTACTCCAATGTGTGCCGATCAAACCGATCTGTTCGGCAGTAGGCGCTGCCCACTGTGTTGCTGCCTGGTCCATAATAAAACCGCGTACTGTGATATAATCCACTCCAGTCTTCTCGGGATAAAAACAGCTTTCCCTTGCATTGATCTCCACCAATTCTTTGTTAGGGTCGAATTTTTGAAAATTAGCCCATATGGTTGTATTTTGTGTATCCACTTCTGAATACCAAGTGTAGATGGAGGCCTCTTTATCCCTTGAGTCGGGATATGGCTCCGAAGTAAAAACATCTTTTAACGACGACTTTTCATACAATGATTCGCCATTAAGAAATACTTCACCCGTATGATGTTCCATCCCTTTTTTATCCAACCAATCCCCTGTAAGCAAATCTGAATATGGATTATAGTCCTTAAAAGTAGTATTGGGTATTTCTGCTTTCCAAACGGAACCTTTTACCTTTTTCCAATTCGTAACAATCTCCGAACCTTTGATGATCACTTTCTCGCCAGGAGCGGCTCGATAAAGAATTCTGTTCAAATTATTTGAACCACCGTTCCGTGGGGTTACCCGTTCCCTATAAATTCCTTCGTGTACGGTAATTGTATCGCCTGGCATAGCTATTTGTGCAGCGGCGGATATGGTCCTGAACGGTGAGTTAGATAATCCAACAGACTTATCATTACCAGATTTTGCAATATGGTATTCATGGGGTTGGGCCGTTGAATTAATAGGGGTAAACAATGCAAATAGAACGATGGCCGTAACACCGATTATGGGAATGCCGCTAGTACAACTTCGAACACTTAAACTTCTGATTCTGGAGATCTTAAATTTTTTCATTTTTATGTTTTGAAAGATTAAGATCGTCTACTGTATATTACAATGACAAGGACAAATTACGCCATTTTTTATTACTATAAAATTTTAGGTTACCAATTTCCTCAAGCGATTTTCCTTTGGTTTCAAAAAGTTACAGCGCTGACAAGAGGGTAACTGGCCCACTTTATAATTCAGGCGGTCGATCGGGGGGTATTTTATTTTTTTGTCCAAAGCTAAATTGAATATTTCCCTAACGGGTAATTTTCACTTTAGGACAATATAAACTTGTCTGACGGTAAGCAGGTAAACACCAACCTATTAATTTACCCTTAAAGTCCCCATTAGGTTTAGGTTTTGTTGTGTAACATTATATTTCCACCACCTCAATGTCCTTATTTTTTAGTCCATTTTTTAATTCCGCTATATCCAATTTTAATTCCTGCTTCAAGAAGATTTTGTGCATTTTATCATATGGCTGTGTACTACAAAAACATATTCTTTCCAAGGAATAAACACCTAATTAACCTCTAAAGATTTAAGTTTTAAATATTCTCCAATTAGTATTGCTGTAGGGAAAAAAACTTCTTCTTCAGTCTTTGCATGTTTTTGAAGTTCCTTTTCCAATTCCATAATTTCAGGATGATCTTCATCTTTAGAAGCTTGTACCAACTCATTCATGAATGCTTTGATTAATTGATGCTCCGCGTTCATATGGGCCCACTGAGATTTAAATTTTTCACATAATTCTACAACTTCTATACTATGTTCTGGCAATTCCCCATTTGCTAATTGAGGCAATAGTCCTAATGGGGATAGTACATAATCTTCTTCTTCGGCAAAATGATGCTGCATAAGTTCTTTGAGTTTGATTGCAACTAGACCTGTACTGTCTTGAAATAAGGTCATTTTTTCAATTTTGTCAAGAAGGTATTTGTGGTCTTCTTTTATAGATGAAGGAACTTCTGGCTTACCATAAAATTGTGTAATTGTATTATCTTCCTTATGTCGGCAATGACAAAAAAATAAAACAAATAGTGGTATTATGAATGAATATTTCAAAATTTTATTCTAAATATAATGTGCTATAATTTAATAACTTAAGAATTACATTCTTGCTGCCAAAAATAAAAAATTCAATTACAGCAAATTTCGATTTATTACCCATATAGTTTATGTGTAAGGAGGGCTGCGCCAGCCTGCGGTAGGCCGTCGGGTAAATTACATAAATTGTGGTACTTTCGCATGCCACCCTTTTTAGGGTGGTTATTTTTTAATGAATTATCAATCGATACAATTAAAATCACTTTTCAGAGTCTGCCAACTTCTTAGTATCAACAAATTGCTGAAAGGCCATAATTTTCCCTCCATCATTTAGGGTCCATAGATGAGCCGCTTGCGCATTATAACTCTTTCCTGTTGCCTTTACTTTAGCATCATATCTTAGAGTAGCTAAGACCATGTTATCGCTCATGCCATGGACTTTTGCATCCTTTAACCCAAAGTGTTCGTGGTTGGCTCCAAGACGTGCAAATACTCCTTCTAAAATTGCATCTGGGCCAATGTAGGGGTTGCCATCTGCAAGCGAATTACCTTCGGCTTCGTTCCATGCGATTTTTGGATCCATCAATCCCAAAACAGTTGGCATATCGCCAGTTGAAAAAGCGTTGTACAGTGAGTCAATAATTTGAACGTTCTGCTTAGTTGTCATGATTTTGGTTTTTGTTGTTAATAAAATTATCAAAGATGTTGTTTCATATTATGTAGCCTATATTCAAGAGGGGGCATAATGAAGCACTAAAGTTAGGCTATGGGCAGCTCGGGGATTTTAACGTAAGCCTTTCCGTTTAGCACATAGCAAAAGCCTTATTTTTTGTTTTTAAATTTAAAGATAAAAACTCAAAATAAGGCTTTTGTTGACTTTGATTTGTACAACTACCTCTCAGCAAGGGCCAAAGCCCGTATTGCTTATGGATTAATGTGTGTTCGTTCTTTTTTGCCGTGTTTAGTTTGGGGAATTTAAACCAAGCTTATTTCCTTCGGTATCTATAAACAAAGCAAAAAACCCACTTTCATCGGCATGAGCTGTTTTCGGAACAATAATTTGTCCGCCATTGTTCTCGACTTTATCAAGAATGTTCTGAAGATTATCTCCTCCATTTAGATATAGGTTTACTCCATCAGCAGAGGGTATGTAACCTGCTGCTTTCATAATAACGCCCGTAACCATTTGTTCTTCATATGGGAATATTCCCATTTCCATTCCCGGTATTTCCATTTTTTCAATGTTAATGTCCAAAATTGCTTGATAAAAGCTGACTGCTCGTGAAATATCCGTTGCTGGAATTTCAAAAAGGGAAATAAAACTTTTCATATCGTTTGTTGTTTGTGTTACGTTTGAATCAATTTCCTGGTTCTCTATATTTGATTTGTCTTGATCTTTACAGGCTATAATGCAGAAGGAAAGTATAACCGCACTTAATAGTATTGTCTTTTTCATATTTGCTGTTTAAGTTCACAGTACAAATATGAAATTTTGGTGAAGTCTAAAATTGTAAAAATGCGACACTAGTACTTATTGATAGAAGAGTGTTGAAAGAGCCATATTTTCGTTACCTAAAAATTCCTTCGGATTAATTCCCGTAAACTCCTTAAAGTCTTTGATGAAATGGGCTTGGTCGTAATATTCACTTTCGTAAGCTATTTTAGTTAAGCTTTCTGTGTCTTTGTTAAGAAGTATTTTTAATGCGGTTTGTAATCGAATTACTTTGCCTAATTGTTTTGGACTAACACCAATTTGTTTTTTAAAATTTCTTTCGAGCTGTCTTCTTTTTGATAAGTCTTCTTTAAGAATTGTTGTTATCGATTCTGTTCCCTTTGATGACAAAAGTGCATCAACGGTCTGTTTTACAATATGGTCTATGGTTGTTTTATCTTTCAGCTTTTCTAAAAGAAAGTTTTCTATGATTTCAATTCGTTGTTTGCTGTCTGTTGCGTGAATAATTTTTTGTTCTAATTCTTTGGCAATATTTTCTCCGAACAATAATGCTATTGGTGTTTCTTTATTTGCCAAATTTTTAATGGGCGTAGTAACGAAATTGGCAAATCCGTAAGGATAAAATCGGATTGCGAATGTATCCACATATCCAGTTGGTTCAATATAAAATGGTTCAATGGTTTGTCCAAGTACCATTGCACGGGGTTGTAGGATAAATTCTTCTTGCGAAGTATAACGCTTTATGTCGTCCCCAAGAATAAATGCCATTTCAATACAGCCATCAGGTATAATGCGTTGTCTTTCCGTATCATTTTCGGCAGGAACTTCTAAGGACCAATAACAGCTTACTAGAGATTCCAAATCTGGATGTGGTTGGAATGTTCGATAGTTCATAGATCTTTAGTTTATTTAAAGCGTTTTACCACGTTTATATATATGGAAAGTTGCGTTTTTGTTTGCAAGGATTTTCTGTCCTGCCACGCTTTTTAGCGTGGAGGTAAATCAGATGCAAGCAAAGTTGAACCTACCTATTGGTTAAGCATTAAGCTAAGCATTTTTATACATTGTTAGCCTTTCGTTATTTGTTGGTTAATTCATTCTTAATCTAAATTAAAGTCATGGTCTTTGGGTAAGCCTACTTTATTACTAAACGGATTCCAGGGTGGGTCGCCAAATAAACTTTTAAACTGTGACTCATTAAGGATTTCTAGTAATGAAGCATCTCTATTATCTAAGGCTAGCTCCAGCCATATAATAGCTTTATCCTTTTCTCCCCAACAGGCATATATATGCGCAATATTGGGCTATGTGTTGTTGCCAAATTTATCAATAATTTGTTTTAACACTGTATGCACAGTTACTCATAATCAGGATTACGAACGTATATTCTTTGATTACCACTAAATCCGTCAACTTCCATTGCGGTCTTATCTGCAATAAATTCGAGCTGCATGGTTTCCGATTCCAGCATTTGCATTAAAAGGACACCTCTTGGTATTTGATCATCAATATTATCAAGCGAGTATAATTCGTAAGTTCCATCAGGGTTTCTTATTAAATGGAGTTTTGGAATTAATTCATATTTAACTATTCCAAATGCAACATTAACTTCTTCAGGTTTGGGATTATTACCTTTTATCCACGAATGTGAGTACGTGTTAGCTATATCAGGATCATGGGCTGGTAATCCATCGAGAAGGGCAATTCTTTGTGCATATATATGATCATATCCGATTGCAAAATAATTGGTAGCCTGATCCTTACCTTCAAATTTATCCTTAATATACCAATTTCCAGAGATTGTTCCTTTTACGTCAAAGTCATTTTTCCCTCCATAGGGAGGAAGTGCTCTAACATTTTTACTCAAAAATTCTGCTTTTACAGGGTTCTCGTCCTTATAGTAATCAAAAATGTCTGCAGCATATAAATTTTCAAAATAGGCCAATTCTGGATAACAAAATGACTTACTATCCGCCACTTCTAAATCATGAATGCCAATATCTAAAGCTGATAATGGCGAGATGTAGCCAATAATCTGCCCTGATTTTACTTCAATTTCAACATCTAGAGGGCTACCTTCTATTACTGGCCCTGTTTGATCCAATATAAAATTAGCAAATCTACCCACATGACCAAGTTTGGCACTTATGGTTGTACTATACTTCACGGTCATGAATAAATCACCTCCACTGGCCCCGAGTTCTATAACGACACCATCGGCCATAGCATAAATCGGCGTTTTTGGTTCATCTACCCCATATTCAAAGTGAATAAAGCCACCATGATCTTGAGGGAACACCCCCATAAATCCCATAGGTTCATAAAAAGAAGCTCCATCTAAATCCATGGGTGGGAAGTCGAAAAATATTTTACCTTCGGGATAATTATATCCCACCTCTTCTTCCATCTCTTCTTCCATTTCTTCTTGCATGGGTTCTTTTGGATCATCCTTACCACAACTCCATGTAAAGAATAAAAATGTAAAAACCAATATCAAAGAGATATGTATTTTGTTCTTGTTGGTAGAGAAATGTGTAGTTAAGTGAGTTTTTGTTATCATGTCATTAATTATTAGTATTAGAGAAATTTAATGTTTCTTTAGGCTAACATAGTTTCATATGTAGGTTAACGATCTCGGCTCGTATGTTTAGTTGCGGTATGATATCCCAGCCTAAGTGGTTGGTAGGGATTTCGGCCAGCACATTAAACATACTGAATATACGTGGATTTTCCGAAGGGAAAATCCGCCAACAATTAATTATGGGTGTTATTATCTGCTGGCTTTTCTCTTTTCAATTCATACACAAGGCAAGCCGTTCCTTCAAATTCTCTTTCCTCAATGAATTCAAATCCCAGCCTCTCATAAAACCTTAAAGCTTTATCGTTGGACATTAGAGGGTCAATCAATATACAATCTATAGATTTATCCTCACAATTTTAGATAAAGCTAATCTTGCTGTTCCCTAATCTTTTAGTTTCATTTTTCATTTTTGCGCAAGTATTGAAAACAACCATTTGATAAATTTTAAAAAAAGCAGAAGAATAGGATGAAACATTATTATCAAGAATATCATGGCGGACTCATTGGAACCTGGGATCTGCCTGACCTGAATTATTATTTGAATTAAAATGCCGCTAAGAATGAGATATAGTATAGAATAACCCAAAATTCGAAAAAAATAACCCCACCCCGCATCAATAAACAAAACAAGTATAGAACTGAAGATAATATAGCAACCAAAAACAATACCTCCAATGTTCCACAAGCTTTCAGCTTGGTCTTTACCAAAAATCAAAAGCGACAAGACAGTCAAAAGTAAAAATCCAATTGTCAGGTATAGTGGGGAAGAAAAGTATGATAACATCTATATCTTAAATTATATTTTAATCAAATAAATAATAGTGCGAAACGCATATTTCATTGCATGCAACGGTTATGAATATGGAAATTTACATGTTTGTGCAGGATTTTCCGTCCTGCCACGCTTTTTAGCGTGGAGGAAAATCAAACGTAACAAAACGGTACTAAACTTTGATTAAGCATTAACTACCTAATTATTTTTATACATTGCTAGGCACTGGATTTTTTGTTTTACTTATTAGTTTTTGCTCTATTATTAGCCATAAATATTTAAAAAAGACAGACCATCCACTTAATTCAGGCTTAGTTTTTTTTCCTTGTCCTATTCGTTTTATTTGTGATTCATACCATATTATATTCATCATTCCATCAATTGCTTTTACTCCTGTTTTTTTAATTTTTGTTGTAAAATCAGCTCGACTTTCGTTAAATATTTCATTCCCAATATTAGGGAACACAGCAAAAGGTCTGGCAATTCCAATAATATCCAATTGATTAGAAGCAATGGCATCTCGCATCACTGAAGTAGTGCGGAATCCTCCTGTTAACATTAATGGAGTATTTGTTATTTTTCTCACTTTATCAATATAATCTATAAAATAAGCTTCTCTTTTTATTGTGCTCTCTTTGCGTTTTCCCATCATTGCAGGAGCTTCATATGTTCCTCCTGATATTTCTATTAAATCAATTCCTTCCTTTGAAAGGATTTTGACAACTTCCATTGATTCTTCTTCTGAAAATCCACCTTTTTGAAAGTCCGAAGAGTTTAATTTAATTCCAACAGGAAAATTATTTCCTACGCGTTCTCTAATTTTTCTATAAACTTCAACAACAAATCTGGATCTATTTTCTAAGTTTCCTCCCCATTTATCTTTTCTAATATTTGTATAAGGCGATAGAAATTGACTAACTAAATAACCATGTGCACCATGGATCTGAATTCCTGAAAAGCCTGCTTCTTTTAATATAATGGATGTATTGGCAAAAGCTTCAATTGTTTCTAGAATCTCACTTTCTCTTAAAACCTCAGGTACTTTTTTTGTTGTTTTTTTTCTTCCACCAGTTTTTAGAGGTACAGCGGAAGGAGCTTTTAAACTACTGTTAATTTGTTCCATAGCTTGTCTGCCGGGATGGTTTATCTGAGCCCATAAATGTGTTTTTGTGCCTTTTACACTTTCAGCCCATTTTTTAAGAATTTCAATATTTTTTCTATTTTGAACAACTACATTTCTTGGTTCTCCAATTGCCTCCGAATCAATCATAATGTTTCCAGTAATCAATAATCCTGCACCACTTTGAGCCCATGTTTTATATGCATTTATCAGAATAGCTGTTGGCTCGTGATGTTTGTTGGATAAATTCTCACTCATTGCTGATTTGGCAATTCTATTACTTAGGATTACTCCATTTGGTAAAATCATTTCTTCTTGTAATACATTCATGGGATTAGTTGCAAAAGTGTTTTAAATAAAATTCAATTTATTATAGTATGCTCTAATTTACAATTCGCTTGTACCTAATGTTTATGTTTGGGAATAGTGCGGTTTTGTGTGCGCGGACTCTCCGTCCTGCCACGCTTTTTAGCGTGGAGGAAAATCAAACGTAACAAAACGGTACTAAACTTTGATTAAGCAATAACTACCTAATTATTTTTATGCGTTGTTAGCCTTAGTAATTTCTATTCTCTAATATATTTCCTTAAATCAGAATTTAGGATTTCTTTTAGTTCTCTTTCATTTCCTTCACTTGTTTCAGTAAATAAGATTCCAAATGCAGGATATTTTTTAAAATCTAATTTTCTGATAACTAATATATTTTCTAAATCTTGTTTAAGCAGATCAAAATCAAAATAAGAGATTTCTGATGGTTTAAAACCTGAATTATTGTTTAATAAAATAATGCTATAAATTTCATCTTTCTTATTTTTGAAAATTTCATCCCAATTCGGTTTTTCATTTTGAATGAAATATTGGTATGAATTGAACTTAAATGCATACCACGAAAGATCTCCAGTCGTGCACCAGCCTCCAAATCGTTGCGGGTTTATTTCTATTGGTTTTATTACTCCTTTTTTATCAATTCTAACCTCTACATGTAAAGGAAAGTATTTCAAATCAGCTTTTTTTCCTATGGGATTTAAAAACTTTTCAAGGCTTTCTTTGTACTTACGAATTATGCTTTGAGAAGTAGAGTAAACCCTATCACTTACATCAGTATTTGAAGAAAACATATGATGTAGAATATTTAGAATAACTACTTCTCCATCATTATTAAAATAAGCATCTATGGCAAATTCTTCTCCTTCTATGTATTCTTCTATAATAAAAGTAGAAGCATCCATTACCTCTTTAGGGTAAATGCTTTTTAGATTATCATAGTTTAATTCTTTTTGAGCAGTATACCAGTCAGACTTGTTACGAACAATGTGTACTCCAATACTAAAAAACCCTAATGAAGGCTTAATGACAAATGGCAATTTTAATTCATCAATATCTAAGGTTTGAATTTCATCTATTTTAATTTTTCTAAACAGGAAATTAGGAAAGATATCTTTAGTCAGTTCTCTAAATTTAAGTTTGTCCTTAAATAATCTTATTTGGTTAGGTAGGTTAATTTCTTTTAGATTGTTGAAAATCCAGGTTAATGAGTTCTCAGAATTTGTGTAAATAATAGGGTTCGGGCTGGTTAAGATTATATTCTTCGCATCATTTTCAGAAATCCAATTCAGAGAATCATCATTAATCAATGACTTCGCTTCTTTAGTAGAAATAATTTCAAAATTATTTTCTTTAAT
The DNA here is from genome assembly GCF_003259375.1 of Arenibacter echinorum. Classification (GTDB taxonomy): domain Bacteria; phylum Bacteroidota; class Bacteroidia; order Flavobacteriales; family Flavobacteriaceae; genus Arenibacter; species Arenibacter echinorum. Next base: position 14,436 of record NZ_QLLN01000006.1, on the reverse strand, counting down.
AGTTCTTATTAGAAAATCTGAAATATATGGGTTATCTATAAGTATCATTTTTTATTAAGGCTAACGGTCTTTTGTATGGTTTGTGCGTGTAAACACGCGGCTGATTTTCCATCGGAAAATCAGTTGTATAAAAGTGAAAAAACTTTGTGTTAGAAACAAAATTGAACATGAATTTTTAACGGTGTTGTATGTAGTTTTCTCATTATTTTAGAGTTTTCAATATGTCGTAATCATCTTTAAACATGTTTAAAATATTAGCTGCTGGCTTCATCTCTGTTTTATGAAATCCGCTATCATAAATAATATTCCGCATGTTTAATGCTTTTTTGTTTTTCCAAAATGCAACTTTGGTATATCCAACTGCATATATTTCACCTTTCTGCCTGAAAGTTTGACGATGATAAACCCATTTGTCATCCCAGCCTTCCAGACTTATAGTGATTTTAAATTTTGTCCATCTTTTTAAGGGTTTTTTATAAATGAATTTTTGAGAACCTAAAACTGGAAATATTCCTTTCTTAAATGTATTATCGTAAAGCTTCGATCTAAAGAGTATTTCAAATCTTATAAAATCCATGTAATAGAAATATTTAGAATTAGCCATGTATCGCAAACTATCACAATCCATTATTTTGACAGTTCTAATTCTAGAAAGGTCTGATTCTATGTCAACCTTGTTCCAAAAGAATTTCGCACCTAGATAGATGTAAAACAAGTGTAGCCAATAGTAAATCATTTTTTTAGATTTAATTTGTTTGGTTGCTTTTTTACTTGGGATTCAAAATTACACATAACGCTTTTGTATAAGAGCAGTAGCGGATTAGCTGCACTTACTTTACTGTGTAATATACCTAATCAAATGCAAAAACGGTTCTATTAGATACCCAAATCGCTATTGCTTTTATACCTTGTTAGCAGCTCGCGTTTTATTTTTCAATGTCTTTAAACGATTCCACCATTCTATTAACTCCATCTTGATAATTAGAAACATGGAAATTGGGAAATCTCTTTCTGAACTTATTATCAGACATGACGTACTTCTGTGCAAACTGATACTCCATTTCTTTAGCTTCTTTTATCATAGGTATAAAAATTGGCAATATTTTTTTTAATAAAGTTGGCATCACACTTACTTTAAAATTGCTGCCCAATTTTTCATTAAATATAGCAAGCATTCCATTTGTCGTTATTGGTTCTCCAACCGGTAAATGCCATACTTCACCATAACAATCATCATTCAAAGCCAATTCCACTAAAGCTCGTCCATTATCAAGAACATCGGCATATGTATGTTCTATATCAGCCGAAACGAGGGTTTGTGGCCCTTTATCCTGTAGCATTCGTTCCAAAAAAGAAATATAAAAGGGACTGTTTACCGCACCTTCTCCGTAAAAATCAGCAGAGCGTCCAATCAGTCCTTTAATCTTTTTATCTCTTAAGGCTTTTATCATTAAATCAGCAGTTTGTTTACGAGCTTTTCCTTTTTTTGAATGAGGGTTTTGAGGCGTGCTTTCATCAAACGGAATAGGTAAAGGCGAAGCGTACATATAGATATTATCTAAAAATATCAGCTTAGCTTGAGACTTTTCACAGGCGTCAATCACATTTTGCATTATCTGAGGCCATTGAGTTTCCCAAATCTTAGCATTGTATGGAAGGCCTATGCAGAGATAAACGTAACTGCTGCCATCAATGGCTTTCTCAGCGTCTACTTTACGAAGTAAATCTGCTTGAACCCAGGTAGGCTTTGAACTAACTTTTCTTATTTGAAGTTGTCGAATTTCTAGTTCCTTTATAACGGCTTTTCCAATTGCTCCATTCGCTCCGAGTACAGTATGAATCTTATTTTCCATTTGTTCTAATTTTATTTGTGAGTGTTATTATTAATTACACTACAAAAATGGGAGAGATAAATGTGTAGCCACTGAACAAATGTTAAGAAATCACTTTACACTATTTTTTCTTAATCTACTAAGGTGTTGTGGGGTAACACCAAGAAAACTAGCGGTGTATTGTAATGGTACCTTTAGAAGGATATCGCCATTTTCTTTAATCAGATTTTCATAACGTTCTTGTGCCGTTTTGGATTGAAGCATTGAAATACGTCTTTCCAAAAGAATAAATAGGTTTTCAGCAATAACTCTTCTCCAGATTTGAACTTTTGGAACCTCTTTAGATAATTTCTCTAAATCTTCTCTATTAATAACCAGCATTTCTAAATCCTCAACGGCTTCAATATTTTCCTTAGTTGGGGTTAGCGTTAAAAAGCTCGTATACGAAGAAATGAAATTGTTTTCAGGCATAAAGAAACAACTGATTTCATTCCCATCCTGGTCATTATAGAATATCCGACAAATCCCTTTTTTAATAAAAGCTATATGGTTACAGTATTGACCTTCTTTAATCCATAATCCTCCTTTGGGTAAAGTTTTAACTGTAAAATACTTTTCGATAGATAATTTTTCATCCTTCGTCAGATTGACTACTTGATTTATTGTATCTGTTAATTCCATATTTGTTTTTTGTGCTTGCTGCTAACGCAGCGCTATGTACGCCATCTGCGAGAGCAGTGGGCGAGTTGTAGCGTTGGTGCGATATTTTATGGAAATATAGTGAAAACCTTTTCTGGATGGGTTTTAATACAATGGAAATGGCATGAATAGATTACATATAGTGACTTGATATGTTGCGTTGATTTCTTCCGTTGAGCGTCGTTCGAAGAAAAAGTACTCTTATCCTTCGGTTTTATGTGATCTGACATAGCGCTGGGATGATGTTGCATTTCCCTTTGTGCGGGCGACATCTGCGACAGCAGTCGGCGAGTTGGGGCGTTGGCACACGAGATGTAGCACATAGGCTCGACGTAGGAGTTCCGAGCGCAGCGAACATATGAATTCCTTTAAAATAAAATAAAAATGATATGAACTAATGCAACATCATCGTTTTTGTGTATGGGCCGTTGCGTGTCTCGGCACGAACCATTAAAAGTACAAAACTGCGTTGGGAAATCCGATAGGATTTTCCAGATTAGCGCTGAACAAGCAATGGCTTATACACGGTGTTGTATGAAATTTATATACCTTCACTTTTTTGTCAAAGGAAATTATGGCTAGCGAGGGGCAAATTAGCCATTATTTTCGGTCTAGCACTGACAATATCAATTGCGAGTGGATTCGGACGTAGTCGAATGAGCCGTAATTGCAGTTATACATTGTTGGCATTAGTTTGTTCCTTATTTTGGTAAACATTCGGATTAAATTTTTCCATATAGATTTCTGGTTTGGGTAGTTTTGTAAATCCGTATTTTTCATAGAGCCACTCCGCTGTGCTTGTCAATAAAATCCAACGTCTTAAATCTTGTAAATGTTTATGATCCATAATTGTTTCCATAAGCCATTTACTCAACCCAAGTCCTCGATATTCTTTTAAAATAAAAATATCTCCAAGATATGCGATAGTAGAAAAGTCTGAAATAACTCTTGCATAACCAATTAATTTTGAGTCAAGATACATTCCGAAATTCAAGGAATTATTTATTGATTTTTTTACCTTATCAAATGAAATTCCATTACTCCATCCAGATTCGTTGGTCAAAAAATTGTGAATTGATGAAATCTCCAATTTTTTACTATCTGTTGAAATCAGATATTCGTTTTTATATTTTTCTATAATCTCCAATTTAGTTCGAGTTTCTTAAATTAATGCTAGCTATAGTTCATATACGATGTGTGTTTTTCCCTATTCTACTAATTCCATCAGCATTTTTATGCTGCCAAAATCAATTGATTATATAAGTACTTTTCTTGTCGATGTATCTATGTAATATGTGCTTATAGCAGCGTTGTTTGAAATGTCATCTGTAGTTTCAACTTTCCAAACTTGTCTCTTCTTTCCATTGAAACTTATAGTGGTCTGTTCTGTGTTTTTTATTGTTGCAGTAATTATTCCAATTACGGAGCTGGGGTTATAGTCAAAAATAGAAATAGTGCTTGAATATGTATCTTTTAATGGCAGGAATCTTATTAATTGAGGGTAGAAATTACTGTCAAAAAAAGGCTTGTCAGCGACTTCAGAAATCTGCGTTTTAGTTTCTGTTTGTTTATCAAAATAATAGCCTGTAATTTTTTTTCCAAATTTCAATACCATATCTCTCTGTTGGTTGAATGAAGAATGATATATAGGTTTAAAGTTCAGTGTTTCAACGATTGTACTGTCAATCCATTCATTAGGAGACTGTTTCATATTGACTGTTGTTATAATATATAGTCGCTCTTTTTCTTTCTGAATTTTAGTTTGCACATTTCCTATTTCTACTATAAGAGAATCTTTAAGCATAAACCAAGTCATTTCCGAAGTTTCGGACTTTATAAGGTTTTTGTGAGCTGGATTATTTAATGGACTTAATAGTGTTTCCTGACTAAATACACGAACAGAGGCTCCAAAAATAATCAGTAAAATGTAAAGTGTTTTTTTCATTTGTTTTATTTTTCGGTTCCGACTTTAATTGGATTAGTTAGAAATACATATTCAAAACATAAAGCTAGAATAGTGTAAATAACTGTAAGTGAAATTATAATTTCAGTATGTACTTTGATTCCGAATACAATTTTCACTAAAGTGATTGCCCAAACACCAAAATGCATAAAATTTCCAATTGCCATAGGCCTATTATAAATTCCTCCAATCAATGTGCCTTTCGCCATCCAATTCATAATTCCTAATCCAAGATAGAGTGCGCCTAATAATTGAAGTAGAAGATATAAAATGGGATTTGAGCCCATATTTAAATATATGAATATTTCATTTGGCAAAAAGGACTAACCAATTCCCATCAGTCCCAAAAAGAATGCGCTTGCTGTCAATAAAATTTTTGTGATCAAATTAGTTGTTTTAAATGTTTATATGCTATAGGTGATTTCAACTCGGATTTTGTTACAAATTAATGCAACTTTTTTCTTGTTAATGGATTTCTGTTTTTATGAATTTAATACCAATTATCAATAACCATATTAGCCAAATCGTACTACCTAAAAATCCTGCTATATTCCATACAGGGAAATTTGGAATCACTGTTGAGAATAACTCTGCTTGTGCAAATAAATAATTGACGCGGCATATCCAAGCCATATAATCCACTTTGGGAAGAGTTTAAGTTTTTCAAACGCAGACGTTATCATAACTGTCCAAGCAATCGTAAATAACTGTCCGATGTGTTCGCCTAAAATGATTCCTCCATATTGGTGAACTACTTTAAACGCAACAGTTACCGCTTCTTTTGTCATCTCGTTACCAAGCACAAAATCTTTGGCTAAAACTGGTACAACGAAGGTCCAGCGCAATAATCCTAATACTTGAACCATTAAGCCAATGACACCAAGAATTGTTGCCAATCTTACAAAGTAAAATTTAGATTCTATCTTTTGGCCTATTAAAATACAAGCTTCCAATATGGGTAGACCTAATATTGCAAAAGCCCACCAAGTCCATATTAAAGGATTACCACCATTATAAAATTTTATTAAAATAGTGCCTGTATCTTGCCTTAATATGGTTGGATATTCAAATATCATTGTCAAGATAGTATAGGGAACGAAAATGCCGATGACTCCAACAATCAGTAAAATTCCAATGGTTTTTTCAGTTTTCATTATCGTTTAGAATTTGAATGAATAACTGATACTTGGTGTTGGGTTAATTTTTAAATCCTTTCCTTCAGCTGTTAGTGCAATTACACCTATACGAAAGTTTAAGCCTTTCCAAACATACCAACGAAAACCTGCTTCTACTCCCAAGGCATTTTCATCTTTATACACCCTTGTAGTACCTCTCAAATAGGACAGTCCGCCGTAAAAAGAGGATGGAATTTCTTTTTCATCAACAGGAAGAAACCAATAGGTTATGCCTGCTTTTAAAAATTCGGTGGTTACACCACTTTCAAAATTGGTAGGATAATAACCTGCGTGAATTGAAAATTGATTGCGTTGGTACTCCAATCCAATAGATGGGTTTCTAAATCCATTGATGCTCAATTGATTTTCAGGAAATTTACTTTGAGCGAATGTTGCGCTTGCTATTAAAAGTAACACAACTAATAAAACATTTTTTTGCATATCTTTTTATTTAAAATGATGATGCAAAATTGCTTCAAGTAATGTTGTTTTTATTGGACAAATGTCCAAAACTACTTTTTAGCAAATATTTTTTCGTAATCTACTCAAATGTCTTTGTGTAATTCCCATCATTGATGCGATGTATTGCAAAGGTATTTGCTGTAAAATTTCAGGTTCTTCTTCCATTAGTTTTTTATAACGCTCGTCCGCCGTAAGCGTCAGTAGGTCAAACTTGCTTTTGTCGATACAGCAAATTTGCCATTCTATAAGGCCAATATAAAATTCCTTAAATGCAGGAACTTCATTTTGCAGTTTAACTACATTTTTTTTGTCAATAATCCACAAGGTAGCTTTTGTTAAGGCTCTTATATTTTCCCTTGAAGGTATTTCTCTCAAATAACTTAAAAGTGATGCGACAAAAGAGTTTTGAAGCGCAATGTAGGTAGTGCGTTCCTCTCCTTTTGACAAGGAATAATATTGAAAAGAACCTTCATCTATAAATGCGAGTTGATTGGTAATTTTTCCCTCTTTAATAAAAAAATCACCTTTATTAAATTGTTTGAAATGAAAGACGTTGGTTATTTTTTCAACATCAATTTCGCTAAACCCAGCTTGAATGAAGTATGCTTTTAATTTTTCCAATGTTTGTGGTGATTATGGTTTAAATTACTTACAACGGTCTAGTTTATGGTTAGATGCGGACTTTTCCAACGGAAAATGTCCGCCCGTACGCTAAAGATAATTGATTGCGAGAATTTCCAAGTGGAAATTCTGACCGCAATTAATTATACACCGTGTTAGCATACTTACTTTTTATTCCGGAATTACTTTTTTCCAATTGTCCGCTCAGCAAACTCTTTTATGGTTTGATTGCGTTTTTCGAGCAAATCCATCATATACTTTTTGAGAAACAACTTGTCCGCTAACTTTCCTAAGATACCTGTTGGTGACTCGTATTCAAAAAAGTCCGTCATTAGAGTTCCTTGATTTAAGTCCGTAAAATGATGTTCGTGTTTAAAACTTTTGAAAGCACCTTTAACCATTTCGTCTGCAAAATAGTTTGGTCGGTCAAACTCAGTCACTTTTGATGTAAGATTTTGATAAATCCCAAAGTGTTTGGCTTTCCAAGTGACAGATTCGTTCAGTCCAATTAGGCCAGTTGTAATTCCATCAATGGCCTCTTCATTTGTGTGTTGTGTTGAGATTTTATGCAAGTCAATACTCCGAGATAGGTCGAAAACAATTTCTTTAGGTGCATTTATTTCTGTTCGCAATTCGATTCTTGGCATAAATTAATAATTTCTTATAATCAAAATTATTCCCCAAAGTGTTAACATGATTGCAACTCCCCAGGTATTTACAAAAGCTTTCCATGAAGCAAGTCCGTGCTTGTTCATATTGAATGTTTCATTTTTATTAATCTGATACGCAAAGATTAAAATTCCTAGCAGTAAAAATAATATTCCCGTATAGATTGGATAGGTGTCTATCGTATTTACAAAAAAGTCTTTCAGTTTTTTGAATTAGTTTAAAATTGTACTAGTATATATGCTAACTTTTCGGCGGTTGGTGCAGTGGCGGATTTCAGAGCACATAACTGTCAATATAGCACAAAAATTGATGCGAGGCAGAATGTTAAATTAACCACGTCACCCGCCATTGAGCCAAACACCTGTTAGCGGTAGGCATTTTATCCATTAATCTGCTAGATTTAAATCTTGTCTTAATTCGTATTCTACTTCATTGTCCTCCACATCTGCAATTTTAATAAAGTTAAGTTTCTCAATTAGTTTTATTGCTTTTTCGTTTTGTTTAGTTGTTATAGCCCAAATGCGTTTTAGTCCAATATTATTTAGTCCAAATTCAATTGCTAATAACATTGCCAAAGTCATATATCCTTGTCCACGGTATTGAGGTAATAAAACACAACCCAGTTCTCCTTCGCCTTTGTCAAGTCCACGATAATAACCGCATGTTCCAACAATCTTATTTGTTAATTTGTCTGCAATACCCCAGTGTATTGAATTTCCGTTACTGTAGTCCACATTTATTTTGGCTTGCATTTCTATTGCTTGTGTCAATGTTGTAGCTTGAATAGAGTCGTAGAATGAAATTTCAATAATGTCATTGATGTCGGAAAATTGAATTTGTCGCAACAATATTTTGTCGCCCGAAATACTTGGAAATTTGTCGTATGGTGGAAGTCTCATTGTGTTTGTTGTAGTGTTTGTTCATGCTTACTGCCAACCTTAAGTATATGAAAAGAAAGCGGTTACGAAGCACTGTACATTCGGTTAATCGCAAACTTTGATATGAGTCAAAAGCTGTGTTTCAACATTGTTCCGCCTATTTTAAATATACATTGTTGGCTGTAGTTATTATTTATCCGTTCCAAATTCAAGTTGTCGCTTGTATTCTTTTTCATCAAAATGGCCTTTTGATTCTTGGATTAATCCATCATCATTTAATATCCATTCTTCAAATCCACTAATTTTAACTTTCTTACCAGTTCCATTTGGTACGTCATTTGTTCCAGTCAGTGTCCAATAGAATCGTTTTTTGTCCGATTTAGTAATTAGACTATCCATTGAAACAATCATATCAGGAAAAGCGTCCATAAATCCTTTAGCAACATTTGTAATGGCATTTCTACCAACGGCAGGTTCTCCGTCATTCACTTGTAATGAACCGTCTTCAGCATAAAACATAGCAACAAACTCAGGTCGGTTACTTCCCCAGACTTGTGCATAGTTATGTGCATAGAGATTTAAGTCGAATTCTCTTTCTTCTTCGGGAATACGGTGAGCGGTCCATGAAATACTTAACAGTTTCCATTGGTCACTGTCTTTCATCATTATAGCATGATTAACCTCATTGCTACTGGCAACACCGAATTTTGAAATGACGGTAGGCATTATTATTGAGGCCAATCGATCTTCGGTTATATTTATCTTATACGAATTGGCGGATTCTAAAATAGGCTTTGGATCTTTCATATCTCGGATGGTTTGCAAATACGAGTCAATAGTCATCTCTTTATGCTGCCATTGTCCATCCTTCGGATACGTATATGCGATATTGGCCTGGTCGAAACTCAGGTCATCCAATTCTTGAGCATCCCGGTTTCCAACTGCAGCCAAGATCCTTTCCAGTATAGCTTTTATTTCTTTTTCAGATTTACTTGATGTGCTTTCTATTTGGTCTGAAGTAGTGTTTTCTGAACGTTCTTCTGTGCTTTGTTTATATTGACAACTCACCATCAGCAAGGAAACGAAAAAGGATAATAAAATTTGATTTCTCGTAATATTGTTCATTTTTCGATTGGTTTAATTGTTGCCAACGGTTCGTGTATATTAAATGTTGCATCCCTTAGGGTGCTATGAACTCATATACTTTGTTGTAAGTAGTATTTATTCATTCAATTGATTCACAAATGCATGAAGCAAGTTCACGTATATACGCTGACCTTTCTTGAAACTCTCAATACGCATATATTCATTGTCAGCATGAAAATTTTCATCACCCCTTTGAAAGCCTACGGAAACTAAATTTGGGCCACCACCATCGGGAATAGACGATAGGGCCGGCACGGTACCTCCAATATAAAGTATGATCGGTGGGGTCCCGAAAAAGTCTGTTAATACTTGTTTGCCTATTCTAAAGCCCAAATCACTTTCATCGAAAACAGGTGCAGTGCCCATCACACTTTCTTTGAAATCCACTTTCAATCCCCATGGGAGACTATCTTTGACGTGTTTTTTAAGCATTTCCAATACTTCTTTAGGATCATGGTCGGGCCCCGTCCTTGCCAACATTCTGAACCAAGCAGTGTGAGGTATAATAGAGGCCTTACCTTGAGTATAACCAGCTTTAAACCCTGTAATGTCTACTGAGGTACGAATCCAAGGACGCTCATAAAAGGAGTATTCTCTCTCTCCGATCCATTGGTCGATGCCAAATTTCTTTAAATCCTTAGCTTGTTGATCTTGGTCTACAACAGCAGCAATTTCCTTTCGTTCTTTTTCAGAATATTGCCTTAGGCCATCATAAAATCCTTTAATAGCTATTGATCCATCTTTATTCCAAAGGGAAGCAATCACTTTAGAAGCTGCTAAAGCAGCATTTGGTGCAACACCTCCGTAGATACCTGAGTGCAAATCGGTATTTGCCGAAGTAATAGTGACTTCAAGGTCTGCGGCTCCTCGTAGTCCTTTCCACATCATTCCTTGGTTGTCATTATTCATCATGGCATCTACATTAACTCCAAAATCAATGTCACTTAGCCAGTCTTGATTTGAAGCTAACCATATTGGTAAATGTGGACTCCCCATTTCTTCGCCACCATCCAATAGTAGCTTGATGTTGACAGGAAGATTGCCATCCACTTTTATCAATCCTTCTATTGCGCTAATTAAAGCAATAATAGGCCCCTTGTCATCGGTGGCTCCTCTTCCATAAAGCCTTTCATCTCTTATTTCTGCACTAAATGGGTCGCTTTTCCAACGTTCTTTATTGACAGGTTGCACATCAAAATGCCCATAAAAAAGGATGGTAGGTTGCCTTTTGTGGCGTGTATAGGTGGCAGTAACTACTGGCAATTCATTGGTGAAATACACTTCTGTGTTTTCCATACCAATGGTATGGAGCATGTCTTTAAGTAAGTCTGCAGCTTTTTTGAGTTCTGGCTTGTTTTCTGGTTGCATCGACATGGTCGGGATGGCAATCAGTTCAACTAACTCATTGATATGTCTTTTATGATTTTCTACGAAAAAACTATCATATTCCTTTAGTTGCTTTTGAGTCGCCTTATTTAGAACCAAGGAGTTATTCCGATCTTGACTTTGAGCGATAGAATCATAATTATAGCTAAAGAAAACTAGCAGCGTGAAATAGTAGATCAAATTCTTTTTCATCATTAATTATATTACGTACAACGTCTCGGCTTTGGTTAGTTGCGTGGTTTTGCGATTAACTTTTAAAGTACACGCCAAGTTGGAAATTCCGCAGGAATCTCCAAAATAGACGAGGACAACCAATTACTTATAGTCATTCTTATACCCAGTTATTTATTCTTAAGTGTAGGGATTATTCTGTCTTGTAAAACTCTCCAAGTCGACTTTTCAGGCTCATCATTAATATTCCAGCCATTAAAGATGATTATTAAATTGTATTCAGGTGCCATCATTAAATACTGTCCACCATATCCATTGCCTGCATAAATACTGGATTCACCTTTATTAGTGTATTCCGGAATCCACCATTGATAGCCATATCCCATATCACGTCGCCATTCAGGTTTTACGTCTTTGATTAAAGGGCTCGTGGATGTATTGACCCAACTTTCTGATACAATTTGTTTGTCATTCCATTTCCCTTTGTTCAAAAACAATATACCAATTTTAGCCAAGTCTTCTGCCTTAAGATATAAACCTCCTTCTGTATCAATTTCTCCATAAGGCGTTTCTTTCCAATAGTAATCCGTAATGCCGAGTGGCTCAAATAATTTTTCTTCTGCCCAATCGTCAATTCGTTTGCCCGTAATGGTTCTAACGATTTTACCTAGAAGTACAGTTGCTCCACCATTATACACGAATTTTGTTCCCGGTATAGTATCCATAGGTTTGCTCAATACATACTCTATCCAGTTGTCACTTGATTCCAGCCTAAAACAGTCATTTGTAGTATCATTATGATCGGTTTCTTCATTCCATTGTAATCCACTTCTCATAGTCAATAAATCTTCAATAGATATATTTTGCTTTTGTTTATCTTGAAAGTCAGTATTATAACCAGTCAATAAAGGCATTGCTTTGTTGCTAACATTATAATCCCCATTCAAATCCAACGCAATACCTAAAAGGATTGAAGTAATGCTTTTGGTGACAGACTGAAGGGTATGTAATTCAGTTTGCTTGTAGTATGGATGCCAATCAGTACTATTGAAATTGAATTGATGATTGACTGTGTCATATTTCTGAGCCATGGTTTCATAGTCCTGTTCATATTTGTAATCTGCCAATAACTCGTCATTTCGAATGACCATAAAGCGGTCAATTAATCCATAATCTCCGTTGTTTATATCTGAATTAATAGAATCAATCACAACGGAAAGAACATTTTGGGAAGTTACCCTTTTAGTATCTTTAATAGACTCTTTATTTTTTGAGTTACAACCAAATAACGTTACTATAATTAAAATTGAAAATGTTAGGGTTATGATTTTAACTATAGCTGTTCTCATTAATAATGTTCTAATTGGGTATAACGGCTCCGTATATGAAAAGTAGCTGATTTTAATAAACATACTTTTCCGATAGATGGAAGATAATAAAAAAGCGCAAACCAAATGGCTTGCGCAAATTCTGCCATTTTTTAAATACGGTGTTGGCAATAGTTTTTTATTCAGATTCAATTCAGTCATCATTCATTTATCTTTCCATTGTCAGAGCAATATAGAAAAAAGCAATTAAGAAAAGTAAAGTCAGAATTGAGTTTCCAATTAGTCCAATCAGAGTTTTATTTCCCTTCGATTTCAGTTCTTTAATTCCGACAAAAATTCCACCAGTACTGATTCCGAATATTATAATTCCGATTAAAGCGTAATAAATGTTTTACGAATCGGTTAGTCCTAATTCAGTCCAAAATTCGTTTGCGATAAACATTAAAACTATTAGAATTACGTTTATCAGTAAAAGTTTATTTGTAGTACTATTTGTCATTTTTAAATTATTGCCAACGTGTTTGTATATGGTTTGTTGCGTGTTTTTACCACCTAATTTAGCAAATACAAACGAAATAGAAAATCCGTCCTGCCACGCTTTTGGGCGTGGGTGGATTTTCGTAAGTAGGTGAGAACCAGCCATTAATTATAGCATCGATGAAAAAGCAGTAAGTCGAGTATCTTTAAATTATAGCTAAAACCTTAAAGATATGAACACTCAAATTACTGCCACACCTAAGTTATTCATTGGTATCGATATACACAAACGAAGCTGGAAGATTCATTGTTCCACGGACCTTTTTTCAGGCAAATCCTTTAGCATGGCTCCCGATCCGGAACTTTTACGAAAGTATGTAGACAAACATTTTGCAGGACATGAGGTCAATGTTGTCTATGAGGCCGGTTGCTGTGGTTACCATGCCCATCGTTGCTTTGAGGGTTATGGTTGGCGTTCAATGGTGGTGAACCCTGCCGACGTACACAGAAAGGGACGGGAACTCCATGCAAAGACCGATATGATCGATGCTCAATTGCTGAGTAGGGAACTTAAGGACGGTCGTCTGGACAGCATCCACGTACCAGGGAAGGAACGGGAACAGCTCAGGAGCCTTTTCCGTAGGCGCAACGATCTCGTAAAGGACTATAGGCGGATCAAGAGCTACATCAAGATGCAGTTGCTCTATTTTGGTATCAAGGAACCCGAGGAGTTCGACAACGACCATTGGAGCCACAAGTATCGGAAGTGGTTGGACGATTTGGTCTTTGGATATCCCACGGCGAAGGCGACCTTGGAGAGCAGGATGCGTTTTTTTCGTTTCGTGGATCAGGAACTGCGCGATGTTTCTACCCAACTCAGGAGGTATTGCAAAGTCCACTACAAGAAGGATTATATGCTGCTGCGGAGTATTCCCGGAATCGGAGGGATAGTGGCATGCGGCATTCTTTGTGAATTGGGGGACCTGAGGAGGTTCAACAGCGTAAAGCATCTGGCGGGCTATGTAGGCCTGGCCCCAGGGGTGCACCAGAGCGGAAGTAATTATAGGACACTGGGGATAACGCCAAGGGCGCACCGTTTGATCCGGTCCTACTTTGTGGAGGCTGCCTGGCAGGCGATACGGGCGGATCCTGTTATGCAGGCCTATTACCGCAAGCACCATGGCAAGAACGTAAAGAGCATTATCATAAAGGTGGCCAGGAAACTGCTGAGCAGGACACTGGCGGTAATAAAGACGGAGACCCCTTATGTGATAGGGGTATTGGAATAACCTAAAGGATAAACAGCAACCAGATAACAAAGCTCACAACGAAGTATTCAAAGCCAGTACCACAAAACAACGTGGGTGGCCCAAGGAATTGGGATCACATTTTTATAGCAAGTGGCCGGGCTTATTATAACTTATAATCATACAGATGCCGGTGACGTTCATAATCTAGGATCGATCACATATAGGATGCGGAGCAAGTTATATATGGTGTTGAAGTATTGACAACCAAGTAAAAAGCTGACAAGGGTTGCCAACAATTCAACACCCCAAAATCACCAATATGGACTGATAAAAAATAAAATATTAACTTTAAGGAACTGGACTAGTGCTTTTCATAGGA
>NZ_QLLN01000005.1 GCF_003259375.1 Arenibacter echinorum | reverse complement strand
GTCATTGAATGCACGCCTATTGCGTGATTAATTCCAGCATCCGTTCCTGCTTCGCTACGCTTGCAGTAACGGGCTGTCATTGAATAGGCCGCCGCCTTTTTTTGAAGTCCCTTCATCTTACGATGGGGGGACTTTTTTTTTGCAATATATCCAAATAGGCACGCCGATGGCGTGATCAGTTCCTGTGGCCCATTGTACTGCACTGCGTTTGTACTAATAATTGGTAAACAGTAGCCGCAGAATCCAATCTGCAAATCAACCAATTGACACATTGCCACATTGTATAATTGATAAATGGTAGTTACATCTTCAACCTATCAAATCGATACATTGCTACATTGCATTATTGCTACATTAAACCATTGTTACATTTCCAAATCTACCCATCTTCAAACCATTAAATTGATACATTGTAACATTGAATAATTATAACATTGTAGCTCTAACTTCAAATCGGCTCATTTTCAAATTGAACAATTGCTACATTGAATTATTGCTACATTAAAACATTGGTACATTAAATTATTCTTCCCAACTAGCAATATTCAACGCCCTCCCAAAATAAGTTCCAACAATATCTTTTGAGTAACCCATTTTTTAATATCTTGTCTCTTCTAAAATAATCAACAAAATGAAAAATAGTTTCGCATATCTTATGAGCCTAGTATTCTGTCTAGGAATTTTGAATACAATTACTGGTCAAACAGGGGGTGATAAAAATAAAGATGGTTGGATTTCCTTGTTCAATGGCAAAAATTTGGACGGATGGAAAGTAGGCGAAAACGCCCAAACATTTTCTATAGAGGACGGGGCTATTAAAGTTGAGGGACCCAAAGCACATTTATTTTACGTTGGTGATGTGGAAAACCATGATTTTCACAATTTTGAATTCAAGGCCTCAGTGATGACCAAGCCTGGCTCCAATTCCGGTATTTATATCCATACGCGCTATCAAGAGGCCAGTTGGCCAGTATATGGGTATGAAGTTCAGGTAAACAATTCCCAAGGGGATTGGAAACGTACCGGTAGCCTATATGATATAGTAAATGTTATTGAAACCTATGTTGGCGATGATGAATGGTATACCGAATATATCAAAGTAGAAGGCAAAAGGATAATTATTAAAATAAATGATATTGTGGTGGTAGATTATACCGAACCTGAAAATCCTAAACGAGACGAAGGGGAACGCCAGCATAGGGTGCTAAAGGGAGGAACTTTTGCACTGCAAGGTCATGATCCGAAAAGTATTATTTATTACAAGGATATTATGGTGAAACCTTTGCCTTAATGGAGAATAAGATTATAATAGGAATGCGCTTGTCCAAACCTTTATCCATTATTAGTTGCCTTGTATTGGGGTTATTAATGGTTGGCTGCCAACAACAATCCAAAAACTTAATTCAAAGACCTAATGTGGTTTTTATCCTAGTCGATGATTTGGGATTGGTAGATCTGGGTATAACCGGCAGTAAATATTATGAAACACCAAACATTGATAAATTGGCAAAAGAAGGTATGGTGTTTACCCAAGGATATGCCGCCAGCCGTGTTTGTAGTCCATCCAGGGCCAGTATTATGACCGGTAAATTTACGGCTAGGCACGGAATCACAGATTGGATAGGGGCTGCATCCGGTGCCGCATGGCGATCCCATAATCGTCATGATAAATTGCTTCCCGCCGACTATGTACATAGCCTACCGGCGAAGGATGTGACCATCGCAGAGACCATGAAGAAAGAGGGGTATAAAACCTTCTTTGCAGGAAAATGGCATTTGGGGTCTGAAGGATCCTATCCCGAGGATCATGGATTTGATATCAATAAAGGTGGATGGGAGAAGGGAAGTCCTATGGGAGGTTACTTTTCACCTTGGGACAATCCAACTTTGCCTAATAAAGTTGCCGGGGAGAACCTTACCATGCGCTTGGGCAACGAAACCGCGGATTTTATTAAACAGCATAAGGATTCCACTTTTTTCGCTTTTCTTTCATTTTATGCGGTACATGGGCCTATTCAGACCACCCAAGAAAAATGGGGCAAATACAGGGACAAGGCGGAAGTATTGGGCGTAGCCGAAAAGGGCTATAAAATGGAGCGGGTCCTGCCTATTAGGCAGGAACAGGATAATCCTATTTATGCCGGACTTGTAGAGAGTATGGATGATGCTGTAGGAGTGGTGCTCCAGGCATTAAAAGATTCCGGACTTGAGGAAAATACAATTGTAATCTTTACATCCGATAACGGTGGAGTGGCCTCAGGGGATTCTTTTTCCACCAGTAATCGCCCTCTTAGGGGAGGCAAAGGATATCAGTGGGAAGGTGGTATTCGGGAACCTTATTTTATTAAGGTACCCTGGCTTAAAAATGGAGGATCGGAAAGTGATTTTCCTGTTGTAGGTACTGATTTTTATCCCACAATCCTGGATTTGGCCAATATTGATGCCTTAACGGAACAACATATAGATGGTATTAGTCTTAAACCGATCTTGGAAGGCAAGAAAATGGATGTTGTTAGACCTTTGTTTTGGCATTATCCCCATTATGGCAATCAAGGTGGAAATCCATCATCAATTATACGTGAAGAAAACTGGAAACTTATCCATTATTGGGAAGATGGGAGCGAAGAACTATATGACTTGGCTACCGATGCGGGAGAGCAGTCCAATGTGATAACCCAATATCCGGAAATCGCTAAAAAGTTAAGCAAAAAACTTCATGAATGGCTTAAGGAAGTAGGAGCCAATATGCCGTCAAAGGATCCTGAATACAATGCTGAAATGTCTCAAAAGCGACATAATCGAATTGTAAATGAAAGCTGGCCTGCTTTGGAAGCTGAGCGGTTAAAATTCTTATCTAAAGATTTTGTACCCAATGAAGACTGGTGGGGTAGCAAGGTAACCCAGGATTAATAATAAGTTTTGGACAAACAAAACAGGACTCAACCACTTTTAAACTTTATCCTAAGTTTTAATACGCTAAGGCTCTAAAATATTTTTGTTGGAGTAAAAGTTGTATTAAATTTTCTGTTGCCCCCAACTTAGGAAGGGCCTAAGCAATTTGCCTTTTCCTTGGGGTGAAATGACAGAGACTCCCGGAAATTCTGCTATATACTCATGACTCTTGCCTGATTGGAAATTTATTTTCCGTATGTTGAATCTTGTGAAGTGTTTCCTGTAATTATTCTATTTTATTGGAAAAATCAACGGTTTTTTGTTTTTTAAATTGAGGAATGTTCGTATTGTTAAGAAGAGTTTTTTTAAATAAAAGGCCAATTACAGTTTTTCACTTAACTTTTCAGCATTTTCTTCACTCCCTTCAATTTATAGTAAAAGCCGGGTTTCTCCTTACAAATTTTCAGAGTATATAATGTGTCCACAGATTTTTCATGATTTTTTTTTGACTTTATCTAAGGATACATGGGAGGGAGCCAACTTATAACATGTTTAAAAGCAAAGATTTAAATTTTATCATACTATAAAGCAAGTTATGAGCAAATGATTGGGCGATATGAGCAAGATGCCCAGTGTCCTGCTAGCCTATATTTGGGGACACTCAAACGATAACCGGGTTGGAATATTTAAAACTAATGGAGCAAATATAGTCTCCATGGATTTTTAAAATAGCAACTAATGGTTACGGAAAGGTTAAGAACCAACAAGATTTCTTGAATAACTTAAAAACTTTAAAATGAAACGAAAAAATGAACCAGTGCGGGGTTTTAAACCCGCGCAAAAGGTACTATGGACCACCTTTGTATGTTCCATGGTCATGTTTCTTGCCAATGCTAAAACGGATATAAATAGGGTATTAACACCTATCAATTCCAAGTTAATTGGCGTTGAGCTTCAAACTCAGATAAATGGGTCCATTACGGATGCTGATGGTGTTCCCCTGCCAGGAGCCAATATCGTTGAAAAAGGGACCTCCAATGGGGTTACTGCCGATTTTGATGGCAATTTCACTATTGAGGTAGCCAATGAAAATGCAACCCTTGTGGTATCTTATATAGGGTATGCCACCAAAGAAATTGCTCTAAATGGGCAAACCGCTATTTCTGTGAAGTTGGAAGAAAGTGCCGCAGGATTGGATGAAGTAGTTCTGATAGGGTATGGTACCCAAAAGAAAAGTGATTTAACAGGAGCTGTGGGTTCTGTCTCCTCTGAAGAGCTTCAGGAGAGACCCGCAGCAAACCTTACGCAATCCTTATCAGGTAAAATGCCAGGGGTTAGCGTTTCTATCAATTCTGGTAGACCAGGAGGTAAATCCAATATAAGAATCCGAGGAAATTCCTCTGTAAGTCTTGCCAATGATCCTTTGTACGTTGTAGATGGGGTTATATTGGTTTCAACAGGCCTTGCGGACAACAGCACTCCAATCGATTATATTAATCCAAATGATATTGCTTCTGTCGAAGTGTTAAAAGATGCCTCGGCCACAGCTATTTATGGTTCCAGGGGGGCCAATGGGGTTGTTTTGGTTACTACGAAAAGAGGAAGCAATGCAGGTGGTAGAATCAGTTATGATAGTTACTACAGTTTGGGTACACTCGCCAAGAAAGTGGGGGTCCTTAATTCCGAGGAATTTTTAATGATCGAAGAGGTTGCTTACCAGAATGCGGAAAAATATGATGCGGTTGGTTTTGCAAATGGTAAATATACCGATCCTGCCTTAAAAAGGAACGATCCAAGATTGTTCGATGCCAATGGAGATCCAATATACGATACAGACTGGCAGGATGAAGTTACCAGACCGGCATTTACCCAAAATCATCAATTATCTTTCACAGGAGGAAATGAGAATGGAAGTTATGGAGCCTTTTTAGGATACATGAACGAAGAGGGTATCATGAAGGATTCTTGGTTAAAACGATATTCCGGGCGATTTGTTTTTGACTCCAACATTAAAGATTGGTTAAAGGTAGGTGGTAGTTTAAGCTATAATAATCAAAATGAAAGGGTTATACATGCTTCATGGGTAGGAAGGAATATGATAGAAAATATTCCTATAATTCCAGTTAAGTACCCTGATGGTACCTGGGCCAGCAACGCGGATTATCCAGGTATGGAAGGTGGTCCCAATCCGGTAAGGGTTGCGGAAGAATATAAGAGATACCTAAAGACCAATACTGTGCTGGGGAATATATTTGCCAATATTACTTTGGCCAAAGGCTTGGACTTTAGGACGTCTTTGGGTATTAATAGTATCGACCAAAAAATTAATGAATATGCTGGTAGGGAACTTAGTTTTATCGGGACCAACACGAATGGATATGCTACTAGATCATTAAACGAGTATTTGTCATGGCAATTTGAAAATTATTTGACATATCAGAAGGAGATTGCCGAAATGCATTCACTAACTGGTTTATTGGGTATTTCATGGCAACATGTCAACAGTTCTAGTTTCAGTGCTGGTTCTCAAAATTTTTCAGATGATTTTTTCAGCTATGATAATTTGGGAGCGGGGTCTGTTGTACGTACGCCAAGTTCAAGTGCTTATGCATATGGGCTTAATTCTTATTTTGGAAGAATCAATTACGGCTTGCTGAATAAATATTTACTAACAGTTACAGGGCGTGTAGATGGATCCTCAAAGTTTGGGGCTACCAATAAATATGCGTTCTTTCCGTCAGCAGCATTGGCATGGAAAGTGTCCGAAGAAAATTTCCTAAGGGAATCCTCTTTAATTTCCAATCTTAAACTGCGTACAAGTTATGGTGTTACCGGTAACTCCGAAATTCCTGCATATGGTGCACTTTCAGGTCTTGGAAACTACGCCTACGTAGTTAATAATTCTATTGTAAATGGTATTGGTATAGATAGGTTGGCCAATCCTAACCTGCAATGGGAAAAAACAGATCAGGTAGATGCCGGTATAGAGTTGGGTCTTTTTAATGGAAGGGTTTCCATGGAGGCCGATGTTTATAGAAAGTTGACCACGGATATGCTTTTGAATTCTCCGGTACCAACAAGTAGTGGTTATGCTTCGGTATTTAGGAATATAGGTAGTATGGAAAATAAAGGATTCGAATTTTCCTTGAATACAAAGAATATAATGAATACGGATTTCTCATGGGAAACCGATTTCAATATCGCCATGAACAAGAATAAAGTGGTGGCCCTTTCCGGGGGTAGTGATATATTTTCCAGTCGTACTATTATTAGGGAAGGAGAACCTGTAGGTTCATTCTTTGGATTGGTTAATTTGGGAACTTGGGGAACCGACGAAGAGGCTGAAGCTGCAAAATATTTCAGGTTGCCAGGGGATGTAAAAATAGAGGACAGAAATAATGACGGGGTTATCAACCAGGCGGACAGAACAATTATAGGGAAAGGTATACCGGATGGATACGGTAGTTTTATAAACACCTTCCGTTATAAGAATTTTGAATTGTTGGTAGATCTTCAATTCCAGTATGGTAATGATATCATGTATATTACTACGCGTCCACAAGAAAATCGCCAGGGTATCGCAAATAGCTTATCCACTGTTTTGAACGGTTGGACTCCGGATAATCAGGACACACCAATTGCCCAGTGGAGACCTGTATCCGCAGGTTATGATAACTTGGACACTTCCCATATGATCCAGGATGGGTCTTTTATTAGGGGCAGAAACCTTCTGTTGGGCTACAATTTTCCTTCCGAAATGACTGAAAAAATAAAACTCAATAGGCTTAAGATATATACTTCTGCACAAAACTTCTTTGTTAGCACAAAATATCAAGGTTATGACCCTGAGGTGCAAACCAGTGACAATACTTTTGGACAAGGAGAGGTTAATTTTGATCAATATCCCAAACCCAGGGTATTTATGATCGGGTTGAATGCAACATTCTAATTAAAAAAAGACAAAAATGAAAAATACTATAAAAACGCGATTTGGGTTATTTACAATAGCCTTTTCACTATTCCTTACTACAGGATGTTCCGATTTTCTTGAGGAATCAGATCCAACCAATATTACGGCTGAAAGTTATTTTGAGACTGCTGAGCATGCCGAATCATCCGTTATTTCCATATACTCCAGTTTAAGAACGGTAAGAGGAGGTAGTTATGGGGGCAGTCCATGGCTAATGTTGGAATTCGCAACAGGACTTGCTGATAGTGATTTGGGACAGGCCGATAATAGCAATATTATTAGAAATTTGACCAATACCTCGGATAATGCATATGGTAAAGCGTATTGGGATAGTAGTTATAAAGGAATTGCCAATGCTAATTTGGCCATTGCAAACATTCCGGAAATTGCTATGGACGAAGCAAAGAAAAATAGACTTATGGGCGAGGCCAGGTTTTTAAGGGCCTATTATTACTATAACCTGGTTAGAATTTTTGGTTCAGTGCCTTTGATTACAGATCCTATTGATCTAGGTTCGGAAAATCTATATGCTTCTCCAGAATCTGTTGAGAATATCTATGCTTCAATTGAAGAAGATCTTACCTTGGCAGAGGCTTCTGGATTGCCTTTTAATGATACTACGGGGAAAGTTACTTTGGGCGCTGTTAAATCTTTATTGTCAAGTGTTTACCTTACCATGGCCGGCTATCCTTTGCAAAAAGGGAATGAGTATTATAAAAAGGCTGCGGACAAAGCTAAAGAAGTAATCGATTCGGATCAGTACAGCCTATTTACATCATATGCAGATCTTCACGATCCGGCCGGTAATAATATAGGTGAGAATATTTTTATGGTGCAATATGAAGCTTTTGTAGACCCTTCAAATTGGCAACCATTAATAATACCTTATAATATGAACATTTCAGCGTATTCTGAGCAGACTGGCGCTATTTATGCAAATCAGAATTTTATACAGTCCTATGAAGCTGGTGATAAAAGGGTTGAAGAAAAGGAATTTTACTACACCACCTATACTTCAAAATTCGATAGGAATGAAACCATCGTTTTGGGAGGCTACTTTTTATATAAACATTTTGATATTGTAGCCAATTTGGAAACCGCTAGTAGTGACCTTAATTGGGATTTAATTCGCTATGCGGAAGTACTTTTGATCTATGCCGAGGCCCAGAACGAGATTTCCGGACCTACCATTGATACTGAAGAGGCCTTGAACAAAATTAGGAGGAGAGCCGAACTTGATGAATATACTGGATTAAGCAAAGAGCAATTCAGGGAAGCAGTTTGGAAAGAGAAATGGCACGAATTGAGCTACGAAAATGTAACCTGGTTCGATATGGTCCGTCTAAGAAAGGCTTTGAACGTGACCACAGGAAACTTTGAGGACTTTGTTGGTCATAAATTTGCTTATGGACCCACACTTACGGCTAGAGAATTATTGTTCCCAATTCCAACAGATGAATTGCGAAACAATGAAAATCTTGTGCAGAACCCAGGATATTAATTTAAGGACAATTTAATATTGTTATGGTTGTATAACCCAAATATGTCGACTCTGGAACTTTTATTAGAGTAGGTTGCAATCAATGTGGTTTTTCCAAGATTCATAATGGCTATTCTTCTAAATAAGAAATAGTTTTATGATTGGATAATATTTTTATAGAAAATAAAAGAATTGATAACTAAATTGTTCAAAAATAAAATAGGTTTGATTATGATCATAGACAACTTACGTCCATTCGGTTATTTGGCAGGATATTTTAAGGTTTTTGTTTTAGCCATATTTGTCCTTCCAATAATTTCAAATGCCCAAAGCACGGTAAAGAAAAAACCCAACGTCATTATTGTAATTACAGATGACCAAGGTATGGGCGATTTGGGCTGCTATGGAAACCCATACATTAAGACGCCCAACATCGATGAATTTTATAAAGAGTCGGTGCGATTTACCAATTTTCATGTGTCAACCACCTGCGCTCCCACCCGTGGAGCCATAATGACCGGCAGACATACCAATAGGATCAACGTATTCCATACGATAACAGGACGTTCCCTACTTTTTGAGGATGAAGTAATTTTACCGCAAGTTTTGGCCCAAAATGGATATACCAATGGAATGTTTGGAAAATGGCATTTAGGGGATAATTATCCATACCGTCCTGAAGACAGGGGTTTTCATGAGGTTGTTAGGCATGGTGGCGGAGGAATCACACAAGGCCCCGACTATTGGGGGAACGATTATTTTGATGACACTTATTGGCACAATGGGGAAACTCAAAAATACAAGGGTTACTGTACCGATGTTTTCTTCTCCGAAGCCATGGACTTTATAGAAGAAAATAAGAACGACCCATTTTTCTGTTATATCGCTACCAATGCTCCCCATGGCCCGTTGAACCTGCCAAAGAAATATTTGGACATGTACAAGGATATTGAGAACCTTGAGGAAAAGTATCAACGATTTTATGGGATGATAACCAATATCGATGACAATTTTAAGTTGTTGCAAAAGAAATTGGAAGAGTTGAAGATAGCGGACAATACCGTCTTGATCTTTATGACAGATAATGGTACCGCGGGAGGGAACAAGGTTTTCGATGCAGGCTTAAGGGGCTCAAAAGGAAGTGAATATGAAGGTGGACATAGGGTGCCTCTCTTTATTCGCTGGCCTGATGGACAACTTACTGGTGGTAAGGACATAGACAAACTGGTTGCGGCCTATGATTTGTTGCCTACTTTTGTTGACGTATTGGGACTGGATTTTAATCCGGTGAAACCCTTGGATGGCATAAGTCTAAAGCCATTGCTATATGACACGGACGAAAATTGGCCCAAAAGAACACTATATATTGATACCCAAAGACTCCAAAACTTGGTAAAGTACAGAAAATACTCTGTTATGGATGACAATTGGAGGTTTGTGAATGGGACTGAACTATATGACATGAACACAGATCGTAGTCAAACCAAAAATGTAATAGATCAACATCCCGAGGTGGTGGAAAAACTGGCCGAAGGTTACGAAAGATGGTGGCAGTCGTTCATGGATGAGGGCGTTGACGAAAGATATGCCTATATAAAAGTAGGATCGCCCCAAGAAAATCCAAGCCGTATTTCCTCACATGATATGCTCACGGGAAAATTTAATGGAATGTGGCATCAATATGGAGCTGCAAGCGCGGTCCAAGCTACTGGAAGATGGAAAATTCAATTCGTGGAAGATGGGGAATATAAAATTAGCCTATGCCGATTTCCTAGGGAGAGTGGATTGGAAATTAACGCAACTTTCCCGGCACAGGAGAAAATCGTGGAGCTGGATAGGACTATGCCGGCCAGCGTAAAATCTGATTTCGAAAAGGCTTATTTGTATGTTGCGGACATAGATGAAACGGCTAATGTGGAAAAGGGGCAGAAGGAAGTATCCTTTACTGCTAAAGTTTCGGCAGGGAAGTATGATATGGAAGCTCAATTAATAGATAAGGATAATAGGGTGCATCCGGCCTATTATGTCTATATTGAGAAATTATAACAGTAATTTTTGATAATAAATCTGGATTATTAAAAGTAGAGGGAATCATTTTTGAAGAAGTTGAATAACGTTTTATTTGTTTTTTGTTGCTTTATGCAGGGAAGCACGTTGACGAATTTCGTAAATAATTGATATCCCCAACTTAGGACCCCTAATTTGAAAGCCATAGCCTACAAATTAGGGGTTTTGAGGTTTTTAATACTGTCTATTGATTGCCAACACGTGCAATTATATCAAGGGCTGACATCTCCTTCGCTATCTAAATTATCTTGCCAAATGTTATCATATAAAACCTAAGGAAATCACCCGGGAAACATGTTCTCGATGTGAGTTGTGTAGGGGAATCAAAGATGTTGACTTGGAACCTCATTATTACACGTTCACAACCATAAGGAGATGTCAATAGGAATAAGGTATTCTGAAACCTTAATTTGTAGAGGTAAGCTTTTTGAGAAATGGGGCTTCGGAATGCGATTTTTGTTTATAAGTCACCATTTTTTATTCTACTATCTTGGCTTTGGCCAATAAAGATGACTAGGGGAACCAATACTAGAGGTTAAGATAAAATTTTGGACAAGGTCCGAATTACTGGGTAAGAGCAGATTTTACCTGATGATATCATTGAGTTATGATGTACGAAATAAGCACCGTCCATAGAAAAAAATGTAATAGATTTTCCGACGCCTCCGACCTTAGAAATGCATAAGCCCTTTTCATTTGTGTTTTAACGGTGTTGATGGAAATCCCCTGCATTTCTGCTATTTCGGCGTAACTCCTCCCATTAATAATGGCGGAAATAAATATTTGTTTTCGGCTTTCAGGGAGTTCGTTCAGCAGTGCCTGTATCTTCCTGCCGTTTGCACTGGGTGGCTCCATAGGTTCTGGCTCGTCGTATTTTGGCGTGTTTAGACTTTGAATAAGAAATTTTTCTTTTTTTGCCTTTTCAAGAGAAAGCAAGCTCAAGTTTTTTACGGCCTTAATGGCATATGCCTTAAAGGATATTGTTATGGAAACCGACGCTGCTCGTTGCCAGTACGAGATGTAAAAATCTTGTACAATATCTTTGGCGGTATCCTTATCCTTTACGATTCCAAAAGAAATTAGGCACAACATAGGGAAATGCTCTTTAAAGAGTTTCTCCATTTCTTGGTTGCAATTTTTCTTGTTTTTGGTCATGGTTTTATAGGATTTTATATCCTAATTGATGTTTGGGCAATTGTGTTTTTGGTTAAAAAGTATCATCAATTATACTAATTTAATTTCATTTGGCATAAATATTTATCAAATTCTGAAAGAAATAATATTTTTTTGTCACCCTAAGAACGTTAATTGACAACTTATAATAAAGAACCACAAATAGGCCTTATGCAAAAGTTGAAATCCGTTTTGGTAAGTATTGAACAATCCGGTCGAATAGAGATGGATGTTCTTCAACAACTTACCCAAGAAGAGAAGGAGATTGTATATACTCTTTTTCATGAAAACTTAGTGACGGAGGCTTTGGTGTTTCTGGAAGAGATGGACACTGATTTGGAATGGCAGGAATTTATGGAGAAGGCTTATGCTTCTAAAAAACAAAGGGTTTCCCTTTTGCGACCACTTCTAAAGTATGCTGCAATTTTTATTGGAGTTATTGCAACAGGGTATTTAGTATTTAGACAAAATGAAATGGCTAGCCAAAATACCATTTCAGAAACTACCATAAAGCTCAAAATGGGGAACGATAATGTGAAGGTAATTCAGGAGGAGAGCAGTCAACAGATAGTTTCCGCTTCGGGTAAAGTGCTAGGAGTGCAAAAGGGTAATAGAATTAGCTATAAGATTGATTCGGAAATCGGTGAGTTGGTGTATAATGAATTGGAGATTCCATTTGGAAAAATATTTGAAGTAGAACTTTCTGATGGCACTTTGGTACATTTGAATTCCGGAACAAAAATAAAATATCCTGTTAAGTTCCTAAAAACTGGGAAGAGAGAAATATTTATAAATGGAGAAGCATACTTCAAGGTGGCCAAGGATATGGAACATCCATTCGTTGTGCATTCAGAGGAAGTAGCTGTAGAAGTGTTGGGTACCGAGTTTAATTTCTCTTCCTACGAGGAGGATGAAGAAATCAGGACTGTATTGGTTGAGGGTGCCGTTAGCATGACAAATACTTTAGCCCCAGAAGAGGATTTGGTGCTAGTTCCTGGGACTAAGGGAGCTTGGAATAAAATATCCCATACCACGCATGAAGAGGAGGTGGATGTTCACCTGTATACAGGATGGATCAAAGGAGAACTGGTTTTTAGAAATGTAAGCTTTTCGGATATGTCCAAAAAGCTGGAACGTAGCTATAATGTGGTTATTGAAAACAACAATGATCTTCTAAGCCGGAAAATTTTAAACGCGCGGTTTAATGTTGACATTGAGAGCATAGAGGACGTAATGAAATCTATAGGTGAGGTGCATGCTTTTAATTATGTCATAAAGAATAGAAAAATAACTATAGACTAATATGAACCATAAAAATCAATTGCTTATGCCGTAACTTTTTGAATACAGAATAGAAAGTTCAAAAAAAATCGGAAAATGCTTGAGACCATTTCCCGATTTAAGAACTAATAATTAAACGAGCTTTTCAAAATCATTTAATCAAACCAAAATTATGAAAAATAAATTTATGGGGGTCATGCTATATAGGCTTTTCCCTAAATTCGACTTGAAGATGAAACTAACTACCTTTTTGCTTATAGTTTCGTTATTTGAGATTCAAGCAAATACCTATGCACAGGGTGCCAAATTAACCCTAGAATTCGATAATGTTCCGGTGGAAGAGGTTTTTAGTGAAATAGAAGCAATTTCGGAGTTTCGGTTTTTATATGAGAGTGCACAGATAGATCTTGATCGAAAAGTAACGTTACACGTCAAAAAAAGAAAAATATCGGAGGTGTTGGCCCTGCTTTTTGCCAACACCAATATAAGTTACAAAACTTTGGATCGACAAGTAATACTTACCAAAAGTATAAATACTGCCATGCCAGCCAAGATTGAGGATGTTAGTCCAACAAAAAAGGTTGGCCTAGTACAGTTCCAGATTTCGGGTGTAATCACAGATGCCGATGGCATTCCTTTATCAGGGGCCAACATCGTGGAAAAAGGTACTTCCAATGGTGTTACGGCCGATTTTGATGGTAATTTTAATATTGAAGTAGCCAATGAAAATGTGACCATCGTTGTTTCGTACATTGGATATGCTACCAAGGAGATCCCTCTTAACGGACAAACAAATCTTACCATTACTTTAGAGGAAGATGCTGCAGGTTTGGATGAAGTTGTTGTCGTTGGTTACGGAACGGTTCGCAAGAAAGATTTAACAGGTTCGGTTTCTTCGGTTAAGGGTGTCGATTTGGAAAAAACACCTTCTAACACTTTTGTTCAGGCCTTGCAGGGTAAGGCCTCTGGCGTGGATATCAGGGCGGCTTCTAATGCGCCTGGTGGGGGAATCCGAATTAGAGTAAGAGGTACTAATTCAATAAACGCTTCTAGTCAGCCACTTTATGTAGTTGATGGATTTCCAATAGATAATGGTGACACTACTCCAGAAGCTGGAGGTAATAGAGCTTCTGCCAGTGATCCTTTAACAAGTATTAGCCCGGGTGAAATAGCCTCGATCGAAGTTTTGAAAGATGCTTCGGCCACAGCCATTTATGGTGCTAGAGGGGCAAATGGCGTTGTAATAGTTACTACCAAAAGAGGAAGCGTTGGCAAAGCTAAAATTGATTTTGAATATTCTACCGGTATAAGTACGGTAAGAAAAAAATTAGATTTGGCGAACGCAGAGGAGCTGGCCATTTTGACAAATGAATGGGCCATCAACAACAATCAACCACTTATTTATGATGGTATAAATAAACCCTTGCCAGAAGAACTTGGCGAAGGTACTGATTGGCAGGATCAAATATTTAGAACCGCCATCACCAATAATTACGGTCTTACAGTTTCAGGCGGTCGGGAAGGTACACGATATTTAGTTTCCGGTAGTTATATGGATCAGGATGGTATAATTATCGAATCTAACTTTAAAAGGGCAGGACTAAAATTTAATCTCGACCAGGATTTGGGTGAAAGACTAAAATTTGGAATGAATACCAATATTACTAGAACTATTAATGATGCTGTGGATTCAGATGGTGGAGGTTATCAAGATGATACACCACTTTGGAATGCCCTAGCTACGACTCCTGTAATTCCTGTCACCGACAATGAAGGTAATTATATTCATAATCATGACGAAACTGTGAAGGTTCTCGAAAACCCTGTGTCCATTGCCAAAACACGTACTGATATTACTTACAATACGCGTATTCTAAGTAATGCTTTTTTGCAATATGAGCTGTTCAATGGTTTTTCTTTTAAGGCCAATTTTGGTGCTGATTTAATTAATTCGAAACGGAACGCTTACACACCCACAACAGCAGAAACACAAGCACTACCCAATAACGGTATTGCTTCTATAGGGAATGTGCAGAGAACCAATTTGTTGGCGGAATATACTTTCAATTACAACAAGAGCTTTGGAGATTTGCATCGCTTGGATGCGGTTATTGGATATACTTTTCAAAGTAACAAGTTGGAAAGTGTATTTTCAAGAACGGACGACTTTTTCACAGATTTAGTGGAGTTCAATAATTTGGAACTTGGTTCTGATCCCCGACCATCAAAAAGTGGGGCAACGGAAACAGCTTTGCTGTCCTATTTAGGAAGGGTCAATTATGTATTTAATAGTAAATATATTGCAACGGCTTCAATTCGTAGGGATGGTTCTTCGAAATTCGGAAACGGTAGAAAATGGGGCGTTTTCCCTTCAGGAGCTTTGGCTTGGCGATTGATAGAGGAGGATTTTGTCAAAAACCTAAATGTGTTCAGTAGGTTAAAACTAAGAGGGAGTTATGGTTTAACAGGTAATGAGTCTATTGGAGCCTATAATTCCTTGGCGCTTTACGCAGCAACTGCACAACCTATTATCGGTGGTGTCCCAGTTGTTGGTCTTGCCCCCAATCGAATTAATAACCCCGATTTAAAATGGGAGCGTACCAAACAGACCGACCTTGGTCTAGAAATGGGTTTCCTTGATGGAAGTTTAAATTTGGAAGCAGGATACTATGTGAAAACCACGGAAGACCTTTTGTTAAGTGTGGCCATACCTACACAGTCAGGTTATTCCACCAGTGTACAAAATATAGGAAAAGTGGAAAATAAAGGGTTTGAGTTTGATCTTGGATACAATCATAATTTTGGAAAATTATCGTGGAGTTCCAATTTCAACATTTCGTTTAATCGAAATAAACTTTTGGAACTTCCAGAGGGTACAGAAGAACTTATTAATGGAATCGGAAGGGGAGAGACGGCCTATGGCTATTCTATAGCAAGAGAAGGCCAACCATTAGGCCAGTTTTTTGGTTATCGTTTTTTGGGTATCTGGGAATCGGAAGAGGAGATTACATCTGCAGGAAATGCTGTTGGTGGTGTTAACAGGGTAGGACTTCCAAAATATAAGGATTTGAACGGTGATGGATTTAAAACCAACTTGGATGATAGAGAAGTTGTTGGTGACCCCAATCCTGATTTTATTTACGGATTTACCAATACATTTTCATACAAAAACATTAATCTCTCCATCTTTATCAATGGAAGTCAAGGGAACGACTTGGCCAATATGAATACTATAGGGCTATATGCACAGCCCCAAAAACACAATGTGCTACAAAAGGCTTTTGACGAAAGATGGACGGGGCCAGGAACGAGTAATACTATTGAGGCACCCCTCACTAATGCTGGGGAATGGAAGAATTTCAGCGACAGGAATGTTGAGGATGGTTCCTATTTGCGATTTAAAACAATTAATCTTTCCTATGACTTGCCAATAAATGAACTTGGTTTGGATTGGTGTAGAAGTGCACAACTTTTTGTTGCTGCCGATAACCTAATTACCATTACCAATTATTCTGGTTTTGACCCAGAAGTGGATTTGTACGCCACGAACAATGTCAGTTTTGGTGTTGACAATGGTGCATATCCATCATCGAGAAGTTTTAGGCTGGGAGTGAAATTGGGATTTTAATTTAAAGAGGAAAATATCATGAAAAATATAAAATATCTTATAAGTGCTTCGATGTCGATCTTGCTATTCATGACATCTTGCGAAAGTTATCTGGAAGAAAATCCTGAGGGAAACATAAGTATAGCAAATTTTTATTCTTCAGAGGATGATGCCATTGCCGGACTTTACGGGGTATATAATTCTGTATATAGTTTATACGGCAATAACGCTATAAATTATGGAGAGGTAAATGCAGATAATGCAACTGTCTCGCCTAATGTATCGGATTTGTTCGAATGGGATGAATTTACCTATAATAACGGTACCACTGAAGGGTTTTGGACAAATGCATATGACGGTATTAATTTAGCTAATGAAGTGGCGAGTTATACAGCGGAAATTGATTTTGATGTAGATAAGAGGGCTGATATTGTCTCCGAAGCTAAAGCGCTTCGAGCTTTATTTTATTGGCATTTGGTCCGTACGATGGGCGGGGTGCCAATTTATGAGACCCCTACAGTTGGTTTTGATGAGGTGAATTTACCCAGGGCTACCTCAGACGAGGTCTATAGCTTAATTCTGAGGGATTTGAACGAAGCTGCATTGGAATTGCCTACCACGAGTGCAGCTGGAAGATTGAATGCTTATATAGCAGATGCTTTGCTGGCGCGTATTTACCTTTATAGAGGGGATTTTCCGAATGCTTATGCCCATGCCAAAAAGGTAATCGATGCAGATAAATATGATCTTTTTCCAGATTACGCAAACGCTTTTAAAACAGAGCACAACAATGGTGTGGAACATGTGTATCAAATCCAATATTTAAGCGGTGAGAGGAATAACTCAATTCCAGGATCATTTGGCCCACGGGCATTACCCGGGCCATATGGCAACTCTTTTTGGGCAAATACTGTGGTGGGTGGTTCAATCGCACCAAGTGCAGAGTTTAATGCTGACAATCCAATATCGTATCGTCGATCTATAACTATTTCAGATAGCTATGAACATATTGATGGAGTGACCGGTACAATAACCATGGAGGAGGCTTATGGGCCAGGAGTTTATCCGTATTACGTAAGCAAATTTGATGATCGTGCCAACGAGCTGCAGTCAGGAGTTAACTTTAATGTTATTAGGTATGCAGATATTTTGTTAATTGCTGCCGAGGCTCTTAATGAAGTTGATCCTGGTGATAACCAAAAATATATTTGGATTAACAAAGTTCGGGAAAGAGCCCGAAATGGTGTTGTGGCCGACCTTCCTGATTTGGAAGGGTTGTCTCAAGATGATTTCAGGTCTGCGGTTTTGGAAGAAAGGAGATTTGAGTTGGCATTTGAAGGTCAAAGAGCATGGGATTTAAAAAGAAGGGGACAGTTCTTAGCGGTAATGAGAGCGCAGGGAAAGAATGTTGAAGACTATATGCTGCTCTTCCCAATTCCGGATAATCAAATTCGGTTAAATACTAGTTTAACTCAGAATCCTGGTTGGTAGAAGAGCTGTTAGTGTTAATTGAATATGATATTGCTTGATATACTTATTCTTTAAATTGGAATTTAGGTTGGGGAGTTAGAATTTCCCCAGCCTATAATTTCTAGGTGTTGAAAAAGTTAAAAAAAGGACTTTTTAATCTTAGTCTTTAATTTTTAACTTCACAACTGTATTCTAAAATTATTTTTTTGAGTTCATTACGTAGTTTTATTTAAAGATATTTTGATTGTAAGATAAATGTTGTGATATGAAATTAGTTCAAACTTGGATTGTTGGCATACTATTTTTGGTGAGTTGTTCAGAAGGTCCCAAAAAAAGCAAAGACATTCCACTGGAAAAAGTAAGACCTAATATCATCCTGCTGATGGCGGATGACCAGGGTTGGGGAGATATAGAGTATAACGGACATCCCCATTTAAAAACACCCAATTTGGATGCCATGGCCGCCAATGGGGCAGTTTTTGAACGTTTCTATTCGGCGTCTGCGGTCTGTTCCCCAACACGTGGAAGTGTAATGACGGGCAGGCATCCCCTTCGATATGGGATTTGCCATGCCAACTGCGGCCACATAAAACCTGAGGAAATTACTTTGGGAGAAATGGTAAAAGATCAGGGATATACCACGGGCCATTTTGGTAAATGGCATTTGGGAACCCTGACGCGCGATATTGTTGAGGCCAATAGGGGAGGAAGGGAAAAATTCGACGGCGACTACGCCCCTCCCTGGGAGCATGGTTTCGATGTGAGTTTTGTAACAGAATCCAAGGTGCCGACTTGGAACCCAATGATCACCCCTCCACAATCATCAGGTGACGTAAATGGGGATTTAAAGGAAGGGAAACCTTTCAATACCTCTTACTGGACCGGGCCAGGCCAAATTGCCAAAGAAAATTTAGAAGGTGATGACTCCAGGGTAATCATGGACAGGGCCATCCCATTTATAGAAGATGCCGTAAAAAACGATAAACCATTTTTAAGTATTATTTGGTTCCATACTCCCCATTTGCCGGTTTTGGCAGGGGATGATGACCGAAAGCCTTATTCCGACCTATCCGAAGACCAGCAACATTATTATGGCGTTTTAACTGCTTTGGACAAGCAAGTGGGGCGTTTACGCGATAAGCTTAGGGAATTGGGAATTGCCGAAAATACGGTACTCT
Source organism: Arenibacter echinorum (assembly GCF_003259375.1). GTDB lineage: Bacteria > Bacteroidota > Bacteroidia > Flavobacteriales > Flavobacteriaceae > Arenibacter > Arenibacter echinorum. Next base: position 535,243 of record NZ_QLLN01000005.1, on the reverse strand, counting down.
TCTATACTAGCGACAACGGTCCCGAGGGAAAATCGGTTACTGGTAGGACCCAAGGCCTTACCAACGGACTTACGGGTAGAAAAAGAAGCCTGCATGAAGGTGGGATCAGGGTCCCGGGTATCATGGAATGGGAAGGAAAAATCGGGCCGGGAACAAAGGTGGATATCCCCTGCTTTACTTCTGATTATTTTCCGACGATTGCCAATATCCTAGGGGTAGACCTTAAGAAAAACAAAAGGCCCTATGACGGTTTGGATATGTTGCCCATAGTAAAAGGAGAAATCAAGCGAAGAACAGAACCACTGGCCTTTGATTTTCAAGGACAGGCAGCTCTGATTGATAATGAGTACAAGATTTATAGCGATGACAACGGACAGCATTTTGCCCTTTATAATATCCTGAATGATATAGGCGAAAATAGTAATCTTTCCAGTGAGCAGCCCGAAAAGTTGAACGAAATGGTTGCCTACTGGAATCAATGGAAGGATTCTCAGGAAACAAGTGCTTCTGGCAAGGATTATTGATTATTTTAGCGAATAGGACGAATAGGTGACTACCCAATCAAAAAAAAATTATTGAGATTTAATTTTACATACCAAAAATAACTATGAGATTACTTTATTGCATACTATTACTTAGTATTTTTCTCCTTGGATCCTGTAAACCATCTGGATCTGACAAGGCAGCCGAGGTTACAGGCAAGCCCAATATCGTTTTTTTATTCGCAGATGACCAGACCTTTGAAAGTATCAGGGCCATGGGTTTTGATGAGGTCCACACCCCAAATTTAGATCGATTGGTAACCGGGGGTACTTCCTTTACCCACGCTTATAATATGGGGGGTTGGAACGGTGCCATCTGCGTGGCATCACGCGCTATGATCATATCCGGTTCCTATATTTGGAATGCACAGGATAAAAGTGAACTATGGTCCAAGGGAGATTCAACAGCATTGAACCAGACTTGGAGCAGGTTGATGCAAAAGCAAGGTTATGATACTTACATGACAGGAAAATGGCATGTGCAGGCCCCTGCGGGTACTATCTTTAATGATGCCAGGCATATTCGTCCCGGTATGCCGAAAGATCATGCCAATAAATTGGGCGCATCCATAAAGAAGTGGAAAGAGGAATCCGGTGATATGAAGGACTGGAACGACTATATGCCGCTGGGCTATGGCCGACCAACGGGTCCGGACGATACCGAGTGGTCGCCTACCGATACCCTTCAGGGCGGTTTTTGGGAAGGTGGTAAACATTGGAGCGAAGTGGTCCGTGATGATGCCCTTGCATTTATAGATTTGGCGACCAAAAAGGAAGATCCTTTTTTTATGTACCTGGCCTTTAATGCAACCCATGATCCACGGCAGGCACCCCAACGCTTTTTGGATATGTATCCGCTGGAAAATATCAAAGTGCCCGAAAACTTTTTACCGGAATATCCCTATAAGGATGATATGGGAAATGAGCCAAGTCTTAGGGATGAGGCATTGGCCCCATACCCAAGAACTGAATATGCCGTTAAAGTACACCGTCAGGAATATTATGCGCTGTTGAGCCATATGGACGAACAGATAGGGCTTATTTTGGATTCCTTGGAGGCTTCCGGAAAAATAGATAATACCTATATCTTTTTCGGTGCGGACCATGGTCTGTCTGTAGGGCATCACGGCCTGATTGGGAAACAGAGCATGTTCGATCATAGTGTGCGTATTCCGATGATGGTTGTAGGTCCTGGAATTCCCAAGGGCAAAATTTTGAATCAGGATGTCTATTTACAGGACATCATGGCCACTTCCTTGGAATTGGCAGGTGTGGAGAAGCCGGACTATGTGGAGTTCAATAGTTTTATGGATATTATAAATGGAGAAAGAACCGAGAGCCATTATAATGGAGTTTACGGTGCCTATATAGATGTACAGCGGATGATTCGCAAGGATGGTTACAAACTATTGATCTACCCAAAAATAGATAAGATACTTTTGTTCGACTTGGAAAAAGATCCGAACGAAATGAACGATCTGGCCGATAATCCGGAGTATAAGGAGAAGGTCAAAACGCTTTTTTCCGACCTTTTGGAGCTTCAAAAAACAATGGAAGATAAGTTGGATCTCGGTGGTCTATATAACAAAATGTACAATTAAAGCTTAATATCCATTCATGTTGATACAAAGAATTCTTTTTGCTTGCACCCTAGTGTTTTTTTATGGTTGTGGGGATACGGCAAAAATCAAGTCATCCACGGACGAGCAACCCCCAAACATATTGTTCATTTTGGTCGATGATCTGGGGAAGGAGTGGATCAGCGGTTACGGTGCGGAAGATATAGAGACCCCTAATATAGATGCACTGGCCAAGTCTGGCCTTAAGTTCAACAATGTGTATTCCATGCCCCAATGTACTCCAACACGGGTCACATTGCTTACAGGACAATACCCGTTTAGGCACGGTTGGGTCAATCATTGGGATGTTCCCCGCTGGGGCGGGAGTGCTCATTTTGATGAAACAGAGAACCCTACCTTGGTAAATGAAATGAAAAGAGCGGGTTACAAAACCTGCATAGCCGGTAAATGGCAGATTGATGATTTTCGGATAGAACCGGATGCATTGGAGAAAGCTGGATTTGATGAGTATTGTATGTGGACGGGTTACGAAGCGGGTATCGGGGCCAGCGCTGAAAGATATTGGGATCCCTATATTTTCACCAAAAAAGGTAGTAAGACTTATCCTGGCGCTTTTGGACCGGATATTTTTCGGGATTTTATCATAGACTTTCTGCAACAAAATAAGGAAGGTCCCATGTTTGTCTATTATCCCATGGTATTGACCCATACTCCCTTGGTAAACACCCCGGACGAAACTGCAAATGATAATTTGGGCAAGCACAAGGCCATGGTTCGCTATACCGATAAGATTATAGGGCAACTGGTAAATGCTTTAAAGGAAAATGGTCTGTTGGAAAACACCATGATTGTCTTTACTACAGATAATGGTACTACGCAATCCATCACCGGTACTTATAAAGGAGAACAGGTAAAAGGTGGTAAGTCCACTACCTTGGAGGCTGGAATTTGTGAACCATTTGTGGTTAGTTGGCCAGGACATGTAAAAGCGGGTCAGGAATCGAATGCACTTATCGATTTTACGGATATACTTCCCACTTTTTTGGATATTGCAGGGGTTAACTCAAAGGATAAGTGGACCGACACGAACGCTTCGCACACAATCGACGGTAAGTCTTTTATGAATGTTTTGCTTAAGGGCGATGAGGCCTCGGAACGAAAATGGATACTTGGCATGGGTGGAGGAAATTTTGCAAGGCTCACCGAAAATGGTGTGGAAAATCAATATAGATACAGGGATAGGGTCCTTCGAGACCAACAATTCAAATTATTTATAGATTCCAAGGGTAAACCGGAAAAGTTCTTTGATTTGGTTCAAGATCCCTTTGAGCGTCATAACCTTGTCGACAGTTTGGACAATTCAGAGAGGAAAAATAGTTATAACAAGTTGTTGGAGGTAGTTAATTCCTTTCCACTGGAGGACAGTGACCCTAGGTACAAAAATAATCCAGTTCAGGAATGGGATGTGGAAATTACCGCTGAGAGCGGTAAATGGAAAATGTAATGCCACACTTGCACTAGGACTGATGCAATAGTTGGGATATCGTTGATTTTAAATTTTGTGGAGTTATCTTTTCCAAGATGCCATCAATAAAATTATGTTATAGGCCAATACACCTTATTAATAAAAGGGAATTCTGTAGTGACAAGAATCTAAATTTGAAAAATAAAAAAAATCCGACCCATTTAAGAGGTCGGATTTTTTTTGATCTATTATTGTATTCAGAAAATATATTAAACCCTTGGAAGGTCTCCTTCTCCTTTTAATGGTAAATAGGAGGTTCCCATGAGGTAGGTATCCACATGGTAAGCCGCTTGTCTACCTTCGGAAATGGCCCAAACTATTAAGGATTGTCCTCTTCTTTGGTCACCAGCCACAAATACGCCGGGGACGTTGGTCTTGTAATCTACTTCACTGGCTTTAATGTTGGTACGTGGATCGGCTTCAAGACCCAATTGCTCGGCAATAGTCATTTCTGAACCCGTGAAACCCATGGCTAAAAGTGCCAATTCACATTTCCACTCTTTTTCTGTACCTGGAACTTCCTTAAGTATAGGACGTTTGCCCGGTTGTGAAATCCATTCTACTTCAGAAGTAATAAGTCCTTTTAAATTACCATTTTTATCACCAATAAATTTTTTGGTGGAAATGCTAAAGAATCGCTCAACACCTTCTTTGTGGGAAGAACTGGTGCGCAAACGCATGGGCCAAAATGGCCATGGTTGATCTTCCGGACGTCCTACTGGAGGTTTTCCCAATATTTCAAAGTTGGAAACTGAAGTGGCGCCGTGTCTAATTGAGGTTCCAATACAGTCAGATCCCGTATCTCCCCCGCCAATAACCACAACGTTCTTGCCAGTAGCTTTTATTTCCTCGCCCAGATCTTTAATGCCGTCTACGCGCTTATTATTTTGTTTTAAGAAATCCATGGCCTGTACCACCCCTTTAAGGTCGGCTCCTTCTATAGGCAATCCTCTTCTAACGGTAGCTCCGCCGGATAGTACAATGGCATCAAATTGATCCTTAAGTTCTGTGGCCAAAACATCAACGCCCACATTAACACCGGTCTTAATAATAATTCCTTCTTCTTCTAAAATCTTAACCCTTCTATCAATGATAGTTTTTTCCATTTTAAAATCAGGAATACCATATCTAAGAAGACCACCAACTTTTTCATCCCTTTCAAAAAGGGTGACCAGGTGTCCAGCTCTGTTCAACTGCTGGGCCGCTGCAAGTCCGGCGGGACCAGATCCAATAACGGCAACTGATTTTCCAGTCCTGCTAACGGGAGGTTCTGCTACTACCCAACCTTTTTTGAAAGCTGTTTCAACAATGTTTTTCTCAATGTTCTCTATAGTTACCGGGTCTTCATTGATACCCAATACACAGGCTTCCTCGCAAGGAGCCGGACAAAGCCTACCCGTGAATTCCGGGAAGTTGTTGGTAGAGTGCAATATCTCAGCAGCTTTATCCCATTTGCCAAGGTAAACTGCGTCGTTGAAATCAGGTATTAGATTACCTAACGGACACCCACTGTGACAAAAAGGAATGCCACAGTCCATACATCTGGCACCTTGGTCCTTTAGCTCCTTTTCTTTCATGGGGAGCGTAAATTCCTTGTAGTTTTTTACTCTATCCTCTACAGGTGCGTATTCTTCTACTTTTCTATCGAATTCCAAAAATCCTGTTATCTTTCCCATATTTCGATTATATCGTTTCTAATTTTTCTTTTTCTAAACGTATCAAAGCCTGCTTGTATTCTTCAGGGAAAATCCTGACAAATTTTGGTAGGCAATCTTCCCAATTTTCCAAGATTCTTTGGGCTATTGGGCTAAGTGTGGCGTTATAGTGATTTTCTATAAGGCCTTTCAGTTCAGCAATGTCATTGTCATCCTCTACCTTTAAAATGTTTAGGGACTCTGTATTGCAATTTTTTCTAAAGGTATTTTTTTCATCAAAGATGTAGGCAATACCACCACTCATTCCAGCTCCAAAATTTCTTCCTACTTCACCAAGAATAACCGCTGTACCACCGGTCATATACTCGCAACCATGGTCGCCAATACCTTCTACGACAGCCTGTGCTCCTGAATTTCTTACGCAGAAACGTTCACCGGCTTTTCCGTTTATATAGGCTTCTCCAGAGGTTGCGCCATAAAGCGTAACGTTTCCGGTTATCACGTTTTCCTCTGGTTTTAGAGTGGACTTGTAGGGTACTTTTATAATTAGCTTAGCTCCGGATAATCCTTTACCTAAATAATCATTGGTGTTTCCATTGACGATCATGGTAAGGCCTTTGGTTGCAAATGCACCAAAACTTTGTCCGGCCGAACCGGTGAAATTAAGTTTAAGTGTGTTTTCTGGTAATCCTTCTGCACCGTAAATTTTAGAGATTTCGTTACTGGTAATCGCTCCAACTGCTCTGTCGGTATTATGGATTGGGAAATCCAAAGAGAGTTTCTCTTTTCTGAACAAGGCCGGATGCGCTTTTTCCAAAATTTCGAACTCAATAGATTTGTCAATATCGTGTTGTTGCTTCTGGGTATTGTAGAATTTGGTTCCTTTTGGTACGTCAACTTGATATAAAATCGGAGTAAGGTCTATACCTGCGGCTTTGTAATGTGCCAAAGCTTTTTTACGGTCCAGTTTTTGTACTTGTCCAACCATTTCCTCAATAGTCCTAAACCCTAACTGAGCCATTATTTCCCTAAGCTCTTGGGCAACAAAATACATATAGTTCACAACGTGCTCCGGCTTGCCTTCAAACTTCTTGCGCAGTTCAGGATTTTGTGTCGCAATACCTACTGGGCAGGTATTTAAGTGACATACACGCATCATGATACATCCTGAGGCTACCAAGGGTGCTGTGGCAAATCCAAATTCTTCTGCTCCCAACAAACAGGCTATGGCAACATCTCTTCCTGTTTTTAACTGGCCATCACATTCCAGGACTATCCTGTTCCTAAGGTCGTTCAGTACCAAGGTTTGTTGTGCTTCGGCAATTCCCAATTCCCAAGGAAGTCCTGCGTGCTTTAATGAGGTTAATGGGGAGGCCCCTGTACCACCATCATGGCCGGATATAAGAATAACATCGGCCTTTGCTTTTGCAACACCAGCTGCAACTGTTCCCACTCCCACTTCAGAAACCAATTTAACGTTTATCCTGGCTTCGCGATTTGCAGATTTTAAATCGAAAATCAATTGGGATAAATCCTCTATTGAGTATATATCATGGTGGGGTGGAGGTGAAATCAATCCTACATATGGCGTGGAATTTCTGGTTTTGGCTATGGACGGATTTACTTTTGGTCCGGGTAACTGTCCTCCTTCACCTGGTTTAGCTCCCTGTGCCATTTTAATCTGAATTTCTTGGGCGTTGGTCAAATAATTGGAGGTAACCCCAAATCTTCCGGAAGCGACTTGCTTTATGGCACTGTTTTTCCAATCCCCTGTTTGGTTCTTGTAAAAACGTTCTGCATCTTCGCCGCCTTCACCCGAATTACTTTTTCCGCCGATCCTGTTCATAGCGATAGCCAAATTTTCATGGGCTTCCTTGCTAATGGATCCATAGGACATTGCACCAGTTTTAAAACGTTTTACTATTTCTGTCCATGGCTCCACTTCATCCAAAGGAATAGGGTCGTAATTGGAGAATTCAAAAAGACCGCGTATGGTCATCAAATCCTTGGATTGTTCGTTCACCATTTTGGCAAAGTCATTATAGGATTCCGGCTCATTGTTTCTAACCGCCTTTTGCAGTTTGGCAATACTTAAGGGGTTGAAAAGGTGTTTTTCACCATCCCTTCTCCAACGATATTGTCCGCCGATTTCCAAATCCAGATTTGCGGCTATATCTTTATCTGTGTAAGCCTTGTGATGACGCTTTGAAATTTCCTTCTCTATTTCATATAGCCCTATGCCCTGAATTCTGGTAGGTGTGTTAGGGAAGTACTTGTCTACAGTTGAGGTGTTTATTCCAATACATTCGAACAATTGGGATCCGCGGTATGAATTTAGAGTAGAAATTCCAATTTTGTTCATTACCTTGAGAATGCCCTTGCCTACTGCTTTGTTGTAGTTGTTAATGGCTTCTTCAAAAGTGTATTGGGTAATATCTTGCTCCTCAATTTGTTCCGCTATAATTTCGTTTACCAAATATGGGTTTATTGCGCTGGCACCAAATCCAAATAACAATGCAAAATGATGCACTTCCCTAGGTTCGGCAGATTCAATAATTACGCTTAGTTTGGAACGTTTCCCCAACCGTTGTAGTCCGCTGTTTACGAACGAACATGCCAATAAAGCTGGAATAGGAGCCTTCTCTTTACTTACGTTTCTATCCGATAGAATAATGATATTGGTACCTTCATCAATGGCTTGTTCTGCTTGGTGCAAAATGGATTCCAAAGCATCCTCAAGGCCATTATGTCCCTTTTCAATGTCGTAAAGCATTGAAATGGAAACTACCTTGTAGTCTGGACTGGCATCATAATTCTTTATTTTATCCAAATCTTCTTTGGATATAACTGGATTTTTAATCTTTAATTTTCTGCAATGAAGTTCGGAAAATTCAAAAATATTATGATCGCTGCCGAGGGTGAGGCTAATATCCGTAATAAGCTCTTCGCGAATACCATCCAAGGGCGGATTGGTAACCTGGGCGAACAATTGCTTAAAGTAGTTGTAAATTAATTGTGGACGATCGGATAGGATGGCGATAGGAGTGTCAGACCCCATTGATCCCAATGGTTCCTTGGCCGTTTTTCCCATGGGAAGTATAATGGTGTTTATATCTTCCAGGGTATATCCAAATACCGCTTTTCTCTTTTGTACAGATGCCTCATTAAGGAAAAGTGGGCAGTCATTGTATGGGATATCCTTAAGGTGGACCAAATTCTTGTCCAGCCATTTTTTATAGGGATACTTAACGGCAATGGCTTCCTTAATTTCTTCATCATTTATAATGCGCCCTTCTTCCATGTTTACCAAGAACATTTTTCCTGGCTCCAATCTTCCGTGCATTTCAATATTTTCGGGCTCAAGTTCTACAACCCCAACCTCAGACGACATTATAACATAACCGTCCTTGGTCACAGAATATCTGGACGGACGCAATCCGTTTCTGTCCAATACAGCACCTATGTAGTTTCCATCGGTAAAGGGGATAGAAGCAGGCCCGTCCCATGGTTCCATTAAACAGGAGTGGTATTCATAAAATGCCTTTTTTGCTTCGGACATTTCATTATTCTTTTCCCAAGCCTCAGGTACTAAGATCATCATAACCTCTGGGAGTGATCTTCCTGTCATTAACAACAGTTCAACAACCATGTCCATAGTGGCTGAATCCGATTTTCCGGGTAGTATTATAGGAATAATATTTTTTATTTCGTCCCCAAACCAATCACTCTTCATTAATTCCTCCCTAGAGCGCATTCTTGTAACATTGCCTCTAAGGGTGTTTATTTCCCCATTATGGCACATATAACGGAAAGGCTGTGCCAAATCCCAAGTAGGGAAAGTATTGGTGGAAAAACGTTGATGTACAAGGGCCAGACGGGTAACTACCCTTGGGTCCATAAGGTCCTTATAATATAAACTTATATCTTCTGGCATCAAAAGCCCTTTGAAGATTATGATTTTCGTGGAAAGACTCGGAACATAGAAAAATTTGCTTTCCGACAATTTGGAAGCGTTTACGGTATGTTCCGTAACCTTTCTGGCTATGAATAACTTTAGGTTAAAATGGAAGAAATCTTGTTCATCATTCTCTCTCGCAACAAATACTTGCTTAACGTAAGGTTCTGTCTCTGCGGCTATTCTTCCAGGAATGGATTTGTTTACAGGGACTTCTCTCCAACCCAATAATTTTAAACCTTGTTTTTTTATATTGGATTCAAAAACCTGTATACAATAGTCCCGTTGGTTTTCCTTTTGAGGTAAAAAGACATTGCCCACGGCATAACTACCAGGTTCAGGAAGCTCAAAGTTGCATACGTCCTGAAAAAAATCATGTGGAATGTCTATTAGGATTCCAGCACCGTCTCCAGTTTTTCCATCCGAACTTACAGCTCCTCTGTGCTCCAGCCTTTCTAATATTTCCAAAGCCTTATGAATAATATCATTCGACTTTTTTCCTTTCAGACTACAAATAAATCCTGCGCCACAGTTATCATGTTCAAATTCCGGTAGGTACAATCCTTGTTTTCTCAGCTTCATAAATTATCATATTTATTCAAAAATATCAAAATATTTACATTTAATGCAGTGCTATATTAAATTGTGTATAAGAAATTCAACGTTTATAATTCAACGTTAAAAAAAATGCATATTCTGATATTTGAGCCCATTAAATTGGGATTTCCTCAATATTAATCTTTATATATTGATTTTTTTCCTATTAAAGGGGGGTTAATAATGTAAAATTGGTTATTTCTGGTTAATTCCCCTTCTTAGGTTAGGGGTTGTTATTTATAAATTATATATTTTTAAGCCTTACCCCGTAAAAAACAAGGGGTATGTCAAATTTAGTGATTTTTATCCTTTTAATATACTACGCGAAATTACAATTTTCTGAATTTCGGAAGTGCCTTCATTATGGATAAAAATAATTTTATTGCCTTTCTTTTTTAATTTTAATTGGAAGCAATCTTGCTTTTAATATTGGGATTTCAACCTTTTTTGAAGTTACTCTAAAAATTAAATCCTTGACATATAAGTTATTTCAGATTTAATATCATGAAAATATACTTAAAAGCCTAACGTCTGAAAAATCGCTCGTTGAAAGGCATTATAGTAGGGCTAAATTAATCATTTTTAGTTTAAAAAATGGAATTTGATGGTATGCATCATTTTTCTTTGTAATTTATTTAACAATTCCCTCAAGAAAACCGTAAATGCGCCATCTCTTTATCCTCTTAGTGATTATGAATTATGGTCTTTTTGCACAGCAACATAAGATTGATAGTCTCAATACTTTATTGGTGATTTCTCAGGGCAATCCCAAAGTAGATATATTTCTCGAACTAGTAGAACAGTACGATTATTTGAATGATGGGAAGGCAATTACATGTGCCAAGCAAGCGAACAACTTGGCTAAACAGTTGTCCTATAAAGAAGGGGAGATTCGGAGTTATTATGAATTAGGACGGCTAATAAACAGTAAGGGAGAAAAGAACAATGCTTTGATCTATTACCAGAAAGGCATGGGATTAGCAAGGGAGATAAACGATCAATCTCTTATTGCTTTGGGGTATAAATTGATGAGTGGGTATTATGAACAGGAAAATAATTTACCCAAAGCAGTGGAATATATCGACCTTTCCTTGGCAATCTATACAGATTTGGACCAAAAGAACGGGATGGCATCGTGTTTTCATTTTTTTGGTGTCTTTTATTATCGCTTAGCCGAATATGATAGAGCATTGGCCTATTACTTTAAAGCCCTGGAAATTAGGGAAACACTTTATGATTACAGAGAAATGTCTGTAGTTTATACGAATATTGGAAATATCTACCTGCTGACTTCCAAATTGGAAAAAGCCAAGGAATATTTTTTAAAATCCTTAACCTTGAGTCTGGATATTGATGACAGGAAAGGGGTTATGAACAGTCTATTGAGATTGGGAGTCGCAAACCAGAAAATGGGCAAGTATGACAAGGCCATTGAATATTATAGTGAGGCACTAATTTCGGCTAAGGAACTTAATTTCAAATTGGTTGAGGCAATTTTGATGGGCAATCTGGGGTCCACCTTGAGGAGTCAAGGGAAATTTTCGGAATCCCTAACCTATCTTTTTGCTGCTTTGAAGATTAAAAAAGATCTTGAGAATAAGCCAAGTGCAGCCCATACTTTCAATGACATTAGTGAAACCTATTTTGCTATGGGAAGGCCATTAGAAGCAAAAAAATATGCAATGGAGGCCATTGCAATCTCGGATGGCGTTGATATTAACCAACAACGGGTTGGTTATATGCTATTGGCTCAATCGGTTCAAAGTTTGGGGGATTTGATCAATGCTTATAATTATTTGGAACAATCGTATAAGTTAAAGGATAGCATTTACACCCTTAAGGCCAAAGCGAAAATAGATGAACTCGAAATCCAATACGAAACAAGTAAAAACGAAAAGGAAATTCTTCTGTTGAAAGAGCAAAGGCAAACGGCGGACTATACTAGAAAGACTTATTTGGCAGGCGGCGTATTGACTTCTGTTATCTTATTATTAATGTTTAACCAACAGCGATTAAAAACTAATAAAAATAGACTTTTACTGGAAAAAGAGCAGGAAGTAGATCAAATGAAATCTAAATTCTTCGCCAATATTTCGCACGAGTTCAGGACGCCGCTTACCTTGATTTTGGGGCCGATAGAAACCATGCTTTGCGAAACTGATGACCAAAAAGTAAAATATAGTTTGAAGGTTATGAAAAAGAATGCCAACAGGCTTTTGAAGCTCATCAACCAGCTATTGGACTTGTCGAAACTGGAAGCTGGGAAGTTTAAGCTCAAAGTGGCCGAGATGGATATAATTCCTATCGTCCGTGGCGTTGCCATGGCGTTTCATTCCTTGGCAGAGCTAAAGAAAATAGATTTACAAATAAACTCCGATTCAAATCATTTAAAAGTTTTTGTAGATCGCGAAAAATTGGAAATGATGTTGGTGAACTTGTTGTCGAATGCTTTTAAGTTCACCCCGCAAAACGGCACGGTCAAAGTCCTTGTCGATACCAATGCCGCCAACAGTCGAGCGAGTTTTTATACCATTACGGTAAGCGATACGGGAGTGGGTATTCCGGAAAAAGATCTCGCTCAGATTTTCAATCGTTTTTATCAAAGCACAAATGACCAAGAAAATGGATATGACGGTACTGGCATCGGCTTGGCCCTAACCAAAGAATTGGTAGATCTGCACCAGGGTGCGATCAAGGTTGCGAGCCAAGTCGGGTTCGGCACCGATTTTACAATTGAGATGCCGGTTGGGAAGGAGCACTTTAAGGCAGCAGAAGTGATGTCCATGGTGCCTTTGCTGAACCAAGAACATGAAACGATGATAAACACCCTTACAGAAATTGATTTTCCGGATGACGATGGCGCGGTCGATCGATCAAAGCCCTTATTGCTGTTGGTGGAGGATAATATAGACGTGATGAATTATCTAAAGGATATTTTTCAATGGGAATATCAAATTTTGCAGGCTCAAGATGGGCAACAGGGCATTGAAATGGCGCTGGAGCACGTTCCCGATATGATCATCAGCGATGTCATGATGCCCAAGAAAGATGGGTATGTTGTGTGCAAAACGCTGAAGCAAGACGAAAAAACCAGTCATATCCCTATCATTTTGCTGACCGCCAAGGCAAGTTTGGAAGACAAAATGGAAGGGTTGGAGACCCATGCGGACGATTATGTGACTAAACCTTTTGCTCCAAAGGAATTATTGTTGAAAGTGGACAATCTTATAAGCTCTAGAGAAAAATTGAGGGAAAAATACAAGCGAGAGGCAGTGCTTAAACCCAGTGATATTGCTGTTAATTCAGTCGATGAGGCCTTTCTTGAAAGAATTATTAAAGTGGTGGAGGCAAATATGGGCGACGAACTGTTTGGTGTAGAACCTTTGGCATTGGCGATAGGTATGAGTCGTTCCCAATTACATAGAAAATTGAAGGCCTTGTTAGGTCAGGCACCGACACAATTTATAAGAACCTTTCGCTTGCAACGCGCCCACGACCTACTAAAACAAAATGCTGCCACAGCTTCCGAGATTGCCTACCAGGTCGGGTTTAGTAGCCCTTCCTATTTTTCCAAGTGCTTTCATGAACAATTTGGGCATACCCCTTCGGAAATTCAGAAATAGCATTTAGACTGCCATCTTTTTAAACGAACGGTAAAAAAAAACGCCTGTATTCGGCTGGCTTTGTTGTTTCGCTACCAATGTAATAGCTTATGCGACCAATGTGATAGGCCTTGTAGAGGCATGAGTGTTTTCTTTGGATGGTAACCAATAAAATACAAACATCATGAAAAAAGTGAAGAACAACCATAAGATGGCCCTTGTGTTGTTAACCTTAGCATTACTTTATCAATGCTCAAGCGATCCTGATTCAGGTTCAACAAAGGAAGTTAGCCCGGAAGTAGAATCTATCAATACATATTTCAATAATATCCCCGATTGGGAAAACACTTCCATTACAGCCGAGCCAGATATTCCGTTGGATGATATTATTGCATACACAGAAACGAACGTTCCTTGGAAATGTCCTGCCATCAAGAAAAATTTAGTTGCATCTCAAGAAAAGATTATTTGCGTTGGGACCAATCAAGGAAAAATATGGCCCGGTGCGATCATTGAAGGAAATTCCGTTGAACCTGGTGATATTAAGTTGGTAATAACGGATCGGGCACCCATTACTATAAATTCTGACTTAGTAATAAACAATACCTTTCGAGTGGTTGATAAGCCGAACAGTGTAACAGTTCAACAAGCAATAGCCGAAATGCAAATTGAGGCCGGAAACATGGAAGAAGGCAACCAGGCCGGTGCAGGCCAAATGAATTTTAAAATTGAAGAGTCATCATCGTTTAGTCAATCAATGTTGGCTATGGGCGTAAGTGCAGGTTTTACCGAACCGCAATCACAGGTAGGATTAGAGGGTTCAACTAATGTGTCCAATAGTCGTGAAGCAAAGACTCATACAGTAATGGCAAGGTTTGTTCAGGAAAAATTTACCGTTAGGTTGGCAGAGGATCTTCTGCCCACTTCTGCCGATTTTTTTCGCGATGGGACCACTCTTGCCGATATAGAGGCACTTGAATCTGCAGGAAAAATTGGGCAAGATAATATTCCCTTATACATTGAATCCGTAACATATGGACGCATATTATTATTTTCAATGACATCTACCTCTGTAGGTACTGCATCTGAACTCTCAGCCGCACTTGAGGCATCTTTTGCTGATTATGTAGAGGGTGGTGCTAATTTAAAGAATGAGCAAAAAGAATTGTTAGAGAATTCCACTACCAAAATATATTCTGCCGGTGGTACAGAGGATGGTGCTAACGCTGCCGTGGCAAGTCTGGATTGGAGCCAATTTTTCGTACCAGCCCCTGTTGCGACTGCCATTCCAATTTCTTTTACCGCAAGAACACTCAATGGTAATAGGGTAAAGGTAAAGATAAACAGTAATATCATTTATGAGCAAAGGCAGGATTGTCAGGAGCCAGTAGCGTACAATATTAAAATATCCTTGGATAAGGCTGAATTAACAAAAGGTATTTGTGCGGCATGTCTTTATTCTTCTTATCTTCAACAAGATGGAAAAACTTTGGGAACATTAATAGATTCTGGTGTTGTATTGGGCGTATGGTCTGGCCCCGGGAGTGGAGGTTCATTGGATATAATAAGTAAACCTGATAACCCAAGTTCAGAAACTTCCTTTACTGTTACTTCAGGTTATTGCACAACTACATCGATTTTTCCTCTAAATGTTTGCCCAATTGTAAAATTGATAAAATCTGATAATAAAAGTTATTTGTGGCCATATGCCAATTTGAAAACTAATACTGCTACAAATTTTTCACATAAAATAAGTGAAGGAATAATAAATGTTAAGACCATTGAATTTGAGTACTCTATAGTAAAAACACCTATTTGGCAATAAACATAAAAGTTAAAACATAATTATATTTCATTTGGGCTTTTTGATTATTCATAAAGAAATCAAAAAATCAAGAATGATGGGAATTAGAAAGGGAACAATTATATTATAACATATTTGTTCCCTTTCTAATTCCCATCATTCCCTCAAAATACTCCTCGAAATTACGATTTTTTGTATTTCGGAAGTGCCTTCGTAGATCTGTGTAATCTTGGCATCCCTCATCATTCTTTCTACATGATAATCTTTTACAAAGCCATTCCCGCCGTGTATCTGTACAGCTTCTATGGTGGTATCCATGGCTACCTGGGAAGCATAAAGCTTTGCCATTGCACTTGAAAGGTCATAATTATTACCTTGGTCCTTATCCCAGGCCGCCTTATAGACCAAATGTCTGGCAGCTTCGATTTGTACGTGCATATCGGCCAATTTAAAAGCTATGGCTTGGTGATTGCTAATCTCGGTACCAAAAGCCTTTCGCTCTTTAGAATATTTAAGGGCCAATTCATAGGCGCCTGCAGCAATGCCCAATGCCTGTGCTGCTATTCCTATTCTTCCCCCGGCAAGAGTTTTCATGGCAAATTTAAATCCAAATCCATCTTCCCCTATTCTATTTTCTTTGGGAACCTTCACATCGTTAAATATGAGGGAGTGAGTGTCACTGCCCCTTATTCCCAATTTATTTTCCTTAGGGCCTATTTCAAAACCGGGCATGCCCTTTTCTATAATTATAGCGTTTATCCCTTTATGTCCCTTCGAAATATCGGTCTGGGCAATTACCAAATATATTTCAGCCGAATTTCCATTGGTAATCCAGTTTTTGGTACCATTTAGGACATAGTGGTCCCCTTGATCCACAGCTGTTGTTTTTTGGGAGGTGGCATCGCTGCCTGCTTCAGGCTCGGAAAGACAGAATGCCCCAATACTTTGTCCTGTGGACAAACGGGTTAAATATTTTTCTTTTTGTTCTTCACTGCCAAAAGTTTCCAGCCCCCAACATACCAAAGAATTATTTACGGATACGATTACCGAGGCGGAGGCATCTACTTTGGAGAGTTCCTCCATAACAAGGGCATATGAAATAGTGTCCAGGCCACTTCCTCCGTACTTAGGGTCTACCATCATCCCCATAAATCCGAGTTCCCCCATTTTCTTAACTTGTTCTACAGGAAATTTCTGGGCGTCATCCCTTTCTATGACCCCGGGTAGTAATTCATTCTGGGCAAAATCCTTGGCTGCCTGTTGTATCATCAACTGTTCTTCCGAAAGTGTAAAATCCATTTGTTAGAAAAAAATTATGAGAATATTACAAATATACGAGTATAGAATGGAATAATAATGGGGAATAAAAACATTAAAACCTAATCTATATTTTTATATTTGTTCGGTTGTATACTTTTTTATCTGTAAAAGAACTTAACAATTATGAGACAACATTAGCTAGGCTGGTAAAATAAACCAAAGGATGTTAAATATCCCCTAATAGCAAGTGAAATCAATTAATTAATTGTGAGGTGCAATGAAAGAGTTATTAAAAATATATGAAAATAAAGCCCCTGAAATTGTTTTCAACTGGAAAGATCCAGAGACGGAGGCGGAAGGATGGACGGTAATAAATTCCCTTCGCGGCGGGGCCGCTGGTGGCGGTACCAGAATGAGGGAAGGATTGGATATGAACGAGGTCTTATCTTTGGCAAAAACAATGGAGGTGAAATTTACGGTTTCAGGACCTCCGATTGGAGGTGCAAAATCCGGTATTAATTTTGATCCCAACGATCCTAGAAAATCCGGAGTGCTTAAACGGTGGTACCATGCGGTAGCCCCATTGTTGAAAAGTTATTACGGTACTGGAGGGGATTTAAATGTTGATGAAATTAACGAGGTAATCCCTATTACCGAAGATGCCGGTGTTTGGCACCCGCAAGAAGGTGTTTTTAACGGGCATTTTAAACCTACTGAGGCGGACAAGATAAATAGGATCGGTCAATTGAGATTGGGAGTTGTGAAGGTTTTGGAAGGGGAAGACTACTCACCGTCGGTGACCAGAAAATTTACGGTTGCCGATATGATAACTGGTTTTGGAGTGGCGGAAGCAGTTAAACATTATTATGACATACACGGTGGTTCAGTAAGAGGGAAAAGGGCCATTGTTCAGGGTTTTGGCAATGTAGGTTCCGCAGCGGCCTTTTATTTGGCCAAAATGGGTGCTAAAGTTGTCGGGATTATCGATCGGGCCGGAGGGGTAATCAATGAGGGCGGATATACTCTGGAGGAAATAAGAACATTCTTTCTAAATAAAAAGGGAAATGAGCTTTTTGCGGATAATATTATTCCATTTGCCGAAATGAACGATAGAATATGGAATTTGCCCGCCGAGATTTTTGTCCCCTGTGCGGCATCCCGTTTGGTGACAAAAGAACAGATATCCAAAATGATCCAGGCCGGGTTGGACGTGATTAGCTGTGGGGCCAATGTGCCATTTGCCGATAAAGAAATATTTTTTGGACCAATAATGGAGTATACAGATGAACGGGTTAGTCTAATTCCCGATTTTATATCCAACTGCGGAATGGCCCGAGTCTTTGCCTATTTTATGGAGGGGAGGGTACCAATGGATGATAAACTTATTTTTAATGACACTTCGAATACCATTAGAAACGCAATTTTAAATATATTTGACCAAAATAAATCAAAAGTTAATCTCAGTAAAACCGGATTTGAGATTGCTTTGAAACAATTAATCTAATAATCTAAACCAATAATAGCATGGAGACCATTATTATTATTTTATTCGTTGCCGGTTACTTGGCAATAACATTGGAGCATAACCTGAAAATAGACAAATTAATCCCCGCTTTGGCTATGATGGCTCTGTTGTGGGCGGTTATAGCTTTGGCACATATGCCGGTTTTTGAGGTCAATGCCGAGCTCCGGGAGTTGGAGGCGACCCATATAGATGAGATTTTGCTACATCATCTTGGAAAAACTGCAGAAATATTGGTCTTCCTTCTAGGAGCCATGACCATTGTGGAAATAATAGATTATTTCGATGGCTTTGCAACCATAAAAGGATTTATAAAAACTAGGAGCAAAAGAAAATTGTTGTGGTTGTTCTCTATTTTGGCTTTTATACTTTCAGCTATTATTGATAACCTTACTGCTACAATTGTATTGATTACCATTCTTCAGAAGGTGGTCAACGATAGGGAAACAAGACTTTGGTTTGCCGGTATGATAATTATTGCCGCCAATGCGGGTGGGGCTTGGTCTCCAATTGGGGATGTTACCACTACCATGCTATGGATCGCCAATAAGGTATCTGCAGCCCAATTGATAGAACACGTTCTTTTGCCCTCTATAATATGTATGGTAGTGCCTACCTTTATAGCAAGTAGGTACAAGGCATTTTCTGGTAATATTGATACTGATATGGACGATGAGGAGCCAACTAAGTCCAGATACGGGGCTACTATGCTTTATTTAGGATTAGGGGCTATTATATTTGTTCCCTTTTTCAAAACCATAACCCATTTGCCACCTTACGTTGGTATGATGCTTTCTTTGGCCTTGGTAGCTACATTCGCCGAAATATATAGTAGTTCCAAATTCAGTATTTCCAACATAGACGGTGAAAGTGAGGCAGAATCACATCACAGCCCTGTGCATTCATCCCTTTCCAAAATTGAATTGCCAAGTATTCTTTTCTTTTTGGGTATTTTGATGGCTGTGGCCGCTTTGGAATCTTTAGGGATGTTGTTCCATTTTGCTGGTACTTTGGATGAGGTAATGCCTATGTTGGGGACAGAGTCCGGTGGGGAATTGGTTTCGGATTTGGTGGTACTTTTCCTTGGTGTTGGTTCAGCGGTAATAGATAACGTGCCACTGGTCGCGGCCAGTATAGGAATGTTCTCCGTAGGAATGGATGATCCTGTTTGGCATTTCATTGCATATTCCGCAGGAACAGGTGGTAGTATGTTGATTATTGGTTCTGCAGCAGGTGTTGTGGCAATGGGAATGGAAAAAATAGACTTCTTTTGGTATTTGAAGAAAATAGCATGGTTGGCTTTCCTAGGATTTGCTGCCGGTGCCGTAGGATTTATATTAATTAGAAATTTAGTGTTGAACGCATAATTTAATCGATAAAAGACCGTTATTAAGGCAACTTAAATAAAGAAAATATATGTTATTGATACAAGACCTGGCTCAAGAGACAGGATTAGAGGGAGTTGTGTCCGAGGAAAAGACGCTTTCTGTCATTGATTTAATAGTTAATGGCGGTACAGGAAGTATCTTGATCATAAGTGTTTTGTTTGTAATGCTTTTTGTGGCACTGTATATTTATTTTGAACGGATTTTTGCAATCAAGGCAGCTTCTAAGATAGATAGCAATTTTATGAACCAGATACGGGACCATGTTACCAATGGTAAATTGGATGCGGCCAAAATATTGTGTGCCCAGACAGATTCGCCAGTAGCTAGGTTAACGGAAAAGGGAATATCCAGAATAGGGAAGCCTTTGGACGATATTAATACCGCTATAGAAAATGCAGGTACCCTGGAGGTGTATAAATTGGAAAAAAATGTGAGTGTATTGGCCACCGTAGCCGGAGCAGCCCCAATGATTGGGTTCTTGGGAACCGTAATTGGTATGATTTTGGCATTCCATCAAATGGCAAGCAGTGGCGGGCAGGCAGAAATGGGTTCTTTGGCCTCCGGTATTTATACGGCAATGACCACTACTGTAGCGGGACTTATTGTAGGTATTATTGCTTACATAGGGTATAATCATTTGGTGAACAGGACGGATAAGGTAGTACATAAAATGGAAGCCAATGCAGTGGAATTTTTAGATTTATTGAACGAACCTCTTTAGAACATAACAAATGAAACTAAAAGGTAGAAATAAAGTTAGTCCAGATTTTAGCATGTCCTCTATGACGGACATAGTTTTCCTATTGCTTATCTTTTTTATGCTAACTGCAAATTCGCCCAATGCATTGGATCTGTTGTTGCCCAAAGCAAAAGGGAAATCTACAAATACCCAAAATGTATCTGTAAGCATCAATAAGAATCTGGAATATTTTGTGAACAACGAGAAGATAAACGGACAGTATATAGAAATTGAATTAAAAAAGGCACTAAAAGGACAGGAGAAACCTACTATTATTCTTAGGGCAGAAGAGAGCGTTGCCATCAAAGAGGCGGTGAACGTAATGGATATTGCCAATAGAAATAATTACAAGGTTATTTTGGCAGTGCGACCAAATTAATGTCATTACTTAACACGAGACACGAGAAAAAATCATTTACACTTACCACAATTCTGTTGAGTGTACTATTGCTATTGCTTTTTTATATTGGACTCACCTATTTGGATCCTCCAATAGAAAATGGTATTTCCGTCAATTTTGGTACAACCGATTTTGGTAGCGGCAGGGTACAGCCCAAAGAAAAGATTAAATCAGAACCCCTAAACACTCCTATTAAAGAACCCAAGGTTCAAGAGGAGAAGGTAGAAGAAGTGGTGGAACAGGTGCCAGAGGAAAAGGTAGCCAAGGAAAAACCTGCCGAAAAATTACTTACCCAAGAAAACGAGGAATCCATAAAAATTAAACAGCAGCAGGAAGCTAAACGCAAAGCTGACGAGGCGGCCAAAAAGGCTCAGGCCGAAGCTGAGCGGGTTGCTCGCGAAAAGAAGGAAGCCGAAGAAAAGGTTAGGAAAGAGCAACAGGCGAAAAAGAACAAGTTGGATGAGCTTATTGGAGGTATAAATAAGTCCGAAGGAACTGCATCCGGAGGGGAAGGTGATGATAATAAGGCCGGGGATAAAGGCCAGCCAGACGGCGATCCATACGCAACAAGTTATTACGGAAGTCCCGGGTCGGGCAGTGGTACCGGAGGTTATGGACTCAATGGAAGATCCTTGGTGAATAAGGGCAAGGTTCAACAAGAATGCAATCAAGAAGGAATGGTTGTAGTCAAAATTGTTGTGGACCGAAATGGTAAAGTGGTTAGTGCCACCCCTGGGGTAAAAGGGACTACCAATACGCATCCCTGTCTAATGGAACCTGCCAAGAAAACTGCTTTTATGCACCAATGGAACCTGGATTCCAATGCTCCTAGCCAACAAGTTGGTTTTGTAGTGGTGAATTTTAAATTAGGGGAATAAGGTTTTTCTGCATTGCCCGAAATCAATTTTCCTAAAGTAATTTTACATATTCATTTACTTTTTTAATTAGATTAATTGAAGGTATTGCAACGGCACTTTGTTCTAACTTCAACAGACGACTATAAATGACCTATCAGGAAACTTTGGAATGGATGTTCGCGCAACTGCCCATGTACCAACAAAAGGGAATTTCTGCATTTAAGGGTAAGTTGGACAATATACTGGCCCTCTCCGCATATTTGGGCCATCCCGAACGAAAATTTAAAAGTATACATGTGGCTGGGACCAACGGGAAAGGATCCAGTAGTCATATGCTGGCCTCAATTCTACAAGAGGCGGGTTATAGAGTCGGTTTGTATACCTCTCCACATTTAAAGGATTTTAGGGAACGGATCAGGATTAACGGGACACCGGTCAGCAAAAAATTTGTTGTCGATTTTATTAAGAAAAATAAACTTTTTTTTGAGGCGCATGACCTTTCGTTTTTCGAAATGACAGTGGGAATGGCCTTTCAGTATTTTGAAAAGGAAAAAATTGATATTGCCATTGTAGAGGTTGGACTGGGAGGTCGTTTGGATTCTACCAATATAATTATCCCAGAAGTTTCATTGATTACGAATATCGGCTATGATCATGTGGAGATGTTGGGCGATACCATTGCCAAAATAGCCTTTGAGAAAGCAGGAATCATTAAGCCAGGGATACCAGTGGTCATCAGCGAACTGCAGGAAGAAACAGCCACTGTTTTTAACAGTATAGCTGGCGAAAGAGGCTCCAAAATAATTTTTGCAGGCGAGGTAATCCCTGGAAACTATAAAACTTCCTTGTTGGGGAGTTACCAGGCGAAAAATGTCAAGGGGGTTGTTGCCACCATTAAGGAATTGAAGGGTTTTGACATTAGGGAGAAGCATATTGCTGAAGGCTTGTTGAATGTTTCTACTAATACCGGATTACTGGGGAGATGGCAAACTATTGGTGAAAACCCAACGATGGTTTGTGATACTGCCCACAATACGGAGGGTTTGTCCATTGTTTTGGATCAAATAAAACAACAGAAATATACCGCTCTCCATTTGGTCATCGGGTTTGTAAAAGACAAGAATTTGGAACAAATTTTACCTCTTTTTCCAAAAAATGCACATTACTATTTTTGCAGACCTAACATTCAGAGAGGTTTGGATGAACTTGTACTCAAAACCAGGTCCTTGGAGTTTGGCTTGAATGGTAATGCTTATTCTTCTGTAAATGAAGCGGTTAATGCTGCTTTGGGCGTAGCGGATAAAACCGATTTTGTGTTTGTAGGGGGCAGTACTTTTGTAGTTGCAGAAATCGTATAAATTTTTCTATTTTTTCCTTTGGGGAAATTAAAAACTATTCTATATTTGCACTCGCTTCTGGAGAAATTAGGAAGCGATTTTAAATACTGATTAATTAGGGCTCTTAGCTCAGCTGGTTCAGAGCACCTGCCTTACAAGCAGGGGGTCACTGGTTCGAACCCAGTAGGGCCCACGGTAACAAAGACAAGGCTTCCAAGAAATTGGGAGCCTTTTTTGGTTTTACAAATTACATCTTTACGCTCACTTTACGCTCACTTTTACTTTTAACAAAACTTTAATATATTTTGAACCCAAATGACCTCATTTGAGTTCATTTGTAGTACTTAGTCTGAGTATTTGGACCTCCGACATGTTCGCGACGGATGGAGTCTAATTTTATTAACCCTTACATTTTTAGCATCGATCTGAATTTTGAATATTATTTACTTGTGTTAATTCCTACATTTATTGTATCTTTTTGGGAGTTAAATGTAAGTGAAGTCATTTTTAAAGATTATCCTAGTGATTTATAGATATTGGATACGTTGAGTAGTTTGTATCCTTTTCTAATTGGAACAATACATTTTAATGAATAAATTCATTTAGCTAGTTCGCCCAATCAACTTTTCCTGCAAGAATTCCATGCAGGAATTGCATAGGTTTTTGAGTACGATAAGTAGTTCGTACGATTTTTATCTGTAAAAGTTATTCAAGACTAATCGGTCGTCATTTATAAACCATCTTCAAAGTCTAAAGGTTCATCTGAATTTTTGGGTTATTTTGAGATATTGTAATTGGAATGCAGATGAAGTTTGGTACCAGCCATTTTCCGAATTACCGCCAGCTCGATCAAATGGATTGTGGTCCCGCATGTCTAAAAATCATCACCAAACATTACGGAAAGGATTATAATTTGGAGTATCTAAGACAAATTTCCAACCTTAGAAGGGGAGGTGCATCGCTAGCAGGACTTTCAGAGGCTTTGGAAACCATCGGGATCGACGCCATAGGAATACGATCTGATATCGAGGAATTGGTGAATGACGTTCCATTGCCAGCTATTGCACATTGGGAGAACAATCATTTTCTCGTGGTCTACAAGGCAACTAAGGGGTATGTATATGTTTCAGATCCCGCAATTGGGATAGCAAAATATGGTCATAAGGAATTTATTCAGAAATGGGCATCCCCGGACAATGAAAAAGGCATTCTTTTACTAGTGGAACCCAACCACAGTTTTACCAACATCCCAGGAGAGGATACCTCTCACACGGGGTTAGGCTTCCTGATTAAATATTTAATGCCATTTAAGGTTTATATTGGCCAATTGTGCCTTGGACTTTTACTTGCCACCACAATTCAATTGCTTCTTCCATTCTTGACACAGAGCCTTGTGGATTATGGAATTGATTTTGAAAATATTGGTTTTATCCACCTTGTTGTAATCGCCCAGATTTTTCTTTTTTTGACTCGTTTGGCCTCCGAGATTATTAGAGACTGGCTGTTACTACATATGTCCACTCAAATCAACATTTCCATGATTTCCGATTTTTTGGACAAATTGCTGCTTATGCCCTTTGCCTATTTTGATTCTAAGACCACGGGAGATTTTATGCAACGAATCTATGACCACCATCGCATTGACGAATTTTTGGGCGGTCGTTCCCTTTCCATTGTGTTTGATATGTTCAGCATCTTGGTCTTTGGAATTGTACTGGGTTACTTCAATATTGACATTTTGGTAATTTTTATGTTGGGCACTTTGCTCTTTATGGGTTGGACCGTATTGTTTCTAAAACGTAAAGCTCTACTTGACCATAAGCTATTCAATCTGAACCGCTCGGAACAGTCGCTTTTGATCCAACTGATAACAGCTATTCGTGATATAAGGCTGAATGGTTCCGAACGTCGGCGCAAAATGGAATGGAAGAAAGTCCAAGGAAGGTTGTACAGGTTAAAGATAGATATCTTGAAACTAGATCAGATCCAGCTCAAAGGAGGTTCCTTTCTTAATGAAATGACCAGCATTTTCATAATTTTTTGGTCCGCAAAAGCGGTGGTATATGGCGAAATTACACTCGGAACTATGTTGGCCATACAATTTATTGTAGGCAGTCTTTCCATTCCAATTTCTAATACTTTGGATTTTATAGTAGGATTACAACGTGCAACCCTTTCCCTAAAGCGTTTGTCCGAAGTCCATTCTGAAAAAAATGGGTCTTTGCCAATTGCCAAGACCGAAATCATTGAACCAGGACACATTGGCATTACAAATCTCGATTTTGTTTATGGAGAAAGTACTTCACATAAGGTGTTGGACAATATTACGCTAACCATTCCCAAAGGGAAAATTACGGCTATTGTTGGTTCTAGTGGTTCTGGAAAGACAACTCTTCTAAAATTATTGCTCAAATTATATGAACCTGTAAAGGGTAAAATAAATATAGGAAAGGATAACCTGAGATTTATGAACACGAAAAAATGGAGAGAACATTGTGGTGCCGTTCTTCAAGATAGTTCCTTGTTCAATGATACTTTGGGACGAAATATTACGGAATCGAGGGCAAACCGACCTACGGATCGGAACAGATTGTTCGAGGTGGTCGTCATGGCCAATCTTAGCGAATTAGTGGAGAATCTTCCCTTGGGCTTGGACACCTTGATAGGCGAACATGGCAATCTCCTTAGTGGTGGTGAAAAACAGCGCCTGCTAATTGCAAGGGCCATCTATAAAAATCCAGACTATCTCTTTTTTGATGAGGCGACCAGTGCCCTTGATGCCAAAAATGAGAAGGTCATTTCTGAAAACCTAAAGTCTTTTTATGTCGACAAAACGGTAATCTTAGTTGCCCATAGGTTGTCCACGGTGCGCAATGCAGATCAGATATTGGTCATGGACAAGGGAAAGATTGTGGAAAAGGGCAGCCATAAGGAATTGGTAGAACTAAATGGTTTTTATCATCAACTAATCCTTAATCAATTATAGAACACATGGAAGACCAGGGTATTTACATATATGAGAAAGAGGCCTATATAAGTAGGGAATCCAATTGGATGCTTAAATGGGGAATAGTATTGGTGATTTCTTTTTTTGTCCTTGTTGTAGTGTTTGCCTCTTTTTTCTCCTTTAACGAGAGCATTAAAGCATCGGTGGTATTGACCACATTGGATCCACCTGTACATTTAAGGGCAAAACAGACTGGTAAATTAATCGAGGTAAATTATAATCCAGGGGATACAGTTTCCAAAGGTGACATTTTAGGAGTGTTGGAAAACACTGGGGAAGCCAAGGACATGGTCATGCTAAAACAAAAACTGACATCTGGATATCCTTTGGTATTAAAACCGCAGACCTTATCATATCAATTCCCAAACCAATTGAGGCTTAGCGGGCAGATTCGACCTTTTTATAATAGATTTCTAAATGCCTATCGCAATCTTATATTTTATCGATCCCTGGACAACGAAGCGTTGAAAGAAACTGAACTTAAACAACAACTTCTTGGACAATCCACTGCCATTAAAAACAAAAAGGAAGAAATTATTGTTCTTCAACGTGACCTTGAAATAGCCCAAATTGATTTTGATCGATATCAAGAGCTTTTAAAAAAGGGAGTCATATCACTTGGTGATTTAGAAAAAAAGGAAAAGGAATATTTGAAAGTCCAACGTGAATATGGGAATCTAGAACAGGAACTAAATCAATTACGCATGGTGGAAACGAGTATTCGGAACACTCAAATGCAGTTCGATAATTCTCGACTAAAAAACGAGAATACGCATGGTTCCATTTTAGAATTGGAGCAAGAAGAACTCATATCTGCATTGACCGAGTGGGAGGAACAATATTTATTAACGAGCCCTATTGCCGGACGGATCTCTTTTTTCGATGTTTGGGGAAAACATCAAAATGTTAAGGAAAATCAGGTAGTTTTTACGGTGGTTCCATTAAGAAACCAAGGGTTATTAGGAAGGTGCCAGGTACCCATCCTAAACTCAGGAAAGATAAGGCCGGGTCAGCGTGTCATCATTAAATTGGAAAACTATCCCTATCGCGAATGGGGGTCCCTTAAGGGAGAAGTAAAAACAATTTCCGAAGTCCCCAGAACGGGCGAAAATGAAGGTTATGTGGTATATGTAAAGATCAAGGACTTAGTGACTTCATACGGTAGAACTTTGGAATTTAAACAGGAAATGATCGGCAGCGCCGAAATCATTTTAGAGGAGGTAACGTTACTACAGCGTATTTTTTATCAGTTTAGAAATCTCTGGTCAAATACACAATAATGACTAGGACCGTAATCAAATATAGAGTCTATAGATTTAGCCCTTTGGCAATATTAGTTTTGTTGTTTGCTACATTGAGCGTCTGCTTTGCTCAAGAACCCAACTTTCTCAAGGATACTCTTTTATTGACTACGGATTACTTATCGGATACGACCTATCAAAGCATTATGGACTTGGAGGATGAAGCCTATGAAAATGGTGATTTACAAAAGCTAAGATATCTAACCGAGGTCCATATCAATAAAGCTAAAAGCGAATCCAACGTAATGGAGCTTGCCAGTGGTTATTATTACCGAACTATTATTGAAGAACCGGAATTAGCAATTTCCTATTCCGATTCAATTATTTTGGTTACCGCTCAAAGTGACCATCTCGAATATCCCACTTTTGGTTATATACTCAAGGCTATTATTTTCTATGACAAAGGAGATTATCAACTTTCCCTGCAGAATTACATTACCGCTTATAATCTAGCGGTAGAGAAAAACAATCTTAACGATCAACTTACATGTTCCATGGCCATTGCTGCAATTCGCAACCTTAATGGCCAGCCTCATGCTGCAGCAGATATTTACACCAGGTCATTAAAGGTGTTGAAAAAGGAAAAAGACTTTGAAAACACGTATTATAATGACTATATGATCTTGATGTACAATCTTGCCTTAGCCCACCTAAGGCTTTCACAATTGGACTCCTCACGGCAATATTACAAAGCCGGCATTGATAAGGCATTGTCCAATAATGACAAAATGGAATACCGTGATTTTGTTCTGGTGGGCGCTCAATTGGATTATTATGAAGGGGACTATCAAATAGCGAGGGATACTCTTCTAAAATATGTCTTTCAATTGGAAGGAAAAAGCAAGGCGATCAAACTTTATTATTTGGCCAAGATAGCTCAATACTCAGGTAACAATAAACAGGCCATAACTTATTTTCAACAAATCGATTCCATCGTGGGCGCGTCCCGGGAACCCTTTGATAATATTAAAGAGGTTTACCAACAGCTGGTTATGTATTACAGTTTGGAGGAGAATCAAAAACGTGAAATCGATGCCATTGAAAAACTTATATTTTTTGATAGCGTGATGACATCGGAACAAAAAGGAATTATAGAACAGGCCACTGTTGCCTATGATATTCCTTATCTGAAGCGTCAAAAAAGCAAAGCAGAGGAACAACTCAAGGCCAAAGGTATTTGGATATTTGTATTAGGGTCAATGGCAAGCCTTGCAATCTTGATAGGTGTATACTTCTATATTAAGGCCCAAAAGACTAAAACCAAAGTAAAGGAATTATTGGCAGGATCTAAGCGGCCTAAACCTCTTTCACCCAAAGTCGAGGAATATCCAACATCTGTACCTAAAGAAATAAGAGATGATATTTTGATGAAATTGGAGGCTTTTGAAAAGTCTGACCACTATTTAAGCAAAGAATTGGATATGGCTCAATTGGCACAGGAAATGGATACGAACACCTCCTATTTGTCCACTGTTATTAACCATTACAAAGAAATGAGTTTCCCGAACTACTTGAAGGATTTAAAAATCACAACGGCAATTGATAGGCTTTCCAGTGAGCCTGAATTGTTAAAATACAACTATCAGGGGTTGGCGGACACCTTTGGTTTTAAAACAGGGGAATCCTTTTCCAGAGCATTTTATTCCAAGACCGGAGTGTATCCTTCCAAGGTATTAAAGGAGCTTAAGAATAGACAAATTGGACGTCATTTATAAATGGTAGGATATATTATTTGTAGTTTTTTACAACACGGGCTATCTTGGGATAAACCTTTAATTTATTAACTATTAAAACCGGAAATCATGAGAAAAAAAATGGAAGACTTCAAAAAAAGAGCATTAAAGAACTTGACTAAAATTAAGGGCGGTGGAGATGGGCCTATCGATACTGATAAAATTAAAAGGCCGAAAAGGGGACACAGAGACTAATACTTTAAGTTACTATAAATTCAGCGATCGCTTCGGCCGGTCTTAGATTTCTACGTTTTAAAATTAAAAAACAATGATAAGGTACATCTTATTATATTCTGGTCTTTTTTGCTTGATTACTTCCTGTAACAATAGGCAGGAAGCGGATTCTTGGAATTATCCAGAAATTGCCGAATACTCTATATCCCATAAGCATTTTGGAATGTCAGTGGTGGATAGTTACCATAATTTAACGAATTTGAAAGACCCCAAAGTCCAAAATTGGTTGAAAGCACAGGATTCTTTGGCCGAAACTTATTTTTTAAACAATCAACGTTTTAGGCAGTTTAAAAAGCGTTTCCAGGAATTAGAAGGTAGGAGCAGAGGTAATATCAGTAACATACGTATAGATGAAAAAGGGAATTACTTCTATTTGCGCTATGACGAAACAAAGGATATTGACCTGCTATACTATAAGGAAAAACTGTCCAATAAAGAAACTGTTCTTTTTGATCCGAGTACTTATGCCATCAAGAGTAAAAATATAAGCTATTTAGAACCCTCTTTTGACGGAAGTAAGATAGCGATTGGGTTGGATCCAAGGGAGGAATTTACCTCTACCATTATCTTTTATGATTTGGAAACTAAAAAAATTTTAAAGGACCAAATAACACAAATTAATCCGGATTTTGGAGGAATACAGTGGTTGCCTGATAACTCAGGGATAATATATCTTTACTTTCCTTTTGTTGAACAGTCGGACGCCAGGTACAAAAGGCAATCTTTTTCAGCTATCCATTTTTTTGGGGATAATCCTCAAAAACGAACGCCTATTTTTGGAGATGATAGTTTTTTGGGAATTGCCTCTGATTATTTCCCCAAGGTAAAAATAGGCTCTAGTTGGGATTCCTACATAATAGGATATTCTGCTAAATCAGGCATGTTTTACGATAGTTTTATTGCCAAATTAAGTGATGTAATGAAAGGAAGTCCCCAGTGGAAGCCGTTCTTTAAGACTATAGATAAGATTTATTATAATCAGGGCGAAATAAGGGGCCAACATTTTATATATCGTAGAGCTACTCCAAACGGAAATCAACTTTGTCAAGTAGATATTGAACGTCCCAAATTTGATAAGCCATTAATTCTTGCTACCGGTAGTCGTGAAGAACCCATTACCCAATTTGAGATTACTAAAGACAACATATATTTTATTCGGGAAAAATATGGGGTTGAGATATCTATTTTTCGAATTGACAGTTTACAAAATACTATTCAACTAAAACCGCCCTTTGTACCGGGCTATGCTTCATTTTTAGGGGAATCGGTTACTCACAACAAAATTGGTATTGGTGTGGATGGTTGGACTTCAAATTACGTTCGATATTATATAGATCCACATGGAAAATTTATTAACGAAGGGCTTTTGGATTCTGCCAACTTTCCTGAATTCCGCAACATAACCTCCAAACAGATTTTGGTCACTTCCCATGATGGGGTAGAAGTACCTCTTTCCTTGGTCTATAAAAAAGATATAAAACTTGATTCCAATAACGAAGTATTTATATATGTATACGGCGCTTATGGGGAAAGTATGAGCCCATTCTTTTCGCCCACATATCTGGATTGGGTAAGTCAAGGGGGTATTCTTGCCTTCCCGCATGTTCGCGGTGGAGGGGAAAAGGGCGAAGAATGGCATATTCAAGGAATGAAAGCCTTAAAATATAATTCATGGAGAGACCTTATCGCTTGTACCAAATCTTTAATTGAAAAGGGGTACACTCGAAAAGGATTGGTCTCACTTTACACCAATAGTGCTGGTGGTATTACGGCAGGTATGGCTGTCAATGAATGTCCTGAATTATATTCTTCCTTTATTGCCGAAGTGCCTAGAATGCACCCGTTTGGACTCGAATCCTCTACGATGTCCAGCAGTACCAGTTATATTGAGTATGGTACGGTAAAAGATAGCTTGGAATGCCTTGGGCTTGTACAAATGGACCCATACTTAAACTTGAGATCCAAAAAAAATTATCCTGCTACCTTGATTATGCCTAGCAACAACGACGACAGGATCCCCTTGTGGGATAGCGGTAAATATATTGCGAAGCTTCAAAAATACAATCAAGGAAAAGTTCCTATATTGATGGATATCGATTATCATTATGGTCATGAGAATTCACAAGGTTATGACACTTCTATAGACCTGAATGCACGAATTTTTAGTTTTGCCAAGTCTAATATGAAGTACTAGACAATTTCTTCTCCCTTTTGGATGCTGTATTGGTTATTCTAATTTATTGGAATTCATAAGAGCGTTCAACTTAAAAGCCTAATTTACTTGATATCAATAATAGTGCTCTATTTAATTTCCTTGACCCTAATCTGAACTAGGTTTAGAATACACTGATAGTTTAAATTTTCATGATCTCAGAAAATTTCTAGTTATTACCCCGTCATTTATAAATGCACACCTTTCGTTTATAAATGAAGGTGGCTCCGGCTTTTTTTGCCTTACTTATTTCTAGATATTAGAGGTAATGACAAAGGGTTAAAAGAGAAAAGATGGATTGGGTAAGGTCACGAAGTGAAATTGAATCAGAACTGCTCCAGATTGAGCAATCGTTCAGCAACCCAATTGCGTCATTTGATAAGGCCATTTCTTTTTGCCAAAAGATATTGGAAGATTATCGTAAAGCAGTGATAGTCCATGGCTTTCCTGATGAAGCTTCAGAAATTCGATTCTTTAAAAAGGACAAGCCCTTGCTTTTTGGTCTCCTTTTGCGATATTCCCATCAACTTACATTTGAGTTGGACTTCCCTAATATAGCTTATGGTATGAACAACGAAATTATAGTAAGAAAGATCCGGGACGTAAATGCTTTTTTGGCTGGTCATAAAGATATGGTGCTATATCTTGAACTGGAAAACAGTGCATTGGATTCACAGTATTTTTTAAGAAAGAATAGAAATTTATTTGTCTGTACTGGTCGAATTGGACATAGTTTTGATTCGGAATTTAGTGCTTCCCATGATGTATTGATTGCCCAGATATTGGGTTACCAAGGATTCTTGCAATTTCTTCAACAAAAATTGAGTACTTCTATGCCCTTACCGAAAATACCTATTCCCAAAATCAACTGGACCGGGTCAAAAATTGCCCTCACTGAGCTGGGGTTCGCCTTATTTTATAGTGGCATCATAAACCATGGCAATGCCAGTTTAAAATCTGTGATGCTATTCCTAGAACAGGTTACTGGCGTGGGTCTGGGGGATTATCACCATACCTCGGTCCGAATTAGAAACCGTACCCACCCAACCAAGTTTCTGGATAAACTGAAAAATTCCCTACAGTATTGGATTACTGATCTGGACGATTAAAAAATGTCAGGTCATAGTCAATTGACTGTTTAACATTTCCAAACGGAATAAATCAAATTATGCCAAAATTTGTATTTAATTCGGGGTATTTTCCTACCAATTTCTTCGAATTTAATGCAATAATAATTTATGTCAACTGACTATGACTTGGCTATTTATTCCAAAACTCTTTTTCATTTTTGTGTCCGAATCACAGACTACAACAATTAAGTAGGTTCTGTATTAAATCAATCGATATGCCAACGGCTATTATCACTACGGACGATCTTCGGGAATTTAAAATTGAACTTCTGGGGGAAATCAAGGAACTTTTACACGAAAACCAGGCCAAGGTCATTAAAAAGGAATGGCTCAAGAGCACCCAGGTTATGAACATGCTCAACATTAGCTCTGGAACGTTGCGGAGTCTGCGCCGCAGCGGCATTTTATCCTTTACAAAAATAGGAGGGCTTATATTTTACGATGCGGAGCAAATACAAAGAATTCTAATGGATAACCTTGTTAAGAACTCAAAACAAAAAAAATGAACTATATAAGACACCTCAATTCGGTATTCCAACATTTTGCCAAAGATTCAAGGCTAAACCCCACCCATGTGAGTTTGTATATGGCCCTGTTTCAATTTTGGAACATCAATAGATTTCCGGAGATTTTCTACATCAATCGCGAGGAAGTCATGGAAATGGCAAAAATAGGATCAAAAGCCACCTACCACCGTTGCCTTAGAAGACTTGACGATTGGAAATATATTCATTATATGCCATCCCATAATCCATTCAAGGGCAGTAAAATCAGGTTGCTCAAATTCTGTACAACTAGTGGTACGACCACTGGGACAAGTAATGAACAAGTAGTGGAACAAGCATTAGTACCTAATATAAACTATAATAAACAAATTAAAACAGAAAATAAACGCTCTAAAGAGCGCCATCCAAAAAATGAAGATGCTGTTATTAAATTTTTTAAAAAAAATAAATGGCCAATAATGGAGGGTACCAAATTCTACAACCACTATCAAGGTGTGGGATGGAAGGTAGGAAGGAAATCAACAATTGAGGACTGGAAGGCTATGGCAAAAAAATGGATGCTTAGGGCAATGGAATCAGATCGAGAGGGTGCTTTTTTAGGACGATCGAACAATAAACTTAAAAAGGATTTCTTGGATATTTCAATAAACAAAAATTATGGGGAACCCTTGTGATAAAATGGTAAATCTGTGCCCACATATTTTGATGGAAGGTGGCATTGAATACTGCCTGGGAAGCTTTGATGGCAAGCGTATTGATTACGACTTTTCCAAAGTGCTCACTTATCTGGATGCCAAGGGCAGGTCGCTATTCGGAGAAAGTTTTAAGGTTAGAGGAGAGGATAAGGGCACTTTCCTAAAGCTATGCAGTTACATGGTAAAGGATATCGAGAATTGCAGGAAAATGGAAATAGACACAAACAAAGGTATATTGTTGACCGGCCCTGTGGGATGTGGCAAGACAAGCATGATGCGATTGATTCGACATCTTGTCCCGCATAAAAGGACCTATGAAATTATTCCTGCCCGTAACATCACTTTTGCCTTCAACCATATTGGATATAAAATCATCGAGGATTATGGAAAAGGTAGGTTTTATTGCTTCGATGATCTGGGTGTGGAACCCTTGGGAACATATTTTGGAAAGGATTGCAATGTATTGGGCGAGGTGTTGATATCGCGGTTCGAACTGTTCCAGAAAACCAAAATATGCACTCACGTTACCACCAATCTGAATGCCGAGGAATTAGAGGAGCGTTACGGGAAAAGGGTCCGAAGCCGGATGCGCCAAATGTTCAACTTAATTGCATTTGAAAATAACACTAAGGATAAAAGAATCTAAAACTAAAACAATGAAAATAGCAACCTTGAATATTGAAAATCTCTTTCATCGTGACAAAAGCTTGATAAGAAACGGCCTGACCAAATGTGTGACCAATTGGATTTCGGAATTGGATGCCCTAATGCCAAGAATGCAAAAAAGTGTAAATGATATGGAACGCATTCGGGAACTTACCTTTTTATTAGGATTTGAAAATATCGATAACCACCCTTATGGGGTACTTAGAAAAAGACAGGGGGAGCTATTTTTAAAACAAAGAGGCTATACCAATGAAAACAGGGCTTCGCAGCTTACCGATTGGAACGGATGGATAGCCCTACATTCAGTGGCAATCGATCATAAAGCAATCCTAAATAAGGCGAGGTTGGTCTCGGAAATTGACCCGGATATTTTAATACTACAGGAGGTTGAAGACAAGGCATCGTTAATGGATTTCAATAGTATATTTTTAAAGGAATATGATATCGTTCCCTATGACCAAATCTTGGTCCTGGAAGGGAATGATGCCCGCGGATTGAGTATGGGAATATTGACCAAAAATGGTTATCGATTGGATGCCGTAAAAAGTCATGGATTGGATTTTGTGGATAGGGCGGATCCCATTTTTGATATTGATTGCCAAGAATATACTATAACCACACCTGAAGGGGAAACGCTGTATATCCTATCCAGTCAATTTTCATCGGACAACGAATCCAAAAGAAAAATACAAGCCAGGAAGGTTGCCTCCATCTATGACAAAATGAAAGCAGAAGGAAAGGAATTGATTCTCGTCTGTGGCACCCTGAACGATGTGTCATATAGTGACTGTCTTTCTCCGCTCCTTCGGGAGACCGATCTGGAAGATGTGTCCAGAAATCCAAGGTGTAGGGCGGACAAGGACAAGGGCGAAGATGCAGGATATTTCCGAATGGGTGCCTATCGTATGGGAGTTAACATTAAACAGAAGGACTATATGTTACTTTCCTTTGAGATGACCCAAAAGCTTATTGCTTGTGGACTTAATCGCAAGGGGAT
This sequence comes from Arenibacter echinorum, assembly GCF_003259375.1. GTDB lineage: Bacteria > Bacteroidota > Bacteroidia > Flavobacteriales > Flavobacteriaceae > Arenibacter > Arenibacter echinorum. Next base: position 499,999 of record NZ_QLLN01000005.1, on the reverse strand, counting down.
GTGGCCGGAGAGAAATTCAAATTGGGAAGTATATCCTACATTAAAAAATAAGGTGCATGCCGCTAGTTCCCATCCCTTGATATGGGGAGAGTTCGATAATGCCAAATGGCAATCAAGAACATACTTTCCCATATTGGAATAAATATTGGTAATTCTATTTAAGGCTACCAACTCTTCGGCACATTGCTCCTACATTACATTTCGGGCAATAAGCCTCATGCCCATCTTGGACACGAGCCATTGTTTTATGGGCCCCAGCCTCTCCCCATCCATAAAAAAATAGCTCAAGTCCGCTTTGCCCACTTCGTTAAAAAAATTAATCGTTGTGAAAATGAACAAAGGCGCTGCATATGACGGTAAGAACTGATCGGAATCTTTAAAGTTCACTTTGTACCGTTTCATAGGTTCTGTTTTCTTTTCATTGGATGTTCTATACTTACCTCTTCCTCAGTCCCTCTAACCTTTTTTCGATAGCGAAATAACAACATTCGGTCTTGTGCGACGGCATAAACCAGGCTCTCTTCGCCTGCACTCTAGGCAGGCTCCACTCGCTCCTATTTATACGTCTTGCCAAGTTCGAATGTTGTGCACTGTATAGCATCAAAAAAGGTAACAGTGAGAGCACTATGGGAAGTAAGTCTAAATCAGGAAATCATGAAAGCGTATCCAAATCCTAAAAATGAAACCGTACAAAAAAATCAAAAAAAGGAAAACGCTCGAGATATAAAAAGTAAATCATTTTTAAATCAATTATTAACCGTCTGCAACAATGTGGACATAAATATTTTCAATTATGAGCAAATTAAGAAACCATGTACAGTTGATCGGGAACGTCGGGGATGTTCCAGCGATTACAAATCTTGAAAGTGGTAAAAAGGTGGCACGTTTTCAACTGGCAACCAATGAGCATTACAAAAATGCCAATGGAGAGAAGGTCCAAAGTACCGACTGGCACACCATTGTAGCTTGGGGGAAGACTGCCGAGATCGTGGAGAAGTACACCGGAAAGGGCAAGGAAGTGGGTATAACAGGTAAACTAAAAAGCCGGACATATATCGCGGAAGATGGTAATACGCGCTATGTTACCGAAGTGATAGCAGATGAAATTCTATTGCTTGGAAACAAGTCATAGCAGATTCAAGAAAACAAAAGAGGGCGTTCCCGAAATTAAACGCCCTCTAAATCTTATCATTATTAACTATAAATCTATCAATAATGAACTGCAAAACTAAGGAAATAAGGGAAGGACTACAACATTTTAACGGTTCTGAAATGCTATTTCAAATACCCCTATTGAAGACTAGGTTTACCAATGGGATAAAATACCTTGCCAATGAAGCCGAATGTTTTTGGCTAGTTACGGATGCCTCCGTAATCGCCAAAAGTTTGATGAACAAAAGTCGATTTATTACAATCGATTTCAGAAGATTTTCAGAGGAAGAAAAAGAGGTGATGGGATACGAAGCCAGCATTGATTACAGTGATGGCAATGGCAACATCTTCGAAAGCCATAAATATCATATTACAGATTTTCCGTTGGACGAACTCAAGTTGTTCTTTGTGGACAATACCTTGATGCTGCCCAGCGAATATTAAAAATAAAAGAGGGCGAACTGACCATAGTACCGCCCTCTTTTCATTATTAACCTTAAATAAGAAAAACAATGAAAAGCGAAGTTAACGAAATTAAGATAAGTTATTGCGACAAATTAGGGACTTTTGACTCTGCCTCCCTTTGCGATTCCACGCATGTTGCCAAACTATTGTATGAAACATGGAACAAGGACACTATAGGGTTACAGGAAACCTTTAAAGTTCTTCTTTTGAACAATTCCAATAGGGTTAAAGGAACCTATCAGGTATCTACTGGGGGAATTACGGGCACTTTGGTGGATTTGCGAATACTCTTTGCCGTAATCTTAAAAACCTTATCTACGGCCGTAATTTTGGTCCATAACCATCCGTCAGGAACTTTGAAACCAAGTAGATCGGATACGGATTTGACCGAGAAGATAAAAAATGCCGCCGTTCTTTTCGATATTAAGGTTTTGGATCATTTGATACTTGTGCCCAATGGGAAATATTTCAGTTTTTCAGATCAAGGAATATTGTAAGCTGAACAGAATCGATTATGAAAAATCATCAAGGAGGAATCATTTAAAAAACGCTATACCTATAAATTTATAGATAAAGTTTAAAAATATTTAATCCAAAAGTAAAAGGGTAGCCAAGAGCTGCCTTTTTTTTGCGGGATTCGAAGCGTTTTTAAACATTAGTTGATAATTCCTCAAAAATCCATCTTCAAAACTCTTAAAATTTTTCAAGAAGAATTCAGAAAGCCAGGTCAACACTAAATTGTGAGGAAGTCTAAAAATTTGACCCTGCGGGAAAAAAGGAAGAGCAAGAGGACAACACGCGTTGCGATGTTGTGGAGTTTAATTTGTTTTTAAATAATTGATTATCAGCTATTTAAAATATATAAATTGAATTTTAAACCTGTTGAAAAAGAAGCGTAATAGGATAGAGGCCTTGGGAAGTCCCACTATAGCTGGGCAGCACTGTCCCAGTAAATATGAAAGTCATGAAAGTACAATTTGCACGTATCAACTTTCTGCTGGAAACTGTGAATCGGTTCCGGATTTTTTCAAATAAACATGAAAGAACACATAGCGATGTTCTGGAAGGAATGATGGATTTTTTTGAGAAATATCAGTTATCCCCTTTTCAAGATTTTGGTCCCAATTTGTGGGACATGGAGGCTAATATCAAAAGGCGTATCAATTCTATGATCGGGATCATAAAGGATATAGAAAAGCATCAGACCAAACCCACAACTGCCATGCTGGAACTTCTATTCGAACACTCGCCCAGAAAGAAGTACCGACAAGCACCATTGTTAATGGAAGGTCAGGAGGACAACCCGGAAAGAGATGCTTTTTTTCAGAAGATAGAGGAAGCTATAGTCCTAAAAAGGGAGCATACCAATCTTCAACGCGACCTAAACCAAAAAAAGTCGGAATTGATGGCGCTGGTCAATAAGGTAAACTTGGTGAAAAGCAATTTTGGTAAACCCAAACTGCAATTGGATATGACCACTGAAGAGTTCGAACAATTGAAAATGAAATTAAAAACAGAATAGCGTTATGTATATCAGTATCACCAAACAACATTTGGACACGACCTTTTCCCAGAGCTCTTCGGATTTTGTCGACTATTTGGAAAAGGAGAACGAGGGAAAAGGATTGGATCAGCAAGAACAGTTCTTTGATCAAAACCATGACCGTATCCCCCCGGAACAGGTGGTCAAGGAGATCGACGGCAATACCGCCAAACTGAAAAAGCAGGAACCCAAGTTTTATTCCATCACCATTAACCCAAGTCAGCGGGAACTTAATCATATCAACAATGACCCAAAACTTTTAAAGGAATATGTGAGAGAGGTCATGAAGGACTATGCGGCTTCTTTCCATCGTGATAATCCTGTATCTGTAGACAGTATCAAATACTATGCGAAGCTGGAATATGAACGCACTTTTAAAGGGTTTGATAGGCAGGTGAAAGAAAATCAGGTGTACAGAGCACAGATCGTAAAACTTGAAAATGAAATCCGTAAAGTGGAACGGGGGGAGGTTGCCGGCAATGCCAAAACTATGCAAAATGACATCGCCATGCTCAATGCTCAAATCCCACATCGTATCGATGGCAAGGTCGTTGTTCAGGGGATGAAAAAGCCAGGACCACAGACCCATGTCCATATCATTGTCAGTAGAAAGGATGTTTCCAATAGATTTAGTCTTTCCCCAGGGAGCAAATACATGGCGTCAGAGTCCAAACTTAACGGCAAAATGGTCAAACGTGGGTTTAGGCGGGACCAGTTTTATGACAATGCGGAAAAGAGGTTTGATACCATGTTCAAGTACAAACGAAATTTTGTGGAGTCGTACCAAGCCCGTAAGACTTATATCCATGACCCTAAAATTTATTTCGCCCATCTCTTGGGACTTCCGACCAATGAACGTAGTGCTGCATTTAAACTTATGGGTACTGCCGGGGTACATATTCCAAAACTTAATATTCCCACCAATAAGGTGGAAGCAGCCCTACAGGCCATTAAACAATTTAAAAAGGTAATAGACGTGGCCAAATCCTCAAGTTCCATAGGTATTTAAGAATGCCAGGAATTATTAGATGTTTCTAAAATAATCCAAGATGAAAATTACGGTTTTACTTTCTGTATTTATCTATGTGGCGGCCATGGCTTTGCAATATCTGTCCTTTAAGAAAAACAAGTATCCATTTGCTATCAACTTTATATTGTTGCTTGTTCTAGGAGGCGCATTACTAACCTTATTTGGGTGGCCAGTTTTTATCAAAATAGTATTGTTTTGGTTAATACCTTTTCAGGTGACAAACTTGGTATTATTTATATACTTCAATTATAATTTTGGAACTGCTATAGAACCAAAAAGATATAAGGTGAAGTTCGATTTATTGAACGGGAACCTGGTCCTGAAGAACATTAGGCGAGGGGCTTCCATAATTGGATCGGCGGGAAGTGGCAAAACGGAAAGCGTGGTCTATAATTTTTTGAAACACTTCAACGAGCATCAATTTGCAGGGGTCATCCATGATTACAAGGATTTTGAGATTACAGAAATGGCCTATCCCTTATTTAACAATACCGAAATACCGTTTCATATTATTTCCTTTGACGATATTCATCAGCGTGTTAATCCTATCGCACCTCGCTATATGGAGGACGAAGAAAGCGTTAATGAGGTTTCCAGGGTACTTTTGGAGAACCTTTTGGAGCAACGCGAGACAATTGCCATGGGTTCCTCAAAGTTCTTTAACGATGCCGTGGAAGGACTTTTGGGTGGCCTTATTTGGAAGCTGAAGACCAGCCATGGGAAATATTGTACCCTACCACACTTGATTGCTGCCTACCAATATTTGGATACGGAAAATCTGATACAATTTTTAAGTTCCGACTTTACATCCAAGGCTATGGCGGATGCCTTTATTTCAGGAAAGGATTCCGAACGTCAAACAGCCGGGGTAATGAGCACGCTGGCCAATGCCCTTAAAAAGATCAGTACCCAACGCATATTTATGGCACTGTCCGCCGATGAAGTGCCTTTGGATATAAATAATCCCGAACATCCCTCCGTAGTTTCCATAGTGAACAATCCTAAATTTGAAACGGCCTATTCCCCGGTGATAGCCACAATAATCCATACCATTACCAAGCAAATGAGCAAACGTGGCCGCCACCGTTCTTTCGTTTTGATGGAAGAAGCGCCTACGATACGATTGCTTAATATGCATAGAATTCCAGCGACTTTAAGAAGTTATGACGTTGCCACGATCTATGTGCTCCAGGATAAAATTCAAAACGATATGATGTATGGGGACAAAGCCAGCCGGGCCATTTTAAGTAATCTATCCTACCAGTTTTTTGGAAAGGCGAATGATCCCGATACCGCCAGATATTACGAACGTTTTTTTGAACTTGTAAAGCGGCCGACGAAGAGTGTTAGTAAGGGGGAGAATACGTTGAATTTTGATACCAGGATAACAAAGGGAGAGAGGGAGGTAAGCAAGATCCGGGCAGAGGAATTTTTTAGATTGAAGGAAGGGGAGTTTATTGCCTTCGCGGATGGCAAGGATAAAAAAGTAAGATTTCCAAAACCCAATATTGAGAAGGGGCTTCCAAAACCCAAATTTCGAATTAGAGATGGAGCGATAACGGAAAACTTTGAGCGGATCCATATGGACGTTCGAAAATTTCTGCCGTTAAAGCTGAAATAGTCTTAATTTGTTGATAACTAATGGATTTGGGTTTATATTCGTTTTAATAAGAGCATCGGATTTTGTAATTTAATAGGTCAACAATAATAAGGAAACCATGTATTTTAATCAGGCCATCTGCGATGTATATATCGGTACTGGAGCCGGCAAAAAATTGATGGAAGAAATTGAGAATGCAAAACGATCTGTAAAAATAGTATCGCCGTTTCTTTCTCCCTTTCTGGTCAAGAAATTGATCGACCTGCATTATAGGGGTGTTGAGGTACAGTTGATCACTATGGATACCATAGAGGACTTTTACGGGGATAGACAAAAGAATATCTGTCAACTTATTATTCAGGACAAAAGTATTGATATAGATGCAAAGGCCCTCCGATTAAAATGGATCAACATAAAAAGATGGCTTTACTTTTTTTTGATGGTAATGATTCTAGAGCTTGTTGTTATTGCATATAATATTCAGGATCGTATGGTTTTATGGGGAGGTATTCCTTTACTCCTAGCTTGGCTGTTGATTCGGAATTACACTTCGAAAATTAGGAACGCCAAAATCTACAAATATTCTTACCGACAGTTATTTCCTTTCAAGGTGTTTACAACTGCCGATTCCCATTCCTACTCACATCCTTTTATACATGGAAAATTGTACTTGATCGATGATGGGATTGCCTATTTGGGCTCATTGAATTTCACTGGTAATGGGACCAAGAATAACTATGAAACCAGGATCCGAATTGAGGACAGAAAAGCTATTAAAGAATTGGTAGGTGAATTTGATGCCTTGTTCCATAATGAAAACTACTTGGAAAAGGAGTTAACCGAGTGGGGTAAGGAGTTGTATCTTGAGCAAGGGAATTGAATAATAAGGCAATATTATACATTATAATAATAAATTTTAATCTGTTCCATTAAACATTCAGTTTACTGAATTACTTAGATTTATTACTCATTCATTAATTAAATCCAAATCATAGAAGGTTCTAAATCCAAAAATTCTAAATGTATCAATTCAATGCCTATTGTGAATCTTAAATTGAACTAATAATCCGAGCCAAATAGACCTTGGCAAACAATTTGTTACTCAAGGCCTGAAATGGTTCAGTTATATATCCGAAGATTTTTTATTTACACTAATTCCGGGGCGTCAGCAGCACTGGTCGGGCTTTTCAATACCAACTGATAAACACAAGGAATCACGACCAAATTTAAAATGGTAGCAGATAACAATCCCCCCAAAATAACCACCGCCATGGGGCTTTGTATTTCACTGCCAGGCTCGCCTCCTTTTAGGGCCAAGGGAATCAAGGCCAGGCCTGTTGTAAAGGCTGTCATTAAGATCGGGTTTAGGCGATCTAAAGCTCCTGTTTTTATCAATTCAAAACCTTTCATTCCTTCCTTTCTCAAATCCTCATATCTGGAAACCAATAGGATTCCATTTCGGGTTGCGATACCGAAAAGGCTAATAAAACCTATGGTCACTGCGATACTGATAATTCCGGAAGTGAAGTACACTATCAAAATACCACCGATTAAAGCCAAAGGCAGATTGATCAATACTACAAATGCCAGTTTTACATCTTTAAATTCATAATACAATAGCAGGAAAATGATAGCTATTGCAATGATTGCAGTGAACATAAGTAATTGTGATGCTTTGGACTCGCTTTCAAACTGTCCGCCATATTCCACCCGATAACCTTCAGGCATTGCTACATTACTGGCAACAACATCCTTTATTTCGTTGACGGCACTTCGTAAATCCCTGCCCTGTACATTGGCAGCTACTACAATTTTACGTTGCACATCCTCTCGGTTAATAGTATTTGGACTGCTCACGGATTGAACGGTGGCCAATTCACCTATTATTGTGTATCCGCCATTAGGAAGACTTACTAATGTATTGTTGATGTTCTCAATGTCATTCCTAAATGGTTTTTCGTAGCGCACAACCAGATCGAAATATTGTTGACCTTCATAAATTTCGCCTGCCTCTTCCCCGGCAAAAGCAATATCTACCTGCTCCATCAAATTTCCAACTGTCATTCCATAGGCCGCCAAAATTTGACGTTTAGGTTTGATGCGTATCTGCGGAACTTCTATTTGTTGGTCTACCGCTACATCCGCCAATCCATCAATATCTTTGATGTTCTGCTCTACACTCTTGCCTACTTCAAATAAACGTTGTAGATCGGAACCATAAATCTTGATCGCAATATTGGCACGTGTACCTGATAGCATATGATCTATCCGGTGTGCGATGGGTTGCCCCAAAGTAATATTTACCCCTGGGGCAATGCTTAATTTGGTTCGGACTTCTTCAAAAAATTCTTCCTTGGTTTTGTCTTTTAGAATAAATGGGACATCAATTTCTGAAGCATTTACACCTTGTGCGTGTTCATCCAGTTCTGCTCGTCCTTGTCGTCGGGTAACCACTTCAACTTCGGGCAGGTCCAATAATATCGTCTCTATCAATTTTCCTGTTTTGTTGCTCTCTTCCAAAGACATTCCCGGTGGTCCTACCACACTAATTACCAAAGAACCTTCATTAAATTCTGGAAGAAAACTTCTTCCCAATTGCGTTAAAACCAAAAGACTTACAAAGAAGGCAATGACCGTTACACCAATGACAGCTTTTGGAATTTTTGTGGCGCGTTCCAATATATTTCCATAATGTTTCTGTAACCAACGTTCCACCCGTGTGCCCTCTGCTTGTTTGTTCAAAAGCTTTTCGTTATCCAACAAATAGGAACACAATATTGGGGTTACAGTTACAGCAACGATCAAAGAGGTTAGAACAGATGTTACAAATGCAATGCCCAACGGTTGCAATAATCTACCTTCCATCCCGCTCAAAAAGAACAGCGGTATAAATGAGACAATGATAATCAAGGTGGCGATAATAATAGAACTTCGTATTTCTACGGAAGCGTCCCGCACGACCGTAATTGTCGATTGCCGATCAGACTTTGGTTTTCTGATATTTTCGCGCAGGCGCTTATACACATTTTCCACATCAATAATAGCATCATCCACCAAGGCGCCAATAGCGATTGCCATCCCACCTAAACTCATTGTGTTAATGGTATAACCCAGCCATTTTAAGATGATAATGGACACCAATAAGGAAATAGGAATGGCAAGCAATGAAATTACCGTTGTTCTCCAATTCATTAAAAAGATGAAAAGGATAATCATTACAAAGAATGCACCTTCCATTAAGGTTTGATTCAAATTGCTGATCGAGGCATCAATAAAATCGGATTGTCTAAAGATTTGACTTTTAATGTTTACACCTTTAGGCAAAGTTGCTTGTAAATCAGCAATAGCTTCATCCAAACGGTCTGTAAGTTCCAATGTATTTACATCCGGTTGCTTTGAAATGGTTAAGATCACCGCCGGATTCGCATTCAATGAACCATCCCCAATCTTATCGGCAGCTCCAATTTGAACCGTGGCCACATCCTTAATTTTGATGGTTTGACCATTGACCTGTTTTAAAACTGCTTCCCGTAAATCCTCCAAAGCATAAGCTCTACCACTCCCTTTGATAATGTATTGATTGCCATATTGGTTGATAACACCACCTGGCGCATTGGCATTGGCCTCTTTAACCTTTTCGACCAATTCTGAAAGACTTAGGTTGTAATACTTCATCTTTTCAGGGTTTGCAAATACTTGGTATTGCTTATAATCGCCACCTATGACCACCACATTTGCAATACCGCCAATAGCTTTTATACGTGGTCTAATGGTCCAATCGGAAAGAGTTCGTAATTCCATTGCCGAAAGGCTATCCGACGTAACTCCCAGTAGCATTATTTCGCCCATAATGGATGAAATAGGAGCCATAGTCGGCGCACCTATTCCTTCCGGTAAATTTTCCCTTACCATTGGGATCCGTTCGCTCACAATTTGTCGTGCTCGATAGATATCGGTTCCCCAATCAAATTCTACCCAAACAATGGATATGCCTGCTGCCGATGAAGAACGGATTCTTCGAACATTTGGCGAGCCGTTCAAGGCTGTTTCCAGTTGATAGGTTACTAATTTTTCGACTTCTTCAGATTCCATTCCATGGGCTTCGGTAAGAATGGTTACCGTAGGTGCCGTAAGATCTGGGAATACATCGACGTTCATTGTCCTGGCATAGTAAATACCCAACACGCTCAATGCAACCGCTCCCAATAGAATGAGCAATCTATTTTGAAGTGAAATTGATAATATTTTGTTTAACATTTCTCTTCGATTTTTTAATGTTCGTGACCGTGTGCAGGTGTTGAACCGGACATTGAAGCCATTTTAACCTGATATGCTCCTGTGGTTACTACTACTTCCCCAATCTCTAGACCTTGGAGTATTTCTACATTTTCCCCATTGCGCTTTCCAATTTTTACAGGCCTTCTTTCAAAACTTTCTCCTGAAAGTTGTACCATAACGGAATAACTACCATAATCTTCCAACAAAGCATTTACAGGAATCATTGTGTTTTGGGTTGCGTTGCCCATTGCAATTTGAACCTGGGTCAAGCTCCCTTCCGGCATTTCAATATCGTCATTGACCTGGGCAAAAACAGAAATTAGCGGTCTGTTGTTATCTACATCTTTAGCAATGGAAAGGATCGAACCTCCAGAAGATGCCACATTGCGCCATTGGGCATCCTTGGTTTGATACCAAATGCTTTGTGCATTCTCCATGGTGAGTCCATAAGAAGGTGCAATTTGGGTCTTTAAAACCCTGGATCGAAGCGTTCCCAACGTTAACATTGCGGCGCCTTGGTCTACATAATCTCCGTTGGCAACATTTATCGCTGTGATATAACCATCGAATGGTGCCCGAATTTGCTTTCCGTCACCAGCAACTCCTGCCGCAAGGCCTTGATAATTGGATCGGGCGATATTGAAATTGCTTTCTACTTTTTCAAACTCTGCTTTAGGAACAATTTTCGATTCGTACAATTGCTTTTTACGTTCATATTCGGACTTAGCCTGTTCAAAACTGGAACGTGCCTTTGCAATTTCTGTACTCAAATTATTGGATGCCAAACCTTGACTGCTTATATTGATCAATAATTGGCCTTTTTTAACTGGCGTACCCTCGGTAAGATTGCTTTCTGCAAAATCCACCACCCCGTTAGATTTTGCTACCATTGTCTTAACGGAGCCTGGCGAAGGCATCCAAACACCTGAGGTATTTATAACATCATAGATTTTACCATTGATCGCAGCCGCTGTCTGAAAGTCTATTTTCCAAGCTTGTTCCTTCAAAAATGAAATGCTCCCATCATCTTTAGCTGCACCCAAGGCCTTTATGGCTTCATCCGCATTGGCAAATACGGTAACACTATCAATAACGATCTTATCTGAATATCCGGGCGTAGTTAATTCAAAGACCAACTGATAGTTCCCTACTTCTTTGGGCTGAATTGCAGGTGAAAATATCCCAGGTGATGTGGGTGCATCCGCCGTATTCCTGATGCCCTTACCATCTTTTATCAGGCTTACGGTTACCGAACCTTCCCTAACAGGCTGGTGTTTATCCATTTCGGTAAAATGGGCAGCGAATCTACTTCCTTGGCCTACTATTAGTACCGGAAACTCAACAAATAGTTCTGTTTTGTCCGTCCAAATCGTATGGTCCAAACGGGGAATTTCTTCTCCAACATGACTACCATCTGCATTATGTGCGTGTGCATCTTCTGTCTTGTCATTACAAGACATTGCCAAAAAGGCAAGCACTATAATTATATATTTCATTTGCTACAACTATTTATATATTAATGATTGTGGTGCTCAGAACCATCATCATGTTTATGGGTTTCAGGTTTAATTTCCATAGAATCCTTATCAACATGGAACTCTTCTTGTTCTATAGTTTCCTCGTGCATATGACCACCGTCAGCATCGTGTTCATGACCGTGCTCTTCTGTGCTTTCTGGCTTTGATTTTGTGTCTCTACAAGAAGTTAAGGCCACAGTTGAAACTAAGGCTACCGCGAATACTATTTTTGAAATTTTCATAATGTTTTGTTTTAAAATTTATAATTGATGTTTTAATAATTCTGCTTGAAGCAAATGCAAATCTTTTTCCATTTGCAGCATTTTATCGAAGGCATTTCGGTAAAACTGAAGCTCTACATAGTAATCCATAAAAGAATACTCACCCAGCATATAGGCCTTAAAAAGTAATTTCTCACTTTCCAAACTGCCGATCGTAGTTTGATACTCATGGTACTTTGAACGCATTAATTGGTAGCGATTAAAAGATTCTTGAAATTGGGCGTAGAGCGTAGTTGAGATTACTTGCGAATTGGATTGCTGATACTCATGGCTTGCTTGCGCAGCTTTAACTTTGTTCTTACTGCCCCATAAGGGAATGGATAGTCCACCGTAAAATCCCGAATAATTATTGCCATTTACACCCTGATGGTTGTAGCCTAGAGCGACATTTGGAAGTACCTTGTTTTGCTCCAATTTCATTTTTTGCAAGGAAGCAACCTCATTGGCCTTTAATTCCAGGAGGGTAGGGTCTTGCACTAATTTTTCCTGCCAAAGGTTGTCCTTACTTCCTATTTCTACGGGCAAATCAATTAGCAATGAAAGTACATCCAAAGGTTTGTTGCCATTTAAGGTTTTTAGTTTGGATACCAGGATTTGGATGTCATTTTCGATCTGTCCAAGCACAAATTGTTCCTGAATCCATGCAATTTTGGCTTTATTCAAATCTAAAATACCTACTTGCTCCTTGTCATAGAGCTCCTTAAGCTGATCAAATACCTGTTTGCCCTGAGCTCTTCTTTCGGCCTCAATTCCTTTTTGCCTCCTTAAGAAAGCAAGCTCTATAAGAAGCTCCTTCGCATTTAATAGCACCAACTGTCTCCTTTTTGTATAGGCAGTTTGTAGTTGCGCCGACTTTAAATGGTTCCACTTACCCCTTGCAGCATAAACCGTTGGGAACTCAAACGATTGTGATATTTGATATTCCGTATAAGTATCTGTGGTATTATCGCCAAAGGGCAGATAATACCCAGAGAGCTGTGGGTCTGGCAAATTGTTGGTGCTCTTGTTTTCGAGCTGTTGACTTTCAATATAGGATTGATAGCCTTGTAACTCGGTATTATTCTGTTCTATTTCAAGAAGTAATTCCTCCAAATTTCTATTTTGAGAGAAACCACTAACAAAAAACAGGCATCCGCAAATAGCGAATACTATATGTTTATTCATTGTTTGTGAATTTTAGGTTTAATCTAAATTTATAAAAGGATTACTACCATAGCGGTAATTGCTCCTAAACGATTAACCTAAAGATGGGGGACCTCGTGTATCGAGGCATGAGAGAAAAGAATTAAAATAAGTATTCGGTGGATGATAAATAGGAGATGTTCTATTTTGCCCATCATCAATTAAAAAAAGACCTTGAATGTCAAAAACACCATTAGCAATCTCTTTACCAATAATGGTCTGCTTTTCAACAATGTCTCTGTTAAATAGGCCAATATCACTCGACACCGTAGAATGGACGTGCATATCCAAAAAGAATCCAAAGAAACCTAAAGGTGAATTTTCGTCTTCTTGGGAATGGTCATCATTGTGATGGTGTTCGCTAGTATGTGCAATTTCTGAATGTGAATGTGTTTCCTCATGTTGATGATGCAAATGAGGAAAGGCTTGATGCAGCATCATAAAGCTGAACAGGCCTAAAAAGAAAAATGCTTTTATGTGATTGTACTTTTGCATCAAAAACAAAGATAACTTTTCCGATTTAATTTTAAACGGATCTAAAGCTTTTTTAAAATTTTGAATGGGCTACGGTAAAAAAGGGTTTTTCCGTTGAAATATAAACTCAAGCAGCCCCAAGAAACTAGTTTTTAGTATGGGGAATGTGCCTAAAAAGGTATGTTTTAAACCATTTTGCGATTATTGCAATGAAAGTTTTGCACAACATGTACTTTTAGATACTAATTCAATGTACGAGGCAAATTTTTGCTACTTTTCATTTTTTGAAACATAAAGGATTTAATATTGCAAGTATAGTAGACAACCAAGTTAGAAAAATTAGCAAGCTCAATTGTTGGCTATGTGACGTTAGAAGATATGTTATGCATGCGTGAGCATTTCTTTTTCCCAAACTATCGCTATATTATATATATCCTGTTATTTACACTATACCCATTTCACGATTTTACTTATCGGAGAAAAGCAGGTAAAAGAAATAAAAAATAGCCTCAAAAAAATAAATTATTAATCCTACAATAAATATTCCAGTGATTACAAGGGTGCCACATAATCTATCCTTCTTGGTCACCGTCCGTCCTTTAGGTTCTTCAAGTTTGTTATTTTCTCTTCTCTTTCTCCGACTTTGAGACATTTCATAGGTATATTTATATATATATTCACTTTTTATGAGTGCCAAACCATTTTTTGGAGCCGTATGGCATTGAGTATTGCCAAAAGTGCCACGCCTACATCCGCAAATACGGCTTCCCACATTGTCGCCATTCCGAACGCTCCTAGGGCCATTACCAACACTTTTACGCCAAAGGCAAGACCAATGTTTTGCCAAACAATTCGACGTGTAGAACGCCCTATTTGAATAGCACGTGCAATCTTACTCGGTTGGTCGTTTTGGATAATGACATCGGCAGTCTCGATAGCGACATCACTGCCAAGACCTCCCATTGCAATTCCTACATCACTTGCAGCCAAGACAGGGGCATCGTTAATACCATCGCCAATAAATGCAACTTTGGTATCGAGCTGCTTTTTTAGTTTTTCGACTTCGTTAAGTTTATCTTCGGGTAATAGACCACCCTTCGCCCAATCGATTTTCAATTCTTTTGCTATCTGTTGGGTAATGGAATCCTTATCGCCAGAAAGCATGATGATTTTGGAAATCCCTGATTCCCTAATTTGCTTTATGGCTTGATGCGCATCGGCCTTTAATTCATCCGCTATGGTCACATAACCTGCAAATTTTCCATCAATGGCAACCATTACAATTGATTCTACGATGCCATCTGTTTGTGAATTGACTTCTATTTTGTTCGAGGTCATTAAGGCTTTATTTCCTACCAACACGGTTTTTCCATTGACCGTTCCTTTTAATCCTTTCCCGGCGACTTCGGAAACCTCGGTCGCTTCAAAATCAGCACCCTCTGCCTTGTATTCCAAAATTGCCTTTGCAATGGGATGGGTGGATTGTTCTTCCATCGACATTAGGTACTGCATAAATTCCGCTTCGGTAAAAGCCGAGCTGTTTACAACTCCTTTGATTTTAAAGACCCCTTTGGTTACCGTCCCAGTTTTATCCATTACCACGGTATTTACTTTTGTCATCGTATCTAAAAAGGATGCACCCTTGAACAGTATTCCATTTCTGGATGCCGCACCCAGGCCGCCGAAATAACCCAAGGGAATAGAAATTACTAGGGCACAGGGACATGAAATCACTAAGAATATCAGCGCACGGTAGAGCCATTCACGGAACACGTAACCATCTACAAAAAAGTAGGGCAGGAATGTTAGCCCGATAGCTAGGAAAACAACGATGGGGGTATAAATCCTTGCAAACTTTCTGATAAAAAGCTCCGTTTTGGACTTTCGGGCGGTGGCGTTCTGTACCATATCCAAAATTCGTGCTATGGAACTGTCCTTAAATTCCTTTGTCGTTTCCACTTCTATAACACCATCGAGGTTGATGCTACCGGCAAATACCTTTTCATCCTTTGCAATGGTATCGGGTTTGCTTTCTCCTGTCAAGGCTGCCGTATTAAACGAACCTTTTTCAGAAAGTAGCATACCATCAAGCGGTACTTTCTCCCCCACTCGTACCTGAATCTTCTCACCTATAGCAACCGTTTCTGGATTGACGGAAATAAACTCGCCATCGCGAAATACCAGTGCTTCATTGGGGCGTACGTCCAGCAAAGCTTTGATGTTTCCTTTAGCACGGTTGACAGCGGCATTCTGGAACAGTTCGCCTACAGCATAGAATAACATCACGGCCACACCTTCCGGATATTCGCCTATGGCAAATGCCCCCAAAGTTGCAATGGACATCAAGAAGAATTCTGTAAAGAAATCGCCATTTTTAATACTGTTCCAGCCTTCTTTTATCACAGGGAAGCCTACAGGAAGGTATGCTGCTGTGTAATAAACAATACGTATCCAGTCTTTAAAATAAGGTAATGCATCAAAATAGTCTATGGTAATACCGACTATCAGCATCACAAAACTAAAAATAGCAGGTAGGTAGGTTTTAAATTTACTTATCCTTTCTGAACTGCTGTGCTTATGACCATCGTCGTGAGCATGTTCTCCTTTATGTTCTTCGATATTGATATCACGAAGATTACGTTTTTTCTTGCTCATTTTATATTATTGAAAATTTATCCATTGCTTAGCTTGTTCCTTGTTCTTTAAATCGAAATATTTCACTTCAGAACTTGTGAAAAAATTAGTTGCTTTTGCAGCCCATTCCTGCCATTTCTTTTCTCCTACAAAAGCCATTTTTCCATAATCTGAAAGGTGGGAAACATCGACTTTAATATCAGCCCAAAGACCTTGCAGCTCATATCCGTGGAAATCGTGCATTTCAAAATAGAAATCCACTTTATTATTGGTTTTAAGAATTTTGTGGATTAGCGGATGGACTTGTTCAACATCTTCTTTTGAGATTTTACCTTCCAATTTTACTGCTATCAAATTTTCATTTTTTGAATTTATTAACTGTATCATAATTTTAATTTTTATTCAATGTATTGAAATAAAGAATGCAACGGAAGTGCATTTAATGGCCGCTACACTTCTCACAAATTCCCGTTATTACCAGGTTTGCATCCTCGGCGATGTAACCGTCGGGTAAGTTGATATGAGGAATTTTATGATCTGTTAAGCAAACTGTTTTATCGCAATTACTACAATGAAAATGTAAATGTAGGTCTTGATCCAGCTCGCAATTACACCCTTGTTCGCATAAGGCATATTTTGAGATACCTGTACCATCATCAATATGATGAACAATCCCCTTGTCCTCAAAGGTTTTTAGTGTCCTGTATAATGTCGTTCTTTCAGCTTTAACAAAGGCATCCTCAATATCTGTAAGTGCTATGGCTACTTCTTTTTGAGCCATAAATTTATATATGAGAATACGCATCGCTGTTGGTCGTATTCCATTGTTTTCCAATTTTTTTTCTATTTCGGTCATTATTTAATTTATACGTTTTAATGATTCGCCCGTTTTAATCTGAAAGGCATCTTCAACATTGGAAACATAAATAATTCCGTCTCCTGGTTCGTCAGTTTTACTATTCTTCGTAATTATTTCAATAGTGTTTAGGGATACTTCAGTTTGGCAGACCAGTTCCAATTTAATCACTGGGCTGTCTGTAAGGTGAAAATCCAAGGATGGTCTTGAACCTTTTGACTTGAATGCGCCTGTACCTTCTGCTTGTGAAAGGGTCATACTTTTAAAGCCATTATCAGTAAGGGCATCTATTACTTTTTGAATCCTGTTTGGTTTTATAAATGCTTTTATTTCTTTCATCTTTTCCAATTATTTAATTATGAATTAATCATCGTGTCCCAATTCGCCCTTTATCATTTCTGATGATAATGTATACGCACCTTTGGTAACCACTTTTACATCTTGTACAATTTCTGTAGGAAGATTGATTTCAACATATCCTAAATCTATAATTCCAACGTTCACTGGAATCATTTTAAATTTCATTTTGTTATCTCCTTTTTCGTCATCTGCATCCAATATGAATATAAAGGACTGTTCGCCCTCTTTTATGATGGCATCTTCGGGTACTGCAAACGCCATTTTTTGGTCTTGGACTATTCTTCCTTCCACATACATTCCGGGAAGCAATTCTTTATCTTCATTATGAACGTCTGCGTGGACGTGCAATGCTTTAGGGTCAGTTTCAAAAGTTTTACCGATGGCGTGAATTTTTGCCTTTAAAAGCTCGTCTGGTTTGGCTGCAACCGTAAAATATATTTCCTGACCTACCTTAACTTTTCGGATGTCCTTTTCGTACACTTTAAAATCCACGTGAATTTCAGAATTATCGCTTACTGTGAACATTTTGGTCTGGGGTGCTACATAATCGCCAAGACTTATCATTACTTCATCCACGTATCCGCTTATAGGGGTTGTTATGGGAACTGCGGAGTAAATCTGCCCTTTAAGTACTTGGTCGGTGTTTATGCCTAACAATCTCAATTTAGAACGAAGTCCGTTTACAGAAGAACTGGTGGAACGGAACTTGGATTGTGCCATTTGAAATTCCTTGCCAGACGAAACTCCCTTATCGTACAAAGTTTGCTTACGTTCAAAATCCTGTTTTAAAAATACAAGTTCATCATTTTTTTCTTGATATTCCTGTTGCATCGTTATAATATCGGGATGTTCCAAATATGCCAATACTTGACCCTTGTTTACCTTATCACCTTCAATGACCTTTATGGATCGCACGTTTCCACCCACAAAAGGACTTATGTTTGCCCTGTCTTGCGGAAATAGTTCCAATTGACCAGTAACTTTAATGGTATTGCCTAAACTCTTTCTTTCCAGGGTATTCATTTCAAGACCAATAGTTTCAGCCTGCTCCTTTGTAAGTTCTACCACACCCTCTTCATGCTTTTCTTCGCTGTGCTCTGTATTTTCCTCATTATGTCCCGAACCTGAATCTACTTTGTTATTGCAACCTATCATCAAAAAGGTTACTAGTGCTATACTGATTATAGATATATATTTCATTTTTTTTCTTTAATGTTATAGATTGCCCAACTGGTATTGTACCTCGATGGCCTGTTGGTTAAATTGATTGATATATTGTAAATGTGTTTGTTTTATCCTGATGGCACTATTTAGGATAGTGATATAGTTCACATATTCTATCTCGCCTTCCTTGGATGCCAATTGTGCCGTGGCTATCTGTTCTTCTGCCAATAACAATGCACCATCCTCATAATATTGCAATATCTTTTGTGTTTTTTCAAGGGATTTGAGCAATTGGGAAACACGGCTTTCAGTTATAGCTTTTTGTTCCAAATATTGATTTTCTGCGACCATCGCATCTGCCTTGGCTGCCTTTACCCTTGATTTCTGAGGATAAAACCATAACGGAATACTAATTCCTGCCTGATAGGTATTGAAGCCTGAAACATCATCTACCACTTGCCGTCCATAGGAAAGACTGAATTTTGGCAGGAACCCCGATTTTTCAACACCCACATTGGCTTTGCTTACTTCTACATTTTGAAGCGAATATTGCAATATGGGGTTATTTGCCACGGTCGTTGAATCCATTATATTGCTCAAATTCATTGGCTCATATAAAACCGAAAACGTTTCAATAGGTGCTTCCGTTCCCAAATACTGCTTTAGGGCCCGTTTGGCAATTTCAATATCATCATAGGCCTGTTGTCGCAATACTTGAATCTGCTGGTATTCCGAGGAAGCAGAAATAAATTCCAACTTTCCGGATTCGCCCGTATCGTAACGCAATTGTGCTGCGGTCTTAAAATTGGCATAAACACTATCCAATTGTTCGGCAAAAAGAAGTTGCGCTTTATTATAATTTATTTGGTCATACGCTTGCATTACATTTCTTATCAATTGTTGCTCGTTTACCGCATAGAATTTTTCGCCCAGTGCCACACGCTGTTTGTAAAACTTCGATTTTGAAAAGCCAGAAAGCAAATCGATATTGCCCTGCTGTACACCAATAGTAGTCTGTATTCCAGGAAGATTATTGCCATATTCTTCTTTTCCTGTAAAAACCTGCGTGCTACCCATGTCGAAACTTGTACCTTTCATTGCTTGTTCGCGTTCAATAAAGGCTTGACTTTCTTTAAGGGATGGATAATTTTGCTTTGCCATTGCAATAGCTTCTTCCAAAGTAATGGGCTTCAGAACTGAAGTGGCCTGTTTTGTTTCCTGTGCAAAGCTATTTCCGGAAGTGAATACAGTACCCAATACTAATAGAACAATAATTACCGTGGTGCTTTTATTGACATAGCTTTCATCACCTTTATTACCCTTTTTTTCTTTTCGGGTTTCGAGCCAATAGTATAAAACAGGTATGACTACCAAGGTTAAAAATGTTGCCGTAAGCAGTCCACCAATTACCACTGTTGCAAGAGGCCGTTGAACTTCAGCACCACCAGAGGTAGAAACCGCCATAGGGATAAAGCCCATAATAGCCGCAGTTGCAGTAAGCAAAATTGGACGTAAACGTTCGTGCGTAGCTTCGTATATACGTTTTTTTAAATCTGTCATTCCACCTTCTTTTAGTTCATTGAATTTATTTATGAGTACCAGTCCATTCAATACAGCAACTCCAAAGAGTACAATAAACCCAACACCTGCAGATATACTAAAAGGCATACCACGGACCAACAGGGCGAAAACTCCACCAATGGCAGCCAAGGGTACGGCCATATAAATCATTAAGGACTGAGAAAATGAGTTGAGTGCGAAATAGAGCAATATGAAAATTAAGAACAATGCAATTGGTACAACAATCATTAATCGGTCTGTGGCTCGTTGCAAATTCTCAAAAGAACCGCCGTATGTGATATAATAACCCGCTGGTAATTTAACTTCGGCTTCCAATTTCTGCTGAATTTCCTCCACCATCGTTTTTACATCACGCCCACGGACATTGACGCCAATGGAAATACGACGGTAGGTATTGTCCCTTGATATTTGCATCGGGCCAGGTTTGTAACTGATATCAGCTACTTCTTTTAAAGGTACTTGTGCACCACTTGGTAAATCGATATAAAGATTTTTTAGGCTATTGATGTCTTTTCTAAATTCCTTGGCCAAACGGATGACCACATCAAATCGTTTTTCGCCTTCGAAAATGACACTGGCTTTTTCACCCGCAAAAGCAGCGCTCACATAATCGTTCAACTTATCAACGGTAACACCGTATTGTGCCATCTTTGCACGGTTGTAAACCACGGTCATTTGAGGCAGACCGCTGGTGGCTTCCACATTCAGGTCGGCCGCTCCGGGAACGGTTCTAATGACGGCTGCTATTTCTTTAATTTTATTAGCCAATACGCCCAGATCCTCGCCATATAATTTTATGGCGACATCTTCCCGAACACCTGTAAGCAACTCATTAAAACGAAGTTCTACGGGTTGTGTAAAAACAAAATTGACACCGGGAATCACAGAAATTTTCTCTTGAATTTTTTCTATGAGTTCTTCCTTACTATCTGCCGAAGTCCATTTGCTTTTATCTTTCTCCAGAATAATATAGCTGTCGGCAATGTCCATAGGCATCGGATCAGTTGGGATTTCAGCAACACCAATACGTGAGACCATTGTTTTTACTTCAGGGAATTGTTTTACGATATTTTGAAGTTTTTTTGAAGCTTCAATGGATTCCGTAAGGCTACTACCAGGTTTTATAAGGGCCTGCATCGCAATATCGCCTTCATCAAATTTTGGAATAAATTCGCCACCCATATTGCTGAAAATAAATCCTGCAATCAATAATAGCCCGACGGCTCCAATTACAACACCTGCCTTAAAGCGCAGTGCAAAATTGAGCAACGGTACATACGCTTTGTTTAAACCGGACATTATTTTATCACTGAACCTGTCAATCTTGTTTTCAAATTTGGCGAACCAACTATTTTGATTTTTGGTGGGTTTTAAAAATAATGCAGAAATCATTGGTACGTAGGTAAGACAAAGAATTATCGCTCCCAAAACGGCAAATCCAAAGGTGAATGCCATCGGACGGAACATTTTTCCTTCAATTCCAGTTAAGAATAGAATAGGTGTAAATACTATTAGAATGATCAATTGTCCAAAAAATGCGGAATTCATCATCGTACTTGCCGATTCATAGGCTATTTCATCCATTTCAGATTGCTCGATAACGGTTGTAGTTTTTTTCATCCGTTGATGAATATGGAATACCATTCCTTCCACAATAATTACTGCTCCATCTACAATAATTCCAAAATCAATAGCTCCCAATGACATCAGGTTGGCCCAAACGCCAAATTGTTTCATTAAGATAAATGCGAACAATAGGGATAGTGGAATAACCGAGGCTGTTATCAATCCGCCACGGAAACTTCCCAAAAGTAGCACCAGAACGAATATTACGATCAACGACCCTTCTATAAGATTTTTTTCGACGGTACTAGTTGTTCTGTCAATGAGATCGCTTCGGCTTAAAAAAGTATCAATGTAAACGCCCTCCGGAAGGGATTTTTGAATTTCGATTATACGTTTCTCAACATTTTTGACCACGTTGCTCGGGCTTTGCCCTTTTAGCATCAAAATTTGTCCACCAACGGATTCGTGTCCATCTTGGGTAAAAGCACCATAACGCACCTGACTTCCATATCCTACTTTTTCTGCAACGTCACGAACTAAAACAGGACTACCGTTCTGTGAGGTAACAACAATATTTTCTAAATCGGCGATGCTACGTGCCAAGCCTTCGCCTCGAATAAAATTGGCTTGATGGTTTTTTTCGATATAAGCACCGCCCGTATTGGCATTATTAACTTTCAGGGCTTCAAAAACCTGATTCATTGTAATGCCAAAACTTTTCAATTTATCGGGGTTAATGGCTACTTCATATTGCTTTACAAATCCTCCAAAAGCATTGACCTCCACAACACCGGGCACTAATGCCATTTGACGCTTTACAATCCAATCCTGAATGGTACGTAGCTCCATTGCATCAAATTTATCCTCGTAGCCTTCCTTTACTTTTAGCGTGTATTGGTAAATTTCGCCCAATCCCGTAGTAATTGGTGCCATAAAGGGCTTCCCAAATCCTGCGGGGATTTCTTCGCTCACTTCTGCGAGTTTCTCTTGCACCAACTGTCGGGGCAAATATGTTCCTGCTTCATCATCGAAAACAATGGTAACTACGGAAAGCCCAAAACGGGAAACGGAGCGCAACTCAATAACATCGGGTAAATTGGCCATTGCCAATTCCACCGGATAGGTTACAAATTGCTCAATATCCTCTGTCCCCAGATTAGGTGCAGTTGTTATAACTTGTACTTGGTTGTTGGTAATATCTGGTACAGAGCCAAGGTTTATAGTGGCCATAGAGTAAATGCCCGTGCCTACAAGTGCCACTATAAATAGCCCAATAATAAATTTATTATTAATGGAAAATGAAATGATTTTGTTAATCATGGATTACAGCGTTAATTCAGTTAAAAAAATGATGGTATGCGCAATTGAATCCGATACTTATCGAAACGAAAGCTTCATAATAGGACAGAGTTATCCTAGTTGTCCTATGAAAACTGAATTATGCCCGTGGGGGTTGGTAAAGTGATTCCAGGAATCTGGAATTGAAGAGGAATGAATATTTGCCATACTCAAAGCTGTTTTCAAATCTTATAGACTTAATTTCAACTGAATTAGCGGGAGCAACAAATACTATGGGATGGCAGCACTGATTATGGGTATGTGATGGAATTTTGTCCTCTTCCGAACCCGTATGGTGGAATCCATTATCGCCTTCTGAATTAAAATAATCCTCGACCACATACTCAAAAAATGAATCTCCATCGTACTCCCTGTGATCTTGATAATGTTCAACGAAATGCGAAATTTTTTCAATTTGTTCACATAAGTCCATATCCATAGCTACTCCTTGAAGAAGAAAAATAAATGACATTGATATGGAAACAAATATATTCATTTGAATTGCAAAGGTAATTGAATTTTAGTGCAACTGGGTTGCAAAATTTTTAAATCCAATTGGTTTCATAAAACGACAGTGGCTGTCGCAGAAAGGGTAATTCTATAATTAGAGCTGTTTGTATTATAATATTCCGCGATATGTAATTTCGCTTTGGTACGGTATGATATTAAAAGGGCTTGCAGACCTTTTAATATTTGAGAGGTTGGCACTTTGTACCACACTTTGTATATGTTTTTCTTCTAAAAAGTTTCATTTACAAGCGTAATGTGAGCGGGATGGTAAATAATCCAATCCTTTCTTTTAGAATATAGATAGTTTTTTTCGCCGTATAACTTTTCCAACCGAATTGCACCTTAGGAATAGAACTTAATTCTTACATATTACGGTATTTTGATTCTTTAGTCTCGCTCATTTCAGGATAGACCAAAATGCTTTGTTTGCAAGGTAACATGATAGAAAAAATTATAACTGACATAAAATTCCTACAAAATATACAATATTCTCTACTAGATATACAATCTGTTCTTGGGATATTCATTTTTGAAGTACCTTCCTATATATTCTTTTTTTAAAGACCTCACGACTTGCCAACAGCGATTGAACTTTTGGCATGATTTCCTTCCTCCAGTTCTAAAACCTTGTTTTAGATTCCTTTATTTATAATACGAAAATATTAACAGTTAAATCGAATGCTATGGCTGCAACAGGAAACAATTATATCGATTTCGTTTCAGAATTAATTTACGGTGATTTGGGAGCCGGGGAATTGGGAGCAGTAGCCCCTATAGGAGCAAAAAACCATATCCATTGGACACGAGATAATATTCCTTCATCAGGTGCTACCGCGGTAACTGGTGATGCCTTTCTTGAGCATCACCTAGATTATATGCTAAGCTTATACGAATCATGGCGAAGTAAATATTTCCTTCCTCCGGTGAGACCATGGGATGGACAAAGCAGTATGGAAGGCGAGCAATCGGCTACAGTTCCTGGAGCCGGCCCCTTACCTGGAAATACAGATGCATTGGGAACGAGTATTCGACTATATTACAACACCAATTATCGTAGCCTAATTACAGAAGAGATGGCTGATGAAGTAAAGGCGCCCTATAGTTACCGATATTGGGCATTTGTAAAATGGGCAAGCGATTTAAGAAAACGAGTTTTGGGGCAACCGGTAATACATGTTCACAAGGTTTTTGATAGAAATGGTACGATACTTTCTGAAAAAGATTTCACCGATATTTTTCATCAGGTGCATCATGTTTGGCATCCTAATGGACCAATAGGTGGAGGCTGGACAACTGCAACACCTTTCTTCAATACGAGTGTAGGTCAGCACCAAGGAAAAAAGGAAATAAGCCGTACCCAAGTGGGTGCGGAATTCTTCACTTTTCATAGGGATCATTTGGAGTTATTTGATCGCTGGTTAAAAAGCACAGGTCAGGATGTAATACAAGACATAAATACATGTGCCCACGATACCGATCCCAATGACCCACCTCCTGCCGGAGTGCAATCTGATTACTCAGGTTATCCACATATTGAAGATTGGAGCGATAATCCACCGGATGTTATCTTTAACGATATTCATACGACTTATTGGGAAAGTGATGTGGATGAGTTTAGTAATATCGGTGAAATGGGTCAACGTTTTGCCACAGACTTTAATCAGTTTCCTACTATAAATGTACCGGGAGTTTCGGATACCGGTTATCATGGAACAGGGCATGTACTTAATGCTGATCTAGCGCCACCAGTTGATAATAATCATTCGCCTCGTTTTTTTGCATGGCACGGTTTTAATGATAGTGTTTGGCGTAAAAGAGAGCCTAGATTTGAGACTTTTAAATTGGTGCAATCAGACAATTCAGATTTTCCACAGCCAAATACATTGACCATTTTAAGAGATCTTAATGCATCACTTGATACTGTTGAACCAAGCTTGGGTGTTGCCGCTATTGATATTACAAACGGTCAAGGGGCAATAAGAATTGAATTGAATGTAGAACCAGACCCTTTTGGTCGCACTTTAGAATTGGAATTAAAATGTGAGGTTTTTCGCGGAGCACTAGGTAGTACTGCCGTAATAGCATTAACACGAAATCTAACAATAATTCCAGTGGGTGTTCCATCGGGGAATCAACGTTTGGCGAACATCGATTTTTTTGAAGATTTTGATTTTGACGGAACGGCCGGAACCGAGGATACAGATTTTGATGGGCCTTTTAAATCAGATAATTTACTTTTTGTACCTACTCCAGTTGGTTTTAAAAATCACACTATCCGAATTAGCGGTTATCTAACTTGTACTTCGAAGCCAGATGGTACTGTGCCCACTGTAACTGGAACAATTTCAAGTGCCGGTTTAAATGTAACCGGTGTTGGGTCAGCATTCTCTTCCGATTTAAGACAGGGTGATTTAATTCGTAGTAACGGACAGGTAAGGATGATTACTAGTATAAGCAACAATACCAGCTTAATTTTACTTGAACCTTTTAGCCCGGATTTACCCGCCGGATCCACCTATGAACGATTGGACGGTTTTGATCATAAATCGGAAGTAGAGATCTCGTTAATTCAGGAAAAATCGGCACCTGATATCACAACTTATTTGGATCTAAGTACTTTTAGTATTGAGCAGGTGGCCGCTGTAGGAACCACCGTTTTCGACGATGCATTTTATGTTGTCTTACAAGATCAAACTACTAGACCGTATTTAATTACATGGCCCGCAGATGTAGAGCCTGCCCTGTACGGCTTAATTGCTCCTCCATTATATTCAGCTGGTCTTTACACAGATTTGGCACATCGTCCTACCATTGAGTTGCGGGATGCTATAACGGATGCAGTGATACCGGGCGTGGAGGTGCTGGTTACCTCCTTACAACCGGAAGACCCGGGATTACATCCTACATTTCAGCAACGGGTCACTTGTCCTTGCCAGGTTACATTTACCGGGCAGGATGCGTTTGCCGGCTTAATTGCAGCAGGCGATTTCACTATGGTAAAGGTAGTGGTTACTGCAACAGACCGTTGTGGAAATCAAGTAGTTGATGATAGTATTCAAATCAGATTACAGTTTAATCCAAATCCATATATGTTGGATGGTCCTAAGCATTGGTTAAGCACCGATACAAGGGTATTTCAAATTCCAGAAGGGCAGGCTCGTTTTGGGGTTCCAGCCGGATGGACAGATCCAAATACATTTATTCAACAAGTAATTTCTAATTTTAGAACAGGGAACGGCACTGCAGGAGGGGAAACCTTCGATGGTTTGGAGGCTGATCAAGGAGATGCCAAATTGGAGTATTCTACTAGCATAGGTGGCGTTAATATTTATAATTTTGCTTTGGCACAAGTGCATTTACAGAGTGCGGTTCCTCTTGATGATCTTCGGGTAACATTCAGGTTCTTTCGTTGGGGAGTGGCAAATGTAGAGTTTAACAATACACTGGCATATCGCTCAGATGCATCAACCATTGGTTTGCTCGGGAAAACCACGTCTAACGAGTTGGCATCCATTCCGTTTTTTGCGGAACCTCGGGTGGCAACCACTGTGGATATGGGCACACAGATCGATCCTTTCAACTTATTTGATTTCGCCCCTACCGGAGGAACGGAAGCGCTAAGTTATTTTGGTGCTTATCTGGATATAAATCAGACAACGCCACGCTTTCCGCAGACGTACACGGGTGATGGACCCTTTATTGGCGCTTTGCAGAGCATTCGGGATTTATTGGAAGATCATCACCAGTGTATGGTAGTTGAATTGCTACATCCTTCAGATCCCACTATAAATGGATCTACACCTGGCAATTCAGATAATCTATCCCAGCGAAACTTGCTGATCGTTCAAACAGCAAACCCCGGTTCGGAAATAACCAGGACTGTACAACATGCTTTTAATATTGATTTAACAAGGAGTATAAAAAGACCACAAAAAGATCTTCCTCCAATAATAGATCCAATTCATTTGCATCATTCCCATAGTGTTGACGGGCACGGTCTGTCCGTGGCTGACACTGATAATCATGAAAATCACGATAAGGGCAATATACTATTGAACAATAGTTTATCACCAATAAAAATCAATCGAGCTCGACCCATAGTGGATGGGAACCACCATAATGGCGACTTGAAATCGGAAGTATTACATCTTGAGGAAAGTTGGTTGGCGCAATCTCCTGGATTGCTAAAGCGCTTTAAGGATAAGTTGCATGCCAAGCATGAAGCAATGGAAAGGTGGACCTTTAGTATTGACAAATGGAAACCCACAACAGGACTGGATGAGTTGGCAATTTTTTGGAATAACCTTCCCAAAACCTCAGAAGTTGAACTCTACCTACCAGGGGTGAATGTCGAGGAAATATTCAATTTCAGAAGCCTAAGACACGCACCCTCTACGGTAAAAATAGTTGATTCACATACCTTAAGACTTTTCCCCACAGGGACTACATATTTGCCAATTGCTCCATTCTGGGGTGATAATATATCGGGCTTGATAAAAGTAAAATTACCGGCCGGTATAAAAAAAGGACAACGTTTTAAAGTTGATATTTTGCAAATGCGTGCAGATGAAGCACGTACCTTAGGTGGGTTTCAGCTAAATATTCAAGTGGAAAAAGCGTTAGAAATTCTAGATGCCGATCTTCGCATACTTGAATTGTTTCACAAGCGGCTTAGTGTGAAAAAAGCGGACGATAGATGGTATCCTATAGTTGCCAGACAAGTTGAATTTGCAAGAAAACGTGCCAAAGATATGGTAGCTTTGGCAAATGAGGAGAACCCGGATATGGATCCATTAGAATGGAAGGACCCCACAGAATTTAAGAAGGGTAAAAAAGTGAGGGTCGTAATAGAGAAAATTCAAATCACAGATGATAGGGAACCTTTCTTTAAAGGCAAAGGTGAGTTTCGTTTTTTTGCCAAAGTATATACGCCGAACAACGGCGGCATATTAACAAAAAACATATTTCCTTTAAAGGGGCACTACCATTTAAGTGATATCAAAGGGTCGAATGAAATTATTCTCAATGCCGCCATATTTGAAAATTGGGTTGAGGACAAATTAAGGATCCAGATCGGCGGCGTAGAGTTGGACACCTTTGATCCGGATGATCATCTTCTTAATTATAAGCAAGAATATGACGGAAATCCAGTGTCATGGTTTAAAAATTATTCACCTTCAGGAGACCCCATTGATTCGATGGATATGGATGGATGGAAACTATGGTATCGAATTGAACAGGCTGGATAGCAATTAAGTCTTTTGGAAAAATATCTTGTAGGTTGGGATTTGAACCTATTAAACTTATATGTCAATCTGTACTATACTGTCTTGCGTGGAGCATGTCTCTACCCACCCGAGGGGAAACTTTGCTTGGATCGAATAAAAATGGAAGGTCTGGTAGGCTTTTTATTTTTGAGCAGGTTGGTGCCCTGGTGTATTGGCCAATACACTTTCTTTGACATTAGATTTGTCCTAAAAAGTGTAAGGTTATAATATGTTCTATAATGTTTTGCGTTATGTAACTTGAGCTTTGGTAAAAGCGAAAGATGCTACTTCAATTTCCTGAAAAAATTTCTTCTCAAAAGATTCTTCTTCAATGTGAATGGAACACTTTTTATGCGACCCAAGGTAGGAGGGGAGTGTAATGTGTGTGGAATGCTATTATTTAGACAAATTTTATTCCATTACGGAATTCCGCAAAGAAGTAATTGACTCTTATCTTACATTTACATAGATTAATTGATAAATGTTAATAACTAGTTCAAAACTAATTGTTTATGAAAACTAAAACAGTGTATTCAAAGTGTATATTTGTGTATGTATACAAATTTATCAGATAAAGAAGTAGAAGCGGTAAAGCTTATTCGGAATTTCCTTTTACATCAAGGTAGAACACCGAGTGTTCGTGAGCTTATGAAAGGACTGAATTACAAATCACCTCGATCTGCTTCAGTTCTTTTTAATTTACTAGAAGAAAAAGATATTCTGAAAAAGAAATCTGATGGTAGTTTTCAAATGGTTGATTTTGAAATTCTTGAAGAGTTTGGAGCAAGAGCCCAAACTGTGAAAATTCCATTATTAGGAAATGTTGCTTGTGGAATTCCAATTTTTGCTGATGAGAATATTGAGGCAGAAATCTCAATTTCTATTGAAATGATAAAAAAAGGATATAAATATTTTTTATTAAGAGCTAAAGGAGATTCTATGGATAAAGCAGGTATTAATAATGGTGATTTATTATTAATAAGACAGCAACAAGATGCGGAAAACGGAGATAGAATATTAGCTTTAATTGATGATGAAGCCACTGTTAAAGAATATAATAAGAGTAACGGAATGGTTATTCTAAAACCAAAATCAAATAACCAAATACATCAACCAATAATACTTACGGATAATTTTAGAATTCAAGGTGTTATTGAGAATGTGATAAAAATATAATTATGGCAAATAATATACAAGAAGCGTTTATAGAATTTCATTCAAAAATAAAGCTAGATTTTGAAAATAATCAGTTACTTGTTGATAAACGAGATATTATTATTGATGAAATAAGAGTTTACCTGAAAAAGAAGGCTGAGGATGAAGGTGTTAAAATTAGTTTCACTTTTGAAAATCAAGGTAGTTACTCAATGAGTACAGGGATTGAACCATTAGTAGGTGAAGACTATGACATTGATATTATGCTACTTTTTAATATAGCAAAAGAAGATTATACTGCAAAAGAAGTAAAACAATGGGTTTATAATGCTTTAAATAAATATCCTCGTACAGTTTCAATAAAAAAACCTTGTGTAAGAGTACAATATCATCAATCTGGAGAAACGCTTTATCATGTTGATTTAGCGGTATATTCTAATGGTAATAATGATGATAACAAATATTTATCCAAAAAACCAAAATATGCAAGTGATAATGAAGAATGGGAAGATGCTCAACCTAAAGAGCTAAAAAAACTTGTAAATGGAAAATTTACTGTAACTGACGAAAGGCATCAGTTTAAAAGATGTATTCGTTACTTAAAAAGATGGAAAGATTTCAAATTTAAGTATACTGAAGCTGGAAGACCTACAGGAATAAGTATTACCGCATTAGCTTTGAATGGTTTTTCGCCTGAACTAGATTATAATGGATTTACAAATACTTATAAGGCAAATGATATAAAGGCTCTTAGAAATTTTGTTGATTATATATTAAGTCAATTTACGTGGGCAAATGACATTGAAGTAAGGTTACCGGTCAAACCTTACAATAATCTTTTTGAAAAAATGAAAGATATTCAAAAAGAAAATTTTAAGGAAAAATTAAATGATTTAAAACATAAGTTGAATGAGGCAGATAACGAGACTGATCCTAATAAGGCAAGTAAAATTTTAATAAAGGTTTTTGGTAATGATTTCCCTGAAATAACTAAAAAAGAATCTGCTCAAGTTAGAACTGCGCCAGCAATTGTTAGTTCTCCAGACCAAGCATAGAGGTTGGATACTAGAGAATTGTTAAATATCGTCAAATCCCTTAAGGGTTTTACTTTCTTGAAGGAGCTAAAAAAAGATGAATTTCCATCAAAAAAATGGAATCTTGATTACGGATTTAGTGGGAATGTTGAAATTAATGGTATTAAAACTACCATAATAATAGCATTTAATGAACATTACCCATATAAAAAGCCAATCTTCTTTCTTAAAGACTATGATGCATTAGATTTTATTCCTCATGTGGAAAATGATGGGTATATATGTTACACTGACGATAATATTATACTTAATTCTCAAGTTCCGAATGAA
Organism: Arenibacter echinorum; assembly: GCF_003259375.1. Classification (GTDB taxonomy): domain Bacteria; phylum Bacteroidota; class Bacteroidia; order Flavobacteriales; family Flavobacteriaceae; genus Arenibacter; species Arenibacter echinorum. The sequence goes on along the minus strand of NZ_QLLN01000005.1, from coordinate 468,682 downwards.
ATTTTAGAGCAAACAACACTCCTGGTTTTAGATACTTTAAAAAAAGGAAACAATAAAGTTAATATTAACGATTTTTTTGAGGAATTTGAAGATTACTGGAATCGAAATCATGCACAATTTGATACTACACTAATTTCATCGTTTAGACCAACTGAAGAAGTTCAATTAATAAGAAGAGCAAAAATCGGTGGAAAAATAATTATTGGCCTTGATGATAATGCAATTGTTGAAACAGCCATAAGGTTTAAAACTTCTCGAAGACCAAATAAGGCTTTATTTAGGAACTGTATTTATATACCTCTTGAGAATCCATTATTGCCTCCAAACTATAATGATTTTTGGGAATCAGAGGAGCTAAAATCTAAAATATTTGAGAATGTAAGTGCTGAAAATCGAAAAAAATTAAGCGAAATACTTGATAAGTATCACAAAATAAAAAAGGAAGAATTAATAGTCATATCACAACCAAAGAGTAATGGATTAGTTCTTTATGGTGTGATTTATAAAGGATTAAATGAAGATAACCATCCTTTAGTTATGGATGCAAGCTTTAATATAAAACCTGTTGATATAATTAGACTTGAAAAAGAAATTATTCAACCAAGAGGAGGAGGAGATACAACCTTAAACGAAAAGAAGATTTTACTAATTGGTTGTGGGTCTGTTGGAAGTATTTTGGCTCCAGAATTAATAAAGTTTGGAATAGGTAATATTACTATAGTTGATAACGATTTTATTTCTACAGATAATATCTATAGACATCAATTGGGCCTTAATTTTTTAAGTAAAAACAAGGCTATTGCTATGTCTAAGTTTCTTGAAGAAAACTACCCATACACTACCATTAAACCAATAGATAATTCTATAGAAAATTCAGTCACAAATAGTATTATTGATCTGCAAGATTATGATTTGATAGTAAGTGCAACGGGAAGTCCAAACACAAACTTTTATCTAAATAATTATCTTTTTAAAAACACTATTAATACACCAATAATCTATTGTTGGAATGAACCATATGGTATAGGTGGACACAGTTTATTGGTTCAAAACAGAAGTAGTTGCTATAATTGTCTTTATGATGAAAATTTAGTCAATAAAGGTTCTTTTTGTTTACCAGGTCAGCATTTTTCTAAAAAAATCGCTGGATGTTCTAGTTCATTTGTTCCTTTTAGCTCATTAGATAGTCATAAAACTGCTGTTTTAACTCTAGACTTGGTCAAGAACTTCCTTAATAATAATATCCATAATAATCCTTATTTATCATGGAAAGGAGACAATCAAGATTTTATTAATGCTGGTTTTATGACATCGAAAAGATACGATTTATCAAATAATGAGCTAATTAAATCACGATATGAATATATTGATAATACATGTTCTATATGCAGTATAAAATAGACAATATGGTATTTTCAATATCTAAAAGTAGAAGGCTTAAAATTGACAAAATTCCAATGGAAAACATGTTAAGCTATGCACAAGATTCAATTGACAAAAAAGAAGCTGGAGGAGTAGTTTTAGGAAGATTTATTAAGGATTCAAACGACATAGTTATCGATATAAATACATTTCCTATGAAAGGAGATATTAGAACACGAACTAGGTTTAAAAGAGGTAAAAGAAATCATCAAAAGATAATAGATAAAATTTGGATGGAATCTGAAGGAACTTGTAATTATTTAGGTGAATGGCATACACATCCTGAAGAAAATCCAACTCCATCAACAACCGATATAAATAGTTGGAAAAAAATTTTAAAGAATGATGTTTACACCAGTAAGAACTTGTATTTTATAATAATCGGAACAAAATCAATTGGAGTTTGGGAAGGAAGCTCAAAAACATTAGAAATTAAAAAAATCAATCAATATGAGCGATAGGAAAAGTATACCTGAACATATTAAAGTTAAGATTTGGTCTGATTCAGCTGGAAGATGTCAATTTGATGGTTGTAATAAACCATTGTGGTATAATGGTTTAACTTTTGCAGATGGGAATTTTTCCGAACTTGCTCATATAATTGGTGCGAAGAGTGATGGACCTAGAGGAAATAATGATTCTTTGAAGCTACAAATTGATCCTACAAACATTATGCTATTATGTAGAGAATGTCACAAATTAGTTGATGACAAATTGAATAAGTCAAAATATAGTGCTGATGTTTTAATTTCAATGAAAAAAAAACATGAGGAAAGAGTAAGGTTTTTATTAGGCATACCAAGAAATCAAACAACGATTATAACCTATAGTTGTAAAATAAAAGATCGTTTTATAACCTTAGATACTGAAAGTATCTATAATGCAATCTTACCTTATTATCCAGATGATCATCATGACTATTGGTTAAGTATCAATAACAAAGTTTTTAATCCGTTATATGATTGGAAATCTGCAACTGCAGAAATTGATTATTTATGTAATAAAATAGAGAGTAAAAATATTAATAGTACACTTTATAAATTATCCATTTTTGGAATTGGTCCTATGCCATTATTATTTTATTTAGGTTATAAATTGGGCGATACAATAAGCGGTGAAGTTTATCATGCCAGAAGAGAAAATATACCTGAAGAAAGATTTAATTGGAATGAAGAAGGAAATCCTCAAAAGTTAAATTTTTCTACTAGTTTGGTAAAAAAAACAAGTACAAAAAATGTTCTTATAACATTAGCTATTAGTGATTATATAGAAAAAGACAAATATGAACCTATAATAGACGAATCTTTTAGTGTTTATAATCTTTCTATTGATAAGCCAAATCCTTCATGCATTACAAGAAAATCCGATTTAGTTTCTTTTGGTTATAAATTTAGAGAGTTATTAAATTTGGTACAGAAAAATCATGGGAAAGATTGTGAAATTCATTTAATTCCGGCTGTTCCTGCTAGCATTGCTATTTCAGCTGGTAGAATTATTTTGCCTACAAAAGATCCTGAAATTAACCTTTATGAATATCTAAATGGTAGCCCTGAAAATGTAATAACAATTAATAAAAAATGAGGGGAGAAATATTAGCTGCAACGGATAGGAGGAGAGTAGCTGGCCTTCATTATATAATCTATTATGACAGAATTAAAGCGGATGAATTTTTAGGACCTATAATTACAACATCAGGAAATTACCCACAAAATATTCCAATGCTAGATGAACATTTCACTGAATTTGATGCTGATGGGAATGCTTATCAAATAACAAATAATAATTCATATATGGTACCAGCGAAGCTTATTAAACTTGAATCTTGGGGTCCTTTCACTAAAGTTGGTTCACTTACAAATCTAGGAATTAGGTTTATTGAAAGAATAATAGGTGATTTAGAACCAATTGTTTGGGAGAATGCAATCAGAAGAGCATCTCGATAGTTATAACATTATGTAAAATAGAATCTCGATATTTAACTTGGCCTCATAAAATTTTGGTAAAACAATTGGTAAGGGGAGTGGTGGCGAGGAAGAAAATGCGGGCCGGCGATGGGGTGAATTTGTGGCTTAACACAAAGAGCCATTGCCCTGGGCTTTGAGTTAGGGCGTGAAACGCACCGTGGCAGCGCCACAAGACACAAAGAGAAGGTGGAAGCATATTTTCTTCTTGATTTTTTGTTTCTTTTTTATCAAGAAAAAAGATAGAAATAAAAGATTAAAGGTTCCAGTGCTGAATTTCCATTTTACATAATATTAAAAGCACTTAAAGTTAAGCTTGAACCTTAGGATGGTGGTAGCAAGTGCTAAGAATTTTGCTCATAGGGAAAATATTAGTTTTTGCGGAAGGCTAACGAACAGTTTGTGAAATTTTTTAACTTAAATTTCGAATTTAAACTATTGGTTTCAATCAAGAACGAAAAGTTGAGCTTTTAATGGCGTGTGCCAAGCCGCTGAGAATTGAGTAAAAAATAATGCGCCACATAGCGTATTGATTTTTTTAAACAATAAGCGTTGGCGCGCGGCTATTTTGCATAACGGCAAATTATAGAAACAAATGAATTATTTCGCTATGCGTAGCATACCGTTTATAGATTCATGACCCGGGTTATAATTCGCTTAAATAATAAAATGTTCTGGGATATTTTACATAATGCAATTATAGCTAACGAATATGAACAAACTTTCCTGTAAAACGGCTTTGATATAATTGTTGACGATATAGAACACTGGCGTGTCGCTATATCTACAATTATATCAAATACACGGTATGCGCCGTTTTACGCTACAAGTACATTTGTTCTATAATTTTATTTATGTTTAACAGGTGTAATATTCTCATCGCGGAGTGAAGTTTATTATCTGCGTTTTACCAAAACATCCCTAGCCCCATTCAACTCTTCCAACTTAACCAATAGTTTCTCGCGGATTCCCAATGTAAATTTGCGATATACAAATACAAATTGTACTTGCTGGCCTTTTGGAACCATTAGCGGCACCTTATACTGATAAATAGGCGAAAGGAGTAGTTCCTGGTAGGAAGCCTTTCGTTTTTTGTTGCCGTTTATTTTATAAAGGTTCAAGGTGTTGATTTCGAAATCAATTTGGGAATCGTTATCAATTTCAAAGACCACATAGACCTCGTTAAGATAATAGATACTTTTCGTCATGCGAATAGTGACTCCATCCTTATATTTTATCTGATCAAAAGGCCTGGGATTTCGAAGCAATTGAGAACACAGCTTGGGATAGTCCAAAGCTTTATCTGAGTTTGGGATGGTGTCCAAATCAATCGAAGACAATTCCTGATGTGGCAATATAGTGGGGCCCGTCCTTTCATTGCCTATACTCTCGGATCCGGCAATAAAATAATTGAGCCTTTCCAATTTTTGGGAATACCGTAGCAGATAGGAATAGATCCCACCGTCCTGGGTTACTACCAAAAGATTACTTTCCTCGCCGGGAGTGGCCTGTAGCAGCCCAAAGTACTGTGCTTTTTCCCTATTGAAGCTAAAGGCGAAATTGGAGGCCCCTGTAACTCCCTGTCGAATGGGACCTGGAAAGAACAGGGATACCGTCTTTTGTTCATTTGCATAAATGGTGTCGATGACTTTTCCATTTTGCGCCTCTAAAGTGGCCATAATGATCAGAAGACCGAGCAAGGGTATCAATTTTTTCATAAGAATGTAAGTTTATTGCCCCATAGGAGCTTTTAAAATGAGTTTATAATTGTTGAGCACGGCCACTTTTGTTCTTCTATTGGTCCGTTGGAAAACTTTTTTGATACCGCTTACCTGGGGCACACCGACGATATTGATATCGTCCAGGACATCATCCACGACCTCGTTTGCCACTTCGCCCCGAAAACTGTTCTCCACATAAATGCCCTCCAGTCCGTCCTGTAGATCGAAGGCCTTGAGCTCAACAGGAATGTGATTTATATTATCAATTTTAAGGAGTGTCCGGTTGGGCTTAAAGCTGACAATGCCATAGATCAAAGTATTCTTAGGAATTTTTGTATTGCCCAATTGTACTTCTTGCAGTAGTCGCAGCTGCAGCCGGCTGTATGCCCGTACCACTTGACTGCCATCCACTTCTACTTTAACAACAGGGGGATCGAGAGCAAGGGATATAGGATTTGATTTTGGATCCGCAGCAAAAAAGAGCTGGTGCTCCAACGCCAATTCCTTAGTAGAAATAGGTAGCTCAGCTTCAAGTTCAATAGTATCCTTCTCTATGGGTGCAACCACCTTAGCTTTTTTGGTTTCCACTTTCCGGTACCTGCTTTCTGAATAGTCGATCCGCCCTTGGCTGTAGATGCTATCAACGATACGTTGTTTATCCCTGTCCAAAAAATCGGGATCATATAGCCCGGTAGAATCCAAAAACCTTTCATCATATACGCTGGGTGCATTTTTCACGCGTTCTTCTGGGATATTGTCTACAGCTTCCAGTTTGGATTTGTACTCATTTTGTTGTTCTTCCAATTGGGGTACTTCGGTCTGTTCCAAAGATTCCTCCGTTTCGTCGCCATTGTTTATGACCAACATGGTATATCCCCCAATGAACAGTACAATGACCAATATTACCGAACCAAACACGATCTTGTTCTTTTCAATTTTCATCCTGTATTTTTTTTAAGGAGTTCTCGAAATAGTTGGTGATCAGAAGCCCGTGGGTGTTTTTAGGGAAGTTGCGGTCCACATGGATCAAATTGCCCGTTGTCACCAATTCATAGGTGTCCGTTACCTTGCCCCGATTGATCTCGAATAGGGTAGTGGTACGAAAGGTGTAGGGTTCTTGGGACAGTTCTATTTTGGATTCGATCTGGAGTACCTTCTGCACCAAGGAATACTGCAATAATCTATTATATACCCCATCCGATTTTTTCTGTCTGTATAGGGCATCCACAGAACTGTTGCCCAACCAAAGAGCCTTCTCCAAGTTCTTTTCATAGTTGGTGGGGTCTATGTTGTAGAAATAGGTGTGGAACAATTCTAAATGGGACAAAACTTCCACTCCCAGATTCTCCTTTTGGGCAACCAATTTTAAGGGTATCACGTTCCCATCGGTATTGACCATAAACGCCTTGTTGACCGTTTCCCTATGCAGTTTTATGACCACGCATATGGAAACAATGCAAGTCATTGTTGCGCCTATGACTACGGACAAAACGATAAAACGATTTTGGTTCAGGATGCGGTAAATATTTTTATAAGGTGTTTTCATCAGTGGTTTTTTATAATTTATATACCGCTAAATAGTTTCAACGTAAACGAGATGGCCCTGCGGTACAATTTGAATTTTAAGAACACAATAAATCCTATGGACCCCAATTGTATTACAGGAGCAAAAAATTGGCTCCCCCAGTCCGTTCCGAACAGACTGGACCAAAAGTTGGTGTTCAGCTCGGTATATAGATAGTTGACAAATACATTTACCAAGAAAAATGCCGGCACCAACATATAAACCCCTGCATAGAGCTTAAAGAAATTGTATGCCAATGACCTAAACTTTTCGAATACGGCTAGGCTGATGATCAATGGAAAAAAGGCCTGCATTATCCCCAAGAGAAAGAAACGTTCTGCCAAAAACAAAGGATAGATGAACAGGTCCATCAACCAAAGAAACAATCCAATTATGAACGCCAAAATCTTTAGGCCGAACAAGGGTGTCACCAAAGCCTCATATAAAAGTGCCATAGCCTTTTTTGCTGCTTCGATCGCCCCCACATCCTGTTCTATGTCAATTTCCTGCATCTGCAAGGGAAGTAGGGCAGGGGCCGTGTCCCTATATTGAGACTCAACGGCCACCAAAATTGAGTCGAAAACCCCCAGCACCTGAGTGGAAAAAATGACAATAATGATTACCGTAAAATTCTTGGCCAGTTCGGCAGGGGTCAGTCCCCAGGTGTAACCTTCATTATTGGCCACGCCTTCATTGTATTTTTTTAGAATATTGATCAGAAAGAACAGTACCGCAAGGGTCTTCATTCCCGTAATGGTGTACCGTGAGAATTCACTGTTCTTAATGGCTTGAAAAACAGTGTCCACATATTCCAGACCGATACCTAAAAAAATGTCCGACATTAATACTTGGCTTCTCGGTTATTGATCTTGTCCTGCATTTCCCTAAAGGCGATTATTTCTCGATAACGGCGTGTTTTGGCCTCTATTTCGGCCACCATTTCCTTGGATTGCATTTCCTTTTCCTTGAGGATGGCAGCCCGTTCGGCATCGGTCATTCTCAGGTTGTCACTGGATAGTACCTCTTCTATATAATCCATCCCAGACAAAGAGTTTTCTATAATATCGTTGAAGGAATCCGAGATACGGGTAACCTCTTCAGGTTTTATATAGGGGGAGTTGAAAATCTCCCTCAAGTCGTCCTGTACGAAATCGAACAGGCGTTGGTTGCTAATGGCGAGTTCCTTTACAGCCTTTAGTTGTTTGATCACATCGTTGACCTTGTCCACGTTTTCTTTCTGTTGTTTTAGAAATTTGACGGTCTTTAACAATTGTGAGGTCTGTTTTCCCGATTCCAGAAGGGATTTCATAAAGGAAATGAAATTGGTATTGTCGTAAACCGGCACGCCTTGGGCCGTGGCACGGCCGGGCATTAATATGACCATAGTCAGGGCAATGACCATGGTAAGTACGCTTTTCTTAAAGGTTTGTTTCTCATTTGTTTTACTCACGGCGAACCTATTGCCGAAGTACTCGTGAATTTTTTTTGAAAATTTCATACTTTCTTGTTTTTTGGGTTAATAAATTCGATTATAGCCTTCTCCATATTATTGGTCTTTTCATATATCCGCATTATGCGGGCGTTTTCTTCGCCATCCGTTAAATAGGCGGCATAGACTTCAGGGGGTACCTCCAACCTGAAAATGTTACTTTCCTTCCCAATCTTGATAAACATTTCGGTGTACTTGCGTGGCCCGGAAAGGTTGTTCTTGATGGATTTCAATTGGTTCAGGTCGTGGCTGGACAGGTTCAGCCTGTTCTTCAGTTCCCCATAGCCCTTTTCGTTGTTGAGGCTATAAATGACTTGAGTATTTTCTAGTATACTCGCTGAAGTAGAATTGTTGGGCAATTGGTTGATGGATTGCAGGATAATTCCAATGGCCCCGTTTTGTTTTCGGATGGCTTGATAGTAGAATTCGACGCTCTCCAGAACATTGTCGAATTTCAGCTGTTTGGCAAACTCATCGAACAAAATGATACCCTTTTCCGCTCGGTTTTTCCAAATGGTGCGTTGGATGGCGGACTTGATAAGTTTCAACATTACCGAAAGGATTTCCTTATTGTCCTTTACTTCATCCAATTCAAAAACGATCAAACGTTTGTCCTCTATCTTAAAGGTCTGGTCCTCGCTGACCTCGAACAGGAAGCTGTACAGTCCATTGCCAACATATTCGGACATAATGTGGAGGAAGCCCGGAATATTGAAGTAATCGGCTTGAATTTTAAGCTGGTCCAACAAGCTCTTCTGATGCTCCTCTATAAAATGATAGAAGCTGTCCAAGGAATGATTCTCCTTGACCACCTGATAATAGTACAGCAGAATCTTTTTAATGGATACCGACTGGGCCTTGGTTGCTTTCAGCTCCGAGGCCAACAATTCAAAAAGAAATACCGAAAGGTCCTCCAATCGCTCCGGGGTAAGGTCTTCAGGATTGTGAACATAAAACGGATTGATGCCCAGGTTCTTGCCACTCTCATATCTCAGTACGGTATATTGTTCGGGATAAAGCTTCGCAAACTTAGTGTAGGACCCTCCAAGGTCGATGATGACCAGCCGGACGCCGGCTTCGAAATACTGGCGGAGTATATTATTGGCCAGGAATGACTTGCCTTCTCCCGTTGGGGCGAAAATGGCGAAATTCCGTGCTTTGATTCGTTTTTTCCTTTCATCCCAGACATCCTTTAGTACAGGGATATTGTGTTCACGGTCGTTGAAAATGATTCCTGTAGCATCCGATTTGTAGTTGCTATTGTTTATGTACAGGCAGATGGCATGTTTCAGGTCGGTCACGTAAAGATCCTCGTCCGAGAAATTGGGGGAGAAACAGAAATAACTATTGAGGATATAATTTTTACGTTCCTCCCCCCGGGGGTAATAGGGGACAATATCAAGCTCCTTGAATTCGGTCCTTATTTTTGAACCTATTTTTGCAAGGCCCTTGGCTTGGGGATCCCAAAAGATGACATTGAGATGGCCACGGATGATGCGCGAGCTGTCATCATTATTGATCTGGTCAAGGATCTGTTGGGCCTTTGCCAGTGTTACTTTGTTCTGGGAACCAAAATTGGAGCTTTTTTTAAGTTCTTCGATCTTCTTGTCCAACAACTTGCGCCATTTATGTTTATCGTCCAGGTAGATGATCTGGTTTACGATATGGTTTTCGTTCAACGCTAGTCCGATTCCATCGATAAACCCCTGATGGAACACAAAATCGTCCGAGGTAAATCGTTCATTGGTCTTGCTGCTCTGGACATTCTCTCCAAAGCAAAGCTCACTATTTAGGGCCAAAACATCAAAACAGTTTTCGCCAATGGAAATCTTGGACCGGTCCAAAAGGATGTCGGTATCAAAACCCTCGTTGAACCCGTTGAAATAATTGTCGGTTATGGATAGGATTTCTTTTTCTGCCAAAGGGACAAACTGCATTTTTCGACTGTTGTTGATAAAGGAAACGGAGTCGTTTACGGAGTCCATGAAACTTTTAATTTGATCGTCCAGCTCCTGAGGAATCCCTTGTGCAACCTTTCGGAATGGATTCGCATATTTGGCATTGTTCAATGCCTTGTTCTTGGTAAGGATAAAAAACACAAAACATCTATGTTCTATATAATCACGTCCTTTGAAATGCTTATGTGTAGCCTTGGCAAGAAAGGTGGTATTGGGCAAATTTTCAGAAGTGTATTGTTTCTTTAAATAAATATCCTGTTTATGGATCACGCATCCGATGGGCAACGATTTGATGGCCTGGAACCAGCACCCATGGATATCCTCAAAATCCTTCTCCGAAAGGGAATGAATCTCCGGCAAGGAACCGTCATAACATAGGATTACATTGCCATTATTGGCAAAGACCATGTTGGATCGTATATCCGCAATTGGATGGTGTGCCGAAAGATTAATCTTGTCCATAGCTAAGTAATGACGATTTTTTATTGCTGATGATTTTTGGGAATACCCCCCAAAGGGTAATTTGTTGGGGGTTATTTGTAATCTTGATCAAGGCTATATAAAGAGCAGCATTGAATACCAATACACCCATGATCATTGCAAGACTGAACGAGAAAATGATGACCATTAAAGAGCTGACCACGCAAATCATTTGTAGAGCAAAAAATGAGATGGATAGGCCGAATATCACGGCCTGTTTTCTGATGTTGCGATATACCTCGAACCTTTTCATTAAACGACTATTCCAATTAGGTACGTAAAGATGCCGACCACTGCCCCTGCGATAAGAACAAAGACTAGAACTCGAGTGATTCCTTTTTTAAGATCTGAGTTTTCTCCGAAGAAATGGCCGGCGTTGAATAAGAACCCTATGAGAAAAATGACACCTAGGATAATGGGGAAGATTGTCCTGATGGTATCCGAAACATCATTGACGGAGTCTTCTATTCCGCCGATTTGCGCAAATATTGACCCTGTCGTCATAAGTAAGAGTAAAAGAGTTTTAAGTGGTTTATTCATGACTGTTCGTTTTTGTGCTCCCCTAATAATGTAGGAAAGACCGATTGATGAATTATTCGTTATGGAATTTCTAAAGGATGGTAGAAATCGATGGGAATCGAATAAATTTTAACAGTCGAAAACGTTAAAATTTCACGGATTAGAGATGATTTAGGGAAAACGATGAAAATTGTGCAACACGCACTTTAAAAATTGAATAAAATGAAACGCTTTTGGATAGTTTGCCTTTGGATTGGATTTTCGTTGTTTTGCAATCTCATATTGGCGCAGGAAAATAGACGACAAATAGTAGTCTTAGATCCTGGACATGGGGGAGTGGATTCCGGAGCAGTTGGAATTAATGCACTAAAAGAAAAGGATATTGTTCTGCAGGTTGCGAAAGAGGCAATACGTTTGAACAGGAAACTGTTTGGAAACACCCTAGATATCTATTTGACCAGATATAATGATACTTTAATTTCTTTGGGTGATAGGGCCAAATTGGTGAAAGTATTGCAACCTGATGTTTTTATTTCTATTCATTGCAATCAAGCAGCAAGGAAGGCAGCACAAGGAATTGAGGTCTATGTGCAGCAACCCAATACTACCATGATCTCAGAACTACAATCCGTATCCGAAAACTTGTCAGAAGCCATCTTATTAGAATTCGATCAGGCTTTGGGGTTTAAAATTAGGGGAATGAAATATGCTAATTTTCAAGTACTCAGAGAAACCCAAGACTTCTGTCCTGGGGTACTTTTGGAGGTGGGTTTTTTGTCTAATATGGAAGAGGCGGAGCATAGTAGGAAAGAGGAGAGTGTTATGGGGTATGCGATGGTTATTTTGAATGCAATATTTAATTATTTAAAGGGATGAAAGAGCTGTTTGTGGCAATCATGGAGAGTTTGATAAGGCTATTGAAAATGATGTATTGTGAAGTGATAGATGCCATTGGAGATAGGAAATCTTAATAATTTACAGAAGGTAAAACAACATGCTCCTTAGCCTCAACCAAAATAGAGATGGGAAGGTTTTTCAAATATTTTTCAGTTATCCTAAAGGAGTAAGGGCCCAAGCCTTTACTGATTACCTTTATAGGTATTTCCAAATATTTCGGTTAATATAGATAAATTATGAAGTAAGATAGAGGATTAATTTCCACTTCGGTCCTGGCCTCCTCGGCAATAGCTTTAGGATATCCGTACATCCTTCCTAGATGAGGGTATTTTTCATAACTCCTTATTACACCTTCTAAATCCTATAGTTTTTCAAAAACCTTAAATGTGGAAGAAAAGTAAGAAAAAGCATCGCAGTACGTACCATTTGATAGGAAACCCAATTGGCTAACACTTTGAAAATACCCGCTCTATGACTTAAAGTATCTGATGTAACTTCGTTACACTGGCTTATAACTTTTTCAAAGTCAGCCTTAAGATTTTCGGCAAATTCTTCGGAGTGAATTTCTACGTTCATTTCAATACTGCCATAGCAACTAAGACTGTTCAGGTTAAATGAGCCGATGGTAGACCATTTATTATCAACTACTGTCGCTTTACCATGCACAACGGATTTGTTCCATTCATAGATCCTCATATGATGAATTAGAAAGGACGAATACAAGTGTTCGGTTGCCCTACGTACCAAAGGTACATCGCTAATGCCAGCTAGGATCACCGTTGTTTTTATGCCTTTTTTACACGCTTTTTTCAATGCCTTTGCCATAATGCTACCAGGCAAGAAATACGAGCCTACGATTACTATTTCTTTTTCAGCATGAATTAAGGCATTTGTGTAGGCATCACAGACTTCTGTTTTACGATGTAGCCAGTCGTTTTGTAAAATTCCCACAAGTGCGCTACCGGCCGAATGTAACACAGGTGGTATTTTTTTGAAGCTTCCTTTTTTGAAAAAGTAATCGCTGCATAGCTTTTGCAGATTACTGGCTGCCGGGCAGTTGAGCTGAACAGCATAGTCCAACCAAGGCTCCGAAGCTACTGTTCCGTGGTATTTATCGGCAATATTTATTCCACCGATCAATGCTACTTTTTCATCGGCGACAACTATTTTATGGTGCATTCGTCTTCCGATATAAAAATTATTCAAAGAGAATAAAGGCGAAAAAAAACGAAGTAAAACTCCATGCTGTATCAAATCCTCAACAAAACTATTGGGTAATGCAGCACTACCATAGGCATCCAATAAGACGTATACCTTTACTTTTCGTTTAGCAGCTTCTTTCAAACAGGCGGCTATGCTGTTTCCAGTTTCATCGTTTTCAAAAATGTAAGTCTGTAAATGGATTTCCTTTTCGGACTTATCTATAATTTCCTTTAACCGTACAAAATAGTCTTCTCCCGAATGGACCAACTCAATATATTTAGTATTGTCGACAGAATTTAAAAATGCCGTTTTACTATGTCTTTTTGTTGTTGATTTATGGTCCATTACTATATTTTTTTATGTTGGTCGCCCAATAAAACTGGATCAATCTCTTTTTCTTGATGATTCAATAAATAAACCAGTCCCATAGCGGCCAAAACTGTTGCCCCGGCAATGATGAAGGGATAATAAAATCCACCTCCAATCAGCCAAGTTCCCAATACCGGACCCAATATTTGACCGATACTGTTAGTGGAACTTTGTATGGATATATTTCTTCCCGTGTTCTGCTTGGAAATTAAGGAAACTGCTGAAAGCAGATTAGGTGTTACCATAGCTCCTCCGGCCGCAAATGTTACTATCGTAAAATATACGTATAGCTCATTACTTACGTAAGGGAACACAATTAACGAGACTCCAGATATTAATAATCCTAGAGTAATTTGTTGTTTTGAGGTCAATATTTTTTCGCCATAGGTCGCGAAAACAGGCTGTAAAACGGCCATAACCGAACCACAAAGCATAAAACCAATACCCACTTGACGGCTTGTAAATGCCAACTCATCCTTCCCATAAATAGAAAACACGGTTTCAAATAAAGTAACCACAAATTGCATCACAAAGGATAAGAGCAACAAAATGATAAAATATTTACTTAGCGAAAAACTGACTTTAACTACCTCCGAAGCAATACGACTTTTTATTTCAGTATTCTTCAACCATTTCACTATGATCAGTACTACAACGAAGCCCAAAAGAGAAGCAAAAATATAGGGAACCGAAAAACGATCTAAATGAAATAGTCCAAAGGAAAATTTAAAGTGAAGGTTCGTTTGCGACAGAAATCCTCCCAAAACAGGCCCAAAAATAAGGCCCGAACTGATAGCCACCCCGGACCATGCCATTATTTTTGTACGTCGCGTTTCTGAAGTAATATCACTTAAATAAGCATTACTGACAGGAATGACAGATGATGTAAATATGCCACCTACGATTCGGGCTATATAAAGCATTGTAAGTGACGTGGCCAGACCCGTTAACAAGTTCATCACTACAAAACCAAATAGACCGATTACAATTAGGGGCTTGCGACCATATTTATCGGAAAGCTTGCCCCAAACGATAACAAACAGAAGCTGGAACAGCGGATAAATGCTGGTCAACATTCCAATGTGGAAGTTGATCAAATTGGTGTCCGGATTGTCCTTCAAGGCAAGTCTTTCCGTATAGTATGGAAGGGTCGGTAATAATATACCGTATCCAAGCATTACAACAAATAGGCTCAACAGAACCAAAAATATCCTGTTGAGCTTTTCCTGTCTATCCATTATTTATTGGCTATTTTCCGCTTCAATAATTGTGCATTAATTGCCACTATAATAGTGCTCAGGCTCATAAACACTGCTCCAATAGCTGGACCCATAACAAATCCGGAAGAATACAATACCCCGGCAGCCAACGGAATAGCAACAACATTATAACCAGTAGCCCAAATCAGGTTCTGGATCATCTTGTTATAGGTAGCTTTCCCGAATAAAATCAGGTTGGCGATATCCTGCGGGTTGCTGTTGACCAAAATAATATCGGCAGTTTCAGCAGCTACATCGGTACCGGAGCCTACGGCTATGCCAACATTGGCCTGTGCCAAAGCAGGGGCATCATTAACCCCATCTCCTGTCATCGCGACAAATTCATTTTTGGCTTGTAGTTCTTTAACTATTTCAACTTTTTGATGGGGTAGTACCTCTGCATAATATCCGTCCAACCCAAGTTTATCGCTTACGGCCTTGGCAGTTTTTTCATTATCTCCAGTTGCCATCAAGACTTTTATATTATTCTTTTTGAATATTTTAATTGCCTCATCAGATTCAGGTCTAATCTCATCTGCAAGGGCGATGTATCCGGCCAGTTTTCCTTCGATTAAAATGAATACTACTGTTTCGGCAGCATCGCTATAGGCATCTTCTGGAATAGCTATTTTTTCATCCCTCAAAAAACCTGGACTAACCACTTTTACTTTTTTGCCCTCAACGTTCGCCTCGACCCCTTTACCAGTAATGGCTTTGAAATTTTCAGGTTTAGGTATGTCAACTTTATCCTCCTTGACCTTCTTGATGATTCCAACGGCAATGGGATGTTCAGAGCTTTGTTCCAAGGCACTTGCCAGTCGCAAGACTTCATTGGAAGTGTACTTTTTATCCACCGATTCAATACGTGTAACCCCAAAATCCCCTTTGGTCAATGTTCCTGTTTTATCGAAAAGCAATACCGAAATTTTACGGGATTCTTCAAAAGCAGTTCTGTTACGAATCAACAAACCATTTTGTGCAGAAACCGCGGTGGATATGGCCACAACTAATGGAATGGCAAGACCTAGGGCATGTGGACACGCAATGACCATTACGGTAACCATTCTTTCCAAGGCATATACAAAAGGAAATCCTAAAATTAGCCATACCGCCAACGTACCAAATCCAACGGTCAAAGCAATATACGTAAGCCATTTAGCAGCCCTGTCGGAAAGGTTCTGCATTTTTGATTTGGTTTTCTGCGCTTCCTCGACCATGGTAATTACCTTGTTGAGATAGCTATCTTTTCCGGTATGTTCCACTTTGACTTTTAAGGTACTGTTTCCGTTTACGGAACCCCCGATTACTTTTTCGTTCAACTCCTTCTTGACCGGCTTGGATTCTCCGGTAAGCATAGATTCGTTCAGGTAACTCGTGCCTTCTGTGATGATTCCATCTGCAGGGACTTTCTCCCCAGGTTTTATTAGGATGATGTCATCTTTCAATAAATCTTCCAATTTGATATCTTCAATAGATTCGCCTTTTACCCTGTGTGCTTCCGCAGGCATCATACTTACCAATAATTGCAATGCTTTTGAGGCTCCCAAAACACTTTTCATTTCGATCCAATGGCCTACCAACATAATGGCTATAAGTGTGGCCAACTCCCAAAAGAAATCGACCCCTTCCAAGCCGAAAACCGTTGCAGAGCTATAAAAATAGGCAACGCTAATGGCCATGGCAATAAGGGTCATCATTCCTGGGGCCGCCTTTTTAACCTCGGACCAGAACCCTTTTATGAAAGGCCAACCGCCATAGAAATACACAATGCTAGAAAGTGCGAACAAAATATATGGGTTGCCGGGGAGCAGTAAACTATACCCAAAAAAATCTTGGATCATTGGTGAAAAGAAAAGGATAGGCACCGTTAATATCAATGTAATCCAAAACCGTTTTCTAAAGTCGGCAATCATCATTTTATGGTGGTCGTGGCCTGCCATGCCCATTGGGATGCTGCCATGATCATGATTACCATGATTCATCTTACTGTGATCCATTTTTGAGTGATCCATTTTACTATGGTCATCCGATTTTGGGTCTTCCATTTTCGAGTGGTCCATCTTTGAATGGTCCATTTCTGGGTGATCATCTTTATCGTGATTCATTTTCGAGTGATCCATCTTTGAATGGTCATCTTTGTCGTGATTCATTTTAGAATGGTCCATCTTCGAGTGGTCCATTTTTTTGTCCTTGTGATCTTTGTTATTGTCCATATTGTTCTATTTAAGGGTTAACGCAATTTTTTTCGCATTTCTTCCGAGATATTCTCGGCATATACTCCGTAGGCATCCACTAAAATGCCTTTGACTCCGTTTTTAGAAGAAATGGCATATAGGATACTATTATCATCCGTACTGCTCATGCCTTCAAAACGGTGCAGTTCATCTACTTCAAATTCTTCCGGATGGATTTCTATTTTCAGTGACGCACATTCCAGACATTCTGGCTTTAAGTTGAAATCATAAGTATATCCTCTTTGCTGGAGATTGCTTATGGCTTCTGAAAGGGTATCGTAATTGTTCATCTTTTCATTATTTATAGGTCATTGTAAAATAGCTGCCGTCTTCCTCGGTAAATTTCTGAAAGGTCAATAAACCCTTGTCCGTCAATATTTCACTTGCGACATAAATTAACTGTTTAATTCGTATTCCAATAGCGTATGCTTTAATATTGATTTTAGATCTAATTTCTTTTCCATTTCCATTGGATTCCAACACCCGGTCATAAATTTTTATTTTACTATTGGAACCAAAAAAATTTAGCAATCCCGAATCAAAACTCATTACGAGTTCAATATCTTCTAAGTTTGTCAAATCATAGAGTTCCTTGAAATTTTTGGACACCGTATTGATTTCGGTTTCCTTTGATTTTGGTTTTGAAAAAGGAAAGGCCATAATCATAATACTAGATTCTTCTGGTTTACATCGGTAAGTGGTGGTATATTTATCGGTGGAGGCACCATTTTCATCAAAAAGTTCGGTCACGACCTGAATTTCATAATAATCATCGGATTCAATTATCTTTCCCGCTTTAAAAGTTTGTTTATTCATAAAATTGCCATTGTTATCGAAATTTTCCCGTACCACCAGTCTATCGGACAATTGTCCAATCAACATTTTATCTTGGGCATAGGCGGAAATAATCATTAAAACGAATAATATTAAGTGTAATCCTATTTTCATAAATGGCGCATCAATTCAGTGACTTCCTTGGCAATGACATCGCTTAAATCGATGGCGTTCGATTGGTGTGGGATAGTATTGCAAGTAACGATATCCTCCACATCGGCATCCCACAGATCTTGATAGGCATTTCCTGAAAATATAGCATGAATGCCTATACATATCGGGGGTTTCATTCCGGCATTTTTTAAATGAGCTACGGTTTCGATCATGGTCCGGGCGGTAGAAATAATATCGTCCACTAGCACCGGTGTTGAATCCTTATACTTCTCTATTTCGGGAACGGAAACTTCTACATCTCGGTCGCCATGACGTATTTTTTGCAATATGGTAAATGGGGCATCCGCCTTTTTTGCCACATCGGAAACCCATTGCTCACTTTCGGAATCAGGTCCGATAAGTATCGGATTATGTATATTTGTCTTAATGAATTTCGATATTTCGTCCGCAGCATGAATAACTCTGTTCGGAATATGATATACCTCGCCCAAGGAATGTATCCTATGTAGATGTGGGTCAATGGTCGTGATGCTATCTGCAAAACCAGAAATCAATTTTCCAAAAAACCCAGAAGTAACCCCTTCGCCTTCATTGAATACTTTGTCTTGCCTCATATAAGCCAAATATGGGGCCACTAGGCAGGTGCACATAGCGCCCAAGGATTTTGCGGTGTGGCTTAAGAAATACAAGGGTAACAGCTTTTCATCGGGTTCGTGCAAGGTGCAGATCATGACCACACACTTTCCCTTCACATCGGAAAGGATGCGGGTATAGGATTCCCCATCTGGAAATTTGCGTATGGTGCATTCCCCTACTTCCGCTTTCATTTTTTTTGCTAACAATTCCGTGAGTTCTTGGTTTCCCGGAAGACTGAATAATATAGTTTTCATTTTTCTTTTTATTTATTCTATTGCTATAATATCATCGTGATTCTCATAATATTCCAAGGCATAATTCAACTCGCCTTCAGATTCTGCAAAGAGCGTATAGAGCAATTGGCCTTTTTCTATTTTATCGTTCAAATGAACGTTCAATAAAATACCCGCAGATTTGGATTGCGGCGCTCCCGATAGTTTTGCGAGTTTAGAAATCTTTCGGTTATTTATTCGTTGAAGTTCCCCTGTTTTTCCGGCCCGAATTTCATGCGAATAGGATGCCTTTAAGGGGCGTGAAAACCTTCCTTGTGCCCTGCAAATGGCCTCGAATTTTTTATAGGCCTTTCCCGATTCCAAAATTTGCGTCGCGTTTTCGTAGCCTTTATCTTTCTCAACTTCTTCCGATAATTCGAGCAGTTCCCCTGCCAAGAATAAGGCTCTTTCTTTGAGGTCTTTTGGTGCTCTTTCTTCATTGCGCAGTACACTTAAGATATCGATGGCCTCCAAATTGGGTCCAATTCCCCTTCCAACAGGCTGGCTGCCGTCGGTAATAACTACTTTTACTTTTAAACCTACAGTATTGCCAACATTTTCCAATTGTTCTTGTAGTTGTTGTGCCGTTGCCAAAGATCGTACTTTGGCTGTCTCGCCCACGGGAATATCAATAACTACATGGGTAGAACCAGCGGCCGCTTTCTTGGAAAGTACCGATGCAATCAACTGCCCTTCACTATCAATATCCAAGGCTTTTTCAATTTTGATAAGCATATCATCTGCCGGACTTAATTGTGCAGTACCTCCCCACACAAAACAACCACCTTCTTTTTCTACCACAGCTTCAATTTCTTCCGAAGAGAGCGCAACATTCGTAATTACCTCCATGGTATCTGCTGTTCCTGCCGGGGAAGTAATCGCTCTCGATGATGTTTTTGGCATTGTAAGTCCATAAGCCGCAACAATGGCCACAACGATAGGAGTTGTGCGGTTACCGGGCAAGCCACCGATACAATGTTTATCGACTACGATTTTCCTGTTCCAATCCAATTGCTTTCCAGAAGCGATCATAGCCTTGGTCAGGTCTGAGATTTCAGTGACATCCAATCTATTTCCTGCGCAGGCGGTAATAAAGGCAGAGAGATGAATGTTGGAATAATCTCCTTCAACGATATCGGTAATAATCTCATTAAAGGCCGTATAATCCAGTTTTTGATTGTAGATTTTGGCCCTTACATGACTTAATGAATCTATGGGTTCTAAATGGGATACTCTTAACGTTTCATTACCGAATACCTTTAATTTTTTTGCTGCCGCATCTGATAGTCCAATTTCATGAGGCAACAGAATGTCCGAATTTATTACGTTAAGGCTAGCCACTATAGAGTCGGTGGTATTGGCAACCCTAATTCTGGTAAGTGCCTCAAACCCTTCGGAAATACAAACGTGACAATCTTCTCGCATGTAGACCACATGCTCGTTCTGTGTGTAAATACCAAGGTGTTTGTATTTTAGGATATTTGACCGTTGTTCCATATTATCTGTTGTTTTTGAGATTTTTATAACTATCCTATTTTTTCAATGCTATAAAGCTGAGGAATTTCAGAATCCCAATCATAGGTTTCTTTTATTCCCTTTTGAAGGGCTTCTGCACCTTCTTTTTCCCCGTGCACAATGAAAATTCTCTCCGGTTTATTCTTTATTTTATTCATCCAGTCCATAAGCTCTGTATGGTCTGCGTGCGCCGAGAGACCTTCTATTTCTGCTACCTCCATATGAAAAGGAACTGTTTTTCCATATACTTTCAATTCCCTGTTGCCTTCCAACAATTTTCTTCCCCGAGTACCTTCCGCTTGATAACCTATAAACAGCAGCGTATTATTGGGATTTTGAGCTTGTGTTTCAAGATAGTTCAGCATTCTGCCTCCTGTGAGCATTCCGCTACCTGCAATTACAATTTTTGATTTGTTGTCGGTTCTTAATTCCATAGTTTCTCGATAGCTGCTCACGACGGTGAAATATGAACACATCTCATCACATTCAATTTCTTTTAGTTTGTGCCAATCCCTAGTGCGATGGAACAATTCCAGAACATTGGCTCCCATAGGGCTGTCCATTATCATCGGGACTTTAGGGATTTTGTTTTCCTTTAGTAACCTCCAGAAAATGAGCATCATCAACTGGGCACGTTCTACCGAAAAACTTGGGATAAACAGGCTGCCGCCTCTATTGATGGTGTCATTGACCAATTTTTCAATCTGCGGAATGGCTTCCACTTCGTCAGGATGAAACCTTCCACCATAGGTCGATTCTATAAAAAGTACATCAGCTTTTTTAGGTTTTAAAGGCGGATAGAGTAATAAATCATTGGTTCTACCAATATCTCCAGAAAAGACAAAACGTTTTCCGTTTACGTCCAACTCGATGAATGTTGCACCCAAAATATGTCCGTTATACTGAAAACGAGCTTTGATACCTTCAAACAATGGAATCCATTGAGATTGGGGAATCGCTTTAAAATGCGGTATGGTATTTTCAACATCCTTTAAATCGTAAAGTGGTTCTGCGGGACTATGTTTGGAATAGCCTTCCTTATTGGCACGTTCAGCTTCTTGTTCCTGGATTTTTGCACTATCGTTCAAAATGATTTTGGCAATGTCCAATGTAGGGTTGGTACCGTAAATGGGACCTTTGAATCCTAGTTTTACCAACCTGGGCAAATAACCTGTATGGTCCATATGGCCATGGGTAAGCAATACCATATCAATTTCTGAAACCTTCACTGGCGGATATTCCCAATTTTTTAGCCGCAAATCCTTAAGTCCTTGAAATAGTCCGCAATCTATAAGGACTTTTTTATCCCCTGTATCCACTAAATATTTTGAACCGGTTACCGTACCTGCTGCGCCCAAAAAGTGAATGTTTATTTTGTTGTTGTTCATTTTTTTAGTTTAAAAGTGTTGCAAATAATTTTACTGTATCTTCTGAAATCCTTTTATTGCTAGTATCCAGAATCACTATTACCTTCTAACCATTACTCTTGTTTATTCACCTGTTTACGGACTTCAAGGCTCGTGCTTTCACAATTCCAAATATTAAAGTCCCCCACAACAGGAAGGTGCGTTCCCTTTGTCTTCGTCCGATTTGCATAATTCCGCTATTTCTTTGTACAGTTCATGAAAGTCCTTTTTGATAAGAAGTGCCAGTTTCTTTGCGGATTCAGGCTCGGAGTTTACCATCTCCAATAGTGTTTCAAAGGCCTCTTCAAGTAACCTTGGTTCATCCTCCAATGCTTGGTAAAATGTCTCAAGGTCTATTTTGTTCTGTTTTTGTAGTGCTTCTGTTTTCATCTGTATTCTATTTAAGATTAATACATGTTTATTTACTTATTTTTCATTTTAATGCGTGGTACATAATTTTTCCGAATCTTCAAGAATGTCTTTTTGTCGCCGTTTGGATATACCTATTTGTTCCAATAGTGAAGGGCTTTTGTTAATTTCCTTGCAGAGCACAATGCCTTTATCCAATAATTTGGACTTCTCGATCTTTGTCAATGTTGTTAAAGAGGTTAAGGGATGTAGGCCGGATCTGTCTATCCGTTCTTTTAGACCGTCCCCCTTTGGATAATCCCAACTTGTGAGCAACAACCCAACACAGGTTCCATATTGTATTGCATCTGTCGTGAAGCGGGTGTTAGTATATACACCACCTTGATGGAATTTGGTTTCATGGCCCTGCTGTTTCTCCCATTGTTTTTCTACATCCAAAAATCTGGATTGGATGTAGAGTGGAATCTTTACATTGCAGTACCTGCCCTGATCACTATGATATTTGCATTCGATCATAAAATGTCTATTGTCTTTTAGGGCTATCACATCCACTTCGTGCTGTACACAATTGCCCTGAACAATTACCCCGACTTTTGTGTCAAAACCTTCGTGTGCCAATAGTTTACCTACCAGTTTTTCAAATGGATAACCTGAAGGGCCGAGTTCCATAAGTGCCTTTTTAAGCTTATATCGAGAGGCATTTACCCTAGCCTTGCCTTTGAGCATCCTGAACGCCATTTGATATATCTTTTTGGTAGTCATTCCATCGTAAACTTCCTTTACAATATCTTGAACTATCTCTTCCACCAACAATTTATCGGTTCCAGCCCGTTCTAATGAAATTCTTACCTTTTCTATTTCAAAAGGTGCTTTGTCCCCGTTTGCTTTTATAATATTTATCTTATCCATTGATGTGTATTTTTTTAATATTGGCCAAAGCAAATACTATCAAGAAAAAACTTAAAAATATTTCTAACATAACAACGAATCTGGCTACGTCAGAAGTTGGAATAATATCGCCGTAGCCTACTGTTGAAAAGGTAATCACACTGAAGTAAAAAAAGTGGTACAAATTATACAAGTACGAGTTTGAATAATCGGGAACACCTTCAAATGTGGTAGGACTGAATTGGAAAAGACAGGCATAATCGGTTGCAAAGGAGAAAATACTTATGACGATTATCAATCCAAAAACCCAAAGCAATCTCTCCAATGAATGACAGATCTTTATCAATTTTGACAGTCTTTTCAAGGTAGTCATCGTAATCACAATGGTCTTACCCAATGCGGCCGTTATTATGATAATGTGGAATGGCAAAGTACTATGATCGATTGTTGACATTAAAACAACATAGAAGATGCCAATTCCCACAATGGTGACGAGTGGCAAGACCGTTCTTCCCAACAATAATTTGTAAAAGGGCTTTTCTTGTATTTGATTTAAGCTATCCGACATCGAATTATACTTTTTTTTAAATTTTAATCGTCATTACTGGAAGTGCGGAATGGTTGGCTATACCTTCAGCGATACTTTTGGAAAACAAACTCAAAAATCCCGTACTCCCGTGGGTGGACATAGCAATCAAATCCGTTGGTTCGTGTTTAACGAACGTGTTTATGCCAGTTTCCACAGTCGGTTCGTTATTGACGTACATGGAATAGTTTTTCAAATCGGGAAACTTCTCCAAAAACCTCTTGATCGGATCCAGACCTGCTGATATACTATTGGTATCAGTTTGGGTATTGATTCGCAACAAACGAATATGGGCATTGCATTTTTTCGCAATTGAAATTACATGCTCGAAAGCACCACTTACATCCTCCATAAAATCAGAAACAAATACTATATTTTTAAAAGGGAATGCAACGTCATCTCCTTTCACCACGATTACGGGTACATCTGATTTTCTAATGATTTTTTCCACATTGCTACCCAATAATTCCCTTACGGTCCCTTTGGTACCACTGCTTCCCGTTATGATAAAATCATGATGAAAATGACCGGAATGTCGTAAAATATTGGTTGTTTCTATTTGGTATTCCAAGAATGTCTGGCATTTTAAGCCTTCCTTTTCAGCCTTTTTTTCCAATTCCCGTAAGGCGGATTTGGCCGACCCGATTTCCCTCAAGGTATCAGGGTATCTTTTTTCTTTTAGCTTGTCAAGTTTTACCCAGTCTACGGGGGTATGTATCAAGTGAAAGAAATGGATTTCCGCTTCATACAGCTTGGCCATTTCAATTCCCAAATTAGCTGCTTTGGTACAGTTTTCGGAAAAATCGGTAGGTACTAGTATATTTTTCATAGTGATTGTTTTTTAAGATTCATATATTTAAACGATTAAAAGAAACTTGTCGTTTTTAGTTATTAGCAACTTCGTTTCCCGAATCGATTTGTTTTTCAAAGCAATCCAGATTATAAATTGTGGTGTCCGCAATGTTTGTCAGTGCAGTATCGGTCAAGAAGGCCTGGTGGCTCGTTATCAGAACATTGTTGAAAGTCATTAAACGCGCAATCACATCATCCTGAAGTATTTCATCCGAATGATCTTCAAAGAAGAGTCCTTCCTCTTCTTCATAGACATCCATCCCAAAATAACCAACTTTTCCCGATTTTAATCCTTGAATAACCGCTTTGGTATCCACCAAACCACCTCTACTCGTATTGATAAGCATTACTCCTGGTTTCATAAGAGAAATATGCTTGTCATTGATCAAATGTTTGGTGGAAGGAGTTAAAGGGACATGTAAGCTAATGATATCAGATTCACTGCATAGCGTTTTACAATCAGTATAGCAAACCCCATATTTTTCAACGAGCGATTCATCTTCGGAGGTATCAAAGGTCATTATTTTACAGCCAAAACCATGGAGTATTTTAACAAGGATAGCCCCGATTTTCCCGGTGCCCATTACCCCGACCGTCTTTCCATTCAGGTCAAAACCCGTCAATCCGTTCAAGGAGAAATTCATATCCCTCACCCTATTGTGTGACCTGATCAGTTTTCTGTTCAAGGCCAATATCAGGGCGACGGTATGTTCAGCAATGGCATAAGGGGAGTAGGATGGAACGCGTGAAACTTTGATACCCAATTCAGCGGCCTTTTTAGTATTTACATTGTTGTATCCAGCGGTTCGCAGGGCAATGTATTTTATTCCAAAGGCACTAAGTTTATCAAGTACTTCGGCCGAAGCATCGTCACTCGTAAATAGGCTCACTGCATCTGCTCCCTGAGCCAAGGAAACAGTGATTTCGGTCAGCCGTACATCAAGTAGGTTAAGCTCGTGCTTGCCTTTGTTTGCAGCTACCAAATGGGGCTCTTCAAATTTGTGGGTGCTGAATACCGTTGTTTTCATTTTGTTTTATTAAAATTTATTGTACTAATTCTTGGAGTTCTAATAGTCCTTATAAAGAGCCCATTTAGTTTTTCCATTTCCAGTTTCTGATCTCGGGCATATCCAAACCGTTTTTCCGTATGAAATAGTTGTGCTCGATCAGCTTGTCCTGCATTTCCTGTTTTAGATAGGCCACTTCATCTCCTAGGTTCGGCAACCTGTCCAAGACATCCTGTACTAAATGAAAACGATCCATATCATTTAGAACCGTCATATCAAAAGCGGTCGTGATAGTTCCTTCTTCCTTATACCCCCTTACGTGAATATTGGCATGGTTAGTTCGATTATAGGTTAGCCTGTGTACAAGCCAAGGATAGCCGTGAAAAGCGAATATGACAGGCTTGTTTTTAGTGAACAACATATCAAAATCGGCATCCTTTAATCCATGAGGATGCGCCGTATCGGTTTGTAGCTTCATTAGATCCACCACATTTACAACACGTATTTTCAGATAAGGTAATTTTTCACGTAATATGGACACTGCTGCCAACGTTTCAAGAGTTGGCACATCCCCTGCGCAGGCCATAACTACATCGGGTTCCGCATCTCTATCAGTGCTCGCCCAGGTCCAAATACCGATGCCCTTGGCACAATGTATGACCGCTTCTTCCATGGGAAGCCATTGGGGTGCGGGATGTTTACCGGCTATCACGACATTTACATAATGTTTGCTGCGGAAACAATGGTCCATTACGGATAAAAGACAATTGGCATCCGGTGGCAGATATACCCGGACTATTTCGGCTTTTTTATTTACGACATGATCAATAAAGCCTGGATCCTGATGGGTAAACCCGTTATGGTCTTGCCGCCATACATGGGAGGCCAAAAGAATGTTCAGGGAAGCAATTTTTCTGCGCCAAGGTAACTCTGAGGTTACTTTTAGCCATTTGGCATGTTGGTTGAACATGGAATCTATAATATGGATAAATGCCTCGTAGCAATTAAACAGACCGTGTCGTCCAGTCAAGAGATACCCTTCCAACCAACCCTCGCATTGGTGTTCGCTCAGCATTTCCACTACACGTCCGTCTTTTTTAAGAAGTTCATCGGTTTTCATGATCTCGGCTTCCCATTGTCTACTAGTGGCCTCGAAAACTGAATTCAAACGGTTTGAAAGTGTTTCATCAGGGCCAAAAATCCTAAAGTTTCGTTGTTTTTCGTTCAACTTGATAATATCCCTTGCGAATTCTCCAAGAACGCGAGTATCGCCGTTTCCCATCTCTCCACGTACCGATACATTTAAGCCATACCCCCTAAAATCGGGCATGCGAAGATCTTTCAGTAAGATGCCTCCATTGGCATGCGGGTTGGAACCCATTCGCCGCTCACCTTTAGGGGCCAAATCCACCAGATCGGCCAAAAGATGCCCTTGTTCATCAAAAAGTTCTTCAGGTCTGTAGCTTTTGAACCATGTCTCAAGTTGCTTAAGGTGTTCCTGATTACTGGCAGCATCAGCCAACGGCACCTGATGTGATCGAAAATGGTTTTCCACGGGCAAACCATCCACAAACTTGGGGCCCGTCCATCCTTTGGGGGATTTTAAAATAATCATTGGCCAATGGGGACGTTCCCAATTGTCATTTTGCGCCGCATTCTCCTTAATCGTTTTTATTTCCTCGATTACTTTATCCAACAATGCCCCCATTTTCCGATGCATTGTCATAGGTTCATCGCCCTCGATGAAATAAGGCTTCCAGCCGTACCCTAAAAAAAGCTGTTCCAGCTCTGTATCCCCGATCCGGGCAAGAATTGTTGGGTTGGCAATCTTATACCCATTGAGGTGCAGAATAGGAAGTACCACACCGTCCGTTACAGGATTTAGAAATTTGTTGGAGTGCCAAGCGGTAGCCAAAGGACCTGTTTCCGCTTCCCCGTCGCCCACTATACAGGACACGATCAGATCTGGATTATCAAAGGCCGCCCCGAAAGCATGGCTGAGCGAATAGCCCAACTCGCCCCCCTCATGAATTGATCCTGGGCATTCTGGGGATACATGGCTGGGAATACCGCCAGGAAAAGAAAATTGGGTAAACAGTTTTCTCAATCCCTCTTCGTCTTGGCTAATATCAGGATATACCTCACTATAGGTTCCCTCAAGATAAGTGCTTCCGACGATGGCGGGTCCTCCATGTCCAGGACCCGACACATAAATCATGTTCAGGTCATATTTTTTGATGATACGGTTTAGATGAACATATATGAAATTTTGGCCCGGGGTAGTGCCCCAATGACCCAATAACATGGGTTTAATATGTTCCGTCTTCAGGGGTTGTCGCATTAAGGGGTTATCCCTTAAATAGATCTGGCCTACGGAAAGATAATTCGCCGCCCGCCAGTACGCATCCATTTTATCCAAAAGTTCCTGCGCTATTTGAACTGACCCTAATTCACTATTTTGATTTTCCATGTCTTATTAATTTTTATGCTGTCTTTCTTTACTTTTAAAATCGTTGTATAGATCTGCCGTGCATTTTGCAATCATCAACTCTTCGTTAGTAGGGATTACCAATACTTTTATTTTGCTCTCTGCCTTCGAGATTTGAAATCCATTTTGTTCGTTTTGCTCTTCATCCAATTCTATTCCTGTAAAGCCCAAACCTTTACAGATTCTCGAACGGATGATTGGGGCATTTTCACCTATACCGCCGGAGAAGACCAATATATCAAGTCCACTTAATACAGCCATAAATGAACCGATCCACTTTTTTATCTGATAACAAAATAAGGCTACCGCCTCAGCTGCCCTTTCGTCTGAACTTTCTTTTTGCAGTAGGTCCTGCATATCGGCACTGGTTTCCGAAACCCCCAAGAGACCAGCTTCATGATTGATCAAATGATTGAACTGTTTAGTATTCAGACCTTCGCTTTTCATCATAAACCAAGCAACCCCAGGATCCAAATCCCCACTTCGGGAGCCCATGACACACCCACCTGCAGGGGTAAATCCCATAGTGGTTTCGACACTCCTCCCTTCTTTCAAAGCCACTAAACTGGCCCCGTTTCCCAAGTGGGCAAGAATGATACGCCCTTTAGCTTCTTCCACACCTATTGTTTTTTTCAGTTCTTCCACGAGGTAGGCATACGATAGACCGTGAAAACCGTATTTTTGAACGCCGGCTTGGTCAAAGCGCCTTGGTATGGGCAGAATCTTTGCTATGCGTGGTAATGTTGCATGAAAGGCAGTATCGAAACAGGCTACTTGAAATATTCCAAGGCATCGCTGCCTGAAAAGTTCGATGATTTCGATTTCGGCAGGAAGATGTTCCGGGTCATAGTCCTTTATTAGCTTTAATTCCTTTAACAAAGTTGCATCTATTACCTCCGCACAAGAATGTGCCTTTCCGTGGACGATGCGATGGCCGATACATTTGACCCTATCAAAACCAGCTTGCCTTTTTAACCAAAGGATCAAAAAGATGGCTGCCTCGTAAAAACCGGGACAGTATATTTCATATCCCTTCTTTTCATCAAGGTCGAGATTGGAAACATTGAAAGTCGTAGTCGCCAACCCAATTCGGTTAATACACCCAGAAAATATGAGTTTCGGAGTTTTGGCCATTTCATACATAGCGAACTTGATGCTGGATGAACCACCATTGATCGTTAAGATATTTGAATTTTCCGGAAGCATTTATTTTCTAGTTTACATTTATAAATTATCTATACCTAAGGTTTTGATGACGTGATTGCTATTTGGATCCTATCATAAATCCAGATAAGTAAAATCACAATCCTTTTCTTTCATAAAAGATGATGCCATTTCTTTATATTTCGCCCCAAGCTCATAACGCACCATTCCAATAATGCCGGTTGTTCGGAACAAGTGGTATTTCGAACCGCCTTCTTCAGTTCTATCTGCAACAGCTCCTCGTCGAAACAGACTTTTTTTATTATGGTTTCATGATATTTCAGTGTCTCCATTTTTCTTTTTATATTTTAAGTTCTATTCTAATACTGCCACAAAATCAAGTTGTCTTCTAATGGTACAGAAATGCCTTCGTAGCTTGGTACAATACGAACGGTATAATGATCTGAAGGACGGGAAGTATTTGCCTGTGCATAAAAATTATGTGCACCATCTTCCCCCAACCAATCAAATGTCATTTTGATCCTTTCGGACGCTTCACCGTTCAAGCCTTCCGCGAATAGTTCTACCTGAATATGTTTGGGGTCTATTCCTTTCAACCATATGACTACTTTAAAGTGGTGCTTTTGGCGTTCACTTTCAATTTCGACTCTCCCAAATTGTATGGTATCCCATTTATTTTTAAGATCATGTCCTGCGCTGACAATTCTTTTCCCTTTAGCTCCTTTCCTAGCTGCGCATTTTTTATAGTTGATTGCCCCTGGCAGATAATAGTCCTCCGTATATTCGCGAACCGTTCGATTGGCGGAAAAACGAGGCGTTAGGATCGCCATACTTTTTCGCATGCGTTCCACCCAGGATTCCGACACCCCTTTTTTGTTACGTGCGTAAAATTCGGGGACGACCTGTTGTTCCAGTATTTCATATAATTCTGCTGCCTCGTGTGCGTCCCATGCCGGATCATCTCCATGTTCTTGGCCATCGCCCAATGCCCAACCCACTTCAGGACTATATGCCTCGGCCCACCAACCGTCCAGTACCGACAAATTGAGGCCTCCATTTACAAGTACTTTCATGCCACTGGTACCACTGGCTTCCCATGGTCGTCTCGGCGTATTGAGCCACACATCGACACCTTGCACCAAACTTTCCGCCAACATAATGTCGTAATCACTTAGAAAGAGGACATGCTTGTACAAATTATGTTCTTGGATAAATTGCACCCATTTTCGTATCAAGGCCTTCCCGGATTCATCGAAAGGGGGTGCTTTACCGGCCAACACCAATTGTACCGGATGTTCTGGATGGGTAAGAATTCGTACAAAACGTTCCGGATCCTGCAATAAGAGGTCCGGTCTTTTGTAAGGCACAAATCGGCGGGCAAAGCCCAATGTCAAGGTGTCCGGGTCAAAAACTTGGTTAGCGATACCAACCACTTCCGACGGTAGGCCAGAAACTATTGCCTGTCTCTCAAACCTTTGCCTTATAAAACCGACGAGCCTGTTTCTGGATTTAGTCCTAAATTGCCATAACTGCTCATCGGATAACTTTGAAATATGTGCAGAATGATCATCGAGTTCGCCCCTCCAGCGGTCCTTTCCGCAGGATTCCGTCCAGATTTCATCTGCATATTTGGAGTCCCAGCATGGCATGTGCACTCCATTTGTTACATGACTTATCGGAACTTCCTCCACTGGCCAACGCGGGAAAAGATTGTTAAAAAGAGTTCTACTTACCTCTCCGTGCAATCGGCTAACGCCATTTACCCCCCCGCTGCCACGAATGGCAAGATAGGCCATGTTGAAACTCTCCGATCGGTTATTGGCGTCTGTCCGCCCCAAGGCCATCAAATCATGAAAGTTTATGCCCAATTGTTCTTTGGCATAAGTACCTAAATGGTATTCCATAGACTCATGACTGAAATGATCAAAACCAGCTGCAACCGCAGTGTGTGTGGTAAATAGGTTGCCCGCTCGAGTAACGGTAAGTGCCTCTTCAAACGAGGTACCGTTCGCCTTCATAAAATTGTTGGCTCGTTCCAGGACCAAAAAAGCGGCATGCCCTTCGTTCATATGGCAGACTTCGGGCATTATATCCAGGGCCTTAAGCAGCCGGTAGCCCCCGATACCCAAAATAATCTCCTGTTTTATGCGGAGTTCTGGCCCACCCCCATACAGCTCATCTGTTATTCCACGATGTATGGGCAAGTTGGCGGCGTCGTTGCTATCCAACAGATAGAGCTTAGACCGTCCTACCTGTACCTGCCATGCCCGGAGCCATATCGGGTGACCCGGCAACGATACCTTTATACGTAGCCACTCCCCGTTAGGTAAACGTAAGGGCGTAATGGGCAATTGTCCCGGGTCATTATAGGGAAATAAGGCATTTTGCGTTCCATATTTGTCAATTTCCTGACGGAAATAGCCTTTGGCATAAAGTAGTCCCACGGCAACAACGGGTACCCCCAGATCACTGGCCGATTTTAACTGATCACCCGCTACATTGCCGAGGCCTCCGGCATATATGGGTAGGGCCTCATTAAGCATATATTCCATACTAAAATAGGCAATAGTGGTAAGCGGTGTCTTCGGATGCTTTTTCTGAAACCAAGTGGGAGTTGAATTCGCTTGCTCATTTGCCTTTAATAGGCCATCGAGCTTTTCCCGAAAAGCTGGATCTGCCAAATGTTCCTCCAGTCGATTTCGTGAAATCGTTTGCAAAATTACCCATGGGTTCTGCGTGAATTCCCAAAGTTCCGGATCCAGTTGTTGCCATAGTTCATCCGAGGCATGGTTCCATGACCATCGTATGTTCAGGGCCAGTTCTATCAGTGCATCGATTCCCTCGATGTCTGTGTGCATTAATCCGTAGATTTGATTTGCATTGTATTTTTGTTTTTTCATGCTTGTAATGCTTGTTCTTTATTAAGTTCCTTTATTTAATGATTCTTGAATATCAAAAATTCCATGGGTTTTAGCTTTACCTTGATGAAAAGGCGGTCAGCATCTTGATCTATATTTTTTTCTATCCTGATTTTTTTCTTGTTCCCATAAATGCATTGCATAAGTGTACCCTCTTTATTGATAGTGGTATCAATTGCTATATATTCCTCTTTGATATCTTTTGGGGAGGAATTATAAACAACGAGAATTTCACCCGTATGCAGAATCCTTGAAAATGCCAAAAGACATTTCTCGCAATCAGGAAACTGAAAATCGAGTCCGTTTTTTGAAGTTTCCCGAAAATACATTCTGCCGAACTTTAGAATGGCCTCTTTTTGTCTTAGATGTGCCAAGACAGCAATTCTCTTGAATATCCATGATTCTTGGTTCAATACGTTCGACTCCTTATCATCGGGATTGAACATTCCTTCCCTAATATATCGGTCATCCATGCCGTTACCCTCAAAACCTTGTTCGGTACCATAATAAATACACGGAGCGCCAAGGGCACAAATAAGAAATCCCATTCCCGCAACAA
This sequence comes from Arenibacter echinorum, assembly GCF_003259375.1. Lineage (GTDB taxonomy): Bacteria > Bacteroidota > Bacteroidia > Flavobacteriales > Flavobacteriaceae > Arenibacter > Arenibacter echinorum. The sequence goes on along the minus strand of NZ_QLLN01000005.1, from coordinate 435,998 downwards.
CTTGTGCAGTAGTGGCGTTATGGCCAAATCGGTGTTTAAAGTCCATCCCCACCTGATCATGGTCATCGATGTAGGTCACGAGGAACTCCCCATGCCTACCTCGGCTTAGAGCATTCTTTTGCAAATCCGAATACCTCTGTATCAATCTATTCGGGGATGAATTCCCTTTTATCACTTCTGCTAAAACACTGTGTAATGGATGATCTAATATAGAATCAAGCCCGTAATATATATTCCGGTCCTCGGGCAGTATTTTGGGACCTATATAGGGATTACCCGTCTCATCGTCCCCGATAATTTCACCAAATAGAAAAAAGTTTCTTTTGCCTAAGGAGTAGGCATATTCCCTTATCGTAGAGCAAAAACGGTTAATGTCGTTTCCCTTCATATGTTTGACGGCATCCAAACGGAAACCATCCACATCTGTCTCACGAATCCAGTAACAATGTATCTTGGCCAGTATCTCCCGTAAATCTTCACTATCAGGGGAACCATCGTTTCTAAATGTTTTTAAGGTAAAGAAGTCGCCTTCCTGTGTCTCGGGATAATTATCGAAATTTATAATCTGCCCTTTACGGTTATACAGTTCCATATTTCTCAGTTCAACTGGAATTGGCCTATCTTTTTCCCGCCATTCGTCCAAGGGAAAACGCTGGCCGTTAAAATAGTAATAGTTGTAATCAAAAGGATACGACCAATTATCTCCGGAATGATGCAAAACGATATCCAAGAACACCCTTATATCCAACCCGTGTGCCTTGTCCACTAGTTTTTCCAAATCTTTCTTGTTGCCCCAGCGTTTGTCCACGTCCATATAATTCTGGATGGCATATCCATGATAGGATTCTGGATTATTTTCAAACACAGGGCTTAACCAAATGGCGGTAGAGCCCAAATTTTTGATATAGTCAATGTTGTTGATGATTCCTTGGAGGGTACCGCCAAAAGGCTTTTGCAATTGATCTTCATTTCCGAAACCGGGATGTCTCATGTCGAACTTTAAAGAATGTCGTTTTCTACTATCATGAAATCGGTCGACCATCAGAAAATAAATGACCTCCTCCCGCCATTCCCTGTGACAGTTTACCCAGTAGGCCTTGCCCGGTTTTGGAGAAAAATCTATTTCGTTAATTGATTTTATCATCTTCTTCTTTAAATATTTAAATAGTGGAAAATTCCGTATTTGCTTTTACATCAGTCTCTTTGGATCCTTCCATTTTATTCCCGTAAAAACGATTGAAAACCATACAGGCTGTTAGGTCACCGGTAACGTTGACTGCTGTTCGGAACATTCCAAGCAAGCGCTCAACCCCTATTATTATGATAATTCCTTCGGCGGGAATTCCTACGCTGGATAGCACAGAAGCCAAAATCACGACGCCACCTCCTGGAATGGCCGGAGTTCCAATGGAAGCTGCAACTATGGTAACTACTACAACAATAATATTCAGAAGGCCCATTTCCAATCCGTAGGCCTGCGCTATGAACAAAGTCGTAATGGTCTGATAAAGGGCCGTCCCATCCATATTTACAGTAGCCCCGATGGGAATAATGAAATTGCTGATGGAGGCATCCACTATGAGCCCTTCCTCTGCTGTTTTTAGAGATAGGGGCATTACTGCGGCTGAACTTGTAGTTGAGAATGCCAATAGTTGAACATCCGTTATTTTTCGCAAAAATGTCAATGGGTTGCTCCGGCCAAGAATGCTTACCAACACGAGGTAAATACCTACCAATATTAGCAATCCTATTAGCACCACGAGCACATAAAAGCCCAAACCCCTTAGGGAGTTCAAACCGACGCTGGAGGTCAATTGTGCCATTAAACCGAATACGGCGATCGGAACTAATAACATAGCCCATTTGACCACGGTCATACATATTTCCTGAATGGCCCCTAGGAGTAACTTTACCGGTTTAAGCAAGTCGTCGGTTAGTGATAATACGGCAACTCCAATTATAATAGTAAAAATAACGATACTCAACATTTCGCTGCTTACCATAGAGGCCAATGGATTTTCAGGCAACAAATTTGTTATGGCGTTCGGAATATCATTTATTCCAAATGACAGTTCCGAACTTTCGGCAGTATTGGCCACTGCATTTGCATGACCAACTTCCGCCTGTTGGTGCAGATACTTTCCAGGCCTAAAAATTAATGCAAGAATTGTACCTATTGTCACTGAAATAATGGTTGTTGATATAAAATATAATAGAACACCACCACCCAACCTTTTCAGGTTTTCCTTATTGTTACTTGCAATACCAGTAATGATTGATGCTACGATCAAGGGAATCATGATCATTTGTACCAATTTTAGGAATAACATACCTGGTAGGGCCAACCAATTTCCTAATGCATCGGCAGTGTTTTTGGTTATCCAACCATTTTGAGGACTTAACAACAGGCCAACACCAACACCTAAAAACAAAGCAATGATAACCTTAAGCCAAAGCCTATTTTCTACCAACTTTTGCAAGTAGTGGTGTAGGGATTTTAATGATTTTATTTCCGTATCGACCATTCTTTTATCTGTATTATGCTACCGTGATTCTTTTCTCAATGTAAACGCCCTGAACCGCATTTATTAATTCCACCCCATCCTTGAAGGGTTTTTGAAAAGCCTTTCTTCCCAGAATTAAACCCGATCCTCCGGCTCGTTTGTTTACGATTGCGGTTGTGATGGCTTCTGCCATATCGGATGCTCCTTTGGAACCTCCACCTGAATTTATCAATCCTATCTTGCCCATATAGCAATTGGCAACCTGTAATCGACAAAGGTCTATAGGGTGCTCTGTCGTCAGATTCTCGTACATGGCATCGTCGTATTTTCCAAATTTCAGGTCTTTAAAACCAAAATTTGTGGTGGGCAACTTTTGTTTGATGATATCTGCCTGTATCGTTACCCCAAGGTGATTGGCCTGCCCCGTTAAATCTGCTGCTGCGTGGTAGTCCACTTTATCCGTTTTAAAAGCGTCGTTCCGGGTGTAGCACCATAAGATCGTAGCCATGCCAAGACTATGGGCTTCGGCAAATGCATCCGAAATTTCCTTTAACTGTCGATTACTTTCCCTAGATCCAAAATAGATGGTGGCCCCGATCGATATAGCACCCATGTTCCAAGCTTCCCTGACCTTTCCGAATAAGGTTTGGTCGTAGGCATTGGGGTATGACAGGAGTTCGTTATGGTTTATCTTAACAATGAAAGGAATTTTATGCGCATATTTACGGGCATAGAGACCCAACGCCCCGAAGGTTGAGGCGACCCCATTACAACCAGCACTAATGGCTAATTTTATGATATTTTCCGGATCAAAATAATCGGGATTCTTATAAAAGGAAAAGGCTGCACTATGCTCAATACCTTGGTCAACGGGCAGTATACTTAAATATCCTGTATCTTTCAGATTGCCATGCCCGTAAAGCTGGGCAAGACTTCTTAGCACTTGTGGATTCCGATTACTATTGACAAAAACTTTAGAGACAAAATTTTCATCAGGCAAATGGAGTTCATCCTTGGTAATCCTTTCGCTTACGTGGTCCAAATAGAAAGATGCTTTGTCCCCTAAATGATTCACTAAATTTTCATATGTTTTCATAACGCTATGTTTATATGATTCCCAAACTTATATTGGTTTTGGCGATGGATTTTGCTGCATCTGTCTCAATCCCAGTAAGTGCACGAATGGCATCTATAGTCTCTGGGATAACAATCGCCTGGTTATCCACCACATAAGCATAAAAAAGCTCATCACCCACTACTTTAAGCATATCTTCCCACAGGGCCACCTCGTACATATCTCCCCAAGGCCTGCCCATATCCAAGAACATTTCTTTTATTGTATTGTTTGAAACCAAACCTTGGTCATAATTAATTAGCTTAATCCGTGTAGAAGTTTTAAAAGCATTTAGCACTTCTTCTTTTGTGGCTTGTTTTTTTAATTTCACGTTCCAGTAATGCATATGGCTCAATGTTTCGGGCACTTTTACTGCGGCAGTGATGACATCCAGTTCGGGATCCACACTTTTAGCGTCAGGACCTTGATGGCTTGGAATATCTTTTTCGGGAACCATTGTATTCATAATACCACCTAAATGGCTTTCCCATGGGTCGGTGGCCCTTCTTAATAATGTTCCCCGTGCATAGTCCAATAGATCTGCTCTCTTCAAAGTTGTCAGGGTTCGAAGAATAGAAGTGGTATTGCAAGAAACTACCCTTGTAGCATCTAAATTTATCGCGGATTGATAATTATTTTCTGCACTAAAGGAATGGCCAGTAGTATGGTGTTTTTCACCACCTTGAAGAATGAATTTTATACTCAGTTTTTTATATATTTCCACATTCTTTGCCGCTATATTCTTTGGGGTGCAATCCACCACTAAGTCTGTCTTTTTCAACAGGTCTTGCAGGTTACCCTTTGCTGGAATACTTGCAGCCTTCATTTCTTTTTCGGCCTCGGCGGTTGCCGCGTAGATATCATACTCTTTTCTTATGGCATTCTGTATCCGCCAATCGCTGATGACATCGCAAACCCCGATCAAGTTCATATCGTCTTGTACATTAATGGCGTCGGCCACTCTTTTTCCGATGACCCCATAACCTACTACTGCAATACTTTTCATATCCTTATTATTTTACTGTTATTAATTTTTTACTGTTTCTATGTAATAGTATAGCGCCTATTACACCTGCTAACATAGAAGCGAATAGGATACTTACCTTGGCCGTGAATATCAAAGACTCGTCTGTGAAGGCCAGCTCATTTATAAACAATGACATGGTAAAACCAATACCTCCAAGAAAAGCTATACCATAAATCATGTTCCAATTCACTTTTTCCGGTAGTTTTGCAAGTTTAAGTGCGACCAGTATTCTTGAAAAAGCGGCAATACCGATAAATTTTCCAAGAATCAGGCCCAGACCAATCCCCAAACTAACGGGGCTGGATAGTACTTTCAACAAATCACCATGAAGATGTATTCCTGTGTTTGCCAAAGCAAACAAAGGGAGAATGATGAAGCTAACTATTGGGTTTAAGGACCTTTCCAATTTTTGAAGGGGAGTCTCCGCCTCTGAACTTGTAGTCTTGATATCCTCCAAAATATCCAACTGCGTTTTTGAGATAAGCGCGCCCCTTATCGACTTGGTTTCTTGAAATTTTTTGTGTAAGTTGTCTAAACGGTTCAAAAAGGTATTTTCCTTAATTTTTACCCTGCCTGGAATTGCAAATGCGGTAAGAATTCCAGCTATCGTTGGATGTATTCCTGAGAAAAAGAAGGCCAGCCAAACACCACCTATACCAATAATGGCATAAAACCATGTGCTTCTTACTCCCGCATAATTTCCGATAATCAAAGCTCCGAAGAACAATAGTCCATGAAGTAGATCCATCTCGGAAATACCGGAGGTATAAAATAGCGCAATGACCAAGACACCACCCAAATCGTCCACTATAGCAAGAGTAATAAGAAAGACCCTCAAAGCGGAAGGCAGTCTTTTTCCGACAATGGCCAATACCCCTAGAGAAAAGGCAATGTCCGTAGCCATGGGAATGCCCCAACCATTTGATGCCTCGCCCGAGCTATTGAACATAAAATAAATAAGGGCAGGAAGTACCATGCCTCCAATAGCCGCTCCAATAGGTAATACCGCACTCTTTGGAGATGAAAGTTTACCGCCGATTATTTCACGTTTCAGCTCTAAGCCAACTTGTAGAAAGAATAGGGCCATTAGGCCATCGTTGATCCATAACAATAGCGGCTCCGATAGCTGAAGGGTGCCAATAGTGAAGGCAATATCGGTTTGCATTAAGGCGATATAATATTCCTTCCATGGCGAATTGGCCCAGACCATTGCGATGACTACAGTGATAAATAGAATAACACCATTGTTATTGAGTTCTTTGGCCGTGTTGCCAAAGAATTTCATAATACCGCTATTTGTTTCGTGTTTAAGCATCAATGCTGGGTTTTTTGTATGTTTTTATCCTTTTCTAAAGCATTATTGGTATTGTTTTTTGATGGAGTTTCCGTGGTAGAATCACGTTTGAAATTCCGGATTATTACCCTATTGCTCTTTTCATAAGAAAAATAACTTATGGCCCAATTGAAGCCGACCAAAAGTTTATTTCTGAATCCGCTAATTGACATCAAGTGCACCACGGACCATAACAACCAAGCAAAGTATCCGGTAAACTTCAATTTTCCCAGATCCGCTACCGCCTTTCGCTTTCCAACTGTCGCCAAAGACCCTTTATCAGTATATTTAAAAGACTTTGATGGTATGTTATTGTTTAGGTTGTTCAACATTTGGGCAAGATAATTTCCTTGTTGAATCGCAGCCTGAGCTACCTGGGGATGGCCTATTGGAGTCTCTTCGGAAATCAGTGCCGCAATATCCCCGATGGCATAAATGTTTTCTTGCCCTTCAACCTTCAAATAAGCATCAGTTTTTAAGCGATTGCCCTTAGCTACATGCTTCTGATCGATACCCTTTGGAAAGTCCCCTTTTACACCTGCCGTCCAAATAAGGTTTTTGGCCAATATTCTCTTCCCGTTTTTGGTTTGGACAACCTTACCGTCATAATTGCTAACGGATTCATTCAACAAGACAGTCACATTTAGATTTTCCAGATAGGTCAATGTTCTTGAAGAAGCTTTGTCGGACATTGCTATAAGTAGTTTATCCATAGCTTCCACCAAAAAAATATTCATTATTGAAGAAGGATATTCTGGATAGTCCTTTGGAAGGATATATTTGCAAAACTCAGCTAGTGCACCTGCCATTTCTACTCCCGCAGGGCCACCGCCCACGATCACAAAATTGGTAAGGGCATCACGTTCCACATCATCGCATGTAATTGCCGCCTGCTCCAAGTTTTGCAACATCATATGGCGGATATTTAGGGAATCCCGGATATCTTTCATGCCCAAACTATTTCTTTCCACTTCTTCCATACCAAAAAAGTTAGTCTTAGTACCAGTCGCCAGTACCAAATAATCATAGGTAAGTTTTCCTTTGTCCGTTATGACAGTATTAGTAGAGGCCTGGATTTCCCGTACCTCGGCCAGTCTGAAGCTTACGTTTTTGTACCCTTTAATTTGTTTCCTAAATGGAAATACAATACTATCGGGTTCGAGGCCGCTCGTAGCTACCTGATAAAATAAGGGCTGGAATTGATGAAAGTTGTTACGGTCTATAAGCACTATCTGAACATTTTTGTTTTTTAGTCCTTCCACCAATGCCAAACCCGCAAAGCCACCTCCAACTATAACTATTCTCGGTTGCTCGGAATCGGGCAAGCAAATTTCATCTGCCACTTTACATTTATCATGATCTATACTGCCTAATATTTGATTATTGCTCATGCCAAATTGATTTTAATACATTTTCCGATACAAGTGCTTAAATAGTCCATACCCGCGCTTACTAAACTTTTTGCTCTTATATGCTGCGTTTTCTTACAATCAAAACTGAGCAGTCCGCATGTGTTGCTAAGGACTGGGAAACCGAGCCGAGCAAAAATCTAGAGAATGCACCATGGCCCTGAGACCCAACTACGATTAAATCTGCATCAAAGGCTTCGGCCTTTTCTAGAATTGCGCTTTTGGGAATCCCATTGACCACTACTGTTGTAATCGATAATTTGTCATTCTCGATTTTTAATAATTTTGAGGCATCATTAACAATTGCCTCCGCCGATTTTCTTGCATTGGATATAGCTTCTTCGTAATAATTACCAAGCGTGCCACCCATTGGAACAGCCAACATGGGGTTTTCGAACACATTTAATATACATACTTCCGTGCCTGCAGGCAATGGTATCGCCCCAAGTTCATTTACGGCCATCTTGCTATAATCAGAACCGTCTATTGCTAATACTATTTTCATCTTATGATTTTTATTTTTTGGTGATATATCTATGCTATGTCTCCTAATCTCAACTTATGATAATAGGCTTCATTAACTTTTTCCAATACAAGTGCTCGTTTAGCCCTGACCAATACATTCCGAAAGTGAACGCGAACAGCAGTTCCTCAATTGGGATGCCTAGAACAAGGATTTGGGTCAGATTTTCCAGGTTCCAGTATAGTTCTACATAATCTGGATAGAAGGGAATAATACTTCCAAAATACACAAAGTAGAGCAGCGTGAACAAAAGACCCCCGACCCATATTTTCCCCTTTAGATCTGGCCGGCAATACAGCGTTGCCAAACCTCCCATGAACATGGCCAAAATTCCGCAATAAATATGGTTCAAATCGGTAAAGAGACTCAAAACCAAAAACACTAGAACTGGGACGAAAAGAATGTATATGTGAAGTCTGTGCATGGCATGTCCGCGTTCCGTATGCGCCATTTCAATGTATCTTCTCTTAAATAGAAGGTTATATAACACCGTACCAATACCCCCAATGGCGAATGAAAAGATGAGACTTTCAATATCGAAGCCAGTCTTTATCGCAAAATCAAAAAGGGACGGCGGATGCCAATATTCTGGAACGAACAAAGGCTCTGTAAGCCCAAAAGGCATGGTAATCCAACTCATTTTGAGCATCTCTTTCCTAGAATCCTTTTTCAAAAGATAAACCAGGCCCCAGAGGGCGAGGAGAATAAGGGACCATATGAACCAGACGTATTGCATTTATTTCTTTAGTTGCACATTGTAAAAAGCCGCTATACAGGCCCCAATAAGCCATCCAAGGATAAAAGTTTGAATGATTCCGAAGAATGCTTCCGATAACGGCACATCCATTCTTATAATACTGGAAGTATCCAAACCGTGTAACAGGCTGTTGAAAAATGATATTGTACCTTCTTGACCTGCTGTTGTCATTACAATCATACAGCCCAGATAAATTAAGGCGCCTGTTAGGCCAAAAGCAAATCCTAATTTTTTTACATTAAATCGATTCATAATTCTTGTTTTAAAATTAATTGTCCAGTTTTTAAATATAATTTTTGAAACCCGTACAAACTATTTACAGATCCCTGTTAATGATCCATCTTTTTGTTGCCATCCATCTTTTTGTTGCCATCCATCTTTTCGTGCAAGGTCTTTTCCAGATTTTCATGTTCCAAGGTATGGTCGCAAAAAGTGTCGCTTAATTCACCGTGAGCCGCTATGACGGGCATAAAGTGGTGCGTTGTAAGGAGCATCAGGTCAGGGTATCTGGTAATCATTTCGCTAAGTTTACCGGCCAGGATGGTATCGTTTGCAGCCGCTCTTACGAGTTCATCTACTATCATGCCCGTGGCATGGTCATTTTCCATCATCTTGGCAATATACTTTTTGCCCAAATCGTGGTCTTCAACCATCAATGTCAACACCTTCTCTTGTTGTGAAGGGTCTTTAAGCATATCCTTTACAGAACTTTCTTGTTTTTGTGCACAAGCCGACAAAGTGAAAGTGGCCAAAACAATTCCTATTGCTTTTTTAATTTTTGTTTTCATTTCGATTAATTTTAATTGTTAAAATTTGTTGATACTTCCTATTCGGATTTTAGAATCTTTTTTGATTCTTCATATTCCTCTTTTGTAATCTCCCCTTTCGCAAATCTTTTTTTGAGAATTGTGAGCGGGTCTTCTTTTTTTGATTTTCGGTAAGGGATATCATATGGAACAAAGAATATCCATATTAAGAAGATGAACCATATGATCCACCATAAAAAGTGCATACCACCAAAGTGTCCGTTGAAAAAATGCATAGTTTTTAGTTTTAAAGATTAGACTTATTGCTTAAATAATTGTTGTTGATGTACTGACTGTTTTCTGTGATTATTTTTACGTTAAAAAACTATTTCAAGGTCTCCTTTACCGAACCGCATCCGGGCATTTTCAGCCCCATATAGGGATTGTTTATTTTTTCGCTCAGGGCTAGCCAATTTGCACCCTTACCATCCATGGCCATGGGACAATGATTCCAATAAAGCGTTTTCCCCTTCAAATCCATTTTCTTGGAAATAGTGTACAGTTGTTTGGACAATGTTGCAAAGTATAATCGTTGTTCAGTAAGACTGGAGGCTTTGGAAAGTTGATTCAAGGTCTTTTTCAGGTAGGTCTCGTTCACGGCGGTCGAGTCGTTAATCAATTTTATTGCCGCTTCCTGTACGGACTCGTAATTATCTTCGGCCAATGCATTTTCGATGTTCATATATCCCGCCAAAATTGAATCCATGTCCTCCTCTATACTTTTCTCCTTAAAAAAGCAATGTACTGCACAGGCATGAAGTTTGTAGTTTTTATGTATATAACCCAAGGAATGGCCCTTAGTATCCAATATTTTACATTTTTCATCATTTCCTTCAACATAGAGCACAAACTCACCACTATCGTTATAATACTGACCTCCTTTTTTTGCTTTTCCCAAGGAATTGCCCTCAGCATCATATACCTTCCCGTTTTTAATGAAACCGATTTTCCTTCCCTGGTTATTGAACACAATATCTTCCTTACTTATATAACCAAGGGTTATACCACGGTCCGAGACTTCACCATTACCGTTGATATACATCTGCCTTTTGGTTTTATCGCTTGCCTGTGCAGATATAGATTGTACCGAGAGCAGCATTCCAGTCAGGAATACAAGGCTCATGATGAGATGTTTTTTCATTGTTACTGTTTTTGTGTGTGTTTATAGCTTATTCATTTTAGGTATTGAAATCCCTCTTTAGGGCTTTGTTTCATTTTCCGATTTTAATGTTCTTTTTAATTCCTCGTATTCTACCTGAGTGATCTCACCCTTTGCGAACCGTATTTTTAGAGTTGTGGCCAGATCATCTTCCTTAGTTTCTGTGGAAGATGGGCTGGAGGGCGTAAAGAAAATCCACCATAAAAATATGAACCAAATTGTCCACCAGATAAGGTGCATTCCCCAAAAAAATCCATTGTTATAGAACATATTCTTAGTTTTAAGATTATTAATATTTTAAAGTATCTCCGTAATGGTATAACCTTCAAGTTTGTTGAGTTGCTGTTGTAATTCCTCAACTGAAAGCCTCTCTTTCATACTGATGATCGTTTTGCCTTTTGGGTTCAAAAAGATTTCCGTTTTCTCAATGTCTGGATGTTCTTCCAAGGTTTTTCTTACCCTTGCGACACATCCGCCGCAGCTTATTCCGTTTATTTGATATTTATGTTTCATTTGTTTTTACCATTATTAATGGTGACTATGGCCCTTTTGCTCCTCCTTAGTTTCTGCAGACAATGGTTTTTCTTTACCATGTTCGTGCTGCTTATTATTCTGTTCCGTATGGTTATGCGCCCCGTGGCTATGTGCACCATGTGGCATAAAGAGATGAAAAATGAACATTAGGACAATGAAGCCAAAAAGCCCGTTATTCCCGGTAATGCCCAGTGAGGGTGCGAAAAATATTAGTAACAACGGCAATCCACAACCGATAGCCATCCATATCCAGTGACCTTTCATAATTTTTATTTTTAGGTTTAAATGTTATATTCTTTAATGATGATCGCCATGGCTTTGGCTTTTGCTCAATTCGAGTTCGCCTTGCTCTTTGGCATCTAATTCACTTTCTTCCATCAATCCCATTCCTTTCATGTCCATTCCCTTGTTGCCCATCATCTTCTTGCACGACTCCATACAATCTTCACTCATCATGCCTTTTTCGTGCATCATTTTCATCATATTGCCCATCATCTTGCCTTCTTTCATCATGGATTGCATCATGTTTTTCATCATCATGCTATCTTTCATCATCTTTTGCATTCCGACACCCTGCATCATATTGCCCATCATTTTATGGTTTCCTTGCATCATCTGCATTGCATGGTCGTTATCTTGCATGTTGTCCATGAATTCCGTCATGTAACCGTGGTTACTTGCAATCGCCTCAAAAAGTTCCATTCTAGTTTCCGAATTTTCGAGGATTGCGTTGAGGTCTGTTTTCTGATCGCAACTGGATAGGATAACCAGTACGAGGACAGAAATAATTATTGTTACTGTTTTCATTGTATTTAGTTTTAATTAATATTAATTTCTTTTTATTAAAGCACATTTCCCTAGAGCCCTAAATTTCCATTCTCATGGAAAATGTGCTTTACCAATTCAATTAATTCGCGGATTTCAGAAATTCCTCGATTTTTGCAACGTCATTTTCTGTAAGATTGGCCCTTACGCGCATGTGCAAACTGATGGTTTCCCAATCCGTGTCGTTATAATCGGCTGGAGAAGGTGCTAAATGGCATCGATTACAGGTTTCTCCCCATAATTGGGCTCCTGATTTTTCCAGTTTGAACTCCTCTTCCACCCCTGCCACAACAGGAATATTATTTTCTGTAAGTGTTTTCTTAGAAGAAGAACAGGCAACTACGGTTATTCCAATGGTCAGGAAAACCATCACGATTACTAAAAATTTATTTATTGTCTTCATGTTTTCTATTTTTATGTATTCTTAAAATCCTATTGCCCAGTGGAGAAATAACCCATTAGTAGTCGTTATGCCTTCTCCGCCATGCCCACCTTCGGTTTCAGTGGTCTGATAACTTATTTTGATAAGGGATCTCCAGGTTAACCAGTAGTTCAATCCAAAGGCAAATTGGGTCGATTTCTCTTCCCACTCAGAACCCTCCGGAGCATTGAAATTTGAATATCTTCCAACAAACTCCAATTTTTTCATGAAGTCACTCTCCGCCATGGTAGGTCGATAACTCAATTGCCCATAAAAGGAATTGCTTTGGTTATCGAACGAATATTCTTCCTCATCTCCATCCTCATGCATCTCAATGAAGGTTGCCGTGTCCACATTGGAACTGTTGTATTGAGCCTTAATGTCAATAAAGCCACTAAGGGGCGACACTTGTTTAACAAAAGCAAAATCGATGGCATATAAGAAAGCACCAACGTCCTCATATGGCGAATCTTTTGCCCCGGCACCATTTGTTGAATAGGCCGAAATCCCTAATTCGGTAGAAGAATCTGAAAATGGCAATAACCCCAATCGGCCCCCAAAGGCCTTACTTGTATTATTATCTTCATAATTTTGAAACATGAGCATTCCCGCTTCCTCCGGCTCAATACTTCCGTCCTTTAATCGCGGACCGTTGGTAGAATAAATGGCATAGTTTAAAGAAGGACCGCCAAGATCAAAGGCACCTCTGAGTTCAACACCGATCCCTGAGGCAGGAGCTATCCCATCATGGCCAAAGCCCAAAGGTCTTGTCGGAAGTCTGTTTATCCATGCGGGATGAAGCCTCTCCATAAATGTTCCGAAAGGAAGTAAAAATTTTCCTGCCCTAACGGTCATGTTCTTGTTAAGGACATACATAACGTCGGCATATTCCAAGCCCACCTCAAGTTCGTTACTTTCTAGAACAAACTCTAATTCGGCTTCAAACATGAGTTTGTCCGAATGTTTGAATAAAAAGATCGGCGCGAAGGCCGAGCCTACATAAGAGGATTCTTTTTCATCTCCGTTACTCATATAGTTTAGCCCTGTATGTCCATAACCACGGATCATGAACTGGGTCTTACTTGGTTCAAAATTGTTGTATGTTTGGCTATATATAGGATTACCAAAAACAACTACGGTTAGTAATATTATTAGCTTTTTCATTTTTTAAGTGTTCTGATATAATTAATAATTTCCCATCGTTTGTTCTCCGGTATTGAGGTTTCGTATGAGGCCATTGGAGCCCGTCCTGTTTGAATTTTCCAAAAAATGGCTCCATCGCTCTGGGATTGGAATTCTGCGCTGGTCAAATTTGTCGGTTTTGGCGTTAGACCTGCACCGGCCACACCATCACCTTTTCCTTTTGCCCCGTGGCATACAACACATAGTACTTTGTAAAGTTTTTGACCGTTGGCAGCCGCATTGACATCACCTTTTAATGGGTTGACAATCTTATCAGCACTAAGGGGTGCTACCCATTTTTCCTGGGAATGGCTATTGAATCCCAGGAATAAAAAACTTACAACCATTACTATGGTCATACCCGGAAAAATTCTTTTTTTATTCATTTTATTGGCATTTAATTGTTAATAAATCTATTTCTTATTGAATGTTTACGTCTGCATAATCTTCGTTCATATTTATATAATTTCGTCAAGGAAACTTCTATCCCACATTTGGCCATTTTTATAATCGGTCATGCTTAATCCCGTAATGGTCTTAAACTGTCTCGATAAATGGTTTATGCTGCTGTAATCCAACAAATAGGCTATATCCGAAAAAGTGTGCTGTTGCAACTGAATAAGTTCCTTTGCTCTCTCAACCTTTAATTTTATAAGGTATTTTTCTATTGTGGTATTTTCATTTTTTGAGAATATTTTGCTCAACAACTTATAATCCCTATGAAGTTCAGATGCCAAATGTTCAGAGGTCTTTTCCTTAATATGAAATGGCAGGTCACCTACCAGTTCGATCAAAGCAATCTTTATATTTTCAACGATCATTTCCTCCTCGTTTTTCGCGATTTCAAATCCGTTGGAGTGAAGAACCTCGGTTATATTCGAATCGATTAGATTGTCAATACCAGTACTGATACGGACAGTAAGTTTCCCCAATTCGACGGAAAGTACTGCTACATCGATCTCTTCAAGCTCCTGTTTTATGACTTTCAGGCACCGCCTGCAAACCATGTTCTTGACCCAATATGTTTTTATGGATTCCATGTTCACAATATGTTATTGTTCCTTAAGTATAAGGTCCGTCAGAGTATTTAATCCCTGATAAATTAAAATTGGAAAAAGGTTGTCGTTGGAAAAAGGGTACGACATGAGGTAGCCTACAACTTGTTGCAGACTAATAGGAAGTACAGATTATCGTGACAATAATCTGCTCAATAATATTCAAATTAAGAAAGTTTCGTGAAGTACAAGGATGTCCTTCTCGATCCAAGGTGGATTGTAGTTTATAAAGGAAACCACATTAAATTCAAGTCCTTCGAAAAGATTTACGTAGGAATGGAAAAATGCCTGTAGGAAAACAATTTTATTCGTATCCAGTTCAACTTGTGACTTTTTAAGATTGTCTTCGGCCTTTTTTACAATAGATTTATTGCTACAGCAATCCATTTGCCCTATGGAACATTTTTTAAAAGGTTTTGATAAATTCTGCTTTTTATCTTTACAAGGCTTTGCTTTGCCAAAAACCGCAACATCTACCAACTTGTTGCAGCAAAAATGCATATCCACCATGAAAGACGAAGTTGCAAAAAGCACTGCGAAGGCTAGAGTAACGGACAATATTTTGGTCAAAATCTGTTTCACTTCCTAAAGATTTGAATTTTTTTTGTTCCAGTATCGGGTATTAAATTATTTTCAAAAAAATCATAGTTATTTTAAAAATAATATAGTTCGTGTTCTAAATGCAAAGAACAGTATCAAAAGTAGAACAAGGTTTTTAACCATCACATGATAAATGTCATATTGGTAACCTAAATTAGAAATTGGATGGCATTCTATTAAAGGCCTATGTAAGTAGATTGCCATTGCCATCCCATTCTGCCATGACCCCTCTTTGACTTTGATCTACACATTTTGCCAACCATTCTTCTTCATAGGCAACGCCATGCTGTTTCAATACGTCTGCGGGCACTCCGTCCCATACATTTGGGGTATTGCCCTTATACCCCAAATCCTCTAGGCCGATCTTCGATGTGTAATAACCTGTTAGCGTCAGATTTCGCAACATGGAAAAAAACTGTATTTCCAAGGGGCGTTCGCCCTCTGGAATTAATATATCGGGATAGGCTATAGTATCCAATAGTTTTTTTTGCCAAGCCTCAGTACTCGATTTGAATTCGGTACCGAATTGGGTATTGCTCTCATGGTCCAACCACATGAGGCCGCCCCTGAGGGTCGTTTGCAATTCTGGGATATCCTTGGCCATGAATTCTATAAAATTTGGTACTCCTGCGTCCGTAGCACTACCAAATTTATCATTGGAAGGCAATATCAGATCACTCAAAACGGCAATAGTCCCCAACTCGTGTCCGTTGAAAAATTGTACCGCTTCCAGTTCCATGATCCGTTCTTTCTCCTTCGGTGTCCGACCATATTTGTAACTATAGCCCTGTAGTACTTCAGTGTTCTCCGCTTTAGCCTCATCTTCAGGTTTGCAGCCGTGGACTGCCAATCCACCAGCGACCGACCCCAGGATAATCGATTTTATACTATTTCTTCTATCCATTTTTCTATATGTTTTGCTGTTTCAATTGTTCTACAATATAGTCAGATGTTCTCCAGGCTAGAGCCAAGATGGTCCAAGTGGGGTTCTTGTCGGCCTGGGACACAAAAGGCCCTGCATCGACGATAAATACATTGTTGGTATCGTGAAGTTGCTGAAACCTGTTCACTACAGAGGTCTTGGAGTCATTGCCCATTCTAGTCGTACCCACTTCATGGATGATCCACCCTGGTGGGGATATACCATAATCTTGTTCCTTGGTGGGTTTTTCTCCTAAAGCTTCTCCGCCCATGTTGTGGATCAGTTCTTCAAAAGTGTCCTGCATGTGCCTTGCCTGCTTTCGTTCGTGGTCGGACCATTTGTAATTAAACCGAAGTACCGGAATTCCAAACTCATCTACTTTAGTAGGATCTATTTCACAATAGTTATCCTTCATAGCGATAGATTCTCCCCGGCCACCAAAACCAAGGACGGCACCATAGTATTTTTTAACATCGTCCCTGAGGCCATTGCCATAGCCCCCCACTTTTGTGCCGAAGAATTTGTTGAACTCGTTAGCTTTAAAACCAAACCCATAGTTGGGCATGCCCATTCCACCCCATACCTCAATATGGTATCCGCGTGGGAAGTCCAATTTTTTATTGTCGCCCCACCAAGGGGAATATACGTGCATGCCCCCAACGCCGTCCTCGTTATAGGAAATTTTCCGGTTCATCAAGCCCGGAATAAAGGCCGCCCTGCTCGCCCCCGTGGAATCGTGAAGATATTTACCAACAATATCGCTGCTATTGCCCAATCCGTTCGGGTGTTGAGCACTTTTGGAATTCAAAAGTATCCGGGCCGAGCTGCAGGCGGATGCCGCCAGAACGACGACTTTCCCTTTTAGCTTATATTCCTTTCTATCCTCTTTATTGATGTACGAAACGCCCGTTGCCTTGCCCTCTTCATTCGTGGTAACCTCTCTTACCATGGCATTCAGGAACAGATCGATCTGACCGCCACTTTTCTGTGCCGGGAAAATCAAACAGGTTTCTGCAGAGAAATCGGCATATACCATGCAGGCCCTAGAGCATTGCGCACAATAGAAACATATGCCCCGATCCTCATTTATCATTTTGGTCAGGATGGACAGCCTAGAAGGATAAACAGGGATATTCGATTTCCGTGCCCCACGGATGTAAAAAAGTTCATGCAATCGAGGTTTTGGTGGGGGCAGAAAGAATCCATCGGGGTCATTGGGCAAGCCCTCGATGGTGCCGAAAACCCCGATCAACTTATCTACCTTGTCGTAATAAGGTTTAACATCCTCATAGCCTATGGGCCAATTATCGCCCAGCCCGTCCTCATTTTTGTGTTTAAAATCCCTTGGCCCGAAGCGCAATGAAATCCTGCCCCAATGATTGGTCCGACCGCCCAACATTCGCGAACGGAACCATCTAAAATTGCTTCCGTTACTATTTGTGTAGGGTTCTCCCTCGATATCCCACCCACCGTATGCGCTGTCGAAATCGCCAAAAGGCCGGACGGTACCTGCACCTCTTCTAGGCGATTCCCACGGCCACTTTAATTGAGTTATCTGTTCCGGGTCTTTAGGGTCAAAGAACGGCCCGGCCTCCACAACGGCAACCTTTAGACCTGAATCGGCAAGTATTTTGGTCGCCATGCCTCCGCCTGCCCCAGAGCCGACTATGATTACATCATATAGTGTCGAAGATTCCTTTATTTGCATGGTGTTGACATATTATAAGTTACCCAGGATTCAACATGTAGCAATCCTTTGAATGACAATAAATCTATAGAATGATCAATAATTATATCTGCATAATTTTCTTTCTTTTTTATATAATTTCCTTACAAAATTTCGTTTTAAACTGGAGATTATTATAATTGGTCATGCCCGTTACGTAAATGTTTTTGGACTATCCCGACAACTGGTTTACAATACCACAGTCGAGTGAAAATAGAATAATTGAAAAGATACATTGCAGAAATCCAATAATTTATGAATTGCACGAACAAAAGGAGCAAACATGATATTTATCATGTTGGAAATAAATGAAAGTAATTAAGTTTGTCTCTCAAAATAATGAATGTAGCAACTCTAAATTTTTGTTAAATACAAACCTTGAGTTAAAATTTTTGTAGTTTTGTATAACTGATGAAAAGAGTTTTATTTCAAATATCATCTTTTTTAATGGCACTTGTAGTGTTGTTCTCGACCTTCTCTTTTACGGTTGCACAACATTATTGTGGTGATGATCTTGTTGATTTCTCTTTCTTCGGCCAAGCGGAATCTTGCGGAATGGAGATTCAACGACCTTCGGATTCACACAAACACAATTTGGAAAAAAAGGATTGCTGCGACGATGTAACACTTTCAATTAGTGGACAACATGACTTGAAACTTTCATTTGAAAAATTAAGTTTTGAACAACAGCAGTTCGTTGTTTCATTCGTTTATAGTTATCTAAACCTTTTTGAGGGACTGCAAGAAAATATAGTTCCTTTCAACCATTACCCACCACCTCTTTTGGTCAAGGATATTCAAATCCTAGATCAAACCTTCCTTATTTAAGAGCATTCTTATGAAGTATTACCATGCTATTGATTTAGTATGGTTATAGGCATTTTTCGCCTTTGGAACATTTCTTTTAATTCCAATTCAACATTTCATAATATGCTTAATAAACTAATCAAATATTTTTTGGAGAACAAGCTGGTTACGGTTCTCATTTTATTAACAATTATAACCTGGGGCGTTGCCACCTCGCCCTTTAATTGGGATACGGGATTCCTGCCCAAAGACCCGGTTCCTGTTGATGCCATACCTGATATTGGGGAAAATCAGCAGATTGTCTTTACCCAATGGCCCGGACGATCGCCACAGGATATAGAAGATCAAATATCCTACCCCATGACTACTTATTTATTGGGAATACCGGGCGTAAAGACTATCCGTAGTTCTTCGATATTCGGATTTTCCAGTATCTACATCATATTCAACGATGATGTAGAATTTTATTGGTCGCGTTCCCGGATATTGGAAAAACTAAATTCACTCCCGGCCGGACTCTTACCGGATGCTGTGACGCCGACCTTAGGGCCCGATGCCACTGCTTTGGGCCAGGTCTATTGGTACACCTTGGAAGGTAGGGACAAGGACAACAACCCTACGGGCGGATGGGACTTACACGAAATACGTACCGTTCAGGACTTTTATGTAAAATATGGTCTCAATGCCGTTGAAGGTGTCTCCGAAGTAGCATCCATTGGTGGGTTTGTTCAGGAATACCAGATAGACGTGAACCCCGACGCTTTAAAGGCCTATAATATCCCGTTGCACAAAGTGATGCAGGCGGTACAGAAATCCAATAAAGATGTTGGGGCAAAGACTATAGAGATCAATCAAGCGGAATATTTGGTCAGGGGTTTGGGCTATGTTAAAAAGACAGAGGACATCGAAAAGGCGGTCGTTGCAGTTCAGGACAACGTTCCAGTTCGAATCAAAGACATTGGGGTCGTAAGTTTAGGGCCTGCGACTAGAAGAGGTGTACTTGATAAAGGAGGGGCAGAGGTTGTTGGGGGCGTTGTTGTTGCCCGGTATGGCTCCAATCCCTTGGCGGTCATCAACAATTTAAAAGAAAAGATCAAGGAAATTGCCCCGGGGCTTCCAAAGAAGACGTTGGCGAACGGGATGGAGAGCCAATTGACCATCGTTCCGTTCTATGACCGAACGCAGCTTATCCACGAGACCATAGGGACATTGGAAAATGCGCTATCCCATGAAATCCTTATAAGTATTATTGTAGTATTGATTTTAGTACTTAATCTAAGGGCCTCCATTATAATTTCAGGGCTATTGCCCGTAGGGGTTTTAATGACCTTCATCGTTATGCGGTATGCCGGTGTTGATGCCAATGTAGTGGCACTTTCGGGTATTGCCATTGCTATTGGGGTCATGGTCGATGTCGGGATCATCTTCATAGAAAATATTATTCGCCACCTAGAAATGCCAGAAAACCATGGCGTAAAGGGGAAGGAACTCATGCAGGTAATTTATAAAGCGACCATTGAAGTGGCATCGGCAATAACTACGGCCTTGGCTACTACCGTGGTCAGTTTCGTGCCTGTTTTTGCAATGGAATCTGCAGAAGGAAAACTTTTTAGGCCATTGGCATTTACCAAAACTTTTGCCTTGTTAAGTGCTTTTGTACTTGGTCTCGTGGTATTACCTGCCCTTGCACATTTCATCTTCGGCATCAACTATGACAAGAAAAGGGTCCGCAGGTTCTGGGGTATCCTTTTGATTGTGGCTGGAATTATTTTTGCTGTCTATGCCTCGATGTTGTTGCCACTTGCCCTTACTTTAATTGGAATAAACAATCTTTTGGAACCCAGGTGGCCCGAAAAATATAAAGCGTATCCCAATTACATCAATTTAGGGCTTACCATTTTTATAGCCTCTTTTTTCCTTACGGAGGAATGGATGCCCTTAGGGCCCCAAAATGGCATTATAATCAACTACTTGTTCGTATTGTTTTTGATAGGAATCATATTGGCAGCCTTAATGGCGATAGTGCATTTTTATGAACCTGTACTCAAATGGTGCTTGCAGAACAAAGGGAAATTTATGTTGATTCCCTTCGTAACCATATTTTTTGGAGTATTGATATGGCTAGGGTTCGACAGTACTTTTGGAATTGTAGCTAAAGGTTTCGAATTCGTAGGTTGGAAAAACGTCAGGCAAACTTCTGGCTGGCAAGCTTCCTCAAACAGATTTCCTGGAATAGGCTCTGAATTTATGCCATCTTTGAATGAAGGCAGCTATTTGTTAATGCCAACTTCAATGCCACATTCAGGGGTGGAATATAACCGAAATGTAATTGGTCAATTGGATATGCTTCTTGATGGAATTCCAGAAGTGGATATGGCAGTCGGAAAATTAGGACGTGTGGAATCGGCACTCGATCCTGCACCTATTTCCATGTTCGAGACCATTATCAACTACAAACCCGAATTTATCCTAAACGAAGCAGGTCATAGGGTCCATTTTAAAGTGGACCGTAAAGATCGGTTCATTACCGTTCAAAAGGATACCCTTACCAATGGAGAGGCATTGGAAAGGGGTATTACAGAAGAAGACTTGATTGCAGACGAAAATGGAGAATTTTATCGAAATTGGAGGCCCCACATCAAATCGGCAGATGATATTTGGGACGAAATCGTCAGTGTGACCAAAATACCCGGAATCACTTCAGCACCAAAATTGCAGCCTATAGAAACTCGTTTGGTAATGCTCCAGACAGGGATGCGCGCCCCTATGGGTATCAAAGTTTACGGCCCGGATTTGAAAACAATAGAAGATTTTGGGATGCAGTTGGAAGTGATATTAAAAGAAGTCGCTTCCGTAAAGTCAGAAGCGGTATTTGCCGATCGGATCGTTGGTAAACCGTATTTGCATCTCAATATCAATAGGGATGAAATATCACGATATGGTCTCAATGTTGAGGACGTGCAACAAAGCATTGAGACCGCCATTGGAGGAATGAAAATATCCTCTACCGTCGAAGGTAGGGAGCGGTTCCCAATTAGAGTGCGCTATCCAAGGGAACTAAGGGATGATCCTGAATCTTTAAGTAAGATATTGATTCCTACCCCCGTGGGGGCCCAAATTCCGCTTTCACAAGTGGTCGATTTTGAATATGTAAGAGGGCCACAGGCCATCAAGAGCGAAAACACATTTTTGGTTGGTTATGTTCTTTTTGACAAAAGGGATAGTTTTGCGGAGGTCGATGTGGTAAACGATGCACAAGATGCCATCCAACAAAAAATCGATGCAGGGGAATTAACGGTCCCTGCGGGAATAAGCTACAAATTTTCTGGCAGCTATGAAAACCAGATAAGAGCGGTCAAAAGATTGTCTATAGTAATACCGATCAGTTTGGTTGTCATATTCTTGCTGCTGTTCTTTCAATTTAAGACAGTTATTGCATCATCAATCCACTTCTCGGGGGTATTCGTCGCATTTGCGGGCGGATTTATCATGTTGTGGCTCTATGGGCAGGACTGGTTCCTAAATTTTGCCATATCGGGTGTGAATATGCGAGATCTTTTTCAAATGCACACCATCAATTTGAGTGTTGCTGTTTGGGTAGGATTTATTGCCCTCTTCGGTATCGCAACAGATGACGGGGTTATTATGGGGACCTATATTCATCAAGTTTTCGAGGAAAAAAAGCCAGATACTATAGAAGGGGTAAGGGCAGCTGTTTTGGAGGCCGGTAAAAAAAGGGTCCGCCCGGCAATGATGACCGCAGCCGTTGCTATTATTGCCCTCCTCCCAGTATTGACATCGACTGGTAAAGGCGCTGATGTAATGATTCCCATGGCAATCCCCACCTTTGGAGGAATGACCATCCAGATCATGACCATGTTCGTCGTGCCAGTTCTTCAGTCGTTTTGGAGGGAAACGGTCATTAATAATAAGAACAAAAAAAATAGAATAAAATGAAGAACATAATCGCACTGTTACTATTATTTACCTGTTTAGGATTGCAGGCACAGACATTGGAAGATTATTTCAAAATAGCTTCGGACAACAATCCGGGCCTACTTTCCCAATATAAGGAGTTCGAAGCGGCTTTGGAAAAGGTACCACAGGTAAGCACCTTGCCAGATCCATCCATTTCTTTCGGGTATTTTATATCTCCGGTAGAAACAAGGGTCGGGCCACAAAAGGCACGGTTTTCATTGACCCAAATGTTCCCATGGTTTGGCACGCTGAAGGCCCAGGGCGATGTGGCCACACTTATGGCAGAGGCAAGATACCAATCTTTTTTAGATACCAAAAACAAACTCTATTTTGAGGTATCCACGGCTTATTTTCCTTTATACGAATTGAGGGAGTGGATGAAAATCGAGGAAAGGAACATTGCCATACTAGAATCATATAAGTCCATTTCCAACTCGAAGTTCAAAAATGGTAATGGGACACTGGTTGATGTGTTGAGAGTGGATATCATGCTAAAAGAGGCAAAGACAAATTTGGGAATTCTGAATAAAAAAGAGACGCCCCTGTTGGCATCGTTCAATAAACTATTGAACCGCGACGAGATAGAACCAGTTATTATCGCCGATACCATTGAAATAGATCATATACTATTGGATTATGCGAAGGATTCCCTTGTTGTGGACCATCCACTTTTGAATTCACTTGAATTAAAAATAAAGGCAAGCGAGGCATCTGAATATGCTGCAATAAAACAAGGCCTTCCAAGGCTCGGGCTCGGGTTGGATTTTGTAATAGTCGATGAACGGACCGATATGGTTTTGCCGGACAACGGGAAGGATGTATTGATGCCAATGGTAACCGTAAGCCTTCCCATCTTTAGGGGAAAGTACAAAGCAGCTGTCAAAGAGGCGCAATTGATGCAAGAAAGTTATTCGCTTCAAAAAACGGAAACCGTAAATGCGCTGAATTCAAATTATGAAATGGCACTGTTCGATTTACGACAACAGACCGATTTGATTTCACTTTTTGATCAGCAGATATCGGAATCAGAACAAGTTCTCAATCTCTTGTTCACGTCTTATGGAAACTCGGGAAAGGATTTCGAGGAGGTACTTCGGATGCAGCAACAACTGCTTAAATACGATAGACTTAAAATAACCGCATTTACGCAATATCGCATTGCGCAAGCAAAACTGAATTACATCACAGCAAAAAAATAGTACTATGAAAACAGAAACTAAAAAAATAATAGGTATAGCTGCAATTACCTTGATCATAGGGTTATTGCTTGGATGGCTGTTTTTCGGAGGTTCGGAAAACAGGACAGTGGACGAACACCAACACGACGGCGAAATCGTCAGTGAGACCATTTGGACCTGCTCCATGCACCCACAGATCAGACAGAACGAACCGGGTAACTGCCCCATCTGCGGCATGGAATTGATTCCTTTGGATAACGATAGCAATGCTGAATTGGATCCCATGGCAATCAGCATGTCTCGGACCGCAATGCAGATTGCAAATGTCGGTACAGAAATTGTCGGAAAGACCAAGCCTGTAAAGTTATTGCGATTGAATGGAAAGGTACAGGCCGATGAACGGTTGGTCTATTCCCAATCTTCCCATATTCCTGGCCGCATTGAAAAATTGATGGTTAATTTTACCGGCGAATACGTCAATAAAGGGCAGGTAATCGCCTCTATTTATTCTCCAGATCTGGTCAATGCCCAAGAAGAACTTTTCGAGGCCCGAAAAATAGTCGAGACCCAGCCAATGCTTTTTAACTCGGCAAAGGAAAAACTTAAAAACTGGAAGCTTTCGGATATCCAGATTACACAAATTCTGGAATCGGGTACAGTTCAAGAAGAACTCCACATACTGGCCGATATATCTGGCTATGTGACAGAAAAGAAGGTCAATCTTGGGGACTACGTCAATAAAGGCATGCCTATATACCAGATTGCCAACCTGAGCACTGTTTGGATATTGTTCGATGTTTATGAATCCGACATGGTCTGGATAAAAAAGGGTGATGAGGTAAGTTTTACGGTACAATCTGTACCAGGCGAAACCTTTAAAGGAAAGATTTCGTATTTGGACCCTGTGATCGATCCTATGACCAGGGTTGCAAAAGCAAGGGTAGAAGTGAATAATCGGAATCTACAACTGAAACCCGAAATGTTCGTTTCCGGCACTGTTGAGGCTAAATTGCCTTTAAAGTCCGATGCAATCGTTATTCCCAAAACAGCGGTCATGTGGACAGGAAAGCGTTCTGTGGTCTATATAAAGAATATTTCGGACAAAGGTGTAAATTTTATGATGCGCGACGTCACGTTAGGCCCGGCTTTGGGCGAAAGTTTCGTAGTGAACGAAGGACTGGAAGAAGGTGAGGAAATTGCCATTAACGGAACCTTCAGCATAGATGCCGCTGCACAACTTGCCGGCAAGCCCAGCATGATGAATCCCGAAGGGGGCCCAGCCATGACAGGGCATAATCATGGAGGTATGGATAAGGGGGGAGAAAAAGAATCGGAAAGTGGAATGAGATCCAATGAATCTACGGACCATTCTGAAATGCCCGATAAGACTGACCACAGCCGTATGGAAAAGAGAATGGAAGTGTCAAAAATCTTTGTTGGGCAGCTTGAGAAAGTCTTTGACAACTATCTGGACCTCAAAGACGCCTTGGTAAAGGACGAGGCCACTGCGGCAAAAAAGGGGGCCGATAAATTGTTGGCCACATTGAAAAAGGTAGATATGAAACAATTGACCGACCAGGAGGCCCATAATCACTGGATGGCCATTTCAAAGGAGATCAAGTCATCTTCAGAAGCTATTGGCAAAACCTCTGATATTGAAAAGCAAAGGGGTCACTTTAAACATCTATCGGCACATTTATCAAAAGGTGTACGCCTGTTTGGTGTAAACAAGGAAGTATATGAGCAATTTTGCCCAATGGCAGATAACGAAAAAGGGGCATATTGGCTTAGTATCCATGAGGAAATCAGGAATCCTTATATGGGAAACAAAATGTTGACATGTGGCACCACGGAAGCTATCATCAGTAAGTAGCAATAACATTTTAGAAAATTAAAATATAGCTTAAAGTTGACATATAAAAGAATTAGGACCCTCTACAGTAAGAAATATTAATTGGAAATTAAAACAAAAAATGATAAGACAATGCGAATACTACTTTCAGGAATTTTAGTATTGACCTTAATGGGTTGTAAATCAGAAAATAAGAACGTGTCGGCACAAGATACTAAACAAGTGGTTGCCACTGTAGAACCTGAAGATATCATAAATAAAAATCCTCAGGTAGGCTCCCAAGTACCAAAGGAGTTGGTCTGTATGGTAAATGATGCCTTCATGGGAAAAATGCAAATTCCCGTTCCCGTAAATGGCAAGACTTATTATGGCTGTTGCGAAATGTGTGTTAAAACATTGAACAACAATGATGAAGCCAGAACGGGCATTGACCCTTTTAGTAAACATAAAATCGATAAAACAGAAGCATTCATTGTACTGATGGGCGTGGACAACAAAGTTGCCTACTTTGGATCAGAGGAGAATTTTTTAAAGTTCAAAGAAGTTAGCCGAATGGACCATTAGGACAAGTCTCCATAACAAATTGAGATTTATTTTCGAATATCAGCTTAGTGAAAAATTCAGAAAAATGATAGCGAAATTAATTTCAAAATGATTAGAAAAGAACACAAACTATGAAATGATGGAAATGTACTGGTGGGCTTTGGGTGTTGGTATTCTCGTGTTCATAATATCAATAGTCGTGGGTAGGTTCAAAGAACGGTCGGACCGTTCAGAGTAATACATAGCGTTTGATTGAAAATACAATGATGTTCAACCATATGTTTCTATTTCTTACGGAAATGGATAATGAGACAACTTTAAAATCAATCAAACCAATATATGTGCTAACCAAGGAATAATATGAACTTGAGAAAATAAAATATTAACTATGATTAAAAAAATGACAATACTATTTGTGTTTCTCATAACATCTATGAGCATCGCCCAAGTAGGTACCAATGGTAAGGATAGAAAGGAAGAAGGACGTGCCGTTAAGGAATACAGCCTTATTTTAGAAAACAATAAAATAACGCTTGGAGGGATAACTGCTTACGGGATGACCATCAATGGCAGTATTCCCGGACCAGTCTTGAAATTTACCGAAGGTGACCTTGCCATAATCAACGTAACCAATAAAATGGACGTTGAAACATCGGTACATTGGCACGGATTGATTCTTCCAAATTTCTATGATGGTGTACCGTATTTGACAACACCACCTATTGAACCTGGAGAAACATTCCAGTACAGAATTCCTATCAACCAGTCAGGGACCTATTGGTACCATTCCCATACGATGCTACAAGAACAGAAAGGTGTGTATGGTTCCATTATGATTCAGCCCAAGGAAAAAACCTTGGACTATGATAAAGATTTAGTTGTAGTACTGTCTGACTGGACCAACGAAAAACCGATGAACGTACTGCGTAACCTAAAAAGGGGAAACGAATGGTATCAAGTTAAAAAAGGTACAGCGGTCCCTTTGGGCAGGGTCATCAAGGAAGGTGCTTTTGGTGCACAACTTAAATTTTGGAGAGACCGTATGGAAGGAGCGGATATTGCCGATATCTATTATCCAGCATTTCTGACCAACGGGAAAATATTGGCAGAATATCCAGAATTCAATCCAGGGGAAAAGGTGCGGCTTCGCTTTATCAATGCTTCGGCCTCTACCTATTATTGGATGGATTTTGGAGGGGGTAACCCAATGGTGGTTTCCGGCGATGGTATTGATGTGCAACCTGTATCCAAAAGCCGATTTCTATTTGGTGTTGCCGAAACCTATGATGTAATCGTTACCATACCTGACGGTACTTTGGAAGTTAAGGCAACAGCACAAGATGGCTCTGGGCATACATCATTGCGTTTAGGACAAGGGACACTTTATCCTGCAAAAACGATTGACAGACCGGACAAAGTGGAAATGATGAAGCAAATGGCAAAAATGGATATGAAAATGGGAGCACCTGCAATGGCTGGTAATAAAAAGAAAAACACCCCTGAATTTTTAATGCAGAAGTATGGAATGAAGATGGATATGAAAGACGGTCAGATGAATATTGGGATGCACGATAAGATGTTGATGAACAATGGTAAGATGAATGATCAAATGGAAATGAAGATGGATGATAAAAAGCCTGTGAAAAGTGACCATATGAATATGGACAATAGGTCGGGAATGAAAAAAGACTCGATGCCAATGAACCATAACGGAACATCGGATAAAATGAAAGGCCATATGGGTCACAATATACCCAAGATGCAGCAGGATGCTTCCTCATTTAATTACGACACTCGTAAAACTTATTTCAACTACGACTTTTTAAAGGCCAAGGAAAATACCACCTACAATGCGGATTTGCCGACAAACGACATACTGTTGAACCTAACGGGAAATATGCAGCGCTATGTATGGAGTATGAACGGTGTACCACTTTCAGAAGCCGATAAAATAAAAATCAAGGGAGGTGAAGTAACGCGGATTACGCTCAATAACCTTACGATGATGCACCACCCGATGCACCTGCACGGTCATTATTTTAGGGTCATCAACGAAAATGGCGAACGTTCCCCATTAAAGCATACAATAAACGTACCGCCAATGCAGAAAGTGGTCATAGAGTTCTATAACGAAGAGTATGGCGATTGGTTTTTTCATTGCCACATACTGTATCATATGATGGGAGGTATGGCAAGGGTTTTCAGTTATGATACGCCAAGGGATGAAAGAATGAAGGATTATCCTGTTCAGAAACTTATTGATGAAACAGACCATTATTATTCTTGGGGAAGAGCACGTCTAGGTTCAAATTTTAATGAGCTCAATTTAATATCGAGTAATATTCGAAATGAATTTGGCCTACGTGCCGAATTTGACTACAACCAAAACACCGAAATAGAAGTGAATTATAATAGATACCTGAATGATTGGGTCCGTGTGTATGCAGGAGTAAATACCGAAACTTCTTCTCCGGATTCTTACGACACATTTAATACAGTAGGATTGGTTGGTGTTAAATATTTTATGCCTTATAGATTTAATGTAGATGTGAGTATGGATCATCAACTGCGCCCAAGAATACGTTTGGACAGAGAATTATTGATTTTTCCTAGAGTTTTTCTGGAAGGTGAATACGAGTATAGAGCAGACTTTGGGTGGGTAAATGATATAGAGAATAATAAATCCTTTGAAAGTGAAACCCAATGGTTGGTAGGGGTAGCATACATTCTTTCCCGCAATTTTTCAATCCAAGGAAACTACAATAATCGATATGGTTGGGGTGGTGGACTATTAGCCAGATTTTAAATATGTCACAGTACAAAAAAAATAGTCTCAGTTTAACAGGTGCCGTATCTCTTGGTACGGGAGTAATGATCGGTGCCGGTATCTTTGCATTATTAGGTCAGGTAGCCGAATTATCTGGCCAGTGGTTTCCGATTGCATTTTTAGTTGGTGCGATTATCTCTGGCTTTAGTGCCTATTCGTATGTTAAGATGTCAAACGCATACCCCTCTGCCGGGGGAATTGCCACCTATCTTAAAAAGATTTATGGCAAAGGTGCACTTACAGCTTCGGGGGCTTTACTGATGGCTTTTTCCATGGTCATCAACGAGAGTCTTGTCGCCCGTACTTTCGGCTCGTACACCTTGCAACTGTTCGATGTTAGCGATAATAGTGTCTGGGTTCCTGTTTTGGGGGTCATACTTTTGATTACGGCGTTCTTGATCAATATTTCGGGAAATAATGTTATCGGGAAATCTTCGTTGGTAATGGCCATCCTGAAAATAGGTGGTATTTCCATTTTTGCGATAGGCGGTCTATGGGCCGCAGGATTCTCCTTTTCGGAAGTAGTCCCATCCAGCAGTTTGTCCGAATATCCGGTCTCCAGTTACCTAGGGGCTTTGGCATTGTCCATTTTAGCCTACAAAGGTTTTACTACTATAACCAACAGCGGTGGGGAAATCGTTAATCCTAACAAGAATGTCGGTAGGGCCATTATTATTTCATTGGCCATTTGTACCATTATCTATCTTTTGGTCGCTTTTGCGGTTTCCTCTAATCTTTCGATTGAGGAAATCATACGGGCCAAGGACTATTCCTTGGCGGAGGCATCTAGACCTGCCTTTGGTAAATACGGTCTTTGGTTTACGGTAGGTATTGCCATTGTTGCCACAATTTCGGGAGTTATAGCCAGTGTTTTTGCCGTTTCAAGAATGACTGCCATGCTAACGGATATGGATTTGATACCCCATAGGCATTTTGGAATGCCTGGAGGCATACAGAAGCATATGCTGGTATATACTGTAGTCTCGGCAATCGCATTGACCGTTCTGTTCGATTTGACAAGGATTGCATCTTTAGGTGCTATTCTCTATTTGGTCATGGATATTGGAATCCATTGGGGCATTTTGAGAAACCTTCGAAAGGAAATAAAGGCGAATGCAGCCATTATTGTAACCGCCATTATCCTTGACCTTATCGTTCTGGGAGCTTTTTTATGGATTAAAGTATCAAGTGATCTGTTGGTGGTCGTTGTAGCGGCGGTACTTACGGTACTCGTTTTTACTGGGGAAAAATGGTTTTTAAAAAAAACGGATAACATTTAAAATTTCAAATGATGATGATGTACGGGTGGGTAATTGTTTTAGTTGTTTTGGTTCTAGGCATATGGATGTATGTTGGGAAGAACGGGAACACGCTAAAAAGAAAACAGAAACCTATGGATATTCTGGACGAACGTTTCGCTAAAGGCCAGATATCCAAAGAAGAATATGAAGAACAAAAACGAATGTTGAATTCTAAAAATTAAAACAATGAAATATTATTTCAACAAGACTATTAACGAAGATTTTGAAAAAGTAATCGACAAGGTTACGGAAGAGCTGAAAAAAGAAGGTTTTGGTATTCTGACCGAAATCGATGTCAAAGAAACACTGAAAAAGAAACTCGATGTAGACTTCAAAAAATATCGAATCCTTGGTGCCTGTAATCCGCCCTATGCCCATCAAGCTTTGGAGGCCGAAGACAAGATTGGCACCATGTTACCTTGCAATGTGATCGTACAGGAAATTTCAAAAGGGGTTGTTGAAGTTGCGGCAGTAAATCCAATGGCATCGATGCAGGCTGTCGATAACAAACAATTGATGGAAATTGCCGATGAAATAACAGCTAAGCTTGAAAATGTAATTGAAAAACTTTAAGAGGCCAATCTTTAAATTATGTAAAAAAATTATATAAATAAATCTAAATCTAAAATCAGGTATTATGGGAAAATTAAAAGTGACTACAAGTATAATGGCGATTGCATTCGTAACCCTTATGGCTACTTCATGTAAAGACGCAAAAAAAGAACACAGTACTACAGATGGGCACCATTCAGAAATGGGAAGTGGCGAAAACCATCATGATGAAGGTATGGACATGCCCCATGATGGATCCCTGGAGTCAAAAAGCATGATGGGTGACGGGCAAAAGTCATCAAAATCGGATATGTTGGTGGCTAATTATTTGGAACTTAAAGATGCTTTGGTGGAGGATAACCAGAATGCTGCATCGAAAGCGGGTGGAAAAATGGTTATGGCTTTTAACAATTTTGATATTAGTTCTTATGCTTCCGAACAACAGGAAGAATTAAAGGACATCATCGAAGATGGCAAAGAACATGCAGAACATATCGCCGAGAGCCCAATCGAACATCAACGTGAGCACTTTGATGTTTTGAGTATAGATTTAATAGATCTGATAGCTATTACAGGAACGGAAAAAACCTTGTATCAGGATTTTTGCCCTATGTACAACAATAATAAGGGGGCACAATGGTTAAGTGCCACGAAAGAAATCAAGAACCCCTACTATGGTAGTAAAATGATGACTTGTGGCAGTGTGCAAAAGCAAATTAACTGAGAAGGTAGTTACGATCATAGGATCAATTTTGCTGGTAGTTTTGGTGGGTATCCAGTTTGTGCCCACCAAACCCAATCTGAGCGAAATTGTACCTGAAACTGACTTTATGGTAATCAATTCGGTACCTAAAACGATTCAAAACAAGTTACAAGTAAGTTGTTATGATTGCCACAGTAACAATACGGAATATCCGTGGTACAATAAGATCCAGCCGATCGCTTGGATTTTGGAAGACCATGTAGTACAAGGTAAGGAAGAACTTAATTTTAACGAATGGGGAAACTATTCAGCACGGAGGAAAAATAGCAAATTGAAGTCCATTATCAGCCAAATAGAAGACGATGAAATGCCGCTTTTTTCCTACACCATTGTACATGGGGATGCAAAACTCTCAGAAGAGGATAAAAAGGAAATTATAAAATATTTGACACAGGTTAAAAAAGACTTATAACAAAATGAAAGAATTAAGTCTCAGCATTTACGTCGTACCGACCATAGCATTGGTTTTGGTAATTCTCTTCTATTACCATTTTGTCAATCAAGTTGGGAACAAGCTAAATTATAGAAAGTCCATAATTACGGTGTCTTTATTGGCGTTTATTTTGAATTTTATTTGGGAATTCGCACAAGGTCCATTATACAAAGGATTTAAATACGATTGGCAGCATATTTCATTCTGTATGTTGGCATCCATAGCAGATATGTTGATGGTACTCATATTGCTCTTCTCGTTTGGATTGATTTATAAAAATGTGTATTGGATAAATAGTATGGATTTGAACAAAGTGTTGCTTTTGGTCTTTGTTGGCTTTTCGGGTTCAATACTTGCGGAAGTCTTTCATACCATGCGGGGCGATTGGTCGTATACCGATACGATGCCATTACTGCCAGTAATGGAGGTAGGTGTTTCGCCCGTTCTACAGTTTATGATATTGCCATGGCTGATTTATTCGATAAGCAAGCAAATGGTAAAAGAATAATAAGATAAAAATCTGGGAGTGATCGGGAAGTGTTTCCCGCCAAAGTACAGATCTTTATTGTTTAAGAAAAAGTCCTGTTATGGGAAGGGAATATTTAGTTAGTTATTAGTGTTTAATGCCCTTCCCTTGACAGGCACAATAAACTAAATGAGTTGTTATGAAATGAGCCATTACAATTTTAGATACCAATAGATATGTTCAATGGCGCATTACACCCGACTGAAAGAAATAGTCTGGCAGGTCTGACTTACAAAAATAAATAGATATCAACAGATGAAAGATTGTTGTAAAAATAGACCTCCAAAGTCGAAAAAACGAGGTTGGAAAATTTGGTTGAACTATGCAATTTACATCATAATAGGCGCTATTTTCATAGGTGCGCTTATTTTACAAATAATTAATAACCTGTATTATAAATAATTAAACATGAAAATACCGATTTTATTTTCCTTGCTGCTTATAAGCCCCGATTCTGGTAGCTCTGGCTATTAGTTGTGCCTTTTATTCTCCATGGCTTTATAAACTATTTAGAAAAAACTGGTACTATCAAAAGAAAAGGTGAAACTAAAACTAATTCGTATGAATAAATTTATTACAGTGGAAAGTGATAGGGATTTATGTCTATCCAGAAACTTGATTGTTTTATTATCGACCTTGTTACTGATTCTTAGCAGTAATGCGTCGTCTGCACAAGTATATACCACCAAGGAAGGAATTGCGAATTTCAAGGCAAAAATGTCATTTAATTCATATACTGGCGAGTCAGACCGGTTAAACGGAACCATTAATTTTGTAACTGGAGAAGTAGCTTTTAGGTTACCAGTTAAATCCATAAAGACAGGTAAGGATAAACGTGATGAACATATGTACGAGTTACTTAAATTGCAAAAATATCCCGATGTTGTCTTTGAAGGAAAACTAATCGATGACTTTGATTTTGATAAAAAGGCCAAGCAAACGGTCAAGGTAAAAGGAGATTTTACCCTTGCGGGATCCACCCGACAAATAACGGTTCCACTAGATCTGAATCCCGTGTCAAAAGGCATACAACTGAACGCAACATGGTCGCTGTTGATTACCGATTACGGTTTGGAACGCCCAAGTTTGGCATTTATAAAAGTTAATGATAAGCATGATTTAAGTGTTGTTGCAGTGCTTAAAGAGAAATAAAATTCAAAAAAAATATGACCCTACCAAAGATGATATCCAACGTATAATTTCCTTTTTCAGTAATCCAATAGTAATGGTAACAAGACAAACAGCAATAAAAATCAGAAAAGCACACCGGTATTTAGGTCTTTTTTTGGGTATCCAGTTCCTAATATGGACGATTAGTGGCATGTATTTTAGCTGGACGGATATTGATGAGATACACGGCGACCATTTCAAAAAGGAAATTCTGGAACAAACCGCTTTTTCCGATTTATTGGGCACAACACAATTAGAGATTGAACAACCAGTTCGATCTATGGAATTACTTGAAATTGCAGGCAGTCCCTATTATTGGATTAATGGAACAACCCTGTACAATGCCCGAACAGGGAACAAAAAAAATGAAACTACCCAACAAGAAGCCCAACAAGTAGCTAACCGGTATATGCAACCTGAATTAAAAGTGTCAGGAATCAAACGTATAGAAGAAGTGGATAAGCACCACGAATACCGCGGTCGCCCCTTGCCAGCTTATGAGATTTCCTATGAAACCCCTCAAAATCTCAAGGCCTATGTAGCAATTGAAAATGGGGAGTTCCAAGCGGTACGACACCGCAAGTGGCGTTGGTTCGATTTTCTGTGGATGACACATACCATGGATTACGAAGGAAGGGATGACTTTAACACCTTTGTACTAAGGGCGTTTTCTCTATTGGGATTGATTACCGTAGTAAGCGGATTTACCTTATGGTACATATCCTCGCCAACAATGCGAAAAATTGGAGAAAAAACATAATTATTAACTACAATATACATTGGGATGGAAATCACAACTCGATGGATCACAACGAAATAGACAAATATAATTCTGGAAATGGAGCGAAGTATATATTATAAGTTATTAATGATTCCAAATAAAATTCGAAACGGGCTATTCTTTTTTACTTTAAGTAACTTTTTAACCCGATTTGGTCTGAATATCTATCCTTATTATTGGGATAAGGAAGAATTTATCCATGTCACTGAACCAAAGATAAAAGATAATCCTGCACCCTATAGGGTGGTGCAATTAACAATTGATGAAATAGGCCTCATGAATAAAGTACTGGGAATAGCCCCAGGAAAATTAGAGAATGATATACAGGAAGGGCATTTGTGCCTAGGCTTAAAGCATAAGAATAAAATTGTGTCTATGGTGTTCGCCAAAACCCAGAATTTCATATATAAAGAGCGGACCATTAAACTAAATAATGACCAAGCATATATATACAATCTATATACTCTTGAAGAGCACAGAGGCAAGAACCTAGCGCCCTTTCTGCGCTACCATTTATACAAGACATTAGAAAAAACGGGAGTCAAAGAAATTTATTGCATAACCGGGTATTTAAATAAACCGTCACTTAAGTCCAACAGAAAGTTGTCCATATGGCACAAGCAATTGTTTCTATATGTTGGACTTTTTAAAAAATATCACTGGCATTTTAAATTGAAAGATTATGGAACAACACAAATCGGATAATTGGCACCAAGTAACAGCTTGAATTATATGGGTTTAAAGAAGGATTAGTGTCCACATAGCTTTAATAATATTAGTGGGACAACAGGGAGGATTCATTTTTGTTAGGAAAGACCATATCAACAAATCTAAAATTGGTATGGGGTAATTTTTTAGCTATTAATTAAGTTGGATGATGAGTCAAAATAGAAGAAGTAAAAGAAAAAATCAAGAGAAACGACTAAAAGGAAGTATTTCCAAACGAGATAAAATATACGGAATACTGGCGATAGTGTTGTTATTTCTTTTAGCGGCAATATTGGTTATTATCAATGCAATTAGATAATCGCGTGGCGTACTATACAATTTGAAACTGGAATTATATGAGCAACATCATCCACATAAAAAATATGGTCTGTCCAAGATGTATCTCTGCAGTATCCAATATTTTGGAACAACTTGAGATACCGTATGTTTCTATCAATTTAGGGGAGGTGAAATTACTTTCCTCTTTAGATACCAAAACTAAAAGCGATTTATCTAAGGCCCTTCAAAATTGGGGTTTTAATTTGATCGACGATCGTAAAAGTCAACTTATTGAACAAATGAAAACATTGGTTATAGATAAGATCCATCATTCTGCGAACGAATTGGATATTAAATGGGCAGACCATATAAGTGAAATCCTGCACCTTGATTATAAATACTTGAGTTCTCTTTTCTCATCCGTTGAAAGCATCACGTTTGAACAATATATCATCAACCAGAAAATTGAACGTGTAAAAGAACTCATTGTTTATGACGAACTGACTTTGAGTCAGATAGCCTTTAAACTACACTATAGTAGCGTTGCCTATTTGAGCAATCAGTTTAAAAAGATAACAGGTATGACACCTTCACAATTTAAAATAAGCACGAACAAGAACCGTAAATTCTTGGATGGGATTTAGAGTAAAATAATGTGATATTTGGATATAGTTCTAAAATGGTATTTTAATTGGCCAATTGAAATTATGATATTTCAGAAAATTCTTAAAAACAATCTGTAATGCAAAAAACAATATTTGAAATCTCAAAGTTGGATTGTCCCTCAGAGGAAAACCTAATCCGGATGAAATTGGACGAAATTTCAAGTATTGCGAATTTAGATTTTGATATTCCCAATCGAAAATTGACTGTTTTTCACAACGGAGAAATTTACCAAATTGAAAAGTCAATAAACGAACTTAATTTAGGCGGAAAAAAATCTCAACTGAAAAAACTGAGCAAACCGATTTTGAAGAACATACTAACCAACGAAAATTACTTTGGACTGTTCTTGGAATTAACTTTGCTTTTTTTGTTATTGAAATGACAACGGGCTTGATTTCAAAATCAATGGGACTTGTTGCGGACAGTTTGGATATGTTAGCAGACAGTTTTGTTTATGGAATTAGTCTTTTTGCAGTTGGCGGAACTTTAATCAAAAAGAAGCGAATTGCAAAAATTGCAGGATATTTTCAAATCACACTTGCAGTTATTGGATTTATAGAGATTTTAAGACGATTTTTGGGAAACGAAAGACTTCCAGATTTTGCGACAATGATTGTTGTTTCAATTTTCGCTTTAATCGCAAACGGAATTTGTTTGTATTTATTGCAAAAGTCAAAAAGCAAAGAAGAAGTGCATATGAAAGCAAGCATGATTTTCACTTCAAATGATGTGATTATAAATTTAGGCGTGATAACAGCAGGACTTTTAGTGAATTGGTTAAATTCAGGAAAACCTGATTTGATTGTAGGAACAATTGTCTTTGTTTTAGTTATCCAAGGTGCTTTTAGAATATTAAAATTGAGCAATTAAAGTGTCGTTAGTTTCCATAATCAGCTAATTCTACAAATTTTTCAGTAAATAACGTAATACATTAAAGTCCTTTAATTCCGAAATTTGAAGTGTACAAATAAGAATGGGATTATGGAGACAGTTAACATATTGGAAACCAAAGAAAAAAGCAATAAACAGGGAATAAAAGAATCATTCCCAGTTACAGGTATGACCTGTGCGTCTTGTGCAGCGAGTGTTGAATCTGTATTAAAACACACAGAAGGCGTTTTTGATGCCAGTGTCAACTTTGCCAATAGTTCTGTTCTTGTGGAGTATGATCAAGAGTTGAGCCCTAATCAACTTCAAGATGCGCTTCGCGAAGTTGGTTATGATATCATTATTGATGCAGAAGATCCTTCAGAAGTGCAACAAGAACTTCAGCAGAAGCACTACCAAGATATTAAAGAGCGTACTATCTGGTCGGCGATTCTTACACTTCCCATTTTTGTATTAGGAATGTTTTTTATGCAATGGGAACCTGGGAAATGGATATCCTTGGTATTAACTTTTCCTGTCCTCTTTTGGTTCGGTCGCAGCTTTTTCATCAATGCTTTCAAGCAAGCCAAACACGGTAAGGCGAATATGGATACATTGGTAGGCTTGAGTACAGGAATCGCTTTCCTCTTTAGTGTATTTAATACTTTTTTCCCTGAATTTTGGTTGAGTCGCGGTATCGAGCCTCACGTTTATTTTGAGGCGGCTACGGTAATTATAACCTTTATTTCATTGGGGAAACTATTGGAAGAAAAGGCTAAATCCAACACGTCTTCTGCTATTAAAAAGCTGATGGGTCTGCAACCGAAAACCCTCAAAATTATTGAGAATGGGGAAGAAAAGGAAATTCCTATTTCCGCTGTGCAAGTGGGTCAGACCATTTTGGTACGTCCGGGAGAAAAGATACCTGTAGATGGAGAAGTTTCCAAAGGAAGCTCGTATGTAGATGAAAGTATGATTACGGGAGAACCTCTTCCAGTAGAAAAAACAAAGGATGAAAAAGTCTTCGCTGGTACGGTAAACCAAAAAGGGAGCTTTCAATTTACCGCTGAAAAAGTAGGTAGGGAAACCTTACTGTCCCAAATCATAAAAATGGTTCAAGAGGCACAAGGTAGCAAGGCTCCCGTTCAAAAACTTGTAGATAAAATTGCTGGAATATTTGTTCCAATCGTTTTGGGTATTTCTATCATTACGTTCATTGTATGGATGTCAGTAGGTGGCGAAAATGCATTTTCACAAGCCTTATTAACCTCAGTAGCGGTATTGGTTATAGCCTGTCCCTGTGCATTGGGATTGGCAACACCTACCGCGATAATGGTAGGTATCGGTAAAGGAGCCGAGAACAATATCCTAATAAAAGATGCCGAAAGTTTAGAACTCGGTCATAAAGTAAATGCGGTCATTCTTGATAAAACAGGTACAATTACAGCAGGAAAACCATTAGTAACTGATATACTTTGGAATGTTAAACTTGAAAATAATAATGACTACAAGCAAATTCTTTTAGCCATTGAAGCGCAATCAGAACATCCTTTGGCGGAAGCAGTAGTCAACCACTTAAAGGAGGAAGATATTGAACAAGCTGAAATTGCTTCTTTTGAAAGTATCACGGGACAAGGTGTGAAAGCTCAAACAGAAAATGGTTCACAATACTATGTTGGAAACCATAAATTAATGCTTGAAAAAAATATCCGGATCGACCCTTCCTTAATGCAAACAGCAGAAAGTCTCGAAGAGCAAGCGAAAACGGTTATATTCTTTGGGAATGAAAAACAAGTACTGGCGATACT
This sequence comes from Arenibacter echinorum, assembly GCF_003259375.1. Taxonomy (GTDB): domain Bacteria; phylum Bacteroidota; class Bacteroidia; order Flavobacteriales; family Flavobacteriaceae; genus Arenibacter; species Arenibacter echinorum. The sequence goes on along the minus strand of NZ_QLLN01000005.1, from coordinate 397,062 downwards.
CGCCATTGCCGACAAAATAAAGGAAACCTCAAAATTGGCCATAGCAACACTTCAAGAAAGAGGTATCGAGGTATATATGCTTACCGGAGATAATAATAAAACCGCATCTGCTGTCGCAAAACAAGTAGGAGTAACAAATTACCAAGGCGAAGTAATGCCTTCAGAGAAAGCAGCTTTTGTTGAGAAATTACAAGCGGAAGGAAAGATAGTAGCTATGGTAGGTGATGGCATCAACGATTCCCACGCTTTGGCACAGGCCAATGTTAGTATTGCTATGGGTAAAGGTTCGGACATAGCGATGGACGTCGCGAAAATGACATTGATAACGTCAGATTTACAATCCATCCCAAAAGCGTTGGAACTATCAAAGAGGACTGTATTGGGGATACGTCAGAACCTGTTTTGGGCATTCATTTATAATCTCATTGGTATTCCTATTGCAGCAGGCGTTTTGTATCCTGTAAATGGATTTTTATTGGACCCAATGATTGCAGGAATGGCCATGGCTTTCAGTAGCGTATCTGTAGTTCTAAATAGCTTAAGACTTAAACGAGTAAAACTTTAATATTAATTATAAATTCAAATACTATGAAAACTTTAAAATTTAAAACAAATATTAATTGTGGTGGTTGTGTATCAAAAGTAACCCCATTTTTAAACAAGCAAGAAGGTATAGAAAGTTGGGAAGTGGATACCGATAATCCTGACAAAATTTTAACCATAAAAAGCGCTGGTGCTTCAGAAGAAGATGTAAAAACTACGTTGCAAAAAATTGGGTTCAAGGCAGAAAGTGTAAGTTCGAATTAGTGGCATTTTTTTGGTCAATTGGGAGAAAACAGAGCATTCAAAAACCATAATAAATTTGGAGCTTAGTATTGGCCATTTTGAATGTAATATTTAAATATCGTGAGGGGTGAAGGAGTACTATTTAGAAGTTTTAAAGAGTTTAATAAGTTATTGAAAATTCTCTATGGTGAAGTTTTGGATGATATCATTCGGATATTTAAACGAAAATAAAGAAGGAGTCTAAGAAACAACAAGCTCATTGGCCTCATCCAAAACAGAGTTGGTAAAACTTTTCAAATAGATTTCGGTAGTTCTTAAGGAACTATGACCTAAACCTTCACTGATTATTTCTGTAGATATGCCCATAAATTTGGCTATCGTGGCCCAGGAATGGCGGATGTAGTAGGTCGTGAATTCTCCTTCTATCCCCGCATCTTTCGCAATGATCTTAAGACGTTCGTTCATTCTCCTCCTTTGCGATTTGTACTTTTGAAAATGTTTGGTGCTTCCGTCATAGTTCGTGGGAAACAAATAATCCTCTGGTTGTTTCCCCTTAAGGTAGAACTCCAGGGTGTTCCCCAGACTTTCGGTAATCCTGACGGAGAATGGGTCACCCGTTTTGCTCCTGCCATATTGAAGTCGGCCGTCCTTGATATTCTGCACTTTAAGCTTTACAAGATCTATAAAGTTCATTCCCCTGCAGTAGAACATGATCAGGGCATAGTTCTTTGCATGCCAAAGAGGGCTTTCGTGCTCATATTCCAATTCCTTTATATCCATAATCTTGACTTTTGCCACGGCCTTCTTTTTGGTCCTCGCCATTGATGGCGTCCTATAATGATCGAACGGATTTTTGATCGGAACAAATTGGTCCTCTTTAATGGCACTATTGTATATGGACCTAATCGCCCTGATGTACATCCCTATCGTGTTCTTGGAATTTCCCTTGCTCAGTTGTTGGGCCTCGAAGTCCTTGAGAAATGTCACGGAAATATCGTAGAGAAATATATCCTTTCCATTGTTAAATTTAGTCATGGCATCCAAGCCACTTTGGTACCACTGTGCCGTGCCCGGAATGTTCGCTGCCCGTTTTCTTTTTATCAACACACTTCCCCATTGGGATAATGAAATATTATTTTCCACCTTCTTTTTTATCTCAAAATCCAGTTCGGTATCCCATCTGCCCTTGATATGGCCCAGAAGGAGGTCTACGTCCATCCGGTCGATACTATCGCCGAGCTCGTATACCACTTGTTTGGCCCAATGGAACTTATCGCCAAGTTCAGCGTTTATCTTTTGGCAATCCGAACTATTGTTCACTGCTGCGGATTTGCGCAGAAGATGGTTTTTTGAGTCCCATCCTGCAGGGGAGGTGTAATGGCCAATGCCAAGCAGTCGATTCTTTATATGGAAGACCCTGAGGACTATGGGATATAGGCCGGTAATCCTACTTTTGGATTTCTTCCTTGTGTCGAGTATCAGACTTACCTTGGCCATTGATTCTTGGATATTATAAGTAAAAGGTAAGAAATAAAAACGCTCACTTTACGCTCACTTTTCCTTGATATCAAAAGGCTACAAATGACTACAAAATAAGTCAAAATGATTTAAATTGTTGATATTCAAGTACATAAGATAGGCATATAACATGTTTTGATGTCCTATCTTATAGACTTACAAGCAGGGGGTCACTGGTTCGAACCCAGTAGGGCCCACAGTAACAAAGACAAGGCTTCCAAGAAATTGGAAGCCTTTTTTGTTGGCCTTGAAAATTGCTAAAAACGCTCACTTTAGGCTCACTTTTCTTCTATTTTGTCGAAACTGAATTGTACTCTAGACTATTACATTCATTATAATCAACTTATAATCAATTTTTTATCAATATTCTTAATGGAAATATATTTGGTTTTGAAAATCAAAAAGCAGGGGGTCATAAATTTTAGACATACAATGTTCGTGGTTGCCGATACTATATAAATGAGGGGAATGAAATATGCTAATTTTCAGGTGCTTAGAGAAACCCAATACGTTTGTCCAGTGATATTATTGGAGGTGGGGTTTTTGTCTAATAGGGAGGAAGCGGAGCATTCTATTAAGGTCTCGAGCATAAGAGCATATGCATTGGTTATTTTGAATTCAATAATTAACTCTTGATAAGAATATAAGGGTAAAGAATGTTTAAAATAATGCTTCAATAATTGGAATAGGAAAGAATTATAATTCCAAGTCACCATGAAGAATGGAAGGTATGGTTGACCCCTGAATATTTTTCCGAGATATAATTTGAATTGGGTCTATGATTGCTTTTTTGAGAACATTGGAATAAGGTAGCAATTTATTCAAAGTAACTTTGAATGACTTTTAAATATCACTGCATATCTGTGTCGTAACCTAGCCTTGATTTAAGGAATATATTGGTTTAGTGACATTGTTTACTCCAAAATATGACTTTACCTAATTGAAACTGGCTTAACACTTTTTTTTTCATTGAAGATAGCTAAAACTATGTTTCTGTAAAATACTCTCCAAGTGCCATTTCCTATTTCCCTTTTCTTCAGGACCAAGCGACTGTGAAATGTATGTATAATATGTTTTCCAACAAATTGAATTTTTTTGGTTGGTTTCAAAATGTACTTAGTAGGTCCATAAGCAAATACGGGTATTCTTTCGGATATGCTACAGATGGATAAGGTGTGAATTTTTTAGTAAAAATCATATCACCTTTTATAATAATCATACGCCCCTCAACCTTTATCTGAAACTTAATAGCATTGTATTGTTAAAAAAGAATAGCCTTTTAAATGACAGTTCATGTATACTATGTAACTGACCTAAATTATAATATTGGTGTATAATGAATTGTTCCAATTGTGTTTATAAACAATGTAAAATATGAACTTTAAATTTTTACTCTTTTGTATAAGCATATTACAGATGTCGTTTGCCCAAGAAAACGCAATTGGAATTTTTCAAAACAATAAAGACATTGGCAACCCAAAATTAGCTGGGTCGGCTTCTTACGATGACGCAACTCAGACATATATGATAAAAGGTGCAGGTTATAACATCTGGGGACAACGGGATGAACACCGTTATCTCTTCAATAAAATCAAGGGTGATTTTATAGTGACCGCCAATTTCGAATTCGAAGGCTATAACGAGGTTCATCGCAAAATTGGATGGATGGCACGAGCCACTAAGGCTGATGATGCAGTGATGGCAGGTGGATTTTTACATGGAGACGGACTTATGACGGGTCAATGGCGTGAACGTAAAGGAGCAGAAATGCGTAATCCGGAAAATAACGTTGCTGCCGAAAAGCGCTTTCAACAAATTATACAATTAGAGCGCCAGGGAAATCTGTTTATTGTACGGACGGCGCATCCTGGAGAACCATTGCAAGAAATCAGTTCCAAAGAATTGCCATATATGCCAGAAGAGGCTTTGACAGGTGTTGTAATAAGTTCCCATGATGTTGATAAAATTGAAACGGCAAAAGTTTGGAACGTCCGTATTGATCAACCAGTGGCAGATTCCTATAACCCTTATAAAGATGGTTGGATTGGCTGCCGTATGGAAACTATGAATGTTTTCGATGGCAAACGTAAGGTAATTCTCGAAAAGGATGGGCGCTTTGAAGCTCCTAACTGGATGCCCGATGGTAAAGATTTGTTGTTTAATATGGATGGGTCGTTGTATACTATTCCGATAAGTGGTGGCGAAACGAAAAAATTAAATACAGGATTTGCTGACAAGATAAATAATGACCATTGTATTTCTTTTGATGGTAAAATGTTGGGTATTAGCTATAAAGATGGTAAGGGTTCAAACGTTTTTGTGTTACCGCTTTCAGGAGGTGAACCTAAAGCGATTACGACAGAGGCCCCTTCTTACCTCCATGGTTGGTCGGCAAACAACAAAGAGGTCGTATATGTAGCTCAAAGAGACGGTAATAAAATCTATAATATTTACAAAAAATCGATTAAGGGTGGACTAGAGATAAAATTAACAAACAATAAGAAATTAGAACATGTTGATGGATGCGAATATTCCCCGGATGGTAAATACATTTATTATAATGGGTCAAAGAACGGGGGTACCATGCAACTATGGAGGATGAAGCCTGATGGAAGTAATAAGGAACAGCTAACTTTTGATCAGTACAACAATTGGTTCCCCCATATCTCCCCAGATGGAAAATGGTTAGCCTTTATTTCCTTCAATCCGGATATTGAATTGAATTCCCATCCAAATTACAAACAAGTTATGTTGCGCTTAATGCCCGTTTCAGGGGGAGCCCCAAAAGTAATTGCCTATATGTATGGAGGACAGGGTACATTAAATGTCAATTCATGGTCGCCTGATAGCAAACATATCGCCTTTGTAAGTAATTCGAAGAAATAGATGGTTATGTCAAAAAAATAAGAGACAGTCGAGTTGAAATTTGATTCAGAATATAGATGTTCATGATTTTTAGTGCAGTTAAGTTAGTTGTTTGAAAGCACGGGTTTAGGCCCGTGCTTTTATTTTTTTGAGAAAGTGATGGTCAATGTTGAAGACGATAAAAAAATGATTCATAAAAGCACTTTTATTGTTTGGTTTTGAAAAATATGGGCCATTTGCATTAAAGATTGGAAAGGCTAGGAAAACTATTGCTACTGGAAAATGGTTAAGGAAATTAGGTCAATGCAAATTTTAAATTGCAAAAATAAAGTATCGAGGGTTGGTTGAATTAGCCGAGAGTTTTATGGGAAATCATATAACCTTATTTGTTAATCATATGTCCCTAAATTTTTACCAGAAAGACCTTAAAATTGTATAGTAGGAAATAAAAAAGATTTATGAAGTGTCATGAATATGTTGAACCTGAATGTGTTGTTCAAGATGTGATTTCTAATGAGAATATAATAAAAGCTAGATTATATAGAGGAGATAGAGGAACCTATTAATCGGTGTTGAATTCAAGTAGAATTTCACGTGAAGTGATACTTTCATTGTCGGATAAAATGAAATTAATAGAAGCTAAAGATATCTGGAATGTTACACCAATACATAATGACAATACTTCCGTTGCCTTAACTATTGGAGATCGCGATGCTGCGATTATTAAATTAAATTGAAATATTGAATTTTAGCAACAAAAAAATATGAAACGTTTTTATCCTTTGTTTGTTTTCTTTTTTTTTATAATAAACCATAGTCAATCACAATCAGTAAAACCAAGACTAATTGTTCTAGCCGACATGGGGAACGAGACGGATGAAGTGCAGCAGATGCATCACCTTTTGATGTGTTCAAACGCCATCGATATTGAAGGACTAATAGCTGTAACGGGTATTTTTCTGCAGCCGAGCAACCCGACTGCTTATAGAAGTGTCACCCATCCAGAGCTTTTTCAAAAACTGATTGATGGATATGAGAAGGTGTATCCAAACTTAAATTTACACGCTAAAGGTTGGCCACCTCCCTTTGGCTTGCGAATAAAAGTATCAAGTGGGCAGCCTGAATATGGTATGAGCGGTGTTGGAGATGGTAAATCCACTGAAGGGTCAAACTGGATTATTAATCGGGTTACTCAAGACGACTCACGTCCAATTCATGTTGTAATCAATGCAGGATCCAATACTCTTGCTCAAGCTCTCTACGATTACCGCAAGACCCATACGACTAAGGAAGTTGATGCCTTTGTTGAAAAGCTTCGAGTATACGAAAATGCTGCCCAAGATGAGGCCGGAGCATGGATCAATAATCAATTTCCTAAAATCCATTGGATACGTTCCATCCATCAAACTAAGAACTTTGGAGGTCCAGACAATAAGAACCTAGGGCCGCATAACTGGAAGCCCTTCCCTTATACAAGTAAGGGGCAGGATGATTGGGCTCACGAACACGTGCGTTCTGCACACGGTGCTTTGGGTGAACTGTATCCAATGCGACAACACACTGAAACTGACCAGGCCTTCGATAATCCTCCTTTTATAGAGGGTGGTGGCACCATTCCCTGGATGAGTCTTGTGCCGCACGGGTTGACCGATCCTTCAGAACAGACCTGGGGCGGTTGGAGTGGTCGTTTTGGCGCAAAAAAGGTAAAGAATGTTCCTTCTCGCATAGGCAGAGTGAAGCCGCACGAAGAAGTGTACAAACCTTGGGAGGTATACACTGATGCCATTGACCATTGGGTCGATCCAGAAACAGGGATAGAGTATCACGATGAAAACACGGCTATCTGGCCATGGCGGCAGGCCATGTGGAATGATCTTCACGCCCGAATGGACTGGTGCATCAAAACTTACAAAGAAGCTAATCACCACCCCGTAGCAGTTATCAATGGGGATTCATCAGACCAAATCGTTCGTGTATCGGCAAAGGTTGAAGACAAGCTTGATTTCGACGCCTTGGCTTCGACGGATCCAGATCGAGATTCTCTAGACTACAAATGGTGGATTTATCCAGAAGCCGGGATGAAGCCTTACGGGACGGAACTTAGCATCGAGAATGCTGACCAGGCCAAGATCTCAATCACGGTTCCGAACGACGCAAAAGGCAAAGAGCTGCATTTGATTCTCGAAGTCTGGGATGAGAGCGAGATTGTACCACTGGTTGATTATAGGCGCGTAGTAATCTCAGTAGAATAGAAATGTCAATTAATGGTCGCCTGATGGTAAATATATTGCCTTTGTAAGTAATTAGAAGAAATAGATTGTTGTGTAAAAAATAAGGGACTGTAGAGTTGAAATCTGATTTAAAAAATAGGTATTCAAGATTTTTAGTGTAGTTGAGTTAGTTGTTTGAAAGCACGGGTTTCGGCCCGTGTTTTAATTGTTTTAGGAAAAAGACCAGCCAATGTTGAAGACGATAAATAGAATAATTTATAAAAGTGCTTTCATTGTTGTGTTTTAAAAAATAAAGTAACTAGGGATGGTTGAATTAGTTGTGAGTTGTGTGAGAAAATCATATTACCCTATTTATTAATCATACGCCCCTAAACCTTAATCTGAATGTTCATAGCATTGTATTGTAGGATAATAAAAACAATTTAAAAAGTGTTTCTTGAACGCTATGTACTTGATAGGAATTCAATTTCCGGTATTTGAGGAATTGATCCAACTGTATTTATAAATTAAGGAAGGTGAAAGAAAACTTTAGTCGAAGTATGACACATGGATGTAAAAACCGAATGCTAATGAGCAAAGGTTCTTCAATTGGGGTATCAAGAAGTGGTAAAAACCGGTAACAACATATTATAACTGCATAATAAAGACTTATGAAAACACTAGATAACACTGTCATGATTAAGAAAAAAAATGGTTTGGAAATTCCACTTTTTATTTCAATCTCTCTTTTTAGTTTACTTTTTTTCTTGAGCTCAACAGCAAATGGGCAAATTAAAAGTGGCCAAGCACCTAATATAGTACTTATTTTCATGGATGATATGGGGTATGGCGATCTGGATTTAAATGGCGCTATTGGTTATACATTGCCTAATATAAATAAGTTGGCATCCCAAGGAATGCGATTCACCAACTTTTATGCTGCTCAACCGATTTGTAGCGCTTCGAGGGCCGGTATCCTTACGGGATGCTATCCAAATCGTATTGGGCTAACTGGTGCATTATTTCCGGATTCAAAAATTGGAATGAACAGTGCGGAAGAAACTATTCCAGAAGTATTGAAGAAAAAAGGTTACGCCACTTCCATGGTAGGTAAATGGCATTTGGGAGATGCGAAGGAATTTTTGCCTTTGCAGCATGGTTTCGATGAGTATTTTGGCTTGCCGTATTCCAATGACATGTGGTCTATCGCGTATGATGGAAAGTTAGAAACGGATAAGTCATCTTGGCGGTCAAAAGTACCACCTCTTCCACTTATTGAGGGCAATAATATTATTGAGACTATTCAGAATATGGACCAGATGAATACGTTAACGACCCGTTATACTGAAAAAGCGGTCAGTTTTATCGAACGCCATAAAGGGCGACCTTTTTTTCTATATTTTGCCCATACCATGCCTCATGTCCCTCTTGCGGTATCCGATAAATTTAAAGGTAAAAGCGAACAAGGCCTGTATGGCGATGTTATGATGGAGATAGATTGGAGTGTAGGTCAAATCATGAAGATATTAAAAGAAAATGATTTAGAGAATAATACCCTAGTGGTTTTTACAAGTGACAATGGTCCATGGTTGACCTTTGGTGCCCATGGAGGTTCTTCGGGAGGGTTAAGGGAAGGAAAACAAACCACTTTTGAGGGCGGGCAACGGGAACCGGCAATTATGCGTTGGCCAGGAGTAATACCCGAAGGAACTGTTAATAATAAGTTGGCCTCTACCATCGATCTATTGCCCACATTTGCTGCAATTACCGAAGCCCCACTCCCGGAAAAGAAAATAGATGGAATCAATATTCTTCCTTTATTTAAAGGAAATGAGTACGAAAATCCCCGAGATACCTTTTATTATTATTACGGTAAAAACAGTTTGGAAGCAGTACGGGAAGGGCCTTGGAAGTTGGTGTTACCGCATAAATATAAGTCTGATGAAGGAGAACTTCCCGGTAAAGACGGGAACATAGGAAGTCGACATACCGATTCTATCGGATTGGCACTTTATGATTTACGAAGGGATCCTGGTGAACGATACAATGTGCTAAAACATAACCCGGATGTAGTTGAAAAATTACAAAAATTAGTGGAACGGGCCAGAGTGGATCTTGGGGATGATCTTACTGGTAGACCTGGGAACAATCGAAGAGAGCCGGGAAGAATTGGTGCTGAATAGAACAATACCTATTTAACGGTTGTAGACTTGTCTACCTGGAATTGAAACTTATACATTAAAATTCAATGGATGTTGGTTTATATATGATGTGATTCGTTTGACCATTGAATAGGAATGAATTGAGTTGAAGATGTCAAAAAATTGTAGAATCGCGATTATCATATTGAATAAAATGGTAACGAACCTAAATTGAAATTTACATCTCTTTCAAAAAACTTGGAGTAGAAGTAGATCAAATTTTACCCAATTTAAATGCAAACCGATTAATTAATCTAAAAAACACACTAGGATATGAACTTATTAAACAGAAGTATTTTTTTATTCCTCCTAATTAGCTTTAAAAGCGGACTTTCTTATTCTCAAAAAACAATAGTATCAATTGTCGAAGATCAATTTTTTATCAACGGAAAACCAACCTATGAAGGGCGTTATTGGCAAGGTCATAAAGTTGAAGGGCTTTTAATTAATTCGCGAATGGTTCAGGGTATTTTTGATGATATTGATTCTACTACATCGAAGTCCTTTGCGTATCCCGATACCAAAGTATGGGATGCAGATAGAAATAATCGTGAATTTGTAGAAGCCATGCCTGAGTGGCACAGTTATGGACTCAACAGTTTTACATTATGTATGCAAGGCGGAGGCCCAGCGGGATATAAAGGTAAACCATATATAAACCCTGGATTCTATGAGGATGGTTCTCTCAGAGAACCCTACATGAAGAGGCTTGATAATATTCTTAAAAAAGCAGATGAATTACAGATGGTCGTTATACTAGGTATCTTTTATTTTAGACAAGACCATCATTTAAAAGATGAAGCTGCAATAATTAATGCAACTTCCAACTTAATAGATTGGTTATTTGATAAGGGATATCGTAATGTGCTAATAGAAATTTGTAATGAAACCAATACCAAGAGTTACGATCATGATATTCTTTATCCAGATCGAATATCGGAATTGATTAGATTGGTAAAGAAAAAGAAAAAGAAAAACTATAGATATTTAGTAGGCACAAGCTTTGGGGGAATTACCGTGCCTAACTCGTCTGTGGTAAAGGCGTCCGATTTTCTATTGATTCATGGAAATGGGGCCGATACTCCCGACCAATTGACAAAGTTGGCGAATGATACACGGAAGGTGAAAGGGTATCGAAAAATGCCAATAATCAATAATGAAGATGACCATTTTAACTTTGATAAAGCAATAAATAATTTTACGACATCTATTGAGAGTTATGTTTCTTGGGGCTATTTGGATTTCCGTTTTCCAGGAGAGACAGATTATAGTGAAGGCTACCAGAGTGTTCCTGTGGATTGGGGGATAAACTCTGATCGAAAAAAAGCTTTCTTTAACAAGGTACGGGAAATTACAGGAGTCAATCAACCCTAATTTATATCCTCAAATCGAAATATTTTAAATAAACCATTTTAAACACAAAGTAGATAAATATAACCTCATGAGATTCACTACAATTAAAACAATCTTTGTTTCCCTTATTTTGTTGATCTTAACTTTTGATATACAGGCACAAACCAAAAATCCGATATTACCGGGATTTTATCCTGACCCAAGTATTTGTAGAGTAGGCGACGACTATTATATTGTAAATTCATCCTTTTCATTTTTTCCAGGAATTCCTATTTTTCATAGTAAAGATTTGTCCAACTGGAAACAGATAGGGCATGTGTTAGATAGACCTTCCCAATTGAATCTAACCGATGAGTGGATGTCCGCTGGCCTCTATGCTCCATCTTTACGTTATCACGAAGGCACATTTTATTTAATCAACACCTTAATGGGAGCTAAAGAAGGTAAGCAGGGAGGTAACTTTTATGTAACAGCCAAAAATGCAGCTGGCCCTTGGTCAGACCCAATTTGGTTGGATGAAATCGACGGTATTGACCCTTCATTTTTCTTTGATAATGATGGTAAGGCATATATTGTCAATAATGGCCCTGTTGCAGATGGAAAGCCTAGATATAGTGGACATCGGTCGGTGTGGTTGCAAGAGTTCAATTTAAAGACACAAAAACCAATAGGGAAACGTGTTGAATTATTGAACGGTGGTATTGACCCTTCAACGAATCCTATTTGGATCGAAGGTCCACACCTATTTAATAAGGATGGATTCTATTATTTGCTCTGCGCGGAAGGAGGAACAGGAATAGAACATCGAGAAGTTATTTTAAGGAGTAAAAATATATGGGGGCCTTATGAAGTTGGTAAAGATAATCCTATTCTCACCCAATTCGGTTTACCTGAAAATCGGAAAAACCCTGTAACCTGTACAGGACACGCCGACTTTGTGGATACTCCAGATGGAGATTGGGTTTCGGTTTTTCTAGGATGTCAGCCATATGAAGGTGAACATTTTAATACAGGGCGTCAGACTTTCATTCTTCCTGTTGAATGGAAAAAAGGAAAATGGCCTATGATTCTAGAAAAAGGCAAATCAGTTCCATTTGATGTTTCCCTACCCTTGAAACCTGCAGAAGGAAAAGTTTCTTTCCAAGACTATTCCTCGGACTGGAAAGATGATTTTGACAGTTTAAAATTGAATTTTGAATGGAATTTTATCCGGACTCCAAAGGAGAAATGGTATAATATCGATAATGGAAAATTAACCATAGACGCGAGGCCTATTAGTATCGATGAAGTAGGTAACCCTTCATTTATCGGTCGTCGTTTGCAACATAAAAAAGCTGAATTTATAACGAACGTTACGTTAATTCAAAGTCAAGGCAAATATGAAGGTAGACCTATGGAAGCTGGCATCGTAGCTTATCAAAATGAAGAGTTCTATTATAAATTGGTTCTGGAAAGAAAAGAGAATGGATATTATTTAATACTTTCTTCAGCCACACAAGAATTTGATAAAATTCAACTCAACGATTATAAACCAGGTCAATCCATTTTTCTGAAAATGCAAATTATAGAGAAGGATTTTCAGACCTATTATAGTTTAGATGAAACGAATTGGAAACCATTGGGTAGTAAATTAGATGCAAGACACTTGAGCACCAAGAGTGCTGGGGGTTATATTGGTGCATATTTTGGTCTTTACGCGCATGCTAAATCATCACAAAAAGCAGTATTCAATTGGGCAAAGTATAAAGAATTAAAATAAAAAAGCTGTATACCCTATAAGAATTGACATCAGTTACCCATCTATTGACGATTTAAGAGCGGGGCACTAAGTAAAATTACCAAATTGTCTTTGAGGGCTTAAATGGGAGCTGTAAAGAGTTATATCGAAAATACGCCATAGCGATAAAGTTGATTCCTGGATGGTGTAAACGAAATATGGCCTGTGCCCCAGAAAGAAATCAATCTGAGAAATGGAAAAATAATACAGGATTCTGGTGAACTGAACTGGCGCATTTGCCTGTGATAAAGCAATTTATATTGGTCAGTTGAAGATAAATTTAAAGCTCAATTCTTTATGCTTTTTCGCTTTGCTCCTTGGGAAGGGCCATGAGAGAATTGATTTCACAAGAAGCAAGATTAAGTATATCAATGTATTAATTTTTATAAAAAAAAAGATTCTTATAATGTGGACCAATACATCCAAAAATTCACAATCAAGCCAATATTTTGTTTTAAGCCTTTTTGTGGCGGTAATTTTTTTTGCCCTATTAGGTTGTACTGAAAAGATAGTTGATGGAAACAATCAACACAGGAGCTGGGAAGATTATGGAGGTAGCCCTGATCAGTCCAAATATGTTGATTTAAATCAAATAGACAAATTCAATGTTAAGGAATTAGAAGTAGCTTGGTTTTATCCTACCGGCGATAATAAGGCATATCAATTTAGTCCAATAATAGTGGATAACCAAATGTTTGTTTTAGCAAAAAACAATTCACTTGTGGCACTGAATGCATCCACTGGAGAAGAAATTTGGATTCATGCAAATTTAACCGGAATAGCCAGACGAGGAATTAATTATTGGGAAAGTAAAGATGGTAGAGATAAACGGCTTATTTTTCAGATTAACGATTATTTACAAGCGATTGATGCAACAACAGGGAAATCTATTCTCGCTTTTGGTGAAAATGGGTTGGTTGATTTAAAAAAGGGACTGGGAAGGGATCCAAATTCATTGGTGAGGGTTCAATCAGGATCTCCGGGAAAAATATTTGAAGATTTACTTCTTCTAGGTTCCTCGACTGGGGAATCGTATATGTCTACCCCAGGACATTTAAGGGCATTTAATGTTGTGACAGGCAAATTGGAATGGACTTTTCACACCATTCCACAACCTGGTGAATATGGTTATGAGACTTGGCCAAAAGATGCGCATAAATATGTTGGAGGAGTTAATTGTTGGGGAGAGATTTCATTGGATATTGAAAGGGGAATTGCCTATTACCCTTTGGGTTCACCCACATTTGATTACTATGGGGCCGACAGAATCGGAAGTAATTTGTATGGTAATTGTATTTTGGCATTGGATGCAAGAACTGGTAAAAGAATTTGGCATTTTCAAACCGTTCACCATGATTTATGGGATTATGACTTGTCTGCTGCGCCTCAATTAATTACCGTTAATCATAACGGTAAAGAAATCGATGCGGTTGCCGTAGCTGCGAAGAATGGCTTTCTTTTTGTTTTTAATAGGGTAACAGGAGAACCTTTATGGCCAATAGAGGAGAGACCAGTTCCCTCAAGTAAAGTGGTTGGGGAAGAGGCATGGCCTACTCAACCATTTCCTACTGTAGTTCCGCCTATTTCTCGTCAAGAAATTACGAAAGAAGATTTGAGTATCATTTTTCTAACTGAAAAGGAACGTGAGGAGTGGAAGCTTAAATTGGATAGTATTCCAAGCGGCCTCTATACTCCTCTCTCTGATAAGACTGAAACATTGGCCATGCCAGGACCTGTCGGAGGAGTCAATTGGGGAATGACTGCCGCAAATCCAACAGAAGGAACAGTGTTTGTGATTTCAATAAATTGGCCTTCAGTTTATGACAAATTATTGACGCTAGACCAATTACAGAATAGAAGTACTAAAGTGCCAGTTTCAACGGGAAATTCTGTGATTTACCAACAGAACTGTGCCTCATGTCATGGAGTAAACAGAACAGGCTTAGTAGGACCTTCACTCATAGATATTGAACAAAGCATGCAATTTAATGATTTTAGTCAGGTTTTAATCTCCGGACGAGGAGATATGCCGTCTTTTTCTCATTTGAGAGATGAAGAGATTAAAGAACTTTATGATTTCTTAGCGGATCAATCTCGAAATCAATCTGAAGGAAGAGGTAAAAATACCTCAGAAATCCCTCTTGGTCCTGTTGTGGCAGTGGGTGGGGCTTCGGGCGGATTGGAAAAAAGAACAATAGTACGTGAAGGCGGTAGATATGGAGCGCCTTACCCAGATGGGGTTAAAGTAGATCATGGCCGTATGTATCTCGACGAATGGGGGTTACATGCGCCTTATATAATAAATCCTCCTTGGTCAGAAATAATGGCCTTTGACTTAAATAAGGGAGAGATCAAATGGAAAAGATCTTTGGGTGAAGATTCTGAAGCAAATAAATTAGGATTTAAAAATACAGGGGTAATGAGAAGCACAAGAAATGGAATGATAGTTACATCTACTGGGTTAGTTTTTTCGACTTCAAAGGATGGAAATATTTATGCCTTTGATGCCGATAATGGTGAGGAATTATGGAGTTCAAAATTACCGGCTGCTACTCAAGGGCTTCCTGCCATGTATGAAGAAAATAATAGACAATACTTGGTAATACCGGCAATGGCGGGCCCTTTGAAGTTTGGTAGAGGAGGTAATACACTCGCAACAGATAAGGATTCTGACCCTCAAGGAGGTTATATTGTATATGCTTTGCCAATTGATTAACGTACTGTTTTGACGTTTGAAAGTTCTCTTGGATGAGGAACCTTTTAAGGATCCAAAATCTAGTATTAATTAGAATTTTTAATAATAACTCATGAAAACTAAACACATTTTATTTTTTATTTTTATGATGCCTTTGCTTATTGTTTCTCAAGAAATACCGCAGGTAACGGATATAAAATCAATGACATTTATACCGGATTATTTTTTTACGGGATCAACCCTTAATAAATGGAAGGGGCTCGGTACGGGAAAATGGAGCGCCCAGAACGGCACAATAACGGGAATGGTACAACAAGAAAACAAATCTGGAATCCTGATTTTCAATGAAGCGTTTCAAGATGTTGCCTTTCAAGTTTCGATCAAGAGGAACAGCAAGGTAGAGACAGGACTCCTTTTTAGGTTTCAGGAGAATAATAAGGGATTTGAGGCAGTTCTATTGTCTGTCGATGGAGAAGGAACGTTAGTTCCATTTAACGTCTATTTTGATGAGCAAGGAAATGAGACAAGCCGGGAACAGTTAGCCCAAGCTGGAGGTATATGGTACCGGGTAGCACCTGCTTTAAAGGAAAGTGCCCGCCAATATAAATCAGAGAAAATTTCCAAGGCTCCACTAGTCCCAATTGACCTTCCCGTTAAAATGCCGAATACGGATTTTGTAAATGGGGAATGGAACCAATTGGAAGTTTATTTGGATGTTAATGTTATAAGGTCATTTCTGAACGATGGTAGGGAAGTTGGCGGAACAACTGGAGAAGAAAAAAACGAAGATGGTTTTGGTCCTGTAGCCCTTTATATTCATGGTAAGGGAGAATCGCAATTTAAAAATATTTTGATAAAAGATATATCCATAAAAGAAACGCCAATTGAAAATATCTCTGGTAGATTTAGGGTACAACGAATAAGCGATATGTACTATTCTTGGGGAGCAAACGCGGCTGATTTTAACAGAGACGGATTTCTTGATGTTGTAGCTGGACCCTATATCTATTATGGACCTGACTATACAAAGCGAAGGGAGATTTTTCCGGCCGTTGCCAGTAGCCCCTCTCTGGAAATTCCCTACAGCAAGGTTCAGGATACCTATGATATTAATCATGATGGATGGCCAGATGTACTAGGAAGTGCCTTTAAAACAACACTTTACATTAATCCTAAAGGAGAAAGTAGGCGCTGGAAAAGCTACAATGTTCTCCCTGAAGGTATTAGGCAAAATGAAATAACAGTGTTTGAAGATATCGACCAGGATGGCACTCCCGAATTGGTATATGGAGCAGGTGGTTTTCTACGGTACGCAAAACCAGATAAAGATGACCCATCAAAACCTTGGACAGAATTTACAGTTTCTCAAAAAGGGTATGCCACGGCACATGGAATAGGAACCGGGGATATTAATGGAGATGGTCGGATTGATATATTGAATGCTTTTGGGTGGTGGGAACAGCCTATGGAATTAAATTTTACTCAACCATGGGACTACCACCCTGTTGCATTTGGGAGGTATGGCAAAAGAAGTACCAATATAGGAAGTAGCATAATGGCTGTCTATGATGTTAATGGTAATGGATTGAATGATGTTGTTGCAAATTTAAATGCCCATGGATTTGGTTTGGCATGGTATGAGCAGAAAAGGGATAAAAAAGGAGAAATCAGTTTTATCCGACATATGATTAATGATGATTATCAGTTCAATAATAAGGGCGGGGTGACATTTTCTCAACCTCACGGGGCTGCGTTTGCAGATATAGATAATGACGGAATAAAAGATTTTATAGTGGGTAAAAGGTATTTTGGACATTTAGATAATTATTACGACCCTGACCCATATAGCGATCCTGTACTGTATTGGTACAGAACTGTTAGAAATCCGGCTGCACCTGGTGGTGCTGAATTAGTTCCGGAACTTATACATAATCGTTCTGGCGCTGGTTCAGAAGTAACAGTCGTTGACCTTGATAATAATGGCACTTTGGACATTATCACATCTACCACCAATGGTACCTATATCTTTTGGAACAATGGTGGTAATAAAGAACATTGAGCTCCGTGCTTAATCTGGTACCTAAAACAAATTAAAGTGGTGAGTTCTAAATTGTGTAATCAAATTTATACTATCCCATCCTCAATGATAAATCTAGGTTATTTATTGATTACGCAGAATCCAGTCTATTCCACATCTTTATGGAACTGAATTAAACATGGATTACGGCAAAATTTTATTCTGTCTACATTTATGATTTTTGCAGTAATTTACTTATAAGACCACAAGTAAGAAGCAGTTTAAAATACCCATTTGTCCTTCTCTTAAAGTTATATCACCCGATTTGTCAATAGCGGGAAACGTATACTTGTGATTGTAGATTTGAATTTGGTGGTTAATAAGGTTTAGAGGTTTTTTATGATACTATAACTTTAATGAATCCACCATAACAAAACGAATTCTGCTAAATAACTGTAAGTGACTTTTGAATTTAACAAAATTATTATGAACCAAATAAAAAAAGACTTAATCCTTATCAGCAAAATGATTCCATTCAAGCAAATTACTATATCCGCTTTTGTACTCATATTTATTTCATGCAATATTTCTTCAAAAAAACCAAAACCAGAAAAAAAACCAAATATCATCTATATCATGGCTGATGATTTGACTATCCAGGCTATTAGTGCGTATGGTGGAATTTACAAAGATATCGCCCCGACTCCCAATATCGATAAGATTGCTAATGACGGCATGTTATTTCATGATGTACTTTGCAACAATGCCATATGTGGTCCGAGTAGAGCCTCCATTTTAACTGGGGACTATAGTAATTTAAATGGTTACTATAAGAATGAAAACGGGGGAAAATTTAATGATACACTATGGACATTTCCACAAGAATTTCAAAAACAAGGATATCGAACCAGTTTATTTGGTAAATGGCATTTAGGGACAACCCCAAAAGGGTTTGACACATTCAAGTATCATAATACGGCGGGTCAACAAGGACTATATTGGGATCCGATTTATAATGAAAACGGTGTGGATGTTAAGGAAAAAGGTTATTCTACAAACTTAAGTACAGAATTCGCTTTAAATTGGTTGGAAAACAGTAAACAGTCTAATGATCCTTTTTTAATGGTATTGCAATTTAAGGCTCCTCACCGTCCTTGGGAACCTGATACGAAGTACGAACAACTTTGGGAAAATATAGATATGCCTTACCCCGCAACTTTCAATGATAATTATGAAGGTAGGGAGATGACTGCCGGGAATACTGAAATGACTATGGAATATTTTAGTAATAAGGATATGAAATTACCAGAACCAGCCGGATTAGAAGGTACAGAAAAGTTGAAATGGACTTTTTACGGGGCAAGACCTGGCGAGGTTGTACAGCCAGAAGGGATGAGTGACGAAGAAGGGAGAAAATGGAGATACCAAACGTATATAAAAGATTATTTAGCGTGTGTAAAATCTGTCGACGATAATGTGGGAAGAGTTTTGAGTTATTTAAAAGAAAACAACCTTGAAGATAACACCATTGTTATCTTGACTTCAGATCAAGGTTTTTACTTAGGGGATCACGGATTTTTTGATAAACGTTTTATTTACGAAGAATCATTGCGCATGCCGTTCATGGTCAAGTTCCCAAGAATGATTAAACCTGGTAGTGTTAATGAAGACATTATATCCAATATTGACTTTGCACCAACCTTATTGGATTTAGCTGGTTTAAAAACGGACCATAAAATGCAAGGAACAAGTTTTGTGCCTTTGTTAGAGGGAAAAACTCCAAAGGATTGGCAAGATGCTATGTATTATCACTATTATGAATTCCCTTATTGGCATCACGTACAGCCTCATTACGGAATTAGAACTCAAAAATACACTTTGGCACATTTCTATTATAATATTGATGTTTGGGAACTATATGATTTGGAAAAAGATCCAAATCAATTAAATAATATCATAAATGATAGTAGTTATAAAGAGGTCGTTGCTGAGTTAAAAGGACAACTAAAAGAACTTATGGTAAAATATGAAAATAACAAAAGCTTAGAAGAGTTTCGTATGATAACTGATAAGGATTTTGGTAAAATCGTTGAGCAAAAGAGCAATGAACCCTCAGTCCAAGATCTTTTAAGAAAAGATAATCAGAAAATGAATTAATAGAAACTAATATTTTTCAGTGTACTACTATGGTGCTAAATATAAACGGATTAACATAAAAGTGGAAGTAATTATTTAATGTCTAAATACCAAACTAGTACCATGTAACTAGATTAATTAAAAAGATTGTACCTTTTTGTTTTACTTTAAGAGTGTGTTTTATTCAACAACAAATTGATATTTAATCGCTTATGAATATTTGCTCACCATAAATTAAATGACCACAATTGTGAAACAATATTTTTTTATCGGATTTTTTTTGATTTTGTTCACTCCCGTCACCTCGCAATGGCAATTAAACCAAATTGCTGGAGATGAAGGATTGTCCCATCAAACAGTTACAAGTATTATACAAGACCGTAGTGGTTATATGTGGTTCGGTACTTATTACGGTATAAATAAATATGATGGGTACACTATGAAACAATACAACTTTGCACAGAGTTCTTATGGATTGAGCAGTAATGTAGCTCATAAACTGTATGAGGATAACGATGGCTATATGTGGGCGGGAACGGAAGCAGGTCTAAATAGAATAGCCCCAGATACGGGAAAAATTGATGTTGTTTTAAATAATGAGGTGGAAAATCGATATGTTGGTAAAAATATACTCCATCAGTCTAATTCTGGAGTTTTTATCCTTGCTACTCAAAAGGGAATTAAGTTTTTTAAAATAAATAACCAAGGAGTATTGGAGAATGAGTATTTTTTGGATAGCTATGGAGATTTGGCTTTGGATAATGCAAATTTAATACCTTCTATTAACGGTCAATATTGGTTTTTAACCCCATCTGCTAAAGTCAAATTACATCAAATAGAGATATATAATGGTGTAAACTCTCCTAAATTAAAGATCACGGATACGGATTATATACAACAACTGTTTGACAAAGGTACGGTTCTCGATATCCTTGAATATCCAAAGAATACAATTTGGGTAATTAGTAATCAATTGGAGCTATTAAAAATAGAAATGGATAATGATCTAAAGGTTATCGAGTCCGAGAGAATACTACTGCAGCCAACGCAGCGTAGGGAGTTTGATGTAGCACACAGTACTATAAACATGAGTGTTGATAAAGAAGGGAGAATATGGATTGCAGGAAATAAATTGTTTCTGAATTATGATAATGAGTCGGGTGAAATAATTGATTACTCTACAAACAATCAGCTTCAGAGTTTTGTAAATACACAGGATTTTCGGGAAATATTTATTGACAAATCCAATATTCTCTGGTTAGGCACTTTGAACAACGGCTTGTATAAAATGGATTTGGATAACCACACGTTTTATAATTCCACAGAATTATTAAGCCCCAAAGAATCACTTTCGCTATTCAATTCTCCTATATTATCCATGTGCGAAGATCAAAATGGGGATATTTGGTTTGGAACCCAAGATGGTACCATAGCCGTTTTAGATGGTAATGAAATGCAAAAAGGATTCTCGAAGATGTTAAACCTCCCATCGCAATATAGTTATTTGAATACAATAAAAGAAACAGTTGGGCCAAGACGATTACCGGAAATTAAACGATTAATGAGGGGTAAGGATGGGGCTATTTGGGTCGGAGCCATGAATGGACTAAGTAAAATCGATTACAATAGGCAATCTCGCTCATTCAAAATTAAAACTTTTGATAGTATTAAAGATGGTTCGAGAAATATTTATGACAATCGCGTTTTTGCTATCGAAGAAGATAGTAAAGGGGATATCTGGTTTGGGTCTTGGACAAATGGCTTGTTCAAGTTGTCCTATAATAATCAAAATGGTTCATATAAAACCGTTAACTATAAATCATCACCGAAGGATACCTGTAGCTTAACAAACAATAATATAAGGGATATATTGGAAGATGACCAAGGAACCATTTGGGTAGGCACCACTAATGGACTTAATAGATTAAAGCGGTCTGATACGGGAAACATTACCTTCGATAGGTTTCAGAGTGATATATCCAATGCGAACTCATTAAGTAATGATTATGTGCTGGATATTTTTCAGGCTAAAGATGGTAGTTTATACATCGGTACTTACGGTGGAGGCCTCAACCGTATAAATTATGTTGACAATAGTGACCTCGAATTCAGACAATATTCGATAGAGAACGGATTGCCAAGTGATGTCGTTTATCAGATAAGGGAGGACTTTGAAGGGAATATTTGGTCCATGCACATTAGGGAAATTTCAAAACTAGATCCGCATACCGGTATTATAACCTATTTTGAAAAAAAAGATGGTTTTAATGTTGAGGGGTTTATGGATAGTTCTATGGAGTTTACCTCCTCTGGGACTATGATTTGTGGAGGAGTGAACGGATTTACATTTTTTCATCCTAATCGAATAACGGTCAATAATAGAGAACCTCAGTTAGCAATTACCGACTTCAAAATCTTTAATGAGTCTGTGACACCTAATGATGTAATTGAAGGAAATATTATACTAAAAGAGGGTATAAATGAGACCGAGAAAATCATATTGCCCCATCATTTAAATTCTTTTGAGTTTGAGTTTTCAAGCATGCATTTTTCCAACCCTAAAAAAAATAAATTCAAATTTATTTTGGAGGGTTTTGATGAGAAAATGCAAACATCCATTGGTGAGGAGCGGAGGTTCGCAGCTTACACGAATGTGCCGGCAGGTAACTATACTTTTAAAGTTTATGGGTCCAACAGTTCAGGCGTTTGGAGCACAACCCCCAAAGAAATATTGATAACAATTACCCCACCGTGGTACGCGACTTCTGTCTCTATTCTATTTTTTATAGTCATGGCCATTGTAATTACATATATCATAGTTAACGTTAGAGGGAATCAAATAAAATTGAAAAATGAACTTAAATTGGAAAGCGCTTTGCATGAAAAATCAGCAGAAATAAATCAGATGAAATTGCGTTTTTTTACGAATATTTCCCATGAATTAAGAACACCACTTACCTTGATTATCGGGCCACTTCAACAAATTATGCAGGGTAGTACCGATATTCAATATTTACAGCGGTTAAATGGGATAATGTACAAGAATTCAACACGATTATTGAGACTGATCAATCAATTGCTCGATTTTAGACGTGCTGAGTCGGGTGAAATAAATTTAGTTGTTGAGGAAGGGAATTTGGTGACTTTTGTAGAGGAGATCTATAATGCCTTCGAAGAAATCGCAATTGAAAGGCATATAGAATTCACCTTTAAAACAGAGGAAAGAACGATTGATGCATGGTTTGACAACGATAAAATTGAAAAAATTTTATACAACCTTTTATCCAATGCTTTTAAGTTTACACCTCCAAATAGAAAAATCGAATTGATTCTCAAAAAGGAAATAAGGGATAATAGAGAGAATGCCATAATCCAAGTTATAGATGAGGGTATTGGCATAGCCAATGACGAGCTATTAAATATTTTTGAACGTTTTTATCAAGCTAAAGAAGAGAGTAACGTTATACAGTCCGGATCGGGGTTAGGTTTGGCTTATTCAAAGCACTTGACGGAGATTCATAAAGGCAGTATAAGTATTAGTAGTGCATTAGAAAAGGGGACTACTTGTGGTATTTCGATTCCTATTTCGAAAACCGTATATGAGGTAGATTCAATATTGGAAAGTCAGCCTAAACAATACAATTTTAAATTCATTAAAAATGAAATTAAAGATTTTAAAAGTACGATTATACCTCGTCCAGATACTATGGACAGGGTTGAGCATACGAAAGAAACCGCAACAATTTTAATAGTAGAGGACAATTTAGATCTTCGAGAATATCTATCGAATTATTTCCAAAATTATTATAAAGTTTTGAGCGCTCCTAACGGGGAAGAAGGATTGAAAATCGCCTTAGAAATGGGGCCGGATATTATTATCTCGGATTTAATGATGCCCATAATGAATGGTATAGAAATGTGCAAATTAATTAAGAACGATTTGAACACAAGCCATATTCCAGTGATTATTCTTACGGCAAAAGCAGGTTTGGAAAATGAAAAAGAAGGACTGGAAACAGGTGCTGACGAATTCGTGTTAAAGCCTTTTAGTATAGAAGTTTTAAGACTTAGAGTCAATAATATTTTGCAAACAAAACAACAGTGGGTTGAAAAGTTTAGGACCAAATCCACCTCTTCCTCTTGGAAGGAACTATCCAGTAAGCTGGATAAAGAGTTTTTAAAGAAGTCCCTTAAAATTATAAAGCAAAATATAGACAATCCAGACTATTCGGTAGAAAAGTTCTCATTAGAAATGGGTATGAGCCGTTCGGCGCTTTTCAAAAAAATCAAGTCGATTACCGGGCAATCGACTTCTGAATTCATTAGAACCATAAGAATAAAACGCGCTTCAAATCTTATGAAATCAGGCGAATATTCGATAACGGAAGTAGTTTTTATGGTGGGTTTTTCAGATCCAAAATATTTCAGAACTTGCTTTAAAAAGCAATTTGGAAAAACTCCTGGGAACTATATTAAGACCTTTAGGGCTAAGACCTAGCTGAGGAATGTTTTATAAAGGACAATGTTTGCCGACAATGTTGTAGTAACTCCAATTATATATTACTTGGATTCAACTCCATTTCTCTAGTAGAATCATTTTAGTAGAGGAAATTTGCTAAAAATCGCGCAATACCAGGGTAAAAATCATTTCCCCCTTTCATAAAACCATATATCCTTTAAATCAACAGAATTTCTTATTAGTATTGAGGAATGCAATTATTTTGTTTTATTAGGATTTCAAAATAGTTGTAAAACTAGAAATTAATTGGCCGCTACGGCTTAAACTTATTTAATTGGACTCAAGGAATTTTATGCCTTCTTTATATAAATCGGTTACTGCAACCTTAATCAAACAACGGAGATATGAAAAAAATTAATCCATTTGGAAAGCGATTATTCGAGAATAGTTTTCAAATTTTTGATGAATGCCCTAATTAATCTTTTATGTTAGGAATAAATCAAATCATGAATTCTTGGATTAGAAACAAATCAAATATACTAATCCCCTTATTGCTTTTACTCGTAAACATATCTTTTTCTTCCTGCATAGTTGAAAGAACTTTACAATTGTCAATTGTTATTGATCAAGAAATGGAAATGCCTGCTAAGCATGGGCTGAGGTCATTGATTTCAAGACTAGAAAAGCAAAAAATTACTTTTGAGAAGGTGGATTCCATTGATAAGGCTATTGGCGAAACTTGTTTGGTTCTAGGGACCAACGTTGGAAAAGGTTTGGCGAGCGAACTTGCTCTTGGCTCTAATAGACCATTATTAATTCAGCCCGAATCATTATCGGTTTGGAGAACGGAGTATAAGACAAAACCAGTTTGGGTGATTCAGGGTTCAGATAGCAAAGGATTGATGTATGGAATTCTTGATGTTGGTGAACGCCTTAGCTGGAGTTCTGATGAAAATGACCCATTTAACGAAGTTGAGCCAATCACCGAATCTCCGCATGTAGGTAATCGAGCTATATCCTTGTATACTATGAACCGTGCCTATTGGGAAAGTAGGTTTTATAATGAAGATTATTGGGCTAAGTATATGGATATGCTTGCGATTAATAGGTTCAATTCTATTATTGTCATTTTTGGATATGAAAATGGTGGTTTTCTTGCTCCATGTTATCCATACTTTTTTGATGTAGATGGGTTTCCGAATATAAAAATGGGTAATTTAACTTTCTCGGAACAACAAAAAAATCTTGCGGCACTAAATCGCATGATTGAAATGGCTCACGAAAGAGGGTTAGAATTTAAAGTAGGGATATGGGACCATATCTTTCGTGGGGGTATTCAAACGGGAGGGCTTTCTGGAGAAGTGGAGTCCGAAGATGATAAAAATTATTTGGTCACAGGGCTTAATGGCAGGAATCTAGCGAATTATACTAAAGCAGCTTTAGACAAGTTTCTTCAAGAAGTGCCAAATATTGACGGAATTCAATTTCGTATGCATGCTGAATCTGGCTTAAAGAGTGGAAAAGAAATGGAACTTTTTTGGACTGAAGTTTTTAAAATGATAAAGGCCAAATTCCCAAACCTTCAAGTAGATTTGCGAGCCAAAGAATTGCCTGAATCGATAATTCAAATAGCAAACAGTTTGAATTTGAATTTCCGAGTAACTACAAAGTACTGGATGGAGCAAATGGGGCTTCCCTTTCATCCCACTCACATAAATCGTGAAAACCAATTCGATCGTCGTCATAGTTATGCAGATATGTTGCGTTACCCTAAAAACTACAAAATTCATTGGCGTTTGTGGACCGGGGGTACTCAACGAATACTCCTTTGGGGCAGCCCAGAATATGCTCGGCGATTTGCTGCTAGTACGCACCTTTATGATGGAGAAGGATTTGAAATAAATGAACCTCTTGCCACTAAAATGGAGGCTCAACCACACAATATGGAGCCGATAAATTTATTGTCCCCACCATATATCTATTACGACTATGAATTTGAGCGTTATTGGCATTTTTTTCAGGCTTTTGGCCGTTTGGCTTATAACCCCAACACTCCATCGGAGACGTGGCATCGCGAATTTGAGAAACGCTTTGGAAAAGATGGGGGTGCAGCGGTAGAAGAAGCTTTGCACAAGGCCAGTTGGATATTGCCCAAAATTATAGCAGCCTGTTCACCTTATGGCAAGTTTCCTACAACACGTGGTTGGCCGGAAAAACAAAGGTTTGGAGATTTGCCACAGTATGCTTTGGCGGAGGGAAGCGATATTCAACAATTTGCTAGTTTTGATACGGAAGCCCAAATATTGATAGAAGGCTACGAAACTGCTAAGAGGTTGCCGTCAAATACTAGTAGATGGTTTGCGCAGACCAACCTCGAAATAAACCAACTCATTGCCAAAGCCGAAGGATATATTGACCATGGAAATAAGGAGTTTTATTCGACTATTACAGATTTAAAAATACTATCTAATTTGGCCCTATATCATTCAATAAGGATTCCAGCTGCCATTAGCTATCGTATTTATAAACGTACTAACGACCCACATGCACTAGATGATGCTATAAATTATGAAAAACAAGCTATTGAGGCATGGCGTAATATCGTTGAGGCTGCAGCTGATGTTTATACTTCTGATTTAATGTTTGGAATAGATGAGGCTGTATACTTGGATATTAACCACCACCTTTCAGGACATTGGAAAGATGAACTCACTTATCTCGAAAAAGGGTTACAACAACTTCAGATAGAGAGAAGTACATATAGCAAGATAGATAGCCCGAGAAGTGCACCAAAGTACCAAGTTAACGCGAAGATAAATTCTAAGCCTAGCTTTGATATTAGACATCATGCGGTAAGTCATACCCCTCTAAATCATGATATCAATATAGCGGCTAGTATAAAAGCTCCTTCAGGTATAAAATGGGCCAGACTTCGCTACCGCCCGGTAAATCAACATTTGGATTTTAAGACGTTGAATATGGAGCGTAGAGGTGAAAGTGGTGAATTCCTTGGAATTGTACCTTCTAGTCAAATAGATCAGAGATTTGATTTGATGTATTTTTTTGAAGTAATGGATAATGAAGGCAATGGGTTTATCTATCCTGACTTGGATTTGGAAACGCCATATATAACAATACAATTTGATAGAAGGTAGGTTCATCAATTTTAAGTGTTGTCGAAGGCGAAATATTAGTACTTGTTCAAAAAATAATCTGGTGAAATCAGGAAACAACTTGAATGATGTTGAACGCTAAAAATACAAGAGTAAACCATAGATTTTGAAGATGAAGATTCAATTTTATTGATGTTTGCATCTTTTTTAACTGCTCTTTTAGAGCACATAAATTAATTATAGACAGATGAAAAAAATATTTTTAATTATGGGTATTGGTCTTTTTGCAATCCCCTTATCAGCACAAGAAATAGGCTTGCAGTTGTATAGTCTTAGAAATGAATTTAAAAAAGACGTACCAGGAACTTTTGCTAAAATAAAGGAATGGGGAATTACCAATATCGAGGACGGTAACGACGGGACCCAGGGGTACACCTTCCAAGAATATAAAGCATTATTGGCCAAAAATAATTTAGATATGGTTAGTGTAAGCGCACCGTTTAGCGAATTGCAAAAGACACCTAAAACCGTGTTGCAAAGGGCTAAGGATTATGGGGCCAAATATGTAGTTTGTTTTTGGATTCCCCACAACGGGGCTATTTTAACCCTAGAAGATACCCAAAAAGCACTTGTTGTTTTTAACAAAGCAGGTGAGATATTCGAGAGAGAGGGTGTAACACTAGCTTACCATCCGCATGGGTACGAATTTGGTCCTTACCGAGGTGCCACTTTAATGGACCACATGATTAAAAACTCGGAACACTTTGATTTTGAAATGGATGTCTATTGGTTTGCTCATCCCGGGGAAGACCCTATAGAATGGTTACATCGCTATCCTGAAGAATTTAAATTAATGCACCTAAAGGATTGTAAAAAGGGTGTGGAAGGAAATAAAATTGGAAAATCTGATGTGGAGACCAATGTGGTATTAGGCACAGGGCAAATAGATATTGCGGCAGTGGTAGCAGAAGCAAAAAAAATGGGATTGGAATATTTATTTATCGAGGACGAGTCTTCGAGGGCCGTTGAACAAATTCCTCAAAGTTTGATATATCTAGAAAATTTGGATGATTAAAGGTTTGATTAATATAAAGTTCATCCATAATTTTCCCCGATGACCACCAAAATTGGATCTATTGGATAGCACAGGGTAGAGCCCGTTTTGTTGCTTGGGAAAGGGTAGTAATTTCAAATCTGTGTATTATTCAATTATTAATAAAATAATGAGAAATCAAATGGAACAAGAAGCCTGTCTCCTTTTGTTCTAAACATTACTTCACTTTCATCATAATAACAAGTAGATCAACTATGAAATTTAGACGATTAAAATTAGTAATAGCCTTATGTCAATTTTGCATAATTTTCGGAATGAAAGCAGCCTGCTTGTTTTCTCCTTATAATAAATTGGAGCAAAACAATTTGATGTCTGGTCAATACAATATTTATTACGAAAGTTCCGAACCATCCATAGCCTTTGCCGCCGAAGATCTTAAAAGAATATTGTCAGAGAAGAACATGTCAGTATCACTTCTACCTCTTATGGAATTTTCTAATAACCCTAATAGTGTGCAAATAGTGATAGCGGATAATAAATCTGAAGTGATTGGAGCTATGACAGAGGCCAACGGCAAAGTAATCAAAGAAATGAAAGCTCAGGATTATGCATTAAGAGTTACAGGCCAAGGGAAAAATAAAACATACTGGGTAATTGGCGGAGATAGAATCGGCGCTATGTATGGGGGTATTCACCTCGGTGAAATTGTAATGTCATCTGGGCTAGATTCAATGATAGATAAAGATTTCTCACCTTATATTGCTAAAAGAGGATTGAAGTTTAACATTCCATTAGATTCAAGAACGCCTAGCCACGATGATCGAGGAACTTCTGCACAATCCAATATTATTAATATGTGGGATTTTAATTTTTGGACAACATATTTGGATGAATTGGCGAGACAGCGCTTTAACGTAATTTCACTTTGGAGCAAACACCCCTTTCCTTCGATGATAAAATTGGAGGAATATCCCGATGTGGCCTTAAATGATATTTATGATGATACAGGTAAGATTAAAACCATGACAATAGATGAGAAAATAGTACTATGGCAAAAAGTCATGGACTATGCCGATCATCGTGGTATTGAATTTTACATTATTACTTGGAATATTCATATGAACGGTGCATTGGGTAAATATGGCATAACCCAAAGTAAGGAAAATGAAATTACAAAAGATTACCAAAGAAAGTCGGTATCAAAACTTCTTTCTACTTACCCTAAACTTGCCGGGATTGGTACTACTGCTGGCGAAAACATGCACGGTGTAAATTCTGATGAAAAGGAAGAATGGTTATGGGAAACATATGGGAAGGGTATACAGGATGTTCAAAACGAACAGCCGGACAGGAAGATTAGATTTATTCACCGCTATTGGTGGACCGATTTTAATAAAATCAATAGTCGATTTAAACAGCTTAAAGATGGTTATGATATGAGCTTTAAATATGGCAGAGCAAGAATCTATTCAGCGTATAATCCCCAATTTGCTGAAAAAGAATTTTTTCCTAATATACCAAAAGGGGTTTCAACATGGTGGAATTTAAGAAATGATGATATCTATAATTTACGGTGGGGTGATGCGGAATATGTTCGAAAATATATTCTAAACCTTCCAAAAGGCGAAAGAACAGCCGGGTACTATATGGGGTCAGATCGTTTTGTATGGGCGCGCGAAAGTATCAGTAAAAATCCAACTTCACCACGCATTTTAGAGAACGAAAAGCATTGGTTTAGTTTTTTGCTTTGGGGGCGAATGGGTTATGATCCAGAAACCTCTCCCGAACTATTGAAGGGTTTGATTGGCAATCGATTTCCGTCTGTGGATAGCAATGATCTCTATACGGCCTGGCAAGAATCTTCTAAGGTTATTCCATTAATCAATAAGTTTCATTGGTTTAGTTGGGATTATCTTTGGTGGCCAGAAGCGTGTATTGGTTCAGGGGTAGCCAATGCCATTGATGGATATCATAATATTTATGATTTTATCAATGCTCCAGTAATGGATGATAGTAATCTAATAACAATTAAAAATTATGTCAGAGCTATTATAGATCAAAGTAAAATTTCAGGAACAACTCCTTTACAAGTGGCTGACATGCTTGAATTGTATGGGAAAGAAGCATTATCCCTTACCGAAAAAATGAATTCTTATGATAACAATGAGTTGGCCGAAACGATTGGCGATATTAAAGCGATGGCTCATTTGGGTAATTATTATAGCGCAAAAATTCGTGGAGCGACGAACCTTAAATTGTATCTAGTATCAAATAATGAAAAATACAAAACCATTGCAATCGGCCAATTGGAAGAATCATTAAAATTCTGGAAATTATACAGCAAAATTTTAACCGAACAATATATAAAAATGAATATATCGATGCAGGGTGTTTTTGACTGGGACAAACTAGAGAAGGAAGTTAAGGCTGATATAGATTTGGCCAAAAAGGCATAATATGCTAAAAAAAATAAAGTATTTGAATACCATTTGTGGATAAGTAAATTATTATATCAGAATAAACGAACAAAATAAATCACAATTTTTATATCATGAAAACCATTTCAATCTCAATCTTTATTTTATTTCTAATCAGCAGTTTGACCAGTTGTAATGACAATATTACCAAAAAGATAAGCGGGAATGACGTTTCAGAAATCGAGGTGCTGGAGGAATTTTATCAATATTCTATTTGGTATGCCTTTGTTAACAAGGTTTTTGAAGGTGACCTTACGGTTAAAGAATTAAAAAGGAAGGGGAATATAGGTCTTGGGTCCTATACCATGTTAGACGGTGAATTGGTAATGTTAGATGGTATACCATATCAGATTAAGGAGGACGGGACCGTATATGTGCCATCGGATAACGCGAAAATTGTTTATGCCAATGCTGGTTTTTTCCGAGAAGATCATAGCTTCAATATCGATGATACCTTAGGTTTTGATGAATTAAGGAGAAGAATCAATGAAAACTTACCTTCAAAAAATATGTTCTATTCATTCAAAATTCATGGCAAATTTAATTGGATGAAATGTGGAGGTTTACATAAGCAGGAACCACCCTTCACAGATGGATTGGATGTATTGATTCCTAATCGCCCAGTGTTCACACGTGATAATTTCGAGGGTACTATTGTAGGCTTTTATTGCCCGGAATTTATTGGAAATATTAATGTTGGTGGTTTTCACTTCCATTTCATTTCGGATGATCTTAAATTTGGCGGCCATGTTATGGAATTTGAAGCAGAAACGCTGGAAGTTTCAATGGATGAAATGCATGAGTACAAATTCGTTTTACCAGACACAGATGCCTTTAGAAATGTTGGATTTGAAACGGAATTCCAGTATAGGAAGAAATAAATAGGACAGCATGTTCTGTAAGGATAAAAATTGTGTAATGATTGTTGGGGCTTAGATTCTTATTGTGTA
This sequence comes from Arenibacter echinorum, assembly GCF_003259375.1. Classification (GTDB taxonomy): domain Bacteria; phylum Bacteroidota; class Bacteroidia; order Flavobacteriales; family Flavobacteriaceae; genus Arenibacter; species Arenibacter echinorum. The sequence goes on along the minus strand of NZ_QLLN01000005.1, from coordinate 365,451 downwards.
CAATCTTTTGTGATAATAGTGTATTTTCTGCGGAATAAATAAGAGGAAATATAGGTAAATTTTAGAAGTGTTGGTGTGCTCTTGGTGGCCAGGTATTCCCAATTCATATTGCAGTTATAAATTTCACTATTTATGTAGATAAGAGTGTTCGAGGGAGGAAGTTATTTTGTGTAAGCGATGTAGTTTTTCATATAGACAGAAGATTAAGAGTTATCCAACAGAACTAGTAAGATAAAGCATTAATAATTTCATGAAAATTGACATACATGATAAAGTGTAGCCTAGGTGTAATGTTTATGGGATAAAGATTTCTTCCAATCCCATTTTAATCAAAAATGGACAATTAGCTTTTAATTATCCTTAAAAGTGAATTTATTTTAGACTTAATTAACATCATATTAAAAAAATGAAAAAAATATTTAAAATTATAATTATTGGATTTTATATTTCTAACCTTGGGTGCTCAAGTACAAATGTACCGAAGGGTTCAAATATTGATAATAGTGTTTTATCATTGAGTAGGAAAATGGTAAGTACAGAAGAAACAAGTAAAGTTTTAATACACCATCTTACCGCATTTGGAGAAAATAATTTGGTATCTATAATGTCCGATTACACAGATGAATCCATAGTTGTAACTCCTAATGCTACTTTTAAGGGGCTTGACCAGATAGAAGCATTTTATGTTACACTTTTTGCTAAATTGCCAAGTAATGACACTCAATTTGAAATGAATCGAAAAGTTATTGAAAATGAGTTGGCTTATATCGTGTGGTATGCGAAATCCCGAACTGTAGAAATATCTTTAGGTAGTGATACCCTGGTTGTTTACGATGGGAAAATAAAACTACACACTTTTGCGGGGGACATTACAACTATTTTCTAAAGGCATACCTATTATATACAGACATTCCTCAACCTTAGTTATAGTTTTATATTTAATTGGGTTCTAAGTATTAGGCATTATGCTCTATTTCGTTGTAGAATTGAATGCTATTTAAAAGGATTTGGATTATGTATTGGATAATGTCACATTTCATTAGTTTTAAATGCCAAAAATAATTGTTTCATATTTGGTAGAATTCGTTTATACGCCAATCGACCTCTGAATTCATTAGGACCATAAGAATAAAAAGAGCTTCAAATCTTATAAAATCCGGCGGATATTCTATTACGGAAGTAGTTTTTATGGTGGGTTTTTCAGATTTAAAATATTTCAGAACCTGCTTTAAAAAACAATTTGGAAAAACTCCAGGCAACTACATCAAGACCTTCAGAGCTAAAGCCTAGTTTAGGAATAATTTTATGAAAATCGGTAATGTTAGCAAATTTTGCAGACAGTCCAGTGTTCCCTACTATTATTCCATACTTAAATACGATTATAGTACTTCCATATGGGTTATTAAAATTCATATAATTGGGTAGTAATGCCTTATAACCATTTCACCCGAATATTAAACCATAATTCCCTTTAACAACTTCCACCTCTTATTAACATTGCTGTACCATTCGAAATTTTAATGTTGGCTACGAATTATTGTTCGCACTCTTGAAGTCGAAACGAAAATCGGTTGGTTAGAGTTGAAGAAATATGGGATTTAAGAAAATTGATAAAAGAATCACTTCAGACATATGAATAGTGTATTGGCATATATGATACTCTCTTTGATTTGTTCGATAATAAAAAACATAGTGTAGATGGATTTAGCTTTAGTAGATACACATATTCATATTTGGGACATAAAAGAACTGACTTACCCTTGGCTGGAAAAAATGCAACCTATTGTAAATCAAACCTATTTAATGCCAGATTATGATAAGGCTATAGGAAATCAAGAGGTAGAGGCTATGGTTTTTGTACAATGTGAGTGTAAACCTGAGCAATTTTTGGAGGAACTGCATTGGGTTCAAAATATAGCAGACGCAGATATGCGTTTGAAAGGTATCATTCCTTGGGCGCCATTGCACACCGGGAGTGCAGTCGAACCTATATTACAAGTTTTCAAAAAGGATTCGAGAATTAAAGGAGTGCGTCAAATTATACAATTTGAAGATGACCCAAATTTTTGCTTAAAGCCTGATTTTATTCGAGGTGTGCAATTACTAGGAGAATATGGACTGCATTTTGAAATAACCATTGACCCTTCCCATTTTTTAGCGGTAATGAATCTCATGGAAAAATGTCCAGATACACGTTTTATTCTGGATCATATTGGTAATCCAAATATTGATAAACAACAGCTGAAACCATGGAAAGGACTTATCAAAAACTTTGCAGATTCAGGATCGCACTATTGTAAATTTTCAAACTTTTTAGGCAATGCCAATTTAGAAAACTGGAAAATGGATGACTTAAAACCTTTTTCTGAAGTGGTTATTGAAAGTTTTGGGCCTGATCGCTTAATCTGGGGCAGCGATTGGCCACCATTATTGCGTGCTGCTTCATGGAAAACTTGGTTACAAGTTTCAGATGAATTAACAAAAGGGTTAAGTGAACAAGAAAGAAAACTTGTTTTTAAGGAAAATGCCATTCAGTTTTATAGGTTAAACCAATCAAAAAAATAAAGAATGAATTTAAATAGATTTAAAAACAAAGTTGCCATAGTTACAGGTGGATCTTCGGGATTGGGACACGCTATAGTGGAAGAATTTTGTAAAGAAGGAGGTAAAGTGCTTTTTACTGGTATAAGTGAAAGAGGTATAAGGGTTGAGAAAAACTTTAGAAAAGAAGGGTACGATGTAACGTTTCTTCAAGGTGATATGGGACTGGAAGAAGTATGTGAAGAAACCGTTTCGAGGACCATAGAAACTTACGGTAAAATAGATTGTTTAGTAAATAACGCTTTCTCCTTTACAGCAGAGGGAATTGATGCGACGAAAGAAGATTGGATGCGTAGTTTAAATACAGGTCCAGTTGCTTTTGCCAGGATGGTTCAGTTCACTGTTCCTCATATGAAAGCAAACGGTGGTGGCGCAGTAGTCAATATTTCCAGTATTTCTGCATATATAGCACAAATAGATCGCTGGACATATAATGCCGCAAAGGGAGCAGTACACCAATTGACGAAATGTCAAGCGTTGGATTTAGCACCCTTTAATATTCGTGTTAATGAAATTGCGCCGGGTTGGACATGGTCCAATGAGACTGATAAGGCTGCAGATTTGGATGGTGGCGGCCGTGAGAAATGGGGCCCTATATGGGGGAAATATCAAATGTTAAACCGTATGGCTCAGCCTTTTGAAATTGCACGGCCCACACTCTTTATGTTAAGTGACGATGCATCTTTTATTACAGGAACCACTTTGGACGTAGATGGGGGTTACCTTGCTTTAGGGCCAGAAGGATTGGGTGAAACTACTGTCAATGCAGGGTCAAAATAAATGAGAACTAGATGATTTTAATAAAGAATATAATTTGTACAAATGAAGGAAAATAAAAAGAGGTATAGAAGCCAAGAATGGTTTGATGCAGCCGATGATAAAACTGCATTTATTCACCGCTCATGGTTGCGTAACCAAGGATATCCCGATGATCAATTTGACGGAAGACCGGTTATAGGTATATGTAACACTTGGTCAGAATTAACACCATGTAATGCACATCTTCGTGATTTTGCAGAAGAGGTAAAAAAGGGTGTACTTGAGGCAGGGGGCTTCCCACTCGAATTTCCTGTGATGAGTATGGGAGAACCGTTAATGAGACCTACGGCAATGTTGTTCCGTAATTTATCGAGTATGGATACAGAAGAAAGTATACGTGCAAATCCATTGGACGGGGTCGTTTTATTGACAGGATGTGATAAAACTACACCTGCCACAGTTATGGGGGCATCCAGTGTTGATTTACCGACTATCGTGGTCCCTGGAGGCCCCATGCTTAACGGAAAGTACAAAGGCAATCGCATAGGTTCAGGTACTTTTTTGTGGAATATTAAAGATAAGGTAAGCACTGAAGGCTATACTAAAAAAGATCTAATGGAGGCCGAGGTTTGTTCGGCTAGAAGTGCGGGAAGCTGTATGACTATGGGTACTGCCTCAACAATGGCTTGTATGGTCGAAACAATGGGGCTTACGTTACCTGGAGCCGCAGCTATACCTGCAGTAGACTCTCGTAAAAGGTTATTGGCTAGACTGTCGGGAAGACGTATTGTGGACATGGTAAAGGAAGATTTAAAAATATCCAAAATTCTTACTAAGGAGGCATTTGAAAATGCTATTAAAGTAAATGCGGCAATCGGAGGTTCTACCAATGCCATTGTGCATTTAAAAGCTATAGCAGGAAGAATAGGGGTAGACCTTGACCTTAAAGAGTTCGATAGCCTGGGCAGTAAAATTCCACTTCTAGTCAACTTAATGCCTTCTGGTAAATTTCTGATGGAAGATTTTTTTGATGCGGGTGGACTTCCTGTAGTTATTAAGGCGATGAAAGAACATCTTCATAACGACGCAATAACTGTTAATGGTAATTCAATCGGTAAAAACAACGTGGACGCTGCTTGTTACAATGATGAAGTGATAGCTAAGCTAAAAAAGCCATTTCAAGAAACTTCTGGTATAGCAGTACTTTATGGAAATTTATGTGAAAACGGTGCAATAATTAAGCCTTCGGCCGCAAGTCCTAGATTGATGGTTCATCGTGGTAAGGCAATTGTTTTTGAGACTGTAGAAGATTATCATAAACAGGTAGATGACCCGAACCTTGACATTGATGAAAACAGTGTTATAGTGCTTAAAGGTGCTGGTCCGGTAGGGTACCCTGGAATGCCTGAAGTAGCTAATGTAGATTTGCCCGAAAAAATATTAAAGAAGGGAATTAAAGATATGGTGCGTATATCCGACGGAAGGATGAGTGGTACCGCTTTTGGAACCGTAATACTTCATGTTTCACCTGAATCTGCGGTGGGTGGCACTTTAGCCGTGGTACAAACTGGGGATATGATTGAATTGAATGTGCCAGAGCGTAGATTGCATCTAGATATTTCTGATGAAGAGCTTAAAAAGAGAAAAGCAGCATGGATTCCAAAGGAACCAGTTATGAAAAGAGGGTACGTGAAAATGTACACGGACCATGTGCAGCAGGCTCATTTAGGCGCGGATTTGGATTTTTTAAACGGAAATTCAGGAAGTGATATTCCGAGGGATTCCCATTGAAAATAATAATAAGCATATTCACTTTTAAGGGTAAATAGGCCACCAATGGCAGAGGTGGTAAAAAAGCCTGGCTATAGTGGTAAGTTAACCAGGAGATCTAGTATGTTCAGTAAGCCAGGAGGATCAGTCAGTTGTTACTATAGCGAAAATTATAGATGAATTACAACTTAGTAATAATTACAAAACAAACCAAATTCAAAATTTGTACTAGGAATAAATGTCTAACTAGAGATGCAGGGTAGGAAGTCAGATACAAATACGTATTTACACCTAATCTTGTCCTGCATTGTAGTTTGGTCAAGTATGAATATAAAACCGATATAGATTAACATGGGAACATCAGTAAATAACTCTAGGTATCTTATAAAATTGACAATGATTGCCGCAATAGGTGGTATGTTGTTTGGTTATGATACAGCCGTAATATCAGGGACTGTGGGGTCTTTGGAAAATTTCTTCGTTATTCCTTTTGGTTTGGATGAAATGGGAGCTAATTCACGATTGGGATTAGTTGTCTCCAGTGCATTAATTGGATGCGTTATAGGAGGGTTTTCCGGAGGTATTATCAGTAAGAAGATGGGGCGTAAAAATGGACTTATCCTTGCTGCCATATTATTCATAATTTCAGCTCTTGGTTCAGCTATGCCCGAAATGTTCATTAGACCTATAGGTAAAGGCGACCACACCTTTATCTATATATTTATTCTTTATAGAATAATAGGAGGCCTAGGTGTTGGTTTAGCATCCATGCTTTCGCCACTATATATTGCTGAAATAGCGCCGGCAAGAATAAGAGGTAAATTGGTATCTATGAATCAATTCGCTATTGTTTTTGGTCTTTTAGCTGTTTATTTTGTTAATTATTTCATTGCCAGACAAGGAGACGATTCTTGGCTCAATACTGTGGGATGGCGCTGGATGTTTGCTTCAGAAACGATACTAGCTGCCTTATTTCTAATTATGCTGTTTTTTGTTCCAGATACACCTAGATCGTTGGTTTTAAAAGCCAAGCCAGAAAAAGCCTTGGCTGTTTTAAATAAAGTAAACGGAATAGAGGAAGGAAAAAAGATATTGGCGGAAATTCAAGGTTCGGTCATAAGCCGTTCAGGGAAGCTTTTTTCATTCGGTCCTAAAATAATTATTATAGGAATATTACTATCCGTTTTTCAACAATTTGTAGGCATTAATGGGGTGTTGTATTATGCTCCAGAAATTTTTAAAAGTATGGGGTCAGGAACCAATGTGTCCCTTCTGCAAACCATAGCTGTAGGAGCTGTTCTCTTAATATTTACCGTATTGACAATTTTGACCATTGATAAATTAGGAAGAAAACCCTTAATGGTTTATGGTGCGCTGGGAATGGCTATTTCAATGTTTGCACTGGGCACTACCTTTTACCTAGAGGTGTCAGGACTTACCGCAGTTGTATTTATGCTAATTTATATAGCATGTTTTGGGATTAGTTGGGGCCCTGTAGTATGGGTGCTTTTATCTGAAATATTCCCAAATAAAATTAGAGGAAAAGTTATGGCAATTGCAGTTGCAGCTCAATGGATTTCCAATTACATAGTTTCATGGACATTTCCCATGATGGACAAAAATACCTATTTATTAGAAAAATTCCACCATGGTTTCTCCTATTGGATCTACGGATTAATGTCTCTATTGGCAATGTATTTCGTTTGGAAATATGTACCAGAGACAAAAGGTAAATCCTTAGAAGAAATGGAAGAAATTTGGGATAATAACAAGTGAAGTAGCCTATTGAGATTATAATCATTTTAATTAAATATGGAAAACTATAATCTTAGGTTATTAACTGTAATAGTAACCAAGAAAAAACCCAGGAATTTAAAATAAAAGCTCTTCTAGCAACCCATTCTATCCACATCATATTAACTGAATTGAGGGTATATTCAAAATGAAAGGAACCTACTATAAAAAGAACTGGCCTTCATTTGAGGATAATTAAATAGAATGGGAAATGTATAAAACCAAGAAAACAGACCACTTATTATCTAACTAAATTTTGAATTCAACTAAATGATTATGAAAAAACCAACGATGAAATTATTTTACAATTATCCACTTATTGGATTCTGTATACTGATTATGGGGCTACAGGGAATGAAAGCACAGCAAACCATAAAAGGAACAGTCTCCGATAATACGGGAACCCCTTTACCGGGTGCTAGCGTGGTCGTAAAAGGCACGACAAATGGTACACAGACTGACTTCGACGGAGTATATTCCTTAAACGAAGTAGCAGCCGATGCTACAATGATTTTTAGCTATATTGGATTTACCACAATTGAGGTTAATGTAGCTAATCAAACAGTTATCGATTTAATTATGAAAGAAGACTCACAACAGCTGGATGAGGTCGTTGTGGTCGGTTATGGTACGCAAAAAAAATCGGACCTTACTGGGGCCTTGACTTCAGTTTCTTCCAAAGATTATGAGAAGCAACCGGTTACTCGAATAGACCAGGCCTTGCAGGGAAGATCTGCAGGTGTTCAGGTAAACCAAGTTAGTGGAGCACCGGGAGCAGGTTTCAAAATACGTATAAGAGGTACGAATTCGATAAACGGCAGCAACGAACCCTTGTACGTAATCGATGGCATCGCTGTTTCCGATATCAATGCCATAAATGTGAATGATATCAAGTCTATGGAGATTTTAAAAGATGCTTCGGCAACTGCCATTTATGGATCAAGGGGGGCGAATGGAGTCGTACTTGTGACCACTAAAAAAGGAAGACAGGGCAAGGCACGGATAGAATTGAACATGTCTACCGGTATGCAACAGGTCTCCAAGCGACTTGATATTATGAACGCCGCAGAATTCGCGGAGACCGTAAACCTAGCAGATGCGGGCGCTTCGTTTTCCGAAGCCGAGATCGCGGCCTTCAGAAGTAGTGGCGGCACCGATTGGCAGGACGAAATTTTTAAAACGGCACCCATGTCTAATTTACAGATGGGGGTAAGTGGGGGCAATGAAGATATTGACTATTATTTATCAGCCAACCATGTAGGCCAAGAAGGAATTGTTCAAAGCCAAAATTACAGACGCTATTCTTTACGGTCGAACATTAATGCTAAACTAAATGAAAACCTAAGTCTAGGGTTCAATATATACGGAAGCAGGGAAGAACGTCGGGGAGTTGCTACCAACATCAACAATGCGGTTACCTTCGATCCGACCACACCGGTCTATGATGAAAACGGGGACTATAACTTTTCAAGTGTGAACAGTGTGGGTACAAGTGGGACTAATCCCCTTTTGTATGCCTTTGAAAACAGAAGAAAAGACTTTGATAATCGGGTTATTGCAAACTTGAGCCTTGGTTATAAACTTACTAACTCCTTGACCTTTCGCACGACCTTTGGCTCCGAATTTTCTAACAGTAAGGATAAGCTGTACATCCCCATAATTGTGAATCAGACCGGTAACGCCACTATTACCGATATCAATAGGGTAAATTTACAGAATACCAACGTGCTAAATTATAGCAAGGAATTTGGCGATGACCACGGCCTTCAAATAGATCTGGTACATGAACAACAACATAACAAATGGGACTACCTTGTAGCGGAATCAGAAAATTTTGCAACGGACCTAACGGGCTTTCAAGGGCTCGAACTGGGCAAGATTCAGCGTACCTCGAATGAGTTAAATAATATGCTTCCTTCCGATCAGAGCCTCCAATCATTTCTTGGCCGTATAAACTATGTCCTGAAAAATAGATATCTATTAACAGCCAGTCTAAGGGCAGATGGATCCAGTAAATTTAGAAAAGAGAATCGCTGGGGTTACTTTCCTTCAGCATCCTTAGCGTGGAAAATTACCGAAGAAGATTTTATGCTGGGTTCTGCCTTCACTTCACTAAAACCACGTATAAGTTATGGTGTTACAGGTAGTCAGGCTATAGATGCATTAGCTACAAGAGCACGTTCGATTACTGGTGAGGATTATAATTATCCATTTGACGGCGGAGCCGGGATTACAGGTATAGCGCCTTCGAACCGTATTGAAAACCCCGATCTGACCTGGGAAAAAACTAAGCAGATAAATGCCGGTATTGATATTGGCCTGTGGGCCTCTCGTTTGACCCTTTCCCTTGACTGGTATCAAAAGAATACCACCGATCTTTTGCTTGATGTGGTGTTGCCCGAATTTGTAGGGGCCAATATAATTACCAGAAATGTCGGGGAAATTGAAAATAAAGGTTTCGAAATTAACTTGGGAGCTAAAATCATTGAAGGAGATGATTTTAGTTGGAACGCGGATTTCAATTTTTCTAGAAATAGAAATAAAGTACTTTCCTTGATCGATGGTATCGATTTTATCAATGCAGGTAGAAATAATTATTTGGGACAGGGAGTCAATAACATTCCTCCCACACGTGTTGAGGTAGGCCAGCCATTGAGTACTTTTAGGGGATATGTATATGAAGGCGTATATCAGACTGGCGAAACAACTATTGAAGGCAGGAAGGCCGGAGATCCTAAATATAAGGACATTGATGGTGATGGGGCAATTACCGCCGTGGATGTTGTCAACATCGGAAATGGTGCAGCTGACTACACTTGGGGGTTAAATAGCTTTATGTCCTATAAAAATTTTGACCTGAACGTTTTGGTACAAGGTTCCGAAGGCAATGATGTCTATAATTTCGTCAGGGCAAGGCAAAATGGTTTAGGGACTTCTACCTTTAATGGTGTACATAAAGATCTGTTGAACAGTTGGACGCCCAGTAATGCCAGTAATATTCCTGCATTCGATAAAACAGCTTCTTCCCATCAAATATTGTCTACCCAATTTTTGGAAGACGCTTCCTTTATACGATTTAAGAACATTAGCCTTGGCTATAATTTTTCAAGTGAACTGTTGGAAAGCATCAAACTACAATCCTTACGTTTGTATGTTACGGCGGAGAACCTTATTACTATTACCGATTATTCCGGTTATGATCCCGAAATATCGAGTAGCGGATCCTCAGATGTAGATTTGGGCATTGATCAAGATGCCTATCCGTTGGCCAAAATCTTTTCGTTTGGTGTGAACTTATCTTTTTAGAAAACCCATAAAATTAATTTATCATGTACATAAAGAAAAATTTTTTAAGACTTTCAGTACTCGTGGCTTGCACTTGGTTATTTTCATGTGCCGATCTTGAAGAGGACACCAGTGCACTTTTGAACACCGCAGGGTTAACCACCGAGTCCGATTTTAATGCGGCACTGTCGCCTATATTCGCACGAATGGCTTTGTTATTTAAAGAACCTCACGTTAACATTACAGGTATGGGAGCTGATGATGTCACTACATGGAACGGTGGAAATAAAGCCCCTTTCCGTTTGTACGACGGCTTTGGTTATGGTAATGGTGAGGGAGAAGAGGCTACTTGGTTGGTCGATAAGTCCTGGGATCCCTATTGGGACATTATCTATGCTTCCAATACAGTGATCGAAGGGGCCGATATTTCGGAAGGAAAGCCAGAAGTGGTTACTGTGGCAAAGGCTACGGCAATGTTTACCAGGGCACTGGCCTATTATAATTTGGTAAGGATTTATGGGGGCGTACCCTTGATATTGGATACGAATGCCACGGGAGACGAGAATAGGGCCACCGTTCTTCAGATGTATACAGCAATAGAGGCAGACCTTCTTTTTGCCGCTGCAAACTTGCCAGAACCGGGAGCAGTATCCAGCATAGGAATGCCTTCCAGCGCAGCCGCCAAAACGGCCCTGTCAAGCTTATATTTGACATGGGGCGGATGGCCAGTTAAAGATTCGTCAAAGTATACATTGGCAGCTAAATATTCAAAAGAGGTAATTGACCTTGGTTACTTTGAACTTTTGGATATTACCGAGCTTTGGAAATTGGAAAACGGTAATAGTAGGGAATCAATATTTTCGATACAATATTCCACAAGTGATTTGAAACCACAGGAAATGCCACGGGGCTTTGCGTACCACAAAGCTGGTGGCTGGTCTGATGTTTTTGCCGAATTGGGCTTCTATAACAGGTTCCCTGAAGGCCCTAGAAAAAAGGAGACCTTTACGGAAGAGATTATCATTCGGGCCAACGGAACTTTGGTTCCTTTGGAAACGGTCCCTTGGACGGATTCCGAGACTACACAGCGATTCAATCCTACCTATCAGAAATTTTTAACGTCTGCAACGGGTGAAGGGGTTCCTAAATTGGTGAGCTATCGTCCTATTGAAATTTTCCGTTACGCCGAAGTATTATTGATTTACGCAGAGGCACAGGCCAGAATTGGAGCGACCACCGCCTCATTGGACGCCTTGAACCAAGTACGAAGAAGGGCCATGGGGCTGCCATACTTAACTCCAGATTCTTCCGTAGATCTAGCCTCCGCCTCACCCGACGAAATCGTGGAAGAAAGTGGTTGGGAACTTGCTGGGGAATTCAAACGATGGTTTGATCTAACTAGAACGGAAAAGGTAGAGGAAATCACCTTATTAAGAGATCCCAATGAAAAAGTGGTATTGGTAGGTACTCCCAATAAAAACCATTATATGGCACCGCTACCATTAAAAGCTTTAGAAGGAACAAATCTTGTACAGAACCCTGAAGGTTTTGTTGTTCAATAATCTTAAAAGGAAAATAGAATACTTTTAACATTTCTTAATGGAATTGGTTTGGATTGCTAAAAGGTTGCTTGGACTTTTGTCCAAGTAATCTTTTTTTAAACCCTGTTGTTACTCACTTTACGTAACAACAATTGTTGGCCTATTGATAGTATAAATCGTTGTTTTTGGAGAAGCTACTTTTGCCTCCAGCATGCGATATTTTCTTAGGATGACACAAATGAGAAAATAAGGTAGTTACATTATTTAAAGCTTTTAAAACAAATAGCTAAAGTACAAAGCAGAGATATTTTCTATGGTGTCCAAACTATTTAGACAGGAACCATCGGTAATATCATTGATAAAGAAGAGCACGAAAAATTATTGTATCCCTTCCTTGATTCTCCAGTTTAAGGCGATTTGTAATATAGGAGGTCAAGACATAAAGCAACTTTATATATATGAATTTTAAAACTAAATAATAACGAAACCATGACTATACTAACAGTAGTTTTCTGTGTAATTGTTCTTATTCTAATAATTACTTGGGGTAAAATAAATCCATTTTTAGCCTTTCTTATTGTGTCCATTATGGCAGGGGTCTTATTGGGTATTCCACTAGGAGATATTTCTAAATCCCTAAAAGTAGGTATTGGCGATATGTTAGGCTCCTTGGCTATAATAATCTGTTTGGGTGCCATGTTTGGTAAAATTATTGCGGATAGTGGTGCGGCCAAAAAAATCACAGAAGTTTTGATGAAGGGTTTTGGTGAAAAATATATTCAATGGGCCTTAATGATTACAGGCTTCATAGTCGGTATTCCTCTTTTTTACAATGTAGGTTTTGTGCTTTTGGTGCCCTTGATTTTTTCGGTTGTCTATCAGTATAAATTACCGGCCTTATACATAGGCATCCCCATGTTAGCTGCCTTATCCGTAACTCATGGTTTTTTACCACCACACCCATCACCTACCGCATTGGCTGATCTTTTTGAGGCCAACTTGAGTACAACCTTAATTTATGGGTTTATAGTTGCGGTACCAAGTATGATTATCGCTGGACCTATTTTTGCAATAACATTAAAAAATGTGCAATCAAAACCTTTGGATTTATTTATACCCAAAGAGACTTCAGATCGAGAATTACCTAGCGGAATTAATTGCTTTATAACGGCTTTGTTACCTGTATTTTTATTGGCAGGGTCTGCGGTGTTGCCTTATCTTTCTTCAGGTAATAAAACACTTGAGGATATTTTTTCATTTTTAGCGGACCCTATTACTGTTATGCTAATTTCCTTAATTATTGCAACATATACACTTGGGATTAAACAAAATTTGAAGATGAAAAACATTATGGATGGTTATGCTGATTCTGTAAAAGATATAGCCATGATTCTTTTAATTGTTGCAGGTGCAGGTGCACTTAAACAAATATTTATAGATAGTGGAGTAAGTACTGACATTGCCAATTTACTTGGAGGATGGGACGTTAATCCTCTTATTTTAGGATTCTTAATGGCTACTATAATTAGAATCTGTTTAGGTTCTGCTACAGTTGCAGGTTTAACTACGGCAGGTATTATAGCACCGTTAATAGCCGTGACAGGTGTTAATCCAAACCTAATGGTACTTGCCATTGGTGCAGGAAGTTTAATGTTTTCTCATGTTAATGATTCGGGTTTTTGGATGTATAAGGAATATTTTAATCTAAGCCTTAAAGACACTTTTAAATCATGGACAGTTATGGAAACCATTGTTGGCGTGGTTGGTATTCTAATGGTTTTATTGTTAGACTTAATAGTTTAAACGAATTGATATCATTATAAATCTTAATTAATATCACTAACCTTAGATATTATAGACTAAACAGTCACATAGTTTAATAAAAATTAAGTTATTTGATTAAACCGGGCAATTGCTATTAATTTATTATTTTGTCAACAGCTACAATCTTGACAATGAAAGATAGTTAAAAGAGAATTTTAAGAGGATCGGGGTAGGGCCTAGGCTTTATTAAAAGATATCCTAGTATAACAAGATATAAAAGTTTATAAGGGTAATTTTGTAGAGATAATGAAAATTAAAGGATAAATATTTTCAAGGGACACATGAACCAATCTAATAAATATTTTTCTAGATTGAATTGAACTGTAGAGCACTAACTACTTATAAATGAAGTTTTTAATATTGAGCATAGTTTATGCATTCCAGCTAATAGGTTTTAATATAATCTCTAAGCACGCAAACCATCAGACATATAAATTCGGTTACACATTTCTTCAAACCTTATTTAAAAATAAAGTTTGTTATTGATTCAACCTTTAGAAAAAGTGAGCCTTCTTTTTATCAAACTTATATTGCAGGTTTACATCATATATTATGTAAGATTGGATAAGATACACGAAAATCTGTGACAAGTGCAGTTACCAGGACTCTATCCTGCAATAATAAAATTAATACATCGTAATACACGAATTATACGTCTGCTCTATTCCACTATTTTATGCTACCCACTTTTATTCCAAGTTGGTGAGAATGGTCTCAGGACCACTCCAACTAACTGATCCCGGCAGAGAATTACCTATAAAAATACTGTGAACACCTTTTTTTAACCCTATTACCCCGTATCTTTTCGAAGTTTTAGTGGCTCGAGTATTAAAAGGAACTACCTCTTGATTATCTACCTCGAGTTTACCTTCCCCGCTAATGTAAAAAGTATAATATCCATCTACGGGAACTTCAATATGCCTGGCAGACTTAATGATTTTAGGTTCATGCAAAGACGTATCTATTGCCACCGGAAATCCCGATTTTACTGCCGGCATATGTTCAATAGCCAATAATTCTGTTATAATTCCTTCATCCCCCACTTGTGACATCCATTTCTGTAATTGTCCTTTTAGTTCTTTCTTGATCTTTTTATAAATGGGGTCGCTAGCAAGATTGTGTTGATTGTATGGATCTTTGTCATCATCATATAATTCCTCCGCTGGCCTAAATCTATATTTTTGTACCAGTTTTTTTGTTTGTGGGTTGGACTTAGCATCTTCCTCCCATTCGGTAAAAAAAGGTTGGGAAAACACCCAGTTTTTAAAAGGAACCTCTGATGCGAGGTTAGAAATATATCTATATCTACCATTACTAATAGAACGGATAGGATAATAATCGGAGCCATTAATAATGCCCCTCGTAGTCATTTGACCGTAAGTATATTTATTATGCTTCTTTTTTTCTTGTGTCAAAACTGGTACTATGCTCTTCCCATCCAATTCACTTATAGGTTTCCCTCCAGCAAGATCTATCATGGTTGGGACAATATCGCTATAGTCTACCAAGGCATCAGATACAGAACCAGGTTTTACCATTCCAGGCCATTTTACTATTAATGCCGATTTTAAACCCGCATTATAACATGTCCATTTAGCAAACGGCAGGGCATTTCCCTGTTCGCTGGCAAAAATAAAAATAGTATTGTTCTCGAGTTTGTGTTTTTCCAGCAGATTTAAAGCTGTTTGTACTTGTCCGTCCAGATAATTAATTTCAGCCAAATAATCCCTGTATGCACTTCTTGTTTTCGGTAAGTCAGGATAAAAAGGAGGTAATTTTAATTTTGTTTTATCGAACAAGGTAGTATCCCCCTTGTTCCATGGAGTGTGCGGTTGATTTGAACTGATAAATAAACAGAAGGGCTGTTCCTGCGAGCTTGTTTCACCTAAAAAGGAATCGATGTTATAAAAATTCGGATCAGAATCTTTGCCTTCAGCCTTCCCAAGATATTCCAATGGAAAGTTTTCGGCAGGACCGTAGTGTTTTTTTCCGCTCAAAGCCACTTTGTAACCTAAGGTTTTTAGATAATGTTCAATACTTTTTACATTTTCTTTTACACTAGTATGATTAGGATATGCACCAGATCTGACCGGATACAAACCAGTTAAAATATTCTGCCTAGTTGGTGAACACATCGGTGCAGATTGATAACACTTGGTAAACATCATACCCTCTGCCGCCAATCGGTCTATTGTTGGCGTTTTTGAATCTTTATTTCCATAAACACCTATATCCCAAGAAGTGCAGTCGTCAGCCAGCATGAATACTATATTGGGCTTCTGTTGGGCGTAGGAACAAAATGCCAACAACATTGAGGACAATAAATTGAAGATAAATTTCATATTAGCAAATGTTGTTAAGTTGATAAAATTAAATTTCATTCTTAACGTACAAACTTTTTCCGATAGATTAACCAACCAATTACAGTTATAATTCCCGCTAAAATGATTTTTAAAAATAGCACGTAGTTAAATCCACTGTAGATATTATCGTCATCTGGTACTTTATGAATCGTATTATAAATAGAATCTTGATACCGCTGCCCTTTCTTCGAATTCAAAGAAAATATAATGCGCATTTGATCAACTGGTTTGAGGTCCTCACTTGATAATTTTAAAAGCACTTTTTTTCCATCTTTGGAAATTTCAATTCCTTGTACTGCAATGGTATCTCGTCCAAGATTTTCAGGGTTTTTTACCGACCAATCCTCTGATCCATAATTATCGGTCCAACGATAGTTCCATTGTGCTATCTTGTAATTATCCAATTGCTTTGCACTATCGGGATCTAATTCTTGGTTAAATGTGAGCTCAATCCCGTTTGATCTAACATTAACAGCATCTATAAAAAAACCTTCACCCCCAGTATACCTTATGCGATCTAGACTTCCATACTTTGTGGCAAAAGAATCGTCCCAGCCAGTGATACCTGCCACATAGAGCTGTCCATCGACCGGGTTGATACGTGCCCTTTGTGTGCCTGCCGAAAATTGAAAGGGTAGGGCGGATACCGTCGCTTGGGTTGTTCCATCTATCTCCTGCGTCATCACTTGGTATACCCAACCTTTTCCAAAACTGGTATGTAAAAGCCGGTTGCCTAATGGTCCCCAATTTTTGGGCGTCCAGGCACCATTTCCTGGGGAGTTGTCAAATTCCTGAGGCAACCAAATAATAGGTTTGTCAAAGGTTTCTGGTAATATATCCTCCGGGTAGTTTGCAGAAGCTAATGGAGCTCTCAAGCTGTATTCACTTCTCCCTGGACTGGTATTTCCTCTTTTTACAGAGGGGATGTAACCATAAAACCCACCTTTCCTAATAAGATTAATTTTGTTAGCAGGCATCCATCTACCTTGATTATCACTAACGTAAATATCATCCTTAGGGCCGAGGGTAACGCCATTGGGTGTACGAAACCCAATGGCTAAGGATATTTGTTTCTTACCGTCTGGGGAAACTTGGATTATGTGACCAGGCTCATCATCATGTGTAAATTCACCTCCTTTGGAATAAATAAAGTTACCTTTACTATCTGTTTGTAAACTGTAATTAAAAGCTTGGACCGGAACGTTTGAAACATCGCTATCGGCAAAAAAGCTATGGTAAAAATCTGTCTCCCCATCCCCATTAATATCTTTGAGCAGTACTATTCGGTCACGACAAGTAACATAGACCTCTCCTTTAACCACCTTTACTCCAAAGGGGTCGTAAAGCCCGGTCGCAATGCGTTGCCATTTTACATCGCTCAGTGTATCGTCGATTCCATTGGCAATCCAAATATCTCCCATATAAGTACTCATTACTAGGCGCCCATCCGGAAAGAAATCAAATCCTGAGGGCCGGATCCAACTATTCCATGGATTGTTAAAAGGCAAAGGGATTCTATCAACAACATATGGGTAATTTTCAGGAATTTCCACCAAGTTTTCATTTGATGTTTTATTTTCCTTTTCATAATTTTGTGGGTCATAGCGTGGAACACCTACGTCCAGTGTTCCTTTGATTGTAATGTTTTTTTTCCATAACGGATCACCTCCTTTGGTGTAATCGGTAAGGTCGGGAATTGACTTTTTTTGTTCTTTTAAAAGATATTCGGCAAAATCTTCGAGCTCACTAACATTATCACCTATAAAACGATGCAGCCTTATCACGCGTTTCTCTTTAGTTGGAGGAATATAAAGTGCCATATTTTGGTCATGGTCTAAAACCCATTTCATGCCATCCGTGTCCCCTTGAACCCCAGTGGCAAAAAATGTTTGGGAGCCGTTGTCTTTGAATGCCGAAACTATTATGCTGTTTTGGGGTTGTGTCCATTTATCTTCAGGAAGACTTTTTGTTGCTCCTACATTATTTAAGTCAAATACTCCATTCTTAATTGTTTGTATCTTATCGTATTCAGTATAATCCAGGACCAACTTTCGCCAAGAATCTCCAGAAGCAATAGTATAGGTATTTTGAATTATAGATTTATCCTTATAATCTATTGCCGAAGGCATTTCAAGAATCTCCCTACCTACAATGGAGTAAGAAAGGATGGTTTTATCACCATACTGGTAGTGACCATTATAATTCATCCATTTGGGCGGGTAGGGGGTGCGATCGGAAACCAAGTTTTCCAATTGATAGTACCGATCTTTAAAACTCCATCTCAGTCCGCTAAACCCCTTAAGAACCTCACCGTTTAGTACAGGCGCCCCATCCCCGCGATAAAGTTTGTATTTGGTTTTACTTAAATCCAAGGCGCTTTTCCATGTTACTGAATTTGACATTCGTTGCACATTGTAACTTGTGTAAATGTCATTGTCCAAATTAATAACAAGCGAACTACCTGGATAATCTTTGATCTGGGTGTAAAGTGCTGGTCCATAATCACCTAAATGGTCTTCAAAATACAATTGCCCATACACTTGGGAACCAGAAAGGGCCTCTTCCTTTATAGTATTTTGTAGCTGCTCAGGAGAAAACGTAGGCTTGGGCAGTCCTGCCAAGTATTCATTAGTTATCTTAAAATAGGATTGAGGATTCTTATCTTTTATAAGATTTTCACGAATATATTGAATTACCGAATATGTGTCCCCGGATGATAACCAACGCTGCGCCCCCATTTGCCCAGCACCATTAGTGATGGTTTTCCACATGCTATAAGGGTCGGAACCAAATTTGAACTCATCCGAACTAAAAGAGCGTGCTGCTGCAAGTGGTGAATTTCCATCTGTGCCATGACAAGCTGCACAAACCTGATTGTAATACTCTTTTCCTATTTCTAAGGTCTTGTCAGTGAGATTTTTTATAGCCGAAGCATGGTCGATTATCGTCCCAGAAGTTTGAGGGACAACCATCATTTTCCCTAAACCTAATTTGTTCTTTTTACCTGGAATCTGTGAAGTTACCTTACCCTCCCATCTATCTTCCAAAAAATTTAAATCAGCAGTCATTGGTGCTAATGGTCCCTTGTTCAAATAAATATGCAGGTTATGATTATTGGACTCAACCTTATCCAATTTATATGTTAGGGTTGTATTTCTAACATTCTTAAAGGTTATAATCCCGATGAAATCTCCGTCCTCTTTAGTTATGACCAATACACCCTTATATTCTATATCAAATTCTTGAACCTTATAGGTGAAATCCCAACTGCCCACTGTTTGAGGCACGGGTTGTGCCATAATAGGTTTGGTACAGATAAAAAAAATGAATAAGAAAATCAATTTGAGTTGAAAGAATACGGCTGTAAAATTCATATTAATATCATAATCTATTTGTTAATTCCGAGTTTATCACAGGTGATTTACACTTATATGACCAAAATCTAAGTCTCACGTACTTCAAAAATTTTATTTCCTTTTTGTTATATAAGGTTCTGATTCCCATTTTTTAATTTTTAAATCGATAGTTATATTGCCCCATTATTATCCTTTATGTTCAGTAATTACTATCATTATTTATAAAGCCAAAAGGATCAATTCCTTAAATACTGGTTAAAGATTTCTTTACAAGCGAGATGTGATCATTACACTCCTTTAAAAATGTTTTTATTTTCCTGAAATACAATGCTATGGACATTCTAGTAATGGTATAGGGGCGTATGATTATTAAATGAGGTGATATGATTTTCATGAAAAAACTCACGATATTGAACGAAAGTTTTCAGAATACTTCAATTGCTAGTTTGGAATAAATTATGCTTAACATCTGATGAAGTGAATCAAAGGATTATTTATAGATTAAGCATGGCACCAATAATTTTAATGAAATGGGTTAATCTAGTTTGCAAAAAGGAGTAATGGATTATTGCCGCAAGTTTAATAATTCAATGCGATATTGTATTCTATGTAATGGTTGCTCATGTAGTTCGTAGACTAGTCCCACTTTATAATTAACCAAATTGATAATCACGGTAAATGTGATATTCTTAAGTAAATCCAGTATTCTTATTGACACTCCTGTAATACATTAAGTGTAATTGTATTTAATACGATCTATTGAAGGTTTTTATGTGACAAACCATAAAATGAAAATTAGCTATTAGTCAATAGAAGCTATAAAAAGGTGAAGACAAGTCCGGCTACTACACAATTGAATTCTTAAATCGCATATCTGAACCTAAACTGTTTTGATATAATTAGAAAAATGGAGTAAGCCATTAAGCATTGGACACAAAATTGGTTTGACTCGGGTTTTCTATTGCACTGATAGTATAACCTTTAGAGAGAACATCCTTATGTCTCCAAACTTAACAGTCTAACCTTAAGTTGACTACGGGATAGAGACAGATTCAAAATCGAAGGAGCGCCGACCGGTGCCCAATTCCATTCAAAGTAGCACAATAAGTAAAATCAAAGTTTTTGTTAATTATCAATTGCAAACAGTATTGAATAATGTCGAAGCTATAGGTGCATCTAATAAATAATGTTACCACAATATCATACTGTTGATAGTTTTTTTTAGAAAAATCACTTTTTCATGGGGAAAAATAAAAATTCGGCCTCTTTATAGATAGTACAAATCTTTATCATCCATTTAAGATGATAATAAAAATTGAATGGATTTAGTTGAAATCAATTCCAAGGAACGTGTTCTTTTTTTTCTGAACAACGTTAATTACAATTTTTTTTTGGGGTTTTGCTAAAAAGTTTCCTTTTCAATGGGGAAAAAATAAAATTCTCTCTCTATTAGTAAGTAAGAGTTTTTTTAACTGAATAACTCAAATTATGGAGTACATCGCATATTCGGTCGAAGATTTTATAAGCAATGAATATTTTGGAAAATGGGTTGTCCAGCAAGATGAAGATGCTGTTGATTTTTGGCAAAAATGGATAAAGGATCACCCTGAGAAAGATGATGAGGTACAATGTGCCGCCAATCTGATCCGACTTAGCCTTAATGAAAATACTTATCATGCCCAACAGTTTGATGTTGATACCCAGTGGAGGAGGATTTTACAAGAAATAACAAACTCGAAATAGATGTTTTAAACCAAAAGTTAAATTAAATAAAGTATAACTCATGAAATAAATAACAAGTATTCAAAGAACAGCTGAATTAGTCCAGTTTGGATATTAATAGTTTATGTCTTACAACGGACCTGTAGTAAAAAATGAAAAATTAATAGTTAACCAATTAAACCAAAATTATGAAACAAGTAACAACAAAATTACCGCGGACAATCGCGTCTCCACCTGAAATTGGCTTAAAACAGCTTTTTTCATGCCTATTTTTATTGATGGCATTCTTCCACATGCAGGCTATCTCGGGGAGTGGGGAAATAAATGTAAACAGCACAGAGGTCCTTGCCCCTCAGGATCTTGAAATTACTGGAACGGTGTCCGATGCCAATGGGGCACCTTTGCCAGGAGCAAGTATTTTAGTAAAAGGAACCAATAACGGCACCACTTCAGATTTTGATGGCAATTATTCCATTACTGTTTCAGGGAATGCTTCAGTTCTGGTTTTTAGTTACATTGGTTTTACCTCTAAAGAGGTTACCGTAAAAGGGCAGTCTTCAATAAATGTATCTTTAGAGGAAAGTAACCAAGCCTTGGACGAAGTAGTGGTAACGGCCCTTGGCATCGAAAGGGATAGAAAAACTTTAGGGTATGCTACCTCAAAGGTAGATTCAGAAGAATTTAGTGTAAACAGAACACCGAACTTTATGGACGCCTTGCAAGGAAAAGTTGCCGGAGTTAATATTTCAGCTCTTGGTTCGGGTCCACAGGGAAGTAGTAAGATTCGTATAAGGGGTATATCTTCCTTCGGTAATAATAACTCTCCTTTGATTGTGGTAAATGGTGTTCCCATTAACAATACTTCGTTTGGAGTAGAAAGTGGAGCTGGGGAAGTTGGTAGTAACCGAAATTCCGATAGTGGTGATGGTCTGAGCAGTATAAATCCTGACGATGTGGAGTCTATGACCATCCTCAAAGGTGCGGCGGCCTCAGCATTGTACGGATCTAGGGCAAAGGATGGTGTGATTATGATCACGACCAAAAATAGGTCGGAAGAAGGAGGGGTAGAGGTCACCTTTAACACGAATTATACCAATGGTACCCCTCTTGATTTTACGGACTATCAATACGAATACGGTCAAGGAGAAGGGGGTGTACGACCTAATGCGCCTTTTCCTAACTCGGGTGTCTGGAGTTTTGGCGAGCCGGTAGGAGGTACCCAAATACTCTTTGATGGTCTGGTAGTGCCTTATGAGCCCCAACGTAACAAGATAAGAGAATATTACAGGAATAGTTCTACCCTTATGAATACTATTTCCGTTGCCTCGGGTGGGGAAAATGGGGGAATAAACTTTTCTGCGGCGAATATGGATGCTACCTCTATTCTACCTGGATCTAAGTATTCAAGAAGGACCATTAATCTGGGATTTACCCAGAAACTCAAAAAATTTACAATCTCTGGAAATATCAATTACTCTAATGAGGAACGTATTAACCCACCGAATATCGCTGAACAGGATTTTAGTCCAGTGGTTATCTACACCCTGGCCTCGACCATGCCTATGGATTTGCTAAAAGAGAACTGCTGTGATAATAATGGCGATGAGATTTCTTATTCTAGATTCACCAATAGAACAAATCCGTATTTTGCTTTAAAACGCTTTGAAAATAACCGTCGTGACAGAGTTTTTGGAAATATTACCACAACATATAATTTTACGGACTGGTTGTCCGCCCAAGCAAGGATAGGACAGGATTATTATATGCGAGATGTCGATTATAATCTACCCACAGGTTCTCAAAGACAGGCGGCTGCACCTCCTGGTTTCGTAAACGGGGAGTATATTCAGGACCAACGGAGGTTCCGGGAAGTCAATGCCGATTTCTTGATTTCGGCGAACAAGAATTTTGGAGAGTTTGGAACAATGCTAAATTTTGGAGGTAATCAAATGTACCAGCGATCTGATATTAACACCATTTTGGGACGAAACTTTTATACTCGAGATTTGTATACCATCGGTAATGCCAGTACAGTATCACCAAATTACAGTCGTTCAGAAAGACAGGTCAATTCGCTTTATGCCGCCGCTGAACTTTCCTACGGTGGTTATCTTTATTTGAATGGTACCATGAGAAATGATTGGTTCTCAACCTTATCGCCTGCAAATAGAAGCATCCTATATCCTTCTGTTACTGGAAGTTTCGTTTTTAGCCAGGCCATGAAGAATAGGCCACAATGGCTTTCGTTTGGTAAAATAAGAGTTGCATATGCACAAGTCGGAAGTGATACAGATGTGGCTCCCTATTCGGACAATTTATTTTATACGGTCAATCCATTACAACTTTTAAATCAACCTGTTGGTGGTATTAACACGAGTACGATTCCTAATCCCAACCTAAAACCAATGCAGGTGACGGAAAGGGAAGTAGGTCTTGAACTGACCTTGTTTAATAATCTGCGTTTTGAGGCTTCTTATTATAACAAACTTTCGTCAGATCAAATTCTTCAGGCACAAACTTCGGATGCTTCGGGGTACTCCACCCGCTTAATAAATGTTGGCAAGAGTAGAAATGAAGGTGTTGAAGTGTTTATTTCCGCTACTCCCATACAGACCGATAATTTTTCATGGAATACATCTTCCAACTTATCTTATAATACTTCTGAGGTGTTGAGCCTTGGTGAAAATGTCGATGATAGCTTTATTACTGTTGGAAATTCCCAGTTTCACGGGGAACTCCGTCAAGTGGTAGGTAAGCCCATGGCACAACTCTATGGATGGGGATATCTAAGAGATGATCAAGGTAACCAGATTTTCGATGCAAATAACGGACTTCCTTTGAGGTCCAAAGAGCAAATCGAGTTTGGAACCGCATTACCTGTCTGGGTTGGGGGGTTTACTAATAGTTTTAAATACAAAAATTTGACACTCTCCTTCTTGGTTGATTACAAATTAGGTCATAAAATGATTTCAGGTACACATGTCAATGCATACAGGCACGGGCTTGATAAGGCGACCCTTGTAGGTAGGGATGTCGGCTACGTTATAGGTGAAGGTGTAAACCTCGACGGCAGTGTGAATACAACTCGTGCAGCAATTCAGCCTTATTATGAGACTATACGTTCTCATAGAGGTTCGGAGGAATCTTTGTTCAATGCGGGGTCTTGGCAGCTTAGGCAGGTATCCTTAGGATATGATTTTACCAAACATTTGAAAAAGATAAACTTTGTCAAGGGGCTAAAATTCGATATCGTGGCGAACAATGTGGCCGTACTCAAAAAATGGGTTCCCCATATCCATCCTGATCAAAACGGAATCATAGGTGATCAATTTGTAGGCCTAGAAGCCACAGGTCTGCCGATTACCAGAGATATCGGGTTTAATATGAATATTAAATTTTAATACTAAGATGATGAAAAATATAACAAAATATATATTTAGTGCGTTTTTGGTTTTGACATTACTTGTCTCTTGTGATGACGGTTTTGATGACCTGAACACCGACAAAGTGCGTTTGGTCTCCATAGACCCAACCTATCAGTTGAACACAGCAATTATACAAGGTGCTCCAGATTTCAATAACAACCTGCCTTATCAAGTTTCCATTGTAAGGCAAATGGCCTCCCCCTTCACTGGTTTTAGTACAGGAGCCAATCTGAATCAGGATAACCGTGCACAGACCAGGTTCTTATGGGCACAAGGCTATCTTACGACCATCAAAAATTTGGTAGATGGTATTGCAGCTATTGAGGATGATCCCGAGAAAACTAATTTATTGTCCATGCTCCGTATTTGGCGCGCACATGAATTTATGATTTTGACCGACACCTATGGCGACATTCCTTACTTAGAAGGGGGGAAAGGGTTCTTGGAACAGATTTCACTGCCAGTGTATACTCCTCAAGAACAAATTTACGATGATTTGCTTAGCGAACTTGAATCAGCCTCGGCCGCCCTTGACCCGTCAAAAGATGCAGTTGAACAAGAGTTGATGTACGCAGGTGCCGGTATTGATGATAATATACAGGCTTGGAAAAGAATGGGGTATTCATTATTATTAAGGGCCGCAATGCGATTGGTCAAAGTTGACGCGGCAAAAGCCCAAGAATTTGCGGCCAAAGCGATCGCAGGCGGTATTATGACCTCCAATGCGGATAATGCAATGGTTCGGCACGATGCAAGTTTTCGAAATGGACTGGGTGAGAGTTTGAACGGTGGGGTTTCTGGAGTATTCTATCTAGACAAGGAATTTGTTGATTTTTTACGGGACAATGACGACCCAAGACTGTCGACCATTGCAGTTCGGTATGTAGGTTCTGATTCGCAAGGAGGGCAAAAACCAGAAAACGCCGATCGTGACCCCAGTGTACAGATTGGAATGCCACAAGGATTTGATAATACTACGATAGCTCCACAAGTTGCGGAAGATGGTTTGGCAAGTTTATACGATTACAGCCAATTGGATAGAACCAGGCTAGGATCGCCAGAAGCCCCCACTTTTTATGTTACATATTCTGAAACGCTATTATTGTATGCCGAGGCCATCGTTAAAGGTTGGGCTACAGGTGATGCCAACGCAGTATATCAGAATGCAATCCGCGCTAATATGGAGCAATTTTCGGCTTGGCCAGGTAATACTACCATACCTGAATCTGATATCAATACATATCTATCGACACATTCCTTGACGCCTGGCATGGAATTGGAACAGATTAATAACCAATATTGGGTGTCTTCTTTCTTAAATGGTTCGGAAAGTTGGGCTAATTTTAGAAGAAGTGGTTTTCCCAATGTAGCACCAAACCCGTATCCCGGTAGTGAACTTAAGACCGAACCGTTTATTCGAAGGTTGACCTACCCTGATAGTGAAAGAACTGTAAATGCAGCCAATTTAGATCAGGCCATAAGCCGACAGGGACCGGATAACCTTGAAACGAGAGTTTGGTGGGATAAAAAACCGTAGAGAAACAAAAATCTGTGGGGTGAAAGCCCCACAGATTTGATTTAAAACAATGATTAAAACCTATTCAAATTATAATAACAAGATAAACTTATGAAAATCAAACACCTCCGATTAATCGTGTTGATTATTCTTGGTTCAAATCTATACGCTCAGGAATCCAAACCCAATATATTAATTATTTCGGCAGACGAGATGGTTCCTATGCTTTTAGGTGCTTACGGTCATCCCGTAGTAAAAACGCCCCATCTGGATCAGTTGGCAAAACAAGGTGTGCGATTTGATGCCGCCTATGCCAATAATCCACTTTGCGCACCAGCTAGGGCGGTAATGCTTACCGGAATGTATTCCTCAAACATCGGGGTATACGACAACGCTGCGCCGCTTGCCTCGGATATTCCTACCATTAATCACTATCTGGTCAATCATGGATACGAGACCGTATTAAGTGGCAAGGTACATTTTGTAGGACCGGACCAACTACACGGGTTTCAAAAACGACTTATAAAAAGCAACTACCCAGCCGACTATGAATGGGTTAAATCAAGGGAGGAAAAGATTCCTAGAGACCATTACAAAAATTATATCGCCAGTGGAGTGAAAATTGGCAAAAGAAATCATAGTTCAGACTTAGATGAACTAGCACATGGCAAAGCTATCGAGTATCTACGTGAAAAAGATGGAACACAACCATTCTTCCTTTTTGTTTCCTATAATTTTCCGCATGATCCATTCTGGCCTTCACAAAAGCATTGGGACATGTACAAAGATGCCGAAATTCAAATGCCAGAGTTTCCCGAAAATTGGAAAGACAAACTCAGCATAATGGAAAAATGGCTAAGACGTCATTCGGGTACCGATGAGGTCGATGTAACAGTTCCAGAAAGTATTAGGGAAGTGAGACGAGCCTATTACGCACTATACTCGTATATCGATGACAAAGTAGGCGAGTTATTATCTGCCTTGAAAGATAAAGGGCTCGACAAGAACACCATCGTTGTCTTTACCAGCGATCATGGTGACATGATTGGGGAAAAAGGGATGGTGCAAAAGCGCAGTTTCAACGAATGGTCTGCTCGCGTGCCGCTTATTGTGAAGTATCCCGACAAGAGTTTTGCAGGTACACAACAAGCCACTCCCGTGTCGTTGGTAGATATCATGCCCACCATGCTGGATTGGGCAGGCATTCCGAAAGAACACCGACTTGATTATGATGGATCAAGCTTAGTTCCGTTAATGGACGGCAAACTCGATGACAACAGATTCGCCCTAATAGAAAATCATTCAGAAGGGGTTTACACCACCTGTTTCAGTGTTGTAAAAAGCGGGTATAAATACAATTGGTTTAGAGGATATGGGGCACAATTGATAAATTTAAAGGCCGATCCTGGTGAGTGGAACAACTTAAACGGTCAGCGAGAACATGCAGGTTTGGAACATGACTTTAGACAGCTTATTCTAGACCGTTTCGACCCTGTTCAATTGGAAAAAGACGTGCGATTTAGTATCAGTAGTAGAATGATGATTCAATCCGTATTGGAGAAACAAGGCATTGATTGGAGATATAATCCTGATAAAGAAAATTGATTTTATTTGAAAACGATTATAAATCCTAAGAGGTTTTTAGTAATTACTATGCCTTATTAAATTATTGTATATGCGTTATACCATTCCGTTTTTCGGGGTAATTTGTTTTATGTTTTTATCTTGTGCCGAAAAAACAGACAAAGATGAAAGACCGAACATCATATTCGTGCTAGCCGATGACCATCGGTACGATGCCATGGAGTTTATGGGGCATCCATTTTTAAAAACACCTAACATGAATCGTATGGCAGGTCAGGGCCTCGTCTTCAAAAATGCTTATGTCACCACTTCGCTCTGTTCTCCTAGTCGTGCTTCTATACTTTCGGGGCTTTATGCCCACAACCACGGGGTAGTGGATAATTACCATTCAGTTGATGAAAACTTGAAGTTCTTTCCCAGCTATTTAAAAGACAATGGATATGAAACTGCATTTATAGGCAAGTGGCATATGGGGGGCGAGGATGACTCTCCGCGAGAAGGATTTGACTACTGGCTAAGCTTCAAAGGACAAGGCACCTACTGGGCCGATGGACACGGCACAAGTAGAGAAGTGCCACAGAACAACTCGGATGGCTTCAATATAAATGGTAAAAGAGTGCCTCAAAAGGGATATATTACTGATGAGCTCACCGATTACGCTATGAATTGGTTGGAGAAGCGTACTGCTGACAAGCCTTTTATGATGTACTTGTCCCATAAAGCCATACACGCTGATTTTGTTGCCGCGGACAGGCACTTGGGAAGCTATAAGAATATGGTTGTACCTGATTCCACCCAATTTAAAGTAGGTGAAAATACACCGATGTGGGTTATTAACCAACGTAATAGCAGGCACGGCGCTGATTTTGCCTATAACTTGCCTGATTTTGATATCAACGAATACTACCGACGGTATTGTGAAACGATACTTGCAGTAGACGAAAATTTAGGTCGCATTTTGGAATGGGTAGATGATGATGATAAGAAAGAAGCAAGAAAGACTATAGTTGTTTATATGGGTGATAACGGTTTCCATTTCGGTGAGCACGGACTTATCGATAAAAGAACCGCTTATGAAACATCAGTTAGGGTGCCATTGTTAATGTATGATTCTAAAACTTCTAAGGGAAGAGTCATAAACGAGATGGTTGCCAATATCGACATCGCTCCTACTTTTTTGGATATGGCAGGATTACCTGTTCCGGAAAGTATGGATGGTCGTAGTATGAAGCCTTTGATGGAAGATAAGAACATTCCTGATTGGCGCAATGAACTATTGTACGAGTACTATTGGGAACGGAACTACCCGTTTACCCCAACTACAAATGCATTACTAACTGAACGTTACAAGTTTATTCGATATCAAGGGATTTGGGATTTGGATGAATTTTACGATTTGGAATTGGATCCTAAAGAAATGAAGAACCTTATCAATTCAGCAGAACATGAAGATATGATAAAATATTATCGTCAAAGACTTTTTGAATTACTAAAAGAAACAGGAGGAGAGTCCATGCCTTTACTTGAAGATCGTGGCAATTATTATCCGCTTCGACATCCTGAAAAAGCCAAATCGGCCAATTTTCCAGAAAACTATTTTCTAAAACCTAAAAAAGATTAATTATTAATACATCTCTGTGAGGAGGAGAGTTTAATCAAACTTCGAGAAACTTAAATATTAAAAAACCAATGCTCAAAAAACTTATCTTTTTCATGTTTGTTACCGTTATAATGACAAACGTAACAGCACAAAAACCTAACTTTGTCATCACTATTGCAGATGATCATGGAGTTTATCATTCTTCACCCTATGGAGCGACCGAAATAAGGACGCCGAATCTACAAAAACTTGCTGATGAAGGTATTCGATTTGACAACGCCTATGTTGCCTCACCAGCCTGTGCCCCCAGCCGAGCTGCACTTTTCACGGGTATGATGCCTTATAATAATGGAATTGTGGGTAATCATGAAATAGGATTAAAGCCCGGTGTAGTCTCCCTCATTCCTAGCCTTCTTGAACAAGGTTACGAAGTTGTTTTTCACGGTAAAGTGGGCCACAGTGGAAGAAAACATTATGGAGCCTATGTGCCAGACGAGGTTAAAATACTTGGTGGCGGAGGTCTTCAAGAAACGATGACTCTCACCGAAGTTGAAACCTTTTTACGAAATCGCCCTAAAAACGCGCCACCACTTGCTATTTTTATTGGATGGACTGATACTCATACCGCATGGCCAGCTAAAGAGGCCGCTCGGATCTCCCCTGAAGATGTCGTTATTCCCCCACGTATCTTCGATACTCCTGAAGCAAGGGTAGAAATGACGCGTTACATTGAAGGAGCGGAGAACATTGATGTACGTCTTGGCAAGACAATGCAACTTGTAAATCAATATCTTGACCCAGATAATACGTTACTAGCCTACACATCAGATCATGGTATGCCATGGCCTTTTGCCAAATGGTCACTTTACGAAACCGGCATCCGTACGCCATTGATCGTTTCTTGGCCTGGTAAAATA
Source organism: Arenibacter echinorum (assembly GCF_003259375.1). Taxonomy (GTDB): domain Bacteria; phylum Bacteroidota; class Bacteroidia; order Flavobacteriales; family Flavobacteriaceae; genus Arenibacter; species Arenibacter echinorum. The sequence continues at coordinate 335,394 of NZ_QLLN01000005.1, read as the reverse complement.
AAACCAAATTCCGTTACCAATGCAATGGTTAGTTGGATAGACTTCATACCAACATTAATAGATCTGGCAGGCGGAAAGTCACCCAGAGGGATTGACGGTAAATCCTTTGGCGATGTCCTTTTTGGAAAAACGAGCAATCACCGAAAAGTTATTTTTGCTACTCATAAAGGCGATAATGATAAGAACGTTTATCCAATTCGTTCCGTGAGGGTTGGTAATTGGAAATACATTCGCAACTTACATCCGGAATTTGCCTACACTACCCATACCGATGTTTGGGCAACAGAAACTCCTAGATTAGAAGAACATTGGAAGCACGCAGGACATCATTGGGATTCTTATATTCAAGCGGCCAAAACTGACCCGGCAGCAGCTGCTTTCTTACGGGATTATCATAGCAATCCTTCTGAAGAACTCTATAACATTGACGAGGATCCCTTCGAGAAAAATAACCTCGCAGATTTGCCGGAATATGCGAAAGAACTGGGCAGATTACGCAAAATGGTATTAAAACGCATGAAGAAAGTCGGAGACGACCAATCACTTAGTGGACCGCCAAGATTACTTAAGAATTTCTCAATATTGGAGTCACGAAATAAATAAGTGAACATAGATAGTGTAATAACTTTCGTTCAATTTTTTAGTTTAAAGCTATTAGACGTAAAAAGTTTGGGTAAGGCATATCCTTTAAAAGCCGTTTTCCTAAAGTAAAGTATTACACTATGTTTGTTATTTAGGCTATTATATGAAAATTCATATTTTTCCTAAGTTGAAACATAGTTCGCTCCATAAGCTTATAAGCTCCTTTCGTACTTAAACCTAAAACTTCAGAAATTTCTTGATAGCTCAATAGCGAGTAGAACTTTAAGTAGACTATTTCTTTCTGGCAATCGGAAAGCTTATTCAAGGCAGTTTTTAGATTTCGTTGCTGTTCCACAATATTTTCGTTCTTAATCCATTTTTCTTCGACGGAAGAAATTTGTAAATGCTTTAGAGTAAATGGAACGGCATTGGTTGTATAATGTTTTCTTTTTTTAACCAATTCGGCAATCAACATTCTTCTAATTGATGTGAAAAGGTATGCCTTTATAGATTTTACTGACCCTAACTTTTGCCTTGACTTCCGTATTCCTATAAAAAGATCGTGTATGCAATCTTTGACTAACTCATGGTCATTTGTTAATTTCAACCCAAAACCATATAATAAAACTGAATAGTTTCTGTAGATGGTTTCATAAGCTAAATCGCAACCGCCTTGAAAATTTTTCCAAAGTTCAAGGTCAGTAGATAGGATGCTTTTGTCAGTTACAATTGCAGTGGGTTTACACATGACCCTCTGAGTTTGGTATTGCTGAGACGTTTGATTTAAATCCATAATGAAGCTGAATTAGTTGTTACTTTATTATCTTCAAGATTTTCCAAGTGATAAACTGATTCTTTTTTGCAAAGTCATTTTTCGAGATAAGCTCACACTATTTCAATGGTGTAATTGTTGTTACTCCCAAATCATAGAAATAAAAAGGAAGACGACTAAATCGATAAATGAGAATTTGTCCATACAGGCTTCTTGCCTTTTAAAAGTTCAATATTTTCTATCTACAATGTTATGAACCTAGGAGCTAAAGCTTAGGGATGAATGGTTCTTAGTTAGGGAGATTTGGATTTAATGTATTATTTGCACTTTGACTACTTTAGGAAGAATTAGGAGGTATATTTAAATTCTTTTGAGCATAAAACAGATATCTCATTGTTGAGTATAAAAAAGGCAGCCTAGAGTTTGGTAACATGGAGGTAGTTAAGGCTTTATTGAGCCACAGGAAAATTTAGTGTTTTTGGTAAGTTTTGAGTCTGTATCCAAGAATAAAGAGGTATAATTCACTTTAAGAAAGTCGTCTTGGGCGTTTCTTGCTTTTTCTGTAGTTTATCCATATCACCTTATCTTACACCCATTTATCCCTGTAAGTAGTGTTGTGATTTATAATTTTACAAAATGACCTGGTATTAATTCCTAACACAATTTTTAATGCTGTAAAAGTTCATTCATTTGAGCTAATAATGGGCGACAATTATTTTTTTGATTCTAGAAAGTAAAAATAAATGTTGTTGCGATAATGTAGAAATAATGAAATTCCAATGAGTGAATTAATAACCTTTAAAATAGGTTAATTTGATTTAATGAAAACCAATTAATATTATGAAGAGTTTAAAATTGAAAAAATCAAACAAGTGCTTTTTAGGTAGATACTTTGTGATTTATATTACATTCTTAGCTGGATGTTTCACAATATTAGAAGCCCAAGAAGTAAAAAAATTGAATGTTTTGTTTATTGCTTCGGATGACTTAAACAACGATATGGAAGTTTTTGATTCTCCTTTTATTCAGACTCCCAACCTAAATAGATTGTTAAATAGGGGAGTTCGTTTTGATAGGGCTTACAACCAATATCCATGGTGTTCACCTAGTAGGGCTTCTGTACTTACGGGACGAAGACCAGATCAAACAAAAGTTACAGATTTGAAAACGGAGTTTCGAAAACACCTGCCGGATGCGGTAACGTTACCTCAGTTATTTAAAAATAATGGATATTTCTCGGCAAGAGTAGGAAAAATATTTCATTATGGAGTACCGAATGACATAGGTACGGATGGACAAGATGATCCGGTTTCCTGGAACTATAGGGTGAACCCGATAGGTATAGATAAAACAGAAGAACATAATATTATTAATTATACTCCTGATCGAGGTTTGGGAAGCGCACTTTCTTATTGGATGGCAAATGGTTCGGATGATGATCAAACCGATGGGAAAGTTGCTAATGAAGCAGTTAAGATTATAAAAAAACATAAAGATGACCCCTTCTTTTTAGCTGTTGGATTTTTTAGGCCACATACCCCTTATGTAGCACCTAAAAAATATTTTGATCTTTACCCACTTGACAAAATACGACTGCCTGAGGAACGTGATGATGACTGGGACAACAAACCAGAAGCTGCAAAATGGAATGCAAAAATGCATTTTGGATTAAGTGTACAGCAACGCAAAGAAGTACTAAGGGCTTACTATGCCTCAATATCCTTTATGGATGCACAGGTGGGTAAACTTTTGGATGCTTTAGATGAAACCGGCCTAAGTGAAAACACTATAATTGTTTTTTGGAGTGATCATGGGTATAATGTTGGCCAACATGGTCAGTGGATGAAACAAAGTCTCTTTGAGCACGCAGCCAGAACCCCTTTGATTATTTCTTCTCCTGGTATGCAACAAGATAGAATAACAGAGAGTATTGTAGAGTTGTTGGACATTTATCCTACCATTGCAGATTTGGCAGGAATCCCTGTATCCTCAGATATTGAAGGTAAAAGTCTTCGGAAAATACTAGAAGAACCAAGCTTGGATTGGGATACTTGTGCTTACACACAAGTATTTCGAAGGCCCAGTGCAATGTCTTCTTCTGAGGTTACAGAAACTATTGATGGACGAAGTGTCCGATATAGACAATGGCGCTATACTGAGTGGAACGGTGGGGATGCAGGGATGGAATTATATGATTATGATAACGATCCAAACGAATTTCAAAATTTAGTCCACAAGCCCGAATATAAAAGTATTCGAAATTTAATGGCCGTATTATTACATAAAAACCAAGCAAAAGTTTCAGAATAACAAATACCATTGGATAATATTAGCCAGTTTTTGAATTTTTTATAATAAGAAGTAAAACTATGGTGATAAGGAAGTGAAACTAAGGATTTGTGGGACCATACTACAAAAAAATTAATGAAGTATAGGTATAGTAAAGTTGAGGGAATAAAAATAGATCAGAATTTTAATTTCCAAGATGTATTACTGGCTATTAAAAACATAAATACAATAGGTAGCTTTAAGACTACCTCTAAAGATTAATATGAAAAAACATCTCATCCCTTTATTATTGCTGTTGTGCTTATTTGGTTGTAATTCCCATAAAAAGGAAAATAGCGAAAAAAACTTTACAGTTGCTAAGCGGCCCAATATACTTTGGATAGTGGCTGAAGATTTGAGTCCGGTAATTCCTTCATTTGGAGATTCAACAGTTGTCACGCCAAATATTAGCCGATTGGCTGCGGAAGGTATCAGATATACGAATGTGTATTCGCCATCAGGTGTTTGTGCGCCCAGTAGAGCGGCAATTGCCACAGGAATGTACCAGAATCATATCGGTGCGCATCATATGAGAAACAGTGGAAATGGCAAATACTTTCCAGAAGGAATTCAACCCTATGAAGCAATGCCTCCCCCAATATTAAAATGTATAGTGAACATTTAAGACTGGAAGGATATTATTGTTCCAATAACAGTAAAGAGGATTATCAGTTTACAGCACCTGTAACGGCCTGGGATGAAAGTAGTAAAAAGGCCCATTGGAGAAACCGCGGACCTAACCAACCATTCTTCTCGATATTCAACCTAATGGTTACACATGAATCACAAATATGGGCTAAAGCCAAAGATTCACTTTGGGTCGAGGAAGATTTAGATGTGCCTGTCCCCCCTTATTTACCAGATAATGAAGTGGGCCGAACCGATATCAGACGGATGTATTCCAATATAAAGGAAATGGACCATCAGGTTGGTGAAATATTGGCCCAGTTGGAAGAGGACGGTTTATTGGAAAATACAATAATATTCTGGTTTTCTGACCACGGCGGACCCTTGCCTCGACAAAAGCGACTTTTGTATGATTCCGGCATGAGATTGCCTTTAGTTATAAGATATCCCGGCAAAAAGAATAGCGGTACGATAGATAATCGCTTGATAAGCTTTGTTGATTTTAAGCCAACTTTAATGTCCTTGGCAGGAATACATCCACCTATGAATATGGATGGAAGAGCCTTTGCTGGTGAATTTGAATCTATGGACATGAGAAAATATGTGCATGGTGCGGCAGATCGTTTTGATGAGCGATATGATATGATCCGAGCAGTTCGAGACAATCGATATAAATATTTGAGAAATTTCAGAATTGATCAAGGCTATTACTTACCCGTAGCCTATCGAGAACAAATGCCTATTATGCAAGAATTACTGCTTATGCGGAATAATGGAGAGCTAGATGGAAACCAAGCTTTATGGTTTAGGAATAAAAAAGCACCTGAAGAATTATTTGACACGTGGAATGATCCGTACGAATTAAATAATTTGGCCGACAATCCTGAATATAAAAACAAGCTGGAGGAGTTAAGGGAGGAATGTGAACGCTGGATGTCAGATATAGACGACAAGGGATTAATGTCTGAAAATGTATATGTTGATTCTATATGGCCGGAGGGGATCCAGCCTATAACGAAAGAACCTGTTATGGAAAAAATAAATGATAAGATCGTAATTAGTTGTGATACGGATGGAGCATCGATTGGTTATCAAATTTTAAAGGAGAATCAGAATTTACTGAATTCTTGGGAGGTTTATACTAAACCTTTTTCAATAAATCAGGGAGAGCGTGTCATATCCGTTGCGCATAGGATTGGATACCAACCAAGTGCTCAAGTTTCCTTTATCCCAAATTGAAAAACGTATGTCAAAATTTTTGATACATAAAGGAATAGGCAGTATTTCAGCAAGACCTATCCATGTTAATGTATTTAAAAATGAAACCAGTAATAGAAAATTTGATTATGAGTAATACCATTGAAGACATTTTATACGATGCCCACAACCACAACAAACGAGAAGAACTACTAGCTTTTTTGGAAATCATGCGGATTAAGAACCCTACTAGCGATTTAAGAGATTTGTATCAGATAGCCTATGAAAAGATAGTGAAGACATGAATCTTGGTGGTCTATTAAATTGATTTAATCTCTAAGTTTATTTAAGGTTAGATTGAACTATCCGGTTTTCGTTTACAAAATATTGAATATAACATTGTGGACAGCCAATTAAATGTCTGCAAATTTCTATAAAAAGGGTTTACCTTAATAATTAACGTTTTATGAAAAATAAAATAAAAATTTTAGCAATTTCTAGTATTGCCATTTTCGCCTTGGGATTTGGACTTCGTGACACTATATGGTCTAAAAAAGTAGAGACCATTAGTATGTTGAAAGAGCAAAATCGCCCCAATATCATTTTGATTATGGCAGACGATATGGGGTATTCAGATATTGGCTGCTATGGCGGAGAAATAAAAACGCCTAACCTTGATAATTTGGCAGCCAATGGTCTACGTTTTTCCCAATTCTATAACACCTCCCGTTGTTGTCCAACACGCGCATCTTTGTTAACTGGGCTTTATCCTGCACAAACTGGGATAGGGATGATGACAGATGATGAAGGTAAACCAGGTTATATAGGGGATTTGAATAATCAAAGTGTTACCATTGCAGAAGTTTTAAAGTCTGCAGGTTACCAAACCTACATGTCTGGGAAATGGCACGTGACGAAACACTTGAAAGATGTGGATTCACTTAAGTACAATTGGCCTCGCCAACGCGGTTTTGATAAATTTTATGGCACCATATTTGGCGCAGGAAGTTTCTGGGACCCTTATACTCTAGCACGTAATAATTCTTTGATAACCCCGGAAAATGATTCAATTTACCAGCCCAAACAATTCTATTATACAGATGCCATTAGTGATAATGCTGTAAAATATATTCAAGACTATAAGACTGAAGACATTAAGGATCCTTTTTTTATGTATGTGGCATATACGGCAGCTCATTGGCCCTTACATGCTCCTGAAGAGGAGATTGAGCAGTACAAAGGTAAATACGACAAAGGTTTCGATTCTGTTAGGCTTAAGCGATTTGAAAAATTAAAACAATTGGGCCTCCTAAAAGATAACTGGGATATAACAAAACCCATTGCCAATTGGGACACGGTGCAAAACAAGCCATGGCATGCCCGGAATATGGAGGTTTATGCAGCAATGGTTACGCGAATGGACAAGGGTATTGGTAATATTATAAGTGAACTGGAAAAGACTGGTGAAATTGAAAACACCCTAATTCTGTTCCTTCAAGACAATGGTGCTTGTGCTGAAGAATTGGAATGGGTAAGTGGAAGGGGAGACCGAGACATTCTTTCGGACAAGCCCACAACCGAACCTATGTTAAAAAATGAACTTCAAACGGAAATGGTACCAAAAATAACAAGAGATGGTTACCCGGTAGTTATGCAAAGCATTAAGGTATTGGCTGGATCAGATCAGACGTACAATGCATACGGCCCTACTTGGGCAAATGTTTCGAACACCCCCTTTAAAAAGTACAAGCATTGGGTAAACGAGGGAGGAATTTCTTCTCCACTTATTGCATATTGGCCATCTCAAATTAAGTCTAAAGGAGAAATATCACATCAACCTTCACATTTAATAGATATAATGGCGACATGTGTTGATGTCGCAGAAGCCTCATATCCTCAGGTTTATGATGGAAATGTAATATCACCAATTGAGGGCAAGAGTTTGACCCCGGTTTTATTGAATAATCAAATTTTGGAAAGGGAGGCAATTTATTTTGAACATGAAGGTAATAGAGCAATTAGGCAGCAAAAATGGAAATTGATATCCAAAGCCAATAACCACTCTGGGCATTATATAAGAGTAAATGAACTTCCCATTGATCAATGGGAATTATATGACATGGAAAATGACAGAACGGAAAATCATGACTTAGCAAAGCAATACCCAGAAATTGTCAAGGAGTTATCGAAAAAATGGCATGATTGGGCTAAAAGAACCAATACAATCCCCAAACCGATATAAATTATAATTTTGTATTAATACCGATTGCGGTAATACATTCAAGAACCAAAGCGAATAGTCCTTAGACGTTTTGCCTTAGATAATTTCATTAATAAATTGAGTAATAAAAGATATTTACGTACATGTTACAAGTTACAGGTTAGGGTGTCGAAGGTTAATATGATAGTAAATGGAACTCGAATGATTGTAGGTTAGGGAAAGGTTGTAAGCGCTTGTTCTGGGTTTAGGTAAAATGAAAGAATTGGTGAATAATTTTACTAATAGTTATTTTAATCGTTGGTTGTAGTATTTATGTATTTCTTGGCCTCTGTATAAAAAAATCAGGGATCAATCGGGGGTTTATTGGTCACCATTGGCAGTCCAATTTTTGATCGAATAACACTCTAAGAAACAACCATCTCATTCGCCTCATCCAAAACATGGTTGGTAAAACTCTTTAGGTAGATCTGAGTTGTTTTTAAGGAGTTGTGGCCCAATCCTTCGCTGATAACCTCTGTCGAAATCCCCATAAACTTGGCGATCGTAGCCCAGGAATGACGGATGGTATAAGTGGTAAAATGTTCTTCGATACCTGCATCCTTGGCAATGATCTTAAGACGGCTGTTCATCCTTCTTCTTTGGGTTTTATATTTTTCAAAGTGCCTTGTGCTGCCGTCATAGTTTGCAGGAAATAGATAATCAACCTTTGATTTTCCTTCAATATAAAAATTCAAAATTTCCCGTAGTTCCTCCGTAATTCGGACGGAGAGCTGATCTCCTGTCTTGCTACGGCCGTAGAATATGCGGTCATTGACTATGTCCTTGATCTGAAGCTTTACCAGATCTATGAAATTCATTCCCCTACAGTTAAACATCACTAATGCATAATTCTTTGCATGCCAGACTGGAGATCCTTCTTTGTAGTGAACGTCCCTGATCTTTATGAAGTCCATTTTAGATATGGCCTTTTTTTTGGTACGTCTGGAAGTGGGAATTTTAAAGTGTAGGAAGGGGTTTTTTTTGGGATAAAATTGATCCTCCTTGATGGCACTGTAATAAATGGCCCTAACTGCCCTCAAATAGGAGCTAATGCCATTTTTTGAACTGCTCTTGGCCTTGTGTTCGATCTGGAAATTGGTCAGTAGGGTAAGGGTAATCTCGTTCAACCGCAGGTCCCTTCCCCCGTTGAGTTTGGTAATGGATCTGATGGCCCCTGCATACCAGGACGCAGTTCCGGGTTTGTTGGATTTTAATTTTCTATCGATGATAACTTTGCCCCATTGCGACAGGGTAAGTCCGTTGTCCACTTCGTCCCTTATCTTGGTGTCCATTTTTTTGTCCCATGCTTTGCGTATATATCCTACCAGCGTATCCGCATCTACCGAGTTGATGCTGTCCCCAAGTTCTACTATCAGCATATGGGCGGTATGTAGTTTGTCATAAATTTTTTCATTGGCCCTGTCACAATCAATATGGTTGTTTTTAAAGGCCGACTTTTTCATCCGCATATATTTGTCGTCCCATCCAGCGGGGGAGCTGAAATAGGGAAGGCGTATGATCCTCGTTTTACGGTGAAACAATCTTAGGGCAACGGGATACAATCCGTTGGCTGCACTTTTTGCCGATTTTCTGGTGTCCAATATCAATCTTACCTTGGCCATAATCTTGTTCTTTTACTTAAAGTTAGTAAAAAACAAGGCTCACTTTAGGCTCACTATTTTTTGATATCATTTGATATCAAATGACATCCAATTTTATCGAAATTGAATTAAATAGCTGTAAATCAATATAATATGATGTATTTTGTATTCATTTGTAGGATGGAATATGAGTCTTCTAAGCAGGCGGTCCTAGGTTCGAATCCTAGTGCCATCACCAATAAACACAGGGCTTTCAAGAGATTGGAGGCCTTTTTTGGGTTAAGATGGGTATAACAATTGCTTCATGTAATGCTAGCTACGGGATTTATTTTAGATTAATGGTCGCTCGTAAGTTGCCTAATACCTTGATCTAGGTCCTCGTGATTCAACTTTTTAAAACCGACCTAAGGTATTTATTGTTCAAAACATAACTATCAAACATATCTGCGTTTTCGGGAACCGCACCCTCTATCTGTATCCAACCTTCATAGTCGATATCATCTATCGCTTTTTTTACTTTTTCAAAATCTATTCTGCCCTGTCCTAATAAATAACCGTTCTCTTTGGCGTGAAATTCACAGATGTGCTTTTTGCCCAGCCATCGTATTTCGTCGTAAATATTGTACCCCATTTTGTTTGAATTGGCTACGTCATAATAAACTTGGATATTAGGCGAATCTACGGCGTTGATGATTTCCATATGTTCTTCGGCACTTAGCCAAGATTCTATACCCAGGATGATACCATTGTCCTCTGCCTTTTTTGATACTTTTTTTAGCCTTCGAATCGTTGCCTGGGTGCCTTCCATGTCATTTTTAAGGTCTCCATTATGGAAGAAAGCCAATAGAACAACATTGACATTCATTTTTTTGGCCACATCTATACTGTCGGATACCCAAATTTCGGCACGTGGGTCCGATTTATAGGGAATGTTGTTCATTTCGCCAATGGCGATGCCTCCTATGCTCATACCATACTCCGAACAGGCATTTTTGTATTGTTGTTGAATGCTTGTTTGCCTTAGGTGCATATTGTTGGCCAATGTGCCCAAACTAATCTGCACCCCATCCAATCCAATTTTCTTACCAACTTTTATAGCATCAATTTCTGACATTTTCTGGATAGACCAATCGCAAGCGCCAATTTTAAATCCAAGACTTTTGTCCATGGCAAAAGCCTCGTAAGCCCCCAAAAAACTTAAACCGAGTAGGCCGGCGGAGGATTTTAACACTTCCCTTCTTGTTATTGAAGCACTCATAATGTCAATTTTTAATGGGTTGTAGAATTTAAAGCGTACTATTTTTTAGCGTTAACAGGTAGGAAGATAGATTGGCCAGGTCTTGTTCCGTAAGACCTAGGGATGTTGCATTGGGCATAATGCCCGTTTTCATTTTTTCCTTGCTATCTATTTCATCTGGTGCAATCACAATCTGTTTTCCGGTCATGTCCTTCAACACTGTGGTTTCGCCCTCGGATAGAAGAAAACCGAAAAAGGCCTGACCACTTTTAGTTTTTATCATAACCGGTTCATATCCAAATACAATGGACGCATTCGGATGAATAATGGCATCCAAAATGGCAGTCTTATCGAATTTCTCCCCGATCGAGGATAGGTCTGGACCTATATCGTTGCCCATAGTTCCGTTTTTATGACAAGTAGTACATTTTGATAGAAATACACTTTCACCTTTACTGCTTTCCCCTGTCAATTTTAAGATGGAGGGAATAGCCATTTGCTTTTCCCCGGATTTTTTAAAATGTTCACTGGCTAAGGTCCGGATTTCCAATTCGGGATTGTTAAAAATAACCTCGGATATTCCGCTAATAACTTCATTGGAAAGCTGATCGTTGGCGGCTAAACTAATTAAGAGGCGTCCACCTATCAAGCTTCCTGCCATTTCTTTCCCTACCTCGATCCTTTTTTTTGTAGAGGTGTCCTGGTTTAAAAGTGTTTCATTGAGTTTGGCAATATTGTCAGGAACACTGAATTCTTCCCCGTTTTCTGCTTCCCAATCCCACAGGGCATACCAGTCGTTACTTTTTCTGAAGTCCAGCCACCATTGGCATGTTTCCTTTACCGATTTGTCCGTACTGGATTTTTTTATGGCCAGCATAGCCTTGACCGCCTCTGTTTCATTAATAAATGCCAGGGCATCTACCGCTTGTTTTTTAAGATTTGGGGATAAACTTTCTGTTAGCGCCCTTTCTTTTAATGCTTTGATGGCAGATTTGGGATGTATTCGCCATACTAAGGAGGCAAAAGAATCTGACCAATTTGAAGGATCCTCGTGCTGATTGGAAAGCAATTCGGCATAGGCCAATTCTTCCTTGCCGTCCATAGCCATTCCAAAGGCTTCCAAAAACCAGGGATCATGGTCGTTATATTCTTTAAATAATTCCTTGATAAGTGCACTGCTTTCTTCCCAAGGTGTGTCTCGAAGGGAAATGGCCACCTCTCTTCTCACTTGGGGCGAAGGGTCATTAACCGCAATAGTGGCATATTTTAAAAAGGATTCAGCATCATCTTTCAGTGCTCTGTAAGCCACAATCCTTAATCGGGGGTCCGGCTCGCTTTTTAATACGTTTTTTACAATGGCTTTTCCTTCGTTGCCAAGTTTGGACAACAACCAGATGGCTCGTGATTGATGATAGGGATTGTCTGAATCCAATATTTTCTTGACCTCCTCAAAAACCTGTTCACCTTGCTCAAGTAATTTTTCAAATCCCTGATTTCGAACATTTATAGCTGGATTAAGAAGAGCTGCAACTTGGCCTTCTATGGTGCTTAGGTCTATTTTTGGGATGGTAAGATTTTTTCCTTTAGGGCTAATTCTATAGATTCTTCCATAGCCTAAGGTGTCCATCATCTGGTGGCCCCCTACTACTGGATCATACCAATCGGATATGTAAATAGCACCATCGGTTCCAACGGTAACATCGCTTGGCCTAAACCATTTGCGTTTATCCTCATCGATATCGTTCCATATATATCCTTCTGTGGATTCTTGGGTTGAGGTAATCAAATCCCGCCTTTTTAAATCAAATCCCGCTCCATTCGGAGATGGCTGGTAGGCAAATATTACGTTGCGTCCGGCATCGGCACTTAGGAGCATTCCACGATATTCCGGGCCAAAGGCGTCCCCTTCGTAAACGACCACACCTGTAGGTGATCCTGCTCCAGTGTTGTCTCCAGCCGGCATAACCCCTGGGTCGTCCTGGTGCCAATGGGCTGTGAAAATATCCTGCCCAGGTTTACGATCGGCCTGCCATGTACGTTTGCCGTTGGCATTGAAATATCCCGCGTTGCCACCTTCCATAAGCCAACTTACCCTACAGGTTACCACTTGATCATCGTTGTCGTTTTGCCACATATTTCCATATGAGTCCAGTGCAACCTCGTAGGAGTTTCGAAAATTGTGACCTACCACCTCAAGGCCAGTGCCGTCATTGTTCATTCTTAGGGCCAGGCCACCGACCCAAATACGCCCGTCGTCACTAACTTGTGCCGGTTCATTTTTATCGTTGTATGGGGTTCCACCCGTGTAAACGCTTCCTGAGCGGAGCTGCCAACCAGCTTTGTCAGTTACACGGTGCGGTCCGGCATTCCCCGTATTGAAATACCATTTTCCATCAGGGCCTACTACTAGCGAATGTAGGCTGTGGTCGTGATCAAAGCCTCCAAACCCTGTAAGAAAAGCTTCCTTTTTGTCGGGTACGTCATCGCCATCTTCATCAGTATAGACAAACAAGGTGGGCGCGCAGGATACAAAAACCTTGTTCCCCACTACTGCAATGCCCAAGGGTGCAACCAGATCTTTATCCTGGATAAATACTTTGGAGGTGTCGCTAATTCCGTCTCCATCAGTATCCTCCAGTATCACTACTCGGTCCCCTTTATCGAAATTTAGATGATGTTTGGGATCGTTGTTGAAATCCCTGTAGTTGACAGCTTCGGTAACCCAAATCCTTCCCTTTGAGTCCACATCCATATTTGTTGGGTTGAATAAGGCAGGAGATTCTGCCCATAGGTTTACTTCCCATCCTTCCGGGACATTAAAGTCATTTGACATGGTGGTTTGGAAATTGAGTTTAGGGGTTTCATATTCCGCCCTTCTGGAGTCCTCACAACAAATAAATGAGCAGGCCATGGCAACAACTCCTATACTTGTCAACTTCCTTCCAATTTTTTTAATAAACACCATACTTATTAAATTATTATCCTTAACATGTGCATACAAGTTAAAATTTAATTTTATATAAATGACTGTTTTCTTTCAAAAATTGGGAGTTGGAATGTGAACCCCACTTGTGGCGGATTTGTGTATCTGGAATAAGCCGGTGGAAGGTCGTAAAATGAAGTCGATTCTACTGTGTAAACCTAATATTTAATAGGGTAAAAATCTACTAATCAATAATATGTGTGCAGGTTTACCAGATAGTGAAAAAAGTTTAATGTAAGATGATGTTTTGTTATAAAGTATTGTTTAAAAAAGTTGCTGCAATTGTCTGTTCTTAATTCTTACCTAGGGCGGTAAATTAAACGACAAAATTAACTTGTATAGACAATAGTGAGGGTTTATTTAAAAGTAAATTCATTTAATAATCTTGGATATTGATTATAAGATAATGTAAATTAGACCTAGATACTTAAATTTTGTAGGTGAAAAAGATTAAGAAATACCATCAGATTCAAGACTATATAAAAAAAAGGATTCAGACACAAAAGTATCCTCCCGATAGTTATTTGCCTTCAGAAAATGAATTCTGTGTACAATTTGGTACCACTAGAACTACGGTTAGAAAAGCCTTGGACGAGCTATTGAAAGAAGGGTTTATAGCCAAGGAACACGGTAAGGGCAGTAAGGTCTTGGAGAGGGGAAAGTATTTGGGACTTTTGTCTATCAAAGGCTTTTCCGGATCAACGGATTATAAGGTATTGACCAAGGTGACAGAGGAGCCTAAAATTGTGGAATGGGACCCGGTAATTGGTTTTCCGTTATCCGAGGATGAAAAGAGTTCTAAATGCGTCTATTTTCAAAGAGTTCGTTATATAGACAACAAACCTGTAGTTTTGGAGAATAATTGGTATGCCTTGAACGCTTTGGAGCCTATAAGGTCTGAGGAATTTGTTGAGGGATCTTTTTTTAAAACCCTTAGCCAGGAATATTTAATAGAGATTATGGGAGCGGAGCAGGAGTTAAGGTCAGTACCGGCCAGCGGCGATAACGCCGAAAAATTGGGAATTGCAGTTGGAGCTCCTATTTTACATATATCAATTAGGTTCAGAACCAGTAGGCCCAACCTTAATTTATATGGTGATTTGTATTGTAATACTACTGAGTATCCTATTCGAAATAGTTACTTTTTGTAGTTTGGCCATTGTTAGTTTGGCTTAAGATTTGGAAAAGGCATATAATCTTTTCGGATTGTCAAAAAACACTTTTTTATAATGCTCTTCCAGCCCTTTTGATTTTAAGAATTGGGGAATGGTTTCTATAAGATAATTTAATCCAGGACTACCTCCATAACTTTTCCAATATGCATTTTTTGCCATATCCATTCCCAAGGTAATTTGATCTGGGTATTTGGGGAGAAGATTTTCCAAAAGATTTAGAGTATAATTGGGCTCTTGTTCTTTCCAGCGAAAAGCACTGTCGTATTCCAACCGAACTCCCATATCAAGTACCGCCATGTTATAATTTAGCTCTTTGGCCCGGTCCACATGGGAAAGCACCACATGTTGTAGATTTGCCCCCAATTTTTTGAACAGTTTCGCTTGTTCCAAGGCCTGTTTTCCAAAATTGGTGTGTGTTAATATTGGAGCTCCAGTTTCCAAATGTGCATTCACCACAGCCCTGAAAATTTTTTCCTGATGGGGAGTTATCGGACCATCCCCGGTAGCCAATTTAATGAGACCTGCCTTATATTGGGTCCTTTTTACAAATGGTCCGGAATAATCAAATTGATCAATACCTTTTTCAATATCGTCTATAAAAAGTTCGGTCATTTGATCTTCGGAATACTGATATCTCCAGTGATTTTCCGGGTAATAAATTTCCAAATGGATTCCCGTAGGGACAATTATATTGACACCACTGCTTTGACTTACCTCAACCGATTTTAAAATATTACGGCCGCAATTGGACGGCATGGTGTCTACTACTGTTCTGCCTCCCGCCCTATAAAAGCTCTTAAGCTCCTCGGTAATTTTATGTACATCGTTGAGTAAAAATTCAGGATGGGCAGCTGTTACATAACTATCCTCTATAATGATATGTTCATGGGAATAGGTGAGTCCCATTTCCGAAGTTGGCTTATCGCCCAAAACTGTTCTAAAAAATTCTTGAGACATAATTGTTAATTGTTTTTCCATCCGTACCTAGAGGTATCCGCAACTTTCTCGGGCATTCTTAAAATGGCCCCAATTTGTATTAAAGAATCCTGTAGTTTGTTAATATCGATGTTTTTGGCGTTCTGATCGGTATCCATAGAGATTATAGCGGCCAGGCCAGCCGCCTGCCCCATACTCATTGTCTGTGCCATAGAGCGGCAGGAGGCATGGGCGTCATGTGTTGCAGAGAAGCAACGGCCTACTACCCAAGTGTTTAGACTTTCCTTGGGTACAATAGTGCCGTATGGCACACCGTAGGCTCCCCCGTTGGGAACATATTGCCAAAAGGTTTCGGATTCTCCTTCGTCTGATTTTCGATGATCTTCAATGGGTGCGCCACAAAGAAAAATTTGGTCTTCGAAGGTTTTGGCACTTATACAATCCTCTTTTGTAAGACGGTATTCCCCAAAAACCCTTCGAGTTTCCCGGACACCAATTTGATGGGAGAGCCCAATAATCTTTGAATTTTTATATCCAGCTATCTCTGCCCTGAAAAAATCTTCAAAAATAAAGGCTTGCCGGCGCCCTTCAATTTCCGCCTTTGTAATACCTTCTACGTCCAGCGGATCCAGGTCCACTACTTTTACCGCCACTGTAGAAATGCATTTGGGCTGGCACATTTCATGTGCGGATCCCTCTTTGCGCGGAAGGGCATAAGTTCCTTTTTCATAAGCTTCTGCCATCTTTTCTTTTAACATTCTTTTTCCTCCTGCCGACTCATACTCTTGTTGTTCCACATTGGCCATACGGAAGGTGGTGGTCATACTTTGGGCGGATTCCTTCTCCCCGGCACGTTCAAAGGGTATATCTGCCAAATGGCAATAATCAGCATCGCCAGAAGCATCTATTACCCGGTTTGCAGTAATGGAAAAAAAGCCCGTGCCCTTATTGAAGAATATGCAGGTCGATGTTTCTCCTGTACTTTCCACTCCCACTAGGGTGGAGTGATATAATAATTGAATACCACTTTTTATCAAAAGTTGTTCCCAAACCAGTTTTAGTTTTTCAGGGTTATAATTTACTCCAGTACCCGCTCCGTAGGTATTGGGACGTAAAAAAATATTGCCCGATCTATCCAATTCATTCACGATTTTATCAGGAATTCCCCCTACAATTTTTCTAGGCGATTCCGATGGAGTGAAAAAACCGTAAAAAGTGTCCAGCATTTGGGTTGAGGTGCCACCCGGAAAACCATAACGTTCCACAAGGGTTACTTTATACCTCCCATTTGATGCAGCAATAGCAGCGGTAGCACCGGCGCTGCCACTTCCAATAATGAGGATGTCTGTGCGAAACGATTTAGAAATTACAGTTGAAAAGTTCATGTTTAAAATTAGTTAAATGCCAATATTGGGAATTGCAGGATAAAGCATGGTAAAACGTTGCCGTGCCATTAATTTTCACCTGAATTATTTCCCACATTTTGATATAATTTTGCCATTAAGTGGGCATGTTCATCATATGCAGATTCGAAAAGATCTACCGCCCGTTTTTCTCCAACGATTTTGCCACTGCTCAATACTTTGGGGGATTTGCCATTCTCGTGCAATATTTTGGCTACCTCGGCCTTTATACAGTTTATGAGCATAACTCCGCCTAATGTAGAGCCGGGTGCAACTGGAGAATCCAAACCATCCAGGTATATCATGGCATCGCCCAAAGGTGCTCCGGTATCCAATACATAATCGGCAAAATCGGTCAATTTTTTGCCGTCCGACTTTTTAGAGGTACTGCCTTCCAAGTGAAGCTTGCTCACCAAGGCAACCACTTTTATATTTCTTTTTCTAAATTCTTCCGCCATTTCTATAGGCACTACATTACAGCCACTTGAAGAAATAACAAGGGCACTGTCCTGCGGACTAGTATCAAAATTGCGGAGGATTCGTGCGGCCAATCCAGATACATTTTCTAGAAACATGGCTTGGCGCTGCCCGTTGGCTCCGACCACCAAATTGTGGAAGGATAGTGAAAGTTCCACAATGGGGTTGAACCCAGGGAAGGATCCGTATCTTGGCCACATTTCTTCTACCATCATACGACTATGTCCAGATCCAAAAAGGTGAACCATACGTCCGTTCAAAATGGATTGGGCAAAAAGCTGGGCCACTTCCTGAATCTTTGATTCTTGTTCCCCAATAACAGAGATTATTTCTTTTCCTTTTTCTAGATACAGTTTTGTTACACTCATTGTTTGTTTCTTTAAATATTGTTTTTGGCAAAAAATGCAGCGCCTATGGCGCCTGCATAAGATTCATGTCCTGCGCTAACAAGGCTCACTTTGTGCTCTCCTGGCCGCCACTCATATTGTGCCATGTATTCCTTTAGCGGCCGCATTAAGGATGCTTTGGCTCCGGCTGTTATTCCTCCACCTAACACTATAACTTCTGGGGAAAGTATATTGTTCAGGGCAGCAAGTGCAACAGCTAATTTCTCTACCGATTCCAGCCACCATACCCTAGCCTCTTCTTGACCATTTTGGTAGGCTTCCACTAATTTCCTTGTACTTTTAAATCTATTATCTGTTCTTTCCGCCACCGAAAAATTACCAATGGCGTATTCCAAACTACCAGGCATATTGGTCATGGTTGGAGGCCCATGCATGTCCACTGTCGTATGCCCTAAGTGCCCGGCCCTTTGTAGGTGCCCTTGGTATAGTTCCCCATTAATGATTATGCCACCGCCCACACCGGTACCAAGAGTAAGCATCAGCATATGGCGAATTCCTTGGGACCTGTGGAAGGATTCGTATTCGGCCAAACAGGCAGAATGTCCATCGTTCAATACCTTGATGTCTCTATCCAATTCAAGGGTCCAATCGAAATTTTCTATGCCCTTTAAGCGCTCTGGCATGTGAAGGATTTTTTTGTTCTTCGGATCCACTAGTCCTGGTGCTGAAATTCCGCATTTTAACAAATTTATATCCCCATTGGCGTACTGTTGCGTTTTAAGGGCAATTTGGGTTACAATTTTTTTCTTCCACACTTCACCCTTACCGTAATCATCTTCGGTCATTAGCTCATATTGCTCTAGTATTAGGCCATCTTCTTGGATGATAACGGTCTTTATTTTAGTACCTCCAATGTCTATGCCCATATAGTTTCTAGTCATATTGACATGGTGTTATTTGTATTGTCCCTCGCTAATCGTCCAGCCCCCGTCTACCGCCAAAACTTGTCCGGTAATAAATCCTGAATCAGGATGAAGGAACATCAATACTGCATTATTAATATCTTCGGAGATCCCCGGACGCCCACCATCCAAGGGTTGTT
The DNA here is from genome assembly GCF_003259375.1 of Arenibacter echinorum. GTDB lineage: Bacteria > Bacteroidota > Bacteroidia > Flavobacteriales > Flavobacteriaceae > Arenibacter > Arenibacter echinorum. Next base: position 316,367 of record NZ_QLLN01000005.1, on the reverse strand, counting down.
TTGTTTTAAGGAATTCCATAATCTGGTCGTCATTTACAGCCCGTTGGGACATGGGGGTCATAAAAAGACTTGGGGCAATGACGTTTATTCTGATATTGTGCCCGGCATAATAGGCTGCAATGGATTTGGAAAACCCTATTACGGCCGATTTGGCTGCAGCGTAAGCGTGGGTGGTAAAATATTTTGGGGAAGGGGAGTAGCCCAGAACCGATCCCATATTCAAGATGGTTCCCGATTTTTTATGGTCCAAAAAATAATTTATTATGGCCTGATTGGATAACATTAAGGAAGTCAGGTTTAATTCCAAGGTCTTGTTCCAACCTTCCAAGCTGATTTTATCCAATGGGCCATCACCCCATTTTCGGCCACTTCCACCAGCAACATGAAATAATCCAGTGATAGATCCAAAAGTTTCATGCGTCATTTTAATTGCGGTTTTGATGGTTTTTGGATCGGTGGCATCACCCTCCAAGGAAATGCTCCCCTTACCAAGGATTTCCTTTGCTTTTTCGCAATTATCCAAGTTTCTTCCTACTACCATAAGGTTGGCTCCATTATTCCTTAAAGCAATAGCTGCGGCAAGACCCATTCCTGTAGTTCCGCCCATTATTATATATGTACTGTTTTTAAAGTCCATTGTGTTTTTTATAATAGTCCAAAGAAAGTTATCTTGTTTATGGACATGCAAGTCCCATTGATCCCTTGGGCATACTTTCTACAAGCAGCTGTACCCTGGACCAAAATAGTACCTTGGAGGTTATGTAAATATTTTGTTTGCCATGGTTCTTTCCCATTGGTTTATATAGAATGGCCTTTATTTGTTGGCTTGGGTTACTTTTTGAGTTACCGCACCGGTTTTTTTGTGTTTTAATATTACTTTATTGTCCCCGTTGGGAAGAACCTCTTTTTTTATGATATAGTGGTCCTCATCATAGGAATTCCAGCTTTTTTGTTGTTGAAGAGGCTCATCACCTCGCCAATCTTCCAGAATAACGGGTTCCCACAATTTGCTTTCAGCAGATTTGAATGCCGCGTCGAGGATAGCGTTTACTACATAGCCGTCATAAAAGGTTTCAAGCGGTGGTCTGTTTTCTTCAATGGCCGTAAACATATCTGTAAACATATGGGGATAACCCAGTTCATGGGCCTCGTCCCCAACGGGAAATAACCAGCCGGTATTAGATTCTGCTTTTTCGGCCACGTACCCTTCACCTCCTTTTCCAGTAGTGAACATTTCGAATCCTGTGCGCAAAAAGCTATTTATCCATATAGTACCTTCGGTACCCATCACCTCGTCGCGCAGGTCCATTCCTCCACGAAAGGTCCAACTAACTTCGAACTGCCCTATGGCCCCATTGGCATATTTTACGAGTCCTATGGCATGATCTTCGGCTTCTATGGGATGTACTTGGGTATCGGCCCAACACATCACCTCCATTGGTTTTATGTTTTTACCAATAAAATTGCGACTAATTTCTACGCAGTGGCATCCTAGATCAATGATGGCACCACCTCCAGATTTTTCCTTATCCCAAAACCAATCGCTATGTGGACCAGGGTGGGTTTCCCTTGATTTGGCCCAAAGTACTTTGCCAATTTCACCACGCTTAATGCTTGCCATGGATTTTAAGAATTTTGGCGTGTAGCAAAGGTCTTCGAGGTAACCTCCAAAAATTCCGGCCTCTTCAACCATATCCAACATGGATTTGGCTTCCTCGGCTGTGCGGCCAAGAGGCTTCGTGCAGATGACGTGCTTCTTATGTTTTGCACATTCACGAACGGCGGACTCATGTAGGTGATTGGGTAGGGATATGAGCACTACTTCAACATCAGGATGGGCTATGGCTTCTTCCATAGATGTCGTGTAATGCGGCAAGTTATAATCCTCTGCAAACCGTTTGGCGTTTTTTTCATTACGTGAATAGACCATGACCAAATAATCTTTTCGTCGTTGGGAATGCAGTGATTCGGCATAAAACCGGGCAATAAAGCCGGAGCCTAACATGGCTATTTTCATATTGGTGTTTTTTTATTTCAATTTAGCTGTTTTGAATCTCTGTGTATACCTTTTAAACGGGCATTTTTCAGGAAACTAAATGTCATTACCTGAAAGAAAACAAAAAACGGTCATTGAAAAAGTGACTTAGTAAATATAAGAATTTTACTTGTACGTACAAGTTTTGAAAATACGATTGATTGAATATAATGATTTGAATATGAGTTTTGAAAAGAAAGTTGTCTATTGGTAAGATGGGCCAACTAATTGGTTAGCCATTTGGGTTTTTGATAAGCCAAGTACTGTAAAATTATGAAAGTTGTTTAAAATTAAAAAGATTAAATATTTCCCGCATTCAAAATTGATATTCTTAGGCCCTTTAGGAATATCGGGCGCCCAAGGTGTTAAAGATGGAAATACGTTTGAATTTAAACTACGGATTTTCTATTGCGTACGCCAAGATTTGCCAAACATATAACGGCTTAGGGCGTATGGCCCTTAAAGCTTAAAATTGACTTTTTGTACCTTCGCCGATTTTTCGTTTTTCCAAATTGTGAATAGAGTCCATATCCAGTGAACGTGTTTTTTTTGAAATATACATTCCATGAAGGATTACAAAAATGGTGCCTCCTGCAAAACAAAGGTTCAATACGAGTATAATGCTTATGATCTGTGACATGATAATTGATTTTTGGGTGTTATACAAATGTCGAAAATAGGGGAAGCAATATGTTATACAATTATTGCAATAGGTTATATAATTATTCTAAAATAGACTGCCTGAATACTGAAAAACCCATCCAGTTTAATTTAAAAATTAGTCTAATTTGAGGCTTTGGCTATCATTTCATTTTAATTTTCAATGAAGATAGGGAGTATAAACAAGGGTATAATATCAAAATGTATAAATGGTAGGATTTTCTGCACAATTGGTTTGATTGAATTGGGCGGTTCTACAGTTAACACCATCCTTCTGATGGTGGGCCATTGAGTAAGGAAAAATTGACAAATTTATTTGGATATTACCCAAGCATTGGTAGAATTATGCTTTCCTTCTATCACAATTTTATAAAAGCTGGAGGGATATTTACTTAAATCAATTTTAGTGCTATTACTATTCCCCTTCACTTTTTTAACCAATTTGTAGTGGTCGTATATGCCATTTTTAAATCCATTTTCCGTACTTAGGTAAACTTTGAGCTTTTTGTCCCTATTGTAGCTCTTCCAGTTAAGGGTTAAATCCGTGCCTTGAATGCTCGCCTTTAAATCGCTCACGGAAAGTGGACCCGTGATGGAAACCCCATCAATTTCAAATTCCCTGCTGCGCTCAGGGCCAATTTCCAAGCTTCTGAGCATCGCTGGCAAGATGTCCACAATACCTGGGGTTCCGTTCTTAAAATAGTCATTTATGCCATCGGCATCGGTTACGATCCAGGTAAGGCGTTCCCGATCAGATTGCCCTCCATGTCCTTTACCGGTTTCCTTGTCCCTACCGTGATCAGTAGTGATAAATATCTGCCAATCCTCGCCAAATTCCTTTCTTCTAAAATCTATTGCTTTGTATATGCGTCCTATTTGATTATCCATTATGGCAATGGCATAGTGAAATTGCTCGCTATCTCCATATCGGTGCCCCATATCATCTGTATATTCAAGATACACCCATGAAAGATCTGGACTTTCATCCTTTATATACCTGGCAGCTTCATCTGTTACCATTTCATCTATTTTATGAATATAAAGTCGGTCTTCGTCATGTGGAAAATTTAAGGTATCCAATTCAAAACCATCAAAATGATGATTTAACTTTAGGTAATTGGTTTGGGGAAGGCCCTCCCCAATTAATTTTGTCCTATTGTCCAACCAGGTTGAGAAAATAGCTGTTTTCAATTCCGGCCTATTCTCTTTGGCATATCTAAAAACTGTCCAGTAGTTGTAATTGGGATCTTTAATGCTGTTGCCCCATACATTGTGTTTATTTGCCCAGGTGCCGGTCAAAAGGCTGTTGTATCCTACGGCGGAAATAGTCGGAGTTTCTGAATAACCATCTTTTGCACCTCCTACATAGGCACGTGTATAGCCACCTTTCTTGGCAATGGCATCGAGGTTTGGTGTTTCTATTTTATCCAATACGTCAGCAGAAATACCATCAACAATAACAAACACTATTTTGGTATTTAGCTTCTGCCCGAAGAGGTTAGAATAACTAATAAAACTGATTAAAATGAGGATATAAAGTTTCAAGATGACGACTATTTATTGGTTTTTACTAAGGCATGTAATGTGGATAAATTTACTTTTAATTTTAAGGATTATTAAATTCAATTGGAATTAATTTAAAGACGGCAATTAGAATGATTAAAATGTATTGACATAACCCTCGTTTCCGTAACTTAGGATGCCCTGACCATAGGAAAAGACATAATTATGAAATATAAAATTAATCTTAAAAAGTTTGAAACCATACGTGAATTGCCCAATGCTTGGGGAAGTGAAAATTATATGGAACTGTTGGGTATTATGGAATTTGGGGATACTGCCAATATTCCGAATTCAGAATTGAAGGAAATGTGTATGTTGTCCTTAACAGATTTTGAGCCCCCAGAGGCAGCAGAAATAGTTTTGGGCTATTTGTTCAAAGAGGTTTTGAGTAGCAGTCAGATTGCCAATTTATCACATGAAATGCTCCATGAAAAAATGTGGGAGGAGTATGCGGATTTATCATTGCACGAACAATTTTTTAATGCTGGACAATTATTGTTTCAGGCCTTTAATGGCAAGTTTCCCCAGCCCGAAGCACTAAGGTTTAAGGTTGAGATAGAAGATGCTAAAAAGGAAGATATGTCTGTGTTTAAGTCCAATTTTGAAGCATCTCTCATCAGATTATTGGCAGCTGGGATGCCTAAGAATACTTTGTTGAATAGGTTGTTTTCAGAACAATTGGAAGGGCAGGATTTTCCGGATGCCAAGGATATAATTTGGCAGTACAACAGTGAGACGATAAGCGATAAATTAATGGGTATAGAGGTGATTAGCTCAGTTTATTGGTTTCACGATCTTAAATTTACCGATCCGTTTGAGGCAGAACTACCAACAGCATTTTAAAGCGAATATCATGGGAGATTTCATCGGTGGGTTTTCACATCTTCAACCCGCGATTTTTTTATAATTCTCCGTATGTTTGAAATAAATAGATAAGGTCATGGATTTTAAAGTCGTTTTTGGGTTAATGATTATTACTGCCATTGGGTTCACTTCATGTAAAATGGAAAAGAAATCCTCCGATTTAGGTTTGGCGGAAGTATCAAAAACAATTGCCCCGCCAAATATTATTTATATCCTTGCCGATGATTTGGGGTATGGGGATCTAGGTGTGTATGGGCAAAATAAGATTAAAACTCCCAATATAGATAAGTTGGCGGCCGAAGGTATGCTTTTTACCCAGCATTATTCCGGAAGTACTGTTTGTGCCCCCTCTAGATCGGCACTTATGACCGGTATGCATACAGGTCATACTGTGGTTAGGGGTAATTATGGAATTAAACCGGAAGGTCAATTTCCTATTCCCGATAGTACCCTTACCGTTGCGGAAGTCTTAAAGAAGGCTGGCTATAGCACCGGTGCTTTTGGTAAATGGGGGTTGGGATATCCAGGGTCGGAAGGGGATCCCAATAACCAAGGATTTGATACTTTTTATGGGTATAATTGTCAGACGATGGGGCATAATTATTATCCCTATCATTTGTGGTCCAATAAAGACTCTATAGTGCTGCCGGAGAATTCGGGCACTAAAAAAGGTATTTATGCCCCGAATCTTATTCATGAAAAGACCTTACAGTTTATTGAAGAGAATAGGGACAGGCCCTTTTTTGCCTATGTGCCGTCTATAATTCCACATGCAGAGTTGGTTGCCCCAGAGGAGGTGCATAATAGATTTAGAGGAAAATATATGCCAGAAAAAGTATATAAGGGTGTAGATGATGGCCCTAAGTATAAAATAGGAGGATGCGGCTCCCAAACAGAAAGCCATGCGGCCTTTGCGGCTATGGTGAGTATCTTGGATGAACAGGTGGGTGAAATTGTTAGGAAGGTTAACGATTTGGGAATAGCGGATAATACAATTATAATTTTTACATCCGACAATGGTCCACATCTAGAGGGTGGGGCAGATCCCGATTATTTTGATAGCAATGGTTTTTTAAAGGGTTATAAAAGGGATTTGTACGAAGGGGGAATTCGTGTACCTATGATGGTTAAATGGCCCAATAAGATTAAGCAGGGAAGCGTTACAGGCCATGTTTCGGCATTTTGGGATGTCTTTCCCACTTTGGCAGAAATTGCGGGGATACAGGAAACTCCTGGTTTGGACGGAATTTCCTTATTGCCCACTTTGTTGGGTAATTCCACTGAGCAGAAAGAACACGAGTATTTGTATTGGGAGTTTCATGAAAAAGGTGGTAGGCAAGCTGTTAGAAAGGGAGACTGGAAGGCTGTAAAGTACAATGTTCTAAAGAACCCGGATGCGCAGTTAGAGCTATATGACCTGTCCAAGGACACTGGTGAGGAGAATAATTTGGCGGCCGATTTCCCAGAGGTGGTTGCTGAAATGGAAGGCATTTTGGAAAGCGCCAGGACTCCTTCGGAGGTGTTTAGGTTTGGGAAATCAGAATAAGAGAGGGTGTTAGGTGGTAGTTAATGGATTCTATTCCAATTTATTAGGGATTACTTTTATTTCTCAAGGAGGTGTTGAAACCAAGATCTGTGGGGGAGGCATACTGTTTTTACTTCAACAGTTGAGAAATCGATTTTGAATCCAAAGGAGGCAATTTATTGAAAAAACTTTCCAAGGTTGTTTCAAACTCTTAAAATTGGTGTAATTTTGGCGGACTATTTTTCTGTTGTTGCAGTTAATGGGGTATTAGCTCAGTTGGTTTAGAGCGCTGCCTTGACAGGGCAGAGGTCACTGGTTCGAATCCAGTATGTCCCACAAAAAAATACTTTGGTTTTAAAGGTTATAACAACTCGAGTATTCTTTCCAAAGCCATGCCCCTGGATCCTTTTACCAAGATAGTGGCGCTTTTCAGCGTTTTATTGTTGAGAGTTTCCTTTAGATGGTCAAAGGACTTGAATTTACTACTGTCGCTTTTTGTCTTGAAAAAGTTCTCACCAATTAAAAACACTTGATCAAAATTCATATTGGCGGCTATATTTGAAATTTCCTGATGCTCTTTTTCTGCCGTTTTTCCTAATTCGAACATATCTCCCAAAAAGGCAATCTTATAATCAGCCTTTATTTGCTGAAAGTTTTCCAAGGCGGCCTTCATGCTTGTAGGGTTGGCATTATACGCATCCAGAATTATGTGGTGGCCATTTTTGTCGATTATTTGGGAACGATTATTTTGGGGGATATAATTTTCAATTCCTTTTTTTATCTCGTCCAGCTCCACATTAAAGTATCTTCCAATTAATATAGCGGCACAGCAATTGGTGAAATTATAACTGCCTACAAGTTGGGTCGTAATATGAATATTATCTACGGCAATTTTGACAAACGGATCAGCGCCAATAAGTTTTATTTGAAAGAATTCACTATCGTTCTGGCTATATCCAAATTTCTTGATAACCGTGGCTAATTTTTCCTTCTGAATAGGATCGTCTGCATTAAAAAAAACGGATTTGTCATGACTTGTTAAAAAGTCGTAAAGCTCACTTTTGCCCTTTATTACTCCGGCCTCACTCCCAAAGCCCTCTAGGTGCGCCTTTCCAAAATTGGTAATATATCCAAAATCGGGCCCGGCCAACTTGCATAGGAACTCTATTTCCTTAAGATGGTTGGCACCCATTTCTACAATGGCCATTTCCGTATCCGGAGTTATGGAAAGTAGTGTTAACGGTACCCCAATATGATTGTTTAAATTGCCCTTTGTGGCAATAGTTTTATATTTTCTGGATAGAACAGCGGTAATTAGTTCTTTTGTGGTGGTTTTGCCATTACTGCCTGTAAGGCCAATTACTTTTGCTTTGCAAAAGTTCCGGTGAAATTGGGATAGATTTTGGAGCGTGGTAAGTACATTTTTTACCAGTATGGTCTTATCGCCTACGGCATATTCCTCTTCATCTACAACGGCATATGAAGCGCCTTGGTCAAGAGCTTGGCCGGCATAAAAGTTACCATTAAAATTATCTCCCTTTAAGGCGAAAAATATGCAATTGGGGCTTATTTTTCTAGTGTCTGTGCACACCTGGGGGAACCCTAAAAAGAGTTGGTGCAATTGTTCTATTGTCATAAATCTAAGATATAAAAAAAGCCCTTTTTAAAAAGGGCTTCTTCATATTTATTTAACTACAAGAACTATTTGGCTTTCTTGCTTCTAGGTGTTTTGTTTTTTGTTTTGGATTTGGATCCGACTCTGGACATAGCGCATCTAAATCCAATATAGTCAGTAGCCATATACTGTGGTAAATATCTTCTCTGAGCTGGGTCCAACCAATAGGCCCTATCTCTCCATGAACCTCCTTTGAAGACCCTAACCTCATCATTGATCAATGAAGTTCTATTGTTGGATTTGTCATAAGCTCTCACAATATTTCCAGTAGAGTCTACCTGTACTTTGCTCACAGGAGAGTCGTACATTTTCTTTTCGTCCTTTTCGTCCTCCTCATCACTAAATCTGTCATAAAATCTGGTAGATCCTGGTTCACCGTCCCTATATCCTCTGTTGTCACTGGATGAGAAGTTTGTCCTTAAGAAGGTTTCTTCTTCATCTACTGGTACCATTTTTATCTCTCCAGGTAAATTTACCGCTACAACTTTACCGTTAGGCAAGGTGTCGTACACAATGGAGTCACGAATTACATTTACTTTTCCGTCTTTTCCAATGGCCGTTTTCATATAAACGTTTCCTCGGAAATAGTTGAAGTCACTTACTTCGTCGTCAACGATTGGTCTGTAGACATCTGCAACCCATTCCGCCACGTTTCCTGCCATATCATATAATCCAAAATCATTGGGTTTGTAAGATTTGACTTCTGCGGTAATATCGGCTCCGTCATCTGACCATCCTGCAATTCCGCCGTAATCTCCTTTTCCTTGTTTAAAGTTGGCCAATTGATCTCCTCTGCCAACTCTCTGTCCATTTCTGGTATAATCTCCTTCCCAAGGATATTTTTTTCTACCTCTGTAGTTATTGTATTCCCTGCTTCCTATCTGTGCCTGGGCTGCATATTCCCATTCAGTCTCTGTTGGCAATCTATATTCTGGTAAAATAACCCCGGAACTTCTTTTGGCAAAGACGGAAACTGAATCTTTTTTCATTTTTCCCTGTAAAGAGTCTATCTGTCCGTTGTATACGGATTCTGGTCTGTTTAAATATGCCTCTGTGCTAAAGCCACCTTCTGCTTCACCATTTATTACTTTGTATTTGGCCTCCTCTGAAAGATAGCCCTCCCTTTCCAGCATAACTTCATTCACTCGGTCTGTCCTCCATTCTGCAAATTGCGTAGCCTGGATCCAATTTACACCAACCACTGGGTATTCCGCATAAGCTGGGTGGCGTAGGTAGTTATTGGTCATGGTTTCGTTGAATCCCAACCTGTTTCTCCAAACCAATGTATCTGGTAAGGCACCGGTGTATATATGTACATATTTAGGATTTTCTGGAGGGTAAACACTCTTCAGGTAATCCAAATATTCCAAATACATAACGTTGGTAACTTCGGTCTCATCCATATAGAAAGACTGCACGTGCTGTGAGGTAGGGGTGTTGTTCCATTCGTGCATCACATCATCTTGAACCTGACCTTTTGTAAAGGTTCCTCCCTCTACAAATACTAAACCTGGTGCAGTTTCCTGCTCTTTAAAGTCTGAATTGTACTGAAATCCACCTTCCTTGGCGTTAATATTCCAGCCCGTAGCCCTTGAAACATTTTTAGAGGATGATGAGTTTTTACAGCTTGAAAAACCACCAGCTACAATAGCGCAAGAGAGTACAACTTTGATGAATTGTTTTTTCATAATTAGGACTTGAGTTCAAAAGACAAACTTCTTATTAAAGGAGTTTGCGATTCATATTTTATTAATATTTTGTGTCGCTTTCGGCATTTAGAACGATGATTAAGGCATAATATTTTGTTAAATGAAAAAAATTTGATCATTTATTTAACACGCTAAGAGCATCGCTTAACATGAATAACGACTTAAAATTTAATATAGTATGGATAGTTGATAATTCTTTGTAAAATATCAAGTAAAATCAATAAGAGTGAAACAAACTTAGCCATGGATTATTCCTATATATAGTATCTTATTGTAAAAAGAATTTAAATGCCGATTTTTTTTAATGGTTTATATAAGATATTCGGAAAAAGGACGTTTGACTATAATGAACCGAAATAATTTTATTCGGGTTCTTTGGGATAACTATTGAAACCAAATCTTAATTTTAACAAGTAAAAATGAAAAAATTATCAATACTTTTCTTGCTTTTCTTGGTGTTTAAAGTTTCTGCTCAGGAAGATAGGGTGATTACTACTGCCGTGCCTTTTTTGACCATTGCTGCTGATGCCAGGGCATCTGGTATGGGCGATATGGGGGTGGCAACTTCTACAGATGCTTTCTCCCAACAATGGAATCCGGCAAAATTTGCCTTCGCAGAAAGAGAAATGGGAATTGGACTTAGTTATACACCTTATTTGGAAAGTATAATTACCGATATAGCGCTGTTGAGCGCAAATTTTCACAAGAAGATCAATGATAGAAGTGCCTTTGCCTTAAGCATCAGATACTTTACCTTAGGGGAAATAGAACTTAGGCAATTTGCCGGGGATCAGGCCAGATTGGCCAAGCCCAACGAATTGGCTTTTGATGGTTCCTATTCTTTAAAGCTAAGTGAAACTTTTTCTATGGCTGTTGCAGGTAGGTTTATTAGTTCAAATCTTAAATTGCCGGATAATGGCAGTGAGGACTCCAAGGCGGCAAGTTCATTTGCCGTGGATGTTTCCGGATACTATCGCTCTAGGGAAATTGCCTACAATAGTTTTGATGGCCGTTGGAGGGCAGGCTTCAACATTTCAAATTTAGGAAGCAAGTTAAAGTATGATGACGCCGGACAAGAAAATTTTCTTCCTACCAATTTGAAAGGTGGGGTCGGTTTTGATTTTATTTTGGATCAGGATAATGTGCTTGGGCTTACCTCTGAATTTAATAAACTTTTGGTGCCTACTCCACAAGATTATAATGATGACGGGGTAATTGATGGAACGGATAATGACGAATATCAGCAAACTACTTTTTTTGAAGGGGTTTTTAAGTCATTTGGGGATGCACCTGATGGCTTTAGCGAGGAGTTAAAAGAATTTACATGGGCACTCGGTGCGGAATATACCTACCAGAATGCATTTATGTTAAGAACGGGATATTTTAATGAGAGCGATTTAAAGGGATCGAGAAAGTTTTTCACTTTGGGTGCTGGTTTTAGGTTTAAATCAGCTCAGGTAGACCTGTCTTATTTGTTCTCTACTTCTCAAGTCAGAAACCCTTTGGAGAATACACTTAGATTTTCTCTGACATTCAATTTGGGAGAAGAATTTTTGAATGATTAATGCCAAAAAAAATATATAGCTTAACTACAAAACCTGCCCACAAGCAGGTTTTGTTTATTTTTACTAAATTATATAACGCTAATTGTCTATGAAACTACGTAGGGTAGTGTTCGATCTATTGGTCTATGATTCTATGGATGAACTGGATCAGGGGGATCAAATTTTAATGCATGAAGCAGTAAAGGCCAGGAAAAATGCCTATTCCCCTTATTCAAAATTTAATGTTGGGGCTGCGGTATTATTGGATAATGATGAAATTGTAATTGGCAATAATCAGGAAAATGCCTCATACCCTTCCGGTTTGTGCGCAGAAAGAGTGGCCATATTTTACGCTTCGGCAAAATTTCCAGGTATTGGCATCAAGGCCATTGCCATAAGCGCCACTTCCAAAAATTTTGTAGTCAATAAACCTGCCGCCCCTTGTGGTAATTGTAGGCAGTCCATTTCGGAATATGAAATAAAACAATTGAGACCTATATCTATAATTATGTCCGGGGAAACGGGGGAGATCTTAAAATGTAACTCTGTTTCCGATATTCTTCCTTTAGCCTTTAACAGTACATTCTTGGGTTAGTACAATAAATTAACACATTCTATATTTAGGATTTAGGTATTTCTCAAGTATTCCTTATTTTGTTTTATATAATCGCTTTATGCGAAGCTTTTGATTTAAATTTTTTTCCTATTGATTTATATATGTATTTTTGTTTTCCGTTTTTGTCTGAAACTTGTTTTTGATCAAAGCGAATTACTACATAAATTATCAATTAATGGAAAAAATAACCAAAGAGGTCTACCTTAAGTGGTATGAGGACATGTTGTTCTGGAGAAAGTTTGAAGATAAACTTGCTGCAGTCTATATTCAACAAAAAGTTCGTGGATTTTTACATCTTTACAACGGACAGGAAGCTGTTCTTGCAGGGGCATTGCATGCAATGGACCTTAGCAAGGATAGAATGATTACTGCTTATAGGAATCACGTTCAGCCAATAGGTATGGGGGTTGATCCCAGAAAGGTTATGGCGGAACTCTATGGTAAAGTTACAGGAACTTCCAAAGGAATGGGTGGATCCATGCATATTTTTTCCAAAGAGCACCGTTTTTATGGAGGCCATGGCATAGTTGGTGGTCAGATTCCATTGGGTGCTGGATTGGCTTTTGCTGATAAGTATTTTAAAAGGGATGCCGTAACCCTTTGTTATATGGGAGATGGGGCAGTAAGACAAGGATCGCTGCATGAAAGCTTTAACTTGGCAATGCTATGGCAATTGCCGGTTGTTTTTGTTTGCGAAAACAATGGTTATGCCATGGGAACATCGGTAGCTAGAACCTCGCATTCAACGGAAATTTGGAAACTTGGATTGGGATATGAAATGCCATGTGGACCGGTAGATGGAATGGATCCGGTAACGGTTGCCAAGGAAATGAGCAAGGCAATTGACCGTGCCAGGTCCGGAGGCGGTCCTACTTTTTTGGAAATGAAGACTTATAGGTACAGGGGACACTCCATGTCGGATGCCCAGCATTATAGAACTAAGGACGAGGTAGAAGAGTACAAGAAGATCGACCCAATATCTCAAGTATTGGCGACCATAAAGGAAAATAAATATGCCACGGATGCCCAGATAAAGGAGATAGATATCCGGGTTAAAAAGTTGGTTTCTGAATGTGAAAAATTTGCAGAGGAATCGGATTATCCACCTCTAAATCAATTATATGATATGGTATACGATCAAGAGGACTATCCATTTGTAAAACATAAAATATAAGTAAATGGCAGAAGTAATAAATATGCCAAGACTTAGCGATACCATGGAAGAGGGGACCGTTGCTAAGTGGCTAAAAAAAGTAGGAGACAAAATTGAAGAAGGTGATATTTTGGCGGAAATCGAAACCGACAAAGCTACAATGGAGTTCGAATCTTTCAATGAGGGAACTTTATTATATATAGGTATTAAAGAAGGTGATACAGCTCCAGTGGATTCGCTTTTGGCCATAATTGGTGAAAAAGGGGAGGATGTTTCTGGCCTTATCAATAGTGCATCTTCTGATGCCAAAGAGGAAAAACAAGCGGAGGCTGTGGCCAAGGAGGAGGAGAAAAATGAGGAGAAGAAAGAGGCTTCTAAAGCTACAGGTGCTACTATCCCTGAAGGGGTGGAGATTATAAAGATGCCTCGCCTTAGTGATACCATGGAAGAAGGTACTGTAGCCACTTGGTTGAAAAAAGTTGGGGATGAGGTTGAAGAAGGGGATATCCTTGCAGAAATCGAGACCGACAAGGCCACAATGGAGTTTGAATCTTTTTATTCGGGTATCCTATTGTACGTGGGAATCAATGAAGGGGAAACTGCACCTGTAGATTCAGTGCTTGCAGTTATAGGTCCTAAAGGAACAGATGTTGATGCTGTATTGAGTGCGGGATCAGGTTCTACTTCTGATGAAGAAAGCACTCCTGAAGAAGTTAAGAAGGCTGAAACCTCTTCCGGTAATGGTCAGGAATCTGCACCTATTACTGCCAATGATGGTCAACGAATTTTTGCATCGCCATTGGCCAAGAAAATTGCCCAGGATAAGGGAATTAATCTAGAGGATGTAAAAGGGAGTGGCGATCAAGGAAGGATTATAAAGAAAGATATAGAGGAATATCAGCCTAAACAGAAAGCTGCCGAGAAAGCACTTCCTGCCCAGGAAAAGGCTTCCTCCCCACAAGCTGCTGTTGCGGCTCCAATTAATTTGCCTGTAGGGCAAGAGGGGAGTGAGGAAGTTAAGAATTCTCAAATGCGTAAGGTTATTGCCAAACGTTTGGGAGAGTCAAAGTTCTCCGCGCCACATTACTATTTGACCATTGAGGTCGATATGGATTACGCCAAGGTTTCAAGAGAGCAGATCAATAGCTTGCCGGACACCAAGGTATCCTTTAACGATATGGTGGTTAAGGCTTGTGCTATGGCGTTAAAAAAGCATCCACAAGTAAATACCTCATGGAACAATGAGACTACTAGATATAATCACCATGTGCATATCGGGGTTGCCGTTGCGGTTGATGAAGGCCTATTGGTTCCTGTATTAAAATTTGCGGATCAAATGACACTTACCCAAATAGGGGCTTCGGTGAAGGATTTGGCTGGAAAGGCAAGAAATAAGAAAATAAGTCCAGCGGAAATGGAGGGCAGTACCTTTACCGTTTCCAATCTGGGAATGTTCGGAATCTCTGAATTTACTTCTATTATTAACCAGCCCAATTCGGCTATACTGTCTGTTGGTGCCATTGTCCAAAAACCAGTGGTTAAAAATGGCCAGATCGTGGTTGGTAATACCATGAAGGTAACATTGGCATGCGATCACCGAACAGTGGATGGAGCTACAGGAGCTCAATTTTTGCAAACACTTAGGGCGTATTTGGAAAATCCGGTTACCATGTTAGCTTAAATAGAATACTTTAAACAATTATATAAAAAGCATCCTGATTTTCAGGATGCTTTTTTAACTTTAAGCCCTATCTAATTCTTGATGGTTATATGAATTGCACTAACGTATTCATGATTCATTTAGACCTTGATATAAATGCTGAATAAAATACAATTCGATTACATGACAAATAAAAATCAATTGATGAAAAATATTATTGGTCTTGCCATATTAGCTATAACCTTTGGCTGCGGTAGCGCTAAAATAAATAAGTCGGTTGGTCTGGCAAATGGGACCAATGGTTCTGGTGTAATTGCCATGGATGCCTCCCTAGCTCATGGTAGTGCAGAAGTTTCTTCTGTAATTGCTGATTTTTCCACAGAAAAAAGGATTGGGGGAATAATTTCCTATTTGGCATCGGATGAACTTCAGGGTAGGGAAACTGGTAGCGAAGGAATAGAAATGGCAGCTGAATATATTGAAACTATTTTTAAAAGTAATGGGATTGGTCCCTACTTTAAGACTTACAGGGATACCTTGACCAATTTTGAAAAACCGGCATACAATTTAGTTGGGTTCATTGAAGGCTCGGACGAACACTTAAAGAACGAATACGTTATAATCGGTGCCCATTATGACCATATAGGTACTGCTGATCCGGTGGCCGATGATAATATTGCCAATGGTGCCAATGATAATGCCTCCGGTACTACCGCGGTCTTGGAGTTTGCCCGTTATTTTGGCAAGTATAGAAATAATAAGCGAAGCGTAATTTTTGCCCTATTCAGTGGTGAGGAAAAAGGTCTTTTGGGCTCGAAGCATTTGGCCAAAAAGCTGAAAGATCAGAATTTGGATCTCTATGCCATGCTGAATTTTGAAATGGTAGGAGTCCCTCTAGTGGGTAAGGATTATTTTATGTATGTAACGGGCTATGAGGAATCCAATTTAGCGGATATTTGCAATACTTATGCCGAGGAGAAATTGGTTGGATTTCTTCCAACGGCAAAGGAATACAATCTGTTTAAAAGATCCGATAATTATCCCTTTCATTTAGAGTTTGGGGTTCCTTCCCAAACCTTTTGTACCTTCGATTTCACCAATTTCGATCACTATCACAAGGTGGGCGATGAGTTTTCCATAATGGATTTTGACCATATGGCCTTATTGGTAAATAAAACCCTTCCGGTTTTGGAAGATATTATTAATGCCCCGGTAAGGGAGTTAGAATATAAATAATGGCGAATATTGTAATTACTGGAAGTAGTAGGGGGATTGGCTTTCAAATGGCACAGTTATTTGCCAATGAAGGTCATAAAGTGTTGGCCCTATCCAGAAATAATGCCCCTATTGCCGCATTGAATCATCGGAATATTTCCAGCTTTTCGTTTGATTTGGCCAATGAGTCGGATTACGTCCAAATGGAC
This sequence comes from Arenibacter echinorum, assembly GCF_003259375.1. GTDB lineage: Bacteria > Bacteroidota > Bacteroidia > Flavobacteriales > Flavobacteriaceae > Arenibacter > Arenibacter echinorum. Next base: position 299,939 of record NZ_QLLN01000005.1, on the reverse strand, counting down.
GAGTTCATAAAAAATAATTGGAAGCAAGTTGATGTCCTTATAAACAATGCAGGTAAATTGCTGAACAAACCTTTTTTGGAAACTTCTATGGAAGCATTTGAAGAGGTTTATAAAGTGAATGTATTTGGAGTAGCCAATATTACCAAAAGAATAATTCCCTTAATGCCCAAAACTGGTCATGTGGTAACCATTAGTTCTATGGGGGGTGTTCAGGGTAGTATGAAATTTGCGGGATTATCTGCCTATAGTTCCAGTAAAGGTGCCGTAATTACTATGACAGAATTGTGGGCAGAGGAATTCAAGGAATCGGGACCATCATTTAATGTATTGGCCTTAGGGGCCGTACAGACCGAAATGTTGGAGGAAGCTTTTCCTGGTTATAAGGCGCCAACAACCGCTTTGGAAATGGCTACATATATCAAGGATTTTGCTCTTAGCGGCCATAAACTGTACAATGGAAAATTACTACAGGTGTCCAACTCAACGCCTTAATTTTTATAAACCAATGAAAGAATACAAGTGTGTTATTTTCGACTGTGATGGGGTATTGGTAGATAGTGAGCTGTTGGGCAATCAGGTATTTGTGGATATGGCCAATGAACAAGGCGCTGGGATAGATATTTCCTATGCCATGCAACATTTTAAAGGGGGTTTTCTGAATGATAGCATTAGACAGGTGGAGGCGATTATACAAAAGCAACTGCCCCTGGATTTTGAAATTGAATATAGACAAAGATCCTACGAAATGTTTTCGACCCATCTGAAACCGGTGGAAGGGGTTGAACAGGTCTTGAGTAAATTGACGCTGCCATTTTGTGTTGCATCCAGTGGGCCACAGGAAAAAATTAAAAGGAATTTGGCAACCGCCGGACTCTCCTCGTTTTTTAAAAACAATATCTTCAGTTGTTATGATATTGGAAAATGGAAACCCGATCCCGCTATTTACTTGTATGCTTCAGAATCCATGGGTTATTCTCCAAACGAATGCTTGGTAATAGAGGATTCCTTTAAGGGAGCCAAGGCGGCCACCTCTGGAGGATTTGATGTTTATGGTTATACCTTGTTAAACGAGGACCCTGATTTTGAAAAAGAAGTTACCAAAACCTTTGAGCAAATGGAAGAGTTGATCTCCTTGCTTAAATTATAACCAACTACCTTACTTTTGGGGCTTAGGCTTTAGAGGTTGGTTCCCTGAAATTAGACTGGCTATTATTTTTGTTTGTGGGAATTGTTCCAAAATAATCTTGATAAATACGGTAATTGGTATTGCCATGATCAATCCAGGTACCCCCCATATATATCCCCATAACATCAACATTACCAAAACGGTAATGATGTTAATGGAGAAAGATTTTCCCATAAATACGGGTTCCAGTATTGATCCGAACAAAACCTGTACCCCGGTAATGGAAATAACAAAGAACAAGAGTGTGCTCGTGGGCTCCAATTCTACAAAAGCAAATAGCGCCAATAGCACTACGGAAATAATGGAGCCGACCATTTGGACAAAATTTATGGCAAAAGCGAAAAGTCCCCAGAAAATTGGAAAACTTACATCAAAGAACACGCATGCCAATCCAATTCCGATTCCCGTAAAAAGGCTTACTAGAAATTTGACCTTAATAAATGTAATAAGGTCTTTTTCAACTTTTACAAACGTTTTAACCGAGGTGTGCTTTTGTTTTAGAATGGTATTGTTCATTAATTTCTGAACGTTTATTGATTCTGCCAACCAAAGCACAACAAAAAACACCGTCATTAATATCATGGTGACCGTATTGCCAATAAAATCCAGGGTCGTCCCAAAGTTCTTCATCATACTTTCTTTGGGAATAAAATTGTTAATGATGTTTTCCTCTTTGGCATAGGGTATTCCAAGGTAATCTTCCATTCCTAATAACAGGGCTTCCAATTTGGTCTCCGCTTTTTGAAAAAAAGCATTGTCTGCAGATAGTATTTCCTTGCTGGTAAGTTGTATAAGTTCTCCGCCTATTTTTAAGGCTCCAATGAAAATCAATATAACAATAAAAATACTGATAGGTTTGGATACATTCTTTTTATTGAGCCACCGCATAATAGGTAGGAACAATAAAGCTATGAACATAGAGAAAATGAGGGGGATAAAGATGAACGACAGAAGTTTTAGTAAGTAAAACACTAAGGGGATTACTATAATAAGCAATAACTTATTGGTGGTTCTTAACTCGTTCATAATTATAATAATAGTTTGTTTTTCGCTGTGTTCAACGGGAATGCAAAGTTAGTGGAAAGAAGTTGTCTTTAATCGTTAATAAAAATGTAAATATTCTTCAGGATACATTTTTTTTGGTATTGATAATTGTATTTTGGATAAAATTTCTGCTTAAGGCTATATGGAATCTTAAAATTTCTAATTTTGTTGCTATGCAGGACACTTTGGAAAAGTATCTTCCTGAAAGGGCGGTAAGTTTAAGTATGGAACTTATAAAAGAAAATGGGGTACACCTTAAGATTGTGAATCAACGGGTTACCCGTCATGGAGATTATAGGCGGATGCCCAACGGATCCCATCAGATTACCGTGAACGCCACTCTAAATAAATATCGATTCTTGATCACTTTGGTTCATGAAATAGCGCATTTGGTTGCTTTTGAAAAATATGGACGGAAAATAAAACCGCACGGATTGGAGTGGAAAAGGACGTTTCAATATCTAATGCTGCCGTTTTTAAGACCTGAGGTTTTTCCAACCAATCTTTTGCCTATGTTGGCCAGACATTTTAGAAATCCAAAAGCGAGTAGTGATACCGACGCTGGTTTATCTTTGGCCCTTAAACAATTTGATGTACAGGATAAGGAGAAATCTTATATTTTTGAATTGCCTCATGGCAGTGTTTTCAGGATATACAATGGAAAACTATTTCAAAAGAAGAATAAAAGGGTAAAGCGATACGAGTGTGTTGAAGTAGCTACGGGCAGGGTATATCTTTTTCAGCCCAATGCCGAGGTAGAATTGATAAAGGATTAAGATAAGGAACTATGAATAAAAATTATTATGCAGTTTTAATGGCAGGCGGAGTTGGTTCCAGATTTTGGCCGATAAGCACAACTGCTTATCCTAAGCAGTTTCATGATATGTTGGGTACAGGGGATACCTTGATACAGAAGACTTTTAAAAGGCTGGCTAAGTTTGTGCCGGTTGAAAATATATTGATCTTGACCAATGAAAGATATAACGAATTGGTCTTGGAGCAATTGCCAGAGGTTAAGCAAGAGCAAGTAGTGTTGGAGCCGGCCATGCGCAACACTGCTCCATGTATACTGTATGCGGCCTTAAAAATACAAAAGAAGAACCCTGATGCCGTTATGATAGTTGCCCCCAGTGATCACTGGATAGAGGATGAGGAGGCATTTGCCAAGGACGTTATAACCTGTTTCGATAAGTGTGAAAGGGAAAATGTACTCTGTACGCTGGGTATAAAACCTACTTTTCCCAATACCGGCTTTGGGTATATAGAATTTGAAAAGAACAATAGTCGGGAACCACTGAAGAACGTTAATCAGTTTAGGGAAAAACCTGATTATGAAACGGCAAAGGATTTCATAAAACAAGGTAATTTTTTATGGAATGCCGGTATTTTCATGTGGAGTGTAAAAACTATTGTCGATGCTTTTAAAAAATATCAACCCGAACAATACAATTTATTTCTGAGTGGATGGACTTACTATAATACCGGTCAGGAAAGGGCATTTATTAATGAAAATTACCCTAAGGCAGAGAATGTTTCAATAGATTATGCCATTTTGGAACCGTCCAGTAATATTTTTGTACTGCCGGCCACTTTTGATTGGAACGATCTTGGTACATGGGGCTCGTTGTACGATAAATTGGACAAGGACGATAATGACAACGCTTTGGTGAATTGTCAAGTTTTAGCTGAGGATTCCCAGGGGAATATGATTCGTTCCCCAAAAGGAAAAATTATCGTTATTGATGGATTAAAAGACTATATTGTGGTAGACAAGGAGGAGGTTTTACTCATATATCCCAAATCCAAGGAACAGGATATTAAAAAGGTACTTGCAAAAGTTAAAGATAAATTTGGAGATCAGCTGGCTTAATTATGGAGGAAAATTTGAATAAAGACCAGAATCAGGATTTTCCTGAGGGTAGCGGGCAAGATATAAAGAGAGATTTTAGGGGTCTTTTGGATGGTGTTAAAGTATTTCTGGCCGATCTATTGGATATACGCAAGAATACCGATCCAGAAGCTACAAAAGAATCCATTATTGCTGATATTCCTTTTAAGGGCCATACCTCCTGGATTTTAATATGCTCTATTTTTATCGCATCTGTTGGACTTAATGCCAATTCCACTGCAGTAGTTATCGGCGCCATGTTAATTTCGCCTTTAATGGGCCCTATTTTGGGTATTGGGCTGTCTTTGGCCATTAATGACATAGATACCTTGAGACGTTCATTGAAGAATTTTGCCGTCATGGTTGGTTTAAGCGTTATTACCGCATTTTTATTCTTTTATTTATTCCCATTAAGGGATGAATCATCGGAATTACTGGCTAGGACCGCTCCTGACATCAGAGATGTGCTTATTGCATTTTTTGGAGGTTTGGCATTGGTAATTGCCAGGGCCAAAAAAGGGACTATTGCCAGCGTTATCTATGGAGTGGCAATTGCTACGGCTTTGATGCCACCCTTATGTACTGTTGGTTTTGGGTTGGCCATTGGTAATTTTGGTTATGCTACCGGTGCCATGTACCTTTTCACCATAAATACTATTTTTATTGCGCTGGCTACTTTTTTGGTTCTAAAATTATTGCGTTTTCCTATGGTGCGCTATGCCAATTCACAGCGTAGAAGGTTTATCGCTAGAATGGCCTCTACAGTGGCGATTTTAGTTATGATTCCGGCCGGATTTACCTTTTACGATGTGTTTCAGGAATCTTTGTTTCGAAAGCAGGCCAATCAATTCGTTGCTAGCAATATTGTGCCTTATGAATTACCTGGGGAGGGTAGATATTTAGAGAATTTGACCGATATTCAATACAATCACGGTGAAAATGGTTTTATTGAACTGGTGTTTATGGGCAACGAAACCATACCGGACAATGTTATTGCAACTTGGAATACCCAAAAAAATACCTTCGACAAGCTTAAAAATATAGAATTAAAAATTGTTCAGGGATCTAAAAATCAGGAATTGGATCAAATGAGGTATGTCAGCGAGCTTTATGAATCCAAAAAGGCGGAATTACTAAGCAAGGAACAGCAAATTCAGGTTTTAAAGGAGGAGGTTGGTAAAATGAGCAAGATTGTTGAACAGCAGATTCCCTTTCAAGAAATTAGTGCGGAGGCCAAGACCAATTATGAAAATTTGACTAGTTTAGGCTTTTCGTATACCATTACAACCGATTTTAATAAACTGGATACCATCCCAGTATTTAATGTAAAGTGGAAAAAGGGTGTGCCTGACAAGCAAATTAAAACCGATTCCCAAAAACTAACGGATTGGTTGCGACTAAGGTTAAAGAATTCCAAGATTCAAGTCAGGGAAGAACCGAGTTAATTCCGCTCCTCGATATACATTTGTCGCACCTTTTTAAATAATTCGGAGGAATAGACGAAGTCGGTTACGGCTTCGTTATCTGTTTTAAAAATTTCCTTATTACTGCCTTCCCATTCCTTTAGGCCATTTTTGAGGAAAATTATCTTCTCGCCAATTTCCATAACAGAATTCATGTCATGGGTATTGATTACCGTAGTAATATCGTATTCTTGGGTAATTTCGTGGATAAGATTGTCTATTAGGATAGCTGTTTTAGGATCCAGTCCAGAATTGGGTTCATCACAAAATAAGTATTTCGGATTCATTACAATTGCCCTGGCAATGGCAACACGCTTTTGCATTCCTCCCGATATTTCCGATGGAAATTTATTATGTGCATCAACTAGGTTTACGCGTTTAAGTACAAAATCTACCCGATCCTGCATTTCCGATTTCGATTGTTTGGTGAACATGCCCAGGGGAAACATAACATTACCCTGTACGGTCATGGAATCGAACAGGGCGCTACCCTGAAACACCATGCCCATCTCCTGTCTTAAGTTGCGTTGTTCACTTGCGGATAGTTCGGAATAGATTTTTCCGTCATAGCTAATGGTGCCTTCATCCGGTGTAAAGAGGCCCAAAAGACATTTCAAAAAGACTGTTTTACCGGATCCACTTTGTCCTATTATAAGGTTGGTCTTGCCCTTTTCAAAATTGGAACTAATGCCTTTTAAAACATGGCTTTCCCCGAACGATTTATGTATGTTGTCTACTTCTATCATTAGCCCAAGAGTAATTGTGTTAAGATATAATTTACAATAATGATCACAACACTTGTCCATACAAAGGCGGTGGTACTGGCCTTGCCAACTTCCAATGCCCCCCCTTTCATGTAATAACCGTGAAAAGATGGTATGGTAGCTATAATTAATGCAAATACTATCGATTTTACAAAGGAATAAGTGACATGAAATGGAATGAAGTCCAATTGCAAGCCTTCAACAAAGTCTGCACTGGAGCTAAACCCTCCAAAAACACCGGCTGTCCATCCTCCAAAGATACCCACATACATAGCTATTGCAATCACAAAAGGATAAAACAACATCGCTATTATTTTTGGAAAAACCAGGTAGTTCAAAGAATTGACCCCCATGATTTCCAAGGCATCAATTTGTTCCGTTACCCTCATGGTGCCAATACTGGATGTGATATAGGAACCCACTTTACCGGCCATAATTATTGAGGTGAAGGTTGGAGCAAATTCCAATATTACCGATTGCCTGGTGGCAAACCCAATAAGGTTTCGAGGTATAAGAGGATTGGTAATGTTTAATGCGGTCTGTATGGAAACTACACCCCCGATAAAGAAGGAAATGAAAATTATAATACCCATGGAACCATAAACCAATTCGTCTATTTCCTTTAGTATTAGGGTTTTCATAATAGACCATTTGGTGGGTTTTTTAAAAACCTCCTTGATCATTATAAAATAGCTGCCTATTGATGCTAAATAATTCATTCAATATAAAATATTGCTTAGGAATGTAAAAATAACAATATTAAGAATCATTTAACTTCCAATTAAAATTTAAAGGTTTTATTTCTATATTTTTGTTTCTTTAAAAATAAGAAGAATGCAAAATAAGAGTCTGCTGCTATTGCTTTTAGCGCTTTTAATAGGATTTAATCCAGTTAAAGTAAATGCCCAAAGAAAATCCAAAAAAGATAGGGTAGAGGCCATATCCAATGCCGAGATTGTAACTAATAAGAATATTGCCACTACGCCTAAGTTAGTAGTGGGGATTGTGGTAGATCAAATGAGGTACGATTATTTGACCCGTTTCTGGAATCAATATGGGGATGGTGGATTTAAGCGTTTGGTGAATGATGGGTTTAATTGCAAGAACAATCATTTTAATTATGCACCAACAGTTACTGGCGCCGGACATGCTTCTGTGTATGCGGGAACAACCCCATCTGTTCACGGTATTATAGCGAATGATTGGTATGATAAATATGCGGATGAAAGCGTTTACTGCGCAGGAGATCCCAGTTATAATTCGGTCGGAACGTCTTCCGATGCCGGAAAAATGTCCCCGCATAGGATGCAAACTACGACCATAACTGACCAAGTAAGGTTGCACACCCAAATGCGCGGCAAAGTGATAGCTGTTGCAATTAAAGATAGAGGTGCCGTTCTGCCTGGTGGCCATACGGCCAATGCCGCTTATTGGTTTGATGGTGGGGCTGAAGGCAATTGGATTACCAGCTCTTATTATATGGATGAATTGCCTAAATGGGTCACTGAATTCAATGCACAAAAAAGTGTAGCTAAATACAAAAAACCTTGGACAACCCTCAAAGACATCAATAGCTATATAGAAAGTGGAGCTGATAACAATAATTACGAAGGGCTCTTTGAAGGTCAGTCCACCCCAACATTTCCTCACGATTTAGTTGGCTTGTGGGATAATAACGGCAAATATAGTATCCTAAAAAGTACTCCTTATGGCAATAGCCTAACCGCTGATTTTGCTTTGGAGGCTGTGGATAAGGAGTCACTTGGAACCGATAATTTTACAGACTTCCTGGCAATTAGTTTCTCAAGTACGGATTATGTAGGTCATAAATGGGGGGTGAATTCGAAAGAAGTAGAGGATACCTATCTGCGTTTGGACCAAGATTTAAAACGTCTTTTCGACACCTTGGATAAAAAAGTGGGAACTGGGGAATATACCGTTTTTCTAACTGCAGATCATGCAGCAATTAATGTTCCGGCTTTTTTAAGGGATCAGAATCTTCCCGCTGGTGTAGTGGAATCAAAAAAATTGAACGACCGACTTACAGAATATTTGAAGTATACCTATGGAACTACCGATATTGTGAAGAAGACTTCCAATAATCAGTTGTTTTTGGATTATAGGGTAATCAAAAGTTTGGATTTGGACATAGATGATGTTGAAGAGGAATTGGCCTTGGAGTTAATTCAATATGACGGTATTTATAAGGTGTTTACGGCCAATCAGATGTGGCAAAATCAATATACTAGTGGAATTCCTTATTTCGTTCAGAACGGGTTCAATCAAAAACGTTCAGGGGATGTGTTGATGGTGTTCGATCCGGGAAGCGGAAATTACGGAAAGACAGGATCAACACATGGGTCGCCATGGAACTACGATACGCATGCACCCTTATTATTTTATGGTAAAGGTATTAAGAAGGGCAGTACGGTTAATAGAACCGAAATTCCGGACATAGCTCCAACAATAGCTGCCTTAATGGGAATGAACGCTCCTTCAGGAACTACTGGAGAGCCTATTGAAGAGGTGATAGAATAATATTTTGTTGTAAAAATAAAAAAGCCAAACTTTTCTTATTGGAAGAGTTTGGCTTTTATTTTTCTCCATCGCAGCTGGCGAATAAACTTGCCCTCCACAGGGTTTACAAGAAAATCTGTTTTTTCTTTCCTGGCTGAAAAATAGCCTTGAAGATTATCTAGAAATGCTCTTGGTTTTTTTTGTTTCAAGGCCATTTTTACCGAAGCAATAAGAGTAATCAGAAACCCGTACCTCATAGTGAACATGGCCTTTCCTTGGAGTAATTTGGCTTTTTTGTTATAAGCATTTCCCAATGGGCGTAAGTGTTTAACGTGCAGGTTGCTATCGGTATAGATATTAAAACCGTTGTATTGGGCAAGCAGCTCGTCCACGGTATCCCATCCCATGGCTGTTTTAAGTCCGCCAATGGAATTAAAACATCTCTTACTGTAAGCTTTAAATGCCCCGCGCACATGGTCTTTGTCCATAGGGTGATTTAATTTCCATTCACCGTTTTTGTCTTGCTCATAAGCAAAACCACCGGCTATCCCAATTTTTGCATCTGTTGAAAATATCTTGGCTACTTTTTCGAAATAGGAATTAGGAAGAATTATATCGGCATCTAACTTCACTATAAAGTCGTAGTCGTCATCTAATTGTTCCAAGCCTTTGTTAAAAGCATTAACCACCTTGCTGCCTGGCAAATGAGTAGCGGATGATTGTACATTGATCTTCGAGATATAATTGTGTTTTGCAGTAAAGCTGTCTATTATTTGCTCGGTATTATCCGACGAATTATCATTAACTACAACAACTCTTTTTGGGGGCATGGTTTGTATAATGACAGATTGCAAGGCGTCCCTTAAGAATAGACCTTCGTTATGAGCAGGAATGATAATATAGTAGTTCACCGCTAAAAATTTATTTGTTTTAATGGTTGGAACATCCAGCCCTTTATTTTTGTTGGGATTCTATTGGGAGCTGTTTTTTCTTTCGGCATAAACAATGTAATATCTGGGGGTAAAACTACGGAGCAGTGGCCTTATCCCAATTTTTTTTACGGGATTGGTCCATTTTGCCCTATCCTTAATTTCCCATCCGGCCTTTTCCAGTAACCAATCAAACTGCCAGTCTTCAAACTCGTGATAATGCCTGTCCCACGGATCGGTCTTGCTTTTGTAAGCCGATGAAAACCATAGTCTTAGAGGGATACTGGCTACCAATTTATCGGTTTTAATTTGACTAAGGATATTGAACGGGGCCAAAAGATGTTCAAAAATTTCAAAGGCCGTGGCAACTTCAGCCTTGGTGGTAAGGGCAGCCGAAAAATCCAGATCCAAATCCTCTCCTGCTGTATTCTCTACTTGGTATCCATTTTCCTTCATAATCTTGGAAAAGGGATTTTCGACCCCTAGATCTAAAATGGATTGATCGGTAGATACGTGTTTTTGGAGAAATTCCAGGGTATGTTTAAAACGTTTGTTCGGGAAGGTTCTTTCGTACATCGGCGGTGATCTGGTTTGTTGTTTAACATGTTCATTGCGGTTTAATAAGGAATGACCCAAAAACCAGAAACAAAGATATTTGAAATAGTGTTTAATAGTCTATGGATTAAACCTTATAGACAATGGCGTTTATGTTCATGCCTGCACCAACACTGGCAAATATAACAACATCTCCCTTTTTTATCGATTGATTTTCCATTTTTCCATTTTTCACCATATCAAATAGGGTGGGTATGGTAGCTACGGAACTATTTCCCAATTTTTCTATGCTCATGGGCATAATTCCATTGGGCATTTCCATATTGAAAAGATTGTAAAAACGTTTTACTATGGCCTCGTCCATTTTTTCATTGGCCTGATGAATGAATATTTTTTTTACTTCGGTGATAGGCACTCCACTTTCGTCCAAACAGTCTTTCATGGCCTGGGGCACATGGGTTACCGCAAATTCATATATTTTTCTGCCATGCATTTTTATGTATCGCGTGTCGTCTTGTGTTGTTTTGGAATAGGACTCGCCAAAGAAAAGAAAAAATGCTTCCTCATTAGCATAGGTCGCGCTATTGTGCGAAAGGATTTGGCCAGCATTTTCTCGAGCTTCAACTATTGTGGCCCCGGCACCATCCGAATAGATCATGGAGTCCCGATCATGTTTGTCCACAATCCTTGACAGGGTTTCTGCGCCAATTACAAGACATTTTTTGGCAATACCGCTTTTGATAAATGCATTTGCCTGGATTACTCCTTCTATCCAACCTGGACAACCAAATAGGAGATCATAGGCAACACATTTGGGATTCTTGATTTGTAATTGGTGTTTTACCCTTGTGGCCAAACTTGGTAAGGTGTCACCTTGGTTTTTGCCAACGGATACATCACCAAAATTATGGGCAAAAATTATATAGTCCAGTTCCTCTTTGTCAATTTTGGCATCGGCTATTGCCTTTTCTGCTGCAAAAAATGCCAGTTTGGAGGTGTTTAAGTTATCTTCTGCATAGCGCCTTTCACTAATTCCGGTAATGCCTTGGAATTTTTGAATGATCACATCATTTGGATGCTTAAAGGGAGTGCCATCCTCATTTAAAAAATCATGATTTTTAAAATCTAAATTCTTTGTTACGATAGATGGTAGGTAAGAACCAGTGCCAGTAATGCCAATGTTCATAATAATTTGCAAATTTAATAGTATAAATATAAACCAATTGATCCGCGGTAATTTATGTCCTTTGGATTTGATATGATGTTCAAGATAATTCCGCTTTTGTATTTACCAATAAAAAAGCCTTTCACAATTAAAGGAAAGGCTTTAAAAGGCTTGATTTTGTTGAAGTTATTAGGCCTCTACATAAGCTTCGATAGGAGCGCAGGTACATATTAAATTACGGTCTCCATATGTGTCGTCCACGCGTCTTACGCTAGGCCAAAACTTGTTTTCCAATATATATGGCAATGGGAAGGCCGCCTGTTGTCTACTGTATGGAAATTCCCATTTGTCAGTGGTAATCATTTCCAGGGTGTGTGGTGCATTTTTCAGAGCATTGTTGTTGTCCTCAACAGATGCGGCATCAATTTCTTCACGAATAGATAACATAGCGCTACAGAATCGGTCCAATTCTGCCAAGCTTTCGCTCTCCGTAGGCTCTATCATAAGGGTTCCGGCAACTGGGAAGGAAACCGTAGGTGCATGAAATCCATAATCCATTAATCTTTTTGCGATATCCGTAACTTCTATTCCATTTTCTTTAAAAGGCCTACAGTCTATAATCATTTCATGGGCAGCCCTTCCTCTTTCTCCAGTATAGAGCACATCAAATTTTCCACTAAGCTTATTTTTAATGTAGTTGGCATTTAGGATAGCGGTCTTTGTAGACTGGGTCAATCCGTTTTCCCCCAACATTTTTATATATCCATAAGAAATTAAACATACCAACGAGCTTCCCCAAGGTGCTGCCGATATGGCCGTAATAGCCTTGTCTCCACCCGTTTTAATTACAGGGTTTCCTGGTAGAAATGGCACCAATTGTTCCGCTACGCAAATAGGTCCAACTCCAGGGCCACCACCACCGTGGGGGATGGCGAATGTTTTATGTAGGTTTAGATGGCAGACATCGGCCCCAATGGTAGCTGGATTGGTCAATCCTACCTGTGCATTCATATTGGCCCCGTCCATATAAACTTGACCCCCATTGTCATGGATTAATTTTGTGATTTCTTTTATGGAAGATTCGAATACACCATGGGTAGATGGGTAGGTCACCATTAAGGCCGACAGATTGTCTTTGTACAACTCGGCCTTTTCAGCGAGGTCGGCCACATCTATGTTCCCGTTATCGTCGGTTTTGGTAACTACTACCTTCATGCCGGCCATAACTGCTGAAGCAGGGTTGGTGCCATGTGCAGAGGCAGGTATTAAACAAATATTTCTATGACCTTCCCCTCGGGATTCGTGATATGCCCTTATGACCATTAGGCCGGCAAATTCTCCTTGAGCCCCGGAATTTGGTTGTAAAGACGTTCCTGAAAATCCAGTGATGATATTAAGATCTTTTTCCAATTCCTTAAGGATGATCTGATAGCCTTCCGCTTGGTCAATAGGCACAAAGGGATGTATATTTCCCCAACGCGCCATACTCAATGGCAACATTTCGGAGGCAGCGTTCAATTTCATGGTACATGAGCCCAAGGAAATCATGGAGTGGTTCAAAGCCAAATCTTTTCGTTCCAATTTTTTTATATAACGCATCAATTCGGTTTCTGAGTGATAGGAATTGAATACGCTATTCTCCAAAAAGGTTGAAGTACGCACAAGCTTGTTTTCAAGAAGGGATTGTGGTAAAAGGCCATTGATTAGTATAGGTTTTTTCCCTATGGCTTCGGCGAAAATATTTACTATTAATTGTAGATCTTTCAGGGAAGTGGCTTCGTTTAATGCAATCGATATTGTCTCTGCATCAACGTATAGGAAATTAACCTCATGTTTTTCGGCAATGGGCCGCACTTTTGAGGAATCCGCCTTTATGCTTATGGTGTCAAAATAAGAAGTGTTGGTTTGATACAACCCTAATTTTTCAAGACTATCCACAAGGGTAACCGCTGTGGAATGAACCTTGTTTGCAATATATTTTAATCCTTTTGGGCCGTGATAAACAGCGTACATTCCCGCCATTACGGCCAATAGAACCTGAGCTGTACAGATGTTGGAGGTAGCTTTGTCACGTTTTATGTGTTGCTCCCTCGTCTGTAACGCCATCCTTAAGGCAGGCTTGCCATCGGTATCCTTTGTAACTCCGATTATTCTGCCTGGAATACTTCTTTTGTACTCTTCTTTTGTGGCAAAAAAGGCGGCATGAGGTCCACCGTAGCCCAAGGGAATTCCAAATCGTTGGGTGGTTCCAACCACCACATCGGCTCCAAATTCACCCGGAGGGGTCAATAATGCCAAACTTAAGATATCTGCAGCAACGGCAACTTTTATATTTTTTTCAACTGCTTTGGCCACGAATGGGGCATAATCATGTACTTGGCCATGCTTTCCTGGATATTGCAGTAAGGCACCAAAATAATCATCTCCAAATTCAAAGCTTTCATGGTTGCCGACAATAAGTTCTATTTCCAATGGGGTCGACCTTGTTTTTAGCAGGGACAATGTTTGTGGTAGTATATCTTCGGAAACAAAGAATTTTAAAACGTTGTTTTTCTTTTGATCCCTACTCCTCACATCAAATAGCATGGTCATGGCTTCAGCGGCGGCAGTACTCTCGTCCAAAAGGGAGGCATTGGCCAATTCCATTCCAGTGAGTTCCGCTATTACGGTCTGGAAGTTCAATAAGGCCTCTAGGCGCCCTTGGGCAATTTCAGCTTGGTATGGGGTGTAGGCCGTATACCATCCTGCATTTTCCAAAATATTCCTTTTTATCACTGAAGGGGTTATACTTTCATGATAACCTAGACCGATATAGGACTTAAAAACTTTATTCTTCTCGGATAAAACTTGAATATGGGACAAATACTCGTGCTCACTCATCGGCGTCTCCAAGGCCAAGGGTTTTGCAAGACGAATATCGTCCGGAATAGTTTCATTTATCAACTGGTCAACAGAGTTGACATTGATGGTTCGTAGCATCTGTGGAAGGTCTTCTTCTCTAATGCCGATATGGCGCAAGGCAAATAAGTCTGTCCTCATAAATTCAAGCAATTTTAATCTAAAATATAGGTGAGCAAAATTACTCATTATTTATGTTTAATTTGCAGCTTTTACCTTCAACTCCTTTCAAAGTTTTTAACTAAAATAAGAGGTTATGAACACTTTGGCTATTTTTGATTTATGAACTGGCGTAGTTACTTATTTCATTTTTACTTGGATGCCAGTATACATGTAGCATTATCGGTGTTTGCATTAATTGAAATTTCCTGCGTTTTTTTCGGTCTGTCCAGGGACAATCATATCTCGTATCTTGTTTTTTTCGGTACAATTGCGTGCTACAATTTTGTGAAATATGGGGTGGAGGCAAAGAAGTATTTTTTAGTGGCCAATACTTACCATAAGAATATTCAGGTCGTAAGTTTTATTGCAGGGGCCTTTGCTCTGTACCATTCTTTTTTTGTGTCCTATGAAGCTTGGATCGGCCTTGCTGTTTTGTCGGTTCTGACTAGTTTATATGCTGTTCCGTTGTTGCCCAACGCAAAAAATCTTAGAAGTTTGGGGGGGCTCAAGATTTTTATAGTGGCTTTGGTGTGGGCAGGTACAACGGTAGTATTGCCCATTGTAGCTGCAGATAGGGTTATGGATTGGGATGTTACGGTGGAGTTGGCACAACGATTTCTATTGGTCCTGATCCTAATGTTGCCTTTCGAAATAAGGGATTTGGATTATGATGATCCGGAACTAAGAACTTTGCCCCAAAGATATGGTTACCTAAAAACAAAGTTTTTGGGAGCTGCCGGAGCGATTGTTTTTTTCTTTTTGACTTTTATGAAAGATCACTTGACGTGTTTTGAGGTATTGAGCAAGGGTCTGGCCTTTCTAGTTCTAGGAGTGCTAATGGGGGTGACCAGAAGAAATCAATCCAAATATTTCTCTTCATTTTGGGTCGAGGCCATTCCAATTTTTTGGTGGGCCTGTATTTTGGTATTGGATGCCTTTTTAATTCCTTGATTTTAACTTCGTTTTCATCTTCTCCTTCTCTTCAATAGGAAGCGTCTTAATGTTGGCTTGTGAACAGAGAGAGGTTAATTCGGTGTTTTTTTTAGAAAATGTTTTACAGGTTTTGCAAAACAATACGTGAAGTTTAATCTTGATTTTCTCCAGGAAAGAGGCCTCCTTATACTGAACTTTAGTACAAATTATTTCAACGTCCTTACAGCTTTTCATATCTTGAACCAATTGTTGTTTAGGCAATCCATGAGAACAGTTCTTGCTCTATGGAGAATAACCCAAAGATTAGACGGATTGATATCCAGCTCCTTACATACCTCCTCGGTACTGAGTCCGTTTATAGTCTTTAGAGTAAATGCCAAAGCGTGTTTTTTTGGAAGCTTGGCTATACATTCCTGAATTGCCATGCCCAATTCTTCGTTTTCTATCTGGCTGTTTTCCAATAGGCTCATTGGGTCCGCGACCTGTTCTTCCAAAAAGTTGCTATTGGCCTCACTATTTTGGTTTTGGGTGATGCGGACC
The DNA here is from genome assembly GCF_003259375.1 of Arenibacter echinorum. Classification (GTDB taxonomy): domain Bacteria; phylum Bacteroidota; class Bacteroidia; order Flavobacteriales; family Flavobacteriaceae; genus Arenibacter; species Arenibacter echinorum. The sequence continues at coordinate 283,895 of NZ_QLLN01000005.1, read as the reverse complement.
ATAGATTTCGCCTTTTTGGAATTTATTTTGCGATAATGATCAATCACTTTTCTTTTTAGGATAGAGATCAGCCAAGTGCGTTCAGCAGCTTCCCCTTTAAAATTTTTCGCAGATTTTAATCCGGCAAAAAAAGTCTCCTGTACCAAATCTTTGGCAATTTCAGAATCGCTTACTCGGCTTACCGCATAGTTGAATAGGTAATCGGAATAATTATCGACCCAAATGTCCGGATTTAATTCTTGTTTTGTCATACCTGTTTGTCGTTTCAAAAATAAGTGATTTTTTTCTGAAGAAGAATTCTTATTTTTGATAAAGCAATTAAGTTATGAGAACAATATTTCTTTTTTTGGTAGTACTAGTATTGCAAACGGGCTGTTCCCAAGAAAAAAAGGACAAAATGCCGATAGGCGACTTTAAGCAGGAATTATTGGATAACGCTATTTTGGTAGATGTTAGGACCCCTGAAGAATTTGGTGCCGGGCACTTGGAGAATGCCGATAATATAAATTGGTATGATGCTGATTTCTCGGAACAATTTAAAACAGTGGACAAAAATAAAACCATTTACCTCTATTGTAAGATGGGCGGACGCAGTGCGAAGGCCCAGGAAAAATTAGAATCTTTGGGTTTTACCCACGTAATTAACCTGGAAGGGGGATATGATGCCGTTAAGGCCAACAATTGAACCTGGGGTACAAGCTTGACTATAACGGCCATATGTGGAGTACCGTAAATGGGTCCGGGCAAAATAGTGGTTATGGTAAGATATAAGTCGAAAATTGGTTGGATACTGGTAATTGTAATCTTGCTTTTACTTTTAGCTCCTATTTTACAGTTGTTGAAACACCCTTCAAGTATAGGTCCCATATTTTTGTTGTTGCCTGCACTTTTTATTGGTTACATATTTATATCTACCTATTATGAGATTGGTAATGTGGTTTTAAGGGTTAAAAGTGGATTTCTGCTTAATCGTTCTATTCAGATAAGTTCCATAACAAAAATTGAGGCTACCAAAAATCCCATAAGTGCACCGGCAACTTCCTTTGATAGGTTGGAGGTGTTTTACAATAAATATGAGAGCGTCATTATTTCCCCGAAGGAGAAGCGCGCATTTATAGCCCATTTAAAACAGATAAATCCCGAGATTCAGGATAATACGGGATTGTAACAAGTTTTAAGTTCCAAAAGGCGAATTTAGTATTTAGCAGCCCGAATATAGTTAAAGCCTACGGCAATCCTTGAATTATACTTTATTCTATTTACTACTTCTACCAGTTAACTGAACACACCCCTAACCCCTCTCAACAGGGGAATTTCATAGGTGCCAATATAAGATTAGGTCACCTGAATAGGTTGTTTAGGATAATGGCAAGAGAAATTATTTCGGCCTAAGACCATATCCGGGGTTCCAAATACTTATTGAGAGGGAAGTTCCATTCCTAGGGACGATTTGTTTTCGTTGTTTTCCACTTTTAAGTGGTCGACCAATATCATAGACGATTAACCTTGAATCTTAATCCTTGAACTTACAATTGCCCCGTGAATACTGTCAATTTCCTTAATTCACCGTCTCAGACAACAAACCTGCCCTTTTTAACAAAGCCTCTATCTTAGGTTCGCTCCCTCTAAAACGTTTGTACAATTCCATGGGCTTTTCAGTTCCGCCTTTAGACAATACATTGTCCTTAAATTTTGTGGCCACTTCTTGGTTAAAAATACCTTTCTCCTTAAAAAAGGCAAAGGCATCAGCATCCAATACTTCTGCCCATTTGTAGCTGTAATAACCAGAAGAATATCCGCCTTGAAAAATATGGGAAAATGAAGTGCTCATACAGGTTTCGGGACATTCTGGGTATAAATCTGTTTGCTCAAAAGCCTTTACCTCCTGTTCCTTTACGTTGCTGATGCCGGATGGATCCGTGCCGTGCCAGGACATGTCCAACAGTCCAAAACTGATTTGTCTTAAGGTGGCCATTCCTTCTTGGAAGGTGGCCGAGTCTTTTATTTTTTGCACCAATTCCATTGGTATTACTTCGCCCGTTTGGTAATGTGTGGCAAATAGTTCCAAAGCTTCCTTTTCATAGCACCAGTTTTCCATTATTTGGCTGGGCAGTTCCACAAAATCCCAATATACAGAGGTACCGGACAAGCCAGGAAAAACCGTATCTGCCAACATACCGTGCAATCCGTGGCCAAACTCATGGAACAAGGTGGTAACCTCATTAAAAGTAAGTAAGGAGGGTTTGCTGGCAGTGGGTTTGGTAAAATTGCAGACATTGGAAATATGTGGACGCACGTTAATTCCATTTTGTACATATTGGGCTTTATAGGATGTCATCCAAGCTCCCCCGCGTTTTCCGGACCTAGGATGGAAATCTGCATAGAATATGGATACTAGATTCTTGTCCTTATCGTAAATGCGATACGTCTTTACATCCGGATGATATTTGTCGATATCAAAAACTTCTTCAAATTGCAGGCCGAATAATTTTGTGGCTACTTTAAATACTCCGGCAATTACATTTTCCAGTTTAAAATAGGGTTTAAGCTTTTCATCGTCCAGATCGAACAGTTTTTGCTTCAATTTTTCAGAATAATAGGCTCCGTCCCATTTTTCCAATCGGTCTATTTTGTCCAGTTGCTTTGCAAAATTTTCCAACTCTGTAAATTCCCTCTCAGCCGCCGGTTTTGCTTTTTCCAGTAATTCCTGAAGAAAGTGGTGGACCTTTTCTGGAGTTTCTGCCATGCGCTCCTCCAATACATAGTGGGCATGTGTCTTGTAGCCTAATAAATTGGCTCTTTCATGCCGGAGGTTGGCAATGTTGATTATATTCTTCTGATTGTCCAATTCATCATTATGAAAGCCTTTGCTGCCAAATGCGATGGAAAGTTCCTTCCGTAATTTTCTATTACTGGAATATTTCATAAAAGGAATATAGCTAGGGTAATCCAAGGTAATTAACCAGCCCTCCTTGTCCTTTGATATTGCCAATTGTGCAGCTGCCTCTTTCTCCCCTTCAGGAAGACCATCCAAATCTTCCTCATTGGTAAGGTGCATTTCGTACTTGTTGGTCTCGGCCAAAACATTTTCCCCGAATTGAAGTTTAAGTTTGGATAGTTCGGCATCTATTTCGCGTAGACGCTTCTTTTTATCCGTGGACAAATTGGCGCCGTTCCTACTGAAACTTTTGTATTTTTTATCCAGAAGGGTCTGTTCCTCAGTGGTCAATGTCAGTTCTTTCCTTTGGTTGTATACCGCTTTGACCCTCTTAAATAAATCCTCGTTCAGGGTAATGTCATTGCTGAATTCCGACAAGAGGGGAGATACCTCTTGGGCTATTTTTTGAATTTCTGGATTGGTTTCTGCAGAATTCAAATTAAAAAAGACGCTGGATACCCTATCCAATTGCTGTCCAGCAAAATCCAAGGCAGCTATGGTATTTTCAAAAGTAGGAAGCTCTTTAGAGTTTGCAATAGCATCGATTTCTAATCTGGCATCCTCAATGGCCTGCAAAAAAGCGGGTTTAAAATGTTCATTTTTTATTTTGGAGAATGGTGCTGTATCAAATGGGGTCAATAATGGATTCATATTGGGGTATTGTGTTTTTTAAATGGGTATTCTGTTTTTAAGTTTAGTGGTAGACTTGATTTAGGGAATCAATTAAAACTTAAGATTTCTTTTTTTCATTTCCTCTGCTCCGTCTATGACCTTTTGTTTTAGGCCTTCTTTGTAAAAAATGATCTTGTCCAGGACACATTTATCCGAGCTTCCAATAATCTGGGCCGCTAAAATTCCGGCATTTTTTGCGCCATTAAGTGCTACTGTCGCAACGGGAACACCGCCCGGCATTTGGAGAATGGATAGGATAGAGTCCCACCCATCAATGGAATTGCTGCTTTTTACGGGAACACCTATTACGGGCAGAGGGGACATGGATGCCACCATTCCTGGTAAATGTGCTGCACCGCCTGCACCGGCAATGATTACGGAATATCCATTTTTATGGGCATTCTTGCTAAAATCGAACAATTTTTCCGGGGTACGGTGGGCAGAGACAATATCAACATCTACCTCAATATCAAAACCTTTTAATATATCAATGGCTTCTTGCATAACAGGGAGGTCGCTGGTGCTTCCCATAACTACGGCTACTTTACTCATATCATTGAAAATTTTTATTCGCTAATCACTTTTATAGTATTCTTGACTTGTTCGGCTATTTTTCTAGCCTCCTTAATGTCGTTGTTCACAATGGTGACGTGGCCCATTTTTCTGAAAGGTCGGGTCTGTTTTTTACCGTAAATATGGGGCGTAACACCGTCCAGGCTTAAGATTTCCTCCATATTTTTATAGACCACATTTCCAGTATGGCCTTCTTCACCAACCAAATTCACCATTATACCGGCTACTTTACTGCCGGTATTTCCCAAAGGAAGGTCCAAAATGGCACGGATATGTTGTTCAAATTGGTTGGTATAACTTGCTTCAATACTGTAATGTCCGCTGTTATGGGGTCTTGGTGCCACCTCGTTCACCAGAATTTTATCGTCCTGGGTCTGGAACATTTCCACGGCCAAAAGCCCAACATGTCTAATTTTATTGGAGATTTGTAGCGCAATTTCCTGGGCTTTTTCAGCTACTTTGGCATCTATCCGCGCGGGACAGATAACATATTCCACCTGATTGGCTTCGGGGTGGAATTCCATTTCCACTACGGGGTAGGTTCTTACTTCCCCACTGGCACTCCGAGCTACGATTACAGCGAGTTCATTCTTAAAATTTATCATTTCTTCGGTAATGCATTCCCCAGCAGGCAGACCGTTTAGATCTTCCAGTTTACGAACTACCTTAACGCCTTGACCGTCGTATCCAAATTGTGTGGCTTTCCAGATAAAAGGAAATTTTAGACCTCCGTTGGCAACACTGTCTTCTATTTCGCTTTTATAGGCGAAACGCTGAAAATCTGCAGTGGGGATATTATTGTCCACATAAAACAATTTTTGTTTAGCCTTATTCTGTATAATACGCAGTGCACGGGTGGGCGGAAATACCTTCAAACCTTCGTCCTCCAATTTTTCCAAGGCATCCAGGTTTACGTTTTCGATTTCTATGGTAAGCACATCTACTATTTTGCCGAGGGCGTAAACGGCATCAAAATTCATTAAATCGCCCTTAATAAATTCATTGCAGGCTATTTTGCAAGGAGCTTCGTCAGACGGGTCCAATACCTTGGTATGGATATCAAATTTTCTTGTTTCGTACAAAAGCATTTTACCTAATTGACCGCCTCCTAGTATTCCTAATTTAAATTCAGAAGAAAAATAGTTCATTGGAAATGATTCGCTTGTATTAAAGTAGATTGTATATTAGGAACAAAAATACAGCTAAATCTTAGAAACTAGGCCTGGACCTTTAAAAAAGAGAAATCAAAGTGCTATATTTGGCATCTTGAATTTATTATAAAAACATTAGTCTTGATTAAGCTACACGACAAATATTTTAAGCCTTTTATTAGTGAAGGCGAGATTATGGCCGCGATAAAAAAGATTGCGGACCAGGTCGCTGTGGATTACAAGAAGGAAACCCCCATTTTTGTGGGTGTCCTAAACGGCGCATTTATGTTCGTTTCCGATTTCCTTAAAGCCTATCCATACCCTTGTGAGGTTTCCTTTGTGCGTTTAAGCTCCTATCAGGGACTTACTTCTACGGGAATTGTGGAAACGCTATTGGATGTTCCGGAAAATATTGAGGGCAGAAGTGTAATTATCCTAGAAGATATTATTGATACAGGTAGGACCGTTAAAAAATTAATCGACCTATTTTCCAATACCAAGGTAAAGGAATTTAAAGTTGCAACCTTGTTTTACAAATCCGAAGTGTATAACGGAGAGTATGATATAGACTATTTTGGTATAAAAATCGAAGATAAGTTTATAGTAGGTTATGGATTGGATTATAATGAATTGGGAAGAAATTTAAGAGCAGTATATCAACTAAACCAAAAGCATATGATAAACCTAGTTTTGTTTGGAAAACCTGGTGCAGGAAAGGGCACGCAGGCTTCATTTTTAAAGGAAAAATATAATTTAAAGCATATTTCAACCGGAGATGTCTTTCGTTATAATATTAAGAATGGTACCGAACTGGGAACATTGGCTAAGTCATATATAGACAAAGGAGAATTGGTGCCGGATGAGGTTACCATTAAAATGTTGCAGGATGAGGTGGAGAAAAACCCTGATGCCAGCGGATTTATCTTTGATGGTTTTCCAAGGACAACGGCACAGGCCAAGGCATTGGATGATTTTTTGATAAGCAAGGAGATGAGGATCGATGCTACCATAGCTCTGGAAGCCAATGATGAAGTATTGATACAAAGATTATTGGAACGTGGTAAAGTTAGCGGTAGGAGCGACGACCAGGACGAAAATATGATTCGTAACCGTTTTGATGAATACAATGAGAAAACAGCTCCCTTAAAGGATTACTATGATGATCAGGGGAAATTTCATAGTGTTAACGGAATAGGTTCTATAGAAGATATTACGAGCCGCTTGGCAAAAGTAATAGAGGAGTTACAGGCAGTCTGAGATTGGGATGTACTGTAATAAATGCACCTAGTTAAGAGGAATTAACTTTAAATACGCCTCAGTGGTTCTTTTAATTGGCCACTCATAATTTCTTGGTCTATAAGTTGATCTAAAAGAATTTTGGGGTCCTACTTTGATAGAACTTGGAACAATAAACTAAAAAAATGACGGAAGGAAATTTTGTGGATTATGTAAAAGTGCATCTTGAATCCGGTAACGGAGGAAAAGGTTCCGTGCACTTGCATAGGGAAAAGTTTATAACAAAAGGTGGGCCAGATGGTGGTGATGGGGGTCGCGGTGGACACATAATTGTCCGTGGCAACAAAAATTTATGGACCCTGTTGGGCTTTAAGTTTACCAGAACTTTTAGGGCCGGTCATGGGGAGCATGGCAGTAAGAACAGAAGCAGTGGTGCAGACGGACAGGATGTGTATTTGGAGGTGCCCTTGGGGACCGTTATCAAAGACGCTGAAACTCTGGAAGTTTTAATGGAAATTACCGAGGATCAGGAGGAAAAAATTCTTTTGGAAGGTGGTATGGGAGGTCGTGGTAACTGGCATTTTAGAACAGCTACTAATCAGACGCCAAGATACGCCCAACCCGGTATAAGTGGCCAGGAATTGGACCTTGTTATGGAGTTGAAAGTGTTGGCCGACGTAGGCCTGGTAGGTTTTCCAAATGCTGGTAAATCTACCCTTCTATCCGTGCTTACTTCTGCACAGCCCAAGATAGCGGATTACGAATTTACGACCCTAAAACCCAATTTGGGGATAGTGGAATACAGGGATTTTAAAAGTTTTGTTATTGCGGATATTCCCGGTATCATAGAAGGGGCAGCCGAAGGTAAGGGACTTGGACATTATTTTTTAAGGCATATAGAGCGTAATTCCACTTTGCTGTTTTTGATTCCTGCGGACAGCAAGGACATTTCCAAGGAGTATGAAATTCTGTTGGACGAGCTGCGCAGATATAACCCAGAACTATTGGACAAGGACCGATTGATAGCCATCTCCAAAACCGATATGTTGGACGAGGAGCTTATTGCGGAAATGAGAATTGAACTGGACAAAGATTTCAAGGATGTGCCTTATATGTTCATATCTTCCGTGGCCCAAATTGGGCTGGTGGAACTTAAGGACAGATTGTGGGCTATGTTGAACAAATAGCCCCAATTATATATTGAATATACATATGCCCGTTTTATTGGTTATAATGCCCTGCGTTTTAACGAATACTTACCCTCATAAAAAACGGCAATAATAATTTTCACTATTTTAGAGTCTATTTAGGAAATTCCTATCACAATTTCTTAAACAGGCCCTTATAAAAATTGGAATAATGAAAAGTATAATCCCATTCTTGCTCTTGCTCTTTTTAACTTCCTGTAGTTCCGTTCGTGTAAATTATGACTATGATAGGGACACTGATTATTCTAAATATACCACCTATAATTACTTTTCGGACATGGATACTGGTTTAAGCGAATTGGATACTCGGCGATTATTGAGGGCCATTGATTCCACCATGCGGGGTAAAGGCTTTTTGTTATCCGAAGAGCCCGAATTTTTAATAAATATTTTAAGCAATTCTTTTCAGGCGCCTAGAAATAATACCGTAGGGGTGGGTATAGGTGGTACTGGGAGAAACGTTGGTGGCGGAATGACAATTGGTATTCCTGTGGGAGCAGCAAATGTGGAACGGGAGATTCAATTCGATTTTGTTGACAGTCAGAAGGATGAACTTTTTTGGCAGGCAATAGCAGTAAGTAGTCTAAGGGAAAATAGTTCTCCTATTGAAAGGGAGGATAAGATAAAGGCATTGGTGACCAAAACTCTTGAAAAATATCCACCTAAAAGTAGAAAGTAATCCGTTAACGAAGACAATGATAAAGGTATAGAGCAAATGGTGAAATATTATAAATAAGAAACGGGAGCCAAAAGTGGTCCCGCTTCTTATTTTCTATGATAAATTATATAGGATTATGGTCTCAGGATATCTTTATATCTTTCTTTGTAAGCGTACAGCATTACTATATTAAGAACAAGCAATACCAAAGTTAGGCCAATGGAACCTGGTTCCAAAAATGCATTGAACAATAATGCATTCACAGAGACGGTCATCAGTATAATCATCATTAAAGCTCCAAATTTGTTGGTCAATAAGGAAAGTCCTGAAAGAATTTCCACTATGGCTACCACATAAAGGGTATTGGTGCTCAATAAGGCTGAAAAATAGTTCATGGCCGCTTCGGACATTTGTCCGGCCGGCATAAAATGCAAGAATTTATTCGTCCCGAAAACGATAAGAAAAATCCCAAATACAAAGCGTAATGCGATAAAAAAGGTAGAGTTCATAATTCGTTGATTTTATGTTAGTTATTTATGAATTTATGAAAAAAAGCAATACCTTTTTAACAATATTTTATTTTTTGTTATTCGATAAGCACTCTCACTCCTTCGCTATGACTACTAAATTCGGGAGCGTACATACTCTGAATGGTGGAAATTCCGTTGCTGAAATCCCCGACATTGTTGACCCTTAAGTCGTATTCAAAGACATATATCCCCTTGGGCAGATAGTCGAAAAAGAAATTGGTACTGGCATCTTTAGTACTTTCGTAATATCCCAGACCGTCTTGCCATTTATAGCTGGACAACACATTTATGGGTTCCATCCCAGCTGCCCTCATATCCTTCATGTGCACATATTCCATTGGTCTATCTGCCCTTAATTCAATTCTTATACGAACCAGATCGCCTACATTTAAAGGTGTTTTGCGATTAATTTCGGATAATACTTCCCCTGTATCCGTATTTTTTTTCAAGAAAACTTTCTTTTTTAATTTCAAAGGTGTATCGGCAGGGCTTATCTTGTCCAAATCTTCAAAATATTGCCAGTACAAAGCTCCCCAAGCAATGCCATCCCCTTTTTTGTTCAGCTGTACCTCTGCCATTTTAGGACTTATTTCGTTTTTGGTCCAAGAGGTTTTGTAATATCCGGTTCCAGCTTCCACTTGTACATTTTCGAGTTTGGAGGGTTCAATTTTTTCACCTCCGACCAATACGTCTACAGCTTCGGTAACAGACAACCAATCACTTCCCCTTATGAGCAAGGCATATACTGCATCGGTGGTGGCTTTTGTGGTTTTCCATTGATTGGTCTGTTTGTTCTTCAACAACCAAATTTTAAGATTGTCTACGGTTTTAATATCATCTTTAATTTCGGAAAAGGCTTCTATTAACAGGGATTGGGTTTCAATGGGTGCCTGGTACCAATACCAGGAATTGTTGTTTTCTTTCCAATACATACCCAATTCATCACTCAAAATACTATTTTCCTCCAAGGACTTTATTATTTTATTGGCAGTTGCTGTACTTCCGTTTCTAAAGAGAATTAAGGAAAGAAGCCCTTTTGAATACAGATCTCTTTTTACCCAATATTTTTGTGCCTGGATATTGTAGTAATCCATAATTTCGGCTACTTTTTTGGAAACCTTAATTTCTGGATAATAACTGCGCATGTACAGATAATGTATTTGGGTATGGCTCAAATGGTCATCATTAAGATCCGTGGCGTATTTTTTCATTTGCTCGTATTCTTTCACAAACTTATCGTCCAAATAGGCAACTGCATTTTTTATTACTTGCTGTTCCTTGGTATTACCGCTATTTCCAATCTCTGATTTTTCCTCACTTTCGCTGGGGGATGTTATTTTCTTAAGATGTCCTAGACCGGTAACAATATGTTGGGTGATAAATCGGTTTTCGGGGCCTCCCTTGAACCAGGCCCAAGCCCCGGACGACATTTGGTTCTGAACAAGTTTATTGAAGGCATTGTCTTGATCGTTTTTTAATTTGTTAAGATCGAAGAGCAGTGCTATACGTTTCTTTTGTTCGGTTTCGGATTGTGCATCGCGCAACCATGGTGTTTCCTGAATTAAAATCGATTTTAATTCTTCATTTTTCTCAAGATTGCCTAGCAACGCATCTGAGTTGGCCCATTGGTCAAAAACCTGTTGTATTCTAGGATTGGAATTGGCAATATATCCTCCCAAAGTGTTGGCATAATATCTCGAAAATATTTGCTCGTTACAGTCATAGGGATATTCCATTAAGTAAGGCAGGGCTTGAATTGCATACCATGCCGGATTGGAAGTTATCTCCAGGCTAAGTTGATGATGCTTTAAGGTGGTTGAGGCAGTGTTCTTTAATTTGTCCAAGGTAAAGGTCTTGGTTTCATTGCCGCGCACCCACATTGGTAGGGTTTCGGTAACCAACATTCGGTTTGTAAGTACCGGAAGTATATTTTGTTCCCCATCACTAAAATCACCCGCCTTGGCCATTATCTTGTACTGTACAGCTCCAATTCCTTCAGGAATTTTTAAGTTCCATGATACCTGGGTATTTCCCATGGCGTCTACCGTAAAAGTATTTTCGGGCTTAACAGTTCCGTAAAGTGGATCACTGATCAACAGTTCTGGGGTTATATCCCTTCCGCTAAAGGCATCCACCAATTCCAACCTGGCATTGCCGCTGAGCAATTTGTTGGTTAGATTCGCTATTTTGGTGCTGATCACAATTTTATCTCCCTCACGCAAGAAACGCGGTGCATTTGGGGTAACCATCAATTCCTTTTGTGTAACGGTTTGCATGGTGGATTTGGCGCTTTCCATGGTCTTGGTGTGTGCCAGAAGCTGCAGTTTCCATTTGGTCAAAGCTTCAGGGGTAGTGAAGCTAAAGGATACATTTCCGTCCTTATCGGTTAGAAGCTGGGGAAAGAAAAAGGCAGTTTCCTGTAGGTTTTTCCGAATCTGAATATCATCAAATCCATCCTTTTTACCATTTTTGTCCTGTGGAGCTTGGTTGCTGCCGGCTTTGTTTTCAGGAGATGGTGTTCCATATCCTACGGTGATCACTTCATCCGAGACTTCACTTTCTGCCATTATTTCCATAGGGGCACCGGGGGCACTACTTTTCATCATCATTCTTTCCCTCAGTGCATAACCATATCCAAAATGGAGACCGAACCAGTCAAAGGAGTCATAGTATTGAGGGGTATAAGTAAACCTGTCGCCAAAATTTAGATAGGTATTAAAAGAGGCAATCCCGTAACTTTTATAGGCATTGAGATTTCTGTTGGAATAATACTGCCCTTTATAATTTGGAGAAAAATTCCAATGATGTCCTTTAAAGGCATCCAATGAGGCATCATACATACTGGCCAACAGTTCTGCGGTTACCTTATCCCCTTTGGGGCCTTTAATATTAAAGGACCATGTTTCCTCTTTTCCAGGCTGAAGCTTATCTCGGAAGGTAATGGTTTCAATTTTTAGGTCAGCACTGGGATAGGGGACAGCAATGGAAAGGCTGCTAGATTGAAAGGCATTGTATGCGGAGAAACTATAGTTTATGGCAAATCCACCCTGGTCTTGCGCAGTAACAGGAATTTCAATGGTCTTTGAGTTATTGTGCAATTCAATTAGGTGTGTTGCCACAATTTTCCGATCCTTTTCAATAAATAAAGATATAGTAAGGTTTTCCGCAGCAGTGCGCAAAGTGAGTTTAACTTTGTCTCCAATGACATAGGAGTTTTTATCGGTCTTTATTTGAAAAAGCTGATTGTCCGCCGATATCTTGTCCTTATCACTGTAAAAAGTAGTTTGTGCAATGTCCTTTACCAGTTGACCGAATTTGTCCTTTGCTTCCAATTCAATGACATACTTTCCGGACAACCACTTTTTTACGTTGCCCAAGTCAATTTCCGTGGATTTTCCTGTGTCAAAGCTGGATTCCCATACCAGTTCCCCTTTTTCCCAAAAGGCAGGGTTATCTTCCTTGCCAAAGGCATCATGGGGGAAAAGTTCCTTAAACTTGGTTTTTCCAAAGCCATCATAATCCGGAGCTGCCCAAGGTCTTGGCCTAAGGACATTATTTGGGGCCTTTAGTTTATACATTTTTAGGCTTCCTTGCGCTGCAACAAACTCACCGTTAAGGTTATAGGTGGAGATGGTTATCTTAGGATTTTTGCCATCCTTGTTCAAAGGATCATCAATTTGAATATCGGCCGTTAGCGCATGATACCCCACGTTGACCATAGTGGTTGCACTGTGGGTTTCGCCATTAAGGTCCGTGACATCTGCTGTAACCTCATAGTTGAAGGTTGGCATATTTTCCTTGGCAATACTTAGATCTGGTATGGCTTTGAAGTTAATCTCGTATTTACCGTTGCCATCGGTAACCGTTTCGCCATGGGCAATCTCTTGAGGGGTCCCATCAAAATAGGGCAGGTGCCAATAATACCATTTAGGGTAGTACACCACTCGCCTAACGGTATAGCTTACCTTGGCGCCTGTAATAAGGCTTCCTGCGTAGGCCTTGGCCGTTCCCTTAACGGAGATGGTATCGTTTACCCTATATGTCTCTGTAATGGATTCCAGTGAAATTTCAAATTTGGGACGCTTGTATTCTTCCACTGAAAAATAACTATTGCCGCTAATGTCAACTTCTTCGGAATCCAATTTCAAATAATAATTCCCTGTAAGCCCATTATTGGGTAAAACGAATGTGCCTGAAATGGAGCCATAATCATTGGTTCTAAATTCTTGTTGGGCAACTTCTTGATGATTAACATCCATAAGGCTTACCGTTATTTTGGTATTGGTAAGCACGGAGGATTTATCGTCTTTTTGAACCATTGCCAACCCTTTAAAATATAGGGGTTGGCCAGGCCTGTAAATACTTCGGTCCGTAAATAAAAAACAGGAGTATAGGTTGTCTTCCTCCCCTTGGTCATATTTGGCATTAACATAAAAATCTTCAAAAAAGGCCTCCTCATGTTTCGTGCTGATCAGGATATCCACGTTGTTCCAGCGCTCGCTGGTTAAAGGAAGGTTTACCATCCCTTTCTCGTCGGAAATCAAGGTCTTGGTCATGATTGGTCTTTCGTAGTTCCGTTGATAGGAGAACTTTAGGGTAGCCCCGGATATAGGTTTTCCGTTGTTACGGTCAATTACTTGAAAGTTATGTTCGGTACTGGTTTGTCCTTCCACCAATGCCAAATTGGTAACTTGGATAGGGCTATAGGCAAAGGTGCTGCCGGAATCGGAAAGAGGGGTGGCCAATATAATGTAGGAACCGTTGCTTAGTTCGGGCAATAAGATTTCTATTTTGTGGGATTGATAATCATTTTCGTTGATAAGCTTGGCGTCCCAACTTTTAACTTCCGTGAGTTTTTTAATAAAAGCCAATACTTTTTCCTCAGGATAAAGACTGTTGAGCTCCTTTATCTCCTTTTGGGAAATCTTACGGGCCGATAATTGAAGATTATGGAGATTTTTGTATTCTACGAGTAAGCGGGAAGGTAGGTTGACTGGTATATGTCGTTCCCCGGTCAATTGAAGGTCTTTGGACAATATCTCCGATTTTAGTGCTTTACATTTTTCAGCGCCCCTGCTGTTTGGAAACTGATTTATTACAGATTCACATACAGCCATAGCCTCTTTCTGCTTCCATCTGTAATCGTCCTTGATGTTAGGTTGATAACTGTTGCCCCATTCGCGGTATAACATGGCAATTTCATATAGGTATAAAGCCGAGTTCTTGTTGTTTTTGATAGATTCGGCGGTATTTTGCAAAACCTCCAGGTATTGTTGGTCCTTGTTCGGAAATACTGCATTTTCCTTAATATACCTTAGACGTTCAATATCAACATCTACATATGCTTCCTCCATAGGGTCATGGAAATCCAAGAGTTGCTGATAAAGTATTATGGCCTTACTCTGTAGGGAAGTCTTGTCCTTGGTGCTAATCTGTTGTTCAACAAATTGTTTTCCCTCGCATAAGATTTCCGGGTTGTCCAATTCAAATTTATCTGCCGGACGGTCAATGCTATTTTCACTGGTTTTATAAAAATCCAATGCCGAATGGGCCAAAAGATCAAATAGGCTGGGCCGATAAGTCTCGGAGCCTTTTTGTTCATTGAGGATCTCTTTAAAAGCATCCACTTTTAGTTGCTGTAACTTTAAAGGCTTATGCAATGAGGCATCAAAATGTACACTTATTTCATGAAAAATAGTGCTAAGATCCCAGGTTCTAAAATCAATGCTGTCCACTTTTTCCTCTGTTGTCGTCCTGTCGTAGAATCGATATCTATTTTGTTGAAAATATTGCCAATACATATTTGCCAAATAGCCTTCCAAGATATTTTTGGTCGGGAATTGGCTTTGGTCTATTTCTTCTTTAAAATCGCGTATAATTTTTAATTGGGCATCCTCCTCCAAGGTTAGTGCATATTTGGAGGTGTAGATAAGTGATCTTATAATCTGAACGGAATTCTGCTCTTTATTGGCCTTTTTTGAGATTAAAGCTACTAGGTCCAATGCGGATTTGGTCATGGCCTCGTTCTCCAATTTTTGTACCTTTTGCCATAAGGAGGAATAGGAATCGTTGGGAGATTGGGATTGTGCCATTTGAGAGAATAGGATTAAGGTAAATATTGTTGCTATTTTTTTCATCTGTATAAGTATATATAACAAAATTGGCGTTTATTTCATGGGGTTACAATCCAAAATGAGTGAAACACACTTTTAAGTGAGTGAACATGCCATGAAGAGACTAGATGCAAAAAGAATACCAACGTTGCTTTATTAGAGCAGGGATTTTTTTAGCATCCTCTGAAGGCTTGGCACCTATGGGTTGTTCTTTATATTTCTTTTGCTGGCCATTTAAAGCGATTTTAGCAAACCACCATCAATGGGAATATTGGTCCCTGTTATAAAAGAGGCGTGCTCAGAGGCCAAAAACGTAACCAAATACCCATATTCCGTTGGGTCTCCAAATCGTCCCACAGGTACATGGGAGAGCATTTGATTCTCAACTTCAGAAAGAGGAATACCCAAGGATTTGGCCTTGGCGCCGTTCAGATTCTTTAGTCTTTCCGTGTTAAAATATCCGGTTAGGGTACAGTTTGCAGTAATGTTGTATTTGCCTACATCGGAAGCCAGGGTTTTGGACCAGGTAACAACAGCGGCGCGTATGCTATTGGAAAGGGTCAAATAGGGTAGGGGTTCCTTTACGGAAACTGAGGCAACATTGATGATACGACCGTATTTCTGGGATATCATTCCCTTAAGCGCCTGTTCTGTGGTAAATACCGCGGTCTTAAAAAGAAGGTCAAAAGCTACCTGATAATCATCGATCTTTTTCTCCAAGGCACCTCCTGCAGAGGGTCCCTGGGTATTGTTCACCAAAATATCTACCGTGTTCGTTTTAAAGAAGGTGGATATACTTTTCTTATAGGCATCAAAATTGGAATAATCCACCACCAAATACTGGTGTTGCTGTCCGTTATCCGTAGGTAAATCGGATATCAGGGTTTTTAACTGTTCCTCACTGCGGGCCATGACGGTAACGCTCGCACCACTGGCTGCCAATTGTTGGGCAATGGCCCTGCCGATCCCACGGCTACTGCCTCCGATCAATGCTTTTTTGTTCTTGAGTAATATCTTCATCTTGGTAATATGTTTTAACATTATCCTAGTGGGACAATAGTAGGTTTATCTATATTCTTCCCTTGTGGGACTAAAAACATCCATCAATTTACAGGGGGTAAGTGCCAATCCGCTATGTGGAACGTGGGGCGGAATTATTACCAGATCGCCCGGTTCATAGGTTTTGGTATTGCCGCCAAGGGTAAATTCAAATTTTCCCTCCAATACCTGCATTACCTGTTCATTCATGTGTGCATGTTCGGGAACTTTTGCTCCTGCTTCCACCTCCCAAAAAGCTAAACTCATATTTTGGGTATGAATAAGTTTGCCGTGGTAGCCAGGCATAATTTCCTTGGAGACAATTTCAGCAAGTTTTATTTTCATGGATTGTGTTCTTTGGTACTAAATTAAAAAATATTGAGGTTTAAGTTATTGTTTTAATACTATTTCCGGTATTTGTTCTTGGAATAACTGAAACCATTCAATAACTTTTTTGATAGCCTTGAACAATGTTTATCTTTACCCCCTTAAACCGATCTTTTCATGCACATTCATTTTATTGCCATCGGGGGCAGTGCTATGCACAATTTGGCTTTGGCATTACATCATAAAGGATATACTGTTTCAGGGAGTGATGACGTAATTTTTGAACCTTCCAAAACCAGGTTGGCAGCCAAAGGGCTATTGCCGGAACAATTTGGCTGGTTTCCAGAGAAATTGAACTCCAATTTGGATGCGATAATTTTGGGTATGCACGCCAAGGCCGACAATCCTGAGCTTCTAAAGGCCCAGGAATTGGGATTAAAGATATTTTCCTATCCCGAGTTCCTGTACGAGCAATCCAAGAATAAGACAAGAGTGGTCATAGGAGGAAGTCATGGCAAGACTACCATTACTTCCATGATATTGCATGTCTTAAATTATCATGACAGAGCTGTAGATTTTATGGTAGGTGCCCAATTGGAAGGGTTTGACCGTATGGTACATCTTACCGAGGAGAACGATTTTATAGTACTGGAGGGTGATGAATATTTGTCTTCCCCCATAGATAGGCGGCCGAAATTTCATCTTTATAAACCCAATATTGCCCTTTTGAGCGGAATAGCCTGGGATCACATTAATGTATTCCCTACCTATGACAATTATGTGGAGCAATTCCGGATTTTCGTGGATAGTATTGTAAAAGGAGGAAGTATTACTTACAATGAGGAAGACCCAGAGGTGGATGGGGTGGTAAAAGCCTCTGAAAATGCTATACGTAAGCTACCCTATAACACTCCTGAATATACGGTTGAAAATGGGCAGACTATATTGGAAACCCCAGAGGGCGCAATGCCTATCGAAGTTTTTGGAAGGCATAACCTTAGTAATCTTGCCGGGGCAAAATGGATATGTCAAAATATGGGAGTAGATGAAGACGACTTCTACGAGGCCATAGCATCCTTTAAAGGCGCTTCCAAAAGATTGGAAAAAATAGCTGAAGGTGATACATGTGTCGCCTTTAAGGATTTTGCGCATTCACCCAGTAAAGTAATGGCTACCACCAATGCTGTTAAAGAGCAGTATCCCACCAGAAAATTAATTGCATGTCTGGAACTGCACACCTATAGCAGTTTTAACCCAGAATTTTTAAAGGAGTATAAAGGTGCATTGGAGGCTGCAGATGTAGCGGCAGTTTTCTATTTGCCGGAATCAGTTAGGATTAAGAAGCTTGAGGAGGTTACCGAGGAACAAATATCCGAAGCCTTTGAACGTGACGATTTGCAGATTTTTACCGACTCCGAAGATTTCAAAAATTTTGTGTTTGGTCAGGAATATGATAATTACGTACTGCTTTTAATGAGCTCTGGGAATTATGGCGGATTGAATTTGGAGGAGGTAAAAGCGCTGATGGAGAAGTATTAGGCAGATGATCTTTTGGTTGTATTGAATCAAGGAAAATAAATAAACCATAGGGAAAGGGGTGTTTTATTTCCCAAAAAGAACTGCTCCAAAAAGCAATATTAATGTAACTTTATGGATGTATAATCTTTTTATTTTAAATGAATAAAGGTCCCATAGGTATTTTTGATTCCGGCATTGGAGGTACCTCAATATGGAGGGAGATCAACAAGGTGCTTCCCTATGAATCCACCATTTATCTCGCAGACAGTAAGAATGCCCCCTATGGAGAAAAATCAAAGGAACAGATACTTCAACTTAGTGTAAAAAACGTTGAACTACTTTTGCAAAAGGGATGTAAACTTATAGTGGTTGCCTGTAACACGGCTACCACCAACGCCATTAAGGAGCTTAGGGATAGTTACCATGTGCCAATGATCGGGATTGAACCGGCCATTAAGCCTGCCGCCTTAAATTCCAAAACCAAAACAGTAGGTGTTTTGGCTACCAAGGGAACTTTATCCAGTGCTCTATTCAATAATACTGCGGAAATACATGCCAACGGCATAAAGATCCTTGATCAAGTTGGTACTGGTCTGGTTGAGCAGATCGAAAAAGGGGAGATCAATACTTCCAAAACTAGGGAGTTATTACAAAAATATTTGGAACCCATGCTGAGTCAAGGTATGGATCAATTGGTTTTGGGCTGTACACATTATCCCTATTTAATTCCTTTGATAAAGGAAATTTTACCTGAAAATATTACGATTATCGATTCTGGTGAAGGAGTGGCCAGACATACCAAAAATGTATTGCAATTAAATAATTTATCGGCAGTAGCAGATGGTGAAAGTAGTTCGCACCAGTTTTTTACCAATGGGGACATTGACGTATTAAAATTCTTTTTAAGGGATGTTAGTGTACCTTATAAGGCACAATTTCTGAATTTTTAGCTTTTAACTTTTTGCGGTCTCTTACTCCTTATTGGTTTTTTGTGTAGGTTAAATACGTAAAATCATATTTATGGCGCTTATCCTTGGGGTGGTATTCCTCTTTTGTCAATTGCCATTTATCATTGTCGAATTCTGGAAAAAAGGTATCCCCTTCAAAGGTTCCGTGCACCCTGGTCAATTCTATTTGGTTGGCAAATTCCAATCCCAGTTTGTATATTTCACCCCCGCCTATAATAAAGGATAAGGGGTCCCCTTTTACAAGATTCAATGCCTCTTCCAAGGAATGTACTACTATACAATCTTCATGTTTTACCTTATAGTTTTTATCTCGGGTTATTATGATATGGGTTCTGTTGGGCAAAGGTTTGGGGAAGCTTTCAAAGGTTTTGCGCCCCATGATTATTTTATGCCCGGAGGTAAGGCTTTTGAAGCGTTTAAAATCATCGGGTAGATGCCATAGCAGGTCATTGTCTTTTCCTAAGGCGTTATTCTCCGCAGCCGCGGCTATAATGGATAGAATGTTCACTCTTCTTTTTTTTTATTGATGTTGGACAATGGAAATTCCGTTTCAATCTCCTTCTGCAATTCGGATATTTTTTGTTTCTGTTTCAGGACCAATTTTTCTCTTTGCGCCCTTTCCCAATTAAGACCCATAAATGTGGTGGTGACAAATACGTTGAAGACATGAATTGCGAACAAAAAGGCCCAGAAGGTAATGGCCCAGACAAACCAGTTGTATTCCACACCATACTTTAATATTTTATTGATGATGATCATAAATACGCTGCCGATCAAAAACACAACAAAATGATTATAAAGTCGCTTCTTTTGCTTTATTCTCGTTTGGGCATGTTCTAAAAGTTCATGCTGTTCAATTTCTATGAGTGATTTTTTTTTATTCTTGGAGAACATCCTAATTCCTATCTTTAGACAAAGATACCATAAATACAAATTTTACCTCTTTGGATATGCAAAAGATTATCAAGCAATTCCCAGTTTTAAGTCAATATATTTATGCAAATACCGCCACTTCCGGCCTTCTTTATGACGGTCTTCTGGATTGGCGGCAAGAACATGACCTTGATTTTCTTATTGGAGGAAGCACAATGAAGATGAAAGGTCACCAGCTTATCTCGGAAACTAGAAATTCTGTTAGAAAATTCTTTGGCTGCAAAACCGATAATGTGGCCTTGGTGCCCAATTTTTCCATTGGACTTAATTTATTGTTGGAAGGCATGCCAGCTAAAAGGAACGTTTTACTGTTGGAAGGGGATTACCCTTCCCTGAACTGGCCATTTGAAAGTAGGGGGCATGCCACCTATTATCTAAAAGTAACGGATTCTTTGGAGGAAAATATTTACGATAGGATAAAATTTGATAACATAAATGTCCTTGCTCTTAGTTTGGTGCAGTGGTTAAATGGAATCAAGGTGGATTTGGAGTTCTTGAAAAATTTGAAAAAAGATTTCCCCGATCTGTTGATCATTGCTGACGGCACACAATTTTTGGGCACGGAGATTTTTAATTTTGAGGATTCTGGTATAGATGTACTGGGTGCCAGTTCCTATAAATGGTTACTTGGTGGTTATGGCAACGGTTTTATGCTGTTTGCGGATGAAACACCGGCCAAGTTCAAGTGCAGGTCTACCGGTTTTAATGCCGCCGATGGGGACATGGAAGGTAGGGAGAAAGTTTCCTTCACAAAACAATTTGAACCAGGACATTTGGATACCTTCAATTTCGGGAGTCTAAACTATTCGTTGGGGTTTCTGTCCGATATTGGCATGGACACAATTTCAGAGCAGATCAAAAAGCTCTCCCTAAAGGCAAAGGGCGAACTGGAGAATTTGGGTTTGTTGGAAGAGTCCGTGGTCAAAAGAAAAGCACATAGTTCAATATTCAATATCCAGGGGGATAAGGATTTGTATGCCAAGTTTATGGAGCAGGATGTGGTATGTGCACAACGTGGAAATGGCATTCGATTAAGTTTTCATTTCTACAATACGGAAAATGAGATAGATAAGATTATTGGAATCTTAAAAAGTAGTTAAGCAATGTTAATTACTTAGGATTTTTATCTATTAAAATTATCAAAGAAGGTCAATTGTTAAACTTATTTTAAGAAAATGATAAAAATGATATTGGTCATTGGTAATGAGGCGTTTAATGATGTAATTTTGCGCTTTAATCTAAAATATAGAGGTTATGGGAATTACAAAACAATATTTAAAGAGTAAGCCAATATGCAAGGTGACTTTTTCTGTGCCTGCTGAGGATGCTAAGAAGGTGGCTGTAGTTGGAGATTTTAATAATTGGAGCCCTAAAGGTAGCGCATTGAAAAAATTGAAAAACGGAACCTTCAAGGGGACTTTCGATTTGCCAAAGGAAAGTACATACGAGTTTAAATATATAGTAGACGGCAATTACGTAAACGAAGCTGAGGCTGATCGTTTTCAGTGGAACGAATTTGCCGGAACTGAGAATTCAGTATTGGAACTTTAACTAATCAACATCCGATACCATTGGAGCCATACTTTCAATGGTGTCGGATTCATTTGGGTATTTTATCCTCCTTTAAAACAAAATACCAAAAGTAAAGGTGGATTTATAGCCATGTTTCAGGTCTATTTATTGCCGTCGTTTTCAGGGCAATTATATTCTGAAATGCTTGCTTCCTCTTTCAGGTTTGGCGCACTTTGCTAAACTGCTACAATCCCCTTTATATGTGGGTGCGGATCATAGTCCAGTAAACTAAAATCTTCGAAAGTAAAGTCGAATATATCTTTTACCTCTGGATTTAAAACCATTTTTGGCAGGGGCCTTGGTTGTCTACTTAATTGCAATTCTACTTGTTCAAAATGGTTGTTGTAGATATGTGCGTCCCCAAAGGTGTGAATAAATTCGCCCGGTTGCAAGCCGCAAACCTGTGCCATCATAAGGGTAAATAGGGCATAGGATGCTATATTGAACGGAACCCCTAGAAATATATCGGCACTTCTTTGATATAATTGACAGGACAACTTACCATCGGCAACATAGAACTGAAAAAAGGCATGGCAAGGAGGCAACGCTGCTTTTCCATTGGCTACATTTTCCGAAAATGACAATGAGGTGTCTGGCAGTACACTGGGGTTCCAAGCAGAAACCAGCATGCGGCGACTGTTGGGATTAGTTTTGAGAGCGTCTACAATTTCATTTATCTGGTCGATCTCATCACCGTTCCAATTGCGCCACTGATATCCATAAACAGGACCTAGATCCCCATTCTCATCGGCCCATTCGTTCCAAATGCGCACCCCATTTTCCTGCAAATAGCCAATATTGGTATCACCCTTTAAAAACCAGAGCAATTCATGGACAATGGATTTTAAATGGAGTTTTTTCGTAGTCACCATTGGGAAGCCCTCCGCTAGGTCAAAACGCATTTGATAACCAAAAACACTTTTGGTACCTGTACCGGTCCTGTCGCCCTTCTGGGTTCCATTTTCCAATACATGTTTTAGTAAATCGTGGTACTGTTTCATAAGCTTTAGCCGGTAAGCTCTCCAAAATGTGGTGAACCTATTTTAGAATTATATCCAAGAAAAATTGTGTAGCGAAATTAGGCAAAACTACCTTCGGTAGGATTGGCAATCGTTTTAAGTTATTAAATTTTATTAACGGGGATCAAAGGAGAATGCTTCTGGTAGGAGCAATTTTTTTGAAATATATAGGAGTGGTTATCCTAAAATCATGCCAGCAATAGTAGCTGAAAGTAAAGAGGCGATAGATCCGCCCAAAACGGCCTTCATTCCAAATTCCGATAATGTTTTTCTTTGTCCTGGTGCCAGGGAACCTATGCCCCCGATCTGAATGCCGATAGAAGCAAAATTAGCAAAACCGCATAACATATAAGTGGCCATTATCACAGATTTGTTATAAGTAAAATGGGTGCTGCTTGCAATATTTTTTAGTTCGGCCAATTGTATGTATCCTATAAATTCACTGGCGGCCAATTTAATGCCCAAAAGCTGCCCCATGAGCATTATATCTACAGAATCCACTCCTATTAGCCACATGAGGGGTGCAAAAATAGTTCCTAGAATTGCTTCCAGGGAAAAATTCTCGTAAGGTGAATTCAGTGCAATCCATGAATTTAGATTCGTAATATCGCCTGTCCAATTTAAAATGCCATTTATCATGGCAATAAAGGCCACAAATACTAGTAGCATGGCGCCAACGTTTACGGCCAATTTTAAGCCTTCGGTAGTTCCATTGGAAATGGAATCCAGAATATTGGAACCAATTTTTTCGTTGGAAACATGTACATCGGTATTGATTGCTTCGGTTTGCGGGTATAAAATTTTGGAGATAACAATGGCTCCCGGAGCTGCCATTACTGATGCTGCCAAGAGGTGTTTTGCGAACTGCAACCTGAGGATTGGGTCGTCTCCACCCAAAAAACCAATATAGGCCGCTAAAACGGCCCCGGCAACGGTTGCCATGCCTCCGATCATCACCAAAAGCATTTCCGATCGGGTCATTTTTTCCAAATAGGCCTTTATTAACAAAGGGGCTTCAGTTTGGCCTAAAAAGATATTCCCGGTTACGCTTAAACTTTCAGCGCCCGAAATCCCCAATGATTTGGTCAGTAACCAAGCTAATGCTTGGACTACTTTTTGGATGATGCCTAAATAGAACAAGACAGATGTCAATGCCGAAAAGAAGATAATGGTAGGCAGCACCTGAAATGCAAAAATAAAGCCGAAGGTATCCATGTCCACTACCAGACCTTCAAACAGGAACTTGCTTCCAGCCCTTGTGAAATCCAGAATACTGACAAAAATTTTCCCTCCAATTTCAAAGATCTTGGAAACAAAGCTGAGGTCGAATCTATATCCAAAGGCATTAAATCCTATTTTTTCACCAATTAGAATGCAAATGGCCAAAAGCAGTTGGATAATGAGTCCGATCCCCGCGGTTTTCCAATTAATGGCTTTTTTGTTATTGCTAAAGAGATAGGCAATAATAATCAACGATACCATTCCAAGAATTCCTCTCCATAGACTTTGAAATGATGCCCCTTGATTGGCGATGATCTCTGTAGAATTCTCCGGTAAGTTCGGGTTGCTTATTTCTTGGGCCAGGGATGGAAACGCTATAAAGCAGAAAATAAATAAAACCCAAAGCTTATTTCTCATCCAGTAATCTTATTTATTCCTAAACTATTTGCGTTTGGAGATTTCGTCCCTCAGTTTTGCTGCCTTTTCATAGTCTTCGCTGGCAACGGCCTTGTCCAACTCGGCATACAACTCCTCTATACTGAGTTCTTTGTAACCTTCGGAAGCACCTGGATTTATTTCTACTGTTTCCCCTTCCTGAAGAATTTCATCGACCATAATACTATCGTCAGAATCTTCCTTGTCCTTCTCTTTTGAAGAAAATTTAAGGAATATACCCGCTTTGTCCAAAATGGTCTTGTAGGTGAAAATAGGGGCATTGAACCTTAGGGCCAGGGCAATGGCATCACTGGTCCTGGCATCTATGATTTCCTCTATTTTATCGCGTTCGCAAATAATACTGGAATAAAAAACCCCATCAACCAATTTGTGGATGATTACTTGTTTGATTACGATATCGAAGCGATCGGCAAAATTTTTAAAAAGATCATGGGTCAGGGGTCTTGGAGGTTTAATTTCCTTCTCCAGGGCAATAGCTATGGACTGGGCTTCAAACGCTCCTATAACTATAGGTAGTTTGCGGTCACCATCAACTTCATTCAATATAAGGGCATATGCGCCATTTTGCGTTTGGCTATAGGAAATTCCCTTTATTTTTAATCTAACTAAACTCATAGAAATTTATCAACTAAAAAAGGCTGTTCAAAATACAGGACAGGCCAAGTATGTTTGAGCAGCCCTTTAAGGGGCACAATTTAACAAAAATTAAGCGTTTTGCGCCTTAAATTCCTTTAATTTTTCTATTAGCTTGGGGACCACTTCAAAAGCATCGCCAACTATGCCATAGTCGGCAGCTTTGAAAAACGGGGCTTCCGGGTCTGTATTGATCACTACTTTTACCTTGGAGGAGCTAACTCCTGCCAAATGTTGAATTGCCCCGGAGATGCCTATGGCTATGTATAGATTACTGGCTACAGGTTTTCCGGTTTGTCCAACGTGCTCTCCATGAGGTCTCCAGCCAAGATCGGAGACAGGTTTGGAGCAAGCTGTTGCCGCTCCCAGTACTTCTGCCAATTCTTCTATCATTCCCCAGTTTTCAGGTCCTTTTAGTCCACGTCCTCCAGATACTACAATATCGGCATCGGCAATGGTGGCTTTCCCAACTACCTTATCTATTTCTATAGATTTGGTGGTAAAGGAATCGTCCTTAAGGCTGGGTTCAAAACTCTCAACAGTGGTAGCAGTTTTGTTTTCCGCATTCCCGAAAGCATTATTGGAAACGCCAACAATTTTAATTTCAGAACTAATTTCGGTTATGGCAAAACCCTTATTGCTAAAGACAGTTCTTTTTACCTTGAACGGGCTGGTACTTTCAGGCGCCGATACTACATTGGGAACATAGCCGGCCTCTAATTGTGCCGTTAAAATTGGTGCTAAGAATTTAGTGTCCGCACTGGAACTAAGAATAATGACCTTGGCGGCTTCCTTTTCTGCAGCCTGGCCAATTACGTTGGCAAAAGCTTTTGCGTTAAAGGTTTTTAGCTGGTCATTGGAAACATTCAACACTTTGGAAATTCCAAAGTCGCCCAGTTCTTCAGCCTTACTGGCATTGATGGAAATGGCCGTGGCCGTAGTTCCCAATTGCTTTGCTACCTCATATGCATAGGAGGCAACCTCGTGGGCATTCTTTTTAAATTTCCCGTTTTCGGATTCTGTATATACTAAAACTGACATAGAGTTAATGTTTTTTAATTAGTGCCATGTTCCAAAAATATATGGTAATTGGCGCTATAAATTATTTTCTTTTAGATTGATAAAAACATTGCTTATATAGGTTGATTTTCTAAGGCAAGAAGCTTTTTTAGATAACCTTCGCCTCATTGTGCAATAAATTGATCAATTCGTCAATATTATCGGCATCCACCAATGTAACCTTGCCTTTTGGCGCTGGTTTTTCAAACTTAACATCGGCTGTTACGCTATTGGATGAAGTGGGTTCAACTACATTTAATTTCTTCTGGCGCGCCATCATAATTCCCCTCATGTTCGGAATTCTTAGGTCGCTTTCCGCCACAAGTCCTTTTTGTCCCCCGATTACCAATGGCAATGTGGTGGCTAATTTTTCCTTTCCACCATCTATCTCTCTTGTAGCGGTAGCATTGTTGCCATCAATTTCCAAACTTATACAGGTGTTAACGAAGTTCATGCCCAATAAAGTTGCTAAAATACCAGGGACCATGCCACCGTTGTAATCAATGGATTCCCGCCCGGCGATTACTAGGTCATATTCTCCGTTTTTAACAATTTCAGCTAACTGCTCGGCCACAAAAAAGCCATCTGTGGGAACTGCGTTTACACGTATTGCTTCATCCGCACCAATGGCGAGCGCTTTTCTAATGGTCGGTTCGGTGCTGGCCTCGCCAACAGTCGCTACATGTACAGTGGCGCCTTGTTTTTCTTTGAACCACATGGCACGTGTCAGGCCAAATTCATCATTGGGGTTAATTACAAATTGAACCCCATTGGTGTCAAATTTGGTGTCACCGTCCGTGAAGTTTATTTTTGAAGTAGTGTCCGGGACATTACTTAGACATACTAAAATTTTCATATATTAATTTTTTGTTGACCGTTAATTAAGAAATGGTGGCTAAGATACTCAATAATTTTTTAAAATACTATGCATGCATAGTATTATTTTGAGGTATTTTTAATTATTAACTTCTTAGTTTTGATATATTATTTCCTACTTTTGCTAGCGCTTTAAGTATTTTAACATAAAGATTCCATTTTAAAGATGAAAACACTACAGTTTAGGGAAGCTATACAGCAGGCAATGTCCGAGGAGATGAGGAGGGACGAGACCATTTATTTAATGGGTGAAGAGGTTGCTGAATACAATGGGGCCTATAAGGCTTCCAAAGGAATGTTGGATGAATTTGGCCCGGAAAGGGTAATAGATACCCCTATATCCGAGCTTGGTTTTTCCGGTATTGGTGTGGGTTCGGCTATGATTGGCAATAGGCCTATTATAGAGTTTATGACTTTTAATTTTGCTTTGGTAGGGATTGACCAAATCATCAATAACGCGGCTAAGATCAGGCAAATGTCCGGAGGTCAGTTTAATTGTCCTATTGTTTTCCGTGGTCCAACTGCCTCTGCAGGTCAATTGGCAGCTACCCATTCGCAAGCTTTTGAAAGTTGGTATGCCAACTGTCCCGGGTTAAAAGTGGTGGTTCCTTCCAATCCAAAAGATGCCAAGGGACTTTTAAAATCGGCCATACGGGATAATGATCCGGTTATATTTATGGAGTCGGAGCAAATGTACGGCGATAAAGGCGAAGTGCCTGAAGGAGATTTTACTATCCCATTGGGTGTTGCTGATATAAGGAGGGAAGGTACGGATGTCACCATTGTTTCTTTTGGTAAAATAATTAAGGAAGCGGATAAAGCAGCCGACGAATTGGCCAAGGAAAATATTAGTGTAGAAATTATTGATTTACGTACGGTTAAGCCATTGGATTACGAGGCGGTTTTAAAATCGGTAAAGAAAACCAATAGATTGGTTATTTTGGAAGAAGCTTGGCCTTTTGGCAATGTGGCCACTGAGATTACCTATCATGTTCAGTCCAATGCATTCGATTATTTGGATGCTCCGATTGTAAAGATCAATACGGCCGATACCCCGGCACCATATTCCCCAGTGCTTTTGGCAGAATGGTTGCCTAACTATGAGGATGTTGTAAAGGCGGTAAAGAAAGTATTGTACAAATTATAATACAAATCTTTAAATGATGTTATGGCTTCGTTGACTTTGGGTTGACGGAGCTTTTATATTATAAATCTAATTAAAAGGGTAAGTATGGACTATTGGTTACGTCTATACGCTCGGTTCCTTGCTATAATGGAGAGGTGCTTTTTTATTAGTAGTCTTTTTAAATAAAAAAATGACAAGAATCCTTTTAATCTTATTTTTATTTATCGTTCAATACTCTGTTTCCCAGACCAAGGTTGGGGGTATTCTAGTGGATGAGTCGGGTGAACCCGTTTCATTTGCCAATGTTCTGTTCAAGGATTCTTCAGAAGGTACCATAACCAATGACAATGGTAGGTTTTATATGGAATCCGAGAATACCTATTCTACTTTATTGGTATCTTTTATTGGATACGAAACCAAGGAAATAACTCTTACCGCTAAGGTTAGCTATAACATGAATGTTGTACTCATTGAGTCCAGCGAACAGTTGGATGAGGTAGTGGTTTATTTTGGCAAAACTGATAAAAAAAATAATCCCGCGATAGATATACTCAAAAAAATATGGGCCAAAAAACGTAAGAACGGGGTTCATATGTTTAAACAATATCAGTATGACAAGTATGAGAAAGTAGAGTTCGATCTAAATACTATAGATAGTGCCCTTATGAAGAGTAGGGTTTTTAGGGGGTTGGAATTTGTTTTCAACGATTTGGATACTTCACGGATAACAGGGAAGACCTATTTGCCCATTTTTTTGAACGAAACCTTTTCCAAGGTTTATGGGAATAATGAGACGGCCGTAGTAAAGGAAGATGTTTTGGGGAGCAAGAATTCTGGCTTCAGCAATAATCAGGCTATAATTGCCTTTATTGCCGATCTTTATTCCGATTACGATATTTACAATAACTATTTAAAATTTTTCGATAAGAGTTTTACCAGTCCATTGTCCAAGACAGGTGTGGATACCTATAATTACGTCTTGGCAGATAGTGCCTTTATAGATAATAAATGGTGTTATAATATTATTTATTATCCGAGACGAAAGAATGAACTTACGTTTAAAGGGGATTTTTGGGTGAACGATTCTACCTATGCGGTGAAGAATATAAATTTAGCCGTCACCAAAAGTGCCAATATCAACTGGGTAAAGGAAATTTATATTGAACAGGAGTTCGATGTAGTCAACGATTCGGTTTTTCTTCTGACCCGGGATTATATGTTATCCGATTTCAGCTTTAATAAAAAGGAAAATTCAAGGGGGGTATATGGCAAGAGGACTACGGTCTACGGGGATTATAAATTTGATCAGCCCAAACCCAATGAATTTTATAAGGCCAAAACCGACCCATTTGATCCTATGGTCTTGAATAAGGAAGATGACTTTTGGGAAGCTAATAGGTTGGAGTCGTTAAATGCTGATGAAAAAGGGATTTATAAATTATTGGATACCTTAAAGACAGTTCCCAAATTTAAAAGCTACTATAACATTGTGAGTATCCTGGGATCCGGATATGTGGAAATTGATAAATGGAATTTGGACTTAGGAGATGTGTACAGTATTTTTGGTTATAATCAAGCTGAGGGGGTTCGACTAAGGGCAGGGGCCCGGACATATTTTGGGCAAAATGATCCATGGCGACTGCAGGCCTATCTGGCGTATGGGTTTGGAGACGATAAGTTTAAATACGGGATTTCAGGAAAATGGCTGGTGGACAAGAAATCGAGGTTTATAATTTCAGGTGGTAAAAGAAGGGATATAGAACAATTGGGGATTAGCCTTACGGCCACCACGGATGTCCTTGGAAGAAGTATAGCCTCTTCTTCAGTGTTTACCGTTGGTTCCAATGACCGACTTACCAATATTGATCTTAGCACTTTTAATCTGGAGCTGGAACCTGTAACCAATTTTAGGATAGGAATAGGTGGGTCTTATAGGTCGCTTAGTTCTGCCCTGCCCAATGCCTTTAGCCTGGATTACATAGATCCTACCGTGCCTTCAGGCATATCTTCGGAAATTAATCAATTTGATCTTACTACTATTCTTATATATACTCCGGGAAAGAAAACTATTGGAAACGGAGTGGAAAGGCGCGATGTCAACGATAACTACAGCACCTTGTTTTTGTCCTATACCAATGGAGTTAAAAACTTCTTGGATAGTGATTTCGATTATAAAAAAGTTCAGTTCAGTTATACACAGCCTTGGCAGGTGGGTGGTCTTGGCAGGTTACTAAGTACTGTTGAGACAGGGAAGACTTTTGGAGAGGTTCCATTGGGATTGCTTAACGCCATTCCTGGAAATCAAACATTTTTCTCTGTTTACAATACTTTCTCTAATCTCGATTTTTATGAATTTGTTACCGATACTTATGTTTCGGCACATTTGGAACATAATTTTAATGGAAGGTTTTTTTCCAGGATTCCGTTTATGAGAAAATGGAACCTAAGGGAAATAATAGGACTAAGAGGAGTATGGGGAGAACTTTCGGATGAAAACAGAGCCTTGAGTGCTCCGGCAAATATTCCTTTAATAGCTCCAAATGATAAGATATATTGGGAGTATTCGGTAGGAGTAGGGAATATTTTAAAGATTTTAAGGATAGATTTTAACTTTAGGGGAAATTATTTGGAAAACCCTGGGGCAAGGTCTTTTGGGGTAACTGGGTCTTTCGGATTTCACTTCTGATATACTTTTTTGACCGCTAACTGATATTAATTTGTTACTTTAGAAAATTATAAGATTAAACATAACCATATGAGCAGTGAAGATATTACGTCGTTCGATGTATTGATCGAAATACCAAAGGGCAGTAGGAACAAATATGAATACGATTTTGCCCTTAAGAAGATAAGGTACGATAGGATGATTTTTTCATCCATGATGTATCCGGCCGACTATGGGTTTGTCCCAGAAACCTTGGCACTGGATGGCGATCCATTGGATGTCCTTGTGTTGGTGACCGAAGCAACATTTCCCGGTTGTGTAATGGAGGTAAAACCCATTGGCGTATTTCATATGACCGATGAGAAAGGACCCGATGAAAAGGTGATATGTGTGCCTGTATCCGATCCGGTCTGGAATAAGATCAATGATCTAAACGAATTAAATCCTCATTTAATAAAAGAAATTGAACATTTCTTTAAAGTCTACAAGGATCTTGAAAAGAAAAAGGTTGATGTTGGCGGATGGGGAGAGCAACAGGAAGCTAGGGAAATTGTTGCAAAATGTATACAAAGGTTTAAGGATAGTGACGTTCCAAAACAGGATGTAAGTATAAAGTATTAATCCTTAATTTTTTAAAAAGTTAAAAAGCAATATTGCGGAAGTAATATTGCTTTTTTTATTCAGCCATATTTTACTACTTTTGCCCCTCAAAATATATAACAAATAATCAAACAAATGGAATCAATAATTATTTACTTGCCAATTATTATGGCATTGGTAGGTCTTGCTTTTATGGCTGTAAAAAGGTCTTGGGTATTAAAACAAAATGCTGGAGACGGTAAAATGAAAGAAATTTCAGATTATATCTATGAAGGGGCCTTGGCTTTTCTTAAAGCAGAATATAAATTATTGACGATCTTCGTTATAGGGGCCAGTGTTGCATTGGCCGCAATTTCTTTTATAGTACCTACTACCCATATTCTTATTGTAGTAGCTTTTATTTTCGGCGCATTCTTTTCTGCATTGGCAGGTAACATGGGTATGAAGATTGCCACCAAGACAAATGTTAGAACCACGCAGGCTGCACGTACCAGTTTGCCACAGGCATTAAAGGTGTCTTTTGGAGGTGGCACAGTAATGGGGCTTGGTGTTGCAGGTCTGGCAGTATTGGGTCTTACAACGGCCTTTATTCTGTTATTTCAATTTTTTATGAACGGTGCATGGACTACTACAGAGGACATGACCATTGTACTTGAGACATTGGCAGGTTTTTCCCTTGGTGCTGAATCTATTGCTTTGTTTGCAAGAGTTGGTGGAGGTATCTACACTAAGGCAGCAGATGTTGGGGCGGATTTGGTTGGAAAGGTAGAGGCAGGTATTCCGGAAGATGATCCCCGTAACCCGGCCACAATTGCCGACAACGTAGGAGATAATGTGGGTGATGTTGCAGGTATGGGAGCCGATTTATTCGGATCATATGTAGCTACCGTATTGGCTGCCATGGTTCTTGGAAATTATGTTATTAAGGATATGGGCGGTGCCATTCAGGATGCCTTTGGTGGGATAGGACCAATTTTATTGCCCATGGCCATTGCCGGTTTCGGAATAATATTTTCAATTATTGGTACTATGTTGGTGAAAATAAAAAACAACGAGGCTAAGGAAAAAGAAGTACAAGGTGCCTTGAATATAGGAAACTGGGTTTCTATAGGATTAACCTTGGTTGCCTGTTTTGCTTTGGTAAAATACATGTTGCCGGAAACTATGCAAATGGAGTTTTTTGGTGAAGGTTTAAAGGATATATCATCCATAAGAGTGTTTTATGCCACGGTTGTAGGTTTGGTTGTTGGAGGAGTTATCTCCTCGGTGACCGAATATTATACAGGTTTGGGTACTAAGCCTGTATTGGCCATTGTTCAAAAATCGAGTACTGGGGCAGGAACCAATGTAATTGCTGGTTTGGCAACAGGGATGATCTCTACTTTTCCAACAGTACTTTTGTTTGCCGCTGCAATCTGGTCTTCCTATGCCTTTGCAGGTTTTTATGGGGTGGCATTGGCTGCTTCGGCAATGATGGCAACTACAGCTATGCAGTTGGCAATAGACGCGTTCGGACCTATTTCCGATAACGCTGGGGGTATTGCAGAAATGAGTGAGCAAGATCCTATTGTAAGGGAGCGTACAGATATATTGGATTCGGTAGGGAATACTACGGCGGCTACAGGAAAAGGATTTGCGATTGCTTCTGCAGCATTGACTTCCTTAGCATTATTTGCGGCCTATGTGACTTTTACAGGTATCGACGGAATTAACATTTTTAAGGCCCCGGTGTTGGCTATGCTTTTTGTTGGTGGTATGGTTCCAGTTGTTTTTTCTGCCTTGGCCATGAATTCGGTTGGTAAAGCGGCTATGGATATGGTTTATGAAGTGCGTAGACAATTCAAGGAAATTCCAGGTATAATGGAAGGAACTGGAAAGCCGGATTATGCAAAGTGTGTGGATATTTCTACCAAGGCTGCCCTACGTGAAATGATGTTGCCTGGTATCCTGACCATCGGGTTTCCTATTGCTATTGTGCTGTTAGGGAAATTGGTTTATGGAAGTGATAATCAATTGATCGCTGAAATGTTGGGAGGTTATATGGCCGGTGTTACGGTTTCTGGAGTGCTTTGGGCCATATTCCAAAACAATGCCGGTGGTGCTTGGGATAACGCTAAAAAATCTTTTGAAGCAGGTGTTGAAATTAATGGTGAAATGACCTACAAGGGGTCAGATGCCCACAAAGCGGCAGTAACAGGGGATACTGTAGGAGATCCATTTAAGGATACTTCCGGACCTTCAATGAATATTCTTATAAAACTTACCTGTTTAATTGGATTGGTGATCGCCCCAATTTTGGGTGGACATTTGGAAACAGGGGTTGCGGAGCAAGAAGTTCAGATTGAAATGAATGTGGAAACCACAGATTTGGCACAGGCTGTAATAACTTATAGCACTACGGTGAATGGTGAAACCACCACAGAGGAAAAAACCTTTAAGGGAACCAATGAGGAAGTAAAAGCCCAATTGGAAGCATTTGAAAAAACTACTCAAGTATCGGATAAAAATGATAAAAAAGTGGTTATAGAGAAAATAGATATTAAAAAGTAAGTTGCAAAACTTATATTTTGGCATTATATTAAAAACCCCGTTCAAACGGGGTTTTTACTTTTTAAGTTGTTAATACTTAACGGCAAATGGATTATCACGATTTAACTACATTGGGCATTGCCTTTGGATTAGGCCTTTTGGTTGGTCTTCAGCGTGAAAAGGCAAATAGTGAGCTGGCGGGGGTAAGGACCTTTACCCTGATTGCAATTTTAGGGGTTTTGGCGGGGTTCTTAAGTAGGGACTATCAAAATCCTTTTATTTTGCCTGTTCTCGGTATTGCCCTAACCTCACTTCTAGTGGCCGCCAATTTTATAAAGATAAAGGTATTTACTAATCCGGACGTTGGGCAGACAACAGAGGTGGCAGCCTTAATGATGTTTGCTATTGGTGCTTATTTGGTGATGGGGGATAGGGTGTTGGGCATTATAATAGGGGTGTCTATGTCAGTACTTCTGTATGTAAAGGAAAGGCTTCATGGTTTTATAAATAGACTACAGGAAAAGGATCTTTCAGCTATTATGACCTTTGCGGGAATTTCATTGGTAGTGCTGCCCATTCTGCCCAATAAAACCTATGGGCCGTACAACGTTCTTAATCCCCAAAACATTTGGTTAATGATTACGCTAATAGTAGGGCTGAGTGTCTTAGGGTATTTTATTTACAAGTTTGTCGGGAAAAAGTTGGGGATTATTTCCAATGGTGTTTTGGGGGGATTGATCAGTAGTACGGCAACCACGGTCAGTTATGCCCGTAAAACGGTCGATACGGCTTCTATAAGCAAAATGGCGGCCTTCGTGATCACTGTGGCTTCTGCAATTTCCCTGGCTAGGGTAATGGTGGAGGTTGGGGTGGTAATACCAGAAAAATTACCTGTAATTCTACTGCCATTAATGGTGGAATTCGTGGTCATGGCACTTATTTGTCTGGGTATGTTCTATAGTATAAACAAGGATTCCGAGGATGATACAATGCCGGAACCGGATAATCCTGCAGATTTTAAAAGTGCCTTGGTGTTTGGTCTTCTTTATGGGGCCATATTGTTGGCGGTAGCCTTTGCCAATGAGGAGTTTGGAGATGACGCCCTCTATGTAGTAGCTATAATAAGCGGATTAACAGATGTGGATGCCATAACCCTATCTTTATCACAACTAATTAAAAGCGATGCCTTAAGCGCCGTTACGGGGTGGAAACTTATTCTGTTGGCCAGCTTGTCTAATTTGGTCTTTAAGGGTGTTATGGCAGGAATTTTGGGCACCAAGCAGTTGGTAAAATGGATTGCGCTCACCTTTGGAATAGCTATAACTGTGGGCATATTTTTAATATGGTTATGGCCATCTTCCTGGCATTTCTGACCAAGGTGGTTTTGAAAAATGGTAACAATTGGTTTTAGCGACAATAAAATAAGAACCACTGCAGGTGTATTTTTTCTATTGCCTTAAAGGTTGCTTAGGTTCATGTTCAAAAAAGGCCATGGATCTCGGCGTCAATTTTATTGATGACCAGGCCCAAATCCTCCGGCTCGTCCACAAAATTTAATTTGTCTACGTCAATTACCAAGAGATTGCCCTTTTCATAGCTTTGCGCCCATGCTTCATAGCGTTCGTTCAATCGGCTTAAGTAGTCGATAGAAATGCTATTTTCATATTCACGTCCGCGCTTGTGGATTTGATTCACCAAATTTGGGATGGAACTTCTTAAATAAATTAATAGATCTGGAGGCTGTACCAACGTTTCCATTAATTCGAATAAACTGGTGTAATTGCTAAAATCCCTATTGGTCATTAAACCCATGGCATGGAGGTTAGGGGCAAAAATGTGGGCATCCTCGTAAATGGTCCGGTCTTGAATAGTGTCTTTGC
Organism: Arenibacter echinorum; assembly: GCF_003259375.1. Taxonomy (GTDB): domain Bacteria; phylum Bacteroidota; class Bacteroidia; order Flavobacteriales; family Flavobacteriaceae; genus Arenibacter; species Arenibacter echinorum. Next base: position 248,396 of record NZ_QLLN01000005.1, on the reverse strand, counting down.
CACCCTTCCTTATCTGTAAAATTTGTCTGTACCTATTGTTTAAAAAGTATATCTGGAGATTAAAGCTCCATCTTTCCATTTGATTGTAAAAGTCGTCCAAATAGGGGTTGTCAACCACATCTTCAAATTGGGCCTCCCATTGGTAGTGTTTGGATAGTAATCTTGTCAAGGTTGTTTTGCCAGCCCCAATATTTCCTGCAACGGCGATATGCATAGGTTTGTAATTATGGTTAGTGTTTTTTGCACTTGTAATAAAGAGGTACAATATACAAGATATCGGGTGCATGTTAAAATCTTTGGATGATAATCCGATAAAAAACTTATAGGAAAGGATATTTACATTTTTTATTGATTTTGGATTAAACCAAATCAAATTGTAGTAGTCTTAAACTTAATATAAAATGAATAATAATGAAAAGTTTCTATTTTTTCTTTTTGATGCTATTGGCATCCCATTTCGGAATTTATGCCCAGGATTTTCAAGGAGAGGCCACTTATTTTAGTAAGACTACGGTTGATATGGATTTTGGCGGAAGACAAATACCGGAGGATAGAAAGAAGGAAATAATGCAAAGGATGAAGGAAGCCAATGAACGGACCTATATTTTAACCTTTGACAAATCCACATCAATCTATAAGGAGGAGGAAAGATTGGAGCAGCCTGGCAACCAAAGGGGCGGTGGGCGATTTGGAATGATGAGCGGAGCAGGAGGTGATTATTACAAAGATGTGAGGGATGGTAGATATTTAGTTAAAAATGAACTTTTCGGAAAGATTTTTTTGGTAGATGATAAATTGCCAACCTTGGAATGGAAACTCGGAGGAGAATCCAAACAGATTGGAAATTACACGGCCTTTAAGGCTACTGCAACCAAAACTATTAAGAGGCCTAACATGCGGGCAATCTTTCGTAGGGGAGGGGACAACGATGAAAATAAGGAGGAGGAATTTACAGAAAAGGAAATTGAGATAACCGCTTGGTATGCTCCAGATGTTCCGGTAAATCAAGGTCCAGGAGAGTATTGGGGACTTCCAGGACTTATTTTGGAGGTCAAGGATGATATTACGGTTATACTTTGTACAAAATTGGTGCTCAACCCAACGGAAAAGAAAGAGATAAAGGCTCCAAATAAGGGCAAGACGGTTACCCAAGAGGAATATGATAAAATTTCCAAGGATAAGATGGCAGAAATGAGGGAGAATTTCCGTCGTGGTGGCGGAGGAAATAGAGGCGGTGGCGGCGGCAGACCATAATTTTAACTGCTTTTTGTCATAATCAATCATTTAGGTATTTTAATTTTTTTATAGATGTACAATAAGAATGTTTATTCTGTACTGGTAGCTATTTTCGCTTTTACTACAGCTTTTGGTCAAGAAATTACCCTTACGGGAATAGTTAAGGATTCCACCGGAGTGGGGGTCGATATGGCAAATGTCATCGCCATAAATACAGAAACCAAGGCCTTGGAATCTTACGGTATTACAAACCATAGTGGACTCTATAAATTAAATTTGAAAGCGGGTTCAAATTTTAACGTTCGCGTAAGCTATTTGGGTTTTAAAACGGAAGAATTCTCTTTTACTGCACTTACGGCCGATGTAAATAAGGACATTGTTCTTTATGAGCAGACCAATCAATTGGACGAGGTTGAGGTTACCTATGAGATGCCTATTTCAGTAAAGGGAGATACCATAGTATATGATACGGATTCCTTTGTTACGGGGACGGAAAAGAAGCTTAAGGATGTGCTTGCCAATTTGCCCGGTGTAGAAATAAATGATGATGGGCAAATAGAGGTGGAAGGAAAAAAAGTCACCAAAGTAATGGTAGAGGGGAAGGATTTTTTCGACGGGGACTCCAAGTTGGCGGCAGATAATATTCCAGCCAATGCATTGGATAAGATAGAGGTGTTGAGAAATTTTAACGAAGTAACCCAAATGAAAGGTCTTACCAATGATACGGATAATGTAGCGCTTAATATTAAGTTGAAGCAAGGAAAAAAGAGATTTTGGTTTGGGGAAATAACGGCTGGCTATGGTACCAATGATAGTTATCTGGCACATCCTAAACTCTTTTTTTACAGCCCTGATTATAGTATCAATATTATTACCGATCTCAATAATATTGGGGAAGCTCCCTTTAATAGAAGGGATTACCAGAGTTTTACCGGCGGATTTAGAAATCTGGGCAGCTCAAGTGGGAGTTCTATAGATATTGGTGGGGATGGCTTGGGACTTTCCAGCCTTCAGAACAATAGGGCCAAAAACATAGACACCAAGTTTGCTGCCGTGAATTTTAGTTATTCTCCAAAAGAAAATTGGGATTTGAGCGGATTTGGTATTTATTCCTATACCGGGACCTTAATGGAAAACCAAACGAGAAGGGTTTATATCTCCTCCAACGAAACGGAGGATGCCACTACCTCAACAGATCAAACCGCTCATCTTGGGTTGGCGAAATTTAGTTCCATGTACAAGCCCAATGAGAGATTCCAATTTGATTACGACATACTTTTGAAACGGTCGGACGATGATGAAATTCAGAATGTATTATCAGTTTCTACGATTACGGATGAAATTACGGAAACGAAGAAACAAAAGCCTGTTTCCGTAAACCAAAATGCCAATATTTATTATACTTCTTTAAATTCAAAAAATATCATTGCTTTTGAGGCACAGCATATTTACCAGGACGAAGATCCATTTTACAATGCCATAAGGGATAATTTTGCTTTTATCGATATTTTTCCTGTAGATGAGGATCAGAGTGTCTATAACCTTAATCAAGGTAAAAATACAATAACCAATAAAGTGGATGCGAAGTTGGATTATTATTGGGTTACGGGCCAAAAAAGTAATTTAAACTTTACGCTGGGCACAACACAGAGTCATCAGAATTTCAATTCCGATATTTTTCAAATATTGGATGGAGGGGCACCATTGAATTTTATAGACAGCGAATTTAACAACGATGTAACCTATAATGTTTCGGATTTGTACTTAGGTTTTCATTATAAAGTAATAGCTGGGATTTTCACCTTTAACCCTGGTGTTACCTTACATCAATACGGTACTAAAAACGATCAGTTAGGGACTACTGTTGAAGATAATCTTACAGCTTTGTTGCCAGATCTGTATATTAATGCGCAACTTAAAAAATCGGAAAACATTCGCTTCAATTACAGGGTATCAAGATCTTTCACGGATGTCAATAATTTTGCAGAGGCCTATGTACTCAATAACTATAATTCCGTTTATTCCGGGAACAGGGATTTGGAGAGTGCTTTGAGCCATAACCTATCATTGAACTTCTTCAGCTTTAATATGTTCAATTTCACGAATATTTTTGGAAATATTACCTATACAAAACGAATAGACGCGCTTAAAAGTTCTTCTGAAATTATTGGAATAAATAGGATAGGCACCACTATAAATTCAAATTTGGAAGATGAATCCATAAGTGCCAATGGTAGGTATCAACGGACTTTTGGAAAAATAAAGGCTTCTGTGGGAGCAAATGTTTCTTGGTCTGCCACCAACAATATTATAGACCTTGAGCCAAGGAGATCGGAATCCTTTACCCAGAATTACACCTCCTCCCTGGCTACCAATTTTAGGAATGCCCCCAATTTGGAGATAGGTTATAGGTATAACGTAAATAACTACGATAATGGAGGTAGGACTTCTACCTTCTATACAAACCAACCCTATGCCAAATTTGACGCTAACTTTCTAAAAAGTTTCATTTTTACCTTGGACTACGATTACTATAAGTATATGGACAAAGAAAATACCATCGACAATACTTATAGTTTTTTGGAAGGTAACCTCAGTTACCAAAAAAAGGATAGTCCATGGGAATTTGGGATAAAGGGGACCAACCTACTTGGAACGGATACCTTGAATAGGGATAGCACCAACGAATTGTATTTTACGACCTCATCATATTTCATACAGCCCAGGTATATCTTGTTTACCGTTAAATACGATTTATAGTTTTTTAGGGTTAATTTTAAAATTGTTGTTAAACATTTTTAGTTACGTCAAGAATTCTTGTACTTTTGTACGCGAAAAAATATCGAGGAAGGATTTGACTGATTGCAACCTCATGTGCTGAATTAGTTTCGGCATAACTAAATGCTAAAGCAGTTTAAGTTGTTCTGTTCCATTGGAACTGTAACATCCACTCTTCTTTAGTGTGCTTGGTCAAATCCCTATTAATTTTTATTTAGAAAGGATTTATGGCATATTTATTTACTTCAGAATCGGTTAGTGAAGGGCATCCAGATAAAATAGCGGATCAAATTAGTGATGCGTTATTGGATCATTTTTTGGCTTTTGACTCGGAAAGTAAGGTGGCTTGTGAGACCTTGGTAACTACTGGTCAGGTGGTATTGGCCGGAGAAGTAAAGAGCCATACCTATCTTGACGTACAGCAAATAGCGAGGGATGTAATCAATAAAATTGGGTACACCAATGGTGATTACAAGTTTAGCGGAGATTCCTGTGGTGTTATTTCCTTGATCCATGAACAGTCCAAAGAGATTAACCAAGGGGTGGATCGTGGTGCAAAAGAAGATCAGGGGGCGGGCGATCAAGGTATGATGTTTGGCTACGCCACTAAGGAAACAGAAAACTATATGCCCCTAGCCTTGGATATTTCCCATAAAATATTGCAGGTTTTGGCAGATTTGAGAAGGGTAGGAGATGCAATTTCCTATCTAAGGCCAGATGCCAAGGCACAAGTAACAATTGAATATTCTGATGATAATGTTCCGCAACGAATAGATACTATTGTTGTTTCTACCCAACATGACGAGTTTGATAAGGATGATGATGTGATGTTGGCCAAAATTAAGAAGGATATTATCTCTATTCTTATTCCAAGGGTCAAGGAACAATTGCCAGTGGCAATTCAAAAGCTTTTTAACGATACCATAAAGTACCATATTAACCCAACTGGGAAATTTGTAATTGGAGGTCCCCACGGTGATACCGGTTTAACCGGAAGAAAGATTATTGTAGATACCTACGGTGGCAAAGGTGCCCATGGTGGCGGTGCTTTTAGTGGAAAAGACCCCAGTAAAGTAGATCGCAGTGCCGCTTATGCTGCAAGGCATGCAGCCAAAAATCTTGTTGCTGCCGGGGTTGCCGATGAAATTTTGGTTCAGGTTAGTTACGCTATTGGAGTTGTGGAACCTACTTCTATTTTTGTGGATACATATGGCTCCTCTAAAGTAGCCTTGAGCGATGGCGAGATTGCCAAGAAAGTTGCCCAATTGTTCGATATGCGTCCTTTTGCCATAGAAGAAAGGTTAAAACTTAGAAATCCCATTTATTTGGAAACGGCGGCCTATGGACATATGGGCAAAGAACCTAAAAAAATAACCAAGGTTTTTGAATCGCCATACAACGGACGGGTAGAAAAAGAAGTGGAATTGTTTACATGGGAGAAATTGGATGCCGTTGATTTGGTGAAAGAAGCCTTCGATTTATAATTTTTTTGAAAAGATTAGGAAAAAAGAATTTTCCATACCTATATTTGCAAACCTAAAGTTCAAACACTTATTGAATCGTTATCAAGAAAGGTGGAGGGAATAGACCCTTTGAAGCCTTAGCAACCCTTTGATCATTAATTAAAGAAGGTGCTAAATTCTACCTAAATACTGGGCCAAATTATTTTGGTTTCTTTTACAGTATCCATGGCAGATAACACTAACGGTTACTTCTGTAACTGATTTTCTTTTTAACTTTTTGATTTTATAATATTGCACTGTCCGCATTATTTGTTTTGGCTTTTTATTTTATCTATTTTAATAATATAAAAAAACAAGAAATCATGAGTACTCAAAAATTTTCAACAAACGCTTTGCATGCCGGACATGACACAAAATTAACAGCTGGCACCAGGGCCGTACCTATTTATCAGAATACCGCTTATGTATTTAATAATACGGACCATGCGGCCAATCTTTTTAATTTATCAGAACCTGGCTTTATTTATACCAGGCTGAACAATCCTACCAATGACATTTTAGAGCAGCGTTTGGCGGCTTTGGAAGGTGGTCTTGCCAGTGTGGTTACCGCATCCGGTACGGCAGCCATTTCTACTGCTTTGTTGGTTTTGCTTAGAACGGGGGATCATATTGTGGCTTCCAGTAGCCTTTATGGAGGCACCTATAATCTGTTGGCAGTGACTTTGCCTAGATTGGGAATTACCACCACCTTTGTTGAGCCAGGGGACGAGGAGAATTTTGCCAATGCTATTCAGGAAAATACCAGAGCAATTTTTGTAGAATCCCTTGGGAATCCAAAATTGGACGTACTGGATTTGAAGGCAATATCCGAAGTGGCCAAAAAAGCCAAAATTCCTTTTATAGTCGATAATACGGTTGCCACAAGTGCTTTGATAAAACCAATTGAACACGGAGCAAACATCGTAATACATTCCCTTACAAAATATATCAATGGTAATGGTACTTCTATGGGAGGTGTCATAATAGATGCTGGTACTTTCGATTGGAGCAGTGGTAAATTCCCTGAGTTTACAGAGCCATCTGCTGGATACCACGGTTTGGTTTATCACGATGTCTTGGGTGCAGCGGCCTTTATTGCAAAAGTGAGAATTGAAGGTTTAAGGGATCTTGGTGCTGCCTTGAGCCCATTTAATGCCTTTCAGATTATTCAAGGTTTGGAAACATTGGAACTTCGTATCAAGAAACACAGTGAAAATGCTTTGGAATTGGCTAAATGGTTAGAGGGTAGAAAGGAAGTGGCATGGGTAAACTATCCTGGCCTTTCATCCAGCCCCTATTATTCCTTGGCTAAGAAGTACCTTCCAAACGGACAAAGTGGAATAGTTACTTTCGGGGTTAAAGGAGGCTACGAATCGGCCAAAAAGGTGGTAGATGAAACCAAGCTATTTTCCTTATTGGCAAATATTGGGGATACCAAGTCTTTAATTATTCACCCTGCGAGTACTACACACCAACAATTGGATGACGAAGCACAACAGACTACCGGTGTAACAAAAGACCTAATACGTTTATGTGTAGGTTTGGAGGACATTGAAGATATAAAAGCCGATTTGGTGCAGGCATTTTCAGTCATTGATAAATCTGTTTTAGCGTAACAATTATATTATTTCCTTTTAAAGTCAATAATAAAGTGATAGGGGAGTGCAGCAATTAATTTGTGAAATATCAATGCACTCCCTTGTCATTATATAATCAATGACCAAGTTCTTTCAAGAAATTTACTAGTTCAAACAACCTATGTTACATCATCTTTCAATAAATAAATACATTACCTATAGTGGCAAAACTTTGGATATTAATTTGTCCTACGAGATCTTTGGCCAACCCTTGCATACCGCGCCAATTATAATGGTGAACCATGCCCTTACAGGTAATTCCAATGTAGCGGGCGAACATGGTTGGTGGACAACATTGATAGGAGAGGGCAAATGTATTGACACCAAGAAGTACACCATTCTTTGCTTTAATATACCAGGAAACGGGTATGACGGGTTTGTGATAGATAATTATAAGGATTTTGTTGCAAAGGACATTGCCAAAATTTTCCTTCTGGGATTGGAGGCCTTAAAAATAAGTAAGTTATATGCGCTTATAGGGGGTTCTTTAGGTGGAGGTATCGCTTGGGAAATGGCGGCCATCGATCCTCATTTAACGGAACATCTTATTCCGGTAGCATCTGATTGGAAGTCTACGGACTGGCTTATTGCCAATTGCCAGATTCAGGAACAGTTTTTAATAAACTCCAAGCAGCCAGTGCATGATGCACGTATGCATGCCATGCTCTGTTATAGGACACCGGAATCCTTTAAGGAGCGCTTTAAAAGAAGCACCAATGAGGAGCTGAAAGTCTTTAATGTGGAGAGTTGGCTAACGCACCACGGTAAAAAATTACAGGAGCGATTTCAATTGTCTGCCTACAAACTAATGAATCAGCTGCTTAAGACAATTGATATCAATAGAAATGGGGAAGAGGCATTTATTAATCTTCAGAATAGTGATACCAATATCCATATTATTGGGGTAGATTCCGACCTTTTTTTTACGGCCCAGGAAAACAAAGATACTTTTAAGAAATTGGCCCAGGCCAACAGTAATGTAACCTATGGGGAAATTCATTCCTTGCATGGGCATGATGCCTTCTTGATAGAATTCAATCAAATGGAGGAGTTGCTAAAGGGAGTTTTTGAGCGTAATGGAAGATCTAAAAAAGTCAAGGTCCTAAAATTTGGTGGCAAGTCATTGGCCAATGGAGAGGGGTTGGATACGGTACTTCAGATAATTACAGACAAGGTTGCCGATGGTGAAAATATTGCCGTAGTGGTTTCGGCCAGGAACAAGGCTACGGACGAATTGGAAGCGATGCTGGACAAAGCGGCCAAGGGGTTGGATTATGTAAAGGATTTTGAAGAATTTGAAAAATATCAACAACACGCTTATGGTAATGTAAATCTCTCGGAGGAATTTAAGGGATTGGTAAAGCTGTTTGAAGGTGTAGCGCTTTTGGGAGATTATAGCCCTAAAATAAAGGACCAAGTTTTGGCTTATGGAGAATTGCTCTCTGCAAAATTGGTAACCAAATTACTTATAGGGAAAGGTGTCAATGCCAAGTTTATTGATTCCAGACAGCTCATTAAAACAGATTCCAACTTTGGGGATGCAAAGGTCTTGGAGACCTTGTCCAAGGAAAATGTAAAAGGTGAATTTGGGAAATTGGATCTGGATGCCGTAGCGGTAACCACCGGTTTTATTGCCTCCAATGAACTTAACGAAACTACCACTTTGGGTAGAAATGGGAGCAATTATTCCGCTGCCTTATTGGCCAACTACCTCAATGCCGAGGAATTGCAGAACTATACCCATGTGGACGGTATTTTTACGGCCAATCCTGATTTGGTCACGGAGGCCAAAAGAATCTCGGAACTTTCCTATAGTGAAGCGAACGAGTTGGCGAATTTTGGCACCAATATTTTGCACGCAAAAACAATTATCCCCCTAATAGAAAAGAATATTCCACTGCGCATCCTAAATACCTTCAACAACGATAATGAAGGAACTTTAATCAGTGCCAAGACCAGTAAGGAAGGTATAAAATCCTTATCCGTTATTGAAAACATGGCCCTGATCAATTTGGAAGGTCGTGGTTTATTGGGCAAGGTGGGGGTAGATGCCCGTATCTTTAGGACAATGGGCAATAATAACATAAGTGTAAGTATAATTTCCCAGGGGTCATCGGAAAGAGGCATTGGTTTGGTGGTCGACGCCAAAAATGCGGCTTTGGCAAAATCTTCTTTGGAAGAGGAATTTCAAACCGATTTTAAATTGCAGGACATCAATAATATTACGGTGGTGGACCAAGTATCGGTTATTTCCATTGTTGGACAGGATTTGAGTACCTTCCATAAGCCTTTTAATGCTCTTATAAAGAACCAGGTAGTTCCTTTGTTGTTCAACAATACTATTTCGGGCAAGAATGTGAGTTTGGTCGTTAAAAAATCCGATCTGCACAAGGCCCTTAATGTAGTGCATGGTCAGATTTTCGGGATAAGTAAAAAAGTAAATTTGGCTATTTTTGGTCATGGAAATGTGGGGGGTACCCTCATTGATCAAATTCTTAAATCCAATAAGACCATAGAGAAAAGGAAGGGCATCAATATCAATGTTTTTGCAGTTGCCAATTCTAAAAAGGTGCTTTTGAATAAAAATGGTATTTCCAAAAATTGGAAAAGTTCCATGGAGACCAAGGCAGTACCCTATAAATTAAACGATATATTTAAATATGCCAAGGATAATCATTTGGAGAACCTTATTGCGGTAGACAATACTGCCAATGAGGAATTTGTGGCCTCCTATTTTGATTTTGTGGATAACGGTTTTGATTTGGTGTCGTCCAATAAGATTGCCAATACCTTGCGCTTCGATTATTACCAGTTGCTTAGGGAGGAACTTGCCAAACATCAAAAACAATATTTATATGAAACCAATGTTGGTGCGGGTTTACCGTTGATAGACACCATTAAATTGTTACATCTTTCAGGAGAGAATATTACAAGGATAAAAGGAGTGTTCTCTGGATCCTTAAGCTATATTTTCAACACTTTTTCGGAAAAGGATGCCTTATTCTCCGTAATTCTAAAAGAAGCTATGGAATTGGGGTATACAGAACCGGATCCCCGCGAAGATCTTTCCGGTAATGATGTAGGGAGAAAATTGCTGATTTTGGCCAGGGAACTGGATTTAAGCAATGAGTTTTCGGATATTTTAATTGAAAACTTAATCCCCGAGTCGCTGCAAGATGGTGACGTAAAGAGCTTTTTGGAGCGATTGGATATCTTGGATGATAAGTTTAGTAAGATAAAGAAAGCCCAAAAACCAGGTCATGTACTGCGTTACGTAGGAGATCTATCAGGAGACCTGCAAAAGGAAAAAGGAAAATTAGAGGTAAAATTGATCTCGGTTCCCAAAGAAAGTGCACTAGGACAGATAAAAGGTTCCGATTCCATAATAGAAATATATACGGAGTCTTATGGGCAACATCCTTTGGTTATCCAAGGTGCAGGTGCCGGAGCGGCAGTAACGGCCAGGGGTGTGTTTGGGGATATATTACGTATTGCGGAAAAAGGGTAAATTTTGGGGTTTCGGCTCCGCTAAGCCAACGATGGGATTTGGAGATTGAGTTTGCCTATCGGTAGATAGGCGTAGTCGAAATCAGATAAATTTGAATAGAAATAAGTTTATATGTGGCTTCGGCTCGGCTCAGCCACCGGGAATGCTGTAGATAGGCGTAGTCGAAATCGAAATTATACATTTTTGGGAAGAGATAACAGAAGAATTAGATAGATCAGAAATAATGAAGAAGAAATTTAAATTTGAAACGGAAGCAATACGCACCCAAACGGAACGCACCCAATTTTTGGAGCATTCCACACCTTTGTATTTAACCTCTAGTTTTATTTTCGAGGATGCTGAAGATATGCGAGCCTCCTTCGCGGAAGAAAAGGAAAGAAATATATATTCAAGGTATAGCAATCCCAATTCAAGCGAGTTTATAGAAAAGGTTTGCAAGATGGAAGGGGCCGAGGATGGTTTTGCCTTTGCATCAGGTATGGCGGCCGTGTTTTCAACTTTTGCTGCTCTGTTGGACAGTGGGGATCACATTATTTCTTCTAGAAGTATATTCGGGTCTACCCATAGTTTGTTTACTCAGTTTTTTCCAAAATGGAATGTTTCAACCAGCTATTTTAAGATAGATGAGCTGGATAAATTGGAGGAACTGCTCACTCCAAAAACTAAAATTATCTATGCGGAAACTCCTACCAATCCGGGAGTTGATGTTTTGGACCTGGAGGTATTGGGCAAGTTTGCCAAAAAACACAATTTAATTTATATTATAGATAATTGTTTTGCTTCCCCCTATTTGCAGCAGCCTATTAAGTATGGGGCCGATTTGGTCATCCATTCTGGAACAAAATTAATGGACGGTCAAGGAAGGGTGTTGGCAGGTATTACAGTGGGTAGCAAGGCTTTGATAGATAAAGTATATCGTTTTTCCCGGATTACAGGACCTTCTTTATCGCCTTTCAATGCTTGGGTACTATCCAAAAGTTTGGAAACTTTATCGCTCAGAGTAGATAAGCATTGTGACAACGCACTAAAACTGGCCGAATTCCTGGAAAGTCACCCTCAGGTGAATTGGGTGAAGTATCCATTTTTAAAATCGCATCCCAAATACGAAGTGGCTAAGAAACAGATGAAGGCAGGGGGCTGCGTTGTGGCTTTTGAAGTAAAGGGAGGGGTTGAAGCCGGACAAAAATTCTTCAACGCTATAAAAATGTTGTCATTGTCCGCTAATTTGGGGGACTCAAGAAGTATAGTCACACACCCGGCGTCTACCACGCACAGTAAATTGTCCGTGGAGGAAAGATTGGCATCCGGAATTACAGATGGTATGGTACGGGTTTCTGTGGGCTTGGAGCATATAGATGATATCATAGCAGATATTGAACAAGCACTGGGATAAGCGGTCTTTTAGCCTGCTTTTGGTTGTGCCAGACCTGTTTTTGTAAAATTGTGCCGGGCCTTATTGGGAATGTTAATTTTCCTTATCTTCGCTGCATGCTTTCCAAAAAAACAAAATACGGACTAAAGGCACTAACCTTCTTGGCAGCTCAAAAAGGACGCGCTCCTGTTCAGATTTCTGAAATAGCCAAACATGAGAACATTTCCCAAAAGTTTCTGGAGAGTATACTTCTCACGTTGAGAAAAACAGGACTTCTGGGTTCCAAAAAAGGAAAGGGTGGAGGCTATTACCTTATTAAAGAACCCAAGGATATACCGATGACCACTGTCATGAGGGTGTTGGAAGGTCCAATAGCTATGGTGCCCTGTGTAAGTTTAAACTTCTACGAGAAATGTGAGGATTGTCCCGACGAGGCCAGTTGTTCTGTGCATAAATTAATGCTACAGGTCAGGGACAGTACCCTGGAGGTCTTCCGAAACAATACCCTGGCCGATCTAGTGCCCTAAGGGTTTAAGGCTACCATTATAACTGTTAATTCTATTCCAAAGCATTAATTATCTTTAAATTTTAAGGAGATTTTTTATTAATCTACTAAATTTATAGGGTAAGTTGAATTTTAACTTTATTTTTTTATTGTAGTTTGCAAATTATTTCTATTTTTGCTTACTCTATTAAATCGATAGGGTAATAAATTTAAGTTTTTTGTCATATGATTGCTGAACAATTAATTGCAAATAATAATTCAAGTACTGTAACTAAAAGCTATAAGGCGGATAAGTCTTCCGAAAATCCTAAAAGGAGTATTGCTAAATCTATTAGTTGGAGAATTATTGGAACCTTGGACACCATTCTTATTTCTTGGATCGTTACAGGGACATTGTCAGTTGCATTTTCAATAGGAGTAGTAGAGTTGTTTACTAAGATGGTGTTGTATTTCTTTCATGAAAGAATCTGGAACAAGATTAATTGGGGAAAATAAAAAGGCAAAATTCAAAGTAATTATAGAATTGAGGACAATGGCATATACAGATGAACAAATACACAAATTAAACCAACAATTTAAAGGTATACCACCAGAAGAAATAATTTCTTGGGCAATACAGTCAGCAGAGAAGCCTTTGGTAACCACAAATTTTCGTCCATATGAAGTGGCTATTTTACATGCAGTGACGGATGTTTCCCCTCATATTCCTGTTGTTTGGTGCGATACGGGTTATAATACCCCTAATACCTACAAACATGCGGAAGAGCTAATTGCAAGATTACATTTGAATGTAAAATTATATGTTCCCAAACAAACTTCCTCACATAGGGATGCTATCATGGGAATTCCGGGGATAGATGATCCCAGGCATCAGCTTTTTACGGAGCAGGTAAAGTTGGAGCCGTTTAGAAGGGCCATGGAGGAGCATAAGCCAGATGTTTGGTTTACAAACCTAAGACAAGGTCAAACAGCGTTAAGGGATTCTTTGGATATTTTAAGTTTAAGTAGGGACGGGGTTTTGAAGGTGAGTCCTTTTTACCATTATAATGATAGTCAGTTGGATGCTTATCTCAAGGATAGGAATTTGCCCAATGAACATAAATATTTTGATCCCACCAAGGTTTTGGAAAACCGGGAATGTGGATTGCATACCTAAGAAAAGAATATTAACAATTGGTGAATGATTCCTTTATGGGAAGCCAGTTAAATACAGAATTATCGTGAGCATTGTAGAATCAGAATTGGAAACATTAGTAGGCGTGAACGAATCGAATGAATTGGAAGTATTGAACAATAATGCTTTGGAGAACGAAGCTATTTATATTTTAAGGGAAGTTGCGGCGCAGTTTGAAAAGCCAGTGTTGCTGTTTTCAGGAGGTAAAGATTCCATTACTTTGGTGAGATTGGCGCAGAAGGCCTTTTTTCCGGCTAAGATACCTTTCCCTTTAATGCATATAGATACTGGGCATAATTTTCCGGAGACCATTGCCTTTAGGGATAAGTTGGTCAAGGAATTGGGAGTGGAGTTAATTGTTCGTAATGTTCAGGATTCCATAGATCAAGGTAAAGTTATTGAGGAAACGGGCAAATACTCCAGTAGGAATATGCTGCAGACTACCACATTGTTGGATGCCATAGAGGAATTTAAGTTTGATGCCTGTATTGGTGGAGCAAGAAGGGATGAGGAAAAGGCACGTGCCAAAGAACGTATCTTCTCCGTTCGTGACGATTTTGGTCAGTGGGACGAAAAAAACCAGCGTCCAGAGTTGTTCGACATGTTGAATGGTCAGATTGAGTTAGGACAGAACGTAAGGGTTTTTCCAATAAGTAACTGGACGGAATTGGATGTTTGGAGCTATATCCAAAAAGAGGACATAGAAATACCTTCCATCTATTTTGCCCACAAGAGAAAGATATTCCTTAGGGACGGATTTATATGGTCTGCAGAAGATGATGTGGTTTTCCGTGCTGAAGATGAAAAAGTGGAGGAGCGTATGGTTCGTTTTAGAACTGTAGGGGATATGAGTTGTACTTCCGCGGTACTTTCCCATGCAGATACCATTGAAAAGGTAGTTGGTGAAATTAGGGAATCCAAGATTTCCGAAAGGGGAGCAAGGATAGATGATAAGCGTTCCGAAGCCGCAATGGAGAAAAGAAAACAACAAGGATACTTTTAAAGCCGGCATTTGAAGCAGGTTGACAATTAAAATAAATGTCAACATAATCCAAAGCCCAATACAAAATACAAAAGAAATGGAAGTACTAAAAATAGCAACAGCAGGAAGTGTAGATGACGGTAAAAGTACCTTGATCGGAAGATTGCTGTATGATACCAAATCGCTGACCGATGATAAGTTGGAAGCCATTGAAAAAACGTCTAAACAAAAAGGATATGACTATCTTGATTTCTCTTTGGCCACTGATGGTTTAGTTGCGGAAAGGGAACAAGGCATTACAATAGATGTAGCTCATATCTATTTCTCTACCCCCAATAAGAGTTATATCATTGCGGATACTCCTGGTCATGTAGAATATACCCGTAACATGGTTACCGGTGCGTCTACCTCCCAAGCAGCTATTATTTTGATCGACGCAAGAAAAGGAGTGATAGAGCAGACCAATAGGCACTTTTTTATCAATAATTTATTGAGGATCAAAGATGTTATCGTAGCCATTAATAAAATGGACTTGGTTGATTATTCAGAGGAAAGATACAATGAAATCAAAGCTGATTTTGAGGAGCTGATGAGTAAACGGGATTACCAAGACCAAAAAATAACCTTTATTCCCGTAAGTGCACTTAAGGGTGACAATGTGGTAAACAGGTCGGAGAAAATGGCTTGGTATAAAGGACAAACTCTTTTGGAACATTTTGAGGCATTGGATAGAAAGGATATTTATAACGTAGGTACCCCAAGATTCCCGGTTCAGTATGTGATACGTCCCAAAACAGATGAATTCCATGATTTTAGGGGATTTGCGGGAAAAGTATATGGTGGTGAGCTAAGTGTTGGGGATGAAGTAGTGGTATTGCCATCTATGACCAGATCCAAGATCAAGGATATCTATTTTTACGATAAGAAGTATAAAACAGCAACCAGACGTTCTTCAGTGACCATTACCTTGGAAGATGAGATCAATGTGAGTAGGGGAGATATGTTGGTGAAGGCAGGTGATTTGCCTACTATTGACAAGCAATTTACTGCCACCGTTTCATGGATGGATTCGCAAAATTTAACCGTGGGAAGCAAATATGTGGTACAGCACGGCGTGAACAAGGTTTTGGCCAAGGTCGAGAACATTCACCATAAGATTAATCCGGATTACTCTGGCATCGATACGACTATCAATGCCTTGGGAATGAACGATATTGCACAGGTTACTTTTAGACTGAACAAGCCTATTTTTTATGATTCCTTCAAGAATCATAGAACCAATGGCTCATTTATCCTAATAGATAATCAATCCAATACAACAGCCGGGGTCGGATTTATAAATTAATCCACCTTCCAACCTCTAGGGGATGGAGTTGTTGTCAATTTAACCTATTAATCCTATGGGATAAAGGTTTTAAAAGAATTTAATAATCAATTTGAATAAAAAATATAAGTAGCATGCGGACTTTCAGAACAGAAGTGGAAAACCCGGTTGTAGAACAGGACATCATAGCATTGGAAGCTAAGATCCGTGAATTTCAAGGCGGTAGTTTGGACGAGGAGAAATTCCGTAGTCTAAGATTGGCCAGGGGAATTTATGGTCAAAGACAACCCGGAGTTCAAATGATACGTATTAAGTTGCCTTATGGGAAGGTTAGCTCCCAACAACTTAGGAGGATTTGTGATGTTTCGGAAGAATACTCTACGGGTCGACTTCACATTACTACTCGTCAGGATATTCAGATCCATTATGTGGATATTAATCGTACTCCGGAATTATGGGCGCAGTTGGAACAGGACGATATTACGATCAGGGAAGCATGTGGAAATACGGTTCGTAACGTAACGGCTAGTGAAACTGCCGGAATAGATGTAAACGAACCTTTTGATGTTTCCCCATATGCACATGCCTTATTTCAATATTTTTTGAGAAACCCTATTAGTCAGGAAATGGGAAGGAAGTTTAAAGTTTCCTTTTCTGCCTCGGACGAGGATACTGGTCTTTCATACATGCACGACCTTGGCTTTATTGCCAAGATTGAAAATGGAGTAAGAGGCTTTAAGGTGCTATTGGGAGGTGGATTGGGATCGCAGCCCCGCCACGCGGATGTAATCTACTCTTTTCTTCCTACAGACAAGATCATTCCTCTAATGGAAGGAGTAGTTCGTGTTTTTGATCGTTTTGGGGAAAGAAAAAGTAGGGCAAAGGCAAGAATGAAATTCTTGTTGAAGGATATTGGTTTGGACGGATTTAAGCAATTGTTGGAAGAAGAGCAATTGGCAATACCTGTCCAAACATACGAAATAGATGCGGATGCTTATCCAAAGGTAAATATTGCAAAGAATAATGCTCCTGAAGTCACTATTAAGGATCAAAAGGCTTTTGAAAAATGGAAATCGACCAACTTGGCTCCTCAAAAACAACAGGGATATGTTGCCATTGGGGTAAAAGTGCTATTAGGGGATTTTTATATAGAGAAAGCCAGACAATTGGCAGATTTAGTGGAAAAATATGCGGCAAGTGAAATTAGATTGAGCTTGAGACAAAATATATTGATTCCTTATGTTAAGGAATCCTTGGTGCCCTTCTTTTATCAAGAATTGGAGAAATTGGGATTCGCCGAAGTTGGATACAATACGGCATTGGACATTACCGCCTGTCCAGGAACGGATACCTGTAATTTGGGTATTGCCAGTAGTACGGGGATCGCTGATGAATTGGAAAGGGTTATCAAGGCAGAATACCCACATTATATAGATAACCCGGATGTGGTTATAAAAATAAGTGGCTGTATGAACGCCTGTGGCCAGCACAATATGGCCAATATTGGTTTTCAGGGAATGTCCGTGAGAACAAAGGATAAATTGGTAGCCCCAGCACTTCAAGTGCTCTTGGGAGGAGGTAATTTAGGAGATGGAAATGGCCGCTTTGCAGATAAAGTTATTAAGATACCTAGTAAGAGGGGACCAGAATCTTTGAGACTTATTTTAAATGATTATGATGCGAACGGCAATGGAAAGCCTTTTGTAGAATATTATGAGGAAAAGGGTCAAATGTATTTCTATGATTTTCTAAAGCCCTTGTCAGATGTGGATAACCTAACGGCATCCGATTTTATTGATTGGGGTACTTCGGAAAAATATGAACAAGCCATTGGTGTAGGAGAATGTGCCGGGGTGGTAATCGATTTAATAGCCACTTTGTTGTTTGACAGTGAGGAAAAAATCGAAACAGCAAAACTGAATTTGGAAGAGGAGAAATGGGCAGCCAGTATCTATCATTCCTATTCATCTATGGTAAATACGGCCAAGGCTTTATTGACTGCCGAAAATACCAAGGTAAATACCCATATCAGCATCATAAAGGATTTTGATGAGTTGTTTGTGGCGTCCGGAAAATTTAATTTGGATCAAAGCTTTGAGAAAATGGTGCTTCAATTAAATCAGAATGCCCCTACCGAAGCCTTTGCAAAAGCTTATGTAAAGGATGCCGAGGAGTTTTTGGCCAATGTGGAAGCTTACAGAAAATTAGAATTGACAAACGTATAATAATGATAAATAAGGTAAATGATATTCACGTTGGTGCCGCAGTGGTAATTCCTGATTCCAATCAGGAAACCATTAACCATGGACAGTTGACCGTTGTAGGAGCTGGACCTGGCGATGTGGAGTTGATAACGCTAAAGGCTATTAAAGCCTTGCAGGCGGCTGACGTGGTATTGTATGATGCCCTTGTGGACGTTGCCTTATTGGACTATGCACCTAATGCCGAACATATATTTGTTGGTAAAAGAAAAGGATGCTATGCCTATCAGCAAGAGCAAATAAACGATCTTATTGTTAGTAGGGCCAAAACCCACGGGCATGTAGTCCGATTAAAAGGCGGGGATCCCTTTGTTTTTGGAAGAGGGGCGGAAGAAATGGAATATGCGGCCAGTAAAGGCATAAAAGTAGCCATGGTTCCAGGGATTTCATCCTCCGTTGCTGTGCCGGCTTCTCAAAACATCCCAGTCACCAAAAGGGGTGCGGCGGAAAGTTTTTGGGTGATTACCGGGACCACCAAAGATCATAAATTATCTTCTGATGTAGCTTTAGCAGCTAAATCCAATGCCACCATAGTAATATTGATGGGGATGGGAAAACTAGCGGAGATAGTTGAGCTATTTAAGCAGGAAGGTAAGGCGGATATGCCCATTGCGATTATTCAAAACGGTACTCGTCAAGATGAAAAGTTGGGTATTGGTACCATAGGTACCATAGAACAAATAGTGGTCCAGTGCCAATTGAGCAACCCCGCTATTATTGTTGTAGGAGAAGTTGTTAATCACAGATCGGCAGTATTGAATTATGCCGAGATATTACAAGTACACCAGGAGGTGTTATAAATAATAAAGAAAAGTGCCTATCTAAGCTAGTTTAGGATTCAAGGGTGCAATTATAAATTAGGAATTAATCAAAGTAGTATGATAAAGACAGATATACTTATTATTGGAGCGGGTCCAACAGGGTTGTTCACGGTTTTTGAAGCGGGATTGTTGAAATTGAAGACGCATCTTATAGATGCTTTGCCTCAACCTGGGGGCCAATGTTCGGAAATTTATCCTAAGAAGCCTATTTATGATATTCCAGCATTCCCGGAAATTCTTGCCGGCGATTTGGTTAAAAATCTGATGCAACAAATTCAGCCCTTCGAACCAGGGTTCACCTTGGGAGAGAGGGCCGAAACTTTGGATAAACTGGATGATGGATCCTTCGTGGTAACTACAAATAGAGGGACAAAACATCATGCTCCGGTGGTAGTTATTGCCGGTGGATTGGGATCTTTTGAGCCTAGAAAACCATTGATTCCCAATTTGGTAGATTTTGAGGATAAGGGTGTAGCTTATATTATTAAAGATCCTGAGGTTTATAGGGATAAGAAAGTGGTTATTTCCGGAGGTGGGGATTCTGCCTTGGATTGGGCAATATTCCTTTCCGACGTGGCTGCTGAAGTATCTTTGGTACACAGAAGAAATGAATTTAGGGGAGCTTTGGATTCAGTAGAAAAAGCCGCTGACTTGGCCAAACTGGGTAAGATTAAATTGTTTACCGAAGCTGAGGTGGTCAGGTTGTACGGAGACGATAATTTGGAAGCTGTTGTGGTAAAGCATAATGATGAGACCAAAGGCGAAAGCTATGTGGAAGCGGATAATTTTATTCCATTGTTCGGACTTTCCCCAAAGTTAGGTCCAATCGGCGATTGGGGACTTGAAATAGAGAAAAATGCTATTAAAGTTAACAATGCCTACGATTATCAGACCAATATTCCTGGGGTTTATGCTATTGGGGATGTAAACACCTATCCCGGAAAGCTTAAATTAATATTGTCCGGGTTCCATGAAGCTGCTGTGATGTGTCAGAGTGCATATCAGTTGATCAATCCTGGAAAACGTTATGTAATGAAATATACCACTGTTGGTGGTGTGGAAGGATTTGACGGTAGCAAGAAGGAAGCTAAAAAAGAAGTAGTTCAAAGTATTTTGGCTTAATAACCATTTTAGACCAATCTTTATAGCCTGCCAGGTCTTAAAATCTGGCAGGTTTCATATTTACAAAAGATTCCTGAATTTCAAATTTTAGAATATTAAAATAAAGTAGTGTTTCCTTGCTTTTAAGGGCACTGATGCGTTACTTTGCAGACAGTTCATTATCAATTTGAAACGTTATCAAGAAAGGCGGAGGGACTAGACCCGATGAAGCCTTAGCAACCCTTTTTCGAAGTCGGTCACTATCGCGAAGAATAAAGAAGGTGCTACGTTCTAATCCTATGTTTTATTCTGTTTATCTGGAATTTCATTTGGGAATAGATAACATAAAGAAAGACGCAGGTCCAAAACTTTTCCTTACTTGATTTTATTTATTTTTTTGATACCGATAACTGGGTTGTTATACTTTGTTTTCGGGTGTCAATTTTCTAATTTTGTGGTCCCAAATAGTTTGGGGACATATGTGATGGTATCTTTGTTTGTTCTATAGGGAGCAAACATTTTTGAAAAGTAATATGAAGAATATTCAGGACGTACTCAAGGAAAGGATTTTGGTGTTGGATGGTGCTATGGGGACCATGCTTCAACGGCATAAGTTTACTGAGGAAGATTTTAGGGGAGATCGATTTAAGGATTGGGAACATCCCCTACAGGGAAATAATGACCTATTGTCCCTTACCCAGCCGGAAGCTATAGCCGAGGTGCACCGCCTGTATTTTGCCGCTGGGGCCGACATTGTTGAAACCAATACTTTTTCCAGTACTACCATTGCGATGGCAGACTATCATATGGAAGGTTTGGTCTACGAATTAAATTATGAGTCGGCTAAAATAGCAAAAGCGGTAGCGGACGAGTTTACTGCCAAAGAACCCAATAAGCCGCGTTTTGTAGCTGGGAGTATTGGGCCTACCAACAAAACGGCCAGTATGTCTCCGGACGTAAATGATCCGGGCTTCAGAGGGGTATCTTTTGATGAATTACGATTAGCTTATAAACAACAGGTGGAAGCCCTTGTGGACGGAGGGGTGGATATTTTGTTGGTGGAAACAGTTTTTGATACCTTGAATGCCAAGGCTGCATTATTTGCCATTGAAGAGGTGAAGGAAGAACGAAATATAGATATTCCAATTATGGTAAGCGGTACTATAACCGATGCTTCGGGTAGAACCTTATCCGGCCAAACTGCTGAAGCCTTTTTAATATCCATAAGCCATATACCCATTTTGTCCGTAGGATTCAACTGTGCCTTAGGGGCTAGTCAGTTAGTGCCACATTTAGAGGTGCTCTCCAGTAAAACGGAGCACGCCGTTTCTGCCCATCCCAATGCGGGTTTGCCCAATGCTTTTGGGGAATATGATGAAACACCGGAGGAAATGGCAGCACAGATAAAGGAATATGCCGAAAAAGGCTTGGTGAATATAGTTGGTGGATGTTGTGGGACCACTCCCGAACATATAAAGGCAATGGCCGATGTGGTTAAAGATTATTCGCCTAGAATTCTAAATAGCTTAGAAGCGTATAGCCAATGATACCTAGCAGGCAGATTGTTCTTGAGGCAGGGAACAGGGTTGCACCCTTTGTTCATAGAACACCGGTGCTCACCTCCCGTTTGCTGAATGAATTAGCTGGGGCGGAGGTTTTCTTTAAATGTGAGAACCTTCAAAAAATGGGTGCTTTTAAAATGCGGGGTGCTATCAATGCCATCCAACAATTAAGTGAGGCCCAGAAAAAGGCTGGGGTGGTAACCCATTCGTCCGGAAATTTTGGTCAGGCCTTGGCTTTGGCGGCCAAGAATTTGGGGGTGAATGCCTATATAGTAATGCCCTCAAGTGCCCCGGCCGTAAAAATTGAGGCCGTGAAAGCTTATGGAGGGTTGGTTACCATTACGGAACCTACCTTGGAAGCCAGGGAAAAATCGGCAGCAAACATTGTTGCGGAAAAAGGAGCTGTTTTTTTACATCCGTCCAATGACCTGAACGTGATTTTGGGGCAAGGTACAGCGGCCTTGGAACTTTTACAGGACCAACCTGTTCTGGAATATATTATGAGTCCGGTAGGAGGTGGTGGACTCCTTGCGGGTACGGCATTGGCCGCCCATTATTTAGGGGATAATTGCAGGGTCGTAGGTGGTGAGCCAATGGAAGTGGATGACGCCTATAGAGCCTTTAAGAGCGGGAAAATAGAGTACAATATATCAGCGAACACTATAGCGGACGGACTTAAAACTAACTTAGGGGATATAAATTTTCCCATTATCAAGGAATTGGTCTCTGATATCATTAGGGTTGAGGAGGACGAAATTATTGCTGCCATGAAATTAATTTGGGAGCGGATGAAATTGGTGATAGAGCCATCTAGTGCAGTACCCTTTGCTGCCTTGTTAAAGGAAAGGGAAAAGTTTAAAAATAAAAAGGTGGGGGTCATTCTCTCAGGAGGCAATGTGGAACTATCAAATTTGCCATTTTAAAGACGCAGTTTGGTGTTTATAATGTCTAGGTCAATATAAAAATAATGAGCAATATAACGGATAAGGAACAACATATTACAAAACGGTTTTTAAAACTCTCCGGATTGGAACCTTTGGTGATTACCCCAGAAAGCAATTTCGTAAATGTAGGGGAACGCACCAATGTGGCGGGTTCCAAAAAATTCCTTCGACTGATTAAAGAAGAGAAGTTTGAGGAGGCATTGGATATAGCTCGCGAACAGGTAGAAGGCGGAGCTCAGATCATTGATGTCAATATGGACGATGGTCTTATTGATGGAAAAGAGGTTATGGTAAAGTTCTTGAACCTTATTGTGGCCGAACCGGATATTGCTCGGGTACCTATCATGATTGATAGCTCTAAATGGGATATTATTGAGGCAGGTCTACAGGTAGTCCAAGGAAAATGTGTGGTGAATTCCATAAGTCTCAAGGAAGGGGAGGAAGAGTTTATTAAGCACGCCAAATTAATTAGGCGTTACGGGGCTGCCGTCATAGTTATGGCTTTTGACGAGGTAGGGCAGGCAGATAATTACGAAAGGCGATTGGAAATCACCAAACGCTCCTATAATATTTTGGTGGATAAGGTAGGATTTCCCCCAGAGGATATAATATTCGATTTGAATATTTTTCCCGTAGCCACGGGAATGGACGAGCATAAGTTAAACGCGCTCGACTTTATAAAGGCCACCGCATGGGTAAAGAAAAATTTGCCTTTTTGTAGTGTAAGTGGAGGGGTAAGTAATGTGTCCTTTAGTTTTAGAGGGAATAATCCCGTACGGGAAGCTATGCATTCCGTGTTTCTTTATCACGCCATAAAGGCGGGGATGAATATGGGAATTGTAAACCCGAGTATGTTGGAGGTCTATGATGATATTCCAAAAGACCTTTTAGAGCATGTAGAGGATGTAATCCTCAACCGAAGGGAAGACGCCACGGAGCGATTATTGGACTTTGCAGAAACCGTAATTGGTAAGGAGAAGGAAAATAAGATAGATCTTTCCTGGAGGGAAGAACCCTTACAAAATAGGATTACCCGTGCCTTGGTCAAGGGAATAGATCAATATATTGTAGAGGATGTAGAAGCGGCCCGTTTAAGTGTTAAAGCACCTATAGAAGTTATAGAAGGGCATTTGATGACCGGAATGAACGTGGTAGGGGATCTTTTTCAAAGTGGTAAGATGTTCTTGCCCCAGGTGGTAAAATCGGCCAGGGTCATGAAAAAGGCTGTGGCTTATCTATTGCCATTTATTGAAGAGGAGAAGCTTAAAAACCCCCAGCCGGAAGGAAGCAGCTCGTCTGCAGGTAAAATTCTAATGGCGACCGTAAAAGGAGATGTTCACGATATAGGAAAAAATATTGTTAGTGTGGTCCTGGCCTGTAACAATTACGAGATAGTAGATTTGGGAGTAATGGTACCCCCGGAGAAGATTATTAATGCCGCCAAGGAGGAAAAAGTGGATATCATAGGGCTGAGCGGTCTTATAACCCCATCCTTGGACGAGATGGTCTTTTTGGCCAAGGAAATGGAGCGACAAAATTTTACGGTTCCCTTGCTTATCGGGGGTGCCACCACCAGTAAGGCACATACAGCGGTTAAAATAGACCCTCAGTATAAGAGTGCCGTGGTGCATGTAAACGATGCTTCCAGGGCAGTTACAGTGGTGGGCGACCTTTTACAAAAGGAATCGTCCAATAGGTATAAGGAAAACATTAAATTGGACTATGCCGACTTTAGGCAAAAATTCCTGAATAGGGGCAAGCACAAGGAGTATTTAACCCTTGAGGCGGCCAGGAAAAATAAATATCAATTGGATTGGTCAAAGGCCGAAATTGTAAAGCCTAAGACCTTGGGAATTCAAATGATCGAGGATTTTGACCTGAACGAATTAGTGCCATATATAGATTGGTCTCCCTTCTTTAGAAGTTGGGAGCTGCATGGCAAGTATCCGGATATTTTAGAAGATGAGGTAGTTGGCAAACAGGCAACCGAGCTTTTTGCAGATGCCAAGGCAATGATGCAGAAGATTTTGGATGGTAAGCTATTTAAGGCAAAGGCTATTTTTGGGCTGTTTCCCGCGAATACTATTAATGATGATGATATTGCCCTTTCCCATAATGGGGAAGAGTTTATTTTTAGGACTTTGCGCCAACAGGCCAAAAAATATGTGGGGAAACCTAATTTTGCACTGTCCGATTTTATTGCCCCCAAAGAAGGTGGTTTGCAGGATTACATAGGTTGTTTTTGCGTATCCACAGGCTTTGGCACTGATGAATTGGCAGATGGTTACCGCAAAAATTTGGACGACTATAACAGTATAATGGTCAAAGCACTCGCAGACCGTTTCGCCGAGGCTTTCGCGGAATATTTACATAGGGAAGTAAGGATCAATCATTGGGGTTATGCCGCTGATGAGGGACTTAGCAATGAGGAGCTGATCAAGGAATCCTATTTAGGGATACGGCCTGCGCCCGGTTATCCTGCATGTCCGGACCACTTGGAAAAATTGACATTGTGGGAATTGATGGAGGTAAAGGAAAAGATTGGGGTAGAATTGACAGAGAGTTTGGCCATGTGGCCGGCGGCCAGTGTAAGTGGTTATTATTTTGGCAATCCAGAAGCTCGTTATTTTGGGGTAGGTAAAATAAAAGAAGACCAAGTGGCCAACTTTGCAGCGAGAAAAGGGATGCCCTTGGAAGAGGCAACAAGATGGTTGGCCCCGAATATTGCGGATGATTAGGGAAAGGGCAGGTCTAGGTCTAGACAAAAGAAGAAAGAATATGTAAAGTTGGGTTGAAGTTGGATATTTCTTGCAGCAGGGATAGGAACGATATCTTTTTTATGACTTTGGAATAAAAAAATTAAGTGTATAGCCCGGCCACAAACCGATAGAAAGGAGCGTTTGTGGGCTGCCATAATAAAAATGAAAGAGAAAATAAGATTTAAGAAAAGCCCCAGTGCAGGGAAATAAATAAAATAATCGCTAATGAGCCTTTTCTTTAAGAAAGGATATAGGGAGAAATTATGAAAGTAACGGAACATATTAAAAAAGCGGAGGGGAAGACATTGTTTTCCTTCGAAATCATACCACCGGTCAAAGGAAGAAGTATTCAGGAATTATACGATAATATTGACCCATTAATGGAGTTTAATCCCCCTTTCATTGATGTAACTACATCCAGGGAGGAGTACGTGTACATAGATAGGGATGGCTTGTTGGATAAAAGATTGACCCGTATGAGGCCTGGAACTGTGGGTATTTGCGCCTCTATACAGCACAAATACGGTGTTGATACCGTTCCACATGTACTTTGTGGAGGTTTTACCAAGGAGGAAACCGAATATGTGTTGGTAGATTGTCAATATTTGGGTATACAAAATGTGATGGCGCTTCGTGGCGATGCACGGAAAGAGGAGCAGTATTTTAATCCTACCAAGGGCGGACATGCCTATGCTTCGGAGCTGGTGAAACAGATCCACGCCTTAAATCACGGTAATTATTTACATGACAAGGTAGAGACGGTGCATAGTGCCGATTTTTGTATTGGCGTTGCTGGGTATCCGGAAAAACACTTAGAGGCACCATCCTTGATTACGGATTTGAAACGATTGCAAGAAAAGGTAGAAGCTGGAGCCGATTATGTGGTGACGCAAATGTTTTTTGATAACCAGAAGTTTTTCGAGTTTGTAGAGGCTGCAAAGAAAATGGGAATCAATGTGCCCATTATTCCTGGAATTAAGCCAATTGCTGTAAAGCGGCATTTGCAATTATTGCCACAGGTCTTTAAAATAGATCTGCCGCAGGACTTAATAGATGCGGTGGACGATTGTTCCACTAACGCGGACGTACGTCAGGTAGGTATAGAGTGGGCCATTCAGCAATCCAAGGAGCTGAAGGCGGCGGGCGTACCTGTATTGCACTATTATTCCATGGGTAAATCCGATAATATTGAGGCTATAGCCAAAGAGCTGTTCTAAAGAGATCCCTAACTTGGCTTTCCACGAATTATTTTCCAGGGTTTAGTGAAGTAAAGCTGGCATTGTTAAGTTTTAGAAAACGTATTTTTAATTTTTCATTACATTTGCTCCCCATGAACCTAAGGCTATTTCTTATAGGCTGTCTGTCGACAGCTTTTTGCTTTTCACAAAACCGGAAAGAAACCAAGAGGTACACCTTGGATGTTAGTCAATACTATGGTTCGGTGCTCTTGCACAATACTGATATTTCACATTTGATTACCAATCATCCTGGGGGTATTATCCTAGGATACAATAGGAAGACTTATGGGGATGAGGAATGGCAGCAACTCTACAATTATCCGGATACGGGTTTTTCGTTTGTTTATCAGAATATGAACAACATTACTTTGGGGGAGAATTATGGACTATATGCCCATTATAATTTCTATTTTTTTAGAAGAAACCTTCAATTTCGGTTGGGGCAGGGCATAGCCTATAATACCAATCCCTTTGATAAGAACGAAAATTTTAGGAACAACGCCTATGGTTCGCATTTCTTAAGCTCTACCTATTTGATGTTCAACTATCACAAGGAAAATTTATTTAAAGGCTTGGGGCTCAAGGCCGGGCTTTCCCTTATTCATTACTCCAATGCCAACGTTACCGCACCCAATACCTCTACCAATACCATGGCCCTAAACGTGGGGTTGACCTATGATCTGGATGGGGGCCAGGAACGGGAATATATTAGAGCCGAAAAATTGAAGGTTTCAGAACCTATTAAACTTAATCTCGCCTTTAGGTCCGGAATAAATGAGAGTGATGTAGTGGATTCTGGCCAATATGCTTTTTATATTTTTTCTGCCTATTTAGACAAGCGCTTTACTAGAAGAAGTGCCCTACAGCTAGGTACAGATGTGTATTTTTCCAACTTTTTAAAGGAACTTATACGCTATCAGTCGGTAGCATTTCCTGAATATGGGGTACAACCGGATGACGATTATAAGCGTGTTGGTGTGTTTTTGGGTCATGAACTTTTTATTAATAAAATGTCCGTTATTGCCCAGTTGGGGTATTATGTGTACTATCCTTTCGATTTTGAAGGAAAGGTCTATAATAGGATTGGCTTGAAGCGATATTTTTCGGATAAGGTCTATGGGGCCATAAGTTTAAAATCGCATGGTGCAAAAGCCGAAGCCGTAGAATTTGGGGTTGGAGTTAGGCTATAGAATCAATTAATTGAGCAGATGGTCTGCTCAAATAATATAATATAATGAACTATTTTATTTTGAAGATAAGATTAGGGTGTAAGAGCACTGCGACAATTGTTGCCAGAAACGGCATGTTATTGGCGATAATGTTGGTGCTTGTGAATTGCAATAGTGAGAATGCGCCCGATTGCTTTCAAAATGCCGGGGATATTAGCAGGGAAATCGTGGAAGTGCCTAATTTCACTACGATTACGGTCTATGAAAATGTACAATTGACCTTAAGACAGGGAAGTCCCTTGAAGGTAGAAGTGGAAACAGGGGAATATTTGCGGGACGAAGTTGAGGTAAAGGTTGTGGATGACCGACTTTTGCTACGCGATACCAATGATTGTAATTTTACACGAAAATACGGACTTACCAAGGTTTTTGTTACGGCTCCCGATATTACGGAGATTAGGAGTAGTACGGGACTCGATGTCCTGAGTGATGGCGTTTTGGCGTATCCTAGTTTAACCTTAATTTCCGAGAGCTTCAACGACCCGGATGCCGGGTATACCAGTGGGGAGTTCAATTTGAAATTGGACACCCAAAGTTTGGCCATTGTTTCCAACGGAATTTCGTTTTATAATTTAAGGGGCAAAACCATTAATTTTAGTATAGTCTTTGCTTCAGGGGATTCCCGTTTGGAGGCCGAGGCCCTAATTGCGGAAAACATTAGCTTTAACCACAGGGGATCCAACGATATGCGCTTAAGTCCACAGGAATCGCTTAAAGGTACTTTGCGTGGCACTGGGGATGTGGTTAGTTTTAATAGACCAGCCGTAGTGGAGGTAGAGCAATTGTATAAAGGAGAACTTATTTTTATTGATTAGCACCAAAGTCTACGGTCGCAGTCCAATCTCTATTTTTCATAACTTAAAAGTAGTTTACTATTAGACCGATGAATCCTATTATAAAATATCTGAAGAATTTATTTGCCTCCCAACGGGTCATTGGTGGGGATAAGGAATTATTGGGCAAGATCCAAGCGGATCAAATCTTGCAAAAGCTTATAGATGAACAGCGGGTTCCGGGCCTGGCCATTACCGTTCGCAAAAACAATGAAGTGTACTTTGAGAAAGGCTATGGATTTACAGATGTGGAAGAACAAAGCACCGTGGACCCCCAGAACACTATCTTTAGAATTGCAAGTGTGTCCAAGCCCATTGCCGCCGCCGGTTTGGCTACTATGGTGGAGGAGGGTCTGTTGGATTTGGACGCTTCCATTTATAAATATGTTCCTTATTTTCCCCAAAAAGAGTTTGATTTTACATTGAGGCAATTGGCGGGACATACCGCAGGAATTAGAGGGTATCGCGGTGGGGAATATGGCTTGAACAAGCCCTTGGGAATAAAGGAGTCGCTTGTTCTTTTCCAGGATGACGACCTTCTTTTTGAACCAGGGAAAAGATTTCAGTATACCAGTTTTGACTGGGTATTGATATCGTTGGCAATGCAGGAGGTAAGTGATATACCCTTTGCGGACTATGTTCGGGAAAAAATATTAAAACCTTATGGTTTAAAAAATACCTTCCCGGAAGTCCCGGGGAATCTTCCTCCAAACTGCACTACTTTTTATTCTAAGGGCAGATTGGGGTTTAGGAAGGCAATTCCGGTTAATAATGCTTACAAATTGGCAGGAGGGGGCTATTTGTCCACTGCCTCGGATATTGCCCGTTTTGGGCAGGTATATTTGGATTCCAAGTTTCGGGAGAATAAAATTCAGTCCCAATTTCTCACCTCTGGGATCATTAATGGTACTCCTACCTACTATGGTCTAGGTTGGCAGGTTACCCAGGATAAGTTGGGGAGGACCTATTATGGCCATGTAGGCAATGGGGTAGGGGGATATGCCGTATTCTATGTGTATCCAAAGCAGGATATGGTCTTCTCTATCTTGATGAATTGTACCAACCCTGGGGTATTGGATACTTTGGAAGAGGTAATTGGCCTTTTTCTCGGAGAGGTTGTTGCATAACCGCTTTTGAGCAAAACCCTGGTAGATTACTCAATATAATTAGGATTGATTCGTTTATACAGTACAATTTTGGAAGATGCTGAATAACTGATTTTCTACTTAATTGTTAGACCCAAAATGCCGATATTTAACACTGGGGACAAATCATGAAAGGAAGATTAGTTATTTCATAGAATCTAAAAGGAGAAATTAAATTGAAAAAACATCATCAATGAAAAAAGATATTATTCCTTTGTTGTTGGCTATAATTTTGGTTCTTATTTCAATAGGAATGAATTTATTTGTCGATATTGAACTTGACGGTGCATTATACATAGGGATTGGATGGTTAAGCGTGGCATCATTTTTTTACTTTGTGGATAAGAGGATTTATTTATTTGCTTTTGGCGCAACTTTATTGGCTGGATTATTTAGTTTGATCGATATATATTATGTTTCACTAAAGTTCCAAATTGGCTTCTTTTTGGTAAATCCAATTTTTATCCTTTTAATTTTTGGCTTTATTTTTCTCAATTGGGATGAATTAAAAACGCTATTGGCTGAGGTGCCAAAATTGAAGGGTAAGTAATACTCTTTGTAGTCCTAATATTTTCAACTGGACCTTTACTCCCTAGTATTTCTGATTGAGTGTACTAATAAGGACCCAAGTAAATTTTATAAGTTTCCGATATTGATATATGGTATTTGTTCCTGTTATTTGATACCTTTTTATTCAATTTGGATAGCCTTGAAAATTAATGGGGTCATCCTCAAAATGGGTGTAAGTTAGAAAAAGATAATATAAATTATCGCAGTATTCGTGTCCTGTTCATTTTTTGCATCGCCCAAAAAACGAACCAAAAAACGCTAGGCTGATTTTAAATTTCTTTAAATCTACGCACTTTCCACGGCCGCACCGCCCAGGCCGCTTTCACTTGGGTGAAATGCTCTATGGACGGCTTCCGCCATCCAATGCGAAAACCACTTGATTTAAGACGAAATTGAAAATAGGCCGTTCCTTTGTTACATTTATCCAATAGTGTCGATAGATCATTGTTTTTTATCGAATACCACCATAAATTTCCTTTGAAGTTTGTTGTTGGGTCGGTCTTCTTCCGTGGTGGAGATGTCATAGCCGTAAAGAATTATTGAAGCCTTGGAAATAATTTAGGCCATGGTATCGGTCCTTAAAATCTCGAGATTTTAGGGACCACATAGTGAAGAAGTGTCTTTTCTTTTGTTTCGTTTTCTTTGGACAAGCAAAGAAAATGAAAGAAGAAGGTATTCATGAATCCCTTTGGTCGATTTCATTGAACTATTAAGCATGATCCAATTAATGGGTTTCTAATAGACCTTAAATAATTTACGCAACCAAATATCATTATAAACATCTTACCATCAGTATTTTAATTGGCGATACGTCTCCAAAGGGAATTCTTTGGAACAAGCTTAATTTTTAACAGAGGTAACCAATGAAAAAGAGCGCATTTCTTTTATTTATAATCGGCCTATTGCTTTCTTGCGAAAAAAATGAAGTGAATTCATCCGATATAAAGCAGTTGGGTTATGGCACTTCCTTTGGCATGTGTGTTGGCTATTGTAAGAACGACATGTTGCTAAAGGCGGGCACTGTAATTTATTCCCGTTCAGGATGGAATAATCAGGTAGAAGCCATTGATTGTATAGAAAACTTGACCCAATTGAGTTGGGACTCTATTAAAAAAGCAGTAGATTTAAATGAATTTTTTTTGTTACCACAAATCGTGGGATGTCCGGATTGTGCAGATGGCGGGGCCGAGTGGCTGGAGATTGAAAATTTTTCCGGCAAGAAATCCAAGGTCACCTTTGAGTACGGCAAGGCGCCTGAGGAATTGGAAACTATAATTACCGCCTTAAGGACGCAAATAGAAAAGGGTATTAATTGCGAGGAGTTTTAAAGAACTTCACTTGTGTTATGCCCACAAAAAGTATAAAATGAAATATTTCACCTTTTTTTGTGCAGTATGGTTTTTAATGGGCAGTAGTTTAAATGCCCAGCAAAGCCCAATACCTTCTTTAGATAACGACGCATTGGTAACGGATTGGAGCGAGCATGAGGCCAATGCATTTAAAAGAAAGGGGAAGGGATCAACGGATTCCCTTGTTTTTGACTTTAATTATAAAGATCGGCTTAGTAGTTTGATGGACAATCATAAGTCCAATAACATTTCTTCAAAGAAAAAGACCGTGGAAATGCCCATTGTTAAGCCTTCAGGCAGTTATCCCATGACTATTTATTGCATTGACAGCAGCAACACCTACGCTGCAAGAATTTATAAGTATTGATGATATCCGTTCTAGTGGCTGCACAAAATTTCAGGGCAGTAATTAAAGATCGATTTTCACGTCGAAATCACTCCAATAATGGAAAATGAATATACTATTCCTGCACAGGCCCGAATTGGGCACGTACATTTAAAGGTGGCAGACCTGGAACGGTCGTTGGATTTTTATTGTAATCTATTGGGCTTTGAAGTGACCACTATGTACGGGAGTCAGGCCGCCTTTATCTCCGCTGGGGGGTACCACCATCATATTGGTTTAAATACATGGCATAGTAAAGGCATGTCTCCTGCACCTATTAATAGTGTGGGCCTGTTCCATACGGCAATAGTATATCCTACCAGAAAAGATCTTGCCAGCATATACCTGCGTTTGCTTAAGGCAGATTATCCATTAACAGGAGCAAGTGATCATGGTGTTTCGGAAGCTATTTATTTGGATGACCCCGACAAAAACGGAGTGGAACTTTATTGGGATCGCCCAAAAAGTCTTTGGACCTATAAGCCGGATGGATCCTTGACAATGTTTACAAAGCCATTGAATATGGAGAATTTGTTACAGGAGTTGTAATCCGTTTAAATTACACTTCACTACCTTAGGTCTGTTGTGATTTTTTTTTATCTTCATGTTTTTATAAATACTTCAGAAAAAGTAAATACATGAAACTCTTAATTGCCCTTTTTTCCTTTGCATTGGTACTATCTTCCTGCAAGACCAAAACTGATAACAAACCAGAAGCTGAAGCTAATGCTGACATTCCAGCAGAAACCGAAAATTGGATATACTTGTTCGATGGAGTAACTACCAACGGATGGAGAGCTTACAACGGGGATACATTGCCTCCGGGCTGGGTTGTTAAGGACAGCGTATTGACATTTGATACCGAGTTGGGTCTGGAGCAGGATTATACAGGTGGAAAGGATATAATCTACGGTTTGGAAGAGTTTGATAATTTTGAGTTTTATGTGGAATGGAAATTGCCCATAGGCGGCAATAGTGGAATTTTTTACCACCTAAAGGAGGATATACCCAATGCCGGGCCACCAAATATTTCTCCTGAGTATCAGTTGATCGATGATGAAAACTATGCAAAAATCCATGATCTTACGGACTACAACCTTAGTCTTGGACATAACGAAAATCCTGCGGCACTCCAACCCTTACAGCAAACCGCCTCGGATTATGCCATGCATGTGGCCGATCCCGAACAAAAAATATTGAATCCTGTTGGTGAATGGAACTCTTCTAAAATAGTATTCACACCAGAGCAGGTGGAGCACTGGCTCAACGGGAAAAAAGTACTATCTTTTGTGCCTTGGTCCAAAGATTGGTATGAAAGAAAGAATTCCGGGAAATGGAAGAATGAGGAAAATTATGGTCGCTTTAAAACTGGATATATCGGCTTTCAGGATCACTCAAGTCCCATTTGGTTCAGAAATATAAAAATTAGAAAATTATAGCACTTAATTCTTTCGGTTTAGTTTGACCGTTAAAAACAATAAAAACTTACTTATGAAAAAAAGAGACTTTCTAAAAAGTACTGCAGCCTTGGGTTTAACGGCACTACTGCCAACCTCTGTTTGGGCCTTATCCAAAAATGGACGCTTAAGAACTGCCCATATCGGCGTTAGTAATATGGGTGGGGCCGACCTTAAGTCCATATCCTCACATGAACTGGTGGATGTGGTGGCACTTTGCGATGTAGATTCCAAGGCATTGGCAGAGGCCAAAAAATTGCACCCCAATGCTGTAGTCTACAAGGATTATAGGGTGATGCTCAAAGAAATGAAGAGTGATATAGATGCTGTAATAATCTCGACCCCGGATCATACCCATGCTCCTGCTTCCATGATGGCCATGGAGATCGGTAAACCGGTATATTGTCAAAAACCCCTTACGCATCACGTGGTGGAAGCCAGAGCGATGCGCAAAATGGCCAAAGAAAAAAACTTGGTGACCCAAATGGGAATTCAGGTACATTCTTTCTATGATTACAAATTGGCCACCTTATTGATCCAATCTGGAATTATAGGGAAGGTAAGTACGGTTAGGGCATGGTCTCCCAAGAACTGGGGTTTTGATGGTCCAGAGCCTGAAGGGTCGGATCCGGTACCTGAGAATTTGGATTGGAACCTGTGGTTGGGAACTTCTGCTGAAAGACCTTATAAGGAGGGATATTACCATCCGGCCAATTGGAGAAAATTATTGGACTACGGTTGTGGTACCTTGGGCGATATGGGTGTACATATCTTTGATACCCCTTACAACGCCCTTAAATTGGACGTGCCCATGACTATAAAGAACCAATGTAGAAAACCAACAGGATTTGGATTTCCTGAAAAAAACACCGTCACCTATACCTTTCCCGGTACTGAATATACGGCCGATACCTTGAAGTGGATCTGGTACGATGGCAAAGGGGCCCCGGAGAAACATAAAGACTTGGTACTTCCCAATAAGGAGAAACTACCTGGACAAGGGGCAATGTTTATAGGCGAAAAAGGGCGACTTTTATTGCCACATTTTATGGAATTGCCAAGACTCATTGTAGATGGTAAATATCAGGAACTGGATTTGTCCATAATTAAGGATCAAGAGTCCATTGGCGAACCGGTCAGGGACTATGATTCCGAAGGAAATAAGCACTACCATCAGTTTGTGGATGCCTGTTTGGGCAAAGCCGAAACCACGGCTCCCTTTGAATATTCGGCACGACTTACAGAAACTATATTGTTGGGGGTTATAGCAGGCCGCTTTCCAAATAAGACCTTGCATTGGGACAACGCCACCGCTAGATTTTCGGAACCTGAGGCCAATAAATTCTTGGACGCACCGTATAGGGATTTCTAAAATTTAATACTCAACGTAACTCATAAGAGCCCATCGGCCATTTTTTATCGGAATGGCGGATGGGCTTTTTTTATGGATTAATTGATGTTGCTAGCCATCAGTAATATTTGAATTTGTGATTATGATAAAACCATAAGATTCTTATCTTTAGGTTATGCAACAAAAGCCATCTTCTTTCTCTATTAAAAACTGGTCCGATGATGATAAGCCTCGAGAGAAATTGGTGCAAAAAGGAAAATCCGTTCTCTCCGATGCAGAATTGATAGCCATACTAATTGGCTCAGGAAGTCGCAATGAAAGTGCCGTGGAGCTTTCGAAACGTATTTTGGCCTCGGTAAACAACAACTTGAACGAATTGGGGAAATTGTCCATTAAACAGCTAATGCAATTTAAGGGAATAGGGGAGGCCAAGGCTGTTTCTATCGCTGCTGCCCTGGAAATAGGGAGGAGACGCAGGGGAGAAGGGGCTCAAAAGATAACCAAAATCAACAGCAGTAAAAATGTCTTTGAACTTTTGCAACCCAAAATGGGCGAGCTGCCACATGAGGAATTTTGGATAGTTTTTCTCAATAATTCCAACGCGGTGCTGCACGCTGGGCAACTTAGCAAGGGAGGTATTACAGGGACATTGGTAGATGTTCGCTTGGTTTTGAAACAGGCATTGGAGTTAGGTGCAGTTGGCTTGATTTTGGCCCATAACCACCCTTCAGGTACTTTAAGGCCAAGTGAGGCCGATAAGCAGATTACAAGAAAACTAAAAGTAGCTGCAGAGGCCTTGGATATAAAAGTTTTGGACCATATCATCATCACACAGAAAGAATACTTTAGTTTTGCAGATGAAAATATCCTTTAAAATAGAGCTTGTGATCTATGGTTTTCGGCAAAGACTTCCGATATCAAAAAAATGCAGGACTTTTTTAAAAGGAATAAGTAAATAGTTATGTTGCTCATCTATACCCATAAAATTACACATCGCTTCAGTTATATTATGCGGCATATATTCACAACTATTTTGGGAATAGAGGTTACCTACACTACCAAAGTTGAGGATTTTATTAAACATACCGGGCCAAAGATAACATACACCAAACAACCTTTGCAGAACGAATTCTTTGTACGGAGCAACGACCTGTTGTTTGAACAAGGAATTAACGATATACAGATCTATTTAGCGGATTGGGAGGGTACACCTTGTTTTTTTGCTACTGGGGACCGAAGCAATCTGCCTTTCGATATTTTTTCTGCAAGTTTTTATTTGTTAAGTAGGTATGAGGAGTATTTGCCCCACGTAAAGGACATGCATGGTAGGTTTTCACCTAAGGATAGTTTGGCCTTTCAGAACGATTTTCTGGAAAAGCCACTGGTAGACATGTGGGCGCAAAAACTATTGTCCGCGCTAAAAGAAAAATTCAAGGATCTTAAACACAAGCCAAGAAATTATAGTTATACCTCCATCATAGATGTTTCCAGTTCCCATTGTTTTGCCCATAGAGGTTTTGTCCGCGGTATGTCGGGATTTCTTTTCGATTTGGCTTCCCTTAAGATCCGTAGGGTTTTTGATAGGGTTTCGGTATCGGTCAATTTAAAAAAGGACCCCTATGACAATTTTTTCGAACTAATAGAATTGCACAGGAAAAACAAGGTAAAAGGCATGTTTTTTTTCCAGTTTGCAGAGTATTCCACTTACGACAAAAATGTATCTCCCAACAATAATAAATTTAAGCACCTAATTAAATCGGTTGCGGACTATGATAAGGTTTCTTTGTCCTGTTCCTATAGTTCCTTTAATGATATAGCCTTGCTCAAGGAAGAGAAAAAAAATCTAGCCAATGTAATCAATAGGCCTGTTGGTAGTTCCCGTATGCGCTATAATAGGGTAGACATTCCTGAAACATATCGGAATTTGATCGAAGCAGGTTTTACGGACGACTATACCATGGGATATACCCATGAAATTGGATTTAGGGCAGGTACCTGTACACCTTTTTATTTTTACGATATCCCTTTGGAAGTTCAGCAGCCCATTAAGATACATCCTTTTGCGGTGCACGACTATGGCTTGTTAAAATACAGGAATAGGACGGAGGCATTTTCAGCTGTTGAAAGGCTTTATTTGGAAACAAAAAAGGTAAACGGAAAGTTTATAACCGTTTTTTCAAATGAATTGATTGGAGGTGAAAGTAAACTGAATTGGAAAAAATTATATAGTAATATCCTAAAACGAGTAAATGTTTAAGAACGTTGTTACAGATATTTTTTTTGATTTGGATCATACGCTATGGGATTTTGAAAAAAACTCCGCTCTGACATTTCAAAAAATTCTTACTGAGAACTCTGTCAGTATAGAGCTCAACGATTTTTTAAAAGTATATATTCCCATAAATTTTGAATTTTGGAAGCGTTACCGGGAAGGGAAAATAAACAAAAATGAATTGAGGTTCCAAAGATTGAAAATTACCTTTGATACGCTCGGGCATCCCATATCCAATGAATTAATTGATGTTTTATCCGATCAATATATTGAGTATTTGTCTTCCTACAACCATCTTTTCCCTAACGCAACTGAGGTTTTGGACTATTTGAAGCCCAATTATAAATTACATATCATTACTAACGGCTTTCAGGAAATACAGTACAAAAAATTACAAAGCTCCAATATTCATAATTATTTTGAGCATATAATCAATTCGGAGATGGCCGGTGTTAAAAAACCAAACCCGATTATCTTTAGATTGGCACTTGAAAAGGCCAAAGCGTTGCCCCATAAATCCTTGATGATCGGTGACAGTTTGGAGGCGGATATTTTGGGAGCAAAGTCGGTAGGGCTGCATACCCTTCATTTCAACGCCAATAATGAACCAAAGCACGAATATTGCGACATGATTCACGATTTAAGTGAAATAAAATCTTATTTATAGAGTTATAATTTAGAGTAACACTAAAGCAACACGGTACCAGTAGTTGTTCTTGGAATGTTTGGTATGAAAAATAGAATTTTGCTTCCCACCATTATTTTGCTTGCGCTCTATTCCTGTATAGAAACGCAAAACTTCGATCAATATGATGATTTGGAAATTACCCCTACAGTAGAGGCAAGTATATTGTATATAGAATCGCCGGAAAGAATCATAAATGAGGCTAGTGGGCAATATTATTACAGTCAAGATTTTAATTTTGATGGCTTAAGTGTGGATGCCTTTGCCGATAGGGTTATAGAGGGCTCTATCTTTTTTGAAATTGAAAACACAACAAGCAAGGAGTTTAAGCCTACTGTAGAATTTTTGGATGAGGGTGGCAATACAATTGATACGATAGATTTTCCGGTACAACAACCTTACCAAATCCTACCTTATTACTTACAAGTGCCTTATGGCCCAGGAAAGCAAAGAAGCATAGAAATCATAAAAAACACATCAAGTATAAAAGTCAGTGTTCTTATAGAGGACAACAGCAGTGTTTCCGACCTCCCCGATCCAAAAATAATTTTTAGGTCTAACGGTAAATTCAGGCTTCGTTTAAAATGAGGCAAGTTAAACTCGTTTTATGGATCTGGATTCTGGGCTGTGCTACTCTTACGGCACAGAACAAACAAATTCTGTACGATTTTACGGAGATCCCCCAAGCGTTGATGATCAATCCCGGAATGTCCACAGACTTTCAATGGTATGCCGGAATCCCGGTATTATCAGGAATTTCATTTCAGGCCGGAAGTAGTGGGCTTACTGTAAACGATCTGTTTGCGGACGACGGAGTGGATTTTAACGTGAAGGTCAGGGAGCGGGCCATATATGGTATGAGTACCCGTGACGAACTTAGCGGTACTTATCAGGTAGAGTTGTTCAATGGAGGATTTCGCGGCCGTAATCGTGATAATTTCTATTCTTTTGGGATTTATAATGAAGGTGATGCTATAGGTTATTGGTTTAAGGACTATGCCATTTTGGCTTTTGAGGGCAATGCAGATCAATTGGGAAGAAAGTTTGACCTCGGGCATTTAAAAACTCGTGGAGAGATGCTCAATGTGTTTCATTTCGGACTAAACAAAAGAGTAAATGGGGCCCTTACCCTTGGCGGGAGGGCAAAAATTTACTCTAGTGCCTTTAATTTTTCGTCCACTAAAAACAAGGGCTATTTTGTAACCAATCAGGGACAAAACAATATCTTAGCCAATACCATTGATGCCGACCTGGAGCTAAGGTCCTCTGGTCTTAATGAAATTGAGGATGCCATTGACAATGATAGTTCCCTATTACCTGGAATCTTGACCAGAAGACTGTTTTTTGGGGGAGATTTAGGATTTGGTATAGATCTGGGATTTACTTATAAACTTAACAAGCAAACCGTGATAACAGGAAGTTTGTTGGACTTGGGGTTCATATATAGTTCCACCGACGTTAAAAATTATACCATAAAAGGCAATGCCACAGTGGAGGGAATAGAAGTTATTTTACCTGATGCATTTTCCAATTCCAATACGGATTTTTGGCAAGATTTAATAGATGAGGTAGATGCATTGGTTCCCCATGGGACCAATAATAACAGCTATATTTATTTTAGGCCTACCAAACTGTATGGGTCCATACGTTATAACTGGGGAGAACCCTCTAATAACAATATGGATTGCGATTGTAATTATATGGTGTCCAAAAGAAAGGACTACACCAAATACGCCAATGGTGTTGGCGGACAATTGTATATGATCAATAGGCCCAGAGGGCCACAGGCCGCGCTTACTGCTTTTTATTTACGAAGATTTGGAAGGGCTTTGGCACTAAAAACAACCTACACCGTAGATAAGTTTTCCTGGAGCAATATTGGTTTGGGACTTAATCTACAGGCCGGTCCCGTAAATATCTATGTTATGGCGGACAACTTATTGGCCTATAAGAACCTAGCGGATAGTCATTACTCCTCTTTTCAATTAGGATTAAATATTATATCTTGGGGGAAGAAATAATATAGGAACTATAAAACCAACATCAATATATTTAAATGCTCCTTTTTTGGAAATATAATTCAAAGTGTTTAATGTATAAAGGGCGTATTGGTTTAGTTTTTGCTCTCATTATTATTTAAGTCTATAAATTTTCGCCCGTGAATAGGTCTTAAAAGGATGGAGTTGCCTTTTTATTTTATACAATATGAAATTCAAAGGGCACCGGGCGGCATTATCAACACTAACAATGAAATTTGAAATGATGAAAAACTTTATTTTACCCCTTATTTTAATGTGTGGCTTTTATGGCATGTCACAAGCCGAATTAAACAAATACAAGTACATTATAGTTCCGACCAAATTTGAAGCTTTTAAAAATGAAAATCAGTATCAGACTAGTACTATGATCAAATATAATCTTGTCGAAAATGGCTTTACAGCCGTTTATGACAATGATATGCCCGCGGATCTGGTTGCCAACAGATGTCTTGGCCTGCTTTTGAACCTTAAGGATGATTCATCCATGTTTACTACCAAGGTAACCCTAGTACTCAAGGATTGTCAATCTAACGTGGTTTACACTACGTTGGAAGGTAGTAGCAAGGAGAAAGATTATAAGTCTGCCTTTTCAGAGGCAATAAAGGAATGTTTTAAGTCTTTGTCGGGGGTTGGTTACAAATTTGAGCCTTCAGAAAATAATGTACCTCCCAGCGTGAGCTTTAAAAATGATGTTAAAAGAATTGAAGAGAAGGCCAGTGTAGCGCCAAAACAAAATATACCTAACCCGGTAGTGGAACAAAAGGCCACCTTGGAGGAGCAGTCCTACAAAAGCATGGAACCGGTTCAGTCCAATATTACCAAGGCAGAAAATAATCCTGCTATGGCATTGCCGAATGTAGATTATAAAACAGAAGAGGCTGGGGTGTTATATGCGCAGGTTATTGCAAACGGATTTCAATTGGTAGACAGTACACCTAAAATAACATTGAGGATGTACGCTACCTCACAGGCCAATTTCTTTATTGGCGAAGGAGATGTACACAATGGTGTGGTTTTGAAAAAGGGGGACAAATGGTACTTTGAATATTACGAAGGTGATAAATTAATGGGGCAGGAGCTGAACATTAAATTTTAGAGGTCATATTTATCTTTCCACCGTTTTTTTAGGAAATCCTTTATGGCATTTTCACGT
Organism: Arenibacter echinorum; assembly: GCF_003259375.1. Lineage (GTDB taxonomy): Bacteria > Bacteroidota > Bacteroidia > Flavobacteriales > Flavobacteriaceae > Arenibacter > Arenibacter echinorum. Next base: position 207,224 of record NZ_QLLN01000005.1, on the reverse strand, counting down.
TGATTGTTGCCTGGGCGGTAAAAGCTTGTTTTGGCTACTTCCTTGGGCATGAATTCTTCAGCTATAAAATTATTCTCATAATCATGGGCATATTTATAATCTTCCCCGTAACCCAAATCTTTCATTAGTTTGGTGGGCGCGTTGCGCAAAGCCAAGGGTACGGATAGGTCTCCTGTTTGTTTTACGGTTTGCTGGGCCTTGTTGATGGCCATATAACTGGCATTGCTTTTTGGCGATGTGGCCAGATAGATGACACACTGACTCAATATAATCCTAGCTTCAGGATATCCTATGGTAGTAACGGCTTGGAAAGTAGTATTCGCCATCACCAGGGCTGTAGGATTGGCATTGCCAATGTCTTCGGAGGCTAAAATAAGTAGGCGCCTTGCAATAAACTTTACATCCTCGCCGCCTTCTATCATCCTGGCCAACCAATATACCGCAGCATTGGGGTCGCTTCCCCTTATCGATTTTATAAAAGCAGAGATAATGTCGTAATGTTGCTCACCGGTTTTATCATAAAGAACTGTGTTCTTCTGAATTTTACTCAAAACCAGATCATCGGTAATGGTTATAGTATCCGTTTCTTCCGAATTGATGATAAGCTCAAAGATGTTTAGCAATTTTCTTCCATCACCACCAGAGAGACGCAGTAAGGCTTCGGTTTCCTTGAGTTTAATTTTTTTGGTTTTCAAATATTTATCCTCTGCCATGGCCCTATGGAGCATAGCTTCAAGATCTTCCTTTCCAAAAGGGTTTAGAATATAAACCTGACACCGGGATAGTAAGGCCGGAATTACCTCGAAGCTCGGGTTTTCGGTGGTGGCACCGATAAGGGTGACCCAACCTTTTTCCACGGCCCCCAATAGGGAATCCTGCTGTGATTTGCTAAAGCGATGTATTTCATCAATAAAAAGTATCGGGTTTTTGGTAGTGAACAGGCCTCCGCTTTGCTTCGCCTTTTCTATAACTTCCCGTACATCTTTAACACCGCTACTAATGGCACTCAGGGTATAAAAAGGACGGCCACTTGTCTCGGCAATAATATTGGCCAAAGTGGTTTTCCCCGTACCAGGAGGCCCCCATAGAATCAATGATGGTAGGATTCCTTTTTTTATTTGATGGGTCAATGACCCATTTTCTCCCACCAAATGATTTTGGCTAATATAATCCTCCAAGGTTTTGGGGCGTACCCTTTCTGCTAATGGCTCGTTCATAGGACAAAAATAAGACATTTATGGGGATGACAATTTATCCGAAAATGGATTCTTGGCCAGACTATTGAATTAAGTTTTATATTTCTATTGATTTTAATAAGGTTGAAATATAGCATCAAATAAGTTCCCCTCTTGAGAGGGGAGCTGAATGTAGCTTTATGTATTTTGTGACGGACAAGTGGGTCCTATTTTTATAAAGTCTTGGTATTGGTTATTTTGTGTTTTCACAAAGTTCCAACTAAGTACCATTGTCCATTGGTTTTAAAAATGTTGAAATGTGGCATCGAATAAGTTCCCCTCTCAAGAGGGGAGCTAAAAGTAACTTTATGTTTTAAGGAGCATTAGAAGGACTATTAAATTAAGTTTTATTTTTCAGTTATGACAGAGAGCAATTATTTCAAATTTTCAAACTGGGTAATGGTATTTCCATTGTTGGCGGTACTTTCTATCTGGACCGTGTATTGGTTTGAAATTCGGTTTCAGGTCAATTTTAATGATTATGGTATTTATCCAAGGACCTTAAAGGGACTTAGAGGTATTGTCTTTAGTCCGTTTATACATTCGTCCGTAGAACATCTTTATAATAATACCATTCCAATTGCCATACTTACGGCATCCCTTTCTTATTTCTATAGGAATATAGCCCTTGAAGTATTGTTGTGGGGAATTCTGTTATCGGGTGCTATAACCTGGCTCATAGGAAGGCCATCCTATCATATTGGAGTCAGTGGATTGATTTATGTATTGGTGAGTTTTATTTTTTTTAAAGGAATTCTATCCAAGCATTACCGCTTGGTAGCCCTATCCTTGATGGTGGTTTTTATCTATGGTAGTTTGTTGTGGTATATTTTTCCTGTTGAGGATGGTATTTCTTGGGAAGGTCATTTGGGTGGATTTCTCACGGGTATATTTTTAGCCTTTGCCATGAAGGTCCCGCTTCCAAAATTGAAAAAATATGATTGGGAGAAGGAGGATTATAATGAGGAAGAGGATGAATTTCTAAAACATTTTGATGAACACGGGAATTTTATTGAGAGCAGGCCTCCTGTCCAAGAGGAAGATATTGTAATTAAATATCATTTCAAAAAAGATTCAGGAGAAGAGAAAGAAGATTATTAGACAAATTAGTGAATTTCCCACCAAGAAAGAAATTGAACATTTTACAGTTCAGATCTTTTTGAATTTGGAATAACTTCTGAGGCTTTTGACGTGCTTATTGGTTAATTCTACAATTCCTGTCGCTGCCTTACCGCTTCGTAAAGGAAAACTCCACAAGCTACCGAGACATTAAGGGAACCTATCTCTCCCAATAAAGGTAGCTTTGCCATATGGTCCGCGGCCTTTAGAATGGATGGGGAGATGCCTACATCCTCGGAGCCCATAATAATGGCACAAGGTTCCTTAAAGGAAACCTCATATATGGTGTTATCTGTTTTTTCGGTTGCGGCAATAACCTTTATTCCGGAAGCCTGTAAATAGAATACGGCATCCTTTATGTGGTCTATCTTGGCAATAGGTACGCGAAAAGCCGCTCCTGCAGAGGTTTTAATGGTATCTGCAGTCACCGGGGCAGCCCCTTTTTTCTGAATTATGATTCCGTCTACTCCTGTACATTCTGCCGTTCTGATGATGGCTCCAAAGTTGCGCACATCTGAAAGTTGGTCCAATAATAGGAAAAGGGGAGTTGTCTTTGTCTCCAAAGTCTTTTCAACCAATTCTTCCACGGTTAAAAAAGTGATGGGGGATATATTGGCAACAACGCCCTGATGGTTACTCTTTGTAAGTCTGTTTAATTTTTCAATGGGCACATAGGAAGCGGTAATACCGTTTTTGCGGATCAGTGTTTCCATATCCTTGGACAGATCTCCCTTTAATCCTTTCTGTATAAAAACCTTGTCTATTGGTTCATTGGATTTTATGGCTTCTATTACGGCTCTGATGCCATAAATTTGTTCGGTGTTCTTCATGGGGTAAAGGTAGAAAAAAAGGACATCCTACAATGTCTTTTTGTTTTTGTAATTAGAAAATCTATTGACTACAGTTCCCAATATTAAAATTAAGCTCAATAGGATCGCCCGGTGCAATATTTTTATTTGAAAATCCAGGGAAATTCTCACTGTATTTAAGAGCCATAAATATATTGCTGATGGGTTCTTCGCCTTGATGTAATATCTGGCCCGAATTTGTTTCCGGGTTAATGTATTCCCATACAATTTCATTGTTGGAATTAATCTCAAAAATTTTACCTTTGGTTCCCTCACAAATCAAAGTGTTGCCGTTTGGTAACCTTTGTACACTAGATAATATTTTGGAAAAAAAATCCCCTTTATTGGGTGCTTTATAGGACCATTCAGGCTGTATTGGTCCAAAAGAGGATTCTTCATCATAGATGTAATTTCCAAAAGAATCAACGGGTGGTATAATGATATCAATAGACGAATGATTGGGGTTTCTACCGGTACCGTTGTTGAATAAAATAATTTTATCTTGATCTTTAAGGCCTTTGTCAATCCATTGTGCATTGTGCTGTCCAAACAATAATTGGTTCATTTCCGAACCTTGATTGTAGGCTATGGGATTCCCCCATCTATATAAAATATCTCCTCCTTTGCCCATCCTTCCTCCATTGTTTGTAGCGGCTTCTTCCTTTGAGGTAGAATGGTCAATTATATATATTTCATTCAATTTTTGTGAACTTAATATAATTTGATCCAAAGACTCGTTAAATTGTAAGGAGTTAAAATGAAGCCAATCTTTTTCTCCCGTCGAAATCCCTAAAAAATTAATATTGATCAATTGAGGATTTAATGAAATACTGCCAAAGTTTTCTTTGGTGCTATCAAGGTCTTGTATTAAATGATCCCAAGCATTCCATTCCCAAACAATATTGCCGCCGTTATTACCTTGAGGTTCTATTTCTATGACCTGTTCATTATATAATTCACCTTCGGTTATATATTGTGGGTCCCGGCCTGCTGCAATAGCCTCTTCATATGTTTTCCTTGTCGCGGCCAATAATAAGATATTGCCATTTTCCATGGGGTAAAGTCCGTGGTGTTGGCTATATAGGGAGGTAGAGTAGATATATTGCCACGTTTTGTCTCCATTCCAATCAAATTTTTCTATTATTCCGCCCAACCCGCCATAGGTGATATTTGGATTGTCGTATTTCCCTGCTCTAAGCAAGGAACCGTCCTCTAGTAAATAATAAGCACCACCTCTATCATAATCGCTGATCCAATGATTAATAACTTGCCCGCAGTTGTTTATTAAATAGGTGTCCTTGTGGATAGTGAATAAGGTGTATCCAGCGTAAACTTCAGAGCTGTATTTAATAGTTCCTAGAGTGTTATTGTTTGGAATTTTAATAGTGTCTATAGCTGTGATAGGATCTGGTTCTGGAGTATTGGTGTTAGTTGGTCCTTCATTAGAACATCCCATTATAAACAAGAAAAACACAGAAATTAGTATGGAGCCAATAAACTTTGACATTAGTGAAAATTTCGTTTTTAATAAAAATATTAATTTTTTACAGATCAATTATTTAGACAATAGGAATGAAATAAAAAAAAGCGGCCACTAAGGCCGCTTTTTAATTTTATACTGAGTTACCTGGTAAATAATTGCGGCCAATCCAATCCGCCTTCCCTAGTAATTACAACTGTGCCAGAATCTCCATAGTCATTAGTCCATGTCATGGTTAACTCAGGACCGGTTACATCCGTAATTACCCAGATGTATTCTAGACCATATTGGTCGAGGCCTCCGGAAATGATTTCACCACAAACCTCGCTAAAAGTGGCTCCACCACTTGTGGCTGGGCCATCGTTCCAGCATGATGATTCGTATTGGCCAAAACCTAGGTCGGAAGTGAGGTAAGTACCTCCACCCTGGTCGGTCCATGTAACAGTTCCAGTGACCTCTCCGGTAGGACAGGCTGTAGGACTGTTGGCTGCTTGCAGATTGGTCGTAACGTATGTATGGGTTCCTCCCAAATTTGATTTACAGGATACAACATAATCCAATTTGACTGTGAAATTCGTGTAAGCGTTGAAATCTGCAGCATAATAATTTGGTTCTCCTTTACTATTAAGAACTTCAAGTTTGGAGCCATCTTTAAAGGTATAGGATGTAAAAAATTTAAGGACATCTCCTACTTGTATGTCAGCAGCACTATTTAGTTCTGAAAAGGCACCTATTATTTGGGTCCCAGTAATTGAATACTCCTTAGGGTATTCGGTAACCCCGGCATCCAAGGTAATTGGTCCGTACAAATCACCATCTACAGTAAGGTAGTACGCCTTTAGGTCAAAGGATGTAGGTTCTCCTACACCTACACCAACTGTGAACTGTAGGTTTAGATTAGTTATTCCTGTAAGATCAATAAAATCAGGGCTTCCAGCTACCATTTTAAAATCGGGTAGGGCACCATTGGTCGTAGTGATTGCCGAAGTGCCTCCGTCATCATCACAAGACGTATTTAGCACAAATAGGGCTAAAAAAAGGCTTAATATATATATGTTTTTCATGTTATGAATTTTATCTATTAATTATCCCAAAATATTTTATAGGTCGTAGCATCCTTCTGGGCAGGTGCATTCTCATTAACGTTCAATTCGGCTTGTGGCCAGAATAGGGAAACCTGGTACGGTCTTGTCAATGTTGTTTCACTGTCATTTAATGGCCAAGCATCTCCATTGTCCAATTGGTATTCAGGAGAGGGTCCATTGGGGTTAGCCAAAATAGGGTAGCCTGTTCTTCTGTAATCATTGTACTGATCGTAGGGGTCACCAAAGGTGGACACCCATTTTTGGGTCATGATAATTTCCATTTTCTTTGCATCGGAAGCCGCATCAAATTCGACCAAAATGCCATCGATAAAATTAGATACTCCAGTAGAGCCGATAAGTTTTGGGACAGATTGACTTGTTTCTGAATTGCTGACTACCTGATCTACTTTTGCAAAAGCAGCGGTCATGGCTTCTTCCAATTTTGCCTTCGCATCCCCAGCGATCAAGCTTGCCTGAATTAATTCGGCCTGAATAAATAAAAATTCATGATATGTTAGCATTCTGTGGGGAGCAGCACCTGTCCCTGCATTGGTATCGGCGGCTCCACCTTGACCATCATCGTATTTACCCCCTGCAGGATATATTCCTGGATAGGTCGAAGAATTTCTGGAAGCAAAATCCCTATTGGCACTTACGCTACCAAATCTAATGGTATGGAATCCTGTATTTTTATCCCAATAATCGGCTTTTGGATCACCTGTTGTTGGATCCCCAACATCTGGAGGCAATTGTCCAGGGGTTAATTGATTAAAGAAATAGTAGGGCAATCTTGGATCAGCCACTCCATTGTGAATGTTTGGGTTCCACCCTTTTAAGATCTCATAGAACCAAGGACTGGCATAATGCGTAGCCTGTCCAGCCAAATAAGAATCAGTGTATAGGGGATTTCTTTCGTCAGAAGGGGATTGTGTTGTTGAATATGGATATTCAAAATCATCTGCAATTCCGGACATGAAATTATCTGCTGCGACCAAGGCGCTCAGCTTACCGGCATCAAACATGCTTGACAATCTAATTTCATTATAGAGCTTTAGTTTAAGGGTATTGGCAAACCTAGTCCATTGAGTTATGCTACCACCATAAAATAGATCTTGGGTACCAGGATTTATACCTTGGCCACTATTGATGTTCGCAATGCCTTCGTCGATCAATGTTAGGGCATTTTGGTAGATATCTTCTTGTTTATCGAATACAGGGCTCACTAAACCATCGGCTAATTGAGCCGCCTCAGTAAATGGAGCATCACCCCATATGTTTACAATAATGGTTGCGGTATATGCTTTGATAATTTTCGCCATACCTACCATGATCATTTCATTTTCCTCGGTCCCTTGGTTAATGATGATGTCTGTTTCGCCAAATACGGAATAGGCATTGTCCCATGTATTCTGTATATTGGAATTATCTTGCCTTGTTCCGTATTGATCTTGTTCTTCACGGTACGTAAATTGGTGTACATAGGCAGAAAGTATTTCTGCCGAAAAAAGTTCAAATTCAGTGATATCGTTAAAATTAGTTTCAATATTGGTCAATAACTGATCCAAGGGTGCTACCGTAGGGTTATTGGGATCTGTATTCACATCCAAATAGTCACTACAATTATAGAAAAGTAAGGATACCAATGCTGCGGCGAACATGGTACGGCCTTTCAGATTTATTTTGAATATATTTTTCATAGTTCTTTTTATTAAAATGTTACATTAATCTTAAAACCATATCTTTTGGAACTTGGCGCAGATTGAGTTTCAATGCCTTGTAGGTTGGATGCTCCATAGGCAGTTACGTCTGGGTCGTAATTGGTATACTTAGGTACGTTTGGTGCAAAATACCAAAGATTATTACCAATTAGGGCGATGGATAAAGAACCAATAAATGTTTTCTCAAGAAACCTTTTTGGTAGATCGTATGCCAAGGCAACTTCTCTTAACCTAAACACGGTACCATCATAAATGGTGCCCTCATCTACTGTGTTAATACCAAAAGTATTACCACTGGTGGTAGGCGAGAAATATAGGTTGTTCATTGTAATTTGTGTGGTGTTCGGAATTTTGTTTCCTGAACCGTCCAAAATAGGTTCTCCCGTAGTTGGGTTTCCATAAAAACCAGGTATTATAAAGGTGCGTTCCCGATCTTCGGTATCCTTGGTTACCCCTCTACCCAATAATGCAGCCAAACCTGATGAGGAAAAATCCCCTCCTTCTTTCCAATCAACCTGAGCTCTCAGGCTTAGAGTTTTATATTTAAAAGTGTTGGTGAACCCAATTTTAAAATCGGGTGTCGGGTCTCCTACAACCGCATCTGATGTAGCTTGTAGAATACCACCGCTCCCTTCTTCAATAAGATAGTTGCCCTCTTCATCCCTGGCGAAAGCCGTGCCATAAAAAACACCATATGGCTGTCCTTTTTGAACATAGGCAATCTGGTTAACATCAATGGGAAATCTTTCCAATCCATCAATCAAATCTTTAACTTCATTTTTGTTTTTGGTAAATGAAGTAAAGGACGTCCAGCTAAAGTTTTCGGTTCTTACGGGTATCAGTGTCAATCCAACTTCAACTCCCTTGTTTTCCATTTCACCTATATTGGTCAAGAATGAGGTGTAACCTGTAGATGTCGGAACATTTACTTCAGAAATCAAGTCGGTCGTCGTCTTCTGGTACCAAGTGAAATCAATCATAACACGTCTATTGAAAAACTCTAGATCAGCACCAATTTCGAATTCCTCTGTGTTTTCAGGAACCAAGTCGGGATTCCCCAAGGTGGTTGGTACAAATACAACAGGTTGTCCGGCATATACGTCGCCTAGGCCAAATACTTTGTTGATTTGGTATGCATCGGCATCACGGCCAACGTTGGCCCATCCCCCTCTAATTTTACCGTAGTTAAGTATATCGCCACCAATGTCAAAGGCATCGGTAAAAATAAATGATGAGGAAACGGATGGATATAAGAAACTGTTGCCATTTTTCGGTAAGGTTGAAGACCAGTCATTTCTGGCAGTGGCATTTAAGAATAAATAATCCTTATAGCTTAGCCCCATATCACCAAAAACACCCACTATTCTTTTTCTCGTAGTATCATTAAAGTCTGCCGTTACGTTGGCAGTATTTTTAATGGTAAATATATCATCAGCGATAAGGCCTGTACCGGTATATCCAACGTCGTGTGTGGATTTTTGGTTAACATTGTTCCCCACCAATAAGTTTAGGTTCAGATCTTGGGCCAAATCATAATTAAAGGTTAATAGGAATGTAGATTCAATTTCTTCACTGTCGTAATCTTGGGTTCTTACTTGGCCTATACCAGCAGCTGCCCTAGAACCTTTGTCAGTGATTTCAACCCTACCCAAGTCATACTTGTTTATACCTAATTGATATCTCGCATTAATGTGGTCGTTAAAATCATAAGAAAAATTCACATTGGCAACAGTTCTATTAACACTACTTATGATCTGGTTGTGTTTCCATGACCATAAAGGGTGGTCATAACCGCCATTTGGAACTACAGGTGCACCGGTCACTGGGTGCTCATAGGGTAAGTTGAAATCCCATGTCCTTCCAAGCACCATTGTTCTTGCAAAGGAGGAAGCTGCTCCGGCAAATTGATTTTCCCCAAAGAAAGCACCTACTTGTTCACTATCGGAATAACTTAAATTGGCTCCGACCCTTAAACCATTTTCCAATTTAAAATTACCCCCTGTGGAAATATTGGTCCTTTTGTATGTGTTATAAGGGATATATCCTTCTTGATCAAGATTAGAAAGTGTCAGGCTAAAATTGGAATTTTCGTTTGCCGTGCTTACGTTAATTGAATTATCACGGACAATACCGGTCCTGAACAAATCCTTCACATTGTTCGGTTGTGCTACATAGGGAACAGTTGGTCCAAATAAATCTGGGAAAGCAGCTAAAAGCGGTCCCCAGGTGGGAATAGTTTCTAGGGAGTCAAATCTAGCACCCCAAGAACCGTTGGCATTATTGTAATTGAAGTTAGTACCGTTACCGTATGTATTTTGGTATTCTGGAAGGTTGGCTATTTTTTCAAAATAAAGCCCGCTATTCAGGGAGACTTCAAATTTCTTATTTGAAAATCCGCCCGACTGACCCGATTTTGTTGTGATAACAATAACCCCGTTAACGGCTCTGGAACCGTATAGTGCCGCAGCCACAGCGCCTTTTAGCACTTCAACATTGGCAATGTCATTTGGGTCCAAAGAGGATATCCCAGATTCATAGCTACCACCACTATCGGTAACCTGATCGGAGGTTTCCAGTTCATCATTACTATAAGGAGTACCATCTACAACAAATAATGGTTGGTTTCCTCCTTGAAATGAAGTTGTTCCACGAATATTGATTTTGTTAGCAGCTCCGGCAACCCCTGTTGAAACGTTAACATCAACTCCAGGTACTTTACCGTTAAGGGAACGTATAAGATCTGGTTCGGAATTCTCTGTTATATCTTCCGATTTTACGGATGCAACCGAATACCCTAAGGATTTTGGCTTTCTTTTAATCCCGAATGCCGTAACAACCACTTCTTCCAATGCCTGTGCATCTTCCTCCATTTGCACGTCTATGGTATTGCTGGCGCCTATGGTCATTCTAACATTTTTCTGGCCTATATATGAGAATACCAAAACCTCGCCCACGCTAGCATTGATGGAATAAAGTCCATCAAAATCGGATTGGGTTCCTGTCGTCGTACCTTCTACCAGGATATTCACTCCAGGTAGAGGCAGACCGTCTTGGTCCGTAACCGTACCTGAAACCGTTTTTTCTTGTGCAAAGGATAATTGCACAATCAACGCTAGAAACAGCGTTAGGATTCCACTTAACTTTGTTTTCATTTTATGTTTATTTGAATTAGCAACTGCAAAAATCTTAAATCCCTGTTAATAAAACAACTTTTCGGATCAGTTTATTATGCACGCATAATAAAAAAGTGTTAAAAATGGCAGTTTAGGCGTTAAAGAATGCATTTTTAACACATAAATACGTGATAATTTTACATTTAAAACATTGCTCTGACTTTTTTGTAGGATTTTTTTTCAATAAATAAGTTAATATATTGACAATTTCGCAATAATCACAATTTTGGAGGGTTATTTGGGCTTTGGATTGAGTTATCTTTTATGATTAATCGATTAAGCTGATAATCTGTTAAAACATCGATAGTTTTTATGGTAAATATTCTTGGTTTTAAACGTGTTTTGATTCAAATTTCGCAATCCCAATTATTCATTTTTGGTTCTTTTGAATCTTTATTAAAAGGTGCAATTGGATCTAATTCTGAGCTAGTGAATATGTTGCGGATAAAAAATATAAAAAATAAATAGCGTAGGGTTTGAATTATTGTGAATAATTACTACATTTGCCAGCCCTTAAAAGAGGGGTTAAGTTTTTATTATACAAAAATAGTATGCCAACAATTTCACAATTAGTACGAAAAGGAAGAGTCACGATTACTAAGAAGAGTAAATCGGCTGCTTTGGATTCGTGTCCTCAAAGAAGAGGTGTATGTACACGTGTTTATACTACCACTCCTAAGAAACCAAACTCTGCAATGCGTAAAGTTGCAAGGGTAAGGTTGACCAACGGGAAGGAAGTTAACGCTTACATACCAGGTGAGGGTCACAATTTACAAGAGCACTCGATAGTATTAGTAAGAGGCGGAAGGGTAAAGGATTTGCCAGGAGTTAGGTATCATATCGTTAGAGGTGCCTTGGATACAGCAGGTGTTGCTGGAAGGACACAACGTAGATCTAAATACGGAGCAAAACGCCCTAAGAAGTAAAAATTTGTTAAAGGTTGCATATTAAATGCTAAGTGCTTTTAATATATGACTATTGACCATTAACTCAAAAAGAAGAAATGAGAAAAAAGCAGGCAAAAAAGAGACCACTTTTACCAGATCCAAGGTTTAATGACCAATTGGTGACCCGTTTTGTTAATATGATGATGTGGGATGGTAAGAAGTCCATAGCCTTTAAAGTTTTTTACGATGCTATTGATATCGTAGAAGAGAAAAAGACAGACGAAGAAAAAACCGCATTGGAACTTTGGAAAGATGCATTGTCCAATGTTATGCCTCATGTTGAGGTAAGAAGTAGAAGGGTAGGTGGTGCTACATTTCAGATTCCTATGCAGATCAGACCAGATCGTAAGATTTCAACCGCTATGAAATGGCTTATTAGTTATGCTCGTAAGAGAAACGAAAAGGCAATGTCGCAAAAATTAGCAGGAGAAATTTTGGCTGCAGCAAAAGAAGAAGGTGCTGCGGTTAAGAAAAGAACAGATACCCATAAAATGGCAGAAGCGAACAAAGCATTCTCCCACTTTAGATTTTAATAAGCAGAAATGGCAAGAGATTTAAAATTAACAAGAAATATTGGGATTGCTGCTCATATCGATGCAGGTAAAACAACTACGACAGAACGTATCTTGTTTTATACTGGTGTGAGTCATAAAATTGGTGAGGTTCATGATGGTGCTGCCACAATGGACTGGATGGAGCAAGAGCAGGAGCGTGGTATTACGATTACTTCGGCTGCTACGACTTGTGAGTGGATTTTTCCTATGGAGAATGCGGAGCCAACAGCAGATGCGCAATCCTACCACTTTAATGTAATAGATACCCCAGGTCACGTGGATTTCACGGTTGAAGTAAACCGTTCTCTGCGTGTATTGGATGGCTTGGTATTCTTGTTCAGTGCGGTTGATGGTGTTGAGCCACAATCTGAAACGAACTGGAGATTGGCCGATAATTATAAAGTTCCTCGTATTGGTTTTGTTAACAAAATGGACCGTCAGGGGGCTGACTTCCTAATGGTCAACAAACAAGTTAAGACCATGTTGGGATCCAATGCAGTGCCTATTGTTTTGCCTATCGGAGACGAGGCTGACTTTAAAGGTATTGTGGATTTGGTGAAAAACAGGGCTATTGTATGGCATGAGGATAATTTCGGAGCAACTTTTGATGTTGTTGCTATTCCGGAAGATATGAAAGAAGAGGTTAGGGCGCGCAGAGCTGAATTAATAGAAGCTGTTGCTGAGTATGACGAAACTTTAATGGAAAAATTCTTCGAAGATGAGGATTCCATTACCGAAGATGAAGTTCATGCTGCCTTGAGAGCTGCTGTTATGGATATGAGTATCATACCTATGATATGTGGTTCCTCATTTAAAAATAAAGGAGTTCAATTTTTATTGGATGCCGTTTGTCGCTATTTGCCTTCTCCATTGGATAAGGATGCGATTACAGGTACTAACCCTGACACTGAGAAACCAGAGTCTAGAAAGCCAAGTGTTAAGGAGCCGTTTGCTGCTTTGGCATTTAAGATTGCTACCGATCCATTTGTTGGTCGTTTGGCATTCTTTAGAGCATATTCAGGTAGATTGGATGCAGGTTCTTATGTGTTGAACAATCGTTCAGGTAACAAAGAGCGTATTTCCAGAATTTACCAAATGCACGCCAATAAGCAAAATGCGGTAGATTTTATTGAAGCTGGGGATATAGGTGCAGCTGTAGGTTTTAAGGATATTAAGACAGGGGATACTTTGTCGGATGAAAAACATCCAATAGTATTGGAAAGTATGAATTTTCCTGACCCGGTAATTGGTATTGCTGTTGAGCCTAAAACTAAGGTGGATGTGGATAAATTAGGTATGGCTTTGGCTAAATTGGCTGAAGAAGATCCTACTTTCCAGGTAAAAACTGATGAAGCTTCAGGCCAGACTATTATCTCTGGTATGGGTGAGCTTCACTTGGACATTATTGTTGACCGTTTAAGACGTGAGTTTAAGGTTGAGGTAAATCAAGGAGAGCCACAAGTTGAATACAAGGAGGCGTTAACGAAAACTGCTGCACATAGGGAGGTTTATAAAAAGCAATCCGGTGGTCGTGGTAAATTTGGTGATATCGTCTTTGAGATGGGGCCTGCTGATGATGATTTTGTTGGTACTGGTTTACAGTTTGTTGATGAAATTAAAGGTGGTCGTATTCCAAAAGAATTTGTAGGTCCTGTTCAAAAAGGATTTGCTGCCGCTATGAAGAATGGTCCATTGGCCGGTTTTGAAATGGATAGAATGAAGGTGATTTTAAAGGATGGATCTTTCCACCCTGTGGATTCCGATGCACTATCTTTTGAATTGGCTGCGAAAATGGGTTATAAAGCTGCTGGTAAGGCTGCTGGAGCAATAATAATGGAACCGATCATGAAAATGGAGGTTCTAACTCCAGAAGAAAACATGGGAGATATCGTAGGAGATCTTAACCGTAGAAGGGGAGTTGTTACCAATATGGATGATAGAGCCGGAGCCAAAGTAATTAAGGGTGAAGTGCCTTTATCCGAAATGTTTGGATATGTTACTTCTTTAAGAACTTTGTCTTCAGGTAGAGCAACTTCAACAATGGAATTTTCACATTATGCTGAGACTCCTTCCAATATTTCGGAAGCGGTTATCAAAAAAGCAAAAGGATTAACAGCTTAAATCGTACTAAGATGAGTCAAAAAATTAGAATTAAATTAAAGTCGTACGACCATAACTTGGTAGATAAATCTGCTGAGAAGATCGTAAAAACGGTAAAGACTACAGGTGCGGTGGTAACTGGACCAATTCCTTTGCCAACACATAAGAAAATATTTACGGTTTTGCGTTCACCGCACGTAAATAAGAAAGCAAGAGAGCAGTTCCAATTAAGTTCTTACAAAAGACTTTTGGATATTTACAGCTCTTCATCAAAGACTATCGATGCCTTAATGAAGTTGGAACTTCCTAGTGGTGTTGAGGTTGAGATCAAGGTTTAGTTCTGATTTCGGAATTCATAATTCGAAATTATGAAAGACATGTCCCGAGCGTTTCGCGAAGGAAAAACGGAAAAAAATATATTCAGGGTTGAATTATTTTTTGACCCTGTTTTTTTGTCGATAATTTAAATAGTAATTAATTAATAATCAATTATAAATATGTCTGGGTTAATAGGTAGAAAAATAGGTATGACCAGCATTTTCGATGAAAATGGAAAGAATATTCCATGTACAGTAATCGAAGCTGGACCATGCGTAGTTACCCAAGTCAGAACCGCAGAGGTCGACGGGTACAATGCCCTTCAGCTTGGTTTCGATGACAAGGCAGAAAAACGTGCTAATAAAGCGGCTACAGGTCACTTTAAAAAAGCAGGAGCTTCTCCTAAGAAAAAAGTCATGGAATTCAGGTATTTTGAAGAAGGTGCGCACAAATTAGGGGATACTCTTGGAGTAGATCTTTTTGTAGAAGGAGAATTTGTTGATGTAATCGGTACCTCAAAAGGTAAAGGTTTTCAAGGTGTTGTTAAAAGACACGGCTTTGCCGGTGTTGGTCAATCAACCCACGGTCAGCACAATAGGTTAAGAGCTCCAGGTTCCATTGGTGCTGCTTCATATCCTGCAAGAGTTTTTAAGGGAATGAAAATGGCTGGTAGAATGGGTACTGATAGAGTTACCGTTCAGAACTTGAGAGTATTGAAAATTGTTCCAGAAAAGAACCTTTTAGTAGTAAAAGGTTGTGTTCCTGGTCATAAGAACGCTTACGTAACTATTGAGAAGTAATGAAGGTAGCAGTTTTAGATATTAAGGGAAAAGAAACAGGTAGAAAGGTTGAGCTTTCGGACGCTGTATTCGCAATAGAACCAAACAATCATGCTGTTTATTTGGATGTTAAACAATATTTGGCACACCAAAGACAGGGTACGCACAAATCAAAAGAGCGTGCTGAAATAGCAGGTAGTACAAGAAAGATCAAAAAACAAAAGGGTACAGGTACTGCTCGTGCGGGTAGTATTAAGTCTCCGGTGTTTAGAGGTGGTGGACGTATATTTGGACCAAGACCAAAGGATTATAAGCAAAAATTGAACAAAAATGTTAAGCGTTTGGCCAGAAGGTCTGCCTTAACATTGAAGTCAAAAGATAATGCTATAATGGTGGTTGAGGACTTTAATTTTGAAGCCCCAAAAACTAAGGATTTTAAGCAATTTTTAAAGTCTTTGGGCTTGGAGAATAAAAAATCCTTAATTGTGTTGGGTGATTCAAATAATAACGTATATTTGTCCTCACGCAATTTAGAGCGTTCTGAGGTTATAACTAACTCAGAATTAAGCACTTACAAAATATTAAATGCTAACAACCTAGTGTTGTTGGAAGGTTCTTTGGAAGGAATCGAATCGAACTTAATTAAATAAGCGAACCATGGGTGTGTTGATAAAGCCAATTATTACGGAAAAAATGACTGCTGATAGCGAGTTACACAATCGTTATGGTTTTCTTGTTGATCCAAAAGCCAACAAGATTCAGGTCAAGGAAGCGGTAGAAGCTACTTATGGTGTTTCTGTTGAGAAAGTTCGAACAATGAATTATGGTCCTTCGCGCAAGTCGCGTTACACCAAGACCGGTGTACAGCACGGAAAGACAAGTGGTTTCAAAAAAGCCATTGTTGATGTAGCAGAAGGAGATATTATTGATTTTTACAGTAATCTATAAAGACAAAAAATGTCAGTTAGAAAATTAAAACCAATCACTCCTGGGCAGCGTTTTAGAGTAGTAAACGGATTTGACGCCATTACTACTGATAAGCCGGAAAAAAGCTTGCTTGCTCCGTTAAAAAAGTCGGGAGGTAGAAACAGTCAAGGAAAAATGACCATACGCCAAAAAGGTGGAGGTCATAAAAGAAGGTATCGTGTAATTGATTTCAAAAGGGATAAGCAAGATGTTGCTGCCACTGTCGAATCAATTCAGTACGATCCCAACAGAACAGCTTTTATAGCTTTATTGGCGTATGCTGATGGTGAAAAGAGATATATTATTGCTCCTAATGGTTTACAAGTAGGGCAAGAAGTATCTTCTGGTGCCGGGGTTGCTCCAGAAATCGGGAATGCACTTCCTTTGAGTGAAATACCTTTGGGTACTATCATATCTGGAATTGAATTACGTCCTGGTCAGGGAGCTGTAATGGCAAGAAGTGCTGGTACATTTGCCCAGTTAATGGCGAAGGACGGTAAGTTTGTTACCATTAAATTGCCATCGGGTGAAACCAGATTGGTTTTAGCGGATTGTTTGGCCACTATAGGTGCCGTATCTAACTCTGATCACCAATTATTGGTGTCAGGTAAGGCTGGTAGAAGTAGATGGTTGGGAAGAAGGCCAAGAACAAGACCAGTTGCAATGAACCCTGTTGATCACCCCATGGGTGGTGGAGAAGGTAGGGCTTCTGGAGGTCATCCTAGATCTAGAAACGGAATTCCTGCTAAAGGATATAGGACCCGTTCCAAGACCAAGAGTACCAACAAATATATTTTAGAACGTAGAAAGAAATAAAAAGTAGAAAGAAATGGCACGTTCATTAAAGAAAGGACCTTACGTTCACTATAGTTTGGATAAAAAAGTCCAAAACAACGTTGAATCTGGTAAAAAGGCAGTCATTAAGACATGGTCTAGAGCTTCTATGATTACTCCTGATTTTGTAGGTCAGACAATAGCGGTTCACAATGGAAAGCAATTTGTACCTGTTTTTGTAACAGAAAACATGGTGGGTCACAAATTAGGTGAATTTTCTCCAACAAGATCTTTTAGGGGTCATGCCGGAGCAAAAAATAAAGGTAAAAAGTAAGCTATGGGAGTTCGTAAAAAACAAATGGCCGAAAGAATTAAGGCAGAAAAACAGCAAATAGCGTTTGCAAAATTGAATAATTGCCCTACTTCCCCTAGAAAAATGCGCTTGGTAGCGGATTTGGTTAGAGGTGTAAAAGTGGAAAAAGCGCTTGCTATTTTGAAATTCAACTCAAAGGAATCATCACGTAGATTGGAGAAGTTATTGTTATCTGCAATAGCCAACTGGCAAGCTAAGAATGAGGATGCAAGTGTTGAGGAAGCTGAACTTTTTGTTAAGGAAATCAGAGTGGATGGTGGAAGTATGTTGAAAAGACTACGTCCTGCTCCACAAGGAAGAGCACATAGAATTAGAAAACGTTCCAACCACGTTACCTTGGTTTTGGGATCTAACAATAACACACAAAGCTAGAGCATTTAGTATGGGACAGAAAACAAATCCAATCGGAAATCGTCTAGGAATTATCAGAGGATGGGAATCTAACTGGTACGGTGGAAACGATTATGGTGATAAACTTGCCGAAGACGATAAGATCAGAAAATATGTTCATGCACGTTTGGCGAAAGCAAGTGTGTCTAGAATTATTATTGAGCGTACTCTAAAGTTGATTACGGTTACCATTACTACTGCTAGACCAGGTATTATCATTGGTAAAGGTGGTCAAGAGGTAGATAAATTAAAAGAGGAGCTTAAAAAGATTACGGACAAGGAAGTTCAGATCAATATTTTTGAGATAAAAAGACCTGAATTGGACGCTAATCTTGTTGCTGCCAGTGTAGCGCGTCAGATTGAAAGTAGAATTTCTTTTAGAAGAGCTATAAAAATGGCAATCGCAGCGGCCATGAGAATGAACGCTGAGGGAATTAAAATTCAGATATCTGGACGTTTGAACGGAGCTGAAATGGCAAGATCCGAATCTTATAAAGATGGTAGGATTCCCTTGTCTACTTTTAGAGCTGATATAGATTATGCTTTGCATGAAGCTCATACTACCTACGGAAGATTAGGGATAAAGGTGTGGATCATGAAAGGTGAGGTTTATGGAAAGAGAGAGCTTTCTCCATTGGTTGGTATGGCTAAGAGCCAGGCGCCAGGTAAAGGTGGTAAGCAAGAAGGACCGAAGAAACAACGTCGTAGAAAGTAATTTTTTAAAGAAGTAAAGAAATGTTACAGCCAAAAAGGACTAAGTTCCGAAAAATGCAGAAAGGTCGTATGAAAGGGATCTCTGGAAGGGGTCATCAGCTTTCAAACGGTATGTTCGGTATTAAATCAATGGATACCTCTTTTATAACATCGCGCCAAATTGAAGCAGCTCGTATTGCGGCAACTAGGTACATGAAGAGAGAAGGCCAATTATGGATCAAAATATTCCCGGACAAGCCTATCACCAAGAAACCTTTGGAGGTACGTATGGGTAAAGGTAAAGGTGCTCCAGAGTATTTCGTAGCTGTGGTATTACCAGGAAGGGTTATGTTCGAGATTGCCGGTGTGTCTCTTGATATTGCAAAAGAGGCTTTGCGTCTTGCGGCACAGAAACTACCAGTAAAAACGAAATTTATTATTGCTAGGGACTATTCTGCTTAATATAATTGCAAGGTATCATGAAACAATCAGAAATAAAAGAATTATCAGTTGAGGGGTTAAAGGAAAAGAGTGCTGAATTTAAAAAGCAGCATTCTGATTTAAAATTGGCTCATTCGGTTACACCATTGGAAAACCCTTTACTTATAAGAAAAGTGAGAAGAACGGTGGCTAGATTGGCAACTGAATTAACTAAAAGGGAATTACAATAATTGGTTCTGCTTTATGGAAAAAAGGAATTTAAGAAAAGAGAGAATAGGAGTTGTCACTAGCAACAAAATGGAGAAATCAGTAGTGGTTTCAGAAGTTAAACGTGTTAAGCACCCTATGTACGGTAAGTTCGTGTTGAAGACTAAGAAATATGTTGCGCACGATGAAAAGAACGATTGCAATATTGGCGATACGGTTAAGATAATGGAGACTCGTCCATTGAGTAAGACCAAATGTTGGAGATTAGTGGAAATCATTGAAAGAGCTAAATAATTATGTTACAGCAAGAATCTAGACTAAAAGTAGCGGACAATACGGGGGCAAAAGAAGTTTTGACCATTCGTGTGTTGGGAGGTACAAAAAGAAGATATGCTTCTGTTGGGGATAAAATTGTAGTTGCCGTTAAGGAAGCTACTCCAAACGGAGCTATTAAAAAAGGTGCGGTTTCCACAGCAGTTGTTGTAAGAACAAAGAAAGAAGTTAGAAGACCTGATGGTTCTTATATTCGTTTCGATGATAATGCCTGTGTACTTTTGAACCCAACCGGGGAAATGAGAGGTACACGTGTTTTTGGACCGGTGGCCAGGGAACTTCGTGATAAGCAGTTCATGAAAATTGTATCATTGGCTCCAGAGGTGCTTTAATAAAAATAGCAAAATGGGAAAATTAAAAATCAAAACAGGGGATACTGTTAGAATTATTGCCGGAGACCACAAAGGGGTAGAGGGTAAGGTTGTAACTGTAGACCGTGAAAAAAACAAGGCGATCGTTGAAGGAGCCAATATGGTGTCCAAACACGAAAAGCCAAGTGCTAGCAATCCTCAAGGAGGGATTGTTAAGAAAGAGGCTCCCTTACAGATATCCAATCTGTCTTTGATCGATCCAAAATCTGGAGAGACCACTAGAGTTGGATTTGAGGTAAGAGATGGTAAGAAAGTAAGATTTTCTAAGAAATCTAAAGAAGTAATTTAGTTATGGCTTACGTTCCAAGATTAAAACAGGAATATAAAGAAAGAGTTGTTAAGGCTCTTAAGGAGGAGTTTGGTTACAAAAATGTAATGCAGGTTCCTAAATTAGAAAAAATTGTTGTTAGTAGAGGTGTTGGTGCCGCTGTAGCGGATAAGAAACTTATAGACCATGCGGTAGATGAGTTGACCAATATCACTGGCCAAAGAGCAATTTCAACGATGTCTAAAAAGGATGTTGCTGCATTTAAATTACGTAAAGGAATGCCAATTGGGGCAAAAGTAACCTTACGTGGAGAGAGAATGTACGAATTCTTGGATAGATTGGTGACAACTGCATTACCTAGGGTAAGGGATTTCCAAGGAATTAAGGCCACTGGTTTTGATGGAAGAGGGAATTATAATCTTGGTATTACGGAACAAATCATATTTCCGGAAATAAACATTGATAAAATTAACAGAATCAATGGGATGGATATTACATTTGTAACCTCTGCGGAGACAGATAAAGAAGCTCAATCATTATTAACCGAATTAGGACTACCTTTTAAAAAGAATTAGTATGGCTAAAGAATCCATGAAGGCCCGTGAGGTCAAAAGAGAAAAGACTGTAGCTAAATATGCTGAGAAGAGAAAGGCCTTGAAAGAGGCTGGTGATTATGAGGCGTTACAGAAATTACCTAAAAATGCTTCTCCTGTTCGTTTGCACAACCGTTGCAAGCTAACTGGTAGACCAAAGGGTTACATGAGAACTTTCGGTATATCTAGGGTTACCTTTAGGGAAATGGCCAATAATGGTCTTATACCTGGAGTAAGAAAAGCTAGCTGGTAATAAAAGAGTATAAACTGGTTTCAGGTTTAACAATTGTGTTAAAAACCGTTACCGTAAATCAATAATTATGTTTACAGATCCAATTGCGGATTATTTAACGAGAATTAGAAATGCAAGTAGCGCCGGCCACAGGGTGGTTGAGATTCCTGCCTCTAATTTAAAGAAAGAAATTACTAAAATATTATTCGATCAAGGATATATTTTAAGCTACAAATTTGAAGATAACGCGGTTCAAGGGACTATTAAAATAGCCTTGAAATATGACAAATTCACAAAAGAGCCGGTTATAAAGAAAATTAAAAGAGTTAGTACACCAGGACTTAGAAAATATGCTAACTCAGAGGAGTTGCCAAGAGTATTAAACGGTCTTGGTATTGCTATTATTTCTACTTCCCATGGTGTAATGACCAGTAAGCAAGCAAAGCTTGAAAATGCAGGTGGGGAAGTATTATGTTATGTTTATTAATACTATAAAGATTTAGAATAATGTCTAGAACAGGTAATAATCCAATAGCAATTCCAGAAGGAGTAACCGTAGAGGTTAAGGAAGATGTTATTACCGTAAAAGGTAAGTTGGGAGAACTCTCCCAAGAATTTTCTGGTGCTGCTGTTAAGGTTGAGGATGGTCAAGTTTTTGTTACAAGACCTTCAGATTCCAAGGAGCATAAAGCGAAACATGGTCTTTATAGATCATTGTTCTTTAATATGATCGAAGGAGTTTCTAAAGGATGGGTAAAGGAATTGGAATTGGTAGGGGTAGGATATCGTGCCAGCAACCAAGGACAAACATTGGACCTAGCTTTAGGGTTTTCACACAACATCGTTTTGGATGTGGCTTCAGAGGTAAAAGTGGAGACTGTATCCGAAAAAGGAAAGAATCCAATTATAAAGCTAAGTTCGCATGATAAGCAATTAGTGGGGCAGATTGCTGCTAAGATTAGATCTTTCCGTAAGCCAGAGCCTTACAAAGGAAAAGGAATTAAGTTCGTTGGTGAACAATTAAGAAGAAAAGCTGGTAAATCGGCTTAATAATTAGCATTATGGGATTAACGAAGACTGAAAGAAGACTACGTATCAGAAGGAGGATTAGAAAAATATCCTCAGGTACTGCAGAAAGGCCAAGGCTTGCTGTTTTTAGAAGCAATACTGGGATATACGCTCAAATTATTGATGATGTGGCCGGAACAACTTTAGTGTCCGCTTCCTCAAGGGATAAGGCGTTGGCTAAGGCTAAAGGGACTAAAACAGAAGTGGCTAACCTAGTAGGGAAGGCTATTGCCGAAAAGGCAAAGGAAGCTGGAATAGAAGCTGTTGCTTTTGATAGAGGTGGTAATTTATACCATGGAAGAGTTAAATCATTAGCCGAGGGCGCTAGGGAAGCAGGATTAAAATTCTAAGAATATTATGTATCAGAAATACAAAAACGTAGAGACTGTTAAGCCGGGAGGTTTAGAATTAAAAGATAGATTGGTTGGGGTACAACGTGTTACCAAAGTTACGAAAGGTGGTAGAGCGTTCGGTTTCTCTGCTATCGTTGTGGTAGGTGATGAAAATGGTGTTGTAGGTCATGGTCTAGGTAAGTCTAAGGAAGTTGCTACGGCAATTGCCAAGGCTATAGAAGATGCTAAAAAGAATCTTATTAGAATTCCTTTGAACAAAGGTACTTTGCCTCATGAACAAAAAGGTAAATTCGGTGGAGCTAGAGTTTATATCCAGCCAGCATCACACGGTACCGGAGTAATTGCAGGAGGTGCGGTTAGAGCGGTATTGGAAGCAGTAGGTGTTCATGATGTATTATCCAAATCACAAGGTTCTTCCAACCCTCACAACGTAGTAAAAGCTACTTTTGATGCGCTTTTACAACTTAGAGGTGCAAAGACAGTTGCAAACCAAAGAGGTATTTCTTTAGAAAAAGTTTTTAAAGGATAAAACCAAGAATATAATGGGAAAGATTAAAGTTAAACAGGTAAAGAGCAGTATTAAAAGAGCTCAAAATCAAAAGAGAACATTAGAGGCTCTTGGTTTACGAAGAATAGGACAGGTTGTAGAACATGATGCTACCTCAAGTATTCTTGGAATGATAAATAAAGTTAAACACTTAGTTTCCACAGAGGAGGCTTAATATAATTTTAGTGTTATGAATTTAAGTAATTTAAAACCAGCGGAAGGTGCTGTCCAAAAAGCCGGTAAAGTCATAGGTAGAGGTCAGGGTTCCGGTAAGGGAGGTACTGCTACCAGAGGGCATAAAGGTGCTAAATCCAGATCTGGTTATTCTAAGAAAATTGGTTTCGAAGGTGGACAAATGCCATTGCAGAGACGTGTGCCAAAATTTGGTTTCACGAATATCAATAGAAAGGATTACGCTGGGATCAATCTAGAAAAATTGCAGGAATTGGTAGATAAAGGAGCCGTTAAGGATACGGTTACTTTGGATATGCTTGTAGAAAACGGATTGGTTGGTAAAAACGATTTGGTTAAGATTCTTGGTAATGGAGAGCTAAAAGCCTCCCTTAAAGTTTCTGTACATAAATTTACAGCTACCGCAAAGGCCGCAATTGAGGCTGCAGGTGGTGAAGCTATAAGTTTATAAGCAAAGAATACTATGAAGAAATTTTTCGAGACATTATCAAATATTTGGAAGATTGAAGAACTAAAGGGTAGGATAATCGTTACCCTTGGTTTGCTTTTGGTGTATCGTTTTGGTGCGCAGGTAGTTCTTCCAGGTATTGATTCTACCCAGTTAGCTGGTTTGGCCTCCAGTACTGATAGTGGTATTTTGGGTATATTGAATGCCTTTACCGGAGGAGCATTGTCCAATGCCTCGGTTTTTGCGTTGGGAATTATGCCCTATATTTCTGCTTCTATTGTAGTGCAGTTAATGGGTATAGCCATTCCTTATCTTCAAAAATTACAAAAGGAAGGAGAAAGCGGAAGAAAAACAATCAATCAAATTACCAGATGGCTTACTATCGGTATTTGTATTGTTCAGGCTCCTGCTTATTTGTACAGTTTGGGAGCTTTGGGAGTTCCTGACAGTGCCTTCGTTTTTGGTAAGGGACTTGATTTTGTGATCCCATCGGTAATAATTTTGGTTGCAGGAACTATTTTTGCAATGTGGTTGGGAGAAAAAATTACCGATAAAGGTATCGGAAATGGTATATCCCTTCTGATCATGATCGGGATTATAGCTACGATGCCTCAGAATTTTGTACAGGAATTTATATCGAGGACAGCAAATAATAATGGTGGACTTATGTTCATGCTTATTGAAGTTATTATTTGGTTTATTGTGATTTTGCTATGTGTATTGTTGGTAATGGCTACTCGCCAGATACCGGTTCAATATGCTAGAAGGACTGCTTCCGGTGGATATGAAAAGAATATCATGGGATCTAGACAGTATATTCCCTTAAAGTTGAATGCTTCTGGAGTAATGCCTATTATATTTGCACAGGCCATTATGTTTGCACCTGGATTGTTGGGCAAAACCTTTAACAATACCGCGGTAGGACAGTGGATGGAAGTTCAATTCCAAGATATATTTGGATTGGCCTATAATCTTTTGTTCGGGTTCTTGATTATTGTTTTCACCTATTTTTATACGGCGATTACAGTACCTACCAATAAAATGGCCGATGATCTGAAAAGAAGTGGTGGTTTTATTCCTGGAATTAGACCTGGAAAGGAAACTGGGGATTTTTTGGATAAAATAATGTCATTGATTACATTACCTGGATCTGTTTTCCTTGCTTTATTGGCGGTATTGCCGGCAGTTATTGTGAAGATTATGGATGTACAGGCTGGTTGGGCATTATTTTACGGAGGAACATCATTGTTGATCATGGTAGGTGTAGCGATCGATACAGTGCAACAAGTAAATTCTTATTTGTTGAACAGACATTATGACGGTTTGATGAAATCAGGAAAAAATAGAAAGGTAGCATAGATTATGGCTAAACAATCAGCAATAGAGCAAGATGGAAGCATAATTGAGGCATTGTCAAATGCCATGTTTCGCGTGGAGTTGGAAAACGGTCACGTGGTAACGGCGCATATCTCTGGAAAAATGCGTATGCATTATATTAAGTTACTTCCAGGGGATAAGGTTAAGCTCGAAATGAGCCCTTACGATTTAAGTAAAGCAAGAATTACATATAGATATTAAGTAAATAGGATGAAAGTTAGAGCATCAATTAAGAAAAGAAGTGCCGAGTGCAAGATTGTGCGTAGAAAAGGCAGATTGTACGTAATTAATAAAAAGAATCCTAGATTTAAACAAAGACAAGGGTAATTATGGCAAGAATTGCAGGTGTAGACATACCAAAACAGAAAAGAGGGGTAATAGCCCTGACCTATATCTTTGGTATAGGTAAAAGTAGGGCAAAGGAGATTTTATCTACGGCCCAAGTAAGTGAGGATACCAAAGTATCTGAATGGAACGATGATGAGATTGGTCGTATTCGTGAGGCAGTTTCTTCTTTGACTATTGAAGGGGAATTGCGTTCTGAAAACCAATTGAACATTAAGCGTTTAATGGATATAGGTTGTTATAGAGGTATTCGCCATAGATCTGGTCTGCCTTTAAGAGGTCAGCGTACCAAAAACAACTCTAGGACAAGAAAAGGTAAGAGGAAAACAGTTGCTAACAAGAAGAAGGCAACTAAATAATAATTAGGATATTATGGCAAAGGCAAATGCAAAAGCGGCAAAGAAGCGTAAAGTTATAGTAGAGTCTGTGGGCGAAGCCCATGTTACTGCTTCTTTTAATAATATTATTATTTCTTTAACCAACAAGAAGGGTGATGTAATTTCTTGGTCTTCAGCGGGTAAAATGGGTTTCAGAGGTTCTAAAAAGAACACTCCTTATGCAGCTCAAATAGCTTCTGAGGATTGTGCTAAAGTTGCTCATGAAGCTGGTTTAAGAAAAGTAAAGGTTTATGTAAAAGGACCGGGAAATGGTAGGGAATCTGCTATCCGTTCTATACATAACTCAGGAATTGAGGTTACAGAGATTATCGATGTAACTCCAATGCCGCACAATGGTTGTAGACCACCAAAAAGAAGAAGAGTATAATTAATAGTAATCAATTGCCCCAATGGGGTGTTTCAAGGAAATGTAGTTACGATTATCGAAGGATAAGCCTTAATTCATGATCACGTTTCCAAACTAAAAGAAAATGGCAAGATATACAGGACCAAAAACAAAGATCGCCCGTAAATTCGGTGAAGCGATTTTCGGAGATGATAAATCTTTTGAGAAAAGAAATTATCCTCCAGGACAACACGGTAATAACAGACGTCGTGGTAAAAAGTCTGAATATGCTATCCAGTTAATGGAAAAGCAAAAAGCGAAATACACATACGGTATTTTGGAAAAACAATTCCGAAACATATTTGCAAAAGCAAATAGAAGTAAAGGAGTAACCGGTGAGGTATTACTTCAATTGTGTGAATCGCGTCTAGACAACGTTGTTTACAGAATGGGTATTTCCCCTTCTAGAAGTGGAGCAAGACAATTGGTTTCACATAGACATATTACGGTAAACGGAGAGTTGGTTAACATTCCATCCTATTCCTTGAAAGCTGGTGATGTTGTTGGCGTAAGGGAAAAATCAAAGTCTTTAAAAGCGATCGATGACGCTCTTTCTGCAAATAGCAGTGTGTACGAGTGGATCACTTGGAATTCAGAAAAAATGGAAGGGAATTTTGTTTCCGTTCCAGAAAGAATGCAAATTCCAGAGAATATCAAAGAACAATTAATAGTCGAGTTATACTCTAAATAAAACAACACTGATCCAATTATGGCATTATTAAATTTTCAGAAGCCCGATAAAGTTATAATGATTGATTCCTCCGATTTCGAAGGCAAATTCGAATTTCGTCCGTTGGAACCAGGTTATGGCTTAACTGTTGGGAACGCATTAAGAAGAGTTTTGCTTTCGTCCTTGGAAGGTTTTGCTATCACTTCTGTTAGAATTGATAAGGTGGAACATGAGTTCTCTGTAATTTCCGGTGTTGTGGAAGATGTTACCGAAATCATTCTAAATCTTAAACAAGTTCGATTCAAAAGACAGATAGACGATGTTGATAGTGAGACAGTATCTATCTCTGTTAGCGGAAAGGAACAATTGACTGCAGGTGATTTTCAAAAATTTATTTCTGGTTACCAAGTATTGAACCCAGATTTAGTTATTTGTAACATGGATCCCAAGGTTAGCATTAATATGGAGATTACCATAGATAAAGGTAGGGGATATGTGCCTGCTGAGGAGAATAAAAAATCCAATGCACCACTAGGTACCATAGCCGTAGATTCTATCTTTACTCCTATTAAAAATGTAAAGTACAGTATAGAAAACTTTCGTGTAGAGCAAAAGACCGATTATGAAAAATTGGTTTTTGAAATCGCAACCGATGGTTCAATTCATCCAAAAGAGGCATTGACCGAAGGTGCAAAGGTTCTAATACACCACTTTATGTTGTTCTCCGATGAGCGTATTACCTTAGAGGCGGACGAGATTGCACAGACAGAGACCTATGATGAGGAATCATTACATATGCGTCAGCTATTGAAGACCAAATTGGTCGATATGGATCTTTCTGTAAGAGCATTGAACTGTTTGAAAGCTGCGGAAGTTGATACACTTGGAGATCTGGTTTCTTTTAACAAGAACGATTTGATGAAGTTTAGAAACTTTGGTAAAAAATCCTTGACCGAATTGGAAGAATTGGTCATCAACAAAGGTTTGAGCTTTGGAATGGATTTGTCAAAATATAAATTGGATAAAGATTAATTGAACTTTCATGGGAATTGGGAATACCAAAACCAGGAAAGACTATAGAAAAGAACAATGAGACACGGTAAGAAAGTTAATCATTTAGGAAGAAAGGCGGCCCATAGAAAATCTATGTTGGCAAACATGGCCTGTTCATTAATAGAGCACAAGAGAATTAATACAACTGTTGCAAAAGCAAAAGCTTTAAAGCAGTTTGTAGAGCCTTTGATTACCAAATCAAAAACTGAGAATAATCAAACAGTTGAGAAGGGTACTCATAACAGACGTATTGTTTTTAAAAGCCTTCGAGACAAGTATGCGGTTACCGAGCTTTTCAGCAGTGTTGCTGAAAAGGTAGCTGACAGACCAGGAGGATATACCAGAATTATCAAATTAGGTAATCGTCTTGGGGATAATGCTGACATGGCAATGATAGAGCTAGTAGATTTCAATGAAATTTACAATGCTGGCAAGCCTAAGAAGCAAAAGACTACAAGAAGGGGTAGAACCAAAAAAGCAGATGATGCTACCGCGGTTGTTGAAGAAACACCAAAAGCAGAAAGTGCAAAGGCCGAAGAACCGAAAGTAGAAGAGCCAAAGGCAGAAAAAAAAGCAGATGATGCTCAAGAGTAAAATTGTTATTAAATATTAATAATTGTAAAAGGATAAGCCTAAAAGCTTATCCTTTTTTTATGTTATTTTGCAAAACGAAAAATTGTAACGCCAAAAAATGAAGTATCAAACAAGAAAAA
This sequence comes from Arenibacter echinorum, assembly GCF_003259375.1. Classification (GTDB taxonomy): domain Bacteria; phylum Bacteroidota; class Bacteroidia; order Flavobacteriales; family Flavobacteriaceae; genus Arenibacter; species Arenibacter echinorum. Next base: position 178,678 of record NZ_QLLN01000005.1, on the reverse strand, counting down.
AAGCAATATTGCTGCTTGCCGATGGGACTATTTTTCACGGTAAGGCTGTAGGGGACAAAGAAGGAACTGCCTTTGGAGAGGCTTGTTTTAACACCGGAATGACCGGTTATCAGGAGATATTTACAGATCCGTCCTATTTTGGACAAATCATGGTAACCACAAATGCCCATATTGGGAATTATGGGGCAAATGATGAAGAAGTTGAATCTGATTCTGTGAAGATATCAGGCTTGGTTTGTAAAAATTTTAGTTACCATTATTCCAGGCCCAATGCCGACTTAAGTTTACAGGAATTTTTGGATAAAAATAATCTGTTGGCCATTTCCGACGTGGATACTAGGGCCTTGGTGGGGTACATCCGGGATAATGGGGCCATGAATGCTGTAATATCTACAGATGTGGATAATATTGAGGAATTAAAAAAGAAATTGGCAGAAGTGCCAAGCATGGAAGGCTTGGAGCTTTCTTCCAAAGTTTCTACAAAAGAAGCCTATTACTATGGGGATAAGGATGCAAAATATAAAGTATCTGCCCTGGATATAGGAATCAAGAAAAATATTCTTCGAAACTTGGCCAAAAGGGGTGCCTACATAAAGGTATTTCCGTACAATGCGACTTTTGAGGAAATGAGCTCTTGGAATCCTGATGGATATTTTATTTCCAATGGCCCAGGGGATCCGGACCCATTGCATGAGGCAATAGCATCTGCCAAGGAAATGATAAAATCGGACAAACCATTGTTCGGTATATGTCTAGGGCATCAGGTGTTGGCTTTGGCCAACGGGGTTTCTACCTATAAAATGCACAATGGGCATAGGGGTATAAATCACCCTGTAATGAATTTAATTACGGGAAAAGGTGAGATCACTTCCCAAAATCACGGTTTTGCCATTAATAGGGAAGAGACCGAAGCTAATCCCGATTTGGAGATAACCCATCTTCATCTTAATGACAATACGGTGGCCGGAATTAGAATGAAGGATAAGAATGTGTTTTCTGTTCAATACCATCCAGAAGCAAGTCCGGGACCACATGATGCAGAGTATCTGTTCGACCAATTTTTCGAAATGATCCAATCCACGGTAAACTAAAACGTTATAGTTTTATTTTATTGTTATCAAAGGGTCATTAAAGCCAATAATAGTGGGGTTGAAAGCGCTTCCTTTGCTATATTTGCATAATAAATTAACTAAAAAATAAAAGATAGACATATGAGTATCATCCTAAGTGTTCATGCACGACAAATTTTGGATTCAAGAGGTAATCCAACAGTAGAGGTAGACGTAATTACCGAAAATGGAGTAATGGGGAGGGCAGCAGTTCCTTCAGGAGCTTCTACAGGTGAGCATGAGGCAGTTGAGCTTCGTGATGGAGGAAAAACCTTCATGGGTAAAGGAGTAGGAAAGGCCGTTAACAACGTAAATACAGTTATTGCCGAGGAGATTCTGGGTATGTCCGTTTTTGAACAAAATTTGGTTGATCAAACTATGATAGATTTGGATGGTACGCCCAATAAATCGAAATTGGGTGCCAATGCCATTTTAGGTGTTTCCCTGGCAGTTGCCAAGGCTGCTGCCAATGAATTGGGATTGTCCCTGTTCAGGTATGTGGGCGGTGTTAGTGCCAATACCTTGCCAGTACCAATGATGAATATTATTAATGGAGGTTCGCATTCCGATGCTCCCATTGCCTTTCAAGAATTTATGGTGATGCCGGTAAAGGCTAATAATTTTTCGCATGCCATGCAAATGGGAACGGAAATATTCCATAACCTGAAGAAAGTATTGCACGATAGGGGGCTAAGTACAGCTGTTGGGGATGAAGGTGGATTTGCTCCAAATCTTGCAGGCGGTACAGAGGATGCATTGGATACCATTGCAAAAGCTGTTGAAAAGGCAGGTTACAAATTAGGGGACGATGTAATGATTGCCCTGGATTGTGCTGCTGCAGAGTTTTATGTGAATGGAAAATACGATTATACCAAATTTGAAGGAGATAAAGGAGTAGTTAGAACTTCTGAGGAACAGGCTCAATATTTGGCAGATTTAAGTGCCAAATATCCTATTATTTCCATTGAGGATGGAATGGATGAAAACGATTGGAAAGGCTGGAAAGCTTTGACAGATAAAATTGGGGATAAAGTTCAATTGGTAGGTGACGATTTATTTGTGACCAATGTTGAACGTTTGTCCAGAGGAATAAAAGAGGGTATTGCCAATTCCATCTTGATCAAAGTTAACCAGATAGGAACTCTAACGGAAACAATAGCAGCTGTTAATATGGCCAAAAATGCGGGATATACATCTGTTATGTCGCACCGTTCTGGAGAAACTGAGGATAACACCATTGCCGATTTGGCAGTTGCCCTAAATACGGGTCAAATTAAAACCGGCTCGGCTTCCAGATCTGATAGGATGGCGAAATATAACCAATTGTTAAGGATAGAAGAAGAATTGGGGAGCACTGCATATTACCCCGGAGTACAAGCCTTCAAAATAAAATAATACAAAATTACAGTCCTAAAAAAAGCCATTCTATGTAGAATGGCTTTTTTTTTTAAATATCATGGAGGTTTGTTTACTTATCAGAAATAAATAATTATATTATCCTACTTTTATCAATATACCAATATATATAATAAAATTCTAGATTAAATGAATAACTTTCTATTTGTTGCTGCTGAGAATGACGGTATTCCAAAGTGTAAGGCCGGCGGGATGGGTGATGTGGTTAGGGATGTTCCTCGGCAGATTTCCGAGAGGGGGGACATGGCGCACGTAGTAGTGCCCTCCTATTCAAGATTACATCAAAATGGAACCTTCATTACCAATCTTAATCTTAACCTAAGGGGAACGGTCTATGTTGCCGAGCTGTATGAAGTGGCTCCCAAAAAGGAGTTTGCAAATTTACATCATTATGTAATACATCATCCGGAGATTACAGCTGGGGAAATAGGACATATATACCACGACGATCCTGAAGAAGCTTTTTATACGGATAACATTAAGTTTACCATTTTTTGTACCGGTGTAGCTGAGGCTATTAAAGTTGGGGCTTTCGGCGATTTGGATATTGTACATATGCACGATTGGCATTCCAGCCTATTGTTGTTTTTAAAGACGTACCATCCAGAGTACCAGTCTTTAAAGAAAATGCGCTTTGTATATACCATCCATAATCTGGCCATTCAAGGGATACGTCCGTTTTACAATAATTACTCATCAATTGGGAATTGGTTTCCCACTGTGCCTATAGATACGCAGAGGTTAATGGACAAGAGGTATCAGGATTGTATTAACCTTATGGCCGTTGGTATAAGGTTAGCAGATGCCGTTCATACAGTTTCCCCTTCCTATAAGGAAGATGTTTTAAGGCCCAGTACTCCACCTGAATTCATAGGCGGGGAGAGTTTGGAATTGGACCTGCAGGAAGCCAATAATCAAGGGCGATTGTTTGGGATACTTAATGGCTCCAATTATAAGAATATTAGAGTTGCAGAAAAAGGCCTATTGTATCGTAATACCGTAAAGGCCTTATTCAGATGGTTACAAGAGGAATCCAAGAAATATAAGGCCGATTTTCTGGCGCATACCGGGGAAAAGGTGATGGAATATGTTACCGATAGACCTAAATTCATAGTTTCCAGTGTGGCCCGTTTAACGGAGCAAAAGTTCTATTTCTTTAAACGATCACCGGAAGCATTTGTAGAAATATTGAACCGACTTAAGAAAGTCGATGGAATTTTTATGCTCTTGGGCACGGGTGCACCTGAGTACGAGGAACTTTTTCGTCAATTGAGCTATGAGCATAAAAACTTTATTTTCACCAACGGTCAATCTGAGGATTTGATCGATTCCATATATTTGGAGACCGACCTGTATTTTATGCCCAGTTTATTTGAACCCTGTGGCATTAGCCAAATGTTGGCCATGCGAAACGGCAACCCATGTCTGGTGCACAATACGGGAGGCTTAAGAGATACTGTGGAGCATATGAAAACTGGATTCAGTTTTGATGGCAAGACCTATGACGATAAAATTAAAAATATGATCCTGGTACTTGACCAAGCTTTGGATGTTTTTGTAAATGACAAGCCAAAGTGGAAGGAAATTCAGGATAATGCCAAAAAGATGAGGTTCACTTGGGAAAAATCGGTAGATGATTACTACAAATATCTATATTCCATTAACCAGTAGAAATATATTTATTTCAGGTTTTCAAAATATTTCATAATTATTCTATAAATAACAAAATCTTCAATTGTTAACCTTAGGTGTTTTTAGTATTTTTACGAACAATCGAATAAAACAGGAATTTAAGAAATGGCGAATAAGGCAACAATAGAATACAACGGAAAGAAATTTGAATTTCCAGTTATAGAAGGTACCGAAAATGAATTGGCTATAGATATTAAAACTATGAGGGCCGATTCAGGAATGATAACGATAGACCCTGGGTTTAAGAATACCGGCTCCTGCGAGAGTGCCATTACTTTTTTGGATGGTGAAAAAGGAGTTTTAAGGTATCGAGGATATTCTATTGAGGAATTGGCAGAAAAGGCCGAATTCTTGGAAGTTGCCTATTTGTTGATTTTTGGAGCCTTGCCAAATAAAGGGCAATTGGATAAATTCCATCAGGATATAAAAGCTGAGTCCCATGTAGATGAGGAGATGAAGAAGATTTTGGATGGTTTTCCAAAATCAGCACATCCAATGGGTGTACTGTCAAGTTTAACCAGTGCACTTATAGCCTTTAATCCAACTTCTGTAAACGTGTCCTCAGAAAAGGAAATGTATTGGGCCATTGTTAGGATCTTGGCTAAATTTCCTGTTTTAGTGGCATGGACCTTAAGAAAGAAAAAGGGATTGCCCTTGGATTATGGTGACGACTCTTTAGGTTATGTTGAGAATATTCATAAAATGATGTTCAAAAAGCCCAACCAGGAATACAAAAAGAATAAGATCGTTATAGAGGCCTTGGATAAATTATTGATCTTGCATGCAGATCATGAACAAAACTGTTCTACTTCTACCGTTCGTATTGTAGGTTCTTCGCATGCTGGTTTATTTGCATCTATTTCTGCAGGTATCTGTGCGCTTTGGGGACCTCTACATGGAGGAGCCAATCAGGCCGTTTTGGAAATGCTGGAGGCTATTGAGGCCGATGGTGGGGATACCAAAAAATACATGGCCAAGGCCAAAGACAAGAGTGATCCTTTTCGCTTAATGGGCTTTGGGCACAGGGTGTACAAGAATTTTGATCCCAGGGCAAAGATTATTAAGCAGGCGGCAGAGGAAGTTTTGGGAGATCTGGGTATAGATGATCCAATTTTGGATATAGCAAAGGGCTTGGCTAAGGAGGCCTTGGAGGATAAATATTTTGTAGACAGAAAATTATATCCCAACGTAGATTTTTACTCAGGAATAATATATAGGGCATTGGGTATACCTACCGAAATGTTCACCGTTATGTTTGCTTTGGGACGCCTACCGGGCTGGATTGCCCAATGGAGGGAAATGAGATTGAAAAATGAGCCTATCGGTAGACCAAGACAGGTATATATAGGGGAAACTAGTAGATCTTTTGTTCCTTTGGACAAGAGATAGATATAAAATGAATAATTTTTGACTGCCCTTTGTATTTAATATACAAAGGGCAGTTTTTATTTATCAAAATAAGTATTTCTATCTTTACCCAAAAAGCAGCCATGCTAAAGTTGAATGTACAGGATGAAACTTCAAGGTTAAGATCGGTGGTTCTGGGAACAGCCAAAAGCTGTGGACCTATTCCAAAACCTGAAGAGGCCTATGATCCCAAATCATTGGAACATATATTGGCCGGTACCTATCCAATCGAGGCGGATATGGTAAGGGAAATGGACGGGTTTGCCAAAGTATTTGCCAAATACGATGTTCAAGTCTTCAGACCAAGGGTCTTAAAGGATTGTAATCAAATATTTTCTAGGGATATTGCTTTTGTCATAGGGGATAAACTCGTGAAAGCGAATATTCTTCCGGATAGAGAAAAGGAATTTCAGGCTATTAAATATGTCCTTAGTAAAATAGATGAAGATCAGATAATTTACCCTCCAAAAGAGGTTCATATAGAAGGGGGAGATGTTATGCCTTGGGGAGAGTATATTTTTATGGGAACTTATACGGGGGCGGACTACGCCGATTATATTACGGCCCGTACCAATCAGGAGGCAGTAGATTTTATTGCTGATCAATTCCCAAATAAAAAGGTTAAGGCTTTTGAGCTTAGAAAGTCGAATACCAATGCCAAGGAAAATGCCTTGCATTTGGATTGTTGTTTTCAGCCAGTTGGGACAAATAAAGCCATTTTGCATAAGAATGGATTCTTAAGGGAAGAGGAGTATCAATGGTTTTTGGATTATTTTGGGAGCGACAATGTTTTTGAGATCAGCAAGGAAGAGATGTATAATATGGTGAGCAATGTTTTTTCCATATCCCCCAATGTAGTGGTCTCCGAGCGTAATTTTACCAGATTGAACAACTGGTTGCGGGAACACGGTTTTACGGTAGAGGAAATAGCCTATGCCGAGATAGCTAAACAAGAAGGTCTTTTAAGGTGTAGTACCTTGCCCTTGGTAAGGGACTAATGTATTTCTAATTTTTCCATTTGTCTGTACCAAGAAATAAATGAACTAATTTTGCTCAAATTTAAAGCGGGAACGCTTTGTAATACACAATTTGAAAAGTGACTAATAAGATGCAAATTACCAATACAATTTTGATGGTGCGCCCAGTGAATTTTCGAATGAACGAGCAAACCGCAGTAAATAACTATTTTCAGGAGGACCTTGATCTAAAAAACCAGGTAATTAATGTGAAGGCACAGGAGGAGTTTGATGCTTTTGTACTGGTATTAAGGGAAAAGGGTATAAATGTTATCGTTGTTGATGACAAGAAGGATTTGGATACCCCAGATTCCATTTTCCCCAATAATTGGGTTTCCTTCCATGCCGATGGAACAGTGGGGCTTTATCCTATGTTCGCCGAGAATAGACGAAATGAACGAAGAGAAGACATTCTTGCCCTGTTGGAGCAGAGGGGGTTTGTTATAGAAAATGTAATGGATTATACCTCGGCAGAGGAAGAGGGCTTTTTTTTGGAAGGCACAGGTAGTGTTGTGTTGGATAGGGTAAATGAGAAAGCCTATTGTGCCCTTTCGGATAGGGCGGATGAGGATTTGTTTATAGAATTTTGTGAAGATTTTGAATATACTCCTATTGTATTCACGGCCAATCAATCCGTGGCAGGCACCCGAAAACCTATTTATCATACCAATGTAATGATGTGCTTGGCAGAAACTTTTGTAGTAATCTGTTTGGATTCGATCGACGATAAAAAGGAAAAAAAGAATGTAGTGAACCACTTAAAACAGGATGGTAAGGAGATTATAGCTATTTCTGAAAAGCAAATGCACCATTTTGCCGGGAATATGCTACAAGTCTTGGGAATGGGTGAAAAACGATATTTGGTAATGAGTACAGCGGCATACAATAGTTTAAAACCACAACAGATTCAAACTATAGAGAAGCATTGTGCCATTATCCATAGTTCTTTGGATACCATTGAAACCTGTGGTGGTGGAAGTGCACGTTGCATGATGGCCGAGGTATTTCTGCCTAAAAACTAATAGTTTTTTATTTTTTGTCGATCTCAGGATAACTCTTATTGTACCTCAATAGCTCCTTGAGAAATACTATGGCCATAAATACCATGAAAAAGGCAAAGGGCAGCGATGTAATAATCAATAACTTTTGGGCGGCAACCAATATATCTACCTCTGGTTTGGCATTGCCCAATAGAATTAGGGCAATTGTGGCCAGAAAGATAAACAGGGACCAAATTAAGCGATGCTTTTTGCTGGGGTCTTTTTTGCCTCTGTCAGAGAACATGCTCAGTACAAAAACAGCCGAGTCCACGGAGGTTACCAAAAACCCTATAAGCAATAGTATGGTAGTTATATTTAGGAAAGTGGCGAAGGGGTAGTTTCCAAAAAACACAAAGATGGAGGAAAACACTCCGTTAAATTCGTTGTTATAGCTTCCCCATCCCTCAATAAGTTGGAAGGCCGAGGTGCCAAATACTGAAAACCAAAAAAAGGTGCCCAAACTGGGGATGATAAGTACTCCCAATAGTAACTGCCTTAGGCTACGCCCTTTGGAAATCCTTGCAATAAAAATCCCGGTAAAGGGAGCCCATGCCAACCAAAAGGCCCAATAGTAGAAAGTCCAATCGGTAAGAAAAGTTATTCCCGGGTCGTAACTGCCATAGGCCAGGCTCATGGGTATGAAGTCCACTATATAATGAAGGGTGGCATATAGAAAATTACCGACTACCTTAAGAATATCACTTTGGAAAAAAGTAAAAAATAATACGGCCAGGGTAATAAGGATATTGATTTTTGAAAGTACCTGAATACCTTTGTCAACTCCTTTCCATGCAGAATAAAATGCCAATGCCGAAATAAGGGTAGTTAGAAATAAAGTAGTGGCCAGGCCAAAATTGGAGGAAGTAATGTGGATAAGGCCGCCGTTAATTTGGGTTGTCCCTAGGCCAATTGCCGCAACCAAGCCAAAAACCGTGGTCATAATAGTAAGCACATCAATACCTGTTCTAGCTGCTTTATTGTGCAATATATTTTCAATAGTTGAGCTGATCAATACTTTTTTCTTTCTAATAAAAAGATAATAACCTATGGTCATGGCAAAAAGTCCATAAAAAGCCCAAGCCGTAAACCCCCATTGATAAAAGGTAAATTCCAAGGCAAGGATATCTGAAGGTAAATCTGAAAAGTAGGGAGGATTTTGCTGCATAAAAACGGGTTCCTGTACTGCTCGGAGTAAAATTCCTGCTCCCATTCCTGCACTATAGAGCATGGCTGTCCATGCCCAAATTGTAAATTCGGGTTTTTCATTTTTTGTGCCCAGCTTTATTTTTCCTAAAGGGGATAATGCAATGGCCAACAAAAAAAGAACACATCCCAGTCCAAGATACAAATAGAAATATCCAAAATAGTTCCTTACCCAAATGGAGGCCATTTCAATAGCGTCATAGGTTTCCTCTGTAGCGAAAAAAACAATCAATGTGGATATCAAAAGGATTCCGATAGAAACGGAAAGCAATGGATTTTTACGATAAGAATTAAATATTTTGATAATACCGATTTTAAAACAAGGTAACGAAAAGCTTCATAGTTTTATGGGTGCCGGTGGGTAATTATACCGTAACCTATTATAGGTCCTCTATATTGGTAGGGGCATTGTCTGCCCTATACCCCAATAATTTTGTGAAAAATTTCTGAATGGCCTTGGTGTCCGATTTTATTTTGATAAAATACTGGTCCCTGTATATAGTATATAGGCCTAGATCGGTCTTGTATAGGGTAAACTTGTAGTATGGAATAATAAGTCCAAAGGTTTCCAGTAGGGATCTAAAACGAATTATGATGCCTTTTGGCCGTAATTCAATATTACAAGTGTTGGTATTATTGTCCAAGATCAATAAATTTTTAATTTCTACACTACTGTCAACAATGAATAATTTTGGAGATCCAATTCCGTCCAAGGCAAAGCGTTCCTTTAAGGTAAAAGGCTTGCCAACTTCTTCATCTATTTTTCTTGTAATTTCTTTATTGTTATAGGAAACGTTCAGCAACATAATTTTTATGGATATCCAGATTAAATCATCATACTAGGGCACTTCGTACCACATTGGATTATAAAGTTAAAAAAATCTTCCTTCTTTGTGGTCTACTTATCCCTAACAATAAGGGGAAAGAATAAAAAATGCTTAATTTTGCAGCCGTAAACACCGAAATTAATGAACATTCAAGAAGTCCTCGCGCAAAAGGTAAAAGAAGCCGTTACCTCTATTTTTAAAGTTGAATTGCCAACGGTAGAATTTCAACCTACACGAAAAGATTTTGCGGGCGATATTACTGCGGTTATCTTTCCTATGTTGCGATATGTAAAGGGAAATCCGGTACAAATAGGTGGGCAAATAGGGCAGTTCCTAAAAGAGGAAGTAGATGATGTGACCGATTTCAATGTGGTCAAAGGATTTTTGAATATTACCATTAGCAATGAATATTACCTCGATTTTTTTGAAGGAATAAGGAATCTGCAAGATTTTGGTTTTGTTTCCCAAAGTTCTAAGGATGCCATAATGGTGGAATATTCGTCACCTAATACCAATAAACCTCTGCATTTGGGCCATGTCCGAAACAATTTGTTGGGCTATTCAGTAGCAGAAATACTAAAGGCTTCCGGGAAGAAGGTCTATAAGACCCAGATTATTAACGACAGGGGGATACACATTTGTAAAAGCATGCTTGCTTGGCAACGTTTTGGTAATGGGGAAACACCAGAGAGTACAGGGCTTAAGGGTGATAAATTAGTGGGGAATTATTACGTAGCTTTTGATAAGGCATATAAGGCCGAAATTGCTACTTTGGTTTCTAATGGGATAGATGAAAAAGTAGCAGAAAAAGAGGCGCCAATCCTATTGGAAGCTCAGGAAATGCTTAGAAAATGGGAGGCCGGCGATGAAGAGGTGGTAGGTCTTTGGAAGACCATGAACCAATGGGTTTATGATGGTTTTGAGATAACCTACAAAAACATGGGGGTCGACTTTGATCAACTCTATTACGAAAGCAATACCTATTTGTTGGGAAAGGATTTTGTAGAGGACGGATTGCAAAGGGGGGTCTTTTATAAAAAGGAAGATGGTAGTGTGTGGATAGACCTAACGGACGATGGTCTGGATGAGAAAATTGTTCTCCGTTCAGATGGTACTGCAGTGTATATGACCCAAGATATTGGCACGGCCATACAAAGGGTAAAAGATAATCCTGATGTTAAAGGCATGGTCTATACAGTTGGCAATGAACAGGATTATCACTTTAAGGTATTGTTCCTCATATTGCAAAAGTTGGGCTTTGCCTGGGCAGAAAGACTGTATCACTTAAGTTATGGAATGGTGGACCTGCCCAGTGGGAAAATGAAGAGTAGGGAAGGTACCGTAGTGGATGCCGATGAATTAATGGATGATATGACCCAAACTGCTGCTGATATTTCCGAGGAATTGGGCAAGCTGGAAGATTACTCTCAAGAAGAGAAACAAGAGCTGTATAAGATTATAGGACTGGGAGCCCTAAAGTATTACATCCTTAAGGTGGATCCAAAAAAGAGAATCCTGTTCAATCCGGAGGAGTCCGTAGATTTTCAAGGAAATACCGGGCCTTTTATTCAGTATACTTATGCCAGGATCCAATCTATTTTGAGAAAGGCGGAAGAATTGGAGCAGAACCTGAACAGTTCTCAAAAGTTGACGGATTTACATGAGAAGGAGAAAGAGTTGCTAAAACAATTGCAGTTGTTTCCAGAAACTATCCAATTGGCGGCCGAAAACTATAGTCCGGCATTAATTGCCAATTACACGTATGATTTGGTTAAGGAATTCAATTCCTTTTATCAAAATGTTTCCATATTAGGGGAGCAGGATCAGAACAAAAAAATATTCAGGGTGCAATTGGCAAAAAAGGTTAGCGAGGTTATAAAGTCGGCCTTTGAACTTTTGGGGATACAGGTGCCAGATAGGATGTAGGCAAATCTTAGCCTTTCTCAGGGATAGCATTTCCAGGCGTTAAATTCAATTGTTTGGTACAGATATACTTCAGGTAATATCCGCCTGCGAAATTTTATTTATTCTTAGTAAATTGCGTAGTTAATAGAAATGCCCTATGCGGGATTATTAAGTATATATTGCTAAGAAGAATTCCATTTTCTAAATTTTGTTTGTTGTTTTTGCTTCTATTGTTGAAAGTAGGAACCGCACAGGAATTTCGACTTCTTTCTGAAGAGGATAAATGGGATATACGTCTACAGTCCCATGTTTTAATAGATATTGATCAAATAACAAGTAGTAATTTACCTGTTCTTCTTAATGGTAGAACTTCAATAGCCCTCTATATTTTAGACTATCAGGAAAATTACGATACTATTTTGGAGCAATTAATGGTAAAAAATGATTCGCTCATCCTGGTGACCGAAAACATTTTTAGCAAAGATCTTTTGTCCCAATCCTGGGTTCCACAGATATCTATGCAAAAGATAGAGGCTATTACATTGGATGCCTTGCCCAATGGTGAGGATGCCCTCGAATTTGATACTGTCAGGGAATTCGGCGTAGTTCGTGTGTTGGATAAGGAATTTCTTAATGATAGTGTTTTTGTAGATATTTGGAGGCGTTCTGGGAAAATGCCCAATTTCATTCAAATTGATCCCGAGTTGTTCCCTAAAGCAGATAGCCTTGTCTTCGACCTAAATATGGAGAGCAGGGTATTTGGAACAGTAAGGTCCAAATCTGGATTGTTGAACGGGGTAAGCTTCAAAAACCATCGGAACCTTATTGTAAACGGACATTTTAGTCTTCCAATAGATCCAATGGAAAGCTTACCGGTATTTATTCCGCACAAGGCCGGTTATTATTTCTCTCCCGATATTATCTATACAACCCCGGAAAATAGAGGTAATCTTAAAGAGTTTATTGGCTTTCCCTTAGATTTTGAATACGGTCTAACAGATCATTTTACTTTTGGCCCTACCATTAAAAATGCTATTAGAAAAAACGATAAGGAGCTTATCGTTAATAGCGTAAAGATTCAACAAGATGAGGTGCATGGAAAGGTGGGCCATTTTGATAAGGGGGCTTATGTAGATGCCGGATTGGATAGTAGAACGGCCTTGGAGGGAAGTTTTACCATCTCGTCATGGGTTAGGCCTACCGTCCTAACCAGTAACAACAGTATACTGGGAAAAGGGGATAATTTTGTCCTAAAGTTGCACGAAGGATTACTGACCTTTACCATGGCCGATATTAAGGACTACATATCACAGACGTCCCCAGTGCCATTAAATGAATGGACCCATGTGGCTTTAGTACATTCCAAGGTGAACAACGAACTGTTATTTTTTGTGAATGGGGTACAGACGGATAAGATTAAACTCATTGAGAACTATGATACCTCCGACTATAATATTGTAATAGGAAGTAATTTGTGGCAAGAATTTTTTATCGGATACTTGACAAATATTAAAATATGGAAACGTGAACTTAATGCTAATGAAATTGCCAAGGAATACCAAAAAATAGAAGTGAACGATGCGGACGTATCATCCCTTTATATAAAAATAGGAATAGCCATTGCTGCATTTTTGCTTATTTTCTTGGCGTTTAAGTTTTGGAAGAAAGGAACAATCAGGGCAAAGTTGTCGCCGGCACCAGAAAGACCGGTAAAGAAGTATCCCAGCAGGGACCAAAAGAGTTTAATCAATGCAGCTGAAAAAATACTTTGTTTTGGGTCTCTGCGAATCATAAATTCTGAAGGTTTTGATATTGCCAAAAAATTGTCCCCCAAGTTAAAACAGCTATTTGTTATTGTCTTGTTGCACAGCATTGGTGATAAGGATGGGATTAGCACCAAAAAACTTACCGAGGCACTTTGGCCTGGGATGAGCCCAAAGAATGCAAAGAATACGAGAGGGACCAATATACAGAACCTTAGGGCTATTTTGTCCGAAGCCAAGGAAATGAATTTGATTTTTCTGGACAAAAGTTGGTTTCTGGAAATCGGAAATAATTGTTTTTGTGATTATCAGGAGGTTTTAAATTATTTGAATGATTTGGGCAGAAGTGGTGTAACGGTCGCTTATTTGGAAGAACAATTGCCCCAACTGTTCTCTATTTTAAAGGCAGATCGGTTTTTTGTGAATATGAGCGATTCATGGTTGGATCCCATTGTTGAAAATATGAGCAATAGGATTATAGAATTCTGTTATGATATTTCAAAAATACTGGACATGGATAAGCATAGCGTTTTAATGTACGACTTGGCATCCGTCATGAATATCTACGATGATTTAAATGAACATGCGCTACAGATCAAATTGCAAATTCTTATAAGGCAGGGAAAATTAAGTTTGGCGCATACGGCCTACGACAATTTTGCCAAGCTTTATGAAAAAATTTATGGTGAGATGTATACCGTTAAATTTGAGGATATGGCGGTAAGTAATCCCCTATAGTAGCCATCAATATTTGAAAAAATTTATGCAAAACACTTTTTTTCAATATTGTTACCCCAAATATTACCCCTTTTTTTACGCATTACAGTTTTACTTTGTGGGTTTAAATATTGAAACTTCAATTAATTAATAGAATAAGTATAGATGGAGAAAAAATCAACCAGCCGTAGGGATTTTGTTAGAAAGTCACTAGTGGCAGCTGCAGGAATCAGTATAATTCCAAGACATGTCATGGGAGGGACGAATTTTATTCCGCCAAGTGATCAATTGACCAAGGCCGTAATTGGTGTTGGGGGCATGGGCCAAGGACATTTGGATTATGAAGGAACTAGACTTTTAGCTATTTGTGACGCTGATGCCAATCATCTGTCCAGCACCCTTCAAAAAGTGGGAAGTGGTGTAAAGGGATACCGTGACTTTAGGGAAGTTTTGCAGAGACCTGATGTGGATATTGTGCATATAGCCACTCCACCACATTGGCATGGTCTTATGTCTATTATGGCTGCGGAAGCAGGTAAGGATGTTTGGTGCGAAAAGCCAATGACAAGGACAATAGGTGAAGGTAAAAAAGTAGTGGAGGCTATGCAGCAGCACGGGAAAATGTTCCGCTTAAATACATGGTTCCGTTTTAAGGATAATTTTTACGGGATGGGTACTCCGGTAAAGAAGTTGAAAAAGGTAGTGGATAGTGGTGCTCTGGGATGGCCGTTAAAGGTCACCATTAGTGGGGTTACTGGATTTAACTGGAAATTTTACTGGGTGGGCAAGGAAAATCTTGCGCCACAACCTGTACCAGGAGAGTTGGATTATAATATGTGGCTAGGGCCAGCCCCGGAAAAGCCTTATCATCCACATAGGGTTCACGGTACCTTTAGGGGATATTGGGATTACGATGGCGGTGGATTGGGTGATATGGGCCAGCACTATATTGATCCTGTACAATACTTTTTAGGAAAGGATAACACCAGTCCAGTTAAGGTTGAGGTGGATGCACCAGAGCAACACTATGATGCCATAGGTACCTGGAGAAGAATTACCTATACCTATGCAGATGGTTGTCAAATTATCTTGGATGGCGAAAACAGGGATAAGGATGCTGCTTATATTGAAGGGCCTAATGGGAAAATATATAACGGATTTAAATCTACCATCCCCAATATAGAGGGCTTAATCAATAGTATACCAGATCCCGAGGAGCAGATTACCGTATTCTCGGAATCGGTAAAAACCAGACAGAAATTTGCCCTTAACGAGGAGAACGGTCACCGTTCCGCCACCGTTGTGAACATGGGCATTATCGCTTTGAGATTGGGGCGTACATTGGAGTTTGATCCGGTAAAACAGGAGTTTATCAATGATGAGGAAGCCAATAGATTAATAGATCAACCAATGAGGTCCTCTTGGGCTTATTAACCAAATACTAGAATTATAAAATGAATACATTATATAAAAACATAGGTGTGCTAATGCTATTTGTGGGCACACTTGCCATTAGCGCACAGGACAATAGAACCTTGGACACCAAGGTAGCCGATATTTTGATGCAATTGCCAACGGAAGACCTGGGTCATTCAGATCGCTTAATGCAGGAAATAATCGACTTGGGTGAGGATGGGATCCTAAAAATTACTGATAAGCTAGTTCCTCTAGGAACTGGGGATGATACCAAGGCAAGGTATGCCATACAGAGTGTGGCTATCTATAGTGGAGGGGAAGAATCCAAAATACAGAACGGTGTAGTTGAAAATGCCCTGTTAAATGCACTGGGGTCGGCCTCCAACAATGAGGTAAAGACCTTTTTAATGGATCGACTAATTTATGTTGGAACAGATGTAAGCGTTCCGGCATTAAGCAAGTATCTTTCCAATAACGACCTGTTTAAGCCTGCATTGGCCGCTTTAACGGCCATAGGTACAACTGATGCTTCATTGGCTATTCTAGAGGCTACAGAGGTAGGGGACGTAAATAAACAAGCTGCTTTTATAGAGGCTTTGGGAGCCTTACAATTTATTCCTGCAGAAGAAGTTTTGAAAGCTAGGGTAAATTCATCCTCAAAAATCGTTCAACAAAGAGCCTTGATGGCGTTGGCCGAAATAGGGAGTCCAACTTCTTATGAGGTATTGGAAAAGGCAGTTGAGAGCTCCAATTATCAAATGGATGATACTAAAAGTATTATAGCCTTTATCCACTATGGCAATAAACTGCAAAAGAAAGGCAATAAAGGCTTGAGTAACACTGTGGCCAACGCTTTGCTTAAGAATTGCAGGATGGACGACCAATTGCATTATCGCTCTGCAGGAATACATATATTGAGTGCCAATGAAGGCACTGCCTTTACCAAGACTTTGTTAAAGGAATCCAAGAACAGCAATAAGAATTATGTTGGAGCCGTATTGGATGCAGCCGGTTCCGACCTTTCGTCCACTGAGGTTGCGCTTTGGGCAAAACAGTATAAGAAGTCATCTTCTGAAATTAAGCCACTTATAATTCGAATGCTTGGCAAAAGCGATGAAACGGTTGTTTTTGATAAGGTTATTTTGAACGCGGTGGAAGACAAGGATGTTTCTGTGCGTGAAGCCGGAATAAAATCTTTGTCTTATCAAGATAAGAACAAGGCCTTGCCGGTATTGTTCAACAATTTAAAATTGGCTACTACCCCTGAGGAATATAGTGCCATTGAGGAAACCTTGTTGAGATTGTGCGATGCCAAGGATAGTGGGTTATTAGCTGGCCAGCTCCCCAATGTAAATGAGGCGGGCAAGGAAGTGTTGGTAAATGTCTTGGCGGCCAGGAATGCTACGGATCAATTTGATACCCTAGTGGGCTATATTGGTTCAGGAAGTGAAAATGTTACTGCTGTGGTCTACAAGGCTTTGCCGTCTATTTCATTGGACAAGGATTTTTCAACATTAATAAATCTATTGAACAAGACCGATAAGTCGGACAACATGAAAAATGCACAGCTGGCCATTTTAAACATTCTTGACGAAAGTAATGGCACATTTGCGGACGCGGTGTTAAAGGAATATAAGGAGGCTGCGGATAAGTCAAAATTATTGCCGGTGTTAGCTTCATTAAGTAACCAAGAAGCGTTGGAATTGGTATCCCAAATACTTTCTACAGGTAATGATAAAGAGAAAATGATTGCCTTGGATGCCTTGTCCAGTTGGAAAAACAATGATGCTTTGCCATCTCTTTTTAAAACGGCAACAACTAGCTCTGATGATGCCATAAGAAAAAATGCTTTTGATAACTATCTTTCCAAGGTAAGAGGATCGGATTATCCAGATGATCAGAAGTTGTTACTAGTCAGGAAATTAATGCCGGAGGCCAAAACCCTAGCTGAAAAGAAGCAGGTGCTTTCTGCAACAAGGAATGTAAAAACCTTTCTTTCCTTAATTTTTGTTTCCGAATATTTAAATGACAAGGACCTTTTGACAACAGCTTCAAATGTAGCAATTGCCATTGCCTTGCCAACTCCAGGTAAGCAGGATGGTCTAAGTGGTGAATTGGTCAGGGATATAGTCTCTAGAAGTATCGATAATCTTACAGGGCCGGATAGTCAGTATATTAAAATTGATGTAAAGGAGTTTTTAGATAAAATGCCCACAGATAAAGGCTTTGAATCGATCTTTAATGGCAAGGACTTCACAGGATGGGAAGGATTGGTGCAAAACCCAATTGCACGTTCCAAAATGTCCGCAAGAAAATTGGCGGCCGAACAGGCCAAAGCCAATGAGCAAATGATGAAGGATTGGTATATTGAAAACGGTGTTATCGGTTTTAAAGGAGAAGGTTATAATAATATCTGTACCGTTAAGGATTATGGCGATTTTGAAATGTTAGTGGATTGGAAGATTACCAATGGTGGTGACAGTGGTATTTATTTGAGGGGCACACCTCAGGTTCAAATTTGGGACATTGCCCGGGTAGATGCTGGTGCCCAAGTGGGTTCAGGCGGATTGTACAACAATCAGAAGCATGAGAGCAAGCCGTTACAAGTGGCGGATAACCCTATTGATGAATGGAATACCTTTAGAATAAAAATGGTGGGTGAACGTGTTACCGTACACTTAAATGGAGTTTTGGTTACAGACAATGTGGTCCTGGAGAACTATTGGGATCGCAAACAGGCTATTTTTGCCAAAGAGGCTATTGAGCTGCAGGCCCATGGGGAAGATTTGGGCTTTAGGAATATTTATGTGAGGGAAATTGGTTCTGGTGATGACCAGTTGACGGAAGAAGAAAAAAAGGAGGGTTTTAAATCCTTGTTGAATGGAAAGGATCTTGACCATTGGGTAGGAAATAAGACCGACTATATCATGGAAAATAATGAGCTTTTGGTACGACCTAAAAGAGGTGGACATGGCAACTTGTTTACAGCTGAGGAATATTCGGATTTCATTTTTAGGTTCGATTTTAAATTGACACCTGGCGCCAATAATGGTTTGGGTATCCATGCACCATTGGAAGGGGATGCTGCCTATGAGGGTAAGGAATTGCAGATTTTGGACGATACGGCCGAGATTTATGCCAATTTACAACCTTACCAGTACCATGGGTCCGTATACGGAATTATTGCTGCCAAAAGAGGGGCTCTGAACCCGGTAGGGGAGTGGAATTCACAAGAGGTAATCGTTAAGGGGAATCACGTTAAAATTACCTTGAATGGCACCGTCATTGTGGATGGAGATTGGAAAGAAGCATCCAAGAACGGGACGGCGGACCATAAGGAACACCCAGGATTGGAAAGGAATACAGGTCATATTGGTTTCTTGGGACATGGTGCCGAACTGGCCTTTAGGAATATTAGGATTAAGGATTTGAGCAACTAATTTGATTGATTATTTATTTATATGCCGGGAGTTTTGGATAGGTTCTATCATAAAGCTTCCGGTTTTTTATGACATATATCCAAGGCCATTATTTTTAGGTAAGTTGGTTGGTGATAATAGTGAAAATAGCTTGAGATCCACTAGAAGCTCATTCGGAAACTAAAGTTGGGGGTAATGCCTAGGGAAACCCTTTCTATGGTTTCAATTTCGTTCTGTTCATTTATCCTGTAATATATGTTCAGGATATTTTTTTTGTTCAATAGGTTCAAAACGGAAGCCCCTAACGAGGATTTTATACCTTGGCCAATCTTGAAGTTATAGATAAACGAGGCATCTGCCCTTAAGTATGCCGGGAGTCTACTGCTGTTGGGTTCCTCGTAATTGATTTGGTTGGGGAAAACATTCAGGATTATAGAATTGTTGCCCTCCTGTGGCTTGGTGTATGGTCTTCCCGTATGATAATTGGCGCCAAGTCCCATTCTAAAACTCTTATAAGTATAGGTGCCTGCAAAGGTTATAGTGTGCCTAATGTCCAAATTGTTGGGGAATTGGTTGGGTGTTATATTCTCAAAAGTGTAATTATTGGTGTTATAAGCATAACTGAACCATGTGCTATAGGTTGCTGTTTTTTTGTTGATCAAGAATTCTATTCCCGATACATCGTACTTACCTATTTCGCCGCTAAATTGATCTTGGTTTTGGAATCCCTGTGTAGCTGTACTTATACCGTCCACTTTTTTATAGAACCCTTCCACACCTACATAAAGCGTATTTTTATCATAGTTTAGCCCAAGGGAAATTTGTTTACTTTTTGTAATGGGCAATAAATCGTTGTCCGAAAGTATCCATCGCCTTTTCTCAATCCCCAGAAAATTTTGTTCCAGATCGATGATTTGATTGGTGGTCTGACTTTTAAATTCTCCCAGTAATTCGGTCTTAAGTCCGTCTGTCAAAGTATAATTTAAGTTTAATCTAGGTTCTAGAATAACCTCATCAAAAGTTTTAAAGGTCTTTAAGTTTTTGATGTAATTCAGTCTAAGTCCGCCTCTGGCATTGAATTTTTCATTTTTCGAGCTGTAATCCAATTCGGAAAATAGGGAATGGGTCATTATTACCCCTTTTATATTGCTTTTATAGGCGGGTTGGGTAACTTGTGTAAAGTTGGTAATGCCTACCTCATTAAGTTGATATCCATTCAACCAATTAAGGTGCTGTCCCAAATTGTAATTGGTGTTCAGCTTTATTGCCTTTTCCAGTACCTGGTTGCTTTGAAAAAGCTGTTGGGATTGGGATGGGATGTTTTGGGAATCCAAATTATAACGGGTGTAATACAGGTTTAAATGGGTGCTCCATTTGCGGGTCCATTTACTTTCCAAGCTCCCGCCGAAGGAAAGATTGGTCTGGTCCAATAAACTGTTGGCAGTGCCATCCTCTGTTTTTTCAGTGTATTTAAGGTGGTTGTTGGTATTGATAAAACTTAATCGGGCCTTTTGGTTTTTATTGATGTCGTAAAGCAGTTTGCCCGTAAAGTCATAAAAATAAAAATTTTCGTCCCTAACTGTGTTTTCGGGATTGGAGGAGTTACCATTTTCCTTTACCTCACTGTCCTGAAACACTTTATCAAAATACCGATTGTAAGTTGGGGTATTTATAAAATCCGTGGTGGATCGCCTTCCTGAAAACTGAACGGAAACTTTCTCCGAGAGAGGTAGCTGTCCAAAAACATCGCCACTTAATAAATTAAATCCTGCCCCTCCCGCAAATGAATCGCTGATCTTGTTTCTGGTATTTATATTTATTACACTGCTCACTCCATCGCCATATTGTACGCTGGTCCCATTTTTTATAATGTTCACATTTTCGATTAAATAGGGATTAAAGGCGGAAATCAAACCAAAAAAATGTCCGGAATGATACATTTTTATACCATCCCATAAGACTAAATTTTGATCGTTGGTGCCACCCCTGACATTAATATCGGACACGGTCTCATCTACACTCTTAATTCCAG
This sequence comes from Arenibacter echinorum, assembly GCF_003259375.1. Classification (GTDB taxonomy): domain Bacteria; phylum Bacteroidota; class Bacteroidia; order Flavobacteriales; family Flavobacteriaceae; genus Arenibacter; species Arenibacter echinorum. The sequence continues at coordinate 157,716 of NZ_QLLN01000005.1, read as the reverse complement.
GCAATGCCTGTATGGTCTGTAGAACATCGGGTTCTATAAGTCCGGGCAAAATCCCGAATTTGTCCGTATTGAGCTCAATGCTGGCATCTGGTTCTTTGGTAATACCAGTGGTAAGAAATTGATATACAACAACTTCTTCCAGTTCCTGGTAATTTGGAGATAATAAAATAGTCTTGCAGGGATTGTTGCCAGTTAGTTCTTCCGCGCTAAAATATTTGGTCTTAAAGCCCAGGTGTTTGATCGCGATATTGGCATTTCTTGGCACTTCCTTTAAGGAGAACTGTCCTTCCAAATCGGTAATCTGGGATATATTGCTGCCCAAAACCTCCACAGTTGCATTCATGATGGTACTGTTCTCAAAGTTGTCTACCACATTGGCGCAGATATCCACATACTTGCTTTTGGATATGGCAAAATAGCGGTCATTGAGTTTAGTAATGTCCAATAGGGTCTGTTTGTGGAGCTCTTCCAGTATTTGGGGTAGTGAATCGGTATCCGGAATAGAAAACTGTAACTGCCCCAAGTCCTCATCCACATATGAGAACTTAATGTTATGCTCCCGTTCCAGTTCTTCCAAATAGCTAATTAAATTTACTTTTTGAGCACCATTTTCTTGTGCCCAATTGGAATAAGGAACTAGTAGAAATACATATAGGGCAATAAGAAATACAATGTATTTATGGTGTTTCAGCATAGAATAGCACTTTATTCCCCTCTAATTTAAACTTGATCTGAGAAGGAGTACTTATACTTTGCAACGCTAATTCCTTGTTGGTATTGCTAAAGGATCCTGTAAATAATTGATTGGTATCTATATTTTCGGTAGCGACCTCAATATTAAATTGTCTTTGAAATTCATCCAAAACAAATTTCAATGGAATACTCTTAAAGCTACTTTCATTCCTAATCCAGGATGGTTCCTTGGTATTTGGTATTTTCAAGGCCTGTAATTCACCATTTATAACCACCAAAGAATTACCAGCGGGAAGTTTAACCTCCTCCTTGTTGTAGATGACACTTACTAAACCCTCGTAACAGGCTACTTCGAAATAGCCTTTTCTATTTTCTACATTAAATTGAGTACCCAGAACGGTTACGGTTCCATTTTCTGTTGTTACGGTAAAACGCTTGCCCTTGGCAACCTTAAAAAAAGCTTCTCCGTTCAGTGCTATATCTCTTTTTTTTGCCCAATTTTTTTTGCTGTACGAAATTTGGGAATCGGCATTTAGTTGAACCTCCGATGCATCCGGGAGCACTATTTGGGCCCTTTCGGCATATTGCGTACTTATTTCTTCGTTTAAATTGCCATAGTACAAAAAGGAGGCAACAAAAATCAAGGCTATAGCAGCAGCGATGCCCATGTATTTTTTATAGGGATTAAGTTTAATTACTTTGCTCTTAGTGGAAGCCTTGTGTTTGTTGAGGTCTTCAAAAGCCTTGGCCATGTCAAAGTCTGGCGCTGCCAAATTATTGGTGGCTTCCCGTAGTTTTAAATACGAGGCATACTCTTTGGTCTCCTTAAATTTAACCAACTCCTCTTTCGTGAGTTCGTTATTGAGCCATTTTGCCAAATAATTTTCTTGCATGGTTTCTAGCTTTATATAGGTATAACAATCAAAAAAGAAAATACCCTACTTTTTAATTAAATATTTAATATTGGTACTGAGATCCTAGTATTGAGTATTGGGATTGGGACTGCCGAATAAGCAGAATAAAATGAAAATTTTATAACCTTAAACAGCATAAAACAATCCAATAGCTCATTTACTCATTACTATATACTCAATTCTTTGTCTTATATACCTTCAATCTGTTCCCTAAGTGTTTTTAGGGCCAGATGCATTCTTTTTTCAATGGCTTTTACACTTACACCTTCCATCTCCGCTATTTCTGCATATTTCTTTCCATCGATCCTATTCAATAAAAAGGTAGTACGTTGGTTTTCGGGTAAAGCCGCCAACGCCCGTTCCAATTTTTCTTTATATTCCTGTTCTTCCAATAAAAAGTCCGGTGACTCATTTACAACAGTATTGGTCTCCGGCGCGTATTTTAATCTTACTTTTTCCGCCTTTAAAACATTCAGGTATAAATTGTTGGCAATGGTATATACATATGACTTTGCTTTATCCGGAGCAACCTTGGAACAATTTTCCCATAATTTTATAAATGCTTCCTGTACAACGTCATACGCTTTTTCCTCGTTGCCAAACTTATAATATATATAGTTAAAGACCGTTTTGGAATAAGTGCTGAAGATTGTGGCGTAAACGTCATCCTTGCATACATGTTCTTCTTTGATAGCTTTCAACCCTGGTCGTTTTTAATTTTTTCAAAGATATTTTAAAAAAAACGAAAAATTGGGTAGGGTATTTTAAAAGTGAGTTGTTTTAGAGATATACGAACAAATAAAAACCAAATCGTTATGAAAAAGTTTATGTCATATTTAATGTTCTCGAGCCTACTTCTTGTGGCATTAAGTTTTACTTCCTGCCAGGAAGAATTTGAAGAATTGCCTGGTGAGGATAGTCAGGAAGCCATATTGGCAAGTTCCAGTACGGCACAATTAATAAAAAGAACTTCCTCTAAAGATGGTTCCTATGACAATATTGTGGATGGGGCAAGTTGTTTTGCAATCAACTTTCCTTATGTGGTAAACGTAAATGGCCTAGATATTAATATAGATGCTGTTGAAGATTTAAAGTTGATTAAGCAACTTTTTAATGAGGTAGAAGTAGATGATGATATTTTGGAAATTATTTTTCCCATACAGATAACCTTGTCGGATTATACGGAAATAACTATAAGCAACAAGGAACAACTTCGTGAAAAGGTCGAGCAATGTATTGAAGGTGGGGATGACGATGATATAGAATGTATAGATTTTGTGTATCCAATAGTGGTATATTCCTTTGATATTAATCTGCAGCAAACCGGTAATGTAACCGTAGAAAATGATATGCAGCTAAGACGCTATTTTGCGGAACGTGGTGATGATGACCTACTGAGTTTTGATTTCCCCATTACATTGGAGCTATATGATGATACCACGGTTAGCGTAAGTAATAATGCCGAATTGGCCAATGCTATTGAAACTGCCAAAAGTAAATGTGATGACGATGATGATGACGATTATGACGATGACTTTACACAAGAGCGTTTGGAAGAATATCTTGTTGCCTGTCCTTGGTTGGTAAATGAAGTAATAAGGGCCAATGTAGACAATACAGGTCAGTATTTTGACTACGTAATGAATTTTACCGAAGACGGAAACGTAGTAATGAAAGATAGGGTAGGTAACAGTTTAATGGGTACTTGGAGCACCAGAATTGGAGAGAACAGGGTGTTGTTGAAGTTAGAGTTTGAAGCCTTGGCCGATTTTGATCTGGAGTGGTTTGTTTATGATCTGGAAGATGGTAAAATTAAATTGTATGCCGGTGAAGGAGAGAGGATAATAATGAAAAAGGCATGTGGTATCGTAGATAATACACCAGATACCTTGAGGGAAATTTTGAAGGAATGTAGCTGGGTCATAAAAAAAGTGAAGTTGAACAACGAAGATGTTGATAGGCTGTTGGGATACGAGTTTAGTTTTCAAGCTGAAGGAGTGGTAACTTTAAGTAACGAGTCCACTATTTCCGAAGGAACATGGGCCATTACTACCAATGCCCAAGGACGTTTGGTAATGGCCATTACCATGGGAGACGAGCCAGGGGTTAGCTTTGAATGGTTGTTGTCCGACCTTAGGGACAAACGCTTAGGGTTTAGTATTGAGGATTCCAACTATGAGCTTATTTTGGAAAGGGTTTGTGATAATAATTCCGATGATGACGATGTTGCCGAGATTAGAAATATTATGATGGGTGGCGAATGGATGATTGCAAAATATATGGAGGGTGATAATGATGAAACCCAAAATTATGCCGCATTTACCTTTGCCTTTCAGGCCGAACTTGCCGTTAATGTTACAACAGGGGAAACCGGACCTACCTACCCAGGACTTTGGAGAATAATCAGGGATAGCGAAGGGGAATTGAAATGTTATCTTAATTTTGGCTTGGCGACTGCTATGCAAGTTTTAATGGATGACTGGAAAATTGTCTCCATTACCAATGAACGTATAGAGTTGAAGATGATTAATGAGAACAGCCTAGAGGTTTTGGTCTTCGAAAAGAAATAAAAATTTTGCCCCAATTTTTGGAAAAGGGTGGCTTCTTACGGAAGCTGCCCTTTTTTTACATTTATATTTTTCATCCCAAGCTTCACACTTACGGCAGTTATTCTTAAATTTGCGCTTTCCTGATAATACAGTAAGACTATGTTTGATAATTTAAGTGAAAAGTTGGATAAGGCGTTACATGTTCTAAAAGGACATGGGCAAATTACAGAGATCAATGTTGCGGAAACCTTAAAGGAAGTGCGAAGGGCACTTTTGGATGCGGATGTCAACTTTAAAATTGCCAAGGAGTTTACCAATAAGGTTAAGGAAAAGGCAATGGGACAGGATGTGTTGACCTCCCTTCAACCTGGCCAGTTAATGGTAAAATTGGTGAAGGACGAGCTTACGGAGCTTATGGGCGGAGACGCAGAGGGCATCAATTTGTCCGGTGCGCCTTCCATAATCCTAATGTCCGGTTTACAAGGTTCCGGTAAAACTACCTTTTCAGGAAAATTAGCCAATTATCTTAAAACCAAAAAGACAAAGAAGCCATTGTTGGTGGCTTGTGATGTATATAGACCTGCGGCAATAGACCAACTTCATGTTGTAGGGGAACAGATCGGGGTTGAGGTTTTTTCGGACCGGGGAAATAATGATCCCGTTGCCATCTCAAAAGCGGGTATTGCCCATGCAAAGGCCAATGGTTTTAATGTAGTTATTATAGATACGGCAGGTCGTTTGGCTGTGGATGAGCAAATGATGAAAGAAATTGCCAATATCCATAAAGCTATTCAGCCTCAGGAAACCCTGTTTGTGGTCGATTCCATGACTGGGCAGGATGCTGTTAATACTGCCAAATCATTTAACGACATTCTTAATTTTGACGGGGTTATACTCACAAAATTGGATGGGGATACCCGTGGTGGTGCAGCTATTTCCATTAAGTCGGTCGTAAACAAACCCATTAAGTTTATAGGAACCGGAGAAAAGATGGATGCCATAGATGTCTTTTATCCTTCGCGCATGGCCGAGAGAATTCTTGGTATGGGTGATGTGGTTTCTTTGGTGGAAAGGGCCCAGGAACAGTTTGATGAGGAAGAGGCCAGGAAAATCCAGAAGAAGATAGCCAAGAACAAATTTGGTTTCGATGACTTCTTAAGCCAGATCCAGCAGATTAAAAAAATGGGTAGCCTTAAAGACCTTATGGGAATGATTCCAGGAGCAGGAAAGGCTTTAAAGGGATTGGATATAGATGATGACGCCTTTAAACATATAGAGGCCATAATACATTCCATGACCCCTGATGAACGTTCTACCCCGGCCAAATTAAATGCTAGCCGTAAAAAACGAATAGCCAAAGGCAGTGGTACCAGCATTCAGGAAATAAACCAATTGTTAAAGCAGTTTGATCAAATGAGCAAAATGATGAAAATGATGCAAGGCGGTGGCGGTAAAAAGATGATGCAAATGATGGGGGCCATGAAGGGGATGAAATAATATTATCCTTAAATGGTTGACAGTTTTCAGTGACAGTTGGCAGTTAATTTAAGAAGCAGGATTGCAAATTATAGGGCATGGGATACAAAAAATTGTTGGCCTATCAAAAAGGATTTCATTTGGCAATGGATATTTTTGAAGTGTCAAAATCCTTTCCTAAAGAAGAAACCTATGCTTTGACCGACCAAATTAGAAGATCATCCCGTTCTGTATGTGCCAATATTGGGGAGGCCTACAGAAAAAGGAGATATGAAAAACATTTTATTAGCAAGTTGACAGATGCTGATAGTGAAAACTCGGAAACTCAGGTTTGGTTGGAATTTGCCGAATCTTGTCAATACATATCAGCGGATGACAAACGGGACCTTATTGAAGGAAGTTTGGAAATAGGAAGATTATTACAATACATGATTAACAACCCGGGCAAGTTTGGTGTGTAAGGGACTGCCAACTGCCACAGGGAACTGAATACTAAAAAATGGAATTACTGGACGGTAAAAAAGTATCGAATCAAATTAAGGAGGAAATAGCCGCTGAGGTGGCTAAAATGAGGGAGCGTGGAGAAAAAGTGCCACATTTGGCAGCGGTTATCGTTGGGAACGACGGTGCCAGTCTTACCTATGTAGGCAGCAAGGTAAGATCTTGTGAGAAAGTAGGATTCGAGTCTACCTTGGTACAGTTGCCGAGTACTACCTCGGAACAGGAGTTGTTGAACAAGATAGAAGAGCTTAACCAAAATGATGATATAGACGGATTTATTGTTCAATTGCCTTTGCCTGAGCAGATCAATACACAACGTGTTCTGTTGGCGGTGGATCCCGATAAGGATGTGGACGGATTTCATCCTACCAATTTTGGAAAAATGGCCTTGGATATGAGTACTTTTATTCCTGCCACACCTTTTGGTATATTGGAGCTTCTGGAAAGGTATAAGGTAGAGACCAAAGGGAAACATACTGTTGTTATAGGTCGTAGCCATATAGTGGGTAGGCCTATGAGCATACTCATGGGAAGAAAAGGTTGGCCTGGAAATTCCACGGTAACCCTTACCCATAGCCATACCAAAAACATTACCCAGATAATTTCACAGGCCGATATAGTTATTTCTGCATTAGGGGTACCCAACTTTTTAAAAGCCGAAATGGTGAAGGATGATGCCGTAATCATCGATGTGGGCATTACCAGAGTGCCGGATGACACCAAGGAAAAGGGTTATTATATCACCGGGGATGTGGATTTTGAAAATGTGAGCAAGAAGGCCTCTTATATTACTCCGGTTCCTGGAGGTGTGGGACCAATGACTATTGCCATGTTGCTAAAAAATACCTTGTTGGCAAGGGAAAGGCATAGAAGCCAAAAATAATATTGAAAGACCGCAGATTAAACGATTTGCGGTTTTTTTATTTTTTCTAAGTTTTGATATGATATATACTGTATAAATTTATGTTTAACTTTAAATACATTTGTGTCCGGTTTTGGGAGGTTTAGGTTGATCGTAAACAGCTTTTTGATTAAAAACCGTATATTACCCTTATCTTATCAGCAGTATGCAAAAAACAAAAAACCTTAGCCTGGAACCCTTTTTTAATCTTTCTATGGATTTATTATGTATAGCCGGTTATGATGGCTATTTCAAAAAAGTAAATCCCGCTGTGGTGAAACTTTTGGGCTACTCGGAAGAAGAATTATTTTCCAAGCCAATTAGAGAATTTATCCATGTGGAAGACAGGGATCTAACGGCTAGATACAGGGAAAATTTGAAGAATAATGTTCCTTTGGTGAATTATGAAAACAGATACGTCTGTAAATCAGGAGAGATTATTTGGTTGCACTGGACTTCCATACCCTTGGAAGATGAGAAATTAGTATATGCTATTGCCAAAAATATTACCCACAAAAAGAAATTGGAAAAAGAGCGGATAGAACATCTGATAAACTTAGTGGATAAAAACCAAGAATTAAAACAGCTCAATTATACCACATCCCATGATTTAAGATCTCCAGTAAACAATTTACTGTCCATATTCGGGTTTTTGGATTTTAGTAAAATTGATGACGATGAAGTATTGGAAACCTTGGATTATATGAAGTTGGCCACCGAGGGGCTCAATAAATCCCTAAACAACTATGTGGACCTTTTAAGCAAGAAAGACCAATTGAACATTGAGTTGGAAGAAGTAGATTTTGAAATAACACTTAAACTGGTCAAGTCATCTATCAGTTCTCTTTTAGGTAATGCCAATGTTACTTTTAAGATCGATTTTTCCGCCTTAAGGGGTGTAAGGCATAATACCAATAATATGGAAAGTATTTTTCTGAACCTGTTGACCAATTCCATTAAATACGCCAGGCCAGATGTTCCACCTGTAATTTCTATAAAATCACAAGTTGAAGGGGAAAAAAAACAGCTGATATATTCAGATAATGGTCTTGGTTTTGACATGGAAAAATTTGGGAGTAAAATTTTTGGACTCAATCAAAAATTCCATATTAAGGGAGATAGTAAAGGGGTTGGACTTTACCTGGTATATAATCATATTAATAGTCTAGGGGGTACTATTGCGGTGGAAAGTGAAGTTAATAAAGGGGCAACCTTTACCATTACCTTTAAATGATTGGGAGGCAACTTTGAAAGGGCTTGTTAAGGAAGTAAAATGATAATATAAAGGTCGGTTTAGAGCATGATATTCTCCAAACCGACCTTTTTTTATGCCTATTCCGTTGGTTCAAAAATCTCTAGAGATTTTTGGGTACTGTCGGTAGGCGTTAGAACATCAATTTTTTCCTCATCTTCGTCGTTGGTACAACTGCTGATGGTTAGCGAGCAAAATAGGAATGTGGCTAAGTAGATTATTTTTTTCATGAGTTCAGATTTTAGTAGGTTTGTCCAAATTCAATTTAATGTAATAACGTTTAATTTTCATTTTTGTTTTGTGACCTTTATGTTTTTGGGGAACACCAAAAAGATACCTGCTCAATTGGGGTTTTAAAATTTATAAATCAATATACTTTATAGCGGTTTTTAATTTATTTTGATTAATTTTTAGCTCGTTAAACAGGCGAAATTGCATGAAAAAATTTCTTAGGTACGCTTTGGCCATTGTCCTCCTACTATATTTCTTGGCAACGTTTATTGTGTCTCCCATCTTGGATAAGCAGATGAACCTTGTTGAATATAGCGATCCCAGGCAACTGGGAGCCGAAGCAAAAGAATTGTATAGGTCACTGGAGTTTATTGCTGATTTGCACTGCGACGCCTTGTTATGGGATAGGGACTTGACAAAAAAACTGGATTATGCACATTTGGATTTTCCGCGAATGCAGCAGGCAAATATGAGCTTGCAGGCTTTTACCATTGTAACCAAATCTCCCAAAGGACAGAATTTTAAGCAGAATAGTGCGGACGCCTTCGATAAAATTACCATGTTGAATTTCGTACAAGGCCGACTACCGGATAAGTGGTTTGGTTTGTATAAACGGGCCGAGTACCAGGCAAGAGCTTTACAGGACTACCAAAAGAAGTTTGCCGGTAAATTCTTATTGGTGAAATCGCGCCAAGATTTAAAAAATTTGATAAAATTAAAGAAAACAGACCCAGAGGTAATTGGTGGTTTCTTGGGAATTGAAGGTGCACATTGCTTGGAGGGGAATTTGGATAATGTGCAGAATCTTTATTACGAAGGGGTTAGAATGATGGCCCCCACGCATTTTTTCGATAATGAACTTGGTGGGTCTGCACATGGTATTTCGGGGGCAGGGCTTACCGATTTCGGTAGGGAGGTAATCCATGAGATGAACCGTTTGGGAATCATAATCGATTTGGCACATGTCTCCCCAAAAATGATAGATGAAATTCTTGACCAAACCACCCGCCCAGTCCTGGTTTCGCACACTGGGGTCAAGGGGACCAAGGATAGCCCCCGGAACATATCGGATCGTCATATAAACAGAATTGCAGCATCGGGCGGACTAATTGGTATAGGGTTTTTTAGGGGAGCCATTAAAGGGGAGATCAAGCACATTGTGGAAGCTATGAAGTATGTCCGTGATTTGGTCGGCATTGAGCATGTGGCGCTAGGCTCCGATTTTGATGGGGCGGCCACGACTCCTATAGATGTAACAGGCCTGCCCTTTATTGTTCAGGAATTAATGAACCAAGGATTTTCGGAAATGGAGATCAGAGCCGTTATGGGCGAGAATGTCAAGCGGTTTTTAATGGAACAATTGCCTTAGCATTGGGATAGTTTTATCTAAATCCGGATTATAGGGTGCAATTTTGTCCACTTCAACTTTATCTTTTGAATCTTTTATATATCTTCGATAATTGGGAAAATTATAAATAAAATGCACCGTTATACAACCCATATTGGGAAAGTGCAGAAAATAAATTAAGAAATGATAATAGAGCCTAGAACACGCGGATTTATATGCCTTACCTCCCATCCTAAAGGATGTGAACAAAATGTTATTGATCAAATTGAATATATAAAGTCCAAGGGAGCCATCGATGGAGCAAAAAAAGTGCTCGTAATAGGAGCTTCTACTGGATTTGGTTTGGCTTCCAGAATTACCAGTGCCTTTGGTTCAGGAGCTTCTACAATAGGGGTGTTTTTTGAAAAACCACCTTCCGAGGGACGACCGGCCTCACCGGGCTGGTACAACAGTGCGGCCTTTGAAAAAGAGGCGCATAAGGCAGGATTGTACGCTAAAAGCATCAACGGGGACGCCTTTTCCAATGAAATTAAAAAACAAACCTTAGACTTGATCAAAGCCGATTTGGCCCAAATAGATATGGTTATTTACAGTTTGGCTTCACCAGTAAGGACGCATCCGGATACTGGGGTAAAATATAAATCGGTATTAAAACCAATAGGAGCCAAATTTCAAAACAAAACAGTGGACTTTCATACCGGGGTAGTATCCGAAGTATCCATAGAACCGGCCGAAGGTGATGATATTGAGAATACAGTGGCCGTCATGGGAGGTGAAGATTGGAAAATGTGGATAGATGATTTGAAAAGTGAAGGATTGCTTTCAGAAGGATTTACTACTATAGCCTACTCCTATATTGGCCCGTCACTTACAGAAGCAGTTTATAGAAAAGGAACCATTGGTCGTGCCAAGGATGATTTGGAAGCTACTGCTTTTACTATATCGGACAGTTTAAAAGCATTAAAAGGAAAGGCTTATGTTTCGGTTAATAAGGCATTGGTAACCCAGGCAAGCTCTGCAATACCGGTAATTCCACTATATATATCCCTATTGTACAAGGTAATGAAAGCGGAAGGAATACACGAAGGGTGTATAGAGCAAATTCAACGCTTGTTCCAAGATCGTTTGTATTCAGCTAAGACACCTATAGATGATAAAGGGAGAATACGTATAGATGATTGGGAAATGCGCGCCGATGTGCAGGCCAGGGTAGCGGAACTTTGGAAGGAGGCCACTACGGAAACTTTGCCAAAGATTGGAGATCTTAAGGGCTATGAGAAAGATTTCTTCAATCTGTTCGGCTTTATGGTAGAAGGGGTGGACTATGATAAGGACGTTAACGAAATAGTGGAAATTCCTGGGCTACAATAAATAAAGTCAGCCCATTCCGAATCAAAAATTTATGCCGCCATCGGTAAAACCTCATATATATGCGAATCAATCTATTGTTACTATGCGCGCTAGTGTGTCTGGCAACTGCTAATGCGCAGACCGGAAAGGTATTTGACGCACTCAGCATGAAGAGTGAAATCCTAAAGAGTGAAAGGAAATTTGCGGTATACCTTCCGCCGGATTATGAAACTTCCAATAGGAGTTACCCAGTGTTGTATTTGCTTCATGGCGCTGGTGACGATCAAACGGGTTGGGTGCAATTTGGTGAGGTGTTGCGTATTACGGATAATGCTATTAAAGAAGGTAAGGCTACTCCAATGATTATTGTTATGCCAGATGCCAATACGGGAACTAGGGGTTATTTTAATTCCGTAAAAGGGGACTGGAGGTATGAGGATTTCTTTTTTCAGGAATTAATGCCCTATGTAGAGAAGAAGTATCGCATTAAGGGAGAGAAGCGCTACAGGGCCATAGCTGGACTTTCCATGGGTGGCGGTGGAACGTTCATGTATGCCTTACGCCACCCTGAGCTGTTTTCATCGGCCTGTCCTTTAAGTGCCTATATAGGAGCCCTAAGTTTGGACGATTTTAAACAAAGACTAAAAGGTAATAATGAGAGCTATGAAGATAGCCTTGTAAGTGCCTATTATGAAAAGCACAATGCCCTATCCCTTATCCAGGCTTCATCCCTTGAAGATATGAAATCGGTTAGATGGTTCATAGACTGTGGGGACGATGATTTTCTTTATGAAGGAAATAGTTTAGTGCATATTGCCATGAAAAAGAAAGAGGTGCCCCATGAATATAGGGTAAGGGAAGGTCGCCATAGCTGGACCTATTGGCGGGAATCCCTGCCCGTGGTATTGGAGTTTGTTTCCGATGCTTTCCATCAGTATTGATCAATAAATAGGGTCCGGGATTTTTAAGAGTGAAAAGTATTAGGTTAGAGTTATGGTTATAAGAAAATTTGGTAGAACCCAGTGGGATGTTAGTGAAATAGGATACGGAATGTGGGGCATGGGAGGATGGACCGAGTCCGACGACCTATTGTCTGCCAAGTCACTGGATCTGGCTGTGGAAAATGGAGTTAATTTTTTCGATACCGCTTGGGCCTATGGTCATGGGCACAGTGAAAAATTACTGGGCGATCTATTGCGAAGGTTTCCCAATAAAAAGCTATTTACCGCCAGCAAGATCCCAGCTAAAAATTTTAAATGGCCGGCAAAACCGGAATATAGTTTAGAGGAATCCTATCCTATGTCCCATATTGTGGATTATACGGAAAAGACCCTGAAGAATTTACGCTCGGAGCAATTGGATTTAATGCAGTTCCATACTTGGGACGACAGTTGGTCCGATCGTGAGGAGTGGCAAAGGGCGGTTGAAGATTTAAAAAAGTCAGGGAAGGTAGCGGCCATGGGTATCAGTGTAAACCGTTGGGAGCCAGAAAATGGTATTAAGGCCCTTAAGACAGGAGCGTTCGATGCGGTACAGGTTATTTACAATATTTTTGACCAAGCTCCGGAGGATGTCCTTTTTCCATTATGTGAAGAGTTGGATATTGCTGTCATTGCAAGGGTGCCTTTTGACGAAGGCACCTTGACCGGGAATATAACCAAAGAGACCAAGTTTCCGGAAGGGGATTGGAGGGGGACGTATTTTGTGCCCGAGAATTTAATTGCCAGTGCGGAAAGGGCAGACCTATTGAGACCAGTGGTTCCGGAAGGTATGACCATGGCGGAAATGGCTTTGCGCTTTATTACTATGAACAAAACGGTAAGTACCATAATTCCTGGAATGCGCAAGGAAAGGAACGTTTTAATGAATACGGCCTTAAGTGATGGCAAAGGCTTGCCAATGGAGTTATATCAAGAATTAAAAGGCCATAGATGGGATAGAAAACCAACCTCATGGTCACAATAATCTAAAGGATAGAAAATGACAACGAGAAAAGAATTTTTAATGCAGTCAGGAATGTTGGCAGCAGGAGTGGTTTTATTGCCATCCTTTACTTTGCCCTATAAGAATCCAAAAAAGAATTTAGGGGTTCAATTGTATACCTTTCGCAAGGAGATGTTGGAAGATGCTGTTGGTACTTTAAAGAGAATAGCGGCCTTGGGAATTAAACAAATTGAATCGGCAAGAAGTACCAAGGGACTATATTACGGTCTGAAGCCGAAAGAAATGAAAGATGTTTGTGAAGATCTTGGGATGACCCTCAGGAGCGGACATGTAGCCCTGGACGAACATTGGAAAGAGACTATGGATCAGGCGGCCGAGGCCGGACAGGAATATCTAATTTGTTCCTCCATGCCTACGGAAGGACAAACAGCGGACAACTATAAGGCCGTAGCCGAGGCCTTTAATAAGGCGGGGGAAGAATGTAAGGCTAGAAATATAAAATTCGGATACCATAATCACGAATATGAATTTGAATCCGAAAACGGGGAGGTGTTTTATGATACCCTATTGAAAAATACCCAAGCGGACCTGGTGCATATGGAACTTGATCTGGGTTGGGTAGTGGTTGCCGGGAAGGATCCTTTGGATTATTTTAGAAAATATGAAGGAAGGTTTCCATTATGGCATTTGAAGGATATGGACATGGCGAAAAAGGAAAGCACCGAGTTTGGAAAAGGAGGTTTGGACATAGCCCAAATGCTGAAATATAAAAAAGAATCCGGACTTAAGTATATATTTATAGAACAAGAGGAGTATGCCAGTACCCCTTTTGAGAGTATGACGCACAATATGAAGTTCATGAAAAACCTATAAAGGTTTTCATGAACCTAAAGTTAAGGGTTGGTTGAAGTTTAGGTATTGGATTGGTTATTTGGCAAACAATTGTCCCATATCCTTAAAGGCCTTGAATTCTAGGGCATTCCCTGCAGGGTCCAGAAAGAACATGGTGGCCTGTTCGCCAACCTCTCCCTTAAAACGGATATAGGGCTCAATAACAAAGCGTACCCCTTTTGCAATAAGTTCTTCGGAAAAGGATTTAAAGGTGTCCCAAGGGAGCACAACACCGTAATGAGGTACTGGAACATCCTTGCCATCTACTGGGTTAACGTGCAATTCTTCGTCCTTGGCCTTGGGTTTGTAATGGATTACCAATTGGTGACCGAACAGATTAAAGTCTACCCAATGATCACTGCTTCTTCCTTCTTCACAATTTAATATCTCTCCGTAAAAAGTACGGCATTCAGCCAAATTATGGACAGGAATGGCAATATGGAAGGGGGTAATTTCAGGCATAGTTCTAAATTTTTAATTTACGGAATACAGGACAGAAAACTTTCTAAAAATAAGCATATTTTAAAAAGGAAATAGGTTGGGGTATAAAATAGCGCTAAAAATTTAAGACAATAGAAAGTCCACTATCTGCAAGTTGATCTCTTCTTGGTGAAGGGAGTGGCCAAGTCCGGTGGTTTTTATTAAGCTGCTGTTTTTCCAGTTTTGGTGAAGACGTTCGGAAGCGTTGAACGGGGTTATTGTATCCCATTCGTCATGTATGATCAGCCCTTTCTGGGTAATATTTTTGGCAAACTTAGGGGTAGAGATGTCGTGAATTCGAAAGTTGAAATTTTCATACACGTGCCTATCCAAGGCCTCAAGTACCTTCTTGTTGAACCTTACCAGGTTTTGGTAATGTGCCATTAGCTCGGAGAGTTCGGCCGGAGCTCCCAAAGTCACTATTTTTTCAATGGAAGTGTTTGGATTTTGATATTGATTATGAAGGGTAGCGAGTCCCCCCATGGAATGCCCAATAATATGTTTGGGTCGGTATAGGTCTATGAGCTGCCGAGCACTGTCCGCATAGGTGACCACATTTAACCTATTTCCTTCTGAATGTCCATGGCCCGGCGCATCAAAGGCAATGATATTGAATTCCTTTTCCTGTAATTTTTCAATGAGATATCGCCACCTAAAAGCATTACTTTCCCAACCGTGCATCAAAAGAACGGTTTCCCCAGTTCCAGGCCATTCATAGGTCTGCAGCCCAGTGTTGTTCACTGTAATCCTTTTGCCCAAATACTCTTGTAGATATTCTTGTTGAACCGGTAATATCCTGCCCTTTCTTGGGGTAGTAAAGGTTTTGAACGCCTTTTTTCCCGCTTCCTTTTCAGAGAAAAGAGCGGTGGAATTAAAGTAGGCACCGTAGGATAGTGCTAAAGTGCGGTATAATAGTTTTCGCATAGAATCGTTGCTGTTATTCCCAGCCCACCATCATGTATTTAATCTTTGCCTTGTCCGGTATCTGAACAGCTTCAATATCACTGTTGTTGCCATATTGAAGGTTGCTGGGAAGTTCGGTCTTGGCAATGGTGAAATAGGCGTCGGAGTCCTTTAGGAAGATCACCACATTGTTGAGAGCGGTTATAATTTTTTTAATACTGTGTTTGTCCTTGATATCCTTAAAGGTACTATTGAGTCCAACGCCTTTTTCAGTTGCATATCTTGGATCGTAAATACGGATAATTTCTATTTTGGGAATACTGTCCATATTAGGGGTGAGGGTAAGTAAATGCTTGCCTCCCTTTTCATAAATGTTGATTTTTTTTACTGCTGCACCAATTCTGGTAATTGCCGTATCCCTAACTATGGAATCACTGGCAAACACAGTTTCAATGTCATCAATGGTGTTGGATTTCATCAATTTGCCTACTTGGTCCTTGGCAATTACAAAATCTGTATTGGTGTTACATTGTATAAAGAGTAGCGCGCTTAATACTACGGCAAAAATCGATTTTCTTATCATTTTAAAAGTAAAAGTTATTTTTAAAAATTAATTTTTTTGGTCCTGTTTTGTAATAATCCAAAGGACTATCTCATAACTTTCTTCAATACGCCCAGGACTCCCCTTATAAAAGTTGCACTGGTCAATACTTTTATTACAGGATTTTGGCGTGTACTGGTCCTTCTGGAGCTAGATCGGGTTGATCTGCTGCTGGAAGAGGCCTTTTCCTCTTCAGCCAGTTTTTCCGCCCGTTCAATCTTATCGTTCAGAAGTTCATAGGCGCTTTCCCTATCTATGGTTTCGTTGTATTTTCCAACCAATTTGGATTTGTCTATTACCTCCTTAAGTTCACTATCGGTAAGTATATCCATCCGGCTCATAGGAGCCCTTAACATAGTGGCCGCAAGGGGGGTTGGTCTTCCTTTTTCATCAAGGGCGCTGATCAATGCTTCCCCTATTCCCAGGGAAGTTAAAACTTCCTTGGTATCATAAAATTCTGAAATGGGGTAGTTTTCCGCAGTAAGTTTTATCGCCTTCCTGTCTTTTGCCGTAAATGCACGTAAAGCATGTTGCACTTTCAGACCCAATTGGGAAAGGACGGCATCTGGCACGTCGGTAGGATTTTGGGTTACAAAATACACCCCAATTCCTTTGGAACGTATCAACTTTACGATATTCTCAATCTGATTCAATAGTGCTTTTGAAGCCTCGTTGAAAATAAGGTGTGCCTCGTCTATAAAAAGAACTAATTCCGGTCTCCCGGTATCACCTTGCTCAGGAAAAGTATCGTAAATTTCTGCCAATAGGCTCAGCATAAAGGTTGAAAACAATTTAGGTCTGTCCTGTATATCCGTTAAGCGAAGAATATTGATATAACCCCTGCCATTTTCATCGATACGGGTAAGGTCCTCCACATCAAAAGATTTTTCCCCGAAAAACAGTTCGGCACCTTGCTGTTCAAGTTCTATTATTTTTCTAAGAATGGTCCCGGTAGAACTGGTCGAGATACGGCCATAGGAATCGGAAAATTCTTTTTTGCCCTCTTCCGTAGCGTATTGTAGTACTTTTTTAAAATCTTTAAGATCTAACAACGGAAGCTTATTGTCATCACAATATTTGAAAACTACCGCTACAATGCCCTCTTGGGTTACGGAAAGGTCTAAGATCCGGCTTAAAAGAACCGGTCCAAATTCTGAAACCGTAGCCCTCAATTTTACACCATCCTGCTCGGAGAGCGAAAGTATTTCCACCGGAAAAGCGCTAGGTGCAAATGGTATACCTATTTTGGCGTGCCGTTCATCAATTTTTGGATGCCCAGGACTGGGTTGTGCCAAACCACTGAGGTCACCTTTAAGGTCCATCAGCAAAACAGGAATACCTTTGTCCGATAAATTTTCGGCTATTATCTGTAGCGTTTTGGTTTTACCTGTACCGGTGGCCCCGGCGATCAAACCATGTCTGTTAAGGGTCTTTAATGGGATTTTTACGAGCGCATTGGTTATGGTCTCCCCATTTAGCATGGCTGCTCCCATAGTGATAAAGTCCCCTTTTGTGGTATATCCTTCCTCTATATGTGCAAAGAATTTGTCTTTGATGTCCATTGGGCTAATTTTTGATAAAAATAGGCTAATTTTAGTCAAAAGAAAAGTTGTTGATTTTTAAGTTATTCATTAAAACCTAAAACCTATCTGCTTATTTCAAATGAAACTTCATGTCGTTTTGAATGGAAGTAAGTTATAAAAGGGTCTATGATTAGGCAGCCGTATGGTATAATTATTTTACATGTCCTTTATAAGCTAGCCTATTTATAGGGATAACTCTCTTAAAGTGAAAGTCCTCTGGAGCTACTTCTTATCCAACAAACTTTTTTGGAACAACTTAAAGATCCGGGTGTATTCATCTGTCCAACTACTGGGTTCCTCAAAGCTGTGCCGTTCTAAGGGGTAGACTGCCATTTCCCAATTGTGTTTCTCCAATTCTATCAAGCGTTGGGATAATCGCACCATATCCTGAAAATGCACATTGTCGTCTATCATCCCGTGCAATATCAACAGGTCGCCCTTTAAGCCTTCGGCAAAATAAATGGGGGAGCTTCTTCGGTAGGCCAAGCTATCGGTAACCGGGGTGTTTAGTATACGGGCCGTATAACCATGGCTGTAAGCGGCCCAATCGCCCACAGATCTGATGGCGGCACCCGCCTTAAAGATGTCAGGGGCGTTGAACATTGCCATTAGGGTTATAAATCCACCATAGGAGCCACCATAGATGCCAATTTTATCCTGATCTATGCCAAGTTCATTTATAAGATAATTAGCCCCGTCCACTTGGTCGGACAAGTCCTTTCCACCCATGTGTCGGTATATTCCGGTTCTCCAGTCCCTGCCGTAACCGGCACTGCCCCTATAATCTATGTCCAATACGGTGAAACCATTGTCCACTAAGAGATTGTGGAACATATACTCTCTAAAATAGGTACTCCACCATTTATGTGCGTTTTGCAAATATCCCGCTCCATGTACAAAAATAACGGCAGCCTTATTTTTTATGTCGGAATTGGGTTTGTATAGCCGAGCGTGTACTGCCTCGCCATCTTCGGCCTTGAAAGTAATTATTTGAGGATCGCGCCACTGGTACCCATCAAAATCTTTGGTGGTGGAAAAGGTTATGCGTTTTGCATCGGCCTTGGATTTTCCCCAAATAGGATTGTCCTGTAGGTAAAGTTCCGTAGGCTTGTTGGTGTACGAATGCAAAATGGCCATTTTGCGCTCATCAGGGGACAGGGTAACCTCATTGGCTCCGGTCATCTGGGTAAGTTGCTGTAGTTGCCCACCGCCAATGGGCATGCTAAAGAACTGTCGGTCCCCAGGATGGTTTTTGTTGGCCGTGAAATACCAGCGTTTTTTATCCTTTGAAATTTGTGGGTCGTAAATTTCAAATTCGCCCGAAGTCAGTGTCTTTGTTTTTTTGGTAGTTACATCAATGAGATAGAGATGTGAATAGCCTGTTTTTTCGGATTGGAACCAGATACTTTTTCCATCGGGCATCCAGCCCTTTTCGCCACCATCGTACTCTCCAATGCCTGGGCCGGCTATCCAAGCTTCGTCATGCTGATGGTCCAAAAGCGAAACACTGCCGTCTTTGGGATCAAGGAGTACAATCCACCGGTCCTTATAGTCGTTGCTATATATGTCCAGCACCGCATATTTACCATCCTCGCTCCAAAGTGGCCCATCAATATAGCCTAGCCTGTTTTTATTTTCATAAGTCTTATCCGGATAGTCCTTGGTGTACTCAGGTACGTAATCCAACCCCTCCAGACTGTCCAAAACCACTGGATAGGCCTTTTTGTTGGCAATGTCGTAAACGAACAATTCATATTCGTAAGGTTCGTTGCCTACCTTGGATCTTGTATCTTCATCTTCGGTATACCCGGACTCTGTAACATAATGGGGAACAATAGTGGCCTTATTGGTAGGCGATTCTGTAGCTAAGTAAGTAATGTAATTTCCAATGGGATTTATCCTTGGATTGTATATTGATTTGCCTTCAGGGTCAATAGGGAGGGGTCCCATGGCCTCAAATAGTTTTTTGGCTTGCTCTGTTTTGTCCTTTTTGTCCTTACGTTCGCGAAGTACCTCAAATAGTCCCAATTGATCTTCGAATAGCCATTGGTCTTTCTTGCTTTTTTCATCATCTTTTTTAGCAGACTTAATTTTGGTTAGCTGTACCGTACTCCCGGTGGCTATATCCCAGCTAAAAAGATTGTTGCCCTGCCTGTAGGCTACCTTGGTGCCATTATCGGTAAAATGGGGAGCACTTTCGTATTCTTCTGTCCTGGTTATTTGAATTAAGGCTTGGGTCTTAAGGTTTAATAGAAATATGTCGCCCCGTTTGGAATATAATTTTAAGGTTCTATCCTGGTTAAAAACTCCTCTGTTACTGGGAAGGGAGTAGGAGGTTTCAAAATCGGTTTTGATAGTTTTGGCCGATTTTAAATGGTAGGCATACAGGGAATCGTTTTGGGCTTGTTCCGGATTCCAATCAAAATACAGGGTCTGGCTGTCCAAGGACCATTGGGGATTGGAAGGAAGATGGCCCACAAAGTCATCGCCCTGCATAATTTCTTTGATAGATAAGCTGGATTTATTCCCTTGCTGGGCAGAGCTAATGGAAAGGGACAATAGAAATGCACCATAGAGAAGCCAATTGTTTTTCATGTTCTATTTTTTATATGCACTAAGCGATCTTAGTTTTGGTTTGCCTGTGTTCTCCAAATATTGAAGTGGTAAATATCCAAAAACTTAATAACTCTCCCAAGATTGAGGGTAAAAGATGTAATGTGCATGTATTTTTATGGAAAGACTGTTCTCGCATATGGACAGTTGTGTTGTCCTAAGGAACTCATTAGGTGTGCTTTACTTCAAATTCTGGACAGTCCAAACGGATGTCCTTATTCAGCAATTCTTTGTTGAGCAAGTTGCAATAATCCTGGTTACTTTCTTTGCTGTAGAATTTACAGCCATAGCAGGTTCTTTGTACACTAAGGATCCCACTTGTGTTCAGTTGATAGATGAGTTTGCTCAAAGTACCAAAAAGCGATTCCAATTCGGAATCCCCAACGGTATTAAGCTGCATCTTTAAGGGGTTGGCAAAATCTGAAATTTGTCCTATGGTCTCTGTTCCAGTTTCCGAGAGGCCAATGGAATAGCTTCTACTATCGCTGGAAGAATATTCCTTGGTGATCAGCCCTTTTTTGTCCAAGACCCTGATAGCATCGCTTATGGTGGGCTTGGTTATATTGAATTCTTTGGCCAAGTGGCTAACATTGCAAATTTCATTTTTATGGTAAGCAATGAATATTAGGATTTGGATTTGGATGGGACTTAAACCCAACAATTTGGCCTTATCCCAAAGCAGGACCTTGAAGGCTTCGGAAACGCGCTCAAGTCCGGCTATAATTTTGCTGGTAACATCTTTTTCTTGATGGTCCGGGTTAAAAATACTCTTGTCCATATAAAAAGCCTGCCGGGAATTGCCCGACAGGCAAAGTTAGTTATCCTAATTAAATTATTCGCAATTTTCCATTTCTATGATGTAATACCCTTTTTTACTGATAATGTCCGCTACGGCATCCGGAGCCTGTTCCATATGGCAGAACTTGCATTCCTTGGAAGATAGCTCATCTGTTTGGAACGGTTTTGTGGATAGAAATTCACGACCATAGCCAAAAATGGTGTCTATAACCTTCAAGTTATTGGGTACCAGTATATCGAAATGCATGGTCTTGCCGTCTTCACGGGCCACATAGGTGTCCCAAACCGATATTTTCATGGCGTTCACTGTTGAAATTATAAAATATTAGGAATCCTAACTTTTAGGGTTGAATTTTTTAACCCTTTACATCTGCCATGGAGGCGCCAAAGTTAATGTGCAGTACATTTCCAGTAGGGGTAACCAAAGCTGGAACCGATTTAACGCCGGCTTTTTCGGCCTCGGGAATGCGCGATTTGCTGGTTCCGAAATGTACAATTTCCACATTGTCCTTTCCTACTAGTTCTAAGATCTCATGTTCCGCGCTAAGGCATACGGGACATCCTGCGTGATAAAAAACAGATTTTTTCATTGTTCTAAAATTTAGGTTATAGCACTATTGCCATACAAATATAGTAAGGAATCCTAACTAAACAAATTATTATGAATATTTTAATATGAAATAGACCTAATTTGAAAGGGGTATTGGTTCTAGTTGGATTAGATTTTTCTTGAGAGCTGTTCCTGAATGCACCTGTAAAACCGGGCTTCCGGTTTCTTAAAACGATTACTCTTTAAGGTTTAATTCAAAATACTTGGCCGATTCGTGGGGATTATGGCGATAGGCAGAAATTTCTTTAAAACCATGATCAGTATATAATTTTATGGCCGATTTCATAAAGTCGGCCGTGTCCAATTTTACACTGTCGTATTGTAGTTTTCTGGCGGTATCCAGGCATTGCTTCAATAACAGTTGCCCTATGCCCAAGCCTCTGCTATTGGGTTTTACATACATTCTTTTAACTTCGCAATCCTGCTGGTTGAATCTACGTATCCCAGCGATGCCAACAGCCTCCCCGTTTATATAGGCAATATATAATCCCCCATCCTCAGGATTGTACATTTGGGGCAGACCCGCCATTTCCTTATCAAAATTTTGAAAGGACAGATCAATGCCCAACCAGGCTACATATTCCAAAATCAACTCTTTTGCCGCTAAATAGTCGGTCGTTGTTTGGGCCAGTTTTATTTCAATCTTGTTTTTCATGCGGGATTAAATTACAATAATTTTTTAAGTGTGAGCTTTGCTAATTTTGAGTTGTGCAAATAATCAATTGACCTTGTGATCGGTCTTTAGCCGCAAACTTGTCGGGACCTACAATTTGAATAGGGACAAGTAATGGATAAATGAAATTAATCCAAAAAAAGTATGATATATGTTGTAAACAACAACTAAAGTTGAAAAATTAACAAAAAACTACCGCTGTTAACGTTAACGAATAAAAAAATAATGCTAACTTTCATTGCAAAAGTGGATAAGGTGTCTTTTACATGAATTGTAAAGGTTGGTCCCCAACGCAAAAATGACCAGTAGGCAGTTGGTTGCTTAAAGGATTAAATAGAGAAAATGGAGTTTTAGTAAAACTAGCGTATAATTATAGTTAATGTAAATATAAAGTCAAAATGAAATCAACGAGAAGATCTTTTATTAAAAGAACGGGTTTGGCCAGTTCCGCTGTTATTGCGGCACCGACCATTATATCTTCTACCGTCTTTGGGGCCAACGACCGAATCAATGCGGCAGTTTTGGGCGTCAATGGACGTGGGAAAAGCCATATTAAAAGCCTAATGGTTCAAAAGAATGTTCAGGTTACCACCTTGTGTGACCCGGATATGAACCTGCTACGAGAGCGCCAAAAATCCTTTAAGGAAACCTATAATAAAGATGTGGCCTTGGAGCAGGATCTTCGTAGGGTAATGGATAATAAGGATATAGACGTTGTTAGTATTGCAACTCCAAACCATTGGCATGCCCTTTCCGTAATTTGGGCCTGTCAGGCTGGGAAGGATGTCTATGTAGAAAAACCAGGGTCTCATAATATCTGGGAAGGTCGTAAAATGGTTGAGGCCGCTGAAAAATACAATCGTATTGTACAACACGGGGTACAGTTAAGAAGTTCCCCTGCGGTTAATGAAGCTATCAATTTAATGCGCGATGGATACATAGGAAGGGTTTATATGGCCAGAGGTATTGTTTTTCGTTGGAGAGGTGATATCGGGGACAAAGGTTTCTCTCCAGTGCCAGCAGGAATTGACTATGATATGTGGACAGGACCAGCTCCTAAGCGTCCATTTACAAGAAATTTAGTGCACTACAATTGGCACTGGCATTGGGATTATGGCAATGGGGATGTGGGCAACCAAGGTATTCATGAAACCGATCTATGTATGTGGGGATTGGATGTAGGGCTTCCAACAAAGATTACCTCCATGGGCGGTAAGTTCCTTTGGGACGATTGCAAGGAAGTACCAGAAGTACTTACCTCTGTATATAACTACCCAGAAGAAAGAAAGATCATACAGTTTGAAGTGCGACCTTGGTGCACCAATACCGAAGAAGGTGCCACTGTAGGTAATATTTTCTATGGCGATAAGGGTATTTTGGTCGTAGATGGTTATGATAAGTATAAAACATATTTGGGACAGGATAGGACCCCAGGTAAATCTGGCGAAGATGGTGGTAAATCAGGGTCGGAAATGGACCGCGGAGACGGTGGTACTGACGGACATTTTGCCAATTTTATAGAGGCAGTGCGCAAGCGTGATAAAACTATTTTGAACGGCCCAGTGGAAACAGCACACCTTTCCTCTGGTTTGGCACATTTGGGCAATATAGCCTATAGATTGGATCGTGTTCTGACCTTCAATCCTAAATCCGAGTCGTTCGTAAACGATGCGGAAGCCGATAAAATGTTAAGACGGGATTATCGTGAAGGATTTGAAGTTCCTGAAAATGTATAAAAGGAGGTAGCTCCAGATAATAGCCATTATAACCAAATGGTTCGTTGGAGTAAAAGCAATGCCCAGAGTCTTGGATTCTGGGCATTGTTTATTTATAATAAGTTTTACGTTGTAGGGATATGTTAATTTTCCTCACTTTCACAGGTCATTTAACCCTTTGCTCTCGAGAATTTTAGGGGTATATTTTTCAACTCTGTTGGCTCTTGTGGCCGATTGCTTGGCTTGTGAGAAATACAGCAAATACCCCCTTTGTCTTCCCGGTGTTAAGCCTTGGAAGGCAGCTTTTAAATCGGGGTCATTATCCAAGGCCACTTTAAATTCATCTGGCATTTTAAATTCGGAAGTCTTTTTCATGGGCACTTCCAATCCCGCTTTTTCTACTTCAATGGCCTCAAAAATATAGGCTTTAATGGTAGATTTTAGATCAAGGATTTCCTGCAAGCCTGTAAATCGTATTTGACGAGCGGATTGTACGTTCTCTGTCTGTTGGATTAAAATCTTGTCACTGTCCTTTAGCAAAACTCCTTTATGAAAAAGAAGGGCACAATATTCTTTAAAATCATGAATTAAAACAACATTTTTCCCTTGAAACGTATAACAAGGGTGCATCCATTTAAATTCCTCGGTGAGGCCACAATCCAGACAGATTTCCCTTAATAA
This sequence comes from Arenibacter echinorum, assembly GCF_003259375.1. Classification (GTDB taxonomy): domain Bacteria; phylum Bacteroidota; class Bacteroidia; order Flavobacteriales; family Flavobacteriaceae; genus Arenibacter; species Arenibacter echinorum. The sequence continues at coordinate 133,009 of NZ_QLLN01000005.1, read as the reverse complement.
TTTCATTTCCTGGTTCCATTTTTTGGCCCTGTCTAAAAATCTATCTACAACTTTTGGGTTCATAAGGTATGATTTTGTAGCCTTCCAAAAAGTGGAGACTTACGTCAAATTTTTCTATTCAATATCATTGCCGATTTCTCTTTCTTCATAGATACCGGAAACACCACCTGATATAATAAATTTCATAACGTCCGAAGGATTTACATCGATTAACCTTACTTGGTTTTTAGGTACTATGAACAACTCTCCGGAAAAATTATAGGAATGTGGGAAATAGACGGCCACTTTTTCCTTTTCATCAAGTATGCTTAAATCTTCTTCGGTCAAGAAACCTAACTTCTCTAAATTCGATATAGGGTTCACCAAAACAATAACAGGTTGGTTAAACTTCTTTTCCTTGCCAACAAAAGCTGAAAAAAGGTCATTCAAAGCCGAAAATATCAGCTTAAGCAAAGGAGCTTTTTCAATAATTCGTTTAAAAAGTATTTTAAATGGTCGGGCAAATATACTTTGTCCGATTATCCCAACTAAAACGAGAAATATAAAAATTATTGCCAATCCCAATCCAGGAATATCAATATTAAAAATTTTCTCAAGTTTATCAGCCAATATATTATCTATAAAATTGAATATTAAATAAACAATGTAAGCCGTGATTCCCAAGGGGGCTATATATAATAAGCCTTGTAGAAAGTAATTAACTAATCTTTTCATCTATTTAAAAATTTTTATTTATCCGAATGTAACCTTCCCCTTTTTGGGACAACTGTGAGTTTTGGGATCCATATTCTAGGTACATAATGTGATTGGGGTTGGAGTGAGTTTCCGATATTTTAAAATTATACTCCCCCACAATCTTAAACCCTGATTTCGTATAAAAACGTATGGCTTTTTGGTTCTCTTTCCAAACCGCCAACCAAATACCGTTCTCATGGTTTTGTTTAGATAATTCGATAATAAGATCGACTAGCTTTGCACCTAAATTTTTTCCATAAAATTCTTTTAAAAGATAAAGCCTGTCCAGTTTTGTTATGTTTGAATCCTTAATATTAATGTTGGAAGTGTTTAATTCTATTTTTGAAAACCCTGCAATTTTATCATTGAAAGAGACCAGATGGTATAGGATATTTGTATTCTCAAATTCCTTATTAATGGCCGCCTTGTTATAGGTTTTAGCAATAAAGCTGTTAATATCTTCTTTTGAAGCGCTGTGCCCGTGAGATTCCCAAAAGGCCTGTTTTCCTAATTCGGCAATTAATTGGGAGTGCTCCCTATTTGCCTGTGTTATTTTAATCATTGGGTTTGCTTACTTTTTTTTGGAGGTAACGCAATACTCTAAGTGTCTCGCTTGTCTGTCGAATAAGGCAGGTTGGCGCCAGCATGTGTTTGAAATTATTCAGTCAGATTTATTATTTCATTCTTTTTGTACAAATTAGATAGGAATTTTGATTTAATTCTAAACTGACTTCTTTTTTTGATCTTTGGATTATGTGACATATTTTCTAATTTAATTCCTGGGTCGTAATAAATATTTCCATTAGCCATTTGTCCGAGAAAAAGCTGAAAGTCAGTCCCAGTACCTAAAATTACGTTGTTCCCATATTTGTATTTTCTATCTCCTTTCGTGTCTGACAATGACGGAACGTAGCAAGCCTTGTCATGTTTTCTGTTCCAATGTAAAAGCATTGATGAAAAACTCCAAGAAGCAGCTTCATTTCCTTGTTGGTCAATTAATGAAATACTCCCATTTGAATTTCTGATTTTTCCGCTTTCTTGGTCAAAACCGATTATTTTCATTTCCAGTTTAGTTGTTGGGTGTAATTCTCCAGCTTTATGAACTCCTCCAAAATTCATTCTGTCTGGACGACCTAATTTGTCTGGATAACCGTAAGTTTTTATAAAATATTCCGTTCCTTCAGATTTGTAAAGCCCATCTGTTGGTTCAGGTGTCATTAGTGTTATTACAGACGAATTTATGTTCTCGAAATTTTTCACACCAAATTGCTTTATTTCCCAACCCATAAAATCGGGTTCGGAATATCCATTTGGTTTTACGCCTAATTCTGCTTCAAGTGTATAACCACCACAATTTGATGCACGACAAGGTAAAATATTACTGCCTGAATCTAAACGTTTCGAATTTATCCAACCTAGATTATGTATTCGTGCTAGTTCTTGCAATAATATTAAACGATTATTAGCTGTTTGAGGTAATTCAATAACAGAAAATACACCATATTCTTCCAAGTTCTTTTCTTGAGCAAATTCTTTTGCTATTTCAGAATTTGGATGGGTAGCATAGCCTAAAACGGTCCCACTTTTACTTACACCTATAAATAATAGTCTATTTGCGAGTCTTTGGGTCATTAATTTTGAAGGGGCTCCCTTAGACCCAAGTAAAAAACCTGAAAACCTTATTTCTGGGTATTTTGGATAAAGTATAAGTTGAGAATGAGGAGCGGGAAAAATATTACCATCATCTGATATCCAAGAAAAATCAATCTTTGCTTTAAAACGTTCCTTTTCCCATTCTCCAGCTTCGTCTACAGTTATTTCTTTAATGGGGAGTATATTCAATAATTCCCAACTTCCATAAGCGAGATACACTTGATTCTTGGAATTATCATTGGGAGAAAGTTTTTTTACATAAATTTCATCACAACCATTATTGATGAACAGCGTCTTTAGATTTTTTAGGTTCATTGATTTTTAAAAGTTCTTTTACAATGTTCTTTCCGACAGCTTGTATTAATGGCATTGCTACAGAATTGCCAAATTGTTTATATGCTTGATTGTTAGAAACAGGAATAATGAAATTGTCAGGAAAACCTTGAATTCTTGCACATTCTCTTGGCGTAAGTCTTCTTGGGCTTTTTCCTCTTTGTGGTATTAATATTTCGGCACCATCTTTGTAATATCTTGCACTCAAAGTACGTGATACGCCGTTTAAGTCAGTTAAGCCAAAACCAAATCCGTTTCCTTTAGCTTGATGTTTTTTCTTGTATTCTTGAAGATAATTCCAAAGCTTATCGGATAAAGTGTATTTGTCATCAACTTTCTTTTCCAAAATCTCTCTTAATGCAAGTTCAACATCTGGTGGTTTTGGGAACTCAAAATTTTCTTGTTCGTTGAAAACAGATTTATTAAACCCAACAATTATTATTCTTTCTCTGTGTTGAGGGACATAATATTTTGCATCCAAAACTTTGTAATGAAGCGAATAACCTAATTCGGTTAAGGTTTCGGTAATTACTTTGAAAGTTTTTTTCTTATCGTGAGAAACAAGATTTTTTACATTTTCTAACATAAAAACCTTTGGTTTTTTATGTTCTATTATTCTTGCAATATCAAAAAATAATGTTCCTTGAGTTTTGTCTAAAAATCCATGTTGTCTTCCCAATGAATTTTTCTTTGAAACTCCAGCAATTGAAAATGGTTGGCAAGGAAAACCACCAAGCAAAATATCATGGTCTGGAATTTCTTTTTCTGATATTTCGGTTATATCTCCAAATGGAACTTCTCCAAAGTTGGCTTCATAGGTTTTTTTTGCAAAGGAATCCCATTCGCTTGTAAAAACACATTTTCCTCCATTGTTTTGAAATGCAAGTCGAATTCCACCAATTCCAGCGAATAAGTCAATAAATTTAAATTTAGGATTTTCAAGTGGTGGAAATGGTACGTCCCATTTTATTGGTAGATAATATTGAAAATCTGGCTCTTGAACTATTTCCAAATTTTCATGCAATTCCGCTAAATATTCTTTCGCGGTTGGTCCATAATATTGAGAAACTCCGTTTTTATAATTTTGAAAATAGTGTGTTAAATGAGCCATTTCGTTGGTAGTTTTCTTGTCTACAACGATTTTTAATTTTTCTCTTATGTCCGAATAATTTTTGCTCATTTTCATATGTCAAATATCCGAAGAATATAGCTTTTTTTGTTCAATTTTTGTTTAATTTCTTAACAATTTTTTTAACGAGTTGAGATTTCAGCCTTAGCAAAAAATAGCACATTTGGGTCTTTCAGCGCCTGATTTTGTTGTTATAGAAAACCAAATGTGCTGTTTGTGTAACTGGATTCAACTTGGTGGTAACCTATTTGTTTTGGATTAATGGCAATATTCAAGCGCCTAATTTAGCAATTACAAACCGAATAGAAAATCCGTCCTGCCACCTATTTTGCCACTAGGGAATTTTCTTAAGTAAGCTTGCCTGGCAATTAGGTTTAATTGTTATTGTAGTACGCTATTTTTTTAAACAAATTTTGGATTCACTTTAATTTGTCCCTCAATTGCTTTTGCTATAGCACAATTGCGTTGATTACATCAGCATTATCTCCTTCTTTTTACAAACGCAAACCTAAGGTTCATTCTTCGGGCAGTTATAAAAATTTAATTTACAATTTTATTGGAAAAGCAGGGATTAGGGCTTGCCGAAATATCTTTTTCTTAATTAGTAGTGCCAGAGCGGGGTATTTTCTATCTTTGCGCCATGGTAAAAGAAGATGTTTTAGCGTTGGTAGATCAAGGCCTTATGCTGCCTTTAATGGAGGAGTTTTACACTATTCAGGGCGAAGGTTTCCATAAGGGGACCGCGGCTTATTTTATTCGTGTGGGTGGTTGCGATGTGGGTTGCCATTGGTGCGATGTAAAGGAAAGTTGGAATGCGGAAACCCACCCTCCAACAGGAATAGACCATATTGTAACCAATGCGGCCAAATATTCCGATACCATAGTCATTACTGGGGGAGAACCCCTTACCTGGGATATGGGGCCCCTAACGGAAGCCCTAAAGGCCAAGAACCTAAAGACCCATATAGAGACTTCCGGAGCCTATCCGCTTTCCGGAACCTGGGACTGGATCTGTCTTTCCCCTAAAAAGAACAAGTTGCCAGAAGGGATTATCTATGATAAGGCGCACGAACTAAAGATGATCGTGTACAATAAGCACGACTTTATTTTTGCAGAGGAACAGGCGGCCAAGACCAATAAGGATTGTATTTTGTACCTGCAGCCGGAATGGAGCGTAAGGGACAAGGTAGTTCCCTGGATCGTAGAGTATGTAATGCAAAATCCCAAGTGGAAAGTGTCTCTACAGACCCATAAGTATTTGAATATTCCCTAAACGTAAGTTGAATGTTCAAAGTTGGAAAGTTTAAAGTTAAAGATCTTTGAATGCTGGATGTTAACTGCTCAATACTGATTGCCAATAACTGTGTACGGGAGCCACTATAATAAACAGATTGCCACAATTTGCCTAGCTGTCGTTAGCAAATCTCGCAATGACGGAAACGACTTTGAACCTTGAACTTTCCAACTTTGAACTTTAGGCACAGCCTCACTGTTTCCTATGAGCCAATACAATAGGGGGTTGTCCGTTGAACGGATTCTGCATTCTGCCAATGGTCTTGGCGTCCATGCCGGAGGCCCTTATAACGCTCTTGTCCCCATAGCGTTCCCTAATCTTGTCCAAGGCGTTGTATAGGTTTAATATTTCCTCGGTATCATCAAATAGATCTATCTGGTAGTTGCCCTGAACCAGATGACTGAAACGAATGCCGATAAGCCTAATCAACAGCCTTTTGTTGTACAATGTGTTGAAGAGGTCCAAAATCTTGGGAATCAGGATATGGTCCGCACTGGTATACGGAATCTTTAATTGTTTGGAATAGGTATTAAAATCCGAATAGCGAATTTTTACGGCAATGCAGGCGGTTAGTTTTTTCCCCCTCCGCAACTGATAGGCCAGATTCTCGGTCATGGCAATAAGGATCCCCCTTAGTTTAATGACATCTATGGTATCCCTCTCAAAAGTACGTTCGGTGGAAATGGATTTACGTTCGGAAAAGGGGATAACAGGGGTGTTGTCTATACCATTGGCCCGTTTCCATATTACGCCCCCATTGGCACCCAATACCCGCTGCATCATATCCATGGGCATTTCTTGGATGGTTTTTATTTGCCGCAACCCCAAATTTCTTAGGGTCTGATAGGTCTTGTCACCTACCATAGGTATTTTTTTTATGGATAAGGGCGCTAAAAAAGGTTTCTCGTGGCCTATATCTATCTTCAGTTCATTGTTGGGTTTGGCCTCATTGGTGGCTACTTTGGATACTACCTTGTTTACCGACATGCCAAAGGAAATGGGAAGTCCGGTTTCCTTGATAATTTTATGGCGCAGTTCGGTGGAGAATTGGTGACAACCATAAAAACGGTCCATTCCCGTAAGATCTGCATAAAATTCATCTATGCTGGATTTTTCGAAGACCGGTACCTGCTCTTTGATAATATCGGTTACGATATCCGAATGTTTGCTGTAGGTTCCTGCGTTCCCTTTTATGATAATGGCTTCCGGACAGAGTTCCTTGGCCATTTTCATAGGCATGCCGGAATGCACTCCAAAACCTCTGGTCTCGTAGCTACATGCGGCCACCACGCCTCTGTCGCTAACGCCACCAACGAGTATGGGCCTATGCTCCAATTTACTGTCCTGAAGTCGCTCTACGGATACAAAAAAGGTATCCAAATCCAAATGAAGTATTGTCTTGTTCATTGCACACCAAAAAAAGGTATGCTAAATTATGGAATATTTCCAATATTTTGGATAATATCCATAATTTATTTAAAAGCAACTTATCATTGGATCAACATCAAAAAAACATCTGTCAAGGTTATATTGTTCAAGTGGGGGAACTACATAACATTAAAAAAAATAGTGTAAAATTGAAAGTTTGCAGAACCTAATGTTTTTGCAACAAAATAATACTATTCAAAGGTATATAGCAGGATCGAGAACAAGGCAAGGAAAAAGCAAAGGAAGACCAAGATCAATAACAATTTTAGTGTCATTGGAACCTCGATTCCATCACTTTTTCCTACCAATAATTCCCTTAAATACTGCATGCCTTTCATATTAATTAATGCATTTCTTCTTAATTAGTCCCAAGCAAATCCGGTTACCAGTCTAAAAATGAAAGCGTACAATACTACGGCAAACATAGCTACACTGAACCATAAGAAAGCTTTGAAATAATTTCTGACAATAATGCTTCCTAGGTTTTTGAATCCTTCGGCATAAATTTCTTTAACGAGTAATAATGTCTTCATATCTTTTATTTAATGTTATAGGGCAAAATTCGACCAGCCTTGCCCTAAACAGAAATTTAGTAGTCAAAAGGGAAAAAAATTGGTCAAAAAACGAGAGGAATATTTTTGCGAGGACAAACGGTAATTTACAGGGGATAAACCGCAGTTGGCATCCTAAACGCAAATAGTATTTCAAGGATGTTAATGGTAGTTTGGCAGATTGCAGTTGGTCTATCCTAGTCCGAAAATAATTGGCCTAAGCAAGATTGGTCCAAGATCTAACCCATGGAGAAAGTAAGGGTGTTGATTTGTCCGGTACTGGGCAGTCCTAAGAATTTAATACAACAAAGCACTTTTAAATTAGGTGAAAAGTGCTTTGTAATTATAGGAGCCCATTAATAGTATTAACCTAGCTGAGTGTTGCGCATTAAACCTTCCTGTGCCACAGAGGCTACCAGAACACCATTTCTGTCAAAAATACTGCCCCTGGAAAAACCTCTGGAATTACATGCGCTGGGACTGTCCATAGTGTATAAAAGCCATTCGTCTATTTTAAAATTCCTGTGGAACCATATGGCATGGTCTATACTGGCATAAAAAGTTTTTCCTTTCCTAAGTTCTTCACGATGGGGAAGGGAGGCGGTGGTTAGGATGTTGTAGTCGGAGGCATAGGCCAATAATTGTTGCTGCAAGGGTAAATCGGCCTTTACCTTTTCCGTAGCCCGCATCCACATATGGTTAAATGGTGGGCCATCTTTGGCAAGCAGGGCGGTTAGCCGTTCCACAGGTTTAAATTCGAATACCTTTGGATGGGTAAGCTTGATAAGGTTATAGGAATCCGGATCTGTTTTTTTCATTTCCTCAATTTGCTCCAAGCTGTTCATTAACTTTTTGGGGGTAATTAAATTGGGCATGGTAATCTGGTGCTCCACACCATCTTCTTTGACCTGAAAGGATGCTGCCATATTAAATATGGCCTTGCCGTTTTGTTTTGCTACCACTCTACGTGTGGTAAAACTACGGCCGTCCCTCAGACAATCTACTTCATAGGTGATGGGAATGCTCAGGTCTCCCCCCAGAATAAAATAGCCGTGCATGGAGTGGGCCATCTTATCACTGGATACTGTTTGGTAGGCGGCATGCAATGACTGGCCCAAAACCTGTCCCCCAAAAACCCTGCCCCAAGGAGCCTGATAGTTTTGTCCCACAAAGGTATTGTCATTGATTCTTTCCAATGTTAATAATTGTATAAGTTCTTCTAAGTTGCTCATGTTCTGTTATCGATTCAAAATTACGCTAAGTGATCAGCAATAGATTACAAAGGTATATTACCGTGTTTTTTTTTGGGCAGATGCACCACTTTATTTTCCAGCAGCGCAAAGGCTCTTATCAATTTCCTGCGGGTATCCTTGGGAAGGATTACTTCATCTATAAACCCTCTTTCCGCTGCGCTATACGGATTGGCAAACTTATCGGCATATTCCTCCTCTTTTTCCTTTAGTTTGGCCTCTGGATACTCTGCAGAATCTATTTCTTTCCTAAAGATGATCTCACTGGCTCCCTTGGCACCCATTACCGCAATTTCGGCACCGGGCCATGCATAGTTAAGGTCGGCCCCAATATGTTTGGAGTTCATAACATCATAGGCGCCACCGTAGGCCTTTCGGGTAATAACGGTTACTTTGGGAACCGTGGCCTCACTAAGGGCATAGAGCAGCTTGGCACCATTGGTTATTATGCCGTTCCATTCCTGATCGGTACCTGGCAGGAATCCGGGAACATCTACCAATACCAAAAGGGGAATATTGAAACAATCACAAAAACGGGTAAATCGCGCCGCTTTTTTGGAACTGTTTACATCCAAGACCCCGGCCAGACTCATGGGCTGATTGGCAACGATCCCGATACTTTTTCCCGCCAATCTGGCAAAGCCCACGACTATATTTTCGGCATAATGCTTATGGACCTCAAAGAATGGGGAATCGTCTATGATTTCATTGATGATGTGCCTCATATCATAGGGCTGATTGGCATTTTCTGGTATAATGGTTTCCAACTTTTCCCGGATCTCGGTATTTAGGGAATAGGGGAGTGGCTGTGGCACTTCCTCACAATTTTGGGGTAAGAAACCAATGAGTTCCTTAATCTGCGCAATGCACTCCAAGTCGTTTTCCGCTGTAAAATGGGTGACCCCGGATTTGGTGGCATGGGTCATTGCCCCGCCCAATTCTTCGGAACTAACGGCTTCATTGGTCACGGTTTTAACCACATTGGGTCCGGTGACGAACATATAGCTCGAATTTTCCACCATCAGGGTAAAGTCGGTCATAGCCGGCGAGTAGACTGCTCCCCCGGCACAAGGGCCCATAATGGCGGATATTTGCGGAATAACCCCGGAGGCCATTACATTCCGGTGAAAGATATCGGCATAACCGCCAAGCGATCTTACCCCTTCCTGTATTCTTGCGCCGCCGCTATCGTTCAATCCAATAATGGGCACTCCTATTTTCATGGCCATATCCATTACCTTGCATATTTTTTCGGCATGGGTCTCGGAAAGAGAACCTCCAAATACGGTAAAATCCTGGGCAAAAACACAGACCTGTCTACCAGCAATTGTTCCATAACCCGTGACTACCCCATCTCCATAAAATATTTGTTTGCCCATGCCAAAGTCTTTGGTCCTATGGGTTACCAGGGTACCCAATTCTTCAAACGAACCTTCGTCCAACAGAAAATGAATTCGTTCACGAGCAGTAAGCTTGCCTTTCGAATGTTGGGTTTCAATACGTTTTTGGCCGCCACCCAATTTTGCTTTGGCAATTTTATCTTCCAGTTTTTTTATGTTTTCCTTCATTAGGTAATACTTTTTGCCATTTAAAAATTTTGGTCCATGTGGCGTTTATCTCTTGGTTCTTTTTAAGGACCAATTGGAGTTTTTATAAGCGGGAAGCTTTAGTTGCTCCTGGTGCTCCAAGAACAGTTTTAACCCTACCATAGCCGCAATTTCACGCTCTTCTGTATATTGTTGGTGCAGCAGTTCCGGAGTATAGAAATTCTTAACAAAATGGGTGTCGAAATTCCCGGAGGTAAAGGCTTCATGTTCACAGACAAACTTCCCAAAGGCTAGGGTAGTGGATATTCCCTTAATCTTATATTGTGAAATAGCGCTGATCATTAGTTGAATGGCTTCTGCCCTGTCTTTACCATAGGTAATTAATTTGGCCAACATGGGGTCGTAATAAATGGGTATGGTCATGCCTTCCTCAAAACCGTCATCCAACCTTATTCCTTTGCCCTCCGGACGCCTATAGGTTTCCAAAGTACCTATGCTCGGTAGAAAATTGTCCAATGGATCTTCGGCATAGACCCTAACTTCCAGGGCATGTCCCTTTATACTTAAATTTTCCTGTGAAAATGCCAGTTTTTCATTTCTGGCAATTCTGATCTGTTGTTCCACCAAATCTATGCCGGTAATTAGTTCTGTTACAGGATGTTCTACCTGTAGGCGGGTATTCATTTCCAAAAAATAGAAATTTTTATCGCTGTCCAAGAGGAATTCCACCGTTCCTGCCCCTACATAATCACAGGCCTTGGCTACTTTTATGGCAGCTTCTCCCATGGCGGCTCTTATTTTTGGGGTCAATATGGCCGATGGAGCTTCTTCTACTACCTTTTGATGTCTTCTTTGTATACTGCATTCCCTTTCAAAAAGATGTATAATATGGCCAAAATTATCGGCCAATATCTGGATTTCTATATGTCTGGGAGATTCAATGTATTTCTCCAAAAAGACGGCACCGTCTCCAAAGGCTGCCTTGGCCTCGCTAATGGCACGTTCCATTTGCTCCTCTAATTCCGATGGTTGTTGCACCACCCTCATTCCTTTACCGCCACCACCGGCGGAGGCTTTTATTAAAATGGGGAACCCGATCTCTTCGGAAACTTTCCGGGCCAGGGTAATATCGGTAATGGATTCTTCAATTCCAGGTACCATGGGAATATTGTAGGCCTTTACAGCCTCCTTGGCTGCCAATTTATTGCCCATAACCTTTATGGCATGGGGTTTAGGGCCTATAAAGGTAATTCCGTTATCGGCTACCAGTTGGGCAAAAACGGCGTTCTCACTTAAAAACCCATAACCTGGATGGATAGCTTGGGCCTTGGTCTGTAAGGCTGCCTCCACAATTTTGTCCATGTTCAAATAGGATTCTGAGGAAGGCGAATTGCCCAAGTGGACCGCTTCATCGGCAAATCGTACATGGGGAGCCTCCCTATCGGCATCAGAATAGACCGCTACTGTTTTTATACCCATATTTTGTGCCGTCCGCATGATGCGCAGCGCTATTTCTCCCCGGTTGGCTACCAATATTTTTTTCATCTCCATATTAAGGCTATTCCATTTCAATGATTAACTGTCCTTTGTCAACAGTATCGTTCACCTTGACATTTATACTTTTTATAACGCCTTCCCCCGGGGAAGTGATGATATTTTCCATTTTCATGGCCGATAGCACAATTAGTGGGGTGCCCGCTTCTACTTTTTGTCCTACCGTGGCCATGACATCTATAATTAGCCCGGGCATGGGGGCCTTAATATTGTTTATTTTATGAGTTTTGGTAGTCAACAATCCCATTTTGTGGACCATTTGATCATACTCATCTGCTAGGACCATTGCATAACTATTCCCATTTACCTCTATGGTCATAGTTTTGTTGGCAAAATCGGTATTCAAGATTTTGATCTTATAAGACCGGTTTTGCCTTAGGGCATGAAATTGCTGATTGCCTATGGGAACAATATCCAAGGATGCTATATCCGTTGGATTTAAAATGAATTTTTCATTGTCGATAGTAATATCGTAGTTGGCCATAAAATACGGGTTCACAATTGGGCCCAGGCTTATTTTCATATGACCATGGCCGCGATTAATAATCAAAAAATATAGGATCAAAAAGTTGCGGCTAAATGTAAAATGGCTATAAACCATTCCATATTGTTCCAAACCTTATTTATCCCAAACTTGGCCTTCAATTTTAAGATTGAAAGTAAATTGAAATGGCCCTAAAAATTTTCGGGACCAATAGCACCAATGTTTCTGTTTAACTGCTTTTACTAAGATATGTAAAAGATTTAAAAGACAGATACTACCGAGCCAATTCCCAGTTTCCGAGAATTATTTGGTCTATGGAATGGAAGGGGTAGTGTTTTGGAAAACAATTGTTTAAGGTCTATTTCAGCTAATTTTTTTGAAATAAGGGTCCTATTGTAGGCTTCATCACGGTAAATAAATCAAAAAAAGGACATTTTTATCCTTAATATGATTTTTATCATGTTTTTTGTTTCAATGGCAACCTAATTTTGTCCCAATAAATTGTTAAAAATCGCAAATTATGTATTAAATCTTTTCCAGTAACAACGTTCAAATCAGAAGTACAAATAGTTAAAAACGACCTATAAACAACAATTAAAAATAAAGTGATGAAAATAATTTTAAAAAGTAGCGCAGTTCTTTTTTCAGTGTTGATGATGAGCTGTGGAGGTAAGGAAGAAAAGAAAAAAGAAGGCTTTAGTGTAGACAGGGCAAAAACCACAACGGAACAACCTGCACCGGCTCCTACGCCAACAGATGCGAAACCCTCTGAGACCGTGGATTTGACCAACAAGGGAGTAGGACCCATAACATCATTAGCCTTGGCGGCCGAAGTAGATCAAGAGATGGCTAAAAAAGGTGAAGAAATTTACAACCAAATGTGTTTGGCCTGTCATAGGGTAGATAAAAAATTCATAGGGCCGGCCCCAAAAGGTGTTTTGGAAAGACGTAGCCCTGAATGGGTCATGAACATGATCCTGAATCCTGAAGGTATGGTTAAGGAAGATCCATTGGCAAAAGCTTTGTTGGCTGAATTCAACGGTGCTCCTATGGCCAATCAAGGTCTGACCGAAGAACAGGCCAGAGCAGTATTGGAATATTTTAGAACCTTATAATCTTAAATACATAGCACTATGTTCCCGACAACCAATTTAAAATCATTGATACTATCGTTTCTGATGCTGGGCGTTTTGTTCAGTTGTAAAAACGAACCGAAGACAGCAACGTCCCCTACTCAGAACAAAGCTGGGACGGAGGAAGTTGAAAAACAGGGCCAGGCCTTTATCGACGATGATGGTTCCACGCCCAATGTTCTACAGATTGCCATAGGTTCCCCTGACCATACTACTTTGGTGGCAGCGGTTCAGGCCGCAGGATTGGAAAACGCCTTGGTTAATGCAGGTCCCCTAATGGTATTTGCCCCTACCAATGAGGCTTTTGCCGCACTACCGGCAGGTACTGTGGAGGATCTTTTAAAACCGGAGAACAAAGATGCTTTGGCCAATATTCTAAAATATCATGTTACCGCGGGTAATTATAGCAAGGAATTTTTAATGAAGTTTAAAAAATTGGGGCAGGCCAATGATCAGAACGTTACCGTTGAGGTAGTAGGAGACGATGTGTTGGTCGGTGGTGCCAAAATTTTGGCCAGTGTACCTGCGGGCAACGGAATTGTACATGTGGTAGACAAAGTAATGTTGCCCCCAACAGAATAATTATAGAACTCAATAATCAATTAAATCAAAAACAATGAAAAAGCATACCTATTTAGTATTAGGACTCTTGGGCTTTGCCGCCCTATTGACTAGTTGCGGTAACGGCAACCAGGGCAAAGGTTCTTCCGGAGCATTGAATTCGAGCAATGCCGAAAAAGTCTATGTAGCCCCTGGGGAACATGACGAGTTTTACGCTTTTATGTCCGGGGGATATAGTGGCAACCTAACAGTTTATGGCCTACCATCTGGCCGAATGTTCAAGGAAATCCCTGTATTCTCTCAGTTTGCCACCTCAGGCTACGGCTATTCAGAGGAGACCAAGCCAATGTTGAACACCTCTTTTGGTTTTGTGCCATGGGATGACTCCCACCACCCGGATATTAGCCAAACCAATGGTGAATTGGATGGAAGATGGATATTCATAAACGGAAACAACACGCCAAGGATTGCAAGGATAAGCCTTACGACCTTTGAAACAGAGGAAATCATTGAGGTACCTAATAGTGCCGGTAATCACAGTTCGTCTTTCATTACCGAAAACACCGAATATGTAGTTGCAGGAACCCGTTTTTCGGTACCAGTTCCCCAAGCCGATATGCCAATTAAGGAATACAAGGGCAATTTTAAAGGAGCCCTGTCCTTTATTAGTGTAGATCCGGAACATGGCCATATGGATATTAAATTCCAAATACTTATGCCTGGGTTTAACTATGATCTATCACATCCTGGACGTGGAAAATCTCATGGTTGGTTCTTCTTCACCACTTATAATACGGAAGAGGCCAACTCACTTTTAGAGGTTAACGCATCTCAAAATGACAAGGATTTTATTGCAGCTATAAACTGGAAAAAAATCGAAGAATACGTAAACAATGGAGGTGGTACAAAAATGCCAGCAAATTATGCTCATAACGTATATGATGAGCATACCCATACTGCAACCTCTGTTATGAGAAAAGAAGTCCTTACGGTAGATCCTACTAAAATACCTGGAGCGGTGTTTTTCTTGCCCACTCCAAAATCTCCCCACGGTTGTGATGTAGATCCTTCCGGTGAATATATTATTGGTAACGGAAAGTTGTCGGCAGATTTAACAGTACACTCTTTTGATAAAATGATCGCTGCCATTGAGGGTAAAAAGTTTGATGGAGAAGCCTATGGTATTCCTATCCTAAAATTTGAGGATGTACTTGCCGGAACTGTAAAAAGTGGTGGTCTTGGACCATTGCATACCGAGTTTGATGGCGAAGGTAATGCCTATACTACCTTCTTTATCTCTTCGGAGGTGGTGATGTGGAAACTGGGAACTTGGGAAGTTATCGATAGAAAACCTACCTACTATTCTGTTGGCCACTTAATGATACCTGGTGGTAATTCCAGAAAGCCTTTTGGTAAATATGTGGTAGCTATGAACAAGATTACCAAGGATAGATATCTGCCCACAGGTCCAGAGTTGGAACATTCTGCTCAATTATATGATATTTCTGGGGATAAAATGGAACTTATTTATGATTTTCCTACCCATGGGGAGCCACATTATGCCGCAGGAATCCCTGCTGAACTCTTAGCCCCTAAATCGCAAAAGATCTATAAATTGGCAGAAAACAAACACCCATACGCTACTTTGAGTCCTGCTGATGCCAGGGTTGTTCGCGATGGAAAGGATGTACATATTTATATGTCTACCATACGAAGTCATTTTACCCCGGATAATATTGAAGGTGTCAAGGTTGGCGACAAGGTATATTTCCATATAACGAACCAAGAACAGGATTTTGATGTACCACACGGTTTTGCTGTGATAGGTGCCAACACCTCGGAATTGTTGGTTATGCCAGGTCAGACCAAGACAATAATTTGGGAGCCTAAGCAAGTTGGGGTATGGCCGTTCTACTGTACCGATTTCTGTTCCGCGCTTCACCAAGAGATGCAGGGCTATGTTAGGGTTTCACCAGCAGATTCCAATTTGGAACTTTCCTGGTCCCTAGGCGAATAAGGTTACTTATTATTAGTTTTTAAGATAAAAGCGGGTCTGGTTTAAGAAACTGCCCGCTTTTTTAACAAGTTGAAGAGAAGGACAACCATCCAATACATTGTTCAATTTGTAAATAATAAAATGACGATAAGAAATGAAAAATGCAAGTATAATAATGATCATTGGCCCATTATTTTTATTGGGATTGTTTGCCTTTCCCTTGTGGAACATTATGCTGGGGGCACCTCAATATCCAGAACCATTGGGCATGAATATTCATATTTCGGGAATAGAGGGGGTCTCTGAATTTGATTTACAGAATATAGACGGATTAAATCACTATATTGGAATGAAAACCATACCAAAATCCGGGGAAATGTGGGAATTTGATATTTTTCCCAAGGTGATTATTGGAATGGTGGTCCTTGGAGTACTGATAGGGCTATTGGGATTTTTTGGAAAAGTGGATTTTAAATGGTTTCTAGGCTGGTTTTTACTGATGTCCGTTTTAGGAGTATTGGGGATGTACGACTTTAATGAATGGCTTACCGATTATGGCTCCAATCTGGATCCTCATGCCATTATTAAAGTGACCAATGCGGATGGAACCCCTATGACTTATAAACCACCCTTGTTGGGATATCAAAAAATGTTGAATTTTGATGTAACCTCCCTTCCAAGTATTGGTGCCTATATGATGTTTATTGGAATGTCACTTACATTGCTAGCATCCTATCTTGGCTGGAAGGGCAAGAGATTAAGGGTAAAACAGCTGTCAAAAAAAACGGTAGCTGCATAATTTTTAGATATGGTAAACTACAGAATAGTTGTGTTTTTGTTTTTATTGTTGGCATCTTCTTGCAATGTTGGTCCTCAGCCCATTGCCTATGGAACCGATGGATGTCATTTTTGTAGTATGACCATTGTGGACAGGCAGCATGGCGCTGAAATTGTTACGGACAAGGGCAAGGCCTTTAAGTTCGACTCAAGTGAATGTATGATGAATCACCTTAAGGATATAGATAAGAAACAAGTTGCTCTTTTTTTGGTAAACGATTACAATCAACCAGGGGAATTAATCGATGCAACTGCGGCAACCTATCTGATCAGCGATCGTATTCCCAGCCCCATGGGAGAGTTTTTAACCGCTTTTAAGACGGAGCAGGCGGCAGTGGATGCACTATTGACGTATGAGGGTGACCTATTGACTTGGGAACAGTTAAAACTGAGATTTAACTTATAGACATCCAAAAACAAGCCTAAGGGCTTGTCCTCTAAGGTAATCAAGAACAGGGTAATTTTATTCTTCTGACATGCAGATGTGTTCGGAAATAATTAGCCTAAAATAACAATGACTATGTACACTATTAACGATCAGATAAAAAATCAGGAATATAATAAGCTTCAAGTAAATAAATTGGTAAAAACAGAAGCCTTGGAAATATTGAACATTAGCTTGGAAAAGGATGCCATTTTTCCGGAACATACGGCCCCTACGGACGCCCAATTGATTGTTTTGGAAGGAAGGATAATCTTTCATATCAATGGTAAATCCTATTTCATAAGTGGGCAACAACACTTTAGTTTTCCCAAAAACGTGCCGCATTGGGTATCGGCCGAAGAAAATTCCAAATTTCTGATCATTAGATAATGGGAAGGATAAGGGTACTTTTCTGCTTTCTATTATTGCTGTTTGCTAATCATTTACGGGCTGGGACCATCACGGTCTGCGGATCCTGTGAGGTGAAAACTATAAAGGAGGGCGTAGCCTTGGCAGCCGATTTTGATACACTGTTGATCAAAAAAGGAACCTATAAGGAATTCAATATCCAAATAACCAAACCCTTGACCATTATTGGGGAAAACTATCCTGTAATTGATGGTGAGGATCAAGGGGAGATCATAACCATAGTCTCGGACAATGTTACCATAGACGGCCTGTTCATCATAAATGTTGGCACCAGTTATACGGCAGATTATGCCGCTATCAGGGTGGTGCAGAGCGAAAACTTTTTAATTCAGAATGTGGTGCTGGAAAAGCTATTTTTCGGTATTTATTTGGAGAAGAGCAAGAACGGAAGGGTATATCACAATAAGATAATCGGGGATGCCGTGGACGAATACAATTCGGGGAATGGCATACAGTTATGGTATTCACAGAATATAGTTGTGGAGCGCAATATTGTTCAACACGTAAGGGACGGTATCTACCTAGAGTTCTCGGACAATATCACTATAGAGAACAATATCAGTTCGGACAACCTTCGTTATGGGCTGCACTTTATGTTCTCCAATGATGACATTTATAAGGACAATACCTTTGAGAACAACGGGGCAGGGGTAGCGGTCATGTTTTCCAAAAGGATAAAAATGTTGGGAAATACCTTTAAAAAGAATTGGGGAACCACTTCCTTTGGTGTGTTGTTAAAAGAGATCAATGATGCGGAAATTACAGGCAATACTTTTGAGGAAAATACAGTGGGTATTAGTATTGAAGGCTCCAATAGGATAAATTATTCAAAAAATAATTTCATAAAAAATGGATGGGCCATAAAAGTACGTGGAGCCTGTTATTCCAATACCTTTATCCATAATAACTTTATGTACAACTCCTTTGATCTGGCCTACAACAGCAATTTGAACGATAATATTTTCGACGAAAACTATTGGAGCGATTATACAGGTTACGATCTGGACAGGAACGGTACTGGTGATATTCCCTACAGGCCGGTAAAATTATTTTCTTATATCGTAAACAGAACCCCCGAAACTATTATATTACTTCGCAGTTTATTTATGGATATTATCGATTTTTCAGAAAAAGTATCCCCTGTTTTTACCCCGGACGAATTAGTTGATGCAAAACCCTTAATGAAAAAAATTAAATGATACACGTTGAAACCCTACATAAGAAATTTGGTAAAAATGTGGTATTGGCAGGATTGGAACTCAATATAGACCATGGCGGTATTTTTGCTATCCTGGGACCTAATGGTTCCGGTAAAACAACTTTGATCAAAACAGTGCTGGGGATGGTAATTCCCAATAAAGGAACTATATCCGTAATGGATTCACTTGTTAGAAATAAGTGGAAGTATCGCCAAGACATAAATTACCTTCCGCAAATTGCCAATTTTCCAGGAAACCTCAAGGTAAAGGAATTAATAGCAATGATAAAGGATATTAGGCAAAAACCGAGTGACGAACAAAAGTTGATCGCCCTATTTGGTTTGGAGCCATTCTTGGATAAAAAATTGAGCAACCTTTCCGGGGGAACCAAACAAAAGGTAAATATTGTACTGACCTTTATGTTCGACAGTCCCTTGATTATTTTGGACGAACCCACCAATGGTTTGGATCCCTTATCGTTGATCCGTCTCAAGGAGCTTATTTTTGAGGAAAAGGAAAAAGGAAAGACTTTCTTGATAACCTCCCATATTATGCAGTTTGTAGAAGAGGTTTCGGACCAGATCGTATACCTGCTTGAAGGCAAAATTTACTTTAAGGGCAGCATTGCGGAATTAAAGACCAAAACCGGACAAAGCAATTTTGAACATGCCATTGCGGCAATATCAACCCACAGCAACCATGATTAAGATATTAAAATATAGTTTTTACGACCTTATGCGTAGCCGTTGGAGTTACGTTTATTTTCTGTTCTATCTGTTGTTGGGCTTTGTATTGTTGTTTTTGAACAATGAGCTTTCCAAGGCCGTTATTACATTAATGAACGTTATCATTATTCTGGTACCCCTTATAGGGACCATATTTGGCGTAATGTATTTCTACAATTCCAAGGAATTTACAGAACTCCTTTTGGCACAGCCTATTAAAAGGTCGTCCATTTTTCTGGGCCAATATTTTGGGGTTGCCGGTTCGTTGACGCTGAGCTTGGTTTTGGGCCTGGGCATTCCTTTTACATTATACGGACTGTTCCAAAGTAATGCCATTTGGGATTTTTCGCTACTATTGATAACGGGTGCGTTTTTAACGCTGATCTTTACTGCAGTCGCCTTTAATATTGCCCTTTCAAATGAAAATAAGATAAAAGGTTTTGGGTATGCCGTCCTGGCCTGGTTGTTTTTGGCGGTAATTTATGACGGACTCTTTCTAATGTCATTGATTGTTTTTGAGGAGTACCCCTTGGATAACCTTTCCTTGATTGCGACCATGTTTAATCCTATAGACCTATCCAGGACCTTAATTCTGCTAAAACTCGATATTTCGGCTCTTTTGGGGTACACAGGAGCTATTTTTAAGCAGTTTTTTGGGACTAATATGGGACTATTTATGTCAATTTTTATGCTGTTCCTTTGGACGGTTATCCCTGTTTGGCGCTTGGCCTATGTAGCCAAAAGAAAAGATTTTTAATAGTACCTTTAGCTGAATTCCATGATATTGCGTGATAGTTGTCAAAACCCATATTAAAGTATCCCTAGGCTATTTTTTATTGGCTGCCCTACTCGGTGTTTTATTGCGGACCTTTGTGGTTGCTCCAATGCCCATCAATTATCGGTTTATAGTGCATACACATTCCCATATAGCACTTTTGGGCTGGGTGTATTTTGCACTTACCACCTTGTTGTACCATTTTTTTTTGGACAAGCAGCTTTTGGAAAAGAGTTATCGTAGGATTTTCTGGTTTACACAGCTCTGTTTGCTAGGGATGTTGTTGTCCTTTCCGTTTCAAGGGTATGCCCTGTTTTCCATAATATTCTCCACTTTATTCCTTTTGGCTTCCTATTGGTTTTCCGCTTTTTTTATAAAGCACGCGCCCCAGGCATTCAAAGGAACCAAGGCTTATATCTGTGTGAAATATGCCCTGTGGTTCATGATAGGTTCTAGTATCGGTCCATGGGCTTTGGGGGGTATTATGACGGTTTTAGGACCCGAATCCATATGGTATAGATTGGCTATTTACTTCTACTTGCACTTTCAGTACAACGGATGGATGATATTGGTACTTATGGGGCTCTTTTTTTATTTGTTGGAATACCTTAAAATTAATATTTCCACTAAAACATTTAAGTGCTTTTTCCTGACTACGGTCCCAGGTATCGTCCTCAGCTTTTTTCTGTCTACCCTTTGGACAGGACCTGCATTGATTTATTATATTTTGGGCGGATTGGGCGCTGTATTACAACTAATAGGCTATGGTATTCTAATAAACATCTGCCGTGGAAATAGGGTGGTATTGAAATCGACCCTTTCCCAATTTCAGTTTAATACTTTAAAGTTGGTAGCCTTCCTATTACTGGTTAAAATGATTTTGCAATGGCTTACCGCTTGGCCCTACTTTGCAAATTTGGCCGCAGCGGTTTTGGATTTTACTATTGGCTATTTGCATTGGACCTTTTTGGGAGTCATTAGTACGGCCTTATTTTTCTTTTTGGAATTTTTTGGATTGATAAAACTGACCAGGATGGCCATTGCAATGTATTTGGGTGGTTTTCTCCTTACGGAAGGTCTTATATTTTATAGGGGGATGGCCGCATGGTTGGGATGGCCCTTGTTCGAAGATTATTCAATACTCCTGGCGGGTGGAAGTTTATTGATACCAATTGCGCTGATGTTGGTCCTATGGTCCAACAAAGGCAATGAAATTAAGATACAAGCTTAACTGGTCCTAGCCCTGTGTTGATAAATGTTCATGTAAAGCATTGTGGACATTTTCTGGGCCCTATTTTTTGCAATCGATGCCACTTCCCCTTCAAAAAGCTCATCAATAGTGGCAAACCATTCGTTCAGCCAAAGTCCAAAATGTTCCGGGGTAATATTATGGTTCATTTTCTTGTCCACCTCTTGGTGAACAGCAATGGGGTTGCCTAAATATTTTCGTTTTAAGAGCAATTGACTCTCCCAAAAATCGGTCAGTAATTCCAAATGACTGTCCCAGTCTTTGATTATGCCATTAAAAATGGGCCCCAATATTTGGTGCTCCCTAATCTTGGCATAAAAACTAACCACCAATAGGTTCACATCCTTTCTCTCCTTTATTTCTGATTTTAACAACATAAGTTTAAACTAATAGCTCAGGGAATACTGTAAAGGTAGTCCGTTGAATTTGTATTTTATAATAATTGGCCGTTTAGTATAGGTGTTTGCAACCCTTCTTGCTCACACATGCAGGCCATTATATCTTTTGCTTACATGTTTCCGGATTATTTTTATCCAAAATCATTATCCGTTATTATTTTAAAAACCAAATTATGTAACTCGGCATTTACTGGAATTTGGCATGCCAATCTACTTTGAGGGGAGGCAACCTCTAGTCGGCATAAGGTCTGTTTTTCATCACGCAGCATTTTGGAACTTAAAGTGCCTTTAAGAATTTGAATATGACATGTTCCGCACCATGCCCTACCTTTGCAATCTCCCCATTCCTCCAAATATTTGTCAAAAAGAAGTTCCATTAGGCTGTGGTATTCATTTGGCCTACAAGTGGCAGAATTGGTGTCCCCAAATTCGTCAATATAAGTAAAAGTGTAGGGTTCCTACTTCATTTATTATTAAATAAGAATCCCTACAATGGTCAAGACACTGAAAAGGACGCTCAAAACTAATAGGTTAAACATAGTTTTGGCACTTAATCTGGCCAAAACGGCACTGTTATAGGCCATACAAAAAATAGTTACCAGAAAAAGCAAGGTCAATTTGATTCCGGCAGGCATCTGGTTCATAAGTACTACCATGGCGGCAACAGATCCAATACAACTTTGGCCAATAATGGCAATGGTGGAATACCCTGTTTGTTGCCTTTTAAATTCGCTTAATAATTGATTGTAAAGTCTCATAATCATCATATTTTAGTGTTATTCCCAAAACCTATCTGTGGTGTTTTCCAAAAATTTGGTTTCCTTATGATGTTCTAAAATAAATTGCAATTGCTGTTCGTTGGCCACCTTCTGAATTTCATTGAACAATACCCTTTCCTCAAAACGTATATGTTGCTCCAGTTCTTCCTCTATGTGGTTTAGCGACTTTTTTAATTCGGTGGTGCTATGGAAAAGGCGATCCAGTCTCCGGTGTTGTGCAATGGCCTTTTTTACCAAGATGTTGTCATTTCCGAGTATTGGGAAGAGGTGTTTTTCTTCCTCTTCAAAATGGGGGATCAAATAGGTTTTGTAAAACCAATCAGCGTAGGTCTTTATCCGATCTGTAGATACTCCTTTGGAAAGACCGGTCCTAATTTTCCATGACAACAACAAACCTTGATGGTGTTCCCTGCTCAAAGGTTGTATGGCTTTATGTCTTTTTATAGGTTTAACTTTCATATCAACTTGTTTTTGTATGGTTAAGGCCAATTGTAGGGTCGTTATATTATGTCATATACTTAATAGGTAAGTGGCCTAGTAGGCCAATGAGGCACGGCGGGGGGAGATTCTTTAAATATTATGCCGTACCTTATTGCCTACAAAATTTGGCCTCCCGGGGATAGGGTTGCAGGTTTTGTGGTAACCTTTAAGCGCTTAATTCTTTTTCCAAAGCAATGGCTTTTGGGAAGAGAATGTTGTTCTCCAAATGTATATGCCTATGTAGATCCTCCTCAAACTCCTGGAGCAGGGAAAACGTTACTCTATAGGTATTGCAGGCATCGGCAGGTGGATTATAGTTATTGCTCAACTCCTCTATAAGTCTAAATCGATCCCCTTCGTTTTCATGCTCCATCATCATCATTTGTATGGGATTTTGAATAGTGCCAAAATGTTGTTCTGCCAATGCATTACCGTATTGTTTGCTCTGTATCATTTTGCGTACGGCAGGGAAGACGATGAGTTCCTCTTTTTTCATGTGCATGGCGAGTTCTCCAGCACTTTTATTGAAATGCTCCGTAATCTCATAAAGCTCCGGATGCCGATCTCCATGTACTCTGCATAGTTTGGCCAGATATTGATTTAGAATAGGTATTTGTGCCTCAACATATCTATGATGTTTTTTCTCTATATAATCTGCCAATAGGTCCAAGGGCCAGGTTTTAAAATCGATATTGCCATCATTGGTCTGATGCTTCACTGTTTCAATTTCTTGTAAAAGTAGATTGGCGTCCAGCTTATTTTTTTCGGCCACTTCTACAATACTCCGGTTGCCCTTACAACAAAAATCTATTTTATGATTTTTGAATACTTGAGCCGTACGGTAGTTTTCTGCTACTATTTCACCAATATTTTTGGTCATTAAGTTTTCCATAGTGATTAATTTTTAAAATTTATAATTGAATCGGTCGCCATAACGGCAACTGCTTTAAAATCCTTTAATACGGTTAGACTATGTTCCAATCCTGCCGGAATCAACATAGTAGACCCTTTTTTCAATACATATTCTGTATCCTTGGTCTTAAGTATTGCCTTACCTTCTTGGACAACAATGACCGCTTCATGTGAACTGCTGTGTTCTGGCATACCCATGTTTGCCAAGGCCTTAATTTGTAGTATTTTAAGTTTTTCACCTACCTCAAGGTGCGTCAATTGTGGCTTGTTCAATACTTCCATAATGTTCATTTTTATGATTTATTCCCCAATTTTGTTTTTCGGTTTCTGTCCATAAACTTGGAAAGAATTTACGTTGCTGATATTTTGGATGGAGGTATTTTTTCCAATCAGAACCACCAGTGGCCTGCTTGTTTTCACCTTTTTTATCCAAATAGTGTTCAGCAGTGCTCAAATGGACCATGGGCCAATCTATATTGTAAAGCTTGTCGAAGGTCCGAAGTCTGTTTCTGAGTGCATCTGGGACATAGGGCAGTTGGTCCAACTTGTCTTCCAGGGTGTTGCCCATTACTGTTTTGGCTGTTTCAGTCAATGTTGAGAGATATTTTTCCTCAAACAGTTGAAGTGTCAAGGTCTTTTTGCCAGTTTTGGGGTCTGTTCCGGCGTCTTTCCAATATATATGTTCAAAACATTCCCTTAAATCTGGATTGTTGGAACTTTCTTTTTTAAATCTATGGCCAATTAAGTTTACCAAGGAGGTACAATGCAGTTCAATAAACCGGAATTGCGCGGATTGAAAACCACTGGCAGGGGTTAATGTTTTGCGAAAGGTATTGTAATCCTCATAGTCCATTCCTACCTTCATGATATCAAAGGAATTGATTAGCATGGAGGTGTAATGTATAAGTCGGTCCACTTTATTAATGAGAAAGGCCGTAGTAGGTATTTTTTCATCTACTATCTGCTTTAATTCATGTAGCATCATCTTTAGGTACAATTCGGTTACCTGATGGTACATGATAAAAATGGACTCATCTTTAAAATTGGTCCGAGGTCTTTGAAGAGATAGCAGGGTGTCTACTTCTACATAATCCCAATAGGTAATGGGTTTTGCATGAAGTAGACCTTCCAGATAGGTGTCGGGATTTTCCCCAAGGGATTGGTATTTTTCGACTAATTTGTTGGTAATGTTTAACATGGACGGATTATTATTTATTTGATCTTACTAAAGAATACGGGGTTCGTTTGTTATTCATTTTAGTTAAGGAGTTTAATACCTTTTTATCTTTTATCATTTTAAATTTTTATCTTTTCAGATGGGTTAGACCAATTTCCAAGCCTGTGGCCAATTCATAAAGGCTTGTATTTTCCAGCATAATCTTTAGATTGTCCCTGATTCCCACAAATTTATCGTGGACAGGACAGGGTTGACTGGCATCACATTGCTCTAGACCCAGACCACAGCCAACGAATATTTTGTCACCGTCTATGGCATGTACTATATCGTGCAATTTAATGGTATCTATTTTAGATTCATCGATCTGGAATCCCCCTGTTGGACCCTTATGGGAATCTATGATTCCACTCTTTGCCAATGATTGTAATATTTTTGCGGTAAATGCCACAGGAGAATCTACCTCTTCAGCTATCTCTTTAAGGCTTACGCGCTCTTGCCGCATAGATTTAACAGCTATGTATATAGTTGCTTTAATTCCGTACTCGCAGGCCTTTGAAAACATATTGATTTTATATTTAAATCGTTACAAATATAATGCTTATTCTTATTTCGGACAAATTTATCCTAAATAAATAATTATTACAGTTTTTAATGGAGGTATATGGTTCTTAATACTAATGCTCCCCGTAGCCTATATCGTCCATTTTTCCTTTGAATACCCTATATTGAATAAATATATAGGCAATTAGAAGGATAACGGCAATTATAAACCAATTTATGCCTACTGAAAGGCCGTATTCATCTGCCGCTACATTGTAAACCGTCAAGGATGGATTTACAGAATTGGTAGATGGCAGGAGCTTTGGAAAAATAGATGCTGCGGTGGACGCAAAACCTCCAAGGATAAATAGGGAGGAGAATATAAATCCTACCCCATCCTTTTTAAAGGTCTTTATTAGGAAAAGTCCGAATAGGCCTATTAGGGTCAACAATGGAAAAATCCACAGCCATGGTGTTTCAATAAAATTATGAAAGGGTCTTGGAGCTATAACATGCCAAACCACAAGCGAGAGGATTACCAAAGCGAGTAGGACGAAATTGAGTCTAAAAATAACGGTCCTTAATTGGTTGTTGAGGTCCGAATTGGTCTTGTAGATTATCCAATTGGCGCCATGGATGGTTAGGGTGACCACTCCGACTAGCCCAAGTAAAATGGTAAACCAATCAATAATTCCTAGATGTTCTGCAGTTGGACTAAAAGTGGGATTCCATAAGGGGAGAAAAAAATAATGGGCTTCGTGGGCAGAGATGCCATTTTCTACCATGCCCAAATTTACGCCTCTGACCACATTGCCAAAAGCAATTCCGAAGAACAAGGCCAAGAGGAAACTGGCTATCCCAAAGGCCTTGTCCCAGACCGTCTCCCATAATCTGTTATGGATCTGACCTCTGAGTTCCAAACCTATCGCCCTAAAGATCAGTAGCCAAAGAATCATGATCAGCGGCAGATAAAAGCCACTGAACGAAGAGGCATATAAGGTAGGAAAGGCAAAGAAAAGAACACCTCCCGAAGCGATGAGCCAGACCTCATTGGCATCCCAAAAAGGGCCAATGGCATTGGTAATGGCCTTCTTGTCCTTTTCTTTTTTTGCGAAAAATAAATGTACTATTCCCGCGCCAAAATCATAACCATCCAAAATTACATAGATGGCCAACATACTCATTAAAACAACGTACCAGAATAATTCCATATTTAAGCTTCAGCGGTTACAGGTCCTTTATTTATAATTTTACCTACGAGTATCAAAAATAGCATTCCCAACAGAAGATATAATCCAATAAATCCTAATAGGGTGAACAAAGTATTTCCAGAGGATACCGTGGGGGATATTCCTTCCGAGGTGCGCAATAGGTTATACACCAGCCAGGGTTGTCTCCCCAATTCTGCAGTATACCAACCAGTGGTATTGGCAATATAAGGAAAGGGCAGTAAGAACAGTAGGGACCACAAAATCCATTTGGTGGCGTATAATTTTTTGCGCCATAACTGAAAGGCTCCCACCGCCATTATCCCTATAAACAGAGTACCTAGACCTACCATAATGTGATAGGCATAATATAATCCAGGAATATTGGTGGGGTAATTTTCCGGTTCAAATTCGTTCAATCCTTTTACTTTGGCATCCCATTTCTTGTAGGTTAAAAAACTAAGTATATTGGGTACCGCAATTTTATTGTCCAATTTTTTGTCGACCACATTGGGCTGCCCAATTAACACAATCTCCGATCCACCATCCTGGGTTTCAAATAGTCCTTCCATGGCAGCAAAAGTAACAGGCTGATGTTCCACTACATTTTTTGCTGCCCAATCGCCCGTTGGGAAGGCTACCAATACGGAGGACACTAGTCCAAATATTACCCCAGTCTTAACAAAAAGCTTACCGAAACTACTGTGCTTATTGTTCAAAATATAAAAGGCCCCTATGGAAGCCATTACAAAAGATGCGGTTACCAAACTGGCCAACTGATTGTGTAAATAGGAGGGCAAGAGCCAAGGGTTGGAGAATAAGGCACCAAAATTAGTCAATACAAATTTGCCATTGCTCAATATTTCATATCCTACAGGATGCTGCATCCAGGAATGTGTGGCTATAATTAAATAACCACTGGCCCAAGAACCTAAAAAAACCAAGAAACCTGTTACAAAGTGTAATTTGTGTCCCAATAATTTCTCGCCGAACAAAAATAGGCCTAAAAACGAGGATTCCAGAAAAAAGGAGAACATCCCTTCCATGGCCAAGGTCTGCCCGATAATTCCACCGGTCAATTCGGAAAATTTGGCCCAATTGGTCCCAAATTGAAATTCCATTGGTATTCCCGTTACAACACCCATGGCAAAATTAAGGGCAAAGATCCGCATCCAGAATTTGGCGGCATCATTATAATGATCAATTCGGGTTCTAAGAAATTTCCATTTAAAATAAACGATGATCAAGGAGAGGCCCATGGTAAGTTGTGGAAACAAATAGTGGAAGGTGATAGTAAAGGCAAATTGCATTCTATCGTAAAAGAGCATATCCTCCATGAAAAAAACTTAAGATTTATTTTGGTTTAAAATTAAATAACAAAAAATTAAATTAGGTAACAGAGGTTACATAATTACTTATTTAAATTGAATAAAAACAAATTAGTTTAATACCTGACAATTGTCATCTTTTTATGTTTTAAATATGCATTATATTTGTGCTGTATTTTAAATATTGCAGTCTTTTGTCATGGAAGCTTGCATCAATTTGAAAATTAATAATGAAACATTTAATCTTATTTGTCGCTATAATTATGCTGATAAAGCCACTTTGGCCTATAGCTGAATATGCGGTAAATTACGATTATATTGTTGAGAATCTTTGCGAAAACAGGGCTACCCCTTCCTTACATTGCGATGGTAAATGTTACCTGGCAAAACAATTGGCCAAAGAATCGGAGGGAAGCGATAAAAATCCGTTTGAGGGCAAACGATTCAATTTGGAAATCCAGTACATTTCTTCATTCGACCCATTATTCGTTCTTGGCTCGGCCAATGAATGGGGTGTTACCGTTCAAAACAATTATAAGGGAATCCAAACTTTGATTTCCGGCCTATACACTACAGATATTGCACAGCCACCTGAGCTGGGATAATTCAATTATCGCCAATGGATAGCTAATTTTTATGCTAAACCATGGCGTCTTCAAGAAATTGTATTATCTAAATAAATCAAATGAACATTATTAAATGTGCCCATAAGGTATGCACAATACTTATGGAAACAAGCAGACCTATATACATTTGGGTGTTGTTGTTGGGGATATTTATTTTTCCCATTAACATTGGTGCACAGGAATTGGTTTTGCCAAAGGATTCGATCATAACGATCAATCTGGACGAAGTTATCCTTATTTCGGCCAGAAAGACTTTGGATTACCACCGTCAGCCCAAACCCCTCTCTACCTTGGACGAGTATCTGGAATCCTCTAAAAAGGTAGATATGGTGAAACGTGGAGCTTATGCCTGGGAACCAACTCTGAACAATATGTTTTCGGAACGTCTTTCGGTAACTATTGATGGAATGAGGATTTTTGGTGCATGCACCGACAAGATGGATCCCGTAACTTCCTATGTGGATGTGTCCAATTTATCACGGGCTCATATTGCTTCGGGCCAGCAGGGCACCGAACACGGAAACACCATTGGTGGGGCCATTAATTTGGAGCTAGACCGGGGTAATTTTAAGGAAACGGGATTATATGGTGGAGTGGAAACAGGTTTCGAGAGCAACAACCAAATGAGTGTTGTTGGTGCCGAATTTAATTATTCGGATTCCAATTTCTATGTGGATACTGATATTATTTATCGCAAGGCAGAAAATTATGTTGCCGGGGGTGATGAAGAAGTTGAGTTCTCCCAATTTGAAAAATATAATGTTTCGGCCAATGGCGGATACAAACTTGCGGAAGATCGGGCCTTTACGGCCAGTCTTATTTATGATGAGGCCAGGGATGTGGGCTATCCTGCATTGACTATGGATGTTTCCTTGGCTAGGGCCATTATTGCATCTGTAGGTTTTGAGCAGGATGCTTTATGGGGTAGTTTAACTAACTGGAAATCCAAGATGTATTTTAATAAGGTGACCCATGTCATGGACGATACCAAACGGCCAGATGTACCCATACACATGGATATGCCGGGTTGGAGCGATACCTATGGCTTTTACTCCCAAGCAGCACTAAAGGCCAAAAGGCATCAATTTTTATTTAAGCTAGATGGGTATTACAACAAATCCTTGGCTGAAATGACAATGTATCCCAATGACCCGAACGAGTTGCCCATGTTTATGCTCACCTGGCCCGATGTACGTACCGCCAACGGTGGGGTCTATGCGGAGGATGAGCTGGATCTAAATGGTAGTTTACTTAAGTTAGCGACCAGGCTGACAGTTCAGAACCAGAATGTTGCGGACGAATTTGGATTGAATAGTCTAAAGATTTTTTATCCTGAGATGGAGAAATCCAAAACTCGGTTCCTAAAAAGTATTTCAGGGCAATGGCATAAAATGTGGATGCCGTGGCATTTTAATGCGGGACTTTCTTATGGTGATAGGGCACCTTCCGTGACCGAGGGTTATGGATTTTATTTGTTCAACAGTTTTGATAACCACGACTATATTGGGGATCCCGGACTTGACAACGAAAAATCCATGGAGGCCAATACCAAAATCTCTTGGGAAAAATCCAAGTTTAAGCTAAGTGCAGAGGCCAATTTTTTCCACATCGCCGATTATATTATTGGAGAAATTGACCCTTCCCTTAGTGTAATGACCATAGGGGCGGAAGGGGTAAAGATCTACAGGAACCTGGATTACACCAATTTGTTCAACACTTCCTTGGATATGGAATACGCCATTTTGCCAGAACTGAAATGGTCCGGGTTGATTTCCTATCATCGTGGTACGGACAACAATGGTGGCAACTTACCTTTTATAAGTCCATTTTCTTACCGCTCAGGTTTTCAATTTGATAATAGGTCATTTTCAGCTGCCCTAAGGATAACCGGAGCGGGAAAACAAGTGAACTATAACCCGGATTTCGGAGAAGATCAAACACAGGCCTATACGGTTTGTTCCTTGACCTTTGGCAAGACTTTTAAATTTAATAACGATTCCATGTACGCGAAGTTTGGGGTAGAGAATATTTTTGATGAATACTACTCCACCTATACCGATTGGAAAAACATCCCAAGAATGGGACGAAACTTTTTTTTAACACTTTCTTATTCCATTAATTAATTAAAATAAACATAATGAAAACAATAAAACTAATTCTAGTAACTTTTGTAGCCGCTTTAGGATTATCATCCTGTTCATCTGATGGGGACGACACACCAAAAATTGATGTAAATCCTATGGCCGAATTTAATTTGGTAACAAATATTGAGGCCAACGGCCATAGTTTGGAACTGTATTCCGAAGGTAAAACAGGTTTTACCACAGGATACAATGAACTTTATGTACGTATAAAAAATAATGCCGATGATACTTATTTTGCCAATCCTGAAATTACTTGGATGCCCGTAATGCATATGATGAGTATTAACCATTCATGTCCAATATCCGAACTTGCTATTTCCAATGATTATAACACGGTGACAAAGGGATACGTCATATTTCAAATGCCTGGAAATGCCGATGAATATTGGGACATAACCTTTACCTATGAGGTAGAGGGGCAGGAATATTCAGTGACAGAAACCATAGATGTTACTGCTCCAAGCGATGGTAAACAAACAGTTTCTGCATTTATGGGAAGTGATGATGTCAGGTATATCTTGGCCATGGTTGAACCAACCGATCCAGAAGTTGCCGTTAACGATATGCAGGCCATGCTGTTTAAAATGGAAAATATGATGAGCTTTCCCAGTGTGGAAAACTATTCCGTAACACTTGATCCTCGTATGCCCGGGATGGGTAACCATAGTTCCCCCAACAATGAAGATTTAACCTATGATGCGGCTACCAAATCTTATAAGGGGAAATTATCCTTGACCATGACGGGGTATTGGAAACTTAATCTAAAACTGTTGAACAGTACAGGAGAGGTATTAAAAGGTGAAGATATCACCGAAGAAATTGAAGCAAGTAGTTTATACTTCGAATTAGAATTTTAAATAGTACTTATGTACGCTATAAAAAAGGCTGCCCAATGGGCAGCCTTTTTGTATTGTAATATATTGGGCACTTAGTAATGGTAGCGAACAAATGCTTCCATCGCAGCATAATGCGCCAATCCCAATTCATCGTATTTGGTCGCTGTTTCCTTGTTTCTGTCCTCTGCTCGTTGCCAAAATTCCCTTGAATCCGATCCTTGGAATACCACTCCGTCTTTTTGGGATTGGTGTTTGAAAATTCCGTAGCGCTTTGCCAAAACCTGACTTGGACTCATAGGTACGGCCATTTCAATATCCTCTATATCCCATTCTTGCCATGCTCCACGGTACAACCATAACCAACAATCCTTCATGTAGGATTTGGTCTTAAGTCGCTTTAGGGACTCAAAAATAATGTCCAAACACACCTTATGGGTACCATGTGGATCTGCCAAATCGCCCGCAGCATATATTTGGTGCGGTTTAATTTTTTCGATCAAATCCATGGTTATTTTGATATCTTCCTCTCCCGGAGGATTTTTCTCAATGGTACCGGTTTCATAGAACGGCAGATCGTTAAAATGTATCTGCTCGTCCGTAAGTCCAACGTAATAACTCGTTGCCCTAGCCTCACTTCTACGTATAAGACCCTTTATGTTTCTTACTTCTTCAATGTCTATTTCACTGGTCTTTTTGTTCTTAATGAACTCCGTAGCCTTTTTGTAGATCTCAACAGATTTTCTGTTGTCCAGTCCAAAGGAACGGTTGTAATCGATCACGAAATCCGAGAATCGCAGGGCTTCGTCATCGGCTACAGCTATATTTCCGGAAGTCTGATATGCTACATGCACTTCATGGCCTTGGTTTTGAAGACGCATGAAAGTGCCCCCCATGCTGATGATATCATCATCTGGGTGTGGACTAAAAATAAGTACGCGTTTTTTGGCAGGATTTGCTCTTTCCGGTCTATTGCTGTCGTCTGCGTTTGGCTTACCTCCTGGCCAGCCGGTAATGGTGTGCTGTAGTTTGTTGAAAATCCTAATATTAATGTCGTAGGCATCCCCAACTTCAGTCAACAAATCACTCATACCGTTTTCAATATAGTCCGCCTCCGTAAGCATAAGAACTGCTTTCTCCAGTCTAAGTGCTAGTCCAACAACGGCTTTCTTGATCATTTTCTCGTCCCACTCTACTTTCTCTACGATCCATGGGGTGCTTACCCTGGTAAGTTTTGAAGAAGAACCTTTGTCAAGGATAAAAACACTGTTTGGATGCTCCTGTAGGTAAGATGCCGGTACCTGTTCTGTAATAGGCCCTTCTACTGAAGCTTTAATGATAGAGGATTTACCTTCTCCCCAGGCCATAAGAACAACTTGCTTGGCCTGCATTATTTGCTTTATACCAAGTGTAATAGCTGTTTTTGGCGTGTTGTACAATCCTTGGAAATCCTTACTGGCCGCCACTCTTGTAATATGGTCCAAGGTAACAAGTCTGGTTTTGGAATTCGGCAGGGATCCGGATTCGTTAAAACCTATATGCCCGTTGCCACCAATACCCAAGATTTGTAGATCGATGCCACCCAAAGCGTCTATTTTGGCCTCATATTCCTTACAATAGCTGGCAATATCTTTTTTTGCCAAGGTTCCGTCCGGAATATGAAAATTTCCAGGTTCTATATCCACATGGTTAAAGAGCAATTCCTTCATGAATCGCACATAACTCTGTATGGCATCCGGTTCCATTGGATAATATTCGTCCAAATTGAAGGCTATGACATTTTTAAAACTAAGGCCTTCCTCTCTGTGCAGGCGAACTAGTTCCGCATACAGTCGTTTTGGAGTGGACCCTGTAGCAAGTCCAAGGACGCACATCTCCTTGGCCTTTTGTTTTTTCTTAATTAATGTCGCAATTTCAGCTGCAGCAGCCTTGGACGCAACCTCTGAAGATTCGAAGATGACCGTGTTGATTTTTTCAAATCGTTTTTCAAAACTGGTAACCTTGTCGATTTTACTTTTAATCATGGAGAGCTAGATTTT
Source organism: Arenibacter echinorum (assembly GCF_003259375.1). Lineage (GTDB taxonomy): Bacteria > Bacteroidota > Bacteroidia > Flavobacteriales > Flavobacteriaceae > Arenibacter > Arenibacter echinorum. The sequence continues at coordinate 99,259 of NZ_QLLN01000005.1, read as the reverse complement.
TTGTTCATTTTTGGTTGAATCGATAAAAGTAGTACAAAGTATTTAAATGCCTAAAAAAGATAAGGAATTTTAATCAAGTTTAAGAATAAAATATATTTTGTGATACTTTTTTAATCTTTCCAAAAATGGTCGGTGCAATACTTTTAAAATTGATATCTTGGTAAATTATTTACTTTGAAGACCAAGTGTTTTAAAAAATATTGTCGCACTACCGCCAATAAAGTAATGTTTTATTTATAAAAATAATATTAATGAGTTTGACTTTAGAAAATACATGGAGATGGTACGGGCCCAAAGATCCTGTTTCCTTAATGGATATTAAACAGTCCGGAGCTACAGGAGTGGTTACTGCCTTACATCATATTCCCAATGGGGAAGTTTGGCCGTTGGAGGAAATTAAAAAGAGAAAGGCAGAGATCGAGGCGGTGGGCTTGACCTGGTCTGTTGTAGAAAGCGTTCCCATTCATGAAAGTATTAAGACACAACAGGGCGATTTTCAGAAGTATGTGGAAAACTATAAGACCACTATTTCCAATTTGGGATCCTGTGGAATAGATACTATTTGTTACAATTTTATGCCAGTTTTGGATTGGACGCGCACCAATCTTGACTATGAACTGGAGGATGGGTCTACGGCCTTGAGGTTTGAAAAGGCCGCCTTTGCGGCTTTTGAACTCTTTCTATTAAAACGTCCAGGTGCAGAAAAATCATATACTGAGGAAGATCAGAAGGCAGCCAAGGAATATTTGGAAAAAACTTCGGAAAAGGATCAAAAGAAATTGGTGCAGAATATTATAGCAGGTCTACCTGGGGCCGAAGAAGGATATAGTTTGAAGGAGTTTAATCAAATTTTGGCAACATATGACCAAATTGGTGCTAAGGAACTTAAGCAACATCTGTTCTCCTTTTTACAGAGCATAATTCCAATTGCCGAAAAAGAAGGGGTGCGTATGTGTATACATCCCGATGATCCACCTTATCCAATTTTGGGATTGCCAAGGGTAGTAAGTACGGAGCAGGATATTCTTGATCTATATAATGCCGTGGATAGTCCCAATAACGGACTAACCTTTTGTACCGGGTCTTTTGGGGTTAGAGCGGACAATGATTTGGTGGGTATGGTAAAGCGCTTGGGGCATCGAATACATTTCATGCACCTTAGAAGTACAGAGCGGGATGACAAAGGTAATTTTCACGAGGCCGATCATTTGACAGGGGATGTAGATATGTTCGGGGTGTTAAAAGCCTTGGTAGAGGAGCAACAAAAGAGAAGTGCTGTAGGAAGAAAAGATTTGAGGATGCCAATGAGGCCAGATCACGGTCATAAAATGTTGGACGACCTTAGGAAAAAAACAAACCCGGGATATTCTGCCATAGGAAGGCTTAGGGGTCTTGCAGAATTAAGGGGACTGGAATTGGGAATAAGAAGATCCCTGTAAAATAAATCAACTTTCCTTGGCAAGGAAAACAGTATTTAGAGTTAAAAAAACCTCTGATTTTCATAAAATCAGAGGTTTTACTTTTATAATACCAAAAGTAGGTAGGCAAATGATGGGTCTTATCACTAGCTCCGTATTCTTTTGATAAGGGCCAATGTTTCCCTTACCGATTGCTCTAGACCACTGTAATCCCTTTTTTCCACTACCGTTTTACTAATTAGGTTGGAACCCATACCTACACAGGTAACCCCGGCATTGAACCATCCTTTTAAATTGGATTCCTCCAAGGTTACACCGCCTGTTGGCATGACACTGGTCCACGGTTGTGGTCCTTTAATGGCTTTAACAAAGTCTGGTCCGAAATTGGCGCCAGGGAATAATTTTATAATTTCGCAGCCCAATTCTTCAGCTTTGTTTATTTCTGTCAGGGAGCCACACCCTGGACTCCATAATACTTTTCTTCTATTACAGACCATGGCAATATCTTCGCGCAAGGAAGGGGTTACAATGAAATTGGCACCCATTTGCATATAAAGGGAAGCTGCTGCAGCATCGGTTACCGATCCTACACCTACCGCCATTTCCGGCAATTCCTTAATGACGAATTTATTTAGTTCGGCAAAGACTTCATGGGCGAAATCCCCACGTGCCGTAAATTCAATTAATCGCGCACCACCATTGTAGCATGCTTTTAAAATTTTCTTTCCCAATTCCACATCCGGATGATAGAACAAGGGCACGAGTCCCGTTTCTTTCATTAGTGCAGCTACTTCAATTCTCGAAAACTGTGACATAAGGTTTAGTTATTTTACCTACTTACTTTTCCAGAGGAATTTCCTCCTGCCAATTGCTCAATTTCTTCAAGGGTGGCCAAGTTGAAATCGCCTGTAATCGTATGCTTGATACAGCAGGCAGCCGCTGCAAAATCGATTGTTTGTTGATTATCTATTTTATCTTGTAAGAGCCCATATATCAAGCCCCCCATAAAGGCATCGCCACTCCCTACCCGGTCAACTACAGGGGTTACCTCCCTAATTTTTGCATAGTGTATTTTTTTTCCGTCATATAAAATTCCGCCTATTTTTTGATGCGAAGCATTTACGGAATAACGCAAAGTTGTGGCCACATAACTTAAATCCGGAGAGCCTTTGTAAAGAAGGTCGTACAGTTCCGGTAAGGAGTCCATATCTTGATAGTCCGGGTCCTGTGGTTCTTGCCCTGTCATAAAAAAAGCCGTGTCTAAATCCCCTAAAATAACATTGCTGTACTTTAAGAGTTCGGGCATAATATCTTTTGGCTCTTTCCCGTATTTCCATAATTTGGAACGATAATTCAAATCCGATGAAATGGTAACACCCATTTTATGGGCGGCCTTAACCGCCTCTAAGCATACAGCCGCAGCCTTGCTTGAAATTGCTGGGGTAACCCCGCTCCAGTGAAACCAATCTGCATGCTTAAATACTGCTTTCCAATCTATAGAGTTCGGTTCTATTTCTGCAATTGAACTGTTCGCCCTATCATAGACTACCTTGCTTCCCCGTGTTCCGGCGCCTGTTTCCAAAAAATAAATGCCGAGACGGTCTCCCCCAAACTGTATATTGTTGGTGCCCACATTATGCTTTCTAATTTCCTGTAGGGCACATTGGCCTATGTCGTTTTTTGGCAAACATGTAACGAATTCAGCATCAAACCCATAATTGGCTAGGGATACCGCTACGTTAAACTCTCCGCCTCCATAGGTGGCGTTGAAATTGGTGGCCTGTGAAAACCGAAGGTGTCTTTCGGTAGACAGTCTTAGGAGGATCTCCCCGAAAGTGATGACTTTCTTCATACTAAATTTTTTGATTGCTCGATAAATGTACCAAAGTAAAACGAAAACCCGAAATGAAAATACATTTAGACATTTATAACTATTATCTTATTTTTTGTTTAAGGAATAATCTTGAATGTTAAATAAAAGTATAAACAGCGGGTATGTTAAATAAAAATGCATCAATTTGCGGATTTTCAACCAATTTGGAATACTGATTGATAACCATGATAATTCTAGGATATGGCCTTATACAAATATAGGTGGTCCTAAATCAAACAATATATTTGAACAAATGAAAACATTAGTTTTAATTTTTTGCTGCCTTTTTATTTTTGAAGGCTGTGCCTCCCAGTCCTCTCCTGAACTTATCAATTCAGAAATGGAGGTCGTTACCACCGAAAACTTGAGGTATTACCTATATTACCCAGGGAATTATGAGGTAAATCCAGAGGAAAAATTTCCCCTATTGCTCTTTTTACATGGCGGGGGAGAATCCGGCGGGAATTTAAAATCTGTAAAGCGAAATGGCCCCCCAAAACTTATTTCAGGGGGCAAGAAATTTCCTTTTCTAATCTTGGCTCCACAGAATCCCCAAGAAAAAATGTGGTGGAACACCAGGGCAGTTAATCAACTCTTGGATAGTATTATTGCTACCAATAAAGTGGACGAAAATAGAATATACCTTACCGGCCTCAGTAGGGGAGGTGGTGCAGCCTGGGAAATGGCCGTACAATATCCGGATAAATTTGCGGCCTTGGCCGTGGTTTGTGGCATGACTCCTGTGCCCTATGCTTCCTGGATCAATAAAAATATGCCAATTCGTGTTTATCATGGTGATCAGGATAAGTCGATTTCCATTTCGGAATCTATTGAAATGGTTGCCAAATTAAAGGAAATGGGATACAATGTGGATTTTACGATTTACAAGGGTGTAGGTCATAACGCATGGGACAAGGCCTATGAAAACAATGAGCTTTACGATTGGTTTTTGTTGCAAAAAAAGCTGGGTCCTGTAGAAAATTAACAATTTTATGGGCATAGAACTTTATTTTATTCTACTGTAATTGAAATGATTTGTTGTATTTTTCAAAACTGAACAATATTCGCATTTATGACCCGAAATATGTGCCTTAGGCTTTCTTTTTGTAATCTATTTTTATTGTTGATAATGATCTTATTTTCCTGTTCCGATATTAAAGGTCAGAAAAACGACCATAAATATACCAATGACCTTATTCATGAAACTAGTCCGTATTTGTTACAACATGCCCATAACCCGGTAAATTGGAGACCGTGGAGTACAAGTGCTTTGGAAGAAGCCAAAAAGGAGGACAAGTTGGTATTGGTAAGTGTTGGTTATTCATCCTGTCATTGGTGCCATGTAATGGAAGAGGAGACCTTTGAAGATGAGGAAGTGGCCAAATTGATGAATGAAAACTTTATAAGTATTAAAGTAGATAGGGAGGAAAGACCAGATGTAGATCATGTGTATATGACTGCCTTACAGCTAATCAATGGTAATGGAGGCTGGCCTTTGAACGTGATTACCCTGCCCAATGGAAAACCCATTTATGGGGGTACCTACCATACCAAGGAACAATGGAGCAAAGTTTTGGCCGAGGTTAGCAAGCTTTATAAGAACGACCCCAAAAAAGCCAACGAGTATGCCGATATGGTGGCCCAAGGCATACAGGAAGTAAATATAATACAGCCGGTCTCAGATTTGGGGATGTTGACTCCAGAGGTCCTAAAAAATAGCGTTGAAAAATGGAAGGATAACTGGGACTTAAAATGGGGAGGAAATAGAGGGTCACAGAAATTTATGATTCCTATTAATCTTGATTTTCTGTTGGATTATGCCGTTTTAACGGAGGATAAGGATGCTATGGATTTTGTTAAAACCACTTTGGACAGAATTGCTTGGGGAGGCGTTTACGATCATGTAGCCGGCGGATTTTACAGGTATAGTACCGATGCCCAATGGAAAGTGCCGCATTTTGAGAAAATGCTATATGACAATGCCCAATTATTAAGTCTTTATTCCAAGGCCTATAAGTTGTTTAATGAGCCTATGTACAAAAAGGTAGTGGAAGAGACTATTGCTTTTTTGGATAGGGAAATGAAAAATCCGGGAGGCGGCTATTATGCGGCCATTGATGCCGATAGTGAAGGCGAGGAAGGTAAATATTACGTTTGGAAAGAAGAGGAATTAAAGGCGGTTTTGGGATCCGATTATGACTTATTTGCCAAATACTACAATATAAAGCGTTCCAATATTTGGGAAAACGATTCCTATGTTCTTTTCAGGAACTCAGGTGATGAGGAATTCATTAAGGAAAATGATATTGATGCAGAAGATTGGGACGGTGTACAGGAAAGATGGCAAAACAAAATTTTAACTGCTAGGAATAAAAGAATTAGGCCAAATACCGATGATAAGATCATTACCTCTTGGAATGCCTTGTTGATCAATGGATTTGTAGATGCCTATAATGTTTTTAACGAAACTGCTTATTTGGAAAAAGCAGAGGACGTCTTTAATTTTATTAAAAAAAATAGTCTGAATAAAGATCAGTTGATACATACTTATAAAAAGGGAAGTAAAAAAAGTGATGGTTTTCTGGAGGATTATTCCTTTTTGGCCAATGCCTCTTTAAAATTGTATAGTACCACAATGACAGATTCCTATTTGGACTTTGCCAAAGAAATGAATCAAATAGCAAAGGACAAATTTGCTGATGAAAATTCTGGGATGTACAGTTTTAACTCCGATGACGAATTAATTGCGCAAATAATTAAAACCGATGATGGGGTATTGCCTTCGCCCAATGCGGTTATGGCAGAAAATCTGTTTCTATTGGGACATATAGACTATGATAAGGAAGCTACGTTAAAAGCAAGGTCCATGCTTTCCTCTATGATTTCGGTATTGGAGGAAAATGCCTATAATTATTCCAAATGGAATTCCCTTCTGTTGAAAACGGCATATCCCTTTTACGAAATTGCAGTTGTGGGCAATGATGCTAAGCAATTATTAGCTGAATTACAGCAACAAAATTTGCCCAACACCTTAATTCTTGGTAGTAATAAAGAAAGTGAAATGCCTTTGTTTAAAGGGCGTTATGCGGATGATGGGACCTATATTTATGTTTGTCAGGATCATACCTGTAAGCTTCCGGTAGCTACGGCTAAGGAAGCTTTGGAGCAATTGAAGAATTTTTAAGGCTTTGGATTTCCTTAATTAAGGGAAGTACTTAATGTAACTGTTCCGTTCATTGATCCGGACTCCATATTTACTGCCAAATGTCCCAGTTAATAATATTTCATCAATTATCCATGGTTTTGTGTCAAATTACATGAATTTTAAGGTTGTTCGGATAAAAAATTTTAATTTAATATCGATTTAAACTTATATTGAGCTTCAAAATTAATTCTTTATAGTATGCAGATAAAAGAAACATCAACTATTTATGATGTCATCATAGTTGGGTCCGGTGCCGGTGGTGGTATGGCCACAAAAGTGTTGTCCGAGGCGGGACTAAAAGTGGCCGTAGTAGAAGCGGGTCCGTTTTTTGATCCCAAAAATCCGGAACAGATTACACAATTGAAATGGCCGTATGAATCTCCACGTAGAGGTGCAAGTACAACTAGGGCGTTTGGGGAATATGATGCTGCATATGGCGGTTGGGAAATTGAAGGAGAACCTTATACCCAAAAAAATGGTTCAAGATTTAATTGGTTTAGATCACGTATGTTGGGCGGTAGAACAAATCACTGGGGACGTATCTCCTTGCGTTTCAGTCAGCGCGATTTTAAGCACAAGGATATTGATGGTCTAGGGGAAAACTGGCCTATTGGCTATGAAGATGTAAAACCGTACTATGATAAAGTAGACAAGTTAATTGGTGTTTTTGGGTCTAAAGAAGGTATGGAAAATGAACCGGACGGGTTTTTCCTTCCTGCGCCAAAGCCGAGATTGCACGAACTGTATTATATAGATGGAGCCAGGAAATCCAATATTCCGGTCATTCCTTCAAGGATGTCCATGGTCACCAAAAAAATAAATGAGGATCGCGGGGTCTGTTTTTATTGCGGACAATGTAGTAGGTCATGCCAGATATATGCCGATTTCTCATCGGGAAGTTGTTTGATATTCCCTGCGCAGAAGAATGGAGGCCAAATAGATCTTTTTGTGAACGCCATGGTACGCGAGGTAACCACTAATGAGGAAGGTAAGGCCACCGGAGTACTTTATGTAAATAAGGAAGATCGTAAGGAATATGGATTAAAGGGGAAAATAGTAGTACTGGCCGCATCGGCCTGTAGTACCGCAAGAATCCTGTTAAATTCCAAAAGTAAGCAACATCCGGCCGGACTGGGCAACAGTAGCGGTGTGGTAGGGAAGTACCTTCACGATTCCACAGGGGGCGGAATGACAGGATTTGTCCCTGAACTGATGAATAGAAAGACATACAACGAAGATGGTGTAGGAGGGATGCATGTCTATACCCCTTGGTGGTTGGACAATAAGAAGCTCGATTTTGCCAGAGGTTACCATATAGAAATATGGGGAGGAATGGGGATGCCAAGCTACGGTTTCGGATTTAACCCAAATGCCATGAATGAGTTCTTTGGTGAAAAAGTTGGGGGCTACGGCAATGTCCTTAGGGAGGATGTCAAGAAATATTACGGAGCAATGATCGGTTTTGCCGGCCGTGGCGAATCTATAGCTTTGGAAAGTAACTATTGTGAAATTGACCCGGGAAAGGTTGATGAATTTGGTATTCCAGTATTGCGCTTTAACTACCAATGGTCCGATCACGAACGTCTTCAGGCCAAGCATATGCAAGAAACCTTTTCGGAAATAATCCACAATATGGGCGGACAGGTCATTGGTAAGCCGGCAGGAAAAGATAGCGATTATGGTTTACTTAACCCTGGTGAAATTATCCATGAGGTGGGTACCACAAGGATGGGGGACAATCCTAGAACTTCTGTGGTCAATAAATGGGAACAAATGCACGATGTGGATAATGTTTTTATTGTTGATGCGGGACCCTTTGTTTCCCAAGCTGATAAGAACCCTACATGGACCATCTTGGCCCTGGCCTGGAGAACGTCAGATTATATAGTTGAGCAATTGAAAAAACAAAATATCTAGTATTATGGATAGAAGAAAAAGTATAAAGTCCATTATTCTTGGAGGTGTAGCAGGCGGATTGGCAATTAATGGATGTAAGCCGGGAACAGAAGGGGAGGCAGCAGCTGCAGAGGCCCTGGTACAGGAAGAAAAGCATTTCGGGAGAACCCCGGAGGAAAAAGAGTTGCTGCAAAAACTTTACGCAGAACAGTTTTTTAATGAACATGAGATGGCCACTTTGGGGGTGTTATGTGCTTTGATTTTACCTGCCAATGGAACCAATGGTAGCGCTACCGATGCCGGAGTGCCCGATTTTATTGAATTTATGGCCAAGGATATCCCTGCTTATCAAACTCCGTTGCAAGGAGGTCTAATGTGGTTGGATCACAAGAGCAATAAGGATTATGGGGTGGAATTTAAAACCGCCACCGAGGCACAGCAAAAGGAGATTTTGGATGCCATTGCCTTTCCGGACAAGGAAAATCCTACGTACGAGCAACAATTCTTTTCCCTTGTTCGCAATCTAACCGTAACGGGATATTATACCTCCAAGGAAGGTATTGAAGATTTGGGGTATAAAGGTAATTCCCCCAACGTTTGGGACGGCGTACCGGAAGATATATTGGCCAAACATGGGAAATCCTATGATCCCGAATGGATTGCCAAATGTGTGGATCAAAGTAAGCGAAATGATATGGCAGAATGGGATGACGAAGGTAATTTGTTGACCTAGAAGGTATTAAGTTGTTCAAGGGATATAAGTAATTCTATACACGATGAAAAAATTACAACTACTATGTCTATTTTTAATGGCCATAGTTTTTTTTGGAACTACAAATGTTACGGCCCAAGAGGTGGGATTACAATTGTATAGTCTTAGAAATCAGTTTAAGGAAGATATTCCCAGTACCTTAAAATTGATAAACGACTGGGGTATTACCGTTCTGGAAGGTGGAGATAGCTACGGGATGCCCGAGGAGGAGTTTAAGGGGTTACTTGCCAAAAATAACTTAAAGGTGGTCAGTATTGGTGCCGGGTTCAACGATTTGGCCAATGCGCCGGAGGAGGTTGTAAAAAAGGCAAAAAGTTATGGTGCCACCTATGTGATGTGCGCCTGGATCCCTCACGATGGCAATAATTTTGATATTTCGGATACGCAAAAGGCTGTGGAGGTATTTAACAAGGCCGGAAAGATTTTAAGGGATAATGGATTAAAATTGGCGTATCACGCCCATGGTTTTGAATTTAGGCCCTATAAGGACGGGACCCTATTTGATTATATGGCACAGAATGCCAAATATTTCGATTTTGAAATGGATGTTTATTGGGTGCATCATGGAGGTGAGGATCCCTTGAAATTGCTTAAAAAGTATCCTTCTAAATTCATTTTATTGCATTTGAAAGATATGGAAAAAGGTACTAAAAAAGATGATACCGGCCATGCCGATGTAGAAACCAATGTGGTTTTGGGAACCGGGGAAGTTGATATAGCCGGTGTTGTTGCCGAAGCCAAGAAGTTGGGCATCAAGTATATGTTTATAGAAGACGAGTGTTCCAGGGTTGTGGAACAGGTACCCAAGAGTTTAAAGTATTTGGAAGGAATAAAATAATCTCGATTCCATTTATTGAAATTAACTTAAAAAGGCCTCCGAAAGGAGGCCTTTTTGTTTATTGGCCATTGGGAGGCAGATGGCTGGGAATAACAATCGATAGTTATGATATTTTTATTCCTTGGGGTGCTAAACAAAAGAATTGGGCTGTAACCCTAAATGAAAACTACAAGGATTTGTCCCTTCTAATGACATATTATCAATTATTGATGGTTTTATATCAAAATACATGAATTTTCAGGTTGTTTGGATAAAAAATTCTAATTTAATTTCGTTTTAAATCTATATTGAAGTTCATAATTAATTCATTCCAAAATGCAGATAAAAGAATCCTCAGAAATTTATGATGTAATAATCGTCGGTTCGGGTGCAGGTGGCGGTATGGCTACAAAGCAGTTGGCCGATGCCGGCCTTAATGTTGCGGTTGTAGAGGCTGGGCCATTTTTTGATCCGGCAGACCCAAAAACAATGAACCAGCTAAAATGGAATTACGAATCTCCTAGAAGGGGAGCTGGTACCACTAGGGCATTTGGAGAATTTGATGCTGCTTATGGCGGTTGGGAGATAGAAGGGGAACCTTATACCCGTGAACCTGGTACCGAATTTGATTGGTTCCGATCTCATATGTTAGGGGGGCGTACCAACCACTGGGGAAGGATTTCCCTGCGTTTTGGGCCAAAGGATTTTAAGGGAAAGACCAGGGACGGGCATGGTGAGGACTGGCCTATAGGTTATGAGGATGTAAAACCGTATTACGACAAGGTAGATAAGCTAATAGGAGTATTTGGCACCAATGAAGGCTTGGAAAACGACCCGGATGGTTTTTTTCTTCCTCCTCCAAAACCGAGGTTACATGAGGTTTTCTATATAAATGGCGCCAAAAAGGCGGGTATACCTACTATTCCAGGTAGACTTTCCATGCTGACAAAAAGAATTAATACAGAACGTGGTGTTTGTTTTTACTGTGGGCAATGTTCCCGTTCCTGTTCCATTTATGCCGATTTCTCTTCGGGAAGTTGTCTTATATTTCCAGCTCAAAAAAACGGCGGCCGAATAAAATTGTTCGTCAATTGTGTTGTGCGGGAAGTAACCACCAATGAAGAGGGTAAGGCAACAGGCGTGTCCTACATCAGTAAGGACGATAGAAAAGAGTACAAATTGAGGGGCAAGGTTGTGGTTTTGGCGGCTTCCGCCTGTAGTTCTGCCCGTATTCTTTTAAATTCTAAAAGTAAACAACATCCTAACGGATTGGGAAATAGCAGTGACCTTGTTGGTAAATATTTACACGATTCTACCGGTGCAAGTAGAGCCGCATTTGTTCCTGCATTGATGAATAGAAAAGTATCCTATAATGAAGATGGGGTGGGTAGTAACCACGTGTATTCTCCTTGGTGGGGGGATAACTCCAAGTTGGATTTTCCAAGGGGGTATCATATCGAAGTAGGCGGCGGTATGAGGATGCCAGGCTACGGTTTCAGTTTTAACCCTAATGAGTTCAATAAGTTTTTTGGGCTTAAAGTAGGGGGTTATGGAGATAGCTTACGGGATGATGTAAAAAAGTATTACGGATCTGTATTAGGGGTTGCCGGAAGGGGCGAAGGTATTGCCCGCAAGGATAATTACTGTGAAATAGACCCTACAACAGTGGATCAATTTGGTATTCCAGTATTGAAGTTTAATTACAAATGGTCCGATTTTGAAAAAAACCAGGCCAAGCATATGCAGGACACCTTCGAGGAGATTTTTCACAATTTAGGGGCAGAGCCCTTAGGGGAAAAGCCGGGTAAGGACCGTGATTATGGGTTGGAAGCCCCTGGGCGTATTATCCATGAAGTAGGAACCACCAGAATGGGCAATGATCCCAAAACATCCGTCACTAATAAATTCAATCAATTGCACGATGTGGACAATGTCTTTATAGTTGATGCGGGACCCTTTACCTCCCAGGCGGACAAGAACTGTACTTGGACAATTTTGGCATTATCTTGGCGCGCCAGTGATTATATTATTGAACAATTAAAACAGCAAAATATCTAGATCATGGATAGAAGAAAGAGTATACAGACAATAATTCTAGGTGCAGGCGCATCTGCTTTGGCCTTTCATGGCTGTAAGACAGATGGTCCTGATACAGCAAAGGACGCCGTAGCCGCGGCCGAAAACACCCATTATTTTGGTCGTACCCCCGAGGAGTTGGAGCTGATTGAAAAGTTGAATGCAGAACAGCTATTTACTGAACATGAGATGGAAACCATAGCCATATTGAGCACGGTGATACTTCCTCCCAGAGAACCTAATGGAGGGCCTATTGAGGCAGAGGTCCCGGAATTTATAGAGTTCATGGGCAAGGACATCCCCGAGTTGCAGCTGACACTTAAAGGGGGGCTTATGTGGTTGGACCATAAGAGCAATACCGATTTTGGAACCGAATTTAAATTGGCCACCTTGGATCAGCAAAAGCAGATATTGGATACCATTTGCTATCATGATATAGAAAAACCATTGGACGTGCAACCGCTCGAAATACAGTTTTTCTATTTGATGCGCGGATTAACTGTTTGTGGCTATTATTCCTCCAAAGTAGGAGTTGCCGAATTGGGCTATAAGGGAAATACGCCCAGCGTATGGGATGGTGTTCCAGAAGATGTGTTGGAACAGCATGGGGTATCCTACGATCCCGAATGGGTAGCCAAATGTATCGATCAGAGTACCAGGAACGAAATCGCTACTTGGGACGAAAAGGGCAACCTTTTAACTTAGCTCCATCAAAAATTGGTAATAATAAGGAAGGATCATTAATTATTTGTAATTCCTACTTAGAGATATAAAAAGCCCTAGTTTCGGGGCTTTTTTGTTTATTTGTTGTGGAGAAGCTGATGAACAGAGGAGAATGATTGGAATAACAATTGGCAATATAATATATGAATAGGAAGCGCACTGTTTTTAAGGGAATGTCACTGTTGGCATTGATACTTTCTTTTGGTTGTAAGGAGGTTGTGGTGAACAAGAATCCAAAGGAAGATGTTGAAAAGTTAATTGAGATAAAGGATTCCGTAAAAATTCTAAAAGCGAAGAAAGAGGAAGTTCCCAAATCCAATCTTAAATCCTTGGACGGTCTGGCCGATACTCTGTTTGTAAGGTTGGCCGATTATAGTGATGATTTTGTGTACGACCTGCGCTATGCTACAGAAAATAATTTTTTAAAGGCCAAGGTTTACGATTGCGCTGAATGTTATACTAGGGTTAAGACGGCCAGGGCACTGCTTTTGGCCAATAAGGAATTTATGGACAAAGGATTTAAAATTAAGTTTTTCGACTGTTATAGACCCAATGATGTACAATATAAAATGTGGGCCATAGTTCCCAATCCCCAATATGTAGCTAATCCCGTTAAAGGATCAATCCATAATAAAGGCGGTGCTGTCGATATTACTTTGACCACCTTGGATGGGGAAGAATTGGATATGGGAACCGATTTTGATTTTTTTGGAAAAAGGGCCTACCATGACAATTGGGATTTGCCCAAGAATATCTTGGATAATAGGCTGCTGTTAAAGGAAACCATGGAAAAACATGGATTTTGGTCCATTAGAACGGAGTGGTGGCATTACAATTTGGGCGCTGCATCCAATGACAAAGTGGCCAATTTTAAATGGGATTGTGATTGAAATTGTTTAAGTGATTCCAAGATCTTTTATGTAACTCCATGTGAAATCTAGACTATAATAGTCACTTCGACAGAGCGAAGAATGAGCGACGAGAAGTCTCAAATATTAGGCTACTTAACTGTAGCTATAACATGCTGCGTACTGCTCTTATAATTTATGACAATAAACAACAATTTTTTCACCTTCCGAATTAGTGGTAAAAAACAGATACGCTTCCCCTCCATCCTTAATTTTAAACCTTTTCCTTATTTCTGCCACGCTTATCGGAAAATTCCTAATGGTAATATTTGCTTTTTTTACGTCCAGTTTTTGTAATTCTTTTTTATTGAAGGGAATGGACCTTACAACTTTGAACCTCCTGCCGGGAAAATCCAATAATTGATCGTGGGTGTATAAATGAGAGTGATCATGTAATTTAGACATATTGAATTTATCGCCTACGGTTTTAAAAGCTCCAGACTTTAGGATGGCCGAATTGGGCTCGTATAAATACTCCAAGGGATCGGAGTATTTGGAGATCGCTAATTTTTCATCTTCAAGGGAAAAGCTGAACTGTTCCATTGCTGAGCCGTTTAGGTTTACCGTTTTTACCACTACCTCTTTTTTATAGCCCCGTTCCAATATCCATAGGATTTCCTTTACTTCATTTTTAACCGCAACAATATGAATTTCCTTAACGGACTTCAACTCTCTAAGGCCGGCCGACAGGTCCAGTAGAGGGGAGGTTTTTATCATTATTTTTTTCACCTTGGCCAAAATAGCACTTAGATTACCGGGGACATTCGGAATACAATCGGACAACAAAAAAACCTTTCCTTTGGCATCATGTCTACGGGAGGGGTCAATAAATACCCAATCGAAATCGATTTCTGAACTTTTTAAAAAATCTATGCCATCCATGGCATGGGTATGGATATTGGTCCTGCCCAAAGTCTTAAAATTATGTGCCGCTACTTGGGATAGATCCCTGTTAATTTCACAATGATATACCTGTCCTATATTGTTGCTGAAAAAATAACTGTCCACCCCAAAGCCGCCGGTCATGTCCAACAAAGCTGTCCCACTCATTATCCCAGCCTTGTAATGTGCGGTGTTTTCTGAGGATGTCTGTTCAATATTTAGTTTGTTGGGGTAGTAGATATTGTGGGTGCCGTACCAAGTTGGGAGCTTGTCCTTGCACCTGTTCTTGGCTTCAATTTGTTCTGCGATTTCCTTGTTGGTAACACCTTCAAAATTCAATGGCTTCAACAAAATGGCAATAAGCTCCGTCCTTAAATTTTTGTTTATAAAATCTTGGATTTCGGATGTTAGAATATTTTTGTTCAAGGTGGGATTATAAATTTTTTGTAAGGGATTTTACAATTTTATTCTCGTTAAAAAATTCCTTTAAGATTACTTTTATGGCCGTATAGCCAGGTACCGCTATAATCATTCCGGTTACTCCCAGGAGTAAGCCTCCAATAATGATGATCAGGAAAATTTCCAAGGGGTGCGACTTTACGCTGTTGGAAAAGATAAAAGGCTGGGAGAAAAAGTTGTCTACCAATTGGCCAATGATGAACCCAATCATTACATAGCCTGTTTTGGGCAAAATAACGCTACTAAAATCGGCTCCCACATTACTGGTCATGGTTAAAACCGCCATTAATATCCCTCCAATAATGGGGCCTATATAGGGAATAAGGTTGAGAAGGGCACAGAGAAAGGCTATTACTACGGCATTTTCGATACCAAAAACGAAAAGGACAATGGAATAAATGACAAAGAGGATCAAGATTTGGAACACTAGGCCTACAAAGTACCGGGAAAGCAAATTTTTGATGGTTTCCATGGAATGTTGAAATCTATTTTCTTTGTTATCAGGGATTAGGGTGAGTAAGGATTCCTCGAAAAGTTTACTGTCCTTTAAAAAGAAGAAGGCTATAAAGAGTACAGAAAAGAGTCCTACGCTAAAACTCCCCAATATGCCGATTATGGAGTTTAGGAAATCTGGAAGTATCCCAAAGTTTAGGTTGGAAAACAAATGTGAATCTTTAATGCTTTGTTCCAAATCCTCGGATTTAACTCCGATATATTGCAGTAACTGGCGGTACAAGTCCTCCAGATTGGTCTGTAAGGCATCTATGTTGAGAAGGGATAGGTTCTGTCCCTGTTGAATAAGTAAAGGCACAAATAGGGCAATGACTCCTGCAACTACCCCAACAAGGAATATCATAGTTATTATAACAGCCACGGTATTGTTGAATTTTAACTTCTGACGAAAAAATAAAACAATGGGCCGTCCTATCAAGCTGGCAACTCCCGCTATAGCTATGTATATAAGAACCGCGCTGATCTTGTATAGAAAAGCCAGCAGGATTACAATGGCTACTATAACTCCAAGAGCCCTTAAAATACCTTCTGCAATGGTCTTTGATGTCATATTTTAACTTTTAAAAACATAGGAGATTATATTGGCCCCCATTTGTAAAGCCTTAAGGCGTACATCTTGGGGGTCGTTATGCACTTCTGGGTCTTCCCATCCGTCCCCAAGGTCACTTTCAAATGTAAAAAGAAGGATAAGGCGGTTTTGCTCAAAGATGCCAAACGCTTGTGGCCGTTTGCCATCATGTTCATGTATCTTGGGCAATCCTTTTGGAAATTGGAACTGTTGACGAAAAATAGGGTGGTCTGCACCTAATTCCGTGAGTTCCTTGTCCGGAAATACTTTGGCTAGTTCTTTGCGCAGGTAGGGTTCCATTCCATAATTGTCATCTATGTGCAAAAACCCGCCTGCCAATAAATAGGTTCTTAAATTTTCTGCTTCTTCCTCGGAAAAAAAAATGTTTCCATGCCCCGTCATATGTAAAAAGGGATATTGAAAAATATTAGGGCTGCCTACTTCCACTGTTTGCGGCTTGGGGTCAATGGTAGTCCTAAGTTGTTGGTTGCAGAATTTTATTAGGTTAGGAAGTCCTGTAGGGTTGGCGTACCAATCACCTCCACCTCCATATTTTAAAATGGCAATTTCCTGCGCATGTAAATTTTCGGCCAAATAAAAATTGAATATTAATAATATTGCAACTAGTTGCTTCATATGCACTTGGATAATTACGATATTCAAATTTAAGAATATTAACCAGTTAAAAAACTAAAAGGGCTACCTATAACCTTAATGGGTTTGTAGCCAAAAACTAATTTTTATTAATAGTATGCCTTAAAGGAGCATTACAAGTTAACTAGGGCAATGGTGGTACAGGCCACAATGGCTGCAGTTTCTGTACGCAACCTGGTGTTTCCCAAAGCAACCGCTTGAAATCCGTTGTCCAAGGCCAATTTTATCTCTTCAGGAGAGAAATCACCTTCCGGGCCAATTAATACGGTACTATTTCTTTTGGCCGCTGCACAATGAGCTAGTTCCTTTTTTTTATCTTCCTCGCAATGTGCTATGTACAGTTCCCCATTTTTGGGTTGGGTAATGAATTCTTTAAAGGAAATGGCTGGATTTAATTGTGGCAAATAGGATTGTAGGGACTGTTTCATGGCGGCTTGGATAACCTTCTCCATTCTGTCCATTTTAATGACCTTTCTTTCGGAATGATCGCAAATAATGGGAGTAATTTGATGAACTCCAATTTCTGTAGCTTTTTCCAAAAACCACTCGAAACGATCGTTAAGTTTTGTTGGAGCCACAGCCATATGGAGTTCATACGGTTTTGGCGGTAAATGAGTTTGGGAAATTATTTTTGCCCTACATTTTTTATGGTCCGGAACAAGTATTTCGGCTTCAAACCAAAGACCTTTGCCGTTGGTGATTTGCAAAATATCGCCCGAACTTTTCCGCAATACTTTGGAAATATGTCGACTTTCATCGGGAGGAAAAATAAATTGGTCCGTGTTGTTTTCTAATTCGGGATGGTAGAAAAGTTGCATGAGGTAGTAGTGAAGTTTACAGTTCGTTCAATTTTTGTTTGGCGTGTTCAAGTCCTAATTCAATGTAATTTAATAACTGTTCCTCAGTAGCAATACCCTCGTGGGAAACATAGACGAATTCTTTCATGGGACGTTTTGCAAAATCCATGAGTCTTACGTGTTCGGAACTCAGAACTCCCTCCATTTTATTGGATATGACCCTGACCATAAGATTGTCTTTTATAATACCTACGGTCATTTTTCCATGATACAAAAAGGCAATTCCTCCAAACATTTTCTTTTCGGTTATATTCGATCGGACGGCTTGTGGCTGTATTTCAAAACTTGCCCTAATACGTTGTGCAAATTGTTCGTTGTATGCCATAATATTTTAAAGTTCCAAGATACGAATTCAAAAAAAATGATTTGCCCTAGTAATGGACTATCTAGGAACGGGGAACACAAGTATTCAGTATACCTTGAACCATGAACCTTGAACTTTTCACCTTGTTATTGGATCACATATCTTGCCTTGGCGGTAACACTTTGATCTACAAAGTCCATTTCTTTATATTTTAAATATCCTACAATACCTATCATGGCGGCATTGTCCGTGCAATATTCAAATTTAGGGATATACGAGGTCCATCCCCATTTTTCCTCTGCTTTCTTAAGGGCCTGTCTAATGCCCGAATTTGCAGACACTCCACCGCCAATGGCTATTTGTGTAATACCGGTCTGCTTTACGGCCTTCTTCATTTTATCCATTAGAATATTGATGATGGTATATTGGATGGATGCACAGATATCGTTCAAATTTTCAGCGATAAAATTGGGATTATTTTTTGTTTCCCGCTGTATAAAATACAGAATACTGGTCTTTAGACCACTAAAACTAAAGTTTAATCCGTCTACCTTGGGCTTGGGAAAAGGGAAAGCTTTTGGGTTTCCCAACTGCGCATATTTGTCTACCAAAGGTCCACCTGGATACGGAAGTCCCAATATTTTTGCGCTCTTGTCATAGGCTTCCCCTACCGCGTCATCCAAGGACTCGCCTAAAATTTCCATGTCAAAGTAATCCTTTACCAGTACTATTTGCGTATGTCCTCCACTAATGGTCATTGCCAAAAAGGGGAAGGAAGGCATTTTGTAATTTTCTTCCTCAATAAAATGCGATAAAATATGGGCTTGCATATGGTTTACCTCAATTAATGGAATGCCCAACCCCAAGGATAGGGATTTGGCAAAAGAGGTTCCTACCAATAAAGATCCCATAAGTCCTGGTCCGCGTGTAAAAGCTATGGCGGATAACTGTTTTTTATCGATATTTGCTTTGGCTAATGCTTGGTGCACCACAGGCACAATATTTTGTTGGTGTGCCCTTGAGGCGAGTTCGGGAACAACCCCCCCATACTCCTCATGAATTTTTTGCGTGGCCACAATATTGCTTAGTGTCCTATTGCCGCACAATACAGCGGCAGAAGTGTCATCGCACGAGGATTCAATGGCTAAAATATAAATAGTTTTATTATCCACTTTGTTTGGAATAAAATTTGAATGTACAAAGGTAAAACATAAAGCCCTATCAAAAAATTAAGAAAAATTCTGGTCAGAGTATTTTTGGTGCTCGTTCTTATTTGCGTTTTGGGCAGTGTAATACTTTCCTTGCCATTTGTCCAGACCCGTTTTGCCAAGTATGCCACTACCGAAATCAATAAAGAATTTGGTACCAATATAAATATTGAACGCTTAAGGATATCCCTTATTTCCTGGGATACCTCACTTAAAGGTGTTTATATTGAGGATTACAAGCAGGATACCCTGTTCTATATAGACAATTTAAGTACCTCCATCCTTAATGTACGGAATTTGGTGAACGGTAAATTGGAATTTGGCGACATAGCAATTGAAAGACTAAATTTTAAACTTAGGACCTACCAGGACGACAAGAGCACCAATCTTGAGGTGTTTATTGATAAGTTGGACGATAAAAAACCCCGTGCCCCGGGTACACCTCCCTTTTATTTTTCTTCCTCCGATGTAGAAATAAGCGATAGTAAATTTAAGCTCATAGACGAAAATAGGGAAACAACGGAGATGTTGAATTTTGTGGATCTTAATATCTCCGCTTCCGATTTTACCATTGTTGGTCCCGATGTTACGGCCAATATTCAAAAGATGTCCTTTAATAGCAAAAGGGGAGTGGTGGTCAATGAAATGGCAACCGAATTCAAGTATACAAAACAGCAGATGCGTTTTGACTCCCTAAGTATCAAGACCCCACAATCCCATTTAATGGGCAAGGTAATATTCGATTATGAAAGGGAGGATTTTAAGGACTTTTTGAACAAAGTGAAAATTGATGCCGAATTCATAGAATCTACCGTGGCCTTAAATGAAGTGAACTTATTATATAATGAATTTGGAAGTGATATCATTGTTTCATTCTCCACTATTGTTGATGGGGTATTGAACGATTTGAATACCAACGATCTGTTTTTAACAACGGATAATACGGGAATCCGTGGGGATTTTAATTTCAAGAATCTTTTTACGAAGGATGCCGGTTTTGTGCTTGAAGCGAATATGAAGAATGTAACCTCCAGTTACTATGAATTAAGGGCCTTACTGCCGAATATTTTGGATGTACTACCGTCTTCGATCCAGAAATTGGGCCAGTTTACGGTTAGGGGAGATGCCCTCATCACGGAATCTTCAATAAATACCAAAGCCAACATCAATACCCTTATAGGAAGTAGTTATGTTGATCTTGAACTTACCGATATTGATCATATAGACGATGCCTCTTACAAGGGTTTTGTGTCGTTGATCGATTTTGATCTTGGAAATTTAATCGAATCCGATAAGGTAGGGATTACAACTCTGGATTTTAATGTGGAAGGCAAGGGGATGGTCATGGAATATTTAAACACCGAGGTAATAGGGCAGGTTTATTCCATAAATTTTAATGGCTACGACTATAAGAATATCAATGTATCGGGTATACTTAAAGAGCAGCTATTTGATGGTTCCCTGTTATGTAGTGATGAAAATATTCAATTTAGTTTTAAGGGCTTGGCGGATTTTGCGGAAAACAGGAATAATTTCAATTTTATTGCCTCGGTAGATTATGCCGACCTTAAAAAGATAAACTTTATAAATGATAGTGTATCCATTTTTAAGGGGGATATTAATATGGATATTACTGGTAATTCCTTGGACAACATTGTAGGGGATATAAAATTTACCAAAACAAATTACCAGAACAAGAACGAAACCTACTACTTTGAGGATTTTAAGGTCTCGTCTACCTTTGAAAATGACAGCACCCGAATTATCGATATTAATTCACCGGATATTATTACCGGTTACTTGAAGGGTAACTTTAAAGTTAAGGAACTAGGCAGGTTACTGCAAAATTCCTTGGGAAGTATTTACACCAATTATAGACCTTTCAATATATCGGCAAATCAGAGATTGGCATTTAATTTCAAAATCTACAACAAGATTGTGGACGTGTTTTTTCCGGAGGTAAAGTTTGATCCCAATACCTTTATTAGGGGAAATATTATTGCCGATGAAGGGGATTTTAAACTAACGTTTAAATCGCCCAGTATAGTTGCCTACGGTAATGAATTGGATAACATAGACGTTAAGATTGATAATAAGAACCCCTTATTCAATACCTACGTCTCTATCGGTGATCTGGCAACCCCCTACTATGATGTAAAGGATTTTAATCTGATCAATACGACCTTAAAGGATACCCTGTTTTTTAGAACGGAATTTAAGGGGGGGAGCGAATATAATGATAGTTACAACCTCAATTTCTATCATACCTTCAACAAGGAGAACAAGTCTGTTATTGGTCTAAAAACTTCCGATGTTAGTTTTAAAGGAAATAAATGGATACTCAACAAGGATGGAAACAATAAGAATAAGGTAATAATCAACAAAACGCTCGATAGCATTTCCATTGAGGAAGTGGTAATGAACAATAATGAACAGGAACAAATTAGGTTACGGGGACAGCTTGCAGATTCAACCTATAAGGATATCGAGCTTCAGTTTAAGATTGTTACCCTAGGAAAGATTACACCGGCCATAGACAGTCTTAAGTTGCATGGGGAGGTGAACGGTACCTTGAACGTTCTGCAGAAGGACAATGTTTATCTGCCTTCCTCCAATTTGAATATTAAAAATTTTGGAATCAACAATATTACCTTGGGAGATTTGGCCATTGGTATAGTAGGCAATAGGGATTTGACCGATTTTGTGGTGAACACTTCCTTGGTGGACAAGGGGTCTGAGAAGCTTAGTGTGGTCGGGAATATTTCCAATAGGGAGGAGATTCCGCAGGCAAATCTCATAGTAGACTTCAATAATTTTAATTTAGAGCCTTTTAGTCCCTTGGGAGAGGGCGTTATTACCAATATTCGGGGCTTGCTACAGGGCAGTGCCATTTTAAAGGGACCTATAAATAATCCCAATTGGAGCGGTGTACTGTCTTTAAATGAAGCGGGTATTGCCATTCCCTATTTAAATGTGGATTATAGTTTTGCTCCGTACTCTAGGGTAAAGTTATCGGACCAGACCTTTCATTTTCAGAAGATCAAACTTACCGATGTGGCCATGAATACCAAGGCAACCTTGGATGGCACCATAACCCATAGATTATTTAAGGATTGGAGCTTGGACTTGGATGTAGATACCAATAATGACCGTTTTTTAATACTTAATACACCGTTCAAGGAAGAGGTATTGTACTATGGAGCTGGGTATTTAAATGGTACGGGAAGAATTTTCGGACCAACCAATGCCCTTACCATCAATGTTGATGGAGAAACGGCAAGGGGCACTTCCTTAAAAATTCCAATTAGTGATGTAGTTAGCGTTGGGGATTTTTCATTCATCAATTTTGTGGGTAAGAAAGTGGAGGATACGGAAAAGGGACAAAGGGTTTTAAAGGAGGTAGAAGGGCTTGAGTTGGCCTTTAACCTAGATGTAACTCCTGATGCGGAAGTTGAAATTGTTGTAGATACCAAAACAGGCAGTTCCTTAAGGGGTACAGGTGCGGGAATTTTGTTTATTGAAATCAATACCAACGGTAAATTTAATATGTACGGGGATTTCGTGGTAGTGACGGGGCAGTTTCGCTATAAGTTCGGCGGTATTGTGGATAAGACCTTTAAAGTAAAACCGGGAGGTAATATTACCTGGGAAAGGGAACCCTTGGCGGCGCAATTAAATATGGAGGCCGTATATGCCTTAAATGCAAATCCTGCTCCGCTCTTGGATAATCCTGGCTATACAAGACGTATACCTACCGATGTGGTGGTAAGGCTGACCGGGGAGTTGGAAAGTCCCGTTATAGATTGGAGGATAGAATTTCCAGGTACCAATTCCATAGTTAAATCCGAATTGGAATACAGATTGCAGGATCCCACAATTGCAGAAAAAAATGCTCTTTTCCTATTGGCACAAGGCTCTTTCGTAAATGAACAAACAGGAATAAATCAACAGGCTGTTACAGGGAATCTGCTTCAATCTGCCTCGGGAATACTCAATTCCCTATTGGCGGGCGACAACGACAAACTAAATTTTGGATTGTCTTATGAACAAGGTATTTTGGATAGAACCACAGATATTCAGACAGAGAATAGATTAGGGGTAACCTTGTCTACCCAGATCAGTGAAAGGGTACTACTTAATGGAAGGGTTGGGGTCCCGGTAGGCGGAGTATCGGAAACCGTTGTTGCCGGAGACGTGGAAGTTCAGATTTTATTGAACGAAGAAGGGACCCTTAGTGCCAAAATATTCAATCGGGAAAATGAAATACAGCAATTTCTGGCGGATCGTCAGGGATATACCCAAGGTGTTGGACTTTCCTATCAAGTAGACTTCGACAGTTTTAAAGAGCTATTGCGTAAAATATTAAGGAGTAATTAATGCTATTTTTAATCCTTTTTAGTTGTTTTGGGCAATTTCTAAATAATCACTTTTCCTGAAGAATTGATTATGAATTTAACAATTTCCAAGAAATTATTCAACGAAAACGTTGGAGTGGTCCGTTGTTGTCAAATTAAAGCCAAAGTCGGGTAATTATTGAAATAAGTTTGCTAGTTTTGTTTTTTTAAAATTTTTATGGCTTCAGCAATAAAAAAGATTGGTGTTTTTACATCAGGAGGAGACTCACCGGGAATGAATGCTGCTATTAGGGCAGTAGTACGTACATGTGCCTATTTGAAGGTTGAATGCGTTGGTATCTATAGAGGATATGAAGGTATGATGGAAGGTGATTTTAAGGTAATGGATGCCCGTAGTGTGAACAACATAATAAACAAGGGAGGTACAATCCTTAAATCTGCCCGTTGTTTGCCTTTCAGGACCAAGGAAGGCCGTCAAATAGCTTACGATCAATTAAAAAAGGCGGGTATAGATGCATTTGTAGTTATTGGGGGAGATGGAAGCTTTACAGGTGCCTTGACCTTTAATAAGGAATTTGATTTTCCAGTAATCGGAATCCCTGGTACTATAGACAATGATATATTTGGAACCACTTATACCTTGGGATTTGACACGGCATTGAATACCGCCGTTGAATGTATCGATAAAATTAGGGATACGGCCAGTTCGCACAATAGACTGTTTTTTGTAGAAGTTATGGGACGGGATGTTGGCCATATCGCCTTAAATGCAGGTGTTGGTGCTGGAGCGGAAGAGATTTTGATTCCTGAGGAAAACTTGGGACTCGAAAGATTGTTGGAATCTTTGAAACGCAGTAAGCAATCCGGAAAATCATCAAGTATTGTTGTGGTAGCGGAAGGTGATAAAACAGGTAAAAATGTTTTTGAACTAAAAGAGTACGTAGAAGAACATCTTCCCATATACGATGTGCGTGTATCCGTTTTGGGACATATGCAAAGAGGTGGGGCACCATCCTGTTTTGACCGTGTTTTGGCAAGTAGAATGGGTGTTAAGGCAGTAGAAGCATTGTTGGAAGGGAAAACAAACTTAATGGTGGGAATACAGGATAATACAATTACCCTGACCCCAATCAGTAAGGCAATAAAAGGACATACAAAAATTGATAAGGAGCTTATGAGGGTTTCCGATATCATGACAACATAATTTTAAACATTAAAAACAAAAGAAATGTCAAACTTGAAAATAGGGATTAACGGTTTCGGTAGAATTGGGAGATTGGTCTTCAGGGCTACTGTAGAAAGAGATAATGTGGATGTAGTTGCTATTAACGATTTGCTGGATGTAGAACATCTTGCTTATTTGTTGGAATATGATTCGGTTCATGGAAAATTTAATGGTACTGTTGAAGTAAAAGATGGTAATTTGGTAGTAAACGGTAAAACGGTTAGGATTACTGCTGAAAGAGATCCAAAGAATTTGAAGTGGGATGAGGTTGGTGCCGATATCGTTGCTGAATGTACCGGTATTTTTACTACTTTGGAAACTGCACAATATCATATAGATGGTGGTGCTAAAAAAGTGGTTATTTCAGCTCCTTCCAGCAATGCTCCTATGTTTGTAATGGGTGTTAACCATAAGGAAGTTAAAGCATCCGATACAATTGTTTCAAATGCTTCTTGTACTACCAACTGTTTGGCTCCTTTAGCAAAAGTATTGAACGATAGTTTTGGTATAGAAGAGGCTTTAATGACAACTGTACACGCCACAACAGCTACTCAAATGACAGTTGATGGTCCTTCCAGAAAAGATTGGAGAGGTGGTAGAAGTGCTCTATTGAACATTATTCCAGCTTCAACAGGTGCTGCCAAGGCGGTAACCAAGGTTATTCCATCCTTGTTGGGTAAACTAACAGGTATGGCCTTTAGAGTACCAACTGCCGATGTTTCCGTAGTGGATTTAACGGTACGTTTGGAGAAGGAGACTTCTTATGAGGAGATCAAGAAGGCATTTAAAAAGGCTTCTGAAGGAGAATTGAAAGGTATTTTGGGTTATACTGAAGAAGCAGTTGTTTCCCAAGATTTTATTGGGGATGCTAGAACCAGTATTTTTGATGCTGGAGCTGGAATTGAATTGAATTCTAAATTCTTCAAAGTTGTTTCTTGGTATGATAACGAGTCTGGATATTCCAATAAATTGGTTGACTTAGCGCAATACATCCATAAATTATAGTCTATTAGGGTAATAATTAGAAGAATCCTGAGATTAAGCGATATTTTGCTTATTTTCAGGATTCTTTATTAATAATCTTGTTATATGATATTGATTGTAGATAGTGGTGCAACAAAATCGGATTGGATTGCCTTGGATGAGAAGGGCAACCAGTTGTTCATGACCCAAACCTTAGGATTAAGTCCTGAAGTATTGACGCGTCCTGTAATCGAAGACCGTTTGGCCAATAATTTTGAACTTTCCAAGAATAGGTCGGAAGTTACCCACTTGTACTTTTATGGTGCGGGTTGTGGAACCGATAGGATGAAAAAGTTTTTAACAGAGATTTTTAATGATTTTTTTCCAAATGCCCAGGCAGAGGTAAAGGAAGATACCTATGCGGCCATATTTGCCACCACAAAAATAGGACAGCACGGAATTGTATGTATTTTAGGTACGGGTTCCAATTGCAGCTATTATGACGGTGAGAAATTACATCAAAAGGTTACCTCTTTGGGATACATTCCTATGGATGATGGTAGTGGTAACTTTTTTGGAAGGAAATTGATAAGGGATTATTACTTTAATAAGATCCCAATGGATTTGGCAACCAAGTTTGCGAAGGAATACAATTTGGATGCAGATGTAATCAAGGAGAATCTTTACAAACAGCCCAATCCAAATACGTATTTGGCCACTTTCGCCAGATTTATAGTGGAAAACAAAAACCACCCTTATTGCAGAGGGGTAATTGATAAGGGCTTTCAGCAGTTTGTGAACAACTACATTATGCAGTTTGAATTGGCCACTAAGGTACCAGTAAGTTTTGTAGGCAGTATAGCCTATTACCTGCGGGAAGAACTTGCCACAGTCGTAGAAAGAAACGATCTGATCCTAGGTGTTATAAGACAAAGACCCATTGAAGGTCTGGTTGAATTTCACAAAAGCTCTATTTAATAGCTATCATAGATATTTCAACATTTACAAATTTGGGAAGATTGGCAACTTCTACAGTTTCCCTAGCTGGTGCGGTATCCGCATCAAAATAGGCGCCATAGACTTCATTTATTTGTGAAAACTGGTGCATATCCTTTACGAAAATCGATGATTTAACAACATTTTCAAAAGTCATTCCTGCTTCTGTAAGAATGGCTTTTAAGTTTTGCATGGATTGCTCGGTTTCCTTTTTAATATCCCCTGACACCAAATCCCCGGTTTTTGGGTCTATGGGAATTTGCCCTGAGATATACAGTGTATTTCCTGCTAGGACAGCTTGGTTGTAAGGCCCTATTGGGGCAGGTGCGTTTGTGGTAGTAACTATTTTTTTCATTTGCTATAATAGGTTTTCGTGTAAGAGTTATTTGCCTCCATAAGCTTGAAGATCTAGAAGGCACTCTGGACCAAAACTGGGGATTGCCCCATTTTTGGCCGTTAACATTTTGGCCATCCCCCATCCAAATTGGAGCTCTGCCCGCATTAGGCAATTCTGTTCGGTACAATGGCTTTTGGCATCAGGGTCCTCATGATCGTTTACAGACTCTGTTCCCAAGTTTACCAAACCAAATAAATGTCCTGCCTCGTGGTTTAAGGTAGCTGTTTCTACGGTAGCAGTACTGATCAAAGAACTCTTCGAGGCCAAATTTCTTATGGTAGCTTCGTAAATGACCATAGAGGTATTCCGGTAAACGGCGCCAAGAGTTACTAGATCTTCATCGGGATTGTCATCACTGGCAGTGGCATCGGTAAAATAGATATACAGTCCCAAGGTGTCACCACTATTGTATACGGTTCTATTTTCTTTTTCCAAATCAAATACTTCGTCAATGGACAGACTATCCTTTTTGGGAGAGTCCAATTCCTTGTAAATAATGCTTATGTTATCCTTATAGGTACGCTCGTTTAGAAGGTCTACAAAATTGGAAACGGCCGTTTCTGTAGGCGCAAAATTCGTTACATAAGCAATTTCGATGACCAAGTTTTTAAAATTGGTGTCGGAAAGCAAGTCGTTTGCAGAATCGCCCGGACCTTTTAGGTTGGCCGTTTTATCTACCTTTAGGGTATCGCTGTCGGTGGAGTCCTTGGAACAACCTAGGAATAGGGTAAAGGTCAACAAAAACACTAAGGATAATTTCTTCATTATTGTCAGTTTTTATTAAAGGACTGTCACTTTTAGGGTAACGAAAAATATCGCTCCGTATTACCCCATTACGGTAAGTTTGGCTAAATAGTCGTAATGTTTTCCTTTGCTTACAAGCTCACAAGTTAAGTTATTTGCATTTGCCGCACGTTGCAAAGTGTTATAATCCAAATATAACCAATCCAAGGCTTCGCTTTTCTCACCTTGATATTCCATTTCAAAGGTGACTTCCCCGTAGTAATTTTGATCATCGGGAATCCAATAGCCCCCATCTTCATCTTCATCGTACATATAAATGATATCGCTGGAATCCAAAAGTATCTGACCCTTAGGTTTTAAGAGCGACTTTAAATGTGAAAAGAACTGGTCTATGTTTTTTAATTTCCCCACTATCCCAATGCCGTTCATAAGCATTAAGAGGGTATCGTATTTTTGAAGATTAAAATCCTGAATATCTTGTAATACGGTATGCTCAATGCCCCTTAGTTTGCAGGTTTCAATGGCTCCGGGAGATTGGTCCAGAGCTGTAACGGCAAGACCTTTTTTTTGTAAATACAGGCTATGGCTGCCTGCTCCACAACCTATATCCAAGATATTGCCGTTGCAAAGCTTTAATGCTTTTTGTTCTAAGGGGGGCATTTTCTTAAAGTCCCGAAATAGGTATGGAATGGGTATTATATCCTCCTCATCCAATGACGAATAGGTCTTGATATCTTCAGAATAATTACCAGATTGGTAATCTAAAAGCGCCTTGCCCAGAATGTCCTTAGCCATTAAATTTGTTATTTACATGCAAATGTGGGACTTTTAACCAACTTTTAAAAGTTTATTCCATAATGGATGAGGTAATTAAGCAACTTCCTAAGCTGGCTCAGGAAAAACATAATGAGAATAAGAAATTCTTTGGCAAACTACGGAAAAAACCCCCGAAGGATTTGGACTATATCATGCAGGACCTGCACGAGGCGGAGTTTAGAAAAACCGATTGTTTAAACTGTGCCAATTGTTGCAAGACCACGGGTCCCCTTTTTACCAATGCGGATATAGAGCGTATTGCCAAACATTTTCGTATGAAACCCCAAAAATTTATTGATCAATTTTTGAGGTTGGACGAGGAGAATGATTATGTGCTACAAAGTGTTCCCTGTACTTTTTTAGGAGCCGATAATTATTGCTCCATTTATGAGGTAAGGCCTAAGGCTTGCCGCGAATTTCCACATACCGACAGGAAAAAATTTCACCAAATAAGTAATCTTACCTTAAAGAATGTGGCTATTTGTCCGGCGGCTTATAATATAGTGGAAGAAATGAAAAAAATAATTAAGCTAAAGTAGCCTAATTCCTAAATATTCCCCGATTGTCAACTGGTAACTCCGAATTACTTTGTTGAAGGGTAATTATTTAAATACAACTATTTTGTAAATTTAGACTATGGAAGCCATTTACAATTATTTTGAAACTATCCCTCCTGCACACCGAAGTATCATATTGGTTTCAGGAATTGCCTTTTTTTGGATTTTGGAGTATGTTATTCCCCTGTTTCAGTTAAAATATAGCAAGCTAAGACATGCGGGTATCAATATTTTTTTCACCCTAACCACCATCTTGGTAAATTTTCCATTGGCCTTTTTGTTGTTAAAAACCAGTGATTGGACCATAGCTAATAATTTTGGGATCCTGCAGTGGTTGCCGGTCATGCCCTTATGGCTAAAGGTATTGTTGGGGGTAATGATGCTGGACTTTCTCAGTGCCTGGTTGGCCCATTGGGTAGAACACAAGGTAAAGGTGCTTTGGGGCTTTCATCTAATTCATCATACAGATCATGAGGTAGATACCACAACTGCCAACCGGCATCATCCGGGAGAAAGTGTAGTGCGATTTATTTTTACTTGTTTTGGAACTTTTGTGGTAGGGGCACCTGTTGCCATCATTATGATATATCAGGCTCTTTCGGTTATATTGTCGCAATTTAACCATGCCAATATTTCACTGCCCAAAACGGTGGATGATGTGTTGAGCTGGGTCATTGTTTCTCCAGATATGCACAAAGTACACCATCATTATAAATTACCCTATACGGATAGTAATTATGGCAATATATTTTCTATTTGGGATAGACTACTTGGGACCTTTATGAAATTGCCCAATAGTGAGATTATATATGGTGTTGATACCTATCCCAATGAAAAGGAAAATTCTGATCTGGGCGCTTTATTGAAAATTCCCTTTAAACCTTATAAATCCCCGGAAAAAATGGATGTAAAATCTACTGGTCAATTGTAAATTAAATATTTGACCCTTATTTTCTGGAATTGATCAATATCTTCCTGCCAGGTTTTCTTTATTTCCTCCTGGGAAAGTCCGGCTTCGATCTGCTTTTGTAATTCTTTAGTGCCGGCATGCCTAGTAAAGCCACTTGTGTTAAAAAATAGGCTCTTGTCCTTGGTGTTTTTGTAAGCGTCCAATATATAATCCAAATTCACCGTATTTGTTTTAGGGGTCTGGGAGAGATCCTTTCCAAAACAAATTTTGCCATTCTCTTTTGGGTCCTTAGAGCCAAAATTGGGTGCAGGGGTATATTTGAAATTGTATTTGGTGCTGTCCAAAAAGGAGGCGCCGTAACGTTGAAACTGAAACTCTGTTCCACGACCTGCATTTACATTGGTACCTTCAAATAATCCCAAACTAGGGTAGAGGTAAATAGAAGTATTATTGGGAAGGTTGGGGGAAGGCCTAATAGGTAAAATGTAATCTTTCTGGTGATTGTAATTTTCCATTGGGATTACGGTCAGGTCGGATACAACTTTGTTTTCCATCCAGCCTTCTTTGTTGATCATATTGGCATATTCCCCAATGGTCATCCCGTAAACCAAGGGAATATTGGTCATTCCCAAAAAGCCCCTGTGTTCGGTTTCCATGGTAGGACCATCTACGTAATGTCCGTTCGGATTGGGTCTGTCCAATACAATTACTGGAATATTGTTTTCTGCACAAGCCTCCATGACCAATTGCATGGTCGCAATATAGGTATAGAAACGTACCCCTACATCCTGAATATCGAACAGTATAACATCAATATGCTGCAATTGTTCTTTGGATGGCTTACGGTTTTTTCCGTATAGGGAAATTATGGGAAGTCCAGTTTTTTCGTCCTTTCCATCGCTTACCTTTTCCCCGGCATCGGCTTCTCCCCGAAACCCGTGTTCTGGAGCAAATACTTGTTTAATATTGATGTCCTTGGCCAAAAGGGAATCCACAATATGAGTATAGGACAAGGGGTGGGTATCCTTAAAGATGACACTGGTCTGATTGGCTACAATTCCAACTCTTTTTCCTTTGAGCAAAGGCAGGTAAGCTTCCGTTCTGTTGGCTGCTATGATTATGGGAAGATCGGTTGCAAGGGTATCCCGTGCTACTGCGGAATTTAGTTCTTTATTATGCGTTTTGGTGTGGTTTCCACAAGCAGAAAGTGTAAAAAACAATAATAAAACTGTATTTTTGAAAATGGAAAAAACTGCCATAAATTGAATTTAGAATTTTTTATTGCCAAACGCCTTGTTACAGGTAAAGAGCATAAAATTAGTATATCTGCACCAATAATAAAAATAGCTATTGCGGCAATTGCATTGGGTGTGATAATGATGTTGGTGGCCATTTCTACCGGGGTTGGTCTAAAATATAAAATACGGGAAAAGATAGCAGCCTTTAACGGCCACATCCAGATATATAACTACGACAACAACACTTCGGATGTTTCCATGGTTCCTGTTTCCCTTGATCAGGAATTTTATCCGGAATTTAAATCCGTCAGCGGCATACAGCATATTCAGGGAGTAGCCACCAAGGCGGGGATAATAAGAACCGAAGAGACTTTTGAAGGCATTCTGGCAAAAGGTGTTGGGGCAGATTATAATTGGGATGTATTTAAAGAGTTTTTGGTGGATGGGGAACTACCTAATTTTGAAGGGGAAATTAATAATGAAACATTGATATCCCAGGTTTTGTCCAATCGTTTAAATTTGAAAACCGGGGACTCTTTCGTTGCTATATTCTTTAAGGAAGATGATGCATCCAAGATGCCCAATCAAAGGAAATTTACTATAACGGGTATTTACGACAGTGGTTTTGAAGAACTGGATGGCTCATATATTTTTATTGATCTGCGCCACATTCAACATATGAATAAATGGGCGGATAATGAAGTGGGAAACTTTGAAATTTTTGTTGATGATTTTGATGAAATGGACAATAAGGCCAAGGAAATTTATGGGAAGACCTTATCGAATTTGGATACACAGACCATAAAGGACAAGTATTATAGGATTTTTGAATGGCTTGGACTTTTCGATTTTAACATAGCATTGATCATTGGTATAATGATCATCGTAGGAGGTATCAATATGATAACCGCCCTGCTCGTTTTAATATTGGAGAGGACGCAAATGATTGGGATCTTAAAGGCCTTGGGGTCGTCCAATTGGAGTATACGCAAGATATTTTTATATAATGCCGCTTATTTGATAGGTGTTGGACTCTTGTTGGGCAATATCGTTGGATTGGGTATTATAGGGTTGCAGTATAAATTTCGGATGTTCAAATTTCCCAACCCCAAGGAGTATTATATAGATTATATTCCTGTACACCTTGATGTGATGACGGTAGTTTTACTCAATATTGGTGTTTTAATTTTATGTTTGTTGATGTTGCTTTTGCCTTCCTATATAATAACTAAAATTTCTCCGGTAAAGGCCATACAGTTCGAATAGCATGTTGTAATTTTTTTAAGTCTTGAATCAATAACAAAGTAATAACTTTCCTCTTTAAAAGTAAAAGTAGATGGTGAAGCTAAAACTACATAATCAAATAGTGAAAATATATGAAGGGGAACTGGTAGGCTACTCAGCGGATGGCCACGAGTATATTCACCAAAAAGGTAGCCCAGGATGGCGAAACTCGGATACCGAAATGTTTCCAATAATAGGACCCACCAATGAGGCAAATTTTAGGGTCACGACCCCCAGAGGTACAGCTGTGCAGGATCAACACGGCCTATTGAGGGAAATGGCATACCAACTTGTTTCCCAAACCAATACCAAAGCCATCTTTAGAAAGCTATATGTTTCCAGTACCCCAATAACGAACTCTAAATATCCCTCTAAATCCACGGAGGAATATTTGTCATGGCCATATAATTTTGAATTTACGAAGTCCTACGAGATTTTGGAAAACGGATTAAAAATTCAATTCACAATTACAGGAGAAGAAGGAATGCCCTTTATGTTGGGATATCATCCTGCATTTAAGCTATATTCGGAAAATGTCTCCATAAGAACGGCTGATCGTAACATTTCCCTACAGGAGGTACTCGATGTGGGCAGTAGGGCCTTAGCGGTTATGGACTGCAATTTCCTTACCTTAGTGGATGTTGGAGAGCTTAGTATAAAAACCGAAGGCTTTGGGAATTTTATGTTGTGGACAGAGGTTCCCAATATGCTGTGTATAGAACCAATTTCCTTTTATCCCTATGCGGTAAGCCAGGAGAAATTACACAGTGGATTTCATACGGTAAATATGTCTGAAAGTATTTTTTCGGTAATAATACAACCTAACATTTGATACGATAAGAATGACAGAAGCATTACAATTACATTATGGTTATCTTTTTGAACCAGAGTTGTTAGAGGAAATTAGGACGGTGGGCAGCTATAAAAAAGTTAGTCAAGGCCAAACTCTAATGGAAATTGGAGATAATATTAAGTCTATGCCCTTGTTGCTAAGCGGAGCCATTAAGGTTTTACGGGAAGATGATGATGGCAATGAACTGTTGTTGTACTTCGTAGAAAAAGGAGATACTTGCGCCATGACTTTTTCTTGTTGTATGGGGAACAAAACAAGTGGAATTAGGGCCGTGGCCGAAACGGATACCGAATTATTGATGATCCCGGTGAGTTACCTGGAGACATGGATGGGAAAATACAAATCATGGCAGAGATTTATCTTGGACAGTTATAATGCCCGTATGATGGAGCTTATGGAGACCATAGATACACTTGCTTTTCTACGAATGGATGAGCGGTTATTGAAGCACTTGCAGGATAAGGCCAAAGTAACCCACGACGATGTATTATATGCTACCCATCAAGAGATAGCCTACGACCTTCACACTTCACGAGTGGTGGTGTCCAGGCTATTGAAAAAAATGGAAAATGATGGTAAGATAGAACTTTATCGAAACCAGATAAAGGTGTTGGATCTATAATTTTTTAATGTTTAGGACTTGTTATTGAGAAGTTTAAGTGTTAATCTTGTCTTGGTAAAAGTAAAGATGTATGAGGTTTGGTTTATGTAATTATGTTATAGCCATAGTCCTGTGCGTAATTTTAGCGGGTTGTGGCAATTCTACCAAAAAAGGGGAAATAGATATGCCCCGTCCCAAGGAGATTGCCAAGGTTGCGGCCCTACCTCAGATTATAAAAACACCGATAGGAAATCCAAATTCCAAGGAGAAGGAACTTTTAGGGAAACTTCTTTTCTATGACCCTATTCTTTCAGGTGGTAAAGATATTGCATGTGCCAGTTGTCATCATCCCGCTACCGGATATGCCGAGTTTTTGGATCTGTCCATAGGTGCAAATGGTCAAGGGTTGGGAAGTAAAAGGGCGTTTAAGGAGCCCAACGAAATTCCCCTTATGAAACGCAATTCCCCCACCATTTTAAACACGGCATATAATGGAATACACGGGAAAGATGATTATGATCCGGAAAATGCCCCCATGTTTTGGGACGACCGTGTAAAAAGTTTGGAAAAACAGGCTTTGGAGCCCATCAAGACCTTGGAAGAAATGAAAGGTGTCCATTTTTCAAAGTCTCAAATTCTTACTGAAGTGGCAGCAAGACTTCAATCCATTCCTGAATACAAAAATCTTTTTGCAGAAGCTTTTGGTATGGATGCACCAATAGATAGTATTCATATTGGCATGGCCATTGCCTCTTTTGAAAGAACTTTAGTGGCCAATAATT
The DNA here is from genome assembly GCF_003259375.1 of Arenibacter echinorum. Classification (GTDB taxonomy): domain Bacteria; phylum Bacteroidota; class Bacteroidia; order Flavobacteriales; family Flavobacteriaceae; genus Arenibacter; species Arenibacter echinorum. The sequence continues at coordinate 64,405 of NZ_QLLN01000005.1, read as the reverse complement.
CCCGATTTGATCAATATATGGCGGGAGATGTAAACGCCATATCCCATTCGGAAAAGGAAGGCTTGGAACTTTTTAAATCGGTAGGTTGCATCAATTGCCATAACGGGCCTATGTTTTCTGACTATAAGTTACACGTACTGGGAGTTCCGGAAAACAAGAAGGTTCCAGAACCGGATAGTGGATTCCAGGAAAGTTTTGCATTTAGGACCGCTTCTCTTAGGAATTTGCGTTTTACTGCACCCTATATGCATAATGGTGCCTTTCAAAATTTAAAACAGGTACTGGAATTCTATGAGGATATTTCCTTTGGAAAATCACGAAATCCCTCGGTATCCAAGGAAATGTTCGATCCCTTTGTAAGAGAGCTGCAACTAAGTGTTAAGGATATGTCCTTGATTATTTCTTTTTTGAATACCCTTAACGATGAAAATTTTGACAAGGAAATCCCAGAAAAGGTCCCTAGTGGATTGCCTGTAGGCGGAAATATTCAATAAGTGGTTGTTCCAGTGTAATTAGTTGTATTTACAATCCTCGGGGTCAGATTTAATAAAGTACTTACGATAATTGGAGGCTTTGGGGTCCATACAACCCTTTAGGTTTTTTAATTCCACTTTTCTAAAGTCTATGGGCTGTCCTTCTGCCTGTAAGGCTATAAAACCTTCCTTTAATAATTTACCGTCTATTTTTATCGCCGGATCATACCTGTTGGCTACACCACCCCCTATTTGTGGCTTGGTGTATTGCAATACCTCTTCTCCATTAATAATGTGGGTCACAATGGAATCTCCCAAGACAATAGCCTCTGCGCGTACCCATTGGTCTCCAAAATAGGTCTTGGAAGTAGAATTGATACAATGTCTTGGGTCAATTTTTCCTTCGAATACCACATCGGTTCCAGGAGAACACATATTTCCTGTGGGCCGCGATTTTCCTTCTTCCAAACCGGCCAATAACTGCAATTCTACCGAAATGGGCCAATCTTGTTCCTTGGGCATGGTCCTTGGGTCTTGGGAATGGAACATTACTCCACTATTCTTTATAGTATAACTTGGAGCCCCTGGGTGTAATTCGCCTACAAAACGATATTCTACCACAAAATGGTAGTAGGAATATGGGGTGTTGTAATACAGGTGGCCATAACGTTCATTAAAATCGCCCTCATATTTGTCATAGCGCACTTTTATGATACTGTCTTCTACCCTAAAGGTGTCTCCATAATTGTCCCCAACTTCATAATGGTGAATCTTGGTGGTCCAATCATTTATATCCTTTTTATTGAACATGGAAATCCAACCGTCGTTTTTTTCTTCTGAAACAGATTTTACCGTGCTGCACTGGCAAAGAAGTAAAGCAGCTGTTAAACAACTTATGAATAAGAGGATTTTATGCATATTCCAAGAATTTATATGAATTGAGAGCACAAGATAAAATATTTAATGTTAGTTAGTACCAACTTCAATTGAAGTAATGTGGGTAAAGGCTTAAATTCTGTAACCTTCGTTACATAGGAATAAGGTATTTAATACTAAATTTGGTGAATGAGGAGATTTTTACCTTTTTTGGATTGGCTTCCAAAATATAACAAAAACCTTTTTGGAAAAGATTTGGTGGCGGGCATAACCGTGGGTATAATTTTAATTCCCCAAGGTATGGCTTACGCTATGATTGCCGGACTACCACCGGTTTATGGTTTATATGCCTCATTGTTCCCCATTACGGTATATGCCTTTTTGGGTACGTCCAGGCAAATTGCCGTAGGTCCCGTGGCCATGGATTCGCTATTGGTGGCTGCTGGATTGGGGACCTTGGCCATAACAGGAGTGCAAAACTATATTTTAATGGCATTGTTCCTGTCTTTTATGGTAGGGGCATTTCAGTTGATATTTGGGTTTTTGCGCATGGGTTTTCTCGTAAACTTTATGTCAAGGCCTGTAATTAGTGGGTTTACCTCTGCTGCGGCCGTTATCATTATTTTTAGTCAATTAAAGCACTTACTGGGAGCGGATATCATTAATAGCAATAAATTTCACGAGCTGGTTATTAATGCTTTTCAGCATTTATCAGAAACCAATATTTATGATTTCTCAATTGGGATAATAGGAATTCTGATCATTGTTTCCTTTAAAAAATGGTTTGATAGATTTCCGGCCATATTGTTGGTTGTTGTGCTAAGTACACTTGTAGTTTACTTTTTCGATTTGGAAGCCTTTGATGTGCAGGTAGTTGGTGAAGTACCGGCAGGCCTTCCATCTTTTAATATTCATAGTTTTAGCATGGAAAAGGTAAGGGAAATATGGCCTATTGCCCTTACCGTGGCATTGGTTGGATATTTGGAGGCTATTTCCATTGGCAGGGCATTTGAAGAAAAAAATAAAGTGGAAACCATAGACCCCAACCAAGAGTTGATAGCATTGGGGGCTTCAAATATGATAGGTTCATTTTTTCAGTCCTATTCGGTTACTGCAAGTTTTTCCCGTTCTGCTATAAATTACGAGGCCGGTGCCAAGTCTACTGTGGCTTCGTTGATAAGTGTTGTTATGGTAGCTCTGACACTATTATTTCTTACCCCATTATTCTATAATTTGCCAAAGGCGGCACTGGCTTCCATAATTATGGTTTCCGTTTTTGGATTAATAGATCTTTCATATCCCAAAAAATTATGGAACCAAAGCAGGGATGAGTTTCTGGTTCTTTTGATAACTTTCTTAATTACCCTTGCAGTTGGAATTGTTGAGGGTATTTTAATAGGGGTGTTATTGTCTTTGCTCCTAATGGTATACAGGACCTCCAAACCCCATTTTGCAGTGTTGGGAAGTATTAAAGGGTCCGATTATTATAAAAATATTAGTCGTTTTGGTGATGAGGCCGAGGTTCGTCCTGACCTTTTGATCGTCAGGTTCGATTCCCAACTTTATTTTGGGAATTCAGGCTATTTTAAAAGTGAACTTTTCAAATTCATCAATGTTAAGGGCCGTTCTTTGAAGGCCGTGATTTTAAATGCTGAAGCCATTAATTATATAGATGCTAGCGCATCTACCATGTTGATGAATGTTATTGAAGAAATCCACAACCGGAACATCGAGTTTTATATCGCAGGCGCTACGGGACCCATTAGGGACATAATATTCAAGAGCGGAATTATCAACTGTCTACATAAAGAGTATCTTTTTGTAAAGATAAAGGAAGCCGTAGCCTACCATGATGATCCCAATACCATTCCCTTGCTTAGGGAAAGGGTAGCACATCAAAATCAAAGTAACTAATGTTGCATTTGGGGAGGTCTATATTATTTACCTTTGTAAATAATGGTGATTTTCTATAAAAAAATGTTTTGATTAAATTTTAATCACCCCGCAAAAAAAATAAGAGTAAGAAATGAGCCATAATAATCTTGGATACCAAAAGTAATATTATAAGGTAAATTAATCCCAATTGTTCTTGGGAGGGCTTATTAAAAACCAATAAATTTATACAGATGAAAATAGAACAGATTTATACAGGATGTTTGGCGCAGGGTGCGTATTATATAGAAAGTAAAGGTGAAGTGGCCATTATTGACCCCTTACGTGAGGTTGAACCTTATATAAAACGGGCCAAAGACGATGATGCCTCCATAAAATATATTTTTGAAACACATTTTCATGCAGATTTTGTGAGCGGGCACATTACCCTGTCCAAAGAAACAGGTGCCCCTATAGTGTATGGTCCCACAGCCAATCCTTCTTTTGACGCCATAATAGCTGAAGATGGTCAGGAGTTTAAGCTTGGGGATATCACTATCAAGGCCTTGCATACCCCAGGGCATACCATGGAAAGTACCACATATTTATTAAGGGATGAAAAGGGTAAGGATTATGCCATATTTTCTGGGGATACCTTGTTTTTAGGTGATGTAGGTCGACCAGATTTGGCGCAGAAGGCGGCCAATATGACCCAGGAGGATTTGGCCGGTTTATTGTTCAATAGTCTTAGAAACAAAATTATGCCTTTGGCAGATGATGTGGTGGTTTATCCCGCGCATGGTGCTGGTTCCGCCTGTGGAAAGAATATGATGAAAGAAACCGTGGATACCTTGGGCAATCAAAAGAAAATGAATTATGCCCTACGTGCCAATATGACCAAGGAGGAATTTGTTAAGGAGGTTACAGAAGGACTATTGCCACCTCCAAAATATTTTCCGCTCAATGTAAAGATGAACAAAGAGGGATATGAGGATATTGGGGAAGTATTGGAAAGGGGTACTACTGCTTTGTCCCCCGATGCATTTGAGGAGGCTGCCAATGCCACGGACGCAGTTATTTTGGATGTTAGACATCAGGACGAATTTGTAAAGGGATTTGTTCCGCGATCTATTTTTATAGGATTGGATGGGAGTTTTGCCCCTTGGGTAGGGGCCCTAATTGCTGATACCAAGCAGTCTATCTTACTGGTGGCTCCCGAAGGTAGGGAGGAAGAAACCATCATAAGACTGTCTAGGGTTGGCTTTGATGCCACTATAGGCTATTTAAAGGGAAGTTTCAAGGCATGGAAAAATTCAGGAAAGGAATATGATACCATTACTTCCATTGCTGCCAAAGACTTGAAAGAAACTCTCGATAATAAAGAAGTTCCTGTTTTTGATGTTAGGAAAGAATCGGAATACCTTTCCGAACATATGGAGAATGCGAACAACACTCCTTTGGATTTTTTAAATGACCATATGGCAGAATTTCCTAAGGAGGATACCTTTTATGTACATTGTGCGGGAGGATATAGGTCGGTTATAGCGGCATCCATTTTAAAAAGTAGGGGCATCCATAACCTAGTGGATATAGGAGGAGGCTTTGATCAGATAAAAGATTCTGGCTATAAGGTAACCGACTATGTTTGTCCTACTACGCTTTAAAAGTGATATTTATCATATTTTAAAATTCTGTTTGTATATATTTTAGCCAACTGAAATTAAAATTAGTAATATGATTTTACAATACTTGCCATTAGTAAACTGGAGTAATGGAATAGTAATGATTGCTGTTTTTGGCGCTGTTTGTGTTGGTCTGGTTACCGCCGTATTGATGTTGATGAACAGTGGTAAGAAAAAATAGGCTGGGTATTTCAAAAGTGTGATATACCCAACTATGTTTCTTCAAAAGGAAAGAGTGGTGAAAGAAATGGCCTTGTTGGGGTTTTTTCTTAAATACCAAGACAGAATCCGTTTGGTATCCATATTTTCTTTTTGGAGTTCCAAAAAATTTTCCAAGGAGTCAATACTATCTACCTGCTCGTGCCGTGGTATGAAACCATAACCCTTGTATTTGTTGTTGACCACTAATACAAAGGCTTCTTCCTTTGTGTGTCTGCCCTTTTCCTTGATTACTAAATTCTGGTTTTTGTCCATCAATTCATCAATGGCCATTTTTACTTTGGAATTATAGTCCATAGGCGATTCCGTTCCCCTACATATTCCAGTGCAGTTGGTGATACTATAATGGGAGCAGCTGCTAATATTTTCCTGTAGATGACAGAATTTAGGACATAAGCCGTAGTTTTTGCATAGTTCTTCCAAGAACAACCTGCAATCCGTGATGGTATTAAAAGTGGAAATTGGGTTGGGCGTCAATTTTAATTTGTTGTACGCCAGGTGTTGTATTCCGTTTCTATCTTCATAGGAAAATATGGCATACTCCGTTGGGGTGCGTTTCTGACTTTGATTGTAAAATGGGAAATGTTGTTTTATAGCTGCCGATTCCATTAAAAGAGCAATTAGCTCGTTCCCGGATAATTCAAAATCAATGTCGTGCGTGGCCTTGCACATCAAAATTTCTTTATTGGCCTTGTCATAAAAATGCCCAAGCACCCGTTTTTTGATATCAACGGCTTTACCCACATATATTATTGTTCCCTTTGCATCCTTAAAATAATAAATACCGGGGGAATTGGGCAGTCTTTCAAAAATTTCCTTAGGTAACAACGGTGGTAAGGTGGCTTCCTGGGAGCGTGCATTAAGAAATGATTTAAATACCTTTTCCGCACCATCGGACCTTAGTAATTTTTTAAATAAAATTACCGTGGCCTGGGCGTCCCCTTTGGCTCTGTGGCGGTCCGTTAAAGGAATATTCAAAGACGTGCATAATTTCCCCAAACTATAGGAGTTTAAGCCGGGAATAAGTTTTCTTGACAATCGTACCGTACATAATTTCTTGCGGGAAAAATTAATTCCGATATTCTGAAATTCATTTTTGATGACATTGTAGTCAAAATTTACGCTATGGGCTACAAATACAGTGTCCTGCGTTATTTCCAGTACCTTTGAAGCTATTTCTTCCCAAGTCGGGGCATTGCGCACCAGATTGTTGTCGATTCCCGTCAATCCCGTAATAAAGTAGGGAATTTCACATTCAGGGTTTACCAGGGAGGTATATTCATCAATGATTTCATAACCGTCGAATTTGAAAATGGAGATTTCAGTAATCTTATTTCCTTTTATCCCGTTTCCGGTAGTTTCTATATCAATGATGGTGTACATGTAATAAGGTGCTGGACGTAACAGAACCTTAAAGTTATAGGAAATTGATTAAAAAATGAGCCCCAACAGGTTAAATTTAATTAAGGGTGTCTAATTCCTTAGGCTTAATTCAAATCCTTGATTACCTCTGATAAGGCTTTATAAATGATCGGCCCTGTTTCTGGTCCCAAGGAATTTTCTTCCCCATAGGTGTCACCTTCGTCATTGTAGAGGTACGGTTTTCCAGTATCCCATTCACTTTTTGGTATAATGTATCCAATTTCATCATTGGAAAGGCCCAAATAAAACTTGTACTTGTCGGAAATCAATTCTTGGAGTGGCGGTATCTCCATGGGCTGTATGTCAAACTCACGCCCTTCGGGAGCTTCTATGCCACCATAAACAATTTCGGGGTATATTTCTCCGGGGATACTTAAAAATAGGGCAGGGCCTATTCTAATGGCGCCCACTTCTGTTCTGGATTTAAAATATTCCGGCATGCCCATCTTGATCAGGCCAATACCACTGGCAATCTTAAAGGTAGTATTGTCCAATGGTGCGAAAATAGTCTTCGCCCTCAGCGAAATATTGGAACTCGACAAAGTATCCCCTTTTTGTTTTAGGGCTGCCAAGGACATTATGGCAATTTGGTCGCCCAAGGCCTTTGTTTTTTCAAAAGTAGGTTCAAAATATTCTTCCCCAGTAAAGGGGTCTGGAATGCCCAAGGAGGGGTGTGGAGCCATTAGTCCGCCAATGGCTCCTGAAAAATAAATGGCCACTCCGCCAAGTCCTTCATGTACCAATTCCTCTCCATTATATACACCATTTTCCATAGCTTCCCTTATATAATGGGGAAAATCCGAACTGATCAATAAATTTTGAGACCATAGCGTTTCCGGGTGGTTGGCCCAATTGATGATGGTTCCCAAGGTAGTATCGTTTTCGGCGTCCAGTACCTGCATTAAATGTATTCCGGTTGCCTTAACAATGGGTTTTCGGGTGTCTTTGATTAGTTTGTCATCTTCCCCTGTTAGATCCTCGGCAAATACCAGCTTTGCCGGGCGTAAATTGTTGGCAGCCTCTATAACGGCAGCAACAGTTTGAGATTTTACATATTCCATCATTTCGGGATTTACTCCGGAATTGAAGATGTTTTCTCCCCAAATCCCTACAAGGTCATTACTTTCGTGGGTGTGGGTGGAGGATAATAAGGTGTAATCTATTCCCAACTCGGCAGGTATTCGTTTTCTGATGTCGATTACATCGCCATGTAAAAAACCAATGGCGTCCATAGAAATCATGGCTATTCTAGTATTGCCATCATCGATCACCATTACCCGTGACCAAACTTCATCATGTACCCCCTGGGCAGGTTTGGCATTGCTCATCCCCGCTATCCAATACGCATCAAATTTCCCGTTGTTATTGTTGTCGTTATAGGTGTCACCTTCATCCTTGCTGTATTTGTTGTTTCCATTGGCATCGTTCCAAGTGTCCACAATGGTAGGGGTAATGGGTTTTTTAGCAAATCCGGCAGTTATGGGTTGAGGGGTCTTGTTCTCTATTTTAAGATCGATGGAATAATCAGGATGGCGGTCGCGCCAGTTGTACATTACTACGGATGCCCCGACCAATAAGAGTAATAGGATACCTATCCCTAATATTTTTAACCCTTTTTTTAAAGTTTTCATTGTTTATGATTTTATAGCTTGGTATGCGTTAATTCATTGGCCATTTTATAATTGAGCTCCATTAGATAATCGCCCATACTTGGCCCGTACCACCCCATTAGTCGAGCTTCATAGGTATCAAAATAATAATATTTTTGTGGTACGATATAGCCTAGATATTGGCCGTTAAAACTACTGAGAACGGAATTGTATCCTTGAAGTTCCAAGGCATTTTTTAAATCCAGACCGTATTCCCCACTTAACTCATACGGCAGGGCAAGCCAGATGAGGTTGTTTAGTTTAAGACCCTGTACCTGTATAGGGTTCATTTTGGGCATCAGTTTGCTTCCAAGATATGGGGACAGGCGTAAGCGGTTCGATATGTAAAGGAACTGCAGATTTGGAATTTCAATTTCCGAAGATATCGCTGTTAAATCCATATTTGCCAGATATTCCATTTTGTCCAAGGCGGATCGGGCCGAATCGGCAAGGGTTTCCCCGATGTATTTGGCTTTTTCAAATTTCTCCCCAATTCCTTTATTACTGTGGCTTCCGACTGTACCGGCAAAGAATAGGGCCAGGTCAACTCCATTTTCTTCCAAATGACGTTGGAAGTACCCTGGATAATCCCCGGTATATTGTTCGTTATCGGTGCCAATTACCGTAGCATGTGCGGAAAAAGCACCAATAGTAGCTCTTATGCCGTTTTCTTGAATAAATGATAAAAGATCCAATTTGTCATTAAGACGCCCGGATTCGCCTATAATCCTATTGCGAACCAAATTGGGAACCTTAACATAGCCTGAAGAAAATTGGGCAGGTTGTTTGTCTTCCAAGGCCTGTAATATGAGGGCGGAAAATTTCTGACCTAGCCATTCTACCACCTCTGGTTGATACTCCCCACCAAAACTTTTGCCCACATAACCAGGCATACAATTGCCAATACTGGAATGGGTATGGGTAGCTCCAAAAAAAAGCTGCTCTCTGGATATTTTCCCCTTTAAATTTTCGGTAACCTTTATAACAACGTCTTCCGGTATTGCCACTAGATCGGCATTGATCAAAACAACGGTTTCATTATCGACTTCAACAGCGATTGCTTTTGCAAAAATGGAATCGTGAACACTGGTAGCAATTTTGCCGCTACCGTAACCGGCCATTTTTATATTGTTGAATTCACCTTTGGTGGGGTCTGGAGTTCCGTTTACGATTTTGGGGGTGATATTTGTCCTTGCGAAACCAGCAAGCAACTGGCCCTTGGCCTCAGTTTTATTTTTGACCGCTTCCTCTATATTTTCAATAGTATTCCTGTAATACTGCGTTTCAAAATATGGTGTGGTATCTATAGTACTGGTGGCTAAAAAGAAAAGAATAATTAGGAGCACGACAAGTACTCCAAAAACTTTAGCCAGGATTTTTAACCATTTTTTCATTATTGTTTTTTAATTAAGTTTTTGTGGATCCAATACGATATACTTCACTGTTTTTCTGTTCCAAGTATATACAATATGCACTTTCCCATCAGGAGCCTGTATCATGGTAGGATAGGAATATTCTTCCCCTTCCTTATCCGTATTTTCCCTTAAGGGCTCCAAATCCAGAACACGTTTCCAATTAGTGCCGTCATTGGACAGGGCCAGGCTCAATGGCACACGATCTCCCCAATTTTTCCCGGTTGGATTGTATACCAATAATTGGCGCCCGTCTTTTAAGCTTACGCCATCAATGCCAGAATTTGGATTGGGTAAGGCAGTGGTGGTCATTTTGCTCCAAGTATTGCCGTAATCCGAAGACCAATTTTGTGTAACAACTTCGTTTTCGGTTCTGCTCAAAAGCTGTAATTTACCATTTCCATAATTTAGGACCACGGGTTGAATGGCGCCAAATTCCTTACCATCATTAAGGGGCTGGGTTTTGGACCAAGTTTTTCCATTATCAGTACTAAGTTCTAGATGTATTTTCCATCCTTCAGTTTCGTCTTCCGTGCTGGATGGAGACAGTATTTCACCACTTGCCAATTGTATAGGTTGATTTTTTATAGGTCCTAAAATGCCATCAGGAAGTTGTACAGGCTCGGACCAGGTTTTTCCATCATCATTAGAGGTCATATACAGCCCCCACCATTCCGTAGGACTAGGTCCTACCTTGTAAAATAAAAATAGTGGTTGGTCTTTGGGTTTAAACAATACCGGGTTCCAACATGGGTATCGACTACCATCTTCCTGCACACCGTTCACTACTTCTATTGGGGTAGACCATGAACCACTTGTCTTTCGGGATACCCAAATGCCAACATCATCATTTTTTTCTTCGGTACCACCAAACCAAGAGGCTATTGCGGTGCCATTACTTACTTCTACTGTGGAGGCATGGCATTCTGGAGTAAGTGCATCTTCCAATTCATAAATAAATTCTTGTTCCACAATGGCAGGATGGTCCAATGGAACTAATTCCGGTAATTTTTCCATTTTTCCTTTACACGATACTACTAACAAGGTACACAATAAAAATAAAAGTCTCATAATGTAGATTTAGATGATTGTTGATTAATTAAAAATTGTGGCTCTTTGGCCATAATAAAGGTTAGTTGGCCACCATTGGCAATTTCTTCGTGTTTTATCCAAGTGCGGTCCAAGGGCTTACTGTTCAGCAATATTTTTTTTACATAGATGTTATTGGGGTCATAGTTTTCCGTCCCAATGTTCAATTGATGTTCGCCCATTTGTAGAACAGCACTCTTAAATAATGGTGCGCCCAGTTGATAAATGTCCGTTCCGGCAATAGGGTAAAAACCGAGGGAGCTGAAAATATACCAAGCAGATAGTGTACCTGCATCATCATTGCCGTCTATGCCCACATAGGAATTATCGTATTTATTGACCAGTATCCAACGGACCCATTTTTGGGTCAAATCGGGTCGTTCCACAGCATTGAAAAGATAGGCCGCATGGATATCCGGTTCATTTCCATGCCAGTAGTAGGAGCCTGGGGTCCAAGTCGCCTTTTTTGGATCGGCTTTGGCAAAAAAGTTGTTCAGTTCACTCACAAAATAATCCTTGTCCTTAAAAAGGGATACCAAGCCGTCTGTATCAAAGGGTACTGCCCACCGCCATTGCAAGGCACTTCCTTCGGTATAATCCTTGGTATACTCATCGTCCCAATCCGTATAGGTAAGTTGCAAGGGCTTAAATTTTTCGACAAATCCTCCATCCTTATGTCTGGGTTGAAAATATTGGGTATCTGGATTCCATACATTTTTATAAAATGTGGAATGTCTTTCAAAAAGGGCTTGGTCTTTGGGGAGTTGTAATTCTTTGGCCAAAAGGCTGATGGAATGGTCGGCCCAGGCATATTCCAGGGTCTTGCTTACAGCTTCATCCCCAAATTCTGTAGGGCAATAGCCATACTGAAGGTATCCTTCAATCTCTTCCCGGCCAGCAGCGGAACTGTCTTTGGGTATGGGCCCCAGGGCCACTTGTCTCATTTTTTTATAGGCAAGCTGCACATCAAAATTGCGTATACCCTTTAGGTATGATTCCGCAATGACCATATCGGCAGGGGAACCCAGCATGGAGTTGCTATATCCGTATCCCGAGGGCCAGCGCGGCAGGCTTCCACCTTGTTTGGACATTTCCACCAAGGAAACCAACATATCCCTTTGCTCGTCCTTTGCTATTAGATTGAATAGTGGATGCACAGTGCGGAAAGTGTCCCATAAGGACAGATCCGTGTAGTAGCTGAAATCGGTAGCCTGGTGGATTTTTTTGTCGAAGCCCATGTATTCCCCATTAACATCATTAAAGATGGTCGGCATTTGAAAACTCCGATATAAAGCGCTGTAAAAAACTTTTTTTTCTTCCAAGGTGCCGCCATCGATCTTAATTAATGCCAGTTTGCTTTCCCATTTATCCTTGGCCATTTGAAGTATTTTCGTGAAATTAAGATGGTCCACTTCCTTCTTCAGGTTTAAACGGGCATTTTCAATACTTATATACGAAATACCAACTTTGGCATTTATACTTTCTTGGGTAAATCCGAGATAAATTTTTAGACTATCACTTTTTTTACTTAGGCCTTTTTTGTCCAATGATTGTCCATCCCAGATGACATAGTCAGAAAAGGATTGGTCAAATTTTGCCACGAAGTATACCTTTACTCCACCGAATCGACTTGCAAAGCTGCCAAATGTTCTAACCGAACCTTCAATTTCATTGTTCTTGGGAAGGATATGGACAAATCCTTCCTTTGCGGGACGGTTTCCAGTGGTATTGGTAATATGGATAATTAAATTTTTACCGCCTTCTTTTGGAAAGGTATATCGGTGAAGGCCGCTACGTTCTGTGGTCGTAAGTTCGGCAACAATGTCCTCTTTTTTTAGGGCTACACTGTAATAACCGGGAAATGCGATTTCATCGTTATGGGAAAATTTATGGGCATAATCTAATTGGAAATCTATTTTGTCACTGGGTGTAGTTGTAGGGGTAAATAGAAAATGGCCTCCATCAGTAGCTCCGGTACCGGCCAAGCGGGTATGGCTAAAGCCAAGTATTTGGTTGTCGCCATAGTAATATCCCGAGGTGCTAAAATCTTTGGTGTTATTGTAGAAGGACATGGTTTCCGGACTTAGTCGCACCATGCCGAAGGGTACCGTTGCGCCTGGAAAGTTAAATCCACAAACCCAGGAAGGAAATCCACCTGTGCCAATAAAGGTGTTAACATATTTCCCTAATTGTCCAGGGCCTAAGCTTTCTGTTTGGTTCTTTGGTGTTGCCCTTACAATACTATTGTATTTAAAGCTAGCTATAAAAATAGCAAGAAGCACTAGGCCTATGACCATTCCAATGGCATAGGCAGTGATCTTCGCTATTTTTTTAAGCAACTTCATTTGGTTTCCTATTATTTAGTTTAAGGGGATGTACTTTTGAAAAAACTCATCCATGTAGTATTGACAATAGGCATTCACTTTTACTGAGGCATCCATAGTATGGGGCCATCCTTTTAGTTTGTGGTAATACGAAATGGCTTCAGCTTTTTGGAGGGTAGCATGCAAGATATCCGATTGTTCATAGGGCACCAACTCGTCCAAAGTGCCTTGAAAAGTAAGGGTAGGAGGTACGTTTTTTGAAATTAGAAATAAGGGAGACGCATTTTTATACAATTCTGGGGCCTCTTCAAAAGACTTGCCTATTAAATATTGCACCGAGGAGGCATTAATTGCGGTTTCATCTGTTAGGTTGGAAGGGCCATAAAAATTTACAAGGGCCTGAACATTAGCAGAAATTCCGTTGGCATCCACATCTTCGGGAGTATTGGAGTAAGCACCCATCATTGCTAAATGCCCGCCTGCCGAACCACCGACCAAAGCCACTTTACTGGCATCTATATGATAATCGGCCGCATTAAATTTAAGCCATCTTACCGCATCTTCCACATCGTGGAGCTGGGCCGGGTATTTAGCAAGGTCTGTTAGTCTATATTGGATGGTAGCGGTAACATAGCCTTTTTTCGCGAAACTGGCTAGATACACCAAGTAATCGTGTTTGTTTCCTTTTTTCCATGCACCACCATGGATGAAAATTATTAGAGGCGCATCTTTCTTTATATCCTTGGAATGGTAAATGTCCAATTTAAGCTGTATAGAGTCCACGGTTTTGTAGACAACATCTTTGTATTCCTTTATGTCCTCTGGAATGGGGAAGTCGGTTTCTATTATTTTTAAGGCCCCGGTTGCATAGGCTATCTTTAAAGTTGTATTGTTGGAGTATCCCTTTGGGGGGATGGACACATCATATTGTTTGGCCTTACAGCCCAACAATAAGGTCAGAGCAAATATGGGAATGAATATATTTCTAATCATAATTTTAAATGTTTTTCCAAAAATATATCTGTGTGATATTGAATATATGAGAACACCTTTGCAGAAAGGTCCATAGCATGTGGCCAACCCTTTAATTCGTGATTGTAACTGGGAACCCCATAAGATTGCAGTGTTTCATGAAGTTTTTTGGACTGGCCATAAGGGACCAGTTCATCCAAAGTGCCATGAAAGGAAATAGTTGGTGGGGAGTCTTTATTTACATATAAAATTGGTGATGCCTGTTTGTACATTTCAGGGGCTTCCTCATATGTCTTTCCAAATAATCGATGTACCCTTTTTTCCTTTTTTGCAATTTCGGTTGTTAAATCGGAAGGCCCATAAATATTTATAACGGCCTGTACATTGGTGGGTATGCCATTGTCGTCCATAGTATTGGAAGAATGGGAATAAGCATACTGCATGGCCAAATGTGCCCCTGCAGAACCACCAGCGATGGCGACCTTATTTACATTGATATTGTAATCTTTTGCATGGGATTTCAACCATTGAATGGCGTCCGCAACATCCAGGATTTGTGCAGGATATTTAGCCACGCCGCTTAATCTATATTGTATGGTCGCTGTTACATATCCTTTCTGTGCATAGCTGATCAAATAGTGTAACACATTGCTTTTCTTTCCTTTTTCCCACGCGCCACCATGTATAAAAATAATAAGGGGAGCATCTTTTTTTATGGCTTTATGTTGATAGATGTCTAGTTTTAATGATGTGGAGTCAATGGTCTTATAAACCAGATCCTTATATTCCTGGATGGTTTCCGGAATTACTACCTTGGTTATGGTGGGCTCAATGGCGCCTAGAGTATATGCTATTTTGAGACTGATGTTATTTGCAAAGCCTTTGGGTGGCTGCGAAGGATCGTATTGATTTGGCTTACAGCCAACAATCAATAGAAACATCCAAATGACAAATACTATTCTCATGACCATAATTTATTATCCTTAAGGTTCAGATTTTTTATTATTGCCGAAAAATTCTTTAAGTTTTATTGTTTTGTTATTTACTAAGGGGCTTGCCCAAAATCCGATACTAAAAATAAAACCAAGTGTGATATACAAAAAGAACATGCCACCTTTTAGTCCAACCAAATCACCTAAAGCCCCAACAATAAGTGGAACAATGGCCCCACCTACAATTCCGGAACACAATATACCCGCCAGGGCTCCATGGTTTTCCTTAACGGAGTTCAACGCTAGGGAAAAAATAACGGACCACATTACAGAGGCAAAAAAACCTACTAGGGGGAACGCCAAAACCGCTATATGGGCAGGACCGAAAAGTGCAGCTGACAAACATAGAATGGCAGCTCCAGAAAATATTTTAAGTACCAATTTGCTATCCATAAATTTTAGAAGTAGTAATCCTAAGATACAGCCCACCGTCAGTAATCCCCAAAACAAGGATATGGCATTGGCTCCCTCTATTCTAGGGTCCATACCATGATATTCCGATAAAAATTGTGACATCCAGTTGGCGACACCCTGTTCTGTGCCAACATAGGCGAACAAGCCCATAAAGAACAGGATTACTTTTTTGTTTTTTAGTAATTCTTTGTTGGTGGCCCAAGTTCCTGCTTTTTCATCTTCTTTCCTTTCAACCTTGGGCAATTTTATGGGATATATGAAGATGACCATGAACAACGAGATAATTGCGAATATCCAGTATAGGGAAACCCAAGGCAAATTCTCCGGTACTATGTCGTGAAAAGTATTGATGATAAAATTGGCATTGTCTGGACCAGAGTAATTTTCCAAATTAAGTACTAGATAGGAGAATAAAAATGGACTCATAAAGGAGGCCATTCCAAATGCCAATTGACCCATAACTGAATTAAAGGCAAATTGCTCCTCACCGCCTGCCACTCTCAGCAAGGGGTTTATAGCTACCTGCAACATGGCCATTCCCGAACCAATTAAAAATAGGGATAACAGTGCAATGGGAAAATTGGAAAAAATTGAAAATAAAATGGCTCCAATAAATGATACTAAAAATGCGGACAAGATCACCTGTTTTTCACCGTAGCGTTCTACCGCAACTCCAGAGGGTATGGAAAATACACCATAAGCAGCAAAAAAGGCGAATGGCAATAGGGCGGCCATGGTTAAACTAACCTTAAAATCCGATATGATATCCGGGATTAAGGGGCCTAAAATATTTGTAAGAAAGGAAACGACAAAAAAGATGAATAAAATAAGGGCAACAATAAACTGATTTTTTCCCATCTTATATTTGCAGGATTAATTGGCGGCATCTTTTTCCAGGCTTAATTCATCTTTTACCCCAAGTGGTTTCCTTATAAAAATAATTACAGTGGCCGTAATGAACATTAACAGGCCATAAATGGCGGGCACAATAGAATATTCGGGATTGTTCAGGGCAATGGTAGCCAATGTTATGGCCAAGGTTCCATTTTGGATTCCCGTTTCAATGGAAATGCTTATAGCCTGTGGTCTTGTAAGTTTAAAAAGTACAGCCATTAAAAATCCTATGGTCATAGTACTCACATTGAGCAGTATGGCCGGTAGCCCTGCCTCACTTAAATAGCTCATAAAAACATCTTTGACGCTAATGGTCACCCCAATGATTACCAATACAAATATGATGGCAGAAGCTATTTTCACAGGTTTCTCCATCTTGTTCGCAAAGGCTTCAAATTTATTTTTTATTAGCATGCCAATTCCTACGGGTATGATAACTATTACTAACAATTGTTTTATCATGGTTATGGCATCGACCGAAATGGCCATACTTTCATTGGAAAATTCTTCCATTGCAAATTGCACAATGAATGGGATGGTTAAAATGGAAATTATACTGGATACGGCTGTTAGGGAAACGGACAAGGCCAAATCACCTTTGGCCAAATAAGTTAACATGTTGGATGTTGGTCCCCCAGGGCAGGCTGCCAACAACATAATGCCTATAGCAGTGGTGGGCGACAAGCTTAGGGAAATGGCAATAAAATATCCTATCATTGGCAACAACAACATCTGGCAGATAAGACCTATGATCATAGCCTTTGGATAGGTAACTACCCTTTTAAAATCGGAAAGGGTCAATGATAGGCCCATCCCGAACATAATAATGATCAATGAAATGGCAAGGATAATTCCAGAGGTAGAATTCATGACAAATAGGTTTTAAAGTAAATCACTATCATTTTCCCATAATTGGGATATACACAAATAAAACTTTTTAAAAATTATTTTACTTATTATATTTTATTGTATTTGCATTATAATTTACCAAAAAATCGCATATCTGTTAATTTTTATGTTAAAAGGGTTAGGATATTTTAGATTTTCGTTTGATTTGGTTTTAAATTTAAAAGAAAAGACCGGTAAGGTCTTTTGGCCTTTGCCGGTCTTAAAATGGGCCTGTTATCATGTAAGTATTACCTGTTCTTCCTTATTGATAGACATCCTATATGGATGTTTATTTCATGGAGTTGAAGCGGGTCATGATTTCTTTCCAATTGGTAAAAATTATCCCTTCTTCTTTGAAGAAATTGATCAGATCGGGATCGGCAAAAATTTGTGACTCCCAAACCCTTTGTTGCCATGATCCGGTAATGTCCCTTAGGTTATCGGTTTCTACGGACGGGTGAAAAATGATTTCCGTAAGTCCAGGTTGCAGGGATTTTATCAAGGACTTAAAACTTTCCACTTTTTCCTCATAGGAATCCGCCTTTGGTGCACTGGTAAAAAAGTCCAATTTGGGCAAAGTGTATTCTTCCGACATTTTCACTACGGAATCATCCATAGGATAGCCTTTAGACCTAAATTCCGCCAAAACCGCTGGTACCGATATATCAATAATATTTGCCGGAATACCGTATTCCTGGGCCACTTTCATGTAGGCCTTTACATAACTGGGATCACCGAACAGGGTGCCCATATGGGTGTCTATATGGTCTGGTCTATAGCCCCAGGCAATGGATTGTTCAATTTGAGCCCGTATTTCTTTTTCCACTTCCTCGGCCGTAGCATGTTGTACTACTTCCGGAACGCTCCTCCATAGTTTGTCTTCCGGATCCAATAGTCCAGGGACTTCCGCATCTGGGGTAATTGGGCCCCAACGATGCTTTTTCCATTCACTGGTCAGCGTAAGGTGTAAACCAATATCCATAGCAGGGTTTTCCTTGGCCCAATTGATGAATTCTTCGGCGTTGGGACAGGGTATCATCACGGCGGCGGATTGTATTTCCCCCTTGGTCAATTGGTCCTTGGCAGCAATGTTCGCCTCTGGACACATCCCAATGTCATCTGCGTGCAGCATAATTACCTTTTTTCCGGCAGACCATCCTAATTTTTCGGCCCAATTTTTCGTCTCTAGAGTTGTTTCTAGTTCCGTGGAGGTATTGTTAATGGCTTCATCGGCATTTTTCTTCTTTTCCCCGCAGCCACTTAAGAAGAGGGCCATGCAAAAGCTTAATGACAAGGTAAATAGATATGACTTTTTCATTTTTTTTTGATGTTTTAATTTATAAATATTTTTTAAACCAGTTGAGGCCATCTCCGTAAATAATGTCCAACGGAGCATCCCTATGTTTGGCATCGTACCATATAATCTCTTTTGGTTCTTGTGCTGCCTTAAAAAGCAGGGTGCTCATTATAGGAGGTACTATTTCATCGTTTTTAGCATTTAACATGAGGAAGGGACGGGGAGCAATCTGCTTTACAAAGTTTAATGGCTCAATAAAGCTTACAAAATTTTTAGCCTCCTCGGTAAGAGCGTCTTTTTCATACAATAAATTCATTTGACCACCGGCCAATGCCACTATAGGAACTTTGATCCGATCTTCTACACCGCAAAAAACAGTTCCTGTTATTCCACCAAGGCTGATACCGTAATAGCCTATTCTGGAGGCGTCCAGTTCATTTCGCGTTTCAATAAAATCGACTGCTCGTCTAAGGTCAAAAACGGTCTGGCTAATGATGTTCCTGCTCCAGTATTTGTATTTCCCGGTAAGGCTAAAGTCATAAACTTCCCCTTTTCGTTCCCCGTGCCCGCTAAAATCGATCCTTAACACCGCATAGCCATTTTTGAGAAAAAGGTCGTTGCCGTAGGATAAATAATCCACGTTCTTGTTGTCTCCAAGACCATGCATCAAAATAACCACGGGTATGGGAGTGGAGATGTTTTTGGGCAGGCTTAACAGGCCGGTCACTTTTTTATCATGTACACTATTGTATGTTATATGATAAAGGGTAAAGTCGGTGGTGTCCTTTAACAGGTTAATGGAATCCCTAAGTGGTATAGCCTTGTCATAACCATAATATTCACCTACCGGTAGGGTCTCGCTAGTGTCACTTGCATAAATGACTGTGAAGGCCAATAACAGAAATACGGCGATTATTCCGGTGAACCAATATGCTTGTTTTTTTCTAAAGTATTTCATCATCGTCCGCTACATACATTCTGGTACTCTTAGTGTATTTTCCACCATTAGGGTCGGCGTATTCCAAATCAATATAAAAAGCCTTAAAGCCACTTTTTGGAAATTTCACTTGTTGAAGTATATGCTCTTGGTCCTTGGAATCCAATTTCTCTGAGGTCCAATTTTCGTCCCTAAAATCCCTGTCCGTTGAATCTGCAGACCATATATAGGCATTTTCAAGTTCATCGGAAGTGGTTTTGACCGTTAGGGTAGCCGATGTTTTGTCCGTGGTAAGGTCATAGGATAAGGAGGTCTGAGGGGTTTTCGACAACGATTTTCCCCAAAAGGCACTTAAGGCCCTCATAGCCTGTTCTCCATTACCAAGGTCATGACCGGCATTGGGTACATAGTGAACGTAATTTTCCCCAGGAATATCATTGATGTAATTTTTAATGGCATCCACTGGCCAATATTCATCATTGGTTCCGATAAATATTAATTTTGGCATAGTTAAACTGGCCCTATAGGAATAAGGATCCACCATTTGGGTAATAGCTTTACCGTCCTCAGTCCCTACAGTTTGAGGGATTTCCAATTTTATGTAATCATTGATCTGTATGCTATATTCGTTCCAAGCTGTAATTTGATAATCCAAACTTACCGGCATGTTTAAAACGTCTATTACCATTGGGGCTATGGTCTCCACCCTCTTGTCGTTTGCCCCAGTGAGCCAGGTAGTCCACCCTCTTTTGGAAGCTCCGGTAACCGTAAAGCGTGTAACCTCCATTTGAAGATTTTTGCTCGTGAATTCCTGAACGGCATCCATGGCCCTTGTAGCACTCTTTACCATAGGAAATAGTAGGGGCCATGTTGGATCCTTGTCATTTTTATAATTGTGAAGGGTAAAGGAAATAAGTTCATCTTCAGTAAGGCCATCATAAAGAGGTTGGTTGGGAACCTGTCGTACAATAGCGACTATGGCTTTGTTCTTTTCGGCTACCTGGGCAAAGCTGATGGACTTTTTATCTTCTTCATTATTTGACCAATTGGGTATCCCTTCTTTTATGCTTCCGCCAGTAATCAATAAAAGTGCCCCGTCATGGGCAACTTCTTTGGGGACTAATACGGTGAGTTCATGGGTCCAAACGTGTTCCCTCCATTTTTGGGAGGTCAGCATAAGCTCATAGGCGGTTACATCCCCTATGGCATAATTCTCTTTCACTTCCCATTTATACGTTTGATCTTCATTGTTTAAATAGCTTTGCAATGCGTTGGAAGGAGTTACTTTAGTTGCGGCCGGAGCAACATTTTCCGCCAGTTTTTTTGGACTGTCCTTACAGGAAAATATACAAAATAAGGACATCGATAAAAAAATAGAAACCAACTTTTTCATTTGGAACTTGTGTTAAAAAGGTTAAGAATTGTTTTATTTATTAGGTTTTGGACTGTTTTGGATAAGGGTCAATAGATCATTGATTAGGATTTCTCCTGTTTGTTCCCCTAGACTAGTGCGACTTACATACATATATCTTTTAAAACTGTTGAAATCCTCTTTGGTCAGGATATACCCAAAGGCATCGTTGGTCAATCCAAAAAGAAAAGGATGTTCCGTGGGCATATTTCTTTTTAAATAGTATCCTATATTGGGTAGGGCTTCACCTGGTATGGTGAGTATTTGGGCAGATCCAATATTTAATAGGTTTAGGGTTGTAGTGATATTTTGGTCAGAGTCGCCCATTTTTAATGGCGAATTGTTTAATATATACCGCATCATTTCCGAATCTATTGGGAATTCGGCCTGCGTGGAGGTACAAAAGAGTTTTGGATCTTCTTGGATTTTGGCCTCCGATAGAATCCTCAAGGCCTCGTCTGCCAAAAGGTTCCCTATTCGCTTACATTCTTCCCAATTGTTTGCTTCCGTATTATCATCCTGTCTATTGTCTGCCGTTACCATTCCTCCTTGGGCGCCGTTCATAAACAGGGCCATCCCACCTGCCTTGGCTTCAATCCTGTCATACAGGGGTCCTATTAGATCCGGACTCAATATTCCCTGATCGCTGCCTATAACCTCTGGATGAATGGCGTAGTTTACCAAAGTTACTATGGGTAGGTCCTTATTTTTGCCTTTCGTGCCCAAGGCCTGTATTACCCCGCATCTTGGGTCGTACAAATCAGGGGCGTAATAATTGTAGGCTATTTTACCTTGGGCTTCGCCAACTGCAATTTTTAATTTGGCGGGTTCCAAATTTGCTGAAGCCTCGTTAACCGCATCCGCAATTTGGGTTACGCACCATTCAAGATACTTTAAATCGGCCGAATAATTTCCCTTTTCGTCAGGGAAAGCATACGCATCAGGAGCGCTATGGGTATGTGTGGCACCGATTAATATGTTGTTGAACGGAATGTCCATGATCAATTTTCTTGCTCTATTGCCCAACGCTGCCGGCCATCCCAGATTGTCGATATTAACGATGGCTATTTTTTCTGTTCCCTTTTCCAGTACCATGGCCCTGACAAAAAGTTCCCCTTTTTTTTCGGTTGTGGGTTTAGGGGTGCCAACACCCCCAGAAACGGAAATTAAAGGGTTAGGGGTAATTATTCGTTTGGCCGCACCCACTTTTAATTGTTGGGAATGGATATTAAAAGAAACTAAAAGGATAGAGAATTGTATCGCCCATCTTGACTTACAAAGTTTGTAAGAAATATTTTTCATAAATCTTCACATTTAAATGTTAAAAATGCTCCTATTATGCATGCATAAAACTTAATAAGAATATTGACTTATTTTACAAAAATATATTTAATTTCTTAAATCGTGGGGTAATATTTAATGCATATTTAATAATATATCTGAATTGTTTTGAAAAATTTAAATATATTTTTGGTAATAGTGTAATCAAAAGGTTCTAATATTAACATATCGTTAACTAGAGGTTATCAAGTTGGGAACAAGATTTTGGTAATTGTTAATTTTTGATCTTTGGCTGCAAAAAAAAACTAACTAAAAACTTTTATTTATGACTAAAAAAAATCTAATACTGTTGTATGGAGTTTTATTTTCGATGGTACTATCCCTGTTCTCTTGTAGTTCGGATGATAGTAGCAGTTCTGAAGATATTCCTCTTTCCGCTGATATTTTTCAGAGCACAGTTGGGAAGAAAGTAGCCTTCCAAGGGTTGACCAACAGCGCCACTTCATGGGCGTGGGATTTTGGGGATGGAACTACAAGCAGTGAGAAAAACCCGGTACATGTTTATTCCGATGGGGGGTACTACACAGCTAAGTTAACGGCAACTTCTGCAGATGGAGGTTCAATTACCAAGGAAGTGAATTTGGCCTTGGATATTACACCTTATGTATTGTTGACAGGAGGTGCCACGGCGGAAAGTGGTAAAACCTGGAGGATTTCTTCCGGAAGTTCCGCTAATGATTACTTTGCCTATGCCAATGCAGAGCTCACTCCGTTTCCAGGAGCTCCATATCCCTTGCCTGCCGGTATTTTTGGATCTGGGTTGGGTATGGGAGAGATTTACGAGGACGAGTTTACCTTTTATTTTGATGGAAACTATAGCCATGATGTAAAAGCGGATGGTGCTGCTTTTAGCGGGTATCTTTATCAGTATGTAACTACTGGGGGTGCTGGTATCGTTAATGGTGGAGGGGTTGATTTTGGACTCTGTACGGGTGTTTTTACACCTGAATCGGGTGCTACTTTCACATATGTAGAGAGTGATAATTTTGAAACTTCTTCAGCGATTGAGTCAAGTGGAACAGTGTCCTTTAATGGAGTGAGTACACTAAGTTTTTCTGGGACCGAATTTATCGGCTTATTGGATTTTGAACGCAGAGTCATCATTCAGAATATCACAGATAAATCCATGCGTTTGGTCATGTTTTTGGCAGCCTCCCAGGATGCAATTGGGGTAAATACGAATGCTGTTATATTGACCTTTGAAGCCGTTGAATAATTTTAATAGATTACATATAGATAACCAATTATATACATTAAATATGGAGATACACTATTCTATAAAAGACCATGTAAGGCAATTTATTTGTTCCTTACTTTTTCTGACCCTGCTATTGTCTGGTCACGCCGTATCGGCCCAGAATACATTACTTAAGGTTTCGGGTACGGTCACTTCTTCAGAAGATGGTATACCCTTGCCAGGGGTAAGTATTATTTTAAAGGGAACCAATACAGGTAAGATAACCGATTTTGATGGTACTTACAGTTTGGATGTGCCCAACGGTACTGGTTCTCTTGTTTTTTCTTATTTGGGATTCGAGACCCAGGAGATTGGTGTTAATGGCCAAGCGACAATAAATGTTGTCATGAATCCCAGCGCACAAGAGCTTGATGAGGTGGTGGTTACTGCCTTGGGAATAAAGCGTGAGGATAAGTCATTGGGGTATTCCGTGGAAAAGGTAGTTGGTCAAGAGTTGACCCGTGTTGCGAACCCTAACGTTGTGAATTCCTTGTCAGGTAAAGTGTCAGGGGTCACTATTAACAGTACAGGAGGCACGGGGTCTTCGGTAAGTATGGTAATTAGGGGTGCAATTTCCCTAAGTTCCGATAACCAGCCATTGTTTGTAATCGATGGTGTTCCGGTAGAGAATTCCCTTAATAATATTGGAGGCTTCGGCGATAGAAACCCAGTTGATTACGGAAATGCCATTTCCGATCTTGATCCTGAGAGCGTAGCAAACGTTACTATATTAAAAGGAGCCAGTGCTGCGGCACTTTATGGTACTCGTGCGGGGAACGGAGTTGTGCTGATTACTACAAAAAGAGCCAAAGCGGGTGAAAAAATGAAGATTGAATTTACATCTAATACTGTTTTTGACATTCCTTACAAATTTATTGATACTCAATCCCGTTTTGCAACTGGTTATTTGTCATATTCACCTGAATCTGAAGGTGGAAGTATGATAATGCCCGCCGCGATTCCTGCAGGTGGAAACGGTGGCCCGGAATTGGATAAGGGTTATTTTGCGGTACAATGGAATTCCCCGTTGGACGCGAATGGGGTTCCCATCCCAACGGAATTAAAATCATATCCAAATAATATTGAGAATTTTGTCAACACGGGGATCACAACTACCAATAGTCTGGCAATTACTAATAGCTCCCAGTGGTTAAATCTTAGGTTTGGGGTCTCTAATATGGACAATACAGGGATTATTCCTAATTCCGATATGCAGCGGAATAGTTATAATTTATCCGCAACTTCCAATTTAAATAATAAACTCACGTTTAGTACCAATTTGAATTTTGTACACAGTTATGCCAAAAATAGGCCTGCTTCCAATAGGGGCACCAATCCTCTAGAGAATGCATATTATGTGCCGCCCAGTATTGATATTATGGCGATAAAAGACTACAAACTACCAGGTAACGAGGTGTACAATTTTTCCGACGATTACCCTAATCCATGGTTTATGGCCAATGAAATTAACAATGGATATTCTAGATACAGACTCTACGGAAATATGGCAATGGAATGGAACGTATCACCGGAATTTACCATTAAGAGTAGCTATAATATTAACAATTTCAATCAGACCCAGGATACAAAAATGGCACCGGGTTATAGTAGGGAGCCAAACAATGGAACCTATGGTATCGCCAAATCCGATGGTTTGGAGACGAACGTAGATTTGTTGGCAACCTATACCAAAAAATTTGAAGGCTTTGATTTGTCTGTCTCAGGAGGAGGAAACTTAATGTATCAGAAACAAACAGGTATCAGTAATTCATCAGCTAACCAGGCTGGACTTATAGTGCCTAACTTATTCACTATAGATAACATTGCCCCAACATCTTTACGATATTCCAGCTATTCTCACGAACGGGGTATAAACAGTATTTATGGATTGGCCAATTTTGGATTTTGGGATATGTTGTATTTGGATATTACGGCTAGGAATGATTGGTCCAGTACGCTACCGGTAGAAAATAGATCTTATTTTTACCCCTCTGGATCCTTGAGCTTTTTGCTCAGCGAGTTGATAGATATTCCAAAAGTCGATCTTTTGAAACTTAGGGGCGGTTATGCCGAGGTTGGAAACGATACCGATCCTTATCAATTGGATACCTATTATAATAATGGCGGTTATTGGGGAGATGCTATAATGTACGGGGCAGGTTCCCTGAATACTCCGAACCTTGAGCCGGAAAGAGCCCGTTCTTGGGAATTGGGTATGGATATGGCTATGTTTAAAAACAGGGTGCGCTTTTCTGGAACCTATTACATTGTTGAAAATAAGAATCAGATCATTCGTGTTCCTATATCGCCTTCTTCGGGAAGTTCTAGTGTGGGCATCAATGCAGGTACCTTGGAAAGCAAGGGATATGAACTTTCCCTTGGCCTGACCCCTATAAGAACTGAGGACTGGAATTTGGATCTCAACTTCAATTTCACTACTAACGAATCAAAAATTACTGCCTTAGCGGATGGAGTCGATTATATTCAATTTTGGGATGAAAACAAGAGTGTTTCCAGAGGATATGTGGCCGATCCGGCAACTGGTGAGGATGGATTGGTCGGTAATATCTATTCCCCCATGATCAGAAGGGTAACCGATGTAAATTCTCCTTATTATAATTATCCAATTCTCGGAAGTGGGGAAGATGCTGAGTGGACGGCCTCAGAAGATAGGGTGAAAGTGGGAAACTACAACCCAGATTTTATCATGGGGTTGCAAACAACACTATCCTATAAGAATTTTACACTTAACATGACCTTTGATTGGCGTTCGGGAGGACAGTACATGTCACAAACCTCTAGATATTTAGGAGATGATGGCTATATTAATAGGACTCTGAACAGTTTGGTGAATCCCGGGATTTCAGAACCTGGACCCGAACTAAAACAGTGGGTCCTAGATCATGCGGATGAATTAATTTTTGGTGAAAATTTTCTATCTGTAGGAGGAACTCCAGGGAATGGAGGATTCGCGGAAAATTTGAGTGGACGCACCGTTTATGATGGTATTTTTAGTCCTGGTGTTCAAGGGACTTACGATGCTCAAGGCAACTTTATATTGGAAAATGAAAACCTTGGAGATGTGGGCACCTCGTTTATACCATTCTCCGTTCAGAATCCATGGGATTTGGGGACACCAAATATGTTCGATGCGGATTATATAAAACTTCGTGAGGTTTCATTGAGCTATAATCTACCCAATGAATTTGTAGATAGAATTGGGGTAAGTAATGTAATCTTTTCACTGTACAGTAGAAATATAATGCTCTGGACCAAGGATTCTAATTTTGGTATAGACCCGGAAAGAGCATTTCAGGCAGAAACGGGTAAGGACAGTAGAGGTACTCAGTTTAAACAGGGTATAGAGCGTTACAACGTGGAGCCTTGGTTAGCTCCTATTGGAATCAAGATTGGAGTGACATTTTAATAAAAATTTAAACAGAAATTGAGATGTATCAAATAAAAAGCAAACTTACAATACTGATATTGGGTGTTATATTAACTGTATCATGCCATGGTCTGGAAGATTTGAATGTAAACCCGGACAAGATCGGCGGGGAAAATGTAGATCCCAATCTTTTGGTACCTACAGTAATTAATGGGGTAGGAAAGACTGTTGTTAATTTGGGTTTTGGGGATTTGGCTGGAGTAATGCAACACACCCAAAAAGATGGTTGGTCTAGTGGCCACAATGCTTATGATTGGAACAATCGTTCCCAGAGTTGGGCAGGATATTACCAGATTATGTATAATAACAAAACCTTGATCCAAAAGGCAGAGGACAGTAACTTGGATTTTCATCGTGCAGTGGGGCTAATAATGAAATCCTACATGTTTGGACTTATCACCGACCTATGGGGAGATGCCCCATATACGGAGGCACTGCGTGGTGACGAAGGACCCGAGTACTTTGATTCTGAGTTTGATGATCAGCAGACGATTTATGAGGGAATTCAATCCGACTTAAAAACTGCAAACAGCTTGTTGTCGGGAAGTCAAAGTTCCTATGCTGGTATAGACGCTAGCCAGGATATACTGTATGGTGGGGATGTTGCCAAATGGCGAAAATTTGCCAATTCCATTTCCCTGCGATATTATATGCGGCTTTCGGCCAAAAATCCTTCTTGGGCCGAGCAAGGGATCAAAGGCATAGTTAACAATCCTCAGCAATTTCCACTGATATTGCAGGCCTCCGATGATGCCAATATGGCCTATATAGGTAATACAAGTTCTGATGCATGGCCATCGAACGTTAATTTTGATGCAAGTCCACAAGGAAGCTATTTTAGGCTAAAAATGGGAAAACCTTTAGTTGATAAACTACAGGATTTAAATGACCCGAGATTGGGGGTTTGGGCAGCTAAAATTGCTGTTCCCATCGTATTGGTATCCGATGCCCCGGATGGAACCGATAATACCGTGGATGGAATAAGATATGTTTCCCAAGATATTGTGGATACTTATGAGGATCCAGTGGACGGGGTAGGTTATCCGGTAGATTATGACATGGAATACGTAGGTTACCCTCCGGGAATGACTTTTGGTATGGCTTATAATTTAAGTAAAAACACCAATCAAGGTGCTACCAACTTGCACGCTTCCCAATTAAACGAAATTTATAAGGAAGCAAGTGGCCCATTACTTCAGTCCCGATTGATTTCGGCTGCTGAAGTCAACCTTATCCTTGCTGAAGCAGCATTTAATGGTTGGATAGGAGGAACAGCAGTGCAATATTATAATGAGGGGGTCAGACAATCCCTTACTGCTTGGGGTGTGGGAGGTGATTATACTTCATATATTTCCGGTCCTGCTGCCTTTACCGGTTATGCCGATATTATTAATCAAAAATGGATTGCCAGTTGGACTGCTGCTTCCGAGTCTTGGTTCGATTATAGAAGAACAGGTCTTCCCGACCTACAATCTGGGCCTGCATCCAAACGACAAGCTTTGCCGTTGCGATTTTATTATAATATAGATGAGATAGATAACAATCCAAACGTTGAGACCGCTATTGACCAATTGGAACCCACGCCATTTAAGGGGGACGATGCCAGTAATAATAGTGCCTGGTCCAAAATGTGGTTGTTGCAAGGTACTGGAGAACCGTACTAAATTATTTGTTTGAATTAGTTTAGCAGCTATTTTAAAGGAGGCATTCCGTAAGGGCTGCCTCTTTTTATTCATGAGACCAGTATCTCAAAAACTGCAGGTTCAATGTAATGCCAAATTCTAACGAATCCCGCCTTATGAACGGGGTCAAGGGTTTATTGCCCCGATCCGAGGGTGGGAACCTTATTGGAACGGAACGTGCCCTAGGGTTTAAACCTTTATTAATGTTTTTTTCTAATGTCGGATTTATTGTTCCGAAATTTTAAAACCAAAATCATGCAAAAAGTTTTAGTCTTATTTCTCTTATGTAGCAGTGTCATAGGTATAGCACAAGTAAAAGAAAAAATTGCCTTTGGCCCTTATATTCAGCAAATGGGAACCAAGGATGCAACCATATGTTGGTCAACCCTGGAAAGTTCACCCACTCTTACGGATAAGGATGGAAATGTAAAGACCATTGGGGAATATAAACACCATAAAATTCATCTTGGTGACCTGGAGCCCAATACAGAATATAAATATGATGTACTCAACGATGGCTCAGATGAAGGAAAGGGTACACTGACTACTTATCCTGATGAAATAATCCCTTTTAATTTTGCGGTTACCGGTGACTCCCGTAACAGGCACGATGTGCATGCCAAAATAGTGGCGAAAATCATGGAGACCAATCCAAGGTTCATAATCAATTCAGGGGATTTGGTGGCAAACGGGCGCTCTATTAGCGATTGGGAAGCCTTTTTTGGGGTGAACAAGGAGCTTATGAAAAATACACCTTACTATCCTGTTTTGGGCAACCATGAAAAGGATTCGCCCTATTACTATGATCTGTTCGATTTGCCCAATAATGAAAAATACTACTATTTCACCGTTGGGGATGCGCTTTTTATTGTTCTGGACAGTGAGGGCAAACAAATTTCGGAACCGGATTTTGTCTCGGAAAAAAATAGCGATGCCTTCTGGCAAAGTGCCTTCTCGGAATATTTTAATACCCAGAAAAATTGGTTGGAAAATGTTTTGGAATTAAATAAGGAAGCGGGATTTGTGTTCATTTTTCAACACAAACCCTTGTACAGTGCCATGAAAAATAGAAAAGCAGAAGCAGAACAGACCCGTAAATTTTGGGGTGACATTTTTGAAAGGCATAAAGTGCAGGTGTTTTTAAACGGTCATGATCACCATTATCACCGTGCCACTAAAAATGGAGTCCATTATATAACCTCTGCCGGAGCAGGAGCTCCATTGTATGATATTGAGCTTACCTTGCCGGAAACCAAAAAATCTAGCAAAATAGAACATTTTGTCAATGTTCAGATCAATAAGAAAAATGCCTTTTTGTATGTGACGGATATAAACGGCGACGAAATTGAAACCGTTGAAATAAAAAGAAGAAAATAATCTTGGGTAAGGTCATGAAAACTAATAAAATAGGAATTCAAGTTTTGATAGTGGCAATGTCTCTGGCCACAGCTTGGGCCATTCGTGGTCAGTTTGGACATGAACAGGGTGCTGCTTGGGCAGGGGCAATAGGAGGCCTTGCCCTGGTGCTCGTTTCCGGCAGAAAGGATTGGTATAGCAAAATGATGTTGGTTGCGCTGGCATCGGCCGTAGGTTGGGGAGCTGGTGGAATGATCAGTTATGGCATGGTAGTAGGCTATGGTTTTGCGGATAACTTCGTCAATGCCTATTACGGCTTGGGGATGCTTTTCGTTATCGGTGGTTTATTCGGCTTATTGGGCGGGGGTCTAGTAGGTTTAACCCTGGATTCAACTAAGGAAAATAGGGTAAGATGGGGGGCGTTGTTTTCTGAAATGACAGTAGGTGGAATTATCAGTTATTATTTTCTTATAGAGCAGATCGGCTTTAAAATGACACCACCTAGATCAGAGGCTTGGGCCGTGTGTTTTGGTGCCGGATTGGCCATGTTGTGGTATATGGCCAGGGAAAAGAGAAACTCGGCCATTAGGGTAGCCTTCTACGCAATGCTGGGCGGTGGTTTTGGTTTTGGCTTTGGTAATTTTTTACAAGTTCTTGGCAATACATGGGAAGTCCCGTTCAACATGTGGAACGTTATGGAGTACAGTATTGGATTTTTTGGTGGATCGGGTATGGCCTATGGAGTGTACAGTTCCAAGTGGCCAAAAGAAACTCCAAGTGCCACAAAATGGGAAAACTGGTCCGCCCTATTTATTGTGGTGCTTTTTATTCCATTGATCGTTTACAGGGAGTCATTGACCTATGACCATATTGCAAGACGTTTGGAGAATTTACCCAATATAGAATCCGTTGCCTCTACGAGTACCTTAATGGTCCTTTTGGTGTTATTGGCAATGGTGATATCTATCTTTTGGAGATTTAAAAAAGAACAATTTTTGCCAAAAGATGTTTCGATTACATTTTTCACCATGCTCATAGCTTACACGTTTATGAGCTATGCTGTAACGGGGATTTTTGGGGGAGAAATGCACCTTAACCATCATCTGTATGTAGTGAACATAATATTGATCTTCGCTTTGCTACGATTCAATAATTTGCAGTTCAACTATACGGAAATGGATAAGGTAGATCTTAAAAAATGGTTCTTTTACTTTCTAATCGTACTTGGAGTTCTGGCAATTCTGGCTTTGATAGCCATAAGTGTCCACGGAGACTTGGGAGACAGGGATAGATTTCCTATGAATTAAATTGAGGATTGATTTTAATGGAGGAAGGCGTACAAAGAAAATACCTGAAGACTATTTGGACTGTTTTAATTATTTCTTTGGGCTATGCGGTCTTAAGATATAATGTGGTGGGAACCGTTGAATGGAAAGATTTGCCAATATTTATTCTGAATAAAGGCGTGTCCTTGGCCGCAATAGTATTGCTTACTTTTAGTTTTACTATTAGGCCACTTCTAAATTTGGGAATTCCAGCTTTTTATTTTGGGTTGGAAGGCAGAAAAATCTTGGGAATATCAGGTCTTTTGTTGACAATATTTCATGTGGGTCTTAGCTTTTTGATTTTTAATCCCCAATACTATCCCAAATTTTTTGACAGCGATAATAGTCTATCTGTCATAGGGAATTTCAGCCTGCTCGCCGGCATGGCCAGTTTCATGATATTGGGACTCTATCACTGGTGCTTTAGAAATCGCTCTAAAAATAAAGAAATGCTTATAAATATTATTACTTCAAAGGAATTCCTTTTGGGGCTCCTCTTCATATTGGGGATACATCTTGTTTTTATGGGATATTCTACTTGGAGCAGCCCTTCAAAATGGCAGGGAGGCCTGCCTCCAATAAGTTTAATTTCTTTTGTCGTTGTACTTTTTGGTTTCGTTATCAATGGATTTGCACGCACTTCAGTTAGAAAAGTATAGGCCGTATGTTCTCGGCGAACAGCATATAACTAAGTAGCGCCAACCAAATGCAACACTTGGAAACTTTCTTCCTATAGGCAGAAAGCTGGAAGATTGAAAAATTTAACAATATGCACTTGGGGTTTCAATGCTTCTTTTTATTACCTTAGATTTATACTATTTGTACAACTGTTGTATTATAACTCAATGTAAGTTTTATGTTATGAATAGGTGAAATTACAAGGTTTGAGGACATTTCTTCAGCAATGTGCTTAAACGTTTTACTACATTAGTATCCGTGAATCAATTTAACCAACTAATTAAACTTTAGATGAAAAAACTAGAACACTTGGTATTTTCCTTCTATTTGCAAAAATGGAGGGAATTATGTTTTTTGCCAAAATTTGAAATTAAGCACTTTTTTGTGCTTTGCACCTTTCTTTTTGGTTTGGGTGCCCACGAAGTAAGGGCCAATGCATCGACTTCTATTGATGCTATAATTCAAGATCCCATAACGGTGAGGGGGAATATCACCGATTCCCAAGGTACGCCCCTTTCAGGAGCCTCCATTCAAGAAAAAAACACCAGTAATGGCGCTGTTGCCGATTTTGACGGTAATTACACCATAGAGGTAAGTTCCAGTAATGCCATATTGGTGTTTTCTTATTTAGGTATGCAGACTGTGGAAAGAACAGTTGGACAGAATACCTCGATCAATGTGCAACTGGAAGAGGATGCCAATTTCCTGGATGAGGTAGTTGTTGTTGGTTATGGTACAACTGCAAAAAAGGATGTTACCGGTGCTATTTCCTCTATAAAAGGGGACGACTTCAAGAACCTGCCCATATCTGGAATAGATAAGGCCCTTCAAGGAAGAATGGCTGGAGTCCAGGTAGTGCCCAATGGAGGAGCCCCTGGAGGCTCAGTCGCCATTAGAATTCGTGGAACGGGTACAGTAAACAACTCGGAACCTTTATATGTAGTCGATGGTATACCAACAGCTAATATTGATGGTGTAAATCCAAACGATATTGAGTCTATCCAAGTTTTAAAGGATGCTTCAGCCTCTGCAATTTATGGTACAAGGGCTGCCAACGGGGTAGTTATTGTAACTACTAGAAAGGGAAAATCGGGGAAGTTGAATATGAGCATTGATGCCTACACTGGTTTCTCCAATGTGGGCAAAACTTTGGATGTTTTGGATGCACCTACCTTGGCGGAAATTAAGAGGGAGCGTTATGCCAATGATGGTATTCCAGTAAACCCTATTTGGCAAGATGCACAGTATCAGACACAACTTACCAACTGGCAGGATGCCCTTTTTGTAACAGGTAAGACGCAAAATGTGGATCTTAACCTTAGTGGAGGAAATGATTATTCTACTTATCTTTTTGGTTTGGGGTATTACAATGAAGAAGGGATCATAGAGAAATCTGCGGCAGACAGGGTAAGCTTAAGAATCAATTCGGACCACAAGATTAAGGAATGGTTGAAAATTGGGCAGACCATGTCTTTATCTTCAAGGACCAGTAATGGCTTTAATACTACTTCCGCCCAAAACGGATTAATTTGGAGTGCCATACGTTTCCACCCTGGACTTCCTATCAAGGACAGCGATGGTAATTATAGTTCCAATCAAATTAGTGGTGAATTTGGTGACATCAACAATCCACTTTTCGAAGTAGATATTCAAGATGCTGATAGAAGGGATACCAGGCTTTTGGCAAACATAACTCCGGAAATAAGCATTACGCCAGATTTGAAGTTCAAGGCCAATTTTGGCGTTGATTATACCATTATAGACCAAAGGAGTTTTAGACCACAGGTATTGAATCAAATTAGGACTACCAATGTAAACAATGCCAACCGTAGTTACGATGAACAGTTTTCGTTTTTGATGGAATACTTCCTTACTTATGACAAAATATTTGGGGACCATAGAATTGGTGTTGTAGGGGGGTACACTCAACAATCTTTTGATTATCAAGGCTTTAGTGCAAGTGCAAGAAATTTGCCTGATGAAGACCCCAGCCAACGTCTACTTGGTACCGGGGAATTGAATAATATGGGTGAATACAAGGCCCACGATGGGTTGGAATCTATCTTCGGAAGGGTCAATTATTCCTTTATGGACAAATATCTCCTGACCGCTACGGTAAGGTCGGATGAATCCTCAAAATTTGCCGAAGGAAATAGGACGGGCGTTTTTCCTGCTTTTTCACTGGGCTGGAGGGTTTCTGACGAGTCCTTTTTTGATGTGCCCTTTATGGATAATTTAAAAGTTACCGGTGGTTGGGGAGAACTTGGAAACCAAAACATAGACAGATTACAATATCTGGCAAGAATTAGTCGGGGACAAAGATACTCCCTAGGTTTGGATGGAAGTGTTGATGTGGTCGGTGCCAATCAATCCAGTTTCGCAAATACAGACATTTCTTGGGAAACGGTACGAATGACCAACTTTGGTGTTGACATGGGGTTCTTGGACAACAGATTAACATCAAACTTTAATTACTTTATAAAGGATACCGACGATATGTTGCTTAGGCCACCGGTTATTGGATCCCAAGGAAGTAACCCGTCACCTTACCTAAACATTGGAAAAGTAAGGAACAAAGGTTTGGAAATGGAATTGAATTGGCAAGATATCAAAGGAGACTTTGGGTATAGTGTAGGGGCCAATGCTTCCTTTGTAAAAAATGAAGTGGTGAAATTGGTCAGTGGTACTTTTTTGGGTTCTAGTTTTTATGGAAGACCCAACCAAGAGATTAGCCGTACTTATGAAGGCAATCCAATAGGTACCTTTTACGGATGGCGCGCAGACGGTCTTTTTCAGACCCAAGCAGATATAGATGCCCATGCCGATCAACCAGGAGCCGTACCTGGCGATGTTCGGTTTATCGACATAAACAACGATAACGTAATTGATGATAAGGACAGAGAGATTATAGGAAGTCCCCATCCTAAAATGACTTATGGTATAAATGCTAGCGCAAATTACAAAGGTTTTGATCTAACCATGTTCTTTTTAGGGGTTGCCGGAGTGGAAATTTATAACGCGGACAGAATGCAGGGCTTAGATGCCAGTTACCCTTTTAATCTCTACTCGGATATCACTGGTCGTTGGACCGGGCCGGGTACTAGTAATGAGATTCCAAGGGTTTCTACCCTGCGTACCAACTTAAATCATAGAACATCCGATTTGTTTATTGAAAAAGGAGATTTTTTAAGGTTGAAAAATCTTACTGTTGGCTATACTATTCCTTCGGACATAACCGATAAAATTGGATTGTCACGATTAAGGTTCTATGTAACCGGACAGAATGTCTTTACCATAACTGGATATTCAGGCTTTGACCCTGAATTGGGATTAACCGATGGTAACTTACAGCAGAATGTAGATTTTGCCCAGTTTCCACAGGCAAGAACGTATTTGTTGGGTGCTAATATTGGTTTTTAATATATTGGTATAGATTCAATTTAATAAATAGAAAACTTAAAAATCATGATAAACATTATAAAAAACAGATACCTACTCCCCATAGCGTGCTTATCGTTTTTGGTTAGTAGCTGTGATAAGAATATTCTGGACACTACGGCATATGGCGAATCTACTTCGGCCACGTTCTGGCGCAATGGGGAAGACGCAGTAGCGGCCGCCAACGCCATGTATACCCTTCTTCGGGAAGAGGATTCCTATGGGCACAATGAAAATGTTTTCGACAATTGTGCCGATGATATTTTTAGGGCAGGAGATCACGGTTATGAAGAAGCCATGGAGAATTTTACCATGGATGCCAGTAACTATGGTGTCAGGGCCGGTTGGAAAAACAAGTACGAAATGATCAATAGGGCCAATGCAGTTTTGATTAATGTTCCGGGAATTGAGGATATGGACGAAACATTAAAGAATAGAGTGTTGGGAGAAGCACACTTTATAAGGGCATTTGGGTATTGGAGGTTTTCAGTGATTTATGGTGGGGTACCATTGATACTGGAGGACAATATCATAGAAAGTAATTTCAACATTCCTAAGGCTACTCTTGCAGAAGTACAGGCGCAGATCGAAACAGACCTAATTGCTGCCGTAAGTTTGTTGCCTGCAACCCACACAAGTGAAAATATAGGTAGACCCAATAAGGGATCAGCCAATGGATTATTGGCCAAGTTATATCTTTATCAGGAAGACTTTGATGGTACTATCGCTGCTGGAACGGAAGTTATTAATGGCCCTTATCCTTTGGCCGATAACTTCAGGGATAATTTTACCCCGGCAACAGAGAATAATCCTGAGATGCTTTTTGCGGCACAGGGCTCTGATTGGGTGGATAATCCTCAATATTTTGTAACTCCAAGACCATGGGGTGGTTGGGATTTTCATAACCCCGTACAAAATGTGGTGGACGAATTTGAAGATGGTGATCCGCGTTTGGAATATTCTCTTTATAAACCGGGCGATATGGTGCAAAGAGGGCCGGAGTTATCAGAATTTACCGCAGACTTGACCCAAACTGGATTTAGTTTGAACAAGTATACCACCTTTAATGATGATGGGAGTTTAAGCAACCAAGCCAATGTACCTATCCTAAGATCGGCAGACGTTTATTTATTGGTTGCAGAAGCCAAGATTAGAAAAAGCGGCCTTGGAGCAGGGGATGATGAAATCAATGCTGTTCGAGATAGGGTTGGATTACCTTTTGTCTCCAATGCAGGCATGCCAGAATTGATACATGAACGAAGGGTAGAACTGTTAGGTGAAAACCAGCGTCATCAAGATCTTATGAGATGGGATAAGGCAGGAATTGTAGATATAGTGGAGATTTATGGTGAAGATAGAGGTCAATTTGATCCTGTAAGAGTCTTTGTTAGGCCTAAAAATTACTATTTTCCAATCCCTCAGAACGAAATTGATCTTAGCAATGGGGTCCTAATTCAAAATCCAGGTTATTAAACTCCCTGGGTATTGCATTTAGCATACGGATGATTTTCATATATATATAGATCAGGGAGTGCCTGAACTTATAAATTAGAGCTAACCTTGTACTGACAGATTTTCTTGAAGAGGTATTACCTTTTGAAGATTATCTGTCAGTATTTTTTAATGGGGGAAAGGTCTAATGAGGTGGAAATGGGAATCTAAATCTATTTTTGGATTTCTTTGTTGATTTTGATTCTTGGATATTATTCTTAACCTTAGGTCTAATTTAAGTAAATTGTAATTTTTTTAGCGGTTGAAGCCTAGGTTTGCCAAATGGTCATTACTTAGGTAAAAACGCATTTTAAGATAATACTTGTAGATAATGAACAAGACTAGTATCATTTTAGGTATGAGCTTTTTATTCCTTAGTTGCGGGGAAAATAAAGGGAAACAGGAGACCATAAATGCAGGCCAAGAAGATACCGAAGCTCTTTTTACCTTAATGAGTCCCAATGAAACCAAATTGAATTTTATAAATGTCATTAACGAAAGCCCAACGGTAAATGGGGTACTTTATGAATATCTTTATAATGGTGGTGGTGTGGCCGTAGGGGATTTAAACAATGATGAACTTCCTGATATTTACTTTATTTCCAATCTTTATTCCAACAAACTATTTATTAATAGAGGTAATCTATCTTTTGAGGAAACCACATTGGTATCGAAAGTGAAGGGTGTAAACGGTTTTCCGACCGGTGTTACCATGGTGGATATAAATGCAGATGGTCTATTGGATATCTATGTCTGTAAATCCGGTGATTATAATAACTTGGATCAAAGGAGGAACGAGCTCTATGTAAATAAGGGAAACAATAAGGATGGAATACCGGTATTTGAGGAGGAAGCCTCGAAGTATGGATTGGATCTTCCCCATTACTCTACCCAGGCTGCATTTTTGGATTATGATAAGGACGGGGATTTGGACATGTTCCTGATAAATCATGGTATTGAACCCGCGGATGTTGAACCCAATATAAGCACTCTTTTGAATAAAAAGTCGGACTACAGTAGTGAACGATTATTTAGGAACGACAATGGAAAGTTTGTAGATGTCTCCGAAGACAGTGGTATTATAAATAATTCCATAGGTTTTGGTTTGGGTATTGCCGTAGGGGATTTAAACAATGACCAATGGCCCGATATATTGGTGGGCCACGATTATTCGGAAAAGGACCATCTTTATTTAAACCAAAAAAATGGCACTTTTAAGGAGGTAATACTTCAAGCTACCAACCATATTTCGAATTTTTCCATGGGCAACGATATTGGTGATATAAATAATGATGGTTTGCTCGATTTTATATCGGTGGACATGGTGTCCAATAATAACTATGACCTTAAGACAAGTATGAGCGGAATGAGCATAAAGAGGTTTCAGGATATCGTGGACCAGGGCCTTCACCATCAGTATATGTTCAATACTTTACAGTTAAACAATGGGAATTTTAAAGAAAACAATATTCCTGCATTTTCTGAAATTGGCAAGTATGCTGGAATATCCAACACCAATTGGAGTTGGGCTCCTCTTTTATTTGATATGGATAACGATGGTTGGCAAGATGTTTTTGTTTCCAATGGTATATTACGGTCGTTTAGAAATAACGATTTTGTAATTTATAAGCGCAAAAGAGTAGAACGGTTATATAAGGATCTGGAAATTTACAAGAATAGGGATTCCCTCATAAAGACCTATTATGACGATATTTTGGCTAGAATGCCCGAAAAGAAGGAAGTAAATCTACTATATCTCAACAATAAGGATTTTACATTTTCCTTAATGAACGAAGCTTGGCAATTAAGTACTCCCAGCTGCACCAATGGTGCTGTTTATGCAGATTTGGACAACGATGGTGATTTGGATATCATCGGAAATAATATTAATGATCCTGCCTTTGTTTACAGGAATAATGCCCGGGAGTTGGCATCCAAAAACAATTATCTAAAGATAAAATTAAAAGGACCAGAACGCAATACCCTTGGAATTGGTGCCAGGATAACCGTTGAAACCAACGAAGAAAAGCAGACCAAAGAGCAGTATTTGTCAAGGGGATTTCAATCCTCGGTTAGCGAAATTTTACATTTTGGACTGGGGTCATCGGAAAAAATAAAAAGTTTGAAAATTCTGTGGCCCGATGGTAAAATCCAGTCGATTAGTGGGGTAAGTGCCAATCAGCAGTTGAATTTGAATTATGCGGACGCTTCTATTCCCGGCGGTCCGATAAAGGAAATTTCCAAGCCTATTTTTAATGATGTAACAAATATTGTACAGGCCGATTATAAGCATGTAGAGAATAAATTTGACGATTTTGAGAGGGAAAGTTTATTGCCACATAAATTTTCAGAAAACGGACCATCATTGGCTGTTGGAGATGTTAATAATGATGACTTGGACGATTTTTATGTAGGAGGGGCAAAGGGTAAAATGGGAGAATTGTTTCTTCAACAACAAAACGGAAGCTTTAAATCCGTGCAACAGGAGCTTTGGGCAAAGGATAAAAATCATGAGGATATTTCCTCGGTGTTTTTCGATGCCGATGGGGATGGGGATCTTGATTTATATGTAGTATCGGGAGGTAATGAAGAAATGGAACAAGGCGAATATTATCGGGATCGCTTATACGAAAATTTAGGTAATGGCCAGTTTGCTAAAAAGGAGAATGCTTTGCCCAATGATCTTATAAGTGGTTCTTGTGTTAAAACCGCGGATTTTGACAATGACGGGGATATTGATCTATTTATTGGCGGTAAATTGATCCCGGGCAAATATCCACTTCCTGCCAGTAGTTATCTCTTGAGAAATGAGAGCAGTGACGGAAATTTGAAGTTTGTCAACGTAACCGAGGAATTAGCTCCTTTTATGGATCAATTGGGGATGGTTTCTGATGCGGAATGGTTGGATCTGGACAATGATAAGAATCTAGACCTAATAATTGTCGGAGAATGGACGCCCATAATGATTGTTAAAAATACTGGAAGCGAGTTTGTTGATGTTACCGGCCAGTCTGGATTGGAAAATAATACCGGCTGGTGGTTTAGTGTTGCTTCGGCCGACTTTGATAAAGATGGCGATAGGGATTTTATTGTTGGAAATTTAGGTCTAAACTATAAATATAAGGCTTCTCCAGAAGCACCTTTTGAGGTTTATGCCAGTGATTTTGATAAAAATGGCAGTTTGGATATAGTACTTAGTTATCAAGAAAAGGGCGTTGCGTATCCGTTAAGGGGAAGGGAATGTACCTCTAATCAAATGCCTTTTATTAAAGAAAAATTTCCCAGTTATCATGATTTTGGAATGGCGGATCTATCTACTGTATATGGGGCAGAAGAATTAAGGAAGGCTACGCATTATAAAGCCACGACATTTGAGACGACCTATGTTGAGAATTTAGGGAATTTCAAGTTCAAAACGCATAATCTGAAAGGATTGCCACAGTTCTCCTCTGTAAATAGTATTTTGATCGAGGACTTTGATAGGGATGGTAATTTGGATGCCTTATTATCTGGCAATTTGTATCAATCAGAAGTGGAAACTCCCAGGAACGATGCCGGTTACGGAGTTTTTCTAAAAGGAAATGGACAAGGACAGTTTTCAACACTTAATCCAAATGAAAGCGGTTTGTTGGTAAGGGGGGATGTGAAAAACACTGGAATAATAAATTCCAATAGTGGAATTGGCAAACGTGTTGTTTTTGCAATAAATGGAGAGGAATTACAATTCCTAGGGTATTAGAGCGGTAGAAGAAAAAAGAACTGATTTTTTTTCAATTTGGTAAATTAACGAAAAAGTAACCTAGGACTTAGGTGGTTGGCCGTTTCAAGGAAAATTGCACTTATGGCAATAATTTATTGAAGAGGCCAATGTTGGGGTGAAAAAGTAATCACCTAAACGTCTTTCTATAATCAGAGGGAGTTTTGCCCATAATATGCTTAAAGTAGTGGTTAAAATTGGCCAGATTGTTGTAGCCACTTTCAAAACATATCTGTGTTATCTGCTTATCGGTTTCCGCCAGCAATTTGGCAGCTATACCTACTCTAACGCTTTTTACATATTCCATAAAGGTCAGATCTGTCTTCTTTTTGAAATATCTACAAAAGGAACTGGGTGCCATATTCAATACAGCAGCGGCTTCTTCCAATTTAACGCCTTCCTGTATGTTTTGAAAAACATACTCGTAGACCTTATTTATTTTATCAAGATTCTTGGAAAAAACCGCCGAACTATTATTGGGATTGGATAGGTTTTCACGTTCATTTACCTGTAATAGAAAATTAAATATTTTAAGCATTTCAATATAATACTCCAAACCCTCCAACTGTGTCATTCGTTCCAGGCTTTGTCTAATGTGGCTATCATTGTCCAGTTTAAAACGGAGCCCGGTGCTCGATTGTTTTAAAAGATCTACCACCTGTTCCAGCTCCGGCATCCTAAAAAAGTCCGAGTTGATAATATCTTCCGAAAAGTGGGTAACAATGCAAAAAGGGTCATTTCCCTTTTCAAAATCCAAGGCTTCCCAGCAGTGGGGCAAATTAGGCCCAAGGAGAACAAGATCGCCTTTTTCAAATCCAGAGATATTGTCGCCAACAATTCGTCTGCCCGATCCCGAAGTAATAAAGTTCAATTCAAAATTCCTGTGGGAATGTATTCTGGCATTTGATGCCAAGGGTAATTTTCTTGATATAAATGAATGTTTGTTGGGTACAAATATTTTTTCAAAAATAAATTCCATGGCTTGGTATATTGACAATATTGGACTAATATAATTAAATTATTCAGAATTAAGGTTAAAATTTAATGCAATTAAAACAATATTGTAGTGGCAGGGGTTTTTTAATTGAGTTTATTTTGTTAGAGCAGCAAATCGAGTTTTATATAATTAATTAGCAGTAGGTCCGATTATCGGATTTACAGATTTGTTGATCAAATATAAATTCATAAACAACCTAAAAGACCAACCATTATGAAATTAATAATTACAACTATTTGTCCATCGGTAGGTATTGCCATTATTTAATCTAATCCTTTAAATATACAATCATGAAATTGGCTATAAAAGGAATAATACCACCCATGGTTACCCCTTTACTCGAGAATAAGGAGTTAGACCTTGTGGGGTTAGAAAATTTATTGAACCATTTAATAAATGGCGGCGTCCACGGCATTTTTATTTTAGGCACTACAGGGGAAGGCCCTAGTCTTAGTTATGCAGTTCGGAAGCAGCTTATATCCGAAACCTGTAGAATCGTTAATAAAAAGGTTCCAGTATTGGTCGGGATTACCGATACCTCTATTGATGGGACGCTGGAAATAGCAAACCATGCCAAAAAAGTTGGCGCGGACGCCCTGGTAGTGGCGCCTCCTTATTATTTCCCAATTGCCCAGGAAGAAATGGGGGATTATCTGGAAAGTTTAGTGCCCATGCTACCATTGCCATTTATGTTATATAACATGCCAAGTTGTACAAAACTGCATATGTCCATAGATGTTGTTAAGAGGGCAAAGGAATTAGGAGCTATCGGCATCAAGGATAGTTCGGGAGATCTTTCTTATCTGTATATGCTGATAGAAGAGTTTAAGAGCGATCCTTCGTTTTCCATAATTGCAGGAACCGAGCTGTTTTTGCCAGAGACTATAATGAACGGCGGTCACGGTTCCGTTGCCGGGGGGGCTAATTTTTTCCCTAGACTATTTGTAGATTTGTACGAGGCCGCAATGGATAAAAATTTAGAAAAAATAAAATTCTTGCGGGAAAAGGTGATTTTGGTCCATCAGACCATTTATGAGGTTGGGGAATATTCTTCAAGACACATAAAGGGTACCAAATCCGCCTTAATGGCCATGGGTATTTGTCAAGATCATAATGCGGAACCCTTGGATCGATTCACGGAGGAACAGCGTAATAAGGTTAAAAAGTATATAGCTCAATTTAACTATAAGAATGCTCATAATGTAGTACATTAAAAAGTCCGTTCAGGAGTCTTTATTATACCTCCTAGTTAAATGTTTCCCTTTTGTTTTAAAGAGGTTTATCTGGAAGTCCTCAATAAATGGATAATATTAAAATGTTGAAAAAGTCTTTTGTTGCAATTCCGATTTTAGTTATCGCTTTTTTGGCACTTTTTTTTCATTTGGATATACATATTATCGATGCCCTTAGCCTGAAAGGCGTTCCCGAATACGATATACATATCCCAATATTGAGAATTATTTTTGAACCAATATTGGGGTTGTTGCTATATTTGAATCGGGCTATTTATCCTCTACAGGAATTACCGATTACCTTATTATGGATATTGGTTTTTTATATATGCCTAAGTCTAATCAAGATCTTTAAAGTTGCTGCAGCTCCTAACAGAAGGCAAACAGCATTGCGGTTTTTGGGAAACTTGCCTTTGTTGATCGGTATTTGTTTTTCAGTTTTTATAGTTATTCTTTTCATTCGCCTGCCTAATAATACCATTGTAAATAATACTTCGGATGAAATACTGGTAACTAGCCACGCCCATACCGAATTTAGTCATGATGGGTTGATTTCCCAGGAAAAAATGTGGGCATGGCATAAAAGAAACGGGTTCGATGCCTTTTTTATAACAGATCATGCCAATCATAAAAAAACATTAGACTTCTCAACCCAACAAAGAAATAACCAATTTCCTATAGACCCTCTCATCATGGTGGGTCAAGAACATTCTGGTTCCAATCATATGAGTTTATTGGGACTGAATGGAGCATTTGAAACCAAGGACAAACCGGATTCCCTAATTGTAAATTTGGTACATAAGCATGGAGGGGCCGTTATAATTAATCATTGGTTTGACGGGAAGGGAAATGATATGGAGTTTTATAAAGATCTTGGTGCGGATGGTTTTGAAATTGAAAATGTGGGCAAGGAACTATATTATGACCGAACCATATTTAATGATCTTAAAAGATTCTGTGAAGATAATAAGCTTCTCATGATCGGCGGACTTGATTTTCATGGTTACGGCAGGGCATGCGGCATATGGAATGCTTTCCAAATTCCGAATTGGCATCAAATGGATCCGGATAAAAAGGAAAAATCCATTTTGGAAATAATAAGAAGTAGGAATCAAAATAGGGTAAAGGTACTTATGTACCAGGACCGACCCTTTTATAGCGGACAAAATTTGTTGTTCCAGCCCTTTGTTACTTTAGTGAATTATTTTAGGACATTGAATTTTTGGCAAATACTATCTTGGGCTATATGGTTGGTTTTATTCCAATTGCTTTGGAATTATAGAAGGGAGAATTTTATCCCGATGCATAAAAGAATGGCCCTGGTGGGAA
This sequence comes from Arenibacter echinorum, assembly GCF_003259375.1. Lineage (GTDB taxonomy): Bacteria > Bacteroidota > Bacteroidia > Flavobacteriales > Flavobacteriaceae > Arenibacter > Arenibacter echinorum. The sequence continues at coordinate 20,271 of NZ_QLLN01000005.1, read as the reverse complement.
TGCTAAGTTCCCTGTTTTTAATTGTCTTGGGTCTGTATTATATGGTTCGGGGCAATGCTGTTAAGGGCTATAGTAAAGTGTTTGCCGAATACAGTTCCTTGCTGCTTACCATTGGTTCTATTTTTATGGTCTATTCGCTTGTGACCATCTATTTTAGATTCTTTAAAAAAATGAAGAAAATAAATTGAAAAAAAAGGCATTAAGGATTGGTATTTGGGTTTTGGCGACTTTAGCTATAGTCTCATATTTTTATTGGATATTCCCTGTATGGGGAATACCGTTCAATAGTCAAAGGCATGGAAATCCGCCTTTAACCCCTCCCTGGGCATTGGAATGTTGGCTTTGGGAAGATGATGTCAATACTTCAGATTATGTGGACGAATTGTTGGCAGGGTATAAGGAAAATGATATTCCGGTTAGAACCATTATTTTGGATAGTCCCTGGTCTTTGCGCTATAATGATTTTGAAATTGATACAAGTCTTTATAAAAAGCCGGTCCAATGGTTTAAAAATCTTCAGGACAATGATTATAGGGTAGTACTTTGGATGACCTCCATGGTGGATAGTTACAGTAAGGATACATATATTAAGGATTCCAAGGATTGGCATCAGGAAGCAATGGATAATGGCTTCTTGGTTAAATCCTACAACCCAAATAAATGGTGGAAAGGTGAGGGTGGTTTTATAGATTATACCAATGACAAGGCCATGGATTGGTGGCGGGGGTTACAACAGAATGTTTTTGATCTGGGTATAGATGGATGGAAGTTGGATGGCACGGCAACCCTTTTTTGGAGCCAACTAGGTCCAATACCAATATTTTATAAGAGGACATCCAAGGGAATTATGACCACTAGAACCTATATGGACCACTATTACAGGGACGAATACAAACATGGCCTTACCCAGAACCCGGAGTTTGTCACCCTTTCGAGGTCTATGGATCGTGGGTTTCATCCCGAAGGTTTTTCTCCCATTGATGCTTCCCCGGTAAATTGGGTAGGCGATCAGGAACACAAATGGGTTACGGATGAAATGATATTGGAAGAGGGGGATGAAAAAGTGGATATAGCCCTGAAAGGTATTCAAGGTTTTGAGTCGGCTATTAAGAGTATTCTAAAAAGCGCCAAGCTGGGATATAATATTGTAGGGTCTGATGTGGCCGGATTTTCCGGGAAAACGATACCTCCAAGACTGTATATGCGTTGGACGCAATTCTCTACTTTTTGCGGTCTGTTCATGAACGGCGGCCATGGGGAAAGGCGACTTTGGAAGAGAACAGGGGAGGAGCTGGAGGTAATACGAAAGTTTTCCTGGTTGCATACGGAATTGGTGCCCTATATGTACCACTATGTGGTAACGTCCCATAATGGGGGACGAAAGTTGCAGACCCCTCTAAAACATGGTAAATATCAGTATATGTTCGGGGATGACTTTCTGGTGGCGCCAATTTATATGGATTCCAAAAAGAGGGCTATTACCCTGCCCAAGGGTCAATGGAGATACTTTTTTGACGATAATGAACGCATTGATGGGGAGGTAGATATTGAGCGGGAATTTCCAATGGACGAATTTCCAGTATTTATAAAGGAAGGGGCCATTGTTCCTATGGATATTAAGCGCTCCTATACCGGATTGGGAAATGAAGATTCAGAGGGTTTTACTACCATCTTAGTGTATCCCAAGAATGAAAATAGTTTTGTTTATTATCATACGGATACCGAGGGGAAAACTACAATTTCTTATGAAAGTAAAGCAGGTTCTTTGAAACTTTCACTGGAAGGAACAAAATTCTCCCATATTTTAAGGATCCATTCCAATAGTGGGCCTCAATCGGTTACACTGGACGGAAAGCTATTGGAACAGGAGGTGTTTTGGAATTACAACGACCAAGACCATAAACTTTTGATCAAGAATGGCATTGGGTATGGGAAAGGAGTATATGAAATAAAATATTGATCCTCCCCCTTCATAGATTTCATACCTGAGGACACCTTATCGGTGTAGGTTCTTGGATCTAAGATAGCTCAAAAGTTCTTCCGGTAAATCGGTTTGAATTACGTTGACGTACTTATGGGACAATAGGGCGTCAAAACCTGAATTCTTTTCTTGGGCTTCCATGCTATCATACGTGCCCAAAGCATTGATCCAGACCCTGTATCCAGATTTTATAAGTCGGCGCATGGTTCCATCTCTATAATAGCTCTTATCTATATGAATAATGGAAATATCCTCCAATTTCTTTATGGCCCTAATATCCTTTCTGGAATAGGCCCTTGGCATTATTTTAATGTCCTTGTTCAATTTTTGATATTGAGTGGTTTCCGGAAAATCATACAGAAAAAATAATATCTGGTTTTCCATACCGTATTTTTCTATCAAGTCAAAAGTTTGTCTTACTGCCACCTCTCCCTCCAGCTTAAAATCCACATCCAATAGCATCTTGCCCTTGGTTAATTGTAGAACCTCTTCAAAGGTTGGTATCTGCTCATCGGTAATGTCATTTCCGAACTTAAGTCTGAACTCCTTGAGCTCGGCAAGGGTAAAATCATCCACTTTTCCTGTACCATTGGTCGTTCTGTCAATAGTTTTGTCGTGCATAATTACCAGTGCGCCGTCCTTACTTTTTCTAATATCAATCTCCACGATATCTACCCCTATACGAATACTTTCACTTATGGCAGCTAAGGAATTTTCCGGGTAGTTTGGATTGGTTGCTCTGTGGGCTGCAACGAGGACCTGTTCCGGTTGGTTGTGGTAATCATTAAGGATACTATCCAGTTTGGTTTCTTGAGCTAAGGAGCTTAGGCTTAAGAAAAGAAGAAGGGTAAAAATGATTTTGTGCCAAGTTAGTTGAAGACTGCTGTTCATTATCACTTATTGATTTGGGGTTGTGTTGTAATTCCCGTAATTATTTTGGTGCAATATAATAAGACTTTTTGTTTACACGTTTAAGCAAATGTTAATATCTACTTAGTCGCTACTTTTTTGTTGAATTAAATCGTTGTGGCTAGCGTATTCCTCGGTCTCCATATCATTAATGGCTTAAGGCCACTTAAGGAAATATGGAATTTAAGGAACCCGTTTAAAGCAATAGTTAATTGGTAATGGAACGTGAATTTGCCGATCCTACCCCAATAATGCTGTCGTAGATATCACCAAAATTCCTGTAATAGACCAGGATGAGGTAGTTGTTTTCCGTAAAATGAAAATCTCCTGAAATGGTGTTCATGTCGATATCACCTTCCTTGTTTTTCATTACATACTTGTAGTTGTAAAATCCTTGTTTCATTTTTATAACCGCCTCCATATTGCCAGTAGCTTCATTATAGGTCATTTTATTTTCCTCATCAAGGGCGTAATTATTGTATTTTCCAAATACATATACATCGTTCAAGCCAATTTTTTCTGTGTAAGGCAGAGTAAAATGTATAAAGCTATATTCGGCTTCCCTGGAGCTGTCGTCTCCCTGCAAGGTTCTGACCACAAAATCGCCATTAACATCGGGATAGTAGGTATAAGGCCGATCGTACCTATAATAATCCATAAATAAGTAATGGTTGTAAAGGTCTGTAAGTTCTATCCTGGAAATGGAAGAACTTGGCGCCCTAAGGTCTTTGGTGTCAAAATTAAAATATTCATTTCCGCCAAAAAAACTGGTTTCCTTATCATATTTATACACCAGTTCGTTCCCTAATATAAATTGTGGGCTTATGTTGGTAATAGTAGTAGGCCAAAGGTGGTTTTGTATTATTGCAACTTTTACTTCCTTATTGGGGTTTACCAATTTCACTTGATTGGCGTTAATTGTAAACTGAACAACCTGTTTTTCATTTAAATATTTGAAATCCCTAGAACGTTTTACTACGCCGCCTACTGTAACCCTATCTTCATATACTATAAATCTTCTGGAAAATTGAAGCTCATTATAACTGTTGTAAATTTCCAAAACGTAATTGCCGCTAACTTTTAATCGAGTATTGTCATTGGGTATCGTAAGCTTGTAGTTGGAATAAGATTGCAGGGTCGAGTAACTGTTTTCGTAATCTACTATCCGTTCGTTGTCCATTCCGTTTAAATATTGCGATTTTAAAAGGGAAGACGGGGTCCAGTCATAATCGCAGTGTACTATCTTGTAATAATAGTCCTGTTCGTTGGCCAGAAGGTCATCAAATTCCAAATAAATGGGATTTCCTAGGCTTACGACCGGAAACTGGTCATCGGTGTCACCTTTAAAGACAATAGTTTTGATATTTGTAGGAGGGTTAATTTCCATTTGCACCTGGGCAAAAGCAAAATGGCAGGAAATGAACAGTATAAGCGCAAAAAAATTCAATCTCATTTGGTAATATTTTCACGTAAAGGTAAGCAAAAAGCAAGCCTAAATGGATAAGCGTAGTTTAATCTCTAAATTTATAAGTAATAATTATGAAAACTTTTTATTAAGTATTAAATTTGCTCGAAATTTTGATAACCTAAGGTCTACTAAATATGTCTAAAGACATCCGAATTAAAAAAGGCTTGAACATTAATCTTATTGGTGATGCGGAAAAGATTACTTCCAAAGCTGTTTTAAGTAATGTTTATGCGATTAATCTTCAGGATTTTCACGGAATTACACCTAAATTATTAGTTAAGCAAGGCGCTGAAGTAAAGGCGGGAGAACCACTTTTTTACAATAAAAATGTGGAAGACATGCTTTTTGTTTCTCCGGTTAGCGGAGAATTGATCGAGGTAGTGAGAGGTGCTAGAAGAAAAATTTTAACCTTGAAAATATTGGCGGATAAAAGCCAAGAATTTGTATCGCACACGCCTTTATCCCCTAAAAGCGCCAAAGCTGAGGAGATTAAAGCGTTGCTTTTAAAATCTGGGTGTTGGCCTTTCATTAAGCAAAGACCTTATGATATTATTGCGAACCCAAGTGCTACCCCAAAGTCCATATTCATCTCTGCTTATGTGACCAGTCCTATGGCGGCCGATTTGGATTATGCATTAAAAGGAAAAGAAAATGAAATTCAGGCAGCAATCACCATTCTAGGGAAATTAACTCCTGGAAAGGTACATGTCTCTGTAGGTAAAGGCGGTCAGTCTATTTTTTCCAAAATAGAGGGTGCTGAAATACATAATGTTTCCGGTCCACATCCAGCTGGTTTGGTAGGTACCCAGATCAATAAAATAGATCCAATCAACAAAGGCGAAGTAGTTTGGACAATTACTCCGCAGGACCTTGTTATTATTGGGGAGCTTTTGCTAACGGGCAGGTATAATCCTGAAAGGGTTGTGGCCCTGGTCGGGTCCAGCGTTAAGTCTCCTAAATATTACACTACTAAAATTGGTTCTGAAATAGCTACCTTTCTATATGCAAGTGGCGTAAATACAGAAAATTTTAGGGTGATCAATGGGGATGTACTTACAGGGTCCAAAACAAAACCTGATGGGTATTTAGGGTATTATAACAATACCGTAACCGCTATACCGGAAGGTGATGATTATGAATTCTTTGGATGGAACAAGCCGGTTTTCAATAAAATATCTTCCACTAGGGCCTTGACCTTCTCTTGGTTGCAACCCAAAAAGAAATACGATTTGGATACCAATACCAATGGTGAACACAGGGCATTTGTGGTTACTGGATTGTATGAGGAGGTTTTTCCAATGGACATCTATCCATTACAGCTTCTAAAGGCATGTATGGTTAAGGACTTGGATGAAATGGAGCAGTTGGGTCTTTATGAAGTTGCTCCCGAAGATTTTTCACTTACAGAATTTATTTGCATCTCTAAACAACCCCATCAGCAGATTATTAGGGAAGGGTTGGATTTATTATATAAAGAAATAGGATAAAAGATGAGCTTAAAAAGTAATTTACATAATCTAAAGGAGAAGTACAAGGGCAAGAAAATGGCTCCTGCATTCAATGCAATCCATACCTTTTTGTACGCTCCCAACGAAACTACACATTCTGGTTCCCATGTACGTGCAGTAGATGATTTGAAGCGTACGATGAACACGGTAATCATGGCTTTGGTGCCCGTGCTTATTTTTGGGATTTTCAATGCCGGTTATCAGCACTATGCAGCAGTTGATGCTGCCAACGGTGTTATTAGGCAAGCTTCTCTTTTTGGAAACTTCCTAACCTGGGAGAATTTCATTATGGGAGCATGGACCGTGCTGCCTTTGGTAATTGTTTCCTATGCTGTAGGACTTGCGGTAGAATTTTTGTTTGCAGTAATTAAGGGACATGAGGTTGAGGAAGGATATCTGGTGACAGGTATGTTGGTTCCCTTAATAGTCCCAATTGATACCCCCTTGTGGATGTTGGCCGTGGCCGTAGTATTTGGAGTGGTTATCGGGAAGGAAGTGTTTGGAGGTACGGGAATGAATATTTTGAACCCTGCACTTACTATTAGGGCATTTTTATTCTTTGCCTATCCTACTTGGATGAGTGGGGATAAGGTTTGGGTACATCAGGCTGTTGACTTGGCCGGTGGTCCAGACGCTATTTCTGGAGAAACCATATTAGGTTATTTGGCACAAGGCAAGGGAGCCGAAATGTCTTATTCTGTTTCAGATATGTTTTTTGGATTTATTCCTGGATCTGTTGGGGAAACCTCAACAATACTAATTTTGTTGGGCGGACTATTCTTGATCTATAGTAAGATAGCCAGTTGGAGAATCATGGTGAGTGCTGTAATAGGGGCCTTGGTTATGGGAGTTATCTTTAATGGAGTGGTCGATGCAGGTTGGATAACCGAGACAAGCAAGTTCTATGGATTAATGAGTTTTGCCTTTTGGCAACATTTGATCGTTGGTGGTTTGGCCTTTGGTATTGTGTATATGGCAACCGATCCGGTTACTGGTGCGCAGACCAATAGAGGAAAATGGTTTTATGGATTCTTTATAGGGTTTATTTCGGTATTGATCAGGGTGTTCAACCCTGCTTACCCAGAAGGCGTGTTCTTGGCCATTTTGTTGATGAACGTTTTTGCCCCAACTATTGATCACTATGTGATTAGAGGAAATATAAAAAGAAGATTGAAGCGTGCTAAGAACGCTACTATTTTGCCTAGGGACGGTGAAGGAAAAGCACAGGAATTAAAAGCAGAAACAGTATAATCATGGCAGTTAATACAGATAAAAATAGTTACACCGTTATTTTCGCCGCCGTTATGGTGGTCATTGTAGGGTCTCTTTTGGCATTCTTTGCCTCCTCCTTAAGTGAAAAGATTCAGGAGAACCAAAGATTGGAAAAACAACAGAATATTCTTTATGCCATGGGCGTAAACGAAAATGAGGACGAAGGAAGTGTAAATTTTGTTTCTACCGATAAGGTTGCCGGTGAATTTGAAAAATACATCAAGGAACAATTGGTTATTGAAGGGGATCAGATTACAAAAGACGACAACGCCTATCTAATAGATCTTCAGAAACAGGAAACTGAGGCCAAGGCAGGTAAAACAAGGAAGTTGCCATTATTTATTGGTGAAAAGGACGGATCAAAGTATTATATCATTCCTATGAGGGGCAAAGGTCTTTGGGATGCTATATGGGGATTCGTTGCCTTGGATAATAATTTGGTTGTTCAAGGGGTTTATTTTGACCATAAGGGGGAGACCCCAGGTTTGGGAGCAAATATCAAGCAAAGGTACTTCATGGACGATTTTACGGGAGAATCCATTCTAAAAGGTACGCAATATGCAGGAATTGCTGTTGCCAAGGGAAATAACGACCCAACCAATCAAATTAAGGATGACAATGAAGTTGATGCATTGGCGGGAGCTACCATTACTGGTAATGGCCTGTCCGCAATGATAAAGGAAAGCGTTAACCTATATAAGTCCTACTTGGAATCAATAAGAGCTAAAAATTAAACTATGGCACTACTTTCAAAAAAAGATACAAGTCTAATATTAGACCCACTGGCGGATAATAACCCAATTACTATTCAGGTATTGGGAATTTGTTCAGCATTGGCAATTACGGCAGAACTAAAGGCGTCCATAGTAATGGCCCTTTCGGTTATGTTCGTATTGGGCATGGGAAATGTTGTTATTTCCTTAATGCGGAACATTATACCGTCCAAAATTAGAATTATTGTACAATTGGTGGTTGTTGCCGCCCTTGTTATTATGGTGGATCAGGTTCTTAAGGCCTTTGCTTATGAATTGAGCAAAACGCTTTCTGTTTTCGTAGGGCTAATCATTACCAACTGTATCATCATGGGGCGTTTTGAAGCCTTTGCCTTGGCCAACGGACCTTGGAGGTCATTCCTTGATGGTATAGGGAATTCGGCCGGATATGGTTTAATATTGATCATTATCGGATTCTTTAGGGAACTATTGGGTTCTGGTACATTACTTGGTTTTAAAGTCTTGGGAGACCCCATAGAAAAAACCGGTTTATATGCAATTGGCTATGAGAACAACGGATTCATGTTGTTGTCTCCCATGGCCTTGATCGTTGTTGGTCTCATTATATGGGTACAACGTTCACGCAACAAAGCTTTAATAGAAGAAAACTAGTAGTCATCATAAGAATAGAATGTTATGTTAGAACATGTAGAATTATTTTTTAAATCCATATTTATAGATAATATGGTATTTGCCACGTTCTTAGGAATGTGTTCTTACCTTGCCGTTTCTAAAAAAGTGACTACTGCAGTTGGTCTTGGAGCAGCTGTGATCTTTGTATTGGCAGTAACGGTACCCCTAAACTGGTTGTTGGATCAGTATCTTTTAAGGGATGGGGCCTTAGCTTGGTTAGGACCTGAGTATGCAGATTATAACCTAAGCTTTTTATCTTTTATTCTCTTTATTGCTACCATAGCAACTATGGTACAATTGGTAGAGATCGTTGTTGAAAAATTTTCTCCTGCACTTTATAATTCGTTGGGTATATTTTTGCCGCTTATTGCGGTGAACTGTGCCATTTTGGGAGGTTCGTTATTTATGCAGTCCAGAGATATTCAAACACTTGGATTGGCCTTTAACTATGGACTTAGTTCTGGAATTGGCTGGTTTTTGGCTATTTTGGCTATTGCTGCCATACGTGAGAAAATTAGATATTCCAATGTTCCACCACCACTTAGAGGTCTTGGGATAACTTTTATAATCACCGGACTTATGGCTATAGGATTTATGAGTTTTGGAGGTATGTTGACAGGTGGTGATGAAGCTCCAAAAGAAGTAGAGCAGAATACTGCCCAAAAGGTGGAGGAAGATAAAATAATTAAGGAAACCAAAGAAAATACGGTTTCTTATAACAACGCTGTAATAAACGAGTAAAAATGATCTTAGCTACAAGTACAATTGGAACAATACTGATAACCGTAGTTGCTTTTTTAATACTACTGTTATTGTTGGTGGCACTCTTACTGTTTACCAAGGAAAAATTATCCCCATCAGGGCCGGTAACTATAACCATTAACGGTGAAAAGAAAATTGAAGTAGGTTCGGGGGGGTCCTTATTGTCTACTTTGGGAAACCAAAAAATATTTCTTCCTTCTGCCTGTGGAGGTGGGGGAACATGTATTCAGTGTGAATGTCATGTGCTTTCAGGTGGGGGAGAAGCACTTCCTACAGAAACACCACATTTTTCCAAAAAAGAATTGAACCATGGCGCTCGTTTGGCCTGCCAGGTGAAGGTGAAACAGGATATGGAAATCACTATTCCTGAGGAAGTTTTCGGAATTAAAAAATGGCAGGGAACCGTTGTACGTAATTACAACGTGGCTTCATTTATTAAGGAATTTGTAGTTGAAATTCCTGAAGATATGGGGTATAAGGCCGGTGGATATATACAGATCGAGATTCCTCCCTGTGAGGTGAAATTCTCTGAAATGGATATCACTGCGCATCCTGAAGAACACGAAACCCCTGATAAGTTTCAAGCAGAATGGGATAAGTTTAACCTATGGCCGTTGGTTATGAAGAACCCTGAGACTGTGGAAAGAGCCTATTCTATGGCCTCTTATCCTGCTGAAGGAAGGGAGATTATGTTGAACGTTCGTATTGCTACTCCGCCTTGGGATAGATCCAAAAATGGATGGATGGAAGTTAATCCTGGAATTGCATCTTCCTTTATCTTCAATTTGAAAAAAGGAGACCCAGTTACCATTTCTGGACCTTACGGTGAGTTCTTTATCAACGAATCGGATTCTGAGATGTTATATGTTGGTGGTGGTGCAGGAATGGCTCCAATGCGTTCACATTTATATCACTTGTTCAACACTTTGAAGACCAAAAGAAAAGTTACCTATTGGTATGGTGGTAGATCTAAACGTGAATTGTTTTATTTGGATCATTTTTACAGACTTGAAAAAGAATTCCCAAACTTCAAATTCTATTTGGCACTATCTGAGCCCTTACCAGAGGATAACTGGAAAGTGAAGGAGAATATTGATGCACCGGGTGACGGTTTCGTAGGATTTATACACAACTGTGTAATTGAAAATTATTTGAACCATCACGAATCACCGGAAGATATAGAACTATACTTTTGTGGACCGCCATTGATGAACAAGGCAGTTCAAAAAATGGGAGAAGATTTCGGTATCCCTGATGAACATATTAGATTTGATGATTTTGGAGGTTAATTTATAACCTTCTGGATTTCCAAGACCTTGATGGTCTAATTATAGACCTGTCAGGTTTTCAAAACTTGACAGGTCTTTTTTTGTTAACATTGTTATGGGAATGCCAAGATTTATTTTTGGCTTAGGAATTTAAAGTTTAGATGATGAGTACGCCTTTAACGGAACAGGAATTGCACAATTTGGCCATGAATATTGTAGGGAAACAATTGGAAGCCGAGGGATTCGAATTTATGGGGGTTAATAGTAAACCCAAAAGAAATCCTCAATTTGTTTGTCTTAAGGAGAAAAAATTATTTTTTATTGTGGTGCGCTATGTTCTGCATCCGCAGGATCCAAGGGAATACGATATGCCCCTAATGCAGAAAATTAAAGATCATGCCATTACCCAAAACGGGGAGGCCTATTATGCCGGTGTTGGTCTGTACAATGCAGAGGATAGAAATCTACCGGTTTATCTTAATGAAGCTTATATATTGGAGTATGATGGACTTATTAAAATATAGTGGCATCCGTTTAGGGTTAATTTTTTTAATTCTTTTTCTTGCTGGATGTGGGACAAATGAGTCAAAATGGGTAAAGAATGTAAGTTCTGGGTCAGCCTTGGGAACTTCCTATAACATTACTTATTTGGCTACGATGGAATTGAATTTTGAAAGTGAAATTGATTCCCTTTTTCAAGTTTTAAACCAGTCTATGTCTACTTACATCCCTACATCCGATATCTCAAAAATAAATGCGGGGGATTCTACTATTGTTGTAGACGGAATGTTTAGGGAGGTATTTGAACTTTCAGGTAAGATTTTTGAAGCTACGGATGGTTATTTTGATCCTACCGTTGGCGTTTTGGTTAACGCCTGGGGTTTCGGACCGGGAACAGAGTTGAAAATGGATAGTATTAAGGTAGATAGCCTTTTGGATTACGTGGGGTTTAACAAGGTGGCCATTAATTCGGATAATAAAATCAAAAAGGCGGATCCGGCCATATATTTCGATTTTAATGCCATAGCAAAAGGATATGCTGTAGATCGTCTGGCAGTTTTGTTGAGGGATAAAGGTATTACCGATTTTTTAATTGAAGTAGGGGGGGAGCTGGTGGCTCAAGGAGAAAACAGGATTAAGGAGAAAAGATGGGTAGTGGCCATTGATGATCCAATGATGGAGGAAAGCAGAACTTACAAGAGAACCTTGTATATGAAAGACATAGCAATGGCATCCTCAGGGAATTATAGAAAATATAAAATTGATGCCGAAACTGGTGCCAAGTATGTCCATACTATAGATCCTAAAACTGGTTATACCAGGAATTCAAATATCTTGGCGGCTAGTGTTATGGCAAATGATTGTGCCACTGCTGACGCTTTTGCCACTTCTTTTATGGCCATGGATTTGGCAAAAACAAAGACAATATTGGCCGAACATAAAGAATTGGAGGGCTATATTATTTATTTGGATCCTGAGGGGAATGTTTTGGAATATATGACGGACGGATTCAAGGAGAATATCCTGGAGTAGTTATTTGGAAACCAAGGGAATTATCTCTCCTTTTGCCAAACGATAATTGTCCACTTCGGTATCGGATAGCTTTTTGGTGTAATCCACTTCTTCTACCTTAAAGCCCATATATCTTAGCTTTGCAAAATAATCCCGTCCATAAATACGGACATGGTCGTACTGTCCAAATATTTTTGCCCTTTCCTTTTTGTCTGTAATACTATTATCCTCGTAGGTATCGGCCCTGTTAAGGTCTTGTGGGATTTGAAAAACGCCCCATCCTCCAGGTTTTAGTACCCTGTACAATTCTTGCATCGCCTTGGTATCGTCGGGAATGTGTTCCAGAACATGGTTGCAAAATATGACATCAAAGGAATTTTCAGTGAAAGGCAGGTTGCATATATCCGCTTTTACATCCGCTAGGGGCGAATTAAGATCGGTAGTGGTATAGTCCAGGTTTTTCTGGTTTCTAAACCTTTTGTAAAAGGCCTGTTCAGGAGCAAAATGTAAGACCTTGAGGTTGTCCGTAAAAAAATTGGTCTCATTCTTTAAATAAAGCCACAATAATCGGTGCCGCTCCAAGGATAGGGTAGAGGGTGATAACACATTTTCCCTAGGATGTTCGTAACCATAAGGGAGAAAACTTTTGAATTTTTTTCCATCTATGGGGTCGGTGAAACGATCGCCCCGCATGCTAAGTGCCATAATGGGACGCACCCAATAACTTAGTTTAATAAGAATTGGCCTGGGGATGGTATTTAAGATGTATTTAAATAATTTTTTCAAAGTGCTTTACTGGATTGACCATAGAAATAAAGGAAATTCACCAAGAGTTCTCAAGACGTAATTGTTAATGCTTTATAAGTATGTGGTGCGGTTGCAAACTTTGATCTAGAAAGTTGGAAAAGCAATAAACCACTAAACAGGATCCAAGTAAGATAAACTATCTTAATGCTATAGTACCAATGCTTTTTGGCGAAACTCCGCTTCCTCGTCACTTTCTATCCCCAATGCCTCATAAACATAGGCAAAGGTTGACAATATTTCGGGCTTCCCATCTATGATGGCAACATCATGCTCAAAATGTGCGCTAGGTTTATTATCTGCCGTTAGAATGGTCCAACCATCCTTTAATTGTTTTATTCTCCTGGTTCCTAGATTAATCATGGGCTCTATGGCCACTACCATACCTTCCACAAATTTCTTGCCCCGTCCACGCTTACCATAGTTGGGCATTTCTGGGTCTTCGTGCATTTCCCTTCCCAATCCGTGACCGACCAACTCCCTTACCACGCCATAACCTTGGCTTTCGGTATATTGTTGAATGGCATAGCCAACGTCTCCAACACGGTTACCCACTTTAAATTCACGAATCCCAACATATAGGGATTCTTTGGTGACCTGTAACAGTTTTTTAGTTTCGGCATCAACTTCCCCCACCTCAAAGGTGTAGGCGTGATCCCCATGAAATCCGTTTTTAAAGGCTCCACAATCTATAGAGATAATATCACCTTCAACCAAAGGAGTGTTGTTGGGAATTCCATGCACCACTTGGGCATTGGGACTCATGCACAAGGAATTCGGAAAATCGTACAATCCCAAGAAGCCAGGAACTGCGCCGTGATCCCTTATGAATGTTTCGGCCATGCCGTCCAACTGCAGGGTGGTAACCCCAGGCTTTACTTCACTGGCCAACATTCCCAAGGTTTTGCTCACGATCAATGCACTTTCGCGCATTAATTCTATCTCTTCTAAAGTCTTGATCTTAATCATAGAATGCAAAGGTAAAACAATACTTTTAAAACTGCACGTTTGCAGGTATTTGCAAATTCATTGAAAGGTGAAAACAGCTATACCAGGGGTTTTCTTGTCATTAAGGCTGGTTGCGGAACACCCATTAGCTTTAGAATGGTTGGTGCAATATCACCTAAAACACCATCTTTTATACTCTTCAATTCCTTATCTACCAAAATCAAGGGGACTGGATTTGTAGTATGTGCCGTATTTGGGCTACCATCTGGATTTATCATGGTCTCGCAATTCCCGTGGTCGGCAATGACCAAAGTAGTATATCCATTTTCCAGAGCTGTGTTAATAACGGACTCCGCACAACTATCCACAGTTTCACAAGCCTTTATTGCAGCTTGCATATCTCCGGTATGGCCTACCATATCAGGGTTGGCAAAATTAAGGCATACAAAATCTACTTCTCCTTTTTTTAATTCTGGAATTATGGCATCCCTTATCTCGTAGGCGCTCATCTCCGGTTTCAAATCATAGGTAGCTACCTTGGGTGACGGACATAGAATTCGTTCTTCCCCCTCAAAAGGAATTTCCCGTCCACCGTTAAAGAAGAAGGTAACATGTGGATATTTTTCGGTCTCCGCAATCCTAATTTGTTTTTTATGGGCTTTGGCCAAGGTTTCTCCCAAGGTTTCTCTAATATTATCCTTATCATAAACCACCTTCACTCCCTTGTACGAATCATCGTAGTTGGTCATGGTTACATAATAGAGGTCCAATTTGTGCATGTTGAGTTCGTGCATATCTTCCTGACTTAGCACTTGGGTAAGCTCTCTCCCTCGGTCTGTCCTAAAATTGAAAAAGATAACGACATCACCATTTTTAATTAGGGATAAAGGGGCTCCTTGCTCATCAGTAACCAATAAAGGTTTTAGGAATTCATCCGTAATACCGGATTCGTAGCTGGTCAATATGGCTTCTTCAACATTGTTTGTTTTTTGGCCCTCGCCATTCACCAATAGGTCATAGGCCAATTTTACCCTTTCCCATCTTTTATCCCTGTCCATGGCATAGTACCGGCCAATAACACTGGCCAGCTTTGCATTCTTATCGGAACAATAATTATTTAATGCTTCTACATATCCTATTCCACTTTTAGGGTCTACATCCCTTCCATCGGTAAAGGCATGGATATAAGTGTTTTTAAGGCCGTAGCTTTCACTGGCGTCAATAAGTCCTCTTAGGTGTGAGGTGTGGCTATGTACGCCCCCGTCACTTAACAATCCCAAAAAATGGACTGGTTTGTTATTATTTTTGGCATATAGCAGTGCATCTTTTAGCACCTGCTCATCTTTTAAGGTATCCTGATCAATGGCCAGGTTTATTTTTGCCAAATCTTGGTATACTATTCGGCCGGCCCCAAGGTTCATATGGCCTACCTCACTATTGCCCATTTGTCCTTCCGGTAAACCTACATTCATTCCATCGGTCAATAGATTGGAATTGGCATATTTGGTATAAAGTGAGTCTATAAAAGGCGTGTTGGCATTTTCTATGGCGGAGACCTTGGGGTCTGGGGACTTGCCCCATCCATCCAAGATCATCAAAATTACTTTCTTGTTCATGTTATGTTTGTTGTTAGTGTCAAAAATAAAACTATTGTATATGGATTGCTAGAATTTGGGACAGCTTTTTCGAAAATTTTAAATCCCTCGAAGGATTTTATGTAGGTGATGCGCCGTAAGACGGCTTTTTGTTAAAATTTTGTTATTTAAGGGAGAAAAGTGAAACAAATTTAACGGAATAGAGTCTGTTAGGGTAATCAATAATCACTAATTAATCTTATTCATCATGAGAAAAACAATTTTAACAGTCGCCATGGCATTATTGTTTATGGTTGCAGGCGTTCGTGCCGAGAGTAGTAATAACATTTACACCCCAAATGAATCGGTATTTATGGTTAAACCAGGAGATTTAAGCTCCTTCTGCAAGGCTATTGTAGAAGGGGATTTGGAAACCGTAAAGCGACTAATTGAGTTAGGGGAAGATGTTAATCAAAAATCTTTGGGAAAAACACCTGCCATTTTTGCTGCACGTTACAACAAAGTTGAAATTTTGGAGCTCCTTATCGCTAACGGTGCCGATCTTAAAATTAGGTGCGATAAAGGTTACAACGCGAAAAAACATGCGGAACTATCCAATGCCACCGAGGCCCTGGAAGTAATCAACGCCAGTCTACAGAAGAAGTAATTGTTGCGATTGCATTTTTAAAAAAAACCTATCGAAAATTTTCGATAGGTTTTTTTTATTGCTTCAATTTGCTTTTATAGTGTTCAGGTAAAAGAGCAAATCCAATTTTCTAGAATTCAAATCCAGTAAAGGCCCTAAATAAAAATGCATAAAGTGCCATGGATAACATTGCCACACAGAAAACAGAGTAGATCTTTAAAAATACTACCACATATTCTGGTTTACAATTTTCGAATGCCGCTAAATAAATGTTCTTAAAATGTAATAAAGTTCCCATATAGTCTCATTTAAATGATTGTAAATCAAAGCTATAAGGGTTAAATTTGTGTGGGTAATAAGATTTGGTTCTGGTGCAATATACTAATAATACCTTTAAATACTAATCTACTAAAAGAAAAATGGTTATTGTTGGCCCTTAAATCGGTCAATGGCTTCTTTTATCCGTTCAATGCGATTATCGGGGTCCGGATGTGTACTCTGAAATTCTGGAACTCTATTTGGCCCGCCTGCGGCCTTTAATATTTCCATCACTTTTATCATTTCATAGGGGTCGTAACCGGATTGTATCATAAAAAGCACTCCTAATTCATCGCTTTCCAATTCATCGTCCCGACCGTTGGTCAATAAGGTATTTTGGCCAATGCTATTGACAATTCCGCCAGCATCTGCACCGACTGAAGCTCCCATGCTTATCGTCTGCCAAAAGTTGCTGTCTGCAATCCTCTCCGCGGAGTGTCTTCCAATTACATGTCCAATCTCATGTCCCAATACTCCTGCCAGCTGCGCTTCGTTCAATTGTGAGAAGAGGGCATAGGTTACAAATACCGGCCCACCTGGCAGAGCAAAGGCGTTGATGGTCTGCTCATCTGCCAATAAATGAAAGTCATATTTATATGGTGTTTCCCTAGCAATGCTGTTATTCACCAATTTATTGCCCAACTGATCAACAAAAGACTGTAATCGTTCATCAGGATATAGGCCGCCGTATTGCTGGGCCACTTCAGGAGCACTTTGCAGGCCAATGGCCACTTCTTGCTCCGTACTCATATTAATGTTCTGGACCCTGCCGGTATAGGGGTTTTCCTCCTTGTTATTGCAGCGCTGTACAAAAGCAAAGGCTACAATTGCCAAGCCTATGAATATCCTAATTTTCCAACTACCTCTTCTCATCTGTATTTTTATGGCATAGTTATGAAATTACAAAAACTAATTATAGGAGGTCTGGATTTATATCTAAAATATTGTTCTGAATATAGCTTTTTAGAAATCCTGAAGTGAAGTTTTCCTTCCCAATGATGTCTTCCTCCAACAGAAGTTTAAAAATATTCTTTCGTCTAAAGGTCTTTAGCATGGGAATGGAAATAGGAGCATAACTATAATGCCATGGTTCGTATTTAAATCCCTTTCTTTTGGGATTGTCGGTATATACCAAATAGAAACCATATTTGTTGGCATTGTCGTCCATCCATTTTTTTAAAAGGGCGAAAGGACCACCTTCTTCAAATTTTTCTGGTACCAAAACATCTCCTGTGGTTTTTGGATAGCCGTCAATTATGTCTATATCGGTTCCCCAATGATGTCTGCTGGTGCCAGGGATAGTAGAATATTCTATAATTTTTTCAATGGCACCCAATTTGGTCATCCCTTTTTCTTCGGTATACTGTAAATATTTACGTTCCCAAATACCTTCCTGACGATAAAAATTACGATAGCTGGATACAATTTTTAGATCCATTCCCTCACTATAGGCTGCCCTTTTCATCTCTACAAAGGCGTCATGGGCTTCTTTTCTTAGGTTTATATCCTTGCCAAAAAGTTCAATATCCACTTTGCCCATTAATTCGGCTACGGAATATTCTGTTTCCTGGGATAGAGTAAGGCCCGGTACTAGTGAAAGGGCGAGACCGGTATAGCTACTTTTTTTTATAAAAGATCTTCTTTGCATAGGGTACTAATTATTTATTTATAGGCAATCCAATATATCCAATTACCCCAAAAATACTGCCACGTTTTACATTGTATGGGTATTTATCCAAATAACATGGGACATATGAATAAAATTTAAACTATAAAGTTA
Source organism: Arenibacter echinorum (assembly GCF_003259375.1). GTDB lineage: Bacteria > Bacteroidota > Bacteroidia > Flavobacteriales > Flavobacteriaceae > Arenibacter > Arenibacter echinorum. Next base: position 2,115 of record NZ_QLLN01000005.1, on the reverse strand, counting down.
CTTAATTTCTATAAGAATTGGTTCCGCTCTGAGAGGAATTACTGTTAAGGATAGAGGGTAGTAGGGTGGTAAGTTTCCTAGAGCAAGTATAAAATGCTGTTGTATGAACCACAGTTAAAGTAGGTAACAAATAAAAGGATGGAAGTGTATGATTTAAATTAGTTCTGCGAATTTTGGGATAGGTACAAATAGCCCTGATGTTTTAATTTAATATCGTTTAGGGTTATAATGTAAAAATACACTCCAGAGGACAGACCTATATCTCCCTTGACCAACATGTTTCTGTTGGAGATACCTTCAAATTCATCCCTATAGTTTTCTTTGTAGTATACCAACACACCGTATCTATTAAAGATTTGAAGTAGATTGTTGGGAGATTGCTCTATACCATCAATTACAAGATAATCGTTGGTGCCATCGCCATTCGGCGTTAAAAAATAATTGCCCAATTCTATAGTGGTTAGGCTTTCATTTAGATCAAGGGCCCCACCGATTGTAATTATCTCGTAATCATTGGGAACAAAGGTATCCGAACTTAATGTTCCAAAGGAAAATTCCCCTTCCAATGCGGAATTCCCTAGGTTGACCCATTTCTGTTGACTTTTACTCCAGCCTACTACTATTAGGTCACTAATATACTCCCCAAGATTACCAATATTGCTCCTTTCATCCCAGCTGAGAGTAACTGTGCTAGGTGAGTCCCCCTCTAAACGCCAAAATTCCTGGTTGCTTACGGCGGCCACATTAAAGTCCTTTGCGCCCGTATTGAAATTTTCATTGAAACTAGTTTGGTTATCCGGGGCTACAAAGAAATAGGCACATTTGGCCAGTACGTTAATGCTTTCTGAACTTATGGTCAAAGGCCTCATACGGTCACCGTCCCCAATGGGAAAGGTAAAGGTATCCTTATTTGTAATAGCCCCATAACCATCAATTTTGGTATTGTTTCCCTCGCCGACATAAAATGAATCATCAGAAAAGTTAAGGAAAACATTGGAGCGATTCCTGGGCGTAAATACGTTGCCCTGTATAAAGTTGAAATTATTCCGTATCCCCACGCTTGTTTCCAGATAAAGTCCGTCATTTACAGCTACCTCGGAATCATAAAAAACAGGGGTAAAGGCCCCGGAAATGGTCAAGGGGTTGTTGTCGTTATAAAAACCTACCAATCCTAAATTTTCATCAAAGGTGCCATCGTTAATGACATCCATATGGAAACCTACCATAGCAGTTTCATGGATCTGAATATTACCATAATTATGTACAGCGTCCTGCGCATGCATTTGCAATACAGCTCCGAATATGGAGTACATAATTATGTGTTTAATAATATTCATATTTAGAAAAATGCTTTCTGTTCGAATTTTAATTTAGTTTACCCAATAAGTTTAACTTCTTGTAAATATTGTTGTGTCCTAATCTTTGCTAATTTGTTGCCAATTGGTGCCGTCATATTGGAACCAGTAGGTTTGTTTATCATCCAGTTTATTTGTACTCTTTCCGTCTTCATCAATATAATCTATATTGGTTGTATTTTTATCCGCCTTATCCATAACTTTTACAACATAGACCTGTCCAAGTTTTGAGGATGCAGTGGAAGGGAATGAAATTACATCGTTATCACCATATACAATTAAAGTAAAATCATTGGCTCCTAAGGTGGTGCTTGTACTGGTACTTCTGATTCCTCGAGTAAGGGAACCACCTTGTACGTCTTGTCCAGCCGCACCCGTGGCTCCAGTTGCCCCGGTTGCTCCAGTGTCACCCTTGGCACCAGTTGCGCCAGTGTCGCCCTTGGCACCGGTGGCACCAGTGGCTCCGGTTGCACCTGTCGCACCAGTTGCTCCTTGAATACCTTGAGCTCCGGTTGCACCTGTCGCACCAGTATCACCCTTGATTCCTTTACAATCAAGGGTATTAAAATTACCGTCCCCATTTATATCTTCACTCGGATCATTTATTCGATTACCATTCGTATCCCAACAATGAATTCCAGCACTGCCTGGGTCACCGTTTGCACCCTTGTCACCAGTTGCTCCTTTGTCACCAGTGGTTCCGGTAGCACCAGTATCCCCTGTTAAACCTTTGTCACCGGTCTGACCTTTATCACCAGTT
>NZ_QLLN01000004.1:374494-689701 GCF_003259375.1 Arenibacter echinorum | reverse complement strand
CTAACTCAAGTATTTTTTGTTCAGGTGTTTTGGCCATAGCATAATAAGGTCGATGTTCCCAATCAAAGTTACCATATTTCTTCAACCATTTGGTCACCGTTGAGTCTCCTTGAATACCATATTTGGCCTTTGCTTGAGCTTTCGTAAGAAGTCCTTGTTCAATTTCTTCAACTAATTGAAGCTTAAAAGAAATGGAGTAATCTTTTTGGGTACGCCTGGTATACCCCATATTTTCTGATGTTTTCATTACACTAAGTTTTTAGTGTATCACTATTTCAGGACGGGACATACAATAATAAAAAAGAGCCTGTTTTATTAAAACAGGCTCTTTTTTATTTGGTGGCATATAGCCTAGGCAGCTGCTACTTTCTTAGTTTTTGGTTTGCCACTGCCCCTTAGGGCTATTTTCATCCTGTAGGTAATATTAAATAGTACAGGAACAATGATCAGAGTTAGGAAGGTGGCTACTATCAACCCAAAGATTACCGTCCAGGCCAAAGGTCCCCAGAATACCACGTTGTCCCCTCCCACGTAGATATGTGGGTTAAATTCTGAAAATAAGGCGAAGAAGTCGATATTTAATCCGATTGCCAAGGGGATCAATCCTAAAACAGTGGTGATAGCTGTTAGCAGAACTGGTCTCAGCCTGGCTTTTCCTCCCTTAATGATAGCTTCAGTAACATCTTCCCTCGTTAATAGGGATTTATCATCCATACCTAGCTTTACCTTCCTACGGTCTATGAGAATCTGGGTGTAGTCCAAAAGAACCACACCATTGTTTACCACAATACCGGCCAAGGATATTATTCCCATCATCGTCATCATGATCACAAAAGACCATCCCGTAATCATTAGACCTCCAAATACCCCAATAAAACTTAGGAAAATAGCAATCATAATAATCAGTGGCTTGGAAATGCCTCCAAACTGAAATATCAAAATCAACATAATCAAACCTAAACCGGTGAAAAATGCACCAACAAGGAACATCATCTGTTTGTTTTGCTCCTCTATCTGTCCGGTGTAGTCTATTTTAATATCAGCAGGAAGGTTTTTAAATTCTTCCATTTCCTTTTGGATCTCCGCTACAATGGCCGCCGCATCCGTAAAACCAGGTTGTAGTCCGGAATATACGGTAACCACACGTTTATTGTCCCTGTGCTTAATGGCACTAAAGGCCGAAGTATTTCTTTCGGTGGCCACGGCAGAAATAGGAATTTCTTTGATTTTGCCCGTAGATTGGTCCCTAAAAATAATATTTTGGTTGAATAAGGCGCTTTTATTATATCTTAAATCTTCGCTAAAGCGGACATTGATATCGTAATCATCCCCATCTTCCTTATAGACCCCAGCTTTTTCACCAAATAGAGCCCTTCGCAACTGGTTCCCCACTTGCCCCACAGAAACCCCTAGCTCACCCGCTTTCTTACGGTCTACGGCAACCTGCATAGAGGGCTTGCTTTTGTTTACATCGATTTTTATTTCTTCAATACCAGCGATATTTTTGGTATTGATAAAGTTTCTAATATCCTCCGCGGTATTGATCAATTGGTCGTAATCTTTCCCTTCCAATTCAATGTTAATAGGATAACCAGCTGGTGGGCCATTGGCCTCTTTTTCCACGGAGATGGCTACGCCGGGATAAACACCGCTTAGTCCGGCCTGAACTTTGGCACGGATGTCCTCCGTGTTTACTCCCCTTCTATATTTAAATTCGCTGAAGTTGACCGTGATTTTGCCCTTATGGGGCATTTCGGCTGCAGAACCTCCATCGGCCAATGGGTTACCGGCGCCTTCACCAACTTGGGAAACGGCTGTAGTCACAATAAAGTTTTTCCCATCGTAAAAATTAGCCTGGTCATTGACAATACCATAGACTCTTTTTTCAATATCAAGGGTAATTTCATTGGTCTTTTCTATGGCAGTACCCTCGGGGTATTCTATATAGACATATATTTCATTGGGGATATTGTCCGGGAAGAATTCTATTTTGGTTCTTCCGCTGCCTACGGACATACCGAACAGCATAAACACGGCCACCAAGAGCATTGCCGTTATTCCAAAATACCAGTATACATTCTTTCCTCTTAAGGCATGTACCAATCTTTGTTCATACCAGTTTTCAAAACGGGTCATCGTGTTTTTTTGAAAGCGAAGGGCCCATTTTTTAAGTACATATTTGTAAATCCAAAACATTGCTGCCGTTATGATCAATACAGAGCCAAGCCCTCTCATTGCTCCACCGAACAACAGGATCAATAGGCCAAGACCGCCCATAACAATACTGATACGAATCAGCTGTTTTCTGGTCAGTTCCTTTTCATCCGTATCCATAAAGTTGGATACCAACATGGAGTTCATAAATATGGCGACAAACAGTGAGGATCCCAATACTACCGACAAGGTAATTGGAAAATAGATCATAAACTGTCCAAATATCCCAGGCCAAAGCCCCAGGGGAACAAAGGCTGCGACAGTGGTAGCCGTGGAAATAATAATGGGAAAGGCAATTTCACCAATTCCCTTTTTTGCTGCTTCAATACGTGGCATTCCCTCATCCATTAAGCGATACACGTTTTCGACCACAACGATACCATTATCTACCAACATTCCCAATCCCATGATCATTCCAAATAAAATCATGGTATTAAGCGTGTAACCCAACCAGGACAGGATCATAAAGGACATAAACATGGACATAGGTATTGCAAAGCCAACGAAAAGGGCGTTGCGGAAGCCTAAGAAGAACATTAGGACCCCTACCACCAAAATAATTCCGAAAATAATATTGTTTACTAGGTCATCTACCTGGTTAAGCGTTCTTGTAGAGGAATCGTTGGCAATGGAAATGTGAAGATCTGGAGGAAAATAGTTGGCCTTTGTGGTCTTCACTATTTCCTTAATCTGATCGGATGCCGAAATGGAATTTTGGCCTGCTCGTTTTTTTACATCCAACATTACAACGCTTTCCCCAAATTCCCGTGCATAGGTAGTTTTATCCTTTTCATCAAAATGAACGGTGGCAATATCTTTTAAATAGACGGCCCCGTTTTCCGATTTTACAACAAAATCGTTAAGCTGCACCGGATTTTCTATCTCGCCCAATATGCGTATAGTACGGCGTTGGCCACCAATCTTTAAATTTCCTGCTGACATGGTCATGTTGCCATTGCCAATGGTCTGCATTACATCGTCAAAACTAACCTTGGCAGCCATCATTTTATAGACATCTACCGCAACCTCCACTTCTTTTTGCTGAGCTCCGCGGATGTCGGCCTTTTTTACTTCAGGGAGATTTTCAATTTCGTCCTGCAGGTATTCTGCATATTCCTTTAATTTTTCTACCGGATAATCCCCGGTAAAATTGATGTTCATAATAGGAACTTCTTCAGAAAAATTTAGGTCGAACACATTGGGTTCTACCTTAGCTCCGTTAAAGGTGGGCCAGTCTTCACTTGCTTTTTCACCATCAACCTCATCCTTTACCTTTTGCTTTGCCGCTTCTACGGTAATTTCTTCGTCGAACTCAACGGTGATAATGGAATAATCTTCCTGTGAGGTAGAAATAATTTCCACCACATTGCTAATATTCTTTAATTCATCCTCCAAAGGATCGGTTATCAACCTTTCTATATCCTCCGCCGTATTTCCGGGATAGGGGGTACTTATATAAATCTTGGTTTCTATGATCTCTGGGAAGTCTTCCCTTGGCATGGCCAGATAGGAGGAAAAACCTATCCATAGGAAGATACCGATCATTACATAAATAACCGATGGGTTATCTATTGCCCAGGACGATAAACTAAATTCTTTGTCTGCGTTTTTTTGTAGTTTGCTCATGGACTCCTTAGTTTAAAACTTTCACTTTTTGACCATCCTTTACGCTTCTAGCGCCTTCTTTAATGATATGATTTCCATTACTGATTCCGGATAGGACTTCCACGAAACCATTTTGGGTCTTACCTGTAGTGATGATTTTCTTGGTTACGATGGCTTCGTTTTCGTCATTTAGTTCTTCTGCCACGTAGGCATACTGCTCACCATCGGCATTTTCGGAAACAATACTTTGTGGAATAAGAATGGCGTTTTCACTGGTGTAATCGTTCAATTGTACCTTGGCGCTCAAGTTGGGTTTAATTGTGCCTGTCTTGTTGGGCACAGGTATTTCTACAGTAAAGGACCTGTTGCCAGGGTTAATAAAGTTTCCTGTTTGTCTAATGTTGGTCATAATACTATCGCCTAAAACAGGGAAATATACCTTGGCTTCCTTGCCGTTTTTGATGCTTCCCAAATAGGTTTCCGGTACCTCCACCACAATGTACATGTCCGAGAGGTTTACTATTCGGAAAACTTCGGATCCCGGACCGGGGGCAACCACTGTTCCTTGGTCTTTGATAACATCGTCTATAATTCCGGAAAAAGGAGCCCTAATGGTGGACTTTCCTAATTGACTTTCCATTTGTTTAACCGTATTTTCGGATGCTTCATAGTTGGTCTTTGCCTGTAAATACTGAATTTCGGAACCTATCTTTTGATCCCACAATCTTTTTTGACGTTCAAAGGTGGTCTTTGCCAATTCCGCCTGGGTTTTTAATTGCTCCAGTTGGCTGCCCATACCACCATCATCTATGCTGGCCAATATTTGACCCTTTGTTACTTCTTGTCCCTCTTTTACATATACTTTGTGTAGTACACCTTGCATCTCAGGATAAATGAGCACATTTTGTTTAGTTTTTACATCTCCCTGTAAATCCAAGAAATGGTCGAATTTTTTGGGCTCGGCTATAATTGTGGTAACTAGGGGAAGGTTTTCATTCCCGCTCATTGATCCAATTACCGAATCCAATTTTTTCATTTCGGATTCCAATGCTTTTTGTTTCTCGAAGAGTTCACTTTTTTTGGTGCGCAATGCGTTAAGATCTCCTCCTGAGATAAGGTCGTCTACAGTTTTTTGATTATCGCTTCCACAAGAAACCATTAGGGTTCCCAATACGAATATTTGAAGTATTTTGTTCATAGTTATAAATTCTAGGTTGATGTTATAGTTTGCTGTTAAGTACCGTCTCCAAGGCCGTTTTATTGTTTATTACCTCTACCATGGATTGAAGGTATCCCTGTTGTGCATTATAGAGTTGTGTTTGAGCCTGCCTCAGCTCAAAGCTGGTGGCAAGTCCTTCGGAGTATTTTATTTCGTTTTTCTTTTCAATACGCTCGGCCAAGGCCAAATTTTCACTTGCCGTATTGTACTGCTCAATAGAAAAGAGGTAATTGCTCTTGGCGGTTTGGTGTTGTAGGCGAATACTTTGTTCCGTCTCGGATTTCTGTGTTCTTGCCTTTTCAAGCGCAATTTTTGCCCTAGCGGTCTTGGCACTTCTACCAAGGGAACTGAAAATAGGGATACTGAGGTCAAATCCAAGTATGGAGGAATCAAACCATTCCGTTTCGTTCTTGAAAAAGTTAAACTTATCACTATAAGATGTGCTACCGTAATTTATAAAGGCATTCAAGGTTGGCAAGGCCAAACTTTTTTGCAGCTTAAGCTCCAATTCCCTTTGCTGGTTAAGATTGTCCACCATTTTAAAATCTATGTTGTTGTCCATGACCAGATCTTCATCCAGAAGCTCCAAACGAATTTGTGCCTGAGCCAAATCGGACAGATTTTCCTTTAGTTGGGTAGGAGCATCTATATCCAGCCCCATTATTAGATTTAACATTTGTAGGGTAATGGTCTGGAGGCGTAAGGAGTTTTTTAATTGATTTTCTACCGAGGATAGGGTAATCTGCAATTGCTCCACGCTTTCCTCATCACCAAGACCATTTTCGAAAAGCTTCTGGGTTTCAAATAAATTTTTCTCCAAATTGGCCTTGTTCTTTTCCAGTATGGCGATACTTTCCTGGGATAACAATACATTGCCATATGCTTCTACTACAGATTTGCGTACGTCCAATTCTGTCTTTTCCTTATTGTTGTCGCTGTAGGCAATAAAGGCTTTAGTGGCTTGAATGCCCACGATATAGGATCCATCAAAAATCTGTTGTTTTAGTGTAGCGGTGGCACTGGCAGTTTGTGGCTGTCCAAATACAATAGGAACATAGGTTCCGGGCTCTTGGCCCACGAATTCTCCTGGCAGTAGCGAAACGGGCTGCTTTAATTGGTTTTGATAACTCACGGCACCATTTATTTGTGGTAGTCCGGTGGCTATGGTTTCCCATTTTTGTTTTTGAGCATCCAACAGATCTCTGTCCGCATTAATGGCCCCATAATTATTTTCTATGGCGAAATTAATGGCTTCCTCCAGGGTGAAACTATTAGTTTGTTCCTGGGCGTAGGACCAAGTAGCTGTAAATAGCATCAATAGTGCTAAAAAACTGTTTTTCATAAAATTGGCTTTAAGTTTTTTGATAAGGTTATTTAGCTGTATTTTATTCATAAGTTGAATTGATTATATCATTTAGTATCTTTCTGCCCTTTGGTGTTACAATTCCGCGCAAATGATATTCAAGAAAATAATCCTGTAAATCTTTGGCCGCGAAATTTCCCTCCGGAAAGAAGCGCTCGTCCTTAATACTGGCTACGCCCGAAATATAGATTCGAGATACAAACTCCACATTTAAATTTTCCCTGTAAATCCCCAGTTCCAAACCTCTTTTGATATTATTAATAGTGCATTCCTGCATAAGCTCATATTGCTTTTTCCTTAGGTTTGAAAAGATTTTGGGATAGTATTTCTGCAATTGGTATTGGGGGGAAGATTTTTCATCCTTCAAATGTGAAATGACAAACTTTTTTATTTCGTACAATTCCTCAATAGGATTCTTGCCTGTTGTACATATACAATCTATCCCAGAATTAATTTGGTTAAATAGACTAAAAGTACACTCCTGTACCAATCTGGTCTTGTTTTCAAAATGGGTGTAGATCGTTTTTTTTGATATCCCCATTTCATTCGCCAAATCATCCATGGTAACACTTTTGAACCCGAGGTTCAAAAACATATCCGTTGCCTTTTCTAAAATTTTTTCCTTCATAGAGTCGGCAAAGATAATCGCGGAAACTTATAAAACAAAAAAAGTTTCCTAAGTTTTACGTTTTCTTAACATTTTAGCGCAACACTTCTTTTCGCATCTGAATTTGTTTCCCTATGAAAAGTGATTTCTTTTAATGTATTTTTGAGGAAAATTGCCGTTATGCACAGTATTGAACAGTATAGGTCCCAGTTTTTGGCCCATATGGAGCAGAAAGTGAAAATTAAGGAACCTGTAAATCTTTATGAGCCCATTTCCTATATACTAAATCTAGGGGGGAAACGATTAAGGCCAGTATTGACATTGATGACCACTGATATTTTTGGAGGCGACTATAAAAAAGCTTTGGATGCTGCATTGGCCGTGGAGGTATTTCACAATTTTTCCTTGGTTCATGATGATATTATGGATGAGGCCCCTTTAAGGAGAGGGAAACAGACCTTGCATAAAAAATGGGACTTAAATACCGGAATTCTTTCGGGGGATGCCATGTTGATATACAGTTATCAACTTTTGGAAAGTTATCCTGCCAAGAGTTTTAAGAAATTATTGAAGGTGTTTAGCAAAACCGCTTTGGAAGTTTGTGAAGGGCAGCAGTATGATGTGGATTTTGAGAGCAGGGAAGATGTTACTATTCCAGAATACCTGATCATGATACAAAATAAAACTGCGGTATTGGTGGCAGCTGCTATGAAAATGGGAGCCATAATTGCAGATAAGCCGAACGATGTACAAGATTTAATATATGATTTTGGAAAGAATCTGGGAATTGCGTTTCAGTTGCAGGACGATTATTTGGATGCCTTTGGGGATCCCAAGAGCTTTGGCAAACAGGTTGGGGGCGATATTATTGAAAATAAAAAGACCTATTTGTATTTGAAAGCCTTGGAAATGGGAACCTCGACCCAAGCGCAGGAGTTGGAACACTTGTTTTCCATTAAACCAAAAGATCCCACAGACAAAATATCCACAGTAAAGCAATTGTTTGAAGAAGCTGGAGCGGTATCTAGAACTATTGAAGAAATAAAAAGTTATACCGATAGGGCCTTCACAACCTTGGATATGCTGAACCTGGAACCTGGGAAAAAGGAAAGATTAAGGCAGTTCGGTACTGCCTTAATGAACCGCGAGGTTTAAGGTGCCATAGAGACCATATGGGATTTACTTTGGTATTGGGTTAATCCTTTTTCAAATTGGCCAAAAACTCTATTACATCCCTAATTTCCCTTTTAGACATTATTGTCCCCATGGGAGGCATCCCTGAAGCCATATTTTGTCTTTTGTCTATTCGGGACAAAGCAATTTCCATGGGTTCCGCATCCGAAGTTTTTAATATTAGCTCATCCTGGGTTTCCTCTTCCAATATTCCTGTAACTGTTTGTCCGTCCTTTAGTGTAACGGTAACCATGCCATATCCTGGCGATAATCGTGCGCTAGGATTGATCAAGGATTCAAGTAGTTGTTCCCTGCTTAAAATATTGCCTATATTGTCCAAGGCAGGGCCCACAGCTCCCCCTGCACCACCAAGGGCATGGCATCTAACACACTGCCCGGCGGAATTGGTGTTGAAATATTGATAACCTGCCCTTCTATCCCCTCCATTTAGGGTTTCTGAATAGGCTTCCAAACCATCCCCATGTGCTTTTAAAATGCCCAATTGGGAAATTAGCTCCTCGGATTTTGTTGCCTCTACAGCCTCTGTTAAATCCAAAATAACCCCGTTGGAAAGTTTTTTGTCATTTCCCTGTTTTATAAGGGAGATTAAAACGTCCTTACTTTTTTCTAGGGGCATTTCTCCCAGGACACTCAACATCTTTTGTTGTTCCACAATGGATCCACTTTTAAATATAGGTTCCACAATGGTGGGCAGCTTTTCTTTGGGGAGATCCAGCTGGGTTACCAACCCTACTGCAACGGTACGGACACCCCGATCTTTATCCGCCATGCCTATCTTCATAGCCTCCTCTATTTTGCTGTAATTCAAATCTCCTAGCGCCGCTAACATGGCCGAACGTACCTCCGGGGAAGCATGGCTTTTCATAATCTGTGCCAATTGGGCATTATATCCCTCAATCTTCAAGGAGCTAATAGCCTTGGCTGCAGCCACCAAAATGTCGGGATTTTTATCTTTTAAGAAGTCTGGAATATATTTTTCTATCTTCTGTTTTACTACTATGGCATCCCTGTTTATCTCGCCTCTGTAGCGGCCATCTACCCTATCCAACACGGATGGGGAGGCCCAAGTACCAATGGCTGCCAATGCCTCGCCTCTAAGATTGCTTGAAACGGATTCTCTTTTTGCAAAGTTGATTAGCAGGTCCAGTTCTTTCTCTCCACCAACCCTAAGAGCGGCATTTATACTCCTGCGCAATAAAGGCTCTGCAGTATATTTTTCAACTTCCAACAAAGAAGCCAATGCAGGCAGGGCGGATTCAATGGACCAATCGTCATTGATGGCCCTAGCAGCTTCGGTTACTATATATTCTTCCTGGTCTTTTAAAAACAAAGCCAATTGTTCACTCTGTAGCCGTCTCAATACCAAGACCGCTGCTATGCGCAAACTTCTGTTTTCGCTTTTGGCCAAGGCAACTATAGGGGCAACTTCCCCAATTCTCGACAATGCCAGTACCCCGGCATGTCTTAGATAGAGGTCATCGTCATTGTTGAATTCCAACATTTTCAGAAGTGGCTCAATTGCATTTTTGTCCTTTATCCTGCCCAAGGCTTGGGCGGCAAAGAAACGGACCCTGGCATTTTCGTGTCCCAGTAAGGGAATTAAATCCTTCCCTGCATTATTATATTTTACATCCCCCAAGGTTTTGGCAGCCTGTGCCGCTATTTCGGCATCACTGTCCTTCAAAAGCCCCATTAGTGATTCGGCCCTTTCCAAATTTTTTCTCGCCAACTGGCCAATGCCCCATATGCCATGTACGCGGGCCAATTGATTTTGCTTTTGCGCAATAGCTGCCGTCAAAGCTTTTAATCCTTTGTTGTCCCTATCGGCCAATTCTAACTGTGCTTTTTGCCGAATACGCATATCCGGATAGGATAGGAATTGGGTCAATTTATCCACGCTTTGATCCGTATAATCCAGGGTCATTAGTCGCTCTGTTTCCTTTCTTTCGGCCTCCAAGTCGTTTTTGTTAGGGGCCACATCCAACTTCCAGACCCGGCCGTAATTTTTGGTGTCCCAGCCATTCATCCAATCGGCAATATACAGGGCGCCATCGGGGGCGAAACGGATTCCCGTTGGTAAAATTCCGCTTAGGATATCCTGTTCGTTATTCAATTCAAAAGAGGCGCCTTTTGGTTTTAGGTCAAAGCTCCATATATGGGATCTACTGGGGTTTCCTACAAACTCCACTAGAAAAAATTTGTTTTTCCACTCCTTGCCCAATGCTGTTCCGGGGTTGTATGCCATTCCTGTGGGACCATTGTGAAAGTTCATTATTGGAGGAATAATATAGGCGGCCTGACCCTCCCAATGTGGGACGAATAGTTTTTCATCCATCCAAACATTATAGCCATTGTTTTTGGGGTCGGTGTACTTGCCATATTGCCAATTGGAGCGCCATCCCGCGTCGGAGCCTTCTACAATATAAACCAATCGCTCACTCTCCCCGCGGTGATCCCCATCATTGTCCGCCGTAATAATATTACCGTATTCATCAAATACAAATTCGTGGGTGTTACGGACCCCTGCGGCAAAAACCTCAAAATCACTGCCGTCGGGATTGGATCTAACAATAACTCCTTGATTGGGGTATTTATGGTGTGTTCCGTCTGCGGTAGTAATATTGGCGCCTATATCGCCTATACCCCAATATATTCTTCCGTCAGGACCTTCAATGGCGCCCGACATTCCATGACCTCCAAAACCTATATGAACCCCATAACCATGGGAAATGGAAGTTTTATCACTCATAATACCATCTCCATCCTCATCGGTAATTCTCCACATATCCGGGGCAATACCTACGAACATGTCATTTTTCCGAACCAATAATGCTCCTGCTACGTCGGATGTTTCTTCGTGAAAATCATTAAGGATTCTTGTAGCAACATTGGCCATACCACTGCCATTTTGGTCTTCCAGCTTCCAAATTTCCTCCTTTTGAACCGTAAGATCCCTCCAATCATGTACACTATCACTATTAAGGTCCTTTAGCCATTCGTTTTCCGAACTTTTTTCGGTAGCGAAGGTTTCGTGCAAGAAATTTTTTCGATCTTCCACAGATTGCAGGGCTATGGACGGTGTCATCCAATGCCTAAATCCCCTAATATCAAATTCTGAGTTTTTTTGACGGTTGGTTCGAGTTAGATAAATATGTCCTTCATCATCAACGGACATGGCCACTGGATCTGGAGCCAAAGAATCCGAAGCCCATAAGGTAAGGGTTAAGCCTTCGGCAACCTGTGCGGGAACGCTTTCCCTTATTTCCTTAAATCTGATCCGGGCGGTTGCCGTATCCTCTTTTATGACCAACAAAGGTTCCTTTGGTTGCTTGGGTTTTTTATCGCAGGAAATGGTGAAAATGCCAAAAAGAGAAACTATTAGGGCAATTCTGAGGGAGATATTGTTTCGCATGGGTTTAAATTGGTCTTAAAAAGAATAAAATATACGTGTATAAATCAATATTATAAAATATTGCTTGTTAAATTAGAAATAGCCTACGGAAAAAGGCTTGGATAAACTCTTTTTTGGGGCATGCCAAAATAATGCTTAGGTCTTGCCAAATTGTGGATTTTTCATCCAAAAAGGCAAAGATTTTTTGTGGGGTGCGATTTTTAAACAATTGTCCAAAAATTAATCGCCCCATGTCGTTATCCTTAGATAGTATATCCAACAAAAGAAGGTCATAAAACCAAAACCGGTCCTTTTTAAAGAAGATATTTAGGGGTCTATTCTCTTTTAGAAAGGGTATGAGGTTCTTTGTTTTTTGGTGTGTCCGCATAAAAGTGTAGCCGGAACTTGGCTTGGCCCATCCGCCAGCAACCCCTATATGTATAAGGTTCTTACTGTTGTGAATGTTGAAATTATAACAGCTCATAGGGATATTTCCCTTTTCCGTTTCCAATATTTCGTAATGGTGGCAATCCAGATTATCCTTTAGATATTTCTTTATAGCTTCTTCATATTCTTGGGTAGGGAGCAGATTTTTGGAGAATAAGGTGTACTCCACCAGGGCCTCCGTATTAGAAAATGGCAGCACATACATAAATCTCGTGTTTCCATTCTGAGGGATGGAAAAATCCATAAAAGTGGCCTGTTGACTGTCAAAAACGGCTTTGTCACATTTTATAAACCATCCTATAAAATGTTGCTGTAGGACGGGGTATTTTTTTTGTTGTAACAGGGGTTTGTAGTCGAATATGCTATTGAAAACCTTTTTGCCGATATAAGTAAGGGAATCTGTGGCGACAATTACTTGGTTATCCCTCTCTTCAATATGGACAACATTCCCTTTCAAAAAAGTAATGTTGGCATGCCTATTTATTTTTGTCCTGTAGGCTTGGTAAAAATCTTTTGCCCTGATCATCTTGTATGTGTAGGGGTCAATGGGCATAAGTTTGGAATAGGTGTCATCTGCTACCAAAATATGATCCCAGGTTTTATGTAGAATGGTATCAAATTCACCCTTACCCTTCTCCCAAAAACACCAGGTACGATCATTGGGTTTGTCCAAATCCTTGTCCAATAAAAGAATTGATTTTTTCGAAAAGAAACTATCTTTTCCCAGGGCGTTGGCCAACAGCAGACCGGAGGCTCCGGCACCAATAATAATATAATCGTATGTGGCCATGGACGTGGTCTCTATTGACCTGGAATATGTTGGGTTAAGTACTGATCCAATATCCAAATAAAGGATATTTCCAAAAGTACAAATTCTATTTATAGTACTTATATTTTCTAGAAAGCTAAAAATTTAGCTCGGCTTAGGGCATATTTTCGAGGATTGAGAGCAATTGTCCTGCATCCAGATATTGGAAATAACGTGCTAGGGCATTAAAATTGGAATCCATGAAAACCATAGCGGGTAGGGTAAAGGGAGTGTCTTTTCTGCTGGCTAAAAGAAGCGGAATTTCGTGCACGGAATTACGTCTGTTGGCCTTCTTATTGGTAAAACTTTGTTGCCCGAAAACTATGGTGTCGGTTGTTTCCACATTCATCTTAACGGCATAAAAGCCATTGTTGAGTATACGGACTACCTCAGGGTCTTTGAAAGCTACTTCATCCATTTTTAGGCATGGGGCGCACCAATCCGCATAAAAATCGATAAATACCTTTTTAGGATGTACCTTAAGGGAATCGTGCAATTGCTCAAAACTGATCCATTGTACTCCACTCTTGGCTTGGGCATATATTTTATTTGAGCCAAAGTTAAATAGGTAAAGGAGTGTTAAAAAGGTCAGCTTATTTTTCATGTCAATTACAATGATTTTATTCTTAATCCAACAAAAACGGTTCTGGGTGCCCCTGGGCCATAAACGTAATTACTATCCCTGTTTTTGCCCAGGTCGAAATCGTCCTGGTAGGCGTTGGTCAAGTTTTTTAGCCCACCGAAAACTTCCATTCCCGTATCAATATTGGGAAATTCAAAACTGTACCCCAGTCTGAGGCTAAGTTCCGTGAATGAAGTGGACTTAGTATATTCATCCAGAGCCTGCCCAGTTCCTTCCCCGCTAAAATGGACCAGTTCCATAGGGCCTGTATACACTATATTGGCACTGGCGCTCAATTTTTTGGTAGGTGTATACGTAAAGGTAGCGTAACCGTATTTATCAGGGGTTCTTAGAAATTCCCTTTTGGCTTCCAAGCCTTTAATATTCTCCACGGCATCATCGAAGAGGCTAGATTGTAGGGTCAGGCCGGCATCGATCTGTAGCAAATAATCAAAATTAGCCCTTGTTTCCAGGGTAATGCCTTTTACGGTGGCACCGCTGCCATTTCTCTTTTCGAAACGTTCACCAAATTGGTCTTCCCCCAATGGGAAAAGATAAAAGGCATCATTTAAATGAGTATAAAATCCCTCCAGGGTGAACCCTGCAATAAAGTGTTCGCTTGCCTTGTCATAATTCACTGATGCTGTAAAACTGTTGGAGCGTTCTTCTTTTAGATTATCTGAAAGGGATATGCGTGAAATGCCACCTCCGGCAAAGGCAATGTGCAGATCGGTATCAAAGGCTTGCGGAGCCCTGAAACCTGTTCCCCAGCCTAGCCTTAATTGTGTCTCTTTCTTCCATTTGTATAGCAAGGAAAGCCTAGGGCTTATAATGGCCTTGTCCAAGAGGTTGTGTTGGTCTATTCTAAATCCTGAAAGAAAATTTAAATCTGAAGTTAGGTCCCAATCATTCTGTACAAAACCTCCAAGATTTCTTGTGGTCTGATCTATTTTGTAATTATAGGCTTCAATTATATCCAACACCTCGTCATATACATACTCGGAACCAAGTGTAAATACGGTCTTGCTCCCTAAAAAGGAGTTGAATCTATGATTGTACTGTGCCCCCCCTTGATGGGTGGTAACATTGGATATGCCATAGGGAGGGTCCGCATAAAACTGGCCCAATTGGGGTTCCTCGTCCGGGATGATGCCGGTATAATGATCGCGATCGGTATATTGACTGCCATAATAAAGTATCAAAGCACTTTTTTCTTCATTAAAATTAATCTGATAATCCAAACTGCCCATAAGCACGTTATGGGTCCTTTGTTCCGACTGTTGTGCCAAATGGGCAGGTTTGTCTACCATTTCTCCCCCGTAGCGGTATTCATTAATACTACTTATGCTCGCTTCCAGTTTTTGGTTTTCCTGTGGGATATAAAAGAAGTTGGTTCCAAAAGAATTGTTTTTTAGCTGTGGAAGCTCGGAAAAATTATCACCGTTGTCATCATAGGTGTCACGGTCCCGCTTACTGACGAAAAATGTAGCGCCGGCATTTTTCTTGGTGTTGACTACAGTTGCATTTCCAACAAGAAGGTGATCGTTGCTCCTATTGCCCATATTTTGATAGGTGTAGGTAATCGCATAATCATTTTGTCTTGGAATCTTGGTCATTACATTTACTGTTCCCCCAATAGCACTGGATCCATATAGGGCGGAGACGCCACCGCGGACTATTTCTATACGTTCTATCATATTGGCAGGAATTTGTTCCATACCATATAAGCCGGTAAGCGGGCTAAATATGGGTCTCCCATTGATAAGGATTTGGGAATAACCTCCTTGGAGTCCATTTATACGCAATTGGGTATAATTGCAGGTTTGGCAATCGGTTTCAATGCGGAGGCCAGGTTGAAACCGCAGACCCTCGGAAAGATTGGTTGCTACTACATTATCCAGTGTTTTGCTGTTGATCAAATTTACGATTACGGGAGAGTCGGTTCGTCTTTTGTCTGTCCGGGTACCCGTTACCACCACCTGTTCCAGCCCCATAACATCTTCATTCAATTGAAAATTTAGTTGCAGGGGAAGGGAGCTATTTAGCGTAACCACTTTTTCCACGGATTTGTATCCTATGCTCTTACAAACCACGGTATAGGTTCCAAGTGGGACCTCGAGCAGATACTTTCCTGCTTCATCCGTAGTGGTGCCTAGCCGGGTATCCTTAAGTTGTATGGTAGCCCAGGGCAAAACCTCCCCTTGGGACACAACCGTACCCGCCAAGGTTCCAGTTTGTGAATAAAGGTTTAAAAGCGGTAAAAAAAGACTTGCCAGCAATATATTTTTCATTAATTTAAATTAAATTTTAGGCAAATCTAAAAATTTGTTTTTATAAATAAAAATGTATTTTTGTGTAAATAAGTATTTAATGACACGTTCGGAAGAAAACTATATTAAGACCATTTTTCATTTAGGAAGAAAAGGGACCCAGGAAGTTGCCACCAATGCTATAGCTGAACTAATGGAAACCAAACCTTCTTCGGTTACGGATATGATCAAGAGACTGTCCGAAAAGGACCTGGTAAACTACAAACGTTACCAAGGGGTTTCATTGACTGCCTTGGGTAACAAAACTGCCTTGGGTATTATTAGAAAACATAGGCTTTGGGAGGTATTCTTGGTGGAGAAGTTGGATTTTTCCTGGGATGAGGTTCACGAAGTGGCGGAACAGTTGGAGCATATTAAGAGTGACAAACTAATAGATAGTCTTGATAGGTTGTTGGCATTTCCAAAGTTTGATCCTCACGGAGATCCCATACCCGACAAGAATGGCGGATTTAAGGAAAGGGACAGGGAGTTATTGAGTGAAGTCGCAATAAATACAGGAGGCGTATGTGTTGGCGTTAAAGACTCATCCGCAACCTTTTTAAAATTTTTGGATAAGAACGGCATAGCTTTAGGGAACCAGATAAAGGTAATGGAGATAGAGGAGTTCGATGGTTCGTTAAATATTGAGATTGACGGCAGAAAAATGCAAATTTCACATGTCATTGCTTCTAATTTGTATATTAAAGCCAAAGATGAAATATGAAGGAGATTATTGATTATTTTGAAGCAATAGACCCCATTTTGGCAGCATTTTATGCCACTTTATTTACCTGGGGATTAACAGCTCTGGGAGCTGCCCTGGTATTTTTCTTCAAGACCATGAACCGCGCGGTGCTGGACGGGATGTTGGGTTTTACCGGAGGTGTTATGGTAGCCGCCAGCTTCTGGAGTCTTTTGGCACCAGGAATAGAAATGAGTCCCGGGGAGGGATTTGTAAAAGTAATTCCGGCGGCAGTTGGGTTTTTATTGGGGGCATTATTTCTTTTTGCTTTGGATAAGGTCTTGCCGCATTTGCATATCAACTTTAAGGAAAATGAAAAGGAAGGTATAAAAACACCATGGCATAAAACCACCTTGCTAACTTTGGCGATTACCTTGCACAATATTCCGGAGGGACTTGCCGTTGGGGTATTATTCGGTGGTGTGGCCGCAGGATTTGACGGGGCCACTATTGGTGGGGCTGTGGCTTTAGCTTTAGGGATAGGGCTTCAAAATTTCCCCGAGGGCTTTGCTGTTGCCATGCCATTAAGAAGGCAAGGGCTAAGCCGAAGAAAGAGCTTTATGTTTGGTCAGGCTTCCGCTCTGGTAGAACCCATTGCCGCAGTTTTGGGGGCTTGGGCAGTTCTTACGTTTCAGCCCATTTTGCCCTATGCTCTCTCCTTTGCGGCCGGTGCAATGATATTTGTGGTCGTGGAGGAGGTAATTCCGGAGACCCAACAAGATAAGTTTACGGACATCGCCACCATGGGATTTATAGGAGGTTTTATAATTATGATGGCACTGGATGTGGGACTAAGTTGAAATGTTCTATTTTATAAAAATTAATCGTCTATCTTCACTAATAATATGGGAAAAACTGAAAAAAGGCATTGGTTGCTCAACTTGCTTATTGTAGTCACAATAATTGTTGTGGCCATGGCTTTTACGGCACATTACAAAAATTGGGTAAAGACAGAAAAGGAGGAGCTGGAAATATTATCCGGAATATATTTCGTAAAAATTCCATATGCCGATATGGATAGTGTTACTAAGGTGGAAAAGATACCTTCCATGGAGCGCCTCAACGGTTTCTCTGTTAAGGAAAGGGAAAAAGGAGTTTTTAAAGAGGATAGTCTAAGTACAAACAAGGTGTATGTTTATGTAGATAAACTATCCCAACAAAAGATTCGGTTGGTCTATCAGGATTCAATGAAATTATTTTTAAACATGCCGGATAGTACCGAAACCGAGCTTATGTATCAGTTTTTGTCCAATAAAATTAATCCGCCTAAGGAATAGATGTAGCCTTTGGCTTTAGATTTCGCTACAACCATGAAGAAATATAGTTGGCTATTATTGTTTGTTTTTCCTTTTTTAGGGATGTCCCAATACAGCGTTTCTGTAGAAGTTCAGGGCGTGAAATCCTCTATTGGCAATATTAATATTGCCATTTACAATCGCTCCCAGGGATTTTTAAAATTCGAGGAAGTTTTCAAGGTAGACCGGATTGCCGCTAAAGAGGCAACCACCAACTTCAAGATTATGGACCTTCCCAACGGGGAATACGCCGTGGCCATTTTTCATGATGAAAACGGAAACGATAAGTTGGATACAAATTGGTTGGGAATCCCCAAGGAATCTGTGGCTTTCTCCAACGCCAAAATCAAAACATTTGGGCCTCCCAGCTATAAGGAGTGTGCCTTTAATTTGAATCGGGATTTGGATTTAAAGATGCAGTTCAATTAGGATATATGGTTTTTAATTCTTGTAAAAAATAGTCTTATGGTACTTATAGCTCATGTAATGGGTTCCCTTTACGGTCTTTTAGCGGTGGTTTTTGGTGCCTTTGGGGCGCACGCCTTAAAAAAGACATTGAATGAACAACAGTTAAAAAGTTTTGAGACAGGGGTAAAGTATCAAATGTACCATGCTATTTTGTTGCTGGTTTTAGGGTTTAATTTTAATCTGGAAACCGCCTTGGAACGATATATGATTTATAGTTTTATTATTGGGATATTTCTTTTTTCCTTTAGTATTTATGGTCTTTCCATTAGTGCGGCGAAGGGGAAGAAAATTAGGTTTTTAGGGCCAATTACGCCATTGGGCGGATTGTTATTGGTCATAGGCTGGGCATTATTGCTCTATTCCTTTATACAAAATTTCGTGTAGTAATTAATCGATCTCCACTTGGGCTGTAAAATCCTTAATGGCCTGGTTGGGCTCCAAAATGTTATAGCCCTTCCAAAATTCTGGATCATAGTTGGGCATATAGGTGGGGAGTACCGTATTATTTTCCTTAACGGAATTGAATTCTTGTTGGGTTATGTCCTCGGTATCAAAAAGGATAAGTTCATGTTTATTTATACCACTGCTGGCCATATCCAATTTTAAGTAAAGCTCATTTTGCTTGTTCCTTCCTTTTACGCGTTTGTTAAGTTCAATTATCTTTAAAGGTCTTTTTATTCCCACCTTTGCACCCATTTCTTCTTCTAAGTAGCGCAAATAATAAAATCCAACTTCATTTTTCGAGAAGATCATTTTGCCCCTGTCCAAATATTGGTCCAAGGAAATCCCTAAAAGCTTAAAGGTTCTCAAAGATTTAACATTGTTATAGTCCAAACGGATAATGGCAAAATCATCGGCGTTTATATATAGCCTACCCTTGTAGTCTTCACCCCTTTTGGGCTCAAAATCCATGATATACACGGCATCATCGCCCCAATAAGTAAAATCTATCATAGTAAAATCATAGCGATTATTTTTATGGATGAAGTTGAGGTCGGAGTCTTCAAGAAAAAATTGTTTTTCCATAATTTTTCCCAAACTTCCCTTTTTAAAGGAAGCAAAATTCTTCTTGCGCTCTTCTTCCTTTTTTTTCTTTTCCGCCAGTTCCTTTTTCAGGGCCTCGGCATCCGTGGAATCGGTTGCGAAGGTCATAAATTCGTCCGCGTCCACTTTGGTGCCAAATAGGCCCGATTTAATTTTGAAATAGGAATCGGGCTTTATATTTTTCTTTAGAATGTCATTGAACTTTTCCTCCAAGGAAGTCAGGTCCAATTCACTTTGCTTATCATAAAGGTCTGAAGCCTTTATCAGGGTCAGTTTTTGGTTGTCCTTTTCAAAATTGCCATAAAAGTCGCCAAGGATCTCAGTGTAACGACTGGATTTGTTTGGGATGGAACTTAGTATACTGTCCAAAAATTTCTTGTTGAGGGCCTCTATGGTAGATTCCTTGAACGTATAGTCCCTTTTTGTAAGGATTTGATGGTAGGAATCCCGAAAGAACACTCGTTTTTTAGTGAGGCTGGAACTGTAATTTCTGTCGATATTGATTTTCACCTGTTCAATGAGTTCTTCCGCGGTATATTGCTTGTTGCTTACAATAACAGGATTCAGCTCAATAGGTTTTGCGCTTAAAAGAATGACACTTTCTTTAAATTCGTTCAATGGCTTGCCCAAGGCTTCATATCCCATGCATGAAATAAAAAGAGAGTCGGTTTCCTTGGTGTTTGAATCCAGGAGTAAACTAAAACGTCCTTCCTCATTGGTAATTACCCCTTTTTTGTTGGATAATTGTACGGTGACGTAGGGGATAGGTTGTTGGGTAGCGGAATCTTTTACAACAGAGGTAATCATTTGGGCCTGATTGTAGAAAAAACCAAAAACAATTAGTAGTGCAGTAATTAAGGTTCTATTTAACGGCATAGAAGAGGTCTAAAGAAGACCAAATTAAGGAATTGGATAACTGATAGCAATGGTCTTGTGATTATTTTAAGACAGAAACATTCTTTTTAAGGCCCAGGTATAACTTTTGTGTTTATTTAAATCATTTAACCATAGTAAAATTATTCTTTCATTTTACTCAATTCGTTTTTATTTTTTTTAATAGGTTTTCGTGAATCTTCGATTTCTTTGCTGTACAATGCAACAGGTTAACTAAGTTGATGAATACGTTCTTTTTCATTTTCTTTGCTTGTCCAAAGAAAACGAAACAAAAGAAAAGACACCTTCTCCGATGAATTTTTTAGACCATGTCTAAAAACCGGTTTCAAAACTCCGCGCTTTTTTTAAAAAGAAAAAAGCTGGATCTCGGAGCTTTTAAACCCTATTCTGCGGATAAGGATGGCTAACGATAAGCTTCTCGTTATGGTTTTCGGCCAATTTTTATTTTAGTAGTAAATCAAAGAGTTTTCACATTGGGCTTAGGAAGGCCTGTCTGACGGATAGGCAGGCGTCCAAATAGCATATCACCTTAGTGAAAGCGGTCTGGGCGCTGCGGCAGTGGAAAGCCCGTAGATTTCAAGAAAAGAAAAATAAGCCTAGATTTTTTTGGATACTTTTTTATTCATAGGCTTATCTATTCCTTTTTAAAGGTATTCATGAATGCAGAGCATTTCATCGATGGAAAAAAGTATTAAATCATAATAGTTGGGTAGGTTCCAGTGTTCTATTGCGACTATCAGTTCTATCCACCCACAATTTTCGACAGTGATCTCTTTTTAAGCTAATAGCAATAAGTATTAAGGCCAGTAATTAGGAGCTTTTGCAATATTAATGACAACCACAATCGCCATCACCACAACTTTTGGAGCTGCGTTTTTTTCCAGCAAACAAAGATTTGGGCAGTAGGAATTTCTTTACCAGATACGCCAAGGCCAATGCCACTGTGATATAGACCAGAATGTTTTGAAGAATACTCATTTTTACTTGTTTTGGGTGTTTACCAGATAAAATTTTAACCCGGTCCTATGGAAAATTGGATCTAAAGTCTATTGTGTTTTTCTTTCACTAAACCCTTCCATCAATTAGGACAATTACTTTAAGATCTGATAAGCAATCAATGCCACAATATACGCAAAAAGACTCATAAAAACTAGCTGGGCAGCAGGCCATTTCCAAGTATTGGTCTCCCTCTTTACAATGGCCAATGTGCTCATACATTGCATGGCAAAGGCATAGAAAAGCAATAAGGATATCCCTGAGGCTAGATTAAATAATGGTTTTTTTGTTTTGGGATCCATTTCGGCGGCCATTCTGTTCTTTATGGTGTCCTCTTCATCACTGCCCACACTATAGATGGTAGCCAAGGTACCTACAAAGACCTCTCTTGCGGCAAAGGAAGTAAGTACGGCTATGCCAATTTTCCAATCATATCCCAACGGGCGTACAACAGGTTCTATAGCCTTTCCCATATATCCCATATAGGAATTTTCCAGTTTATAACTTGCAATTTCCTGGTTGGTGGCCTTTTCGTTTAGAGCCATTTCCTTTGTTTTTAGCGAGTCACTTATTGCTGCCTGGTCCAAGGCATAAACTTTTTGGTTTAAACTATCTTGTAATTCTAATTTATAGCTGGCCATTGAGCTTTCTATATTGGATTTGTTAAAGTCTGAAAATCCTTGGGTTTTTATCTGTTCGGTAACAATCGACTCTGCATTTTCAAAATCATCGGAAAAGCCATTGGAGCCCAAAAACCATAGTATAATAGAGATAGCCAATATAATTTTACCCGCACCCAGCACAAAACTTTTAGTCTTTTCCCAAACCGTGTACACTACATTCTTGATGAGTGGTAACTTGTAATTGGGCATTTCCATGACAAAAAAGGTCTTGCTCTTGATCTTCATAATCTTGTTCAAGATCATAGCGGAAAGTATGGCTGCCCCAAACCCCATAAGATAAAGGAGCATTAAGGTCAGTGCTTGATAGCTTAAGCCCAAAAATCTTCCTTCTGGGATTACCAGGGCAATAATGATCAGATATACCGGTAAGCGGGCAGAACAAGTGGTAAAGGGGGTAACCAAAATGGTAATAAGTCGCTCCTTCCAATTTTCAATGGTCCTTGTGGCCATGATGGCGGGAATTGCACAGGCCGTCCCCGAAATTAAAGGCACAACACTTTTACCGCTTAAACCAAAGGGACGCATTAATTTATCCATTAGAAAAACAACCCGGCTCATATAGCCAGATTCTTCCAAAAGGGCTATAAAAAGGAACAAGAATGCTATTTGGGGAATAAAAATGACTATCCCACCTATTCCAGCGAGAATTCCTTCCGCTATCAAATTGGTAAATACGCCAGGGGGCAAAGTGTCCTTGACCCATTCACTGGCAGACGCAAAGGATTCATCAATAAAATCCATTGGATAACTACTCCAGTCGTAGATAGCTTGAAAAATAGTCAGTAGGATGACGAAAAAGATAAGGTATCCGAATATTTTATGGGTCAAAACCTTGTCAAGCGTGGCTCTGAGTCCCTTGGCGGCATTTATATCCACCTTATAGGCCTGTTTTAGGATACCATTTATAAATTGATATCTAAGAATGGTTTCCTTTTGTTGAAGTCGCTTTAATTCGGATTTCGATTTGGTAGCAAAAGAGGCGGCAATGGTGATCGGATTCTTTTCTATGGGCATAAAATTTACATCCTGTGTAATTACCAACCATAGTTTATAAAGATCTTCTTTAGGAAAAGTGGCCTTCAGTTTGTCAAAATAATCGGGCGCAATTACCGTGGTGTCGACATTGGGGGATATGGACAGATTTTTATAATCGGCGATCAATTCCTTGATCCGGTCTATGCCCGTTCCCTTTCTGGTGCTTACCAAGGCAATTTTGGTATCCAATTTTTCTTCCAACAATTCAATGTCCAAGGAGATACCGGTCCTGGACATACGATCGGCCATATTGATAACCAAGATCACCGGAATTTTAAGATCCTTGATCTGTGTAAAGAGAAGAAGGTTTCTTTTAAGGTTTTCTACATCGCTGATGACGACTGCAACATCCGGAAAATCTTTGTCATTTTTGTTGAGCAATAGTTCTACAACCACACTTTCGTCCAAGGAAGTGGTATTAAGGCTATAGGTGCCTGGTAAATCCAGGATATGGGCCTTTACACCCCTTGGCAATTTACAGACCCCTTCTTTTTTTTCAACAGTAATCCCGGGGTAGTTCCCTACTTTTTGTTTTAATCCGGTAAGTTGGTTAAAGACCGAAGTTTTACCAGTATTGGGATTGCCTATAAGCGCAACCTTAATCTGTTTGCTCATAATGGGGAATCTTCAATAATTTCTAACTCTATTAGGGCAGCCATGGATCGCCTAATGGCAATATGGGTACCGTTAACGTTAATGTATATTGGGTCTTTAAGGGGGGCTACCTGTACCAATTCTATTTCGTTGCCCGGTAGACAACCCAGTTCCAATAGTTTTATCGGAAGAATTCCATCGGCAAATTCCTTGATGATTCCCTTTTGCCCTCGCCTTAATTGTGCTACCGTTGTAATCAATTTTTATTTAGATTGATTTTAATTAAGCACAAAAATAAAAGAAAAAGATGAAGTAAACAGCTAAAACCATAAAAAGTTGGCTGTAATAAAAGCGGTCTGCTATGGTTTGAAGATTGGATGTCCAATTTTTGGTTTGGACAATGTATGATGTGATGATTAGGCAAAGAGGGTATTCCGTTATTATTTTAAAATTTGTTTGTCAGAGTAGGGCCTATATTATCAGTCTTTATAAGAAGATTTCAATATTTCAAGGTCGCTCAGCAGCTTCTCTATTTCTTCAGAGTCTGTACCGTCATAGAACCCTCTAATTCTACGTTCCTTATCTACCAGAATAAAGTTTTCGGTATGGATCATATCGTATGGGCCGCCATCACCATCGGTTTTAACGGCCATATAGGATTTTCTGGCCAGTTCATAGATCTGCTGTTTGTTGCCGGTAACCAGATTCCATTTGCTATCCTTTACGCCTTTTTCCAGGGCGTATTTTTTTAGTTGGGGAACGGAGTCAATGTCCGGGGTTACGGAATGTGAAAGCAACATTACGTCATCATCATTTAAAACTTTATCCTGAATGCCGGCCATATTTTTTGTCATAATGGGACAAATAGTGGGACAGGTAGTAAAGAAAAAATCGGCAATATAAATTTTGTCGGCGTAGTCTTTTTGGGTCACTAATTTCCCGTTCTGATTGGTCAATGCAAAATCGGCAATGGTGTGGTATTTTTTTACGTGCTGTAAGGTGCTGTCCACCAATTCGAAATTTACCATGGCAGGCTGGTAGACGGGCAAAATTTCTTTGGGCTGCAAGGCATTGTAAAAAAGGGAAATAATTACTGCCGAAATTATCAGTAGCACAATGCCGAAGAATTTAAATTTGGCAAAAAACGAGCGCATTTTTTTTTGGTAAAGGTAGGGTAGATGGTTAAATATTTCAAGTAACTAAACATGGTTCGCTACTAAATCTTTCTTAAAAAGACCCGTGGGGGGAATAGTTTTTTTTTTAAGACCACGTAATAATGTACTTTTGTGCGTTTTTAAAGTTTAAAAAAATACTTAATGACCTTAACACTACAGATTGTACAGTTTGTACTCATCATATCCATTTTGGTGATCCTTCATGAAATGGGCCATTTTTTTCCCGCAAAATATTTTAAGACCAAAGTAGAAAAGTTCTATTTGTTTTTTGATGTGAAGTTTTCCCTTTTCAAGAAGAAAATTGGGGATACGGAGTACGGAATTGGCTGGTTGCCTTTGGGCGGTTATGTAAAGATAGCCGGGATGATTGATGAGAGTATGGATACCGAGCAAATGAAGCAGGAGCCGCAACCATGGGAATTCCGATCCAAGCCGGCTTGGCAACGTCTTATTATTATGACCGGTGGGGTAATTGTCAACTTTTTATTGGCATGGGTTATTTATACCATGTTGTTGTTTAGCAATGGCGATACCTATATTCCTTCGGACAGCCTTAAATATGGTATTGTAGTAGATTCCATTGGGGAACAGTTGGGATTGAAGACTGGGGATCAAATTTTAATGGTAGATGATAAGAAGACCAGAAAATTTAACGAGGCGGTTTTGGATATTATTCTTGGAGATGAGGTGACGGTGAATAGGGACGGACGGGAAATAACAGTTCCTTTATCAGATGAAGGCAAGGAGACCGTTTTTGCTACTCAAGGTAAAAATTTCTTGGGATATAGATCTAAGGCTATCATTGCCAAGGTACAGCCCAATTCGGTAGCCGAAAAGGCGGGTTTAATGCCCGGTGATGAAATTAAAGGGGTCAATGGAGTTGATACCCAATATTGGGATGAATTTAGAAGTAAAATTGGTGCTTCGGCCAATCAAGAATTAGACATCAGCGTTTTGAGGAACGGTACTACCAAACATTTGGGATTGACTGTTCCCGATGAAGGAATAATAGGGATAGAGTTAGACCTGACCGATCTTAGGGTTACCGATAATTACAGTTTTCTTGAAGCTATCCCGGCAGGTTATAAACGTACCATTCAGGTGTTGACCGATCAGATACGACAGTTCAAGGTAATCTTTAATACCAAAACAGGGGCCTATAAACAAGTTAAGGGTCCTATAGGAATTGTGGAATTGATGTCGCCCACCTGGGATTGGGTATACTTCTTGAATTTTATGGCCATGTTCTCGGTTTGGTTGGCATTTTTGAATATTCTTCCTATACCTGCTTTGGATGGGGGCCATGTAATGTTTTTGTTGTACGAGATGATTTCTGGCAGAAAGCCTAGTGAAAAGGTACTGGAAACAGGCCAAATAATTGGTTTTGTTATACTTATGGGGCTTATGGCAGTGGTGTTCGGTAACGATATTTGGAATATCATCAAGAAGTTTTTATAGGGGAAATAAATATTTTTAAAATTTAGGTGCAAAACAGCCATTTTTTGTTTGGCGTATTTGAAAAAACATTTATATTTGCACCCGCTTAGGCGATAAAAATACACTCCTCCTTAGCTCAGTTGGTTAGAGCATCTGACTGTTAATCAGAGGGTCCTTGGTTCGAGCCCAAGAGGGGGAGCTTAATGAGAATAGGCCTTACGAGAAATCGTGAGGCCTTTTTCTTTTCATGGGGACAACATAGGGACAACATTTTTTTTCTGCATAATATTACCTCAAAGACTCCAAATATTATTCTTAGTTAGGCACTTTCAACAGAAGAAACTAGTTAGTGCTACATCTCAAATCGGATTCAGCTTCCACTTTCAAATACAATCACATGATAATGGCGTGTTGCGCAATTCGAACCTTTTTTTAGGAATCGTTGACAATCCCTCAATAACTATCGTTTTTTTAAGTTAAAATTTTCTCGAACTACTTTCTGTGGTTTTTGGTTCTCTAATTTGAATAGAAACTTAAAGCAAATATCATGGAAGAAAATGAAAACGTAGTGGAGCTGTTATCCGATATCAAAGGTTTACTGGCCCACACCAAGAAAGTAATGAACGTGGAGGATCTGGCCGCATACACCGGACTCTCCAAAAGCAAAATCTACAAACTGACCCAGCTAAAGCTGATTCCCATGGGGAACAATCCCCATATCCGCCAGAAATTTTTTGACAAGGACACCATAGATGCCTGGTTGTTGGGGGAACCCGACCTTTCCGATGAGACCTTGGAACATAGGTTCAACGAGTCCTTAGCGAATAACAGAAGAAAATTATGAAACCTGAAGAAAGAAATTTTCAGGGGATCTGGATACCAAGATCGATCTATCTGAACACGGAGGTGAACTGGTACGCAAAGATCTTGTTTTTGGAGATACACAGCTTTACCGAAAACGGTATGGAATGCTACATGTCCAATAAGTACATCGCTTCCTTTCTTCATATTTCCGAACGACAGGTTAGCAGGTACATTTCCCAACTAAAGTCCTTGGGCTGGATAGAGGAAACATCCTTTAATGGAAGAAAGCGCTTCCTGAGAAGTCTGTTATATTTTGGATATGACACTGGCGACCCAGACATGACATTATTAGCATGGAAGCGTTGACATTATTGACCGGGCGGAATGGACAAATGTGTCTAACATAATAAACAAGTAAAAAAAGAAGAAGAAAAAATAATTTATCTATAAACTAGAGAGAAAGAAAATTCAAATCTGATATCGGAATAGTTGATATAGAAAAGGATGATCAAATCAGTTTTAAAAAAGCAAACAAGGCGTAAACCGCTTCGCGCCCCAGAATTTTTTAATTTTTTTTCAAGGAGGTAAAGAATGTTATCCCTATGCCGAACTCCATTTCGAGGTGATGGCTGCGAATAAGAGCTTCTTGGAGCATTTTGACAGGTATTGGAATGGTGTATTCGAATTTCAAAATGTGTCGTGCCTATAGCTTAAAAAAGGTTGCGGGTTTTTGAATTTCACTCAAATGTTATTGGAATTCCTAAAGCCTAGGAAAAAAACACATAACACAAACAATTTGAGCCTTTCCCAGATAGGGGACCGGTATGGAACACAGATATCGGATAGGTTCATTAGAATGTTCAACCGGTTAAAGTTGGACGGCCCAAGCCGAAGAAAACAGCTGGTGAAAGAAAAAAAATGACCTTTTGGAACGAACGGACCGATTGGAAAGGGCATTAAAAAAATCATAACTAGGGAGAAGCTTTTTAGAAGTTTAAAAGAGGGTCTTCCGCTGCGAAGTAAAACGGAGCAAAGGAATAGCAAGAGGGTAACGGGCCAAGGCCACGTTACGAAAATTAAGTTGTTGATTTTCAATTGATTGAAAATCAATTTACTCCTAGACTTTGCGAAATTTGCGACAAACGGCCTGTAAACGCCCATTTTTAGGGGAGAATTTGCGACAAAACAGAAAATTATGAAACCATTTATAGGTATTCGTTTTAAGAAAGATACAGCAAAGCAGTTCCAGACGTTTTCGAGGCGGTTTTTCAAGACCCATACGGAGGCACTGCAAACGATGTTGGATTTCTTTTTCTATAACGAAATTTCTCCAAAGGAATCTTTTGGACCTAATGGAAGGACCATTGCGAACCTGATCAAGAAACGGTTTGATGCGATGGTCGCCATTATGAAAAATATGGAAAAGAATGGGGTACTTCCGACCAAGGCCATGATAGAACTTTTATTTGAACACACCCCCCAAAAGAAACGGAAACAAGCTCCCTTGTTGATGGAGGTTCGTCAAGACGATCCGGAAAGGGATATGTTCTTTAAAAAGGTGGAGCAGGCCATTGTCATAGAAAGGAAACATACCAATCTTAAACGCGACTTAAGACAGAACAGGGCGGAGTTTATAGCCCTATTGAACAAGGTACAAATGGTGAAGAGTAGTTTTGGAAAGCCCAGGTTACAATTGGACATGGCCCTGGAGGATTTTGAAAAGCTCAAAATTAAGTTGGAAAAGGAATTGAACTAGGTTCATCAGTATGGCAATATTGCATTTTGGACGGGGCAATTGGACAAAATAAATCCAATCCCTGCGGAAGTTGAAAAACCTCTGGATTTTCCAACCCCCTCGGAACCGCTCATAAAAGCCTAGGGCGTAGAAAAAACGCCCCATGCCTTTATCTTTGCCAACGCACGATTGCCACGAATCAAAAAAAATGATGTTCCAAATTTACCTAAGCAAGTGCGCCCTAATTCGATTTTACTAAACACGTATCTTCCCGAATGCTATAAAATCGAATCAGGATCCAGGCGCAGGTAAGTTATGGTAAGATTTGGGGTTGTGTCCGTTTTTTAACTTTTTCGTTATAAGGGATTTCACTAATTTTTATTGAAAATTATATTTGGTGTTATGGAAATTATAACCTAGGACACTCGCCTTAACTTATATGTCCGAACACAGATAACATAAATTGAGTTTGGTCCCAATAAATAGTTCTAATGGTATTACCTGAGAGTAGATTTTTATTCACGTTGCTCACCAAGGAAGTAAATAAAATAGCAAATAAAGATTTATGAAAGCACGATTTACCTGAGATTATAGGCTCTAATTAATATTGTTACCTTTATAAGTATGGTTCCCTTTAAATTTATTGTATAAATACTCTTATAATGACTAAATCAGCTAATCGTGAAGAACTTTTTATATTAAAGCTGAATCAAATTATTCTGAATAACCTTACCAATGAGCAATTCAGTGTAGAAAAGCTTGCCGAAATTTATGGGATAAGTCGTTCCCAACTACATAAAAAATTAAAAAAGGCTTTGGGAAAATCTGTAAGCCAGTTTATTCGTGAAATAAGGCTTGAAGAGGCGATGAAAATGCTTAAACAAGACAGATTAACGGTTTCAGAGATTGCCTATCAGGTGGGTTTTAGCAGCCCAGCCTATTTTAACACCTGTTTTAAAGAAACTTATGGATATCCTCCTGGGGAAGTAAAATTCAGGAAACATTTGGATAAGGGTTTAACCCCTGAGAAAAGAAGAAGTGTACCTTTTTTTTCAAAATTTAAAAAGAGAAAAACTGTTTTTTTGATAGTATCTGTTGCACTCTTAATCTTATTTACACTATCCTTTTTAACAATCAACAGAACATCTTCCAAAGGGAATTCAACTTTAGATGAACCCTTAGCGACAGATTCCATGTCGCAAGAGAAGACCATTGCAGTGCTCCCTCTTAAAAATTGGAGTGGAGATCCTGAACTGGAATATATCAGTGATGGTATGACGGACGCTATAATAATAAGATTGGCTAAAATTGAATCTATAAGAAAAGTAGTTTCGTTCACCTCAATGTTATCGTATAAGAATACTGATAAATCAATTTCACAAATCGCTCAAGAATTAGGGGTGAAAAATGTTCTCCAGGGTAGTTTTCAATTATCAGGTGAAGATGTCAGTATTAAATTACAGATGATAGACGCAACCTCTGAAAATCAATTTTGGGAAAACGAATACAACAGTATCTGGAATAGTGACGAAATCTTTGTGATGCAGGCCGAGGTGGCAGAAAATGTCGCACGAAATATGCAAGTAGAGATAACAGACCAAGAAATTGCGGTCATACAAAAATTCCCTACCAAAAACAAAGAGGCCTACAATTTATACCTACAGGCAGAATATCTAAAAAGTAAACATGATGCCTATACCTACGAAAATGCGATTCGCTTATATGAAAATGCCATTGCCTTGGATCCTAAATTTTTGGAGGCCTATGTTGGTTTGGCGAACACTTTTATATATGGAGGTCTTTTTTGGGGGGTATTTAACGAACAGGAAGCCTGGCGTAAGGGGAAACCCTTATTACAAAAAGCGCTCGCAATTGATAGTATGAACATTCAAGTACATGAGCAATTATTCGCAGGTTCCTACTATTATGATTGGAACTTTGATCTGTCAGAAGCCTATTACCAGGGAAAATTGTTTGGGGACAGAAAAAATTTTGGTTTTTATTATGCCATAAATACTGGAAGACCGGATGAAGCACTAATAGCAATTGAAAACAGCATTGACTTGGATCCCTCAGACCGCTTCCTATATGTCGCAAAGGCTGAAGCGCTTTTTTTTCTAGGTAATATGGAGGAAAGTTCTGCCATATTGGAAACTTATAATTCCTATTTCATAGACAATTTCTACTATTTGATACAGACAGCACGTCTTTACTACAATCTTGGGGAACATGAAAAAGCAAAAATACACCTTCAATTAATATTGGATAAATTTCAGGGACGCCCACCTATAGTACTATGGCTTGAGGTAGTTTACCAGGAGATGGATGGAAACACTGCAGGCGTCAAAGAAACCTTGAAGCTACTACATAAAAAATATGAAGAAAAGGTCTCTGGTAGCCCTGCATGGTTTCTTGCTCTTTATTATGCACATATTAAGGATTATGATAAGGCCCTGCTATGGCTGCAAAATTCATATGATCATCATGAAGTTGAAATGGTCTGGCTAAAAGAAGAGCCGGTACTAGAATTCCTAAGGGAAGACCAAAGATATTGGGAATTGTATAAAAAAGTTGGGTTTTCTAAGGTAGATTTATGATTTCAATGAAACACTGAATATTTTTTTATGACATATCCATACTATTCACAACATAGCTGAAACACCTATAATTTTTTTTTAATGGACTTCTAAAAATCTTATAATATTACGAAACATAGCTGCTTAGTTGTGCTATCTCTTTCCCTATATGTTTGTGACATCAATTATTTATAAACCTTTAAATATAAATGTCATGGAAAAAGTAGTATTAAGTATTATGCTTTTAGGCCTTACTGGCCTTGGCTTTTCACAGGAAAATAACGAAGAAATTACGGCAGTAGAACTGGCCGCAGTAACTGTATCAGCACCTAACTCAGATTACCTGGCTAATGTGCAAGACCAGGATACCCCAGAAGTAGTACAGCAGTTACAGAACAGGGCCGCGCTTTTGGATGTTACAGCTTTGCTCGAATATGATAAAAGGGAGAAAGAAACGTTCGAAACCGTATTCAAGGCCACAAATGGAAGCTTGATTGCTTTTTACGCAAGGAACGGCCAAATAGTATCCTCCATGGAAAATTTCAAAGATGTGGTATTACCTCTGACAATAAGAAAAAAAGTTTTTGAAGTCAATTCCGGATGGAAAATAAGTCGTAACAAATACCTAAGTACCTATCAGGATGATAGGCTTATAAAAAAACTATACAAGATTCATTTGGTTCAGGGAGCCCATACAAAAACACTTATCATTAATTTGATCGAAGAGGAATAGTGTTATAGCGCCCCTGTTAATTTTAACCTCTTACATGCTTTGTCAACTTAATGAAACTACAAACCTAAACCTCTGTTTCCATGGATAAAAAAACCGCGGTGGACAAAAGGTGGACAGTAGTAAAATAAAGAGATGAAAATTGGTGGAAAACATTGTTTCACATAGATAAAACTTCAACTTTAAGGATTACCGATCAAGACTTAAAAGTTTTGTTGTGCGGTAAACTGCGCTTTCAGTTTTTTCTTTTTTGAAATTTTCAGAGTTAGAACATATTCCAAATGCCCAGATAACAATAGAATAGGAAGTAATTATAACAAGAATGAGTAGTGCGAAATTGATGTAAAACAGAAATACAGGAATAATTATAAAGACAACAATTTGTTCAATAATGTTTCCATTTTTGACTTGTCGATGAAAAGGATCTAAACTGTTTTGCATGTCGAAGATCAATTGTGATTTCCCGAATTTTATAAGCGCATCCTTTTATCGTATTATCTTCTTTAACCATTTCAGGATAATAACGTTGATGAATCCCAGTGCTACTCATTCACCATTTGTACCAATTTCATACGACTTTTTATGCCGATTTTGGTATAAATCCGATGTGTATGGTCTTTTACGGTCTGTAGGCTAATGAACAATTCGTCCGCTATTTGTTGGTTGGTCTTGCCAAGACAGATTTGCTCAACAATCTCTTTTTCACGCTTCGAGATTTCATATTTGCTATATATTAATTCCCTTTTCTCTTGATTCGGGTTTTCGGAATGCAATGGTGCAAATACCAAATGGGAATGGATTTTAAGATAAAACAAGGGTACCAAGTTTGAAATAAAATACACCAATATCAATGGGGCAACAATCCATGGGCTGGAAAAGGCAAAGGGCAATACCGCCAGTCTTAATACAAGGGCCAAAAGCATCAAAATCATGAAGCGGGGCACTATTTTTTTATCAGCTCGTTTCTGTCTTTTTGAATAGTGCCAGACAATTCCAGCAAATATGAGCATATAACCAAGTTCCAAACTAATGAATATTCCCATTTCAGTATAAATGAGATCTTCTGTTATAAAAGCTAGAAAGTTATCGGTTAAAAAATAAATTCCTGATATGACGATTACAATTGTCAAAAAAATTAGATAAATACGAAACGCTCTGTTCTCTGACTTCACGTCATTCAGCGAAAACCCCATTTTAACCAACATGAACCAAGAAATAAGTAAAAAGGGCACGCCAAGTACAGGTAAAAAATTGGTTACCGTTTCCACGGTTTTGCCATCAACCTCAATTGAAGTCAGTATAACCCTCATAATTATCGGTGCCCAAATGCCATAAAAAGCAAATGAAAAAAAGGTGACCAAAAAATAAAAGTAGTTGCGATGAAATTCGGTGTTGTAGGTGGTGATGAATTGGTGGCCCACTAATATACATGCCGATGCTATGGCGGCACAAAATATAAATACGACAATGAAGATTAAACTGAGCAAGTTTTTGTTTGTTATAGGTTAAAAGTATAAAAATGTAGGTAATACCTACCCCTACCTTAGTAGTGATTTTAAATTCACTACTTAAGTTGGAATGTATTTTAATAGGACTCACTTAAATTTGTGTGAATATAAATTTTAAGCTCATGGAAATAATAAAAGAAGAAAGAAGACCCGAAGCTACTATTACTGGTAGTTATGGTTATGGATGGCAGCAAATGTGGAAACACTTTTTGTATTTATTTTTAGTGATGATCATTGTGGGTATTGCTGAATCTCCTGCTTCCATTGTTCGGGATTCCGATACCGATATTTCCCCTGGAACGATAGTTTTACAGATTTTGGCCGCCGCCTATTGGGTGTTTGTTTTTTCCGTTGTGAAATACGGTGGCGATTTAATGTATCTACGTGCCATTCGTAATCAAAAAGTTGAAATCAGTGAGATGTTCGATGGCTTTAGAAAGAATTACATCAATATCATCCTTGCTAATTTGCTCACCTTTGCCATAGTAGGTTTAGGGTTTGTTTTTCTAATTGTACCCGGTATTATTCTGGCATGTAGGTTGGCATTCGTTTCCTACCTGGTTATGGATAAAAATATGGAACCCATTGCTGCTGTTGAAAAAAGCTGGGAAATGACCAAGGGGCACGGTTGGCAGATTTTTGGAATGGGGTTGCTCGTAATTCCTATAGTAATTGGTGGACTCTTATGTTTTATTGTTGGTATTGTATTCTCCATTATATGGATTTGCGCTGCTTTTGCCTCAATGTACCATGCGGTTGACCTTGAGGAAAAAGAACAACTGAACGATGAATTTGTCGATGAGAAAAAGCCTGCCCAACCGGAAGGGAAATAAAAAGTCTTGGAGGTCAGTATTTAGGTGCTTTTAAGTTGTTTCTGATATATTTTAATCGAACCGACTGTTTCGCTTATCAGGTTGTTGAATGGACATTAGAAAGTCCTCTAAGTCTTAGTATGGGAGAATGAATTTTATGAGGGAGTCATTTTAATTAGCTAGTTCTGTAGCTTCACAAAGGAAAGAGGAAACCATGGATCTTATATTGTTAGGAGCAAATTACTCTAACGGCCTGGAACAAGTCGTTACTTGATATTTCCCATTACAATGTCAAAGTTTTTATGTTGACTTTCCGATAATAACAAAACAATCTAAGGAGGTTGGTTTTAGGTATGCAATGGATTCATAATTCGGAATCCATCAGTCAATTGATTTGATAAATTTCAATTTTGGTAGCACAACCTTATACTCTTTTTCTTCTTCATTGTCGTACCAATACACCAAATATTCGACAGTACCTGAAGATAGTTCATAACCTTCTTTAACAAGCTTACGGTACTTGGTGTTAATAAAATGTTTCGAGAATAAAAGGACATTATCTTCATTTAAATTGGATAACCCTAAGGCTTCATTATCCTTGAATTTTACACTAATTTTTTTTAATTGGTCACCAGATTGTAATTTCTTTATGTTAATTGCCGTTCCTGAATACTTCTGGGATCCTAAATTTATATCCTTATGTCCTAATACTAATTCTATGTGGTTGGGTTGCGTTGTTTTACCTTCATAACTTATTTTTTGAATTTTATCTGTTTGAAAACTATCAAAAAAAGCGGAGTTGCAATGAATTTGTAAACTATGCTTTGCTCGCGAACATCCTACATATACTAAGCGTTTGGATTCGGCATCAATAAAATTATAGTTTTCTAATAGAAGATAAACATGATCAAATTCTTTCCCTTTAGATTTATGCATTGTTGATATAATTATGGCATCTGAATCTCCATATATAGCATCTTCCATTTTTATCTCGCGCAGATAATCGTACCAATCAACTAGCTGTTTTATGGAGTCATAATTTGCCTCAAATTTTAAGATGATAGCCCAGCAAACATCAAAGTGCAATTTATTTTCAAAGGAATGTGAAAAATTCACTTTAGCTTCTTCCCATGTAGTATTGTAAATAATCCCCGCATCATTTTTATTTTGTGTTAAATAAGAAGAAAAGATTCTTAATTCGTGTAAATGATCAAGACTAAAACCTTCCAAACCAGTAATTAGTTTTGTTTTTTGACCTAATTCTGATAAATACGTTCTTATAAGTAACGCTTGTTCATTGGTTCGGACTAAAACTGCCCTTGTGCCAGAATTGTTATCTTCAATTAACTTTTCGGCAAGTGCCTTTTCCAAATGAGAAGAAGAATACTTAATTATGTTTATTCTTTGACCATTATGCTTATTGGCAGGTTCCAAAATTTGATTTTCTTTCAGTCTATTTGGAATACGGCTAAGTAATTCATTGCTAAATTCAACAATGTTAGATGTGCTTCTATAGTTTTTTAGTAGCTGATATTCCACAGCATTATATGTCCGCTGAAATTCGAGCATATTTTGGTTAGATGCGCCTCTAAAACGATAAATATTTTGATCATCATCGCCAACTGCAACCACACGTATGTTTTTGGCCTTTTTAATAATTATTTGAACAAGTTCCCATTCTAAACTATTAACATCCTGAAATTCATCTAATACAAGTACACTTTTATTTATTACGGAAGAAATGTCTACCTCATTTTCCTTTATTGCGGTAATGCAGTCTTGTATAATTTTGGTTGATTTGTGCAGGTCTCCCATTTGTCCCAATAATTGAAAACAGAAACCATGAAATGTAGTAATATTAATTAGTTGAGCAAATTCCGGCACAAGCTGTTTAACTCTTGATCGAAATTCTAAAGAGGCAGCCTTTGAAAATGTAAGCATTAAAAATTGCTCAGGTTTTATGTCTTCCAATAACAACAAGCTTGCTATTTTATGGACCAACACCTTAGTTTTTCCACTTCCTGGGCCTGCAAGAACTAGGGTTTTTTCAGATCTGTGATCATCAACAATATTTCTTTGATCAATATCTAAATTTCCGGTAATTTCTTTAAATCTTTCATGGGTAATGGGTCTAGTTATTTCAGATTTACGTCTTGGGAAATATTTTGATATAAACTCCTCATATGGCTGACTAAAATAATCGTTTACATAAATTAAGGCTGACTCATAGTTTTGAAGTCTTTTTTTGGCATATTCCCCCACAATGTGTATTTGTTGTATTTTATGGTCGTAATGGTCACCAATTTTTTTAAAGTTATCTTGTGTAAATCTAGGTACAGAACGATTTATTTCTTCAATATTTAGCCTGTTGTAAGTAACCATAAAACCACCTTCTAGTTTTATGGATTTTATTTGATTTAGGAATAACAGAGATTTCTCGTATTTACTTAAATCCTCTTCTTTGATTGTCCTAAAAAGATGATTGGAATTTCTTAATTGTAACATTGAAAAACTTACAGGAAGATCTTTTTTGGT
Organism: Arenibacter echinorum; assembly: GCF_003259375.1. GTDB lineage: Bacteria > Bacteroidota > Bacteroidia > Flavobacteriales > Flavobacteriaceae > Arenibacter > Arenibacter echinorum. Next base: position 652,859 of record NZ_QLLN01000004.1, on the reverse strand, counting down.
ATCGAGAATGGCTTTTTCATCACTTTGAAATTTCTCAAGAAGTTCACATATATCCAGAGATAATTCATGTCGCCATATTATATCCTCTTTTATTTTGGAAGAATTTATAATTTTAATTTTGTACAGGTCATTGGCTCTATCAACTCTATTTTTTTGGATTAATTTTCTAATTTCCCAGTAATTAAGAATATTTCTAATGGCTTCAATTGAAGATAAATCAAGACCAGAATCGATTATTCTTTGATTCAATTGTCGCATTGAAATCTTAATATCCTTACATAGCACATCTTGCATGGCTAATTCAATTTTATGGTATTTGGCAAGGATATTTTTTGAACTATTTTTGGATGGATTAAGAGTTATAAAGGCGGTTAAATCTTTGGCGTCACCTAGAATTTGTAAACTTCTTAGCAAATCTATGATTTCCCTTATTTCATTAAGTTTTAAAGCCGTCCTATCCGCTAAATAATCAATTCTACTCTCTTTGTCGGAAACAATAATTTTTAGAACTCGAGAACAATTATTGATTTCGGATTCTGAAAGCTCTGAGTTATTATTAATGATTTTAACAGCCTCATCAAAGTTGGGAACCATCAAACTATTTGCAAATATGCGAGATGAATTTTGGGTCCTTTTTAGAAAACCTTGGTCTTCCAAAGCTGCAATGGAAGTTTTTACCCTAGTTTCCAGTTCATGAATTTCGGTGTCCCAACCGGCTTTTTGAGCTATTTCCAAAGCTGAATTGCTTATTTTTTTATTCTTTCGGAATTTGGACATATACTTAATCGCCTGCCAAATTTGCTGAATTTCCTTTTGATTTATTTTTGTTTGTTGAAGCAGACTAAAATGTTTATTAAGGTCTTGTTCATTAAATAGGATATAGCATTTAGCTTTAATTTTTTCATCCCTTCCCGCTCGTCCAGCTTCCTGAACATAATTTTCCAAGGAATCGGATATGTTATAATGTACTACGGATTTAACGTCATCCTTGTCAACTCCCATCCCAAAAGCAGACGTTGCGACAATAATATCTTTTTCATTATTCATGAAGGATTCCATGTATTCTTTCTTGACTTCCTTATCTAATTTGCCATGAAAAAATGTGGAATTGAAACTGGCTTTTTCTAATACAGTATGAATTTCTTCCACTCTTTTTGTTCTAGACGCATATATGATGGCAGGTTTTTGGCAGCGATGAAGTAAAGCAACCAAGGTTTTCATTTTGTCGTCGGCATCCGATACTGGTAAAACTTCGTAATGTAAATTTGTTCGGCTTGCCCTTGTAATAAACTCAACTAAATCCAAATTTAGTTTGTCTTTAAAGTAAGCCTTAATATCGGCTATAACTTGTGGGTTTGCTGTAGCTGTAAAACATGAAACCGGTATTTTAATAGAGGGCTTATCTTCTTCAAGTTTTTTAATAAATTCAGCGATATATAAATAGTCCACTCTAAAATCTTGCCCCCAAGAAGAAAAACAATGTGCTTCATCTATCACAAACCTGCCAATGGAACGTCGTTTTAATATTCTTAGAATAGTTGAAGATCGTAACGATTCTGGTGATAGGTATACTAGTTGTATGTCTCCTTTTTCAATTCGATCTATGGCATTTTCTCGCTCTAGTGGAGAAAGTAAACCATTTATGGCAACTGCTTTTGTAATGTCGAATCGCTTTTCAAGGTTCTCTACCTGGTCCTTCATTAAGGATACTAAAGGTGAAATAACGACAGTAAGTTGTCGTGTTAAAGATCCTTTCATTAAAGCTGGTAGTTGAAAAGTAAGGGATTTACCTCCACCAGTGGGGAAAACTGCAATAATAGATTTATTGCTTAATCCTGCCCGAACTGTTTTTTCTTGTAGGCTTATTTCTTTTTCTTCATCAAATTTTCTAAAATCTTCAAAGCCGAAATATTTTTGTAATGCTTTTTGAGGATTTAAATTTGATGTACAATAAGTGCAAGTTGTTTGCTCACAAGACTTAAACCTAATATGGTCTATTATTGTTTGAGTTTTGGGGAATGTCTTATTGACGTATGGCGGTAGTATTGATTTGTCGTCTTCAGTGTGCATTAAAGCTAGGGCATATGCAAGTTCTATAGGGTATTTTTCACAAATGGACTTTAAGTTGGCATTAATGCAAAATTTATTTTTGAAAATTCTGTTTATTTCGTCCCCAATATTGATTATTGGATTAGGAAATTTGGCTAATTCTAAAAATCCAGAATAGTCAATGGAGTTTGATAATAGGCTTGAGTAAATTTTTCTAATACCAGGGTCTAGATCATTAAATCGATTAAGCTCATCAAGCAATAATTGTTTGGTTAGTTTGCAATCAGATAATGGGTTATTTATATCCCGATCATTTACAATTTTATATCCTTTTACAAGTTTGTGATAAGGGTTTTCACTGAATAGAAGGGGAGACCATAATAAAGTATCTACAATACTTTTATTGCAAAAAATATCCTTTCCCAGTATATTTTTTAAAAGAGGGATATCATGGGCCACAATATTGTGACCACAGATATAGTTACACTGATCTATCCAATTTTCAAGTTTTGTTAGTTGATTTTCATGTAGTTCTTGTTCATTGAAAATGGCTCCAACATCTTTTATTTTGCCGTCATTAGTTGTCTCTAAATCTAGATAAAGAATGTTGTCATTCATGTAGCTAATTCTTTTGATAATTTCCTCTTTTGAAATTTCGGATATAGTTTTCATAATATGACTCAGCAATCAAAATTGTGCAGATTTTAGGACCGCACTCAATACTTAACGCATGGAGTATTAAAAATGTTATAATATTTATAGTTACATGTGGGATTTGTTAATTAATGATTTTATTTGATAGTCCTCTTTTACCTATTTGGTACAATGGTTAATACATTGGCTTTTCAGGGGATATTACTTTACTATTTAGGTCTCAAGTAACGGGTCCTTCAATTTCGACTAGGACGGGATTAATTTTTAAAAAATTCCCTAATTTTCAATAGTGTTTATCAAAAGATTGCAATTATGTTATAGTTTATAATCATACTAATCCGATAGATATGTCCTTCAATCAAAAAAAACTACTATTTTTAAAATTCCTTAAACAAGAATTGTTCTTAAATATGTTCCCCCGACTAATTTTAATTGCTAATTAATTTTGACTTCTCGTCCAAATTTTAATGAATAAAAAAGATTTATCAGAACGTGACATTTGTTCAAAATTTATAAATCCCGCGATTGAAAAGGCTGGTTGGAATATCAAAAAGCAAGTCCGTGAGGAAGTGTCCTTTACTGATGGGCGTATCATAGTTCAAGGAAAGCTATATACACGGGGGAAGAGTAAAAGAGCTGATTATATACTTTACTACAAATCAAATATTCCCATTGCAATTATAGAAGCCAAGGATAACCGTAAGCCAGTTGGGTCTGGAATGCAGCAGGCTTTGGAATATTCAGAAATTCTCCAAATTCCATTTGTATTTACATCTAACGGTGATTCGTTTGTATTTCATGATAAAACGGCCGATAAAGGTGCGTTGGAGCAAGAAATATCATTAGAGGACTTTCCTTCTCCTGATTCATTATGGAAAAAATATTTAAAGCATAATAATCTAGAAACCCCAGAAGCTCAAGACATTGTTGAAAAGGACTATTTTGTTGATGATAGTGGTATGTCTCCTAGATATTACCAACAAAATGCAGTTAACCGTACATTAGAAGCAGTTGCTAAAGGTCAAAATAAGATTATTTTGGTAATGGCTACTGGTACAGGAAAAACCTATACGGCATTCAATATTATCTATCGATTATGGAAAACAGGGGTTAAAAAACGTATTTTATTTCTTGCTGATAGAAATGCATTACTAACACAGACAAAGAATGGTGATTTCTCTCCCTTTGGCAATGATATTATGCATATCATTAAAAATAGAAAAATAGATAAGTCATATCAAATTTATTTTGCGCTTTACCAAGGTTTAACTAGCACTGACGACGATAAAAATGCCTATAAAGAGTTTAGTAAGGATTTTTTTGACTTAGTTGTTATTGATGAGTGTCATCGAGGAAGTGCTGCGGAAGCTTCGGCATGGAGAGATGTTTTGACGTATTTTGACTCTGCCACACAAATAGGACTTACAGCTACGCCAAAAGAAACTAAGGATGTGTCCAATATGGATTATTTTGGTAAACCGGTGTATACCTATTCTTTAAAACAAGGTATTGATGACGGTTTTCTAGCTCCCTATAAAGTGGTTAGGATTACGACTAGTGTAGATGATGGTTGGAGACCTACAGCAGGTCTAATAGATAAATATGGAAATGAAGTAAAAGACCGCATTTACAACCTGAAAGATTATGATAGAACCTTGGCGATTGATGAACGTACTGAAATCGTTGCAAAAAAAATAACAGAGTATCTAAAAGTTACAGACAGATTTGCCAAAACTATTGTGTTCTGTACAGACATTGACCATGCCAATAGAATGCGCCAGGCACTTATTAATGAGAATGCAGATTTGGTTGCTAAAAACTGGAATTACTGCGTAAAAATAACTGGCGATGATGAAGTAGGAAAGCAGGAGTTGGACAATTTCACAGATGTTGAAGAACGTTTTCCGGTAATAGCTACCACATCTAAAATGTTGACTACAGGTATTGATACCAAGATGGTGAAGTTTATTGTTTTGGAATCTAATATTCAATCGGTTACTGAGTTTAAACAAATTATTGGTCGTGGTACCCGAATTAGGGAAGCAGAGGGTAAAGTGTATTTTACCATTATGGATTTTAGAAAGGCAACTAACAATTTTGCTCGACCTGACTTTGATGGTGACCCAGTACAAATTTACGAGCCAGAACCGGGTCAACCAATTACTCCACCTGATGAAATAGAGCAAATTTCTACCGATGGTGGGGAACCAACTCCACCCCATGATTTTAAGCCAACAGCTCCGGACATAGGTATTGATGAAGGCGAGGACAAAATTAAAAAGTATTATGTTAATGATATTCCCGTATCAATTATACATGAACGAGTTCAGTATTATGGCAAGGACGGAAAGTTAATTACGGAGTCTTTAAAAGACTATTCTAAAAAGAATATAGCGAAGGAATTTACCTCACTAGATGATTTTTTACAAAGATGGAACGAGGCGGAAAAGAAAGAAGAACTTATTAAGGAGCTAGCAGAACATGGTGTTTTGTTAGAAGCATTGCGTGAAGATGTTGGTTTAGATTTAGATGATTTTGATTTAATCTGTCATATTGCATTTGACCAACCAACTTTAACAAGACAAGAGCGAGCGAATAACGTTCGTAAGCGTAATTACTTCACAAAATATGGAGAAACAGCACAAAAGGTCTTAAATAGCTTGTTAGATAAGTATGAACAAGAGGGCATCGTATCTATTGAACAGGGTTCGATACTTAAAATAAAACCATTAAATGAAATGGGGTCACCTGTTGAATTGGTTAGGGCTTTTGGAAAACGGAAAGATTTTGAAATGGCTATCAAAGAGTTGGAAGAAGAGATTTACAAAGAAGGTGCCTGAAATGAAAATTCAAATCACAGTAGAATTTTATGATGAAAACGAGAGACAGAAGATTAAAGATAATTATCCTTCTGCCTATTTGAAGTTGGAACCAATTACGAACCAAAATATAACAATTGATTATGAGGAGTTTAAAACTTATAGCCAATTTCATCAACAAAACGTTGATATTCCTGATTTTAAATCATACAACACAATAAAACGAATTGTTCCTAGCGCTTACGGTAAAATGGAGCTTTATTATAATTATGATAGTACAAATGAAAAAATCACATCTAAATATGATAATAATAATGAGCAAAATGATATTTCAGAATCAATAGGTTGCGCTGGTGCGTTGTCTGTTTTGAGTTCTGTATATGGGCTTACCGAAGCAGACTGGAAAAGAATTAACATATCCAATCATAAAGATTTTGATTTCGACAGTTCTGTTGTCCAAGGCTTAGATAAAATGATTGTTATTGAAGCCAAAGGCTCTATAGTTCCTGATAATTCTTTGGTAAAGCATAATCGAGTTTCTAATCATAAGGCGAAAATTAAAAAAAAGAAAGAAGACGTTGAGTTTAAGAAAAATTACCCAAATGGCGCAGATTTATTTATTGGGACAATTACAGTTGCTGACCCTCAAAATCATTTAAAACTATTACTTGTAGATCCACCAACTGAGAGTAATTTAAATTATAATTTGCGCAAAAAGATTAAACTATTAAAAAGACTTAATTATTATTTTGATTTTTTAATGGCTATAAGTGATAAATCATTATTAACAATTTCACTCTTAAACAGAATAAAAGTTATTGAAATTTTAAATGATGTAGATGAAGTTGACAACATTATATTAAGGAATACAAATAATGACCTTATAAAAATAGGTGATAGTTTCATTGATTCTCATTCGCATATAAAAAGAAATATTATTGGAAATGTAATTCCAATATCTAATAACCATCTTCTTTTTATCGGTTTTCCTAAAAAGATTTTTAAGATGTTAAGTGTGCAATTTCAATCGGAAATTCTAAACTATAAAGTTAATCCTGAGACATATAAAGACACCATAGTATGTTCAATGTCAATTAACAAAGCTATAGAGCTAAGTTTTTTTAGTGATTACTATGAACAATTAAATAGAAAACCTATTGGAAATTTTAAATTTAACGTTATCAATTCCAAAATTACACAAGCTTCCTCCGGATTGAATTATTCAATTATTGAATCTAAAAATATTATAATCTTATAAACTAAATGAGCAACATAACAACAAACATAAAAGGCATACGCGATATCATGCGTAAGGATACAGGAGTGGACGGAGATGCACAGCGTATCTCGCAAATGGTGTGGATGCTGTTTATGAAAATCTTTGCCGATAAAGAAGAAGAATGGGAGATAACCATAGACGGATACGAAAGCCCTATACCTAAGGAATTCAAATGGCAAAACTGGGCTGCAGATGATGAAGGAAAAACAGGTGATGAATTAATGGAGTTTATAAACAATGAACTCTTTCCTGCGCTTAAAGATTTGGATATAACCATAAGTCCACAAGCTCAGATTATACGTTCGGTATTTGATGATACGTATAACTACATGAAAAACGGAACACTCTTCCGTCAAGTTATAAATGTTATTAATGAGATAGATTTTAATAGCACCACAGAGAGTCATTTGTTTAATGACCTATATGAGACTATTTTAAAAGAATTGCAATCTGCGGGTTCTTCTGGGGAGTATTACACACCAAGAGCGGTTACGCAGTTTATGGTAGATATGATTAATCCACAATTGGGAGAAAGCATCTTGGATCCTGCATGTGGCACGGGAGGTTTTCTAACCTGCACCATAGACCATTTACGCGAGCAAGTAAAAACGCCAAAGGACCGTCATGTTTTACAAACCTCTATAAGAGGTATAGAGAAAAAACCGCTACCACATTTACTGTGTACTACCAATTTAATGTTGCACGGTTTTGATTTACCTGCGGTACGTAGAGATAATTTATTAAGCAAACCCTATGCAGATTGGGGTGCAAAAGATAAATTAGATATTATTTTAACCAACCCACCATTTGGAGGAGTAGAAGAAGACGGTACTGAAACCAACTTCCCTAAAAAATTTAGAACTAAAGAAACAGCAGACTTATTCTTGGCTTTAATAATAAAGTTGTTAAAAAATAATGGACGTTGTGCTATTGTATTACCGGATGGAACATTGTTTGGTGAAGGGATGAAAACACGTCTAAAAGAAGAATTACTTACTAAATGTAATCTACATACAATTGTACGTTTGCCTTTAGGTGTGTTCAACCCTTATACTAATATTAACACCAATGTGTTGTTTTTTGAAAAGGGTAAACCAACTAAAGATGTTTGGTATTATCAACATCAATATCCAGCAGGCGTAAAAAATTATAATAAAACGAAACCTATTAATATAAAAGAGTTTGATGCTGAAAAAACTTGGTGGAATAATAGAGTTAAAAATGATTTTGCTTGGAAGGTATCTATTGACGAAATAAAAAATAGGAATTATAATTTAGATATTAAAAATCCAATAGATCAAGAACAAGAGGAATTTGAATCATCAGAGGTTATTCTAAAAAAACTTTCTGAAAGCAATAAAATAGTAGACGGTCTATTGTCGAAAATAAAACAAATTCTTAATTAATATGGCATACGTTCAATTAGGAGATATTTGTAATGTTATTAAAGGTGAAATAGGTATTACTAATGCAATTCCTGGTGATTATCCTATGGTTACAACAGGAGAGTTTAGAAAGAGTCACGATAAGTTTCAATTAGATACAAAAGCTGTTCTAGTCCCATTGGTATCAGCTACAGGTCATGGTCATGCTAGTATTAAAAGAATACATTATCAAGAAGGCAAATTTGCTTTCGGTAGTATTTTAGCAGCTTGTACTCCTAAAAACGAAAACTATTCTGCAAAGTTCTTGTATATTTATTTTAATTTAATGAAAGATTATGTATTAGTGCCACTTATGAAAGGTAGTGCTAATGTGTCGCTTACACTAGGTAATCTTAAAACAGCTAAAGTTCCAGATATATCTTTAGAAACACAATTAAAAATAGTTGAATTATATTCTAAAATTAAAATAGAGCAAGACAAAGCAACCGATTTACTTGTTAAGCAAAAAGATGATATTGCATCATTAAGACAGTCTATATTACAAGAAGCAATTCAAGGAAAATTGACCATAAACTGGAGGGCTGATAATCACGATATTGAAAATGCTTCGATTTTATTAAAACGCATTCGAGATGAGAAAACACAACTTATCAAAGACGAAAAAATAAAAAAGGAAAAACCTTTACCGCCAATTGCCAAAGAAGATATTCCATATGAACTACCTGAAGGCTGGGTTTGGTGTCGAGTAGGTGAAGTTACTGATATAATTGCTGGGGCTAGCTTCAAAAGTGGTGATTTCAATAAAATTGATGGTGTGAAATGCATTAAAATCACGAATGCAGGGGTAAGAGACTTTGTTGAGACGGATGATTATTTGCCAAATAATTTTATAGAACTATATCCAAATTATTTAATCAAAAAAGGGGATTTAATATTAGCCTTAACAAGACCATATATTAAAGATGGTTTGAAAATATCAATTTGTCCACCAGCTTACCACAACTCTTTACTTAATCAACGTGTTGCTTCTATTAGATCAATGACAAAATACATTTATCATCCATATGTATTTTCATTTATTCAATCTCCAATGGTATTAAATCATTACAAATCAAAGTTTGATGGAAAAAGTCAACAACCTAATATGAAGATGGGAGATATTACTAATTTATTAATATCAATTCCGCCAATAGAAGAACAAAAAGTTATCATTCAAAAAGTAAATGAGTTAATGGTTTTATGTGATGGGCTAGAACAACAATTATTTGATAGTAATGAACAAATTGAGCAATTAATGCAAAGTGTGTTACGTGAGGTTTTTGAAGGTGAAAAATCTAATTAGGATGAGGTTAAAACATATTTATATAAGCAAATACAAAAACTTAACAGAATTTACTTTAGATTTTGAAGGAGATAGTTTTATCGATGTTTTTGTTGGAAAAAATGGTACTGGAAAATCTAATTTATTTGAAGCTTTAATAGAAATATTTAAGCATTTATTTGAAGATGATTATGAAGTTAATTTTGATTTTAAATTAATATATGAATTTGAAGGAAACGAAATTTCTATTAGTTGGAAGTGGGCTGAGAGTATATGGATAGACGAAACTGAAAAAGAAGTAAAGAAAATAGGTAAAGAACAATTACCAGATAATATTCTTATTTATTATTCAGGTCATAATAATAAAATAACAGAGTTAGTTGAAAATTATGAAAGTACTTTTAAGAAAGGCCTAAAAGAAGCTAATGAAGGAGATACAAGAGAATTTATTGGTATTGGTAAAGAATATAAAGCACTATTGTTGAGTGTGTTGCTTTTACAACCTGATGAATGTAAAGCAAAACAATTCATTGCTAAAAAGCTTGGTATTAAATCAATAGATAATCAAGTAAAAATAACTTTAAAGCGTCCTTTTTATGCAAAAAAGAAAGGTTACGACATCGACTCTCTTGAGCCCAAAACTAGATTTTGGAAGGCCCAGGGAATTACTCTTGAATTTTTAGATAAATTAAGTGCAGTTAAAAAAGGAGATATTGAAAAAGGAAAGGTTCGTGATGAAGACTACATTTATAACGATGATTACGAAGATGAATTTATAATATACCTTGATATTGCAGATTTTCAGAATAATTTTTCGGGTACTTCACCTCAAGATATATTTAGAGATTTTGATAATTTAAAAACTATCGAAATGCTTGATGATATTTCAATAGAATTAGAACTTTTGGATGGTTCTATAATTGGAGTAGATAAATTTAGTGATGGTCAGTTTCAGTCCGTTTACATTTATTCGATAATGGAACTATTTAAAGATAGAAATTGTATCACACTTTTAGATGAGCCAGATTCTTTTTTACATCCAGAATGGCAGTTTGATTTTTTGAATCAAATATTAGAGATTACAGACCAACAATCTGTTAGTAATCACGTACTAATGACTACACATAGTCCATCAACATTAACTTCGTATAAAGAAACGCATCTTAATATTTTTGAAATTAATGATGAAAATAAAGTGGTTTGTCATAAGATGATAAAAGCAGATATTATTCATTCGCTTTCATCTGGTTTAATTTCATTAACCGAAAATGAAGCAAAACTAAATATCAATCATTTCCTAAACAACACAAGTGGAGCTGTTCTTTTTACAGAAGGTATAACTGATGAAATGATTGTAGAAACCGCTTGGGAAAAACTATATCCTGGCACGAAACCAAATTTTGAAATTCAAAATGCATTTTCTTGTGGGTTTTTAAGGAATCTTATCAAAGATGAAACTTTATACAATAATGCACCTGATAGAAAATTTTTCTCTCTTTTTGACTTTGATGAAGCATTTGGTGATTGGAATCAACTAGGAACAGATGTGGAAACAAACCCTACTAATTGTTTGACAAAAAAATATAAAACATTTGAGTCATACTCAATGTTATTACCTGTGCCAGCAATTGAAGATATTTCAAAACAGGTATTAAATCCACATATTGGAGGAAACTATGGTAAAAACTCATTGTTGACAATTGAGTTTTTATTTTCTGAAGTTCCGGGTCTTGAAAAGTATTTTAATATCGATACTCAAAGAACTGATGGTTTTAGGAAATTTAAGGGAGACAAAGTGAAGTTTGCTCGAGATATCATTCCTTTAATTTATTCTGCGCACTTTGAGGTGTTTAGACCGATGTTTGAGTTTATAAAAAGTAAAATTTGATATTCCATTTAAAATATTTTGCTTCATGAAATGGTTAAAAAAAATACTCGGTTTAGATAAACAATGTGAGCAATTATTAAATATCCAACAATTATTGAATTCTATTCAGCTAGAACAAAAACCATTTTCTATTTCATCTAATTTTAAACTTGTAGACCCTTTAAATAAGAATGTTGAACTATTTGCATTCAAGGAAATAGAAAAGGATTTATCTATTTCTAAAAATAATATCCTCATAAAAAATGGGGATTCCATAATACGCAATTTTTTTGGAAGTGTGCCAGAGTTTATTTCTACAGGTTTAATTTCAAAATCCTATAAATTTGTTTTTCCACAAGGGTTTAGTGGGCAAATTATGCAAATTGGAAATGGTCAAGGAACTGCTATTATGCAAAATGGGAGTATACTTGCTCACGGATCTTATGTTAAAAACATTGTTGTTGCTGCTCCTTTTGCTGTTTATAGTTTAGGTAATATGGTTATTAGACAACATTATTTAAATAAAATACACGAATCTCTAGAGAGAATCAGTGAGAAATTAAATGATTTAATAGAACTTGAATTTATTAAGAAAGAAGCAAAAATTGATGCCATAATTTACTTTTATAAAAAAGCATATTTTGAGTTTGACAACATCAATACAAATGAAAATTATAAAAATGCAATTCTTACCAATATTGTGGCTAAAAATATTGAGGTTTTTGAACTTATAAAATTTTATGAAAAATCAATTCATAAAACAGGTAAATATGATGCTACCTCCATAAATAATTTTGAGGACCAGCTGAAAATTTTCGTTCAATTACAAGACTTATTTCTATACGGTAAACTCCTTGCTTTTGTGTATGCAAACTTATATAATAAGGAACTTCAAATGGATTTCATTAAAGAATTTGAAAACGTAAGGTCTATTTATCTAAAAACATTTAAAGCTAATAGTATTCAAATTAATAAAATTTTGGATGAGAATAAAATTGGATGGTCTGATTGGTTAAAAAGAAGTAGAGCACAAAAACTCAAAGCTAGAAATAGTATTATAAATGACCTTTTAACTATTGATAGTATTACAAGGGTAGTGGAAGAGAATTTTGAAGAAGGAAAGGTGATACTTATAGATTTTATTACTAAAATAGAACTACCACAAGAGTTTATATTCGAAGAGGGAGAGCTTTACCAGATAACTTATTAGTTATGATTAACAGACCACAAACAATACAGATATTCCTTCCAGATGGTTATCCTACAAGCATTCGTGAGGCAGAAATAACCATTAGTTAAGGCAATTTTGTTTCCACGCAATAAAATGCAAGAAGCAGTAAAAAGAGAACTGATGGTTTTAGGAAATTTACCGGAGACAAAATTAAGTTTACTCGAAATATGATTCCTTGAATTGCAGCTGTAAATTTTGAGGTATTCAGGCCAATCTTTGTGTTTATTATGTGCAAGGTTTAAATAAATGATTAAAATGTAGGGATTATATGAGTGGATTTAAGTTGTTGGCAATAAGAACTGGAAAAAATTTAAGTAAAGAAACACCAAATGAGAACCAAATAAATTTCTTTAAAGTGCTAAAAAGTAATACTTTTTATAAGTTTTATTCAGAATATAGTTATTTAAATGAAAGTAAGGTAGAGGTTAGTGAAGCAATTGAAAAGGTAGGCTTTATTAAATATGAACCTACTGTTCCTGAAAATTTATATAATAAAAATGGCCCTAATATCAATATTTCTGCAATTGTTGGCAAAAATGGAAGTGGAAAAAGCACACTTCTGGAGTTGTATTATATTTCTATTTATTTATTATCAGTACATAAAGAACTTTTAGATTTTAATTTTACTTCAATTCAGGAAAAGGAAAAAGAATTAGTTAAAGATAGAGTTCAATATGCTACAAAACTGGATTCGGTTTTAACACAAGAAGAAAATAACCATACAGAAATTGATGAATTAATATCTGATATTCAAGAAAGGTTAGAAGTATTTGGTGATGAATATTTAAAATTCATTCCGTCACTCGAATATTTGCAAAATCAACTGGAAGAGTATAAGAGGTATGCTGAATTAGAGTATGATAAGGACTACTTTATAAAGAAAACAGAAGAGTATATAGATTGGACTAGAAACACAAACCAAATAATCAAATCGATTGATATTGAAATATTTTATCAACTAAATGATTGCTTTTATTCACTAAAAATTGGAGCTCATGAAAATTTTGATGAGTTTATTTCTATAAAAACAATTCCTAATATTTTTGAGGGAAATGTGGAAGAGAATTGCTCCAAAATCAAAGACATCGATGATCTATCAAAACATTTTTTTTATACCATAGCTGTTTCCTATTCTCATTATGGGTTAAATGCTCTAGAAGAAGGAGAATGGTTGAATGATCTTTTCCATAAAAATGATAGTTATCAAACACCTATTGTAATTAATCCGATGAGAACAAATGGTATAGTCGATATAAACAAAGAAAAAGAATTAGTTAACCAACGATTACTTTCTAATTTATTAGAACCAATTGATAAAAAGGACTCAATAACACTAAGACACCTAACTCCAGATAAAAAAGCTAATAGATTGTTATTGAAATTTAATGATGACAAGTTTGAGCAATACAGGAGAAATCACAAATTAAATGAGAACATTAAAGGAATAGAAATTACTACTAATAATTTGTATGAAGCATATACCGGTAGTAAAATAAAAAAACTAGAAAGCAAAATGTTTTCTGCAATGCATTATCAAATTCAAAATAAAATAATTAGAATCTGTGGGCTTTATGACAGATATAAACCTTTTTTGAAAGGAAATGAAATTCAGAATATTGACAAACTTGTTGATGAGTTAATAAATGACAGGAGTCATATTACATTTAAGATAAAACAAGCTATAAATTTTATAAAATTTGATCATATCAATTGTTATTCTGATATGGAATCTTCAGTAGATATCAATAATCTTTCTGAAAGAATAAATGAACTTATTGATGACGAAAATAGGGAAGGAAGGTTAAGGTCAACCATAGAGTTTCTTCCTCCCTCAATTTTTGATTTAAAAATAGAACTAGAAGATGGAAGTCTCTTTGACCGCATGAGTTCTGGAGAGAAGCAAAAGATATATACTATTAGTAGTATTGTATATCATTTAATCAATCTAAATTCTGTATTTAATAATAGTGAAAAGGAATTAATAAAGTACAAGTATGTTAATATTCTATTTGACGAGGTAGAACAATATTATCACCCGGAGATGCAACGCACATTTGTTAATGATTTAATAAATTACATTGATAAAATAAACAGCATCAATATTGATAATATTAAGGGATTAAATATTCTTTTCGCAACACATTCTCCATTTATCTTGTCTGATATTCCACATCAAAATGTATTGAGATTATCCTTTGATGAAAAGGAGGTAAAGGAGGTTCATACTTTTGGTGCAAATATTCATGATTTATTAGCTAATGATTTCTTTTTGGATAAGGGATTTATGGGCGAATTTGCTAAAGGGAGAATTAATGAAACAATAGGATGGATAAATGAACATATAGAATTAAAAAAAACTAAGGACTTAGTCAAAAATGAGGCCTTTTATCAAAGCTATAAATATTATAAAAAGATAATTGAATTGATAGGCGAGCGTGTATTGAAAGTTAAGCTTATCCAAATGATATCTGAATTAAATGATGATAAAACTGAGTTCGAGGAAATGATTAAAAATGAAATCGAAAGATTAAATAATTTAATTAAAGATTAATGCAGTTTATAAATCCAGAGCAAGCACATATTAAAAAAGCATTGGAGGTGCATAAGGATAAGTTATTACCCATTTTAAACGCTAGAATTAATGAAAGTAAACATGTCGTTTTAAAACCTTTTCTAAAAAAGAATATTGAACAGATATTAATAGGCTCACCTTCGGATTTAATTAAACTACAAGACACTTTATTTAAGCAACTACCTAAGTTTAAGGTTTATTTGAAAGAAAAAAGAAATACCAAGAATTATTGTAAAAGTATAAGGAGAGTATATTCAAAATATTTGACTGAATTATTGAGAATAATAGACTATGATACTTTTTCTAATAAAAAAAAGAATAGTGATTATGATACATACAGATTAGCTCAAAATTTAAATATAAATACCTGTACATATTGTAATAGATTATACACCAAAACAGTCGTTAATACAATTGATAAAGGGAAGGTTGTTAAATTAACCAGACCAACTTTCGATCATTGGTTTCCGCAAAGTAAGAATCCTTTATTGGGCCTTTCTTTTTATAATTTAATACCTTCTTGCACTGTTTGTAACAGTTCTTTAAAAGGTTCAGTAGATATGACATTGGATCAATATTTACACCCTTATATAGATTGCGACATTAATTTTCAATTTAGTTATAAATTGAAAGCAATTGATCAAAATGAATTCACGATAACAAATATTGGAGATGATTTAAATTCAAGGTCTAAAAATACTTCTGATTTTTTTAAGTTAAAAGAAATTTATGAAACTCACTTAGATGAAATAGATGATTTAGTTAAAATTAAAAAAGCATATTCTGTTACTTACTTAAAGAATTTGAAAGATTTGTTTATGGAATCTAATCAACTAAGTAATGAGGAAATTTACAGACTTGCATTTGGTACTGAAATTAATGAGTTAAAGTTTGACAGGAGACCTTTAAGTAGAATGAAAAGAGATCTTTTAATTGAATTAGGGATTATTAGAAAATAATATGATTAACAGACCACAACCAATACAAATATTTCTTCCAGATGGTTCTCCAACAAGCATTCGTGAAGCAGAAATAACCAATAGGTTAGTTAAAGCCATTTTGTTTCCACGTAATAAAATGCAAGAAATAGTAAAAAGAGAACTGGTTCATTTTACAGGAGTCTATTTTTTATTTGGTATTACAGAAGATGGTGCAAAGCCATTAGTTTATATTGGAGAAGGAGAAGATTGTTTTAAACGTATCCAATCTCATAATCGCCTTAAGGATTTTTGGACCCACTGTGTAATAGTATCCACTAAAACAGATGAATACACAAAAACGGATGTAAAATTCTTGGAGCATTATTGTTTAGAGAAAGCGATAGAAGTAGGAAGATATAAACTGGATAATGATACAGGTTCTAAAAAACAATCCATTTCAGAGAGCAGGGAACATGATTTATTGGATAATTTTGATACTGCAAAAATATTATTGGCTACATTGGGTTACCCTATTTTTGAAGAGAAACGTAAAGCGCAAATCGCTAAAGAGTTATTCTATTGTAAGAGCAAAGATGCATCAGCAGCAGGTGAGTTAACTGACGATGGTTTTTTAGTGTATAAAGGTGGTAAAAGTACTATTATAGAAGCACAATCAATTGGAACTTGGGTTTCAAGATTAAGAAAACAACTTTTAGAGGATTTAATTTTAAAGGAGGAAAATGGAGTGTTTGTTTTTCAATCAGATCATGTATTTAACTCGCCTAGCGCAGCTGCAGCTACCGTGTTAGCTAGGGCGGCAAATGGTTGGACTTCTTGGAAGGATTTATCCGGAAAAACCTTGGATGAATTGAAAAGAAAATAAGGGGAGTCAAATAATTTTTTAATTAAACACTTTATGAGATAGTCCTTAGGCTTGTCATAGGAGGCATTATTAGCCAAAGGTTTTTTCCTGTTTCAGCATAAATTTTGTAAAATCTTCCATACAATAGTTTGTAATTGAGTGGATATTCCAATTGAATTTACCTTTTTCAAATAACTCGGATAAAATAACCAGTCCAAGGTCTTCTGAATTTTTGAAAAGGCTGATGGTCATTTCTCTTAAATAATCTTTCATATTATAATCGGTCTCCTTGCAATTCAATATATTGGGAAAAATAGTATCATTACTATATAACCCTGACTTCGGAATTCTTATTAGAATTTCGTCACCCTTTTTTGTTATTACAATTTCTTTGCCTTTATGAATTATAGCATCTCTAATTGTTCTGATTTCCTCCAAATATGGTTGAATATCAAAAAGAAATTGTCTTACTCTTAAGGGCAGTTTATCCTCGTTATTAGCCTTTTTTGAAAAAGAAATTAAATTATTCAACGAGTCTTTACCTGGGAAAGATTTCAGCTGCGTGTCCGTTAAACAGATTTTTATGAGGTGGAATAAAAAATCATACAAACTCCTAATATTAGTAAAGTAGTTTTCTAAAAGTAGACCAACATACAATCTCGTTTTGTGTTTGTTAACTTCAAGATTTTCGATAGTTTCATTTAATAGACAATAGTTTATGGCAAGATTATGTAAGTCGCTAGTAAATCCATAAATCGATGCTTTTATTTTTCCATACTCCCTTGATTTCCATAAATCTAAATCAACATTTAATTGCCCTTGAGGAGTATAGTGATTGGCAATCCAACTGTTCACAGCGGAAAGAAGAATTGAGGAAAATATTTCTTCTCCAACGTACCATTTTTCTCCATAAGTCAATATGGTGCCTTTTATTACTATTCTTTCTTTCAAGTTTTATATTCGATTTTGGTTAACGGTCATTTCTAAGGTTAGTTCCGTTGTTTTAGTCCCAAATTTAGCAAATACAAACCAAATAAAAATTCCGTTTGTATTTTCGTAAATAGGATAGCATCCAACCAATTAATTTCATTTATAAGGCAATACTCTAATCTTTTTTAACATAAAACTTCTCAATTATTCTTATTTCATTGCTAAAACCACGCTCTTTCAAAAGACTTAAAAGGGAGGCTCTGTCATATCCGGTATTCATAGCCACTGATTTAAGCTTACTCTTATCTAATTGTTTCAAAAATTCTTTCCCATCGTTCCAAAAATTAGCTGAAGTTATAAAAACACCTTTCGCTGATTTACCCTGGTTTATGTCATTCTTATACTCTTTGGCTGCAAATGGCATTGTCCTACGAAAAAACCATTTTAAGGATGCTTTAGTGCCTGAATCTCCCAATGGAATGATGGCTCCTTCATGATATCCTTTGAGTTCAACAAATACTATCTCGGGTGGGTTTGTGGAATTTATGATGTAATCATATTCATAACTATTTTTATCTCCCTCACTATTCATACGCGAAATAGTTTTGCCTCTTTGTATTGAAGACACTGGGTATAGGCTAGACAAAAGTGGATACATAAGAAATTCGAACAATGTGCCCCTTAACTCCTTCAAAGCTTCTTCTTGACCTGCATTACTAATTGATTTTAAAATGTTTTCAATTGTATTATCGATTCTACTTGTGTCTTTGAAAATTACTGATAATTCTCTTGTTTTATTCAGAATATCATATATTCTTGTTCCAAAAATGGCACCAATATCAAAAGCTATGATTCCAAGTTTGCTTATTTTATTAATAATTAATTCTGAAGATGAATTGTAAACTATTATGGGAAGAATTTTTCTCTTACTATCAACAACAGAATTTCTATTAATTTGAATTCTATTATAAAAAGCATCTAGGTGAACTTGAGTATAATCATTTGATAAAACAACATCTAATACTACCAAAGTTTGCTTATCAGCACTATCAGCCTTTGAACTAAGAATATGATTTATTCCAGTTGCACTGGTATAGCCAAATGCATCCCAAATTAGATTATTATGAATAGCTCCTAATGATGGTGTTTTTTTATTTCGATATATTACGTTTGATTTTTTTATTAAATTGGTTTTGCCTAGCCAGCTTAAAATGTCTGGTAATACGGAACAATCCATTACCATTTTCGAAAAGTGATTAAACATTAAAGCACCTTCAATACTATTTTGGACAGATTCCTTTTCATTCTTGTAAATAATATATACTACATTGTTTGAATCCCTTTTTGTGTAAACGATATTTAGTTTCAATAATATATTCAAGATATCATCAAGAGAAGAGACCTTGGTAGAGCTATTTTCTACTGTGGATGCTGTTACTTTTAGCCCTTCATAATATGATATAATTCCTTCATTAATATCCATTAACTCCAGCAACCTGAATATGGGAGGTCTGTTTTTTTTTACAATACTCTTTACACTATCCTTGTCTAATTCGAAATCATTAAATATGTAAACATATTGTTTCTTTCCAAAAGTATAAGGTGCTGAAGATTTAATAGCTTTTTTAGAAACTGCTCTCTTAAGAATTTGTCGAGCATTAGAGCTAGTTACACCAAACTCTTCAACAAGACCACTATTCAAATTTATAGCAGTTTCAAACAATTTTTCTTTGAGTAACTTGTTTAAAAACGAGTTGTATTTTTCTTGAGTTGTACTTTTATATTTACTCATATTGTCACACTGCCCTTATAAATTATATTTTTAACCTTTATCGTCCCCGTATTTTTTTGCGTAGTTAATAAAAATAATTTTAAATAACTGAAAATCAGATATTTAAATAAAATTGAAATATAGAAAAACGATTAAAGTTATTTAGCCCTGTTTAAATATAGTCACAAAATACGTTGATATATTCAAAAGAGATTAGAAATATCAATACTTTCATTTAAGAATCACCCAACTATTATGTGGCGGTTATTCTAAATTCAAAATTCAATTGTAGTTAAAATCACCATCGGTGGAATTAGTTAATTCTTCTGAAAAATCAAAAGTATTGACATTTCTTAATTTAAGGAAGCTAAAGGTGCTCTTGTAAGCATTATAGTATAAAGTTTAATAAAACGATTATTAATAACTCACGCCCTAAGTATATCAAAAATAGAAAACATGAATGCACTAAATAGAATTTTTATAGCGCTAGCGTGTTTCTTTATAACTCTGTCTTGTAAAGAAGATAAAAAAGTAACCTATAGCTCTCTAGAAACTGAAGTTGTTCCATCTGAAATAATTCTTCTATTTACACATTATAAGATAGTCCTTTATTCAGGAAAAACATACCGTTCAATGATTTTGAATGTTCATTGTCACTGAACACTTTAAAATAATTAACATATAATACAATTTGTCGTAATAATGATTTTATATATGTAGTTACTGTGTCCGCCATATCCACTTATTTAATCTACTATTTTTATTCGGGTTGCAACAGCACTTCAAGGGCTTTGTCCACAATCTCCGTATCTAATTCCTTCAAGTAGGCTTGGGTAACGCCCAGATTCTGGTGGCCCAAAGATTCACTAATTACATCGGTAGCTACACCTTTTTGTTTGAGGCAATTGGCAAAACTATGCCGGGCCACATAACTGCTGACGTTTTTTGTGATATTGCATAATTTGGCTACTTCCTTGAGTTCTATATTATAAATCCCCAACATTTTATGTTTCCGATCGGCAAGTTGGGTAGGGGTATAGTCTTCGCGAAACAGCAAGGGAAATACATACTTGTTACTATAACCATGTTCTCGGTAATAGTCCAATATTTTCTGAACAGGAGGCATAATGGCTATGGAGAAGTTTCCTTTGGTCTTCGCTCTGGTGTAATAGATGACATTAGCCTCAACATCTCTCCATTCCAAGCACATCATATCCGCGAAGTTCATTCCCCTGGTATAGAAGCTAAAAACAAAGTAATTTCTGGTATTGATCAAATGCGGGTGGTTAGTCAGATCTAAATTGATAATGCGCATAATCTCTTCAAAGTCTAATGCGCGTTTAAAACCTTTACCTCTTAGGCCCGATATCTTATAGGTTTTAAATGGATAAAGACTCTCCTTGATGACTCCTCTCGCTATAGCCTTATTAAATAATGCCCTTATGGCACGCATTTTTACACCAACGCCACCATCAGTGCCGCCTCTAGATCGAAGGAAGGCATCATACTTACTTAAAAAAGCAGAATTTACCTCTCTAAAATTTAACTTCTTGATTTTATGAAAAATTTGAATTGAAGTTTTAGCATCTTTATAGGATTTAGCGTTTCCTATACGTCCTGCATAGGTCATTTCTCCAATAATCTCATCAAAAAAGGCAAATACATCATTTTTTACTGGGTTGAATGTAACCCTATATCTAGTATCAAATTCCTGGATAGTGTAGTCTGGATTTTCAATTTCTAAATCCGTTATAATTTGATAGGCTCTTTCCTTGAACTTTACAAGTAGGCGGTTATATTGCACAGAGTTCAAATTCCTTTTATTGAAATTTCCAGTTGCTTCTACCCATTCACTCAACTTTGCACTGAACGGTGTTTTATAATGTCTGCATTGTCTTTCTTTTGTAACACGTAAACAAACGGGATAGGTTCCATCCGACAACAACTTTTTTTTGAGAACTATTTTGAGTGTAATCATATTTTATATATTTTGGGACAACATTTAAACTATATACCCTGACATCTCTAGTTGCATATGGTAGAATTGGGGACAACATAGGGACAACAAATAGACTATTAAATGTAAAAATTGTATTGCTAAATACAAAATAAATATTCATAAACAATTGGTAATCAGACCATAAGAAGGTAAATGACGTTACATGAAAACACCACTTTTGAGGCTGTTAATCAGAGGGTCCTTGGTTCGAGCCCAAGAGGGGGAGCAATTGCGACTGAAAGCCATCAGAAATGATGGATTTTTTTATTTTGCAAATTTTGGACGGGAAGGCTGTGCCGAGCGCTAGCCGAGGTGTTCCCAAAAGAGGGATCAGATAAGCCAGTTAAGACTTTAGTTTTACTGGTTTTTTTATTTTAATAAACTTTTTTATCCAATTAGTGGAGTAGCGGGCATTCTATAAAGGATTGGTATTTTGTTCCATAAAAGGTTTAGTTTATGGGAAATGATGATTTATGATACCATTTAAATCAAAGTCTGGTCCATTGTATCAAAAATTCCCTGATAGTCACCATTATCATTCCATGAAAAACGCTCCCCGAACATAACCCACATTATTTTAAGAGAACAGTACTGCTTCGATAATCGCTGAACTTTCCAGGTTCATCGCAAACTTTTCCGGGTTCATCTCATTTTTAAAAAATGCCTGATTTGGCGGCGTAAGTTTGTCCTGTAAATAAGTAGTAACCGTCTGTAATAAAGCAGACTTAAAACAATAATATCATGAAAAAGTTTTTAAAGAGTATAGCAGTAATGGCCCTAATGTTAATAACTATGACAAGTATGGCCAACAATCCTAAAATAAGTTTGACATCTGGTATCGATTCAAAAAGCCTAATATTTGAAATGGATGCCCTATCAATGGAATCCAAAATCAGAATGACCGATCAGAATTCTCAGACTATATATTCCGAGAATATTCTTAATGCCAATTATTCCAAAAGGTTCAACCTAAAAGACCTTGAAATCGGAACCTATAATTTTATCATTGAGAATCCCATTTCATCCTTGGTCTATACTTTTGTTATTGATAATAATGAAATTAAGATCGAGAACAAGGAAGAATACACCGCCAAACCAATTTTCAGAATAGCCGGCAACAAAATTTCTATAAACCTGTTCAATGGCAATCAGCAAAAAGTGGATATTGAAATATTGAATAGCAGTAGCGATATTGTTTTCCAGGAATCCACAAAAGGTGAATTGATTATTGGAAAGGTAATAAATTTTGAAAAAGCAATAAAAGGCAACTATACCATTATAGTAACAAACGGTAAAGAAACTTATTATCAGAATATCGTCATTGGTTAGGCCATAAAATAAGTTCAAATAAAAGCCCAGTTTGTAATTTAAAAGCGGTCCCTGGATTAAACTAGGGACCGTTTTCCTATTTACTTAACTTATCTCATTGGCCCAAGCATATAAAAGTCAATACAACTTTCTGCTATGCGTGTATCTACCTTTTGATTATCTTGTAAATCATCATCAAAAATATTTAATGAAACTAGATTTTAAATTCTTAAAAAAATATCAGAAAGTCATCGTACACATTTTAGTTTGGACGGCACTTTTTCTTTTACCCTATATTTTAGCACTACAGGTAGAAGATGGAGGCACCCGTTCTGAATTGACAAGAAAAATTCTTCAGTTGAACAGTATTATGAATATTTTGTGGGCGGCGACGTTCTACTTGAACACCCTAATTTTTGTTCCCAGATTTCTCTTCCAGAAAAAGATTTTTCTCTTTATTATCGGCAATATCATTTTTTTTGCGGGAGTAGTGTTGTTCAACAGATGGCTATATGGGGTTCTAATAATAGAACAGCCTTATTCTCTTTTCAATGGGATAACATTTAATGCGCTTTTTTTCTTGTTTTTTGCCTTGATCGGCACTGTTTTCAAGTCGGTTTCGGACAGGGTCAGAATGGAAAGTATTGCCCAAGAGCGAGAAAGTGAGAACTTAAAAACGGAACTCTCTTTTTTGCGTTCCCAGATCAGTCCCCATTTTTTGTTCAACGTGCTCAACAATATTGTTGCCTTGGTGCGACTTAAAAGTGAAGAACTGGAGCCTACCATCCTAAAACTCTCCTCCTTGATGCAATATATGCTATATGAAACAGATGATGACAAAGTATTGTTGAGAAGCGAGGTAGATTACCTACATAGCTATATAGACCTACAAAAACTCCGTTTTGGCGATCGACTTGCCTTAAATGTCGATTTGAAACTTAAGGAAGATTGGCACGCAATAGAACCCATGCTCCTGATTCCCTTTGTGGAAAATGCATTTAAACATGGTACGGGATTAATAAAGGACCCTGAAATAGATATTTCCTTACAGACCTTGAACAACAGGCTTACTTTTAGGGTAAAAAATAAATACATCGAAAAAGATAATGCAAAGGATAAGGTGTCGGGTATCGGCCTTGTCAATGTGCAACGAAGGTTACAACTTTTATACGGGAAGAAACATAGTCTCAATTTTGACAAGACCAATGATTGGTTTACCGTTACCCTGGAATTAACATTTGAACCATGATAAACTGTATCGCTATAGATGACGAGCCACTGGCGCTGGAGTTGCTTAAGGACAACATAAGCAAAGTGCCTTTCTTGAATTTGGTGGCTACTTGCAACAATGCTTTTATGGCTATGGAAACCATGGAAAAACACCCTGTGGACCTTGTGTTTATCGATATTCAAATGCCCGGCCTTACCGGGCTCCAATTTATAGGCAGTCTGGAAAAAAGGCCACTCGTAATATTTATCACGGCTTACAAACAATATGCGGTGGAAAGCTATGATCTGGACGTTGTGGATTATCTGGTAAAACCTGTGGCCTTGGAACGTTTTATAAAAGCCTGCCATCGTGCCAAGGAACTTTATGACCTGAAATCCGCAAAAAAAACTACGCCCAAAAAGACAGTAAAAGATCACTTTTTTGTAAATGTCGATTACAGTCAGCTAAAAATAACCTTCAATGATATTATTTGGATGAAGGGCTATGGAGATTATATCAAGTTTCATTTAAAGAATGCCGAACATCCTTTGGTAGTGCGTACAAGTTTCAAGGAATTGGATAGGGAATTGCCGCCAAACAAATTCATTAGGATCCATAAATCCTATTCGGTAGCTATTGATGCGATTACTGCAATTCGCAAAAACAGTGTCTTTTTGGGAGACAGGGAACTTTCTGTAGGGGAGACTTATAAGGAAGATTTGGAAAAATTGCTCCGCAGGGAAAACTAGATCTATCTGCTGAAAAAAAGGAAATTGCTTCGAACTTTTGGAGAAATTTTGATGAATACAGAAGTGTAAAAGTATTATTATCAATATTTTACGGGCTTTCGCAATCGATTTTGAAATCGATTTTAATTTATCTAGCTTTAAGAAGCGAAAACAATCTAACCATGGAAAAAAACAAACGAAGGGGTTTTATAAAGAACACCATTCAGGCAGGAGTGGGCCTTTCATTGCTCAGTATCGAAAATGCCAACGCTTCAGAAGCCAAGGTAGCACGGCCACTAAAAATAAAAAAGAACATAAATCCGAAAAAAGTAGTGGTTGGTGGAGCTGGCATGGGTGGGCTGTGCTGTGCCTATGAACTTATGAAGCTCGGTCATGACGTTACTGTTTTGGAAGCATCAGGAAGGCATGGCGGGCATGTGTTTACGGTACACGATGAGCTTTCCGATGGCTTGTATGGCGATGGAGGCCAAGAGCATATCACCAAACCAGGTTACGAATTGTACTGGCACTATATTGAAGAGTTCGGGCTAACCGCACTTCCGTACGAAAGAAGAAAAAATTTACTCATAAACATCAACGGTAAGTTTTATAATCAAAAAGAGCTAAACGACCCTTCTGTTTTGACAGGAATGGGATACAACAAAAAGGAAGTCGACTTTCTTGCTACGCATCCGTGGGGGGAGTTAAAAAGACTTTATATAGATTCCTATCTTGACAAATTTGAAGACGAATACCAACCATTTGCAGTTGGATATGATGCTATGGATACCATTCCTATGTCCAATATCTATAAAAAGGAAGGTGCATCGCAAAGAGCCTTAGAACGTTTAGGCGGAGATAACGCTTCCGCTTTACATGAGCTATGGCATTCATTTATTTTAAAGAATAGGGGCGTGGCTGAGTTTCCCATTGATGTTTATCACCTTAAAGGGGGTAACCAAATGCTTCCTAACGCCTTTGCTAGACATTTGGGTGCTCGTGTTTGGTTAAATCGCCAAATCACATCTATTCAGAATCTATCAAATAAGGTTGTTGTTCACTATAATGAAAACAAAGAGGCCAAAATTATAGAAGCAGACTTCTATGTGAATTGCATACCGCCACCGGCTTTTAATAAATTACCTGTCGAACCTGGCTTTTCGAAAGAAAAACAGTACGCACTCGATAATATAACTTACGATTCTTACCAACGCTTTATTTTTCAAGCCAGTTCAAAGTTTTGGTTGGAAGATGGTTTAGAGACCATCAATATGGAATTGGGACATCCGGATCTTTGGAGCGTTTGGCAGTCGGCCGAGGAAGTAGATACCCATCGCGTAATTATATTAGGGACAGGTCCTGGCGGTGTCAGCCCTGAAAGAGCACTCGCTGCTTTTAGGGAAGTTTATCCGGGAAAAAAAGATACCATTGAATTGGCTTTGGGAAGGGACTGGACCAAGCAAAAATATGCTCCTACCTGCGAGAGGCTGGCTTTTCCAATTGGAGAATTGGAAAAGTTCTGGCCTATACTTTTACAGCCGGAAGGGCGTATTCACTTTGCAGGAGCCTATGCCGACAACCTGAATTGGGGTACTGAAGCAGCAACACGATCTGCAAACCGCGTTGCGAAAGAAATCGATCAGGCTTAATCATTAACTATGTACTACTTTAGGCTTTTTGTTTTTATCGCATGTACTATTTATTGTGTAACGATTTCCGGTCAAGAAAATGAACCACCAGAGGTCAGAATTATTACTCCTATAGAAAATGAAAAATTTTCGTGGGGTACATTGATACCTTTTGAGATTGGAGTAAAGGACAAGGAAGATGGATACACTGAATACTCAGAAATCTCACCTAATAAAGTAATTTTAACAGTACAATATTTATCCGAAAGTCAAAAAGCTGCAAAAGGCTCGAACGAAGATTTCAATCGCACAATTGAAATACTCTCCTTCATGGGTACTTCAGGTTGTTTCACATGTCATAATGCCAAGGGAAATCTTATCGGTCCCTCTTTTGCTGATATTGCTGAGCGATATGCCAATGGTACAGAGTCTGTTGAACTTATTGCAAAAAAAATCCTTAAGGGCACACAAGGTAGTTGGGGAGATCAGATTATGCCTCCACACCCCAATATAACCCAAGAGGAGGCTAATCAGGTTGTCAAATGGATTCTGGAGAATAGTTCCGACTCGGATTTCAACTTTTTTTCAGGAACGAGCGGAGCTTTCAGAACACGCAATGCTCCTGATGGAAAAGAAACAGCAATATATTTATTAAATGCCTTCTATACCGATAAAGGCCTAAATGGGAATACCGAAGGTTCGAAGACAGGTTTGCATACCATACAATTACAGAAAAAATGAAAGCCGATGTATTAGGGTGTTCCTGATACCTAATTTGCATAAATTTTTATGAAGTGTAACCGAATATTAAACGAGGTTTCTAAACTATCGGTACCTTTCAGTTGAACCTTTATTACTTCAGGTTGGGTAACCAGTAAATAGCGGGCTATATAATTATTGCCCATATTCTCCATTTTCGAGGATTCAATCGAATTTAATGCATTATTTTACTGACATGACTTATTTGACTATAGTAAAGGCAAAAAAAGTATTGTAAATGGTTGTTTTACTAGTGGTAACATCAGTATTCATATGCTATTTTTAAAAATTGATTTTTCCTGGAAATCTAAGAATGAAAGCACTCCAGCGAATTGATTTAATCACCATCTAAATGTTAGTCAAATGACAAGTTTTACCAAAGTTATTACGCTACTGTTCATTTTCTCCCAGCTCTCTTGCCTTGCGCAAAGGAATAAGTCTACGACGGAAAAAAGGGTAGCCCAATCCCCAAATATTATCTACATCCTTGCTGATGACCTTGGATATGGCGATGTTAAAGCTTTTAACCCCGAAGGAAAAATTGCCACCCCTAATATGGACGCAATGGCAGCCAATGGAGTTAAGTTTACCGAAGCCCATACCTCATCAGCGGTATGTTCTCCCACCCGTTATGGTATTTTGACCGGGCGATATAATTGGAGAACTTCCTTAAAGAGTTTTGTGTTAAGTGGTTATTCCAAATCCTTGATTAAACAAGAACGTACCACTATTGCCGAAATGCTAAAAACTCAGGGTTATAACACCGCCTATATTGGGAAATGGCACCTGGGATGGGACTGGGATATAGAGGGTACGGATGCTAACTTAGAGCATGATAAAATGAATGTAAACCCCAAGGTAAACTTTGCCTCCCCCGTAAAAAATGGTCCGGCTACCCATGGGTTCGATTACTCCTTTGGTTTTTGTGGTTCACTGGACATGGCACCCTATGTGTATGTAGAGAACGATATGCCTACCATGGTGCCGACAAAGAATACGGTATCTGTTGACGAAAAAGGCATTTGGAGAAAAGGACCTACATCTGACGATTTTGTTCATGCTACCGTGCTCCAGGATCTGACGGATAAGGCTGTTGATTACATCAATACTAAAGCCAAAGGAAAATCCCCGTTCTTTCTTTATTTCCCTTTGCCTGCTCCACATACTCCAATTTTACCCACTACAGAATTTTTGGGCAGGAGCAATACCAATATGTATGGCGATTTTGTGATGCAGGTAGATGATGTGGTGCGTCAAATTAGGGAGGTTCTAAAAAAGCAGGGGATTTCAGATAATACTTTGTTGGTTTTTACCAGTGACAACGGTTGTTCGCCCAAAGCCGATTTTGAGGAGCTCGCCAAAGTAGATCATGATCCTAGCTACACTTTTAGGGGAACAAAGGCAGATATCTTTGAGGGTGGGCACCATGTGCCATTTATAGTAGAATGGCCCAATAATGCTCCCAAAAATGCAAGTTCCGACAAAATTATCTGTACCACCGATTTTTTTGCCACCTGCGCCGAATTAACAGGGTATAAAATTAAAGATACCGAGGCGGAGGACAGTTATAGTATGCTGTCTCTTATACAAGGGGAAAAAGATGAGGAAATACGTGAATATACCGTACATCATTCCATAAATGGGTCTTTTGCGATTAGGCAGGGTACTTGGAAATTAAGTGTTTGTCCGGGTTCGGGCGGTTGGAGCTACCCAAGGCCACAGGATATAGAGCAGGAGAATCTGGATTTGCCTTCCATGCAGCTATACAATTTAAAGGAGGATATTGGGGAAACAAAAAATCTGATCTCCGAATATCCAGAAAAGGCAGCGGAGCTGAAGGCGGCCCTTAAAAAAATCATACTCGACGGCAGAAGTACTGCCGGGGCAATACAGAAAAATGACGGGATGGAAGGTTGGAAACAAATTGAGGAAATTGTTAATTAATGTAAGTTCGGTTGAATTTTTATTTTTAATGATTTGTTTGGTTTAATGTTGTCGGGTCGAGCGCAGTCGAGACCTTATTTTAAATCGAATACACGCTAATTAAATTTTCCACAAATCAAAAAAACACAAGTCCATGCTAAGGCCCTACATATCCATCCTATTCCTTTTTTTGATATTCACTGTTTCTTGTCAAAAAAAGGAAAGTAACACCCAGCCCAATATTGTTTTCATCCTGGCAGATGATCTGGGCTATACCGATCTGAGTTGTATGGGCAGTACCTACTATGAAACACCCAACATTGACCGGATTGCTGATCAAGGAACTATTTTCACCAATGGATATGCTGCCAGTAGGGTCTGTAGTCCCTCACGGGCAAGTATAATGTCCGGGAAATTTACTGCTAGACACGACATCACGGTTCATATTGGGTCTCCATCCGGTGAGGAGTGGCGAAAAAGGAATCGCTTTACAAAATTGCTTCCTGCCGAATATACCCACAATCTGCCCAAAGAGTATATCACCATGCCCGAAGCCCTGAAACAGCAAGGGTATAAAACGTTTTTTGCAGGCAAGTGGCATTTGGGGGATAAGGGCTCTTGGCCCGAGGATCACGGATTTGATATCAACGTTGGCGGCTGGACATCAGGGGGGCCAAGGGGAGGTTATTTTTCACCCTATGAAAATCCAAATTTGGAAAACGGAAAGGATGGGGAGAACCTATCGCATCGCCTTGCCAAGGAAACAGTGAATTTCATTAAAGAAAATAATCCACAGAAAACTGGAAAACCATTTTTGGCCTATCTCTCCTTTTACGCGGTGCATTCGCCCATTCAGACCACAGAGAAAAAATGGAGGAAGTATCGCGATAAAGCAGAACAACAAGGAGTAGCGGAAACTGCCTTTAGCATGGGAAAATTTTTGCCCATTCGCCAGGTCCAGGATAATCCAATTTATGCGGGCCTGGTAGAGCAGATGGATGAAGCTGTTGGCCAAGTGCTTTCAGCGCTCGATGAGTTGGGGCTTGAGGAAAATACTATTGTTGTATTTACTTCCGACAATGGCGGGGTAGCTGCCGGGGATAATTTTTCGACTAGCAACAAACCCTTACGCGCTGGTAAAGGGTACCAGTTCGAGGGCGGTATAAGGGAACCCTATTTTATCAAAATACCCGGCCTTTCCAAAGGAGGTGAAAAAATTGATTTTCCTGTTTCGGGAACAGATTTCTATCCCACATTCTTGGAGTTGGCAGGTGGCCAACAACTTCCCCAGGAACATAACGATGGCATTAGTCTGCTCCCTTTGTTTAAAGGGGAAACCCTGGACGAACGGGCCCTTATCTGGCATTTTCCCCATTACGGTAACCAAGGGGGCGAACCTTCCTCGATTATTCGTCGGGGTCAGTGGAAGCTTATTCATTACTATGAGGACGGTAGAAAAGAACTCTATAACCTATCACAAGACCTAGGTGAGACGACCGATCTTGCATCAGCCCACCCCGATAAGGTGCAAGAACTTAACAAGGAATTATTCGACTATCTAACAAAGGTCGGGGCCAAATACGCAAAACCTGACCCCGAATATTCCGAAGAGAAGGCCAGGGAGTTTTTGAATAAAATGGAATACGAAAAAATGCCAGCTCTGGAAAAACAACGGATGGAGATGTTATCCACTGAATTTGACCCCAATAACAATTGGTGGGGCAGCACGGTGACCAAGGACTAAAAAGTGTATAAGCAAAAATTGAAATTAAAATGATAATGTGGAGAATG
Source organism: Arenibacter echinorum (assembly GCF_003259375.1). Lineage (GTDB taxonomy): Bacteria > Bacteroidota > Bacteroidia > Flavobacteriales > Flavobacteriaceae > Arenibacter > Arenibacter echinorum. The sequence goes on along the minus strand of NZ_QLLN01000004.1, from coordinate 621,853 downwards.
TTCTATTTTTTTGCCCTGTTGTCAGGATTGGTGTCCTGCGAAAAACCTCATGATAATTTCAACCTAGCTTCTCCAGATGGTAAGCTGTCCATTGGTATAGAACTTATTGATAATAAGTTGAATTACCGCGTACACTCGGGAGACATGGAAAGTATCGGCATTTCAGAACTGGAAATATTGCCAAACGCCTCAGTGGCCATCTTGAAGGCTTCTGAAAGTGAAAACGACGACACCTGGGATCCAGTTTGGGGGCAACAAAGTAGCATCAGGAATAATTTTAAAGAACTTCAATTGGATATTAATATCGATGGAGTAGGAGGGAAATTGCTGGCCAGGGCGTATAACGAAGGAGTCGCTTTCCGTTTTGTCCTTGATGAGGGCGAAAAACCAAAGGAAGCCAATTTTAAATGTACATACAATTTGCATAAAGGGAGTAATTATTTTGCACCAGCAGGTGAAAGTGAGCCCTTGGGCCCCGTTGATTATAAAGGATTGACCGATTATTTACAGGAGAATAATTCCAATAAAAGAAATATAAGCGTGCCGCTGGTGGTTGAATCGCCCGACCGATCCTATATGGCACTATTGGAGTCTGACCTCTATGCATCCAATGGCATTGATCCCATGCAGCTGGATATAGCGGGGACGGAAGGGAAATTACTGTCCGTAAACAATGTGCAATTAAACGAAAAGCAATGGACCAGTCCCTGGCGGGTAATTCTTTTTGGGAAATCGGCCGGGGACCTAGTGGTTAACACAGTACCCATTAATTTGGCAACTCCGTCGAAACTTGAAAATACGGATTGGATAAAGCCGGGAAAAACGTTGTGGGATTGGCGTGTTCACGGTTACACCGCTCCTGATGGTTTTGAGTATGGCATCAATACCGAAAGCTATTTCCGTTATATCGACTTTGCCGCTGAAAAGGGAATTGAATATTTCCTTATTGATGATTCATGGTATAAGGAAGTTACCAAAGGGCATTTTGAACTCTCGGATAAACTGGACTTGAAAAAGGTGATCGATTATGCCGCGGAAAAGGAAGTAGATCTGATGTTGTATTATGACAGGAGGCATGGGGAATATGGGGATGAAGAACTTTTTCCTTATTACCAGTCTTTGGGAATGAAAGGCATTAAATACGGTTTTATGGGCAGCAATGTTTATTTTACCAGAGAGGCCATTCAGAAAAGTGCCGCAAGTCAATTGCTGATCGACTTCCATGATAGTCCTGTACCTTTTACAGGTATACGGCGCACCTACCCTAATGCCATTACCCGCGAATATTGTCATGCCCAGCAAGATTCACGTCGGGCCTTTACCCCAGAATCATTCATTAAAATGGCACTGATAAATGCCATTACGGGGCCATTGGATATGAACAACGGCAACTTTGATTTAACGGGGATCAACAGTGGCTTGCGGCAAAAAGGCCCACGCGAAACAAATACTTATTTTTCAACTGTAGCCTCTGAAGCTGCCCGTACATTGGTTATTTTTAGTGGGTTGGTCTGCATCCCCGATGCACCGGAAGCGTATGAAGCCAAGGCTGATCTGTTCGAATTTATTCAAAAAATGCCAGTGGGTAAATGGGACGAAAGCCAGATCCTCCATTCTCAAATAGGAGAATATATTAGCACAGCAAGGCGACACGATAAGGAATGGTTTATTGGAAGTGTGTACAACCAACAAGGGGGAGAATTGAATATTGAACTCAACTTTCTGGAAACGGATACAGAATATGAGGTAACCTATTATGAGGATACTCCGGAAACCCATTGCAAAACTAATCCGGAAGCTTACCAAGTTCGAAGTGGTAAAGTAAAAAAAGATGATGTAATAAAGGCTATATTGGCTCCCGGTGGGGGACATTGTATGTGGATAAGGCCTGCTAATAATGGAGAGGATTCCGATTCCCAACTCCTTGAGTAAGCCGCATTGGTTACAGGTAGTAAATAGCCTGGTAAAATTATAGCAGAAAGTATGTCCGATTCATTGATATGTAATCAGGAAATGCCTATTTGCAATGAATTGCTTTTGTAGGGGCTTTCAATAGCGATATGGAGAATGGGTAAAAAAAGAAAATGCGCCTTCGGCACAACTATATTACTTGGAAGCGGATAAATATCAAACCAGTAACGTGTACAATCAGTATCGGAAGTGGTAAAAAAATGGAAGCTGTTTTTGAAACTTATATGCCCCAAGAATAATTTTGATGTATGATTAAGAAACAATCGCCTATTATAGGGAGCCTTGCTGGTGCTTTGTTCTCTATTTTATTAATTGTATCATGTACATTCAACCCCAAAACTGACAGGGGAAACCGGCCTAATATCATCTTTATTATGGCAGATGACCTAGGTTGGCAAGATGTTGGCTTTATGGGGAGCAAATGGTTTGAAACACCCAACCTGGATAAGTTGGCCGGGGAAAGCCTTGTTTTTAACAATGCCTATATGTACCCAACCTGCTCCCCATCAAGAGCGGCTTTGTTAACAGGGAAACAGTCTTTTAGAACGGGAATCTATAATGTGCCCGTACTGGAAAAAGGGGATAATGAAAACAATATATTTTCTCGTTGGACGGTAGGCTTGGAACACACTATGTATGCGGAACCCTTAAAAAAAGCGGGTTATCGATCCATTCATTTAGGGAAATGGCATGTGGTTGGGCCAAACCCGGAAAAAGAAATAAACTTTCCTTTGGACAACCCCTTAAAGCAACCCCCAAACGGAAATTTGGATTGGTTGCCAGACCATCTAACGGCCGATATCCAAAAATACTATCCTATTGGAAAAGGCTTTCATGAAAACGTAGGAGGTACTTGGTGGGGCGATCCTGCCCGCGGTTATCGGGATGGCTATAAGTCCGGAAGCGGTGGCTATAAAGCGCCTTTCAAAAATCCTTTTATAGAAGATAAGGAAGATGATGAATGGTTAACGGATAGGTTAACCGATGATGCCATCCATTTTATAAAGCGCAATAAAAAAGAGCCGTTTTTTGTAAACCTTCATTATTATGCACCGCATCGTCCTACAGTTCCAAGAAACAGGGAGTCATTTGAGAAATTTATGAGGAAAGTTGCTGATTCCATAACAGGTCAAGGAGAAAATGACCGGGAAGAAATTACCGGTTACGCCACCATGATAGCCTCCATTGATGAAAATGTAAAACGCATTTTTGACTATCTGGATCAGGAAGGTTTGAGGGAAAATACGATCGTTATTTTCACTTCCGACAACGGCTTTAATGGTTTGCAAAGCGGCACGAATATACTACGTGGAGCAAAAGGGACCATTTACGAAGGGGGCATACGAGTACCCGCTTTTGTAAATTGGAAGGGGCAGGTTGCTCCCGGAAATTCGGAAACGCCCATTTGCGGAATGGACTATTTCCCAACATTTTTGGACTTGGCCCAAGTGAAGGATTATAAGGGAGAACTGGATGGGGAAAGTTTGGTTCCTTTATTAAAAAACACGGCATTTAAAGAACGGGCACTGTTCTGGCATGTGGCCAGCACCTATAAAAACCCTCCCTGTTCCATTATCAGAAAGGACGAATGGAAGCTGATCCAGTTTTTAAATGATGGAAAAGTTGAATTGTACAACCTAGAAAAGGATTTAAAGGAAGCGCATAATTTAGTTGATGAAAATCCGGAAATAGTTTCTCAATTAATGCATGAACTCATAACTTGGCGAAAAAACAATAATGTGCCGCTTCCACCGGCGTCCGTTCTGGCATTTTAAACAAAATTAAAAACGAGAATACTTATGCAAATATCAATTAAAAAACCACTGAGTGTATTAAACGCATGTATAGTATTGGCAATACTTTTTTTGGCTAGCTGTAAATCCAAAAATGAAGAAAAACCCAAGGAAATAGCAGATTTTACGAGCCAATCAAGTGGACCGGCCAGCACTTTTACATATCAGGACATATCGGGTATTGGAATTGATAGTCTGTACAACAGGCGCGACAACAGCGATATTATAAAAGTAGGGGATACCTATTATGTTTGGTATTCTAGAATGGACAGGCCCATAACTCCGGGCTATTGGGCTACCATTTGGTATGCTACCTCGAAAGATGAAGGCTACACCTGGCAAGAACAGGGCATGGCCATTGGTCTAGGCGAGGAAGGTGAGTTTGACAGCCACTCTGTATTTACCCCAAATATCTTAGCACATAAAGGGAAATACTATTTGTACTATACAGGGGTGAAGCCCACTCCAGGCAATGCCAAAAATAAGTTCGAGAACAATTCGGAAACCGATTTTACCGCGATAGGATTGGCGGTAGCGGATAGTCCTGCAGGTCCTTTTGTAAGGGTCAAAAACAATCCGGTTTTGAAAATTAGTCAGGTGGATGAAGATTTTGATAGCTATAGGATCGATGATGCCAGTTTGTTGCTAAAAGATGAAAAAATATGGCTTTACTATAAGGGGAGATCGATTATCCATGGAAAGGAAGGGCCTAGGCTCACAAAAATGGGAGTTGCTATAGCTGATCAAGCTGAGGGACCATATGAAAAGCATCCAGAACCCTTGATAGATAAGGGACATGAAGTATTGATTTGGAACGAAAACGGAGGAGTTGCCTCCCTGGCATCGCTAAGCAAATCTATTCATTGGGCCAAGGATGGAATAAATTTTTCTCCAACAGAAGAAAATTTAACGAATATACCAATGGCTCCAGGCCTATATCGTCCACATTTGGAGGATGGTAACACTGCCAATGAAATTCCAGGCTGGGGTATTTCAATGAAAGGTAAAAAGGGAGTTGTGTATCTGGTTCGTTTTGAAATGAATTAATAGGGTAGTGGGTTTCCACTTAAAAATAGTCGGCTCCCATTAAGAACTGGGGTATTATACCAAAAAAAGTTTTAGATGATCTAAACAAAAAAATCCAACCTATCAACTACTTTGGACTTTTTTATTGGCCCATACGGGGGGGTATATTATCTCCTACGCTGCCCGGAATACTGCATGGCCTCTCCCTTACCGAAGCCATAGCTAAAGCCAAGGGCAACAAATGTGCCCCGTTGACGACGATTGTATACCTCATAATTGGCCTGGGCAATTTGGCTCTCGTCTACCCTAGAGGCGAACAGGTCCCTGACACTTAAATTGAGGACTGCCTTGCCTTTCATTATATTTTTTCGCAGCCCCATATCCATAAAGAGCATATCACTAACGTCACTTTGTACTGTTTGGTAACTAGATTGATAGTTACCTGTCATTTCCAAATCGAAATCGGATGGAAGTTTAACTTTTGTCATTAATTTGGAAGTCCATTGGTCATTGTTAAAATCGAAAACGGTTGTTTCGAAGATACCATCCCTTTTAAATTGATTATAATTAAAATCCCCGTTCAATGTAAGCCATTTGGCAGGGCTATATTTTGCATTGAATTCTATTCCAGTAGCTTTATTGGTTCCAATATTCTCTGGCTTGGTGGTGCTAATGTTGTCTTCGAAGGTGGTAATGCGCTCTATAACCTCTGTGGTATAGCGATGATACACCCCAAAATTTATGCTGGCAGGACCTAAAATGTATATACTGGTTATCTCATAAGAATCGGTAAATTCGGGCTGTAATTCGGGATTACCTTGGCGTACGCTATAATTGTTTCGGATATTGAAAAAGGGATTCAAATCCCACATCCTTGGTCGGTAAATACGTTTGGAGTATCCAGCTTGCAGGGAAACCTTGTCACTAAATTTATAGGAGCTGTGAAGACTTGGAAAAAAGTTGCCATACTTTTGATCGTTGGCCGAACTTGTAGTAACCAGCAAGGTGTTCTGATCGGTCTGTTCCAAGCGCAGGCCTCCCTTTATGCCCCATTTTTTACCTTCATAAGAACCGGTTCCATAAAGACCTAGTACCTTTTGGTCGAACTCAAAGACATTGGTCAAACCTGGGTCGTTTACAAAGGCGCCGTTCGTGAAATTATTTACTTCATAATCATTACTTACGTCGTTCATGACATATTGTGCCCCTGTTTCCAAGGTCAATTCTTCAGTAATAGGATTGGTATAATCCAGTTTAAAGGTGAATATAGCTTCTTTAAAATCGGTTCTGGTTTGCTGTCGGGCATCATTGTCCTCTCCGGAAATTGTGCTGTTAAAGAATTCGGAGGATTGGTCCTTCCCAAAGAAATTCCCCAACCCACTAAAAAGCAGGGTATGGTCCTCATGGTTTTCAAAATCCTTTTTGTATTGTAATTCGTACTGAAATTTTGGATTTTTTGCTTCTGTAACTTCGGTGCGGTCCCATTCCGAGCTAATGGCATTGTTGGAGTCTAAGGCCACAAAACTGGTGTTGGAAGGTTGGTCCTCTATTTCCATGGCAAAGTTTCCGGATAGGGTCAATACGTTATTATCATTAATATGATAGTCAGTTCCCAAGATAAAATTATAGTAGGTTTCATTGCGGTACTCGGTACCATTACTAAGAATGGTGGTGTTATTTACCAAATCTACGTTTCTCGTCTCAAGGTCATTTGGCATATCTCTAAGTCCTACCCCTAGTTGGGTGAACAGGTTGAAATTTTCGGTTCTTCTATTTAGACTAACCCCAACACTGTGGCTATCGGGGGCCCCGGTATTCACCGAGATGGAACCATTGAGGCCTTTTCGTTCTTCCTTTTTTAAGACAATATTGATAATGCCCGAAGTACCTTCGGCATCATATTTGGCTGAAGGATTGGTCATTACCTCGATCTTTTCTATCATATCTGCCGTTATGGTTCCCAAGGCATTTCCTTCCTCACTGGCGATGATGGAGGGTTTGCCATTGATGAGAATCTGCACTCCCTGACTCCCTCTAAGACTAATGCGTCCTTCTATGTTAACGTTAACGGAAGGAACGTTATTTAAAACTTCCAAGGCACTTGCCCCAGTAGTACTAAGATCTTTGCCTACGTTGAATACACGTTTATCCAATTTAAATTCGGTACGTGAAACTTCGCCCTGTACCACTACTTCTTGTAATTGTTCTGCATCCTCTGAAAGGGCAACCTTTCCTAAATCTATAGTTTTACCTTGTGTTGGTGGCGGTCCAAATGTTTTGGTACTGAAACCTAGAAAACTTACTTCTATATAATAGTCGGAAGCATCGGTCTCCAAGCTAAAACTGCCATCATCCATAGTGGTAGTACCATCTATGGGTTTCTTGGTTTCGTTATCGCCGACCATTACCGTTGCATAGGCAATGGGCTGTCCGCTGGATTCCTCCACCACAGTTCCCTTTATGGTTACCTGCGCAAAGGCATCAGGGCCATAGAGCATTAATGAGCTGGCGATTAACATTTGTACCAATATTTTTTTCATGGCTTCTTTAATTAGTTTAAATTGGAATTGTAAGAATTACAAAGATTCATTTTTTTATTCAGATGGGTGGGGTATTTTCTGTGAACGACAAAAGTATTCCATTGAACGACAGACAGTGGTTTTTAAGTAAAGCCTGCGCTGTTTAGGGGCTTAATTATGCCGTTGGGATGCCTCTATTTTATGAAACCACGGCAATAGCTTAGTTTTGAAAAATGAAAATAGCCTTGATTTCCAGGAAGGAACTGTTCTTTCAAATCGTGCTCCATATCCTGGTGCTGCTTTTCTATTCCTTTGATAAGTACAATCCGGGTATTACCTTCGCCCAACTGGTTTTCTTTTTGGTCTATACCATTTTTGCCGCTTTTATTACGTACTTTCTGATGCCAAGATTGTTATATCGAAAGAAATATTGGAAGTTTTTAGGCATGGTAGTGTTGGTGTTGTTTGGTGTTATTTGGGCCGAGGAACTTTTGGAACTGGTTTTTTATCCAGGCACTAAAAGGGCAAGAATCGTTCCTGGGATATATTATGCTGTCTTCGATGTTTTGCCAGTAATTGGAATATTGTCGGGATTTAAATTTGCTTGGGATGCAATAAGTTCCCAAAGTGAAGTGGAAAAGTTGAAAATGTCGGCGCAGGAAAATGAACTGCAATTTTTAAAATCCCAGATCAACCCCCATTTTTTGTTCAATAATTTGAACAATCTATATTCATACGCCATTGATAATTCCCCTAAGACCCCTACCATTATTTTGGAACTATCCTCGGTATTGAGGTATATGTTGTATGACTGTAAGGAAAAGTATGTGCCCCTATCCAAGGAAATAGAACATTTGAAGAACTATACACAATTAAGTGAATTGCAAATTGAAAATAGGGGAACAGTAGATTTTAAAACGGATATTACAGGTTCCGGATACCGAATTGCACCCCTAATATTGACCGTATTCGTGGAAAATGCCTTCAAACATAGTACTGCAAGCCAATCCGAAGATATATTTATTAGTGTCGACATAAAGGTAACCGAAGAAGGCCTATTAAAATTTGAATGCACCAATTCTTTTAGGCGTGAAACCAATACGGATGACCTTGCCCATGGAATTGGTCTACAAAACGTAAAAAAGCGTTTAGGTTTAATTTATCCAGGAGCTTATAGTTTGTCCATTGATGAATCTGAGACCACCTATTCCGTTATTTTAGACATTGATCTTAAAAAAGGTAGTTCATGATTCGCTGCATTATTATAGAGGACCAACCGCCGGCACAGCGGGTACTTCAAAAGTATATTGGTGAAATGAAGAGTTTGGAGCTCAAGGCTACTTTTGCGGATGCCCTCAAGGCTATGGATTATTTAAAAACCGAAGAGGTAGACCTGATTTTTTTGGATATCCATTTGCCTAAGATTTCAGGGATGGACTTTTTAAGGGCATTGAACAAGAAACCTCATGTAATATTGACAACAGCCTTTTCTGAATACGCACTTGAGAGTTATGAGTATCATGTGATGGATTACCTTTTAAAACCATTTTCCTTTGAACGATTTGTAATGGCCGTTTCCAAAATCCCGATGCCCAATCTACAAAGATCGTCTGGGGAAAATGATGTGGAAAAGAAGACAGTGTCTGAAGTAATATTTATAAAGTCGGGTTACGAGCATCTTAAAATTGCCGTTGCAGATATTTTTTATATCCAATCCGAGGCGGACTATACCGAAATTTACACTGCCAAGAAAAAACATCTTACCTCCCATTCCTTAAGGTATTGGTTGCAGACCCTACCATTAGACCAGTTTGCGCAGGTACATAAATCCTTCATTGTGAACACACGGCAAATTGTGAAGGTGTCTGGCAAGCGTATCATCTTTGACAAAGAAACCTATGTGCCTATCGGGCGTGCCTTTAAGGAGGAGTTTGTGGAAAAGTACTTGAAGTAATTATAAGTTGCATATTTTTCCCGGAATCTGTTTTTATTGGCAAACTTCGGTTAATGTCATTTTATTCAATTCATTCCACATAATGCGGAGAGGATTTAAAAATAGGTTATTCCTTTTTATTGATGTTGAAAAGCCTCGGATTTACAATCAAAAAACCATAGGGTATATTGTCCTGGACATAGGATGTATTTACTATAGCAGATTTCTATTTTGTTTAATGCCTAAGAAGTTGGGCAAGTTAAATTTAACGTATATAATTATGTTGACAGCCTCAACTTTATTACATTAGCGTAATCGATTACATTGAACATAACGTCATGAAAACCAGACTTCGCTTTCGCATATATACATTTCTGTTTTTTCTAATAGCAGGTCTTGCACTCAACGCCTGCAAGGAAACACCGAAAGATCAAAAGGAGGTTGTGGACGTGTTCGCAACTGCCGATAAGATCATCAAGGATATAATAGTGCCTCAATTTCCCGATAAAAATTATAATATTATGGACTTTGGTGCAGTGGCAGATGGTGTCTCCGATAATACCCAAGCCATTAAATTGGCCATTGAAAGTTGTCACAACGAGGGTGGTGGCAAAGTAATTGTTCCAGCAGGAAATTTTTTAACCGGTCCAATTCACTTAAGAAGTAATGTGAACCTTCATTTGGAGGAAGGTGCGGTGGTTCTGTTCACTAAGGATTCCAAAGCTTATCTACCCGTTGTCCATACCTCTTATGAAGGCGTTGAGCTTATGAATTACTCTCCGCTCATATACGCCTATAAACAAAAGAATATAGCTGTTACGGGGAAGGGAATTTTTGATGGACAAGCAAGTGAAACTAATTGGTGGCCTTGGTGTGGAGCGGAAAGATATGGTTATGTTGATGGGGAACCGCAACAAAAAGACGACCATAACCTACCAAGGTTACGTAAAATGAATGAGGAAGCAACGCCGGTTTCAGAGCGCTTGTTCGGGGAAGGTTATCAATTACGGCCTAGCTTTTTTGAACCTTTCGAATGTGAAAATATCCTGATCAAGGGCGTCACTTTCACCAATGCTCCATTTTGGGTTATACATCCTATAAAATGCAACAGTATTACCATTGATGGGGTAACGGTACAGAGTCACGGTCCCAACAATGATGGATGCGATCCCGAGTACTCTAAAAATGTGCACATTACCAATTGTGTTTTTGACACGGGTGATGATTGTATTGCAATAAAATCGGGCAGAAACGATGAAGGAAGAAGGGTAAATATTCCAAGTGAGAATATTGTTGTAGAGAACTGTGAAATGAAAGACGGTCATGGAGGTGTAGTTATAGGCAGTGAAATTTCAGCTGGGGTTAGGAATGTATATGTTAGGAACTGTAATATGGATAGCCCTAACTTGGAAAGAGCAATTCGCATAAAGACCAATACCCTAAGGGGAGGCTTTGTTGAGAATGTATTTGTGAAGAATATTAAGGTAGGACAAGTGAAAGAGGCGGTGTTAAAAATTAATACCTACTATGCAATTTATGCCAATCAGGAAGGAAATTTTATTCCTACGATCAAAAATATCCATTTAGAGGATGTTGAGGTGGAAAACGGTGGGGAATATGGAATATTAATAAAAGGGAGGGCGGAAAGCCCAGTTGAAAACGTAAGCTTTACCAACGTTCATATTAAAGGAGCAAAAACTCCATTGTCTGTTGAAAATTCGCAACCTATAATATTTAAGAATACCACCATAAACGGAGTAGAATATTAATCTATAACTAACCACTAAGGAGAAATTATGAAAAAAATCGCCATAATATGTCTTGCTTTTTTAGGTGTTTTGGCCTGCAAAGAGAAAGCATCAAAAATAGACGCTACTACAGATGGCGAGAAAAGTAGTGCGATTGAAGTCACTACGCCACAAAAAACTTACGCGGAAATATCCATAAAGGAGGGCGGGGAATGGAACGGAAGAAAGTATGAGGGCGGAGATACCTTTAAAAATGTACAAGAACTACAAGTTCCAAAAAATCATACAGACCATTCTTTTTTTATTCGCTACGAGGGACCGGGATGGGAAAATAATCAAATTGGTTACAGGATATATTTGGATTGGAGAAACGCCATCGACATCTATGGCAAGAAAGTAGATTCTTTGATCTTGCCCTATGTAGGGCAAGATGGATTTGATTCCTACCATGAACCAGCAGACTGGGGACAGGATATTTTAAAGGCCGGAAAATCTATGGGAATAGGTGGTTATGGCAGACTTGTTAACGATACTGTGGCCCATTTTAGGAAGGTGGCCAACACCTCTGTTAAAATTGAAAACTCAGAAAATAGCTCTTCCGTAAAAATAGAATATGACGGTTGGGAAACTGTTGATCAGCGCATTGATTTGGATGTAGTTTTAACTATCTTCAAGCAGGATAGATATACACTTGCAACATTGACGCCGTCCAAAGCCATTTCAGGCTTATGTGCTGGGGTTGTAAAATTCAAAGATATTCCTTTGAGAAAAAAAGAAGGAGCAAAGTGGGCTTATATAGCAACATATGGTACTCAGACATTGGTAAATGAAACCGATAAACTGGGGATGGCTCTTTTTTATGAGATCGATGAGGTAGCCGAACAGAAGGAAGGAGTCAATGATCATCTCGTTATATTTAAGCCAACCACAGATAAAATAACATACTATTTTCTTGGGGCATGGGAACAAGAGCCCAATGGCATTAAGGATGAGGCTTCATTTATATTGGATTTGGATAAAAAATTGGAAAGGCTCAACACTACTAATTCATTAAACTTATAAAGCATGAATAATTTAAGAACTTGTATTTCTCTTTGTGTATTGATTATTGGTTTATCTGTAACTTCATGTAAGGAGGCCAAAGGGAAATCCGATGAGGTAAAGGAGGAATCCACAGCGGCCATAATTGTTCCCGAAAATCTAAAATGGTCCGAAAGAATGCTGACTTCAGAAATTGAACGTTTTCCGGACGCAACCAAACTTGACTTTGTAGATAAACCTCGATGGAGCTATACCAATGGCTTGGTATTATCTGCCGCCATAAAGGTATATGAAGAAACCAAGAAGCAAAAATACTACGATTATATCTATGCCTACGCCGATGATCTAATAGATAGTACAGGAACCATAAAAACATACTCTTTGGAGGACCAGAATTTGGATATGATCAAATCTGGGGACGTTTTGTTATACCTATATGAGAAAACTAAGGAGGAACGTTTTTTAAAGGCCATGCAGACCTTAAGTAGCCAAATGGATTCCCAACCAAGAACATCGGATGGAGGTTTTTGGCACAAGAAGAGGTATCCCTATCAAATGTGGTTGGACGGATTGTATATGGCAGAACCCTTTCATGCACAGTACACCAAAATTTTTGAAAAGGATGAGGCTGAGGTGAAAAAGGTGTACGATGATATAGTGCATCAATTTGATTTGATACAAAAGCATAGTCTTGATGATAAAACGGGACTGCTTTATCACGGGTGGGATGAAAGCAAGGAACAAAAATGGGCAAATAAGAAAACTGGGACCTCCCCGCATTTTTGGTCTAGGGCTATGGGATGGTACGGTATGGCAATGGTAGATGTTTTGGATTTTTTGCCTGAAAGCCACCCGGGAAGAGAGAGGATTATTAGGTACCTGAATCAATTTGCCGATGCAGTTACCAAATATCAGCATAAAACAGGCCTATGGTACCAAGTGTTGGATCAGGGTGATCGGGAAGGTAACTATTTGGAGGCATCCGGAAGTGCAATGTTTACCTATACTTTTGCCAAAGGTGCCCATAATGGATATTTGCCCGAAAAATATTTGGAGATTGCAGAAAAGGCCTATGCTGGAATATTGGATAATTTAATTTCAATTGAAGAGAGTGGTATTGTTAATCTTAACCAAGTATGTGGAGTTGCCGGTTTGGGAGGCGACCCATACAGGGATGGATCCTATGAATATTATGTAAATGAAATTATTCGCCCCAACGACCCAAAAGGAACAGGTCCGTTTATATTGGCGAGTATAGAACTAAATAGGTAGTCTTTGCGGGTAAGAGTCCGAACCTTAATTTGATTTTCCCTTACACGGAAAGAAAATTTAAATAGTGATCAGGACTCCTATGGCATGCACCACTTGTCATCCATGACCATAAACTGTTTTAAATAGGGGAAGGGCATGGAAATTGCTTAGGAGTTCGTTAGGAAATGCTTCTATTTTGGAGCAACGGTGACATAAGATTTTCTAAAACTTATTACTCCATAAAGAATACTTCTTTCAGCGTACTTGATTGTGGAGAATTGTCGGGGTTGGTTTCCATAATATCCGCCATATATGTCCACCACTTTTTTACCATGGGATGATTCTGAATTGCCAAGTCATTAAAATTATCCGACAACTTCTGGAATGCGAAAAGGGTTAGGGTTTCTTCATCCAAAAAAATGGAATATTCCGAGATACCTTCCTTGGAAAGTAAATCGGAAAGTTCTGGCCATATTTCAACATGGCGCTTTTTATATTCGGCTTCGAAACCGGACTTTAATTTCATCTTAAAAGCATTTCTATACATGGTTGATTATTTAATTTCCACGGTACTTTTGAGGTTGTTTTTCGTGCATTTTGCTTCAGATTGAACCTCTAGTTAATAGGAATGGTTATAGTACATTGCTGTTAAATGCTTGTTATTTATTTACTTTCAACTGCAGGGAGCTATCATTTATCTCAAAATCATTATTCTTAAGCAATAGTATTATTTCAGCTCCTGCAAGCATTACCGGACCATAGCCGTGTGCCGCAAACACATTTATGGGCCTGTAGTAATAAAAGGCTGGGTCAAAACCCATTCCGGTTCCTACGCAGGTACCTTCAACTTGCCCTTTGGCGTTTACCTTGGTGGCAACGGCATTCCATCCCAACAATGCCATTGGTGAATAGGCCAATTTATCAATATATCCCCTATTGATGGCCCTTGCTATGGCATAGGTGTAGATTGCCGTTGCAGAAGTTTCGAGATAGGTATCATTGCGGTCAATTAACTGGTGCCAAAATCCTGTTCCGTTTTGATAGCGGGCCAATCCATTGATATGATCCTGTAATTGTGTTAAGACCATATTATAGCCTGGGTGGTTCTTTGGCAATACTTCCAACAATTCAACCATGGTCATTACAGCCCAACCGTTGGCTCTTGCCCAATGATATTGGGGGTGATCGTCCATAGCCATCACCCAGCCGTGCATGTATAGCCCATTCCCTTTATTGAACATTCTTTCGGAAAATTGGGCAACCTGCTTTACAGCATCATCAAAATATTCAACCTCTCCTGTTAATTTCCCCATTTGGGCCAAGGCCGGGACGCTCATAAAAAGATCATCTAGCCATAAAGTGTTGGGTTGAGGTCTGTTTCTGGCTAGTGTTCCGTCTGAAAACCTAAATTCCCTATTGCTTATATAATCTATAAAATTATCTATCAGCGGTCTTAGGTCGGCTTTAAGACCTGATCTTTCCACTTTTATCATTGCTGCACAAACTGCACCTGCATCATCTAGGGCATGCGGATTAAGAACGGATGATATGGGAGAAGGGAAATCTTTGTTTTTCTTATGTTGTTCTTTGTAAACGGGGGCAATATCAGCTATGAGTTTAATTCTATCATTGGTATAATTGGCATATTTTGGGTTGCCGGTAGCTTCCGTGGCCAATAGCATTCCAGCATAGGTAACTCCCCATTCGTAACTGGTAAGTCGGAATGCACCAGGTGCAAAAATGGTGTTTTCGTCCAGCTTTTTTAGATTGGTTACTTCCTGATTGGATTTGCTGTCTACCAATTTGGCTGGGGTAGTAGCATCCAAAAAGTTATATACCCTGTCTAGGGTAGCTGTGATTTCCTCTACGGTTTTGGCTCCGTAGGGAGTAGGATAGTCGGGCTGCAACAAATGTAATGGGGTTGTTACATCATTGGCGGGCTCTTGTGCCATTATTTCTGTTTGAACAGTTATGGCCAATGACAATATTGATAATTTTTTGATACTTATATATTTAGATATATCCATTTTTTTAGGGCTTTTCAATTAATTTTTTATTTCTATATCGATTTCAGCTGAAAGTTGACGGGTAAGCCTTTTCAAATAATTTATAAAATAGGTTTCGTCCGTAAACTTTTCGTCACTTAGCTCCCAGCCAGCAATGGCATAGTAGCTTATAGGCTCGTTGTTACTGATTTTAAGTTTGGCCAAATAACTGTTGGAAAGATTGCCGGTTTTAGGAGCTTCCGTATGCCCTAAATATTTATCCTTGGGTACAATTAGTGCCATTCCCAGCCACCATTCCTTGTCATAGGTCTGCATGTCATGAGTGTACAAAATCACATATTTACTGTTATCATCAAAAATGCCCAATTCTTTATCCGTATGAATGTTTACAAGACCAACGGCCAAATATTCGTCTCCCTTTAAGCCAGATACCGAAACCTTATTTTTATAGCCATACATCCCTGGCCAAATAGTAGTGATTTCGTTGACCGAATAAGTCCTGTCATTGGGCATCCAATGGTCATATGTATAAGATAATATAGAATTTACAGGTCCTTCTGCAACAATTTGAAAAGACGTTTTTTCTACATTGTTTATAGAATCTTCTACAGTTACCCCCAATCGCATAAATTCAGTCTCGGTAATAAGGGCATAGCCCCCCAAGCCAACAGAATTGCCAACGGCAAGAATATCCCTGCCCCAGTCTTCCATTACATGATAGTTGTCCTCTACGGCACCATTTGCGTTAAGACCAACATCCTCAGGAGAGATGCCAGAAGTCTTTTTTCCGAAAAGGTCTTTTGCATTTCTACCGTCCAAATAATGTCTAAACCCCACCTTGTCATTTTCCCAGGAAGGCCCATCGGTCTGGTATTGTTGGTAGCCCAGACTTTTGGGAAGTTCATTGGCCATCATGGTTTCACTGGTGGTTGGCTGTACCGGGGTATCCGCTGAGCTTCGTTTACCAAACCTAACACTGGTTCTTGCCCTATAAATTGGTTTTTGGTCTGTCCAATTCAGCTCAATAGCCTTTGATTCTTTCGGGTTAAAATCAGCAACAAAAAAAAGCTCGTCCCACTGCCCATCATTATCCGTATCATTTAGTTGTGAAGGAAGCGTATCCAGATCAAAAACTACAAGAGGATATTTGGCAAGGCTGTCTTTCTGACTCAGTAATTTTTTATCAACAGAAATGGGCTTATCTAATAAATCCACCTCCGAAGTATTGGTCAATTGTATTATTTGGCCCTTTTCCACTTCTTTTTTACAGGATGGAAAGGCGATTAGCAAAACAAACGATAGGCAATATAGTGTTGCTTTCATAAGGTTGTTTTTTAGTTAATTGGATTTATTAGTGCTATTATGGTGTTGTTTCCATCATTTATTTAGGGCTTAATAACGGTCCGATTCTTTACTGACCTGTGAATTGGTTACTTTAACTGTAAATTACCCAATTATTTGCAGATAACAATCCTCTTGGCCAAACTCGACATTCAATTTTAGTTGGTTCCAATTGGGGGGATTAATTTTCCATAATAGCCTAGTGTATTTTAAGCTTTTGAACCACCTAATATGGAAAGAAAAACATAAAAAAATAGAACATACTATTGCATTGCGGCATGGCTAAAGATAATTGTTTGGTTCTGTATTAGTATCCTGTGCTATGCTGTAACCGAAATGTTAAGCTGTAATGGGCAACAGTGTTTATCAATCAATTTCATTTTAAAAAATACAGGATGCCACAGGATGCCAGATCTTAATTAAGTTATTATTTTTAGTATTTAAAGCGAATCCAATTTACCCAATCCCGGTAATAAGGTAATCGATTACAATGTGGAAGTGTGATTGATAAGGGGCTTAGGGTAATTTACAGTTAAAAAAAAGGCTAAGATCAACCGATAGAATTACCTAAAGTACCAAATGAAAATTGAAAATTATACTCCAATGAATAATCTATTACCAAAAAATATTGGATTAACATTACTTCTATTGTACATCCCTTTGTTCTTTGTTAGTGCGCAGGAAAACAACGACTTACCCCCTGGGAAAATCAATACGACCCAGCCATGGACCCGATGGTGGTGGATGGCTAGCGCTGTGGATACTTTAAATTTAAAACAGAATTTAATCGACTTGCAAAAAGTGGGGATTGGAGGTGTCGAAATTGCACCTATTTATGGTGTAAAAGGAGAAGAAAGTAATTTTTTGAATTACTTATCCCCCAAATGGCTGCAAATGTTGGACTACACTATTAAGACAGCGGATAGTTTGGGAATGCAGGTAGACTTAACATTGGGTACAGGATGGCCCTATGGTGGTCCGCAAGTAACTCCGGAATTTGCTGCTACAAAATTAATAACACAAACCTATACCGTAAATAGGGGTGAGAAATTTTCACAGCATATACTTGTTAAGGATAACACAGAAAAACAACCGGCCCATTTACAATATTTGTTGGCCTATGGAAATGAGGGTACTTATTTAGACTTGACTCCACAACTTAGAGGGAACTGGATAAATTGGAAAGCAAAAGAGGAAGATTTCACTATTTATGCCGTATTTGTTGGTAAAACCGGGCAAGAAGTAAAACGGGCAGCTCCAGGTGGTGGTGGTTTTACCCTTGATCATTATTCCACAAATGCCCTGAAAGCTTATTTAAAACCTTTTGATGAAGCTTTAACTGGGTTTGAAGGTAGAATACGCTCCATTTTTAATGATAGCTATGAGGTTTATGGAACCGATTTCACTCCTCACTTTTTTAAAGCTTTTGAAAAGTATCGCGGTTATGATCTGAAACCCTATCTGCCGTTATTATTAAGTGAGGAGGATAATGAAGAAGCCAATAGGTTAAAAAGTGATTATAGGGAAACCTTGTCCGATTTGTTATTGTTGGATTTTGATAATCCTTGGACGGATTGGGCTCATAGCAAAGGTTTTAAGTCACGACTTCAAGCACATGGTTCACCGGGAAATTTGATCGATCTATACGCCTCGGCCGATATTCCCGAGTGTGAAACTTTCGGGTCCATGCCTTATGATATACCTGGGTTGCGCAGGGAAAAGGAGGATATTCGGGAAGGCGATGCTGATCCAGTTATGCTAAAATTCTCGTCTTCGTCAGCACATATCGCAGGAAAGCCACTAACCTCATCGGAGACTTTTACTTGGTTGCGGGATCATTTTAAAACAGCCCTTTCCCAATGTAAACCTGAAGTGGAAGATTTATTTTTAAATGGGGTAAATCATGTCTTTTTACATGGCACCACCTATTCTCCCACTCGCGCCCCATGGCCAGGATGGAAATTTTACGCCTCGGTAAATTTCAACCCCAATCTATCTCTGGGAGAGGACGAATCACAATTATTTTCGTATATCACCAATTGCCAGTCTTTTTTACAAGCTGGCAAACCTGATAATGAAACTTTACTTTATTGGCCGGTACACGATGTGTGGAACAGCTACTTGAACGGTGCACTCTTTTTTCAATTCAAGATACATTCCTTGGACGAATGGCTACAGAATCAGCCGTTTTATGAAACTACGAGAAGTCTAATGCAAAAAGGGTACGGCCTTGATTTTGTTTCGGATAATTTTATTGAAAAGGCAACAATTGAAAATGGTGAAATAAAATTGCCGGGTGGTAGTTATAAAAGTTTAATCATTCCTACCAGCAAGTATATGCCATTGGGCACTTTAAAAAAATTAATTGCGCTTAAAAAACAGGGGGCAAATATCATCTTTCAAAATCTTCCGGAAACTGTACCCGGGTTTAAGGACTTTAAATTGCAACATAGTGAAATGCAGCAATTGCTATTGGATAATAGATCACTTATTAATCCGTCCAAAAATATATTTTCAGATTTGGAAATGGCCCAGGTTGAACCCGAGAAATTGGTTGAAACTGGCTTGAAATTTATCAGAAGGGATAATAATGGCGATAAAATATATTATCTAGTAAACCATACATCAAAAATGGTTGACCAATACATTCCAATAAATGGTAGTTACAAGGAGGTGGATATATTTGACCCCAATATCGATATAACGGGGAAGGCCAAAATTGAAAATGAAGGCAACAAAACTAGGGTTAAAGTTCAGATTAAGCCTGGAGACGCACTCTTTATAATAACTGGTAAACAATCTAATACCAAGCACTGGGAATACTTTGAAACCACAGGTGAATCCCACGAGATCAAAAGGGATTGGCAAATATCGTTTTTAAGGGGCGGTCCAATTTTACCTGAAAACACCACTATTTCAAACCTGAAATCTTGGACAAAATTTAGTAAAAAAGCTGAGGAATTTTCAGGTACGGCCAAGTATGAACTGGAGTTTCAAAATCCGGACACTAAAACGGAGGCCTGGCTATTAAAATTGGGAGACGTAAGGGAAAGTGCCAAAATTTGGATAAACGATATCTATGTGGGAACCGTATGGGCCAATCCTTTTGAGATCAATATTGGATCCCTAAAGAAAGGGAATAACAAAATAACCTTGGAGGTCACAAATCTCTCTGCCAACAGGATTCGAGCAAAAGAACTGAGGGGAGAGGAATGGAAAAATTTCTACGAAATAAATATGGTGGATAAAGATTATAAAAAGTTCGATGCTACTCTATGGGAGCCTATGCCCTCCGGTATTTTAGGGCCTGTTACCTTGACTCCTTTAAAAATGAATTAATAGAAATAAAACAGTGACAAAATGAAAAAACAACTCTTATTTATTGGCGTTACCCTTATATCGTTGCAAGCGATATTTGCCCAAATTACCGATAAGCCCAAAGTATTGGAGCACATGCAACTGGCCAATGAATATTTTATGAATAAATGGCCAGACGTAGGGAAAACGATCATTACAAATAAGGAGCGCCCAAGTAATATTTGGACACGGGGAGTATATTATGAAGGCCTTATGGCATTGCATGAAATTTACCCAAAAGAAGTGTATTACGATTACGCCTATGATTGGGCGGAATTTCACGGATGGGGTTTTAGAAATGGCAATGCCAATCGCAACGCCGACGATTATTGTGCTGCCCAAACTTATATAGATTTATACAATTTGGAGCCGGATCCCAAAAAACTGAAGAACACAAAGGCATGTATTAATATGCTCCTGAACACCCCACAATTGGACGATTGGTCTTGGATCGATGCCATTCAAATGGGCATGCCCGTTTTTGCAAAATTGGGTGTTTTGGAGAAGGATGATCGCTACTATGAAAAAATGTACGGGATGTATATGTATACAAGGAACAAGCATGGCGATAAGGGGCTTTATAACCCCAAGGATGGACTATGGTGGCGGGATGCCGATTTTGATCCACCCTACACAGAACCCAATGGTGAGGATTCTTATTGGAGTCGTGGAAACGGTTGGGTGATTGCGGCCTTGGCAAAAGTTTTAAGTATTATTCCTGATAATGCCCCCCATAGAGATCAGTATATTAAAGACCTGAAATCTATGGCGGAAGCCTTGGTCCCCATCCAGAGAAAAGACGGCTTTTGGAATGTAAGTTTGCACGACCCCAAGCATTATGGGGGAAAGGAACTATCGGGCACCGCCTTGTTTATTTATGGTATAACATATGGCGTAAACAACGGAATTTTGGACAAGGAGACCTATCTTCCCATAATAGAAAAAGGTTGGAAAGCCATGATAGAAGAAGGCTTGCATACGAATGGATTTTTGGGATATTTACAGTCTACAGGTAAAGAACCAAAAGATGGTCAACCCTTATCCTATGACAAGGTCCCTGATTTTGAGGACTATGGACTAGGTTGTTTTTTATTGGCGGGAAGCGAAATATATAAAATGAAAATATGATTCAGAAAAGTGGAGTAAAATTATTTGCCTATTTAACAATACTATATTTTACTTTTTTTGGAGATGTAAGCTTATATGCTCAAGAGGTTCTTCCTGTTTGGCCCAATGCGGTACCAAATTCGATTCAGAACAAGGAGTATAAAGAGGTACTGACATATGATGATGCCAACGAAGTTAGAGGGGTTAGTAAAGTGACCTACCCTAGTTTGACTGTTTATTTAGCGGATGGGGATAAATCCAGTGGTGCTTCCGTGGTTATTTGCCCAGGAGGGGGTTATTCGCATTTGGCTATTTATAAGGAAGGTTATAAGGTAGCTAAATGGTTTAATAGTATAGGGGTCTCAGCATTCGTTTTAAAATACCGACTACCCGATGATTTGATTATGAAAGATAAATCTATAGGGCCTTTACAAGATGCACAGGAAGCCATTAGATTGGTAAGGCGCAATGCCGTTAAATGGAAGCTAGATCCTAACAAAATAGGAATTATGGGCTTCTCAGCTGGCGGTCATCTTGCTTCCACGCTTTCCACCCTTTATAGTGAAAAAGTTTATGATTCCGAACCCCTAAGTGCCCGCCCGGATTTTTCCATTTTGATCTATCCGGTAATTTCAATGGAGGATGGCATTACACACAAAGGTTCCAGAAAAAATTTGTTGGGAGAAAATGTAAGTGCTGACTTGTTAGATAAATATTCCAATGAAAGGCAAATAGATATCAACACTCCTCCTGCTTTTCTAATTCATGCGGTGGATGATAAGGCTGTTCCCGTGGAAAATAGTATTAATTACTTGTTAAGGCTAAAAGAGAATAATGTTCCCGCCGAATTACATATTTATGAGAGTGGAGGACATGGTTTCGGATTGGGTAGGGAAGGTACCAATACATATTGGCCAGAATCCTTGAAACATTGGTTGATAAACAATAATATGGCGAAGTAATGGAAGGGGTTAAGTATTCATAAATCCATTCTTACTTGAATTCGCTTAGAATTTTATTTTTTGCTTTTCCATTTCATCAAGGGCTAGTTGACCGACCAAGGTTGCTCCTGTTACCGATAGGTGGGTATTGTCCTCAACGCCATTTGGCCTAAGGCATTTTCTCCATTCTTTTGTGTTGTTTTGAGCTGAAATGGACAGCACTATAAGAATTGTTAGAATTATAGTGTAAGGGAAAAGGTTTATATGCAATCGATTACAACATAATAGCTGAAATATTATATCTTGCCAATGTTATATAAAAATAGGTTTTATCGGAAGCTTCATCGTAGTTATTGGTGAAGAATATAAAATGTGTTGTTTATATCAATTAATTTTACACCAAAATCTAGATTAAATAGGAAACTAAGTTATCAATTTTCAACGAACAATTGTGGTATTGTTATTGTTATAAGTACCAAGTTAAATAATTCATGAAGAAGAAAACGACCATATATGACATAGCGGAAAAACTTGGTCTCACCGCTGCAACCGTCTCTAGGGCTCTAAACAACAATACCAAAATAAGTTTAAATACGCGTAAACTGGTTCTGGATACCGCCTTGGAAATGAATTATGAGCAGAATAAGTTGGCTTTGGCCCTTAAAAGCGGCAAGAGTTATAATGTAGGTGTCATTGTTCCTAGAATAGATAGTAATTTCTTTTCATCGGTTATACGTGGTATTGAAGAAGAATTGTACCCCAAGGGTTACCACGTAATAATCTGTCAGACCCACAATCAGGAAAATATAGAAAACGAAAAAATAAATTCTCTTGTAAATGTACAAGTGGATGGCATATTAATGTCTATTTCCAATGCCAATCTGGAGGAAAATAAGGGGTTTAATAAACTTCTAAAAAATAAAAAAACGCCATTGGTCTTTTTTGACAGGAAGAAAGATATAAAAGGTATCAGTTCTGTAACCATAGATGATTTTAAAGGTGGTTACGACGCTACCAAACATTTGTTGGACCAAGGTTGTAAGCGAATAGCACATTTGTCCAACGATCGGAACTTTGAAATATTTAGAAATAGATATTTGGGTTATAAGCAGGCCTTGTCCGATAATGGAATTGAATTTGATGAAAGTTTGGTCATTGAGACACAGAGCAACGTTCTTGATGGTAGAAGGGTCGCGCGGTTACTTTTGGATATGGAAACACCACCAGACGCAATATTTTCTTCCAGTGATTTCGCTGCTTTGGGAGCTATTCAGGAAATAAAGGAAAGTGGATTTAATATTCCAGAGGATATTTGCGTTGTAGGTTTTTCCAATGAACCCTTTACCAGATTTATGGAACTTACTGCCATTACGACTGTAGATCAATTTCCCCTGGAAATGGGAAGAACCGCCGCTCAGGTTTTTTTGGAAGAAGTAAGCAATACTGGGGACACTAAAATAACCAAAAACGTGGTGTTGACACCCCAGCTGATTATTAGAAAATCCTCGTTAAAACATAAAGAAGGTTAAAGAAATTATTTCAATTCTTCAACCTTCCATTATTTATTAATTAGGGCAATAGTCCAAAAAATATTATAAAGACACCCCTCTACGCCATGGAATAAAATCATTCTGATTTAATAATTTTGCCTTGGTTTGAACCTTGCCGCTGGCTACCTCGATTATAAAGTTCAACATTTCATCTGCCATTTCCTCAATGGTTTTTTCACCACGTATTACCGCTCCGGTTTCAATATCGATTATATCGGGCATTCTTTCCATAAGTTCTGTATTGGAAGAAACTTTTATGATCGGCGCAATGGGATTTCCTGTTGGTGTTCCCAAACCGGTTGTAAACAGGACCACATTGGCTCCCGAACCTACCATGGCCGTTGTGCTTTCTACATCGTTTCCTGGGGTGCACAATAGGTTAAGGCCGGGTTTGGTAATGTATTCACCATAATCCAGGACATCTTGGATGGGGGAGGTACCTCCTTTTTTTGCGGCTCCGGCAGATTTCATGGCATCGGTAATTAAGCCGTCTTTAATATTTCCTGGCGAAGGGTTCATGTCAAAACCTGAACCCGCATCCACCACCGATTTTTCGTAGGCTTTCATTAACTTCAAGAATTTCTGTCCCTTATCATCTTCCACACATCGGTTTACCAATTCCTGCTCTACCCCGCATAATTCCGGAAATTCGGATAATATTGCCGTCCCATTGAGTGCCGCCAATAAATCTGAAACTGCTCCCAGAGTAGGATTCGCGGATATACCGGAAAAACCGTCCGATCCACCACATTCCAATCCAACCCGTAATTTGGATAATGGAGCAGGTTTACGCGCGGTGTTATTAGCTTTTTTAATGGCTTCAAAGGACTCTTTTACAATGGCCGACAACATTTCATTGACCGTACCCATTTGTTGTTGCTCAAATATGAGTACCGGTTTGTTCAGGTTGGGGTTAATAGTGTTCAAGGCTTCCTTAAAAACACTTATCTGCAGGTTCTGGCAGCCCAAGCTCAATACCGTGGCACCGGCCACATTGGGATTGTTTACGTAGCCCGCCAATAATTTGGCCAAACTTTCGGAATCTTGCCTTATACCACCACAACCCCCTGGGTGGGTTATAAATTTTACATCGATATTCTCGAATACATTATAGGAATTATTTTCGACCGAAGCTTCTTCCGTAGTATTGTTCACCAAGGAACGAAGTAACATTTGATGGGGATTCACTTTTTGTTTTATAAGCTCCTTTTCAAAAACTTCCTTTAAGATTTCTATGTTCCTGTTTTCACAAAAAACTAAGGGAAAAAATAACCATACGTTTTCCGTACCAACCTGTCCGTCTTCCCGATGGTACCCTAAGAATGTTCGGTCCTTCCATTTTTCCACATTGGGCGCCGTCCAACCAATGGTTTCTGTTTTTCGAAAAACTTTTTCGCTCTGGTGCTTAACATTTTCGGTGGTGAGTACATCCCCTTTTTCAATAATGCCATTGGCACTTCCAACAAGTACACCGTACATTGTGATCCTGTCCCCGGATTCAAATTTTTGCAAAGCAATCTTGTGTTTGGATTTGATATCCGAAAGCACTGTGATGTCCCGGCCTTCAAAAGATATTACCTCTCCCGCCTTTAAATTGACCAAAGCAACGGCAACGTTGTCCGATGAATTTACTTTTATAATTTTACTTTTCATTGTAATGAGGTATAGTTCGTTTTGTTTAAAGCTTAATAACTTTTGCTGAAATTGGCAAAGCCTACTTCTATTCCGTTGGTGTCAATTTCTTCAAGGGCCAATGCAACCGCATTGGAAAGGTTTTCAATTTGGTTTAGATCCTCTCCCCAATAGCCTGTATTGCCTAAGGTTTTTGTTGCTATTTCCGCATAATTACTGGACTTCCATATTTCGGCAAAGGCATCTACTATTTCCGCACTGTCGTTAACGGGCAGGTCGCCGCCCTTCCAGGTTCCTTTATAAAATCTAATTAAAGCTGCAAAGGCGAAAGTTAAATTGGTGGGTATTTTTTTATGAATATCCACGTATTCCAATAAACTTGGCAATACCCTTACCTTAAATTTTGAAATTGAATTTAAAGCAATACTGGATAAGTTATGAATAATAAAGGGATTTCTAAATCGGTCCAAAACCTCTTCAGCAAAGCTGTCGAGCTCTTCTTTGCCCATTGGAAGCGTAGGGTTTATTTCATTAAAAATGGCATCATTCACAAACTTACCGGTAAAGACATTATCTACCGTTTGCTTAACAGTTGTATTCCCGTACAATAATGAAAATGGTACCATGGCAGTATGTGCACCGTTTAATATCCGGACCTTCCTGGTCCTATAGGGCTGCATATCCTTTACAATCTTAACGTCCAGAGACGTTTTATGAAAGGGTAATTTTTGTTTTAGCGTATCATCTCCTTCAATGACCCATAGAAGAAATGTTTCGGCGGCGACTATTAAATTGTCCTTATAGGACAATTGGGCATTGTATTCGTCAATTTCATCCTTGGGGTATCCAGGTACTATACGGTCTACCAGGGTGTTATGGAATGTAGAGTTGGAGGTAAGCCAATTGGTGAAGTCTTGGCCTAAGTTCCAGTCATCGGAGTATTGTAATATTATTTCCTTTAATGTGTCTGAATTATGATTGATCAGCTCACAGGGAATTATGGTTAGACCTTTATTGGCATCACCTTTAAAATGCTTAAAGCGCTCATATAACAACACCGTTAATTTGGCAGGAAACGAAGTTGGTGGCTGCATATCCAAGGTGTCGGTGGAAACATAGGCAATACCGGCTTCTGTAGTATTGGAAATAATAAACTGAAGGGCTTCCTCCTTTGCCAAATTTAGATAGTCTTTAAAATTGCTATAGGGGTCAATTCCTTTTACAATATTGGTAATAAGTTCTTTATGTTGAATCTCCTTGCCTTTCTGAATGCCTTTCAAGAACAGGGTGTATAGTCCATCTTGGTCGTTCAGCATTTTTACCATGCCCCGGTCAATGGGCTGCACCACTGCTATTCCCGCATCAAAATTGACTGCTTCATTCAATTTTTGGAAGGCATAATCCACAAAGGCCCTTAAAAAGTTGCCTTCGCCAAATTGTACGACTTTAATTGGAGGGGTCGATTGTAAATTGGTGTTTGTTCTGTTTAATATTTTCATGTTTTCAAATTTATTGATTGTTCTTGGCCATATATAATTGTTTACTTCTTAATCAAAGGCTTTTATGTTATGGCTCACATTCTAAATTTTTTGGACGTTTCCATTTATTGGGAGGAGACGATAAAAACCCTTTAAAGTTATCTTTTCTAAAAAATGTAATCGATTACACAAAAGTACTGTAATTTATTTCATATCCAATTATTTCCATCCTGCTTCGGATATTTTTATTTTTAGCTAGGGGGATAAGGCAGTAAACTGGAGGACTTATAATTGTATTACTTTCCTATCCTTGTTGCTTTCAAGGGCTGCTTCAATTACTCTGATTACATTCATTCCTTCCGTTCCTGTGACCGGGACCGACCCATTATTTCGCAAGGCTTGGTAAATACCTTCATAGTATTCCATATAATCCCCATTTACGGTAGGGACCTGTTCCCTAATGATTTTGCCGTCCTTCTCGGTATGCAATAATCCTTTTTCCTTATCCGGTTCGGCGCCCCAATCTTTTGAACCCGGTATTTTTCCGGCTTGAAGTTCTGCTTCCTGAATGTCGGCCTTGGATTTAATGAAGGAGCCCTTGGTTCCGTTCAGAATATTTCCTGGCAAAGCCTCACGAACATAATAGCTGGATTTTAATATAACCCGGTGGGTGCCATAGAATAATTTTATGTCGAAGTAGTCCCCTACTTTGGAATTGGGGCGATAGGTATGCAGATCGGCGAAGACGGCATTTGGCATACCGAACAACACTAATGCCTGATCTATTAAATGTGAACCCAAGTCGTATATACTTCCAACGGCGGCCGTGGGCATTTCCTTATGAACCTTATAACTCAACCCGGGGTCATAACGATCATAATGGATCTCCGCCTCAACAATTTCTCCCAGCCATCCCTCGTTCAGGATTTTTTTAACTGTTTTAAAATCACTGTCATATCTTCTATTGTGGTATACGGTAAGTGTTACATTTTTTTCCTTGGCCAGCTTTATCAGTTCTTCTGCCTGTTGCACAGTTGCAGTAAACGGCTTTTCCACTATTACATTTTTCCCTGAATTTATGACCTGTTTGGTAAAATCATAATGAGTAACACTTGGGGTATTAACAACTACCAGTTCAATATTTTGGTCTGCCAACATTTCTTCCAAGGAGCGGAAGGTTTTTATGTTTGGATATTTGGCCTGGGCGTTGTTTTTCGTTCTTTCCCAAACCCCGTATAAATTGAAGCCTGGATGTACCTCAATGAAGGGAGCGTGAAAAACGTATCCACTCATTCCGAAAGAGCATAAAGCTGTGTTTATAGGTTTCATTGTTTTAAAAGTTTTAATAATTATAAATAAGTTTTCAATAATAATGCTCTATTCCCAAGCAATTTCAAAATGAACCATGAACTTTCTTGGTCAATCTATAAACAGGTTGGGCAATGCCAGTGATAACCACGGAAATAAGGTAACCAAAATCAACACTAAAAAACTGACCAACAAAAATGGCAGGCCAGCTTTACTTACGGCACCTATGGAAATCTTTCCAATACTGGAAGCCACAAAAAGACAGACCCCAACGGGTGGAGTCGTTAATCCTATAATTAAATTCAGCACGGCTATCACGGCAAAATGTATGGGATCAACATCTACGGCAACTGCCACTTTCAATAGGATTGGAAAAAGTATCAATAAGGCGGCGATGGTTTCCATAAAGGTGCCAACTATGATCAATAACAGGTTGATCAGTAGTAAAACCACATATTTATTGTCCGAGAATCCCAAAATTTCCGCTGATATCTCTTGTGGAATTTGCTCTGTAATCAATATATATCCAAAAAGATTGGCAAAACCAACCAAGACCATCAAGGAGGCAGAAGTCTTCATGCTGTCCAGGATAATGACCTGTGTGTTTTTCAAATTCAATTTTTTATAAACGAACTTTCCAATAATCATAGCATAGACTACAGCGATAATCGAGGCCTCTGTTGGAGTAAATATTCCGCCTACAATTCCATAAAGGATAATAAAGGTCATCAATAGCGACCAAAAGGTATCTACAAAACTGCGCGCCACATCCCTTAGACTGCTGCGCTTGTGTTTTGGATAATTTTTTCGCTTGGATATAAAATAGGCGGTAAACATAAGACCAACGCCCAATAACAAACCTGGGAGTGCTCCTGCCAAAAACAATTTTCCTACGGACAGGCCGCTTAAGGTCGCCGCTATGATCATGGGCACACTAGGGGGAATTATAGGCCCTATGGTGGAGGAGGCTGCTGTAACGGCACATGAAAAGTCCGTATCGTAACCTTCCTTTTTCATGGCAGGGATCATAATGGAGCCCATACTGGCCGTATCCGAAATGGCCGTACCGGAAATTCCTGCAAAAAGCATGGAAGCACCAATATTGACTAAGGAAAGTCCACCGCGAATATGACCTAAAAGATGGTTGCAGAACTTAATTATTTTTTCAGTGAGCCCGCCTTGGTTCATCAGATTTCCGGCAAGTATAAATCCCGGAACACTGAGCAGTACAAAGACATCTATGCCAGAGTACATTTTCATGGGTACAATGATCAATGGAACCCCTTTGATAACCAGATAGCTTAAGCAGGCAAGTCCTAAGGCGAAGGCAATAGGAAACCGAAGTATCAGACCAAGAATAAAAACGATAACCAATATCCAAATCATGGTCTAGAATTTTTCATAATTTTCACAATTTTTCTTACGAGGTAATAACTAATTGATGCGGACATTATAAAGATGCTAAAGAAGGCTATGCCCATATTAAAGCCCATACTCGGGGACTTTTCCGGGATTCCCAAAATCACGAATTTAATGGCGTATATGGCCGTGACAACAAAAAGGACCAGGGTAATTGTCGGTACTGCCAGGTTTAATATTTTTTTGAGCCTTTCTGGGAATCGATCGTAAAACATGTCCAAATGCACGTAAAACTCATTCTTCATTGCAAGACCTGCGGCGAACGACATGGCATAAATAAACAAAATTCGTGAGGCCTCCTCTGTCCAAGGAGGAGTATTGATAGGAGTAAAACGACAAATTATTTGAAGCAGAACAGTAAAAAGCAGGCCATATGTACTTAATAAGGTACCAATTTTGAGCAGTCGGCCAATGGTTTTATTTAGCATCGTCTTAGTCTTTTTTAAGTTCTCTATATATTTTTTGAATTTCGGGGGAGAGGCTTTCATAAATGGCCTTCTCGCTTTTTTTTGCAAAGGCTTCTTGGTCCACCTCTATAAATTCCATGCCTTCTGCCTTCAATTCTTCCTGTACATTTTTTTCGTTTTCAAGATAGAGCTGGTGTTCGTAGTCCTGCATTTCCTTCCCTGCCTGCAGAAAGATTTCCTGAAGGTCCGTGGGCAGCTTTTGAAATTGCTTTTCACCCACCACTGGGTACACCCAACTTATGACATGGCCTGTTAAGTTGAGGTATTTCTGTACCTCGGAGAAACCTGCGTTATGTATCATAGCAAATGGATTTTCCTGTGCCTGTATGGTCCCTTGTTGCAGTGAAGTAAACACTTCGGAAAACGCCATTGGAGTTGGTTTGGCGCCTAGAGCACTCCAAGTGGTTACAAATGCGGGTACATTGGGTACCCTAATAATAAGGCCTTTTAGGTCGTCTGGGTGGCGTATTGGTCTATTGGATGTTAAATGCCGTGGCCCCCTTTCAAAATGGCCAAGAGCACGTAAGCCTGCCTTCTTTATCATTTCCTCTTCCATTAATTTTCCGACCGGACCTTTAATGTAGCGATTCATATCGGTAGAGTCCCGCATTAGGAACGGCAGCTCGCAAAATGTGGCTACTTCGAACCAATTGGTCAGGGTGGATCCTGTAGTGGTCATATCGATAACTTCGGCCTGGATCAGTCGAATGGCCTCGATCTCTTTGGCCAATTGTTCCGAGGGGTAAAGCTCCACCTTGATACGTCCTTTGGAACGTTCCTCTACGATTTCCGCAAAATAGGCAAAAGCCTTGTACCAGGAATGGTCTTCATTGACCAACAGAGCGGTCCGCATTAAAAATTCGGGTTCTTTTTTTTCTGGCCCACAATTGACGAACAGAAATATTATGAAGACTAGTACGGCACATATAAGTGGGTAAGGGGCCGTACGAACTTTATTTTTCATGGAGTTGGTCTGGATATCTTAATCTTTCTAAATATAGCTATTTTGTTTCAACAATTGAAGTAAGATGAGCAATGCCCTTTTTGATATAGTAGGAAATCATTTTGTTCAATTTTCTTTGCGGCCTATGGTTGGGGAATAAAATACCGTGGTATTTGTGACTACTGTTATTTATACTATTGGGTACCTAAATCTAAGGGGCATTACTAATAAATGTGGGTATTCCTGACCTAAATCATTTCAAAAATTTCCAAGAACAATTACCTTGTTTTGAAAGAAAATAATCCGAAAAAACATCGTAAAATGACATTTATAACCAAAAAAGAGATACAGGACTTAGAAAGCATTCGCAATGTGCATTGCATATCTATTTATATGCCAACCCATCAAAAGGGCGAAGAGGTTTTACAGCAGGAGGATGCAAAAATGCTTAAAAATCATTTAAAGGAAGTTAAAAATAAATTGGAGCGGGAACCTTTGGGTAAAAGGGAAATTGCAGAATTGATTGCCCCTATACAAGAGCTGATCCACGACGGGGAGTTTTGGAGGCACCAATCCAATGGACTGGCACTTTTTATAACCAATGGAATTGTTAAAAAATATACCCTTCCAATTTCTTTTGAACCCTTTAACCACGTAGCCAACAGTTTGTACCTCACCCCTTTGTTGCCAATGTTTACTGGGGACGATTCGTTTTTTTTGCTATGGTTGCAATTGGAAAAGGTGAAATTGTATAAGAAAACCCGCTATAATAGTGCAGAGATACATATTGAGGACAAAATTCCCAGCCGGATGGAGGAAAGGGTAGGGTATGATTATGAGCAAAAGGGCCTACAGTTCAGAAGTCAGCAGGAAGGTCATGGAGCGGCAGCGTTTCATGGTCATGGAGAGGCAGACCGAGACCGGAAGAATGAGATCGAGAGATATTTTTCGGCTTTGGACAGGGGCCTAATGACCTTGATAAAAAATGACAACAAGCCTTTGATTATTGCCTGTCAAGACTTTCTATTTCCAATTTATCAAAAAGTAAATACCTACAAATACCTTTTGGCAGATCATATTACTTTAGATCCTAATGAAGCGCATGAGTCCAAGTTACGGGAATTGGCATGGAAAAAGTTGAGCCCCGTGTTTGATAAGGAACGCCTAGATAAAATTGATAATTTTAAGAAGTTTGACGGTACCCCGAGAACATCTTCAGATATTGAGCACATAGTACCATCGGCCATG
The DNA here is from genome assembly GCF_003259375.1 of Arenibacter echinorum. Taxonomy (GTDB): domain Bacteria; phylum Bacteroidota; class Bacteroidia; order Flavobacteriales; family Flavobacteriaceae; genus Arenibacter; species Arenibacter echinorum. The sequence goes on along the minus strand of NZ_QLLN01000004.1, from coordinate 589,774 downwards.
CAAGGAATAATAGATACTTTGTTCATCCAAAAAAATGAAGATATATGGGGAATTTATGAGCCAAAACAAGGAACGGTCAGGGTAGACAATGAAATGCTTCCGTCCAACGTATCCCTCTTAAATAAGGTAGCCATGAAAACGTTTTTGGACGGGGGAAAGGTCTATCTATTGGAAAAGGAAGATATGCCAAATCCGTTTTCCAAAATTAATGCCCTATATAGATATTGATTTTTTTATTGGACTGGGGCAGGTAAGTACTTTTACAACTTAAATAAGTTTTTTGCTCAGTAAACAATTTTTTATCGAGATTAGGAGATCTGATAGGTCAGATGGTTTTACAATAAAGTCGTAGGCTCCTAGTTCAAGTCCTTTTTTGATATCCTTTTTTTCACTTCTAGCACTGAAAAAAATCAAAGGGATATTTTTTAGGTCGGCATAGGTTCCCAATTTTTCCAAAAGTTCAAAGCCATCCATTTCAGGCATCCAGATATCACAGACAATAAGGTCTGGCAAGGATTTTAAAATTTTCTCAAAGCCATCTTTCCCATTTGAGGCGGTTATTACACTATAACCTTCCATCTCCAATAGTTCGGAGGTGTTTTCAAGTATGGTACGGTTGTCTTCAACAACTAGAATAGTAGCCATTATTCGTTATTCGATTTTAAACAGTAGTAATTATGATAACCTTAAGATAATGATTTTTGTAATAAAAGGCTAAGTATTTAAGGGTAAGGTGATTTTTATAAGGGTTTTAGTAAATTGGAATTTCAATGGTGAAAATGCTGCCTTCTCCCAAAACACTCTTATATTTTATATTTCCTCCGAATAATTCAAGATATCGCTGAACGATACTAAGTCCTAGGCCTGTGCCCTGAATATGTTCCACATTCTTAGCCCTATAAAAACTTGTAAAAAGATTTTCTTGGTCTTCATCGGGGATACCCAAACCTTGGTCCTCAATGGATATTTTAAGATTATCCTTCTTAAGAAAGCTTTTGATTTTTACTTGGTCACTAGAGTATTTCAAGGCGTTGGACAGCAAGTTTAGGATAATATTCCTTAAAATTTTTGGATCTAAATTTAACTTTTTTGATCCTGTATGCGTGTAGATAATATGCTGACCTTTTTTGAGAAGGCCTTTCATGTCGGTGACAATACCTTCAACAAATGGCTCCAAGTCAAAGACTTCCTTATTAATCTGAATAATTCCCTTATCCAACTGATGCAAGGATAAAAAATCATCCAAAATATTTACAAAATGATCTACGGAAGATTTAATTCGGGCAATATGTTTTTCGGATTTTTCATATTGTCCCAAGTTATTATATCTTTCAATTAGAATTATGGACGACATTACAATGGTAATGGGGGTGCGCAATTCGTGCGACGCAATGGTGATAAAGTTGCTTTTTAAATCATTGATCCTTTTTTCCGCTTCCAAGGCTTTAATCAACTCTTTGGTACGTTCTTCAATTTTTAATTCTAGATTAGCGGTATAGGTCTGATTATCCTCTTCCAGTTTTGTTCGGACAGTAATGTCCTCTCCTGCACTTAATACCCCTATTTGGTCACCATTCTTGCCCAATAGGGTTGTATTGCGCCAGGACATTATAAGTTCTTCCCCGTTTTTACACCTTACTTTGCATTCCAATGCCGGGGACAATAATTTTATTTTGCGTTCAAATTCGATTTGATTTGAATCGTCTTCCTTGCCATTTTCGTTGCATATTAAAAAATCGAACCAGTTCTGACCCAATAATTCCACCCTTTCATAACCAAATAGGTTACATCCCTTTTGATTGATCATTTGAATCTTTTGATCCTTGTCTATCAGTAAAAAAACAATTGGGGCAAGATCTAAATACTGTTGAATTTTTTCCTTTTCGTTTTGAAGGGCTTTATGTTGTCGTTGCAGAATTCTGGCTTGTTTAACCTCCGTTATATTCTGCATGGACAGGCGACATTGTAATTGCCCCATTATATTTTTTGAAATGGTCCCATGTACAAGTGCAGGAAAAGAACCACTGTCGTTTCGGTTAATTTCCAGTTCAAAGGGTTTTAGTACACCTTTTTGGAAGGCTTCCTGCAATTTAAGAAATAGTACGCGAGCCTCGTTTGCACTCATAAAGGCGGATAGGGGTCTTTTTATAATTTGTGTCCTATCAATACCCATCAGTGTACATGCGGTAAGGTTTATTTTTTCTACCTTTCCTTTTTTATTTAATATGATATATCCTATGGGAGCAAAATCGAACAGATCGGTATATTGATCGCGAATGTCTTCTAAGCGATGCTGGGCTTCCCGTAATTCTTGGTTCTGCATTTCCAGTTCTACCTGATGCACTTCAAGTTCGTGCATTAGTTCCTTGGCCTTGTCCATGGTTAGTTCCGGCCCACCCAATGGTGATGTGCCTACCTTGGCCTCTGCTTTGGAACGCAAGTTGCTGGAATGGGAACCTTTCTCAACCATTTTTGTGATCTTTTAGGATTTTTAATTCTTTTTCGGCAGAGACAAGATCTGTAATGTCAATGGAAGAGCAAGCTATGCCCATTATTTTTTTGGCTTCGCTTATGGGGCGGACCATTAGGTCATAAAATCTGGCTTCACCACTTACTTTTAACTCTAATGTAGCCCTTTCGGGTTTGCCCGTTTTAAGTACTTTTCGTTTTATATCTTCCAATTTTCTGGCATCTTCCTTGGAAAAAAAATCTTCATCCTTTTTTCCGATCATATTCCTAAATTGAAAATCTGAATGTATGTTGGCTATACTGGTGTAAATGAGCTGATCGTTTTGGGTATACACCACTGTTTTAGTCATTTCCAGGATATGCTCGTACTCTTTTTTGAAGTCGAGCAATTGTTCTCCCAACTTCTTTTCTTGTGTAATGTCCACAAAAGTTATTACAACGCCTGCAATAACATTTTCCGTGGTGCGATAGGGCATAATCTGCATTTGGTACCAAAGTCCGTCACTACTTTTTACCGTTGTTTTATAGGGGGTTAATTTGTCGAGCACGGTTTGGGCATCTTTGGTAAAGCCATTATAGATGAGATTGGAGGACAAATGGTCTATAGGTCTGCCTACGTCCGAATTAATAAGATTAATTATTTTGGACATAGCAGGTGTAAACCGTTTTATTTTTAGGTCTGAATCCAAAAAAATAGTGCCAATTTCGGTGCTGGCAAGTAAATTGTTCATGTCGTCATAGGCCCTGGCCAACTCGTCTATTTTACCTTGGAGTTCTGTATTTACGGTTACTATTTCTTCGTTTACGCTTTGTAATTCTTCTTTGGAGGTTTCCATTTCCTCATTGGTGCTCTGTAACTCCTCATTGCTGGATTGGAGTTCTTCGTTGGAGGATTTCAGTTCCTCATTGGATATTTCCAATTGTTCTATGGTAGAACGCAAATACTCTTTGGTAGCGGTCAGTTCTTGCTCCAATGCCTGAATTTCTGTAAAATCTTCAGGTTTTTTTTCTAGTGTTGCTTTTGGCTTCTCTGTTGGGGTATCTACATCTTCGAAGGTTACCATCCAATATTCCATGTTCAAATCCAATTGGGATAGATGCCGGATTGTTAGGTCGATGGCCTGTAGAGTACCATTGGTTTTAACCAGGACATTTTTTCTAACCTCCGTTGTTGTGATCTTGCGACAGTTTGAGATTAGGGCACTAAGATCGCTTTTAAGCCCTTCTCGTGCCATGTCTATAATATTCAATCTAGCCTCTCCCGGGGAGGGTTGTAGGTATTTACCAGTGTTGCCAGAAAAATAAAGTGCATCGCCCTTATAATTAATAATAGCACAGGCAGGGGCATAGTTGGCCAGCAATACTTTAGAGGTAATATTGGCCAAACTGGACTGCCATTCCCGTTTTTGGGCAGGGATGCTTACGGTTTTTAAAGGGATGGGTTCTTGGAAAAGATGTCCAATATCTGGCATATCCGCCCTTTGGGCCTCCTTGAATTTGAAAATTTTATACTTTCTATCCAAGACCTCAAAGAATCGAGCATATTCGCCCAAGGATTCCGAATTGCCCAGAAGTAATATGCCTTCGGGATTCAGGGCATAATGGAATATGGCAAAAACCTTTTTTTGTGCTTCCACATTAAGATAAATAAGCAAATTCCTGCAGCTTATCAAATCCAGTTTGGAAAAGGGAGGATCTTTTATAATATTGTGTTCCGCAAATATGATTTGATCTCGTATTCCTTTTTTTATTCTATAGGTATTTTTGTCACCTTGAAAATAATAGGACAATCTATCGGGTCCTATATCGGCTGCAATGGTTTCTGGATAAATTCCCTGTCTGGCGTTATAAATGGCATTTTCATCCAAGTCAGATGCAAATATTTGAACCTTTAGAGCCTTGGACTGTTTTTTTATAATTTCATCAAATAGTATGGCAAGTGAATACGCTTCTTCCCCGGTAGAGCATCCAGGGACCCACAATCGGATGGTATCCCCATCATTTTTGTTGGCAACAATCTCAGGAATAACTTTTTCTTGAAGACTATCAAAAATTTCCTTGTCCCTAAAAAAACTCGTAACGCCAATAAGCAGTTCCTTAAAAAGTTTTCGTATTTCCTCTTTGTTTGCTTGAAGGTATTTTATATAGTCTTCCAGTTTTGGAACCTGATTGAGGGCCATGCGTTTATCAATACGGCGTACAACGGTACTACTTTTGTAATCGGCGAAGTTACAACCGGTTTCATTGCGCAATAAAATAAAAACCTTTTCAAGGAGCTGGTTGGTTGGTTGTAGTTGTAGTGGAATACCCTCGGGTTCAAATTTCCTATTCTTGGCATATTTTAAGAGTACATCCGGCATTTGCTTAACCGGTAGCACAAAATCCTCCACCCCGGCTTCTATGGCACTTCTTGGCATACCGTCGTATTTGGCAGTTTCGGGGTCTTGGACTATAGATAGTCCCCCATTGCCTTTTATGGCCTTTAAGCTAAGCGTCCCCTCACTTCCTGTACCGGACAAGATAATTCCTATAGCCCGATCGGTCTGGTCTTCAGCCAAAGATCTCAGGAAAAAATCTATTGGTTTACGAAAGCCCCTAGGAGCCATTGGCTCCATAAGATGCAATACCCCCTGAAAAATGGCCATGTCCTTGTTGGGAGGTATAATATAAACGTGGTTAGGGAGCACTCTTGTATTGTCCCTTACCTGGGTTACTTCCATTTTGGTATGGTTTCCCAATAAATGAACCATAAGACTTTTATGGGTAGGATCTAAATGTTGTACCAAGACGAAAGCCATTCCTGAGTTTGGCGGCATGGCTTCAAAAAATTCTTTGAAAGCCTCCAATCCGCCTGCAGAGGCACCCATGCCTACTATAGGGAAATTATTTTCCTTATCTGGATTTACTCCTCTCTTTTTTATGGGAGCTTTTTTTTTATGGGTCGAGTTAATATTGGTCGTATTTTGTTTTGTCATGGTATTGTAATAATCGCTTATGCGGGGCACTTTAAAAGTTAGCCAAATGTAATAAAGCAAGTTCAGTGCTTCAATGATTAAAATCAGTATCCACCTTTTTCCGTTAAAGATGAGGCGTCCTAGTTAAAAATACAAAGAAATCTGTTTTGTGGAGAAGTCTTTAATAATAGAGGATATTTGGCGATCAAAATGGGTGTCGATGATATAATTACCCTTTAATTTTGTAATTAGATTTTTTTTTCAAGGTGTACTTTTTCCAAAATAGTTCCTAAAGGGAACTTTTTTTGATGCCTATTGCAGGCCAAGTAGTTGGTGCACAATAAGAAATAAGCCACTTCGTATATATTGGCTGAGCACAATAGGGCACATTGAATGGTCTTGGCTTAGTATTTACGATGTTGTTTCTAGGGAATTGTTAAATTAAAAGGACCGGAATATTCTGGATATCCCGGTCCTTCAGGTATTTTAATTAAATTCCTACTTGTCAACAAAATCCTGTATGGAACGTACTAGCTACGTTATTGCAATGTTTGTATGACAGACGAAAAAAATCGCAATACCTATATATGACCTCTAAGGCATTACTGCTTAGAAGTTTGTAGATTTAATGGATTAAGAAAAAAACAGGAGGCCGAAACCTCCTGTTTCCCATAAAAAAATGGACTACGTTTTTGCCGACTAATGGACTTTCATGTTATTCCATTGCTAGAACACCATGGTTGATCAGTTACGGGGCCAACCTTGGCCACTTCTTTATTACGATCGTTAACATCTTACGATGATAACGACCAATAAATTAATGCTTTAAAGAAACCGGAACACCTAAATGTTCCGGTTTCCAAGAAACTTTCAATTCTGCCCAATGACCTCTTACACTGATCCCTAATAGGAGCTATCACTAGATCCGTTCGCAATTCAAATGGTATAAAGGGTGCCCTTGACCGTTTCTATATCTTGGGAATTTTAAGCCTTGTAATTTAAAATTCCTCTTTATTTATTTTCAAAGAACTATTTAACTTTTAAGAACACTGCTAAAATATGATATACTTTCCATGTGCAAAATGACCTGGATCAGTTTAAGCTTTTTTTTTAAGTTTTTAGTTTGATTTTTTGGAACATGGATAATATGAGGGGTGCATATTAACTTTGACCACACCCATTCTTTGGTATAGATAGGTTTTGAAATAGTAATGGATTTTTGATCTCTAGAATTGTTTTTACCAATGTATTAGGAATAAAATTCTTCCAATATTTTTATGGCTTCTTCATCGGACACCTGATCAAAATCCATATAAAATTGTCCTACTGCCTGAAAATTAAAGGGTGTCTCCAGGCATACCACTTCATCAATATAGGAGGCGGCATTTAATTTCTGTACTGTTGACTTAGGGGCTACCGGGATGGCGATCACAATTTTTTCCGGCTTTCGGTCATGTACCAGTTGTGCGGTGACCCTTATGGTATTCCCTGTGGCGATGCCGTCGTCAATAATGATTACGATTTTATCCTTTAAGGCTAAGGGAGACCTATTCCTATAATATTGGGCCTCTCTTTTTTTTAGTTTTTCGCGAAGTCGTTTCTTTTCTTTCTCGATATAACCGATGGAAATTTCAATGTTATCGTCTAGGACAATATTGTTGAGACTAACGGCCCCGATGGCAAATTCCTTGTTGAACGGATGGCCTATTTTTTTGGAAAGGGCAACATCCAATTTTGCATTTATTGATTTGGCTACAATAGCTCCCAAAGGCAACCCGCCCCTTGGGATGGCCAAGATCACTACATTCTCTTTGTCTTTATATGCCTTTAGCTTTTTAGCTAGTTGTAGTCCGGCATCGATTCTATTCGTAAACATTTTTTATGGTTTTTTAGTTATCAGCCATTTCTTGAACCAAGATGCGGAGAGTTCGGCCACCTTCTCCAGCTTTCCCGCTTCCTCAAAAAGATGGCTTGCCCCTGGTATGATTTCAAATTTTTTTTCACTTTCCATTTTAGCATAGGCCGTGATATTCAATTCCAAGACTGCGGAATCCTTTCCGCCAACAATAAATAAGGTGGAAGCTGTAACCTCGGAAATTTCATTGAGGGCAAGGTCCGGTCTTCCGCCTCTGGAAACTATGGCCTTTATATCATCCTTAAAAAAGGCAGCCGCTCTTATTGCCGATGCGGCCCCGGTACTGGCCCCGAAATAGCCCAGGGAAATTTGCTCGGTTTCCCGTTGTTGTTGTACCCATTTAGTTGCCGCTATAAGGCGACTCGTTAAAAGGTTAATGTTGAACCGTGTTTCATAGTTCTCGTCTTCTCTTTCTGTCAATAAGTCGAGCAATAAGGTAGCCAATCCCTTTTTATTAAGTATGTTGGCAACGAAATTATTTCTGGGGCTAAACCTACTGCTACCACTACCGTGGGAAAATATGACCAACCCCTTGGCATTTTCAGGGATGTACAAATTAGCCTTTAAAGTTAGGTGCTTTAGGGGGATGGAAATGGCCTTATTTTTTTCTTTTTCTAACATCATAATGCTATCATATATTGAGTAGTCTTGGGGTCTTTTTCAGGAACTGTTCCTAGTCGCCCCAACTTTTGTCCTCAACGATCTTAAGTTAGGGATGGTGGCCATTTAGGATTGGTAAGTGTAGTTGGGGACTATACCGACATTTATTAATGTAGAGCAATTATCAAGCTAAAACAATGATATAGGTCATATGCCGATGCTACAGGGGATTGGCATTTAAGATGGGTAGTGGAACGGTATGTCCGGCCCACTATATGTTTAGGTATAAATTTGGGTATGGGAAAGATGGTAAAGAACTGCCATGTATTTTATTCCAAAATTGGTAATAAAAAAAGCCCTTAGAACTAAGGGCTTTTAATTTACTTGTATGCTTTTTTGCCTTGCTACACCACAAAGTTTTGGCAGCCTAAGCGTTATACATGCCGACTAAAGTCTGACCAGCTCTTCTGTGTCAATGGCTTCTTTAAGTCTGGCCTTTATATAGCTATGGCTATTAAAAAAGCGTTTTCCATTTTGTCTCTTCAGGTGTACTACCTTACTACCATCTGGCATCACTTTCATTTTAGAAACGATCACTTTGCTCTGGAAAAGTGTTTTGTAGTTCGGGATTCCTCCTTTCTTAATGATAAAATTCATCCTTGGCACTTCTATATGTTCATACAGATTTGCTGAAGGACTTCCAATCATTAATACTGAACCTACTTCCAAATCATCAATTTCGTTTGTTGTAGTTGATGCTTGCAGTAATGTAATTCCCAAAAAGAAATAAAGTGCTGTTAATACTGTTTTCATAGTTTTACAGGTGTTTTTTAATTGTTTAATCATTTTTACCGCCCTAAAAATAATAATTATGAAATATTTATTTTCTTAAGATTTTCATAAATCGGAGCCTGTAAATGTTTAAATGGAGAGCCGGTCATCTTACACAGATTGTTTGGTGGAATCCACCGATATCTTTGTAATTGACGGATGGCGAAATTGTAAATTGTTTGATTCCGGTGCTAAAATGCTCTAATCCAATAGTTAGGGTTTATTAAATGATTGGGAATTGGGTAAAAAAAGATCCCTCTAGAAAAAGCCTTAAGGGATCTTGATTATATGATGACTACATTAAAAGAATATTGCCGTTTTGGGCCAACACTGTCCTTTCACTTTGAGTAATAGCAGTAGCATTTTGGGTATTGCCTTGAAGATCAATAGGTTATTTTGTATACGGTACCGTTTAGATCTTCACTTACATACAATTCACCGTCAGGACCTTGTGCTAATCCACAGGGTCTGTGCTGAATTGGGCCATTGGGATTTGCTAGGTCTATACCGGAAAAGTTATCTACAAATATTTCCCAATTTCCATTTGGCTTGCCATCCTTAAAAGGTACGAAGGCAACGAAATATCCTTTTTTTAACTCCGGGGACTGCCCGTGGAAGGCGATAAAAGCGCCATTTCTATATTTTTCCGGGAACATTGTCCCGGTGTAAAAAAGCAGGTCGTTGGGAGCCAAATGTGCCGGGAATGCCATTATAGGTTCAATGGCATTTTCGCTTCCTGTTTTTTCACCGTCGCCCCCATATTCTGGAGCAAGGATATTCTTCTTCTTAAACTGATCGTAATAGATATAGGGCCAACCAGCATCATCACCTTCATGAAGCTCATATAGAGTTTCTGCAGGAAGTTCTTCACTGTGTTTGGCCGTATAGTATTCAGGATAAAAATCATGGAAAGCACCCCTGCCATGAACAACAGCGAATAAAGAGTTGGTCTTGTAATTCCAAGCTGTCCCGACGGCATTTTTAACTCCGGTGGCATAACGTATTCCATCAGAAAATGATTGGTTTAATTTATCGGCCTTAAATTGCCATATACCCCCTGCAGAATCCAAGATAGCACAGGGCATAATACCGTTTCCATTGCCTTCCTCACGACAGGAATCGTTCCAAGAGCCTATGGTTACATAAATGTTGGCATTATCATCCATTACAAATGATTTTGCATTATCCCGGCCTTTATCTGCCAATCCGTCCACTATATTTTCTGGATTTTCAATATCGATAATTTCATCATTTTCATTTAATTTATAGCGATAGATCCCAGAATTGGAGGAGGTATATAAATAACCATTTTTAATCAATATGCCTGTCCCTGGGAGATTGCCGAATTGTTGTTCCTCATCAATTTTGCCGTCATTGTCCGTATCCTTTAAAAGGATTATACCTTTTTCGTCCTTTAGCTTGGATCTATTTACATAGATATCCCCATTTTTTGAGACGGTCATATGTCTTAGATTCCCCAAATCCTTGGCCACTAGTTCAATGGAAAATCCATCGGGGATCACTATATCGGTTTCATTGATTACAGCTGCTACTTTTTCTTTGGAATTTTGCTTGCATTGGGTTGTAAGAGTCCCCAACAAAACAATCACGGATAATGACTTAAGTAGAGGGAAGGAAATTGTGTTCTTCATGAATATTATTTAGTATGGTTGGATCAAGGGCTAAAGATAGCATATCAATCTTATTTTTTGGAAAAAAAACCAAATTTGGCCTCAGTTGTTCAAGTGTTTTAATTCTTTTTACTAATGGTCTTGTGAAAATAATATGCTTATTTTGGTTGTTGGATTATTTGTTCATAGGAGCGCACAGGAAAAAGGAACCAAGCTAATGGAGTACAATAAAATTCGAATTACTGCGGATCAAGCCATCAGAATTGCCCTTGAAAACTTTAACATTCAAGGTACGGCCAAACCATTGCCTGGGGAAATCGATTTTAATTTTAAAATTGATACACCGAATGGGAAGGCCTATATTCTAAAAATATCCCGTCCGGACGAGAACACGGATTATTTGGGTTTTCAGCAGAAATTATTGCAATATGCCGCTAAAAATGGTTTGGATTTAACTGTTCCCAGGGTCATTTCAGATAAAAACGGGAGCTCAATTTCGGAGACTAAGGACGAAGCAGGTCGAATTAGGAAGGTGCGGCTGTTGTCTTGGATATCAGGGAGGGTTTGGAGTGGGGTAAACCCACAATTGGACAATCTTCGGTATAGTCTAGGTGAACAATGTGGGAGACTGACTCGGGCATTGCAGGGTTTTGATCATCCCCAGGCCCATCGGAAATTTGTTTGGGATATATCAGAAGGGGATTGGACCACAGAATATCTGAACCTCTTTAGGAATGTGGACAAAGAAGTCATTTCCTATTTTCAGGACCAATTTCATCTGGCACAACCCAGTTATGCCGGACTAAGGCAGGCTGTGGTTCACAACGATGCCAATGACAACAATGTTATTGTTTCCTCGGACCTAATCGCTCCCAAGGTAGTTTGCGCCATAGATTTCGGGGATTCCGTTTATACTCAAATTATCAATGATTTGGCCGTGGTATGTGCCTATGCCATAATGCACCACAATGATCCGCTTCAGGCCTCTTTGCCGATTATTAGGGGCTACAATAATGCATTTCCCTTGTTGGAAAACGAACTGGAGCATTTGTATATGGCCATTGCAATGCGTTTGGTGATATCCGTAACCAAATCGGCCATAAATAAAGAGAAGGAACCGGACAATACATATCTCCTGATCAGTGAAAAACCGGCATGGGAGTTATTGCGGAAGTGGAAGGATATAAATGCAGATTTTGCACACTATAGTTTTAGGGAGGCATGTGGATTTACTGCCCATCCCATGGAGGGAAAATTCAAGCTTTGGTCCCAAGGGCAATCCTTTTCCCTAGGAAAGCTTTTCCCCAGTATAGGTTTTAACGAAGTACATGCTCTGGATTTGAGCGTTTCCAGTAAATGGTTAGGACATGAAAAGGACTTTAATGACCTGGATTTTTTTCAGTATAAGCTTAATAAATTGCAGCGCAAATACCTTGCAAACATTTTGGCTGGAGGTTATTTGGAGCCGAGGCCAATTTACACTACATCCTCTTATGATAAAATAGGGAACAACGGGCGGGAGTCTAGGAGTATTCATTTAGGGGTCGATTTTTGGTTGCCGGCCAGTTCTGCCGTGCATGCACTTTTTGATGGGGAAGTGGTAACTGCTGTAAATGATGCGGGGGACAAGGAATATGGTGGATTGGTCATTTTAAAACATCAGGAAGAAGGCCTAGAGTTTTATACGCTTTACGGACATTTGTCCGTAGCCAGTGCTACAAAATATGAGGTTGGAACCAAAATAAAGGCTGGCGATGTCATAGGCGTTTTGGGGAATTGGCCAGAGAACGGCAATTGGGCACCACATTTGCATTTTCAGATTATGCTGTCCATGCTGCATTATAAGATCGATTTTCCAGGAGTAGCGTACCATAATCAGATTTCCGTATGGAAAAGCCTTTGTCCAGACCCCAACCTTTTGTTTAAGACCAAGGGATTGGAGGGAAGTCAAGCTACCTCCAATTCGGACATCATAGACTATAGAAAACAGCATCTGGGCAAAAGTTTGAGCTTGCAATACAAGGTGCCTATAAAAATGGTACGTGGGGCAGGGCAGTACCTAATGGACCAATATGGAAGAAAATATTTGGACACCGTAAACAATGTTGCCCATGTGGGCCATGAACATCCTGAGGTGGTAAGGGTTGGTCAGGAACAAATGGCCTTGATCAATACCAATAGTCGCTATCTGCATGAAAACATCAATGAGTTGGCCAAAGAACTGCTGGAGACCTTACCACCAGAATTAAGCGTGCTCCATTTTGTGAATTCTGGCAGTGAGGCCAACGAGTTGGCCATCCGTATGGTCAAGGCGGTCACCGGTGAACGGGACGTTATAGCCTCCGAGGTGGGATATCATGGAAATTCCAATATGTGTATCGATATCAGTTCATATAAGTTTGATGGCAAAGGAGGCAAGGGCGCCCCTGAACACACCCATATTTTTCCGCTTCCCGATGCTTTTAGGGGAAAATACCGCGGGAAAAACATAGACGGGCATTATGCAGAGGAGGTGAAGGTGCAAATAGATAAGATTCATGCCAAGGGACGGGGAGTAGGCGGTTTCATCATAGAGCCAATAATTAGCTGTGGAGGACAAATAGAGTTGCCGGAGGGGTTCTTGGCAAAAGCATATCAATACGTAAGGGAAGCTGATGGATTATGTATTTCCGATGAGGTGCAGGTAGGTTGCGGGCGTATGGGCAGTACCTTTTGGGGCTTTCAGCTCCACGGGGTAGTACCCGATATTGTGACCATTGGGAAACCTTTGGGCAATGGACATCCCTTGGCCGCGGTAGCCTGTACCCAGGAAATTGCGGATAAATTTGCCAACGGAATGGAGTATTTTAACACCTTTGGGGGGAATCCCGTATCCTGTGCCATAGGTGCTGAGGTCTTGAGAGTTGTAAAACGTGAAAAGTTGCAGTCACATGCCTTGGAGGTCGGAAACTATCTGAAGAAGGAACTTATGGCTTTGGCATTGAACTTTCCTATTATCGGAGATGTAAGGGGACAGGGTCTTTTTTTAGGGATCGAGTTGGTGAACGCTAGAAGGGAACCTTTGGCTGCCCAGACCGATTATTTGGCCAACCGTATGAAAGACCACGGTATTCTTATGAGTACTGATGGTCCGGACCACAACGTTCTTAAAATTAAACCCCCAATGGTCTTTTCCCAGGAAAATGCAGAGGAACTGGTTTTTTACCTCAAGAAGATTATGGCCGAAGATTTTATGAAATTGTAAGAGATGGTACCTAATTAACTAAATAAACATCATTATTGTTAGGATGAGACATGAGAAATTTTATTTTTCAAGCTGCTAAAATGACATTTTTTCAAAAATTTGATTTGGAGGCACTTAATAAAGACGACCATGGTTGTGGGATAGTGGCAGTTTTAGGTTATAAGTCGAAGGTTTTGAGGTTATCATTTCGAATGTATATGAGAAATCACACATCTAGCTCTCATCCAGTATGTGCGACTTCTCGTCGTCCCGAAAAGGGACTCTGTCGAAGTGACTAGCCTTGTTTCCAAATTAGAATTGAAATAACTTTCGGCCGCTAAAACGATATTATATCAAAACATTGGTTATAAGATGTTTAATTTATTGAAATCCTTAGTAACTATAAAAATTAATCCATTATAAACTTAGCTCCCAATTCAAAGATGCTGGCACTTAACCCGGTGGTTCTTTCGTATTGGTTAAACCTAAAACTAATACTCTTTAAACCGAATTTCCAGACTTTGCTCTGGGTAAAAATATCCTTGTAGGTAATGCCAAAACCGTATTGGTTGCTGTTGAAAGCCGAAAGGTCATAATCCGAGGTATAGAATTGATATGTGGATAAAGCCGATTCCTTGGGGTAAAAATAATCGGAGGCAGTTTGGGTATAATAGCGGTACATAGGAAATACCGTAAACTTCTCCGATACTTTTATAGGTACTTCCAAACTTCCGGTATAAGCGGTAACCCCCCAGTCGTCATAATAATATCTAAAATAGGTACGAAGGCTAAACTGATCGTTTATATAGTATGAAAGCCTTCCTCCAATGGGTAATTTAAACCTTGAAGTAGGCAATAATTCAACATTGTCCGCCAATTGAAAATCCTCTATAAAAAAATCGCTCCTATCCTGTAAATATACCCTTTGGTGCGGGGTGGATAATAGTCCGTCCTGAAGAACAAAATCTAGCGACAGTGACGCCTGAAAGCGCTTGCTGATAATCTGGGAAAAATTAAGGGATAGGGAATAAGAATTTCGGTTTAAGTCGTTAAACTCAGTAAATAATGGAGAATAGGTACCCGTGCCAGTAATTCGATTATCAAAAAAACCTTGACGCAGTTCAATGGGGTACTGCGGTTTATAGGTGTCCAAATATACCTGCCCGCTTATTCCCAGTTCCGTATTTTTTTCGTTCATAAGATGGGTATAACCACCTCCAAAACCCAGTGAAAAGTAATCGTATTCGGCAGATACCGCAATATTACCGCTGACGATTTTATTTCGGTCCTTGGAACTATGGGTAAAGGTGGGGTGAAAATAGGTTAGGGCATCACTACGGGATGCGCCCGAAGATTCTACCCAGGGACTGGCTGCTTTGCTACCGTCGAAAGGGTTAATATTACTGGAGGAGGCCGAGGTATAGGCAGATATTCCTGCATCCAGACTTAGTACGTTATCCTCCCCGATGGGGATGCTAACAATAATCGTAGGGGTCATATCCGTTAATTTTTCCGTTCCTTCCCCCCCGGTTACAGCGGCATTGTCTCCGTCCTGGCTGTAATAGCTATACAGCAATTCCACCTCAGGGGTCTCCAACACTTTTTTTATATACTCTTGATTATTGCCTTGGGAAAATGCGCCCCAGGAAATCAATCCGAAAAATACTATAAATCCTATTCCTTTCATTCTATTTTAATTGCATCCGCACCCACCACCTGTTTTGCCTCCATTGGCACCTGCAGCGGCTTCCCGATATATGTGAAAATTAGTTTCGAACCGTTCCAAGCTTTTGGTGGCCAAGTCCATTTCTTCATCGTTGAGGTATACTTTGTCGTATTCCCTTACCGCAACACAGGAGGATAGTGATAAAATGCCAATAATAAGTATGATAAAATGTCGCATGGCGTTATTGGGTTTTGTTAAGTTCAATGTTTTCAGAAGTGTGTATATGATTGTGATCATCAATAATAATGCATTCCACTCCTTTAATTTGGTTTATCATGTTAAGGCCAGTTTCTGTCCCGGTAATAAAAACGGAGGTGGCCAGCGCATCACATAATTCAGCACTAGGGGCAAAAATGGTAACACTTAGTATACCCGTTGAGGGGTAACCGGTTCGGGGGTCAATAATATGGCTATATTTTACCCCATTAAAAGTGACGTATTTTTCATAATTACCGGAGGTGGCAACAGCTGCATTGACTACAGGGAACCAAGAGAATATGTTGTCTTTGTTAAGAGGGTTGGTTATGCCCACCATCCAATCCGTACCATCAGGTTGTTTTCCCCAAGTGGTGAGGTCCCCTGAGGCATTGATAATTCCTGACTTAACACCTTCTGCTTTTAGCATACTTCTTACCTTATCGGCGGCATATCCTTTCCCAATGGCACCGAAACCTATTTTCATACCCTCCAATCTTAGGAACACCGTTTGTAACTTCTTGTCCAGGACAATATTTTGATAGCCGATCTTGGCAACGGAATTTTCTATGGCTTCCTTGGCGGGCATTTCTTTCATGCTGCCATCATATCTCCAAACCTTATCAATGGAGGCATAGGTGATATCGAAGGCGCCGTCCGTAATCTTTGAGACGGTGATGCAGCGCTCAATAAGGTCTATTAATTCTTGATCAACTTTTACAGGTTTAATCCCGGCATTTAGATTGATCGCTGAGGTCTGTGAGCTGGGAATCCATGAGGAAATCAATTTTTCAATTCTAGAGATCTCGTCGATGGCCTTATCTATATAGCGGTTAGAGGTAGCTTCATCTTGGGCAACTATGGTAATATCGAACCTACTTCCCATTAATTTTGTGGTCCGTCTATGTGCTATTTCCTGAGCAAAAACGAAACATGGGATTAAAATTGCAATTGCGATTAATAAGGGGTTCTTCAACCTTCGAACGATTTTAAAAGTGCAATATATTCTTTGACGGATATATTTTTGAATCCAGTTTGGCCCAAGATATTTCCACTGGGATCTAATACTAGGACCAAGGGAAAGTATCCGTTTTTATTATACTTTTCTGCGAGTTGGGCATTTTTATTCTTTTGCTCCTCTGGGAGCTGGTTGGCTTTTTTTCTAGGAAAATCTGCTCTAAGCATAGTCCAATGGTCTTTGGCGTAATCCTGAAATTCCGAGGATTGCCAAATGCTCTTGTCTAATTTTATGCAGGGAGCGCACCAATCGGAGCCAGAAAAGACCAACACTACATTTTGATTTTTTTGTTTGGCCAGGGCAGCTGCGTCCGACCAATTACTTTCCCATTTTTGCGCGGTTAGGAAACTTGACAAAAATAGGGCCATTATTAAAGTCCACTTCTTCATTTAGAATGTTTAAGTGATAAAAGTATAGCTTTTGGGTATATCAAAACATGATAACTATCAGTACATTTTGTCGGGCATAAATTAATTCCTTACAGCATTTATTTATCCAAGAACACTGTTAATGCAATATTTATTCATAATGGAATAAGGAATTATCTTTTAAAATTAGTTAACCATCCTACCCATTGATCGGTCCATGTAGCCAAATGCGCTTCTTGCAGGCCCAAGGCAAATCCGTGACCGCCGGTTGGATAGATATGCATTTCGGCGGGAACCTGGTTCTTTACCAATGCAGTATAGAATAAAAGGCTGTTTTCTACTGGGACTCCTTTATCATCCGAGGCGTGCAGCAAAAAAGTGGGAGGGGTATCGGCAGTAACCTGTAATTCGTTGGAGAAATGATCTACCATTTTTTGGGTAGGGTTTTCTCCCAATAAGTTTTTTCTGGAGCCTCCATGGGTATTTGGTTCGCCCATAGTGATTACGGGATAGGCCAAGGTCATAAAGTCGGGTCGTGCACTTAGGTTATCAATGGTATCTTTTTTAGGATACACCTCTTCATTATAGTGGGTACCCAAGGTGGAAGCCAAATGCCCACCAGCTGAAAAGCCAATTATACCAACGTTGTTGGGATCAATATTCCATTCAATAGCTTTGGACCGCACCATCCTTATTGCTCGTTGTGCATCTTGTAGGGGTACTACGTGAATATCTGTTTGTGATTTTGCACTTGGCAAACGATATTTTACAACGATTCCGGCAATGCCCTTGCCATTAAGGAATTTTGCAAAATCGGTTCCTTCCCAGTCATAAGCCAGTATACCGTAACCACCTCCTGGGAAAATTAATACCGCCTGCCCAGTGGCATTTTTTTTGGCGGGTAGATACACCTCGATCTGAGGCACCTGTACCTTGGCTATCCTTACAATGTCCGCGCTTATCACCTCTTCTTTTTCATCTGTTTTGATGGAGTTGGGGATGTTGTTGGGCCAAAGAGGAAGTACGGTGTTTTGTGCGAAAATGGTCATAGAAAATAAACAGCTAAATAGGAAAAAGAATGGTTTCATTTTAATTTTTGAATAGGTTGATATGGTTAAAGATAGAAAATATCGTTGAACAAAAAGGACATTGTTTTCAAGCGCTTCCCAGACCGTTAAAATGACTTCATAATAGTTATTTTTACTGCTAAAAAACCTATAATTTTGATACTCATTGGTTATTAAAATGAAGTTTTTGATACTTTAAGATCATTTATAATTTTATAAAAAACTAATAATGAGCATATTAAGTATTTTCAATGTTTTGTTTCTAGAACTAAAATGCTCGTCTAAGAAAAGGAGACGTGTAGAGGGGACATTGTTGATTTTTTTAGCTAGAATTTTTTATCCTTCAAGGTGGTTGGGCGTTACGGCCGTGGCCGTCAGGCTTTACGCTATAAGTCCTCGTCCTGAATTTCAGAACTGCGGGCTTTTCACTTCAATCCTTAACGCAAAATAAACTTTATTTAAACAATGTTTGTTGCTGAAATAGTTTTAAGGCCTTGGTAGCCTTAGAATTATTATCGGAATCAATAATACAAAAGCGAAATTATTGGTGTATATTATTTGTTGGGGTTTAAAGTATTATTTGAATATTAAAACCTACTTTCCACAGAATTATTAATTGGTTAGTCTATAAACATGAAAATCGTAATTCTCTCTCAGAACCCAAATCTTTATTCCACCAATCGCCTGGTCGAAGCAGGAAAAAAGAAAGGGCATGAAATGTTGGTCGTAGACCATGGCAAGTGTGATCTCGTCATAGAAAAGAAGAAACCTGGACTTATTTATCAAGGGCAAGAAATCACTGGCGTTTCGGGAGTAATACCTAGGATAGGGGCATCTATAACCTTTTATGGTACGGCTGTGGTAAGGCAATTTGAAATGATGAAAGTCTTTACCGCCGTTGAGTCACAGGCCCTGGTCCGTTCAAGGGATAAACTGCGAAGCCTACAAATTTTATCGCGTGCCGGTTTGGGACTTCCTAAGACGGTATTCAGCAATTATTCCAGGGATGTTGGAACCATTATAGATAATGCCGGTGGTGCGCCAGTGGTCATTAAATTATTGGAAGGTACCCAAGGTCTTGGGGTGGTACTGGCGGACAATAGGAATTCGGCCGAATCGATCCTAGAGGCCTTTAATGGTCTAAAGGCAAGGGTAATTGTACAGGAATTTATCAAAGAGGCCAAGGGAGCGGATATTCGCGCCTTTGTTATAGATGGAGTTGTGGTCGGGGCCATGAAACGCCAAGGCAAGGAAGGAGAATTCCGATCCAATTTGCACCGAGGTGGTTCTGCCAATATCATAGAATTGACAGATGAAGAAGAAAATGCGGCCATAAAAGCGGCCAGGGCAATGGGACTTGGAGTGGCCGGGGTAGATATGCTTCAATCCGCCAGGGGGCCATTGATTTTAGAGGTAAATTCCTCCCCAGGTTTGGAAGGTATTGAGGCCGCCACCGGAAAAGATATTGCGGGTCTTATGATTAAATATGTGGAAAGACATGCTGAATAAGAAAAATGTATTATTAGGCCAAACCATTTTGCCAGGAAAGGGGATGTTGCTAAATCTGGATATAGCCAAATTGCATACAGGGACAAAAATTGAAGTTCCTATCATTGTTCAACGAGGAAAAAATCCAGGTCCTGTTTTATTAATAACGGGAGGCATACATGGGAATGAAATTAACGGGGTAGAGATCATTCGCAAATTGATTTCCAAAAAATATAACAGGCCGGATTATGGAACGGTCATATGTATTCCAGTGGTCAATATATTCGGTTTTCTGAACCAGTCAAGGCAGTTCCCTGATGGGCGTGATCTAAATAGGGTTTTTCCCGGGAGTCCCCGTGGCTCCTTGGCCAGTAGGTTTGCCTATCATCTTATGAAAGAAATTGCGCCAAAAGTAGATTATTGTATCGATTATCATACGGGAGCTGAAAGCCGATTTAATGCACCACAGACCAGGATTAATAAAGACGATGAACAATGTATGGAATTGGCAAAAGTATTTGGCGCACCATTTGTTGTATTGGCAAAAACTAGGGAGAAGTCGTTTCGGGAAGCATTGGCCAAAATGGGTAAGAAAGTATTGCTTTTTGAAGGGGGAAAATCCTTGGATATAAATAACCAGATTACAAAGATGGGGATTTCAGGTGCGCTTAGGGTAATGGATCATTTGGGAATGAGGAATTTTAAAGGAGAGTTAAAGCTAATGGAGGCTAGGTCTCCACACCCAGTGACCATTGAGTCATCCCAGTGGATCAGGGCAAAATATTCTGGTATGTTTCACCCCTCTATTTCTTTAGGGAGTAAAGTGTCAAAAGGAGATCTTTTAGGGAATATATCCGATCCGTTTGGCAACTTTGAACGGAGAGTAAATGCGTTGAACGATGGACATATCATATGTATCAACCAATCTCCGATAGTAAATCAGGGCGATGCTATTTTTCATGTAGCGCAAGATTAAACTTTCAAGTCCTTGACACTAGATTAAGGACTTGAAGGTTTTAATTAATCCTAACCTAATAAAATAACTAGGGGATTTGTAATATGCTAGAATCAGGTCTATTTTAAGATAATGATGGCGTGTATTTACTAATCAAAACTAGGTATATTCAAAGATTCACCTCCCTGTAGTGCGGATTTATGCGCAACAATCCCTGGAGCAGTATACGCTAGGGATTCATAAATGTTGATTTCAGGGTCACGGTTATGTACAATAGCATCGATAAACTCATGGGTTATAAAAGTATGGGAACCATCATGCCCACTAGCATGTCTAAGTGCTGCAGGTAACATATCCGTCTCCCACCACAGAGGTTGTTCATATGTTTCTACCCTATTTTTTTTGTTTTTAAAACCTGCATCATCCTTGCCAATTTCATTGGATGCCCATACTAATGTGGAATCCCCACCTCCATGCTCGGACATATAAAAACTCATTTTATCGCCCCGCCATTCTCCCCTTTCAACTTCGCGCAGTGCTCCTTTCCAGTTTACTTCTACACGAAAAGCTGTTCCTCTGTTGGTTTTAAAAAAAGCTGTTTCGTTCCAAAAAGGGTTGTTGTATGGATTGTTTTGCAATAATGGACTATCATCTCCCCAACCCATAGCGCTAACTTGGGTTAGCCGCTCCCCTGTTACGGAAATTAAGAACGAGGTACAGTGGGTAGGGTATAACATTGGTGGTACCCCATGTCTCCAAGTGGCCTTGCCATCCTCAAAAAATAGCTCTTCCAACCCCGGATGATTATATTCCGCTGCAGCACTGAACACCTTCCCGAAAGCTCCTTCCTTATAAAACTTTTTTGCCGATATGGTAGCTTGTCTGTAAACGCTGGTTTCGGCCATCATATAGGTAAGTCCAGTTTGGCTCACCGCCTCCTTTAATTGATAACATTCCTCCAAGGTCCAAGCGGCGGGCACAGCGCACAAAACATGCTTCCCCGCGTTTAGGCTGGCCAAAACATGCTTAGCGTGATCCGGAGCGGGAGTGGCAATAAATACAGCTTCGATTTTTGGGTCCTGCAACAATTTCTCCAACGATTCATAACTTTTTTTGCATGAATATACCTCCATAAGATGGTTACGGCGATCGGAACGAAGATCACTTACTGCTTCTACAATGCAATTGGGGTGTTCATGGAAATAAAAACTGGCACCAAACCTTCCTCCAACAATACCGATCCTGACCTTTTTATCTACGGCCGGTATATTTGCCAAAGCAAAATATGGGACTAAGGCCAAGGTACTGCTGCCCAGTAATGTGGTGCCTAGAAATTTTCTTCTATCGGGATTGGCAATTACTCCAGTTTTAATTGTTTTCATAACCTTTTATTATTTTAATTTCGGGTGTAAATAAATCAGCCCCAATCCTCGTCCAAGGTTTTGTAGTCTATCTTGCCTTGATCACCAGCAACTCGGTTTACCAGATCGGCAGTGGTAAGGCAGAAATCGGTCCGTAAAATATCAGCCCTTTTTAAAACAATTAAAAAATGTTCCGATCTCTTGGAATTCCCAAACACCAAGAAGTACACTTGCACAGGCTTTTTCCCTTTTCTAATCCTTAATTCATCCATTTTTAACTCCGGATTATAGGGGTTTTCAGATAGTTGGGCAAGGGAGCTAAGTCCAAGGAAAAGCATAAAGAGGTTAAAGAACAGCTGTTTTACTTGTGGCACTATATGGTTTTTAGGAGTTGGTTTTTTTTGGTTTGTTTTAGGTATATAAATAACGTTAAAACTTTTGGATAACCCAACATTAAATTACCTTTATGCAAGGGTTATGGACCATGTTTTATATGTTACGGCCGAGGGTTTTGTAATTGTTTGTTAGGGGTTGGGATGTGTATGGATACGGCTTCTTTTAATAAATCTTTATAATCCTGGTTATCCGTGCTTATTTCATAGTTTCCCTCTTGGGATATATTCTCGGCCAAGGTATTGTTATAGGCGATACTAGGCGTGCTTCCTTTGGAAAATAGGTAGTTGTTTCTCACAACATTGGTTGAGGCCCTATGGAAGCGAATCGGAGATTTGGCAATGTTGTAGATAAGGTTGTTTTCCACAAGCACATTCTTGGTACCTTCATCCAAGAACATCCCATTACTTTCAGCTCTTCCGGTATTCACGGAAATATCATGAATATGGTTGCCGACCAATTTGCTTCCTGGTTGCAGGCCCAACATATAAATTCCGCCTCCATCACTTAGAGTTTGCATTACATGATGAATGTGGTTTTCTGCAATAGTATTGTCCCTACAAGGGGTTGCCTGAGGGCTCCACATCCAACCAATGGAAATACCGGTGTAAGGAAGGTTGTAAATTTCGTTGTTTCTAAGTTGTGTTTCAGAGGTTAGGCCACACCAGATTCCAACAGCACCGTAGAATTGCACCCCGCAATCTGAAATATTACTGTCTTGCACCTTGTTCCCAAGCGCTGCCTGTTCCGGGGCAATTTTCCACCAAGGTTCTCCAGAGACCAATCGATCTTGACCCTCACCGATCATTATCCCGTTTCCAGAAATATCCCAAAGGGTGCATCTATTTATGGTGCAATTGCTACTACCGGTTCCCAACCAGATACCACTTCCTCCCAAGGAGGAGAATTTACAATTTTCAAATTTGATATTTTTGGCCCAGTGCGTCCTTACGGCTGCCGGGACTACCGCCCATTCTTTTGCACCCCCTTGGGTATCAAAATGGCATGCCTGAATACCTGCGTAGATTTTGTTAGGGATATTATATCTGCAATGTTCAAAACTTATCCCTTCAAAACTAATATTGGATATGGGTTCCTTTTCTGTGCCATCCAAAAGCACTAAGGATTCCGCAACGGGGGCTTCTATGGTAAATTGGTTTGGGTTCTTATTGAGTGGTAGTTTGAGGTATATTTTAGACATTGCGGTATCCAAATACCACTCATAATCCACATCCAAAAATTCAATTGAATTTTCTAGGTAATAACGTGGATTGGGTTCCCAATTATCCAAATTAAAAAAATTTAAACCTTTTGCCCCTATCGAATCCACAGCAGAAATAGTGTGGGTTTCCAATGCTATATTTTTAATTGGTATTCTTGTTATGGACCAATCGTGCAGCAAAACGAGTTCCACTTCCTTAGGATTTTTGGGAAGGGGGAAATCTTCTGGATAAAACGTAAAATTGGTTCTTCTGTCGGCTCCCACTTGCTTTACCCTTAAATATTCCTTATTGGGATGTCTGGCACGAACGGCTCGTTTGCCTTGGACGAACAACTCCCGGAAATTACCAATATATTTGGGAATTTTCGCCTCCCACATTCCCTCACTCAAAGAAGTCCAGTTATTAATTGCTACGGATCCGGATATTATGGGTACCGAGCCTTGGACCGATCTGAATTCAATGGGGACTTTGTTCTTATTTATTTGGGAATCAATTTTTATGGGATCTTTAATGCGATATGTACCATCATTTAGCCATATTACAATCTTCTGTTGGGCCTTGGAAATCTTAGACCCCAATTGTTCTGTGGCCTTATGAAGAGTTTTAAAGGGTTTGTCATACGTCCCGGAATTAGTGTCGGATCCCAAGGGCGAAACATATATTTCCTTTATTTGCTGTGCTGCTGAGCAATTTATCCACAGAGCAAAAGTTGCCATGGCCATTATGGTTAGGTATTTTTTACTGTGCATTCTTTTTGTTGATTTCATAATAATCAAAATAAAGGTCCTCCCTAGAAAATCCGGCAATTACTTGGGTTGGTTTTTGTTTTTCGGTATTAGGGGTCAATCAGAATTCCCATTTTGCCTTTATTAGTTCTTTATTTCTTTCCATAGTTACATATTAGAAGCCATGTCGGCTTATGGGGTTAACCATATTTCTTGACCAGGTTGGGTTTCAATTATTAATATATCCCCATCCCATTGGGTGTCTACCTCATCTTTAATTGAAAATTCTTTATTGGTAAAGGGATTGTTAAGTCGCATTTCCCCACCTTTTTCTGAAAAAATCTTAACCCATTTTAGTTTCCCGTCCTGTTTCTGAGCAGAAATCAAAAAAGCACCTTCTGTCCGTAATTTGCTAAATCCAACGTTTTTCCAATCAGCGGGAATAGCGGGAAAAAGGTGTACGGTTCCAGTGTGACTCTGTATCAGCATCTCCTGTAGGCCCGAAGCAAAGGCAAAGTTGCCCTCCAAGGTAAATGGCCTATAAGTGAAATTTGATTTTCCGGTACCGGATTGGTCACCGTTGACGTGAAAACTATTGGGCAGTACAAAGGAGGTGGCAAAATCCTTTAATGCTTTTGCCGCTCCTTCCCCATTAAAAGCCCTGGCCTTTAGATTTCCCAGCCAGCTAAAGGAATAGCCGACCCATTGACTGGATCCAATGGCGTCCAAGTTGTCGATGGTCTTTTCAATGATCTCCATATCCTTTGCGCCGTTTGCCGGGTCTATTAACCCAAGGGGGTGAATGGCCATTAAATGGGAGAAGTGCCGGTGCGATTCGTTGAAAGGTAGGCTAGGGGAAAACATAAGGCCATGTTCATTCACAGCATAATCCGGCCATTCTTTTAAGGCAGATTTCCATTGATTTGCTTCCTCTTTTAGTCCCAATTCAAGGGCAAGTTCGGCAGCATGGGAATAGGTCCATCTGACAAGGGAAAGGTCAAAATTTGTTATTTCCCCAAACCAGGCTTCCCGAGAATTATTATGTATTTCAGGGCTGGAACTCAACGGTAGTTTTCGTTTTCCATCCTCACCCAAAACCGACAATTCATTAAAATGAATAGCGACCTCCTTGATCCACGGATAGGCCTCGTTCTTGAGGAAATCACGATCCATGGTATAGCGCCAATGCAGGTAAAAATGTTGCCCTAACCAAGCCCCGACCGTTGGGCCGAAAGAATATTGGATCCAACCTCCCATAGGGTCTCCCGTTAGAGTGGTAACCCCGGGTACATTAAGTCCGTTAGTGCCATAGAAATCTCTGGTATATTTTTTAAAAGTAGGTTTATATTGGGTAAGCCAGTCGATAAACCCTTGTTCCAAATCCAAATGGTTAGCGGAATAGGTAGGCCAATAACTTAATTGTGTATTAAGATCATGATGGTAATCGCCTTTCCAGGGCGGTAATTTGCCATTATCCGCTGTCCATACACTTTGCAGGGATATGGGTGGCGCCCCTTGTCTGGCTGCCGATCCCAACTTGTACATTTCCATATACCATTGATTCTGCAATACAGGATCTGGAACTTTTATAGTAGATTGGTTCCAGAATGAATTCCACCAAGCTATATGACTTTCCATATATGATGCCATTCCTGACTGAAACGCTTTTGTTACCAGTTGTGCTGCAGTTTCAATGGGTTCTTTATCGGAGGTTTTTGAGCTTATGCTCCAACTACCCTGTAATCCTTTTGGTGTAGGTTTCCACTGGGTGTGGACCTGAAATTGAAAATTGGACCATCCTTTCTGATCATAGGTAATAATATGGTCTTTTTGGGTAACCCTGCCCCCATCATAATTTAATCTTCGAAGATCTTGCCCTGTTACCGGGTCGTTGGCACCTTCTTGTTTTACCGATACATAGGCAGGTGGAATAATGGTGGGATTCAAATCTCCGTTAATGTTTTCAAAGGTATACCAGCCCAAAGGTTCAGTGGCATGGACAAAGGTTTTAAGTATGGCGCCATTCTTCCATTTTACTTCGCAAATTGCTGAATCCAAATTAAGCTTAACCGATTCTACCTCCCCCAAAGCCTTCACGTCAAATTCCAAGGCTCCGCCGGGAATTTTGGAAGGCGCAGGTAATTGATCATAGGGCACATCATAACGATCCTGTACATTTTTATAGGTGTCTTTTTCCCATTGCTCCTTTACCCAATCAAAGCCGTATTTCGCGAAATCTAGATTTTCCATGGGACGGAGATCCCACAGATCCACTCTGTCCAAGGATAATCGGAGCTTTCCGTCATTTTCCCAAACCAAGGCTCCCACAGTTCCATTTCCCAAGGGAATTGCTTCATCCCAACTAGTGGCTAATTGATTGAACTCCAGTTTGTATTTAGGAAGTCGGTCTAGTTCCAGTTTGTTTCTTTCAGATTCGCAACTCCATAAGCTGATAACTATGGCCAGGAGGCATATTGTTTTAGCTTTCATTTGTATTGTTTTATTGTTCAATATATTACAAACCAAGTGCTATCATTGGCGGGAATTTCCACTTTTAATTCAACGGAATAATCCCTTGCCAATTCATAGTCTGTTCTTTTTCCTTCTTTTTCCTGAATACTTACCGTATGGGTATGCCCAGTATAGTAAAGGGGAAGTTTTATGGTTTGGGTCAAGGTCTCGTTGGTCGGGTTAAAGAACAATGCCATCCCTTTTTCGTTCAATTTCGGATCTACATGCATAATTCCATCGATTTCCGTTCCATTAGCCCTTTTTAAATGGATAATAGGCGCGTTAAGTATGTTCCGGTATTTTTTGTACCAATCTACGACTTCAATTACTGTCTCCTTCGTTTTTGGGGTGTCATATAATCGTGGCCCCCTGTAGCAGGCTTGTACTCCCATCCCGTAATTTTGTACCATATGTGCCTTATATGCGTTTAAATGGGTATCCAAAGGCTCAATGGTGGCATCCGCTCCCCCGCCATGATATTCAGTAAGGGGCACAAAGGTCCAACTCATACTCGGAAGTCGGTCAAAAGTACCATCGTACATATTTTGTCTCCCAAGCACCAATTGACGTTCTCGGGGTAGAGACCAATTGACTTCCCTATATCCAATACCGTTTTTAGTACTGCCACTAAGATAATACCAATCCGGGATATTTAGGGAAATTCCTTTTTCGTTGCACCATTTGTAGAAATCGGTAATTCGCTTCCAAGATTTCCATTGCGAATCTTCAACCCCTCTATGGCCTACATGTGCTGTGGAGGCACATAATTGACCCGGGTAGGAACCATCGTGTTCCAAAAGGTCAAAACCTGTTTTTTCGAAGAAAGTCCTCAATTTTTCAAAATAATCTATTCCCCATTGGCTGTTTAGGCAGGGCGAACTACCATGAATTACGCCACCCCTCTTACCAGTTTCAGGATTTATAACGTCTACTTCCTCACTTATCCACCTACTGGACAACAAGGAATATCCACCCAATTCTATGCCCCTGGAGTGGGCGTAGTCTGCCAAGGCCCGGAATTTGCTTGTATTGGCATCGGATAGATCTTCCATATTCAAGCCGCTGCCAAAACTTAAAATGACCATTTCGTAGCCTGTTTCCACGCATTGATCTATAGCGGCCTTTACTTTTTCATCGTCAGTGGTAGTCAGGTGTAAAAACAAGGGATTTTCAGTAGTCCAAGGGGCTATTAACTTATACATGGCATTGGTATAAAGGCCTTTACGCTGCCTGTCGTGACTGTCAAAAGGCATTTCCCAGATTCTGAAGGATTCAAAATTGGTACCTGGAGTTATGGTTTCATTGGGTCCGATTGGTAATTTACATTCCAATAAACAGGGCGTGGATAATAAATAACTGGCCTGCGAAGTGTAACGTGGATCTTTTTCCCAATGCACTACTTTATTCGCATTTTTCATGGACATGGAATGAAACTCAAAATCGCTTTCCACATGCATGTTGGGAGTTTCCCATTCTTTTTGTTTTTCTACAGCGCTTTCCGCCTCTACCATGGCAAGAAGTTCGCTCTTAAAATTATTCAGAACAATGGACTTATTTCCATGGTTATCAATGGTGAACCATTTACTGATCAAAGGAACGCCATCATAGATTTCATAATGTACCTTCACTTCCAAATCTGGAAATTCCGGATGGGCATAGGAAAAGGAAATTTGTTTTCCTTTGGTCGGTGTTTTGGGTTGTGAAGACCATCTTTTGTTGGGCCATTTGATACGTTCCTGTATGTCATGAACAATAAAGTCGGTTAGTTGAAACGATCCGGCCGGACTCCACATTTGGTCCAACCACTCCTCTTTTAAATAACCGTATTCAATTTGTCCGTCCAAACCACCAACGTTATATTCCTGGCCGTCTATGGTAAGCATGGCCTCCGGGCTCACCCCTCTCAAAAGCGATTCTCCATTCACCAGGTTTTTAAATTCGACCGTGGCACAATTTGGAGTAAGTCGGAAAGTTCTACTGATCAAGCCGTTGGACATTACAATCTCCTTTTCATTGGCCTGTTTATAAACAAGGGATGGCAGATCTACTTTGGTTATTAACCAATCGGTATTTACCCCATGTTCATATACTTTTTGGCCAAGGGGCAACTTTTGTATTAAAGGTTTTATGTGCTTATTAAAAGAGGCGTCAACGGTTTTTAATTTATTGAAATAATCGGCGTCTACCAACTGGGGTTTGAAGTTACTGTAATGTATTGTGGGTTCGGCCCAGACGGCATGGTCGCCAGAGATACCATCGCCCATATCCTCAACGGCGAGTTCCAAGACTTGAATTCCTGTGAGTTCAAGATCAGCATCCACGACTTTGGTTCCACCGCTTATTCTTTTGCTTTGCCACAATACTTTGCCATCTCCCTTTATTATAAATTTTACACTGCCTTTGCCTATGTTCTCCTCTGAATTGGCTACCCCTACAAAGGTCTTGACATCATTATTTTGGGAGTAGAATAGTTTATTGCCATCACTTAGGGCATTGAATTCAACATCCTGTGGATAGTCCTGCTTATCCTGTATTCCTACTCGAGTGCGAAATCTTTGGCTCTTGCCGCCCAAGAAGAAGAATAGCTTACTTCCGGATAGGGTTCCAATTCCCTTTTTAAAAGTTTCACCACCTATTTGTATAGGTAATCCGTTTATGGCCTTGTCTTTTTGGGCAGGCCACCATGCTTGTTCTGGTCTATCAACATCCAATTCTGAAAGGCTCATTGTCCCTTTTACCGTGTGTTGAGAACGGGAGGCCATAGAGAATAACAAGAATAACGGTAAATATATTTTTAGGTATTGCATTGGGATTTATATCTTAATTATGGTGTTTTTTAGGTTCTTACGGTTCAATAAAAGTATATTTTTATAACAGAGATCTTGTAGCAGTGGGTTGGCCATCGCGGGCTAATAGCTTCTTAAATTTTGTAACTATTGGTATTAAGGTGAAAAATTCCACTCTATGCATTATTAAAAATATTAACTATTTGTTAAGAGGCTATAAATATATCGACAAATAGCGATTTCGAAAGGCTTAGTAACGGAATATTGGCAATAGTCCTTGGGTTATGAAATCTGGGATAGAAGTGACTTAATAATGAATGTGACCAAATTGGCCTTGATTTGTTGGTTTAATGACGTCTTTTTGGTAAGGTATCTGAAAGTGTAAGGAATATTTGGAATAACTATTGGCATATAATCTTAGGAATATGCTTGATGGATTCCGTAAGATGTTTCTTGATAAAATTATTAATTTCCCATTGGTCCCCAAGCGGTATTTGAGTATTGGATTTGTAAAGGGAGTAGGGGTATGGGCCATATTCAGGGGTGATGGTTAAATAGGGGCGTTTTTTTTCCAAGGCCTTTTTGATCATCAAACCCCACCATTCTGTAAATAGATCCAACTCAGTTTTATAATTCCCATCCCTAGGGTCTATGACCTGTGGACTCTGGGCCGACCCTACCCTAGCATGAATATGATAGGTGTGTTCAATGGCTTTTTGAACCGCATAGGCCTGATTTTCCAATAAGGATTCGGCTACGCAACACCAATGGGACAGGTCTGAAGTTAGTTTCAGAAAAGGATATTCCTCCAAATAGGGTAAACAGGCGTGGGCGGCAAATGAAAAACGCGAGCGATGGGTTTCATGGGTAATGGTGACCCCGGTTTCCAATTGTATTTCCTGGGCCGTTTCAATTAGGGCTGAGTTTTGGTGGCGTGTAAAAAAGTCCATCCCAGTATGCGAATTCACGAATAGGGGATTGGCTTCCACAAGGTTGTACAAATGCCTTTTGTACTGTTCTTTATGCTTCGTAAAATCTACCTCCTGGGTTTCCCAATGCTGTGCCACAAAATCCAGTTCCAAATCCTTCAGCATGGAACATATTTCATTCTTTTTAACCCTTTCTAGGGGAAGATCTATTTCTACGCCATGATAGCCCGCTTTTTTTATCTTGTTTAAAAAAACGGACCAAGGTAATTGAGAACTTCCCCAGCGTGGATATATGAATTTAATTTGCATGCCTTGTATTATTTTAATTTCTCTGCTTTCTTTCCCCAACATGATCTACCCCTTGTTCCCTCTCAAATTCGATCATTTTTTTGGGTCTAAAGTTTAAAATTAAGGCTCTTCTTTGAGTTTCGGTAGTATTGCCTTGGCTAAAGTGAAGCGTAAAGCCATCATGAAAAGTACATCCACCTGGATTTAAGGGAATACTTAATGCCTTTGTGCTGTCGGTTTCGCAATATAGTGCTCCCCCATTGGGTAGGTTTTTGTGGGGGAGAATGGGTTTGCCTTCTGTTTTAGGGATAAACCACATACATCCGTTTTCCTCAAACACCTTGTCCAACGCAATCCAACAACTAGCCGATCTTTTGTCCGGCATAGCTATCCAATAGGCAGCGTCTTGGTGCCAGGGAGTTGGGGTATTGGTATTTGGGGCCTTGTTGATCATCATGTCAAAATCCAGTTCCATATCCTCGCCAAGTAGATCTTTGGCCCATTGTTCCGCTTTTTTATAAGCACTATTTTTAATAAGTTCCTGTGCTATGGTGCTGGGTCTCATAATTTGGGTAATACGCTCCACCTTTCTATCGGCACTATTTTCCGCTCCGGCAAGATCACTTCTTAGGTGGGCAGTTTTTACTTTGTCCTGTAACAATTTATCGTATATGGTCCTGAGGGTGTCCACTTCCTCTGGCGTGATTAAAGGATCTATTTTAATAAATCCATCTTTCATGAACTTTGATCTTTTGGTTTCCATGGCGCTTTTTTATAGGCTTCAAAGATGTAGTTAAAATACATAAATATCTTTCAATTTTGTACTATATTACTTTTTTATACATTTTATGAAGGATTTTGATAATCAAGATAGAAGGGTATTCAATTTAAAGGACTTTGGGATTAAGAGGGGATTGGCCTTTGGACATTATCGTTATAAACATGTTAAACCTGGTCTTGAGAACCATCAGCATATGGGAGCCTTGGAAATTTGTTATTGTATGAAGGGGCAACAACACTATAAGATCGGCGAGCAATTTTATGAACTTAATGGAAATGATATTTTTGTGGTACCACCAAACACCACGCATAGTACGGGAGAATTTCCGGAAGATAAGGGAGAATTATTTTGGATTCAATTGCTAGTGGACAGTTCAAAAGGGAAACTATGCAATATGCCCAATAATCAATCTGATTTTTTACTAGGTGCACTTCTGGATAAATCCCAACAAATTTTCATGGGCTCATTTCAGTTAAAATTTATTTTGGAAAAATTGATAGGTCAACTAGAGAATTCCAATTCCTTGTTATCTAGGATAATGGTCGATCAGTTGATTACCCAATTATTGTTGGAAACCGTTATACTTTCCAATAAACCTCAACAAAGTCCGCCGTCCCTAAAGCTGGATGAACTGGACAGGTTTATACATAAAAATCTACATAGGATGATTTATGTGGATGAAATGGCAAATTTAGCAGGTATGTCCGTTGGCTATTTTAAATTTTGGTTTAAATCGAAATCGGGGATGCCGCCGAGGGAGTATGTAAACCGACTCAAGATTGAACAGGCCAAAATAGATCTGTTGGCTTCCGGCTCTGTTACTGAAGTGGCATTTGGTTTGGGTTTTGGTTCCTCCCAGTATTTTGCTACCACTTTTAAAAAGTTTACGGGGTCTACACCCAGATCTTATATCAGTATGCAAAGTGGTTAATCAAACATAAATTAAGCCCTCGCCACTTCAAATAAAAAAATCCGGAACCAATATGGTGTCCGGATTTTTCAAAACTAACTCAACTCAATTTTATCAGGTTCATTTAGAGGAACTTGAAGTGAACCTGAAAATTATCAAAACTCTAATATTTTATTAAATCATTAATGAAATCTTATGCAAGATAAGAGGTTAGGCTCTTCTAAGCTACCAATTTCCTGACAAACACTGGTATTTTTTGTGCATTTTTCGCTTTATTGGATTGTTTGCGGTATATATTTTGAAAAAAGTAGGAAGAACAATTTTAATGGTTATTTAATGCAATTAGTGGTTTTATGGGCCCTAAGGCCTAGCTCCACTTTTAATTCAGAAGGTTTAGGCATATATTCTATGAAAACGTAGCTTATGGGAAGTAAATAACGTTTGGGGCAGATACCGGCTATTGGGTAGTTTTAAGGCTATAAAGTAGGGTTTGGCCAAACATTACCAAGGGTTCGGGTGGTATTTAAATTACTTGATAAAAGTACAATTCAACCTTGGTCGTATAAGGTGTAATAAACAAAGACACGGGTGGAAATTTCCTGCCCGTGTCTTGTTTAGTTACCTTTTTTATTGAACCTTTTGGGTTTTCAAAAAAGTGTATTAATTAGTATCCTGTATTTTGTGTCAAATTAGGATTGTTCTGCATTTCGGATGTTGGTATCGGAAACAAAAGTTCCCTTGCCGTTAGTGCCTTATTTGGCAAGTAAGAAAAGTTATGGCCAACAAAATCTTCCAATACATTGGTTTCAGTGTTATACGCTTTTCTCCATCTTACCATGTCGTACCAGGTCTTGTTTTCAAAACTCAACTCATGAATACGCTCTATTCGTACCGCTTCTCTAAAAGCATCTTGTGAAAGACCTGTTAAGCCCACAAGTTCGGCACGATCTCTGACCAGATTTACGGCATCATATGCCTCTGTTGTAGGTCCGCTTTGGGCTTCGTTCACAGCTTCTGCATACATAAGCAATACATCTGCATAGCGATATAGGCACCAATTCAAATCGGATTGTGCGCTTCCTTCTTGCGCTGCAATATCAAAATGTTTGAAGATATACGGGGCTCCAAGATTGACACTTGTGTTGCGATCGGAATCTAAAGTATAGCTGTTAAAATAGAATTGCTTTTCTTCCGCCCGTTTGTCTCCCAACTCGTAGGAGTCCACAAAGGCGTTCGTTGAAAAGATACCACCGGTTTGTGCCGAATAGGCCGAAATTCCCAAGTTATATGGCAAAATTCCTGGCTGCCAGTTTCCATCTTGAATACCTGCCGCGAATTGGGTCATAAAGATGTATTCCCCTGTGTTTTTGGTGGCAGGGTCATGCAACTCGTCATAGGTGTCAAAAAGACCAAATTCGTCCGAGTCCATGACCTCTTTAGCCTTGGCGGCGGCAAGCGCGTAATTCTCTGTTTTTTGGAGAGGGTAGCCTGCCATGGTCAAATATACATCTGCCAATAAGGTTTTAACTGCTCCCAGAGAAACTCTGCCAGTTAGATCTCTCCAAGCAAGGCCAGCGCTTTCTGCTGCTGTAAGATCGCTAACAATTAAGTCATAGACCGCTTCAGGAGAGGATTGTTCAGGGTACAATTGCTCCGATCCCAAATCTACCGAATTGGTAATGATAGGAATGTTTCCGAACATTCTTACCAAACCAAAATAATAGTAGGCTCTAAAGAATTTGGCTTCGGCCAAATACTTTTGCTTAAGAGCTTCGTCCATATTTATGTCCGGGATTTTTTCAATTGCCAAGTTGGCCCTAGAGATGCCTAAATAATATCCGGTCCAGTAACTGCTTCCATATCCATTGTCCGAATTATTAATTAAATCCTTTACCAAGTAAATGTTGGTAGCCTGTCCCAATGAGGTGTTAGCCAAACCTGTGGCAAATTCTAGCATCATCCATGTACCTCCACCAAAACCACTGTTGGTAATTGAAATCAATGGTTCATATGCACCATTAACGGCACTCTGGGCATGTGCAGCCGTGGTAAAGTAAGTGTCGGTTGTAAAGTTGGATTCATCTTCTTCATCCAAAAAATTACTACATGCCGTTATACTTGATATTGCGGTTACGACGGCTATAGCTCTTATAAAGTTTCTATAGATTTTCATTTTTTTATCTTTTATATGGTTATAGTCCAACATTTAATCCTAGCATAAAAGTTCGAGGTCTCGGATAATCGTAAAGGGAGAATCCTTGATCGAAAGCTTGACTTCCATTCGAACTTTCAGGGTCATATCCCGGATATTTCGTTGCTACAAAAAAGTTCTGCACCGAGGTATATACCCTTAGACGATTCAAGTGTAAACGCTCCACCAATTCAGGTTTGAAGACATAGGAAAGCATCAAGTTTCTTCCTCTTAAAAAGGAACCATTCTTTAACTTTCCAGAGTCGTTATTGGTGTCATATCCAGCAGCAATTGGTCTTATCTGTGCAATGTCGGTATCTTGATTGTCCGGAGTCCAGGCATTAAGTACAGTCTTAAAGCTATTGGCAATTGTTTGACGGTCTTCAGCAGAGTGTTCGTCACGGTACATTACACTATTGCCATATTGAAACTGCAAGTCTACCAGTAGCTCAAGATTGCCATATGTGAAGGTGTTTGAAAAAGTTCCAAAACCATCGGCAATACCTTTTCCGATGATAGCACGGTCATCGCTATTGATGGCCCCATCATTGTTAAGGTCACGGTATTTGATGTCACCTGGTAATCTATCGTAGATGGCCGCCTGGGCTGCCTCATCGGTATTCCATGTACCTTCATCAATATATCCAAAGAAAGTACCTACGGGTTCGCCAACACGGATCAAGGTAGACCCTAAGAAAATATCGGCACCACCTGAAAGAGCTTTTACTTCGTTTTTATTGATTGAAATATTGAAGTTACTGCTCCATCCAAAAAGTTCATTATCAAAATTGACAGTATTCAAATTAATTTCGATACCCTTGTTTTCCAAACTCCCAACGTTTCTAAATACATTGGTAAAACCACTTGAAGAGGGTACCGGAGCATTAAGGAGCATATCTGAAGTCAACTTTCGGTAAAGATCAATCTCCAACCCTATACGATTATTAAAGAGACCCAATTCAACACCGGCGTCTACCTGTTCCGTTTTTTCCCATTTCAAATCGGGATTGGCCATACGACCTGGGACAGTATAGGCGGAGCGGGCGCCATTAAAAATTACCGAACCATTGGACAAGCCGGCTAAACCTTGGTAAGCTGGTAATTCAGAGTTACCTGTTGTACCGTAACTAGCTCTAATTTTAAGATTGGAAATGGTTTCGTTCGCCGAGAGAAAATCCTCTTCGGAAGCCCTCCACGCCAATGCAGCTGATGGGAAAAAGGCAAACTGATTTTCCGGTCCAAATTTAGAAGATCCGTCTGCTCTACCTGTAAGTGTCAACAAATATTTGTTCATATAGTTATAGTTGACACGCCCAAAATATGAGTTTAGCCCGTAAGCAATTTTGCTCGAAGTTGGCGTCTGGGGGTTAGACCCTGCACCAAGGTTGTTAAAGCCATAAAAGTCATCGGCAAACCCTCGGGTCGATGCCAGTGAACTGAATTGATCAACATGTTGCCAGGAAAGTCCTGCCATGGCCGTTAAGGAATTATTGCTGTCAAAATCTTTGTTATAGGTCAAATAGTTTTCAAATTGCCAAGAATTATAACGTGAGTTTGAGACACTTGCGGCACCATCGGGCAAGGCTATATATCTTAGGTCCTTACCTCCGTAATAATCGTTTCTTTGGTTAATGATATTGGTTCCTAAGGTAGTTCGTAATACCAGGTTTTTATTGAATTCAATATTGCCGTAGAAGCTACCCAAAACTGTCTGGGTCTTGAGGTAATACCTACGATCGTTCGCAACCGCCACTGGGCTGCCGCCACCTTCCATTCCAGGATAGTGTATGTTAGATCCCCAAGTGCCATCTTCATAACGGACCGGTATAATAGGTAGGGCCTCATAAACTTGACGCATTGTGGTGATACCACCACCTCCAAGTTGATCTACTTGCTTTTCGTCTTGGTCATTGTAGCTTAGGCTACCCCCAACTTTTAACCAATCGTTAACCTCCGTATCCAAAGTAAATCTACCTGAATAGCGCTTCAGCCATGATTCCACAATAAGTCCTTCTTCATCTCTAAAACCCATAAACAGTCCAAAATTGGATTTTTGGTTACCACCTGTAAATGAAAGTTGGTGATTTTGGGTAATAGCGTCCCTAATAGCTTCATCTTGCCAATCGGTATCATAAAGTGGGTTGCCACTGGCATCAAAGAGTCTAGGGTCGGTTCTTTTTAATCTAGGGTCGGTATATCTTCCACCGGCCCATCCTTCCGGGTCAAATTTTTCAGCATTGGCATATGCAATTTCCTCAACACGAAGAAACTCTTCCGAATTCAACAGTTCAAGCTTTTTAGGTAAGGTTCCTATACTGAAATCCACATCGTAATTAAGTCGGGTTTCACCAGAAGTGGTTCCTTTTTTGGTAGATACTAAAATTACACCATTGGCACCTCTGGCACCGTATATAGCAGTCGCGGAAGCATCTTTTAAAACTTCAATGGATGCTATATCATTAGGGTTCAGATAATCTATTGGGGTACTACCGTTAGATAATCCGGTCGCATTAAGGATTACACCGTCTATTACATAAAGTGGTGTATTGGCGATACTTACCGAGGTGTTACCACGGATTCGTACTACAGTTCTCCCACCTGGTCGTCCAGATCCGGAAGTTATGTTTACACCTGCTACCTTACCGGCCATGGCCTGGTTCAAGGAAGCTGCCGGTCTTTCTGCCAATTCTTCGGACTTAATAGAGCCCACAGCACCGGTAAGGTCACTTTTCTTCTGAGTACCATATCCGATCAATACTACCTCATCCAATCCTGCAGCACTCTCTTCCAAACTAACGGAAATAGAGGATTGTCCATTAAGAGGCACTTCTTTTGATGCAAATCCAATATAGCTTACCACCAAGGTTGCATTTTCATTGGCTACATCAAGTGTAAAGTTACCGTCAAAATCTGCAGTAACCCCATTGGTAGTTCCTTTTTCCACTATGTTTGCCCCAGGTAAGGGGTTGCCATCCGCATCGGAAATAGTTCCGCTTACGGTATTTTGGTCAACAGTATTCTTAATTGGAACAACGGATTTATCCAATTTTCCAGTATTTAAGATAATCTGCTTGTTCTTAACGGTGAAATAAACATCCGTTGCTTCAAATATTCTGTCCAGAATATTTGAAATAGGTTCTTTCTTCACATTTACGGAAACAGTTCTCTTTAAATTCACCTTTTCATGGTTGTACAAAAACCTAAAATCCGAAAGGGATTCTATTTCATCAAAAACCTGTTGAACGCTTACGTTATTTAGGTTTAATGTGATTTTTGTGTTCTGTCCATAGGTATTGGCCTGAATTTTAAATAGAGAAACTATTAATAATAAGGTCGTTAGTTTCATCTTTAAATGATGTTTGCTTAGCCAATCCGAATGGAAAGGCCCTACTAAATTTAATTTTTTCATACTTTTGTAAAGGTTTGGTGATTAAACATTTCGTTTGTTTATATCACTTTCTTATGCCGGGGAATGCGCCAACATTTTCCGGTTTTTTTGTAAAAGTGATACGTCTAGTGCTCATGTTATCAGTTAGTTTTCATTGGCATCTTCTTTAAGTTAATATTAGTATCGAGTATTGTAATTTTGGAACCTTCGTGTATATATTCAAAGTGAGTATCTTCTTTGAAAGCTTCCAAGATTTCTTCAATTGTCTCATTTCTAAATGTAGCTGTGTATATTTGGTTTGCCAATCGGCCGCTTCTATCTTCGATGGTAATGTTGAAATGACGTTCCAATTTTGATCTAATGGTGTAGAAAGGTAAGGCCTTGAATAAAAGATAGCCGTCTTTCCATGCCGTGTAAATGTTTGTATCCACTTCTTTAATGGTCATGGTATTGTTGACCTTGTTCCATGCCGCCCGTTGACCTGGTATCAGTTGGGAGGAAGAATTTGTATTTACGTCGGCTCCTTCCTTGTAAAGGACTACGGCCCCTTCCACCAACACGGTACTGATGTCCTCATCTTCAGCATAGAAGGAGAGGTTAAATTGAGTACCCAAAACCCTTATGTTCATTTCGTCCGCATTTACTATAAAAGGATGTGCCTTATCTGTGGTAACGTCAAAGTATGCTTCACCTTTTAAAAAGACTTTCCTGTCTTGTCCCTTAAGGAAACGGACCGGATATTTGATGGAGCTTCCGGAATTCAATTTTACTTTGGTGCCATCGGACAGAACCAGGTCGAATTGTCGCCCAAACGGTATATTAAGGGTGTTGTACACCAATTTATCTTCAGCTTCGGCGGTAGCATATTTCAAAGTGTTGCCCTGCTGTGAAGCAACCAAATTGCCGTGGG
Source organism: Arenibacter echinorum (assembly GCF_003259375.1). Lineage (GTDB taxonomy): Bacteria > Bacteroidota > Bacteroidia > Flavobacteriales > Flavobacteriaceae > Arenibacter > Arenibacter echinorum. The sequence goes on along the minus strand of NZ_QLLN01000004.1, from coordinate 550,938 downwards.
CAGTGGTAATTTTTCGCTCCCCGTTCTCGGAAATGGTTTCAACAGTACCATTGCTCAATTGTAATGTAATTACCCCGGAATTCGGGTCGTTTTCAATGGTAATTGGCGTGTTGGATATTTCTACAGTATTTTGATTGTAAAAGTAAATCCCCACGAGCAATAAGAAGGTTGCTGCAATACCTGACCAAAATCCAATATTTGGTTGTGGAAAAAATGTTTTAACTTTTTTTTTCTTTTCAATGTCCTCTATTTTGTATAAAATCTTCTGTAATAAAACTTCGGAATCGCCTTTTATTCTTTTCTTAATGGCCAAGTTTCCTGTTTTTACGTTTTCCCAGTGCTTGGCCAATATCCCGTTTTTAAATTCATCTGGATCAGAACTATTGATAAGCTCCATTAAACAATCCAATTCCTTTTCGGAAATGTTATTGTCCACCAATTTCTGGAAGAGTTTATCCAATTTGTTCTCGTTGTGCATCTAAAGTATTTTATTAGCCGTATTACGGGCTGTATAAGTAATACACCTCAAAAATGCAAAAGTCCCAAATTAGATGTGTTTTTTTTACGAAATAGATAAATTATGCCGTAATCAGGAGGAATGTTAGAAAAAAATATATGGTGTCCGCCATATGAGGTTTTAATTCTGTCCTGATAATTTGCAAGGTTTTCCACAGATGGTTTTTCACTGTTTTCTGTGTTATTCCCAAAAGATCTGCTATTTCCTCATTGCTTTTTCCATGTTGTTTGGACAAAATGAAAATGCTGCGTTTTTGAGTGGGAATAGTTTCTAGGATATCGTTTACCAAATCTTCATATTCGGCAAGCAGAATACTATTTTCCGTTTCATCGTTTAATGAACTAATGTTTTTATAGTATTCCTTTTTTAAGGATTCTTGGCAGGCAATACTCCTTAAATAGTTGTATGTTGAATTTTTTGCAATAGTAAAAAGAAATGCCTCAAAAGAATGTCTTACATCAATGGTTTCTTTTTTTGTCCAAATCTTTATAAACACTTCTTGAAGTATTTCCTCGGAGGCATAATCCGACTTAGTAATTGAATGTATGAAATAGTACAACCTTTTTTCATACAGTTCAAATATGGTCTTGAATGCCGCCCTGTTTCCTTTAATCAAGGAAGCAATCAACTGGTCTAAGGGTTTTCCTGACATTTCGTGAGCAATTAAATGATTTGAGTTTTGTTTAGAACAATGTAAGGTACGTTATTTCCCACTATAAAAAATAACCTCTTTAGCTAACGTCCGAAAATAAGATGTAATTTCTTTCAATTCAACTAAAAATTACACATTTAGCAATACTTTTTTTGCCAATTCCTTATCCGAATAAAAAAAGATGTATATTTAAAATCTCAATTGTGTCTTTTGTTATTTATTTTTTATGAAATTACACCTTCTTAATAGGGCCAGTTTACAGAACAGTTCTTTTACCGTTACACATAACAAGTATTCCCATTTTTTAAAAATTTGGCATTACCACCCGGAATTGGAATTGGTTTACATTGCCAAAAGTACTGGGACCCGTTTTATTGGGGATGGAATTGAGAAATTCTCCGAAGGGGATCTTGTTTTGATCGGTAAAAACCTTCCACATATGTGGCTCAATGACGAGGTTTATTTTGAGGCTGATTCGGGCTTGGTCTCGGAGGCAATTGCCATACATTTTAAGGAAGATTTTTTAGGGTTGGAATTTCTAAATGCCATAGAAATGAAACCAATACTGCAATTGATCAAAAGGGCTGCCCAAGGGGTTAAGTTTTCCAATATTGATGCTAAACTTATCGAAAAAATTAAGAAACTCCATAGCCATGAACCTTTTGAAAAAACTATAAAGCTGGTTGAGATTTTGTACAAACTGGCAAATCATGAGGAGTATCAGTTGATGTCAAGTCCAGGATTTTTGAATTCCTTTAATAAGACGGATAATAAAGGGTTGGATGAAATTTATGAGTTTGTCTTTAAAAATTTTAATCAACCTATCGGCTCCAAGGATGTGGCGGAAATAGCCAAAATGAATCCTTCTGCCTTTAGTAGGTTTTTTAAACGTATCCACAGAAAAACATTTACCCGGTATTTAAATGAAATACGAATTGGTTATGCCTGTAAATTGTTGATAGAGAATAAGAATAACATTACTCCGGTGTGCTATGAATCCGGGTTTAACAATATTTCAAATTTTAACCGACATTTTAAGTCCATAACTGGGATGTCGCCATCCGATTATATTAAACTTCATACTCAAAATTGATAATAATCTTAATATTGGCAAAAAAAGTATCTAAATTCGTGATTCTTGTGGTTGTTATAGAAAAGGTTTGCAGTTAGTTTTGTTTTATTAATATTATAAATAATGAAAAGCAAAATTATAATTACGGATGTTCTGGTAAAAGACGTCCGATTTCCTACGAGCAAGTCGTTGGATGGATCAGATGCCATGAATCCGGATCCGGACTATTCCGCGGCCTATGTAATACTAAAAACCGACCATCCAGACGGACTCGAGGGGCACGGATTAACCTTTACCATTGGTAGGGGAAATGAATTATGTGCTGCGGCCATCCACTCATTGGCACCCTTGGTAAAGGGGAAATCTTTGGAGAGTTTTACTGCCAATATGGGGGCATTTTGGAAGATGATAACTGGGGACAGCCAATTGCGCTGGTTGGGCCCTGAAAAAGGTGTTATTCATTTGGCTACGGGTGCTGTGGTCAACGCCGTTTGGGATCTTTATGCCAAAGTGGAAAAGAAACCTTTGTGGAAACTTTTGGCGGACATGACACCTGAAGAATTGATTTCCTGTGTAGATTTTACTTACATTACGGATGCCATTACGCCTGCGGAAGCCTTGGAGCTTCTTAAGGGTAAGGCTGCCTCCAAGCAGGAGCGCATAGACAAACTTTTGAAGGATGGATATCCCGCATATACGACATCTGCCGGATGGCTTGGTTATTCGGATGACAAAATGAGGAGACTTTGCAAAGAAGCCAAGGCCTCTGGTTTTAAACATATGAAAATAAAAGTTGGGTCCGATTTAAAGGATGATATGCGACGTGCAGGAATTATCAGGGAAGAGATCGGTACCGACTTAAAACTGATGATGGATGCCAACCAGAAATGGGATGTGGATGAGGCTATTGCCAATATGGCGGAGCTTAAAAAGTTTGATCCATGGTGGATTGAGGAGCCAACAAGTCCGGACGATATTTTGGGCCATGCAAAAATTGCGAAAGCCGTTCATCCTATAAAAGTGGCGACAGGAGAACACTGTCAGAACAGGGTTGTGTTTAAACAATTAATGCAGGCAAACGCCATTGGTATTTGTCAGATCGATAGCTGCAGGGTAGGAGGGGTAAATGAAATATTGGCCATCCTTTTAATGGCCGCAAAATTCAATATTCCTGTTTGTCCGCACGCAGGGGGAGTTGGACTATGTGAATATGTACAACACCTATCTATGATAGATTATATTGCTATAAGCGGCTCCTTGGAGAATAGGATTATAGAATATGTGGATCATTTGCACGAACATTTTTATGATCCTGTGGTAATAAGAAATGGGGCCTATATGCCGCCGTCCATGCCCGGTTACAGTATAACTATGAAAGAGCAATCTTTGGAGGACTATAGTTTTCCGGATGGTGTAATTTGGAAGGATGAGGTAATGGCCAAATAGTAGTGAAAAAGTATAATAGTAAATAAGATAATTAATCTAAAGAATAATATGTCACTTTTTAGTCTAGAAAACAAAACAGCGGTTGTTACCGGTGGTGCCAGTGGTATTGGTGAAGCTATTTCCAAAGCGTTTGCTGGCCAAGGTGCCCATGTGCACATTTTGGAATTTAATGCGGAAAATGGAGAACGTGTTGTGGGGGAAATAGAAGCCAAGGGCGGAAAGGCCAATTTTCACGCTTGTGATGTTTCCAATAATGCACAGGTAGCCGAAATAATTTCCGCTATAAGTGCCAAGAAGTATATCAATATTTTGGTGAACAATGCCGGGATAGCCCACGTAGGAAATTTGGAAGGAACGGCCGTAGACGATATGGATCGCATTTACAATGTAAATGTTAAGGGGGTCTATAACTGTATGCATGCCGTTATATCCAAGATGAAGGAGAAAGGTGGGGTCATTTTAAATATGGCTTCCATTGCCTCATCTGTAGGTATTTCGGACAGATTTGCCTACTCCATGTCTAAGGGCGCGGTGCTCACTATGAGTTATTCTGTGGCAAAGGATTATTTGGATAAGGGTATTCGTTGCAATACTATTTCCCCTGCCAGGATTCATACGCCTTTTGTTGACGGATTTATTAATAAAAATTACCCTGGTAAGGAAGCGGAAATGTTCGAGAAATTATCCAAATCCCAACCTATAGGAAGGATGGGCAAACCTGAGGAAGTGGCAAACTTGGCAGTTTATCTCTGTTCGGACGAGGCTTCCTTTATAACAGGAACCGATTTCCCTATTGATGGAGGTTATATTAAATTAAACGGATAGGTTTGCTCTAAAAATCTGTTTTTGGGCCGATATAAAAATGGAACTAAATGTCAATTTGATGCTTTAGTTCCATTTTATGAAACCAGTAACGCCAATTCCAGCATTATTTGGAATTATATTCAAACAAATATTACTCAATGATTAAATTAGTTCAATACGTAGCCATGGTATCTCTTTTGGCGGCCTGTTCCCAAAAATCGGAGCCAAATGCTTTGGTGTTGCCGGTGTCCAATACTATTGAAGTCACAAATACGGACAGTAACGATTCCATTTTGCTCAAGGCGGCCCATGTGGTGCCTACAGCTAATCAGTACGAGGCACTACAAAACGAGTTTATAGCTTTCATTCATTTTGGTCCCAATACATTTACCAGAATGGAATGGGGAAATGGGATGGAAGATCCTAAAATATTCGACCTGCAGAATTTGGATACGGATCAATGGTGCAAGGCTATGAAGGATGCCGGTATGAAAATGGTGATTTTTACCGCCAAGCATCACGATGGTTTTGTATTGTGGCAGAGCCGCTATACAGAACACGGGATAATGTCTTCACCATTTAAAGATGGAAAAGGGGATGTCCTCATGGAATTGTCCGAATCCTGTAAAAAATATGGGCTAAAATTAGGGGTGTACCTATCCCCGGCAGATCTGTTCCAAATTGAAAACAAGGATGGCCTTTATGGAAATTTAAGCGACTATACGGAAAGAACCATTCCAAGGCAAGTGGAAGGCAGGCCTTTTGAAAACAAAACAACTTTCACTTTTAGAGTGGACGATTACAATGAATATTTTTTAAACCAGCTCTTTGAGCTGCTTACCGAGTATGGACCTATCCATGAAGTTTGGTTCGATGGTGCCCATCCTAAAAGGAAAGGTGGTCAGACCTACAATTATTTGGCCTGGAAGGAATTGATAAGGGCTTTAGCCCCCAAGGCGGTTATTTTTGGGAAAGAGGATATTCGTTGGTGCGGTAACGAAGCCGGCAAGACCAGGGATACGGAATGGAATGTAATTCCCTATCAGGATGACCCCGATCAAATGAACAGCTTTGCAGATTTGACCGATGAATCCTTAGGGAATAGGGAGGACCTTTATAAGGGCAAATTTCTTCATTACCAACAGGCGGAAACCAATACTTCTATCCGAGAAGGCTGGTTTTATAGGGATGATGAAGACCAGAAAGTACGTAGTACGGACGATGTTTTTGATATTTATGAAAGATCAGTAGGGGGGAATTCTACTTTCCTACTCAACATTCCACCTAATAGGGATGGTGAGTTTTCACCTACCGATGTAACAGTATTGGAAGAAGTTGGTCAAAGGATCAGCGAAACCTATGGTTCCAATTTGTTGATTGGTGCCAAGGGTCCTAAGGGAATCTTGGGCAATGACCTAGCAAGTTTTGAACTTTTGGGTCCTGGTGCCCAAGAGGTGGTTATTGAAACCAATGCTCCGATCACTTTAAACAGGTTGGCAATTCAGGAAGCTATAAACACTCATAGTGAACGTGTGGAAAAGCATGCCTTGGACGCTTGGGTGGACAATACTTGGAAAGAAATAGCTGCAGCTACCAATATTGGTTATAAACGAATTTTGCGTTTCCCCGAAGTTACTACCCAAAAATTGCGCATTAGAATCTTGGAATCCCGATTTCACCCCGCTATTGCAAGCGTATCCGCCCATTATTATAAGGCAAGGCCACCGCAGCTCAGTATTGAAAGATCGGTAGAGGGGGCGGTAACCATATCTCCCAAAAAGGATAGCTTTGGTTGGAAACCGCACGGGGAAGATATTGCAGGAAATATTAATTCGGGGTACAACATTCGTTTTTCTACTGATGGTAGCGAACCTACTACAGCTTCAGAAATTTATAATTTATCTTTTATAATTCCTTCGGGTGAGGTTAAGGCGGTAGCAGAGGTAAATGGAAAATTGGGAAGTGTTACTTCGGAGCTTTTCGGAATTGTAAAAAAGGATTGGAAGCCTGTAGGGGAGGATAGTTTTGAGGGGGATCATGCTGCTATAAACGCCTTTGATGGTAATCCCGAAACCTACTGGAGCTCTGCTGATAAATCTAGAAAAAATTATATCAATATTGACCTCGGAAAGGAATATGCCATAACTGGATTTACTTACACCCCACAAACTTCTTCTTCCGAAGGGATGATTGAAAGGGGTGTGGTTAGAATAAGTACAGATGGAAAATCCTGGGAAAATGTTGAAGATTTTCAGTTTGGAAACTTAATAAACGACCCAACCACCAGAACCCATATGTTCAAGTCCAAGATCAAGGCCAGATATATCGGAATTGAATCTAAAGTGATTGCCGGAAATGGCAAAACTTCGGCCATTGCCGAATTGGATTTTTTATTGGATTAACAGACTAGATACGATTCTTATTAAAATTTAATGAAACTGAAAGCACTGTATTATTTTGTATTTGCCCTATCCGTGATTGGTTGCTCACCAACAGTCACGGATATTTATATAACAGCCAATAAAGAAGCCTATAACAATGGGGAGTTGGTTTTTGGTTCAATTAATGAAGCAATAAGCGCTGTGGCCCAACTGAGAAAGGAGGGCAACAAAAATACCCTGACCCTTCATCTTATGGAAGGGGAATATAGGATTAGCGATCCCATAAGGATAACACCGGAACTTGGATCTTTAAATCTTATTGGGGAAGGTGATGGCAAGTCCGTAGTTAAGGGATCCAAATTGCTCAACCCTAAATGGGAAAAGTACAATGACCATATTTGGGTGGCGCAATTACAGAAAGAGGACAGTTTTGATCAGCTCTTTGTTAACGGACATAAACAAATATTGGCACGTTACCCCAATTATGATGAAAATGGAGGCCACTGGCAGGGTCATGCCGAGGATGCCATTGCGCCGGAAAGGGTTAAAACATGGACCAACCCCAAAGGAGCCATTGCGCATGCTATGCATAGCGGGGAGTGGGGTGGATTTCACTATATTTCCACAGGAGTAGATGAAAATGGCGAGCTTATATTGGCAGGAGGCTATCAGAATAATCGTCCCTCAAAAATGCATGCCAAGTACCGTATGGTAGAAAATGTATTTGAAGAATTGGATGCCCCGGGAGAGTGGTTCTTGGATGGGGACCATAAATTATTCTATTGGCCGACCGAGGGGACGGATATTGGCAATGTCTTGGTAGAAGGGGTCCAACAAAAACACTTGGTGGAAATAGTGGGCTCCGAGGAGAATCCTGTTAGGGATATAGAAATAAGCGGAATACGATTTGAACATGCCAAGCGCACTTTTATGGAAAAGTATGAGCCATTGCTAAGAAGCGATTGGACCATTTATAGAGGGGCGGCCCTTTTTCTTGAAGGGACACAAAATGTGCAAATTAGAAATTGTGAACTTACCAATTTAGGAGGTAATGCTATATTGGCAAGTAACTTCAATAGGGAGCTAAACATTGCTGATAATCATATACACGATTGCGGGGCATCGGGCATCAGTTTTGTGGGTAGTCCCGAAGCGGTGCGGTCACCTTCGTTTCAGTATGAGGAATTTGTTCCTTTGGCGAAAATGGATACTGTTCCCGGACCTAAATCAAACAAATATCCCAGTAATTCTGTAGCGGAGAATAATCTAATTTATCGCATAGGTAGGGTGGAAAAGCAAACAGCTGGGGTACAGATTGCCATGGCCATGGATATTACGGTAAGTCACAACAGTATATATGATGTTCCCAGGGCCGGGATCAATATTGGGGATGGCACTTGGGGCGGACATATAATTGAATACAATGATGTTTTTAATACCGTACTGGAATCTGGAGATCATGGGGCCTTTAATTCTTGGGGAAGGGACAGATTTTGGCACCCTAATCGTGAGACTTTAAATGAAATAGTGGCCGCCAACCCGGAAATGCCCAAATTGGATGCCATCCACACTACGGTAATCAGAAATAATAGGTTTCGTTGTGATCATGGCTGGGATATAGATCTGGACGACGGATCCTCCAATTACCATATTTATAACAATCTGTGTTTAAATGGTGGTATTAAATTGCGTGAAGGATTTTATCGCACCGTGGAAAACAACATTATGATAAATAACGGTTTTCATCCACATGTATGGTTTAAGAACAGTGGGGACGTTTTTAAGCACAATATCGTTTTCACCGAGCACAAGGATATAAGATTAGAGGATTGGGGCAAGGAAGTAGATTATAATTTATTTCCGGATGAGGCGACGCTGATGGCAACCCAAAAAAAGGGGGTGGATAATAATAGCATTTTTGGTGATGTATTATTTGTTGATGCCAAATTTGGGAACTATACGGTAAAAGAGGAATCGCCCGCCTTTAAAATAGGGTTTAAAAACATTGCTATGGATAGTTTTGGGGTTACCAATACTAGGCTAAAGTCCATGGCCAAAACCCCTACCATTCCCACTATGTTTTTTGGTGATAGCAGTGAAAAGGATGCAGTGGTAGAATGGCTGGGTGCGCAAATAAAAAGTATTGCCACTATGGCCGAGAGGTCGGCTTCTGGTCTAAACAAGACAGCAGGTGCTCTAATATTGGCCATAGAGCCACAGACTGTTATAGGAAATTCCCCGCTTGAGGTAGGGGATGTTATAATATCCGCTGAAGGTGATGAAATAAATACGGTAGCAGATTTAATGAAAACTTACCAAAATAATAATTGGAAAGGGAAATTGAATCTAACTATATTTAGGAATCAAAAAGAAAAGCAGATATCATTGACAACTAAAAAATAATGAAATAGAATTATGAAGGGTTGGTATAAGTATTTTATTGTTGCGGTATTGATAGGTGGAACCATTTATGGCATTAATGTTAAAACAAACACTATTGAGGAAAAGCGTCCAAATATTATTTATGTTTTGGCTGATGATCTAGGTTATGGTGATATAGCCATTTATAATCCAGAAGGTAAAATAAAAACTCCCAATCTGGATGCTATGGGATCCGCAGGAATGATTTTTACGGATGCCCATACCTCTTCTGCCGTTTGTACCCCCACCCGATATGGAATTATTACCGGAAGGTATAATTGGAGAAGTCCATTAAAAAGTTCGGTGCTTACCGGAAATTCCAAGGCATTGATTCCTAAAAACAGAACTACAGTGGCCTCCTTGCTTAAAAAAGAGGGCTACGAAACCGCATTCATTGGAAAATGGCATTTGGGGTGGGACTGGGCACTTAAGAATCCCGCTTTAGAATCTGGTGAAGGTTGGAATCCAGAGGATTTTGATAATATAGATTTCTCCAAAAAAGTTAAGAATTCACCCAACACCCTTGGGTTTAAATACTCCTATGGGCATTGTGGTTCATTGGATATGGCGCCATATGTGTACGTGGAAAACGGTATGCCGACCATGGTGCCGGATACCGTTACCGAAAGCAAGACCAAATATGGTTGGTGGCGCAAGGGGCCTACCGCCCGGGATTTTGATTTTGATGATGTTACCCCGAACTTTTTTAGAAAATCCTTCGGTTACATCAAAGAAAAGGCAAAAGGTAAATCTCCATTCTTTTTGTATCTGGCCTTGCCCTCACCCCATACGCCTATATTGCCAACCGAGGAATGGAAGGGAAAAAGTGATCTAAATCCTTACGGGGATTTTATGATGATGATAGATGCGTATATGGGACAATTGACCGAGGTAATAAGGCAGGCAGGAATAGAAGATAATACCATGGTGATCTTTACGAGCGATAATGGTTGTTCCCCTGCAGCCAAGATTGATGAAATGTTGGCCAAAGGGCATAGTCCCAACGGGATTTTAAGAGGCCATAAGGCAGATATTTTTGAAGGAGGACATCGAGTGCCTTTTATCGTGAAATGGCCCAACAAAATTAAGCCGGATTCCAAATCTGATAAGACCATATGCACAACAGATTTGTTGGCTACCTGCGCAGATATAGTGGGGACTGAATTGGCTGATGATGAAGGGGAGGATAGCTTTTCTTTTTTACCGCTGTTGACCAATCCAACTTCTAAAGATTATCTCCGGGAAGCTACTGTGCATCATTCCATCAATGGGAGTTTTGCCATAAGAAAGGATAATTGGAAAATGATTTTTTGCCCAGGGTCGGGTGGATGGAGCGATCCCAAACCGAATTCGGAAGGGATTGGGGATCTTCCGAAATTTCAGCTGTACGACCTAAGTAAGGATCCCCAGGAGAAGAATAATGTTTATGGTCAGTTCCATGAAGTGGAAAGCGCCCTGACCAGACTAATGGTCACCTATATTGAAAATGGCAGAAGTAGGGTCGGCGAAAAGCAAAAGAACGAGCCTGAAGGTTATGGCAGTAAGGATTGGAAACAATTGAAGGTATTTTACAATTGATTTGAATATTTGAAAATTGTTTAATTTGAGCATTTATTTTTAGAAACCTGAAACAATAATTATATAAATAGTAATTCAATAAATAGAAACAAATGAAACTAATAAGATTTGGAGCAGTAGGAAAGGAAAAACCGGGAGTGCAATTGGAAAATGGTACCCGATTGGACGTATCGGCCTTTGGAAGGGATTACAACGAAGATTTCTTTGGAACGGATGGCCTGGCCCAGCTAAAAACTTGGTTGGCAAAAAATGAAAGCAGTTGTCCTAAAGTGGACAATAGCGTACGTTTGGGCGCACCATTGGTGAGACCATCAAAAATTGTTTGTGTTGGTCTTAACTATGCTAAGCACGCGGCAGAAAGTGGAATGGCAGTACCTAAGGAGCCTGTATTGTTCTTTAAGGCTACCTCTGCAATCGTTGGTCCCAATGATGATGTGGTTATTCCAAAAGGAAGCGAAAAAACCGATTGGGAAGTGGAGTTGGCCGTGGTTATTGGGAAAAAGGCATCTTATGTATCAGAGGCTGACGCTTTGGATCATGTTGCTGGTTACGTCTTGCACAACGACTACAGTGAAAGGGCATTTCAAATAGAAAGGGAAGGACAATGGGTAAAAGGAAAAAGTTGTGACACCTTTGCTCCTGTAGGACCTTTTATTGCCACCAAAGATGAAATAAAAGACCCTAACAATTTGCACTTGTGGTTAAAATTAAACGGGGAAACAGTACAGGATAGCTCAACTTCCGATTTTATCTTCAATGTACAAAAGGTAGTGAGCTATATCAGTCAGTTTATGAGCTTATTGCCAGGTGATATTATTTCAACAGGAACTCCTTTTGGAGTGGGATTAGGATTTAATCCTCCTAAATATTTAAAAGCTGGGGATGTAGTAGAATTGGGAATTGAGGGACTTGGTAGTTCCAAGCAAACGGCAAAGGCCTATAGCGGGAAATAAGAAGCAGTTAAACCAACCAACCAATCCAACCGGCATGATTTCCAAATTCCGTTTCATCGTTTTATGCGCCCTGTTTTCGATGTATTGTCCTAGTGCTAATGGGCAAGAATTGAAGTGGACCGAGATTGAAAATGGAATTTGGAAAGCCAGTGTTGGGGAGCCAGAGGATATAAGCTTGCTAAGCGCTGCGGATATACAGCCCAAGGTGACGGCTCTAAACAGGCTTCCCGCCGCCGATTTTCCTTTTCCAAAGGATAGGATCAAGACAAAAATAATGGATGGGAAGACCTATTTGCAATTTCCGTTAAGCAGGGAAGAACAAATTTATGGCTTGGGTCTAAATTTTAAAACAGTACATCAGAGAGGCCGTATAATGCAATTGCATGTGGATCATTACGGGGGTCGCGATGATGGTCGTACGCACGCCCCAGTTCCTTTTTATGTGTCTTCCAAAGGCTATGGAGTGTTGATAGACGCCGCCAGATATATTACCGTTTATGCCGGGACGGGTATCAGGGTAGATGCCGACGACAAACCGGTTTTGAGGGACAGGAACACTGATCCCCAATGGCAGGCGCAACCCTATTCCGATGCCGTAGAAATTTTGGTACCTGCCAAGGGAACCGATGTTTATGTATATGGAGGGTCTAAACCAATGGAGGCCGTACAACGCTATAATTTATATAACGGTGGTGGTTATATTCCTCCGAAATGGGGTCTTGGATTTACCCAGAGAGTACCTACGCTTTACAGTCAGGATGATATTGCCAAGGAAGCCCAGGAGTTTGAAGATCACGATTTTCCTTTAGATTTTATTGGAGTGGAACCAGGCTGGCATAGTATGGCTTATCCCTGTACTTTTGAATGGGACAAGACAAGATTCCCAGATCCAAAAAAGTTCAATAACGAATTATTGGCAGATGGGATAAGAACCAATTTATGGTTGAATCCCTATGTGTCCCCAGTAGGTTCCTTATATCCTAAATTAAAAGGTCTTTCCGCTTCCCATACGGTGTGGAACGGAATTGTGCCCGATTTGATGCTTCCCGAAACCCGGGATATTTTTAAGGAACACTTTGTTCAAAATCATTTGAATATAGGAGTCAGTGGGTACAAGATAGATGAGGTTGATGGCTTTGACTTCTGGGTATGGCCGGATGTAGCCACATTTCCCTCTGGCTATAGTGGGGAGCAAATGCGGCAGGTTTATGGCCTTCTAATTCAGGATATGACCTCAAAATGGTTCAAAGAAAAAAATCAGAGAACCTATGGTTTGGTAAGGGCATCCAATGCTGGAGCCAGTGCCCTGCCCTATGTGATTTACAATGATTACTACAGTCACAAGGATTTTATAACGGCCCTGGTCAATAGTAGCTTTATTGGCGTGCTCTGGACACCTGAGGTCCGTGCTTCAAAAACTGCCGAGGAGTGGTTAAGAAGAATGCAATCTGTTTGCTTTTCTCCCATGGCCATGCTCAATGCTTGGGCGGACGGTACCAAACCTTGGTCCTTTCCCGAGGTGGAAGAGGCTGTCAGGGATGTGGCCAATTTAAGGATGCAGTTATTGCCTTATATTTATTCCACTTTTTCCCAATATCATTTTGAGGGCTTGCCTCCCTTTAGGGCAATGAACTTGGTAGATGGCTTTTCTTATGACCCAAAGGTTGCGGAAGGGGAGCTGGACTCCACGGACAATCCCTATAAAGTAGCCATTAAAAGTGAAATAAAGGATCAGTATATGATGGGCGACAATATTTTGGTGGCTCCCATGTTCGAAGGTGAAGATGAGAGAAAGGTAATCCTTCCAAAAGGAAAATGGTTCGATTTCTACAATGGGGAATTCGTTGGGGAAAACGAGCTAATTACCGTAACTCCCGGATTAGAAAAAATACCGCTATTTGTTAGGGATGGGGGTATTGTTCCTATGCGCCCAATCCAGAGACAGGCTCCAAAAATGGGTGAAAAGGTAGACCTGATTATTCGTCACTACGGGACAAAGGAAGGGGAATATACACTTTACGATGATGATGGGTTGAGTTTTGATTTTGAGAAGGGACAATTTTCCAATGTCAAAATAGGAGTAAAAAAAGACCGGAAAGGAAAACTTGTTGGCACAATAGGTAGCCCGGAAAAAGGGAAGCCATATGGCTACAACAAAAAGGTGACTTGGGAATTTAAAACCAAATAAAATCCATCCAAAAATACGGTGGGTAACGGCATTATATGATTGGGAAGCAATTAATACTTTTAATTTTAGGGTTATTTTCAATAGCTGAATCCATGGGGACCACTTTTCAGGACCCCATTAAAATTGCCTGCGTAGGAAACAGTATTACCTATGGTTCGGGAGTGGCCAATAGGGAAAAAAATGCTTACCCAGAACAATTACAGTCCATGCTTGGGAACACATATCAGGTACGGAATTTTGGGGTCAGCGGAAGTACCCTTTTAAAAAATGGGGACAGACCTTATATAGAAACGGAGGCCTATTCCAATGCGCTGGAGTTTAAGCCCGATGTTGTTTTTATAAAATTGGGCACCAATGATAGTAAGCTTTCAAATCGGATTCATTTGGACAATTTCGAGGGAGATTATATAGACTTGATCAATAGCTTTAAAAAGGATAATAGGAATGCCAGAATAATTCTTTTGCTACCAGTTCCTGCATTTACTAGCGATACTACGCGGATTTGGAATGAGGTTATCAAAAATAAAATTACCCCTATAACCCGCACTGTCGCGTATAAAACAAATTCGGAGGTGTTGGATCTTTACCAGTTGTTTATAGATCAACCTGGACTATTGCCCGATAAGATACACCCTTCCTCCCTTGGGGCGACGGTTATAGCCAAAAGAATATATGAAGCTGTAATCCAAAATGAAATTGGAAAAATAGATATTCTAAAATCCAAGGAAGTTAAAGTTTTGGAAACTGGAAATTTCTATGGTTATGATCTCACAGATTTTGAATATAAAGGTATTACATGCAAAGTGGTGAAGCCCAAAAAAGTGGCTCCAGGAGCTCCATGGGTATTGAGAGCACGCTTTTGGGGTCATGAACCACAAACGGATATTGCCTTATTGGAAAGGGGCTTTCATATTGCTTATTGCGATGTGGCCAATTTGTTTGGTGGTCCTGAGGCGTTGAAGCGATGGGACCGTTTTTATGGGTTTATGACCCAGGCCGGGCTCTCCAAAAAAGTGGTGTTGGAAGGAATGAGTCGAGGAGGACTGATTATTTATAATTGGGCCGAGAAAAATTCGGAAAAAGTGGCCTGTGTGTATGCCGATGCTCCTGTTCTGGATGGAAAAAGTTGGCCTGGCGGTTTATGGAAGGGGAAGGGAAGCGCAGCGGATTGGGAGGTATTCAAAACAATATACGGCTTAAAAAGTGAAAAGGATATTGCCGATTTTAAAGGGAATCCTATCCATAAAATTAAATCGATTGCGCAGGGAGGCTTCCCCATGATGCATGTTTGTGGTGCTGCCGATGAGGTAGTGCCCATTGAGGAGAACACAAAACCTTTCGAAGAAGCAATTAAGGCTAATGGGGGTACAATTAGCGTTATTTATAAGGAGGGTGTGGGACATCATCCCCATAGTTTGGAAAATCCAACTCCGATTGTCGACTTTATTCTAAGCGCAACCCATCAAAAGGTGAACTTTGCTCAAATTCCAGCCCCGAGTGCCGAATTTAGATCGGCTGCGGGTTGGAAGGAAGGAAAGGGTTGGTGGGCCCAGGCCAATGATATTGATTCCCTGTGCCTAGCATCAAAAGAAATTGATCTACTACTTATTGGGAATTCCATTACCCAAGGTTGGGGTGGAAATAGACCTAATGTCACTTATGCCCCAGGTAAAGAAGCTGCAGAACTATATTTTAAAGATTTAAATTGGGTCGGTGCCGGAATTTCAGGTGACCGTACCCAACACATTTTGTATCGTTTAAATAATGGAAACTATGAAGCCGCTCGGCCAAATATGGTGGTGCTGGCTATTGGTGTCAACAATTTTGGGGATAACAGTGCAGACGAAATAGCCAACGGCATAAGGAAGGTACTGGAGGTGACTAAGAAAAAATTTTCGGCCCGAACAAAAATAATGTTATTCGGTCCCCTGCCAACGGGTTTGGATCCAAGTTCGGATAGAAGGAAGAAATACAATAAAATCCATGACTTGATCAAGCATCTTGGAAATGAAAAAAATGTATTCTATTACAATCTGATTAATGAATTTTCTAATGAAAAGGGATTTTTGAAATCCCATTTGTTTTCACAGGATGGCATACATTTATTACCCGAAGGATATAAGGTTTGGGGAAAATTTATTAGAGATAATTATTTTATAGCCACTAAATAGAAATAATATGAAAAAATTCTTAGGATTACTGCTACTGCTATCCGTAGCCAATACTTATGGAGAAATTTGGCTTCCTTCCATTCTTTCGGATAATATGGTACTGCAACAAGATTCGAATGTCACCATTTGGGGATGGACAACAAGTACTAGCGAGGATATTAGCGTATATGGGACTTGGAACAATGAAAAAGTAACGACCAAGGCCTTTCAGGGAGTTTGGTCCCTGCAATTGCCTACTCCCAAAGCTGGGGGCACTTACAGTGTAATCGTGGAAGGCCATGAGAAATTGGAGTTGATAAATGTACTGATAGGGGAAGTTTGGTTGGGTTCTGGACAAAGCAATATGCAATGGACTCCAAAACATGGTTTGGACAACGCGGAAGAAGAGATCAAAACTGCCAATTTCCCTGAAATACGTTTCTTTCAGGTGGCGCAGCAGATATCGGATCATCCCCAAGACCAACTAAAGGGTAAATGGGAGGTTTGTACTCCTGAAACTATGGCCCAGTTTAGTTCTGTGGCTTATTTTTTTGGTAAGGAACTACATCAAAATTTGGACGTTCCTGTGGGTATTATCAACTCCAGTTGGGGAGGTACGCCAGTGGAAGTTTGGTTAAAAAAGGAATTGATAACCGAGGATACTCATTTAGCGGAAGCGGCGAAAAAATTGAATGAGGTTGCTTGGTGGCCCAGCAATCCGGGCTTGGCCTACAATGCCATGATACACCCTATTACTAAATTTAATATAGCGGGTTGTATTTGGTACCAAGGGGAATCCAATAGGGTAAATCCTGTTTCCTATTACAAATCTTTTCCCTTGATGATCGAGTCCTGGAGGGAAGAATGGGGCAAGGATCTGCCATTTTATTTTGTGCAGATAGCCCCTTATAAATATGACGATCCCATGGACACTGATGCGGCACATGTAAGGGACGCACAATTGTATACCATGCAAAATTTGGACAATACGGGCATGGTGGTCACCAATGATATCGGGAATCTGGAGAACATACATCCCACTAACAAACAGGATGTAGGACATCGTTTGGCACTTTGGGCCTTGGGTAAAACCTATGGGAAGGATGGGTTGGAATATTCAGGACCTGTATATAGGTCAAAGGAAATTAAGAATAAAAAAATTATCCTCAGTTTTGATCATGCCAACAAGGGTTTAATGCAAAAGGGCAAGGATCTACGGGAATTTTTTATTGCCGCGGAGGACGGGGTATTTTATCCCGCCAAGGCCAAGATTAGTGGTAATACGGTAGAAGTGTCCTGTTCAAAAGTAAAAAAACCGGCAGCGGTTCGGTTTGCTTTTACCAATGGGGCATTGCCCAATCTATTCAATTCAGAGGGCTTGCCTGCCTCCGCTTTTAGGACGGACAATTGGGAATTGAAATAATTTAAATTACATATTTTTTATACATGAAGAAACTTATTACCTCTTTATTTTTATTGACGATTACGACAAATTTTGCCCAGGAACAGGTTGTGGATACCGTTTTGCAGAACGAACAAAAGATGCAATGGTTCAAGGACGCCAAGCTTGGAATTTTTATCCACTGGGGCTTATATTCCGTAAATGGAATAGATGAATCCTGGTCGTTTTACAATGGCTATATTTCACATGAAGATTATGTAAATCAAACCAAGGGGTTCACCGCCAAAAAGTACGACCCAACAGCTTGGGCCGATCTGATAAAGCGCAGTGGCGCCAAATATTCGGTAATTACTTCCAAACATCACGAAGGCTTTGCCCTTTGGGATACTAAATTTGGTGATTTTAATACTGTTAAAAGTTCTGCGGCCAACAAGGATGTGTTAACCCCTTTTGTCTCCGAACTCCGAAAAAATAATTTAAAAGTGGGTATTTATTATTCGTTGCCCGATTGGTCCTACCATGATTATACCCACTTTACAAGGGATTCCATTAGATATAAAATTTCAGAAGAACCTAAGCGGTGGAACAAGTTCCTAAACTACTATCAAGGTCAGTTAAAGGAACTTTCGGATAATTACAATCCCGATCTGTATTGGTTTGATGGGGACTGGGAACACAATTCGGAGGAATGGCAAGTGCCTAAGGTAAGGCAAATGCTTTTTGACAAAAATCCCAATACCATTTTGAATTCCAGACTGAGGGAACAAGGGGATTACGCCACTCCGGAACAGGGGATGCCGATTACCAGGCCCAAGAACAAATATTGGGAATTATGTCTTACCATGAACGATTCTTGGGGTTTTCAAAAAAATGATCACAACTACAAAACTACGGACCAAATTATTGGAATTTTTGCCGATGTCATAGGTAATGGGGGCAATATGTTGTTGGACATAGGTCCCAAAGGAGATGGCAGTATTCCAGAAGAGCAGGTAGCCATCTTGGAAGGTATGGGCAGGTGGACAAACAAGCACAAGGAAGCTATTTACGGTACCCGGTCCGGGATTCCAAAAGAACATTTTTATGGCCCTACTACCTTATCGGAAGACCAGAACATCCTTTATTTGTTCGTAAAAGGCAATTCGAATGGGGAGGTAGTTATACGTGGACTTAAAAATAAGATCAACCGCATTTATGTAGTGGGCGAGGGAACCAAGCTCTCACATCAGGTTATTGGCAAGATTTATTGGAGCCATTACCCAGGAATCAATTATATAAAGTTGCCGGAACATGTTCTGGACGAGAACATGACCGTTCTGGCTGTTATGCTAGATGGTAAGGTGGATCTATATCGCGAGGATGGCTCGATAATAGAAAGTAATTAGGCCATTGTTGGAAAAAGTACACAGATGAAAGGATATGTATTGTGGTGTTTAAGTATTGCCCTTCTGGCATTAGGCTGTAAGGAGAAAGTGATTCCTAAAGGCGTTGATGTACCCGCGACCCCCAATATTGTACTTTTTTTCGTGGATGATATGGGCTGGCAGGATACTTCAGTCCCTTTTTGGAGTGAAAGAACCCTATATAATGATCGCTACCACACCCCAAATATGGAGCGTTTGGCAAAGGAAGGAATGAAATTTACCCAGGCCTATTCCACGGCGGTATGTTCACCGACCAGGGTAAGTCTAATGACAGGGATGAATGCGGCCAGACACAGGGTTACCAACTGGACATTGTACAAGGACAAATTACAGCCTATGGAAACCAACCACAAAACCCTAAAATTTCCAGAGTGGAACGTAAATGGTTTGAGTCCGGTTGCCGGGGTAGACAAGGCGGTATATGCCACGCCCCTGCCACAAGTTTTGAAGGAGGCGGGCTATGTTACCATACATTCCGGAAAGGCGCATTTGGGAGCTATCGGTACCCCAGGGGAAGACCCTTTGAAGCTTGGTTTTGAAATAAATATAGCCGGTCACGCAGCAGGGGCTCCCGGGAGTTATTTGGGAACCGAGAATTTTGGAAATGGAAAGGAAGGAAGGAAAGTTTGGGCTGTTCCCGGATTGGAGAAATATTATGGAAAGGATATATTTTTAACGGAGGCCATTACCCAAGAAGCGCAATTGGCCATGGACGCTGCCTTGGAAAAAAACAAACCTTTCTTTTTGTATATGGCCCATTATGCCGTGCATACGCCCATTATGGCCGACCGCAGATTTGTTCAGAAATATTATGACAAAGGTCTGGATTCCACAGAGGCCAAATACGCTGCTTTGGTAGAGGGAATGGACAAGAGTTTGGGCGATATAATGGATTATCTGGATAATAAAAAGATTTCGGACAATACTATTATCCTGTTCATGTCGGATAACGGCGGACTGAGTGCTGTGGCCAGGGGAGGGGAAAAACACACCCATAACAAACCTTTGAGCAGTGGAAAAGGTTCAGCTCATGAAGGGGGTATCCGCGAGCCAATGTTGGTAAAGTGGCCAGGGAAAATTAAACCTAATTCGGTGGTAGACCAGCAAGTGATAATA
Organism: Arenibacter echinorum; assembly: GCF_003259375.1. Lineage (GTDB taxonomy): Bacteria > Bacteroidota > Bacteroidia > Flavobacteriales > Flavobacteriaceae > Arenibacter > Arenibacter echinorum. The sequence continues at coordinate 530,834 of NZ_QLLN01000004.1, read as the reverse complement.
GAAGATTTTTACCCAACCATTTTGGAAATGGCAGGCATTAAGAACTATGAAACGGTACAAAAGGTAGACGGTGTTAGTTTTCTGCCAACGCTTTCCGGGAACACTAGTGGTGTTACTAGACCATTATTTTGGCACTATCCCAATGAATGGGGGCCATCCGGACCGGGAATCGGAGCTTCCAGTAGCACTAGGGTGGGCGACTGGAAATTTATTTACTACTACAATGACAGTAGTATGGAGTTGTTCAATATCAAGGAGGATATTGGGGAAACCAGGAATTTGGTAAAAGAGCAGCCAGAAAAAGCAAGGGAGTTGGCCAAGATATTATCGGATTACTTAAGGAAAGTGGAGGCCCAGATACCTTCCAGAAAAGATACAGGGGAACAGATTGCCTATCCGGATATGATTTTAAATACTTACAAAAGCTAAAAGGAATATGAAGTTAAGATTGTTTGTACTGTGTTGCTTTTGTTTTGTTTCGGCATTTGCCCAAAATGGGGAAGACGACTTATACTTATTCGATAACTTCGGAAGAGTGTCCAGTGACAACATTTATAAAACAGAAGGTTATTATAATTGGGGAAGTTCCATAATCAAGGAAAGGGATGGCAAATACCATCTATTTTATTCCCGCTGGAAAAAACAATACGGGTTTCATGGATGGCTTACGCACTCTGAAATTGCCCATGCCACTAGTAAAAGTCCGGCCGGACCATGGAAGTATAAGGAAACTGCACTAAGTGGTAGTGGTCGGGGCAACTGGGATGCCATAACAGCGCACAACCCGAAAATCAAATATTTTGAAGGTAAATATTATTTGTACTATATAGGGACCAATATGGGTGGCAAGGATTATACCGATGGGGAATTGGTAGAAACCGCCAAAACAGGTTATGCCCATCCCAATTGGAAGATATTGCGTCCGAACCAGCGTACGGGGGTGGCGGTGTCGAATTCCTTGAACGGACCCTGGACGAGAATGGATAAACCCTTGGTGGAACCCTCAGGACCCATTGCCACACTTACCGTTAATCCCGCTATTGACAAGGGCAAGGATGGCAAATATTATTTGATCATAAAAGGAGATAAGCCCAACGAAAAAAGATTTATCAGGAACCAGGCGGTAGGGGTTTCGGAACATCCCGATGGCCCCTTTGAGATTCAGGAGAAACCGGTAATAGATTATATGGACACCGAAGATATGTCTATTTGGTACGATGAAAATCGAAATAGGTTCTATGGCGTTTTCCATGCCCATAATTATATTGGCTTGGTGACTTCGGTGAATGGAACCGACTGGGAAAAGGCCAATGAGTTTGTTCTTAAGAATAAAGAAATTTTATTGGAAGATGGTACGGTCATCGGTCCGGATAGAATGGAACGTCCCTTTGTTTATCATGAGAACGGCCAACCTAAAGTATTGTCCGTAGCGGTAAAGAAAGGGGAGGAATCCTATACCGTTTTCATACCCATTATTGAGAATGAACTCCCGGTCCCCAACAAGCGGCAATTGGCCTGGCAGGAGGCAGAGCTCGGTGTGGTGTTTCATTATGACCTGCATGTGTTTGACGGGGTAAAATATGGGCAGGGAAACAATAGAATCGATCCGGTAGAAGACTATCAAATTTTTAATCCAGAAAAATTGGATACCGATCAATGGGCAAAGGCTGCAAAGGATGCCGGTGCCAAATTTGCCATTCTAACGGCTACCCATGAGACTGGCTTTGCATTGTTTCAATCCAAAGTAAACCCATACAGTGTTAAGGCTCTAAATTGGAGGGACGGAAAAGGGGACGTTGTGGCAGATTTTGTAGCCTCATGCAGAAAGTATGGAATTAAACCTGGCATTTATCTGGGGATTAGATGGAATTCATTTTTGGGGGTACACGACTTCAAAGTAAATGGAGAGGGCGATTTTAAGAAAAATCGACAAAAATGGTACAATAAGATGGTAGAGGGTATGGTCAAGGAAATATGTACCAACTATGGGGAATTGTTCGAAATTTGGTTCGATGGTGGTGCTGACCATCCGAAAAATGGTGCCCCGGACGTTTTGCCCATTGTAAGGCAGTACCAACCAAATTGTTTGTTCTATCATAACGGGCAATTGGCAGAAGCCCGATGGGGAGGATCAGAATCGGGAACAGTTGCTTATCCCAATTGGTCAACCTTTCCATACAGGGCTACAGGAGCTGGAGAAAGTGCCAAGAAGAATATAGCGGAAAACAATTTTCAATTGTTGAAAGAAGGGGATGCCAAGGGCAAGTATTGGGTGCCTGCCATGGCCGATGCCCCATTAAGGGGATATAACGGCCGACACGAATGGTTTTGGGAGCCTGGGGATGAGGACCATATATTTCCCTTGGATAATTTAATGGATATGTACTATAAATCGGTTGGAAGAAACGCCACTTTGATAATGGGCCTTACCCCTGACCCGGACGGACTACTTCCAGAGCCGGATGTGCAGCGCTTAAAGGAATGGGGAGATGAGATAAAAAGAAGATTTTCTAATCCTTTGGCATCCACAAGGGGCAAAGGAAAGGTGCTGGAATTGAAGTTTAAGGAATCCCTTGCAGTGAACCATGTAATAATTCGGGAGGACATTGCCATGGGCGAACGTATAAGAAAATATGAAATTGAAGGGTATTCAGGTGGTCAATGGATTACTTTGGCCAATGGGGAGAGCATAGGGAATAAAAGAATTGAGAAATTTGATGCCGTAAAATTAAGTAGATTACGAATAAAAATTATAGATTCGGACGGTTTATGGCAGATTAGGGATTTTAGCGCCTATTTTGTTGAGGATAATGGAATTTAAACAATAACAAAATGGATTTACAACTCAAGGATAAAGTAATTTTAGTAACTGGAGGTTCCAAAGGAATCGGGCACGGTATAAGTATGATCTTGGCGGCCGAAGGCGCTATCCCCGTTATTATTGGAAGGGATGAAAATAGTATGTTGGAGGTGGTTGCCGATATTGAGAACAATGGTGGAAAAGCATCTTATTCAATGGCCGAACTTACAGATCCGGAACAATGCAGACTTGCAGTGGAAACTGCTGTTGAAAAATATGGGAAGATTGATGGTGTGGTAAACAATGCCGGCATAAATGACGGAGTGGGGCTGGAAAATGGGAATTATGAAGATTTTCTAAGATCTATAAATCGAAACCTTACCCATTATTATTTAATGGCACATTATGCGTTGCCCGAACTAAAGAAAACCCAGGGATCTATTGTAAATATAGGATCCAAGACCTCGGTAACCGGGCAAGGGGGTACTTCGGGCTATGCTGCTTCCAATGGAGGGCGCAATGCAATAACAAGGGAATGGGCCGTGGAACTATTGCCATATAATATAAGGGTCAATGCAGTTATCGTGGCCGAATGTTATACCCCTTTATACGATCGATGGATAAAGACCTTCGACAATCCAGAAGAAAAATTAAAGAGCATCACCGATAAAATTCCGTTGGGACAAAGAATGACTACGGCAGAGGAAATCGCAAGTACGGTGGCCTTTTTGCTTTCCAATAGGTCTAGTCACACCACTGGGCAATTGCTCTTTGTAGATGGCGGATATACCCATTTGGACAGGTCAATTTCTTAATCGCTTAAATATAATAAACAACAAGGTAAACCAGATAATAATCAATTAACAATAATCAACAATTCAATGAAAGACCAAAGACCACCAGTAGTATCTAAGAAGGTGCTTATTCCCTTTATTTTGATTACCTCCCTTTTCGCCCTTTGGGGTTTTGCAAATGCCGTTACCGATCCCATGGTACAGGCATTTAAAAAAGTATTGGAACTGTCCAATTCCCAGGCTGCTTGGGTACAAATGGCGTTTTATGGCGGTTACTTTTGTATGGCGTTGCCAGCTGCACTTTTCGTGCGTAAATACTCGTATAAAGTAGGGGTTTTAATTGGATTGGCCTTGTATGCAGGAGGGGCTCTATTGTTTTATCCTGCGGCCATAACCGAACAATTTTGGTTCTTTTGCTTGGGACTTTATGTGCTTACCTTTGGGTTGGCATTTTTGGAAACCACTGCCAACCCTTATATTTTGGCTATGGGAGCGCCAGAAACGGCTACGCAGCGTTTAAATTTGGCCCAGGCCTTTAATCCAGTGGGATTGTTGTTGGGCCTATTGGTGGCACAGCAATTTGTTCTTAAAAAATTACAGTCGGATGATATAGCAGATTATTCCTCTTTGGAGGAGGCGCAAAAGGCCTTGATCAGGACAACGGACCTAATGGTGATTAGGGACCCCTATGTTATTCTGGGATTGGTGATTCTAGCCGTTTTTGTTCTAATTGTTATTAGTAAAATGCCACAGGCCAAGGATGAAGGTGGTATTCCAAGTTTGGGGGATACGTTTAACGGTTTGTTCAAGAACAAGAAATATGTGCTTGGTGTTGTGGCCCAAATATTTTACGTTGGTGCCCAGATTATGTGCTGGACCTATATTTATCAATATGCCGAGGCCATAGGGATTTCCAGTGAGGATGCTGCCAATTACCAGTTCGCGGCCTTCATCCTGTTCTTGGTGGGTAGGGCCATTGGCACCTATATGCTGAGATTTATGAGCCCAGGTAAACTATTGATGTACTTTGCCGTTTTTGCAACGCTGTGCTGTATTGGTACTATTTATATTGAAGGTATAATAGGCTTGTACTGCTTGGTAGGGATTACCTTTTTTATGTCCCTTATGTTCCCTACCATCTACGGAATTGCTTTGAATGGACTTAATGAGGAGGAATCCAAGATTGGTGCTGCCGGTCTTGTAATGGCAATTGTAGGCGGGGCCCTAATGCCAAAGCTTCAAGGAATGATCATTGATGCCGGTGGCAATGCCGTGAACGACATACAAATTATGGGTGCTACCGAAGTGAATTTTTCCTTCATCCTTCCAGCGCTTTGTTTTGTATATATAGCATGGTATGGATTGCGTGTATTTAAAAAGTATGAACTACAGGCCTAAGGAATCGGATTGGTCCTTTGTGTGGTTTTTAATAATTAACTAAAAAATGTAAAGTAATGAAAAGATATTGTTTGGCATTGGATCTTAAGGATGATCCAGAGTTGATAAAGGCTTATGACGATTACCATAAGGAAGTATGGCCGGAGATCCTTCAAAGTCTTAGGGAGTCCGGTATACAGGATATGGAAATATATAGGGTGAGGAACCGTATGTTTATGATCATTGATGCGGATGACAGTTTTTCCTTTGAAAAAAAGGCGAAGATTGATGCCAAGTATCCCGAAAACGAAAAGTGGGAGGAATTGATGTGGAAATACCAACAGGCACTACCATTTGCAAAACCTGGGGAAAAATGGATGCTCATGGAAAAGGTTTTTCAATTGTAAAAACCAAAAACAACAGGCAAAAACTAAATGATAGGAGCATGGAAAGTATAGTAAATATTTTTAGATCCGGAACTGTCCTAAGATCAATAGCGCTATGTGCTCTCCTATGTGCTTTGAGTTGTAAAACTAAAAGTGAACAAAGTGCAAATACCTTGGCAAATGATGAGGTAGCATTTTCCATGGGGTCATTTGGATATGACAGGGAATTTTTGTCCAAACACTACAAAAACATGGTGGTTCTGGAAAATGGGGAGTCGAGCATTTTGATTTCCCCGGAACTTCAGGGCCGTGTTATGACGAGTACGGCCTCTGGCGACGAAGGTCATAGTTTTGGATGGATCAACCATGAACTCATTAAGTCCGGAGAAATAAAAGAACACTTTAATCCCACAGGGGGTGAAGAGCGTTTCTGGTTGGGACCTGAAGGTGGACAGTACTCCCTTTTCTTTGAAAAGGATTCCAACTTCGAGTTGGACAACTGGTACGTACCCCAGGAATTGGATACCGAAGCCTTTAATTTGGTGAGGAGAACTGAAGATAAGGCGTATTTTGAAAGGGACATGAAATTGGTGAATTATACCGGAACTACTTTCGATTTACGCGTGCAAAGGAATATTACTCTTTTGGACAAGGAAGATGCCGCTGAAATTCTTGGACTCAATATTCCTGAAACTCTAAAAATGGTAGGATTTGCCTCTGAAAACAACTTGACCAATATAGGACCGGAAGATTGGGATAAGAAAACAGGCTTAATGTCTATTTGGATATTGAGCATGTTCAACTCCTCGGACCATACCACCATAATTGTACCTTTTAAAAAAGGGGATGAGGACATTTTGGGCAAGAAGGTAACGGACGATTATTTTGGGAAGATTCCAAAGGAGCGATTACAGGTCGGGGATAGTGTCCTATTCTTCAAGGCGGACGGTAAAGAGCGTGGTAAAATTGGAATTTCCCCCCAGAGGGCGCTGCCTGTCATGGGAAGCTACGATGCCAAGAGCAAAGTACTTACCATTGCCAAATTTAGTCTACGTGAAGGCGCTACCGATTATGTTAATTCTTTATGGGAGTTACAGGAGTTTCCATATTCGGGTGATGCGGTAAATGCTTATAACGATAGTGGGGATTTAGGGCCATTCTATGAATTGGAAAGTTCATCCCCTGCAATGGATCTAAAAGCCAATGAAAGCAGTAGCCATATCCACCAAACTTTTCATTTTGTAGGTGACGAGGACGAGTTGGAAAAGCTAGCTCAAGGAATTTTGGGGGTGTCCATTAAAGAATTATCTGGGGAATAATAAATAAAATATCTCCTCCCTTTAGATTGTATTAGATAGATGGGGAGGGGAAAAATAAAAGATAAATATTCAAGAACAATTGCAGATTAAAATGCCATGGAGAAAAAAAAAGAAATAAAGATCAACAGCAAGTATCCATCCGTTGTAGATTTAAGGAAGAGAGCCCAAAAAAGGATTCCCAAGTTCGCTTTTGAATACTTGGATGGAGGCTGTAATGAAGATGTAAACCTACATAAGAATACTGCTGAAATTAGGGATATAGAGTTATTGCCCTATTACCTTAGCAAGCATACCGGTTCCAGTATGAAGACCGAATTGTTCGGACATGTATATGATGCCCCTTTTGGAATTGCTCCAGTGGGACTCCAAGGATTAATGTGGCCCAATGCCCCTGAAATATTGGCTAAATCGGCCTTTGAACATAATATTCCGTTTATTTTAAGTACGGTAACCACCAGTAGTATAGAACGCATAAGTGAGATTACCGAGGGAAAGGCTTGGTTTCAGCTTTATCATCCTACAGAGGATGCCGTAAGGGATGACATTATTAAAAGGGCCGAAGCTGCGGAATGTCCGGTGCTGGTTATTTTGTGCGATGTGCCTACCTTCGGTTTCCGTCCTAGGGATGTACGCAACGGATTGGCCATGCCCCCAAAAATGTCGGTAAAGAATATACTTCAGATATTGGGCAAGCCAAATTGGGCCATGCAGACCCTAATACACGGTCAGCCCAACTTTGAAACCCTTAAACCTTATATGCCCAAAGGCTTGGATCTGGCACAATTAGGCAAATTCATGGACAAGACCTTTTCCGGAAGATTAAATGAGGAGAAGATTAAACCTATAAGGGATATGTGGAAGGGCAAATTGGTGATTAAGGGAGTTGCGAATGAGGCTGATGCGGAAAGCGCCATTAAACTCGGATTGGATGGTATTATAGTTTCCAATCACGGGGGTAGGCAATTGGATGCTGGTGAATCTACCATAAAGCCTTTAACAAGAATAGCTGCAAAATACGGTGACCAAATAAAGGTAATGATGGACAGTGGCCTAAGGGGTGGTCCGGATATCGCCAGGACCATGGCCAGTGGTGCCGAATTTACTTTTATGGGGCGTTCCTTTATGTACGGGGTAGCGGCACTGGGCGCCAAAGGTGGTGACCATACCATTTCACTTTTAAAAACAGAACTACAACAGGTAATGGAACAGATTTGTTGTGAAGACGTAAAGGACTTTCCAAAGCATCTTATTTCATAGGAGTTCTTTTCTTTGAGGAGTTTTATAGGACTAGTAGGCATTGGAACCCTAAAGGAATTTAGGGTTCCAATGAGCTGCTTTCCAATCTGGCATCAAAAGATATCTGTTGCAGCTCCTGGGTAGGTTCCTGGATCTGATCTATAAGGATACGCAATGCTTTTTGCCCAATTTCCTTTATAGGTTGATGGAGATAGGGGATAGGGTCTTCCAAGAAATTGTAGGACGAATTTTGATCAAATACGACCACATCGACCTTCTTAAGTATTTTTCTGTCCAAGCCCAACATTTGCGTTAATCCTTCCTCGGCCAAGGTGTTGGTATGAAAATAGATGGCATCTACTCCGGCATCCTGTACCAATTCTTTTACGACCCTTTTCATATCTGCTTTTAGGGACCTGTGATTAATTTTTTTTATCAATTCGGTATCCACGGGCAAGCCGGCCTGTTTAAGAGCCTCTACGTAGCCCTGATGCCTTTCTTTGTAGTGGTCCAAGGTTGAGTTGTAAAGTACTGCCCCAATTTTCTTATTTCCCTTTCCCAGTAAATAATTGGTAGCTTGCATAGAGGCCTTAAAATTGTCTACGGTGACGTAATTGGTTTTAAGATCATTGAAGAATCTATCTATCAGAACAAAGGGAATACCTGCTTTTGCCAGATCGGCAATAATATCTTTGGAACCTTCGGGGGCTGCGATGATAAAACCATCGACCTGTCTCATTTTAAGAAAATCCAAAACCTTGTTGAATTTTTCTACCTTTTCGTCCGAGGAGCCAAATATTACCGTATAGTCTTGGGAAAATGCTTCGTCCTCTATAGTCCGGGCCAAATTGGAAAAGAAGGGGTTGGAAATATCGGCGACAATAACTCCTATGGATCTCGTTTTATTGGTTTTAAGGCTTCTCGCATTCCAATTGGGATGATAGTTCAATTCCTTGGCTACCTCCCTTATTCTTTTTGCGGTCTTTTCGGATACCCTGTTCTCCTTGCCTTTATTGCTAAGAACATATGAAACCAAGGGTATGGAAACACCAACAATTTTTGCGATATCCTTTAATGATGTTTTTGGTTTCATCTTCGTCTTGGGTTAAAATGGGCTGTTTAATGCCAATCTTGTATGTAATATGTTGTTAATCTGAAAGTTACAGGGTTTAGAGGTAAATATCTTCAAGATGTTAAAATTACGAAATTCACACTAAACAGAGATACTCGTCATTATTTAGTATTTGAAGACAAAATCCTATTGTGCCCTTTCAACCCAATTAAGCTTCTTCCTTATTTAATTTTCATAGATTTCATCGGTTTTTTTATTGAATATAGATATCAGGAAGCCCACGATGAATATGGCAGCGGTCCCAAATACAATGGTCAAATAGGTGTGGAAGGAAGCACCAAGGGAATCCTCTCCGAAAATGGTACCGGATAGGCTCATCCAAACAATGACCAAAATACCGACCAATACCCCTACAAGGGCTCCTTTTACATTTTTTGTTTTGGAGAATAGTCCCAAAAGTAGAAGTCCCAACATGCCCCCGCTAAAAATTGAAGAGAGTTTCCACCATGCATCCAAGGCACTTTTTACATTGATCATAGCAATGGCAATAACGATCCCGATTACGCTAATGATAGCGGATGAAATATAGAGCACGCGCATTCCTTCTTTGTCGGACGCCGTCTTTTTAAAATATTTATTGTAATAATCCGTAAGAAAAACGGTTGCGGAACTATTAAAACTTGTGGATATGGTGCTCATTCCGGCCGCAAAGATAGAGGCGATCATTAGTCCGGTTATCCCTGCAGGCAGGGCATTTACAATGAAATAAGGGAATACACTGTCGCTCTTATTTATGTCCTGTAACTCAACGGGCAGGGTAGCGGCGGAATGGTAATAGGCAAAAAGAGAAGTACCTATAAAAAGGAATACGGCAGAAATGGGCAGATAGATCAGTCCACCGATCAAGGCTGATTTCTGGGCCTCTTTATCAGATTTCGAGGCCATATAGCGCTGTACATAATTTTGGTCTATACCGTAATTCTGTAGGTTAATGAATACACCGTAAACAAGCACCACCCAAAAGGTAGGTTCAGTTAAACTTAGACTGAAACTTCCCAGCCCAAATTTATCATTCTCTGCAGCAATTTCGAAAACTTGTCCCGGACCTTCTGGCATATTAAAGAGAATAAAGCCAACACAGACCACGGCACCAACGATCAATATAATGCCCTGTATGGCATCAGTCCATAATACCGCTGTAATTCCGCCCAACATGGAGTAAACGGATACTACCAGACCTGTAAATATAATTATGGTGATCATGTCCCAACCAACAATGGCATTCAAGGTAAGGGCCAGGAGGTATAAAATGGTCCCGATCCGCATCAATTGGGTCAGTAAATAGCAAAGGGAGACATAGATTCTCGCCCAGGCTCCGAAACGTTGTTCCATATAGGTGTAGGCCGATGGACTATTTATCTTTCTGTAAAGGGGGACAAAATATTTTACTGCTATCAAGGAGGCAATGGGAAGGGAAAGGCTAAAAGCCAAGGCATTCCAATTGGATTGGTAGGCATTTCCTGGAAGGGCCAGGTAACTTATGCTACTCACAAAGGTGGCAAAAATGGACATGGTAACTACCCAGCCCGGGATATCGTTGTTGCCCATGGTGTAGGAGGAGGAAGTTCTACTTTTCTTAAAAAACGAACCTCCGAAAAGGGCTATTCCTCCTATGTAAATGAAGAATACGATTAAATCTAAACTGTTCATTATTGTTGGCTATTTAGGTTATTTGGTATAAGCTCTAAAAGTAGGATATTCGCTCTACTTAAGTGTTGGTTAATTGTAAAATCCTCAATTTACTTTAATAGTAAAAATAATAGATCAATAGGTCTCAAGAAACAAAACTGATTTTTAGACTATTAGTTTTTGCTTTATCGATTAAGCAATGATAATTAATTATTTCGTGATTTCAAAAGAAAGTGGGTTTATTTTGAGGGAATGCTTCTCAGGGAGATTTAAATTACATTGCACACTATAGGATGAATTTTATTTGTTGTCCCTCATGATTTTATCCAAATCAGACACCTTCACTTTCACTACTTCTATTTTCTGTTTGGCGTCCCCGGCAAAGGCTATCAATAAATATCCATTATGCTCCAACACATGGGGGTAATCTATGTGTCTACCTCCGACCAAGTACCCCATTTTGGTAAATACCATGCCATCGTCACTTATAGCCAAGGTTAAAGGGTCCCTTTTTTTATAGTTGGAATTGGAAACAAGAACATATCTTCCATCTTGTAACCGTAGGCCGTGGAATTTGGATCGGGCATCCGGAAAGTTGGTTTGCACAGGTGAGCTCCAAGTACGACCATTGTCTGTTGAAAAGGAGCGATACAAGTACCCGCTTTTGCGATTATCCCTAAAAAGCGCCATCAGGTTTTTATTGTCGGGCAAGATCCACCAGTAGGGTTCCTCCGCTTCCAGATGCGTACTTGTTCCAAAAACTGGGTAGACTTCCCATTGGTCAAAACGGTTTTCTGCTCCTACCATAAAATCGACCCCTCTTTCAACATAATCAAAAGACCTGCGCGACATTAACCACTCGCCGGAAGGCAATTTCTTGGGCGGAAAATTATTGATTGCATTTTCCATAACTATGCCATGGTGCTCCCATGATTCTGATTCTTTGTTCCATTTAAAGGCATGGAGGGCCAAGGTTGGACCAAAAAAGCCTTTGGCCTCGTCCAATGAGGCCAATGCCAAAAATTCACCTTTGTATTCCCAAAAGCCTCTCGAAATCCACCTGAGGCCCTGATCTGTTCTAGTGTTGTAATTGGGGGATTCTGGGCCAGAGCCTTCAGGATATGTAGTTAGGAATTTTGGTTTGTCCCATTGCAGACCATCGGTGCTGGTGGAATATTTAACTACCTGACCCACTCTATCTTCAACCCCTGGGCCATCGCTCCACATTATCCAATAGCGATTGTCATGATAGGCCAAATAATTGTGTTGGTTAACCCCATCCGGGGTAACATCGCTTACCACTGCATGCTCCACTGGGATTTTAGGCAGTTTATCAAAATCTATTTTATGCGGATCATGGAGCCATTCTCCCTGCAGCATCAAATTAGATGTGGGATTGGAAACCGGATTCGGATAATCTTCGGTTTTATCCTCTTTACATCCAAAGAATGTAATTGGTATAAGGAACATCAACAACATGACAACAATAGACGGCCACTTTTTAAATATTTTATAATTCTCCATGCTTATCTTTTGGATGTCATAAGTGTTCTTTATAACAAATATCTTGTCAGTTGTTCTTTGGACCAATTACTATTTACAGACTACAACTGCTTTGGGTCTATTACCACATGTTTTACAGATTGCCTTAAATAGGTATAGGTGATATGAACCAAGCCATCAGCTGTTTGAATAATGGCAGGGTATGAATATCCTGATTCGGCCGGTACATTTTCCAAGGTCATTACAGGCTTCCAATTGATGCCGTCATCGGATATCGCCAGATTGATCATATTTCTCCCCTTGGGTTCTTCTCCCTCTTTTGTGGTGTGATTGTATATAAGTAATTGTCTGTTGTCTTTTAGGGTCACAGCATCTGTTCCCGAATTGGGGTTTGGAAGCTCTGTAGCCGTCATTTTGCTCCAGGTCTGGCCATGATCCTCTGACCAGCTTTGGGAAATTACATTTTGCCTTGTTCTGCACAATACCTGCATTTTCCCATTGGGATAGGTAAGGATGCTGGGCTGAATGGCATCAAACTCCTTCCCGTCGTTAATGGGGCCTACTACCTCCCAGGTCTTACCATTGTCCTTGCTTATTTCGAAATGTACCATCCAATCCACATCGCCATCCTCCAACTTAATTTCTGTACTAGTAGGGCTAATGATAGTTCCGTCTTCCAACTGTATAGGCTTGTTCTTTACGGGGCCCAGCAAGTGGCCAATTTTTTCGTCCGTTCCCATTTTTTCCGGTTTGGACCATGTTTTTCCGCCATCGGATGAGGTTATTAACATGCCCCACCAAGTCCTTGGGTCCGGTCCCTCTTTATAAAATAATAAGAGTGGCCCTTCCTTGGGCTGAAATAGCACCGGATTCCATAGGGGGTAACGCAATGTGTCGTTTTGCACCCCATTTACCACTTCTTCCGGCCAGGTCCATTTACCATCCACCATTCTGGATACCCGGATCCCGACATCGGGATTTTTTTCATGGGTACCCGCAAAAAATGCACTCACCAGCCCAGTAGGTGTTTCCACTATGGTAGAGGCATGGCATTCCGGAGTGGGTTTATTATCCAAGGGGTAGATAAGCTCGCCACTTAGATAGGCTCCTTGACCTGGTTGGGCCAAGGGAGGCAAGGTAAAATTTCCGGTGATGTCGTTGCCACTTTTAACCGCTTCGTTCGGAGCGGTTTTTTCTGCCTTATCCTTGCAGGAGAAAATGATAAAAGTCAGTACTGTTAGATAATAGTAAATGCTTTTCATGGTGATTTTTGTTTTACCTATTTGACAATCAATAAATGGGGGACTTATAACTCAGTTTGTATGCTTAAAATAATGAACTTTATTCTTCAATTGATGGAGGATCCCAAATGGTGGCCGCAATAAAGCGTTCGGGACCTGTTTCCTTGTCCATAAAATAATAGAGGGCTACTATTTTGCCGTCTGCGCGTTGTACTACCCGTGGGTAGCCCAAGTCTTTTCCCGAACCGTCATCGCGCAGCACGTAATCCTTGCTCCATGTACGTCCATTGTCTGTACTGATTTTTGCCCTGATCTCACTTTTGTCCCGCTTGTTTTTGATATCCTTCTCCAATGCCCTGTATCCATATATCAGGCATATTCTTCCGTCTTTCATTTTTACCATGGCGGGCGGATTGCCCTGTCCGCAATTTTCCACTGGGTTGGGCAGGGGGTTCCAAGTTAACCCATTATCTTGGGAAAGGTAGGCATCGATATATCGGCCTGATTCTTCCCTTCTTCGAGTAGTTACCAAAATTTCTTTATCGGATATTCTAACGGAAGCCGGCATAATGGAAAATCCTTCTGGTTCAGGTCCGATCCAAGAAACGAAGTCCCAATTTTTACCGCCATCAACTGTTTTCACACACATAACCCTACCCTCTTTTCCGTTGGCTTTGGCCGCAGTAAGAAATAGCATACATTCATTTTTACCATCAATTATATAGTCGGTCCGAGCTCCAATACCAGGCGTATTAAAATTGGGCAAGTTATACGGTCCTTCCCAGTCATGTCCCCTGTCGTAGGAATACCAAATTCGTGATTCGGCACCGTGGTGGTCCGTCATACGCACAGTAAATGCTAAGTTAGGATTTTTAAAGTCAATTTTTTGGGCAGGAATAAATTCCGGGGCCTCGACATCTTTTCTTATAAGCCCATGGTAACTTCCGTTATCAGGAACTATTAGATCACCGTCTATAGCTCCAGGGTCTTCCAACTTCCAAGTTTCTCCCCCATCAAGACTTCGTGCCAGCACATGAAGCTCCGGATTTTCTTTGTCGAAATTATGATGATCGGGGCCCATATCCTTGTAATTACCCTTGGAAAATCCAACCAAAATCTCATTGCCCCAATTCCACACCCCATGATTGGCCGGCCAGCCACCGAACATGCCCGGTTCATAATAAACTTTTACATGTTTCACCGATCCTTGTGCCAGCTGGGCATTAAGATTTAGAGTCAAGAAAAAGTACAGCAGCGCAATAATCCAGGTGCCTTTATTGGTAATCATATGTTTAGTTTTAGGATGAGGTCATAATTTTAATTTCCTTCAATATATAAAATATGGTCGTTCCATAAAGTCCCAATAACTTTTTACAGGCCTAATAAAGCGGGCCGTAATTCTTACATGCCCTGTAATCGGCAGCTTCCTGATCCATGCCAAACGAAGCCCAGTCCTTTGGTCTAAAAATACGATCGGGTTCAACATTGTGCATATTTACCGGAATCCTGAGCATGGAACAAAGTGTTATTATTTCGTCCCCAAAATGGCCATAACTGAAAGCGCCGTGATTGGCTCCCCAATTGTTCATAACGCTATAGACATCCTTAAATGCTTGATCTTGGTTCAATCTCGGTGCGAACCAAGTAGTGGGCCAGGTAGGATTGGTCCTCTCATCTAAAGTTTTATGTACTTCCTCAGGTAGTTCTACCGTCCATCCTTCCACTATTTGCATTACAGGTCCCAATCCTTTTACCACATTGATCCTACACATGGTTACGGGCATTTCGCCTTTGGTAACAAAATGGGAGGAGTATCCGCCTCCCCCAAAATACTCGTACATAGCTGGTGGCCAGTCTGTGGCTTCCAGGCATTTTTTAGCTTCTGATTCCGAAATCTCCCAGAAGGGTTTCATAGCCGGTTTCCCATTTATTTCTTGTTGTCCTGTACCGTCCAACGTTGAAGATCCAGAATTGATCAAGTGGATTATACCATTGGCTGCTTTGCCCTTAAGCTTATGACCAGTAACCCTTTCTATGGAAGCTGGACTCCAAAAGGTTCTTACATCGGAGAACATCTGTGCCTGGTTGGTCAATAGATAACCAAATAACATGGAGATGCCGTTTAAACTGTCATTTTCGGTGGCCATCATAAATGGTGGTCGAATTCCGCTCCAATCGAAGGAAGAGTTTAGGATGGCTTCCATAAAATCGCCATTGGGCATATAATCGTTCCATTGTCGTTGCCCTTGGAATCCTGCTGCAATGGCGCCGTGCCCTAGCGCTTCCTCTCCGAAGCCCAATTCGGCCAATTTGGGGTTTCCGATCATTAAATCTCTGGAAATCAAGGTCATTTTAACAACGGTTTCCCATTCTTCATCCATGCGTTCCCTGGATTTCTGTAGGTCTATTGCATTGTAATTTTTACCTTCCTTGCAGTTCTCCTTGGTCCATTTTAATGCTTTTTTAAATTCTTCCGGATCAAATATGCCGTTTTGCATTCTACGGTTTACCTCGCTCATATCTACATATTCGTTGCGCATCCCTAAGTAATCCTGGAAAAAACTTTCATTGACTATGGAACCGGCTATCCCCATGGAAACAGAACCTATGGATAGGTACGATTTACCGTTCATCATGGCCACCGCCAATCCGGCTTTGGTAAATTGCAATAACAGTTTTTGAATATCTTCAGGGATGTTCTCGTCATCGCTGTCCTGCACTTCTTTTCCGTAAATACTAAAGGCAGGCACCCCTTTTTGGGCATGTCCGGCCAAGGCGGCCGCTAAGTATACTGCCCCTGGTCTTTCCGTACCATTAAATCCCCAAATGGCTTTTGGTCGCGTGGGGTTCATATCTATAGTTTCCGTTCCGTAACACCAGCATGACGTTACTGTGATGGAAAGTCCTACCCCTTCTCTAAGAAATTTTTCCTCACATTTTTGTGCTTCCGGTACGCGTCCAATAGTGGTGTCCGCAATGACACATTCTACTTTTGTTCCGTTATAGTTTCTTAGATTGTTGGAAAGAAAATCGGCGACTCGTTGGGCCATGGCCATGGTGGTCTGTTCCAATGACTCCCTTATACCGCCCAAACGGGCATCGATTACCGGTCTTATCCCTACTTTGGGTATTGCTCCTAGATGGTTGTGTTTGTTTTGCATTACTTAAATTTTCTTGTATTAATTATTATTTTTTTAGGCTTTCTCTAATTCTTGGGTTTCTACAAAGTGGCCCAATGCGTTGTAATTGTCATATAGCTCCATATATTTTTTTGCATTTTCGGGGATGGGGTAATATTCTTTTTGAAATCCGCTGCCCATAGCATTTTGTGCTTCAAGAAAGGTGTTGTGGATTCCCGAGGCTACCGCTGCTGCCATGGCAGCACCAAGGGCACAGGTCTGTTCCGATTTAATTATGCGAATGGGGAAGTTGAGTACATCGGCCAGGATCTGCATTACGAATTCGGACTTTTGGGCCACTCCGCCCATCGCGATAATACCGTCTATACGGACACCCTCCGCTTGGAATTGTTCTACTATTTTTTTGGAACCAAATGCCGTAGCTTCTACCAGGGCCCTAAAGATATGTGGGGCCGTAGTTCCCAAGGTAAGGCCTTGTATGGCTCCTTTAAGATTTTGATTGGAGTCCGGCGTTCTCCTGCCGTTCATCCAGTCGAGCGCAATTATTCCAGAAGTGTCGATTTCTATTTTACTGGCAGCCAAAGTCAATTCGGTAAGGATGCCATCGGCCATTTCTTCCAACAATTTTGATTTGGTTTCCCTATCCAATAAGTTGCTGTCCCCAATAATTTTGTTTGCGGGCCACAGCAACAATTCCCTATACCAGGCATAAAGATCGCCGAAGGCAGATTGCCCGGCTTCCAGCCCTATCATATGTGGAATTATGGATCCGTCTACCTGTCCACAGATGCCGCGGATGGCTTTTTTTCCTATTTCTTCGGTGGGAGCAACAATCATATCGCAGGTAGAGGTGCCAATCACTTTTACCATATGATATGGTTTTATGGCACTGCCAATGGCCCCAATATGGGCGTCAATAGAACCGGTGCCAATAATGACATCCTTGGGCAGGCCCAGTATTTGCGACCATTCTTCGGAAATTATGCCCACGGCATGGTCGGAAGTGTAGGTATCGGCATATAACCTATCCCTTAATCCGGTCAATAGAGGGTCCAGTTCTGTCCAAAACGCGTCGGGAGGTAACCCGTCCCAGTCGGGGTGCCACATGGCCTTGTGTCCTGCCGCGCACCTGCTTCTTTTTAAACTTAGGGGGTCGGTGTTTCCTGTAAGGAGGGCCGGAATCCAGTCGCAGTGTTCTATCCAGGAATAGGCTGCTTGGCGAACTGTTTCATCAACTCTCAGGGTGTGTAGGATCTTGGCCCAAAACCATTCCGAGGAATATTCCCCACCACTGTATTTGGTATAGTCAATGCCATTTTCGTGGTGTGCCAATTCGTTGATTTCTTTCGCTTCCCCAACGGCTGTATGGTCTTTCCAAAGGATAAACATGGCGTGGGGATTTTCTTCAAAGCCAGGTAGCATTGCCAAGGGGGTACCCTCCTGGTTGATAGCTATGGGAGTTGAGCCGGTGGTGGCAGCGGAAATAGCGGCTATGCCGTTTATGACTTCCTGGGAAAGGGGAGCTATGGCCTCTTTAACTGCTTTTTTTAGGCCATCAATGTAATCCAAGGGATGTTGTCTAAACTGATTGGTTTCCGGTTGGCAGTACATGCCTTTGCCCCATCTTTCGTATAAGGCAACTGCCTGACCCATAATCTTACCATTGCTGGTATCTATTATCATGGTCCTTACAGAATCCGTTCCATAGTCGACCCCAAGGGTATATTTCCGGTTTTGCATAAGTGGTTTGGATGAGTTATTTAAATTAATTTAAACGTTTAAGCAAGCAATGTAAAAAATTATCTCCATACTCCTGTTATAAATTTGACATTTTAACAAATGGGGGTATTGGTGAGTAAATGCGGCATTTTGAGGCTTAAAAACTGGATTTTCGAGCTGTTTTAAGGTAAAAAGACATCGAAAAATCGCAGTCCATTGCAATTATTCAAAAACTATCCATAAAGTATCGAGTTTTTTTATCAAATAAATTTTACTTTTGCACCCGCGGTTTTAAATATTGAACTGCGAATGGCCTCATAGTTCAACGGATAGAATAGAAGTTTCCTAAACTTTAGATCCAAGTTCGATTCTTGGTGAGGTCACGAACCAAAGGTGCGCAGCACCAAAAGCGATAGCTTTTGAATCGAAGCCTGTGCTGAGCGGAGACGAAGTGATTCTTGGTGAGGTCACGAACCAAATGTGCGCAGCACAAAAAGCGATAGCTTTCGGATCGAAGCCTGAACTTAGTGGAGCAGAAGTAATACGTTTACTTTTTTTGTAATACTTCTTTAGGCTATAGTTACTTTTTTTAAGCTCTCAGATAATCTTTTTTTTCTATTTTAGTTTTTGCCGTATGTGCAAGAACTGTGTAATGTATCATAGCTAGAGCTATTTGATTATAACAGGGTTCTATATTCTTATGTTCTATATTAATTATTATTAAAAGTCTTTAAAATCCCTTAGATTAGTTATTCTAAAGTAGATATATAGTTACTGGTATATGATCAAATTGGCTTATGCCATTTTGGACCGACCAAAAATAGAACTACCATTGAAAAAAATAACGGTAAAAAAGGGAGACATTTTACAACGCAAGGGGGACATAAACACCAAAGCGTATATTGTTGAAAGTGGTTTACTGCGTAGCTATACTATTGATGATAAAGGCAAGGAACATATTTATATGTTTGGACCTGAAAATTGGTTGGTAGCCGACATTTGCGAGACCAACACCCCTTGTCAACTTTATATAGACGTCATTGAAGACGCTGTCCTGGAAGTGGCTTCCAAAGAGGAATTAATGGAAAGAGGTCCGGACATTGATGCTCTATTGAGACGATTAAATACAATGCAGGCTAGGATTATAATGTTAATGAGTTCTAATGCCATAGATAGATATGAGCATTTTATTCAAACCTATCCAAACATTATTCAAAGGGTTCCTTTAAAAATGATAGCCTCCTATTTAGGTATTACACCCGAAGCATTGAGTCGTGTTCGAAATGAACTTTCCCATAGAAAATAGTCATTTTTTTTTCTTGATGTACATCAAGGCATAGGTTCTCTAAAAGATTGAATTTTGTACATCAATTAAATAAAAGAGAAATGACAAATTATAAAAAGAACAAAGCAATTCATATAGCATTGTGGGTTGCACAAGGAATATTGGCCGCTATGTTTATTATGGCAGGATTAATGAAAGCTTCCCAACCCTTGGATGCGTTGGCAGAATCACTTCCGTGGGTAACATCCACACCTGTAGGATTGGTGCGTTTTATTGGAATAAGTGAAGTATTAGGGGGCTTAGGTTTATTAATACCTTCCATTTTTCGATTCAAACCTTTTTTAACTGTTTGGGCAGCCATAGGTCTTGCCGTGATAATGGTGTTAGCTGCTATTTTTCATGTTTCAAGAGGTGAATTTACGGCTATAGGAATGAACATTGTGTTACTTGCTTTTGCCCTATTTATCACTTGGGGAAGGAGTAAAAAAACACCAATTCTAGCAAAGTAAAAAGAGCATAGTTCTTTTCTAATACACCATCAAGTTTAGTTTATCACTCTATCGGACTTTCTCGAGTGCTCGTTAAATTAGTTGATGGAATACCTACTGAATCCCTATTAAAAGCAACTATTGTAGAATAAATTATTGGTATTGTTAGTCTTATTATCTTTATCAGACGGCAAATAGCAAGAACTGCTTAAAGTAAAAGGTAGTTTCAATGTGTAGGTTTTATTATAGTTTTAGAAATAGCAAAATATGGAAATAGGTATTGATAGTTTTGCGGCATCGCCCAATAATCACAAAGATGGTTCTAAAGCGCTACAAGAGCTGTTGGAGAGAATAGAGCTAGCAGACCAAGCAGGTTTGAGTTTTTTTGGTATAGGAGAACATCACCGAAAAGACTTCTTGGACTCCGCCCCGTCTATGATCTTGGCCGCAGCGGCAGCCAAGACCAAAAATATAAGATTAGGTAGTGCAGTTACTGTATTAAGCGCGTCGGACCCGGTGCGGGTATTTCAAAATTATGCTACTTTAGACCTGCTTTCAGGAGGAAGAGCCGAGATAGTTGCAGGGAGAGGGTCTTTTACCGATGCGTATCCATTATTTGGATTAAACCTTCAAGATTATAACGAACTATTTGAGGAAAAGCTAAATCTACTTTTAAGAATTAGAGATAATGAAGTGGTCAACTGGTCAGGAAAATACAGGCCTGCATTAAATAATCAAGCGATTTATCCTCGTCCTAAACAAGACAAATTGCCTATTTGGGTAGGAGTGGGTGGTACACCATCCTCTTTTGAAAGAGCAGGTAGGCTGGGATTGCCTTTAATGGTGGCAATTATTGGAGGAGAGACCCATCGCTTTAGACCTTTGGTTGATTTATACAGAGAAGCCGGCAAAAAATCAGGATTTGCTCAAAGCGAGCTGAAAGTGGGAATGCACTCAATAGGATATATTGGGAAAACTAAACAAGAAGCCGTTTCAGATTTCTACCCTAGTTATAAGGAAATGTTTGATAAAATAGGTAAGGAAAGAGGTTTCCCCCCGGTTTCAAAAGCCGGATTTGATGCTCAAAATAGTTTAAATGGAGCTTTATTAGTGGGCGACCCTCAAGAAATAGTTGATAAAATATGGCGGCATAGTGAAGCTTTAGGAGGTCTAGAAAAAATTACACTTCAAATGGATGCCATTTCGGACCATAAGATGTTAATGAAGTCAATAGAAATTATTGGTTCTGAGATTGTCTCAAAGTTAAAAACATACAATTAAACTCCTGTTAAGCGGTAGTTAATATATAAGTCTTTTGCCTTAGGCTAATGCTTTAGTAGGCACTTTTCCGGCTCTTGTCTACTCATGGGTCCTTGAAACGTAGTTTTAGGGGAAATAGATGAGGATTTTTATCATTTTCCTCCTAAAATGGTTAACCAAATAAGAGGTCCTGTGGCATATACTTTTTTTTGATGAAACGATGACGAATAATTTGCATATCAAGGTTTATAGGAGTTAAGGCTTTCCTCCTTTTTTCCTCAAAATTTGGATACCCCAAAGATGTCCAAGGTATAGAGCTCAATTATAGAAAAGAGGATAATCCAGGGCTTAGTCCTATGAACTCCTGGTTTGTACATAAGATGGAGTTTGTGGTTACGCACATAGGATTGGAATTAGCTAGGGATTTGTCCAATGTATTGAGGAGTAGATTCAGGTCGCCCATTGATACTACTACGGGTTGTTTTTCTTAAATTTACTGCTTATGGAAAAGAGCAAAATCAAAAATGTATTTGTAGAAGGTGCAATAAGCCCGGAGTTCATTGCCAATTCCATTGCAAAGCACCAGTCCAAAACCACGATTGGGGCCCACGATATTTTTTTGGGCCAGGTACGGGCAGATCTAATTGACGGGCAGGAAGTGGCCGCAATAGAATATACGGCCTATAAGGAAATGGCCAATATAAAGTTTCATGAAATTAGGGAGGCTACCTTTGCCAAATATAACTTAAGCTGTATGCATATATATCACAGTTTGGGAAGGGTAAACGCGGGAGAAATATGCCTGTTTGTTTTTGTGTCTTCGCCCCATCGAAAAGAAGTTTTTGAGGCCTTACACCATGTTGTGGAGGAAATAAAAAACCAGGTTCCTATTTTTGGTAAGGAAGTTTTTAAGGATGATTCCTATCAATGGAAAGTAAATAAATAAAAATGGTAGATATTACCCATAAAAAGGCTACGTTACGCACCGCAATTGCCCAAGCAATTGTCCAAGTAAGTTCAGAGGATACTATATTGGCCATAAAAAATAACACGGTACCCAAGGGTGATGTTTTCGCCATGAGCAAGGCTGCCGGGCTATTGGGAGTAAAGAAGACGGCGGACCTATTGCCGGACTGTCATCCCTTGCCCATAGAATACACGGATATATCATACTCCATAAAAGGTCTGCAGATTACGGTATTGATTACGGTGAAGACCATTTACAAGACCGGGGTAGAAGTAGAGGCCATGCATGGGGCAAGTATAGTGGCCCTAAATATGTACGATATGCTAAAGCCTATAGACAAAGGCATTGAAATTCAAAATATTAGGTTGTTGAGGAAAACGGGGGGTAAGTCGGATATTGGTACAAATGAATAATCCACACCTATAATTTTTAACAAATATTTTAGAATAACTCTATATATATTTGTGGTATGAAAGTATCAAGGTGCTTACATTTTATGAGGTTTCTGGTTTTTATACTCTTATTTGGTATAGGCCAGGTCTCGTTGGCTACCGCCAAGGAAGTCAAAGAAGTTAAAGCCGGGGTTAATGGTGAGATCCAAACGGACCATCATTTAACCTACGAGATGCCGAACTCTGGGCATACCATGCTCCTGGCAGAAGGCAATTATAAATTGCCAACGGTCAACGAACTAAGGCCAAATCTCAATTTATTTTATCCCAATGTTATAAGTTGCCTCTCCGTACTCAAGGAAAAGGAGCTTATGTCCTTAAAAAGGGAGGTCCAAATTATTGCTAGTTTGGACGCGCTTACCATTATCTATCCCTTTCACACCTTTTTGTAAATTTTTCCTTTAATCATATGTAATTCCAGAATAACCAATTTTGGAAATTTTCCCGTGCCATACATTAAACTTGGTAAGTGGGGATGTAATTAATAAATGGAATAATTTAAAAAATACACAATGAATATATCAATGTTGTTGGTATCAGCTTTATTGGTGCTTTGCACCATCATACCTTTCGTAATCCTTAATAAATCAGGAAAAGGGGATTTGAAAATAATGTCCAAAGAAATTAAAAACATAATGATCGAATCAAAATTGAAATTCGATTTAAAGGAAAGTTGGGGCAATTCGTTCATCGCCCTGGATTCAAACAATAAGAAGCTTGTTTTTTCCAAAGTATTTGATGGCGTTGTGGCGCTGGAAAATATTGACCTTAATGACGTGTCCAAAACCAAAATCATAAAGAAAACATATGAGATAAGGTCAAAGAATAAGAAGGAGACCGTATTGGAGAAATTGGATTTGGAGATCAGCTTTTTAGACCATGAAAAGCCCACTATGACCCTTAATTTTTATGACATCAACAGTATTTACATGGAGGATTATGAACTTGTCCGAGCCGAAAAATGGAATACTGCCATCACTGGTGCTTTAAAAACAAACATTAAAAGGGCTCAGGTGGCCTAATTTTTTAGGTTTTTATTAGTCGGCTTAGTAAACTACTTCGGAGCAAGCCCGCGAAGCATTGAAAGAACCCTTATTTTAGATTTCGACGCAAGCGTCTGAGCATTTTAATCTCGATTATCGAGTAAAGAGCAATCTGTATTTTGGAAAATAGACCTTTCGGAATACGGATTGCTCTTTTTTATATGATATACTCTTGGGCGGAAAGGATTAAGAATTAGTCCCGTATTGTCCAGATTTCATTTAAGGGGTCGCCCTTACTGCTTTTGCCGGTATGGTGCCAATCCTTGCCGTTTAATTCGTAATTGAAAGATAAAGCAGCTCCCACTCGGGAATTGTCCCTGGAGAAGTAGCCTATATTTTCTGTGTATTTACCATTGGTAGCGTCGTAGGTTCCGCCTCCGCTACCAAAAAACTCAAAGGTCTCGGTATTGTATGCAATCCATTGAAAATGTCCGTTCAATAAATATTTCATAGTCTTTCTTGGCCTGGAAGTATCCCTTTTTTCTTCCCCCTGGTCCGTTACCCGGCCGCTCATTAGCCATTTACCGTCAAGATCTTGGGTGCCAAGAGTAGTGGGCGTAAAAGTCATGGGCTTGGCCCCTTCGAGAATCAAGTTTCCTTTTTTTAGCTTATAGGGTATATTTAAACTGGTAATTTTGTCTTCTTTATGGTTGGAATTAAATTCAAGATCAACCATTAGGTTATTGCCCGAGGTCTTGTAGTAGCCCCCCATCGTTTTTATAAATTCTGCAGGGGACTCCTTATAGATGGTATGCACATAATAATCCGCGTCCAATTTCAACTCGTGATGAAGGGTTCCATCCTTGCTTTTTTCCTCAAAATGATATACGTTGGCCGGAATTTGGGCCGTAATTTTATCAAAAAAAGAGAGGAAAAGAATAAGACCAATAAAAACACTAATTTTTGTAAGCTTCATGACTATCTGGTTTTTATTTAAAAATAGTCAAGAAAAGGTTAAAAATCAACGGTTTAAATTTAATTTTTAGTTAATTTTTCACCATTGGGTGAATTCATTTTTTACTTCAACGTAAAATTTTTCAAAACGCTTGTTTTTTCATTTTTTTTGTTTTCATTTGTCACATCAATTTAGCCTTAAATTTTATCTTGATATTAGCATCTAGTTGAGTACAATGAACCATATTTACAAATTTGGGCTTCTGGCAACAGAAAGATTCAGGCAACTGAAATTTAAAGGTATAGGTAGCCAAAATTTACTTGGTATTCCAAATTTTTCTTCTATCGTGTGCAGTCAGCACGACTATTTTTTTATACCCACCACTGAAAAGCAGATAATTGTTTAGCGATTTAGTTATAATTACTAATATTATTTGCATTTGGCGATGCTATTTACTTATTTACAATTCATATATTTATTTAAATGAACACGAAGTACATTAATCTTATAGATCAAACTTACTATTTCCCACAGGAGGAGTTTACTTTGGAGGGTGAAAACCTAAAGTTCCATGGAATTCCACTAATGGATTTGGTGGAGGAATACGGTAGTCCTTTGAAGTTTACCTATTTGCCTAAAATTTCCGAAAATATAAACAAGGCAAAGGAGTGGTTTAAAATAGCCATGGAAAAAAATAACTACAAGGGAAAATACCATTATTGCTACTGTACCAAAAGTTCCCATTTTAAACCGGTTCTGAACGAGGCCTTAAAAAATGATATTCATATAGAGACCTCTTCGGCCTTTGATATAAATATCGTTGAAAAATTAAAGGAAAAGGGTAAGATCAAGGACAATACCTATATCATATGTAACGGGTTTAAAAGGGATCAATATATTACCAATATAGCCAATCTGATAAACGGGGGACACCAGAATTGTATTCCTATTATCGACAATTACGAGGAAATAGACCTTTTGTCGGATGCTATCCACGATACTTTTAAAGTTGGGATCAGAATTGCATCCGAGGAGGAGCCTAAATTCGAATTTTATACCTCACGACTGGGGATCGGATACAAAAATATTGTACCTTTTTATGAGAATCAAATTAAGGACAATGACAAGGTAGAGTTAAAAATGCTACACTTTTTCATTAATACCGGTATACGTGACAACGCCTATTATTGGAACGAATTGGTTAAGTGTTTAAAGGTGTACGTGAGGCTTAAAAAGATTTGTCCATCCTTGGACAGTCTTAATATTGGTGGTGGTTTCCCCATAAAAAACTCTTTGGCTTTTGATTACGATTATCAATACATGATAGATGAGATCATTAACCAAATTAATATCGCCTGTCAGGAAGCGGATGTTGCAGTGCCAAATATATTTACCGAATTTGGAAGTTTTACGGTAGGTGAGAGTGGTGGGGCCATTTATGAAATACTATATCAGAAGCAGCAGAACGATCGTGAAAAGTGGAATATGATCGATTCCTCCTTCATAACCACATTGCCGGATACCTGGGCCATTAACAAACGCTTTATTATGTTGGCCATTAACCGCTGGCAAGATGAATATGAGCGGGTATTGTTGGGTGGACTAACCTGCGATAGTGATGATTATTACAATAGTGAGCAAAACATGAATGCCATTTATTTGCCCAAGTATAGAAAGGATAAACCGCTGTATATTGGATTTTTCAATACAGGGGCCTATCAGGAAACTATTGGAGGATATGGCGGGTTGCAGCACTGTTTAATACCTCATCCAAAACATATTTTAATAGATAGGGACGAAAACGGAAATATAACGACCAATTTATTTAGTGAACAACAAAAGGCAGAGGACCTGCTTAAAATTTTGGGATATGAAATGAAACCCAGTGCCAAAGCCAAAGTTGGCCAAAGCACTGAGAAGCAAATTAAATCTGACCTTTAAAATCAATAAACTTTAAACAAATGAACACAACTAACAATTACGCTGGCATACCAGACGAGTTTGCGCAATTGGAAAAGGCTAAGGTAGTTTTGATACCTGTGCCTTATGATGGAACCAGTACCTGGGGAAAAGGCGCTGACAAGGGGCCAAAGGCTTTTTTGGAAGCATCGGAAAATATGGAATGGTATGATATAGAAACCGATACGGAGGTCTATCAGCAAGGGATATATTTGGCAAATGCCATAGAGGAGGACAGTTCTCCAGAGGCTATGGTAAATGCGGTACACAAGGTAACCAAAGAGTATATTAAACGGAATAAGTTTGTTACCCTTTTCGGAGGCGAGCATTCAATTTCCATAGGTACCATTAGGGCCTTTAATGAGTGTTTTGACAACCTTACCGTTTTGCATATAGACGCTCATGCAGATATTAGGAAATCATATAATGGCAGTAAATTCAATCATGCCTGTGCTGTTCATGAGGCAAGTCAGACCACTAACCTTATCCAAGTTGGGATACGCAGTATGGATGCCATTGAAAAAACCTTTATCGATGAAGAAAAAACATTTTTCGCTCATGATATGGTGAACGATGAGTATTGGACGGATAAGGTAATAGATCTTATGACAGACAATGTCTTCATAACTTTTGACTTGGATGCATTGGATCCGTCCATTATGCCATCTACGGGGACCCCGGAACCTGGTGGCTTGTTTTACTATGAGACCTTGGAGTTTCTAAAGCAGGTGTTCGAGGATAAAAATGTTGTAGGATTTGATATTGTGGAACTTTGTCCCAATAAAGCGGATAAAACTTCCGATTTCCTTGCAGCCAAATTATATTACAAAATGCTTAGCTATAAATTTATGGGTGAGGCCGTAGAGGACGAATACGACAACACTTATGACGTTGATTCCAAAGTGGGAGGCAACAATAATTCAAAATTCGACGATGACGAAGACTAAAGGAGAGATTTCCAATTTTATTGAAAAGTATTATTTACATTTTAATGCGGCCGCTTTGGTGGATGCCGCAAAAGGATATGAAGATCAACTAAAGCAGGGTTCCAAAATGTTGGTCTCTTTGGCGGGAGCCATGAGTACAGCAGAACTGGGAAAGATTTTCGCTGAGGTTATCCGTCAGGACAAGGTGCATATCATATCCTGCACCGGGGCCAATTTGGAAGAGGATATCATGAACCTGGTAGCCCACTCCCATTACAAGCGTGTGCCCAATTACCGTGATCTAACCCCTCAGGACGAGTGGGATCTGTTGGAGAAAGGACTAAATAGGGTAACGGATACCTGTATTCCGGAGCACGAAGCCTTCCGAAGGTTGCAAAAGCATATTTTTGAAATTTGGAAAAATGCTGAAGACGCCGGGGAAAGATATTTGCCACATGAGTTTATGTACAAATTGTTGCTTTCCGGAGTTTTGGAAGAATATTATGAGATAGATCTAAAGGATTCGTGGATGTATGCCGCGGCCGAGAAGAATTTACCTATAGTTTGCCCAGGTTGGGAAGACAGCACCATGGGGAATATCTTTGCCTCCTATGTGGTAAAAGGTGAGTTAAAGGCCAGTACCATGAAGTCCGGGATTGAATATATGACCTTTTTGGCAGATTGGTATACCGCCAATTCTGAAAAAGGAATCGGATTTTTTCAGATAGGTGGTGGAATTGCCGGAGATTTCCCAATTTGCGTAGTGCCCATGTTGTACCAGGATCTTGAAAGGACAGATACACCGTTTTGGAGTTATTTTTGCCAAATCAGTGACTCTACCACAAGTTATGGTTCCTACTCCGGGGCAGTGCCAAATGAGAAAATTACTTGGGGGAAATTGGATATAAACACCCCTAAGTTTATTATTGAAAGTGATGCAACCATTGTTGCGCCCTTAATTTTTGCGTACCTATTAGACATGTAATATATGGACAATTTAAAAAGAGTTATTGTTGACTTTAAAAAACTTACTCCCGAAGTTTTGAAACTATTGGTAGAGAAGTATCCGGATGGGTACGACGATCTTAATATCATCTCCTTCAAGAACGCGCAAGGGGAGCGTATTGAGGCCGTTGAGGTAACCACCGAGGACACCAAATATCTTGTCAAGATAAGTGCCAAGTTGGAAAAGACTATGGCCAATTACGATGAGGATGATTATGAGGATTTTGACGATGACGATCCAGAGGCCATTCCAGATGTGGATCTGGAAGGAGTGGAGGGAGATGATGACGATGATTAACCTGTGATGTTTGAGGTCGCTGCCGTTCATATAGCTTCTTCGATCAATATAAGGCAATGTAAATCTCAATTGCCTTTAAAAATATTGTTTTCGGACAGTGATGAGCTCTATTTGAAAAACGGCGAAAAAAAATTCGTCTATATCTTCCAATATGGTCTAGTATCCTTTTTTAATCATTCCGAGGATGAAAAAGCGAAGATTCTAGATGCCCTATCCGCAATTACCAAGGAGAAAATTGCTCCCCAATTTACAGATACAATACAAGTAGAAATAATCGAAGGCCACCAAAAGGTGGCTTTCGATAAAGTAATCCTGCCCAGTTTTGATGCCGAGTTTATTAGATTGGTAATGTTGAATACTTCGCAATCGGTGGCATTGGACCAATATTCGGAAATTACACAACAGCTATTGGAGGAGACCAATGAACACACCCAATATTTGGAAAAGAAGGGTAAGCTAAATATTTCGGGAATTAGGCTCAAGCAGTTTATAGGGAAGGTACTGAATATTAAAAATCAGATATCGGAAAACCTATATATTTTTGATGAGCCGGACAGTACTTGGGAAAATGAGCAGCTGAACAGGTTAAACCTGGAACTTAAACAGACGTTCGACCTAAAGATAAGGTATAGAAATATACACGAGCAATTAGGGATCATTAAAGAAAACCTGGAGTTGTTTAAAGATATCTGGGACCATAGGGAAAGCAGTAGATTGGAGTGGGTCATTATTATCCTGATTTTGGTAGAGGTTTTGGATCTTTTTGTATTTAGATTGTGGAGTAAATTGTAATTGATCTTTTTACTACCTTAGTTAAAGGATCATTACCATTATAAAGCCATATGAAATTAGCCATAATAATTCTTTTAAAAAACCCGAATAACTATCGGGAATGGATGTTTAATGGCGAATTGCACCCGATAGGTGTCGGGATGACTTCAATTATTAAAAATTAAATATGAACAGATGAAAAATGCACCTTTCCATATGTCATTGCCCTGCTTAAGCATAAGCAAAACAGAAGATTTCTACGTAGACGTCATCGGTGCCGAATTGGGAAGGCACTCTTCCCGATGGCTGGATATCAATCTCTTTGGGAACCAGATTACGTTTACCAAAGCCGGCATTTTTAATTTCACCTTTAAGACCTATAAGTTTGAAGATACAGTGTTGCCATCTTTCCACTTTGGGGTAATTGTGGATGAAAGCACTTGGAATAATTTGCATGCCAAATTAACCAAGTCGGAATATGAACTTACGACCGAGGTCGTATTTTTAAAGGACAAGATAGGCGAGCATAAGTCCTTTTTTATTCAGGATCCCAATGGGCACATGGTAGAATTTAAATGTTTCAAAAAACAAAAAGAGATGTTCTTGTCCTGATTTTCTGGATTGTTTTACAAAGCCTTACGTCATTTATTAAATTAATAATCAATTATTCTTGATTCCCAGGGGTCAAGTGTTTTATTTTGCAGTTAATTAAAAAGAAATTTAGATACAGAAATGAAGTATAAGGACCTGGATATTATTGGTAGTGAGGAATGGTGTGTATTTGAGGATTTGGAGATTCCTGCTATAAAGGCCAGGGTAGACTCCGGGGCAAAAACCTCGTCCATACAGGCAAATAATATAAAAGTGTATACCAAAGGGGCACACGAATGGGTAAAGTTCGAAGTTAATCCCCTACAGGAGAATAGGGGCATCAATATATACTGCAAGGCCCGTTTGGTAGACCGCAGAACGGTAAAGAGTTCTTCAGGGATATCCGAGGAGCGTTTTGTGATAAAGACCCCAGTACGTGTTGGCAGTCTTACTTTTGAAATAGAACTCACCTTGGCCAATAGGGATACTATGGAATACCGTATGCTTTTGGGCAGGGAGGCTCTAAATGAACGTTTTGTGGTAAACCCATCGATAAGTTTTAATATGGGGGAATTCTCGGCAACAGAAATAAATGAAAGATATGCCTCTCATTTTAAAGAAAAGACAGGGCTTAAAATTGCATTGCTGGCCAGTAATCCATTGTTGTACAGCAACAAGAGAATAATGGAGGCAGGTGAGGCTTTGGGTCATGATATGGTGTTTTTAAATGTGGAGCACGCCTATATGAAATTGGATGCCAATTCCCCGGAGATCAGATATAGGGGAGGTAACATATTAAATGAGTTCGATGCCATTATACCCAGAATAAAACCTGCAGTTACCTTTTACGGTTGTGCCTTGATAAGGCAATTCGACAATCTTGGGGTGTACTGTTTAAATTCGGCAGAGGCCATAACCCAGTCCAGGGATAAATTGTTTGCATCCCAGCTTTTTTCCAAAAATGACATACATATTCCCATTACCGGATTTGCCAAATCTCCCATGGATACCAAAGATCTTATCAGGATGGTCAACGGTGCGCCCTTGATTATAAAATTGCTGGAAAGTACCCAAGGTAAGGGTGTAGTTTTGGCAGAAACGAACAAGGCCGCAGAAAGTGTTATCAACGCCTTTAAAAGTGTTCAGACCAATATTTTGGTACAAGAGTTCATAAAAGAAGCAAACGGCCAGGATATCCGTTGTTTTGTGGTAAACGGAAAAGTAGTGGCCTCCATACAGCGCCAAGCCGAAAAAGGGGAATTCCGTGCAAACCTGCATCAAGGGGGGAAGGCATCCATAATAAGAATAACATCCGAAGAAAGGAAGTTGGCCGTAAAGGCGGCCAAAGTACTAAATCTCGCCGTTGCCGGTGTGGACATCATCCGTTCCAATAAAGGCCCCTTGCTGCTTGAAGTAAATTCGTCCCCTGGATTGGAGGGAATTGAAAATGCTACCGGCAAGGATATTGCCAGTATTATGATCAGGGCTATAGAGAGTAAGATTAAATTTAATTCCTAGTCCCTAGTTTTAATAGGAAATAGAATAAATTGGGAAGGTGTGGACAATGTTCATGCCTTCCCAATTTGGCTATTTGACCCAATGATTGGGACTGATTCTTAAATTAAAACCTAGTTAAATTTAAATGCTGCCAAAGCTAGCGTTTATTAAAATTTGTACCTTCGCCCTATGGGAAGAATATTGTTTTACCTCATTGCTTTCATATTGTTGGGATCTTGTAAACAGCAGGCAAGCACTGCGGCCGTTGAAGAAAAAGTGGAGGAGTTTTTCAGTGTAGATTCACTCCCCAAGCCCAATGAAATCAATGAACAGGCTCTGACAATTTTAAAGGAATGGCAGGAGTTCAACGGATTGGAAACTACTTTTGAATCATTGTATCGGGTGGCGAATAGGCAGGATTTGGAATTGGTCATTGAAGATTTGATCGAGAAACAAAAAACGCTGGAAGCATCTACATATCCGGGAACATTTGATAAGGCCCAGATTAAGAGCAGGCAAAAGGTATTTAAGACCTATATTCTTAAAACAAAGGGAAATTTGGAGTATAGGGTGGGTACCAAAGCGTCCACCGTAGAAATGATCAATGCTTACAACGCATTTAGGAACCAGTTCAATGTTATAGTCAATAGCAAGTTGGACACTATTCTAATTTTAAGTGAGTAGGGCCCTGATGTTTATGTTGGCGGTCCTTTTGTCCTTTCAGCTCAGCTCCCAGACACAAGTGGATAAATTGGAAGTAGATAACATTTTGGATAGTTGGCACAGAGCGGCAGGGAGCGCTGATTTTGATGCCTATTTTAATTTAATGACTTCCGATGCCGTTTTTATAGGTACAGATGCTTCCGAGAATTGGAAAATCGATGAATTTAAGGCCTATGCAAAGCCCCATTTTGATAAGGGCAAGGCGTGGAACTTTAAGGCCGTGGAACGAAATGTTTATGTCAATGAGGAGGGGGATTATGCCTGGTTCGATGAATTATTGGATACCCAGATGAAACTATGTCGCGGTTCCGGGGTACTCAGGAAAGAGTCAGGGGAATGGAAAATAGCGCATTATGTGTTGTCTATTGTAATTCCCAATGAAAATGTCTCCGAGGTAATCCTGATCAAACAGGAAAAGGACGACAGGATTATCGAAAATTTAATTAAACAATAGACTTCTTTAAAAATGGGGGTATATACTTTAGAGCAAAAAAAACCACTGTTTTACAGTGGTTTTTTTTTGCTCATAAATTGGAGTAGAAAATTATTGGACTATTCCTTGGTTTCTTTATTTTCAAGTTTGTCCTTTCTCGACTGTAAAGCTTGCCTACTTAGACTGGCCAAATTAAAATTGGGGTCTATTTTTAAAGCTTCATCAATGGTAGCCAGGGCACCATCTATATCGTTTTGATCTTTGTTGAATTCTACCAGGGCCTTCAAATGGATAAACGCCGCCTTTAAAGCAACTTCGTAAGGTTGTTGTCTTTCGTAGAATGCATATTTCATATCGTCTTTGGCATTGGCTATTCCAAATTCGATATTGGCAGCGGCACCTTCATTGTCGCCGGTCTGAATTTTTAAATCGGCCAATTCGTATGCTAAATACGGATTTGGTCCTCTCTTATTAAGAATTTCAAACTGTTCCAAGGCCCTCTTTGGCTGATTCAACGCCTTTAAGGAAATAGCTTTTACCTGAACCGCCAAATCCGAGTCAGATTCGTTTTTTTCTATCCCAATTGTGTTTAACGCTTGTAAATGTTGATTGTCCGTGGTGTAAATGTAAGCCAAGGTATCATTGCGCTCTTTGCTTGGGGAAAGTATGTTCAGGTGGGTTATGGCGCTAATTACACCATTTATATCCCCCTGTTGTCTCATTTGGTCATAATAGGCCTCATAATGTTTAAGCAACTCACTTTTTGTCTGTGAATTTGCTGTAAATCCTACCATAACTAGCAGGATCAGTACAATTTTCTTCATTGTTCTAATTTTTAGTGTGCCAAAACTAGTAAATTATTTCTAACCTTTTGTTAAGGAATGTCTTAAACCTTAGATAGGCAATAAAAAAGGATGCCGATCGGCATCCTTTTTTCTAATATGGTTGGTCTGGGTCTTGTTTAAACAACGGTAAGCGTAACATTCCTGTTTTCGTATGCCCGAATAAGTCTGGCATAAAATGCAATGCTCACATTGTCCTTGTCCAAGCTAGAACTTAAAAACTCCTTTAAATTCTTAAAAAGTAAATTTGCCCTAAGAATTGGAAGGCTGGAATTTACTTTTTTGGGGTCATAACTGCTGTCGTCCATAACAATATCCATAATGACTCTCTTTCGGTGATAGTCGATAGATACATCTGCGGCATTGTAATATTTTTTCAATATTGCAACATGCAGATTTTGAAATTTTTGGGACATTTTGCTTTTGGAGCAGCTTATGGAAATTAAATTTTCAATTTCGGTAAGTACTCTTGTTTTTAGACCTGAATTTTCCATGATAATTGAATTTATTCGTTTACTTAAAGGTACATACTAATCGATAAACGGTTAATAATCAAGGCTGTAATTTAACTTAAAGTAGGTGACTTTGTTGTGAAAGTTCAAAAAAGTGTGGTGAATTAACTTACAATTGAAGTATTATAAGGGTATATTTTAACATTAAAATACTTACTTTCAATGCTTTTGTTTCCTATTTTATCTGAATTCTTGCTGTAACTGGGTGGCAAAAGACCTCTTTTTACAGCTTCAGAGGTATAATAGGCCTCCTTTGTAGGATGAAGGGGGTACACGCCATTAATAATTTTATTTTCCCACTTCCCATTTAGGGCCATTTTTATTATACCAATACAATCGTAAAGATGTATGAGATTTACCGGGTCATTGCCATTGGTAAGTTCGGTTTTGCCGGCAAGAAATGTTACCGGGTGCCTTGAAGGGCCAATTAGGCCCCCAAATCTTATAATGGTGGTATAGAGGTCCCCATCGTTCAAAAAAACATTTTCCGCAGCCAAAAGTTGCCTTCCCGATTCCGTATTGGGTCGGGTGGGGGAGTCTTCTGTAACCAGTCCGTTGATGTCGCCATATACAGAGGTGCTGCTAATAAAAATTATACGGGTCAGGGGGGTGTTTTTTATTTTATCAAATAGAAGGAGCATTTTTTTAATATAGCTTTCTTTGGGAGCGGAACGCAGCTTTGGTGGAACATTTATAATCAAGAGGTCCAATTCCCCTAAAAATTTTTCAATGGGTCCTTCAATTCCATGCTCTCGTATACTAATGGTATATGGGATAATATTCACTTTCTGCAACACCTCTATTTTGGAATCGGAGGTAGTTGTTCCCAAGACGGTTTCCTTATCATCGATAAGAGATTTGGCCAAAGGTAACCCTAGCCACCCACAACCTAGAACGCCGATCTTTGTGTTCAAAATTCTATCTTTTTGCTAATCACAATGGCATCGTTTAGGACAAATGGCATAGGAATATTGTCTTCTGGCCTAGGGGGCACTGTAAATAAGGGATTGTTCAATAGATCGTTGGAAGCCTCATATAGTGTCAGCTCCAAAACACTCTCCTTGGGGATAGTGATCTGTAATTCGGTATAATCGTTATTGCTTACATAGTGGGTAACCAACTTATTGTTTTTCCTATTTTTAAGATAGAAGTCAGACAGTTCAATTTTATTTATATTGGCCTTAATAATTTCTACATCATTCGTAAATATTTCCAAACGGTTAGTATTGCGCTGGGGCGTAATGCATATTTCTAATTTTCTTTGGCCCCCTATAATAGTATCTAGGGTCGTTTCTATTTTTGGGGGAGCAATATTTTTTACTGGAGCTTCAGAAGTGTAGCTAAACCCTGTTCCATATTTACTGCTTAGGGCATCATAGCTTGGATTTTTGGGCTGTGCCTTGTTCACATCTACGTACTGGGATGTCCAACTGGATAGAACATGGTCATAGGTAGCCCATTCCGCAGTGTTTTTGTCGGCGTCAAGAATATAGACCAAACTCGTGGGTTTCGCATTTTCTTTATTAAAACCCGATGAAAAGTGGGCGGACAAAAGAAAACCAAAACAGAGCAACAGAAATAAATAGGCCAAGCGGTTTTTGTTTTTTAAGGGACCAAAAACCGGAAGCAATAGGAAAAAGGTCAAAGAGGTTAAAAGGGTAGCGGTAATCATCATTTTTAAACCAAGACCTACAGGAAACATTTTAATTAGTGGCGTGTATATCCATATGGCAGGCAAAGCCAAAAACAGTAACACGTAGGGACTGGGTAATTTTTGGTGTGTTAGGATAAGCAAGGAGGCGAGCAATGCAAATACGGGGATAACAAAAAAGCTGGCACCTTTTAAATATACTGCAACAAGAATACACAGAATTAGCCACAGCAACAAAGGAGCAATTAAGAGGTTTTGGGTCTGAGCCTTTCCAAATTTATGATAGGCCCAAAAACCGACTGCCACTGAAAATAGTACAAAGGCCGCTATGTATGCATAACCGTTATAAGTGAAACCATGAAGGATATCCTGGTATTGCGGGTAGATATTTTTAAGTATGGTCCAGCCAAAATAACCAACCAGCCCGTTAATAACCAAAATTAAGAACAGGGGAACAAAGCCCTTTCCAATTTCTTTAATTTCCAAGGAACTATTTCTAAATCCTAGGAACAAAAGTGCTAAAAAGCCTACTATGGCAAGTGCCAGCATAGGGTAAATCCAATCGAAGGGATATGAGACCAATCTAAAAAATGGAATATTGAAATATATGGAATCGTTGGGGCTTTTCAGGTTGGTCAGGTCAGAATTGCTAAAATGCTCCAACAAGGGCATTAGATAACTGCCTTGGTGGGCAAGGGTATTGCGGTCCAAACGATCATAATTATCGCGGGCGGTATGGTAGTCATAATGGTCGTCAATAAAGGCAAAATTGAGCCCTTCTATGTCCATGTCTTCCCGGAACACGGTAAGGTCGGTATCATTGGGAAGCATTTTGTAAACACTATATACCAAGCTATTGGCTGCAGGGTATTTTGGATTGGCCTTAATAAACTCATCTATAACCTTGGAATTTCCCCTATTGGTTTCTAGTAACATATAGGAGGGTCCTCCACTGCCCCGTGCCTCAAAATTCAATACCAATCCTACTTCCTTTACCCATGGATGATGGTTTACAAATAGATCCGCTCCGTTAAGTCCTAATTCCTCAGCATCGGAAATTAGAATAATGATATCGTTTTTAGGCGTATTGTTTTGTTCTAGGAAAGCTCTTACACCTTCCAATATGGTTGCCACCCCACTGGCGGCATCGCTGGCGCCCAAAGATGAATGGGGATTGCTATCATAATGTGAAAGTAAAAGAAGGGCCTTTCCCTTATCGCTGCCTTTTATCCTGGCCAATATATTGGTTGCACTGCTAAAATTTCCCCAGTCCCCAGCGGTATAACCTTGTTGGGTAGATGTTTCCAATCCCAGCTTGGTCAATTCCGATATAACATAATCCCTAACCTCGGAATGTGCCGGAAAACCAACAGCATGTGGTTTTTCGGACATATTTTTTACATGGATAAGGGCCCTATCCGTGGAAAATAAAATATTTTCAATATTGGCATCCGGAGTGTAGCTTGGCATGGAGTCTTCGAAGCTCCAATAGATGGCAAGCAGAACAAGGAGAAGGGTGATGGCAGAAGAATATCGCTTCATAGTATTTGGTAAAAACTTAAAAGTAAGAAATTATCCCTGTATTACATTATAGAGTGCAGTATAACCAATATTTTGTTGTTTTCAGGGTTTAACAGAATTCAATTAAAAGCAATAATTTTAACGAATAATTGTCAATACAACCGATTAAATCTTAAATAGTTGTTTAATTATCTAAAAAATGCTATCTTTCAGATTAACCTAAAAATAAACGGTATGGGAATAAAAAGTTTTCAGGGAGTGCGCAAGGTCGTAAAAAAGGAATTTGATGCTCCCATTTTAGTAGAGGACTATATGACAAAAAAACTGATCACCTTTAGTCCTGATCAATCTATTTTAACGGTTATGGAGCATTTGGCCAAATACCATATCTCCGGAGGTCCGGTATTGGACAACAACGGATTTTTGGTCGGTATAATCTCCGAAGCGGATTGTATGAAACAGATTTCTGAAAGCCGCTATTTTAATCAACCTATCTTGGATAAGAGTGTTGAGCGATTCATGACAAAGGAGGTAGAGACCATACCTCATGATATGTCTATTTTTGATGCCGCCGGCATTTTTGACAAGCATAAAAGAAGAAGATTGCCAGTTATGAAAAACGGGATATTGGTAGGGCAAATTAGTCGCAAGGATATTGTAATTGCAGCCCTTAAATTAAGCGGACATAACTATAAGTAGAAACTCTTTTCACTTCCCCTTGGAAGCTGATAGCTAACAAAACAACGACACGCATACTTTTTATGCCTTTGAACAGCTTATAGCAATTGTTCAAGGGCATTCTTTATTAAATTAGCCCCTATTCCCTTTTCACGATCATATAATAGTCATTGTCCAAGGGTAGATACCCCAAATCATATACAAAATAGTAAGTGGTTCCTTTTTTGGTGGTATATAAATTGGTGATATATTCAAAATCGAAACCCTTGTCCATTAATCTGGTCTTGGTAGTTTTGGTCTTGCCTTCGGTTAGGGGATATCCATCCAGGATTCTGTAATTTTTGCGCAAACGGTTATTGATGTTCCTGACCAGGTTTTTACTGTCTTTGTTCAGCTTATTATTGTAGGCATTTCTACAATAGTCCGAGCAGAATTTCTTGTCTATTCTGCCCAAAATTTTATCTCCGCATTCCAAGCATTTTTTTTCCATGGTTCGTTCAGTTGTTTTGTTCTATAAGCTCCAATCGTTTTACTACAGATCTCTTGGACAATATGGTACCTGGAGAAAGTACGGCATTGGCGCCTATTTTTGAATCGTCCCCGACCAAGGCACCAAATTTAACGGTGCCAGTATTGGTCTTTATGCCCTTTACTTGGGTCCAAATGGTCTTGTCCTGCCTTTCGTTATAGTGGTTGGCAATAAGTGCCCCCGCCTCAAAATTCACATGTTCACCAATAATACTATCTCCTATAAAATTAAAATGGGCCATGGCCGAATGATTACCAATAATACTGGATTTGATCTCACTTCCCGGACCTATTTGCACCCCCTCGCCCAAAAACACTCCTCCCCGAAGATAAGCGTGGCTGGCAATAAAGCAGTTTCCGGATATAATGAGGGGCTCTTTTAAAATAGCCCCTTTTTCGATAACGGCAGTTTTATGGATCGCAATTCCGTTTGCAAGGGTATAATCGTCAGTATTAAGCTCAAGGATCTTCTTTGATATTAGGGAAGATATGGATTGGGTTATTTCCCAGGGATGCACTCCTTTCTGGCTGGGAAAATGGGTGTAAAATTGCGCTATGTATGTATTTATAGGGGTCATTTTTGGTATAGTTCTATGGGTAAATTGTCCGGGTCGAATATAAAAGTGAATTTTTTTTGGGTAAACTCGTCAGTGCGAACAGGTTCTGCCTCAATCCCTTTTTGGGACAATTCCAATAAGCTGGTATCCAAATCATCCACCTCAAAGGCCAAGTGTCTTAAACCGGTTGCTTCTGGCCTAGAGGATCTGGAGGGTGGTTTGGGAAATGAGAATAGTTCTATGATGTATTCACCGTTCAATGCCAAATCCAGTTTGTAGGAGCCCCGTTCCTCCCTATAAATTTCCTGCAAGGGCTCCAGGCATAAATCTTCCACATAGAATTTTTTGGATTTCTTATAATCCGAGCAAATTATGGCAATGTGGTGTACTTTATTTAAGGTCATTTTAGGAAGTTGGATGGTGTTTTAGGACCAATAAGGTACAAATTATCCGATTACAATCGATAAATCTTTGTTGTGCCTTAGCTGATCTGGATATTGTGCTTCTTTAATAGACCCAGGGCTCCTTCCTTGGAAAACTTGGCTTTGGCAATTTTATTCCTTTCCGGATCCAGGGTAAAGTTAAAAGCCGTCTGAAAATCGGCCTTCTCTAGGTTGCAATGCTCAAAGACGGCCCCTTCAAGATTGCAAGAATCGAATGTTGTTTGGGTTAGGTCGGACTCCGTAAAATCGACCGAAATCATTTTGCAATTATTGAAGGTAGTATTTTTGAGTTTTAATGTATAAAAAGAGGACAGGTCCAAGGTGCAGTCATGGAAATTGAAGGACAGTAGAAAATCATTGCAATGGTCAAAACGTATTCCCAAAAGTTTACTCCTTTTAAAAACGGTTTCCTTAAAGGTGGTATTCTTTAAGTTTACATTGCTAAGATCACAATCGGTAAAAATGCATTCCATAAAAACGATGTTGGATATATCTCCTTTGGAAAAGGTACAGGAGTCGAAAATACAGTTTTCATAATCTCCTTTGGATAGGCGCTTGGAGGTAAAGTCGATTCCTTTAAAGGTTTGGTCCGAAATAAATGGAGTGCTCATACTATTATTCGAATTTTTGGCAATTAAATAATCTTTAGGGAAAGAAAGTGCAAAGGAAAGAATATTATAACTAGCGGAATAGGATACTGCTTATTTTGATTTTAGTTGGTCCATGGTTCTATGATTAAAAGTAAGAAACAAACCACTGTAATAAAAGTGCTATTAGAGCTGGTAAGGCCTGCACCACGAATATTTTTTTACTGGCGGACCAAGCGCCATAAATGCCCGCAATGGCCACACAGCTTAGAAAAAAAATGGAGATATTGATGCTCCAAGCCGGGTCTTTGATAAAAAATGTCCAAATAAGCCCGGCGGCCAGAAATCCGTTGTATAGCCCTTGATTGGCAGCTAGGGCTTTGGTTGGTTTAAACATATGCTCCGGAAGTGCTTTTCTAAATGTTTTTTTGCCCAGGGTTTCCCAGGCAAACATTTCCATATATAAAATATATAGGTGTTCTAGGGCTATAATGCCTATAAGGATTTTTAATACGATCTCCATATTTTGATTTTTGAAAGGATTATTTTGTTTTAAATATAGGGGATTCAATTGATTTATCGTTGTTGCAAGTCAGTGCATTTTGGAGGGGTTTATGAACCATTAGGGGGGAACTATATACATTTACAAACGACTACAAACGATAACAAACGAAATTAAATACTTTTCAACCGAATAACATTTGGAGGGCTAGCTAAGTTTGTTCCATCAAAAATCATTAACTGTTTAACCTTTCCCGGAGTGGATTCGGGATTTAAAAATTATGTATTATGAACGCACTTAGAAACAGAGTACAGTTGATTGGGAACTTGGGTAACGATCCAGAAATTATTAATCTAGACGGGGGTGGTAAATTGGCCAAATTTGCCATTGCTACCAATGAGACCTACAAGAATGCCAAAGGCGAAAAGGTTACGGATACCCAATGGCATAATGTGGTGGCCTGGGGCAAGACCGCTGAAATTGTGGAAAACTATCTCAACAAAGGTAAGGAGGTAGCCGTTGAAGGTAAATTGACCACACGGTCTTATGAAACCAAAGAAGGGGAAAAAAGGTACATCACGGAAATTCGATGTAATGAACTCCTGATGTTGGGAAAATAAACCGGCTTATCAAATCCGGATGTTTATACCGGATATAGTCGGGTAGCAAGAAGTAATCCTATTGGTCAGTTTCAGGATCTATGGGGTTGCTTCTATTGCTTTTTTGGGGCGTATTTCCTAGAGACCACTAATTTGAGAATTGCAAATGAATTTATAAAAGTTATTGCGAGCCTGCCTATCGGTAGACAGGGAACGTTAGTGACGTGGCAATCTGTTTGTTTTGGCCCCACAAATAAGAGATTGCTTCACTATGTCTGCCTGCGGACAGTCAAGTTCGCAATGACCTGCAACTATGGTTGTTAAAGCTTTGCATTTCACCAGTCCTATTGAGGCGTCATTGGGAGGAGCGCAAGTGAAGAAGCAATCTTTTTGTTCCTGTCTGACAGTGTTGATCAAAATATAAATCATGAAAAAGTCATATGTATATTTACTAACTAATAAAAATAATACCGTCATCTATGTCGGGGTTACCACAATCTAGTTAAGCGTATTTATGAGCATAAAACTGGTATATTTCATGGTTTTACTTCTCGTTATAATGGTAATAAACTGATTTATTTTGAAGAATTTAGTGATATACACAAAGCTATTGAAAGGGAGAAACAAATAAAGGCAGGTAGCAGGAAGCGTAAGGAACAATTAGTCAATAGGGAGAATCCAAATTGGAAGGATTTAGCTAAAGGATGGTTGTTTTATTTAGATCGAATAGTATAAGAAACATATATGCCCCCTTCAAGAGATTACTTCACTATGCCTGCCTGCGGACAGTCAAGTTGCCAATGACGGAAGGTTGGATTATAAATTAAATTATGGAACCTCGTGCTGAGGAGCGTTAGTGATGTTGCAATCTGAAGGTTTGGTGCATGCTATGGAGAGATTGCTTCATTTGACTTGTCTTTCGATAGCCCCGTTAGCAATAGCAGTAAAACTTATTACGCCACTTTCTTCATTAGATCAAAACAAGGACAGCGATTGCACCTTTTGGATTCCGACTTTTTGTACTTATCACAGCATTTGGTTTTACAGCCGTGTGGAACCATTTCTTTAAGAGCCGCTTTTTGCTCTTTTTTTAAAGCTTTTTTCAGCTTTTTTTCAACTTTCTTGTCCTGTTTCTTCTTTTTGCCCACTGGAGATTAGAATGATAACATG
Source organism: Arenibacter echinorum (assembly GCF_003259375.1). Taxonomy (GTDB): domain Bacteria; phylum Bacteroidota; class Bacteroidia; order Flavobacteriales; family Flavobacteriaceae; genus Arenibacter; species Arenibacter echinorum. Next base: position 488,375 of record NZ_QLLN01000004.1, on the reverse strand, counting down.
GCAAAAGTATTTATTTTAATTAAATCTAAATAAGATTAAATGTTAAAATTATTCGGGTTTCACATTGGGGTATTGAAATGTCATGATAAAATGAACCCCTCCAAAAAAGGTGGGGTTGTTCTATAACCTATGGCCTGTACGGGTCCATCAAAGAGCTCTTATACTAAATTTACGCCGCTTATTTCGGGGTAATGGCAGCGCTGTTGGCTGTAATTTGCTGAATATCACGATCAAATAAGTAGAGTCCGCCTTTGTCATTTCCAATAAGATTGATCTTGTCCAAAATATTACGGGCCAAGGCCTCTTCCTCGATTTGTTCCGCTACATACCATTGAAGAAAATTATGGGTAGCATAATCCTTTTCCTGAAGGGTTACATGTACCAATTCGTTGATGCTATTGGAAACAAAAACTTCGTGCTCCAATAATTCGTGGAACATTTTCTGAAAACTTCCAAAGTCGGTTTTTGGTGCGTTTAGTGCAGATACATAAGCGTGCCCGCCCCTTTCATTGATGTATTTTACCAACTTGAGCATATGTAAACGCTCCTCATCCGACTGGGTGTACATAAATTGTGCAATACCCTCCAAGCCTTTGCCTTCGGCCCAAGAGGCCATGGATAAATATACTTGTGAAGATTCGGCCTCTATACGGACCTGTTCATTCAATGCTTTCTCTAATTTTTCGGACAACATAAGTTTCAAATTTTAACTAAAGTTACAAATAAAAGGTTCTTTTTGCCAGCTCTTGACTTAAGATTTGGAGTTATTTATGCAAAGCCAACTGTATCCGTTTTCTGGGAATGTCCACTTCCAGCACCTTAACAATAATTTGTTGGTGCAGGCTAACATGTTCGTTCACATCTTTTACGAAATTATCGGATAGATTGGAGATATGGATCAGTCCACTTTCCTTGATGCCTACATCAACAAAACAGCCAAAATTGGTTATGTTGTTCACTATTCCCGGCAGTAATTGTCCCTCTTTTAGATCTGAAATGGTCCTTATGTTCTGATTAAAGGTAAATACCTTTGCCTTTTCCCTAACGTCCAGACCCGGTTTCTCCAATTCCTTTACAATATCCTGTAAGGTGGGCAATCCCACATTTTCGGTACAGTATTGTTTTAGATCGATTTTTTTTAGGACTTCCTTGTTTCCTATTATTTGGGAAAGGGGAACCCCTTGGTCTTTCACCATTTTTTGCACCAATGAGTAGCTTTCAGGGTGTACGGCAGAATCATCCAAAGGATTTTTTGCTTGCCTGATACGTAAAAATGCCGCTCCCTGTTCAAAGGCCTTTTCTCCCAAACGGGGAACCTTTTTTATTTCACTCCTACTGGTAAAGGCACCATTTTCGTTCCTATAGGCTACAATATTTTCCGCCAGTTTGGGGCCAATTCCGGAAACATAACTTAGCAGGGGAACACTGGCCGTATTAATGTTTACGCCCACTGTATTTACACAACTTTCCACCACTGTGTCCAAGGAGTTTTTTAATAGATTCTGATCTACATCATGCTGATATTGTCCAACTCCGATAGATTTGGCATCTATTTTTACCAATTCTGCCAGGGGATCTGCCAAGCGTCTCCCGATTGATACGGCACCCCTAACGGTAACATCGTAATTGGGGAATTCCTCCCGGGCAATTTTGGAAGCGGAATAAATGGAGGCACCGGCCTCACTAACTACGAACACCTCGATGTTGTTTTTGAATTGAATCCGCTTTATTAATTGCTCCGTTTCCCTGGACGCGGTACCGTTTCCTATGGCTATGGCTTCAGTCTTATAGGCGTCTGCCAAAGAACTTATTTTCTTTATGGCGCCGGTACTGTCGTTTTGAGGTGCATGGGGATAAATGGTCTCATTGTGCTCCAAATCGCCTTGTGCGCTAAGGCAAACTACTTTACAGCCACTTCTAAACCCGGGATCTATAGCCAAAATTCTTTTTTCGCCCAAAGGTGACCCCAACAAGAGTTGTTTCAGGTTTTTGGAAAATACCTGAATGGCGGATTCATCCGCTTTTTCCTTGGCAGATTTTAGAATTTCATTGGAAAGGGAAGGGAATAGCAACCTCTTATAGGCATCCTGTATGGCCATTTGAAGATGGGGAGCGGTTGCATTATTGTTTTTGATGATCCTATACTCCATATTGGAGACGGCTTTTTCATCATCAATTTCAATTTTAACACGTATAAAACCTTCGTTTTCCGCTCGTAGTATGGCCAGGAGTCGGTGCGACGGACATCGGTTCAGGGGTTCGCTCCATTCAAAATAGTCCCTAAATTTTTGGGCTTTCTCATCGTCTTTTTTGTTGGTAACAACCTTGGTTGAAATAAGGGCGAATTTTTCCAATTGCGTCCTGATCTGATTTCGGATATCACTGCGCTCATTGATCCATTCAGAAATTATATGTCGTGCTCCCTCCAGGGCTTCATCTTCATTAGGTACGGCATCATTGATGTATTTTGATGACTCAAAATCGATTTCATCGGTCCGCTGGGCCAAAATAATTTTAGCCAAGGGCTCCAAGCCATTTTTTTTAGCTGTTTCCGCCTTGGTTTTACGCTTTTTCTTAAAGGGTAGATATAGGTCCTCCAAAGTGGTGAGGTCCTCGGCATCACTTATTTTTTTGGCCAATTCAGGGCTTAGCTCTTCCTGTTCCTCTATAGATTTAAGGATGGCCGACTTGCGTTTTTCCAAAGCTTCAAACTGTGATTTGTGCTGTACAATGGCGCCAATTTGCACCTCGTCCAAATTTCCGGTCCTTTCTTTTCGGTAACGGGAAATAAAGGGTACTGTACAATCCTCATTTAATAGGGCCACCGTATTTTCTATGCCTTTTAATGGGAGTTGGGTGTTTTTTGTGATGTAGGATATAAGATTCATGGGGCATTTTGTTTTAAGGGAGGTCTTAACTGCGTTCGACCGGACATCAATATTCAATATAACTATTTCAATACAAAAGCAACATGATTTGAACCTTCTACATGTTCGTCAGGTCCAGAGGAGTCGAAACCTTAATTGATGGTCTCGCCATTCCCAACCCCATCTTCGTCAGGATTGATGAAAACCAGTTTGCCATCCGCATTTTCCGTCATTAGGATCATACCTTCGCTATCCACGCCACGTAAGGCCCTAGGAGCCAAATTCACTAGAACAGTTACCTTTTTTCCAATTATGTCCTCTGGAGAAAAGCTTTCCGCAATTCCAGATACTATGGTTCTCACATCCAGGCCGGTATCCACTTTTAAAACCAAAAGTTTTTTTGCTTTCGGCATTTTCTCGGCTTCAATAATGGTACCTACACGCATATCCAACTTAGTGAAATCATCAAAAGTAATGGTGTCTTTTTGCGGGCTAACAACTTTATTCATGTTTTCATTTTCTTTTTTGGTAGCTTCCAATTTGTCCAATTGGGCCTGAATGGTTTCGTCCTCAACTTTGCTGAACAATAACTCAGCCTCATTTATCTTTTTCCCTGCTGGAAGTAAGTTTTCTTTAGTAGCCACGGTTTCCCATGTTAAGTCGGTATCCAGTGGATCAATTCCCAGTATGGTCTTAAGTTTACTTGAAGTGAATGGTAAAAATGGCTCGCTTAACACCGCCAAAGCAGATGCTATTTGAAGGGCGACAAACATAATCGTCTTTACCCTTTCCTCATCCTGTTTAATTACTTTCCAAGGTTCTTCGTCGGCCAGATATTTATTGCCAAGTCGCGCCAAATTCATTACTTCCTGTCCCGCTTCACGGAAACGATATCTTTCTATGGAACTGGCAATGATCTCGGGATATTTTTTAAGCTCGGCCAAAGTTTCCTTATCTACTTGGCTATAAGTGCCAGGAGTGGGGACAATTCCATTGTAATACTTGTTGGTAAGTACTACTACACGGTTGATGAAGTTACCGTAAATGGCTACTAATTCATTGTTGTTCCTAGCCTGAAAGTCCTTCCAGGTAAAATCGTTGTCCTTGGTTTCCGGGGCATTGGCGGTCAGGGTATATCTAAGTACATCCTGCATATTGGGAAATTCTTCCAAATACTCATGCAGCCACACCGCCCAATTCTTGGAAGTGGACAATTTGTTGCCTTCCAAATTTAAAAATTCGTTCGCAGGCACGTTTTCCGGTAAAATAAAATCGCCATGTGCCTTTAGCATACTCGGGAATATAATACAGTGGAATACAATATTATCCTTGCCGATAAAATGTACCATCTTCGTATCCTTGGACATCCAATAGGGTTTCCAGTCCTTTCCTTCCCTTGCTGCCCATTCTTTGGTAGAGGAAATGTAGCCTATTGGGGCATCGAACCAAACATACAATACCTTGCCTTCCCCGCCTTCTACCGGTACCGGGATTCCCCAGTCAAGATCACGGGTTACCGCCCTTGGCTTTAGTCCGTCATCGATCCATGATTTGCATTGTCCATATACATTGGGTTTCCAGTCATTTTTATGGCCTTCCAAAATCCAGGTCCTTAGGAAATCTTCGTACCTGTCCAAAGGTAAAAACCAGTGTTTAGTTTCTTTTAGGGAGGGTATTGCTCCTGAAATGGTAGATTTTGGATTAATGAGGTCGGTGGCATTTAAGGTGGAACCGCAATTTTCGCACTGATCCCCATAAGCCTCTTCATGTCCACATTTAGGGCAAGTACCGATTACAAAACGATCGGCCAAAAATTGTTTTGCTTCTTCGTCATATAATTGTTCGGTAGTTTCCTCTATAAAATCTCCCTGTTCATATAGTTTTAGAAAGAAATCGGAGGCCGTTTTATGATGGACTTCCGCGGATGTCCTTGAATAGTTGTTGAAGGTAATTCCAAAATCCTGAAAGGATTGCTTAATAATACCGTGGTATTTATCTATAATGTTTTGTGGGCTTACACCTTCTTTTTTGGCTTTCATGGAAATGGCAACCCCGTGTTCGTCGCTCCCACAAACAAAGGCCACATCATTTCCATTTAATCTCAAGTATCTGGCATAGATATCCGCTGGCACATAAACTCCTGCCAGATGCCCTATATGTATAGGTCCGTTGGTGTAAGGAAGGGCTGCTGTTATAGTATATCTTGCTGGCTTCTGAAAGTTCTGCGACATTATTTTTGGATTAGGCTGCAAAAATAAAGATTTTTACTTGCAGCTGGCGTATTCCTTCAAAAAATAAGCCTTCGTTACCCTGAAAAGAATTCAGAATTTACGAAGGCCTTCTCGCATAGTAAGTAGGGGGTGACTTTAAGCTACCATTATGGATTTACTAAGTTTTTGATCTTGAACCTGTATTCTATAAATGTATTTTCCAGAGGCCAAATAAGTCGAAAGTCGCTCTCTAATATTGATTTCAACAGATCCTTCGAACATAATTTCGTTAAACACCGATCCCAAATATTGGCCCATAATGTTGAACAGTTGTATGTCTACGTGTGCACTAAAAGGCATTTCCAAATAAATGTGCGGAGTTGAATCTGTAGGGTAAAAAGGTTTGTGTACAATGGCATTTATCAAATCCGGAGTTGGATTTTCCATAATTGGATCTGTTGGTGTTGGAGGAGTGGGTTCACCGTCACTATAAACTATATCCGGGAAATCTACTCCGCTACAATTAAAGCCTAGGTTTACAGGGGTATAGGTATATCCGTCCATGATATGTTGCTCCACGAGTGGAATATCTACACATAGCCATTCTGCCAATACAGTGGCATACAGGTTCCTAAAGTCCATTGTGTATTCCAAGTTACCTCTGCCATTTGGCTCATCCAACGAGGGATGGTCGCCCACAAAAGCACTGCCATTTAATCCAGAACCAAAAAATAAGGTGGGGGCAGCTTTTCCATGGTCGGTTCCATTGGATCCGTTTTCGAAAATTCTTCTACCAAATTCGGAAAAAGTCATGCTCAATACCTTGTCATCCTGCTGGGTAAAGGCCAGATCATCATAAAAATTATCAACGGCAATGGACAGCTGTGTCATTAGGCGTTCGTGTGCCAAAGGTTGATTTCCATGGGTATCAAAACCTCCCATACTGATCATGTAGACCTTGGTGCCAAGGTTTCCTTTTATCAATCTGGCCAACAATGCCAATTGTCTGGCAAAACCATTGTTTTGATACTCAATTTGGTTTGCACCGCGCATATATGCTTCATGTATAGTACCTGCATATTCGTTGGTTACGTTGGATACACCTCTAAGAAACTTAATCTGATCGCTGTACATACAATTATCAAATAGTGAATCCTCTATAGAATATTGCAGTCCTGTTTCCGCAATCTGTTCCAACTGATCTATATTGTTGGTTACAAAGGCGTAATTGGTCTCTTCTCCTTCAAAAACCAAACTGCCGTAGTTTCCAACTTGGATAGCGGCAGGGCCCTCTGGTCGGCTACCGGGAAAATCCGATAAATAATCAGGGTAAAGGTATTCGAAATGCCTTCCCATCCAACCGGTATCCCTTCCACTGAAACCTGTAGTGCTAAGGTCTGTATTGGCAAAAATATCAGAACCTGTAAAATGGGATAGGCTTTGGCCTTCATAACCTACGCCATGAACTGCTTTAAATTGGCCTTCGCCCCACATGGGCTCCAATGATTTCATATAGGTAGGTACCCCAAATTCATCCGTTAGTCTAAGTATTTTACTTTCCGGTAGATAAATATTGGGTCGTGCATTGGCATAAATGTCGTATTGTTCAATGGGGATAATGGTACTAAGACCATCGTTTCCTCCTGACAAGCGAATTAAAATTAAAATATTATCGGTTTCCGCCATGGCTATTGCCGAGGTCAAAGGGGATGGGGCCGATGCGGTCAGATAATTACTGCCCAGCATCATGGATCCAGAACCGGCAATACCTAAGGCCTGAAGAAAGGAACGTCGACTCCATGTCTTATGTTCCAAATCGTGACCATCATGGTCTTTGCCTTTATGGGGTGATTTATGATGAGTATCGCACATAATGGTCGGTTTTATTTAAGTTGAAATTCGGGTTGTCTGGTAAGGTGTCTTATAAGCAGATGAACCTGGGAGGGAACCTCTTGGCTTACGCTTAAAATCCATAACGATTGTCCGCCGGGGATATAATCCGGGCCATAATAATCTTCCGGTACATCTTCTATTTTAAATGCCGACATGGCATTGTCAAAATCCTGTTGGGTAAACATTCCCTTGGGCGTAATTTTGTCTACGATAGCCCTTACAACAATCTCTGGGTTACTTGTATTGCTGTTGGCGGGTCCAACGGCGTCCATGGCAAATGTCCTGAATTGTTCAGGGTTGTCTTGGTAAAAACCATCTACAATGGTCTCCATGGTAAGCCAACGGCCAATCATGAAATTGGTATTGATCCAGTCCCTGTTTCGTTGCCATCCGGCAACATCAAAAGGATCAAAAAGATCTTGCCCCAGCATTCCACTATAATTTATGGCACTTCCAATAGTAGTGTCGTTATATGCAAAGCCAGTTTCTTTAGTGATGTTAAGGTATAAATCGAACGGACTTTTAATGATAACACCTATGGCTTCATCGTCAAAAAAGTGTTGACTTTTAAAGAGTTGGCGTAATACTGGTGCCAAATCAAAATCGCTGCTGATAAAGGTTGCGGTTAAGCCGTCAATAATGGTCTTTGCATTGTTGGCTTCATCTGTAGCATCCGGGTGTACAAAAAATTCGTATAATTTTTTACAGATGAAATAGCCTATTTCGTTACCTCTTTCTTCAAAAAGAATATCGATAACGTCATCATATCCCCAATTTCCAGTGCGCCCAAAAATTGTTTTACTTTCGGTATTGAATTTGGAAGCATCGAACACTACCTGTTCACAGCCTAGTTCCCCTCTTTCAACATAACCGGAAATGGCCTTGGCGGTTTCAATGATATCCTGTTCAGTATATCCATTTCCTTCGCCTAAGGTAAAAAGCTCATAAAGTTCACGGGCATAATTCTCATTGGGGTTGTTACCATTGTTGTACACGCCGTCCAAATAGTAGAGCATGGCACTGGTAAGGCCGATTTCGCTGACAAAGGTTTTGAAATTGCCAATAGCATTGCGCTGTAGACAGTTGATATAATGATAAAGGAAAGAATTACAATTGTATACGTCCAGTTCTGTTACAAAATGATTGCTCCAAAAAAAACTAAGACGATCTCGAAGATTATTGTCAAGTAAGGAATTGGTATAGGCCAACTTGAATTCTTCTTGTTGCGACCTCATTAATTGTCCACGCAGGTCATCGTCTTCAGGATAATTGCTATTGTTCCAGTCTGCCCAGAGTGGGGCAGCCAAGGGGGGCATATTTTGCGCTTCGAGAATAAGGGAATCAACCAAATTGCCGGCGGTTTGGCCAATAGCTTGATTAATCGTCTGAACGGAGGCGCTAAAACCCAATCTTCTATATAGATGTTGAGCCCTTTGACCATCCAATGGGGTGGTATAGGGGGCCAAACTAGAAGTATTACAGTTTATGAAAAATTCCATAATTTATTCCGCATTTGATAGGTTACTAGTAAGGGGTCATTGCATAACGCAGATTTTAATAAGAAATTATCGCTCTTACAAAATATTCGCTATAATGCATAACAAATTACGTGGTTTATAGAAATTTGGACGACAGTATGTTAGGTTTTTCGACAAAATGCACGTTTTTTGGTAAATAGAATTGAAAAGGCATGGCAAAGCATAACGAATTTGGGAAAAAGGGAGAGCAATTGGCGGTCGACTATTTAACTGAAAATGGCTATAAGGTAGTTCATAGGAATTATAGGTATTTGAAAGCAGAGATCGATATAATTGCAAGAAAAGGGGATATTTTGGCCATTGTTGAAGTAAAATCGCGTAGCTCTGACTACATGCAACCAATTGCCGACACGGTTACCGAAAAGAAAATAAAACTCTTGGTCTCGGCGGCCGATCATTATATTATAAGCAAGGATCTTGATGTGGAGGCCAGGTTCGATATCATTACCATTCATAAAAAAGGGACAAATTTTGGCATAGAACATTTGGAAAATGCGTTTTATCACTTTTAATTATTTGTTTTATTTGTAACAATTTGTTATTTTTACCAAAAGTTTAAGAAAATGAAGACTATTTCATCGGTCGTGGAAGACTACATTAAAAAGAAACCATTTTTGCAAAGTGCTTTGGCTCAAGGTATTATAAACTTAACGTCGCTTTCTAGAATCGTAAAACCGGAAATAGAAAGTGAGTTGGGGAAGGATATTCGGAACGGCGCTATTGTAATGGCCTTAAAACGACTTTCCGATGATTTGGAGTTCCGTGCTACCCATAAAATTATTAAGGTTTTAAAAAATATAGGAGAAATCACGGTAAGGTCATCATTGACCGATTTCACCTTTTTGGTATCCGAATCCATTTTGGAAAATCAGACTGTTTTGTTGAATGAGGTAAATAGGAATAAGGATGTTTTCTATACTTCGTCAAGAGGGGTCAACGAACTTAATATCGTTGTCAGCAATATATTGGACGAGGCAGTGGAAGAGTTGTTTAAGAACGAGAAATGTACGCAAAAGGCCGAAAACCTTTCCTCGATTACCGTAAAGTTGCCGGCGGAAAACGTTTCCGTACCCGGTATCTATTATTTTATTTTTCAACGTTTGGCATGGGAGGGTATCGTTCTATACGAAGTGATATCTACAACCAATGAATTTACCATCATCGTAAACGATGAGCAGGTAGATGTGGCCTTTAAGACTATTAAGGACCTTAAAACCTTGTAATGTGGGAAAGTAACAATGGACCAATTAATAAGTGTAGCAATTGGTTAATGTGAAAATTTACCAAGTGTTTAGTGGAGTAATTTTTCAATATCTTAATAGGTAAATAGGGTAATCTTAAAACACAATTACTCCAATTGCAGTGTGTTATTTCTCCTCTTTTAAAAATTTCACGACCCCTATGTAATCCTCCGGTCTGGCAACTATGCGCTTTTCGTTGTCCAAAATATAAAAGGTGGGGGTTTGATGAATATCATAAATATCCGCATACGGACTTTCCCATTTCCCCAAGGCAATGCCGTGAATAAAGTCCGGGAGTTTAGCCGATTCCTTTTTCCAAGTTACATCATCATCCTCTAGGCCAATGGCCAGGACCTTTGTGCTGGATATGTCCTTTAAAGCCTTATGAAATTCAGGAAGTTGCTGTAGGCAGTGCGAACAGGTACTGCTCCAAAAAACAATAACATAATTTTTTGCTCCGGAAAGACCACTAAGTTTTTTGGTATTACTGCCATCATTCCATGTAATTTCAGGAGCTACAGCTCCCATTCGAAGGCGATTTTGGATTTCGATCTTTTTTATTAATTCGGATTTATTGGTTTCGGTTGCCAGGGATTTTAGATAATAATCGTAAATAAAATCGGCCACTTTATTTAAATTATCATTGGACGCCTGTGTCCATAAACTGTTGAATAACTGCACCTTGTTGGTGGCGCTTACATCATCCAGTAATTGGGCAAGTTCCTTAACATTCTCTATTATTTCCGGCTCCTTTTCTTTAGAGGCAATTTGATGATGGGGCAGGGCCGTAAATACGTAATTAACCACTTTGTCCTTTAAAAAGTCCGATCCCTGTAGTACATGATCGTTAAAGTCCAAGGCATCAAAATAGTGTTCCCTTTTATGTTTCACATAGGTTGCAACATCTTCATAATCCGAAGGGATATAAGGCCTATTTGCCGAAATAAAATGTCCGCTTAACAAACCCTGAGATTGGGTTTCGAATGATTGTTGCACAGCGGCCAATTTCTTGTTCAGGTTTAAAAGTAGGCTTCGGTCCTTCTTTTGTTCCGAATAAAATTGAGCAATTTGTTTCTCCAACCCATGTATTTCATTAAAGTACCTGGTATATAGCAGGTTTTCGGTGGAGGATGTAAAAGACAGGCCTTTTTGGGAATCAAAGGAGAGTGCAATATCTTCCTTGCCGTTATAGATAAAATCAAAATAGAACTCCTCCTGTGGCACTGCATATACCAGCCTATACATGCCGGGTTGGGCATTGGCCGGAATATCTAAGGAGAAAGTCCCGTTCTTAACAGCCGTGTCGACGATATAATTCTGATGGTCAGGATTTAATTTGTAGGCAATTAACCATTTGTATTCGTCGGCCGGGGATAAACTTCCCGAAACGCTGTGTTGGGCTTCCGAAAATAGAGTAAAACATAGGATTAATACGAAAAATGTGTTTTTTGGATTCATCTATATAGGGGCTTTTTTTATGGTACTGTTATTCCTGTTTTAGGGATAACTGAATTAAATGGTTGCATTGATTTATAGGCCTTATCTATAGAATTAATATGTTCAAAGACCAACAATAAACGCAAACCATTGCGGGTCTGCTTTTCCTTTAATTTTGCCAGGTTGGGATGGCTTTGAACAAATTGCAATACGGCCGTAAAGGAACTGCTTTGGTAAAAATCGGATTGCTGGTCGGCTATAAAATAGCCGATCATTTTGCCCTTCTTCATCACTATTTTCTCCAGACCTATACTATTGGCGATCCATTTAATTCGGACCGAATTCAATAAATCCTCGGCCTGGGTTGGTAGTCCCCCAAATCTGTCTATTAATTCCGTCTCAAATTTTTGTAAACCTTCCTCATCTGAAACCTGGTTCAGTTCGGTATAGAGATTTAAGCGTTCCGTAATATTGTTGATATAATCATCAGGGAATAGCAATTCAAAATCGGAATCTATTTGAGTTTCCTTGACAAATATTTTTTGTTTACCGCCAACTTCCTCATACAGTTCCTTGAATTCGTTTTCCTTAAGTTCGTCTATGGCTTCGGCCAATATTTTTTGATAGGCATCAAAACCAATTTCATTGATAAAACCACTTTGTTCGCCTCCAAGCAAATCCCCGGCACCCCTAATTTCCAAATCTTTCATTGCAATATTGAAACCGCTGCCCAGATCCGTAAATTGCTCCAAGGCCTGAATTCTTTTCCTTGCATCGTTGGTCATTACATCATAGGGTGGGGTAATAAAGTAACAGAAAGCCTTTTTATTGCTTCGCCCAACACGCCCCCTCATTTGATGCAGGTCGCTAAGACCAAAATTATTGGCATTGTTAATAAAAATGGTGTTGGCGTTGGTAACATCCAGACCGCTTTCCACAATGGTCGTAGAAATCAGTACATCGAACTCTCCGTTCATAAAGGCCAGCATAAGGGTTTCCAATTTTTTACCTTCCATTTGTCCGTGGCCGATACCAATTCTGGCATCCGGCACCAACCTTTGGATCATTCCGGCAACTTCTTTGATATTTTCAATTCTATTGTGGATAAAGAAGACTTGTCCGCCCCGTTGGATTTCGTAGGAAATAGCATCGCGAATGGTTTCTTCGTTAAATCGGATTACCTCGCTTTCTATAGGGTATCTATTGGGCGGTGCCGTATTGATGACCGATAGGTCCCTAGCTGCCATTAAACTGAATTGAAGCGTTCTTGGGATTGGTGTTGCGGTAAGCGTAAGGACATCTACGTTCTCTTTAATGGCTTTTAATTTGTCCTTGACCGATACCCCAAATTTCTGTTCCTCATCCACTACTAACAAACCTAGGTCTTTGAACTTTACGTTCTTGTTTACCAACTGATGGGTGCCAATGATGATATCTACCTTGCCGGCAGCCAGGTTTTCCAAGGTCTCTTTTTTCTCCTTGGCCGTCCTAAACCGATTTAAGTAATCTACAGTAACCGGCATATCTTTCAAACGCTCCGAAAAGGTCCGGTGGTGTTGAAAAGCCAAAATGGTCGTAGGAACCAATACGGCTACCTGCTTGCCGTTGTCCACAGCTTTAAATGCAGCTCTAATGGCCACCTCCGTTTTGCCAAAACCTACATCCCCACAAACGAGTCGGTCCATAGGTCTTTCGCTTTCCATGTCCTTTTTGATATCTTCAGTAGACTTGCTTTGATCCGGGGTATCTTCGTAAATAAACGAAGCCTCCAATTCCAGCTGTAAGTAGCTGTCAGGGCCATATTGAAAGCCTTTTTCCAATCTGCGCTTGGCATAGAGCTGTATAAGGTCGAAGGCAATTTTTTTAACGCGCGATTTTGCCTTGTCCTTGATTTTTTTCCATGCTCCGGAACCAAGTTTGTATATTTTTGGGGGAGCACCGTCCTTCCCATTGAACTTCGAAATTTTGTGCAGGGAATGTATGCTGACATAAAGAATGTCCCTTTCGCCGTACATCAGTTTTATGGCTTCCTGTTTCTTGCCTTCTACATCTATTTTTTGGAGGCCTCCAAATTTTCCAATTCCGTGGTCTATATGGGTAACATAGTCCCCAATTTCCAATTTGTTCAGGTCCTTTAAGGTTATGGCCTGTTTTTTGGCATAGCCATTTTTTAAATGGAATTTTAAGTAGCGCTCAAAAATCTGATGGTCCGTATAACACGCAATCTTTAAATCGTGGTCCAAAAAACCTTGATAAAGGGGGAGGACAATGGTCTTATAATGGACTTCCTTTCCTACCTCATCAAAAATATCGTGAAATCGTTTGGCCTGTTGGTCGGTGGCGCAAAAGAGATAATTAGTAAACCCGTTTTTGTAATTATCGTTGAGGTTTTCGATTAATAAATCGAATTTTTTATTGAAGGATGGTTGTGGTTTTGTATTAAAAACGATGGTTTCCGGATCACCCGAAGCTTTAGTGCTACCATCGATCTCCACTAGGCCAAAACCGGCCAGCTCTTGTTTTAATAAAACGGAATTGGTAAACAATTCCTGGGGTTTGGAATGCTTTATTTCTTTGGACAGTTTGGTAAATGCCACTTCTGCTTTCTCAAAAAATGAATCCAACCTAGCGTATAACAAGCTCAGGTTTTTACTAAAAATCAGGGTGTTTGGCGATATGTACTTAAGAAAGCTTTCCCGGTTTTCGTCCAGGAACTTGTTTTCCACGTTGGGGATGATGGTGATCTTATTCACCTTTTGGGTAGACAATTGGGTTTCAACGTCAAAGGTTCTGATACTGTCTACCTCGTCCCCAAAGAATTCAATTCTATAAGGTTCATCGTGAGAAAAAGAAAATACGTCCATTATGCCACCGCGAACCGAGAATTCACCTGGTTCGGTAACAAAATCGACCCTTTTAAACTTGTATTCGAACAACACTTCATTTAAAAAATCGAGGGAAAGAGTATCGTCCAATTTAATTTTTAGGGTATTTTTCTCCAGTTCCTTTCTGGTCACCACTTTCTCAAAAAGTGCATCGGCATAGGTAACGATGATGGCGGGTTTTTTCTTGGAGTTGATACGGTTCAGTACTTCTGCACGCAAAAGCACGTTGGCATTATCTGTTTCCTCAATCTGGTAGGGCCTTCTGTAACTACCGGGATAAAATAGGACATCATTATCTCCTATGAGTTGCTCTAAGTCGTTCAGATAATAAGCGGCTTCCTCCTTATCGTTCAAAATAAACAAAAATGGAGCTTCGGATTTATGGAAGATTTCTGCAATAACGAAGGACAGGGCAGACCCTGTTAGGCCTTTTATATTCGTTTTTGGTCTGGATGTCGCAGCGGCATTTTCTTGGAAACTGGCAATAGTAGCCCTCAGTTTTCCCAGTTGGGGAGACTGTGCGAACAGTTGTAACATTGAAGATTTTGTCAACCGTAAATTTTTATGCAAATATAAACCTTGATTATCCTTTTTACAAAAGATGATAAGGATTTAAAAAATGAATGTGTCCTAATTCACCAATTCTATAATCTTAGAGACCGTTTCTTCATTGTTAATTCCCAAGCCTTCCTGTTGATATGCCAATTCCCCTCCTTGATCAAAAACGCTGATGATGTTGGAATGCGAGAAATCCATAGGGGATATTTTTTTATAACTTACCGCCAATACCGCTGAAAATTCCCTGGTGTCCTCTTCGGAGCCCCTTAGAAATACCCATTTTTCAGTATCCATTTGGTTTTCCTTTGCGAATTCCTTAAGGCGTTGGGGGGTATCGGTTTGTGGGTCGATGCTTACGAAAACAAGCGTAACATTGTCTTTCTTATCGGCAGGGATCTGCTCTTCTATGCCACGCATATCGGCGACCAATCTGGGGCAGGCCGTTTGACAGGAGGTATAGATCATGACCATGACCAAGACATCCCCTTGCAAGGCTTTAAGTTGTATTTCCTCATTGTTCTGATTGGTCCATTTGGATGGAAGATTATAAATGGATAGCTCCGAGATTTCCCCCTTTTTTTTGTTGTTTAGGGCCAGTGGCTGAAGTTCCATTTTGCAAACACTGCAAGTACCTGGTTGATCGTAGGTCTTGCCACCTTCGCAATGCATGGGACATTGGTATTTTTCCGCCGTTGTTTTGTCGGAATTCTTGGTGTTACACGCTATCAGATTGATGAGCATAAGGCATAACAATCCGGTATTGAGAATTTTTTTCATATCCTTAATAAGTTAGGTTTTTATTATTCGATTCTGTTGTTTGTACACATCGGAATCCTAAGTTGCGTATGGCGTAATTTGCTTTTAAGCTTCCTCTAAATGCATAGCGCATAAAGGCGGCATAGTTCATTAAGTCCGATGCTCCAACAGCAGCACTACCACAAAAAAGATTACTGTCTTTATCCACATCTTTTCTGGATTCACCGGAAATAAGGACCGAATTGAAATCCATGGTCCATTCCCAAACAAGTCCATGCAGATCATAAATTCCCCAGTAATTTTTAAAGGTGGAACCTATGGAATTATTAAATGTTTTAGGAGCTTCGTACCAGTCCAATATAAGTTGATTGTAGGTTTCCTTTGTACGGGCGTCCGGATTATTTTGATCGGCCATGGCTGCATATTCCCATTCATCTACGGTTGGCAATCTTTTACCTTGGCATTCACAGTATTTCTTGGCTGCAAACCAAGAAACGTTGGTAACCGCAGCATCGGCGGCCAACTGGCTGCCATAGGAGTCATCATCCTCCCAATTCACTAAATAATTACCATCTGCAAACAATTTCTTGACCTTGCTTTTTTTCCATTCAGGATATTCCTGTACAAACTTTAAGTACTCCTTGTTTGTTACGGGGTATACGTCCATAGTAAATTCATCTACGGTGACCGCGGTTGAGTCTACTCCGTAAAGTGGAATATAAGTCCCTCCTTTTACGCTAACCATTTGCTCCGATTGTGCAAAATTGCTAATGCTGCTAATAATGCCTAAAAGGGTAAGTGCTAATTTAAAGAAGGGACCCATAATTGTCTTTTTGTTTTTTAATTTTATTTGTTTCTTACGCTTTTGACCATAGCCGGGGTTACATCCTTTTTGGAATTACCCCAACTATTGTAAACATAGGTAAGTACATTGGCCACCTCTTCATCTGATAAGGTCTGTGCTGTCATTACACTATTATACTTTTGTCCGTTTACAGTTATTTCACCTGTTTTACCATGTAAAACAATGTCAATGGCGCGATTAACATCGGCGTTTAAGTAATCCGAATTGGCCAAAGGAGGAAATGCATTGGCAATTCCTTGTCCCTCTCCCTGGTGACAGGCAAAACAGGTCTGCATATAGGTAGCTTTACCAAAGGTCATTTTTTCTTCCATAGATTTGGCAGGGATTTCAGATTCCACAACTCCGTTTGTAGACGGCATTTTTTGAATTCCACTACCTTCAGGCAGGTAAATACCGTCTTCCAGTTCACCGGAATAGATGGTCTTGTTTTTCTCACCTTCTACTTTAAGCATTCCCAGGGCTCCCTTATTAAAGGCCCTGAATATGGAATGGTCTACTAGGATAAAAGTGCCTGGCACATCAACCTTAAATTCCACGATAGCCGCTCCTCCTGCTGGGATTAGGGTGGTTTGCACATTTTCATTGATCATATCGCCACCTTCTACATGTACTTTGTCGAATATTTCACCAATAACATGAAAGGAAGATACTAGGTTGGGCCCACCATTGCCCACGAATAAACGAACGGTTTCGCCTACTTTGGCGGTAATGGCATTGTCTCCTGTCAAGGCTCCCATTTTTCCATTAAATACTACATAATCTGCCTTTTCATCCACTGCTTTTTGCATATCAAAAGGCTGTAAACCTCTTTCTCCATTGGCACCTTTGGTGTAAAAATCGCCTTGCATAATGTAATATTCCTTATCTACCAAGGGCAAGCCTCCTTCTGGTTCTACCAATATCAACCCGTACATTCCGTTGGCAATGTGCATCCCTACCGGGGCAGTGGCACAGTGGTACACATAAAGGCCGGGATTTAGGGTTTTAAAGGAAAAAACCTTTTCGTGACCAGGTGCTACAAAGGAGGACTCTGCGCCCCCGCCCGGACCGGTAACTGCATGCAGGTCGATATTGTGTGGCAATTTATTTTCAGGGTGATTTTTTAGGTGAAATTCAACTTCATCCCCAACTCTTGTTCTTATAAAACTGCCCGGTACCGAACCACCAAAGGTCCAGTATACATACCGCACCCCATTGGTCATTTCTCCTTCCTGTTCCAAGATTTCCATATCTACCTTTAGCAGTTTCGCTTTTCTATCCCCAACAGGTGTAGGGACATGCGGAGGTGCCGTTAATTCTGCGATCATTTCGCGATTTGCAGGGATGTCTGCGGTGCTTTCATAAACAATCTTTTCTTTTTTGGCACATGAGAGGATAAGGCTGCCCATTCCTGCCATCAATACGAGAAGGAGGAATATTTTTTTTGTCGATTTTGCATTCATAATGTTTTGTTTTGGTTGCATATTGAAAAATAAAGGACTTTTTTGTCCTTTATAGGGGCAAAAATAATTGCCATTGATAAATAAAAACATGACAGTTGTCATGTTTAAAATTAAGTACTGAACTTAGGTGTTTTACAAGGGTCAATTGCAAATACTAAATTATGCTGGGTGTATAAAAATACCAGTCCTAATGCTAATTAGGACATTGTTTTTGATTGAAGTTGTCCTATGAAATTTTTTAGGTCCATTGTAGTTGAGACCTCTATGGCCAGTGAAAGCCCAAAGAATAATTTATTTTGCGATATAGAACATGCATGACGGCGGACTGGGTTTAAAAAGTTGTTAACCTTTATAATCCATATAAATGTGGTCTTCCCAAGATCATAATTACAAATTCCTTAAAAAATGAAGTTTTTAATTCGGAAAAGTTCACGATATTGATGCCTGCAAATTGAAATTAAGTGTATAGGTCATAAAAAAATATTAATATGAAAATCTGTACTTTACCTTGTAAACCTAGCTGAATTCAATATTAGCGGATTCATAAAAACCAAAAGACCAATGGAAAAAGATGACAAGAAAAAGCTGCGAAGCAGCAACTGGTTTGGCCGTACAGGTAAAGACGGATTTATCTATAGGGCCTGGATGAAGAACCAGGGAATACCGGATTACGAGTTTAACAACAAACCGGTAATTGGCATCTGTAATACCTGGTCAGAGCTTACTCCCTGTAACGGGCATTTTAGGGAGCTGGCAGAATCCGTGAAAAAAGGCATTTGGGAGGCCGGGGGATTCCCAGTGGAATTTCCGGTAATGTCCTTGGGGGAAACCATTATGAAACCAACGGCCATGCTTTATAGAAATTTGGCAAGTATGGATGTGGAGGAGAGCATACGTGCAAATCCTTTGGACGGTGTTGTCTTGCTATGTGGTTGCGACAAGACCACCCCTTCCTTGGTAATGGGGGCCTGTAGTGTGGATATCCCGACCATAGTGGTGTCGGGAGGTCCTATGCTTACGGGAAAGTACAGGGGGAAAAATATTGGCACCAGCGATATTTGGCGCTATCATGACGATGTTAGGGAAGGAAAACTTGAGAATGCCGAGTTGCGGAATATAGAAGCGGCCATGTGCAGAAGTGACGGACACTGTGCCGTTATGGGTACGGCATCATCCATGGCGTGTATGGTGGAGGCACTGGGACTTAGTTTACCCGAAAATGCTGCTATCCCTGCAGCCGATGCCCGAAGAAAAGTATTGGCACAGTTGAGCGGAATCCGAATAGTTGAAATGGTGAAGGAAGATCTTAAACTATCTGATATTTTGACCATTAAGGCCTTTGAAAATGCCATTAAGGTCAATGCGGCCATAGGAGGCTCCACAAACTTTGTGATCCATCTTTTGGCCATAGCTGGAAGAATTGGTGTCCCTTTAAAGCTGGAAGATTTTAATAGGCTTTCGGCCAATATTCCCCTTATTGCCAATTTGCAACCTTCAGGCAAGCATTTTATGGAGGATTTATTTTATGCCGGTGGCTTGCCTGCAGTGCTGAAGGAACTAAAAGACATCCTCAACAATGATGTAATTACCGTAAATGGTAAAACTGTTGGGGAGAATTATCAGAAAGCGCAAAATTATGACAATGACGTCATAGGAAGTGTGGGCCGGCCCTTTAACGATGCAACAGGTTTGGCCATCCTTAGTGGCAACCTTGCCGAAAATGGAGCAGTAATAAAACCCTCGGCGGCAAGTGCCCACTTAATGAAACATACTGGCAAGGCCGTAGTCTTTGAGAATATTGAGGATTACAAGGCCAGGATAGATACAGACGCTTTGGAAGTGGATGAAAGCTGTATTTTGGTGCTAAAGAATGTAGGTCCCAGGGGATACCCGGGAATGCCAGAAGTTGGGAATATGGGCCTCCCCAAAAAACTTTTGGAAAAAGAAGTCAAGGATATGGTCCGTATTTCGGATGGCCGTATGAGTGGAACCGGTTTTGGAACAGTGGTATTACATGTATCCCCAGAAGCCGCCATGGGTGGAAATTTTTCGGTGATAGAAAATGGGGACATGATCAGTTTGGATGTGCAGAATCGAAGTCTGACCGTAGCCATCTCGGATGAGGAATTGGAAAAGCGTAAGAAAAACAGAAAAGTAATTCCTCCTATCGTTGACCGAGGCTATGTTAATTTATATGTAAACCATGTGCAGCAAGCCCATTTGGGAGCGGACATGGATTTTTTAAGGGGAAAATCCGGGAGCGAGGTCACTAGGGATTCCCATTAAATCGAATACCTTCTATTATGGATTTTAAGGATAAAGTTGCGATTGTTACAGGAGCCGGGCAGGGTATTGGCCTGGAAATCTGTAGGCAGTTGGTGGCCCATGGGGCCAATGTTATTTTGAATGATTTGGATGCCGTTCTCGCTGAGGAGGCAGTTGTAAAAATGGACCGGAAGAATGGAAAATGTATTCCTTTTGCAGGTGATTCAGGGGATATAGCGGTCATAAAACAAATGGTGGATAAGGCGGTTGAAGAATTTGGAAAATTGGATATAGTGGTAGCCAATGCGGGGATTACCCTCTTTGGGGAATTCCTTAGCTATCCGCCGGAATCTTTTTTTGAGGTGATGAAAGTTAATTTGGGCGGGAGTTTCTTTTTGGCCCAAGCAGCGGCGAATCAAATGAAAAAGCAAGGTTTTGGCGGGTCTATCCTTTTTATGTCCTCGGTAACAGGGCATCAGGCACATGAAAATTTAGCGGCCTACGGGATGAGCAAGGCCGCATTGGAAATGTTGGCCAAGAACTTGGTCATAGAGCTATCGCCCTATAAAATAAATATCAATACGGTAGCCCCGGGAGCCACCCTTACCGAGAGGACCCTGAGGGATAAAGACTATTTCGGAACCTGGGAAAATATTACGCCCTTGGGTAGACCGGCATCTGTCAATGATATAGCCCAGGCTGTTTTGTTCTTAGTTTCCGATAATTCCAAACACATAACGGGACAAAGTTTGGTGATCGATGGGGGTTGGACATCGGTGAGCCCTTCTCCCTATAAAAATTAATGGGCTCATTGAATATTCATGATGCCTGCGGTAACCAATAAATTATAATAGATTCTAAAAGATATGGGTCCAGAAGTTGTTAGTGGAATTATATGCGAATTGGGGGAAGGTCCGCTTTGGGATGACTCCAAAAAACAGATATGTTGGGTAGATATTTTAAATGGAAATATCCATGAATGGTCTCCAAAAACCGGTACTTCCAATACCATTTCGGTAGGCCAAATGATCGGCGCTATGGCGATTTCTGACAATGGGAATTACCTTGCTGCCATGAAGGACGGATTCGGCTATGTAAACCGGAAAACTGGGAAAGTCGATATGATAACCAATCCGGAGAAAGATTTGCCGGAAAACAGGTTTAATGATGGGAAATGTGATCCTGTAGGTCGATTTTGGGCAGGGACCATGCCCATTGCAGAAGATAAATCTTCTGGTAGCCTTTATGTGCTGGATGCTTCATTAAATGTTGGGAAAAAGGAATCCAATATTAGCATTTCCAACGGTCTGGCTTGGAGTTTGGATCATAAAACATTGTACTTCATAGATTCCCCGACCCGCAAAGTTGTAGCTTACGATTACGATAAGGCCAGTGGGGAATTGGCCAACAAAAGAACGGTCATCACTATTGCCGTGGAAGACGGCTTTCCGGATGGGATGACCATAGATAACGAGGGAATGATATGGGTAGCTCATTGGGGAGGATGGCAGGTAGCCCGCTACGACCCTGGAACCGGAAAAAAATTATTGTCCATTACCATGCCGGTTGCCCAAGTTACTTCTTGCGCCTTTGGGGGTGAGACCATGGAAGATCTGTATATAACTTCTGCCAAGAAGGGGCTTAGTGAATTGGAACTGAAGAAACAGCCCTTGGCAGGGTCTTTATTTGTAGTCAGGAATTGTGGCCATAAAGGACTCCCTGCTTATCAATTTAAGAGTTCAACCTAATATAAGTTTCATTCATATCTATCTACGAAAATTGCGAATAATATAAACCAACGAAACCAAATTAAGTTAGAATGAAAGGATTGGACACATTGGATTGGGTGGTGATCAGCGCCTATTTTGTGATATTGCTTGGGGTTGCCTGGTGGGTAATAAAACAAAAACAAAAGAATACGGAGGACTACTTTTTGGCCGGACGAAACATTGGATGGTTTATGGTAGGAGCTTCAATTTTTGCCTCCAACATAGGGTCTGAGCATGTAGTGGGATTGGCGGGCAATGGTGCTGGGGATAAAATGCCATTATTGATTTATGAGCTCCATGCCTGGATAGTTTTAATGTTGGGCTGGGTTTTTCTGCCTTTTTACGCCAGGAGTGGTGTATTTACCATGCCGGAATTTTTGGAAAAGCGTTTCGATGCCCGCTCTAGATGGGTACTTTCCATTGTTTCTTTAATCGCTTATATACTTACCAAAGTATCCGTAACCATATACGCCGGTGGGGTAGTGGTATCTGCCCTTTTGGGAATTCCTTTTTGGGTCGGTGCGGTTGCAACTGTTGCGCTTACAGGACTATACACTATTTTAGGAGGAATGCGGGCCGTGGTGTATACAGAGACCATACAGGCAATAGTTTTGGTCCTTGGTGCCGGAATCTTGAGTTTTATGGGGCTTGAAGCTGTCGGTGGTTGGGGGGAGCTGAAGGAAACCATAGGAGTGGATTATTTTAATATGTGGCGACCCAATTCGGACCCGGATTATCCCTGGTTGCCCCTTTTTCTGACCAGTACCATTGTGGGAATCTGGTATTGGTGTACCGATCAGGTAATCGTACAACGGGTCCTTACTGCCAAAAGTATCAAGGCAGGTAGGCGTGGAAGTATTTTTGGGGCACTTCTAAAACTGATGCCCGTTTTTCTATTTCTAATACCGGGAGTAGTCGCCTTGGGACTTAAAATGCAGGGGAAATTGCATTGGGACAATCCTGATGAGGCCTTTCCCGTACTAATGAGCAACCTTTTGCCTTCCGGCTTACGTGGATTGGTAGCCGCAGGATTGCTGGCTGCCCTTATGAGTTCCTTGGCTTCCGTGTTTAATTCCTGTTCCACCTTGTTTACCCTGGATATTTATAAAAAATTGAAGCCCAATAAACCTGAGGAGGAATTGGTGAAAACCGGAAGAACCGCCACTTTTTTTGTAGTAGGTTTGGGTCTACTGTGGATTCCGGTAATAACAAGACTTTCTGATGGATTATACGAATACCTGCAGAATGTGCAGGCCTATATTTCCCCGCCGATTACTGCGGTATTTCTTTTAGGGATTTTTTATAAGCGAATTAATGCCAATGGGGCCATAGCTACCTTGGTAGGCGGATTGATCATAGGGTTTTCCAAACTGACCTTGGAAATTATGAAATCCAGTTTTTCCGAAGGAAGCTTTCTTTTTAACCTCGCCGACGTGAACTGGTTGGTATTTGCAGCCTATTTCTTTGCCCTCTGTGTGGCCATAGCAGTGATTGTAAGTATGTTTTATCCGGCCCCCTCTGAGGCGCAATTGTCCGGACTAACCTTTGGAACGGTTACGGAAAAACAAAAGGCTGACAACAAGTCGAGCTATACTATTTGGGATATAGTAGCATCGGTTTTGGTGGTGCTCATTGTGCTATATATCATGATATCGTTTAGTACGCTATCTTTGTAATGAATGTTGGAACAATATTTATAGCCTGGTCTTAAGCGAGTTTTTCCTTGAAAAAATCGATGGTCCTTCCCCAGGCCAATTCAGCGGCTTCCCGGTCATATCTCGGGGTGGTATCATTGTGAAAACCGTGGTTTGCCTTAGGGTATATATAGGCCTTATATTCCTTGCCATACTTTTTAAGGGCTTCTTCATAGGCCGGCCACCCTTCGTTTACTCGTGTATCCAATTCACCAAAATGAAGCATTAAAGGGGCGTTTATTTTTTCAATATCTTCAGTTGGCTGACCCCCGTAAAAAGGAACTGAAGCTGCTAAACTTGGAACCTTTACCGCCATCATATTGGAAATCCAACCTCCAAAACAAAATCCTACCACACCAACTTTACCGGAGCATTCAGGATGGGCTTTCAAATATTCAAAGGCCGCAATAAAATCCTCCAACATCTCATCGCGATTTCGCTTGCTTTGCAGTTCACGGCCATCGTCGTCATTGCCGGGATAACCGCCCAGAGGTGTTAAAGCATCTGGGGCCAAAGAGATGAATCCTGCCAGGCCGGCCCTTCGGCCCACATCTTCTATGTGCGGATTAAGTCCACGGTTTTCGTGGACCACTATTATTCCTGGAAGTTTTACCTTGGTATCGGCCGGTCTAGAAAGCAAACCCTTTATGGAACCACCTCCTTTGGGGGAATCGTAGTGGATATATTCTGATTTTAATTTTGGATCATCGGACTTTATCTGGATTTTTTTCACATAATCAGGGGAAATAAAGCTAAGCAGCGAAGCTACCGTTAACCCACCAACGGCATAGGTGGATAATTTATCCATAAACAGCCTTCTGCTTACCCTATTGTGGGCGTAGTCATCATAAAGGTCAAAAACTTCTTGTTTAATATCTTCTTTTTTCAATGGTCTCATGGGCGTTGATTTATGGTTGAACGTGCCTTTTACACTTTAGGTTCTATCAGATCCGATTCAAAAACTTCCTTTTCAGCTAATTAACGGACGTATCGGGGAAGACGCTTTTGAAAGGATTTTCTTGAACTTCATTGCTTTAATCAATCTTAATTATTGCAAAATGAAGCATTGTTACAAACAGTATTTATTAAAAGTATGAAATTAGTTTTAACTTTTAAAGGTAATTATGAAGTCGGGCTAATATTCGTATTTCCATTTTGTAAACATTATTGGAATTTGGTCATCAATAAATCAATATTATCTTTTAGGTTTTATTAAATAATGAATTTTAGGATATCAAGTTTAATCGAGCCTATAGAAGGCTTTTTTTGGTAACATTAAAATTTAAAATGATTGTTGAGTTTTAATTTTAGTTATATTTGATTTCCAGTTTATTGCTAAACTGGACTATTAAAACTTTCCCCCAAAAAGATTGTATGTGCATTGGTCGGTGTTTGGATTCCAACTCTGGTTTTAACCATTAATAGCTTAAAATTTGCTTAAAAGATTACTATTAAAGTTTGTCAAATACTACCTCCCAATTCTCATTTTGAGCGTTTTGGCTGTTTTATGGTTATATAAAATGGAACACAAAAAGCTGATTTCCTTACAGCAAGATGAACTCTCAAATAAAAAACAACTGATCGTTGAACTTTTAAAACCCATGATAGCCAATCTCTATTATTGGGAGCAATATGGTTTTAGTGAAAGCGACTTTGATCCTGACAAGAATGCCTACTTAGACGATAGAATTAGGGATTTTGTTGTTGGAATGGACAGTTATAGTCAATTCAGACTTATCAATTTATCTGGAAAGGAAGTATATAGACTCAATAGACAGGACGATGGCAAAATAGTAAAGAGTATAGCTCTTCAGGATAAGGCCACTAGGGATTATTATCAGACTACCACTGATCTCAAGAAAAGTCAAATTTATTTGTCCCCCTTAAATCTGAATCAAGAAAACGGTATCCTGGAATTGCCATATAAACCAATGATTCGTGGGGTAGCACCTATATTCGACGCTCTTGGCAACAAATTGGGCATAGTGGTCATTAATTTTAGCGCAGAGAGGTTCTTGGAGCTGCTGAAAAAGGACAACCATTATTCCTTTATGTTGTTGGATCGTTTTGGCAATTATCTGGTAAGTAAGGATAGTGCAAAAGAGTTTGCCCATTTAATTCCAAATAGTAGAAATATTACCTTTTATGAGGAATACCCTGAGTTAGTGGATTCATTGAGCAGGAAAGAAACTACTTCTTTGTTTCAGAACGGGGATCTGTGGATAAAAACCGAATTGGATTTTAAAACCGAACTTGCCCAAACCCCTTTATTTCGGCATAAATTTGCGGATATTAAAACCAATAATAAATGGGTGCTTTTAAAACATCTGGATTCACATACTTTAAATGCGAGGCTGAAAAGCGAGATTTTTTCAATATTCCTAATCAATTTATTGGCAATAGCTGTTATTTTATGCCTGTCATATCTTGAGGCGAAAAGTGATACTTCCAAAAAGAAGTATATGCAGGCTCTTGAAGTAATTAATAAGGAGCTGGAAAGCAAAAGCACAGAGCTTGAAAATAAAAACAACGCTTTGGTAGCCATACAGAATAAGTTGGAGCTGCGCAATGCCCAACTTATGGAGTATAACAATATTGTTGCCCATAACTTAAGAGCTCCTACTACAAGTATTTCTGCTTTGGTATCCATGTTAGAGGAAGCCAAGGATTATGAAGAGTCTAAAAGTTATTTTCCTAAATTGCAAAAAATAACCCACGCTATTAACACCTTGGTGGATGATCTTCTGATTTACGTTAGGATTCTGAACGATGACGACCAGGTTAAATTGGAAAATATAGCATTGGAGCCTTTATTAGAGGCCACCTTGGATCTGCATGTTGAAACTTTGGATAATGAAACCATAGAAGTGAAGACAGATTTGACTGCATGGAACGAAATAAAGTTTTCAAGAATCTATTTACAGAGTGTGATTCAAAATCTAATATCCAATGCCATAAAATATAGGGATCCCAACAAAAGGTCCGTCATTATTATCCGTACCTTATGGGAGGACGACAAGAAAGTTTTAGTAGTGGAGGACAATGGCGTAGGGGTGGATCTAAATCGCTATGGCAGTGATATTTTTAAATTATATAAAAGATTTCATCGTGGACTATCCGGTAAAGGTATGGGGTTGTTTCTGGTGAAAACACAATTGGAATCATTGAATGCCAATATTGAAGTAAACAGTGAATTGGGAAAGGGAACCACATTTAAAATAATATTTGACAGCTATGAATGACTTAAGTTTTTTTCTAATCGATGACGATGAGATTTTTCAGTTTATAATGAAGAATACCATTGCCGAAATAAGTCCAGACATAAAGATTAAGTTTTTTTCCGATGGTGAAAAGGGAATGGATTTCCTTAAACAGAATCTCGGTGCTGCCACCAATCTTCCGGATATTATCCTTTTGGACGTAAACATGCCTTTTATGGATGGATGGGAGTTTCTCAAGGAATATAAATCACTTCAAACCCAAATAAAAAAGGATATTAATATATACCTGCTAACATCCTCCAATAACCCCAATGATATAGCCATGGCCAGAGAAATCAGTGAACTTTCGGGTTATTTGGTAAAGCCGATATCAAAGGAGGGAATCAAAAGCCTTATTAGTCATTTTCCAACAACCGAGTGGTATCATAATCAATTTTAGATGACGATATCCTTTAGTAGTCTGGTTAAATGTGGGGTTATATGCTGATAGAATAACGAAAGTTCCAAGATCGTTCTATGGGATGAAAATCCAAATGTCTGTTTTTGCAACAGCTGGCAACGCACCATGGACTTTAAATTGCAGCTTCTATATCTACAGCCACTTTAAGCTTGCTTTTGCCGCTGCCATACACTACGCCTTTTAAAGGTGGTACGTCGTAGTAATCCCTGCCCCAGCCTACCACTATATGCTGATCCATGGGTATAAGATTGTTTGTGGGGTCAAAATCTACCCATCCAAAGCCGGGTATAAATATGGCGAACCAAGCATGGGAGGCATCCGCCCCCACCAATTTTTCTTTGCCTTTAGGAGGTACGGTTTCTATATAACCGCTAACATACCTGGCAGGTAGTCCTACAGACCTTATACAGGCAATCGCTATTTGGGCAAAGTCTTGGCAAACCCCTTTTTTTTCCTTCATCACTTCCGCAACAGGAGTGGAAATGGTGGTAAACCCGGGTACAAACTGAAAATCGGTATAAATACGCTGCATCAATTCATAGGCGGCATCAAAAACTGAACGATTTCTTTTAAAGGAAACCTCGGCATAGTCCCGTATATTGTCATCTGCACGTCTAATAAAAATAGATTCCAAGATGTATTGCTTGGCATCCAATATAGCAGGATCCGTACTTTTTAATGCCAAAAGGGTTTGGTTTAAGGTAATTCCCCTACATGCCTCGGAAAAAAAAGAATCTTGGAATTGGGCATAATCCCGCACTATTTTACTTTTTGTAGTTACTTTTAACTCTCTATGTTCTGTTTGTATGGAAAAACGGGTAATATAGTTTCCAAAAAAATCTATGCGTTCCGAAATTTCTGCCGGTTGCGGTGTTATCTGTATTTTATAGTCCAATAACTGTTGCCCTTTAGATTCCCTTGGGCGCAGCGTAGCAATATTGTGACAATAGATTACCGGAGCATTGTATTCGTACTTGGTAGTATGTTTTACGTTAAAAATCATATCAAAAAGGAAAGGATTGGGTAACCAATTGATTTTGTTTGTCCGTATGATTAAAATAAGTACTGCTTATGGATTGGGATGTTTTGTATAATAGTTCTGAGAGCTGTTCCAATAGTTCATCAAGATCTTTCCTAAAATAATCGGTATCGGATTTAGTCTTTACTAAATTGGAAGACTCCGCCAATCGCAATTTGGAGAAAGCGTCAAAAACATATTTTTGATAATTACTTAAATTATTGTCCTTTCGGGAATGCGGTAAACGCGCGATGTCTTTTTGGATCCTGTTCAACATAAATGTCAACGACCTTGGATATTCCAAATCCAACACCACCAGGTCCAATAAGTGCTCCAATTGAATGTGGGACCTATAGCTATATCTGTAAATATTAAGGCTTTCATGACTGGTCAACAAATATTCCAAAAGGTCATACTCTACCTGTTCCTCATATTTAATGGTAAGCAGGGAGCGACATTTGGTAATGGTCAACATGCTCTGTTCCAATTGTAGGCCGATAAAATAGAGTAGTAACCCCTGTTGTACTAAAATACTCTCTTCTATAAGGCCCATAAAAGCAATTAAACGGGTGATTAGTTGGTTGAGTACTTTTAAAATTTTATTAATGGAACGGTCCTGGCCTTCCTCAAAGGATTGCCATATTTTTTGAATATTTTCGAAAACCCTCCACATATCCGAAGACCACAGATTGCGGATGGAATAATAGGAATTACCGAACATGGCAAGGTTATGCGCTAAACTTCCGGGTCTGTCTTTATCCAGTATTACGGATAACATTTCCTGCATTGGGTCTTCCATAGCCATTTTGCCTTTGGAGCTTTTCTCGGCGAAGCCAGGATAGGTGCCCGTTAAGTGGGTAACGGCTTTGAACAGGACTTGGAGTTTAACAGAATCTGGTTTTTCATTTTTGTTCTGTACCAAGGCCATTTGCCGCATAACCATTCGTAAAAACCGGGCATTGACCAAAGTGCGGCCTACATAACGTCCCGCCCAATATAAGTTTTCGGCCGTAAGACTGGGCAGATCGTTTAAACCGGATGCCGCCAAGGAACTCCGTTTTTGCCAGTGCCTAGTTATATCTTCCTTTACCGGGCTGTCTTCCAATACCCAAAAATCCTTACTTGTGCCACCCCTTTGGTTGGAAACCCTAATAGTTTCCCTGTCCGGAGCTACACGTACCAGGCCACCGGGCATTACACTGTAATCTTTATTTGATGCAATACAAAAGGTACGGGTTACCAAATTTCTAGACTCTATAGTTCCATCAACTAAGTTTGGAGCCGTGGAAAAGCTTATTTTCTCCTGAGCTACAAAACGATAGGGAGTTAGTTCAATTTCCTTTTTCAGGTCATTTAACTGCAGTGTGGTCATGAACTCTGCGAAATGGATACTTTCCCTATTGGTCCTATCAATTCTTTTGATCACCAATTGGGATATATTCTCCAAAACAAATTTTCTTTCCTGTTCCTGTCCGCACCACCATGATGCAATTTGTGGTAGGATCAACTCCTCTTTAAGAAGGTATCTGGATATAGCCGGCATAAAAGGAATCAGGCCTGGGTTTTCAATTACACCACTACCTACCGGGTTAATAATGGAAACATTTTTTCTGCGCACTACATCCAACAATCCTGCAACTCCTAACTGGGAATCTTCCCTTAGCTCTAAGGGGTCGGTAAATGCGTCATCTACCCTGCGTAAAATAACGTCAATCTGCTTAAGTCCCTGCAAGGATTTCATCCAAACATAACCGTCCCTTACCACCAGGTCGTTCCCTTGTACCAAGGGGTAGCCCAAGAAGGAAGATAGATAGGCATGTTCAAAATAGGTTTCATTGTGCGATCCCGGGGTCAATATGGCAATATTGGGATTATCTTTTTTTATAGGGGATGCATCAACGAGCATCTGGTTAAATTCTTTAAAGAAACCAGAAAGTCGCTTCACATTCATTTTGGCATACATCTCC
Organism: Arenibacter echinorum; assembly: GCF_003259375.1. Classification (GTDB taxonomy): domain Bacteria; phylum Bacteroidota; class Bacteroidia; order Flavobacteriales; family Flavobacteriaceae; genus Arenibacter; species Arenibacter echinorum. Next base: position 458,289 of record NZ_QLLN01000004.1, on the reverse strand, counting down.
GGGAGAATTCTACTGGTAGTAGATCTATTTTCTAAGGCATATCCCATTCCTGAAGGTGCTTCTGCACGGTCGTTCACTACCCAAAGCCTACCGTCCGTTCCGCGGGAAAGGTCGGCAGCGTAAATGGAAAGAAATTTTTCCGTACTATATTCAATACCACTACATTGTCTTAAAAAACCACGATGTCCGTGAATTACTTCATGTGGCACAATACCATTTTTTATGAGATTGCCTTCGCCATAAATATCCTTCAAGACCAAATTTAAAAGCTGTGCCCGTTGTTTTAAACCGTTCTCTACCGTTTGCCATTCGGCCTGGCGGAGCAAAAAAGGAACCACATTCAAGTTCCATGGGCGGTGCAATCCCTGAGGGTCGTTATAAACATTGTAGGTAACGCCATTTTCTGAAAGTAGCCAATCTATATCCCTTTGGCGGGCCATTAATCCGTCATAACCCAATTTATCAAATTCCGTAAGGAGTTTGTTCCAATAAGGCTTTACACCATTTTGTGGTGTAAACATTTCATCATTCTTATATTCTGTAATATAATTACTTAACCAGCTGGTACTTGTTATTGGCATAATAATTTTTGAATTACTTCTTCCTTAAATCCAGCACATGTGGATATTCAGGATTTATTGGGACCTCTTTGTATACAAATGTATTGGAAGCAGACTTAGGTTCTACCATTCTACCGGAAAAATTTGTTGTAGGGCCCATTTCCATCGGTGTTGCCTCACCCTGGGAGTGTCCAAAATCCCAAAATCGGTTAATTCTTCTAGATTCGGCCTCGTAACTGTTTACAGGGTAGGTATCATAGGAACGTCCGCCGGGATGGGCTACAAAATAGGTGCATCCACCAATGGATTTTTTATTCCACATATCTACAATATCAAATACCAAAGGTACATCTACCGCAATGGTGGGGTGCAGCGCAGACCAAGGGTCCCATGCTTTATAACGGACTCCTGCCACATATTCGCCTTTGATACCTGTAGGGCTCAGGGCTATTTTTACACCGTTACAGGTTAGGCTATAACGCTCTTCCGTAAAGTTTTTCACTTTTATCTGCACTCTTTCCAAGGAGGAATCAACGTATCTTGCCGTTCCCCTGCCGGACATTTCTTCGCCCAATACATTCCACGGTTCTATGGCCATGCGAAGTTCTATCTGCATGGAATTGATCTCTACCAATCCGTATAAGGGAAACCTGAATTCAAAAAATGGGTCGAACCAATCCAGCTTAAAGGGATAACCGGCATCATTTAATTGGGCAACAATATCCCTTAGATCTTCTTTTACGTAATGTTCCAACAAAAATTTATCGTGCAATTCCGTACCCCAACGTACCAAGTCATGTTTGTATGGATTTTTCCAAAACCAAGACACCAAAGTGCGCACTAGTAACATTTGCAAGAGGCTCATCTGTGCATGGGGTGGCATATCAAAAGCTCGCAGTTCCAAGATGCCCAATCTGCCCGAGGAAGAATCTGGGGAATATAATTTATCGATGCAGAACTCGGCCCTGTGGGTATTACCGGTAATATCGGTAAGTAAATGGCGAAATAATCGGTCCGTTAGCCAAAAAGGTACCTCTTTATCCTCAGGAATTTGGGAAAATGCAATTTCCAATTCATAGAGATTTTCCAATCGCGCCTCGTCTACACGTGGAGCCTGACTGGTAGGGCCTATAAATGCACCAGAGAATAAATAGGAAAGCCCTGGGTGGTGCTGCCAAAATGTAAGTAGACTACGCAGCAGTTGCGGATTTCGAAGCAACGGACTATCTGCGGGAGTGGCCCCACCCAAAGTAACATGGTTGCCACCTCCGGTACCGGTATGCTTGCCATCCAACATAAATTTTTCGGTCCCTAAACGGGATTTTTTTGCTTCTTCATATAGCTTCAAGGTATTGTCCGTAAGTTCTTGCCAATTCTTGGCGGGATGCACATTTACCTCTATTACACCAGGGTCCGGAGTAATTTTCAGGACTTCCAAACGATTGTCCCTAGGGGGCTCATAACCCTCCAATATTACCGGAATTTCCAGTTCCTTGGCCGTTGCCTCAATACTTGCTGTTAAATCCAAGAAGTCTTCCGCGCTGTTCAAAGGGGGTAGGAAAAGGAATAATTTATCATCCCGCACCTCAGCGCATAAAGCAGTACGTACAAAAGGTTGTTTTTTGGCAGATGATTTTGATGTCTTGGACTCTATTCGATCCTGTAATTCTTTTCCGTAAGCTTTTAATACAGGCTTCTCCTCGAACAGCTCGGGTTCTGCAGTAGGCTCTGAAGGTACTTCCGGTTCTTTGGGCAAGGATTCCAAAGGAAGTCGTAATCCAATTGGGGAATTTCCTGGCGTTAAAAACAGATGTTTGCCCCTAAACTCCCAAGGATTGGTAATCCATTGGTCATTGTTTTTGGCTAAAGGTAAAACGTGGCCAATGGTTTTACCTATGCCCTGCTCCAGTACTTCTCCAAGCTTCTTTCTTAAAGCCGTGTCTTTTTTGTTATAATCTTTTGGCTCCACATCTACTGGCAGTTTTCCTTCTTCCCACAGAAAATAGAAAGCATCTTCATATGCTGGAATTATACTTTCATTGGGACAGGCCAAATATTTGGTCAATGTTTTTAGAAAGGTACCTGTAATATCCTTTGGGATGGTATAGGTCTTCGTAAAGGAAGCCAGCCATTTTGGTTCTTTCCATATAGATTCTCCGTCCTTGCGCCAATGAATGCCAATAAGCCAGCGTGGCAAGGGTTCGCCCGGGTACCATTTCCCCTGGGCATGGTGCAACATTCCTCCTTTGCCAAAGGCATCCAATAACCTTAAGGAAAGGGAACTTGCCAATGCGCGTTTGTGTTCCCCATCGGCAGATGTATTCCATTCTTCAGCTTCCATATCATCTACGGAAACAAAGGTGGGTTCGCCGCCCATAGTTAATCTTACATCATTTAATTGCAGCTCCTCTTCTACGGCAAAGCCTAAATTATAAATGGCTTTCCACTGATCTTCGGTATAGGGCTTGGTTACACGGGGCGACTCAAAAATCCGGGTTACTGAGTTGTCGAATTCAAATTCCGTTTCACAGGGATCCGTTAATCCATACACCGGAGCGGCACTTTCAAAGGAAGGTGTACATGCCAGGGGGATATGGCCTTCCCCTGCCAAAAGCCCGGAGGTAGCATCCAACCCGATCCAACCAGCACCTGGCAAATATACTTCTGCCCAAGCATGTAAATCCGTAAAGTCCTCCTCAGGGCCGGAAGGGCCGTCCAAGGATTTTTCATCCGACTTTAGCTGTACCAGATATCCTGACACAAAACGGGCCGCCAATCCCAAATGACGAAGCGTCTGTACCAATAGCCAAGCAAAATCCCTACATGAACCTAACTTCCTGTCCAAGGTTTCCTCACAACTTTGCACGCCAGGCTCCATACGGATGGTGTAGTTGAGGTAGGTGTATAATTTTTGATTGAGGCCTATAAGAAAATCAATGCTCCGCACTGGAGTTAGGTCTAACTTTTCCAACCAATCCTGTAGCAACGGACCCTTTTCCGTTACTTCCAAATAGGGCAGAAGTTCTTTCTTTAGATCTTCCGAATAGGTAAACGGAAAATTCTCAACGGATTCCTCTACAAAAAAATCAAAGGGATTAATGGTCTTTAAGTCTGCTATAATTTCAACCTCTACTGATAGTTCCGAGGTTTTTTCGGGAAAAACAATACGGGCCAAGTAATTTCCAAAAGGGTCTTGCTGCCAATTGAAAAAATGATTTTCAGGTTTAATTTTTATGGAATACGCCTCAATGGGCGTTCTGCTATGCGGCGCAGGCCTTAACCTAAAAATATGTGGTGAAAGGTTTACCCTTCGATCATATTTATAAACGGTTTTATGTGATATTGCTACTTTTAATGCCATGGGACAATCATATTTTCAATATGCCCTAAGATAAGCACTAAAATCAGGAATCCCCTCCATTAAATGCATATAGGTCAAAATTTTATCCATAAAAAATTAATCCACAATCCTTTTTGCTAGATTGATAATCTAGGATGGGTTTTTGACCGATTTATTTTTTGGGTTTGTTGTTTATCCCCATTGAACCTCTTGGGGATTACGGAACCAAAACAATTGCTATGTTTTTAAAGAACTCAAAACAAGGTTTGGTATTGTTTTCTAATTTTGAAAACGGCATGGTGCTGTGGCAAAAAATTATCCCGGAATATTTTGGGGAAACTGGAAAAGAAATTGTGAGGAGGAACTTAGAGTAGCCTAGAGTTGTGCAGTTAAAACAATCTATATTCTGATTGGGTTTGAATATAGCTCCTGCCACCAGTCTGATGATCTGGTGTAAAATACTTGTTCCAAATTGCAAAATAATAGGCCATAAAGAAGGCATCCGTTAAGAATAATAAAATTGTGTATCCTATATTTGCTCTATTCGAATATTCCGATATATCTCCATTATGGCCAAATACACATTAGTCATCTTTTCATTTGTGGGCTTAATGCTCGTTTCATGCAATAATGTCTCAAACAAACGAAACCAAACTGATCAGAAAGTTATCGATCAAACCGTTAAAGCTTCATTGGCGGACAGTACTATAGTTTATAAAACAGATAATATAATTGTACATCGGTTATCAAACCATATCTACCAACATATTTCATTCTTAAATACCAATGATTTTGGCAGGGTAGCCTGTAATGGGATGTTGGTCGTAAATGAAAATGAAGCCCTTATTTTTGACACGCCAACGGATGATGAAAGTTCTCTGGAATTGATAAACTATGTGACCAAAAATCTTAATTCTGAAATAAAAGCAGTGGTGCCAACGCATTTTCACGGGGATTGTGTAGGGGGGTTGGAAACCTTCTATAAATACAACATTCCAGCGTACGCATCCAATCATACTATAGAATTGTTGGGAACCAAGGGCAAAGTCTTCTCCAAACCCATGATCGGTTTCGCAGATAGCCTTTCTTTAAATATTGGGAGCGGAAAGGCATATGTACAATATTTTGGGGAGGGCCATACTAAGGATAATGTTGTAGGTTATGTTCCCTTGGACAATGCGATCTTCGGTGGATGCCTTATAAAGGAAGTAGATGCCAGCAAAGGCAATTTGGAGGATGCCAATATAATGGCTTGGTCCAATACCGTTAGAAAACTAAAGCAAAAATATCCTACTGCCAAAATTGTAATACCGGGACACGGAATTGCTGGGGGAATCGAATTATTGGACTATACCATAAAACTGTTCCAATAAAAATGTTTTAGTCCTCGTAGAAAGCAGCTCCCCATTTATCCATACTTGTTAAAATGTTCTCTAGGGATTTTCCCTTCAGGGTCAAGCTGTACTCCACCTTGGGGGGGACAACAGGAAAAACTTTCCGTTCAATTAGTTTGTCCTGCTCCAATTCCCTGACGGTCTGGGTAAACATTTTATTGGATACTCCTGAAATTTTCTTCTGTAAAACTCCAGATCTCAAAGGGCCTTCCAAGAGATGAAACAGTATTAAAGGCTTCCACTTTGTGCCAATTAGGTTCAAGGTATGTTGCAAAGGGCAATTATTTTTAATCATTTTTGTAGTATAAATTGTTGATAATCATTAAAATACTCTTTTAGGCAACTATATAACTTTTGGGTAAGTTATTGCCATTTGGGCAAATATAAATTAATTTAGCGGTCTAAAATAGAATACATGAAAACAAATAAAACTTATCCAAAATCATTTTCTCACATTGGTATTACCGTTCCAAATATTAGGGAAGCCACAAAATTTTATTCAGAGGTTATGGGCTGGTACGTAATTATGGAGCCCTCCACAGTAAAAAAGGAGAGGGAAACAGCCATTGGTCAAATATGTATCGATGTTTTTGGGGAGGACTGGCAGGAATTTGAAATTGCCCATTTGGCAACTTCGGACGGTATTGGTATTGAGTTGTTTTCCTTTCCGCATGGGGTTAAGGAGGCGCCGGAGTTTAGTCCTTTTAATACGGGTCTTTTTCATTTTTGTATACAGGATCCTAATATTGAGGAGCTTGTAGCAAAGATTGTGGCCAATGGCGGGAAGCAAAGAATGCCCATTAGGGAATATTATCCCAATGACAAGCCCTATAAAATGTGTTATGTAGAGGATCCCTTTGGGATAGTGTTTGAAGTCTATACCCATAGCTATGAGCTCACCTATTCTTCAGGGGCCTATGCCAAATAAAGAACTGTGGACAAAATATCAAAACTCTGGTCGGCTTGTACAGTAGTTGTGTACAACGAAAAACCCCGTGAATCATATGATTCACGGGGTTTTGTTTGTACTCGAGGCGGGAATCGAACCCGCACTCCGAAGAACTGGATTTTGAATCCAGCGCGTCTACCAGTTCCGCCACTCGAGCAAGGTAATTATTTCTTAGTTTTCAATTTCCCCGATTGTTCTTTAACTCCCGGTTTCATTTGAGACTGCAAAACTAAAAAATATTTTCTTTATATCACCAAAAAAATAACAACATTTATACTTTAGCAACCCAAATTAATTTCTAAATTTGCACCTCCTTATAAAAAGGAGTTCCAATAAACTAATAAACAATACATTAACAATGCCATATCAAGTACCGGAGCCTAAAATTTTTACCTGTACCCAAAGTACCAAGCTATCCGAAAAAATAGCTGAGCATTTTGGTTCCAATTTAGGCAATGTTATTTTTTCCCGATACAGCGATGGGGAGTTTCAGCCATCCTTTGAGGAATCTATACGTGGAATGCGTGTATTTATTATTGGTTCTACGAATCCTAGTTCTGAAAACCTGATGGAAATGTTGTTGATGTTGGATGCTGCAAAAAGGGCATCTGCAAGGCACATAACTGCAGTAATGCCTTATTTTGGATGGGCCAGACAGGATAGAAAAGACAAGCCCAGGGTTCCTATAGCGGCCAAATTGGTAGCCAAAATGTTGGAGGCAGCAGGTGCTACCCGCATCATTACCATGGACCTGCATGCCGATCAAATACAAGGATTTTTTGAAAAACCTGTAGACCATTTATTTGCGTCCACCTTGTTTTTACCTTATTTGAACAGTCTCAACCTTAAAGACCTCACTATAGCCTCACCGGATATGGGTGGATCCAAAAGGGCCTATGCTTATTCAAAGGCACTTAATTGCGATGTGGTTATATGTTATAAACAAAGGGCACAAGCCAACGTAATTTCGCATATGGAACTTATTGGTGATGTGCAGGGGAAAAATGTGGTTTTGGTAGATGATATGGTAGATACGGCCGGAACTTTGACAAAAGCGGCAGATCTAATGATGGAAAGGGGAGCTTTAAGTGTAAGGGCAATTACCACACATGCACTTCTATCAGGGGATGCCTATGAGAAAATTGAAAAATCGAAATTATCGGAACTTATTGTAACCGATTCCATACCATTAAAAAAGGAAAGCAAAAAAATTAGGGTAATAAGCTGTGCCGAGTTGTTTGCCGATGTAATGCACAGGGTACATCACAATACTTCCATTAGTTCCAAGTTTCTAATGTAGAGGTATAATACAAGAAAGTAATTTAATTAATATTAAATAAATACAATGAAGTCAATTACAATTAAAGGATCAGAAAGAGAAAGCGTAGGCAAAAAAGCAACAAAGGCCTTACGTAATGCTGGAAAGGTTCCTTGCGTTATTTACGGAGGGGAAAAACCATTACACTTTGCAGCAGAGGAACTATCGTTCAAGGATTTAGTGTACACTCCAAACGCACACACTGTTGTGGTTGATTTGGATGGTGGTAAAAAGTACGATGCGGTAATGCAGGATATTCAATTTCACCCTGTAAGTGATAGTATTTTACATGTGGACTTTTATCAGTTGTTCAAGGATAAGGAAGTTACAATGGACATTCCTGTAAGGTTGTTGGGTAATTCTCCAGGGGTTAGAAATGGTGGTAGATTATTGTTTAGGAAAAGAAAACTTGCCATTAAGGCATTACCAGGCAATTTGCCGGATTTCTTTGATATAGATATCTCTAAATTGAAAATCGGAGGAAATATTTCCGTATCAACATTGTTGAAAGATGAGTTTACCATTCTTCACCCAGAAAATACTGTGGTTGTTCAGGTTAAAGCTGCACGTAATGCAGTCTTGACAGAGGAAGAGGATGAAGAAACTGAAGAGGGAGCAGAAGCTGCTGCAGAAGCACCAGCTGAAGGTGGTGAAGAATAGATTTTATCTAAAATAAGTGTAAAAGCATCCCGTATCTGCGGGATGCTTTTGTATTTTTATGAATTTCAATTATAGTGCTATGTTCCAGTTTTTAGAATCTTTTTTTAAAATGAACGGGGCATTGTTGGATGAAAAAGACGCCATGAAGAAATTTTTAGTTGTAGGACTTGGTAATATTGGGGAGGAATACGCGGAAACCCGACATAACATCGGTTTTAAAATATTGGATTCCCTAGCCCTAGAGGAGGATTTCACTTTTGAAACGGCAAAGTTGGGAGATGTGGGTACTTTTAAGGTTAAGGGAAGAAGTATAATCTGTCTTAAGCCATCTACCTATATGAACCGAAGCGGAAAAGCTGTAAAATATTGGATGGACAAGGAAAATATTCCCCTAGAAAATGTACTTATTATCACAGATGATATTAATCTATCTTTCGGGACTATCCGTTTAAAGACCAAGGGAAGTGACGGAGGCCATAATGGATTAAAGGATATTCAGCAGTACCTGCTTACTACTAATTACAATAGATTAAGGTTTGGTGTTGGATCGGATTTCGGAAAAGGCAAACAAATAGATTATGTCTTGGGAGAATGGAACCAAGAGGAAAAGGATACTTTGATTGAACGATATGAAAGAGTCAATGCGCTTATCCGTTCATTTGTGCTTTCTGGAGTAAATAGGACAATGAACGAATACAATGGAACCTAAGGCTTTTAGCGTACTCTAAACTCGGAAATGCTATTTGTGGCGGTATTTCCTTCCCTATCCAAGGTAATTATTCTCCAATAATAAACAGTGTTGGCTTCAACACTTACCTTTAGATCAGATTTCCCAGATGTTAACGTGCTTATTAAAGTAGTTGGTGGGTTTTCGGTTGAAAAATATACCTCGTATCCTTCCAGGTCATTATCCACATCGGCGCCCTCCCATTCCAAAAGAACTTCATTATTAATATCTCTAGCTATGTTTGATCCTGTTTTGGGAGATATAACCTCTGCGGGAAATGGGGCATGGGTGGTTTCTACCCCCGCATTAAAAAACCTCCATGATTCGCTACGTGCCGTTTGTGACACCTCAGTATTTTTGGAAACTACAAGCCAAGAATATGGGGCTCCTCTTTCAATATTCAAATTTGCCGAAGTACCGCCTACCACAATGGTTTGGGTGGTGTTGGTATTCAAATTGGTGGCCCTTAATTCATAGGATTCCGTGTGGTCCGATGCTTGCCATCTAAATTCCACTTTTGAATTATTGGTTCCTGTTACATTTATGCCGGTTGTGCATTCCGAGTTTTTTTGGGGATAGACCAACAGGGCGGACAATGGTGGTTTGGGAGAGTCTTTTCCTCCGCATCCCACTAGGGCCAAAAAACATAAAATTATGGCTATTGGTTTCATCCGTTTATTTTTTTACTACCTTAAAATTACTATTTATACCTTCTCCTTTAACCTTAAGGATATAAATACCCGAGGGCAAGCCTGTAAAATTTATCCTAATTTCATTGCTGTCAAGGGTATAATCCTTATCGCTTATCAATTGGCCGACATAGTTAAAAATCTGGGCATTTATAGTATCCGGTCCATTATTGATAAACATGTTGACTTCCTCCTCAAATGGGTTGGGGAATACAACAGGTTCGTCCATAAGGAACAATTGATCTTCATAGACACCTTGGCATGACAGATTGGTAGACACCTTAAGTTGGTTGGAACCTTGTTTAAGGTCCAATGTAATGCTGGAAGATTTGGTTTGCGTAACAATACCATTTAATTCCACATTGTACAAGTCGCCGCCTTCCAGGTTCAATATGGTCTGACTTCCCGAGGCCGTTAGTTTTGAAGTAACGGTTAAGGGTGGGGGCTCTGTAATGATAGCTTGAAAACAATACGGTTCGTAAACCTTGTCATCTTCCGTTCCAATAATACATATTTCATAAGTACCGGCCGGAAGGCCTTCTTTAAAAAAGAAATTGGTAAAACTATTGCTTTCATTTATTCCATTGCCGCTAAGGGTAAAGTCGTAATCCATATTGATTCCGGCTACGATACGTATAGAACCATTATTTTGATTACTGCAGGATTCGCTGTTAATTTCCACTTCAAAATTATCCGCAGGTAAAATATAAACGGCACAGCCGTTTAAATCCACTGTGGCCCCCATGGGGGTGTTTAAACATAGGTCATCGCCATCATCAAAAACCCCATCTTTATCTTCGTCCGCTCTAAAGGTGCCTTCTACACAGATGTCCATGGAGAACGCATTTATGGTTCCGCCATCCGAGGCTGCAATGTCCTTGACTTCCAATATCCAATCTCCGTAGGTAGATTCCCCATTAAACGCTGCCAAAGCACCTAAGGGCCTTACAATGCCTTGTATGGCAGGAGTTGTGCCGCATATGAATCCTTCTGCGCTATCATCAAATGTTGCCAGTATATCCTGATTTCCACCACAGGAATTGGATACGAGAATTACCCGTGTGCCGGCAGGTGATATAAGGGTTATTTCCAAATCGGCAAGAAAGGTATGGGTTATGTCCAAATTAACATTTATGTCTGCCACTGGCAGATCGTTCAAAAGGGTGATGGTGGAAGTTAATGTGGGTGCCCCGATTGTTGGTATGGTAATGGGCAAATCCTTGGCGGCCTCCAATGCACAGTTCAATTCCAAGGTGGTAAAACTAAAGGCGGGACCAAAGGTTCCCTCCCCACAGCTGTTTTTGGGTTTAACGTGCCAATAATAAGTGGTTTCCTCTTCCAGATCGGTGGTTAAATAGGAGTTGAAAATAACAGTGGCCGTATCAATAATATTGGTGAAGGCTGCGTCATCCGCAATCTCAACATCATAGGAGGTATAGGAACTATTGGATTCCCATTCCAATTCTGATGTTATACGTGCACTTGTGGAGCCATTGGTAGGCAATTGCAGGACAACATCCGTAAATGCAGTTTCCAATATCTTTAGATCTATAACAACCTCCTTGGTTACATTTTCTGTAGTGGCCACTATATTTATGGGGTAATTGCCTGGGGTTGCCAAATCCGTATTGGAAAAGGTAATATTGACCAGAGTGTCGTTCACCATGGTGGAGGCAGGTGAAAAATCAATGGCCAATCCGGGGGGCATACCAGTAGCGGAAAAGGTGGCCTCCTCGGAAAAATCATTATAGGTTTGGTAGGTGAAGGGGACTATTAAATCGTTGCCTTGGCAAACTTCGTGCTGCAATTGTGCAAAGTTCAACACTATATCTGATGGTGATATCGTAAAATTGGAAGTGTTTACCGCCAAAAAGATATTGTCGTGTGCGCTGACCATTATTCGGCCTGTAGGAGTGGCAAATCCAGGGATCAATATGTCCTGTTGCCCGTCATTGGGTACGCTATCCGCCAATTTTATGGGAAAGGAAGCGCCTCCATTGGCTGAAAAAAAGATATCTACTTTTTGGGCGTTTACCGGACCCTGATTTGTTTTCGCTACATCCCAGGTAACCTCTTGTCGTGTCCCTGCAGTATAAATCTCGTTGGCGGCCTGGGAAGTTATCACAAAGGGCCCTGCATTGTCTATGACCATAACTTTGACCAAGTCCGATGTAACTTGTCCTCCCCCTAGGGAATTGTCCCTGACGGTTAGTGCAAAGTCCAGTTCGCGTTCTACATCGGAAACGGTTTCCCAAGTGGTATTAACATTGGGATTGGTTTGGGTAAGATTGCCCGATACGATGCTGCTGAGCCTAGGGAAATACCTGGTTGGTGTTACCGTTGGTTTTAGGGATCTAAAATTGGCGCCACTAAGATTTGTTGGCCCAAAGGTGTTATGGGTAACTATGCCGTCATTTATTTGTTCCCAATTGTATGTAATTATATCATCTTCATCCACATCGGTTGCATTGCCTTTTAACCTAAAGGCAGTAGATTTCGGAATGGTAAAGTTGCCAGTGGGTACAATTTCAGGTGGATTGTTCAGCAAGGAGATTTCCTGGGCACAACTCGTTGTTTTTATATATTCCAGTATCTGAAATATGCTGTAGTAATGAAAGTAGTCATCTCCGTTCAAGGCCACATTGTTGTTGCCGGAAATACCTGCATACCCCATAATTGTTGTTCCACTTCCTGGTTCGGCCTGTACCAGAGTGCCCTCGGATTCAAAGGACCAGGTGTGGTTGGCACCAAACTGATGTCCCATTTCATGTGCCACAAAATCTAGGTCAAATATGTCCCCTTGTGGAACTAAGGCAGATGAATAGGCACTGCCTTTTCTGGAATCTATACACACAGATGCAATAAATCCGGCATTGCCCCCATTTTCATCCTTTTGGAACAAATGGCCTACATCGTAGTTTTCAGCACCAATAACCGTTGTTAAGGTATTTTGTACTTCAGAATTCAGATTTGTTCCATAGGGATCATTGTCCTTGTCGGTGAAGATTACCTGATCGGTATTGGTAACAATCTCTAAACTGATTCCCAAATCGGTTTCGAAAATTTCATTTACCCGTGTAATGGTAGCATTTATCGCCGCTAGGGCATTCGGTATGGTTCCACCGTGGAACTCGGTATATTCCCCTGTTGCCGAGATGGCCACCCTGAATTTTCTTAACACTTGCCCATCCACCAATTTTAAAGCGGTGGGTCCTTTGTCCTTTTCGATCAAGGAAGTGGTCTCGCAAATGAAATTGGTGTTCATCATTAAGGCGTCTTTCCTATTGTACACTATATATTCATTGTCGGAATCTGACACTTTCTGCATGTAGGTGGCATTTTTGCTTTCACCATACACGATCATGCTTTGTATCCCGTTTTGGGAAACACTAAACCTTACCCTGTCATTTTTATTCTTTAAACCCCTGCCGACATAGGATTTTATTTGGGGGTATTTCTTGGAAAGTTCAGGAGAAAGTACGGAAGCTTCTTGGACAACGAAAGGTATCAGGTCTCCGTCTTCATCCGGAAAACTTACTATTTTTGAAGATTTTTGGATATGGGTTGCCTTTAGTTCATTGATAAAGACGTCTTTTTCCAAAGAAAAAGTAAGGCCATGATTTACCCTTAACTCCGCCGTTTGTCTTTGGGACTTCTTGCTCCTAGAATCGGTTTTTTGCCAATACTTGGCTTGCCCAAATCCGCAATAGCAAAGAAAAAATATGGATATTGAAAAAACAAGACGTAATTTTACAACCATCAAGCGGGTTTTTGTACAAACTCAAAGATAAGTTTTTTTATTATTCGAATTTGTGATAACAGTTCAAAGCATCTCCAATTACGATAAAGCGCACCCTACTGCCATTACCATTGGCACTTTTGATGGGGTGCATATTGGTCACCGTAAAATATTGGAACGTCTCATAAATAGTGCCAAAGTGCTGGAGTTGAAATCTACGGTACTTACTTTTTTCCCCCATCCTAGAATGGTGCTTCAAAAAGATGTCTCTATCAAGCTTTTGAATACCATTGATGAAAAGATTAAAATTTTGGAGGAATTGGGTATCGATTATTTAATTGTACACCCGTTCACCAAAGAATTTTCCCGCTTGTCGGCAACACAGTTCGTCAGGGATATATTGGTCAATGATTTAAAGACCAAAAAAATCATTATTGGTTACGATCATAGATTTGGCAGAAATAGGAATGCCAATATAAACGATTTAATGGCGTTCGGGAATGCCTTGGATTTTGAGGTGGAAGAGATATCTGCCCAAGAAGTGGATGACGTTTCGGTTAGTTCCACAAAAATCAGGAAGGCCTTGGAAGAGGGGGACATGAAAACGGCCAATATGTATTTGGGATATAATTATATGCTAACAGGGAGTATTGTAAAAGGAAAAGGATTAGGTAGAAAATTAAACTTTCCAACTGCCAATTTATCCATTCCCGAAGAATATAAGCTAATACCTAAGAACGGCGTCTATGTGGTGAGCAGTGTATTGGGCAACAAAACTGTATATGGAATGATGAACATAGGTTTTAACCCTACCGTGGATGGCAAGACAAAAAGTATCGAAATTAATTTCTTCGATTTTGATCAGGATCTTTACGGGAAAAAAATTCAGATCGATATAATTGATCGCATAAGGGATGAAAAAAAATTCAATTCCCTGGAAGGCCTCAAGACGCAATTGAAAAAAGATCGGGAGACTTCCCTTTCCATAATCTCCAAGTAAATGTTGGATCGGTTTCTTTTCAAGCAAATCGATAATAGTCCGCTCCTAATTTTCAGGATATTTTTTGGCATTCTGATAAGCCTTGAATGCTATGGGGCCATTGCAACAGGTTGGGTCAAAAAAAATCTGATAGATCCTCAATTTACCTTTAATTTTATTGGTTTCGATTGGTTGCAGCCTTTGCCCGGAATAGGTATGTATTTGTACTTTATTGCAATGGGCACCTTAGGGATTTTTATTGCCTTGGGATATAGATACCGATTGAGCGCTGCGGCCTTTACCTTGCTCTGGACCGGCGTTTACCTTATGCAAAAAACAGCGTACAACAATCATTATTACCTGCTGATATTGATTGCGTTGATAATGGCTTTTATGCCGGCAAACAGGTATTATTCATTGGATGCCAGGAGAAATCCTTCCATAAGGACCAATCATATGTCCGCTTATTTAAATTGGATAATTATTTTACAGTTGTTTATTGTATATACCTATGCCTCTGTGGCCAAGTTGTATGGGGATTGGGTGGATTTCAGTATTATAGAGATTCTTTTTAAAAATAAAAAGTCCTATCCCATCATTGGCGGACTACTTCAAGAACCATTGGTTCATAGGGTGGTAGGTATTTCAGGTATTCTGTTCGATTTGCTTATTGTGCCGGCCCTCTTGTGGAAGCCTACTAGAAAATGGGCTTTTGTAGCTTCCCTGTTTTTTCACTTATTTAATTCAATTGTTTTTCAGATAGGCATCTTTCCCTATTTGGCCTTGGCTTTTACGGTATTCTTTTTTGAACCGGAAACCATTCGGAGGTTGTTTTTTAAAAAAAAGGCACCTTACCAAGGGGACTCTCTTGTTGTGCCTCCCCGAAGAGAATTGGTTTTGGGAATTTTGTCCCTTTATTTTTTGATCCAATTGGCCCTGCCGATACGTCATCATTTTATAAAAGACGATGTTTTATGGACAGAAGAGGGGCATAGGATGAGTTGGAGAATGATGTTGAGGAGCCGTACCGGGATTACAACATTTAAAATAGTGAACCATACCAGCGGAAATTCTTATCTGGTAAATTTGGACGATTATCTATCAAGGGGACAGAAAAGTAAAATTAAATCCTATCCGGATTTTATGTGGCAGTTTGCCCAACGCTTAAAAAGGGAATACGCTGAAAAGGGGGAGGATATCTCGGTTTTTGTAAATTCCAGGGTGAGCGTAAATGGAAAACCATACCAAGAATTTATTGACCCAAAAATAGACCTTGGCAGTGTGTCCTGGAATTATTTTGAGCATAACAATTGGATCTTGCCTTCCCCATCCAAAAATTAGAGGAATAGGAATATTCTAGGTTTTCTAAAACGGTTTGGTCCTCTGGCAAAGTTGCAAAGGCATGCCCCATGGGTCACGGAGCATTACCAAATGGCTGCCGTCTTCCTTAGTTATTTCCTCAACAAAACTGGCGCCTTTATCCAATAGCCTAATTTTATCAGTTACGGCGTTTTGGGAAACAAATGCCATATGAAAAGTGAGTGGATGTTTTGTTTTAAAATCTGTAATTTCTTCGTCTGATCTATAGTATAGTTCCAAAATTACTCGTCCGGATGAATCTGCAAAAAAAGTCATGAAGGGAGCCTCCGTTTGCTCGCTTACTACCTTCAACCCCACATTGGCAACATACCAATCCTTAATGTCCTTGATGTTTTTTACGTTTAAGGCGATGTGTTCAAAAACCATATTTTTCAGATTTACGTTTTATATCTAGGCTAAATTTATGCCGAAAATCCGAAGATTAGGTTAAATTTGCACGATAAAAATCAAAAAAAATGTTGCAGTTACAGGCTATCCGTGAGGATAAGGAACAAATTGTTGAGGCTTTAAAAAAGCGTAATATTGAGGCCCTTCCACTAATTGAGAACGTACTTCAATTGGATGAAAAGCGACGATCCCTGCAGACACTCCTGGATAATACACTTGCCGAATCCAATAGTATTTCAAAGGAAATCGGTAATCTTTATAAAAGCGGAAAGGCAGCGGAAGCCAACGTTTTAAAGGAAAGGACCGGTAGTCTAAAGGAGGAGTCCAAGGAATTGAACGAGGCCTTGACCGCAACCTCAACCGATCTTCAAAATTTACTGTACCAAATTCCAAATGTTCCGCATACGTCAGTTCCGGCAGGTAGCACGGAGGAGGATAATGAAGAGGTCTTCAGGGAAGGGGATATCCCAACCCTAAAAGAGGGTGCGCTGCCACATTGGGAATTGGCAAAGAAATATGATATTATTGATTTTGAACTGGGAGTAAAGATTGCTGGCGCCGGATTTCCGGTGTACAAGGGAAAAGGTGCCCGATTGCAAAGAGCCCTTATTTCCTACTTTTTGGATAGGAATGCAGCTGCTGGATATAATGAAATTCAAGTGCCCCATTTGGTAAATGAGGCATCAGGTTATGGTACGGGCCAGTTGCCCGATAAAGAGGGACAAATGTATCACGTAGGCGAGGATGATCTTTATCTGATTCCAACGGCCGAGGTGCCGGTAACCAATATTTTTAGGGATGTTATTCTAAACGAGGCCGATTTTCCCATTACCCACACGGCATATACTCCTTGTTTTAGG
The DNA here is from genome assembly GCF_003259375.1 of Arenibacter echinorum. GTDB lineage: Bacteria > Bacteroidota > Bacteroidia > Flavobacteriales > Flavobacteriaceae > Arenibacter > Arenibacter echinorum. The sequence goes on along the minus strand of NZ_QLLN01000004.1, from coordinate 441,307 downwards.
AGGGAGGCCGGGAGTTACGGTGCCCATGTGCGCGGACTGAACCGCTTGCATCAATTTGACAAGGTAGAAATTGTACGAGTAGAGCATCCCGCTAAATCATACGAAGCCTTGGATGGTATGGTAGAGCATGTGAAAAATATACTTAGGGAACTAAAATTGCCCTACAGGATCTTGCGTCTTTGTGGAGGGGATTTGGGCTTTACTTCTGCCCTTACCTATGATTTTGAGGTCTTTTCAACGGCCCAAGATCGCTGGTTGGAAATTAGTTCGGTCTCCAATTTTGAAACCTTCCAGGCCAATAGATTAAAATTGCGCTATAAGGACGAAAATGGAAAAAGTCAATTGGCACATACCTTAAATGGTAGCTCATTGGCCTTGCCCAGGGTATTGGCCGGAATATTGGAAAATTATCAGACAGAGGATGGAATCCAAATTCCCGAAGTCCTTGTCCCTTATACGGGTTTTGATAAAATCAGCTAAAACTAGCCGTATTAAAATTTGTATTTACAGCCTAGTAGATAGTGGCCATCATTACTGTTAAAGGTGATTTCCATATGTTCCTTTTGATATGGGGTAGTGAAAATATACGAGCTTCCCACCCCAATTATGGCTCCTGCCAAAACATCCCAACCATCGTGTTTATCGGCCTGTATTCTGGAATAACCGGTAAAACCGGCCAGCGCATAGGCTGCAGCACCATATTTCCAACCATAGCGTTTTTGGATGAAAGCTGCACTTTGAAAAGTGATGGAGGTATGGCCTGAGGGAAAGGAGGAATTATTGCTTAAATCTGGTCTGGGCTTATCTATGGCTGTTTTTAAACCAATGGTCAGTGCCTGGTTCAAGAGGAACCCCTTGGTAAATTGCCATGTTCCCTTTTGATCTCCGATGATTATAGAAGAGCCCAAGGCCGTGGCGGGCATGGTAAATATTAAAACATCCCCCAATGTAGTAATTGTTTTGTCCTGGGCCTTCAGCAAAGTGCTGAATAGTATTGCCAGCAAAAATAACAGGGTTTTGAAATGGTGATGGAGTTTTAATATTCCCCGACTTAAGTTGGAAGCCATGTTTTATGAGCGTTAAAAAGAATGGGATTTTCTTGGCATACCAAATAACCAAATTAAATGAATGAATCTAAGGATAAACTAAAGCCGGAGTTCAATGTTCTTAGGGGCAAGAATGTCCAAGGATTTTTCCAATATGGAAATATTAATATGTTTGTCTTCCATTTTGTGGAATTCCCCATCTATTTGCGAATCCAAAAATAACCCGTCATTCCTGTAAATTTGTAATGTTTTGGTTTGATAGGTTTTGATCTCCTTTAGCCAATGGTACTTACGGACCAACATTAATGCGCCGAACAACAACATTTTTAATTTACTTAGTTCGGGAACTATTAGTACGTCCAACTGGCCATCCATTAAAGAGGCTTTCGGGGTTAAACTAATGTTGAATCCCAGTTCATTGGAGTTGGAAACGAATACTAAAAATGGGTTATATATGGTATGGTCCTCATCTATGGATATTCTTACTTCCCGTCCTTTTTTAAACTCGTTAAAGGATCTAAGGGAGGCCTTTAGGTACCCAATTAGGGTTCTCTTTTTTAAAGCTTCATAGTTTTTTATGACATTGGCATCGAAACCCATTCCCGTATTACTGAAAAAATAGGATTCATTTACTTTTCCAACATCTATAGTTACTATATCGTTCTTTTTAATTATTTCAATAGCTTTTTCAATTATTGAGGGAATCATAAGATTGGAGGCCAGTCCGTTTCCCGATCCTATAGGAATAATTCCCAGCATTATATTTGTGCCAACCAGACAAGAGGCAACCTCATTGATGGTACCGTCCCCTCCACAAGCTACAATGGTTTGGGCACCTTCTTTGATGGAATCTTTGGTAAGTGAAATAGCCTGTTTTTTATATTTGGAGTATTTAACGGAAAGGAGATATTCAGTTTCCTTAAAGTAAGATCTAAGGAATTCCTTTTCCAAAAAATTGTTACCGGAACCGGCTTTTGGATTGATTATAAAATGAATATTTCTCAAAATATTTATTGCTGTGTCTTTAGCCCGTTGTGGGCGTACAAATAATTGGCTGCCTGGTAAAATGCTATGGTGGTGTCCAAATAATTTTTGTCTGTAGGAATTAGGGTTAGGTTATTATTGGTGGAATTCCATTCGTAAAAGTTAAACTTCTTTTGATCTCCCAAAACCATTACTTTATTTCCTTTTAAAAGGCCCAATTTCCTGTAATTGCCAATAAACGCCCTTTCGTCCTCCTGTTTCATGGTAAAGATATTTTTTCCGAACAAATTACTGGTGTAATCCCAGTTTAATAACGAAAATACCGTGGGAAACATATCTATTTGGGAACAAAGCTTATTTATTTTTTGCGGTGCAGTATCCTGAAAATTGCAAATCATGGCCGGGATGTGGTAATTGTTGATATCCAGTTCCCCTCTTCCGGCACTGCTGGCACAATGATCGCTCATAATAACCAGAACAGTGTTCTTAAACCATGGCCTTGTCTTGGCAATTTTCAAGAATTGGGCTATAGCATAATCGGTATACTTTACTGCCCCTTGTCTGCTGGTCCCAGAGGGGATATCTATTGAGCCTTCAGGATAAGTGTAAGGTTTGTGATTGGAGGTGGTCATCACAAAATCGAAAAAGGGTTTGTTGTTTTCGTGGGCCATATCGGCTTCCTTTATCACCTTTCTATAAATGTCCTCATCACATACGCCCCAAGCATTTTCAAATGTTACTTCGTCATCCTCAATGTTGGTTCTTGTGGTTTTTATTTCCTTGTCCAGTAGAAAACCTCTGCCACGGTCTACGATATTAAATCCGTTGCCACCAAAGTAGGTGTTCATATTATCGAAATAACCATCTCCCCCGTAAAAGAAATTACGGCTATACCCCATGTTTTTAAATACTTCCCCAATAGTAAATAGTCCTATATTGTCTGTTCTTTTCACAATACTTCTTCCCTGTGTAGGAGGAATGGATAGGGTTATGGCTTCCATACCACGGACTGTTCTTGTTCCAGTGGCATACAGATTGGTGAAAAATATGCCGTTAGATGCCAAACTGTCCAGGGTCGGGGTAATGTTGTAATCGCCACCAAGGGTGTTCAAATATTTGCCGCTCAAGCTTTCTATACAAATGAAAATAATGTTCGGCTTAATGGACTTGGCTAATGAATCTGTATTTTGAATTGTTCTAAGTATGGAATGGTCTTTTGGTTTTAGGAAAGTTGCCTTTTCATTTTTGTAGGATGCTTTCACCAGATCAAAAGCCTTATCGGTATTTATAGTCTTATAAAAATCGTCGAAAGAAAGTTCGTTGTTCCTGAAGGCGGCAAAAAAGGAATAGATTCCGGCCTTGGACAATTCGTTGTTGTACCTGTTGGCAAACTGTTCTGCCTGTTTGTTCTTAATAAATAATCCAGAAATAATAGCAATAAATATAACGGCAAGGAAGGGTAATAACTTGGCTTTAAAGGGGGTGGTGCTTTTAAATGTTTTGTTGAATGCCGCTTTTTTGTAGGTAATAAATATCAATACCCCAACTGCGATTAAAATCAGGCCGACCAAATAGGGGATGGGGTAGGATTCGTTTATATTTTTGACCACCTCGTAGGAATAGACCAAATAATCTACCGCAATAAAATTGAACCTATTTTTAAATTCGTCCCAAAAAGTGATTTCTGCAAAGAACGAAAACAGGAATATTATTAGGCCTATGGTATAAGCAAAATAGGTGATTGATTTGTCTACGATACTTCCGTAAAATTTTTGGGGCATCAGCAGTAAATATAAAGAGTAGGGCAGAGCAAAGAAGGAAACAGTGCCTACATCGAATAAAAACCCGATACCAAAGGTGGAGAGTAGTGTTGTGATCGAGGTGTCAATTTCCCCAAAGCTCCAAAATAAAAATACGGTCCTAACTAAGAAGGACAGTATTAGGAAAATGCAGATAAAGGTTTTTAGCAGTGCAAATCGGTCGGGGAAAAGTTTTTGCCACATTTTAAATGTATAATTATAAATCAATATTAGGATAACATTCTAAAGAAATTTTAAAGTATCAAGGACTTGGGTCTTTGCACCAGTTAAAACTTATACTTAAATCCGGCCCTTATTATCTGCGTTTCAAAATAGTTTTCATACATAGCGGTAAAGCCGTCACTTACAACTTCTTGCCGCAGGCCAAAGGTGTTAAAAATGTCCGAGGCGGAGAGGGTAAACTCTCCATGGCCATCCCAAACTATTTTCTTTATACCGGCATCAATCGAGGATCGAGATAGTTGTTTGCCTTGGGGAATATTCTTGTCCGAGTAATAAAGACCCGTAAGCTGCAGTGCCCAGTTTTTGGGCAGGGTAAATTCATTATTAATTTTAAAATCGCCAGCATTATCGGATGATTTTTCAATATAGAATGGCCGTACATAAGGGAATAACAAAGTGCCGGTATAATTGTCTATGCTGTTTACATACCAATTTATACTTGCGGATAGTTTCCAATTTCTGGTAATATCCTGACTCATCAGTAATTCAATACCGGTATTGGTAGCATTACCTGTATTCTGATATATTTTGTTTACAATATCATAGTCAGGATTGGAATCGTCTATGCTAAAAATACGCATATATTGATCTTTTATCATTCTGTGATAAAGGGCAGAAAAAAGGGAACCGGTCCCCCAGCTGTATTTATGTGCAACCTCCACGGCGTCCGTAAATTGCGGGCGTAAATACGGATTGCCCACTTTTAAGAGTTCCGGATCATCATATTTGGGAAAAATACGCAGTTCGGGTTCGCCTGGTCTGTCTACCCGTCTATTGTAAAACATGGATAGCCTATTGTAATCATTTAATTTATAGGTGAAGCGCAAACTGGGGAAAAGTTCAAAATAATTGTAGGCGTCGTTGTTCTGGTAATAGTTGTTAGCCGGATCTATGTCATAAAATACATCGGTATGTTCTGCTCGCAGGCCTGCTTCTATGTCAAATTTTTCTTTCTCAAGCAAATAGTTGGTATAAAGGGCGTAGAGGTTTTCGCCCCAGTCGGAATAGGTACCCATATCGGGATATATAATACTATTGTTTCCCGGAGTTATAGTGTACTCTACCGGCAACCTTCTAATTCTTACTTTGGATCCCAATTCTATTTTCCCATGCTTAAGGGCTCTGGAGTAGTCTGCAGATAGGCTGGTTGTATGCTCAATGGCCAAAATATTGGTAGCATCCCGTCCGACCCTTATGGCAGAACTGTCGTTCAGGAAATAGCTTTCATCTTCCAGTCCCCTTGTATATTGGGCATTTGCGCTAAGGGTGTGGCCTATCTTCGAAAATTTATGCTTGTAATTTACAGCCACATTTATATAACTTGTAACTTCTTCCTCCTGCCAATTGTAATACCTTTCCCGGCTATTGGTGTTCAAATTTATAAAGGCAACCTGTGAAGTGTCTATATGCTTTTCACGGTCGTACATACCTGAAACCGTAATGGCATCATTGTTATTTAATTCCCAGTCTATGCCCCCATTTATAATGGCGCGGAACTGCCTGCGGTTTTCCGGCACCTGTGATAAGGTATTTTTACCGTCGTCATAGTGTCTCGTGGTAAATTCGTTATTCGGTAGGGCCTCCTGCAAAATAAATTCCGACAGTAAAAAATAGTTCAATTTATTGGCCTTGTAATTGAAATTTAGACTGGGAATAAGTTTGGGGTTAAGGGAGTAGGACCCAAGATCGGTTCTGGTATCTTCCTTCTTTTTGCCCAAAGCCCCCAAACCAAAGGAGAGTCCGGCATCGCCATTAAATCCTGTCTTTTTTTCCTTTTTATAAATGATATTTACGATTCCAGCGAAACCATTGGCGTCATATTTGGCCGATGGATTATTAATTATCTCTATTTTTTCAATATTGGCCGCGGGGATATTGCCCAATCCCTTCTGATTGCCAAATCCTGTGAGACTGGATTGTTTTCCGTCTATTAAAATAACTACCTTGTCACTTCCCCGAAGTATTACCTTTCCGTCCTGATCAAAGGTTACCCCGGGCATAGTTTTCATAGCATCCAGGACAGAGCCCCCAGATTGGGCAATATTATCGCTTAGATTAAAGGATTTTTTATTCAATTCAGAATTGGTGGTTGCCTGTTTTCCCGTTACTTCTATTTCATTCAGCATTTCGGCGTCCGGGGATAATTCTATCCGACCTAGATCGAAAACGGTGTTAAGACCACTGGTGGTAATTTTTTGTGAGGTGGAGGCAAATCCTATGTAGGTAAAATAAATGGTGTAGGTGCCTACAGGGATATTTTCAATAAAAAATTTTCCATCTTCTTCCGTTATACCTCCGGTTACCAAAGAATTATCCGGAAACTGGTTAACAGCTACATTGGCAAAAGGCATCGGTTCATTGGTGGAGGCGTCTAGCAATTGCCCGGTGATACTAATGGATTTTTGGGCGGAAACCATAGAAAGGCTGAAAAGTATAAATGTTAGTAAGAAGGTGATATTCTTGTTCATTTTGGTAGTCAGAATTCAATTTTGCCCGAAAAGTAAGGGAGCAATCTAAAGAGAATTTAAAGCCCGATAACTTAGCTCGACAATTTCCTTGTAGACTTGGTGGAGCCAAAATCTATAGAAAAACAGTGATGCTCGTTTATGTAGGCGTAAGTAATTTCGTAACCGTAAAGTTCACATATTTTCTTAACTATGGCAAGACCCAGTCCGGTCGATTTAAATTCCTTGTTTTCCCTGTAAAACCTTGTAAAAAGATATTGCGGATTGACAATGGGAGTGGGGCCGTAATTGTAGACGGAAAGAACCATGTCTTTCGCTTCTATGTTTATGGGTTTTCTATGGGAGCTGTGTTTTATGGCATTGGAAATGATGTTATTACATAATATTTCCGCCAAATAGGGGTCAATATTGGCCATGATGTTACTGGCTTTTTCGAAGGTTAAGCTAATCGTGGAAATCTCATTAAAATTGGAAATGATTTGGGCTATTAAATCGGTGATATCAATATTCGCCCTGTGCGTGAATTGGTGGTTCTCCAACTTGGTCAACAATGCCAAGCGTTTATTTAATTGTGTTAGTCGCTGTATGTCTTTTTGTATGGACGCCAACTGGTTAAATTGTACCTCCGTTACCGTTTGGTCGTTAATTATATTTTCAATTTTGGCCTGTATAATGGCCAGAGGGGTCTGTAGTTCATGGGAAACATCCTCTGTATATTGCTTTAAGTTTTCATAATCGTCACGGACTTTGCCCGTTAATAAGGCAATCTCTTTGTTTAGTTCGGAAAACTCCAGGATTTCACTGTCCAATAGCTGTATCGGTTCCTTGGACAACAATGAAAACTTTTTCATTTGTTCCAAATTATGAAAGAACGGATTCCATATTTTCTTGTTACTGGATTTGTTAAGGTAGAATTGGAAAACAAAGACCAGGAATATTATGACTATATAGGAAAGAATTATGGCCCATAAAATTTGGTTGGTTTCCACAACAAGAACGCGCACAGATATCTTATACGATTTATTGTTGATTCTTTTATAGGTAGAAAGTTCCCGGAACAATTCCATTTCATCTTGGGAAGGGTCGTAGATAACCGTATCCTTGGTAAAAGGTGTTTTTAATTCGTCTACTTCATTAATCTCTATTATGGGGGCCAAAGAACTGGGGTGTTGCCCTGCCGATAGTGCACTTTCTATTCTAGCTTCTGCTGAAAACAATTCCTCTTCTACTTCTTGTTCAAGCAACCATCGTACATAAAAGAATAGGGCAATGGTACTAAGGACCATCAATAGCATGCTGGCCCAAAGAAATGATTTGGACGCTTTTCGCAATAAAGGTATTTTTATGTTCTTTTTGGCCAAATTTTATTCTTCTGTGAATTTATAACCACTTCCGTAGGCTGTCTTGATGTATTTTGCGCCTTCAGACGTTAATTTTTTTCGTAGGTTGTTGATATGGACATATATAAAATCGAAATTATCTGCCAGATCGCTATTGTCCCCCCAGAGATGTTCTGCTATAATTTCTTTGGAGAGGATCCTGTTTTTATTGGTAATAAAGAAAAGCAATAAATCGTATTCCTTGCGGGTCAGGGTCAAAGGTTTGTCCAGGACATAGGCTGATTTTGCTCCTGTATCTACCCTTATTTCATTAAATACAATGTTTTCATCACCGCCAAATTTGCCCCTTCTCAAAACAGCTTTAATGCGCGAATTAAGCTCTGCCAAATGAAAAGGCTTGGTTATGTAATCATCTGCTCCCAAATCCAGTCCTTCAAGTTTATCGTTCAAGGAATTATTGGCCGAAATAATGATTACACCCGCTTTTTTCTTTTCCTTTTTTAATTGCTTTAGGACTTCCAGACCGCTTCCGGTGACTAAATTAACATCCAGGATAATTACGTCATAATCGTATAGGGATACTTTGTAAATGGCCTCTTCATAATTGGAAGCACATTCGCAAACATTCCCATCCCTTTCCAAATAGGTGACAATGGATTGTTGTAACGAAATTTCGTCCTCTGCAATTAATAGTTTCATCCAAAAAAAATAATACACAAAGTTACACCTTAAATCTAAGCTGAATTTAAAGTTTGTCCTACTTAAAATTCTTTATATTGGCCTTAACACCCACTTTGTACATTCTATGTATCTTTGAAAAAAAAGAATCTTTGCGACTACTTATATTCATACTTATTTTTTCTTGTTCCCAACTGTTGCTTTCCCAGGAAGACTTTTTGGCGAAACAGTATTTTGAGGATGGTGCTTTTGATAAGGCCGTAGTGTTCTATGAAAAGTTGGTCGCCAAAAATCCGATGCGGACAGATTATGGGGAAGGTCTAGTGGCCTGTTACCAGCAATTGGAACAATATGATAAGGCCGAAGAATTCTTGTTGAAGGCGGTGAACGAGCAAAATATTTATCCTACTATGCTCATTGAGCTGGGGTACAATTATACCTTACAGGATCAAGCTGAAAAGGCGACCGAGTATTACAATGCGGCGCTTCAAAAAATAAGCGAGAACCCTAATTTTGGCTATGGTCTTGGATATAGGTTTCAGAAATATGCCTTGCTGGATTATGCCATAAAGGCTTACTCCATCGCAATGGAGCTAAATCCCCGATTGGATTATAATTTTCAAAAAGCCAGGATCTATGGGGAGCAGGGCAACATAGAGCAGATGTACGAATCCTATTTAAAATTAATAAGTGAAGGCAAGGCTTCCCAGGCAAATGTGCTGCGCAATATTAACGATTTTATTAGTTCGGAAGCGGAGAACCCAAATAACATTAAATTTAAAAAGGTATTGCTTCAGAATGCGCAAAGAAGCCCGGATATACTATGGAACGAATTGTTGAGTTGGCTTTTTGTTCAACAAAAGCAATTTAAGAGTGCCTTTAACCAAGAAAAGGCTATTTACAAAAGGGGCGGGGAGACCTCTTTGCAACGTTTGCAAGGATTGGGAAAAATGGCCATGGAGGAACAGGATGTAGATACGGCAAAAGAGGTGTTTATGTATATATCCGAAAATAGTGCAGACGCCGTAGTGGCCCTGGATGCCCAGCTAAATCTTATTGAAATAGATTTGTTGGAAGCCGATGATAAGGTCCTGGAGAAGGTCCAAAAGAAATTTGATGAATTATTGGGCGTCTACGGTTACGAAATGGAAACCTTGCAGCTTCAGATAGCCTACGCCAAATTTTTAACCTTCAATAAGAATAACCCCGAGCCCGCTATTAAGATATTAGGTCAAAGTTTGGAGCTGCCTCTAAATAATTACAGCAAATCCTATATTAAAAGTACTTTGGGCGATATTTTGGTCTATGATCGGCAGTTTAATCAGGCCTTGATCTATTTTTCCCAGATCCAGAAAGATTTAAAAAATGATGTCCTTGGTCAGGATGCGCGTTTTAAAGTGGCGCAAACTAGTTTCTATAAAGGCGATTTCGATTGGGCTTTAACGCAATTAAAGATACTACGGGGATCTACCTCGCAATTGATTGCCAATGATGCCATGCAATTAAGTCTGTTAATTTCCGATAACTCCTTGGAAGATTCTACCCAAACAGCTTTAAAGAAGTACGCCCGTGCCGATTTTTTGGCCTATCAAAATAAAAAAAAGGAGGCAGTGGAGCTATTGGAAGACATACTCCAAAATCATAAAGGGGAAAAAATTGAGGATGAGGCACTTTTGAAACAGGCCGAAATTTTAATCGAATTAAAGGATTATGAAAAGGCGGAATTTAACTACCTTAAAATAGTGGAATTCTATGCCAACGATATTTTGGCCGATGATGCCAATTTTGCCCTGGCGGAATTGTATCGGAACATCCTGGATCAGCCTGAAAAGGCCAAGGCGCATTACGAGAAAATTATCTATAATTATCAGGATAGTTATTTTTTTCCACTGGCAAGAAGGAATTTTAGGATGTTGCGGGGAGACAGTATTAATTAGTGTTTAATGCCCTGGCCCATCCATAAATGAATATAAATATTCCCGTTTGGGAATGCAATGACGAAGCATGTATATTTACAATGTTACCATGAATATTGAAGAATCGATCCAAGGACAGTGGCTGTCCTGGATGAAGGAGATACATATCCCCGAGATGTTGGAAACCGGAAAGTTTACCAAGGCTCTAATGTCCCAGGTTTTGGTGGAGGAGGAGATGGGAGGAATTACTTATTCCATTCAATATACCACCGATTCCAAAGAAACCCTTCAAAAATATTACGCCGAAGATGCAGAAAGACTGCGTAAAAAAGTGATGGAACTCTTTGCAGGCAAGTTTGTTGCCTTTAGGACAGAGTTGGCGATCATTAGCGAACATTAATTAAATACGCAGCGCTATGAGCAAAAAAGGGAAAAAAACCTTTCATTCCAAGAAGGAAAAGTTCAGTAGACCTTGGCAGGAGGAAAGTCCGGTAAAAGCAAAAAAACATTTAGGCCAACATTTTTTGAAAGATGAGGCCGTTGCTCAAAAAATTGGGGAAACACTAAAGTTGAACGGATATCGCAATGTTATAGAGATAGGGCCTGGTACCGGGGTGCTCACCAAATATTTGTTGGAAAGGGATATCGATTTGGTGGCTATGGATCTGGATGAGGAATCTATCATTTATCTTAATCACAGCTTTCCTTTGGAGCACAATAATTTAATGCAGCGCAAGGGGGAGTTCAAGGTTTTGGAGGCCGATTTTTTAAAGTTTGATCTATGGACCCTTTTTGGGGAAGAGCAATTCGCTATAACCGGGAATTTTCCCTATAACATTTCCACCCAGATTGTTTTTAAGATGTTGGAATTTAAGGATCAGATTCCGGAATTCAGCGGAATGTTCCAAAAAGAGGTGGCCGAAAGGATATGTGAAAAGGAAGGCAGCAAGGCATATGGGATACTGTCAGTTTTGGTACAGGCATTTTATGATGCGGAATATTTATTTACAGTTTCGCCCCAAGTTTTTGATCCGCCTCCTAAAGTGCAGTCCGGAGTGTTGCGACTAACCAGAAAGGAAAATTTTCATTTGGGCGTAGATGAAAGATTGTTCAAACAGGTGGTCAAGGCAGCGTTTAACCAGCGCAGAAAGACCATTCGTAACAGTTTAAAAACATTCAATCTTTCAGATGTTCTCAGAGAAGATGCTATATTTGGCCTGCGTCCGGAGCAATTAAGCGTTGCGGACTTCATTTCGTTGACACAGAAGATAGCAAATGATACCATTTAAACTCACCGAGGAATATTTAGCTGAAATAGAACAGCTAATAGACAGCCATCAGGACGGGCAATTGTCGGCCTTGTTGGCTGAGGTGCATTATGCGGATGTGGCGGAGATCATCAACGAATTGGACGAGGACCATGCCACCTATCTAATTAAACTTCTGGATAGCGAAAAAACATCGGAAACCCTTACGGAGCTGGATGTTGATGTTAGGGAGGCTATTCTTGCCAATCTTTCTGCCAAGGAAATTGCCGGGGAATTGGACGAGTTGGATACGGATGATGCCGCCGACATCATTGGGGAACTACCAAAAAATATGGTCCAGGAGGTAATTTCCGAATTAGAGGACAGGGAGCATGCCAAGCATATTGTTGACCTGTTGCGCTATGATGAAAATTCGGCGGGTGGATTAATGGCCAAGGAGTTGGTGAAAGTCAATGAGAATTGGAACGTACTTACCTGCGTAAAGGAAATGAGGGCACAGGCGGAAAATGTTACTAGGGTGCATTCCATTTATGTGGTAGATGATGAAGGTAAACTTAAAGGGCGACTTTCCCTAAAGGATTTGCTTACCACCTCCACCAAGACCCATATCAGTGAAGTATATATTCCCAAGGTAGATGCCGTTAACGTAAATGAAAAACCAGAGGAAGTAGCCAAAATAATGTCCAAATATGATTTGGAAGCCATTCCAGTAGTGGATGAAATTGGCAGGCTGGTTGGCCGTATTACCATAGACGATATTGTGGATGTTATTAGGGAAGAGGCAGAAAAGGATTATCAATTGGCTGCCGGTATTTCCCAAGATGTGGAGGCAGACGACAGTATTTGGGACCTGACCCGTGCCAGATTGCCCTGGTTGTTTTTGGGCCTTTTGGGAGGTGTAGGGGCTGCGGCTATCATGGGCGGCTTCGAGACCCTGATGAGCGATTATGGAGTGCTATTCTTTTTCACCCCGCTAATAGCTGCCATGGCCGGGAACGTAGGGGTGCAATCCAGTGCTATTATGGTGCAGGGATTGGCCAATGACGACCTAAAAGGAAGTATTAGTGGAAGACTTATAAAGGAAATGTTGCTAGCCTTGTTAAATGGGACCGTTTTGGCGTCCATACTATTATTTTTTACCTGGCTGTGGAAAGGAAGTTTTCTTACCTCCCTGGCAATTTCCATTTCCTTGATCACCGTAACGGTGGTGGCAGGGATTATAGGGACCTTTATACCGCTGTTTCTGCACAAAAGGGGTATAGATCCCGCCATTGCTACGGGACCGTTTATTACCACAAGCAACGATATTTTCGGGATTTTGATATATTTTTCTATCGCCAAGGTTATTTTGGGCATTTAGGGCACTCCGCCTTCTTTGGCGGCGGCGGGCTTTCCGCGCTACACGGTAGCCAGCTGCAATCCCTAGTGCAAATACGTCCTAAAGTTTTATATTTAAACCTGAAAATAGTCCGGTTTCTTGTTTCCAGTAGCCAAGCGGACTTGTATCTTTGTCTTTTAATATTTAGTTTATGAAAGTTCTCCATTTAGATGTAAATCATCCCTTGATCATTGAACAGTTTAATGCCTTGGGGTTTCAGAATGATGAAGATTATACCTCCTCCAAGGAGGAAATTGAAAAGAAAATAGGGGATTATGAGGGCGTCATCATCAGAAGTAGGTTCACTATTGATGAGGCCTTTTTGGATAAGGCCGTCAACCTTAAGTTTATTGGCCGTTTAGGTGCCGGTTTGGAAAATATAGATACCGATCATGCCAAGCAACTGGGAATCTTTTTAGCGGCTGCCCCAGAAGGCAATCGCAATGCTGTAGGGGAACACGCCCTGGGAATGCTATTGTCGCTCTTTAATAAATTGAACAAGGCGGACATAGAGGTAAGAAATGGGAAATGGGACCGGGAAGGTAACCGTGGTACAGAGCTGGAAGGCAAAACGGTAGGCATCATTGGCTATGGAAATATGGGCAAGGCCTTTGCCAAAAAATTAAAGGGCTTTGATGTGGAAGTTATATGCTACGACATTGTTGGTGGTGTAGGGGATGAGAACGCCAGACAGGTTGGGATAATGGAATTTAAACAAAGGTCCCAAGTTATTAGTCTTCACGTACCCCAAACTCCTGCAACCATTAATATGATCAATGCCGATTTTCTAAAAGATTTCAAGAATCCCCTTTGGTTGATCAACACCGCAAGGGGGAAATGCGTGGTTACGGAAGACCTTGTTTCTGCAATGAAAGAGGGCAAGGTGCTCGGTGCCGGTTTGGATGTACTTGAATATGAAAAAAAATCTTTTGAAGATATGTTCAGCGGGTCAGAATTGCCAGAGGCCTTTACCTATTTGATCAAGGCCAATAATGTACTGCTTACTCCTCACGTGGCAGGATGGACGGTGGAGAGTAAAATAAAATTAGCACAGACGGTGGTAGACAAGATCAAGGAAAAATTCTGCTAAGCAAGGACTGTAAACGCAGATAATGGTCTTTTAAACTACAATGGCATTTTGTTATTGTTCCAGGTAATTGCCAGTGGAGTTGAGGTATCAAAAATAGAAGATCATGAAAAATAGAGTTACAGGATTGGGTGGGTTTTTCTTTAAGACCAAAGACCCCAACGCAATTAAGCAATGGTACAATAAACATCTAGGACTTAATACGGATCAATTTGGCTGTACTTTTTGGTGGAAAGACAAGGAAGGACAGGACTGCTCTACCCAATGGAGCCCTATGAAAGAGGATACCAATTATTTTAAGCCTAGTGAATCCCCTTTTATGATGAACTTCCGGGTAGAAAATTTGGAAGAACTCCTCAAAGTTTTAGAGCAAGAAGGGGTTACCATTGTAGGCGAAATCGAGGAGTACAATTACGGTAAATTCGGCTGGATTTTGGACCCTGATGGTAACAAGCTGGAGTTGTGGGAACCCATTGATAAAGCGTTTCTTTGATTAAGAAATAATTATTACATTTAGTACTATTATTAATCAACTAAAATACAACCATGTCAGAAGAAAATAAAGATTTAGGAGATAAGGCCAAAGACGCTGCTAAAGGGGCCAAAGAATCTGCCAAAGAGTTTGCCAAAGAAGCTAAGGAATCTGCAAAGGAATTTGCGGATGATACCAAAGAGGCTGCCAAAGAATTTACCGAAGACACTAAGGAAGCTGCCAAGGATTTTAAAGAGGAAGCCAAGAAGTCAGCTAGTGAATTTAAAGAAGGTTTGGCGAGTGCCGGAGGGGAAAATAAGAAGATATTGGTAGGGGTCCTGGCTATACTTTTTGGGCAATTTGGCGTCCATAAGTTTATCCTTGGGTATCAAAAAGAAGGTATCATCATGTTGGTGGCAACCGTAGTCGGTTACGCTACTATGTGTTTTATAATTGGCAGTTTTATTGTTATGGCAACATTTATAGTTGGAGTTATAGAAGGCATTATTTATCTTACCAAAAGCGATGAGGATTTTTACAATACCTATCAGGTAGGAAAGAAACCTTGGTTCTAAGAATAATATGAAGTCAGATTTTTATGGTCTGACTTTATTTTTATCAATATTTATCGTAATATTACGATAAATTGAAAGGGTAATCCAAGGGTCTGTATACAACTTAGGTTTGTTCTAAAAAGTATTTTCATGGAGATTCGGAAAATGGAAAATAGCGATTGGCCATCGGTAGCCCAAATATACCAGCAGGGAATGGATACTGGTTTTGCTACCTTCGAGAAAGTGGTCCCTTCCTTTGAGGTTTGGGATGCAGGTCATCTACAGATAGGAAGATTGGTGGCTGCCAAAGGGGATAGCATTTTGGGCTGGGCTGCTCTTTCTCCTGTATCAAGCCGATGTGTTTACGGTGGAGTGGCGGAGGTGAGTGTTTATATAGGACAGGGCAGTAGAGGCCAAGGTGTAGGGAAAATGCTTATGCAGGAGTTGATTGTTGAAAGTGAAAAAGCGGGTCTATGGACCCTGCAATCGGGAATATTTCCGGAAAATGAGGGGAGTGTGGAGTTACATCTCAAAATGGGGTTCCGTTTTATTGGTAAAAGGGAGCGCGTTGGCAAACGGGATAATGTCTGGAAGGATAATCTTCTTTTTGAGAGAAGAAGTACTGTTGTAGGCGTGGATTAAGCCTGTGCGGCCGCTTTAATGATTGCCTAAGGGAGAGAACCTTAAGCTGGGTTTCCTTCATCCTGTTGTCCCTCGGCCAATTTTCGTTCCAATTCCGCCTGAAACTCTTCCATAACCGGTTTTACCGTGCTTTCAGGTAAGTCGGCTATTTTAATGTACATTAAACCATCCACTGAGTTATTGAATAAAGGGTCCACGTTAAAGGCCACTACTTTGGCATTCTGTTTAATATATTTTTTGATCAATACGGGTAGTCTTAAACTTCCTGGCTCCACTTCTTCAATAAGCCTGTCGAATTTGTTAAGATCGGCTTCGGTTTCATCAAAAATAAAGTCTTTGTCAGCATCGTTTAGCTTCACCTTAAATTCTTTTTTGGGCCTGATGTATTGGGCCACATAGGGATCCCAATAATTACTTTTCATAAACTCTATCATCAATGACTTGGAAAAGTTGGAAAACTGATTACTGATACTTACCCCTCCAATTAAAAATTTGTGGTCCGGGAATCGCAAGGTAGTATGAACAATGCCTTTCCATAAAAGAAATAGTGGCATTGGTTTCTGTTGATATTCCTTAATGATGTAGGCCCTGCCCATTTCTATTGATTGGGACATCATGCCGTAAAGTTCAGGCTCAAATCTAAATAGGTCCTGCAAGTAAAACCCGTCTATTCCGTATTCTTCGAATATTTCCGAACCCATACCCATACGGTAGGCCCCAACGATTACTTTATCCTCGTCGTCCCATAGGAAGAGGTGTCGGTAATAATTATCAAACTTATCAAGATCAATAGCATTATTGGTGCCTTCCCCTATGGCCCTAAAAGTAACTTCCCGCTGTCTGCCTATTTCCTTTAAAATAAAGGGCATGTCCCCAGCCTTGGCCAAAAAGACCTCATAATTTTTGCTTTGCAACAGCCTGCAGTCTTTTTCCCTTAAACGTTCAATTTCCTCCTGTATAACTTCAGTGCGTACGGCTGTGGCTATTTTTCTTGGGGCTTTAGGTATTTTTAAACTGGTTGGAATCTGGTCCAATAGCCTTTCCTTCTCATAGGCATTGGAAAGCATATAAGTCTTGCGCCTTAAAAGGTCCGCAAATTCTGCTAAATTTTCCTGTTCGTTCTGGGTTTGGACGGAAATAGGTTGCCCAATACGTACCTTAATAATTCTGTTCTTTTGAGTGGTTACTTCAGAAGGTAGTTTGGCCGTGCGGAATATGTCGCTTATCTTGGATAGACGATAAAACAACCTACTGTTTTTAGCGTGAAAATAGATAGGTACCACGGGTACCTCTGCCCGTCGTATTAGTTTTAGGGCAGCTTCCTCCCAAGGTTTGTCCACAATTAATTTTCCATCCCTATAGGTAGAAACTTCCCCGGCTGGAAAAATTCCCAAGGGGTGGCCTTCCTGTAAATGCTTCATGGCACTCTTGAACCCGGAAATACTGCTCTTGGCATCCTTGTGGGTCTCAAAAGGATTTACGGGCAGTATATAGGGCGACATAGGTTCTATCCTGTTCAACAGGAAGTTGGCGATTATCTTAAAATCGGATCTATGGTGTAATAGTAATTTTAATAGGAGCACGCCATCTATTCCGCCGAGTGGATGATTGGAAATGGTAATGTAGCAACCTTGTTTGGGCAAACGTTTAAAATCTTCCTCGGGAATCTCGAATTTAATTTCGTAATGGTCCAAAATGGCATCCAAAAAGGCCAGTCCGTCCAAATGCTTGTGTTGGTCGTAAAAGTGGTTAATGCTGGAAATTTTGGTTACTTTCATAAGCACCCATCCAATGAACGTTCCCAGAAAGCCGTATTTATCCAAGTTAATAGCCTGCGCTACTTCCTTTGCGGTTACTAAACCCATGCCTTAGTGTAATTTGGTAACCGCTAAGATAGGAAAATCGCTACAGCTAACCTTATTTATAGTTTCCAACAAATTATTTCATTTCCTTATTGTACTACCAATTGCACTGTTTCCTTGCCGCGTTGTTCAAGCAGGATTTCCTTGCCATTTTGTAGACTTGTTAAGGCTTCTGTATCAAAATGCCTTATGGTATAAAGGGAAACGCCTTCCTGATGCACTACCTTGAACCTGCTTTTTAATAGGTTTAAAAGCTCCTGTAATTTGTCAAATTTATTATCAACACATACAGAAAAACTAATGGCGGAATTTTGGATCAGATCTACTTTCATCTGATGATCGTGCAACAATTTAAATAGTTCGCTAATACTATCTTCCACGATGAAAGAAAAATCCAGGGAAGAAAGTTTCATTAGCACCAGGTTCTTTTTTACAATAAAACAGGGAACCTTTGGCTCTATCCCTATGCCTTTTCCAACTGTGGTACCTTTATCCTTAGGGTTGATGAAGGATTTTACGTGTAATGGTATTTCCTTTCTCTGTAAAGGCTGCAAAGTTTTTGGGTGAATTACGGAAGCCCCATAAAAGGCCAGTTCAATGGCTTCGCGATATGAAATTTTGTTCAACAATTCCGTTTTTTCAAAATATCTGGGATCCGCGTTCAAAACCCCTGGAACATCCTTCCATATAGTAACCTCCTCTGCATTTAGACAATAGGCTAAAATGGCCGCGGTATAGTCGGAACCCTCTCGTCCTAAAGTAGTGGTAAAGTTGTTGTCATCACTACCTAAAAAGCCTTGGGTAATATTGAGCTTGCTCTTGTCTACTTTTTCAGTAACGTTTTTTTGTGTTTTCTCCCAGTTTACAATGGCATCACGATAATCATCGTTGGTCTTGATCAGAGTGCGCACGTCCAGCCATTGATTGGCTATTCCAATTTCATTTAAATAGGCACTTAGAATGGTGGTGGAAACCAATTCGCCATATCCTACAACCTGATCATAAACAAATCCGTGTTTGGGGGATTTGTTCCAGACTAAAAACCCCTGTACTTCATCAAAAAGTGTTTTTACCTTAGTAAAAACCGGATGCTGGTCATTGGGAAACAAGTCGTGCAGAATATTGTTGTGATATTGAACAACTTCATGCACAGCTGCCGGTAATAAGGACTTATCCTTGAAATAGGCGTTTACAATATCTTCCATGGCATTGGTCGTCTTTCCCATGGCCGAAACGACCAAAAGGGTGTTGTCGTGACCAACTTCCTCTAAAACCCTAACAACGTTTTTTACACTGCTTGCATCTTTTACCGATGCTCCTCCAAATTTAAAAACCCTCATAACTTATTTAAAAATGTTTTTATTCCTTTTTCGTCCAAATGAACTACATTCCAATCCCTTAAAACTTTGGCGCCATTACCTTCGTAAAATGAAATGGCCGGTTCGTTCCAGTCCAAGACCTCCCAGCTAATACGCTTAACGCCAAGTTGGTATCCGTGCTCCACTACTTTTGCCAACAAGGCCGCACCGAGACCGCTACCTCTCATAGCTTCGGTAACTATCAGATCTTCCAAGTGTATAATGGGGCCTTTCCAAGTGGAGTACCTGCTGTACAAAAGGGCCATCCCTACCACATCCCCGCCAGCTTCCGCAACATAGCAATGAAACAATTTATCAGTGCCAAATCCATCTCTTTTTAAATCCTCGACCGTAACCTCTACGGCATTGTCCTCTTTTTCGAAAACGGCCAACTCCTTGATCAGTTTATGTACCTGGGCCATGTCCTTAGCTTCGGCATCTCGAATAATGTATTTCATAATTGTTACAAATAAAACACAAAGTTATAAATTTAAAAAATCAATATTTTACGAAAACGTTGTAGTTTCACAAATTAACCGATATTTGTGCTCAAATAAACAAAGCTTTTGTAATGCATAGAAAAAATACCACCCTGGGTGAATTCATTATTGAAAACCAAACTTCTTTCCAATATTCTTCCGGAGAACTTTCCAAACTTATAAACGCTATTAGATTGGCGGCAAAAGTAGTAAACCACGAGGTAAATAAGGCGGGACTGGTAGATATTATTGGGGCCGCAGGGGATACCAATATTCAGGGCGAGGACCAACAAAAATTGGATGTTTTGGCCAACGAAAAATTTATTCAGACTTTGATTAATCGTGAAATTGTCTGCGGGATCGCCTCTGAGGAAGAAGATGATTTTATCAGTATTAATAGTAGTGATAACCAGCACCAAAATAAATACATTGTGTTGATAGATCCCTTGGATGGGTCTTCCAATATAGATGTGAATGTTTCGGTAGGAACTATTTTCTCCATCTATAGAAGGGTTACCCCTATTGGTACCCCTGTTGCCCTTGAGGATTTTTTGCAACCTGGCAGGGCACAAATAGCGGCCGGTTATATTGTTTATGGAACTTCCACTATGTTGGTATATACCACTGGGGATGGGGTAAACGGATTTACCTTAAATCCGGCCCTGGGAACTTTTTATCTTTCGCATCCCAATATGGAGTTTCCCGAAACAGGCAAAATTTACTCTGTGAACGAAGGTAATTATGTGCATTTCCCCCAAGGTGTAAAGGATTACATAAAATATTGCCAAAAGGAGGAAGGGGATAGGCCGTATACCTCAAGATACATTGGTTCCCTGGTTTCTGATTTCCATAGAAATATGATCAAGGGCGGAATTTATTTATATCCAAAGAGCAGTGTTGCAGCCGAAGGTAAATTGCGTTTGCTCTACGAATGTAATCCAATGGCGTTTATTGCCGAGCAGGCCAAAGGGAAGGCCAGTAATGGGTTTGGCGCCATTATGGACATTAAACCTACCGAACTGCATCAAAGGGTGCCCTTTTTCTGTGGAAGCAAAAAAATGGTAGAAAAGGCCGAGGAGTTTATGCAGGCTACAAAATAGGAAAAGGAGCCAAAAGCTCCTTTTCTAAATTATATCAATCGGAATACCCTAGTGTTTCAAAAGGTACAAATAATCCTCGAAATCTATTTTTCCAGTAAAAATATCTATAGATCTTTTAATAATGAGATTGGCACTTTCCGACCTGTACCCCAAACCTATGGCGTATTTGGTGATTAGGGCTCTTTCCTCTTCATCAATTACATTGTCAACGAAAATAATTCTGAACAAATCGAATAACCTTTCCAAACGCTCTTCAGAACTGGCAGGTGGATTAATAGGATATTTGTTATCCGATTTCATTACCTCTTTATATTCATCCTCCGTAATATCAAGCTTATTGGCAAAACGGTCCAATAATTCCTTTTCCTTGGAGTTTATTTCGCCGTCAATGGCGGCCAAAGTAGCAATGGATGCAAAATGCGCTAAATTTCTTCTGTGCGCACCACTACTATATAAATCAACATAAGACATATTCATAATATTTATTTACAACAAATATAAATTTTTAGAAAAGTTTATTTATGAATTTCTTTAATTATTTCATTGGGGTTTCATTCCCGAAGCTTGCGGCCATGGGGCTAAGTGTTAGGAATTTTGGTCAAAAAGAGCAGTTTGCCCAAGCCATTCAAGGGTAAGTATATTTAACTTGCCGACATGTATTTTTTTGCCTTGAGGTTGGTACTACCTGATGGCCCAAAACCTTGGTAAAATGGAATTTTCTTTCAACAGATAGTTGTAAATATCTAATTAACAGGATTTAGTACGTAATTGGCCGATTTCCATTATTAAATTTTTGCGGGGTAAGCCTTTTTTAAATACCCTTATATTATAAGCCGAATAAAAAGACGTGTTTTTTATTTATTGTGATATCTTTGACTATATCAACTGCTAATTGTATTAATTAAGCTTTAGAGCACCCCTAATATGTCCATTAAGATTCCAAAGAAAGAAATAATATATCCTTTTTCTGTTTTTGTCCTATTGATGATTGTGGTAATTGCACTTTGGAAGAACTCTTTGGATTCCAATAGGGAACTGCTCAAGAAAGACATAGAGGTGAATGGGAATATCCAATCACAGGGATTTTTGTCTTCGGGCCAAAAAAGCATTATAGTCCTGGAGAATCTTATGGAGAGGCTGGAGATGACCAATGGTGATTATTTTGAGTATTGGGAAGAGGACGCCAGACTTATCCTAAAAGAAGATCAATCTTTTAAATTCGTAGAATGGATCGATAGTTCTCTGGTTATCAAAAGGATTGTACCAAATAAGGGTAACGAGGCCGTGGTAGGCAGAACTTTATCCAACCATCCGCGACGTGATGAATGGTTAAGGCATGTGCGTGATACCACGACCAACTTAACCTCTTGGATACCTTTGATACAGGGCGGAAGTTCCATATTACTCGATGTACCTGTTTTTTTTGAGGGTAAATTTCAGGGAACCATAACCGCTGGAATGGATTTTACGAATACGTTTGATAAGTTGTCCGCTGGAATGGATAATTATGCCATTGAAATAAAGGATGATAAGGGAACCACTTTTTATAGTCTCAATGACCCCTCACCCAGCGACTTTAGCGATGATTTGGTCTATGTTAGGTCTTATGAGGTGGACCAGGATGATAAACAGGTATGGACCTTTTACTTAATGCCCCGCAATAAGGACGTTTTGGCCGAAAGAAATAAGTCTTCTTCCAGTATTTTAATTTTTGGGATCCTAATATCCCTACTTATGAGTTTGTTGACATATTTTTATCAAACTTCCAGAAATGAAAACACACGTTTTAGGGATTTAAATATTAAGCTCCGTGTAGCCAATAGAAGCTTGAGGGAAGAACGAACCAAGGCGGAGAAAGCTTCCAAGGCAAAAACCGAGTTTGTCTCCAATATGAGCCATGAAATTAGAACTCCTTTAAATGCTATTATGGGTTTTATTGAGGTGCTAAAGGAGTCCAAAATAGATAGTTCCCTACATGAATATCTTTCTTTGATGGACGTTTCTTCCAAAAAATTGCTTCTACTGGTGAACGATATACTGGAAATAGATAAAATAGAATCGGGCCAAATAAGCTTTAAAAAGGACATCTTTTCCCCATCGGAAGAGTTGCAGAATATTATTAGTATTTATAAGCCCAGTATTGAGGCTAAGGGGCTTTACGCTAATTTGGATGTCGTCTCGGATTCCAAGACCCACGTTATTGCGGACATAGGTAAGTTTGATCAGATTCTCACCAATCTTTTAAGAAATGCCCTAAAGTTTACAGAGAAGGGTGGAATAGATATTACGTACGAAGAGACCATACTAAATAGTGACTTAAACATAAGTATAGGCATTAGGGATACTGGAATCGGAATTCCGAAAAGTAAACTAAAAACCATTTTTGATAGATTTACACAAATAGATTCCGGTATAACCAAAAGACATGAGGGTAGTGGTCTAGGCCTGTATATTACTTATCTGCTCATAGAACTACTGGAGGGTCATATTGAGGTGGACAGCACAGAAAGTGTTGGTACGGAATTTAAGATTTCGCTTACCTTCCCTATTACCGAGATGCAACCAGAAACAAATGCGCCCATTTCCAATAGTATAGATTTGACCGGGTTTAAGGTTTTGATCGTGGACGACAACAAGATAAATGTAATGGTACTCAAAAAGACCTTGGATGCTTTTGGTATAAACACCTATTGGGTGGGCAATGGTAAAGAGGCCGTAACGGCGGTGGCCGAAAACCAATACGATTTGGTCTTCATGGATATCCATATGCCCGAAATGGATGGTTTTGAGGCTACGGAGGAAATAAGAAAAACCCAAAAAGACCTTATTATTATTGGTTTCTCGGCTGATGTTACCAAGGAAACAATCCAAGGAGCCAAAGAGGTTGGGATGAACGATTATTATACCAAGCCAATAACATTTGATAAACTTAGACAGAATTTGTCCAAATATCTTGTTCGGGTTTAGTATCCTTAGCCCCATTTTTTTGTCCTGAGGCCTATTTCCTAATCTTGAACTTTAGTTGTTTACTCTTCTTTACAACTTCCATTATGCTACTTTTTGTGATAATTGCGGAGCTTAATTGTACTTTCAGCCTCTTTGAAAAACAGTCTGTTAACAATCATATAACCTAATTTTAAAGTCATATTTAGTTTATTATCAGCCTGAAATGGCAATCTTTGAATTTATATTGATTTTCTGTGCATGAAAATTATTTCTGATTCATTATTGACCACCATGGTCCAATTATTAAACGCGGGATCCAGGTCCTTTTGCTCTCCTTTCAAGTTTCGAATAATAAACCGACCAAATATTACTTCATGAAAAAAAGACCTGTGGAACTAGTGGTTTTGTCCGATGTGCATTTGGGTACCTACGGATGCCATGCCAAGGAATTGGTAAAATATCTAAAGTCGATAAAACCAAAAGAAGTGGTTTTGAACGGCGATATTATTGATATATGGCAATTTAGCAAGCGCTACTGGCCAAAATCGCACATGAAGGTGGTAAAGATCATTATGCAATGGGTGGCGGAAGGAATCCCCGTGCACTATGTAGCGGGCAACCATGATGAAATGCTAAGGAAATTTCTAGGCTTTAAGTTGGGCTCTTTTAGTATTGTCAACAAAGTGGTTTTAGAGATCAATGGTAGCAAGGCCTGGATGTTTCATGGGGATGTTTTTGATGTTACCATGCAACATTCCAAATGGATCGCAAGGTTGGGCGCTACAGGTTATGATATGTTGATTTTGTTGAACAGTGCCATAAATTATTGCAGTAAAAAAATGGGAAAAGGACCGGTTTCCATGTCCAAGAAGATAAAAAACAGTGTTAAATCGGCCATTAAGTTTATTAATGATTTTGAACAGATTGCGGCCGATATCGCCATAGAAAATGAATATGATTATGTGGTTTGTGGGCATATTCACCAGCCAGAAATGAGGGAAATATCTACTTCCAAGGGTTCTGTTATGTACCTTAATTCAGGGGATTGGATAGAGAATTTAACTAGTTTGGAATATAATAATGGGGAGTGGAAGTTATACCACTACATGGAGGATGTTTTGGTTATCAATGATGATGAAAATATGATGGAGCCAATGGAGATCCTGGATAAAAACCAACTTTTTCAAAATTTGGTGAGGGAATTTCAATTTTTGACTTCCGCCGAGAACAAATGATGGTCCTCTTCATTTGATCTCTTAAAACACTAATAATATGAAAGTACTATATGCCATCCAGGGAACTGGCAATGGTCATTTAAGTAGGGCGCGCGATGTTATTCCCGCACTACAGAAAAAAGGATTGGAATTGGATATACTCGTAAGTGGAATACAAGCAGATATTCAGATTCCCCATTCGGTGAAGTATCAGCTTCAAGGACTTAGTTTTATTTTTGGCAAACAAGGAAATGTTAATTTATGGAGGACCTATCTCAAGTCCAATGCCGCTAGATTGCAGCGAGAGATAAAGAGTGTACCTATAGAGGATTATGACTTGGTCATAAATGATTTTGAGCCCGTTTCTGCCTGGGCATGTAAACTGAAAAATAAGCCTTCCATAAGTTTTAGCCATCAGGCGGCGGTACTTTCACCCAATTCCCCTAAGCCGGACAAAAATGACTTAATGGGGAAATTTATCCTAAAAAACTATGCGCCCACAACCCAACAGTATGGTCTGCATTTTAGAGCCTATGGGGATAGGATCTATACCCCTATCATAAGACAGGATATTAGAACGGCCGAGGCTAAGGAGGGGAATCATTATACCGTGTATCTGCCGTCTTACAGCGATGGTAGGATATTGAAAACCCTTTCAGAGATTTCCAATATTAAATGGGAAGTTTTTTCCAAACACAATAAGGTAGAATTTTTTGGCAAGAATATAAGTATTAGGCCAATAACCAACGAAGCATTTGTGAATAGCATGGTCACGGCCAAGGGCATATTGTGCGGTGCAGGTTTTGAAACCCCTGCCGAGGCTTTGTACCTGGGCAAGAAGTTGATGGTAATCCCCATGAAGGGACAATATGAACAGCAGTGCAATTCCGCTGCCTTGAAAGAATTGGGGATTCCCGTAATCAAATCCCTAAAAAATAAGCATGTGGACAAATTAAGAGAGTGGGTAGATAGCGAGGCTAAAATAGAGGTAGACTATCCGGATATCACAGAACAGATTATTGACCAGTTGCTTGAAGAGGCCGTTCTTGGTTAAGCAATCTTAGCTATATTATGTCGAAAAATTCAGATTATTTTGATTTACAAGCAAATGACTTTGGAGAAGATTTTATTTGGGGCGTAGCTACGGCGGCATATCAGATAGAGGGGGCACATGATGTTCATGACAAAGGGCCCTCCATTTGGGACGATTTTACCTCAAAGAAAGGGAATACCTACCAAAATCAGCACGGTAATGATGCCTGTGAATTTTATCACAAGTTTCAAGAGGATATCCTCTTGATGAGAAAAATGAATATTGACCACTTTAGGTTCTCCTTGTCCTGGTCCCGGATACTGCCAAATGGAACAGGAACCATAAGTTCAAAAGGAATTCAGTTTTATAATGATGTTATCAACTTTTGTCTGGAATGTGGTATAACGCCTTGGGTGACTTTATATCACTGGGATCTGCCCCTTGCGCTGGAGAAAAAAGGGGGGTGGACCAATCGTGAAATTCTGGGGTGGTTCCAGGAATATGCAACCGTCTGCGCCAACAGCTTTGGGGATAGGGTCAAGAATTGGATGGTATTGAACGAACCTATGGTTTTTACGGGTGCTGGGTATTTTCTAGGGGTACATGCGCCGGGTAGGAAAGGCTTAAGAAATTTTTTGCCCTCGGTTCACCACGCTGTATTATGTCAGGCTGCAGGAGGTAGGATTTTACGCAATTTGGTGGCCAATGCCAATATTGGCACTACCTTCTCCTGTTCCCAAATATCACCTTATAGGAACAATAGCAGGGATCTTAAGGCGGCAGAAAGGGCAGATGCCATGCTCAACCGACTCTTTATAGAACCTTCTTTGGGAATGGGGTACCCTTGGGATACGATCCCAGTTTTAAAACGTATACAGCCATATATATTGCCGGGGGACGCTGAAAATTCCGTATTTGATTTCGATTTTGTAGGGGTCCAAAATTACACCCGCGAAAAAGTAAAGCATTCCTATTTTGTTCCCTATATCAGGGCTAAAATAGTAAAGGCGAGTAAGCGCAAGGTTAGGGCTACCCTAATGGACTGGGAAGTCTATCCGCCCAGTATTTTTAAAATGATAAAACGATTTAATGGCTATGAAGGAGTAAAAAAAATAGTAATTACTGAAAACGGAGCTGCCTTTGCAGATGAAATCTACAAAGGTGGGGTACACGACAAAGAAAGGCTTGCCTATCTACAGGCTTATTTGAAGCAGGTGCACAAAGCACAAAGGGAAGGACTTAGGGTAGACGGATATTTTGTATGGACGTTTACGGACAATTTTGAATGGGCCGAAGGGTATCACCCAAGATTTGGGCTGGTTTATATCGATTTTGAAAATCAGAAAAGAATTATAAAGTCTTCGGGACAATGGTTTAGCGATTTTCTGGCTTCCATAAAGATTTTGTATTAAAAGGTCTTCTTCTAAATAATGCTCAGCAGATTTCATTTTTTTTGGAAAAGGTTTTATGACTACATCGGAATTTTTCGACCAGAAAAAGAGCTTGACTTTGGGAAACAAAAAAACCGATGAGACCATCGGTTTAGAGTAGCTAACTCAAATCAAATTATAAGAACGTATCCTTTATTAGGTTAGGGTAAAATTAAGTTTTAATGTTATTGAAGATGTTATCATAAGATATTCAATTAGTTAGTTTAATATTAATTATTAAACCATTTTCTGAAATGAGCGTCAATACCAAAAATATATTACCTTAGTACACGGCCTACAACTTATAATTTACTTTATTAATCATTAACCAATATTTTTTATTATGCTTAAAAAAATTTTGATAGGGCTGGGAGTAGTATTGATCCTGATCCAGTTTATCCGACCCGAAAAAAATGAATCGAACGACAATGCTTATGACATTTCCAAGAACTACCAGGTTCCTGGGGATGTAAACCATTTGTTGAAAGTTTCCTGTAATGATTGTCATTCCAATAAAACAGAATATCCTTGGTATTCCAACTTTCAGCCAGCAGCTTGGTTCTTAAACAGTCATGTTGTAGACGGTAAAAGACATTTGAATTTTTCCAATTTCACAAAGTTACCTTTGGCCATTCAATACCACAAATTCGAAGAAATTGTAGAAATGGTGGATGAAAAAGAAATGCCAATACCCTCATATACTTATTTTGGACTTCATCCAGAGGCTAAGCTCACCCCTGAACAACGGGATAAAATTTTGGATTGGTCCAAGGCGCAAATGGCATATTTAAAGACTACTTATCCTGCGGATAGTTTGGTAAGGAAGCCTAGGCCAACAAAATAGGGTATAGCAACAACTAAATTTACATAGCTGGGTAAAGGGATTTCTCAGAGCTTCCAATTTAATTATTGTATTGGGGCATAACATGCCTATTGAAAAGCTGGTAATCCGGTAATGTCCGCACCTGTAATCAGTAGGTGGATGTCATGTGTGCCCTCATAGGTGATGACACTTTCAAGATTCATCATATGGCGCATAATACTATATTCACCAGTTATGCCCATGCCTCCCAAAACCTGTCGGGCTTCCCGGGCTATCTTGATCGCCATTTCCACGTTATTGCGCTTGGCCATTGAGATTTGTGCCGTGGTGGCCCTTCCTTCATTTTTCAATTGCCCCAATCGGAAGGCCAATAATTGTGCTTTGGTGATTTCTGTAATCATCTCGGCCAATTTTTTTTGTTGCAATTGGGTGGCAGCTATAGGTTTTCCAAACTGGATACGTTCCTTGGCGTATCTCAAAGCGGTGTCATAGCAATCCATCGCAGCACCAATGGCTCCCCAGGCAATTCCGTAACGGGCAGAATCCAGACAACCAAGTGGTGCGCCAAGTCCACTTTTTCCAGCCAAGAGATTTTTCTTAGGGACTTTTACGTTGTCAAAAATTAATTCTCCCGTAGCAGAAGCACGTAATGACCATTTATTGTGGGTTTCGGGTGTGGAAAAACCTTCCATGCCCCGCTCTACAATTAGTCCATGGATACGCCCTTCTTCATTTTTGGCCCATACTACGGCAATGTCCGCAAAAGGAGAATTTGAAATCCAAAGTTTGGCACCGTTCAACAGATAATGATCGCCTTTATCCTTAAACCTTGTTTCCATGCCACTAGGGTTGGAACCATGGTTGGGTTCCGTTAATCCAAAACAACCCATATATTCCCCAGAGGCCAGTTTAGGCAAGTATTTTTGGCGCTGTTCCTCGTTGCCATATGCGAAAATAGGATACATCACTAAAGAAGATTGTACCGAGGCAGTAGAACGTACCCCACTATCGCCTCGTTCTATTTCCTGCATTATTAACCCGTAGCTAATTTGGTCCAGACCGGCACCTCCATATTCTTCTGGGATATAGGGTCCGAAAGCACCAATTTCGGATAAGCCCTTAATAATTTGCTTAGGGAATTCTGCTTTTTGGGCATATTCTTCTATGATGGGGGAAATATCCCTTTTAACCCACTGTCTGGCAGCATCGCGCACCAATTTATGTTCTTCGGATAAAAGGTCGTCTAAGTTGTAATAGTCAGGAGCTTCAAACAAATCGGGTCGCATAGAATAAATTTTAGAATCAAAAATAAACAATTAAAGGATTTATTTAAAAATATAACACCAGAAACTATAGTTGTTACATTTTTAAATAAAAATCTTTGGTCAAATCAATGTAATCCTGGGTGTACTTATGTCGCTCCAATTCTATAGTTAGATCGCTAGTAGTACCTGCTATATCCCCAAACTGGAATTCAATTAAACTGCGTTTTATTTCTGATTTAGGATTTCCTTTCACCCTTGTTACCCGTTTTGGAAAAAGGTCGAGCTTTTGGGCCATTTCCAAAAAGCCCTCCTCTTCCTTGTAAGGGATAATAGTTGAAAAGGTTCCGTTGAGGGACATTAGTTGGGCAACTCCGCCCAGAAGACCATCAAAAGGGAGGGATTGATTCTGTCTTGCCATATCCCGGGATTCATCTCCACTAGAAACCATTTCCGAATAGAAAGGTGGATTGGAAACAATAAGGTCGTATTTGTCGTCCATTTCATCAACAAACTCACCCAGGGAGGCGTGGTAACAGAATAGGCGATCGGCCCATTCGGAGCTTTCAAAATTGTCCACACATTGCTCATAGGCATCTTCATTGATCTCTATAGCGTCAATGGTTTCTGCATGGCTTCTTTGTGCCAACATCAAAGCAATAAGCCCAGTCCCAGCACCTATATCCAAAATAGACTGCGGTTGCTGCTGTAGGGAGGTCCAGGCTCCCAACAAAACTCCATCGGTTCCTATTTTCATGGCACAGCGATCCTGATGTATTTGGAATTGTTTAAATAGGAAGGGCTTGGCCATAAAAATTCTTTTATTTTGGATTTCTAGTTAGCTGTTGGAAGATGGGTTTGTTTACTCTGCTTTTCCTGCCTCCCTGTTTTTGGTGCCTTCCAGATCGAGAAGTGAATCGCCTAATTCGTGGCGTATGTCATTCGCAAGGATCTTAATTTTATCTACCACTTCGGGGTATTCTTCGGCCACGTTGTTGGTCTCGCCTATATCCGTTGTAACGTCATAAAGTTCTATTTCTTCCATCTCTATCATTCGGTACTCTCCCGGAAGTCCGTCCTTGCCCGGCTCTTGTCTATCCATGGTCCTGTAAGTATGGGGGAAATACATTTTCCATTTATCATAGCGGACCCCCATTAGTTCGTTTATTCTATAGTAAAAGAAATAAGCTTCTTGCGGACTCTCTTGGCTTTCCCCTGTGAACACGGTCAAGGCGCTTTTTCCGTCGATAGTTAAATTTGGCAGTCGGGCACCGGTAATTTCTGCAATGGTAGGTAAAATATCTATAGCCATTACTGGTACGTCTATGGTTTTTCCAGGAGCTAACTTTTTGGGGTATCGCATAATAAAGGGCTCTCGCTGTGCACCTTCCCAAGCCGTACCTTTGCCCTCCCTAAACGGCAATGCACTTCCGGCATGATTGCCATAGGACAACCAGGGTCCATTGTCCGAAGTAAAGATTACTAAAGTATTATCTTCCAGTCCATTCTCTTTTAAAGCAGCCAGTATTTCACCCACAGACCAGTCGATCTCCATAATGACATCACCGTATAGTCCCCTTTTAGATTTCCCTTTGAATTTGTCGGAGACAAAAAGCGGTACATGCGGCTGTGGATGGGGCACATATAGAAAGAAAGGATTGTTTTTATTTCTGTT
The DNA here is from genome assembly GCF_003259375.1 of Arenibacter echinorum. Lineage (GTDB taxonomy): Bacteria > Bacteroidota > Bacteroidia > Flavobacteriales > Flavobacteriaceae > Arenibacter > Arenibacter echinorum. Next base: position 410,253 of record NZ_QLLN01000004.1, on the reverse strand, counting down.
GATAAAATCGACACTTTTTTCTGTTATTTGGGTTGTAAGTTGAGACTGATCTGTAAGCGTGTCCAGTACGGTTTCATTTTCAAATAATTGAAGCGGCCCAAAATTGAATACGGTGCCCTGCTGTGGGTGGTAGGGCCACATATCATTGGAGTAGGGGATGCCGAAAAATTCATCAAAACCATGTCTTGTAGGCAAGAATTTAGGGCTATCGCCCAAATGCCATTTTCCAAAAATGGCGGTTTTATATCCAATGTTTTTCAACATTTCCGCTATGGTCATCTCCGATGCATTTATTCCTATGGGGCTACCTGGTCCCAAGGCATTGTGTATGCCAATACGGTTGGGGTAGCAGCCGGTCAATATTCCTGCCCTTGAAGCGGAACAAATGGGTTGTGCGGAGTAAAAGCTGGTAAGTTTTACCCCTTCTTTTGCCATTTGGTCCAAATGCGGGGTTTCAATATTGGGCGAACCAAAAGTACCTATATCCTGATACCCTTGATCATCGGTAAAAATCAAAATTACATTGGGTGGAACTTTGGGTTGCGATTCTTTTTTCTTTTCCGTACAGGAAAATAAAACCAAAGAAAGTATAAGCAAGTGTAGATTCTTGTGCATTATTTTAGTTTTAAATGAATGTCTGTAGTACAGATTTGATAAAGCTAAAATAATATTTTGAAATGTTATGCCCTAATAGCTGAAAGTGCCGAAACCAAACATTTAACGGTGCAGTATAGGGGAGGTCGTAGTTATCGCTAATCCCCGTTGTAATAGTTGTTTTTAATGGAGTCCATCATTTTTTTGCCTTCGGAAATAGAGCTTATCAAATTCCAGAGATTTTCTGTAATCAGGGGCTTTAAGGGTTGGTCCAGCTTTGGGATTTTCGGAAACACGAGTTGTAGTTTTTTGTCCCATACTTTGTAATATTTTAATAGGTCATCCGGATATACAACCTTTCGTTTTGTTCCCTCATCAATTCCCCTAAAGGGTTGTGGAATGTTCAAATATCCGTAATCATCCGTTAGTTGTTCCCCTACATGGATATCCCTTATGGCCACCTCAAAATCATAGGCCGTAGTAAGGCAGTTGGAATTAAAGCTGTGGTTTACGTATCTGGCATTGTCCCAGCAAAGTATATATCTTCCCTTATTGTCCCTAAAGGTGTAAGTATCCAAAATGGACTGATAAAGGGGTTCCAAGGATTCCAATTCGGCCGGGGCAAATTCGCGGTCCAGCTTATCCAATACCCAGGTTATGGTTCCGGCTGGAATAAATTCTGTGGCTACTACTCCATAGCCAATTTCCTTATTGATGAATTGTAATTCTGTTTTAGGATGAATCATTTTAACGCATAAAATAATCTCGTGAATACTGAATAATTATTTCCATTTACATATCATAATGCCTTAAAGAGTTTCCTCCTATAAACAATTTGACTAGCTAAATCCAAATAGTAAAATATTTTTGGATTTGGCCCGATCAATCAGTAATGCAATAAAGAAAGATAGGTAAAATTATCATTCGTTTTATAGCGGGAGAAAAATTAAAATGGGGGGTAGTTTAGGATAAATAAAGGTCGACCAATCCTTCCGGGGTGTCAATAAAAATAGTCTTGTTTTCACGGTCCACTTTAACTATTATCTCATCCCTTACCGGAATAAGTAATTGTTTGTCCCCTTTTTCAACCTCAAATAGGGCTTGGGACGTGGTGTCGTTAATGCTTTGGATATTTCCTATATTTCCATGGACCTTGTCTTCCATGGCAAAGCCAATTACCTCGTGGTAATAGAACTTATTGCCTTTTAGTTTGGGCAAAAATTTAAGGGGGAGATATATTTCGGAGCCCATTACCTTATCTGCGTCCGATTCATCGGCAACCTCCTCAAATCGCACGCGCAATAGGCTGGATTTGTGAAGTTGACTTTTTTCAATAAAAAAAGGAACCAGATTGCTTCCGAGGGAAACGAATACTGATTCCAGTTTTTCGTACAATTCGGGTTCGTCGGTATCCAATTTAATGAGTACCTCTCCCTTAAAGCTATGTTTAGAAACGATTTTACCGAGGTAGAAACACTCTTCCTTTGTCATCGTTTGCTATTAGCTATTCTGTTTCTTTTGTCTCTTCTGGAGCTTCAGCCGGTGCAGCAGTATCTTCGGATACTACTTCAGGAGCAGCCACTTCAGCAACTTCTTCTACTACAGGAGCAGCTTCTTCAATTACTTCTTCAGCAGCTGGGGCTTCTGCTTCTGCAGCAGCGGCCATACGTTTTTCGTTAACCTCTTTCTCAGCTTTTAAGGCCTTGGCTCTAGCATCGGCTTCCGCTTTTGCCAAACCATCTACCTTAGAGCCAACTATGTTTGCTTTTTCTTCCAACCAAGCATTGAATTTTTCTTCAACTTGCTCTTCGGTCAGGGCACCTTTACGAACACCACCCAATAAATGATGTTTTAAAAGTACTCCTTTGTAAGACAAAATTCTCTTTGCAGTTTCAGAAGGTTGTGCACCGTTCTGTAGCCATTTCACAGAACCATCAACATCCAATTCAATGGTTGCAGGGTTTGTGTTTGGGTTGTAAATACCTAATTTTTCCAAGTATTTACCGTCTCTTTTAGCGCGGGAATCCGCAGCTACTACCCAATAAAAAGGTTTTCCTTTTTTTCCGTGTCTTTGTAGTCTAATTCTAACTGGCATATCACATTAATTTGTAGGGTGCCCGACCCTTGGTTATTAATTCTTTTTTCGCTAGGTTCTTCCTAAGCGGGTGCAAATATAATATTTCTTTTTATGTGGTTATCAAAAATTTGGGCTAAAATTCAATTATTGTCCGCAAATAGTTTAACATTTCTTAAGAAAAGCTGTTAAACTTGGGCTAAAGCTACATTCAGATTTGGCGTTGTTTGCAATTTTTATAGTTTATTACATGGGTTGGCGAAAGTCGCTACCCATAATAACTAATTAAAAATGAAGAGAGATAATATGAAGTATTCAGAAAAAATTTCAGACGGATTAAATAATCTATTGGTAAAAAATTATGATGCCGAAAAAGGATTTAAATTGGCAATGGATAAAATAGACAATCCAACGATCCATACATTCTTAAAGGACAGGGCGGCACAACGTGGAGAATTTGCCCAAGAGCTTAAAAATGAAATTTTGCAATATGGGGAATTGCCGGAAGAGGACGGAAGCATAAAAGGGGACATGCACAGAGCGTGGATGAATCTTAAAGCGGCCGTGGCCTCCAATGAAAAAGAACAGCTACTGGAAGAAGTAGAGCGTGGGGAAAAGGCAAGTCTTGAGGAATATAACGAGATTTTATATGATAAGGGAGTTGTACTTCCGCCATCCACGGAAAGTATGTTGATAAGGCAGAGGGACGCCATAAGATCTTCCTTGACCGTGGCCAATATTCATGAACGAATAGCATAAGATCCAAGAGTTTAAAGTTAATATAGAGGAACCAGATGGAAACATCTGGTTCTTTGCTTTTTGTAACGTTGATAACTCCTGATAAATGCCCTTTCCCTTTATGGGCTATTTCCTTATTTTTACCACTTCCAATCCCATCACATAAACCCACTCTATGTACCTTATTTTTGATACGGAAACCACAGGATTACCCAAACGTTGGGATGCCCCTTACACGGACACCGACAATTGGCCGCGTTGTATACAAATTGCTTGGCAATTGCACGATGCCATGGGCAATTTGGTGGAGAGCCAGGATTATTTGGTGCAGCCGGATGGATTTAATATTCCCTATGATGCGGAACAAATTCATGGGATTTCTACGGAGTTGGCCCAGCAACAAGGGGTTCCTATCGGGGAGGTATTGGAAAAATTTAATACGGCGCTTTCCAAAACAAAGTTTGTTGTAGGCCAGAATGTGGGATTCGACCTTAACATTATGGGGGCCGAGTTCCACAGGTACCAGGTAGAGAACTCTTTGCAGGAATTGCCAGTGTTGGATACCTGTACAGAGCATACGGCGCAATTATGCCAGATTCCCGGTGGAAGGGGTGGTAAGTTTAAATTACCGACCTTAACAGAACTGCATCAATACTTGTTTGGAGAACCTTTTGGAGAAGCGCACAATGCCACCGCGGATGTGGAGGCAACTACCCGTTGCTTCTTGGAATTGGTTCGTAAAAAGGAATTCACGGCCGAGCAATTGGATGTTAAGCCCGATTATTTTAAAAATTTCTCCGAGGCCAATCCGCAAGAAATACAATTAATAGGTTTAAAGCACATCAACCTAAAAAAGGCATCAAAAAAAATAGCCGATGCCCTATGGGAAAAGGATACAGGTGGAATATCCAAGGAAGAAATAAAGGAAAATTTGGCCACTTTGGAAACGGCAAACTTTGCCCATCTCCATAACCATACCCAGTTTTCCATTCTGCAATCTACCATTAGTATTCCCGCTTTGATCTCGGCAACTGCAAAAGCTAAAATGCCAGCGGTGGCGATGACGGACCACGCGAATATGATGGGGGCCTTTCATTTTGTTAATGGGGTCATTAACCATAACAAGGGAGTTGTTGCTAGAAACGAAGAAAATTTAAAGCGCTATGAAGCCACTGTAAACGGAACCTTGGAAGAAGGCCAAGAGCCCTTGCAGGAACTTCCGGAACCAGAGGTGGAGATTACGCCGATTATAGGTTGTGAATTTCAGGTTTGTGAAGATCACACCAACAAATCCCAGAAGGATAATGGGTATCAAATTGTAATGCTTGCCAAAAACAAAAATGGGTATTTAAATTTGGCAAAAATGTCATCTATTGCCTTTGTAGATGGGAAGTATTATGTTCCGCGAATAGATAAGAAGGTGATAGAGCAATACAAAGAGGATATCATTGTACTAACGGGAAACCTTTACGGTGAAGTGCCCAGTAAGGTGTTGAACGTTGGGGAGAATCAGGCAGAGGAAGCCTTGCTTTGGTGGAAGGAGACTTTTGGGGATGACCTGTATATGGAAATTATGCGTCACGGTCAGGAGGATGAAGACCGCGTAAACCAGGTATTGATACAGTTTGCGCAAAAGCACAATGTTAAATTGGTTGCCACCAACAATACCTATTATCAGGAAAAGGAGAATGCGCATGCGCATGATATTCTACTTTGTGTAAAAGATGGTGAAAAACAGGCCACGCCTATAGGTCGCGGTCGCGGTTACCGATATGGCTTGCCCAATAAGGAATATTACTTTAAGTCCTCCGATGAAATGAAGGACCTGTTCAAGGATATTCCTGAGGCGATTACCAATATTCAGGAGGTTATAGATAAAGTAGAAACATTTACCCTTGCCCGCGACGTGTTGTTACCTGCTTTTGATATTCCCGAGGAGTTTAGGTTCGAAGAGGATAAATTGGATGGAGGAAAACGTGGAGAGAATAAATATCTGCGTCATATAACCTATGAAGGGGCCAAAAAGAGATATGGTGAAATTACCCCTGAAATTGATGAGCGACTCGATTTTGAGCTTAAGGTAATTGAGAAGACCGGATATCCGGGTTATTTCTTGATTGTGGAAGATTTTATTAGGGCCGCACGTAGAATGGATGTGTCCGTTGGTCCCGGTCGGGGTTCCGCAGCGGGTTCCGCAGTTGCTTATTGCCTATGGATAACCAATTTGGATCCTATTAAGTACGATCTACTTTTTGAGAGATTCTTAAATCCGGATCGTGTATCCATGCCCGATATCGATATTGATTTTGATGATGAAGGCCGTGGTAGGGTAATGGATTATGTAATCGATAAATACGGTGCCAATCAGGTGGCCCAGATCATCACCTATGGTACCATGGCGGCAAAGTCATCTATCAGGGATACGGCACGGGCATTGGATCTGCCGCTTGGGGATGCGGATCGTATGGCCAAGCTTATTCCCAATATGTCCAAGTTGAAAAAGATTATTGGGGTCGATGAAAAAACCTTAAAAGAAAAATTCAATAGCGAGGAACTGATCAAGATCAATGAGCTGCTAGCTATTTCCGAAGGTGATGGTCTGGAATCGGAAACACTTAACCAGGCTTATATTTTGGAAGGCTCCGTGCGTAACACCGGTATACATGCCTGTGGGGTAATAATTACGCCTGATGACATTACCAAGTTCGTTCCGGTAGCCTTGGCAAAAGATTCCGAAATGTATTGTACCCAGTTCGACAACTCTGTGGTAGAAAGTGCCGGCTTGCTAAAAATGGATTTCTTGGGGTTAAAAACTTTGACCCTGATCAAGGATACCGTTAAAATAGTAAAGGCCAAACACGGTATAGAATTGGATCCAGAGAATTTTCCCTTGGACGATGAAAAGACTTACGAGCTTTTCCAGCGTGGGGAAACCGTTGGGGTGTTCCAGTATGAATCTCCCGGGATGCAAAAACACCTGCGGGCGTTAAAACCTACCGTTTTTGCGGATCTTATCGCCATGAATGCTTTGTACCGTCCCGGTCCCATGGAATATATTCCCAGTTTTATTGCCCGTAAACATGGTACCGAAGAAATTATATATGACCTGGATGCCTGTGAAGAGTATTTAGCGGAAACATACGGGATTACGGTCTACCAGGAGCAGGTGATGCTCCTTTCGCAGAAGCTGGCAGATTTCACCAAGGGTGAGGCCGATGTTTTGCGTAAGGCGATGGGGAAAAAGCAGAAGTATGTACTGGATAAAATGAAGCCTCAGTTTATAAAGCAGGCTTCTGAAAAAGGTCATGCCGTTGACAAATTAGAGAAAATTTGGAAGGATTGGGAGGCATTTGCAGCCTATGCATTTAACAAGTCGCACTCTACCTGTTACGCCTGGATTGCCTATCAGACCGCATACTGTAAGGCGCATTACCCTGCGGAATACATGGCAGCGGTACTTTCCAACAACATGAACGATATAAAGCAGGTTACCTTCTTTATGGAAGAGTGTAAGCGCATGGGGCTGGAAGTATTGGGTCCAGATGTGAATGAATCCTACTATAAGTTTGCGGTGAACGATGCCGGGGCTGTCCGTTTTGGTATGGGGGCCGTAAAAGGGGTTGGCCGTGGAGCGGTGGAAACCATCGTAGAGAATAGAAAGAAAGACGGACCATATAAATCTGTCTTTGATTTGGCCAAACGCATCGATTTAAGGGCAGCCAACAAAAAGGCTTTTGAGAATCTTGCGGTTGCAGGAGGTTTCGATTCCTTTGGGGACACCCATAGGGCACAATATTTTTATGATGAGGGGGACGGCATAACCTTTTTGGAAAAGGCCGTGAAGTATGGGGCCAAATTTCAAGAGAATGAGAATTCTTCACAAGTAAGTCTTTTTGGAGAGGCCAGTGACGTTCAGATTCCAGAACCTGTGGTGCCACCCTGTGAGGAATGGGGTACCATGGGAAAATTACGAAGGGAAAAAGAAGTAGTAGGAATCTATATTTCCGGTCACCCCTTGGACGATTATAATGCAGAGATAAAGGCCTTCTGCAATGCGAGTCTTTCCGCTTTAAATGATTTGGAGACGATAATAAATAGAGAGGTGTCCTTTGCTGGGGTAATTACCGATGTGCAGCATAGGGTTTCCAAAAATGGAAAAGGATGGGCCATGTTCACCATGGAGGATTATACTGACACTTTTGAATTTAGAATGTTCGGGGAAGAGTACTTGAAGTATCGCCATTTCCTGATGATCAATTCTTTTGCATACGTCAAGGTGTTTGTACGCGAAGGCTGGATGAACCGTGATACCGGAAAAAAAGGAGATCCCAGGATGCAGTTTAATATGATTATGATGCTGCAGGACGTTATGGAAACCTTTGCCAAAAAACTCACCATTAAGTTGGATATTTCCCAATTGAAGGAGGAAAGCATATTGGACCTTAAGGATACTTTGGTATCGCATAAGGGCGATCATCCCTTAAGTTTTGTGGTATATGAGATGGAGGAGCAGATAAAAGTAAACATGACCTGTAGAAAACAAAAAATTCAAATATCGAGTGAATTACTCCTTCAGCTCAATGAAAAAGACGTACATTACAAGTTGAACTAAAGGTTTTAAAGCTGATGTAAGGGTTGGAAATTGCACTAAAGTCCAATATGTTAAAAAACAATAGGTTTTATCAATTTAACCATAGTCAAAACGAATATAGTCTTAGTAAGGAAAAGGCAAAATAATTGTCTAAATTTGTATAATATTTAAAAACAACGAAACATGGCATTAGAAATAACAGATGCTACTTTTGATGAGGTAGTTTTAAAAAGTGATAAACCAGTAGTAGTGGATTTTTGGGCAGCGTGGTGTGGTCCTTGTAGAATGGTAGGTCCAATAATCGATGAGGTAAGTACCGAGTATGATGGTAAGGCCGTTGTTGGTAAGGTAGATGTGGATGCCAACCAAGAATTTGCCGCGAAATACGGGGTAAGAAATATTCCTACGGTATTGGTATTTAAAAATGGTGAAATCGTTAACAGACAGGTTGGTGTTTCCCCTAAAAAGGTATATACCGATGCTATTGATGCATTACTTTAGTCTTCACTGATTCCCGAAGGGGAATATAAATGATAAAAAAATCCTGCTTTTAGCGGGATTTTTTTATGTCTAATTTCTAACGAAAAAATGTTTGAAACTCCAGAAAATTGGAGTTCACTATAGCTTATTTTATATGGCCTGCCTTTTTTTGAGGGCTTCTATTTTCCAATAAGTCGATATCTTCATTATCTTAGCTAAATGAACCTACAATCCGAACTACATAAGGCGAGTTTGTTCCAGAATCTGGAATTATTGGCAGGCCAAGTGGTGGAAGGATTTATCAGTGGTATTCACAAAAGTCCCTTTCATGGATTTTCCGCAGAATTTGCAGAGCACAAAATCTATAATAATGGGGAAAGCACCAAGCATATAGATTGGAAGCTGTATGCCAAGACGGATAAGCTATATACAAAGCGTTACGAGGAGGAGACCAATTTGCGATGTCATATGATCTTGGACAATTCGGCCTCTATGTATTACCCGGAGGTTGGTAAGTTAAGTCTTGAAAACCTTAATAAAATTGGTTTTGGGGTCCTGGCCATTGCCTCATTGATGAACATACTTAAAAGACAGCGCGATGCTGTGGGCTTAAGTGTTTATAGCGACCAATATAATTTCTATTCTTCGGAAAAGAGTAGTGAAAGGCATCACCAAATGTTGTTGGCAAAATTAAGCGAGATTAGTCAGGAAACAAAACCGGCTCAGCAGACCGAGACCTATACCTATTTGCACCAGATTGCCGAAAAGATAAAAAGAAGGAGTTTAATTGTACTTTTTACCGACATGTTTCAATCTTCTGGGGATGACGGACAATTGTTCGATGCCTTACGGCATTTAAAGTACAATAAACATGAGGTTATTCTTTTCCATATCATGGACAAGGAAACCGAATACTCCTTTGATTTTGAAAATACTCCCAAGCGTTTTCTGGATGTGGAAACAGGGAATCATATTGATCTTTATGCCGATTCGGTAAAAGAGGCCTATGAAAAAGAAGTAGGATCCTATTTTTCAGAATTGCGACTAAAATGTGCCCAATATAAAATTAAATATGTGGAGGTAGATGTAAAGGATAGTTTCTCCCTGATAATGAACACCTTTATGGTGGAGCGCCAAAAATTTATGTAGAAACTTGCATTATTTTTAAAAATTTGTTTGTGCAATTAAATAAGGGGTGTATATTTGCACTCGCTAAACGCCACGGTTCGGTAGTTCAGTTGGTTAGAATACCTGCCTGTCACGCAGGGGGTCGCGGGTTCGAGTCCCGTCCGGACCGCTTAGTAAACAAAGGCCTTCAAGAGATTGGAGGCCTTTTTGTTTTCAGATGGGTACAACATAGGTACAACAAATTTTCATTTTTTTAATTACGATAATTTCTTAGTTGAATAACTTCTTTTGTCACTTTCTTGATTAAATAGTTGTCCCATAAAATGCTAATTAAGGAGACTACTAAAAAAGACCAGAAATGGGACACTCTCATCCAAGATGCTCCGCTCTGGGAAAAGTGTATCAGAAAACGGCCGTTTTACGGTACTGACATAAGGCTTTTCATAAAAGCCTGTGTTATATGTCGTTTGCTTTTCTTTAAAGATATCTCCTATTCATCGATAACTGCTATTTTCTTGATTTTTCATACTTTCACTTAAACCAATCAAGTTTTTTTTCATTCCTAATTAACAATACCTCGAGGCTCTAATTGTAATTTCACTAAAATTAATTTTCAGGGAGTCTTTTTCTTTTCACTATAAGCCAGATGCTTAGTGAAAGTTCCGCCATAAACATCATTAACATTATTGTTAAATTAAGTGTTTCAGGTAGATGAAGATCTACAAAAAACACAATATATGTAAACGATGCAACAACCAACAAAATGCCAAGGCTTTTTGGGATATAGCCCGACTTGAGAACCGTATAACCAAGAACAAGGATATGTAAGGTAAAAAATATGTATCCTACAAGTTTTAGGGATGCATAGCCGTAAACATCGATTGTTTGAAATGCCAGGGCAAACACTCCAATGATCACAGTAAAGGCGTAGAGCAACCTTAGAACTGCCGTTAGCGACGCAAGATCCTTATTGGCCGGTTTCAGAACTACATATAGGGCGAGACCAATAATAGCATCAAGGGTAAGTACTAGTAGATAACCTATAACAGCAAAACCAAATAGTCTTCCATTACCCTCAATATCTTGGGCTAATGCTTCGGTATCGCCCGGGACTACAAAATTGGCTAAAAGAAAATCATCAACTATAGTTACGATAAAAACTGAAGTGATGAAGGCAATGCCAACGATTACAGCTGCTTTTCTTAGTGATAGATTTAGAATACCAATTTTCATATTTCATATTTTTACTTGTGGGCTTCACACTATAATAGCTTTTTCACCTTTACTTTTTTCCCTTTTCCGATTGAATAAAATATATTTCAATTTGAGCCATTTTTATTCAAGGTTCTTTGTAGTGTGTGGCCACTTCCAGGCCAATCTGATAATCAGCAATAAAAGTGTCAATTCCAATATCTCATATAACCGCCAATACAACCAGGTTTCCCCCTCGCCAATAAATTGTGTGGCGATTAGCACAAGAATATGAAATATGGCCATAATAATGTTCACCAAGCGATTTGCTCGCGCCTTTATCGTTACTGAAAGTAATACCATTATGCCTGGAAGAGCCATGAGCACGGCCGCACCAATCAAGATTGGCGGGGTAAATTGCACCCCTTGCGAGTGGCCTTCTGCGAGTTCTGCAACATGACCAGGCTGATACAAAGACAATATATCGTTATAGATATATAAGAACATCAGAGCTATCCAATACAAAGCAAGCTTGATTTTCACATTAATTTTTAGATTTTCCAACATGATTATATTCTACTGTTATATAGTGAAATGCAAACCGCTAAATGAGTTTTATACCAAGCCTTATCTATACTTTCTTCTTAGCCCTTCTTATAGTAGTATTCACATTCATATCTACGACGCTAACGCTTTAAAATTTTCTAACTATATGGTCCTTAAGTAAATGTATCTCTCAAATAAAAACGAATCAATGATATTCATCAGGTTAAGCATGGTTATGAAAAGATGTGCTATAGGTTTTCCAGATGAGAAATTGATTGAAAATGGGGTTATCATCGATCAGAACATAAATCTGATAAACACTTTCTTTATACGTGCATTAATAATTTCGCATGTTCAATAGGTGAAAACAGTGAATGCGATTGGCAAGTAACCGAAATAAGAAATCTTTAGTGATTTATGTCATTTCTTAAGTAATTGATGGTCAGTATATTTAGTGTTAGAAGCTTAAAAGTGTAAAGTTAAAACTATAGCAATTTAATTTAGGTGACTTTGCTCAATAGTCTCTTTTTGCCTAAAGGAGAATGAAGGTAATTTAGTCTAAAAAAACAGCTAGTTATAAGTTGACATCGTGAATAAACAACATTTGAATATCAGTATTTTAAAGAGGTTCAACCCTGAAGACCCTAATTCTTTGGCTGAGGTGTTAGCCGAAGATTTCGTTTGGCACTATATTAATCCTAAGCTATCCGAGTTAGAAGGAGACTATTTCGGACTCTCTGGTTTAACGGATTTCTTCCAAAAAATAAAAGATCTCACCAAGGGTTCTTTTAAAGTAAATCCCATATCCATAATGCCTATAGGAGATGAACTAATTATTACACATGTTATAGATTCTTTGTCATTAGAAAGTAAACCAATCGAGATTGATGCAGTTGTTGTGTGGTGTATTATCGACGGTATGATTAAAGAAGCTTGGGATATACCTATTGCTCATACAGCGAAAATTATAACAACTGTTAAAGAAAAACAATGAAAATAGTCGAGGTTACGCCGGAGAATGCAATCAAGGAAACTTTCTTTTGTATAAAGGATACCAAAAGACAAGGATTTAAGGATAAATTAAACTGGTTTATAAAACGTCATAAAGAAGGGTTAAGAATCAAAATCTTGAAAAGCGAAGAAGACAAGATGATCGGCTTTATTGAATATGTTCCGGCCAAAAATGCTTGGCGACCAATAGATGCCGATAATTATATGTTTATTCATTGTACCTATATCTACTCTAAAAATGATCGGAGTAAAGGGTATGGCTCTATACTTATTGAAGAAGCGGAAAAAGAAGGAAAAGCCAAATGTATGGATGGTGTATGTGTTATAACAAGTAAAGGTGGTTGGCTTGCCAATAAAAACATTTTTGAGAAAAATGGGTTTGAACAAATTGAAACTAAAGACAGGTTCGAACTTTTATCGAAAACATGGAACAGCAATGCTGGTTATCCTAAATTTTACAATTGGACGGACCAACAAAAAAACTACAAAGGCTGGCATCTACTTTATGCTGACCAGTGTCCTTGGAACGAGAAGTCTGTTGCTGCTATACTAAATGTTGCGATGGATTATAATGTTGATTTGAAAGTTTCAAAAATAAATACCGTAAAAGAAGCAAAAATGGCACCTTCTGGTTTTGGCGTGTTCAGTCTGTTACACAATGGTAAATTGTTGGAAGACCATTATCTCAGCGCCACCCGTTTTCGGAATATCTTGAAAGAACAAATAAATAGTAAGATTTAGAAATTCAAAAAAGTTATTGCTATGAGACAAATACAAAATGCAAAAAAAGTAACAGAGGAATGTTGTCCCACATTCTATCCTGAAAAGTGGGAGAACAAAACCTTAAATTGGAATCGAAAAAAATTTATAAAAGCATCGGTGCCCACACTGTTTCATATTCCTTTGCCACCCATGATAGGCAAAAGGGTAACCAAAATGATGAATTTAGCAGAAGTTGCCAATAAACTCGCTGAAAATAAGGAGGAAATACTACTGCTGTTCAGGGATCCAACAGCTTTCAAAACTGAGATGTACCTATCAGTCTCCGATATAGTCCCCGATGCCCAAAACATAACCCTTTCAGGAACATTCAAGAGTCGCGTATTTGATGGCCCCTTTAAGGACACACCTAAGTTCATGAAACAATTGGAAGCAGATTTGGCCGAAGAGGGCAAAGAGGTCAAAGACTTCTATGTACACTATGCTTATTGCCCAAAATGTGCCAAGGAAAGGGGACAAAATTATATGGTGCTGTTTGGAGAGTTGGCAACATGAAAGATAATTTTTCATTCAAGCATAGGTTAGACGCCTTTTTCTTCGTCGCCGGAGCTAGCATCCTACTTGTCCGAACTATCATTATGTTATCGCAAAATTCAATGATATCCATGGTAGGCTGGGTGGCAGCTTTGCTCTTCATGGAGTTTCTTTTTGATTTGGGCTGGTTGTTCTCCTCCATACTATGGTGGATATCCAATAAAAGAAAGTGGCTTAAAATAACATTGCGCCTCGCGGCTACAGCGATTATACTACACGCAATACGGGTACTGATTTTTATATTGGGACGAGTTGGACCTTGGATTGACTTTGATTATCGACCTGAATACAGGCCGTTGCAATATTCTGACCGAACTTGGATATATTTTGCAGCGATTATGTCAATATTGGGAGTAATCGGGGTTATCGTGGTCTGGATAGCCAGACGTCATTTAAAAACTCGCAAAGGAAGTCAATAAATGAAAGATTTTAAGACCCTCTTTGCTTCCCAAAGCAAACAATTTGTGATCCTTCTTACTCTTTTGTTTGTATCTACAATCATTACGGTCACTTTGTACCATCTCAACGATGATATATTTTCCAGGTTTTTCAAAAATTTTAATCCATTGACACTTTTTGGGGTCACTGCAGTTTCCGGAAGCTTGGCCTTGACTTTCTTGTTCTACAACAAATGGTTTGACATCCACCGGAAAGTAAAGCCTCAGATTTTCATAAAATTTTCCCTGACTGTGCTTCTATTCGTAACCATTGCAATTTTTGTAGACTTGGCCATTGTATTTCCACAAGGGATGAACATCCTACTTCCTGAATCTCTCTTGTTCTATCCTGCCATCGCCTTTTTGGTCGAAATGTTATTTCATGTAGTGCCCTTGGCCGTGTTGATGATTGTTCTTAACAGGTTCTTACCGGCCATAGGACTTCTAAAACCAGTTTGGATCGTACTGGGCATTGTGGCGCTCCTCGAACCTTCTTATCAAGTGTTTATGGATGACTATCCCCTGTGGGCAGCCATGGTTGTTTGGATGAACTTGTATCTATTCAATTGGGTCCAGTTAGTAGCTTTTAAGCAGTATGGTTTTATATTGATGTTGACACTTCGTTTGGTATATTACCTTTTTTGGCATATAATCTGGGGCAGCATCAGACTAGATGTACTTTTTTAGCTAAAATTCATGTGTTATGCCCACTGTATTGAAATTGCTCAATAATTTTTAGAATTGGTTCAATACTAGATTTGTCCATATAGTCAAATCCACCACGTTCTTCCTTTCTGGCTTGAGGGTCGGGGTTAAAGAGCGAACCCATCCACAAGATTTTTCGAAGCCACCAACTGAGTTTTGAATGGTCTAACTTGCCACGAAGTGCCACATGTTCCATTTGTGTCAATAATTGACTAGGAAAGGAAGCGGCAACCCATCTTTCGAGTTTGTCGCTGGGTCCTGCACCGGAGACCGAGAATAAGATTTTTGATCTGCCATTAAGTTTAGATAAATTTGCACTTGCCCATTTTCGGATAGTAAGCTTAAAATAGACAATTGAACTACCCAATACTAAAAAATCGTATTCTGATAAATCGGCGGCATGGGCATCTTTAATGTCGAATACCGGCAATCCTGTAGCCTTGCCGATCCAATTGGCGTATTGTTCCGTACTGCCGTACTTACCTGAGAAGAAAATTGCACCTTTCATAATGTTTTGCTTTAGTTATTGATTTTTCAAAATTTTGCTAGCCCATTTCACTCATTGTTTTTTTATTTTTAATTGGTTTCCAAAGGAAAATAGATCCTACAATAGCCCACAGAATAATTGCCCTAATCAGAATATAAATCATAAGTTCAGTGTTTGATAGCGTAGGGTCAATAATTACTAAACTTGCGACTAGACTTGTATGCATTAAAACTATAATTAGAAGGCTACTGGTGTTATCATAAAGCCAAACCATGATAATTCTATATGCGGGCAACCATATAAAGAGACGAAGAATCAATAATAAAAAAGGCAGCGTTTTTGAAAAACTGTCCTTTTCCCAAAAGAGAATAAAGTGCCATGCTCCCCAAAGAATCCCTACAATCATTCCAGTATTAAAAACACCAAAACGACTCTTTAATTTTGGTATGGCAAATCCAGTCCATCCTAACTCTTCGAAAATTGCAACAAATACACCTCCAATGATTCCTAAGGAAATCAGACTGAATAAGTCGTCAGATGTAACGAAATTTGGACTATAATTTTCTGAAAAAAATGAAAAAAGCAGAATTCCTAATAATGTTGTGAGCGGTGCTGTTAATAATGCAATGAAGTACCATTTTAATCCAATCTTCCATTTAAGCAGTTTGGAGAACATAATTTGTAATCCTTTCCGTTTATCATAGATCAATGTTAGAAGAATGCCTGAAATGCTAGGTCCCAATAAAATGGTCATACCAATTGATTCTTGAAGTTCTCCTGTAGCTGGAATACCTTTAGTCCCGAACAATAGAACAACCATTGACCAAGAAATGATAAATACTAGCGCAAAGTAAATAAGTACTGGATGTTTAGAAAAGATAGATTTCATTTTTTACTCTAGTTGACTTAACTCCCATTTTCTCATCTATTTTCATCAAGACATTCTTAACAAAATTTTTCCTCCAGTCATTTGGCTCCTATAATCGTGTATAGCTTCTTTCACTTCTTGAAGCGGATAGATCTTTCTGATGTCACTTTTTAGATGGTTTGGAATTTGTTTTTGTGTACGTTTCCACATCAGCATCGTTTTTAATAAATTTTGTTGGCTCATCCAAGGGCCAAGCCAGAAATTGTCAATCCTCTTATTCTCAAATATTAAAAGGTCAGGACTCGCTTGAACAGATTGACGAGACAGCGCGCTAAAAACGGTAACCTTGCTGTTTGGGGGCATAGCTTTTAATAGCTGATTCGTTAATGGACCTGCAACCGCATCAAATGCTAGATGTGTCTTCGTTTGATGACATACCTCATGCAGTTGTTGTTCAAATCTTTCATCATTGCTATTCAGCACAATGTCAGCACCTTGAGCTTTGAGAAGTTCTACTTGTGCATCCCTGCGAACAACATTTACGATTTGAATTCCTTCCCTTCGCCCCAGACGGTTCACCTTTTGGCCCAATGAGCTTGCCGCGGCTGTCAATAAAATTGCTTTATGTCCACCTTTCTTTGAAATGTCTATAAATGCACTGGCCGTAAGTGGGTTAATAAAGGACATTGATCCTTGCTCTAAACTCAATGATTTATTCAACGACAATACACCTCCTTTAACACTTTTAACCACATACTCCGACCATACGCCTCCGCCTGTTCCCCAACCCGTACAGGCAACTCTTTTACCGAGGAAATACCTTGCCATAAATCCGGATCCGGAAGAAACAACTTCTCCAGAACCTTCTCCACCAGGAACAATAGGCGTGGGGTCCTTAAAGCCATAATAACCCGTCAAAGTTGCCAAATCTGAAGGATTTATCGGAGCGAAGGCAACTTTGACCAAAACTTCGTTCCTTCCTGGAGTTGGTACCGGTCGTTGCTCGATACTCAAGGCATCAGCACCAGAATAAGAATTCAAAACAACCACTGTCATCGTATCCGGGATATTATATTTTTTCATGTTAATGCTGTTTCCTATTTACATTGTTGTGTCTTTGTGTTTTCTGTAAAAACTTCAATATTCGATTTCAAGTTCCAAATTTTGAGCAGATTCAATAACCATTTTCATATCATTTGCTCCGATATGAGCTTTATATATTTTTCTTTCTTCATTAAGTTTCTTTATTGTATCATACATCTCCTTGTAATCCGCATTTGCAACTTTTTCAACAGTATCATACCCCGCTTTTAATAATACATAAGCGAATGTGTGATTTACCCATCTTATCCTAGAAAGGTCCGTTAGTTTAGTAAGTTTCATTATTTCGTTATCATTAATTCCTGATTTTCGTGAAAGTTGATTCCTTTTTTCATTAGTCAGAATTTCATCATATAATTTTAATGTGTTTTTGATTCCTATTTTTTCAAGTTTAAGAACGATATCTTTACCAATACATGCGAAATCCTTTATTCTATTGGGTTTTGGTCGATACCCTTTTACAACTCTTTTAAGAACCGCTAAATAATTCTCTGGCAAACCACTTTGTCTTGAAAATTCCTGAATTTTAGTTTTTTCCTTTAGTGTTATTAATAATTCATCAAGATTATTAATGTTGTGTGTTTTTAGAATGCTCAGATTTTCATCAATATCATTTTCTAAAACTTTCCAACTGGGGATAAGTGTTTTATTTTTTAGAATGTCTTTATAAGCATCAATACTTATGCTTTTTAAATCAATATAGTATCCCATGTGGTCTTTTCTTTAGTACGGTTTTGTTTGATGTTCTTGTTTCCTCATTCCTTAATCATTTCTTTTCGATATAAAATTTTGTTATTTGGAACATCATATAATTCCATTACAGGACTATCTTCTTTGTATCCATTTAGCTTTGAGAATTTATTCAGTGCAGGGTAAACTTTCATAATGCCTAAAAATATTGACATTTTCCCCTTGTATGGAAATTCTGTTATTAGGTATTCCTTTTCGGGAAATGTTCGAACAGTATATTTGTTTTCAAGAATTGGAAGCTTATCAATGTCCTTTTTTTCAAGTATACAACCTGCTTCAGAGCGTAACTTGCTCTTTTCAACTTTCTGAGGATTATCAAAATAAAGACCAAAACCTTTAAAAGTTTCAATGTTGTCTTCATTCAACAGCGCATAATAAATCTTATCCATAATTACACCACTTTGCTTATAATCTCCTTGTATTTCTTCATAAATCAAGATGTCTCCGCCGGTTTTAGAAACTGAAATGTTAATCTTCTTAAATCCGCCATAATATGCATAAAACCCAGCCAGAGCAATTACTAGGATTGCTAATACTACTAGAATAATTTTTATAGTTTTCATCCCTTAAATTGTTATACGTTATTTTTTTTGTTCAATTTATCTGCTATAATTATTCATACTTATTGGTATTTGAGCTCTTTTTATTTAAAATAGTTTTGAAGAGTACTGTTCTTTTCTTCAAGTTTCACAATCTTTAAAATGTTTTCATTTATTCTTGAATATGAAGAAGTTTAATTCTTTTTTTGATATAATTTTTATCTAAAAAATCTAATCTTCTTTGAATTTCCTTGGGGAAATTTTCAGGATTTTCAGAATATTTTTTTATGGTGTCCTTTGTAAATAATCGTAATTTGGACCTGCATGAATCACATATGGAATAGCCATACATGTTTTTACCATTTTTATCGCAATTGAAACATTTTTTCATCTTATAAATGTTTTATTTTCATGGGTATCAATTAACTTTAGTAGTACTTTTTTTGCGCCATAAATAATTAAGACCATCTTTTTTTAAAACTATATAGACTGCGATGGAAACTGTAATTGAGAATGGAAACGCGGATCCTACCATAAGTGGTGATATGGCAATAAAAAAAATGATTGCTCCAAAGCAAGCCAATTTCACGAACCAACCTTTCAGAAGCATCCCTATTCCAATAAAGAATTGCCCAAAAGCAATTAATGGGATTAGAATATGTTTATTATGACTAAACCAACCTTCAATAAAATCCCGGTAAAATGGTAAGGCCATATCCCCATATTCCAGATAAATTTCTGGTTTTGATAAACCATAATACATATTGGTTGCCGAAGCCCATAAAAACAATACTGAAAGTATACCTCTTGCGGTTCTTGTATTTTTTAATGCCACAATGAGTATCACAATACTTACAATTTGTGAAATTACATAGGGAACGAGAAATTCTTCAAGCGCTTCCATAGTTATATTTAATTGTTTACCGTGTTTTTTTATTAATGCTTTGTCTGATTAGCTTCTGAAATGATATCAGGTTCCTTTATTCCTTTTGTCAGCAGCCAAACACCAATTATTAGTTCAAAAAGAATGCTCGGAACTGTTAAGGCCAAAGCGGAGAGTTTAGGGAATAAAATACTCACTAAAGCGAATCCGAGTACCAATGCATACGAAACCATTCCAAAAACAGCCAAACTCTTTGGGACATATCTCGATTTCAAAAACAAATAAGAAAACAGTACCAAGTTCAAACCTAGAAATACCATCGGAATAGCATAAAGCGTATCATGCATATTGAGAAATAATCCGACCAATGCCCGAGATTGTTCTGATATTGTAGTTATTTGGTCCTTTCCAAGTAAAACCTGTAAGCCAATAAAATTAAGTAGTGCAATTACTGCCGATAGAATCCCTTCTACCAACTTTAAATAAAGTGCCAATAACGCTAGATGCCGATTTACTTGTTTAAGCGTTATATATAAAGCAAGTGCCAATAGTATCGCACAGACCGACAGTATGAGTTCGTTTATAATTCCCAAACGGAATAACCAAGTGTTGGTTAATATAGTATCAGCAGTTGCCAAGGCATTTTCTGTGACAATAAGTTTTGAGAATACAAATGAGTTTAGCAAAATAGTAGTTAAAATAAATAGGAACATAAAACCCGCAATTCTTGCAGATCTATGATGTAATATATTTGAGGTTACATTTTTCATTTTTCAGAATTAATTATCTGTTAGGGTAGGCTCCGAAACCATTGCAGATTCTTTGAATCCTTTAACAATCAACCATACTGCAAATACCATTTCCTGTATTCCTATTATAGAATCAAGGGCTTCAGTTACTTGAATATCATAAAATTTCAAGAGTACTATAATCATTGATACAAGAGCACCAAGAAACCCCCAAGCTGACAACCATCTGGGTACGAGTGAAAATCGATATAACATATAATTCAATATCATGGCAGAAATAGTAAAAACGATGCCTAGTCCGATGTCGAATGTCCATTCTGCTAAGATCAAAAACGATTCACCTATTTGGTTGAAGTTACTTGCCTTTTGAACATTACTGGCTGAGTAGTCTTTGCTTATATACAAAACAGCTAGCAATAAAGCGACATAAGCTGCGAATAGGAGACCTTCCATAATTCGCATTCCAACATATCCTAGCGCCAACCTTTCACTTTTCATTTTAAGAATAGGAAATAAGAGTATCGCGATAAATACCACTGAAATAGCATCTATAAACATGAGAATGGCTGCTCCTGAAATTTGATTTGATTTATCTGAAAATGCCTCAAGTACATTCGTTGCTTCAAGAATGGGTTCGGTAATCCAAATGCTCAGTGATGAAGTAGCCGTAGCTGCTATAAATAATATTCCGACAATTCTAGCAATTAGTTTATTAGATTGCATGATATCTCTTTTTTTGACCTAAAAATCATAATTGTACTATCCCATGGTTCCAAATACAATAGCCTTATCACCCATCTCCAATAGCTCACAACTTTTAGAAAAGCTGCTGGCATCAAGTTCAATATGAAACCGTATGCTCTCTTCCTCCGTAGAAGAAACAACAGGAAGCCAACGATAGGGCAAATCCAATTCGGTCACTTTCGGATTCATGAGATTAAGAATGGCATACTGTCCTTTTTGATATTGGAATCCTTCTGGTTTTTCAAAACTCAATGCGAGCGTTTTGGCATCGATTTTTTTACGCCCCAAGAGTGGAACAATCCGCTGGTCAACATACTTCGAATCATCACGTTCTGACCATATTTTGTCTTTGTTCATTTGCAAAGCGGCCAAAAAGCCGGCCATGATGGAACCTTCAAATCCGCCACCAGGGAATGCCCAAGCAGATGCGAAATACAAGTTGGGAATCAAGAAATTGTTTCTGAATCGCTTGTCTCCTGTTTGCTTCTTGGTTTGTGCATAACCGTACACCGATCCACCGGGATTCGAGGTATATCGCTGGATCGTTTTAGAGGTAGAAACCTCGTAGTATTCAATGCTGTCCCGAATTCCAGGAAACTGCTTCTCCAATCGCTGTAATAGTATCTGGGCCACTTCTTCCTTCTTCGCCTTGTAGTCATCTTCGTTCAAATCTTTCCAATCCTCGATATAGTCGACCGTACAGATAACTCCCTCTGATTTATCAGGTGGTGCCAGTTGGGAATCTACCTTGCCATAGTCAACGAAAATGAATCTGCGCTTCGACCAATCGCCCTGGTGGTTGGGCTTCACGTCCTTTAATGATTTAACGTCTTCACCCTCGATGACATTTGAATAATGTTTTACCCCGAATTCCTCCAAATCCTGACTGAAACCGAGGTATATACACAACAGCGAGCAAGAATTGATTTTGTCACCGATGCTTTTTTTCAAGGAGCTGGCAAAGGGCTCATCCAGCAAAGCTGGTACTACGGGAATGGCGCAGTTGGCGATTGCATTATCACAAGAAATAGTGACGGGATCCAGGTTTTCATTGAAACTATCCCGGAAGGTGACTCCCGTCACTCGGCCGTTCTCAGTGACGATTTTCTCTGCCTTTTTTCCCAATAGAACAGTGCCACCCTTCTTTTCAATGTATGCTGCGAGATGGTCGGAAAGCTGTTGAGACCCTCCTTTTATGAAATGACCTCCATTCTCGATGAATCCAGAAAAGGGTAGCCCATAGTAGAACATCGATAATGTATAGGGATCGTCGCCCCAATACACAAGGTGTGCTACCAGATCGATCTTTGCATTTTCATTCGTGATGTACTTATCCAACCAAGATCCTACGGTATGTCGATCGGCTTCGACAAGATTCGGATACAGCAAGGGCATCAATGGATAGATGAGCTTCTTTACCAATTTAGAACGCGGTTGATTGGTCCCTTCCTTTCGAATTCCTGCAAGCACTTTCAAAAAGCGCTTGATGCCTTTTGCATCCTCGGGGTATTTGTCGATCAGCGCCTTGGTCGCTGCATCATAGCCGTGCGGGAACACGAATTTTCCACGATCTGAATAGGCAGCATAGAATTCGGGTACTTTCAGTAGGTCGACCTCTTGATCGATATCAAGCATTTCGAATATTTGTGGAATCGTACCATTCTCCAGTACGCCGCTCATTTCATGCAGACCGACTTCAACGATGAAATCGCCTCGCTTGAAGGTAGTGGCACAGCCACCAGGCTTGTGGTGTTGCTCTAGTAACAGAACTTTTTTTCCGAATTTTGAAAGGGTAGCTCCGGCAGTTAATCCTGATAAGCCACCTCCGATGATAATAGTATTGTATTTCATACTAGTTCAGTTTAATTGCTAATTAGACGGGCAGGTAGGTATCCGGTTGCAATCTAGATAATGTCCTGTAAGAAAACACAAAAGAATGGCACGAACTTTCCCGTGATATGTTAGTTTTAAGGTTTAAAATAACTTCGAAAAATCAATTATAAAATGATGAATATCAGTCTAATGAACTTTTTTTGAGGAACCCTACTTGCCATCGTTCAACCATTACATCTTAATTTTTAGAAAGTTCCCGGAAAGGATATATTCTTAAGACACTTCCAATTTCCAAATCCGTCCTATCAACCGGTCGTTTTATGGATTGGATTACTACTTATTGCGATACGAACAGGAATTTCTGCGTTACATGCAGGACGCTTTGGATATTAGGGGATGATATCAGCCTTTTGTAGCCCATTCGATAGAAGTCACCGTAGTATCGGTTTGGTTACAAACCTAGCTCTTAAAACAGTACAAGTTGGGTCAATAAAATGTATTTAATAACTGTGGTGTTTTATAAAACCTTCGGTATGTCTGGATACCAATTTTGCAAAATATAGCAGATTAGTTTC
Organism: Arenibacter echinorum; assembly: GCF_003259375.1. Taxonomy (GTDB): domain Bacteria; phylum Bacteroidota; class Bacteroidia; order Flavobacteriales; family Flavobacteriaceae; genus Arenibacter; species Arenibacter echinorum. The sequence continues at coordinate 386,915 of NZ_QLLN01000004.1, read as the reverse complement.
ACTCCAATAGGGGCCAACCACTTGAACTCCAACAGGCAATCCTTCTTTACCAAGACCCAATGGGATACTTATAGCCGGATGACCGCTTGCATTGAAACAAGCATTGTACGGATATACATAATCAATGTATTTCATAGTTTTTCCCTCATAAATAATTGGTGTTCCAATTTTACATCGCTTATATGCAGGACCAAAGCCGGACGGGCATACCAAAAAATCGAATTCTTCGAAATAGGTTTCCCATTCGTTGATAATTTGCATCCTTAGCCCTATGAGCTGTGAATAATCGGAAAATGTATCTTTGAATTTCCAAGGGATATTTTCCATGCCTTTTAAATATCCGTTCTTCAATTCTTTTATCATTAAAGGTTTCACAAACCAGGGAAGATCTTGCATAATGGTCATGAATGACAACCTTTGATGCAACTCAAGTGTTCGGCGATGAAGATTTTCCTTAGGGATTAATTGCCGAGTACTTCCGCCTTGGTCCCTGATCAACCTTATAAATTTCTCGATTACTTGTTTGGTCTGCTTACTGGTGTCATAATCTTTCCATCCATTGACCCATGCCACTTTGTAATCACTTATTCTCCTTTGATTGTGTATCTTCCAATGGATCGAAGGAATTCTTCTATCCGTTTTATCTGCACCCTTCAGAATGTTCCATGACAACTCCAGGTCTTGGGGTGTTCTCGCCATAGGCCCCACCACTGCCATATCGTTCAGAAAACCTTTGACTGCTTCAGGTTTCGGAATCAGCCCATGGGTGGGTATCGTATTTTCAGTGGTCTTCAAACCGTAAACACCACAAAAGTTTGGAGGTATACGAACTGAACCTCCCAGATCACCGCCCAATTCAATAGGAACCATTCCTGTGGCCAAAGCGACCGCGGAACCCCCTGAACTTCCACCGGGAGAATAGGCTTCATTGTACGGGTTAACACATGTGGGATAGATGTCCCCATCAACTTGGTAGTCCAACATCTCCTTGGAAATATTGGTTTTCCCCAATATTATTGCACCTGCTTCCTTTAAGCGGGTAACAACCAAAGCATCTTCCGGGGCTATCCAGTCCTTTAAGCGATTACTATTCAATGTTGATTTGTAACCTTTTAGCCAAAATTGTTCTTTGATGGTCATGGGTACCCCATGCAGAGGGCCTCTAAATTGCCCTTTTTTTGCTTCCTCGTCACAAGTCAGTGCTTCTCTTAATGCTTCTTCTTCCAATAACAGAATAACAGCATTTAATGAGGGATTATGCTTTTTGATATGCGCGATGTGTTCTTGTACTACCTCTGTGGAAGTAGCTTTTCCGTTACGAATAAGCTCGGCAAGTTGTATGGCGGATTTAAAAATAAAACTACTAGACATCTTCAGGTTTTAAACTAGTATAAAATGTTTTAAACTAGTATCAAATATCGAGAATATGTGATGGCATTCAAATGACAAAAATCATCTGTTTGGACTTTAAGAAGTTAGATTGATTAATCTATTGAAAGGGGTAGTTTCATAAAATCAACGTTTTATAAGACTTTGTAATATTGGCTTAAAACCACTTATTCAATTATTTTTAGTAAATCGTTCGAACTTCCAACAATTCTTCAAAAAACACCACTTACAAACGTTAAAATTTCCTTCGATTTCTTTTAGTGATAAACGCACTACTAATTTGAGGAAAATCTTAAAGCAAATATCATGGAAGAAAACGAAAACGTAGTGGGGCTGCTATCCGACATCAAGGGTCTGTTGTCCCACACCAAGAAAACAATGAACGTGGAAGATCTGGCCGCATACACCGGACTCTCCAAAAGCAAGATCTACAAGCTGACCCAGCTAAAGTTGATTCCCATGGGGAACAATCCCCATATCCGCCAGAAATTCTTTGACAAAGATACCATTGATGCCTGGTTGTTGGGGGAACCCGATCTATCGGACGAGACCTTGGAACACCGTTTCAATGATTCACTAGTCAAGAACAAGAGATAACTGCTCTGTCATGAAACCTACTGAGAGAAATTTTCAGGGGATCTGGATACCCAGATCGATCTATCTGAACACGGAGGTGAACTGGTATGCCAAGATCTTGTTCATGGAGATACACAGTTTTACCGAAAACGGTATGGAGTGTTACATGTCCAACAAGTACATTGCTTCCTTTCTAAATATTTCCGAACGACAGGTAAGCAGGTACATTTCCCAACTAAAGTCCTTGGGCTGGATAGAGGAAACCTCCTTTAATGGAAGAAAGCGCTACCTGAGAAGTATGTTGTATTTTGAATATGACACTGGCGACCCTGACCAGACAATACTTTCATGGCAGTCTGGACACTTTTGACCGGGCGGCATGGACATAAGTGTCCAACATAATAAACAAGTAATAAAAAAAGATAAAAAAACAATTTAGCTCTAAACAGAGAGAAAGAAAATTGAATTCAATATTGGAAGGGGTGATATGGAAAAGGGATGGTCAGATCAATGTATTGAAAAGCAAACAGGGCCAAAACCGCTACGCGCTCCAGAGCTTTTAAAAATAGATTTTTTAAGTAGGCAAAGAATAGGTTGCCTATGCCGATCTTGATTTCGAAGTGAACGCAACGAATAAGAGTTTCTTAGGGCATTTTTACAGGTATCGGAACCAAGATCCCGAATTTAAAAATGTATGGATCATATCGCTTAAAAAAGGGTTGCTCACTTCAGATCCGGATCAAATGCTAGCGGAACTTTGAAACCCTTTGGACAAAAACACATATCACCACCAATTTGAGCCTTTCCCAGATTGGGAATCGCTATGGAACACAGATATCGGATAGGTCCGTAAGGATGTTCAACCGGCTAAAGTTGGATGGCCCGAGCCGAAGAAAATAGCTGGTGAAAGAAAAAAGAGCACCTATTGGAGTGGATGTACCGTTTGGAAAGGACATTAAAAAAATCATAACTAGTGAGAAGCTTTTTAGAAGTTTAAAGGAAGGTCTTCCGCGGCGAAGTAAAACGGAGCAAAGGAATAGCAAGAGGGTAACGGGCCAAGGCCACGTTACGATTTTTAAGTTGTTGATTTTCAATGAATTGAAAATTGTTTTACTTCTAAATCTGGAAAAATTTGCGACAAACGGCATGTAAACGCCCATTTTAAGGGGAGAATTTGCGACAAAACAGAAAATTATGAAACCATTTATAGGTATTCGTTTTAAGAAAGATATAGCGAAGCAGTTCCAGACGTTTTCGCGGAGGACTTTCAAGACCCATACGGAGGCCTTGCAGACAATGCTGGATTTCTTTATCTATAACGAGATTTCCCCAAAGGAATCACTTGGTCCCAACGGGAGGACCATAACTAACCTGATAAAGAAAAGGTTCGATGCGATGGCGGCCATGATGAAGAATATGGAAAAGAATGGAGTACTTCCGACAAAGGCGATGATAGAACTTTTATTTGAACACTCGCCAAGAAAGAAACGGGGGCAAGCTCCCTTGTTATTGGAGGGTCGGGAAGACGATCCAGAAAGGGACAGGTTTTTTAAAAAGGTGGAGGAGGCGCTTGTTATGGAAAGAGAATATACCAATCTAAAACGCGACCTAAGGCAGAACAGGGCAGAATTTATTGCCCTTTTGAACAAGGTACAATTGGTGAAGAGCAGATTTGGGAAGCCCAGGTTACAATTGGACATGAGCCCTGAAGAGTTCGAAAAGCTTAAAATAAAAATAGAAAAAGAATTGCAATAGAATTGCCCTATTGGATGATTCCGTAAAACAAATCCAATCCTTGTGGAAGTTGAAAAACCTCTGGATTTTACAACCTCCTCGGAACCGCTCATAAAAGCATGGGGCCTAGAAAAAACGCCCCATGCCTTTATCCTTGCCAACGCTCGGTTATTGCCATGGATCAAAAAAATGCCGTTCCAAATTTACTTAAGCAAGTGCGCCCTGTCCGATTTTTGCTTTACGATTATCTTCCCGAACACTACAAAAATCGGACAGGATCCATGCGCAAAGTTTAAGGGTAAGATTTGGGACAATTCGTTTCAACTTTAATACATGTCTTTGAATTCACTTTGCTAGCTACATAATCAAAATCGGTCAAAGCAGCAAAGCCGCTGCATCGTCAAGTACGGTACTCCCCAATTCCTTTAAATAGACTTGAGTAGTAGTTAAGTCTTTATGCCCCAATGATTCACCAATAACATCTGTAGCTACTCCCTTTTGTTTTAAGCAATTGGCAAAACTATGTCGTGCTACATAACTTGACAAAGATTTGTTTATGTCACAGAGGCGGGCTATTTCTTTTAAGTCCCTATTATATTTGGCCAGGGTCTTCTTTTTGCGATTATCAATTTGGGCCGGAGTTAGACCATCCTTTAATAGTATGGGAAACACGTATTTAGTAGGTAAAGAATGTTGCTTGTAATAATTGAGGATTTCTCGCACTGGCGGAAGAATAGTAATTACAAACCTGCCCTTAGTTTTATTTCGAATATAGGAAATGGTGGAGGCATCAACATCTTGCCATTTGAGAACCATCATATCCGTATAATTCATTCCCCTGGTATAAAAGCTGAACACAAAATAATTTCTGGCATCCGTTAATTGTGGATATTCGGATATATCAAAGTTGATGATTTTGGTTACCTGATCAAAATCCAATGCCTTTTTGATGCCCTGACCTTTTAATTTTGAAATCTTATACGTCTTGAATGGATGGTTGATGTCTCTTATGATGTTCCGCTCAATGGCTTTATTGTACAATGCTCTTAATGTTCGCTGCTTAATACTGATTCCACCATCCGTTCCACCCCTAGAGCGGAGCCATGCCTCATATTTATTTAAGAAGGTATTTGTAATATCCTGAAATCTTATTTTTCTAAATTTGCAAAACTGTTTTATAGACTTCATTGTTTCTTCATACATGGTAGCATTTCCCATTCTACCTCCTAGTTTCATTTCTGAGATTATCTCTTCCCAGAAAGGAAATACATAATCATTTGTCGGATTGTTGTCTACTCGGAAACGTTTACTAAAATCGTCAAGATTAAAATACTCTTTTTCCATTTGAAGATCGGAGTATATTTTTAAGGCACGGTCTTTAAATTTTAGCAACAACCTATTATTTTGTATGTAATTTGAACTCTTTCTATTAAAACAACCGGAAGAAAAATTCCACTCATTTTCAGCGGTCCTAAATATGGTATTAAAGTATTTGGTTTTTCTATTTTTGGTCACCCTCAAACAAACTGGATAAGTGCCATCAGAAAATGCTTTTTTTCTTAAAACTGTTTTGATACTTGACATAATAGTTCAATAATGGGTACAACATAGGTACAACAAATGGACACTTAAAGTTATAATTAAAGAAGTTTGCTGCAAAATAAAAAATCATAAAGTGTTGATAATCAGACTATATGACGATAAATAGCGCTACATGAAAATGGATTTTAATCGTCTGTCACGCAGGGGGTCGCGGGTTCGAGTCCCGTCCGGACCGCTTAAAGCCTTCAACGCAAGTTGAGGGCTTTTTTCGTTTTCTGCAGAGTGATTTATAATTGAATTAATTTCCCCAATAGTTCAGTGTCTAATAGGGATTTAGATGCATTGAACTATTACTAAACCGAGATAGGTATATACTTTCAGAAATAGGTCGTTCACTGTGCGGTTCTTATTGTTTTGGAGTTTGAACCATCAACTCACCAATTCGCTCCGAAATTTCGGAGAATTTATCTTCTTTGGTCAACCAATATACATGGTGGGAATCTTCGGAGGTATCCCATAGATTGTAAAAATACCGGATTCCGTTCGGCTCACTATGCAACCCTATTTTTGGAGTGCCTGCTGTTCCCAAAGAAAAATATTCTGCTTTTTGATCCCTGTAAATGGCATAGTACACCGTTTCCAAATCGGCTAGATGATGGTCCCAATCTCCATATCTTTCCCGATAAATTCTATACGCCTCCCTAACAGGGTTATTTTCAGGCGTATTTATCAATTCCTTTCCCCTATGATAGGGTTTAGTGATAAAATTACCGGCGACATGGATCGGCGTAGGCCAATGTTCAAAAACTTCCATAGAAGCCATGCCGGCAGTATGGTTAATCTGCTGACCGCCTAAGTTCATGCTAAGCGGTAACATGGTGTCTTTGGGAAACCAAGTCCTACCAATAATTATTAATTCCTTTACTTTTTTTCTAACCAATTGCAACCCCCAATCATCTTTGATGAGATTTTTTAGATTTAGAAGATAACCAACGGAAACGATAACTACCGAGCTGTCGGGTTGTTGTTGTAATATTTCTTTGTACAGGTCCACAGCATCAGGTACATCCTTTCTTGTGTCAACATCATGTACGAAGCGAATATCCTTGACAATTTGCTGTGTATAATCCGTGCAACATTTTAATAGGATAGCAATATCCCTAGAATAAGTATCATCTTTTTTATATGATCCAATTGGCAAATCAGGGTGACCATAATATGTGTTTACCGCATCGATATAGCCCACACTAAAATCGTCGGAGGTGTTGTGCATCACGGCGAGTAAATCTACCTCACCATTGTCTTGAAGCGCATGTAACATGGCAAGAGCCCCTGCATCATCACAGTCAGTTTCCATATCCGTTTCATAAATGATTTTAATCTGTCCAAAACACATTGAACTTATTACCAATAAGAGGGCGAGCAAGAAAAATACTTTTTTGAAATGGGCTTGGGATGATGGTGTCATCTAATTAGAATTAAAAGAAAAATGTTATTATCAAGGAGGAACTTGATCAAATAAATCTAAACTGTCTAACAATCCTAATTTGGAAAGTATCAGCGGCTTTTTTCAGAACGATTGCCTAATTATAGATGCATTCTTTCTTTCTAAAAATACAAAAAATTTAATACCTGGAAACGGAATTGCACCTGTTTTAATTCGAACATTAGCGCACAGTACGATCAAGGGGTATGTCCATAATCAATAGCTGAGGTAAATGAAAATAGCCCATTGTTTCCGGTCATGGAAGGTGCCACTTTACGGGAGGAGTTCACGGCAAAAAAACAATTGCTTTTTAAACTGTTTATAATAACGGGGTAGGTTATATATTCTTTAAATTTGTATAGATAATTCCAATACCGCGCGTGTTCATTTAAAGTTGGGATTCCTTTTTCAATTCACACACAACTTTTGAGATTGAGCCATCATTATACTCAATTTAAGACGCGCCATTACAATGTGATGAAATATTTGTATATTGAATTGATAGATTTTTCAAATAAATGTTTATTGGACTACCATTCCGATTTAGCCGTAGTATTTTATCCCAATGTTTTTTATTAAAATGAGATTTGATGCACATGTACATTTCAATTCTTTAAATGAATCGTTTCTCAATTATGGAATCGAGAATGAGATGCGCTTTCTATCCATTGTTACGGATATGCCGTTTTTTCCTTCCGTAAAAGATCAGCTTACCACCATATTAAAAATAAAGAAGATTTATCCGGGCCAAATTGATTTTGCTACTACTTTTTCATGTAAAGATTGGGGAGGTTCCGATTGGCTTTCAAAAAGCCTTGATAACATAGACAGATCCATGAATTTGGGGGCAGTTGGAGTCAAGGTTTGGAAGAATATAGGAATGTCCTTAAAAGATGATAAAGGTAATTATGTAATGATCGACCATCCATCCTTTGAGCCGATCTTTCAATTTTTAGAAGATAACAATATACTTCTTTTAGGGCACAATGGAGAGCCTAAAAATTGTTGGTTGCCAACGAAGGATATGACAGTGGAGTCGGACAAGGCTTATTTTATGGCTCATCCCGAATATCATATGTTTCATCATCCTGAAATACCTAATTATGAAGCACAACTTAGGGCCAGGAATAATCTACTAAAAAGACATCCAAATTTACGATTTGTTGGGTTGCATTTGGCAAGTCAGGAATGGGACACCAACGAAGTAGGAGCTTTCTTAGATCAATTTCCTAATGCTATGGTAGACCTTGCCGAAAGGATATGTCATTTGCAGTACCAGACAATTGATCATTGGAAAAAGATATATGATTTTTTTATCACTTATCAGGACCGTATTATTTATGGATCTGATATTGTGGTAGATAATAGTCTCTCAGATGATGTTCTGATCCAGTACATGAATGAGAGATATCAAAACCACATGAAATATTTTACAGAAAATGAATGGATGACGGTTCGGAAGGTAAATGGAAAGTTCAAAGGTTTAGGGTTGCCTGTTTCTGTAGTTGATAAAGTATATAGTGCCAATGCCTTAAAAACGTATAAATAACATATCTCAATAAGGAATTAGAGCCTAAAAGCACCTTGGATTGAATTTTATATGTTCGAAATTATCTTGGATCCGGGCCAATTGGTGTGTTTATGCAAAGATTCTAGTTGATCCAATCAAAAAAACTCGGGAAAGTCGCTACTGTGCTTTGTCTAAAGGATAAAATGGCTTCCCAATAACCCCTTCATCACTAAATAAGGAAGATTTCTGAATATCTTGAAGGACCTTTGTAATAAGATGGACTTTGTTATTGATCAAGACACTGTCCTGTACTAATCTTATACCGTGACTATAATCTGCGTAAGTATCACTATGACCGGAGTAGACGGGTTGGATGGGGGTTCCATTTTGGTAATGCCAGCCGTAAATTACAACTGGCTTGGACGATTTTTCATAGATTTTGTTCGAGATTATAACATCCTTTTTTTGTCCGGCCACCAAAACATTCAATGGTGCCTGTTTAAGTGTTACTTTTCTTTGCCCTTTTAGTCTATTATTGTGTTCCCACATAACCGGAATGGTTGTCATTTGGGCAGTGGGAGGAATGGGAGAGGGAGCCAGTTTTACTTGGGCGTTGGTCCAAATTTGATCTACTATTTGCTTGGTTGGGAGGGTGAAACCGATAGCCTCGGCTATTTTTTGGGCCAGAATAGGGGTCATTGGCATAAGGAAATAATCGGCATCTGAGCCAACAGCCAAATAATCTGGAAGTACAAAATAGGTTACAACATATGTGGAATCCTTGATGGTTTTTGAAAATGAAATGGGAGTCAGCTCGCGTAAAAAGTTAGGCACATTTCCGCTCAAAATTTGTTGGTAAATGTGCTTTTCCCTGTCTTCCAAATTTAGGGTTTCGATCTGATTTTTAAAAGTGCTACCGGAAATAGCATCATTTGCACGTGGAGGGAGAGGTAATTTTTGGGCCTTCAGTGTCCCCGAGACGGTCATTGCTAAAAGTAAAAGCACGACGTTTGACTTATTTAATGCCGAATAAAAAGTTTTACTCATTTTTTGGATGTTCCTAATTTACGAATGTATTTTTCGCGTTTTTTTTGGTTGTTAAACAACGTGGTACATATTTTAATTTTGCTTGATTTGGGCTGTACTTTCTTGCCTATACGATTATCATTTATTTTGGTACATATTGTAATAATAGGTGGCGGCGGCCAGATCTTCCAAGGCATGTCCGACCGACTTAAACATTGAAATGTCCTCGTCGTTCTTCCTTCCAGTTTTCTTTTGGGAAGCTAGTTCAAACAAATCGGCCTTAATATCCGTCTCCTTCAAAACTCCATTTTTTAAAGGAATAACGATATCCCCACTTTCTTTTAATCCGCCTTGATAGGTGTCAACATACACTTCCGGTCTTTTAACTGTTTCATCATCAGCCTCCCGCATATCCACCTTGTAAGCTCCTACCAGATCAACATGTTGACCAGGCTGTAGATATTTTCCCAAAACAAGGGGCGTTTTGGACAAGGTGGCCGAAGATATAATATCGACTTTAGAAATTGTATCTTCAATTGCCTGTATGGGTTGTAACTGGAAGGGTGCATTCTTTAGTTCTTCGCAAAGTTTAACCGCCTTGGAATAATCCCTGCCCCAAACATAGACTGTTTCAATTGGACGTACACTGGCATGGGCCATTATTAAATTGGGAGCAAGGGCTCCAGTGCCGATCATTAATAGGGAGCTGGAATTATCCCTCGATAAATATTGTGATGCCAAAGCAGATGCAGCGGCAGTTCTTTTTACGGTTAAACTCTTGGCCTCCAAAAGTGCAAGGATGCTGCCCTTTAGGGCATCCAAATAAATATACGTACCCTGAATGGCCGGTAGGTTAAATTGACCGTTTTTGGGACTCACAGTGGCAATTTTTACGCCAGCCTGTTTTCCGGGCTTCCAAGCAGGCATCAATAACAAGGTGGAATCCTCATGTACTTCGGGATTGGGGAAATCGTGATGATGTCTCATAGGAACCAAGGTTTCCTGATTGGAAAATGCAGCCCTTAATGCATTGATAAGGCTAAGAAAATTAGTGTTTTGCTCTATAAAACTTGCCGGAATTTGGGTTATATTATTCATCCCTCCAAAGTTATAAAAATAACGGAAAGTCAATGTCGGTTTGCAGATACCATGCAAGCCGATAGTATTTGTAAGGAACTTTAGTGGAATTCACCGTGCAAATATAAATTCATGCTAAGATAATCCCTCGAGGCTTTTTGTATTTAGATAAATTTGACCCAAGTAATTATTGGCATTCCTTCGGAAGGAATAAAGTCATCCTTTGGTTTATAATAAAAGGGCCGGCTGCATTTTTTGCAGCCGGCCCTTTTTAGAATGATCAAGATGTAAACTTAATTGCCGGTAATTAGCAATTTCTGTTGGTATTCCGTGCCATCTTCGTCCTTAGCTTTCACAATATAGACACCAACCGGCAGTTCCTGTACATTCAAGGGTCTGCCATTATCGTCGATAATACCTCCATTGATTGTTTGTACGATCCTTCCCGACAAATCATAGATATGTATGATTTCTATGGTGGTCGGCAATTCAAAACTTAGGGATGTCTCCACTGATGTAGGGTTGGGCGTAATACTAAATTTATTAGATGCGCCTGTTGCCTGTGTTGTTGGAATACCTACTTCTGAATCTTCCACGGTCACAGGACCTAATGGGGCTGATGCAGGAGCCGCTAAAATTTCTATAGCGGATATCTTTGGTTGATCCACGCCGTCATTGGCATTGAAATTCATATTCAGTACACCATCTGCTACGGTAATCGCAAAGGTTTTGGTTACTGCTGTTTGTGGACCAACTTCTGCATTGATATCAAAATTGTTCAGTACGGTGGTGCCTTCCATCACTACATCGAAAACACGTTTTCCTGTACCTGTTGCTCCGCCACCCGTAGCACCCCAATAGATCTCAGCAAAATGAAGGGTCACATTGTAATCACCATCCTCCAAAGGAATATTATAACTGAAGGTTGGCGGGGAAGCACTACGTTCGGTCTGGTACAAGCTTGGTACCTGTGCACTTGTATTTGTGTACACCTTGCCACCGGCAAAATTCTGATCTGCGGCATATACATTACCTTCAAAGGTCAATTCAGGACCACCTGCATTAATCCTTAGGGCAAAGTTGTTATTTTCTTCACCGGCACCAATGACCTGTACGTTCTCGTAAACGGCCTGGGCTAGAACCCCATCGTTATGTGAGGTTGTCGCAAGACCTACAAATATGCTCTGTCCCATAGGTATGGAGGTGTTTCCTACCTGAACCCAACTTCCATTGGTCTCGGATACGTAGGCAGTAAAGGTATTGCCCGAACGTACCAGTCTTAGGTAATGTGGGAACCCTCCGGGAGCCGGTGCTGGGGCGGTATAGTTACCAGTGCCAAGGTTCCCTCCTTTGGTAGGCCTGTACTGGAAGCTATATGCTGGCACCCCTGTATTATTGGGGTTGGGGGCCATGATCATCATGGCCATGGCTGAATTGCTAGTAAGATCTCCTCTCATCATCACCCCTGCCTTGGCCCATGCGTTGGTCTGTTCCAGGCTCATTAGCTGGGCTATGATCTCACCGTCTCCCTGCAGTTCCTGATATACATAGTGGAACTCGTCTGCACTTCCGAAGATATCCGCTCCTGATGCGCTGATCTCGAAACGGCCATTGTCGTAACATGCCTCACCATTTGCGGCAACGTTTCCGATATCGGAATTTGTCCATGGAGAAGGTACCGGAGTACAGTCAACAACCACATCCTCATCCACTTGTATGGGAACAGAATCGGTGTCCTGAAGACCTTCCGGGTCGGTTACCGTAAGTATGGCCGTATAGTTGCCAACGGTAGTATAGGTGTAAACCGGGTTGGTAGCAGACGAGGTATCGCCGTTTCCGAAATCCCAAGCATAGACAAGTCCATTTGGGTTTTCTGGGTCGCTAGATCCACTGCCGTTAAAGTTTACTTGTAAAGGTGCGGTTCCGCTCAACGGAGTAGCTGTGGCCACTGCCGTAGGAGCCTCGTTTTCTTGCACCGTGCCGATTACCTGTACGTTCTCGTAAACGGCCTCGGCTAGAACCCCATCGTTATGGGAGGTTGTCGCAAGACCTACAAATATGCTCTGTCCCATAGGTATGGA
>NZ_QLLN01000004.1:0-373099 GCF_003259375.1 Arenibacter echinorum | reverse complement strand
GATGCAGTTGCCACTGCTGTTGGGGCAATGTTAGGTTCGGCTAGACCAAATATTTCAATAGCTGATAGTTTCGGTTGGTTTACACCATCGGGTGCTGTTGCATCGAAACCTAGATTCAAAATACCGTCTTCAACTACAACATCAAAGGTTCGGGTTGTAATGGTCTGTGGACCTACGGCCGCATTGATATCAAAATCGTCCAATATGGTGCTGCCTTCCATGACCACATCGAAAATTCGTTGGGCCGTTCCTAAGGTACCGCCTCCATTTGCTCCGAAATATATCTCTGCAAAATGAAGCGTTACCCTGTACTCTCCATTGGCAAGCGGTATTTCATAACCAAAGGTCGGTGGTGAGGCACTACGTTCCGTTTGGTACAAGGCCGGCACCGTAGCACTGGTATTAGTATATGTTTTTCCACCAACAAAGTTCTGGTCAGCAGAGAAGACATTGCCATCATGACTAAGCTCTGGCCCACCGGCGTTGATCCTTAGGACAAAATCTCCGGTTATTGGGTTATCTACCGTAATGGTAAGGGTGGCCGAATCGGTCAATTGTCCTTCATCGGTTACAGTGAGTGTAACGGTATAGACACCATTTGTTGCAAAGGTGTGAGTTGGTGAAACAACGTTGGATATAGGTGTTCCGTCTCCAAAATCCCACAGGTAGGACAAATTGCCCTCGGTATCGGACGAGCCGCTACCATCAAAATTAACTTCCATCGGAGCAATCCCGTTTAATACATCTGCCGAAGCAACAGCTATTGGATCTGTATTAATTGGTTCCGTAACATTAATCTCAATTGTCTCGGTATCACTTTCGCCTTCTGCATCGGTAACAGTAAGAGTAACACTGTAAACCCCAGCAGTATCAAAGGTATAAGTTGCTGTTTCAGTTGATGATGTAGCTTGATCATTGTCAAAGTTCCACAAGTAGCTATCTATGCCCTTGTCATCACTTGAGCCGCTTCCGTCGAAACTTACTTCCAATGGTGCCGTACCGGTCAAAGGAGATGCAGTTGCCACTGCTGTTGGGGCAATGTTAGGTTCGGCTAGACCAAATATTTCAATAGCTGATAGTTTCGGTTGGTTTACACCATCGGGTGCAGTTGCATCGAAACCTAGATTCAAAATACCGTCTTCAACTACAACATCAAAGGTTCGGGTTGTAACGGTCTGTGGACCTACGGCTGCATTGATATCAAAGTCGTCCAATATGGTGTTTCCTTCCATGACCACATCGAAAATTCGTTGGGCCGTTCCTAGGGTGCCGCCTCCATTTGCTCCGAAAAATATCTCTGCAAAATGAAGCGTTACCCTGTACTCTCCATTGGCAAGCGGTATTTCGTAACCAAAGGTCGGTGGTGAGGCGCTGCGTTCCGTTTGGTACAAGGCCGGCACCGTTGCACTGGTATTGGTATATGTTTTCCCTCCAACAAAGTTCTGGTCAGCAGAGAAGACATTGCCATCGTGACTAACCTCTGGTCCACCGGCGTTGATACGCAGTGTAAAGTCTCCAATAACCGGCTCTTGTGTGTCCACTGTTATGGTAGTACTATCTGTCAAAGCTCCTTCATCGGTCACAGTTAGTCTTACTGTATAGATTCCAGATACTACATAGGTATGTGTTGGAGACACTCCTGTTGCAACTGGAGTACCATCCCCAAAGTCCCATGAATAGGTAAGATCACCTTCCGCATCATTGGAACCTGCACCATTGAAGTTAAACTGTAATGCAGATGAACCACGGGTAGCGGTAGCCACTGCTACAGGATTGGTGTTAGGTGGTGTTGATACCGTAATGGTTACCGTAGCCGTATTGAACAGACCTTCTGAATCCGTAACACTTAGACTTGCCGTGTAGACCCCTGCAGAGGTATAGGTATGTTCGGCAATCATATCATTTGAATTGGCCGATCCATCTCCAAAGTCCCATAGGTATCCTACAATGTCATTTTTGTCATCCGTAGATCCACTTCCATCGAAGGCTACAACTAAGGCAGCTGGCCCTTCATTAATGTTTGTGGATATTATAGCCAAAGGTGCTTGGTTCTCTTCATTCACGGTAATCAGAACATTTGCTGTTGCGGTAAGCCCTGATTCGTCCTCAATAGTATATGTAAAACTATCCGGACCAAAATAATCGTTGTTTGGCGTATACAGTACCTCGGTACCTTCGGAGTTTAATTCCGCTGTTCCGTTTTGAGGAGTATCCACAGAGACTATTAGTATATCCTCTCCATTTGGTTCGGAATCATTGGTGAGCAGTTGATCTAAATTGATGGCCAAATTCTTTTGTGTTGCTGCTTCATCATCTACTGCAACCGGAGGTTCATTAATATTCACTATTAGTGTAGTGGATGCTGTAAGTCCGTTGGCATCTTCTGCTTCCAACAAAATTGAGAAGCTTCCAGTGGTACCTAATGGTGCTGTACCTTGTAATACACCAGTAATTGAATTATAGCTCATCCAGGATGGCAAAGCACTTCCATTTGAAGTGGCAGTAAAATCCAATGTGTTTCCAGGATATCCATTGTCAAAATACTGGTTGACATCCACATTGAACAATTCGTCCACATTCACCAAAAGGTCGTCTATAGGTTGTGCGCTGGGTACTCCTTCCGGTCTAATATTGATAAAGTAGAAGGTGTTGTCGTTCCAGTCACAATTGGCTGAACCTGCTCCACATCCTCCCTGAACGAAATCTTGCAATACAATATATTCGTTCGGAATTACATTGCCATTATGGTCGATAACCTTGTAAACCCTTGCTCCTAAAAGATCAGGTCTATTGCCATTTATATTATTGCCGCCGGAAGTCAAGTATCCGGAAACAGCTATCCTAAAGGCGCCAGATATGTTGTTTGAGGTATCAAAACTAATAGCTCCTCCATTATTTTTAGGCAATAAAGTCTGATAATAACTGGCATTATGGGAGAAGTTAATTCCACCCACGGTATTGGTTCCGCCAACAGCAACAAACTGGGCGCCGTTGGAACTTGGTCCACCATGTAATGCGGACAATTGTATTCCTATTACCGGTTTGGAAGGATCTGCCTGAACAAAATTGCTGGACAGAATCATATCTCCCTCATAACCTGCATCAATATTAGCTGCAACGGGATAATTGGAGCTTGGATTAGTGGTCTTCGTATTTGGAGGAACAATAGTGCCCTCATCATTTACGATACTCAACATACTGGTTTGGAAACCGAAGGCATCAAACACTTCTTGGGCATTAATTTCATCACCACCTTCTGGTTGTGGGGAATATGCCCCATGTAGGGTTGCCTTATTTTCCAATGCATTATCGGCGTTTGAAACTATTTCAATACTTTCAACGAAAATACCATTTGAGCCGGTGCCCGTTGTACCTATAAAAGTTATATCCAAATCTGCATAACTTCCAGCTGCTATATTTATGGGTAAACTAGCTGAAGTACCTGTAGCATCCAATAATTCGAAGGTATAATCATTGCTATCCGAAAGATTGATTGCGGTAACAACCAAGTCCCCAGTACCGGTATTGTTCAATCGCATCACATTTGCATCATGAACCAAAGCCTGTCCTAGTGAACCTAATCTATGGAAGGTGTAATAATCATCTGCAGGGAACCCTCTGTCCGTACCTGGAACCTTGGTCATGTTTTCAATGGCCAAGAGGGCACCTGTTGGGGTCTCAATGGTGAAGTTGAAGGTTTTTTCGGAAGTATTTCCGTTGTTGTCTTCAGCGCTCACTATCAAAGTGTGGGCACCTTCTGTGGTTATATCCAACGGATCTGTGTAAATCGCCGTAGCATTGCCATCCAACACATATTCCAATCTGGCAATTCCACCGCTATTACTTTCGTCTATAGCCTCTAAACTCACCTGAACACTACCTCTATAGGTATTTGTTGCACTATTGTTTCCATCAA
Source organism: Arenibacter echinorum (assembly GCF_003259375.1). Taxonomy (GTDB): domain Bacteria; phylum Bacteroidota; class Bacteroidia; order Flavobacteriales; family Flavobacteriaceae; genus Arenibacter; species Arenibacter echinorum. The sequence continues at coordinate 369,183 of NZ_QLLN01000004.1, read as the reverse complement.
AATTGGCCACAATAGTTGGAGGAATCAAGGAACTATCAAATGGTGCCAGTCGGATATAATTTGGTTTAGCATTCGCACCTCCGGTACCTAAGGATAATCTTAGGGTACCGTCTATGACATCTACCAATTTGGTTTCTTCAAAATTGCTATAATCGTCAGGGGCATCATTCTCTTGGTTATAATCAACAATGGTCACTCCGTTCGCATCCAACACGTGATTACTGTCGGAATAATCGGGATCACCAACACTGATATTTACGGAATACGTGCCATTGGGAACATTTACTACCCAATCTAACTGTGGGTAGGAGTTTGGTGAACTATGTCCTATTATGGTAAACGTTTTTAATAAAGCATTGTCATTGGTGCCATTATTTCTATTTCTGGCATTAACACTAGCATCGGCAGGAATAAAAGTGCCTGGATCCACCCATCCAAAGGTCATATCGCCCAAAGATGTGCTTTGGGTACCATATGGCATTCCAATGTCGTCTACATAACCTACTGGTGAAGTCTCAATATCATCAGGATCTTGGAAATTAAATTGATAGGTATAGACCAACTCATTTGTAATTCTTAAACTAACATTTATAACGGCATCCAGATAGTTTGGTGCTGTAGCGGTTATTGTTGCTTCATATGTTCCTAATGCCAGTCCTGTTGCATCAATTCCTAAATCGAACGGAGAATTAAGTTCGAAATCAGTTGGAAGCACAACCCAATCTTCGGAAGCTGTCAAATTGATTTGTCCGGCTGTAACCCCACCATTTCCAAAAAGTGTTAACTGTTGTACCGGCACATCTTCTTGATTTCTGGAAGCGACAAAATCTATGTTCTGCTCATCAAAATTCAATACCAAGGTGCCATCCTCGAAAGGAAATACATTGTCTATAATAAACATGTAATCTTGATAATCACCATTAGTAGCGTCTTCAAAAGTAATTAGATAGCTGTTTTCAATAGGGTTGCCTTCCCGATCTGTCATCGGGTATATTCTTGTTCTGTGGGCTATCCCAGTGTTAATGGCATCTTCCGTATAATTAAACCTTCCGAAAGTTTCAGATTCTACGTAGAAACCAAAAACGGCACCTTCTGGGTCAAAAGACGAATCTCCGGATCCAACTGGCGGGAACAAGGTCTGTGCATTGGCAAGTCCGCTAGCCAAAATTCCGACTTCATGGTGGGTAACGCTGCCATTGTTGGTATACCAACCGAACGGTAATTCCTCTTGGGGAGAGTAACGACCTACCGGTGTTACGTTTACAGGGCCATCGCCTGCCTTTACCCATAATTCTACCTCTACTTCGTCACCTACCGGATCTGGATTGGTAGAGCTTGATAGAGATGTCCAACCTACATTGATACCAATACCCAAAGCATCCACTACATCTTGTAGTGCAGGCTCCTGTCCGCCTTCAAATCCTGCTTTTTTCAAGCCATGAAGACCTACCTCAAAAGTTGGGTTTACAGCATCATTGCTTACAATGGTCAAACTTGCTTGTTGATATCCTAAATTTGAACCATTCAAATCTGGGGCAAAGGTTACCGTGTAATCCTGATTTTCGCCTGGATTCAATGATATAGCCCCTGAAGGAACAACATTCTCGAACTGATCAGCATATGCACCAGTGATACTCGCACTGGAAATATTTAATACTGCATTACCGTCATTAGTAATAGTAACCACTTTGGTATCTGTGTTACTACCTTCGTTATTAACGGTCATCTCGAAAATCAATTCGTCCGGTGTAGCCGCAATTTCAGGTCCTAAGACGGCAGGAACTGTTGCCCTTAATAGGGTTAGTTTTGGTGTTCCATTGTTATCCCTATCGTATTCCGAGATATACATGTTACCTGTTCGAGGATCTTCCACTACGTCCAAAGGATCATCAAAACCACCAAGCCCGGTTACATCTCCATTTGTATTGGCGATATCCCCATTTGGTTTAGGCTGCATTACCAACAAATCATCTTGACCGCTAAAACGAACTACCATTAGTAGGCCTTTTAGTTTTCCGCCAAAGGCATTACTTTGATATTCAATGGCCCCATTTGGAGACTTATTTTTTCCAAAGTCGTATGCAGGCTCCCTGTAGTTAGGATCGGGCCCTAGATTATCTGGATATTTGGCAACATCGGTATATGATGTCTCTTCTTGTCCTGGCAATCCACTATAAGGAGCGCCACCGTGATTTAGTACGAATTCTCCCCTATATGGATTTGGATGACCGTGGTATGAACCTCCTTGCGTTTTAAACAGCCAGTCTTTCTGTGTTTCTCCACCGTTCAATGCCGGAGCAAACGGAATAGTAGTCAGCCCATCAATACGCCTTGCCAAGTCATAGTTGGCCGTAGACGGCGAGTTTGGCGAGTTGTTATTGTTACCTGCCGTTCCGTTTGTAGGAATGTATAACCAACCATTTGAATGCCAAACCAAGTCATAGGCGTTACGTATACCCGTGGCATAGATGGTCAAAGGTGAGTTGGTGGCATAAGGATTGTAAGATCCGTCGCTCATGGTTAGGCTCGCAGATGACGCACTATTGATTATTCCAATATTGTCAGTAGTAAACGCGCTTAAAGGAAGTGTTGACGGCATTTTATTGAAATCAACTTTTAAGACCGCTGCCGATAGCAATCTTTCTGGTCGGTTCACCCAGTTGGGATCCGGTTCACCACCTGCGGAATTACTTCCTTGGTTTATATATAAATTTCCTTGTGGGTCGAAGACAATACTGTTTGTTAAATGATCTTTACCAGATCTTGGTAAGTGAATGATCAAATCCTCCACGTTGGAAAGTGTTGGTCCGGTAAGTTTGGACAAGATGCCATCCCATTCCGGACCATCTGTAATAGACGCTGCACTATGCGTAACGTAAGCAATTAAATTGTCGGCAGTAGAGGCTGGGTCAAAGACCAGGCCAATAATCAATCTGTCGTTATTATTTCTAGGACCGGATACTGGATGTGCTGCGCCTTGTAGTTCCGGAGATAGTATTTCCAAATTCTCCAAGGTACCATCCGTTGCCATATCCCATCTATAGATCTTACCATCCGAATTAAAGTTGCCAATGGTACTTGCATATAGTTTACCATCAGGTCCTATTACAAGACTGGAGAAACGTTGATTAGTGGTGCCTTCGCCCAATAGGGGTCCTCCTTCTACTTTAAAGAATTCTACACCTGTTAAATCCAAGTTTACAACCACATCTTCATCACCTGTTGTGAATTGGGATTCAAACGGCATAAATGGCAAACGATCATTGATATCGCCGACTACATTTGCCTCAATGTTACTCGTAAGTCGGAAAGTATATGTGGTGAAGGTTTTAAGGCTGCTTAAAGGTGTTAGCGTTATTGCATCCCCACCTCCTGTGTCATTTGAATTTGAAGGAACCAATACCTCTCCGGCGTTTGTTACTTCGTAAAGATTTATGTTTCCGGCCAAAGTGGCTTTATCAAGCTCGTAGCCCACAGGGGTTACCACCTCAACATTGATCTGAAAGTCCGTTATGGCCACATTGTTACTGTTGTTCGCTGGCGTAACATTGGCGAAGAACGGTTGTGTTATTGTACCATCTTGGGTTATGGACAAAGAGTTGATCTTGGTGTTGAAACCACCAGAGGCATCTATGGTCAATCGGCCGTCTGTTACGGTTACCGTAGCGGAACCAGAAGTAAATCTGGTAGATGCGCCTACCGCGCCTGTTGGAGAATAGCGATCAATAGCATTTATTCCTTCAATATTAATGGAATGGAAAGGTTCAGTACCTTCTTGACCATCTATATTAGGATCTCCAACTCCTACGGTTACATTGTAATTTCCGTTTGGCACCTCAATTTCCCATCTACCTTCGGTTAAAACTCCGGTTGATCCTCCTACATTGCCATATTGCATGTGCAATAGCGTATTTCTTAAAATATCAACATTGGTAACATTTCTGTTTCTTACATTTTGTGATAAATCCAAAGGAGTAAGTCCATTCGTTGTCAACCATCCGTAACTGTAGGTGTTGCCTCGATCTCCAAAGCCCAGTCCAGAATCCACCAAATAACCTGTTGGAGGAACATCTTCCGGTAGGGAGAAGTTAATATTGATCGGTTCAAAGGCAACTGTAGTATTATCAGGAGTAATGGCAAAATCAGATATCGTATATACTACTTCCGTTGCTGCAGCTTCACGTCTTTTGGTGGCAAAAACACCGGCAAAGCTTAAGTTGTCATACGCGGTATTGCCATTGACATATACATTGGGTAAGGGCAATGACCCTAACTCTAGCTCAGCACCCCCGTTCAAGGAATAGAAAGCCACAAGTTCATTATTGTCAATGTCTACATATAATCGAAGTTGCACCGTGCTTGTATTTAAATTGGGCACTACCTCTATCACCTGATCTACATTATTTGAAACTGCATTTACCTCTGATCGCAATTCTATTTGTGAAGCGCCATTGGCAATCAGTTTAACAAAATTATCTTCATTCAAGCCGAACCAAATACCTGCCTGCTCCGAGTTATTGGTGCTATCGGTATAAGGATTTATTATTGTGGTTGTGATACTGAAATTGCCATAATCGTCAGCATCTATTCCCACTCCAAGAGTATTGATTTGTGAATTTACCTCCGTACTTGATGTATTGGAGGAGAAGGCAATTCCCTTATTGGCCTTTATCAATAAATTACCATTTAAGAAATTTATTTGCCCAGGCTCAAATCCAGGTACGTTTGCATTAAATACTTCCCCATCCTCAGCAATTCTTGCAGAAGGATTATCTACCATGGTGAAGCCAGTATTGGCCAAGCCACCTTCGGTGCCATCTAAGTCCAAGGAGAATGGAAGTGCTACTTCCAGCTCGCTGCAGTCCAAGGTGCTTATAGGGGAGCATGCCACTACAGGTGTACCGCCAACGGGACGGATATTTCTTGCTATAACCACGATATCCTGATAGTCGAAACCTGAGATATGTTCTTCAGTGGCAATAATGTATGCGTTGCTCTCGCCCGGAAGTTCATACACCCTTACGTGATGCGGAATAGCTCCGGTGAAGGTATTTAAGGCATCTTCACTAAACAATTGTCTGTTTTGAAAGAAAGGCCATCTGCTGTAGAAGCCAAAACTTTCTACGCCCGGATCGAATTCGGTAACCCCTGTAACAGGAGCATTTAAGGTCTGCCCATTACTTGTAGGCGAATTTGTTACTGTAAACAGTTCGTTCGTAGAAGCGGCATTTCCGCTACTATACCATCCAAAGCCTACAACTGGATTGGTCGTAGTGGGGCCATATACGCTCAAAACCTCTAAGGTTACTGGTGCATCGATAGCCCGCTCAAATTCCTGTACGGCCACTTCATCCCCCAATATGTCGTTATAGGTGCTGCCGTTTGGTAGATCAATAAGGTTTGTGGCCGTATTGGTGTCACCAACGTTTACCGTTCCTGCTCCTAAATGGGTATCCAAGATCCATTGCAATGAAGGTTCGTTATTGCCACCGGTTCCTGTTTTACCCAAACCATTAAGGGATATAACAACAGGTTCCGCATCGCTTCCCGTAATTGTTAACTGAGCAAATTTGGGCCCATTGGAGGTGGGTGTAAACAATACATCAAAAGAAGCAGAGTTCTGTGAGTTTATACTCGAAGGCATTCCTACAACAGTAAATTCACCTGCATTGGCTCCTGTTAATTCTGCTTGTATATTGGTCAAGGTTGCATTACCTAAATTGGAGAACAATACCTCTTGGGTAAATGTACCAGAGTTGGCTATGGCATCACCCGTAACTTCCTCGGTATTCAATACGATAAGTGGTGTTGGTGCGGCCTGATTGCTCGGTTTCAATAATACGATCTCATTTCGGGCATAATCGGATACATAGATGTTACCATTTGAAACATCTTCTACCAGATCTAATGGATCTGTAAATCCGGTAAATCCTGGTATACCTGCCTTATAGGTTAAAATATCACCGTTTGGACCATCTGGCACCAATGCTATGATGTCGCTGCTGCCACTATATCTCACAACCAATAGGGCACCCTGCAGGTTGCCATTTTCGGCATTACTCCTATATTCAATGACACCGTTGGGTGATTTGTTAAATTCGAAATCAAATGCAGCTCCACGATAGTTGATGTCTGCTTCCACACCGTTATATGCACTATTATTTACATCGGCATCACCTCTGTTTAGCACAAATTGTCCCAATAAAGGGTTGGGGTGTCCGTAAAAGCCTAAGCTAGAATTAGGGTCCACTCTGAACAACCAATCCCTTTGAACATTGTTGCCATTGGAAGAAGGAATTACAGGATAAAGAGGATTGCTATGGTCATAAAAAGTACCATCCGGTCTTCTTGTTCCATTGATTGATGCAGGTGCATTACTTCCCCCTGCTGTACCATTGGTAGGGATGTATAATTGGCCATTGCTATGCCATACCAAATCGTAGGCATTTCGAATACCAGTTGCAAATAACGTTAATGGCGCATTAACATAAAATGGATTATAAGTTCCATCATCTGCAAAAGTTTGACCATCTTCAGTATAGGTTGCAACTGTAGAAGTCAGGGTAGGGGAATTAACATTAACATTGTTAATCGCCACAGGGTCCATAGTAGTTTTTACATTTAAAGGCCATTGACTTTCGGGAAGTTTGTCTAGGTCCAGACGTAATGCGGCACCGGAAAGAAGACGTTCCTTTCTATTTCCCCAGGCATTGTCCGGTGCTCCTGCGGCACTATTGCTTCCTTGATTAAAATAGATAACCCTAGGTTCTCCATCTTTGAAGTCCATGCTGTTTGTTAAGTGGTCCTTTTTAGATCTTGGTAAATTGGTCAGGATAAGATCGTGAACTTCAAGATTGGCTCCTGTTAAACGGGAAAGATTTCCATCCCAGGCAGGGGCATTGTTCAAACCACCGGAATCGTGGGTTATATAGGCAATTAAATTATTGGCTGTTGCAGCGGGGTCAAACGTAAGACCAACGGTTGTACGACTACTGTAATTACCTTGTGCGGCACTCTTCCAGGTATTTAAAATTTCTTTGTTGGCCAAGGTGCCATCTGTATTGATACTCCATCGGTGAATGTCACCGTTTATTACCAGACCATATAGTTTTCCGTCAGGGCCTATGGTCAATGTGGAATATCCAGCACCATTAGCACCACCATTATTGGCTACTGCGCCAGCATTTGTAAAGGCCACGTTGTCAAGGTCCGTTACAGGACCGGTATTTCCACTGCCTGTTGTAAAGGAGGATGTGAAGAATTCAAAAGGTTCCCCTACTAGATCCAAAACGCCATCGATTACAAGGACATAGGTGGTATTGGCTTCCAAAGGTTGGTTTGGCGCTAAGTTGATGGCATCTCCGCCCCCTGTACCATTAACACTGGCTCCAATAGGAGTTGTGTTTCCTTGTTTGAACAATTTAACGGTAGTGGTGGTAATCGTTGTATTGTCCACACCAGCATTTCCTTCATTGTCAAAATTTGGAAGGAAGAGCTCGTTAGCTGAAATTGTTGGTGTTACGGAAACATTTATGGCTCCGTCGGATGGGGTTACACCGGCCACTCGTGGTGTTTGTATAGCCGTTGTTGTCGAGACAATCTGAATACTATTTATTTTGGTATTGTGCCCTCCGTTTAGGGGGTCAATGGTCAATCTGCCGTCGGTAACATTGACTGTTGCACTTCCGGAAGTAAAACGAGTACTGCTGCCTATGGCTCCTGTTGGGATATAATTATCTACCAAATTTACACCTTCGGCATTTATCCGGTGTGCGGGAATATTTGCAGCAGGATTATCTACAGTAGGGTCACCTACGAATACGGTTACCAAATAACTACCATTTGGTACTTCAATTTCCCATTTGGCATCTGGTAAATATCCATTGGCAGCATTTGCGGATACATTGCCATATTGCAGATGGATCAAGGTGTTGTTTAGATCACTTACTCCTGTAATATCTCTATTTCTACCATTTTTGGTAAGGTCTGCCGAAGCAGAGGTATTGGCATCCAACCATCCGTAGCTATAACCATTGCCCCTATCGGCATAGGCATCACCGGCATCTTTCTCGTAACCCGTGGGGGCCAAGGAGACTGCATCCGAGAAATTTACGTTTATGGCAAAGTTATTTATGGGCTCCGTTATTTCCAGATTAATCGTCATTTCGGCGTTGGAATAGCCCATATCCGGTTGGTCAACAGCAAATAGTGTGGTGCTGTAGTTCCCCACAGGAAGATTGGGGACAATGCCCAATTCTAAAGTTCCCAACTGCGGGTCGGTGGGTAAAACCAACCATCCACCAGCATCGGGGTCATCTGAGAGCGTAATAGTTGGGTTGCCTGAATTTGCCGTAACTGTAACTGTTTGTGGGGCAATGTTTTCACCAACTGCACCGGAGAAATTAATTACTGGCGTATCAAAAGTCAATGCAAGTGCAGGTTGCTCCGCATCAATTTCAAATGCTTTAAATAGAACTGTTATTGACTGATCAACTGCAGCATTGCGATGTGTTGTAAATATTCCGGCGAAATTTAAAGCATCCGAAGGGTTCGCAGTATCGTATGAAGTACCTGTAAAGTAGTTGGCCGGAACAGGGAAGAAATCTACTCCCTCTTCGGTGATTAAGATTTCGCTACCGCCCTCAAGGGTATAGTATCCTCGGACCGTGTTGTTTACAGGGTCTAATTCCATTCTCAAGGTAATCTCTCCAGTGTTGGAGGCTATATTTGGGGTATCTAGTTCCAAAAATGCCGTTTGTGTGGTATTTTGGTCCATATTCTCTACCTGTAACTGTACTTTTTTGGTAGAACCAGTGCCTGTTTTTATAAGAGCCAATTTAATATAATGGTCCTCGTCTAGACCGAACCAAATACCGGCCTGTTGGGCGCCATTCCCTGTGCTGCCTGAAAAATCGGGATTTTCCAAAGTTGAAGAGATACTAAAAGTAGTAGTGGGGGTGGTTATACCTACCCCTAAAGCGTTCATTTGAGAATTGGTATTGGTACTACTTGGCGTACCTTGGGAAGCCAACTGGCTATAAAAGATGCCTTTGGTACTCGTTAGGGCCAAGCCTAAATTGCTTTGTGAAATTAGGCTAGGTGCATAACCCAATACATTGGGGTCTGCAATTTCGACATCTTCTGGTAAGCGCTCACTTGGTTCCAAGACCATGGTCATACCAGATTGTGATAGATTTCCATTGTCTGATGTAAAGTCAAGTGACAATGGTAGCGCTGTTTCAATTTGGTCACAGGGCAAAGTACTAAGTGGACTACAGGGAAGCACTTCCACGCCATCATTGACATCTATGGTAATATTTGCAGAAACATTGTTGGTACCATCGCTTACTTCAATGGTCAAGACATATTGTGGTGTTGTGTCATAGTCAAGTGCCGTTAATAGTGTAATCTCTCCGTTGCTACCATCAATGGCGAACGCTCCACCTTCATTGCCTGCGGTAATAGCATATGTTAGCGAGCCCTCGTCCGTTGCTACAACGGTACCAACAACACTATTTAGCGCTGCATCTTCAGCTACTGCAAAATTTTGATCATCAATTACCGGCGGATTGTTCTCTTCTGAAACTGAGAAATAATCAAATGCGGTGTCAAAGCTTGCACCATTCCTATAGGTAGTATAAATTCCTGCAAAGCTTGCAGAACCATTTTCTATATTTAACTGTTTGCCGTCCAAGTATGTTTGAGGAAGGACAAGATTATTAAAGTTGGTCTTGGTAAGTTGAACAAATGCACCATTGTCAATGGCATAATAGGCGGTGATGGTGGATGCTACAGGGTCAACTACCAATCTTAAGGTTACATCGTTGCCCGAAACCCCTGTATTGGAAAATTGAATTTGATCTGGTGAAGTACCTCCATTTATCGAAACTCCTCCGATTTCTCGGCGCATTTCAACATTGTCGCCGTTCACATTCAGTTTTACGAAATTTTCATCGTCGAGACCAAACCAGATTCCTGCCTGTGCCGAACCACCCCCTGTAGCGATACCTAATAATTTGGTTTCAATGGTCAGAGGTGTGCTAATATTTTGCAGTCCTACTCCCAAGGTATTCACTTGGGCATTGTTATCCACATAGGCAATACCCTTTGATGCGGTCAGTACTAGATTGGAATTGACAATGTTCAATTTTGAAGGCTCATAGCCAATTACATCAGCATAGCTAATGGGCATATCTTCGGGCAGCCTGTTTCCCGAATGGGAATCTGCCATGGTAAAGCCTATAGCTGTTCCATTGGCATCTGTTAATCCTCCCTCGGAACCGTCAAAAGCCATGTTTAAAGGCAATGTTGTTACAATTTGGTCACATGGCAAAGTGCTAAACGGATTACAGGGCAAACCTTCTATTACGTCGATTACATCAACGGTAATTTGTCCTGAAGCAGTATTGACTTCATCGCTAACCTCAACAGTAAGTGTATATTGAGTTACGGTTTCAAAATCCAATAACTCCAAGGTTGTTATCTCTCCTGTATTTTCATCAATCGCAAAAATGGTGTCGTCATTTCCGGCTGTAATGGCATAGGTAAGATTGGCCGAATCGGTATCCGTGGCTTCCACTGTACCCACTATGGTACTGGCCGCTGCATCCTCTGCAACAGAAAAGGCCTGGTTGGCTGTGATTACGGGTGTTTCGTTTAGGGGAAGTCCTGCTTCGGTCAAGGTAACTGTCCATTCCTTTTCTGACCCATCCTCCGCTGTAACGGTATAAATAGCTGATCCATCATCCAAATCGGTGTTGGGACCTGCGGCAGGATCTATTGTTGCTCCGTCGGAAATAGTTATAATTGGGGATAAAGCGGTAAAATCAGAGCCATTTTCCACCTCAATAGATACCGTTTGGTTGTCCATGTCGATCGCAACTGGAGTTGCAGTTTGCTCAGCAAGAACAAAGGTCAGGATATCTTTTCCGGTAAGCAACGGACTACTAATTTCTTCTATAGCGAAATCCTTAAACAAGAAAGCAATACTTTGGTCAACCGCTGCATTGCGGTGCGTTGTAAATATACCTGTGAAACTAAGTAAATTTGAAGGAGCAGCTGTATCATATGGAATACCCGTATAATAAATGGACGGAACCGAAAGAGCATCGGCAGTACCGTTTGTTACCAGTACTTCTGCATTGGTGCCTAGAGTATAAAATCCTTGGACCGTATTGTTTGTAATGTCGAATTCCAGGCGCAGCTGTATGGCATCTCCAGGGGTGAAGATCAAGCCATCCATATTTACCTCCTCAATGATACCAGGATTATTGGTCAAATTCTCTACTTGCAACTGCACACGCTGTGTTGTGGAAGTTGTTTTTGAAACGACCAGTTTCACATAACGATCTTCGTCCAGACCATACCAGATACCTGCCTGTTGGGAGCCATTTCCGGCGCTGGCGCTAAAATCGGGAATGATCAAAGTTGAACTAACATTGAAGTTGGCAGTGGGTGGGTTCATGCCAACCCCCATCGCATTGATCTGCGAATTCGTGTTTGCACTATTTGGGGTCCTGCCTATGTTTTGTGGTTGACTAAAGAAGATCCCTTTGGTACTGGTAATGGAAAGGCCGGTGACATCTTGGGAGATAAGCCCTGGTGCATAGCCGGGAATAGCCTTATCCGTTACCGCATCGTCATCGGTAACAAGGCGGGCACTAGGTTGCAGTACCATGGTGAAACCAGATTCCGATAAATTTCCGTTTGTCGTTGTAAAATCTAGCGAGAAAGATTCTGTTGATACCGCTAACTGATCGCAAGGTAAAGTACTCAGGGGGCTACAGGGTTCTATTTCTATTACATCTGAAATATCTATGGTTACAATGGCGTCATCTGTTAGTTCGCCATCGGAGACTTCTACTGTCAACAAATACTGAGAGGTAGTTTCAAAATCAAGGGAGGTTAAAACCGTAATTTCCCCTGTTGTCTCGTCAATTCCAAATGCACCACTTTCATTTCCTGCAGTTATGCTGTAAACTAGGGTGCCATCGTCTGTCGCGATAACTTGGCCTACAATAGTATTAATCGCTGCATCCTCTGCTACTGTAAAAGCCTGATTATCCACTACTGGGGTCTCGTTGGCTGGGGAAGCTTCGGTGATAGTTACTTCCCAAACTTGGAAAGTGGTTTCATCCTCGGCGGTAACCGTATAATTTATTGCCGTACTAAAATCTTGTGAAATGCCAGATAGAGGTGATATAGTAGCACCATCGGACAATGTTATTGTAGGCGTTAAGGTAAGGCCCGTACCATTGGCAACCTCTAGGGTTACCGTATGGTTTTCCGAATCTATAAGCGCTATTGCTGTATCTTCGACTAGAACGAAACTGAGAATATCCGTCTCGGTGGATCTTGGATCCGTAGTTTCAGAAATAACGGCCGAATTAATTTTGGTATTGTTTGCAAGGGGATTATCGGCATCAATGGTCAACTTGCCATCCAATACTTGCACCACTACGGTACCACTGCTAAAACGTCCAGGATCCCCATTGGGCAAATTGGAATCAACATCATATATATCAATGGCTGTTATGCCCTCTACACTTAAAAAATGATCCGGTGTCTCACTTAGGTTACCATCTTGATTTGGATCCCCCACACTAACGGAAACTTCATACCAACCATTGGGCACTTCAATTTCCCAAACGCCTTCATTGGCCCTATTGCCTGTCCAGCTGCCAACATCATTGCCTTGCATATGAACCAAGGTCTGCTGTGATAAATCCAATCCAGGATATGAACCGCGATTACGACCCACACCATTGCTCGGAGTTGTCAGGTCTATAGGTTGGCCGTCAGATAGTTTGATCCAACCGTAGGTAAGACCACCTTCGTTGGCGCCATAGGGCAATCCGTAATCCTTAACATACCCCGTTGGCGGAGTTGTAGCGGCATCCTGAAAATTCACTCCATAGGGAAAGGAAGTAACAACTAATGGTGATTCCACTGTAACTTCCTGTGTTGCTGCAGGGCTTATAAGACCCTGGTCATCGGTTACCGTTAAAGAAATGGTGTATGTGCCGGCAACTGGATAATCATAGGACACTGTTTCACCATTTGCGGTGTCACCATTTCCAAAATCCCAATTGTAGGCAGTAATAGAACCATCGTCCTGAGAGGAAGAAGCATCCAAATCAACCGTCAAATCGGAAATGGAAGTAGTAAAACTTGCAATTGGTACATTGTTCATCAATTCGGTGACTACCTCGGAATATTCTGTACTCAAACGAACGGGCCCAATTTTTCCTGTATTGTTCAAAGAAGTGGAACCGATAAAGATACGTCCCAATTTAGGTGTTCCAGAGGTTGAGTGTTGCGTTGTTCCGGGAACCCATAGATTATCACCTTCCGTTAGGGTAGGGGAAAAAGTATATTGATAGGTTATGGTCCCCGTGCCATCCCAGACCCCTCGTACTAAAAATTGGATTAATTGGTCTTCATTAAGCACTTGTTCACCAGCGTTTGAATTTGGTCCATCCAAACCTAATCTAGCTTTTATATTTCCGTCGTATCTACCTATAATCTGTCGGATCCACTGATCGCCAGGTGCATCGTCATCCACTCGTATGGCTACGCGCACCCTGTTGGTATTCCCTGTTCCGATTTCGGAAAATTTAAAATAGGTACCAAAATAGAAAGGAACATTGGCAACAAGGTCGGCGGGATTATTAATGAGCGTTGCATAATCTATGGTAGTGATTAGATTTTCTATATTCACGGAGTGGGTAGTACCACTTGTAAGGCCTTCTGCTACGACAGGGGCATCGGGCTGCTCAACACCGCTGGTATTATTGACCTCAGGATTCCAAGCTCCTCCGGAAACGCTTTTGAGATCGCCAGGCGTGTATGTGAAATTCTCAATATAGGAGAACTCATTGGTCGGAGTTTCAAGTTCATCCACCACGGTAATTGCAATATCTTGGGTAATTGAAAGACTTCCTGAATCCGTAACAGTTACCTGTATATCGTATACATTATCCGTATTGGAGTCTGCTGGCACCTCAAAATCGGGTGCTATTACGAAAGTAACTACTCCTGAACTCGCATCAATGTCAAATTGTCCATCATCATTACCTCCACTCAAAGTAAAAGTCAGTCCTGATCCCTCGGAATCGTTATCATCAGTGGCATCCACGTCAATGGCTGCTGTCTGATTTTCTGCCACCTCTATGGTAGTAGCTGTCGTTATTTGTGGTGCGGTGTTGGCAGGGGCCATTTCGGTAACGTTAACGGACCACGACTGGGTTGTGCCATCCTCGGCCGTTACAGTATAATTTACCTGGTTGGTAAAATCGTTGGATACACCTGAATCCGGACTAATCGTTGCATTATCTGAAATAGTTATGGTTGGGACAAGGTCGGTAATATCAGTGCCGTTGTTTACCTCGATGGCCACAGAATGGTTGCCTGCGTCAATAGTGGCGTCACCGGTCTGTTCCGCCAAGGCGAAAGTCAATATGTCGTTCTCGTTACTTTGTGGCACTGGCACAATCTCTATTGCTTGTACTATCGCATTGTTAATGGAGGCCAAAAAATCTATATTGAGTTCTCCGTCCAGTACTTGCACATCAAAACTCAACTGGGCCAAGGCTCCTTTTCCATAGGAAGCAAAAAGGTCTAAGTCGTCTATGACGTTGTTTCCTTCTATTGAAACATCAAAAACCCTTGCGCCCGATGTGGTTTGGAAATTCTCCACCATATGTAGTGCAACGGTATAACTGCCATTAGCAATTGGGAAATCGTAACTGAATTCTGGGCCGAACCTCCTAGGGTAATAAAGCTCGGTATGACCACCTGGTACCGTATAAGGGGTATAGCCAGTGTTGGAAGTTTGGGTAGGCTGTGTCTCCACTAAATAACCCGGAGTCTCCGCGATATATAGATCCGTATCTTTCGTATAGTCCGAACCGAAAACATTCATGCGGAAAGGTGTGGTAATTTCTGAAACGGTAACAGCCGTTGCCGTTAAATCAGCATCTAATTCTGCGGGGATAAAACCCTTGGCTGTGGCAATTATTTTGTTATTTCTCGTATCGCCTACCTCCAAGTTGGTAGCGTCTATTGCGAAATCAAATAGGCCTACAGTATTGCTAGCGGGAATGGTCAGCCAATCATTGGATCCTGTGATATTCTTATCAACGGCATTTATGTTGTCATTGATTATTAACCCGATATTGGTTGCTCCAGCACCGGAAAGTGTACTGGAAAAAGTGCCTACGGCACCTGCCTCTATAGATTTGCTAATAGAGTTTGGGGAGAAACCAAGAACACCATTTACAGGCGTCCCTGTACTTTCAATTACATCAATGTGGGTAATCTTGGAGTTGAAGCCTCCAACACCGTTCATTGTCAAAAATCCATCGGTCACTTCAACAATCATGGTTTCAACCACTGTTTGCCCTGCATTGGGAACAAAAGCTGGAATAATGGTATATCCTTCTATGGTAGCGCTATGTCTGCTGTCAAGATTATTAACATCTTTATCGCCCAAACCAATCGTCACCGCATAGGTGCCATTAGGGATTTCAAGTTCCCATATCACTTCATTGCCTCTGGGTTGTCCAGCCCATGATTGCGTGCCACCAGTATTGGACATGATATTGTCACCTTGAAAGTGTATTAGAGTACCCTCTAATTTTTCTTGGTCCGAAGCACCAGAATAAGTTGTAGCTATTCTATTTCTACCTGCACCCCCCAAAGCACCAGAACCACCATTATTGGATGCTTCGTTTGAAATGTCTATAGGTGTAGTTCCGTCCGACGCCAACTTCCAGCCATATTCATAGCTATCCGATCCAATGATGACGCTTGAATTGCCAAATCCTTTACCATAATCCGCTAGGTAACCTGCTGGCGGTGTTGTAAAGGTCGGGTTGTTTTGAAAGTTAATTTGTGCCTGAAAAGGAGTGATTGCCTCTGTCACAGAAAAGGAATCGTAAGAAATGACCATAGATCCTCCCGTTGCCCTTCTGGTAGTGGTCATTATTCCGGCAAATATTAAATTATTAGAGCCTATATTGTTATCATGATCCGTTCCATTAAGAAAGGTTGTGGGTGCCGTTAAAAAATCGGTTCCCGACTGTCCCACCTGGATTTCGCTTCCACCGTCCAAACTGTAAAATCCCCTTACCGAATTATCGGAAGGGTCGATTGAAATACGAAAATTTATTTGTGATACTCCGCTTGTATTGAAATTACCCGTATTCAATTCTGTTATTATCAAATTCGCAGCATTATTGGGGTCTGTATGTTCCAATGCAAATTGAATCTTTTGCTGGGTAGTGTTAGCCTTTACCACGACCAACTTCACAAAATTGTTTTCATTTAATCCAAACCATATTCCTGCCTGTTGTGAACCATTATCTCCACCATTAAGACTGCCCGTAAAGTTTGGCTGATCAATGACCGCTGCAATATCGATGACGTTCGAAGAAGCTTCGAATCCCACTCCAAGGGCATTCATTTGAGAATTTGTAAAGGTACTATTCGGAGTTCCTGACAGTTGACTGTAATTTATTCCTTTGGTGGCAGTAACGTTCAGAACCCCACTGGATAGGGAAATATTCTGGGCTACCAGACCAGGAACATCGTCGTCATTAATGTCGTCGTCTCCTGTTAATATAGTGGAAGGGGGGTCTACCATTGTAAAACCGGTCGACAAAATACCGCCTTGGTTTCCATCGAAATTTAAATTGACTGGCAGAGTCACTTCCACCTGATCACAATCCAAGGTACTTAAATTGGAACATGGAGTTTGACTAAATGCAAAAAACGAATAGAAAAAAAGAATTAGGAGTAGGGTAATTTTTTTCATAATGCTGCGTAAAAAAATTGATTGAATAGGGTGTGGGAGTATATATAGGCGAAAAGAAAGCTGACCGAGGAACGGGGCTTTAATTTGGAACTTAAAAAACGTACGGAAAAACATGGATCAAAGTCCAAGGAAAGCAGTCTGTATAATTTTTTGCCAAAGTAATTTTTAATCATTCAAAATGGTTTGGTTAATTAAAACCAAAGCATTCTCGAGGCTAATTCATATTCGCATGTGGGGTACGATATAAATATTTTTATGCTGGGGGAACTCTTGATCCAAAGGACCAAAAGCAAATTCAATATTTTTGACAATGATATAAAAACATTTTAACAAATTTTGTTAGTTCCAGCCGCTGGGCCATATTTCTAGAATTTATTCGATAAGTTGTACACTAATTGGGTTGAAGGTGATGGTGTTTCCAAATGTTTTTTTCTTTTTAAAATGAAAATAAATTTTAATATTTTATTTATGTAAGCTTAATCGATTATAAAGGGTAAGAAAATATTACAAAATGAAGAATTTTATAAAAGTCCAAAGACAGAATTTACGAAGTTATTTGAAGTTCCAATCCAAACAATGAGTTGATGTATTGCAATGATTTTTTTCGATCTTCTCCGGATATCGCTAAATTTTACTCTGTCCAAAACGGGAGGAATAGGTTTATATAGTATCATATGATTATTTATGAATAATTCGGTTGTTCAGTTTAACGAATTCACTTTGGATCTGCATATAAAGGCCTTGCCTGCCAAATTGGATAGTTCCCCCGAATACTTTTTCGGCAAGCTGGCCAGTATGTGTTTAAGATGTGATTAATTTTGCCTCAATGGGGCATTGCCTTATTCATAATCTAATATCCCATTATGGCATTTCATGGAGCAAACCTAAATTGATAAAAAGATAATCCCTTGCGGTTTTCCGCAAGGGATTGAATTCTGTTCCAGGAGGTCTGGAATTTATCTTAAATGGCTAATGAATGTTGCATTATTTAGCCTGTTGGAATCAATTGTTCTTTATGGAGTTGGATGTGAAATCAGAGTAGATTCAAAAACAGGTTTTGCCTCACGCCTACCTGCTTATCAAGGAATACAAAATTCTTCGTTTAATCATCCAGACCAATAAAGGTTTGAAGTTTTATACTTATGTAATATCGTAATCATCCTTTAAAAATAATTTGAAGTCATTTAATTATTTGAACAAATTTGATTAGCTTAGGAGATATTGTTTGGTTTGTGAATCAAGTATTTATGTCATTAAGTTAAAAGATTATATAAGACTCCTAATGGCAATAGAATTAAGCATATGAATCTTCAACTAATACATGGTATTTTAATGATACTTAATATTAAATTTAACCTACTTGGTACCGAATAGGAAATACAAAGAAATGGCAGTTCTCCTCCGTATAAATAACATTCTGTTTATCTTATTGTTTTCGGGCATTATGATGCAATGCACAAAGAATTTACCACCTGGAGATTCTGATAATGGGGGATTAATACTTCCTGAAGGTTTTGAGGCGGTAGTGGTAGTGGACAGTATAGGGCCCGCCCGGCACCTTGCGGTTAATGACAATGGTGATGTATATATAAAAATGCGATTTGCCCATCCAGACGGTGAGAATATCGGTCTGCGTGATACTGATAATGACGGAAAAGCAGATCAATTTGAACGGTTTGGGGTATTTGATCAAAAAGGGTACTATGCCACAGGAATGCGAATCTATAATGATTATTTGTACTATAGTACAGCCAGTACGGTTTATAGGCAAAAGCTGACAAGGGGCAAGTTGGTACCTGAAAGTGAACCGGAAGTCATGCTCACGGATGACTATCAAAATTCCCCTTATGGCTATTCCCATATTGCCAAACCCCTGACGTTTGATAAGGATGGTCATATGTATGTTCCCTTTGGTTCCCCAGGAGATGTGTGCCAGTCAAAAGAACAGAATAGAATGCCCGGAGCATTGGGGCAGGATCCATGTCCAGAGCTGGAGTGGCATGCAGGGATATGGCAATTTGACGCCAATAAGCCTGGCCAGACACAAAAAGACGGCTACCGCTATGCCACAGGTATTAGGAGTATTGTTGGAATGGACTGGAATCCTTACGATAATACCTTGTATGCCCTGCAGCATGGAAGGGACAATTTGAACCGCAACTGGCCCGAATACTATTCCCCATGGCAGAGTGCTATGTTGCCCTCCGAAGAATTCCTCAAGGTAAAAGAAGGGACCAATGCTGGGTGGCCGTACTACTATTATGATCATATGCAGGGTAAAAAATTGCTTAATCCTGAATATGGGGGAGATGGTAAAAAGGAAGGCGATGCGGCCAAATACGAGCAGCCCATAATTGGTTTCCCTGGTCATTGGGCACCCAATGACCTGCATTTTTATCAAGGTGATCAATTCCCTGAGCATTACAAAAATGGCGCTTTTATCGCTTTTCATGGTTCCACCATCAGGGCTCCTTTTCCTCAAGCGGGCTATTTTATTGCTTTTGTCCCCTTTAAAAATGGAAAAGCTGGGGAATGGGAAGTTTTTGCCGATGGTTTTACACAGGTCGATAAAATAGTTGATACCGACGATGCGGGATACAGGCCTATGGGTATCGCCATGGGACCAGATGGTTCACTGTATATTAGCGAAAGTGAACATGGAAAAATTTGGAGGGTAATGTATAAGGGCGATAAAAAGAATTTTGGCCCTGGACAACTTGCCCAAATGGAAAAACTCAAGAATCTCCCCCATATCAAAACGCCCGATGAAGAAAGGGACGATCTTACGCCACTTAGGGCCGAGGCGGGAGCAATATTATATAATAAATACTGTGGCTCCTGTCATATGGGCAATGGCATGGGAGACGGTAGTAGGTTTCCGCCTATCGCCGGTTCCGAATGGGTCAAAGGAGACCAACAAAGACTCATAGATGTTGTATTGAGTGGCTTAAGTGGGCCTATAGAAGTGAATGGTAAGGCCTTTGACGGAGTGATGCCACCTGTCGATTACTTAGAAGATGAAGAAATAGCCCAGATCCTGACCTATATTAGGAAGGAATTTGGCGATAATTCCCCTCCTGTTGGATCCTACTATGTGAAGCAGGGTAGGTATTATTCAAAGAAGAAAAAAGAGGAAATGAATAGTGGACTTTAGATACTTTGGCAAGTCTTGCTTCGTCTTTGGGATGATTTTTCAGATTGGAGTTTTGCTGCTATAAAGGTTAATTCAATTCTTCTTTTCATGAATCTTTTATTGTTGTCTTGTTATGGTATATATCCCCAGCTTAGATTAACTTTAGCGGGCAAACCGATCAGTAATCTAAAATGAACAAAGCCATTTTCTTTCTTTTTCTTATTCCTATTTTGTCTATTGGCCAAACCAAAGACTTAGAAGCCAATTCAAAACTTTATACAACTTATATAGATGAGCCTTTTGCCCAGGAATATCACGAGGCATTTATTGTTGCCGAAAACAGCGAGAATGCCAATAATGTTAGGGCTATTCAACCCGATTCGGAGGGAGGCATCTGGATTGCCACCAAAAATGGTATTTACCATAAGGAAATCGATTCCAGTGAATGGAAGTTGGTTATTGATGGGAATAATCAGGGCCCGGCCTATGACGTAGAAATTGATAAGAATCAAGATGTATGGATGGCCACTTGGAACGGAGTTTATAGAGGTCGAGCCGGGGATATCCAAAAAATGGAAGGTCCTAAGCCACCTATTGCCCAACTGCTATCGACGAAAGAAGGTGTTTATGCCATGGGGCCTTATGGAATATGGTTGTATCAGGATAAAAAATGGTCGAAAAAAGATTATAATACTGCACGAAGTATTCGTACCGTAATGTCTGACAATAATGGCGGACTTTGGATAGGTACGGACGTGGGTCTATACCACTGTAATGATGAAAAAACTACGGCATATCAAGGAAATGAGGATCTGATCAGCGCCTATGTAAGGGGAATGGATTTTGACCCAGTTGGAAATATGTGGATAGGGGGTTTGGGGGGTGTTTCCATTAGAAACCAAGAAGCCAAAATAGGAGAAAAAAGACCTAAGGACGGTATACCAAATGCCAACGTAAATTCCGTTGTAAAAGCTCCCGATGGGAAGATGTGGGTGGGTACGGAATATGGGATTACAAGATTTGTTCCGGGAGAAAAAGACTATTCCGTTAGATTAGGTAGACGTTGGTTGGTATCTGACGAGGTGAGAGATATCGCTTTCGACCAGCAGGGAAATGCATGGATCGCAACTGCTAATGGGGTGAGTGCTATAAAGAACAGAAAGATGACCCTAGCGACAAAGGCGGATTATTTTTATGATAAATTGATACGGCGCCAT
Organism: Arenibacter echinorum; assembly: GCF_003259375.1. Taxonomy (GTDB): domain Bacteria; phylum Bacteroidota; class Bacteroidia; order Flavobacteriales; family Flavobacteriaceae; genus Arenibacter; species Arenibacter echinorum. The sequence continues at coordinate 348,017 of NZ_QLLN01000004.1, read as the reverse complement.
GTTCGGGATCCTTGGATAATAGCCCGTTCCAAATTAGTGGTACCGGGCGATACCACTACCATACAACCGGACGATGACGATAATGACGGGGAGTTTACCTCTAATTATCTAGCCATGGAATCCTTTAGATATGCAACTACCAACAATCCGGAGGCTAAGGAAAGAGCCAAAAAAGCCTTCGATTTCTTACATTTTTTAAGGGAAGTTACCGGTGAAGACGGTTTTTTTGCAAGGAGTATAATTCCAGTTTCCTGGGAGCAATCCCATGATATGAACCGCACTTATACGGAGCGGGAATTGGCCGAGGCAATAATTGAAAATCCCAGGCAAAAGCCAGTGGAAAAGCGTTGGCATCTTTCCAAGGACGGTAAATGGAAGTGGAAGGGCGATACCAGTAGCGATGAGATTTCTGGGCATCTGTTCGGCTATTATTGTTACTATAATTTGGTGGCGGATAACAAGGAAAAAAAGCGGGTGGCGGATCATTTCAGTAAAATCATGGACCATCTCATAGAGAACGACTTTAACCTGGTAGATGTAGACGGAACCCATACCAAATGGGGCGTATGGTCCCCGAGTATTCTGAATCACAATCCCGATTGGGCTCCGGAAAAGGCGTTAAACTCTTTGGAGTTGCTGGCTTTCTTGAAGTTTACCCATCACATTACCAAAAAAGAAAAGTATCAAAAGGAATATTTGAAATTGATAAAGGAAGATGGGTATTTGGAAAACGCAAAAACTTTGCACAATACCAATCCTTCCTGGGAGACTTATTTTGATATCTTTTTATCCCTATACATGTATCCGACCTTAATAAACTATGAAGATGATCCGGTATTGAAGAAGGAGTATCACGAGCATTTGGAGCAATGGTTCAAAAAGCATAAAAAGGCCAAGAGTCCCATGATCAATTTTACTTACAATCTACTAACAGGAGGTAATGAGGAACTGGATAATTCCATTGCCTTTTTAAAGGATGCTCCGCTGGACTTGGTAGACTGGTATGTGGACAATGCACAACGGGAAGACCTAAAGGTAGTTCGGCAGCCTATTCTTGAAGAGTTGCAGACGGCCTTGCGCCCGCCAAGTGAGTACCGAACCATGAGATGGGATCAAAACCCTTATGTGGCGGTTAGCGGTGACCCGACCCAAGAAAAAGAACCTGTTTATTGGCTTTTGCCCTATTGGATGGGTCGTTATTTGAATTTGATTTCGGCGGAAAAGTAAAACTTTAAGCTATCCAGAGCACTTGCTATAGTCCAACCAATTTTTTAAGCTTAGGGCTTCCATGACTGCTTTTTTTTGTTTTATTATAATCTTAAAAAAGATTCTTTTTTACGAGCTCATAATAACTGGCACTTACGGGAATGATTGCTTTATCAATAAGCAAATCCCGGCCCTTCAATGCGTTGACTTTTGCTTTGTTAACGATATATGATCTATGGACCCTCATGAAACTTTCTTCGGGGAGCTTTTTCTCCAGGGCGCTAAGGCTCTGGTTGCTCATAATTTTTCCCTGGGGAGTATGATAAATGACATATTCGCTATCACTTTCTATATAAAGAATGGTGTCAAATTTTATTTTATGTAGGTCGTAGCCCGATTTAACGATTATTGAATCCTCTGAGGTTTCCGGATTAATGTCCGTTTTTATTTTGTTGACCGCCTTTAAAAAACGTTCAAAAGTAATGGGCTTTAAGAGATAATCTACGGCATTTAGTTCAAACCCTTCCAAAGCGTATTCCGAGTATGCCGTGGTAAAAATTACCTGGGTGCCAGGTGGAATCATTTTGGCAAAATCGGTACCCTTTATTTCGGGCATTTGTATGTCCAGTAGCAGGAGGTCTATTTTTTGTTCCTTAAGCACTTTTATGGCGTCCAAGGGATTTTCGAAATCGGCCACCAATTCCAAAAAATTCACTTTGGCAATATAGGTTTTAAGGAGGCTGCGTGCCAACTCCTCGTCGTCTATAATTAAACATTTAATGGTTCCCATTCAGATCTATGTGTAGTTGAACTTTAAAAGTAGTTAATTCTTTTTGGATCTTTAAGCTATGCTTTTTGGGATATAGTATTTCCAATCTTTTCTTTACGTTTTCGAGGCCAATCCCACCACTTTTGTCCTTTTGCATGGACTCTTTGGGAATGCTGTTTTCAATTTCAAAATCGATTTTCTTCTCATCGGAGAAGATACTTATTTTTAAAAAGGCATCTGTTATCTTTTCTAGATTACCGTGTTTTAGGGCATTTTCAACAAAGGGAATAAAAAGCATGGGGGCCACCTGTACAGTATCGTTTTTTATTTGAAATTCTGTATGTATAGGATAGGTCTTACTACTTTTTAAGACGTACATGGCCAGATAGTCCTTTATATAATCTACCTCCTTTCCTATGGGTACATAAGCTTGTTCACATTCGTACAAAACATAGCGCAACATATTGGATAGGGTACTGATTCCCTGTTGGGTCTTGTTCGAATTGGTAACCGAAAGCGCATAGATATTGTTCAGCGAATTGAACAGGAAATGTGGGTTGATCTGTGATTTCAGCAGTTTTAATTCGGTCTGCAAATTTTCATTTTTGTTCCTAATGGTTTCTTCCTCCTTCTTTTGGGCAAACAAAAATGTCTCTACAAAGGTGGCCAGCACATAGGCAATGGACAATACCAAAAAGTGGATTAAAAACTGGGGCGGTACCCTGGGGCGCATTTGGGGTGGTGGACCTCCCTCACGTGGTGGCTGACCTGAAAGTAGTCCTAAAAAAGGTTCAGATATAATTGCGGCACAGAACACGATCAGGGCCAAGGAGATCAATATAAAGGGAACATACCTTTTTTTAAACAAAAGTGCAGGAGCCGTGTAATAGATCAGAACGGCTATGACCGCAATTTGTAAAAGAAAGGAAGGTGCGTTCTTTTGAGCAAAGAGTACATCATCTGTCATTAATAACCAGGCCATTAGCCAAACGGCTAGCCATAATACCGCGTGAAAAAGAAATCGTTTTGTTCTGTCCATGGTACAAATTAAAGGAATTAATTTTCATCACAACGCAAAAATAGGCCATCCATATCCTTCTTAATTTGAAGTTCGCAGATGCTAACACTTCATTCGCTTAAAACCTCCGTTGCTTCATTGAAAGTAGCCATTTGGCATTCAACCTTGGGCGATCTTTGTAGTCCAAAGAATGAATTTAAAAAACAATAACAATGAAAAAAATGATAGTAAAATCGGCAGTTTTAGCAGCAATGGTAACCTTATTTTTTAGCGCTGACCTTAGTGCACAATCCCAAGGGGGAAAGGGACAAAAAGAGCCACCATCCGTAGACCAAATTTTTAAGGAAATGGACAAGGATGAGGACGGAAAATTATCCAAAGATGAATTAAAAGGCCCCATCAAAGAAGATTTTGACACGATAGATACAGATGAGGATGGCTACATCACAAAAGAGGAAATGGAGAAAGCACCAAAGCCTAAAGGACGTAAACGTGAATAGGATTAGAATTTAATTGTAATTATAAAATTGAAACCATGACGAATAAATTTTCATATTTAATGTTAGTTACCGTGCTCCTCATGTCCTGCCTTAGCTGCAGCAATGATAGTGAGGATACTACGGACGGTACGGATGATAGCGAAACAGTAGATGACTCTGATGTTGTAAATGTTGATGCTTCATATTTCCTGACAAGTGACGGCTCGGTTACCATTACCACGGTGCCCTGCACCTTATCTGATGGGACGGAAACAGATTGTTATCAAATTGTTACGGGCAGTTTACCCTCGGATCATACAATGGGTCCATGGTGCCCTGATAACATTGCAGATAGTGCTGAAGAAGGAGGAATTTGGCTGGAAGGCGGAGTAGTATATGACGTGGATGGTGCCTTTATTGAGAATATGGCGACATTTTATAACGATTCCAATTGGTTAATGTATGATGCAAACGGAGATGTTTATATAACGGATACCGAAGATGATTGTATTAATGCTGCCAATCCAAATGTAGGTGCCGAATACGAAAACTTCTGCGTAGAATGCCTTCCTTCCTATATTACGGATCTTACACAAACTTGGACCATACCAATTACCCCGGTAATTCAGGCCAATGCTGTTATGTTTACCACGGCAGGAGCTGGAGGAGGACCTCCAGGAGCAGGCACTTCGGCACCTTCCACTCGTGGAGTAGCTTTGAACGGTATTGAATTTTCTGCTCCTGCACCCGTGGATAATATTTTAAGTGCCTACACACTCGCCCCTTTTGATGATGCCGGCGGACATATTAATGTACATCAGGGCTATCACTACCATGCTGCTACAGGATTCGGTACCCAAATAGTACAAGAAGATGGGCATGCCGCTTTAATAGGATATGCCTTGGACGGATTTGGAATATATGCATTGGAAGATGCCAATGGCGATAGTCCTTCCGACTTGGATGAATTACGTGGGCACATGGATGATACTAGAGGATATCATTACCATGTAGACACTGCTGGTAATAACAATTTTATAAATGGTTTAAAGGGAGCTTACGTCAATTAAAATAGTGCTCAGAAAGAGTCTTAACAAGATTGGTGTTTATCTAAAATAAAGGAATTATGAAGTACACAATATTTAAAAAACTAGGGATTTTAGCTGTAGTATTCGCTGTTTTTGCAGCTTGCAGTAGTGATGATGAAAGTGAGATCGATATAGTTGCAACATCAGAAGATATTGTAATTACAAGCACAAACTCTACAGGCACTGCTGAAGGGGATACCGATAACACAGGTGCCGATGAAGATGATTTAGTGGAAAATGCCACTTTTGGAAATACAGTGCAAATTGTATTTTCAAATACATCGGCTACCATTACAAATCCTGTTCCAGATGATGTGGTAATTACGCAAGACGGTGCCGATGTTACCATTAATTCCTCTATTTCAGAAGTAGCTTATGAGGTATCGGGAACAACAACCGATGGTATGTTAAAAATTTATAGCGATAAAAAATTCAAATTATCGTTAACTGATTTAAGTATCACCAACACAGACGGACCTGCAATCAATATACAATCTTCAAAAACCATTTTTGTGATATTGGAGGGTACAAGTAGTTTGACAGATGCATCAAGTTATAGCAATATCCCTGATGACGAAGATGCTAAAGCAACATTTTTTAGTGAAGGGCAATTGGTTTTTTGCGGTTCAGGAGCATTGAACGTTGCAGGAAACTACAAGCACGGTATAACCAGTGATGATTACGTTAGGGTAATTAGCGGAACAATCACGGTTACGGAAGCAGCATCGGATGCCATACACACCAACGATTACATAATTGTAGACGGGGGTACGCTTAATTTAACGGCAAGTAGCGACGGAATGGATTGCGAAGAAGGCTATATTATTATCAACGATGGAACATTTAACATAAATGCTGTTGATGATGGAATTGTAGCCTCTTATGACATTGATGATGAGGAAGAACCAGATGATTCCATTACACCCAACGTAACTATTAATGGGGGAGATTTTGTGATAAACACTTCCGAAGGCGAAGGAATAGAAGCAAAGGGAATAATGACCATTAATGACGGCACCATAAATATCTCTGCTTATGATGATGGCCTAAATGCTATTGGGAATTTATATATTAACGGAGGGGACATCTATGTTTACAGTACCCTTAATGATGCCATTGATAGTAACGCAGGGATTACCATTACAGGTGGTACAACCATTGCTATATCAGTAAGGACCGATGAACCTGACGGTAGTTTTGACACCGATGATAATCTATTTAAAATTACCGGAGGAACCATTTTGGGATTGGCATTAAATACTTCATTTCCTACAGTAAGTGAAAGCACGCAAAACTCGGTGATTTTTGATGGAGTTAGCTCAAATACACTATTAAATATTCAATCGGAAGATGGTACGGAAGCCCTTACTTATCAAGTGCCTTATAGCGTAAATACCATTATTTACTCCAATGCAAAATTGGAAACAGGTAAAACTTATAAAATTTACACAGGCGGAAGTGTAAGTAGTGGTACTGAAGTTAACGGATTGTACACCTCCGGGACATATAGTGGAGGAACATATTTAGGTGATTCGTTTACAATAAACAGCACAGTTACACAAATTGGTGGAGATTTGGGACCAACTGGAGAGCCCGGTGAAGGGGGCCAGAGGTAATTAATATTATTAAAAAAATACAAACAGATGAAAAAATACATGTTACTGTTAGTTGCGTTGGGGTTTTCAATGGCAAGTTTTGCCCACAATCCCAATGTTTCCACCACAATGCTGGTGGAAAAGGGAAAAAACAGTTGGGTATTACAGATAAGTGCATCCTTAACAGCTTTTCAGCAGGAAGTTAGGACCCATTTTGCTGAAACACCTTATCAAACTCCAGAGGAGTTTCAACATATGGTGTTGGAGCATATTAAAAACAACCTTCATATCAGTGTCAATGGGGGAGAGGATATAGCTTTCGGGAATGGAGCCGTAAAACTTGGACATGAAACCATGGTGGTTTTCGAAGTATATGATATTCCCGAGAATATAAATTCAGTGGTTGTTATAAACACGGCCTTTAAGGACATTCACCAAAATCAAAGTGCCCTAATTATTTTAAAGGAAGGATTTAGTAAAGAACGATTTGTTTTGAACAATGCCAACGATCACAACCTTTCGTTGGCGGTAGCTGGAAATCAATTCGTGGAAGTAGGCAAAAATGAAGCTAGTTTTTTTTCGACCGGTATAGGGGTCATTGTATTGGGTGTTGCAGCTATATTGATTTTGGGCTTGACAGTGTTGGGGGTAGGCCATTTATTTAATAAGTCCAATAAATCTAAAGAAGTGCCTCTTACCATAGTTCGCTGATATAAATTTTTGGGTACCTCTAGCGGAGATTTTAGGAAATAACAACTACATAGTAGCGATATATCAGCTATGGCCCCTTATGTTCAATGAATAGAGAATAATATGGCGCATTCTAATCAAAGTAATTGAAATACAATTTAACAAAGATAATTAGCTAATGGAATTATGGAAAAACATATGGGGCCTATTCAAAATTTCGGGTAATGAACCCAACCTCTGGTGGGCCTTTATTGTTTCATGTATTGTAATTGTACTGGCTGTGTTGGTCATTTATAAAATGATAAAACCCGTAAAATAGCCTAAAGTCATTGGGCTAAAAATTGGTTTACCGATCCATATCCATTATTGACTTAAAAGAGTGGGCAGTTCATGGATTTGAAGATTTTCATGTTGCCCAATTTACGAGATTTGTTTTAACATAAATTCAGAATAGACAAAAGTAACAACGTAAACCCCCAAAATTGAAGGATATGAAAAAAGAAACAAAAGTGAATAAATATATCACTGCAATAGCACTGGGCTCGGCCTTGTTGTTAACTACCCTAATTGCCTGTAGTGCCGATAGCGCTTCGGATGAAGATACTGAAGAAACCGTTGTAACCGAATTGCACGCTGCATTTTCAGCCTTTAATTCCGATGCCACCTCTATTTATTTGGATGGGTCCAATGTAGTAATAGAAACTACTGGTTTGCCCAACCATGAAACGGTTTATTGGGGAGAAGGAAATGCCCTATATAAGGAGGAACCCGATGTGGCTAGAACGCCAAGCATCATGTCCAGTAACAACAACGCCACTACCATTATGGTGGATGCAACCCCTAATTTAACCGGTAACACAGTATCCACCCAACTGAATACTATCGGTATTGCCGTAAGTGGGGCTTCCATTTTTAACGATCAGGAAGGAGGCGGCCCATTAAATCAGGCTGCGGCTAGTTTGGATTGGACAGGTGCCCATATAGGCCCAGGGGTATACCATTACCACTTGGAGCCCAAGGCTTTCACTGATGATGATGAGAATTTAGTGGGGATACTCTTGGACGGGGTTTTTCTTTACGGTAGAAAGTGTACTTCCACAGGAACCTACCCAACAGATTTGGATGCTTCTGGCGGACATACAACGGCTACCCAATATACCGATGGAGCGGAGGAGTATCACTATCATATTATTAATGAATTGTATTCTACAACAGGATCTTATTTGGCTTTTGCTGGTCCTTATCAAGGATACTAAAAGGAAATTATGCGACCATTAATCCTATTATTTTTGACGGCCTTTTCCCTGTTAAATTGTAAGCAGGCACCTGGTGTTAAAAGTGAGATTGGGAAATCTATTGTAATAGATAGTGCTGAGGTATCCAAACAGGACCTGGCCCTTAACCAAATAGAAGGCAAATGGTATTACAAAAACCAGCCTTACAATGGCTATTCGTTGAAATTTCACGCCAATGATACCTTGGCTGAAAGACTAGGGTTTCTTAATGGGAAAAGAGAAGGCCTGGCAAGAAGATGGTCCGAAAATGGGGTGCTTAGGGTAGAATCTACCTATAGTCAGAACAAATTGGTTGGGGTATATAAAAGTTGGTGGGAAAACGGGGTGCTGGCGGAAGAATCCAATTATGTTAATGGCTTAAAGCAAGGAGAGGAAAAACAATGGTATGCTACCGGGCAATTGTCCAAAGTAAGGCAATTGATAGAAGGAAAAGAAGAAGGTTTACAAAAGGCTTGGCTGCCAAACGGGACCTTATATGTTAATTATGAGGCCAAAAACGGACGCATTTTTGGGATGCTCAGGGCTAATTCATGTTATAAATTAGAAGATGAAGTTGTTGTTAGGGATTAAGAAGATTGGGTTGGTTTTAGTTTGTTTGTTGACACTTCTTGGGAGTTGTAAAAAACAAGTAAAAAAGGAGACCGTAGAAGTGGTGGAGACCAGTAGGGTGGAATACCTTCCCTATTACAGTGATGAATCCTTTACGCCCTATTGGATAATGCCCAATAGTGGGGAAGAAAAAAGTTTTCATAAAATCCCGGATTTCAAACTCCTAAATCAACTAGGGGATACTGTTTCCCAAAAGACTTTTGAGGATAAAATCTATATAGCGGATTTCTTCTTTACCACCTGTCCCGGAATTTGTCTAAAGATGACCGGAAATATGGTCAAGGTGCAAGAGGCTTTTAAGGACGATCCTGAGGTGCTATTGCTATCACACTCGGTAACTCCCTCTATAGATTCTGTCCCTGTACTTAAAAACTATGCCCAAAAAAATGGGGTAATGGATAATAAATGGCATTTGGTTACAGGGGATAAAACGGAAATTTACAATCTGGGAAGAAATCAATATTTTGTAGAAAATGATTTGGGAGTGCCAAAGGATATAAACGACTTTTTGCACACGGAAAACTTTTTGCTTGTAGATAAAAACAAACATATTAGGGGTATTTATAATGGGTTGAACAGGGCATCCATAGCCCAACTCATTACGGATATCAAAGCTTTAAAATTGGAGTAGCTGCTATGCGCTTATTTGCTAAAATTCGACGGGGTTTCATATTTTCCGGAAAATTCAAAAGTTATCTTTTATATGCTTTTGGAGAAATATTCCTGATAGTAATAGGTATTTTGATTGCATGGAAAATCAACGATTTAAATGAAATCAGGAAAAACCGGATAGTGGAGATGAAAATCTATCATAGCCTGTATGAAGAATTGAACACAAATTTGAAAGTTCTTAATGAGGGCATCGTCAAGTACTCTAACAATGTTAACAGATTGGAAGCTACCTTAAACTATGTTGGCCTTGCTCCCGAAAAAATTACGCCAGGGGCCAAGGATACCATTGTGCACATTAATTATGCGCCAATGGTCTTGCTGGACGGGGCATTAAATTCGGTAATAAGTACCTCTAAATTTGAGATTATTGAAAGTGATTCTCTAAAAACCCTTATCTCCAACTACCCCACGGAAATTGCTGAATTTAAAATAACAGATGCAAAGATCAACGATATAGTGGTCAATCACTTGCAGCCGGTATTGGAAAAGCATCTTGCCTTAGTGGATATACTGCCACAGGATAGTCCTAAGTACAATAAAATCAGGGACTTTGGAAGAATGTCCAATTATTATACATTGCTAAATACCAAGGAATATCAGAACGCCTTGGTGGATAGATTGTTGCAAACTGAAAACCTTTTGACCCAAGCCAAAAAATTAAGGAATAGGACTCAGGTCATGGGCCTAAAATTACGACAGGAGCTGGGGTATCCTTCAGAAAATTTATAATAGTACTTCTTTTTTGACCAGTGAGAGGTAGTGCTTAAATCTACCTGCCTACAGTGAGGTTTGTTTACGGTATTCCAGAAAGCGAAGATTTAGGCGGCAATAGTCCTATAAAGCATAAGGGGTATACGCCTCTTGGTTAGTTTAGTTAGATTAAAAAGGGAGGCTATTTCTCCCTTTTTTTATGCATTTTAATGCCCAATCCAGAAAAATCTAGAAGTCATTTAAATAGAACCCCAGGCATTTTACAAATTGGACCATAGAATTTGATTATAGAATGAAGTCCAGATGGTTTAAAACACCATCGATTATTGACTTCAATAACAGTATAATTATCCCAATAACTAGTGTTAAAAGCTATCTTTTGGTTTTAAAAGTTAATTTTACAGAAATTAAGTTTTAAAATATATCAAGCATGATGAAAATGAAATTCTTTGCAACTTTACTTGGCTTAGCCCTATTTTTAACAATCTCCAGTTGTAAGAATAAGACGGAAGAAAAAAAAGTGGACAGTTCGGAGAGACCCAATATTCTTTTTATAATGTCCGACGATCATACTGCCCAGGCCTGGGGAATTTACGGGGGCATACTTAAGGATTATGTGCACAATCCCAATATAAAACGGTTGGCAGCTGAAGGCTGTGTACTGGAGAATTGTTTGGTTTCCAATTCCATTTGTACCCCCAGTAGGGCAACGATCCTAACCGGACAATACAGTCACGTTAATGGGGTTACTACCCTAGGTGCTGGTTTATCCCCGAGTCATAACAATATAGCGAAGGAACTGCAAAAAGGCGGTTATGCTACCTCTATTATAGGGAAATGGCATTTAAAACAGGAGCCGGCAGGGTTTGATTATTATGCCGTATTGCCCGGGCAGGGCGATTATTGGAACCCAAGATTGAAAACAGCTGATAACTGGGAAGATTATTATGGGGGTGGAAAGGTAGTGGAAGGTTTCAGTACGGATATCATTGCCGATAAAACCATGGAATGGATAGAAAACAGGGACAAATCCAAACCTTTTATGGCCATGTGCCATTTTAAGGCTACCCATGAACCCTATGATTACCCAGAACGATTTAGTCATCTATATCGCGATGAGGAAATTCCGGTACCGGATTCCTTCTATGATCGTGGAGCAGAAACTACTGGGCGGGTCTTTAAGGGGCAATCTATAGACAACCTGCAAAAGCGCTATTTGGATGCTACTGCCGATCCTGAATTGAGAAAAGATTATATGGCCTATCCGGAATTGCCCTTCTCGGTGGAGGGCCTAAGTGCTGATGAGGCAAGAATGAAGACCTATCAGAAATTTGTAAAGGATTTTATGCGCTGTGGAGCTGCCATTGATGACAATATTGGCAGAATTTTGGATTATTTGGAAAAGTCGGGATTGGCAGAAAATACCATAGTGATATATACGGCCGATCAGGGGTATTTTTTAGGGGAGCACGGATGGTTCGACAAGCGTTTGATCTATGAGGAATCCATTCACATGCCCTTTGTAATTAGGTATCCAAAAGAGATTCCTGCTGGAACCAGGAATAAGGATATCATAGAAAATGCCGATTTCTCCGCCCTGTTCGCCGATTATGCCAGTATTGATTATCCAGAAACCATGCAGGGCCATAGTTTTCGCGAGAACTTAAAAGGCAATACCGCTGCAGATTGGCGCAAGCATGGCTACTACAGGTACTGGGACCATAGCAAAGACCGCCCTGGCCATTTTGGAATTAGGGGAGAGCGTTATAAGCTTGCGTTTTATTATGGAAACGGACTCAAGGTAAATGAATACACCAAAGAAGAACAACCAGATAAATATTGGGAATTCTTTGATTTGGAACAGGATCCCAAGGAACTTCGAAACGCCTATGATAATCCTAAATACAAGGATATCATTAAAGAAATGAAAGAGGAGATATTAAGGCAAAGGGAAGCCTTGGGGGATACCGATTCGGATAATCCGGAAATACATCAAATTATCGCTGACCATTGGGAAAGTTAGGAATACAAGGGTGCACTAAATAAGAATTGAGCAATAATGATCAGAAGTTAAACGGATGCAAAGAAGAAATATACTTACCTTATTTTTTATCCTGTTCTTACTAATTGAAGGGACAAAGGCCCAGGAAAAAATAAATTTGTCCTATAAACAACCTGCTACAGAATGGACAGAAGCGTTACCAGTGGGCAACGGTAGTCTTGGGGCCATGATCTATGGAGGTGTTTCACAAGAGCATATTCAATTTAATGAAGAAACGCTTTGGCGTGGACAACCCCACGATTATTCCAATAAAGATGCTGGAGATTATTTAAATGAAATACGGCTGTTGCTTACAGAAGGTAAACAAATGGAGGCCCAAAAATTGGCACAGCAAGAGTTTATGAGCGAACCCTTACAGCAAGTGCATTATCAACCGTTTGGTGATATTTATATCGATTTCAAAAACCATGATAACTACACCAATTATAAGCGCGAACTCAATTTAAATAATGCCATTGGTTCGGTATCCTATACCGTTGAAGGTGTAGAATATAAGCGTGAGGTATTGTCCAGTTTTCCGGATCAGATTATTGCGGTAAACCTAACTTCCAGTAAATCCAAAGCCCTTAATTTCGATTTGTGGTTAGATGCTATTCATGAAGATAAAGCGGTGAAGACCAATGGTTCTACTCAAACCCTGGAAGTTAAGGTTAAGGATGGCGCTTTAAGAGGGGTATCTACGCTAAGGGTGGAAACAAACGGTACCATAAAAACGGTGGGAGGGAAACTTCAAATCTCCAAGGCCTCAAAAGCCACCATCTATTTAACCGCTGCTACAAATTATATTGATTTTGAAGACGTTTCAGGGGAGCCTGAAAAAATGGTGCCTGAAATATTGACTAAAGTTGCTAGTACAAATTTCAAAGCGGTAAAAGAAAAGCATATTTCAGATTACCAATCCTTATACAACCGATTTGAAATTAGTTTTGGGGATAACGGAAAATCCAAAAATCCGACCGATCAACGCATTTCGGATTTTAGCAGCGATCCAAACGATCCGCAACTGGTAGCCTTGTATGTAGCATATGCGAGATATTTAACCCTTGCCAGTAGTCGTCCAGGAACAAAGCCAGCAACACTTCAAGGTATTTGGAATGATAAATTAACACCCCCATGGTTTAGTAGTTATACCACGAACATTAATTTGGAAATGAATTACTGGCCGGTGGAAATGTACAATTTAAGTGAATGCCATGAACCATTATTCGATTTAATTGAAGACCTTTCTATTACTGGAGCCAAAGTGGCCAAAGCACACTACAATGCCGAGGGTTGGATTGCACACCACAATATTGATATTTGGCGTGGTGCAGCTCCGGTAAACGCATCGCACCACGGTATTTGGTTGGGTGGAGCGGCTTGGTTAAGTACCCACATTTGGGAGCATTATTTGTTTACACAAGACAAAGTGTTCCTAAAAGAAAAATATCGTCTTATTCAGGAAGCGGCCTTATTCTATTCCCAGTATTTATACAAGGATCCTAAAACGGGATATTTGATAAGTTCCCCGTCCAATTCCCCTGAAATAGGTGGTCTAGTGGCCGGTCCTACAATGGATCACCAAATCATAAGGGCCTTGTTCAATATTTCTGTTGAGGCAGCCGAGATCTTGGATGTGGATGCCGCCTTTTCCAATGATATCAAAGCCTTGATCCCTAAGATAGCTCCTAATAAAATTGGGAAATACGGTCAACTTCAAGAATGGATGGAAGACAATGATGACCCTGAAAACCATCACAGACATGTATCGCATCTTTGGGCTGTTCATCCCGGAAATGAAATCAATTATGAAGATACGCCAGATTTAATGAACGCTGCAAAGCAATCATTGGAATATAGGGGCGATAATGGTACTGGTTGGAGTTTAGCATGGAAAATTAATTTTTGGTCTAGATTTAGGGATGGAGATCATGCTTATAAATTATTGCATAATCTACTTAGTCCCGCAGAAAGAGCAGATGGAAAAGAAGGTGGTGGGTCGTATCCAAACCTCTTTGATGCACATCCCCCATTTCAAATAGATGGAAATTTTGGTGGAGCTTCAGGTATTTTGGAAATGATATTACAAAGCCATTTAGATAAAATTGAATTATTGCCAGCTTTACCAATGGCCTTGCCAGAAGGACGTGTTTCGGGTATAGTGGCCAGAGGTGGTTTTGAATTGTCTTTTTCTTGGGAAGAAGGCCAATTGAAAGGCGTTTCTGTTCTTTCAAAAAGTGGCTTGCCATGTGTTTTAAAATACAATGACAAAACTATTGAGTTTAAAACTGAAGCTGGTAAAACCTATCATTTTGATGGTTTATTGAATGAAAAATAGAACAATATATGCAAAGAATAAAATTAATAACGCTGATCATTACGGGCTTCATAAGCTTTAAAACAGTGTTAATCGCCCAGAATAAAAACTCCAAACCAAACATTATTATTGTCTTTACGGACGATCAAGGTTATCAGGACGTAGGCGTTTTTGGTTCGCCACTAATTAAAACCCCTAACCTTGATAAAATGGCAGAAAACGGTATAAAATTTACCAATTTTTATTCTGCTTCATCCGTGTGTTCACCATCAAGAGCAGCATTGCTAACAGGGGCTTACCCACCTCGAGTTGGTGTTCCTAAGGTACTATGGCCGAACTTACCAGGTGGATTACCAAATGAGGAATTGACTATAGCCGATATGCTCAAAACCCAAAACTACGCCACAGCTTGTATTGGGAAATGGCATTTAGGGGATAAGGATCAATATATGCCAACTGCTCAGGGCTTCGATATGTATTATGGTATTCCATATAGCAACGATATGTCCGTATATCCGAAAGCCAAAGTATCAGAAAACGTTTTGTTTAGAGAAGGCATGACCATCGATAGTTTGCGACAGGAAAAATGGAGAGGAGGCATGGTGCCATTAACAGAACAAAATGAAATTATTGAATACCCTGTAGATCAATCGACATTAACACAGCGCTATACCAAAAAAGCTTTGGAGTTTATTGAGGAGAATAAAGAAGAGCCGTTCTTTTTATATCTAGCGCATTCAATGCCCCATATTCCATTACATGCCTCCCCAGAATTTAAAGGAAAAAGTAAACGTGGTCTGTATGGTGATGTAATCGAAGAAATTGATTGGAGCATGGGCCAAATTTTAGAGACCTTGGAAGCCTTAGATCTGGATAAAAATACACTTGTAATATTTACATCGGACAATGGCCCATGGAATCTCAAGAATGGTCATGGGGGATCTGCCCTGCCCTTAAGAGGGTTTAAATTTCAGACTTATGAGGGCGGAATGCGCGAGCCAATGATCGCCCAATGGAAGGGAGCCATACCTGCAGGATCTGTTTGTTCAGAAGTAGCCTCTACCATAGATATATTGCCCACCATTGCTTATTTAACCGATGGCAATATGTCTGAGGAAATCGTGGACGGAAAAAATATTTGGCCCTTACTGGCAGGAAAGAAAAAGGCTTCGCCTCATAAGAAAGATGGATTCTTTTATTACAAAGAGTCTACGCTTGAAGCAGTTAGAAAAGGCAATTGGAAACTAAGAAGGAATGAAGGGGAAATAGAACTTTACAATCTGGCCGAGGATATCTCCGAAAGCCAAAACCTAGCCGAAGCCCATCCTAAAATGGTACAAAAGTTGATCAAGATGCTGGACGAATTCGATGCCGAGTTAAAAACGGACAACAATAGGTACCAATAGAGCTGAATTTGGGGAGTTTTAAATTGATAGTTTGTTGTGTTATCTAAAGGCCTCATTGAGCTTCTTATAGGTTCATCCCATATGTATATGAAATAGCAAATCTAATAAATGGAGACAGCAATTCATGGTTAAGTAAAAATCGTAAGATGAAACGACTGGATTTTGTAAAAAAGGCCTGTGCAGGCGGTGTTGGTTTAGCATTATTGCCGCAGGTATATTCTTGCGGAACCAATAAAAGTATAGCCGAAAAGGCCTGGTCAGGGTTAAGGGCACAGGACGGACCCGTATTTTCCTATATACACCCCAAAAAAGGTGTGCCAAATGTCTTGCTCTACGGAGATTCGATCTCCATAGGTTATACCACAACGGTTAGGGAAGAACTGGCCGGGAAAGCCTCGGTTTTTAGAATTTTCAGCAATGGTATTTCTAGCCACGACTTTATTCCTAAGATGGATAAACTTGAGCAAACTATGTTTAAACCACATTTAAAAGGTGGTTGGGATTTTGAATGGGACCTAATTCATTTCAATGTTGGGCTCCACGATATTAAGTATATGAGTAGCAAGGGAATGGACAAAGAAAATGGGGAAATCGTATCTACGGTGCCGACCTACCAAGAAAACTTGGTGGCCATTTGTGAATATTTGCAAGACAATTTTCCAAATACAAAATTGATTTTTGCTACCACGACCCCAGTTCCCGAAAATGCAAATGGACGTTATGCGGGTGATGCCAAAAAATATAATGAAGCAGCCTTGGAAGTCTTAAAGAATTATCCTTCTGTTATCATAAATGATTTATATGGGTATACCCTGCCAAATCATGAAAAATGGATGGAAAAACCAGGTAACGTACACTATAATAAACTAGGGACAACGGAACAGGGAAAGAAAGTAGCCGAAGTAATCCTAGAACAATTAAACCAATAGGTAAATGATAAAATATCTCACTAGTATACTGTTTTTTTTAATGATAGGGTTCAACCTTCAAGTGGCGGCCCAAGAGTATCACTTTGTACCACAACCAGAGTCGGTTTCCTTTTCAGGGGATGCCTTTGTTCTGGATAAGAATACCAAAGTAGTGGTCCCCAAAAAGTTTCAGGGGGAGCTAATTCCTTATTTGGCGGAAAAATTTTATAGCGATTTAGGGCTTAACCTTACCTATTCTTACCGAAATCCAGAGATGGGGGAAAAACATATTTTGTTTAAACTCGATAAAAATTTGGCGGTAAAGGATGAGGGCTATTTGTTGGAGGTACAACCAGCATCGATCGTGGTAACCGCCAAGAATTACGGAGGACTCTTTAACGGTTTCCAGACCTTACACCAAACCTTTCCTTTGGAAAATTCTGGAACGGTCAATGTGCCAGGGATGACGGTAAAGGACAGCCCTAGATTTGGCTGGCGCGGTATCATGTTGGATGTTTCCAGACATTTTCAACCCAAAGAATTTATCCTAAAACATATAGATGTTCTTTCCTCCTACAAGGTAAATAAGTTCCATTGGCATTTGACCGATGACCAAGGATGGCGAATCGAGATTAAAAAGTATCCGAACCTTACTGAAAAGGGAGCTTGGCGTGCCGATAGAACTGGCGTAAGCTGGTGGCAACGTGAGGAGGCAACCGCCGAAGAACCAAAAACGGTTGGGGGCTTTTACACTCAGGAAGACATCAAGGAAGTTATTGCCTATGCAAAAGTGCGCAATGTGGAAATTATTCCGGAAATAGATGTGCCTGGGCATAGCAAGGCATTGGTGGCATCATATCCTCAGCTGTTTTGCTATGATGAACCCGATGCAAATTTTGAAGTAGCGGTAGGGGGCAAGGCACCCGATAATGCGGTCTGCGCAGGTAAGGACACTACTTATGAGTTTTTGGAAGGGGTAATTGAAGAGATTGCGGCCCTGTTCCCCTCAAAATACCTGCATATAGGTGGTGATGAGTGCAATAAATCCAATTGGAAAAAATGTCCGTATTGCCAAGGGGTAAAAACAGAAAATAACTTAAAGGACGAAGAGGAACTACAGAGTTATTTTATTCAAAGGGTGCATAAAATAGTAAAGGCCCAAAAAAAGACCATGATAGGTTGGGATGAGATATTAAGCGGAAAAGGTGCACCCGGTGCTACGATAATGGCATGGCGGAGAGGTACGTACACCCCAGAAATTACCGCGCCAAAGGAGGGGTATCCTACTGTAATGACATCTTATAAACATATGTATATCAGTCAGGTTCAGGGACCCACCTTTATGGAGCCCGAAGGTCCTAAAGTGGTTCTGCCCTTGTCCAAAGTATATGGTCATGAGCCTCTACCGGCAGAATTGACGCCCGAAGAGGTAAATAGGGTTCTGGGCAATGAAGCCTGTTTATGGGGCGAGTTTACCCCCACTCAAGAACACTGTGAATATATGTTGTACCCTCGCGCTCTGGCCAGTGCAGAGGTGTCTTGGAGCGACACTAAAGTTAAGGATTGGAAGCGGTTTCAAACTGCCATGGAAGCTTCCCACTTTAAAAGACTGGAACGGGAGCAGGTGAATTATGCCAAAAGTTTGTTCACGGTATACGCTTCCTATGCCCTGGACGAATTAGAGAGTGAGGCCTATGTGTATTTAAATACGGAAACCGTTGGATATGATATTTTTTATTCTACTAACGGGGAAGACCCCACAACAGCTTCAACAAAGTACGAGAGCGATTTTATCGCGGCCCCCAAAACACTCGTAAAAGCTGGACTGTTCAATAAGGAAGGAACACTATTGGGGAGGGTAACAGAAATCAGATTAAAATAAAAAGTTACAATTAACCTATGAAAAAGGAAAAAATAAAACTGGTACTGAAAAATATTGGTATTACCCTTATAGCGTTATCAGTGTTTTCTTGTTCTCCCTCCAAGGAAAGTCTATCCTCAGGACCGGAGCCAGTAGACTATATAGATCCCATTATTGGTGCGATTACCTACGGCGAAAAAACTAAGGATGCCCACGGATTTGGCAAGACATTTCCCGGGGCCGCAACCCCTTTTGGATTGGTACAGTTGAGTGCGGATACCTTTACGGGAGGTGATAATGGATCGGGCTATTCCTATGAGCATAAGACTTTGGAAGGGTTTAGTTTTACCCATATGAGCGGGGTGGGCTGGTTTGGAGACCTTGGTAATTTTTTGGTTACCCCAACCACAGGAAAACTACAGACCAACAGAGGGGTTCCGGAAAATCCCGAGGGAGGATATCGGTCCCGTTACTCTCATGATACGGAGGTGACCAAGGCCGGATATTATGCGGTAACCCTAGATGATCATAAAATTAGGGCAGAACTTACTGCCGCACCTAGAGCAGGAATTATTCGGTTTACCTATCCTGAAAAAGATAGTTCCAGGATACAAATCGATTTATCACGTAGAGTGGGCGGTACTTCAACCGAACAGTATATAAAAGTGGTCAACGAGAATACCATTGAAGGGTGGATGAAATGTCCGCCTGAAGGTGGTGGCTGGGGCGGAGGAGATGGCAATGCCGATTATGTAGTGTACTTCTATTGTCAGTTTAGTAAGCCGTTAAAGGATTATGGCATCTGGAGTGCCAATATTCCGGATGTACCCAGGAAAATGCGATTTATTGAACAGGAAGACTACCAACTGGCCGTAGAGAATGCTGAAATATTTCCATTTAAAGATGAGATGCAAGGCAAGCATCTAGGGTTTTACGCCAACTTCAGTACAAAGGAAGGAGAGCAGGTTTTGGTAAAGACTGGTATTTCCTTTGTTAACGTAGAGGGCGCCAAGGAAAACCTGGAACACGATATAGATCACTGGGATTTTGATAAAGTTCAGGAACAGGCTCGGGAAAGTTGGAATGAAGCTATCAAGAATGTTACGGTTTCCGGAGGTAGCGAAGAGGAGAAAACCATCTTTTATACCGCGCTTTACCATACCATGATAGATCCTAGAACGTTTTCGGATGTAAACGGGAATTACATTGGTGCCGATAAAAAAGTGCATCAAACCTCCGATTTTACCTATAGAACAATTTTTAGCGGCTGGGATGTGTTCCGTTCCCAATTTCCTTTACAGACAATTATTAATCCTAATTTGGTGAATGACGAAATTAATTCATTGCTGCAGATGGCGGAGTTTAGTGGCAGGGAATATTTACCACGTTGGGAAATGCTCAATTCCTATTCGGGATGTATGTTGGGTAATCCTGCTGTTTCGGTCATAGTGGACGCCTACGAAAAGGGGATTCGCTATTACGACATTGAAAAGGCTTTCACCTATTCCAAAAATACGGTTGATAATACCGGAAATGGGGAGTTGGGATATTCCCAAGGCAATATCTCCAAAACCTTGGAGTATGCCTATTCGGATTGGGCCTTGGGCACTATGGCCAATTCTTTGGGGAAAACTGAAATAGCTCGGGAATACCTTGAAAAAAGTAAGAATTACAGTAATATATGGAATGATGAGGTAAACTGGTTCAGGGCTAAGGATAGCGTTGGAAACTGGTTGGAATGGAAGGGCAAAACGGTTCATGGTCAAGGTTGTATAGAGAGCAATCCTTTTCAGCAAGGTTGGTTTGTTCCCCATGATATAGAAGGATTAAAAACACTTATGGGAGGAGAAGAAGGCTATAGGAATGAGCTGATATCCTTCTTTGAGAATACACCTGAGGATTTTTTATGGAACGATTATTACAACCATCCCAATGAACCTGTGCACCACGTGCCATTTATGCTCAACACTGCCGGAGTACCCCACCTGACCCAAAAATGGACACGAAAAATATGCAACGATGCCTATGGCACAGATGCCTACGGCCTTTGTGGCAATGAGGATGTTGGACAAATGTCGGCCTGGTACGTCTTGGCTTCAATTGGGATTCATCCTATTAGCCCGGGAGATAACAAATACCAGATAACCAGCCCCGTTTTCAATGAAATTGAAATTCAGCTGGACCAAGATTATTATACTGGAAAGAAATTTAGAATTGTGGCCAATAATAACTCAAAAGAAAATATCTATATACAAACAATGGCCCTAAATGGTAAGCCCTTGAAAAGGTTTTGGATTACTCATCAGGAAATTACGGAAGGCGGGGTCTTGGAAATGGAAATGGGGCCTGAGCCGGTCATTAATTCGTTTAACTAGAAAGTTGAAATTTAAAGAACTGATTATAAATTAATTAAAGTTACTGTTTCTGCCGACTGGGCAAACTCGACCGGAGAATATTACCTTGAGAATACAGTCCTATCACAATCCCAAAAATGCAAAGAATTGCGTCTTGTGACTTTCTCCGATGGGAATACGGGTATCGTTGATTACAATTCGATTCCTTTGTATGGACCTAATTACATTAACATTGACCACGAAAGATTTATGCACTCTTATAAACTGGTAATGCGGCAGTTTTTCCAAAAGATCCTTAAAGCTTAAAAGTGTCAAGATAGTCTTGTTGGTGCCGGCAATATGAATTTTTAAATAATCTTTAAGTCCTTGAATGTATTCTATATCATCCAAGTTGATTTTGATATTCTCGTGTTCGGATTTTACGAAAATAAATTTTTGGTTCTCGTTGTTTCCCCCAAAGGAAGGAAATATATTGGCCTCCGTAGGTTTTACTTTTTGAGCTAAAATTTCTTTGGTCCGTGAGATGGCCTTTATAAATCTATGGTAGGGAATAGGCTTAACCAAGTAATCAACTGCATTAAGTTCAAAGCCTTCCACGGCATATTGGGTATAGGCCGTAGTAAAAACGAATAATGGCCTGTTTTCCAAAGCGTTTATAAATTCCAGACCACTTATTTGGGGCATTTCAATGTCGCAAAAAATTACATCAACTTTTTTTTCCTTTATAACCGTAATGGCATCCAAAGGGTTGGTAAAAGTCCCTACTACCTCGGTAAAGTCTATTTTTTTGCAATAGTCTGCCAAAACATCTATAGCCAAGGGCTCATCATCAATGATTATGCAATTCATAGTTTTTTAAATTTAAAGTTAAATTTACCTCATAGGTCTTTCCGTCGTCATTAATCAGCAAAACATGGGAATGTGGGTACAAATAGTTCAATCTATTTTTTACGTTTTCAAGACCCACTCCACTACTTTTTGTTTTTGCCTTAAAAGTTCCTATAATGTTGATCACCTGCAGATGTATTGACTCATGATTTACAGAAAGGTTTATTTTCACAAAGGTTTTTCCATTGTAATCGGTACCATATTTAAATGCGTTTTCAATAAAGGAGATAAATAAAAGTGGAGGGACAAATTTTCCCCTTTCCTCGCCCGAAATTTTTAGCGAAACATCCTCGCCATTGGATAGTCGTAGCCGTTGCAATGCCACGTAACTTTTTATGTATTCCAGCTCTTTGCCCAAGGGCACCAATTTTCTGTCCGCCTCGTACAGCATGTACCGCATAAGTTCAGATAAATTGATGACCGCTTCGGAGGTATCCGGGGATTGTTTTACCGAAAGCGAATAGATGGTATTTAAGGAATTAAAAAGAAAATGTGGATTTAATTGGGTCTTTAAAAATTGAAGTTCCGACTGTATTTTTTCTTTTTCCACTAATTTCCGAAGGTCCTCGTTTTTCTGCCATTCCGTATAGACCTTTAGCATGGTGCTGAAAATATAGGGCACGGCAAAGATTACGGTGGTCATTAAAAAAAAGCGGAATGCCCCTGGACCACCATCGCCGTGTTGTCGCATACGTACGGCCCTACGGGGAAGCTCATCGGGAGGAGATGGAGGGAAAACAATATTTGTATAAAAGCCTACTGCCAAAAGCAGTAAAACCGAAAGTACAATATAGTACCACATACGGTCTTTGAGCAATAATTTTGGTACCAGGTAATAATAATTGAGGTAGAAGAGTGCCATGGCCAAGAGTAATTTTGCCAATAGACTATAGGGTAGGGACCTGGAACCAGTCAAAAAAGGATAAGACAGCAAGCCGTATAGCATAAACCATAATAGTGCGTGAACAAGCCATTGCGGAATATTTTTCTTATCAAGTACCATGCACTTTTTTAGTAAAGGTTAAATTCTGGAATCTGTAATTCTTTTAGTTCGGAAATTGTTAATATAGGGCTTTCTTTTTTTAATAATTTACTGATAACCTTATTGGCGGTACGTTCTGCATCCTCGGTGGTTGAAAACGGCCTTTTTCCTTCTAAAATAGGAATATACTCCTGTTTTATAAGGACTCTGTCCTCTAGGTCAATTTGATATCCGTAGCCATCGCCTACCGGGAATATTTCGGATTGCAGCGGGATTTTACTTTTTGTGGTGCTAAAGGAGTAATCTGTGAACCTCAAAAACAAAAAACCCGTTGCGACCGCTATAAAAACATATGCTACTAGAATTCTTTTCATTTATTTATAATTTTAAAAGAGCTATGCCAAACAGCCTAGCTCTTTTTGCTAATCAATAAGTAAACATAATCAAAATCACTAATCTTCGTCGTCGTACTCGTCATAAGGGAAAAATTGCTCCAAATCATCCAAATACAGACTTCCTGTGCGGCCTAGGCCTATAAATGCCTTTGCGTTATTGGAGAATACCACCGCATCCTGTCTGGATGTTCTCTCAAAATCTGTTTTGGATTCCCAAGTATCGGTACTAGGGTCATATTCCCAAATAGATTGTAAGGTGCCCCCATAAGTTCCAGTGGCTATATATCCATAATCGTTTAAGGTAAAGCCTACGGCATTGCTTCGAACAATGGAGTAATCATCTTCTTCGTCTAGATCCAATTTCTGGGTCCAACTTTCTGTAGCCGAATCAAAAGCCCAAAAGTCATCCAAATAAATACCATTGGATACACCGGTTCCCATATATACATAATCCCCTATGGTAAAGGTAATCGCAGCCCTTCTTTTGTCACCACCAAAGCCAACCAGTTCGTGCCAGCTATCGGTAGAGGGATCGTATTTCCAAAAATCTTTCCTGTCGTTGTCGCCGTCAAAGCCGGTACCGAAATAACCATAGCCGTTTATTCCAAAGGCCACGGCACTTCTCCTTGGGGTAGATGGGAACGTTGCAATGGTTGTCCAAGTATTGGTGGTTGGGTCGTAAGAATAAAAATCCGCCAATTCGTCCAAGCCATCATAACCGGAACCTATATATCCCTTGTCATTTATTGTAAAACCTACAGCTGCATTCCTTGCCGTTCCCGGGAAGTCTGCTTTTTGGGACCAATAATCACCATCCATATCATAGGACCAAAAGGAGGTTAGATAATCATCCCCATCATAACCTACACCACTGTATCCTATATTTCCAATAGTGAAGTAGGCGCTGCCACTACGTGGACTCCCATCAAATACAGATTGGTCTATCCAGTTTCCCAAATCCTCATCTTCATCGTCATTAGAGCAACTAGCCATTAAGCAAAGTGTTACGCTGGCCATCGTTAACATTTTAATGTGGTTTACCCTTCCCTTCATGTTATAAATGTATTTCATTAGTTAATTTTTTTTCAAAACTAGATGGCGAACATGGTGTTTGAAACTTAAATAGATAAAGTCACCTATTTAACATATGAAAACGGCTATTTTATCTACCAATCGTAGACCCTATTTAATAGTTGAAATCCCCTATTTGGTCTTATAAGTTAGTGGATTGGTCTATTGAGGTTTCCGAGCTAGGGAAACGCATATACTTTTGGCATCAAATAATGAACGAATGAGAAAACTCCTTGGACTTATAGCCTTGCTTATATTAATGGATTCGTGTAGCAATGATACCATCAATGATTCCGATTTTGTGGCCGGCGGAACATTTACCAACAGTAATATACGGGTGGTGCAAATAGATACCATGAACGTGGGGACCTACACTATGAAGTTTGATAGTCTTGTTACTTCACAAGCCACTCGAATGCTGATAGGTAAATACTTGGACCCCGTTTTTGGGGCCGTTAAAAGTTCGAGTTATGTGGAATTGTTGCCCAGCAGTTATTATATCGATACCGACGCGGAATACGACAGTATCGGCTTCTTTCTGAAATATGACAATTACTACTACAATGACACCCTAAAAAGTAATACCATCCATATTAAGGAGTTAAGTGAAGTATTATATCCGGCAGATGGGAGCAATTTCTACAATACCAGTAAGGTAGCATTTTTAGAGGAAGATTTAGGTTCCATAACCTATACCCCAAGACCCTTGGAAACCGATTCTATATTTATAAAATTGAGCGACACTTTAGGACTTGGTCTTTTTGATCAGTTACAACAAAAGGATATTACAAACACAGAGGAATTTAAGGATTACTTTCATGGGGTTACATTTCAACCTGGCGAAGACGACGATGGGTCTATAGTAGGTTTTAATTTTGCTACTAGTGTAATGCGGATGTATTATAGTATTTCCGGAGAGGATAGCCGTATACAGTATACCACAGATTTTGCAATAAATACGACCAGCAGTCCAATTCCATTCTTCAACCAGATGTCTGTAGTTGAAACCAACGAATATTTAAAGACTCTAACAGATAAGGAAGTTGTTCTCAATAGTTCCGAATCGGATAACCAAAGTTTTGTACAATCCGGTATTGGATACACGACCAAAATAGAATTTTCGAATCTAAAAACACTTTTCGATATTCAGGGACAGGGTACCTTGTTGAATGCTGTTCTTAAAATTAAACCAGTTTTGGGGTCTTATAGTGATGAACTGGCTCTAAGGGACAACCTAGCGCTTTATATAGTAGATCAAAACAACGATTTAACAGATCAATTGTCGGGAACGGATGGTGCAGCGGTACAGGCCACTTTAAACCGCGATGGTCAAGAATTCAATGATATTTATTATGAAATACCCCTAACTACCTATATAGAAGGAATATTGTCAACAGAAAGGGATGCGGATTATGCATTTATTCTTTTGCCAGAGAATTACAACAGCACTGTAGACCGTTTTGTATTAATGGGAACAGAGGGCACTGACCAAGGTGTAAAATTGGAACTTACCTATGCAATATATGATGAAGATGAATAAATTACCATTCTGTGCCCTATTTCTAACACTTTTATCTGCAATTCCTGTTTTGGGCCAATCCGAAGGGCTCACAAGTTCACCTTATTCCCTATATGGTCTCGGTGTAATAAATCAGACCAGTATTGGGCGGACCAATGGGATGGGGTATTCCGGGATTGCATTGAAATCGGACACAGAAATAAATAATTTAAATCCTGCCAATTTTGCCTTGACACGCCAAAATTCATTTTTTTATGATGTCGGGATAAGGGGAAAGCATAACAGTTATAGCAATAGGATAAACGATGAGGCAAAAACTACGTTCAATTTTTCAAATTTGGCCCTTGCCTTCAGGATAGTGGACAAACTAGGGGCGGGAATAGCCCTAGTTCCATATACCGATGTTGGTTATACTCTGGTAGGGGTAAAAACCAATATTGAGGGATCTGAAGAATCCTTTGAAAGTAATGTAAACGGTCTTGGAGGAATGAGCGATCTTAAGTTCAATCTAGGATATGGAATTACTGATAATTTGAGGTTTGGAGCCAGTTTCTCTATATTATTTGGGAAAATTGAGGAGGAAGAATCCTTTCAGGTTTACAGTAGTGCCCTTGTCTCCACGGAGAATACCAATTACAGCGGCGCCCGTGTTGGTCTAGGATTGCAATATGATCTCACAAATAAAATCACTATTGGAAGTACGGTGCAACTTCCAACCAGTCTAAAGGGTAATGTAAGACGCTCTGTAATCAAAAGTCTTGACGGGGTTGAAATAGAAGTGGAAGAGGATGAAAGTGATACTGTCGCCGATTTTAATATGCCATTGGAGCTGGGAGTGGGACTTAGCACAAACTTTCTAAAATCCTTTACCCTAAATGCCGATTATAAAAAGAACTATTGGAGTGATACAGGGCAGACCGAGAATATAGGGACATACGTTGATCAGGATATCTATGCTGTTGGATTGGAATTTGTAAGAAATACTGCCAGTTATAAATTTAACCAGCGTATTCGTTATAGAACTGGTTTCAACTACGACACGGGGTATTTGTCTATTAACGACGAAAAAATAGATGGCTATAATTTTACCGCAGGTATTGGTTTGCCAATTGGACGTGGTAATAATTCCATGCTTAATTTATCCTATTCCTATGGATCCACAGGATTAATAGAAAATATACTCGTCAAGGAAAATTACCATGTACTTACGCTGAATTTAAGCTTGGAGGACTTGTGGTTTAAGAAGCGAAAAACCGACTAATACTGGGTCACAAAGAAGTTTAAAAATATGCCGATTTCGGTTTAAAAGGAAATATACAATACTTATTATGAGCTAATTAAGTCTAAGAAGCTTCTGTCTCCTCGAGCGCAGTCGAGAGGTTTTGGACAAATTTTCTTTTAAAATGAGGCCTCTCCCGATAACCATCGGGAAGCGCTCGACCGGACCAAATTACCCTAAACAACCCATTAATAATTAATATTCCATCGAACTCACCTTAACTACTAGCGGGTCACAATGAAGTTTAAACGCCGCATAGAAATGCAATAATAGAACAAACCCCGCTTTTTTGGCGGGATTTATGTTTTATACTTTCACCCTAAGTTTGGTTCCTTCAATGGGTCTAGGGCCTACGCTGGAGTTAAATGTTATTCACTGGTGTCTTCAAAATGGGTTTACAACAGTAAATATTTTATAGTAAAAAAGAAAATCAATCCAAGCTGTTATTGGTAATGTAATCCAAAAAAGCAGGCTTATAATTTTCCGAAACCGTGATGCGTTGGTTTCCGATTATGATCTGACTACGTTCTATCACATCTATTGCTTGTAAGGAAACTATAAAAGAGCGGTGTACGCGCATAAATTTATCTTTTGGAAGTTCCTCTTCCAAGCTTTTCAGATTCATTAAGGTTAGGATGGCCTTAGGCTGGCCTTTAAGCCAAATTTTGATATAGTCTTTCAAACCTTCAAAATATAGGACTTCATCCAGATTTATCTTTAGTTGCTTGTATTCGGATTTTACGAACAGGAACTTTTTGTCGGTAGAGGTGGCTTCCTTGCCGCTACCCTTTACCAAGGCAAACCAATCCTTGGCCTTTGTTGCCGCGATCAAAAATTCCTCGTAGTCGAAGGGTTTTAATAAATAGTCCAAAGCTTCAACCTTGTAACCTTCCAGGGCATACTCACTAAACGCTGTTGTAAAGATGACACGGGTACTTTTGGGGATTAGTTTGGATAATCCAATCCCAGTGAGATCCGGCATTTGAATGTCCAAAAAAAGTAGGTCAACTTCCTCGTTTTCCAGAAATCTTAAAGCCTCTATGGCACTATCACATTTACTTTTGAGTTCTAGGAAGGGAGTTTTTTGAACGTATCCCTCTATCAGCTGCAATGCCATGGGTTCATCGTCTACAACAATACAGCTTAATTTATTCGAATTCATTTAATCTAGATTTCAAGTGTTAGCACAGCGGTAAAGATTTCGTCCTTAACTTGATAAACAAAACTATGGCTATCCGGATATAACAATTGCAGTCTTTTTCTAAGGTTTTCCAACCCAATGCCAGAACCGCTTTTATCCGAATCGCTTTTGGGCAGGTTTTGGTTTTTTGCTGTAAAGACCAGAAAGGTATCCGTTATTTCCATTTTAAATGACAATGAGGCCTCACTACTGGCAGGAATACCATGTTTAAAAGCGTTCTCTACCAAGGTAATAAATAATAGCGGTACTACTTTAATATTTTGTGGAACTGTGGGAAAGGAATACGATATAGTGATCTTATTGGAAAACCTAAGTTTCATAAGTTCGATATACTGCGTCATAAAATCAATTTCCTTTTGTAAAGCAACCTTCTCGGTTTCCGTATCGTACAACAGATACCGCATTAATTTGCCCAAACTGTGGATGGTTTTTTTTGCGGTTTCAGGGGAACTATCTACTAAGGCATAAATGTTGTTAAGGGAATTAAAGAAGAAATGTGGCTGCAATTGATATTTTAAGTGCTGTATCTCTGCTTGTAGATTAATGGTCTGTGCCTCTTTGCGTTCGTTCTCGGATTTGTACCAGCGTTCAGTGGTTTTTAGGGCAACGGAAAAGACAATGGGCACCATGGATGCTATCATGTCCACATAGTAAAATAGATTTTTTGGAGGCCCTTTGTCGTTGGTGCGATTAGGGATAAGTTGGTCCATTAGTAGTCCTTTAATTTCATGGTTGGTCAAAACGAAAAAGGCAATTAAGCCGAAGTTGATCAATATGAACGCTAAAGTTTTATTCCTAAAAAGAAATCTATCAATAAGATAAAGATAATTGAAGTAAAAAATAATGGCATAAAAGCACAGGGGAATCCATGAGTGTATCAGGGTCCGATTAAAGATTTGTTCCTGATCTTGGCCCAACGAAAGCAAATAGGGCAGACCAATTAATATCACCCATGTTAAAAGGTGGAGTAAAGGGATTAAATTCTTTTTTTTATTCAGTATCATCTACTTTGTTCTTATTCATAACGCAATGCCGTAATTGGGTCTAAAGCAGAAGCTTTTTTTGCAGGATACCATCCAAAAAAGATACCTGTTACAGCACAAACAGCGAAGGAAATTATGATGGAGTATAATGCAACGTTGGTGGGCCAATGTAAGAATTTTTCGATAAATACCGTAGATCCAAGCCCCAGGATTACACCTAAGACACCTCCTGTGATGCTTATTAAAATAGCTTCAATTAAAAATTGCATTAGAATATCAGAACCTTTACCTCCTACGGCCATACGCAAACCTATTTCTTTAGTACGTTCTTTTACAGAAACATACATAATATTCATAATACCAATACCACCGATTAACAAGGAAATACTTGCTACTGCTACCAAAAGGATGGTTAACATCTCACTAGTTGAACTAAAAGTTGAGATTAACTCTTCCATAGAGCGTACATGAAAATCATCATCTACATTATCCAATAATTTATGTTGTGAACGTAAAATTTCTGTTACTTGGGTTACTGCTTCAGGAGCATCATCTTCACTAATAGCAGAAGCCATGATTTGATTTAAATAATCGATAGCCAAAATACGTTTTTGTACTGTTGTGTAAGGCGCAATAACAACATCATCTTGATCCTGACCAAAGGTGTTTTCGCCTTTTTCTTCCAATACTCCTATGACCTTAAATGGAATATTATTGAAACGAACCATTTGCCCAACGGGATCTTGACCATCAGGAAATACGTTATCTACCACCGTTTGTCCAATGATCACCACTTTAGAAGCTGATGATACTTCGGCATCGGTAAACATACTGCCGCTTTGTAAACCGACAACTTTAATATTAAGATAATCTGGATTGACGCCATAAATTGTACTTGGCCAGTTGTTAGAACCATTAATAACCTGGCCACCACCATTTACAACTGGGGTAATGTAACTTAACAATTCACTTTTTGCTTTTATGACTTCATAATCTTGAAGCGTTAATGTTTGTACATTACCACCACTTCCTCTTGCTGGACCTCTATCATCAGCTCCTGGTCTAATAGTAATCATGTTAGAACCCATACTTGAAATGGTTTCTCTAATGCTTTCTTTAGAACCTTCTCCAATAGCTAGCATAGCAATTACAGAAGCCACCCCAATGATGATACCTAACATGGTAAGCAAGGTTCTCATTTTGTTAAGAACGATGGCCTTAAATGCGATTTTCAATAGATTTAATAGTCTCATAACTAATCGTCTTGTTTAGGTAAATTTGCTAATTCTTCAGCGGCAGATAGTACCTTATTATTTATTTTATCTTGGATGATGTTTCCATCTTTTAACACGATGGTTCTATTGCTAAATGAGGCAATATCCGGTTCGTGTGTTACAAATACTATGGTTATACCTTGTTTGTTTAACTCTTGAAAAATCGACATGATTTCGTAGGCAGTTTTTGTGTCCAGATTTCCTGTAGCCTCATCTGCCAATATCATAACTGGGCTGTTTACCAATGATCTTGCAATGGCCACACGTTGCTGTTGACCACCTGAAAGTTGGGAAGGTGTGTGATCCTTTCTGTCGCTTAAACCAACCATTTCTATTGCTTTTATAGCTCTGTCCCTTCGCTCCTCTGACGAAACTTTACTATTATAGAACAAGGGTAATTCTACATTTTCTAAAGCTGATGTTCTTGCCAATAAATTGTAAGATTGAAAAATAAAGCCTATTTTTTCGTTTCGTATAGTAGCCAGTTGGTTCTTACTTAAATCCTTCATTTTTACGCCATCAATTTCGTAAATTCCAGAAGTTGGTTGATCTAAACATCCTAAAATATTCAATAAGGTACTTTTCCCCGAACCACTAGAGCCCATAATGGTAACAAATTCGCCTTCTTTAATTGTAAAAGAGATACCTCGTAAAGCGCGAACCGTTTCAGCTCCCATAATAAACTCACGAGTTAAATCTTCAATTTTTATAATTTCTTTACTCATGGTTATTTTTATTTTTTCTTGCCACCAGGTCGTTGTGGCATAAATGGACTCTCATTTGTTGCTTCTTTTGAAATTTCAGATTTACTAACACCTTTTAAACTATATACTAATTTTTCTCCATCAGTAACACCACTTACTATCTGCACGTTTACCCCATCACTTGCACCCAGTGCCACTGTTTTTGAAGTTATAGCTCCATTGGCTCCTAACACCCAAAGGGTTGTGTTGTCATTGTTATTATGGTTGTCGGAATTTGGTAAATTGTGTTGTTCATTATATTCCGCAAAGGTTTGGACGTTTGGTTTAAAATTCACCGCTTTGGCCTCAGCTGTTAAAACATCTTTCAATTCTAAGGTATAAATTGAAATTGTGGCTGTTAAACCTGGTTTCAGTTTTAAATCTGGGTTGTCTGCCTTAATTACTACTGTGTAGGTTACTACATTTGAAGTTACAGTTGGGTCTAATCTAACCTGTGTAACGATACCTTCAAAGATTTCCCCCATATAAGCATCTACCGTAAAAGTGACACGTTGCCCTTCTTTTACTTGGCCAATATCGGCTTCATCAACATCAGCTTCTACCTGCATTTCCTTTAAATCTTGTGCTATGGTAAACAATGTAGGCGTGCTAAAACTTGCTGCTACCGTTTGGCCTTCGTCTATTGCCCTGGAAAGTATCACACCATCTATGGGCGAATAAATATCGGCATAGCTTAGATTGGTTCTTGCCCTTTCAAGGTCGGATAAGCGTTGGGTCACCGTGCCTTTTGCCGTTTCAATATTATATTGGGAGTCATCAAAATCCGACTTACTGATCACCTGATTGTCATAAAGTGTTTTTTGTCGGTCGTAGATGGTCTGCATGTAGTTCCTTTGGCTCACCGCATTATCATAAGCTGCCTGTGCTTGTGTAAGTGCCGCCCTTAGGTTTGTTTTGTCCAATTCGGCAATCAATTGCCCTTCGGTCACTATGCTATTATAGTCTACGTATATTTTTTCCACAACTCCAGAAACTTGTGTCCCGACTTCTACTTGTATAATTGGTTCCATAGTTCCTGTTGCAGTAACCATCGTAGTTACATTTGCTTTTTTGGCCAGTACTGTTTTGGCTTCAACAACAATGGCATCACCACCACTTAAAAGGCTATAAGTTACAATGGCTAGTACTACTAATACAATGCTGCCTATAATGATACTTTTTTTATTTTTCATTTTAAATTAATTAAAGTTTAATATCGTTTCCTTGATAAAATTGTAGTAATTGGTGGTATAAAAGGCTTAGATATTTGGCCTGGATATAATTTTGTTCCGTATTGGTATAGGTATTCTGGCTTAAGATAAGGTCCGTTGTACTCAAAGCACCCAATTCATATTGTTTTTGTGCCAGTCTGAAGGATTCTTTTGCCGCATTTCTTGCGATATCGGCAGCTTCCATTTCACTCTGGGAGGTAATGGCATTTTGCCAGGCTGTTTCTATTTTTCTGTAGAGGTCTTTTTCTCCCTGCGCCAGTTCCAATTTGGCCATGTCAATATTGATTTTGGCTGTTTGCACCTCAGATTTGGTCTTGTTTCTGTTAAAAATGGGTACGTTCAGGGATAGTCCCAATCTTTGGTTGAAGTTCAGGTCCATTTGATCGGTGAAATTAAAATCTTGCGTAGAGGTGTAGCCAGAACCCAGACTTCCAGTTAAGGATAGGGTGGGCAGGTAGCCTCCTTTGGCAATGTCCAAGTCTTTTTCAGAAAGGGAAACATTTATCTTGCCTGCATTTATTTCCGGAAGATTTTCCAATGCTTCGGAATAGACTTCATTTAGGTCGGGGACAATATCCAGGATAATTTCATCTGCATCGGCAATCTCAAAATTAGTGTTTGGGGGCAGTTCCAATTGTTGTTTTAAAGATAAAAGCTGCAGCGCATAATCGTTTTTTGTATTTATAAGAAGGTACCGGTTTGTAGCGGTTTGCGATTGGGCATCGGTATACTCCTTTATGGCGATAGATCCGGCATCCAGTCTAGCCTTGGCCCTCTCTTCTTCTTTTTGCGATACCTCAAGGTTGTTTTCGGCAATCAATATATTCTCTTTGGCATATAGTAATTGAATATAACTTTCTGTAATGCTCAAAGTTATATTGTTCTTGGCCTCTTCCTCATATAGCGTATATTGATCTATTAGCAGCTTTCCTTGTTTTATCTGATTGTTGATCTGGTTCCCTTGGAAAAGGGTTAGCTGGGAGTTCAATCCCAGGCTGGTGGAATTGATCTGTTGGGAAACGAAATCGCTTGTAATGGGATCTATGGAATTCCCGTTTGTGAAATTCTGGGAAGCGTTGCCACTTAGATTGGGCAACCTTAAAGATTTTGTTGCCAGATAGCTGGCTTCAGTAATGTTCTTGGACAATTCGGCTTGTTTTACACTTATGTTGTTCTCCAGAGCGTAGTTAATGCACGCTTCCAATGTCCAAATTTTCTGGACAGAATCAATCGTTGTTTGCCCTTTTACAAACTGAGCAATAAAAAGGATTGTTAATATGATATATTTTTTCATGGATTTAAACCTTTCAAATGTAAATTCATATCAAATATCCCGCATAGGGCAACCAGAATTGAATGAAATAGATTGAAACGGGGATTCCCTATACCAATCGCCATATTTTATCGATGAATTTTTGGGCAAAGGGACTCTTCTGTCAATTTTTTGTGAGTTTGAACTATTGTGGGTGAAATCTAAAATGGTGTAATCCAGACATCAAGAAGCAAGCTTGGAATTTGTGCCAATATTTGTTTCGCTTTAGAGATATATTTTAAATATGAAAATAATTAACGTATTTTTCGGAAATAGTGGCATCTAAGGAACAATCCCAGATTTCATTTTGATAATTACAGGCGCTAAAGGGGAATAAAAATCAGCGATGTTGAAGAGGCTTGTACAACTATTGCACTTTACCATAATCTGACTAAATAAAGAGTAATTAAAGCATTATAATAAATATGGGGCTACCCGAAAAGTTTATCAGTTGTGATTGGGGCACCTCCAATTTTAGACTCCGTTTGGTAGAAACAAATTCTTTAAAGATCCTTTCGGAATGTAGGAGCGATTTGGGGATTAAAAAATGCTATGAGTTGTACAAAAAGCAAAAGGAACTAACCCAGAAAGCCTTTTTTACGAATTATTTGTTGGCACAGCTGGAGAAGTTGGATTTGAAGGAAGTTGGAAAGCGTTATGTGGTGTCTTCAGGAATGCTGTCCTCATCCATAGGCATGCAGGAATTGGAGTATTGTAAATTGCCCATTGCATTTTCTGGGGAAGATCTGATTAGTAATTGGGTTCCTTTGGGTAGGGATTTGGACCTCCTTTTAATCTCAGGGGCTAGAACCAATAGCGATGTAATGCGTGGGGAGGAAATCCAGGCCATAGGGCTTACGGATTACCTGCCCAAGAGGGGAATGGGGATACTTTTATTGCCAGGAACGCATAGTAAACATATCCAATTCAATGATGGGCAATTTATGGATTTCACTACCTATATGACCGGAGAATTATTTGAGGTTATTGGGAAACACAGTATTTTGTCCGCCTCCCTGGAGGAAGTGCCATGGAGCCCTTTATTTAAGGATACTTTTTTGAAAGGTGTTAAAAAAGGAGTGGACAACCAACAGATGTCATCGCTTTTTTCCATTAGGGCAAATAGTTTGATACATAAATCCTCCAGCTCTGAAAACTATTATTTTCTGTCCGGATTGCTGATCGGAGCGGAGTTGTCCCATTTGAAAGATAGCAGGGAAACGGTATACCTTGCGGTAACTGGTATACAAAACGAGTTGTACCAATTGGCTTTGAAATCGTTTCTGGCGGAAGCCCGAATAGTTTGTTTTGACCCACAAATTATAGAAACGGCCCTATTGGTTGGCCAGCGAAAAATTTTGGAAGCAAATGTTAAATAAAGAATCATTTTCATGGGAGCTCTACAATAGGGCCCCCATTGTGGGTATTGTAAGGGGAGTGTCCATGGACGTTATTCAGGATATTGCCAAGGCGTATCTACGGGCGGGCCTGCACACCATAGAAATAACCATGAACACTCCTGGAGCTGCCCAAATGATAGCCATGCTGCGGAAAGAATTTCAGCAGCTCAATGTTGGTGCTGGTACGGTCTGCAATTTGCAGGATTATGAAATAGCCGTTGCTGCCGGAGCCCAGTTTATTGTGACCCCGATCATTGATGAGGCCGTTATTAAAACTGCCGTAGCCCAAGAGATACCTATTTTTCCAGGAGCTTACTCCCCTACGGAAATATATAAGGCTTGGAGTTTAGGGGCATCGGCTGTAAAAATATTCCCGGCCTCCCAGCTTGGGGTTCAATTTATAAGGGACATTGCGGCTCCACTTAACGATATTAAGCTTTTGCCTACTGGCGGGGTTTCTTTGGAAAATATCAAATCTTTTTTTGAGGCTGGTGTTGTAGGCGTAGGAATGGGCAGTTCACTCTTTAATAAAAAACTTATTCAAGATGGAAATTTTGAAGGGCTGACCGAGCATTTCGCCAAGATAAAAGCTGAAATTGGTCGTTAGATAGGAATGAATTTGGCGATTAAAAAAAAGGATTTTTAGGAAAAAGAAATGAAGGCCTTACATTACTGGCGGAAATGGATAGCTGTATTTTCATCGTTTTAAGCTGAAGTGTCCGCTTAAGGACTTATTGTTGCCCAAATTCACAAAGAACCAATAATCCGATGAGGGCATTGGTGAGCCATCATAGCTGCCGTCCCAGCCCTGGCTGTCAAATTCCAACATACGTACTAATTTTCCATACCGGTCATAAATTAATACAGGTGACCTTTCCGTAATATTTAATTCAGCACGGTTAAGCTGCCAAAAGTCATTGATGCCATCTCCATTAGGCGTGAAGAATTTTGGGAATTGCATTGCGCTAGCCTGGCCAACACAGTCTAAAGGGTCAATGTTAATTCTAAAACTGGATTGTTCCATACAGGAACCTACCTGGTTTATAATATATATTAGCTGACTGTTGGCAACTCTAATGCCAGCTTGGAGTTCGCTGCCTGTGCCGTTGGGTCCGGTATAATAACGGTTGTTCGCACTAAGTACTGGTAGCGCAAAACTTTCACACACCACCACATCATCCAATAGGTCAACAAGTGGGGGGCTTACCAACCTAAGGCTAAATATAGTCTCTTTTAAGCAGCCATTGGCATCCGAAGCTCTAACCAGAAGAGTATATGGGCTGGAGTTTGGGTTTGGCAAAAGTTGGTTGAGATCAATGGCATTACCGATCAAATCAGAATAGGTTAACAAAAGATCTTCCTGCGCACCTATAAGTTCCCGTTCAATACTAGCAAAATCTACAAAAATTTCATTGGTCCCTACGTTTTCGGTATAACAGACCGATATATCTTTTTTTGAATTTATATAAAAGTCACATTCCTGGGGGGTGCTAAACGACCACTTTGGGCAACCGCTGGCAATTTCCATATCGTTGAAAGGAGTAATGGTAACATAGATAGTAGCATTGTTTGGAAAATTGATTTCTTCACTATAATTCACCATATATATTGTTTTGCTCAGGATATCGTCAGAAGTAGGGGAGCTTCCCAGAGTTAAAAGGTAGCCAGATGCCGAAGGGGTTTCCGACCACGAAATAATTGTAGGTGAACTAATGTTTACGGAACCGTTGGGGGGACTTATCATTGTTGGGCATTCCAACTGCGCATGGGAGAGTATTCCACATAGAGCTATGGATAAGTAAAGCAGTTGTTTTCGCATTCTACATCGTTCAGGCTATACAAGATACTACAAATGCCTTGTTTTCAATGTGCTATGGGTGTTTTTATTTATAGAATGAAGGCTTGTAAATGAAAATGTTTAAACTCTTTTTTTTTAGAGAGCAGGTATCATTATATTTAAGATTCAATATTAATAATAAAATGATATGTTAAGACTTCCATTGCAACAGTATTCTGGATTCATAGCCCTATTATTGGTGACGTCTATTTTAATCGGATGTAAATCGAACTCCAAAAAGAAAGAAATATCCGAGACGGATTTTGAAAAAATAGAAAATTCCAAAGGAAAAATTCAAAAACTTTTGGTAGGAAGTTTTGCCGAAGGTGAGGACCAAGGTATTTACCAGCTCGACTTCAATACTGAAACAGGGCAACTTTCCAATAGCCACCGTGTGGCCGAAGAGAGTAAACCAGGTTATCTATACCTTTCAAAGAATGGTGACATGGTCTATTCCTCTAATGGAACTAAACCGGGCAGTGTATCTGCATTCCAATGGAACGAAGATAAAACGGCTTTGAACAGAGTGGCCAATCTACCAAGTAAAGGAGATGGGGCCTGTTATGTTGGGGTAAGTCCCGAGGAACATCTTGTTGCTGCAGCAAATTATAGCTCGGGCAGTATTGTACTATATCCCATTAATGAAAAGGGGGTTATATTGGATGAACCCCAAGGGATACAACATACGGGAAGTGGTCCGCATCCCAACCAAAAAACAGCCCATGCACACTGTGTACAATTTTCGCAAAACGGAAAATTTTTATATGCCGTAGATTTGGGTATTGATCAGATTTTGACGTATCCAATTAATTCGGAAAAGAAATTGGGCAAAGCGGAAGTCGGTCTACAATTGGATCCTGGCGACGGTCCAAGACATCTTGTATTCCATCCAACGCAAAACAAGGTGTTTATTATAAATGAACTGTCCAGTACCGTCTTGTCGGCCACCGTGGATGAAGAGACCGGAGTTTTTACAATAATAGATAAAAAGAGTACGCTCCCAGATGATTACCAGGAACCAAATGCCTGTGCCGATATTCATATTAGTAACGATGGCCGATTCCTTTATGCTTCCAACAGGGGGCATAATAGTATAGCTGTTTATTCTGTATCTGAAAGCGGAGATTTAAAACTTCTGACCATAGAACCTGTGCAGGGGGATTGGCCTAGGAATTTTGCCTTGTCACCAGATGGCAATTTTCTTTTGGTAGCCAACCAGAAATCGGATAATATCACTGTTTTTAAGGTAGATGGCCAAACCGGGCTTTTAAACTATACTGGAAATGAAATAGCTATTCCA
Source organism: Arenibacter echinorum (assembly GCF_003259375.1). Taxonomy (GTDB): domain Bacteria; phylum Bacteroidota; class Bacteroidia; order Flavobacteriales; family Flavobacteriaceae; genus Arenibacter; species Arenibacter echinorum. The sequence continues at coordinate 309,582 of NZ_QLLN01000004.1, read as the reverse complement.
CAACCAGTTTGTTTAAAGTTTTAAAACAATTAAGCCCCAATGTCCAACCATGACCTAGATGCCTTAAAGCTATTTATTTTCACTTTTGCACTATGGAACATTTCCTGCACTCCAAAAAAGGAGTCAAAGCAAATTGATGACCAACGGCCTAATATTGTTCTTATAATAGCAGACGATATGGCTTGGGACGATAGCGGGGCATATGGACATCCAAACATAAGGACCCCAAATATAGATAAGCTTGCCAAGGATGGGATGCGATTTGACCAGGCATTTCTTACTGCCAGTTCCTGCAGTCCCAGTAGAACAAGCATTATCACTGGGCTATACCCGCACAATACCAATGCCGAGCAACTACACTGGCCACTTACCCCGGACAAAATGACCCTTGTGGAAAAGTTGAAAGACTCCGGTTATTGGACCGCCCAGGCCGGAAAATGGCATATGGGAGATGCTATTAAGGACCGCTTCGATGTGGTGTATGACATAGGGACATCTGGGTTTCAGTTGGCACCGGATGGTTCCAAAGCCAAGCAAAAAGGAGATGGTAGCGGTTGTGAAAATTGGGTTCCCTTAATTAAAGAGCGGCCCAAGGATCAGCCTTTTTTTCTATGGTTGGCGGCCGTTGATCCCCATCGTCCTTATACGGATGATATTGTAGCCTTTCCGCAGAACAATGAAGATGTAATTGTACCTCTATATATGCCGGATACGGAAAAGGTACGGGAGGACTTTGTGTATTACTACAACGAAATTTTAAGGCTGGATGATTATGTGGGCCAAGTAGTGGCGGAATTGGATAAGCAGGGAATATCGGAGAATACGTTAATTCTCTTTATTAGCGATAATGGAAGGCCATTTCCAAGAGATAAGACAACCCTTTACGATGGAGGTATAAAGACTCCGTGGATTGTAAAATGGCCCAAAAGCGTGAAGCCTAATTCTATTTGTAGCAACCTGGTCAGTGCTGTGGATATTGCGCCCACCTTTTTAAAATTGGCTGGTCTTGAACCCCTTCCTGCTTTTGAAGGAAAGGATTTTTCAAGGATGTTGACGAGTCCTGAAATTAGTATTAGGGAGATGGTATATGCCGAAGATCATTGGCACGACTATGAGGACTATACCCGGGCTATTAGGACCAAGAAGTTTAAATATATACGTAATTTTTATCCCGATCTTCCCAACACCCCTTCGGCGGATGCCTTTGTCAGCGGTACATTTACTGAAATGCTCAGACTGAAGGAAGCCGGAGGACTTACCCAAGCCCAGATGGCATGCTTCCTTACTCCCAGACCCAACGAAGAGCTTTACGATATGGAGAATGACCCTTATGAACTTATTAATTTGGCAGAGGACAGAGATTATCAGGAAAGTTTGGTGACTTTGCGGGAAGAAATGAAAAAGATAAGACGGATTACCAATGATAGTCTACCTTCTTTTAGGACTCCGGATGAATTTGATAGGGAAACCGGTAAATCAAATTCGTTTAGGAAACGCCCGCGACCCTCTAAAAAAGAAATGGAAAAAATAATTCAAAATACCACTCAGTCCAATTGAAAGAGACAAATCCTTTCTTGAATGGTTAATGGAATTCGTGAAAATTTGCTGTAGCCTAGGCATTGTTAAAAAAAATAATTTTTACACGTATATTTTACATTTAATAAAATTTTGTATATTTAGCTGCTATATTGGCAAATAAGCTTCTTTAAGTTTGTGTAATTCTTAATTTATAATGGAGAAAGCGCAGTTAAGTTTGGCAGATTTTCGGTTCCTTCAATTTAAGGAAGGAGATCGGCGTGCTTTCGAGTATTATTTTAAAGAATATTACAATAGTATTGTTGGGTTTGGTATTCAATTTATAAGGGACAAGGACAAAGCTGGAAGTATTGCCCAGGATGCATTCATAAAGCTATGGGAGAATAGGGAAAAGGTCCAGAAAATTAATGGAATTAGATCCTTTCTATATACTTCGGTAAAAACCGATTGCTTAAACTTAATAAGACATAACAAAGTTGTTCGGAAGTATGAATCCAAGCTACTGCACGAAAGGGAGAGCAGCTTGCACACAGAAATTTTAAACTCCTTAAATTTTGATTCCGTCACCTTTTCGGAATTGGAAAGCCTTATTGAAAAGTCTATAGAGGAATTGCCAGACAAATGTAAGCTGGTATTTGTAAAAAAGCGATTTGAAAATAAGAAGAACAAAGAGATTGCGGACGAGCTAGGTATTACTCTCAAAGCAGTAGAGGCCAATATTACGCGAGCAACCAAATTCCTTAAATTAAGACTCTCCCATTACGTATTACATATATTTATTTATTGTTTTTTGCAATTTTAGCAAAAAAATCATAAATCAATGTAGGGTAAAGGACTTCTAAAGTGTACTTAATTGGAACGCTAAATTCCAGTTAATGGATCACCATTTAATTTCAAAGTATCTTTTAGGAAATGCCACAGAGGAGGAAGTGGAACAAATCTTTCAATGGGTGGATGATTCCCCAGAGAATAAAAGAGTTTTTATTCAATATAAAAAGGCCTGGGCCTTGGGTGCCAAAAGCTATGAAGATAGCCAACTGGCCTGGAAGGCCTTGGAGTCAAAACTAGACAACAACAAATCCAAATCTGGATTCTCAGGACTCATAATGTATGCCGCCATCTTAGTACTTCTAGTGGGCATAGGGTATTTCTTTAAACAACAAAAATCAAATTATGATTTACCGGTCATCGATGAAAACGCCATAACCTTGCAATTGGGCAACGGAAATATTCAGGTTATAACCGAAGATGGAGAACAAACCATTGTTGACAAAAAAGGAAAGCTGGTTGGTATACAGAAAGGAAATGTTCTAAATTATAAGAGTGTTTCAAATGATCTTGATACTACAAAACCTATATACAACGAATTGACCATACCTTATGGTAAAACCTTTAAGTTGGTTTTGTCCGATGGTACAACCATTCACCTTAACGCAGGGAGCTCCATTAAATATCCGGTAAAATTTATTGAAGGTGCCCAAAGGGAAGTATTCTTAAAAGGGGAAGCTTTTTTTGATGTTGTCAAAAATGCAAACCAACCTTTTGTAGTAAATGTAAACGAATTGAACGTCAGGGTCTTGGGAACCAAATTCAATGTTTCTTCCTATCCTGAAGATGAGATTATCAATACTGTTCTTGTAGAAGGGTCTGTTGCTCTGCATGATAAGGATTTTACATACAATGCTTCAACCGCAGTTTTATTGGAACCGGGCTATAAAGGGGAATGGAACCCCGATTCAAAAGAAACAACCTTGGCAAGAGTAGATACAAATGAGTATACCAGCTGGGTAGAAGGAAGGATGATCTTTAGAAACACTCCCTTTAAAATCATTAGGAAAAAACTGGAAAGACACTATAACATCTCAATTAAAAACAATAATAAAATACTGGAAGAGAGGACCTATAATGCGGTTTTCGATGTTGAAAGTATAGAACAGGTGTTGCGAACTTTAAATGAAATTTATTCTATTGAGTACATCATTGATCAAAATGAAATAGTAATTAATTAATCTTAAAACAATTAAATATGAAGTGAATTTTTAGAGTCTAGGACACAATCTACTTTATAAAAAAAACCAGAAAATGCTTGCGACATTTTCTGGCAGATTAAAGTGATTAAAAATTTTTATTAACCACCAAATGTATTACTAAATTATGAAAAAATTTAACAAACCACGGAATCGTAATGGTTGTCCATGGCGATTCGATTTGAAAATGAAATTAACAACCCTATTTTTATTAGTTGCACTTTTTCAAGTTAATGCAAGTACCTATTCCCAAAGCACAAAAATAGACTTGAATCTTAACAATGTTAAGGTGTTTGACGTTCTCAATGAAATTGAATCCCAGACGGAATTTAAGTTCTTTGTGGACACTAAAGAAGTGGATTTGGAAAGAATGTTTTCCATAAAAGTGAAAAGGGAAACTATTTCCAAGATATTGGAGAGAGTGTTTAAGGGAACCGATATTGTTTATAAGGTTTTGGACAAACAGATAGCCTTAAAACCTGGGGTTAAAGAAGAAAATGTTGACCAAAGTAGCACGCAGGAAATGGGATTGAAGCAACTTACTATTTCAGGTACGGTTGTGGACGATAGCGGGACGCCATTGCCAGGGGCAAATATTGTGGAAAAAGGAACCACGAATGGGGTAACAGCCGATTTTGACGGTAATTTTTCTATTGAGGTAGCAGATGCCAACGCCACGCTGGTAGTTTCCTATATTGGATTTTCAACTATTGAAGTACCTTTAGATGGGCAAACCAGCCTTAGTATTACCCTTCAAGAAAGTGCGGCAGGATTGGATGAGGTTGTCGTAGTAGGTTATGGAACCCAGAAGAAGATCAACGTAATTGGCTCCATATCACAAGTATCTTCCAAGGACATTGAAAATAGGCCTGTAACACAGGCGTCCCAAGCAATAACGGGGCAGATGCCGGGAGTTACGGTAATACAAAGATCGGGAAGACCCGGACAAAGTGGAGGGGAGATCCGCGTTAGGGGAGTTGGTTCATTTGGAGCTGACGCCAATGCCCTTGTTTTGATAGATGGTATAGCAGGTACCATGAATGATATTAATCCAGACGACATTGCTTCCATCTCCGTTCTTAAGGACGCTTCTTCGGCAGCTATCTATGGGGCCAGATCAGCCAATGGGGTAATTTTAATTACTACTAAAAGCGGCAGTAACAAGAAATTTTCAGTTAGCTACAATAGCTATATTGGTGTTAATGAAGCCACTGAACTTCCTGAATTCGCCAACTCTTGGGAGTATGCGGAAATGTACAATATAGCTTCAGGGAGCACTAGTTTTACTGCTGATGACATTGACAGATACAGGGCGCAAAACGATCCTGATAATTATCCCAATACAAGGTTCTTGGAAGATCTGTTTTCTAGAAATGGAATTCAGACATCACATACACTTACCGTAAATGGTGGTGATGAAAACAACAAGTACTATGTATCTGCAGGTATTTTGGATCAACAGGGGATAGTACCTAAGAATAGCTTTAACCGCTATAACTTTCGTATGAATCTCAATAATAAGTTGGGCGAAAAATTTGAATTGAACTCTAGATTTTTTGGAGCCTTGGAGGAACGAAAAGAGCCACAGGCCACTGCAAATAAAGGAGGCGGATTTTTAGATCAACTTGTTCAAAATGCAGTGCGTTATCCGGCAACTTTCTTGGGCCGGGATTCCCAGGGCAATTACGGAATAGGACCGGAAAGTGGAGGAACTCCAGTTGCTTGGTTGGATTCCAAGTCCTATTTGACCAATCCTACAACTAGGGTCGGGGTAAATGTAAAATTGGACTGGAAGCCTAATGATGATTTGGTCTTTTCCGCTATTGGGGGTTATAATTTTACTCTTTATGAGGAGCGCTCCTATCTGGGATCACAAAGACTTAATGAGGATGTGTTTTTAGGTCAATCGTATTTAAATCAACAGAGCAACAAAACTATTTTTAAGACCATGCAGTTTACCGGGGAGTATTCCAAGGAATTTGGGTCGCACGATTTTAGCTTATTGGCTGGATATTCCTTTGAAAATGAAGAGCTATCCCTTTTCAATGGTTACCGTCAAGATTTTGCGAGTAATGACTATACTGTAATGGATCTTGGAAGTGCCGAAAATCAGCAATCTGGGGGCTATGATGCGGAATGGGCCTTGCAATCCTTTTTCTCCCGTCTTAAATACAGTATAGACCAAAAATATCTTTTTGAGGCTACTATGCGGTATGACGGATCATCGCGTTTTCCGGAGAATAATAAATATGCATTTTTTCCCTCTGCGGCTGTGGGATGGCGTATTTCCCAAGAAGACTTTATGCAAGGGGTATCTTGGATGTCCAATTTAAAAGCAAAGGCTTCATGGGGTATATTAGGAAACCAAAATATAGGTAATTATCCTTATCAAACGGTTTTGGCCTCAGGAAGGGATTATTCCTTGGGAGGTGGACTTGCAACTGGGGCAGCATATGCCAATTACAAGGATGCCAATATTAAATGGGAATCTACTGAAACTATTGACATAGGAATCGAATCCGGTTTTTTTGACGGACAGCTAACTTTTAATGCTACCTATTTCAATAGAAACACAACAGATGTACTATTTAAGCCTTCTGCAAGTGTATCCTCGGTCTTAGGAGTTGGTATAAGTGAGACCAATACCGGAGAAGTTAAAAATACGGGATGGGAATTTGACTTGGGCCATCGTGGAAAAGCTGGAGATTTTGGATATTCCATCAACGCTAATTTTTCGATCATCAATAATGAGGTTGTTACCTTGGGACTTGGTAATGTAGAGCAGCCCAATGGGTTTGTAGGAAATGGTTCCGACTTGTTTATAGGCTATCCCATGCAAATGTACTACGGCTATAAAGCCGATGGTGTGTTTTTAAATGATGGTGAGGTAGATAGCTGGCCAGATATGTCAGCGGTAAATCCTACCGCACAGGCAGGTGATTTTAGATATAAGGATATCAGTGGACCGGACGGGGTTCCGGATGGTAAGGTAGATCCTACTTATGACCGGACCTATTTGGGAAGCCGTATACCTAAGTATACTTTTGGCGCTAATCTAGGTTTTAATTATAAAAACTTCGATCTATCCGTTTTATTACAAGGAACGGCAGGGGTAAAAGGCCAATTGGACGGTTATGCCGGTTATGCTTTCTTTAATCTAGGGAATATTCAAACTTGGCAAATGGACGGTAGGTTCGATCCCGACAGCCCAGTCCGTTATCCAGATTATCCTAGACTGGAAGTATTGACCAATAGCGGATCGGCCAATACGGAAACATCGGACTTTTGGGTCATCAATTCTGGGTATTTGCGTATAAAGAATATTCAGATGGGATATAATTTTCCTGATGCGGTCAATGAAATTCTAGGGATAGATAATTTAAGATGTTATTTGGGCGCAGAGAATTTGCATTCTTTTAATTCCTATAGAAAGGGATGGGACCCAGAAATAACTGGGGGCGGAGCATATTATCCCATATTAACTACCTACACTTTTGGTATAAACCTAAAATTTTAAGATCATGATCAAAATATATAACAAACATTCATCTAAATCAAGGGTTCTGGGATTACTTCTTCTAGGAATTGTCTCCTTGGGAACAGTAATTTCCTGCGATAAGGAATTGGAACAATTTCCCAGTAACGCCTTTGCGGCCGATAATTTCTGGACTTCGGAGTCCAATGCCAACATTGCGCTGACAGGAGCCTACAGAGGGGCCGTGGAATATAGTACACAGGTTGTGCCTTCGGATTGGTGGACCTATTGTGGCATTGTGTTTATGGAATTTGCTACGGACAACGCCTATGATCGAAGAGGTGATAATTCCACCCAGAACCGATTGACAAATGGTACTTTGCTACCAAATAACAACGTTGTTAACGGATATTGGCAAGGGTCTTATAAGCGTATCGCCATTTGCAATGATTTCCTGGAAAATATTGAAAAAGTAGATATGGAACAGGCTAAGATTGATAGAATGAAGGCCGAAGTACAGTTTCTAAGGGCTACACAGTATTTTTATCTATCACAGTTTTGGGGTAGCGCTCCTTTAGTTACGGCTACTTTAACACCTGATGAGGCTAATAACGTGGATAAGGCCTCTAAAACGGAATTGGTGACATTTGTTGAGAATGAGCTTAAGGCTGCTGCAGCAGCACTTCCGGCATTCGGCGATTTAAAAGCAGGGGAAGCTGGTAGGGCCAGTAAACAGGCAGCATTGGCTTTTTTAGGGAGATTGTATCTCGGGGAGAAGAGATTTCCTGAAGCTTCTGTAGCATACAAACAGATTATAGATATGGGCGATAATATTATTGATCCAGATTATAGCTCACTTTTTATTCCTTCCAATGAAAATAGCAGTGAAAACATTTTTAGTTCCCAATATTTTGGTGGTCAGGCAGGTAATTCATTACCCCAGCACGCCTATCCGGCAGTTGCTTCGGGCTGGCATATCGTAAACCCTTTGGGTAGTCTTGCCGATGCCTATGGTTTTAATGATGGTACCCCTTTGTCCTATGATGACCCTAGATTTGACTATAACGACATGGGTGCAAACAGGGATCCAAGATTTAGGTACAATTTTATTTGGGATGGTGCTACGTTTGCTGGCAGGACCTATGATTGTAATCCGGATTCAACTGGTTCGGTAGATCAATTGACCTATTCCAAGCAGGCTACCAGGACAGGATATGGTTTAAGAAAATTCTTTGACGAGTCGTTCAGCGGTAACCTAAGGACCGATTATGGTGGCAATATTCCTATTATCAGGTATGCCGAAGTATTGTTGAGCTATTTGGAGGCCGAACTCGAAGCGGGTAATGCCATTACCCAACAATTGTTGGATGAAACTATCAATGCCGTTAGGGGTAGGGAGTCCGTAGGGTTGCCGGCTATTACGGAAACCAATACGGATGCTCTTAGACCACTATTAAGAAACGAGCGAAGAATTGAGTTGGCTTTGGAAGGGCAACGTTTGTGGGATATCTTTAGATGGGGAATTGGAGATGAAGTGTTAGTGGGAGATTTCTGGGGTGCACCATTCCCAAACTCCACCTTATATCCAACCACATCAAAAAAAATAGATCCACAGTCTAGGTGGTATGTTACCACCAAGAATTTCCGGGAAGGTGTAGACGATGTATGGCCGATTCCAGAATCGGAAATCAATGTAAATCCTAAGTTAGGTAATTAATACTATTGCTAAAATGGTTTTAAAGAGAAGAAATTTTATTCAAAAAGTAGGGTTGGCAATTCCAATGATTGCCAACCCTTTCTCCAATATATTCGCCCAAAGTGGTGTGTTGGATAATGAGCTAAAAAGTAGTTCTGGAAAATCCATTGCCTTTAATTTTGAAAATTTAAATGAGAGAGTTTGGATTGGAAAGGATTTTTGGAGTATTCCCATGGAAGATTGGGAAATAGGAAATAAAAGGCTGGAGTTTAAAGGGACTATGCGAAATGCCCGTCTTCATCTATTGACTTATGTGCTTAAAAAGGACATGGGAGATTTTCGCATTAAAAGTAGAATTGGGATTTTAAAAAATAATAATGACAAAGGGAGTGTCGGTTTTTCTAGCGGAATAAAGGATGCTACCGATCCAAAGAGTGTAAAAGCGGCCTGTTATTTTGGTGAAGGATTATCTACAGGTATTTCCTTGGAAGGCAAATTGTTTGTGGCCGACAAAGAAGCTGAGCTTCCGGAAAATTTTGATTTTAGCGATTTTACTCTGGAATTGGGGGTGTCACCAAAAAATGGAGATTACGAATGTACCTTGATCGCTGTGGACAAGGATGATCGTAAAGCGGAATTGGCATATCGCCACGCCGGAGAGATCGAAGGCCTGGTGGCTTTGGAACAGAACATGAACGAAAAGGAGGGGAGTACCTTCTGGTCTCGGTCAATTGCCCTTGATGGCACAAAGGTTGAATATGTCCCCGATAACAGTTTTGGACCTATCCTTTGGACCATGTACACACTTTCAAAAGGGAAACTTAAATTAACGGCACAACTACCTCCTGTAAGCAACAGAGATTCACAAAAGGTGGAGCTTCAATTTTTTAAGAAGGGTAAGTGGGTCAAGGAAGAAAAAGGCGAAATTGATCCTGTATCCTACAGTACTATTTTTTCAATAGAAAATTGGGATTCAGCCCAAGATACACCTTATCGTTTGGTCTATTCCATAGACAAGGAAAAGCATTATTATAAAGGCGCTATAAGACAAGAGCCAAATGACCGGCCACTGCGATTTGGAGGTTTAACCTGTCAGGAATGGGCAGGATATCCATATCGTCCCTTGGTGGAGAATCTTGAAAAATCCAACCCGGATATGCTTTATTTTTCGGGGGATCAATTGTACGAGGGCAATGGAGGATATCCTATAAAAAGACAGCCAGAGGACAGCGCAATTCTAAACTATTTGGGAAAATGGTATATGTTTGGTTGGGCTTTTGGAAATATTATGCGCGACCGGCCTACAATCTGTACGCCCGATGACCACGATGTTTATCAAGGTAATCTTTGGGGAGAAGGAGGTGAAGGCATTTCTTTTGAAGCTTGGGAAAAGGTAAGGGATGCCCATGGCGGACTTGTGCAGACACCCAATATGGTCAATGTGGTTTTTCGCACCCAATGTGGTCACCTTCCAGATCCATATGACCCATCACCTTTACCATCAGGGATTACCAATTGGTTTACACAAATGGTTTACGGGAAGGTTAGTTTCGCTATTGTGAGTGATAGATTATTTAAATCCGGTCCAGAGATGCTTAGGAGTGGGGAAGGTAGGATAGATCATCTTACTGCCCCGGCCAAACCGGAAGAACTTGATTCAAATGACCTGGATTTCTTTGGAAATCGTCAAATGGAGTTTTTGAATGGCTGGATCGAAGATTGGCAGGGAGCGAATATGAAGGTGCTGTTAAGTCAGACTTTATTTTCCAATGTAGGTACCCATCATGGTCCCAAAAAGCAATTCTTATTTGGCGATTTGGACTCGGGAGGTTGGCCAAAATCAAAACGGGATGAGGTAATACGGACCATTAGAAAAGCTTCTGTTTTTCATATCAACGGAGATCAGCACCTGCCTTTTATGGTACAATATAGTGTTGATGAAGTACGGGATGGGGGCTGGACCTTCTGTACCCCGGCCATTTCAACGGGATACCCAAGATGGGGACAACCAGATTCAGTCAATGTACCTTTTACGGATAGACCAGAACATGGGCTGCCCAATACGGGTAGCTATCGAGATGGATTTGGAAATACTAATTATATCTATGCCGTTGGGAATCCGACAGATGATTTTGACCTAGAGAAAAATAGATACTTAAAGGCTCAGAAAAAGGCATCTGGTTTTGGGATAGTTACTTTTGATACCGGAGCAAGGACTATAAAAATGGAAGCAATTCGATTTTTGGCAGACCTTGATGTGGATTCCGAAGACAATACCTACCCGGGATGGCCATTGACCATTGGCCAGGATGATAACGATGGCAGAAGGGCCTTGGGCTACCTGCCTAGATTACAGCTTAAGGAATCTAACCAAGTTGTTAAGATTATTAATGAAGAGACCAATGAAATGGTAAAATCGTTGAGGGTTAAAGGAAAGGAATTTGTGCCAGAAGTATACTCTTTGGCCAAATATACCTTGATCATAGGGGAAGGGCAAAATGAAAAAGTCATTAAATCGATTGCCATAAGTACGGATCCCAAAGAGGTTATGGAGGTCTAGGGCAATTGAATAAAATAGGTGGAAAGGTGCCTATCAAAAATATATGGGTTGTACCTTACTAGCCTCTAAAACCAAAATCATTAAAATTAACTAAATAGAAAAATGAAAATTATTAAAAGGAATTTGTTCCATACCGCCATAATTGTGTTGCTTTTGGTGGGATGTAAATCCAAGGAAGAGAAAGTAGTCGCTACTGATGAAACTGCTAAAAAGCCCAATATTGTATTTATTTATATGGATGATTTGGGGTATGGCGATATGAGTGCCTATGGTGCAACGGAGATCAGCACCCCTAATATGGATGCATTGGCAACGGGCGGTGTGCAATTTACCAATGGTTATGCCTCCTCAGCTACTTGTACGCCAAGTAGGTATGCCATATTAACAGGTAGGTATCCATGGCGCAACAAAGATGCCAAAATATTGCCAGGAACAGCTCCTTTAATAATTGATACGGATCAAATGACTGTACCCAGAATGTTGCAAGGGGAAGGTTATGCCACCGGTATTGTGGGTAAATGGCATTTGGGACTTGGTAGCGGAAATGTGAATTGGAATGAAAGGGTGTCACCTGGCCCCAACGAAGTTGGTTTTGATTATTCCTATATTCTTGCTGCAACCCAGGATAGGGTGCCAACAGTGTATATTGCCGACGGTCACGTAGACGGATTGGATCCCAATGACCCCATTGAAGTTAGCTACGAGAAAAATTTTGAAGGGGAACCCACGGGATTGGACAATCCCGAACTGACTACTATGAAATGGCATCACGGTCATAACAACAGTATAGTGAATGGAGTTCCAAGAATTGGCTTTATGAAGGGTGGGGAGTCTGCCAAATGGAGCGATGTTGATATGGCGGACCATTTTCTGGCCAAAGCCCAACAGTATGTAAAAGAGCATAAAAACAAACCTTTCTTTTTGTACTATGCCTTGCAACAGCCACATGTACCACGTACACCACACCCGCGTTTTGCCGGAAAATCTGGAATGGGTCCAAGAGGGGATGTTATTTTGGAGGCAGATTGGATGATAGGGCAATTTATGAAAACCCTGGAAGACGAAGGAATCCTAGATAATACACTAATCGTCTTCTCAAGTGATAATGGCCCAGTAGTCAACGATGGTTATTATGACGACTCCGAAGAAAAATTGGGCAATCATACTCCTGCAGGAATTTTAAGGGGAGGTAAGTATAGTTTATTCGATGCTGGTACTAGAGTTCCATTTATTACCTATTGGAAAGGTACAATAGCGCCAGGTAAATCTGATGCCTTAGTATGCCAGTTAGACTTGCTTACTTCAATGGCCGCTTTGGTTGGAAGTGATAAGACAGGTGGGGATAGTGAGAATCTTTTGGATGCCTTTATGGGTAAATCCAAGGACGGAAGGGAAGAGTTGGTATTGGAAGCAACCTCCAGAACAGCCTTTAGGAAAGGTAATTGGGCTATGATTCCTCCATATAAGGGACCAGCGATAAACAAAATGGTAAACATTGAGTTGGGTAATGCAGAAGAGTATCAATTATATAATCTGGAAAACGATCCAAGTCAAAAGGAAAATCTGGCTAAATCCAATCCTGAAAAACTTCAGGAATTAATTGCGGACTTTGAAAAAATCAGAGGCAATTCAAATGACGGAATCCAAGACTTGGAACTCAAATAAGGTGTATTAATTACCCATAGCCAAGAAGAAAGAATTGAATCTTGATATATGAAAAAATCTGCCTTACATACCTTGTTGATCGGATGCTTGTTCCTGACTCTGGTAGCGAACGCTCAAAAGAGTAAGGAAAGGCCCAATATCCTGTTTTGCATTGCAGACGATGCATCCATGAAGAGTTTTGGAGCATATGGGGATACTTTTGTGAACACTCCAACTATTGACGGCCTGGCTAAAGAAGGGGTTGTTTTTAATAATGCGTATAACGGCAATCCAAAATGTTCCCCGGCAAGGGCCTGTATTCTTACAGGAAAATACAGTTGGCAACTCAAAGAGGCGGCGGATCACAATGGCCGTTTTCCTTCAGAGTTTAAGACCTATCCGCAATTATTGGCAAATGAGGGGTATAATGTAGGTTTTTCTGGTAAAGGATGGGGTCCCGGGGTGTATGATACTGCCGATAATCCGGCCGGACCGGAATACAACAGTATAAAAATAACACCCCCGTATGAGAGTATAAGTAATATAGATTATGCCGCCAACTTTGGTGCATTTTTGAACGAAAAGGGAGAGGAAAAACCTTTCTGTTTTTGGTTGGGGGCCAAGGAGCCCCATAGGGCCTATGAACTGGATTCTTGGAAAAAGGCAGGGCGCGAATTGAAAGAAGCAGTTGTGCCCCCCTTTTATCCGGATAACGACATAGTTCGTGGAGACCTATTGGATTATGCCAATGAGGTGGAATGGTACGATACCCAAGTGGGTAAGGCCATACAAATATTGAGGGAAAAAGGTTTGTTGGAAAATACAATGATAGTGGTTACCTCAGATCATGGGATGCCATTCCCTAGGGTAAAAGGACAAATATATGAGGAAGGCTTTCATATTCCATTGATCGTTTATTGGAAGGGTAAAATCTACCCTGGTCGTACCGTGAACGATTTTGTGAGTTTTTCCGATTTGGCACCAACATTTATGGCGGTAGTGGGGGCTAAACCACGTCGGCAAATGACAGGAGGAAGTCTTATAAAACAGTTGTTCTCTCCAAAATCTGGGCAAATAGACCCTGCCCGTGACCATGTATTATTGGGCAAGGAACGTCATGATGTTGGTCGTTCCGATCAGGACGGGACAGATTTGTCCTACCCGGTCCGTGCAATTCGGAATGATTCGTTACTCTACGTTCATAATATAAAACCAAAAAGATGGCCTGTTGGAAATCCCGAATACGGGTTTTTAAACTGCGATGGATCCCCAACCAAAACTTATCTTACAGATTTAAAACCAGGGGATAAGGAATACTTCTTTTTTGAAATGAATTTTGATAAAAGGCCGGAGCATGAGCTCTATAACATTCAAGAAGATCCACATTGTATCAATAATTTAGCCGATCTTCCCGAATATGCTGTGCAAATAAAAAAACTTCGCACTCAAATGGAAACAGAGCTTATGGCTCAGGGAGACCCACGAACCTTAGGCAATGGCGATATTTTTGATAATTATATCTACTACGGAAAGCGGTTGGATTATAAAACAGGGGAGCGTATATCTCCTTTGAATTATGTGAAGCAGGATGAATAATTTAGCACAGTTAAAGATATTGTTATGTCTCTATTCACACCAATGCTGCTGGTTCTCCCTGAATTAGGTCAGCACCTACTATTGCAAGAACCCAATGTGGTTTTGGTTTACAACCGGATAGCGAGCGGAAGAAATTATGACTCTTGTTTATTCTATTTAAAACGATAATTTATGAATTATAGGCTAATTATTATTTCCGCTTATTTGGGTTTAATGTTGACAGGCTGTAGTGAAAAAAAGGAAACACAGATAGCTTTACAGAAACAGGTAGAGAGGCCCAATATAATACTCTTTGTTGCTGATGACCATGGAACCGATGCCCTCGGGGCATACGGGAATAAGGTGATAAAAACCCCGAATCTGGATAAATTGGCCTCTGAAGGTGTACGTTTCAACAACGCCTATTGTACAACTGCCAGTTGTGCAGCCAGCAGATCGGTAATTCTTACCGGACTATTCGGCCATGCCACGGGTTCTTATGGGCATGTACATGATTACCATCATTTTAGCACCTATGATAAAGTGAAATCCTTACCGGTATTACTGGAAAAAGAAGGTTATGCAACTGCAAGAATAGGCAAGTACCACGTGGCTCCCGAATCGGTGTACCATTTTCAAGAGGAGTTAAAGGCCAACCCAAGAAACACTGTGGAAATGGCCGAGCAATGCCAGGGTATATTGGCTTCGGAAAAACCATTCTTTCTTTATTTCTGTACAGATGACCCACATCGTGCAGCCTCGACCAACCCAGGTCAATGGGATGCCCCGAACAGTTTCGGAAATAAGATGGAAGGGTATGCCGGAGTAGAAACCATAACATATAACCCCGAAGACGTTATTGTACCCGATTTTTTACCTGATTCCAAGGAAAGCAGGGAAGAAATTGCACAATATTATCAAAGTGTTTCCAGGATAGATCAGGGTTTTGGTAGGTTGATGCAGATGCTCAAGGAGTCGGGCAAGGCGGACAACACTATTGTAATCTATATTTCCGATAATGGAATGGCCTTTCCGGGTGCGAAAACCACCCTATATGAGCCTGGAATGAAATTGCCCTGTATAATTAAGGATCCCTCCTCAAAATTGAAGAACACTACATCTAACGCCATGATTTCATGGGTAGACCTAACCCCTACCATCTTGGATATGGCGAAAGTGGAAATAAAGGACAATTCATTTCATGGGCGTTCTTTTAAAGATGTACTTAATGTAAAGGAACCTGAAGGATGGGATCAAATATATGCCTCCCATACCTTTCATGAAATCACTATGTATTACCCCATGCGTGTGGTGCGCGACAAAAATTACAAGCTTATAAGAAACATAGCATGGCGATCGGAATATCCCTTTGCCTCGGACTTATGGGCAGCATCTACCTGGCAGGAAGTATATCGTAACAACAAGGAGTTTTACGGAAAAAGAAAAGTTCAAGACTATCTATTTCGTCCTGAATTTGAATTATTCGATTTGGAAAAAGATCCAGATGAAATGTTGAATTTGGCCAACGATCCAAACTATAAGGGAGTCATGGATGAAATGATCAAAAAAATGAAGGACTTTCAAATCAAAACCCGTGACCCTTGGTTGATTACTTGGGATCACGATAGCTCTCTTCAGGGAACAGGGGTAAATTTATAACGTATTGGTTTTGACTACAAACGGTCAATGTACATCAATTGTTTATTGCTTTCAACAGAAGTGGATCAATGATTCTGCTATCCAAGGTATGCGCTAATGGTTATTGGTAATAGGGATGGAATAGCTGTCCTGCAACTGTGGTGGGGTCGTTTTTTCGTTTCAAAGAAGTTTAAATGTAGTTTTATATGAATTGACCGCCCAACGAATAATGTTTGGATAAGTAATGATGAGGGGTTGAATGTTTAATTTGCCTGTATGAACCTATAAGGGTGGCAATTTCCGATATTATTTGCCTTTTATATACTGGAATACGATAATGTTTACAAATAAAACCATAATTGGTTAATTTTGGCTACAATTAAGATTGAGTTGCTGATGGCGGTAAAAGTGAAAGTAATTGGTTTTTGTTTAGTCCTATTCTTGTGTATTCCCAAATTGGAGGGGCAATCCCATGTTAAGGACACGCTAACAACATGGGAAATGTTGGGCTATGACGGGGCAAGTGCCTTTGGGGGATTAAAATATGCTTACTCCAGACCATTTCATTGGGGGAAAAAGGATTTTTTAACGGCAGGCGGCATAGTCTTGGGTACAGTCGCCTTATTTACTTTTGACGAGGAAAGTTCCAATTGGTTTCAGGGTCAGGAAGAGGATATACCAGGAGTTCTTAAGGAAACGGGCTATTATCTCGGAAAACCATTGTACAACTATTCCATCAACGGAGGAATATATCTAATAGGTCTTTTTACGAAGAATGAAGATTGGAGAAAAACAGGGGTGCTCTTAATTTCATCGGCCACTACGGTCGGTTTGATACAGACCGTTAGTAAAACTTTAGTGGGGAGGGCCAGGCCCATTGCCAATGTAGGAAAAGCAAGTTTTGAACCATTTAGTAACGAGGCTGCCTATCACAGTTTTCCGTCCGGGCACACCATATTGGCATTCACTACCTTCTATGCCATTGGTAAACAGTTTGAAAATCCTTGGGCCAAAGGCGGATTTTATACTTTGGGGCTTCTCTCCCCGGTAACCAGACTATGGAGCGGAGCACATTGGTTGACCGATGTAGCGCTGAGTATAGCAGTAAGTGTTGTGGTGGTCGATTCTATTGATAGGTATCTGGAGAAGGAAAGGTGTCCTGAGGAATTTTCCAAGGACAAAATTAGCTGGAGCCTTCAAATTGGTCCCGGCAGTATTGGTTTGAGGGGCTCTTTCTAAGAACAGAAAAAGGGTAATTTTTTTTTGGCTTCTGTTTAGGGCAATAGAAGCTGCTTTAATGGTTTTTTGCAAACTACCTATTGGTAATCTTGCTGGCTGAAAGACTTTTTTATATGAAAATGAACATTCAGCTGAAGGCTTCTTTAAGAATAAAAATATTAGGGGATGGACCAATTGGCCCATCCCCTTTAATTGGTTTTAATAGGTTCTTTTTTTAACGATTTTGTAGGTGATAAGTGCTAAGGCTATAAGCAGACAAAAAACTATTGAGATAAATGGATTATTGTCTATTAGCTTTACAATTGGGGTCACTATTTCCATATTATTAATTTATTTCGGAGTATCTAAAAAATAGACCAAGGTTAAACGATTTTTTTCTTTAGATATTTTATCTGTACAAAGGTTGCTCAGAAACTTCTTAAATAAATTGCAAAACACTCCCAAACTTTGTTAAAACTGACGGAAGCAGGATGATGGGTGTAATAATTTTAATGTTTTGAACTAAACTTTTTGGGCAAAAGGAGACTTAATATGTAATACCAATTTTGATGCTATCACATCTGTTGCTGAATATATAGGTACGGTTAAATTATTTTTTCACTAGGACAATGGTCTTTTTGTTGTCTACATCAATGCAGTAGAATATGCTTCCCATAGTGATCATCAATTATCTCTAGTTGAGCAATCTATTTCCTTTGTCCTTTTTCATCACCTTGGATACCAATTTGAAAAGTCGTGACTTGAGTTCCCTGTAACCAACAGTATATCGGGCCATTTCTGAATTCAATTGCCAATGGGTTTCAGTATAGGCTTTTTCCATTTTCAATTGATCTATTTGGTCCAACATGATCTCCAATTGGTTCTCATGGGCCTGTACTTTTTTCATAAGCACGATAACTTCCTTTTCGGCATCTGTTATAGCTCCTATAATGTCTTTGCTTTCGTTAAACACCGCCGAATCTGTTAATTGTAAAGTGTACGATTTTACCAAATCGTTCAAGAACAGCTGTTCGTCCCTAATGAATTTTAATTCGGACATCCATTTTAGACTGGCCTCGTGCATTTCGTTGGGGTCTAGCCACTCCATCATACTTTTATTATTTATTGCAGCACTCATAATTTTGTGTTTTAGATTAAATACATGATTCTTTAGGTTTTTATATTCCCAATATTTACAAGCTTAATTCTTAATCTCAAAAGGTGGTAAGGGATAAAAAATGGTTGGTAGTAGCAAATTTTTATACCTGCAACCTTAAAGTTAGGAAATTGAAAAGCGCAGGTAAATGATTTTGGTCATTTTTAAAAATTGATATTAACTTTTTTGTTCTCTTGATAATCGGGCTGTTGTCAATTGTCTTAAAATCAATATATTAGTATGATTTTGAATAGTATTAACAAATTCTTACCGTTTCAGATTTTACGGTAATGGGGAAGTATTTATAATTTTGCATATTGCCATTGCAGTGAATCAAAAATGCCGTGGTTTTTATTTGGAGAACTTAAGACTGAACAGGATGACATACCTTTCAAAAGTTAAATTTCTGCCCTTCTATGCAGTTTCCATACTACCGATGGGGGCACTTTATGTAGTCTCGGATATGATGTATTTTCTGGCATACCAGATAGTAGGCTATCGGAAAAAGGTGGTGTTCAGTAACCTCAGAAACGCATTTCCTTCCAAGAGTGAAGAGGAGATAGGGCAGATCGCCAAAGATTTTTATAGACATTTCTGCGATATCGTTTTGGAATCGTTTAAAAGGTTGACGATAAGGGAGAAGGAAATAAAAAAACGCTTGCTCATCAAGAATCCGGAGTTGATCCAAAAATATGTTGATGACCAACGAAGTATCCTCATGTACACTGGGCATCAAGGTAATTGGGAATGGTTGGTTTTTTTGCCTTTAATGTTTCCCTATAGCTCCAATACATTTTACAAACCTATCAAAAACAAATATTTTGAAGAGTTGTTCAAAAATATGCGGGAAAGGTTTGGTGTAAATTGTGTGGAATCGGACAAGGGATTTAGGACCATTATAGACAATCATCAAAGGAAGGTACTTACCTTAAATTGTATGATCGGCGATCAAAGTCCAACCAAAAAGAGTTCCAAATACTGGTATAATTTTTTAAATCAGGAGACTGCCTTTTTTGTCGGTGCCGATAAAATTGCCAAAAAAACAGATCAGGTAGTTCTGTTTCCGTTCTTCAAAAAATTGAAAAGGGGTTATTACGAATTGGAATTTCGGATTATAGAGGATCACCCACAAATAAGAAACAATTTTGAAATATTGGAAAAATACGCCCAACAATTGGAACAGGCCATTATCAGTGCTCCCGAGTTGTGGTTGTGGAGCCATAGACGATGGAAGTTAAGAAGGGAGGACTTTCCGGTTGTAGATAAATTGGAATATGTTACTAAATAAAGAAGGTGTACAGCCCTTGGATAGACCTCCTAATTACAAATTGAAGTTTTATTAAAAAATTATTGTTATTCGTACATATCATCTAAATCGGCATGGTGCAGCGCTACAAAAAAATCTGCAATACCGTCTGTCACTGCCCTAAAGTAGTTTGCTCCATTTTCCGGGCTGGCCATTTTAGGATTTCCTACACCAGTATCCTTTGTTACCTCGGTCCATTTACGTTGAGCGGAAACCCATCCATCTTTTAATCCTTTTATTTTGAAAGTTTTGGCATCTCCATCTCCAGCTTCGTCCAGTGGCAATACCAAATTAGGGGTTAAGTGCATCACAACGGCGGTTTCCAATTCCCCTGCATGATCGCCAGGTTCATGAAAATAGTCGGACGCCTTGGCAGCCTGCCACCAATTTAGGGAGCAAACAAAGACAGTGGGATATATTATGCTCAGTTCTCTAATAATCTGCTTGAAATTATTGCCTCCGTGACCGTTTACGATAACTAATTTGTGAATACTATTGGCTTCCAGTACCTGAACCAAATCTTTTAATACTGCCATTTGAGTACTTGGATTCATGTTTATACACAGATCAACATCCATTTGTCCGGTATTCACCCCAAAAGGAATATTGGGCAGGACTATTACCTTCGCCTCTTTGGACCAAGCCTTTTTAGCAGCTTCAATGGCAGCATTTTCAGCTAAGATATTATCAGTTCCATAGGGTAAATGGTAGTTGTGGGCCTCAGTAGCACCCCATGGCAATATGGCCACAGTATATTCCTCTGTCTTTACATTTTTCCAATTGGTTTCGGCAAGTACGTAGGGTCTTGGATCAGACTTCATAATAAGGTTACTAAAGGTTTGATGAGTATTTTAACATTGAACTTATTGCTTTATTTTCCGGAATATAATTTTGGAAAGAACTTGCCTTCCATTTTATTGCCTTTGGGTACTCTGGGAACTCCTGCCAAAAGTTCATCGTCCGTATTGCTAACCGTGCCATCGGCAAACACATTAAGTACGAACGCCCGCCTACTTCTTTCCGACTTGTTTTCATAGGAGCCATGTACCATAAGTGGATGATGAAATGTTGCATAGCCTTTTTTTAATTCGATGGGGGTGGGCTTAAATTGCTCTTTTTGTTCCGGGCTAAGATATTTCATTAGCCCGTCCATATCACCTGCCAATGAAGGCGCATCCAAAAGACCCCATTTATGGCTTTTGGGGATATAGTGAAGGCAGCCATTTTCTGTGGTGGCATCATCCAATCCCGTCCAGCAGGTAAGGTGTTGCATGGCTATTGTCCTGGTCCAATAGGAGTAGTCTTGGTGCCAAGCTACTACACCACCGTGAAGAGCAGGTTTACAGAATAATTGGTCGTGCCAAAACCTAACTGATTTGTTTTCCAATAATTGATGTGCGGCCATAGTAAAAGCTGGATTCCACAATACATCATGAAACCCGGGGGTTATCCGCCAATGTCCTAGGGAATGGAATAAAACTGAGTTTGGGTCTTGGGATTCGTTACTGTGAAATTCATAGAACAAATCATGTGCAGGATGATCTGGATCCATTATTTCTGCCAATTCCCGGTTTAACAAATCTACCTGCCATTCCTCCAAAAGTTTTATGCCGGAAACATAGCCGAATTCGTGAAAGTGGGCTAGCTGTTCATCGGATAATTTGTATTGTTCCCATTCCTCAGCTGTTTTGGGCTGTTGAAACATTTCCGAGACAGGACTATGCCTATCTGCTAAATCTTTTACTGCTGACATAAATACGGATTTTAAATGTTATTTATTCGGTTTTTTGTATGTGTCTTTTCCATCGGTCAACCAATTCAAAGAAAAGCTTACAAAGGCATTTTCGGTATGGTCGTCCTTTTCAAAAAACAGACCAATATCGCCATTGTCCATAATGGTCATAGAGGAATAGGCGGAATCACCCTCATAAATCGTTTTACCCTCGGACCAGGTTTTGCCCTCGTCATAACTTATTCTAACAGTCATGTTAACACGATCTTTATCACTTTTGGCATTGGAGAACAACAATCTATTTTTGTTATAACCATCTGCCTTGGCAGTAAAGCGAATAATACTGGCGTTGCATCCGGGATCGATCAAAAGAGGTTCCTCAATTGTTTTCCAGGATTTGCCTTCGTCCTGGGACATGTGGATATGACGAATACCAGTGTTGTTTGACCTTGAATTTACCATCCAGCTGCCATCAGCAAGTTCCACTATTTTGGATTCATCTGCAGGGAAAAGTGGGGTATCTCTAAAAAACCAAGTTTTACCATGGTCATTACTGCCAAAAACTCGTAGCCCGTTATTTAGATTTACCATGCAGTGGAGAAGGGCACCAGATCTGGTCTGTATGCCACGACCGGAGGTGATAAACTTAAAATCGTTGTGCCATTCCTGTTTCGTAATTTGAGGGGTAATATCTTCAGGCTGGCTCCAGGTCTTTCCGTTGTCTTTACTTTTTATGACATGTAAGTAATATACGTCTTTCTCATTGTCCAAATCCATAAAATTATAAAACAGAAATATTTCCTTGGTGATATTGTCCACGATCATAGAGGGGTCGGAAGCTGATTTCCCTAGTGGGAAATCCACTATTTTTTCTATTGGGGACCATGTTTTACCGTTATCGGAACTTCTTCGAATCACAATATTGATATCCTTGCTCCATTTTAAATCATCACAGGATGGTACCCGTTCATCTATGGCCACGATCAGGTCGCCGTTGGCAGCGGTGGCCATGGCTGGAATACGGTAGCAGGAAACATTGGGGTTATCTGAAGAGTTAAACAAATCCAGGTAATTTATAACTCCGTCTGCAATTTGGAAGTTTTTGTTCTGCCCAAATAAAGTGGTGACCATAAGTAGGTAAATAATAGTGAATGTTTTTTTCAAGAGTAGCATCACTTTTTTTTATGCAATTTTAAATAGATTAATAATTCATTATTTAAAGATATTTTTAAAATATCACATTTACTAATTAGGTTATTGCATATTCGTTTTTACATGTTCTTTGTGCAGATAACCATTTCTTCATTGAGACCGAAAATAATGGAAT
Source organism: Arenibacter echinorum (assembly GCF_003259375.1). Lineage (GTDB taxonomy): Bacteria > Bacteroidota > Bacteroidia > Flavobacteriales > Flavobacteriaceae > Arenibacter > Arenibacter echinorum. Next base: position 286,692 of record NZ_QLLN01000004.1, on the reverse strand, counting down.
ATTTTAAAAATCAGTTTTCCCACAACCATTTTTGCCGCTTTTACAACAAAAATGTGGTCTGGTCTAAGGAAGACCCTAGATTTATACCGACCAATAAAAACTAACATTTATGAAAACGGTACTTATAACCTTTGTTTTTGCACTTCTAGGGACGGGCTTGTATGCCCAAAAAGGGATGAAAATAGGAATTCATGGAGGGTTGCCCCTGGATGAATTCCAAGATCAGCTTAGTCTAGTTGCCGGAGTGGATCTTGGATATAGATGGGGTTTAAGTGAAATTATAGACCTTGGGGTTATGGTAGGTTTCGTAAATGGATTTCCGGAAAAATATGATAGGGACCTTTTTGCCGAGGATTTGCCCAATATTCAATTTATGCCACTCGCCGCATCTATTAGATTTTGGACATCAAATTCATTCTCCATTGGTGGTGATGTTGGTCAGGCTATAGGAATAAACGACGGCAATGACGGCGGATTGTACTATAGGCCAACAATAGCTTATTTAATGGGGGCCCAGACAGAAGTCAATATTTCTTATACAGGTATAGAATTGGACGGTGCTACTTGGTCCACCCTTACTCTTGGGGTGCTTTATACTTTCGATTTTTAAAAGCTTGTATTTATAGACAGCTCAATGGGGTTATATAGTATTTCAGGAAAAATTATCGCTGATCCAAAAGGGGTATTTTTTTACCCTTAATCTTAATAGAAATATTCCTTGATTGCTCGCTAAATTTAATTTAGCGATTTTACACTTCATCATAATAGCCTGAACATGGTACTATAATGTTAAGTTATGGTTACCCTGTTAAAAATATGGGTATTTGGCACTTCATTGGGATTACAACCAAACTACTAGCTGGGAAAACATCACTATAACTACAGTTCAGTGAATCCATTAGTGATGAAATTTATAGATTTCGTCAGCAACTACTGTGTAAATTCATTGCCGGCACATACCTATATATGATGTGCTTATAAATGTTTGTACAACAAAACCAGGTCTTTGTTATTAAACTGTAAAGCCAAGGTAAAATCACAATACCGCTTCATTTTCGTACTTGCATTTATATAGTTTTGCCGAGAATAACCAAGTGTTGATTAATCGGTAGCGTAATTAAAGGTCTTTGACAATGGACTCTTGTGATTTTTTACTAGGCATTAAGGGATATATGTCCGTAAGAAATTTCTGCCCAACCAAAGCAATGCAAACCTTTGCATAGTTTTTAAAGTCCTTAAAATTCCGATATCGTTAAATTAGTGTTAAATTGGTTATGACAAAACTAATTTAAACCATGAAAATATGAAGAAACTGAAATTTTTGATGTTTGTCTTTGTGATAGGCACATCTATGACATCATGGGCACAGACCACTATTACCGGTACGGTGTCCGATGAACAGAATGTTCCCTTGCCAGGTGCAACAGTGCTGGAAAAAGGAACTAAGAATGGAACTACCACCGATTTTGATGGGAATTTTACCATTCAAGTATCGGATGAAAGCGCAATTCTCGCGGTGTCTTTTTTAGGGTATGCAACCTCAGAAATACCGCTAAATGGTCAAAGCAATGTAAGCATATCGTTACAGGAAGACTCCTCATTATTGGACGAGGTGGTCGTAGTTGGCTATGGAACTCAAAAAATTAAGGACGTAACAGGTGCGGTTAAAAGGGTTACCAGTGAAGACTTCAATAAAGGAGTTGTAAACAATGCAGGTCAACTTATACAGGGTAAGGCTGCGGGTGTAAATGTCACCTCTTCAAGTGGTGAGCCTGGTAGTGGACAACGCATAGTAATTCGTGGACAAGGGACTATCCGTTCAGGGTCAGGGCCATTATTTGTTTTGGATGGTTTTCCTCTTGGCTTGGCAGGTACGGGTTCAAGTGAAAGTCCTTTGAATTTTATAAATCCAGACGACATAGAATCCATTGATGTGCTAAAAGATGCATCGGCAACGGCAATCTATGGTTCAAGAGGTGCTAATGGAGTGGTTATTATTACGACTAAAAGCGGAAAGGCCGGTGTTTCAAAAATATCACTTTCTACCGATGTAGGTGTTTCTACACTGGCACGTAAATTGGATGTATTCAGTGCTGATGAATTTCGAAGGGAAGTGGCAGCAATTCCTGGGAGTGAACTGATAGATGGAGGAGGTTCTACCGATTGGCAAGAAGAACTGACCCGGGCCGCAATTACGCAAAATTACAATCTGGTTTTATCCGGGGGTACCGATAAATTAAATTATTACGCTTCATTAGGGCTACAGGATCAGGAAGGTATTGTTTATAATTCCGACCTAAAAAGAACAAGTGCCAGGATTAACGTAACCCAAAAATTATTGGATAATCGATTAAGAATTGATTATAATTTAAATACGACGCTTACCGATCAATCCAGAAATAATAATTTGGGGTATTCTACCAACCCTACATTTAACGCATATACAGCGGATGGAGAAATTAACAATCCTCTTAATTGGAACAATCCTTTATTGTCCAATAAGTATAATGGGGATTTTTCCGAATCTAGAAGAATATTGATTAACATAGCACCTTCTTTCGAAATTTTGGATGGTCTGGTATACAAACTAAATTATGGCTATGAAAATAGATCGTCAGATAGGGATCAGCAAACTATCGCCAATAGTGATAGAAATGATTTAGGTTTTTTAAGACAGTCCTTTGGAAAATATGAAAATAACCTTATTGAAAACTACTTGACATATACTTTTGATGTAGGAGAACACAATCTAAGTATTTTAGGGGGTCACTCCTATCAAAAGACATTTGCAAGAAATAGTAGTTGGTCCATTGACGAATTTCCATCAGATACTGGTATAGACCCTCGTAATAACCCAGGACTGGGAGGGGATACCAATATAACTGACCATAGACCTACTGGAAGTACCTATGAAGACGAATTACAGTCATATTTTGGCAGGGCCAATTGGAGTTTTATGGATAGGTATCTATTTACCGCAACGGTAAGAGCTGATGGTTCCTCAAAATTTGGTAAAAACAACAAATATGGAGTGTTCTCGTCCTTTGCAGGATCTTGGAGAATTATTGAAGAAGATTTTATGGAGGGGTCCATCTTTAGCGATTTAAAATTAAGAGCGGGATGGGGGCAAACTGGAAATCAGGAAATTCCAGGGAAAATTACAAAAGCCTCCTTTAGAGTTAGTAACTCTAGTAATGTAAGTTATCCAATAGATCAAAATGGTGCTTATCCAGTGGGATCTGAATATACCCGATTTGCCAACCCGGACATTCAATGGGAGGTTTCAACCCAATCCAATGTGGGTGTTGATTTCGGATTATTTGATGGTAGTTTAACAGGTACTGTAGATTATTTCCATAAAGTGTCGGACAATATATTATTGGAGGTTGTCCCAGTAGACCCTATTGTTCCGGCACCAACGTATTGGACCAATGTTCCCGACATGACCATTACCAACAAAGGACTTGAAGTTGCACTTGATTATTCAAAACGTAATCCTGATGGTTTGTCTTACGGATTTGGAGGAAATGCCACTTTTATTGATAATTTAGTGGAGGATTCTCCCTTTACTATTGTAACTACCGGATCCGCATCTGGCCAAGGCCTTACGGATGCTACCATTAATGGATTTGTAAGCGGAGAGGCCATTGGCGCTTTTTATATGCAAACATTTACTGGAATTGGCCCGGACGGACTTTCAGAGTTTGCTGACACTGATGGGGATGGTGAGATAACCGAAAAGGATCGAACTATTGTTGGAAGTGCTTTACCGGACATGACCTATAATTTTTATGCAAATTTCAAGTATAAAGGGTTCGATTTCAATGTGAATTTTAATGGAGTATCCGGAAATGAAATTTATGACCATACGGCTATGGGAAGTTTCTATAAAACCTTATTGAGCAAATCCAATAATACTACGGCTGCTGCGATTGAATATCCAGAAGAAAGTATTATTAATTCAGCTGCCGTTTCCACACGATATTTAAAGGACGGTTCTTATTTAAGATTGAATAATATGACCTTTGGATATTCGTTCGACACTAAATCCATGTCGTGGGCCTCAAACTGGCTTCAAGAATTTAGGTTAAGCTTTACGGGCCAAAATCTATTTGTAATTACAGATTACGATGGGTATGACCCTGAGGTGAATACTGATAGTTCAACCAACGGAATTCAATCCTTTGGTATAGATAAGTTCGCCTATCCAAAGGCAAGAACATTTGTTTTTGGTGTGAATGTATCCTTTTAATAAAAAATATAATTAGATATGAAAAACAAGATAAAATTAGCACTGTTGTTCGTCAGCATGTTATTGAATTGGAATTGTACGGATCTTGAAGAGAATGTTTTGGACGAATCTTTGAATCCTAGTACAGAAGGTATTGATGAAGCTGTAGCAGCTATAGCTCCTGTGTATGCAAATGCAAATAATGACATTTATAGGCACACCATATATTTTGCCATGCAGGAAATCTCTACGGATGAGGCCATATTGCCTTATAGAGGTGGTACGGACTGGGGCGATGGAGGAAAATTTTCGGATTTATACCGTCATGCAATGACTCCGGGAAATGCCATTATGAAAGACGTTTGGAACGGGGTTACCAAACATATAGCCAGATCCGTAAGTGCTATTAATGCCTTGGAGCCATTGACTGAAACAAATCCTCAAGCGGTGGTTTATTTGGCAGAAGCCAAGGCTATGAGGGCTTGGTTCAACCATATTTTATTGGACGCATTTGGTTTAGTATTCGTAAAGGATAATATTGATGATCAATCGGTAATATTAAGAGGTAGTGAGGCGGTCGACTATTTAATAAGTGAACTGAAGGCTGCTGAACCCGACCTGTCAACTACTACGGCAGTAGGGCCAGGTAGAATGACAAAGACAGGTGTTCAGGCTTTATTGGCAAGGATTTATTTAAATGCTGCAGTTTATAGGGATCCTTATGGAACACCTAATTTCAGTCCTGCAGATATGGATGCGGTAATCCAATATACCAACCAGGTAATTAATTCTGGTGAGCATGCACTTTCTGCAGAATATTTTGAAATATTCGATGATGAAAACCATACCAATACGGAATTAATCTTTGCTTTAGATCAACGTCCAGATTTGGATGGTCATAATCGTATGGCTTATTTCTCCATGTCAGGTGACTTTTACCCTCTTCCAGAATTTCCTAGTGCTAACGGAACGGATGCCGCGGCAATTACTCCAGATTTTTATCAAACTTGGGTAGATGCTTATGGCGATGTAGATCCAGCTGAGGCCGATCCCAGATTTCATAAAGATAATCTGATCAATGAACCGGGTTGTGTGAGTGCTGCGGATTTTGAAGTGGATAGGGGAATTTATAGAGGCCTTTTGTATGGTTTGCAACACGATCAAGGTGGAGATCCCTTTGAGCGATGCGATGGTGACAATTATGTAGTGGACTTGGTTGTAAACCGTAGGTCCGAGGTGGGTGATCCAGTTTTTCATTCATTGGAGATCGATTTTACTACCAATAGTTCACATAGTAATGGTTATAGGGTGTTGAAGTATGAATTTAGTAAAACTTCCGATTCCGGTAGAAACAAAGGTCAAGCCGATCTTGTGGTTCTGCGCTTAGCCGATATGTACCTGATGCGTGCAGAAGCAATGTTAAGAAAGGGCGATGCCGGTGCGGCACTTGCTGATGTTAATTTAGTTAGAGCATCTAGAACCGCTAGGCATATTGCACCGGCACTGGATGCCATGGATCTTGATTTATTGTATCGTGAGCGTGGTTTTGAATTTTATTGGGAATTTCAAAGACGTACGGATATGATTCGTTTTGGAAAGTATGAGGACTCTTATACCGAAAAAACAAATTCCGATCCACAGAAACGTCTTATGCCAATTCCTCAAAGTGCAGTGGATGGTGCATCCATACTTGATGGATATTTGGTTCAAAATGCTGGATATTAGATAGATAAATAAGTATTAACTTGTGATAAGGGTGGGCAATTTTTTGCCCACCCTTATTGCTTGTAGGGTTATTTAGGATATCAAGATAATTCTGAAGATATTCTATTTAGAGATGCTTCATTTTATATTGATTTATTATTTTTCATGGGCTTAACTTAGGACGTTCATTTAGAAATTTTGTTGTAATTTGGTTACAATGTGCAATTCGTTAATTTGGGACTATAATTGGTTAGATAGCAATTTTTGGTTTTATAAGGTTGACAATTTGTAATAAATGGGAATATGAAAAGGATAGTTAGAATTGGAAATAACAATTTATTATGAAGAAGGGCCGTGTTACCATTAAAGACATCGCGCGCGAGCTGAACATAGCTCCATCAACAGTGTCCAGGGCCTTGAACGATCATCCGGCTTTAAAAAAAGAAACCAAGGACGCTGTAAAGGCACTGGCGGAAGCATTGGATTATCAGCCTAATCTTTTGGCGTTGAACCTTTTGCAAAAAAAATCCAATACTATTGGGGTGATTGTGCCAGAAATTACGGGACATTTTTTTTCCGCAATAATTACCGGGATACAGGACGTAATCGTTGATTCCGAATACAATATTATGATTTGCTTGTCCAACGAATCCTATGAGGAAGAGTTGACCATTGTAAAGAGATTATCCAAGATCCAGATAGATGGGGTCTTAGTAGCACCGTCATCAGAGACCAAGAATTTTGATCATTTCCGTAGGCTTCAAAAAAGTGGTATTCCCGTGGTAGTTTTTGACAGGGACTGTCCGGGATTGGAGGCAGATAAAGTATTGGTAGATGATTATTTTGGGGCATTCCAGGCAGTGGAGTACCTAATTGGCACAGGCTGTAAAAACATAGCGCACCTAGGAGGTCCATTAAACCTTAGTACTACAGAGCAAAGGCTACAGGGGTATATGGATGCTCTCGAAAAAAATAAGGTTCCCGTGAATAGGGATTATATTGTACATGTTCCAGGGTTTTCGCATAAAGACGCCGTAAAGGCCACTAAAAAGTTATTGGAACTCCAAAAGCATCCTGATGCAATTTTCGCCTACAACGATAAGATAGCCATATCTGCCATGCATATCGTAAAAAAAATGGGTTTGCAAATTCCCGATGAGGTTTCCGTCCTAGGGTTCGATGATGAGCCCCATTCGTCTTTTATTACCCCCTCTTTATCTACCGTTTGGCAACCGGTTTATAGTATGGGAATGCTTTCAGCCAGAATTTTATTAAGTCATTTGAACAACAAGAATAATATACTGGATTTTCGAAAGGAGGTCTTTAAGCCAGAACTAGTTATAAGGGCCTCTTCCAAGGAGAAATAAGGAATTATAATGCGAAGGCTGAGCTTCTTCATAATGCAAACCTTTGCATAGACATTTAATACGAAATTCTTCGAAAGATTAATTATTTATTGTTATTTGTATAAAATATTAAGGGTATAAATAATTATATCAAAATTTTGCATGCAAGTTTCATCTAAAATTTTTTTTGAACACTGTTATGGCAAATATGCCATAGCAGCGGTCAATGTTTTTACCATGGAACAGGTTCTCGGGCTTTTTAGTGCGGGAGAAAGGGCAAATGCCCCTTTTCTGGTCCAAATTACACCAGCGGCAAGGAATTATGCCCATCCCGAAATGCTCATTGGGATGATTCGGGCTGCTTCCAAAATATACCCAAAAGCGGTGTACTCCGTTCATATGGATCATGGGAACGAGGAACATGCTTTTAATGCAATACAATCCAACGATTATGACTCAATAATGATCGATGCCTCCCATGATAATTTTAATGGGAACGTAAAAAGGACCAAAGCAGTGGTAGTGGAGGCACATAAAAAAAATATTGTTGTAGAGGCAGAACTGGGAGTGCTGAGCGGTGTTGAAGATGATCTGTCTATAGACGAAAAACATGCCAAATACACTCAGCCTTCAGAAGTGCAGGAATTTGTGGAATTAACCGGCTGTGATAGTTTGGCGGTAGCGGTAGGTACCAGTCATGGAGCTTATAAGTTTTCTGGTGGAGACGGTATTCAGTTTAAAATATTAGCGGAAATTCAGCGGAGATTGCCTAAATTCCCTATAGTGTTGCATGGTGGCTCTGCCGTTAATTTTGAAGAAATAGAACGGATTAACAGGGCAGGAGGGCATTTGAATGAAGGTGCCTCCGGAGTTGCACCAGATGAGATTGTTAAATCTATTGCATACGGAGTTTGTAAGATCAATATAGCAACAGATACCAGACTATTGTGGACGAGAGTACATAGGGAATTCTTCAGGGATACCCCTGAGCTTTTCGATCCCGTAATTCCGGGGAAAACATATATGGCGGAGTACGAAAAATTTATGCTGGAAAAATTCGATCTTTTAGGAGCTACAGGTAAAGTAAGCGACTTGAGATTTTAAGATAAAACTATGGAACATAAATCGCATTTGCAGATCAAACCAAAATCAAAAACAGGGATATATCACCGGATAACTCCAGAATCGGCTAACTGGGAATACCTCAATTTTGAGGCTAGGCTAATGACCAAAGGTGAAACTTGGCAACACGAAACCCAGGATAACGAAATGGTGATAGTGTTGCTTAGCGGTAATTTTAAAGTGGAGAGCGATAAGGGAAACTGGGAAACAAAAAATGGCAGAAAGGACGTCTTTAGTGGGGTGGCCCATACACTATACCTATCGCGTAACAGTTCGTTCACCTTAACGGCAATGAGTGATAGTTTGGATATTGGATATGGTTGGTGCAAGGTCGAGGAGGATTTCCCTGCAAAATTTGTGACCCCAGAGGACACGCCTGTAGTTATTTTTGGAGGTGACAATGCCACAAGACAGTTCAATGATCTGGTGCCACCGGGTTTTGGTTGTAGCAAAATAGTGGTGCGTGAGGTATATACACCTTCCGGCAATTGGAGTTCTTTTCCGGCCCACAAACATGATGAACGCATTGTAGACGCTGAAGGTACGGTTTTGGAACCAATACAAGAGGAGACGTATTTCTATAAATTTCAAAAACCGGAGGCATATGCCATACAACAGGTCTATACCAAGGACAGGTCCTTGGACGAGATAGTTAGGCCTAGGCATAACGATGTGGTGCTGATACCCAAAGGTTTTCATCCTGTGGTAGCGGAACATGGTTTTCATTGTTATTACCTTAATTTCTTGGCCGGTACGGACCAGTGCCTGGCCAATACAACAGATCCCGATCATGAATGGATTTACGATTCCTGGACATCAAAGGATAAAAGATTGCCCTTGGTAACGGCTGAAATGAATAAACAATAAGTAGAAATGAGCGATAAAAAATTTGACGTAATCACGTTTGGAAGATCTAGTATCGATCTTTATTCACAGAATATTGGTTCGCCATTTAATGATATTAAGGGGTTTGATGCCTTTGTGGGAGGGTCTCCCTTGAATATAGCAGTGGGATGTGCGAGATTGGGTGTTAATGCCAGTCTTTTAACTGCGGTAGGTAACGATAAAGTGGGCGAGTTTATCCTCAATTTCTTGAAAGGGGAAGGGGTAAATACCCATTGCATCCCTGTAAAAAATGGCACTAGGAGTAGTGCGGTGGTATTGGGGATAGAGCCCCCGGATAAGTTTCCCTTGGTCTATTACAGGGATAATGCGGCAGATAGTCAGGTTGATATTGATGACGTGGACAAAGCCAATATTCCGGACTATAAAATATTATTGATCAATGGTACTGCATTAAATATAGAACCGACTAGGAGTGCTACTTTTTATGCCACGGAAATCGCCAACAGAAATGATGTGGATGTAGTGCTTGATCTGGATTTTAGGGCTGACCAATGGCACGATTACAGGGCCTTTGGGCTGACAGTAAGGGCTATTTTGCCCAGGGTTAAAATGGCCATTGGTACGGAAGAGGAAATTCTTGCGGCCACGCTGATCGATTCCTCCCAAGTAACCATTAAGGAACAACAGATTTCCGCCCCGGAAATTAAAGGTGATATAGATGTATCCATTAAACAACTGCTTTCCTCGGGCATAGAGACACTTATCGTAAAACGGGGAGAGAAGGGTGCCAGTATTTACCAAAAGGATGGTTCCAGAGAGGATGTTCCAGGATTTCCAGTAGAGGTATTGAATGTGCTGGGTGCAGGTGATGCCTTCGCCAGTGGATTTTTATATGGAATACTACAAGGGTGGGATTTGAAAAAGGCCTGCCGAATGGGTAATGCCAGTGGTGCGCAAGTGGTTACTAAAAAGGGTTGTGCCAACTTTATGCCAACCTTGGAAGAATCCATGGATTTTATAGCTCAAAAGGGCGGATTTTAATTCTAAAAGCGATGAAATGCCCATTAACGGCTTTATCAAGCCTCCCGATAGCTATCGGGACGATATGTTCTCAGGGCATTCCATCTGACCTATTAAAACAAACAAAGAAGAACAGATGAAAACAAAAAGACTTACAGTGGCCCAGGCCACAATTGCATACCTTAAGAATCAATATGTAGAACGCGATGGCAAGCAGAACAAATTTTTTGCCGGTTGTTTGGGGATATTGGGACATGGAAACGTAGCGGGAATAGGACAGGCATTACACCAAAATCTCGACTTCCCCTTTTATGTAGCTAGGAACGAGCAGGGAATGGTTCATACGGCAGCGGCCTTTGCCAGAGTAAAGAATAGGTTGCAGACCTTTGTTTGTACGTCCTCCATTGGGCCAGGGGCTACCAATATGCTCACCGGAGCGGCAGCGGCCACCATCAATAGGATTCCTGTCCTTTTGATTCCTGGAGATATATTTGCTACCAGACAGGTCGCCCCGGTATTGCAGCAGTTAGAATCTAACGTAACCCAGGATATATCCGTTAATGATTGCTTTAAGCCTGTTTCCAAATATTGGGACAGGATCAATAGGCCGGAACAATTAATTACCTCCCTGCCAGAAGTAATGCGTGTATTGACATCTCAGGCCGAAACAGGAGCGGTTACTCTTTGTATTCCGCAGGATGTACAGGCAGAAGCTTATGATTTTCCCGAGGAAATGTTCCAGAAACGGGTTTGGTACGTGGGCAGAACTATGCCGGACCAAACACTTTTATCCAGGGCAATAGCTCAAATCAAGGAAAGTAAGAGGCCAATAATCATAGCAGGAGGCGGCGCTATTTATAGCGATGCAACTGAAATATTAAAAAAAATGGTCAATAGAACGGGGATTCCCGTGGCCGAAACCTTTGCAGGAAAAGGCTCCTTGGATTATAATGAACCACAGAACTTGGGCGCGGCAGGGGTAACAGGAACACCAGGAGCCATAGAGATGGCAAAGGAGGCCGACCTAGTAATAGGGGTAGGTACCAGATATAGTGATTTTACTACCATCTCCAAATCTGCGTTTCAAGATCCCAAGGTGCGTTTTATCAATATAAATGTTACGGAATTCGATTCCTTTAAACACGGTGCCCTTCCTTTGGTAGGGGATGCCAAGGCCATTTTGGAAACCTTGGACAAGGAGCTTTCGAATTATGAAGTAAATCTGAATTATCGTAAAAAAGTAGAAAACCTTAATAAGAGCTGGGACCAATTTGTAGAGAATATCTATGCGGAAAAGAATGAGGTACCCGCATTTCAAGGAGAGGTGATCGGCGCCGTGAATTCCTTTTCCAACCCTAATGACATTGTGCTTTGTGCCGCCGGTAGCCTGCCAGGAGACCTTCATAAATTGTGGCGTACCCGAAACCCGAAAGGCTTCCATTTGGAATATGGTTATTCCTGTATGGGTTATGAGATTGCTGGTGGATTGGGGGCCAAAATGGCACGCCCTGAAAGTGAAATATATGTAATGGTGGGCGATGGAAGTTACCTAATGATGTCCCAGGAGATTGTAACATCGATCCAAGAAAAACAAAAAATGACCATTATTTTATTGAATAATGATGGTTATTCCAGTATTGGTAGCTTGTCCAGTTCTCTTGGAAGCGAAGGCTTTGGCACATACTACCGTTATAGAAATGATGAGACAGACCAATTGGACGGAGGAAAGTTGCCCATAGATTATGCAGCCAATGCCGCGAGTATGGGAGCCCATGTAATTAAAGCTGCCAATGTAAAGGAATTGAATGCGGCACTTGAAAAAGCCAAAACCATAGACAAGACTACCGTAATCTATATTGAGGTAGACCGTAAAAAGGCTGTCCCAGGATTTGCCTGGTGGGATGTGGCCGTAGCCGAAGTATCCGAGAAAGATAGCGTGAAGAGTTCTTTGAAGACCTCTATTGAAAACAAGAAGACCCAGAAATATTATTTATAGACCATAACCAACCAACCTTATGAATTCCGAACTAATCATTATTTTAGCTTCATTCCTGGTTTTTACCGGAGGAGTTGCTTTTTTTACTTGGTACAGTCTTAGAAAAACAAACTTAACATCGTCCGACGGTTATTTCTTGGGAGGTAGAAGTTTAACTGGAACCGTTATTGCGGGTTCCATGTTATTGACCAATATTTCCTCTGAGCACCTTATAGGGATGAACGGTAATTCCTATGTCAATGGTTTTATTGTTATAGCCTGGGAAGTTACTTCCTCGATTGCGCTGGTGATTGCGGCCATTTTCTTTGTTCCCAAGTATTTAAAAATGGGATTGACCACCATACCCCAGTTTTTGGAAAATAGATTTGATGGATTGACAAGGACCATGGTTGCTGCTATTCTCATCTTTTCATTTGTAGTTACCTTATTGCCAATCGTTTTGTATTCCGGGGCAATAGGTATTGAAAGTCTGTTTGGTGTTTCGGAGGCTCTTGGGGTCAGTAAATCCGAAGGGCTGTGGATTACGGTAGTCATTATAGGGGTCATAGGCTCTATATATGCCATCTTTGGTGGCTTAAAGGCTGTAGCTTATTCCGATACCATAAATGGCTTTGGACTTTTGATCGGTGGTTTGTTAATACCAGTATTGGCGCTGTTGGCCATAGGAGATAACAACATCTGGGATGGATTGGTAAAGGTATATGATTATGCCCCCGAGAAATTTAATGTGGTAGGGGCAAGGGACTCTGTATTGCCTTTCGAAGTTTTGTTTACGGGCTTGATCATTAATCAGCTCTATTTCTGGGGAATGAACCAGACCATAATCCAAAGGGCCTTGGGAGCAAAAAATTTGAAGGAAGCCCAAAAAGGACTTTTAATAACCGGGCTTTTTAAGATATTGATTCCCTTGATAATTGTGCTGCCTGGCGTTATTTGCTATTATTATTTTCAGGACACTTATTTTGACCAACAGGACACCGTTTACCCACAATTGGTCAAGAAGGTTTTACCTGTTTGGTTGATAGGCTTTTTTGCTGCGGTCATTATGGGGGCCGTTTTGAGTACCTTTAATTCGGTATTGAATTCTGTGGCTACCTTGTTCAGCATAGATATTTATAAGAAACATATTGCGAAAAATGTCAGCGATACCAAATTGGTGAAGATTGGAAAGGTGACCTCCGCAATTTTAGCCGTTGTAGCCATATTTGCAGCCCCAATGGTAGCCAATGCTTCTGATGGCTTGTATCAGTTACTACAGGAGCTTAACGGGATATTTTTCATTCCCATCGCGTCCATTTTATTGGCAGGGTTCTTTATGAAAAAAGTCTCGGCAATGGGGGCTAAAGTGGCCCTGATGTTCGGACTTAGTTTTTATATTTTTATGACTTGGGGCTATACTAGTCATGGCATTCATTTTGTGCATTTATGGGGAATAGAATTCTTGCTGAATGTAGCCATAATGTATTCGGTGTCCCATTTCTATCCCAATAAGAACAACTACGAAATTACCGATGTAGGAGCGGTAAATCTGACTACTTGGAAATATACCATACCCATGTCCATTGGGTTATGCGCTGTTACTGTATTAATTTATGTTTTGCTCTGGAACAACCAGTAGCACTACTATGATCAACAATATTAAATAATTAAAAAATGGAAATACTAAAAAATTATATCGACGGTGTTTGGATCCCAAGCACATCTAAAGAAACAATAGACATTGTAAACCCGGCTACCCAAGAAGTTCTGGCAAAAGTGCCTTTTGGCAAAGGCACCCAAAAGGATGTTGATTTAGCGGTAGCTTCTGCATCCAAGGCATATCTGGAGTGGAGTAAGGTTCCGGTGCTAAAACGGGTTCAAGTACTATATCGCTTAAAGACCCTGATGGAAGAAAACACCGAAGTCCTTGCAGAGATTATTACTAAGGAGTCTGGTAAAACCTATGGGGAATCTGTTGGGGAAATACAACGGGCAATCGAGAATATTGAAGTTGCGTGTGGGACACCCATGTTAATGGCGGGAGATGTTATTGAAGATATTGCTACGGGAGTAGACGAGATGATGATTAGGCAACCTTTAGGTGTAGCAGCTTGCATAACGCCTTTCAACTTTCCAAGTATGATCGTTTTTTGGTTCTTGCCCTATGCCATTGCTACTGGTAATGCCTTTGTGGTGAAGCCATCCGAGAAGGTACCTATGACCATGATGAAGATTTTTGAGTTTCTTGATCAATTGGATATTCCAAAGGGACTTGTGAGCCTCGTGCACGGAGGTAAGGATTCCGTAGATGCTATTTTGGAACACCCTAGCATAAAGGCGGTAAGTTTTGTGGGCAGTACCCCTGTGGCTAGATATATTTATTCTAAAGGCACAGCCAATGGCAAGAGGGTACAGGCGCAAGGAGGCGCAAAAAACCCAGTGGTTATTTTACCCGATGCGGATATTGAAATGTCCACCAAAATCATAGCGGATTCCGTTTATGGTTGTGCAGGACAAAGATGTTTGGCGGCGTCTACAATCATCACTGTGGATGACCAAAAAAGACAAATAAAGGATGCCCTTTATGAAACCGTTAAATCCCGAACTACTGGTTACGGCTTGGATAGGGAAATAAATATGGGACCGGTGATTACTGCAGCGAGTAAGGCTAGAATAACAGGATTGATCCAAAAAGGAATAGATGAAGGTGCAAAAGTGCTTTTGGATGGCCGAAATGCTTCCATTGCCGGATATGAGAAGGGAAACTTCCTAAACCCTACTATTTTAGAGAACGTAGCCTTGGATAAGGAACTTATTAGAACAGAAATTTTTGGACCCGTAATGAGTCTGATTTCCATGAAAAATATAGATGATGCCCTAAAATTTGTTAATAGTGGGAACTATGGAAATATGGCTTGTTTATTTACCGGTAGCGGTGCCAATGCCAGAAGGTTTAGAAATGAGGCCGATGCTGGAAATATTGGTATAAATATAGGTGTGGCGGCACCTATGGCCCAATTTCCATTTAGTGGTTGGAAGGATAGTTTTTTTGGGGATTTGCACGGTCAGGGTAAGCATGCCATAGAATTCTTTACACAGACCAAGGTAATAATAGAAAGATGGCCGAACATTTGGTCAAGAAAATTTTAATAGGAAAAGGGAATGATGAAAATTGCTAATGCTCCTTGTTCTTGGGGCGCCTTGGAATTTGATCTGGAAGAAAAATCCGAAGAGATAGGTTTTGAACAGGTGTTGGATGAAATTAAAGAAACGGGATATATAGGTACGGAATTGGGTGATTGGGGATACATGCCCACCACCCCCAGCCTGCTAAAAGTGGAATTGGATAAAAGACATTTGGATCTATTGGGCGCTTTTGTTCCTGTAGCCTTGGTCAAGGAGTCCAACCACGATGCTGGGATGGTCTCCGCCTTAAAAGTAGCGGAGCTTATGTTCAATGCCGGCTACAAGAATTCGTTTATTGTATTGGCAGATGATAATGGTTCCGTTCCGGAACGTACCAAAAATGCGGGGAGAATTACTAGGGCCATGGGACTCACGGAAGAACAGTGGAAAGTATATGCCGCTGGTGCAGAAAAGATAGCGAAAGCCGTGAAGGATGCATATGGTATTAGGACGGTATTTCACCACCATTGTGCTGGATATGTAGAAACCCCTGAAGAAATAGATAAGCTTATGGCCTTGACCGATCCAAATTTATTGGGTCTGTGTCTTGATATGGGGCATTATGCCTTTGGAGGAGGTGATCCAGTAAAGGCCCTTAAAAAGTTTAGTAAAAGAATATGGCATGTCCATTTTAAGGATTATAGTCCAGAAGCGGCCAAGGACTCCCGTGCGGTGAACGGGGATTATTTTGATGCCATTAAAAGGGGTGTATTCTGTGAACTAGGGAAAGGTGCGGTAGATTTTCAGTCCATTGTAAAAATATTGGAAGAAATGAGATACAATGATTGGATCGTGGTGGAGCAGGATATTTTACCAGGCATGGGAAACCCCAAAATATGCGCACAGGCCAATAGGGACTATATAAAATCCCTAGGGTTATAGACAATTCAATATTCATGAAAAAATTATAAAGAAATACACATCTATGACTAAAGTTAAATTCGCCGTAGCAGGATTGGGAAGGATAGGGAAGATCCATTTGGAAAACCTACTTCAGATGGACAATGTGGAAGTGGTAGCCGTAATGGATCCCATGGAAGAATGTAGGAAATATGCGCAGGAAAAGAAGATACCCCATATCACCGACACCTTTGAGGAGTTGTTGAATATTGCCCCATTCGATTCTGTGGTGATCTGTTCACCAACCGATACCCATGCCGATTATGTTGAAATGGCGGCCAAAGCCGGTGTTCATATTTTTTGCGAGAAACCTTTGGATCTATGCATGCAGCGGGTTGTTGAGGTTTTAAAAGTGGTCAAAGAAGCCAATGTTAAATTGATGTTGGGTTTCAATCGCCGGTTCGACAAGGAATTTAGAAAGGTTCATGATTTGGTAAAGCAGGGTGCCGTAGGGCAGCCCCACTTGGTGAAAATTACCAGTCGGGATCCAGGAGCACCACCGGTAAGCTATATTAAACAATCCGGAGGTCTGTTTTTGGATATGACCATACATGATTTTGATATGGCCAGATTTGTAGTGGGCAAGGAAGTGGAGGAAGTTTACGCCAAAGGGGCAGTCCTTGTAGATCCTGCTATTGGCGAGGCCGGGGATATAGATACTGCTGTGGTTACCCTGACCTATACGGACGGTACCATGGCCGTAATAGACAATAGTAGGGAAGCCGCTTATGGCTATGACCAAAGAATAGAGGTGTTCGGATCCAAAGGAATGGCACAGGCCGACAATAATTATGAAGATTCACATCGACTATATACCAACAAGGGAATACAAAGTTCACTACCGCTGCACTTCTTCTTGGAAAGGTATGCCGAGGCGTATAAATCCGAAATGGCCAGCTACGTAACAAGTCTAAAAAATGGTAATGCCATGGAGGTAGACGGCACCGATGGACTGCGGTCGCTGCAAATTGGCCTAGCTGCCATAAAATCATTACGGGAAAAAAGACCTGTAAAAATTACGGAAATAGGCAATTAGCATCCGGAAAACTACGAAAATCTAAAATCAATTTTTATAGGTAGAGTAAAGAAATTTGATTCTTGGTTAAAATATAATTTTTTGTTAAATTGTGGGGAATTTGTATTTATCAATGTTTGGGATGCTGCTGGAGAAAGGAAACGAATTAGATGGCATTACATGTAAATTTATATTGATCGGGATGATGAAGGGGAAAATTTAGATGGATCAGTAGGCCATATTAATGGGAAGAAGTTGTTTTCTAGGTTGGTAAATTCATAGAGCCGGATATTTAAACCCATTTATAAGTTGAAAAAAGGTCAGCCTAATATCAACAACGAGCTTTTTCTTTCCCTTTTGGAAAAGGGAGAGAAGTGTGCATTTGAGACCTTGTTCAGACTCTATTATACGAAACTCTTACAAATTGCAAAAGGATACCTAGTTTACCAACAGGAGGCAGAAAGTATAGTACAGAACGTATTTCTTAAAATATGGGAAAATAAAGAATCTTTGGGCGATGTGTCCAATATCAATAATTATTTATATACCATGACCAAGAATTTGTGCTTGGACCAATTGAAGCACGAAAAGGTTAAAAGGAACTACATAGATAATAGTTATCGCATAAAATCTGAAATTCAATATAAATTTATTCATGATGAAGCGGCCTCGTTGTTGCTTGAAAACGAATTGGAAGGCAAAATTATTCAGAGTATAGAATTATTACCTGAAAAATGTAAAAATATTTTCAAAAAAAGCCGATTAGAGGGCTTGAAGCATGGTGAAATAGCTGCACAGTTGGGCATTTCACACAAAACGGTAGATAACCATATTACCACTGCCCTGAGGCATATGAGGTTTCATTTAAGGGAATTTATATCAATTTCCCAATAAAATTACCATCCTGTACTAGGTGTAAATCTTTTTTGAATCGTCTATATAATGTAACACATGACGATGCTAGATCAAAGAATATATAAATACTTAAGGGGTACTGCAACTTCAAAGGAGGAAAAGGAAGTTCAGGATTGGATTGTTTCTTCGAATCAAAATGCCAAAAAATTCTTTGAAACCAAGGCCAAATATGTGGCATCTACCTTGGATGAAACGGATGTAGATTTAGATGCTTCCTTCCAAGGTTTGCTCAATACCAATAACCCTACCTCCAGAAATAGACGTCGCATTCCAATTACAATTTTGAAATCCGCTGCTGTTTTGGCAATTCTTGTAGGGCTAGGTTTTATATTTAGGGATGCTATTGTTGATTCCCGTACTGCACCAATTATTCCAGAGGATGCCATAATTCTGCAATTGGAAAATGGAAATATTGAGGTGATTTCCGAAGATGGAGAGGCTAAGGTTGTAGATTCTGAAGGCAATGTACTGGGGGCACAACAAGGGTCGCAATTAGTCTATAAAAACAATGGGACTTCAAAAGAGGAATTGATCTACAATACGCTCACGGTTCCCTATGGTAAGAGATTTGATTTAATGCTTTCGGATGGAACACAGGTAACTCTTAATTCTGGAACATCCCTCAAATATCCAGTGCAATTCTTAAAAACAAAAAACAGGCAGGTTTTTTTGGATGGGGAGGCTTTTTTTAGTGTAGCTAAGGACACGGAAAATCCATTTATAGTTAATACTAATGAGCTTAATGTGCGCGTACTGGGGACAAAATTTAATTTATCCTCCTATCCGGAAGATCAATTTGTCAATACAACGCTTTTAGAAGGGTCGGTTGCTGTTTACAATAAACAGGACACTTTTGATTCTTCCAATGTTTCTTTACTGGAACCTGGATTTAAAGCGGAATGGAACAAATACAATAAACAAATTTTAGTAGAAGAAGCGGATATAGCTATGCATACCGATTGGTTGAATGGGAAAATCATTTTAAGGCATGTGCCCTTTAAGAACATAGTAAAGAAATTGGAGCGGCATTATAATGTGGATATCGTGAACAATAATCCGGAACTTGATGAAGAAATGTTTACGGCAAGTTTTGATGTTGAAAGCATCGATCAAGTGTTTAAAACCTTCAACGTCACCTACGAAATGGAATACAAAATCAACAACAGACAAATAATTATCAACTAACTAACTAGACAAAAACAACAGCCAATGAATTAAACTTCCTAAAATTTAGACAGATCACAATTTTCGCCTTACAACTAAATTATAAGGCCTACGAGCAAAAAAAAAAATCGGAAAGTGAGCCAACACTTCCCGATGAAACGTGATTAAATTAATTAACCACTTAAAAAACACTGCAAAAATATGAAAAACCTAATTAGGCTGGGGAGGGAATCCCATTTTCAGCTACAATATGATTTGAAAATGAAGCTAACTACATTCTTGCTATTGACTGTTTCGCTTTTTCAAATTCATGCCAACGAAACTTATGGTCAAAAGACCAAAGTTACCTTGAACCTCGAAAATGTAAGCATCGAAAGTGTATTGAACAGAATTGAGTCGCTTACAGAATTCAAATTCATGTATAATGATAAGGAGGTAAATTATAAAAAAATTGTCTCTGTAAACGCTGATAAAGAATTGGTAACTACAATTCTTGATAGAATTTTTTCTAAGATGAACATTACCTATGAGGTATTGGATAAACAGATAGTGCTTAGGCCGGAAAAAAATATTCCTCCTTCAACTATGGAGGAAGAAAAAAAGGTGGAGTTGTATCAGCCGTTTAAGGTAAATGGTACTATTCTGGACAGTGATGGTAGTCCATTGCCGGGAGCGAACGTACTGGAAAAAGGAACCACCAACGGTACCCAGTCCGATTTTGACGGTAATTTTTCCTTGGATGTAAATGGACCAAACGCAGTTCTGGTGGTTTCTTATGTAGGGTTTACTACCACGGAAATGGCACTGAATGGCCAGACCGATGTCTCTATAACCTTGGAGGAGAGTGCTACAGGTCTAAGTGAGGTGGTAGTAACCGCCTTGGGTATTAAGAGGGAAAAGAAATCTTTGGGATATGCATCCCAGGAGCTGGATGGCGAGCAGGTATCTGCGGCCAGGGAACCCAATCTTTTAAATGGCATTTCCGGAAAGGTGGCCGGTCTACAGATTACCAACAGCCCCTCGGGCCTTGGAGGTTCTGCTAGGGTGTCCATAAGGGGTGATGCTTCCTTGAACATCAATGGCAACTCTCCTTTGTTTATTGTGGATGGTACTCCCATCAGCAATGAAATTGTAGGGTCTAGCGGTTCTGGAACACAGGATGTGGATTATGGAAACGGGGCTTCGGAAATTAATCCGGAGAATATAGAATCCATCAACGTGCTAAAAGGACCTGCTGCTGCGGCTTTATACGGTGCTAGAGCAGCTAACGGGGCCATTATTATAACCACCAAGAAGGGAAGTTCCAAAAAAGGTCAGTTAGGTATTTCCATTAATTCTGGTATAACCATGGAGAGTGTATTGCTATTGCCCGATTGGCAAAATGAATACGGCCAAGGTAACAACCAACAATTTGCTTTTGTTGATGGAAGCGGTAGCGGAATTGCCGATGGTGTTGATGAAAGCTGGGGTCCCAGATTGGATACCGGGCTAATGATTCCACAGTTCGATTCGCCACGGGAGGACGGTACCAGAGGTGGGGATTATTTAGTAAGCAATTCCCCTATTATTCCAACTCCTTGGGTGTCCATGCCGGATAATACCCTGGATTTTTTCAATACCGGGTATACCAAGACCAATAGCATTGCCATTTCAAAATCAGGGGACTTGGGAAATATTAGGTTCTCCTACCAAAACTTGGATCAGGAAGGCATTGTTCCCAATACCGATCTTAAGAGGAATACCTTTAACTTAAGTGCTGGTCTTAACCTGACCGATAAACTTACTATTAACACTAATGTCAACTATATTAAATCGGATAGTGGCAATAGGCCTTCCCTAAGTTATGGAACGGAAAGTATCATGTACCTGTTTATATGGTACGGTAGGCAATTGAATACCAATAGTATGCGGGATTATTGGATGCCGGGCAGGGAAGATCTACAGCAGTTCAACTATAATTACAATTATCATGATAACCCATTCTTTAATGTGTATGAAAATACCAATTCACAGAACAAGGACAGGGTCTACGGGAATATTAGTGCCAACTATGAAATAAACGATAATTGGAGTTTAATAGTACGTACCGGAAGGGATTTTTATCGCGACCTAAGGGGGAAAAAGAGGGCCTTTAGTACCCAGCGTTTTCCACTTGGATATTACAGGGAGGACAATGTGTTTTTTGAAGAGTCCAACACGGACTTCCTTTTGTCCTACGATAAAACTTACAACGAAAAATGGAACATAAATGTATCCGCTGGTGGAAACCAATTTCGCCAAAGACAAGAGTATACCCAAACGGTTGCCCCGCAGTTGATCAATCCAGGGGTCTATTCCTTTAATAACACTAGAAGGCCATTGGAGGTAAGTAGCAACAATGAACAAAAGCGGATCAATAGTCTCTACGGCTTTGCCAGGTTTGCCTATGATAATTTACTTTTCTTGGATGTAACAGGACGTAACGATTGGTCAAGTACTTTGCCAACGGATAACAATTCCTATTTCTATCCTTCGGTCACCCTGAGTGCCATTGCCAGTGACATGTTTAAAATGCCGGAATTCGTGTCCTTTGCAAAATTAAGGGCGGCATATGCCGAGGTGGGTAATGATACGGACCCCTATAAACTGTCCAGTTTCTTTACCAATGAAACACCTTTTGGGGATAATCCTATTTTAACGGAATCTTCCTTGATTCCCAATGCCGATCTGAAACCTGAAATTACATCATCTTATGAGATTGGTGCCGATATCCGTTTGTTCCAAAGTAGGTTGAATTTGGATGCGACGTATTATGATGGTCGTACCAAGAACCAGATCATACCTATAAGTACGGATATTTCCAGTGGGTATACCAGTAAGTTGATCAACGCCGGTGAAGTCAGGAATTATGGGTTTGAGGCCATGTTGAATGTAGTTCCTATAAAAACGGAAAACTTTACGTGGAATACCATGTTCAACTATTCCAGAAACAGGAGCGAGGTTACCGACCTGGGAGGCATAGATTATACGCTTACCGAGAGGAACAGTGTCTTTATCCAAGCTAGGGAAGGGGGTTCCATTAGTGCCATTTACGGTAGGGGATTTCAACGTGTAGAAGATGAGAACAGTCAGTATTTTGGTCAAATGATAGTTAATAACAGTGGTATCCCCATCAGGACGGACGATTTGGTGTACCAAGGCGATTATGCCCCTGATTATACACTGGGAATACTGAACAGTTTTAAGTATAAGTCTTTGGATTTTGGATTTATGTTCGATATAAGGCAAGGCGGAATAGTAGTATCCAGGACCAAAACGATAGGTTCCACTTCCGGGCAGTTAAAGGAGACCTTGGAAGGAAGGGAAACCGGAATTGTTGCCGAAGGTGTATTGGAGACATCTCCTGGTGTATATACGCCCAACACCATAAATGTGGATGTTAGGACCTACAACAACCGTTATTATGAGCGTGATAATGTGGAGGCGGCCAAATACGATGCTTCCTATACGAAATTGCGTGAGGTTACTTTGGGCTATAGCCTTTCCAAGAAAATTATAGATAAACTTCCCATAAGTAAGGCAAGATTATCCTTGACAGGCAGAAATTTGGCACTATGGACGGACAATCCCCATTTTGATCCGGAAACGGTCTCGGTCGCTGGTGGTACCCTGCAGCCCGGTATAGAGAATATGTCCTATCCCAGTACCAAAACATACACTCTGAATTTACAAATCGATTTTTAATTGCATAAAAGATGAAAAACATACATAATATAAAAAAGGGTTTCTTCGTGATGTTTCTTTTGGCAGCTTTTATGGGTTGTACGGAAGATTTTGAAGAAATAAATCAAAACCCCAACTTTCCCGAGCAGGCTTCCTCGGAACTGCTTTTGCCAGGGGTTTTAAGACAGATGGCCTATAATTGGGGGAATCAAGGATGGGAAGAAGGCTTTACAGTAGTCCAATATGGGGCCCGACTGCAGTTTACCTCCGGGGATATTTACCAGTGGTCCCCAACGGACAATCCATACAACGATGCCTATGACGGTCTACGTGATATTGAGAATATAATCCGCGATACCCAGGAAAATCCAGATCGCCAAAATTATTATGGTGTTGGACTCATCGTAAAATCGTGGATCTATTCCTACCTCACGGATTCTTATGGTGATGTCCCTTACACAGATGCCGTAAAGGGAATCAGCGATGATAATATTACGCCAGAGTTTACGCCGCAACAGGAAATTTATGACGGTCTTTTGGCCGACCTAAAAGCTGCCAACGCCGCATTGACAGGTACACAAAATATATCCGGGGATATATTGTACGGTGGCGATGTATTGAAATGGAGGAAGTTTGCCAACTCGCTCAGGCTTCGGTTGTTAATGAGGATCAGTGATGTGGATCAAGCCAAAGCTACAGCCGGTATGGCTGAGATTATGGGCGACCCAACAACCTACCCCATATTTCAAAGCAACGGGGATGCAGCGCTATTACAATGGAATTCAGATAATCCCCAACCAAAATATAATACCCGATCTGGTAGTTTTGACGAGGTTAGGTTAAGCCTTACTTTGGAGACCAGATTAAAGGATCTAAATGATAGAAGGCTCATTGTTTATGCGCAACCTACTTCCAATTCCGGAAAAGGAATTTATTCCGATAATTTGGATGATTATGTAGGTATGCCCAACGGCTTGGACGATGAGGCGGCTTTAGGGTATAGCCCTACCGGAAACCCCAATGAAGTGGGGTCCAATTTCATCTCAAGAATTGGTATTTTATTGGCTTGTAGGGCCTGTAACGTTGAGCTTGCCTCTCCTACGGCTTCCCAGACCATTATAATGGATTATTCGGAGCTTCAGTTTATCCTGGCAGAGGCTAGGGAAAGAAATTTCATAACCGTAGGCGATGCCGCCACTTACTATGAAAATGGGATACGAGCTTCCTTTTCGTATTATTTGGATAGGATAATTGCCGGGGGATGGAACGAGATCGCTGCCGATCTACAAGCCTTTGACTTGGATGGCTATATTGCACAGACGGCAGTGGCCTATACAGGAACAACCACCGAAAAGCTGGAAAAAGTAGCCTTGCAAAAATGGATAGCCCTCTTTTATACCGGTTTGGAAGGCTGGTCCGATTGGAGGCGTACCGGAATGCCGGAAGTTATACCAGGTCCGGATGCCGTAAATGATAAAAAGGTTCCGGTAAGGTTTCAGTATCCCAATGCCGTGAAATCAACAAATAATGCCAACTACCAGCAGGCGGTGACCCGCATGGGAGGGGATGATTTAAACACCCGACTTTGGTGGGATGTTGCCACTAACAATTAAATGTGCAATAAATAATTTTTTTTATGAATCTTATGGACCATGGGGATTCTTCCCCATGGTCTTTTTATTGGTAATATAAATCCTTCAAGTTTTAAGAGTTATATTTTTCCTATTTCATGGTATATTAGTTACCAGCTTAGAAACACATAATCAAACCAAAAACCAAGAGAATAGATATGAGCAAAGGCGTTAAGTACAAGAAAATGGATAAATCCTATTTTGAATCCAGGGAACTGAAACGCCATGCAGGTGTTTGGTCTTTGTGGGCCCTGGGCGTTGGAGCAGTGATTTCAGGACATTTTTCAGGATGGAATTTAGGCTTGGCTTCTGGGGGATGGGGCGGTATGTTCGTCGCCACTTGTATCGTAGCTATAATGTATGTTGGACTTACCCAGAGTGTTGCGGAAATGTCTCCTGCCCTACCACACACTGGAGGAGCATATTCTTTTGCCAGATCGGCCATGGGACCTTGGGGAGGATTCTTTACAGGCTTGGTAGAAAACTTGGAATTTATACTTACCCCGGCGGTTATTGTTTTTTTTCTCAGTAATTATATGCAGGGCATCTTTGAAACGGCACCGGAAATGTTGCCTTTTTGGTGGTTCGGATTTTATACCATTTTTACCCTTTTAAATATTGTAGGGGTAGAACTATCTTTTCGCTTTACAGTGGCTTTAACTTTGTTGGCTTTGGGATGTTTGGGCATATTTTGGGTGTCTTCTATAGGAAGTGTCGATTTTATGACTTATGCCCTGGATATAAAGGTGGGCGCCGATGGGAGTGCAGAACATCTGGAAGGAGGGGGAGGTTCCCTTTTCCCGATGGGATGGGAAGGAGCGCTTAAGGCTATGCCCTTTGCGGTTTGGTTGTTTTTGGCAATTGAACAGTTGCCATTGGCAGCGGAGGAATCCGTAGATCCCAAAAAAGATATGCCCAAAGGGTTGACCTATGGTATCATCACCTTGATTATTTCGGCATTTTTAATCCTATGGCTCAATGCCTCCATACCTTTGGGTTCTTATGCCCTTTCCCAATCCGGGGAGCCCTTGCTGGACGGATTTAAGGTGCTGTACGGGGACAATATAGCCAAGCTCTTGGCCTTGGTGGCATCCATTGGCCTGTTGGCATCTTTCCATACCATAATTTTTGCGTTTGGCAGACAGATTTATTCCTTGTCCAGGGCGGGGTATTTCCCGGTAATATTGTCCTTGACCCATAGCAAAAGAAAAACACCCTATACCGCATTGATACTAGGCTCTCTGATTGGTTTTGTGGTTTTAATGGTTACCAAATTTTTGGCCGGTAATGAAAGTGAGGTTTTTATAGGGGGAGCTTTGCTCAACATCGCTGTTTTTAGTGCCATGCTATCCTATATTTTACAATGTGGTTCCTTTTTATTATTGAGGAAGAATAAGCCCGATCTTGAAAGACCTTATGTTAGTCCTTTTGGAAAACTAGGTGCTTGGTCCACAATTTTCTTGGCCAGTGTAATCATTTATTTTCAGTTACAGGATCAGTCCTATAGGACGGCAGTGTTTATATCGATGGGGTATTTGATAATTGGTTTGCTGTACTTTGGGCTACAAGGAAGGCATCGATTGATACTCTCGCCGGAAGAAGAATTTGCGTTGGAACACGATGCTAAAAAAGCAGGTGTAAAAAACTAAATTTTATATCTCTAGCTGGGCATTATTCAATAATTTTATGAAAGATTTTTATGAAGGGATGCGAACAATGGTAACAGGGATAAATGTCCATCAAATTGTTTTTAACTATATCTAAGGCATATCACTGAATATTGGAATAATAAACCAATAATCAACTAAAAAAATCAGAAAATATAATCTTAATGTCTATGACAGGGGACTTATAGATTAATAAAAAATTTTAAATAGATGAAAAAGGAAGTACCAAAAATGACCATAGAATCGGTCAGAAGTTATATACACGAACATCAAATTGAAAATATAAAGTTGGCCGTTGTTGATGTTGATGGCGTTCTCCGTGGGAAATACGTAAATTCCAAAAAGTTCCTATCCGCTTTGGACAAGGGATTTGGTTTTTGCAGTGTAATCTTTGGTTGGGATTCCAATGATGTATTATATAAGAATGATTCCTTTACCGGCTGGGCGGATGGTTTTACCGATGCAAATGCTACGATTGATGCATCGAGTATGAGAATGTTGCCAACGGAAGATTTCAAGTCCGTTATTTTTTTGGTAGATTTTTCCGAGAGTAGTGCAGCAAGTGTTTGTCCAAGATCTATTCTGCGCAAAACCTTGGATAGATTGGGAAAATTGGGGCTTAAGGCAAGTGCCTCTTTTGAGTTCGAATTTTTCCTTTTTAATGAATCCCCTAAATCCGTTCGGGATAAGAATTATCACAACCTGGAACCAATGACGCCAGGCAACTTTGGGTATTCTATATTGCGCAGTTCTACCCATGCCAGTTTTTATCACGAAATAATGGAACTCTCCAAGGAGATGGACATGCCTTTGGAAGGATTGCATACAGAGACTGGTGCAGGGGTGCTCGAAGGGGCCCTTGAATATTCCGAAGCGTTAAGGGCGGCCGATAATGGGGCTTTGTTTAAAAACTTCATAAAGGTTTGGGCACAACAGAACAATTTGATGGCCTGTTTTATGGCCAAGTGGTCTTCAAGCTTTCCAGGACAATCCGGTCATATCCATATATCCTTGCAAAATAAGGATGGTTCCTCTGCATTCTACGATAAAAATAAGACCGATGGCATGTCCGATGTGATGCGCTGGTTTATTGGAGGGCAGCAAAAGTTAATGCCCGAATTTTTGGCCATGGTAGCCTCTACATGTAACAGCTATACTCGACTTATTCCCGGTTTTTGGGCCCCCACTGCAGCCTCATGGGGTGTAGATAATAGAACCTGTGCCCTTAGGGCCATTCCAGGTTCTGAAAAATCCCAAAGAGTGGAATATAGGGTGTCGGCAGCCGATATAAATCCATACTTGGCACTGGCAGCCGCTATTGGTTCAGGATTGTGGGGCATAGAGAATAAAATTGAACCTACAAAAGCGGTCGAAGGAAACGCCTACGATGTAGATTTTTCACAGGAACTTCAGTTGCCCAGGACCTTGTCCCATGCCGCCGAAAAATTTAAGAATTCAAAAATTGCAAGGGACCTGTTTGGTGATATATTTGTGGATCATTATGCGTATACCCGACTTTGGGAAGACCAACAACAGCTGGGAGCTATAACCGACTGGCAATTAAAACGTTATTTCGAAATAATTTAAAAAAATGATAAATACCATATCACCTATAGACGGCACTATTTATTATACTGCCGAAGAACATGGCCCAAAAGATATTGAACAGGCCTTACATTTGGCTGAAAGTGCTTTTCCTCTTTGGTCCAATCTTTCTATTGCCGAGCGTGCTAAATATATAACAGCATTCGTGGATGCCATTGTTGAAGATAAAAATGAAATTGCCCTCGAAATTACCTGGCAAATGGGGAGACCATTGGGTCAGTCCCCTGGAGAAATAAAGGGATTTGGGGACCGCGCCCATTATATGATAGGAGTGGCGGAAGAGGCTTTGGGCGACTATAAAGTTGAAGATGCCGCGAATCCGGATAAAAGATGGGTAGAACGTGTACCAATTGGGGTCGTTAGTGTGTTGAGCCCTTGGAACTATCCTTTCTTGACATCTGTAAATGCTATTGTTCCCGCCTTAATGGCAGGAAATGTGGTTATATTAAAGCATTCGTTCCAGACGCCTCTAGTGGCGGAACGTTATGCCAAGGCAGCTGCCAAGGCCGGATTACCAAAAGGGGTATTTCAGATACTGCACCTGAACCATAAAAATACGGCCCAATTAATTGCCGATTCCAGAATTGACGGGGTGTACTTTACAGGTTCAGTACAGGGTGGGGTAGCGGTTCAAAATTCCTTGATGAACAAGTTTATACCCTGCGGCTTGGAATTGGGAGGAAAGGATCCCGCTTATGTCATGGCCGATGCCCATTTGGAAAATAGCGTTGAAAATTTGGTGGATGGGGCATTTTTTAACAGCGGTCAGTCTTGTTGTGGTATTGAACGAATTTATGTTCATGAAACGCTTTACGACAAGTTTGTTGATGGATTTGTAGCGCTTACAAAGCAGTACAAATTAGGGAATCCATTGGATGCCGAAACCAATTTGGGGCCTATGGTGAAGACCGATGCGGCCAATTACGTAAGAAAACAAATAGAGCAAGCCTTGGGTAAAGGGGCAAAATCTTTGGTGGCCGAATCTTTGTTTGCAGCATCCAAAAAAGATACGCCTTATTTATCTCCGCATGTGCTGGTCAATGTGGATCATAGTATGGAGGTAATGACCGAGGAGAGTTTTGGACCGGTGGTTGGGATTATGAAGGTAAAGAACGATGAGGAGGCATTGAGGTTAATGAATGATTCCCAATATGGACTTACCGCTTCCCTGTGGGCAAAGGATATGGATAGAGCTATTGATCTGGGGCGAAAAATTGAAACTGGTACCGTTTTTATGAACCGTTGCGATTATTTAGATCCCGCCTTGGCTTGGACGGGAGTTAAAAATTCCGGCAAGGGTGTTACATTATCAAAAATTGGATACGACCATGTTACCCGGGTTAAATCGTTCAATTTTCGAAAAGGGAAATAAGAAATTATAAATCAATTTATTGAATTTAAAAAATAAGAATTAATGCAATTAGCAAATACAAATTGGAATTATCCTACCACTATCTGGTTTGGAAATGGTAGAATAAACGAAATATCGCAGGCTTGCAAAAAATTGGGAATCAACAACCCTTTATTTGTCACCGATGAAGGCTTGGTAAAACTGGATATAGTTGAGAACACCATAAACATTCTAAAAAGGAATGGATTGAAGTTTACGGTATATAGTGATGTGCAGGGAAATCCAACAGAAAAAAATGTGGTTGATGGGGTGGCCCATTATAAGAAGAACAAACATGATGGGGTTATTGCCTTTGGAGGTGGATCTGCTATTGATGCGGCCAAGACCATCGCATTTATGTCGGGACAAACGAAGTCCTTATGGGATTTTGAAGACGTGGGCGATAATTGGAGTTATGCCAATCCTGCTGGAATTGCACCTATAGTCGCCATCCCTACTACTTCCGGTACTGGTTCGGAGGTAGGTAGGGCTTCGGTAATATTGGATGAAAAGCTGCATACCAAGAAAATTATTTTTCACCCAAAAATGTTACCGGCAATCGTGATATCGGATCCAGAACTTACCTTGGGCTTGCCGCCACATATTACGGCTTGGACCGGCGTAGATGCCATGGTGCATGCTATTGAGGCCTATTGCGCCCCAGGGTACCACCCTATGGCCGATGGTATTGCCATTGAGGCTATCCGAATTATTGCCAAGTATTTACCAATAGCAGTTAAGGACGGAAAAAATTTGGAGGCCAGGGGACAAATGTTGGTAGCGGCATCCATGGGTGCAACTGCCTTTCAAAAAGGACTTGGATCCGTGCATTCCGTGGCCCATCAATTGGGCGCTATTTACAACAAACAGCATGGTCTGCTAAACGCTATAATATTGCCCTATGCCCTAAAACAGAACAAATCCGCAATTGAGGACAGAATGGTACATTTAAGCAAGGTGTTGGGGCTGGAAAAGGAAGGTACCGATGCCATTATCGCTTATATAATTGGCCTTAGGAAAGAATTGAATATTCCGCATACATTAAAAGAAATAGATATTAATTTGGATAATGCCAAGGAGATTGGGGAAATGGCCTATAAGGACCCTTCCACTCCTTCCAATGCCAAACCCGTTAACGCAAAGGATTTGGAACAGCTTTTTAAAGCCGCGGTATCTGGAGATATAAATGGACTGTAAACGTGAAACTATTAATTGTAGAAGGTAATAACGAACAAACACGTTTGCAGCGGGGAGCTTTTGGAATAAAGCCCTATCATCTTACGTTTCAGGAAATGCTAAGGACATTGCTTCCAAAGGCACAGACAGATTTTGCTTTTCCTGCAGATAGTACGAGCGGATTGCCGACAGTGGCCGAATTAAAGCAGTATGATGGTGTTTTATGGACAGGAAGTTCCCTAAGTGTTCTTGATGATATTCCGGATGTTCATGGGCAATTGAATTTTGCCGATGAGGTTTTTGAAAGTGGCGTACCGTTCTACGGCAGTTGTTGGGGGATGCAGGTGGCCACTGTAGTTGCAGGGGGAAAGGTGGCACTAAGTGACAATGGATTAGAGTTTGGGATATCCAAGCCCATTGAAGTAACTGCATATGGAAAGGAAAGTCCATTTTTTAAGCATCGAAAAACGCCGTTTACCGCCCTGTGTATTCATTTTGATGAAGTTGCAGAAGTCCCTGAAAATGCCATTATTTTGGCAAGTAATGCACATTCCAAGGTACAGGGTATGACATTCGACTATAAAAATGGATCATTTTTTGGGGTTCAATACCATCCTGAATTCAAGCCTTCGGAAATGGCTTTGATAGCATCATTTTTATCCGAAAAATTGGTTAAGAGCGATGCTTTTGACTCCTTGGAAGAAGTACAGGATTTCTGTTACCTTTTGAGGGAACAAAAAGGACTCCCACCAGAAATTAGTGATTATCCTCTCCACACCCAAGAAATAATGGCTTGGTTAACGCATATAACTGGAGAATAAATGGCATAATTTATAAAATATAAAGAGGATGGTTTTAAAATGCGGAAACCATCCTCTTTGTTCTTTTGGGAATATCGAAAAATTGAAACTAACTTGCTTGCTTTTTTAATTATTTTTGAAGGCAGTGCGGTTGGGACTGTTTCCCATTTCAAATTCGAGCACATTGCCGTTCATTATTTGGGTGTAGGTAATAAAGGGTTCCTCCACCACCTTTCCATCCAAAGTAAGCGATTGGATGTACTTATTGGTCTCGGAAAGGTTGTTGGCAATTATTTTAAAGGATTTTGGTGCTCCATCCTTGATTAACCTTAGGGTAAATTCGGGAAATTGCGGTGCTCCAATGGCAAAAGTTTCAGTTCCGGGGGTAACAGGATAAAATCCCATAACTCCAAAAACATACCAGGCCGACATCTGTCCGCAATCATCGTTTCCGTTGATTCCTAGAGGGTGATTTCTGTAATTAATGGTTGAGGTGTGCTTGCGGATAAGCTCTTGGGTTTTCCAAGGTTGCCCGGCATAGTTAAATAGGTATGCATAGTGATGCCCAGGTTCGTTATCGTGCCTATAATGCTGCCCATCAAAGTTTTCATTTAATTTGGCAGCAAACTTTTCCTTTCCGCCAAAGAGTTCAATGCTTCCCTGTATATCGTGCATAGCGCCGAATAAATAGGTCCATCTCCCACCTTCCGTAAAACCTTCCTGTTCGTTTTTGTCCCAATCACCATTATAAAGTCGGGCATTAAGGAACCCCGTTTCCTTGTTGTAGAGGTTTTTGTAATTCTTGCTCCATCCCATTAATCGTTCATAGTCTTCCATTTTACCCATATCCTTGGCCATCTGGGCAATACTATAATCATCTATTCCGAACTCTATAGTTCTGGTTACGGATTCCCTGGTCTTATCCGAAGCTACATATCCCAGGGAGTGGTAATAGGTTAGTCCGCCCCTTGCTTCGTATAAAGTACCTTCGTCCCTGTCTCCCCAAGGCTTTTCCGTATCCCTGTATGGCGGGTGCATGGCATTTTTCCTTACGGCCTCATAGGCCAGATCTAGGTCGTAATCCCTAAATCCTTTTACATAGGCATCAGCAATTACGGCATCGGCATGAGTACCGGTCATGATATTGGTATAGGTAGGATTGGGCCATTTTGGCAACCAGCCGCCTTCTTGGTACATCTGCAATAAGGACTGAACCATGGGGCTTACCCGTTCAGGATGTGTAAAATGCAGTAGGGGATGCAGGGCCCTAAAAGTATCCCAAAGGGAGTAATCGTTATAAGAAACCCCTTCGTGGATCTTGTCATCGAACGGACTGTAATAGCGTCCGTACTCTGAAAACTCCCGAGGAAACAACATGGTATGGAAGAGGGCGGTATAGAAAATGCTTTTTTGGTCTTCGGTGGCCCCATCTACCTTAATTCTGGAAAGGTTTTCCTGCCAGATATCTCCTGTATCTTCTACCACTTTGTCAAAATCCCAATCCGGTATTTCCTTGGATAAATTTTCTCTGGCCTGTTCCAAACTTATAAAGGAAGTGGCAATTTTCACCTTGACCGTTTCATTTTTAATGGTTTTAAAACTAATATATCCGCCCATTCTAGCACCGGTCTGCTCTCTACCCATTTCATTGATATCCGGTTCAGTTCTAAAGGAATTCCATGTTCCAAAGCGTTCAAAGGATTTATCGAATTGAATTATAAAATAGCCCTTAAAGTTTTTAAGTTCAGGTCCCAAATGGGAAGACATTCGCTCTGGGTTATACCCCGTAATCTCTTTTTTCTTTTCATCTATACGGATGTAGCCATGGAATGCCTTCTTGTTCTCGGTAATATTGATCCCTTGGATCACGATATGGGATTCATCCGATTTTGGAAAGGTGAATTGAAAGATGCCACAGCGGGAGGCAGCCGCTATTTCTCCTTTAATTTTTTGTCCCTTATCACCCATGGAAACACTGTAGTAATTGGGTTTCGAAATCTCCTCCGTATGGTTAAAGGACAAGGCTCTGTCTTTAGGAAGAAGCTTTAGTTTGCCTAGCTGTGGCATTATGGATACGTAGCCGTAATCTCCCATCCAGACCGTGGGCTGGTGTGTTGCCATAAAACCCTGAATGGTTTTGTCTTCAAAAACATATGGCATTTCACTGATCTTATTTTCTCGTGTCTGAGCCACAAAATTGGTCATGGCGAAAGGGGTGCCAACGCAGGGCATGGTACCACCACCATCCCTACCTTCCATAAAACCGGCAGTGGGAGTTCCAATTAGCGGATTTACATAATCGATTTCCATTTTATTTTGGGCAGGTAAGAGAGATATCCAAATTAATAGCGTTGATATGGTGTAGAGGAATTTTTTATTGGTTTTCATGTAATAGATTAATAAGCTTAAACTTTTAGGCAATCATAAGGGATAGTTGGAGAACATACTAATCAAAAAAACGATAAAATATTGATAATACGAAAGATAGGTGAATATTAATCATGCAAAGGTTTGCATTGTTTTGGTAATAGTTAGGCACCATTGCATAAGGTCAATTATGTTATGATGGTAATTTATTAAGATCTATTTATTGACTTATAGCGGTTACAATTTTCCCAAACCAAAAAGAGCCTTGCCGGTCAGACAAAGCTCTTTTACGAGAACACTATATGAAAATGAAAAAATTACTTTTTTATTATTACAATGTAAATTTAACTTGTTACCCTGCGTTGTGAAAATTATTGTTGTCAAGTCCATTGATTTTGAGGTGTCCCTATTAAATTTTGATGTTTGACATATAATTCCTCCTTCAAATCTAAAAATATACCGATATTTAATGTTTGAAATTCATGTTCCAATTAATAAGGAGTATGATTATGTAGAATGTAATTAAAGACGTATGCTTCAATCAGAGAGATTAGACGAATTTAAAAAATCGGTCCAGAACAAGTTCAATATTTATAATAGCTTGTTTCTTAATTTGCCATACCAAGATATTGAAAATGTAGGGATGCTGATACCTTTATTACTGCATCAGGCCGAAACGGGATTGAAATCCGGGAAAAATCCCCAAGAAATTTTGGATGCTTTTTTTCAAAACTACGCGAATATTGACTCGGAAAAGGATAGGATAGATTTTATGTTCCGGATCATACAGTATGTGGAAAGACAGGTGGTATTGTATGACAGTGTTGAGGATGCTGCATTCCCAAAGCTTCAAAAACATAGTAGTTCCCTAACAATTGGGGATTATTTTCAATTAGTGGACAAAAATAAAAGTTGGGACCAGATATCGGAAAAACTTTCGACCTTCAGTGCACGTATAGTTTTAACGGCTCACCCTACCCAGTTTTATACTCCGGCGGTCTTGGACATCATAGGTAATTTAAGGAGTCTTATTTTGGAAAACAAAATCAATGATATTGATTTGGTGCTTCAACAATTAGGACTTACATCTTTAATAAATGCCAAAAAACCCACTCCCTTGGATGAGGCAAAAAACATAATCTATATTCTTAGAAATGTATATTATGATGCTGTTGGGGAACTTTATGCTTACATCAAGGATAATATTGGTGATATGGATTTCAACAATCACAATATCATGAAATTGGGATTTTGGCCCGGTGGGGATAGGGATGGGAATCCTTTTGTAACATCCAGTATCACCAAAGATGTTGCCGATGAGTTGCGCATTACCTTAATGAAATGTTATTATCACGATATAAAAAAATTACAGCAAAAACTGACCTTTAGGGATCTTCAAGATGTAATTTCCAATTTAAGGGGACGCTTGTACAAGACCATGTTCGATGCCAGTACGGTTATGCACTATGACGAGATTATTGAACCCCTTCTTGAAATAAGGTCGATGCTAATTGGAAAATATAATAAGCTTTACCTAAAGGATTTGGATCACCTTATAGATAAGGTTAAGATCTTCAGGACACATTTTGCCACCTTGGATATTAGGCAGGACCACAGTGTTCATATCCAAGTTGTAGAGGCTATACTAAAGGCCAACGGATTAATTTCCGAGAATATTGGGGAATTGAATAAGCAGGAATTAATAGATATTTTAATACATAAGAATATTGATTTACAAGTGCAGAATTATGAGGAGGATATTGTTAAGGAAACCATACAGAATATTTTACAATTAAGGGGGATTCAGGAGAAAAATGGCGAGGAAGGTTGTAACCGATATGTTATAAGTAATTCCGAGAATATTTTTTCTGTACTTTTTGTATATGGACTTTTTAGATGGTGTGGTTGGGAATCGGATAAGATTACTTTCGATATTATTCCGTTGTTCGAAACCATGAAGGGCATGGAAAGCTCCGAAAATACAATGAACGAATTGTTTGATCTTGCAGAGTATAAAAAACATTTGGCCCAACGCCATAATAAGCAAACCATAATGCTCGGTTTTTCCGATGGCACCAAGGACGGTGGATATGTGAAAGCAAATTGGGAAATTTTTAAAACCAAGGAAAAATTGTCCGCCGTATGCGATCGGAACAATATAAAGGCCATATTTTTTGATGGACGTGGTGGACCACCGGCCCGTGGAGGAGGAAAAACCCATAGATTTTATGCTGCACAGACTAAGGATATTGCCAATAATGAAATACAATTAACTATTCAGGGGCAGACCATAACCAGTACCTATGGAACTAAGGAGCAGTTTATTCATAATTCTGAACAATTATTGACAGCAGGTCTTTCCAATAACTTTTTTGGCAAAGAAAATGTTATTTCCAAGGAGTCAAGACAATTGTTGGAGGAGTTGTCCGATCTGAGTTTCGAGAAATACGATGCTTTAAAGAATCACGACAAGTTTATTGCCTATTTGGAAAACAAGAGTACATTAAAATACTACCAAAAGGCAAATATTGGGAGTAGGCCAGGTAAAAGAGGGCACAAGAAAAAACTGGAACTCACGGATTTGAGAGCCATTTCCTTTGTAGGTTCATGGAGCCAGCTTAAACAGAATGTCCCTGGCTATTTCGGTATCGGAACAGCTATTAAAATTCTAAAGGACCAAGGAAAATTGGAGGATCTGAAAAGGTTGTTCAAAGAAGTTCCGTTATTTAAAGCGCTGATGCTCAATAGTATGATGTCCTTGGCTAAATGTTATTTTGAACTGACCAGCTACATGAAGGATGATGAGGAATATGGTGAATTCTGGAACATTCTTTATGAGGAATATTTGCTTTCCAAGGAAATGCTTTTACTTATTTCAGATTCCAAGATTTTGATGGAGAAAGAGTCGGTTTCACGTGAATCTGTTAAAATTAGGGAAAATATAGTGTTGCCTTTATTGGTAATACAACAATTTGCCCTTCAGCAAATGAGTAGGGAAACGGAATATAAAGAATTGTATGAGAAAATAGTTATCAGGTCTCTGTACGGTAACATTAACGCAAGTAGGAATTCCGCCTAAGGGTAAAACACCAAGGGATATTTCTATTGATCAAAGCCAAATCAGGGGAGGATTCAGGGAATAAAATCTTACTGGTGTTTTATACATTGAGGTACCATATATGTTGGATCTTTTTTTAGCCTAGTTAATCTATGGTGGATTGGCGGCGCTTGTGCCTGTAAAATTTGTACGTAATCTATGTTACTGGGGTCATAGATCCCATTTTTATTATTATAAGTTAGTGGCTATTTTTGGCTATGAATTCTTTTGTAAAATGACAGGTATTCAGATTGTTGGCTAAAATCTTATGTTAAAATGTAATTTGTCCTTTTTTCAATCGTTAATGTACTAATGTTAACTTTGTTTATCTTTGACTATAATTGGTTAAAGCGCAATAATAGTAATTGGCCAATGCAATAGGGAAATCTGTTACGACTACAAGGTACTCCCCCTTTCCTTTCAAGTAGCAATTTAATGTCGCTAATAATGCGCCCCACGAGGCTGTGCATTGTCAGTTTTAGTGTGCATTATAATAATTCATTGGATTTCTGCGCAATATATTAAAATGCAGTTCCATCTTCCTTGGAATGATGAGAGGATTGTATGTATTATTTTAAGGATTATTTTATGCCAAAAAACAACATCACTGCACTCAAGAAAACATTTAATGATCTATTAAAAAAGGAAAATGATTTTTTCAATTTTGCGGGGGATAGTTTAGTGGATGGCCTATGGTGCTGGAATTTGCTACATCCCGAAAGAGGTTATATCAATGGTAAATTTTCACAATTACTCGGTTGCACTTCAAGCTCAAATATCGCCATTGAGATAGATTTTTTATCCTTGGTTCATGTCGAGGATTTGGATCGGATGCAAAGTTCTTGCCAAAGCCTTTTAACCAATTCCTGTAAAAAACCTTTGAATATTGATATCCGATTGAAACATGAGGACGGACATTATATTTGGTTAAACCTCAGGGGCAACATTGTTGCTGACGAATCCCCGGATTTCCAAGTGCTTATTGGGGCTGCATTATGTATACACAAGTACATAGAAAGCGAAAAGCAATTAAAGGTCAACAAGAATTATTACAAAAATGTGATCAAGGGCGCCAATATAGGGGTTTGGGAAGGTAACCTTGTTACGGGAATGGTTAAATGCAATGAAAGATGGGCGGATATAGTGGGATATACCTTGTCGGAGCTTCAACCTCTTACACGCGCCGATTTTATGAGATTGGTCCATCCAGAAGATGTTGATCAAATAAACGGAACCCTGGAAAAACATGTTAGGGCGAAAGGCATTTATGAGATAGAATTTAGAATGCTTCATAAAATGGGGCATTGGGTCTGGGTACTAAGTCGTGGAGAGGTTACCCAATATAGATTAAACGGGCTTCCTGAAATTGTGTCCGGTATTCATTACGATATAACCGGTCGCAAAACCAATGAAATATTGCTGAAAAAGTATAAGAATCTCTTTGAAAGGTCAAGTGAAGCGGCAAAAATTGGATATTGGGAAGTTGATCAAGAGGAAAGAACTATATTCTGGAGTAAGGTTGCCAGACAAATTCACGGGGTGTCCGAGGAATTTAGTCCAACACTGGAAAAAGGTTTGGATTCTTATTTGGAAGGCAAGCATCGGGATCGTTTAAAGTTGATTGTGGATAAGGCTCTATTGGCACCCATGGAGTTTGATGAGCAGTTACAATTAAAAACTCAAGACGGACACATAAAATGGGTAAGGGTAATAGGTGTCTCCGAACATAGGGGCAATGCGCGTGCAAAGTTGTACGGACTTATCCAGGATATTGATGAAATTAAAAAAGTCCAATTGGAAATTAGATTTAGGGAAGAGCAATTTAGGCAAACCTTTAATCATTCTGCCATCGGTATGGCCTTGATAAATAATGAGAATAAATTATTAAGGGCAAATAAAAGTTTTTGTCAAATTTTCGGTTATGACGAGGTAGAATTACGGGTAATGGATCTTGTGAACATAGCCCATCAGGACGACCTAAAAGTCAACAGAAAGTATATTGAGGAACTGTTCCATGGCATCCATAAATTTATTAAGCTAGAGCATAGGTTTATACACAAAAATGGATCGGTAATTTGGGCAAACATATCTATGTCCGCCATACATAATGATAAAGGGGATGTAATTCATTTTGTATCCCAAGTTCAGGATATAACAGACCGCAAACACAACGAACTGTTATTGGCTCATAACGCCGACATCATGCAACGCATTAATGAGGCCGTGCGGATAGGTATTTGGGAGCTCGATTTAGCGGATAAAACCGTTTACTGGAGTCCTACTATAAAAAAGATGGTTGGGGTGGCGGAAGATTATGTTCCAACTTTGGAGGAGGTTTATCCGTTTTTTCTGGAAGGGGAACATCGTGAAATCATCATTGAGTCTTTAAGGTTGGCAATGGATGAAGGAAAGGGTTTTGATCGTGAATTAAAAGTAGTTACCAAAACGAATAAGGTATTTTGGTCTAGGACCATCGCCATTCCTGAAGTCGTGAATGGAGAATGTGTTAGGCTTTACGGGTTTTTTCAAGATATTGACGAAGCAACCAGGACTACTAGGGAATTGGCCATAAAGGAGGAGGAGTTAAGGCAAACCTTTGAGCATGCCGCAATAGGTATGATTGTCATAGATTTGAATGGAAGATTGCGAAAGGCCAATCCAAAAATCTGTGAGATATTGGGTTATGGGGAAAAGGAAATTCTTGAAAAAACGGTATTGGATTTTGTTCACCCTGAGGATGCGGAAACAGCTAGAGTGCAATTTGAAAGGACCATTGCTACACATGTAGGATTTAAAATGGAGAAGCGCTGCAGGCATAGGAACGGAAGCTATATTTGGATTTATGAGGCTGTAGCCGCTGTAAAGAATGATAAGGGGGAACTCATGCATTTCGTGGCCCAAATCCAAGATATTTCGGATAAGAAGCAGTTGACCGAGAACTTAACGGAACATAACAACCGCCTAATCAATTTTGCCCATATTGTTTCCCATAACTTAAGGTCGCATACAAGCAACATTTCCATGCTTTTGGACCTTGCCCTGCAGGAAGATCCCAATATGGTTAAAAATGAATATTATCGAAAAATTAAACTAGTCTCGGATAACATGAACGAAACTATCCACCAGCTAAGCGAGATTGTGGAGATAAATTCAAAAGTGAGTTCAACCTTAACCTCTCAAAACTTATTAAAAAGTGTACAGAAGTCTATAAAGACAGTTGATCCAATAATCAAGAAAAACAATGCTAAAATCCATTTGAAGGTTGAAACCGATATTAATGTATTGGCAGTACATGCCTATATGGAGAGCATTATATTAAACCTGATTACCAATGCTATAAAATATAGATCTCCAGAACGACTTCCAGAATTGAAAATAACCGGTGGAATAAAGGGGGAATATGCTTTTTTGAGTTTTGAAGATAACGGCCTTGGGATCGATTTGGATCGGCATGGCTCCAAGCTTTTTGGGATGTACAAAACATTTCACAGTCACGCGGAAGCACGTGGCATCGGACTTTTTATCAGTAAGAATCAAATCGAAGCTATGGGAGGTAAGATCGAGGTAGAAAGTGAAATAAATAAAGGCACGAAATTCACAGCATATTTCAGGATTGTATTATAACATCTAATCGATTAGGCCGCAGGGGAATCGTGATTGTGACCCATCGTTAAAGCAATTTTATTTGGTATTTAACTTTTTGTTAATAAATATTAAAGGTCCTAGTTTAGAAAAATGATTTATATTAGTAACCAACGTATTCTATAGAGTATGGGGATTATACGTTTTTTAGGTGCATGAATAATTAATATACATAAGGAATGACGATTAATACCATATGCATTATTGATGACGATCCTATATTTGTTTTTGGTTCTAAAATTCTTTTAAAGAATAATAGTTTCGCATCCGATTTTCTTGTCTGTCAAAATGGGAAAGAAGCTTTGGATGTAATAGCACCTCTAATTGAATCAGAAGAAGGATTGCCGGAGGTTATTTTTTTGGACTTGAATATGCCCATAATGGACGGGTGGGAGTTTTTGGACGAGTTTGGTAAATTATCCGAGGAAAAAGACATTAGGATATATATTTTAAGCTCATCAGTAGATTCTAGGGACATGGAGCGCGCCAAAAAATATGGTATGGTCAATGGTTTTATAGCCAAGCCCCTGACCGATGCCAAAATTAAGGAATTGGCTCAAGAAATTGCAGGGTAGGGATTCCTCTTGCCTTTCAGTTTCACCACACCATCCCGGGCATTCCACATTTTGCTGGTCTTTAATTTTTGGCTTGGTTCTGTTAGTGTTATAATTGTAATATTCTCCAAATAAATAAAGGATTGTTCTGTTGGTCCGTTTTTTGCCAAATATATATTAATCCATTAGTATTTTAAATGCCTCTGTATTAATTTAGTGGCCTTGTCAAAATTTCAGAATACAAACCGCCAATATTAATGAGATTATCCTTTTGTTTATTTCTTTCTCTTTCGCTCATCGTTATTTCATGTAAACCGTCTTTCCATGAACCCCAAATTTCCCTGGAGGATTACAGGGTAGAAGAAGGTTTTGAACTGGAAATGGTTGCTTCCGAACCTCTTTTGACGGCTCCCGTAGCTCTAGATTTCGATTCCAAAGGCAGGATCTGGGTCGCTGAAATGACGGGATTTATGGTTAATTTGGAAGGGGATGGTGAAAATCTACCCAGTGGATCCATTAAAATTCTGGAAGATCTTGATAATGATGGAACTATGGACCATGCCAAAACGTTTTTGGACAGTCTGGTAATGCCAAGGGCGCTTGCCCTTGTGTATGGCGGGTTACTATACGCAGAATCCCCTAATCTTTGGTTTGTTGAAATTGAGAATGATAAGCCGGGAAACAGGGTACTGGTAGATTCTCTTTATGCTACTGTGGGCAACCCTGAACATCAACCCAATGGTTTATTGATGAATTTGGATAATTGGATCTACAATGCCAAATCTAATTTCAGGTACCAGCGTAAAGATGGAGTGTGGAAAAAGGAACCTACAACCAACAGAGGGCAGTGGGGTATTTCCCATGATAATTTTGGAAGGCTTTATTACAACAACAATTCTACCCAATTATTGGGCGATCATGTACTTCCAAATAGGTTGGTCCGCAATAAATATTTTGTTCCCAGAAAAGGGGTTGATGAAACTTTGACCAAAGATCAACGTGTTTATCCGCTTC
Source organism: Arenibacter echinorum (assembly GCF_003259375.1). Lineage (GTDB taxonomy): Bacteria > Bacteroidota > Bacteroidia > Flavobacteriales > Flavobacteriaceae > Arenibacter > Arenibacter echinorum. The sequence continues at coordinate 244,623 of NZ_QLLN01000004.1, read as the reverse complement.
ATGCTGCCTCTGTGAATAGGGGATATGAAGAAGGGGTTTTAGACCAGGATAGTCTATTGGTCAATGTTACGGCGGCCTGCGGACCATTGGTCTACAGGGGAGGAATGTTCCCGGCTGATTATGATCAAAATGTCTTTGTTTGCGTACCTGAGGCCAATTTGATAAAAAGAAATATCCTATCCTTTTACGGAGATCGTGTTGAGGCCAAACAAGCCTGGCAGGGAAAAGAGTTTTTAGCCTCTACGGACGAAGGTTTCCGGCCAGTAAATTTATCCACTGGGCCGGATGGGAATATGTATGTTGTGGATATGCACCGGGGTGTAATTCAGCATTATGCATTTTTGAGCCCTTATTTAAAGAAAATATCGGCAGAGAAAAAATTGGATACCATATTGGATTATGGAAGGATATTAAGGGTTCGGGCCAAGGACAAGCAGGCAAGGGAAATTCCTGACCTGGAGACTTTATCTGTATCCCAATTGTTGGCTTCGTTGAAGGATTCCAATGGTTGGATACGTGATAGGGCCCAGCAATATTTGATCCACACAAATGATAAACGAGTTTTGCCTGAGCTCAAAAAAATGGCTTTGGACAATAAAAGCCCTTTGGCGCAATTGCACGCTCTCTATGTCTTAAAAGGTTTTAATGCACTTTCCTACGACTTCTTGCAACAATTGGCCCAAAGTGGTGGTCCGGAAGCTGCGTCACATGCTATTGTCCTAATGGAGGAATATGCCTCTGAAAAAAATGTGCCCAAAGCAAAAGTTCTTTTTGCCGAGCTGTTGAGAAGGAATGAACCCATGCTGGATCTATATCTGTCTACAACATTGGGAATTTGGGCCAAGTATGATCAAGATGTGTTTTTCCCTTTTATTTATGATTTGTCCAATAAGTATACAGATAATGTTATAGTTCAAGAGGCTATCCTAAGTGGTTCCGAAGGGGTAATGCCGGCATTGAAGATACAGTTGGATCAGATGGATAATTTGAAAAATACGGACCTAAATGTAATGACGGCCACAAGTTTGGAACGGCAAGAGAATAATAGGCCTAATTATATTTATTCAACCCAGGTTGCCAGGGCAGATTCCAGAACTAATGGAGCTGTACTTTTTCGACAGATATGTGCTTCCTGCCATTCCACTAGTGGAGAAGGTATCCACGGATTGGCACCGCCATTAGTGGGATCCGAATATATTTCCAACCATCTTGAACAATTGGGGCTTATTATTCTTCATGGGCTAAAAGGACCATTGCTAATAAATGGGGAATTGTATGATAACAACCATCAAATGCCGGGCCTTAAGTATAATAAAAATCTTTCCGATAAGGACATATCGGATATAATATCCTATGTGACCAATGCATTTTCTGTTAACCCTAAAGGGTTGAAACCAGACAAAATAAAGGAATTAAGGGAGGTTACGTCCAAAGACGGTATGGAATATACCGAAAAGGAATTGTACGAACAGATTGGAAAATAACCTTGGAAAATTTATCTGTATTCTAGGATAAAGTAGGTAGATTTAGAATTAAAAATAAATTCGGTAGTAAAATGAAGACTTTTATTAATGATGATTTTTTATTGCAGAGCGACTTTGCCAAAACTTTATATCACAATTATGCAAAGGAATTGCCCATAATTGATTATCACAATCACTTACCGCCCCAAGAAATTGATGGGAACCGGGTTTTTGAAAATATAAGTCAAGCTTGGTTGGCCGGAGATCACTATAAATGGAGGGCCATGCGCGCTTTTGGGATAGATGAACATTATATAACCGGCAATGCCACGGACAAAGAAAAGTTTCTTAAATGGGCAGATACGGTACCCTATACGGTAAGAAACCCTTTATATCATTGGACCCATTTGGAACTGCAGCGTTATTTTGGGGTGCAGGAGTTGCTGGGGCCTGGGAATGCCGAGGAAATATATGATCGTACTTCGGCAATGCTACAGCAAAGTTCCCATCATACCATAGGATTGTTGCAACAACAAAAAGTAGAGTCTCTATGTACTACTGACGAATCTATAGATTCCCTTCAATTTCATAAAAGCATTAAGCAAAAAGGGCTTTCTCCAAAAGTGTTTCCAACCTTCCGCCCGGATAAGACATTTGCCATAGAACAGGGGGCTGCCTATGTGGCCTATATGGAAAAATTGGGCCGGTCCGCGAACATTAACATTACTTCTTATATGGATTTGTTGGCAGCTTTGGAAAATCGTGTCGACTATTTTCATGAGCAGGGGGGTAGGCTGGCCGATCATGGGTTGGAACAGTTGTATTATTTCAAGGAAGGCACCTATAATGCGGAAAGTATATTTAAAAAAGTAATGGACGGGACAGTTATTTCTGAGCAAGAGGTCCAATATTTTAAGGCTCAGGTGTTGTTGTTTTTGGGAAGGAGTTATCACAAAAAAGGTTGGGTGCAACAATTTCATATTGGAGCTATCCGGGACAATAACAAAAGACTGTTGTCCAAATTGGGGCCTGATACCGGGTTCGATTCTATAGGCGATTTTTCACAGGCACGTGCATTGAGCGGTTTCTTGAACGAACTGGATGGAACAGATCAATTGGCAAAAACCATTATCTATAACCTGAATCCTGCCGACAATGAAGTAATAGCTACCATGGTAGGTAATTTTAATGACGGAAGCGTTAAGGGAAAGGTGCAGTTTGGCTCTGGATGGTGGTTTCTAGATCAGAAAGACGGAATGGAGAAACAAATGAATGTCTTATCCAATATGGGACTCTTAAGTTGTTTTGTTGGAATGCTGACCGATTCCAGGAGCTTTTTATCCTTTCCAAGACATGAATATTTTAGAAGGATCTTGTGCAACCTAATTGGGAATGATGTTGTAAATGGCGAGTTGCCTAAAGATGAAAAATTATTGGGAAAAATTGTGGGTGATATTTCCTATTACAACGCCAAAAACTTTTTCGATTTTAATAAATAAGAAGATTTAAAAAAGGTCTAGCGATTAGATATTGGGAAGAAAAAAAATGCGCAACTTTTAAAGTTGCGCATTTTTTTTTGAATATTAAGGATGGGGAATTTATCAAGGTTTTCCAATAGGACTATCGTCACATTCCAGATCTCCTACTACATATTGCATGCCATCCAAGAAGAACTGGAGCAGTTCCGGATTATCCATACTTTGGGCATTGTGGGACGGCGAGGTGTAAAATACCCTGCCCTTACCATGTCTTTTTATCCAGGAAACATATATTGTATTGTCACTGACTTCTTTCTTGACACCTTCAAGCTTGTCGGCTTCAATGTACAGCAGTGGTCTAAAATTATAATCGGAATAGGCATTGTTGAAGAAATAGGGCTCGTCCACATGGGTAAACCCATTTCCCTTAAAGGCTTGTACCATAGGGTGGTTCGGATTTACCTCCTTCAAATGCATTTCCTGTTGTTTGGGGTGGTAGTCAAAACTGCCCCCTGTCATTTTACTGAACTCCTTGGAGTTGTTTTGTACCGTAATTGCTCCATGCAGAATCATTAGGCCTCCACCTTTGGATACATAATCCATCAGGTTCTTTTCATATTGTGTCGATAATTCGGTAATCCTTTGGTCATCAAGGTTAGAATTTTTCTTGAGAAGGTCCCAAAATAAATCGCGTTTAGGACCTGCCGGATTGGAATTGTTTAGGATTACGGCATCGAATTGTTTTAAATTTTTTTTCTCAAAACTGTCAATATCCCTGGCAATGGTAACCTCAAAGGCGCTGGATTTTGTCGCTAAAATTTTTAGCATTTCATCATTGTGGGGAATGGTCCAATGGTAAAATCCCGTGTGTTGTGAAAAAACCAATATTTTTTTTACCTCCGTCTTAACTCTTGGGGCGGACGGTGCCAAAGATTCTATTTTGGCAAGCCATTGTTCCGTTATTGGAAATTCTTGAATTCCTTGGGCGGAAATTGTTCCAACAAAAAGAAGGGTGATTAGGGTGTAAGCTACTTTGTTCATTGATAATATTTATTTAAGTGATGATTCTCTGATTATTAATTCATGCCTTAGGGTAATCGAGTTGGCGGCCTGAAAGTCGATACTCCCGTTCAACTGACTTATTACACTTTGTCCTGCTAAAATTCCCATTTCGTAACCAGGGTAATTAATGGTGGATAAAGTGGGGGTAACTAAATCCGATATTGGGTCATTGTTAAAGCCGACTATTTTTATGTCCTGTGGAATTTTATAATTCTCTTTTTTTAATTCTTTTAAACAGTGTGCTGCAAAGGAATCGTTGGCCACGAACAGACCGTCAAAAGGTATGCCGGTATCTTTAATATGGGTTATAGCTTGTTTAACACTACCGGGACTAAGGTCGGATTCCAGTAAGTTGGCATTGTTAAATATTAAATTGTGTTTTGCCACCGCTTCCTGAAACCCTTTTAATCGTTCTGAATAAACGTTTTGTTTAAGGTTTCCGCTAATATAAAGAAGATTTTTGCAGCCTTGGGCTATCAAATGCTCGGTGGCCACAAATCCAGCCAATTTGTTGTCGATTATTATGGTGGAACAATTGGGTAAATTGGTTACCCTATCAATAAATATAAGGGGTATTTTGTTTTTAATATAATTTGCAAAATGATCAAAATTGGAAGTGTCGTAGGCCAATGATACCAAAAGGGCATCAACTCCACTGTCGTAGAGGGTTTTTGCATTTATTTTTTCTTTCTCCATGGACTCTAAAGACTGACTTATAATCAAATTATAGCCGGCCTCATTGGCTATTTTTTCAATCCCCGCAAGAACGGTGGACATAAAGATGGAATTGAGCTTGGGGACAATGACTCCAATGGTATTGGACTTCTGTTTGCTGAGGTTTACTGCAAATTTATTGGTTTTGTAGCCCAGTTCATTGGCTTTTGAAATTACACGATCCTTGGTTTTTTGGCTTATGGATGGATGGTCGTTTAGACTCCTGCTTACGGTTCCGGCGGAAACACCTAGTGTTTTTGCCAAATCGTAAATAGTTATTCTTTTGTCCATAGCGTTATTTGTTGCTCAAAAATGCAACAATAATACGAATAAAATATAATTATCAAATCACCTAAAAGAAATAGGAATAATATTATGTATAAATTTAGGTTTTAAAAGGAAAAAGTTGAATATAATTGGCATTTTTAACGAAAATTGATAATTATAGTTATGCAATCGGTTGCGTAATACCTTGCTATTATTTAGATTTGTCTGAATTGGAACCATTTTATAGATTTATTACTTGTTACAATCATTATATGATCAATCAATTTCAGAAATTTCTGTATTGAATATTAGTGAACAGGTTGGGTCATAGCTTTGTAAGTGATTTAACCCAAAGTGATTTTTTGTAAGATGTATTACCGGTAATTGGAAAGGGGCTCCGGGAGGTCGGGTTCATCCAAAGTCCTTGTCGCTATATCTAATTGATATTAGTTTAATGGAGTTAATTTGATTTTGTAAATTCCATCCTTTAAACCTATTTTAAATGAAGTATGTATTTTTTGGTTATGTTTTATTACTGTTGCAGTCATGTAACCATAGTGAATCATATAGGTTTAATATAGCGGAAAAGGATGGTATTTCACAGGCCTCACCTGTCTCAGTACCGTTGGAAAGTTTAGGTAACGTTGATTGGGCTACTTTGGGTAATATGTCTTTGACCTATGAAGGCCGTAAAGTTCCCTTCCAATTGGATGAAAATGGGAAATCCCTTTGGATTTTACATGCACCTCAAAATACCGCTGAATATAAACTTGAAAAAGCCGAGGGGGACACAGCGGATACTACTTTAATAAAAGTCAACAAAAACAATGGAAACCTTCAATTGTTGAAAGGTTCCGTTCCGTTGCTAACCTATAGATATGGAATGACCTATCCTCCAGAAGGTGTGGATTCCATCTTTCGGAAATCCGGATACCTCCATCCTTTGCTTTCTCCCTCGGGAGATACCCTTAGCCGAATTCAACCTCCGGACCATTACCATCATTATGGCATATGGGGGCCGTGGACACATACCCAGATTGAGGGGGAACGCGTCGACTTTTGGAATTTGGTGGAACGACAAGGGACGGTCCTTTTTAAGGATTTTAATGATACTTATTCTGGAGTCGTATATGGAGGTTTCAATGCCCGTCAAGAACATATTAATTTAAAAGCTTCCGAGGATAACCGAATAGCCTTGAACGAAGATTTGGACGTTAAGGTGTGGGACTTGGATCGCCCGGATAGGTATATGGTAGATTACACATCTAATTTTTCTTCCCCCTTAAAGAACGGTATTCTTTTTGAAGCCTATCGCTATGGAGGAGGTTTAGGAATGCGTTTTACGGAACGCTGGCATAAGGATAATTGTTCCGTGCTTACTTCGGAAGGCAACGATCGCCTCACCGCTGATGGTACCAACGCCCGCTGGTGTATGGTAACCGGGGAGTCTGCAGATGGTAAGGGAACCAATGGTGTTTTGTTTTTAAGTTATCCGGAAAATAGGTCCCACCCAGAGCCAATGCGTATATGGCCCATTGATGGAAATGGGGGCAGGGGAGATATGTTTTTCGAATTTTGCCCGATACGTCATGAGGAATGGAAAATTGAGCCCAATACAGACTACAGTCTAAAATATAGGATGGTGGTTTTTGATGGCGAACTTACGGCTGAGGAAGCGGAATCTTATTGGAAGAGTTTTGCGGAGATGCCCAGAATTGTTAATAATTAAATATGGGGACAGGGGGGAATACCCGTGTTTTCAACCAAATAATTTGTGAATTAAATTAAAATCAAAAAAGATGCAAAGAAGAAAGTTCATTAATAACTCCCTATTGACCACTGCAGCCGTGGTTGGATTTCCAACCATAGTTCCTGCTAGTGTATTTGGAAAAAATGCTCCCAGTAACAAGATCAATATAGGGCAAATTGGTTGTGGACGTATTGCCCGCGACCATGATATTCACGATACCATTAGATTTGATCAATCCCGCTATGTCGCTGTCTGTGATCTGGATTCCAAAAGGGCTGCCGACGCTAAGGTTTTGGTAGATAAATTCTACAAGGAAAAAACTGGGAAGGACAAATATATGGACACCAAAATCTACGATGATTATCGCGAAATGTTACTTAATAAGGACATTGATGCGGTAGTAATCAGTACTCCGGACCACTGGCATTCCCAGCCGGCCATGGAGGCAGCCCTGGCAGGAAAGGATATATACCTTCAAAAGCCTACATCGCTTACGGTAAGGGAAGGCCAACAGTTGCGTCAAGCCGTTCAGAAAACGGGCGTAATACTTCAGGTAGGAACCCAGCAAAGGGCAATGCCCCAATTTAGGGTCGCGGCCGAGTTGGTCAGAAATGGACGCATAGGTAAAATACATACCGTTAAGATAGGGCTTCCAGGTGATCCGGCCGGACCGGATGCGCCTGCAATGTCAGTGCCTAAAAATTTGAATTTTGATATGTGGTTGGGGTCAACCCCAGAAGTTCCCTACACCGAAATCGGAGTTCACCCGCAACAGGATTACAGTAGACCGGGTTGGCTTCGACTAAGAAGCTACGGTGCAGGAATGATCACCGGTTGGGGACAACACCATTATGATTCCGCGGCATGGGGAATGGATACCGAACTTTCAGGGCCGAAATCTGTAGAGGCTTTGGCAGAGTTTCCAAAATCAGGCCTGTGGAACGTACATGGCGATTTCTTTGTGAAACACCAATATGACAACGGAATTACAGTTTATACCAGTGGTGGTTATACCAACGGAATACGTTATGAGGGTACGGACGGTTGGATCTTCGTGTCTCGCGGGGCTTATCAAGCTTCAGCCTCCGATCCTGTAGATCAGGAAAAGAGCAGTAAAGCCCTTAATGCCTCCGACCCTAAAATATTGGAATCGGTAATTGCAGATAACGAAATTCATTTGGAGAAGATCGATGATCAGCACGGTAACTGGTTGGATTGTATTAAAACAAGAAAAGCACCTATTTCACCAATTGAAAAAGGACATAAGGCCTGTGTAACTTGTTTGATCAGTGATATCGCCATGCAATTCGATAGAAAACTGGAGTGGGACAACGCGAAAGAAATGTTTATTAACGATGATGAAGCTAATGCCATGTTGCATAGGGACCAGAGAAAACCTTATGGGACCGACTTTGTGAAAGTTTAGGAAACATGTTATATATTTAATGATGTGAAAATAATCCCTCCTTTGGTCAAAAATAGGTTGAACAATGGAGGGCTTGTTGTTATCCATAATAAATTTAAAAAATGAAGTATAACGTATTAGCCCTATTGGTAGTCTTATGTCTAGGTTGCGGGGAAAGTAAAAAGGAGGTGAAATCAACTATGGACGCTAATCCTGATCAGGTTAGATTAATGACCTTGGATCCAGGGCATTTTCATGCGGCCTTGGTCCAAAAAACGATGTATAAGGGAGTAGACTCCGCCATCTATGTTTTTGCACCCGAAGGGCCAGAGGTAAACGATTTTTTGAATAAAATTGAATCCTACAATACAAGGTCCGATAACCCCACACATTGGAAGGTGGATAGTTATTTTGGAGCTGATTATTTAGAAAAAATGATTGCCCAAAAACCGGGCAATGTCATGGTTGTCGCAGGTAAGAACTCCAAAAAGATAGACTATATTTTGGCAGCTGTGAAGGCTGGGTTGAACGTTTATGCCGATAAGCCTTTGGTAATCAACCCAGAGGGATTCCAGAAATTGGAGGAGGCCTTCAAAATTGCAGAAGAAAAAGGGGTAATGATCTATGATATTATGACAGAGCGTTTTGAGGTTACCACTGGAATGCAAAGGCAGTTTTCCATTTTGCCGGAGGTCTTTGGTCAAGTCTTGGAGGGAAGCTCGGAAGAACCGGCCATCATAAAGGAAAGTGTGCATCATTTCTTCAAGTACGTTTCAGGACAGCCACTGGTTAGACCGGCATGGTTTTTTGATGTGAATGAAGAGGGTGAAGGAATTGTGGATGTAACCACCCACTTGGTAGATTTGGTGCAATGGGAGCTTTTTCCGGATGAGATTATTAATCGCACGGACATAGAAATGGTTCAGGCAAAGCGTTGGCCAACAGTCTTGACCCTAGAGGAATTTAAAAGGGTTACCGGCTTGGAGAGTTACCCGGATTACCTTCAAAAGGATTTGGATGGAGATAAACTTAAGGTGTACTGCAATGGGGAAATGTTGTATAAAATTAAAGGCAAGTATGCCAAGGTTTCTGTGATATGGAATTATGAGGCGCCCGAAGGAACAGGGGATACCCATTATAGTATTATGAGAGGGACTAAAAGTGACCTTATCATTAAACAGGGGGAGGAAGAAAATTATAAGCCTACTTTATATATCAAATCCAAGGATGGGGAAAATTTTGATAATGTCATTACCGAGGCAATAGAACAGCATATAGACTCGAAGTTTGCGGGTACCAAAGCGGAAAAAGTATCTGAGGATATGTGGAAAATCAATATTCCCGATGAATTTAAAATTGGTCATGAGGCACATTTTGCCCAAGTAACCCAAAATTATTTACGGTATTTGGAAGAGGGTAAATTGCCCGCTTGGGAGGTGCCCAATATGATTACCAAGTATTACACAACCATTGAAGGTTATAAAATGGCAAAAAAATAAGACCCTGAAATATTTATTAAGACGTAAAGGTATTTGCTGAACTAGGCAAATCTTTGCGCAATTGGCCAAGGGTAAATATTGGATATTATGTTTATTATTGGCCCTTGTGTTATATTTGGGTTTTGCTAAAATAGAATTATAAAAATAGAATTGATGAGTGAACTTTTTTCGATTGAAAATAAAATTTATGCCTTATCCGGTGCAACTGGCACTTTAGGAGGGTCAATTGCCAAGTATCTAGTAGAAAACGGGGCCAAGGTGTTGCTCTTGGGCAGGTCCTTGGATAAACTGGAGGAAAAGTGCAAGGAATTGAATGCAATTGCTTCCAATAGTTCACATTTGTTCGTTTTGGATGTGATGGACGAAAAGCAATTAGCAGAACTTAAGGACACTATTGTTTCCAAGTTTGAAAGATTGGACGGACTGGTGAATTTGGCAGGAGGAAACATCCCTGGGGCTACTTTAAAACCTGATCAGACAATTTACGATATTGAGCTTGGAGATACCCAAAAAGTAGTGGACATAAATCTGTTCGGTACCGTAATCCCAACCATAGTGCTAAGTGAAATAATGGCAAAACAAGGCTTTGGATCTATAGTAAATATATCTTCAATGGCAGCCAAACAGACCATTTCACGAGTGTTGGGATATTCCATGGCCAAAGCAGGAGTGGATATCTTTACTAAATGGATGGCCAATGAACTGGCGTCTAAGTTTAGTGATAAGATAAGGGTGAATGCCATTGCACCCGGTTTTTTCATCGGAAATCAGAACAGAAGACTTTTGACCAATGAAGACGGTTCCTTTACAGATAGGGGAGAAAAAATTATTACCAATACCCCTATGGGCCGTTTTGGGGATGCATCTGAACTTAATGGAATGGTGCATTATCTTCTCAGTGACGCCTCTTCCTTTGTGACTGGTACCATTTATGATATCGACGGAGGTTTTAGTTCCTTCTCAGGGGTATGATTTTTGCAAGTTAAAACACAACACTATATATTAGAAGGTAGATCAAATTCCCCTCATTAGAGGGTTAGGGGTGTGTATTCACACATGGAGGGATTGCCTTGAGTATTTTGTTATGTTAAGAATACTGTCCGCAAGTCTTCATTATTACAAAGAAATAACTTTTTAATAAGGCATATAATTGAAATATTTAAAAAAAACACTAAGGTGGTTCGGGCCCAGTTTTGGAGTGTCCCTAAAGGATATCAAGGAACTAGGTGTGGACGGCGTGGTCACGGCATGTCACCAAGTGCCCATTGGAGAGGTTTGGTCTTCTGAAGTCATTAGAGGTGTCCAAAAAGAAATAGAGTCCAATGGCCTGGAATGGTCCGTTGTGGAAAGTGTTAATATACACAAAGCTATTAAATACGGCCTTCCGGAAAGGGATTTGTATATTAGGAATTATATTGAAACCCTCCAAAATTTAGCAGAAAACAACATTAGGGTGGTCTGCTATAATTTTATGCAATTGATAGATTGGACCCGTACACATTTGGATTTTGTACTTCCAACAGGGGCTATAAGTTTATTGTACGACCCTGTGGCTATTGCTGCTTTTGATTTGTATATCCTGCAAAGGGATAAGGCGGCTGAGGTCTATGGTGGTGAAATGCTCCATAAGGCCGAAAAGTATTATAATGCATTGGACCAGCAGGGACGTGAGCTGCTAAAAAGTGCTATATTGGCAGGGATGCCTGGTTCCAAAGTGGCCATTCCACTTGGCGATTTTAAGACCACCTTGGAAGAGGTTAGTAAGATAGAAAAGTCCGTGCTTAGGGAAAATTTGGCTTATTTTTTAAAAGCGGTTATTCCGGAGGCCGAAAAGCTGGGTATAAAACTGGCCCTTCATCCGGATGACCCACCATTTCCCGTATTTGGAATACCCCGGATAGCCTCTACCTATGAGGATTTAAAGTATATTTTGGATTGTTTTCCTTCACCCAGTAACGGATTAACCTTTTGCTCCGGTTCTTTGGGTGCGGTAGACTCCAACGACCTTCTTAAAATTATCAGGGATTTTGGACCCCAAATTCATTTTTTACATCTAAGAAATGTGTCTAGGGAAGAAGACGGTAGATTTTATGAAGCTGCCCATTTGGATGGGTCCATACCTATGCCCAAGATAATGCTGGAGATTGTTAAGGAACAATTAAGGAGAAATGAAAGTGGATTTGGGGAGGTAGCCATTCCCATCAGGCCAGATCACGGACATGTTTTGTTGGATGATAAAAAAAGAAAAGACGAGTTCTACTCAGGATATTCGCTAATTGGAAGGGCTATTGGTATGGCCGAACTCTATGGCCTGGAAAAGGGCATTAGGGAAATGTTGTTAATGCCAGATTAGTAAATCTGTAAAACAGAGGTGTAATTGTTGATAAAGATGCAAGTAATTTGCTATTATTGTTGTGAATTGTTGTTGAATTTTAAAAAAAGAGTATTTTTAAGGTTTGGAAATAAAATATAAAAGTCAATTGCGTTAACGTTAACGTCCAATTAAAAAAATGTATATGCAAGTTTATAAATCCCTAATGAGAAAATTAGTTGTTACAATTGGTGTTTTGGCATGTTTAGGTTTATATTCTTGTTCAGAAATTACAGATCACAAAACCTTATTCTTTGCCCACTCCCTGCCAATAACCCATCCGGTACATAAAGGAATATTGGCCATGCAAGAGGCCCTTTATGAAAAATCGGGCGGAAAGTTGCAGATCAAGATATTTCCCGATGGCCAGTTGGGAACAGAAAGGGAGGTCTTGGAATTATTGCAGATAGGCAGTGTGGCAATGACCAAGGTAAGTGCGGCCTCCATGTCCAGTTTTTCACCGGAATATAGGGTCTTGGGAGTTCCTTACTTGTTTAGGGACAGTGAACATATGTTCGGGGTATTGGAAGGGCCTATAGGCAAGGAACTTTTGGAAGGGGGCAGCGAATACCTGCTTCGCGGTCTCTGTTTTTATGATGCCGGGAGTAGAAGCTTCTATACCTTGGACGGATTTATAAAGACGCCAGAGGATTTAAAGGGTAAAAAGATTAGGGTAATGAACGACCAAATGGCCGTTAATATGGTAAACGACCTAGGTGGCTCTGCCACCCCTATGGCCTATGGTGAGCTATATACCGCTTTGCAACAACGAGTGGTGGATGGTGCGGAGAACAATGTTCCTTCATTTGTGACTTCAAATCACTATGAGGTGTGTAAATTTTATACGCTTGACCAACACAGTATGGTACCCGATGTTGTTGTGGTAGGCACCAAGTTTTGGGATACTTTGAGTGATTTAGAAAAGGGTTGGTTACAGGATGCGGCGGACGATAGTGTGAAAAAACAAAAAATATATTGGCAGGAAACCGTAAAAGAAGGCATGGAAATCTTGGAAAAGGCCAATGTGCAAATTTATAATCCTGATAAAAGTCCCTTCGTAGAAAAGACCAAGCCTATTTTGGAGGAATTGATGCAGGACCCAAAGATGAAAAAAATAATCGACCAAATTAACAATCAATAATGCATACGACTTACAGAATATTGAATAAGGCCATTGAAGGATTGTTGGTACTAATATTTAGTTTATTGGTACTGGACGTTGTTTGGCAGGTAGTTTCCCGATATGTGGTGGGCCAATCCAGCTCCTTTACCGAGGAGTTTGCCAGATTTTCATTGATCTGGTTAACGGTTTTGGGAGCCGCTTATATCAACGGACAGAAGGAAGGACATCTGTCCATGGATTTTTTATTGTCCAAACTTACGGCAGACAAACAAAAAAGGAGACATAGAATAATACAGATAGTGATGGCTGTTTTCGCCTTGGTCATTATGGTTATTGGCGGAGGTAATTTGGTGTATACCACCTTAAAGTTGGGGCAGTTATCCCCGGCTTTATTGGTGCCGCTGGGCTATGTTTACGCCATAGTGCCTATTTGTGGTCTTATGATCATTTTCTTTTCCGTGTATCACATTAAAATAACCTTTAACGCCAATAACAATGAGTATTGAAACCATAAGTATCATAGTATTGTTTATTAGTTTTATGGGCTTATTGGCCTATGGCGTTCCTGTGGCATATGCCATCGGAATATCTACAACTATCACCTTATTGATCAATATAGCCTATATGCCCGCTACAACAACTGTTAGCCAGAGAATGACAACGGGTATCGATAATTTTGCGTTATTGGCCATTCCCTTCTTTATACTTGCTGGGGAAATAATGAACCGGGGCGGCATTGCCAATCGTTTGATCGACTTTGCAAAATCGCTTATCGGAAGTTTACCGGGTGGGTTGGCATATGTAAATATAATTTCCGCTATGTTGTTCGGGGCCATATCAGGGTCTGCTATTGCAGCGGCATCGGCCATTGGCAGTACCTTAACCGAAAAAATGGCGAAAGATGGGTATCCTAGGGAGTTTAGTGCTGCCGTAAATATCAGTGCCTCAACAACGGGTCTTTTGATTCCGCCCAGTAACGTCTTAATAATTTTCGCCCTGGCCAGTGGAGGCACCGCATCGGTAGCTGCACTGTTTATTGCAGGATATATACCCGGAATTTTGGTAGGTCTTGCAATTATGTTGATGGTCTATTTTTATGCTAGAAAAAAGGGTTTGCCCAAAGAAGAAAGGGTAAGTTTTAAAAAGCTGTTCCACGATTTCAAGAACGCCATATTAAGTTTGACCTTATTGGTTATCGTGGTTGGTGGAATTGTAGCCGGAATATTCACAGCAACTGAGGCCGCGGCAATTGCCGTAGTTTATGCCATTTTACTCGGATTTGTTAACAAAGAGCTTAAGTTTAGTGATTTTAGGCCAATCCTGCTAAGGAGTGCCAAGACCACCGCTATTGTTATGTTTTTAATTTCAACTTCCATGGCCATGTCCTGGTTGTTCTCGTTCGAGTCGATTCCGCAGTCGTTGACAGGCTTCCTTTTGGAATCGGTTAAAAACCCTTTATTGGTATTGCTCTTTATCAATATCACTTTGCTTGTGGTAGGTACGTTTATGGATATGACCCCCGCGGTACTTATTTTTACACCTATATTTTTACCCGTAGTTATGGCATTGGGAATGCATCCAGTTCAATTTGGGATGGTAATCGTTCTCAATTTGTGTATAGGGGTCTGTACTCCTCCTGTGGGAACCTTATTGTTTGTGGGTAGTGGTGTTGCCAAGGTGCCGGTCACAAAAGTGATCAAACCATTATTGCCCCTTTTGGGAGCAATGACTGCTGTATTGTTGATCCTAACTTATGTTCCGGAACTTTCTTTGTGGCTTCCCAGAGCTTTTGGGTTGATCGATTAATAAGGATACATGTATAAAATTTTGCAAGTCCCTATTTCTTAAATGAAATGGGGATTTTTTTTAGGCCTTGTTGGTCTAGGACTGTCCTATTTTTATTGGAAAAGAATGGCAGTTTTATACCAAGAATTTAGTGTTTAGCTAACGATAAATTAATTTCAAATTAGCTGGTTTACTTCATATTAAATTGATTTTTGTTAGGCAATTACACTCATCTTGTCCTTGCTTAAGTATCATTTATTTTTAATCACAAAAATTATCCTATTAGTAAATATTTTGTACTTTAGTGCAAATTTAATGAGAAACTCAAAGACTTTTTAAAACATGAAGATTAACGACAGAAATTACCCTAAGCAAAAGCAGACCATTATAGGAATATGTATGGATGGAACTTCTTATCCATATTATGAAGGAGCCAAGGAGGTAATGCCCAATTTGCAAAGGTTTATTAAGGAAGGTTCCATGGGAATGGTAAAAAGTGTGATCCCATCCTTTACAAATCCGAACAATATGGCCATTGTTACAGGGGTTACACCTAAGGTGAACGGAATTTGCGGGAATTTTTATTGGGATACCGAGCTTCAGGAAGAGGTAATGATGAACGACCCTAAGTATCTAAAGGTGCCAACCATTTTATCAGAGTTAAGTAAAAATGGAAGAAAAGTGGCAGTGGTTACCGCCAAGGATAAGTTGCGAAAAATGCTTGCCCACAATTTGGATGGTATCTGCTTTTCGGCAGAATTTGCCAATCAGGCCACTTTGGAGGAAAACGGTATTGAAAACGTGGAGCAAGGATTAATGGGCAAGGAAAGACCAGGTATCTATGATCCCTATATTTCTGTGTACTGCATTGAGGCCGGTGCCAAATTGTTAAAGCGCGAACATTTTGATGTAATGTATTTAACAACAACCGATTTCGTGCAGCATAAATATGCTCCCGGAAGTCCGGATGCGAACGATTTCTTATCTAAAATAGACTTTTGGTTAGGGGAATTGGACAAGTTGGGTGCCATTATCGGGGTTACCGCCGATCATGGTATGCAGGCCAAGACCAATCCAGATGGCAGTCCTAAAGTGCAGTTTATAGAACAACTTTTGGATGCCCAGAATATAAAATCGAGGGTGATTTTGCCTATCACTGATCCCTATGTTGTTCATCATGGGGCCTTGGGAGGTTATGGCACATTGTATTTGGAAGATAAATCCCAGTTGCAGGCCGCCAAGGACTATTTGTTGTCCCTGGACGGAATAGAAAAGGTACTTACCAATTCCGAAGCCGTTAAGGAATACGAACTTCCGGGAGATAGAATTGGAGATTTGGTTGTATTGGCAGATTCGGCCACTACCATTGGTAGGACACCTGATTGGCACGAATTGGATAAGGTTAAGGAAGGCTTGCGCTCACATGGGGGAGAGCATTGTCAAGTGGTGCCCATGATTTTCAATAAGAAATTGAACGCCGAATACAGTGAAAAATTGGCGTCCGGCGCTAGTAGGAACTTCGATTTGTTCCACTTTTTGAGCAACGGATTCTCCAACTAAACCATTTAAAACAATACTATGATCGAGTTTGGAAGTATAATTAATGGAAAGCAGGTTACAAGTGGGGAATGGATAGATATTTATAATCCATACACCAAAAAGCAGGTGGGCAGGGTAGCTTCCTTGGATACAAAAACCTTGGACAAGGTTTTAACGGATACCAAAAATACCAAGATGACCCTTACGCGCTATGAGCGCTATGATATACTTAACAAAATTGCCAATGCCCTTGAAGAGCGGGTGGATGAGGTTAGTAAAATGATTACCGATGAGACCGGACTTTGTTTAAAGGATACCCGCTATGAAGCCAGTAGGGTTTCCGATGTGTTGCGATTTTCCGCTATGAAGGCATTGGACGATGACTCCCAGGTGTTTCCCTGTGATGTTTCCAAAAATGGAAAACCCAGAAGGATTTACACTACTCGTGTTCCCTTGGGACTCATTAGTTGTATAACACCTTTTAACCATCCTATGAACCAAGTGGTGCACAAAATAGCCCCAGCAATTGCCACCAACAATACGGTGGTCTTGAAGCCATCTGAGAAAACTCCCTTATCCGCCTATTATTTTGCACAATTGGCTTTGGACTGTGGTCTGCCGCCCAATATGTTGAATGTAATTAATGGTGCAGATGTGCAGGCAACGGCAGAAATGATGACCATACATCCAGAAATAACCATGGTTTCCTTTACCGGAGGCAGCAAGGTGGGTAAAATAATTGCTTCCAAAGCAGGCTATAAAAAATTGGTTCTGGAGCTAGGAGGTAGTTCCGCGTTATTGGTTCTAGAAGATGCCGATATAGATGAGGCCGTAGAGGTAACTATGTCCGGAACCTTTAAAAATTCCGCCCAGCGTTGTACCGCTATTAGAAGGATTTTGGTCCATGAGAGTATTGCGGATACCTATGCTGCCAAATTGGCTACACGGGTAAAAGCCTTGAAATATGGGGATCCTTATGATGCCGAAAACGATATGGGTACTGTTATTACCGAAGAATCCGCCAAGGAGATGGAATCTCGTGTTCAAGATGCCATAGACAATGGCGCGGTGCTATTGGCCGGACATAAAAGGGATGGTGCGTTATATGCCCCAACGGTTTTGGATCATGTTCAAAATGCGCATGAGGTGGTGGCCAAGGAGACCTTTGGACCTGTGGCTCCAATAATCCGTTTTAAAACGTTGGATGAAGCCATAGATATTGCCAATGACACGCCTTATGGTTTATCCGGGGGAGTAGTAAGTAATCACTGGCCATCCATTCAAAGGGTTATTACCGAATTGGACACTGGTACCGTAAATGTAAACGAAGCACCAAGTTACCGATTGGAATGGACACCCTTTGGAGGAGTTAAGGATTCAGGCTTGGGGTACAAGGAAGGGGTCATAGAGACCATGAAAGGATATACCTATGTCAAGACCTATTCCCTGCCATGGGATATAGCCTAAGTAGGTATTTATAATTTTTAAACCAATTTAAGTAATTCAAAAATCTTAATCGAAAATACAAAATGCAAATAAAAAGAAATGTGTTGCTCAATCCTGGTCCGGCAACTACCACTGATTCCGTAAAATTGGCCCAGGTCGTTACCGATATTTGTCCTAGGGAAAAGGAGTTCGGAGACCTTATGGAGTACTGTGCCACTGAGATTACCAAATTTGTAGGAGACCCTAAGGACTATGCCACTGTTTTGTTCGGTGGTTCCGGGACGGCTACTGTAGAGGCTATATTAAGTTCCGTAGTCCCTGACAATGGCCGTATTCTTATAATAGATAATGGAGCCTATGGTAAGCGTATGTGTCAGATCACCAAAATATATAAGTTGGATACCGTGGTTTTTGAATCTTCTTCCATAGAACCTATTGATTTAAAGGCTCTGGAAGAAGTAATCAAACGTGAAAAGGGATTAACGCACTTGGCCATGATACATCATGAAACCACTACAGGACTTTTGAATGATATTACAGCGGTTGGGAAATTATGTGCGAACTATGATATTAGTTTTATAGTAGACTCCATGAGTGGTTTTGCTGCTATTCCAGTGGACATGAAGGCTATGAATATTGATTATTTGGCAGCTAGTTCCAATAAGAATATTCAGGGAATGGCAGGAATTGGTTTTGCCATATGTAATAAAAAAGCTTTGTTGGAAACAGAATCCATTCCCATGCGGAACCTGTATTTAAACTTATATGCACAGTATGCCTATTTTGAAAAAACACATCAAACTAGGTTTACCCCTCCAGTACAAACCTTCTATGCCTTAAAGCAGGCCATTATCGAGACCAAAGAAGAAACCATTGCCAAGCGTTATGACAGATATGCCAAGTCATGGGAAACATTATTAAGCGGTATTGAGGAAATGGGATTGGAATATTTAATAGATAAGGAACATCACTCTAAGATTATAACCTCAATTATTGAGCCAAAGAATGATAAATATGATTTTGATGAAATGCACGATTTTTTCTTCGAAAGAGGGTTTACTATATACCCAGGTAAGGTAAATAACTATGATACGTTCAGGATTTCCAATATAGGACAGATAGATTATACCGATATTCAGAATTTTCTACAAGTATTAAAGGAATACCTTTTAAAAATTGGGTTCATAAGCGCTTAATTTTTTTCGAAAATAAATTACCTATCGCTGATGTCCAAGCTTGTTTATATTACCTAATTTAGAGTAAAGTCCCACCATGAGTTTAACCGTAGATCAGAAGTATTGGAGGAAAAGAATATTTATTCTCACTTGGCTTGCCTATGCAGGCTTTTATTTTGGCAGGAAGAACTTATCGGTTACATGGAGTTCTATGGAGCAGGATTTGGGGCTGGACAACTCGGACTACGCTTCCATCATTTTTGTATATAGTTTGATATATACCATTGGCCAATTTGTTAATGGGTACCTGTCCGATACTTTTGGACCCAGGAAGGTGGTTACAGTTGGTTTGTTTTTGGCCGCAATTGGAAACTTATTTCTTGGAATGACATTTTCTGCAGGGGTAATTGTTTTTTTGATAGCAGTTAATGGCTATGGGCAATCTACCGGTTGGAGTGGGTTGATAAAGAATATGACCCCTTGGTTCAGACGGACCGAGCGCGGTATAGTGATGTCCTGGTGGTCTACCTGTTATGTTACAGGAGGCTTCCTGGCGACTATCTTTGCTACCTATGCAGCTTTTGATATGGAGTTCCTTTCGGAGCTGGGTTGGAAAAGAGGTTTTATTTTCCCCTCTCTTATTCTTTTTGTTATAGCCATCCTCTACCTCTTATTTACTAGGAACGATCCCCAAGATGTTGGGCTTCCCAAAATCGTTGAAAATAAGTACGAATTTGAAGGTGGGGCCAAGGCCGAAAAGCTTAAAATATTGGGTCTATTATTAAGGAATAGTTCGCTTTGGATTTATTCCAGCTGCTATATGATCTTAAAAATGACTAGATATGCCTTTCTTTTTTGGTTGCCCGTTTATTTGGAAAAAGCCTTAAACTATGGGGTCAGCGATGCAGGTTATATGTCATCTGTATATGAATTGATCGGCTTTTTTGGGGTTATTTTGGCAGGATATAGTTCGGACAAGCTCTTTAAGTCCAATAGGTTTAGTACGGTGTCCCTGATGATGATAGGACTGGGGCTTGCCTGCCTGGCCCATCCCTTTATGGTTCCCTACGGGAAAATTGCGACTATAATCAGTATCGCCCTTATAGGGATAGCCACTTACGGGCCGGATTCCCTTATCTGTACTGCCGGCTCCATGGATGTTGGAGGTACTAAGGGTGCAGCAATGGCTGCTGGCATTATTAATGGAATGGGATCCGTGGGACAGATGTTCTCCGGTTTTATTGTGGTGGCCATCAATGAGTATTACGGCTGGGACAATCTATTTTACTTTTTCGTAATCATGTCGTTCATTGGTGGAGGATTGGCAGCCATAAAGTGGAATCTTAAAAGTTCGGATTAAATCAAACGAGCGTTATATAATCTGTTATTTTCAATTTTATTTTATTCCAATTACAATGGAGAATAAAAATAATTTGGCTACAAATAATACGCAATAAAAGAAATACAATTCAGTGAAAAAGACCGATTTAGTAATAATTGGGGGCGGAGTATTTGGTTGTGCCATAGCCTATTACTACAGTAAGAATAATCCAGGGAAACAAGTAATTCTGGTTGAACGCAACGAACTTAATAACGCGGCTACCAGTAGAGCCGCTGCCCTAATGACCATGGTCCGCTCCAAGCGATCCTATATTCCGCTTACTATTGAAACTTTTAGGGTAGCCAAGGAAATGGAGGAGGAGCTAGGAGAAAGCTTGGATTTTAAGGTGGTAGGCATGATGCATGTAGCGGCCACTGATGCCAAGGTGAAAGATCTTGAGGAACTAATGGGCATCGCCAAGGAGTACGCTCAGGAAGCATATTACATTAGCAAGGAAGAGGCCAAGAAAAAAGCACCTTGGCTAAAGTTGGACGAAGCATTGAAAATAGGATTTGTTCCCAATGAGGCCTATTGTGATCCTTATATGTTGGGGACATTCTTTGCTAGATGTGCTAGAAAACATGGAGCAAAAATTCGTCAAGGAGTTGAAGTTTTGGGCTTGATACATGAGGGCAAAAACGTTAAAGGGATAAGGACCACAGAGGGGGAGATATATGCACAAACCGTTGTGGATGCGGCAGGTGTTTGGGCTCCCATACTTGCCAAGGAAATGGGAGTCGGACTTCCCATGGCTCCAGTTCGAAGTCAATATTGGATAACGGAGCGCGCCGATATTTTTCCCACAAATTCGCCCATGGTCCTTTTGCCGGACGCCCAGGCCTATGCACGCCCTGAAGGAGGAAGTTTGTTATTTGGGATACGCGAAAAGAAATCTCTGGTAGCTTCGCCACAAGATGTGCCCAAGGATATTGCGGATTTTGTTTTTAGTGCCGATGAAGGTATGGACGATCTATTTGAAAATGGCGAGCGACTTGCGCGTTTTTTTCCAGCATTTTATGATATGGGGATTAAGTATTATGTAGCAGGATTTTCAGGTTACACCCCAGACTCCCAATTGGTATTGGGAGGGGTTCCAGGAACTGAGGGTTTTCTAGTGGCTTCAGGATGTTGCGGGGCCGGGATTTCGGTTGCAGGGGGAGTAGGCTTGGGAATTGCAGAAATGGCTTCTGGGAGGTCCAATCCTATGGATTTTTCAGAGTTTGAAATTTCGCGGTTTGGAAATATAAATCCCTTTAGCGAAGAATGGCTTAACAAATGTGCTTCAGCCAGATCTAACAAAGTAAGTGGTTAAACAATTAAGAAAGAATATCATGCAAAATAAAGCAAAAGGGCGTCGCAAGTTTATGGCCAAAATGGGATTGGGAACTTTGGCCCTGGGACTTGGAAATGCTGGGGCTTACGCATTCGCACCTAAAAATAAGATCACCAAAAATAATTCGATCAATATTGGTTTTATAACCGATATCCACCATGGCTATTGTTCAGATGCTTTGGATCGCTTGGATGTTTTTATCAAAGAGGCTTCCTCCCGCAAATTGGATTTTATTGTTCAAGGGGGCGATTTTTGCTATGCAACGGAAGAAGCACAGGAATGTATGGACCTTTGGAACACCTACAAGGGAGAAAAATATCATGTGTTGGGAAACCATGATATGGACAAGGTGACCAAAAAAGAAGCTATGGATTTTTTCGGAATGGAAAAGAACTATTATTCTTTCGATAAAGGTGACTTTCATTTTGTGGTAATGGACGGGAACTATATTATGAAAAATGGGAAATATGAAGATTACGGTAACGCCAATTTCTATATTGAACAGCAAAATAGAAGTTTGGTCAACCCTGAACAAATTGAATGGTTAAAACAGGATTTGGAAAAAACCGATAAACAGACCATTATTATTTCCCATCAGGCCTTCGACGAAATTTGGGATGGTTGGTCCTCTCCAAGTAGGTTTGCGGTTAGAAAAGTTATTGATGATGCCAATAACAGGACGGATTATCAAAAAGTAATTGCCTGTTTTTGTGGGCACCATCATGTAGATGACCACAGTTTTATTAACAACGTACATTATTTTCAGATGAACAGTGCCTCATATTTTTATGTAGGAGAGGGTTATGGCTCCGATGGTAGTAGGGCTATGTACGAGGATTCCATTTTTGCCTTTCTAAGCTTGGACCCCTCTGGTCAAATTTCAATCGAAGGGAAACAAAGTCAATTCGTGCAGCCCACTCCTATGGAAAAAGGCCACCCCGATGCTCCAAGGCTCTCGGCATCAATTAGTGATAGAAATGTGGAATTTAAACAGAGAGGATAGCACAAGACCAAGGCCTTTAAAAAAAAAGTACATATCATATTGATATTGGGTACTTTACATGTTTGGAGGTTGTTTTTATAAAAAATGGTGGAATCCAATAGAATTAAATTCAATCGACGTTCCATGTATTGAGTCCTCTTTAAATCATGCTGTAGTTTTTAGTATTTTTCAATTAAAATAAATGCCTATTTTTGCTGTTATAACGTCTTTGCAGCAAGCTCTTTGCAAGCACATGACCAATAGTAAATAAATGGATGACATTCTTATCAATATAGGGCGCCAATTGAAATTGGCCCGTCAAAAAAGAGACCTGACCCTACAACAAGTGGCAAAAAGGACCGGTGTTAGTGCCGGACTTATTTCTAAGATTGAAAATTTAAGAACCACTCCATCCCTACCAGTACTTTTAAAAATAATGCAGACCTTGAGTATAGATTTGTCCGAGTTGGACCTATCCTCAAATGTTACTGGAGATTATATAGTAATCAAAAACGGAACGGGCACCAAGGAAGACCGGGAAGATTCCGTCAACCTTGAATATACTCACCTCTTGTCCAGTCCTTCTTCGGATAGCAGTATCAGGGTGTATATCGTTAATGTTGCAGCTGGAGCTTATAGGAAGCCTATCTCTACCAATGCCAATGAATTGATATATGTGTTGGGAGGTAAGGTAAACTACTTACTCAAGAAAGATAAGGTACTTATTGAAAAAGGGGATCTTCTTTATTTTGATGGGTCTATACCCCATGGAGTGTCCAATGAGTTTAATGAGGAGGCCATCATGTTGAAAATTTACTTTTTACATTAAGGAAGGGTAAATCCATATCCCTTTTTATTATTACTTGCCGGTTCTTCTATGCAAGGATAGGACTGTTTCATACATCTAACCCATTACAGGGTCAATTTACTACAATTGATATTATTTGAAAGGGTGGATTGGCATGGTTCATTCTTGCCAATTCTTATGGGCAAACACCATTTTGTCAGGTTTTGCAATAATTTATTCTACGCTTGAAGGCCTTGAAGCAAAAATTTTCCAATCCAGATTAAAAATCGAATTGCAACAATAGTATAGGCTAAGGGCAATGTATAGGTTTTGTCTATGGTAAAATCATATCAACAGTTAAACTCTATATGGAATACTGGGGTATCGCATGGTTATTGTGCAAATGGGATTGTAAATTAAAGTATTAACTTAAAAACAATACATGAAAGTATTAGTAATTGGGGCGGGGAATATGGGATTGACCTACGCAGAATCCATGTCAAAATCAAAATTGTTAAAGAAAAGAAATCTTATGATTTTGGACAGTTCACAGGAAAAGACTTTGTCCTTAAAAAAGATTTTACATTTTGAAGTATATGAACATTTGGAGGATTGTGTTCCTAAGGCAGATTTAATCTTTATTGCCGTTAAACCTTTCCATAGCGAGGATTTATTTAAGAAGATGAAAACCCTTGTCAATGAGGGGCAAATTGTTATTTCAATAATGGCAGGGGTAACTATAAAATCGATGCAAGACCAATTGGGACTACAAAAAATTGTCCGTGCCATGCCAAACCTTCCGGCCCAAATAGGTAAGGGGGTAACTTCATATACGGCTTCTAAGGAAGTGTCAAGAATAGAATTATTGACCATAGAGAATTTATTGGATACAACAGGAAAATCAATTTTGGTAAGCTCCGAAAAGTTTATCGATGCCTCCACAGGTATTTCTGGTAGCGGCCCTGCCTATGTTTTCTATTTTATGCAAAGTATGATGGAGGCGGCTTTAAAAATGGGCTTTTCGGCCAATGACAGCAAGATGTTGGTTAGTCACACCTTCGAAGGTGCCGTAGACTTGTTTAATCAATCCGATCTTTCTCCCAATTCTTGGATGGAAAGAGTGGCATCCAAAGGAGGCACTACCAGGGCGGCATTGGATTCCATGGAAGACAATAATGTAAAGGAGCTTATTAAGGAGGCTGCCTACTCTGCTTTCAATCGCGCTGTTGAACTAGGACAAGATAAATAAGATATGTATAAACAGAGAGTAGTTATAAAAGTAGGTACCAATGTAATGACCAATAAGGACAACAGGATTGTAAAACCTGTCCTTGATCATTTAGTACAACAGATAGCAGAATTGTACGAACGCAATATCATGTCTGTTCTGGTCTCTTCGGGATCGGTTATAGCAGGCATGGAGGTGATGGGGGAGAGTCAGATTACGGACAAGGCCACAAGGCGACAAGTGTATTCGGCCATTGGGCAACCAAGGATGATGCGCCATTACTATAATATATTTCAAGATTATGGAATGAAGTGTGCCCAGGTATTGGCAACCAAAAGGGATTTTAACCCTGGAAGCCATCGCGATAATATGATTAATTGTTATGAAGGTCTATTGGCAGAAGGTGTGGTGCCAATTGCCAATGAGGATGATGCTGTTTCCTTGACCAATTCCATGTTCTCGGACAACGATGAGTTGGCAAGTCTAGTGGCGGAACTTACCAAAGCGGATAAATTGATTATTCTTACCGATACGGATGGTTTGTTTACGGGACATCCAGATGATAAGGATACCGAGGTAATTCAGAATGTGAGCGTAGACCAGAATGTGGAGAAATATATAAAGACCATAGATAAAGGTGAAGCAGAAGGCAGGGGAGGTATGGGCTCCAAGTTAAACATCGCCAAGCAGACCGCCTCCAAGAATATCCCGACCTATATTGCCAATGGTAAAAGAAAGCGGGTTATTCTGGATATCGTGGAAGGGAAGAGCGTGGGTACTAAGATTTCGGTATAACAGAAGCTAACGAAAAATAAAACGAATGAAATTATTAAATACAGATATTAAAAATAAAGTATTGCATTCCATGATGCAGATTTTGGATAGCAAAAGGAACGAAATAATAGCTGCCAATCAGAAAGATCTTGATCTTTTTGATAAGAAGGATAGGGCCATGTACGATAGGCTCATTGTGGATGATAAAAAGGTAGACGGAATGATTGCAGCTATCAGAGAGGTGCTGCAACAGCAAGATCCAGTGGGCAAAATAAAATCGGAACAGGCCCTGGAAAACGGATTGAAAATTGAAAATAAAACTGCGCCTTTTGGGACCATAATGATTATTTATGAATCCAGACCGGATGTTACCATAGAAGCGGCTGTTTTAGCCTTTAAAGCCAACAATAAAATTTTGTTGAAGGGTGGAAAGGAAGCCGTAAACAGTAATATTATCTTGGAGAAATGCTGGCACCTAGCGCTGGAGGAAAATGGTCTGGATACCCAATGGATCCAACTTCTTCATATGAATAGGGAGGAGACCCAGGCATTTTTGAGGAATCCTACCGAAAAGCTGGACTTGATCGTACCCCGGGGAGGGGAGCGTTTAATCGCTTTTGTAAAAGAACACGCCAAATGTGCGGTATTGGTCAGCGGAAGGGGCAATAATTTCCTTTTTGTAGACAAGGATGCGGATTGGGCAAAAAGTTTAGAGGTAATCCTAAATGCGAAGACCCAAAAGATTTCGGCCTGTAATGCCCTGGATAAAATCTTGGTCGATGTAAATATTGACGATTATTCCAACAAGATAAAGGAGCTCAATGCTATCTTAAACAACCAGGGAGTCTCAGTTGTAGTAGATAGTAAGGTGGCCGAGCTGCTGCCTGAAAATACCGTTGTGCAAGAAGACTCTATTTGGTATGAAGAATTCTTGTCCATGAAGTGTGTGGTTGGGGCTGTAGAGGATTTGGAAGCGGCTGTAAAAAAGATCAACAACTATTCAGGAGGGCATTCCGCAACTATTATGACCCAGAATAAGGAACTGGCCATGGAGTTCATGGATCAAGTGGATAGTGCCGCTGTATACCACAATGCCTCTACTAGATTTACCGATGGTGGACAAATGGGTGTTGGCGCGGAACTGGCAATCAGTACGGACAAACTGCACCATAGGGGTCCACTGGGACTGGAGCAGTTGGTAACCAATAAATATTACGTTTATGGGGACGGGCAAGTAAGAATGTCCTAAAAATTCCATAATCCCTTAAAGGGGACAAATATCGGTGCGGCGGTCCTAAAGTAATTTCTTGCTTTTATGGGCCGCCGCTTATTGATTTGGATAAGGTTAGGAGTTTGATTATGCCTTCATTAATAGTTCTTATTTTTCATTGGAAAGTGAAAAAGGAAAATCCTCGCTTTTAGTTCCCCTGGCCTTGTTGGGAGTGTCTGTCATTTCAAAATTCAAAACAGCCCCCTGCATCAATTCCTTATGACTCAACCAATTTTTGGAATAGGTCTTTCCGTTTAAGGTCAGTTCATTCACATATTTGTTGGTATCACTGTTCTTGGGGGCGTTAATGCTGATTTCCTTTCCATTTTGAAGCGTAAGCGTTGTTTTTTGGAACAATGGTGCTCCCAATACATATTGATCTGTCCCTGGGCAAACCGGATAGAATCCCATGGCAGAGAATACATACCATGCTGAGGTTTGTCCGTTGTCCTCATCCCCGCAATAGCCGTCTGGTGCGGGGGTGTACATCCTGTCCATGGTTTCCCTTACCCAATATTGTGTTTTCCATGGTTGACCGGCAAAATTGTATAAATAGGGCATGTGCTGTATTGGTTGGTTGCCATGGGCATATTGTCCCATATTGGCCACCTGCATTTCCCGTATCTCATGGATTATAAAGCCATAATAACTCTCGTCAAAAACTGGCGGCAATGAAAATACTTCATCCAACTTGGCAGCAAAGGCTTCGTTTCCACCCATTAAATTTGCTAAGCCTTGGATGTCGTGAAAAACGGACCAGGTGTAATGCCAGCTATTGCCTTCGGTAAAGGCATCGCCCCATTTAAAGGGGTTAAAGGGAGTCATAAATTCGCCGTTCTCATTCTTTCCGCGCATTAATTTGGTCTCTGGGTCGAACAAGTTTTTATAATTCAGACTTCGTTTTTTATATAGGTTGATTTCCTTTTTAGGTTTGTTCAAGGCTTTTGCCAACTGATAAATGGTGAAATCGTCATAGGCATACTCCAAGGTTCTGGCCGCATTTTCATTGATATCCACATCATAGGGGACATATCCAAGTTTGTTGTAATAATCGACTCCGGCACGTCCTACTGCCGTTAAGGGACCTGCGTTATTGGCACCATGGATCAAGGCTTCATATAATGTAGCAATGTCATAATTTTGATTGTTTCCATTTTTTAAATAGGCATCCGCTACAACGGAAGCGGAATTGTTGCCTACCATGACGTTTCTAAGACCGGGACTTCCCCATTCGGGTAACCAGCCACCTTCTTTATAGGCATTGGCAAGACCTTCTTGTATCTGGGAATTAAGTTCGGGGTACATAAGGTTTAGGAAAGGAAAAAGCGCCCTAAAAGTGTCCCAAAATCCCGTATCTGTAAACATATAGCCAGGAAGTACTTCACCATTATAAGGGCTGTAATGCACTACATTTCCGTTAGCGTCATATTCAAAGAACTTTCTTGGGAACAATAAGGATCTATAAAGACAGGAATAGAAGGTCCTAAATTGATCTACACTACCGCCTTCTACCTTAATTCTTCCTAGTTCCTTGTTCCAAGCTGTCCTACCATTTTGTTTTATGGCCTCAAAATCATCGGTACCAAGCTCCTTTAAATTCAATTCGGCTTGGTCATAGCTAATAAAAGAGGAGGCTACTTTGGCAATCACGACCTCGCCTCTCTTTGTTTTAAAGCTGACAATGGCACCGGCGTGGTCGGTTTCAATCTCCTGGCCTTCCAATAGTTGCTCTCCGCTAAAAGTCTTGGCAGATTCGAAATCCTTATCAAAGACCATCACAAAGTAATTTTTAAAATTATCAGGGACCCCACCACTGTTCTTGGTGGTATATCCAATAATTTTTCGCTCGCCTGGAATAATTTTTACATAGGAACCCTTGTCCAAAGCATCGAGCACTACATGTGAATTTTCATTTTCAGGAAAGGTGAACCTGAACATGGCAGCTCTTTCCGTGGGGGTAATTTCGGTGGTTATATCATGATCGGCCAAATATACACTGTAGTAATGAGGCTTTACAATTTCTGATTTATGCGAATACCAACTGGCCCTGTCGTCTTCCGTGAAGCGTAATTTTCCGGTAAGTGGCATAATGGCAAACTGGCCATAATCGTTCATCCATGGGGAAGGCTGATGGGTTTGTTTAAATCCCCTTAATTTATCGGCAGCGTAAGAATATGCCCATCCATCACCCATTTTTCCCGTTTGTGGGGTCCAAAAGTTCATTCCCCATGGCATAGCTATGGCCGGATAGGTATTTCCGTTAGACATGCTAGGCTTGGAATCTGTGCCTACCAAAGGATTAACGTAGTCTACTGGTTCTTGTCCGCTCAATATACAGGAACAAAGAAACAAAAGGGATAAAATTGGATTTTTCATAGGGTTGTAGTTGATCATAATCTAGGTAATGGAATCTACATGGAACTGGCCATGAATTTTAGTTGAGTTAAAGCAAAATCGTATTATCCGCTGCAATTATTTTATAGAATTCGAAAATAGCACTTTTGTCATTCCCATTGAAAAAAAATCCAAGGATATTCCCAACATTTAAAAAGTGACGAGAAACGGGGTGTAAAATGCTTTAAAATTATAATATGGACATGGATTTTGTACCTTATCTTTGAATAGATTGATTTTTTTTCCGAAAAATTTAACGGAAAGGGCAAGACCGATGACCTCTCGACTGCGCTCGAGGAGACATGTTGGAATTGATTAAACATTGTCCGGTGGAGCGCATCCAGATAGCTATCAAGAGAGATCTTAATGAAGGTTAATGGCTTGAAATACATTATTTTAGAAAGTCCCTTCTATCAGCGGAGGTATAGAATCCTTGTAAATAAATGGGGTAATCTACTAGATGATAATTATGTATGAACTTATAAATAACATGGAGGGAAATATGGAAAGGAATGAATTGTACCCTATTTTTTTAAAGGTATCACAGCTTAATATCCTCATTGTAGGGGGAGGCAACGTTGGTTTGGAAAAACTGACCTTTATGCTTAAATCCAGTCCCCATGCCCAAGTAGAAATGGTGGCGCCGGAATTCTTGGACGAAACATTGGAACTTGCCAAAAAGCATCAAGTAAAAATAACCAAGGACGTATATAAGAAAAGTTACTTGGAAGGTCGCCATATGGTTATTGCTACTACAGATAAGGTGGCTGTAAACGAACAGGTGTATCACGACTGCAGGGAAAAGCATATCCTCGTAAACGTAGCCGATAACCCACCTTTTTGTGATTTTTTCATGGGAGGTATCGTCACCAAGGGCAATGTAAAGGTAGCCATCTCTACCAATGGTAAATCGCCCACAACCGCAAAACGCCTGCGACAGTTTTTTGAGGATGTAATTCCAGAGAATATTGATGATCTGGTGAAAAATTTAAACGAATTCCGAAAAACCATAAAAGGTGATTTTGAAGAAAAAGTAGATACCTTGAACGAGTTTACCAAAGGCCTGGTGAGCAAGAAAAAGGAATAAATGAAACCATGGGTATTGGCTAAATAGCCTTGTCCATATTTTGAGGGCCACTAGTTATAAGAGTCTATTTCTACGAAAGCGTTTTCGAAAAGTTTCGTACCATCACGATTAATTTATAACTATCTAATTTATAATTACTTACGAAGATAAGGTATCAATATTTGGGGTCTGCCATTTTTGTATTTATTTATGCCTTGTGCCTTAATATGCTTGTCGTGATATAGATTTTAATATATTTGATTGGTTCTTCAAGAATTTTCATATTGGGAATTTATTCCATAAAATTTTAAGACATATGTATTATTTGGGATTGGATATTGGCAGCTCTTCAATTAAAGTGGCTTTGGTTGAGGTGGCTACTGGAAAAAGTGTTGGGGTGGTACAGGAACCGGAAACGGAAATGGAAATGCTGGCCTTGAAAAATGGTTGGGCAGAACAAGACCCCAAGGAATGGTGGAGGTATGTTTGTCAGGGAATAAAAAAAATTAAGCAGAAGTTTGCTGTTGACCAAGATCAAATCAAGGGGATTGGAATTGCTTATCAGATGCATGGGTTGGTATTGGTGGACAAGCAGGGAGAGCCAGTAAGGAAATCCATTATTTGGTGCGATAGTCGTGCAGTGGAAATAGGGCGGAAGGCTTATAGCGATATTGGGGAGGACATCTGTAAGGCCCATTTATTGAATTCCCCTGCAAACTTTACCGCTTCTAAATTAAAATGGGTCAAGGAAAACGAACCAAAACTTTATAAGACGGCAGACAAGCTAATGCTTCCTGGAGATTATATAGCTTTTCGTTTTTCCAATGTGATCAATACCACTATTTCCGGATTATCGGAAGGAATCCTCTGGGATTTCAAGGAAGACACGGAGGCAGATTTACTCATGGAGCATTATGGCATTCCCAAGTCCTTTATTCCAGATATTGTGGATACTTTTGGACTTCAATCCGCAGTGGATGCTAAGGGGGCCCAAGAAAGTGGTTTGGCCATTGGTACGCCTATACTCTACAGGGCGGGGGATCAACCCAATAATGCCTTGGCACTGAACGTCTTCAATCCCGGGGAAGTTGCTGCCACGGGAGGCACCTCTGGGGTGGTCTATGCGGTTACCGATAGTTTATCGGGAAAGGAAAGTACAAGGGTAAATAATTTTGCCCACGTCAATTACAGTAAACAGACTCCAAGAGTAGGTAAATTGTTGAATATCAATGGTGCAGGAATTCAGTACCGCTGGCTTTTAAATAATCTGGCTGTGGATTCTTACGAGGAAATGAATTCCCTGGCTTCGGAAATTCCAGTGGGTTCGGACGGTGTATGTCTTATTCCATTTGGAAACGGAGCAGAGCGTATGCTCAACAATAAGGATATTGGAACCAGACTGGTCAACATCA
Source organism: Arenibacter echinorum (assembly GCF_003259375.1). Classification (GTDB taxonomy): domain Bacteria; phylum Bacteroidota; class Bacteroidia; order Flavobacteriales; family Flavobacteriaceae; genus Arenibacter; species Arenibacter echinorum. Next base: position 212,919 of record NZ_QLLN01000004.1, on the reverse strand, counting down.
ACCTTAATAATCACACCAAGGCACATGTTTGTAGGGCAGCTTTGGAAGGAATAGCCTTTTCCTTTGTATACGGTATGGAAATCTTAAAATCGGACGGAATATCCATTGAGGTAATGCGTGCCGGGAATGACAATCTGTTTAGGTCGGAAATTTTTTCCGATACTATATCTACCTTAGTGTCGCAGGACATTGAAATTTATAATACCACTGGGGCCATTGGTGCGGCCAGGGCAGCAGGAATCAATGAAGGAGGGTTTGAGAAATTTGGAACCTATATTACCAATAACGACCATGTAAAGACTTTTAAGCCTTTGAGCGATAAAAGTGCTTATAAATTGGCCTATGAAAATTGGAAAAAAGAATTGGAACTAATCATTAAATAATAAATAAGAGATGGCAATAATTGGAAACAAAGAATACTTTAAAGGAATAGGTGATATTAAATTTGAAGGCAAGGAATCCGATAATCCTTTGGCATTCAAATATTACAATCCAGACCAAGTGGTTGCTGGGAAAACCATGCGCGAGCATTTTAAGTTTGCCATAGCCTATTGGCATACCTTCTGCGGACAGGGAGCGGATCCGTTCGGTCCAGGTACCCAGAATTTTGCTTGGGACCAGTCTTCGGACCCTGTGCAGGCGGCCAAAGACAAGGCAGATGCGGCTTTTGAGTTTATCAGTAAAATGGGGTTTGATTATTTTTGCTTCCATGATTTCGATCTTATCCAGGAAGGAGCCACTTTTGCTGAATCTGAGAAACGTTTGTCAATAATTACCGATTATCTGAAGGAAAAAAAGGCCGACTCAGGAATCAAATTATTGTGGGGAACTGCCAATTGTTTCTCCAATCCACGTTATATGAACGGGGCTGCTACCAACCCTGATTTTAATGTAGTGGCAAGGGCAGGGGGCCAGATAAAATTGGCCTTGGATGCAACTATTGCCCTTGGTGGCGAGAATTATGTTTTCTGGGGCGGAAGGGAAGGTTATATGTCCCTTTTAAATACCGATATGGGACGCGAACTGGATCATATGGCCCAATTCTTAGGGATGGCCAGGGATTATGCCAGGGCCCAAGGATTTAAGGGGACCTTTTTTATAGAACCCAAGCCTATGGAACCTTCCAAGCATCAATACGATTTTGATACCGCAACTGCTATAGGATTCCTTCGTGAATACGGATTGGAGAAAGATTTTAAAATAAACATAGAGGTGAATCACGCCACCTTGGCCCAGCATACTTTTCAACATGAATTGGCAGTGGCAGCCAAGGCCGGAATGTTGGGTAGTATAGATGCCAATAGGGGGGATTACCAAAATGGATGGGATACCGATCAGTTCCCGAACAATATTCAAGAAACTACCGAGGCAATGTTGGTATTCCTTAAAGCAGGTGGACTGCAAGGTGGTGGCGTAAACTTTGATGCCAAAATAAGAAGAAATTCTACTGATTTGGATGATGTTTTCCATGCCCATATTGGTGGTGCGGACACCTTTGCCCGTGCCTTACTTACTGCAGATAGGATTATTTCTTCCTCTGCCTATGAGAAGATGCTTGCGCAAAGATACAGTTCCTTCGATTCAGGGAAAGGGAAGGACTTTGAGAATGGTAAGTTGAACTTGGAAGCCCTTTACAAAATTGCCCAAGAAAATGGGGAATTGAAGTTGCAGAGCGGGAAACAGGAGTTGTTCGAGAACATCATCAATCAATACATATAAGAGGCATAAATAGCACTAAGCTATTGGGCAATCGACTTGGGTTAATCTAAAGATTTTTACAAAAAATCTTTTAATAATATTATAAAGGGAGTTATTTTACCGAAATTCGGGATAAGATAATTCTATGAAAAAAATAACCCTAAAGGAGATTGCCCAATATTTTGGTGTTTCCATTTCAACGGTTTCCAAGGCCATTAATGATAGCCATGAAATCAGCGATGGACTAAAGGCTAAAATACGGCAGTTTGCCAAGGACAATAAATATAGGCCTAATAAAGTGGCCCTTAGTTTATTGCAGCGGAAGACAAAGACCATAGGAGTTGTAGTTCCCAATATTCTCAATTATTTTTTTACACAGGTATTTTCAGGGATTGAAAAAGTAGCTAATGAACGCGGGTATATTCTACTTAGCTGTATCAGTGATGAATCCTATGAAAAGGAGGTTGCCACCCTTGAGTTTCTAGGAGGTGGTACCGTTGATGGATTAATTGTGTCCATGGCGGAAGAAACACAGTTTAAGAACAAACTGGAACATTTTCAAAACATCCTGGACGAGCAAATTCCCTTGGTAATGTTCGATAGGGTTTCGGATGTAATTATATGTGACAAGGTAGTGGTTGATGATTTTGAGGCCGGTTATAAAACCACCAAATATTTTATAAATCTCGGTTGCAGAACGGTTGCCCTGGTTACCGCTATAGATCATTCCAGTGTAGGTAAATTGCGGGTGGAAGGATATAAAAAAGCCTTGGAAGAGGCTAATATTCCTTTTGATGATAAATTAATATTAAGAATAAGCAAGGATGATGATTTGGAAGTTCTAATAACTTTTTTGTTAAATTATAAGTCTATTGAGGGTATTATGGCTTTGGATGAAATTACGGCGGTAGAAGTCTTGAGACTGATCAAGGCCTGGGGGTATAGAGTGCCGGAAGACATTTCCGTTATAGGGTTTACCAATGGTAAATTATCGCGCTACGTAAGTCCGGCTCTTACCGCAGTAAGTCAGCACGGTACTTATATAGGGGAAACGGCGGCCAAGGTCCTAATTGAAAGGATAGAGAGCAAGGAATATATGGATTGCACCACCAAGGTAATTAAAACCAGCCTAATTGTTAGGGATTCCACCAAGAGGGTTTAATCGCTACCTGCACCCAAAAAAATTAAACCTTAGGGGTTAGCCCCTTTTTTACTACTTGGGTCATATACCCTACTTCTTGAAGGGCTTTATTGGTGAAGTCGAACAAGCTTAAACAGCGGTCCAAATTCTGGTTTTCGTAAGATACCTTGTAATAGATGTTATCGTTCAAATAGTCCGTAAGCGCCCTTAAACCGTGGATGAAGGGCATAAATACAGCTCCCCAAGACAGAAGGTCTATTTCTTCTTTGTATAAAAAGGGGCCGTTACTCTCTAGACCCTTTATGAAGGCCTCGAATAAAGGTTTCTCAAAAGTAATCTTCCCGTGATCCTGTTCGTCCTCCGCAGCGGTATTGGCAACGGTTCTTATGGCATCACCAAAATCAAAATAAAAATACCCTTTCATAATCGTATCCAAGTCTATAAGGCAAAGGGCTTTGTTGTTTTCTTTCGAGAAAAGGATATTGTTTAATTTGGTGTCATTGTGGCAAACCCGTAAAGGCAACTTGGAATTATCCAAAATTCTCAGTTTTTCCAAGGTTTCCTTGGCAAAGCTTATGGCCATTTTAGCCGTTTCCAACTTTTCTGTTTTCGCGGATAGAAGGGATTCCTCAAATTGATTTTCCCTTAAAGGGAGATTATGGAATTGCGGAATGGTATCCACATAATTGTCCAAGGGTGCCTCTGCAAGAAGTTGATGGAATTTTCCGACCACCCTACCGGCTTCATAAGCAATGTCCGTATCCGTGGCATTGTCATAGGCGGTAGTGTTGTTGATATAGGTCATCAATCTCCAATATCCTGTTTTTTCATCCTTAAAATAGGAATTGTCCCATTCCGTTTTTAAGAGTTCTATGGGCGTGTAATTTTGGTCCTGTAAATGTTGAAATGCGTTGGCAATATTGCCCATTAGGCCATGTACGTCCTTAAAGACATTATGGTTTACCCTTTGAAGAATATACAAGGGGTACTGGTTGTCCAGGACCAAATAGGTGTCATTGATATAACCCTGATTTATTCCTTGAAACTCATAGGTTTTCCTATCTATAGAGAAGTTTTTCAACAGCTCGTTGAGCTCAACATTTTTATTTTCAATCATGGAAAGGCTGTTCTAAACATTGTCCCAAAGCGGAGAGGTATACCCATTATTATCTGTCATACGCTGTAATTCTGTAACGGCCACATCTTTATCGCTGGCGTAGGTAACTCCAAACCATTGACTTGTAGAAGGAATTACATCTGCATCTATCAGATTTTTTGCGATCATCTCCTTGATGGCAAACGGAAGATATATTTCCCCTTTGGCATGGTTCTCCTTATTTCCGATAAAGTCTTTAAGGTACTCTGTGATAAAAGGAAATATGGAAGGCTGACAAACCCAGAAGTTCATGCTGACCAATTCTTCCCCGGTAAATTTGGTTCCAGAATCGGAATCAATAATAACATTATCCAGCGCTTCTATTTTGGTATGCTCGTGAATGGAAGTCAATTTTCCGCCCTCCGATTTACAAACTCCCCTGGAAACCGATCCGTGTTCGGATAGGGTGTTTTTTAGTATATAGGCAATAAGACCGAATGTCTCTTTGTTACCATTGTTCTTAATAAAGTCGGCTGCACTTTCAAAAGCACTTTTGCCGTAATAATCATCTGCATTAATTATGGCGAACGGTCTATCAATTACATTCCTAGCGGTCCAAACAGCATGTGCCGTGCCCCAAGGTTTAGCCCTTTCGCCAGTATAAGTTACACCTTCCGGAAGATCGTTTACTTCCTGGGCCAAAACATCCAGTTTAATATTTTTTGGTAATCTGCTGGATAAGTGCTCCTTCAAAAAATCTACATTTTCTTTTTTTGTAATAGCAACTATGTGGTCAAAACCATTTTTTAAGGCATCATAAATACTGAATTCCATTAAGAACTCGTCTTTAGGACCCAAGTCATCAAATTGTTTAAGCTTGCCATATCGGCTACCGCTACCGGCCGCCATTAAAAGTAATGTCATAATTGGTTATTTTTAAGTTTACAAAAATATAGTTTTTATCATAAAGGGGCCTCTAGAACGGATTAATTAAAAAATTAGTTTCTAATTGTACTGTTTTTAACGATTATTTAAATTAAGTCCGACTTCAAATCCTCGAGGAGAAAGATTTTTTCGGGAATTAAAGGTTATGGAATTGTGGTCCTTAGTTATTGGACGATAGTGAAACCTGATAAGTGTCATATTTTTAAAGGTTGCGTCATGGTATTTTTGTGGCTATTGCAAACAACAATGGCATATGACCAATTTAGTTCAAAAATACAATATCCCCGGTCCCAGATATACCAGTTACCCTACGGTGCCCTATTGGGATTTGGAATCTTTTTCTGGCCGACAATGGCAAAATACTTTGATAAAAAATTTTAATGAAAGTAACGGGGAGGAGGGTATTAGTCTATATATCCACCTGCCTTTCTGTGAAAGCCTCTGTACTTTTTGCGGGTGTCATAAAAGAATTACGAAACGGCATGAAGTTGAAAACCCATATATCAGCGATGTCCTGAAAGAGTGGAAACTCTATTGTGATTTGTTTGAAACAAAACCAAGAATAAAGGAGCTTCATCTGGGGGGAGGAACCCCTACTTTTTTCTCGCCAGAGAATTTAACAAGGCTTATCAATGGTATTTTTACCTCTGCCACCCGTGCGGAGAATTACGAGTTTAGTTTTGAAGGTCATCCCAATAACACCACCAAAGAACATTTAAAAGCGCTTTATGATGTTGGATTTAGAAGGGTAAGTTATGGGGTTCAGGATTATAACAAGAAAGTTCAGCTTGCTATTCATAGGCTGCAACCCTTTGAAAATGTAAAAAATGTTACCCAATGGGCCAGGGAAATAGGATATACTTCTGTAGGTCATGATATTATTTTTGGCTTGCCCTTTCAAACGAAGGAAGATGTTGCCGAAACAATTTTAAAGACCAAGGAATTAATGCCAGATAGATTGGCCTTCTACAGTTATGCTCATGTTCCTTGGTTAAAAGGAAATGGACAAAGAGGGTATAAAGATTCAGATTTGCCAACGGCGGAGGAGAAGCGGGAGCAGTATGAGATGGGCAAGACTTTGTTGGCCGAGGTGGGCTATTCTGAAATAGGAATGGATCATTTTTCACTAAAGACCGATTCGCTCTATAAGGCTATGGAGAATGGAACCTTGCATAGGAATTTTATGGGCTATACGGCCTCTAAGACCAGGGTTATGGTAGGTTTGGGAATTTCCAGTATAAGTGATAGTTGGGATAGCTTTGCGCAAAATGTAAAAAGTCTGGAAGAGTATCGCCACTTGGTGGAAAGTAACATTATTCCTATTTATAGAGGTCACATTTTAACTGAAGAAGACAGGGTTATTCGCAAGCATATCTTAAATTTAATGTGTAAATTTAAGACTAGCTGGGAGAATGAAAATGAAAGGTTGGTCGAATTGGATGAGGTCAAGGACAAACTAAAGGAAATGGCTTTGGACGGTTTGGTGGAATTTGTTTCAAATGGAATTCACGTAACCGAAAAAGGAAGGCCTTTTGTACGCAATGTGTGTATGGCGTTCGATTTGTTCCTGCATCGCAAGGCACCGGATACTAGATTGTTTTCGATGACTATTTAATTGTGCCTTCTATTTTTTAACCTCTTGATAATATAATCATTAAAAATAAATCTATGAAAAAAATTATTGTACCCGTCGATTTTTCAGAACAATCTGAAAATGCCCTAAAAACGGCCGCTTCCATTGCTACAAAATACGGATCTGAGATTTTTGTCCTACATATGCTGGAATTGTCGGAGGCCCTTGTTTCCGCCAATGAGCAGGCACATTATCAGCAAGCCGTCTTTTTAATAAAATTGGCAGAAAAAAGGTTTGAGACATTTTTGGAGAAGCCATATCTAAAGGGAATCAAGATTACTCCTATTGTAAAGCATCATAAAGTGTACAGCGAAGTTAATGAGGTTGCAGAAAAGCACCAGGCAGATCTAATTATTATGGGGTCTCACGGAACAGATGGCATCGCAGAAATTTTTGTGGGTTCCAATGCTGAGAAAATGGTAAGGAATTCCAACATACCGGTTTTGGTAATTAAGGATTATATTGAAGGTTTTGAGGTAAAACGATTTGTTTTTGCCTGTGATTTTGAGGAGGAAAATCTGGAAGCATTCCAAAGGGCCAAGAAATTGGCGGATAAGCTTGCTGCTGAATTGATTTTGGTAAATATCAATACTCCTGGAGATAATTTTCTGAGCACTAAGGATGCTTTTAAGAAAATTAATAAGTTTCTGCATTTGGCCAAGGCGAGTTTGGAAGTCGAGATATATAACGATTATGGTGTAGAGAGGGGAATACTTGCATTTAGTGAAAGCAGGAATGCCGATTTAATAGGTTTGCCTACCCACGGGAGAAAAGGGCTTTCACACTTTCTAATGGGCAGTATTGGGGAGGATGTGGCCAATCATTCCAAAATACCCGTTATCACTTTTAAAATTTAGAGGACTTGGAAGTCAATAAGGCCAGGAACCCGACCTGGCCATCATAGTCTAGGTCAAGTATTGGTTAAATTGCTTGTAATAAGTAATGTTTAAATCGCTATATTTGAGATACATGGGACAACCATCACGGTCTAATTCCCATGAAACTCGATATGAAAAATTACTACCACATTTTTTTATTCGTTGCTTTTATTTCTACTTCAGTAAGAGCACAGGAAGACATTCTACTTAAGGATTACGATCCAGTATCCATTTATAATACCCCTAGTACCAAGATATCCAAAGCTAAATTTCCCTTGGTGGATTTTCATTCACATCTGTATCCAAAATCGGAACAGGAAATAAGCGAATGGGTGAAGATAATGGACCGGGTAGGGGTTGCCAAATCTATTGTACTCACTTATCAGACGGGGAAGTCCTTTGATAGTATTGTTAATCTTTATTCCAAATACGGGGACCGTTTTGAGCTTTGGTGCGGCTTCGATTTTACCGGTTCCGAAGAAAAAGGCTGGAGCAAACGTGCCGTAAAGGAGTTGGAAAGATGTTTTAAGATGGGAGCAAAAGGGGTTGGTGAATTGGGCGACAAAGGTTTTGGTTTTTTTTACTCTAAACCAACACCGGCAGAAGGCATGCATGCGGATGATGAGAGGATGAGGCCACTATGGGAAAAATGTGGTGAATTGGGCATGCCGGTGAGTATTCATGTTGCGGATCCCATGTGGATGTACGAACCAATGGATGTTCATAATGATGGGCTGATGAATGCCTACAAATGGAGAATAGATACTACACGGGAAGGGCTATTAACGCATGCCGAACTAATTACTACCTTGGAAAATGCAGTTAGGGAAAATCCAAAAACCACTTTTATTGCCTGTCATTTTGCTAATTGTAGTTATGATCTGGATATTCTTGGGAGACTTTTGGACAAATACGATAATATGTTTGCCGATATTTCGGCCAGATATGCGGAAACAGCGGCCGTTCCCCGTTACACAAAGCGCTTTTATGAAAAGTATCAGGATAAATTGGTTTATGGTACTGATATGGGTACCGATCCGGAAATGTACGAATTAACATTTCGCATCCTTGAAAGCGAGGATGAACATTTTTATGACAAGAATATATCTTCCTATCATTGGTCGTTCAACGGGTTGGGCCTTAGCGATGAGGTTTTGAAGAAATTATATAGCGAAAATGCCAAAAAAATCCTGGACTAGACAATATTGTCTTTAGTCTTAGATGGGGTTATTTTTGGAGCATGGGGAAAAGTATCCCAATTTCTTCATCTGTAGGCTGCTTGCCGTACTCACATATTTCAAAACCCTCTATATGTTTGGCGCTGGAAGCTTTTGGACCGTACCATTTTTCCGCACATTTAAGGAGGACCTCCTTGGGAGGTTGTGATCTCCAATTGGCCAACATTTCCAATCTTCCCTTATCATCCTTGGGCACCTTGTCCAAATTTCCGGCTGTCCATGGAAGCCATTCAAAGAACTGGGATTTGTGTGCCGACATGGAATACACTTTTTGATCAAAAACACTATCGATGATCACGGCAATGTCCGGTTCGAACGGGCTGGGTTTTTGAAAACCATCTTCCGAGTAAAGAAAGACTGGATTTTTTTGTAGCGGGGGCACTTCTGGGGCTACATTTGGAACTATTACCATATAGGCGGCGTCCTGTACCAAAACCCCGGTATACCTGTGGTCCGGATGATAATCATTGGGTCTGGGGGCAATGACCACATCGGCATTCCATTTTCTGATTTCACGTATCACCTTAAGTCGATTTTCCAAAGTAGGCATCAATTCCCCATCATGGTTATCCAAAACCGTATATTCTACTCCAAATCTTTTACCTGCTTCCTTGGCCTCCGCAATCCTTACTTTGGCAAGCTCCCCTCCGCCCATGGCATAATGGCCGGCATCGCCATTGGTGAGGGAAACAAACTTTACATTATGCCCCAACTTGGCCAGTAAAATGGCCGTACCTCCAGTGTCGATATCGCAATCATCGGGATGTGCGCCAAAAACGATGACGTTTATTTTTTCGTTCTGTGAAAATAATACCGTCCAATTCAAAAGGAGGTAACATAGAAGTATAATTTTCTTCATTGGAGTATGTTTGTAGTTGGGTGAATATGTATTATGCTAAAAATCGATTGGGCATGCTTACGAAAGCTGATTTCCAATATGCTTGAAATTTACATTAATTTCATATATACGACAAGTCTAAAATGATGGGGTAATGGCTTATTAGTGGCATTCCAGATTGCTGTCAACAACCTCCATGACAGGTTCGGGCGAAATATAGGGAATACCTAGTCCCATTCCTCTTAATATAAACAGTAATCCAACAAGGATCACGAATACCGGGATCAATCTCTGCACCGATTTTTTGGCCGAGCCTTTTAACATACTCCCAAAGTAGACGGCAGTGGTCATTAAAGGGATGGTGCCTAGTCCAAATAAGGCCATGAACAGTGCCCCAAGCCACGGGTTAGCGGTCGCAATACTCCCGAAAAGGGCCATATAAACTAATCCACAGGGCAGTAATCCGTTTAGAAAGCCAATGGTGAGAAAGGTGTCCGGACTCTTTTTTTGCAATTCCTTGCCAAGTTGACTTTTTATTTTGGTCAAGAAAGAATATATGGGTTTGGAGAAATTGTATTTGCTAAAAGTTTTGTACGGAATTAGGATTATGACGATCATCAGGACTCCGATGATGATGGAAAGCCTTTGCTGTAGGCCAAAGACATAAAGTCCTTTGCCTAAAAATCCAAAAATGATACCTATTAGGCTATAGGAGGTAAGCCTGCCCATATGATAAAGAAAGACCTGGAATAGTTTTTTGGCCGGTTTGTTATGGTCTACTGGTAACATAAAGGCAATAGGACCGCACATTCCAACACAGTGGAAGCTTCCCATTAGACCCAATATTACGGCAGATAACAACATAGTTTAAAGGTATTGACCTTTGTGATATTTACAGTCCTTATTTAACTTGGTGATAGGTTATTTTTTTCTTAAACAAATAGACTTCATCATTGTATTCCCAGGATACTTTAATGTCCCAGCGACCATCCAACAAACGATTGTCAGGTATGAGCAAATAGTCTTGGGATAGACTTATAGGTAAGTCAAAATCCAAGTGCTTGTTAGATGGCCTGTAAAGGGACACTGTACCTTTGATATCTTCTATATTCAGGTTATTTGGGAAGACCACTTTTATACCTTTATCGGTTGTTTCCATTGTAAGGTCAACTTCTTTGGCGCGTGAATTATTTTGTGCATCAATTTCTTTTTGATATCCCAATTCTGCCCCATAGTAATTCTCGATTACCAAATCGTGATTGGCCTTATTGTCCATACTCATGCGAACTACAAAAAAGAGTATAAAACTTATAAACCCTATGAAGGCTAGTACAATTCCGGTTCCCCAATTAATTTTCATGGCTTTTCCTTTTAGTTTCGATTTCCTATTGACAGGAAAATCTATTCGTTTTTTAGGTTTTTAACCTACCCTTTTTAATTTACTTATAGCTTCTAGGAGCTAAGAATCTGGCCGTTGCCGTTTCAATTAATTTATCCCCACTATAGACTCCAATACTCAATTTGTTCTTGTCACCTTCCAAAGCCGAATTGTTTATTTCTACAAATAGGGTGCCTTCCGCCAATCCCTGTGCAGGTACCTTAAAAAGTTGATGTCTAACCAGGTTGATGGTTCCTTTGTGAGACATCAGCTTAAAGCTTACGTCCGGAATATCCTTGGTGGTTTTGTTTACCAATTTATACGTGTAAACGTTGCTGATAATATTGTCTTCCTTATGTTCGTAAAGTTGTCCTGGAAGTCTAAGGATATTTGCTTCCACTTCATTTCTTAAAAACAGCATTCCGATCAAAATTCCTGTAAGAATAACAAGAACGGCGGTGTAGCCTTTTAGTCTTGGTGTAAACTTGAACTTGGACTTTTTCTCGATATTGTCTTCACTGGCATAACGGATAAGTCCTTTGGGCAGGTTTACCTTTTCCATTATGGTGTCGCATTCGTCAATACAAGCCGTACAGTTAACACATTCCAATTGGGTCCCGTTTCTGATGTCTATACCTGTAGGGCAGACGTTTACGCATTGAAAACAATCAATACAGTCACCATGTCCCAAGGCAGCCCTATCCTCTCCTTTTCTAAACTTTTTTCTTCCGTTTTCAGCCTCTCCACGTTTATGGTCGTAGGCCACTACAATAGACTTATTGTCCAGAAGTACGCCTTGCATACGTCCGTAGGGGCAGGCTATGATACATACTTGTTCCCTGAACCAGGCAAACACAAAATAGAATACCGCAGTAAAAATTAAAAGTGATACCAGGGTACTTACATGTTGTAACGGGCCATCGGTGATATATTCAATCAATCGGTCACTTCCAATTAAATAGGCTAGGAATACATTGGCTATTAAAAAGGAGATAATGAAAAAAATAATCAGTTTAAGGGCACGTTTCCTTATTTTCTCCGCGTTCCAAGGCTGCTTGCTAAGCCGTATTTGGGCTCCTCGGTCACCATCGATCCAAAATTCGATCCTTCTGAATACCATTTCCATGAAGATTGTCTGTGGGCACATCCAGCCACAAAAAATACGGCCAAAAGCAACTGTAAATAAGGCTATGAATATTACCCCGATGATCATCGAAATTACAAAGAGATGAAAATCCTGTGGCCAAAAAGGAAACCCAAAAATATTGAAACGCCTTTCCAGTACATTGAACATTAGGAACTGGTTGCCGTTCACTTTTACAAAGGGAGCTAGAAAAAGAAATGCCAAAAGCACATAACTCACATACTTGCGATATTCATAAAACTTGCCACTAGGCTTTTTTGGATATATCCAAGCCCTTTTCCCGTCCTCATTTATTGTTCCTATGGAATCCCTAAAATTGTCCTGGTCCTGTGCCATTTCTTTTTTCTACTTTATTGTAATTAATCGTAAGCGTAAAAATGTGCCTAATAATATTTTAAGTGTTTACTCTCCAGTCCAGATTTCACCTTCTGCGGCCTTTGGATTGGCAGGTGTCTTGCCGTTTATTTCCGAGAGGATATAACTGGCTACCTGGGCTATTTCGGCTGGTTTAAGAGTCTGTTTCCACGCTATCATGCCCTTTCCGTCCCTTCCGCCTTCGGAAATGGTATGGAAAACGTTTTTCACACCGCCTCCCAAAATCCAATATTCGTCGGTTAGATTTGGTCCAATACCACCACCGCCGTCCGGCATATGGCAAGCTACACAATTGGCGCCGTATAGGGCCCCACCAGCCTTAATATCGGAGGCTTCAGTCAATAGTTCCACCGTATTGGCGTCAACCAAACCTTTTGCGGTCTTTTTATACTCTTCAATTGCAATCTGGGCCTGCGCCACTTCCTGTTCGTATTCCATGTCTTGGGTATAGTCGTTAAAGACGTGGAAACGGGCCAAATAAACCACTCCAAAAATAATGGTGGCATAGAACATATACACCCACCAAGGCGGAAGATTGTTGTCCAATTCACGGATTCCGTCATAATTGTGGTCCAGGATAATTTCCTTTTCTTCCTCAACAGGTTTGTTTCCGGTAATTTTCTTCCAGAAGGCTTTGCCCCATTTCCACTCCCATTGCTTGGATTTGGATTCCAAATATCGCTTTTGCGCTTCAGGGGATAAGGTTTGGAACATTACATTTTCCACCGATTTTAGGATCAATTCAATACCCACCAATATGAACAACACCATCAACATAAACATGAGGGTGATAGGATATTCAATAAATGCGGGTTTGTCCCCGGAGTCAATAAAATACTCCATCAATCCGAAGATTAGGAAAAAGATTAAGGGGACTCTTATCCACCAAGGTGACATATTTCTCATAACGATTCTTCTTTAGGTTGGTTTTCTGTTTCTAATGGTATTTCGCTAACTTCCTTGATATGTTCTTTAGAGGCGGTAAAGACCCACCAGAAAAGAATGGTAAAAAACAAAAAGAAGATTAACAGTGATATCATGGGATAGGTGGCAACGCCATCTATGCTTTCCATATAACCTTTTACGAATTTTAGCATGACTTATTTGTTTTGTGAAATTATTTCGTCCGTTTCCTTAATTTTTATATCTGTACCCAGACGTTGTAGATAGGCTATCATAGCTACAATTTCCCTATCCTTCATTTCTATGAATTCTTCCCCGTTTTCAGCGGCATATTTTTTGTCCTCTTCATACCCTTTGGCAAAATCCGGATCTGAGTATAGATTTTTTTCTATTTTGGTAGCTTGCTCGTTCATAGATTGTTCGGCATTTGCAATCTCCTCATCGGAATATGGTACTCCCAGGGTAACCATGGTTTCCATTTTGGTCTGAATATTACCTCTGTCGTGTTTATTGCGCACCAACCATGAATAAGAAGGCATAATAGATCCGGAAGAGGTACTTTGTGGGTCATACATATGGTTCAAGTGCCAGTTGTCCGAATATTTGCCACCTACCCTTAAAAGATCGGGCCCGGTACGCTTGCTTCCCCAAAGGAAAGGGTGGTCGTACACATACTCACCTGCTTTGGAGTACTCGCCATAACGTTCAACCTCGCTTCTGAAAGGCCTTACCATTTGGGAGTGACAGCCAACACAGCCTTCCCTTATATACAAATCCCTACCTTCCAATTCCAGAGGGGTATAAGGCTTAACACTGGTAATTGTTGGAATGTTCGACTTCACCAGAATAGTGGGGACAATTTGGATTATCCCTCCTATTAAAATGGCAATGGTAGCCAAAATGGTCAATTGAATTGGCTTACGCTCCAACCAAGTGTGGAAAGTTTCTCCAGCGGTTCTTTTCTTGGATACGGTAGTCAATGCTGCCGCCTCTGCCAATTCATCCTCTACCTTTGTGCCCTGCTTAATGGTAACAACTACGTTGTAGATCATAACAATTGCCCCAATAATATACATGGTGCCACCAATGGCCCTCATCCAGTACATTGGAATAATTTCATTTACGGTCTCCAAAAAGTTACCGTAGGCCAAGGTTCCGTCCGGGTTAAATTCTTTCCACATTAAGGCTTGGGTAAAACCGGCAACATACATTGGAAGGGCATAAAGTATTATTCCTAAGGTACCTATCCAGAAATGAAAATTGGCCATGGGTATTGAGTGCAATCTGGTCTTGAACATTTTTGGAACCATCCAGTAGATCATCCCGAAAGTCAGGAATCCGTTCCAGGCCAAGGCTCCGACGTGCACGTGTGCAATAATCCAATCGCTAAAATGCGCTATGGCATTTACATTTTTAAGGGAAAGCATGGGTCCTTCAAAAGTGGCCATACCGTATCCTGTAATGGCAACCACCATAAACTTCAAAACCGGGTCTGTTCTTACCTTATCCCAGGCTCCACGCAAAGTCAGTAGTCCATTGATCATACCTCCCCAAGATGGTGCGATCAGCATTATAGAAAAGGCGACCCCTAAATTTTGGGCCCATTCAGGTAAGGTAGAATATAATAAGTGGTGAGGTCCGGCCCAGATGTAAATAAATATCAAGGACCAAAAATGTACAATGGATAGTCTGTAGGAATATACAGGCCTATTGGCCGCTTTGGGCACAAAGTAGTACATTAATCCTAAGAAAGGTGTGGTGAGGAAGAATGCTACGGCATTGTGTCCGTACCACCATTGCACCAAGGCATCCTGTACGCCTGCATATACAGAATAACTTTTGAAGGCACTAACGGGAAGGGCAAGACTATTAAAGATATGAAGTACTGCAACTGTTACAAAGGTTGCCAGATAAAACCAAATAGCCACGTATAAATGACGTTGTCTTCTCTTTAGCATTGTCCCGATAAGGTTCCAGCCAAAGGCTACCCAGACCACCGCAATGGCTAAATCTATAGGCCATTCCAGCTCTGCATATTCTTTGGATGATGAGTAGCCCAAGGGCAGGGTAATTGCTGCTGCTACTATGATAGCTTGCCATCCCCAGAAATTAAATTTACTTAGTGCATCGCTGTACATTCTCGCTTTTAACAAACGCTGGGTAGAATAATAAACGCCCGCAAAAATGGCATTTCCCACAAAGGCAAAAATAACCGCGTTGGTGTGTAAGGGCCTTAAACGGCCAAAACTCAACCACGATATCCCATCGGTATAATTTGGGAACATAAACATAAACGCCAGCATAAGGCCCACTGTCATTCCTACAATTCCCCAAAACATAGTTGCATAAAGGAATTTTTTTACGATTTTGTTATCGTAATAAAACTGTTGTACTTCCATAATTACAATTTTTGACTTTCACTTTTTTGGTTAGATATTTCTTCGGTCTTCTCGGAAGAACTTTTTACAAGCTCATCCTCAAAGAGCATACGAACGGATGGGGTATAGGAATCATCATATTGACCATTCTTGGTAGCAATAATAAAAGCCGCAAAAAAGATGACGGCTATAACAATACTCAATGCCAGCAATAAATAAATTACACTCATACCTATCTGAATTAAGGCGTAAAACTAAACATGGGGGTTATGGAATAATATGACATTTATCAGCTTTTGATAAAATATTACAAGTTCTTTTCCCCAAATACATTTTTAAATTGCCCTCCTTTCAAATATCCTGATTTTTAATGTGATATCCTCTATGGAATCTTTAAAAAATTAAAGGTTTCATTTGAGATTGGGCATAACTTTTATAATGGGGATTCATCTAAAATAATGTTCCCCTGCCCGTAATAATTCAATTTAATCATGGATTTATGGGAAAGATTTTTAGTTTTGCCGCTACTTTGTTGAAAATCCGGTAAACCTTTACTGGTTTTTCTACCCTAGGGTGTAATTACAAATTTTAACGGAAATGATTATGTTTAAAAAGGCAGGATTTATTTTATTTTCAAGTTTTATATTTTTTAGTTGTAAGCATGGGGAGGTCCCGTGTACCCCAAGTACTGAGGCAATAAATTATCCTTCCAGCGATTCTTTGGCCCAGGTCCTTAATTGGCCCGAAGATTTGAATATTACTGGGTTTTCAGGTCCTGAATTAACGCCAAGTCCTGCCTGTATGTCTGTAGCTGCTACCGGAGAGGTCTTTGTTGGGGTAGACATGATGGGTTCCCTTGGGAAGGAGATGAACAAAGGGTTTATAAAACGTTTGGTAGATTGTAATCACGATGGAATAATGGATTCCTATACGGAATTTGCACAGGTAGATAACCCTCGGGGTATTTTGGCCATTGGGGATGAAGTATTTGTTTTGCATACTACTTTTTCGCCCGAAACGGGAAAAGCTTTTAATATGGACTTGGTGGTATTTGAAGATAAGGACAAGGATGGAGTGGCCGACGGTCCTGCCAAGGTTTTAATAAAGAATTTGAGTAATTCCAAATACCTAGCAGATAGAGGAACAGATCATGCTACCAATGGCATTCAGATGGGTATAGACGGGTGGATATATATTGCCGTGGGCGACTTCGGTTTTCACAATGCCACAGATCGTGATGGAACACAATTGACCATGTTGGGCGGTGGTGTCCTGCGCGTACGTCCGGACGGAACTGAAATGGAAGTGTATACCCATGGGTTGAGGAATATTTACGACGTTGCCATTGACCCTTTTATGAATATTTACACCAGGGGCAATACCAATGATGGTGGGGGCTGGAACATTAGATTTATTCATCAGATACAATCAGGGGAATATGGATATCCTGTCCTATTCAAGCATTTTACGGAAGAGATCCTTCCTGCCTTAGTGGATGTTGGAGGTGGCTCCGGAACAGGGTCCCTTTATATGAACGATAACCGCTGGCCGGAAAAATACAACAATGTTCCCATGATGGCCGATTGGGGCAGAAGCTATCTATATTTTCACAGGCTTACTGAAAACAAGGCCAGTTTTATACAGGATGAGGAAGAGTTTATTCAGTTGCCGCAGATAACCGATGTGGATGTGGATGCTGCCGGTGCCATGTATCTTTCTGCTTGGGATGGTGCAGGCTATTCCGGAAGTCCTGATAAAGGCTATGTGGTTAGGGTTTTACCTGAAAACTATAATTATGAGCCATTTCACAATCCACAGGATTTCTACTGGACAGGTAGTTTGGTGGATCTTCTAAAGGCAGGTAATGCCAAGGCTCGTTTAAGTGCCCAGTATGAATTGATAAAAAGAGGGAAAGGGGGCGATAATGTTTGGGAATTGGCCCAAGACAGCTCTTTGCCACTGGAGGTACGCGCCACTGCCATATTCACTTTTGCCCAATTGGCGGGGGAAGGCGGAATTGATCGTTTGGTTTCATTAACTGAAGACCCACAGGTTCAAGAATTTGCCTTAAGGGCCTTGTCGGACCGTTTGGGGACAATAGAAAAAGTACCTACAGAACCATTTTTAAATGCATTGAAGTCCGACTCTGATAGGGTAAAGGCGGCTGCTATTGTTGGTTTGGGCAGATTGGGCAAGAAGGAAGCGGCCAATGAATTACTGGAGATTCCAGTTCCAAATTCATTTACAGCTCCAGAAATGGGGACTGAAGGGCCTCATGCCAGGCCTAATGCCGAAATTATTGTACCGCATTTGGCTGTCAAGGCATTGGTTAAATTAGATGCTGTGGACGCCTGCATCAGTGCCTTAGGTACCGATCAGAGGGATATGGCACTTTGGGCAATGCGATATATGCATAGCCCCAAGGCTGTTGATGGAATGATAAAGGCCTATGAAAATACGGAAGAAGCCGTTTTCAAGAATAAAATAGTCAATACCTTGGCACGTATTTATCATAAAGAAGCACCCTATGATACTTCTTGGTGGTGGAGCACCCGCCCGGATACCCATGGCCCGTATTATAAAACTGTAGAATGGGATTACACCCCTGTGATACGCTCATTTTTAATGGGGGAATGGGAAAAGTCTTCGGAAGATGAAAAGGAACTTTACGCAGAATTAAACAGTAAGTACAGATTGGCGATCGATGATTTTGGCACCGTTGATTTTACGGCTCCCAAAGAGGATATGCCAACGGTTGACCTAGAAAAGATCAAAAACAAAAAAGGACAGATCGGGGAGGCTTCCATTGAGGATATCATGATCGCTTTGAAAAGCATAAAGGGTGATCCTGAAAAAGGAAAGGAAATTTTCAAGACCCAAGCTTGTTTTACCTGTCATAGTGTATCTTCTGGGGAAGTAATGAAAGGTCCGTTTATGGGTCAAATAGGTTCTATTATGAACAGGGAACAGATCGCTGAGTCTATCTTGAAGCCCAATGCCTCCATTTCCCAAGGATTTTCAACGGTACAGATACAGACAAAAGGAGGGGATAATTATGTTGGTTTTGTAACCCAGGAATCGGCCACGGACCTGACCATAAGAAATATTGCAGGTATTGCTACCCAATTAAAAAAATCCGACATCGCCGAAAGAAAGGAGTTGGATACTTCAATGATGCCTTCTGGTTTGGTGAATGCCCTGAGTTATGAAGAAATGGCTTCCTTGGTGGCGTATTTAGAGCAACAGAAATAAGAGAAGGGTCCTTCCTTAACTTAAAGTAATTGAGATGTTGATAAGGTGATTTCGATTTAAATTGTAATTCAAATAAATGATTATCAATTAATTAAAGTTAAGGATTCTGTCACCTCGAGCGCACAATAAATAATTAAAAAGGCAACTGTTGCAAAACAGTTGCCTTTTTGATAACTAAGTTATTCCTGTCCGCAAAAGTTGTTTTTGGGATGACTATTTCTGCGCTAGTTTTCTTCCCAGAAGGTTTGTTGCTACGGTAGTGAATATGACAATACTGATAGAACTTAAAGGCATTAGGATGGCCGCAATAACAGGCTGCAATTCTCCCGTTACCGCAAAGTACAATCCTACCACGTTATACATTAAGGAAAGAATGAAACTAAGTTTTATGATCTTAATGGCTTTTCTTGAGGCCAGAATATACTGGTATAGCGATTTGAAATTTTTGGCATCAAGAATGCCGTCACAGGCTGGGGAAAAAACGTTTACGTTTTCCGAAATGGCTATGCCTACATTACTTTGTGCCAGAGCTCCTGCGTCATTTAGTCCGTCCCCGACCATCATTACCTTTTTGTTTTGATCTTGGAGCGACTTTATAAATTGGAGCTTGTTGTCAGGTTTTTGATTAAAATATAGCGGTGTTCCCTCAGGCAATAATTTGGTAAGGTTGGCTCTTTCCCCTGCGTTATCTCCAGATAGGATTGCCAATTCAATGTCGCGCGACATGGTTTTGAAAGTTTCTCCAACCCCTTCCCGGTATTGGTTCTGAAAAATAAAACAGCCCTTGTATTGGTCGTTAGAGCTTAAATGCACCGAGGTACTGTCAATATGGTTCGTTTCGGAATTGCCAACAAAGGAGGCAGAGCCAATTTTAACACTGTCCGTAACCGTTGAACCTTTTATTCCCTGGCCCAAATGTTCCTCGTATTCTTCTAACGGTACAATGTTTTGTTCCGCCAACATATCATAAAGTTTTCTGCTCAATGGGTGATTGGAGGAGCGTAAGGTGTTTTTTAACAAAGACTCCTCTTCGCTGGTCAATTCAAAACCTTCATAGTATACGTTTCCCTTTTCGGCAGTGGTAATAGTACCTGTTTTGTCGAATATAGCGGTGTCTATTTGAGCCAATTGTTCTATGGTCTGGGTGTCCCTTAGGTAAAATCCGTGGCGACCAAAAATCCGCAACATATTGCCCAAGGTAAAAGGGGCTGCCAGAGCAATTGCACAAGGGCAGGCAATAATGAGCACGGCGGTAAATACATTTATAGTCTTACTAGGGTCTATTATTAACCATATTATTGCAGAGACGAAAGCAATGGTCAGGACGGCAACGGTAAATCTTTTGCCGATACTGTCTGTCAAGGTTTGAAAGCTTCCCGATTTATCCTGTTGGAAGACGGCATTGCTCCATAGTTGTGTAAGATAGCTTTG
The DNA here is from genome assembly GCF_003259375.1 of Arenibacter echinorum. GTDB lineage: Bacteria > Bacteroidota > Bacteroidia > Flavobacteriales > Flavobacteriaceae > Arenibacter > Arenibacter echinorum. Next base: position 192,591 of record NZ_QLLN01000004.1, on the reverse strand, counting down.
GGAAACAGATTTTATAGCTTCAATTTCTATTGCACTACTTATCTGTCTTCCGCCGGCATAAACCTTGTCTCCCGATTTCTTGTCCACCGGTTCCGATTCGCCCGTTACAAAACTGTAGTCGATCTTGGCATTTCCGTTGATCAAAATAGCATCTACAGGAATTAGTTCCCCATTTCTTATAAGGAGCCTATCCCCAGCTTTAATATCGTATACCTGAGTGTTCTCTTCGGTATTTTTACTTGTTATCCTGGTAACGGCAATAGGGAAGTAGGATTTATAATCCCGTTCAAAAGACAGGTAGGAATATGTTTTTTGTTGAAAGAATTTGCCTAGTAGTAAAAAGAAGACCAAACCAGTAAGGCTGTCGAAAAAACCCGATCCCCAATCGAAAATGATTTCTACGGTGCTCCGAAGGAATAAAACCAAAATACCCAGTGCAATTGGGATATCAATATTTAAAAACCTAGATCTTAGTCCCTTGTATGCCGATATAAAATAATCTTGGGCCGCATAGAAAACTACAGGCAGGGAAAAGGCAAACATAAGCCATCTAAAAACCCCTTTAAATTGTTCCAGCCAAAATTCCCCTACCTCAAAATATTCAGGGAAGGAAAGAAACATTACATTTCCGAAGGCAAAACCGGCAATACCCAATTTATAGGACAAACTGCGGTCCGTTCCTTTTTTGGTCTTGTCATAATCGTCCAAGGAAATATAAGGTTCATAACCGATCCTGGACATTAGCACCACCAACTCTTTAAGTGAAACCCTGTTGGAGTTAAAGGTGACCCTCACGGTCTTTTTGGGAAAGTCTACTTGTGAACTATTTATGCCCTTATTAAGTTTGTTCAGGTTTTCCAATATCCAAATACAGGAACTGCAATGAATATGGGGAATGTATAGATTAATAATCTGGGTACCATTATCGTTAAACTCGATCAGTTTTTCTACAATGCTTTGGGATTCAAGAAAGTCATATTTACCCTCCACTTCCTTAGGGGATGCACCTGCGGCAGACTGCAGGTCATAATAGTAGGACAGGTCGTTGTTGGAGAAAATCTCATAAACGGTTTTACACCCAACACAACAAAAATTTTTGTCGTTATGATTTATGGGATTGTTCCCGCAATCGTCACCACAATGATAGCACGTTGCCTTATCCATAGATTATTTGCTTAATACCTGCATGCAAAGATGCTCATGATTGCCATTTATAAACATGATAATTGTCAGTTTTTTCTCTGCCAAGAACCTTTAAATTTGCCATATCAGGTAAATTTTTAGTTATGGGCAGATGTGAAAATTGTATTATTCGTCAATTCAATTCCTTGCGGGCAATGAGCAAGGAAGAGTTGAAAAGGGTTTCAGATACTAAAACTACCAAATTAGTAAAAAAAGGTGAAACCATTTTTGGCGAAGGAGACAAGCTTAATGGTGTTTTTTGTGTAAGGGACGGAGTTTCCAAGTTGTCCAAATTAAGTCCAAACGGTAAGGATCAAATAGTAAAACTGGCGACAAAAGGTGCTGTCTTGGGACAGCGTTCCGTAATTACCGAAGAAGTGGCCAACCTAAGTGCAATTGCAGTAAACGATATGGAGGTCTGTTTTGTTCCCAAAGATGCCATTATGGATAGTCTTAACAGCAATCCCAATTTTGCTGTAGAAGTATTGAGGCATATAGCCCACGATTTAAAAGAGGCCGATGATGTTATTGTAAATATGTCGCAAAAAACCGTGAAGCAAAGGATAGCCGAAGCATTTATATATTTAGAGGAAAATTTTGGAAAGGATAAGAACGGCTATTTGGCCTTAACATTATCTCGGGAAGATATTGCCAATGTAGTAGGTACGGCTACAGAATCTGCCATACGGATTATTTCAGATTTCAAAAAATTAGGGTTGATTAAAGCCTTTGGAAAAAAAGTGGCCATAGCTGACAGAAATGGCCTTAATGAAGTTGCCAAGGGGTCCTGATTCCAGTAATTCTGTTTCTTCTTGTTTCTATTGTAGCCTACATTGCTCGGTTCCCTAATTTCCACAAATACTTGTGAGTTCTATTTCTTCATTTTTTTGCGGATAATGGGTAATACTTACCTTCAAGATTCCCCTACTTCCGAAGTTTTTTAGCCTTGGAATATCAACCCAAAAAGCTGATAAATGTCATAGTTCAGGTTTTTGACTTCCCATAATTTTACCCCATGGTTTTAGCTCCTAACCAGAGTTCTAATAAAATATAAAATAGTTTGAAAAAGATATTATTACCTACAGATTTTTCTCCCAATGCTTGGAATGCAACCAAATATGCAATTTCCCTTTATAAGCATGAAGAGTGCGAGTTTTATATTCTAAATACATATACCCCAACCATAGCCCATAGTAGGTTTATGGCGACAGGTGCCGGAGGCAAAGCTTGTGAAGATGTAGTGAAGCATAATTCCGAAAAAGGTTTGGATCAGCTTTTGTCAAAGATCCAGGAAAAGTACCATAATCCCAAACATAAGTTTATTGCTATTTCTTCCTTTAGTCTATTGGTAGATGAAATAAAGAATATTATAGAGACCCATCAAATCGGTTTGGTAATTACGGGAACAAAAGGTTCATCCGGATTGGAGGAAGTTTTCATGGGGAGCAATACCGTTAGAATAATAAAATCTATAAAGAACTGCCCGGTACTGGCAATTCCCCAACACTTTAAATTTAAGACTCCTTCCGAAATAGCTTTTGCAACAGATTTCAATAGATTTTACACGACTTCTGAATTGAGGCCCCTATTGGAAATGGCCAAATCCTTTAAGGCCGCTATTAGGATAGTACATGTACAATACGAAATTAAATCGCTCACCGAAGTCCAGCAATTCAACCTTAATATGTTGCGGAAGTACATTGGTGAGGTTGAGCATTATGTGCATACGGTTTCAGAATTGAATTCGGTTTCCCAGACCTTGGAGGTCTTTGCAAATGAATTGGACATACACCTGTTGGCCATGCTTAATTATCAGCATAGTTATATGGAAAAAATGACGCGTGAACCCGTAATTAAAAGATTGGCCTTTCACACTCAAATCCCCTTATTGGTAATACCGGAATTGGGTATGGGAACCCCTCCAAATAGCAAAAAAGGAAAGGAAATATCGGCCTCTAATTAATTTCACCCCTTAGTGGACAATCCTCATAGAAGTCCTTAAATGTCTTATCTGTAGTATAGTTATCCGTAAGCACTCTGAAAACCATATATACGAGCATTATTTGCCCTAGTACGGTAATGTAAAAAACCCAATTAAATGGAAAGTTCATAGCCGCCATTATAGTCAAGGAAATTAGGACCATGGTTGTTGCGGCTACCCAGAACATAGCAGTATTTTTCATCTTTTTTTTACTACAAGTTATTCAAAATGAAGGAGGTTTATTGTTAAATGACTGCTAAATGTGTTAGAGGAAATTGTAGGTAATTGGATGAAAATAGAAAGTTGGATTTGGCCATAGCTATAAATTTTTGCTGCTTATGAATGGGTTTAGGGGTTTAAAATTTGGGCTTTTGATGATTTGATATATATTTTTGATATTTTAGTGCATTATAGTTTAAATGACGGCCTTGGAGAATAATAGCCCTTATATTGCGCAGCCCAAAATACTTGTGGCAACAGATTGTATTGTTTTTGGTTTTGATGAGGGCATTTTGAAGCTCTTGGTCTTTAGAAGGAGAATAGATCCTCTTAAAGGGGAGTGGTCCCTGATCGGCAGTTTTGTAAATGAAGAGGAGAGTGTCCCAGATGCTGCGCGCCGTGTTCTTTTACAGTTTACTGGCCTGGAGAATATTTTTTTGGAGGAACTAAGGGTGTATAGTGATGTGGACAGGGATTCTGGCGCAAGATGTATTTCCATGGCCCAATATGCATTGATCAGAATTAATGACTATGACAGGGAACAGGTGGAATTGCATGGAGCCAAATGGTTTGCCTTGGAAGATATTCCCCAACTGGTACTAGATCATAATGCTATGATCGCAGATGCCTTGGACCGACTAAGGCAGAAAACTACGCACAAGCCTATTGGGTTTGAGCTTCTCCCTGAAAAATTTACTATTCCACAGCTTCAATCATTATACGAGGCCATCCACCAGACCAAATTGGATGATCGCAATTTTAGAAAAAAATTACTATCCTTCGATTTGCTGATAAAATTGGACGAGAAGGATAAATCCACATCTAAAAAAGGTGCTTTTTTGTATAGGTTCGATTACGACAAGTACAAAAAGTTGGAAGAATCAGGATTTAACTTTGTACTCTGATCAATCTATATTGGGACCTAAAAGGATTGTCCAAATAAGCGTGTCCAAACAATGAAAATCTAAAAACCTTTACTATCTTTGTCCAGTTGTGTTGTGTCTCAATGCAAATTGAGGCAAGGTTGTATTTGTCGATTTGTCCGGATGTAAATTTGGACCGACAAGCGCCGATGAAAGGCTTTCCATTTTGGGAGGCTTTTTTTGTTTGTATTCTTCCCAAAGTGATGATTTAGGGGATTTAAATCATTCATTCTGATCTTCTGCCAAGGTTAATACGAAAAATTGTATGAGTCAATTAAATACATAAATCCAATCATTGCATCATTATTAATTGAAATTTAATATTTCAGATACTCCTTAATTTATCGTATTTTTAGAAAGGAATCATTAATAAGGATATAACTATGCCCTTGTATCACAAATTAGGTAAAATTCCCCCCAAAAGACATACCATTTTCAAAAAAAAGGACGGCAGTCTGCATTATGAGCAATTGTTCGGAACCATTGGTTTTGATGGAATGTCATCGCTCATGTACCACTTGCATAGACCAACAATGGTAAAGGAAGCGGGTAAGTCATTCGATGTTTCCCCAAAAGCTATGGTCTCCCATAATATTAAGTCCAGATTGCTAAAAGGTTTTGAAGTAGTTCCCATGAACGATTATTTGGAAAGTAGAAGTGTAATGTTGTTCAATTCCGATGTACATATCTCGCTTGCGGCACCCAAAAAATCCCTAACAGATTATTTTTATAAAAATGCCGATGCGGATGAATTGCTGTTTGTGCACAAAGGTACGGGAGTTTTAAAAACGATGTTGGGAGAAATTAAGTTCGAGTACGGGGATTATCTTGTAATTCCAAGAGGAATGATCTACCAGATTACTTTTGATACTCAGGAAAACAGATTGTTGATTGCGGAATCTTATCATCCCATTTACACGCCGAAGCGATATAGAAACTGGTTTGGACAGCATTTGGAGCATTCTCCATTTTGTGAGCGCGACTTTAAATTGCCACAGAACTTACAGACCTATGATGAGATAGGCGATTTTGTGATCAAAATTAAAAAACAAGGTCAGTTACATCATTTGGTTTATGCTTCCCACCCTTTTGACGTAGTAGGTTGGGACGGTTATAATTATCCTTATGGTTTTTCCATTCATAATTTTGAGCCAATTACCGGGCGTGTGCATCAACCACCTCCAGTGCATCAGACTTTTGAGACTTCTGCCTTTGTTGTCTGCTCCTTTGTGCCGCGTTTGTATGATTATCACCCCCAATCCATACCGGCACCTTACAATCACTCCAACATAGATTCGGACGAGGTATTGTATTATGTGGATGGTGATTTTATGAGCAGAAAGAATATAGACCAAGGATATATTTCGTTGCATCCTGCAGGGATTCCTCATGGCCCGCATCCCGGTACTTATGAAGCCAGTATTGGAAAATCCAAAACCGAAGAGTTGGCGGTAATGATAGATACTTTTAGGCCCTTGCAACTTACAAAGGCGGCCTTGGCTATTGATGATGGCAAGTATTTCCAATCTTGGTTGGAATAAGGCTTGTTCCTTGTTGGGATTAATAATGGGTTAAAAGAACATACAATATTATTGGCTTTGGTGGATCACGAAATGAACAAGGGAAGCGGCCAATTTTGCCGTTTGATGGTCAATATCGTAAGTGGGATTCATTTCAGCGATATCGAGGCTTATCATTTTTTTTGATGCAATTATAACTTGCAGGCATTCCAGGACAATTTCCGGGGAGAAACCCATTGGGGAAGCGGCACTTACGCCAGGCGCGTAGGCTGAGGAAAATCCGTCCAAATCTATTGTGGTGTATACATAATCCACCTCCTTGGTAAATTGCGCTATTTTATCCTTTATTTTATTAAAATGTAGGAGGTTGAAGTTTGTTTTTTCAAAATAGGAGACGCCTAGGTCCTTTGCTGTGTCATAAAGGGTCCTGTTATTGGCATCTTCGCGGATTCCCAAACACATATAACGGAATTTTGACTGGTCCAGTTCGCATTCTTGTGCAATTTGATAAAAGGGTGTGCCGGAATTATTATTGGTTTGATTACTTCGTAAATCGAAATGGGCGTCAAAATTAATGATGCCAATGGATTTACTATTGCCTTCCGTGGCGAGATACTTTTTTAAACCGTTATAATGGCCATAAGCAATGTCATGTCCTCCTCCCAAAAGAATGGGGAAAGTGTTTTTCTTAAGCAGTTGCGAGACGGTACGCGACAAGACGGTCTGTGTTTTTTTTAAATCGCCATCCTTGCAATCTACCGTTCCCGTATCTATCAATAAAGTGTTTTCCGTAAGGTGGTTTGGGAGTTTGGCGAGCTGTTTACGGATGGCATCTGGGCCCAAAGCAGCACCAATTCTCCCTTCATTTCTTTTTACGCCCTCATCGCAGGCATATCCCAGTATTGCCCAAGACTTTTCATTTATGCTCGGGATTTCCTCGGAATTAAGATCAACGCAAATCACCTTTTCATGAAGATAAAGCTGTTGGCCAGACTTGCGTCCTGTCCAAAGTAAAGGGTCCGTTTTGGAATAGGTATGCATTTTTACTGAATTTTAAAGGTTGATGCCCTAGTTGACCAATTCATCGATACTCCGTGAACTTTGAACAGTATGGTTGAATAACTTATTCGCTATCCTAGAAAATATCGTTATCAATATTAGTGTTTTTCCCTTGGACAGGAGCAACTGAACCGCAATATTTTTTGTAAGAAAGTCTTTGTCTTTTAATGTGTTTTCGGGGTATTGATTATGTCGTATTGTATGGCCTGAAGGATAAGCTGAAAGCCTAAGATAATGGATAGGGTAACGGTCATATTGGTAGCTGTAGGGGCAAAGGTGTTTATGGAGGTAATGTAATATGGAATATCTACTGCAATCGTTTGCTTTCCAAAATTTTTTAGTTCCTCCCGCAAATACCTCCATAAAAAATTATCGGTACATGTACTTCTGGATTCCAGGTTATATGAGTGTTTAAAGGATTCAATGGTTTTTTATTAGACGAAATTGAGACTCTCTAGATTGCTATTAGTCTCCTAAATTCAGAATTGGATTTTTAGAACGGAATATACTTTTCTGGTCTAATATCAATAGGTCAATAAATTGAATCGATATGTTTTTTAGGCAAGCCACTGTCATCAATGATTGTTTGTGCCCGCTTTGTATGTCGATAATTTATTTGTTATTTTGAATTTTGGACACGGCGAACAATTCAATAAGGACAAAAGGAAAATGAATTTTAATGCGGTTTTCACTTGAAATAAGGTCTATATTTATCCTTTGTCTTGGAGTTTCGCAAAACTTGATTATAGCTGGGGTAATAATGGCCAGAAGTTTAAAGACTGGATTTACGCACATAACTTTGGCTCCATATTTCGGTTTGAGAAAAAGTATGGATATAGAAACTGATAATAAGAATCTTCATTTTCTGAATGAGACTGTAGATGATTGAATATTGGACCAGTCCAACTATTAAATGAATTTTAGTGCTAATTGGAAATATGTCACAACCACTTGCTCAAATAGGTATCTATTTGTATAAACTTGATAATTTACAGGCCGTTGGCCAGATTTACAGGGCAAAGTTTATGAATCAGCTGAACATACTACGTGCTTTGCAATCGAATAGAATAATTCACCACAAAATTTGTTTACTATGAAGTTATTGGACCGCTATTTACGAAATATGCGTATTAAGAAAGCTAAGGCCTATATTAGGAATAATGATAGTATTTTGGATATTGGAAGTGCGGATGGAATAATGTTTGAAAAACTTAGAACATTAATAGGGAAAAGCGTAGGTGTTGATCCAACTTTAAAGGAAATAATTGAAAAGGACCTTTATACTTTATACCCAGGTTATTTTCCGCAAGCTTGTCCTCAAGAGGAAACATTCAACATTATAACGATGTTGGCAGTATTAGAGCACATTCCATCTTCCCAGCAAACCCCAATGGCATTAAGCTGCTATAAGTTTCTAAAACCTAATGGTCGACTTATTATTACGGTTCCTTCACCACAAGTAGATTACATCCTTGACATTTTACTCAAATTGAAATTGATTGATGGCATGAGTTTGGAAGAGCATTACGGCTTTATACCCGAACATACAGAACAGATTTTTAGGGCTCCGTTTTTTAAGCTCGTGAAGAAACGAAAATTTCAATTTGGATTAAATAATTTGTTTGTATTTGAACGTCTTGAGCCGGAAAATTTCAAATAAAAGGAACTAAAAAAATTTAGTAGCAAAAATGTACTGCATTTAACTTTCAAAAAATGAAACCTATGGTTGAACAGAAAAAAAATATTGAATTATCTATAGTAATTCCATGTTTAAATGAAGCGGAAACGATAGAAATATGTATAAAAAAAGCAAAAAATTCATTAATAGAAAATAATATATCTGGAGAGGTTGTAGTCGGCGATAATGGAAGTACGGATGGCTCTATTGAAATATGCCAGAGAAACGGGGCTCAGGTTGTACATATTGATAAAAAAGGGTACGGGGCGGCGTTAATGGGAGCTATCGAAGCTTCAAAAGGCAAATTTATAATTATGGGAGATGCCGATGACAGCTATGATTTTTCGAACCTGATGCCATTTGTGTTAAAATTAAGAGAGGGGGATGATTTAGTAATGGGCAACAGGTTCAAAGGGGGTATTGAAAAAGGGGCGATGCCTTTTTTACATAAATACCTGGGTAATCCGGTTCTTTCATTCATTGGACGACTTTTTTTTAAAATTAAAATAAGGGATTTTCATTGCGGATTAAGAGGATTTAAAAAAGAAAGTATTCAAAAACTTGAACTAAGGACAACAGGAATGGAATTCGCTTCCGAAATGATTGTCAAAGCAAGCATTTTTAAATTAAAAATTACAGAAGTACCAACAATATTATCGAAAGATGGTAGAAGCCGACCTCCCCATTTAAGAACATGGAGAGACGGGTGGAGACATTTGAAATTTTTATTAATGTACAGCCCCAAATGGTTATTCTTTTACCCGGGATTGATCTTGTTTTTGATTTCAACAATTCTATTTGTAATAATAAGCATGAATCCTATCCATGCCAATAAATTGACGTTTGATTTACATACACTAACCTATTGTGGGGCCGGAATGGTATTAAGTTATCAGATGCTAAGTTTTTCATATCTCAGTACAATTTATGCAATTAATCAAGGTCTGATTCCAATTAAAAAAAGCTTCTTGAATATATTTAGCTTTTTTAACCTTGAAAAAGGAGTGCTTACAGGCTTATTCATATTCGTTGTTGGTTTTTATTTAAGTTTAGATTTATTTTTGAACTGGAGACAGGACGATTATGGCCGGATAACCGACCTGAGCGCATCATTCAGAATTTTGATTCCATCGATAGTGATGATAATTATAGGTATTCAGACAATTTTTTTGAGTTTCCTTTCAAGTATTATCGGAACTATCCAAAACGTTAAATTTTTGGATGGGGTATAATAATTAAGTCATTTATAGTATTTAACCATAAGGAAGTTTATCGATAGCCACTTAATTCTAATGAAAACTTATGAATAAAAGAATACAAAATCTACTGCTATTGTTGCTTATATTAATAGCTGTTACCCTCACCTACACAAACCACTTTGACAATGGTTTTGTATTTGATGACTTTAATCAAATAGTAGATAATCCATATGTTCAAGACATAAAAAACATTCCATCTTTTTTCAAAGATGCCACTACCTCTTCTACTTTGGCTACCCATCAGGTATATAGACCCCTGACAATGACATCTTTAGCAATTGACTATTATATAGGAAAAGGTTACAACCCTTTTTATTTCCACTTGAGTACGTTTATTTGGTTTTTGGTTCAACTGATAATCATGTTTTTACTGTTCAGAGAAATACTATCTAAAATTACTCAAAGCGAATGGTTGGATTATTTTGCACTTTTCGCCGTAGCTATTTACGGACTTCATCCTGCAAATGCAGAAACGATAAATTATATCTATCAACGGGGCGATTCTTTGTCCACGCTATGTGTAGTTGCAGCATTCTACGTATACATTGCCTATCCTGTAAAGCGTAAGTTTTTTTTGTATTTAGTTCCATTAATAATCGGAATTCTTATCAAAGAACCTGCAACTATGTTTGCTCCGATTTTATTTTTCTACGTGCTGCTATTTGAATCTGAAAATTCTTTGTTCGAAATTTTTAGCAAAAAAGGAATGGCTGTTATCAAGAAAGCATTTCTTCAAACATTGCCTGCTTTTCTCGTTTGTGGCCTTTTGGGTCTTTTTGTTGTAAAAATGCAAAATTCAGCATTTGAACCAGGTGGCACTTCAACATTGAATTATTTGATTACTCAACCTTGGGTTTTATTCCGTTACTTCTTTACCTTTTTCATTCCAACTAATTTATCTGCCGACACTGACTGGGTAGCTTTTTCAAATTTGTTTGATGAACGAATTTTTGCGGGACTTGCTTTTATTGTTGCCATGATGGTAATAGCATTCAAGACCTCAAAAAAAGCAGAAACCAAGCCCATAGCTTTTGGAATTATTTGGTTTTTTATTTCTCTGATACCTACCTCGAGTTTTCTACCGCTTGCTGAGGTTACCAATGATCATCGTATGTTTTTTCCATTTGTAGGATTATCGCTAAGTGTTGCTTGGTCAATCGGAGTTTTAATAATCAACCGTCAATCAACCATAAATACAAAACCTATTTATAAATACGGCGTACTACTATTAGGTGTTATTGTTCTCTCAGCTTTTATAACAGGAACAAGACAACGTAACGAAGTCTGGCATTCAGAAGAAAGCTTATGGAAAGATGTAACTATAAAGAGCCCACAAAACGGACGGGGACTAATGAATTATGGTTTAACTCAAATGGCCATAGGTAAATACGATATAGCATTGGATTATTTTACAAGAGCCCTTATCTATACCCCGTATTATTCAACTTTATATATAAATCTGGCCATAGTTAACAATGAACTGAATAAACCAGAGGTAGCTGAAAACTATTATAAAAAAGCAATTGAATATGGGTCCAAGTATCCTCGAAGTTATCATTTTTATGCTGAATTCCTTTTTAAGAAAGGTCGCCTTCAGGAGGCCTTGTCCAATGCGAAAATGGCTTTTTCATTAAGTAAGCTCGATTTGAAAACGAGGCATCTATTAATGAAAATATATGACAGTTTGCATGAATATGAAAATTTAGAAGCATTAGTTGATGAAACTTTAAAAATAACGCCCGGAGATTCATTCGCCAACTTTTACCTGACTAATAAAAACACAGAGAAGGATTCGTTAAAATCGGCTGAAGAGTTGGTAGAAAAAAATCCTTCTGTGGGAAATTATATTGATTTAAGTTTGGAATATTATAATCTTCAGCTATATGAAAAATGTATTCTTGCAGCGGAGAAAGCATTGGAATTGGACTCAGAAAATAAATTTGCCTATAATAATATAGGAAGTGCCTATATGGCTTTGAAGAACCGTAAAGAGGCCATAGCGGCTCTAACCAAAGCATTGCAAATTGACCCAACATTTGAACGAGCCAAAAATAATCTTGTATGGGTTAAGGAAAACCTTCCCTTAGAAACTCCTTAGCGTTTAGTTTATAAGAAAAGTTTCACCCTTGGCCCGCCGCTATTAATATGGCATTTGAAAACTGTCAAGAAAGATAATTGGGGACTGAATTCAACAAAAGAGGCTATTTCTACTCCGAAGGAATTGATAATAAATTTTTGTTGATAATGATATCAGTAATTGAACAAATCATTGATTAAGTCATCTTCCACCAAATTTGGTAAAATAACCTTTAATTCCGGTGTGCGGGCCATTTCCCGTTTTATTGCAAATAATGCTTCTTTATTTCTGGCCCAACTTCTTCGGGATATCCCATTATTTACATCGTAGAAAAGCATGTTTTTTAAGCGCCTCGCGGCGTCATCGGAACCATCCAGGACTAAACCGAAACCACCGTTGATGACTTCTCCCCAACCTACACCACCACCATTGTGAATGGATACCCATGTGGCGCCCCTAAAACTATCGCCTATGACATTGTGAATAGCCATATCTGCAGTAAACTTACTGCCGTCATAAATATTGCTCGTTTCCCTAAAGGGAGAATCTGTACCACCAACATCATGGTGGTCCCGTCCCAAAACAATAGGCGCACTGATTACTCGGGAGTTTATAGCAGCGTTGAAGGCTAATGCTATTTCGGCCCTACCCTCTGCATCTGCATATAAAATTCGGGCCTGTGATCCTACGACCAATTTATTGGATGAGGCTTCCCGGATCCATTTTATATTGTCCTTTATTTGCTGTCGAATCTCAGCGGGTGCGTTAATCTTGATTTCTTCCAAAGTTTGCAGTGCAATATCATCGGTCTTTTGCAAATCCATGGGGTCTCCCGAGGTGCATACCCATCTAAAGGGTCCAAATCCGTAATCGAAACACATAGGACCTAAAATATCTTGCACGTAAGAGGGGTATCTAAATTCCTGCCCATTTTCAGCCATTATTTCCGCTCCAGCTCTTGAAGCCTCCAATAGAAAGGCATTGCCATAATCAAAAAAGTAAGTCCCTTTGGAGGTATGTTTGTTAATGGCGGCAACCTGTCTTCTTAGTGAAGCCTGTACTTTTTGCTTAAAAGATTCAGGATTGATCCTCATAAGCTGATTAGATTCTTCAAACGTTAGGCCAGCGGGATAATATCCCCCTGACCATGGGTTATGAAGGGAGGTCTGATCGGAACCCAAATGAATGAATATGTTTTCCTGGTCAAATCGTTCCCAGACATCAACAATGTTGCCAATGTAGGCCAAGGAAACAACTTCCTCTTTTTGAATGGCCTGTCTGGTTCGATTTACCAATTGGTCCAGGTCTTCCAAAAGCTCATCTACCCAGCCTTGCTGGTGTCTTTTTTGTGCAGCAGCTCTGTTTACCTCCGCACAAATGGTTATACAGCCGGCAATATTTCCCGCCTTGGGCTGGGCTCCGCTCATACCCCCCAATCCTGAAGTGAGGAATATTTTCCCTTTGGAGGATTCCTCTTTTTGTAAGACTTTTCTAAAGGCATTCAGGACGGTAATGGTAGTGCCATGAACTATTCCTTGCGGCCCGATATACATATAGGACCCTGCCGTCATTTGTCCGTATTGGGTAACCCCTAGGGCATTATACTTTTCCCAGTCATCCTGCTTGGAGTAGTTGGGGATCATCATTCCGTTGGTGACCACCACTCTAGGGGCCTCTTTGGAGGAAGGAAATAGCCCCATGGGATGCCCGGAATAAATGTGCAGGGTTTGTTCGTTGGTCATATTGGCCAGATACTGCATGGTCAAAAGATACTGCGCCCAATTCTGAAAAACGGCACCATTGCCCCCATAGGTTATAAGTTCTTCGGGATGTTGTGCTACTTGGGGGTCTAAATTGTTTTGTACCATCAGCATTATACTGGCTGCCTGTGTACTTTTGGCGGGATAATGATCAATTGGTCTGGCATAAATGGGATAATCTGGTTTAAAGCGATACATGTATATCCTCCCCAGAGTATTCAATTCCACTGCAAATTCCTTAGCGAGTATTTCATGCCAATCCGGAGGAAAATAGCGCAAGGCATTGCGTATGGCCAATTTTTTCTCCTCTAAGGAGAGGATATCCTTACGTTTGGGAGCTCTATTGGCATGCTTGGGATAGACTTTTTTGGCAGGCAATTCTTGTGGAATACCCTGAAGTATTTGAGTTTTTAAATTTTCTTTCGTCATCGTTCGGGTCCTTTTTTAGTTATTGCCGACTGCTAATTTTCCCTTTTTGCAGACAAGGGAAGGTGGCATCATTCCTTGCTGGTAAAGAATTTCTTTGTAATCCTTGGTTGGAAATGCAATAAGATCTGCTAATAATCCAGTTTGTAGTATACCGCGATCCTTTAAGTTCAAAGCCGCAGCTGCCCTAAAAGTAATCCCGGCCAACACCTCGGTATTGGAGAGTTTTTCAGAGGCGCCCAGAACAGCGGCCTGAAGCAATAAATTGCCCATTGGGGCGGAACCTGGATTCCAATCACTTGCAATAGCCAAGGCTGCTCCAGCATCCAACAATCGGCGGGAAGGGGCATAGTTGCAACCCAATCCTATAGAGGCACCGGGCAAGGCAGTGGCCACGGTATTGCTTTTGGCCAGTAGCTGAATTTCTATTTCTGTACTGGCTTCCAAATGGTCTGCACTTACTGCCTTATATTTAACTGCAACATCACTACCACCTGTCGAAAATTGGTCGGCATGTACGGTAATATCAAATCCCATTTCCCTTGCCTTTTCAAAATAGGGAGCTATCAAAGAAAGGGAAAAGGCCCCTTCCTCCAAAAAGGCATCGATTCTATTGGCTAACTTTTCCTTTTTTAAAATTGGAAACAGTAAAGTGCTGATTTCCGATAGATAATCTGCTGGACTTCCCTGGTAATCTTTGGGGACCATATGTGCCGCCAAGCAGGTAGGAATCAGGTCGGGCTGGCATTCTTCATTGGCTTGTGCAATAGCCCTCAGCATTTTTAGTTCCTCCTGTAGCGAAAGTCCGTAGCCACTTTTTACTTCTATAGTGGTCACTCCATGGGTCAAATGTCTGTCCGCTCTTTTTTTGACACCCTCTATTAGGGAGATTTTAGTGGCCTTTCTAGTTTCGGTAACGGTATCCCAGATTCCACCACCGGATTTGGCAATTTCGAGATAGGTTTTGCCGGAATTGCGTAGGGCATAGTCCTTGGCCCTGCTTCCGCCAAAGCAAATATGGGTATGGGCATCTATTAAGCCAGGAAGGCATACCATGTTGGATTGGATATGTATATTTTCGGCATTTAGGAGGTTTGCTTCCGCTTGTATTTCAGGATAAGGTCCTATGGCGTGAATTTTTTCATCCATCATAATAATACCCCCATTTTCCAATATCGGTAATTGCTCGTCGGATAGGGGTCCTTTTAGCGGTAGGCCTGCCATGGTCAAGATTTGCGTAAAGGGGCCTATAAGAGTATAGTTTTTCATGCTTATCGAATGTCTGAATTGTACAGGAGGTACTTAATGTTTTGCAATGGTCTAATATTTTTCAAATTCCGCTTCAAATGGACTTTCCATTTTAAGATTTTTGCGCTTCATTGTTTGTTGTACCGAAAGTATTATAGTGCGACCTTTGATCATTTCAATTCCTTTTTCAATATCGTCCGAAAACACTCTGTCTTTATTGGCAAAGGCTACTTTTTTGCGAATAGTTTTATGGACTTCATCCAGCAAGACTCCAGATTTCATGGGTTTTCTAAATTCAAAGGCCTGGGCTGCGGTCAGGAGTTCAATGGCCAATATTTTCTCTACGTTTTCCAATACTTGAAGGGCTTTTCTACCGCTGATGGATCCCATACTTACATGGTCTTCCTGCCCTAAGGATGTAGGGATGCTATCGGCGCTTGCCGGGAAGCAAAGGCCTTTATTTTCACTTGCCAAAGCGGCAGTAGTGTATTGTAGGATCATATAGCCGGAATTGATTCCGGTATCTTTCATCAACAATTTGGGTACCCCTGGGCTATTGCCTTCCAAGGCCAAATAAATACGGCGGTCCGAGATGTTTCCAATCTCGGAAGCGGCTAAGCACGCATAGTCCAGGGCCATGGCCAATGGTTGTCCATGAAAATTGCCCCCGCTAATGGTTAAGTCATCATTAATAATGATAGGGTTATCCGTAACGGAGTTTAATTCTATCTCCAACAATTCCTTCAAATGCAGCCAAGCGTTTCTGGATGCTCCATGTACTTGGGGAATACATCTTAGGGAATAGGGATCCTGAACCCGTTCACAATCTATGTGGTCCTGCATAATTTCGGAATCTTCCAATAGGAAACGGATTCTTGAAGCTACATGGCTATTGCCTTTAAAGGGGCGAAGCTCATGCAACTCTTTATAAAAGGGTTTAACGCTACCCTGTAATCCTTCGATCATCATGGCTCCAATGATGTCCGCATGTGTTAGGCAAGCGTGCATTTTGTCTATGGCCGTTACGGCATGGGCAGCAATAAATTGGGTGCCGTTTATTAGGGCCAGGCCCTCTTTAGGCCCTAATTCCAAAGGTCCAAAGCCATAAATTTTATAGAGTTGCGCTGTGGTGATCACCTTTTTTATATACCTAACCTTTCCCAATCCTATTAGAGGTAAAAATAAATGGGATAAGGGGGCAAGGTCACCGGATGCCCCTACAGAGCCTTGAGAGGGTACTATTGGAATAGCATCGTTATCAATATGCCAAATTATTCGGTCCAGGGTAGCTTCTGCAATGCCGGAAAAACCTTTGGCAAGGGAATGGGCCTTTAAAACGAGCATCAATTTGGCCATTTCGGTTTCAATTGGTTGTCCAACCCCTACGCTATGACTTTGAAGTATATTGTTTTGTAATATTTTGGTTTCGGATTTGGAGATCTTGGTGGTACACAAAGGACCAAAACCGGTATTGATTCCGTAAACAGGTTTTCCCATGTCCACAATACGCGCCACGACTTCATAACTGGCGCGAATTTTTTTTCTTGCTTTTTCTGAGATTTGTCCTTGGATCGTTCCCCGAGTCATGCCCAGAGCTAGGCCTGCCGTTAGATGATCTTCCCCGAAAAAAAAGGTTTTTTTTGAAGTAGTCATGGGATTATTTTTATCAATATAAAATTATTGATTAAGTTTGATAATCACCAATACTATTAATATACACACTTAATAACCATGGGTTATCAAATAGAGCTCAGACATTTCAATTATTTCTTGGCCGTGGCCGAAGAATTGCACTATAGAAAAGCAGCGGAAAAGCTTTGTATCTCCCAACCAGGTTTAAGTCGACAAATTAAACAAATGGAGGAGATACTGGAGGTAAAGCTTTTTGTCAGGACTAAGAAGAAGGTAAGCCTTACTGCTGCAGGGGAATATCTCAAAAGTGAAATAGAGTTTATCTTAAACCATTTGGAAGTCACCAAAAAGCAGTTGAGGCATATTAGGGATGGCAATTTTGGGGAGGTCCGGATAGGGTTTTTGGGTTCAGCCATGCAGGAAGTGATACCCAATCTTCTGATTAAGTTAAAGGATAAATTCCCTGGAATCCAGACTAATTTGGAGGAATTGTCCAACAATGCCCAAGTCAATGCCATTTTAAAGGACAAATTGGATATGGGCTTTGTACGTACGGCCAGAGTTCCGGATGGATTAAATATTCAACCGGTCTATACCGATACTTTTTCCGTGGTTTTACCGGAATTGTATCCTTTATTGACCAGGGAATTTACGGATGTAGGGCAATTGGCGGCAGAGAATTTTATTTTGTTCGCCCAAGACTATAGTCCCTTGTACTTTGATACGGTCATGAGCATTTGTGAGGATGCTGGTTTTACCCCCAAGGTTTCGCATAAATCTGTACATGCCCAGACAATTTTTAAGCTGGTGGAGAATAATTTGGGGATAGCTATAATACCCACTTCTTTGCAATATGGTTTTCAGATGAAAGTAAAATTTATTGAACTCAAGAACATTCCGCAAAGGGCGGTGTTGTCCGTTTGTTGGAAGGAGGACAATAGAAACCCTGCCCTGCGACATTGTATTAATTTATTGTTAAACGAAACAAAATAGGCTTTAAAAACCTTAGTTTGTAATATTTAAATTGATAAAGTATGATTTTTGATATAATTAAGAAGCGTCGGTCTGTTTTTCCTGCCCAATATAATGATAAACCTATAAGTAGGGAGAACATTGAAAAGGTCTTGGAGGCCGCCAATTTTGCGCCTACCCATAAGAAAACCGAACCTTGGCGTTTTAGGGTGCTACAAGGGGAGACCAAGGAAAAACTGGGTTTGTTTCTGTCGTTGAAGTATATGGAAACCGATCCCAAACCTAAGCAGTTCAAGGTAGAAAAGTTAATACAGAATCCTAAAAAGGCTGCGGCTGTCATAGCCATTTGTATGCAACGTGATCCCCTGGAAAGTTTGCCCGAATGGGAAGAGGTGGCTGCAACGGCTATGGCAGTGCAAAATATGTGGCTCTGCTGTACTGAGATGGGCATAGGTAGTTATTGGAGTTCTCCTGGCCTTATTAAATATATGGACGATTTTTTTGAGCTGAACTCAGGAGAGGTGTGCCTAGGCTTTTTCTATATGGGCTATTATGACGAAGAAATTCCGGAGGTCATTAAAAGACCTTGGCAAGAAAAAGTAACTTGGATGTAGCAATGCCGGTTAATTAAAAAAGGGAAATAAGTCCGATTTATATTCCCAGGCTTTATATATAAATAGGCCTAAGTAAATTATAGTAACCATAAATTTCAGGAAGGTTCCGGTTAAAAAGCCTAAAAAAGAGCCAAAGGCGGCCTTTAGGGCCGTTTTTTGATCGGCCTTGTTGATCAATTCCCCTATCAAAGCGCCTAAAAAGGGCCAGATTATGATCCCAAAAAATCCAAGAACCGGAAAAATCAGGGCTACTAAAAGTCCAACGGTGGTCCCAATCATTCCCCACTTACTTCCCCCGAATTTTTTGGTTCCCCAAACGGGAATAATATAATCGAGGGCAAAAACCAATATGGCTATGGCCAAGGTAATTCCTAAAAAAATCCAATCATCGGGAATCGCCTTTGTAAGATAGAGTAGGAGTAAGCCTACCCAACTTATAGGCGTTCCTGGCAGGACTGGGAGAAAACTACCCAATACTCCAACGAACATTAAAATGAACCCAAAAATTAATAAGGCAATATCCATAGGAATCTTTTGATTGCTTAGTTTGACGAACATAGGAAGGATTTGTTACATGGATTGGAAAGGACTGGGGCAGTCCCTTGGACATGGGTTGCTTTTTCTCAATGATTGAAAGTTGCACATGCTTGGTTTTGGCCAGTTTATATTTCAAATTTTGGTTGAGCATCTAGTGTGATTTAGCTCATGACATTTTATTTCAGGGGTATTCGTGAACCTTCGGTTTCTCCTCCCTGTCGGTCGGTCGAAATGACAGGGGATAGTCACTTCGACAGAGTCCCTTTTCGGGACGACGAGAAGTCGCACATATTGGTTTTTGGTGGGATGCATTTTCGTTATAGCCGTTAGGAGTGAATTGTAGTGCACAATTAAAGTTCAAGTCGAGCTATTAGTGCGATTTAGCTCATGACATTTTATTTCAGGGGTATTCGTGAACCTTCGGTTTCTCCTCCCTAGCGGTCGTTCGAAATGACAGGGGTGGTCATTATGTTATTAGTTGCTTTTCGAAACTTATAAATAATGAACTAAATTTGGGTAACACCAATACGAGCTTTCAATTGTTCTACAATCATTTTGTATATATAACCACAAACGAACATCGTACAACCCTTTATGTAGGAGTAACCAATCATATACAGCGTAGGTTATCCCAGCACTATTTCGATAGTCAAAATTCCAAGAAATCTTTTGCAGGCAAATATAACTATATTTATTTGGTGTATTACGAAGGTTTTGAAAACCCAAAAGACGCCATTGCCAGGGAAAAGGAAATTAAAAAGTGGCGAAGGGAAAAGAAAAATAGTCTTGTTTCTTCTTTTAATCCTAAGTGGGAATCCTTAAATAATCAGATTGTTTAGGGATTATAGGTCGCGTTACACGTTAAGTCACTTCGACATGAGTTGCTTTTTCGCAACGATTGAGAAGTTGTACAGGTTTTGGTTTTAATTTTGGTATCCTATCTTTCATGTTCATAGTGGTAGTTACATCGCGGATAACTTTCAAAACTTCGTTTAGCTACTTGTGTGATTTCTCCTTAGCAGTCGAAATGACTGGTCCAGTCACTTCGACAGAGTCCCATTTTGGGGACGACGAGAAGTCGCACAAGCCGGGTTTTAGTGAGGTACATTTCGAATTTTGCTTGTAATTGAGAAGTTAAGTTCAAAATTGAGGTTTAGGTTGCGCCACAAATGCGATTTCTCCTCCCTAGTGGTCGTTCGAAATGACTGATTTAGTCGCCTATTGCTGGTGTGAACCTACTTCAGTCGGCAGACAGGCGTTTTGCTCGTGTTTACCTAGAATTCAGATTAAATAAATTTCAGTACGAGCTGGGCGCTCGTAAGAGCTTCAAATCAAGTTTTTAACTAAAAAATTAGTTTAAACTAAATATTTAGTTATATTTGTTCTAGTGTTCAACTAAAAAGTTAGTTAAATGAAACAATTGACCAAAGCGGAGGAGGAGGTAATGCAGGTATTATGGCAATTACAAAAATGTAATGTAGCCGCAATTATTGACGAATTGCCGGAACCCAAACCGGCATATAATACGGTTTCTACCATTGTCCGTATTCTGGAAAGTAAGGGTTTTGTGGACCACGAGCAGGAGGGCAGGGGTTATCTTTATTTTCCATTGATCAAGAAATCTGATTACGGCAATCAGTCCATCAACAAATTGGTAGACGGGTATTTCCAAGGCTCTTTTAAAAGTATGGTCTCGTTTTTTATGAAAAAGAATGATATGAGCCTATCAGAATTGGAATCCATACTCAAAGACATTAAAAAAGAGAAGGAATGATACAGTATATATTAGAATGCATGGCTTTTCAGCTATTGTTTTTGATCATTTACGATCTGTTCCTAAAACGGGAGACCTTTTTTCAATGGAACCGGGTGTACCTGATCGGAACATTTGTGCTTTCCCTTTTGCTACCCTGGATAAAGATTGAGGCTTTTAAGACTACGGTGTCTTCTGAATATTTTATATATCCCGAGTATTTATGGGGCATGGATATGTCCGAAGGGATGGTTGTGGCTACTGAAAATTCTCCATCTTTTGATCTTTCTGTGACCAAAATAATTTTTTACACCGGAATGTTCATTGCGGCCGTATTGTTTGTCTATAAACTGTACCAGATACACCAACTAAAACGTCATGGCGAGATCCGTTACTTCAAAGACTTCACCAGGGTGGTAGTGCGCAATAGTAATATTGCCTTTTCCTTTTTTAGGTCGATTTTTTTGGGCGACCAAGTGTTGGAAAAGGAACATGAAAGCATTATTCAGCACGAACTGGTACATATAGAACAAAGGCATACCTGGGATCTGTTGTTTTTTGAGCTGATGCGCATTATAGGCTGGTTTAATCCCTTGGTCTACGTATATCAAAATAGGGTTTCCGAATTGCACGAGTTCATCGCCGATGCAAAAGTGGCCAAGACCCATAAGGCGGAGCAGTATCAATTATTGTTGTCGCAGGTCTTCCAGACCCAACATATTTCTTTCATCAATCAATTTTTTAAATCATCATTAATCAAAAAACGAATCGTCATGTTACAAAAATCAAAATCAAAAAGAGTTTGGCAACTCAAGTATTTATTGTTGTTGCCTTTGGTAGTAGGAATGCTGCTCTATACTTCCTTGGAAGCCAAGGAAACAATTAGTGTTGAACATGAACAAACATTGGACGATGCGTCGTTAATAAAAGAAATCAACGAAAAAATTAAAAGTCAGGTCCAAGAGAAAGGTTCTATTAGAGCAGTGCATTTCGCATTTACCCAATCTAAAAACGTGTATTCTGACCATATCATTCTAAGCAAGAATGATTATTTTGAAAGTAGAATTTTATCCAAACTGTATTATAAGAAAATGGCCGAAGATTCTAAAGGAACAATGCCGGATTGGACCTACAAAATGGCCGATCCTACCTCGGCTACTTATGATAATTACATAAGGAGCAAGAAGGCCTTTCAGTTATTGGATGAAAATTTGAATGCCTCTATAGCAGCCTATAAACTTTATGTAATGTTGTTGGATAATCGGGATAGC
The DNA here is from genome assembly GCF_003259375.1 of Arenibacter echinorum. Classification (GTDB taxonomy): domain Bacteria; phylum Bacteroidota; class Bacteroidia; order Flavobacteriales; family Flavobacteriaceae; genus Arenibacter; species Arenibacter echinorum. The sequence goes on along the minus strand of NZ_QLLN01000004.1, from coordinate 170,480 downwards.
TTCTCCGAGGATTACTATTTATTTGAAGTTAAAAACACAAATGTTTTAACTGGAAATGAACTTAGGGCTTTAAACGGTAAGTTGGAAGAGATTTCTGAAAGTGGCAATAGCACCATGGACAATCTAATTATAACAGATGGTTTATATGATTTTCTAGTATTAAATAATGAAAAACATGAAAATTATATAGATCCTTCAATAAATATTCAAACTAACGGATTAAACATTCCACCCCCCAATCAGGATGATGTTGACGTTCCCTTTGCAGAAGTTGAAAGGGTTCCGATTTTTCCTGGTTGCGAAGACACGGAAAATATGAGGGATTGTTTTCAAAAACAAATGCAGAAACATATTGGTAAGAATTTTAATTATCCTGAAGAGGCCATGGAAAAAGGTATTCAGGGACGGGTAAATATTATGTTCGTTATTCAGAAAGACGGAAGTATAGGGAATGTTCGCATGCGCTCACCTGATAAAATTTTGGAAGCCGAGGCGGCCCGTATTATTTCCTTACTCCCGAAAATGGTCCCAGGGGAGCACAATGGAGAAAAAGTGCGAGTGGCTTATTCCGTCCCGATCACATTTAAGTTGGAAGGGAAAGAGGAATTTGGGACAAGTAGGAATAATGATGGCTCGTTGGATGTGCCTTTTGCAGTAATAGACAAAGTTCCAGTATTTCCAGGTTGTGAGGATGCAGAGGATATGAGAGCCTGTTTTAATCAAATGTTACAGAGGCATATTGGAAAGAATTTTAGATATCCTGAACAAGCCCAGGAAATTGGCATTCAGGGACGGGTAAATGTGCTGTTCATTATTCAAGAAGATGGAAGCATTGGTAATGTTAGGTTACGCGGTCCAGATATATTATTGGAGGATGAGGCGGCACGCATAATCTCTTTATTGCCGCAAATGACCCCTGGGGAACACCGTGGTGAAAAAGTACGGGTACCTTTTTCTATTCCGATTACGTTTAAGCTTCAAGGGCCTGAAGAAAATGAGTCGCCACAATCCCCAGAATTAACGTATGTTTCGAATACGATGTCCGTAATGGCAAATGTTAAAAAGGTTGGTGGTAAGGAGTATCTTCGATGTATGGTTACCGATGGAACCAAAGGGTTGCCAGGGGTAAATGTATCCATTCAAGGAAAAAATGAGACTATGGTTACAGACTTTGATGGGATAATTGAGATTGAAGTCCAAAAAGGAGATGTTTTAATTTTTCAATACAAAGGACTGCCTACTACAATGCTTACCGTTACGGATCAACAGAAATACCATATTACCAATAAGTAAACATTACTATTTCTTTCTAAGAGGTGACCACTGTACTACAGCAAAGGATATTTAATGAAAATTGTAGCCCATAGGATAAGATTATTCAGGAGGAAATTGACGTCGGCACCCCTTAAATTGATCAAAAAATTGTAATTTCCGCCCAGAATCTGGCATACATGAGGAAAGTTGCGGTTTTGGCTTGTTTTTGTCTTTTTACCTCTTGCGACTGGTTTACTTCCAACGAAGAAAAAACCCAAGAATTGGTAAATGAGGAAATGCGCAATATAAATTTCAATGAGGTTGATCGTTATCCCTTATTTGAGGATTGTGATGAAATGATGGATAAATCGGGGCAATTGGACTGTTTTCAAAATACACTATTGGAACATTATACTGAGACTTTGGAGGACTTTGAATTTCAATTTGTATCCGATATCAATACCTCTATATACGTGGATTTTCTGGTGGACTACAAAGGGGAAATATCCGTCTTGGAAGTGCAGCGCAACCAGGATATTGAAAATCAGATTCCAGAATTTCAAAGTATTATCACCCAAAGTCTAAAAGGCTTGCCCCCATTATCGCCTGCATTAAAACGCGGGGTGCCGGTATCCTCAAAATTTAGGATTCCTATTATTGTGAATTCCAACTGAAATATAAATCTAGCATCTAAACAATTCCTTCCTTGGCAAATGAAAAAATAATATTGGGTATAGATCCTGGAACTACCATTATGGGTTTTGGCCTAATAAAGGTGGTGAATAAAAAAATGGAGTTTCTTCAGATGAACGAACTCCTGCTTCAAAAATACGATGATCCTTATACCAAGCTAAAACTTATTTTTGAGCGCACCATAGAGCTTATAGATACCTACCACCCGGACGAAATTGCCATTGAAGCACCCTTTTTTGGCAAAAACGTCCAATCCATGCTCAAGTTAGGCAGGGCTCAAGGGGTAGCCATGGCCGCAGGATTGTCGCGCCAAATTCCCATCACGGAATACCTCCCAAAAAAGATTAAAATGGCCATTACGGGAAACGGTAACGCCAGTAAGGAACAGGTGGCCAAAATGCTACAAAGTGTACTGGGGTTAAAGTCGCTCCCCAAAAATCTGGACAGTACCGATGGCCTGGCCGCTGCAGTCTGTCATTTTTATAACGAAGGCCGAATAGAAGTAGGCAAAAGCTATAGTGGTTGGGATGCTTTTGTGAAACAAAACGGTGACAAAATCAATAAACAATAATCAATTAGCAATTACCAATATTTTATTTATGGGTTCTGATAGTAATCCTTTAGCAGAGAAGTCCTATGCTTTTGCATTAAAAGTAGTAAAGTTATATAAGGAAATCATCAGAAAGGAAAAGGAGTTTGTAATATCCAAGCAATTGTTAAGGGCTGGAACATCAATTGGGGCTAATGTTTCCGAAGCAAATGGTGCAATTTCAAAGGCGGATTTTTCCGCTAAAATTTCTGTTGCATATAAGGAGAGCCTAGAAACTAAATATTGGTTGCACCTTTTAAAAGATTCAGATTATATTTCGTCCATCGAGGCGGATAAATTAATAGCGGAGGCAGATGAACTATCTAAAATTATGTTTTCCATTCTGAAGACAACAAGGATAAACAACCCAAAATGATTCATAATTCACATTGTTTATTGCTAATTGTTAATTGTTCACTGAAAAAATGAGCGGCATCTATATCCATATTCCTTTCTGCAAGCAGGCTTGTCACTACTGCGATTTTCATTTTTCTACCAATATGGGGAAGAAGGAGGCTATGGTGCTGGCCCTAATCAAGGAATTGGAACTTAGGAAGGATGAGTTTAAGGAGGAGGTGGTACAAACCATTTACCTTGGGGGTGGAACTCCATCGGTTTTGAACACGGCAGAAATCGACCAGATAATTGAGGCGGTTTATAGTAATTATACTGTGTTAGGTGCCCCCGAGATCACTTTAGAGGCCAATCCGGATGATCTGTCCAAAGAAAAGATAGAAGAATTGGCCAAATCGCCCATCAATAGGCTGAGTATTGGAATCCAATCTTTTTTTGAAGAGGATTTAAAAATGATGAACAGGGCGCATAATTCCAAGGAAGCGGAAGACTGCATCGTACTGGCCAAGAATTATTTCGATAATATTTCCATCGATCTTATTTATGGCATTCCCGGAATGAACAATGATAGGTGGATTTCCAACATAGAAAAGGCCTTGGACTATGGAGTACCCCATATTTCCAGTTATGCCCTTACCGTAGAACCTAAAACCGCCTTAAAAGCATTTATAGATAAAGGACTTATTCCAACGGTTGATGATGAATTGGCAGAGGTACATTTTCATATTCTGGTAGAAAAATTGGAAGCTGCAGGCTTTATTAACTACGAAATTTCCAATTTTGGAAAACCTGGTTATTTTTCCAGGAACAACACGGCCTATTGGCAAGGAAAAAAATACTTGGGAATCGGACCCTCCGCCCATTCGTATGACGTTATTCGTAGGGGGTGGAATATTAACAACAATGCCAAATATATTAAAGCCATTGCCCAAAATGAGTTGCCTATAGAAGTAGAGGTGCTGTCCAAAACAGATCGCTACAACGAATATATTATGACCGGGTTACGAACCATTTGGGGTGTATCTCTGGAGCGAATAAAAACCGAGTTTGGCCAGAAGTTTTATGCCTATTTGGCGCAACAGGCTCATAAAAAAATAGAGGACGGATTACTTTATATAGAGAAGGATCATTTATTGGTCTCTAAAAAAGGCAAATTTTTGAGCGATGGGATTGCCGCCGATTTATTTTTGGTTAACTTGTCCTGAACTTGTTTCAGGACCAAAGCTCTTTTTGTGACAAAAGGTTATTTCTATATCCTTAGTAATTCAACAAGAAATTTATTGTATGCCGGGGCGACTAGAGATGTTATTAAACGATTAAGGCTTCACGAACTGGGTATGGCTTCAGTTTTTACAAAGAAATATCATATTAAATATTTGATATATTTTGAAGAATTTAAGGAGATTGAAGATGCCTTTAAAAGAGAAAAGCAAATAAAAAATTGGCATAAAGACTGGAAATGGAATTTGATCAAGGAAATGAATCCGGAATTGTTAGACTTAAGGCATCGATTTGAACAACTAGTGATGCATTATTAGATACTGAACATATTCAGCGTACATGAAAACCATTATAAAACACAATACCAAAAACTACACCATAGATCTATCCCAACCCCTGGATATTTCCATTCCCATTACCGGAAAGAGTACCAATGTAAATGCATGGTATGTTGACCCACCAAAAATTGGGCCCCATACCGAAGGGGAATTTATTGGCAAGGTCACAGAAGGGGCTTCGACCAATTTTAACGATATTAGTTTTAATCCGCATGCCCATGGCACCCATACCGAGTGTGTTGGTCATATAACGGAAGAGTTCTACTCCGTAAATAAAAGTCTTTCCAAATTCTTTTTTATGGCTGAGGTCATTACCATAGCTCCGGAAAAAATAAAAGGAGATTTTGTAATCTCAAAAAAACAATTGCAGTATGCCTTGGGGAATAAAAATAGGGAAGCAGTGGTCATTAGGACCATCCCAAACCTAAGGGACAAAATGACCAGGCAATATGCCAATACAAATCCCCCATATTTATTGGAATCGGCAGCACAATTGTTGGTGGATAAGGGCGTGGAGCATTTGCTGATAGATCTTCCTTCTGTGGATAAGGAAAAGGATGATGGCGCACTATTGGCCCATAAGACCTTTTGGAATTTCGATGGAAAACGTCGACTAGAGGCCACTATAACCGAGTTTGTTTTTGTAGCGAATACCATAAAGGATGGGAAGTATTTTTTAAACCTTCAACTGGCTGCCTTCGAAAATGATGCCAGTCCCAGTAGGCCCGTGCTATATTTAATAGAGGAATCATAAATAGTGCTATGCGGTTACTTTTAAAAGTTGAGGAATTACTAATGTTCTGTCTGGGATTATATCTCTTTAGTTTGTTGGATTATAGCTGGTGGTGGTTTGTTGGGCTAATTTTGGCCCCAGATATTGGGATGCTAGGCTATCTATTGGGAAATAGGGTAGGTGCCATGTCGTATAATTTATTCCATCATAAAGGCTTGGCTATTGTAATTTATTTTCTCGGGATTTATCTTTCCTTACCTTTGTGTCAGTTAATAGGGATTATCCTATTTTCACATGCTTCCATGGATAGGATATTTGGATATGGACTTAAATATAACAGTGGATTTAAATACACCCATTTAGGAGAAATAGGAAACAAAGATGAGTGATATATTCGAACTTTTTTTGGGCCTTATTCTGGGGGCCATTGCAATGTACTGGGTGTTTTCTTTTTTCCGAAAAAAGAGGAGCAAAGAGCTGACGGAACATCAGTCGGCCATACTGTTGGATAAGATAAAAAGCGTATGTAAATTAATAACGGTGGAAGGCGATTTTGCCGAAATTTATCGGTACGAAAACACCAAGGAGCGTTTTCTAAGCTTGGTTAGTAGCAAAAAGAAGGCCTTGATCATCATTAACGCCAAGGCGCATATTGGTTTTGATCTAAAGAAGTTGCAGATGTATGCCGATAACGATAAGAAAAGAATTATCCTTACCAATTTTCCACAGCCTGAAATTTTATCGATTTCTCCGGAACTACAGTTTTACGATATTCAAAACGGACTTTTCAATTCCTTTACTCCAACGGACCTTACTTCTTTGAATATGGAGGCAAAGCAGCATATTAAGGATAAAATTCCTCAAAGTGGTTTAATGGATACCGCAAATAAGGAGGCTCTAGAGGCTGTACTTTTAATAGAAAAGATTGTAGAGACCATAGGGTGGAAACTGGATTATTCCTCGTTGGAAATGAACAATCGAAAAAAGCAGATCTTAGAGTAGTAATATCCTTTTTTCCATGATCCCAAATTGGAATCATTTTTTTTATTTTAGCGGGATGATGGGTAATCTCGATAAAGCATACTTTTGTGGAATTTCCAAAACAAAATATATAATGAAAACTTTATTTTATACTGTATTATTTTTAACAATGACCGTAGCAAGTTATGGTCAAAACAAAGAAGATATGAAGAACTTTGATTCCAATTTTGTACACACCGTTTTTTTCTGGTTGAAGAATCCTGATAATGTTGAGGATAGGAAGGCTTTTGAGACATCCATCTTGAAATTTATGAGGGATTCCAAATACGCCAAGACCAACTTTGTGGGCGTGCCACCAAAGGCCACTCGTGATGTTGTGGATGGTTCCTTTACCTATTCTTTGGTAGTTTCTTTTGAATCTGCCGAGGCACAGGTAAAATATCAGACCGAAGAAGCCCATAACCTATTTGTAGCGGAATCCAGTAGTTTATGGACCAAGGTAATAGTGTACGATTCCCTAGGAATTTAATCCTTTGTTATGTTGACGTATAGGCAGGCCAAGGCCAGTGATTATTTAGAAATTGCCAAATTGCACGTAAAAAACTGGCAACAGCATTACAGAGGTGATTTTAGTGATCATTTTTTGGATGTGGAAGCTGAACTGGAGAGAGAAGAGGTTTGGAAAGATAGACTAAGCAATCCCTCTCCTAATCAAGTCGTTTTGGTAGCTGAAAAGGATGGGGAAATCTGCGGATTTGCTTGTGCCTTTCTTGAGGATGATGCCGAACACGGTACCTTATTGGACAACTTGCATGTGTTGGCGACGGTCAAGGGAAAGGGAATTGGCAGACATTTGATGGGCATGGTGGCCCAGGAAGCACTGAAGAAGAAACCCAAAGGGAAATTGTATTTATGGGTGCTAAAGAACAATACCAGCGCTATGGCCTTTTATGAGCGTTTGGGAGGAGTTAATTTTGAAACCGTGGCAGGAAATGACATCGGTGATCAGGAGGTGCTTAAATGTAGGGTAACATGGGATAGTTTAAAAGAGCTGGCCCGTTGGTGATTCCATAGAACCGATACTATGAATATAGAGGAATTTAGGGAGCACTGTATCCTTAAAAAAGGGGTTACGGAAGAATTTCCCTTTGATGCCGCCACCTTGGTGTTCAAGGTAATGGGGAAAATGTTTGCCCTGGTGCCTCTGGAGCGGATTCCGTCCCAGGCCAATTTAAAATGCGATCCGGAACGGGCCATTGAATTGCGGGAAACATACGATGGAAAAATCACTGCTGGGTACCATATGAGCAAAGTACATTGGAATACCCTCTATTTGGAGGGATTGTCACCCTCTTTGGTCCGGGAATTGATAGACCATTCCTATGAACTGGTAGTTGCCGGTCTAACAAAAAAGATACAGGCCCAACTTAAGGCTTTGGATTAACTACATTTGCATAAATTACATTTCAAATTCCTAAATGGATAACCTAAAAACATTTTATAAAAACAGAGTTGAACTCCACACCGGAGAGCTGGGGAAGGTAAAAAGACAATTGGCTGTATCCAGTACTATCAGATTGATCGTTTTTGTTCTCGCGGCCAGTTTGACCTATCTTTTTTTTGGGGATACCAAATTGGTCCTAGGAACGCTTATAGTTGCAATAGGCCTTTTTTTATATCTGGTTTCCAAACATACCGACTTACAGTACAAGAGGGACAAACTTTTGGCCCTAATTAAAATTAACGAAACGGAAATGAAGGTGTTGGAACGCAATTTCCACCACCTTCCCGATGGTTCGGAATATAAGGATCCCACTCATTATTTTGCCCAGGATATTGACCTGTTCGGAAAAGGTTCCTTTTATCAGTATAGCAATCGTACTGCCTTGGTCCAAGGCAGTGATATGTTGGTGGAAATGCTCTTGGCAAACGATTTGGAGAATATTGCGGGCAAGCAGAAGGCTGTGGAAGAATTATCGAAATTACCCGATTGGAGACAGGAATTTTCTGCAATAGCTATCCTGGTAAAAACGGATACCACAACCAAAACCATAGTTTCCTGGCTTGCTGGGTACAAAGCATACGTTCCCAAGGCCATGCGTTATGTATCCTATACTTTTTCTTTGGTTTCCCTTGTTTTAATTGGAGGATACTTGTTGGGGGTATTACCTGGTTTCCCTATTTTTATTATACTATTGGCTGGTTTGTTATTGAGTGGTTTTTACCTAAAAAGCACATCTAAACTGGCTTCGGATGCCAATAGGGTGCAAAGCACCTTTCAGCAATATCAAAAATTGATCTTAAAAATTGAGGAACAGGAATTTAGCTCCGATCTTTTAAAGGAAAAGAGGAATTCTGTGGTCTCCCAGAAAGAGTTGGCCTCAAAAGTTTTAAAGGAATTCTCCGAAATTCTCAGTGCCCTGGACCAAAGGAACAATATGTTTTTCGCCTTGTTAGGAAACGGATTTTTTCTTTGGGATTTGTTACAGGCTTACAGGATAGAACGGTGGATAGGTAACCACGGGCCAAAGGTGGAGAAGTGGTTTAATGCTATAGCCTTTTTTGATGCCTTTAATAGTCTGGGGAATTTTGCCTATAATCACCCCAGCTATAGCTATCCGACGTTGGTGGAAAACGAGATTGTCCTGAAATCGGTGAAGGCATCACATCCTTTATTGGATCCCCAAAAGGCGGTTCCCAATGATATAACGATTCTTATGGAGCAGTTTTTTATTGTCACCGGAGCCAATATGGCCGGGAAAAGCACCTTTTTACGAACGGTTTCCCTGCAAATTGTCATGGCCAACGTAGGACTTCCTATATGCGCCCAATCTTCGGAATATTCCCCTATTAAATTAATAACCAGCATGCGGACTACTGATTCCCTTACGGATGATGAATCTTATTTCTTTTCCGAATTGAAGCGGTTGAAGTTTATCGTGGATGAAATACAGAACGACAAATATTTTATTGTTTTGGATGAAATCCTCAAGGGGACCAACAGCATGGATAAGGCCATTGGCTCACGGAAGTTTGTTGAAAAGTTGGTGGCCTCAAAATCTACTGGGATTATTGCGACCCATGATTTAAGTTTATGTGAAGTTTCAGAGGAATTGCCCCAGGTGAAGAACTATTATTTTGATGCCGAAATCATTAATAATGAACTTAATTTTGATTACACCTTTAAAACCGGGGTTTGTAAAAATATGAATGCCTCCTTCTTGTTGAAAAAGATGGAAATAGTGGAATAATCACTATGGTCTGGGTAGGGAATAATAAATTCTTAGTCCCCTCCAGAGTAATAAGGGCTTGGCCTTTTTCTGAATAAATAATAAGGATGGATTCGTTAACGCAGATAGTATTGGGTGCCGCAGTGGGAGAAGCGGTTTTGGGCAAGAAAGTTGGCAACAAGGCCATGATGTATGGGGCTATTGCGGGAACCATACCCGACTTGGATGTAATGGCCAATTATGTTACGGATACGGTCACCGCTATAGAATGGCACAGAGGGTTTACCACTCCATTTTCTTTTCCATAATTTTTGCCCCTATCTTCGGTTGGTTGATTTTTAAATTGGAAAGCAAGGGGCCTGCCACATGGAAGGAATGGTCGTTATTAATGTTCTGGGGTCTTTTTACCCATCCCATTTTGGATGCCTTTACCACATGGGGGACCCAACTTTTTTGGCCTTTTGATCTTAGAGTAGCTTTTCAGAATATCTTCGTTATTGATCCTCTATACACCCTGCCATTTTTGCTGTTTCTTATTCTGGCTATGCGCCAAAAGCGCGATTTAGCGCTGCGGTGGCGCTTTAATATGTATGGGTTGAGCATCAGTAGTTTGTATTTGGGACTTAGCTTAGTGCTCAAAGGAGTGGCCTATAAAAAGATCACCCATAGTTTGGAGGCACAGGGAATAACTTATACAGAAATAGACACTAGGCCTTCTCCGTTTAATACTGTTCTTTGGTCTGCCAATGTGGATGCCGGGGACGCCTACCTGATTGGGAACTACTCTTTTTTCGATAATAAGCCCATTCAGTTTAGTCGCTATCCAAAAAACCACGAATTACTGGGTGATTTGGTCCAAAACGATAAGGTTCAACGTCTGAAAAAAATTGCTGAAGGGTGGTATACCATAAATGAGGTAAACGGACAGTTATTTTTTAATGACCTTCGATTCGGGTTGATGAGTTTGGACCCGGATGAATCGCAATTCGCTTTTAACTATAAGTTGATTCCCAAGGATGGAGAGCTGTTGGTTGAAGAAAGCCCAAAATTAAAAAGGGATGCCAAAAAACTCCTTTTGGCCCTTTGGGTTCGGATGTGGGGGAATTAGCTAGGGATTGCCCTAGGCCTCAGATATTACTGGTAATGGGGTTTCGACAGCGCTCAATTGGACAGCCGGGATAATTGGTTTTTTAATTAACTAAAAACCTATCAAAATGTTCTTATTTAAACTATAGACTTTTCACTTGGCCTTCATGAAACGCATTGGCCTGTAGTCTTAATAATTCCTCGGCCTTTTGTTTTTTGTATTTGTATATTTCCTCTTCCTCGGCAATTTCACTGTAGATTTTATGGTTTAGAAGGGAGTCTGTTTCCAGCACTTTTTCACGTTGCCCAACCTTTTGTGTCACCCACGTCCTAACGGCACTTTCCTGGTCTTCCAGCTTGTAATCGTAGGCACCTTTTGGAGATAGTAGCTTTGCTATTATAGGCGATGTTTCTATTGCCAGGAACAAAAGAAAGATAAAAAATGAGGGCAACCATGGCAATTTATCCAAGGCATTTATTCGAGCCATGAGTCCGTCGAAACCATCAATAATGGGTTGTGTATTGGTAACTTGATCTGCATATTCCAGATCCAAGGCCGCAATCTGGGCTTCCAAGGCTGAAATTTTTTCAACGTTTTTTTGTTTTAGGTACTGTAGTTCGGCCAGGGCGGCATCGTGTTTGTCCCTTTTTTCTTTGTATACTGGTCCTTTGCCCAATAATTTTGTGCCTGCAGTGCCTTCTGCCTCGGAGATGTAGGTGTCGTAAAGCGCATTGGTTTCGGTCTCTTTGGCAATAATTTCATTTTTAAGGCCCAATATATCCGCCTTCAGTTGTTCCGTTTTGGGGTTGTATAGTGTGGCAATTTGCTCCTTATTGGCAAGGGTCATGCTGTTTTTCTCCTCCAAAAGCACTTGGTTGATCTCTTTTTCAAAAATTTTCATTTCCAAAGGTTTGGAAATAACAATGGCGATAATTATGGCCAATATTATTCGTGGTGTTGCCTGTAATAATTCGCTCATAAAGCTATCGCTCTTTTTTATGGTGGAGACTATAAATCGATCCAGATTAAATATGAGTAGCCCCCAAATAAGGCCGAAGAAAATGGAAGTATAGATATTGTCGAAGACTGTAAATAAGGCATATGCACTGGCTATAAATGCCATGACGGCGGTAAAGAAAACTGTGGCGCCTATTCCGGCGTATTTGTTTTGTTCTCCCTTGGAGCAAGTTTTCAGAATATCGGTATCAGCCCCGGAGCAGAGCATAAAGAATTGCTGTAACATAGTGTTCTGATTATGATTGATGTTCCTATAGACTGTTAGAACGTTGAAACCTATGATTTGTTACAGAAAATTATCATAAATATGGGGAATAATCTCAAAGCTTTTCAATATTGATGCATAGTGGATGTGCCTGCTCAGATAAATTCCAGATGTGTAGCCATACGTATCAAGGTGGCGGTATTTTTGGCTTCGAATTTAGCCAATAGGTTTTTCCGGTGGGTGTCCACGGTGGTGATACTTATAAAAAGTTTGGTAGCGATCTGGTTATTGGTAAGTCCTTCTGAAATAAGTGATAACACCTCTTTTTCCCGTCTTGTGATGATGGGTATTTTTGAGCCCACATTTTTTTTCACGATCAATGCCGCTTCCTCACTTAAATATTTTTCGCCGTCCATAACGGTTTCAATGGCATCCAATAATTCTTCTTTGGTGGCATTTTTTAGCACATATCCGGAAGCTCCGTTATCCATAATTTTGTTGATATAGCTCTGTTGGTTATAGGAGCTTAAGCCTATAATCCCAATTTTGGGATATTTGGTTTTTATTTCCTTGCACAGCTCTATTCCACTTATGTCCGGGAGGTTTATATCCAATAAAATAATATGTGGTTGGTGTGTTTGAAGGAATGCCATACAGGACGTTGCGCTCATGGCATGTCCTATCCACTCCAATCCCTTGCCATTTTGGAGTAGTGACCTTATGCCCTCGATGATCATATAATGATCATCAACTATAAATATTCTTGTTGCCATTTAAACATTAAATTCTATATGTACCGATGTGCCTTTGCTATATTCCGAGTCCACGTTTAAATTTCCTTTTAGAAATTCAACCCTATGCTGAATGTTGGTCCAGCCCATGCCTTGAGATTTTTTTAATATTAGGGTATCGAATCCTTCCCCATCATCTTCTACGGTAATGGTAAGTTGGTGCTCCGTTTTGGTAATTTGTACAATAACGGTTTCGGCCCGTGAGTGTTTTAAGGTGTTATTGATGAGTTCCTGAACAATTCTATAGATGGTTATGGCCACAGTCTGGTTAATGGACGAATTTGCCAATCCAAAGGACAGATAATTGATCTCTACTGCCCCTGTCTTATTTATGTGGTTGCAAAAATCTTTAAGGGCGGTGTCCAGGCCAAACTTTAATAGGGATTCCGGCATCATATTATGGGCCACCCTTCGCATCTCTTTTATGGAACTGTCCAGCATATCCATACTGCGTTCAAATACTTGTTGATTATCAGCCGTCATGATCATATTGCCTTTAATAGATTCGAAGGAGTATTTGATTCCGGAAAGCATTCCCCCCAGGCCGTCATGTAGGTCCTTGGCCAACCTTGTTCTTTCCTGTTCCTCTCCTTTTAATACCGCCGCGGTTGCCGCAAGTTGTTTTTCTGTTTCAAGTTCGTTGATCCTATTGGTCTGTAGTTTCTGTTTATGACGATAATTTCTATAGGAAATATAGCTTGTGAGCAGAATCACCATGATTACCCCGAACAGAAGATAGTTCAAGCTGTTTTTCTGGGTAATGGACATTTCTTGGATCTTTTTATTATTTTCCAAATTGGATATCATGGCCTCCTTCTTTTCGGATTCGAATTTGGCTTCCAACAGACTTATGTTCAGTTTACTTTTTTCCCCGACCACAGAATCGTTAAGAATCTCATACTTTTTACGATATTCCAGTGCATCCTTATATGCCCTGGCCTTTTCGGCCATGTCCGAGGCTTTAAGGTAAAGATCCTTTAGTTCGTATTTTGTACCCAGCTTTTCTGCCAAACTTATGCCCAAGAGAATGGAAGCCACCGATTCATCATCCTGTCCCGTGTTTTTGTATAGGTCCGAGAGGCCCATATGGGCGTACATTTCATATTCAGGAGCATCTTTTTCTTTGGCTAAGTATATTACTTTGTTATAATAACTTAGAGCTTTACCATAGTTGTGCTCTGCATTGTATACGTCTGCGGTACCTAACAAGCCATCCAAAATTAGAATGTAATCATCGGTTTTTTCCCCAATTTGGACTATTTGTGAATAGTGCTTCAGGGCATTTCCGTAATCCTTCAAATACAGTTCCGCCGTGGCGATGTTGAACATGGAAGATGAAATGGCATAGTCATTTTTGAGTTCATAAGCTATTTCCAGTGATTTAGAGGCATAGGACTTGCCTTTCTCAAATTCTTTAAGATTGATAAAAATGGAGGCCAGATTGTTGTTGATAATCCGCTGCAATCTTATGTCTTCCAATTCCTCGGCAATCTTTAGGGCCATAAGGTAATTGTCCGTTGCCAATTGAAAATCTGATAGATAGTGCCATTCACTACCTACATTGATCAAAGCTACAGCAATATCTCTCTTGCCTCCGATTGTTTCGTATATGGCAAGAGCTTCTTTACTTAAGGCCAATGCTTCCTTGAATTTGCCTTGGGCATTTAGAATTTCTATGGCCTGACTGGCATAGGCCGCCCTGCCTCTGTCATATTTAAGGTCCATAGAAAGCTTTTTGGCCTGGTTGTAATACCAGAGGGCAGAGTCAGGGTATTTGTTTGCCAGCTCCTCTCCATATTGGTAATATAGATTTACAAGGACCGTGTCAATGGGAGTTGTTTTTATTTGTCGGCCTATACTGTCCAGTTTGGAATTTTGAGCAAAGGCAAATTGCATTAGGGCCAAATACGGCAACGACCAAACAACTGATTTATGCGGAGAGTTGAATGCATACATAGCGTACAATTTGCTCCTTTAAAGGTAAGCATAGCGCTGATACAATATATCCCTTTTTTCCATGATTTTTAAAACTATGAAAATCCTGTTTTTAGGGGATTGTAGGAGTGGTCTTTTAAATGGAATTTTACAGTATTTATATGGAAATGGCCGCAAAATGATAGAGGTATGGAGGCTATGATGATGATTGTCCGTTCCTTTCAAAGCAATAACGCGTATTTAAGGAAGTTGAACTATAAATATTATTGGAATGAAAACAAAACATGTAATGCTAGTGGCCATGCTAGGGCTGCTTGGAATATCGGCCTATAAAATAGGAGAGGATATAATTGCCAAATTGGGCATGGACCACGCCAACGCCCAAAACTATATAATGGCCAATTTTACAGGAGGTTTTGGCGCAAATTATGAGGTTGAGCCAAACTTTATGAGTCTTCCCAGATTAAAGTTACTCGCTACTATTGTGGAAGGGGACAAGGTGGGGGCTGCCAAAGAACTATGTGAATATATTAAGATGTACTGCAATAGTGAAGAGTTTATGGCTGCGTACCAGAAGAAAAGGACCGACAGTAAACCTAGTTCAGAGCCTCCTAGAATGGATGATGCTATACTGCAAGGAATGAGGGATGGGATTAAGGATTTGGAGGCGGCCTTAACCGACCTCAGGAGGGCACCAAAAGAAAATGCCCAGTCTATTGCTATGTTCGAACCTATGTTGGAGGAGCAAAAAGCCACCGTGGCCTTGTATGAGGATCCAACCCCTAATAAAACGAAGTGGGAAAAAAGTTATCCGGCAGATCCCGCTGTTCTGGTAAAAAGAAAATTAGAGGAATACCTTAGCTTAGTTTCAAAAGTGGATTTTAACGCAAAACTTAGTGCTCCCGATAATTATAAAATTAAAAAGTTTGTAAATCCGGATTACGAGAGTAAATCGCCACAATGGAAAGCTTGTTATAGGGCAGGTAAAGAGGTAAATACGGCAGTTACGGCTTTTGTGAAAACTTGGCTTCAGGGCGAGATTATTTCGTCCACAAAAACTAAAATGCCCGTGTCTTCGGTAGATGCCAATAAGGGCAATAGTACTTCGGTTAAAGCTGGTACATCCTTGGTTGTGGAAGATGGCAATGATGCCTTGGAACAAAATACCACCGCACCGGCGAGTGAACCCAAAAAATCACTTATGGCAAGAATGAAATCCAAGGCGAAATCCATTATTAATGAATAGGGGGCAGGAGTGGCATCTTTTTTGGGCTGGTTCCTTCAAGGTTTCCAAAACCTTGTAGGTATCTCAGTTGGGTTACGGTTTTAGTCCTACAAGGTTTTGGAAACCTTGCAGGACTGCCATTTGATGGATAGGACATGGAAGCTCCTTCCCCATGTAGGGGAAGGTGGCATCCCGACCTTTTTGTCGTGATGGCGGACGGGGTAGCGTGCATCCCTGGGCTATTATGATACAGCTGTTAGGGCAATCCCTATTGGTGGGGCTTTCCACCCGCCTCGTCTTCTTCCCCGACTCGCTGTCGGTAAAGAATCCTCCCCTCCCTATCCAGGGTGGGGAGCCACTTTTGGCGGTAAATCGGTTAGAATAGAAGTCCTGATGTTGGAGAAAGAATCTACCCCATTTAAGTAGTGCAAAAACAGGGCGTGATTGCTAATCGATTTTGCGTTATTTATGGCAGCGGCGTCCTTTTTTGACTTTTTATCCGCTTGTCCCTGATCCTGCAAGGTTTGAAAACCTTGTAGGTATGGTGATAGGGCATGAATGTTTCTCTGGTTTTTTCAGGTTAAGTTTGGTTCTAATCCTGCAAGGTTTTTTTAACCTTGTAGGTATAGGGTAAGGTCATGATTGCATCTAATCCTGCCAGCTTTTTAAATGCTGAAAATTTCGGAATCTTTTTTAGGCTGACTTATATCATGTTTTTAGTTAGGAATGTTGGCGACCTTTAGTGTGTTGGTTTAAAAGGGTAAAACTAGCCTATTAGTTTTATAGCGAGTACTTATCATAAAGGCAGAGGTACTCCCTTTTAAATGGACCAAACATTAAACAATTTCAAAATTTATTAAAATATGAAAAGAAGAGAGCCAGTATCAAAAATTATGACAACGGATTTAGTTACAATAAATCACACCAACAGTTTATTGGATGCCGAAAAATTGTTTGAAAAGCATAAGATTCGCCATATTCCAGTAGTGAACAATAAAAAGATTATTGGAATTCTGAGTTTAACGGATTTATTGAGGATCAGTTTTGTTGATAATTATGGCGAGGATGATTCCCAAGTGGACACCGCAGTTTACAATATGTTGAGCATAGAACAGGTGATGGTAAAGAACCCCGTACATATTTCTCCATCCTTGAGTATAAAGGAGGTAACGGAAATATTAGCTAAAAAGGAATTCCACGCTTTACCAGTAGTTGAAAATGGAGACTTGGTAGGGATTGTTACTACCACGGATCTGTTGAATTACCTATTGGAACAATATTAATAGAATATAGTTGGTAGCCGAGAGGCCTGAATTCTTTTTTTTGGATTTTTGGGCCTCTTGGCTTTTTTGTGTTCAGTTCCTAATCCTTCAAGGTTTTGAAAACCTTGTAGGTATAGTGTGAGTGCATGATTTTTTGTTTGGAATTCCCAGTTAGGTTTGCTTCTAATCCTGCAAGGTTTTTTTAACCTTGTAGGGTATTGAGAAAGCACATGATGATTTATCTGGTTGTCTTGGTTAGGTTCGGGCATAAGTCCTACAAGGTTTTGAAAACCTTGCAGTACTAACTTATGATATGTAGGGGAAGGTGGCATCCCGGCTTTTTCGTCGAGATGGCGCAAGGGGTAGCGTGCATCCCTGGGCTATTGTGATGCGGCTATTAGTGCAATCCCAATTGGTATAGGCTTTCCACCCACCCCGTCTTCTTCCCCGACTCGCTGTCAGCAAAGAATACACCCCTCCCTATCCAGGGTGGGGAGCCATTGTATTGCAAAAACCCGATATCATCGTTAATCGGTTTTGCGTTGGCTTTTCCAGGGCATTATTTTTGCTTTTTATCAGCCTGTCCCAAATCCTGCAAGGTCTTTTTTTAACCTTGTAGGTATAATGTGAGTGCATGATTTTTTGTTTGGAATTCCCGGCTAGGTTGAGGTTTTAGTCCTACAAGGTTTTTAAAACCTTGCAGGACTGCTTAAATTTTTACTTACCATTTCGGAAATTTCTTTCATGTTAGGAATGTGATGGATCAACAACCACCCAGTCTCACGACTGGGTAATCGCTCACATCAATGCTTGCATTTTTGCTCTTTCGAACCAATTCGATTGCTTCATCCGTCTTATATTGATGGGGGCCAATATAAAAGGTCGCACCTTTTTCGGCCAATTCCTTTATATATTCCACTGGATCTGGATTTTTTTGAGCTGGTGGTTGAGGTGCAGTGTACAAATGTCCATAATATACAGAAGGCTCTTTTATAGCTTTTAATTTTTGATCGGTGCTACTTTTTAAAGTTGGTGCTGGAATATTATCTTCTTCCTTATTTGGTGTGGAATCTGGATTTCCAAACTCTCCTTTAGGATCAGAATATAAAGGGACCGGGTGCACATAATGATTTTCCTTATATGCCAATTTTTTATATGTATCGTATAATTGCATTACTTCAACATAGTTTTTTTTTAGTTCATTAATACTTCCCATGTGCGCGTTGTGGTAACGGGAGACTGCAGCCCTATAGCTTTTCGCTTTTTTTAAATAGGTGTTAATCGCATATTTCACTTCCTTCGAATAGTTTTCTGTATTGACGTGGGTTGCAATAGTTGGAGGAGGTGGTGGAAAATCGGAGCTAACAACAGGTACCATTTTCGCTTTCGACAGCACTTTTCTTGAGATATGATTATTGTTTCCTAACGCTTCTGTATGGTCAACTTTTGTTTCTGTCTTTGGCGGAGTTGGAACTGGTGGAATAGGACTTGGCTCACCTTTTTTTATGGTTGGAACCAACTTTGGAGCTGGAGCAGGATCAGGGGCTGGTGGAACTGGTGGGCATTCTGGAAAGGGCTGTGCCTGCTGTTTCTGCTCATTGCTCATACGACCGTAAAAAGTTTCTAATTTCTTTAGGTCTTTTAACGGAATAACCCTTGTTTCTTGGGGTTGTGCATTGTATTTTTTGGCGAGGGTGTTGAATTCCTTTATTTCGGTTTTGGTGGCCCCGACTTGGGTTGGGGATTTTGTTGGTCCTTTAATGTCAATGGTGGCTACACCATAGTCCATTAAAATGGCATCTACTTGTTTAATGATGTTGGCCGGGGTTTCTTTCTCTACACTAATAACGGCCCTAACGCTTTTCTCCCTTTGTTCTTTTGTTAGGCCTTGGTTGTATTTAAGTAGGTGCGATTTTAGGTCTTCGATATTAACCAAATCAACATTGACCAACAACTGTCCTTTTTTATTAATGGCTATAGAAATTTCTTGTGTTGGAATATTTTGATTTCTTGAATCATTAATTTTTTCCTGTTCAATATCCTCTATTATTGTTTCTTGATGGTAGTCCTGCTCAATAGTAATGGTTTCGATTTTTTGAACTTCAAGCACTTCTTTGGTGCTAAAACTGTAGAGTAGGAGTGCCATTAATGGAATTAGCAATAAACTTTTAAGCCAAATGACTCTTTTTGATGTTTGTGTTTTCATGATGACGATTCGTTTTTTGATTGATGAATAATGAATGGCGTTTGCCAAAGGGGATGTTACGGCATTTGATGAGAATGCCAATACCAAGTTTTGATAGTTGGGAACACTAGCCCCCCTGTTTAAAACGGCCTGGTCCGCTAAAAATTCGTGGTTCAGTTTTGCCAAATGCTTTGCCCAGTAAATCAATGGGTGAAACCAGAAGACAATTTGAAGCAGCTCCAACAGTAAGATATCCAAGCTGTGTTTTTGGTTGGCATGGGTTTCCTCATGCCAAAAAACTTCTTGCGGAATTTTCTGGGATTCGTAATTGGTTCTGTTGAAAAAAATATAGCTAAAAAAGGTATGCGGAGCAATAAGTTCTTGAAGCAACACGTGATGGATACGTCCCGATTTCAGTTTGGGATTATGCTTAATATTTTTGATCAACGCCCTGAGGTTCCCAAAAAACTTTAGTGCGAAAATGAACACCCCTAAAACGTAAATGCACCATAGAATAATGGGTAATAATGGCTCGTTGTTGGTTTTGTTTTCTATGGGATTACTACTGGTTTGGTCAATGTACGTTTCAATCAGGGACGGCTCTATGGTTACGGTAACATATTGGGTAAAGGTGATTAAGGGAATACTTAGGGAAATGAGAAATGCAGAAAGCAGATAATATCTTTTAAAATTATGAATATGGACCTTCTCCAGCGCTAACTTGTAAAATAGCAGGAGTATGGCCAAACACGCACTAAATTTTAAAAGATAGATCAACATGGCTATTTGTTTTTAATTTCTGTATCGATCAAATTTCTTAATTCTTCCAATTCTTCCTTGCTAAGATCGGTTTCTTGGGCAAAAAAAGAGGCAAATTGTGAGGTACTATCGTTAAAAAAGGTTTTAATGAGTCCGTTCAAATGTTTGGAGAAATAGTCTTTTTTCTTTACCAAAGGGTAGTATTGTCTAGCGTTTCCAAACAAGTTATACCCAACAAAGCCTTTGTCCGTCATTCGCTTTAACAAGGTAGCCACGGTAGTGGTGGCGGGTTTGGGTTCAGGGTACACTTCCAACAGATCCTTCATGAAAGCTTTGTTCAGCTTCCAGAGGTGGTTCATTAATTCTTCTTCTGTTTTAGATAATTTCATTTGTAAAAATATTATTTGCTCTACAAACATAGAACAAATTTTTTGATTCTACAAGTGTAGAGGTGTTAATATTTGGGGTCTAGTGAAGTGTTAAAGCGTTGAGGGTTAAAGATTGTTTATTGCCAATTGTTTATTGTTAATTGATTTAGCGTTAGCTATTGCAGCGGCATCCTTTTTTGGCCTGACTCCTGCAAGGTTTCTAAAACCTTGTAGGTATCACGGTTAGTTAGGGGCTCAAGTCCTACAAGGTTTCCAAAACCTTGCAGGACTGCTTGATATGAGCCAAAAAAGATATAGCGGAAAGAGCGACCCTCTAGGGGAACGCCCAAAAGAAAAAGAATAGTGTATGTGGGAATAAATGGAAAACCTTCTCCCAGGGCAGTGTCGGGAGAATTAGGGACCCGACCCTGCTTTAATGGAAGGTTGTTATTTATTTGGAGAGTTCCGTGAAATAGTAATAAAAATACGGAATGGTCTCTATGCCCTTTAGATAATTCCAAACGCCAAAATGCTCGTTGGGCGAATGTATGGCATCACTATCCAAGCCGAATCCCATAAGTATGGTCTTACTTTTCAACTCTTTCTCGAAAAGGGAAACAATGGGGATACTGCCTCCGCTACGCTGAGGTATTGGGGTCTTGCCAAAGGTAGTTTCGTAGGCTTTGGATGCGGCTTTATAGCCATTATTGTCTATGGGCGTTACATAGCCTTGTCCACCGTGATGGGGGGTAACCTTAACGGTTACACCGTCTGGGGCCAGACTTTCGAAATGGGTTTTGAACAACTCGGTTATCTCTTTCCAATCCTGATGTGGCACCAAGCGCATGGAAATTTTAGCATAGGCTTTACTGGCAATTACGGTTTTTGCTCCCGCACCTATATATCCGCCCCAAATTCCGTTAACGTCCAAGGTAGGTCTAATGGAATTGCGTTCGTTGGTGGTATAACCCTTTTCACCGTAAACCGCGTTTATATCCAAGGCTTTTTTGTAGTTCTCCAAGCTAAAAGGTGCCTTGGCCATTTCTGCACGTTCTTCCTTGGAAAGCTCTTCCACCTTGTCATAGAATCCAGGGATGGTGATATGGTTGTTTTCATCGTGAAGTGCAGCAATCATTTTGGTCAATACATTGATGGGATTGGCCACAGCTCCGCCGTATAGGCCTGAGTGCAAATCCCTGTTAGGCCCTGTAACCTCTACTTCCACATAGCTAAGTCCCCGTAAACCTGTGGTTATGGAAGGCACATTATTGGCAATCATGCCGGTATCTGAAATTAAGATGATGTCGTTTGTAAGTTTTTCTTTGTTTTCGGCTACAAAAGTGCCCAAATTCTCGCTTCCGACTTCCTCTTCCCCTTCAATCATAAATTTTACGTTGCAGGGCAATTGGTAGGTTTTTACCATAAATTCCAAGGCCTTTACGTGCATATACATTTGTCCCTTGTCATCGCAGGCGCCTCTTGCAAAAATGGCCCCTTCGGGGTGAACGTCGGTGGATTTTATAACCGGTTCAAATGGAGGGGAGTTCCAAAGGTCTATGGGATCTGCTGGTTGAACGTCATAATGACCATAAACCAATATGGTAGGCAATTCTGGATTTATTATTTTTTCCCCGTAAACTATGGGGTATCCATTGGTTTCACAGATCTCTACCGTGTCGCAGCCAGCTTCCAAAAGTGAAGCCTTTACGGCTTCAGAAGCATTGATAACGTCCTGTGAATAAGCAGGGTCGGCACTTACCGAGGGTATCTTTAAGAGTTGTATCAATTCGTTAATAAAACGTTCTTTGTTTTTAGCTAGGTACTCCGTAATGTCGTGCATAAATTGATTTAATTGAAGGCTAAATTTACAAAAAAGAACTTTTTAATGCCTAAGTATTTTAAAATTGAAAAATTACTTTATATTTGCATCCCGATAATAATCGGAGTCAATGCAGGCGTGGTGGAATTGGTAGACACGCTAGACTTAGGATCTAGTGCCGTGAGGTGTGAGAGTTCGAGTCTCTCCGCCTGTACAACAAGAAAAAAACCTCCGTTTACGGAGGTTTTTTTATGCCCAAATTTTATCGCTGAAGAGGCGAGAAGGATGGATCAATCCCAAAAGTTGTGTTTGCATTTGAAATAGTTCTATTAAACCATCCCAAAGTTCGTGTTCTGTTCATTTTTACATCGGAAAAAAAACACTGGACTGATTTTAATTTTCTTATTAATTAACCCTGTATATTAGACTTCAACAATACAAATCTGTTTCTTATTTTTGTTGTTAACCTAATATGCCTTCCTATGAAAGTCCGTGAACGTTTTATTCTTATCTCAACCATAGTTGTCATTGCTATTATTTGCATCGCTTTTTTCTGGACTCCTATTTTATGGAGTTTCATATTGGTTGGACCATTAATTTTGATGGGCATCTTTGACATCTTTCAAAAACGCCATACCATAAGGCGCAACTTTCCGTTGATCGGTCGGTTTAGGTATGTATTGGAATCCATACGCCCAGAGATCATGCAATATTTTGTGGAGACCGATACCGAGGGAAGGCCCTTGAACCGTATTTTAAGGTCGGTAATCTACAGAAGGGCAAAAGGGGAGACAGATACCGAGCCTTTTGGTACGCAGATGGATCTGTACCACTCTGGATATGAATGGATGGAACATTCCATGTATGCAAAGAATAATCCAAAGGATATTGGGGAGTTCCCTAGGTTGTTGATCGGTGGCAAGGATTGTAAACAACCCTATTCTTCTAGTCTTTTGAATATTTCGGCCATGAGTTTCGGTTCTTTGAGCGACAATGCCATTATGGCCTTGAACAAGGGTGCTAAAATGGGGAATTTTGCCCATAATACGGGCGAGGGTGGTATCAGTGATCATCATCTGAAATATGGGGGCGACCTGATCTGGCAGATTGGTACCGGGTATTTCGGCTGTAGAAACGATGATGGTACTTTTAATGAAAAAACGTTTCGTGAAAATGCCCTACGGCCATCGGTTAAAATGATCGAAATAAAACTATCACAAGGGGCGAAGCCCGGTCATGGTGGAATTTTGCCGGCCATAAAGAATACAGAGGAAATTGCAAAAATAAGACATATAAAACCGGGTATTGCCGTTCATTCCCCTCCCTCGCATTCCGCTTTTGCAGACCCCATACAATTCATGTATTTCATTAAGAAATTGCGCGACCTGTCCGATGGAAAACCCATTGGGTTTAAATTGTGCATTGGTAGGAAACAGGAATTTATGGATTTTTGTGAGGCCATGATCTATACTGGTATAACGCCAGATTTTATTACCGTGGATGGAGGGGAAGGTGGTACTGGTGCCGCTCCTGTCGAATTTTCGAATACCATGGGCATGCCCCTAAGGGAAGGACTGATTTTTGTATATGATACCTTGGTGGGTTTCGGATTGAAAAATGATATAAAGGTAATTGTTGCAGGAAAGATAATAACCGGATTTCATATGGCAAGGGCTCTAGCACTGGGAGCCGATGGTTGCAACAGTGCCCGTGCAATGATGTTGTCCATAGGTTGCATTCAAGCCCTGCAATGTAATATGAATACTTGCCCTACTGGGGTTGCCACTCAGAATAGATCGCTTGTTAGGGGGCTGGTGGTGGATGACAAGGCGCCAAGGGCAAAAAATTATCACGAAGCCACTATTCATAGTTTTTTGGAATTGATTGCAGCAGCAGGCCTTGACGGCCCTAAAGATTTGAGACGCGAACATATTAGTAAGAGGGTGGGCATGTACATTGTAAAGACCTATGATGAAATTTATCCTTATATGGAGGAAGGTTGTCTATTGGATATTGCGGATATCCCAGATACCTATAAAAGATATTTTCAGTTGACGAGGATAATGAAGTAGTATCTATTATTAGTTCCCTAACATTATACCAACAGCTAAAAACTATTTAGCCTTACAGAATTTGCAATTTTGGAGATTAGGCTTAATTTTTTCAATGGGCCAATCCCACCTTGCAGTTTGAATAATTGGGCAATATTCGCTTCGGAAAAGCGCTTGTGTATCAACTGGGCTGGATTGCCGCCCACTACGCTATAAGCGTTAGCCTCTTTGGTAAACTTTGAATTACCTGCAATTGGGCACCATCCCCAATTGTATTTTTTTTGCATTATGGGGGCATTTTAGCCGTTCCAAACATCATTGTCTCTTACCGTATTGCCTTTTGAAGAATAACTTTTAACGTCCATGGCTTGGCACCAATACTTACACAGAATATATAGGGAACATAATGACTTAAAGGGTTGGTTTTGTTAATATTACTGATCCGTCCAAAGTATTCTTCGGGCCAATAAAACAGTTTTACTGATGTTAAATAGCTGTTAAACTATCATATATTGATAGTAATACTATTATATTTGCGAGTGTAAAAATTTAAGTATGGAACGTCTATTTGGGTCAGTCACAATTAAAATAAATGATAAGATCTTTGTTAAGGATCCAGCGTCTTCGGATTTGGGGAAGCGGATTATTGAACAAAGTATCTTAATGATAAACGATATTGGATTTGAGGGGTTTACCTTTAAAAAGTTGGGTCTCCAAATTGGTTCCAATGAAAGTTCAATATACCGTTACTTTGAGAACAAGCACAAGTTGCTCTTGTACCTTACCTCTTGGTATTGGGGTTGGTTGGAGTATCAGTTGGTCTTTGCGACCAATAGTATTGGCGACACTTCTGAAAAATTAAAAAAGGCGATAGAAATTGTTACCCGTCCCACGGTAAAGGATTCCGCTTTCTCCCACATTAATGAAGTCTTGTTGAGCAATATAGTAATCAACGAATATTCAAAATCGTATTTGACCAAAGAAATAGATACAGAAAATAAGGAGGGCTATTTTGTTATCTACAAGAGAATGATAGAGCGCTTTAATGAAATGATACATGCGGTAGATTCTGAATACAAGTATCCTTCTAGTTTAGCAAGTACTATTTTGGAAGGTTCACTGCACCAGTATTTTTTAAAGGATCATTTTCCATCACTCACCGACTGTCATGAGAAAGGGGATACTACCAAATATTTCACTGATTTAGTATTTCACACTTTAAAGGCAAAACAAAATGGCTAAAAATGTATTGACCGCTTGGCAGCGGCTATTGGGTCTGCTAAAACTCGATAAAAGGGATGTTTTGCAGACCTTTTATTATGCCATTTTTGCAGGACTCGTCAACCTTTCCTTGCCTTTGGGTATTCAGGCTATTATCAATCTCATTCAAAGTGCCGAGATAAGTACCTCATGGGTGGTTTTGGTGGTGCTGGTAACGGGTGGGGTGGCCTTTGGCGGCCTATTGCAATTAATGCAGATCCGTATCATTGAGAATGTTCAACAGAAGATATTTACAAGGGCGTCGTTCGAATTTACGTACCGTTTTCCTAAAATTAAGATGAGCGAACTACAAAATTACTATCCGCCGGAACTGGCCAATAGATTTTTTGATACGCTCAATGTTCAAAAGGGATTGGCAAAGATTTTATTGGATTTTCCCGCAGCTGTACTGCAGATTGTCTTTGGGTTGATCCTCTTGTCTTTTTATCATCCGTTTTTTATCGTCTATGGAATTTTGTTATTGTTGCTTATATATGTTGTCTTCAAATTTACCGCCCAAAAAGGGATGGATACCAGCCTTGAGGAATCGAAGCGAAAGTACAAGGTAGCACACTGGATACAGGAAGTTGCCCGCTCTTTGGTTAGTTTTAAACTTTCCGGCAGGACCAGTCTCGCATTGGACAAGAACGATGCCCTGGTGCTGGATTACCTGGAGGCACGTGAGAGTCATTTTCGAATTCTGGTCATACAGTTTATACAAATGATCGGGTTCAAGGTATTGGTAACAGCTGGCCTATTGCTCATCGGGGGCCTTTTGGTGCTAAACCAGGAAATGAACATTGGGCAGTTCGTAGCTGCGGAGATCATCATCCTTTTGGTTATCAGTTCGGTAGAGAAATTGACCCGCAGTTTGGAAACCTTCTACGACCTTTTTACATCTCTGGAAAAATTGGGACAGGTAGTGGATAAGGATTTAGAAGAGCAGCAAGGAGAAAAACCATTAAATGAAGAGGACGAATTTTATGTGGAGCTGGACAGGGTGTCCTTTGGTGCATCAAAAATAGGCAAGAATATATTGGACGACATATCCTTAAAAATAGATCCCAAAACCCGTTTATTGGTTCTTGGGGCCAACGGTTCTGGTAAGTCGACCCTATTGCGCCTTATTGCAGGCCTGATACAGCCAGATGATGGGAATATTTATGTCAACAATGTATCTCTGAAGGGTATAAACCCCAATCATTATCGTTCCTTTTTAGGGCAATCCCTAACTGAGGAAAAACCATTTGAGGGTACTATTATGGATAATATAACTTTTGGAGATAAGAGTATTAGCGAAAAGGACGTGCAATGGGCCATGGAAAATACTGGATTGCTGCAGTATGTAAAAGAGCAGCCAAAGGGTATCAACACTATGGTGTATCCTGAGGGGCAACAAATGCCATTTACGGTATCCAAAAAAATAGTCCTGGCACGCAGTATAGTGAGGAAGCCAAAACTGTTATTATTGAAAGATCCCTTAATTCAATTTGATGAAGTTGAGGCTGTTAAGATTATAAAATTCTTAACGGACGATAAAAATCCCTGGTCGCTAATAGTAGTAAGTCAGGATCCTAAATGGTTGAACCGTTTCCAAAACATAATAACCTTGGAAGACGGCAAGATCGTTTCCAAAATTTAAGAAACTATGCTGAATATTTCTAACAATCCGCTGAACAAAACAGTACACCTAACGGGTTATAAGTCAACCGAAAGGGTCTTTCACGAAAGGCATTATAAACATTTTAACCGGTTTCTATTGGGCTCTGCTATTTTTGGAATTATCGTTCTCTTTCTGCCTTGGACGCAAAATATTCGTGGGATGGGTTTTCTCACCACTTTGAAACCGGATCAAAGACCACAGACAATACAATCCCCAATTCCAGGAAGAATAGAAAAGTGGTATGTACAGGAGGGCGATTTTGTTGAAAAAGGGGATACAATTATGTTCATTTCCGAAATCAAGAATGAATATTTCGACCCTCAATTGGTAGAGCGAACAAGGCAGCAAATAAATGCCAAATCTATGGCCGTAGGGTCTTACGAAGGCAAGGTCAATGCGTTGAACAATCAAATTTCCGCCTTGGGCAATGAAAGGAAACTGAAATTGGAACAGGCCAAGAATAAATTGATGCAATCCCATTTAAAAGTACAAAGCGATAGTATAGATCTAGAAGCTGCGAAAACCAATATCAGTATAGCCGAAAGGCAATATGGCCGCACAGAGCAATTACAGAAAGAAGGTTTAAAGGCCGTTACAGATGTAGAGGAAAAACGCTTAAAATTACAAGAAACCCAGGCCAAATTAATATCGCAGCAAAACAAATTATTGGTTGCTAAAAATGATGTATTGAATGCCGAAATGGAGATTAATCGTATACAGGCGGAGTATATGGATAAGATCTCTAAGGCGCAGAGCGATATGTTTACCGCCCAATCAAGTCAATACGATTCCGAGGCGCAAGTGACCAAACTTGAAAATGAATTTACCAATTACGAGATGCGCAACGAAATGTACTACATACGAGCGCCTCAAAGCGGGTTTATCAATAAGGCCTTGCAAGGTGGGATAGGGGAAACTTTTAAGGAGGGAGACCGTCTTGTTGGAATTATGCCGGCGGATTATGATATGGCTGTAGAAACATTTTTGGAACCATTGGATTTGCCTTTAATACATATTGGGGAGAAGGTAAGAATTCAATTCGATGGTTGGCCTGCCATAGTTTTCAGTGGTTGGCCCAATATTTCTTATGGCACCTACGGGGGAAAGGTAATAGCTGTTGAAACCTTTATAAGTGAAAATGGAAAATATCGGGTTTTGTTGGCCCCGGATCCGGAGGAAGAACCCTGGCCAAACCAAATTAGGGTAGGTTCGGGCGCAAATACTTTTGCCTTACTGGAAGATGTACCCATTTGGTTTGAACTTTGGAGACAGGTCAATGGCTTTCCGCCCAATTATTACCAACCCACAAAATCTACCGCTAAAGTCGAAAAATGATGCAAAAGTATTTGTGCTGTCTATTTTTAATACTTTTCTTGGGGGTAAGTGCCCAAGAACAGGATAAGCTTATCCTAAATTTTAAGGAATATCTGGGCTATGTTAAAAAATACCATCCTATTGCCAAACAGGCCGAGCTGAAGATTGATATTGGGCAGGCTAACCTAATGCGCTCACGAGGGGGTTTCGACCCTAAAATAGAGGTGGATTACGATCGAAAGGAATTCAAGGGAACGGAGTATTATGATCAACTTAATGCTGCCTTTAAGATACCTACTTGGTATGGCCTGGAATTGAAGGGTAATTTTGAACAGAATGATGGGGATTATTTAAATCCATCGCAAAATGTCCCGGATGATGGTTTATATAGTGCCGGCGTGTCCATGTCCGTTGGCCAAGGTTTTTGGATCAATGAACGCATGGCCACCTTGAAACAGGCCAAGTTGTTAAGGGAACAGACCAAGGCCGATAGGGATCTGCAGGTCAACCAAATACTGTTCGAAGCATCACTTGCCTACTTCCAATGGTTGCAGGCCTATCAGGACAGTCAAATTTTGAACAACTTCTTTTCAAGCGCACAAATGCGTTTTGAGGGTGTCCTAACCACCGCATTGGCAGGTGAAATAGCCGCCATTGATACCGTAGAGGCAAAAATTGCGGTTCAGGACCGTGCCTTGAATCTGGAACAGGCCAAAATACGTTTCGTAAAAAGCTCCTTGGAATTGTCCAATTTTCTTTGGTTGGGAGACAACCTTCCGGTGGAATTAAAGCCAAATGTAATACCAGATGTCAATTTAGGGGAAGATATAGATGCCACCTTGGAAATACTAGGGAAACCTTTGGACAGTTTTAATTTGGAAAATCATCCCAAGTTAAAATCTCTGGGTTACAAAATTGACGGGCTCACCGTAGAAAAGCGACTTAAAGCAAATAAGTTATTGCCCAAAATAGATCTGGAATACAACTTTTTAACAACTGAACCTGTTACTTTGAATGCCTTTGAACCTCAGGACTATAAAGGCGGTTTGTCTATAAATTTGCCTTTATTTTTAAGGAAGGAACGTGGGGATTTAAAACTGGCGAAGATCAAGTTGGAGGATGCCAAGTTTGAATTGGACAATGCACAAATACAGATTAGAAACAAAATTGTTGCCATTTTTAGGGAACTGGAGTCTTTTGAAAAGCAAAATGTGCTTATAAATGACATCGTGGGAAATTATAATATACTGCTCACTGCTGAGGAACGTAAATTTAGTTTTGGTGAAAGTTCCTTGTTTTTAATAAATACTAGGGAAAGCAAACTCATAGATGCCGAGCTCAAACAGAATGAGGTTAGGAATAAGTATTATTCGGCAAAAGCCAAGTTGTTCAATAGTTTGGCCGTTAATCCAGAAAAAATGTAGGGGTATTTTGTGAAGGGACCAAAAATAGGGTTCTTAGAACTTTAAATGCAGAATTATTCTACTACCGAAATTCACCCAATAGCTGCGGATTAAATCCAAAAATCGGGAAGTATAGGAGCTTGCTATTCCTGGAAAAGCGTTGATAGGCCTACCATAAAAATAAAGGTCATTTCCTGAAAAGCGTTCCCGCAAAAAATTGATAATTACCCATTGTTCTTTTTTTATGGTTTCTATTTTGTGTTGAAAGAAGAGGGACTACCTACGACTGCCATACCTAGGGGCAATGGCATTATCTGCGATAAGGGTCAGGAAAAATTCGATTGTCCGTCGCTGGTGCCGGCTATTGTTTTGTAGAAAGTTTCTCTAGGGTTAGTATTGCCTGCGTATTTGCAAGTGGGGAACATAGAAATTGGAAATAGATCAATTCTTTTTTATTGGTGTCCTTCTGGTTGTTTTTTGGTTTTAAGAAGATATTAATTTAATGGCCAGGCAACTAGTTTGCTTATCCTTTAATAAATAAAGATTCGTAATGGTCTGAAGTAAGAAATATACCAGCACTTTCTTCGTAAAATGACTTACCAGTTGTGTAGACCCCATTTTTGGTCTGAGTCCATTCCGCACCTGCCCGCGGGTGATAGGTTTCGAGTATACTCCAGTTTTTATAGAACTGATGGCCGTTGGTTTCCAATAGCCCGAAATTCATCATAGGTAGTGGTGCCAAACGGGCAGCAATCGATTTGTTCCAATCCACCAAGATGGGATTCACCGTAAGGTCAGCACTAATACAAGGAACTTTTCTTTCATGGCAGGCCTGTACGATTTTCAAGGTCATACTTAAGGTCTTGGCTATGGCCTTTACAACAATGGCGCCATACCCCTGCTCCACGCGATCAATAGCATCCTGAACGGTATGCGCACTTTCATCGGCTGCTATCGTTACCCCTACATCACCAACATACGATTCATCTTTTTCCCCCAGCGGTTCCTCTATAAGGGCAATCTGGTCGAAGGCCCCAATTTTTTTTGAATGGTCTAAAAAGCGTAAAAGGGTTTCCTTGGACCCATACCGTCCGTTGGCGTCGATGTAATAGAGGATTTTACCGTCTTTGGTATGGGGCGTTTCATAATGCCCTATAGCTTTGTGTACGTTGGATAAGAATTCCAAATCTTGGGCCAACATCTCTTTTTGGGTGCCCTTGGAACCCGTTTTCAACTTTAGGATAAAATAGCCTTCATCGGCTGCTGCCTTTATTTTTTCGATCGCCGTACCCACAGGAAAGGCAGGGATGCTCGCCACCTTTTCATTTCTATACGATAGTCCGGGCCGGTATTCCGTAGGAATCATGTCGTCGAATGTCTTAAAATTGTTCTCATGGGCATATAGCAGCCAGGCTGCGTTGTCCACGCAGACTAGGGAGTTTAATGTAAAGGTTTTTCTGAGGTCGGATTTGCCAGTTATTTTTTTACCGTAAGCGTGGACTTCCGTCAAAAGGGTATCGAGCAATTCCATGGGATCCGTAAACGATATGCCTTTCATAAGTTGCAAGGCCTTTTCGCTCATGGCGAACATCAGCGCATTAGCCCCGTTTTCGGAATGGGCGCCGGCCACACTTCGATCTGACCAAAGGGGACTCTGGGTGCCAAGACCTATTCTCGAAACCCCCGATTCACTTTGTAGCCATGCGGCCGTCTGCCAAAGTTGGGTGACGGCGCTCCCCCCAAAGCGATAGGGGTAGAGTAATTCCCTTTCAAAATTTAAGCTTGTGTCCTTAATCTTGATTTTTGTCTGCATTTCTCTCTCTTTTCCAAATGTTGAAGGTTCAAAAATAGTC
This sequence comes from Arenibacter echinorum, assembly GCF_003259375.1. GTDB lineage: Bacteria > Bacteroidota > Bacteroidia > Flavobacteriales > Flavobacteriaceae > Arenibacter > Arenibacter echinorum. The sequence continues at coordinate 138,890 of NZ_QLLN01000004.1, read as the reverse complement.
CTAGGTCACCTAAAGCGTTAGCCGCAGTGGTCTTGTTTACAAACGCCCTAGGTTTTATAAGTCTATAGTTGGTTTTTGGTCATGGATTGTACTTCCGTTCATTATTTGGTTATATCCTTCAAGGTGTTCCAGGCTTCCGAATTTCACGGGGTATACCGTTTGCACTTTGAAGATAGTTGGGAATCCTTAAATATACATATGTTTTTTTTTAAGTCGGATATAGCGGAGTAACAGGATGAGGTGTAGGACAAATTTTCTTGATCATACAATACCTTTTCAGTCATTGCCGAATTGTAGTCTGACTATAAACCTTACCCTCTCTTTTGGTACGAGTAAGTGAGAAGTCTTTTTGCAACATAAAAATATTTTTCCTAGTAACTCTCATCAACGAGTCACTCAAAGCCCTTCCTCCCATGGATGGAGACAGATACCACAAAAAAAATGAAATCTGTCGTGCTCTGACTGGTTGTTTACTGGAAATCAAAGTCATATTTTTAGTACATTACTGCAATATCAATCCATACCAACTTAAAAAATGAAAAAAATCTTCGCGCTTATTGGTCCTGGTTTTATTACTGCGGCCTTGGTATTGGGTCCAGGTAGTTTGGCAGTGGCATCGAAAATCGGGGCGAACTATGAATATCAACTGCTGTGGATAATGCCGTTGTGCGTTTTGTTCATGGGTGCATTTACTGTTGTTTCTACACGAATAGGCCTTGCATCCGAAATCTCGTTACTGCGACAGATTCACATCACATACGGAAGATGGGTTGCCATTGTGATCGGAGTCGGACTCTTTTTGGTAGCGGCATCGTTTCAAGCCGGAAACTCCATAGGTGCGGGAATGGTCTTTAGTGAGACCTTGGCCATGTCATCAACCCCATGGATAATAGGAATATCGGCCATCGCCATTTTCTTGCTATTTTTTAAGACGTTCTTTAAGATTCTCGAAAAAGTAATGATCGGTATGGTCATCTTAATGCTAGTATCCTTTATGCTTACCCTGGTCATTTCGAATCCGGATCTTTCAAGATTGGCGGAACAATTCACTTTTGGAATTCCGAACGGTTCCGAAATGCTGACTTTAGCATTGGTAGCATCAAGTTTTTCTATTGCCGGTGCCTTTTACCAATCCTATCTGGTGCAGGAAAAAGGATGGACGAAGGCCAAATCAAGATCGCACGAACGCGAAGGAATTACTGGGATCGTTATCTTGGGAGTGATTACCTCGACCGTACTCTTGGTCGGTGCATCCGTTTTATTTCCCAAGGGGATAGCGGTCAATAGCGCCACTGAAATGGGCATGGCATTGGAGCCGATTTTCGGGCCCTATGCCACCAAGGTCTTTATGTTGGGGCTTTTTGCGGCCTCTTTTTCTTCCCTGTTGGGAAATGCCACCTTAGGCGGTGTTTTGATATCCGATGCGCTGGGGTTCGGGATGAAACTCGAATCTATAAAAGTACGTGTGATGGTCATGTTGGTCATAGTAATCGGAGCGATGGTAGCGATAGTTTTTGGCAATTTGCCGGTAGAACTGATTGTTGTGGCACAGGGCCTTACGGTTATCGTATCACCCTTGATCGGACTGTTGTTGCTTTTGATCGCCTTTGGAAAATCGGCAAGAAAAGAAATGGAATTGGGCATTGGTTTAAAGGTCCTGATGATCTTAGGTTGGTTGATATTATTATTTTTGGCCATGGCCAATGGATATAACATTTTTATTAAATAGCATATGCAAACTGTTGAAGAACTTGAGCTTAAATTATCGAAACCTTCCGAAAGACTGATAGCAGATGTTGCCAAGATCCATGGCGATATCATGATTTTGGGCCTTGGTGGAAAAATGGGCCCTAGCCTGTCCAAATTGCTCAAAAAGGCCATTGATAAGGCAGGAATTTCTAAAAGGATAATGGGGGCATCCCGGTTTTCGAACGAGACCATGTACAACGAACTTTCCAATTTCGGAATTGAATGTCATAAGGTCGATTTGCTGAACGATGCCGCGTTAAACGGCCTGCCCGATACCGAAAATGTCATCTATATGGCCGGCAATAAATTTGGAACGGCGGGCAACGAGCATTTTACTTGGGCGATGAACGCCTATCTTCCAGGAAGAGTTGCCGAAAAATACAAGCACTCCAATATAGTAGTGTTTTCAACCGGAAATATTTATCCCTTTATGCCCATCGAAAGCGGTGGTGCAAAGGAAAATGTAAGACCTTCGCCCATAGGGGAGTATGCACAGTCTTGTTTGGGCAGGGAGCGGGTGTTCGAGCACTTTTCGGTAAAGAACGGCACGAAAATGTTATTGTACCGTTTGAACTATGCGCTGGATCTAAGATACGGCGTGCTTTTGGAGGTAGCCAAAAAAGTGATATCCGAAAAGCCCATCGATTTGAGTATGGGCCACGTAAATGTGATCTGGCAGGGCGATGCCAACGAATATGCCATTAGAAGCCTGCTGCATTGCCAATCCCCAGCGAATAAATTAAATATTACAGGTCCTGAAACGATATCGGTGCAATGGCTTGCCGAACAATTCGGCAAACATTTCGAAAAAAAGCCGATTTTTGAGAACAAGCCTGCCGAAACGGCCTTGTTGAACAATGCTTCGCGATCATTCGATCTTTTCGGGAAGCCATTTGTTTCCCTGAACGAGATGATCATGATGACAGTAGAATGGGTAAAATCCGGAGGAAAGGAAATCAGCAAGCCCACCCATTTTCAAGAACGAAGGGGGGATTTCTAAATTTTATTACCCTAAAAGGAACTCAGAAAAATGAAAGATTTAGATCCAAAAATAAAAGAATTATTAGATGAAGGCACAGTGATTCCGGCACACCCGTTGGCCCTAACCGCAGACCGTAAGTTGGATGAAGCCAGACAAAGGCTGTTGACCCGATATTATATGGCCTCCGGTGCCGGTGGCATTGCTATTGGCGTACATACCACCCAATTTCAAATACGAGATCCTGAAATCGGATTGTACCGAACAGTGCTAGAACTGGCAATCGAAGAAATAGACATGGCGAATCTAACTCGACCCTTCATAAAAGTGGCCGGGGTTAGCGGCAATACGGAACAAGCTATCAATGAAGCCAAATTATGTGCTAAATTGGGGTATGACATTGTGCTGGTCAGTACAAACGGATTGGGCGATTGGCCCGAAGAGGCTTTATTGGAGCGTACCCGGAAGATTGCCGAGGTTATTCCCGTATTCGGCTTTTACCTGCAACCAGCGGTAGGAGGGAAGGTATTGAGTTTTGATTTTTGGAAGGCCTTTGCTGAAATAAAGAATGTTCACGCCATAAAAATGGCCCCATTCAACCGCTATCAGACCTTGGAAGTGGTCAGGGCGGTATGTGAATCGTCCCGATGCGATGAAATCGCACTTTATACGGGCAACGATGATAATATTGTCAATGACCTATTGAGCACCTATAAGTTCAGCGTCAATAACAAACCAGTAACCAAGGATATAGTCGGTGGATTACTGGGCCATTGGGCAGTTTGGACGAACAAGGCCGTGGAACTGCTCGACAAGATAAAAAAGGCAAAAAAGAGCGGAAGTACCCTGCCTAAGGAACTATTGACCTTGAACCTTGCTGTAACCGATTCGAATGCTGCTTTCTTTGATGCTGCCAACAATTTTCATGGATGTATAGCTGGCATTCACGAGGTATTATACCGACAAGGAATTTTAAAGGGAATATGGTGCCTGGATGAAAATGAAGGACTTTCCAAAGGACAAAAAGAGGAAATCGACCGGGTTTACCGAGATTACCCCGAACTGAACGATGATGATTTTATAAGGAGTAATATTGAGAATTGGATGGTGGATTAGTTGTTCCAATTTTAATTTTTCCATTATAATAATGCTAGGAACAAAATAAAAATAACGATTATGAAAAAACAAAATAAAACCGATAGAAGAAGCTTTGTAAAGACCTCGGCCAAGACCCTAGCAGCCGGCATGGTCTTTAGTCATTTACCGATATTTTCAAGTGCCAATGTACTGGGGCAGGAGAAAATTAAACTAGGATTGGTAGGTTGTGGCGGTCGCGGAACCGGAGCTATTTTTCAAGCCTTGACCGCTTCGAAATCCGTACAGTTGGTTGCTATGGGCGATGTTTTTCAACACGAACTAGATAATAGCCTACAACAGGTATCCATCAAATTTTCGGATCAGGTGGCTGTACCTAAAGAACGCCAATTTTTAGGGTTGGATGCTTTTGAAAAGGTAATAGCGGAGTGCGATGCGGTCATCTTGGCCACCCCTCCAGGATTTCGTCCCCAACATTTTGAACATGCCATCGACGCCGGAAAGCATGTGTTTTTGGAAAAGCCTTTGGCCGTAGATGGCCCTGGCTATCGCAATATAATCGAAACCGGAGAAAAAGCGACCGAGAAAAAGCTGAACGTTGTTGTAGGCCTGCAATTCCGGTACGAAATAGCCATGAACGAATTGGTAACAAAAATACATTCGGGGGAAATCGGCGACGTACTGTCTGCCGATGTGTATTATAATGTGGGCAAAGCCACCGTACACCCACGAAAAGAAGGTCAGACAGAACTGGAATACCAGATCAGTAACTGGCATTATTTCAATTGGCTTTGGGGAGGTCAATTGGCAGGGCAGGCCATACACCAGATCGATGTCATCAACTGGATAAAACAGGCTTACCCCATAAAAGCAAGTGGAATGGGCGGAAGGGCAATGCTGAAAGGCCCAGATCATGGGGAAATATTCGATCATCATTATGTGGAGTACGAATATGCCGATGGCTCGAAATTACACGTACAATGCCGACAAATGGACAACTGCGCCAACCGAATGGGGTTCAATGTTCAAGGTGCCAAAGCAAGGGCCGATGAGCGTTATCAGCTTCTCGACAATCAGGGAAATGCGCTTTGGCGGTACCGTGATAGGGACGACCCTTCATCTTCACAAATCGAACAGGATGTTTTTATCGGGGCAATATTGGGTTCCAAACCCTATGTGAACAACGTTGAGTTCGGTGCTGAAAGCAGCATGACCACCATAATGGGTCGTATGGCAATAGAGTCCGGCCAGATCATCGAATTGGATAAGGCCAAGGCCTCCGACCTGAGTATCGTCCCTGATCCAATGTCATGGGATATGAGGATGCCCAATGCACCCTTGGAAGATGGTAATTATTCCATACCAAAACCGGGCATCAGGGTATTGTAGGAGCAATCAAGAATTACAGACCAGTTTTTCAAAAACCGTTTTTAGGTACCAATTAGAAATACGTAAGGCCAAAGTGGCATATGGCTTAACCCCAATAGTAGGATCATTAGGGGGTTAGTTTTATTTCGGATTCATTTTTTTGAATTGCCAGGGTAAAGAACTCATTAAAATTAATCATCAAGCCATTGGGATACTTTTTGAATGGATTTGTAGGCACCAGGCCTATCCAAATTATTGTAAAGCTCTTTAGTCCAATCGTAAGTTGTGGGCTGATTGCCGATAACAACCAATTCATTGGGAAATTGCAAACCAGCCACTTGCGGTAGATCGGTCACCCTCAAACAATTGAGCATTTCTATGGCTTCGCCCTTGCCGGTTGGGTCGCTAGGAACGTTCTGGGTTGCTGGGGGATCTTTAATCAGAAGAGATTTTACATTACCGTCCAATAGGGCCGTATATGAGGCAATGGCTGCCATTTCGCCCTGGGCGAGAATACTAATGTTGTCGGTATCTACGCCTGGGATGCTGCGCAAGGCTTGCAAACAGCGTAACACGTCATAAACACGCATGGAGGCAATGGTTCTTCCTGTCCAAGCTGAAGCTCGGCGAATATGCCACTGTTCTGATGGAGACCAACCGGTATCACCAATTCCCCGTGCCTCAAAATAGGCAACGATCACTTTCCCCTTCAGACCACTAGCTAAAGCGGCCGATTCATAACGTTCTTCATTAGGGTTCTTTAAGACCAAAAGAAGGGGTTGGTTATTATCCGTCGGTTGCCCCGTTTGTAGGGAGAGCTTCAACCGCCATCCTTCCTCGGAAACAAAATTGTAATCTTTTCTTTCGTTGCCTGATGTGCTCGATGATATAAAATCCAATCGCATGTCCAAGGATGCTGGTTTTTCAGGAAAGGCACCAAACGTTTTTTCCCTCAAAAAAGCCTTTACCTCGTTTTTATAGGAATCCAGTTGTTCTACCGTATTAATTTCTAGCGGTGAGGCCAGCTCCACGAACGAATCCTGGATGGTTTTTGTTCTATCGTCTTTTGGTACTCCATTTACATAGGCTTTCAATGCTTCTTCTGAGAGTTCCAACGAAGTGTCGATTTCTCCCAATTTATCCGGTGAGATATTTTTACTCTTTAATTCCTTTAAAAAGAACGCTAGAATTTCAGGGCGCAATTCTTCCTTCGATCCATAACTATGTCCTCCGGAAGCATCTTTCATAATCAAATTCTCTGGCTTTCCGTAATAAGAGTAAATGGGTTTTGTTTTGTCGAACAATGTATGGACAGCCACGATGGAATAGTACAGGTCACGATTTGGTTGTGCAATCATAAATGGTCGTGGCGCGATCAATGCGCCTATGTCGGAGAAGTCGATGCCATAGGTGTTGATCGGCATCATACAGTCGCAATGGTCATCGATAGTTTTTTGGGCTATTTGGCCTTCCAACGAACTTGCGCCGGCTACGGCCGCCGCCGCCTTGATTCTTGAATCGGCAGCTGGCAGATACCAGCTTTGGGAACCTCCTCCCGAAATGCCGGTTACACCTAGATTATTTTTATCTACTTCTGGCATTTCGGACAATAGATCCAAGCCCCTAATGCCGTTCCATACTTCCACGCCAGCAGGATTGTAGCCGCGGCTATACCAATGGAACCATCCGTTCGATTCCTGGCCTAAGTGTTCGCCTTCTACCTCTCCTCGTTGAATGGTTTCGATAATTAGGCATACAAAACCGTTTTCGGCGAAATTCTTGGCATGTGCCTGATAGTTGTATTTTTGGGAATGAGCATGGCCACTAACATACAATATGGCGGGCAGCGGTTTTTTGATTCCATTCGGAATGTAGAGGTTGGCGGGCACATATAGACCGGGCAAAGATTCGTAGTACAGCTTTTCGATCCGGTATCCCTTTTTTTGAATACTTCCTGTTTTGGTCACATTTAGAGGAGGCCTCTTTCCTTCAAAAGGCTTTCCTTGTAGCCCCAACATCTCCAAAAATTGTTGATGCCGTTCCTCCCGAACTGCTTCCCAGTCCTCCAAATTTTTAATATCATTTAAGGAATTATGGGTAATATCGCTGGCCACCTTGCACAGATATTGACGGATGTTATTTGGTTGGTCAAACTCAGCCTCCACTTTATGCTCAAAAGATTGAGGGAATGTCAACATGGAGCAAAATACAGAAAGTAGTATTAAGATGGATTGCCTATTCATGGAATTGTGTTTTTACTATTTTAATTTGCATCAGCTCTAGATTCACGGTTTTTGCAGTTCATATATTTACTTTGTTTACATTAATTGAAAATATAATATCAAACATGTTTGAATCGGGTGTCTAAAAGGTAGTGAATCATAAACAAAAAATAGGTAAATCCTTGGATATGGCAATTTTAAAGCAATTCGTTTAATTTATCGCCAGTCAGATTTTGGACATTGGCCGTAATCTTTTCAATGGGCCAATCCCACCATTTCAGCTCCAGTAATTTGGCAATATCTGCTTCAGAAAAGCGCTTGCGGATCAATTCGGCTGGATTGCCCCCAACAATACTATATGGCGTTACATCTTTTGTAACTGTTGAATTGCTGGCAATTATAGCACCATCGCCAATGGTTATTCCTGGCATTAAGGTGGCATTATAGCCGATCCAAACATCATTTCCTATTACCGTATTGCCTTTGGTAGGATAGCTTTTGCCGTCCATGGCGTGGCTCCAATCTTTGCCAAAAATCGCGAAGGGATAGGAGGAAACGGAACTGCTTAAATGATTGGCCCCATTCATAATAAATGTCACATTGGAGGCGATCATACAGAATTTTCCAATAATGAGCTTGTCTCCCACAAAGTCGAAATGATATTTCACATTTTTTTCAAAATTCGCTACATCTTCAAAATCATCGTAATAGGTGTAGTCACCTACAAGTATATTGGGGTTCTTTACAATGTTCTTTAAAAAACAAAGTCGATCGTAATTTTCTAAGGGGAAAGGATTGTTTTTATCAGGTGCGTTCATAGGACGATATATTTGGTAAATAACTAAAAAAAAATATGCCTAAAGCAGCGCTAAATGTAGCGCAAAGGGTTGATAGTTTTTCATATTTTTAAAATAATTTAACTCAGATTAGGCTGATAGAAGCCAGCGCCATAAATTATAAATGTGGGAGGGATTGGTCTTGGGCTCTCCGATGTTGAGGAGGATTCCTATACTAAGCCTAAGGGCATAAATCGAAATGGTAATTAACCTTGACATAGAATTAAATTCCCAAGAATGGAAGTGATACCCAATAGTTTTTGTCTAGTATCTAACTAAAATAATAGGTCTAGAATGTTCGTAACAATGGCTTGGAGCCCATCAAAAAAATTATAATCACACTTATGTTCTTTTTTTTAAGGTATCCATTTCGTTCTGGAAGAAGTGGGATAATCGGTGGCTGCCATACCTAGGAGCAATCGCATCTTCTGCCATAAGGGTAAGGAAAAATTCGATCGGGCCATAGGTCTTGGAGGAGGTAAAAGTCCTCATAATCCATATTATGGATTTTCGCAACCAATGGGGCAAATGTATAATGTTGATGGGTTTTCCAGAGGCTAAAAGAGCCATTTCTGCTACTTCGTAATGGGTAAGGATATCGGGGCCGCCCACCGCGATCTCCTTTTTGTTGGAATTAATTGCATCAACACAAACCTGGGCCAAATCGGCACCATGGATAGGATTGATTTTCTTTTTTCCTTTACCAAAAATATAGACGCTTCCTTTTTCTGCCATCTTAAGAAAATCGCGCATATCGGAAAAAAAACCATTGGGGCGTATAATGGTATAGTCCAGCCCAGATACCTTAAGCTGATCTACAAAGGCTTCCTTGGCTTCCACCAGTTTTAGGTTTCTGTGTAATTGTCCATTAATAACGGAGACGTAAATAAATTTTTTTACGCCTGCCCTTTTGGCTTCATCCAACAGGTTCATATTGGCTCCATAATCAACGTCCATATAGGTGAGTCCGTCTTTTTGTCGAGTAATTCCTACTGTGGAAATCACCGTATCCACCCCGTGGAAATGCCCCCTTATGGTTTCAGGGCGTGTAACTTCCGCTTGGATAATCCCTGTTAATTTGGAAGCTATGTCAATTATCTTCCCCGGTTTTCTTACTATAATTTTTGTGTCCATATTTCGGGAAATCAATTCTTTGGCAATATAATTTCCCAAATATCCAGTGGCACCTGCCACCAGGATTGTTTTTTTTATTTCGTTATGTTGCATTTTTTTAGATGTTAATGTTGATGGTCCAAGACTATTAGCTTCGCTAGATTTTATTGACTAAAATTAGATGGGTAACTCCAATAGGTGGTTCGGATTAATGATTTGGAATTATTTACAAAATGCTACTTGAATATAATCCCTTCTGCCAATCTAATAATCGTTGCCCAATAATTGCTTCGATGGTAGGCTTTTTCAGAGAATTCCTCTAGTTGATTTTTATCCAATAATTGTCCTTTTATAATAACCATTTCAGGGTTTTCAAGTGTTCTTATATTTGTTAGTGGGTTTTCCTTGGCCATAACCAAATTTGCTAATTTACCGGCCTCCACTGTTCCTGTTCGGAAAAGTTTTTGGTGTACCAGTGAAGGGTTCACAGTTGCGGTTTTAAGAGCTTCAAAATGGCTTAGACCGGCTTCAGTATAAAATTTTAGTTCTTCGTGAATACCAAATCCCGGAACGGCATATGATATGCCAGAATCGGTGCCTGCCAACAATAAAACCCCTGCATCGTTCATTTTTTTTACGATTTTCAAATGTTGTTGATGCTGCTTCAAGATGCGCTCCCCAACCAAAGAGTCATATACTTTAGTGCTTGTCCATCGGTTGAAATCTTCTTGGGAACCAATGGCAAGAAATGCGGGGTTTATGTAGCCTGTTTTATTTTCGGACAATAAATCGGAATCTTTTTCAATAATCTCGGAAATTTTGTGGAAGACCGTTAAGGTTGGGGTGTGGCCTATTTTAGTTTGCACGTATTTTACAATGGTTTTTTGTAGCATTAGACTGTCATCTGTGAACTTTAGGACTTGTTGAACTATGTCCTCCGTATGTTCTATGGTCTTTATAGGTTTGGAAAAGTGATATTCATACGGGACTTCAAAACTTGGATGGGATACAAGGGAAATGTTTTGCAGCAAAGCCTCATCCTTTATGGTATCAAAAATATCGCTAGGTAAGCCTGAGTAGGTTTTTATGTAATCATATCCCTGTTTTTGGTATTTGCCAATCAAATACTTGCCTTCCCGGGCATCCTTTACCTGTTTTTTGTCAATGCCTTCATCTTTAGGTCCCGTAAGTTTTGGACTGGCAGTAAGAAAAATAGGGGCATGAATTGCGTTTTCTTGAATTCGCTTTTTCATTCTCAAATGGAAGGGCATGCCCCACATATTTCTAAGGGTAGTTACTCCTTTTGAGAGGTATAGTCCTAATTCATAGTCGTCCCATACATGAACATGCATGTCTGCAAGTCCCGGTACCATAAATTTATCTGTACCATCTATTTGTTTAATGTTCTTTGCAAAAATATCAGGAGCTATTTTGGAAATAATCCCCTGCTTAATTAGTATATCGTGATTGCTTAAGATGGTGTCGCTGGTCATGGGTACAATGTTTACGTTTTTTATAATATAGGTGTCCACCCTTCCCTGCACTCTTAAATAAGAGGTTTGCTTGCTATCCCAACATAGGATGAGGATAATGGCAATGGAAATAATCAGTAATAAACCAACCAGACCGTAACCACCTGCTTTTATCAATTTGTTAATGTTCATTATATTATTGTTTAAATTAATTACTAACCTACAGACTTGATGCAATGTAAAAACAGACCTAATCAGTGGTTTCCAACAACTCGCTGATCGCCTTGGTCACTTTTTCTTTAACGGCACTGTAATTTTTGGTGTTACTACTTAAAGAAGCGTCCATATTGGTCATCAGGATAAACCCGTAATTACCATTTTGACCTATTTCCAAATGTGTGGAAATCCCAAAACTGTTGCCTCCATGTAACACCTTTCCATCCTGGAAATACCAGAATAACCCGTGGTTTTCTGCAAAATCCTGAGGTACTGTACCAGCTGCCAATTGCGGGTCAAAGAGGAGTTCGTAGGTGTCTTTGGAAAATAAGGTCGTGGATTCTCCCTTTGTGCCCTTAACCATGTCCAATAGATACTTGCCCATGTCTTCATTGGTGGTATACATGCTTCCCTCTGGATAGGAATCATTGGCGTAAACTGGTAGCGGGGTGTCTTCATTAATATATCGCGTAGCCATTTCGTCAGTATTAATTTCAGAAATATCATAAGTTGAAGCATTCATTTGCAGGGGTTGCAAAATATTTTGCCTAACGTAATCATCAAACGATTGTTCCGTTGCCGTTTCAACGATATAGCCGCTTAGGCCAGTAGCCAAATTGGAGTAGTTCCAGGTACTTCCTGGAGGAGTATCGGCAAAATTATCCAAACTGTAAAGATCACCATCTTCCAAAAAATAGTTAGCCAGAAATTCTTCCAAGGAATAGCTTTGCCTTTGTTCTATTCCAAGCTCGTTCATTAGGAGACCAGCACCGGCAGTGGTAATATCCTCCCCAGGTAATATATGGTAGTTGTGTGCCAAATAGACCTCAGGGTTGTCCAAAAGGCCAGAGGTATGGGTAACCAAGTGTTTTATCTTGATGACCCCTTCCGGTTGTTTAGGATTAATAACATGGATGGGCAAGATATCGTTTATATCGGTTTCCATGGTGAAATACCCTTGTTCGATGGCTTTGGCCACCGCAGCGCCAACGAAGGTTTTGCTTATGGAAGCAATAGAATTGATGGTTTCATTGGTGTAGGCCACCTGATTCTGAATATTTGCATAACCAAAGGACTCCTGGTAAACAATATTATCGTCCTTTACTATGCTAATGGCCATTCCGGGCATAGTGGAAGTCTGTACTAGTTCCTGCAGATAAGCATTTAAATCGGCCGCGTTTTTAATTGTGGAAGGTTCAGGAATGGTTGCTTCCTCATCATTAGTGGAGCAGGATGTTAAAGAAAGGATTAAACTCAAAATTGATAGGACTAGGATTCTGGATAAAGTTGTCATTTTAATATGATTTTTTTGGATTGATATTTTGTTTACTCCGCAAAGTTGCGATACTGGGTTTTGCCGTTCGTTCCGGATTATTATTCAGGACTTATTTTTACTATTTAATTTGGTTCCCATTATGCCTTGGATCAAGAGATAAATGCACAGGGAAAACTCTCCAAGGTCGGCCGGAGCGGTTATATATTCGGATAAAGCATTGCTTTTTTCGGGAAGCAGAAAATAGACCATGAAATCCAATAGATAGCCAAAACAGCCTAGGATCAAGAATAATCCTATGATTTTAGGAAAGCTATCCGATTTAATTACCATATAGCCTAGGGGTAGCAGCCAAAGTCCAAAAAACAGCTGGGCAATATGGTATCCTTTATTGTGCATCTCCAAATAGAACAGGACCCAACTATTAATGTGTTCCGGATCGTATGATGCACTATACCCATTTGGATTCAATAATAGCAAGGGGGCATAATGGTTAAGCATGTTGGTGCACATAATGGCTACGGCCACCGTTACGCTCAAGACCATAAGACCGGCCATGGCACGACTTGTTTTTTTGAATAATTGGTACAATACTATGGGCAGCAGAAAATACGCTAATTGCATTATTAGATCTGCAACAAAACCCATTCGGAAGAGCATTACATTGTCCTTGATATTTCTTACGGTTTCGGCGCCATCGGTTAAATTTACCAATGTGAAGCGAACATATTTTTCGGCGAAAATGCCGCAGACGATAACTGTAAGGTAAAGTGCCCCCGCAATTAAGGCAATCCTTTTATTGTTTAGCATAGTGGGAAGAATTAAAAGTTTTTGTTACGGGTTGGTAACCAATAAATAGGGTACATTTTAATTCAACGGATTATCCAATTCCTCGTCATATGCATCCCAAAACGCAAGATCCTGTCTCTTTTTCTTTCCCAACGGATTTGTTTTCCATTTTTTGGAAAGCAGGATATTCATATTAAAATAGCGGTTATACATGTCGGCCCCGTTGCCAATGTCCACCATGCCATAATGATAGCGCAGGTCTAGTAAGAGTCTCGATTTTTTAAATTTGAACTCATAGCCCATTCCAAATTGTAGGCCGGCATCCCAGCGACTATAGGTGCCTTGTTCCGAACCGAATGCCATTTTGGACTTTTCTCCTGGCAAGTTGCCATCGCTCTCGGTTTTTAACCGACCTCCCAGGTTATAGCTTACTACTGGTCCGGCATTTACATATAGGTTGCAAAAATGCAGTCGCGCCATTACAGGTAGGTCCAGGGTGTTGAACCTGATCTTGGTTTCCTGGCCGGTAAGGGGGTTGTTATTTTCCAAACGTCCTCCTTTCATAACAAAATATAGTTCGGGGACCAAGGATAGGTACTCATTGATTCCGGCTTGGAAGGAGGCTCCAGCCTGAAGTCCCCAATACCCCTTTTTAAAATCTTTAAGGGCTTTGTTGTTGTCCCCATAATTAAGACTTGTTGGGGTGTAGTTGATCACTACATCCATAAAAGTCTCTTGGGCCATGGTCTTTCCGGTAAAGGTGGCCATTGTAATAAATAATAATAATTGCTTTTTCATCTTTGTGATAGGTTTTAGGATTAATTGTGGGGCAAAGATGAAAACGTAGTGGGTGCCAAACGCCCGTACTTATGTTTCCGAACTATTTGGGTGGGATTTGGAACTTATTGATGGGCCAAGATAAATAGGGATCCCCTTATTGGCTATATCAACCTTTTTTGGGCAACCTATAAAATACCGTTTTTGTGTTAGGTTGTATTTTGTTTCACCCACTGCTTGGGTGTCATCCCCGTTTCTTTCTTAAAAAAAGTGTTGAAGACAGTCTTGGAGTTGAAACCACTGTCGTAGGCCAGGCCAAGTAGTGTCAGGTTTTTATTGGCAGGATCTATGGCCATTTTTTGAAATTTCAATATCCGGAATCCATTAATGAAGTCATTAAAATTTTTACCGAAATGATTGTTCAACAGCCATGAAAGTTTGTTGGCGTGCAGACCTACATGGGTGGCTAGTTGTTTTAAGCTAAGTTCAGGGTCAATGTATAGCTTTTTTTCATTCATTAATAGTTCTATGGCTTCGGAGTAATGTTCAATTTGACTATTGTCCAAAGGGGATGAAGCTACGGGACTTTTGGGTTCCAAAATATCTTCTGGAAAATCGAGGGTTAGAAATACCGAGTCTTCAATTTCCTTATATTTCCTATAGGTACGCAATGGTTCTAAAAATGGATCGTTTCTAAAATTGAACAATTGTCCAGAACGCTCTTTGATTCGATCATCAAGTATATCGAGGGCAATTTCATGATTGCCACTATAAACCTCGTAATATAGGTCCCAAGCACGAAGACTTACCACAGAGGCTTCCTGAAACTCTTTTTCGACTTCATTTTTTGATATAATAAAAACATCTTCGTTGTGCATGAGGTCGTAAATGGCCCTATATGTATTAGGTCGTTCCAACTGCGGAGTATTTTCTACAAACGATGCCAGCAGAGCTACCTGCCGATCTAAAATCAGGGCTGCAGCCTTCATTTCCAGTGCCAAGGGAAAAAATGGATTTATTGATAAAGCCTTGTCAAAAAGAACAACCGCTTCATGGTAGTTCTTTTTAAAATAAATCATATTGCCCTTGGTGAAATATAGGTTGGCAGATAAGGGATTAATGCGCAAGGCCATTTCGTTATTGGCCAAGGCTTCGTCTATTTTTCCCAAGGCAGAAAACCCGTCTGCCATGGCATCACGTACTTCCGAGGAATTAGGATTAATTTCAAGGGACAATTGTAAATGTTCAAAGGCATCCTTATAGTTCCAATAGCCCCAAAAACTGATGGTGCCCTTAACATAATGCCCCATGGCGGAGTTGGGATTCAATTGCAGCCCAATATCAATGTGCCTATTGGCCTCCAGAAGTCCTTCATCCTTTTTCAAGTAACCCCAACTGGCAAGCATTCCCAAGCACCAACCTTTTTCAAAATGGGCATCGGCATAACTTGGGTCTAGAGTAATGCTTTGGTCAAAATAGGGGATGGCATCCTTGACATCCTGGGCGTTCCAGCGCATGCGCAATTCACGGCCCTTTAGAAGGTGCTTGTAGGCCTCAATATTTTTGGTAGGGGCTTCAATTAAATGTTCCTGAACCTCCAAGTGCCCAAAGTTCTCCCTAATCTTGTCGGCGATTAGTAGGCTAATCTCATCCTGTAGTTCAAATATATCGGAAAGGTCGCGATCAAAATTCTCGGACCAGATATGAAATCCGGTGTCGGTACGTATCAATTGGGCAGTTATCCTTACCCGATCATTTACAATCCTTGCGCTTCCTTCCAGTAATGTTTCCACTCCAAGCTCATTTCCTATAAGACGGGCGTCCAGATTCTTTTGTTTGTAGTAAAAGGAAGATGTTCTAGCAGTTACCTTTAGGTCCCGGACTTTGGTCAGCGCATTGATAATTTCCTCCGTAATTCCGTCCGAAAAGTACTCGTTTTCTTCCCTTCCAATGTTTACAAAAGGGAGTACTGCAATAGACTTTGGATTGAAAGAGGTATGCACTCGTGGGCAGGGGTTGTTCGTTAAATAGAAAAAAATCGCAACTAAAATACAAATTTTAATCTAAA
The DNA here is from genome assembly GCF_003259375.1 of Arenibacter echinorum. Classification (GTDB taxonomy): domain Bacteria; phylum Bacteroidota; class Bacteroidia; order Flavobacteriales; family Flavobacteriaceae; genus Arenibacter; species Arenibacter echinorum. The sequence goes on along the minus strand of NZ_QLLN01000004.1, from coordinate 122,933 downwards.
AGTATCCAGTTTTAGTAGCTCGGCAAGGGTCATATTCAGGAACTAATTTTTAAAATCAAGGCCCGCTTGAAAATCAGAACCTTTTAATGATAATCGGAACCTTTAAGGGTGTCCTCCTGACTAACTTGCTCCAGAAAATAGTATGGAACACTAAAAGAATATATCATGAATTACCCTTTTGTAAAACCAAAATTTTATTTGGGATTGATTAAGAACTTAATGCAGTTTGTCTCTCAGCCCCAGTATCTTCCCTTAAAAGATCTAACAGTCAGGAATAAAATATACGACACCCTGGGATTGTTCCTTATTAAACTGGTCTTTTCGCTATTGGTAGCAAATGTACTGGCTGTTTTTTATGAGCCAAAAAATATCACGGATGCCAATATGTCGGAGCGGTTTGCTCCTTTAACCTACCTCTTGGTGGGAGGTTTAATACTACCCCTCTATGAAGAAATATGCTTTAGATTGAGTCTTAAGTTTAAACCGCTGTATGCGGCTCTTACTTTTACGTCGCTATCATATTACTTGCTTACAAAAGCCATATACAAAACCAACCTGAGCCTAGTAGATGAAACTTTTTATACCCGGGTATTACTCTCCCTGTTTATTGGTGTAATTGCATATGCCTTAATGTATAGGAAAAAAATCGCCCAAAAGTTAGCCGCTATTTGGGAGAATAATATTAGGTGGATTTATTACCTTTCCTGTGTGCTGTTTGCCTGGTTGCATATTTTTAATTTTGAACTGACCTGTACCAATGTACTGTTACTTCCCATTATAACCTTGCCCCAGTTGTTTAGTGCCACCATTGCCGGATATACACGACTAAGCTTTGGGTTTAAATATCCCTTATTTGTTCATATGGGTACCAATTTGCTTTTTATCAGCTTAACTTTTTTGCCATTGGATTAGATGGTTTGTCAGCAAGGTTAGCAAGCCTACATCCTGTAAATGTAAAGCTGATCTAATCCTTAATAGTGAACAATTCCATGTTTTGCTCTTTTCCTTTCAGTTCGTTTTTGCCCAAGGATTGTATTTTGAATTCCGGTTCAAGGGTTAGGCTTTGGCACAAATCCCCGGAAATTAGGATGTCTACATTTAATGGGTTGCAGAGCCCCTGAATTCTAGCGGTGGTATTGAGGACGTCTCCGGTAAATATAATTTCCTTTTTCAGCTCACCTATTTCCCCTGTAGTTACCTTCCCGAAGTGAAATCCCGCTTTAAAGGTAGGTGTAATGCCGTAGTGGGAGGAATACCATTCCGCCCTTTTGTGAAGGTCCTTTTTCATGGCAAAAAAACATTTGATACAATTGTTGTTTACAACACCGGCCTCATATTTCCAGGAGATAATAATTTCGTCCCCAACATATTGGTATATTTCCCCTGAATGTTGAATAATAGCTTCGGAAAAATCCGAGTAATACTCTTTTAACAATTCAAAATATTTAATATGGCCCAATTGCTCCGCTATTGCGGTGGAAGATTTCATATCTGAGAACATGAAAATCCTCAATTCCTCGGTAGGGGTATGATATTTTCCTGTAAAGAAATTCATTAGGACACCGTGCCCTATATTTTCACTGATTTCGGAGTAGAATAAGGAGGCCAAAAGTGATGTCGCTAACTGTATATCGGTACTTAGGTGTGTAATGCTGGTAAGGTAATCCCCGAACATATCCCAGACGCGTTGGTCAAAGATTGAAATGTCCAGTTCCAAGCTCTTGGCTATAGGATAGGTGATGCAGGTTATGATTAACAGCAACACAATGTAAAATATGGTTTTGTATACGATCTTCTTGGTAAAACTTTTTTTTGAAAAAACTTGGTTAAGATAAAGGAGTTCTATGGTCCCAATAAGCAGTCCAACAATCATGAGGGCAGCGCTGGAAAAGAGGAATACCTCAAAATTCATGGCAATCCTGGAGGATTGGTCCTGGTCGGAGTTGCCCGCTGCGGCTTGCTCCACGATCCAAAATACCCAACCAGATACCAGCCAAATAATTCCGAACGGGATTATTCGGGAAAGGTTTCTTTTAACTTTGGGAGATAATTTTAAGGACATACAGAAAAATAAACTCTTGGAAAACCATCGTAAAGTTAATGTCTTTTTTGAAATTGTCCCTTAAAATGGGTTATTGCAAATTATTGTACTTTTGAAATGAGTTGTCTTTATAAGAAATAAAATCTTAGACCAAAAACTAATGCCAAGCAATAAAAACCGCCGTATTGCAGTCATAATGTTTACCGATATTGTTGGCTACACCGCGCTGATGCAAAGGGATGAAAATGCCGCAGCGGAAATGCGGGCCCGACATAGACAGGAGTTCGAAAAAAATCATAAACTCTATAATGGGGATATCCTGCAATATTATGGCGACGGAACCCTGAGCATTTTTTCCAGTGGGTTGGAGGCAGTGGAATGCGCCATTGCCATACAAAAAGCCTTGCAAAAGAAAAATGCCGTGCCCCTTCGCATTGGGTTACATCTAGGGGATATTGTTTTTGATGGTACGGAAGTATATGGGGACGGGGTAAATTTGGCTTCCCGTATAGAGAGCCTGGGAATTGCAGGTTCAATTTTGCTATCAGGGAAACTAAATGATGAGCTTATAAACCATCCACATATTCCCACCTTGTCCTTGGGCCATTTTAGTCTTAAGAATATTGCTAAACCGGTTGAAGTATTTGCGGTAAAAAATGAAGGTATTCAGGTGCCCAGTCGTTCCGGTCTTGTGAACGTTCCAGTAAATGAGCCCAAGTCTATTGCTGTTCTCCCCTTTGTAAATATGAGTTCCAGTACGGACAATGAGTATTTTAGTGACGGCATGACAGAGGAAATCATAAACGCCCTTGCTAAAATCAAGGGATTAAAAGTAACTTCTAGAACCTCTTCCTTTCATTTTAAAAATGTTAATCTACCCATAGCCCAGATAGGTAAGGAACTTAATGTGTCTACTATCTTGGAAGGCAGCGTACGTTTGTCCAAAAATAAAATGCGCATAACTGCACAGCTCATCGATGTTAAGGATGATTTTCATTTTTGGTCGGAGACTTTTGATAGGTCCTTGGAAGATGTTTTTGCCGTTCAAGATGAAATTAGCCTGCTCATTGCCGAAAGGTTACGGGAACATATTGGTCATTTTGAAATTGAAGGCCAATTGGTCCAAGACCCAGAAGTACCAGTGGATATCTACCAACGTTATTTAAAAAGTAGGTATCATATTTTAAAGATGGGCAAGTCCGATATTGAAACGGGGATTTCAATTTTGGAAGAAATTATAAAGGATTGGCCACATTTTGCATTGGCCCATTTGGGGATGCATCTGGCCTACACCCTTTTGGGTACAATAGGTTTGGTGCCATTACAAGATGCCTTTGCAAAGGGACAGCCTTTTTTGGACAAGGCCATTGAATTGGACGAAAATTTGCCCGAATGTCAATTGCACCTTTCCTATGCCTCCTTGATTCAAAAATGGGATCTTCCAGGAACCTATCGGCATTTGAATAGGGTGTATGAAGCTGGACCAATTGTGGATTATTACCCCAGTATGGCATCCACTTTGGTAGCTGAAGGAAAATTTGGTGCGGCACGGACCTATATTGAAACCGCCCTTCAGCTTGATCCTTTTTCCTCGGTAAATTATCATCTCAAAGGATTTATTGATTACTGCGAAGAAAAATATGGCAACGCCATTACTAGTTTTGAAAAGGCGGTTGAGCTCAAATCAGATTTTAAAACCTCTACCTTATATTGGGGACAATCACTGTTATTGATGGGGAAAGGCAAGGAAGGATTGGCCTTTTTTGAGAAATTACCGCAGAATGAAACAGAAGATGTCATGAGACTCGGAGGAACAACGATGGCACATGCATTATTAGGTAATAAGGATCAAGCCGAAAGAGGAATTGCTAAGTTGGAAGCTGCTCTGGCAACCGATCTTATGGGGAGGGCCTTAAACTTGCTTATTATGTGTAATGCGTTGTTGGGAAAGATACCGGAAACCATTAGCCTAATAGAACAAGGTATTGCCCACAGATTGCCAATGATGATTTATATTTTTGTGGATCCAATACTCAGGCCATTGTACGGAATGCCTCGATTTAAGGAACTTAGGAAGGAAGTTTTGGGTGAAGACAGTAAATTTTCGACCAAGAAACGGAAGTATCAAAAATCGTTGTTCAATAAAAAGGAGCTACAGGAATACAGGAAAAACTTGGATCGCTTGATGTTGGAAGAGGAGCCCTACTTGGACCCCAACCTTACACTTCCCATTTTGGCTGAAATGATGGAAATTCCTTCCAATCATTTATCACAGCTGCTAAATGAGGGATATGGGAAAAATTTTGCCGACTATGTGAACACCTACCGTCTGGAGACCTTTAAGGCCAAGGTGGCCGACCAATCCCAAAGACATCTCACTATCTTGGCGTTGGCATATGATAGCGGCTTTAACTCCAAGACCGTCTTTAATACCTATTTTAAAAAAACAATGGGTACAACCCCCAGTGCTTATTGGAAAAAAAATAGTGGCTTAAAAGGTTCCGATTTGTAATTTAGAACAACCAGTCCTGACATTTTATACATCTTTGTCTCAAATAAACCATTTTAGACTTAATAATGAATAGTACATTTATCATTGGGAAGGCAATTCTCTTAGCAATTCTGATTACAATCTTATTAACATCATGTGCCAATAACGATAAGGACTCTTATGAAAATCAATACCTGTATATACCAGATTCTAGTTTTGAAGCTGTTTTAATAGAGGAGGGTATAGATTCGGACGGAGTCCTAAATCAAAGGATGTTGAGAAAAGATGCTTCGGAAGTAAGTGTTCTGGATTTAAATTTTTCAAGTGAGGGTGTAATAAGTGATTTGACCGGAATTGAAGGCTTCGTGGGGCTAAGGAAGCTATCTGCAACGCAGCAGGAAATAACGGGTATCGACTTAACTCACAATACTTTGTTGGACACTTTAGTTCTTGCTGGCAACTATATCTCCAACATTGATATCAGTAACAACCCCAATTTAATTTTGTTGGATGTGCAGTCTAACCAACTTAGTGCCATTAACGGACTTTCCAAAGCGGCTCACTTAAAAGAATTAAATCTATCCTTTAACGAATTGGAAGAATTTAGCATTGAAAATGAAACTCTTGAAATATTGAAAATAAGTAACAATATATTACATTCCTTTGATGTCAAAAGATCTATAAATCTGAAAAATATATTGCTAACGACGAATGAGCTAACTTCTGTAGATTTTAGCAAAAATGTAAAATTGGAAACCTTATTGATTTCTGACAATAAAATTCAGAATATTGATCTTGAACATAATGCCAGTTTAACACACCTTTATATTTCAAGCAATTCGCTTACGGATCTGAATGTGGGCGGTAATCAGGAATTAATTGATTTAAAGGTAGATAGAAATCCTAATTTAAATTGTATTAAAATTGAAAGTGGACAGAACATACCTAATGTTTCAATATCCGAATATCAAGAATTAAATATTACCTGTGAATAGCCAATAGGCCATGAGCTTAAAAAAGGTTCCTTAAGTCCATAATAAACAAGCAACAATTCAATCTTCGCTTTAAACTTTATCCAACACATAGCCAAGAAATATTATTTTTAGGGTCTCTCCAAGAGTAATACAAATGACATATAAAATAGATAAGATCTCCAAGGACCAATTCCCTGAAGTGGTCGAGGTTTGGGAGGCCTCTGTCAGAGCCACACACCAATTTTTACGGGAAGAGGACATTCAATATTTTAAACCGCTAATATTGAACGAGTATTTAAATGTTGTCGAATTAAGGTGTATAAGGAACAAGGTTATGGAAATAATCGGTTTTATGGGCGTGGCAGGTATGCATCTGGAAATGCTATTTATACACCCCGCATACCAGGGAATGGGAATTGGCAAGAGTTTATTGACATTTTCCATAAATGAATTTAAAGTAAATGCTGTCGATGTAAATGAGCAGAACGAACAGGCTGTTGAATTTTATAAGCATTGTGGCTTCGAAATAATAGGTCGTTCGGAATTGGATGCTTCAGGAAAACCCTACCCCATTTTACATATGGAATTAAAAAAGTAAGGACATCGTCTGTTATCACATAGGTGATAAGAATTACAATGCCTACTATAAAAACATACTAACCCATTTTGTTCCGATTCTAAAATCCGAACGACTGGCCTAGAGGTATGGGATACATTTGTCAAAATAAAAAATAAAAAAATGAAAGCGATCATAATTACAAAGTATGGTTCACCCAAGGTTTTACAACTTCAGGATGTTCCAAAACCCTTACCCAAAGAGAAAGAGATTTTGATAAAGGTAAAAGCTGCCAGTGTAACTAGGGCAGACACCATGATGCGAAGCGGGAATCCATGGTACGGTAGACTTTTTATTGGTTTAACAAAGCCCAAGTATCCTATAGCCGGTACGGGTTTTTCTGGAATAGTTGAGGCTGTTGGCGGCAGTGTGCAACGTTTCCAAGTAGGGGATGAAGTCTTTGGGGAGTCGATATTTGGTGCAGGCTCTAATGCGGAATATTTATGTGTTTCAGAAGAAGGTTTAGTGGCGGTTAGGCCTAAAAATGTAGCTCATGAAGAACTTGCAGGTGTGTGTGACGGGCCTTTGACCTCTTGGAATTATTTAAAGGAAATGGCCAATGTGAAAAGTGGACAAAGAGTGCTTATAAATGGCGCTTCGGGTAGTTTAGGTTCTGCAGCGGTGCAATTGGCCAATTATCTTGGCGCGGATGTAACCGCGGTTTGCAGTTCTTCCAATTTTGCCATGGTAAGATCGCTTGGAGCGGATCATGCCATAGATTATACAAAGGTAGATTTTACTAAAACAGCTAACAGTTATGATGTTATTTTTGATACAGTGGGTAAGAGCTCATTCCCTGCATGCAAAGAAATACTTACGAAAAATGGCACCTACCTCTCACCAGTATTAAGTATGCCACTATTATTTCAAATGCTGTGGACCTCTAAATTTGGCAGCAAAAAAGCAAAGTTTGCGGCGACCGGACTTGTAGCTGTTCCAAAGCTTAGGAACATGTTGCATGAGCTCACAAATCTTTTGAATGCTGGGAAATTAAAATTGGTCATAGATAAACGCTATACCCTTCATGAAGTTGATAAGGCCCATAGCTATGTGGACACTGGCCGCAAAAGAGGCAATGTGGTTATAAACTTGTAGTGACTCTAGTTTGGTAACTGTGTTTTTTGATCTTTAAATAAATAAAGGTGTCCAGAATTTGAGGACCAAATTTGAGGCTTTCACTAATAGTTTTTCTTTAGCTTATAAAAATCGACCACCTTGTTTTTGGTGCATTTTTTAGGGAAATCTACATTTTATCCATGGTTTATTAGCGTTGAACGTTGATATTTTGAAACCTCGGCCTTCCATGCTAACTTTAGAAATGGAATTGTAGCTTAAATGCACAGTTGAAATTTAAACCTAGGAATATAACCCAATCAAATATAATTACCCCTCCTGTGGAATGGTGATGACTATGGAAAACAATAAAAATAAGGAATGAAAAAGAAATTCAATTTTATAGACCTGGTATTGACATGTAGCGGTGCTTATGCGATTATTGTATTGTTATTGGTCGTTGCCAAGTTCGTATAGTAGCGCTTGGTACTAAGGTCATAGAAAAGATTCTTAAAATTAGCGGTCCATGGATACCAATTTTTACGTAAATATAATGTGGTATCTCAATGGAACATTTTATTGTTTTAATCTAAATTCGGAATAATGTCTAAAACATCCGCCCGTTGGTTATTGATATTGGGGCTTGTCATAGTTGGTTTTGGGATTGGTATTTACTTGCAGGATTTAAAACATCAAGAAAGTACCAAGGCAGCCTGGAAGGCCAACCGCTTCAATGTGGCCAGATTTAACAAGATAATGCGGTATGCAGGGGATATGAACGACCAAAACTGGGCTTCTATGAGGGACAGTATTGGTGGTCAATTGGATAGTTTAATGATTTTAAGGTTCAGAAAAGAAGTTGATAGCATTAAAAAAACAAAAAAATAAAATTCCGGCCTAAATCGGTCTTGGTTGTTTTTATCACTGAGACATTGTAATGGTATGGTCAATAATTATTAAATGCAACCCAAGAGGGTTGTTTTTTTTTTTGGGAATATCAGCGGCACTTGGTCTTGCATTTTTAAATCGAATAGTTAACTTAGAGGAAAATAAATGTAATAGGCATAAAATTAGGTTGAGTAAATTAAACCTTACATTTAAAGTAACATTAGCATACAAAAAAATATTAAATTACTGCTATGGACATTAATTCTTGGGACTGGATATTTCAGTTGATGGGGCGCTTTCACCCTTTGGTGGTGCATTTTCCCATAGGCTTGTTGGTGGTTGCTTTATTTTTGGAGTTTTTGACCCTAGGTGGAAAAAGACAAGGCCTCAGGGAGGGAATTAATTGGATGGTTTTTTTGGGGGCTGCATTCGCCGTGCTGGCCGCGCTCTTGGGTTGGTTGCTTCGTACCCACGACGATTATGAAGGCGATTTGGTCCTGTTTCACCAGAATGCGGGTATTGCCACAGCTGTTTTGGCCATTGTTACCGGTTATTTGTTGCACACTACCTTGAAAGGAAAACTTACCACTTATATATATTATCGATTTGGACTATTTGCAACTGTATTGGTTTTGGTTGTCGCTGGTCATTTGGGAGCAAATCTAACCCATGGGGAAGATTATTTAACCAGCGTCTTGTCCCATAATCAAGAGTCTTATGATACCGAAAGGACAAAGGTGCTTTTTGCAGAATTAAAGGGTTTGGATTCTTTGTCCGAAGCGCAGCAGGAAGACTTAAACTTGGGGGTCAGGGCAATTTTGGCACATAACTGCTATCAATGCCATAGTGAAAACAAGCAAAAAGGCGATTTGGTACTGGACAATAAACGCGGGGTATACCAAGGAGGAAAGTCGGGCCCTATTATTGTTGAGGGCAAGCCGGAGGAGAGCGAAATGTTCCTTAGGGTAAGCCTTCCTCCCGATCATGATGATGTAATGCCAAAGAAGGGGAAAGTATTGAAGGATAGTGAAATAAGGTTGATTGAATTGTGGATCAAAAATGGAGCAAAATGGTCTGATGGGGCATTAAAGATTTTTCCTGAGGCCGAATTGGCCCTATCACAACCAGAATTACCAAAGGGCAGTTTGGAAAGTCATCCCATAGATAAAATAATGGATTCCTATTTTAAGGAAAAAAAGTTGAAATGGCCAGAGGTGGTAGATGATAGGACCTTTATAAGACGAGCCTATCTGGATATTCTAGGTCTGCTTCCAGAACCGCTTAAAATAGATCAATTTGTAAACAATGGGGATAAGGAGAAGAGAGTTAAGCTCATAGATGAGTTGTTGGGCGATAAGCATAATTATACTCAAAACTGGTTGAGTTTTTGGAACGATATACTCAGGAACGATTACAGCGGTCCAGGATTTATAACTGGAGGACGCAAGCAGATTACAGATTGGTTGTACAAGTCGCTTATGGAAAATAAGCCTTATGATGTTATGGTAAAAGAATTGATAAATCCGAACGAGGAATCGGAAGGATTTATTAAAGGGATTAAGTGGCGGGGCCTGGTCAATGCCAGTCAACGTACAGAAATGCAGGCTGCCCAAAATATAGGTCAGTCTTTGATGGGGGTGAACGTAAAATGTGCCTCCTGCCATAACAGTTTTGTTAGCAATCTTACTTTGGAACAATCCTACGGATTCGCCTCGATTTTTGCGGATTCCATAATGGAACTTAACCGGTGTGATATGCCCATTGGGAAAATGGCCGAAGTAAATTTTTTATATCCAGAACTAGGCTCGGTAGAAGCGGAGAGTGTAAAGGAAAGATTGCTCTTACTTTCAGAGGTAATGGTAAAACCGGAGAACGGAAGACTGTACCGAACCATTACCAACAGGTTTTGGAAGCGTTTTATGGGAAGAGGGATCGTAGAACCGGTAGATGAAATGGACAATGATCCATGGAATGCCGTTCTTTTGGATTGGTTGGCCGCCGATTTTGTAGAGTCTGGCTATGACATAAAGCACTTAATGAAAACGATCATGACCTCAAAGTCCTATCAGCTTGAATCGACTAGATTGGAAAATCAGGAGGATTTGCAAAAGGGGTATGTGTTTAAGGGGCCTATACTAAGACGATTAAGTGCAGAACAGTTTTCCGATGCCGTTAGCCAGGTAGTCGCCCCCATGTATTACGCCGCAGCGTATGACCCCAATAATGAAGGGCTGCCTTCCAATAGGATCTGGCACAGGGAAATTAAGTTTGATCGTGATGTATTGCCCGAACCAGGGAAACGATATTTTAGGAATAGCTTCAATTTAAATGATAATAAAATACTGACGGCAAAAGCATTGATTTCAGTGGATCATTCTTATGTTCTTTATCTCAATGGTAAAAAAATATCGGAAGGTACGGATTGGAGAAAAGTAGATCGTTTGGAGGTAAACGACATGCTGGTTCAAGGGGAAAATATATTGGCTATAGAGGGTAACAATGAGGGCACCATCGCCAATCCCGCAGGAATCCTGTTCACCATGAAAGTTCAATATGAGGATGGCTCGGAAAAGTTGATCACTTCCAATGATAAATGGAAAAGCAGCGACAAACTACCTGAGGCAGGATGGGTAAGCGCCAAATTTGATGATGACGGCTGGCAAGGGGCACGCAATTACGGTTCCAGTAACTGGGACAAATTGGTGAATTTTACCTTTGAAAGTTCGGAAAGGGAATTTGCTAGGGCCAGTCTTGTAAAACAACATCCGTTTATGAAGGTTATGGGTAGGCCCACTAGGGAAAATGTGGCCACCACAAGAGACGAACAAGCTACTTTGTTGCAGGCGCTGGAGCTGACCAATGGCGAATATTTTAATGGCGTACTCAAGGAAGGCGCAGCCGAATGGCTTAAGAAGTATGGTGATCGCAATGAGGAAATAGTACATAATCTATATCAAAAGACCTTGGGTAGAAATCCAACCGATAAGGAAAAGGGAATAATGTTAAGTGCCTTGCAAACCGATGCGAAAGAAGAGGCATTGCAGGACCTTTTTTGGTCTATGTTCATTTCGCCCGAATTTCAATTTATATACTAAGCAATAATGGATAAGGATTTACATATCAATGCACGTAGGGATTTTGTAAAAAAGATGGCCGCAGCCAGTCTGTCGGCAGCCACAACCAGTATTCCCATTGCCAGTTTTTTAAGTTCCTGTAATTCGGCTCCTTCAATAACCTCCAAAGCGGATACGGTTATATTACTTTGGATGGCTGGGGGAATGGCCCATACGGAAACATTTGACCCCAAGGCATATGTGCCTTATTCCAAGGGAGTGGAGAGCAAAAGAGTTTTAAGTACCTTTCCAAAGGTGCCTACTATAGTGGATGGCCTCCATTTTTCTGAGGGATTGGAAGCTATAGGAGGGGTAATGGATAAAGGAGCCATAATCCGTTCCTATAAATCGGCCGATCTTGGTCATATCCTGCATACGCGGCATCAGTACCATTGGCATACATGCTATGAGCCCCCACAATCGGTCCAAGCTCCACACATAGGTGCTTGGATTGCCAAAGAGTTGGGCCCTGTAAATCCTGTTATTCCCCCATTTATTGCCATGGGCCAACGTTTTACGGTTGGGGAAGCCGAGGAGCTAAAGGCGTTTCATTCCGCTGGATTTTTAGGGAGTGAATATGGCCCGTTTCTAATACCCGACCCTTCCACAGGTTTGGATAGTGTAAGGCCGCCACAAGGGATGTCACTGAAGCGATTTGAAGCCCGTTATAAGCTTTATAAGGAGTTGGCCAATAAGAGCAAGATTATGGAGGGGGGCAGTGATTATCAAAGGGAATCTTTGATGCGCTCCATGGAGCAATCCTATCGGTTGTTAAATTCTCCCGAAGCCAAGGTGTTCGATTTGAGCCAAGAACCTAAAGAGGTATATGATACCTACAATACAGGCAGATTTGGTCTGGGGTGCCTGTTGGCAAAAAGACTGGCCATGAACGGAGGTAGGTTTATAAGTGTTTCAACGGAGTATGAACCATTTCTTGGCTGGGATACCCATGAAAATGGTCATACCCGCGCGGCGAAAATGAAAGAGCTTATAGATAGGCCTATTGCCCAGCTTATTAAAGATCTGGACGAGTCAGGGCATTTGGATAGAACACTGATTATTCTGGCCAGTGAATTTAGTAGGGACGCCATTATGGAAGGACGCCCCGGAGTACCTGTTCAGGACCAAGTGGATCAACCGGATATTATCGAGGATGAAAAGTTTTACGGTATGCATAGACATTTTACGGATGGCAGCTCTATTCTTATGTGGGGCGGTGGAATTAAAAAAGGTTTGGTCTATGGTAAAACAGCGGATGAACGTCCTTGTTCTTCCATCGAAAACCCGGTAGTGATAGATCAGGTGCATCAATCCATATATCACGCCTTGGGCATGGATCCAGAAACCAATTATACTATAGAAGGGAGGCCCTTTTACACCACACCCGATGGACAGGGGAAACCTATCTTAGACTTGTTCGGGGAACCAATGGTAAGCTAGATGAAAATTGATTCAATTTTTAATGAATATTATAATATCAAACCATAGGGAAATAAAAAAACTGGGCATGCCCAATTAGGGGGTAAAACTTTAATGGGCTAAGAAGTGGAAGCAAATTTTGTGTGCTATTTAAAGAAACCAAAAGCTGCTAAAATCAAACAGACTACCACAGCCAACAAAATGGCTACCAATACTACAACCATAAGGCTAAGGAATCCATTGAGCACCCTTGTGCCAAAAGTAACATCTTCCATGATATTTAGATTTTAAAACAATTTAATGAATTATCCTCAAATTATCATGTGTTTTGAAGTCAAATCCGTTAAACGACCATGAATTAGTATACTAATCCGTTGTACAGTTGAAATTTTCGATAAAGTGCTGGAAATCAACAAGTGGTATTTTCTTACTTACTCAGTTTTTTGCTAAGTTCTTCCAGTGTAATTCCTTTGGTCTCCGGCATCATGAAAATTACAAAGATCAATTGCAAAACCATCATAAAGGCAAAGAATCCAAATACGGGCCCAGGACCTACCCAAGCAAAAAGTGCAGGGATAGACGATGGGATAAGCCATGCCAATACCCAATGTACTGAACTGCCAAAAGCCTGACCCGAACCTCTCAAATGATTTGGAAATATTTCGGAGATAAAAACCCAGATTACAGCCCCTTGGCCTATAGCGTGGGATGCAATAAACAAGAAAAGAAAAATCGGGACGGCCATGCCTTCCCAGTTCAAAATAAATGCCGCGGCTACGAGCGATAAGGAAATGATATAGCCAATGGAGCCAAAATACATTAGTTGTTTACGCCCAAGTCTGTCTATAAGAAATATGCCCAAAAAGGTAAAGATGAGGTTAGTGATACCGATCCCTATACTGCTGAGCAGTGCTGTACTTTCACCTAGTCCGGCTGCTTCAAATATTCGGGGAGCATAGTATAAAAAGGCATTTATCCCTGAAAATTGATTGAAAAAGGCAATTAAAAAGGCCAGGGTCAACGGAAAGCGATATTTTTTCATAAAAATATTCTCGGACGCGGCCCCAACTTCTTCTCCATAGGCGATCTCGGCTTCCAATTCTTCCACGGACAGGTCCGGATTTATGGAATTTAGTATTTTTTTTGCTTCTTCGGTCCTGTTTTTGGTCAAAAGCCATCTTGGACTTTTTGGTACCGTAAGGACAAATAAGGTATATATTATTGCGGGGAAAGCTTCAACGCCAACCATCCATCGCCAATCGTTTTCACCCATGTTGCTGAGGGCGTAATTGGACATGAATGCCACCATGATACCAAATACAAGCATAAACTGGTAAAGGCCAACCAATCTTCCGCGGTCTTTTGCCGGGGCAATTTCGGAGATATAGGAAGGGGCCGCAACCGTGGAGGCACCAACTCCCAAACCGCCAATAAATCTGAATATTCCGAAGGTAACGGGATCATTTGCAAAGGCAGATCCTATTGCCGAGACCGAATATAGTATCCCAATCCAAATAAGGGTGTTCTTTCTGCCAATTTTGTTGGTGGGGATGCCTCCCAATATAGCTCCAATTACAGTTCCGAACAAAGCCATGCCAATCACAACTGTTCCGTGAAAAGCTTCGGAGGAATTCCATAAAAGTTGTAATTTTTTCTCGGCACCTGAAATAACTACGGTGTCGAAGCCAAATAAAAAACCGGCCAAAGCGGCAATAAGGGAAATGCGAAGTATTTTGGAATTCATAATTTGGTTTGTGGATTTTTGTAAAGCTAACAAAAAAAACAAACCAAATGTATGGAGTATTTAAGACAGTGCAATTTTGGGCGCAAGGGTGTCCCTTGCTTTGGGCTTTTGTCCATTTTTGGATTTGGTAGGGGTGTTTTTGTCCCTTTGGGGCGCAACTTTTTCTGGTTCTGTCTTCTTGATATCCTTCTTTTTAGGCGAAGGAACGGCATTTTCTGGTGGTGTAGTGCCTTGTTGTTCGCCAAGAGGTTCCCTGCACGAGAGACAGAATAGGACAAAAGTGGTCAGGGAAACCAGGTATAGAATTCGGGAATTTTGCATAGTCGTAACATAGGTGTTCAAATTAATGTACGTATATATGTCATGATTTGGATGCTTGCCCCTTTATTTTCAGAGACATAAGTGCTGTTGATATCCCCGGTCTTTTTAAGGTAGGCCTCGTCTTTTAGTAGGTGGTTGATCAGGGTAAAGAATTCTTTTGGTGATCTAACAACCAATACTCCGCCCTTATTGACCAAATCTTCAGCTTCCTTAAATCCTTTAAAGTTTGGGCCAATAATTACGGGAATACCGTATACTGCAGGTTCCAAAGTGTTGTGCAATCCGGTGGCAAAACCCCCGCCTACATAGGAAATTTCCGCGTAACTATAAACTTTGGTCAAAATGCCAATGGTGTCTATGATAAGAACTTCGTAGGAGGATAAATCCTTATTCTCCAATTCCGAATAAAGTATTGTTTTCTTATTGATGGAGGACTTAAGTTTGTTGATGTGCTCCGGTTTAATGTTGTGCGGGGCAAGAACAAATTTCATGGAGGATTCGCCAGTATTTATATAAGGTACCAATACTTCCTCATCATCGGGCCAAGTGCTACCGGCCACCAAGGTTTGTGCGCCATTTTTAAAATCTTCCATGAAGGCCAGGTTGTTATCCCTTTCAAGAATTTCAATAACCCTATCAAATCTGGTGTCCCCACTAATAGCGGTATTCTTGATG
Source organism: Arenibacter echinorum (assembly GCF_003259375.1). Taxonomy (GTDB): domain Bacteria; phylum Bacteroidota; class Bacteroidia; order Flavobacteriales; family Flavobacteriaceae; genus Arenibacter; species Arenibacter echinorum. The sequence continues at coordinate 107,598 of NZ_QLLN01000004.1, read as the reverse complement.
TTGATTTTACTTAATAATTCAATGGATTTGGTATCCTGAACAAAAATATGGGTGAAGTTGTGGAGGGCTTTTCGCATGAAACCACCGTAATTTTTAAAGTAAACTTGATTCTCTTTGAAGAGTGCGGAGATCAATAGGGTGGGGATGTTCCTTTGGGATAAGGTTCTCAGGTAATTTGGCCAAATTTCGTACTTGACAAAAATGACCAACTTGGGATTGACAAGATCCAAGAATTTTATAGCGTTTTTTTTGGTGTCCATTGGTAGGTAGGTAACCACATCGGCCGCAGCTGTATTTTTTTTGACCTCATAGCCCGAAGGGGAAAAAAAGGTTACCAATATTCGAGATTGGGGATAATTTTCTTTTAACTGTTCTATTATAGGAAGGCCTTGTTCAAATTCGCCCAAAGAGGCCGTGTGTATCCATATTGTTGAATCTCCCTCTGAAATATTTTTCTGTAAATAGGACACTACTTCTTTCCGCCCATCTACGAAAAGTTTAATTTTTGGGTGGAACAAAGCAATCAATTTCAGGAAAAGAGCAGATAATTGTACGGCAAAATTATATATGGCAAACACAGAATCTTCGTTTGGGGCTAAAATACGTTTCTTTATATAAATTCCATTGGCTGCCAATCCTTATTTTTGTAATATTGTTCGCGCCAAACCAAGTTTGGAATCTAAGTTTTATTCGATGAGGAAAATTCAAATGGTAGACCTAAAGGGTCAATATGAAGTCATAAAAAAGGAAGTAAATGCCTCCATTTCCAATGTTTTGGAAACATCCGCATTTATTAATGGCCCCGAAGTACATGCCTTTCAAAAGGAATTGGAGGACTATTTGGAGGTGAAGCACGTTATCCCATGTGCCAATGGGACCGATGCCCTTCAAATAGCGATGATGGGCTTGGGTCTAAAACCAGGTGACGAGGTAATAACGGCCGATTTTACCTTTGCTGCTACTGTAGAGGTGATTGCACTGTTGCAACTAACCCCGGTCTTGGTAGATGTGGAGCCAGATAGTTTTAATATAGATCCCGTGGCCCTTGAAAAAGCAATTACTCCTAAAACCAAGGCTATAGTACCTGTTCATCTTTTTGGCCAATGTGCCAATATGGATGCAGTTCTTGAAATTGCAGAAAAACATAAGCTTTTTGTCATAGAGGATAATGCCCAGGCCATTGGGGCTGATTATACGTTTAAAAATGGTAAAAAACAGAAAGCAGGTACTATGGGGCATGTAGCTGCAACCTCATTTTTCCCTTCCAAGAACTTAGGTTGTTATGGGGATGGCGGCGCTATTTTTACCAATGATGATGACCTGGCGCATACCCTGAGGGGAATTGTGAACCATGGAATGTACGAACGCTACCATCATGATGTAGTGGGTGTCAACTCTAGGTTGGACTCTATTCAGGCAGCGGTTTTACGTTCCAAATTGTCCCGATTGGATGGTTATAATGCCAGTAGGAGGGCAGCGGCAAGAAAATATTCCAAGGCTTTTGGGGGAAACAAAAATATTATTGTACCTCAAATGGCCAATTCCTGTGCCGAGATTTGCGAAACCTGCGATTGTCATGTGTTCCACCAATATACCTTAAGGATTTTGAACGGACAACGCGATGCGTTGGTAAAGCATTTGGCAGAAAAACAAATTCCATGCGGTGTGTATTATCCCATTCCTTTACATAGGCAAAAGGCCTATTTGGATGAACGTTATGATGAGAAGGATTTTCCTGTAACCAATCAATTGGTCAAGGAAGTAATTTCTTTGCCAATGCACACCGAGCTGGACGACGAGCAAATTAATTTTATCACCCAAACCATTAACCAGTTTATTGGAGGTAATAGTTAAACGCTTAAGTTTGGTCAAGTTCAATTTATCAATAATGAAAACCAAAATTTAAAATAAAAATCAATAGATGAAAATACTCGTAACGGGCGGCTTGGGATTTATAGGTTCCCATACCACGGTAGAATTACAGAATAAAGGCTATGAAGTAATTATTATTGACGATCTGTCCAATTCGACCGAAAAGGTCTTGGACGGTATTGTGGCCATTACGGGGAAGCGACCAATTTTCGAAAAAATAGATCTGAAAGAAAGATCAAAAGTGGAGGATTTTTTTAAAAGGCATCAGGATGTTGCCGGCGTAATTCATTTCGCGGCATCCAAGGCTGTTGGTGAAAGCGTGGAAAAACCCTTGTTGTACTACGAGAACAATATTGGTACTTTGGTTTACTTGCTTAAGGAACTTTCTCAAAAAAACAAATCCAGTTTCATCTTTAGTTCCTCATGTACCGTTTACGGACAGGCCGATAAAATGCCCATTACCGAAAGTGCGCCAGTAAAAACGGCGGAATCACCCTATGGCAATACCAAACAAATGGGCGAGGAAATAATTCGTGATACCTGTAAGGTAACACCGGGTATAAATGCTATTGCCCTTAGATACTTCAATCCAATGGGAGCACATCCTAGTGGGGAAATTGGCGAATTGCCAATTGGTGTTCCTCAAAATTTGGTACCGTTTATTACCCAAACAGGCATGGGCATCAGGGAGCAGCTTTCCGTGTTCGGCGGCGATTATCCTACCGAGGATGGTACCTGCATTAGGGATTACATTCATGTGGTAGATCTGGCCAAGGCCCATGTAGTGGCTTTGGAAAGGTTGATGAATGGCAAGAACCAGGATAATTATGAAGTCTTCAATGTAGGTACGGGAACGGGTAGCACTGTTTTGGAGGTCATAAAAAGCTTCGAAAAGGTTTCCGGAAAAAAATTGAACTATAAAATTGTGGACAGAAGACCTGGCGATATTACATCGGCCTATGCGGATACCACAAAGGCAAACAAAGTTTTGGGTTGGAAGGCTGAATCTACTCTGGATGAAGCTATGAAGTCGGCCTGGCTTTGGGAGGAAAAAATCAGGAAATAAACCCCTAGAATCTATTTTTCTATTTTAACAATGTAGGAGGGTTGTCTAAATAGTCATCCCTCTCTATTTGTGGGTATTACCTAGTAGTTCAAATAAATTAGCCTTGAAGAAAGCAACCCATCCAAATCTTGTGCATCCTAAAATAAAAAGGGTTTATGAAATTATTTGTTGGTTTATTAACGGTTTTGCTAGCGCTAAATTGCAGTGATAACGGTACGGATGATACACCAAATTGTATGGATGCAATCTGTACAGAGGAATACAGGACCATTACGATAAGTGTCAAAGATAAGGATGGTGTTGCCGTGGCCTTGGACAGTTTTAAGGTTGATGATCTGACTAATGGAGAAAATATCACGCTTGATGCTTCAAGTAGTGAGTATGGATGGATGACGAAAAATGGCACTTATCCTTTATTCAGCGATAAATATGTTGCAAAATATAGAAATAAGAAACTTGAAATAAATTTCCGGGGATATGTCGATGATAAGCTATTGGTTGATTCGAATTACACGGTAGGTGCAGATTGCTGCCATGTTACACTTATTGAAGGGGAAACAGATATTGTCATAACTAATCCTTGATCTTAAGGCAACGTGAAATTTCTTGGTTAAAAATAGAAAACCTTAGGGCGAAATCCGTTTTTTCTAAATATTTTCAACGAAAATAGTCCCAAGACTGGGGAATTATCGAAAAAGATGGCTTTATTGCGCTTCCTTAAAAACCATTTCAAGTAAAATTTCGTAAATAGCATATGGTTGTAAAATTCCCCAACATTTCGGCACTTCTAAAACATGCTAAGGACCAAAGTCTCTATCAGGATCTAGTATCGCAATTGCAGAAGGATTTTGTGTTCGCCAATGTATTTATAGAATTACCGGACCAGATATCTCCCAAGGATCTAAAAACCCTGGTACATGAGAAAGTATATTATTTGATCATGGAGAAATTCACCGATTATTTAAACTTGCTTTATATTATTGATGTCCCCGAGAAAGTGGTCAAAGCCATTGAAGCCACCGATGTGGTTGAAATTTCGGAACAAGTGACCTTTGAGATACTGAAAAGGGAATGGCAAAAAGTGTGGTTCAGAAAGGAGTACGGGTCTTAGCCTAAAAATATACGCGGACGAAGGGCATAAAGGCATCGGCATAAATACTTTTTTGTTGGTCGTGCAGAACATTGTAGCGTATGCCCACGGTTACATTTCTATTGCCGTAACCTATTCCCAGAAACAAGGCCGGTGACCAATAATTTTCCTCCAGGTTGCTACCGTCAAGTTCAAGTACGCGATATACCCTTAGCTGTTCCAGCTCGGCAGAAAGTTGTAGCGCACGAATTGGATTGAACAGAGATAGTAAACTTCCTCCATAAGCCACTAATTTTGCATCCCTAAATTTCGCATAATTAAAATTAACTCCCACACCTACACCGAATTGCTCGGTAGCTTGGTAAATAGCACTGGGAGAGATGGATGCATTAAAGGAATTGTTGCCAAAACCGAGGCCTAAATTGCCTCCAAAATATACCTGGTTCCAAAAATCGGAATTCCTAATCGTCTGTTGCGAATAACCTAAGCCCCAAAATGCCGTGAAAAAAACACATAAAATCAAGCTTTTTTTTAAGGAATAGCGATTTATCATAATTATTGTAATAATTTTCCATTATTCAGAGCTAAGATAAGCTTAGATATGCTAAATGTTGTATTTTTGAATAAATTTTGTTCAAAAGACAGAGAGACTTTTTTCATGGATAAATATTCCTTTTTAAACGCTGCGCATACTTCTTATTTCGCAGAATTATACGATAAGTATTTAATAAATCCGGATAGTGTAGAGCCTAGTTGGAGGGCCTTTTTTCAAGGATTTGATTTTGGTATGGAAAATTCCATGGACGGGATGGTCGATGAATCGCAGACAGCACCATTGTCCGTAGCTGGAGGTCATGAGGTAGAGGTTCCCGAGAAGCTTCAGAAAGAGTTTCAGGTAGTTCGGCTTATTGATGGTTATAGGACTAGAGGACATTTATTTACCAAAACAAACCCGGTTAGGGAAAGAAGACAGTATTTCCCTACTTTGGAGATTGGGAATTTTGGACTTGCTCCAAGCGATTTGGATACCACATTTACTGCAGGGGAAATTTTGGGAATTGGTCCCAGCACCTTGCGTGAAATCATTGTGCACCTTACAAGCATCTATTGTGATGCCATTGGTGTGGAATATATGTATATCAGAAACCCTGAGAGGGTGGAATGGATCCAGAATTGGTTGAATGTCAATGACAATCATCCCAAATATGATGCCGACAGGAAAAAGCATATTCTTAAGAAATTAAATGAAGCAGTTTCCTTTGAAAGCTTCTTGCATACCAAATATGTGGGCCAAAAGAGGTTTTCCTTGGAAGGAAATGAATCTTTGATACCTGCATTGGATGCGGTTGTGGAAAAGGCTGCAGAAATGGGCGTTGAACAATTTGTTATGGGTATGGCCCATAGGGGCCGCTTAAACGTTCTTACCAATATATTTGGAAAGAAGGCAAAGGATATTTTTAGCGAGTTCGATGGTAAGGATTACGAGCAGGAAATTTTTGACGGTGATGTAAAATACCATTTGGGATGGACCTCTGAGCGGAAAGCTAAAAATGGAAAGAAAATAATTATGAACATCGCGCCAAACCCTTCCCACCTGGAGACTGTTGGTGCCGTTGTTGAAGGTATTGCCAGAGCAAAGCAGGATGCTCGTTATAAAGACGATTTTTCCAAAGTATTGCCCATTGTAGTGCATGGTGATGCTGCTATTGCGGGTCAGGGATTGGTTTATGAGATGGTTCAAATGGCAAATTTGGACGGTTATAAAACCAATGGTACTATCCATATTGTTGTTAATAATCAAATTGGGTTTACTACCAATTATTTGGATGCCCGTAGTTCTACTTATTGTACGGATGTGGCCAAGGTAACCTTGAGTCCGGTGCTACATGTTAATTCGGATGATCCCGAGGCAGTTGTGCATGCCTCACTTTTTGCCCTGGAATTTCGCATGCGTTTTCAAAGGGATGTATTCTTAGATCTTTTGGGATATAGGAAATATGGTCATAATGAAGGCGATGAGCCGCGTTTTACCCAGCCAAAACTCTACAAGGCGATTGCCAAGCATAAAAACGGAAGGGATATTTATGCAGAGGCATTGATTAAGGAAGGTATTATTGGCGATGGTTTTGTGCAAGAACTTGAAGAACAGTACAAAGCTTCCCTTGAGGAGGAATTGGAAGACTCCAGAAAAGAGGATAAGACTGTAATTACCCCATTCATGGCAGATGAATGGAGCGGGTATACCCATGTACGCGAGTGGGAGATGATGGATGCGGTAGATACAAAATACGATAAAAAGAAACTTACGGACATAGCCAAGGTGTTGACCGAGTTGCCCAAGAATAAAAAGTTCTTGCGTAAAGTTGAGAAATTGGTGAACGACCGTAAGGCCATGTTTTTTGAAAATGATGCCTTGGATTGGGCCATGGGAGAGCTTTTGGCCTACGGTACTCTTTTGGAGGAAGGTTACGGAGTGCGTATGTCCGGGCAAGATGTTGAAAGGGGTACTTTTTCACACCGTCATGCTGTCATGAAAGTGGAAGAAAGTGAGGAGGAAGTAATGCTTTTAAACCATATTTCAGATAAACAGGGAGATTTTCAAATATATAATTCTCTTTTATCGGAATATGGTGTAGTTGGGTTTGACTATGGATACGCTATGGCGAGCCCTAATACCTTAACGATTTGGGAAGCTCAATTTGGGGATTTTAGTAATGGTGCCCAAATTATGATAGATCAGTACATATCTGCAGCAGAGGATAAATGGAAATTGCAGAATGGTTTGGTAATGTTGTTGCCGCACGGATACGAAGGTCAGGGTGCGGAACATTCATCAGCCCGTATGGAGCGCTACTTACAATTATGCGCAAGGGATAATATGTATATCGCCGATGTCTCTACCCCGGCAAATATGTTCCATTTGTTAAGAAGACAAATGAAGGTGAATTTCAGGAAACCGTTAATAGTGTTTACGCCAAAAAGTTTATTGAGGCATCCCAGGGCAGTATCAACAGTTGAGGAATTTGCAAACGGAGAATTCCAAACGGTAATTGATGATGCAACCGCTGAAGTATCCAAAATTAAGAGTTTGGTTTTCTGTACCGGTAAATTCTATTACGACCTATTGGCCTTTAGGGAAGAAAATAATAGGGAGGATGTAGCCTTGGTGAGGATAGAACAATTGTTTCCGGTGCCTACAGAGCATATGAAGGTGATAATGGATAAATACAAAAATGCCGAAGACAAAGTTTGGGCCCAGGAAGAACCAAGAAATATGGGTGCTTGGGGGCATTTAACCATGCACTTTAGCGAGGCGCACAAATTAAGGGTGGCCTCCAGAAGATTTTACGCTTCCCCGGCTGCTGGTAGTGCAGTACGCTCCAAACGCCGCCATCAGCAGGTAATAGATTATGTTTTTGATATAAACAAAAACAATATGGGGAGAAACCCTGAATCTACTGATAAATAGTTTTATTTACTTTGGGTATTGATAGGTGAAAAGTCCTAAATGTCCAAAAAGGGAAATTTAATAAAAGTTAAAATTAAAAACGAGTTAAGACAAAACACAAATTAAAATTATAAAACATGATTTTAGAAATGAAAGTCCCTTCTCCAGGGGAATCCATTACAGAAGTAGAGATAGCAGAATGGCTGGTGAGCGATGGTGATTACGTGGAGAAAGATCAAGCAATAGCGGAAGTAGATTCGGATAAGGCTACATTGGAATTGCCAGCCGAGGAAAGTGGCATTATAACCTTAAAGGCTGAGGTAGGAGATGCTGTTGCAGTAGGTGCGGTGGTATGTTTAATAGACACTAGCGCTTCCAAACCTGCAGGGGCCGCCAAGAGTGAAGAAAAAGCAGCGGAGAAAAAGCCTGAAGTTAAGGAAGTAGCAGAACAGAAAACCGAGGTAAAACAAGAAAAAACTTCCTATGCGTCTGGATCAGCTTCACCAGCTGCAAAGAAAATACTTGCCGAGAAGGATATGGATGCCTCAACTATAAAAGGCACTGGAAAGGATGGGCGCATTACCAAGGAAGATGCCGTTAACGCAGTTCCATCTATGGGTACTCCTACAGGAGGGTCCAGAGGTGATAGTAGAACCAAATTGTCCATGCTGCGCCGTAAGGTTGCCGAGCGATTGGTAGCTGCCAAGAACGAGACGGCAATGTTGACCACTTTTAACGAAGTGGATATGTCGGCCATCTTTGCATTGAGAAACCAATACAAGGAAGACTTTAAGAACAAACATAATGTTGGTTTAGGATTTATGTCCTTTTTTACAAAGGCTGTAATAAGGGCGTTGCAAATGTATCCTTCCGTGAACTCCATGATAGACGGCAAGGAAATGATTTCTTATGATTTCTGTGATATCAGTATAGCGGTTTCCGGCCCAAAAGGTCTTATGGTGCCTGTTATCCGCAACGCAGAAAATTTAACCTTCAGAGGTGTGGAATCCGAAGTAAAAAGATTGGCAATAAGAGCTCGTGAAGGAGAGATTACTGTCGATGAGATGACAGGGGGCACCTTTACCATTACCAATGGTGGGGTATTTGGTTCCATGTTGTCCACTCCAATTATCAATCCTCCCCAAAGTGCAATCTTGGGGATGCACAATATAGTGGAAAGGCCCATTGCCCGTGATGGGGCCATAGCCATAGCACCTATAATGTATGTTGCTTTGTCCTACGATCACCGAATTATTGACGGTAAAGAGTCTGTAGGCTTCCTAGTAGCAGTTAAGGAAGCTTTGGAGAGCCCTGAAGAGTTGTTGATGGACAACAACGTCAAAAGGGCGCTGGAGCTTTAATATAGTATTTTGTTGGTGGGGGAATCCCCGCCTGGAATAACATAGACCTGTCGGGATTTCGAAATCTGGCAGGTCTTATTTTTTTGGGTTTATTGTTTTAAGTAAAGTCGGGTTTTTTGGTAGTCGATAATGGCCCTTCCTTTTTTTAAGATATCCGCCCCAATAATCCCATCGACCGGCATGGCTTGGTGGGAGGTCAGGGCCTGGTTGACGTGGACTAGGTCGAATAGGACTATTTTCTGTTTGTGTTTAAACCATTTTCCTATTTCTATAACGTTTTTGGTTGATAGTTTGGTGAACATTTCCGTGGCTCCTGCCCCGGCTGCCTTTATTTTGGAATCTTTGGAATTTAATTTGAAGAATTCTATTTTGTCCAGACCAATGCAGGTGTTGGATGCTCCTGTATCCAATATAAACCTGCCTTTAACTCCATTTATAGTGGCAGTAACTTCAAAGTGGTTTGTAGCCGTAAGCACTAAAGGAATGGCGATGTATTTTTTTTTATGTAGAAAAACTTTAAGGCTGGGCATATGTACTTTTTTTGTCAAAGATAATCCTATTTTTGTTCTATGATATTAACAGATACACATACCCATTTATACAGTGAAGCTTTTGATGAAGATCGCAGTTTGGTCATAGAGAAAGCCATGGAATTGGGGGTAAAGCGGTTTTTTATTCCTGCAATAGATTCAACCTATACGAATGCCATGCTCGATTTGGAAAAAGCATATCCGGAGAACATCTTTCTTATGACGGGGCTGCATCCAACACATGTAAAGGAAGATTACAGAAAGGAACTTGCCCACGTTGAGGAAATGTTGGCGTCCAGGAAATTTTACGCAGTAGGGGAGACCGGCATCGACCTGTATTGGGATAAAACTTTTCTAAAGGAGCAGCAGATTGCCTTTAAACAGCAAATACAGTGGGCAAAAAAGTACGCATATCCTATAGTTATCCATTGCAGGGAGGGTTTTGATGAAATATTCCAAATCCTGGAAGAAGAAAAAAGCGATGGCCTTTTTGGAATTTTTCATTGCTTTACGGGTACTTTTGAGCAGGCACAGAAGGCAATTTCCTATAATATGAAATTGGGTATTGGCGGAGTAGTTACTTTTAAAAATGGTAAAATTGATACTTTTCTTGGGGAAATAGACCTGAAACATGTGGTTTTGGAAACGGATTCTCCTTATTTGGCACCTGTTCCTTACCGTGGAAAAAGGAACGAAAGTGCTTATTTGGTGAACGTTTTGGAAAAAATGGCACATATTTATGCCATGGACAAAGAAGAAGTTGCTGCAATTACTACCACTAACTCCCGAGAAGTGTTTGGAATATAAATAGGTCTCCTGACAAGTTGCCTTATGGAAAGTTCTCAATTGGTACTGGAAGCGCCTCCTTATTTTTAACCCTAAACAATTATTAAGATTGAAAAATAGAAATTCTACAGTGAAAAAAACCAAAATCCTTCTCATTTATACGGGAGGGACCATAGGTATGGTCAAGGATTACGATACCGGGGCGCTGAAGGCTTTTAATTTTAATAAATTAATCAAAAATATCCCCGAGCTCGGTCAATTGGATTGCGCTATAGACAGTGTTTCTTTCGATATTCCAATAGATTCCTCCAATATGAATGTTGAACATTGGATAAATATTGCCAAAATAATAGAAGAACATTATGATTCCCATGATGGGTTTGTGGTGCTTCATGGGAGTGACACTATGAGCTATACGTCATCAGCTTTGAGCTATATGTTGGAGAATTTGGGAAAACCGGTCATATTTACAGGTTCCCAGTTGCCTATTGGTGATTTAAGGACGGATGCCAAGGAGAATTTGATCACCTCCATCCAGATAGCTGCATTGAGGGAAGACAGTAAGCCTGTAGTCCAAGAGGTAGGGTTATATTTTGAATATAAATTGTACCGGGCAAACAGAACTACAAAGATCAATGCGGAACATTTTGAAGCTTTTGCCTCCTTAAATTATCCGGCTTTAATAGAGTCTGGGGTACATTTAAAGGTAAACAGAGAGTATTTGTTTAGGGCAAATGCAACTAAAAAGCTGAAAGTTCATAAGGTTATGGATCAAAATGTGGTCATTTTGAAATTATTTCCCGGATTTAACCAAACAGTCTTGCATAGCATCTTAAATTCACCTAACTTAAAAGCAGTGGTCCTGGAAACATATGGCTCTGGAAATGCTCCTACTGATGAATGGTTTACTTTGGAGCTGAAAAAAGCTATGGAGAGAGAAATTTTTATTATCAATGTAACACAATGTTCCGGGGGAAGTGTTCTTATGGGACGCTATGAAACTAGTAAGCACCTTGAAAGCTTACAAGTTATTAATGGTAAGGATATTACAACCGAAGCGGCAATTACCAAGTTGATGTATTTACTTGGAAATAATATTTCCCCTAAGTTGTTCAAAACCATATATGAAACATCTCTCAGGGGCGAAATGCAATAAAAATAACAGTCTAAATTTCTTTAACTAATATTTTTTTTGTTATTTGGCTGCCCGATAACTATAACTAGAGAGGTGGCCGAGTGGTCGAAGGCGCACGCCTGGAAAGTGTGTATACCCCACAAGGGTATCGAGGGTTCGAATCCCTTCCTCTCTGCTGTTAAGTTTTAATTTTTATATTGCGAATTTTTTTTATCTTTAACCCTATTAACTAACTAAATTTAAGTTTCAAAGAAATGAAAAGATTATTCTCTATCCTGGCAACGGCTGGGTTATTTGTGGCAGGTACAAATACAGTAAGTGCAAAAGTTGTTGCAGCAGCAGCCATTTTGCAAGATGCAGCTCCAGCAGCGGAAAAAGGTTTTACCCAAGTGCTTAAGGAGCAATTTATACAGGGTGGTGCCGGATTTATGGGTATTGTTCTTTTGTGTTTAATTCTTGGTTTGGCCGTAGCTATTGAAAGGATTATTTATTTAAACCTTGCAACTACCAACACTACTAAACTTAAGCAACAAGTAGAAGATGCTTTGGCTTCCGGTGGCATTGAGGCTGCCAAGGAGGTTTGTAGAAATACAAAAGGTCCTGTTGCTTCTATCTACTATCAAGGATTGGAAAGAGCTGGAGACAGTATAGAATCTGCAGAGAAGGCAGTTGTTGCCTACGGAGGTGTGCAAATGGGTCAATTGGAGAAGAACGTTTCTTGGTTGTCTTTGTTTATCGCAGTAGCTCCAATGCTTGGGTTCATGGGTACGGTAATCGGTATGATTCAGGCTTTCCAGAAAATTGCAGCTGTTGGTAACTTGAGTGCCTCTCTTATTGCAGGTGATATTCAGGTGGCGTTATTGACCACAGTATTCGGTCTTATTACTGCGATTATCCTTCAAATCTTCTACAATTACATCATTGCCAAGATTGACAGTATTGTAAATGACATGGAAGATTCATCAATCAGTTTGATTGATATGTTGGCAGATCACAAAAAATAAGTCGGACACTAAATACTTAAAGTATCATGCATAAAATTGTTAAAATAATATTAGTTGTACTCGGAGCGATTGGTGCCATACTTTGGTTTCAGCTTCCTAGTACAGACGTTCCCGCAACGGAAGCCATAAATAATGGGTCCATGAACTTCATGTTCATTATTACCTATTTATTGTTGGGGATTGCGATAGCGGCCTCGGTTCTTTTTGGATTGATGAACTTGTTGACATCCAAAGGTGCCCTTAAGAAAACCTTAATTGGTGTAGGTGGTCTTTTGGTGGTCGTAATTATTTCTTATGCCCTAGCTAATGGAACCGATGTTAATTTGGAAGAAATGGCCAAAAAGGGAGTGCCAACTACTGAGAGCACAGTGAAAACCATAGGTATGGGATTGAATGTATTTTTTATCCTTACCATTATAGCTGTAGGTGCCATGTTGTGGTCCGGAGTTAAGAAAATGATTAGTAAATAATAAAATAAAATATTATGCCAAAAAGAGGAGCACCACCAGAGGTTAATGCAGGTTCTATGGCAGACATAGCGTTCTTATTGCTTATCTTTTTCCTAGTGACTACCACTATTGAAACGGATGCAGGATTAGATCGTATGTTGCCACCAATTGAGCCGCCCGATACAGATGTAATCATTAAGCAAAAGAATATATTTCAGGTCAATCTTAACCGTGATGGACAGTTATTGGCTGATGATGAGCTAACAAATATTAAGGATTTAAGGGCCAAGGCCATTGCCTTTTTGGACAATGGAGGAGCACCATCGGGATCTGCTGACTATTGCAGTTACTGCAAAGGTAAAAGGGATGTATCGTCATCCGATAGTCCTGCCAAAGCCATTATATCGCTTAAGAACGATAGGGAGACGAAGTACGGAACCTATATTACCGTTCAAAACGAATTGGTTGGAGCCTATAACGATCTTAGAAATAGGGAAGCCCAGCGTTTGTTCAAGAAGGATTTTACGGATATGGAAGCTGAATATCTTAATCCTGAAACTCCGGACAATGTTCGTGAGGAATTGAAGGAGAAGGTTAAGAGAATACAGGATTTGTTTCCACAGAAGCTTTCAGAGGCAGAAACATCGTCAAACTAAATTGAGAAGTTAAAAACAAGATACTATGTCAAAATTTAATAAGAAAAAAGATGCGGCCTTACCTGCGGTGAATACTGCATCCTTGCCAGATATCGTTTTTATGCTTTTGTTCTTCTTTATGACGGTTACAGTTATGAAAGATAGTACCTTGAAGGTGGAAAATGTGCTGCCCAATGCTACGGAAATCAAAAAATTGGAAAAGAAGGATAGGGTAATCTATATTTATGTTGGGAAACCTACCCGTGAGTATGAAAAGACCTATGGTACCGAATCCAAAATTCAATTGAACGATAAATTTGCCGATGCATCTGAAGTTGGAGATTATATTTTGATGGAAAGGGCCAAAAAGCCACAGGAATTACAAAATGTATTGACAACCGCGCTTAAAGTGGACAAGGAAGCCAATATGGGTATTATTTCCGATATAAAACAAGAACTTAGAAAAGTAAACGCCTTGAAAGTAAATTATACCACCTATGAAGGTGATGCTTTCAGGAATTTGCAATAGTTAGTAAAAGGATAAGAGAATCAAAACGCTTCAAATGCATATATTTGGAGCGTTTTTTTTATGTTTAATTAATTACCTTTATTGGGCTATGAGGTTTTCCTGCATATTAATTATACTTATGTTCTCCAGTACTTTTGTTACTGGGCAGGTTTTGGAATCCAATAGGGACTTGGATAGGAAATATTTGGAAGATCAATTTTATTTCGGACTTACCTATAATTTTGCCACTAATCTTCCAGCCGATGTTTCCCAAAGAAACCTGTCATATGGTTTGCAGGCCGGTTTTATAAAGGATATTCCCTTGAGTTACGAAAGGACCATGGGTATCGGTATTGGTTTAGGTTATGGTATAAATTCCTATTATACTAATTTGTTGGCTTCCCAGCAGGGGTCCGATGTAGAATATACGGTTTTGGACAGTGATGCCGACTTCAAGAGAAATAAAATTGCCACGCACGTCCTGGAGGTTCCCTTTCAGTTTAGATGGCGCAATTCGACCTCAGAGGAATATAAGTTTTGGAGAATATATACCGGTGTTAAACTTGGTTATGTTTTCGACGGCAGGTCCAAATATGTTTCAAGCTCTGAGAGAATAATCTTTGTAAACAAAGATATAAGGGACTTTCAATATGGTCTAACCTTAAATGTAGGGTACAATACCTTCAATGTTCATATTTATTATGCACTCAGTTCGCTGTTCAATGATGGGGTGATGGAACAATCTGGAGAAGTCATTGAAATTAAGCCGCTTAAGGTGGGACTTATTTTCTATATTTTATAGCCAAAATTTAATCGTAAATAATTGGGTGAATAGGCCAATTGCAAAGCCAATTAAGACTTCTGCTTTGGTGTGGGCGTTCAAATATAGTCTGGAGGTGGCTGCTAGGCCACTGAGCAATGTAACTATGCTAATGGCAATAGTAACATTGATTTCAAAGTGTATACTCAGGTTTATTAAGTACATTAATAGGCTTCCCATGCCCAATAGGTGCATACTGCACTTGAAGTTTAGAAATAATAAGACAAGGGCGCTAAATAAGCCCGCTATAAGCCCTAAAAAGTAGTAATGCAACTCTATGGTAAAGTTATTGGGGATTACCTTAAATAAGACCATTATAAGCAGTCCTAGGCTAATATATATAGGATATTTCCTTTCTTGGAGTTTGGGCATGAATACGGAACTCACAATACCCAGATTGCGCAAGATCAGGTAAAATATAATGGGTATAATTATGGTGAGTATAAATATGGGCAAAATGTTTCCGCTCTGAACCTCTAACGGACTGTATTTGGGGGTAATCAGGAAATAGGCTATGGTGCCTGCAAATGGTACAAAAAGCGGGTGTAAAAGGTAAGACGTGATCTTGAGGAATAGTCGCATTAAATCTGTTTTCTCAACCTGGCCACCGGAATATCCAGTTGTTCCCTATATTTTGCAACGGTACGTCGGGCAATGGGGTAGCCTTTTTCTTTGAGAATAGCGGCCAATTTATCGTCCGTTAACGGTTTTTTCTTGGTTTCCTCTCCAATAACAGTTTCCAAAATCTTTTTTATTTCCTTGGTAGATACATCTTCTCCCTGATCGTTTTTCATGGATTCGGAAAAGTAGTCTTTTATCAGTTTTGTGCCATAGGGCGTATCAACGTATTTACTGTTGGCTACCCTGGAGACTGTAGAAACGTCCATACCAATACCATCGGCTATATCCTTCAGGATCATGGGGCGTAATTTGCGTTCATCCCCGGTCAGGAAGTACTCTTTTTGATATTCCATGATCTCGTTCATGGTAATATAAAGGGTCTGCTGACGCTGCCTTATGGCGTCAATAAACCATTTGGCCGCATCCAACTTTTGCTTAATGAACATCACGGTGTCCTTTTGGGACTTCGACTTTTCCTTGGAGTTTTTGTACCCTTCCAGCATGTTGTTGTACTCGCGTGAAACATGTAGCTCAGGTGCATTTCTTCCGTTCAGGGTAAGCTCCAATTCCCCGTCAACAATACGTATGGAAAAATCGGGGACCACGTGTTCCACAATTCTGTTATTCCCGGAATAGGAACCTCCAGGTTTAGGATTTAAACGTTCAATTTCTGCAATGGCATCCTTTAGTTGCTCCTCTGTAATATTGTGTTTTTGAATAAGTTTTTGATAGTGCTTTTTGGTAAACTGCTCAAAGGATTTTTCCAACAACTGAATGGCCAAATCTACACTTGGGGTCATTTGCTTCCTTTTTAATTGAATAAGAAGGCATTCTTCCAGCGTTCTGGCGGCTACACCGGCGGGGTCTAGATCCTGAACTATGTGCAATACTTTTTTAATGGTCTTTTCCTCTGTATAAATGTTTTGGGTAAAGGCCAGGTCGTCCATTATATCCGCAAGTGGTCTTCTTATATACCCGCTCTCATCTACGCTTCCCACTAAAAATTCGGCAATGGACCATTCCTCATCAGTTAAATAAATAGTGTTCAACTGATTTATAAGATATTGATTAAAAGAAATCCCGGCCGCATATGGCACATTTTTTTCCTCATCATCGGAACTGTAATTATTGGCTTGTGTGCGATAATCAGGAATCTCGTCATCACTTAAATAATCATCAATATTTATATCTTCCGCATTTATGCTTTCACTATCCGATTCATTATCGTACAAATCCTCAAAATCATCATCTTGGCTTTCACCTTCTTCCTTTCCAGTTTCCAGGGCAGGGTTTTCCTCCAGCTCTTGTTTTAGCCGTTGTTCAAAGGCCTGCGTAGGCAATTGAATCAACTTCATCAACTGTATTTGTTGAGGAGATAATTTCTGCGATAATTTAAACTGTAGGTGTTGTTTCAGCATTTATAACGGTGATCTATCTTATAAAGTTAAATAATAAAGATTAGAATTCAGCATTCTGCGGGGTTCTTGGAAAAGGTATTACATCCCTGATATTGCCCATTCCTGTTGCAAACAATACCAATCTCTCAAAACCGAGTCCAAAACCACTATGTACGGCCGTTCCAAATTTCCTAAGATCCAAATACCACCAAAGTTCCTTTTCATCAATCCCCAAGGCTTTGATCTTTTCCAATAGGATGTCCAAGCGCTCCTCACGTTGCGATCCTCCTACTATTTCACCAATACCTGGGAACAGTATGTCCATGGCCCTGACTGTCTTGCCATCCTCATTTAAACGCATATAAAATGCCTTTATTTTTGCTGGATAATCAAATAGTATTACTGGGCATTTAAAATGTTTTTCCACCAAGAAGCGTTCGTGCTCACTTTGTAGGTCTGCACCCCATTCGTCAATAAGGTATTTAAACTGCTTCTTTTTGTTGGGTTTACTGTTTCTAAGAATGTCTATGGCTTCGGTGTAGGTTACTCGCTTAAAAGTATTGTCTGAAACAAACTTAAGTTTTTCTATCAACGGCATTTCACTGCGCTCGGCCTGTGGCTTGCTCTTTTCTTCGTCCAATAATCGCTGCTCCAGGAACTGTAGGTCTTCCATACAATTTTCCAAAGCGTAATTAATGACTTCCTTAATGAAGTCTTCGGCCAAATCCATATTGGCGTCCAGGTCATTAAAGGCTACTTCGGGCTCTATCATCCAAAATTCGGCCAAATGTCTTGAAGTGTTCGAGTTTTCAGCTCTAAAAGTGGGGCCAAAAGTGTAGACCTTCCCAAGTCCCATGGCATAAGTTTCGGCTTCAAGCTGTCCAGATACCGTTAAATTGGTCTCTTTACCAAAAAAATCTTCCTTATAGTCTATTTCCCCATCCTCTGTTAAAGGCGGCTTTTTGTTATCTAAAGTGGATACCCTGAACATTTCTCCTGCTCCTTCCGCATCCGAACCGGTAATTATAGGAGTATGAACGTAAAAGAATCCATTTTTTTGAAAATATTGATGTACGGCAAACGAAAGGGCCGAACGAACCCTCATGATAGCTGCAAACGTATTTGTTCTTACACGTAGATGTGCTTTTTCCCTCAAAAACTCCAAGGAGTGTTTTTTGGGTTGAATAGGGTAGGCCTCAGGGTCTGCTCCTCCGTGAACCATTATTTCCTTTACCTGTATCTCCACGGACTGCCCCTTTCCTTGGCTTTCCACCAAGGTGCCGCTTATTTTAAGTGCAGCTCCGGTATTAATTTGTTTTAATAAATTTTCATCAAATTCCTCAAAATCTACTACGCATTGAATATTGTTTATAGTGGACCCATCGTTTAAAGCAATAAATCTATTGCTCCTGTAGGTTTTTACCCAACCGTTTACAACAACTTCTTGGTGTAAATGATCTGGGGATAGTAGCTCTTTTACGCTAAATGTGTTCATTTGAATTCCTTGTAAATTAAGTGGCAAAGATAGCCTTTTTGCAAAAATATAAATTGGGTGTATATCTGTATATACCGGGTAAAAAATATTTTAATCAACGGACTATTCCTCCTTATCCGTGATATTGAGTTCTTCCTTGGGAAGAATGTCTATTTGTGGTTCTTTTAGTACCTGTTTGTTGGCAATGCTTCTTTCCAAAGAAAGGAGCAAAGAGGGTAATAAAATAAGGTTGGCCAGCATGGCGAACAATAAGGTAGCCGAAACCAATGCTCCTAAAGCCACAGTTCCTCCGAAACTTGATATTATGAAGACCGAAAATCCAAAAAACAGTACAATGGAGGTGTAAAACATGCTTACTCCGGTTTCCCTTAAGGCTGCATAGACCGATTTTTTAATCCTCCAATGGTTGCTTGTGAGTTCCTGCCGGTATTTGGCCAAAAAGTGTATGGTGTCGTCTACCGAAATTCCAAAAGCGATACTAAACACCAAAATAGTGGAAGGCTTAATGGGCACCCCTACAAATCCCATTACTCCTGCTGTTATCACCAGCGGCAATAAGTTGGGTATCAATGAAATTACGATCATTCTAAACGATCGGAAAAGATAGGCCATAAAGAGGGCAATAAGGCCAATGGCCAAGGCCAGGGACATAATCAGGTTTTTTACCAAATATTTGGTCCCCTTTAAAAATAGAAGGGCGCTCCCGGTCATGGTAACCGTGTACCTGTCCGCAGGAAAGATTTTGTCAATGTTTTCCTTTAGTTTAGCCTCTATGGCTTCCATTCGGGATGTTTTAACATCCTTCATGTACGTGGTCATCCGCGCTACCTGTCCGGTGCTATCTACAAAACTACTCAGTAGGTTGCCGTTGTCTGCTGATTTGCGGGCGACATCCATAATAAAAGTGTTTTCTTGGGAGGTGGGCAGTTGATAATATTTGGGGATGCCGCTGTAAAAGGCCTGTTTGGAATATTTAACTAAATCCACCACTGAAACTGGTCTGGAAAGTTCGGGAATTTCATTTATCACCGTACCCAACTCGTCCATCTTTCTCAGGGTGGTAGGTTTTAAGACCCCTTTGGGCCTCTCGGTATCTACCACAATTTCTACGGGCATTATTCCGTCAAACTCCTGTTCAAAAAACCGTATATCCTGAAAAAACTCGGCTTTTTTTGGCATGTCCTCTATAGGGCTTCCGGAAATGTCTATTTGATAAATTCCAATTATACTAGTTACCAAAAGAGCAATGGATACTATATAAACAGTAATCCTTCTCTCTCTAACAATTCTTTCCATCCAGCTAACAAAAGTTTCTATCCACTTCGTATTCAAGTGTTTTAAATGCTTGTGTTTTGGAAGGGACATGAAGCTATAGATAATCGGAATTATCAAGAGGGAAAGCACAAATATTCCGATAATATTGATGGAGGCAACAATACCGAATTCTTTGAGTAGTTTGCTATCCGTAATAATAAATGTGGCAAAACCTGAAGCTGTAGTAACATTGGTCATTAAGGTTGCGTTACCAATTTTTGAGATTACACGTTGTAATGACAAGGCCTGGTTTCCGTGCTTTTTAACTTCTTGTTGGTATTTGTTGATAAGAAAGATACAGTTGGGAATACCAATAACAATAATTAATGGTGGAATTAGGGCGGTAAGTACCGTAATCTCGTATTGTAACAGGCCCAATATTCCAAAAGCCCACATAACCCCGATAATTACCACGAACATGGAAATCATTGTAGCCCTAAAACTTCTGAAAAAGAAAAAGAAGATCAAGGAGGTAACCCCTAGTGCCGCAAGAATAAATTTCCCAATTTCATCAATGATATTTTGGGAGTTCATTGTTCTAATATAGGGCATGCCTGAAATATGAACATCGAGGCCGGTTTCTTTTTCAAAATTTTTGACCAAAGTAGACAGGTCTTCCAATATAAAGTCCTTGCGTACGGAGGTATTTACAATATCCTTGTCCAAATAAATTACACTGCGTATGGTATGTGTTTTTTTATTGTAGATAAGGTTATCGTAAAAGGGAAGATCATTAAAAAGATGATTGGTTAGACTGTCAACCTCCTTTTTGGTTTGTGGGGTTTGTTTTATAAAAGGCTGCATAACAAATTCTTGTTTTACAGTGTCTTTTACGAGCTCTTGTAAATTGTCTGTGGACAATACAAAGTCCACCTCAGGGAAGGCCCCTAGTTGCTTACTGAGCTTGTTCCAGCGATTAAATTTTTCAGGGGTAAATAGGGAACTGTCCTTAACGGCCAAAACAACAACATTGCCTTCTTCCCCAAATTGTTTTAGAAAAGAAAGATATTCCAGGTTTACAGGGTGGTGATCTGGCAGGAGGTTGGCCTGCGAATTGGAAAACCTCATTTTGTCCCATTGCATGGACATAAAAATGGTCATAATGGCCAGTAGGACTAGAATTATAATTCTGTTCCTAAGTATTATCCGTGCTATTTTTGCCCAAAATCCTCGCGTTAACTTTGCAACCATCTAGTGAAACGTCTTATTATAGAATGCTTATTTGGCATATAAACCTTAAAAAAACCAATAAACCGTTATGATTTAAACAGGTCTTTCGGATTCTAAAATTATTCGAGCGCAAAGGTAGAGAATGATTGTTATTGTTCCTAGGAAGCTGGTACTAAATAGTAAGGGTCGGGAAAAACTAAAAGAGCGACCCCTAGGGGTCGCTCTTTTAGTTTTGATACTTTGAGGATTATACCTTCATGATTTCCGCCTCCTTGGACTCAAGGAAGGCATCTATCTTTCTAATATACTTATCGGTGAGTGCCTGAACATCGGCTTCTGCGTTCTTCTGTAAATCTTCTGACGCTTCCAGGCCTCTAATTTCTTTGTTGGCTTCCTGACGTGCATTGCGGACACCTATCTTTGCGTCTTCCGCTTCAGCCTTTGCCTGTTTTACCAAATCCCTTCTTCTTTCTTCCGTTAGGGGAGGTACGTTTATAATTACGAAATCGCCGTTGTTCATAGGATTAAATCCAAGATTGGCGTTCATTATGGCTTTTTCAATTTCATGTAGCATGTTCTTTTCCCATGGCTGAACGGACAAGGTCCTTGCGTCTGGGGTATTCACATTTGCAACCTGGGACAATGGGGTGGGGGAGCCGTAATATTCCACCATTACACTGGACAACATTACCGGACTTGCCTTTCCGGCCCTAATTTTTAAAAACATTTTTTCAAGGTGTGCTATAGCACTATCCATCCCTTCTTGGGTAGTATCCAGTATAAATTTAATTTCTTCGTTCATATGCTATTTTTTTTAATGATTTAACACAAATAGTGCCAAAACTATAGATTTACAACGGTTCCTATATTCTCTCCGGAAACCAACTTCATAAGGTTTCCTTTTTTGTTCATGTCAAAAACAACAATAGGCAATTCGTTTTCCTGGCTTAGGGTAAAGGCTGTGGTATCCATAACTTTTAGTCCCTTTGTTAGTACATCTTTAAAGGTTATCGTGTCAAATTTGGTAGCTGTTTTGTCTTTTTCCGGGTCGGAGGTATAAATACCGTCCACTCGGGTCCCTTTTAAAATTACATCGGCTTCAATTTCTATAGCTCTTAATACAGCAGCGGAATCTGTGGTGAAATATGGATTTCCTGTACCGCCGCCAAATATGACTACTCTGCCTTTTTCCAAATGTCGCATGGCGCGTCTTCTGATAAAAGGTTCGGCTACCTCATTTATTTTTATGGCAGATTGTAATCTGGTCTGTACTCCCTGCAATTCCAAGGCACTTTGTAGGGCCAATCCATTTATCACGGTGGCCAACATCCCCATATGGTCCGCTTGTACCCTGTCCATTCCGTTACTGGCACCTGCCAATCCTCTGAAAATATTTCCACCACCGATTACAATAGCAACTTCTATACCTTTGTCAACTACTTCCTTGATCTCCTCTGCGTATTCGGATAAACGCTGTGCGTCTATGCCGTATTGCTTAGTGCCCATAAGGGCTTCTCCACTGAGTTTTAAAAGTATTCTTTTGTAATGCATCGTGATGTTGATTAATTTCATGCAAAAATAATCAAAAATATTTATGAAGTGGCTTGGCGCGTACGATTCGTCTATCCTTAATTATTTCCTAATGCATATGGGAAGGTAGATTTATTTTTATAATCTTGCGTCAGTTTTTCCAGTTCCACCATTTTATAACTGAAAAATGCCATTTCCTGCTATGTCAGTGCCTAGAGGGGTATGGTATTTTTGGAAAAAACGATTAATAAAATCAATAAAAAATGACGAATAGAATAGGGTTATTTAAAAAATCATGGATTTTAGGGGTTGCAATTTTGGTGTTCCAAGGTTGTGGCACCACAAAGACCTTGGTGTTTGCCGATAAGGCCTCAGTAATTGCGAAAATCAATTTGATCAATGTTGTAGACGATAAAGTAAATGTGATTTTGGATCCGGCGGCATTTGTAGCCGATACAGTTTCCTTTTTTATTCCTAAGACAGTGCCGGGCACCTATAGCGATGACAATTATGGAAAGTATATAGAGCAATTCAAGGCCCTGGATTACAAAGGAGGGGAGTTAAAGGTAGAAAAGTTGGATGATAATACTTGGAGGATTATCAATGCCAAGGATTTGGATAAAATTGATTATTGGGTAAACGATACCTATGATACCGAAGTAGAGGTGAGTGATCCTGTCTTTTCACCGTCCGGGACCAATATTCTAAAGGGGAAGAACTTTATGTTGAACCTTCATGGCTTTGTGGGTTATTTTGATGGTCTTGAAGAAATACCTTATTCATTGGAAATTTCTGCCCCAGATGGATTGGAGCCTGTAACGTCCTTGGTTAAAGGAATACAGGATGTAAATAGGCCGGAAACAGATATTTTTGTGGCCAATCGTTATTTTGAGGTTATAGATAATCCTATAATGTACTCCAACCCAAGTACGGAAACATTTCAAGTAAACGATATTGCGGTAACCTTAAGTGTTTATTCTCCCAATGGTCTTTTTACAGCTGCTAGTTTAAAGGCAGGGATGGAAAAAATGATGCGGGGTCAAAAGGCATTTCTGGGAGATATTAACAGTACCAAGCACTATACCATTATTCTTTATCTTTCCAATATGGATGATAATGATGCTATAGGTTTTGGGGCATTGGAGCACCATACTTCTACGGTAGTGGTAATGCCGGAACAAATATCGAAGGAGCGATTGGAAGAGGCAATTTTTGACACGGTTGCCCATGAATTTTTTCATATCGTTACTCCCTTGACGGTTCACTCCAATGAAATACAATATTTTGATTTTAATCACCCCAAAATGTCCATGCACTTATGGATGTATGAAGGGACTACCGAATATTTTGCCAATCTTTTTCAAATTCAACAAGGGTTGATTACCGAGGAAGATTTTTATCAAAGGCTTATGGAGAAGATCGAGAGATCCAAAACCTATGATGATAGGATGTCTTTTATCGTAATGAGCAAAAATATATTGGAAGAGCCCTACAAGAAAAATTATGCCAACGTTTATGAAAAAGGGGCATTGATTAATATGGCTTTGGATATTAACCTTAGGGAGTTAAGTGGAGGGGAAAAAGGTGTTTTATGGTTGATGAAGGAACTTTCCAAAAAATATGGAGATTCCAAACCTTTTGAGGATGACAAGTTGATTGATGAAATCATTGCTATGACGTATACGGAAATAGGAGAATTCTTTAATACCAATGTCATTGGAAATACACCTATAGATTACGATGCGTATTGGAAAAAGGTGGGACTACAAACAACGGAGCAGGAAGAGGCTACAGGATATTTTTTTGATGGTGAGGTACCTTACATAGATGTAGATCCGGCAAATGACAATGCCATTTTTGTTAGGGAAGGCATTCAATTGAACAGCTTTTTTAATAATTTGGGAGCCAAAGGGGGAGATATAATCAAGAGTGTTGATGGTAAATTGACCAATCTGGTCAATATTCGATTACTTATAGGGCAGAGCATAAATTGGGATTCCGACAAGGAAATTGTAATGGTGGTGCAAAGAGGGGATGAGGAAATTACATTGAGCGGGAAGGTTGGGGTGCCTACTTTGGATGTCGTTAAGTTGGTTCCAATGGAAGGGGCTGGCGAACAACAGATCAAACTGCGGGAAGCGTGGTTGAAAGGTTAATAGCTGTCGACAAAGCAATTAAGAAAAAGAGCAAGTGGTTAAATTGGAATGTATTATGCCTTTCAATGTTAATATTTAGGTAAGAAACTGGATAACAATTTCCTTGCCTTTATTTAGGCTTACAAATTCTATAATCTGATTTTAGTGCATAAAAAAACGCCTTTACATTGTAAAGGCGTTTTTTATATGCTTGGTACTTAAGGATTATCCTAAAGCAACCCTTTTAAATCCTGTTACTTCCAATTTGGAATCAACAGATTTTACGTATTGGGCTACACTTTGTTTGCTGTCCTTAATAAAATCTTGGTTCACCAAAGTATTGTCTTTGAAGAAACGGTTCAATTTACCTTTAGCGATATTGTCCAACATAGCTTCTGGCTTTCCTTCTTGACGTAATTGATCTTTGGCAATTTCGATTTCTTTATCAATAATCGACTGATCAACTCCTTCTTCGTTCAAAGCTACTGGATTCATAGCGGCTGCCTGCATGGCAACATCTTTAGCGGCAACGTCAGCACCCTCAACAGCAGCAGAAAGTCCTACTAAAGTAGCTATTTTATTTCCAGCGTGAATGTAAGAACCAACAAATGGAGCGGAAAGTTTGCTGAATCCACCTATTTCAATTTTCTCGCCAATAACACCTGTTTGTTCGGTAAGTTTATCCTGTACAGAGTTTCCTTTGTAATCGGCATTCAAGAAATCTTCTTTAGTGTCGAAATTTAAGGCTAGGTCTGCCAAGTCGTTGGCCAAAGCAACAAAAGTGTCGTTCTTGGCAACGAAATCGGTTTCACAGTTCAAAGAAATGATAACTCCAGTAGTGTTGTCTGCATTTACTTTGGCAATAGCAGCACCCTCGGAAGAATCACGGTCAGCTCTTTTGGCGGCAACTTTTTGTCCTTTTTTACGTAAGATTTCAATTGCCAATTCAAAATCCCCTTCTGCTTCAACCAATGCATTTTTGCAATCCATCATGCCTGCACCCGTTGTTTGTCTTAATTTGTTTACCTCAGCGGCGGTAATTTTAGCCATTTTATTTTGTTTTAATTTTCACCTAAATTAAGATTGAAATGTAATCCTAATCTAGGTTAATGTTAAATTTATATTCTGTTTTTAGTAAAAAGAGAATTATTCTATTCCTCCCTTAACGCTATCTTGCCATTCCTGCAATTCATCCCATTTACCATCTGCAGCCATTTGAGCCTGCTTAGGCCATGACGCTGGATTTTTGGAAGCGTATCTTGGGCCTGATTCAGTAAGGATGTCCTTAAGATCTTCTTCTGATTTGTCGGCTAGATCAGCAAAAGTGTTTATACCTGCTTCTTGAAAAATTTCAGCAATCTTTGGGCCAATGCCTTCTACTTTAGTTAGATCGTCTCCAGAAGTACTAGCTTTTTTGGGAGCTTTCTCTGCTTTTGGTTCCGATTCTTTTTCTTCTGAGGCTACCTTTGCTTTTTTCTCCTTTGGTTTGGCTTCATCTCCACCTTCTTTCTCACTTTGCTTTTCAGATTTACGTTCTGTTAATCCTTCTGCAATAGCTGAAGTTACAGATGCCATAATAACCTCTATGGATTTGGAGGCATCATCATTGGATGGAACGATAAAATCGATTGGTCTTGGATCGGAATTGGTATCTACCATTGCAAAAATTGGAATGTTCAATTTTTGTGCTTCTTTTACAGCGATGTGCTCACGCATGGTGTCAACAATAAACAAAGCAGCTGGTAGACGTGTCATTTCAGAAATAGAACCTAAGTTTTTTTCCAACTTGGCACGCAAACGGTCAACTTGTAAACGCTCTTTTTTGGAAAGCGTGTTAAAGGTACCGTCTTTCTTCATTCTATCAATAGAAGCCATTTTCTTTACGGCTTTACGAATAGTAACGAAATTGGTCAACATACCACCTGGCCATCTTTCAGTGATGTAGGGCATGTTTACATTGCCTGCTTTTTCAGCAACAATATCCTTTGCTTGTTTTTTGGTAGCTACGAAAAGTATTTTTCTACCTGATGCTGCAATTTTTTTAAGAGCCTCGTTGGTCTCATCTAGTTTTGCAACTGTTTTATAAAGATTGATAACGTGAATTCCGTTACGCTCCATGTAGATATAGGGAGCCATGTTCGGATTCCATTTTCTGGTAAGGTGACCAAAATGTACACCTGCCTCTAAAAGGTCTTTTACTTCAACTTTGTTTGCCATTTTTATTTTTTAGTTTACGTTCCTTTGAATTAGCAATACTAAAGTGGTGCCTGTAGGCAGCCTTTAATATTTAGATGCTAAACTAATTTATCCAGAATTTGAATGCATTGAATTTTCCCTTAAGGAGAAACCCTATGATTAACTTTGGATTATTACTTACCCTATGACAAGGGTTTTCAATGAACAATTAAAAATTATACCAAATCTGCCAATTTCTTCATGATAACCATTAAGAGAATTGCCGTATTTCAGTATTTGATTTGTTAATACGGTATTAACGTTTAGAGAACTGGAATTTCTTACGAGCTTTCTTCTGACCAAATTTCTTACGTTCAACCATTCTTGGATCTCTGGTTAAAAGACCTTCTGGCTTAAGAACCAATCTGTTCTCGGCATCCATTTCGCATAATGCTCTGGACAATGCCAAACGAACTGCTTCCGCCTGTCCTGTAATACCGCCACCATATACATTAACTTTTACGTCGAAGTTTTCTTCGTTGTTGGTTAAGGTAAATGGCTGCTTTACTTTGTACTGTAATGTTGCTGTAGGAAAATAGTTGCTTAAGTCTCTCTTGTTGATGGTAATGTTACCTTTACCTTCAGTAACATAAACTCTGGCAACTGCAGTTTTTCTTCTACCAATTTTATGAATCATTTCCATTACTTAAAATCGTTTAAGTTAATTGCTGTTGGTTTTTGTGCTTCTTGGTTGTGGGCTGAGCCTGCATACACCTTCAGATTACGGAAAAGCTCTGCACCCAATTTGTTTTTGGGCAACATACCTTTAATCGATTTCTCTAGTATACGCGCTGGATCTTTAGCCAACATTTCTTTAGCCGTTGTAAACCTCTGGCCTCCTGGATAACCGGTGTGACGAACGTAAGTTTTTGAATCCCACTTCTTTCCGGTTAGGTTGATTTTTTCTGCATTGATAATAACAACATTATCCCCACAATCAACATGTGGTGTAAAACTAGGCTTGTACTTCCCTCTAAGTAACTGCGCTACTTTAGAAGCAAGACGGCCCAATGTTTCTCCTTCAGCATCAACTAGTAACCATTGTTTGTCAACGGTCGCCTTATTGGCCGAAATCGTCTTGTAGCTTAATGTATCCACACTAATATATTTATTGATTAAACACTTCAATCCCGTTTAACGGGCTGCAAATGTACAATTATTAAGTTGAATTCCAAATGGTTGTTTCTTATTATTTTATAGTTTTTTCCAATATTGTGAAATTAAGCAAACTTTGCCAGCCCAATAATTGGTTTTTGTATACTATAAGACTTTTGCTCGGCATAAATTCAAAGAAGTTTTATTGGCTTTTTGGAGTTGATATGGCAGATTGTCAAAACATGGTCAATGTTTTTAAATTTCAATACATTGAGTATCCAATTTTCTTAGTTTTTAGGCGCAGTTTGGCTAAGTTTGGCAGCCTGTTCAATTGTTTGGATTAGCTGGGATACTAATTTGTACTATAATGCGTTAGCTTTTAATACAATGTAAATTTTAAAAAAAGATGAAAATTAAGTTTTTATTACTTTTTCTTGTTACCGGTCTTTTCTTTTCATGTTCCTCGGACAGTGATGATGATAAATCCAAGGAGGACTCGATAGTGGGCGTGTGGCAAGCCTATGAACTTAAGGTTAATAATGATACCGCCAGTGATGATGAAAAAAATGCCAGGGATTTATTGGCCTTTTTAACTGCGAAAGAGTGTTATGTACTGAGTTTCGATTTTAAACAGGATTTAACGATTATCATTGAAAATTCGATACAGTATCTGGAAATTGGTTTAAATTCCGAAGGGAATGGTTTTGATATTCCTTGTCCTACCGAAAAGGATACGGAAACCACTGTTTATGTTTATGCCGATGGCAAACTAACCTATACGGATGAATATCAGCAGGAGATCTCTGTAGATGTGACCATTGATGGTGATGTTATGACCTTGGATGCAGCTGACCTTGATATTCCAAATTTAAATGCAGGTGGACAGCTTCTCTTTAAGAGAAAATAATATCCTGATAAATAGCTATAACTTAAAACAGGAATGCCGTTGTTTTAAACCAACGGCATTCCTGTTTTTTATAAGCCTGGGCTTAATGGGCCTCCAGCCAATTATTTCCAACGCCCAATTCCACATCTAAGGGCACGGATAATTTATAGGCGTTTTCCATTTCTGTCTTGATCATGGTCTTTAATTCCTCCAATTCGGGCTTATATACGTCGAACACCAATTCATCATGCACTTGTAGGAGCATCTTACTTTGGTATTTTCCTTCTTCGAGTTTTTTATGAATATTGATCATTGCAATTTTTATAATATCAGCGGCACTTCCCTGAATTGGCGCATTTACTGCGTTGCGTTCCGCGGCTCCACGTACAATGGCATTACTTCCATTAATATCCTTTAAGTATCTGCGTCTCCCCAATACCGTTTGCACGTACCCATTTTCTCTAGCGAATTCTATTTGTTCACTAATATAGTTGCGCAATTTTGGGTAGGTTTTATAATAGGTCTCTATTAGCTCCTTGGCTTCCGCACGGGATAGGTCGGTTTGGTTGCTCAATCCAAAAGCCGAAACTCCATATATTATTCCAAAATTCACTGTCTTGGCATTGCTTCTCTGTTCCCTGGTAACATCTTCTAAGGGGACATTAAATACCTTGGAAGCGGTGGAGGCGTGAATATCCTCTCCGTTTTTAAAGGCCTCTATCATGGTAGACTCATCGCTAAGAGCGGCAATAATCCGCAATTCTATCTGCGAATAATCCGCTGCCAATAAGGTGTAGTTTTCGTTTCTTGGAATAAATGCCTTTCTTACCTGTCTTCCCCGTTCCGTTCTAATGGGGATGTTTTGAAGGTTGGGGTTGTTGCTGCTTAACCTTCCGGTTGCGGCAACGGTTTGCATATAGTCCGTATGTACTCGGCCTGTACTTTCCTCAATTTGTTCCGGTAGGGCATCCACATAGGTGCTCTTTAGTTTGCTGAGCCCACGATAGTCCAATACACTTTGAATTATTTCATGGTCTTTTGCCAGATAGGACAGTACATCTTCTGCTGTGGAATATTGACCCGTTTTGGTCTTTTTGGGTTTGTCCACCAGTTTTAGTTTATCGAATAATATTTCACCCAATTGTTTTGGTGACGCAATATTGAATTCCTCCCCTGCTTCCTTGTAGATCTTTAATTCCAGGTTTTTGATGTCGTTGTCCAGATCCTTGGCAAGCGAATTTAAAAAGGCCTTGTCCAGGTTGATTCCTTCCTGTTCCATGTCGGCCAGGACGTGTAATAAGGGAATTTCTATATTATTGAATAATTCCTCCGTCTTTGCCTCTTTCAATTCTGGTCGAAAGTGTTGTGCCAATTGAAAAGTGATATCGGCATCCTCTACGGCATATTCGGTTTGTTGTTCCAAAGGAACATCCCTCATAGATAATTGGTTTTTTCCTTTTTTTCCAATTAGCTCCGTTATTGAAACGGGGGTGTAGTTTAAGTAAGTTTCTGCCAACACATCCATGTTATGGCGCATGTCCGGATTAATAAGGTAATGGGCAAGCATGGTATCAAAGCATTTGCCCTTTAAGGAGATGTTATATTTGTGCAGCACCTTGATGTCATACTTTAGGTTCTGCCCAATTTTTTCAATGTCTTCCGCCTCAAAAAAAGGTCGTATCTGTTCAATAATCTCCTGTGCCTGCTCCCTGTCTTCGGGAAATGGAACATAAAATCCTTTACCGGCTTCCCAGCTAAAAGCTATTCCCACCAACTCTGCCGTAAGTGGATTAAGTCCGGTGGTTTCGGTGTCAAAACAAACCGAAGTTTGTTTCATTAAATTCAGAATAAAAAGTTTCATGGCCATCCCAGGCAGTATACTTTGGTATACATGGGAAACTTCCTTTATATTTTTTCTACTGGATACTTCCTTTATTGTTCCTCCCGTGACCTGACCGTCACCTCCGAATAAGGAAAATTGGCCCCCTCCCGCCTCTGTTTGTTTCTTTTTTGAAGTGTTGGGCTCTTGCTTACTCTCCGCTGTGCTATCGCTATCCGATTCGGACGAAAAGAGCTTTAGGAATTGGTCTTTTAGTCTACGAAATTCCAGCTCCTCGAAAATCTCCTGTACTTTTTCGCCATCGGGCATGGAAAGCTCGTAGTCTTTGGCGTCAAAGGTTACATCGCAATCCACAAATATGGTGGCCAGTTTTTTGGAAAGAATGCCCAACTCTGCATTTTCTTGGACCTTTTCCTTCATTTTGCCTTTGAGTTTATCGGTATTGGCAAGCAAATTTTCCATTGAACCGAATTCCTCAATAAATTTTTTGGCGGTTTTGTCGCCCACTCCTGGTAATCCTGGAATGTTGTCACTTGCATCGCCCATCATCCCCAAATAATCTATTACCTGTTCCGGACGTTCAACGCCAAAGCGTTTTTGGACTTCGGGAATGCCCCAAATTTCTATGCCATTGCCCAATCTTGCCGGGCGGTACATAAAAATGTTCTCGGATACCAATTGTCCAAAATCTTTATCCGGGGTAACCATGTATACCTTATAGTCTTCTTTTTCCGCCTGCTTGGCCAAGGTGCCTATAATATCGTCGGCCTCCATTCCTTCCAGTTCCACTACGGGAATATGCATGGCCTTCAATATATTCTGAATATAAGGCACGGCTATTTTAATGGCGTCGGGAGTGGCATCCCTATTGGCTTTGTATTCGGCAAACATTTCGGTACGGTCGGCACTTCCTCCCTTGTCAAAACAAACTGCCAAATGATCCGGTTTTTCCCTTCTTATTACGTCCAATAAAGAATTCATGAATCCCATAATGGCGGAGGTATCCATTCCCTTGGAGTTTATCCTTGGGTTTTTTATGAGTGCGTAATAACCCCGAAAAATGAGTGCATATGCATCAAGTAAGAAAAGTCTTTTTTGTTCAGCCATTATGTTTGAGTCTTGTTAAGATTTGGATATTGTGAAATTGATTATTAGGATTTCAAAAAAGTCTCCGTCGGGTTGTTGCTTTGTCCTGCCTCTGTAAATTTGCTATAGCTAAATCCAGGATGTATGCAATAACCTCCAGTTTCCCCTTTCTTGTTGATGGCGATAAACCCAATTTGGAAATCCCTTCTGTCCTTGTTCTTTTCCATGATTCGTCTTACGCCTTCCTCGCATGCCTCTTGTGGCGATTTCCCCTGGCGCATAAGTTCCACGATAAGGAAGCTGCCAACGGTTCGCACTACTTCTTCCCCGACTCCTGTTGCTGTTGCCCCGCCAACTTCGTTGTCTACAAACAGTCCGGCCCCTATAATCGGGGAGTCGCCAACACGTCCGGCCATTTTATAGCCCATTCCACTTGTGGTACAGGCTCCCGCAATATCTCCATTTTTATCAATGGCCAACATACCTATGGTATCGTGGTTTTCTATATTGATAATGGTTTCGTACTTGGATTTCTTTTTCCACTCCAACCAGTCTTTTTTTGCCTTTTCAGTAAGTAAATTGGTTTTAGGGAACCCTTTTTCATAGGCAAATTGCTCTGCTCCCTTTCCGGCCAACATTACATGGGGTGTGTCTTCCATTACCTTTCTTGCAACAGAAATAGGATGGGCAATATTTTCCATACATAACACCGCCCCGCAGTTTCCATCCTTGTCCATGATACAGGCGTCTAAGGTAACATGGCCATCCCTGTCCGGTCTTCCGCCGTTGCCGACCGTTTCGTTGCTAAGATCTGCCTCCTCTATCATTACCCCTTGTTCTACTGCATCCAACGAAGAGCCTCCTTTTTCCAGAACCTCCCAAGCCTTTGCCGTGGCATTCTTGAAATTCCAAGTGCAAATGACAATAGGTTTTACCGTTTCCATACCTTCTGACGTAGGCGGTAACTCTTTTTTTGCATCGCTATATGATGCGAAAAGTGGTGCTGATATTATTCCAGCGGTACTCAAGGTGGAATTTTTAAGGAAATTTCTTCTTTTCATAAGACAGTGTTACTTAATTTTAAGGCTCTAAATATAAGAAATATGATTGTAGAAGTATGTGCCAATTCTTTAGAATCTGCCCTAAATGCCCAAAAAGCTGGTGCTGACCGAATTGAGTTGTGTGCGGAGCTTGCCGTAGGTGGGGTCACCCCTTCTTTTGGTCTCTTGCAGCTTATAAAGAAACATATTTCTATTCCAGTAAATGTATTGATAAGACCCAGAAGTGGGGATTTTACCTATTCCGATCTGGAATTTGAGATTATGAAAAGGGATATTGCATTGTGCAGGGACCTCGGTTTTAATGGAATTGTTTCAGGGGTGCTGTTAAGGGATTTTACCTTGGATTATAAAAGGACAAAAGAATTGATAGAGGTGTCCAGACCTTTGCAATTTACCTTTCACAGGGCTTTCGATTGGGTAGGGGATCCTATGGCTACTTTGTTGCAATTGCAGGAATTGGAAGTAGATACCATATTAAGCTCTGGGCAGCAAAATTCTTCGGTTCAAGGAATGGAGTTGTTGACCGGGTTGTTAAAAAAATCCAAGGGCTGTGTTATAATGCCCGGGGGAGGTATACGCGATACTAATGTGTTGGAATTTAAGCAGCCGGGCTTTGGCGCAGTGCATTTGTCCGGGATAAAATTTCATAAAACGTTGGATCATACACCTGAAATTCCAATGAGCAGCCCCGGGTTTCTTAGGGATGATGAAATTGGCATCAGCGATTTGGCTACTCTGAAGGAGGTGGTCCGCCTAGTTAAAGAAAAGTAAAAAACCACCTAATGGATTTGAAACCAATATCTTTACTAAAAAAATAAGGAATGCTACGTTGGATTGTTTTTATTGTCATTTATATAACGCTCGGAATTTATACTTTGCAAGCCATAAAGGCCTCAACCCGATATCCCTGGGTCTATTATGCTTATATGGCATTATCACTATTTGTTTTAGGGAATTTCATTTATCAGTTTACCATGGGCGATGCCCCTGGTAGGGTGTTGAGTGTACCAAAAAGTTATGCTTTTGGTCTCTTGTTGGCAATCCTCACTTTTATGTTGATTACCATTGTATTTTTATTCTCCGAAGATATTTTTAGATTTCTTACTGCAAGCTATCACAAAATATTTGGCGGCACCAAAGAATTCAGCCTACCCGCGAGAAGACGTTTTTTAAGTACCCTTGCCATGGGTATTGCCGCTTTGCCATTTTCGGCCTTGTTGTATGGGATGATTAAGGGGAAGTATAATTTTAAAGTACTTAAGTATAATTTGGAATTCGACGATTTGCCCAATAGCTTCGATGGATATCAAATAACCCAAATATCGGATGTGCACAGTGGTAGTTTTGATAATAGGGAGAAAATTGAATACGCAATAAACTTGATAAATAAGCAAAAAAGTGATGTGTTGCTTTTTACGGGAGATATGGTGAACAACATGGCAGAGGAAATGTTGCCTTGGAAAGACCTTTTTTCTACCTTAAACGCAAAAGACGGGAAGTTTTCAGTCTTGGGGAACCATGATTATGGGGATTATGTAAGCTGGGAAACCGAAGAGGCCAAAAGCAATAACTTGACCGATCTTAAAAATATTCAAAAGGACATGGGCTTTGACCTCTTATTAAACGATAGTAGGTACTTGCAAAAAGGAGGGGATAGGATTGCTTTGATAGGTGTTGAAAATTGGGGCAGGGGAGGATTTAAAAAAGCGGGAGACCTTAAAAAGGCTGTCTCCAATATTAACAAGGATGATTTTAAAATTCTAATGAGCCATGATCCATCCCATTGGGAGGATCAAGTTTTAAAAGATGATTATCACTATCATCTCACCTTAAGCGGACATACCCATGGGATGCAATTTGGAATAGAAATTCCAGGATGGATAAAATGGAGCCCGGCTAAATGGAGGTATAAGTATTGGGCCGGGGTGTACGAAGAAATGGGGCAGATGATAAATGTAAACCGGGGATTTGGATTTTTGGGATACCCTGGAAGGGTGGGTATATGGCCAGAAATTACTGTAATTACCTTAAAAAAGAGGTCGTTAACCTGATTTTAACTACTACCTTGTCGACAAAAACGATAGCACTAGTTGTGTTTTAACATTTTTTCTTATTTTTGATTTATAACCCAATGTATAGTATATGTCTAAATTTGGTGAATTAATTGATATTAATGTTCCCGTGCTATTGGATTTTTACGCTGAGTGGAACGAACAGTCAACAGCCATGCACCCTGTACTACGGGATGTTGCCGCGGCCTTGGGCGATAAGGGCAAGGTTATTAAGATTGATGTGGATAAGAATAAGGAGCTTTCCCAAGCATTGCGGGTGAAAGGCCTGCCAACCTTGATGATATACAAGAAAGGTGAAATGGTTTGGAGGCAAAGTGGGGAACAGGATGCTAATACCCTTATAGGTATACTCAATGAGTATCTCTAACTAATTAAACATTATACAAAAAAAACCGAGACTTAAGTCTCGGTTTTTTTGTGTCCTTTATTCCGGAATTGCTATGCTATCCAATTGTTCTTCCGGTATAGCATCTATAGCAGATGAATCTATTAGATCGGGATCCGAAGTTGGAGCCTGTATGCCCTCCATTGGATCGTTGCGATAAAAGCGTTCAAACTTCTCTATGTATTCGTTGAAGATAAGCGTTTCCTTTTCGGCGGTTTCCTGATCCTGGTTAGTGATTAAAATGTCTATATTTCTACTGTAGGCCTCTAGGTCGGGAATAATTTCGTCCAAGAACATTCGCTGTTCCTCAAAGGGTAAATTGGCGTAATAATTCAATCGTTCCTGATAAATGTTTTTTAATTTTTGAAATAGGTCCCTAGCTTTTCGGGTTTCCCCTACTTTAAAATATCCATCTATAAAAGGTTCTACAAAAGCGTAGTACCCGAAATATTCAACAGGCATATTTTCCATTGCAATATTGATGACGTCCTTCGCCTTTTCAATCTTGTTTTCGTCTATCAAAGTTTCGGTAAGCCGCGCCAAGTTACCTCTAAAGGAAAGAGCCTGTGTTCTTGTTTGGGGGTCGTGATAGATATCCTGGCTTCCCGCATTGCCCCAATCCCATTTTTTTACAATGTCGTACATAAGATCGGAATCTATTCTACCCATCTCATAAGTACTCCTATTGGTTGTTTTAATAGGGACCAGTTTGTAGACTAGGCCATCCAATTGAAGATAATCTTTCATCCAAATGTATTCTGCGGCATCAAAACTTCCCCCGGAGAAATATATGGGGCGTTTCCAGTCATTGTTGGCAATGATGTCCAACATCAGGATTCGGTTCTTGGGCAGGGCACTTTTTGGTAGGTCAATATCAATATAATCAACAATTAATGCCGAATCTTTTTCTTTGACCAAGCCACTCTCCAGAACATTTTTCTTGTTTACCGGAACCCTAATTTTATTGGTCGGATAGTAGACAACATCCAAATTGCTTTCGGAATACTGACTCAGATCCGCGCCTTTCTTCTGTAATATACTTCTAAATTTCGTTTGTTCCTTGTCACTACCTACCCAGTTCATAAAGTCTTTTATGTCCCATCTGCTCTCGGTAAGTTCGTTAAAGTATATGGCGTCCCTAGATCCCCATTTGTATTCGTTATGGGTAAGTTGAGAGGGAATAGGTTCACTTTCGTAGGCCTTCTTTTTCATTTGGTCTATATACCAATCTGTGGCAAAAAGGCTTGTGTTTACCACGCGTACGTCCGTTCTGTAACCTTCAATTTCCTGGGCGTACCACAGAGGGAAAGTATCATTGTCCCCAATAGTGAACAAAATTGCGCCCGCGTCTTCCTTGGTCG
This sequence comes from Arenibacter echinorum, assembly GCF_003259375.1. Classification (GTDB taxonomy): domain Bacteria; phylum Bacteroidota; class Bacteroidia; order Flavobacteriales; family Flavobacteriaceae; genus Arenibacter; species Arenibacter echinorum. The sequence goes on along the minus strand of NZ_QLLN01000004.1, from coordinate 71,211 downwards.
ATTCCAGATAGGCCTTTGCGGTAGATTTAGCGGTAAATTTATTGGATCTGTCGTGGTCGTCCCAATTTTGGAATGCCATTACTCCCGGTACGGCCAAAAGGCAGAGAATAGTAATTCCGGGAGCCAATATTTTGGGACTCAATAGCTTTTGGAATTCATCAAATAGTCCGTACACCCCCAAGCCGATCCAGAGGGCAAAAACATAAAAGGAGCCCACTAGGGAATAGTCCCGCTCCCTTGGTTGAAAAATGGCCGGATTGGTGTAAAACTGGATGGCAATACCCGTAAACATAAAGAATACGAATAAAGCCCAAAATTGTTTGGGGTTTTTGCTTATTTGGAAGATAAGACCAATAATACCTAGAAGTAAGGGGAGGAAGAAATAGGTGTTCCTGCCTTTGTTGTTCTTAATATCGCTAGGAAGGTTCTCCTGGCTGCCCAACCTGGCATTGTCAACAAAGTTTATACCGCTTAACCAATTTCCATGGTTGTCATATCTTCCTTGTATATCATCTTGCTTGCCAACAAAATTCCACATAAAATAACGCCAGTACATATAGCCAAACTGAAATTGGAACATGTATTTTATATTTTGCATTACTGTTGGGGGCTGTACATCAATATATTCGCTAAACTCTCTAAGGAATCTCATATATTGGGAAGTGTCTATTTCTCCCTTGGCGTAACCGTCCTTAAATTGGTTTACGGCTTCCCTTAGTTCGTTGTTTCCAAGGTAATCAGATTTTATCCTAAAGGTCAGCGGGTCAAAATACTTCATATAATTCTCTGCATTTTGTTCGCTCCACATCCGTGGCAAGAGTCCCACATGATCAGAGTTTGGTCCTTGTAACGCATCCTCATAGTTGTTTACAATAATATACTTTCCTGCCTTTAGGTCTTTTTCGTATTTGGGTTTCTCGTCCTTTTCATCGCCTGCAGGCGCAAAAGTGTCGGAGTAATAGGCGCCATAAACCGGGCTGTCTACTCCGGGGTATTGTTCACGGTTGTAATAGGCCAACAAAGATCTGGCATCCGAAGGATCGTTTTCGTTGATTACCACATCGGCATTTGCCCTAATGGGAAGCATTAGCCAAGAAGAGAACCCTAAAAATAAAAACATTAGACAGAGCACAATGGTGTTTGCTATTGTGTAGTTGTTATTGCGGGTATAACGTAAACCCCAATAAAAAACTCCTATAAAAATGAGGCCCATGATAATGGTTCCCGAGTTAAATGGTAGGCCAATGGTGTTGATAAAAAACACCTCGCTCCAACCAAAAACTTTTAGCACATAGGTCAATGAAAATTTATAGACCAGCATCAATATGGCAACCACAATAATATTGGCCAATAGAAAATTCTTAATGGTAGTGGTTTGGTAGGTTTTAAAGTAGTACAACAAACCAATTGTGGGTATCGCCAGGAACCCCATAAACTGTATTCCAAAGGTAAGTCCAACCACAAAAGAAATAAGTATTATCCATTTATTACCTCTTGGATTCTCCAGGTCATCTACCCATTTTAATCCTAGCCACAGCAGCAGGGACATAATTAAACTGGCCATTGCGTAGACTTCGGTTTCTGTTGCGTTGAACCAAAAACTATCAGAAAAGGTAAAGGCCAAGGAACCTACGATACCACTCCCTAAAATGGCCAAAGCTTTGCTATTTGTTATGACTTCCTCTTTAGAAATTAGTTTTCTTGTTAGGTTGGTAATGGTCCAAAACATAAAGAGGATGGTGAAGGCACTGGAAACCCCGGAAACGAGGTTTACCATTTTTGCAACCTGGGTAGGTTCCAAGGCGAACAGGGCCATAAATGCCCCGATCATTTGCAGTAAAGGTGCTCCTGGTGGATGCCCTACCTGTAGTTTGGCCGCTGTTGAGATATATTCACCTGCATCCCAAAAACTACTAGTGGGTTCAACAGTTATTCCGTAGGTGATAAGGGCTATAAAAAAAACAAACCATCCTGTGATGGTATCCCATTTTTTGAAATTTTTTGAAAACATGCGGTTTGTCGTTTGTCCGAAGGGCGAATTTACTAATTTAAAAATATAATGGGATATATATTTCATAAACCTTTAACATGATATATGGGTCAAGGCGACTTCATTAAGTAGGCCAATGTGGGTAATGCAAAGGAGTATTCCTTAAGGGCAAGTAGTTAATGCTGTTGCTGGAACCCTTACAGTGCTGGTTGTGGTGGAATATTTTTCTATTTTTTTGGAATATGGCACAAAAATATTTGTGCATATAAAACTTTGTTTTAAATTTGCACGCTCAAACGAGGTAGTGGCCTATGGTGTAATTGGTAACACAGCTGGTTTTGGTCCAGTCGTTCTAGGTTCGAGTCCTAGTAGGCCAACTTAAAGTTTAGAAGTAAAATCCCAATGCAAAGGTATTGGGATTTTTATTTTAGATGAAATTCTCCAAATGCCGGAGATTAGGTATAATCCCAACTTCTTTTCAGTAAAAAAGTAACATTTCATAATCCAACTACCATAGCGATATTTTTATAAATCGTATACTTGTTCCTAATAGCTTTTCCGTGGAAAATTGTTGGTTGAACAGTTTTTTTCCAGGTTTGTTCACCCATTGTTTATGTCTCTTTAGTTTAATGTAAATATGACATCATAAAAATTGATTATCAGCAATGTAAAATGTGCAATATCTCTTTTTGTGGGCGACATCAACTACATTTGGATTGTTATAAGCTTATAAAAAGCATATACTTAATTTCCAAAAAAAATCGGACAAAGTTGGAATATGGAGTGTTTCATATTATATTCCCACTTTTATTCAACGATAAAAAAATGAGATACTTTCATGAAATTTGCTTAATCGTTTAAATCAAGAATGTTGTTTTACCTAGGGGCGTCAACATGTTGTTGTATCAAAAAGCGACCAAATTAATAAAGAGAGTACAATTATGAATTTACGTAATTTTTCAAGACTTAGTGTTTTTCTATGCCTAACTATAATATGCTTTTCCTCTACAAGGGCACTAGCTCAGAAACACCAAAAGGAGCAGCCTGGCAGTGCAGGTAAATCGGCTTATGATTTTAATCCCGAATATGAGAAGGTCAAGTCTAGGGTGAGTTATGTTCCGGGCGTTAAGGTGATCAGAGGGGAAACCCATGTAATTGTTCCCGAACAAGAATTTTTCTGCCCTGCCGGCAGTGTTTTTAAATTCAATAATGGGGATATTCAGGTTTTTGACAGGCGTTCTAGTGATGGTGGAAAGACTTGGCTCCAGGTAGCCCATATTCTAGAAAATTCTACCTACCAGTACCCTGATCCGGATGGGGAAGTAGTCATGTTTCAATCGGATAATCAGGCGGGAGGTTCGACCAGCGCGGGAAGACCGGAAATCTCTTTGCAAAAGACCGATGAAGAAGGAGTTTTGGAAGCTAATTTTTTTCGTTCAAAGGATAATGGATTAACTAGGGTAAGTGATCCTGCAAGAGTTTATTTGCCTGAAAAATTTAAAAATTGGTCGGGCGTTTTATGCCGTAATATTGTTGGACTCAATGATGGGAGCCTTCTTATGAGTATGTACCTCAGAAGTGGGGACAAGAAATCCATTGAGAATAAATTCCGAGACATTGTTCTAAAATCCTCTGATAGAGGTAAGACGTGGCATTATCTATCTACGGTAGCCTTTGATATGTCGGAAGATAATAGGGGAGAAGGCTTTAATGAAGCATCATTGCTGGTCCTTCCCGACGGTAAAATTAATTGCTACATGAGGTCGGGTGCAAGTTACCAGGCCTCCTTAGGTAGCTTTAATAACAATGATTGGGATAATAAAATGCCTTTCAGTTTTGGGCAACAAACACCTATCTATAAGACTGTTTCAGTTGATGGTGGTAAAAACTGGAGTATGCCGGACCCCATAACTTCCCATGGTGTTTGGCCGGATGCCACTCTAATGATAAATGGGATTATAGCACTTACTTATGGGCGACCGGGCAACTGGATAATGTTTAATCTAGGGGAGAGCGATACCTGGGGTCCAATTATTCCATTTTATAATGATCTTTATCCCCCGGATTGCGGAAATTATGTATCAGTTGCGGAAGTAGCTCCGGACATTTTGCTGGTAGTGTATTCCCGCACCAACCCAAACGATCATTGGAAAAGTGAACTCGTGGGCACCTACTTTAATGTTAAGGCCATGACGGAGAAGTAACTAGAACGCCTAGGAGACTAAACAAATTAATAGATTAAGCCCAAATTGGATTTATAAATAAATTTGATATATGATGAATTTAAAAGTTTGCTGCGTATTTCTTATCACCACAATGACATACAATTTGTGTCTTGGTCAAATGGATAAATCCTTCCTTGATCCGCCCAAACTAATAAAGAATCCATCATCAGTGGAGTATTATTCACCCGAAAACAGAAAATTTACTGGTATTTCTAGCCTCGCTGTTAGCCCTAAAGGGCGAATGTGGGCTACATGGTATTCTGGAATAACACCGGGGGAAGATGCTAATAATTATGTAGTTGTTGCTACTAGTGGAGATCAAGGGCAAACTTGGGAAGAAGTACTTGTGATAGATTCTGATAAACAGGGTCCTGTTCGGGCATTTGATCCTGAACTATGGATTGACCCTGAAGGTAAACTCTGGATTTTTTGGTCTCAATCAATTCATAAGGAGATGGATAAGCATTACGATGGCATTAATACAGGTGTGTGGGTTTTGACGATGGATGATCCAGAAGAAAGTAACCCAACTTGGCCCACCCCTAAACGAATTGTTGATGGTATTATGATGTGTAAGCCAGTCGTATTATCTACAGGTGAATGGGTTTTACCAGTCTCAACATGGCAAATAAACGATGGGGCAAAAGCAGTTGTATCAGTTAATCATGGCCAAAGCTGGCAAGTACGGGGCGCCGTTAACGTTCCAGAATCGGCGCGTAATGCTGATGAACACATGATTGTTGAGAGAAAGGATGGGTCATTATGGATGCTTGTTAGAACCAAATATGGGATGGGTGAAAGTATTTCAAACGATAAAGGTTATTCTTGGACTTCACTAATACCCTCTAGAATTCAACACCCCACTGCTCGATTTTTCATTTATCGACTCAATTCTGGAAATCTTTTACTAGTAAAACATGGGCCAATAGATATGAAAATTGGACGTTCCCACCTCATGGCTTTTGTTTCAAAAGATGATGGATATTCATGGTCCGATGGGTTGTTACTGGATGAAAGAAAAGATGTGTCCTATCCAGATGGTCAGCAATCAAATGATGGAACTATTTATATTACCTACGATTATAACCGCAGAAGTGATCAGAAGATCTTTGTTACTAGTTTTTCTGAGGAAGATGTGGCGCTGGCTTCCAGCAGAATAATTTTAGAAGTTTTTAATCGACGGATACTTATAAGCCAAGGTGGTGCAGAATAATCCAATAATTTAGGTTATAAAGGTGCATATTTAGCAATAAAATGGATTGATGCTATAGAAGTCCCAAGATTTCCATTTGGTTTTCTAATATTGATTCTAATTTTGCAGTTTATTTTTCCGAAAAATAAACTGTAAAATTATCAATAAACATCCTTTCATCTTCCCCGTCCATGGTAAGTCGGAGTTTTGAGGTTTTGGCCACAGGGAAAGTTTGAATGCGCTTCCTGCCTATGCTTTGGCCTTCTGCAATAGTTTTCCATTGCTTGTCAATGTAGGCGTCAACTTTATATGACTTGATGTGTTGGCCATTTTCAATATCTTCCTCAAGGACCAGTAGGTTCACTTTTTGCTTTTTGTGAAAATCAATGCCAAGTTGGTTATTGGGTTGATCAGCTTTTGAGGAGGTACTGCCCAAAGGTGATGCAAAAGTCTCTTCCAGCGACTTGCCAAATTCGGATAATCGCTTTACTTCAGCCTCTGGAATAAGGCCAGTGGTGTCTGGTGTCATGTTGACAAGGAGGTTGGCGCCACGCCCTATCGATTCAAAATATACTTTCTTTAAGAATGGAATATCCCTCAATGTATTGTCCGAATTTGGTGTCCAGAACCAGGTACTTCTGGTATGCAGATTGGCCTCAGCAGGAATCCATCCGGCATTTTGTGGCCCCACCCACATGTCGAGACCTTCTCCTGGTTTTACAATATTATCCAAGGGATAAGCGGCCCAACCTTGTTCGCTCCCAGACCACCTTACATCGGGTTTGGTCCCTCCCATTATCACTGCTTGGGGTTGTAGATGTTTTACCATGGAATGGATAGCATCGCCGTAGGCTGTTCCAAATGGTTGCATGGTTTCAGGGTCCATTACATCCCAGCCAAAGGGGTCGTAGGCGCCATCGAACCAAAGGTATGATATCTCGCCATAGTTGGTCAGTAGTTCCCTCAGTTGTTCCATAAATACGGGAAAGTACTTGTGGATATCCCCTACAATTTTTCTTTCACCCTGGGGGTCTGTGGTACTACTGCATCCAAAATGCTTATCGCCCCCTGAGATATATAGGCCAATTTCAATATCATATTTGCGGCAAGCTTTTACAAATTCGCCCACCACATCGCCTTTGCCCTCTTTCCAGGGGGATTTCTTTATGGAGTAATCCGTAGTTTCGGTTGGCCACAGGCAATAGCCATTATGATGTTTTGCTGTTAAAACAATATGCTTGGCGCCAAAGGATTTGGCAGTTTTCACCCATTGCTCGGCATTCAATTGGGAAGGGTTGAAAATATCGGCATCAGGAACGGACATCATATCGGATTCGATATAAGCAGCTGGACCGTAGTGAACAAATGCTCCCAATTGTCTTTCCTGAAACACAAGCTGTTGAGGGGTGGGTTTGGTTTGGAACTCCGATGTGGGGGTAATTTGAACGCCCAGTTTGCTCTCGCCTGCAGTCAATACCGGCGCCCATTCGCCTTCATGTTCGGGTGGAGCTTTGGACTGTTTTCCAGTATCTTTAAAAAAATGTTCAAACAACTGCCGGGGTGTTCCCTTATAAGTAGCCCTTTGCAAATCACCTGCAATTTGTTGATTTCCTCCCGTAAAATAAAGAATGGTTTTGCCATTGAAATAACACAATTCCACATCAGAGGCATTATTTTCGCTGATTTTAGGATCAGTCAATGGCATGTTAAAGTGGGTTGAGTCAAAAGTAACGAAAGGCCTCTCTTTCGGTGCATCCTCCCATTGAATCAAATCTTTTGAGCGCGTAATATGTGTTTCCCATGATTTGTTAAGTGCCTCCAGGTAGAGGGTATAATACCAACCTCCTTCATAGTATAAAGCAGGACCACCTACATATTTGTTAGTTCCATAAATGGCATCGGGAATCTCCTTCCAGTTGATCAGATCCGTTGATTCCAAATATCGGAATGTAAATGGTTTCCATTGGGAGTCATTGGTCTCGTAAAGTAGTATAAACTTATCCTTGCCCCTGCAGACCGCGGTATTGAAAAAGAACTCTTCACCTGACGCCTTAAATACAGTTTGGGGCTTCGTCCAATTCTTTAAATTTTTAGAACTGGTCATGGTTATTTCTGTCATCTTACGCCATGGTTTTCCTTTTCCGTAATTTCCGGCAAAAACGTAAACAACGCCTTTCCAGACCAATACAGTTCCAAAACCATGATTTTTTAAGGGAACCGAAATTAGTTTTCCTGATTCTATGTCCCTTATGCGAACTTCGTCCTCGTGGAAAAAATCTCCTGGCTTTGCTCCCGGCACATCCCAAAACTTTTGGTTGTTTTCCAACAGGTATAATTTATTGTCGAAAACAAAGGGAGAGGTTTCTACTAGTGGGGATCCAAGCCGTTCTTGTTTTTTTATTGGATTCTCAAAAGGTGTTTGCGCAAGAATGTTACAACTAATAAGGCAGGCCATTAAAAAGGCACACAGTTCTGTTAATTTAATCATCGGTCAATGTGCTTGTTACGAGCTCTAAAAATATGATGAACCTTTATTAAAAACTACTTGATTTTACTCAATGTATGATGATAATTTAGCCAATCTTCAATAATTGAATGGAAACAGGGAGATAACCAGTGAAGTTGGTTTGGTCTGGTTTGGAAGGTATAGTCATCTGGGATTATTTTTAACTATACATTTTAAGGTTTTTGCAAAATGTCCATCTGGGAATGAACATTGCTATTAAAAATGCCGCGCACAAGGGTTAAGGCATGGTTTGAAATGTAGGGATTAGTTTTTGTTATTTTTTTGTGATATAGAAGGATTGGCCTTTGTAGAGTGTCCGTAATTTTTGGAATCCTTTTTAGAATAAATAACTTAGATTATTGTGGAATCTAAAAATTATGTATATTTGCGGTGCTGAAAGAATATAAAGTATTCATGAGGGGACATTTTGTCCCCTCTTTTATTACTATACTTTATTTAAACGGCACGGTAAGAAAACAGCTTTACGTTATATTCTGAGGCAGGTCGATTTCAGATTTGGGAGCATATGTTTAATAAAACCGAAGTATATGTTGAAGGATAAAGTTACTGCACTTTTAGAGGAAGCGTTAAAGGAGAATCAATCACTTTTTTTATTGGATTTTTCGATATCCGCAGATAATAAAATAAGGATAACCTTGGACGGTGACCATGGAGTTACCTTGCAGGATTGCATGAATGTAAGTAGGGCCATAGAACACAATTTGGACCGGGAGGAAGAGGATTTTTCCTTGGAAGTGGCTTCTGCGGGAGCGGCTTCTCCGATCAAGTTGCCCAGGCAGTACACAAAAAATATTGGTAGAAAACTTGAAGTTAAGACCCAGGATAGGGAATTCGAAGGCAAGTTGACAGAGGCATCAGGGGATAGTATCACCCTGGAGTGGAAAGATAGGGAACCCAAACCCATAGGAAAAGGGAAAATTACGGTTCAGAAAAAGCAGCAAATTGCAATTTCTGATATTAAGGAAGCTAAAGTTGTATTAAAATTTTAATTGTAGTTCAAAAATGGAAAATATTGCGCTAATCGAATCTTTTTCGGAATTTAAAGATGATAAATTCATAGATAGGGTAACGCTAATGGCGATTTTGGAGGATGTTTTTAGGAATGCGTTAAAGAAGAAGTTTGGTTCCGATGACAATTTCGATATCATTATAAACCCGGATAAAGGGGATTTGGAGATTTGGAGAAACAGGGTTGTGGTAGAAGACGGGGAAGTTGAAGATCCTAACGAAGAGATATCCCTTTCTGCAGCCAGAAAAATTGAACCGGATTTTGAGGTGGGTGAAGATGTGTCAGAGGAAGTAAAATTGATAGATCTTGGAAGAAGGGCTATTTTGGCCTTAAGACAAAATCTTATTTCTAAGATTCACGAGCACGATAATACCACGATCTACAAGCAATTTAAGGATCTTGAAGGTGAGATTTACACCGCTGAGGTACATCATATTAGACATAAGGCCATTATTCTTTTGGATGATGAGGGAAATGAGATTATTTTACCAAAGGATAAGCAGATTCCTTCAGATTTCTTTAGGAAGGGAGATAATGTACGCGGAATAATAGAAAGCGTTGAGCTTAAGGGCAACAAGCCTACCATAATTATGAGCAGAAGTTCCCCTTTGTTTTTGGAGCAATTGTTCTTTCAGGAAATCCCTGAAGTTTTTGATGGCTTGATAACCATTAAGAAGGCAGTGAGAATTCCAGGTGAAAAGGCCAAGGTGGCTGTGGATTCCTACGATGATCGTATTGATCCTGTAGGTGCCTGTGTGGGAATGAAAGGATCCAGGATCCATGGAATTGTCCGTGAATTGGGCAATGAAAATATAGACGTAATAAACTGGACCAGTAACCCACAATTATTGGTTACAAGGGCTTTGAGCCCTGCCAGGGTGTCTTCTGTGAAATTGAATGATGAAAAAATGACCGCCCAGGTGTATCTTAGGCCAGAGGAAGTTTCCAAGGCTATTGGTAGGGGAGGTCACAATATTCGATTGGCAGGACAATTAACTGGTTATGAGATCGATGTTTTCCGTGAAGGTGTGGAAGAGGATGTTGAGCTTACTGAGTTCTCCGATGAAATTGAAGCATGGATCATTGAAGAATTTAAGAAAATTGGTATGGATACCGCCAGAAGCGTTTTGGAACAAGATGTGGATGATTTGGTAAAAAGAACCGATTTAGAAGAGGAAACAATTTTGGAAGTTGTGCGAATTCTTAAGGAAGAATTAGAAGATTAAACTATATATTAGCAGTAAATTACAAGAATAGGAATTTTTTTTTATGGCGGATAATGCAACGATAAGGCTTAATAAAGTCCTAAGAGAACTTAATATTTCATTGGACCGTGCGGTAGACTATCTCGGGTCCAAAGGGCACGATATAGATGCACGGCCTACCACTAAAATATCCAATGAGGTATATCAGGTTCTATTGGACGAGTTCCAAACGGACATGAGCAAGAAAGTTGCGTCCAAAGAGGTGGGTGAAGAAAAGAGGAAGGAAAAGGAAGCCATACGATTACAACTGGAGCAAGAGCAGGAAGAGAAAAAGCTTGCAAGGGAAAAGAGGGCCGAGAAAGATAATGTTATCAAGGGTCGAGTGGAACTTGCCGGTCCAAAAACTGTTGGAAAGATAGATTTGGACGCTAGCAAAAAACCAGCTCCTGCCGAACCGGTTAAATCGGAAGAGGTGGTTCCTGAAAAAACTCCGGAAAAAGCTCCTGAGAAAGTAGCGGAAAAGACTCCTGAAGTAGTAGCCAAGGAAGAGCCAAAAGTTGAAGTGCCAGAGAAAGTGGAAGTTCCTGAGGCCAAGAAAGTTGAAGAGACTCCTAAGTCGGAAACCGTTAAACCTGAAGAGGTTAAAGAGGTTAAGGCGGAGAAGGAAGAAAAGCAGGATGAGACTCCTGCTGAACAGGAGGCATCGGCAGAAAATGAGGTTATTGCTACCAAGTATCAAAAACTAAGTGGGCCAAAAATCATGGGGGACAAAATAGATCTCACAAAATTTGAAAAGCCCAAGAAGAAAAAAGAAGCACCTAAGGCTGGTGATACTGCCGATAGGAAAAAAAGAAGGAAACGTATAGTTTCCAAACCTGGTACGGAATCTTCGAGCAGGCCGCCAGCTGCAAAAGGAAGAGGTCCTGTTGTAAGGAGGGCCCCTGGCCAGCGTTTTGTGTCCAATGCCAAGGTAGAGCCTACCGAGGAAGATGTACAAAAGCAGGTAAGGGAAACCTTGGAGAAACTTCAAGGAAAATCCAAAAAAGGAAAAGGTGCCAAGTATAGACGGGATAAGCGGGATCAGCACCGTCAACAAACTGAAAAGGACCTTGAGCAACAGGAACTGGAAAGTAAAATATTAAAGGTTACGGAATTCGTTACGGCCAGTGAAGTGGCTACCATGATGGATGTGCCTACTACTAAGATTATATCTGCGTGTATGTCCCTTGGAATCATGGTAACCATGAACCAACGATTGGATGCGGAGACTTTGTCCATTGTGGCCGATGAATTCGGTTATGAGGTAGAATTTGTAACCGCCGACTTGGAAGAAAGTATTGTGGAGGAAGAGGATTCCCCAGAAGATTTGAAACCAAGAGCTCCAATTGTAACGGTTATGGGGCATGTGGATCACGGTAAAACTTCCTTGTTGGATTATATTAGAAAGGAAAATGTTATTGCCGGGGAGAGCGGAGGAATTACCCAGCACATTGGTGCTTATGGGGTAACCTTAGAAAATGGTCAAATGATCTCCTTCTTGGATACTCCTGGTCACGAGGCGTTTACAGCAATGCGTGCGCGTGGGGCCCAAGTTACGGATATAGCTATTATTGTGGTTGCGGCAGATGATGATATTATGCCACAGACCAAGGAGGCCATAAGCCATGCGCAAGCAGCGGGTGTTCCTATAATTTTTGCGATCAACAAAATTGATAAGCCTACTGCCAACCCTGAAAAGATTAAGGACGGTCTGGCACAAATGAACCTTTTGGTGGAAGATTGGGGTGGTAAGATACAGTCCCATGATATTTCTGCAAAGACCGGTCTTGGAGTTAAGGAGTTGTTGGAAAAAGTGCTTTTGGAAGCAGAACTTCTTGAATTAAAGGCCAATCCAAATAAATTGGCGTCAGGAACTGTTGTGGAAGCCTTTTTGGATAAGGGCAGGGGGTATGTCTCTACAATTCTTGTTCAGGCAGGTACCTTAAAAATAGGAGATTACGTATTGGCGGGAACATGTAGTGGTAAGGTAAAGGCCATGCAGGACGAACGTGGTAATATTATTAAGGAAGTAGGGCCGTCACGACCAATATCCATATTGGGATTGGACGGAGCCCCTCAAGCAGGGGATAAGTTTAACGTTCTGGAAGATGAGCGTGAAGCTAGGCAAATTGCTACCAAGAGATCCCAATTGTTGCGTGAGCAATCGGTTAGGACACAAAGACATATTACTTTGGATGAGATTGGACGACGTATTGCGTTGGGCGACTTTAAAGAATTGAACATAATTCTTAAAGGGGATGTGGATGGTTCCGTGGAGGCCTTGACAGATTCGTTCCAGAAATTGTCTACAGACGAAATACAGGTTAATATTATCCATAAAGCGGTTGGTCCAATTACGGAATCGGACGTATTGTTGGCTTCTGCCTCTGATGCGGTTATTATTGGATTTAATGTGAGACCTATGGGCAATGCCAGACAGGTGGCCGAGAAAGAAGAAATAGATATTAGAATGTACTCTATTATTTATGATGCCATCAATGATCTTAAGGATGCTATGGAGGGCATGTTGTCGCCTGAAATGAAAGAAGAGATTACAGGAACGGCGGAAATTCGTGAAACCTTTAAAATATCCAAAGTGGGTACCATTGCAGGTTGTATGGTGACCAGTGGTAAGATCTTTAGAAATTCAAGTATTAGATTGATCAGGGACGGTGTGGTTATCTACACAGGAGAGTTATCTTCGCTGAAGAGGTTTAAGGACGATGTTAAAGAGGTGTCCAAAGGTTATGACTGTGGATTGCAGGTTAAAAATTATAATGATATTCAGGAGTTGGATATCGTGGAAGCATTCCAGGAAGTGGCTGTTAAGAAGAAATTGAAATAACCGGATATTCCTTATATAAAGAGTAAACTATAAAAGAAAAAAGCGACCTAATTGGTCGCTTTTTCTGGTTTTAAGAGCATGGCACTCGGATATTTTTGTCTTACTTCTATAAGTTTTCGCTCCCCTTCCAATTGGGTCTTAAATCTTCCTATCCTAACCCTGTAGCTCGGGGATTCAAAATCTATTTTTGTGGGCCAATCGGGGAAATCCTTATCTACATTGGCCTTCAGGGTTTCTGCTTCCTGAAAGGAGCCAAATCCAACCTGAATTCTATAATGGCTGCTGTTTTCATTCACAGATTTGTAGATTCCAAGTAGGTTTGTGATCTTTTCGTCTTGCTGAATGTTGATATTGCCCTGTTGTCCGTGGCAATAAAATACGGAACAGGCTAAAATAAGGGTAAAAGAAATGGTTTTCATAGGGTATTTATGTTATGAAATTTAGACAGTACAAATGTAAATTATTCAGAATCAATCAAAAGATTTTATTTTTATTTAGAATTGGTATAAATTATAAATTATCAATACCTTAACATTTCCAAAATAAAGTCTAATGCGTATTTTTGCCATCAATTTGAGCATGGTCAATCTATTTATTATTGTGAATGTATAAATATCATGCCAAACTTTCGATAGAAATATTTTTAATATGAAAAAGGTTCCATACCGCAATCTAATTTCTAAAGTTTTAGGTGTCAGTCTGGTAGTAGTATTACTGCTTTCAAATTCCCTTCTTGCTCAAGAATCTGCAGCGACCCCTTCGGGTGAAGGTGATGCTGCTAAGGGTAAACAGTTGTTTAACCAGAATTGTGCCGCGTGTCATGCTTTGAACAAAAAGATGACCGGTCCGGCCTTGGCAGGGGTCTCTGAAAAGTATGATAAGGAGTGGCTTTATCAGTGGGTAAAGAACAGTCCTGCAATGATCAAAGCCGGGGATGCAGATGCCTTGAAAATTTACAATGAGTATAACCAGGCGGCAATGACACCTTTCCCGTTGTTGTCCAATCAGGATATTGATGATATCTTGGCCTACACCGATGCTCCTCCCGTAGTAGCTGTGGCTCCTGTTGCAGTTGCCGATGGTGCCCAAGGTGGTGGAGGTTCCTCTGGTATCTCCAATGAGATTATATTGGGTGCGCTGGCCTTGGTTTTTGCCCTATTGGTGATGATGTTGGTTTTGGTGAACAAAACCTTAAGACGTATTGCGGAGGCTAACGGAGTGGTTTTGGAAAAGGAATTGGCGGAGAAAAGGTTGCCAATTTGGAAAGCTTTCGCCCAAAATCAATTTTTGGTTCTAGTGTTTTCTATTTTTCTTTTGTTGAGCGCTGCCTATTTTGCATATGGTTGGCTGATGCAGGTTGGCGTTGATCAGGGATATGCCCCTATTCAGCCTATTCACTATTCCCATAAAATTCACGCTGGAGATAATGCAATAGAATGTAAATATTGTCACTCTTCTGCCAGGGTTTCCAAAACTTCTGGAATACCATCTTTAAATGTGTGTATGAATTGTCATAAGTCCATATATGAATACAAAGGAAATCCAGAAGGTCCAAGTCAGGAAGATTTAGCAAATGGTTATACCAATGAATTCTATACCGGTGAAATTAAAAAATTGTACAAGGCAGTAGGATGGGATGAGGAAAATCAAAAATATACTGGGGAATCCAAGCCGGTAGAATGGGTGAGAATCCATAATTTACCTGACTTTGCTTACTTCAATCACTCCCAGCACGTTTCGGTTGCGGGAATTGAGTGCCAGACTTGTCATGGTCCTGTTCAGGAAATGGAAATTATGAGTCAATATGCTCCTTTGACCATGGGATGGTGTATAAATTGTCACCGTGAAACAAATGTTAAGGTGGAGGGCAATGAGTATTATGAAAAGATTCATGCTGAGCTTTCCCAAAAATATGGGGTAGACAAACTTACGGCCGCTCAGATGGGTGGATTGGAATGTGGTAAGTGTCACTATTAATCAAACTAACTAGAAGATAATTTCAGATATATAATATGTCATCAAACAAAAAATACTGGAAAAGCGAGGCGGAATTAAACCCCAACGATTCCATTGTTGAGACGCTAAGACAAAATGAATTTGTTCAAGAGATTCCTGTAGATGATTTCTTGGGTGATAAAGAAACATTGGCGGCATCTTCGACCAACAGAAGGGATTTTCTTAAGTACGTCGGATTCAGTACTGCTGCGGCTTCATTGGCAGCATGTGAAGGTCCGGTGATAAAATCTATTCCCTATGTGGTGAAACCGGACAATATTATTCCCGGGGTGGCCAATTTTTATGCCACTACCATTGCGAATGGTTTTGATTTTGCCAGTATTTTGGTAAAAACCCGCGAGGGTAGACCTATTAAGATTGAAAATAATACCGATGCGAAAATTGGCGGAAGTGCCAATGCGCGTGTTCAAGCTTCTGTACTGTCATTGTATGATAGTACCCGTTTGCAAGGGCCTACCTTTAATGGGGAGCCTATCGCTTGGAGCGATTTGGATGCGGCGGTAAAATCTAAATTGGGGTCTTTAAAAGATTCAACTAAAAAAATTGCGATATTATCGCAAACATATGCAAGTCCTTCTACTTCTAGATTGATTGCGGAATTCAAGGAGGTATACGGAAATGTGGATCATGTTACTTATGATGCCATATCCGAGGATGCAGCGCTTTCTGCTTTTGAAGCCAAATATGGTGAAAGGGCGTTGGCGGATTACAATTTTGAGAATGCCGAGATCATTGTTTCCTTCGGTGCCGATTTCTTAGGGGACTGGCAGGGTGGAGGATATGATAGTGGATACTCCAAGGGTAGGATTCCTGTAAATGGAAAAATGTCCAAGCACGTACAGTTCGAGGCCAATATGTCCTTGACCGGTGCCAATGCTGATAAAAGGGTTCCTTTGACCCCATCCGAGCAGAAAGTGGCCTTGGCCTATTTCTACGGAAAACTTAATGGTACTGCCGGTAGCGGTAATCTTCCTGAAAGCGCAAAAGCTGCATTGGATGCGGTAGCGGCCCAGGTGCTAAAGAATAAATCCAATGCCGTTGTTGTTACGGGAATAGAGGATGTTAATGCCCAAGCGGTTGTTTTGGCCATTAATGAAATGTTGGGAAGCAAGGCGTTTGATGCTGCAGCTCCCAAGTATGTAAGGCAGGGTAATGTTAAGGCGATTAATGCCTTGTTGGCCGATATGAAATCAGGTAAGGTGGGTGCTTTGTTTATGGACGGGGTTAACCCGGCCTATTCGCTGCCAAATGCTGTTGATTTTGTTGAGGGGATCAAGAATGTTGATTTAACAGTGGCCTTCTCAACCAATATAAATGAGACTACAGAATTGGTGCAGTATGTGGGTGCTTCAAACCATTATTTGGAATCTTGGGGAGATGCCCAATTAAAGAAAGGGCATTTTAGCCTTATGCAACCAACCATAAAGGAATTGTTCGATACCAGGCAGATCCAGACGGCTATGTTGAAATGGTTGGATAGTGATAAAACATATTACGATTATATAAAAGAAACTTGGAACGCCGGAATATTGGCAGGTAGTGACTGGAGTCAGGCATTGCACGATGGTGTTTTTGTTGCTGTTCCGGTAGCGGAAGAAGCAGTTACTGTTGCTGCTGCTCCTGTTGTAGCGGAAGAAGCGGAAATGACCGCCGAAGTTCCATTGGCTTCTGCAATTAGAAGCTTATCCGGTGCTACGGCAGAAGGTATGGAACTTACTTTGTATTCCAAAGTGGGCATGGGTGACGGACAGCAGGCAAGTAATCCTTGGTTACAAGAGTTTCCTGATCCGATTACCAGAGTTTCCTGGGATAATTACGTAACCGTTTCCAAAGTCGATGCAGAGAAATTGGCATTGGTCAATGAAAATGTGGCAGATGGTGGTTTAAACGGTAGTTATGTAAAACTTACTGTTGATGGTGTTGCCATTGATGGTGTTCCTGTTATTGTACAGCCTGGTCAGGCTCCAGGTACTTTGGGGCTTTCTTTTGGGTACGGGAAAACCGTGGGAATGAAAAGTGAAATGCAAACTGGGGTTAATGCCTATGCGTTGTATAAGGATTTCTCCAACGTCCAATCGGTAAGCATAGAAAAGTCTGCAGGAATGCATGAGTTTGCTTGTGTGCAATTGCACAAGACTTTAATGGGTAGGGGAGATATTATTAAGGAAACTACCTTAGAGATATTTAATACAAAAGATGCCAAGGAATGGAATGTTGTTCCTGTAGTGTCATTGGATCATCAGGAAGTTCCTGCTACTACGGTAGATTTATGGGATAGTTTTGACCGATCAATAGGACATCATTTTAATTTGTCCATAGATTTGAATGCCTGTACTGGTTGTGGCGCTTGTGTTATAGCATGTCATGCTGAAAACAACGTGCCGGTTGTAGGGAAGGCTGAAGTAAGAAAATCAAGGGATATGCACTGGTTGCGTATCGATAGGTATTACAGCTCGGAAGATACTTTTGCGCAAGATGATACCAAGAAAGAAGAATTCGATGGCCTGTTCGGGGATAAGGGGTCCTTGGGTGGATTTGGTGAAATGGAAGACCCATCAGCCAATCCTCAAGTGGCGTTCCAGCCTGTAATGTGTCAGCACTGTAACCATGCACCATGTGAGACTGTTTGTCCAGTTGCGGCAACTTCACACGGACGTCAGGGTCAAAATCATATGGCTTATAACAGATGTGTTGGAACTAGGTACTGTGCCAACAACTGTCCATATAAAGTGAGACGATTCAACTGGTTCTTGTATAATGAAAACGATGAGTTTGATTATCACATGAACAATGACCTAGGTAAGATGGTCATCAATCCAGATGTTACCGTTAGGTCTAGAGGTGTTATGGAAAAATGCTCTATGTGTATCCAAAAGACCCAGAAGACAATTTTAGATGCCAAAAGGGATGGCCGTGTTGTTAAGGATGGAGAGTTTCAGACCGCCTGTTCTGCAGCATGTAGCAATGGTGCTATGAAGTTCGGGGATGTAAATGATGCCGAGAGTGAAATTGTGAAATTAAAGGAAAGTAACCGTATGTATCACTTGTTGGAAAGTGTTGGAACAAAACCAAATGTCTTTTATCACGTAAAAGTGAGAAATACAAACGAAGCTTAATCAAAATTAAAGGAACGTAACTATATATTAAATTATGGCGTCGCATTACGAAGCACCTATACGAAAACCCTTAGTACTCGGAAATAAAGGATACCACGATGTAACCGTGGACATTGCTGCTCCGGTTGAAGGGAAGGCCAATAAGCATTGGTGGATTGTATTTTCCATTGCATTAGCGGCATTCCTATGGGGTGTTGGCTGTATAATTTACACGGTATCCACAGGTATCGGTACATGGGGATTAAATAAAACAGTAGGCTGGGCCTGGGATATTACCAACTTCGTTTGGTGGGTAGGTATAGGTCACGCTGGAACCTTGATCTCCGCGGTACTATTATTGTTTAGGCAGAAATGGAGAATGGCTATTAACCGTTCTGCTGAGGCGATGACCATTTTCTCGGTTGTTCAGGCAGGATTGTTCCCCATTATCCACATGGGTCGTCCATGGTTGGCTTATTGGGTATTGCCTATCCCGAACCAGTTTGGATCGCTTTGGGTGAACTTTAATTCGCCATTGCTTTGGGACGTATTTGCTATATCAACCTACCTTTCTGTGTCTCTGGTATTCTGGTGGACAGGTTTGTTGCCGGATTTTGCAATGATACGGGATAGGGCGGTTAGGCCTTTCCAAAAGAAGATATACAGTTTAATAAGTTTTGGATGGACAGGGCGAGCCAAAGATTGGCAGCGTTTTGAGGAAGTTTCCTTGGTCTTGGCTGGTTTGGCCACACCTTTGGTACTTTCTGTGCATACCATTGTATCCTTTGACTTTGCCACTTCGGTAATACCTGGATGGCATACTACCATCTTTCCACCTTACTTCGTTGCTGGGGCTATTTTTTCTGGTTTCGCCATGGTGAACACCTTGTTGATCATTATGAGGAAAGTGTGTCATTTGGAGGCTTATATTACGGTGCAGCATATAGAGTTGATGAACATAGTAATTATGTTAACGGGTTCTATTGTGGGCTGTGCCTATATTACGGAGTTGTTCATGGCTTGGTATTCCGGTGTGGAGTACGAGCAATATGCATTCCTGAACAGGGCTACAGGTCCTTACTGGTGGGCATATTGGGCAATGATGACATGTAATGTGTTCT
Source organism: Arenibacter echinorum (assembly GCF_003259375.1). Taxonomy (GTDB): domain Bacteria; phylum Bacteroidota; class Bacteroidia; order Flavobacteriales; family Flavobacteriaceae; genus Arenibacter; species Arenibacter echinorum. The sequence continues at coordinate 51,947 of NZ_QLLN01000004.1, read as the reverse complement.
CGCCACAATTTATGTGGTTCAAAAAGCTTAGGACAAGCATTATGTTTTCTTTCTTTATCTCTATTGTGGTAAACATAGGGATGTGGTTCGAGCGATTTGTTATTATCGTAACTTCATTGCACAGGGATTACCTTCCATCTTCATGGACCATGTTCTCCCCAACATTTGTGGATATAGGAATTTTCATCGGAACTATAGGATTCTTCTTCGTACTGTTTTTGTTGTACGCCAGAACATTCCCGGTTATTGCTCAGGCAGAGGTGAAGTCTATTTTAAAATCTTCAGGGGAGAAGTACAAGAAATTGAGGGATGCAGGCAAGCCTTTGTACGAAATATCGAAAAGTAAAATAGTTGTAAAGGAAAAGGAACCTATCACTGATGATGTGTTGATGGGGGAAGTTGTTCCAAAGAAAGGTGACAAATTAGGGGTTTCTGAACTATTGGGCACTATAGGTACATTTGATGCTACCAAGGAGACAGCAGATGACCTGAAGAAAATTAAAGGAATTGGGCCTCAAATGGAAGCTACCTTGAATCAAATAGGAATATATACATTCGCTCAGGTTGGTCGTATGACCAATAAAGAGTATGATCTGTTGGATTCCATTACGGAATCGTTCCCTGGTAGGGCACAAAGAGATGATTGGGCAGGACAAGCAAAGATTTTAAATAATAAGAAATAATTATGGCGTCGAAAGTTATACATGCTTTTTATAATGATGACGATGTGCTAATGCATGCTGTTAAAAAGGTAAAAGCGGCAAAGCATCATATTGAAGAAGTTTATTGTCCTTTTCCGGTGCATGGTTTGGACAAAGCAATGGGGCTGGCCCCAACTAGGATTGCAATAACGTCCTTTATGTATGGCTGTGTTGGTCTTGCAGTGGCAATCGTAATGATGAATTATATTATGATCCAGGATTGGCCTCAGGATATTGGCGGTAAGCCTAGTTTTAGCTATTTGGAGAACATGCCGGCTTTTGTGCCTATCATGTTTGAGCTAACGGTTTTTTTCGCGGCGCATTTAATGGTAATAACTTTCTACCTTAGAAGTAGGTTATGGCCTTTTAAAGAAGCTGAAAATCCTGATGTAAGAACAACAGATGATCATTTTTTAATGGAAATCGAAATTCATGATAACGAACAGGAATTGAAGGATTTGTTGATGGATACGGGAGCAGTCGAAATTAATATTACAGAAAAGTAGTCATAGATATTATGAACAGTTTTAGCAAAATAGGAGTCTTGTTTGGTTTGGTATTATTAGTTGCTTCTTGTGCAAACACAAATAGCAGAAACTATCAATACATGCCCAATATGTATGAGTCCGTAGGTTATGAGACCTATCAGAAAGTGGATTTTCTTCCAGATGGGATGGAAGCTGGACTTCCGGCCGAAAATACCGTAGCAAGGGGTTGGATACCTTACGGAATTGAAAATACCATGGAGGGAAAGGAATTGGCAAGAGTTAATCCAAGTCCGTTGGACTCTTTAAAGCAAGAGGCCAATTTAGCTGTGGGTAAAGAACTATATACTATTTATTGTGCAATTTGTCACGGTGATAAGGGAGACGGACAAGGTAACTTGGTGAAAAGGGAAAAGATATTGGGTGTGCCCAGTTATGCTGATATAGCTAGAAACATAACTGTCGGAACTTCATATCATGCCATCTATTACGGATTGAATTCTATGGGGTCCTATGCAGGGCAATTGGATACTGAAGAGCGTTGGAAGGTTTCTGAATACGTAATGAAATTGAAACAAGATTTAACAAAATAAGACCTAGATATTAGCAATATGTACACTTTTTCAAATAGATTAAAAATTGCTTCCTTCATTTTAATGGCTGTAGGCGTTTTGGGAATTGGTATCGGTTTTATGGCTGCGCCAAGCACTGTAGAGGAGGCAAAGGCAATTGTTGCCGGACACGGTGACGGTCATGGGGATGCCCATGCTGTTGCGGAGAGTCATGGTGACGAAATGGGACATGGGGACGCACATGATGCATCACATGATGAACATCTATTGCACCAGTTGCAAAACAAACCATGGGCAGCATTATATGTAGCAGCTTTCTTCTTTTTCATGATAGCCTTGGGAGTATTGGCGTTTTACGCTATTCAACGTGCAGCACAAGCTGGTTGGTCGCCATTGCTTTTTAGGGTAATGGAGGGGATTACGGCTTATTTGGTACCAGGTGGTATCGTTGTATTTGTAATATTGGCCTTATCGGTAGCCCATATGAATCACTTGTTCGTGTGGATGGACCCTGAAGTGGTTGCACATGATGCCCTTTTACAAGGGAAAGCAGGTTTTCTTAATGGTACTTTTTTCCTGATCAGGGCTGCGGTCTTCTTGGGAGGCTGGATCTTATATAGGGAGTATTCCCGCAAGTTGTCCTTGGCTCAGGATGAATCCAATGATGACTCTAATTTTAAACTGAATTTTAGGATTTCTGCGGCATTTTTGGTATTCTATTTAATATCTGAATCCATGATGTCTTGGGATTGGATCATGAGTGTTGACCCACATTGGTTCAGTACCTTGTTCGGATGGTATATCTTTGCAAGTATGTTTGTATCGGGTATTACTGTTATTGCAATGGTAACAATTTATCTCAAGTCTAGGGGCTACTTGCCAGATGTTAACGATAGCCATATTCATGATTTGGCTAAATTTATGTTCGGGATCAGTATTTTCTGGACCTATTTATGGTTCTCCCAGTTTATGCTGATATGGTATTCCAATATTCCTGAAGAGGTAACCTATTATGTTACCAGGATAGCAGATTTCAATCTGCCATTTTTTGGAATGGTGGCCATGAACTTTGTGTTCCCGGTACTTTTGCTTATGAATAGCGATTTTAAAAGGGTTAATTGGTTTGTTATCATGACCGGGATAGTCATATTGGCCGGACATTATATGGATATTTTTGTAGCCATAATGCCATCTACCGTTGGGGATCAATGGTTTATTGGTATCCCTGAAATTGGATCTATTTTGTTCTTTGCAGGATTGTTTATCTTTTTTGTATTCAGGGCGTTGACCAAGGCTCCGTTGCAGCCAAAGCGCAATCCGTTTATCGAAGAGAGTAAGCATTTTCATTATTAGTATTTAGTATATAAGTATAATTTCAAATCATACGATGACTCCATTATTGACCATAGTTGTTTTAGTATTAGTGGCAATTGCAATCTGGCAAATGACCAAGATATTCGAATTGTCACAAATCAGAGCTAGCAATTCCCAAGTAGCCAGTGAAACGGATAATAAATACAATGGGTATTTGATGTTCGCTTTTTTGATTTTCCTTTATGGAATTACCATTTTTAGCTTCTGGAAATATACCAAGGTGCTTTTGCCCGAAGCTGCTTCCGAGCATGGCGGAGGGTATGATTCTTTGATGGTGTTGTCTTTTGTTATTATCTTTATAGTACAAACTTTGACGCAGTTTTTGTTGCACTACTTCGCTTTTAAATATAGGGGAGACAGGGAAAGGAAGGCTTTGTTCTTTGCGGATAATGATCGTTTGGAATTCATATGGACCATTATTCCTGTAATTGTTTTGGCAGGATTAATTTTGTGGGGATTATATGCATGGACCAATATTATGGATATCAATGACGAGGACGACCCTTTAACTGTTGAGCTTTATGCCCAGCAATTTAATTGGACTGCCAGATATGCCGGTAATGATAATGTTTTGGGTGATGCCAACGTTAGAATGATCGACATTGACAATGCAAATGTCTTAGGATTGGACAACTCTGATCCGAATGCGGCCGATGATATTATTGTTAAGGAACTGCACTTGCCCGTAGGGCGCAAGGTTAATTTTAAAATGAGATCGCAGGATGTGCTGCACTCTGCTTATATGCCGCATTTTAGAGCTCAGATGAACTGTGTGCCTGGTATGATTACCCAATTTTCGTTTACTCCAACCATTACCACAGCGGAAATGAGACAAAATCCAGATGTAGTGGATAAGGTAAAACGTATTAATGGAATAAGGGCTGAAAAGGCCGCCAAAGGATTGGACAATTCCGATCCTTGGGAATTTGATTATATCCTGTTGTGTAATAAGATATGCGGAAAGTCCCATTATAATATGCAAATGAAAATTATTGTTGAAACTGAAGAGGAATATAATGCTTGGATTGCAAGTCAACAGACTTTTGGTAAGTCAATGGCTTCGGCACAATAATTTAGTCTTTAAAATAACTTTATAAAAATTTAAAAATAGAACTATGTCTGTAACAGCTCACGCACACGTAGAAGACCATTCAGATGACCACGGACATCATCACAAAGAAACTTTTGTGACGAAGTATATTTTTAGTCAAGATCATAAAATGATTTCCAAGCAGTATTTAATTACTGGACTTATTATGGGATTCATTGGTATTTTGATGTCACTGTTGTTTAGAATGCAATTGGCATGGCCAGGAGAATCTTTTGCGATTTTTGAATTTATTTTGGGTAAATGGGCACCTGGAGGAGTAATGGATGCAGATGTTTACTTGGCATTGGTAACCATCCATGGTACTATCATGGTATTCTTTGTTCTAACGGCAGGCTTGAGTGGTACCTTTAGTAACTTATTGATTCCACTTCAAATTGGGGCTAGGGATATGGCATCTGGATTTCTGAACATGGTTTCATATTGGTTATTCTTTTTGTCCTCCGTAATTATGCTTTCTTCCTTGTTTTTAGAGGCAGGACCGGCTGCTGCTGGATGGACGGTGTACCCTCCGCTTAGTGCGTTACCAATGGCACAACCTGGTTCAGGGATGGGTATGACACTCTGGTTGGTAGCTATGGCAATATTTATTGCATCTTCCTTATTAGGGTCGTTGAACTATATTGTTACCGTAATTAATCTTAGGACCAAGGGAATGTCTATGACTAGACTACCTTTGACCATTTGGGCGTTCTTTGTTACTGCAATTATAGGTGTGATTTCTTTCCCGGTATTATTATCAGCTGCTTTGCTTTTGATCATGGATAGAAGCTTTGGTACTTCCTTTTTCTTATCGGATATTTTTATCCAAGGAGAGGTATTGCATTATCAAGGTGGTTCTCCAGTATTATATGAGCATTTATTCTGGTTTTTAGGACACCCTGAGGTGTATATCGTAATCTTGCCTGCTATGGGTATGGTTTCGGAGATCATGGCGGTAAATTCCCGTAAACCTATTTTTGGATATAGGGCAATGATTGCCTCCATCTTGGCAATTGCATTCCTGTCTACAATTGTTTGGGGTCACCATATGTTTATTTCGGGTATGAATCCTTTCTTGGGATCTGTATTTACTTTCACCACATTATTGATCGCTATACCATCAGCTGTGAAGGCATTTAACTGGATTACTACTTTGTGGAAAGGTAACCTTCAGTTAAACCCTGGAATGCTATTTTCCATAGGTATGGTTTCAACTTTTATTTCTGGTGGATTAACTGGAATTATTCTTGGGGACAGTACCTTGGATATTAATGTACACGATACTTATTTTGTTATAGCCCACTTCCACTTGGTAATGGGTATATCGGCACTTTACGGGCTGTTTGCAGGTGTTTATCACTGGTTCCCTAAGATGTTCGGTAAAATGATGAATAAGAACTTGGGTTACGTACATTTTTGGATTACTGCCGTCTGTTCTTATGGTGTTTTCTTCCCGATGCATTTTGTTGGAATGGCCGGGGTTCCACGTAGGTATTACGAGAATACAGCTTTTCCAATGTTTGATGACTTAACCGATATCCAGGTGTTAATGACGGTTTTTGCCCTTATTGCAGCTGGAGCTCAATTAATATTTGCCTTCAACTTTATTAGAAGTATTTTCTACGGAAGTAAGGCTGTTCAGAATCCTTGGAAAGCAACTAGTTTGGAATGGACTACCCCAGTAGAGCATATTCACGGCAACTGGCCTGGAGCAATTCCAGAAGTACATAGATGGCCATACGATTATAGTAAAACCGATGACAACGGAGAATATATAATTCCAGGACAGGATTTTGTGCCTCAAACCATGCCACTTTACGAGGGCGAGGAGGAGATGCAGCATTAACGATTGGAAATCAACAAATTTTAAAAGTCCATCCCTAAGATGGACTTTTTTTGTACCTTCCATTTACATATAGGAAATCCGTGGAACCATAGGGTGTTGCAGGCTATATGAATTAATTGCAAATTTGTGGAAATCCAATATCGAGGGGCTAACGCATTTTTTTAGATAAAGATCTATTATGTATTATAAATCATTAGAAGTGAGACACATACTTTTATTTTTCATGTTATTGGTTGGCTGTATGGTCTTTTCCCAGCGTAAACCCAAAATTAAAGGCAATAGAAATGTGATAGAGGTGAGGGAGACCCTGCCGCCTTTTAATGCCATTCAGTTGGATGATGATCTGGATATCAACATACAGGCCGCCACATCGGGGGAGTATATAATAGAAGCTGACGATAATTTAATCGATATTCTAAAATTTAAGGTGGAGAATGAAACACTTATCATTAGTTCTTATTATAGGGTTACCTCCAAGAAAAAACTGAACATTACCGTTAATTTTAATGAATTGTTCCTTATCAATGCCAATGATGGGAATATTGTGGCCAAGAACCGTTTTTCTACCGAGTTCCTAGAGGTAAATACCAGAGGGTCCGGTAGGGTGGAAATAGATGTGGATGCCGATGCAATGCAAATAACAATGAACGATAATAGTAGAGGCAATTTTAAGGTAGATAGTGATACCTTAAATATTCGCTTGGCAGAAAAGGCGGATTTAAGATTGTTTGGGGTTATGGAGAATACCGTTTTGGATATGCAACGTAATTCCAAGGCCGATTTGGAAGGTTTTACCGATGTTTTTCAGTTCCTGTTATTGGACGCTTCCGACCTAAAGGCTAAAAGATTGGAAGCCAATTCGGTCGAAGCAAATTTGGAAGGTAGCTCTTCTGCTGAAGTCTTGTCAACAGCAACAGTAGACCTCAATTCCAAAGGGTCATCCAAGACCTATGTATATGGTGATAGCAAAATTAATCTGCTGGAATTCCTTGATACTTCAGAGCTATATCGGCGAAAAAATTAACGACTAATCGGCGCTGTTAAACAGTGGTCCGGAATCCCAAAACCATCTACCAAAACCTCTATATGCGGTCTAAACTCTGTGCTTAAACGCTCCACTCGCTGTCGTATGGCTTTGGATTTGGTACCTCCCAAATAACCCTGTTCCAAATACCATGAGGCATCTTCCCTAATTTCGGATAATGCAAAGAGGCATCCAAGTTTTTGAAAGAGTTCTTGGTTCTTCTTGTCTTCTATGGTTTCTGTAAACTGTAAATAGGTATTATAGGCCAATTCACAACTGTAGGCTTTTCCCAAGGCTATTAAATGAGTTTGTACTTTTAAGAAGGCCTGATATGTAGGGACCCCTTTTTTGATATAGTCCCTGATGCGCATAGCGGCAGAATAGGTTAACCTTCTAGTCCTGTAGTCAAAGGCATGTTGGTGGAACTTAGGATTGTATAAATGCTCCTTATCTACCTTGTTGGCGTATAAGGGATTTATAGTTACCAATTTGTCGCTGATTTGGGTGCCTAACAGTTTAAATACTGCCGAAAATCCGGCGCTGTTGAATTCCGTATTAAAATCGGACATAATTCCTTTGGCGGCCAATTGTAATAGTACCGTGTTGTCCCCTTCAAAGGTGGTAAATATATCCACATCGCCCTTTAGGTCGGCAATTCTATTTTCCAATAGGTAGCCCTTACCTCCGCAGGCTTCACGACATTCCTGAATGGTTTCGTTCGCGAACCAGGTTATAATTGCCTTTAATCCGGCTACCTGGGTTTCTATTTTTCGTTTATCCGTTATACTGTCGTCACTATAGATTTTCATCAAAGAATCCAAGGTTACCTGGTATACGTAACATTTGGCAATGGCGGGGGTAAGCCGCAGTTGATGCGATGGGTAATCCATGATCAAATCCTCTTGGATTTTTAGGTTGTCATTGAATTGCCTTCTTTGCAGGGCATATTTCACTGCAATGGCAAGGGACATTTTTGCCCCGCTCAAAGCTCCTTTGGCCACGCAAATCCGCCCTCCGACCAAAGTGCCGAGCATGGTAAAAAAGCGCTTATTTGGGTTTTTTATGTCGGAGTAATAGGTGCCATCAGATTTAATATCCCCGTATTTATTTAAAAGATTCTCCCGTGGTACCTTAACTTGGTCAAACCAAATTTTACCATTGTCTACCCCGTTGAGCCCTAATTTGTAGCCATTATCTTCGATACGCACGCCCGGCATAAGACGATTTTCACTATCCCTTAATGGCACTAAAATGGCATGTACACCGTGATTTTTGCCATCAACGATCAGTTGGGCAAATACCGAGGCCATTGTACCGTGCAGTGCATTTCCTATATATTCCTTGTTGTCGTTCTTTCCCGGGGTATGAATGGTAATGTTGTCCTGTTCCTTGTTGTAGGTAGCGGTTGTTTTTATACCCCTTACATTGGATCCGTGACCCGTTTCGGTCATGGCGAAACATCCAAGTAATTTGGCTTCCCCAATAGCGGTTAAATAGCGGTCATGGTGTTTTTTGGTTCCCAGCTTCTGTATGCTGCCGCCAAAAAGCCCAAATTGCACCCCAAATTTCACAGTGAGGCTTCCGTCCACATACATCAGATTTTCAAAAATGGTGGCATACAAAGACATATTGCCTGTTCCCCCGTAAGCTTCGGGGTATGCCATGGCACCATATCCTGTCTTGGCCAAATATTGCACTTGGGACAGTACTTTTTTTCTAAATTCCTCCTTGTTCTGAATTATTTCCCAAGAAAAAATGGAAGCGCTTAGGGCATCCCTAAATTCATCTATTTCACGGTGGTAAGTACCTTTGAATATTTGGTCAATTTCCTTAGGGTCGTAGAAATGCGACGTTTTTTCCAAAACAACTTCCACTTCGAACAAATGGTGGTAATGGTTGGGTTGTATCCCTAGGTTTATTTCAATGGCCGATAAATTCTCATTGAAAATATGCTCCGAACCGTTTTGTGATATCAATTTCTTGCTAAAAGAAGTTAAAGGATGGTTGTCGCTTTCTACCAATTTGATGCCGGAATTGGAAATGGCCCGTTGCCAGGATTTTATTTCCGTATCCAAAGGTGGCTGCGCTGTGTTGAGCCAACTATTCAGGGTTTCCCTGTCTTTTTTAGAAAGGTTTTGGTCCTCGTCGATTATTTTTTTTACAACGGCAATCTCTGAAAGGGTCAAAAGATCATCGGACCAAATAACAAAAAAGAAAGGTATGTACTGTAGAATACTGGGTGGATATGTTGTCTTTATCATAATATGAATTTACATTATTTTTATTTTAATTTCTATCTATCAGACAGGATTAGGAAAATTTTGGGATTGTTCCTAAGTGGTTATAATAGTGTGGCCCTTATGTACGGTTTCCTTAAAAAACTATCCTAATTTCCATTATCTTTGTTGGAGTATGAATGAGAACCTAGATCCCACAGCCAGTAATTTTTCTAACGAGGAATTCGATATTGAAAGGGCCTTGCGCCCTATTTCCTTTGATGATTTTACCGGGCAGGAACAAGTATTGGAAAACCTTAAGATATTTGTTCAGGCAGCTAATTTAAGGGGCGAAGCCCTGGACCACACTTTGTTCCATGGCCCTCCAGGTCTTGGTAAAACTACTTTGGCCCATATCCTGGCCAATGAATTGGGGGTAGGTATTAAAATGACTTCGGGCCCTGTATTGGATAAACCAGGGGACTTGGCGGGCCTTCTGACCAACCTGGACGAAAGGGATGTGCTGTTTATTGATGAGATCCACAGATTAAGTCCTATAGTGGAGGAATATTTATATTCTGCCATGGAGGATTATAAGATAGATATTATGATTGAATCGGGGCCCAATGCCCGTTCGGTGCAGATCAATTTAAACCCCTTTACCTTGATCGGAGCCACAACCCGCTCTGGTTTGTTAACGGCTCCCATGAGGGCCCGTTTTGGGATTCAAAGCAGATTACAGTACTATTCCACGGAACTTCTTTCTACCATAGTAGAGCGTAGCGCCGAAATATTAAAGACTCCGATCACCCAACAGGCCGCCATTGAAATAGCTGGTAGAAGCAGGGGTACTCCTAGAATATGCAATGCCTTATTAAGGCGGGTCCGGGATTTTGCCCAAATAAAAGGGAATGGAAAGATCGATATAGAAATTTCACAGTTTGGATTGAAGGCTCTGAATGTGGATGCCCACGGATTGGATGAAATGGATAATAAGATATTGACAACTATTATAGACAAGTTTAAAGGTGGCCCTGTGGGGATAAGCACTTTGGCTACTGCCGTCTCTGAAAGTGCAGAAACCATAGAGGAGGTTTATGAACCTTTCTTGATCCAGCAAGGATTTATTATGAGGACCCCCAGGGGTAGGGAGGTTACGGAATTGGCCTACAGGCATTTGGGGAGGATTAAGGGCAATATTCAGGGTGGACTTTTTTGATGTTGTCATATGCCAAGGTTTTATGCTACAAGAAACCACTCTTTTAAATAATCAATTTGAAGTTAGTATCAAGATTTCAGGTCTTAAAAAATGCTAGGAGAATCCTAAAAAATCCCTTGCCTTTTCATCATGAAAATTTTGAGGCATACGGTGATTGTTTTAAAGTACAATTAAGTTCCAAGGAAATAGTTCTTTTTACCAGAAGCCCCGGCCTAATAAAGCACATACTTCAGAAACAGCATAGGAAATACGAAAAATCCCCTCTGCAAACAGTGGATTTGGCCAAGTATATAGGTCATGGTATTTTAACTTCCAGTGGTGAGCATTGGCGCACACATAGAAGAATGGTGCAGCCCGCTTTTCATAAGAAAAAACTCCAAAATTTAATGGGGGTCATGAGGGAGGCCATATTGCTGGAACTGGAACGAATAGAACCTGGTAAGGAGCAGGACGTTTTTCCGCTCATGGGCGATCTAGCATTTCAGGTTGTTGCCAAATCCCTTTTTAGTAGTTCGGATATTCGCGAAAGGATGTCGCGACTCCAACATATTACCGAGGCCAATCAGCGCATGTTGATTAAAGAAATGAGGCAACCATATCTAAAATGGTGGTATAGGCTCAGTGGTAAAATTGATAAGCACTTGAAAATGTCCGCGGAAGGCAAGAGGCTGCTTCTGGATATTGTTGACGAGCGGAGGAGATCTGGATTGGAAAAAGATGATTTGTTGGATATGCTTCTTAGGGCACGATATGAGGATGGCTCCCCAATGCCAGACGGGCAACTGTTGGATGAAGTGATGATTCTTTTTATAGCAGGTCATGAAACCACGGCCAACGCACTTAGTTTCACCCTGTTTCTTTTGGCCAAAAACCCGGCAATTCAAAACCATGTTTATGAGGAAGTATCCAAGGTAAATCTGGAGGATAGCTCTGCTGATTTGATGCAAGGGGTAATGCAGCTTCAATTTGTTAAACAATGTCTGGAGGAGGCCCTAAGGTTGTATCCGCCAGCTTATGTAATAGATAGGGTGGCCATCGAAGATGATACCTTTGAAGATATTTCGCTCCCAAAGGGCACCATGGTGCTGATGTCCATTTACGAATTGCACCGCTATAGCCATTTTTGGAATATGCCACTGGAATTTGACCCCAGTAGGTTTAAGGAAGCGGACAAAAAGGATTCTGGGGACTATTATTATCCATTTGGGGCAGGTCCCAGAATGTGCGTGGGCAACAATTTTGCCATGTATGAAATGATCATTGCAATAGCTGAAATTGTCAAGAAATATAGTATATCCAGCACTTTGCAAAACATAGAGATCAATCCTTTGATTTCACTTAAGCCAAAGAGTGTACCTTTACTGTTTACCGAAAGATAATTTTTTGAAGAACACGCATAAACATACCCAACTTATAAAAACTCAAGCCAAACGCCTCGGGTTTTTGTCGTGCGGTATTTCCAAGGCCGAATTTTTGGAGGAGGAGGCCCCCAGGTTGGAAAATTGGCTCAATAAGAACATGCATGGGGAAATGGGCTATATGGAAAATCATTTCGATATGCGTTTGGACCCCACTAAATTGGTAGAAGGTTCTAAATCGGTAATTTCCCTTCTGCTTAATTACTTTCCTGAGGAAAGTCAAAACGAAAACACCTTCAAGATATCAAAATATGCCTATGGGCAGGATTACCACCATGTCATTAAATCCAAACTAAAGGAACTTCAAAATTTTATTTCGGAAGAGATTGGAGAGGTGAGCGGCAGGGCTTTTGTGGATTCCGCCCCTGTCCTGGATAAGGCATGGGCCGCAAAAAGCGGATTGGGCTGGATTGGGAAACACAGTAATCTATTGACGCAACAAGTAGGATCTTTTTATTTTATAGCCGAACTTATCGTGGACTTGGAACTGGAGTATGACCATAGGGTAACCGATCATTGCGGTACCTGCACTGCCTGTATCGACGCTTGTCCCACGCAGGCCATTATAGAACCCTATGTGGTAGACGGTAGCAAGTGTATTTCTTACCTTACTATCGAATTAAAGAATGAAATTCCTACAGACTTTAAGGGTAAAATGGATGATTGGATGTTTGGCTGTGATGTATGCCAGGATGTATGCCCTTGGAACCGCTTTTCCAAACCCCATCGCGAACCCTTATTTAACCCTAATCCCGAATTACTGTCCATGACCAAAAAGGATTGGGACGAAATTACAGAAGATGTTTTTAAGAAGGTGTTCCAGAAGTCTGCCGTAAAACGAACTAAATTTTCCGGTTTAAAACGAAACATTGAGTTTTTGAAGTAGGACGGAAGTTTATTTTTTTAGGACCCATTATCGTTATCGGAACTTATCCCCCTCCTTGGGAGGGGTCAGGGGAGGTCGACCAAAAAGGAATGGGAGGAAATTACGGAGGATGTCTTTAAGAAGGTGTTCCGGAAGTCTGCCGTAAAGCGCACCAAATTCTCCACTTTAAAACGAAACATTGAGTTTTTGAAGTAGGACGGAAGTTCAATTTTTTTAGGACCCATTATCGTTATCGGAACTTACCCCCCTCCTTGGGAGGGGTCAGGGGAGGTCGACCAAAAAGGAATTGGAGGAAATTACGGAGGATGTCTTTAAGAAGGTGTTCCAGAAGTCTGCCGTAAAACGCACCTAATTTTCCGGTTTAAAGAGGAATGTTGATTTTTTGATGTAATACTGGGGTGTAATAGTGACTGGATTAATATCGCTTTGCGAAACTAGCCCCCTTCTTGGGAAAGCCTGTCCCGCTTAGGGGAAGGGGCGATTTGCTAAGTTTACTGTCTTTGAGTAATTTCGGTAACGGTTTTAAATTGTTGGAAATAGGCAATGGTTTTTTTTAAAAAATTAATTGAATCGTTGTATTTTAAATCTAGCGTGATTACGTTTTAAATCCTATTATTTAAAGAATACTGTTAACTTTGTTTTTTTAATATAGAATATATGAGCAAGCAAAAGACCAGAAGGGAAGCATTAGTATATCATGCCAAACCTCAACCGGGGAAAATAAAAATAGTGCCTACAAAACCCTATGCTACTCAAAGGGATTTAGGTCTTGCATATTCTCCTGGAGTGGCAGAGCCCTGTCTGGAAATTGCAAAGGATAAGGACAATGTATATAAGTATACGGCCAAGGGAAATATAGTGGCGGTAATATCCAACGGAACCGCAGTCTTAGGATTGGGGAATATTGGTCCGGAGGCTTCCAAGCCAGTGATGGAAGGAAAATGCTTGTTGTTCAAGATTTTTGCTGACATTGACGGAATCGATATTGAATTGGATACCACCGATGTTGAAAAATTTATAGAAACAGTTAAGATAATAGCTCCAACTTTCGGAGGTATAAATTTAGAGGATATAAAGGCTCCTGAAGCTTTTGAAATTGAAAGACGACTAAAGGAGGAATTGGATATTCCGGTAATGCACGACGATCAACACGGAACGGCTATTATTTCAGCCGCTGCCCTATTGAACGCTTTGGTAATTACCAAGAAAAAAATAAGTGATGTTCGTATTGTGATAAGTGGAGCAGGTGCTGCTGCTGTTTCCTGCACCCGCTTGTACAAGGCATTTGGGGCAAGTGACAAAAATATAGTAATGTTGGATAGCAAAGGGGTGATTCGTAGTGATCGCGATACCCTATCGGCAGAAAAATTGGAGTTTGCCACGGATAGAAAAATTGACACTTTGGAAGAGGCCATGAAAGACGCCGATGTCTTTATCGGCCTTTCCGTAAAAGATATCGTTTCTGCGGAAATGCTATTATCCATGGCAAAGGATCCCATAGTGTTTGCTATGGCCAATCCAGATCCGGAAATAGATTATAACCTGGCCATAAAAACCAGAAAGGATATCATCATGGCAACAGGTAGGTCCGACCATCCTAACCAGGTGAACAACGTCTTGGGATTTCCGTTTATTTTCAGAGGGGCATTGGATGTCAGGGCCACCAAGATAAATGAAGCTATGAAAATGGCTGCCGTGAAGGCTTTGGCCGAGCTTACCAAAGAGCCAGTTCCGGAACAGGTGAATATTGCCTACGGACAAACCAGGTTGACCTTTGGGCGGGATTATATAATTCCAAAACCCTTTGATCCCAGATTGATTTCTGAAATTCCACCTGCCGTTGCAAAGGCGGCCATGGAAAGTGGTGTGGCCAAAATGCCAATTGATGATTGGGATAAATATAGGGAGGAATTATTGCAGCGCTCTGGGAACGATAATAAAATAGTTCGTTTGCTACACGATCGTGCAAGAATGAACCCTAAAAAAATTGTTTACGCAGAGGCAGATCATTTGGATGTACTAAAAGCAGCCCAAATTGCATATGAGGAAGGGTTGGCAACACCAATTTTATTGGGGAATAAAGTAGTTATTTCGGAATTGATGAAGGAACTGGAATTCGACGCCGATATTCTAGTTATAGATTCCCATGCCGATGAAGCCAATGATAAAAGAAACCATTATGCTGCCAAATATTTTGAAAATAGGCAGCGTAGTGGGGTAAGTCTGTTCGGTGCCCGTGCAAAGATGAAGGAACGAAATTATTTTGCAGCAATGATGGTTTTGGAGGGCGATGCGGATGGTATGATTTCCGGATATTCCAGGGCATACCCAACTGTAGTAAAGCCGGTATTCGAGGTAATAGGAAGGGCTGCAAACGTTAAAAAGGTGTCTACTGTTAACATTATGATCACCGAAAGGGGACCGTTATTTTTGGCGGATACCTCTATCAATATAGATCCCAATGCAGAGGAAATTGCCGAAATTGCAAAAATGACGGCAAATGTGGCTACCACCTTTGGTTTTAGTCCTGT
This sequence comes from Arenibacter echinorum, assembly GCF_003259375.1. GTDB lineage: Bacteria > Bacteroidota > Bacteroidia > Flavobacteriales > Flavobacteriaceae > Arenibacter > Arenibacter echinorum. Next base: position 36,585 of record NZ_QLLN01000004.1, on the reverse strand, counting down.
TATGGCCTTGTTGTCCTATGCCAATTTTGGGTCTTCAACCCATCCACGGGCTACCAAAGTAAAGGAAGCTGTAAAAATATTGCATGCTACCAACCCGGAATTGGTAGTGGATGGAGAGTTGCAAATCGATTTTGCTTTGAACAAAGAATTGCACCAGGGTAAATTTCCCTTTTCCAAATTGGCCGGTAAAAAAGTAAATACACTTATATTTCCAAATTTGGAGTCGGCCAACATAACATATAAGTTATTGAAGGAATTGAACCAGGCAGATTCCATTGGTCCTATCATGGTAGGTTTAAGACGTTCCGTACACATTCTTCAGTTGGGGGCCAGTGTGGACGAAATGGTCAATATGACTGCCGTGGCCGTTATTGACGCCCAAGAAAGGGAGAAGAGAAAATTGGCAAAAACGCAAAAATAATATTCTAAATAATTCTAGTTTCAAGACGGCTTGAAACATGAAACCAGTAAAAGCTAATGATTACTCATTTAAAAGGAAAACTTGTTGAAAAAAATCCCACCCACGTTGTAATCGAATGTGCTGGAGTGGGGTATTTTGTAAATATTTCATTGCACACGTTTTCAAAAATTGGGGATTCGGAAAGCATTCAACTGTACACCCATCTACAAGTAAAGGAAGATTCACATACTTTGTTCGGTTTCTCCGAAAAGTCCGAAAGGGAGATATTTAGATTGCTTTTGTCCGTATCCGGAATTGGATCCAGCACGGCCAGAACTATGTTGTCCTCCCTGTCTCCTGGTCAGATCAGGGATGCCATTGCAACTGGAGATGTGCCTACTATTCAAGGAATCAAGGGCATCGGTGCCAAAACGGCACAACGGGTAATTCTGGACCTAAAGGACAAGGTTTTAAAAGTCTACGATATTGATGAACTTTCCGCCCCATCAAACAATACAAATAAAGATGAAGCGTTATCTGCATTAGAGGTTCTTGGTTTTGTCCGCAAACAAGCTGAAAAGGTTGTGGATAAAGTAGTTGCCCAAGACCCTGGACTAAGCGTAGAGGACATTATAAAATTTGCGCTTAAAAATTTATAACAAGTTTGAAAAAAGGGGCAAAATTTTATCTTAAATCATCATTTAAGCTTACTATCCTACTGTTTATTTTCTTGGTCGCAACGGGTACTTCCCTAGCACAGGAAATAGAAGGGGAAGATGCACTTGAGCAGGAAGTAGATTCGCTAAAAACGGGTGTTGCGCTGGGAAAATTGAAAATGGAAAACCCGGACAGCATAGTTTCAAAGTACACTTATGACCCCAATCTGGACAGATATATCTACACGGTAAGTGTTGGGGATTTTGATATCAATTACCCCGTTATCCTTACCCCTGAACAATATTTGGAGCTTGTGCGCCGCGAGGGTATGAAGTCCTATTTTAAAGAAAAAATTGATGCCTTTTCTGGCAAAAAGGAGGGCAGTGAGGCAGCCCGTAAAAATTTACTTCCTAATTTCTATGTAAATAATAGTTTTTTTGAAAGTGTCTTTGGGGGCAATACCATAGAAGTGATTCCACAAGGATCGGTGGCGATGGATCTTGGGGTGATATGGCAAAAAAACGATAACCCATCCCTGTCCCCACGTAACAGGACCAATCTTTCCTTTGATTTTGATCAACGGATAAGCTTAAGTATGTTGGGCAAAATAGGAGAGCGACTTCAGGTAACGGCCAATTATGATACCGAGGCCACCTTTGATTTCCAGAATTTAGTAAAATTGGACTATACGCCATCTGAGGATGATATACTTCAAAAGATAGAGGTAGGAAATGTGAGTATGCCACTAAATAGTTCCTTGATTACGGGAGCACAGAGCCTTTTTGGGGTGAAGACCGAACTGCAATTTGGGAAGACCAGGGTAACGGCCGTATTTTCAGAACAAAGGTCACAGAGCAATACGGTGGTTGCACAGGGTGGGGGCACGGTGAACGATTTCGAGCTTAGGGCCCAGGATTACGACTCTGACAAACACTTTTTTTTAGCCCATTATTTTAGGGATAATTATGATGCCGCACTTGTTAACTATCCTTACATAAGGAGCCAGGTCCAAATTACAAGGTTGGAAGTATGGATTACCAATAGGAGCCAGCAAACGGTTAATATTAGAAATGTTGTGGCTATCCAGGATTTGGGGGAGATACAACCGGAAAAAACCAGAATAGGCCAAAACAACGGAGATCCCGCTGGATTCTTTAATAGTTCTGCAGCCGGTAATTTGCCAAGGAACGCTGCCAATGATTTTGATCCTCTTCAAATTGGGTCCGGGGGCGCCCTTACAAGTAATATTCGCGATATAGCTACAGTTCAAACCGGTTTTAATGTACCAGGATATACGGTAAATCAGGGATTTGATTATGCTATTTTGGAGAATGCGAGAAAATTGGAACAGGGCAGGGATTTTTCCTTTGATTCCCAATTGGGGTATATATCCCTAAACCAAAGATTGAGCAATGATGAAGTTCTTGGGGTTGCTTTTCAATACACCTTTAATGGGGATGTCTATCAGGTGGGAGAGTTTGCCAATGGTGGAGTAGATGCCACAACGGTGTCGCCCGGAGCGGAAATACCTGTAAACAACAATACCTTGATCCTTAAATTGTTAAAGAGTAATATTACCAATGTTGTAGATCCTATATGGGATCTGATGATGAAGAATATTTACGCCACTGGCGCCTATCAATTGAGTCAGGAGGATTTTAAGTTGAACATTTTATATGCGGAAACTACTCCAAGAAATTATATAACACCAGTGGAATCAGGTGTTGGCTCTGGTTGGCCAACAACCCCCAAGCCCTTGGAAGATAGGATATTATTGGATGTGTTTAATCTAGATAGGTTAAATGCATATAATGACCTTCAAAGTGGAGGGGATGGTTTTTTTGATTACGTGGAAGGGATTACCATAGACTCGCAAACCGGAAATATTATATTCACCAAAGTTGAACCTTTTGGGGAATACTTATTTAACCTATTGGGTGGTGGTACTTATGACGTGGACAATGATCAAGGTTATAATGCCAATCAAAAGAAGTACGTTTTTAGGAATATGTACTCGCTTCCCACAGCGGCGGCCCAACAGGATGCGGATAAAAATAGGTTTATTTTAAAAGGAACTTATAAATCCCAGGGGACCAATGGTATTCCTATTGGGGCTTTCAATGTTCCCCAAGGATCTGTAAGGGTTACGGCCGGAGGTAGGCAGTTACAGGAGGGTATAGATTACACCGTAAATTATCAGTCGGGCACAGTGCAGATTTTGGACCCAAGTTTGGAGGCTTCCAATACCCCCATTAATATTTCAGTGGAGAACAATGCGGTCTTTGGACAGCAGACCAGACGTTTTTCAGGCGTAAATGTGGAGCATCAATTCAATAAAAATTTTGTGCTTGGAGGTACATTGTTGAACTTGAATGAAAAACCTTTGACCCAGAAATCCAATTACGGTATAGAGCCTGTAAACAATACAATATTTGGTCTAAACAGTAATTTTTCCACTGAGGTTCCATTTTTGACCAGGTTGGTCAATAAATTGCCAAATATAGATACGGATGTCCCTTCCAACTTGTCAGTTCGCGGAGAAGTTGCCTTTTTAAGCCCAAGTTCTCCCAAGAATGCGGATTTTGAAGGGGAGACCACAACTTATTTGGACGATTTTGAGGGGGCGCAATCGCTGATCGATATCCGTTCCTTTCTTGGATGGTCCATGGCGAGTCCGCCAGTGGAATTTGCAACCACGGTCAATAGTGTAGAGTCTGGATATGGTAGGGCAAAAATGGCCTGGTATACCGTAGATCCTATTTTTTATTCCAATCAGCGGCCTACTGCATTGAGTGATGATGATATTTCCACAAACGAAACTAGAAGAATCTATATACAGGATGTCTTTAATCAGGATGTCGCCCAAGGGCAGACTTTGGCCCAAAACACTTTGGATATAGCCTATTACCCGGGTATGAAAGGTCCGTATAACGCAAACCCAAGTTTTACTACGGAACAACCACAGGATAAATGGGCAGGGATAATGCGATCGTTGAGCAGCACCAATTTTGAGCAGTCCAATGTGGAATACGTTCAATTTTGGGTGTTGGATCCCTATGTGGATGGCATTGCAACTAGCGCCGGGGATTTAGTGATCAACCTTGGTAATATTTCCGAGGATATTCTTCCTGATGGTAGGAAGCAATATGAAAATGGGTTACCCGTGGATCCCTTATCCAATGATCTTACCTATAAAACAAATTGGGGTAAGGTTCCAGCAACCCAATCTTTAATATATGCCTTTGATGCAGATGAGAATAACAGAGGGTTGCAGGATATTGGTTTTGATGGTCTAACGGATGCCGAGGAGGCTACCTATACTTTTGAAGGGGGAATTACCTATAATGGCCCGGCGGAAGATCCTGCAATGGATAATTACGAGTACTTTCTGAACAGGGAAGGTAGTATTTTGGAACGATATCTAAATTACAATAACCCGGATGGCAATTCTCCCGTACAATTGAGCAATTCGGACAGGGGGTCAACTACTTTGCCCGATGTGGAGGATATAGATAGGGACGGAACCATGAATACCGTAAATAGTTATTACGAGTATCGTATTAACATTAAACCAGGGACTACCATTAATGACAAGTATGTAACGGATATTAAGGAAGGGGTTACCAGGTCTTTGCCCAACGGCAATACCTTGAACGAGCGTTGGATACAGTACAAGATACCTTTGTCAGATTTTACCGACGCGGTTGGCGGCATAAGCGATTTTAGGTCTATTAGCTTTATGCGGATGTATCTAACAGGTTTTTCAAACGATGTGGTATTGCGTTTTGCTACCTTGGACCTAGTGCGTGGAGATTGGCGGACCTATACCAATTCCTTACAGCCCGATGTGGACTCAGATGCATCGGATGATGGTACTTTGGTAGATGTTAATGCCGTGAACATAGAGGAAAATGCTGCACGAACCCCAATACCTTATGTTTTGCCCCCAGGTGTAGCACGTGAAAGGCTTAACAATAACAATACCATTATTAGGCAGAATGAACAATCCTTGTCATTTGTGGTTGAGAATTTGGAGCCTCAGGATTCCAGAGGGGTCTTTAAAAATTTGGATATTGATGTAAGGCAATATAAACGCTTAAAAATGTTTATCCACGCCGAAGAAATTGTAGAATCCGACTATGCCAATGACGAGACACCCTTGATAGGGTTTATAAGGATCGGTTCGGATTTTACGCAGAATTTCTATCAAATAGAATTGCCCTTACAGCTAACGCCGCACGGAGCAAGCTCGGACAGCGAAATTTGGCCTGATGTAAATCAACTGGATCTTTCGTTGGAAGATTTGTCCAAGGTGAAATCTACCGGAATCGCAGCCCAAACCCTTAGCACCATTAATTATTATGAAATTGACAATGGTGAGGTGGTCCAGGTAAATGAATTTGACCCAAGAACACTGGGTAAAATACGAATTGGTATCCGTGGAAATCCTTCTTTGGGAGGTATCCGTAGTATGATGGTAGGGGTTAAGAACGATGATAATCTTCCAGCTAGGGGAGAGGTCTGGTTTAACGAACTACGCCTATCGGGATTAGATAATAACGGGGGATGGGCCGCTATAGCTGCCTTGGATATGAATATGGCAGATTTTGCCAATGTGTCCGCCACCGGTAGCAAAAGTACTTCCGGGTTCGGGGCCATAGACCAAATGCCCAATGAACGGGCGCGTGAGGACGCTATTTCCTATGATGTGGTTACCAATGTGAATATTGGTCAATTGTTTCCAAAAAATTGGGGCTTGCAACTCCCTTTTAATTATGGTATTTCGGAGCAATTGATTACGCCAGAATTTGATCCTGTCTATGATGACCTAAAATTGGAAGATCGTATCGCAGCTGCCGAAACGCCGGAAGACGCTGAGGCAATTAGACAGCAAGGGGAGGATTATACCAAGAGGACCAGTATAAATTTTATTGGGGTAAGAAAGGATAGGGGCGAGGAAGCCGAAGCCAATTTTTACGATATTGAGAACTTTACCTTTAATTATTCCTATAACGAGGTGAACCATAGGGATTTTGAGATAGATGAGCTAAGGGATCAGAATGTGGTAACAGGATTTGTTTATAACCACAATTTTAAACCCCTTCCCCTAGAACCGTTTGCCAAGAAGGACTCCTTGTTTACCGGGCAATATTGGAAATGGCTGAAAGATTTAAATTTAAATGTTTTGCCGGCAAGTGTTTCACTTCAATCCAATATCAACCGATCTTTTAATCAACAAAAGTTTAGAGATGTTTTTGAACCGGGGGTAGAAAAGTTGGATCTGCCTTTTCTACAGCAAAGGAATTATCTTTTCAATTGGCAGTATGCCATCAACTATAGCCTAACAAAATCCTTGCGCTTAAATCTTACCGCCTCGAACAATAATATAGTAAGAAATTATTTTTCGGAAGATGGCAATCCGAATTCGGAAATCGATCAGGCCTTGGGATTGTGGGACGGATTTTTCGATCTTGGGGAGCCCAATAGGCATTCACAGGAAATGCAATTGAATTATGAATTGCCCTTGAACAAAATTCCTGCTTTCGATTTTATAAATGCCCAATACACGTATACCAGTAATTTTGACTGGCAAAGGGGAGGGGATGCTTTGAACGAAGTGGCCGGAGAGGATATAAATACAGTGCAGAATGCCAGTACACATAATTTAACGGCATCCCTCACCATGCAAAAGTTCTATGATTTCCTCGGTTTGGGTAGGAAAGATACTAAAGGAACTGCGGCTAAACCGGCTCGTCTGGATAAAGCGGGCAACCCGGCATCCAATGATGATAGCAATGACGTTAAAAAAGGGAGCGGCACAGGGTATAATGCTTTTATAGATGTGCTTACCATGGTAAAACGTGTAAATGTTACCTATAGTCAGAACAATGGTAAGGTATTGCCAGGTTATACTAGGTCAGTAGGTTTTATTGGTACGGCAAAACCAACCATAGGATTTGTTTTTGGTAGTCAGGCCGATGTTAGATATGAGGCGGCCAGAAACGGATGGTTGACCACTTTCCCGGAATTTAACCAACAGTATATCCAGAATACCAATAAGCAGTTAAATATAACGGCAACGGCACAACCCACTAGAGATTTGACCATAGACCTTGTGGCCGATAGGCAAATGTCCGAAAGTTACCAAGAGACTTTTAACGTGGAGGATTTGGGGAATGACGCATTTGAATATGTGAATCTTCTAGGGAACAACTATGGAAATTTTAGTATTTCCACTTTAATGATCGGTACCGTTTTTGATAAGAGTGATGAATTTAGTTCGGACAGTTTTCAAACCTTCAAAGAAAACAGGATTACCATAGCCAATAGGATTGTCGCCGAAAGAAACCATGATACCGGTGAGGTAGATGACGATGGTTTTCCGGAAAGATACGGTAAGACGAGTCAAGATGTTTTGCTGCCCGCTTTTTTTGCCGCTTATACAGGGAAGGATCCCAATAAGGTAAGTTTGGACGCTTTTAGGAGCATTCCAATTCCCAATTGGAACATTAAATATACCGGATTAATGCGCAATCCTTGGTTTAAGAAGAAATTTAAGCGTTTTTCCCTAAGCCATGGATATAGATCGGCCTACAGTATAAATTCGTTTCAGACCAATTTAACGCGTACACAGTTGATCAATGAGGGTATGGAACCGATAAACTCGGAAACCCAGGACTTTTTACCGGTCAATATTATGAACAATGTGGTGCTTACGGATCAGTTCAACCCATTGATGAGGGTAGATTTTGAAATGCAAAACTCCCTTAGCGTACTAGCGGAGATTAGAACGGATAGGGCATTGTCCTTGAGTTTTGACAATAGCTTAATGACAGAGATCAATGGCAAGGAATATACGGTAGGACTCGGGTATCGTTTTAAGGATGTGAAATTTGTAACCAACATTGGAGGTGAACAGCAGCGTTTAAAAGGGGATTTAAATCTTAAAGCGGACGTAACCCTCAGGGATAATATTACCATTATTAGAAACTTGGATATAGATAACAATCAAATTACTTCCGGACAAAATTTAATGTCCGTGAAATTTGTTGCCGATTATGCCTTGAGCAAAAGTTTAAACGCCCTGTTTTTTTATGATCATTCGTTTTCAAAATTTGCAGTGTCAACGGCTTTCCCGCAAACTTCTATAAATACCGGATTTACCTTGAGGTATAATTTTGGGAACTAGCTTAAACAAGGAGATATTGGCCGTAAAAGAATTTAATTTCCAAGTGGGCCAAAAAGTTTAAATGAGATTTTTGATTAACAGGAGATATTCTTTTACATTTGTTGCCTTAACAAATTTAGATAATGAATATACCTTCAGATTTAAAGTACACAAAAGACCATGAATGGGTCAGAATAGAGGGCGATATCGCTATAGTCGGGATTACAGATTTTGCCCAAGGGGAATTAGGGGATATTGTTTATGTGGAAGTGGAGACCTTGGATGAAACCTTGGACAAGGATGAGGTTTTTGGGACAGTCGAGGCCGTAAAGACAGTTTCCGATCTTTTTCTTCCCTTAAGTGGGGAAATCATAGCTTTTAATGAATCGCTTGAAGACGAACCGGAAAAGGTAAATACCGATCCTTATGGTGAGGGTTGGATCATTAAAGTAAAAATTAGCGATTCTTCCGAAGTGGAGGGCTTGCTTGGAGACGCGGAGTACAAAGAACTTGTGGGTGCTTAAAAAATATTTTTTTACAAACTTGTTTATAAGCTGGGTGGTGTTCATAACAACGCTCAGCTTATTTTCTTTTGACGTGGAGAGTTTACCTTCTATGGATATTCCACATTTGGACAAGTTGGTACATTTTACTTTTTATTTTGTATTTACCGCTTTGGGTTGTTTGTCCTTTAGGGAAATTGATCGTAGAAATACGCCGTTGAAGAAAGTGATTGTGAAAATAATTTTGTACGCCGTTATTTATGGTATAATTATTGAAGTGCTTCAGGGTGTGGCCACAATTGATAGAGATCCCGATTTGCTGGATGTTTTGGCGAATAGTTTAGGGGCATTGTTCGGAAGTTTTACGGTAAAATACATTTTCTCTGGAAAAACTCCCTTGAATTGGATGAAATAGTGTTTTTTTTGAGTAATTTGGGGTGTATTCTAAATAATAGAATGCAACTTGCTGGTTTTTAGCGGAATGGATATTAGGGAATTGAGATTCTGCCAATTAGTTGCGTTCAGGGCCTTTAGTTACATATTTAAGGGATACTTTGGAGCCCAATGAGCTGTTTGAATATATTTGTATTTTTTTTAACAAAAAGTTTTAAACAGATAAAATAAATATATAAATTAGCGAACATTAAAAATTAAGAATTATGGAACTTAAAAAGAATCCGAAAGCAGATTTAACAAGAAATAGCGGGCTTTATTTCGTTATTGGCCTTGTTCTGGTTATGCTATTGACGTATATAGCTTTTGAATGGAAGACCTATGACGATGACAACAATTTTGATTACACCATGAATGTGGAGGATACTTTGGACGAAGAGGTTCCGATGACCGAACAAATTAAGACACCACCACCACCGCCACCACCAGCAGCACCTGAAATTATTGAGGTCGTTGAAGATGAAGAGGAAGTGGAAGAGACTGTAATAGAGTCTACAGAAACCAGTCAAGAGGAAGAGGTAATAGAAGTGGCCGATGTTGAGGTTGAAGAGATTGAGGAAGATGTAGATGTGCCTTTCGCGGTTATTGAGGATGTTCCAATTTTTCCAGGTTGTGAGAACGAGCCAAAAAGCAAATTAAGGGATTGTTTTAACTCCATGATGCAGAAGCACATTGGTAAAAACTTCCGCTATCCAGAAATTGCCCAAGAAATGGGAGTGCAAGGTAGGGTTAACGTAATGTTCGTTATCCAAAAGGATGGAAGTATTGGGAACGTAAGAATGAGAGGTCCGGATAAAAACTTGGAGGAAGAGGCTGCAAGGATTATTGGAAAATTGCCTAAGATGACCCCAGGAAAACAAAGAGGTAGAGCTGTTCGTGTACCATTTAGTATTCCAATTACATTTAAACTGCAATAGTTAGAATTAAAAGTATATTTAAAATCCCGAGCGTAGTCTCGGGATTTTTTTTGCTCTAAAAAGATTTAGGAAGGCCTTCGTCAATTAATGGAAGAGTGCCTTCCCTGGATTTGTTTTGGGTTGGAAGGCTCCTTTAGTCGTTAATTGATATAAACATGTTTATTTGGTTGCAAAAAATTCTTATGAGGTGTATCTTTGCACACCATTTAAAAAATGTAAATGAAAACGGCGGTCGGTTCAGTGAAAAACACCTCAATAGCGGTATATTTTGCTGACTTTAAAGAAATTACTAAAGCAAGGCTCGCTGTCAGTGTAGTCTTTTCTTCTATAGCAGGGTATTTTCTTGGTGCCGTTGAAATCAATTTTTCTTCGGTTTTACTTTTGGCTTTTGGCGGGTATTGTATGGTAGGGGCTTCCAATGCCTATAATCAGATTATAGAAAAGGACCTTGATGCGTTAATGAGCCGCACCAAGAATAGACCTATACCAGCAGGTAGAATGTCCGTAACCACGGCTATGACCATTGCTGTTCTGATGACAATTTTGGGAATCGTGGCCTTGTATTTTCTTAACCCCAAGACGGCCATGTTCGGCGCTATCTCCATTTTTTTGTACACAAGCGTCTATACGCCTTTGAAGACTAAAACGCCCTTAGCTGTCTTTGTAGGTGCTTTTCCGGGTGCTATTCCCTTTATGTTGGGATGGGTGGCCGCTACGGATAATTTTGGAATTGAGCCTGGGACCTTGTTTATGATACAGTTCTTTTGGCAGTTTCCACATTTCTGGGCTTTAGGTTGGATGTTGGACGAGGATTATAAGAAAGGTGGTTTTAAAATGCTTCCTACTGGTAAAAAGGATAAGGGTACCGCTTTGCAAATAATTATGTATACCATTTGGATGATGATTATTTCGGTAATTCCCGTATTTGGCTTCACGGGAAGGCTTCAATTATCAATTGTGGCCGCTATAATTGTTTTTTTAATGGGTACGGTAATGTTGTTCTTTGCCTTTCGATTATATGAAAAAAGAGATAATGCTTCGGCAAGGAAATTAATGTTGGCCAGTGTAAGTTATATAACACTGATGCAAGTGGTATATGTAATGGATAAATTTATTTAATAAGGATGGACTTAACACAGGGTACGGGAAAGGAAAAAAACGCAAGGGCAAAGAAAATGATGCTCTGGTTCGGGATTGTGAGCTTGCTAATGGGATTTGCTGGTTGGACCAGCGCCTATATAGTAAGTAGTTCTCGGGAAGATTGGATCAAGGACCTAACTTTGCCATCATCGTTTTTGGCGAGTACCATAGTTATAATTATAAGCAGTATAACCTATATTATGGCTAAGAAGGCCATAAGGCAGGATAGGGTCAAGCAGTGTACTAGTTGGCTATTATTAACACTGGCCCTGGGGATTACATTTATAATATTGCAATTCAACGGATTTTCACAGATGGTAGCCAATGGCTACTATTTTACCGGACCTACGAGCAATATTAAAATGTCCTATGTCTTTTTAATAGCGGCAGTACATATTGTTCACGTTGTTGCTGGTATTATTTCCCTTTTGGTGGTTATTGCCAATCATTTGCGAAATAAGTATTCCTCCGAGGAAATGCTCGGTTTGGAATTGGGAGCTACATTTTGGCATTTTTTGGATATTCTTTGGATTTATTTAATTCTTTTCATGTATTTCGTGAACTAAAGAGGGGCTAATTCTTTGGTAATTAGAAGGTATTCTAGGTGCGCTTATTTAGAATGGGTTTTTTTTGCCATTTTTAAAAGGCAAAAATTTTGTTTAGCCGAAAAAAATGTAAATTTGTGAAAATTTTATTAACGCTATAATTTTTATATGGATACTACGGTTACTACGGGTACAGAAGAAAATGTCTGGGGTGGAGGAAATCAACCTCTAGGTGCTAGCTACGGAAAGTTGATGATGTGGTTTTTTCTTGTGTCCGATGCTTTGACGTTTTCTGGCTTTCTTGCTGCATATGGTTTTTCAAGATTTAAGTTTATAGAAACTTGGCCAATCGCCGATGAGGTGTTTACCCACGTTCCGTTTTTTCATGGTAACTATCCTATGTACTATGTGGCGTTCATGACCTTTATTTTGATTATGTCCTCTGTAACCATGGTATTGGCTGTTGATGCCGGACATAAATTACAAAAGACAAAGGTAGTCTGGTATATGTTCCTTACTATTATTGGAGGGGCAATTTTCGTAGGCTCACAGGCTTGGGAATGGGCTACTTTTATAAAAGGTGATTTTGGAGCTTTGGAAACCAAAGGCGGTAGAGTACTGCAATTTGTTAGTGCCGATTCAGGCGATCGACTTGCTTTAAGGGATTTTGCCGAGACTTTGCAAGAAGACAGGGTTGATCATGAAAAGAAAAACGGAATTTGGTACTACAAAGGCGATGCTTTGCCCAGTTACTCCTTGAATGAGGTGGTTGAAGGGGTAAAGTCCAATCCGAATGTATTGATTCGTACAGAATTATTGAACGAGGATGGCCATAAAACTGTTTTGACAAGGGATGAAACTTTGAAAAAATTGAACGATGCTACGCTTGTTGTAGAAGGAGCTAATCTGGTGCGCAATGAGTATGGTAGTAGGTTGTTTGCCGATTTCTTTTTCTTTATCACTGGTTTTCACGGCTTTCACGTATTTTCCGGTGTAATAATCAATTGTATTATCTTTTTTAATGTTATTCTTGGTACTTATGAGAGAAGGGGGCATTATGAAATGGTGGAAAAAGTTGGATTATACTGGCACTTTGTAGATTTGGTTTGGGTATTTGTATTTACCTTCTTCTACTTGGTATAATTTGCTTAGAATTAGTTTTTATACTTTAAAGAATATATAAAAAATAGAATTAGAAATGGCACACGAACATAAACTCGAAATATTTAGAGGTCTGTTAAAGTTTAAGTCCAACACCCAAAAAATATGGGGCGTACTTATATTCCTTACTTTGGTGACTATAGTTGAAGTGGCATTGGGGATTTTAAAACCTGCTGCTTTGACTCATTCCCATTTTCTGGGAATGAAAGTCTTAAATTGGATTTTTATCATATTAACCTTGGTAAAGGCTTATTATATTGCGTGGGACTTTATGCACCTTAGGGATGAAAAGAGTTCTTTGAGAAGAGCTATTGTATGGACCCCTATATTCCTTGTGGCCTACCTTATTTTTATTCTTCTCTTTGAAGCAGACTATATATACCACGTTTATAGCGATGGCTTTGTTAAGTGGAATTTCTAACGAATAATTAACAGCTTAAAAAGACGGTATAACAACCGTCTTTTTTATTTTTGTACTTATTTGGTTTGTGCTGATTTTACAGCGGAGGATTGTTCTTTTTCGTCCAAACTGTAATCTTGGAAACTAATATACATTGGATGAAGAAAACATTAGTATTGCTTACCTTATTTGTCCTGCCTATAGTGATATATCTATTTTTTGCTACAGGCATTACCAACTTTGGCAAATTGGCAACCTTAACAGAGAATGTTCCTGAAATTAATTTCGATGCCAAGGATGTATCCTTGGAAGGTAAAATTACCGTATTGGGGTTTCTTGGAAAGGACGTGGAAAGTAAAAAGGGCAATGCCTTTAATTTGAACCAGAAGATATACAAGCGCTTTAACGAGTTTAACGATTTTCAATTTGTTATGGTCATGCCCAAAGGTACAGAGCAGAGCGTGGAAGAATTGAAAAAGGAACTGGAGCAATTGGCAGATGTGGGTAAATGGAATTTTGTTTATGGCGATGAGGATGAAATTAATAGGCTTTTTAAGAGTTTAAAGACAAACCTGAGCTTGGACGGGAATCTGGGTACTCCCTATGTATTTATTATTGATAAGAATAGAGTGCTTAGGGGAAGGGACGATGATGAGGATGAGGGTGTTAAATACGGTTTTGATACGTCCTCGGTGGCGGATTTAAACAATAAGATGGAGGATGATGTAAAAATTATATTGGCCGAATATCGGATGGCCCTTAAAAAGAACAGTGCTGATAGGCCAAAATAATGCAAAAGAATAATTATACATATGTTTGGGTTTCATTGGTAATCCTTGTTTTTGGAATCATTTTTGTTCCAAAAATTGTTGATCGGGTCCAAGGTGGTTCCGTTATACAAAATGACAGGTTAAACCTAAAAGATGCCAATGATAAGCTGGCCTATGTTGAAATGAACGGTGAAAGACGCAGAGTGCCGCCATTTGCCTTTATGGATCAGGACAGTTTATTGATTACCAATGACGATTATAAGGGAAAGGTTTATCTGGTGGAGTTCTTTTTTACTACCTGTCCTACAATTTGCCCCATAATGAACAAAAATTTGGTTCAGATTCAAAATGAATTTAAGGATTTTGAAAATTTTGGGGTAGCTTCATTCACCATAAATCCAGAATATGATACGCCCGGGGTATTAAAGGAATATGCCGAAGATTACGGCATAACCAACATGGATTGGCATTTACTGACGGGGAATCTAATCGATATTTATACCTTGGCCAATACCGGATTTAGTATTTTTGCAGCTGAAGTTCCGGAGGCGGAAGGCGGGTTTGAACATTCGGGTCTTTTTGCTTTGGTGGATAAAAATGGTTTTATACGTTCCAGGGTAGATAAGTTTGGAAATCCAATTGTGTATTACAGGGGGACCATTACCGAGCAGGAAGGGGAAAATGACCACGGGGAAGAGGAACAGATATCGATCCTAAAAGAGGATATCAAAAAATTATTGGAAGAATAATGGATGCAATCGCTTTAAAAGAAAAAAAATTCAATAAAATCATAAACTTGGTTTCCATTGTTATACCCCTTGTAGTGGCGTTGCTCTTTGGGGTTAAATTGCCCAATGTGGAGCCTCTAGGTTTTTTACCTCCCATATATGCTTCTATAAATGGGTTAACTGCCGTTTTGTTGGTGGTTGCCGTTCTTGCCGTTAAAAACGGGAAGTTGGAGCTGCATCAAAAATTGATGACCGCTTGTATTGTTCTTTCCTTGGCATTTCTAGTAATGTATGTGGCCTATCATATGACCTCGGATTCTACATCGTTTGGTGGAGAAGGGATTGTGAGATATATCTATTTCTTTATTTTGGTAACCCATATCATACTTTCTATAGTAATTATACCTTTGGTACTGCGTACCTATGCAAAGGCTTACCTTAAAAATTATGCGGCCCATAGGAAACTGGCAAAGATTACCTTTCCGTTATGGCTGTATGTGGCCGTTACCGGGGTAGTGGTCTATTTAATGATATCTCCTTATTATGTGCACTAAAAAATCAACATATCCAAGACCTACTACTTTAAAAATGCGGTATACCATATTGATTTTAACTTTGGTTTTTGTGTTGGTTCCGGAATTGGCCGAAGCTCAATGCGCCATGTGTAGGGCAGTATTGGAAAGTGAAGGCAGTGAGGCTACTGCTAAAGGTATCAATAATGGTATTGTATATCTTATGGCCGTTCCCTATCTTTTGGTGGCTGGTTTATTTTTCTTTATCTATAAAAAGATGAAAGCCTAATTATAGATCAATTTTAACATTTATTTAGAGTTACATCTGTAACAATTACATTTCGCAAGGGTCTTATTCAATAAACACTATTGGGCCTATGTTTGATATTGAAAGATGGCAGGAAATTTTTGATGCCATACGAAAAAATAAACTCCGTACTATTCTTACAGGTGTTTCCGTAGCCTCGGGTATTTTTATTTTAGTGGTTTTATTGGCTTTTGGACAGGGCATGCAGAATGGTATTGCCAAAGAATTTGAAGCCGATGCCAGTAACAGGATCGGGGTATGGACACAGGTTACAACCCATGAATACATGGGCTTAAATCCAGGTAGGCCCATACAGCTAAGAAATAGTAATTATCAAGCTATAAATTCCAAATTTGCCGAAGACCTTGAGAATAAATCCCCGTTTTTTAGGGTAAGAAATGTAACTGTAGATTATAATGCCGAATCAGGTTCCTATTCCGTACAGGGCGTGTCTCCCTTATTTCAGAATATCGAAAATCAATATATTTCCCAAGGCCGCTATTTAAATTATGGAGATGAGGAAAGCGTAGCCAAGGTAGTGGTGATCAGCAATAAAATTAGGCGGGAATTGCTTAAAGGGGAAGAAAATCCCATTGGTACATTTTTGAAGCTTTCCGGGATTAATTTTCAGATCATTGGGGTGTATGGGGATAAGGGCGGCGATAGGGAAGAGGATAGACTATTTATCCCAATAAGTACAGCCCAACGGGTTTTTAATGGAAGCGATAACCTAAATATGCTGTTCTATACATTAAAGCCTTCCGTCAGTCTGAATGAGACTGTTGCAAAGTCCGTAAAATTGACGGAAGACATCAAAACCTACCTCAAGGAGGCTCATATGGTAGCACCCAATGACCCCAGTGCCGTAAATACGTTTAATACACTGGAAGCTGTAAAGCGATTCCAAAATTTAACGGGAGGGATTAAGTTCTTCTTTTGGTTCGTTGGTATATGCACTATTGTGGCCGGAGTGGTAGGCGTCAGCAATATTATGATGATTATTGTGAAAGAAAGAACCCGGGAGATAGGGGTAAGGAAGGCTTTGGGTGCACGGCCAAGGGCTATTGTGGGCATGATATTGCACGAGGCAATCTTTGTTACCAGTGTTGCAGGGTTGGCCGGACTAATATTTAGTATGGGATTATTGGAATTGGTGGGGCCAAACCTTCAGGTAGATTATGTCCTTAATCCTTCCATTAATTTCAGGGTTGCACTCAGTACGGTTTTTTTATTGATAATAGCCGGGGCCTTGGCAGGTTTTTTCCCAGCTTGGCGCGCCGCTACCATTAGACCTATTGAAGCCTTGAGGGATGAATAGGACCGTTGATTTTAAATAACCAAATGATATGTTCAATAAGGACCGATGGAAAGAAATACTTGAAGTGCTGACCAGCAACTGGTTCAGGACCATTTTAACCGCATTTGGAGTTTTTTGGGGTATATTGATATTGATCGTTCTCTTAGCGGCAGGGAAGGGATTGGAGAACGGTATACGCTCCAATTTTGGTGATATCGCAACCAATACAATGTTTATGTGGACCCAAGGAACCTCCATAGCCTACAAAGGCCTGCCAAAGGGAAGGCGTTTTACTTTTAAATTGGAGGATGTAGCCGCTATAAAACAAAAAGTGCCAGATCTAAGGTTTGTGTCCCCTAGAAATCAATTGGGAGGTTTTAATGGAACCAATAATGTGGTGAGGGGAATAAAAACCGGGGCATTTAATGTCTACGGGGATTATCCGGATATTATAAATCAGGATCCAATGAGCATCACCTCCGGCAGATTTATTAACCAATTGGATATAGAAGGAAAAAGAAAGGTGGCGGTAATCGGAGAAGGGGTTCGTACTAGCCTATATGATGTGGGGGAAGAGGCAATAGGCACCTATATTAAGATCCAGGGAGTAAATTTCATGGTTGTTGGTACCTATAGGAAGAATTCCAATGATGGCAATGCCGAGGAGATCCAAAAGGAAATTTTTATACCCTTTACTTCCTTTTCCCAAGCTTTTAACCAAGCTAACAACGTTGGTTGGATGGCCATTACGGCCAATGATAATTCTTCCATCACCCAACTAAAGGAGCAGATATTTACGGTAGTACGGGAAAATCAAAAAATTCATCCCCAAGATTTACGTGCTGTTGGGCATTTTGATCTGTTTGAAGAGTTTAACAGAGTGCTGGGCCTATTTAAGGCCATGCGGTGGATAGCTTATTTTGTTGGTGTGTTGGTATTGTTGTCCGGTGTAATTGGGGTTAGCAATATTATGTTGATAGTGGTCAAGGAGCGGACCAAGGAAATAGGGATACGACGGGCTTTGGGTGAAAACCCATGGTCCATTAAGCTTCAAATTATTATGGAATCTATTTTTTTGACCATCATGTCCGGGATGGCCGGAATAAGTTTTGGGGCCTTGGTCATCTACCTCGTTAATTATTTTCTGGCAAGCAATGGGCCAATTGAAATGTTCGCAAATCCCAGTGTAAGTTTAGGGGTGGTACTGGTGGCCTTGATTATTTTGGTGGTATCGGGGTTGCTGGCCGGATTTATACCTGCCCAAAGTGCTATAAAAGTTAAGCCAATAGAGGCATTGAGAATGGAGTAGCCATTCCATCATTGTGAAGCTTTAAAATTTTGAACTAAGAATAAAAATATTAGTAGAAATCAATCAATCAAAAACAAATCAAAAACATGAAAAAGTCGATTACTGTTATAATTTTATTATTTATCGTTTTTAGCTGTGGTGGGGCCTTGTTTTACCTGTATAAAAAGAATGCCGAAGATCCGGTGGTCTATGCCACTGAAAAGCCTTCTACACAAACTATCATAAAGAAAACTGTGGCTACGGGCAGTATACTGCCTTTGGAAGAGGTATTGATAAAACCTAATATTTCAGGGGTTATAGAGGAAGTTTTTGTGGAAGGGGGCGACTATGTTAAATCTGGCGATTTGATTGCCAAGATAAAGGTGGTTCCCAACCTGTCTTCCTTGAACGAGGCCAAGAATACCATAGAAGAGGCCAAGATTTCTTTGGATGACCAAAAGCGCAATTGGGAACGACAAAAAACCTTGTTCGATAAGGGGGTAATTTCCAAAGTAGATCTGGAAAAGGCAGAGGTTGCCTATGACCAGGCCAAGCAATCTTATGCTGCTGCCAACAAACGCTACGATATCGTTAAAACCGGAACTACCAAAGGGTATGGCAATGAGGCAAATACCTTGATACGGGCAACGGTGAGCGGAATGGTGTTGGAAGTGCCGGTAGAAGTTGGGAATCAGGTCATAGAATCCAATAATTTTAATGAGGGCACTACCATTGCAGCCATTGCTGATGTAGACAAGATGATTTTTGAAGGCAAGGTAGACGAGTCGGAAGTGGGTAAAATTAAAGAAAATCTACCCCTGGAAATTACAGTGGGGGCAATAGAGAATGCTGTGTTCGACGCCGTCCTGGACTATATTGCGCCCAAGGGAAAAGTGGAAAATGGAGCCATTCAGTTTGAGATCAAAGGTACTTTAAAGAAACGCGATTCCATATTTATCAGGGCGGGTCTTAGTGCCAATGCTTCAATTATTTTGGCCAAGGCAGATAGTGTTCTGGCGGTGAAGGAAGCCTTGATCCAATTTGATCCCGATACCAAAAAACCTTTCGTCGAAATTGCTACGGGGAGCCAGAAATTTGAACGTAGGGAAATTCAATTAGGGGTGAGTGACGGAATCTATATCCAAATTTTAAATGGAATAAAACCAGATGATAACATAAAAGTTTGGAACGAAATAAAACCTGCAGCCCTTGGCGCATAATATATTTAACACAGCTTTAACATAATCTGTTGTAACGACTTTATCGATAGTCTGTCTTATCTTCGTATTTTCAGACATGCTTACCTAATTCAATAAATCATGATAGAAATTAAAGATCTTCATAAATCCTATAAAATGGGAAGCAATTCCCTTCATGTATTAAAAGGTATTAATTTTTCTGTTGAAGAAGGGGAGCTTGTGGCCATTATGGGGTCTTCGGGTTCTGGCAAGTCCACCTTGCTTAATATACTTGGTATGTTGGACGTTTTGGATGAAGGATCCTATACCTTGGACGGGGTGCCCATTAAAGATTTGAATGAGACGAAGGCGGCACAATATAGGAACAAATTTTTAGGTTTTGTTTTTCAATCTTTTAATTTGATCAATTATAAAAGCGCCATGGAAAATGTGGCACTTCCGCTATATTATCAGAAAGTGGGGAGAAAGGAAAGGCAGGAAAAGGCTTTAAAATACTTGGAACAAGTAGGTTTACGTGAATGGGCAGACCATTTGCCGAGTGAATTGTCCGGGGGACAAAAACAAAGGGTGGCCATAGCCAGGGCCATGGCAGCTGAGCCCAAAGTATTGTTGGCGGATGAGCCTACCGGTGCCCTTGACAGTACCACTTCCTACGAGGTCATGGATCTTATCCAAAAAATAAACGATGCCGGCAATACCATACTAATAGTT
Organism: Arenibacter echinorum; assembly: GCF_003259375.1. Lineage (GTDB taxonomy): Bacteria > Bacteroidota > Bacteroidia > Flavobacteriales > Flavobacteriaceae > Arenibacter > Arenibacter echinorum. Next base: position 16,429 of record NZ_QLLN01000004.1, on the reverse strand, counting down.
ACTCATGAGCCTGACATTGCTGATATGTGCAAAAGAATAGTTCATTTAAAGGACGGGGTTATTGTTGAGGATAAAAAAATAACCCAGGTTAGAGCCTCCCAATATGTTTAGTAGGGATAATTGGAAGGAAATATTTGAAACTATTCAAAAGAATAAGCTAAGGACTTTTCTATCCGGTTTTACCGTGGCTTTGGGTATTCTGATTTTCGTTGTTCTGTTTGGAATGGGAAACGGACTGGTCAACACCTTCAATGAGTTTTTTGGGGAAGATGCCACCAATGTGCTCTATGTTTTTCCGGGAAGGACCACGGTACCGTATAAAGGCTATAAATCCAATAGGACCATTGAGTTCGATAACAGTGATCTGGTGGATATCAATAAAAATTTCGCCATGTTCGTAGAGTATTCTACCCCAAGGATTTCTAGGGGTGGTTTGGTAAAATACAAGAATGAATCCAATAACTATACTACCAGAGCGGTTGGTCCGGCACATCAATATGCTGAAAAGACCATTATGATGAAGGGTCGTTTTATAAACGAGCAAGATATCAAAAACAAAACAAAATATGTGGTCATTGGAAGGTTGGTAGAGCAAGATCTTTTTGGAAATAACAATGCCGTAGGTGAATATATAGATGTGGCGGGGAGTGCTTTTATGGTTATCGGAGTTTTTCAGGATGACGGAGGTGATAATGAGGAACGATTGATCTATATGCCCTACACAACACGTCAGCTCATTGAGAAAAATAACGATAAAATAGACCAGATAATAGTGGCTTTTAAACCAGAGATCGGTTACGCGGGGGCAATGGCACTGGATTTGAGCCTAAATCGTTTTTTTAAGGAAAAGAAATACATAAGCCCGGATGACCAGAACGGAGTGTTTATCAGAAATGTCGCGGATCAGTTGAAGCAAAATCAGCAATTTGCGAGGGTTTTACAAATTATTGTTGCCTTGGTAGCCTTTGGTACCATAATAGCAGGTATAATAGGGATCAGTAATATTATGGTGTTTGTGGTCAAGGAACGTACCAAGGAACTTGGGATTAGAAAAGCCTTGGGGGCCACTCCCAAGTCGGTCATCGGTTCTATTTTATTGGAATCGGTTTTTATTACTACCATTTCGGGATTTTTTGGAATGCTTTTAGGCATTTTTATTTTGAACTCGATGGGCGAAAAATTGAAGGACTATTTTATAACCAATCCTTATATAGATATAACAATGGCTATTAGTGCCACCTTGGTTTTAATACTGTTCGGGGCTATTGCAGGATATATTCCGGCCAAAAGAGCTGCGGAAATAAAACCAATTGAAGCCTTAAGAGACGAATAATATGCGATTTTTATTTGATAGTAATACATGGCAGGAGATTTTTGGTTCTATTGGTAAAAATAGGACCAGGACCATTATTACGGTGATAGGTGTATTATGGGGAATTTTAATTTATATCGTATTGTCTGGAGCCGCTAAAGGCCTGGACAATGGGTTCGAGAAGCAATTTCAAAATGTAGCCATGAACAGTATGTTCACTTGGGCTCAAAGTACAAGTATGCCTTATAAGGGTTTTAAGACAGGAAGACAGTTGCAACTTAAATTAAATGATGGGGTCATGTTAAAAAACAGGATTCCGGAGATTCAATATATTGCTCCAAGAAATGTGAAGGGTATTTTTGGAGGTAGCCCGGCACAGATTATTAGAAGCGGTAAGTCTGGGAGCTATGCGGTCTATGGGGATTATCCCATTTCCACAAAAATCGCTACCAAGAAAATCTATGATGGTGGCAGATTTGTAAATGATGAGGATATTGATGGCGCCAGAAAAGTATGTGTCATTGGGGAGCGCACACAAAAGGACTTGTTTGAAAATGATGAGAATCCCATAGGCGGATATATAAGGATCGATAATGTGTTTTTCCAAGTTGTGGGCGTGCATAAGTTTACACCAGGAGGTGGGTTTGAAAGCGATTCAGATATCTATATACCCTTTACTACTTTCAAAAAATTATATAATACAGGTGAAAATGTGGGTTGGTTCGCAATCGCAGCCTATGACGATGCAGATGTTATAAAGGTAGAAGAAAATGTGAAGGCGGTTCTCAAGAGTATTCACAACGTAAACCCAAAGGATGAGCGTGCTATTGGTTCGTTTAATCTAGGAGAAATATTCAACAGAATTGTTGGCTTTGCAAAGGGTTTGACCTTCATGTCCTTGGTTGTCGGGATTGCTACGATTTTGGCGGGAGTTATAGGAATTGGCAATATTTTATTGATTTCTGTCAAGGAAAGGACCAAAGAATTGGGAGTTAGGCGCGCCCTTGGAGCTACACCCAAGGAAGTGCGTTCCCTTATTATACTGGAGTCGGTGTTTCTAACTATGCTGGCCGGCGTTATGGGAATTATTCTTGGGGCGGGAGTTCTAAGTCTGATCAATAAGTTCACCCAGGGTATGGATTTCCCCTACGCCAATCCAACTGTGCCCATACCTTATGTTTTGGGGGCCTTGGCCTTAATGGTAGTGCTTGGCACATTAATAGGCCTAATACCTGCCCAACGAGCAGTAAGTATAAAACCAATAGATGCTTTAAGAGAAGAATAAAACAAACCAATACAAATAAATATATAGTAAAATGAACAAGATTGTAAAATATGTGCTAATCGGAGTTTTGGTGCTGGGAGCTCTTTGGGCAGCGGCCTTTTTTGTGAAGTCGAATAGTAAATCGGCCATTACCTACGAAACAAAAAATCCTTTTACGGCCAATATCCAAAAGAAATCTGTGGCAACTGGTAAAGTGGTTCCAGAGGATGAAGTGGAAATAAAGCCACAGATTTCCGGTATCATTGATGAAATCTTTTTGAAAGAGGGAGCCAAGGTAAATGCGGGCGACTTAATTGCCAAAATAAAGGTGGTGCCCAATGAACAGTCCATGAACCAGGCAAGAGGTCGGGTAAAAAATGCCGAAATAGCATTGAACAATACTAAGATTGAATATGACCGGAATAAGGCCATATTTGATAAAGGAGTAATATCCTCCCAAGATTTTAATACCCAACAACTGCGATATGACCAGGCAAAATTGGAGCTGCAGAATGCTCAGTCGGATTACCAGATTATCCGTGATGGATCGGCAGGAGGTAGCGCTACCGCTAACACCAATATTAGGGCAACCGTTTCGGGTACAATACTGGAGATCCCGGTTAAGGAAGGAGATCAGGTAATTCAGAGTAACAACTTTAATGATGGAACTACTATAGCCACAATTGCCGATTTGAGCATCATGATTTTTGAAGGGAAGGTAGATGAAGGTGAGGTAGGAAAATTGGAACTGGGAATGCCCCTAGAGATTAGTTTGGGTGCCATTAACGATAAAAAGTTCGATGCCAAACTTAGGTTTATTGCACCTAAGGGCGTGGAGGAATCTGGAGCAGTACAGTTTAAGATAGAGGGCGATGTAGCCGTGGAAGACGACTTTCTGATACGTGCAGGTTATAGTGCCAATGCCTCTTTGGTGTTGGAAAAAAAAGACAGTGTGTTGGTAATTCCCGAGGCCTATCTACAATTTGACAAGGTAACGGATAAACCCTTTGTTGAAGTGGCCGTAGGTACTGTGGAGGAGCAAAAATTTGAAAGAAAGGATGTTGAGATCGGGATTTCGGATGGAGTAAATGTGGAAATCGTTTCAGGCATTACCAAGGATGATAGGGTGAAGATTTGGAACAAAACCGAGCCCATTAAGAAAGGTACCGAAGAAGATAGTGAAACGGAGGAAGGCAAATAAGCGGAACATCAATCAAAAAGCAATCAAAAAATAATCAAATCATGAAAATTAAGATAATTATAGGGTTGTTTATTTTCTGTTGTGGCGTACTATCCGCCCAAGAAAAAAAATGGACCTTGGAAGAATGTGTTTACTATGCCGTGGAAAATAATTTGACCATAGAGCAGTTTGAACTCGATCTTGAAAATGCCAAAATAGATAAGTCCGATGCCATCGGTGATATGTTGCCCAATTTTAATGCAAATGCAAGTCTTTCTGGTAATTCGGGGCTAGTTTTGGATCAATCCAGGAACCAACAGGTTACAGGAACCGTAACAACGGCATCAGGAGGCTTTAGCTCCTCGGTAAATTTATTTGATGGACTCAGGAATATTCATAGATTGAATAGAGCGAAATTGAATGCCTTGGCCAATCAATATAGATTGGATAACTTAAAGGACGATATTATGCTTGCAGTGGCCAATGCCTATCTACAGGTTTTGTCCAATAAGGAGTCGCTTAAAGTTTTTAGGGCACAATATGCAGTAACCGAGCAGGATCTGGTCAGGACCAAGGAATTGGTGGATGCCGGTGTTGTTCCAAGAGGGGATTTATTGGAAATAGAGGCTACTGCCGCTAATCAGGAACAACAAATTGTAAATGGGGAGAATCAAGTGTTGATCTCTAGGATAGGCCTGGCACAATTGCTTCAAATCAGGGACTACGAAAATTTTAATATTGCTGACGAGGAATTTGACATTCCTCCCTCCAATATTTTGGACAATTCCCCTAAAACAATTTTCGACAAGGCCCTTACTTTTAGGAATGATATTAAATTCTCTCTGTCCAATGTAGATTTGGCGCTAAAGGACCTGCAAATAGCAAAGGGTGCGGTTTACCCTACCTTAGGGGCTTTCTTCAATTATGGCACACGATATTCAAGTGAATTTAGGAATCCATTGACTTTCGATAGAATCGCTTTTGCTGACCAATTGTATTTAACAGATGGGATTGCTTATGGTCTACAGTTAAATGTTCCCGTGTTTAATGGGTTTGGTGTTAAAAACAATATTAAGCGTGCCAAGATTGGGGTAGAAAGGTCACGTTTGCAGTTGGAACAGGATAAATTGGATTTAGAGACCAATATCAATCAGGCCTATGTAGATGTAAAGAGTTTTTCCAAAGCCTATGAAGCTGCCCAGAAAACTTTGGAGGCCCGTAGGTTGGCCTATAATTATACAAAAGAGCGATTTGATGTTGGCCTAATGAACGCTTTCGATTTTAGTCAGTCACAGTCCAGGGTAGATAATGCGGAGGCGGAATTAATAAGGACAAAATATGACTATATATTTAGGTTAAAGGTTCTGGAATTTTATTTTGGCTTACCTATAACATTGGATTAAGTTATATTTGCCGTCTATTATGGCTATGATATTAAATTTAGAGACTGCAACGACCAATTGTTCAGTGAGTATTGCCAACAACGGCGAAATTATTTCTTTAAGGGAGGACAACAGTCCCAACTATTCTCATTCGGAACAGTTGCACATTTTTATAGAGGAAGCTTTAAAAGGGGCTTCCTTAACTTTTAAGGATATATCCGCCATTGCCGTGAGCAAAGGCCCTGGGTCCTATACAGGACTGCGCATAGGTGTATCAGCAGCCAAGGGACTCTGTTTTTCATTGGATCTTCCGCTGATATCGGTTTCCACACTGGAGAGTTTAGCAAAGCAGGGATATGAAAAAAACTATGATTTTATAATTCCCCTGTTGGATGCTAGGAGAATGGAAGTTTATTCGACAGTTTTTGACGCGGATGGGAACAATATAAGGGAGACCAGGGCAGAAATTATCAACCAGGACAGCTTTTTGGAATATGCACAAAAAGGCAGGGTTTTACTAATTGGGGACGGAGCGGAAAAATGTAGGGAGCTGTTAGGTCATACTAATTTTAGTTACCATTCGGCATTACCTACAGCTAAAGAAATGGGAGAATTATCCTATAAAAAGTTCAAAGTAAACGATTTTGAAAATGTCGCCTACTTTGAACCGTATTATTTAAAGGATTTTATGTTGCCTACTAAGAAACCTTAGGCCTGAGGTTGGTGGATAACTCTTTGTGGGAAAGGAATTTCTATGCCTGCGGCATCAAACCTATTTTTTAGCTCTTCCATAACATGAAAGTGGGCAGACCAAAAAACATCATTTTCAGCCCAGAACCGCAAGGAAAGATTCACGGAGCTATCCCCTAATTCCGCAACATATACTTCCGGGGCCGGATCTTTAAGGATGTTTTCATTCTCCGCACATATCTCCAGTAAAATTTCTTTGGCCAATTTTATATTGGAGCCATACCCTATACCCACTGCTATTTTGTCCCTTCGCGTGTTTTGGGCATTGTAATTAATGATGTTGTTATTGGATAATTGGCCATTGGGCACTATGGCTATTTGATTTCCAAAGGTGCTTAGTTTAGTTGTAAAAATGGTAATTTCTTTAACCGTGCCATCTACCCCTTGGGCCGAGATAAAATCACCTACCTTAAAGGGTTTAAACACCAAGATAAGTACTCCTCCTGCAAAATTGGCCAAGGAACCTTGTAGGGCCAGGCCAATGGCCAGACCAGCGGCACCAATAATGGCCACCAAGGAAGAGGATTGAACACCCAACTGGGTAATTACCAGTACAAATAACATTATTTTAAGGCCGATACTGATAAAACTCATCAAGAACGATTCCAAGGAAGGGTCGTATTCGGCCTTCCTAAAAAATTTCTTGACCATTCTATTGATTAACCTTATAATCCAAAGGCCTACTACAAAAATAAGTGCGGCTGTAACCAGGGAGGTGACCAAACCAGGCAAAATTTCCCATGCCCATTCCTGGGCTTTAGTAATGTTGTCCTCGTAGTCGTTCAATACATTCATGTAATTTTAATTTTTTGCAAAACAATAAAAAATCCATTTCCTTGTCAAATCCCAAACACTAAACAATTGTTAATCTTGCTGACAATTACTGTTGGAATCTACAGTTTTGATTGGGGTTAGAAAATATATTACAAAAAAAGCGCCTTTTATCGGCGCTTATTGATTGAAATACGAATAAAATTAATTCACTTCAAATGTGATTTTAACATTTACGCGATAATTGTCGATTTTCCCATCCTTAACGGTAGCGCTTTGTTCATTAATGTAAACCGAACGTATATTTTTTACCGTTTTGGAAGCATGATCAACAGCGTTTCTTGCAGCATCTTCCCATCCTTTGTTGGAATTTGCCAGTACTTCGATAACTTTTAAGATAGACATAGTATAAATTTTTAGATTCTCTTAAAGTTAACAAATAAAAGCTAGAATGGGTGCTATTGTTATTGAAAATCAACCATTTAAGGCAACTACTTCATTTACCATATCGCCCATCATATTTTTGAGCATGGTTTCAATTCCATTTTTTAAGGTATAGGTAGACGAGGGGCAACCACTACAGGCTCCTTGCAAAATAACGTTGACGGTTTTTGTATCCTCTTCATAAGACTTAAAGAGAATATTGCCCCCATCACTAGCTACTGCAGGTTTTACATACTCTTCCAAAATATCAATGATCTGCTTTGATATGTCGTCCAAATTGGTGTCTTCCAATTGGGCTTCCGGGGCAATCGTTTTCTGTTTTTGAAGACTCGCAGCCGATACCACTTCCTTGCCATCAGCAATAAAATCCCTGATTTTCTCACGAAGCTCCAAGGTAATATCGTCCCATTCCGCAACATCATACTTGTTTATGGAAACATAATTTACATCAAAAAACACTTCTTTTACAAAGGGTAGCATAAATAGTTGCTTGGCCAATTCCGAATCTTTGGCCTCATCTATGTTCTTAAATTCAAAAATTGTTGGTACAATTCTTTTGTTGGTCACGAATTTCATCACAGACGGATTGGGAGTAACTTCAGCATACACTGTTACCGCTACCTTCTTTTGATTTTCATCTTCCTTGACAACAGGCTCACCGGCATTAAGATAATCTACCAACTGCTGCGCCACACTATCCTTAACATCGTCCCATTCCACAATATCATAACGCTCCAACCCTATAAAGTTACCTGAGATATATACCGTTTTTATAAAAGGTAGATAAAATAACTGTTGGGCCAAAGGCGAAATTTTAGCTTCGTCTATGTTTTTGAATTCATAGTTATTGTTTTTTGTAATGAAATGATTAGTTTCAAATTTCAGTATCGCCGGATTCTTCGTGGGCACCACGGTAATTATAAACTCTTCCATTTAATTATTTTTGACAAAAGTACGAAGGTTTTCTAAGTTATAGCATATATAATAATGTAGTATTTCAACCGTTATAATTTATATTTGGACGATGTTATTAACACACCCCTCATCTTAAATGAAACGACATTTATTGATTTTACTATCGTTTTTTGCGATTGGCTATCAGTCCATTGCTCAAGAAGGCGTTCCTGTTTATTTTGATTATTTAGCGGATAATTACTATTTGGTATACCCATCCATGGCAGGAATAGGCGAAGGAGGGAAAATTAGGGCAACTATTAGAAAACAATGGTTTAGTGTGGATGAGGCTCCTAATATGCAGACCTTAAACGCACATTTTAGGGTTGGTGAACGTAGTGGTTATGGAGCAACCGTCTTTAATGATGCCAACGGCTATCATTCACAAACGGGATTAAAACTTACCTATGCGCATCATTTGAGATTAGGAGGGGATTTTAGAAGTCTAAATCAACTCTCTTTTGGACTTAGTGCAGGCATACAACAAAGTAATTTGGACGAGTCGGAGTTTGTTTCTGTTATCCCGGATCCAATCATTACGGGATCCAGGAATAGTGTTGGCTATTTTAATATGGATTTGGGAATGTCCTATAATTTTATGGAATTCTATGCCCATGCCGCTGTCCATAATCTAATGGGGAGAGGTAGGGATCTATATTCGGCCATAGAGTCCAATAACTTAAGAAAATACTTAATATCATCGGGTTATGTGTTCGGGAAGAGCGAATGGCAATTAGAGCCTTCCGTATTATTTCAGTTCACCGAGTTTACCCAAGAAAAGGCAATCGATATCAACGCCAAAGTTTATAAGAGTGTAGATTTTGGAACGGTTTGGGGCGGTCTTTCCTATCGAAGAAGTTTTGATGGAGCACAATACCAAACTTCTAGCGATTTTGGGGAACAACGTTTACAGCTTTTTACGCCAATAGTGGGGGTTAACTACAAGAATTTTTTGGTCTCTTACAACTATTCATACCAAATGGGGGATGTTAGATTTGACAATGGCGGATTTCATCAAATTACCCTAGGGTACGATTTTGGACAGACTGAGAAAAGATACGATTGTAAGTGTCCGGCTGTTAATTACTAATTCCAAAGCTGCGTTTTGCAGTTTGTCAATATTTCCTTTGTTATTATTGATACTTGGTACATGAGTATCCAAAAATTAAATGTTCAACAGATTTTTCAGATCCATTGAACATTTGTATTAATTCTTTCATTCATTTACAGCCTTAAGTAAAGCCTAAAGAGGAGGTTTTATAGGTAAATGGCTTATTCCCAGCGATAATTTTTCTTGGCCGCCTGTTTTTGAATAGCAGTAAGCATGGCATTCTCCAATTCACCCTTTTCATTATCCTTTTGCTGTGAGGCAATATAGGCTTCCCTTTTGCTGTTCAGGTCTTGGATTTCATTTTGAATATCACTACGCTCCTTTTTCTTGCCTTCGATGTAGGATGCAATTTCAGTTTTGGATTTTTCCTTTAACTCCATGGGCAATTCCTCCTTTTTAACCTTGTCTATGTCAAAACCGTCAGCCTTGGAGGCATCTACTAAGTCCCAGGAGGAATTGGTGTAAAGTCTGGACGATTTGCTAACTGCCCTTTTAACCGCAACAGCTTCCTCCATTTCCATGGCATTGCTGTCCTGAGCGCTTTGCTGCTGTATTTTTGCAGCGCCTAAAGCCCCGTAGGAAATATAGGTTTTGTTCAATCTGGAATTTAACTTAATGATCACATCATCGTAGGGGGTGGCTATATGCACCACTTCACGGTTGTGGTCTATGGCCATATATTCTCCTCCCGTTAATTGTGCCCCATTTTTCCATCCCGTATTGATGCCTTGCTCGTAGGCCCCACAGAAAATAGTATTTACAATAACATCCTTTTCCTTGGCATTGGCAACGGCATCCTTATAATTTAACTTTCCTTGGGTAAAGGGCTCATTGCCTGCAATAAAGATCATCTTTAGCTGGTCTGGATTTTTTCCCCAGTCCAATTGGCTCAAAGAAGTTTGTATTACCTGTCCGCAATATTCTTCCCCTCCATTGGTGGACAGGGAGAATAGTTTTTCTGAAATCTCATCCAGATCACTGCTAAAACCTAAAACCTGTTGAATGTAACCTTCCCTAGAAGATAAATTATCGTTGCCATATTGGTAAAGTGCAATCTGTAACTGAGGCCTACCATCATTACCGCATTTGGCATGGGTAAATTTATTGACAATATCCCATAATTGTGCCTTTGCCTGATTAATTAGCCCGTCCATACTATTGCTAGTGTCGAGCAGGAGAGCTATCCTAACCATATTATTGGCCGGCTTCGAATTTTCTATTGCCATTTCGGTCAAAAGAGGATCTTTTAGGTTATTCCCATTATTAAAATCGTTGCCAAAACTTTGACCCATTCCTAGGGCAATAGCCCCTAAAACTAATATTTGCTTTACATTTTTCATTGGTACTTTATTTTAGTTGAACATTGATTCTTATGTACTTGTAGTGGTTGGATAATTATAGCTTACCACTATTTTTAGTATGTTATGAACCACCTAAGTTTTAAGTATCTGGATAATAATCGGTGATATCATAGGTTAAAAGTAGGATCAACATTATTCTAAAAAAACAAGCAATGAGTGAATGGTCATTTTGGATGAGGCAAGTGGAGTTTTGGATTCGTTAAGCCTATTTTAGGTTCATAAAGGGTGCTATTTATAGGGATAAGGCATTTTTTAGTACGGTTTAAATCAATTAAGTTTATCATATATATTGAAAGGTCATGACCAAATTTTTTTACATATGTTTATTGCTGGTTCTGGGTTCGGCGTCGGGGTATTCCCAAATATCACAGGCCGGATCTAATTTTGAACTACAGGGGGTGGTCAAGGAAAAGGGAAGTAATCAAGGCCTTTCTGGAGTGGCAGTGTCGACCAACAGTGGAGAGTATACGCTGACGAATGCCAAAGGGGAATTCAAAATAAAGGTTGGCATGGGGCAGGAGCTTGTCTTTGAGAGTCCTCGTACGGAAACCGTGCGATATAGGGTAACAAGCAAGGACGATTTGGAAATTTTGGCAGAGACCAATGACAAGAATAATATTGGTGTAAGTAGGAGTAGTAGTCAAGCGGAAAGATCTACCTCTTTGTATTATAGTTATATCGATTCTGCCAATTACTACAAAAAGAGCAATATTCGGAAAAGCATCGATTTTATTACCCAATCACTGGCCCAATTGGGGATTGGCAGTAATAAGGAGCAATTGGCTATAGCCTATTCCACATTGGGCGAGGTATACCAATATCATAAGCAGTACGATTTGGCCATCTCCAGCTACAAGGATGCACTGTTGGCCAACCAGACGCTAAAAACATCATTGCTGCTTGGCAAGACCTATGTTTTGAACAAGGAGTATGGGGAAGCCGAGAAGTTGCTGTCACCTATGGAGAAAATAACCAAAATGGTGCCATTTCAGAGGGTGGAACTGTACGAGACCCTTGGAGATGCCTATGTTGGCTTGGGAGACGTGGATAAGGCTGTGGCATTTTATGGAGAGGGCCTTAAAATAGCTGATAAGAATCAGATCGCCCCAAAAACCATCGACCTAAATTCCAAAATAGCCACTGCTTACGCAAAGGGAAATCGACTTCAAGAAGCGAACGCCTATTTTAATAACTCCTTGGAGCTTTCTTCAGGACAAGCGCCCCAACGAGCGGTTCAGGAAAAAGAGAAAGTGGCCGATTTTTACAATAAAAAAAATCAATTTGGACAAGAAATCCAATTGCGTAAAAAGAGTTTGGAGGATTTAAAAAAGATTCCTAAAAGTGAGGTCGCGGATGGAATATCCATGGAGAACGATTCCATATCGGCCCAAAGAATAAATTATAAAATTGCCAACGCCTATATTGCCCAGGATAAATATGATGAAGCTATTCCTTATTTGGAAGAGAGTATAAAAGATGCGGATGTTGATGATGATCTGTTGGTCAGGAAAGATGCCACACGCAAATTGTCCGAAGTTTATAAATATAAGGGAGATTACACCAAAGCTTTGGAGACCTATCAAGAGTATGTAGCCGTTGTAGACACCCTATATGTTAGAAAAGAACAGGAAATAGCCAGAGCGGCCCGATTTAATAGGGAGCTTGCCGCCAAGCAGAGTAGAATATCCGGCCTTGAACAGGAGCGGGAGCTTACCCAAAGTAAATACAGCTTGGCGCTAACGGAGCAGCAATTGGTGGCAGAAAGCATAAAACGACAAAATTGGATCATATATTCCTTGATCTTTGGAATGCTTTTGATGGGGTTGGCGGCCTATTTCTTTTACAGGAGCAATAAGCAACAAAAGTTGGCCAATAATTTATTGGCCCTTAAATCCTTGAGGTCGCAAATGAATCCCCATTTTATATTCAACGCGCTAAATTCGGTAAATAATTTTATAGCCAAAAGTGACGAAAGGAGCGCAAACCGGTACTTGAGCGACTTCTCTACCCTTATGCGGGCCGTATTGGAGAATTCCGATGAGGATTTTATTCCATTATCAAAGGAATTGGAATTGCTGGAGCTGTATACCAAGTTGGAGCACTCCCGTTTTTCGGATAAATTCGACTACGCAATTATAGTGGATGAGGATATTGATATTGATGCTTTTCAAATACCGCCCATGCTATTGCAACCTTATATAGAAAATGCCATCTGGCATGGTTTGCGCTATAGGGAGGACAAGGGTTTTTTAAAAATTGAGCTCAAACAAAAAGATAAGTTTGCCTTGGAGATTTCTATAACCGACAACGGTATAGGCAGGAAGAATTCGGCGGCCTTGAAGACCCAAAATCAGAAAAAACAAAAATCCAAGGGTATGGGCAACATCAAAAAGAGAATAGAAATATTAAACGACATGTATAAGGATAAGGTAGATGTATTTATTTCCGACCTGGAAACAAATGGTACGGGCACCAAGGTGCTATTTACTATTAAGAGGGACTGATAAAAAATAAAGATGTTAAAGTTGGTAGGTCAAAGAGGCCATAAGGGGAAGCAATAAAAACAAAATTTGAGAATGAAGTTAAATGCCCTAATTGTAGAAGATGAAGCAAATAGCAGGGAAATTCTACGTAATTATTTGGCTAAATATTGTCCCACCGTTAATTTGGTAGGCGAAGCCGCAACCATTAAGGAAGGGCTTGCCCTGATCAATAACAACGACCTTGATGTGGTATTCCTTGATGTGGAAATGCCTTTTGGAAATGCTTTTGATTTGTTGGATCAGCTGCCGGACCGTAATTTTGAGACCGTTTTTGTTACGGCCTATAATCAGTACGCCGTAGATGCGTTAAATGCCCACGCCGCCTATTATTTAATGAAACCCATTAGCATAGATGAACTAATAAAAGCAGTGGACTATGTAGCCGAAATAAGGGAAAAGGAAAAGGCGATCGAGAATCGTGTTCTTACCCCTAAATTTAACAAGGTGGATGGAAAAATAACCCTGCCGCGACAAGATGGTTTTCAGGTGTTGAATGTGTCGGATATTTTATATTGCAAAGCTGATGACAATTACACGGAACTGTATTTGGAGAAACAAAAAATTCTGGTCAGTAAAACGCTTAAATATTTTGAGGATGCCCTGTCCGACTATACCTTTGCCAGAGTCCATAAATCTTATCTGGTAAATGTGAATGAGATAGTAAAGTATAAAAAGGGCAAAGGTGGCAGTGTGGTGATTTCCAATGGAAAGGAAATTATGGTTTCAGCTTCCAAAAAGAAGGATTTGCTGTCGTTTTTTGAATAGCGTAGATTTGCCCAAAGTGGCAGGTTTCCGCGGAAGTTGGGTCACTTTAAAATGTAAAGTTGGAAAATAGACCGGCCCAAATAATTTAAAAATAAATCGAAATGATTAAGACCATAAATGGTAAATCCCCACAGATAGGTGAGGATTGTTATATTGCGGAGAATGCCACCATAGTAGGCGATGTAGTCATGGGGAACCAATGCAGCATTTGGTTCAATGCCGTTTTAAGAGGTGATGTTCATTATATAAAAATGGGTGATAAGGTAAACGTGCAGGATGGTGCCGTTATACATTGTACTTATTTAAAGTCGCCCACCAATATTGGCAACAATGTGTCCATAGGTCACAACGCCATTGTTCACGGCTGTACCGTTCATGATAACGTGTTAATAGGAATGGGCAGTATAATCATGGACGATTGTGTTGTGGAAAGCAATAGTATCATAGCGGCCGGAGCGGTAGTGACCAAGGGAACACACGTGCCTTCAGGTACTGTTTTTGCGGGAATGCCTGCAAAAAAAATTAAGGATATCAGTACCGAGTTGAGTGTAGGGGAGGTAGAACGCATAGCCAATGCCTATGTTAAATATTCCAGTTGGTTTAAGGAATAATTTCAAGAAATAATAGGAGGGTGGAACTTGCCAATGCTGGGATTTGAACATCTAAATGAGCGCTAATTCCCAGGATTTCGGGTAAACTCCTGATTAAATAATCTTATTTTTGCACAAAAATTAAATAGTTTTAAAACAAACGTATGAAAGCATATATTTTTCCAGGACAAGGAGCACAATTTGTAGGAATGGGATTGGATCTTTATGAAAAGTATCCTTTAGCGCAAAAAATGTTTGAAACTGCCAATGAAATTTTAGATTTTTCCATTACCGATCTTATGTTTGAGGGTACTCCGGAGGACTTAAAGGAAACGAAGGTTACTCAGCCGGCCATCTTTTTGCATTCGGTGATCATGAGCAAGGTTATGGGGTCAAGTTTTAAACCGGATATGGTGGCAGGGCATTCCTTGGGAGAATTTTCTGCATTGGTGGCCAATGGGACCTTGGATTTTGAAGATGGATTGAAATTGGTGTTTCAGAGGGCAATGGCCATGCAAAAGGCCTGCGATCTGAAGCCAAGCACTATGGCCGCAGTTTTGGGATTGGATGATGCCATTGTAGAAAAAATTTGCGCGGAAACCCCTGGTATTGTTGTGCCTGCCAATTACAACTGTCCGGGGCAATTGGTCATCTCCGGGGAGGTGGAGGCCATTAATATTGCCTGTGAAAAGTTGAAGGAAGCCGGTGCCCGTAGGGCCTTGGTGCTGCCAGTGGGCGGAGCCTTTCATTCGCCTTTAATGGAGCCTGCAAGGGAAGAATTGGAAGCCGCTATAAAAAATACCGTTTTCAAGACACCTAGCTGTGCCATTTATCAAAACGTAACCACAACAGCGGTTAAGGATCCAGAGGCTATAAAAGCGAATTTAATAGCCCAATTAACGGCCCCAGTAAAATGGACCCAAAGCGTGCAGCAAATGGTAGCCGATGGAGCAACTTTGTTTACGGAAGTTGGGCCGGGAAAGGTACTTCAGGGCTTGGTGAAAAAAATTCATCCTGCAGCCGAAACCATGTCTGTAGAGCTTTCTTAAATGGCTTTGCTTTAGTTTTTTGCCGTTTATCTGATAAATTTATATTTAACCCTTATTCTTAGGCTTATGGGGTATTTTTTCTTAATATTGATTCCCTAAATTTTGGGAAATGGCATGTCCATTTCCCTCTTAAATCTTTGAATGATATAACCGGCTATGAAAATAAATACCCTATATAATATATTTTCCAAACTTTTGATTTCACGCTATCTGAGAAGTTTAACTTTTTTATGTGCGTTCTTGCTTCTTGGGTTTAATGGGTTTGGGCAGTCGACGGTGGATATTCTAGGTGAGCCTGCTACCGTAAACACTATTGCCGAATATACTGTAACGGTGGTGTTTAGTGAGGGAGTAAATGGATTTGACCAAAGTGATGTGGTGGTGGTGAATGGTTCGGTTACGACCTTTATTCCGTTGAGCTTTAGCGATTATAGTGTTGGGATTACCCCGAGTGGTGCACAAGGAAATATAACAATAGATATACCTGAGGATGCTGCAACAGCGATCTTAGGTGGTGCGGGCAATACGGCTGCAGCCCAAGCGACTACCCTTTTTGATAATATTCAACCTAGCGTTGTGATCAGTTCGGCCGTTGGCTCGCCTACGAATACGAACCCGATCCCAATAACGATCACTTTCAGCGAGGCCGTAACGGGCTTTGTGTTGGGCGATATCGGTGTGACCAATGGCACGGCCGGCAATTTTGGAGGTACTGGGACGACCTATACGGCGGATATCACACCGGGCGGGAACGGAACTGTGACGATAAATGTGGCCGCCGGAGTGGCCCTCGACGGAGCTGGCAACGGGAACACGGCGGCAACGCCCTATAGCAGGGTGTACGATGTTACCCAGCCTAGCGTTGTGATCAGTTCGGCCGTTGGCTCGCCTACGAATACGAACCCGATCCCAATAACGATCACCTTCAGCGAGGCCGTAACGGGCTTTGTGTT
>NZ_QLLN01000003.1:176954-779589 GCF_003259375.1 Arenibacter echinorum | reverse complement strand
CTCTTGAAAAACAACAATATAAGGTCAAGTATGACTGAAAAATACGACCCATACGAAAATGCCATCGCCGAAAGGGTCAACGGAATATTGAAACAAGAATTTGGAGTGGCAAAAAATATAAAGAACATAAAATTGAAAAAAGCACTGATTAAGAATGCCATAGAAATCTATAATGATCAAAGACCGCATTTATCCAACCATATGCTCACACCACTACAAATGCACGCACAAAACAAATTGAAAAGAAAACAGTACAAATCAAAAAAGCTGAACAATGTTATCATTGTTCAGCCTTAATATTTAAATTTGATCCTTCAATAATCTGTATCGATTATTTAGGATGAGACATTTACTCAGATTTCTTTTCCAATAGCGCCATATAGAATCCGTCAAATCCAGTTTTGCATGCATATATATTGCTATCCTTGATAAGACTAAAGTCTTTACCAGCCTCTGAGCTTAGGAATTTTTTTACTTGCTGAATATTTTCTTGTGGCAAAATGGAACAGGTGGCATAGACCAATTTCCCTCCAGGCTTAACTATTCTGCTGTAATCCTGAAGGATTTGTTGTTGCGTAACCATTATTTTCTCCAAGAAATCGGGTTGCAGTTTCCACTTGGCGTCGGGGTTTCTTTTTAAGACCCCTAATCCTGTACAGGGAGCATCTATAAGTACCCTATCTGCTGTATCGTATAGTTTTTTAATTACCTTGGTAGAATCTATGGCTCTGGTCTCCACATTATGCGCACCATCGCGCTTTGCCCTTCTTTTTAATTCTTTTAGTTTGTTGCCATAAATATCAAGTGCGATGAGCTGACCCTTATTTTCCATCAGCGCTGCTAAATGAAGCGTTTTACCACCTGCACCTGCGCAGGTATCAACAACGCGTTGTCCAGGTTTAACGTCCAAAAATGGCGCTACCAATTGGGAAGAGGCATCCTGTACTTCGAACCAACCATTTTTAAAGGCTTCGGTAATAAATACATTTGAACGTTCCTTTAACCTTAAGGCATCTGGATACCCTTTTATGGATTCAGTTTCAACTCCGGCTTCATGGAGAACACTGCTTAAATTATCCTTGGTTGTTTTTAAGGTGTTTACCCTTAAAATTACTTCTGCCTGCTCATTTAGGGCATGAATTTCTTTGGTCCAAAGGGCCTCGCCCAAGGATTTTGCACATAGCTCGTCCATCCAATCCGGTACAGATTCCCTATATTTCCTTATTTTTGAGAGTTCGTCAAATTTTCCTTTGATCCTTCTTTCCGGGGTAGGTTCAATTTGCTTCCAGTCCGGTAGTTTTATGCCTTTAAGAACGGCCCAAACGGCGAACATTCTAAAAAGATTGGGCCTGCTATATGGAGCTTTTACCTCAGCAATCTCTGCGTACAATCTCCTCCAGCGCACCATTTCGTAGGTGGTTTCTGCAATAAAACCTCTGTCCCGGGCACCCCATCGTTTGTCATATTTTAATACTTTTTCCACTACCTTATCTGCATATTCACCTTCATTAAATATATAATTTAACGCATCAACAACCGCAAACACTAGATTTCTATGTAATCGCATTTTTAAAAATTAAGATTGCAAAGGTATTGTATTAGAACCTATTCCTCTTATTTTTGGAGAAAATTATAAGCATGCGCAATTATTTGGTGGTTCTCATTCTATTTATTTTGGGCTCCTGTTCCGAAATGGAGAAAAAGAGCACGTTTAAGGCTGTAAAAATAGAGACCATTTATACCGATTCATTGAGCTTTAGGGCCATCGAGATTATGGACGGCGGCAATATGGCATTTGCTGCCAACAAGGGAGCTTTTGGTTTGGTAGACCTTAGGTCCAACAAAGTGAGGGTAAATACCCAAAAATATGACAGTATTCTTCCTGAATTTAGGGCTGTAGCCCAAAATTCTACCGATTTTTTTATGCTTTCCATTGGTAATCCGGCCTTGCTGTACAAAACAGGTGACAAGGGTAATATGGAATTGGTATATAAGGAAGAGGATGAGAAGGTATTCTATGATGCCATGACCTTTTGGAACGATCAAGAGGGCATTGCAGTTGGGGACAGTATGAATGGCTGTCTGTCTATAATAATTACAAGGGATGGCGGTAATACTTGGAAAAAAACACCATGTTCTTCATTACCCAAGTCGGAAACCGGGGAGGGTGCATTTGCGGCCAGTAATACCAATATCAAGGTGTTGGGTACTATGGCGTGGATAGCAACGACTCATGGAAACGTTTATTATACCAAAGATATGGGGTATAACTGGGAAGTTGTAAAAACTCCTATAACAAGTGAAAAAACTACGCAAGGTATCTTTTCCGTTGATTTTTATGATGAAAATCTAGGGGTTGTATTTGGAGGGGATTATACGGACCCCGAAATAAATAATGGCAACAAGGCTATAACCACCGACGGTGGTAAAACTTGGAAATTGATAGCCAATGGCCAACTACCTAATTATAGAAGCTGCGTACAATTTGTACCAAATTCCAATGGAAAGTCCCTAGTTGCTCTAGGTTTTGAAGGTATTGCCTATTCCTATGACACTGGTGAAACTTGGAAACAACTTTCCGATGAATCCTTTTATACCCTTAGGTTTATGAACGATACTCTCGCATATGCCGCGGGGAAGGACAGGATTGCGAAACTTATTTTTCGCTGAGATACCCAGGGCGATGTAAAATACCAATTATATAATTAACGCTTATTGACTTGAAGCCTGGATGAAAATCACTGGCCACCCTTTTTTTGTCGATATTGTTTAATTAGTTGACGTTTAAAATCCTCTTCCGAACGCATTAACAAAATAGTCTTCTTGGCCGAAATTGTCTTGGATATTTTTTCGATATAGGATTTTTCCATTTTATATTTTTCTTCCTCCAATTTTTGCATGCGGGCAAGAAGTTCGCTGGCCTGGGCGTCCGATAGGCCATCCAGATTTTTTATCTCGGAACCTATTTCAAAGCGCTCCTCCCTGAACAAACCTTCCTTTTTGGATTGATGCTCGTTGTAAATAGGCCAAAAACTTTGGGCTTCTTTTGGAGTAAGGTTCAATCTTTCTGTAATGAAAGCTACTTTTAGGGATTTTATTTTATCCCAATCTTGCCTTTCCTGTGAGCTTAAGGATAAGGTAGCTACAAGGAACAGGATAGGGGCAAGTATTTTTATTTTTCTAATCATCATTGTGCATATTTAATTCTTCAAAATCTTCAATATAGGAATCCAGATAATCTATGATATTGTCGTTATCCAGCCTACTTTCCATAATATCGTTTAGGTCCAAATCATCGATTGGAAGTATTTCTGCCAAATCATAGGAAGAAAGTTCCAAATCGTTAAATTCAAAATAATGTTCTATATCCGAATTGGCCAAATCCGAATAGGATAGCGTTTTATCGCTATTAAATTGAACCATAATGAACAATAGGACGACCGCAGCTACGGAAGCGGCAGTATAATAGTGTTTTTTATAAGATTTTAATGGGATTACCTTGGTCTCCACCGGAATGTTTTCCAGTTGCCCCAAAATCTTAGTGTTTAAAGTTTCAAAATAACCTTCCGGAACTTTGAATCCTTCATTTAAAGGCATAGAATTATCTTCCTTAGCTATCTTTTTCATGATATCGCTGGAAAGGGTATCGAAATACCCATCCGGAACCTTAAAGTTGTTATTTTTATTTAGTTTATCCATTTCAATAGTTTGACCTTGAACAATATAAAAGGTTTAATATTCTTTCAAAAAAGCTTCGATCTTTTTTGATGCCAAATGATAGGAGGCTTTTAATCCACCTACGGAGGTCTCTAAAATTTCTGAAATTTCTTCATACTTCAACTCCTGAAAATATTTCATATTAAATATTAATTTTTGCTTTTCAGGAAGCGTCGCAATGGCCTTTTGTAATTTTAGTTGAATTTCATCCCCTTCAAAATAGACATCGGCCCTCAAATCTTCTACAGCCTTGGTCATCAACTTCTCGTTATTGATCTTAAGTTTTTGTGATTTGGATTTTAAAAATGACAAGGCCTCGTTGGTGGCTATTCTGTACATCCAGGAGTATAATTTACTATCGCCCTTAAAGCCGTCGATATTTCTAAAAACTTTTATAAAGGTATTTTGCAACACATCATCGGTGTCATCATGGTTTAATACAATTCTTCTTATATGCCAATACAGACGTTCCTTGTAAGTGTTTACCAGTATCTCAAAAGCCTTGGCCTGATGGTCCTTTTGCTTTAATTGTATTACTAAAGTTTCTTCCGCAATCAACATTTTGGACTTAAGTTCCTTTATAGGACTATAAAAATTGAAAAAGGTTTATTTATAGCTTTATTATATTTTGTAATTAACTGCAAAGGTAAGTAAGTTTAATTAGTACAATATTTTTTTAGGTTATAGCCTTTTAAAGAAAATTATTTTTATTTTTTAACTATTTTTGATGTTATTCCTTGCAGAAAGGTATCAATTCTTTGTTTAACAATTATAAAATGAAATCATAAGTGACCTTTAGTATGCATGATAGTTGGCATAAGCTTTTGCTAGCCGAGTTTAAAAAACCTTATTTTGAATCCCTTATGGTATTTGTGCAACAGGAATATGCCAAGTATACATGCTACCCTAAGGAGAGCAATATTTATGCCGCTTTTAACCATTGTCACTTAGAGGAAACCAAAGTAGTTATTATAGGTCAAGATCCATATCATGGACCCAACCAGGCCAATGGTCTTTGTTTTTCCGTAAACGAGGGCGTGGTGCACCCACCCTCCTTGGTCAATATATTTCGGGAAATTGAATCGGATTTGGGCAAAGCTTATCCTGCAAATGGAAATTTGGAACAATGGGCAGACCAAGGCGTTCTTTTACTGAACGCCACCTTAACGGTACGGGCACATGAAGCCGGTAGTCACCAAAATAAGGGGTGGGAGCTTTTTACGGATACCGTTATCCAAAAATTATCCGAAGAAAAGGAGAAATTGATATTTTTATTATGGGGAGGTTTTGCAAAGAAGAAGGCAAAATTGATCAACACCGAGAAGCATTATATTTTGACTTCCGGACATCCCTCTCCCTTAAGTGCCAACAGAGGGTATTGGTTTGGGAACAAGCATTTTAGTAAAACGAACAAAATATTATTGGAAAATGGAAGACAAGGAATTAATTGGTAATCCGTATTTTGATGGATTAATATTGATACAATACTGTTCTGTGGCTAAAAAGTATAGAAACGGTTCCATTTTATTGCATAATTGAAGTTAATGAAATAACATTTATATTACTTTTTTGACCAAAAACCGAAAATGTAGTATTAACTAAATCTATATTTGTACTTTTTTTGAATTGTATTGTAAAACTTACACTAGCATTTGTGATATTAAATATTAATAGGTTAATGAATTCTACTAGATTAAAATGGGTATTGTTGGTTGATGACGACGGAACAACCAATATGCTTAATAAACTATTTTTAAAAAAACTTATTCCAGACCTGGATATTGATACTGTTACGGATGGTCATAGGGCGTTAGATTTTATAGAGGCCAATATTAATGATATAGACCAGGGAAGTTTTCTTTTGATTTTGGATATTGAAATGCCAATAATGAACGGATGGCAATTTTTGGAGGCTTTTGACATACTTTTTAGAAAAGAGGAAAAAGAAAAAATTGTAATAGCCGTATTAACCGCCAATAGTAGTGAAGAAGTAACCTACAAGGCCCTATCCAACACCCGTGTTAAGGAATGTCTTCAGAAACCTTTGTCGGATATCAATTTTAGAAGTATAATACAAACCTATTTTTACGAGTAGAGCGATCAACAATAGAAAACAAGTAAAACCTGTTTGTCCTTTTTTAAGCTCCCTTATATAATATCTCCATGCTTGGAGTTATCTTTTCGATAAGCTTTAAGTCTTTTAAGGTATTTTGGACCAATTCCAAATTCTGCTTGCTGATATTGTTTTGTCCCCATTCCGTTAATGACAACCAATGTTGAATATCCTCTAACTGCTGTTTGTATGTATTGGACAAGGTTCGGTCTATGCTAGGAATTTGTTTAAAATCGGAGGTGTAAATATTGATGATTTCCAGTATGTGCCTCAATGTCCCGGGATTTTCAGTTATAAACTTATCCGTAGCGGCAATTACAAAACAAGGCCATGGTGTAGGACAATCTGTAATTCTTCGAAATACCCCCTGATCAACCAAGGGTTTTGTAGTAAAACGCTCCCACATAAAATAGTCGGCCTTGCCGTCTGTTAAACTGTTCACCGCCCCATTTAAATTGTCGACTACCTCAAATTTTAATTCTTTGGTATCCCAACCCTGGTTTTGGGCGTTTACGTATGCCATTAGATGACTACCACTTCCATATCTGCTAATGGCTGCGGTTTTGTTTTTTAAATCGGCCAAGGTCTTATAATTACTTTTGGCAGCTACGTGTATACCCCACAAGAGGGGAGTAGCTATATATTCCTGAACAATTTTTGAAGGATTTCCTTCGCTGATACTTTTTACAATCCCTTCGGTCAGTATAATGGCCAAATCAGTTTCGTTGTCCTTTAACAATTGTGCCATTTTACCGGTACCTTCCGGGATATCTTTCCATTTTAGATTTATTCCACGGGCTCCAAAAGCGCCTTCTTCTATAGCTAATTGCCAGGGAAAATTAAAGTGTTCCGGAACACCTATGATATTTACATTTTTCAAATCAATTATTTTTATCTGGTTTATCAACTAATTAGTAGGCGGGCCATAAGATGTTATTAACTTTTGTTGTATATAATACATCTCAAAACACTTATATTCAATTAATTGTCTTTTCAACTATTATGATTTAAGGCTATCTTGTCCAAGGCATATTTAATAAGTTCGTCTATCGCCAAATCCGGTCTTGATGAAAACTGTCCATTGGGCCTGTTTGCCACAATACAGTTTAAGGAAACAGCCCTGTGTCCCAATAACTTTGCCAAGCCATAAATTCCAGAGGTTTCCATTTCCAAATTGGTGATACGCTTATCATCATAATTAAAACTGGCCAGTTTGGCATTCATATTTTTATCTTCCAATTTTAAACGTAAAATTCTACCCTGGGGACCATAGAACCCAACATTGGTAGCGGTAAATCCAAGTTGCATTTTGTCCGAGATGAACTGGGCTCCCAAAGTTTTGTCGTATTCTACAACATAGGGGTTGGACTTATCTTTTAGCCAATTGGTGTGTTTTAAAAATGCTTGCTGAATCTCCGGGTGTTGAATATGGACACTGTCGTAAAAGTGCAAAAGACTATCCAGGCCAATGGCGTATTCGCTCAACAAAAAAGAATCTATGGGAATATCGGGCTGAATGGCGCCGGAAGTGCCTATCCGAATAATATCCAAGCGGGTTTTATCTTTTTTTATAGTCCTAGTTTCAAAATCAATATTGACCAAGGCATCCAGCTCATTAAGGACGATGTCTATATTGTCTGTGCCGATACCTGTAGAAATTACCGAAATGCGCTTATTGTTCAGCCATCCGGTATGGGTTAGGAATTCCCGCTTTCCTTTTTTTAAGTCGATCTTATCAAAATACTGGGAAACGCGCTTTACCCTATCGGGGTCTCCAACGGTGATTACGGTATCTGCTAGGTCTTGAGGAAATAAATTAAGATGGTATACGCTATGGTCTAAGTTTAGGATTAGCTCTGAAGAACCAATTTTCATTTTACAATTTTAGTATGCGATTCGTTTCAGAGTTATAAAGGAAATTATATTTTAAAGCTCCACCCAAATAGGCATCATTTTCTTGGATACAGGAATAATAACTGGTTTTTCCTTCCAGGATTTCCATACCTTTTTTTGAAAGTTTAACAGGGCTGAAATTGGTAAAAAGAGGTTTTAGCTTGGTTATTACCCGCTCGTATTGGGTATCACCAAAACCATAACGCCCCTGATTTCTTAAAACCGTATTAAGTAATTCTATCTTGGTCTTTGGTTTGGCGGTGCGTGCCAAACGCAATATATTATTCTCCACTTCATTGAGACCATTTCTAATGGTTGGGAAACGCATTAAATGGGCTTCAATAGCACCTGAAAGGTGGGAGAATTGGAAACTGTCAAAATCCTTAAGATTCTCTAATCTGATGGGGTTATCGCTACAGTACAACTGCCAAACATAATCGGCATATTCTATATCGTCCTGCGTTAAAAGAGTGCAATTAGTGAATAATTTGAGTAGTTGTTCATCGGTTAATTCTCCTAGCCCCAATATATTTAAGGAATTTTCTTCTTCTTCACTGGATACCAAAGAAATTTGGGCATAAGGCCTATGGGTCTTTAACCAACTGATCACCGCTAACATATTCACTTGATCAAAAAGATCGAAATCGAACCAAAGTACAATGCGGTCTTCCTGTTTGTGATTGCAAAGGGTGCGGTATTCTTTTAGAGTTTTATCAATAAACCAAGATTTGGAAACCTTGTAGTTTTTATTTAAAAATTCGAACCTGGTTTTCCAAAATGATTCGCTGCCAACATTGGTTTCGGTTTTACCTTCACATAACATCTCGCGCCAGGTAATAATATCCCCTTCCAATTTCAGGGTGCTTAATTTATTGGTGAGTATATCACCGTTTGTTATGTGTAATTGGGAACTCATTGTAATGGTGGTTTAGGTTGTGGCTAATAAATGTAGTGTTTTATCTTAATATCAAAAAATAATTAACAAAAATCTAACCTCCAACGCGTTTTACTTTAAATCCTTTTTCCTGTAATATTTTCATTATTTTATCTCTATAATCTCCTTGAATGATTATAGAATCGTCCTTAAAACTTCCGCCTACGCTTAGCTTGGTCTTAAGTTCCTTGGCCAATTTTTTAAAATCTTCGTCTGCTCCGGTATATCCCTCCAATATGGTTATCGGTTTTCCCTTTCTTTTTTCATACTTGCAAATAATAGGTTCTTCCTGCAACCAAATTTCATTTTCAACATACTTTTTCTGCTCATCCTCCGTTGGCTCATGATCCGGAAATAGATTCTTCAATTGATCCTTTAAGTCCATTGTAAATTATTAAAATTATGCTAAAATAGTATTTGAGCGCCAAAATCAAAACCCATCCTTCACAAATTGGGATTTTTGTTGGAATGGGTCTCATTTATTTGGTTACCGAAATTATTCCATAGGAAAGTCCTCATCGTCCATTACTTCCTCCATTTGTGTTATATGCCTTTCTGTATGGCCGGACATAAACAAAAGTATTTGATAGGCATCAATGGTTCCAAAAGGAAGTTGTTGGTAGCGGTTTCGAAGATCATCCTGTGTACTTTTAACATAGTCTATATGTTCCTTCCTTTTGGATTTAAATTCCTCCACTGTTTCTTCAAAACTGCCATATTTACCAGAGGGTTCAAATGCCTCACTTGTTTTAACTTTATTGCTACGGTCCTCTATCATAGCAATTAATTGTTCGTCGGATACCTTGACCTCGGCACGTTTGGATGGGTCGGCTTCAGTGGCCAGTGTGCCTTGAAGCATTCCAAAGATCATGTTTTCCGAAATTGCAATGTGCTCGGCACATTCCGCAATGGACCAGGAATCATCGGTTACTTTGTAATTAAGTTGTTCCTCGCTCAATCCCTGTATGGCGTTTAAAAAATGATCATGGGATTTTGTCATTTCTTTTACGGCAAATTCCCTTTCGGCATCTGTCAGTGTTGAATTAACTACTCCAAATGCTAAAACCGCCAATAATACGATTGGTAAAATTACTTTTTTCATAGTGTCCAAGATTAAATTGTTAATACTAAAGATTATTCACTGCCCTAGGCAATAATAAAGCTTGGATAAAAACTAATCTACTTCGTAATTAAGCCTAAGTCTATCAGTCTTTCGTGCAAAAACTCACCAGCTGTAATATCCTCAAATTGTTTTGGGTGGTCCTTATCCACACAATTCTCCAGACAATTTAAAGGCATTTCGCTTATGGGATGCATAAAAAACGGTACGGAATACCTTGAAGTACCCCATAGTTCTTTGGGAGGATTAACCACCTGGTGTATGGTGGATTTTAATTTATTATTGGTTAAACGGGAAAGCATATCCCCTACGTTGATCATCAATTGATCCGGTTGGGCAATTGCATCTACCCATTCCCCGTCGTGGTTTTTTACCTGAAGTCCCTTACCGTGTGCCCCCATTAAAAGGGTAATTAAATTAATATCCCCATGGGCCGCGGCCCTAACGGCATTTTTAGGTTCTTGTTCAATTGGGGGGTAATGTATTGGCCGTAAAATGGAATTTCCATTTTTAATATAATCGTCAAAATAGGTTTCTTCAAGATCCAAATGCAGGGCAAGTGCTCGTAAAACATATTTTGCCGTTTTTTCCAACATTTTATAGGTTTCCTTACCGGTAGCATTAAAATGGACCAATTCTTGGACCTCTACATTGGCAGGATATTCCTTTTCCAATTTTGGATTATTTTCCAAATACTGTCCAAAATGCCAAAATTCCTTTAAATCACCTTCCTTTTTTCCCTTGGCATGTTCTTTTCCAAAAGATGTATATCCTCTTTGTCCTCCAATGCCAGGAATTTCATATTTATCTTTGACTTCCTGTGATAGGTTGAAAAAATTCTTGATTTCAGAATAGAGATCGTCTACCAACTTATCGGACAAAAAATGACCACTTAATGCTACGAATCCAATATTCTCGAAGGCACTTCCTATCTCTTTAATGAATTTTTCTTTTCTATTTTTATCGTCGGATATAAAATCTTCAAGATTTA
The DNA here is from genome assembly GCF_003259375.1 of Arenibacter echinorum. Classification (GTDB taxonomy): domain Bacteria; phylum Bacteroidota; class Bacteroidia; order Flavobacteriales; family Flavobacteriaceae; genus Arenibacter; species Arenibacter echinorum. The sequence continues at coordinate 768,821 of NZ_QLLN01000003.1, read as the reverse complement.
CACTTGGTATTGAACTCATCATCATTATTTTTAATAAAATCAAAGTTAATAAATATGGCTAATCTTCTTTAAATATTATTCAACTTTGTTTTTCCGTTTTGTTACATTTATAAATTATTTAAGCCAAAAAGAATAAAAACATAACATGCAATATAAAGGAGATAGTGTTGATAAGGCCATGCAATTGAAACTTTATCAACGGATGCTAAAACCGCGTTTGATAGAGGAGAAAATGTTGATACTTCTACGTCAGGGAAAAATATCCAAATGGTTTAGCGGTATAGGACAAGAGGCAATAGCTGTGGGGGTTACCAGTGCCTTAAGGCCTGATGAATACATCTTGCCCATGCACCGCAATCTTGGTGTTTTTACCACAAGAAATATACCCTTGCACCGACTTTTCTCCCAATGGCAGGGTAAGAGTAATGGCTTTACCAATGGTAGGGACAGAAGTTTTCACTTTGGCACCCAGCAATATAAAATTGTGGGGATGATATCCCATTTGGGTCCCCAGTTGGGGGTAGCCGACGGGATAGCGCTTGCAGACCTTCTGAAACAGAATAATAAGGTAACTGCTGTATTTACAGGGGAGGGGGGTACAAGCGAGGGCGATTTTCATGAGGCCTTAAATCTTGCTGCGGTATGGAATTTACCTGTTCTGTTTTGTATAGAGAACAACGGTTATGGTTTGTCTACCCCAACAAACGAGCAATACAGATGTGAAAATTTGGCGGATAAGGGAATAGGCTACGGAATGGAATCGCATATTGTGGAGGGTAACAATATTTTGGAAGTGTACTCGCAGGTCGATTTTATTTGTCAGAGTATGCGGAAAAATCCGAGGCCTGTATTATTGGAATTTAGAACCTTTAGAATGCGTGGCCATGAGGAGGCAAGTGGCACCAAATATGTCCCACAGCAATTATTGGACGCCTGGGAGGAAAAAGACCCCATTGCGAATTTTGAAAACTTTCTTTTGAAGGAAAAGATTCTTTCGGCTCATTTGATAGAAACTTTTAAAAATGAAATATTCGCGGAAATAGACTACGATCTAAAAAAGGCCTTTGCTGAAAATGAGATAGAAGTAGATGAAACAAAGGAATTAAGGGATGTTTATAAAAATTTTGATTATCAGGAAATTAACCATAAGTCCATAACCAAAAATATAAGGTTGATAGATGCGGTTTCCCAAGGATTAAAACAATCTATGGAAAGGCACGAAAACTTGGTGGTCATGGGGCAGGATATCGCAGATTATGGGGGAGTGTTTAAGATTACCGAGGGTTTTGTGGAGGCCTTTGGGAAGGACCGGGTAAGAAATACCCCTATATGTGAATCGGCAGTGGTTTCTGCTGCAATGGGTCTTTCCATAAACGGTGTAAAATCGGTAGTGGAAATGCAGTTTGCCGACTTCGTAAGTACCGGATTTAACCCTGTTGTAAACTATTTGGCCAAGGTACATTACCGTTGGGGAGAGCATGCAGATGTTGTAATAAGGATGCCCTGTGGGGCAGGGATGGGGGCAGGACCTTTTCATTCCCAGACCAACGAGGCCTGGTTTACAAAGACTCCGGGATTAAAGGTGGTCTATCCAGCCTTTCCATATGACGCAAAGGGCCTTTTGGCCACCTCTATAAATGATCCCAATCCGGTATTGTTTTTTGAACATAAAGGACTTTATAGGAATATTTACCAAGACGTGCCTGAGGATTATTATACTTTGCCATTTGGTAAGGCTTCCTTATTGAGGGAGGGCACGGATATTACCGTAGTTTCCTATGGTTTGGGGGTACATTGGGCTTTGGAAGCACTAAATGGCAATCCGGATATAAAGGCCGATCTGATTGATCTGAGGACCTTGCAGCCCATGGATATGGATGCAATTTTTACCTCCGTGAAAAAGACCGGCAAACTTATTATCTTACAGGAGGATAGTTTGTTTGGGGGAGTGGCCAGTGACATTTGCGCTTTGGTGGTGGAAAATTGTTTTGAATACTTGGATGCACCCATAAAGCGGGTTGCCAGTTTGGAGACGCCCATTCCTTTTGCGAAAAATTTGGAAAACAATTATTTGCCCAAAGAAAGATTTTCGCAGGAGCTTTTAAATTTGTTATCCTATTAGGTATCTCCCGAAAATTAAAATGGAACTATATGCAGATGATTACAGCAGAAGAAAAACTCAAGGAGCGTATAAAAGAGCTTACTTGTTTATATGAGGTAACCTCTATTATCGTGAATTGCGACTATGAACAGGTTGAAGATGCCTTAAAGGGAATTCTACATTGTTTGCAGAAAGCTTGGCTTTTTAGTGACGCTGCCCAAGTGAAACTCATTTCGGAGCAATACAATATAGTTACGCCAGATTTCCCGGATGATCCTGTGTCGTTGGAGTCCAGTGTAAAGGTTTTTAATAAGAAGGTAGGTGAAATACATGTGGCCTATCCCAAGCCAAAATTTAGCAAAGTTGATTTTTTGCAGGAAGAAGAAAAATTGCTTCGAAATGTGTGTTTGGAGGTCGGTAATCTTTTGGAAAGAAAACAGATCAAGGACAATGAGGTAATTATAAAACGTAAAATGGAAAGGGCAGATCGCCTAGGTATTTTAGGTGAAATTACTGCTGGGATCGCCCATGAACTAAATACCCCTTTAGCCAATATACTTGGATTTGCCGAATTATTGAAAACTAGGATAACTCAGGACACCCAAGCCTCCAAGGATGTTGATAAAATTATAAATAGTGCCATATTTTCCAGGGAAGTGGTTAAAAAGCTCATGTTCTTTGCCTGTGAAATGCCCCAGCAGATGTCCTTGGTCAATATAGGCCCTATAATAACGAACGCTGTTAATTTAATGGAGCCCAGCTTTAAGAAAAAGAAAATTGTTCACCAACTCAATTTGAGTGCCCAACCCATTTTTCTTAGGGTCGATACTATTCAGTTGACACAGGTTATTTTTAATTTGGTGCTCAATGCCATATACTTTTCCTTGGTTAAAGGCAAGATTAAAATAGAGTTAAAGGAAACTGACAAAAATATTGAAATTTGCATCACGGATGAAGGGCCAGGTATAGATCCCAAAATTAGTGATAGGATCTTTGAGCCGTTTTACAGTACTAAGCCTGTTGGTGAAGGTTCTGGATTAGGATTAAGTGTGGTTCACGGTATAGTAAAAAGTCATAAAGGAACAATAAAGTATAAATCCAACAAACCTAAAGGGGCTATATTTATCGTTAATTTTCCGAAAATTTAAGATTATGGGTTTTAATAAAGAGAATGTATTGATCGTAGATGATGATGTAAATATATTGGAACTAATCCATAGACACCTTCAATCCTTCAATTACCACACTTATAAGGCTGTTTCCGTTAAAGAGGCCTTGGTGATCCTAAAAGATTCCAGAATAGACCTTTTGATTACGGACCTTAAAATGCCGGATGTAGATGGACTGCAGCTGGTTAAATACGTTTCTGAACATTATCCCAAGTTGCCAAAATTAGTGGTTACCGGCTATCCTTCGGTAGATGACGCCATGAGCGTTATAAAATCCGGGGCCTTGGATTATTTGGTCAAACCTTTTACCAAAGAGGAATTAAAGCAGGCGGTATTAAAATCGTTCAAGGGCAATTCCCCTGGCAAGGTAGGCACCAGCGGTCAATCAAGTACTAAAAATAATAATGTTGATGCTTATGGGGAGCTCATTGGTAGATCCGAGGCCATAAAAAAAGTGACCGATATTATAGATAGGGTGAAAGACAACAAGGCAACAGTCCTGATCAATGGGGAAAGTGGCACCGGAAAGGAATTGGTGGCCCGTTCTGTGCATTATATGGGAAAATTCTCCAGGGCGCCTTTTGTTGCAGTAAACTGTGGAGCTATTCCGGAAAGTCTTTTGGAGGCTGAGCTTTTTGGTTATGCCAAGGGTGCATTTACAGGAGCCAATGAAAACCGCAACGGTTTTTTTCAGGCTGCGGACAAGGGTACCCTATTTTTGGATGAAATAGGCAACGCATCCCTGTCCGTGCAATCCAAATTGTTAAGAGCGTTGCAGGAAAAGGAAGTGGTGAAGGTGGGGTCCCAAAAAATAGAAAAAATAGACATCCGCATCATTGCGGCTACCAATAGTAATTTATATTCCCTAGTTCAAAAAAAAATGTTCCGGGAAGACCTCTATTATAGGTTAACCGTTGTGGAAATCAATGTTCCACCTCTCCGGGAACGAAAAGAAGACATACCCTTGTTGGTGGACAAATTTCTTTTAAAATATGGGGTGGAGTACAAGGATAGGTTGGTAACCATTGCACCCGAGGCCATGGAGCTTTTGGAAAGATACCCATGGCCGGGAAATATTAGGGAACTGGAAAATGTAATTCAAAGAGCGGTAATAATGTGCGATAAGAGAATCGAAATAGACAACTTACCGGATAATTTGAAATATAAGATAGATTTTCCCGAAGACAACCTGTTGCCTTTAAGGGAAGTTGAAAAAAAATACATCTTAAAAGTATTGGTGGCTACCGACAATAATAAATCCAAAGCGGCAGAAATTCTTCAGATCGATCGCAAAACATTGCGTCAAAAAATTCAGTAAATCCCTTTTTTTAGATGAGTAATAATTACCCATCTGAGGAAAATATCCCATCTTCATATTCAAGAAAATAATATTCAATTCATATTAAAATTCTGATTTACAGTTATTTGAACATAGAATAATTTACTCTCTGGTTTTATGGCACTCTAGTTGCCCTTAATGTGTTACTAAAATACACGGTTATGGGAAACAACACTAGTTTATGTCCAAGTTGTAAGTATTTCAAAACATGTGTACTTACAAAAAATAAGAAACATATTTGGAACTGCAATGAATTTGAATCAGCGGATTCAAGGGCAGTACCTGGAGGAAATAATTTGGTTTTTAAAAGTGAAGTGAGATTATTCTAAAAAGATATTTATGATTACAAAGTCAAAAACAGAATCAAAACAGGGCATGTTGGAGAACGTGATGCGTCAATTCGATCATGCTGCCGATATTATTAATCTAAATAGCAATATTAGAAAAATACTCAGTATCACCAATAATGAATTACTGATACATTTCCCTGTTAAAATGGACAATGGGGATGTTGAAGTTTTTACCGGATATCGGGTACAGCATAATAACGCCTTAGGACCTTATAAGGGTGGACTACGTTATCACCCAACTGTTGATATTGATGCGGCAAAAGCCCTAGCCATGTGGATGACTTGGAAAACTTCTTTGGCTGGTCTGCCTTATGGTGGTGCAAAGGGAGGGATTCAAATTGATCCCTCCAAATATTCGACTGCCGAATTGGAAAGGATTACCAGAAGGTTTACATATGCATTAGGCGACAATATTGGCCCGGAACACGATATACCGGCCCCAGATATAAATACAAATTCACAAACCATGGCTTGGATTGTGGATACGTATATGTCTACAAAATCGCCGGCCGAAAGGTCTAAAAATCAGCATGTGGTAACTGGAAAACCCTTGGGTTCCGGAGGTTCTGAAGGCAGGGATAGGGCTACAGGCTATGGTGTTTTTCTGAACATAAAATATTGGGCCGAAAAGAAAAAGGTCGACCTAAAGAACAAGAGGTTTATTGTTCAGGGTTTTGGAAATGTGGGTTATTGGACTGCTCATTTTTTGGAAAAGGAAGGGGCTAAATTGGTAGGAGTGCAGGATGCTTATGGCAGTATTACCAACAGCGATGGCATTGAAGTATCCAAGTTGTACCAGTATATGCAGGACAACAAGGGCAGTATTGTAGGTTATTCCTTGGCGCAAGTGGTGGAAAAGGACCATTTTTTCGAATTGGATTGCGATATATGTATTCCTGCTGCCTTGGGTAATCAAATCACAGCAGAGAACGCAGCTAAGATCAAGGCATTTTTAATAGCGGAAGGGGCAAACGGACCTACCGATGTGGAAGGCGAGGAGATATTATTGAAAAATGGAGTGGGAATTATTCCGGACATTCTTTGTAATTCCGGAGGTGTAATTGGCAGCTATTTTGAGTGGTTACAGAATAGAAACGGGGAGTTATGGCAATTGGAGGAAGTATTGGCCAAGCTGGAAAAGAAAATGAAGGAAGTCTTTGAAAAGGTTTATGAAACGGCGGAAAATAGGGATGGGGATATGAGAACTGCAGCTTATATCATTGCTATTGAAAGAATAGAAAAGGCTTATGTTCAAAGAGGGATATTTCCATAAATAAATATAAAAAACACAGAATTATGAAGTACGGAAATTTAGTGTTGGAGGAGAAGGAGTTCGTCCTATTAAAGCGTCTGGTAAATGTATCAGGGTTTTACACTGATAATACTTATAAGAGTTCCATTGAAAAGTTGACCGAAGAGTTGAAGTCTGCAGTGGTTTATAACGAGGAGGAAATGCCCAAAGACGTCATTAGGTTCAATTCCATTGTTACCATACAAGCAGTTAATGGATGGTCCAAACAATTCCAATTAGTGATTCCATCGCAGGGTGATTTCAAGAATAGCAAAATATCAATTCTTACACCAATGGGAGCAGCAGTTATTGGCTATGCCAAGGGGGACGATATTGTTTGGGAGTTTAGGAATGGGGAACAAACCCTTAAGGTTGCTGATGTAAAGCAAGTACATAACACCATTAATTCTGATATTTTATTGTAGGTATGGAAGTGTTTTATGAGCATGATTCAGACGATAGGTTAATTGCCAAAAAAGATGCCCTGGAGCTGAGCAATTGGATAGGACATTTGGTGAACAACGGCAGAGAGTTGGAAATCCTGATCAACATTGCCATGAAATTGTCGCATGAAGATGATATGATCGGTAAACTGAGGGAATTGAACTTGGAAAACAAATTGCACCTAGGTGTTTTCTTCAGATATAAGAGTTCCATGATCAATTTAAATGAATGCGAAGACATGGAATGCGATATATACTATGTAAACAAACATGAAGAGTATCGTACTCTATATGCGGGCATTTTGCAGGAGTCGCACAAATTAAAGGAAGAACTATATACCCAGATTTTGGGGAAATTATGAAGTTGTTTTGTTAGCAGTCTGTTTGTTGGTTTTAATATTAGAGTTTTGGCTGTTAATGCACAAGGGAAAGCAATGCTTTCCCTTGTTTTTTATAAGAACATTATTATAAATAGTCAGGCTGGCACTCTGCGATTGCCACCGAGCCCCAATTGGGGTAAAGTCAATTGTTTTTTTATACGAGCAAAGCAATTGTTGCCATTAACAATAGCTTTGAAAAAAAATAAGTTGTTCGGAGTATTCTGTGCCTGAAGCTATTAGTTTAAATCTTCACAATTAATACCGGAGCATCATACTTTTTTTCCAGTTTCAACGTATATATGTTCAAATAATAAATATGAAAATTATGCATTTAAGAAAGCTTGTATTTTTAGTGTTGTTTACAACCGGTCTTGTTACCTCCTGTTCCGTATCCAAGACGGCAAGAAAGGATAGAAGTGTTTTGAGCGGTAACTGGATTTTAAACAATGTTTCCTACCAAGGGGGGCAGGGAAAATTTAAATCGGTACTTTTTAATGATTCCGATGCCACTTGTTTTGAAGGCAGCACTTGGTTTTTTAGAAACAATAATAGTACTGGGAGCTATATGTTGGGTAATTATAGCAATTGCGATGGCGCGGAGCGCTTTATCCGTTGGTCTGTTGTGGATAGACCAGGAATGGCCAGTCAGTTGCAATTTAAGTTTATAGACGAGAAGTATAAGGATATTTCCGGAGGTTTGGGCTATAGATTGGACATTGAACAACTGACCGATCAACAGTTGAGAATGACTTCAAAAGTAACGGTGGAGGGACAACCGATGACCGTGGTTTATGAATTTACAAAAAACGACCTACCGTAATTAATTATAAGCAGGAAGATATATTCATGCCGATCAACGGATAAGCCGGAATTGGCATAATTTCTGTTCTATTGGATGTATGCGTCCTTAGAACTTTTGGATTAATATTAAACAAGAAATCAAATGAAAAAAATAATAGTAAGTGGTTTATCCATAATGATGATTCTAGCTACGTTCAGTAGCTGTCAAGCAGTTAAGAACACAAGTCATAAGCAAAGGGGAGCAGCAACTGGTGCTGCCGGTGGAGCGGTAATTGGAGGTGTTCTTGGTAACAATGTTGGAAAAGGTGGTAATACTGCCTTGGGGGCTATCATTGGAGCAGTGGTAGGTGGTGTTGCCGGTGGTTATATCGGAGATAGAATGGACCGCCAGGCAGAACGAATAGAAGAAGAGATTCCGGGTGCCGAGGTCACTAGGGTAGGTGAAGGAATTAATGTAACCTTTAATGAGGAGGCCGGTGTTTATTTTGACACCAATAAATCCGATGTAAAAGGTACTTCGGCAACAACATTGGATAGATTGGTAGGAATTTTAAAAGAATATCCCGACACCAATATATTGGTGGAAGGCCATACCGATAGTGCCGGACCCGATGATTATAATTTAAACTTATCCAAGCAACGGGCACAGTCTGTAACCAATTACCTAATTACCAATGGTATTTCTGGGAGTAGGTTAACTACTACTTGGTATGGTGAGACGCAACCCAAGGCCGATAACAGTACAGCTGCCGGTAAAGCTAAAAACCGTAGGGTAGAATTGGTTATTGTGGCCAATGAGGCTTTACAGCAGGAAGCTCTCCAAAAGGCGAAACAATAAATAAAAATTCCTTATCTAAAACCCGACGTATATCGTCGGGTTTTTTTGTTTATTTTCTGTACCTTTTGTTGATGGATAATTTTGATGTCATTATTGTGGGGGGAGGGCTTGCCGGTCTAACTGCCGCCATTCACTTGAAGAGGGAAAACTACAATGTGGCCGTTTTTGAAAGTAAACCATACCCTCATCATAAAGTTTGTGGAGAGTATGTTTCCAACGAAGTGATTCCTTATTTGGAATTTTTGGGGATTTCTTTGCCGCAAACCTTTCAAATTAATGAAATGCTCCTGAGTCTAGAAAAGGGGAAAGTCTTGAAGGCTAAATTGCCCATGGGAGGTTTTGGTCTTAGTAGATATACTTTTGACCATCTTTTGTATCAAAGGGCTATGGGCCTGGGAGCCATTGTCTTTACTAAAAGTGTAACCTCCATTAGCTATGAAAAAGACAATTTTAGGGTCGGTATAGAATCGGGAAAGGAATACACCAGTAAATTTGTCATTGGGGCTTATGGAAAAAGGGGGGTGTTGGACAAAGATCTAAAGCGCCACTTCATTCAGAAAAAATCCCCATGGTTGGCTGTAAAAGCTCATTATAAACTAGACTCCTTCCCTGATAATTTAGTGGCTATCCATAATTTCAGGGGTGGTTACGGCGGACTTTCCAAAACGGAGAGCGGGGCAGTAAATTTTTGTTATCTGGTTACTTACGATAGCTTTAAAAGAGAGAAGGATATTGACGGCTTTAATCAAAATATTATTGCTAGGAATCCATATCTTGGTAAATTTCTAAATGATGCCGAGATCTTATTTGAACAGCCACTGACTATTGGACAGATTTCATTTCATAAAAAAAAACCAGTGGAGAATCACATTATTATGTGCGGGGATACAGCCGGCCTTATACATCCTTTGTGCGGAAATGGTATGGCTATGGCAATTCATAGCGCTAAAATTGCCTCGGAATCTATCCATGCTTATTTTAAAAACGGATTTCAAAATCGGCTCCAGTTGGAGAGGGATTATGAAATTCAATGGCAGCATATGTTCGCCAAGAGGCTGTGGATGGGCAGACAGCTACAAGCAGTATTGCTGAACCCAAGGCTATCCAATTTAGCCATGGGGATATTAGCTAATTCTCCCTATATTGTAAATAAGCTGATCAAGGATACCCATGGACAAATAATCCAGTGCTCATGAATTTTAAAAGACGTAGTAGCAAAAAGGAGCTCATGGACGACCCTCATTTGGATACACTTCTGTTGCAGAAGGTTTATGCTGACATAAATAGGGTGAATACCGTTTTGCAAGGTTTTTCACTTTCTTTACGGGCTATTGAAAAAATAATTCAAGAAAATCCCCAAAATTCCTATACTATTTTGGATATGGGTTGTGGGGATGGGGCCATGTTGGGTAAAGTCGCTGCGTTTTACAAGAATAAACCTGTAAAACTGGATTTAATTGGGATAGATTTAAATGCCAAATCTATTGCAATGGCTAAAGAAAATTTTAAGGAACATTCCAATATAAGATTCTTGGAACAGGATATTCTGGTACCGGAAGCCATGGAGCTTCAATGCGATATTCTACTTTGTACCTTAACAATGCATCATTTTGATTCCTATGACATACCTATTTTTTTGGATCGATTTGTAAAACTCAGCAGATTGGGCATTGTTATAAACGATTTGCAAAGAAGTAAAGTGTCCTACCATCTTTTTCAACTCTTTAGCCTTATTTTTATAAAAACAAAGATTGCGAAACATGATGGTTTGGTTTCCATAAAAAGTGCATTTACCAAATTGGATTTGGTAGCTTTTTCCATTAATCTGCCCCATGTGGAACACGATATTTGTTGGAGGTGGGCATTTAGATACCTATGGATAATAAGAATAAAGGGAAAACAGTTGCCATATGGAAGGTACTAGGATAGTTGCAGTAACCAAAGCATTGCCACAATACAGTAGAAATACCAAGGATATTTTACCTTTTGTGGAGAAATGGCTGTACGGTCAGGATGAGCGGTTACAACGTAAGGTGCTCAAGATTTTTGAAGGGGCCGCTGTAGACAAACGCTATAGTATAATGAGTCCAGAAGAGGTTTTTGAAGCAACTTCTTTTGAAGATAAAAACAATGTCTATATCCGTGAAGTCAAGAAGTTGGGAAGAACTGTCCTACAGAGGGCCCTTGATAAAAGTGGGTGGGCGGCAGACAGTCTGGATTACATAATTACCGTTAGTTGTACTGGAATTATGATTCCATCATTGGATGCTTATCTGATTAATGATCTAAACCTTAGGAAAGATATTGTGCGATTGCCCGTTACGGAGATGGGCTGCGCAGCAGGTGTATCCGGTTTAATATATGCCAGTAATTTTTTAAGAACCAATCCAGGAAAGAGGGCAGCCATTGTGGCCGTTGAAAGTCCAACTGCAACTTTCCAGCTCCATGATTATTCCATGGCAAATATGGTAAGTGCCGCTATTTTTGGTGATGGTGCCGCCTGTGTGCTGGTATCTTCGGAGAAAGAGGCCAAGGGGCCAAGAATTGTTGGGGAGGAAATGTATCACTTTCCAGATGCTACCCAAATGATGGGTTTCGATTTAACCAATTCGGGTTTAAAAATGATTTTGGATCCCTTGGTGCCGCAAACGATTTTTGAACATTTCCCAGAAATCATCTATCCATTTTTAAAGCGGTATGGTAGTAGTATTGAAAAAGTGGACCATTTAATTTTTCATCCAGGAGGAAAGAAAATTGTAGAGACGGTGGAGGATTTGTTTGGTGCATTGGGCAAAAATTTGGAGGATACTCGGGAAACGTTGCGTCTATATGGCAATATGAGCAGCGCCACGGTGTTGTATGTTTTGGAGCGATTTATGGAAAAGGATATTCCTGAAGGGGATCAGGGTTTATTGTTGAGTTTTGGGCCCGGATTCTCTGCTCAACGGGTTTTATTGGAATGGTAATAGAATCAAGAATTCAAAAGTCCTGGAAAATGTTTCAACTTACACTATTAAAGTATTAATTTAATTAAAGGGATGTTAAATGCTTATTATAAATGATATAATTGAAAAATTACCTTATACCAATCCTTTCTTATTCGTTGATAAGATTAATATGGTGAGTGCCGATGCCATTGAAGGTTGCTACAGTTTTAAAAAGGATGAATTTTTTTATAAAGGGCATTTCAAGGAGCATCCTGTTACACCAGGGGTGATCCTGACAGAGTGTTGTGCCCAGATCGGATTGGTGTGTTTGGGGATCCACTTGCTCAATACGGAAGAGTTGAATACAGGGAATTTCCAAGTTGCCTTAAGCAGCAGCGAGATGCAGTTTTTGTTGCCCGTTTTTCCTCAGGAGACGGTAACAGTGAGATCGAGCAAGCTTTTCTTTCGCTTCAATAAGTTGAAATGTGAGGTTAAAATGTACAACCAGCAAGCTCAGTTGGTTTGCAAGGGGGTTTTGTCCGGGATGATAAAGAGCAGTAATATATGAACAAGCGTGTAGTGGTAACCGGACTTGGTATATGTGCCCCAAACGGGGTTGGCCTAGCTGATTTTTATGATTCAATGCTCAATGGTAAAAGTGGAATTATTTTTCATCAGGAATTGGCCGACTTGGGGTTTGGATGTCAAATCGCAGGAAAACCGGAAATACCGGAAAGTTTAAAGGAATCTTATTTTACGGCATTACAGCTAAGGGGCTTAAATTCAAGCGGTATAGTTTATGGTGTCATGGCCGGAACGGATGCATGGATGGATGCCGGTCTGGCAAAGGCAGATAAGGATCAACCTGACTGGGACAGCGGAATAATTTTTGGAACCGGAATTTTGGGAATAGATAAACTGAGGGAATCCATTTATTTAATTGATGATAATAATGCTCGCCGTTTGGGCAGTAATTCTGTAATGCAGACCATGGCCAGCGGCATAAGTGCTTATCTCGGAGGAATTTTGGGGTGTGGAAATCAGGTCACTACCAATTCATCAGCCTGTGCAACGGGCACTGAAGGGGTAATTATGGGGATGGAGCGTATAAGGTCAGGAAAGGCGGAAAGGATGTTGGTAGGGAGTTGTAATGATAGCGGCCCTTATATTTGGGGCGGTTTTGATGCTATGCGTATACTGCCCTCCAACTATAACGATAATCCCCAAGAGGCCAGCAGACCAATGAGTGCAAGTGCCTCTGGGTTTGTTCCGGGAAGTGGGGCAGGAGCCATGGTGCTGGAGTCATTGGACAGCGCATTGAAGAGAGGATCCAAGATATATGCGGAGGTCTTGGGAGGTGCTTTCAATAGCGGTGGACAACGGGGAGTAGGCAGTATGACAGCTCCAAATAGCCAGGCAGTACAGAGATGTATACTGGAGGCATTGAAGGATGCTGGGGTAGAAAAATCTGAAGTGGATGTTATTAATGGACATTTAACGGCGACATCGAAGGATGCCGAAGAAATCAGAAATTGGAGCGAGGCCTTGGAGCGCACCGCCAAGGATTTCCCGTTCATAAACGCCACCAAGGGGCTGGTAGGCCATTGTTTGGCTGCTTCTGGCAGTGTAGAATGCGTGGCTGCCTTACTGCAATACCGAGAGGGATTGATTTTTGGGAATCAAAACTGCCAAGACCTTCATCCTGAGATCCTAGAGTTGGTCGATGCTTCAAGAATACCCATGAAAACAACTTCCCATAAACCTAAAATAGTGGCAAAAGCAAGTTTTGGATTTGGAGATGTAAATGCCTGTGTTATCTTTAATGACTATAAAGAAATGTAACAATGGGGAATGATCAACATTTAGTGCAGCTGAAGGATATTATTAAGACTTATCTTCCTGAAGATGTTCCTGTAGGTGCCATTGGGGAAGATAGTAATTTTGTAAAGGAACTCAATATCAATTCGGCCAATTTGGTCGATATTGTCCTGGATGTAGAGGATGCATTTGGGATACGTCTGGAAAATGAGGATATGGACAAAATGCAAACCGTAAGGGATGCCTTAAATATTATTGCTCAAAAATTACGGGATAAAAAATAACTAGCTTTTTTCCCTGTCTTTTTCTTCAGAGATGAGCAGTGAGGAAATTATTCCCCCCACCAAGGATACGGATATCACCGTAAGGGAAACCCACTCTGGGATTTCAATATGATGGGAGAACAACATTTTTAAACCTACAAAAGCTAAAATCACTACTAGGCTATAGTTGATATACCTAAATTTCTCCAGCATTCTGGAAATTAGGAAATACATTGATCTCAATCCCAATATGGCCAAAATGTTGGAACTAAAAACAATAAAAGGATCGGCCGTAATGGCCAAGATAGCAGGGATGCTGTCCAACGCGAAAAGAATGTCCGTGAGTTCAATGACTACCAAAGCAACAAAAAGTGGTGTAGCTGCATTGACACCCATACGCTTCACGAAAAAATTGTGGCCATTAATAGTGGATGTTATGGGATATAACTTTTTTATCTGTTTGAATACAAATGATTTTTTTGGCTGAAATTCGTTTTCATCGGACTTGAGCATTTTAAATGCGGTGTATAGCAAGAATACCCCAAAGACATAGATTATCCAATCAAATTTATTAATTAGGGCGACCCCAAAAATGATCATTAAGGCCCTGAAAACGATAGCTCCCAATATGCCCCAGAACAATACCCTATGTTGGTAAATGGCGGGAATCTTAAAAGCGCTGAATATTACGGCAATTACAAAGACATTGTCTACACTTAGCGACAGTTCAATAAGATAACCGGTTATATATTTTAGAACAGCGTCGTTTGGGGTTAACCCAGTAGGATTGTCAATGATATTATTGGAGAACAACCAATATATAACCCCACTAAAGCTAAGGGCCACGGTAACCCATATGGCGGTCCATATTCCTGCTTCCTTAGTTTTTATCACATGTTCATGTTTATGAAAAACACCTAGATCCAACGCCAAAAAAATGATTATCAGACCAATAAACGAGCCCCAAACTAACATATACTATCGTATTTAATGGCACAAATGTAAGTATCATTTTTAAATCCCAAGTGGGAACAGCTAACATTCTTTTTTCTGGAAAATGGAAGCGGGTTTTACCGACTTTAATGGGGGTTTAAAAAAGAGAATTTGTATGAAAATCGATAGAATGACCTTAAAAAAGGATATACGGTAAGTATAAACTGGATTATAGTTACAAAAGGGTGGATGAAATGTTATAACTTTAAGCAGACACTTTTTATGAAACATGGTTAAAGATATTTACAGCGCTGTAATAGTGCTTGTTATGGGTTTATTTTTGGTGGACGGCAATGCCCAATCCAAAGAAAGTGACACTTTGGGGAAAAAGCTGAAAGTGGAAAAATGGACCGTACTGGAGGAATATGAACCAGACATGATATTATCGGCCGAGGACCGGATGGACTTGAAGAAGAAACGGATTGTTGAGGCCAAGAGAAGAAAGGGCATTTTGGATACTATGGATATTTCAGATCGCAAAAGAAAAAAACTAATGAGGGATTTGTATAAAAACCCGTTTTCGGATCGATTGATGAAAACTTTGGCGGATACTAAATTTGAAGATGAAGATGATTGAGCAATGTTAAGTGATGCCTATATTTCTAATATTGGTCAATAAAAATGCCCCAGAAGATTTCAACTCCTGGGGCATTTTTTGTATTCCTATTGCTGGAAATTGGTTAATGGGTTTTCATTTTGCCTTTTCTTTTTTCCAATTGTCGTTCAAGTTCTTCAACAGAAGCAGCAATGGACACTTCAAATTTAGCGTTGTTGGACTCTGCAAACAATCTAGGTCCAGGTGCACTCAGCCTTATATTGCAAATTAAACCGGTATTGGGCGTGGAAGTGTTCTCCTTTTTAAAGAAAACATCGGCACGCACTATAAAATCATATTTGTCTTCAAGTTTTTCCAACTTCTTGGTCGCCAATTCTTCTAAACGGGCACTGGCTTTTACATCATCATATACAAAATTGATATTCATATTTAATTGTTTTTAAGTTAACAGACCCAAGTAAGATCTGGTATAAATTCTGGAATTTAAGTTAGTCTTTATTTTTAATAAACCCAAGGGAAATTTATGGTAAATTCTTACAATCCTCCTTTCCTTTCTGGGGAACGTTGTTCAGGCCAAATGGTTTGTTCCCCAGTTTTAGGATTAACCGGTAATATTCTTTTTTCCCTAGAGGCCATTTCTGGATCTTCACTAGCCATATAGGTCAATATTGCGGTTAGAATTACATTGTTCTTTAAATCGTCAAAAACAATCTTATCATAGGTATCCCTATTGGTGTGCCAAGTGTAATTCCAATAGGACCAGTTTAAGGAGCTTAGCCCAAAAGCTGGGGCTCCCGCTGCTATGAAGGATGCGTTGTCCGACCCTCCACCAGCAGGCATTCCGGGAAATGTGGTCTCTATATGCTGGGTTATTTCTTCAGGAACGGCGGATAGCCATCTGGGAATGTAATCATAGGAATTGGCGAACCCGCCTCCTGAGATTTTAACAACTCTCCCTGTACCATTGTCCTGATTAAAAACAGCTTGTACTTTGCCCACTATTTCCGGGTGGTCTTCCACATAAGCCCTGGAGCCGTTCAATCCCTGCTCTTCGCTTCCCCAATGGCCAACCAAGATGGTTCTTTTGGGATTGGGATATAATTTTTTAAGAATGCGCATGGTTTCCATCATTACCAAGGTTCCTGTTCCGTTGTCCGTGGCCCCCGTTCCGCCATCCCAGGAATCAAAATGTGCTGATAGAATAACATATTCATCGGATTTTTCTGAACCTTTTATCTCTGCAATGGTGTTAAATGTTGGTACGGCACCGAGCTCCTTGGACTCCGCCAAAATTTTAATTTTGGGGCGATTGCCGTTCTCTACCAATCTGTAAAGCATGGTGTAGTCCTCCAATTCCAAGTCTATAAAAGGAATTTTTTCCGTATTCGCACCAAAAATCTTATTGGCACCAAAGCCCTTAGACCAATAGGAACTTACAATTCCCATTGCTCCTGCTTTTTCCAAGGCGAGTGGTAGTGACCACCTGTTATGCCCTATGAGTTGCATATTTTTTGACCATTCATTTTCTTGAACCTCCCTATTTTTTTTCATTCTATCGTAGGACTCCGGCGTTGCAAATTCTTCCCAGTTATAATCTGGTCTGCCGGTAGCTTCTTTCATTGAGATCATTACCAGCTTACCTTTAACGCCTGGCAGCCATTTGTTAAATTCAGCGGAATCGGCAACGGTGGGCAAGACCATTAATTCTGCTGTAATACCTTTACGTCCAGTGCTCGGGCTCCATGCCAATTGGGTTCCCTTTAAGGTTTGTATTCTTGGTGAGACCAAGTCTATATGTGTTATTCCCCGTTCCCAGCCTTTCCATTGGCCCCATTGTTCGTTTTTGGCAGCAATTCCCCAATTGCTGTATTGGGCCAGTGCCCAATCATGGGCCTGCTGCATCTGTGGTGTGCCAACCAGTCTAGGACCAATAACATCCAATAATTCGTGTGCCAAGATTTCCAGTTGTGAATTTACATGGACTTCGGATACTATTTGGGACACAATTTTATCTGTAGTCTGGGTAAAGCTGGTATGGGTAAAACAAATTAAATGTAGGGCCAATAGTAAGTAAGCTTTTTTCATATTTAGGATTTTGGATTATTCTGTGGGTTCAAAATAATAATTATCCCAAAGTTAAACTCGAGAATTAGGTTTTAATTAAGAATCTATTTTATCTACTGATTATGGTCAACTAAGGTCAGATCGGCAAATATGAAGATTATAAACTTTACCTTTGTTACAAAAATAAAGGTAATGAGCACTTTTGCGGATTTTAATATATCTAATCAATTACATTATGCCATAGAGGATTTGGGCTTTTCAGTCCCGACTCCCATTCAGCAGGAAGCCTTTTCCGTAATCATGTCAGGCAAAGATATAGTAGGGATTGCACAAACAGGTACGGGGAAAACTTTTGCTTATATGTTACCTCTATTGCAGGAGTTGAAATTTTCGAAACAAATCAATCCCAGAATATTGATATTGGTCCCAACAAGGGAACTGGTGTTGCAGGTGGTTGCCAATATTGAAGCTTATTCCAAATATATGACCGTTAGGGTTTGCGGTATTTATGGTGGGGCAAATATAAATACCCAGCGGCAGGCAGTGGCCCAAGGTTGTGATATTTTGGTGGCTACCCCTGGCAGATTGTATGATCTTACATTGGATAGGACCGTTAAGCTCAGGGACATCAAGAAATTGGTGATCGATGAAGTAGATGTTATGTTGGATCTTGGTTTTCGTTTTCAGATTACCAATATTTTTGAATTAATGCCACAGAGAAGACAGAATATCATGTTTTCGGCTACCATGACAGAGGAGGTTTCCACATTGATAGAGGACTTTTTTATTGCGCCGGCAAAAATATCGATTGCCGTTAGTGGAACCCCACTGGAAAATATTGAGCAAGTTGCCTATGCCGTTCAAAACTATTACACTAAAGTAAACCTGTTGACCTTTCTTTTGAAAGATAAAACCATTTATAAAAAGGTGTTGATTTTTGTTTCCAATAAGAGAAGTGCCGACAGATTATTTGAAGCCTTGAAAGGAGATTTTGGTGATGAGGCGGCTATAATCCATTCCAATAAAACACAGAATTATAGAATTAGGTCCATCAAGCAATTCGATGAAGGGAAAAATAGGATTCTGGTATCTACCGATGTAATGTCTAGGGGTTTGGACTTGGAACAAATTACCCATGTCATCAATTTTGATACCCCTACATATCCTGAGAACTATATGCACCGTATAGGTAGGACGGGAAGAGCGGAGAAAAAAGGGAACTCCTTGCTGTTATATACCGAGAAAGAGGAGGAGTTTAAAAACGCCATAGAGAAATTAATGGATTATCAAATTCCGTTGATGGAGTTTCCACGGGAGGTAAAAATATCGGAGGAATTGGCACCGGAGGAGCGCCCCAAAAATTTGGAACACAACAATCCCGTGAGTGCCGCCGAACTGGAGGCCCGTGGGGATGCCTTTCATGAAAAAGCGGAAAAAAATAAAAAGGTAAACCAAGGAGGATCCTATAAAAGGGTAATTGCTAAGAAATATAAAAAACCGATTACAAGGGGAGACAAGAAATTAGCTCAAAAAAATAAAAAAAGAAAATAGCAGTTTATTGTAGTTTATGTATATAGTCACTTTTATTTAATGTATTACTTTAAATGAATAACGATAAGAATCCTTTACATGGTATTACCTTGGCCGACATTTTGGACTCCTTGGTGGCCCAATATGGTTGGGAGGAAATGGGTGCTAGAATTAATATTCGATGCTTTAATCACGATCCTTCCATTAAATCCAGTTTAAAGTTTTTAAGGCGCACTCCTTGGGCACGGGAAAAGGTAGAACAATTGTATATAAGGTCGCAAAGGAAATAGCTGGTAAGGGATGAAAGCCATTGCTTAACAGGAGACTAAAAAATAAATGCCAACTCCTAAATTTTTCTTTAAATATAAATTTTGCGCCTGCTTCATTGAAAATTAACAATATAGTTTGATATTTAAAGCTATATTTAAATATTTGGCAGGATATTAATCAATGTTTTAGCAATAAAATAATAACGAAAGTATTAAATGAAATCATTTACCGTTGCAGAAATAAGTGAATTCTTGAATGGAGAGCTTATAGGGGAATATAACAAGCCAATCATTGGTGCCGAGCAAATAGACAGGGCCAAAGACCAGCAGATTACATTTATCTCCAGTAATAAATATGCGCGACAGTGGGAGTCTTGCGGTGCCAGTGCCGCCATAGTGTCCAATGCAGTAAAAATACTGCCAGGTGCGGATAGGGCTTTTATAAAGGTGGCAAATGCAGACTTGGCCATGGCCAAATTGCTGGAGGCTTTTCAGCCAGAACCACCTGAATTATTGGAAGAAATACATCCTAGGGCCGTAGTACACGAAACTGCAGTTTTGGGCAAAGGTTGTAAAATTGGAGCGGGTAGTTATGTGGGTAAAAATGTAGTTTTGGGAGATGGTGTAATCCTTTATCCCAACGTTACTATTTTTGATGAGAGTACTATTGGCCATCATACTGTAGTTTGGTCGGGTACCGTTATTAGGGAGCGCAGCATTATTGGGAATAATTGTATTTTTCATACCAATGTGAGTATTGGGGCGGACGGGTTTGGCTATCGGCCAAGTGAGGACGGTAGGGGTTTGGTGAAAATACCTCAAATAGGAAACGTGGTGATCGGCAATTATGTGGAAATAGGGGCCAATTCCTGTGTTGACCGTGGAAAATTTAGCTCCACAATCGTAGGTGATGGGTGTAAGATCGACAACTTGGTCCAAATAGCCCATAATTGTGTATTGGGAAGGTCTTGTATTATGGCAGGACACAGTGGTTTGGCAGGTTCTGTTACCCTGGGCGATGGTGTAATAATAGGAGGGAGTGCTTCCATTAAAGATCATACCACCATTAATTCAGGTGCCGTTGTAGGGGCTGGTTCCGGTGTAATGAGCGACGTTCTTCCTGGAAAAACCGTATTGGGCTATCCGGCTACGGATTCAAGGGAAATGCTCAAACAATGGGTGGCGCTTAGAAACCTGGCCAAGAACTAGCAATTCTAGGGTCACTTAGTTGAAATGTGGCCGGTTTTTAAATTTAAATTATCATAAAATGTATTCCAATAGTGGCCCTAATTGGCCCTGACAATGATATTTAAAAAAAATAATCCTTAAATTTTCTGAAAATATTCGTTAATCACCCAACAAAGGGCTTAGTTTTGCAATCCAAAAAAGAGATTATGTCGGAGACTTTGATTGCCAATGCTATTGTAGAAAGAAAAACGGATAAGGAGCTGTACAGCTATCAAAAAGGAGCTATTGACCAGATTTTTGATAAATTTGAAACTGCTCCGGATGATTATCATCTTTTGTATCAATTGCCTACTGGTGGTGGTAAAACCGTCATTTTTTCCGAAATAGTAAGGCAATATCTAAAGCACCACAACAAGAAGGTGCTGATTATGACCCACCGAATTGAGCTTTGCAAGCAAACTTCTACCATGCTGACCAGTTTTGGGGTCACCAATAAAGTGGTAGATAGTAAGGCTAATCTAGATGATCAGGAAGAATACAGTTGCTTTGTGGCCATGGTGGAGACATTGAACAACAGGCTTCAGGACGATAAATTGGATATTTCGGACGTTGGATTGGTAATTATTGATGAGGCGCATTATAATTCCTTTACAAAATTGTTCAAGTTTTTTGAGAATTCATTTGTTTTGGGCGTTACCGCAACCCCCTTGAGTTCCAACAAGGACTTGCCAATGAAAGATAATTATGATGAATTGATCGTTGGGGAAACAATAGAATCCCTTATTGAGAATGAGTTTTTGGCCCAGGCGGACTTCTATTCGTACAATATGGGGCTAACTTCTTTGGAGGTAGGTTCCAATGGGGATTATACAGTAAAATCTTCAGAGGATCTTTACAATAATAGTCAGATGCTAAGTAAGCTTTTGGAGGCTTATGAAAAACACTCCAAAGGTAAGAAGACCTTGATTTTCAATAATGGTATTAATACATCCCTGCATGTCTACGAGACTTTCAGGGCCGCTGGCTATCCAATAGCGCATTTGGACAATACCGCTACCAAGAAGCAGCGTAAGACCATTCTAAAGTGGTTTAATATGACGCCTAATGCTGTTTTAACCTCGGTAAGCATTTTGACCACCGGGTTCGACGAACCTACCATAGATACCATTATATTGAACCGTGCCACTAAATCCTTGACCCTGTATTACCAGATGATAGGTCGTGGTTCAAGGATTTTGAATAATAAATCTACCTTTTCGGTAATTGACTTGGGAAACAATTTCCATCGCTTTGGTCCTTGGGGGGCCGATTTGGACTGGCAGGCCATTTTTAAATCACCAAATTTTTATGCGGATAGGCTTTTAAGTGATGAAGAGCTGGAAAGCAATTTTAAATGGGAAATGCCCGAAGAATTGCGTGCAGAATTTGCCAAATCCGAGAAAGTCTATTTCGATATCAAGGAAACTTATGTGGATTCCATTAAAAATGGGGAAACATCAAAGGTGGTGTTAGAGAGATCGATAGCCCAACATGCCAGAATATGCGTGGAAAACAGTGAGGATGTTTATGATGCCCTTGCTCTCTCCAAAATGTTGGGTCCGGATATCGATGATAGAATACAGCGTTATGCAAAGTGTATTAGTAAAAGCACCTATAACTTTCTGAAGTGGTTAACGGATGATTATCATAAAAAACTAAGTACACATTTGCGTCAAAATTTTGATACTATTTACGAAGATATTCACGGTAGGCCACCGGAGGAATAGTAGTTTTCTGTAGTGTATGTGATTATGGAAAACACCAACGAATGTGCTCTGTAAATCTTCTTGCCGTTGTTTTTTAGGTTGTTTTTTTAAATCAAGTAAATAGATATATAGTATTTATTTATAGCGTTTTAAGATATTCTATTAAAGCGATTCTTTCTGAATTCGTCAACTGGTCACCAAAGGTGTGACCTGAATTTCCATATCCTTTTAAAGTAGTGTCGTAAGTGTTCTTGTCAACTTTGGTCTGTTCGATAGAGTAGATCCAACCCACTTTTGATTGATCGTAATCGGTATTGTCAAAAGACCTGCTCCATCTTGTAGGTCTGTTCTTGCTGTTCAAGACGTCTTCCAAGGTAGGTACGGATCCATTGTGGAAGTATGGGGCCGTGGCCCATATACCATCCAAGGGTGGGGCAATATAGCCGCCTTCAGCTTTTATCTGTAAATTATTCCCATAAGTACCAAACCACCCTGAATTGAACCATTCCATAAAATAATCGTTCATGGCGGAAGATTTTGTGTAATGATCGGATAATTCCGGGTCGGTCCCAACGGATTTTAAGGTCACAAGTAAATTTGGGTAGGTGGGGTTGTCCCCATAGGTGCCGTGACAGGTTGCGCATTTATTTTCAAATAATTGTTGGCCTTGTTGTACTAAATCTGAATCTACCGTAAACGGATATTCAGGGGCTTCCAAACTCTGAATATAGGCCAGTACATCTACCATTTTGGAGTCTATTTCAGCGGCCTTTGTTGCGTCACCTAGGGTGAGCAGGCTGGAACCAATAAAAGACTTGCAAAAATCAAGTCGACCAATGGCGTGGTAAAACATGGCATTCTTTTTCTTTAGCAGCCACCATGCAGGCACATCGGACGGGAATACCTCCTCTGGTATGTCTACCAAAGGTGTATCCTGCCATACCAAAGTACTTTTATCCCGGTGCGCTATTAACACTTGGGTAATTTTATCCGCGGGATTAGAACCTCTGGTTTCTGTCATTGTCCTAGGGCCAATGGCAACTATGCTCTTTCTAAATTGGTCGTATGCTTGCCATTCGGCGCTGTCTTCCCCACCATACAAGGCTCTGATACCAGAATTCAATAGGGCTATATTGCTTGCCCGGTTAACCGTAAAATCCGCGTCATGGCTCCCTAGGCCAATAATAAATTCATTGTTTATTGTGGAGGCGTGGCATGCCATGCAATTGGGAGCAACCACTCTTGCTCCATTGGAAGCCGTTATAGTGGTATAATCGTAAGACAGGTTTGCGTTGTCTCCTGTTCTGTTGAGACGGTTGTCAGGGTTTACACTGGTCCCCAGCAAAAATGCATCATAGGGAACTCCCGAACTCATATAATTGCCTGAAATTAAATATTCGTACCCGGCCGAGGCATCGCCCGATCTTTGGGGGTTGTCAGGGAGTGGACTGCTTTCTATCAAAGGTACTTCCGGTTCGGGCTCTTCTTCGGGTTGATCGGTAGGATTTTCATTGACCAAAATGTCTATAAGATCCTCCTTGCTTTCCTTGGAGCATGAAAAGACAAGGGGGAATAGCATGATGGTTACCAACAGAAGTTTAATTTTTTTCAAAATTTAGATTTTATGGAAAAAAAGTACCATTAATTTAGGGATAATATAGCATATATTGCCCTGTGCGCGTACTAAATTCGATAAACCACCGACCACCTCGCCAAAAGGCAGAAGGAAATGGATGGGTTAGTGGGGTTTGGGGTTATGTCATTGGAACTTCCATTAGCAGGACCTTGCTCGGTGTTGCTGCGGTAAGCGTAATTTGGCCGGTTTCCCATATTCCCAATCCGTCACGCCTTTTTAGAATTTGCTCTCCAATAGTAATTTCACCTTCCAATACAAATACATATAGACCATTACTAGGTTTATTTAAAGTATAAGTTGAAGTATTTTTTGTTTCAAAATCACCTAAAGAAAACCAAGCATCCTGATGTATCCAAACTCCCTGCTCCGTTTTTTCGGGAGAAAGGATTTGGTAAAAGGAATTTTTAACGGCCATATCAAGGGTAGAAATTTGATCGTATCTGGGGGTTACATTTTGTGTTTTTGGAAACACCCAGATTTGAAGAAATTTAACCTCTTCATTTTTATTCTTGTTATACTCGCTGTGAAAAACACCGGTTCCTGCACTCATAACCTGAACATCACCTTCTTTGATAATAGTGGTATTGCCCATACTGTCCTTGTGTTCCAAATCTCCTTTCAAGGGAATGGAAACGATTTCCATGTTCTTGTGGGGATGTTGTCCGAAGCCCTGCCCGCCAGAGACGGTATCGTCGTTCAGTACCCTAAGAACCCCAAAGTTCATACGCTCTGGGTTGTGATAATTGGCAAAACTAAAACTGTGGTATGAATTTAGCCAACCGTGATCCGCATGTCCTCTGCTCTCTGCTGTATGTAGTATAGTTTTCATGATATCTTTTTTGTTTGCCCAAAATTAGGACTCATATGTCATTTGCACATTGATCTATGTTAAGTAATTTTGCGTCTTTATGTTATTTGGCATTAAATGCTTTATAAAGACTGATACCAATAAGTTTTTAATTAAGATTTTCCAATCTGTCCCTTAATTTAATAACCGGCCTGCCTTGTGAACAAAAAAATAAAGTAACTTAGTGAAGCCATATTTATAACAACTAAAAAACAAAACCATGATTACGTTAATTATTTTTTTGGGAATCCTAGCTTTGATCGCATTTTTCTTAGTTAATGTTTTCAATCGCTTTGCCACACTTAGAAATCTTGTCAAGGATGCTTGGAGCAATATAGATGTGGCTCTAAAAAGAAGGTACGATCTTATACCAAATTTGGTGGAGACCGTAAAAGGATATGCCAAACATGAAAAATCTACCTTAGAGGCTGTAATAAATGCCCGTAATGCTGCTATGGCGGTCCCATCTGGAGATATCAATGCCCAGATAAAGGCAGAAAACCAGCTCCAGCAAAGTTTGAGAAGTATATTTGCCTTGGGGGAAGCTTATCCAGATCTTAAGGCCAACGCCAATTATTTGGATCTGCAACAAAAGTTAAATGAAATTGAAGAAAATCTGGAGCGTGCCAGAAGGTACTACAATGGTTCTGTGAGAGAAAACAACACTTATGGGGAAAGCGTACCAGGGGTGCTTGTGGCCAGTTTGTTTAAATATCAACATTTTAATTATTTTGAAGCAGAGGAGGCTAGTAGGGCGAATGTAAAAGTAGATTTCTCTTAATGAAAAATAGCTATTACTTACTTCTAATTCTTTTGGCCATAAATACGGGATTGGCCCAGGATTTTACGGTTCAAAATTACACTGTCAACATTACGGTTCATCAAGAAGGTTATTTTGATGTAGTGGAAAACTATGATCTTAACTTTGAAATCCCAAAACACGGTA
The DNA here is from genome assembly GCF_003259375.1 of Arenibacter echinorum. GTDB lineage: Bacteria > Bacteroidota > Bacteroidia > Flavobacteriales > Flavobacteriaceae > Arenibacter > Arenibacter echinorum. The sequence continues at coordinate 743,327 of NZ_QLLN01000003.1, read as the reverse complement.
TTTATAGGACCATTCAAACAAAATATGACCTTGTTGATTCCAAGGGTAACGAATCTACCCGAAAGATCAGGATTAGTAAGATAAAGGTTCCCGATTATAAATTTGAAGCTCCGTTCGATTTTGTACAAAAGATGCAGGAAAACATGGAGATCAAAATTGGGGATAAGGATATTACCCTAGTGGGTCCCCAGCATTACGAAATAAAATATCGGGTCCATAATGCCTTTCTTTTTGAGGAATCGCAGATTCGGTTTTATTGGAACATTAAACCGGAGGATTGGCTGGCCGATTTTAATCAGGTCAGTTTTACCATTACACTTCCGGACAATGTATATCCCAGTAAGGAAAATAGCTTTGTGTACGCTGGGGATAGGGGTACTTCAACTACGACTGCGGACATGCAATTGTATTATACGGATAATGAATTTTCGGGAACAAGCAAGGCGGGCTTTGTATCCCATCCGGGACAAAGTGTTACCGTATTGATCAATCTTCCATTAGGATCGGTCAAGGAAGAGAAACCTTTTTGGCCTTTTTGGGATAGCTATGGTTGGGTATTCCTGATTGGGGTAATGCTTTTTGCATTTTTCAGGGTATGGTGGAAATTTGGCAAGGACAAACGTGTCATTGCTGCCACCAGTTATTATCCACCGGACAAATTAGATCCGGCCATGATAGGTTTTTTAATAAACGATAAGGATGACAATTCCGACTTAATAGCATTAATACCATATTGGGGCTCAAAAGGATTGATAAGACTGGAAGAAATTCCCAAAAAAGGCATTTTTGGATCAAAGGACACTAAAATTATACGGCTGCAGTCTTTGCCATTGGATTCACCCTCCTATGAATTGGAAATATTCAAGGGTCTGTTTGGTGACAATAACAACGTTGCTGGTACCGAAGTACTGGTGAGTAGTTTAAAGGATACTTTTTATACCAAGATGATCAAGGCACGCAGCCAGTTGAAGGAAAGTGCACAACCCTATTATGAAGCAGAGTCAAAAAAAATGCAGGGTATTATGTATGTGGCCTTGATTGTTTTGGCGATCGGACTTACTTTGGTGGGGTTGTTTTTCTGGGGCCCTGTGGCAGCAGTAGCAATAGTCGGTTTTTGTGTGATACTGATTTTTGTCAATCGATTTATGGTTAAAAAGAATGCAAAGGGAAATGAGTTGCTGTCGGAATTAAAGGGATTTAAAAGATTTATTAAGGTAGCGGAAGAAAACAGATTAAAAATGCTTTTGAAAGATGACCCGCATTATTTTGAAAATACCCTAGGTTATGCATTGGCCTTTGGTATGTTTGATCAATGGGCCAAAAAATTTCGGGATCTTAATATACCTCCCCCGGATTGGTATACATCCACTTCCAGTAGCAGCCTTACAATGAATCAGTTTTCCAAATCTTTTTCCAATGCCATGGCAAGCACTAAATCCAATATGGTGAGTTCCCCTTCCAGTAGTGGAAGTTCTGGTGGAGGTTCATCTGGTGGTGGCTTTGGCGGCGGCGGCGGCGGTAGCTGGTAAACAGGGGGTTACCCTAGAATTACGACGGAATTTATAAGGGAAGGCCTTGTCGTGGCCTATATTTTTATCTAACCACATATTTCCATAAATATTAAGCGCGTAACTTGGGGATCAGTCATAAAATTAGTGGATTATTAAAATAACATGGCTTCCTATATGGGTATATTTAATAAAAGTTATACTTACTTTTGTGGTTCATTGGAAAAGTTATTTTTATGTCCAAATCCCAGAATGCACTTATAATAGTACTCGCTTTTTTTGCCATATATGTGATTTGGGGATCTACCTATCTTATGAACAAGATTGCTGTTCATGAACTACCTCCCTTTATGTTGGCTTCTGTACGCTTTACGGTCGCTGGAATTTTAATATTTCTGCTATGTAAAATCATGGGCATTCCGCTGACCATCACAAAAAAACAACTATTAAATTCTATTATCGCGGGATTTCTATTCCTTGCTTTTGGAAACGGATTTGTAGTATGGGCACTTAAGTATGTAGACAGTGGTTTTGCAGCTTTGGAAATAGCGGCACAACCCTTGGTAATTCTATTGTTAATGCGGATTCTTGAAGGGAAAAAGATTCAGACCATGTCTGTTGTGGGGGTTATAATTGGCATATTGGGCATCTATTTATTGGTAAGTCAAAACCAAGTTATAAGTCAGGAGAACTCAGTCTTGGGGATGGTCATGATATTTTTCTGTATGGTTAGTTGGGCATATGGCAGTTTGTTTGTTGCCAAGGCGGACCTGCCCAAGAATTATTTTGTCAACACTGGATTTCAAATGTTTACCGCTGGAATGATACTAATGTTAGGAAGTTTGCTCATAGGGGAAACCTGGACCCTTCCTACCACTTGGAGCAGTCCGGTACAATATGCTATGCTGTTCCTAATCGTTCTGGGCAGTATTGTTGCTTTTACGGCATTTAATTATTTATTAAAAGTGGTTTCTCCGGAAAAGGTAGCTACTTCTACCTATGTAAACCCTATAATAGCGCTTTTACTGGGCTGGTTTTTCTTGGATGAACAGATAACCACTCAGTCCACAATTGCGGCTATAGTACTTTTAACCGGGGTCTATTTCATCAATACCAGAAAAAAATTGGTTTTGTTTTCCAGGTTTTCAAGCCGGTATTCGCCAAAAGGGGATTAAGCTGGGTATTGGTTCGGTCCATTTCTAAGGAAGGGGGGAAGGCTGGTATGCACAGATATAGAAAAAAGCAGGTGACTACCACATCAACTGCTTTTGAATATAGAACCTGATTGCCATTGAATAATGGGAATTAATTTAAATAGATTCTGCGCTCGGCCCAACGGTTTCTCTTTATACTTTTAAAATTTACCATTAGAATACTTTCCCCTGTCAACTGAAAATTTGTTGATTCTGATTGTGATTTATGAATGAATGATTTCATGTTAACCGTTTTAAATTTTTTTATTACCTGAAACGCCTCTTGGTGTTCCAAATGTTGCTTTTAGAGTTTTCAATTGTTTGCTTTACAAAGTGTTTGTTAACTGTTTCCATGATGTTGATTTTTAATTGATGTTTAAATTCTGTTTTTATTATTTTTGATTGATTGTGGACTGCTAATTGTATCTTCTTTTGCTATTCCAAATTCTACTTTTTGAAGATTCCAATGTTTGCTTTACCAGATGTTTGTTTAGAGTTTCCATGATATTTAGTTTTATAGTGATTAATTGATTTACTACTAGAAGACGACAGTTGGATACAATTGTTACAGTACTATGTATAAAATAGTACCGTTTTAAGCAATATTTAACATTGTTGCCCTGAATTTTGAAAAAATTTAAAGTGTATTTGATTGGTAATTAGGTATTTATGATAATTATGATTTTATCGACTTTTTTAAAAAAACTTCAGATTGTGTGAAATGAATGTGCAGTTGAAGGAATTGTGTGAATTTTAATGGATTATTATTACCTATTTAATATCTTAGAGGTTGGTGTCCTTAATTATATTTCAAACATATATAAAGTAGGATTTCCAAATTCCCTAACGAAAAGTGATTATGTTGGTCAAGTAAGGGCAGCACGGATCAATGTGGATAAAAAATAAATTGTATTAACTTAAAATTAATAGGTATGAAATTCACTAGAAATGCAAGTGCAAACTGGAAAGGTAGCGGAAAGGATGGTAAGGGTACCTTGAGTACGGAAAGTACCATCTTGAAGGACACCCAATATTCCTTTAAGTCAAGGTTCGAAGATGGTAAGGGTACCAACCCAGAGGAATTGGTAGGAGCGGCCCACGCCGGATGTTTTACTATGCAGCTCAGTTTTTTATTGGGAGAGGCCGGTTTTACTCCGACCAATTTAGATACAGCTGCCAAGGTAAACTTTGAGGATGGGAGTATAACGCAGATCACTTTAAGTCTTAGCGGTACGGTACCGGGAATCAAGTTGGAACAGTTTAAGGAAATAGCCCAAAAAGCGAAAGAAATTTGTCCCATTTCCAAATTGTTAAAAACAAATATAGTGTTGGAGGTAAGTTTAAAGGCATAGGAACCAAAGCTGTTATATCCATATGGGTATCAATAAAAAAAAGCCACTTTTAAAGTGGCTTTTCCCGTTTTTATGAATGTTATTTCAAGTCTTATTTAAGTGTAAAGCTCAGTCTGGCAAAAAGAAATCTACCTCCTATACCAAATTGTTGTGCTCTACGGGACCAATCGAAGCGTCCGTCGCTACGGTTGCCAAATTCATCCTTGGCTCTGTCCGGATATATATCGAACAAATTATTGGCCCCGAGGGTCAAAGTTAGGGCATCCGTTGCTTTATAACCTACAGATAGGTCCGTAACCAATTTTGAACCGAAGACCTGTTGATTGGCTAGCGTTGTTGTTGCTTCGGTTACCTCACCAAAGTATACATTTCTTAGGAAAATGATAAATTTATCAGAGGTAAGGCTGTTAGAAAGGTTTATCTTGGTTCTAGGTACCGCTTCTTCCAAATAAACCCTACTATCTTCAGGGAAATAAGTGTCGATCAACCCGGCATTCCTCAAAACGTCAGAGGCATTTATGTCCCCTACTTTTTTCGTTTTGGACAAAGTACCGGCAAGATCCGATTTTAATCTCCAATTGGCCCCTAGGTCGGTTTTATGGGTAACTACAATATCCAATCCCTTGGATTCGGTGTCTATGGCATTGGCGAAGAAGGAGGCTGCCGTGGCATTGGCTTGCCTTAATAAGTTGTCTAATTCGGTACCTGTTCCTGGGCCTGCAAACTGACCTGTATATACAACACGATCATTGATTTTTACAAAATAACCATCTACAGTCACTGTAATATTGGCATCCGGTATTTTGGCGGTAAGCCCCAAACTAATACTTTGGGAAGTTTCCTCCTTTAATTGTGGAATACCCAGGAGTTTTGCAGCTCTACTATCATTGGCAAAAGTCCCTACCTCCTGTGGATTGCCCTCGTTATCAAAAATAGTAGAGGTGGAATTAAAGTTGATTTGGTGCAGGGATGGCGCCCTAAATCCTGTGTTCAAGGCTGCTCGGATATTTAGATTATCCGTAGCCTTAAATCTTCCTGCCAATTTAAAATTGATGGTACCACCAAAGTCGCTGTAGTTTTCATATCGGGTTGCGAAACTGGCTAAAAAGGCTTCTGAAAAATCGGCCTCCACATCAAAATATCCGGCAACACTACTACGTCCGCGGGATAGTTCGTTTGAGGGAGCAAATCCGGGAAAAACTTGTGAGCCGCCCGGTCTGGAATTCCCGAAGAAATCCTGTGAAGGTTGTTGGGAAGCCAAGGTAATACGTTGACCGTTTGCGGTATATTGTGCATAGGAAGGTTCTTCTCCAGCCACAATGTCATAATTCTCTACCCTATACTCGGCACCAAAAGCAATGTTTAACCCTGACATCACATCCGCAAAGAATTGGGTGATGTCCAAATTGGAGGTGTTCTGCAGAAATGAAAACCCACCAGCATCGAAAAATGTTGGGGAGGAATTTTGCATGGAAGCATTAAAGGTGTTTCCTATGGTATACAAGAAGGAGTTTTTTCCGTAAGTATTACTTAGGTCAACACTCCAATCTCCCACCATACCTTTTATACCAATAGATAATGATTGATCCTTAATATTGGAATTGATCTCTGGTAAAAAGCCATCCATATAGGCCGGAGTGTAGGTCCTACTTTGGTTAGGCAGCCTATAAAATCCGGCGGAGTTACCTGTCCTGGAACTAATCCCGGCAAAGGAGTAAAGCGTAGTGCCTATATCATCTAAAGGCAATGAGAAATTGGCAAATAAGCGGCCGCCACGCAACGCTGATTGACCTACTCTCATATTATAATCGCTTCTTTGTTGTCCCCTGGCCGCCAATTCTGAAGTGGTTGCATCTGCACCGAGAATAGTTCTTAAATCTTCTTTAGTGGTTGCCCCATTTCGGTCAATTCCCGCTTGGTCAGTATATTGGATTACATCGGCCACATCGTCATCCAGAAGGTTGGCAATGTCATATCCATCTGCACCGGCTACTCTTTCAACGGTATTGTACAGATTAAAAATAGTACCTTCCCACTCATTCATTCGGCTATAATCCTCTCTAACGTCAAAATCTCCGGAGAGATTTATAAATCCGCCATTATCACCTAAAGGAATACCATAACTGGCAGATATGTTAGTGGTTGCTCCGTCCACACCACCTGTTTGGTCATTGGCATTTTTGGTAAAATTGGCCCCTGTGGTGACGGTTGTAGTGAGTTCATTAACACTTTTGTTCAATATGATATTAATAACCCCTGCTATGGCGTCTGAACCATATTGAGCGGCCGCACCGTCCCGTAACACTTCTATACGCTGTATGGCAGCTGCAGGGATCGCATTTAAATCTGTTCCTACACTTCCTCTACCAAATGTCCCGTTTACATTGATCAAAGAAGAGGTATGCCTTCTTTTGCCATTGATCAACACTAAAACCTGATCTGGTCCCAAGCCTCTAAGGGAGGCCGGATCAATATGATCTGTACCGTCCGAAATGGTCTGGGTATTGGAGGTAAAGGATGGTGCCACATAATTTAATATCTGGTTTAGATTTACCTGGGGAGCCACATTATTCAGTTCCTTCATGTCTATGACATCTACGGGAACCGTACTTTCAGTAGCAGTTCTATTGGGATTACGGGAGCCAACAATAATTACCTCCGACAAGGCTAGACCCGAAGTAAGACGTATGTCCATTACGGTATTGTTGACCGTGACCTGTAAGGTCTCGAATCCAATATATGAAACCACTAAAATGTCGCCCATGGAAGCCTCAATGGTAAAGTTCCCATCAAAATCCGTGGTTGCACCTGTTGTGGTTCCTTTAATTACTATGGATGCACCGGGCAATGGTGTTCCCTCTTCATCCAAAACTGATCCCGTTACTTGGGCGTTGGTAAAACCAACCATCCCAAAAATGAAAATCAAAGCAATAAAGTAATACTTTTTCATATGTGAGTTTTTTGAGTTAATATGCTTAGAAGTTAAGCAATTTTGAGGTGAATTGTAAGAAAAAATCCCAAAAAATGAAGCAAACACTTAGAAAAGAGGACTATATGAACGGGTTTATTACTGGAAGCAAGGGTATTGCTTTGTGATTTGAAGTAAGCGGTAGCTTATAGTATTGGTATTGGACGAGGTAATTTTAAAGAAGAATTAATACAGAAGTTGCAATTTCTTGTTTTTTATCCCAAAATCCTGAAAATCATGCTCATTTTTCTTTAATGGAGATAAAAAATTGGGGGACTAAATTAAAATATTTGAAATACTAGCCTTATATTTGTTGAAGTTTAAAGAGTTGCGCATTGACCTGTAATCACCATTGCTGCTACTAAATTCTTGGGTAGATAAAATTAGATTCATTTTTCTTTTTCAAACACTCGTTTAGTATTTCAACCGCTGCTCAGACGAGATTTACAATTTATAACCTTAAAAAAAACAATGGCAAAATCGCAACAAACGTATAGTAAAAGTGAAAAAGAAAAGAAGCGTCTAAAAAAGCGCGAGGAGAAACAAAAGAAAAAGGAGGCCCGTAAATTGGAGTCGAAGGAAAACGGACCGGGTATCCAATTTGCCTATGTTGATCACGACGGAAATTTAACGGATACTCCGCCAGATCCCTCTAAAAAAATAAAAATAGATGCTTCTACCATAGAAATAGGGGTACCTAAAAGGGATGATAGCGATGTTGAGGAATTCGATCCTGTTAGAAATGGAAAAGTATCTTTCTTTGATACTTCCAAGGGATTTGGATTTATAATCGACACCGAAAATCAAGAAAAGTATTTTACCCATGTTAGTGGGCTCATAGATGAGATTGCTGAAAATGACAAGGTTTCCTTTGAACTTGAAAAGGGGATGAAAGGTATGAATGCAGTACGTGTAAAGAAAATCTAATATTCAAGTCAATTTCTATAATGGACTTGGGTTATTGTAGATTTTAAGGGATAGTACATATTAATCCAAACGATTATTGGATTTATGTACTATTTTTTTTTGACCCAATTTGTACAAGTTTGTTCTGTTTAAATATGTTTTTTAAAACCAAAAAAAAGAATAACTTTTAGTCTTGTTTAAAAGAGTAACTAATCAAATTTTTAAAAACCATGGTAAAATTATTCAAAGGTCACATTCTATTGTTAGGATTTCTATTCTTGCTATCCTATTCCCAAGCTCAAAATTTAGCTACGGCCCTGCCAGAGGAGGTGGGGATGTCTTCGGAGAGGTTGGAGCGACTATCGACTACGTTGGAGCAGTATGTTAAAGACGGTAAAATGTCGGGAAATGTTGCGCTGGTTGCCAGAAAGGGCAAAGTGATTTATCATAAGGCGTTTGGGGAAAGCGATATGGAGGCAGGGAAAAAGATGACCAATGACGCCATATTTAGGATTGCATCACAAACAAAGGCCATTATAAGCGTTGCAGCCATGATCTTGCAGGAAGAAGGAAAACTATTGATTTCAGACCCAATAGGAAAATATTTGCCGGAATGGAATGAAACAACAGTAGCCAATGTGCGTGATGATGGCGGCTACGATGTGGTTAGGGCAAACCGTTCCATAACCATAAGGGATTTATTGACCCATACAGCTGGTATTGGGTACGGCAATGGTCCGGCAAAAAAAGAATGGGAAGAAGCAGGGATACAGAACTGGTATTTTGCCGACCGTAACGAGCCCATTGAACTGACCATTGCCCGAATGGCCAAATTACCTATGGATGCACAGCCCGGTGAACGGTTTGTATATGGCTACAATACAGATATTTTGGGTGTAATTGTTCAAAAAACCTCAGGTAAAACTTTGGATGAATTTATTAAAGAAAGAATTCTGGAACCCATAGGAATGACAGACACTTACTTTTATTTGCCAAAAAACAAAGCGGACAGGTTGGCAACTTCCTACATGGCTTATGAAGGAAAGCCTTTGGAAAGGTCTCCGGATCCCGGTTTGGGTATAGGCCAGGGCCACTACGTAAAAGGGCCCCGAAAAAGCTTTTCGGGCGGGGCCGGTCTTGTTTCAACTGCTATGGATTATGCCAAATTTTTACAAATGATGTTGAATGGAGGTGAATTTAACGGAAATAGGATATTGTCCCCGAAAACCGTTGAGTTAATGATTGCCGATCACGTTGACGTTCGGGGCATACCTTATGGCAGTAGAAATGGTTCGGGCTTTGGTCTCGGCTTCTCCATAACAAAAAACGTAGGTGAAAGGGGAGAGCCTGGTTCTGTAGGCACTTTTGAATGGGGCGGAGCATACGGGTCCACTTATTGGGCAGACCCCGTGGAAGAGCTTGTAGTTGTTTATTTTAAGCAACTTATACCCACCAACGGAATAGACGATCACGCTAAGCTTAGAAGTTTGGTATACCAGGCTATTTTGGAGTAAAGCACCCACTTCATATGGTTGAAAACAAATGATTTTTAAGAAAAAGTGTTAAGATATTGTAAATTTTAGCGGTTTTAGGTCAAACTATTCTTTTAGAAAATCTATATCCCATAGGTTTGCACCTTATTAGTCAGATTAAAAATTAGAGATACTGAATTTTATGAGTAGAGTTAAGGAAAATGACAAGGTAAAAGTACATTACACTGGAAAATTAAAAACCGGACAAATTTTCGACAGTTCTTTGGAAAGAGAACCTATTGAAGTTACTTTGGGTCAAGGACAACTTATTCCTGGTTTTGAGAAGGAATTGGTGAATATGGTAGTCAATGAAAAGAAGACTATAAACATTCCTAAAGAGGAAGCCTACGGAGATATCATGGAAGAATTGTTTCATGAAATTAAGAGGTCAGAGCTTCCAGAGGATATTAAACCTGAGATTGGAATGACATTAATTGCTCAGAATCCGGACGGAACCGAGAACCAATTGCGAATTACCGATGTTAAGGAAGAAAGCATTGTTATAGATGCCAATCACGTTTTGGCAGGACAAGACCTTACCTTTGATTTGGAATTGGTAGAAATTCTATAAAGTTAATAGTAGGGCATTGGTCCTCTTTTTATGAGGTTATATGCTGTGGGTACAATTAGACCGTCTATTTTGGACGGTCTTTTGCTTTTTATATTAATTGAGTTTCCGGTCCTAAGGGATAATAATGTGATGGCATACATTTCATTCTTGCCTTTCGAGAAGGAAATGTTAGTGATTGCCGCTCAAAATAGAAAGAACAAGAGCTTTGGTCAAGGGCTTATTGGTAGCTTTGGACTTAACATCGTCAAATGTAAATCTGAAATCGCAACCCTTAAGATGGTTGCTGCAACCATAGGCTGTTTTGCCTTTCACGATCTTTCCATCTTTGCATTTGGGACAGTTTGGAGTATTGGTTTCTGGTTTTTTCTTTGGTTCTAGAATCAATCCATATTGCTCATCAAATCGTATTAGGCCTTCAACATCCTCAGCACCATTGTAGCTAAACCCCTTTAAATTTAAAGTACAACCTTTTTGAATTAATCTTGTAAATTGATTTTCAGATATTTTTTTATGGTGAAAGACAAAGGGGAGTAAAAAATCGCAACCATTTTTATATGCACTACATCCATAGGCCGACTTCCCCTTTATTAGCGTCCCATTTTTACATTTTGGGCAGGTTTCCTCGGTTATTCCTCCAGTATTGCTTTTAGTTTTTTGGGTTTCTTTTTTTTGGGTTTCTTGGGTATGGGAGATATTGGCACGTTTGGTCTCACTTCTTACTTCATATACCAATTCGTCTACCATTCTCTTCATGTTGGCAATAAACATGCCGGCACTGAACAAACCTTTTTCTATGTCCTTTAATTGTTTTTCCCATAACCCGGTCAATTCCGCCGATTTCAGCAATTCATTTTGTATCGTGTCAATCAGTTGAATACCAGTTGGGGTTGGCAGTACCAGCTTCTTTTTTCTTTCTATATACTTTCGCTTAAATAAGGTCTCTATAATATTGGCACGTGTAGAAGGTCTACCAATTCCGTTCTCCTTCATGAGTTCCCGCATTTCGTCGTCATCAACTTGTTTTCCGGCCGTCTCCATGGCTCTTAGCAAGGTAGCTTCCGTAAATTGCTTTGGCGGGTTGGTCTGCTTTTCCAAAAATGAAGGCTCGTGAGGACCTTTTTCACCTTTCATAAAATTAGGTAATATTCCAGTTTCCTTTTTTTCTTTGGTACTGGCAGTCTCAAAAACAATTCGCCACCCTTTTTTAAGGATTTCCTTCCCGGTTGTTTTAAAAGAGATGTTGGATGCCTTGCCTATTACCGTTGTGTTTGAGACGTCACAGTCATCGTAAAAAACAGCTATAAATCGTTTAACGATGCTATCGTAGACCTGCTGCTGGGCTGCGCCTAACTTTATTTCAACGCCAGTGGGAATGATCGCATGGTGATCCGTTACTTTTTTGTCATTGAAAACCTTTGTGGATTTCCTGATCTTTTTTAACAGTAGGGTAGAGGTCAACTGTTCGTATTGGGTTAGATTGCGAAGTATTCCTGCTACTTTAGGGTAAACGTCATTAGGTAAAAAAGTGGTATCCACCCTAGGATAGGTAACTACTTTTTGTTCATATAATTTTTGGACAATCTTAAGGGTGTCATCTGCCGTAAATCCAAACTTTGTGTTGCAATACACTTGTAGGCCTGTTAGATCGAACAACTTGGGAGCGTATTCCTTGCCTTTCTTTTTGGTAATGCTGACAATTTCGAATTCGTGTTCCTTTACTTCTTTGGCAAGAACTTCCCCGTCCTCCATTTTCAGGAAACGGCCCTCTTCATAATTAAAAACCGTATCCCTATAAAGGGTCTGTAATTCCCAATAGGGTTGGGGTATAAAGTTTTCTATTTCCTTAAACCTATTAACCACCATAGCCAGGGTTGGGGTTTGGACCCGCCCAACAGATAACATTTGTTTATATCCCCCGTGTTTCACGGTATAGAGACGGGTGGCATTCATTCCTAAAAGCCAATCCCCAATGGCACGGGAAAATCCGGCATAATATAGATTGTCGTAGTCATGGGAGGATCTTAATTTGGTAAACCCCTCCTTTATGGCCTCCGTGGTTAGGGATGAAATCCATAATCGCTGTACTTCGCCCTTATAATCGGCTTGATGAAGCACCCAACGTTGTATAAGCTCTCCTTCCTGTCCGGCATCACCACAGTTGATTACCACTTCCGCCTTGTCAAATAGACTTTTTACAATATTGAACTGTTTTTGGATTCCGGCATTATCCACCACTTTGGTTTTAAACTTTTCCGGGAGCATGGGTAAATTATTCAAGTCCCAACTTTTCCAATGAGGCCTATAATCGCTTGGTTCAAATAAAGTGCAGAGATGTCCAAAGGTAAAGGTAACTGCGTAACCATTTCCTTCAAAATACCCGTCGTGTTTTGTATTTGCCCCCAAAACTTGAGCAATTTCCCGAGCAACACTAGGTTTTTCCGCAATACAGACCTTCACTTTTTTATTGTTTTGAATGGGTGCAAATTACTTAATTTATACTGAACCCGCACATTCGAAGTGTAAGGTATTTTCTTCAACATTTATGTTGGGAATAATAACTAATTGGGTTTTGGGGGATATTAGGAAAAATCCATTAAGACAATCTAGATAGATAATATGTCAATGGAAAATGATACATTTAAGGGATATTGGATTTGAAATTCTTCTATTTGGATAACTATAATCAATAAAAATGAACATATGAAAAGTATAGTGTTGGTCATTACCGCTTTTTTGACACTGATTAGTTGTACTTCCCAGTCCTCCAAAAGTCTTTTTAATGGGAAGGATTTGGAGGGTTGGCATGTAGATGTACCGGAAATGGACAATAATCCCGAGGCCATAAATCCTTTTATTGTAAGGGATGGTATGTTGGTGAGTTTGGGAGAACCACAGGGCCATCTTATTACGGATGCCATTTATGAAGATTTTCGATTGGAAGTGGAATATCGTTTTGCTGGGAAACCTGGTAACTGTGGTGTGTTGGTATTTGCTTCCACCCCTAGATCCCTATATGAAATGTTTCCCAAATCTATAGAGGTTCAAATGATGCATGAAAATGCCGGAGATTTTTGGTGTATTGTACAGGATATCACGACCGATAATATGTTGGAAAGGCGGGGACCTAAAGAAGAATGGGGAATAACCGAAGGTAAATTGCGAAGAATAAAGAATCTAACCGATGGTTCCGAAAAACCATTGGGTGAATGGAATTCCATGACCATTGAGTGCCTTAAAAACTCCATAAAGGTATGGGTAAATGGTGATTTGGTAAATCATGGCTATAATGCTACTGTGAGCAGTGGAAATATTGCATTGCAGGCAGAGGGTTCCGAAGTGGAATTTCGAAAAGTTCTGCTTACACCTATAACGAAGCTCAGTGAAACAGCGCCCTGATTTACAAGGCCTTATTTAATCCTGCCGTGATTCTAATTTTAGTTTTGTTCTATTATAAAATTGCAGCTTTAAAAGGAATATACTTTTAACTTCCAGGTTTAGAATGCCCAGCTTTTATTTTGTACCTTATTAGTTATTAATATGTTACACTTAAAAAGCAAGAGCAATGAATTATGGATCCTTCTTCATTTATAGTCTTACGCTTTGTTTCTCAAGTGTACTTATTGCCCAAAACGATCATGTCATAAAACGGGAGCAGATGGTAAAGACACAGCTTCAAGCCCGGGGAATAAAAGACCCTTTAACCTTATTTTCAATGCTAAATGTACCTAGGCATGAATTTGTGCCTAAAAACTTGGAAGAGCATGCTTATAGGGATGGGGCACTCCCAATAGGCGGCGGTCAGACTATTTCCCAACCTTATATTGTAGCATTTATGACAGAAACATTGAAATTGAAATCGACCGATAGAGTTCTGGAAATTGGAACAGGATCGGGATACCAGGCGGCGGTACTTGGTAAAATTGTGGATTCTGTTTATACTATCGAAATAATAAAAGAATTGGCCATTTCTGCCAAGAGCAGATTGGAAAACTTGGGGTATGATAATATTACTGTAAAGTGGGGCGATGGGTATCATGGATGGCCAGAAAAAGCACCTTTTGACGCTATTATGGTCACGGCAGGAGCAGAGTCGATTCCCCAGCCTTTGATAAACCAACTAAAGGATGGCGGACATATGGTTATCCCTGTTGGGCCAAGTGACAATGTTACCTATTTGGTTAGTGTGTTTAAAAAGAAGGATAGAATAATAACCAAAGATATGTTTCCTGTTCGTTTCGTTCCTTTCACTAGAAATGAGTAGTATTTTGGGATAGTAATTATTAGAAGGACTATTCATTGGTATTTAAAAAAGATAATTCGTTTATGGGGGTTACTCTGCCCGGAATTAATTCCTTCAAATTAATATTCCCAATGCGGATCCGGACCAACCTTAAGGTAGGGAAACCTACAGCAGCAGTCATTTTACGCACCTGACGAAACTTGCCTTCGGTTATAGTGATACTTATCCATGAAGTAGGCCTATGCCGTCCTATTCTCAATTTTTTGTCCGGTTCCGGTAGGGCAGGGAGGGTAGATAGTCTTTGGACGAGGGTAGATTTAGTTATATATTTCCTGCCATGGAATCCAATTTCCACTCCATTCTGTAGAAATTCTATGGCTTCATTGGTTATTTCCCCATCCAACTGCACATAGTATTCCTTTTCAATTCCCGAGCGGTTAACAAGATCGCTGAGTTTCCCATCGGTAGTAAGCAGGAGCAATCCTTCGGATTTTTCATCCAGACGCCCAATGGGCATAATCCCATCCGGAAAATTATAAAGTTCACTTAAGAAGCGTTTGTTGCGTGATTCCTTAGCATCATTGGAGTGCAACTGACTTAACATTTCAAAAGGTTTGTAAACTTTAAAGTGAAGATGTCCAGATTCAGACATTGATATTAGGTGTTTTTAATTAAACGGCATTTAGGCCATTGTTTCAAAAAGACCCTTAGTAAACTCTTTATGGAGTTGGTCTGGCATGGAGGAGCTCCATACCTGTTGAAGATCGCGGCTTAAATCCGGTCCAATCCTTTTCATTGGAATTCTCTTGTAACTCCAAAAATTTTGAATAATCCTTCTGTTTCAGATGAATACCTAAAAAGGCCGTTAAAAAATGTTGGTTTACATTATTAATCTTTCTCTCGTCCCAACTTGGTTCGGCGTACCTATAGTATTCGTCAATATGGAGGCCAGGTGCCAAAGCTTCCACTGGGGGCGGATTAGGGGCTACATTGTGCCTGGCATTTTTATAGGTAAGTAAATATCTGTCAGCATTAACAGCCCCTATGAAGATGGCCTTAATTCCCTTTTCGTACCCTGAGATATCATCCTGGCTCCCTGCTATTAAAAATGTAGGTACCTTTAGCCCTTTTAAGCCTTCGGCATCCCAAATACCCCGCTCCATGCCCCATGGAGCAAAGGCTACAACCGCTTTTATTCTAGGGTCTGCCTTAGGAAAGTCAGGATTGCTCATGGCAAGGTCGACTATTGCTTTGCTACCGCCGGACATGCCTGAAAAGAATCCTACAAGGCCGTCACTATATCCAGCTCCTGCTACATTCAAAACACCGTAACCTCCCATCGAATATCCTATGATGCCTATGTTTTCAGAATCGACCAAGCCCTCTAAAAAGTTTTTATCCCCAGCTCTGCCCAAGTTTACCGTTTGGTTTAGTACGAAGGAAATATCCTTGGCGCGGTTCACCAAAGTACTTGGAAAGGGTGATGCATCCTTAAAAGTAGAATCCGTATGGTCTATAGCCACCACCACGTATCCTTTGGAAGCCAAATTTTCAGTGAGATAGGTCATAAGATATCTAGAACCAACATACCCGTGTGACACTACTAAAAGGGGAAAAGAACCATTTGTTGTTAATGGGGCGGCATCGCGGAAGGCTCTACCTTTAAAAGTAAAGGGAGTCAACGGTCTTAAAGAATCATGGGCGGTTCCCATTACCTCATTGTAAATAACAGTTTCTTGTGCTCCCGTGGCCAACTGTGCTGGATACCAAACTTCAACTTTCAAAGGTCGATCATAAATAGGGTCTATCCCATTTTTTGAATTTAAAACATCTGCCTGCCCCTTATTCACAAAATCCAAAGTGCGTACGCCAACGGCATAGCTTCCACGCGCAGATAACTCGGGTGCGTCCGGAAGCACATCGCCATAAACAAAGGACCCGGTTTGGGCATTTAATGCAAGGTTGGAAATTAGAAAACAAAATATTATCTGGAGATGGGTAAAACGGTTTAAAAGTGGCATGATTTTGAGTTTTGGTTTAGTTTAAAAATACAACAATTAATTGCAATAATTAATTCTATCGGGGTTTTTGGAAAAATAAATTAGACTGTTTTGAACAATTTCATGTTAGGGGCTTAGCCTTTGTCCCTTTATCATTATTTTTAAAAAATAAAACCACCTTGGTCTGTATTTTAAGGCTGCAGTTGAAAATAATATCATTGGTGTCCAGGAGCCACCAATGGCCAATGGAGAAATAATAAAAAACAGGCCAACAGCAACAAATCATGGAAGAAACTGAAAAACAATTAAAGAGATTTGGTGTTAGGCCAACGGCCATGCGTATTTTGGTGCATCGGTTTATGGTTTCCCAGAATTCGGCCGTAAGCCTGAGTGTTGTGGAGGGGAATTTTGAAAAATCCGATAGAACTACCTTATATAGGACTTTAAAGACTTTTGAGGAAAAATGTATTGTCCATCAAATAGATGATGGCACAGGAATTCCCAAATACGCGCTCTGCGATCATGATAAAGGCTTGGCAAAACATTCGGACCTGCATTTGCACTTTCATTGTACTAAATGCAATAGGACTACCTGCTTAACGCAGCATAGAATACCACAAATTAATCTCCCGGACAAATTTATCCCTGAAGATGTGAATATGCTGGTAAAGGGAATTTGTGAGCACTGTAACCAATAAATGCACATACATTGCACTGGTAATAGGGTTAATTTTGCTTACAAATTATATTTATGGAACAGCAGCATGATCATAAAGATCACAATCACAATCATGACCATGGAGGAATTTTTGGCAAAAAAACGGAACTCTATTTCGCCATTTTATGTGGTGTGTTCTTTTTAATGGGATTGATTTTGGCAAGTTTAATGAAGGCAGCCCCATTGGTATCTCTGATCTGCTATATCTCGGCCTATTTTTTCGGAGGATATTTTACCCTGATCGAGGCGATAGACAAGATTAGGAAGGGGGAATTTGAAATAGATTTCCTGATGATAGTGGCCGCAATAGGAGCTGCCTATATAGATAGATGGGGAGAAGGTGCTCTATTATTGTTTTTATTTAGTTTAGGACATTCGTTGGAGCATTATGCAATGAACAAGGCCACAAAATCCATTAAGGCCCTGGGTGAACTTTCTCCAAAGACAGCATTGTTAAAAAATGGCGGGGATTTCAAGGAAGTTCCAGTTGAGGAATTAAAGGTGAACGATATTATTGTGGTAAAACCAAATACCAAAATATCGGCAGATGGGGTTATTATAAAGGGGAGTAGTAGTATTGATCAGTCACCTATAACTGGAGAAAGTATCCCGGTGGACAAAACGGCGATTCAGGAGCTTACCAATCTGCCCAAATTTGAGCAATTGGACCCGTCCCATGTAGTCTTTACGGGTACTATAAATGGGGATGCAATGTTGGAGGTCCAAGTATTAAAATTAAATGTAGATGCAACAATTTCGCGTTTGGTGCAAATGATAAACGAGGTGGAAACCAAAAAATCGCCCACACAGCTAACTACAAAGAAATTCGAAAAATGGTTTGTACCCACAGTAATAGTTTTGGTAGTAGGCCTATGTTTTCTCCACTTGTTTATAGATGAGACCGTTCATGAAAGCCTATACAGGGCCATAAGTGTTTTGGTAGCGTCCAGCCCTTGTGCCTTGGCTATTTCAACACCTAGTGCAGTAATAAGTGCCATAGCCAGGGCTGCCAAAAAAGGTGTGCTTATTAAGGGCGGGCGGGCCCTTGAAGATCTAGGCAGCCTTACTACCATTGCTTTTGACAAAACAGGCACCCTGACCGAAGGAAAACCGAGGTTGACCAATGTACTTCCTTTAAATGGATTTGATGAAAAGGAGTTTATGGAATTGGTCCTGGACGTTGAAAGCTTAAGCGACCATCCCTTGGCAAGGTCGATTACTAAAGATCTTAAGGACGAATATAAGATTGAAAACAATAATCGTTCCTCCAATATGGAGTCCATTCAAGGCAAGGGAGTAATGGCGCACTATAATGGTGGCCAAATTTATATCGGCAATGAACAACTCATGAAGGACGAGGGTGTCGTAATTTCAAGGGAAGTCCAAGACCAAATTGACCAATTGCAGAAAGATGGACAGACTATTATGATTGTAGGCTATAAACAAAAGACGATCGGATTGTTAAGTGTTATGGACTTGCCCAGAAAAACAGCCGCTACCACCTTGCAGCGCCTAAAGGATATTGGTATAAAACATATGGTTATGCTTACCGGGGACCATCAAGATGTGGGCGACTCCATTGCCAAGCAAATTGGACTTACCGAGGCAAAGGGGAATTTACTTCCCGAAGATAAGGTCAAGGCTATTGGGGAATATGTGAAAAAGGGGATTAAAATAGCTATGGTAGGGGACGGTGTAAACGATGCCCCGGCCATGGCGAGCAGCACTGTTGGTATAGCCATGGGAGCTGCCGGGAGCGATGTAGCTTTGGAAACTGCGGATGTAGCCTTAATGTCGGACAAGATAGAGAGTCTTCCCTTTGTGATCGGCCTGAGCAGAAAATCCAAAGCTATTATTAAACAGAACCTCTGGGTAAGCATGGGGATTGTAGCATTTTTAATTCCAGCAACGTTATTCGGATTTGCCAACATAGGTGTTGCCGTGGCCATTCATGAGGGTTCTACGATTTTGGTAGTAATCAATGCACTGAGACTGCTGCGTTATCATCTTGATTAAGGCTAGCACATAGTGTTAATTCATTTGGAGAGTTGAAAAACAAACGGCTGCCATGGATAGACCCTGGCAGCCGTTTAACTAATATGAAACCAACTCTTCATCAACACCAAATTTATGGGAAGTTGAAATGGTTGGATTCTTATTTAAATCCTATTTTGATCAGGCCTTTGTGGCTAATGTTTATGGCTTCCAAAGGTGTCATATCAAAAGTTTTATCTTGCTCTACCATATAATATTTCATCCCGGATAGCTTTTTATTGGCAAGGATTGCAGAAAAATTTATTTGCCCGTTACCCACGGGGGCAAATCTTCCCTGCTCGTCCATATCCTTCACATGCCACATAATAAATCGACCTGGATACTTTGTAAAATAGGCAACAGGGTCTTGATCTGCTTTGGTCACCCAATAAAGATCCATTTGAAAATTTACATATTTTGGATCGGTATTATCCAATAAATAATCAAGGGTTACTACGCCATCTTCCCCTTTCTTTAATTCAAAATCGTGATTGTGGTATAGTAGTTTCAATCCCGCTTTTTGGCATTTTTCTCCAAGGGTGCTCAAGACTGTAGCCAGTTGTTTATAGTCGTCCCTTAATCCCATGGGTGGTACCGGAATTACAAAGTATTTGAAACCGGCCGCTTTCACGTCAGCGATCATGGTGTCTGCATTCTCCAATGTAACTCCGCCCTGATGTGTGCTTATAGGGGTTAATCCTACTTCTTTTAATAGCTTATTAAAATCTTTAGGTGCCATATTATAAAACTTGCCATCCTTATACCCTGCGGCTTCAATATTTTTGTAACCTGCTTGGGCAACTGCCATCAATGTGGCTTTGGCATTAGTCTCCATATCGTCCCTTACAGTGTAGAGAGCCAGTCCACCAACTTTTTGTTGGGCATGGCCAATAAACATGCCGACCATTAGTAGGGGTAGAATCAATTTTTTCAATACAGGGGAAGACAATAACTTTTTCATAATATTTGTAAATAATGTTTTTCTAAAAGTAATACATGTTTTTATAAATATGCCAGAATTAATTTGATAATATATTTCAAATAAACAATGATATAACAACTGTCATATTGAAATGGGATAATCTTGAGCAAAAAAAATTAATGATTTTTAAAATCCAATAATCTATTTGTAATCCAGCTTTTTATACCATTATGTTGGCGTTTAGGTATTTAGATGGGCAAAAATTAGTATTTGGTTTAAATGTAGGCCATATGAAATATATTTTTAGGTTAATCTAAAAATTAATAATTATCTTTATATAAATTATAAAATATAGATTGATATGGGCCTCCACCAACATGGTAAATTTACTGGTACCGATAAGGAGGCTAAAAATATATTTACAACAATCCAATGAATACCTACAATCCTATAACTGCTCTAGCAGTGTTTTTTGCACTTTCCATTTTGGCATACTTACTATTCAGGCCAAATAAGGGATGGTTTTGGCTGATTAGAAATAATTCGGTTTCGAATGATAAAATTGTCGTGGAGGATGTTTTAAAATTGTTATATCATAATGAAAATGGGGATAAGCATCTCAATATCAATGATATTATTAGGACCTTAAAATACAATGACAGGCTCATACTGGAATGTATCAATAAAATGTCCGACCATGAGCTGATAGGTATAAAAGGAGATAGTGTAAAACTTACAAAATCTGGAAGTGATTATGCCTTACGTATTGTTAGGGCCCACAGGCTTTGGGAGAAATTTTTGGCCGAAAAGACTGGGTTCAAGGAAGCGGAATGGCACGAGAGGGCGGAAAGAATGGAACATGAACTCTCCAAGGTGGATACAGATATCCTGGCTTCCCAGCTAGGCAATCCTCAATTTGACCCTCATGGAGATCCTATACCAACAAATACTGGAAAGATTGCCAAGGTTAAGGGAATTCCAGTTTCAGAGCTTCCTATTGGAACAATTGGAAGAATTGTCCACATCAAGGATAAGCCAGAAATAATTTACAAACAGATTTTGGCAGAAAATATCCATATTGGATCTGTGATACGGATAATGGAAAAGACGTCTGCCCGAATTGAATTTCATTCTGAGGGGGAGGCATTTGTATTGGCTCCCATAATGGCGGGTAATATTACCGTATCAGTTTTGGAAAAGGACGTGGTATTTGAAGAAAATTTAGCCAGGTTGTCCATTTTAAAGGAAAATGAAACCGCTAAAATTATAGGAATATCCAAGGAAATTAGGGGAGATAGTCGGAGAAGGTTGCTCGATTTGGGCTTTGTGAAAGGAGCTGAGGTAAAAATAGATCTTCTGAATCCACTGGGCGATCCCAAAGCCTTTTTAATTAAAGGAACTAGTATTGCCCTACGGCAAAATCAAGCATCAAAAATTCTAATACAAAAAGATTAAATCATGGAAGTTAAACCTAAAAGCGCATGTGATACCTGTGCCCAGTTCAATGCGGACGGATTGAAAAAATTAGGGGTAAATACCTCCAATTTTGATTATGTAGTTGCCTTAGCGGGCAATCCGAATACTGGAAAAAGCACTGTTTTTAACGCCATGACCGGTTTGCGCCAACATACTGGAAATTGGCCGGGCAAAACGGTTACCAGGGCGGAAGGCGCTTTTGAGTACAATGGAGAGAAATTTAAGCTGGTTGACTTGCCAGGAACCTATTCTTTGCTCTCTACCTCGGAAGATGAGGAAGTTGCCAGGAATTTTATACTTTTTGGGAAACCCTCGGTGACAGTAATCGTAGTGGATGCAAGTAGGCTGGAAAGAAATCTAAATTTGGTATTACAGATTTTGGAAATTACCAACAACGCGGTCCTCTGTTTAAACTTAATGGATGAGGCCGAAAGAAATAATTTGGAAATAGATACCCGTACTCTGGCCAGGGATTTAGGTATTCCTGTGGTTCCCACCAGCGCTAGATATAATAGGGGAATTCCGGAATTGATACAGACCGTTAGTGAACTGGCCAATGGTAAAATTGTTTGCAAGCCCCATCGCATAAAAAACATACCAAAAAATATAGAGCAGGCCCTGGAAAAATTAAGCGCTGAAATAAAAGAAGTCTATCCTGATATACCCAATAGTAGGTGGATAGCATTGCGCTTGCTGGAAGGGGACAGAAATATTATTGAGACCCTTAAAACGGGTGAATTCGTTTAATTATAGCTTAATGAACACTAACAAAATAGATCATATTATTTCCCTCTCCAATGACCTTCGTTGGCAAATTGGCGATGAATTCCATGATAATCTGGCGGAAGGAATCTATGCTGACGCCGCAGAGATAGTAAAGGACTCTGTACATAAAAAGGACGAAAAAGGGGCATTCAGGGTAGACGCCAAAATAGATAAGATCATTACAAGCAAGGTATGGGGTTTCCCACTTATGTTTTTGATTTTAGCAGTAGTGCTTTGGCTGACGATCGTTGGGGCCAATTATCCGTCATCCATTTTGTCCGGATTGCTCTTGGATACGTTGCATCCGGCCTTAAAAGGATTCGCCTCTACCATTGGAATGCCATGGTGGTTGGACGGTTTTTTAATTGATGGGGTATATTTGGCGGTGGCTTGGGTCATCGCCGTAATGTTACCGCCAATGGCCATTTTCTTTCCATTATTTACATTATTGGAAGATTTTGGGTATTTACCTAGAGTAGCCTTTAATTTGGATCATTTGTTTAAATTATCCGGGGCGCACGGTAAACAAGCCTTGACCATGAGCATGGGCTTTGGTTGCAACGCCGCAGGTATTGTTGCTACGCGTATCATAGACAGTCCTAGGGAAAGATTGATTGCCATTATCACCAATAACTTTTCGCTTTGTAATGGACGTTGGCCTACACAGATTCTGATAGCCACTATATTTGTAGGAGCCCTAGTGCCTGCTTCTTATTCAGGAATTATGTCATTGGTGGCCGTTATAGGAATAGCTGTGTTGGGCATGGTGTTTATGTTTTTGGTTTCATGGGGGCTTTCCAAAACGGTGTTGAAAGGAGAAGTATCTACCTTTAACTTGGAATTACCACCCTACCGTCCTCCGCGATTCTGGAAAACCATCTATACGTCCATAATAGATAGGACTTTGATAGTGCTATGGCGTGCAATTGTTTTTGCTGCTCCCGCAGGAGCCGTAATTTGGCTTATTTCAAATATTTATATTGGGGATGCCAGTGTGGCCGCATGGTTGATAGATTCCTTGGATGGCTTTGGTTTCCTTTTGGGCCTTAACGGTGTTATTTTGGTGGCTTATATTGTGGCTATTCCGGCCAATGAAATTGTGATCCCCACTATTTTGATGTTGACCGTTCTAGTTACAGGAATTTCCGCAGGCGCAGGCGCAGGTGTTATGTTCGAATTGGATTCCGTAACGGCAACTGGGGATATTCTAAGAGCAGGGGGGTGGACATTGTTGACTGCCATTAACCTTATGTTGTTCAGTCTGTTGCACAATCCCTGTAGCACCACTATTTATACTATTTATAAGGAGACAAAAAGTGTTAAATGGACTCTTGTAGCCTCAATATTGCCTGTTATTATGGGATTTGTGGTGACTTTTTTGGTGGCACAGATTTGGAGACTGGGATCATAAACATGGCAATCCCAGAATAAATCTATATCCAGAGAGCTGAGGTAGGGATATAAAACAAAAATATATATACTTGGATAATAATGATATTAGGCTAAAACGAGCTAGGCAATCACTTCTGTAACTAGATTAAAATCACTAACTTGTATAAAATTTTACTGTTATGCCTATTTACATGGATCGTCACGAAATTCCTGAGGAGATCACCGCGGCGCATGTGGCACAAATGCACCGGGAGGATTTAAAAATTGAGCATCTTTACGGATGTAAGGGTATGACCTACTGGTGCGATGAAAAAAGGAGAACGGCCTTTTGTCTAATTCAGGCCCCCAATAAAAAGGCTATTCAGGACATGCACAATCATGCGCATGGAGAAGTTCCCCATAGAATTATTGAAGTGGAGAGTTCAATAGTTGAGTCCTTCTTGGGTAGAATAGAAGATCCCGAAAAATCACAAAAGACAGAATTAAATATTATTAACGACCCGGCTTTTAGAACCATAATGGTCATTGGTTTAAGAAAAGTATCTTTTTTGGGGGTTGATCCCAAACTGATGGACAGAGAATTCCACATTTATAACAAATCCATTTTACAATCCATAGAGAAATTTTTGGGGCGGATTGTAAGGCAGAAATCAGGTTATTTTTTGTTATCCTTTAATTCGGTAACCAACGCTGTACTTTGTGCTCAAGAGATCCATTCCAACATCAACGACACTTCCAAGGGGTTTAATTGGGATTATAAATTGAATATAGGGCTGCATGCCGGTGTTCCCGTAACCGAGAAGGATGGTATTTTTGAAGATACTATAAAAATGGCAGAACGGTTTTGTGAAATGGTTCATGGAAAAATTGTTATATCCCCTGAAGTTAGGGAATTGTATGAGAGTGAAAATATGAACGTTAAATTGAACCATAAGAATATAAAAACTCTTAGTGTTGGAGAGGAGAAATTTGTAAACCTATTAATGGATTACACCGAGAAGGAATGGACCAATGCTGCATTTAACTCCAATGATTTTAGCAAAAATCTGGGATTCAGTAAATCCCAGTTATACAGAAAAATGATAGGTCTTACCGGGAAGTCGCCCAATAATTTCATCAAGGATTACCGATTGGAAAAAGCCTTGCAATTATTGGATAAAAAAGCGAATAATATTTCTGAAATTGCTTTTGGAACGGGATTTAATAGTCCGGCCTATTTCTCAAAATGTTTTATGGATAATTTTGGAATACTTCCATCCAAATATATCCAAAATTATGCTGTATAAGCTATATAGTGTAATTGTACCCATGCTTGAATTTTGTGATTATTTGAATTAAATGTAGAGGTCATTGGGCCTTACTTACTTTAATTTTACTTCAAACAAAAGAAAGCTTCCGCAAATAGATGCTGTTTGTGGTCTAGTCATAAACCTGAGGTAAGTCAATGATCATATTTACTTAACACTTGCTTTAACCCCCTGGATTTAAGTATTTATTAACCAATCGCTCACTATTTCCCCTTTTCAAAATTTTCACCATATATGTGGTCAAAGTTTAAATTGGAAAAGGAATTGGTTAAGCTTTCAATGCCATATTTCTAGGAGGAATGCCTCTTATTTATTAGTAACAATTATTAATCTTAAATCATTTTAGTCATGAACAACACTCTAAAGTATTCCCAATTAAAAGTTGTCATTTTGATTTTGACATTTTTTACAAGTTTTTCCTTTTATGGCCAAGGTGACATTAAAGAAGCAGTGGAAACATCCATGGTAAGGACGCATGAGGATAAGGATCTGCAATGGGGCCCTTGCCCATCTTTTATGCCGGAGGGCTGTACAATATCTGTATTGCATGGTGATCCATCCAAAGCGAATGTAGATGTATTTTTTAAAGTACCCGCCAACTATGAAATACCTGAACACTGGCATAATTCCGCCGAGCGTATGATTCTTGTTTCTGGAGAATTGCGTGTTACCTACGAAGGCGAAAAGGAACAGATAATGAAAGTAGGCTCCTATGCCTTTGGCCCCTCCACAAAACCGCATACCGCAAAATGTGGGGATAAGGATCCCTGTGTAATATTCATTGCTTTTGAGGAACCTTTGGACGCTTTTCCAATGGTACTAAAACAATAATGGTAGATGCAGACCTTAAGGGAATTAGTTAAACAAACATTTAAAAATTAAAATTATGGAAATGGTTATTGGTATGGATGCCGGCCTTGTTGCATCCTTTAAAAAACAAATAAGGGGAGAAGTGGTTATGCCATCCGATGATAATTACAATCGCATGCGAAAGGTGTACAACGCCAATATTGACAAACATCCCGGGATGATTGTCAAGTGTGTGGATGTGGCAGATGTTATGGCTTCCGTAAACTTTGGAAGGGAAAACGATTTGTTGATCGCTGTAAGAGGAGGTGGACACAATGGCGGTGGTTTGGGAATCTGTAATGACGGAATGGTAATAGACCTATCCGGGATAAAATTTATCCGCGTAGACACTTCCAATAATACGGTCCGCGTTGGAGGGGGAAACCTTTGGGGCGAGGTAGATCATGCCACCCATGCCTTTGGACTGGCAATCCCTGCAGGAATAATTTCTACTACCGGGGTTGGGGGATTGACCCTAGGTGGTGGAGTAGGCTATCTCTCCAGGAAATATGGACTTACCATAGACAATTTGTTGGAGGCCGATATGGTTTTGGCCGATGGTTCCTTTGTTACGGTGAACGCAAAGCAAAATACCGACCTTTTCTGGGCCATTCGAGGTGGAGGAGGCAATTTTGGAATTGTAACCTCTTTTAAATTTCAAGCCCATCCTCTAAAAACTGTTATCGGTGGACCTACCTTATGGCCCATTGAGCAGACAGAAGAAATAATGGCCTGGTACGATGAATTTATTAATAAGGCTACGGAAGATTTAAATGGGTTTATCGCTACTTTGGTTATACCTGGACCTCCATTCCCGGAACACCTGCACAACAAACAATTTTGTGGCATAGTATGGTGTTATACAGGTAAGCCGGATAAGTTTGAAGAGATTTTTAAACCTGTCTTGGCTAAAAAACCGCTGTTCGAACATGTGGGCGAAATGCCATATCCGTCTGTACAAACACTGTTCGACGGACTCTTTCCACCAGGATTGCAATGGTATTGGAGAGCCGACTTCTTTAATAAATTAGGTCCTGAGGTGAGGGCTGGCCATTTAAAATACGGCTCTAAAATCCCTACACCACTCTCACAAATGCACTTATACCCTATTAGTGGCGCTGCCTCCAAAGTAGGTGCTACGGATACTCCCTGGGCCTATAGGGATGCAAAGTACGCAGGTGTTATAGTGGGGGTTGATCCAGATCCCAACAATACTGAAAAAGTCACTAATTGGTGCAAGGATTATTACAATGAATTGCACCCACATTCCTCAGGAGGGGCCTATTCCAATTTTATGATGGATGAGGGTCAGGAAAGGGTAATGGCAAGTTATAAGCATAACTACCAGCGTTTGGCCAAGATAAAAAAGCAGTATGATCCCAATAATCGGTTTCGGGTAAATCAAAATATCATGCCAGGTAATTAAGGCATGGCATAGTTTATTGGCTACTAAATGATTAGGACATATAGGGTTTGATTATTCAGGGGGTGATTATGCTATCACAATACATCCAATATTTTTTGGGCTTCCAACCCTATGCGTTGTTTGGTTTCCTCTGTTATATATTTTCTTTGGTCTATCTGTTGGGGTTGGTCAGAGGTACAAAAATAACTGTGGATACTTCTTCTTGGTTTTGTGGTGCGGTTTGTAGTTCCACCGTGCCACGCATGCGAGTTAAAGATAAATACGGATCCCGCAGGAGCCTGAATAATGACTTCATCAGGATGGGGTAGGCTGGGATCCTCCATTTTTTCATGAGGAGAAACTCCAAGTTTGTGGCTTCCGGGTACGATGCGGGTGGCGCCATTATTTTCGGTGAAGTCGTCCAATAACCATATGGAGTTGCAAACTTTATAGACACCTTGGACGGATTTATTTCCCCAATCTATGTGTAAATTCTGATGTCCTAGCCCGGGTTTTGCAGCCCTATAGTTCAGGGAAGATAATTTATAGGAAGGACCTAGAACGGCGGAAATACCGGCCAGAAGCCTAGGGTGGCTATAAAACACATCAAAAACGTCTCCCTTATTTACAAGGTCCGCCAAGCGATCGGCTCCTTCTTCCTTAGGGTGGCGTATATATTTTGACTCAGTCAATTCCGCCCCGGCAGCTTCACCTTCATTAAGCATTAGGCCATCGATCCTGTCGTTTATGGCTTTTACTTGGTCGTCGGTCAGAAGTTTGCCCAGAGATAAATAACCCTGACTTTCCAAAATTTCAATTTCCTCTTCGGTAAGCATGTTAAAGCAAATTTATAATTAATTCAAGAAATTTTTTGTTAAGCAAAAAAGGTACAATAATATTGTGATAACATTGAACAATATAATTGTACTAATATTGATTGGACTTTTTTTTGGATATAAAGTTTACCCAAAGCGAGCACACCAATGCCAAAATTGCCAGAGCCAGGGTCATTGTATTGGTAAGTCCAACACTAGGCAGCCAACCAGTTATCCTTTCCACCAAAAAAGCAATATAACTTGATGGTAGATTGGATTGTCCCAAGCGCTTAAGAACCTCATAATGCCAATCCGTTAAAAAGCAGTAGCCCCATCCTTTCCAAATTCCCAACAAAACCCAAGACCCAAAAGTTAAAAGTAAGGTGATAAGATTAATTTTTCGTATACGTGCAAACAACCACCCGAACAAATTAAAAATAATCAGAGCTGAATGGAAAACAAAGAAAAAAATATTGACTATCCTTAAAAATACATCGTCCATTAGGTACAAGGATTGGTTTTTCTGAAAAGATAGCAAATTTTTCTTGCGTACCATTTTTACGGAATTCGGAGAAAAGCATTATATAGCTTGGGCAAATTGCCCAAAGGAGATCAACTTTCCCAATCACACTGATTTCATTACTTTTACAGATTTAAAATGTTTTATATGAATAAAGTATTTTCTCTGTTCCTTATATCGGTTTTGATTTTTGCATGTAAGGACTCCAAGACAAATAACAATTTAACTTCCCAGAAAACTATGAATATTACCAATAACCCGTTACTTGTGGAAAGTACGCTACCTTATGGTGCTCCTGATTTCACTAAAATAGATAACAGCCATTTTAGGGAGGCTTTATTGAAGGGAATCGCTGAACAAAGGGCGGCAATAGATGAAATTGTGAACAGTACCGATCCGGCAACTTTTGACAATACCGTAATGGCAATGGAAAAGAGCGGCTTTCTTTTGGACCGGGTACGAAATGTATTTTCGGCATTGACCGGTGCCCATACCAATGATACCTTACAAGCTGTTCAAGAAGAAATGGCGCCTAAATTTTCGGAACTTCGGGATGCAATTTACCTCAATGATACATTGTTTCAGAGGGTAAAAACTTTGCACGATAAAAAACAAAGTCTTGATTTAGATGAAGAATCGGTAAAGCTTTTGGAGAATTATTTTGAGGATTTTGAAATCGCCGGAGCCAACTTGTCCCAAGAGAACAAGGAAATCTTAAAGTCTTACAACTCCAGATTGGCTACTTTGAGCAATACTTTCAATAAAACCTTGTTAGAGGCTAATAATGCTGGAGCAGTAATATTTACAGATAAGTCCGACCTCGCCGGACTCTCGGATGCCGAGTTGAAATCTTTGGAGATGGAAGATGGGAAAAGCTGGAAAATTGCGCTTCAAAATACCACCCAACAACCTTTATTGCAATCCTTGGAAAAAAGGGAAACCAGAGAGAAGTTATTTCAGGCTGCATGGTTGCGTGCCGATGGTACAGCTCATGACACCAAGGCCATTATTACCGAAATTGCCGAATTACGGGCTAAAAAGGGTGCGCTGTTGGGTTTTGCAAATTATGCGGAATGGAGTTTACAGAACACCATGGCCAAAGTGCCGGAAAATATATTTAAACTTTTTGAAGGACTTGTTCCTTCAGCTACGGCCAAGGCGGGGCAAGAAGCTAAGGAAATTCAGGAAATGATCCAGAAAACTGGAGGGGATTTTACCCTTGCCCCTTGGGATTGGAACCATTATGCCGAAATGGTGCGAAAAGTAAAATACGATCTGGACGAAAACCAGATAAAACCTTATTTTGAGTTAAAATCCGTACTTGAAAAAGGGGTTTTCTTTGCTGCCGAAAAATTATACGGAATTACTTATAAGGCCAGAACCGATATCCCAACCTATCACAAAGATGTTTTGGTATATGAGCTTTTTGAAGAGAACGGTGATCCATTGGGATTATTCTATGGCGATTTCTTTTCCCGGCCCAGTAAGCGGGGAGGGGCTTGGATGAGCAATTTTGTAGATCAATCCAAACTATACAATAAAAAACCTGTAATCTACAATGTCTGTAATTATCCGAAACCCGTAGCAGGTGAACCGGCACTACTGACCTATGATGAGGTAGAGACCATGTTCCATGAATTTGGCCATGCCCTTCACGGCTTTTTTGCCGACCAGCAATATCCGTCCCTATCAGGTACCTCGGTGGCGCGTGACTTTGTAGAGTTTCCTTCCCAGTTCAACGAAAATTGGGCCTTGTACCCTGAAATCTTGAAAAACTATGCCCGTCATTACCAAACGGGGGAACAGATACCGCAAACGCTTATCGATAAGATCAAGAAATCGGGGACTTTTAACCAAGGTTATAGCCTTACCGAAAATTTGGCGGCCTCCAACCTGGATATGCAGTGGCATACCATTGGTTCCGCTATCAAAATCGAGGATGCCAATGCTTTTGAAAAGGAAGCTTTGCACAGGACCAAATTGGATGTGGTTGCGGCTGTCCCACCACGCTATAGGTCCACGTATTTTGCCCATATCTTTGGCAGCGGCTATGCAGCTGGTTACTATTCCTATTTATGGACCGAAATGCTGCACCACGATGCCTATAATTGGTTTGAGACCCATGACGGACTTAATAGGGAAAACGGTCAGCGTTTGAGGGATATGATTCTTTCTCGTGGGAATACCCTGCCCTTGGAAAAAATGTATAAGGACTGGCGTGGTAGCGATCCAAAAATTGAACCTATGCTAAAAGCAAGAGGCCTACAGTAATTGTTGCTTTTCATAATCTTAGGATTAAATATTAAATAGGGGCCTGTTGTGGGTCTCTTTTTTATTTTGAGCAATTGTGGATAGTCCAATTTTTTCTTTCTTGAAAAAGGAAGCATAAACATGACACAATTCATTGAGAGTGGAATATTTTAGCAAAAGCTTAAGCTTATTATCTTTAGTGGATTAATCCTAAACATTGATTATTATGAAAACCGTTTCTTATGGCAGGATAGCAGTACTTTTTATCTACACATTATTATTTTTCAATACCGGGCAGGCACAAATGGAATCTTCGTCGGAGCTATACCGGACCATATTAAAATTGGACAGTACCTTGTTTGTAGATGGGTTTAATAATTGTGAGCTTAAGAAGATGGAGTACTTAATTGCCCCTGATTTGGAATTTTATCATGATCAAGCAGGACCAAGCACTTCCAAGGAGGAATTTTTTAAGGCTATTAAAGAAAATATTTGTGGTAATGCAGATAAGAAGCCAATTCGTAAAATGGTAGCGGAAAGTATGGAAGTATTTCCATTGTACAATAACGGAGTTTTGTATGGGGCCATACAAAACGGGGTCCACGAATTTTATATAAAGGAGGCCAATAAAGAACTTTACATAACCGGGATAGCCAAATTCTCCCATGTTTATATACTGCAGGATAGTATTTGGCAATTAAAAAGGGTATTGAGCTACGACCACCAATCACCCGAGGAATAAATTGGACCTTTTTGGGCAATGTTGCATAAAAGCAGTTGAAGCTCGGTTTAGAATGGATTCAATTAGCCACTTATTCCTTATGTTAATTTGCTGCTAATCTCCAGAAAATTAAATTTGGGATGCATTTCAACGAATAAATGGTTAAAAATTAAAAATATGGTAGGGTAAAGTCCATCTTTGATTGTTATTGTTTAAGGGCCCTTGATTATGGGGCTTAGCTGACATTTACTAATTTTTAAAATTTATAACTATGAAATTCAGATTGGTAACAATTGCATTATTTTTTGTTTTTATAGTTTTTACTTCTTGTACGGACAATGATGACAAGAATAGTGATTATGGCAGGCTTTCCGTTAACTTAACGGACGCACCTTTTCCACATGATCTGGTAGCAGAGGCAAACGTGACTATTTTTAAGATAGAAGCCCGTTACAAAGGGGATATGGATATTAATTCTGAGGTTGGTGACAATTCTGATTCTTCGATGGAAACAGAAGAAAAATCCTCTTTTATGGTATTAATGGAAGATGAAATGGAGGTAAACCTTTTGGATCTTACCAACGGAGTTACCAAAAATTTGGTCGACCTTGAAGTACCGGTTGGTACTTACGACCTTATAAGGGTCTACGTAAAAGGAGTAAATGTAGTACTAACGGATGGCTCCACATTTGATTTAAAAGTACCTAGCGGAGAGCAAAGTGGTATTAAAATTTTCATTAAGCCCGGACTTGTAGTTAATGGTGGACTAAGTGCTGATCTATTGTTGGACTTCGATGTAAGCAAATCCTTTGTAGCCAAAGGCGGAGGCAGTAACTTTGAAAATATAACCGGCTTTAATTTTAAACCAGTCATTAAAGCTTGCAATATGTCCACCGCTGGCACTTTGTCCGGTATGGTTACAACTCTTCAGGAAGAAGTTGCTGTAGGATTGGAAGGGGCACAAGTAGCCGTTTTTGCAGCCGACACTTTGAATACTACTACTTTTACGGATGCTGACGGAAAATATATGGTTATGGGGCTAATGGCCGGAGAATATGATGTTGAGGTAGAATTATCAACCTACTTAAAAGAAACAGTTACTGGCATAGATATAGTTGCAAGTAATAAGACCTCCCAAGATTTTATTTTGGTGGCAGGGGAATAAGAATATTTTATATGAAGTTAATAAGGTGGGTGTAATAGCCCACCTTTTTTTTGTAAAAGCTTTAAGATTGGCTAGATTTTCAAGACTAGAGGGGATCTAGTTTATGAAGTAATTAGAGATCATTGGTACTCAATTTAAATAAATACCAGACTTAGGCCTTTAACAAAAAAAAGCCGAACAACTATTGCAAGTTGTTCGGCTTTTATAGCCTAAAGATGATTCTCTAATTAAGAAACGCCAATAGTTTTTCCGCTACCAATTCTGAAGATGCCGGATTTTGTCCTGTAATCAAATTGCCATCCTGCACTGCATATGCCGCCCAATCCGCTTTTTTGGAGAAGATACCGCCATTTGTTTTGAGCATGTCTTCCACTAAAAATGGAACTACATCTGTAAGTTGCACAGCCTCCTCTTCCGAATTTGTAAACCCTGTTACTTTTTTACCCTTTACAAGAGGAGTTCCATCTTCGTTTTTAACACCCTTTAGTGCTGCCGGGGCATGACATACAAAGCCAATTGGTTTCTTCTGTTGGTTAAAAGTTTCAATGAGATTTATAGATGTGTTGTCATTGGACAAATCCCATAAGGGCCCGTGACCTCCAGGATAAAACACAGCATCATAATCATTAGGGTCTATTTTAGACAAAGCCAAAGTATTCTTTATTTTTTCCTGTGCCACTGCATCATTTTTAAATCGCTTCGTATCCTTGGTACTGGCTTCAGGGGTATCGCTGCTTGGGTCTATTGGTGCCACCCCGCCTTTTGGTGTAGCCAGGGTAATATCGGCCCCTTTGTCCAGTAAGGTATAATATGGGTTTGCGAATTCTTCGATCCAAAATCCTGTTTTCTTTCCTGTATCCCCCAATTTATCGTGGGATGTTAGTACAAATAATATGTTCATTTTAAGTATTTTTTTAATTAATTCTTAATTAGGGTCCTAATCCAAGCCTTAGACTTTCACGATCATTTTCCCTTTGTTTTTACCCTCAAACAAATCCAAAAATGCCTGGGGGGTATTTTCAAAACCGCTCACAACGGTTTCGGTATAGTTTAGCTTGCCTTCGGCCAACCAGGTGGATAAATGCTTCATGGCCTCTGGGAACTTCTCCGAATAATTGGAAACGATAAAACCTTGCATTAGAGCGCTATTTTTTACCAAAAAGGGCTGAACACTAATACTTTTGGGTATTTCTGTGTTATTGTATACCGAAATAGCACCACAAATGATCATTCTAGCAAATTTGTTGATATTAAATAGAACAGCATCAGAAATAGGACCGCCTACATTGTCAAAATAAATATCTATACCATCTGGACAAGCCGTTTTAAGGGCAGTTCCCATATCCTCAGTGTTATAGTTAATGGCGTGATCAAAGCCGAAATCGGAGGTTAACATTGAAACTTTTTCATCCGTTCCTGCAATACCCACGACATATAGTCCGAGTATTTTTCCAATCTGTCCTACTACGCTGCCCACGGCACCTGCAGCACCGGAAACTACTAGGGTTTCCCCGGCCTTGGGTGTGCCAATTTGGGTGAGCCCACAATAGGCGGTTAGTCCGGTCATACCCAAAATACCTAAATAAGCACTAAGCGGGGCTAGGTCCTTATTTATTTTTAACAGTCCTTCCCCTTTGGAAATTTGTTGGGTTTTCCAGTCCATCATCCCCGAAACGAAATCGCCCTCTTTAAATTTATCGTTCTTGGAAGCAATAACTTTGGCAACTACACCGGAAGTTATAGGTTTACCTACCTCAAAGGGCGGAACGTATGATTTGGCATCGCTCATTCTTCCCCTTAAATAGGGGTCTACGGAAATATAGGTGGTTTCCAAAAGTAATTCTCCTTCTTGGATGTTTAGATTTTTGTCCTCCTTTACAAATTCAAAATCTGATAATGTAGGTTTCCCTTTTGGTCGTTTTTTTAATAAAATTGTCTGTATCATAATGTGATATTAGTTTATCGAGTTTTATTTTTTAATACTGTTCCAGGCCGCTTGATAGGCATCCTCCAGGTGATCCTGGTTTAATTGAAAAACACCTCTTTGTTGCATTACCATTAAAAAAGAGAGAGGGTTTATAGAGTACGCATATAATAGGTAGGGCGACAAAGGTTTTATAATACCTTCCTTTTTCCCTTTTTCCCAAAGGTCAAGTAAAGGTTGAAGGTGTTTTAGGCCTTCCTGTCTACTTGCTTCATCTATTATTGGAGTATTGTCGCACTGGGCCAGAAACATAGCTTCTTCCACTTCTTTTAGTTTAAAATCGGCAATGCGTTTCCAGATTATTTCAAAACCTTTGGCTACAGGTATGTCGTTACTGTAGTTTTTGAAAGCATAAGCGGTATATGCTGCCTTAACTTCTATATACACTTTGTTTACCAGGTCTTGCTTATTGTCAAAATACAGGTAAATAGTGGCAGGTGAGACGTTCGCCATTTTTGCAATCTTGGACATGGGGGTGGCATGGAACCCATTGTTATTGACCAAGTTAATGGTTGCTTTTACCAAGGCATTTCGCTTTTCAATACTTTTTTGGAGTTTTGCCATAATCTTCTAAATGGAAATTTATAAGGTTGCTGTTCAAGGTTGAAAGACATATGAGTACAAAGATAATACTAAAAATGAATGTTCATTCTTTTTTATGGATCTTTAACATAAGTTTACAGGTATAAAAAATTCAAATAAAATGGGATATTGTTATTATAAGTTGATTATTTGGGCGTGATAGGGGATAGTGGTTAATTTGGGAGGACTATGATTAAGGCAAAATGTGAGGAAGATGTAATATGTCAAAATCGATGTATTTAACAAGGTATACCCTTTAGACACGCAATACAGAGAGCACTTTGGAAAGTAAGGTTAATTTAACTTTATTATAAATTTATCATAAAGTTAAGTTTCTAAAATTGAATTTAAAATGTAATATTTACATTTACTCTTATTATACTTCTTAACTGCAGATCATTTTGAACGATTCCATCAGCACATATAACAAAATAAACTCTGAAGTTGGTATAAAAATAGAACCCTTCGATGTCACTAAAAGGTATACCAAGCCTCACAAACACAATAAATATCTCGAAATAATCTATTTTATAAAAGGTAGCGGTTTTCATCATTTGGACATGGAAAGCCACAGTATAGAACCACCCTTGTTGTTTATTGTTAAAAAGGACGAGGTTCATCATTGGGAGATTACCACAAAACCCAAGGGTTATGTGATCATTATCAAGGAATCTTTTTTGGAAAAAACCTTGGACAAATACATCAATACACAATTGATAAAACTGAACAACTGCCAAAAAATAATGGTAGAACAAGACGATAAATCATTAAAGTCTTTGTTTAAGTCTTTGTGTTGGGAGATGGAACAAGGTAATTTGAACCAAGAAGCTGTGGAGGGGGGATTAAAGGCCCTATTGTCAAAAATGGTTAAATATGCCGCTGCCCAAGGTGGGGAAAATACGGATAAGACCATGCAATTTGTAAATCTATTGTCCGAAAATTTAAAAAATAATGTCTCCTTCTATGCGGAGGCATTAAATACTACTTCACAGAACCTCAATGCCGTATGTCATAAAGTGTTCAACAAAACCGCATCGGACGTTATTGCGGAACATATTATTATGGAGGTAAAAAGACAATTGGCATATACAAACAAATCAATCAGTGATATTGCCTATGATCTGGAATTTAAGGACAGCTCGCATTTTACCAAATATTTTAAGCGATACACACAACTTACCCCTTTGCAGTATAGAAAAAACCTAGTTTAAGTATTGGTACCAATCCTTTTTCAAATACACCATTTTAAGTTCTAGGACTAGTATATTTTTGTCAAAATTTTTAGAGATATCAGATATTTATGAATTATAAGTACATTATTATTGTTGTTATATCGTTGTTTGGTGTACAAGCTTCAACTGCTCAAATTTCAGGAAAAATTATTGACGCCACTGATAATTCGCCATTGGAATATGCTACGGCAGCCCTGTATAATCAAACAGACGGCTCCCTGATTACGGGAGTGGTTACTTCTCAGGATGGATCCTTTGTTATAGAAGGGGTAAAGCCCGGAACCTATTATATGGAAGCCTCCTTTATGGGATACCAAACCAAAACAATTGTGGATATTGCGATAGATAAAAGGCAACCCGCCAAAGATCTTACCGTAATTGGCCTATCCCTTGGCAACCAATTGGACGAAGTTGTCATTCAGGGTGAACGGGCTACAGTTCTTCATAAAATAGACCGTCAGGTATTTGATACCAAAAAGTTTCAAAGCAGTCAGGGCGGTAATGCCATTGATGTGGTAAGAAATTTGCCGTCGGTAACTGTTGATGCACAAGGCGGTATCAGTGTCAGGGGGAGTTCTGGATTTGCTGTCCTAATCAACGGGAAACCTACCCAAGGCGACGCCAGTGCCATATTGTCCCAATTACCGGCAAATGCATTGGAAACAGTGGAGCTGATTACCGCGCCTTCGGCCAAATATGATCCAGAGGGTAAAGGAGGTATTTTAAATATAATAACAAAAAAGGGAGCAACCAATGGCGTATATGCCCAAGTAAACCTGCGTGGAGGATTACCCTCAATAGAACCTTATGACACCAAGGTGGCTGCACAAAGATATGGAGTGGATGCCACTTTAAATAGAAGAACGGACAAATGGAACCTATCCTTTGGCACAAGTTACCAACGCAATGACAAAACTGGTAGGAGGGAAGGCGAATTGTTTGTCATTAATCAAGTTGAGGACAAGCAAACTTTTTTGCCTTCCGATGGGGAGAGGAGTTTTGATGATATAAGCTATAATGGACGTTTTGGTGTAGATTTTACACCTAATGATGCTGATATCTATTCTTTGGGTTTCTATGCAGGAAAACATACTGTAGATCGTTTAGCCGATATCGATTATTATGACAATCACGCCATTTCACCTATTGGCAGTGGCAATAGGGAATATACTTTTCAGTATTATAATCATAATTTAAGAACCAGAAAAGGCGATTTTGTACTAGGCAGTTTTGATTACGCCCATAAATTCAACAATGATTCCAGGTTGTCTACCTCCCTGTTGTATGAATACACTTTTTTGGGCGGTCCTACCTATAATGATAATTTGGGAATTACTGATCGCAACATTGTTTATCAGCAGGAATACAATACCAATGACAACCCGTTAAATGGGTATCGGGTAAATGTGGATTACCAATTTAAGCCTTTTTCCTTTGGTACCTTGGAAACGGGCTATCAATTTAGGGATATTGATCACACAGGTGAGTTTGTTTATGAGCGCGATGGCGTTTTGGTACCTGAATTTTCCAGTAATATAAGTCTGCAGCGTACTATCCATTCTGGGTATACCCAACTTACAGGCGCAAGTAATAAATGGGATTATGCCGGTGGCCTACGCTTGGAATCCATGGATCGCACTTATTCAGAGGACTTAAGGACAGCCGATCCCGAACGAACCTATAAATATGACTTTGTTAAGTTATTTCCATCTGCCTCCTTACAATATGCTGTGAGCGATGCTACCAAATTAAAGGCTGCCTATAGCAAAAGGGTAGAACGTACAACTACCCTAAAAATGAACAGTTTTGCAGAAAGGGAACACTCTGAGGTTTTTGAACAAGGGGATAATCAATTGAGACCAGAATTTATAGATTTGGTAGAATTGGGGGTCATCAAAAATTTTAAGGGTGGTAATTCGGTTAGTGCCACTGCCTATTACAGACATGTAGACAATGTAATAAACCGTGTAAATACTTTGGCTTATGAAGCCAATGGTGCGGTATTGGACAGTATTATTAACAGGGTTTATTCCAATGTGGGCAAAAGCAATGCCATTGGCCTTGAAATAGGGGCACAATTAAAACCAAGTCAAAATTGGAGCAATTATATTGGCGCTAATATATATTCCTATGATATTGAAGGTGCCTTTGTATTTAGGCATAGAGACGGTATTTCCAGAAATTACGATGTAAATAGTAGTGCCACCATATATTCTTTTAATGTAAATTCTACCTATTCTTTCTGGGAAAATGCTTCTTTGCAATTTACCTTTAATTATTTATCTGAAACAAATACTGCTCAAGGAGAAGACTCTAGGTTCTATTCCCCCAATCTTAGTTTCCGTAAGGCATTTTTTGACAATAAATTAACGGCAACCCTTCAATGGCAGAATATAGATATGGGAATTTTGGATACCAA
The DNA here is from genome assembly GCF_003259375.1 of Arenibacter echinorum. GTDB lineage: Bacteria > Bacteroidota > Bacteroidia > Flavobacteriales > Flavobacteriaceae > Arenibacter > Arenibacter echinorum. Next base: position 704,501 of record NZ_QLLN01000003.1, on the reverse strand, counting down.
TGAACAGCGAATCACTACCTATAAAGCCAATGAATTTTACACTACTACCAATTATAGGTATGAGGTAGATATGATATCCATTAATTTATCATATACCTTTAATGCTATTAAAAATAAGGCCAAGTTTATAGAAAGTGAGTTTGGCAAAAAAGAATTCTAAATAGTCAGGTGAAGTAAATTAACACTAAAAAAAGGTCTGGCGATCATATATTGCTGGACCTTTTTTTTGTTCCAACAATTATCGCGGTATTCTGAAAATGGACCTTGTATTCCCGTAGTAGTAACAATTCTAAACAATAACAGTCTTTACCAAGGTGTAACCGTCCGTTGTATTTCCGATTAGCGAGTCTGCCATATTGCCATCCAGACTGTTTATGAAGACATTATCCCTATCATTTAAAGTATCCGCTTCACCTTCATATGAGGAAGTAGCATATACGGTATCACAAATGGACTTAGGAAAGGCAATTTGGGTTATTCTAATCGATTCTCCCATAGCATCCAAAACTTCAAGATGAATGTGAGGGGCCCTACCTTTGTACCAACCAGGGAAAATACTTATGAATGAAGCGTTGCCATTGGTGTCTGTAGTTTGTCGGCCCCTCAAAAAATGAGCGTTTGTAAAATCACTTTGTTGAAGCGCGTTATTCCCATATTCGGAGTAATACCCTTGGGCATCGCAATGCCAAACATCTACATAGACTCCGGAAAGCGGTTTGCATTCATCACTTAGATCAAGTACCTCAAGGGAAATTAGTAAGGCTACACCAGTTCTATCGGAGACAATATTAGCCTTCATTAGATCTGAAGGGGTTTTGATAGGGAAGGGTCCTGCTGTCTCACTAGGGGACAATTCGCATTCCTCCCTACCTACTTCGGTTTCTTTAGGGTCGCTATCCTTGGAGCAGGCATGAACTACCGTAGTAGGGACGGCAACGATTATTCCCATTCCCAAGGCTCCTTTTTTTAGAAAATCTTTTCTTTTCATTATTAATGGATTATAGACCTTACTAAAGTTATTCAAAAAGGAGGTCTTAATGAAGGAAATTGGAAGAATAGTGCAGGCAAGAGGAATATGGATTATTTTTTTTCTATACATTTTGTAAAGAATGCTGCAACCAGTAAAATAGACTTCCAGAGCACTAACCGTTAATATATTGGAATATAAACCAATTACGGGCATTCCCTAGAAAACTGTGGCTATCTTTGCCGAAAATTATTATATGTCAAAGCAGTTTTCTGATTTAGGAATTAACGAACACCTACTTCAAAGTTTAATAGACCAACAAATATCAGAGCCCACAGATATTCAGAAGAAGGTGATTCCTGTGATTTTGGAGCAAAACAAAGACGTGGTTGCTCTGGCAAAAACAGGAACAGGTAAAACGGCTGCTTTTGGTTTGCCGTTATTACAATTAATAGAAACTGAAAATACCAATATCCAAGGTGTAATATTGGCGCCTACACGGGAACTGGGGCAACAGATCTATGCTAATCTGGTTTCTTTTTCTACCCATAGTCCTTCTATTTCCATTGCTTCAATATGTGGAGGAATCCCTATTAAGCCTCAAATAGAACGTTTAAAGAGTGCCACCCATATTGTAGTAGCCACACCAGGTCGCCTAGTGGATTTGGTGAAGCGGGGAGCCATAAACATTAAAAACATCAAGTATTTGGTCTTGGATGAAGCCGATGAAATGGTAACTGCCTTAAAGGTGGATTTGGATAGTATTATTGCAGAAATCCCAAAAGCCAGAAAAACATTATTGTTTACGGCTACCATGCCGGGAGCCTTAAAACAATTGATCCAGAATTATATGTCCAAACATGTAGTTCAGATTGAAGCGGACATGGCTACAGTGGGGCATCAGGGAATAGAGCATAGGTATGTTGTAGTAGAACCCATTGAGAAATTGGACGTCCTGTTGCACTTTTTAAAGTCTAGGGAGGGAGAAAGAGGAATTATTTTTTGCAAGACGAAAGCGGCAGTAAATAAATTGGGAAAAAACTTGGCCATCAATAAATTCCGATCAGGTGCTATACATGGGAGTTTAACCCAGGGTATTCGAGATCGGGTGATGGGACAATTTAGAGAAGGGTTTATAGATATTATGGTGGCGACCGATTTGGCTGCCCGTGGTATTGATGTTAAGGAAATATCCTATGTAGTAAACTATCATTTGCCAGATACTTATGATACTTATGTTCACAGGAGTGGACGTACCGCCAGGGCAGGGGCAGAAGGATTTTCATTAACCGTTATCCAGAAAGAGGAAGTAGAGGATATTGCCGATTTCCAAAAGGAGTTGGGTATAGATTTTAAAGAATTTAAAAAAGCGGATGCCGAAAGTATTGAAGAAAATAACGCTTTGATTTGGGCCAACAAAATATTCAAGACCAAACCCAACCGAAATATTTCACAGGAATTTAGGGAAGAAATAAGAACAGTTTTCCATCATTTGACAAAAGAGGAACTTATAGATAAGATATTGGCGAATTACTTGGCGCAATCTACGGGTCACGGTCCAAAAGTAGAAGCGCCCAAAAAGAAAAAAAATAAATAATAGCCATGGCAAATAATATTAAAGACCAGGAGGATGTTTTAGCAAAACTAAATATCCAGCAGTTGAATCCCATGCAGGAGGAAGCTATTGCCGTAATTGGAAAAACGACCAACACTATTATTCTGTCACCAACGGGTACGGGCAAAACTTTGGCTTTTTTGTTGCCATTGATAGAAACTCTAGATCCCAATATTGACGAAGTACAGGCACTGATATTGGTGCCTACGCGTGAATTGGCTATACAAATTGAACAAGTGGTTAGAAATATGGGGACTGGTTATAAGGTAAATGCCGTTTATGGCGGACGCCCTATGTCCAAGGATAAGATTGAAATTAAACATAATCCTTCTATTTTAATAGGGACACCAGGGCGTATTTTGGATCATTTTGATAGTGACCGGTTCTCAAAGGAAAGTATTAAAACCTTAGTGCTGGATGAGTTCGACAAGTCTCTGGAAATAGGTTTTGAGGAGGAAATGGCGGGAATTCTAAGTGAATTGCCCAATATTAAAAAAAGGATCTTGACTTCCGCTACACAGGGAGTTGAGATTCCAAGTTTTGTAAAATTGGACCAGCCAGTACTTATCGATTATTTAGAGGAAGAAGTTGGTTCAAAATTAACAATTAAGATCGTGTTATCGCCTGCCAAGGATAAATTGCCAAGGCTATTGGAGTTGTTGCAACACTTGGGAAATCAGCCGGGAATCATTTTCTGTAATTTCAGGGATAGTATAGAAGAAGTGAGTTCTTTATTGGAGAAAAATAAAATAGGACACACTTGCTTTTCCGGAGGAATGGAACAAAAGGATAGGGAGCGCTCCCTTATCAAATTTAGAAACGGAACCAGTCAAATTTTAATCGCCACGGATTTGGCGGCGAGGGGAATAGATATCCCGGAGTTAAAATATATAATTCATTACGAGCTTCCACATTCTTCGGAGGAGTTTACCCATAGAAATGGGAGAACGGCAAGGGTAAATGCCAAAGGTACTGCCTACGTGTTAAAATGGGATAAGGAGCGATTGCCTGAGTTTATAAAGGATACTGGCGATATGGATATCTCCAAAAAAGGGGCACCTATGAAACAGTTTTGGGAAACCTTATTTATTTCCGGAGGAAGAAAGGACAAAATTTCCAAGGGTGATATTGCTGGGCTGTTTTTTAAACAAGGGAATATCAACAAGGACCAATTGGGAGAAATAGAGTTAAAACAGGACTGTGCCTTCGTTGCCGTTCCTTTGTCGATTGCCCATCAATTGGTGGAAAAATTGAACAATTCACGTTTGAAAAAGAAAAAAGTTCGGATTGCGATTCTTTAATTTATTAGAATAAAAACAAAATATTTATTCGTTGGAATTTATTAAAAATGAAAGAAGATCTAAAAGGGAATAAAGTTGCAATCACTCCAGAGGAGATCGATAATTGTATTGCACTCTTGCAGCAATTAGTGGACCACACAGATCAGATATTTGATATTCCAAAAGAAAAAAGAACCGCTTTAATAAAAGTATCGGGCCAATTTTCCAGACCCAATAGGGAAGAATTTTCCAGAAGAAAAAAGGACGGTAAGAAAAGTGCCCTTCGTAAAAAAGAAGCAAGGGACAGAAAGGCTCGGAAGGAAACAGGTATTAGAAATGCACGAGAGGCCCACATATTTGTTGCCCCTAAACTTTTGCCTACTGCAGAATTGGTCAATCATAAAAAACAGGAACTGGAGGTATCAAGAAACTGTTATGTTTGTAAAACGGAGTTTAGCGAATTACATCATTTTTATGATACCATGTGCATAAAATGTGGCGATTTCAATTATGCCAAGCGATTTCAAACTGCCGATGTAACAGGTCAGGTTGCCGTTGTAACGGGATCTAGATTAAAAATTGGATATCATATAACTTTAATGTTATTGCGAGGTGGGGCTACGGTGATTGCCACAACACGTTTTCCGGTTGATTCGGCCTTACGTTTTTCCAAGGAAGATGATTTTATGGAATGGGGACATCGATTAAAAATACACGGTCTTGATTTACGACATATCCCGAGTGTAGAAATATTTTGTAATTATATAGAACGGCAATATGAGCGATTGGATATTCTTATCAATAATGCTGCGCAGACGGTGCGAAGGCCTTCCGGGTTTTACCAGCATTTAATGTCCAACGAGGAAAGATCCATAACTTCACTTCCTTCATCAGCCCAAAAAGTTTTAAGTGATCATACCTCATGTTTGATGGAACTAAAAGAACTAAGGTCCGGGGTATCGCCAAATCAGAACATGCCGGTCACCTGGCACGGACCTGAAGCTGGTATCGGCTTAAGTGCTTCTGCCAAATTGTCCCAAATCCCATATAGTTTTGACAATGTCCTAGTGGCCAAGGAAGTATTTCCCGTAGGGGAATTGGATGCCGATTTACAACAGGTAGATTTGCGCAAAACCAATAGTTGGCGACTAAAACTAGGTGAAATTGAAACTACCGAAATGTTGGAAGTTCAATTGGTAAATGCCGTAGCTCCTTTTGTATTGTGCAACCGTTTGGCAGAATTAATGAAGAAGGAGAACACCGGTCAAAAACATATTATTAATGTTTCGGCAATGGAAGGTAAGTTTCATCGTAATTTTAAGGAATCGCGCCACCCACATACCAATATGGCAAAAGCAGCCTTAAATATGCTTACCCATACCGCTTCTGGGGATTTGGCCAAAGTAGGAATATTTATGAATGCAGTGGACACGGGCTGGGTTACGGATGAAGATCCCGCTGAACTATCCAAAATGAAACAGGAAGTCTACGATTTTCAACCTCCTTTGGATATAGTGGATGGTGGTGCCCGAGTGATGGATCCGTTAATAGACGGAATTAATACCGGGAAACATTGGTCAGGTAAATTTCTAAAAGATTACTTTCCTATCGATTGGTAATTTTACTCACTTTTGGGGGCTTATATTTATTTGTATTTTGACCTACATAGGGAATTTGCAGAAGATTTGATGAAAAAATTGATCAACAAGCGTTTAAAGAAGAAAAGGTACAGTTACCAGTCTTTAATTTAGGGTGTAATTCCAGTGGATATTGGAAAATAAAGGCCTGAAAAACAAAGCTTTTTAAATATAATTGAAGTAAATAGCTGTTTTTTAAATTATTAGCGCCATCTTTGCAGCTTAATATTATAATAAATTTAATTACATTACGATGAGTAGTAAAGGAACAGTAAAATTTTTCAACGACACAAAAGGTTTTGGTTTTATCACTGAAGAAGGTGTTGAAAAGGATCATTTTGTACACATTTCAGGTTTAATTGATGAAATTCGCGAAGGCGATGAAGTATCTTTTGACCTTAAAGAAGGTAACAAAGGTTTAAACGCAGTAAACGTACAAGTTATATAATATATACTTCCATGTTTAATGAAAAGCCCATCAAAACTGATGGGCTTTTTTTATTTGTTAAATACAGCGTGTTGTAAGAAATTAGGCGTAGTTTCGCGCCTTGTAAAAATATCATTATGAAGCGCATAAACGAATACAAGAAATTATTTGGAATAGAAAAGGAGATCGATCTAAAGGTACTTAAGAAAAGTTACCGCGATTTGGTAAAGGAATGGCATCCGGATAAATTTCAAGAAGCGGATAGTAAGCGTGAAGAGGCGGAGGTAAACAGTAGAAAGATTATAGATGGCTATCATTTTTTGGTGAGTATTGCTCCTGAAACCAAAGCGGCAAACTTGGAAGCCTATACGGAGACCATCAACAATTCAGGAATAGCGGATTATCAACATAAGGGAATGTTATTGGAAATCACCTTTATGGACGGGTCTACCTACGAATACTTTGGTGTTACCAAACAGATATACACCAAGATGGTTAATTCCAATACGGTGAATCGTTTTGCGAAACGTTCGATCTACCCGAATTACACCTATAGACAATCCAAAAAGCAGCTTCAAGAAGCTTAGAGTTTATAAATATTAAGAGAAACTTCCCAGGCAAAAGGTAAAATACCAAAGCTTAGGACAGATTATTAAAAAGTGAAAGCCACTTCGGCTTTCACTTTTTAATTTTATTTATAAACCATTACTGTTAGCGTTTTTACGATGCCCATATTGGACACACTTTCCCAGTCCAATTCCATGGATTCTACTTATTGAATAGTACTTGATTGTTTTAATTGGGACCAGTGCCCGACTTGGATCTATAAATCCGCCAATACCACTTCGCCAGCAACAATCCCTACCGAAAGTATAAATAAGATCAAGGCAGGAAAAGACTTGATACTGGGATCATCGGCCTTAAAATGCATGGCTATGGCACCCAGCATGAAAATTCCCATGGCGCCTGCCGCAGGGGTGCTTAGATCTTTTATCCAAATAGAGATCAACAACATTACGGCAAGGGAAACTTTAATTGTTCCAATGATATACATTATGGTAGGGGACAGACGATAGGTTTCGAATTCTTCCTTCATGGATTTGGAGTCACCTCCTCTCCATGGCGTGGGCTTGTTGAATCGGAAAAACCAAACATTTATAATACTCATAAAAATGATGATTTTAGCAGCTACGGTAAAGTAGAAAATAAGCATAGGTTACTAGATTATTTAAAATTGGTATGGGTTATCAATTCCTAAGATAAGGATTATCTCCTTGCACCTAGCTCTAGGTAATAAAATATTTAGATAGGACCAAAGAGGTTCTTGAAGTTTATATGCAGCCAAAAAATAATAGCAATAAAAAAATAAATTAGCAAAATCTACATAATCGAATATTTATTCGATTTTAAATTTTACATTTGCACCGTGAGGGTAAAAGATGAAACAAAACAATTGGCGATAGTAGAAAACACTTTGGATGTTGTTTTCGAAAGAGGGTTTGCAGGAATAAAGATGGCGGACCTAGCAAGTCGTGTTGGCCTTTCGGTATCTACACTGTACGTATATTACAGGAATAAGGAAGATTTAATAGTTTCCATTGCTATAGGGCTTATACAAAGGGAAACCCAGAGAAGTGAGCAGGAAATAACGGAGGACTTGCCCTATAAGCTAAAACTTAAAATGCTATGGCTATTTTGGATCAATTTCAGTATTAACAACAAAAAGGAAATGAGCTTTTTGGAGCAGTTGAAAAAATCGCCTTATTACGAAAAGGTACCTATATCCGTTAAGGAGACAAAAAGTAAAATGGCCATGAACCTTATTGAACTTGGGAAGAAGGAAGGCTTGCTCAAAAATATAGACAACAACATTCTAATGGGCATAATAGGGGCCTTAATGGGGGAAACCGTAAAATTAATTATGGATGGAAAAATGGAGTTGAACCAGAAAAATATCGACTTTATGTTCTCTATGGTTTGGGATGCCATTAGAAGCTAGTTTTTTTTGAATAATAACAGAATAAAAATTCGATAATAAATGTATTAAATGCGGCATTCGCTGCGAAAAGTAATTATCCATTGAAAAAAATAATAAAGAAAATGAGTATAGTAATTGGAAGCGGACTTCTATTCGTGATTGTAATAGGGGTTCTATTTTTGTATTTGAGCCCAGAGTTTGGTGGGGCACCTACCTTGGAGCAGAAAAGGATCTATGATAAATCCCCGAATTATATTAATGGGAAATTTATTAATAAGGGTAATGTTAAACTGGACATGAGTATGCGGGATATGGGAAAGAGTTTGGCAGGTTTCTTTGGCCCCACACCACTTACCAAACCTAGTAAGGATATTCCAGTGGCTAAATTGGATTCATTGAATATTGTTGAATATCAAGACAGTACACGGCTTATTTGGTTTGGTCATTCCGCTTTTCTATTGCAAATCAGCAACAAAACAATCTTGATAGACCCCATGTTCGGGAAGGTCCCTGCACCGCATCCCATGTTGGGCTCCAATCGTTTTAGTAAAGAGCTGCCGATCGAGGTGGAAAAACTTCCTAGAATCGATGCTGTTATAATTTCCCACGACCACTATGATCATTTGGATTACGGCTCTATTCAGAAATTAAAGAACAAGGTGAATATGTTTTACACTCCTTTAGGGGTAGGGGCACACTTGCAAAAATGGGGCGTTGAAAAAGAGCGTATTGTTGAGCTGGATTGGTGGCAGGAAGTTACCCATGAGGGATTGGTTTTTAAATGTACCCCAGCCCAGCATTTTTCTGGAAGGGGTTTTTCCGATAGGGCCAACACCTTGTGGAGTTCTTGGGTGATACAATCCGAAAAGGATAATGTTTTCTTTAGTGGCGACAGCGGTTATGGCCCACATTTTAAGGAGATAGGAGACAAGTATGGACCTTTCGATTTTGCGATGATAGAATGCGGACAATACAATGAGATGTGGCCCGATATACATATGTTTCCAGAACAGACGGCCCAGGCCGGATTGGACGTTAAGGCAAAACAAATAATGCCCATCCACTGGGGGGCCTTCAAGTTGGCAATGCATCCTTGGACAGAACCTGTAGAGCGGGTTACCAACAGGGCAAAGGAATTAAACTTGGATGTACTAACTCCAAGAATTGGCGAACCTATCAACCTTAATCGATTGGAAGAAACAACCTCCCATTGGTGGAAATAACCTTGATAAATCTAATGATTACAATTTTTAAGGCCAATATAAGTGAAGATCAGGAGTCCAGAGTCAGACAGTTTTTAAATCTGTTCAAGGAGATATTAAAAGTAGATTTCGATTTTGAGGATTGTGATAATATACTGCGTATTGAAACTGTTGGGAATATTACATCCAATATAGAAATAGTGTTAAATTCCAATGGTTATTTCTGTAAAGAACTACTGTAGATACTTGTTTTATTGTTGAGAAGTTCTTTTTGTGTTCAGCTAAAATGGGCGGAATATTATTTATTATATATTACTTTTGCAACATCTTTTATTATAACAGCATGAAGAAATACAAGATTGCAGTAGTACAGTTAAACCTCAACGATGTTGCTGAAAACAATTTGAAAAAATGCATCGCTTGGGTTAAAAAAGCAGCTGATCAAGGGGCAGAGGTTATATGTCTCCCGGAACTATATAGTAGCCATTACTTTTGTCAGAGTGAGGACACGGACAATTTTGCCTTGGCAGAGCCATTGTACGGTACCTCTTTTAAAGCCTTTAGTGCCTTGGCCAAGGAGCTGGGGGTGGTAATTATTGTGCCATTCTTTGAAAAGCGAATGGCTGGTATTTATCACAATAGTGCTTACATTATTGACACCGATGGCACCGAAGCCGGACTATACCGAAAAATGCACATTCCGGACGATCCTCATTTTTATGAAAAATTCTATTTTACTCCTGGGGATCTGGGCTTTAAGAACAATCCTACCAAAAAAGGGAATATAGGAACCCTAATATGTTGGGATCAATGGTATCCTGAAGCGGCACGGCTTACTGCTCTTAAAGGTGCTGAAGTTTTATTTTACCCAACGGCCATTGGCTGGCATCCACAAGAAAAGGAGCAATACGGGGAAAAGCAATACAATGCCTGGATGAACGTAATGAAAGGTCACGCCGTGGCTAACGGGATATTTGTGGCTGCCGCCAATAGAATTGGCTTGGAGCAATATCTCCCCAATACAGCGGGTATAGAATTTTGGGGAAAGTCGTTTATCGCAGGCCCTCAAGGTGAAATCTTGGCCGAGGCTTCCCACGATAAGGAAGAGATTCTTATAGCAGAGGTGGATCTGGATCTACAGGAAAATGTACGTCAGAATTGGCCATTCTTTAGAGATCGGCGTATAGATGCCTTTGCAGATATCACCAAAAGAGCTTTGGATTAAATGAGAGGGTTTCCTGCAGAATGGGAAAAACAACAGGGCATTTTGCTCTGTTTTCCCCATAACGGTAACGATTGGCCCGGTAAGTACGGTGCCATTCAATGGGCTTTTGTAGAATTCATTAAAAAGGTGGCTACCTATGAGCAGGTCTTTCTGGTAGTAGACAGTTCCCATCATAGGGCAAAGGTTACGGAAATGCTGGAAATGGCCACCGTAAACCTTAAAAAAGTCACATTTATAATTCAAAAGACCAACCGCAGTTGGATGCGCGATTCCGGGCCCATTATTGTTAAAAATGGTCAGAGCCGGGAAGCCTTAAATTTTAACTTTAATGGTTGGGCCAAATACTCCAATTATAAATTGGATAGAAAGGTGCCCAAGGCCATTTCGGAAGTCTTGAAAGTACCCTTGACGCAAGTGGTTTACAAAGGAAAACCCGTGGTTTTGGAAGGTGGGGCGTTGGAAGTGAATGGTAAGGGAACTCTGATCACTTCAGAGGAGTGTCTCTTGCACCCGAAGGTACAGGTTAGAAATGCTAACTTTACCAAAGCGGATTATGAAGCTATCTTTAAGGAATACCTAGGTATAACCAATACCATTTGGGTGGGGGATGGCATTATAGGGGATGATACCCATGGTCATATAGACGATTTGTGTAGGTTTGTGGATGAAGAGACTATTGTAACCGTTGCGGAATCGGACTTAAAGCACAAAAATTATAAGGCTCTCCAAGATAATTTGGAGCGCTTAAAAAAGGCTAAGTTGGAAGATGGTAGATCTCCAAAGATCATAACCTTGCCAATGCCTAAGGATATCTTGTTCGAAGGTTTGACCTTGCCGGCCAGTTACGCTAATTTCTTGATTTTAAACAATTGTGTTTTAGTTCCTACATTCAATGATGCAGCCGATAGAATTGCCTTGAATACCTTAGCTAGCTGCTTTCCCGATAGGGAGGTCATAGGTATTAGTGCCATTGATCTTATATGGGGCTTTGGGACGCTACATTGTTTGAGCCAACAGATACCTGTGTAATATTGTTAGCCTTCAAATAGGTTTCAACTGCGCTTCCTTAATCTGCAGGCACTTTGGACATGAGCCCAATTTCCGGACGTCTCGATAACCGATAGCTAGGAATAATCTCCGTACCGTGCATTCGGTGGCTGAGCGTAGTCGAAGCTACAAGTTCTTATTTGCCTTTTAACTTTTAGAATCTTACCTTTTAAAATGAAAGCCCTATTGTGTTCTTACGACCAACAGAAAGTAAGGAATACTAATTTCTGGCATTGTGGAGCAATCCAATTTGGTATAACAAGTATCTGAAAGACAAGGAGCATTTTATGAAATTTATTGGGCATACCGAAGAATATCTTTTTTTAGATACTATTGACAGTCATAGTTGTGATATCTTAAAGGAACAAATTGAAAGTAGCCTCACTATTTTGTGGTTTCAATCCGATACAAATATTCTTATTATTGATGGAAAGGAAGAAGTGTTTTCTAAAAACCAAATCATTTTTTTAACGGAGTTCCATCAGATTGTTCCTAAGAAAATAGGAGAAATAAGATTATTAAGGTTTAATAGACCCTTTTATTGTATTCTGGACCATGATAGCGAGGTAGGATGTAAGGGAATCCTATTTTTTGGCGCTTCCCAACTCCCGGTGATTGCCCTTGACCAGGAGGATCATGAAAAATTTGATACGCTCTGGAAAATGTTTATTATAGAAATGAAGTCCAATGATAATTTGCAGATAGATATGCTGCAAATGATGTTAAAAAGGTACCTTATATTGTGCGCCAGACTTTATAAAAATCAGGAAAACTATCCAGCGGAGCGCAATGAAACGGACCTTGTTCGGGAATTTAATTTTCTAGTAGAGCAGCATTTTAGACACAAACACAGCGTTGCGGATTATGCCGAATTGCTGCATAAATCTCCAAAAACCATATCCAACGTTTTTTCAAAAATGGATTCTAAATCGCCTTTGAAATATATACATGAACGTATAGCACTGGAAGCCAGACGGATGCTGTACTATACAGATAAGCCCGTCAAGGAAATAGCTTACCAATTGGGATTTGAGGACATCCAGGCTTTTAGTCGATTTTTTAAGAAACAAGAGGGCATTTCCCCTTCGGAATTTAAAGAAAAAGGGGATTTGGGAACAATTGCCAATTCTTCGGGAATTACTACCTAACAAAACCCTTCTTCCCGGTCGCATCTTTGCATTGTTAAATTAAGTACAACAATTAAATAAAAGACAATGGAAAGATTTCAAGTACCTAGTAGAGAAGAAGTATCTATCAACAATCAAGCAATTTTCGACAATTTACAAAAGGCCGTTGGGTTCGTCCCAAATTTGTATGCCTACTACGCAAAGAATGAGACTGCCTTAGGAGATTACCTAACATTACAGAATAGGAAAACAACCCTAAAAGCTAAGGAGAAGGAAGTTATTAATCTAGTGGTGAGTCAGTTTAATGGATGTAACTACTGTTTGTCCGCCCATACCCAAATTGGTAAAATGAACGGTTTTACCGAAGATCAAATTTTAGAGATTAGGACGGGTGCTGCCAGTTTTGACGGTAAACTGGATGCCTTGGCAAGGTTCGTATTGGATACGGTTGAAAATAAGGGAAGAGCCTCTGAAAAAATAAAAGAGGAATTCTTTGAAGCCGGATATTCGGAAGCCAATATGATCGATGCGGTAATTGTTATCGGAGACAAGACCATTAGTAACTTGATTCACAATTTGGCGGATTTTGAAATAGATTTTCCTTTAGTGGAAGAGCTACAGACCACAGCCATATAAATCAGAATTAGTCAATAAATTCCCCATTGTTGATTTTAACTTCGATGGGCATAAAACATGAAATAAAATGAGTACAAAAATAAACATCAAAAATTTACCGGTAGGCTATCAATCAGTTATAAGTAATGGAAAACATGCTATACTCGGGGACGAGCCAATCCCTTCCAAAGGTACCGATTTAGGGTTTTCTCCAGTGGAATTGGTATTGGCTGGGATCTCTATGTGCAAAGTGGCCACAATAAGAAATGTAGCCCGAAGAAAAGGCTGGGAAATTGGGGAGGTCGATGCCCAATTGGAACAAACGGCAGTGCGCCAACCCAATGGCAGCTTTAAAACCATAGTGGAATCCAACATCCAAATCCAGGGAAACCTCACCCAGGAACAAAGGGAGTTATTGATCAGTGAAGCCGATAACTGTTATGTTACACGCCTGGTCAGGGGAGAATGGGAATTTCAAGAATCAGCAAAACTGGAGCCCATACTGGCATAATTTAATATTACAACAGTTGTTCAGTTAAAGTAACCCCGGTGTTTTCATCGGGGTTATTTTTTAGGTTAGTTTAGGTAACAATTCATATTATGGTGTTTGCTGCAGGTTTTTATAAAGTAAACTAGAAGTTTATCCACACAATGTTTTCACATTTTGAGAGTCGTATATCGGAGATTTAATAAGAATCAATGAAAATGGGTAATTAATTTGGTAGAACAATAGTACTGTTTAACTTAGATGCCAAATAAAATGCAATTTATTATGAAAAGATTCAAGGCACTCGACGTGTTCCGCGGATTGACTATTTGCCTGATGATAGTCGTTAATACTCCGGGAGATTGGGAACTTACTTTCGCTCCGTTACTACATGCCAATTGGAATGGGTTTACTCCGACCGACTTGGTTTTTCCTTCTTTTCTTTTTGCGGTAGGAAATGCATTTGCATTTGTTAAGTCCAGATGGGGCGATAAACCCCCTTCGGAAGTTTTTCAGAAAATTATAAAAAGGACCTTAATTATCTTTCTATTGGGATATATGATGTATTGGTTTCCCTTTGTATCATGGACAGACTCAGGGGGTCTGGCCTTGGTTCCTTTTAGTGAAACGCGAATATTGGGAGTGTTGCAGCGAATAGCACTTTGTTATTTTATTGGAGCAACCATGATTTATTTTCTCACCAACCGCCAGCTCATTATCGCATCGGCAATTATCCTCTTGGGTTATTGGGGGTTGCTTAGTGCCTTTGGTGACTATACTTTGGAAGGCAACCTGGTTAGGACCCTGGATAGGTTTCTTCTCGGTGACAGCCACCTTTATGGGGGTGATGGGCTTCCATTCGATCCTGAAGGGCTGTTAAGCACCTTACCCGCTATCTGTAATGTAATAGCTGGATATGTCGTGGGACAGTATGTAATCCAAGGGGGTATTACTTATGAAAAATTGGCCAAAATGCTAATGGTAGCTGCAGGATTATTGGCCGTTGCGTATTTTTGGAATTTAAGCTTTCCTGTCAATAAAAAATTATGGACAAGTTCGTTTGTGATTCTTACAATTGGCCTCGACATCATTGTGCTTTCCATTTTGATTTATGCTATCGAATTTGTTAAAAGGCCCATAAACTTTAATTTTTTCGAAATCTTTGGAAAGAACTCCCTTTTCATATATCTATTGTCAGAATATTTGGCAATAACCTTGCTTTTTGTAAGGGTTAATGAAAATCAAAGTTTGTACAATTATATCTACGAAAAGGGATTCAGTTGGTTCGGACCTTATTACGGGTCTTTCATCTTCGCCTTGGTGTTTATGATGTTATGTTGGTTGATAGGACTTTGGTTGGACAAAAAGAAGATTTACATTAAGGTCTGATCCCTATCTTGTATGTGAACTGGCGAACATTTAAGGCAACTTGTAAAATCAACCTTATCAAAGAAGTTAAAATTAAGAGGCTTCCTTAAAGGACCGGTCTAGCGTAGTATAGGTTTGTCATGTTTAGCGCAGTCGAGGTATGTCAGGTCGAGCGCAGTCGAGACCTTATACTTATCAATGTTTTGAAAAACACTGACCACTCGACTGTGGAATAGGTTAAGAATTACAAATATATAGATGTTAAATGACTGATTTAAAGCAGGATATGAATATTTAGTTAATTTCTGTCATCTAAAGATAAATTAGGAATATTAAATTTTAATAATATCCGTAGGGGTTTCCACTAAAATGGTCATTTTGCCACGTATGGCAATAGGTTGCTTCATAATCTCCGGGTTGTGCCTAATCATTTTTATCCAATCGTCTGCAGAAAATTCGTGGGGATCAAAATGGGCTTTATAGGATGGATGTTCCTGGTTCACCAAATCCTTTACCTCAATACCTAACCTATCCGCCAATTCAGCAATTTGGGTCCCTGTTAAAGGGACTTTAAGGATATCAATTTCAAATATCGGCAATCCTTCAGCTTTGGCGTAGGCCAAGGTTTGCTTGGCTCTTGTGGATTTGGAACTGTAATATAGTGTTATCTGTCTTTCCGAGGTAGCTATTTCTCCCATAGGTTTATTTTAAAATTGTCTTACCCATTTTTTGTATGGGTCTCTAAATGATGTTTTATCAATTGTTTTAAACTCTCCAAATATTCCTTTAAATCTTCCTTGTTTACGTGGGGATGACTTTTTGAAGGAATAGTCAAAGGATTTTCATCCAAGGAACGATATAGCTCTGGATAATTGGTTTCAATATCCGCAGTGAGCTGTGAAATCTCGCCTAATACTTTTCTTAAATCATTCATGGTGAAAAATGTATTGATTGATACTATAAATATAAAGAAGTTTTTAGTTTTAAAACCTGATGACGGTCATGTAAATCGTATTCCTCCCCGGAAAAATTTCATGGAACAGATAGCCGGCCCAATAAAAAAATCTATATGGATTACCACCTATATCCCGTTCTTGGCGAACTAAAGTCTTAATACTTTTGTTTTAAAAGTAATTAAGGACTTATTGAACCTCCATATCGGGTTAATTTTTTGTAACCCTCTTTATTTGGAACAATTCAATTATATTTATGAATCAAGAAGCTTAGGTTGTACAGAAGCACAGGTATATGTTTTTAAATATATGACCGTTGTGCACAGTTGTTAGGGTACTACTAAGCGTTGGGGTAACTAAAAGGAAAATTAAAAATAATGAAAGCAATAGGATTTAAACAATCATTACCCATTTCGGAAAGGAATAGTTTTATAGCCTTTGAGGTAGAGAAACCAACACCATCAGGATATGATCTGTTAGTTAAAATATGGGCCGTATCCGTAAACCCGGTGGACTACAAAATCAGACAAAATGCAGCAAAAGATATGGTATTGGACACTCCCAAAATTATTGGATGGGATGCGGTAGGAATCGTGGAGGCCATAGGTGATAAAGCTACAAAGTTTAAGGTGGGAGACCAGGTGTATTATGCAGGTGATATTACCAGAAGTGGGAGCAATGCTGAATATCAGCTTATAGATGAACGTATTGTAGGTCACAAACCTGCAAACTTGAGTGTTCCCGAGGCCGCGGCAATGCCACTGACGAGCTTAACAGCTTATGAAGCATTGTTCGACCGCATTAGGATAGACCCTGAAAAGGACAAAGGAAAATCGGTTTTGATTATAGCGGGTGCCGGCGGGGTAGGCTCCATCGCCATTCAATTGGCCAAGAAATTGTGCAACCTAACGGTTATCGCCACGGCTTCCAGGGAGGATTCCATAACCTGGTGCAAAGATTTGGGAGCGGATCATGTAGTGAATCACTACAATTTAAAAGAGGAATTGGAGAAAATTGGCCATAGTCAGGTCAATTATATATTGGATTTCGTGGATCTGGAGGGGTATTGGGAATTGGCAGCGGATATAATTAAACCCCAAGGGCACATTGTTTCAATAACCGGAAGCAGTACTCCCTTAAACATCAATTTGTTAAAAAATAAAAGTGTTACCTTTTCATGGGAGTTTATGTACACCCGTTCCATGTTCAGCACGGAGGACATAGAGCGACAGCACGAAATTTTAAACCATATGGCACATTTGTTGGATGATGGTACTCTAAAAACTACGTTGACTACTACGCTTTACGGATTTACTGTTGAAAATTTAAAGGCAGCACATGAAATGCAAGAGTCCGGTAAAACCATCGGGAAAACCGTTATTTTATTTTAAAGGGTTAGACTTATGACCATTAAGGAAAAATTACAAAGTTTAGGGATTGTAGTTCCCAAAATGGCACCTAAAGGGGTGGGAAATTATGTTTCTTGGACAATTTCCAATAATATTCTTTATACTTCCGGTCAGTTGCCATGGAAAAACGGGGAATTCGGTGTTTTGGCGTACACAGGAAGGGTAGGGAGCGATCTAAATATAAAGGAAGGCTATGAATGTGCGCGTATTTGCGCCATTAATGCCATTGCCCAATTGATGGATGCAGTTAAAGATCTGGAAAGAGTAAAGAAAATTATCCGTTTGGATTGCCATATACAGGCCGCCGAGGGGTTCAAGGACCATTCGGATGTTTTGGATGGCGCTTCAGATGTAATGAATCAGGTGTTTGGGGTAAGGGGAATCCACACCCGGTCGGCAATCGGCATTTATCAATCACCATTGAATGTTCCGGTTATAGTCTATCTAATTGCCGAGATAGAATAAGTCAAGCTTCAAATAAGACTAGCCTATGGTTTTAAATGATAGGCTGCAATGCAATAGTCTAAAACATTATAAATCAACCCTCTTTCCAGTTTTTACCGCCTCGTAAATGGCATCTATAATCTTCAAATCCTTAAGACCCTCTTCCCCATCAACCGGAACTATGGGTTGAACCCCTTCAAAAATAAGCTGGGCCATACCATCCATCTGCAAGGTTTGGTGGGTTATATGTGGCTGAGTCAATTCACCTTTATGCGTTCTCCCTTCAATGGGGCCATATCCCGTTGATGGCTGCATTTCTGCGAATCCTTTTTCACCATTTAGGAAAAAACGGTCCAAATTTCTCATAGCATAGGTAGATAGGCATGAGGCTACCGCGCCACTCGGAAACCCCAATTGAAATTGTATGGTTTCATCCACTCCTTCCTTAAATTTAACGGGATCGGTCTTTGTTTCTTGGGCCGTTACCCAAATTGGTTCTTCCCCGAGCATATAGCGGGCACCATTAATGGAATAAATACCAATATCCATCATGGCCCCTCCACCTGCAAGTTCTTTGTTTAATCGCCATTGGGTAGGATCACCGATGGTAAATCCTGATAAGCCTTGAAAAAACTTAAGCTTCCCGAATTCTCCATTCTGGCGCATGCGGATTACTTCTACTGTTTTAGGCTCATAATGCATACGATAACCTACCAATAGTTTTACATTGGCCTTTTTACAGGCATCTACCATTTCCTGACCTTCCTTGGCATTGATGCCCATAGGCTTCTCGCAGATAACATGTTTTCCCGTCTTGGCCACCCTAATAACCTGATCTTTGTGTAATCCGTTGGGGGTTATTACATACACGGCATCTATGTCCGGATTATTTTCGATTTTATCAAAATTATCGTAGTTGTAACAATTCTTCTCTGGAATATTATACTTGGCTCTCCAATCGACTACTTTTGAAGGGGTTCCACTTATGAGTCCCACCAATTTTGCCCTCTTACAGGATTCCATTGCTTTGGCTACCCGCGTACCATAACCTCCAAGGCCCATAATGGCAACTCTTAAAACTGGTCCTTCATAAGGCTCACTGGTAGCAGCGAAAAGCTTAGCGGGACTGTACAAAATAGGTAAACTAATTGCTGAAATGCTCAATTTTTCCAAAAAATCTCTTCTAGAACCCATGCTTATTATATTTGTTTGTTCTAAAATAGTAAAAACGAACTTACATAGCCAACAGATCCTTGTATGTTTTAATATAATTAATGGGCAAGCTCTAGATTTGACCAATAAAAGGTTTTAGGTATTGGTATTTGGAAGGGCGAGGAAAGCTAATCCTATTTAAACCCTTATCTTTGCGGATTTTATTACAACGCATGTCAAACCCGCTTAAATTATCCTTAGTAAATCCCCAAAAGTTTCCTTTTTTTTATGGTTATATAGTGCTTCTTATTGGGAGCATAGGCATCTTGGCAAGTATTCCGGGCCAAACCATTGGGGTATCCGTTTTTACGGACCCGGTCAAGGATGCCTTGGGGTTGACAAGAAATCAATTTAGCAATGCCTATATGATAGGTACCTTGTTGAGTTCTGCCTTGGTGGCAAGGGCGGGCATTTGGTTCGATGCCTATGGAGCCAGATATGTGGCTTTCTTTGCTACCTTACTTTTGGGGGCATCCCTTTTGGTATTTTCTGTTTCCGTGGAAATCAGTGGGGCCATTAAGGCGCTTTTTAATTTTGATTCCTGGTTCATTCCGTTTTTATTGATCACATTTTTATTTTTTTTAATTAGGTTTAGCGGTCAGGGAGTGTTGACCATGGCTTCTAGGAACATGATCATGATGTGGTTTAAGAAAAACAGGGGTAAAATTAATTCCATAAGCAGTATTACAGTATCCTTGGGCTTTTCCAGTGCCCCGATTCTGTTGAATAGCCTTATTGACGAACATGGCTGGGCCAGCAGTTGGCAAATAATGGCCCTATCCCTTTTTATTTTTTGCCTCTGTATTTTACTGTTGTATAGAAATAGGCCGGAGGATTTCGATTTGCTTCCCGATGGACATGATAAGAAGGAAGTGGACCAAGAGGCTGAGGAAATCGAGACCGACTTTACCTTAAAAGAAGCTAAAAAAACCCGGGCCTTTTGGATGTTTGGACTGGTTTTGGCTTTCAATAGTTTTTATGTAACGGGATTTACATTTCATATCGTCTCTATTTTTGGAAGTCAGGATTACACAAAGGCCGAAGCCATCGCAATTTTTTTGCCCATGTCCATAATAGCAATATTCGTATCAACTACCTGCAACATTTTAAGTGATTACATTCAGCATAAAATCTATTTGTTCATTATGTTGGCAAGTGGGGTAGTGGCCTCGTTGGGACTATTGTTTCTCGCTTATCCTATAGGGGTATATTTGTTGGTCGGGGGGCTAGGGACCATGGGCGGTTTATTTGCAGTAATCAATGCAGTTACATGGCCCAGTTTTTTCGGTAGAAGGTATTTAGGTTCCATCTCAGGAAAAGTAATGAGCTTTTTGGTTATAGGTAGCGCCATAGCGCCAAGCTTATTCAGTTACTGCTTTACCGGCTTGGGTTCTTACCGTTATATGGGGTATGTTACGCTGGTCTTTTTATTGTTTTTGATCATTGGTTCACTTAAGGTGAAGAATCCACAATAATAAAATGTACACCTTAAACTACGGGAGTACAGTTGCAGCTAGGTTTATGCCGTACAGGCATTTCGCGTTAAAAGCCTATATTCTCCGTTGTTCTTGAACTCGCGAATGGAGGTGCCTACATACTTTTTAAAAGTTTTTGACAGATGGCTAACGTCCGTAAAGCCCAATTCCTGGGCAATTTCGGTGAGTGTAAAATCGGAATTCAATAAGCGGATTTCCACTAATTTCAACTTAGCCTTAATGATGTATTCCCGTAGGGGCATATTTACTTGCTTTTTAAAATATTCACTTACATAGGTGGTAGACAACATAAAGACATCTGCCAAGTTTTCTACTTTTAAAAGCTCTGTTTTATCAATATTCTCGTTAATATAGGTGAGCATCTTCGAGATTCTATCATCTGCATTGTGTTGTGGTCCCTCAAAATAGTTGGTTTTTTTGATGTTCCTGATCAGTATCTCCAAGATACTGGTCATTAAGCTTGTAATGAGGTTTACGGATTCCTGGCCATAATTCCTGGATTCCTGCAAAATCATGGCAATTAGACTTTCTATATGGCGTTTATCCAAATCGTTCCTAATGATATCTCCCGGTAACTGATTATAGTTGGATAGTATATAGGAAGCTTCCCTAAACCATTCATTTCTATCAATGGACATGCCCTTGGTATTTTTGAAAAAAGAATCCGAGAACTTTAAAAAGACAAAATTGGTTGGTTTTTCTATGGTAAACGAATGACATTTTAAAGGGGGCAGTAAAAATATGCTGCCCTTGCTATAGTTGTATTCGTTGTAGTTTATACACTGTATTCCTTCTCCTTCCCTTATTAGGACCAATTCAAAAAAATTGTTTTTAACGGGCCGTTGTTTCCATTCCGTTAATTCAATTTCTTGTATTTCAAAAGGTTTATAGGTCTGTAATACTTGCATTTTTAACTGTTTTAGGGTCAAAATTAAATAAAATAAGCGTAAGGAATCATTTTTAGGCGCCAATAACCTTTAAAAGTACATAAATACCCAATTGTTTTACCAAAAATAACAGGATAAGGGCAGTTAACTTTGTCCCATAATTTAATCGCAAACAAAAATTAAAAAAATGAATACACCAAACATTTCAAAAAAGGAGATCATAAACGCCTTTCAATTTAGACATGCAACCAAAGAATTTGATGCTAGCAAGAAAGTATCCGATAGCGATATGGATTTTATTTTGGAAACGGCTCATTTATCCCCTAGCTCTTTTGGTTTTGAACCCTGGCATTTTATTGTAGTACAGGATAAGGAGTTGAGGGAGGCCCTAAAGCCAGTGGCTTGGGGAGCACCTGTAAAGTTGGATACTGCCAGTCACTTTGTATTGGGCCTGAGCATGAAGGCACCCATGACCAAATGGGATTCGGATTACATTATGTCCATGATGAAGGATGTAAAACAATTGCCTGGAGAGGTAATAGAAATGTATTCTAAATTTTATAGGGAGTTCCAGGAGCGCGATTTTAACTTGGACGATGATAAAAAGTTGTTCGACTGGGCCTCTAAGCAGACCTATATTGCCTTGGGAAATATGATGACCTCAGCGGCATTGATCGGTATAGACAGTTGTCCTATTGAAGGCTTTCATCAAGAAAAGTCAGAGGCATTATTACAAGAAAAATTTGGTGTGGACACCACTAAATATGGGTTGTCGTATATGGCGGCATTTGGTTATAGGAAAAAAGAACCAGAGTTTGCCAAGTCCAGAAGAAACAAGGAGGATATAGTTACTTGGTTGTAGGTGCAAGGAGTTGAATATAAAAATAATAAGTCAGGGAAACCTGATCTTTAAATGAAGCCACTAATATGAAATTCATTATTTCACTTGTATTGGGAAGTACCCTAGTTTTTTTGGGGAGTGCACAAGAAACTCCAAAAACGGATGCTGCTAAATTCACTAACGAAGTAGTAACAGCAGACAAAGTAGAATGGGGTTCGTTAAATCCGTTGCGAGGCGATAAAAGTCCGGCTGCGGGAAAACTTTGGGGAGATCGTACCAAAAACGGACCAGCAGGATTTTTAGTAAAATTTAAAAAAGGATTTTCATCGCCACCACACATCCATAACATAACATATCGTGGTGTGGTAATAAAAGGGTTGTTGCACAATGATGATGAAAAAGCAAAAGAACAATGGTTACCAGCGGGATCCTTCTGGGTACAACCAGCAGGCGAAGCACATATTACAGCAGCAACAGGTGAAGCTAATTTGGCTTATATAGAAATTCAAGAAGGTCCGTATTTGGTAAGGCCCACAACTCAGGCTTTTGATAATGGTGAGCGTCCTTTAAATGTTGATAAATCGAACTTGGTTTGGTTAAATGCATCTGATATTACCTGGATAAAAGATAATAGTGGTGTGCAAACTGCTTTTTTATGGGGAAGTCATAAGGAGGACGAATTGAATGCTTCGCTCATAAAATTTCCGGCCGGATTTAAAGGTGAAATTATTAATAATAGTCCAAATCTAAGAGCAGTGATCATTCAAGGTAGCATAACACACCAAACTGCTAAAGATGATAAGGTTGATGTTCTAGATGCTGGATCCTATTTTGGTGCGGCGGAAAATTCAACTCATAAAATTTCTTCAGAAAAAGAAAGTATTGTTTACGTCAGAACAAATGGAAAATTTGAAGTTGCCTCTCGTACGCCTCTAGAATAGGTTATTCAGGTCCGATGAAATACTTTGGAGTATTTCATTATATCAACAAAAAGGCGGACAATGGTGTATGCTGGCATTTGGCTTAAGCTTGCCTTGTGCTAATAGACTTATTGGAAATTGCACTTGATTCACTTAAGCAGAAGGGGCATTGGTTGATTTTTTAATATTCAAGCTCTTTCAATTCACACCTTTGCAGTATTAATATTTAGATTCTGAGCATTGGAAGGTAAAGTAGCACCAGCTTTCAACAGGAGCAATAAGCTTTTTAACTAAAGAGGGACTTTGCAGACAAAATAATTTAAGATGAGAGAATTCGAACCCATTAACAATGCATACAACAGTGTATTCAAAGCTGAAGAACTGAGCATTGGAATAGTAGTGCCTATAGAGAACTACGATCAGGGGCTTCTGCCTACCATGGAGCATCACTTGGAGCGTGTAGAACTTATTGAAGATCTAGGCTTTAAATCATTGTGGGTTAGGGATGTACCTTTTAATGTGCCTTCCTTTGGCGATGCGGGTCAAATGTATGATCCATTTACTTATTTGGGATTTTTGGCGGGCAAGACGTCCAAAATAGCATTGGGTGTTTCCAGTATCGCTTTGCCCTTGCACCATCCGGTGCATGTGGCGAAATCCGCTGCCACCATAGATCAATTATCGGGCGGGAGGTTGCTTTTAGGGGTAGCTTCTGGTGATCGATTTGACGAATATCCCGCCATGGGTATAGATTATGATAATCGCGGGGAGTTATTTCGCGAAGCCTTCCATTACATTCGTAAGTCACAGCAGAGTTTTCCTGTATTGGAAACAAAAAACTTTGGCGAATTAAAAGGGCATATAGATATACTTCCAAAAGCCAAAAGCCATAAAATTCCCATGTTGATGACCGGTTTTAGCCAGCAAACCTTGGAGTGGAATGCAGAACAGGCGGATGGGTGGATGTACTATCCCAGGGATCCCAGACAACAGAAATACAGAATTGAGGAATGGCGGGCTTTGGTATCCGAGTCAAGTGAATTTGACAAGCCTTTTATGCAACCTTTATATGTGGATCTTCAGGAAGACGATAATTTTAGACCACAACCCATTCATTTGGGTTTTAGGACTGGTGTTAATTATTTGAATACCTATTTACATCATTTAAAAACTATTGGCGTAAACCATGTAAGTATAAATCTAAGGTTCAATTCAAATGATATGGAACTCACCTTAGAGCGATTAGCGGAAAAAGTATTACCGGAATTTCAATCGAATAAAAAAGAAATAACGTTCTCATGAAAAAAACCATTCTGATCACGGGAAGCACCGACGGCATAGGGAAACTGGCCGCAATACAATTGGCCAAGGAAGGTCACGAAATTTATCTACATGGAAGAAATTCCGTAAAACTTCTAAGTGTTATTTCGGAAATTAAAACCATATCTAAAAATGAAAAAATAAAAGGGTTTGTAGCCGATTTTTCAGATCTGGAGGCAGTTTCCAAAATGGCGGAAAAAGTTGTAAATGAAGTTTCCAAAATAGATGTTTTGATCAATAATGCCGGAATTTATATGAGCAAGACAGCTACCAATAATAACGGATTGGATATAAGAATAGTGGTCAATTATCTGGCACCCTATGTGTTGACCAAAGCCCTTCTTCCCCTATTAAAAAAATCGGAAACAGGACGTATTATTAATTTAAGTTCAGCTGCTCAATCTACTGTTTCAGAGTCGGTTATGATGGGGATGGAGAGGCAATCCGAAAATACGACGTATGGACAGAGCAAATTAGCATTGACCATGTGGAGTTTTGACCTGGCCGCCAGAGAACCGGACCTTACCGTAATTGCAGTGAATCCTGGTTCCTTGTTAAACACTAAAATGGCCAATGAAGCCTATGGGCAACATTGGGCCCCAGCTGAAAAAGGGGCAAATCTATTAGTGGACCTGGCCATTTCAGAAATGTATAATAACGATTCCGGAAAATATTTTAATAATGATAAGGGAGAAGACAGAGGAGTTTTTGCCTCGGCACATCCCGATGTTTATGACCAAGATAAAATAAGACAACTTATAGGAGTTACCAATAAAGTTTTAGGAAATCTAGTCTCCTAAATAATTGTCCGCTCATTTTAATTTGAGGTCCAATGCCCAGCTATTATCGTCAATATAATTCATCAGTGCTGCAAAAAAGACTACATGGAAAAGTTGTGACGGTAATATTGCCCAGTTCTCTATTAAAGTGGTTCCAAAGATCAACATGAGCATGATCAGCGCTCCCAAAAGAATCGCTTGCCTGGTAAATAGGCCTATAAGCAAAAGAAGGCCTGCACAAAGTTCAAGTACGGGAAGTGCATAACTAAAGGGTACAACAATGATCTCCGGTAACATGGAGCCCTCAAAACTTTTGACCATCCATTTACTAAAACCCGATAGTTTGGGCAAACGTACCAATCCGTGCCCAAACATGCTTAACCCTATCGCCAGGCGCAACATTAAATAACTAATATTGTTCATTACTTTTTTGTAGCAAATATATAAAAATGTGGGAGGGTGTATTTATATTGACAGTGTCAAGAACGTTTTTACCTCCTCTTTTAGCTTATGTGCAATTTATTGGTCAATTTTTATTCTTACTACCTTTAAAATTACTATAAAATTGGTTTTTAGTATCTTTGTAAAAAGTACGGCAGGATTGTTTTACACCATATGCTGTGATTTCCAATTAAAATTGGAACCTTTTAATGCTTTATATCCATAAAGGGCAAAAACCTTATACTCAAGTTCAATCAAGTAATTATACCGTTCAAGGCTGTGACTTAGGTAGATATGTGTTCTATAGGTCATTAATGGTTTGGGGTATACGATAGGCGTTCTATCAATATCCAGGAACGGTATGAAAATTGCACAGCAACTTGGAAACGCCTAAAACCCGGATAATAGTTCGCTAACTTATTTTTGGTAAGTGGTACTTTGGACAGCTTAGAAAGTAGGGTAGCTGGTGCCAGAGTAATAATGAAGCTGTAGGACAGATTCATAGAATTGAATAATTTAACCCCCGAAGGAAAAGCATATGAAGGATTTCGAGCCCATTAACAAAGCATACAATAGTGTATTCCGACCCGATGAACTGAGCATTGGAATTTCAATGCCAATAGAGAACTACGATCAAGGTTTAATGCCTACCATGGAGCATCATTTGGAACGTGTGGAATTATTGGAAGAATTGGGCTTCAAGGCCCTTTGGATTCGTGACGTACCCTTTAATGTACCCTCCTTTGGCGATTCGGGCCAAATGTACGATCCCTTTACTTATTTAGGATTTTTGGCGGCTAAAACTAAAAAAATTGCACTGGGTGTTTCCAGTATCGCTTTGCCATTGCACCATCCGGTACATGTAGTAAAATCCGCTGCCACCGTAGATCAATTATCAGGTGGGAGGTTGCTTTTAGGAGTGGCTTCAGGCGATAGATCTGAAGAATATCCCGCAATGGGAATCGAATATGAGAACCGTGGGGAATTGTTTCGGGAGGCCTTTGGATACATTCGTAAGTCACAGCAGAGTTACCCTAAATTGGAAACCAAAAATTATGGCGTTTTAAAAGGGGATATAGATATACTTCCAAAAGCCAAAAACCATAAAATTCCCTTATTGATGACCGGCTATAGTCAGCAGTCTTTGGAGTGGAATGCCAAAAACGCCAATGGGTGGATGTATTACCCCAGAGACCCAAGACAACAGAAATATAGAATTGAGGAGTGGCGGGCACTGGTTGCTGAAACATGTATTTTTGACAAGCCTTTTATGCAGCCTATGTATGTAGATCTTCAAGAAGACGATGATTTTAGGCCAGAACCCATTCATTTGGGCTTTAGGACGGGTGCTAATTATTTGAACACCTATTACATCATTTAAAAACTATTGGTGTAAACCATGTTAGTATAAATCTAAGGTTCAATTCCAATGATATGGAACGCACCTTGGAGCGACTGGCAGAAAAAGTATTGCCAGAATTTCAAAAGAATAAAAAGTCGGCAAAAATATAATGGGCAAAACTACTATTGGGAGAGGATAGCCTAATTATAGATGCAACCACCGTTTTGGCAAGTGCTTTGATTAGGGAATCCAGGGAGATGGAAGAATCCATTCTAAATCAAATTCCAATTAGGAGCAAGTATCCCTAAAACTCTTTTATAAATAGTACCACAACGTATCACTTTTCTGGAGATCCAATAATTTACTCACCCAATAAATATCCTTATTCACTTAAAAGAATAGGCCATTCACTGATTCCTTAAAATTCATGTTGTTCCAATCCACATCTTTGTAGGGTAATAATAGTCCTATAAAGTATATAATGATGAGAAAAGTAAACTTATTGTTTTTATTAATGATGCAATTATTGTTGGTGTTTTCCTGCTCCAACGATGCGGTAGAAAATACGGCAGTAGAGGAAGAGGGGGAAGTGGTAACAGAAAGTGAAACTTATGTAGAAACCTATTCCGACACCGATTTTGAAGCCGTGGACTGGACCGATGATACGCATAGCAAATCGGCCGATCCAAATTTTGATGAAGTTTTTGAGGATGAGGCTGTAAAGCGTATGGATATTGTCATCACAGAAGAGCGTTGGCAGAGTATGTTGGATGATATGACGTCACTATATGGGGCGTTTGGTGGTAGTGGAGGTCCTGGTGGAGGAGGATTGGTAGAGGTCGATGAGGATCCTATTTTTGTACCCGGAGAGGTGTTGTACAACGGCAAGGAATGGTACAGGGTTGGAGTGCGCTTTAAAGGCAACTCCAGTTTACAGTCTAGCTGGAGCAGTGGTATCCTAAAATTATCATTTAAGCTTGATTTTGATGAATTTGAAGATCAATATCCCCAAATAGACAATCAACGTTTTTATGGATTTAAGAAATTGAGTTTGAAAAATAACTACAATGACAAATCCATGCTAAGGGAAAAGGTGGCTACCGATGTTTTCAGGGATGCCGGTATAGCCAGTTCACACGCCGCATTTTATGCCGTTTACGTGGATCATGGCGATGGACCCCAATATTTTGGAGTATATACTTTGGTAGAAGAAGTGGATGACACGGTAATAGATACCCAGTTTTCGGATAATGATGGTAATTTATACAAACCTGATGGCACCGGTGCCAGTTTTGCACAGGGTACCTTCACCGAAGATGTATTTGTAAAGAAGACCAATGAAGATGAAGCCGATTTTAGCGATATACAAAGTGTCTTTACGGCTTTGCATGCAGCGGATAGAACAACGGATCCCGAAACCTGGCGTGCCAATTTGGAAAGTGTTTTTGACACTGATACCTTTTTGAAATATTTGGCTGTAAATACCGTAATTCAAAATTGGGATACTTATGGTAGAATGACGCATAATTATTATCTGTACAATAATCCCGATACGGAAAAATTATCATGGATTCCATGGGATAATAATGAGGCTTTGCAAAATGGTAATAGGGAAGGGGCATTGGCTTTGGATTTTTCAGATCTAAATCATACCCAATGGCCATTAATAGGATATTTGTATGAGGATGCCACCTATAGGGCACAATATGACGCATATGTAAGGGATGTGGTCGACAATGCCTTTAACGTGAGTACTATGCAATCCAAATATGCAACTTATTCGGCATTGGTAGAACCTTATGCCAACCTTGAAGTTTCCGGGTATTCATTTCTAAGTTCCAGTTCGGATTTTCAGGTGGCCATTAGTCAGTTAAATAGTCACGTTAGCGCTCGTGCTACAGCAGTAAATAATTATTTGAACGATTAGTTTTTATGTTGATGAACCGTCAGGTTGATTAATTTTGTTGTTCCCCCGACCGAAATCCGGCTACTTGCAAAAGTGGCTGGATTTTTTGTTTTTTTAAATTATTGGAATCTTACAGCAGTGAAAAATTCAAAATCTAAAATTTTGTAAATTCGCTAATAACTGTATGACAAGGGATATTATAGATATAAACGACTTTATTATTTTGGTAGAAGAAGCCAAAGTAAATGAGGCTACCATAGATTCATGCTCCTTTGAAGAGCCTTTGATCGCCGTTGCTTTTTATGGTTCTGGTAATGTTGATTTAAAGGTAAAATATGGGGACAAACAAAAAGACTTCAATCATACCAAGGGTTTGGCCCTTTCTTTTTTCGCGGATGATAAAGTAGAATTCATACATACTGTCTCCTCCGCCAAGCCATTGGAATGCTTGGTTATAGCCACCTCTATAAAAGCATTGGATAAACTTCCCAACCAAGAGGGGGAGTTATTCGGAGATATGTTGGGAGAGCTGGTCAATCCCTCCGATCATTATGTGGAAGGTCCCCATTTCATTATGACCCCGGAAATGCAAGCCATTGTAGATGGCTTATTCAATATTAAATATGAGGGAAAAACCAAAATGATGTTTTTCCGAAGTCAGATAACAACTTTGCTTTCCCATTTTTTTGGTCAATTGGCCAGCTTAAAAACAGAAAAAATAAATCCCCAGGAACGCAGTAAACTCAATTGGGCCAAAGATATCTTATTGGAAAATATTGATAACCCTCCTTCCCTAAGTGAACTTTCCAAACAAATAGGGTTAAACACCTTTAAATTAAAAAAAGACTTTAAAGCATATTTTGGCGTTCCCGTGTTCAAATACCTTCAAAACGAACGATTGACCTTGGCTCATAAGTTGATCCGCAATCAGGATGCTACGGTACAGGAAGCTGCCTGGCACGTAGGCTATGATAGTCTAAGTTCATTTTCCAACGCCTTCGCAAAAAAGTTTGGCTATAGACCTAGTCAGATCAAGTAAATTCCCTTTCGAACAAATCTTACTCCATTTGGGACAACCCGTCCTGAGCGCACTCCAATAATTTTGGCATGTAACTTTAAAAAATAAAAGTCATGAAAATTAAACGTGCACTACTTATTGGTATAGTCATTTGGATTATTGCCATCCTTTTTTATTCGGTTTCTTACTATGTACCCATCTTGGAAAATAAAGATGCACAGGCAAATCTTGTATTGTTTGTTGTGGTTATTCCACTGGTCTGGTTGGGCTGTACTTTCTACTACAAGAAGGACCTTCAAACCCATGGATATCTGGTGGGGCAAACCATGTTATTGACTGCTGTTATATTGGATGCCTTAATCACGGTCCCCTTCTTCATAATCCCAAAAGGAGGTAGTCATTTTAGCTTTTTTACCTCCTTGGGATTCTGGATCATAGCGGCCGAGTTTTTATTGGTATCAGTATTGTACTGGTATGCCCGTGTATACCCAAAAACTAAACTTCTAAAGAATTAAGGCCATGGATATTACACTTGAAACTATATTGATCAGCGTATTGATAATATTGACCGGTCTATCGGCAGGACTGTGCTTCACTTGGACCAATGCCATTACCCCTGGAATTGGAAGGTTGGATGACCAGGGTTATTTGATGTCCTTTCAACAAATGAACAGAACCATAATAAATCCCCTGTTCTTTGTGGTGTTCTTTGGTCCTTCCATACTAGGGTTTATCTCTTTGTATTGGTTCAAAGGAAGTCCGGGTACACTTATGTGGCTATTGGTTTTGGCCACGGCTACCTACTTCTTAGGGGTAGTGCTGGTCACCATTTTCGGGAACGTTCCTTTAAATGAGATGCTGGATAAAGTTAATTTGAATACGGCAAGCAGGAACGAATTGGGACAATTGAGGGAAAGCTTCGAACTAAAATGGAATCGTTTGCACCTTATAAGGACCATCACCTCGGTTATTTCCTTTCTCTTTCTTCTATTGGCATTAATACAGGCCGCTAAGAACAGTATTCAATAGATGTCCCCAAATTCTAAACAATAATTTTAAACAAATAAAAATGAAAAACAGGAGTAATATTTTAGTCATCGGCGGTACCGGAAAAACGGGCCGCAAAGTAGTAAATAGATTAATTAAGGCGGGCCATAAGGTCAGGATAGGTTCCAGATCGGCTTCCCCGGCCTTTGATTGGGAACAACCAGAAACATGGTCAGAGAGCTTGAAAGGGATAGACAAGGTTTATATCACCTTTCAACCAGACCTAGCAGTTCCGGGAGCTTTGGAGGCAATAGAGGAACTGATCAGAAAAGCCAAACAATCGGGCGTGAAAAAGGTAGTGCTCTTATCTGGAAAAGGGGAGCGCGAAGCTGAACTCTGTGAACAAGTGGTGATCCACTCTGGTCTGGATTATACTATTGTTAGGGCTAGTTGGTTTAATCAAAATTTTAGTGAAAGTTTTTTCCTGGAGCCTATTTTGGAGGGCTTTGTAGCCTTGCCACAGGCAGATGTTAAAGTTCCCTATGTGGATACGGATGACATTGCCGATGTGGCTGTAGCTGCCTTGCTGAACGAAAAGCACAATGGAGAGATTTACCAACTTACCGGTCCAAGACAACTTACCTTTAAAGAAGTGATCCAGGAAATTTCCGAAGCCACTGGAAGGGACATTGCATTTACGCCAATTGCCCTTTCGGCCTATACCCAAGTAATGCAACAACAGGGAGTCCCTGCCGATTATATTTGGCTGATAGAGTACTTGTTTACAGAGGTTCTGGGTAATCCGGACAATGCGGATATTACCCATGATATAGAGAAAGTATTGGGAAGAAAGCCAAAAGATTTCTCGGAATATGTAAAGGAAACTACAGATACAGGGATTTGGAATACTAAGGTTGGGACCCTTTAAAATTGGGTAATGGATAGACGTGTATTGGGCATAATTTTGCTAATTTCTTTATTTCTCTTAGCGGGGTCTGGTATATTGATGTATTTCAGACCCTTTGAGAAAAGTGTGGCGGCCATTCATACCTTTTTTGCCATACTATTCATTTTGGCCATGGTTTTTCATATGGTCAACAATAAGAAGCCTTTGAAGAATTACATTACGGCCAAGCGATTGTCAAAATTTAAAAAGCTACAAAGTCCGTTAATGTTGCTCATTGCAATAATCATTACTCTTGGACTGTATTTTGATTACCCGATATTGAACAATTTATATGCCTTTGGGAATGGGATACGCAATGAACAACTGGGAAAGAAAGAGGCCAACTTCGATTATCAGATTATTGATTTGGAAAATACTCTTGGAGATAGGTCTATAAGTGTGGAATTAAAAAAGGGAGAAGCATTTCAATATCCTTTATTTGCTATTTGGATCGAGGATATGTCGGGTAATTACGTCCAAACCCTATATATTTCAAGGGTCATAGCATCCAGTACCTTTGATTTTGGTGAAAAAATAAATAATGACTGGGAACCGGCAGTGTTACGGCGTCCTGAGTCTTTGCCGTATTGGGCACACAAACGGGGTATTAAGGCGGAGGACGGACTCTACATGCCCATGGGCAACTCGGCAGATATTGATGCCAATTCCGGAGCAACACCTACAGGCAATTTTATAATCCACGCCAATAGCGAAATAGCAAAGGGGAATTATAATATACTGATGGAGTTGAATCAATCCTATGATTGGAACGAGTTTTATACGAAGGACAAATTTCCTGAAGACGAAATTTATTCAGGCTCTGGACAGGTAGGTCAACCATCCTTAATATATGCCACCGAAATAGCTCCCAAGGATTTTGATGCAAAGACCTATAAATTGATGGAGCTCATAGGTCACGGCCATTATTCTGGAAAAAATGGTGGTTTATATGCAGACCTTTCGCAAATAACAACCGCAAAGCAAATTGCCGATCGGATTATAATAACTATACAATAATGAAATTTAACACGATTAAACTAGAGGAAATAGCCATTAGAACTGTAATCTATCCTGGAGATTTAGGTTATATAATATACAGACATGGAGCAATGTATGCCAAGGAATACAATCACGGGGTTTCTTTTGATGTCTATGTGGCAAAAGGAATCTGTGAGTTTTACCAAAATTATGATGCCAATAAAGACGGGGTTTGGCTATGTGAGCATAAGGGCAAGATCATTGGAAGTATTTTTCTGCAGCATAGAGAGAATAGAACAGCGCAGTTACGATTTTTCTATTTGGAAAGTAAGTATAGAGGATTGGGTCTTGGCAAATTATTAATGGGTCTTTTTATGGATTTCTATAGGGAATGTGGTTACACTTCTTCTTACCTCTGGACCACTGATGAATTGGATACTGCTGCAGGATTATACCAAAAGCACGGATATGTACTAGAACAAGAAGTAAAAACAAAGGTATTCGGAAAGTCATTAATAGAACGTAAGTATCAGTTGGGGCAGCTGCTGACAAATAATTAGGATTTAGGAAACGGGAGAGGGTGAGTTTGTATATTGGTCAATAATTTTATAAAATTCGCTTACAGCTCTTTTTTCATAGATGTCTTTGACGGAAATAATCATCCCCTTTCTCATCAAAGGGGGTTGAATAATAGGGACGGCTATTATTGAGTCGTAATCTTGAATAGTTGTTTTTGCTAAAATTGTATAGTATTTGCCTGTTTTTACCAGATCCAAAAGCATAGGGATATCGTTTACTTCTATAGAAATATTTAAATTTAAATTCTTATTTTTAAAAACGTCATCAATGTACTTTCGAGTACTGAATCCTTTGGCAGGTAAAGCCAACGGTAAATTCTCAATATCCTTTACTCTTATCTTTTTAACATTCTTTAAGTCAGATTCAGGGGAACCTATTAACACCATAGGGGAATCAAATAATGGCTGGTATTGGTGACTATTGTTTTTTTCGAACTCTTCAAAGGACAAAATAAAATCCAATTCAAAATTGTCTAATTTTTGTAGAAGTTCTTCAGAAGTACCATAAACAATATGCACCAAAATCTTTGGGTATAAAGCTAAAAATTGTTTTACCGTTGTAGCTATCACTTGCCTTAATGCAAAAGTGACCCCAATTTTCAGTTCGCCGGTTTCCATATTATTTAAATCCCTTAACATTTGAAAACCGTTGTTGGCACTAGTAACACTTTTTAAGGCATAGTCATGAAATAATTCCCCAGCTTCGGTAAGTTTTATTCTCTTTCCAATGCGTTCAAACAACGGAGTACTTAATTCAATTTCCAATTGTTTTATCTGCTGTGATAATGTACTTTGACTTATATGCAACTCTGATGCGGCTGCTGTGAAGTTCAACAATTCTTTAGCTCTTAAGAAATATTTTAGCTGTCTTAACTCCATTTTATTAATCGGTTTTATCGATTGATGTTATCGAAAAATAACGTTTTACAAATTTAGAACTTATCGTGAACTTTGTCTCAAATAAAAACATCTAATATTTAAAAAATGAAAGAAACAATTATTTTATGTCTCATATTCTTCCATGTAGGAGTATTTGGACAGAAAGTGGAGCCCGAAGTGGAAAATGAATTTATTGGCTCTTGGTCCCTCGTATCCATCACCAACATTTATGAAAATGGGAACAAGGTTGAGCCTTATGGTCAAAATCCTGATGGATTATTAATATTTGATGCAGACGGAAACTATGCCATTCAAATATTGAAGAAGAACAGACCACTAATAGCATCTGGCAACAAAAACACCAGTACGGCTGAAGAAAATGCTGCAATAGTTAAAGGTTTTAATGCCCACTACGGCAGATACTCCGTAGATCCCAGTACTGGAATAATAGCTTTTAATATTGTACATGCATCCTTTCCTAATTGGGAAAATAAGATTCAAAAAAGAGCTTTTAGCTGTCATAATCGAGTGCTGACATACAAGGTAACAAATACCACACAAGGCGACAATGCTGTAATAGCAGAGGTGGTTTGGAAAAAGAGAAATTAAAGACTATGGGGGTTCATGGAATACATCCCGAATTTTAATTAGGTATTATGATCAACAATCATTCAAAAGCTGCGTTTGGCATCCTTTATTTTATTGGTTTTGCTCACCTTATCAACGATTTAATTCAGGGTGTTATACCCTCCATTTATCCTTTATTAAAAGAAAAGTATCAGCTATCGTTCATACAAATTGGATTAATAACTTTTGCTTTTCAGTTTACTGCTTCCCTATTGCAACCATTAGTGGGTCGTTATACTGACAAACGCCCCAAAATATATGCGTTGATTTATGGATTGGGCTTATCTGCCTTTGGGGTTTTGTTGTTGTCTTATGCCAATAGCTTTTACGCGATACTTGCAGCCTGTATTTTAATGGGTGGGGGCTCGGCCATTTTTCATCCAGAATCCAGTCGAATTGCCAACCTGGCATCTGGCGGAAAGATAGGAGTGGCACAATCAATCTTTCAAATTGGAGGTAATTTAGGGACCGCACTAGCTCCTTTGATGGTAGCTCTTATTGTTTTACCGGATTCTCAGGATTTAATTATTGTATTTATGTTACCATTAATTTTGGGGTTGATGGTGCTTAAGGAAATTACTGTCTGGTATAAAAGGTATTTGGACGGTGTTAAATCAAGAAAAATAATTTCCCCATTGGTAAGTGTCGGCTTTTCCAAAAGAAAAACAAAATTGGTATTCGGTATACTGTTGGTAATAATTTTTTCAAAATTTATTTATGCGGCAAGCCTATCCAATTATTACACCTTCTATTTAATTGAAAAGTTTGACCTTACCATAGAGCAAGCTCAAATACATCTTTTTGTCTATTTATTTTCCTATATGTTGGGAACTGTCATTGGGGGACCAATTGGAGATAAATTTGGAAGGGTATATGCTATATGGTTTTCTGTTTTGGGGGCTATACCGTTTACATTGATGTTACCTTATGTGAATCTTATTTATACCGATATTTTTATGGTCATTATAGGGTTGATAATGGCCTCTGCATTCCCGGCAATTATTTCATATGCCCAAGAATTGATGCCAAACAAACTTGGGGTAGTTTCTGGTTTGTTTTACGGTTTTGCTTTTGGGGTCGCCGCTATTGGATCCGCAATAATTGGGGTTTTGGCAGACTACACCTCGATTTATTTTGTGTATCAAATTTGTTCTTTCCTGCCTTTAATAGGCGTTGTTTGCTATTTCTTGCCCAATTTAAATCCTAAAAAAGTAAGATTGCTCTCTT
This sequence comes from Arenibacter echinorum, assembly GCF_003259375.1. Taxonomy (GTDB): domain Bacteria; phylum Bacteroidota; class Bacteroidia; order Flavobacteriales; family Flavobacteriaceae; genus Arenibacter; species Arenibacter echinorum. The sequence continues at coordinate 668,336 of NZ_QLLN01000003.1, read as the reverse complement.
CAACTGCTTAGAAGAGATAACAATGCTTTTGGAACAAATAGTTCTCCCTCTAGAACAATATATTTTTACTTTTTAAAAGCATCTTTGCTACAGGAACTAAAAAAATAGAAGATATGCCACATTTTATAATAGATTGTTCGGAAAACATTGTTTCATTAAAATCACCTCAGGAGATTATGCAATATGTCTATGATGCCGCCGAGTCTACCGAACTTTTTGACCCTGGAGACATAAAGGTGAGGATCAATCCATTTAAGTATTACAATATAGGGAACTCTACCAATGATTTTGTTCACATTTTTGCCAATATTATGGAAGGGAGAACGGTACATCAAAAAGCTTTGTTATCAAAAACACTGGTAACCAAATTAAAGCAAATGTTTCCGGAAGTTCCGATTCTATCCATGAACATCCGAGATTTTGAAGAGGCAACTTATTTTAATAAATCGATGATTAAAAAAGATGACTAAAGAAGAAAAAATAAAAATATTGGATATTAGTTGGGAGTTGCATAGTCAAGTTGAAACTAGTTATTTGAATAATCCCGCGAATAAAGGTGATACGGAGTGGTTGGATAAACAGCGTATGCTTCTGGCGGATATGGCACTACATTTATTGCAGACAGCTATCAAACCAGGTGATATTGAATCAGATAGATTGCGTGATAATATGAATGCCATACTTACTATAGCAGATCAGTTTCTACCAAGTGCTGATCTAAAAAAGGCCACTGAAAAATTGTATGATAATTTATAATTACATGAGAAAATCAATAATTACCTTCAGTATCCTTCTTTATGCCATTGTGGTTCCTTTTTTGGAAATTAATGAAACCCATGTTTTCAATCCCAATTGGACTCCCCATGTTAGAATTCATGAGGTATGGCAATTAATTACAAATTCCGGAATAGGGTTGCTATGTCTGTGGTTGGTATGGGTTAAAAAGGAAACCAAGATTAGTGGTATTTTAAGTTTATTGGTAACAGGGGGCTTCTTATTGGCTTATGGCTTAAAGAATGCTTATGGTGGTTCCATGAAATATTTGGATGGAAGTGAAAAAACATTATTGGGAATTAATATTGGTGTTTTAGGATTTGGGATGGCCTTTATATTGGTTTTGTACATATTAATGGTAGAAAAGTTTAAAGAAACAGTTAATAGAAATAAAAATGAAATTTAGAAAAGCAACAGAGAACGATGTTATAGCAATCGTAGAAATGATTGCCGATGATGAGTTGGGAAAAACAAGGGAGAATTTCAAAACACCCCTGCCAGAGGAGTATTATAGAGCTTTTGCGAACATAAATAGCGATAACAACCAGGAACTTATAGTTGTGGAAAATGAAGTGGGGGAGGTGGTAGGCACCTTACAATTATCCTTTATCCAATACCTCACCTATCGTGGTGGTGTAAGAGCCCAGATCGAAGCTGTGAGAATTAGGAAGGATCAAAGGGGAACGGGCATTGGAACCAAAATGTTTAAATGGGCCATAAATAGAGCAAAAGAAAGAAATGCCCATATATTGCAGTTAACCACGGACAAGAAAAGGCCGTTGGCCATAGCTTTTTATACAAAACTTGGGTTTAGCGACAGCCATGAAGGGATGAAGATGCATTTCTGATTATATCATTACTAAAGCGAATCCAGACCTTATGATGTTGATTTATATTGTTGTACATAAGAACATTTAACAGGAAAAAGCAGACAGAATAACGAGAGGTCATTGAAATGTCAGAAACAAAATGTAAGTTGGTACCGTAATACCCTTGCATGAAAAAAATCTACTTTTTAGCTCTTTTGAGCTTTTTCCATTTTGCCGTTTCTGCACAATCGGAATTCATCACGACCTGGAAAACGAATAATCCAGGAATTTCAGAGGATAACCAGATTACAATTCCAACCTATCCCGGAGAAAACTATGATTATTCAGTGGACTGGGGAGATGGCACCTCGGATTTAAATGTTGTGGGGAATATTACCCACACCTATGCCAGTGCGGGAACCTATCAAGTTTCGATTACTGGGGTTTTTCCAAGAATTTATTTTAACTACGAGACGGGAAACCCAATTGCTGCCGATGAGAAGAAGTTACTTGCCATTGAGCAATGGGGTAACATAGTATGGTCTTCCATGTCAGGAGCATTTTATGGGTGTGCAAACATGGATGTCAATGCAACCGATGTGCCGAATTTGTCGAATGTCACCAGTGTCCAAGCTATGTTCCGTGAATGTAGTGATCTGGTAGGCAATTCTTCTTTTAATGACTGGGATGTGAGTAATGTTACGGACATGGGTACCATGTTCTTCGATGCCAAAGAATTCAATAGCCCATTGAATAATTGGAATGTCTCTAATGTACAATCTTTTAACTCCATGTTCAATGGTGCCACCAAGTTTAATCAGCCTTTAAACAATTGGATTCTAAGTTCGGCAACATTTATAGGTGGCATGTTTTCAAGGGCATCTTCATTCAATCAAGATATAGGAAATTGGGATGTGAGTTCTGTAACAAATATGGGGTATATGTTCAGTGGAGCAAGTTCTTTTGATCAAGAAATTGATAATTGGGACGTGTCCAAAGTAACTGATATGCGCAGTATGTTCCAGCAGAGTACATCATATAACCAAAATATGTCCTCATGGAATGTTGGCAAGGTGGAACGAATGGATGCCATGTTTAGATGGGCTACCAATTTTAATCAAAATATCAGTAATTGGAATGTACAGAGCGTAACATTAATGAATTCTATGTTCCGGGGCGCATCATCCTTTAATCAAAATATTTCAAATTGGGAAGTTGGCAATGTAACGAACATGTCGGAACTATTCATGGATGCCGTAGTTTTTGATCAGCCAATCGGGATTTGGGATGTTGGTAAGGTAACCAACATGGCCTCTATGTTTGATGGGGCAAGTAATTTTGACCGGGATTTGGGAAGTTGGAATATTGAAAATGTAGAAAATGTTAATAATATATTCACTGGGGTAAAATTATCTTCAAAAAATTACGATAGTTTAATTCAGGGATGGAGCAGTATACCATCATTAAAACCAAATTTGGTATTTGATGGAGGTAATAGTAGTTTTTGCAAGTCTTTTGCAGAAAGGCAAGCCTTAATATATACCAAGGGTTGGATAATTATCGATGCTGGGGAAGACTGCCCATTTATTAGTACCTGGAAGACCAACAACCCCGGTATTTCTGATAGTTACCAAGTCACTATTCCAACTTTTCCGGGTGAAACCTATAATTATACCATTGATTGGGGGGATGGGTCCTCTAATACCAATGTAACAGGGGACATAACACATTCCTATGCCGCAGTTGGTACTTATGAAATATCCATTACAGGTAACTTTCCACGAATGTATTTCAACTATTTTCCCGTTGATGAAATAAAGGACTATGAGAAGCTTATATCTATTGATCAATGGGGAGATATAAACTGGACTTCAATGGAAGATGCGTTTACAAAATGCTCAAATTTAGATATCCTAGCTACCGATACCCCAAATTTATCCAATGTCAGGAATATGGGTTACATGTTTAGAGGGTGTACCAAATTAATTGGCAATGCTAGTTTTTCCGAATGGGATGTAAGCAATATAACAGGGATGTTTGGTGTTTTTATTGACTGCCCTTTATTTAACCAGGATATAAGCAATTGGTATGTTGATAATGTTACGGACATGGGATCCATGTTTGCAGGAGCTTATTCTTTTAATCAAGATATTTCTTCATGGAATGTATCCAATGTTATTCGTATGTCGGGCTTATTTAACCGTGCCAGTTCATTTAACCAAGACATAGGAGATTGGAATGTATCTAAAGTCAATGATATGGGTTACATGTTCAATTCTGCCAATAGTTTTAATCAAGATATTTCAAATTGGGATGTTTCCAATGTTAAAAGAACTGAAGGAATGTTCTTGGGTAACCAAGCATTTAACCAAAGGCTAGATGGATGGGATGTTTCAAATGTCACTAGTATGGCCGTCATGTTTTATGACGCTCCCCTATTCAATCAAGACATAGGGGAATGGGATGTCTCAAGTGTCACCGATATGGCCAGGATGTTTGGAAGAGCTTTTTCTTTTGATCAAGATCTGGGAAATTGGGATGTAAGTAATGTTGTAGATATGACATCTATTTTATCCGGTGTTACTTTATCAACAAAAAACTATGATAGTCTATTAAAAGGTTGGAGCGCCTTAACCAATCTTCAAAATAATCTGGTTTTTGATGCTGGAAACAGCCAATATTGCAGCTCAGATTGGGCCCGACAAGCAATTATCGATACCTATGGCTGGACTATTTCCGATGCAGGTGCCAACACCGATTGTCATTTTGTAACTACTTGGAAGACAGATAACCCTGGTGCTACCAGTGATGATAGAATACGTATTCCTACAGCTCCAGGTGAAATCTACAATTACTCTGTAGATTGGGGCGATGGTAACACTGATAAAGGGATTACAGGAAATATAACTCACCAATATGCAGTACCTGGAACGTATACAGTATCCATATACGGGAAATTTCCTAGAATATACTTTAATGATTTTTATGGAACGACCCAAGATTCGGACAAAATTGTTTCCATAGACCAGTGGGGTTTAGGGGAATGGACTTCCATGGATAATGCTTTCACACACTGCTCTAATCTAGATGTATTGGCTACCGATATTCCAAATTTGGAAAAGGTTAGTTCTGCAATTGGGATGTTCAGGTTTTGTGAAGCCTTGGTAGGAAATGATTCCTTCTCCGATTGGAAGGTAGGCTCTATTACAAATTTCGGCAATATGTTCGATGGGGCAAGCCTGTTTAATCAGGATATAGGTGATTGGGATGTTTCCAATGCCACTTATTTATCATTCATGTTTTCCGATGCAATTAATTTTAATAGTGATATCTCCAATTGGGATATGGGTAATGTTGAATTCATAGACGGTATGTTTGTTGGTGCCAAAGCCTTTGATCAGCCAGTCGGGAAATGGGAAGTTGATCACCTAACATCAATGCATGCCTTGTTTGGAGGAGCTAGTTCCTTTAACCAGGATATTTCTTCTTGGAACGTTGGTAATGTGCAACATATGGGCGCTATGTTTTCGGGTGCAACGTCCTTTAATCAGGATATCGGAAATTGGGATGTTTCAAGCGTGACATCAATGAACGTAATGTTCGCAGGGGCAGAGGCGTTTAATCAGGATATATCGAGTTGGGATGTAAGTGCTGTTACGGATATGAGTGGAATGTTTGAAAGAGCAACTAGTTTTAATCAGCCTTTAAACATTTGGGATGTTTCCAGTGTAACTCAAATGGCTATAATGTTCGTCGAGGCTACTTCGTACAACAAGCCCTTGAACCAATGGGATGTATCAAATGTTACCGATATGAGCGGTATGTTTGGAAAAGCTACTTCTTTTAATCAAGATATTTCAGATTGGAATATGGGCAAAGTGACTTCTATTGGAGGAATGTTCAATGGGGCATCTTCCTTTGACCAGAACCTAGGAAAATGGGATGTAAGTATGGTTACAACGATGGATCATCTTTTCTCTGGTGGAGGACTATCATTAGAAAACTATGACAAAACCCTTATTGGTTGGAGCAATATACCGGCGTTACAAAGCAATGTTTTATTATTTATGAATAACAGCCAGTTTTGCGATGGAGAATTAGCAAGGCAAAGCCTTATTGATAATTATGGTTGGATCATAACAGATGGCGGTAAAGTTCCTTATTGTAACGAAGACAATGACTTGGATGGAGTTTTGGACCAGTATGATCTATGTTTGAGTACCCGACCAGGCATGGAAGTCAATAGTAATGGTTGTGATATTGTACCTTCAGACGGTGTTAAGGTTTATGCCCTAACGCCAAGTTGTACGGGCAGTAACGATGGGAGTATTGAAATATCTATGAATGAAACAGAATATTTGCTGGATATATCCATTTCGGGCGAAGGAATTTCCAATCAATTTAAAAGCGTTGCATCCCATGAACCCTTTAAAATTGATCAATTGCCTGTCGGTTCCTATACTGTTACCATTGCTATTCCTGAGATTCTCTTTCAACAAACTTATGGCGTTGCCATTAATGGGCTGACTTCTGTAAGTGGAAAAAGAGAAGCGTTGGACCTTACAGCAAGAACTGTTTCCTACAACGTTTCGGGTAGTAAAAAATATGAGGTACTGGTGAACGGACAGCTAATGAATTTCACTTTTGACGATCTTGGAGATCAAACCATATTTATAGACGGTCTATCTGGTAAAACAGATGTTTCCATTTTCGGAGAGAGCGATTGCCAAGGTCACATTACCGACAGTTTCTATATAGGTGACTCCATACAGGTCTTCCCAACGATTTCCTCGGATTACATTCACCTTTTAGGTAAAGGAAATTTCTTTAATGTAATGATTTACAGCTTAGAAGGGAAATTGATCAAAGTAATGGATTACCAACAACAGACAAATATTTTGGATATCTCTTCTTTGGAATCAGGTTTGTATATACTTAAAATAAGAACTGATAATACAGGGGAATCAATAAAGATCATTAAGAAATGAAAATGACAAAATCAATTATAATCAATGCGATTTTAGTTTTATCCTCTCTACTATTTTCCTGTAGTGGTGGCAGTGATAGTGCAAAAGAACCAATAGTCAAAGAAGTTAATCCTCCTACTAAAGCAATTGGAATTTTACCAGTAAACGGCGAGCCTTGTTCCGACTATGAAGCGGTTTCAGGGAACGACGCTCAAGTAAGTATTTCCTTTAGCTGGCAGGAAGCAGAATATGCCCAGAATTATGAATTGGTGGTGAACGAAGGTGGTAATGAGGTTTTTAGAAATATATTTAATGCATTGGTAGCTAAAGTGACACTGAATAGAGGCAAGGTATATACATGGAACATAATCTCAAAAAACAGTGACGGACAAACCAATAGTGATTCCATGTCTTTTGCCGCTCCAGGTACTCCTGTAGGTAATTATGTGCCCTATGCGGCCGAAATTGCCATTATATTTGATGTTACCACCGCCGATCTTAATACCTCATGGATTGGCAAAGATGAGGATGGTGATGTTTTGACATATGATGTTGTGGTGAAGGAAGAGGGAGAGACCATTGCGGAATTTACTGATTTAACTGTTGACACGCTGGATCCCATAGCAACTTCTCCAAATATGCTATATACCGTTCAAGTTATAAGTAAGGACGTTTCTGGGAATTATTCTATATCTGAATTCAGTGCCATATCTCCAGAATAGACGGGAAAGTATATCTAATTTGGATTTCCTAGGGGTAATTTCGTCTTGAGGTTCTTACCCAATAAATGGTATCTCCCTTAAAAAAATATTAAAAAGTTCTCATTACAAGGCTTTCCAAAGCTATTTCAGTTGGGAAGGAAAGGTCATAGTAATTAAAACCACTGATCTTTTAATTCTCTAACAGGAAGCGGTAAGTGAACACTACAACCAAACATTCTTGGTTTACAACTGGTAATACCAAACATTTACTAGTAGCCCTTTCCTTTTAATCTGTTAAATTTTAATATTCATAGATAGAAATCCAGCCATTGTCTATTTGCTTTCATATTTCTATAGCGTACGTATACCTTTGGTCTATCAATACGTTGCAATGACTACGTATTACCAACAATTGGAACCCAAAATCTTAGAGATTATGAAAGCATTTATCAGAATATACATTTTATCAGTTTTACTTGCCCTTGCTTTTATGGCGGAAGCTTCAGGACAATCGGTTGGAAACTCAAATTCCAGATCCACCAGTGTTACCAAGACTGCAACGTTCAAAAAAACGGTTAATAACAGAGTGCCCAGTACAAAAGTCACCTATAAAACTCCAATGCGAAAAGTAGTTTCAGTGCGTTCGGTGCCCGATAAAAAAGTTATTAAGTATAGTGGACAGGATTACTACTATGCCAATAACAAGTATTACACACAATCCAGGGGAAGGTATATTGTAATTGCTCCTAAAATAGGATTCAGGTTAAACAGCTTACCTTCAAATTATAAGCGGGTTAATTATAATAATTACAATTATTATAATGCCCAGGGGGTATTTTATGTTCAAACAAATAATGAATATGAAGTGGTAGAGCCAGAAATAGGCACCATAGTGTATGAGCTTCCAGAAGATTATGAAAAAGTAGCCATAGATGGAATGGAATATTATGAATATGCCAGCATCCTTTATGAGAAAATACAAGTAAATGGCACTAGGGCCTATGGAGTAGTAGGTATTATAGAAATGGAATAAAGATAGTTAGATTAGTTATTTAGTGAAAGGGAGGGTAATTATTTATTATCCTCCTTTTTTTGTGCGTTAGTGGGAGTGGAGTAACAACATCGATCACTTTTGTCACCTGTCTATGTTCCTTTAGGCTTTCGGAGAAAAGGAGGAGAGGTATCTGGGTTCTAGCAGAGGGAATACCTTTCGTTTAAATAACAGGCTTTAAAAAACCTATTCAAAGAGCTTCATCCGATTAAACAAAACCAACTGTTAGGCTTAAGAAGTTTTGTCGTCATCTATAACTTTCCTTTACTAATCAAATCATAAGAAAAACATATCTTAGAGTGCACAAAACAGTTCTGCTATGAAAACGCTATGTTATATCTCTTTGTTTTTTTGGATATGTATTTCCTGTAAAAATGAGACTTCCAATAAAAAGGATTTTCAAACCGATAATAAGGCTGTTGTCTTTGATGGAATTTCAGATTCTATTAAACCCGGGGATGATTTCTTTAACCATGTTAATAAAAAATGGTTCGATAAAGCTGTAATCGCAGAGGACCAGGTTGGAGTAGGGTCGTATCGATTTTTAAATATTCCACAGCAGGAACTGCTTAAAAATGTTTTGCAGGAAGTGTCCCAACGAGAACATCCCAAAGGAAGTATTGAACAAAAGGTGGGCGATTTTTATGCCTCTGGGATGGATACCCTTAGTATAGATTCAAGAGGAATTACACCCATACAACCCATATTGGATCAAATAGAGGCCATTAAGGATATTTCCGGTATGACGGATTTTGTAGCTATCCAGATCAAGTCAGGGGATTATTCCATGGTTGCGCCTTATGTGTCTCCAGATCAGGAGAATAGCTCCCTTAATATTTTACATGTTGCGCAGTCCGGATTGGGAATGCCCGATCGTGATTATTACTTTCAGGAAGATGCTTCAGTGAAAGCTATTCAGGAGGCTTACAAAACCTATCTGACTTCACTGTTCAAATTGGTAGGGGATAGGGATGCCGAAGCGCAGGCAGCTATCGTATTCGAAATTGAAAAACAACTGGCACAATCGCACAAGACACGTATAGAACGACGGGTCATTAAAGAAAACTATCACAAAATGTCCGTTTCCGAACTCGACCAAAAACATCCCAACTTGGGTTGGAAGGCACTATTCACAAATTTGGGAGCCGAGATAGATTCCTTGGATGTCTCACAGCCAAATTATTATGATACCTTGAACAAGTTACTGACGAAGGTACCATTGGCCCATTGGAAATTGTACCTGAAAGCTCACTCCGTGGATTCACATGCCAATATTTTAAGCACACCCTTTAGGGATGCTGCTTTTGAATACAGTAAAGTATTGTCCGGACAGGCCCAACAACAATCGCGGGCAAAGCAAATGGTACGTAGGGTTGATGACCAAATAGGCTTTGCCCTAGGACAATTGTATGTAAAGCGTTACTTTAAGGAGGATGCCAAAAAGCGGGCCCTTGATCTGGTGAATAATTTTCAGAAAGTATTGGAGAAACGTATCGACGACCTAGATTGGATGAGCGATAGCACCAAGCTAAAAGCCAAGGACAAGTTATATGCCATCAACAAAAAAATAGGCTATCCGGATGTGTGGAAAACCTATGATGTGGCTATAGATCGGGATAAATTCTTTGAAAATGCGGTGGCCTTGCAGCAAGATGAATATCAATACGAACTAAAGCTGCTTAATAAGGCCCCCAATCGGGACGAGTGGCATACAACCCCGTCTACGGTAACCGCTTATTACAACCCTGCGTTGAACGAAATTGTGTTTCCAGCCGGTATATTACAACCTCCATATTTTGATCTGTATGCGGATGATGCCGTGAATTACGGAGGTATTGGAATGGTAATAGGTCATGAGTTTACCCATGCCTTTGACGATCAAGGGGCACAATATGACAAAAATGGAAATGTTGCCAATTGGTGGACCGAGGACGATTATACACAGTTCAAGGCCAGAACCCAAAAAATTATTGATCAATATTCAGACTTTACGGTTTTGGATAGTATCCATTTAAAGGGGGCGTTGACGGTTGGGGAAAACACGGCCGATAACGCCGGGATTGCCATTGCCTATGATGCGTTTAAGCTAACCGCTCAGGGGCAGGACTCTACCAAAATTGGAGGCTATACCCCAGACCAACGTTTTTTTCTCTCCTTAGCCAATATTTGGCGGGTAAAAATGCGCGAGGAATTCTTGCGCAATTATGTGATGACCGACCCGCATTCGCCACCCATTTGGCGCGTAAATGGCCCATTAATGAACTTTACGCCATTTTATAACGCTTTTAATGTTGAGCCAGGGGATCGTAATTTCAAACCCGCGGAGGAAAGAATTAAGATATGGTAGGTACCTAAAAGTGATGGAAAAACCATTGTTATTCAAAATAAATGTAAGCCGCTAATTTTCAGATCCGAGTGGTTATGTTTTGTATATTTAATACACAATAATCAATCCTTCTAAGACAAAAATATCATGAGCGCAAAAACTGTTAAAGCATACGGAACAAAATCCGCTGAATCCGATTTGGAACAATTAAAGATCAACAGAAGATCGGTAACTGCAAAGGATGTAGAGATCGATATTCTTTTTTGTGGTGTCTGTCATTCCGATTTGCATTTTGCGCGAAATGATTGGGGCATGACACAATATCCTGTAGTACCCGGCCATGAAATTGTAGGAAGGGTAATCCAGGTTGGGTCTGGTGCCTCAAAGTATAAAGTGGGTGACCTGGTTGCAGTGGGATGTTTGGTAGATTCCTGTAGAACCTGTAGTAATTGTAAGGATGATTTGGAACAATATTGTCCACAATGGGTCGGCACCTATGGCGGTTACGATAAACATTTGGACTCACCTACGCATGGCGGTTATTCGGAGACTATTGTTGTAGATGAAGATTTTGTACTGCGCGTGCCCAAAAATTTGGATCAGGCAGGTATTGCACCGGTATTGTGCGCGGGCATCACGACTTGGTCACCTTTGAGACATTGGAAGGTTGGTAAGGGGAGTAAAGTTGCTGTAGTCGGTCTTGGCGGCTTGGGTCATATGGCCATTAAACTTGCCAATGCCCTTGGGGCGGATGTTACCTTGTTTTCAAGAAGTCCAAATAAGGTTCAGGATGGTTTGGATCTAGGCGCGCACCAAGTCGTTATATCAACGGACGAAAAACAGATGGAGAGCGTTATGAACCATTTTGATCTCATTATAGATACGGTTCCCTATGCACATGATTTGAATCCGTACATTGGTACTTTATCAACCAATGGCACCTTGGTAGTTGTTGGTTATTTAGGACCTCTGGATCCAATGCTGGTAACCGTGCCTATGATTATGGGACGTAGGGCAGTGGCAGGATCTTTAATTGGGGGAATTGCCGAAACGCAGGAATTGTTGGACTTTTGTGGAAAGCATAATATTACTTCGGATATCGAGATCATTAAAATGCAAGATATCAATGTTGCCTATGAGCGTATGCTGAAGAGCGATGTACACTATCGTTTTGTCATAGATATGAAATCGCTCAAGGAATAATTCCTATATAAGGCGACTTGAAGTGGCCTTTTTAATACATAGCACTTGCGGAATAGAGAGTGCACTAAGTGCATAATAAGATTTTTATCAGTTGAGCAAGCACTATTGGAAAGTTAGATCCTTATTGGAAGAACCATGGATTTGTTGTAAATTCATAGAAACCATTATGTTATCCCACCATGAAAGATTCTCGGACTATTTTGACATTGCTTTTTTGCGCACTTATGTCCTGCAATTCGGGCACAAAACAGAAAAAAGAGGAAATGCTGGCAGTAAAAAAAATACCCAAGGTAGTTACCTCGGATATAGAGGCGGGCATTAAGGACAATATTGCTAAAAAGGTAGAAGAAGGTGGCGGTTATTTTAACATGACAACAGAAGACAGGGATCTGCGGCTAAATTTGGTGCGGGTACATACGGAATACTTGTCCAATTTGGGCCCTCAACGGCATTTTGCATGTGTTGATCTGGCCGATATTAGTGGAGATGTCTATGATGTGGATTTTTTCTTGGACGGAGATCCAGGAAGTATGACCGTTACCGAAACCACCTTGCACAAGTTAAATGGCAAACCCTTTTATACCTGGAAACAGCGTGATGATAAGACGTGGTATAGAATGCCAATTTTAAATGCATCTTCAGATTTACTCGGTGTCATTGAGGGAGAAGATAGTTTTGAATTTCATTATGAGGTTACCCTGCCAAAAATTGAGGAGTCGGCAAGAATATGGATTCCCGTACCACAGAGTGATCGCTTTCAAACTGTTGCGCTGCAATCTATCGAGGCTCCCGTGGAACATCGGATACTTGAGGAAAAACAATTCGGTAATTCTATATTATATATGGAACTTTCGCCAGAACAAAGTGGAAAAAAAATGGAATTGGTTTACGATGTAGTTCGGCAAGAGAAAAAGCCCTATGAAGAAGATGCTTCCCCAACAAGATATTTGAACCCTAGTTTATTGATGCCTGTAGGGGACCGTTTTAAGATTCTTGCGGATTCCATTATAGCTCAAAAAAGTAGTGAAGGTAGTATCATGCAGGCACGTGCGCTGTACGATTATGTAATAGACAATATGCGTTACATAAAGGCGGGGAAATACGGTACAGGCGATGCCGTTTACGCTTGTGATGCGCTTAGTGGTAACTGTACGGAATTCCATTCTTTGTTTATTTCACTGGCTAGATCTGCGGGAATACCATCACGATTTGCTGTAGGGGCTGCTATACCATCTGATCGAGACGAAGGAGGTATAGATGGTTATCACTGTTGGGCAGAGTTTTACGCTGAGGGAAAATGGTGGCCGGTGGATATCAGTGAAGCCAATAAATACACGGCTCTCGCAACCTATTATTTTGGTAGGCATCCAGCGAATCGAATCGAATTTAGCCGAGGACGGGATCTTAAAATAGAACCCGGCCCACGTGCGGGAACGATCAACTTTTTGGCATATCCAGTTATGGAAATAGGAAAAAACCCAGCCTTCCCTAAAACATTTTTTTCTTTTTATAGGGAAGCTAAGCCAAAAACCTCAAAAAATATAGTAAATCTTTACTAATACAGAACCCTTAGTACCTTACTCGCTTTTTGGATGTTCGTCCTCTGTTTTTGGATGTTCGTCAGCGTCATTAGTAGGGTGTTCTTCGTGTACTTCCCCTTCTTCAGAAGGATGTTCTGCCTGTTGTTCTGTCTTGTCCTCTTTTTTTGTTTCCCTGCATGAGCTCAATGAAGCAGTTGCAACAAAACCAAATAGGAGCATTACCAAAGTAAGGTATTTTAGTTCTTTTAATCGGCCCATAATAGCTATTGATTTATTACTGATTAATTATGTAAAAAGGATGCTAAATAATTGATTGTCTTAAAGATAACCATTTTTGACCGAAAATTGATAAGTAGACTCATAATTATTGTGTTGAAAAAATTGAGAAAATGGGCATACAGTTTTAAGCCATGGAATATAGGGCGCAACAAGAATTAGAGCGAGGGCACAATAAATAAAGCCGACTTGTTAGAGTCGGCTTTAAATTATATGCTGCGGCTTATATATTTTTACAAATAAGCCTTTAATATTTGGTTACGGGATTTGTTTTGAAGGATCCGTAGTGCTTTTGCCCTAATTTGCCTTACACGTTCCCTGGTGATATCAAAGATTTCGCCAATTTGGCTGAGGCTCATTGGGTTTCGTTCTCCAATGCCATAGTACAGACGAATAATTTCACTTTCCCTGCTGGGAAGTGTTTTTAACACCATTTCAATATCCGTTCTAAGGGAGTCTTTCATCATTTTGGTATCTGGACTATTGGATTCTTGCGACTTTATAACATTGTATAAATTGGAAGATTCCCCTTCTTCAAAAGGTGCGTCCATAGACAAATGCTTGCCCGAATTTTTGATTGCCAATTTCACCTGTGTGGGACTCATATCTAGCTCCCTGGCAATCTCCACGGCGCTTGGGGGACGCTGAAAAGTCTGTTCCAAGGTAGAGAACACCTTGTTTATCTTACTAATTTCACCAATTTTATTCAGGGGCAATCGTACCATACGGGAATGTTCGGACATCGCTTGCAGGATAGATTGTCTGATCCACCAAACGGCATAGGAAATAAATTTAAAACCTCGGGTTTCGTCAAAACGTTGGGCTGCCTTGACCAAGCCAATATTTCCTTCGTTGATTAGATCGGAAAGGCGTAAGCCCTTACCTTGATATTGTTTTGCGGCAGAAACCACAAAACGTAAATTGGCATTTACTAATTTATTAAGGGCAATTTGATCTCCTTCACGAATTCTTTTGGCCAATTCCACCTCCTCATCTGGGGTAATCAATTCAATTCTTGATATTTCTTGAAAATACTTTTCTAAGGATCTGGTGTCTCTGTTGGTAATTTGTTTAGTGATCTTAAGTTGCCTCATATATTTGATTTAATTATTAGTTACATCTTATAATTTAACAATTTTTTGCATAATTCCTAATAAAATTGCAATTATTTTGAATTTTTTTTAAACAAAATGCGAATTACTCTTAAATAATGCTAAGAAACGTGAGTCGACCGATTTTTAGTAGATAATGAGTTATTTGAATTTCCTTTTGAATCGAACTTAGGTTTAGGAATGTTTTTAGTGCACTGATAAGATCTAAAAGAAGACTCACAGGAAATAATCCCTCATACACTCCAAACTAATCGCTATTCACAGAAAGTAGCAAAATCACCTTTTGTTATTCATTAGGTTTGTTCCCAATACTAATAAATAGAAGTCAAAAACAATGAGGTTTATTTTAAATAGGATTAGACTATCGCTTTGTGTTATAGGTTTGTTTGCATTTGTAAAAAGTAACGCTCAATCCCCAAAGGAAAATACCGAAGACCATATTGAATATAATAGTTCTATGGATACCGAAAACATTTATCTACAGCTTAGTACGGATGATCAGCCCACTATGCTTGCTATGTTGCGCCGTGGATTCTATGTTTATTTTGATGTCAAGGGGAAGAAAAAAAAGAAAGTGTCCGTTCAGTACCCTTTAGAAACGGAACAGCAACAGAGATCAGAAGGAAGAAATGATAGAGATGGGGGCAACTGCAGTGCAAAAGAAGACGATGACCATAAAGGGCCGGATATTTTGGTCATGTTGGATGCAATGCCTAAAAAAGCCAATTATATCAAGAATGATTACGAAGAAGAATTTCATTTAGATCTTAATAAATTGGGTATCTCCATTAGTTACAACTATGACGAAGAAGGTAAAATATTGCGATATGAACTTAAGATGCCAAAACAGAACATAGCCGATGCCGGTATTGATTTTTCAAAAATGTCGATTGGTGTGGTAACCCCAAAATTGGAAAAGAATACAGAAAACAAAGGTTCAAATATTAGCTTTGGAGGTGTAGGCCAAGGCGGTGGTCAAGGTGGTGGTCCCAGAGGAGGAGGCCAAGGCGGTGGTGGCCCTAGGGGAGGCCAAGGTGGCGGTCAGGGTGGCGGTTCGTCACAGCAGGATCAACGACCCGAAGAAGTAACGATCGACTTCTGGTTTAGCGCAAATTTGACCAAATAGTTCCTTTAGATTATAAAGCCAGCATTTTAAAAGGCCATAGGTGCATTGAAATGCAATAGACAAAAGAACCCCGCCTTTTGGTGGGGATTCTGTTTTATTGCCGTTTATTATTAGGTCCTCCGCTTAGGCTATGCTAGACAAGGTACTCAGAGCTTTGTGGTCAGCCTTGGTTCTTTTTGGGGCCATACAAAAAAGAACAGAACACCTTGAGATTAAAAGTTGCTTCTATTTAAAGGATTAAATTATGGCCGCCAGCCTACTGGCTTGATCTATAGCGCGTTTGGCATCCAACTCGGCTGCCACATCCGCCCCTCCAACTACATGCACCTTTAAACCTTGAGCCTCCAAGGGTTCCAACAAGTCCTTAAGTGGCAATTGGCCTGCACAAATGATAACGTTATCTACTGCCAACACTTTTTGCGCTCCATTTTGAATATAATGCAAGCCTTCATCATCAATTTTGGTGTATTGCACCTGGTTAATGAACTGTACTTTTTTGTTTTTCAAGCTGGTTCTATGTATCCAACCAGTGGTTTTGCCTAGACCACCGCCAAATTTCCCCTTGCTGCGCTTCAACATAAAAATTTCCCTGGGTGAGGGATGAACTTCTGCCCGTACCCCTTCAATTCCGCTGCGGGCCTTAATGGTTTTGTCAATTCCCCATTCCTTTAACCAGGCGTCAATATTTAAAGCGGTGCTTTCACCTTCGTGTGCCAAATATTCGGAGACATCAAAGCCAATTCCCCCTGCACCAATTACCGCAACACGTTTGCCAACAGTCTTCTTTAACTTTAAAACATCTATATAGCTCAGCACTTTGGGGTGATCTATCCCTTCAATCTTTGGGGTTCTTGGTTTTATTCCTGTGGCCAATATTACCTCATCAAAATTGCTGTTCTTTAAATCTTCGGTAGTTACCCGCGTATTTAATTTTACGGTTACATGGTGCAATTCCAATTGCTTATTAAAATACCGAATGGTTTCATAGAATTCTTCCTTCCCTGGAATTTGTTTTGCCATGTTAAATTGTCCCCCAGTTTCCTTGTCGGCATCAAATAGTGTTACATTATGTCCCCGTTGTGCTGCTATGGTTGCTGCAGCCAATCCTGCAGGACCTGCGCCTACAACGGCAATTTTTTTCTTTTGGTCTGCTGGAAGATAATTGAGTTCGGTTTCATGACATGCCCTTGGATTCACCAAACAACTGGCTACTTTTTGAATGAATACATGATCTAAACAGGCTTGATTACAGCCAATACAGGTATTTATTTCGTCAGACTGATTAGCTTCCGCCTTATTTACCCATTCAGGATCGGCTAAAAATGGCCGGGCCATCGAAATCATATCTGCGTGACCTTCCGCTAATATTTTTTCTGCAGTTTCCGGCATATTTATTCTATTGGAAGTTATTAAGGGAATGGAAAGTTCTTCCTTCATTTTTTTCGTTACCCAGCTAAAGGCAGCTCGTGGTACAGATGTTGCAATGGTGGGTATTCGTGCTTCGTGCCAACCAATTCCGGTATTTATAATAGTGGCACCGGCTTTTTCAATTTCCTTGCCCAAGGCCACCACTTCTTGCCAACTGCTTCCTTTTTCCACCAGATCCAACATGGATAAGCGGTAGATGATGATAAATTCCTTGCCCACCGCTTCACGGGTCTGTTTTACCAAAGCTATGGGTAAGCGCATTCTATTTTCGTAGGATCCCCCATAATCGTCGGTGCGTTTATTTGTTCTCTCCGCAATAAATTGGTTGATCAGATAACCTTCCGATCCCATAATTTCAACACCGTCATAACCTGCTAATTTTGCTAATTTGGCAGAATTCACAAAATCACGGATCGTACGTTTTACGCCTGATGGTTTTAGTTTAAATGGCTTAAAGGGAGTAATGGGCGATTTTATGGCCGAAGGAGCTACGGCAAATGGATGATAGCCGTAACGTCCGGAGTGCAAAATTTGCATACATATTTTACCACCTTCCCTATGCACTGCCTCTGTGATTACTTTATGGTGTTTTGCGTGTTTTTTGGTACTCATGCGTGCCGAAAAGGGCGCTGTCCAACCTTGTACGTTCGGGGCAATGCCACCGGAAACTATCAAACCAACACCACCTTTTGCCCGTTCGGCATAATAGGCCGCTATTTTTTCCATGCCATTTTTTTTCTCTTCCAGGCCTGTATGCATGGAACCCATTAGAATGCGGTTCTTAAGAGTTGTAAATCCCAAATCTAAGGGTTCAAAAATATGTTTATACTCGGTCATTTTTTTATAGTTTTTGCTATGCATGCATAATAACTGGTAAGTTACGGTTTTTTTGGTACCAACTCAACTTAAGCATAGGGCAGAGGTAGGGCATTCTTTTCTTCATAAGATAGTGTTACAGCTTTAAAGTAATGTAGCGAATTCAACAGAATCAATTTTTGTCTGGACAATTCATGTCCTCGTCGAAAGAAATCAACATTTTGTCCAATAATCCATAAATAGGCTTTAAAGTGATTAAACCAAAATTGAAAATATATGTCAAAGGAGTGAAAGTATAAATTAAAGATTAACCTTTTAAAATTTATGACCTATGAAAACAAATAGCAAAATATATTTCATCTTGTCCATATTACTTGTAGGATTTATGTACGTAGGTACGGCCCAGACCCGTACGCGCACCACAACCAAAACAACTAGAACGGTAACTAAAAAAACACCAAATAGGGTGTCCAGTAAAAGAGTGGTTTATAGAACCCCGACCAGAAAGGTTGTTTCTGTAAGAACCGTACCCAATAGAAAAGTGGTGAAATATCAAGGGCAAAATTATTACTATTCCAATAACAGATTTTATACCTATTCCAGAGGTAGATACATTGTAATCGCTCCCAAAATAGGATTTAGAATAAATACCTTACCTACAAATTATCGCAGAATTCATTTTAATAATTATATCTACTTTACTGTGGCAGGCACTTTCTATACACAGATAGGAAACGAATATGAAGTGGTAGAACCGGAAATAGGGACTATCATCTATGAACTTCCGGAGGATTATGAAAGAGTTACCATAGATGGACAGACCTATTACGAGTACGGCAATATTCTATATGAAAAAGTACAGGTTGATGGTACTAGGGCTTATGAAGTTGTTGGTATTATAGATTTGGAATAGGTTGTAGAAATAGCGGCCTTTCTAAAATTAAAAAGCGCTTATCATCCAATGGTAAGCGCTTTTTTGGTTTTGGTATATGGTGTTTTTGTTTTTTGATCTTCAAGGTTGGCGTAGTTGTTATACGGGACCACAGTAGGCGGGAAGTTCCAAGTTAAAACGTTTATTCCGGTATGATGTATATCATTGCCTATAACTGGTGTTAGGTCTATATTAATCTGTATATAACAATCAATCCCAAAAATGAACTGGCATATAGGTTGGATCTTATATCAAGCTGTAGGCAACATACTGTTAGTGCCATGGGGAATAAAGTCTTTGGGATTTTAAAAATTGAAATAGATCTATAAAATTAAAATAATATGAAAACCGTAGCTCCACAAAAAGTAGAGGAATGCTGCCCTACCTTTAATAATGAAAAATGGGATGAAAAAACCTTCAACTGGGATAACAAACCATTTATCAAGGCATCTGTACCCACTTTTTTTCATATTCCTTTTCCACCAATGATCGGCAAGCAGATTACTAGAATGAACAAAATTGCCGAGGATTCCAATCAACTAGATCCCAACAAGGAAGATATTTTGGTCCTGTTCGCAGATCCGCATCCGTTTAAATCTGAAATATATTTATCCGTAATGGCTAAGGTGCCCGAAGCAAAAAACACTTCCCTTACAGGAACATTCATGAGCAAGGTGTTCGATGGGGACTATAATGCCCTACCAAAGTTTATGAAGGAAATGGATGTCTATTTGGGCAGTAAAAATAAAAAGGCCAAGAGGTATTTTGTGCATTATGCCTATTGTCCTAAATGTGTTCAGGAAAAAGGACACAACTATATGGTGCTGTTTGCTGAAATTGACAACTAATCGTCGGTATGAGGTATTGAATATTCAAATTAAGCTAGTCGTTGTTGTTTGCCTAAGGTGATTCTATTTTAGCCCCTACGGCATGTTCCATTTAAATACATAGAATATTAGCCTACTTTCTGATAGACCTTTAATGCTTAAAGCAAAATCCCAATAATCAAAATCAATAGTTTCAGGATGACGATTTTCAGAGTAAACATACTCAATCCAATATATGCTTATATAATTTGGATTAAGCTGCTTTGTTTCCTTTTTTAAGATATTCTCCATCTAACGTTAAACTTTCATTTCAATTTTCTAATAATCAAAAACCCTATAGGTTAAAATTCTATAGGTATTCATCAAGAATAGTGATACTACTTCGCCAACATCTATTTATTTTTATAGATTCTTCAATTGATATATAAAATGAAAAAATTATTCTTAGGTTTTTGTTTACTAGTGGGTTTTGCAACCAAGGCACAAACGGTCGCCGATAAGCCGTTTCTTCAGGATAGGGCTAATAAATTCTCCTTGAAAGAGGGAGAGGAGAATGTGAATTTGCTTCAAGTTGGGAGTGATAGAAATAAGGCTATTAAAGTCCTTAGCAGTCAAGGACTCATGCTTCCACATGAAAAAAATCTTCGACAAGATGTACAATATCGACCTTTGCTCGATATGAATCTTGTGGCCTTAACCGAATACCAAGGTCAATTTGTTTATTTGACGGATAAGGCGGTTTTAAGTAATGCTTGGGCGGGCAAGTTATATATTAACCATAGTATAAAGGCTCCTAGAGCGATGGGCATAGGTCCCGATTTTTTGACCTTGATAGCAGGAGAAAACGATTTTGTTATTTTTAATAACAAACAAGAGGTTTGGAGGTCTTCCATTAACAAGCTAAATCCGATATCCGTCCAATACGACCCAAATTCCGGTCAGTTTTTACTTTTAACGGCAGAAGGACTCTACCAAGTGGATGGTAGTTTAAAGACGTCAAAAAAGGTATTTGATGGCAATAATTTAACGGCATTCAGTTTGTTTGAAGACACCATTGTTCTGGGTACTACCAATGGTATTCAGATTTTGGACCGTAAAACATTTGCCTTAAACAAACTGGATCAAAAACTACCTTGGACAGAAATTACCAGTGTAAAGAATATTCGCGGCAGTCTATGGTTAGGGTCCACCAAAGGAGCATTTAAACTACGTGAAGATGGCAAATACGATTATTACGCCTCAAAGCGATGGTTGTTAGACGATCAGGTGGTAGACATGGCAGAGGGACCGGACAAGAGTGTTCTGGTCTTGACCCAAAAAGGGATAAGCAAAATCGATTTTTTACCTATGACACTGGAGCAAAAGGCGGAATATTTCCAAGAAATTCAAAGGTTGCGACATATACGGTACGGTTTTACCTCCGATCTGGCCATGAGAACCCTGGGAGATCTTTCCACGGGCTATTTTCACGATACGGATAATGATGGACTATGGACTTCGATGTACCTGGCAGGGGAGTTGTTTAGGTATGCGGTAACCAAATCCGAAGATGCCAAGCAAAACGCCTATGAAGCCTTTGAGGCCATGGAGAGGTTAACGGCACTTCCCGATCTAAAAGGGTTTCCTGCAAGATCTTTTGAAAGGGATGGTTATGAAGTTGGGCTACACGCCAACGGATTTTCTGAAGAGTGGAGACAGCAATGGGAGAAAGAAAACGGACGGATATGGCAGTTGTCGGAGGATGAACTGTGGCGATGGAAGTCTACCACCAGCAGCGATGAATCTTGTGCGCATTTTTTCGTGTACGCACTATTTGCCGAATTGGCACCCGATAAGGAATGGCGGGACAGGGCCATACATCAAATAAAAATTGAGATGGACCATATTATGGATAACGATTGGTATTTAATGGACTGGAATGGAAAGCCGACCGCATGGGGAAAATGGAATCCAGAATATGTAAATAGCTTTCCTATCAATGTGGGGGATCGTCGACTGAATTCAACCCTTATTCTGTCTTTCCTTCAAACCGCCTATCATTTTACAAAAGACAAAAAATACAAGAAGGGGGCCGAAAAGCTGATAAAAAAATATGGATACGATGAAAATGCCAACCGCCCAGCTACGGTCATAGGTTTTGTAGAAGGAGAGGACTTAAGCAATAAATGGAACCATTCCGATGATGAAATGTATTTTTTGACCATTCCCGGATTTGTTAATTATTCCTTTTCGGATGAACAAAAAGAAGCACATTTTAATACGGTAAAAAGTCATTGGGAGGTAGAACGCTCTGAAAAAAATCCCTTATGGAATTATCTTTTTGCACTTTCCGGAGGGAAAAATATAGATAGTGAAGAATCCGCCTGGTGGTTGCGCGAGTTTCCAATGGATCTAATCGATTGGAAAATTGATAATGACCATAGAAAGGACCTAACTAAAATAGCACCTAATTTCCGAAGCCAGACATATACAGAGGTGTTGCCCGGTGATGAGAGAACGCTTCATTTGCACAATGGGGCTTATAGGAACAATGGCGGAAGTGATGGTAAACGGGAATACGCCCCCTATATCTATTTGTTGCCCTATTGGGCGGGCAGATATGTGGAAGCCATTAGTGCACCGCAGGCTGACTAAGAAAGGGATTAATACTTTAGAAAAAAGGGAAGACCATTGGTCTTCCCTTTTTTTTTGTGTAAAATGTTGGATATAAGGAGATCCGGGGCCTAGTTAAACTAAATGTCTTTACCCAAAGCAATCTAGCCATATTTGCGAGGTTTATGAAGATCTTAAAAAATACCATTGACCTTGTGCAACAAAGAGATGGTACTATTTCGCTGATAAAAACTATCCATTTACTGAAACTTCGGTATCATTCGCTGATAATCCACATGCCCATTTAAACTTCAGGTATAGTATGGTATCTAATGTCTAAACTCAACTAGGAACTAGTTGTACTTTCTAAAACAATGATAACATCTAAAAACAGTAAGAAATGAGAAGATCAGGATTTAAAATGAGATTTATACCACTTTGTATTGCAGCACTTGCCCTAACCGCTTGCAGTAGTGATGATACGGAAGCCGTAAATCTCACAGAGGAAACTAGTGACAGCGAAACCACAGGAGATGACAGTAGTGGTATTAATTTGGATTCTTACATTTTGGCAGTGGCTCCTGATGACGGGGTATTTTTAATAGACCACGAGGGGGATACCTTGTTCGAGTGGGATATGGATGGTGATAATTTGGGCAACGATGCAAAATTATATAGCGATGGTAGTTTGGTAACTACCATAAAGGTCAATAATCCGTCTATTGATTTTGGTGGCTATGGCGGTCAGTTTAGAAAGATTAATGCGGACCAGACTATAGAGTGGGAGGTAAGCTACTCCAGTTCTAGTTATATAGCCCACCATGACGTTAATTACCTATCCAATGGAAATATTATTTTTCCGGTCTGGGAAGAAGTAAGTTCCAGTGAAGCTGCTGACATGGGATTTTCGGGCAATTTTGATATCTATCCAGATGCCATAATAGAAATGAATCCCCTTACCCAAGAGGTGGTATGGGAATGGCATACCACAGATCATATTGTACAGGATTATGACAGTAGCAAAGCAAACTACGGCGTAGTGGCGGATAATCCGAATAAAATTGATATCAACTACAACAACGATCAGACCGATGGCGATATCACCCACTTTAACGGCATCACCTTGGATGAAACCAATGATCTAATATACGTTACGGTAAATTTTTATAGTGAAGTCTGGGTCATAGACCACAGTACCACTTCCCAGGAAGCGGCAACAAGCGTGGGTGGTAATTACGGCTTGGGCGGGGATTTGGTCTATCGTTTTGGAAACCCTTTGGCCTATGACAACGTAGGTGAAGTAACCTTGAACAGGGTACATTACCCCAATCTTTTTGACGGAAATAAGATGTTGGTATTTGCCAATAATAAGTATAATGGGCAATCTGCGGTTGTGGAGTATGAATTAAACCCTCCTTACTTATTGGTTGCCGGGCAGGATAATGAGCCATCGGTTACTTGGGAATTTACGGATTCCGATTTGTACAGCAACGGACTAGGCAGTGGTGTGCGAATGAGCAATGGTAATACCCTGATTTCTGAAGGGACAGGAACCCTATGGGAGGTAAGCGCTAGTGGAGAGGTGCTTTGGCAAAACAACGATTATAACAGGCCGTGGAGGGCTTATAATTTCCCTGTGGATGATCCGGCCATTAAGGCATTAGGCCTTTAAATAAGAATAAATAGTTTTTCATTTGGTTGATGTTGTAAAAGCTCTGGCTGCTGGGTTGGAGCTTTTATTTTATAAGGTAATCCATTAGGACGGCCTTTATATATGCGATAAATAGAAAATAAATGTTCTCAATATTACTATTGGCAATGTTCTTTCAATTTGTACGACCAAAGACAGGATCAACCGAGCAGCTTAAGTTTGTGCTATACCTTGTCTTTTGATCAAAAAAGATACAAACGATAAAAATGGATACCCTTAAATTAAGTATATTTTTATCATGTATATGGTAAATACCTATTATTGCAACAATTTTAGAAAGAATGAATTCAGAAGAGTAATTATATACTCGGGACATTAAAACCTTAAATTTTCGTAGAGGTATTCACATCTATTTGCTTCAATTTTTAATTCCAGTATCCCTATTCGGTACGGGCGGGCCTGCCTGTTCATCAGACAGGTGTGTGGAGTGGGTTCTTTGTGCAATTAATTTTAAGGATTTAATTTTATAGATTTGTTTTAGCAAATCAACACTTTGAACAATCAAAAATCAATAGCAGTTTTACCATTTGTTAATATGAGCAATGATATTGACAACGAATATTTCTGTGACGGAATCACTGAAGAAATTATAAACGCACTAACAAAAATTGACAAACTTAAGGTTATTGCCAGAACCTCATCATTTGCCTTTAAGGGAAAAGATATAGATATCAGAAAAATTGGGGGGCAACTAGGGGTAAGCACAATTCTTGAAGGAAGCATTAAGAAATCCCGGGAAAGGGTTAGGATTACGGCCCAATTAATAGACGTTGAAGATGGTACTCACTATTGGTCTAAAAAATTTGATAGGCAATTAATGGATATTTTTGATTTAGAAGATGAAATTAGTTTAGCAATAGCCGAAGAAGTTCGAAACAATTTTGGGCATTTTGAAATTCAAGAGCATTTAATAGAACAGCCAACAAGCAGCGTAGATGCCTATCAAATGTATTTGAAAGGACGTTCTTTTCAATTGAAATGGACACCAGAGGGCCTTAGCCAGGCCATACACTACTATAACAAGGCCATTGCATTGGATAAAAATTACGCCAAGGCCTATTATGCCAATTTACAATGCTATGGGTTATCGGCAATGTGGGGTTATATTCCTTATGAAGAAGCAATGGAGTCGGCCATAGACAATTTGCTTATGGCAAAAGAATTAGACGCCTCTTTACCTGAATATCCTTTGTCTTATGTCGGAAAGTTTTTTTGGGAAGAATGGGATTTTAAGAGTGCCTACATTCATATTAAGAAAGTCTTGGCCATTAACCCCAATCATGTTGATGGTTTAGAAGCCTTAACAGAGTTGTTCATAGCGCTTGGTTTTTTTGACATGGCCTTACGATATGCAAACAAACTTTTAGAGGTAGATCCGCTTTCTGCAAACAATCATTACACATTGGCCCATATTCACTATTTTCAAGGCCTATTTGACAAAGCCCTTGAAAATATCGATTACGCGTTAGCACTTAACCCTGAACTAGAATTAGCGCATCATTTAAAATGCTTTTGTTTAATATGGCTGAACAAAAAACAGCAGTTTCAAGAATTTATATGCAACACCTCATTAATAGAAGAGAAAAATCTATTGTTCAGACTTGTTAACGAAAAGCATATTGACGTTCCCCATCAAATTATTGAAAAATGGTCTAGTCTCAGTAAAGATAAAACCATGCTGGTACCTTATGACGTGTTTATTTTGGCCAACTCACATCAAACGGCGACGGCCTTTTCTCTCTTAAAGGAAATGATCGACCAAAGACGCGGTCAAATCATTAACTATAGGCAAGAACCATTCTTGAGGCCCCTGCATAAAATAAATGGTTTCACAGATCTGCACTGGTCAAATTTATCGTCTACGGATATCACATCTACCAAGAAAGATGAAGAGAAAGCAACAGCAAATGTTTTGGATAAAGACCAAATAAAGAAACTAAAAGGCAAATTACTTTCCTATTTTAAGGAAGAAGAACCTTTTTTAAATCCACAATTAAACTTAAATGTCGTTGCTCAGGTTTTGGAGCTGAACAACAATAAAATATCATTTCTGATCAATCAGGCGTTTGATGTTAATTTTAACGACTTTGTTAATTCTTATCGCCTCAAACACTTTAAATTAATAGCACTCGATGCTAATAATTCTCACCTTACCATCCTTGGGTTGGCTTATGATAGTGGTTTCAATTCTAAAACCGTATTCAACACCTATTTTAAAAAAATAGAAGGGGTAACCCCTAGGGCTTGGATGAAAGCCAACTCATTGTAAATCTCGCCTATTTCGTTTCAGATTATAATTTAGAACGATTTACCTAATAATCCGGTGAATCTTTGCTGCAAAATTAATAATCAAAAAACGATCAATTATGAATGCATCCATTTTAGGGCCCAAAACTTATTTAGGGAATATTCTAAATAGCTTTGATTGGCTTTGTGCCAGCACTCGATACCACAATTGTATTGCTGAGCAATCGGCAAGACGATACAGGCTCGCAACGCAATACCATTATCCGTCAATTATTAACGAAAGAATTTAATTAACAATAGAAAACGACCATTTAATCAATAAACATATGAAAAAGTTAGCGTCAATAGTCACATTACTTACATTGTCAGTAGTACATATGTATGGGCAAGAAACATCGAAACAAGTATTTGAGATCAAGGTCATTACAAGTGTAGAATCTATCATTCCGAGCGGGCTGGGACGATCACGTTTAATTTCGTCAAACGACGAAAGGGATTACAAACAATTTACCT
Source organism: Arenibacter echinorum (assembly GCF_003259375.1). Taxonomy (GTDB): domain Bacteria; phylum Bacteroidota; class Bacteroidia; order Flavobacteriales; family Flavobacteriaceae; genus Arenibacter; species Arenibacter echinorum. The sequence goes on along the minus strand of NZ_QLLN01000003.1, from coordinate 641,385 downwards.
CTAGTCGAACAGAAGAAAACAATACCAGAAACAAATCGAAAAGAAAAGATATTAGACTTAAAAATTTTGAAGAAACGAAATTATTGAACTTTTATAACCTAGGCGGAATCCGGTTTCAAAATATAGCCGCCAATGATGCCTTAATTTCTTCAAAATTAACCGAAATGCTTTCCGAAGGTTGGGACCTGATGTTCATAACCAGTGCCGTAGAAAGCGATGCGGGGAAAAACGATGACAACGGTATTTTTATTACCCGCTATATTCTTAAAAGAAAGTTCAACTAAACCGGCGTAATAAATTTACCTAAATGAAAGATACCAACATATTATTAGCGGGCGCCACAGGCTATTTGGGCAATTATATATTAAATGAACTGCTAGAGAAAAAAAATCAGGTAATCGCTATTGTACGCAATCCTGATAAGTTGCAAAATAGTAATGAAAACTATTTGGAGATAAAACAGGCCGAGGTCACAAAGCCTGAAACATTACGAGACATTTGTAAAGGAATAAACACGGTAATATCCACGGTCGGCATTACAAAACAAAAAGATGGTCTAACCTATATGGATGTAGATTATAGGGCCAATATGAATTTGCTCGAAGAAGCCAAAAAAAGTGGTGTAGCACACTTTGTATACGTTTCTGCCATTAATGGCGACAATTATCAGGATTTAAAGATTTTTGAAGCCAAAGAGAAGTTTGTCGCTGCTTTAAAATCTTCTGGGCTCAACTATACCATAGTGTGGCCAAACGGTTTCTTTTCAGATTTGGGCCACTTTTTACATATGGCCAAATCGGGTCGTGTGTTTTTGTTTGGATCTGGCAATCAAAAATTCAATCCTATTCATGGCGCGGACCTTGCAAGGGCCATTGTAGCTACCTTGGATGATTACAATAAGGAATTGACCATTGGAGGCCCCGATGTTCTGAGTCTTAAATTTTTGTCCTAGGGTAGGGCAGGACCGTAATGTTGAATTCCTTCAGGTATTCCCAATATCTTTCATAACCAGGTTTAACAATGTGATCCTGCCCAAAATCCCCATAAAGTCCGTCCGACAATTCATCCCGTGTGGTATATACATGTCCGCCATGTCTAACGGATGCCTCTAAAACAAGAACCTCATGTCCCTTTTCATAAGTTCGTAGGCACAGCACAGACCCCCAATACCTGTACCCCCGATAATTATTTTTTTTGAAGCTGTAGCGGGTTTTGGCCAATCGGACCCTAACTTTTCGCGCATATCATTCGCCGTTAATGAATTAATAGGTAGAACTGTGGCACCAACTCCTGCTGTGACCACATTTTTCATAAAGGTTCTTCTTTTCAGATGGCTCATACAATAAGGGTTTAGAAGATTATTTTGGTAGTATTGAATATACGAACTTTTATAAGGTTTAGGCATCTGTTTCCTCAAGTAGTGGCAGTTCTCCTGATGAATATCATATGTATTGTTGGCGATCCAAACTACTTTTATTCCTTTCTAATTCATAAGACAGGAAAAAGGATCAATTATGAAGCAATTAAAATGGATCATTCCAGGGATTTTAACAATAGCGGTAGTCGGCTACTTTATAATGAAGCCAAAATTGGATGCAAAAAACCTGGAGTACACTTACATCCCCTTGGAAAAAGGGCAGATTGAAGCAGTAGTTTCCAGTACCGGAGCATTGGAAGCCATCAATACCGTAGAAATAGGAACACAAATATCGGGTACCATTAAAAAAATCTATGTGGACTATAACGATGAGGTCACAGCGGGGCAGCTTTTGGCAGAAATGGACTTAAATCTATTGCAGACCAACCTTATAAGTGCCCAAGCAAATTTGGCCGTTGCCCAAGCCCAATTAAATCAAGTCCGAGATACCTACAATAGGAATCAGGTGTTATTTAAAAAATCGGTCATATCGGAACAGGAATATAAGGATTCCCAATATAGCTATGAACAAGCATTAAGCGCCAAAGAGGCATCATTGGCTGCTGTTAAGAATATTAAGGTCAGTATAGAATATGCACATATAAAATCGCCTATTAAAGGGACAGTAACGGAACGGAGTGTTGAGGAGGGTCAAACGGTGGCGGCCTCCTTTGCTACCCCAAAAATGTTCGTCATTGCTGAAGACTTAAAAAAAATGCAAATCTTGGCAGATGTGGATGAGAGTGATATAGGGTATATAAGCAATGGTCTCCAAGTGCGTTTTACGGTACAGACCTATCCTGAAAAAGTGTTTTATGGGAAAGTAAGTCAGATCAGATTACAGCCTATTCAGCTAAACAATGTCGTAAACTACCAGGTGATTGTAGATGTTGATAATCACGAAGGGCGTTTACTTCCGGGAATGACCGCAAGTCTCGAGTTTATAACCCAATCTGCCAAAGATGTTTTGCTGATCAATAATTCGGCCCTGCGTTTTAGGCCCAATGAACAAATGCTCAATGAAATTAGGCCCATCTTGGAACAAAAAGGGAAAATTATGCTTCCTGATTCCTTACAACAGGGTTTTATAAATGCCCTTAACAATGAGGAGCAATTTACCCCTGCCAATTTCAAGAAAAGTCTACCGAGCAATATCAATGGTTTTTTTTACAGGGATACTGCAGGGAAATTGGATTTCAACTTTATTGAAACAGGTATAAAAACAGGCATGCAGTCCCAAGTCATTGGATTTTTGGATGGTTCTCCGCTATCGGAAGGAATCAAGGCCATTAATGGCATTAAATCTAAAAAATAGAGAATTATGCCCTTAAAAAAAGTCATAGAAACCAGAAAATTAAATCGCGTCTTCAAAAATGGGGATATTGAGGTACATGCGTTGACGGAAATCGATTTGGTTATCGAGGAAGGTGAATTTGTTGCCATTATGGGGTCTTCCGGATCCGGAAAATCGACCCTTCTGCATATTTTGGGGTGCCTGGACAAGCCTTCTTCCGGCGAGTATTATTTGGATGGAGTGCATGTAAATAAATTGAACAAGAACCAATTGGCAGATATTCGAAATCAAAAAATAGGCTTCATTTTTCAAAGCTACAATTTACTGTCGCGCACCACGGCACTGGAGAATGTAGAGTTACCCTTGGTGTACGATAGAACGGGCAGGTTTACCAATTCCAAGGAACTCGCAAAAAAAGCATTGGAACAAGTTGGTCTGGAAGACCGTATTTACCATAAGACCAATGAGCTTTCTGGAGGACAACAACAACGGGTCGCCATTGCCAGGGCCCTCATCAATGACCCAGCGCTTATTTTGTCTGATGAAGCTACCGGAAACCTTGATAGTAGAACAAGCATAGACATAGCGGATTTGTTTGTGAGATTAAATAATGAGGGCAAAACCATTTTAATGATTACCCATGAACCCGAAATTGCCCAGTTCGCGAAACGGATGATTTATTTAAGGGATGGTCGTGTGCTTACGGACGAGCTTATAAAAAACAGAAGTACCAAAGAATCGGCCTTAAAAGCCTTGGAATTAATCACTTAATAGGAAAGTATGAAACAATTCCTTAAAACATTTAAGGTGGCTTTTCAAGCTATTTACAAGAATAGGACCCGAAGTTTACTTACGGCCTTGGGCATCATTATTGGTGTTGCCGCGGTGATTATGACCATTTCCGCAGGTCAGGGCGCCACACAGGAAGTACAAAGTCAGATTTCTGGTTTGGGTACCAATTTATTAATGATCAGTACCAAAACGGAACACAGAGGGGGTATGGATGTTAGAATGGGCAGGCCTATAGATGAAAAAGACCTGCTTATGTTACAAAAGAACTCCGTTTGGATGCCAAAACTGTCGCCATTGGTAGCAAATGGAGTAAGGGCTATTGGTCCACAGGGCAATAAATCTACCACCATTTATGGAGTTTCCTCGGATTACTTTGATATCCTAAATAGGGAAATAGTTTCAGGTGATGGTTTTACCGAAGAAGATGTGAAAACGGCCCGTAAGGTCTGTGTCATAGGTGAAACTATAAAGAAAGAACTATTTTCAAGCGCAGATCCAGTAGGACGACAAATTAGAATAGATAAGGTTCCCTTCACTATTGTTGGTATCTTAAAGGAGGAAGGCAAGGGTACAATGGGCCAGGATCAGGACGATATGCTTATTGCGCCCTACACCACCATACAGAATAGGTTGTACGGTAGGCGCAGGGGCTACAATATGATTATGGCCAGTGCCTTGAGCGAAGACCATATACAAGATGCGGAAATAGAGGCTACTGAACTTTTACGGGAAACGCACCGTATCTTGGAAGGGGAGGAGGACGATTTTGAAATTATGACCCAAGTGGAGCTCCAAGAAATAACCGGTAACGTAACAGGAATTTTGACCCTTATTTTAGGGGCTATAGCCAGTATATCCCTTATTGTGGGAGGCATTGGTATAATGAATATTATGCTGGTTTCGGTAACCGAACGTACCCGGGAAATTGGCACCCGACTGGCCATTGGGGCGCGGGAAAGCGATATTTTGACCCAATTTTTGATAGAGGCCATCGTACTGAGTCTTGCCGGAGGTATTTTAGGGATTATGCTGGGAATTCTTGGTAATCAAATTATTTATAAGACTACCAATTTTTATATACCTACCGCTATGGACTCCATTCTCATAGGCTTTGGTTTTTCGGTATTGGTAGGTATTGTTTTTGGTTATTTCCCTGCCAGAAAAGCTGCCAGATTAAACCCTATAGATGCCTTGCGGTACGAGTAGGGACTTTATTGGTAGGTTTATAGGCATTTCGAATGGGCAGAAGGGGAGGGACACCGAGCTTTTTCGTGAGGTGCATGAATTCTTTAATTTAAAATAACTAGCTATGAATAAATGCCCGCCCGAACGCCCGCCATGACCTTCGGGCAGGTATCCGTTTCGGTACGGGCGGGCCTGCCCGACCTTGTCATTCAGGCGGGCTTATTATGCGATCCAAAGCCTGTCCTGAGCGGAGTCGAAGGGATAGGAGGGAGGGCAATCTGCGTGGAAGTATCTTGTAATTTCAAGAATTAATCCAATAGCTATTCGCAATAATTAGGTGTCATATTTCAATAATAAATAAAAATTAAACTAAAGCATTTAACTGTTTTACCCCATATAAAAAAAATACGTAACTTATTTTCAAAATTGTTTGGAAATGAATAGAAGAAACTGGATATCAAAGGCAACACTCGGTTCAACGGGAGTGGTAATACTTCCACACTTAGGAATAGCTATGCCCAAGACCAACCTTGGTGATACCTATCTTAGATTAGCTTCCAATGAAAATCCATATGGGTGCTCGGAACAAGTAAAAAAGTCTTTTTTAACTTCTGCTACAGCTATTAATAGATATGCTTTTCCGGCGATACCTGAATTAAAAATAGCCCTGGCAAAACGTTTTCAACTTACAGCGGAAAACATATTATTGGGAGCTGGCTCCTCCGGTATCTTGGAAGCTGTGGCCCAGTTTATGCTACAAAGGGAAGGTGATGTAACCACCGCCACACCTACCTTTGATATATTGCCTTCAATGTTGGAAAAGTTTGGCAGAAAAACACACTATATTCTCTTAAAACAAGATCATACGCTTGATTTAGATGCTATGTTGGCCAAAACCAAAGAGCATCCGGGTTTGGTATATATTGTTAATCCCAATAATCCTATTGGTACGGTCGTAGCTTCTCAAGAGCTTAGGCAGTTTATTACTGAGGCCACTAAATATTCCCATGTCTTAATTGATGAGGCCTATCTTGAATTTTGCGATAACCCGGAATCGATGATAGATATGGTTATAAACCCAAGGGTCATGGTTATTAAAACATTCTCGAAAGTATATGGTTTGGCAGGACTACGTATTGGGTATGGTTTTGCACATAAAGAGTGGGCCAATGAATTGGAAAAATTTATGATTTTTGCCGGTCTCCCAATATCCTCTCCAGCCTTTTCTGTAGCTACGGCTGCCCTTGATGATCAAAATTTTGTGGATTTTGTGGTACAAAAAAACACAGAATCCAAAGCCATTGTGGTAGAGACTTTACGCAAATTGGAAATTGACTACATTCCGTCGCAGACTAGTTTTATTCTTTTTGATATTTCAAAATATCCAACGGAGTTTATGATGGATATGAAAAATAAGGGAATATTGATCGGGACCCGTGACTATTTGGGCAAGAAGTGGTGTAGATTGAGTATGGGAACGGTGGAAGAAATTAAAGAATTTACAAAAGTTCTTACGGAACTTTGGAAGGCATAAAATTATCGTGTTCAGGCACGTTTTTTAAAATTAGTCCATGTTAAAAATTAACTTCCGAATTAAAAATAGAATTCTTGTATTTGTATTAATTTTACTTACGGCCTGTAGTCCTAAATTTTCCAGTACCAACAAGTATTCTAATTCGGCTGCAGCTAATATATCACCAATAGTAAATACTATACTGGGAAGGGATACCATTAATATTGGTACTACAGGTGATTTTATGCCGTTTTCCTATAAAATAGACTCTAGTAACAACTATTTGGGAATAGATATAGCCATGGCCAAAGATTTAGCCAAGCACCTTGGAGTAAACCTTAAATTTATAGAAACCACCTGGCCTACATTAATGACAGATTTAATGGAGGGAAAGTTTGATGTTGGTATGAGTGGCATCACCATTACCCGTGCTAGAGAAAAACAAGCATTATTTAGCATTCCGGTGTATTCTAGCGGGAAGGTTGCTATAACTAGGGATGAAAATGTTTCTTTATACAATAGTATAGAAAGCATTAACAGAAAAGAGGTTAAGGTTATTTTTAATCCTGGTGGTACCAATGAATCTTTCGCCAGGGAAAATTTTCCAAAGGCCACACTGATATTGAATGAAGACAACATAACCATTTTTCAAAAACTGATAGACAAACAAGCAGATGTAATGGTTACGGATGCTATAGAAACCAGAATACAAGAACAAATACATAAAGAACTAGAAGCTGTTAACCTTAATAAACCCTTTAATTCTTTTGACTTTGGCTATCTGATCCAAAAAGACTCCGTTTTTAAAAGGCTTATTGATGAATGGCTTTTAGTAAAAAAGCAGGATAGTATAGTGGAAAAACTATTACAGCAGGAAATTGCCAAATTGGAATAATTTTTTGTGCAAGGCTATAAACGCTATTTGCTATCTTTCTTGATTTGGATAGCTGCCAACCCAATAATACGGCATAAAAATAGAAGGTCTTGCAGACCTTTTGTTTTTTGAGCGGGTTGGGGCGATAGCCTAGTTATTACTATAACGTACTTGCGCCTACTTGCCAAGGTTTTTTGCACTGGAGGGATATGTAACTTGAGCCTTGGTTACGTCCGAAAAACAAAGATAAGGTAGTGAAAGGGCCAATCAAAAACAGTAGACCTGCAATGAATAAATCGAGCAATTTTGCTAGATTCATGGACTCCTTTTCAAAATAATAAAACTTCGTTAATGAACTCTTTTTTAACTGCCCGCAAGTTGGCGTATAGGAGATTGCTATTTATACAAAAAAAAATAAAAAGCTAAGTATACATGTTTTCAGGGAATTAGCCTTTTACAACAACAATGTGGCATTTTTCTTACAATATAAACATGACTGATACGTTTTTTTCTTCAAGTAAATTTTGATAAAAATATAAACCAAACCAATCAAATCTATTTTATGAAAAAACATTTTAAAATTATTGCGAGTTGTGTATTGTTGTCGTCTATAGCATTGACCTCATGTAGTATAGATGATGGCGTAGATGGAGCTATGGGTCTTCAAGGCATTCAAGGAGAGCAGGGTATTCAAGGAGAGCAGGGACCTAAGGGAGACAATGGAGAAACTGGGGATACCGGAGCCGATGGCCAAAATGGAATTGACGGGGAAGATGGTCTGAACGGAACGGACGGCGTAGATGGAATCGATGGTGTTGATGGAATCGATGGCCAAGATGGTGCCGATGGTCAAGATGGTGTTGATGGTCAAGATGGTGCCGATGGTCAAGATGGTGCCGATGGTCAAGATGGTGCTGATGGTTTGGATGCAACAGTAGTTGCCAGTTCTTGGATCACCCTAACGGAAAGCGATTTCACAATTTCTTCAAAGACAGCGGGGTATGGGGATATGTATGACGTTAATTACAACACTTCCTTGTTAACGCAAGCGGCTTTGGATCAGGATGTTATTTTGGTATATCTTAAATTAAGTTCGGGCCAAATTGTTCAAATGCCCTATGTATATCATGCAGACGAGATGATGGCAGTTGCATATACCGCTATGCTATCATTGAATAGTCTAGGAATCAATGTAACGCCTTCCTATCGTCTAGAATATACCCATTTAACAGATCCGTTGGAAATCAAGGTTAGGTTTGTAATAATTCCGGCTACAACCTTGTCACCTACGGCTAAAGGCATCCAGAAGGATTTTAAGAAAATGAGTTATGAAGAAGTGATTTCTTATTTCGATTTACAATAGGAAAAGTTTATCGAAAAAAAAAGACGTTCTTTCCAACCGTGGGGAGAACGTCTTTTTATTTGTTTAATTTTCATATTGGTTTAAGGTTACTAAAGCCAACTGAGCGTTTTAAAGTCATAGAATTACATAGCCTTCTCCATCTTGGCACGTATTTCCTCTAAACACAAATTACCCAAACTACCCTCATGGGTGTGCTTAATGTCCCGTTTTGGTAAAAAAGCACCTTCGTTTAATTCCTTCCCCAATTTTTATAGGCATCCCGAAAGGGAATACCGCTTAGGACAAGTTCGTTTAGCGTGTCCACACTAAATAGGTAATCGTATTTTGGATCCTCCAAAATATCTGTTTTCACCCGAATTTCCCTTAGACCAAAGGTCGGTAGCTCCAACAATTCTTTGAGATATCGAATAGTGGGGGCGAAGACTTCCTTGACTAACTTTAAATCGCGGTAATAACCACTGGGTAGATGAGGATAGATTCCAATTTCCCGGTACCGGGAGCCCGGGTAAGCGCGTTCAAGTATTTTTTTGGCAGTAGTATAGACCAAGGATTTTTATTATATTGGCTATTGTTGTGGATTTATGCTGTTTATGGTTGAGGCTGGGTTTAATAAAGGTTTCAGCCACTGGTTCTGCGACGTATTTATGCTAAATTTAAATCGTAACAAAGCAAGGTGCTTTTATAAGTTTAAAAAATTCATGAATAAACTCATTCTTCTACCGGCATTATGTATTTTCTTTAGTTTTTGGTCTTCAGCCCAGGTGGTTGCTGGGGATGCCATCCAATACCCGCCCTGCATAGAGGAGGAAATACCGCACTACAATGCCTACAAGGTGAGTAATCCGCCACAGATCGATGGCCGTTTGGATGATTTGGTCTGGCAGACTGCACCAACGTCACCCAGATTTCGGGATCTGATTTCCGGTTCTAAAGCCATCCATGATACAAGGGCCGCAGTATTGTGGGATGATGAATATTTATATATCGCCTATTGGATAGAAGAACCTAATGTTCAGGCTACCTTGACGGAACGCGATGCCTTAATTTATAATGATAATGATGTAGAGCTTTTCATTGCAGGAAAAGATGCGTATTACGAATTTGAGATCAATTCTTTTGGAACCATCTATGAGGTGTTCTTTATATGGGAAGATTCGGATTCCTATAAAAACGGAGTCTATGATTCCATCCCTGAATTTAGTAGCGACCAACCAGGCAGGAAACCCTTTTCGGGAGTAGGTTATCAACCACATCCGCGAGGAAGCCGGATAGGGTATTGGAATTGGGACTTCCCGGAATTGAGAAGTGCTGTTCATATTGATGGGACAATCAATGATGATAGTGATCGGGACCGTGGCTGGACAGTAGAATTGGCAATTCCGTGGTCTGGCATGTCGGCATTGACTTTAGCTGATAACAGGAGTTTGCCACCCAAGGATGAGGATATCTGGCGAATGGACTTCTCACGGTTTAATCAGTATAAGGAAGCTGCCCCCGCAGAAGACAGCGGGGGATGGGTATGGAGTCCACATGGGGTTTGGGATTCCCATGTTCTTGAATGCTTTACTTACATCCACTTTTCACAGAAGGATGTCAGTCTTTTTAAAAGAGAAACTGATAAGTAATTTATATGAAAACTCCGAAAAACTAGAAGAGTTACAGTAATTTTGTATTTCATATACTTTACATAAATTCAGAAACTTGTTAGAGAAAAGACAACAATTACCCCAAGAACAATTTATAGATGCAGATTATTTCATTTATTGTTTAGAAGGGGTTGATGAAATAGAAACGGACAAGGTTACCGAAGCCCAAGAAAACTTGGAACAATTGGCCATGAAATATGGAATAGCAAGTATATATAAAACATGCGACACCATTGAAGGACTAGAAGATAGCCTAAATGCACTGATCTTGGATGATCATCATTTTAAAGACTATGAAATAATCTACTTGGTTATACCAGGTGAGGCAAATAGTATTTGTTTAAATGACTACTACTATAGCTTACAGGAATTTGCCGAAATTTTTGAAGGAAGGTTAAAAGGAAAAATTTTACATTTTTCAAATGCAAAAATTCTAGATTTAGACGAAGAGGAAGCACAATATTTTTTAGATATCACTGGCGCAAAAGGTGTTTCTGGCTATGGAAATGAATTTAATGGAATAAGCAGCTCAATTCTTGACATAGCATTCTTTAACTTGTTTAAGGAAGATGATAATATGTTGGATGTTGTAGAAGAATTGCATCAAAGACATTACAATGTCTGCAAATTACTTGATTTTAGATTGTATTATTAGTGAAACTCAATTCTGAGAAGTCAGTAAGACACACTGAAAATTGAAAGTTGAACTAATCCCGCTTTTTTCGGCGGGATCTAGGTTCAATACCTCGACACTTAGGTCGATTCCTATTATTGGGTTCAGGGCTTGCCCTGAGGATTAATACCTTTTATTAAATCCATATAGCGACTGATATTTAAAAAGAATCTAAAAGTTTTACTTTCCCGCAAGCTACATTCCAGTAAAACGGCTTGTACATACGCGATAAAAATTGCTTACCCTGTGGGTGATCATTTTTTTCGGTGTGCTGATGCGGCTGGCCTGGTGGGTAAAATTTTCTTTTACATAATACCAGATATGGTTCTAAAGAAACCATATCTGGTATTATGCAAAATAGCGGAGCTATACGAAAATTATGCATTTTGGGCAATTTACCAAAACGTCATTAAATGTTCTATAATTTACATTATGTAAAATAGAACTTTTATGGAAGTCCACTCTATCTTGTTCTATAACCTCAATTTTGTGCGAGATGGTGCGCTGGCCACAAATGCAATAAACATTATTTAAGTCGGCCCCTGTTCAAAGGAGACCTTTTAAAATCATTCAAGAATAATTCTAAAATATAATAATTGTATATCTACAGGCAACACTATACCAAAAAAAAAGCTCCGGATATTTTTATCCGGAGCTTTTCTTCCTAATTTTCTGATGCTGTTTTGGTCTTTAGGTGATTGTAGTTGTTTAAACAGTCACAGGAAAATTATAGGAATCTTTTAATACCTCAACATATTGCTGTATTCTTCAACTGACTTTTGTATTTCTAGATAGGAACGAATTTGAGCCATTGTTTTTTCAAAGAGTTCAATCTTTAAATCCTTTTCCCTCTTTAAGGCCTTGATCAATTCTGCATTCGTATTTTTCAGGCTACTTAAAGTTTGTCGGAGGGTTTCAGATTTAATAAACAACGTGTACGTGTTAGGTTCACATACATAAGAGGTCAATTTTCTTTCCAATTGGCACAAATCATTATTGGTACGCTCCAATTTTAGAATACATCCACTGTTGGAAGGCCTGCTAATTAAATTTCTACTAATTTTTGGGGTTGTTTCCATAGTGTAAGCTTTGTTTTTAGGGTTAACGGATTTTTTCTTGGTACACTCTTATATAATTTGATTTTTTTGATTTGAAAATAAAAGATACAACAAAATTCTGATTTTCATGTAAGTAAAACCCTCATTAACATTAGTTTAAACTAAAATTAACACAGGCCTATCCTCGACGAACCGAATAATTTCTCCGACAAACGGGTCAATTTCTCTGAAATCCTTGCTTTTCATTGGTCTCCTACCCTTATTCAAAGTGGTTGCTCCACCTCCACTCCCCTCCTGCCCCTGATCTTTAATTTAACACTAATCCCAATCCTCGTGCTGTAACCTGAGCTGAGCCGAAGGGTTATAGGTAAACATGACACCAATAAACTACCTATTTTCGATTTCGTCTAAATAAAATTGTCGGGGCTATCCTAATTCCCTTTTAGCAACCAATTTTCTATTAACGTGAGTTCGACTTGTATTTAATTGTTAATGAGTTATTTATGATAATTTTGTCCGGTCGAGCCTGCCTACCGCACAGGCAGGCGCATCCCGATGGTTATCGGGAGAGACCTCAATTTAAAGATATAACTGTCAAAAAAACCTCTCGACTCCGCTCGAGGGAACAGTAGCATTTTTTTTAATTTACACGAAATCAATGTCTTGCAATTATTTTTATGTCGAACTCACCTTCTATTATCAATGGAAAAGCTACCCATTTTGATCAAAAAAGAACCCCCGATGAATTTCATCGAGGGTTCAAAATATGATTATACTTTTTGTAACTACCAGCTAATCTCTTCAGATTCTCCATTGGGATAGGTAACAGTACCTGTCTGATCACAAGTGCCGGTACCGAAGTCCAAGGAAGCCGTCATATCGTTCACCTCCAACTGCATAACTCCAGAGGTAATAAAGGCGCATCCCAAGTTGGCGGATAATGGTTCTGTCACTGTAAATTCGTAAGTAATACCATCTACCGTAATGTCCCAATCACCTGTACAAGTAACATCGGCTCCTTCAGCATTGATCTGGTCAAAATGCCAGCTAAGTACTTTATTTCCTTTCCAGATAACAATGTCTCCATTGTCATCCTCAAAAGTGGCATCGGTAACTATCGTAAAGGTTGGACTATTGGAATCGGAAAAATCGAAAGCAAAAGTCTTGGTACCGTTCAGTAAATAGTCGTTGTAGGTGAAGTCGGTAAAAGACACTTCAAAACTACCCTTGGTACCATCTGTACTACCATTGTTTCCTGTCAATACGATAGTTCCACTTATGGTCTTTCCTTGAATGACACACTGATTGTATGCTACCGTAATACTATTTTCAGTAAATGCAAGCGTGGCACACTCAGTATTGGTCTTGTTGCTTTTTCCTGCTTTGTCGTTGATAAGTAGTTCTGAAACTAACTCGTCCAGTCCGTCCGAAACGGAATTGACCTGCATTTGGGATTTCACTTGTTCTGGAGTCATACTTTCATCATTTAAGCCGTTCATAGCATCATTGCTACAAGAAGCGATCAAAATAAATCCGAAAATCAAAACTAAATAATTAAATGTTTTCATTGTTTGAGGGGTTTAAAACATATTTAACTCGGCTAAAATAAGCCCTTATATAATATTATGTTAACAAAAACGTAAATTTTCGACTTACAGTATGTATTATTAAGAAATATCTTACCAGTTTTTTGGTTTTAGGGCATTTTTAGGCTTGTTTTTTGGATCTGGCTCATTAAAAAACTACTTGAATTGCAGCATGTTAGGCGGATATTAATCCAGTTGAAAGCTAAAATTGTTATAATCATCCTTCTGATAGGCCATTTTTTGTGTAGTCGGCGATATCGCGAAATAAGGTGAAAATGTTGTGGTAATCACGGTCTTTCCATCAGGTAAAAATTCCATAATCCTTAGCCAACCATCACCTCCATTACCATTCCAACCACCTCCCATGGCCTGGGCATTAAAAGTAATCTGGTTCACCTTTTTTCCGGCAGCGTTCCTATCCACCTTAAATGCGGTATGTGCCTTAAAATTATCAGGAGATCCAATATGGCCAGAAAAGACCATTTGTATGTTTTTGGATGGGGCCACCAGTTTTTCCCATATGGCCTTGCCATAGTTGGCATCCTCTATGGGATAGTTTTCATTTTCCTTATGCTCGTTTTGGGCATTTAGATAGGAATGGGTAAGCATTACCACAGTGTGATCTTTATAAAGCTCCTTGGAAATCTCATTGTTGGCCCATTGTAAAATAGTGTCCCTCGGCGCGAATTCCAAGTTCAGAAACAAAAATTTTCTTTGTTGGGGAGAAATCAGTTCATAGGTGGCATTTTCCACAGAAGGTAGGCCGTCTATGTTCTTACCGGCAGCCCGTAAGGCCTTGGCATTCAATATGTTTCTATGTACAGGAAAATACTGGCTATAATTGGATCTTCGGGTTTCCACATTTTTATAGCCAAAATCGTGGTTACCTGCCGCCAGGATATAAGGTACTTTCCCATCCAGACGCTCAAAGGCATGGGAAACGGCCCTCCATTGGTTCCTACTGGGCATATTTCCATTGATTTTGTCGGGGACCAAAAGTTCGTTCTGCTCTACCAAATCGCCAGTACACAGTACCATTTTTATATTTAGGGCATCTATATTTTCACTGATCCAGGCCGTCATGGTTTCCAAGGTACCATGGTTTCTTTCGAACTTCATGTAGGTCTGTGTATCGGGAACCAAAATAATGGACCAAGAATCCGGATTGGACAATTTGGGCGCAGTATAGGCTTCTTGTGCCCTTGATACTGTTGCAAATGTAAAAAGGGAGATAACGAAAAGGCAATGGCGGTATTTAAGTTTCATTTTGGTAGTCTTTTAAGGTTGTAGTGGATAAATTTAACCTTTTTAAGCCAAGACCAAAAAAGTCAATTGCTCTTATTTTTGATTTATTTCTTGGGATTTTAAGACCGTGAAAATTGTTATGGGACTCCAATTATGATTATTTTCGTCCCTTACAAAAGTTTTACCGATACCCATGCCCGATTTCCAGAACGAATTAGTTCCCAATTTAAAAAAGTATTTTGGTTTTGACCGCTTTAGACAACAACAAGAGGCCATTATCACTTCGATTTTAAATAAGGAGGATTGTTTGGTGATCATGCCTACCGGTGGAGGTAAATCCATTTGTTTCCAATTGCCTGCACTTTTGTTCAAGGGCACTACCCTAGTAATTTCGCCATTGATTGCCTTGATGAAAGATCAGGTAGATGGGCTTATTGCCAACGGTATCCCCGCAGCTTTTTTTAATAGTAGTCAGTCCGCAGAGGAACAGCGGGCCATATTGGACAGCACCCATAAAGGGGAATTAAAGTTGCTTTATGTGGCACCGGAAAGCCTGCAGGGCTTATCCCCTATTTTAAAAGAAGAGTTTGTTAGTTGTGTTGCTGTGGACGAGGCCCATTGTATTTCCTCCTGGGGGCACGATTTTAGGCCCTCTTACCAACAATTGGGATTTTTAAAGGCGTCCCTGCCCCATACGCCCATTATTGCTTTAACGGCAACGGCGGATAAGGCTACCCGACAAGATATCTTGGAGCAATTGCAGATTCCCAAGGCTAAGCAATTTTTGGCTTCCTTCGATAGAAAAAATATTTCATTGGAAGTAAGGGCCGCTCATGACCGGGTGTCCCAAATACTTCAATTTATAGAACAAAGGCCCAATGAATCGGGTATTATTTATTGTTTAAGTCGAAAATCCACCGAAACCCTAGTAGAAAAGATCCGCAATAACGGTATCAAGGCAGCAGCCTACCACGCTGGATTGGATTTTGATAGTCGAAACAAGGTACAGGAGGATTTTATTTTTGATAAGACCCAGATTGTGTGCGCCACCATTGCCTTTGGGATGGGAATAGACAAATCCAACGTACGCTGGGTGATACATTACAATATGCCCAAAAATATTGAGGGCTATTATCAGGAAATAGGTCGCTCCGGAAGGGACGGACTAGCGGCTCATGCCCTTTTGTTCCATAGTTATGCCGATGTAATCCAGTTGCAAAGATTTGCCTCTGGTGCCACCAATGAGGAGGTACAACTGGCCAAGTTGGAGCGGATGAAGCAGTTTTCGGAGGCATCCAGCTGTAGAAGAAAGATTTTGTTGAGTTATTTTGGGGAGTATTTGCAGGCCGATTGTGGCAATTGCGACGTTTGTCAAAATCCACCACAGTTTTTTGATGGTACGGTAATAGCGCAAAAGATTTTATCTACCATAGCTAGACTGAAAGAGACAGAGGCTACGGGCACAGTAATAGATGTGTTGAGGGGCGCGCAAAATGCCAACATTTTGGATAAAAATTATCAGGAAATAAAGACCTATGGTATCGGCAAGGATATTTCTTGGAACCATTGGCAGCATTATACCATACAGCTTATAAACCAAGGGCTCTGTGAGATTGCCTTCCATAAAAATAACATCTTACGATTGACCGATTTGGCCAAGGCGGTATTGTTCAATAACACCAAGGTACAATTGAGTCAACCCTTGTCCAAAGAAGAACTAATGGCGGTCCGTAAGGACAGTAAGTCCAAACCGGTTAATGAAAATTCCCTGTTTGAAAAACTTCGGCAATTGCGGTTTAAAATTTCCTTGGAGGAGAATATTCCTGCCTACCTGGTTTTTAACGATGCAACCCTTAAGGAAATGGAGTCCAAAAAGCCGGTGACCAGTGAAGCCTTCAAAGAGATTAACGGAGTTGGCCAGCGTAAATTGGAGGTTTATGGGGAGATGTTCATCAATGAAATCAAAACCTTTGTAGAAGAAAAAACCAAGAAGAAGAAAATAAAGACCAGAAAATCGGATACCGCTTTGGAAACCTATGAGCTGTTTACAACGGGAATAACCGTTGAAGAAATGGCGGAGATCAGGGGATTAAAGCCCAATACCATTTTGGCACATTTGGAAAAGTTGTACCATGACGGGAAGGACATTGACATATACCGACTAATATCTAAGGATGATGTAGTCAAAGTAGCCAAGGCCAAGAAAGAACTTCAAGACCCGGAAGGCCTAAAACCCTACTTTGAGCATTTTGAAGAAAAAGTTGAATATTCTACCATCCGATTGGCGCTAAGTGTTATTGAAAAAGAGGGGGTGTTATAAGAAATTATAAGGTTTAATGTTCAATGTTTAAAGTTTAGAGTTTGTCCATGGTCTAAACGTTAAACAGTAATCAGTAATCAGTTGGTAGTGAACAGTTTGAAGCTCGTCATTTCGAGGCCTTTTCGATACAATTTTGCTCTACTTCGTTATGCAAAATCACCTACCTGCCGGTAGGCAGGCTCGAAGTGATGTGCCAGTAGGCCTTTTGTATCGAGAACTCTAGTTGGGATTGAAAGCCCCTAATCAGAACGACACAAAAAAGCTCCTTCCCCTCAGAAGACTAAAGGGTAGGAGCTAAAAAAGTGGGTGCAATCTCAATTAAAAACTAACAGTAACCTTCCCCCTGGCTAAAAATGGTGTTCCAGGAGTAAAATGAATTTCTTCTACAGCCTCCGCTTCATTGAACAATCTACTGGTAGTGGCAAATTGGGTCTCGTTCCATTCAGTATCGAAAAGATTGTCTACAATGAGGCCAAAACTCCAATTCTTCCAGGAATAATTCAGATTGAAATCGGTTACAAAATATCCTTCGGCAATAATGGAATTATCTTCATTGGCCGGTCTATCCTTGATAAAGCGATAATTAACCCCTCCCGAGAAGTTCTTAAGTCCCTTAAAGGTAAGTCCGCCAGAGGAGGTCAGGTCGGGCGCCAAGGGAATATAATCCTCCCCACTGGGGTCGTCCGCGCTTCTAGCATAGGTGTAATTAACATCGCCATAGGCGTACAACCAATCCGTTAGCTGGTACCTCGCTCCTAGGTCTACCCCAAAACGTTTGGTTTTACCACTGGGTTCCACAATACCTGCATCTCCCACATATACAAACTCTTGCTCCAAAAATAAATGCCACAGGGCCATATTTAATACCAATCGGTTTTTTGGTTTGTATATGGTTCCTATATCAGCTCCGAAGGCCAATGGCAATGTTCTTTCCCCATTATTGGCTGTAACTACCCTGGTGTCATTGGAATGAAACCCTATTCCGGTTTTTGCATACAACTGAAGGTCCTTGGACGCTTGGTAAATGGCATTTAACTTGGGACTGACAACCAATTTGTTTTGACTCTTTTGGTCATAGGCCGTCGTCAATAAATTTTCATAATCAAATTTTAAATAGTCCAGACGAACACCGGGATTAATGTTCCACCTATTGATTTTGTAATTTATATTGAAGAACCCATGGGCGTTCAATTCATCTATGTTGCCCAACGTTAGTTGCTCCAAGGTGGTCTTTCTGTTCATGGTATGGGAAAGCTCTACCTCGTTAATGTCGTCGTATCTAAACCCTAAACCCGTATTGAATCTGAACTGTGAATTATTTTCTAAATGTATTGTTCTATCATAACTGGTCTCTCCCCCAATCAGGGTTCTATTTTCCTTTTGCTTTATTTGATCTCCATTAATGGGGTCTTCAAGGAAAAATGTAAAATTGGAATACAGCTCAAAATCATATTTGGAAATAAAGAACTTGGATTTAAACCGGCTATGCTGGTCCAATTGTTTGTCATGATTCAATAATAGATTGGTACGGCTGGTATTGCCCCCTTCGGTATCGTCTATGGCGCCAAACCTGCCAATGTTTCCATTATCAACGGCCCGTTGGGGAATTTGTCCCGAAGCATCCCATTTGCTCTGAAAATGGGAGGCGGTCAAATTTACTTCGTTGCCGGCATCGTCCTTATGGTTGTAACGCCCCATAATGTTTATTCTATTAAAATTCTGGGGAGATTCAAAAACGCCATCGGAAATTAAATATTCTGAAGCGATATAGGCATTATCATCATCGCTTTCCAATAGTTTTAGCATCCCCAAGCCCCTTAAGGTATTGTATTTTCCTACCTCCATGCTAACCACATTTTTATCCAATTTCTTTTTAGTGGTCAGGTCTACATAGCCGGCCGTATTAAAATTACCTTTATCGGCATAGTAAGGACCCTTTCCAAAATCTATTTTATCCATGGTTTCCGGAATTATGAAATGCATATCGGCATATCCTTGGCCGTGGGCATGGGATACCATGTTTACTGGTAAGCCATCCACATTTATAGCGACATCCGTTCCGTGATCTATATCAAAACCTCTAAGGAATATTTGTTCGGCCTTGCCTCCACCGGCATGCTGCCCAATGATGAGGCCAGGTACCTTCCTAAGAATTTCTTGGGAAGATTTAACGGGATCGGATTTAACGTCCACGTTTACAAAACTGCTCATGGCATTTATATTGGATACCAGTACCACCTGATCCAGGGAAACCGCAGCCTCTTCCAAGACAATTTCTAGCGTTGTATCCAACTGATTTTCGGTTATTAGCAGTTCTTTGTTCTTAAATCCAAGACTGTAAAAATAGATGCGATCATTTATGCTAACGTTTGCCAGGCTGAAGGCTCCGGAATTATTACTGTAGGTATAATGGCCAGTATTCTTATTGTACACCCCTACTCCACTAAGAGGCGTGTAGTCCTGGTTGGTTATTGTTCCACTTATGGTATGCGCATTTAAGGTGCCTGAGAGTAAAAGAATCAATAGGCCAAAGGTGTTTTTAATCATAGTATTAATTTTTATTCCGAATAGCTTGGTGCTATCCTTGATATATATATTTTGGGCATACCTATCCATGTAAAGCCACTGGCTTTGAACTGGAAGAAGTTGAATGCCTTTTCTTTAAAGTATCCTGGGATTGGACAATAATAATGGAAAAGCGAACCAAATAGATCCAGAATTGGATATTGGATTCCTTTCAAAAATTATTATGTTCCAAAAATTAACAAAGGGGTTTTGGAGGGGGTACTATTGAAAATTGAATTCCTCTGGAAGTGTTTTCCTGTGTATTGGAAAAATAGGATTTTTCAAATATCGTGATAGCTTGGTAAGTTCTGTAATTGGTAACCACTAGATGTTTGTCCAAATCGGATTGTACCTTAAACTTGTCATTGTCTTGATGGGTAGGGCTTGAATCACTGAATGCCATACTCATAAAATCTATAACCTCATGCTTATGAGGTTCCGAATTGGGTGAATGAGGGTGACTGTGAAAGCCTATTTCGTTTGACGCTATATGATCATGGGATTCTACTGAATAGGTTGATGCCATAGCCTGGGCTTTATCCTGCCCGTCATGGTCGTTATAATCATGGGTGTGGGAGGCAATGGAATGATGCCCTATTCCTTTATCAAGTGAATGGGATAAAAGATGCATGAGTTCCGTTAACTCCTGCTGCAAAGGGGCCACTAGATAGCAGATGCCAATAATGACAGCTACACTTCTAAACAACCACGGCCTAAAGCCTTTTACATTTTTCTGGGTCACGGATACCTTTTTAATACTCTACCTACGGAAAATTTATGTGATGGGTTTGATTTTCGCGGAAAAATATAAAATCGCAGGGATTTAACTGCTAAAATAGAGTGAAACATTCTATTGATTCTTCAAAGTAATTATCCAGAAGTGAGTATTGAGAAGTGGGAATATAGATTTAAATAAGGGTTGAATATTGAAAATAGGAAGTCATTTCCAACAGCGTGAGAAACCAAAGGTTATGCGTAGCTATAACTTTGGTTCACGAATACCCCTAAAACAGTTATATCATGAGCTAAATCACACTAGTAGCTCCTGCCTGTATATTTATGCACACAAGCCGCTTTTTCCTAGTATGTGCGACTTCTCTCCCGATAGCTATCGGGACGCCTGAAAAAGGCTTATGTCGAAGTGACTATTATGTCTGTCTGAAAGCAGTCGGAAAAACACAATTAACTCTTTGAAGAAGAGGAACATAACTATTTTTGAAACATTAATGTCAGCACCAAACAATTCCCCTCTTGAGCGGGGTTAGGGGTGTGTGAGTTATAGTTAAAGTAGAAAGTTCTAACGGAATAGGAATATGGGCCATTAGATTGCATGTGCGACCAATTATTTATGAAATACTACTTAATAATTTGATTTTTAGTATTTTATGATTTTAAATGCCAATTGTAAAACATATGAAAATCCTTGTTGGGATTGTCAAGGAAGTGTTATAGCCGTAGATAACAAGCAAAAAATTTAACAATTAAACAACAATTTAATTCCAATCGCGTTCTTAAAAAAAGGTAATTTTATATCACAAAAAAAGTTAGATATGTCATTTTTATCACCACAGATTGAAGCTTTGGCCAAAAGAAAAAAAGAACAATCCCTTGTTAAAAAACCCGACTCTTGTGGTATTTTTCAGGAATATGGGAAATTGGAAAAGATTCAAAGCCCCGGGGAAAGTAAATAGTCCAATCTTTTGGGTACTGCTATTCCTTTGGAAATAAGCTCTTGTCCAATCCAGGAATGAGTTTTAAGGCGTTCCTGTAATATAACTTTTTAAGTACCTCATCCGGTAAGTCCATTCCGTACATAGCCCAGAAAGCGTGGTATTTTTTATGGTATGGAAAATATTCATCATCGGATTCCAGCACCCTAAAATAGGTTGGAAATTCTTCCGGTTTCCAACTATCCTTACCAAATAGGACTCGGTCCTGATATTTCACAAAAAATTTATGTGCATTTTTCGGTTGTCGGCCCAATTCTGCAATAATGGCCCCTATACCTACATACATATTGGGTATTTCGTCCATTAAACTTGCCAAAGTACCCAGATCATTGGCATACCATCCCATATGGGCATTTATAAAGTTGGTTTTTGGATGCTTTTTAAACATTCTGTGCTGCTCTCCAATAATCTGTTCCCAAGAGGCTGGGTCCGTGGCCGAGCGCTTTCTCCTAGGGTGTGTCTTTAGTTCCAGCCATCTTTCGTTGTCCGAATTTACCTCGTCCCAGAAGGGTTTCGGGTCTGCCGAGTGAATGAGGACCGGCACGCCCAATTCCCCACATTTTTCCCAAATGGCACTTAAACGTTCATCATCCACGGCCAAGCGTTTTCCAGAGGAATCCGTATCCCGCAGCCCTAGACTTTTGTATACCTTAAGTCCTTTGGCACCGTTCTTAATATCGGCTTCCAATTGTGTTACGGCCTTCTCTGACCAGCCCGGTTTACCAACTCCATCAAAATCCACATTAGCAAAAACCGCAAATCTGTTGGGATAATGGTTCTTTATATTTTCTAGGGATTGTTTTATTCTTTCTCCCGATCCACCACTGAGGTTGACCATGATCGCCAAATTGAGTTTATCCATATCGGCGATTAAAGGGGACAGATCCTGTGTTGGCATTTGATACTGATGGCCGTGCACATCTATAAATGGGAATTTGGCCCTATGTATTTCCTTTCCAGGGACCCTAAGGGTAGAAACCGGATTGTATTCCTCGAAACTCATGTTCTGGGAAAAAGCTTCATTGGAGAAGGTTAATAGTAAAATACAGAGGGGGGCTAAATTCTTTAAAGTCATTTCGTCATTAAATTAGATTCTAAATTTATGCTATAATCCGGACAACCTAAAGTTTGAAGCAAAAAAAATAGCAGAACATGAATTCTATGGCAGAAGTTTAGTAACTGTTGTTTTGAGTTTGTCTTTTTCTTTATCCCAGTTCTTACCCACCTTGAACGGTAATAATCACCATTTATTGACGTCATTTCGAGCAAGGCTACCACCAGGTAGACGTAGCGTGGCAATCTGTTTGTTAATGGAGAGATTATCTCTTTGCCGCTGCCCACTTATTAGGAAAAAGATTGCGTCTTCGCCCTAGCTCATCGCAATGACGTATTTGGTTTTGGCTAACGCATTTTAGACCTTGAACCTGCCAACTGCGAACCGATCACTGTTCACCCTTTCTCACCCTTTCATACTCCTCCTTGGTGTCAATATCCAGCGCTTTTCCGTCAGCGGATATTCCTAAAACATCGTTTGGATGTGCTTTGATAATTTCCCTAGCCCCATAATCCGAATTCAATTCCTGGAGGGCCTTAAAATGGATTTTTCCAAAAATGGCGGGCACTCCTACCCTATTGTCATATTTGGTAGCCACAATGCTTTGTTTGGAATTCGAAAAATTATCGATCAGCGTATTTAAATATGGTCCATCTATGAAGGGTTGGTCGGTCAGCATCACCAAAATGCCATCATACTCTTGGTCCTGCTTCAGAAGATGTTTGGTGCCGTAGGCAATGGAATTCCCCAATCCCATTTTCCAATTCGGGTTAAGGATTGATTCCGTACCGGAAAAATCAGTTACTTTTTTTATTTCTTGGGCATAGGCCCCTAAAACGGTCAACGCGTAAGCAGCCTTGGAACTTTGTGCATTTCTTAGGGCATTGCCTATAAAAGTGCTGTCGCCCCAGGGCAACAATTGCTTAATGGCTTTCATGCGGGAGGAAGTGCCGGCCGCCATGATCAAAATCGCTATTTTTAATTTTTTGGGCATCAATCGTGAATCCCGGTTTCTTTATTCTTCAAGAGCATGGGTTCCTTTTTCCTAATGACCGATAAAATTTCAGCAATTATGGAAATGGCAATTTCTTGAGGGGTCTCTGCGCCAATGTTGAGTCCGGCCGGACCGTGGATTCCGTCCAGAAAGTCGTACGAGATCTCCGGGCTTAGTTCCATTAGTTCGTTAAAAAGTTTTTCCCGTCTTCTATATGGACCCAAAAGTCCTAAATATATGGGTTTTGAATCCTTTAATATCAACAAATACTTTAAGTCCTTGGAATAGCTGTGGTTCATTAGAATAATGGCGGTATGTCGGTCTACTTCGGCCAACGGAAAGCTTTCTGGTAAGATTCCCAGAAAGTCATGGGCACCTTCAAAATCCAAAATATTCTTTTCTTCGGACGGGTCGGCTACTATGGTAACTTCCCAGCCTGCCATGGCGGCAAAGCTACATAACTGCACCGTATCATGCTCGGCGCCAATAATAAATAGCTTAAAACAGGGTTTCATACTTTGCTCAAATACCTCAAGCTTTTCGTGGGCATGGAACCCTGGAAGCAGTGGCAATTGCTCTTGGCCAAATAGGACCATTGAGCCGTAATCGGCATTGGGGCCTTCTTTTTTTTCAAAAAAGGATCGTATTCTAAAATGCTGTCTTGATGCTATGGTTTGTTCAAAGGTTTCCACGAATAGCTTATCCGGTCTAAAGGCTTCCAATAAAATATAAAGAATACCCTCGCAACCTAGTCGATATCGACCGTTATAGGTCATTACCTTGGATATTTCATCTGCAAAAACAGACTGTGCCTGTCTTACTACTTCCTTTTCAACACATCCACCACTTACTGCGCCTATCATGTGTCCGTCTTCCAATATCAACATTCTTACTCCGGGTCTTCTGTAGGAGGAGCCGTCCAGTGCCACTACAGTGGCCAAAACACATTTTAGGCCCTTTGAAGTGGCCGACTGATATTCCCTTATAATTTTCTTTAGTTCGTGTGTCATAATTACAATAAATCTCTGGTAGGGACAAAGGGGACCAACTCCCCTACTTCATAAGCATCAATTTTAGGTTCGAGCACTATAAATCCATCCGTATTCACCAAGCTGCACAGGTCACCAGAGCCATTCTCTTTTACCAAGGAAGCTACCAAATGACCTCGGTTAAACATTATTTTAACCCTTAACAACAATGTTAAATCCCCCTTTACGGCAACGGCTTCCTTTAAAATTACATCAATTTTTGGTAGAGGAAGGCCCAAGGAACGTTTTAACCAATCCTTAAAGTAGACATTATAGTTTGCAAAGGTGGATACCGGGTTACCAGGAAAGGAAAAAACCACTGTTTTTGTTTCTCGTTGAATTCCGAACCAAAACGGTTTTCCCGGGCGTTGGTATACCCCGTGAAATATCTTTTCCACGCCCAATTCTTCCAATACTTGTGGAAGGAAGTCGAACTTGCCTTTGGACACCCCACCGCTTAAAAGGACGGCGTTATGCTCCTTTAAAGTATTATCAAGTGCTTTTTTAATACTGGCTTTTTCATCTGGTAGATGGAGCTTGGTTGGGACAATACCTTCTTCTGACAATGCCGCGTATAGGGTATGGATGTTGGATTTGCGTATTTGGTGGGGTAAGGGGACTTCTTCTACCTCCACCAATTCGTTCCCGGTGGAAACAATGGCCACTTTGGGTAGTGTAAGTACCTTGATGGATGCTTTGCCCACAGCTGCCAAGACCCCTATTTCCGCGGCTGATAAAATACAGTGTTTTTCCAAAACCAATTCCCCTTTTTTCTGATCACTTCCGTCCAAGTGAATGTCCTGTCCCCTGTTTGGGTTTTTGGTAAGGGTTGCCGATCCGTTTTCAATAATTAGATGTTCGTACATTACCACTGTGTCTGCATTGTCGGGAACTACGGCCCCGGTCATTATTTCAAGACAATTGGAAGTGTCCAACAAAAGTTGGGAAGGCATACCTGCAGCCAATACCCCTTCTATTTTAAAAGAGGTCCGGCCTTTTTCAATGGTATCGTAATTTAGGGCAATGCCATCTTTGGTGGCCCTATTAAAAGGAGGGAAATTTCTATCGGCAACAATATCTTCTGCTAGTACTCTACCCATAGCAGTTTCCAAGGAAACCTGTTCATGGCCAAAGTCCTGATAAAGGGCCAAAACTTTTTGATAAGCGTCTTTAAAGGAAGTCATGGAACACAAGTTACAAATAATGGGAGTTTTGTTAAAGGCTTATCTTTTGAATTTCTCTCCAAGTTATAGGTTTAATGTTTCTTTCCTTAAGTAAGCTTGCTGTATTGGGGTCGGTGAAAAAATCAAAATCCATTTGTCGCCATTGGGAACCAAAATTGGGATGGTCCACACAGACCTGTTTCATTTCCATATTGTCAAAAGCTGGATGGATCAAAATTACATTGAATCCCGCTTTTAGGTTTTTTAGTTGTTGAGTATACAATTCATCCAAACCTGTACTTTCCATCGCCTTAAAATTGCCTATATGTACTGCATTTACTACGTTGTCCCCTTCTTGTAGCGAGTCAGGATTATCTACCTCTCTCAGCAGCTGATCGCTTAAAAAAATTGGCAGTTGGTATTCCCTTCCCAATTCCCTGTATACGGCTAGAAGTTCGTTGGAGAGGCCCAGAGTGTACATATGGGAGTCCAAGTGAGTAGGTTTAATTCCAGCTGCCAATGCCCTAACAATTTGCGCTTGAAGCTCTTTTTTAACCTCTTGGGGTTTGGCCAATTTCTTAACTTGCTCCCTTTTGGCATGGAAAAAACCTTGATTGTCCACCAGGCTGGGTACCTCGGAATAGGGCAGCACAGGTCCAAATTTATACTGCTTCCATTCGCAGGTCAATGTTAAATGGATTCCACAGTCGTATTGCGGGTGGTGTTTGGCGAAATGGGCCATATCCCAGAACCATGGACATGGGACCATAATACTATAGGAATTTACAATGCCCGTTTCCAAGGCTTCTATGGTAGCCGCATTTTCGGAACATGATAGTCCAGCGTCATCAGCATGTACCATTAAAAGGATATCCTCTTTCTGGTATCCCAATCGCTCTAGGTCGTAATGCTTCGCCATATTGTTTAGTGTTGTGGATATTTATAGCAATTACAAAAAAATGGGTTTAATTGTGAAGGGCAAGGAATCGATCCACTCCCCCTACAATATTATAAAGTTCAAGTTCAGGATTTAATTCTTCCAATATTCTTACTGCCATATCACTTCTAGTTCCAGATTGGCAGAGGAGATAGATCGGACTTTGGGAGTTCAGTTCCTTTATTCGGCCTTTCAATTCGTTCACGGGAATATTGAGCGCTTTCACTTGGGGCAATGAAAAATTTATAAATTCTTCTTTCGTTCTCACATCGATTATTTGAACAAGCTCTTGACCTTTCAATATTTTTTCCAATTCTTGTACGCTGATGCTTTGGTGTATTTCACATACCTCTGAACCATAAGATTTTAGAAGTTTTTTTATGGCCGTATTCTTAGGTTGAAGATTGAAATTAATAGTTTGATAAGACTGTTGTAATCCATTGAACAACAATAGTTTGCCATTAAGAACATCTCCTACTCCTGTAATTGCTTTTACCGCTTCCAAGGCCTGAAGATTTCCTATGATACCCGGAATTACCCCCAATACCCCGTTCTCGTTGCAATTCGGAATTTCTTCATGAGTAGGCATGTTGGGAAACAAACACCTATAGGTAGGACCGCCTTGATAATTAAAGACACTAAGTTGTCCCTCGAAGCCTTGAATGGCACCGGAAACAAATGGTTTTTTTAGAATTACACAGGCATCGTTGATCAAATATCGAGTTGGGAAATTATCGGAACCATCCACCACAAGATCAAATTGAGCAATGATTTCCAAGGCGTTGTGCCTGGTAAGAAAGGTATCAAAAGTCTTAAAGTTAGTGCTTGAATTTTGTTGTTTTAATCGTTTCAGTACCACCTCAATTTTTGGCTTTCCAAGATCACCTTCCGTATACAGTACCTGGCGTTGAAGGTTGGTAATTTCAATATTATCCTGTTCTACTATGCCTATGGTACCAACCCCCATGGCATTCAGATATAAAAGCGCAGGAATTCCCAAACCCCCTGCACCAACCACCAAGACACTGGAGTCTTTCAGCTTTTGTTGGGCTTCTGGTCCAAAATCCTTTAAAACGGTCTGTCTTTGATATCTATTGAAGTCCATCTGTAAATAACAATCTTAATTTTATTCCTTCTATAACCCTTCGGCCATTATTGATTGGGCGTTAACTTTAGCAACACCTTTTCATAATCCTCCTTAAAGTTGGCATTCCACAATACTTCTTCGTTCTCGGGAAATACCAATTTAATATCCTCATTGATCAAGAATTTCCGGGGACATGTACCTGGCCCGTTTTCCAGATAATCCAATGATTTTTTTAAACCTGAAGGTTCCCAGATGGCACAAAGGGGTTCTGGTAAACCGCTTTCCCTAGTAGCAAAGGCAGTGGCCAATTTATCCGGATTTCTCAGGTAGATCAGCTGTTCCAGGGCATTCTCGTCCATCAAGGGCAAATCACAGGCCAATACCAACCACGCCACCTCGGGGTTAAAATTGTGGGCACTCAAAAGTCCGTTGTAAGGACCTTTAAATTGGTTTTCATCAATAATAAGTTGGTGATCGGGTGAGAATTCCTGGGCCTGTTCCTCTCGGATACTCATAAAGGTGTTGTCGCATACCGTCTGTAGCAGTTGATATAGATATTCGCGTTGTGCTACGCCGTGGTATTCTATCAATCCCTTGTCGGTTCCCATTCTGGTACTTTTTCCACCGGTAAGTACTAGACCATATATTTTAGAGGAGCTCATTATCTGTAGTTGTTTTTTTAATTTCCATACCAGGAACAAGTTTGTTCCGGACGTTGGACCTATGGAATTACCCTCCTATGGAGGTCATTGAATTTTCAAATATTCCATCATATTTTTCCTGTTCCTCAAAACCAGTTTTGGATCTGCTGCCAATGGCTTTAAGGATATGCTCTTTGATTTTGGATTCCACATTGTCCCCTCTCATCACATCCCTTAAATTCATTCTGGGTTTGCCGTATAGGCAAGTGATTACATCGCCCGTGGCCGATATCCTTAGTCGATTACAACTTCCGCAAAAGGTTCGGGTAAAGGAGGGAATAAGTCCAAAAGTTCCTTTGTGACCTTTAATCTTATAATTTATGGAGGTAGAGGTCTTGGGAGATTCCAGCTTTGTTATTTCAGAATATTCCGATTGGATATGGTCCAGTATTTTTTTGTAATCCCAAGTTATGGTATTAAAGGATTTAGAGCCGCCGTTGAATGGCATTTCCTCCAAAAATCGTACGGAAACAGGGTAATGCTTCATGACCTCGAGTATGGGTATTATATCTTGGGTATTCTGATTCTCGAGGGCAATAAAATTGACACGGACGTTGAAACCTTCCGCTATCAATCGTATTAGATTGTTATATACGGTATCATATTGATTACGTCTCGTGATCCGTTCAAAGGTGTTTTTGTCAATGGCATCCAAACTTACATTGATGTTTTTGATGCCCAAGGTTTTTAATTCTTGAATATAGGGGCCTATCAAAGTGGCATTGGTGGTAATGGAAATATCGTTCAAGCCTTCTAAAGTCGAAAGTTTGCGCAATAATACCATTAGGTCCTTTCTAACAAAAGGTTCCCCGCCGGTAATCCTTATCTTGTCTATCCCCTGGCCTACCATAATTTCGCTCAATTTACAGAGTTCCTCTATGGTAAAAAGGGAGTCTTTTTCTGCAAAATTTATCCCTTCCGAAGGCATACAATAGTTGCAGCGCAGGTTACAGCGATCGGTAACCGCCAACCGTAGATAATTTATTTTCCTATTGTGATTGTCTATCAGCATTAATCCTCTTGTTTTTTACTTATCCCCCGCTTACTGGTGGAATTAGTGCAATTTCATCAAAATTATCGATTATGGTATCATCATTAGCATAAGAATTGTTCACAGCGACAGCCAAAGATGATAATTTTTTGAGTTCAGGGTACATTTTGCCCAAATACTCCTTAAGCTCCTTAACGGTCTTGGATTTTTTCGATCCAAATTCGCTGGAGCTGGGCATGGACAATGTAGCACAGCCTATGATATCTTTTGTTACGCCAAATAATAGTATGGTCATATTATCCTATAATAGCCTTTGTTGGGACTTGCATTAGTTCTGGGTATTTTGAAAATGGCTGTTGGGTAAATCTATTTCCAGTAGCGGCTTTTAAAGCGTTTGCCACTGCTGCTCCCGCGGGAGGCAATGTGGGTTCGCCCAATCCCGTTGGTGCCAGGTCATTTTGTATCAGGTGGGATTCCACTACTGGAATTTCCCCCATCCGGATCAATCGGTATTTATCATAGTTCTGCGATTGAGGTTGTCCATCCATAAAGGTAAAATCACCGTACATGGCATGGCCCACTCCATCTATAACACCACCTTCTATTTGGTTTTTGGCGCCCAAAGGATTCACTACAATTCCGCAATCCACTACACAGGTAACTTTTTTTACGACAGGCATTCCATTTTCAATCTCAACATCGGCCACCTCAGCAACATGGGAATTGTGGCAATAATAAGCGGCAAATCCTTGAAATACTCCATCACGCTTTTTACCCCATCCGGATTTGTCTACGGCCACTTTAATAACATTTTGCATGCGCTCCGGGGAATACTGGATGCGCTCATCCGTAGTTCCCTTAACTTTTTCCAATAGATCAAGGCGTAATTGTATGCGATCTACTTCCATGGTCTCTGCCAGTTCATCAAAGAAGCTTTGTTCGGCAAAGGCCAAGAAATTGGTATAGGGAGCTCTCCAAGCCCCTGTGGTAATATTACTTTGATAGTTGGCCACATCCACTTGATAGTTTTCTATTGCCCCGGCAGGGAAGAAATTAGGTATCAATCCATACATGTTGCCTCCAATGGCAGCTTCTTTTAATTGATAGCCGGTTACTTGACCATTCTTTATGGAGGCTTTGATTCTATATTTTATTGCCGGTCTATAGGTACCGGCCGTCATATCGTCCTCTCTGGAAAATACCAGCTTCACCGGTTTTTTTATAGCATCGGCAATTTCAGCAACTTCGTATACAAAATCCCCGTAAAGTCGCCTTCCAAAACCTCCTCCCATGCGGGTCATTTCCAAATGAACGTCCTTTACGTCCCTACCCAACATACCCGCTACCGCAGTGGCAGCGAATTCGGGGGTCTGTACAGGTCCGACCAAATGGATTTTTTCGTCGGTAATATTGGCGAAAAAATTCATAGGCTCCATGCAGTTATGTGGCAGAAAGGGCGACTCATAGGTGCGCTCCAAAATTTTATCGGCCTGGGAAAATGCTTTAATTATATCCCCGTCCTTTCTTAGTGTCTGGAACTCTTTTCCATCCAAAAGTCCGAGTAATTGCTTATCCTGAAATTCTGTGCTTTCCAAAGTGCTGTCATCTACCCAAGTAGCGGAGAGGGCTTCTTTTGCCTTTAGGGCTTCCCAAGTTGTTTTGGCAATGACCACCACTTTATCGCTTTTACCCATGGCCACGGTCCAGTTGCCTACCCCTTCTTTTGAAAGTTCCTTGGCCTTCTCCCCTATTCTGATTACATCCAAAACACCCGGCATGGCCTTGGCTTTGGTATCGTCATAAGAATCCAATATTTTACCAAAGGCGGGAGGGCGTAAAACACTGGCGTATACCATTCCCTCAACCTTATAATCCAGACCGAAAAGTGGTTTTCCAGTTATTATTTTATCAATATCAACATTGGGCGCATCGGTCCCGATAACTTTAAAATTCTTGGGTTCTTTGAGAGTTACGTTTTCCGGCACCTCCAAGGCTGCTGCTTCCCTAACCACATCGCCATAGCCCAAAGTTTCTCCTTTGGCATTGGTGATTACCCCTTCCGAGGTAGTACATTCAGATGGATCTACACCCCATTTGGCTGCAGCTGCATTAACCAGCATTTGTCGGGCCGTAGCCCCAGTTTGTCGCAAAGGCTCCCAGCCCAAACGGATGGACTGACTCCCCCCGGCTAGCTGTCTGGTATAATTCTCAGTATCCAAAATTCCCTGCTGCACATAAACATTTTTCCATGCCACGTCCAATTCTTCGGCAATCAACATAGGCATGGCTGTTTTAACACCCTGCCCTATTTCAGGATTGGGTGAGAAAAGGGTTACCGCACCATTATCTGCAATTTTAATAAAGGCATTGAAATCATTAAAATTTAACTGGGAAATATCTACAGGGGGTTGCACTTTAGGTTTACAGGCCGTAAAAAGATTAAAGCCAATGAGGAGTCCACCACTAGCTAGGGATGATGTCCTAATGAATGCCCGTCTGTTGAATGTTATTGATGATGTTGACATAATTTATTTAGTTTTTTATTCCTCAATACTCCGAGGATTTATTTTTTTAGAGGTAAGCGAATATGGTAGCCGAAATTTCCAAATGGGAATGGCCTACCCTATTTTGGTAGCAGCAATTTCTACGGCCTTGTGAATTCTGGTGTAGGAAGCACATCTGCAGATGTTGCCGTGCATGGCCGTTTTTATTTCGTCCGATGTTGGATTTGGATTATTGTCCAAGAAAGCGGAGGCTGTCATTATTTGACCGGCCTGACAATAACCGCACTGGGGAACATCTACTTCTTTCCACGCCAGCTGTACAGGATGGTCGCCATTTTCAGAAAGTCCTTCAATTGTGGTAATCTGCTGTCCTCCTACCGAAGCAATGGGTAAAGAACAACTTCTTACCGCAATGCCGTCCAAATGAACCGTGCAGGCGCCACACTGGGCTATACCACAGCCATACTTTGTTCCAACCAAATCCAAATGATCACGAAGTACCCATAATAAAGGGGTGTCTTCGGCAACATCTACATTTTTGGAAACTCCATTTACATTGATTTCGTATTTTGGCATAGTTGATGTTTTTAGGTTGATAAAATTAATACTCTACAAGTTACCAAATTTAAGGAAAGCATATGTCATTTTAACAGTTTGTTAAGGGGTGTTTCCCTCTAATCAGGGCCTTTTGTTTTATAGTTTAAAATAAATTCTAAAAAAAATGGTAAAAACAGTATCCACTTAATCTAAAGGGAGCTTTTATCCAAATAACATTCCACATTGGGATGCAACCATAAAAGGGAAGCTGGCAAGAAAGTGGTTATTTCCCTGCTCAACAATTTTTTTATGGCTTTTTTCTTGCTCGGTCCGGTTACCAGGAGAATAATTTTCTTTGATTTTAGAATGTTGGCCATGCCCAAGGTTAAGCCATAAGTGGGTGGGGTCTTCATTTTATTGGCCATGGGATGTTTTAAGGAAGACTCACTTAAATCCGCAATATGGCAATCCGGGGAAAGGGTTTTGGAAGGTTCGTTGAAACCTAAATGCCCATTTTTTCCCAAACCGAGGATACAGATGTCTATTGGACCGTGTTCCTGGATTTCGTTTTCCATACGATCGCATTCCTTTTTCGCGTCCGTTGGACTACTATCGAATGACAAATAATTGGATTTTGAAATTTGTAAGGGCTCCAAGAGTTTTTCGTGAAGATAAAAGTCGCTGGTATTGGGATAATCTCCATTGGTACCACCCCATTCATCCAGTTTTATAATTTTTATATCCTTAAAAATCTTTGGGGCGCTTTGGTAGGATTCCGCCAATTTCTCGTAAAGTCTAGCGGGAGAATAACCTGTGGCCGTACAGATTAATTGCTGTGGTTTTGCTTTTAAATTGGTCAATAAGGAATCAAAAGCCATTTGGCTCATACCTTCATAATCTGAACAGTAGTGTATATTCATAACAAGCCCAAGCATTATTTTTCGAAGGGATATGTAAAGTACAAAAATTTAGCATTGGTCTTGCACATGGTTCAAAGTTTTCATTCCCCACTATGCTATTTATTGGGGCCTCTGTGTTGTTTGCGGTTTAGGAGTATTATAAATTATTGAAGAAGAACATATGTTTATTGGGATAGCTCCATGGAGAGAAATGCCTTTCGTTCTAATTTAAGAACACCTTATGAAGGAGCTACTAAAAAATGTGAATAAAGTCTTTAACAAATATTAACATCTATTTTTAATTGAATTATAATTTTAAATAGTTTTGAACGTTCTGCTAGGTGAACGTTAAAAATTATGAAAATGAAATTATATATTAAGTTGGCGGCTATCTGTTTCAGTTTGGCCTTATTTGTATCTTGTGGAAATGCGGATGACGATGTGGAATTTGGCGTAAATGGCGGCGGCGATCTAGGTCTTGGAAAACCTGTGGACGACTGTCTAAATTTAGGCGATGGCGAATTGGTATTGTCCATTCAGGATCAATATACAACCCTACCAGGAAAGGTATCAATATTTTTTAAGGTGTCTGATACGGACGGAGATCCGGTCCCAGGATTGACGGCAAATCAATTTACCATTTATGAGCAAGGTAGAAATGATGCCTGTTTCAGTACCATTTCTACTACGGAGTCTTTTGCCAGGATCTCCCCCAATTCACAAATTTTCAATAACAACACTATTTTGGTGCTGGATTTAAGTAACAGTGTCCTAAGCAGTAGTATGGAAGAATTGAAAACTGCTTCCGCAAGTTTTGTGAACAACGTTATGCCGGCATCCGATACGGAATCCTTTAAGATGGCCATTTATTGGTTTGATGGTGAGGATAAGTTGCATGTGCTTAACGAGTTGACCTATGTAAAACAGGAACTCTTAACTTCTATTGATGGGATCAATGCCAATATTAGCAACGATCCGTCTACAGATTTATATGGGGCAGTGATCAAAGCTACCGATAAGGCGGAAAAATTATTGGCAGCAAGTACTACCAATGACCGTATTGGAGCTGCTTCGGTGGTTATTTTTACCGATGGTACCGATCAGGCTTCCCGTTATACCCAATCTGCAGCCTTGAAAAAAGTGGATAATGCCAATAAGAACATTGCCTTCTTCAGTATAGGTTTAGGAGCGGAAATTGATACCGATGTTTTGGGAAAAATTGGAAAGACCTTTAGCGTGTTTGCTGGGAATAAGGAGCAATTGGAAACAACATTTAACGATATCTCCTTCCGCGTTTCGGAACAGGCCAATAGTTTTTACCTTTTTGAATACTGTAGCCCAAAGCGTGATGGAAGTGGTGAAAACAACCTTGCCATTCAAGTCAAGGAAGGCAACAGACAGGGTGCTGTACAAACTAAATTTAACGCAAAAGGGTTTACGGGAGGTTGTGAATAATCTGGGTTAAACTTCTTTAAATCATAGGATTAGGGCATCAAATTAATTTGATGCTCTTTTTTTTTGTTAATTTTTATTCAAGGCGAAACGTCTTTTTCTGCGATATGACCGTATAACCCTACAGAAAACTATTTGTAAATTTTTAACAATAAAGAAATGAAAAAAGTAATGTTAGTTGGTTTGATGGGAATGGTAGTTTTAGCCTCCTGTGTATCGAAGAAAAAATATGTAGCCCTTGAAGGGGATTTGTCCAATACCAAAAGTATGTTGACAAAAACCCAAGTGGAGAAAGAGGAATTGGAATCCAAAGTCTCCAAAATTGAGGCAAGAGTTGCAGAATACAACGAAAAAATAAATTCCTTGCAGGAAATAAATGATTCCCAATATGCTTCTATTGGTGATGTTGCCGTAATGAGCAACAACACAAAGGAAAAAATGAGGGCTACTTTGGCAAAAATTGATCCAAGTGAATTAGCCAAGGCCCAAACCTTGGAAGATTCCATGAACCTAGCTATTTCTTACAATTTGAAGAAATCCATTTCTGATGAGGACGATGATGTTATTGTTGATATCAACAAAACTGTTGTGATGATCAATATTTCTGATAAATTATTGTTTAATTCCGGGAGTTACAGAGTAAGTAACAAAGCGAACTCTATATTGGCCAAATTGGCCGAAGTTATCAACTCCGAGCCTAGTATGGAAGTTATGGTAGAAGGTCATACCGATTCCAAAACTATCAGCACCGAAATGTTTCAAGACAACTGGGATTTAAGTGTTAAAAGAGCAACATCAATAGTTCGTCTTTTGCAGAATAAGTACAATGTTGATCCTGCTAATTTGATAGCTTCAGGTAGAAGCAGCTATTTGCCTTTGGTTGAAAACGACAGCAAGGAAAATATGGCCATAAACAGACGTACTAGAATCGTAATTATTCCAAATTTGGATAAGTTTTTTGCTCTTTTGGATGCTGAATCATTATAGAACACTACCATTACTATAATTATTGTTTTAGCTAAAAACCCCGATGCATTCATCGGGGTTTTTTATTACTCTGGTTTTGGGAATATCAGGTAAGGTTATACTATTTCCCGGATTCCTTTATATTCAGCACTTTTAGAATTTTGTGAAAGACCTCACTGTTTTCATAAACACCTTGAAACTCCTGTGAATGGGGCCCATACGCAAAAATAGGAACCATGGTGGCAGTATGGTCATCGGTAGTGAAGTCGCCCTCCACCATGCTCTTTTCCATATTCCCCTGTGGCATGGTAAATCCGGATGTTTCATGGTCTGCTGTTATGACCACCAATGTGTTTCCTGTTTTATCGGCGAATTTTATTGCCTCCGCTATGGCCACGTCAAAATCTATCCCCTCCGTGACTATACCGGCTACTTCGTTCCTATGACCGTAAGAATCTATCTGTGCCGCTTCCACCATTAAAAAGAATGGCTTTTTTTTGGTATTTAAGAACTGCAGCCCATTTTTAGTGGCTTCGGCAAGTATATTTCCTCTACCTTCCAAAAAGCTGGGAACGTCATTTTCCGAGATGAACAATCCTATCTTATCTTTTTTGCTGGCTGCCAGTTCTTCAACATCCTTCAAAATAGAAAAATTGTTCCCCTGTAATTCCGCTGTATTAAAACTGGATCCCCCTCCCCCAACAAAAAGTGAGAGCTTACTCTTCAATAAATCTTTAGCAATACCATCGGTATCGTCCCTGTCCTTTTGATGGGCATAAAATGAACTTGGGGTAGCTCCTAC
Source organism: Arenibacter echinorum (assembly GCF_003259375.1). Lineage (GTDB taxonomy): Bacteria > Bacteroidota > Bacteroidia > Flavobacteriales > Flavobacteriaceae > Arenibacter > Arenibacter echinorum. The sequence continues at coordinate 605,009 of NZ_QLLN01000003.1, read as the reverse complement.
AATTTTATCGGTGGTGATACATCCTGTAACAAATTGATGTTTATCCAGCAATTCGGTTATATTTATTAGGGGTTGCCCATTAGGAGACATTCCAATAGACCTGTTGTAGGTTTTTGTGCCAGTGGCCAAAGCAGTACCTGCAGCAGCTGAATCTGTTGTAAAATCGTCCGAAGATTGGGTTTTAATAAACCCTATACTTTTCAACTGCGTCAGGGTAAGACTGCCCCCATTGGCCAAAACCGATGAAGAAATTTGGGTCAGCCCATTGCCATCGCCAATGAGCAAAATCACATTTTTAACAGACTTTTTAGTTTGGTCAGACTTGTAGGTGGGCGTATATACATCAGATTTAGCCTTGTTATAATATACCCTACTCCCCAAGCTTTCTAAATATACAGATGCCTTGTCCGGCATATCCGTATTTATATAATCCACTCCTAAATCATGCATGGCTTTCCATGCGGTCTTGGAGTCCGGAGTGGCCCAAAAACGGAAGGGCCTATGGTAAGAGTGCGCTTTGTCTATGGTGGACTTTACCTTTTGTAAATCCTCCGCTGTTAATCTTCCTTTTCCGTTCCATCTGGTAAACTTATGAAATGGCAAGCTTATCAAGGCTACCTTATCCCAAGCTTCCTTGTTTGGTATATCCTCCAAAGTCTGATAATCGAACTTAATGAAGGAAGGATAATTCTTGTATTCCTCTGGTTTGGGCCTGTTTCCGGATATGACCATGGTAATATTGGGATTGTTGATGATGTTGGGATAATTTTCCAAAACAGCTACTATCTTCTCCAGGGTCGAGTAGGTTTCCGATTTTATATCTATTAATAACTGTAACTCCTGGTGCTTGCCCAGTTGCAATTCTATCACCTTTTTCATAGGTTCCAGATACAAGCTTTCTATAGTGTGGCTTGCTATAATGTCTACCTCGTCATGGGTGGCATATAAAGTGTCGTTTTTAAGAAATACATCTACCTCAATGGAGTTGGCCCCGTGTGCATAGGCATCCCAAAACGGTGCAGTTTGTAGATAATCATTATGGGAATGTATTTTAAACGAATTTGTTTGCTGTCCCAATACGATTTGAAGGGACAGTAAAAAAAGCAGTAAAAAAAAGCGAATGGATTTAAACATTGAAATTGATTTATATGACTATCGATATTAAATTTTGCGGTGCAAAAAACTTTATTGCCCATTAAATTACCGGAGAAATAAAATGGACAGGACCAATTTAAACAAAACTAAATAATTTTTTCTGCAGAAATTGCTACATAAAGATAACTTAACCAAGAAATAAACTGTCCCGAATAGAGCTCCTTTATAAAAGATGCATGTAAAGACCTTCAGAGAAGGTAAATCGTAAAAAATACAAAGTAAGGTAGGGTTTTTGGCTAGATAATTGTTTTAATAACAACAACCCCTATCAACCTAAGTTCATAATGAATGCTAATAACTAAATTTTGTATCACTTAAAAAAAGAATATCATGGTTGTAATCAACGACATTTTTAAGTATAGCGCTATCAGCGAGCTATCCAATGGGTTTAAGGGCCTTGCCATAACTATTTTCACCTGTATTGTAAGCATTCTTTTTATAATGCTTTACTGGATACTAGCCTACGGCGATAGTATGCGTATTTCTTTTGGATATTAGAACTATCGTAAGATCAATGCATTTTTAAAATTCCCTTCCCCTGACTTTAGGTCGATCAGAAATCCATTGATAACGGCATAGCGGGGTTTACCCTTTTCTTGCAGTATAAAGTTCGGAATAACGCCTACCCTCATTTTAAATTCCGGAACTTTATAGTCCTTTCCTATAATATTGATGGGAAAGGTCACATAGTTTTCGCCCTTTGGAATGTTCTCCACTCGCACGTAAGTGAAGCCCGATCTCAGCAGATCCAACGGCTTTAATTGTGAAACCTCTTTGGTGGAAGCTAGGATTTTTGGGTATACCTTTCCTCCTACCATGGAGAAGCCTTTTCCTTCCAAAGTTTCATATCCATAATAGGTGGACAGATCACCCTGGTCAACTACCCTGCTGCTGTTATAATAGGTTTTGTTGGATGTGCCATCAATTTCCAATTGGTGTATGCCCACATCCAAAGTGTAATTTTTGCCCAATAAATTATAGGTGAGGTTATTTAGTTTTAGATCAAATAGTTTTCTATCATTTTCGGGAATTTTGTCATAGTCAGAAATGGGAATATTCTTATAGTTTCCATTGGCGATACTGTAGATGGCCGATAGAATGGAGACATAGTTCAATTTTCTGATTTCTTGTTTTTCAGGATCGCTTTTATAACCGCCAGATTCTATTAAAATGGCACTTGTGCCCCATTTTTGAATATTGTCCCCAAACGCCCTGGGCTCAAAATCGTCATTATAGCGGCCTACCTGTCCCGGAGCATATTTCTGAATTATTTTATTCATATAAACAATGACCTTCATGGCATTGGCGCGCACCTCATTGATATCTTTTTCATAATTAAAGGCCGGTGCCAAATAGGAGATGGTAGCGGGCTTATCCGTTCTTTCCGCGTTGTAATAAGTGCTCTGATCGTGAAGATTGAAACCGAAATCTGCATCCAAACTATCCCGTACCCTTTTTAAGGTCCTTCCCTCGGGGGATTGCAATGCAAGCGCATCCCTATTGATATCTATTCCCAAGGTATTTCTCCTTTGATATACTTCTGCCCCATCCGGATTGAGCATAGGCAAAAAGTGTAACTTTAAATTTTTTAAAATGTTTTCCTTTTCAGTTTTGAAATCGCCACTTGTCAAAAAATTGAAAATATCAAATATAGCCTGGGTGGCCGTAGGTTCGTCCCCGTGCATTTGCGACCATAAAAAAACATCTGTAGCACCAGTTCCAATACTTATGAGGGAAAGGTTACGCCCTTCGATGGATTTACCAACAACCGTAACCTTAAATTTGGGGTTGGCAGATAATTTGTTAATCAGTGGCTGAATCTCATTGTGTTTTATCCTTCTTTTGTCCAAAGAAGGCTCCTTGTATTTTCCATATGTTGAGTACAGGTTGGAAGTAAAATCCTTTTCCTGCCCATAGCCCGAAAATACTATCAGCAAACAAAGAATAAGGGCCAATTTATGTGATGTCATAGTATTATTTTGCAATTGGTGTAGGTTTAAAATTAAGTTTTTTGGTAGCTCTTTTTACTCTTTTTAAAAATTTTTCACCGGGATCGGTCTTAACGGTCCTGTAGCCTTGATCTTTCTCCAACCACAATTCGTGATCTTCAAAATGGGTATATTCATAGTGACCTATCACGTAATCTATATCGTATTTGGATTTTAAATATTTAACCAACCATTTGTTGGACCTTAATTGTGCCCTAGTGAGTTTGGTATCCCCGGTTCCTCCAACATTTTCAATTCCGATAGCACAATGGTTTAGACCTATTACGTGTCTTGCCATTGTAGTTTCCGGCAATAACCTATAAATTGTACCATCTTGATCTACAAGGAATTGGGAAGATACATTTAAACCACTGGCCGAGCTTATCTCCGGCCTCCAATCGGGCAGGGTGGGCAGCTCAAAAGCTTGGTACGATTTTTCCAAGGTAGGAATTACGGTCCAGTGCAGTACTATCATCTTGGGTACTATAAGGGGTTCGTCTTGGATAAGGTCGTAATGGTCCGACAGATATTCCAGAGTGAGATCTTTTCGCTCTTCATTAAAAATGATGGGTTTGTCTATTATTTCACGGTTTACGGAACATGAAATGGTCATAAATAATGAACACAAAAGTACTATCTTCTTCATTTTTTTTTAGCATATATACTTAGGCGATAAAGATACAATATCATTTTATTTCTGTAGAATCCCTTTTTACCCTATAGTGGATAGTTATTTTTTTACGTCCCCATTGCAAAGCTTTCTCCTTGTCCTCCCCCATATAGATGTCGATCCTATTCTTCCATTTGGAATGCATTTTATCCTTCACCAAATAAATACTGGTATCCCCCTTTATTTTTACGTGGGTATTGTAATCCAATCCCAAGGGAGTCAAATCTTTGGAAACAGCAATTATTTTCATCCCAGGTTTAAGCGAATCGCCCCAAGCGGTAATTCCTGGATGGATTTTAGAGGTTTGCGAAGGAAATGAATTATAGGCTGTGGCCGTTACCCTAAGTTTTTTCCAAATATAACCATCATCCACAACTTTTTCCTTGCAGGTGGCCAAGGAAAAAAGGATACCTGGCAAAACTATCCAGAGTGTTAGATGCCGACTATTTAAACCGAATTTGCCTATATATTTATTCACACCAATTATTTAGATTATTAAACTAACAAAATAGAGATTTTGGTATTAAGTAATTAGAAAACTATTAGATTTTGTTTTTATCGCTATACCATCTTTTTAGCCATTTGGAAATTCCCTCTAAGCCGGGATAAATGATTCTTTCAGTAATGTTGGCCTGATCTAGCTTATCCCTTATTTCCCATTTTAATTCTGATGGAATAATTACCTTTTTTAAATATTTGGGATGATTTTTAAGCCACTCCAATGGACTGGAATCCGGATCTAGCATAAATGAAAAAAGTGCAAATTGGTTAATTATGCGATCATCAAGAGAGGGTGGCTCGAAAAATATCATTGTATTGGCGTTTCGACTTGAAAAATCATATAGTTCTTCTAAGGAATTACCTATTGTTTGTTTTAGCTCCATTGAACTAAAATAGAAAATATCTTTGCTTAAAATGGGTGTTTTGAGCTCATCCGGCAGATGCTCTCTTAGTGCTACATAGTTTACCATCCAGATAGCCCCATCCAAATTATAAGTGCCCATATCCTCTGTTAAAAAATGTAATGCAACGTTTGGAGAGTGAGTCCAGTCAATTAGTCTTGTAGGAAGTCCGTGGTGTTGTCCCAACGAGATCCAGTTCCAGAGGTTGTTATAATCATCGATCAAAGTGTTAATAGGCGAGTACTTCCTAAAGTTTCTGATCATTGTGGCTTCTACCTTTGACGGTATTCTTCCCAATCTTTGAAGACTTGTCTCTAATCCAAATTGGGCATTATAGACACCCCTATACGCATACGGAGATCGAAATCTATCGATCTTATCGTCTTTTTCATTAAACAAATAAGCTTGAAGCTCCAACCAACTCTTAGGTTCAAATAATTCAAAATCTGCCATTTATCTGAATAATTTAAGTGCGGATCCAAATTGAATCCTAATTATACTATCTATATTCTGTAAACCAATTAAGTGATTTGCACTAGCCTTGTATGGGGCCGATGCATACTTAATTCTTAAATTTTTTTTGCGAAACACAGGCAATCCTTGATTTTGGCTGCAGCGCCGTAATTAAGGATTCTTCCATATCCGTTCTTACGATAAAATGCGTTTGCCTCCGGTTGGTTGGTTCCCGTTACCAATATAGCACTTGAATAGGATAGTTCCTTTGCCCATTTTTCGAGTTCGGTCAGGATTCTAGTGGCAACTCCTTTTCCCCTGCATACGGGAGGAACATATACCCTCTTTAACTCAATATCTTCCTTGTTGTATTCGCTCATCGCCCCGCAGCCCAACGGTTTTTGATTTTCATAGGCCATGACTACATATTTAATGCCATCGATATCATTGAACCTGGCCAAGGGATGGTCGTGCCCGTCCCTTTCGGCGAGATCCAAATTAAGTAGTTTCACAAGTTCTTTAAACTCCGTATTCTCGGAATTGGTTCTTACAATGGTTGTCATATTCATATATGTAGATTTCTATCCCAAATAGGAACCTTTGGAAGCATAATTCAACCCTTTATATAGGAATTACTTGAGGATTCAAAATAACGCAGCCAAAGCAGCCATTTGTTTTTCTCAGGCAATTCCTTGGAAGAAGTTTCTTTATCAAAGAACATTATCTCTGTCTTTTCTAGATTCACTTTAATAAAACAAGTTATAATTAGTTCTATTCCGTACATTTAGAGATAAGAAGTCCTTTTAAATATACTGAACAGAAAAACATTTGAATAGAGTTTGGCTAAATTTTTGTTTCATTCTGAAAAAATTATAAACATCTATCCCGTATAATGGCCGTTTGGTATAGCTGACTTTAACGAATAGTAAAGCCCTTTAAAAGGTTCTTTTTGTGAAACTTTATTTTTCTAAGACCTTACTCTCATTTTAGATTATTTAATCCAAAGTGCGATAGACACGGTTGTTCAATTTCAATCCCCTCTTTACTGTCAATATGGAGATTCTGTGAACTGAACGTGAGATTCTTGCATTAAATACTCCTTTATAGGTTTTCACTGAATCCTTGCCTTAGCATCGTGTTCGTTTTATACTAATAATGTACTTCGAATAAGGTAACTAAGGTAAATCAATCATAACAAAATCTGCGCAAATTCTTTAAAATAAAGGCTTTTCAGTAAACTAAAAATGAAACAAGTTCCTAAAAATAAAACGGTTAACTTAGTGTGATAATTCTTTTAGGGGAGAAATAGGCGGTATGAAAAAAATCATTTCCCTTTTGATAATCTTTACTTGTACGACAAGTTTGGCGCAGTCTAAAATAGAAGGCTTTATTTATGACGGGATGTCAAATGACCCATTGCCCTACTGTACTATAAGGATTTACGGCACAAAAGCATATTCTACTATAACAAACGAGGATGGCAAGTTCGCGTTAGATAGTATTTACTCTAAGGATTCTTTAGAAGTAAGGCACTTGGGATTTAAAACGAAAAAAACATTGGTATCCTATTTTGAAAAGGAATCCAAACTTAAATTGGAAATGGATGTTTCCGTTTTGGACGAAGTTGTGCTGACCGCTGGGCAAGACAAGGAGTACCCATATAAACTATTGGACAGAATTATAGGTGTGTACCGAAAAAGTGAAAATGTAACTGTCAGCAAGGCCTTTCTGACCATGATTTCCTCTACAAGAAATATTCCGATCGAGCAAGTAGAAGGCTTCTACAACAGCGAGCAAAATTTAGAAAAAGGTATTTTGGACCTTAGGGTCAAAAGTGGACGATTTGGCCAAAATAGATCATTCCCCTACTATAGCTTGGACAACACTAAAATTTTAAGTGACTTTCAACTTTTTGGGACCTCCAAACAAATATTGCCGGATTATCCCGGGAATTTGAGCTACAATGCCATCGAAAGAATTTACGATGTTAAAATTGAGGATTGCATCGCTTGTAGCCAAGGGGAAGTTTCCATTTCGTTTTCCCCCAAAGTGGCCAGTGGTAAATTGTTCTATGGAAAAATGTTGGTAGACCCTCAACTGTTAATGATAAAAAAAATAGAACTTTGGGCCAAAGATCCCATTACAAATGCATTGGCTTCTATTAACCAAGATGTTGTCCTGACCCCTAAGGAAATTGAACTCAATATTGTATTTAACCCTATGGAACCAGATAAGATCCAGTATTTGGAACTTCATTTTCAGATGGGTTACAGATCTAAAAATATTTCGGAAATTATCGATTCCCGCACTTTTCTATATTTCTTTGATTACGATACATTTTTTGAAGACCCCTATTTTTCCAAGACCATACCTTTTAACAACGATTATGACAAAATGATCGCCTTGCAGGCATCCGATGATTTTTGGGAGACCAACTACCAATTTCCCAAAAGTATCAATGAAAATAAATCGATGGATTTCATGAAAAAAAATGGATTCCTGATTAATTTTAATAATTATATCCCCTTGGACGACCTAAAATACACCAGACCCACTGTGCTTTCATGGCAGCAGGGAAGAAGGTTGAATTGGGAACATTTGCATAGATTAACTACCGAAGAATATGAGAGCGACACCATGGGCTATAACCGGGGATTAAATGTGTCAACTGGCAAAGCTTATGATACCCCGTTTCAACATCTGCAAAGCAAAGCTTCCCGAAATGACAAAGACAATATCAATATCTGCTATATGGTGGATAGTTATAAAGGTGAAAATGGGATTACAAAAATAGTGAGCCGAACATTGTTGGATATCGATTCCTCTCAATTCAGTCATGAGCGCACAAAAAATAAGCTGGTATATTTCAATATTATTTTTGATATCTATGAAGTTTACAGACAATTGGCCGCCTCTCGGATTATGGAGAATACGACCTTTGAAGAGGCAAAATTAATTTATAATGAAATGTACAAGGCGGCTTCAACCGAAGTGAAAAAAATGGAGAAGGAAACGCGCAATGTTAGTGACTACGAGGGCTTGGTTAAATGGAACAACCGGATAAAAGCAAAATTGAACATTGACAATTTAGCTTCGATTAAATAAGCACTTACTAATTTATAAGGAAATCTTCCAAAAAGTTTTTATTTAATCATGTGGAATTGGAGTATTCCGACTTTCATCTATAAACAGTTCATTTAGACTATCCCGTAACGCGGAATTATCATACCTTTTAACATTTCCACTGTCATCCATTTGGGTCGTGGCTTTGGTGTTAATTACAATGACCCCTCCAACTCCCATAGGCCCATATCTGGAAATCGCAGCATTACGCTCCAGAATAGCAACACGGTCTATATCATGTGAGGATAGATACGTAGGTGCGGTTTCATGTATAAATCCATCCACATCAAAAATGGCTTTCGGAGGTGTTCCGATGGAATCATAAATGGAATAAGCTATTCTACGCAAATACACCTTTACTTCAGGCACTCGAACAACCCTCATGCTAGGACTATAATTCATCAGAGAGGTTAAAAAATCTGGTCCTGTTGCCACCAAATCCTTACCATTAATAACCTGAAAGGACGATGAAGAACGGTCCTTATTTAAAACGCCCCTTGAGGTCTTGACAAGATTTGTGTTATTGGGAAATTCGGCCAATATGTCTTTTTGGGTTTTTCGTTTCCTTTTAGTTAAGGTCACTTCGTCCAAGTCGGTTACCATTGGGGATAGGACTATTTTAAGTTCCTCTCCCGTTTCTGGAACAGCACTTTCATAACTACCATAGCCAAGGGAGGAGAACACTAAAACCTCATTGGCATTTGCATTTAAGGAGAACAATCCCTCTGCATCCGTTTGTGTTCCACGCTGAGTACCTTTGAGAAGAATATTAACGTTTGGAATAGGAGTATCCCATACATCGGTCACCCTTCCCAAAATGGTCGTTTCAGTAGTTTGCGAGTAAAATGGCAATACAAACCATAATACTAAAAACGTCAACCCATTTTTCATACGCTGTAGATAATTCAACCTGTTTTAAAAAATCCAATCCGGAGATAACTTGTATTAAAGATAATTCAATAAAAGCAAAAAGTGTTTGTTTGTACTTATAAAACAGTTGTCATGGAACACTTTGGAAAGGCAATTACGTTTTTGACTCAATTCCTTTTTTTAAGAGTTTTTCTAAGATTTTCTATTTTGGAATCCCGTAGCATTAGGTATCTAGAGAAGAGTTTATGAATATAATAAGGTTAAAAGGTGCATACAAATGAAAAGTATGATTTCCCCCGGCAATTTTATGACCCTCAAAAACTATAGGTATTAAGTATCACGCCCTGTTTGTGGAAGAGGTAAATTTTCAAAATATCATAAAAAGCCGCTTTCACCACATAATAGGCCTATTTCCCAACATTAATTTCTTTCAACCGTACAACCATTATACTTTAGCAGTGTAATAAAGAACGAATTAATAATTTTTTCATTTTCATATAGTGTTCTCGTAAAAGAGCTTTGTCCTAAAAGACAAGGCTCTTTTTAGTTTTAGGCCTTTTGGGATTGCTAAAAGATAAGGAGCAATTGTTTTATTATAGCATTGGTACATTAAATCACTCCCCTACCTCAACAATCTGTGCATTGGCCATAAACAAATCCTGCATCCGTTCCATGCGGCTATCGAACTTAGTGGAAAAAATGGCATACTGACATCTGTCCAAACTTTCAGGGATTCGGATGACATCGGAAAAAGGGCTGGGTTTGGATAGGAACTCCGCATCGTCCACAATAAATAACTTTAATTTTCCTAGATTGATACCGTTGAGGTAAAAGATCTTGTTCAATCTTTTTGGCGTGGCAATAACAATATCCACTCCTTCAAAAATTTCATTTTTCTGGGCCTCAAAATTGTGTTCCTCGTACACTGGGTAAATGCGCAGATCCATTCTTCGTGTAAAGCGTTCAAATTCACTTTGCAGGGCCAATGCCGCTTCTTTGTCCTTAACGAAGATCAAGGCTCTTGGAGCCTCCTCAAAAGCTGCGCAATTTAATTTTTGAAGCGTACTGATTATAATGGAGGTAGTTTTGCCTGCACCGTCGGGCGCTATGCCAAAAACACTGGACCCCCCTTTTAATTTTGAGAGGATTGCTTTTTGAAATGGAAGCGGTTCCTTAATTCCCTGCTTCTCCAACGCCTCCTTTAACTGTTCCTGTATTTTTTTGAATGCCATATTTTAGTGTTAACTACTCCAATTCTTATTTTTTTATTTTAATAAATAACAAGTTTCCCTTGCCAAACCACAACTTTTGATCACTTCACAACAATAGTTTCGGCATCATGGTTTTCTAGACTACTTTGGCTACGTAATAAAGTAATAAAAGATTTTTCATTTTCATATAGTGTTCTCGTAAAAGAGCCTTGATCCAAAAGACAAGGCTCTTTTTAGTTTCCAAGGTTTTGGAAACTTTTATGGCTAATTGGTTAAGGAATCCAATTGTTCTTGCCGAAATTTGGTTTTCGTTTTTCCAAAAAAGCATTCCTTCCTTCTTTTGCTTCTTCTGTCATATAGGCCAATCTTGTTGCTTCCCCGGCAAATACCTGCTGCCCTACCATGCCGTCGTCGGTAAGGTTCATTGCGAATTTTAGCATTTTTATGGAGGTTGGCGATTTTTCAAGTATTTCCTGGGCCCAATCGTAAGCTGTATCTTCCAGTTCCTCATGGGGAATAACCGCATTAACCATCCCCATTTCCAAAGCGTCTTGGGCCGAATAATTCCTGCCTAGGAAAAATATCTCCCTGGCCTTCTTTTGTCCCACCATCTTTGCCAGGTAGGCCGATCCGTACCCACCGTCAAAACTGGTCACATCCGCATCTGTCTGTTTAAAGATTGCATGTTCCTTGCTTGCTAAGGTAAGATCGCAGATCACATGTAAGCTATGGCCACCTCCAACGGCCCATCCTGGAACCACGGCAATGACAACCTTGGGCATAAACCTTATTAGTCGTTGTACTTCCAAAATATTTAGGCGATGCATCCCATCTTCCCCAACATAGCCCTTATGACCCCTAGCCTTTTGATCGCCTCCACTACAAAACGAATACACTCCATCCTTGGTTGAGGGGCCTTCGGCAGAAAGTAGCACAACACCTATACTTGTATCTTCTTGGGCATCGTAAAACGCTTGATATAGTTCACTTGTGGTCTTGGGCCTAAAGGCATTTCTAACGTTGGGCCTGTTAAAGGCAATTCTAGCAACGCCATCACATTTCTTATAAGTGATATCCTCAAATTCCTTAACTACTTTCCAATCAATTTTTTTACTCATTTCAAAAACGGTTTAACAGTTATCAAAGATAATACTCTTTATTTTGGCAAGCTTCGACCATTTGTTTATTCCAATTGTGGTTTGCTATTTTTTTCTGAGATCCATTTGGACATAAATTTGGTACTGGCCAAGCTATGGTGCAAGAGCATGGCACCTATAAAATTGCTAGCTCTATGTTCATCCAGGTTCTTGGTGAGCAGCTCAATTTTATCCCTTAATTTTATTTGCAAAACGGCTTTGTTATAAAAGCTGTTTATAATGTCTGTTCCATGCTGTCTGGCAATAGACCATTTATCTTCATTTTGGTACAGGAGAATGGCAGCCTTGGAAAAAGTCTCCATATCATTGGCAATCATTCCGTTCCATGGCAAGTTTTCGCAGATGCCCTCAGCACCAATTTCTGTCGTAATACTGGGGGTGCCGTTTAGCATACCGCTCAGCAGTTTGCCTTTTATTCCCGCTCCAAAGTTTAATGGCGCCAGATTTAATCTAGCCTGGGATATAACCTCATTCGCATTATTGGCATGTCCCATAATACAAAACCCTTTTTTTGGACTGTTCAATTGTTTAATACTTTCAGGCATATAAGCTCCGTAAATAAATAGATTGGCCAGGGGCAATTCCTTTCGGATCAAGGGCCAAATATCTTTTTTAAGGGTTTGGACGGCGTCTATATTTGGTGCATGTTTCCCATTGCCTATACATACAAAATCCTTTTTTTGATCAAAATGGAGCCAATCGTTTTGTTTTTCTTCATCAATGGCATCATACATCATTGGTAAATGCAAGAGTAGATTGGGGTCAAGTTTCACCGTCTTGGTCAGTAGCTCCATTTCATGTAAGGAAATGATCAAACTAAGATCACATCTATAAATACTGGCCATTTCCCTTTTAGTCTGGTCTTGGTCCAACCAAAATTGTTCGGTACAGGGAATGGATTTTTTATAAGCCAACTGTCTAGCAATCCTAAGGGAGTGTAAATCTTCGGTGTCCAAAATACGCAGGGCATTTGGAGCATTTTCCACAACGCGCCATCCAAATTGTTCTTCTGTCATAAAACGATCAAAAAGAACTATCTCCGGATCTAAATCCTTTAAAAAAGTATCAAAACTGGAATTGTTGAGGAGAATGGCTTTTTTAAGAACCCCAAGGCTGTCTAGATTAAAGGAGAATTCGCTTTCTGCCGCAGTACTGGCAAAGGTTATCCGGTAATCCTGCGCTAAAAAAAAATGGATCAATTGTAGCATCCTTCCTCCAGCTGCCGTTGTTTTGGGCTCCGGCCATACATAGCCAATGATCAATATTTTTTTGTCCGTTTTTGGAGGCATGTGTTCTATAAACGCTTGGCGAATTTCTGGCTAATTTTGGAGCGTAGTTTGCGCTCATAATCTTCCTCCAACCATTCCTTGTAGTTTTTGGTATTGTTCATTATGCAATAGGAATATTGGCGCACCCTGTAAGCAATCTCTTCCTTTAATTTCTTGGCCAGAATACGGGCGTCAAATACATCCTCACTGTTTTCCACGCATATGGTAGCGTGTTGTTCAATACTATTCTCCAGAACGGTTTTGGATTTAAGTCCCTGGGCAAAAACTTTTTTGTATTCTGCTTTGATGTCGAATTCGATATTTTTGGACTTGCTGAACAACGCCTTGAGGTCGGCCGGCATCTCGTACACAAAATCCCGTTCTATATCTTCATCATTTTTTATACTCTCCAAAAAGAAATCCGGGAAATGAAAAATCTCCTGCCAATCTATGGGAGCGTTCCAAAGACCAAATCGGGCTACATTGTTCCCAAGATCCACCACTGTAAACTCATTCTTATTGGGCAATATCCTAGAACCCCGTCCTATCATCTGAAAGTAAAGGGTCAGGGATTTGGTAGCCCTATTTAAAATAATGGTTTCCACAGTGGGTTCGTCGAATCCAGTGGTCAATATACTCACCGAGGTGAGAATGGCATCCGGGGTTTTTGAAAACCATTTTAAAATATCCTTACGCTCGGAAGCACTGTTCTTATTATCTAAATGCCGAATGTTGTAGCCTGCTTTTTTAAAGGTGTCATAAACATATAAAGAGGTATTGATACCATTGTTAAAAATAAGGGTTTTTGTGCCTTTTGCAATCTCTTCATAGGCATTTACCAATTTGGTAAGCATGTTCTGGTTGCCATATAGTTCGTCAGATGATTTCACCGTATAATCCCCACTAATGCCCAATTTCAAACTTTTAAGGCTTACATCGTAATTGTACATATTGGCATTGGCCAAAAAATTCTTGTCTATAAGCGATGATATGGATTCGCCCACGATCAATTTTTGATAGTGGTCCTTCATCGGGAGTTTTATATTGGAACTTAAGGGCGTTGCGGTAACACCGAGGATAATGGACTTTTTAAAGTATTTGAATAATTTTCTAAAGGAATTGTAATGTGCTTCATCAATAATAACAAGGCCAATATCATTTATCTTTACCTTATCATCCTGAAGTCTATTGTTGAGGGTTTCTACCATGGCCACGAAGCACATATATTGGTCCTGGTCCTGTAATTCCTTTACCTCGCTATTGATTATTTTGTTTTTAACGCCAAATCCCTTTAACATCTTGGAGGTTTGGCTGCTCAATTCAATTCTATGGGTAAGAACTACTACCTTCTTATTGGTTTTATGAATATATCTTTTGGCAATTTCCGAGAAAACAACCGTTTTACCTCCGCCTGTGGGTAATTGGTATAAAAGGTTCATATCGTCCGGGGATTCCTCCAAACACTTAAAAATGGTGTTCAGGTCTTCCTCTTGATAATCATAAAGCGTTTTTTCTGTACTTTCTTTAGGTAGCTCCAAATGGGAAATGAAATTTTTTAAAATTAAGAAAAATCAAACCTTACAAAATTAAGAGTTTTTTGTGCCGGTTTCAAATTTATAAGGTAAAAACATGAAATTTGGAATTGTTTATGGGGCACATTTAAGAGGATAGCTCACAAGGGCACGGGATGTCAAAAGCGTTTAAATATGATAAAACGAAGCTAGCTAGTGGTTAGTCTATGATGTCCAAAGACTTTGAGAAGTCCTCTCTGTTGGGCCAATCGTGATTCTGGGTAAATGTATAACAGGTAACAATTCTGTCCTTAAAATCGCTTAAAAGGCCATTTAATGAAACAAATTGGACCAGTTCGTTAAAGGAGTTGCCCATACTTTTATAGAAAGTCTCCGGGACATTTTTCTCCAGTGAAAAAGATTGGGCTACTTCCAAGTTGTACAACATAAGATCTGCTGTTAAGTGTGGGTCTACTCCCAATTTCACAAAGTGTTTTATGTATTTTTGGGCAACGGACCTTCTGGCCTTGGGCCTTTTTCTTTTTAAAGGAAAGTATTCATTGGAAATCTTTATTTTTGCATCCTGCACCAGCTTATCTTCCTTAGGGTTGAAAACAAAATCGTAATATTCCTTTACTACTGGAAATTTGTGATATAAGTCTATTAATTGCTCTTCTAGCTCCTTTTTTTTTAGTTCCGATAAATATTTTACCAATGCCCTTTTACTCATTCTCCAAATTAATTCGATTTGAACTTAAGAATTGCAATTACTTATTAAAAAACCAAAATATAGCACAAGAGGGTAAATTAATATTTTAATATTTGGATTAAACAATGAATATCATAAACTTCTCATAAATTATGTATAAGTAATACCGCTTCCCTTGGAAAAGACGCAAAAAAAAGGTATAATGAGAGATTAACACTTCAAAATCCAAATAAAAAATATATGAGGCAACTAAAGATTATCAAGCAGGTTACGAATAGGGAATCCAAATCACTAGACAAATATCTGCAGGATATCAGTAAAATAGAGTTGATCACCGCTAATGAAGAGGTTGAATTGGCTCAAAAAATTAGGGATGGGGATCAAATTGCCTTGGAAAAACTTACCACAGCGAATTTAAGATTTGTGGTTTCTGTTGCCAAACAATATCAAAATCAAGGTTTGAAGCTCCCTGATTTAATCAATGAAGGAAATGTTGGATTGGTCAAAGCGGCCAAGCGTTTTGATGAAACAAGAGGGTTTAAATTTATATCGTACGCAGTTTGGTGGATACGTCAAGCTATATTACAGGCGCTGGCAGAACAGTCTAGGGTTGTGCGCTTACCGCTCAACAAAATAGGCTCAATAAATAAAATAAAAAAAACCTTTTCATATTTGGAGCAAGCCCATCAAAGGCCACCATCACCCGAGGAGATAGCCACAGAATTGGAAATGTCTGTTAGCGAGGTAAAACAATCGTTAAAAAATTCAGGTAGACACGTTTCCATGGATGCGCCATTAAAGGAGGGAGAGGATTCCAATCTGTACGATGTAATTCGTTCCGGAGAGTCCCCAAGACCGGATATGTTTCTTTTACAGCAGTCCTTAAATACTGAGATCAATAGGGCTTTGGATACGCTTTCCCAAAGGGAGGCAGATGTTGTTAAATTGTATTACGGTATTGGCGATCAACAATCCATGACCTTGGCAGAAATTGGACTCACTTTTGACCTTACAAGGGAACGGGTAAGGCAGATAAGGGAAAAAGCTATTAGAAAGCTTCGCCATAACTCTAGGAGTAAATTGCTCAAAACCTATTTGGGATAGATGACCCAGAACAAAGAGGCCGAATAAAATAGCATTTTATTCGGCCTCTTTGTTTCTAAAGTTATGGGTTTAAGAATAACTTAATTTACTGATATTGAAATCGATTAGAATTTCATTTAAATCTTCAATGAAGTTTAAATAAGCTGCGTTGTCTGGATTTTGTTTTGCCATCTCAATAGGGGTTTTTAGATTCTGAATTCTGGGCCGAACTACATGTAGTCCAACTCAGCCAATTCGTTTAAACTCAAAATTTCATTTAAATCTTGTAGGAATGCTAGGTATTCCTCTCCGTAGGTGTCGTATAACATAGTAAGACTTGGTTTAGGTTATTATTGTTTGGGTCAATAATTATACTGTAAACATATTTAATATCTCTTTTTGAGCCAATAAAATGTTGTGTATAAGTGTTTTTTAGTTGTAAAATGTACAGTTCATAAAGTTTAATCCTTTTACGGGTAAATAATTTGATTATTCCGGTTGCATTATTTGCTAAACCTTAATCCTTGCAACCCGTATTTAAAAAGCTGTGGTTAATTGAAATGAGTCAGTTGTACGAACACCGATTTTTTGACTGGGTAATGGTGCAATACCTCCTGCCCTTGTGGTGGTCTCCTTTAGGGTGCCTTGGCTTACCCTAGGGTTTGAATCTATTTATTCTTGAAAATTTTGTTAGTGAGGTCCTTTAATTGATCCAAGAATTTTATTTCCTCCAATTCTTCCAAACTCTCCTCCCCTTTCTGGTAGCTATTATTGTAAAACGTAATATGCTCTGAGGTTGTAATATCAAAATCGATGTTGAACAGGTCATTATAACCTAAAGTCTCCTCCTCCTTATCTTTCTGTGCAACAAAATGACCCAAGGATGCCGCCTTATCATTTTCCTGGGTCTCCCTCTTGGATGAGGCCGTAGATATAAAGCCCGATTTTCCTACTTCAAAAGTAATCGAAGGGTCCAAATGCAACTTTGAGGGTTCATTGATTTGCTTTTTTAAATCCCGGCTGTCTCCTGAAAGGATTTCTATGCTGCTGGTTGGTATATCCGGAATTTTCGCTTCCATATAAAAGGAAACCAATTTTGCCTTTTCTCTTATAGCTTTATCAGAATGATTGTGGAGGGTTTCCAAAAAATATAGATCACTTAGGTCCCCTATTTGTTGTATCTCTTGCAGTAATAGCAGTTGTGATTCCCTATCCAAGGCGCTGAATAAATGATTGAACACATAATTCTCCCCGAAATCTACGAGATTGTTGTCCTTGAACTCCTCATCGATATCCATGGGATACTCGGAAAGGAACCTGAAAATTATTTCTTTAATGAGATTGCCAATGGATTCGTTTTCTTCCTCATCCAACATTTCATTTAATAGGGGTACCTCCCGTATATCTCCCATTTCCTCTATGGAATGTAGTAATTTAACTTTTTTAAATTCCCAATCTGTGTAGAATTTGGCGGCAGGAAGATCCATTTCTCCTAGATCCAATAAATTATCATCTTCCTCTATGGCCACTACCCTTCTTTGTTCTTCTACATGGGACTTTAATATATCACTGATCTGTTTTTTAAACTGCGGATCTAAAACCACCTCGTATTCCACTTCAAGCTCATTAATGTTGGTGATGGGTTCTTGTATCTCTTCTTCAATTTCCGTTATCAAGGGCAAGAAATCTATGTTTAAAAAAGAAAAGTCTTTCCCCTTTGGTTTGTTTGGGGAGAGAATTATATTTTCCCCATAAATTTCCTCGAATATCGCCTCATAAGGGTTTCTTTCAAAACTTTCATTACCTAGGCATTCCGTTAGGAATTCCAAATCGTTGCTAATCATCAGAACTTCCTGTACTTCCGGACTGCTAACGCTATTTGTATCTTCATTATTGGTTATCAAAGGAACGAAACTAAGGTCTAGCTCCTCCCCCATTAATACATCGGTTTTGGTATCCAGCTTATTGGTATTGTTATTCGATGGTTGATTCATTTTGGGTGCTTCCATTATTGTTTCTGTATATGGTAAATGGTCTACATTGCCAGCTTTATTCTGTGGCGTATTATTCCCATTGGTACCAATGTCTAAATTTTCAAAGGCATTTATTTGCAGGCCAAATTCTTTGGAAAGTCTTGAAATTATATGTTGTGCCCCATCATCGAGATCGTTGTTCATCTCCATCAAAATCTTGGACATAATGCGTTTGTTGCTGGACTGCCTTAAAAGCTTCCACAATTCCACTTTTAGGTCAATGAGTTCTCTTTCTGGCATTTTTAGTTTTCCTTGCTCATAAAGCAATAGCTCACATAGTATTCCACGTAAATGTTTCTTTTTTTCTTCCCTATTGTTCCACTTTAACAGTGTGTTGGTTTTTCTTAAAAAGAATAGGATGGTCAAATATCCTATGGTCAAAAGCAGGAACAAGGCCGTTAAATCCCATATCAGGTTGGTATGTATTTGAGGTATATTCACTTATTCGCACATTCAATTTTATTCAACGTTTACTTTCCCTTGCTTTTTAATATCATCAGTTCCCTATCAATGGCTTTCTCTACCATGGGATATGCCAATAGTAATTGATCATATAGCCGTCCTATTTGAGGAAGATTCCTATGGGTCTTACATTCTACCGTAATTTTATCTACAAGGGAATAAAGGTGATCCGCTTTCATCATGGAAAGTCCCGATTTAACCTTATGTGCAGCAAACCCCAAACGATTAAAATTACCTTCTGGGATATAGACATTGGCCCTACCGATGAAATCCAGCATATTTTGTTTAAATAAACCGATTAGCTCCTCCAATAGGTCTATTTCCCCCATACACTCTTCCAGTATCTCTGTTAAGCTAACCTCCCAAAATTCTTTTTTTGTTGAAAATTGGGCAAGATCTTTAATGGGATCTAATACGGGCTTGGACCCTATATCTCTTTTGTATTTATATAAAGTGGTCAGTAATTCATCAGGGGTATAAGGTTTTAGGATATAATCATCTATTCCCAGTGCATTACATTTAATTTTATCATTAATCGTAAAATCGCCCGTTAAGGCTATAATGGGTATGCTTTTGACGTGATTATTGCTGGATTCTCGAATTATTTGGGTAATTTGAAAACCATTCATTACCGGCATTCTAAGGTCCATCAATACCAGGTCTACCCTATGTTTTAATAAATAATCCATTCCAACTAGACCATTATCCGTTACCTGAACGGTACATCCCCAATTCTTTAAGCGCTGTTCAATTAATTTTTGAATTAGAATATTGTCCTCAAAAACTAGTATATGGAGACCTTCTATAATTTTATCGGTTGTACCTGTATTGTTGGAATCTAATTGGTAACCTGAGGTTCTGATCTGTTTACCTTTTTTATAGGGGATAGTGAACTTATAAGAACAACCATCATCCAAGGTGGCCATTGTTGCCAAGGAACCGTTTAAGATTTCCAATATTCCCTTGACCATGGCAAAACCAATTCCCAAATCATTTGTATTGGGTTCTATATTTTCAGTTGGCACATTGGCACCTAAGTCGTTATTTAATGCTCCTGTACGCAAATCCCTTATTTCAAAATCTAGCACAAAGTAATTGTTGTGCTGCCTTCTTAATTTAATTTTGAGAAGGATGCTTCCTTCATCAATAAGTTTTATCGAATTCCCCAAGAGGGTAAGAAGAATTTGGGACAACTTGGATGGATCACCCAATAGAACTTCGGGAATTTCCGTATCCAAATCTACTTCTAAGGTAACATCTTTGTTGATTATTAGGGTATTGCATAGATACATGGTATCCCTAACAATACTGTAAAAATTAAAATCGATGCTTTCAAATTTTTCCCTTCCCGAAGTAAGCTTGGTATATTCCAACAGCTCGTTAATGATATCCAAAAGGTTGTTGGAGGTAGCCGTTATGGAATTAAGTTGCGCTAATTGTTCAGCATTTATGTTGCCTTCTTTTAGTAGATCTACAGACTCTATTATTCCATTGATTGGGGTTCTAATTTCATCCCCTATTTTGGCAAGAAGCTTACCTTCTTCCCGGTTCGGTTTGTTTTTTATCGGATTCGCCAATTCTTTGTTCCCTATGGCCGATTCAAAATCCTTGTTGTGTGAATTGGAGTTGGAAACTTTAGGTTTTGGCCCCAATACTTTTTCCTCCAGACGATATTTAAAGGTCATAAAGGATTTTTTTAATAAAGAAGCTTCCTCCGAGGTTAATTCCTCAAATGAAAAATGATTTAGTTGACCTTCAAGATTTGTCAGATGGGATAGTAGGTTGTTGGATTTCAATTTAAAATAGTTTGGGTTCTGAGGTCTAAAACTCACCTTTTAAAGTGCGGTTTACAATTAAATGTTATCAAGGCTTCATTTTATGTTGTCAAATGCCGTTATTTGTATGTATCAAAACCTATAAGCATGAAGCATTTTATCGGATTTATATGTCTTTTATCGATTATGGCCTGTAAGGAAAAAGAAGAAAAATTGGCGGAGTCGGTCGAAGAAAAAGCTGTTCGTATACACAAGGAGGTTATTACTATTGATACCCATGTAGATATTAATGTGACCAATTTTACGGATACCATAAACTATACCCAGAAATTGGACAATCAGGTAAATCTCCCAAAACTTAAAAGTGGAGGCTTGGATGTTCCTTGGTTAATAGTCTATACCGGCCAGGGCGAATTAACCGAAGAAGGCTATGCCAAAGCCAAGGAGAATGCCATGGCAAAGTTTGATGCCATTCATAGATTGTGCGAGAAAATAGCGCCCGAAGAGATAGATCTGGCCTATAGCTCCAAGGATGTCCGCCAAATTGTGGGCTCCGGTAAAAAAGTGGCCATGATAGGCGTTGAAAATGCCTACCCAATAGGCGAAGATCTTTCGGAATTTGAAAACTATTATAATCTAGGGGCAAGATATATTTCCCTCTCCCACAACGGGCATAGCCAGTTTTGTGATTCCAATACTGGTGAGGCCGATGGGGTGTGGTTGCATAACGGGCTGAGCGAGCTCGGTAAAATGGCCGTCAAGGAAATGAATAGGTTGGGGATAATGATCGATGTATCCCATGTTTCCAAAGAATCCATGAAGCAAATGATAGCCTTGTCCAAAGCTCCAATTATTGCCTCCCATTCCTCTGCGCGGGCACTGTGTGACCATAGCCGGAATTTGGACGATGAACAACTGTTGCTTATGAAGGAAAATGGAGGCGTTGTGCAAACTGTTGCCTTTAGTTCTTATTTGAATACTAAAAAGGATGAGGTCCACACCGCTTATTTAAAAAATTTCTATAGAAAGGTGGCCGATTCTTTAGGGATAGATTGGTATTCCTTTGATGAGCTTGCCGATCTTTCAGAGGCAAAGAAGAATACTTTTATGGAGAATTATTCCAAAGTAGTGGGTTTGGCCAAAGCTAAGGCAAATAAGAGGAAAGATCAGCCACAGGCCGTAGATGTGGCCGACTTTGTAGACCACATTGACTATATGGTAAATTTAATAGGGATCGATCACGTGGGGATCAGTTCAGATTTTGATGGAGGCGGAGGCATTGCCGGGTGGACAGACGCTTCCGAAACCCCTAATGTAACCCTGGAGCTGGTCAAAAGAGGTTATACCGAGGAGGAAATTGCGCAACTCTGGGGAGGCAATTTACTACGGGTATTGGATGAGGTGCAGGGAGTGGCGAAAACTTATGCCGTAAACTAAACTTCCGAAGCCAGACGGTCCCTTACAAATTCTATTTTGGTTTTTCCATGTGGTTTGGGTTTTCCATCCGCACCTAGATTTACCATTATAATATTGTCTACCGTTACAATGGTTTCTCTGGTCATTTTGTTCCGAACCTCACAGTTGAGTGTCAAGGAGGTCTTTCCAAATTTTACCACGTCTATACCTATTTCAACAATGTCACCTTTTAAGGCGGTGCTCATAAAGTTTATTTCGGACATATACTTGGTAACTACCCTTTTGTTTTCCAATTGTATAATGCTATATAGTGCGGCTTCCTCGTCTATCCATGCCAGCAACTTGCCTCCAAATAGAGTGCCATTGGCGTTTAAATCTTCTGGTTTCACCCATTTTCTTGTATGAAATCTCATAGTATCTAAAATTTTACTGCAAAATTAGTAAAGAAATTTGCCCTAAAATACTCTTAAGGTATAAATGTCAACCGATTTAGGTAAATCTAAATTACATCATAATTTTTTGTTCAATTTGGGAATTAATAGGGGTAATAATAATTAGATTCCCATAATCCACGGGCAGTATATTAGTAGGATTATTCCTAAATATGTTGTAGTCTATTTTATAAAACAAAAAGTTGAACTTTTTGTTTCCTCAGAAAATTAAGGCTTTTTTCCGAACGAAAAATAACAATGTTCATAACCTCGTTAAAAACTATATAGAATTACCGAATTAGGAAAAACCCTAATACCTACCTTTATAAAAACACCAATGATATGAGCGATAGGTCCCATAGTCTTTTGGAAATTCGTCCTATAATCCCTTCAGCCAAAGTAACGGAAAATATGAGCAGTGATGAGAAGTTTCAAAACCATACCTTACGTCCTGTAATTAAAATGCAAAACTCCTTATTGCTTTTGGTTTTTCAGAATTACATCACTAAACATAAAAATAGTTTTTATGAACTTGGGATGAACAAACGCCTGATTTTTATAGAAAATGCGATCCAAAAGGACATTAAGTTTAGAAATTCACTAAAAGGAATTATCATAGGCCAATTTACCACGGAGGAGTATGAATTATACATACTTAATTCGTCTTCTTTGAATAAACGCATGATGCAGATGGTCATTGAGCGTATTAAAGATCAGGTTCAATTTTTTGAAAAAGCATCGCTTCAGCCGGTATAGACTTCTTAATCCAAAAGTGATTCCCCATTGAGATTAGTGGTGAGTATATCGCTCATAAGGTTAAAATAAGGTCGTATTGCTTGGAACGCAAGGTCTACATTCGTCATAAAATCTGGCGACATGACTTCCTCATCTGAAAAGTTTTTCACAAAAATGAATTGTTTTCTTTTGATCAGATCGATGTTGGGGTGCTCCTTGTTGAATCCGGAGGGAGCAGTTTTTAATTCATCACCCTGCATTTCGCCCCATACCTCATTGAAACTATTCTTATTCATTATGGCACGTATTTCTGAGGCATCGGTTTCAAATTCCTTCCTTATTCTTAAGAGGTCTTCTTTATTAGGCTCCCAGAATCCGGCGGCAATAAAGGTTTCATTGGGTTTTAGCCTTAAATAGTATCCTCCTCGCAATCGCTGTCCGGACCTGGAAAAGGAACCTGCAAAATGGGTCTTATAGGGAGTTTTGTCTTTGGAGAAACGTATATCCCTATAAATGCGGAACATTTTTAATTTTTCAATATCATCATGAGCTTTTAATTTATTCAGTAAGGCAGAATAAAAACTTTTGACCCCAGTTTCCAGCTCCTTGAATTCAGTTTTGTGCTCCGTAAACCATTCTCTAGAGTTGTTTTTTTTAAGCTTTTCTAAAAATTGAAATACATCTTTCGTAATTAGCTGCTGTTGTATACGACTCATAACACATTATCTTTGTGCTAAAGTTAACCAATTTAGCATAAGCTGATTTTGAAATAATGGTTAATTTTGAATGTATAATCAAAAGTGCAAATGGATAAAGCATCTATAATAAAGAATATTAAGGAACATAAAAATCAGCCCAACCTGAGGTTCGAACTTAAGGAAAGAACTGAATCATTTACCAACCGTTTGTTTTATACCCTGTTCGATATAGATACTCCGGTCGATGAAAATCTGGATCTATTGGAACAGGAATTTGATGCATTGGTAAATTTGGCCTGTTGGCAGGTAGACAAACCTTGCCAAAGGGTTTGGGCGAATTTTGTAGTGCGCCTGCCAGAAATTCTTGAAAAATTGAATTTGGATGCCGAGGCCATTGTAAATTGCGATCCTGCTTCCCTATCTATAGAAGAGGTGTACATGGCCTACCCTGGTTTTTATGCCATTGCTATCTACAGGCTTGCCCATGAACTTTATAAAGATGGCTTTCCTTTGGTTCCCAGATTAATGACGGAATATGCACATAGACAGACGGGTGTGGACATTAACCCGGGGGCCCAAATAGGAAAATCCTTTTTCATTGATCATGCCACAGGTGTGGTCATTGGTGAAACCGCAGTAATTAAAAATAATGTAAAAATCTATCAAGGGGTAACCTTGGGAGCTTTATATGTTGCCAAAAAACTGCAAAAAACAAAGCGTCACCCCACCATTGAAAACAATGTTACCATATATGCCAATGCCACTATCCTTGGAGGGGATACCGTGATCGGGGAAAATTCCATAATTGGCGGAAATGCATGGATCACAGAATCTGTGCCTGCCAATTCCACCGTTTATCATTCTCCAATAATTAAAATAAAAACCTTACCGCATGTCTCATAGTATTTTGGATATTATAGGGAACACTCCCTTGGTAATATCAAAAGCAATCAACACCAATCCCAAGGTTAAACTTTTTTTTAAGTTGGAAGGAAATAATCCCGGAGGAAGCGTAAAGGATCGTGCAGCCCTTAATATGATAAAAGGCGGTTTGGAAAGGGGTGATTTTGATGCCAACTCCAAATTGATAGAGGCTACCAGTGGAAATACTGGTATTGCTTTGGCCATGATAGCAGGAATTTATGGGTTGGATATAGAACTGGTAATGCCCGAAAATTCCACAAAGGAAAGAGTACAGACCATGAAGGCCTATGGGGCCAAGGTAACCCTTACCCCTGCCGATGTAGGTATTGAGGGAGCTAGGGACTATGCCGAACTAAAGGTGAAAGAAGAAGGTTACATCATGATCAACCAATTTTCCAATGATGATAACTGGAAGGCACATTATATAAGTACCGGTCCGGAGATTTGGAAGGATACCCAAGGGGAAATTACCCATTTTGTGTCGTCTATGGGTACCACTGGGACTATAATGGGTACATCCACTTTTTTGAAGGAAACGAATTCCAAGATTCAAATTGTTGGGGTGCAACCAGCCGATGAGGCCAAAATTCCAGGTATTCGCAAATGGCCCCAAGAATACCTCCCTAAAATTTTTAATCCCAAGAAAGTGGACACTGTTATGGAGGTTACCGAGCAGGAAGCTAGGGATATGGCCAAGCGATTGGCGAAAGAAGAAGGTATTTTTGCAGGTATGAGCAGTGGTGGCGCTGCCGCTGCCGCAGTGAAATTGGCCGAAAGTTTGGAGGAGGGTGTTATTGTTTCTATTGTATGCGATCGTGGGGACCGTTATCTTTCCTCGGATCTGTTCGATTAATTGTATCCATTTAGTTCGAAACTACAGCCACCCCTTCTTTTTAAAATAAAATAGAAGGCCGATAAAGATTGCTATCATGAGCCCCCAAACATAGAAGTATCCATTCGGGTATTTCAATTCTGGGATATATTCAAAATTCATTCCATATACCCCAACAATAAAGGTGAGAGGGATGAAAATAGTGGCCATAATGGTCAGTACTTTCATTACCTCGTTCATTTTATTGCTAATGTTGCTCATGTACATCTCCATGAGGCTCATGGACATTTCCCTTAAAATATTTAGGCTTTCGTTTATTTCTATACAATGGTCCAAGGCATCCCTTAAAAATAATTTGGTGTCTTTCGTTATTAGGTCATGTTCACTATCTATTAATTTGTGGACCAACTCCTTCATAGGATAGATATACCTTCTAATCCTTAGGACTTCCTTTTTCAGGTCTTGGATGGCATGGGCCGTTTTGGGACTTGGGTTTTCATATACTTCTTCCTCCAGAAGGTCTATTTTGTGATTAATATTTTCGAGCACCACAAAATAATTATCTATTATGGCGTCCAGAAGTGTAAAAAATAGGTAGTCGGCGGGCTTGCTTCTTATTCGCCCAGTTTTGGCCCTTACCCTTTCCCTAATACTATTGAAAACATCATCAGGCATTTCCTGAAAAACAAGAACAGTATTTTTCATTAAAACAATGGCCACATGTTCCGCAACCAATTCATTGTTCTCATCCAAATAGAGCATTTTAAATGCCCCAAAAATATAGTCACTGTATTCGTCTATTTTTGCCCGTTGATGTGTGTTTACAGCATCCTCAATAGTCAGGGGGTTAAGAGAAAAGGCCCTGCCTAGATTTTCTATAAATTTCTCGTCACTTATTCCGATTACATTGATCCAGGAAATTGAAGGAGAAGCTTGGAAGGCAACGATTTTATCAAAGTTCTCTGAAGTGTATACATCAAAGCCCGATTCTATTACCCCATTTTCATCATACTCTAGAACATTGATCGTACTCTTGGCTCCTTCCCTATTTCCTAGGTAGGTTACTGTTCCGGGAGCCTTCCCGGTTTTGGCGAGTCTTTTTGATTGTCTTCTGTGTGTGGATTTTTTTTTGGCCATTGGTTGGAATCTTAAGAATACTCTTGCTTTAATTCTGTTATTTGCACTAATTTATACATTCCAGACCGTCCAAGAATCAACTCCTGGAAAATTTATGTTATTTTTTTTGAATTTTTACTCATAGGTAATGGGATTGCTACTATTGGAACTGTAGATGATTTAGCAATAGCCCAGAGCCTGGGGCAACATATGTCAATACAGTATTGTTTTCCTTTTTCAATGATTCTTTAATGTCCATTACTGTAAGTTCTCCCTTGCCCACTTGAATCAAAGCCCCCATTATCATCCTAATCTGATATCTCATAAAGCCTTCTCCCGTAATATGCAGGGCGTAACTTACTTCCGGAAAAAAATTAGCCGTCAATATTTCGTTTCTTTTTATTTCACATGATTCTATAGTCCTGAGCACTTTTGTATTGGGCTGAAGTCGCGCCGTATAGGATGAAAAATCATGGGTGCCAATAAAAAGTCGGGCACAATTAGTCATTAAATCGACATCTAATTCGTCTATGATGTTTGCCAAAAACGGCGCGCAAAAGGGGTGGTTTTTTTGACCAAAGGAAAAAAGATATACGTATTCCTTCAGTTTGCTTTCTTGTATGATATTGAAGTTTTCATTGACCTGATCTATACTGATGATACGAATATCCGGGGGTAGGTTTGCATTAAAATCGCGCATAAATACCTGAAGGTCTTCTAGAGGTTCCTTATCCACAAATAATTCGAAGGCCGTGTTTAAGGCAGATACTTTAGCATCTGTACGTCCGGCTCCCAGGATCTTGAATTTGGAATTGGGCAAAACAAATTTTAAGGTCTTTACCAGCATACCCTCCACCGTTTTTTGATTTGGTTGCTTTTGCCAGCCGCTATAGCGAAAGCCCAAAAATTGAACATGAATTAAATAGTAAAAACGAGGTGTTTGCATCTGGTTTATATTTTTTATCATTAAATCCGAACAAACCCTAAACTAAGCAAGTATAGGGAAGGTCGGATTTATGTTTGGTCCTAGAACGTATTTTAAAATGGGATTGTTATAAGTTCATCGTGCTTTTAGGTACTTCGTCCAAGCCGCCTTTTTTCTATCTTATATTTCTATATATTCAACGAAAATTTCACCGAGGTTCAAGAATTAAGTTGTAATTATGTTGAAAATTGTCCTATAATCTTAAACCGTAATTATGGAAAATTCCGTTAAAAGAACCACTCCTAAACTTATTATTGTCCTTACCATTGTATCAATGCTATCCTTAATAATCCTTGGTTTTTATAGCATGTATGGAAATACCTTTATATTCAATAGGTTCGAGAGTTATATTTTTCCATTTTTGACAATGATCCACTTTCTTTATTTGTATGTACTATGGTTTAAGATAACGGAAATGGAATATCCTGATATGATCATGAAAAATATTGAGTATGTCATGTACGCTATCTTATTGGTTTATGGATATAATATTTATGAAACTTTTTTAATACTTGGTTCCCAAAATGAATTTCAGGACCATGTTATTCCAAGTTCTTTCGTTCCCATGGGTATCTTGATTATTGCGCTACAAACCTTATTGGTCCTACTAACTGTTTGGTCCTTTGTCATTAGAAAACGGATAGTAGGCATATATGATTTTGATTACTTAAATAATCACATTGATGCCTGGGAGTAAAAAAAGCTATATTTTACAATCCTCTTATAAAACTGCCGTAAACGTCTTTTATCTGATACCCTGTAGTATATCGCTGCTTACTTAATTTTTTATGGGCAACAAGTCCCCACAACAGCAATTCCTTTAGAAAATAAGTGTCTTCCTTTTTAATATCAGGTTGGTGTTTTACCACCAATTGTTGAAGTGGGATAATACTATCCAGCTTTTCCTTATATTCCTTGTCGGTAGCATCATCCAACAAATCAAAGCCTTCCCCATCAAAAAACCAACTTACCAATTCATCATAAGGACCTTCGGCATCCTTGCGTTCCAATTTATCTATCTTTGGGAAATAATTTAGGAAGAGGGACTTCACTGCATCTTCTATCAATATCTCTGCAACACTGCCGGAACCTTCCTGTTCCCCTTCATAAACCAATTCTATCTTACCGATAATAGAGGGAATAACCCCCATAAAATCGCTCAGTCTTATCATTGTTGTTTCTTGACCATTCTTCAGCACCCTTCGCTCAGCGGTACTCATTAGATTTTCGAATGAAGTTATACTCATCCTGGCGCTAATACCACTTTTGGCATCTACATATTCACTTTCCCTTGCTTCCCTGCTTATTTGTTCCAAAAGATCTTTTGCCAAATCCGGGACATAAATGGCCTCAGTTTGGCGTTTGTCCAATTTGGATTCCTGTTCAGTAATTTTACGCGCGGTTTCAATGTCCTCGGGATAGTGCGTTAAAATCTGGGACCCTATCCTATCTTTTAATGGGGTTACAATACTACCCCTATTGGTATAATCTTCAGGGTTCGCTGTAAATACAAATTGTAGGTCCAAAGGCAATCGAAGCTTAAAACCCCTGATTTGAATGTCCCCTTCCTGTAAGATATTAAAAAGGGAGACTTGTATCCTTGCTTGTAGATCCGGTAGTTCATTGATTACAAAAATACAACGGTTGGCACGGGGGATCATTCCAAAGTGTATAACCCTGTCATCTGCATAGGACAGCTTTAGGTTTGCAGCTTTGATAGGATCAACATCACCAATTAAATCGGCTACCGTAACATCCGGTGTAGCCAATTTTTCATAGAATCGATCACTTCTGTGCAGCCAGGAAATGGGTGTTAGGTCACCGTGTTCCTTAATGGTTTCTATAGCAAAGCGTGAGATTGGGCTTAAGGGGTCATCATTTATTTCCGAACCGGTGACTATTGGAATATACTCGTCCAATAAATTTACCATTAGCCTTGCCAAACGCGTTTTAGCTTGGCCCCTAAGCCCCAGTAGATTAATGTTGTGCCTGGATAATATAGCTCTTTCCAGTTCCGGCACTACAGAATTTTCGTAGCCCCAAACCCCGGGAAATGTAATTTCATCCGACTTTATTTTGTCAATAAGATTTGCCCTTAACTCATCCTTTATTTTTATTGTTTTGTATCCTGCCTTTCTAAGTTCCCCTAGATTGGTAATTTCCTTATGATTCAATTTCATCTGTAAATATTTATATTTTGGTCTCCCTGTTTATATAGTTTATCAGGGAATGGTGCCTAACAGCTTGTGCCTTTTTTTGTTATTTATCCCTTTAATCTTTTTCTCCTATTTTGTTCGTAATCCTCAAAAATCATTTCACCAAGTCCCTTTAAGCCGGTAAAGAAGGCCTTTCCCTTATTGGCTTCCGTAAAATGCCTCACAAATTGCGTTAAATACGGGTCCTTGGCAATCATAAAAGTGGTTATTGGGATATGGAGCTTTCTGGCCTGTCTGGCCATGTTGTAGCATTTCTCTACGATATAATCATCCAAGCCCACACTATTTTTATAATAGGTGCCATCAGCCAATCTAATACAACTGGGTTTGCCATCGGTTATCATAAAAATCTGTTTGTTCGTATTTCGCTTTCTACGGAGCATGTCCATTGCCAATTGCAATCCGGCAACGGTATTGGTATGATAGGGCCCTACTTTTAGATAAGGCAGATCCTTTATTGGAATGGGCCAGGCATCGTTGCCAAAAACCAGAATCTCCAAAGTGTCTTTCGGATATCGGGTGGTAATAAGTTCTGCCAAGGCCATAGCTACCTTTTTGGCAGGCGTAATGCGGTCCTCACCATAGAGTATCATACTATGGCTAATATCGATCATTAAGACCGTGCTCATTTGAGCTTTGAATTGGGTGTCCTCTACCACCAAATCCTCTTCGCTTAAATGGAAATTACCGATTCCATGGTTTATCTGGGCATTTTTTAAACTCTCGGTCATGGAAATTCGCTCTAAACTATCGCCAAATCTATATTCCCTGAATTCTCCCATATGTTCATCCCCCCTGCCCGATAAGCCGGTTTTATGATTGCCCGAACCACTGCGCTTTATCTTGCCGAAAATTTGATTCAGGGCCGCTTGCCTAATAATCCGTTCCATTTTGGCAGTTATGGACAAATCCGCCTTTTGTCCGCCGGAACCATCACTATCACCTTCTTTTGGTTCCTCTCTCAGAAACCCTTTGGCTTTAAGATCTTCTATAAAATCATCAATGGTATAATTCTCATCAGTAAGTTCGTACTCCTTGTCCAACTCCCTTAACCAATCCAAAGCCTCATCCACATCTCCCGAAGTATGCGTAATCAGTTCCTTGAAAATATCAAAAAGCTTTTCGAAAGGAGTTTGCTCGGGGGCTTCATAGTTGGAAAATCGAAACCCTTTTCTTTTATTAATAGCCATACTATAAAATTACTTAATTTGGTCTAGACCATTTCCATTTTAAAGAAAACTTAACGCTTTACCTATCTTAGTACCGTTTGGATCATAAAAACCTTTCATATTACAACGCATTTTTTAAAACTCCTTCACTTTGGACCGGGGAATTGGACGGTTTGAAGCAATTTGTATTTCCAGAAATATATTTTGAAAATTTGGATATGGGGTCCATACCCTCAAATGTACGGTTAGGACATAAAATAGAGCATATTTTTCTAAAGCTGATCCAACATTCAAGGCAATACAAAGTTATAGCGCACAACATTCCCATAAGGAAAGAAAAAGTAAGTTTAGGAGAAATAGATTTCTTATTGCAAGATATTGATAGTAAACGATTTATACATATTGAACTTACCTATAAGTTTTATGTAATATCTGAGGAGGCAACAAATATTGCGAGCCAATTGATAGGCCCCAACCAACGCGATTCTTTTCAAGCCAAGAAGAAAAGGATTATAAATCATCAAATTCCACTTTTAAAGACA
Organism: Arenibacter echinorum; assembly: GCF_003259375.1. Lineage (GTDB taxonomy): Bacteria > Bacteroidota > Bacteroidia > Flavobacteriales > Flavobacteriaceae > Arenibacter > Arenibacter echinorum. The sequence goes on along the minus strand of NZ_QLLN01000003.1, from coordinate 573,575 downwards.
CCTGAAGCCTCAACTGTATTACAAGGGTTTAATATAACGCCTTCGGAACTATTGCATCAGGTCTGTTTTAAATCCCAATTATTTGTCCCTTTTATGAAGCAGAATATGGATCTGGCCCCTTTTAATTCCAATTGTATTAGTGGCAGGTGGATGCCTTTCCGAAAATTTAAGTCCCCTTTGTTTTTTGAAAACCAATATTATTTACCGACCAAGCAGGAATGGCTTCTAGAGCCACATCATAGGGTTAATTGGCTAGGCCATAATGATATACTAGATTTGATTTCGATTGGATTGGAAAATAAAAACTCGCCATTATTATGGATGAAATCATCTGATTTTACCATTGAAAAACTTTTCATTGTTTGGTGGTAAAACCTATGAAAATTTGAAGGAAATAAGGGAGGCTATAACCTGTGTAAAAATAATAGAAATGAAATAGGCCAGCAATATTGGGATTAAAGTTTCGTTTTCTTTAAACAAATCTAAAAATCCCGCACCTATGAAAAAAGTTTATTTGTTGTTCTTTTCATTGTTTGTTTATTCCATAGCCCAGGCAAAGGACGATTGTGAATTAGTTTATTCTACCGCTTCCTATGCCCTTAATCATGCCAAAAGCGCATTGAAGGCGAATAACTATGATCATCAGAAATTCTATTCAGGTAAGGCCTTGGAGTCCTATGAAAAACTTTTTAAGCTATTGGAAGGCAGTCAATGTGAAGGCCTTTCGGAAAAAGTGCAGGACATTATAGCCGATGCCTTAAAGGCTGCGGACCCTGCGGATTGGGATAGAGGACGTTATTACAGTAAAAAAGTATTCACAAGTACCCAGGACCTGATCAGCTATATGGATGGTAGGACCGAGGTTGCAGGAATAGACAGTACAGAGTAACTTTTTGGGTCTAGTACCCCTCCCTATATCAATGAAAAAGTCATTGTATACTTGGACCAAATAATATTGGGTTGATCTGGTATAGAATGACTTTTTATTATTATTCTGAAGTGCTTTTAGCTGACAATATCCAAAGGCGCAGTGGTTTTCCAATTGCCCCTGGTAAAATCCGGAAACTCTTGAGGAGCACCGTTTTGAGCTACGGATACCTCGCTCAAAGTACCTACAGCACTCCAATAACAACCTTCGTATACGTTCTGATCTAATGGTAGGCCATTGCGTAGGCACTCGATGATTCGGTACCTCATTATAAAGTCCATTCCACCATGTCCGCCCATTTTGGTAGCCAATTCTCCCAAGCGCACGTACAATGGATGTTCGTATTTTTCATAAATCTTTTGCAATTGCTCGCCTTCTGCCCATTCGTGGTGGCTATCCGGACCGCCTTCTACCCCGCCTTCCAAGGCAATTCTGGTCGGGAAACCTGCCAGAATTCCTTTTGTTCCTTGAATCATATTGTGTCTGGTATAGGGTCTGGGGCTTGTTTCGTCCCATTGTACCATAATAGTCCTACCCATGTTTGTTTTTACAATGGATGTATTTATATCCCCTCCTTTAAAGTCCAACTTATTCCATTTGTGGTCTGCTGGAAAATTCTTGGCGGCGTATAGATTTCGTCCTTTGCCAGGAGAAGAAAAGGAGTTTATGAATTTAAAATTATCTTCTCCTCTGGCTAAATTCATATACTGGGCAACCGGTCCCAATCCATGTGTAGGATATAGATTGCCATCGCGGTTTGCATAATGATAGGTGCGCCATGAACCCGTGCCACGCTCAACTTCGTTCATTTGCCCTCTTAACTCATGTATATAGGACGCTTCCCCGTGCAGCAACTCCCCAATAACACCTTTTCGGCACATATTTAGGTAGAGTAGTTCTTCCCTGCCGTAGTTGACGTTTTCCATCATCATACAATGCTTTTGGGTTTTTTCGGAGGTATCCACAATATCCCACATTTCCTGGATGGTAAGTGCCAGAGGAACTTCAACAAAAACATGGGCCCCGCTATTCATAGCTTCAATGGCCATAGGCGCATGCAATTTCCATGGGGTACAAACAAAAACGGCATCTGGCTTTTCCTTTTTCAACATCTTTTTCCAGTCGTTCTCCCCCTCGGTGTACAGGTTTATCTTCTTATGTCTAGTACCCCCACCGTTCTCCTTGCATATATTTGCCGATTTTTCGGCGAGATCTTGGTACAAATCACTGATTGCTACTACTTCTGTTCCCTCAATGGCCGCAATCTGTTGTGCATGCCCAGACCCCCGGGCACCTACACCAATGAAAGCGCATTTTACAGTCTCCAATTTAGGAGCAGAAAATCCGCCCATATAGTTGGCGTTAGATAAAGGTGCTAGAATATTATGCGGGTTGTTGCCAATGATTGAATTTGACCATGCCGGGGTCATTGCCAAACCCATACCAGCAATGGATGTTTTTCTCAGAAAATCTCTCCTATTTGATTTCATAGCCTATGCTCTTATTAATGTTAATTGATTAATCCTTGTGATTTTTGAAGATAAGTTAATTTTTTTTACAAAAAAAAACCAATTTGGAAATTACACAAATTTTAAGGCATATGAAAAATATCCGTAAATCAATGCCGAGACTTCAGAACATTAACAATGTCCTGAAGTTTAAATCCCTTGGCCTGCAGCAATATTAGGTAATGGAACAAAAGATCGGCGCTTTCATCCTTAAACAGCTGGTCGTTATCGTCTTTGGCTTCAATTACGACCTCTACGGCCTCTTCCCCTACTTTCTGGGCAACTTTATTGATGCCGCTCTTAAATAGAGAGGAAACATAGCTAGGTTTTGTTCCTTCTGGAATCTCTATTTTTCCCTCAGCTTGTTCTTTTCTGTTTTGAATAATATTTTCCAATTCAGAAATAAACCCAAAGGAAGTATTGTTATCTTCGCCCCAACAGGTATCGGTTCCTTTGTGGCATGTTGGCCCAACAGGATTTACCATGATCAATAGGGTGTCATTGTCACAATCGAGTTTAATATCCACTAGATTCAAAAAATTTCCGCTTTCCTCCCCTTTGGTCCATAATCTTTCTTTAGTGCGACTAAAGAAGGTTACTTTACGGCTATCTAATGTTTTTTGATAAGCTTCTTGGTTCATATACCCGAGCATTAGTACATTTTTGGTAATTGCATCCTGTACTATGGCCGGGACAAGGTCATCGTTATTTTTATTAAAGTCTATGTTCATAATTTTGGATTCCATAAGGTTTTATAATCTAACCGGTATATTATTTCTTTTTAACTCTTCTTTCAAGTCTTTAATTTCGATTTCCTTAAAGTGAAAAACGCTTGCCGCCAAAGCAGCGTCTGCCTTGCCTTCTATAAATGTATCCGTGAAATGTTGCATATTTCCTGCTCCGCCCGATGCTATTATTGGAATATTCAATTCGGTGGATAATTTGGCCAAAGCTTCGTTGGCAAATCCGTCCTTAGTGCCATCATGGTTCATGGAAGTAAACAGGATTTCTCCTGCCCCTCGAGTTTCCACTTCCTTTGCCCAGGTAAAAAGATTTAGTTCTGTGGGGACCTTCCCTCCTACCAAATGTACTATCCATTCCCCATCTATTTGTTTGGCATCTATGGCTACAACTATACATTGGGAGCCAAATTTGGCTACGAGGTCATTGATCAATTGAGGATTTTTTACAGCCGATGAATTTATGGATACTTTATCCGCTCCGTTGTGTAGCAAAATATCTACATCTTCCACGGAAGAAATACCACCTCCTACAGTAAACGGAATATTGACTTTTTCAGCAACGCGCAGCACTAAATCGGCCAATGTTCTCCTCCTCTCCTCGGTAGCGGAAATATCAAGGAAAACAAGCTCGTCAGCTCCGGTTTTGGCATAGATTTCTGCTAGTTCCACAGGGTCTCCTGCATCTCGCAGATCTACGAAGTTTATCCCTTTTACCGTTCTACCGTTTTTAATATCCAAACAAGGGATTATTCTTTTTGTTAACATTGGGTACTTTTATTTGTGTCTTTGGAGATGAATCCAGTTAATATCTTCAATGCTATTACTAGCTTGTCCCCATTATACTACAACAGGATTTATTGGTTAAATATCGAGAATAAATTTTTCCAACTGTTTTAAACTAATTCTATTTTCATAAATGGCCTTCCCAATTATGGTTCCCTCACAACCCAACTCGGCCAATTTAGGGAGTTCCTCAAAAGTTGAAATACCGCCACTGGCAATCAACAATAATTTAGGCCCGCATTCTTCTAAAATTTTACGGTACAAATTAAAGGAAGGGCCTTCCAACATACCATCTTTGCTGATATCGGTACAGATAACCCCTCTGATTCCTTCTTTTTGATACCCTTGGATAAAGGGAACCAGCTCCTCCTTGGATTCTTCCATCCAACCGGATACAGCCACCATCTCATCCTTGGCATCTGCTCCTAGAATAATTTTCTCCGGACCGTATTTGTTGATCCAAGAGATAAAGGTTTCCCTGTCTTTTACAGCAATACTTCCTCCTGTAATTTGATTGGCTCCACTTTCAAACGCTATCCTTAGATCTACATCGGTCTTAAGTCCACCCCCGAAATCAATTTTTAAGTTGGTATTGGAGGCTATTTTTTCCAGCACTTTATGATTTACAATGTGCTTGGATTTGGCACCGTCCAAATCTACTAAATGTAGGTATTCTATCCCATGGGCTTCAAACTCCTTTGCCACCTCCAAGGGATTCTCATTGTAAATCTTCTTGGTATCGTAATCTCCCTTGGAAAGTCTAACACATTTTCCTTCAATGATATCTATTGCAGGTATTATTCTCATTTTTGTTTTTATTAAATACCAATTGGTATTTATTTATACTGGGGTCTCTATAGTTTCGATAAAATTTCTAAGAATCTGCTCCCCTACCTCACTGCTCTTTTCCGGGTGGAATTGAGTTCCATAAAAATTATCTTTTTTTAAAGCGGCACTATATCCCAAACCATATTCTGCTTCGGCTATGGTCTCTTCGCATAATGGGGCATAAAAACTGTGCACTAAATAAATATGCTCTTTTTCTTTGACGTTCTTGAATAAATCGGATTTCAAATTGGTAATTTGATTCCATCCAATTTGTGGAACTTTTACCTCTTTGGAAAATTTAATCACATCTACATCAAAAATACCAAGGCCCTGTGTATCTCCTTCTTCCGAGGAATGACACATTAATTGCATCCCGAGGCAAATTCCCAATACCGGCTGTGTTAATTTGGGTATGATTTGGTCCAATTTACTTTCGCGTAATTTTTTCATGGCACTGCTGGCTTCTCCCACACCCGGAAAAATAACTTTATCCGCTGCCATGATCTCATCTGCAGCCTTGCTCAAGATAGCTTCGTATCCCAAGCGTTGAAAGGCAAATTTAATGCTCTGTATATTTCCAGCTCCGTAATCTATAATTACTATTTTCATTTTCTTTGTCCCTAGGATTTATTTATTTCTTCTATAATACACCTTTGGTACTTGGCAGCACCATTTTTTCTACATCGCGTTTAACGGCCATCTTAATGGCCTTGGCAAACGCCTTGAAAATGGCCTCGATCTTATGGTGTTCGTTCTGGCCTTCGGCCTTGATATTTAGGTTGGCCTTTGCCCCATCTGTAAACGATTTAAAAAAATGATAAAACATTTCCGTAGGCATTTTACCTATCATTTCCCTTTTAAATTCTGTTTCCCATACCAACCAGTTGCGCCCGCCGAAATCAATAGCTGCCTGTGCCAGACAGTCGTCCATAGGCAAACAGAAACCGTACCTTTCTATCCCCAATTTGTTGCCCAAGGCTTTATGGAATACCTCTCCCAGCGCTATGGCTGTATCCTCAATGGTATGGTGTTCATCCACTTCCAGATCTCCTTTAACCTTTATTTCCAGGTCCATTTGGCCATGACGTGCCAATTGATCCAACATATGATTAAAGAAGTCCAATCCGGTGCTGATATCACTTTTGCCGGTACCGTCTAAATTGAGTTTTATAAAAATATCGGTTTCATTGGTTTTGCGAGTTATTTCAGATAACCGGTCGTTCAGTTTTAGAAACTCATAAATTTTCTCCCAGTCATTGCTTTCAAGGGCTATATAATTATCCAGTTCCTCCCTTTTAACGGATATTTCCCCGGTCCCTAAATTGGTATTGTCATTGATAAAGATTCCTTTGGCCCCTAAATTCTTTGCGAGTTCCACATCGGTCAAACGGTCGCCTATTACAAAGGAATTGGCCAGGTCGTATTCTTCTGAAAAATACTCGGTAAGCAATCCAGTTCCCGGTTTTCGGGTATTGGCATTTTCGTGGGGAAATGTCCTGTCAAGAAATACCTTGTCAAAAACTACACCCTCATTTTCGAACGATTTCAATATAAAATTATGTACCGGCCAAAAGGTATGCTCAGGAAAAATATCGGTCCCCAATCCATCCTGATTGGTAATCATCACTAATTCATAATCCAATTCCTTGGCTATTTTACCTAAAAAAGTAAAGGCCTTGGGATAGAACACCATTTTTTCAAAAGAATCGATTTGTTCATCTACGGTTTCCTTGATAATAGTGCCGTCCCTGTCTATAAAGAGCACTTTTTTCCCCTTTTGCTTCCCTTGTGGGGAATTTATATTTGTATCCGGACTCATAGTATTATATGGTTGTTATATTCTGCAATGCACTTATTAATATCTTATTTTCCTCCTTGGTACCTACAGTAAATCTCAAGGTGTTTTCACAAAGGGGTTGGGTTGTTCTGTTGCGGACAACGATACCTTTTTTTAGCAATTGATTATATCTTTTGGTAGCATCATCCACCTTGGCCAATACAAAATTGGCATCGGAAGGGTATATCTTGTCCACGAAGTCTACTTGACCCAATACATTGACAAGAGCTTCCCGTTCCGTTAAAATATCCGATACCTCCAAATTAACTGCATTTGCGTCCAAAACCCTTTCCAGCGCTCTTTGCTGTGTCAATTCATTTACGTTGTATGGAGGTTTAATTTTATTCAATATCGAGATAATTTCTTCAGAAGCGTAACATGTTCCCAATCGTATTCCGGCCATTCCATAGGCTTTGGATAAGGTTTGGGTAACCACCAGATTGGGATAGTTGGATAATTCCGTAATCCAGCTTTTTTCACTTGAAAAGTCGACATAAGCCTCATCTACTACTACCAATCCATTAAAATTGTCCAACAACTCCCTAACGCTGCTACTGGAAAAGCTATTTCCGGTGGGATTGTTTGGCGAGCAGAGAAATAGTAATTTACTCTTACCATCAGCTACTTTCAGTATTTCTGCTACATTGGGTTCAAATTCCTTTGTCAATAATACCTCTCTATTCTCCACATTGTTTATTCCTGCAAGTACCTTATACATACCGTATGTGGGTGGTAAGGAGATAATATTGTCCTCTTTGGGTTCGCAAAAGGCCCGAAAAATTAAATCCAACACCTCATCACTACCATTCCCTAAAAGAAGTTGTTGTGTGGAAACTCCCTTTTTTTCTGCCAAGACTTCTTTTAAGCGTCTTTGATGTGGATCCGGATATCTATTTACACCAGTTTCGAAAGGGTTTTCATTGGCATCCAAAAAAACCATCTTGGAACCGTCCGAAACATATTCGTCCCTTGCAGAAGAATAGGGACTCAACCCCTTTACGTTTTCCCGTACTATATTGTTGATATTGAATATTTTCGTTTTCATTTTTTTTATGCTTTTCGCCATTTGGTATCAAGGGTTTAACGGTGTTTTACCTCAATACACGGATCCCATTATTTTAAACTGTCCAATCTAAGGGTAACTGCATTTTTATGCGCCTGTAGCCCTTCGGCTTCGGCCATCAATTCTATGGTCCTACCAATTTCCTGGATTCCTTTTTTAGATATTTTTTGAAAGGTCATGCTCTTCATAAAACTATCCAGGTTTACGCCACTATACTGTTTCGCATATCCATTGGTCGGTAGCGTATGATTGGTTCCAGATGCGTAATCCCCTGCACTTTCCGGAGTGTAATTCCCAATAAAAACAGAACCGGCATTATAGGTTTGTCTTAGGAAAAATTCTTCATTTTTAACACATAGAATGTAATGTTCCGGACCGTACTCATTGATTAAATCTACAGCCGTCTGTTGGCTATCCACGTAAATTAATTTACTATTGGCTATAGCCTTTTCGGCTATTTCTTTTCTCGGCAAATCCTTAATTTGCTCAGCTACCTCCGCTTCAACGGCATCTATAAAATTTTTGGAAGTGGATACTAAAATAACCTGACTGTCCACACCATGTTCTGCCTGGCTCAAGAGATCAGAGGCTACAAATGCTGCATTGGCGGTATCATCGGCCATCACCAAAAGTTCACTGGGACCTGCAGGCATGTCAATGGCTACACCATATTTTGTGGCTATTTGTTTGGCAACGGTTACAAATTGATTTCCTGGCCCAAATATTTTATAGACGGGAGGAATGGTTTCTGTTCCAAAAGTCATACTGGCAATAGCTTGGATACCTCCCACCTTAAATATTTTGGTAACCCCGCATAGGTTGGCTGCATATAATATGGCCGGGTGTACTTTCCCTTCCTTATTGGGAGGGGTACAAAGAATAATCTCCTTACATCCAGCAATATTGGCAGGAATGGCCAACATTAAAATGGTCGAAAACAAAGGGGCGGTACCTCCTGGAATATATAATCCTACTTTCTGTATAGGCCTTTTTTCTTGCCAGCAAAGTACGCCATCTGCAGTCTCTACCGTAATTTTTTCGGTTTTTTGGGCCTTGTGAAATTTTTCAATATTGTTTTTAGCTTGTTGAATAGCCGATTTTAAATCATTGGAAATCAATTTAATGGATTCCTCTATCTCCTTGGATGATACCAAAGCTTCCTGCAAGACCACACCATCAAATTTTTTGGTGTAATTGCTCACCACGCTATCCCCACCAGCCTTAATTTCACTAAAAACGGCATTGACAATATCCTCGACATCGGAGACAGATTGTGTTGGCCGTTTTAAAACGGCCTTCCATTGTGATCTTTCCGGATTGTATATCTTGTTCATTACTATAATACTTTTTGCATGTGGTAACCTATGGTCTTGTATCCTTGGTTGTTCCAAAACTGAATTCCTTTCGTATTATTTATATAGCAGTTGATCTCAGTGGCATTGCATCCAATTTCCAACGCATAGTTCAAAACATGGTCCAACATTAATTTTCCAACCCCAGCACTTCTATATTCCGGCAATACGAATACATTGTCCGGTTCCAGATGTTTGCCTACATATAATTTATTTAAAACCCAAATACCACAAATACCGATTAATTCTTCTTTTTTATAAGCGCCCAAACATTGATATCCGTCCAATAGCATATCCTGCAATCGTTTTTTAAGGGTTTCGACAGGAACTTTATAGTTGTTGAGCATTTGTACCAAAGGCAAAATTTCATTCATATTCTCCTTTGGAATAAACCCTATTTGAATTTCATTGACCATAGCACTATTACAATACCATTTTTTCTATAGGGCAAACCAGTATTCCCTCTGCTCCTGCTTTTTTGAGCTCCTGGATTACTTCCCAAAACTTGTCCTTATTAATTACGGTATGTACGGAACTCCAGCCTTCTTCGGCCAAAGGAAGTACGGTTGGACTCCTCATACCCGGCAATAGTCCAATAATCTCGTTTAGCTTTTCGTTTGGTGCGTTTAAAAGCACATATTTGGACTGTCTGGCACGTAATACGGACTGGATCCTAAATCTTAAGTCTTCCAATAAGACCGTTCTTTCTTGGGAAATTTGTGGAGAAACGGCCAGTACGGCTTCACTGGTCAACATTACTTCAACTTCCTTTAAATTGTTTTTGAACAGCGTACTGCCGCTGGAAACAATATCGCATATGGCATCTGCCAATCCAATATTTGGGGCAATTTCTACAGAACCGTTTATAATGTGAAGATCTGCTTTTACGCCCTTGCTATCCAAATAATTCTTTACGGTATTGGGATAGGAAGTAGCAATCCTTTTACCTTCAAAATCTGCCACCGATTTGTACTTGACCGATTTGGGTACCGCCAAGGATACTTTGCATTTGGAAAAACCCAGTTTCTCGGCAATGGAAATATCCTCACCTTTTTCTATGAGGACATTTTCGCCAATAATGGCAATATCTACGACCCCATCCCTAAGATATTGGGGGATATCTCCATTTCTAAGATAGAAAACCTCTAAAGGAAAATTTCTGGAAGAAGCCTTAAGCTGGTCTTTTCCATTGTCTATGGAAATACCACAGTCTTTTAATATTTGAAGTGAGTCTTCGTTTAATCGGCCGCTTTTTTGGATCGCAATTCTAATTTTTTTCATTTTTGGTATTTTGTTTTTGGCCTGAACAAATCTAACAGGTTGTTAAATACAAAACCCGTTTGATTGCTCAAACGGGTTAGAATATAGTTTAGATACAACAATACATTCCTAGCTCGCTTGATTGCAAGTGAAGAAATGATGATGATGTGTCCTGTTATTTTTCATGATAAGGCAAAATTAAAACTATTTTTCAACCTTGGAAAATTTATACGGAACAATTTATTTTAAAATTGTTAAATTATTATTGATTCCCTAGTATAATCGGCATTCCTGATTCCCCACTTCCAATAACGATTACCTTGGCATTGGGAGATTCCGACAATTTAATGGTAGCATCAATACCTTTATCCCTTAATATCTTATCGGTCAAAGAGGCACTTAGTATGGTGTTGGCATCTGCCTTACCCTGAGCCTCTATAATTACTTTCTGGGCTTCCTTCTGTGCAGTAACCAATCGAAATTCATATTCCAAGGATTCCTGTTCCTGCTTAAGTTTTCGCTCTATAGCCTCCTTAATGGTAGCTGGCAGGGTTACATCCCTAACCAATATTTCGTTGAGTTGAATATACTGCCCATCTACAATTTTTTGGGTCTCTTCAAAAATTTCTTGCTGTATGGCATCCCTTTTACTGGAATACAGTTGTTCCGGGGTATATCTTCCTACAACACTACGAGCAGCAGATCTAATGGTAGGCAATAATACACGTTGAATATATTCCGTGCCTTTTTCCTGGTGCAATTTTCCTATAAATTCTCGTTTAGGCTCAAACCAGGCAGAAGCTTCCAATTTAATCTCAAGTCCGTTGGAGGACAATACCTGCATTTTTTCCAAGACTTCTTGCTGTCTAACCTCATATATAAAAACCTTGTTCCAAGGCGCTACAAGATGGAATCCTTCACCTAAAGGAGGTTCATCTGTCACCACACCGCCAGCAAAAGTTTTATATAACACTCCGGCTTCACCTGAGCCAATGGTAACGGCCGATTTTGAAATTAATATTACAAGAACTATTAAGCCGAATATGGCCGGTAATGCAATTTTTGGTAATTTATCCATTTATTATATTTATTAAGTTAATCCGTTATACTTTCTGATAAACCATTCCAGCGATAGCGCTGCAATGATAATACCCAAAAGAAATTTAAAATCGATTAAAGGTACGACAATTTGTTTGCTTTTTTGAACAGGTACAAACTTAGGATTGGTTTCCAATGCCTTTACCAAGGAGTCCATTTGATCCGGAAAGTAAAGTTTTCCTGCTGTATTGTTTGCCAAACGATTCAGTTTGCCATAATTGCTGGAAGAAAATTGTTTTTCGGCATCAAAATCCAATATGGTAAAGCTACCTGACCTGCTCAGGTTCTCTTTGGTAGCAGTAGCGACAAAATCATATTTCCCTGGGGATATATTGCTTAGGTCAGCCTCGTAGTAGCCGTCTTTTAAAAGCATTGGAACTTCTATGGAGGTATTGGCGGATTTATTCCCCACTTTTATGTTGATGGACGCATTGGAATCAAAAGCAAAAGCCTCATCAAAATAATTGGCCTTTATTTTTGTTTCGCTACTGTTATTGTATATAGTTCTATAATCCAATACAAATCTATTTTTACCTCTGGTGGTCGAAAGGTAAAGAATCAGTTTTCCTAGAAAAGCATCAAAATTCTTAAATGTTTGATCGTTCCGGTAATTTTGAACCCTCCATTTCCATATGTTTTCCCCAACCAGGATGGAATGTTTTGCCGTCTCCTCCTCTACAGTGGTTAAAAGGGGTTGATCCATATCCACCCCTTTGATACGGACTTTTAACAAGGGTTCCCCCCTGCTCAAAATATTCACTGGCCCTGCATCGGATACAAGGGGCGGAAAACCCTCCAGGTCGAAATCTGAAATATCGAATTTTGAAAATGCGGCATTAGGGCTGGCAAATAATTCCTGCACAGGATAACCTGTTTCTATTAAGAAGTTATTTTGAATTTTGTTTACGAAATTCAGGTCGGTATAAGTGCCTAAGATGGTAAAGGAATTGGAATTTCGCAATTGAATTTGTTTGTAAACCTTATCAAAGGATGCATCGGGTTGATAAAGTACATAAACGTCAACCTCCTGCAATTTACTTAAATCGGTGTCGGGTCTATAAATGGAGACCAATCTTTGCTCGTTACTCTCAATAGCTTTCTTAAGAGCTCCAATGTCCGGGTGTTGGACAGTGGAAATGATAGCCACATTTGTTTTTTCATCCAATACTTCCACGGCCAATAGTTTTTCATTGTTAGCCTTATTTTTTTCATTTGGTAGTGGAGCAATAATCACCTTAATATTTTTAATCCCTACGGTACTGGCCTCTATGTGTGTGCTGACAATCTTAGCGTTGGAAATATTGGACAGCGCAACTTTTTCCTTGTATAACAACTTTTCGTCCACAAAAACTTGTAATTCCGAAGAGACATCTTTCTTGCCGTCATAAGAAATAAAAACTTCCAAGGGGAATTTGTTCTTTAAAAAGGCATATCTATTGGCATTTATTTGGCTTATTAATATATCATCATATTTGGTGGTATCCCCCACAACTACAGGGTAAATAGGTAACTTTTGTCGTTTCCCATAAAATTCATAATCTTCCCCTATGGTCTGATTGCCATCGGTAAACAGCACTACTGCCGTATTGGTGCCGGTCAATATTTCGTTTAAACCAGCCAGGGCCTTAGAAATATTGGTGCTTTTTTCTGTGAAAGCTAGACTATCGGAATTGGATAAATCCGCTCCAAATCTGTAATTGAGTATGTTGAAACTTTCCGATGAGGATTCAATTTTATTCTTCAATGAAGACAAGTCGGAGATTACTTGAAGCTTATCCTCTGACTTCATTGAAGATGAATTGTCTGCCAGCAGCACCAAATTGGTCTTTTCCAGGGAGTATTCGTGCTTGGTGAATTTTGGATTTATAATAAGCAAAAGGGTTCCGAATATGGCCAAAAAACGCAAAAAGGAAAGGATTACCTGAAGTTTTCCCTTCCTTTTGCTTTTATAGTAATACTGAAACAGTACTAGTGCCAGTGCCACAATGGCTGCGAGCAATATAAAGAGTACTGTTTGTATTTGCATCATTTAAGATCGTTGGAATTATTGCTTTGAACTATATACTTGAGAACTTGGTATGCAGCGTGGCGCTTGTTCAGCTACGTGCCATGCCGTAACCTATAATTAGTATTTTTACAGCTAGTTCAAGGCCTATCTGGCCAAAAATTACACCTAGGTGAGCATTCCGCCATCAACATTTAAAACTTGTCCCGTAATATAGGCCGAGAGGTCCGAAGCTAAAAACAGACAGGCATTGGCAACATCTTCTGGTTGACCCCCTCTTTTTAATGGAATTCCATCTCTCCATCCCTGTACTACTTTGGCATCCAACTTATCTGTCATTTCTGTTTCAATGAAGCCTGGTGCAATAGCATTGCATCTTATATTTCTAGAACCAAGTTCCAAGGCAATGGATTTTGTAAACCCGATCATTCCGGCTTTGGACGCAGCATAGTTAGCCTGGCCCGCGTTACCTTTTACCCCTACCACACTGCTCATATTTATGATAGAGCCATTTCTTTGTTTGAGCATGGTTCGCTGAACGGCCTTTGTCATATTAAAAACCGATTTTAAATTTATTTCTATGACAGAATCAAAATCATCTTCGCTCATTCTCATTAATAGATTGTCTTTGGTAATACCGGCATTATTGATCAGAATATCGATTACACCTCCAAAATCTTCCAATACTTGGGATACCAATTTTTCTGAATCCTCAAAACTGGCCGCATTACTTTTATATGCCTTAGCTTTTATTCCATAGGCACTCAACTCTTTTTCCAAGGCCAAAGCCGGGGCTTCACTGGAACTATATGTAAAGGCAACATTGGCACCGTGTTTTGCAAAAACTTGCGCTATTCCGGTTCCTATTCCCCTGCTTGCTCCGGTGATTATTGCATTTTTTCCTTCTAGTAACTTCATCTGTTTTTAGTTTCTTAGTTGATAATCAAATATAAGTTATGTTTTAGCTGTTTTAAAATTTTTACCCTAAATGCTGGTATAAAATTTTAAGATCGTGCTAATTCGAGGCAAAAAAAATCCCGCTTATCCTGAAAAATTCCGAGCTAATCGGCACAGTATAAACGGAATTAAATTTATTGAATGTGGGGGTTATCCCAATACTTGTTTTACTTTTAAACCAATTTCGGCAGGAGAATCAACAACGTGGATACCACATTCCCTCATAATTCTTTTTTTGGCTTGGGCCGTATCATCACTACCACCCACTATAGCACCGGCATGCCCCATAGTTCTTCCTGCTGGAGCTGTTTCACCTGCAATAAATCCAACGATTGGTTTCTTGCTTCCGCTTGCCTTATACCATTGAGCGGCATCAGCTTCCAATTGTCCACCTATTTCACCGATCATTACCACACATGTGGTTTCCGGATCATTGATCAATAACTCCACAGCTTCTTTTGTAGTAGTGCCAATTATTGGATCCCCACCAATTCCGATAGCAGTGGTAATCCCAAGACCCTGGCGTACGACCTGATCTGCGGCCTCATAGGTTAAAGTTCCTGATTTGGAAACAATTCCTACAGTTCCCTTTTTAAAGACGAAGCCTGGCATAATACCTACCTTGGCTTCTCCTGGAGTAATTACTCCTGGACAGTTTGGACCTACCAATCGGCAGTCCATATGTTTAATATAGTCATATACCTTCACCATATCGGCTACGGGAATACCTTCTGTAATTGTAATTATTACCTTGATTCCAGCGCTAGCAGCTTCCATAATTGCATCTGCAGCAAAAGCTGGTGGTACAAAAATGATGGTGGTATCGGCCCCAACTTTTTGAACGGCTTCTTCAACTGTATTGAATACAGGTTTTCCCAAATGCTCTTGCCCACCTTTTCCCGGTGTTACCCCACCAACCACATTGGTGCCGTATTCGATCATCTGTTCAGCATGAAAAGTACCTTCGCTACCTGTAAAACCTTGAACAATAATTTTGGAATCTTTATTTACTAAAACGCTCATTATATATTTGGTTTAAATGATTCTTGCAAAAATAAAGTTTTGAAAAGGAATTCTAAACTATTCTCCTGCATATTTATTTTTCTAATTTTTTTAATATGAAAGGGATTTGCTTAACATAAGCCAGCTCTTTCAATTTTTCCCTCATTTCCTCCGCCGGGCTACCAAAATATTTTTTTCCTCCTTCGAGCGATTTTGAAACTCCTGATTGTGCACTAACCATTGCATTTTTTCCAATGGTAGCAGCACTTGTTACGCCAACTTGTCCCCATAAGGTAACTTCATCTTCGATGATGACGCAACCCGCAATACCGGTTTGGGAGGCTATTAGGCATTTCTCCCCAATTACCGTATCATGGCCCACTTGCACTTGGTTGTCCAACTTTGTACCTTTTTTTATAGTGGTATCGCCTGTAACACCCTTATCTATAGTGCAAAGAGCACCTATGTCCACGTTGTCTTCAATAACGACCCTTCCGCCAGAGATCAATTTGTCATATCCTTCAGGTCTTTTTTTATAATAAAAGGCGTCCGACCCCAATACCGATCCGGAATGAATGGTAACATAGTTTCCTATTACACAATTGTCGTAAATGGATACGTTAGAATGAATAAGACAGTTATCCCCTATTACTACGTTGTTTCCAATAAAGCAATTGGGTTGTACTATAGTATCCTTACCAATTTTGGCCGAACTGGAAATGTTGTTTTGGGCCTTTAAAAAAGGCTTGAAAAAAAGAGTGAGGATGTTAAAATCTCTAAATGGGTCGTCTGAAATTAATAAAGCCTTCCCCTCAGGGCAGTCCACTTTTTTATTGATCAAAACAATGGAAGCTGCACAACTTAGAGCTTTATCGTAGTATTTGGGATGATCTACAAAAACGATATCACCTGGCTCCACAACATGGATTTCGTTCATGCCCAACACAGGAAAATCATCGTGACCCACATATTTAGCGTTGATTATGGTCGCAATCTGGTTAAGCGTATAAGGAGATGGAAATTTCATAATAAGAATCTTATGCCATTAAGCAGCTAAAAGCGTATTGTAAACTGTATTATTCCTTTACACGCTCCATATAAGCGCCTTTTTCCGTGTCAATTTTTATTTTATCGCCTTCATTGATAAACAAAGGAACGTTTATAGTGGCTCCTGTTTCAACTTTGGCAGGTTTGGTTGCATTGGTCGCCGTATTGCCTTTTACTCCTGGTTCGGCATAAGTAACCTCTAAAATAACACTTGCGGGCATATCTACAGAAAGTGGCATGCTGTCCTCTGTGTTGAAAAGTATGGTCACCACTTCGCCCTCCTTCAATAAATCTGGCGCGTCCAAAGAGCTTTCTTGAAGTGTAATTTGGTTATAGTCGTCCGTGTTCATAAAGTGGTAGTTTTCGCCCTCCGCATACAAAAACTGATAGGAGCGGGTTTCTACGCGTACATCCTCAATTTTTGATCCTCCGGAAAATGTATTGTCCAGTACTTTGCCAGAACTTACACTTTTAAGTTTGGTCCTTACGAAAGCAGGACCCTTTCCCGGTTTTACATGTAGAAATTCAATTATTTTGTAAATGTCGTTATTGTACCTAATGCACAATCCTTTTCTAATATCTGATGTTGATGCCATAAAATTCTAATTAGTACTGAAATAACCTTTCATGATTCCTCTTTGGGAATCCCTTATAAATTGTAAAATTTCATCCCTTTCAGGAGTAGCCTCCATTTCTGCTTCAATAATTTGAACAGCCTGGGTATTATTATAATTCTTTTGATATAGTATTCGATAAATATTCTGTATCTCCCGGATTTTATCGGAATCAAAGTTTCTTCTTCTCAATCCTACGGAATTTATACCTACGTAAGATAAGGGTTCCCGCGCCGCTTTTACAAATGGAGGTACATCTTTCCTTACCAAAGAACCGCCAGTTACAAAGGCGTGGCGACCAATGGATACAAATTGATGTACGGCTACCAAGCCGGCCAATATTACATTATCCCCAATGGTTACGTGTCCGGCCAAAGTGGAATTGTTGGAAAAAATGCAATTGTTGCCTACCAGACAATCATGCGCAACATGACAATAAGCCATTATAAGACAATTATCCCCAATTACCGTTTTCATCCTATCGGATGTGCCCTTGTGTATGGTAGCGCATTCCCTTATAGTGGTGTTGTTACCGATTATGACCGTGGTTTCTTCGCCTTCATACTTTAGGTCCTGAGGTGGTGCAGATATGACGGCGCCCGGGAAAATATTACAATTTTTTCCTATACGTGCCCCTTCCATAATGGTAACATTGGAACCTATCCATGTACCATCTCCAATTACTACGTTATTGTGAATAGTTGTAAATGGTTCTACTACAACATTTTTGGAAATTTTAGCTCCAGGGTGAATGTAAGCCAGTGGTTGATTCATCCTTCTTATTTCTTTTTAACTATTTGAGCCATCATTTCAGCTTCGCATACCAATTTACTATTGGCGTAGGCATAGGCCTGCATGTGACATATACCTCTTCTAATAGGTGTAATTAAACTACAGTGGAAAATTAGGGTATCTCCGGGAAGTACCTTTTGCTTAAACTTTACATTATCAATTTTCATGAAAAGTGTAAGGTAATTTTCGGGATCTGGAACGGTACTCAGAACCAATATACCTCCAGTTTGCGCCATTGCTTCAACCTGAAGTACTCCGGGCATAACAGGAGCTCCGGGGAAGTGACCCACAAAAAATGGTTCGTTCATGGTCACATTCTTCATTCCTACCACATGTTGGTCGGACAGTTCCAATATCCTGTCTATAAGCAAGAAAGGAGGTCTGTGGGGCAACATGTCCATAATTTGATGGATATCCATCAGAGGCGGTTTGTTTAAATCATATTGAGGTACATGGTTCCTCTTTTCCATTTTAATGATTTTGGACAATTTTTTGGCGAACTGTGTATTCACAAAATGTCCAGGCTTATTGGCAATTACCTTCCCTCTTATCCTTGTTCCGGTCAAGGCAAGATCACCAATAACATCCAATAGCTTATGTCTGGCAGCTTCATTGGGCTGGTGCAACGTTAGGTTGTCCAATATTCCGTTGGGCTTTACCGATAATTTCTTCTTGTTAAAAGCCTTTTCCAACTTTTTCATAGTTGAATCGGAAATCTCTTTGTCCACATAGACAATTGCGTTATTTAAATCGCCACCTTTTATCAAGCCGTTTTCCAACAACATTTCAAGTTCGTGTAAAAAACTAAAAGTTCTGGCGTCCGCTATTTCCGACTTAAACTCGCTTAAATTCTCCAAAGTGGCATTTTGGGTGCCAAGCACTTTGGTGCCAAAATCTACCATGGTAGTTATCTGGTAGGTATCCGATGGGATAATAGTGATTTCACTACCGGTTTCCTCATCTTTGTATGATATAACGTCCTTTACTACAAACTCATCCCGCAAGGCGTTCTGCTCAACGATTCCTGCCTCTTCAAGTGCTGCTACGAAATACTTGGATGACCCGTCCATAATTGGAGGTTCAGGGGCATTCAACTCTATAAGGACATTGTCTATTTCCAAGCCTACCAAGGCGGCCAAGACATGCTCTGAGGTTTGAATCTTTACCCCGCGTTTTTCCAGATTGGTACCCCGTTGGGTATTTACTACATAATTGGCATCTGCTTCTATGATGGGTTCACCTTCCAGATCCACACGCTTAAAAGCATAACCAAAATTTTCAGGGGCAGGAACAAACTTCAATGTTACATTTTCCCCTGTATGCAATCCTACACCTTTTAGTGTAATTTCCTTTGCAATTGTCCGTTGTTTTGTAGTTGTATTACTCACCGTCAATCCTTTTTTTCAATGTGTTCTAATCTATTTACTATTTTGGGCAGATTTTTAAAATGTACATAGGATTTATTGTAATCCCCATAATTCAATGCTGGGGAGCCCTGCAATATTTCATCATCCTTAACATTTCTTCCAATACCGGACTGGGCCTGTATTTTCACCCTGTCCCCTATTATAATATGACCAACAATACCTACTTGTCCCCCTATTTTGCAGTACTTTCCAATTTTAGTGGATCCGGCTATCCCGGTCTGCGCGGCAATTACGGTATGTTCCCCGATTTCTACATTGTGGGCTATCTGAATTTGATTGTCCAATTTTACTCCTTTCCTCAAAATGGTAGAGCCCAAGGTGGCACGATCAATGGTGGTACCCGCCCCTATATCTACATTGTCTTCAAGAATCACGTTTCCTGTCTGTGGAACAGTTATATATTCTCCATTTTCTGAAGGAGCAAATCCAAATCCATCTGCTCCCAAAACAACTCCACTATGAACCACACAATTGTTGCCGATAAGGGTTTCGGAATATATTTTGGCCCCTGCAAAGATGACCACATTATTGCCTATGGAAACGTTGTCACCTATATAGACATTGGGATATATTTTTACATTGTCCCCAATCTTCACGTTATTGCCCAAATAGGAAAAGGCTCCTAAATAAAAATCAGTGCCGTGTGTAGCGGTATCCGATCTAAAAACAGGTTCCTCAATGCCGACTTTGTTATTTTTAACTTGATTGTAATATTCCAAAAGTTTGGAAAAGGACTTGTAGGCATCATCCACTTTTATCAAGGTGGTTTCCAAATGATGATCAGGAACAAAGTCCCTGTTTACAATGGTTATAGATGCTTTTGTAGTATAAATAAACGAGGTGTATTTTGGGTTGGCCAGAAACGTAAGTGCTCCTTTTTCACCTTCTTCTATCTTCGCTAATTTATGTACAGCTATCTCTGGATTGCCCTCAACATCCCCTTCCAATATACCCGCGATTTGGCTTGCTGTAAATATCATGTGGACAAAAGTAAGAAAAATAGTTAAACGGAAACTTTAGGATAGCACATATAATATTTGGTAACGGTCTTGGACAGCGTTTTCAAATATTGTTGATCGGAGGCCTTGGCTACATCCGTAATTCTACCATTACCACGCAGAATGTTTATATTCTGACTTTTGGAGTTATACGCCTGGTTTTTAATCTCCCCGGAAAACACAAAATAGGCCGTTTCTTCATCCGTTAATTGATGTTTGTTTTTGAAGCTTAAAAAGTGTCTGTTCAGTTTATCTTTATTAATAGGCTTGTTCTTCAGTTTTACGTGTAGCAACCTACGATTAATGATCATTTTACATAGTTTTGACAACACAAAATCGTCATGATCTTGCCAACTTTTGATGGCCCATAAAATATCTACATCATCCAATTGGGCAAACAATTCCAGCTTATCCTGGGAAAATTCTTCTTTAGGAATTTTATTTTCCATAAAGAACTTGAGGGCACCGTTAAATTGAACATTTTCACCCTTGGCCAACAATTCTTTGGCCCTTTGCAATATTTTTATCAAAAGCTGTTCAGCTACCAATCCGGTTTTGTGCAAATAAACTTGCCAATACATAAAGCGTCTCGCCATCAGGAATTTTTCGACCGAATATATCCCCTTCTCCTCTATCACCAACTCTCCATTTAGAACATTTAACATGGTAAGGAGCCTTTCTGAATTTATATTACCTTCGGCAACGCCAGTGTAGAAACTATCCCTTTTTAAATAATCCATCCTGTCCATATCGAGTTGACTGGAGACCAATTGGTTTAAAAATTTCCTTGGATATTGCCCTTTAAAAATGTCAATGGCCGTATTTAATTTTCCTTTATATTTTTTGTTGAGGGCCTCCATGAACAGTAAGGATATATGTTCATGATTAACTCCTTCCACAATGCTGTGCTCCATGGCGTGTGAAAAAGGGCCGTGTCCAATATCATGCAATAATATGGCACACAAGAGTCCGTCCTCCTCTTCCCTTGTGATTTCGATGGATTTAAAGCGCAGGACCTGAATGGCCTGTTGCATTAGGTGCATGCTTCCCAAAGCATGGTGGAAACGGGTATGGTGGGCACCTGGATAAACTAAATAGGATAACCCCATTTGGGAGATTCTCCTTAAGCGCTGAAAATAGGGTTCAGCAATTAGATTAAAGATTAGTGCATTGGGTATTCCGATAAATCCGTAAATTGGATCATTGAAAATTTTGAGCTTATTTGATTTTATCAAAACCAGAATTCTTTACGCAGGCAAATATAAGGACTAAATGAACAAGATAACAATACTTTGGGTAGATGATGAAATAGATTTATTAAAACCCCACATCTTATTTTTAGAAGGCAAGAATTATAAAGTTATTACATGTCTAAGTGGCCGGGAGGCTTTGGATGAATTAAAGGAAACACATGTAGATATTGTTTTTTTGGATGAAAACATGCCCGGCATTTCCGGCTTGGAAACATTGAACGAAATAAAGGTGATCAATAATTCGCTTCCAGTGGTTATGATAACCAAAAGTGAGGAGGAGTTGATTATGGAGGAGGCAATTGGTTCCAAAATAGCGGATTATTTAATTAAGCCGGTAAATCCCAATCAAATTCTACTTTCCCTAAAAAAGAACCTGGACCATTCTCGACTGGTCTCAGAAAAGACTACCGCCAACTATCAGCAGGAATTCCGGAAAATTGCCATGGAATTATCTATGGTAAACAGCTATGAGGAATGGGCGGAACTATATAAAAAGCTTATCTCCTGGGAATTGAGATTGGAGGAAATAGAGGATTCCGGAATGTTTGAAATATTGGAGTCACAAAAAACGGAGGCGAACCAGCAGTTTGGAAAATTTGTGGAAAAAAATTATCCCAGTTGGTTTATCGATAAAGATGGTCCCATTATGTCCCACACCCTCTTTGGGCAATTGGTTAAACCAGAATTGAAGGATAACAAAACATTATTGGTGGTCATAGACAATTTGCGATACGATCAGTGGTTAGCTTTTGAAGACACCTTAAATTCTTTTTATAGGAAACGCAAAGAAGTGCCGTATTTCAGTATTTTGCCTACGGCTACCCAATATGCAAGGAATGCCATCTTCTCAGGGCTTACGCCATTGGATATGGAAAAAAAATATCCACAATGGTGGAGAAATGATACCGAGGAAGGCGGCAAGAATCTTTTTGAAGCGGAGTTCCTAGAGGCCCAGCTAAAGCGGTTGGGGCTGGAATTGAAATGGGAATACCATAAAATTAGCAGCTTGAAACAAGGGAAACACCTTTCCCAAAATTTCAGGTCCCAGAAGGACAACGATCTTACGGTAATAGTTTACAATTTTGTGGACATGCTTTCCCACTCCAAAACGGAAATGGATGTGGTTAAGGAATTGGCGGCCAATGATAAGGCCTACCGTTCCCTTACACAGAGTTGGTTTAAAAACTCTCCCTTACTGGAAATTATACAGCAAGCACAGGGGCTGGGATTAAAATTGATCATTACTACAGACCACGGCACCATTAATGTTAAACAGCCTTCCAAGGTAATCGGTGATAAGGAAACGAGTCTAAATCTCCGTTACAAAACGGGACGGAGCCTGACTTATGAGGAAAAGGATGTGCTGGAAGCAAAAGATCCAAAGAAAATATTCTTGCCCAATATAAATGTTAGTAGTTCATATATATTTGCTAAAAATGATCTGTTCTTTGCCTATCCCAACAATTATAACCACTATGTTAGTTATTATAGGAATACCTATCAGCACGGTGGGGTGTCAATGGAGGAAATGATAATTCCTTTTGTGGTTTTGGAACCAAGGTAATCGTAGTTTCCAAGACACAAATAGAACTTCTATTTTAATAAATGGGGAATAGGATTTAACTTGCGCAAATTTTAATTTTTTAAAATGACTATTTCCTATAACATTTCCCAAATATCCAATGTGGCCCAACAGTTGATTGCCAAGGTTCCTTCAAAAACACTTTGTTTTTATGGGGAGATGGGGGCAGGTAAGACTACATTGATTAAAGCCTTGGTGAAAGAATTGGAAGGTGGTGGCTCAACAAGCAGTCCAACTTTTGGTATTGTAAACGAATACCATAGGGAGAATGGGGAGTTGTTGGGGTATCATTTCGACTTTTACCGTTTAAATGACGAATCCGAAGCCTGGGATATTGGCTTGGAAGAATACCTTAGTAGTGATAAATGGATTTTTATGGAATGGCCAGAAAAAATAGAAGGATTACTTCCTGCTAATAGAACTGAAATTAGAATAGAAATCCTGGACGAAAAAACCCGCCAACTATCACTTATATAGTTGCTATTTAGTATGGTTTTTCAACCTTAGGAACTATAGTCAAGGTAAATTCCACATTGCTGTTGACCCACTTGTATACATAGGACAAAGGAGCAAATCTGATCGGTTCCGATAAAATGCGTGATTTCATCGATGTAATGCATGCTATGTGGTTTTTTTTTATATTTTTGTTTTTATAGTAAACCCCTTTATCGAACTTAAAATTTAAAAACCATGAAGATTAAAAAAGTTACCCTAGGCTTTGCCCTTGCGGCAAGTATTTCATTAATGAGTTTCTCCTGTACCCCTAACAGCACTGCTGAAGACGATTCATTATACGAACAAAATATCGACATATTAAAAATTAAGGTACCAGCGAACGGTATAGACATTTTGAAGGTAAAAGTGCCTAAGAACGGTTAAGGCATATTTTGCATATTTAGAAGGGCATCTATATACTAGAAGCCCTTTTTTTTTGTTATAATAGGAGTAAACAATTACCCAATTGACCAAAATGTTCAAACCGTTCCGCAAACTCGACCAAAGCAACAAAACTAAAAAGTCGAGAAGTCTTCTGATTGGAAGTATTGTGGCGGTTATCGTTGCCTTGACCCCCTTAATATTTTATTCCTATAAGTTCTTCCCTTCCGGTAGTACATTGAATCTTTATTTTTACACGTATGAAAGTAAATATCAGTTAAGTATTATTACCGTAATGTGGCTGTTTATGGCCAAATTTGTACCCCTATTGCTCTTGGTCTTATGGTTTTTTACCTGTAAACACTGGTGGTATCACGTGTTGTTGATTCCAATAGCCATGTATGTTTTTCAGGTTGTGTCCCTTATTTATGAAGATCGGTTTATAGACGAGGTAGAAATATTTTGGTTGCTGCCTATAATGATTGTCATAATGCCCTTTGTTTATTTTATTCGTCTAAAGTTGTTTGACAAGCATGTTCTAGGTATTGATTTGGAGGCCATGGACCGTGAATTAAAGGCTTATAAGGAAAAAGAACTTAAAGAAAAAGAGCGTCTACAAAAAGACGAAATGGCAAAAGAAAAATTATTGTAATTTTGATTTTAGATAGCTTCGATACATATCGGTATATATCTGACAGATTTACAGCATATGAGCCAACATTCCTCACCGTTTAGCAAGCAGCAATTACTGCCCCAAGAAGAGACTTTGGAAATCCTAAGACAAAAAGGAGAGCTTTTTATTGGGATTCCAAAAGAAAACCAATACCAGGAAAAGAGAATTTGTCTTACCCCTGACGCCGTAAATGCAATTACGGCCAATGGGCACAGGATTCTAATTGAATCCGGAGCTGGTGATGGTGCCAATTATTCCGATGTGGATTATACTAATGCCGGGGGCGAAATAACAAGGGATACCAAGAAAGTTTTTGCCTGTCCAATTATTTTAAAGGTAGAGCCTGCAACCTTGCAGGAAATCCAGTTTATCAATCCGCAATCGACCATCATTTCCGCCCTGCAGATCAAGACCCAAAGTAAGAAGTATTTTGAGGAACTGGCCAAAAAGAGGATTACTGCCATTGCTTTCGAATATATTAGGGACGACGATGGTAAATATCCAGCGGTGCGCTCATTGAGTGAAATAGCGGGGATATCTTCAGTTTTGATCGCTGCTGAAATTATGGCTGCCACCAACAATGGCAATGGACTTATGTTTGGAAATATAAGTGGTGTTCCCCCGGTGGAGGTGGTGATTATTGGAGCTGGCACTGTGGGTGAATTTGCGGCCAGATCAGCTATAGGACTAGGGGCCAATGTAAAGGTTTTTGATAATTCCATTACCAAATTACGAAGTATCCAGACCAATTTAAGACAGACCGTTTACACCTCTACCATACAGCCCAAAAATTTATTGAAGGCATTGAAGCGTTGCGATGTGGCCATTGGCGCTACCCGCGGCAAAGATCGGTCCCCAGTTGTAGTAAGTACTACTATGATGGAGCAAATGAAGAAAGGGGCAGTAATTATCGACGTGAGTATCGATATGGGCGGGTGTTTTGAATCCAGTGAGGTTACAACCCATGATAAACCTATATTGATTAAGAATGGGGTATTGCATTACGGAGTGCCCAATATTCCTTCAAGATATCCAAAAACAGCATCCATTTCCATAAGTAATATTTTTACTCCGTATTTGTTAAAGATTGGGGAAGATGGCGGTTTTGAAAATGCTTTGCGATTTGATAAGGGTCTGCGCAATGGTCTATATCTATATCATGGTATCCTGACCAATAAATCTGTTGGAGAGTGGTTCGATCTCTCTTACAGCGATATTAATTTTCTTATTTTTTAGTTTATGGCATTTATAAAGCGCTTGGGCTTCTTTTTAGTGGGATTGTCTATAGGACTAGTTTTTTTAACAATTTTTTTAAAGAAAAAATCTCAGGAAACGGGTACCGAATTCTGTTATTTCCCAAATTGTAGGACGCTAAAGGATATTAGGTCCAAGCAAATTTCCTATTCGGACGCCATTGGCCAACTAATCCGCCAAAAGGAATTGGACAGTACCGATATAAATGGTTTTTTATATAACGGAGAGGTGGACTTTGGCAAGAGCGAAACCAAGACCACGCCTTGTAAAACTTATTATATTGAGGGTATGGTGAAAGATAAAGCAGCGATTTTGAAAGTGAAAAATTGTTCTGAAAAGGCTGTCATAGAGACTGTGGCTTTTTAAATTTTTCTTCGCTTCCGTTCTTTTTTCAACAAGGTGAGTTCCCTACTGGTTTGACCCGCCACCGAGGTATTCTCCTCCGCCCGTCTTATTAGATAGGGCATAACGTCCTTGACCGGCCCAAAAGGCAGGTATTTCGCTACATTGTATCCCTCTTTTGCCAGATTAAATGATATATGGTCACTCATGCCATAAAGTTGTCCAAACCAAATTCTAGGGTCGTTGTGCTGAATATTTCCGGCCTCCATTTGTTCCATTAAACGGTAGCTACTTATCTCATTGTGGGTTCCCGCGAACAGGGACATGGTATCCAAATTATCCACCATATAGGCCACTACATTGTCAAAATTTTCGTCGGTGTCTTTTTTGGATGCACAGATCGGGGATGGATAACCCTTTTCCTCGGCCCTGTCGTTTTCTTTTTCCATATAGGCCCCTCGGACTACTTTCATCCCAATAAAATAATTGTTTTCTATGGCGTCCTTATGGAGTCTTTTTAGATAGTCCAACCGATCCCATCTATAGGTTTGTAAGGTGTTGAAAACAATGGCTTTCTTTTGGTTGTATTTCCGCATCATTGCTTCGACCAGTTTATCTGCTGCTCCCTGCATCCAGCTTTCCTCACCATCGATCAAAATAGATACTTCCAGGTCATGAGCTTTTTTGCAGACCTTGTCGTACCTATTCACAACGCGTGCCCATTCTTCTTTTTCATCTTTATTAAGGCTCTGGCCTTCCGTTATCTTTTGATAAAGTTTAAAACGTCCAAAACCGGTGGGTTTAAATACAATGAAAGGTATAGCGGCATTTTCTTTAATAAAATCCAAGGTTTTCAAGGCTTTTTCATAACAGGAATCCAGTTGATTCTCCACTTCTTGCCCTTCCACGGAATAATCCAAAATAGTGCTTACCCCCTTTTTGAACATTTTGTCGGCTACCACCAAACACTCTTCCTCGTTTACCCCGCCACAGAAATGATCAAAAACACTGGCCCGGATAAGTTTTTCAACAGGTAAGTGTGCCTTAATGGCAAAGTTGGTTACAGCAGTACCTATTTTAACCAGGGGTTCGTTTGCTATAAGTTTGAATAAAAAATATGCCCTTTCTAATTCTGAGTCGGTTTTAAGTGCAAATGCGGTTGCCGTATCCTCAAAAATTTCCTTCATTCCTATGAATTTATTAAGGAATCAAATATAAGTACAGATTTTATATTCTTATCATATAAAATAATGTTTATTTTGCCGTAAATAAATCAATAATGAATTCTATTACGACACCCACCTACTCTGTTCATTTTAATGAAAAGGCCTATGTAGCCCTTAATAGTCATTTGGCAAAATCGAATTACTCCAAAATATTTATACTGGTAGATCAAAATACCCATAATTGCTGTCTGCCTATTTTTATGTCGAAAATTGAAGGTGAATATGATTTTGAGATTATAGAAATAGAACAGGGTGAAATCAATAAAAATATAGCCACCTGTACACAGGTCTGGGAAGT
Source organism: Arenibacter echinorum (assembly GCF_003259375.1). GTDB lineage: Bacteria > Bacteroidota > Bacteroidia > Flavobacteriales > Flavobacteriaceae > Arenibacter > Arenibacter echinorum. The sequence goes on along the minus strand of NZ_QLLN01000003.1, from coordinate 545,829 downwards.
TTTGTCCGAATTGGATGCGGACCGAAAAAGTGCAATGATAAACCTTGGTGGTGGTGTAGTTACGGATCTTGGAGGCTTTGTAGCATCCTGTTTTAAAAGAGGGATAGATTTTATCAACGTACCCACTACCCTCTTGTCCATGGTTGATGCCTCCGTTGGGGGGAAAACCGGAGTTGATCTTGGCCCCTTGAAGAATCAGGTAGGAGTTATTAATCAACCCCAAATAGTAGTGGTGGATACCGATTTTCTAGATACATTGGACCAAAGACAATTGAACAGTGGTTATGCCGAAATGCTCAAGCATGGCCTTATTACCGATGCAGCCTATTGGGAGATCTTAAAAGGTCTTACAGGTTTTGACAATTTGGATGAATATATCCTTAGATCTGTGGCCATTAAAAATGAAGTTGTACAACAGGACCCCACAGAACAACATCTAAGAAAAATCCTAAATTACGGACATACCTTAGGACATGCCGTAGAATCATATTTCTTGGAAAGCAAGGAACATGAGCTGCTATTGCATGGTGAGGCTATTGCCGTTGGAATGATATTGGAAGGCTATCTTTCCCATAAATTGACTGGGCTAAGCAAGAATGACTTGGAGGATATTAAGGCAACCTTTCTAGGGAGGTACAAAAAAGTAGATTTTGAAAAGAAGGATATCGATACCATTCTCACCTTATTGAAATTTGACAAGAAAAACTCTCACGGTAATGTCAATTTTGTTTTGTTGAAAAAAATAGGTGAACCGGCGATAGACATAAAAGTAAGCCCGGATTTACTGGAACAAGCCTTTGCTTACTACGCTGAATAAAGGATACGTATACTAATATTACCGCTTTTACAACTCTTTATAGGGTTGGTAGAGAATATTATATAGTTTAGGTAGTGTAAATAACCGCCCTATTTTTTTGGGGATAAACCACCTGCTATGTTACGTAAACTTGTAGATTACAAAAAACTGAGTCATGAAGTGGCTGCACGCCTAATAGAAATGTATCCCTATGGCTATGGCGATGAGGATATTATTATGTTTAAGAACGTCCATGGAGAAATTATTGAAGCCGTGGAAGTAAAAACAGAGGATACTATATACCTTGTAAAGATCAGTAAAAGTCTGGCCAGTTTTATTTCAAATTTTGAGGATAATATGGAAAAGGAATTGGATGATCAGCCGGAAACCGAAACATTCGAATCTCCTTCAGGTGAAATGGAACTGGAATTAAACCACGAAGAAGAAGAATCTAAATTGGATTAAGCTTACAGATATCTAGTGGCAATAATCTGTTGATGGTGTTTTAGATGTCCACAGATTACCAATCCAAGTGTTCCTACGGTCCATTCAATATTGCTGGCTGTTCCGGTACGGTTAAGATCTTCATTCTCCAAATTATGGAATAGGGTGATAGATGTCTCTCTAACTGCATTAAATTCGGCAATTAGGCTATCCTTGGTCCTAGAATTCGCATTGGAATGCTTAACAAATAAGTCTTGGTCAAAACCAGGCAAAGGTGTTTTGTCATTTCGCAGGAAGCGCAGGGCCCTATATTGAAAAACGCGCTCAGCATCAATAATATGTAAAATTACTTCTGCAATGGTCCATTTACCTATTTCGTAGGTACTATGTAATTTTTCTTCCGGAATATTTTTAATGAACTCTGCAAACTCCGTTTTTCCAGTCGCCAATAGGACCTTTAATTCCCTATCGTCCAATACGGATAAATAAGTTACATAAAACTCGTCGTACGCCTCTTTGGGTAAATTGGATTTTTTCATTTAATAAATTATAAAAGTTTGCAATAGGCAAAATAAGTTTTGCTTGTTTTTATCCGTTTAAAAACAAAAAGTCCCAAACAAAAACTGCTTGGGACTTTTTACATTTCTTGTGTTTAAAAAACAATTACATTTCGTTGAAGATGGTGTGCATAAGACGTTTTTTGTCGTTGATGCTTTCTTCCAATGAAATCATGGTCTCTGTCCTATCGATACCATCAATATCATCTATTTTAAAAATAATATTTTTAGCATGATTGGTGTCCTTTGCCCGTATTTTACAGAAGATATTAAATTTCCCTGTGGTAATATGGGCTACAGTAACATTTGGAATTTGATTTAATCGCTCCAACACAAACTTCGTCTGATGCGTTTTTTCCAAAAATATTCCAACGTAGGCTATAAAGGCATACCCAAGTTTAACATAATCCAATGTTAGTGATGATCCCTTGATAATGCCAGCTTCCTCCATTTTCTTTACACGAACATGAACAGTTCCTGCGGATATCAGAAGCTTTTTTGCTATATCGGTAAACGGTGTTCTGGTATTGTCAATTAACATGTCCAGAATTTGGTGGTCTATTTCGTCTAATTTTACTTTACCCATTAGTGTTTAATTTAAATGCAAAAATAATAAAATATCGAATTAAATGTAATGAATCTATCATTTTTTTATGAAAACCGTAACTTTTTTAGATTTTTTGAAAAAATATTCCAGTAGCTCGGAGTAGGTCCATCAGGTAGGAATTGTTTTTAAGCTCCTTTAAGTCCTTAGAATATAGGCAATTATACGATTTGTGACCAAATTTGCCTCCTACATTCCCTATTTCTTCCAATTTGCCTTTAAATTCAATCTTCCCATTAACCAAAGTTTCTACAAATTGGATAGCTGCACTATTGCCCAGCTCATACTTGGAATCAAGAAGGTGGATATTCCTTATTATTATATCAAAAAATAATTTGTTGTTGTCAGGAATATCAAAATAGGAATCCCTGTTGTATTGGTCAATGGTTCGCTTTGAAATTACCTCAATGGCTTTGAGCATAGCAGTAAAAATATATTTTCTTGTTTCTTCCCTGTCATAATCTCCAGGAAAATGACCCGACTCAAATAATATGGTGGGTATATTCAACATTTGAAATGTATCGCCAACGCAGTTGCTGTTAAACCCGTCATCATATCTCCCTACCTGGCCCGGAATGAACTTTTGCAATTCTTCGTTCATTGCCACAATCAACTGCATGCTAATTCCTCTGGTTTTGGAGATACTTCTTTCAGGGTCATGGGCAGGAGCCAAAAAAGAAACTGTTGCGGGTTTTGGGGTATTTCCCACATTAAAAATAGTACGTTGGTCATGTAGGTTGAAACAATAATCGGGTTTAAAATCTTCGTATATTTTTCTTAACACCATGCTTTCGGGTTGGGTTCGATCCTGAGCATCCCTGTTTAAATCTACGCCGTTTGCATTGACCCTAGTGTATGCCATAGCTCCATCCGGATTTAATAAGGGGACAATTTTAAGGGTGCACTCCATTAAGATGAACCTGGCCAGATCTGAATCCGATTTTAAATAATTTATTAAATCCAAAACAGCTTTTGTAGTAGTGGATTCGTTCCCGTGCATTTGGGACCACATCAAAATTTTCAATTCCCCTTTACCCAGTACTATACTTTTTATAGATAGTCCTTTTACCGATAATCCTTCGGATTGAATTGTAAAATCTTTGGCCACATTATTTAGAAATGGGTCAATGTCCTTATCGGTAACGTATCTGCCTTTTATCGTTAATTCCTTTATATCCTTATAATTTAATGGCATGCGCAAGACTCTAGTTTTGTTTGAACCGTGCAAAGGTAACTTCAAAATAAATTACATTTGTAAATTATATAATTTACAAATGTAAACAATGATAAGTTGTTTATAACAGTAGATTATGGAAAGGTTTTGGGCATTTGACCGTGAAATATGCTTTGTCTATTATGAAATTACATTTTACTACCAGTCAATTTATATACTATAGTTATTTAAAGTTTTAGATTAATATATATTGCAATTATAGTTGATGTTTATGTTTAGAATCTTGCGTAAAATAATTACTTTTGTAATTAAAATTTACAATTGTGAACACTGCTGATTTTATAAATAGAATAGATCAAATTTTGAAGTTCCATGATTTATCCGCTTCTGTGTTTGCGGATACAATAGGTGTTCAGCGATCTAGTATCTCCCATCTTTTAGCCGGCAGAAACAAACCCAGTTTGGAATTTGTACTTAAGGTTGTTGCCTCCTTTCCTGAGGTTGATCTGTATTGGCTGTTGTTTGGTAAGGGTTCTTTTCCTAAGAAGGCCAAGGTCTCCCCTGACATGCAGGTGGAGTCCAAAGTAGTGGTCAAGAGTGAAGTGCCTGGTGATACCATACCACGGACTCAGGCCATAGATAAAGTTATTATATTTTATTCTGACGGAAGTTTTAAATCTTATTCGGAAAAAGGAAGTTGAATTATTTGTTTTTTGAGTGATTTCAGCATCAAATTTCTTTATTTTGTGGCATGACAAAAAACATGACTTTTGGGGTAATACTGCTCATGCTGGTGGTATGCTCTTGTTATCAACCTGAACGCAATTGCGCCGATTTTAAAACCGGAAAATTTTCCTTTAATGCGCAGATCAACGGGGAAGAACTAACTACAACATTTGTTAGGAACGACAGTATTGAATTGGACTATTTCCAAGAGAAAGTGGATACCTCTTCAGTTAGGTGGATAAATGATTGCGAGTATATCGTTAAGAAACTACATCCCAAGAACATGGCAGAAGAAAAATCAATTCATATGAAGATTTTGTTCACTAGCGATAATTCGTATACATTTGAATATAACGTTGTGGGCAGTACCAAAAAATCCACAGGAACCGCAATTAAAATACAGTAACTATGTTTGAAATCTTATCGACTCCGGATGCATGGGTGGCTTTGATTACCCTAACTTTTTTGGAAATTGTCCTCGGAATAGACAACATTATCTTTATATCCATAATTGCCAACAAGCTGCCGCGAAAATTACAGGCAAAAGCAACTAATCTGGGGCTGCTTTTGGCTATGGTGCAAAGGATTATATTGTTGTTTGCCGTTTCCTTCTTAATCGGACTTAAAAATCCGTTTTTCTATATAGAGAGCTCCTGGGTTTACATGGGGATTAGTGGTCAAGCCTTGATCTTGTTCTTTGGGGGACTTTTCCTGTTGTATAAAAGTACTTCCGAGATTCATGAAAAAATAGAAATGCCCGACCATGATGAGAATCAAGTTAGTGCTAAGGGGATTACCAGCTTGTCCAGTGCTATTGTACAGATTATCCTGATCGACTTTATTTTCTCTATAGATTCCATCCTAACTGCGGTGGGTATGACCAATGGTATAGGCAACAAGCCAGGGGATGCATTATTGCTAATGATCATAGCTGTTGTTATTTCTATTATTATCATGATGGTCTTTGCTAATCCAATACGACAATTTATTAGTGCCCACCCATCTATGCAGATTCTGGCACTTTCTTTTTTGATTCTTATCGGGTTTATGTTAATTATGGAGTCAGCGCATTTAAGTCACGCTAAATTCTTCGGCAATGAAGTGGGTGCTATTCCTAAAGGCTACCTTTATTTTGCCATTGCCTTCTCCTTATTTGTGGAATTTCTCAATATCCGAATGCAAAAGAACAAGGTTAAGCCTTCGGAAGTAAAGGAATAAGGGACTTGTTTCTGGTGGATTCTTTTTTTAGTGATGTTGTTTCATTTGTAGATCGATGAAAAAAAGAAACACGTAGAATTTGGTCTTTACCGTTTAGAAAAGAGTAAATACTGGTATTGAAATTATTATTGTAACGGAGGTATTTGAAGGGGTGGAATGATCCGATAAGTTGTGCTAGAAGACTTATTTGTTATTGAACAAGATTACACTAGTATTGGGAAATGTTTCCTTAGTTGCTCAACACGTTTTGATGATAAGGTTTGTATTCTTGCTCTTAAAATCAATTATAGGCGTGCATTAGTGCCATTAATCAAATGGTTGAACGCGGTTTGTCCGTGAGGTGTAATGATGTAATATGTGTTAATTGGGTCGACTAAAGGCTACTTCAGGATTTGCAGTCTTTTGCTTCTTAAACAGCCGCTGTTGCTGTTTTACAGTAAGAGTGCTTCCGTCAGGACTCCATCCTGGAGGGCCAAAAATATACATTAAGGCGTGTGATAGTTTTTTCGATTTCTTAACATCCTTATAGATATCCTTGAACTCGTGGGTTAGGATAACTACCGGATTGTGAGAGTTGGGTGCGTGAATAACCCCGTATTTCACATCGACATCATCATCCAGTTCTTTCCAGGTTCCAAATATTTTATCGAAAATATTCAAAAATCCACCGTGATTTTTGTCCAGATATTCCACATTTTGAGCGTGGTGTACTTGGTGCATAGTGTGGGTGTTGAATATTTTTTCAATGAATCCCATCTTTGGGATATAGACCGAATGTAATTGAAATTGCCACAAAGCTTCGATTCCCAAACATACAACGACCATTTCTGGGGGGAAACCTATGGCGGGAAGCCACATATAAAAGAGGGGCTTGTATAAAATAGTGAACCACCCGTTACGTACGGCAGTCCCTAAATTAAAATTGTCAGAGGAATGGTGTACAATATGGGCAGCCCATAAAATACGTACTTCATGATTGGCCCTGTGAAACCAATAATATGTAAAATCGTCCGCTAGTTGGCAAAGAAGCCAAACATACCATGCATATCCAAAAGATTCGTATCCAAGAATGTTGGTTCTAACCCCGTCTGTAATCGGGTTGAACAATTCATAGGTAAATTCAAATATTACAATGGCGGATACTACCTTGATCAAAGGTGCAATAATGGCGGAGCCAACACCCATAAAGCCGCTTGCGGCCAAATCTTTCCAATCATATAGATGATCGTCGCCATGTGTCTTGCTATAAGTAAGTTCCAATAGAATAAAGGCTATAAAACAAGGAACTCCGTATACCAGGGGGTTGGTAAAATCCATAAAAAATAATCAATTTGTGCAAATATAGGCTATTCTTGGAGTAATCCCTTAGGGAATTATCCCAATTAACCATTAATTAATACATTTTAAAAAGTATATCAGTTTTTTATTATGCTGCAGATACCCTAGTAAAGTCTTAAAAAAGCGTTGTTTGTGTTTCGTCATCCCCTTTCTCCGGGTTTTTCCCTTTTTTGGATTCTTGATCGCCTGTTTCTGTTTTTGGCGAATCTGTATCTAGGGGTTCTTTGACCTCTATGTTCTCTTCGTCTACCACTTCAATTTCACTGGCTTCGTTTTCTTTGGGTTCTTCAAAAGGGAGCGGTTCCAGGGCATTTATATTTTTCACCTTGTCCGAGGTGAGTTGATTACCTAAAGCTTTTATTCCTTTAACCGATATAAAATCCTCTAAATCAATAATTTGATTAGGTTTCACGTCTTTACCCCTTGGTTTTGTAAATTCAATTTCGACTACTGGTCGCCAATCGGTAGAAACGAGTTCCAAGAATGATTTTGGGTGTTCTGAAATAAACAGTTCCTCCTTGTTTTCGTTCTCGATCATAAAACGTTTTACATAGTAGCGGTCTTTTTCTCCTTCAAAGTAAATGGCAGACAATGGCTTGTTTGGATTCCATTTTTCCAAAACAACCATATCTTCATCGAAATGGGTTGAAAGGTTGGGGATAAAAGTTTTTGCTACACCTTTTTGGGTGACGACCAAAAGCATATCGTCTCCCTTAAATTCTCCAAGTAGTTCCCCGCGGCCATCAACATTAAGTCTTCTAACTATTTCGTCGAACCATATTTTTCTTGGCTTAAGGGTAGAAACCCCTTTTTCTTTTAACTCTATTCGTTTTACCGAGTATTTGGTGACAATATTTCCTTTGGAAGCCCTTCCTTTTATCAGTACGTCGGCGAAATCTATATCCCACTTCAGCTTCTTAACGCTGCCCACTTGTCTTAAAAGAACGGTGATTACTTCGGCTTCCCCATTGGGATTGGCAGAAAAATAAAGTACTTCAGACTGTGGTTTTCCGGTAGTAAGGTCGTAAGGTTTGTCCCTGGTAACTCCTGTTACGTTAAATCTTTTAATGTAGCTGGCTCCACCTTTGCCGTCTTTGTAGATCATGTTGTAAATGGTCCGCTTGTCTTTTTTCTTGAAAACGGCGACATGAATAATGTTCTTGCCTACAAAAATTTTGGAGTCCACCTTGGCAATCATCATTTTTCCTTCATTGGTAAAAACAATAATATCGTCTATATCGCTGCAATCGGTAACATATTCATCCCGTTTTAAGGAGGTGCCAACAAAACCCTCCTCACGGTTTACGTATAATTTTGTATTTCTTATAACTACCTTGGTAGCCTCAATATCGTCAAAAATTCGGATTTCGGATTTACGTTCCCTTCCCTTTCCGTATTTTTCCTTTAGGGACTTGAAATAGTTGATCGCAAATTCGATCAGATTGGCTAAATTGTGTTTTACCTCGGCAATCCTTTCTTCGAGACTATCTAAATATTGTTGGGCTTTGTCTAAATCGAACTTTGAGATTCTTTTGATCCTAATCTCTGTAAGTCTAACAATATCGTCTTCGGTAACCTTTCTTTTTAAATGGGTCGTATATGGGGCGAGACCTTTGTCTATGGCGGCAATAACGCCTTCCCAGGTTTCTTCCTCCTCAATGTCCCGGTAAATTCTATTTTCAATAAAGATGCGCTCAAGGGAGGCAAAATGCCATTGTTCCTCCAGTTCTCCCAGTTGTATTTCCAATTCGGCCTTTAAAAGTTCCACAGTATATTCCGTGGAGCGTTGTAGCATCTCGGTAACACCTATAAACAGAGGTTTGTTGTCTTCGATAATACAGCCCAATGGGGATATGGATGATTCACAGGAGGTAAAGGCGTACAGGGCATCTATAGTTTTGTCAGGCGAAAGTCCTGGCGGCAGATGTATCAAAATTTCTACTTCCGCAGCGGTATTGTCTTCGATTTTTTTGATTTTTATCTTCCCTTTATCGTTGGCTTTTAGAATAGAATCTATTAAAGAAGAGGTATTGGTTCCGTATGGTATTTCCTTGATTACCAATGTGTTCTTGTCTTGCTGATGTATCTTGGCCCTAACCCTGATCTTACCCCCTCTTAAGCCGTCGTTATAATTGCTTATGTCTATGATGCCGGAGGTAGGAAAGTCCGGGTAAATGGTGAATTTCTGCCCTTTGAGATGTTTTATAGAGGCATCTATAAGCTCAATAAAATTGTGGGGCAGCACCTTGGTGGAGAGTCCCACCGCGATGCCCTCTGCGCCCTGAGCCAGTAAAAGCGGAAATTTAACCGGGAGATTTACAGGTTCTTTTTTTCTTCCGTCATAGGAGAGCTGCCACTCTGTAATTTTTGGGCTAAATACGACTTCAAGGGCAAACTTTGTTAATCGGGCCTCTATATAACGGGATGCAGCTGCACTATCACCGGTTAAGATGTTTCCCCAGTTACCTTGGGTGTCGATCAAAAGGTCTTTTTGTCCAATTTGGACCATGGCGTCCGCAATACTCGCATCACCGTGAGGGTGGTACTGCATGGTATGGCCCACAACATTGGCTACTTTGTTGTATCGGCCGTCGTCCAACTCCTTTAATGCGTGCATTATCCTCCGCTGAACAGGTTTGAATCCGTCCTCTATAGCGGGTACTGCACGCTCCAAAATAACATAGGAAGCGTAATCTAAAAACCAGTCTTTGTACATCCCGGTAACCTTGGTAAGGGTGTCCTGGGTATCTTCTTGATTTTCTTTAGGTACTTCGTTCAGTTCTTCATTCTCTTCCATAAAGAAAGATTCGTATTAGTTTGGCCTGCCTGCGGGCAGGCAGGTTTATAATTGGTTTTCCTCTATTAGGTCTACCTCTACTTTAAGGTTGTTTATTATAAATTCCTGACGGTCAGGGGTGTTTTTGCCCATATAAAACTCCAATAAGTTTTCTATAGACATTGCTTTGTCCAGCATTACCGGTTCCAATCTAATGTCTTCGCCAATAAAATGTTGAAACTCATCTGGTGAGATTTCACCCAATCCCTTAAATCGGGTTATTTCGGGTTTTCCCGATAACTTTTCAATGGCCTGTAATTTTTCTTCATGGCTGTAACAGTAATAGGTATCCTTTTTGTTACGGACCCGGAATAGCGGTGTCTGAAGTATATATAGGTGATTCTCTTTTATTAGTTCCGGGAAAAATTGCAGGAAAAAAGTAATCAATAAAAGTCGAATGTGCATTCCATCAACATCCGCATCCGTAGCAATTACTATCTTGTTGTACCTTAAATCCTCCATGGATTCCTCGATGTTCAATGCAGCTTGGAGAAGGTTGAATTCCTCATTTTCGTACACTATTTTCTTGGACATGCCATAGGAGTTCAAAGGTTTCCCCCTTAAGCTAAATACGGCCTGGGTGTTTACGTCCCTCGATTTGGTAATGGACCCTGAAGCCGAATCACCCTCTGTGATAAACAAAGTGCTTTCCAAACAGCGATCATTTTTGGAATCTGCCAAATGTACCCTGCAATCCCTTAATTTTTTATTGTGGAGGTTGGCTTTTTTAGCCCTGTCCTTTGCCAATTTTCTAATCCCGGAGAGTTCCTTTCGCTCCCGCTCTGCCTGCATAATTTTGCGCTGAAGCTTTTCTGCGGTATCTGGATTTTTGTGAAGGTAATTGTTAAGCTGGGTACCTACAAAATCGTTGATATAGGTTCGTACCGTTGGTAGATCGCCACCCATATCCGTAGACCCTAATTTAGTCTTTGTCTGACTTTCGAAAACTGGTTCCATTACCTTTATGGCTATGGCGGAAATAATAGATTTCCTAACATCGGATGGATCATAATTTTTCCCGTAGAAATCCCGGATGGTTTTTACGATGGCCTCCCGAAATGCTGTCTGATGTGTTCCTCCCTGGGTGGTGTTTTGTCCGTTAACAAACGAATGGTATTCTTCGCTATACTGTGTTTTGCTGTGCGTTAAGGCAATTTCGATATCGTTACCCTTTAGGTGAATAATAGGGTAAGTCATATCCTCAATATTATTATTGTCCTCCAATAGGTCTTTAAGTCCGTTCTCGGAATGGAATTTCTCGCCATTGTAAATAATGGTAAGACCAGGATTGAGGTATACATAATTTTTGAGCATGCGTTCCACATACTCGTTCCTGTACTTGTATTTCTTAAAGATAATTTCGTCCGGAGTAAAGGATACCTTGGTTCCTTTTCGCTTTGAGGTGTCTTCCGGGCCCACTTCCGAAACTAAATTTCCTTGTTGAAATTCTGCGGTTTTAAGCATATTATCCCTGGAGGACTGCACTTTGAAAAAACTGGATAAGGCATTTACCGCTTTGGTACCAACCCCGTTAAGACCAACGGATTTTTTAAAGGCCCTTGAGTCGTACTTACCACCAGTGTTCATTTTGGACACTACGTCCACAACCTTGCCCAAAGGAATTCCCCGGCCATAATCCCTCACATTTACCACATTATCTTTGATAACAATATCTATGGTCTTTCCGGCACCCATTACAAACTCATCTATACAGTTGTCAATAACCTCTTTTAAAAGGATATAGATTCCGTCATCGGCAGAGGATCCATCGCCCAATTTGCCAATATACATTCCCGGACGCATACGGATATGTTCTTTCCAGTCTAATGATCGAATGTTGTCTTCTGTATATTGGGTGTTATCTGACATGGTCTAGGGCTTTATCCAAAGTGTTGCTAATATAGCAAGTGTTATAAAAAGATGAAACCCCTATGCGTTAAAGTAATTAACAAAGGAAACCAACGATTTGTTGATAGTAAGGGGTATTAAGCAATATATATTCTTAGTTATAAGAATAATATTAATTGTAAAAGTATAAAAATTTATTGATTCTTTGCGGCAACAAAAAATCATGTCCAAGCCTGTCCCGCTTTCAGGAGTCTTTTGGTCCTAGAGATTCAATATGCCCTGTTCCTGATCAAAGGACCGCATGGAGCCTACCAAGGTTTATTGGCAACCGGTTATTGGTTAAGCCTTGTGTTGTCCTAGACGTTAAACCTAAAATGCATTACATCGCCATCCTTAACGATGTATTCTTTTCCTTCCACTCGCATTTTTCCGGCTTCCTTGACCTTTGCCTCACTTCCATAAGAGACAAAATCATTATAGGCAATAACTTCTGCTCTAATAAAACCTTTTTCAAAATCAGTATGGATTACTCCTGCAGCCTGAGGTGCCGTGGCTCCCACAGGAATGGTCCATGCCCTTACTTCCTTTACCCCAGCGGTAAAATAAGTCTCCAAATCCAATAGCCTGTAAGCTCCCCTGATCAATATGGCAGAACCGGGTTCGGTCAGTCCTAAATCTTCCAAGAACATTTGTCGTTCCTCATAACTCTCCAATTCCGTTATATCGGCTTCGGTCCCTACGGCCAAAAAGATTACTTCTGCATTTTCGTTGGCAACAGCAGCCTTAACTTGCTCCACGTATGTGTTGCCAGTGGTAGCTGAGTCTTCATCCACATTGCAGACATACATTACCGGTTTATCCGTAATGAATTGTAAAGGCTTAACAAATTCTGCGCGATCTTCCTTGTTGATATCCAGGGCACGTACAGAGGTACCTGTTTCAAGGCCTTGTTTTATCTTCAATAGAACCGCTTCCTCTTTTTGAGCTTCCTTGTTTCCAGTTTTGGCCGCCCGCTTCACTTTTTCAAGTTTTTTATCCACGGTCTCCAAATCCTTTAATTGAAGCTCAATGTCGATGGTCTCCTTATCCCTAACCGGATTTACAGAACCATCTACATGTACAATGTTATCGTTGTCAAAACAGCGTAGCACATGTAAAATTGCATCTGTCTCGCGAATATTACCCAAAAACTGGTTGCCCAGGCCTTCACCTTTACTGGCTCCCTTTACCAATCCTGCGATATCCACAATTTCTACTGTTGCAGGCAATACCCGTTCAGGATTTACAAGTTCTTCCAATTTTTGTAATCGTGTATCCGGAACATTTACCACGCCAATATTCGGTTCAATGGTACAAAAAGGAAAATTGGCACTTTGTGCCTTTGCGTTGGACAAACAATTAAAAAGTGTGGACTTTCCTACATTGGGCAATCCTACAATACCTGCTTTCATGGTCGAGATCTATATTAAACGGGAAACATAAACTCAAGTCTATTTCCCAGCTTTTTTTTAACAGCTGCAAAGATACTATTTATGTACGTTTATGAACACACATTGACAATCTTAATTATGTAAAAATAAAATACCTAAATTAGAAGGCTAAACACTTAAAATCATTAATATGAAAAAAATCATCTTATTGACAGCTTTTATGCTGGGCAATTTTGCCTTAACAGTTGCCCAAAACTCGGTGTCCGGGAACATTACGGATGATAGTGGCGAACCCTTAGTTGGGGTAAACATTGTGGAAAAAGGCACTACCAACGGTACCACGACCGATTTTGATGGGAATTATCAAATTTCGGTAATGGATAATGCAATCCTTGTCTTTAGCTATATAGGATATGATACCAAGGAGGAAAATGCTTCCGGAAAATCGGTTATCAATGTTACCCTGACAGGTGGAATGATGCTGGACGAGGTGCAATTAGTGGGGTCCAGAAGTCCAAAACGCACCTCTACCGACACCGCGGTTCCAGTAGATGTTATAGATATTGCGGAAGTCTCTACCCAAACTGGACGTGTGGAAGTAAATGAATTGTTGCAATATGCTGCACCCTCATTCAATGCCAATAAACAGTCAGGATCGGATGGTGCCGACCATATAGATCCCGCTACCCTAAGAGGTCTTGGCCCTGATCAAACCTTGGTGCTTATCAATGGTAAAAGAAGGCATCAGTCTTCCCTGATCAATATTTTCGGAACCAGGGGACGTGGCAACACGGGTACCGATTTAAATGCCATTCCGGCATCAGCCATTAAACGAATAGAAATATTGCGTGATGGCGCTGCAGCACAATATGGTTCCGATGCCATTGCAGGGGTAATCAATATTGTTTTGAAAAACCAAACGGATAAGGTATCCGGATTTATTAATTACGGGGCCTACAACACCAATGCAAAAGGAGATTTTCCATCAGGAACACCCAACACAGATGGCAATCGTTTGGACACGGAGAAGGACGGAAACGCCATAGGTAGTGATAAGAATTTTGATGGAGGTTCTCTAAAAGCTGGAGTTAATTTTGGTGCAGCTATCGGTAATGATGGTGGTTTCGTAAATGTTACTACAGAATATATCAGCAAGAACAAAACTTTAAGACCTGGGTTCGATTTCAGGAGAGGTTTCGGAGAGGCGGCCATTGACGGATTTAATTTAATGTTGAATGCTTCCGTTCCCTTATCCGATAAATCGGAATTATATGCTTTTGGTGGTAGGAATTATAGGGATACGGATGCCTACGCCTTTACAAGAAACGGAGGAAACAGGGTAATCCCTTCCATATACCCAAATGGTTTTACCCCAAGGATTACCTCCAATATTATTGATAATTCCTTCTCGGCGGGTTTTAGAACTGAATTGGATAGTGGCTGGAAACTGGATATCAGCAATACTTATGGCAAGAATAATTTTCATTATTACATAAAAGGCACCCTTAACGCTTCATTGGAAGATGTATCCCCTACCGATTTTGATGCGGGCGGACATAGTCTGACACAGAATACGGTGAATTTGGATTTTTCCAAGTATTATGAGGATGTTTTGGAGGGTATGAACTTGGCTTTTGGTGCCGAATATAGAACGGAAAACTTTATCATTTTTGCCGGTGAGGAGGGGTCTTGGGGCACCTATGACGTAAATGGCCTATTGATTACTGATCCGGCCAATCAAACCCAGCCCATTGATCCGGATTCGGGCGATCCGCGTCCTGGTGGCTCCCAAGGTTTTCCCGGATACAGTCCCAAGAACGAAGTGGATAGAAGCAGGAGTAATTTTTCCCTGTATGCAGACGGGGAGTTTGATCTAACCGAAACCTTTCTTTTAAGTGCTGCTGCTCGTTTTGAGAATTTCAGTGATTTTGGAAGTACCTTGAACGGCAAATTGGCCGCTAGGTTAAAAGCATCGGATAATGTTAATATAAGAGGTTCTGTAAGTACAGGTTTTAGAGCTCCTTCCTTGGCACAAAAATATTATAATCTACAGTTTACGAATTTTGTGGGTGGGGCAGCCTTGGAATCCTTGCTGTCTCCCAATAACAGTCCGGTAACGGCTTCCTTTGGAATAGATCAGTTAACCGAGGAAAAAGCCCTTAATGCTGGTCTTGGTTTTACGGCAACTTTCGGAGATTTTACAGCAACTGTGGACGGGTACTATATTAAGGTGGACGATCGTATAGTGCTTACCGGAAATTTTGATGCACCCCAAATTCCCAACGTTGAGGCGGCTCAATTCTTTGTTAATGGTGTGGACACCAAGACTACTGGTTTGGATATTGTTCTGGCTTGGAAGAAAAGTTTTGACGACAATAGGTTATCCGCCACTTTTACCGGTAATATAAATGATATGAAAATAGATAAGGTAAACAATGGCAGTTTGGATGAGCAAACCTTCTTTGGAGAAAGGGATAAGGGGTTTTTATTGGCCTCGGCCCCAAAAAGCAAATTTACCCTGAATATGAATTACAGCAGGGACAAGTTTGATGCCGGCCTGGCATTCACCCATTTCAGTAAGGTGGAACTATTGGATTACCAAATGTATGAGCCCACCTCTGATTATGCCAGTTTTGAGGACCAGATCAATCAGGCAACGGATACCTATGACGCCCGGCTCGTAACCGATCTGGTTTTTGGTTATCAATTAAGTGATGGCCTTAAATTAAACATAGGTGCCAATAACCTGTTTAACGTATACCCGGACCAACAGGACGATTGGGTAGAAGGAGGTGGTTATTGGGACTCCGTGCAAATGGGTTTTGGTGGAGCCTATTACTACGCCAAAATAGGATTTACATTTTAAAGGATATTAAGCAAATAGAAAAAGGCTGCTCTAGGGCAGCCTTTTTTATATTGAAATATTGGCGAGGACCTTTGTCAGGAACTGGAATAGCCATAAAATAATTTAGAGTACCTCCAATTAAATTTGAATTGGGGAATGACCATCAGTGCTAATGCATGATCTATTCAGGATGCATAAACCGTTGCTTGCCTAAAAGAACTTCTTCAGATTCAACATGTTCATCGTCGGGTACGCAGCAGTCTACCGGACATACGGCAGCACACTGCGGTTCATCATGGAATCCTTTACATTCCGTACACTTATCCGGGACAATAAAATATATTTCGTCACTTACGGGCTCCTGTGATTCCTCGGCATTAACTGCTTTGCCATTGGGCAGTACAACATCACCTTTTAAAAGGGTTCCGTCGCTATAGCGCCAATCATCCGCACCTTCATAAATTGCAGTATTTGGGCATTCAGGTTCACAAGCTCCACAATTTATGCACTCATCTGTTATTATAATTGCCATATTTTATATTTCTTTTATGCTGATTTAATTTCAGTATCAATACTTTTGTACAAAGGTAAAGCCTAATAAAATCTTTTACAAATATAATGACTGACCTTAGACATAGACTTAATGCTTTTGTTAAACTTGGTAGTTTTTTTAAAGAATATTGCAAATATGCAAAAAACAAAACTCAAATAGATGATATTCAGTATGCATGGTTTGTAAAATTCGATGAAATACTTGTCCTGGCCGGACATCATAATGGCTGGTTTACTCTTGAAAATATTTTATTTAGCTTAGAAAGTTGGGCGGAATTACTTACGCCATCAGAACTGGAGCGTTGGCTTTCCGCCTATGATTTAAATAACAACAAGCCAAAGACCGTAGCCTTGATCATGGCAGGTAATATCCCTTTGGTGGGGTTCCACGACTTTATAAGTACCCTGATAACGGGAAATAAAGTCTTGGTAAAACTATCTTCCAATGACAAAATTTTACTACCCTTTATTGCTGAGTATTTAATTGAAGCAGAACCTTTGCTAAAAGATCAAATTTCATTTTCAGAAGGGAAACTGGAAGATTTTGATGCCGTTATTGCCACGGGAAGCGACAATACATCTCGCTATTTTGAACATTATTTTGGAAAAAAGCCCAATATAATTAGAAGAAATAGGAATTCGGTGGCCATCCTTAGCGGGAATGAAACCAATGAAGAACTGGCCGCTCTGGGTGAGGATATTTTTAGGTATTACGGATTGGGCTGTAGAAGTGTTTCAAAATTGTTTGTTCCAATAAATTATAAATTCGATACTCTTTTTGAGGCCCTCTACCCATTTAATAGCATTATTGATCAACATAAGTATGCCAACAATTATGACTATAACAAGGCAGTTTACCTAATGAGTTTATTTAAAATTTTGGAAAATGGTTTCCTTATGTTAAAGGAGGATAAAAATTATGCCTCCCCAATTGCCACCGTTTTTTATGAGTTTTATGAATCCCCCGAGGAATTGAAAATTAGGTTAACCAATGAAAAGGATAGGATTCAATGTTTGGTGGCCAATGGATTTATGGCTGATGAGGTGCCATTTGGACAAACCCAAAAACCATCATTAACGGATTATGCCGATAATATTGATACTGTTGATTTTTTGTTGAAAACATAATGCAATAATTTTGGTAGGCACTACCCTACTTCCTAAAATATTTATGACCTTTAACCTTTGTAAAAAGTATAACTGAATTTGAAAATAACTCAATAACAGCAGAAGTACGGACAAATTAAAAAAAGTATTTAAGTTTTTTGTTAGCTGCAAATTGCATTATTTTTTAACTACTCATAGATGTAATATAATCTATGAATAACCCTAATTAGTGATAAATGAAAAAACATAATTTTAGTGCTGGCCCTTGTATCCTGCCACAGGAAGTAATCATAAAAGCTTCTGAGGCCGTGTTGGATTTTAATGGATTGGGACTTTCCCTGATCGAAATTTCACACAGAAGTAAGGATTTTGTCGCTGTAATGGACAAGGCAAGGTCCCTGGCCTTGGAGCTATTGGATTTGGAAGGAAAGGGCTATCAGGCTTTATTCCTACAAGGAGGTGCTAGCATGGAGTTTTTAATGGTAGCCTATAACTTATTGGAAAAGAAAGCCGGTTATCTTAATACAGGTACTTGGGCAGATAAAGCGCTAAAAGAGGCTAAGCTTTTTGGAGAGGTCATTGAAGTGGGATCATCCAAAGACGAAAATTTTAGCTATATTCCCAAGGGTTACACTATTCCAAGCGACCTGGATTACTTGCACCTAACTTCCAATAATACCATTTTTGGAACCCAGATAAAGAAATTTCCAAAAACAGAAGCTACTTTGGTCTGTGACATGAGTTCCGATATATTTTCCAGACAAATGGATTTTTCACAATTCGACCTTATCTACGCCGGTGCCCAAAAGAACATGGGTCCTGCAGGGACCACTTTGGTAGTGGTGAAAGAGGAAATTCTGGGCAGGGTAAGCAGAAAAATTCCGTCTATGTTGGATTACAAGGTTCACATAGAGAAGGAAAGTATGTTCAATACCCCAGCTGTGTTTCCAGTTTACGTTTCCATGCTTACGCTGGAGTGGCTTCAAAAGTTGGGAGGAATTGCTGCCATTGAAGAGATAAATGAAAAGAAAGCCCAGCTATTGTATTCAGAGATAGATTTGAACCCATTGTTCAACGGCTATGCCCATAAGGAAGACCGTTCTAATATGAATGCAACCTTTACCCTAGCGGAGGAAAAGCTGAAAGATGTATTTGAGGGAATGTGCAAAGAAGCTGGAATAAGTGGAATAAACGGACATCGTTCTGTGGGAGGATATAGGGCTTCTATGTATAATGCACTGCCTTTGGAGAGTGTAGGTACCTTGGTCGATGTAATGAGCGAATTGGAGCGAAAGGCTTAAATTTTCAGTTTTGGTAGTAAGGCCAGCTGAAATTGCACGGCATATTGCCTAAGCAAAGAACTATGGCAATTCATCAAAATATTATCTTAACTGGTCTAGTTTGATGCCAACATTTAATTTTTAAAGTATAATAACTAACATTTAGCATTTAGTATGAAAATTTTAGCAAACGACGGAATATCAAAAAGTGGCGTACAGACCTTGGAAAATGCCGGTTTTGAAATTTTGGCGGTGAATGTGGCACAAGAACAGCTTGTATCTTACATAAATCAAAATAAGGTTTCGGTATTACTGGTAAGAAGTGCAACTAAAGTTTTTAAGGATGTAATAGATGGTTGCCCTGGCTTGAAAATCATAGGCCGGGGTGGCGTGGGAATGGACAATATAGATGTGGATTATGCCAAATCCAAGGGCATTCACGTTATCAATACTCCGGAAGCTTCATCTTCCTCGGTGGCTGAACTGGTATTTGCCCATTTGTTCAGTGGAGTAAGATTTTTGCACGATGCCAATAGGAATATGCCATTGGAAGGCGATAGTAATTTTAAGAAACTTAAAAATGCCTACGCCAAGGGTATTGAACTAAGAGGTAAGACTTTAGGGATTATTGGGTTTGGGAGAATTGGTGTTGCAACCGCCAGAATAGCTTTGGGAATTGGGATGAAGGTTATTTTCACCGACCCTTTTCTGGATGAAGCCACGGTGACGGTTCCATTTTTTGACAACAGATCAATTTCTTTTGAACTTACAAGTACTCCTTTGGAAAACTTGTTGAAAACCGCAGATTTTATTAGCCTTCACGTACCTGCTCAAAAATCCTACCTTATTGGCAAAAGGGAATTTGGTTTAATGAAAGACGGCGTTGGCATAGTAAACGCTGCCCGTGGGGGTATTTTGGATGAGGTAGCCCTTGTAGATGCATTGGAAAGTGGGAAAGTGGCCTTTGCAGGATTGGATGTTTATGAGTCCGAACCAATCCCGGAAATACGAATTTTAATGCATCCTGATATTTCTCTTAGTCCACATATTGGAGCTGCTACAGAGGAAGCCCAGGATAGGATCGGAATGGAACTGGCATCGCAAATTATTGACCTTTATAAATAGAGGAAGTAAGAATAATGTGGAGCTATTCAAACTCTTTTTGTATCTTATTGCATATTAATTACTAATCATAACACGAATAAAAATGTCAGGATTATTAGATCTTTTAAACAGCCCAATGGGCAAACAATTAATTAGCGGGGTTGCAGGTCAAACTGGACAACCGGAAAACAAAACAGCGGATGTTTTGAGCATGGCTATGCCCCTTTTATTAGGCGCCATGAAGAAGAATGTATCTTCTCCACAAGGGGCTGAAGGTCTAATGAATGCCCTTTCTTCCAAACACGATGGTGGGTTGTTGGATAATCTTGGCGGTCTGTTTGGCGGTGGAGTTGATCAATCCGTTATAAATGATGGAGCTGGTATTTTAGGTCATGTTTTTGGAGGAAAGCAAGCCAATGTGGAAAATGCTTTAAGTCAGAAATCGGGATTGGATGCAGGATCTGTTGCCCAAATCCTTAAAATTGCCGCACCTTTGGTAATGGCCTACTTGGGTAAACAAAAAGCGCAAAGCAATGTAAATGATGCCAATGGACTAAATAGCTTATTGGGAAGTATGCTTGGTGGGCAACCAGAACAAAACCAGAGCTTGATTACAACTTTATTGGATGCTGACGGAGATGGCAGTGTATTGGACGATGTTGCCGGGATGGTCATGGGAACAAGCAAAAAGAAAAGTGGATTGGGAGGCTTGCTTGGCGGGCTTTTTGGAAAATAACAGTTTTAACATAATATAAGGAAAGCCATTTGTAACATAAATGGCTTTTTTTGTATCTTATAGGTAGGAAGTAGAGGATATGTAAGCACAGTGAATATCAGTTATTAAACCTGTAAAATCTGTGCTGTCACATATTTTATCTATGACTTTTGAAAATATATAAGCGATGAGAAAGATTATTTTTACCTTAGGACTTGCAATCCTTTTTGTTTTATCCTTGTACAATTGTAATAGTGCCAAGCAAGCTATTTCGGTTACGGACGAAGAGAAGGCAGCTTTCTCCCAAACGGAGGGAGACACTATTACCATCAAGGATGATAAAACGGAATACGAAATTATTATAATAGAGCCCGGCTTCGATTTTTGGCTTCAAAGTATTGCCAGGCCTGAAGGATATTATTCCCAGTCCTATCTGGAAAATAGGAATAGAATTATGGTAATAGAATGGAACCAAAGGGTAATGCAACCCTATAGATATAATTCCAATCTTTATGAGCTCCGAATCGATTACGACCCTAATATAGATTATGGGTATGAGGTAAATTATAAATTATACAACTACTTTATTTATTTTCAACGCAAATACAATCAAAGATTGGGACCATTTGTTCCCCGCGTTTAAAAAGTTATCTTTGTAATGATTTTTTAAGGTATGAAGAAATTAAAACAACGTTGGGGAGTAAGCTCCAATTTGCAGCTCGCTATAATTTTTATAGTATTCTCCATTACTGGATCATCTGCGGTCTTTGCTGCAAAGCCGTTTCTAAATTGGATAGGACTGAATAGGGAAAATTTTTCTCCTGATTTTCTATGGGGAGGCCTTATTTATTTAACTTTTAGAATATTGCTGATTTTTCCCATTTATCAATTCCTTTTGGTTATTTACGGATGGCTGTTCGGTCAGTTCAAATTCTTTTGGGAATTCGAAAAAAAGATGTTGAGCCGTATGGGCTTAGGGTTCATCTTAAAATAATTATACATTTCTTAACAATCATTTTGTTGGGATACCACTAGATTTGAATGGTGAAGATTTATTTGAGAAATATAACCTTTTCTTTTATTGCCGTCCTCTTGGTCGGTTTAATAATCCTTCCTTCCGTTTTAAAACTAAAACATGCCATCTTTGAGCACCATACCTTTATTTGTAAAGAAAAAGGTAAGTTGCATATACACGAAGTAGAATTGGATTGTGATTACCATAAATTCAACCTTACGCATTATTATACACATTTTCAACAGGAGTTTACCACATTTACAGTCATAGCAAAATCAAAAAAAATTATAAACTTTTATAATTTTTTAAGTAAATATCAGAAACTTCATTTCTCCAGAAGGGGACCTCCGTCCACTATATAACACGGGACTTATATAATTCTTGAACATGCTTAGAGTGTGCTCATGAGGCACTATAAAGAGGCGGCACAGTATATATTTTGATGTAGACAAGCCCATTCTGTAAGATACCTAGGCCTCTTGGAGGTTTTAAAGCCGCGGTATATAAGTAACAAGAAATTTTAAACAATACTTTGGAGGTGAATTGCCATTAGGTAGTTCTCGCCGTTACCTATAAAAAAAATAAATGAGAAATGTAATTCTGTCAATGCTCTGCATTTTGACATATATATCAGTAAATTCCCAAAATACCTTATCAGGGAAAATAATAAATAAAGAGAATCAGGAAGGTTTGGAACAGGTCTCCATATATTTTCCACAAATGGAAAAGGGTGGTATTACCGATAGTGACGGGAGGTACAAAATTGAAGCTTTACCAACGGGGACCTATAAAATAGTAGCCTCCTATATAGGTTTTCAAACTTTTTCTAGCAATATCACCATAGTGAAAGGCAGCAATACCTTGGAAATTTCATTGCTTCCAAGTGCCATTGAAATGGAAGAAGTTATTGTTTCCACCCCGTTCCATAAATTACAACGTGAAAACGTTATGAAGGTTGAGTTTGCAAAGATATCAGCCCTTAAGACCCAGGGAGCCCCTACCCTTGTGGAGGGTATAGGGACTATTCCCGGGGTGGATGTAGTTTCTACCGGTGTGGGAATAGGCAAACCAGTAATCAGAGGGCTTACTTCTAACCGTGTTTTGGTTTATACACAGGGTATTCGGTTAGAAAACCAGCAATTTGGGGCTGAACATGGTCTAGGGGTAAACGAAGCGGGAATAGAAAGTGTTGAAGTAATCAAGGGCCCTGCTTCATTATTATATGGATCTGACGCCATGGGGGGAGTACTTTATCTAAACCCGGAAAAATTTGCGGTGCCCAACAGCACTGAGGGCGATATAAACCTTAACTACAATAGCAATACCCAAGGTATAAGCAGTGGAGCTGGTATAAGAACTTCAGGGGAAAGATTTAAATATCTTTTACGTTTGGCAACCAATAACCACGTGGATTATTTGGGTGGAGATGGCAATAGGGTTACCAATTCCAGATTCAACGAAAAAGATTTAAAAGCGGGATTGGGTTACCAGGCAACCTCCTTTAAAAGTGAATTTAGGTATAATTACAACCAATCCAATATAGGGATTCCGGAAGAGGTAGGATTGCAGACCACCTCCAGGACACCCGATTTACCTTATCAGAAGTTGGACAATCATATTTTGAGTTCCAATACCAAAATATTCTTTAACAACTCCAATTTGGACATCACCTTGGGCTACATTGGAAATAATCGTAAGGAATTTGAAGACCACCATCACGAGGAAGACGAAGAAGATCATGAAGAAGAGGAAGAAGACCATGAAGAGGAAGGAGATGAAGAAGCTGCCTTGGACATGAAGCTCAATACCTTTAATTATAACCTGCTGTACCATCTCCCTAAATCGGGCAAGTTCGAAACTGTTGTTGGCTTACAGGGAATTTATCAAACCAATAAAAATTTTGGGGAAGAGATTTTAATTCCTGATGCAACAACCCAAGATATGGGGTTTTTGGGAACCACACATTTTCACCTCAACCAAAATAACGATTTTCAAGTGGGATTGCGCTATGACCACAGGCAAATAGACAGTGAGGCCTATGGTATTAGTGGGGAAGAAGGATATATTGCCCCTTTAAAACGAAACTTTAATAGCATTAATGGTGCCTTTGGATATAAAAACAATTTTTCGGAGCAATTCACCGGTAGAATCAATGTTGCTACAGGGTTCCGGGCTCCCAATTTGGCAGAACTCACCTCCTATGGTACACATGAGGGTACCAATCGGTTTGAAATAGGAAATTCAGACCTCAAGAACGAACAAAACCTTCAAGTTGATCTGTCATTGGAATTTCAAAATGAACATTATGAATTTTTTATAAATGGTTTTCACAACAGTATAAGGGATTATATTTTCATAGCACCCAGTGGAACCTTTATGGATGAAACCCCTGTTTACAACTATCTGCAACAAGATGCCACACTTTATGGAGGGGAAATTGGATTTCATCTGCATCCCCATCCGTACGATTGGCTGCATATAGAAAGTAGTTACCAGACGGTGTTCGGTGAATTGCAGACCGGTGACCCCTTACCTTTGATACCTGCCAATAAGTTGACAAATACTTTGAGGGTAGAGTTTAACAATGCTCAAGGATGGTTGCTTAGTTCCAATGCGTTTGTTTCCTTGAATACCACGTTTAAGCAGGGAAAAGTAAGCACTTTTGAAACAGTTACCCCTGGATACTCCCTTTTAAATGCCGGTTTAGGTGGGGATATTAAATTTCTAAAAAAATCGATGAATATCACTCTTAGCGCCAATAACCTACTGGACAAAAAATATATAGCTCATCTGTCCCGTCTAAAAAGTGAAGGTATTTTGAATATGGGTAGATCGGTTGTTGTGGGCCTAAACATTCTATTGTAAAAAACGTTTGCCAAAGAGGAGTCTTTATTCCAAATTGGGCGTAACAATTATTCCAATTATAAGAAATACCTACGGCTTAGGTCTTTTTAAGCCGTAGGTTAATTGTTTCCAAAATGAATTTGGGATTTTTTCATCCCCTGGAAAGCCCAGTTCAATAGTGCCACTATCCTCGGGTATATAATTGGTTTTAAAAATATAATCCCATAGACTTAGGCTAATTCCAAAATTAACCCCATATTTTCCAGCTGGTAAATCATGGGCATGATGATATAGATGCATTACCGGGTTGTTTAAAAAGTACTTTAAAGGACCCCAGGTTATTTTAATATTCGCGTGGTTGAAATGCCCAATGGCTATGGCAAAGAAATGGACAATATAGGCCTGTTCGGGTTCAAAACCGCCCAAGATCATTACCCCGAAAGTCTTTAAGGGTTTATAGAATACATTTTCCATCCAATGATACCTAAGATGAGCAGCAAAGCCCATCTCCTTTACACTGTGGTGTATTTGATGAAATTTCCACAAAAATGGATATTTGTGAAGCAAAATATGGGTAAACCACTGTACAAAATCCAAAATAAGAAAAAAGGTCAATAATTGAAGCCAACTGGGAAATTGTGACATATCAATAAGGGCTAGGCTACTTTGTCTAATTCCCAAATCGCTGAAAAGAAGGCCCAATAACTTGTAAAAACCACTTATGGCAATGGCGAAAAGGAAAAAATTGAAAAACATATAAAAACCATCCAACCAAAAATCCCTTCTGAAAATGGATTGATCCTTGCGCCAAGGAAACAAAATTTCTAGCATCCACACCACTAGAGAAATAATTATCAGCCCCCAAAAATAATTGGTATACCAGGGAACCTCGAATATTATGGATTTCCATGTCCAGTTCGCAGTTCCTACAATCGCATTGATGAAACCTTCAAAATATTTTTCCACGATCTCTTTCCTTTATATTTTACCCATGGTCCATTACTCCTCCAATGGAAACCACTCTATATTAGTCAGCGCTTCCCTCCTTCCCTTACTTTTGGGTGGGTAATTAGTGACCAAATAATTAACAATGATTTTTTCATTGGGTCCCAAATCCCATAAATTCTGTGTTTTTTGCATCCAGCGAATGGTCTCTATCCAACGCTCCTCGCTCATTCTGTTCTGAATGACCAATTGGGCGGAATGACAATTGGTGCAATTGTTGACTACCGTCATTAAACCCTCTCCATCCTTAAATCCGGTTCTTAGGTGGATACCATTTTCTATTTTGTCCCAGTCATCATCTTCCCGAGTCGTGCTAATTACTTCAGAATTGGGGGTATCCCCTTTAAAAGAAAAAGCCGATGGATCCATCATATAGGTAATTCCCAATACCCCTATAATTAATACTAGGACGAAAGAAACCACTATAACATTATAAAAGGACTTGACCTGCTGTCTAAATTTATCCTGTTTGCTCATTTAACTTACTTTTATGGCAATTCTATGGCATGCGTTATTCAAGTATCCTTTAGGGTTCCATCCCGGTAACAACATAGGCTGACTTACTCCATTGGAATCAGTGGCCCGCGCCCATACTTCGTAATATCCGGATTTTGGAAAACCTATGCTCGCCTTAAAATGTTGCCAAGCTAGGCGGTTTGCAGGTTTTTCCAACAAACATTCGGACCAGGTAGCTCCGAAGTCGATGGAATAGGATACTTTGGAAATTTCCAATTCCCCGGCCCAGGCATGCCCCCTTATATTAAGTTTCTTTCCCTTTGGGATCATGGCTCCGGATTTTGGGTAGGTTATTAAGGATTTCACGGGCATGGATTCTATAATGCACATGTCTTCATCCTTAACTTCTTCCCCAGGAGCAATAGGATTACAGGGCACCTTATAGGAGGTTCCCGTCATTTTTTCCCCATCATGGACTATGTTTCGCACGCTGATCCTATTTACCCATTTGCCCGAAGTGGACGCCGGCCATCCCCCACATACCAAGCGCAGGGGATAGCCATGTACCAAAGGAATATCCTCTCCATTCATTTTAAAGGCCAACAGGGTTTCATCCATCATAGCTTTGGAAATGGGAACCCCCCTTGAGATAGGTTCTTTGTTGGGATCTCTACTTAGGTGTTGGTCTGCGGCATGATAACCTATATACACGGCATCATCTTTAATGCCAACATCTTTAAGCACATCTTTTAATCGAACCCCTGTCCATGTTGCACAACCTATAGCCCCTATAGTCCATTGGTTTCCCTTGGCAGGCGGGTCGAATTCGCTCCTGCCATTGCCTCCGCATTCTATTGTAAGTTGATAGGTGTGATGGGCGAATTTTGATTTTAATTCTTCCAAGGTGAAAGTTTTCTTTTCTTTTATAGATTCACCATCAAAAGTTATTGTCCATTCCTTTACGTCAATATTTTCCGGAACCAGTCCATTGTTGCGGATAAACATATATTTGCTGGGAGTTATCCTATCGTCCAACAAATGGGCCACCGCCTCCATATTCCATGGTTTGCTGTTTAAGACTACCATTTCCTTATCCTTATGGAACATTTGGAATGGGTCTGGATCCTGAAGTCCCAGCAGGGTATAGTTTTCCGGAATTTTAGCCCCATATACAATATCTAGACCCAGTATTCCTGCCAAAGAACCTAAGCTGGTTTTTTTGACAAAATTTCTTCTTTTCATTTACTTTATATTATAATACTAGATAAATCTAAGAAAGATATAGGAAAACTTGAGTAACATTGGTCACTTAATAAATTTATACGGGTCTTACGGCACTTTAAAAACTTGATAATCATATTACTTGGCCGATATAAATTCTTCTTTTTTAACTGACTTAACAACATAAGTATAAAACCACATGATGGTAAAGGTTGGAACAATGTCCAGGCCAGGTAGCATTTCTTCAATAAAGGTTATTACCCCGGCCGCGCGTCCTATCTTGCCTTTGTACAATCTGGTCATTAGCCAACCGGCAACGGGAGCCCAGATGACGTCTGAAAACTCGCCGATTCCGGGAATAACAAAGGAGAGCATTCCTATTCCGTCAAAAAGCAATCCTAAAAATAGATTTCTTAATTTATGGTCTTTTAATGTAGACATATTTACAAATTAATTTACAGCTCTCTCGAATCAAATAAGATGCCAAAATCCTGAACCTTATATAGGGCATGGTCCTAAGATAATTTTGAACTTATCAATTTCAAAAATTCGTTCCTCGTTTCTATTTTCTCAAACTGTCCCCTAAAGCCCGAGGTAGTGGTTACCGAATTTTGTTTTTGTACCCCTCTCATCATCATGCACATATGCGAAGCCTCTATGACCACAGCTACACCTTGCGGTTTTAAGGTGTTGTTAATACACTCTAGGATATCATTGGTGAGTCTTTCCTGCACCTGTAATCGTCTTGCAAACACATCAACCACCCTAGGTATTTTGCTTAGGCCAACGATATGGCCATTGGGAATATAGGCTATATGGGCTTTGCCAAAAAATGGAAGCATATGGTGTTCGCACAAAGAATACACTTCAATATCTTTAATGATTACCATTTCATCATAAGATTCCTTAAACATGGCCCCTTTCAGAATTTCTACAGCATCCTGCTTGTAACCTTGGGTTAAAAAAAGCATGGCCTTCGCCGCTCTTTCCGGAGTTTTTATAAGTCCGTCCCTATTGAGGTCCTCCCCTATTTCCTTAATGATAGATGAGTATCTGGATTTGACCTCATCGGTAACTTCCAGATTGTATTCTTCCAAATTTCTATATTGTGTCATAAAAGTCTTATCCTAAAATTATCTCATTGTCGCCATCACAATATAATCATTACCATATTATAATAAAAAGAATATCATATCAGAATTTTTTCTACGGTCTTGTTTTTATTGCCTCCCATTAAAATGTATAATTATAGGTCTACTACAGAATAACTATTTTGTATTCTTCTTGGTAATGTTTACTTTCAACCCATAATTAAAAATGATGATCAAGGCTACGAATATCAATAAGTTTTACGGCAATCTCCAAGTGCTCAAAGGAGTTGATTTGCACATAAAAAAAGGAGAAGTGGTGTCTATTGTAGGCCCCTCTGGAGCTGGAAAAACTACACTCTTGCAAATACTTGGTACTTTGGATACCTTAAGCAATAAGAATGACAGCAGCTTGCTAATTAATGATGAAGACGTAACTAAATTATCGGATAAGGCTATGGCCAAATTTCGAAATAGCCATATCGGTTTTATTTTTCAATTTCATCAATTGTTGCCAGAGTTTACGGCCTTGGAAAACGTATGTATTCCGGCATTTATTAAAGGAACAAAAAAGGAAAAGGCAGAATTACGGGCTGCAGAACTTTTGGAGTTTCTGGGACTTTCCCATAGGTTGCAGCATAAGCCCAATGAACTCTCGGGGGGAGAGCAGCAGCGGGTAGCAGTAGCAAGGGCCTTGGTGAATAACCCTTCCGTAATTTTTGCGGACGAACCCAGTGGAAATCTGGATTCGGAAAGTGCTGATAATCTTCATAAATTGTTCTTTGATCTTCGGGATGCCTTTGGGCAAACTTTTGTCATTGTAACCCATAATGAGGAACTTGCCAATATGGCCGATAGAAAGCTAACCATGGTGGATGGTTCCATTTTGCGATGAAAATACTTGCCAAGCTCTGGAAATTTACAAAAGCTCCAGCTTATAGACGCTTGGACCATGCCCCCAATCCCTTAAAATTAAAGATTGTATTGGCCCTTCTGCAATGGGGTATTATAATTGGTGTATCTGTCGGTATATTTAATCAATGGTTGATAGGACTTCTGAAAATTGATCTTGGGGAACATGCCATTGAAAAATTTCTCGAGAATTATTTCCTAGTTCCGCTTTTCCTTATGGCAGTAGTTTTTGCTCCGGCAGTCGAGGAAATTTTGTTTCGAGGCCCGTTGATCTGGTTTAAGAATAAGAAATATTTCAAATATTGTTTTTATGCTTCTGTTTTATTATTCGCGGTCGTGCATATGTCCAATTTTGAACTTACTGGAGAGGTATATTATATTGCACCACTTTTAGTGGCACCACAATTGATCTTAGGCGTATTTTTGGGGTACGTTCGTGTTAAATTGGGACTTCTATGGTCTATTTGTTTGCATGCCATGTATAATGCGGTACTGATTACTCCCATACTTCTTTATAAATTTTTAAATTTCCCTTTGGAATGACGCAGGAAGAACTGAAAGAATTTTTGGATGCTAAGGTAGAACAATACAATCGCCCGGATTTTTTATCTACAGACCCTCTCCGGATACCACATAGATTTACAAAAAAAGAAGATATTGAGATTAGTGGATTCTTAACCGCTACTATTGCTTGGGGCAATAGAAAAAGTATCATCAACAATTCGGAGAGAATGATGGAACTGTTGGAGAATTCCCCTTTCGACTTTATAATGAACCATCAAGAGAAGGATCTGGAAAAACTTCAAGGATTTGTACATAGGACTTTTAATGGGGAAGACCTAACGTATTTTATACGTAGTCTAAACAATATTTATAAGCAACATGGTGGATTGGAGAAGACATTCGCCTTGCAAGGGGATATAACTTCCCTGCAAATGTCCATCTCGAAATTCAAGACCATATTCTTTGAATTGGACCATCAGCAAAGAACCACCAAACATGTTTCCGACCCACAAAAGGGATCTGCGGCCAAACGAATCAATATGTTCTTGCGCTGGATGGTAAGAAATAATAGCAGCGGTGTAGATTTTGGAATTTGGGATAGGATTTCACCTTCGCAACTGTCTTGCCCCTTAGATGTCCATTCGGGCAATGTAGCCCGTAAACTGGGCCTGATCCAGCGAAAACAGAACGACGGCAAGGCCTTGGCGGAATTGGACGCCAATCTAAGAAAATTGGATCCCCTTGATCCGGTAAAGTACGATTTTGCCTTATTTGGTCTGGGTGTTTTTGAGAAATTCTAAAGTCGATCAATTGTACTTGTACTCCCCAGCAAAGGTTTGTATAGCTGCAAGAATTCAAAAATTTCCAACCAATCCCTCACTGGATATTAATATTGTACTTATTTAACCAACTGCATCACTTTTCATGGTCCTGAAGTGATTCCAAAATTTCCATTTCACTGTGTTTTTTGGAGAAATTCATGGCACATTCTATCAGTGCCAAGTGCGAATAGGCCTGCGGGAAGTTCCCCAGAAGCCTTTTGGTCTTAAAATCTATATCCTCACTGAACAGGCCCAAATGGTTGCTGTAGCTTAACAATTGATCAAAATGTTTCATAGCCTTCTGTTCATGACCTATCTTAAACAGGCTATTGATGAACCAAAAGGTACAAATGGTAAAGGATGAGGAAGGCAGTCCAAAATCATCCTCATTTTTATACCTATATAACAAACCGTCATTGCAAAGTTCTTTTTCAATGGCCAGAACCGTGCTTACATATTTTGGATCTTTGGGATCAATAAAGCCGTAGGATTCCATCAATAAGACCGAGGCGTCCAAATGAGGTGAGCCATAGGACTGTGTAAATGCCTGTTTTTCTTCGTTCCAGGCGTGCTGATGGATATCTTCCCTGATCTGTTTTTCCAGAGTACGCCATTTATCCACTTTTCGCTTCTTACCAAAAAGTTCGGCCACTTTAATGGCCCTATCAATAGCCGTCCAACATAGAATTTTTGAAAATGTAAAATGCCTATCTTCGGTACGGAATTCCCATATCCCCTTATCGGCCTCTTGCCAATGCTTATTTACGATCCACACAATACCCTTGGTAATGCCCCAAAGCTCTTCCCCGTTTTCTATTTCCGTGTCAAATTTTTCCAATTGGGTATAAATGACATCCATAAGGATACCATAAATATCATTCTGTCGCTGCTTGTAAGCAGCATTACCAATTCTCACTGGTTTGGAACCCTTGTACCCTTTTAAATGGTCCAAAGTTTCTTCGGTCAACTTTTTTTCTTTGTTGATGCCGTACATGATCTGCAATTTCTCATCCTTGTCGGGGATAAGGTCAATTATAAATTGCAAATAGCGTTTGGCTATATTCTTATGTCCTAATTGGCCAACTACCTTTATAACCATGGAAGCATCCCTGATCCAGCAAAAGCGATAGTCCCAATTTCTGACCTCCCCTATGGTTTCCGGGAGAGAGGTGGTTGCAGCGGCGAGAACTGCCCCCGACTTGTCGTAACTCAACATCTTTAGGGTTAGGGCACTTCTTTTTATCTCGGCATCATATTTCTTGTAAGTTGGTGTCTTGCTGGACCAATTCAACCAGTAGACTTTGGTGCGCTCCAGTTCCAGATAAACCCTTTCCAAGGTTGGTTCCAATATCTTTTCATTATAACCTAGAAGAAAATAGCCATCGCTTTCCAGAACTATTTCCTTTTGCGACATGATATCCTCCTTGTTGAACGAAGTGTATAGAAAAAAGGTGTCAAATTTTACTTCATGGGTTAAACTGGCAATAAAACTTTCTTTGACATAGGTATTTGTTTTCCCCATGGCGTACTCCAATTTGGGATCGTACAATACCTTGAATACGGGATTACCGGAAATGTGTTTTATATAACGGATAATTTCCGGCGGTGCATTATAGCCTCCACCCGGCTTGTAATAGCGGGGCATAAAATCCTGTATTTCAAAACTATTTTCACCATCTGAAAATTTAGTAACCAAGATTGCGGTAAGGGGAATATACTTTTGTTCTATGGTGTAAGTATCATCCACTAGGATTTCAAAACTCCCTCCAATTTCGTCATCAAGAATTTTTGCAAATATGGAAGAAGAATCAAATTCCGGTAAACAACACCAATCCAATGAGCCCTTCTTAGAAATCAAAGCAGCACTTCTACAATTTCCTATTATACCGTAATCTAAATTATCCATATATCATTTTATTCTTTAAAAAACCTTTATTAGTAGGTTTTACACATCATTTTACCGAAATTTAAGGAAATTTAATGCGAATAACACTTAAAAAAAACAAATTATGGACAAAACTATCATAATCTCAAATAGACTACCCGTACAATTACAAATTGACAATGGAAGCATCACTGCAATTCCAAGTGTAGGTGGGTTGGCAACGGGTATGAAATCTGTTCATACGGGGGGTGATAGTTTATGGATTGGTTGGAGTGGATTGACGGATGAAGAGATTCCGGAAGGACTTGCTCCTGAGATTGACAAGGCATTGGCAAAACATGGTTCGTCCAAAGTAAATCTAACTTCAGAGGAGGTAGATGGTTTTTATTATGGGTTTAGTAACCGTACCATATGGCCTCTTTTTCATTATTTTTTGGAATATTCAGAGTTTGAGCTGGAAAGCTGGGAAACCTACAAAACGGTTAATCAAAAATTTGCGGATGCCATTTTGAAAGAGGCTGGGGAAAACGATACCATTTGGGTACATGACTATCAATTAATGCTGGTACCACAAATGGTTAGGGAAAAACGCCCAAATATTTCCATTGGTTTCTTTTTGCATATTCCCTTTCCATCCTACGAGATATTTAGAACCCTGCCTTGGCGTAAGGAAGTTCTTATGGGGTTGTTGGGTTCGGATTTGGTAGGTTTCCATACCTATGATTATGAACGGCATTTTTTAAGTTCTGTACGGAGGTTATTGGGGCTTGAGGTTAGTTTTAACGATATCTATTTAGAGGACAGGGTCATTAAAGTAGATTCTTTTCCAATGGGAATCGATTACAAGAAATTTAGCGAAGCCGCAAAAAAACATGATGAAAACAAAACCGGGGAACGATCAGAATTACAGCGCAGGCTGGATATGCACAAGGAATCGGACCCTGAGGCCAAATTCTTTTTATCTATAGACCGATTGGATTATTCCAAGGGGATTGCGAAAAGACTTAATGCCTTTGAATATTTTTTAAACAAATACCCTCAGTACAAGGAAAAGGTTAGACTTATTGTACTAGCGGTGCCATCAAGATCAAATGTGCCACAATATCAATTACTTAAAAAAGAAATAGACGAATTGGTCGGGAGGATCAATGGTGAATTCTCTACGGTAAGCTGGACGCCCATATGGTATTTCTACCGCTCCATGCCGTTCGAGAACCTAATTGATCTATATACGTCCAGCGATATTGCCTGGCTCACCCCTATCCGGGATGGGATGAACCTTGTAGCCAAAGAATATATTGCAACAAGAACCGATAAGACCGGCGTTCTTATCCTGAGTGAAATGGCTGGTTCTGCCAATGAAATGAATGAAGCCCTGCTCATAAATCCCAATAATTTTGAAGAAATTGCGGATACCCTGTACGAGGCCATCAATATGCCGGTAGAAGAACAACAGGCGAGAAATGCCATTTTACAAAAAAGATTGGAAAGGTATAATGTTGAAAAATGGGCCAATGATTTTATGACCTCTTTGCAAAATCAGAAACTAATAGACCATTCCTATAAGTCGCGCAGATTGTCCAATGATATTTTGGATGTCATAAAAAAGGATTATTTAAAAGCTAAAAAAAGATTAATGTTTCTGGACTATGACGGCACTTTAGCAGGATTTCACGGCGATCCCCAAAAGGCGAACCCGGATGAGGCATTATACAGTTTGTTGGATCGCATGTCCGCATTGGAAAACACGGATGTCTATTTAATTAGTGGTCGTGATAAGGACACCTTTACCAAATGGTTTTTGCCAAAGAAGTATAATATGATCGTGGAACATGGGGTGTGGATCTCTGAAAACGGGGAAGCTTTTAGAATGTTGGAGAATGTAAAAAAAGACTGGATGGAAAAAATTCACCCAGTATTGGAATCCTTTGTGGATAGGACCCCGGGTAGTTTCATTGAAGAAAAAAACTATTCCCTGGCATGGCACTACCGTAAGACCGATCCAGATTTTGGTCAAAAACGGGCCACCGAACTCAATACGGTACTAACAAGTCTGATAGCCAATGACGATTTGAGTATTCTTAACGGAAACAAGGTCATAGAAATTAAGAGCAGCAATGTAAACAAAGGTAGGGCAGCTATGCGCGTATTTTCACAAGAGGATTACGATTTTGTATTTGCTATAGGTGATGACTGGACCGATGAATTTATGTTTCAGGAATTACCGGAAAGCGCCATTACCGTAAAGGTGGGTCGGCAAAAAACCCAGGCCACTTATTATGTGGATAGCATTAAAAATGTCCGTGGACTTTTGGAGCATTTTATTGATTAAAAAAATAAAATCTTGCGTAATCAAATGTAGGTTGTTGCGACTATTTTTGATCATATCTGTTCTTACATGCCCTTTGTGAAGCCCAATAACAAACTGAAGTCGGGGTCGTATATACTCCCCATCATTATTGTTTCGCAATTTGCGTGTACCTCTTTGTGGTTTGCAGGGAACGCCGTTTTGGATGACCTTATCTTAAGTACTGGGTTGGGAACGGAAATTATTGGCTATGTGCTGTCTTCGGTTCAAATAGGTTTTATTTTGGGCACCTTGGTGTTTGCTATTTTTATGATTGCTGATCGCTATTCCCCTTCCAAAGTCTTTATGTTCAGTGCCTTCTCGGCTGCAATATGTAATATGGTGCTTCTGTTTCAGGACATTTCCAATACAACACTTTTTATGGCAAGATTAGGTGCCGGTTTTTTCCTTTCGGGCATATACCCTGTAGGGATGAAGATCGCGGCTGATTACTATGAAAAAGGCCTGGGCAAGGCCCTGGGATATTTGGTAGGTGCCTTGGTGTTGGGTACGGCATTTCCACATTTGCTACAAGGTTTGAAATTGAGCGAAGATTATACCATTGTCATTAAAATAACCACCTTCTTGACTATTCTAGGTGGGGCAACCATTTATTTTATGATCCCCGATGGTCCATTTAGAAAACCTAGTAAGGTGTTGCAACTAAAGGCTGGAATAGCACTTTTTAAGATTCCTGCCTTCAAGAAAGCGGCAATAGGCTACTTTGGGCATATGTGGGAACTATATGCCTTCTGGGCCTTCATTCCTTTTGCGATTAAAACTTACAATTCCACTCATAATAACCATCTTCCATTTTCCTTGTGGACATTTTCCATTATTGGTCTGGGCGGTATTTCATGTGCCATTGGCGGAAATTTTGCACTTAGATGGGGAAGTAGGAAAATAGCCGTAATTTCATTGATGCTTTCTGGCTTACTATGTGTGATCTCCCCATTATTTTTTCTAATGCCCTCGTACCTATTCTTATTGGCATTTTGCCTTTGGGGAATGTTTGTTGTTTCAGATTCGCCCCAATTCTCCACCTTGGTTGCGTCTGCAGTACCTTTGGAGTTAAAGGGTACAGCTCTTACCCTGGTAAACTGCATTGGTTTCTCCATAAGTATAATCAGCATACAATTGCTAACTTACTGGATGGAAGTTGTAGATTCCAGCTATATTTTTACTATTCTGGGCATAGGTCCTATCCTAGGAATATGGGCAATGCGAAAATGAGGACTTAACAAATAATTAAGAAGCTAATTTTACGGATAAACGTAAATTACCAAGTTAAAAACCAAGACGAATGCACAAATTTGCTATAGCTTGTATATTTCTATTCTCTTTTTGCTTAATTGGGCAAACAGACCAGCGCATCTATGATATAATGAGCAAGGTTTCGGCCGAAAGAATTAAAAAAGATGTCACCACTATGGTGAATTTTGGTACACGCCATACCTTGAGTGATACAATTTCCTATACCAGGGGAATAGGAGCAGCAAGACGATGGGTCAAAAGTGAGTTCGATAGAATTTCCAATAACTGCAATAATTGCCTTGAAGTAAGCTATCAAAGGGACCTGGTTAAAAAGGAAGAAAGCACTCGGATACCTAAGGATGTCTGGGTAGTTAATGTTATGGCCATTCAAAGGGGCACCACATATCCGGATCGCTATATTATTATGAGTGGGGATATTGATTCACGTGTCAGCGATGCCAATAATTACATTTCCGATTCGCCGGGCGCCAATGATAATGCCAGTGGAATGGCGGGGACTATAGAGGCCGCAAGGGTACTATCAAATTATAAATTTGAGAACAGTATAATATATCTAGGACTTTCAGGAGAGGAACAAGGTCTTTTTGGAGGCCAGGGCCTGGTAAAAAGTGCCAAGGAAAAGGGATGGGATATTATTGGAATATTCAATAACGATATGATAGGCAATATTAAGGGGGGAGATGGAATTATTAGCAATACCGATTTTAGGATTTTTTCCGAACCTGTGCCCCCTACAGAGACGGAAAGGGAAAGAAATATGCGCAGGTTTTATGGAGGGGAAGTGGACGGAATTTCCAGACAATTGGCTCGTTATGTTTATATGAACGTGAAAACCTATATGCCCGAAATGAACCCAATGATGATTTATAGATTGGATAGGTTTGGACGTGGTGGCCACCACCGCCCTTTTAATGATGCGGGCTATGCCGGAATAAGGATAATGGAGGCACATGAAAATTACACCCAACAGCATCAAGATATTCGGGTAGAAAATGGAATAGCTTATGGAGATGTTTTAGAACATGTAAATTTTGACTATGCCAAAAAATTGACATCAGTGAACGCCATTAATCTGGCTTCGTTGGCATGGGCACCCCCAGCTCCCAAAGAGGTAAGTATTGGGGGTATTGTAGAACCATCGGCAAAGTTTCAATGGAGCAAGGTGCCTGGCGTAACCGGATATAAAATTTATTGGAGGGATACCACTTCCTCTACTTGGGACCATAGCAGATTTGTTGGTGATGTTTCGGAATATACCTTGGAAGGTGTAGTGCTCGACAATTTTTTCTTTGGGGTGTCTGCAGTTGGGAAAAACGGTTTTGAAAGTGTAGTGGTGTTTCCCAATGCAATTTTAAAGTAAAAAAGGTAAAATAGGACAATTAGAACTAAATTTTATGAAATTAAATTTGAAATTATTTGTCCTCATGTTGGGCTTTAGTGGGATTTTAACGGCCCAAGGATCAAAGCAGCTTTCCGAAATCCCCATACATCAGGAATGGGTAGATTTCGAAAGGGATAACGGCAGCGTATTAAAGGCTTTGGTTGTACATCCTGAAAGCGGTACAGCTACCAACGCTGTCATAATAATTCACGAAAATTTGGGATTGAATGAATGGATTATGGCCTTTTCCAAGAAGGTGGCAGGCCAGGGATTTTTGGTAATTGCCCCAGATCTAATATCCAACAGCGTTGAGGGTGTTGAAAAAACGACCGATTTTGAGAATATAGATAAAGTGAGGGATGCCATTTATGCCCTGGACCAAGAGCAAGTAACAAAAGATTTGAACTTGGTCTATAATTACGTTAAAAATGACCCTTCCGTCAATGGGAAAATTTCGGTAGTTGGATTTGGTTGGGGAGGATCTCAGAGTTTTAGTTATGCGGCCCAAAACCCGGATCTGGAAAGTGTGATGGTTTATTACGGCACGGCCCCAAAGGATTTAACTACCTTAAAAAACATTAAATCTCCAGTCTACGGTTTTTATGGTGCGGCCGATAATAGGGTAAATGGGACAATTCCGGACACTGAAAAAACTATGAAGGATTATGGTAACCTTTATTCTTTTGACATATATGAAGACGCAGGCCATGCTTTTATGAGCAGGGGTGCCGAAGAAGCTTATGGACCAAATAATATGGCTTACGAGAAGTCATGGAAGAAATTAATAACTCTTTTAAAATGAAAAAAATAACAACAACATTGTTGTTGGCTATTGGACTTTCCGCCTATGCGCAACAACCAAATTATACTGAACAGGACTCACTAAGAGGTAGTATTACCTTGGAGCGCTCTTGGTGGGACCTTAATTTTTATAATTTGAGTGTTGAGGTGAAACCGGAGGATAAATTCATTTCGGGGAGTAATATAATTCGCTATACTGTATTGGAAGAAAAGCAGTTGCTGCAGGTAGACCTTCAACCACCTTTAATTATTGAAAAGGTCACACAAGATGGAGAAAATTTAAAATGGGAATCTAATGGGAATGCCCATTTTGTCACCCTTAAGAAGCCACAATTGAAAGGGGACATTAATGAAATAAAAGTGTATTACTCTGGTCATCCCAAAGAGGCGGTCCGAGCCCCATGGGACGGAGGTTTTTCATGGAAAAAAGATAACAATGGCAAACACTTTGTAGCCACTTCCTGTCAAGGTCTGGGAGCCAGTGTTTGGTGGCCAAATAAGGACCATATGTACGACGAGGTAGATAGCATGGCCATAAACATCACAACTCCAAAAGACTTGATGGATGTCTCCAATGGCAGGCTTCTAAAAGTGGAGGAAAAAAAAGATAGCAATACCTATCATTGGTATGTGGCCAATCCCATCAACAATTATGGGGTAAATATTAATATGGGCGATTATGTCCATTTTGGCGAAATCTATCATGGGGAAAAGGGAAAATTGGCGATGGACTATTATGTGCTTCGGGACAATGAGGAAAAAGCAAAAGAGCAGTTTAAACAGGCTCCAATGATGATGGAGGCCCTAGAGCATTGGTTTGGCCCCTACCCTTTTTACGAAGACGGCTATAAGTTGGTGGAAGTACCATACCTGGGGATGGAACATCAAAGTTCGGTTACCTACGGTAATCAGTTCAAGAATGGATATTTGGGCAGCGACGTTTCAAAAACGGGTTGGGGCCTAAAATTCGATTTTATACTTATCCATGAATCGGGTCATGAATGGTTTGCCAATAATATAACTTACAAGGATATAGCAGACATGTGGGTCCATGAGGGCTTTACCGCTTATTCGGAAAATTTGTATGTGGATTACCACTTTGGTAAAGAAGCCGCATCGGACTATGTTATTGGTACTAGGAACAACATTCAAAACGACAAGCCAATCATTGGTATCTATGACGTTAATCAAAAAGGTTCTGGGGACATGTACTCCAAGGGTGCCAATATGCTGCATACCATAAGGCAACTGGTGGACAATGATGAAAAATGGCGGATCATTTTGCGAGGTCTCAATTCGGAGTTCTACCATAAGACAGTAACTACAAAACAGATAGAAGAATATATCAGTAGGACTTCTGGTATAGACCTTGCCCAATTTTTTGACCAATATCTACGTACCGCTAAGTTACCAGTGCTGGAATACCAGGTAAAAGGAAAACAACTGAGTTATAGATATACCAACATTGTAAATGGTTTTGATATGCCTCTAAAAATCAATGTAAACGGTACTGAAGACTGGTTTTATCCCACCTCCGATTGGAAATCCAAATCTTTTAAAAAGGATGTACTATCGGTAAATGTGAATAGGAACTTTTATGTTGAACATAAGAAAATTTAATTCTTGAAAGAAATTGAACAATTTTATTTTAAATCGGACGTCGAATGGCGCGCTTGGTTAGAGACCAATCACGCCAACAGTAATGGTGTACATCTCATTTTTTACAAAGTAGCCCATGAAAAGGATAGTATGCGTTGGGAAGATGCTGTAAAGGTTGCCCTGTGTTTTGGATGGATAGACAGTACGGTCAAAAGCCTTGGGGAAGGAAAACGACGGCAATATTTTTGCCCCAGAAAGCCAAAAAGTGTTTGGAGTAAACTAAACAAAACCTATATTAAAGAACTCAAAACTCAGGGAGAAATGCATTCAAGTGGAGTGGCGAAAATTAAGGAGGCAAAAGTGGATGGTTCCTGGAATGCTATGGACGATGTTGAAAATGGCGTTATCCCAGAGGATTTGCAACTTGCATTCGATGTGGAGCCGACAGCCTATGTTAACTATCAGGGTTTTGCCGTCAGTTATAGAAAAAGCTATCTTTATTGGCTTTACCAAGCCAAGCGGGAAGAAACAAGGCAGAATCGGATAAGGGACATTATATCGCTTTGCAAAAAAAATAAAAAGGCGCGCGACCAATAAATGGTTAGCTTCGTAAAAATCTAAAAACAATAATTCATTAAAATGGACATAAATCTAGCAGTATTAATAGACGGTGACAATATTCCCTCTGCCTATGTAAAGGAGATGATGGAGGAAATTGCCAAATATGGCAACCCCACCATAAAAAGAATATATGGTGACTGGACCAATCCCAAATTGTCCAAATGGAAGAATTTGTTGTTGGAAAATGCCATAACCCCAATTCAACAATATGCTTATACCACGGGCAAAAATGCTACCGACTCTGCTATGATCATTGATGCCATGGATATTTTGTATTCCAATAAGGTCAGTGGTTTTTGTATTGTTTCCAGCGATAGCGATTTTACCCGATTGGCCACTAGGTTAAGGGAAGCCGGTATGAACGTGATCGGAATTGGGGAAAAGAAAACCCCGAACCCCTTTATTGTAGCATGTGATAAATTTATTTATATTGAAATCCTGAAAAACCAAACAGAGGAAAGTTCCTCTGAAACTACAGATAGCAAAAGGGCTAAGAAAGACAATGTGGACAAAATTACCCAAAAGGAAATTAAGCTTATTGCTTCCACTATTTCCGATCTTGCCGATGATGATGGTTGGGCTTTCTTGGGAGATGTTGGTAGTCTTCTTCAAAAAAAGCAGCCCAATTTTGATTCGCGAAATTATGGTTTTCAAAAATTGACGCCATTGATAAAGTCCATTAAAAACTTTGAAATAGACCAACGCGAAAATGTTAAGGGACGGTTTAAATTAATTTACGTTAGAAACAGGTAGATCCCTTATTTTTCAGACTAGGTTAAATAATTAATTCTGGACAAAACAACTTGTCCAGATTGGTTAATTCCCCCTGCCACCAATAACGGCAATACGTATTAACTTTAAACCTATATCCACATGAAAAAAATTAGTTTACTCATTTGTTTTGTAACTTTTCTTTCCTGTTCCCAAAAAAAGGAAAGTATTAGCCCAACAGCCATATTGATAACAGATGTCAATATTGTTGATGTTAGCAACGGTGATATCCTGCAGAATAGGCAGGTAGTAATAGACTCCGGAAAAATCAAGAAAATAGTCGAATCGTTAGAGAACGCTGAGGATTATCCTAATAAAATTGAAGCTAGGGATAAATACCTTATTCCCGGACTGGCAGAAATGCACGCGCACATTCCACAGCCCCCTACCAGCAACACCCGTATAGAGGAAACTTTATATCTCTACCTTTCCAATGGCATTACCACCATTAGGGGAATGTTGGGTCACCCTACCCATCTGGATTTAAGGGAAAAGGCATTAAAAGGGGAAGTTTTGAGTCCCCGGATTTTTACGTCCAGTCCTTCTTTTAATGGCAATTCCGTTACCACTAAGGAAGAGGCTGTAGAGAAAGTTACCGCTTATAAGAACGAGGGATACGATTTTCTTAAAATACACCCGGGTATGCAGT
The DNA here is from genome assembly GCF_003259375.1 of Arenibacter echinorum. Lineage (GTDB taxonomy): Bacteria > Bacteroidota > Bacteroidia > Flavobacteriales > Flavobacteriaceae > Arenibacter > Arenibacter echinorum. The sequence goes on along the minus strand of NZ_QLLN01000003.1, from coordinate 504,060 downwards.
TGGAGGTTTTTGATCAAATGGTGGAAACGGCCAATGAACTCAACATTCCTTTTGCCGGCCATGTGCCCGTAATGGTTGGTATACGCCACGCCCTGGAAAGTAAATATGCTTCCATAGACCATGTAGATGGCTATTTGGAAGGACTTGTACCTGAATCAGAAGGCGTTGATCCTTCTGCCAATGGGTTTTTCGGTTACTCCTTTACCTCTCTTGCCGATACTTCCAAAATTGATGAATTGGTGACGCTGTCCAAGAAGAATCAGGTTTGGGTGGTACCCACACAGAGTTTATTTGAGAGGTGGTTTGCCCCAGTCAGTTCTGACGAATTGTTGAAGCAACCGGAAATGAAGTACATGCCCGTTTCCACTTTGGAGGATTGGAAGAGAAGAAAGGATGCATCCACAAAACCTGAAACCGGTTTTAACGAAGAGCAATGGACTAAGTTTACAGCTGTAAGAAGACAGTTGATCCGAAAGCTACAAGAGAATGGACATGGTATGTTATTGGGTTCAGATGCGCCCCAATTGTTCAACGTTCCCGGCTTTTCCATTCATCATGAGGTTGAAGGGATGATAGAGGCTGGACTCACTTCTTTGGAGATTTTACAATCCGGCACCATTAACCCGGCCATTTTCTTCGGGATGGAAGATATCTTTGGAAGTGTAAAGGAAGGTTTGGATGCAGATTTGGTATTATTAAATTCCAATCCCTTATTGGATATTTCGGCGCTAAAAGATATTTCAGGTGTCATGGTAAGGGGAAAATGGTTGTCCAAGGAATCCATAGCGGAGAAGTTGGAGCAAATAGCCAATAATGCAAAAAACAATTGATATGCCTTATTCCTTTAAAATACCATTATTTCGATATTGAAAATTGATTCATGATTTAAGATACCTGCATCGAGTCTGGAATCAGGACTAAATGGGATGCAATTTACTGGATTTCCCAAAAAACAGGAATTTCCGTAGAAAATGTATTTTTGGGCCGATAGTAACATAGATTAGATAAAAAGATAATTAATAGATATAAACACAGAAGAAAGAAACGAGTAAACAATATGAGAAAAATTTTAGGCTTGCTGATGCTAATTTCAGCGTTCACGTTAAAGGCACAGGTAAATGGGGAAAACAAGTTGGGATCTTGGCATATGTATTTCGGTACTAACAAGATTAGCGACAAATTAAGTATCCACACAGAAGCACAACTCCGTTATTATGAACAGGCCAAAAATTTTAATCAATTGCTTTTGAGAACGGGTTTAAACTATCATATTGATGCCAATACTTGGACTACTTTAGGATATGGCTATATTATAACCGATTCAACTTTTAGAGAGTTTTCCAATGAAACACATCTTTATGAGCACCGCATTTTTGAACGGTTTTTTCTGAAAAATAAGGTGTGGGAATTTAACTTTGAACACAGATATACCTTGGAACAAAGATTTATGGATTTCGGTATTCTTAAGGATATTCAGCATAGGATACGTTATCGCCTACAGCTCACCCTACCTTTGACCAATACCTTTTTCCTTAATTTTTACGATGAAATCTTTATCAACCTACAAGATGATTTTTTTGGTCAAAATCGCCTTTATGCAGCAATAGGAATTAACGTGACCGATAATACTAGTATACAATTGGGGTACTTAAAAAATCAATTTTCTGACTTAAATTATGACCGACTTCAGATAGGTGTTACCTATAATCCCGACTTAAGGGGTGTACTCAAGAAAAAATAGTATTATGAACCATCAAAAAGTAAGTTTTAAAAATGTGGGCGGAGAAACCTTGGTAGGGCGTTTATCCCTTCCTGCAAACCAACACCCACATAATTTTGTGCTTTTTGCGCATTGTTTTACCTGTAATAAAAACTTTACCGCTATTAGGAATATTAGTAGGGCCCTAACTGCTGAAGGCTTTGGGGTTTTGCGATTCGATTTCACTGGTCTTGGTGAAAGTGAAGGGGAATTTTCGGATTCCAATTTCTCTGGAAATGTGGAGGATTTATTGGAAGCGGCCAAATATTTAGAAGAGCATTACACTTCACCAACATTGATCATTGGCCATTCCTTGGGAGGGGCCGCAGCTATTCTTGCCGCGCAAAAAATATCCTCCATAAGGGCCGTTGTAACTATAGGAGCGCCGTCCAATCCTGTACATGTGAAACATATTTTCAAAAATGATATCGAATCCATTAATGATAAAGGAACTGCCGAGGTAAATATTGGAGGAAGAAGCTTTACCATAAAAAAGCAGTTCTTGGAAGATTTAAAATCGCATTCCTTTCAGGAAACTTTAAAGAATATCCGAAAATCTATTTTGATTCTTCACTCTCCTCAGGACAATGTTGTGGAAATAAAAAATGCTGAGGAGATTTACATTGCCGTACACCATCCAAAAAGCTTTGTTTCCCTTGACGGAGCAGACCATTTGTTAAGCAACCCCAATGACGCTTCCTATGCCGGAGAAATAATTGGAAAATGGTCTAAAAGGTATTTGGAGATGCCCGGGGCCATAGCCTTGGAAACGGAAAAAGAAGTGGTAGCCAGTTTGGATAGTACTGATGGATTTACGACACAAATGAAAGTGGGTAGTCATTATATCACCGCGGATGAGCCTGTTTCCTATGGAGGCAATAATTTTGGTCCCTCACCTTACGAATTGGTATCGGCCGGCCTGTCCGCCTGTACGGTAATGACCATACAGATGTATGCCAAAAGAAAGAAATGGCCTTTAGAAAATGTGGAAGTGCATACCTCCTATCAAAAATTACATGCTGACGATTGTCATAACTGTGATTCGAGCGAGGCAAAAATAGATACATTTCAGAGGGCCATCAAACTTACGGGCAGCTTGGACGATAAGCAAATAACTCGAATCATGGAAATTGCGGATAAATGCCCGGTCCACAGAACGTTGAAAAGCGAAATAAAAATCACCACTACTTTATTGAACAATTAGAATTGCTAATGCACCCTCCCAGATAGTAGAGCTTTATTAAAATATGATTAATTCATTTTAAAGAATTGTTCGACAACATTTTTTATGCTTAACTTTATCGCTAATATTTCAAATAAAATATCATGAAAAAAATCGCTTTTGCATGCTTAAGTTTACTTTTAATTACTGGAATAAGCTGTAAGGATGCCAAAAAAGGGCAAGATGGTGGTGCCGTAGAATTGGAGGCAGCCTCTTCTGAAAAATTTAGCCTGGTCAAAGATTCTACCAAAGTAAGTTTTACGGCCTATAAGACCACAGATAAATTACCTGTTGGTGGGAAGTTTACCAAAATTAATATTACAAATACCACGGAAGGCAGTACAGCTATGGAGGCCCTGAACGGTACCACTTTTAACATTCCCGTGAGCAGTCTGTTTACGAATGATGCTACCGGTACCAGAGATCCCAAGATTTTGGAATTCTTTTTCGGTGTTATGGATAATACAGAACTTATTTCAGGGGTATTTAAAGTATCAGGGGAGGATAATTGTTCTATTGACGTTACACTAAACGGAAAAACTGCCAATATTCCACTAGATCATGAAATGTCCGGAGATAACAGCTATTCCTTTAGCGGTGTAATGAATTTGGAGAATTGGGATGCCTTAAATGCAGTGGCATCCATAAACAAAGCCTGTGAAGTATTGCATACGGGCAAGGACGGTGTTAGTAAGACTTGGAGCGAGGTTGCCGTTCATGCCGATGTCCTTTTGCAAGAAAAATAATTCTTTACTATTCAGGAAGGGGCATTGTCTAAATTCTCTTCCTTTGAGATAAAAAAGGTTTTATAGATAATCCCCGTATTTGTTTTGTACAAATACGGGGATTATTAATATATGTAGATCAATTTTTGACTCAATTAAGTTATAAAATAACGCGTATCCCTTCTTGGCTTGACATCTTTTCCCAAAATTGGTATTTTTAGGAGAACCTAAAAAAAAGAAAGATGAAAAATATAATATTATTGACATTGGTATTACTTTTCCTCGGTTCCTACAGTTGTAAGGAGGCAAAGAAGGAAACCAAAGACACCATGGAAAATGTTGAAGCAATGACCGAGGAAATAAAAGAGGAAGTCATGGTTAAGACCCTTAAGTTCTCATTGGAACCTAAAAGTGATAGTAATGTTAAAGGCGAGGTAAGCTTTACCGAAGAAAACGGAACGGTAAGTATGAATGCCAACTTATCCGGACTGACCCCCGGGGAGCACGCGATTCATATCCATGAAAAAGCAGACTGTTCTTCGGCCGATGGAAAATCTACCGGTGGACATTGGAATCCGACATTTGCCCCTCATGGTGAATGGGGTTCCACAGAAGGCTATCACAGGGGAGATATTGGAAATTTCACAGCAGATGCGGAAGGAAATGCAACTGTGGAGTTCTCTACTGATGAATGGTGCATAGGATGTGGGGACGAGACCAAAAATCTAATCGGAAAAGGAATAATAGTACATGAAGGGGAAGATGATTTTGTTACCCAACCTACTGGGGATGCGGGAGGCAGGATAAGTTGTGCCGGAATTATAGAATAGTGATCAATTTGGAAAAAATTATTAAGCTGCTTTTTGGGCAGCTTTTTTTATCTTTAAAAAAATTCTTGAATGGAATTAGAAATAATTGTAGAACAATTTCAAAAAAAGGATGCTGGTGCTTTTCAAAAGCTTTACAATATGTATTCCGAAAATATATGTGGGGTAATAAATACTATTGTAAAGAATAACAATGTTGCCGAAGAGATTTGTCAGGATGTTTTTATGAAGGCATGGAACAATGCCGAGAGCTACAATGCCTCCAAAGGGCGGTTCTTTACCTGGATATTAAATATTGCGAGGAATGCGGCTATCGATGAATTACGTAGTAAGGCGCATAAAAATAGTAAAAAGAACTTTTCCGCTGATTACTTCGTAGGTATTTTGGAAAGTATGACGGATAGTGAAGATGGCAAGGAAGATATCATTGGGTTAAAAAAACTAATGGTAAATTTAAAGGACAAGTGTATCGAGATCATAGAGTTACTTTATTTTAAAGGGCTTACACAGAAAGAAGTATCAAAAGAATTGGACATTCCATTGGGAACGGTAAAGACAAGAAATAGAAGTTGTATTTCCCAAATAAGGACGAATATGGCATTATAATATGGATACAAAGGAATACATAACATCAGGTATATTGGAACTTTATGTTGCAGGTACCCTTTCCGAATTAGAAAATTTGGAGGTGTATCTAAATGCGGAGAAGTACCCTGAGATAAAAAAGGAAATTGAGGACATTGAAGCTTCCGTTTTGTCATTGACCAAGTCCGTTTCCCCTGGAACAAAAGGATTTAGTGATATCCAGAATAGAATGGCCAAGGCGGGTATTGTCAAAACTGAGCCGATTAGGAATAAGGTAAGTTGGACGGCCTATTTGGGCTGGGCCGCATCCTTATTATTTTTGGGAGGTTCAATATGGCTCTATCAACAGAACGATCAATTGAAATTAGATCTAGAAGTAGTTTCAAGGGAGAATGATGTTATGGAACAGCAGATTGCCGATTCCGAAAATTCTTTGGCCAAAACCGAAGATTTATTGAATACCATTCGTGACAAGAATATAACGGTAGTAGCACTGGGAGGACAGACCGTCTCCCCTACCTCTTACGCTAAAGCTTATTGGAACAAGGAGGAAAAGAAGGTGTATATAGATGCGCAAGGCCTACCCGATCCTCCAAATGGATTTGTTTACCAAGTATGGTCCCTGAAATTAAATCCGTTGACACCAACCAGCATGGGGCTGTTGGAGGATTTTGTTGATGATGACAATAAGGTGTTTGCCTTGGCCAACCCCAACGAGTCAGAGGCATTCGGAATTACTTTGGAACCTGCAGGCGGTAGTGAATCTCCCAATTTGGAACAGCTCTATACTTTAGGTGTGGCCACATCTTAGCAATTGGGAAATAGCCATGGAAATAATAAGTAAGAAGGGTTTGTGCTGGAATTAATCCCCACAGACCCTTTCTTTTCTGAAAATTTGTCTTATTCAGCTTTACCTTTTTAAAATGGGTCTTTTAGGTAATAAATGAACTAAAAATCTACTTTTTTGAATGAATTGAACAATTGCCTTTTCAGAAAAGAGCCTAAACTTGATGTAATTACTTTAATCATCAAAATAAAACATTATGGCAAGGACACTTTACAACAGATTGGGAGAATTAAAAGGGATTACAAAACTAGTGGATGACGTGGTTGATCTACACATGAGTAATCCGACCGTTAGTCCACGGTTTGTACCGTATATGGACCAACCGGACCGACTCAAGCTTATAAAGCATCATACGGTACACTTCTTTTGTGCCGGTGCAGGTGGCCCCCAGGAGTATAAGGGAAGGGATATGGTTACAACTCATAAGGGAATGAATATTTCAGAGCAGGAGTATTTGGCCGTTATGGACGACATTCTGGAAGCCATGGACAAAAACAAATATGGAGATGAAGAAAAAAAAGACGTTCTCGCAATTCTATATTCCCTTAAAGGAGGAGTTATTCGGCTATAGTTGGAATTGTAGCCATGGCTTATGGCACATAAATGTATAAGCAATTGATCATTAATTTTTTAAATGGCCTCGATTTTATTGGGGTCATTTTTTTATACAACCTTAATAGGATAAAGCCTACCACCTACCCCAGTAAATCCAAATTGGATGAAGAAAGATTTAAATAAAAACAAAAACCTATGAAATTTTACTAATAATTATTCCTACAAATTAATAGACCTTTGTCTAGTTTAACACCCCAATATCTAATAATATGAACCTATCCAATAGCTTTAAAGGGATACTCGGCTGCATTATTACGTTATTCTTCTGTTCTTTGTCCGCCCAAGAATCCACTGTTACCACCAACAGCAAGTCCAATGATTACCAAAACAGCAAAAGAGCTGACAAGTATCAACAACTTCTAAAACTAGGTTATAAGGAAAACGAAATATTCGAGGACCTTGGCAACGCCAACTTTTTGGTCGAAAATTATGAGGAAGCTATATTTTGGTATAAAAAGTTAATTGATATAAACTCCAGTTCTTCGGCAAAGGCAAGTTATTATGAGCGGTATCTTTTCGCACTAAAAAAAATTAGATCTACGGTGGTGGAAAGTACTTCCATCGATAAGGATTGGTTGGCCCAAATTAAAGGGGACTATCAAATAAACGGTACCCCAGGAGAAAAAAACAATCATCCTAAAAAAGTGAATAAATATAAGGATTTCAATTTTCAACAACCGCAAGAGCAGGTGGTATCCAAGGAATTGACTCTGGAGGATCTGGGTTTGGAAAATGAGTTGGTATCTGACATTGAGGATAAGGAAAAGTTTAAATTTGCCTATAATGCGCCAATTGCGATCACCGAAGATGGTAGCACTGCCTTTTTTAGTAAGGCCGTATATACCAAACCTTTGTATGGGGTCCTATCAAAAAAGGAATTGGTACACAGAATATTCAAAGCCAATAAAGTAAACGGGGAATGGCAGAACATAAAAGAAGTTGCATTGGCGCCCAAGTATTATTCTGCTATTCATCCTACCGTTTCACCGGACGGAAAAAGATTGTTCTTTGCCTCCAATATGCCCGGTACGTTTGGGAAATATGATATCTATGTAGCAGACATTCAAAACGACGGTTCTTTTAGTATAGCAAAAAATTTAGGTGAAAAAGTGAACACTGACGATAACGATCTTTATCCAAAAATAATAGGGGGTACTTCTCTGGTCTTTGCTTCGGAAGGTAGAAAAGGTTTAGGAGGACTAGACGTATACATGGTTCAGGTTGATCAAAGGAAAGTGGGGACTTCCGTTAACCTTGGAACCGACATAAATAGTGTTGAAGATGACTTTTCAATTTTACTAACAGGTAAAAACGGAATGGGGTATGTTATGTCCAATAGAGGTGAAAGTAAAAGTAATCCTCAAATGGTAGCGTTCACTTATTCCAAAGAGAAAAGGGACAGGTTATTGGAGAAAAAGCAATTCAATATTATGGAAAGTATTGATGACAAGGCGCAAATTAATTACACAAATACTGTTTTTGAGGAGTAAGGCTTTCATCAATTATTATACATCGGATAAAATGCACCGGCGTAATACTATGATAAATTCATAGTAAGAATTTACTTACATATTTATAATTTGGTCCTCTATATTTTTTTGGACCATTTCAACAAAATTTTTCTAAAGCCCCGACCAGGTTTGCGGTCCTTTTAAGATGAATGATCCAAGTTAAGCGAGAGACACGCACTATATGATTATAAGTAACAATTTATAATCGGAATAACAATAATTTTTCCCCTTGGATGAACTGCAGAGGTGCCATTTTTAAGAAGGTATTACTCCTAACATTGTTTTGCATTGTACTCTGCAATGATGCTGTGTTTTGTCAAGAAACCAATTCTGATTTCAACTCTTCTACCTCCTATCACAACCAATTGGTCTACAATAGGTTTTTAATCCATCCCGCTTTTTCACTGGTGAGGGAAAACAAATCCTATGTAAATATTCTACACCAAAATCAATACGCCACCTTTAACGACAATAATCAAAACTATTTTCTGGGATTTGGCAACAAATTGAACGATAATACCGCCATGGGAATAGGTATCTATACCAATCGGGCAGGTGTTATGCAGGAATTTGGAATAAACGCTAATTATGCCACTTCTGTACAATTGGGTCGGAATAGTAATTTAAGTTTCGGAACCAATATCACCTATCTAAACGCAGGAATAGATAAAAACAGGATTATAGCTTCGGAAAACGATCCGGAAATATTGGATGCCAGAAAAGAGACCAGGTTGGCCCTTCAGCCCGGAGCGGTGCTCTCCATTGGTCAGGTGGATTTTGGTCTGTATGCACAAGATCTTATCAGCTATAATCAAACGACCAACAGTGTTATCACCGATTTTAGCGACAAAACCCTAAAAGCCTCGCTCCAATATACGCACGAGCTCGACGCTAGGAGAGGCTTGTTTACCAATGGTAGAATTTTGCCTTTGTTACAGGTCCACAGGGATGAGGAGGAGAATTTTTCAATAGCCGGATCGGTTTTATTGGACTTACCAGATTATGGTTGGCTGCAGTCTACCTTTGATGATAGGTATGGCTTGTCTATGGGGCTCGGATTTAATCTTGGTAAAAAGATGACCCTTGGATATGTATTTGAAAAGAATTTTTTAAAATACGGCGCTAGCCTAGGTTGGAACCACGAACTATCCTTGGCCTACACCTTTAAAAATGACTTTGGGGATACCAGGAGACCAATTGTAAATTCGACCTATAGAAAACCCACCTCGACCAAAAAGAAAAAACCGGACCCCCTAGTAAAGAACTATGAGAAAGAAATAAAGAAATTGAAAGCTGAAATACAGCGAAGGGATCAAGACATAAAATTAAATAATCAACAATATTCAGAAGTAATTGATGAATATACTGATAACGAGGGCTCTGGGAATGATATGTTAAGATTAGCTTCTAGTAATGATACCGGTAGCACAAGCAATTGCGAATGTCAAAGTTCGTTGGCCTACCAAAATCACTTGCTTTTAAAAGAGTTGCTTAAAAATCAATACGCCAAAAATGACGACTCCAAAGATCATATAATAAACCTTACTGTAAACACTGCTAATGCCGACAAATCTGACAAAAATGATGCGTGCCAAAATACCCTTGCTTATGAAAATCGTTTAATATTGGACGGACTTATACTAAGACAGGACTCGTTGGAGACAGCAAATAAGCGGGAGATAGATAAGAGGTTCGATATGTTAGTGCGAATACTGAAAGACGAAATAAAACAGAACATGAAAACCGACCTTCAGAAAATAAATAGTGAACAATACGAAACAGCTGTTGCCGATATACAGGAAAAAACCATATACAGCATAAATAATGCTGACAATAAAGATTACACCAAACTACCAAAAGAGAATAAAGATTACGCCAAATTACCAATAAGGATGGAGCAGCAATCGGGCATTGCCGGGGTAAAAACAGGCTATTATTTGATAGCCAACGTTTATAAGAATAAAGAAAATGTAGATTCCTTTATAAGCGACCTAGAACACAAGGGGATTAGTGCCAAGCAATTTTTCAATAAGGAGAATGGTTTGTATTATGTGTATTTGGCAGATTACAATAAGAAGAACGAGGCGGAAATGGCTTATACCACAGATTTGGATGGTAAATATCTAAATGAAAAATGGATTATGAAGGTCAATAACAACGCGGCGACCGCCGAGAACTTATATGAAGACGGGGATGAGCTAATTGACCGCTTTGAATAACTCACATTGGTATTTGTAGGACCGTGTATATTATGTTCAATAGTCCATGACAAATTTTGAATTTAATCGGTCTCCAATTTTAATAATATGACTTATTGATTTGGCTCTGAGTTGCATACATTTTCAATTATAATAATTCAGCGAAAGAGGTTAATTTTTATCAATAATTCATAATAGCCCTTACAATTTTATTTTGTAGGAAAATACATCGTTTTTTTATGGAAGTTCAAGATTTTATATCTATATTTAAATTTTATTAACATAATTTTAAGCTTTAAAAACAAGAATCGGAAGATATAGCATATCGTTTAAGATTTACCTACGGTCTTAATATGAAGTTTAGCAGTGTGTTCCTTATTGTCCAATAATAGAGTTAAACAGAAATAGCATAAATAATATTTACATCCCAAATCACCAAAGCATGAAAACCTACACTTACCTATTCAGAAAACAAAGGAATTATAACGGCATTGCAGCCAACAACATATTTCTTTTCCACCTCTTGGAACAGTAGTTCTTAACTCGGATCAAGTAGTTATCAATTTTAAGTATAATACTTGATTATTATTGGCATAAAAACATTAAGAAACCCCCAAACCCCAAACCCCCATAGATATGAAATCTAACGTTCTAAAAATTATTGTAATAGACAATGACCTATCGTTCCATGAAACCTACAAATACTATTTTGAAACTTATAAGGAATATTCACTTGTAGGGATATATGTTTCGGTAAAGGAAGCGCTGTTGGATTATGATAATGTATTACCCGATATTATTGCTTCTGAAGTTACTATGCCGGATGGCTGTGGTATAGAAGGTATTGGGCATTTTCGTAAAAAAGATCCTGAAGTTAAAATTATTATGATCAGTGGCCAAAGTGATTTTGGGATCGTTAAAAAAGCCTTTAAAAACATGGCAAATGGTTATCTTTCCAAGCCTGTTGGTTTAAATAGTTTGTACCATGCCCTGAATGCAATCAAGTATGAAGGTGCTACCATAAGCAACGATATAGCCAAGAAAATAATTTCTATGTTCCAAAGAAAATCGTATACCTCTTTTTCTGAGAGGGAAAATCAGATTATTGATTATTTATGTCAGGGAGCTACCTATAAGACAATTGCTGATAATTTATTTGTTACCCCGAGTACTGTTAATTTTCATATACAGAATATATATCTGAAGTTAAATGTAAACTCAAAATCGGAAGCTTTGTCCAAATTGAGGGCAATGGAATATTCAGCCCATTTAATTTAATTCAAAAGGTATTGTATGATAAAATAACTACTTTAAATTTTACTCTTTAGACCCGTATTTCCAAAGCCGCAGGCTGGTAGAAATGGGAAAGTATTACAACCCCGCGTTTCTGTCGGGTTTTTCGGATAATACCCGGACACCAATACAGAAGTAACTTCTAGTTGAGTTGTAACATTAAATTGCTGAATATGCTGGTTCCAGTAAACAATAAAGGTGCCTTGAAGCACCTTTATATCCTTAAGTAAAATTATGCGTTACGAATTCATTGCTGAAATTATAAATTCCTTGAATTCCTTAGAAATAGGGATAAGTGTATTGTTAATCAAAATATCCTTGGAGTTAATGGCATCAATATGATCCACGTTAACAATATAGGATTTATGTGCCCTATAGAATTTTTGTTGCGGTAGTTTCTCCAAATAATCCTTGAGCGGAGATCGGACCAAAAACTTTTTATCTATGGTATTTACCTCTAAATAAACGTTATCCGCTTTAATAAACTGTATATCCCCAAATTGGATTCGATAATACAAATGTTGTTTTTTAACGAAAATGGAATCCTTTAATACCTTGTTGGACATTAGCCTATCATCTTCCTCTTCCTGACTTTCAGATGCTCCATTGTTCTTTACGGAAGTAAAGTTAGATAGTGCAATTTCAATGGAGGTGTATAAATCCTGCTGCTCAAATGGTTTGACCAAATAGCCGTTGGGCTTTACGGTCTTCGCATTTTCAACAGTGGCCCGATCGGAATTGGATGTTACAAATATAAAGGGGATGTTGTAGTTTTCCCTAATATGCTTGCCCAAATCAATTCCGGTTTTATCGGAGGCTAAGATAATATCGATCAACACAAGGTCAACTTCCTTGTTCTTTAAGACTTCAACTGCCTGCTCGTAAACAATAACATTGTCTACGATTTCGTATCCAATCTCTTCCAACATAGATTGCATATCATCTGCAATTATCACGTTGTCCTCTACAATAAGAATTCTAATTGGTTGTTCCAAAGTGTATTTATTTGATTGGTTATTATCTCAAAATTACGAAAAATTATTAAAACTAAAATAAAACAGAATCGACAATAAAAAAGTGCTCAATGCCAACTTTTTCAATTCGGGATCCAACAGAACCGTATTCTTAAGTTTCCACATTTTATTTAGATGTATAAATATAGGTACAAATGCTACCAAATGGATAGTATTTTTCCAATTTTCATAATGTATAAAGGTAAAGGCTAACATACTTATAAAACTAATTATGATTAGGAAAACATGGTATATTTTTCCGTTTTTAATGCCCATCTTCACTATCAGGGTGTTTTTATTGGAAGTCTTATCGGACTCATAGTCCCTTAAATTGTTAAGATTAAGTACCCCCGTACTCAAAAGGCCTATTGTTATTGCAGGAAAAATGGCCATCGTGTATAGCGTTTTGGTATAGAGAAACATGGAACCCATTACCCCCAGCAGGCCAAAAAATAGAAATACGAACAAATCCCCCAGGCCTTTATATCCATAGGCCGATATTCCAACGGTATATTTTATGGCCGCCCATATGCTTAGAATTCCGAGTGCTCCGAAAATTAGGGTAAAAAGAAGGTTCTTGGTGCCAAATGATAAATATAAAAGGGCTACTGTTAAAAAGACACATATTATAATTGAAATTATAATCCCTATTTTAAGTTCGTGTCTGGATAATTGTCCGCTTTGCAGGGCGCGCATGGGTCCTACCCTATTTTCATTGTCTGTGCCTTTAACACCATCGCCATAATCATTGGCAAAATTTGAAGTAATCTGGAAAGCGACCGTGGTCAATAGCGCAAATAAAAAAATACCCCAATGTAATTGACTGTACATGCTTCCAAGTGCTGTACCCACAATTATGCCGGACAGCGAAAGAGGGAGTGTCCTCAAACGGGCAGCACTAATCCATGCTTTAATTTTAGGCAATTTAATATGGGTCTTCTATTTCTAAACGCTTTCCTTCTTTGTAAGAAGCCACAAAAGCATCTTCAAAACCCATTTTCACCAATTGAAACCTAAAAGATCTGGCCTCTTCCAAGGTTTCGAAATTTCCCAATGAGTAGGAATAAAAGGGATTGGTTTTTACAAAAATTGTATTGTTAAGAGATTCAGAAGCAAGTGTTATATTGTTGTCTACAAAGGACTTAACCTGAACGGAATATATCTTTTCTTTATCCAAAAACTTTTTGGCCAAATAAAATTCCTTTACCAAGCTTAGTTCTTCATTCTGTTCCTTAAGATTATCTATTCTTGCCTTAATGACCTCCAAACTATCTATGGATACCAACAGGTTATTGCCAATGTTATTTCTGTTCTCATAATTGGAAGACCTGATAAATCCTGCATTGTACGAAAAAATAGCCAGAGTGCCAATCAAAAATAGCACTGTAATACTGCCAAATAGATTCCGTTGTATCTTACTGCGCTTTAATTCCTTGTTCTTGTATTTTATCTGATCCAATAGACGCTCATTTATGATTTGGGCCTTGTCTATGTCTTTATGCAATTCCAATAAATCACTTTCTTCTATGAATGGCATAGTCTTAATTGTTTAGGGGATGAGTACTAAAATTAGTGAAAATAAATCGACTATTTCGGTTTTTAAACTTGGTTGTTGTAAAAGTAATGGTTTTTGTTGCAAAACGACAAATAATTGAAACTAAAATCCATAAATAATTGGACACCATTATTTTAAAGTCCGTTATATAAAGCAAGTTGGTTACAGCAACTTTATACTATCTGGCTTAATTTCTATTTTACGTTCCTTGTACAGAGTTCCTATTCCCTTTTTAAAAGTTTTCTTGCTCATCTGTAACATTCTTTTAATATCCTCGGGGTCGGATTTGTCGTGTAAATTTAAGACCCCACCATTGGAAACAAGTTTGTCATAAATTAGGTTTGCCGCTGGCTCTAAACTTTTATATCCTATGGGTTGTAGGCTAACATCTAACTTGTTATCGTCTCTAATTGTCTTGATATATCCTTTTAATTTATCCCCTATGGCTACTTTTTTGAACACTTCGTTTGCATAAACCAAACCTTTGTGCTTATGGTTTATGATTACTTCCCATCCCAAATCGGTTAGCCTGGTAACCACAAGGTCTACCTCGTCCCATGCATTCACCGTTAGGTCATCATTGGACAAAAACCGGTCTAATTTATTGGATGCAACCAATCTATCTGTTTTTTCATCCAAATAACAGTATACAACGTACCATTGTCCTTCTTGCATTTTATTGCGCTGTTCCCTGAAAGGAACCAACAAATGCTTTTCCAATCCCCAGTCCATAAACGCCCCGTATTCATTTACTTCTGCAACCTGGAGCAATTGAAACTGATCCACAGTCACAAAAGGCACCAATGTGGTTGCCACAATTCGCTCTTCATGGTCCAGATAGCAAAACACATCCAGGTAGTCTCCGATCTCAAATTCCTCCGGTACATACTTATTTGGGAGTAATACATCATTACCTTCATCATCTCCCAAAAAGAGACCTACAGTAGTATCCCTAAGTATTTCTAAATTGTTATATTTTCCAAGTGCTATCATTGGGCAAAAATACGTTTAAAAAGAATCTCCATAAAAAAAAGCCGCTCTTTTTAAAGACGGCTCATATATATTATACTGCAGAAGCTATTATTTATAGACGGACTCCTTTTTAAAGTGTTTCGCCAACATGTAATAAACTACGGCCCTGTGCTTACTCTTCACGGAACTGCCGTATTTGTCTGTCACACTTTTAATAGCATCCATTAATTGAGGGCTATCTTTTAAACCCAGTTTTTTAATCAGGAAGTTATTTTTAACCGTTTGCAATTCTTTATCATCCGATCCTGAAACTTTAGAGGCATCCATGTTATATATTGAAGGCCCTAATCCTATGGTAACTTTCTTCAATAAATCCATATTTGGAGTTTCACCAAATTTGTCCTTGATGTCTGCTGCATATTTTTCGATTAATTCATCTCTTTTGCTCATAATAATAAATATTCTTAATGATTAGATTAATATCCTTCTAAGATATGAAATCAAAATAACTAAGCAAAATATTGTTATTTAATATTCTTGGGGTTTTTATTTCCAGAATTCTTGGTTTTTCGGACTTTTTATAAAAATTATCCAAGGCCTTAATTAAGTCGATTTTATTGGAAACGGACTCAAATTCAAAATTATACATGTCAGCTATGGATTGGATTTTAAGATTATGTGTAGTCTCAAAGAAGGTATTGAAATTGTCGGTTTCCTCCATGCCCGGTAATATCCTAAAAATACCACCGCCGCCATTATTGATTACTATTATTCTAAAATTGGGCTTAATGTAATTGTTCCATAGACCGTTACTGTCATAGAGAAAACTTAAATCGCCCGTAAGTAGCAGCGTTGGATTTGTATCATAAATAGAAGCTCCTATGGCTGTTGAAGTGCTGCCGTCTATACCACTGGCACCCCTATTACAAAAAACACGGATAGAGTGCTCCAAATCGAATAATTGGGCATATCTCACAGTAGAACTATTGGACAGTTGCAGTTGATAATTATTTGGTATGCTTTCCAAGGCCTTATGAAATACCCACATGTCCGAAAATGGTATTTCCAGCAAGTACTGTTCCCGTCTTAACTTGTAATGATCTTTCCTTTTTGCCCAATAGTCATAATAGTTACCTTCTTGGTTCGAGGTGTCTGCCAAAAGATTTTTAAATAGTGCATTGGGACTTATTTTAAAATGTTTTGTTAGAGAAAAAAAGGTGTTGTACGCCTTTTTTTGATTTACATGCCAATGCTTTAAAGGGGGATAATCCCTTAAAAAGGCTTTTATTTTTTTCGAAACTATAAGTCCCCCAAATGTTAGGACAATTTCGGGACGTAGCATTTTAAACAATTCATCCCTGTTGGCTGATTTCTCAATGGGAGCTATGATACTGTCTATACTGGGGAAAAAGTTGGGATGAAATAAATTGGAGGTACATTCGGTCATTACCACAACCGTTGGGTCTTTTGCCAATATTTCCAAATATATTTGTTCAACCTCGTTAGGTGGATTTACCCCGACCAATACCATTTTTCGCGAAGCATTTCGCCAGCTATAAACATATTCCTGCCATTCTTCTTGGCCATTTTCTCCTTCATCCTTCAATAACTCAATCTTTGGCAGCAGTGAGAATTCCTCCACTGTTTCATACAAAGGCTCTTCGAACGGAACATTTATGTGTACGGGAGTATTATCGGTAAAGGCTATATTTAGCGCCTCGTTAATTGCGTTATCATTATACTTTTGAACCAGAGTTTGGCAATGGTCAATATTATCGTCCTCCAGTTGATCGGGGTCATATTTCCGAACTTTATGGGTAGCATGACTAACATCCTGTTTAAGGTTTGCGGAATAACCAATATGACTCTCAAACACATTTGCCTGCCTTATGGTCTGTCCGTCCCCAATATCCACTTTATAAGAGGGCCTATCCGCTGATATAACAATAATTGGTATATCGCTATAGAAAGCTTCCGCAATGGCGGGATAATAATTTAGCAATGCGCTGCCGGAGGTACATAAAATTACTGTAGGTTGCTTTAGTTGTTGTGCAATGCCCAGAGCAAAAAATGCAGCGCAGCGCTCGTCAACGATACTATAACAATTAAAAAACGGGTCCTCAGAAAAACTAATGGTCAAAGGCGCATTTCTTGATCCTGGAGAAATAATTATATTTTTAATGTCCCTTGTTTTGCAATGATGAACAAGGGACTGTGCGGTGGGAATATTGGAATATTTCATTATTGCAAAATTACAACTCAGGTATTTCTAAAACCAATTCAACGCTGCTTTTAGGTTTATTTTAAAACTATTTTTAACATGGTACTACTTTTATCCTTCGTCTCTTGCCATTCTTTTTCGGGGACGGACCTGCTGGTTATACCGCCGCCAACATACACACTGACCGTATTTCCCAATATCTGCATACATCTTAAATTCACAAATAATGAGGTCTTGTTCTTTATGGTCCTATAGGCCCTGTTTTCCTGATTTCTTCTTGTGGACGGTCTGCTGATATCTTCCTTAAAATTTAACTCCCCTAAAAATCCGGTATAAAATTGCCGATCATAATTCTCATTTTCCAAAATAAACTCTTTAGCTGCTTTTTTTGGTAGCCCACATACGGCGGGAGTCGGGTGTAAGGCTCCTATAATTTCTTCAAGTCGTGAATTGTTCATATTCCCTGAAACGGATGTTTTTATATGCCAAAGATTACCTGCTTTAAAAGACGTGGCCCTAGATACCTCTAGAGAAGAAACCTTATCCTCTAGAGCACTTTGGATAAATTGAGTCACCATTTCCTGCTCTTCAAGTTCTTTTTCTTTCCAAATCGGCGTTTCACCAACCCTGTGCAATTGGGTGCCTGCCAAGGACATAGTCCTTAATGTATTGTTTTCCGTTTCCAAAAATATTTCGGGAGTGGCTCCCAACCACAGTCCAATTTTAGGGTGGAACCAGATATAACAAAAAGCCTTTGGATATTGGTTCAGGAGATCGCTGAACATAACAAAAGGTGTCTTGGTAGTCTCTACTTCTATGCTTCTGGATAATACCACCTTTTTTAAATTTCCCGAATCAATTCTTTTGATTGCCTGTTCCGTTAATTTGAGGTAAAGCTCCTTATCGGAGTCCTGATCCAATGCAGGAATTATTGGATTTTCGGCATATTCGGGTTCAAATTCAAAGGCTTCAGCAAAAGCTTCGTCCTTTCTAATTAACACTGCAGGCCCTCTCTCATCAAAGGGTGCAAAAACAAAGCCGCTCTCGGTATAGTCGGTTACCTTATGTAGTTCGAGGTCATTTTGAAAAATTACCTTTATTTCACCTTCATTGGGTTTCCTATAGGCAACAAATGGCAGACCTTTACGGAACTGTACTTTAATTTGATCCAAAAAACCTAGGGACATACTATTTTTTTGATAAGGCAATGGTGGTAAGTTTGCAAATTGAAATTAGGTTCCCGTCTTTATCAGTTACTTTAATATCCCAGATTTGTGTTGTACGACCTTTATGTACCACCTCTGCCCTAGCGTAAACGTCCCCCTCCCGGATGCTCTTGACATGATTGGCCGAAATTTCCAATCCACGAACAAAAAACTCCTTGGTATCCAAAAAAATATGGGAAGCCATACTTCCTACACTTTCTGCCAATGCAACCGTTGCCCCTCCATGTAAAACTCCATCTGGTTGATGAACCTGTGAGGTTACGGGCATTTTGGCCACCAAATAATTCTCTCCCACATCAATATATTCTATATTCAAGGTTTCCATTAAGGTGGCCTTGTTGGATTCATTACAAATTTTTAGAATTTTCTCTTGGTATTCGTTCATGAATTATTTTTTTGTAAAATTAAGCATTAGAAATTCAACAATTGTGTTACTTTATTTCTTATCCCAAAATTTATGGAACCCAAAGAAAAGCAAATTTCATACACAACGGCCAATACCTACAGTACCATCAATGTGTTAAATGAAAAAACCAGGAATGTTTGGATAGTATTTCACGGTATTGGGTTTTTGAGCAGATATTTTATTAAATATTTTAATGATCTGCCCAAGGAGGAGAATTATATTATTGCTCCACAAGCCCCCTCAAAATATTATTTGAACAAGGATTTTAAGTATGTAGGGGCTAGTTGGCTTACAAAGGAGAACACGGTTTTGGAAACGACGAATGTTCTAAATTATATGGATAATTTGTTTGCCTCGGAAAAAATACCCGCCCATTGCCAGCTAATTGTATTGGGCTTTTCCCAGGGGGTATCCATAGCCACTCGTTGGACCGCGA
The DNA here is from genome assembly GCF_003259375.1 of Arenibacter echinorum. Lineage (GTDB taxonomy): Bacteria > Bacteroidota > Bacteroidia > Flavobacteriales > Flavobacteriaceae > Arenibacter > Arenibacter echinorum. The sequence continues at coordinate 484,649 of NZ_QLLN01000003.1, read as the reverse complement.
AAAGTAAAATAAGCCTTGATCAATTGATATTATATGCAGGCGGTATTCCAGAGGAACTTACTCCTGAGGATTTTAAATTTTTACTTGCCAAAAATGCCAAGATAAAATTGGTGTTGGGCAATAAGGATGAATTTATATCGGAATCCCGTCTCGAAAAAGAGAAGGAAAAGTTGGAATCGCTATTTAGCGGAAAAGCCGAATTGATTAAATTTGATGGTGGACATGAAATAAAAAAGGATATTTTAATAAGTCTAATTCAATGAAAAGCTTTACCCCAATTCTGGAAAACGATTTTGTGAAACTGGCGCCTTTATCACTAAGCAACTACCATCATTTACTGCCTATTGCCGGTCAGGAAAAACTTGTTCAATATTCCCCTTCGGATATTGAGACTCCCGAAGCTCTAAAAAAATATGTGGAGCAAGTCCTGGAGAAAGAAAGAGTTTTTTTGGCGAGGCCTTTCATTATCTATGACAAAAGGAGTGAAAAGTATGCGGGAAGTACCCGATTTATGAATATTGATATAAAAAATAAGGTTCTTGAAATAGGTTCCACATGGATAGGAAGGGAATTTCAAGGTACTGGCCTAAATGGTCAGGCGAAACTTCTAATGCTCAATTACGCTTTTAATGAAATGCATTTTGAAAAAGTTGAATTTAGAATTGATGAGCGTAATGTTCAGTCCCGCAAAGCAGTTGAAAAATTGGGAGCGAAATTGGAAGGCATTTTGCGTAAAAACGTTTATCTGCTGGATGGACATAAAAGAAATACCTGCTGCTATGGCCTTCTAAAGGAGGAATGGAGTTATTAGGTATTTGGGAGCTACCATTTTAGGACTCCAATTATTTTGTCAATGAAATCATTTTTAAGTGAAAAGTAAAAGAATTTTCTCGTAATTTTATTTTACTTTTTAATACTAATGAAGTAGTTTAACTCAATGGCTACTGCTTGCTTTTAAAGAATTTCATAATTCCCTCCTTGTCAATTCGTATAAAGTTAAATCTAGTTTTATGAACCAAGGATTATTACAATATGGATGCTATTTCGAAACTTTAAGGGAAAACATTCTGTTTGCCGACCTTCCAAATGACTCCCTAAAGACCCTCCTCGAAATTTCAAAGAATCAAATATGGCCCAAAAAAACATGTATTTTGGACAGCGACCATACCTTACATAGATTTTACATTGTAATTTCTGGAAAAATAAAGGAATATCAGTATGAAATTAACCAGAACAAGGAACTCATTCAAAACATTTTGATAAAGAATGATTTTTTTAATATATGCACCCTTTTGAAAGGTCATGCGAGCCGTTTGTTCTATGAAGTTTTGTCGTCCTCAGAATTAATTTACATTTCCATGGAGGATATGCGACTATGGATGGACGAAAATCCAAAAATTATTGGACCTATAGTGAACTATTTGGTCAAAAAGACCGAGAAATTAGAGGACAGGGTATTTGACCTTTGCTCAATGGATACTTCTTCCCGCTTAGCGAAATTATTGATAGAAAATTTTAATATAAAGACGAACAAAATAGAACTGATCAACGGTCTTTCCAACAGCATCCTAGCAGGTTTAATAGGTACTACAAGGGCTGTTTTAAACCGTCACCTACAAGATTTTAAGGCAATTGGAATATTGAACATTGAAGGAGGTAATATAGAAATGATAAACTTGCCCTTACTATTTCATAAACTTCAAGTCCTTTCAGAGAAACCCCCTCATGAAAAAGAATTTTTACCCAACCTGTCATAAAGCTTTGTTAAATATCCTGAGCTGCTACCCAGGTAGCAGCTCAGGATATTTAGATGGTCTAAATTTAAAGTGAAACTTTAAAATTCAACCATCATGAACAAATTATCGATTATTGCTGTTATTCTGTGCTTTACGTATTCTGGGTATACCCAACAAGAGATTAAGGCCGTTAAACTGGAAGAAGTAACTATCTCACCCATCTTAAACCATTCCTATCGTAATATGGTACTTGCCGAGACCTCTCCAGATTATGTCCAAAACCTACAGTCCGAAGCTGCCACCTATGATATACGGAAAGACCCGGATTACAAAAAGGACTTTGAGGTTTATCAAGTTATTTTTTCCCAAACCAATGGCAGTATAATAGCCACTTATGATGCCACAGGACACGTTTTATCTACTTTGGAAAAGTTTAAGGACGTAACACCGCCCCAACCTGTACGAAATAGCATTCAAATGAAATACCCCGATTGGACAATCCATAAAGATCTTTATAGGGTTACTTACTATCATGGCAAAGGTGCTACCAAAGTCTATCAATTACAACTGAGAAAAAACAATTCGAAAAAAAATCTAAAAATTGATTCCGATGGCAGGATTTTATGAACGGAGACAAAAGTCTGGTGGTTTTTCATCTAATTCCCAAACTTTTTTCAGAGGTAAAAATGTATAGTTTTTTTTATAAGGCCTTATTTTGAAGTATATCAATACGATGAAACCTGAAGTATTTACGATTTCACTTCCTGTAAGGGTTCCTTTTCGTAGTATTTAATCTTTCTGGTTTTATAAGTGTTATCAGGGGTAATGATCTGTTTTATCCAATTGCCGGAATCATGGCTATCATATTGGTAAATAAATTCTTGGACGGTTACTGATTTGCCTTTTATCGTTTTTAGTGAAGTAAGCATCCCCTTGTCGTTGTAAGAGTAGATAATACTCTCGGTGGGAATAAATGTTTTTTGACCATCGTTGTAAATAAACTTTTTTTCCGATACCAACCTGTTATTGCTATCATAAGTTTGTTCCACGGCCTTTTGAGGTAGACCTTCCAAAAATTCCTTGGTCAGAATTAATTTATGGATGGTATTGTCTTTACCCTTTATTTTTGAGGTTCTAATGGATTTGAAAATAATATCGTTCAAATAATAAGTCTTGGTAAGCTCACCTTTGTAGACTTCATATTTTAGGGCAGTTTCGTCAATACCGCTGTCATTGGTACGCTTTATGGTGGAGAGCTTCCCTTCCTCTCCATAGCTGTATTCATATTGATCCAAAAACTCCTTATTGTATGAAATTATTTTTTCGGTAATCTTTTTGCCATCTGTGGTATCCAATTCGTATAAATTGGCAATGGAGGTGTTCTTGACGAAAACACCGTCCCTGTAATTTTCTAGCCGTTTTTCCAAAAGTTCCGAGCCATCCAACTTATAAATTGTGATGTCATAATCTGTATCGCTATAACGGGTAACGGCCTTTGTTAGAAGACCATCTTCATTAAAGTCATATTCTTCCTTTCCGTAATCGGTTGCCACCAAACAAGATTTGACCGGTCCGTTTAAATCAAAATCTTGTACGGAAAACACCTTAATTTCTTGGGCAGATAGGCCTGTAGGGAAAACAACGCCTAGAACAATGCAAATACACAAAAGAAAATGGGCCAAGTAGTTTTTCATCATATGCCAAAATTAGTCTTTAAAAAGTCATAATAAAAACAAAATGGAAGATAACAAAACCGCAGCATTGGGCTATGGGCTAATATGTTCCTCTTTTATATTTTGGGTTTAATCATTAAATGTAGCCACTAAGGTAGGAAATTGAAAATTTTTATTGAAAATGAAGTGGGTTTGAATTCAGGTACCAACAATTTTTTTGTGGTTTAGGGCCTATTTTTTAAGGGTTTGCCCCTTTGGGTGTATTTCATCCAATAACTAAAAATTTACTTTTTACTGTTCTCCTTATTTTTAAAGTTGGCCAGGTTTTCCTGTGCTCTAAATTTTACAATTTTGGAAATTAATGGTAAGGGCAAGGGTTGGTTTAATGGAAATTGAACCGAGCCTTTACCTTGTTTATACGGTGCCAATTCTTTTTCAAATTCTGTATGACCTGTGGGCGTGGCATAGAATCCGATATGATTTTTGAAGGCAGCGAAGTACACCAACATACCATGGTATTTATAGGCTGGCATCTTGTAACTTATCATTTCTTCTGCCTCGGGAGCAGCTTCTCGGATGGTACTTCGCAATTTTTCCAAAACATCCTGTACCATTACCGGACAGTTGGCAATGTATGAGCTAACTTCTTTTGCGGAACTGTTTAATTTTATATGGGGCATAACATATTTTATTAAATTGAAAGGTTACTGTAATTGTTTTAATAAGTTGATTTACAACTATGTATGTATTTAAAGGTAAAGGTCTTACTGGAGCTCCAAAATCCTTAAGTAAATGACTTATACAGACTGTTCTTCGTTGAAACTGATCATCCATCGAATGCCGAACTTGTCAATGAAACTTCCAAAATAATCGCCCCAGAACATATCGTCCATTGCCATTTCAACACTACCTCCTTTGGAAAGTCCATTGAATAAACTATCCGCTTCCTGTCTGCTTTCTGTAGTCAACATGAGGTAGGTCTGGCTACCTGGTTGTAAAACCTGTCCGGCCGAAGGCAATAAATCCGAAGCCATTAAAACAGTGTCCTTCCCAATTGGTAATGAAATATGCATGGTAAGGTTTTGTTCTTTCTTAGAGAGTTTGTCGCCCTCAGGGACTTCTGACATTTTTATATAGGCCAGAAACTCGCCTCCAAAAACAGATTTATAGAAATTAAAAGCTTCCTCTGCCCTACCATCAAAATTTAAATAAGGATGTACTTTCATAATAATGAGATTTAGGGTTACAATTATGATTAATTTTTCAAAATCTTTTCTATGATTGCTAAGTTTGGATTCGGGGAAAGATATCATAAAGATAATTCAAAAAAAACATATTCAAAGGGTGTATGTAAATCATTATCAGTGCTTTATTGGTATATTTTACTTTATCCTTAAATAGTACATTAATAGGCGGTAGAGAAAACAGATATTCCTCACATATTTTCAATATGGTAACTGAAATATACTTGATTTAAACACCATAAGTTTTTTTATCGCGCTGCAATATAAAATGGTTGCTTTTTTGGGTTGATGTTTCATTTATCGAACCTCAAAAACCATTTTTTTGATTCGCCTATTTAAGCATTTTATTGTGTTAGGCCTTATTATATTTGGGCTGAGAGATTTATAATAATTTAGAATTATTTTTAGTATAACATACTGTATATTTGTTCCTTATAAAATGCCAAACACTAACCCTGGGCATTAAAGTTGTTAATATTCCTGTTACAGACGGTAGCGGGAAATTTGGACTGCACCCTATTCTTGGGCATTGGTCAACTTTAATACTTTGTGGTAGTTTAATTAAATTTCGACCATGAAAAACACCAAATTAAAATGCATTTTAATAGACGACTCTACCGTGCAACGACGTGCTGTTGCCAAGATTATAAAGGAACATTCCAAGCTGGATCTTATAAATGAATACGATAATGGTTTAGATGCCAAAAAGGACATTGGCAATAATACTGTTGATTTAATTTTTCTGGACATTGAAATGCCGGGCTTTAACGGATTTGATTTCTTGGAATCTATGGAGCACAAACCTCAGGTTATAGTTGTTTCGGGAAGCCCCAATTATGCTATGAAGGCGTTCGATTATGATGTAACCGACTATTTACAGAAGCCATTGGATAAAACCCGATTCGATGTTTCCATTAGAAAGGCAATCAGCAAATTTGAACTTGAAAATGCAGAGGAGATCGAGCTTGAGTATATATATGTAAATAGTAATCTTAAGAAAACGAAATTATTTCTGAACGAGATTTTATGGATAGAAGCTTATGGCGATTATGTAAAAGTTATCTCTATTGAGAAAAAGACTTTAATACTCTCTACCATGAAGGCCTTTGCCAAACAATTGCCCAAGGAAAAGTTTCTTAGAATCCATAAATCCTATACCGTTAATCTGGAAAAAATTGAAAATTTTAACGGTTCAACGGTAGAAATAAACGAACAGGTTATTCCTTTGAGCAGGCATAAAAAAGAGGCCTTGATCAAAGCTTTGGTAGTCATTGAATAACATTTAGCAAAAAGTTAATTAACAGCTTTTATTTGTAGCGCTAATTATTTTGTATCTTTACTTTGTAAATGAGCAAATTATTTTCCATAACGTTGTCTATTTTATTATTGTTCCAAAGTTTTAATTTGGATATGGTAGATGTTGCCCAATTGGATGATTTCTTGACCCATGCCCAGTTCCACAAGCAAAAATACGGGGACAACTTGTTTGTTTTTATTTCCAAACATTATGGGGAACTTAAAACCCAGCACGATTTGGAACATAGGGAAGAACAGAAGGACCATGAAGAATTGCCCTTCAATCATCAAACCTGCTCACATTATTCCAACGCGTTTGTACTGAACGGAGCGGATTTTATGGTACCTAAAACGCCTCAAGTGGCAGATACTAGTTCAAACTTTTTTTATCAAGAGTCTTACGGCCAACTAGAGAATTCCGATATTTTCCAACCCCCCAAGACTACATAATTCATTACTGATTTAAATCATTATTTAACAAGCTGTTTTGCAATAGCTTGCAATCTTTTTATCAATGAATTATGTTATCTAAAATTATACAATTCAGTGTAAAGAACAAATTAATTGTCTTTTTACTCACATTATTTATTATAGGTTTTGGACTGTATTCCTTAACCCAGATACCCATTGGTGCTGTTCCCGATGTCACCAACAATCAGGTACAGGTAATAACCACCTCCCAAAATTTGTCCACCCAGGATATGGAGCAATTCATAACCTATCCAGTGGAACTGGAAATGGCCAATTTGCCTGGCGTTGTTGAAATACGTTCGGTGTCAAAATTTGGACTCTCGGTGGTTACCATTGTCTTTGAAGACAATATGGGAACCTATTTGCCCCGTCAGTTAATTTCCGAAAAATTAATTTCGGCCTCAGAGAAAATCCCTGCAGGTTTCGGTACTCCCCAAATGGGCCCGATCACAACTGGTCTTGGCGAAATTTATCAGTACATCCTGGATACCAAGCCTGGGTACAAGGACAAGTATTCGGCTATGGACCTGCGTACCATTCAGGATTGGGTGGTAAAGAGGCAACTTTCTGGAATTCCGGGGGTGGTTGAAGTGAATACTTGGGGCGGCTATTTAAAACAATATGAAGTAGCCATTAATACCCAAAAGTTGAACGCTATGAATATAACCACTGCCGATATTTTTACGGCCTTGGAGAAAAATAACAGCGTTTCAGGAGGAGGTTATATTGAAAAAGTAAACCAGGCCTACTTTATTCGGGGCGAAGGTCTTATTACTTCACTTAAGGATATTGAAAACATTGTGGTTAAATCAACGAACAATCTCCCTATTTATATTAAGGATATAGCGGAGGTTGGTTTCGGTAGTGCCACCCGCTTTGGCGCCATTACTGGAAATGGTGAAGGAGAAAAGGTTTTAGGGCAGGTAATGATGCTTAAGGATGCCAATTCCAAAAAGGTTATTGATGCCGTTCATGAACGAATAGACGCTATTTCCAAGACCTTGCCCGAAGGTGTTTTTATAAATGGATTTTTGGAACGTAGCGAGCTTATTGGCAAAACAACTTTTACCGTTGCTGAAAACTTGATTCTAGGTTGTTTGATCGTTATTTTTGTAGTCGTCTTATTACTCGGAAATCTACGATCCGGTTTGGTAGTGGCTTCCGTAATTCCTCTTTGTTTACTATTTGCGCTCTCCTTAATGTATATTTTTGGGGTAGATGCCAACCTTATGAGCTTAGGGGCCATAGACTTTGGGATTATTATAGATGGAGCAGTTATTATTGTTGAGTTCATAGCTTTTCAAATAACCGCTAAGAAGGGAGAATTGCAACTGTTGGGTACAAAGGACCGACAGCTACTAAAAAATGAAATCACTTTTAATGGTGCTTCCAAAATGATGAACTCCGCCATTTTTGGCCAGCTGATCATATTAATAGTGTTTATTCCAATTCTATCATTGAGCGGTGTTGAAGGAAAAATGTTTAAACCCATGGCCCTAACATTTAGTTTTGCTTTAATAGGTGCCATGATCCTATGTTTTACCTATGTTCCGGTGGCCGCCTCCATATTTATAAAACCTTCTACCTCTTCCCCTAAAAATATTTCGGTACGACTGATGAATTTTCTTAATAGGTCTTATGATCCCATTATTCGTTGGGCACTTAAAAAGAAAAAATTGGTGTTGGCCATTTCCGTGTTGCTATTGGGGGGGTCCATATACCTGTTCACCACAATGGGCGGAGAATTTGTGCCTACCCTGGATGAGGGTGACTTTGTGATACAGCCCGTTTTAAAAACAGGAACCTCTTTGAGCGAAACTGTTGCAATTACCACCAAGATAGAACGGATTCTCCTGGATAATTTCCCGGAGGTAAAACAAGTGGTTACCAGAATTGGTGCGGCAGAAGTACCTACAGACCCTATGTCTATGGAGGAGAGTGATGTAATCATTATCCTAAAATCCAAAAAGGAATGGGTTTCTGCAGAGAGCAAGGATGAATTGGCAGATAAATTTAAGGAGGCCTTGGCAGTGATCCCAGGTATGGAGGTAGAATTTACCCAGCCCATTGAAATGCGCTTTAACGAGCTTATTACGGGGGTCCGTGCGGATATTGCCATTAAAGTTTTCGGTGATGACCTGGAAATCTTGAATAAAAAAGGAAATGAAATAAGAAACCTTATTCAGAATGTGGAGGGTGCGGCAGACATAACGGTAGAGAAAATTGCAGGACTTCCGCAAATGAACGTAAAATTCGACAGAGCAAAAATTGCCAGATATGGTCTTAATATTGCCGATTTGAACGGTCTTATTTCCATGGGGTTTGCCGGGACCAATCTAGGGAGCGTCTTTGAAGGAGAAAAGCGATTTGACCTAACCCTGAGGCTGGATCAAAAAAGTAGACAGGATATTTCCAATCTGAAGAATTTGTATGTGGACACCCCGTCGGCCGGTAAGGTTCCTTTAGGGGAGTTGGCCCAAATCTCCTATACGACCGGAGCGGCCAAAATCTCAAGGGACGATACCAAACGCAGGATAGTAGTGGGTATCAATGTTAGAAATAGGGACCTTCAGTCGGTAGTGGATGATGTTCAAAAGCTGATCGAAACGAATGTAAAACTACCTACCGGCTACACCATCACCTACGGGGGGCAATTCGAAAATTTACAAAGTGCCAAAGACCGACTAAAAATTGCAGTTCCAGTGGCGTTGGTACTCATTCTAATATTGCTCTATTTTGCATTTAGTTCCATAAGGGAGGCATTGATTATTTACTCGGCCATTCCTTTGGCGGCCGTAGGTGGAATACTTCTATTGTTTGTACGGGACATGCCATTTAGTATCTCTGCCGGCGTTGGTTTTATAGCCCTTTTCGGGATTGCCGTTCTTAATGGAATTGTATTGATAGAACATTTTAAAGAATTAAAACATGCAGGTATGGAAGATTCGGACGAACTTATTATACAAGGATCAAAAGATCGGCTAAGAGCAGTTTTGCTGACCGCTTCCGCTGCCGCACTGGGATTCCTTCCAATGGCTATTTCCACTAACGTAGGCGCAGAGGTGCAGAGGCCACTTGCTACAGTGGTTATTGGAGGGCTTATTACCGCCACTATATTAACCTTGGTGGTATTGCCCATACTCTACTCTATTTTTCATTTAAAAGATAAAAAGGAGACGCTCAATTCCAATAACAGTGTTAAGGTTCTAAGTTTGGCAATACTCTTCTTCGTTGGTGTCAGTGGTGTTCAGGCACAGGAGACTGGACTCAATTTTGATGAAATTCACACCTTGGCCTTAAGTAACAATTCTGGACTAAGGGCATCGAAACTTAAGGTGGATGAATCCAAAGCACTTATTGGTAGTGCCTTTAATTTTGATAAGACAGACCTATATTATCATTACGATCAAAATAATATTGCCATCAATAACAAACCCTTGGAGGTATTTGGCATTCAGCAGAACTTCCTGTTTCCAACCGTTTATTTTGCGGAAAAAGGAGTCAATAAGGCCAATTACCATATTGAAAGTAGTGGCTATGAACGGAAAAAGCGAATCCTGGAACAGGAATTAGCTTCCAATTATCACGGATTGCAATACGCAAGGCAAAAGGAAAAGACCTATAGTGAACTAAATGATCTGTATGAACGCTTTTCCTATTCCGCCCAACGAAGGTTTGAACTTGGTGAAAGTAATTATTTGGAAAAAATAACGGCACAGGCCAAGCAAAGAGAACTTCAGACACTATACAAAAAAGCAGTTGAAGATGCCAATTTGGCGTATCAAGAACTCATTAAAACGGTGCAACCAGATTCTACCCTTTTGGTTATGACGATGCCCATGGAAAAACTTCAGAAAATGGATGTGAATATCGAAAATAATGCAGGGATGTCGTTTTTTGAAAATAGAACAAAAATGTTCCAAGCAAAAAGTACTCTGGAGCAACAATATTTATTACCGGATCTGAACTTCAATTATTTCCAAGGAACCAATTCCACTTTGGGAGAGAACCTTTATGGTTTTCAAGTGGGGATTAAAATTCCGTTGTTTTTTAGTGGTAATGCCTCCAAAATTAAGGCGGCTAAAATAGCCAAGGAGGTATCCCGGGCAGAAGCCGAGGATTATACTGTTCAGCTAAGGACCAAATACCAGTCACTAATGGGACAATTAAAAAAGTATCAAGAAGTACTTGCCTATTATGAGACTGAAGGGCAAGGTCTTGCCGATGAAATTATAAAAACAGCGACCCTGAGCTATCAGAGCGGGGAAATAGACTTTTTTCAATACATACTGAGTATGGAAAATGGGTACAATATTACCCTAACTTATCTGGAGAATCTTAATGCCTATAATCAAACGGTCATTGCTATCAATTATTTAAACTTATAAAATAAATACTATGTCACGATTACTATATATAATTCCTGTAACAATCCTTTTCTTCAATTTGTCTGCTTGTGGGGATTCAAGCGAAAAGAATAACGGTACTAGCAATAGTGCTGAAAGTGAACAATCGGCAAACAAAATAAACATTTCCAAAGCCCAGTTTGACGGAGAGAATATGGAATTGGGGCGCCTTAGTCAACAGAACTTTCCAGTGGAGGTAGAGGTTACTGGAACTATAGACGTTCCTCCTCAAAACAAAGCGATAGTAAGTGCCTTTGCCGGAGGTTATATAAAAAGAACTCCCCTTCTGATCGGAAATAAGGTAAAAAAAGGACAGCCATTACTTACATTGGAAAATCCCGAATTTGTTCAAATGCAACAGGAATATCAGGAAAGCTTTGAACAGCTTAATTTTCTTAAATCCGAGTTTGAGCGTCAAAAAAGTCTTGTTGCCGAGCAGATAACTTCACAAAAGAATTTCTTAAAGGCAGAGAGCGAATACAAACGCAATCTCGCTAGGTACAACGGTTTACGGCAAAAACTAAAAATGTTAAATATATCTCCCGAAAATGTTGAAAAGGGAATTTTGGCATCAGAGACAACCATTTTTGCCCCAATAGATGGTAGCATAACCAAAGTAAATGTTAGTAAGGGGATGTATGTTTCCCCTGCCGATGAGATTATGGAAATTGTAAACACAGACCATATCCACCTGGAGTTGTCCGTCTTCGAAAAGGATATCATGAAAGTCAAAAAAGGCCAAATAATACGATTTAAGATTTCGGAGGCCTCACAGGAGTATTATGAGGCCGAGGTATATTTGGTGGGTACTTCCATTGATTCGGATAGCAGAACGGTACAAGTACACGGTCATTTGCACGATGATGAAAACCATAATTTTGCTGTTGGCATGTTTGTGGAAGCAGCTATTATTACCTCTAATCAGAGTAGTAATGCTTTGCCCAATGAGAGTTTTGTTGTTCAGGATAATAACCAATACGTTTTGTCCCTGGTCTCGGAAGGGAATGAGGGGTATGTTTTTGAGAATAAAGCTGTTGTTATAGGAGATAGCTATAATGGATATACGGCCATTACGGAAATGGGTGATTTAAAGGATAGCGATCAGGTCATAATTAAAGGAGGATTTAATTTACTGAGTGAGACCGGGGGAAGTGAATAGTAAACAATGGTCTACCTTTTAAAAGGTAAAGTTTTAAATATCAATATTCCAAATCATGAAAACGGACATAATTATGATCGTTTTCATGATTTGGATTTTTTTTGAATTGTGAAATGGCGGCGGATTCTTTAAGTTGAGACCATTTTTTGGGTTCTAAAGACTAGAATCGTCTATTGGGGGAAAAACCGTTTATATCCATTGATGTTTTTTTATCCGATATTATTTCCGAAACCAATTTTCCGGTCACAGGGCCAAGACTCCAACCCATCATGGCATGCCCTGTTGCAACCGTTAAATTTTTAAAAGCGCTACTCTTGCCAATATAGGGCAATCCGTCTGGCGAAACCGGGCGTAATCCACTCTTGGCGTCAGCTTTTTCTACCTCATTTATTTTTATTTCCGGATAGAATTCGGTGGTGGCTTTCGCTATGGCTTCAACCCGTTCTTTTCTAATAACATCGTTGATTCCCGAAAATTCCATGGTGCCGGCAAAACGGGTATATTCCGTCATTGGTGTTACCGCTACCTTGGCTTCCATCAATATGGCCGGAATGGTGATCCCTATAGGTCTAGGTACATTTATCCGGTAGCCCTTCCCTGCCTGTATAGGAAGTTTAATTTTCAATTTCTTTGATAAATTATCGCTCCAAGACCCTGCTGCCAAGACAACTTCTTCAGGGGAATAGATATTCTTATTGGTAGTTACCTTTGTTATTCGGCCATTTTCAGTGGATAAGTCAATGACCTCTTCATTCGTCTTAACAATTACCCCGCTCCTCTTCAAGTAATCCAGCATTTTTTTCATGAACTCCGTTGGAGTGGTATGTCCGTCGCATTCATAATGTACAGCTCCTTTGACGTCCATGGTAACGTTAGGTTGAAGTAAATCCAGTTTTTTTTTGTTCAATGAGCTAACCTCAAGGCCTAAAAACGAAGCCTTTTCGGCAACCTGCATTTCATGTTCACCTTCCTTTTCGGTTTTATAAAGCATAAGTAAACCCTTGCGTTCCAGTTGAAAATCCTCAAGATCCCCACTGTTCTTTATCGAGGTAAAAAGTTCCCTGCTAATAATATTTATTTCCTTGATCAAGGGTATTGCCAAGGCTACTTTTTCTTTAGTGGAGGATTTATGGAAATACCATGACCATTTAAAAAAATCGGTATCCCAGCGGGGTTGCATATAAAATGGACTGGACGAATTGAACATCCATTTAATTCCTTTTGAAATCATTCCTGGAGAGGCCAAAGGAATAATATGGCTTGGGGTAATATATCCAGCGTTGACAAAAGACGCACCGGAAGTAATATCGGATTTGTCCAATACAGTAACCTTATGACCCTCTTTTTGTAAAAAATAGGCAGAACAGAGTCCAACAATTCCCCCACCTATGATCAAAACATCTTTTTCCATGATATTAAATTACTTGAAAACCGTGGGCATAGGGATCATCATCATCAATGATGATATTGTTGTAGCCATAAACCTGTGCCCATCCTTTAATACTGGGGATGATGGCCTTTATTCCAGCCAAAGTAGTTTCTTCTTCCACTTTCCCAATAAATTGTGATCCAATAAAGCTTTCATGGATAAACTCATCCCCTACTTTTAACTTACCCTTGGCGTGCCATTGTGCCATTCGGGCAGAGGTGCCAGTGCCGCAGGGAGACCTATCTATAGCCTTGTCCCCATAGAAAACAGCATTTCTTGCAGTGGCCTCCGGTGATATGGTGTTGCCGGTCCATTCGATATGACTAACACTATTGATGGTAGGGTTCTCTGGATGGATAAACTTGTTGGGATATTTAAGATTTATTTTCTCCCTTATTTCTTGACTGTACTGTACCAACTTGCCTGCGGAGTAATCCTGAATGCCCTTAAAATTCTTTTGGGGGTCAATAATAGCATAATAGTTGCCCCCATAGGAGACATCAAAAACAAGTTCACCTAAATCAGAACAAATCACAGTAAGATCGGATGCGGCCAGGTATGATTTAACATTCGTTAATTTTACCCAATCCACCTTTTTACCAGTTTGCTGATATTGAATATTTACCAAGCCAGCAGGAGTTTCCATTCTTATTTTTCCGGGTTCCATTGGGGATAAAAGACCTTCCTCTATCCCTATGGTAATAGCCCCTATGGTGCCATGACCGCACATGGGGAGACAGCCACTGGTTTCTATAAATAGAATGCCAAAATCGTTGGAAGGATCTGAAGGCGGGTAAAAAATGCTTCCACTCATCATGTCATGTCCGCGTGGTTCGAACATTAGCCCTTTACGAATCCAGTCGAAATCCTTTAAAAAATGTTGACGTTTTTCGCTCATGTCCAGACCTAGGAGATTTGGTCCTCCCCCGGCAACAACCCTAACAGGATTACCGCAGGTATGGGCATCCACACAAAAAAATGTTTTTCTGCCCATTTTGCTAGAACTTCTGTTTGGTGTGCTCACCGTTTACTAGCCTCATAATGTCCAAGGGATTATTATTTTTTAGGGCATCAGGTAATAATTCTTCAGGCCAACTTTGGAAAGACACTGGCCTTACCCATCGTCTAATGGCCGATGTTCCAACGGAGGTAAATCTGCTGTCCGTTGTGGACGGAAATGGGCCTCCATGCATCATGGACGGGCACACTTCCACTCCGGTGGGCACACCATTAAAAATGATACGCCCTACCCTATTTACCAAAGCATTGACTACCTCTGGACTGGTTTTTATTTCGTTCTCCGTCCCTAGAATAGTTCCTGTCAATTGTCCTTCCAAATTTTGGATTACGGTAACCAATTCGGCTTTGTCCTGACATTGGACAAGAATTGAAAACGGACCAAAAACCTCCCTATGTAGCACAGGATTCTCCAAAAAGTCTTTCGCAGCAACCGTTAATATTTTTTGTTCGGCAAAATTAGGGGCAACTTCACCTTTAAAAGAAGCTACTTCTGATGTTTTGGGCTGGGAGGATAATTCCTTTTTTCCTTTTTCGTAACCTTCGTAAATGTTGGGGTGCAACATACAAGTAGGTTCCAATTTTTCTATTTCATTGCCCAAGTTGGTTATAAAACCATCCAAGGCCTGTCCTTTAATACCTATTATAAGTCCTGGGTTAGTGCAAAATTGTCCAGCTCCCAGTACAATGGACCCTGCGTATTGAGCAGCCCATTCGGACCCTTTTTGCTCCAAGGCAGAAGGTAGCACCACTACTGGATTAATACTGCCCATCTCGGCAAAAACCGGGATTGGCTCTTTTCTTTGAGAGGCCAATTTATAGAGTGCCATTCCTCCATTGGTACTACCTGTAAAACCAACACCTTTCACTTTTGGGTGCAAGGTCAATAATTGCCCTACATCCGAATCCCTACTATTTAGGTTGGAGAAAACGCCGTCGGGCATACCTGTTTTTTTTGCTGCTTTGGCAATAGCCGAGGCGACCAACTCTCCTGTGCCGGCATGCATTGGGTGACTTTTGACAATTACAGGGCAGCCTGCGGCCAAAGCACTGGCGGTATCTCCCCCTGCTGTTGAAAACGCCAATGGGAAATTACTGGCGCCAAATACGGCAATGGGACCAATGGGAAGCAACATTTTTCTAATATCTACTTTTGGCAATGGCTCCCTATCCGGCTGTGCGGTATCTATAGTGGCCTCTACCCAAGAGCCCTCCTCCAATAAGGTGGCAAAAGCCCGCAGTTGCCCCATAGTTCTTCCCCGTTCTCCTTTTGCCCTGCCTTCGGGTAATCCCGATTCCTGGACATAAACCGAAATCAATTCATCGCCCAAGGCTTCAATTTCACTGGCAATAGCTTTTAAAAATTCGGCTTTTTTGCTGTCTGGGAATTTGCGATAGGTTTCAAATGCAATTGCTGCCTTTTCTACTGCGGCATTAACCTCTTCTTGGGAAGCCTCATGGAAAACCCATTCCGTCGGTTTATTTAATTTTGGATTGAAAGTTGAATATATTCTACTGTTTTTGGCCGATGTATCTACTCCAATATAGTTTTTCCCTGTAATCATTATGAATTTGTTATAATTATAAGCTCTAATGAGCTTGGATTTCCTTGACTAAAGTAACACTTTAGAAGGTTATTTATGTTATAATTAGGTTAAACCAGTTCTGGTTTATACTCAGGAAGGGTTGGCCTTGTCTTCATCCCTTCTTCAATAATTTTCAAGACCCTTTTTCTTTCCTCTCCTTGTAGAGGTAGTCTTGGGGCTCTAACTAGCTCTGTTCCAATACCGGTAGCTACTTCGGCCAATTTTATATTTTGTACCAACTGGGGGTTGATGTCCAGTTCCAATAAAGGTAAAAACCATCTGTAAATAGCCAATGCTTCCTGAATTCTTCCAGCTTTTGCCAAGCTATATATGGCTACTGTTTCTGCAGGAAAGGCACAGACCAGGCCGGCTACCCAGCCGTCCGCTCCCATAAGTACGCTTTCCAATCCTAAAGTGTCAACGCCTGTCAACACCTTCAAACGGTCGCCAAACCTATTTTTAATTCGTGTGATGTTCGATATGTCTCTGGTAGATTCCTTTACGGCTAGTATGTTGGGCATGGTCAATAATTCTTCGAACATATCCAAAGTCACTTCTATACCGTAATCTACAGGATTATTGTATATCATTATAGGTAAATCTGTGCTCTTGGCTACTTCTTTAAAGTAGGTTACCGTTTCAAAATCATTCGCCTTATAGCGCATAGGAGGAAGCATCATTAAACCACTAGCTCCATATTTTTTGGCTTTATAAGCTGCTTCTATGGCACCCTTGGTGGTTTGTTCAGCTATGTTTATGATTACGGGGATTTTACCATTAACAATTCTCACAGTCTCTTGGATCAATATCTTCTTTTCATCATCTGTTAGGGTGCTGGCTTCCCCTAGGGTACCGCCCAGGATAATAGCGCTGACCCCAGCTTCCAGCTGAGCTTGAATATTAAGTTCGAACATTTCGAGGTCCAAGGTGTCCTCTTTTGTGAATTTGGTGGTAACTGCTGGCATTACGCCTTCCCATTTTATTTGCATAACAATGATTTTTATAATGAATTACAAATTTAATACAACCACAAACCTTAAAATAGAGAAATATTAGCCGAATTTGAGAGAATATTAACTGATTGGGCCTTCATTTGGGAAAAACAGCTCAAATAACCATGAGGGTATTACATAATCCAAAATAAATGGAATGCTAACGGGTCTTGATCAAAGTCATTAATTTTTGGTTTTTCTGCTGCTTATGGAACACCAACGATAAAAGTCCAAATAGTTTTATAAAAATATAAAGATTCTTTCTTTAAGATTTCCCTATTTTTGGAAAATTCTGAATTAATTAAAAATAACTGAATGAAAAAGATACTGTTTGTTGCGTTAGGACTTTCCTTGGCCTGCAACTCATCGCAAAAAACCATTTCCCAGCAAATTGAACCAGTAAAATCCAGTATAGACCCCATGGTTTATGCCCAAACCATTACAGAAGCCGAATTAAAGGAACATCTCTATACGTACGCTTCAGACGAATTTGAAGGTCGGGATACCGGAGAACCGGGACAAAAATTGGCGGTTGAATATCTTAAGTCGGAATATGTTGAGCTCGGCATTCCTGCTGCCCAGACCGATGGGAATTACTTTCAAAATGTTCCATTGGTCATAAGTAAATTGCCTAAGGGAGCTGTTACCATAAATGGGAAGGAATACCAAAATGGAGAAGGATTATTGACATTTACAGCTGCCACGGGTAGTTATGATAATATAGTATATGTAAACTATGGTATTGAAGAAGAGGATTACTCGGATTATGCCGGCTTGGATGTAAAGGGAAAATTAGTTTTGATGAAAGCTGGGGAGCCTATAAACGCTGACGGAACCTATACACTTTCAGGCTCCAAGGAGGCGTCTGTTTGGAGCAATATGTCAGAATCTATTGGAAAAAGAATGGAATTGGCCGCGAGCAAAGGTGCCATTGGGGTAATGTATTTTGATCCAGCCAACTTCGGTCGCTTTAAAAATAGGTTTAATTTTATGCAAGGTAGCGAGAGCGGCAGTATGGGCTTAAAAGATGAAGTCCAAGATGATTTTTACAGCTTTTTTATTGATGCCGATGTAGCAAATGCTATTCTTCCCAATATTAAATCTGAAAATACTTCAAAAAACGTTTCCACCAAATTGATCCTGAATATTCAAAGTGATAGTAAAGATGTGGAATCCGAGAATGTAGTAGCCGTAATTAAAGGTTCGGAAAAACCTGATGAGTATGTTATAATTTCAGCCCATCTCGATCACGTTGGAGTAAACAATGAGGGAGAAATTTATAATGGCGCTGACGACGATGGCTCTGGAACCGTTGGACTTTTGGAGATTGCGGAGGCATTTAAAAAGGCAGCTGATGAAGGTTATGGTCCAAAAAGATCTGTCGTTTTTCTTCATGTTACAGGAGAGGAAAAAGGACTGTTGGGATCAAAATATTACGCTGATCACGACCCTATTTTTCCTTTGTCCCAAACGGTGGCCGATTTAAATATTGATATGATAGGGAGAATAGACCCGAACCGTAAGGGGGAAAGGAATTATATTTATTTAATTGGTTCGGATAAGTTGAGTACGGAACTTCATAATCTATCGGAGGAGGTCAACAAGAAATATATGAATATTGAATTGGACTACACTTTTAACGATGAAAATGATCCCAACCGTTTCTACTACAGAAGTGATCATTACAATTTTGCAAAAAATAATATTCCTATCATATTCTACTTTAATGGAACTCACGCCGACTATCACCAACCTGGAGATACACCGGACAAAATAAATTATGACCTATTGGAAAACAGAACCAGACTGGTTTTTCTTACTGCATGGGAAATAGCCAATAGGGATGCCCGTCTAAAAGTGGATAAAGCTACTAGGTAAAAAAACACTAATAAGTACATTTTAAAAAGGTGATTCAACTAGTTTGTCCACCTTTTTTTTGTTCTAAATAATTGGGTGCTTTTGTGCTCCTGCCCTACTCTAAATTATTGTACCCAAATGTAAGATAGTGGGCTAAATGCCATATCGAAAAAAGAATGGGTTATATTCCAAACAATCGGCAACTTTTATGTTGAACATCGTAATTATTCCTATATTAATTTCAATGATTTACAAGATAGTCTTAATTTTGCATGCTAGTAAAAAAGTAGGCAAAGTGCCTCGTTACTAATATTTATTTAAGATCATAAATTATAACCCTATAAAATGAAGAAAACGTTATTTGATAAAGTATGGGATTCCCATGTTGTTCATAAGATTGAAAATGGGCCGGATGTCCTGTTCATAGACCGTCACATGGTTCATGAAGTTACTAGTCCGGTAGCATTTCTAGGTATAAAAAGTAGGGGTATTCCAGTAATGTATCCAGGGCGTACATTTGCTACTGCGGATCATAATACTCCTACCATTAACCAGCATTTGCCGGTTAAAGATCCGCTTTCTGCCAATCAGCTAAAGGCGTTGGAGGAAAACTCCAATGCTCACGGTATTTCATATTGGGGACTTGGGCATGAAAAAAATGGAATTGTGCACGTGGTAGGTCCGGAATACGGAATTACCCAACCTGGCGCTACCATTGTATGTGGTGATTCGCATACGTCTACCCATGGCGCATTCGGAGCTATTGCATTTGGTATTGGAACTTCCGAAGTGGAAATGGTATTGGCTACCCAGTGTATTATGCAGCAGAAGGCTAAATCTATGCGTATCAATGTAAATGGAAAACTTAGTAAGGGCGTTACCCCAAAAGATGTGGCCTTATATATTATTTCCAAATTGACGACCTCAGGTGCAACGGGATACTTTGTGGAGTATGCAGGTGATGTTTTTAGGAACATGACCATGGAAGGTAGGATGACCGTCTGTAATCTAAGTATTGAAATGGGTGCCCGTGGAGGGATGATCGCCCCGGACGAAAAGACTTTTGAATATATCAAAGGACGGGAATTTACTCCTGTAGGTGCTGATTGGGACAAGGCCATGGAATATTGGAATACTCTTAAAACGGATGAAGGTGCCACTTTTGACAAAGAAATAACTTTTGATGCTGCCGATATAGAACCTATGATTACCTATGGAACCAATCCAGGGATGGGTATCGGAATTTCCAATGGTATTCCAACGGCTGAATCTGTGGAGGGTGGTGTTGCCACGTATAAAAAATCACTGCAATATATGGCCTTCAATGAGGGCGATAATATGATTGGAAAGCCAATCGATTTTGTGTTTTTGGGAAGCTGTACCAATGGCCGTATTGAAGACTTTAGAGCCTTTGCTTCCATAGTTAAGGGCAGAAAAAAAGCCGATAATGTTACGGCTTGGTTAGTGCCTGGATCCCATAAAGTGGAATCCGCAATTAAGGAAGAAGGAATTTTGGACATTTTGCACGAAGCTGGTTTTGAGTTACGTGAACCAGGATGCTCTGCATGTTTGGCCATGAACGATGATAAGGTTCCTGCTGGGAAATATGCCGTTAGTACCTCGAATAGAAATTTTGAAGGTAGACAAGGTCCCGGGTCAAGAACACTTTTGGCAAGTCCGTTGGTGGCAGCTGCAGCAGCCGTAACCGGAAAGGTAACCGATCCAAGGGAGTTGATGCACGAGGAATTGGTTTAAAACCTCAATACATTTTTGGCAAAACCTAAAGCATTCCTTATAAATTATAGCTTCCGGAGGGTTTTATTCAGGTCATTATAATTTTGTGATAAAATAAAGTTTAATTTTCGTTTAGCGCTGGGCGCTGAGCACCTAAGTTTAAATAAGATGGCATACGATAAATTTAATATACTTAAAACAACAGCAGTTCCGCTTCCTATTGAAAATGTGGATACAGATCAAATAATACCTGCCCGTTTTCTTAAGGCGACCGAACGTAAAGGTTTTGGGGACAATTTGTTCAGGGATTGGCGCTACAATCCCGATAATAGTCCCAAAGAGGATTTTGTTTTAAACAATCCTACCTTCAGTGGTAAAATATTGGTGGGGGGAAAAAACTTTGGATCCGGTTCTTCTAGAGAACATGCCGCTTGGGCAGTTTACGATTACGGATTTAGGTGTGTGGTTTCCAGTTTTTTTGCAGATATTTTTAAGAACAACTGTTTAAACATTGGGGTATTGCCAGTTCAGGTGAGTGCTCCGTTTTTAGAAAAAATATTTGAGGCCATCTATGCGGATCCCAAAGCAGAATTGGTGGTGAATTTACCGGAACAGACCATTACATTGACAACTACTGGCGAATCCGAAAGTTTTGACATCAATCATTACAAAAAAGATAATATGCTTAACGGCTTCGACGATATTGATTATCTTTTGAATATAAAGGAGAATATTAGGGAATTTGCCGAAGATACTCCATTGTAAAATATGGCGTTGCATTAAATGTACCTTAATCTTGAGTGGAGGTTTTTTTTCATCTTAATGGGCTGCAAGGACATTTTACTGCTTTTTAAGTTATTGGACAATAGAGATACGGTTACTAGTTCTGCATAAATGAAACGAAGAATAATTGAAATAATGGACACCACCCTTCGGGATGGGGAACAGACCTCAGGGGTGTCCTTTTCGGCATCCGAAAAACTTACCTTGGCTAAGTTATTGTTGGATGAGTTGAATGTGGATAGAATTGAAGTAGCTTCCGCCCGGGTATCGGAAGGAGAACTTTCTGCGGTACAACAGATTACCGAATGGGCCAATACCAAAGGGTATATAAACCGTGTTGAAGTTCTGACTTTTGTGGATGGGGGTGTTTCTATCGATTGGATGAAAAAATCCGGTGCCAAGGTCCAGAATCTTTTAACTAAAGGTTCTATGAACCACCTAACGCACCAACTTAAAAAAACTCCGCAACAACATTTTAAGGAAATAGAAAATGCAATTGCCGAAGCGGCCAAGGAAGGCATTTCTACCAATGTATATTTGGAGGACTGGAGCAATGGAATGCGAAATTCAAAGGAATACGTGTTCCAATTTATAGATTTCCTGTCCACACAACCTATCAAAAGGGTTCTGTTGCCGGATACATTGGGAATTCTGACCTATACCGAAACACACCAATTTATATCGGAAATAGTACAACGTTACCCCAAGATGCATTTCGATTTTCATGGACATAACGATTATGATCTAAGTGTTTCCAATGTAATGGAGGCGATAAAAGCAGGTTGCCATGGGCTTCACTTAACCGTAAACGGTATGGGTGAAAGAGCAGGTAACGCCCCTATGGCAAGTGCCATTGCGGTAATCAACGATTTTATGCCCGAAATAGAGGTCACGGTGAACGAATCTTCCCTTTATAAGGTGAGCAAGCTGGTATCTGCCTTTACTGGATTTGGAATTCCTGCCAATAAGCCGATCGTTGGTGACAATGTTTTTACTCAAACTGCTGGAATCCATGCAGATGGGGACAGCAAAAAGAATTTGTACTTTAACGATTTAATGCCTGAACGATTTGGTAGAAAACGTAAATATGCATTAGGTAAAACCTCGGGAAAGGCCAATATTCAAAAGAACTTACAGGAGCTGGGCCTAACGCTCAATGACGATGAATTAAAAAAGGTTACGGCCCGTATTATTGAGTTGGGAGATAAAAAGGAAAAGGTAACCAAGGAGGACCTGCCCTATATTATTTCCGATGTTTTGGATAGTGATACCTATCAGCAAAAGGTATTTGTTAAATCGTACGTACTTACACATTCCAAAGGCTTAAAGCCCTCCACTACCCTAGCCCTCGAAATTAATGGTGAGCTAATAGAGGAACACGCTCAGGGTGACGGACAATACGATGCCTTTATGAATGCTTTGAGAAAAGTATACAAATCCAAAAAAATGGAATTGCCCACATTGGTGGATTACGCAGTGCGAATTCCGCCAGGTAGTAATTCCGATGCACTCTGCGAAACCATTATTACCTGGAAATGGAGTGACAAGGAATTTATATCCAGAGGCTTGGATTCCGATCAAACTGTCTCAGCCATAAAAGCGACCGAGAAAATGTTGAACATAATCTAGGAAAAACACAAACAATTATAACCATGCCAGACGCAAAACGAATGGCAAAAAGCAAGAATAAATGAAATTAAAAATTGCCCTTTTAGCAGGAGATGGAATAGGTCCTGAAGTAATTGATCAAGCGGTAAAAGTATCAAACGCAATTGCCAAAAAATACAATCATGAGATTAATTGGACTCCGGCCTTAACTGGTGCTGCGGCAATTGATGCGGTTGGTGAACCTTATCCAGATGAAACCCATGCCGTTTGTGAGGCAGCGGATGCTGTTTTGTTTGGCGCCATAGGGCATCCAAGATTCGACAATGACCCCTCTGCTAAGGTTCGTCCGGAACAAGGATTGTTGAAAATGAGACAAAAATTGGGTTTGTTTGCCAATGTGAGACCTACTTTTACTTTCCCTTCGCTTATAGATAAATCCCCCTTAAAACGTGAGCGTATAGAAGGAACGGATTTAATTATTCTCAGAGAATTAACGGGCGGCGTGTATTTTGGAGAACGTGGGCGTAAGGATAATGGGAATACTGCCTTTGACACTATGACCTATACCCGTGCCGAAATACAACGTTTGGCCAAAAAAGGTTTTGAAATGGCCATGACTCGATCCAAAAGACTTTGTTGTGTTGATAAGGCAAATGTTTTGGAATCTTCACGTCTATGGCGTGAAACAGTTCAAGCAATGGAAAAGGATTACCCAGAAGTAACCGTTTCCTATGAATTTGTTGATGCAGTGGCAATGAGATTAGTGCAATGGCCAAAAGGGTATGATGTAATAATTACTGAAAATCTTTTTGGGGATATTTTAACGGACGAGGCGTCAGTAATATCTGGGTCTATGGGGTTAATGCCGTCGGCTTCCGTTGGAAGCAAAGTCAGATTATATGAGCCTATTCATGGTTCATATCCACAGGCTGCAGGAAAGGATATTGCGAATCCATTGGCCACGGTACTATCAGCTGCCATGATGTTCGAAGATTTTGACTTGAAGGAAGAGGCACAGGCCATTCGTGATGTCGTAAACAAATCGCTCGCAGAAGGTTATGTTACGGAAGATCTTTCCGAAGGTGGAAAATCTTATAAGACCAGTGAAGTTGGCGATTGGTTGGCCAAGAATATCTAAAATTTGTTACATAAGTATTATAAAGCCCCTCGAAAAAGGGGCTTTATTGCTTCTATAGAAAATTGTAAGTGTTAATTTGGAAAAATAATAATGTCTTCAATGATCACTTCATCATCCAAAGTGACTAATAGATTTAATCCGGTCGTAATTTCATTTTGCTCTATTGAAATGTTATACTGCTCGTTCGCACTTATGCCCATATACCATTTTGAAGCATTGACCAGCAAACCTGAACTATTGGTGGCAGTAATGGAAATTTCCAAATCCCCACCGAGATCTCCCAAAGTACCCATAATCCAATCCCCATACCAGGTTGAAAAATAGCCAGTTTGTCCGCTCTGAGCCGTAGTCCAGGTCATTGCCACGTTTTCATAACCTCCATTAATATTGGTCCATTTCCTTACATCTACCTCAATATCAGGGTAGGAATTGGCCACTTCCGTCGAAATAGTAATGGTAGCTGCCATATCCAACAAAGCCAGATTGGCGTTTATCGTAGTAATTGCTCCTGAACTAATAAATACGCTGGAATTATAATAGCCATATCTCCCATTATCAAATCGAGTATCAAACTCGGAGTAAGAACCATAACCAGCTATTAGAAGATTATAAAAACCGGCAGGCAAATCAATAGTTTCAGGGGATTCATTGTATGGACGATTATATATTTGTTGAAATCCATCACTAATATATATCCTCATTTCTGCTAGAACATCTTCCAGCGGGGGCTTTCCAGTAGTAATTTGGACAATCTCTTTTACAGTGGTCTTAAGGGATAGGAATCCTGGTTCGGTCTTTTCAATAGGGTCTATAGCGGTGGGTTCATCTATGACCTCTAAGACATTATCCTTGTCGCAGCCGAAAAAGAATAGCCCAAGGATCAAAATGCCAAAAATAAGTTTTGCTTTCATAATCAAAATATTTAGTGGTTAATACTATTGTTTATGATTTAATGTCTTAAGCAATAAGAGGTTAACAGATGTCTATGAATTTATTTTGAATAGGGCCATCCAAACTCACCGGACTTGGTTTGGTGGAAGCTTAAAAGATAGAAATAGGCAGGTTGGTCAGTTTGAAACAATTAATTCCCAACCAGTAGTTTAATATTTGTAGTAAAAGATATCAATTAATCGCATAAAAAAATCCCCAATAATGACTGCCATTATTAGGGATTTTTATTTTAAACAGATTTTTTCTTGATTTCTTTGATTAAGAGTTGAACGCCATTTTACGTTTGGTACTGACGGCTCTATTTTTAGAAAACACCAAGATCAATACAGCAATGGTTATCCCGGTACCGGCCATTAGGGCCCCAACCAAACTTGCGGAGGTAAATCCAAATCCCATGGCTATAGGCAATCCGGCAAAGAACGCTCCAGAGGCATTGCCCATATTGAAGGCACTCTGATTCATGGAAGATCCTAACATCTCAGATCCCTTGGATGCCTTTATAATGGCCAATTGAATTGGTGTTCCTACCATAAAGGAAACAATTCCTATAATGAAGGTTAAAATTAATATCGCTACTGGATTTGCGGCCACTAAGAAGTTTATCAGCAGTACCATTACCATTAAGGACAAGCTAATGATAACTGCTTTCAGCGGGCTAAATATCTCTGCCATTTTAGCGCCAATAAAATTACCGAACACCATCCCTAAACCAGCCAAAATCATGGCATAACTCACCATGCTTTCAGAATGTCCCGATACGTTGGTCAACAAAGGGGCAATATAGCTATACCAGGCAAAGAATCCCCCTGTCCCGATTGTGGTAAGTAAAATGAGGAGCCAAATTTCCACTCTTTTAAAAACCTTCAAATCTTTGAAGAATCCCTCAGATGAGGATTTTTCCATTTTTGGGATCCAAAGGTAAATACTTACCATTGCAACAATACCAACAATACCCACCAATAAAAACGATAAGTTCCAGTTGTAATGATGCCCTAGGTAAGTACCAATTGGTACGCCTATTACGTTGGCTATGGTAAGTCCCGCAAACATGGTGGCAATGGCCTGGGCTGCTTTTCCTTCTTTAGCCAACTTTCCTGCCACTACCGCACCAATTCCAAAAAATGCTCCATGTGGCAATCCAGACAAGAATCTGGCAACCATTAAAGTAGCATAGTCCGTTGAAAATGCTGAAAGGGTGTTGAAAACCGTAAACCATATCATAAGATATAACAACACTTTATGTGCTGGCCACTTTCCGCTCAAAGCCGTTAAAGTGGGGGCACCTATTACCACCCCCAAGGCATAGGCCGATATAAAATGACCCGCTTGAGGTATGCTTATTTGAAGAGAATTGGCCACGTCCGGAAGAATACCCATTATTACAAACTCGGTCATCCCTATACCAAAGCCTCCTACCCCTAGGGCAAGCAGCGCTTTTTTATTCGATTTGTCCATACTCATAATACTATTATTTAAGACATTAATACAGGTACAATATTACTACAAGGTATTTTCGTATTGCTATGGATAATTATCCTATTTATATTCATTTATATCCTGTAAAAAAGTGGCAAAAGTAATACTCTTTACCCGAATTGTGCGTGTTTATAGTAGTTTTCGCGTTTTTTTAGGAAACATTTAATACTTGTTGAGTGCGACTTATTTACAGCGTCTTGGGTCTAAATGTTTTATCAATACAAGCCAAATGGACTAAATGGTACTTTGAGGGTAAGGGAATTTTTGGCATTAAATCACAAATGCATAGGCCTAGTGGTATCCCCTTTTAAATTTCAAGATCTATACGATTTATGAATATTGAACGTTGATACCATATATAAAAGAAGGTTTTTTCTTACAAAAATTAGTTTCATGAAAATATATCAGCATAAAATACTTCATCTTGAGGACCTTGATCATTTGGATTTGGATTTCGTTCCTGATGTATTTTTCCTCTTCGCATCTCCTACCTTTATAGGTACGGAAGAATTTGTAAGCAAACTGGCACGCAAATTTGAAAATACTAATTTAATAGGATGTTCCACTGCCGGAGAAATCTTGGGCAATGAGGTATTGGATTCAACAATTGCCTTGACGGCCGTTAAGTTTGAAAAGACCAAACTGAGAATCGAGGAAGTTGATCTTATTTCCTGCAGCCTGGATAGTTTTGAAGCAGGGAAGGCTATTAGTGCCAAACTTAAGGGGCCAGATTTGAGACATATTTTCGTGCTAAGCGATGGACTTATTGTAAATGGGGCAGAACTGGTAAAGGGGCTGCATGCCGATTTGGATAAGTCTGTAAGTATCACCGGTGGTTTGGCCGGGGATTGCTCGAACTTTGAGAATACCTTTGTCATTTCCGGGAATAAAGTTGCTTCCAAAAAGATTGTGGCCCTAGGTTTATATGGCCCGGAGCTAAGTATAGGATTTGCATCCAAGGGAGGTTGGGACAGTTTTGGTATTGAAAGATTGGTAACGAAATCTACCAATAATGTGCTCTATGAATTGGACGGGCAACCGGCATTGGAGCTTTATAAATCATTTTTGGGAGACATGGCAAAGGATTTGCCAGGTTCGGGTCTATTGTTTCCTTTGAGCATGAGGGATGAGGATAACCAAATACCAGTGGTAAGGACTATTTTGTCCGTAGATGAAAAAAATGGAAGTCTCACATTTGCGGGAAACATTCCCCAAGGTTCCTATGTAAGATTGATGAAGGCCAATATTGATAGAATTATTGGAGGAGCTGAACAATCGGCAATAACTGCCAAGAATAGTACAGAAGATCAACATCAATTGGCTTTCTTGATAAGCTGTGTAGGACGGAGATTGGTCATGAAACAGTTGGTGGAGGAAGAAGTAGAAGCAGTAAATGAAGTATTTGGCAATGATATCTATACCACGGGCTTCTATTCGTACGGGGAAATTGCTCCCTTTGATAAGTTTTCGCCATGTACACTGCACAATCAAACAATGACGATAACAACATTTTCTGAATGATCAATAATTACCATAGACTACTCAAAAGACAGTTAAAAAAGATAGATTTGGACGATGGTACTCTGGATCTTATCGCCCCCTTATTGCATCAAGTGGATGAAGCATATAAGGCTTATGATTGTGATTTGGAACAGGTGGAGAATGTTTTGGAGAAAAGTTCGCAAGAGTTGTTCCAGACCAACCAGCAGTTAAAAAACAGTGTGGAATCTATTTCCGGGCAATTGTCCAAAGTAGCTGGAAACATCAAGGATGTTATTTTTGAAATGGATCTGAATGGCAATTGGTCTTATCTGAACCCTGCTTGGAGAAAGTTGACAGGTTATAAGGTTAAAAATTGTTTAGGGAAACCCTACTTTCAATTCTTAAAAGATGACCAAGGAAACGATTTCAGAAATCTTATCGACCTTAAAACGCCCAATTTTAAAACTATAAGCAAATCGTTTAAGTCCCAAATTATTACCGGGGAATATAAATGGTTGGATTTTTCCTTGAAGGTCATTATGTCCGAAGACGGAAATATTGAAGGTTATATTGGTGCTATAGTGGATATCAGCAAAGTAAAAGAAACGGAATTGGCTCTAATTGAGGCAAAGGAAAAGGAATCTATGGCCAATAAGGCCAAGGACGAGTTTTTGACCACTATGTCCCATGAGATAAGAACTCCGTTGAACGCAGTCATAGGTATAAGCCACTTGCTTCTGTTGGAAAATCCTAAACCGGAGCAGTTGGAAAACCTAAGTACTTTGAAGCACTCCTCGGAACATTTACTGTGTTTGGTAAATGATATTTTGGATTTTAACAAAATTGCCTCTGGACAATTGGAATTGGAAGAAAGGGATTTTAGTTTAAATCAGGTGCTTAACGGTTTGCGGAGTATATTCCACAATACGGCAAAAGAAAAGGACATTAGGTTGCTTATCAAGAAAGACACCTCCCTCCCCAAAACATTTATCGGGGATAGTACCAGATTATCACAAATTCTGACCAATCTAGTTAGCAACGCCATTAAGTTTACAGAAGAAGGTAAGGTTATGGTAGATATAGAAGTACTGGAGGTAGAGGAGGATTTCTACGTTTTGGAATTTGTAATAGCCGATACGGGAATTGGAATTCCTGAAGATAAAAAGGACAAAATATTTCTTTCATTTGCACAAGCCAATTCCGATACCACAAGAAAGTATGGAGGTACAGGCTTAGGTCTGGCCATCTGTAAGCGATTGTTGGAAATTATGGACAGCGATTTAAAATTGGAGAGCCAAGTAGGAATAGGATCCACCTTTAGTTTTAAGCTAAGACTACAAAAGAGCAGCATGACTGATTATCAGGAGGATATGGATACCTTTGATGCCAAGTCAATTCATGATCAGGATAATCTAAAAGGGGCCAGAATTCTTGTGGCCGAGGATAATAAGGTGAACATTATGGTCATTGAAAAATTTCTCTCCAAATGGCAGGTAGATTTTGATATAGCTGAAAATGGACTAATAGCCCTTAATAAGGCCATGGAAAACACCTATGATATGATTTTGATGGACCTTCAAATGCCTGTAATGAATGGTTTTGAGGCCAGCAAGGCAATTAGGGAATCAAATAATCCACTCAACAAGGTAATGCCCATCTATGCACTTTCAGCTTCCACTGGAATGGATATTAAGAACCAGTTAGGGGAATACGGAATAGATGGTCTTATATGCAAACCTTTTAATCCAACGGAATTATTCAAAACATTGACATCCATTCTGCAGCAAAAGTATATTCAGTAGTCATCTGTCCAGATATAAAATTAAAAAATTAAAGCCCACGGGATAAATATCCAGTTGGGCTTTAATTTTCAGTAAATTTTCAGGATCCTAAAATAAATATGGGCTATAGAATATAGTCGGTACTAATAAAATTGGACAGTTTGGATTCCAACAACTGTTCTACGGTTTCATTATTAAGTTCGTTGTCCTTAAAGGCCACAAAGGTCCTTATAGAGAAGGAACGTAATGCATCATAGACACTTAGGGTAGCTTGGGCAGAATCCTTTCGCCCTGTAAATGGATAAACATCCGGGCCACGTTGACATGAGCTATTAAGGTTTACCCTACATACCAAGTTCACCAAGGTATCTATTAACGGAGCTATGGCGTATACATCCTTTCCGAACAAACTTACCTGTTGTCCATAATTGGATTCGGCCATATCGTCCAAAGGTTCTTCAATATCCTTAAAGGTCACGATTGGAATTACCGGACCAAATTGCTCTTCCTGATAGACCCGCATTTCTTTGTTAACGGGATATAGTACCGCTGGCCAAATATAATTGTCGGAATGTGTGCCCCCTTTTTTATTCAAAATCTTGGCACCTTTTTCCCTGGCGTCATCTATCAATTCCTGTATATAGGCAGGCTTACCTGGTTCGGGCAAAGGAGTTAACTTAACGCCGTCTTCCCATGGGTTTCCAAATTTTAGGGCATCTACCCTTTCGGAAAATCGTTTATTAAATTCGCTCGCGATATCCTCGTGTACATAGATTATTTTTAGCGCGGTGCAACGTTGTCCGTTAAAGGACAATGTACCGGCAATGCATTCGTCTATGGTTAAATCCAAATCTGCGTCCGGTAGTATTATGGCCGGATTTTTGGCTTCTAATCCAAGTACTAAACGCAGTCTGTTGCTTTTAGGGTGTTGGTTTTGTAGGGCATTTGCCGATTTACTATTGCCAATCAAGGCCAAGACATCTACTTTCCCTGTCTTCATTATTGGGGCGGCTACTGCCCTTCCCCTGCCAAATACAATATTCACTACACCTTTTGGGAAACTGGATTGAAAAGCCTCCAGCAATGGCGTGATCAATAATACACCGTGCTTCGCTGGCTTAAAAATGGTGGTATTCCCCATTATTATAGCAGGAATTAGCAAGGCGAAAGTTTCGTTCAAAGGATAGTTGTAAGGGCCTAAACAGAGTACGACCCCAAGAGGTCCCCTTCTAATATGTGCATAAACACCGTCATTCTTTTCAAATTTGGCGTTATCCCGGTCAAGTTGCTTGTAATCCTCAATGGTATCGTTAATATACTCTACGGTTCTGTCGAACTCCTTCTGGGAGTCCGGAAGCGATTTTCCAATTTCCCACATCAGAAGTTTCACAATCTCATCCCTCTTGGTCTGCATTTTCTTTACAAAAATCTCCATGCAGTCTATGCGTTCCTTGACCCTCATGGTAGGCCAGATGCCCTTACCTTTGTTATAGGCCTGCAGGGCGGCATCAAGAGCTTCCATGGCTTCCTTTTCCTCCATGTCCGGAATACTGCCCAATAATGTTGGTGCGTATTTTTCTGTGCTGGATATGGTGGAGTACACCTCGGAGGTTTTTCCCTCCCAAGCCTTTAATTCACCATTGATAAGATAAGTTCTTTGATGAATAACCTCGTTTATAATGTATTCTGAAGGTATGCCCGATTTGCCCATAAGTGATTTTGTATTGAAAAATGAAACTATTGAAATTAAACTATCAGACCACTAAATTAATAAAACGATAATTTTAATTCCCTATAAATCTGATAGAATATTTGAAGGAAAGTCACGAAAAGGATTTCGCATTTTGCAATATCATAAAAATTACCACAAATGTTATTAAATTAAATACTGAAACAAATCCGGCTTATCGTTAATGTAGTCGCCAAAAAAATTGTTATCCTTCATCCTTTTAATTAGGGGAGCCAAATCATCTGGACTTTTTAATTCAATTCCCACAACGGCTGGAGCATTCTCCCGACTCGATTTTTTTGAATATTCAAAATGGGTAATATCATCCGTTGGACCTAAAATATCCACAACGAATTCCTTCAATGCACCCGGTCTTTGAGGAAAGCGTATAATAAAATAATGCTTTAATTTGCCGTATAGCAAGGCACGTTCCTTTATCTCGGCCGTACGTGTAATATCGTTGTTACTCCCGCTTACAATGCAGACTACATTTTTGCCTTTTATTTCTTCTTTAAAATCGTCCAAAACAGTGATTGTGAGGGCTCCGGCCGGTTCCACAACAATGGCGTCCCTATTGTAAAGATCCAAAATGGTCTGGCAAACCTTGCCTTCCGGAACGGTTACCATATCGTAGAGGCAGTCCTTGCATATATTAAACGTAAGGTTTCCTACTCGTTTTACGGCCGCGCCGTCAATAAATTTGTCTATATGTTCCAATTCGGTGTTGACTCCCTTTTCTATAGAAGTTTTCATAGATGGGGCTCCTTTCGGTTCCACACCAATAATTTTTGTTTGTGGCGATAATGTCTTGAATACGGCACAGAGACCCGAGGCCAATCCGCCTCCACCAACAGCCACAAAGATATAGTCTATTGGTTTTTTCGTCTGTTCCAGTATTTCCAAACCAACCGTTGCCTGCCCCTCAATTATTTTGGGGTCATCAAAAGGATGGATATAGGTCTTTTTTTCAGCAGCACAGAATTTTTTGGCCGCATCAGAAGAATCATCAAAGGTATCTCCTTCAAGAACCACGGTTACCCAATCCCCTCCAAATAATTTTGTTTGTTCAACCTTTTGTTTAGGGGTCACCGATGGCATATATATGGTACCTTTTATTCCTAAGTGATTACAGGCAAAAGCAACACCTTGGGCGTGGTTTCCGGCGCTGGCACATACGACCCCGTTCACCGTTTCTTCTTTGGTTAGGGAGCTGATCTTGTTGAACGCCCCCCTTATTTTATAACTTCTTACCCTATGTAAATCTTCCCTTTTTAAAAGAATATTGGCATCATAGGTCTTGGAATACCTGATGCTCTGCATCAACGGGGTAATATCCGCTACCTGCCTAATGGTTTCGGCAGCCTTCCGGATGTCCTTTATTTTGGGAAAATATGGTTCCATTAATAGGTATATAAACAAAGGCCTGCCCAGTAATAAACTCGGCAGGCCTCATAATTAGTTAATTATAATTATACTATAGGTTTCATAGCCGTCATGGATGCACGCAACCTTGCTCCTACAATCTCTACAGGATGCTCACGTAAAGCTTTGTTTACAGCAATTAGTTTTGCATTATCCACACTTAGATGTTTTTGGTCGGCAAAATGTTTTCCAATGACATCCGTATCTATGGTTTTCATGAAATCTGCCAATAACGGCTTACAAGCATGATCAAACAAATAGCAACCGTATTCAGCTGTATCGGATATAACCCTGTTCATTTCAAACAATTTTTTTCTAGCAATGGTATTGGCGATCAATGGAGTTTCATGTAGCGACTCGTAGTAAGCAGATTCGGCAATAATTCCGGATTCGGTCATGGACTCAAAAGCCAATTCCACACCTGCTCTTACCATAGCTACCATTAGCACTCCGTGATCATAAAATTCCTGTTCAGAAATTTTTACAGATCCAGCAGGAGTTTTTTCGAAAGCGGTCTCTCCGGTTGCTGCTCTCCAGGTCAATAGATTTTTATCATCATTGGCCCAGTCTTCCATCATAGTTTTTGAAAAATGTCCGCTCATGATATCGTCCATATGCTTATGGAAAAGAGGACGCATTATATCCTTTAATTCTTCCGATAGTTCAAAAGCCTTGATCTTAGCAGGGTTGGACAAACGATCCATCATATGGGTGATACCTCCATATTTAAGACCTTCTGTTATGGTTTCCCATCCGTACTGAATTAACTTGGAAGCATATCCTGCGTCAATTCCTTTTTCAATCATTTTATTAAAACAAAGAATAGAACCGGTTTGCAACAAGCCACAAAGTATGGTCTGTTCTCCCATTAAATCGGATTTTACTTCGGCAACAAAAGAAGACTCCAGAACACCGGCCTTATGTCCGCCAGTGGCAACTGCATAGGCTTTTGCCTGGGCCAAACCTTTATCTTGAGGGTCGTTGTTGGGGTGTACTGCAATAAGGGTAGGTACACCAAAACCTCTTTTATATTCTTCACGTACTTCCGATCCTGGGCATTTTGGCGCCACCATAATAACGGTTAGGTCCTCACGGATCTGCATTCCTTCCTCCACAATATTAAAACCGTGTGAGTAGGATAATGTAGCTCCTTTTTTCATTAAGGGCATAACTGCAGAAACCACACTGGTGTGCTGTTTGTCTGGAGTTAGGTTGATAACTACATCGGCCGTTGGGATAAGTTCCTCGTAAGTCCCTACCTTAAAGCCATTTTCACTTGCGTTTATAAAAGACTGTCTTTTTTCCTTTATTGCTGCACCCCTTAGAGTGTATGAAATGTCCAATCCCGAATCGCGCATATTCAGACCTTGGTTAAGTCCTTGTGCACCACAACCTACGATTACAATTTTCTTCCCTTTTAAAGCGGATACACCATCAGAAAATTCCGTAGATTCCATAAATCTACATTTCCCTAATTGAGTAAGTTGTTCCCTTAATGATAGTGTATTAAAGTAATTTGCCATTTTTTAAACTCGATTTTATGTCCCGATCAGTCTCGGGGTTGATTATTTATTGATTAAACTCTTTTAATAATGATGAAATTTTCATTTCCGATTTTGAAACAGCAATCCTTCCCGACCGAACAAATTGCATAATGCCATAGGGCTTCAATTGTTGGTACATTTCATCGATTTCATTTCTTCTTCCTGTCTTTGACAAAACAAAGAAATCACGGGACACCGTAACAATTTGCGAATTACTATCCTTTATAATGTTTTGGATATTTCGCTCATCGAACAATAAGGTAGAAGCTACTTTGAATAATGCCGATTCCTGATAAATGGTTTCTTCGTCAGTATGGTAGAACGCCTTGATTACTTCAATTTGTTTTTCCACTTGTCCCACAATATTACGTACCCAATCTTCTGTCGTGTATACCACAATGGTAAATTTAGACACGTGGTCTATTTCCGATTTTGAAACATTTAAACTCTCAATGTTTATGTGACGTTTTAAAAATATCCCTGAAATTCTGTTCAGTAGTCCCACGCTATTCTCGGAGTACACTGAAATTGTAAACCATTTTTTTTCCATCTCCTTATCCCAATCCTCCATCAAAAATATGAAGTTATGGGTAATTTTAATTAATAATTAATTTATTTCAATCGTATATCCGATACTGATGCCCCCGAAGGAATCATAGGGAAAACATTGTCCTCTTTTTCTACTTTGACTTCCAAAAAGTAAGCATCCTTGGAGGCTAACATTTCTTGAATGGTGGCCTTTAAATCCTTTCTCTCGCTTATGCGCTTGGATTGTATATGGTAACCTTCCGCAATTTTTACAAAGTCAGGATTTACCATTACGGTAGAGGCATATCTACTTTCAAAGAACAGTTCCTGCCACTGGCGTACCATTCCCAAATGATCATTATTGAGTACCACGATCTTAACAGGAGTCTTGTTCTGGAAGATTGTCCCCAATTCCTGAATGGTCATTTGATATCCCCCATCGCCAATAATGGCAACTACTTCTCTGTCCATGGCTCCCATTTTGGCTCCGATAGCCGCTGGTAAGGCAAAGCCCATAGTTCCCAATCCACCAGAGGTAACATTACTTTTGGTCTGTTTGAATTTGGCATATCTGCAGGCAATCATTTGATGCTGCCCAACGTCTGACACTATTATGGCTTTATGGCCACTGGCTATATTGATTTCCTCAATAACTTCTGCCATGGTAAGTCTATCCTTGGTAGGATAAACATCATTTTTAATGATCTGGTCAAACTCTATCTCATATTTCTTCTTAAACTCATTGTGCCAAGAATCATGACTGTTGGTTTTGATCATTGGTAGCAACAGGTCCAAGGTAACCTTGGAATCGCCCAATACCGCTACATCTGCCTTAACGTTTTTGTTTATTTCAGCAGGATCTATATCGAAATGGATAATTTTTGCCTGTTTGGCATAAGTATCCAAACTTCCGGTTACCCTATCGTCAAAACGCATACCAATGGCAATGAGTACATCGCACTCATTGGTCAATAAATTAGGTCCGTAATTACCGTGCATCCCTACCATTCCAACATTTAATGGGTGGTCCGTATCCATGGCGGAAAGCCCAAGTATGGTCCAGGCAGCAGGAATACCTGCCTTCTCTACCAAGGTTTTTAGTTGTTCCTCGGCTTCCCCTAAAATTACTCCCTGTCCAAAAACTATGAAAGGCTTTTTGGCAGCATTGATTAAATTGGCCGCTTCCTTAAT
Source organism: Arenibacter echinorum (assembly GCF_003259375.1). Classification (GTDB taxonomy): domain Bacteria; phylum Bacteroidota; class Bacteroidia; order Flavobacteriales; family Flavobacteriaceae; genus Arenibacter; species Arenibacter echinorum. The sequence goes on along the minus strand of NZ_QLLN01000003.1, from coordinate 448,416 downwards.
GGCTTTTATATCTGGTTTAGGGTACGGATTATAACTGCGAACCCCTTTACAATGCTCATATGAAAAGTCGAACTCATCTATTTGTGCATTTTTGGTGATATCCACTAATACCGGTCCTGGTCTGCCCGATCTGGCAATATAGAACGCCTTGGCCAAGACTTCAGGGATTTCAGAAGCTTTGGTAACCTGACAGTTCCATTTGGTTACAGGTGTGGAAATTCCGATAATATCGGTTTCCTGAAAAGCGTCGGAACCCAACAAATGTCTGGCTACTTGGCCTGTAATGCAGACCATGGGTGTTGAATCTATCTGGGCGTCGGCAATACCGGTAATCAAATTGGTGGCCCCTGGACCTGAAGTGGCCACTGCCACACCTACTTTTCCGGTTACCCTGGCATAGCCTTGTGCAGCATGGGTGGCTCCCTGCTCATGTCTTGTTAGAATATGGGTAAGTTTATCCTGAAATTTGTATAATTCGTCATACAGAGGCATAATGGCCCCTCCAGGATATCCATAAATCAAGTCTACGCCCTCAGCCAATAGGCAATGGATTATAGCCTCCGCACCACTTATCCTCTTTGTGCTCTGTTTTGTTGATGCTGTTTTTTCCTTTTTCAGTGTTTCCATAATTGTAGACCTAATCGGTTAACATACTTGGTGTAAAATCCTTTATTTTTTTGGGCAGATGCTTTATTTTTATAGCCCTAAATACTATATTTCATCGGTTACACAACCTTGTGAGGCCGAGGATACCGTTTTTGCATATTTGTACAAACTTCCCTTTTTAACCTTAAGGGGCGGTTGTACCCAGTTTGCCCTTCGCGTTTTGATCTCTTCCTCTGACAAGGCTACGGAAATACTATTTTTTTCCGCGTCAATGGTAATGACATCCCCATCTTTCAAGAGGGCGATGGTTCCACCGTCCTGGGCTTCGGGGCATACGTGTCCAACAACAAAACCGTGTGTACCTCCGGAAAAGCGTCCATCGGTAATCAAGGCTACATCTTTCCCTAGTCCGGCACCCATAATGGCAGCTGTAGGCTTCAACATCTCCGGCATACCTGGGCCACCTTTTGGACCTTCGTACCTAATAACTACAACATCACCTTTTTTCACCAATCCTTTGCCTATCCCGGCATTGGCCAAAAACTCATCATTAAAAACTTTTGCAGGACCAGAAAAGTGCAATCCTTCTTTTCCGGTAATCTTAGCTACGGCACCTTCTTCAGCAAGGTTTCCGTATAAGATTCTTAAGTGTCCGGACTCCTTGATCGGAGCGTTCAAAGGCTTAATAATTTGCTGACCTTCTTTTAAACCTGAAACCTCTGCAAGGTTTTCTGCAACGGTTTTACCGGTAATGGTCATGCAATCGCCGTGCAGCATACCATTTTCCAACATAAACTTCATCACTGCCGGTGTACCACCAGCACGATGTAGATCTTCCATTAGGTATTTGCCACTAGGTTTCAAATCTGCCAAGAACGGGGTACTGTCACTAATTTTCTGAAAGTCGTCCAAAGTAAAATCAACATCTGCTGCTTTTGCTATGGCCAAAAAGTGTAGGACAGCGTTGGTGGATCCTCCCAAGAGGGTAAGCAAGCGCACAGCGTTTTCAAAAGATTTTCTTGTAATAATATCGCTGGGCTTAATATCGTTTTCCAATAGATGTCTTAATGCAAAACCAGCGCTAATGGCATCTTGCTTCTTTTCCTTGCCAATAGCGGGGTTTGAGGAATTGTAAGGCAAGGCCATTCCCAAAGCTTCGATAGCGGAAGCCATGGTATTGGCTGTGTACATACCACCACATGCGCCTGCTCCTGGACATGCATGTTGAATTACTCCTTTGTAATCCTCCTCGCTCATTGTTCCAGCAACCTTTTCGCCCCATGCCTCAAATGCAGAAACGATATCCAATTTTTTGTCCTTAAAGCAGCCAGAGGCAATTGTGCCACCATAAACCATAACAGAGGGTCTGTCTAATCTAATCATGGCCATAAGGGCGCCAGGCATATTTTTGTCGCAACCTACAACAGTTACCAGTCCGTCATAGTTCATAGCTTGTACCACAGTTTCCATAGAATCTGCAATGATATCCCTAGAAGGCAATGAGTATCTCATACCATAAGTACCCATTGAAATACCATCACTAACACCTATAGTATTGAACACAAGTCCAACCAAGCCGCCTTTTTCAGTACCAAGTTTTACTTCCTGTGCTAGATCATTTAAGTGCATATTACAAGGATTGCCCTCATAACCTGTACTACCAATTCCGATCAAAGGTTTTTTTAGATCCTCTTCTTCCAGTCCTATGGCGTATAACATAGCCTGTGCGGCAGGTTGAGTGGGGTCCTGGGTAACGTTTTTGCTAAATTTATTTAATTCCATTAATTTGTATTCTTTGTATTTTAATACTGTTCTATATAAACTACGACTACCAAAGATAAAAGTTTAAATACCCTTAGATTTTTAACATAAAAATTTGATTTAAATTCAATAATAACGATTTAATTTTAACTATTTGATAATCAGTCATCTAAATGCATAAACCATATCATATCCAGTAGGTTTTTATTCTTTGATAAACCTTTTTCTGGCTACTTAAAAAAGAACATAATTCCAAATTATAGTTCGGTAAAACCTAAAAAAAAGCCTGTATCAAATATATCTGATACAGGCTTTTTAAATAAATAGAAATCCGTATCATCCCATTTGTGGGACGACAATGACCAATTTGATTATGCTTCTATTTATTTTCATTACTGTAAAATTAGGTATTAAAATTTAATTGACAAAGAAATAAATTTCCGTCGCCTATTTTAGCTTAAAACTTATATGGTCTCCAGATCTTTTTTGGGCCAAAATGGACATGGCCATGTCCGACAACTGTAAAATTCTTGGATAGCCACCTGTGGTCTGACCATCTTTCATTAAAATGATCAATTTTCCCGCAGGAGTCAGCTGTATTGTTCCAGGCAGGGTTGCCGAGGTCAACATGGATACCTTATTGCCCTCAATTAGCTCGTTAAGCTGATATGCCATACGGTTATTTTCGTTTGCCACCGTAAATTCCCTGTAAAATAGTTGGGCCAATTGGTTATCTGTCAGCAGCTTATATTCCGGCCCCTTATAAACATCCAATTTGGTTTTGTCCAAAACGGAGTCTACTTTGAGTTTCGAAATTTTGGGACTGAAAAGTTTACACTTTGTGTACGGAAGACTGGACATTTTCTTAATGGAATCCTTCTCGGTAATTGGTTTAAAATAGGATCTACTGCCCAATACCAATGCAGTGTTGAATCCGTCCTTAATCCCCAAGTATGCCCTGAATCCTTTTAATAATTTGCCGTAGGTTAAGATGTCACCTGCATTGACTTTATATACTTTGTAATTTTCTATGATAATATCGTTAAGTGTTACCGCCATTTCTGCCCCTCCCAGAACAATATAGGAATCTTGTTCAAATTCCAATGTTGGTCCCGTCATGGTTATTTCCAATACGGCACTGTTTTCATCGTTTTCCAACAAAGTATTTATCTTAGAGACAGAGAAAGAGTCCATAACTCCTGAAACTGGAACACCCTTATCCCTGTACCCATATCTACCGGTATCCTGCACTGTAGTGAAAAAGCCCGATTTTATTATGTTAAGCATCCAGCACTTTTTTTTCTAAGTTATAAATCCCTACCTCACCTTCAATTTTGTGCAATTGGTACTCTGCCATCGAAATAGGGTAAAATTGTATTTTATCCCCCACTTTAACAAAACAGGGATTTTCCTTTTTTACGTCGAACATAGGTACGGGACTTTTCCCAATTATGTTCCATCCTCCTGGCGAATCCTGGGGGTATATTCCGGTTTGTTTTCCAGCTAGACCAACGGAGCCTTTAAGCACCTTAGGTCTAGGGGTAGATTTGCGTGGAACCTCCAGAACCTCCGGCACGCCGCCCAAATACATAAACCCTGGCAAGAATCCTATACCATAGACCGTATAAATACTTTGGGAGTGCAATTCTATGATGCGTTCTACGGACATGCCCAATTCTCCGGATATCTCCTCGAGATCCAGCCCGAATTCCAGATCATAACTTACAGGTAATCGCCAAAGGTATCTGGTAGCAGGTTCTATTTTTCCTTTTACGGCATACCATTCCTTTATTTTCGGTTTTAAATAATCGAAATCTAGTACGGTGTCCTTGCATATCAAAGTAAGTGAATTATAGGCAGGTATAAACTCCCATTCCTTTTCGTCTAGGTGATTTTTTTTTAAGTACTGAATGAATTGGAGAATCTCGTCCAATATAGATTCTTCCACCCTATTGGGCCACTCCACCAATATGGCGTGGACACCAAATTGCCTTACAGATATTTTGAAACTACTCACTTTTTTATTAAGATTTGGTTTTCTGGTAAATGTTTGGAAAGATACGCTAATATTTGTAATGTTGAAGGAGAATCGCCGTGAAGACAATAGGTGTCTACTTCGATTTTTACAGCCTTCCCGGAAAGGGTCAAAACGGCACCTTTTGTCACCATATATAGTAAATGGTCCATGACTGCTTTGGGATCCTGTATCAAGGCCATAGGGACTTTTCTGGACACTAGGGAGAGGTCTTCATTATAATTGCGATCGGCAAAGGCCTCATATTTTATTCGAAATCCTGAACGCAGGGCCTCCTCGGCTATTTTTGAATCATAAGGAACATACAAAAATACCTCCCTTTTATATTTCTCAATAGTATCCAAAAATACCAATGCTAATTCCCTGTCCTTGGCCACGTCATTGTATAGTGCACCATGGGGTTTAATATGGTTCAGCGAAATACCCAAAGTTTTGAGGACAGTGTTTAAATCCTCAATTTGGGCAAGAATACTTTTTTTCAAATCATCCTTAGCCATTTTGATACTTGTTCTTCCAAAATTCGCCCTATCCGGATATGATGGATGCGCCCCAATCAGCACCCTGTGTTCTTTGGCCAATAAGGTTGACTTCATCATGGTATCGGCATCCCCGGCATGGCCGCCACAGGCAATATTACAGGAGGTAATTAAGGGCAATAGCTCTTCTTCATTGCCTACGCCCTCACCTATGTCACAATTTATATCGATGTTGATCATGTCCTTAAAATAGCCCAAAAACGGTTAATATACTTTTTGCCCCAAGAATAACAGACAAAATTATGATGATAATACCCAATATATTTTGAAATATGGTATTTTGATATTCCAGCATTACTGTTTTCCGATTAACGATCCATAGCAGAAAAATAGCGATAATTGGTAAAAGCATTCCGTTGGTTACCTGGGCAAATTTAATAATCTCTAACGGTTTTATTCCTACGGACATAAACAGGACACCTAACAATAAAATGATCATCCAGACCAATTTGAACCTTATGCTATCCATAGTCGTATTCCATCCAAAACAGCTATTGGCCACATAGGCGGCGGCTAAGGGTGCGGTAATGGCAGAGGTTATCCCGGCTGCAAAAAGTCCGATTCCCATAAAATATTTGGCACTTTCCCCATATAGTGGTTCCAGGCCTTTGGTCATATCCATAATATTGGTTATTTCGTTGGATGGAATGGCAGTTGCGGTTACCACTATGGCCATGGATACCATACCTCCCAGTAAAATGGATAAGACGGTATCCCTTCGGGCTTCCTTCAAATTTTCCTTGGATTTCCATTTTTCACTTACCAATGAGGTATGTAAAAATAAATTATAGGGTACTACCGTGGTGCCTACCAGAGCAATAATAGTCAAAATACTTCCATCTGGAATTTTAGGGATAAAAAGACCTTGTATTATGGCCGAAATATCCGGTTTTGTAATTATGGCCGTCAATAGGAAAGATATGCTCATGACCACTACCAAGGAAATCAGTACCTTTTCCAAAACCTCATAATTACCAAAAAACAAAAGTAGAAATGCAAAAAATCCTACTACCCAAGGATAAAAACTTATATATTCTTGCCCAAATATAGCCTCCAAGCCCAAGGAAGCACCACCAATATTACCGCCTTCATAAGCTGCATTCCCTATGACTATTGCTGATAAGATAAGGCCCAGCACCAAAATCTTTATCCAGCGGACACCTATCTCTACTTTTATTACGTGGGCCAATCCCTTTTGGGTGACAATTCCCAATCTCGCTGCCATTTCCTGTAATATTACGGTTGCCACCACGGAAAGCAACAGGGCCCAAAGAAGCAAATATCCATATTGTACACCGGCAATGGAGCAAACAGCAACGGTACCAGGACCTATAAAGGCTGCTGCTACCAAAACTCCTGGCCCCATTTTCCATTTCATTCTATTGGGCTGTATTTAAGGCGTATAATGCAAAACTTCCCAACCAATGGGTACCACTGTAATTGTCATCAACAATACTGGGGAGGGAGTAATTAATATGCTCGGTGGCAATTTGTTTTAAATGGGAGTATTGGGGAAGTGTCTCTGCAATTCCGTACAAACACCAGGCCCTACTAAAATTGAGACCATCCAAATGCACTAATTTCCCATCTGTTCTGTCCGATACTTTTCCCGGTTCCAGATTAAATTGAGGATCTGCCAATTGGGGCAGGAATTTATCCAACCATTTTTTAAACTTGTCGGGGCTATAAATTTTTCTCACCAGATTGGCTTCTTCCAGGCAGGGCGATAAAAAATCGAATCCGCTAGGTTCCCAGATCATAGGACAAGCTGTGTCATTTTCATAAAAACTTGCAACACTGGAAGTAATGGCATTTTTTAAGGCCTCGTCCTCAAGGACAACCGCATAATCCCAAGCCAAGGAAAGTCCGAATGCGGTGTTGGTATGTTCCCCAACTCTAATGGGATAATTCAATTTTGGTAAAAATTCTATGTAGGCCTCCACTATATAGTTTGTCAACGGCTGTAAATTAACCTCTAGGTCACGGGCCAAAGGGTCCTGCCATGTATGAAGTTCTTCGGCCAATTTCAGGATCCAGGCCCACCCATAAGTCCGTTCATATGACCTATTTCCTTCCATGTTAAAGTAGTCCACTTCTGCCATTATATTTTCCTTGGAAATATTTTCCACCAGTTTATTGCGAATTGTGGAAGCCTGATTTAAACTTGGGAACTGTTTTAGTAGGGAAACTAAGGACCAGTGACCGTGAACAGAGGAGTGCCAATCGTAACAACCATAAAATGCAGGGTGCAATTGTTTAGGTCCGCCCAAATGGGTCGAATCCTGAAGTGACTGATTTAATTTGTTGGGATATTCCGTTTGTAGGCAATCCAATGGCAGGCGAACCAGCCGATTGGCTTCATTAAAGTTCAGTTCCGGCAGTGCCAAGGCTGATGCATCTTTAGGCTTTGTAATTTGTTGGTCCCTACAGCCAAAAAGAATTACAATAAATATAAAGGTCGGTACTATTGTTTTAAACATTGTTCTATGGTCCATTACTTAGGTTTAAAATGGCAATTATGTAAATATATATGGATATTCCAAAATGCGGAAGAATATTTGTTTTTTAAAGGCCATATGGTTTGAAAAGTAGGTCGTTCATCTAAAAAGTTGCAGTTCGTCTAAAAGATGGCCTTTTTGGATAACCCACATATAATAATCCAAAAATATTACGGTTATAATAGTCCCAAATCAAATTTTTAACCTACTTGAATGACATGTTTAGATTGTAACAAAGAGCTTGATTATCTTGACCACAAAAGTGCGATGGACCTCTTAGGATTAGAGCTTTGTGCCAAGCATAAAGGCCGCATGGAAAAGCTGATCAAACTCAAAAGAACCCCCAAGGAAGCCATACAATTATATTATGGTTTAAAAAATGCAGGTGTAAATCCAATGCTGGAATGGTGGGATGGAAAAAAATCAGTGGATATTGCTATATCTAGGGTAAAACTTAATATAGAAATCGACACGGAATACCATTCTATAACCCATGAACAAGCCATCAACGATTTGGAAGAAGCTATGCATTCTTTTAGAAATGGATTTACCACCATTCGTATTCCCCACGTACTCATTAAATATTATTTAAAGGAAACGGTAGATAATATTTTAGGAATAATGGAAGGACTAAAGGCCAATATCAAAGTGCTTTAGATAGTGACACCATAGGGAAATGTCTTTTGAAGTAAGGACAAAGGCAATTCAGTAAAACCAAAACTGAAATGCAATGAATCTTAAAAACAATTTTATGGAAACAGAAAAGAAGATTTTGAGAACACCTTTAAGAATTGCCATTTCCCTCCTTGTTGTAGGCTTTCTTTGTAAAATTTTACATTTTACGACCGTCGCAAATCCCATAATATTAATTTCTCTTGTCGCCATTGGTGTATTGTATGCCTGGCGATTTTGGAAAAAAACAAAAAAAGGATTTCTGCAATACAACAAATTAATTTTAGTCACTTCATGGTCCCTAAATGGAATTTTCAAAATTCTGGACATATCCCACAATGATTTTTTTCAGGTCATAGGCAGCTTGGCGTTTATTATTTGGATCATCATGGAAGGCACAACATATCTCATTGACGACAAGGATGACGATAGGAGTGACATTGCGTATTTTATGTGGAATACAATGATGATCATTGGCATATTGGCCATAATCATTGGAAGCCTTACCAAAATATTGGAATGGGAATACGCTACCCCAACCCTGATAACCGGCTTTATTCTTGTTGCGGCATATGTTTTAAAGGATCTATTGGTCCAAAACCTTCAGAAAAAGGAATAAGGTTACTTTTATCTTTCCGTTTTTATAAGTACTGCGAAATTCTATGGCCCATTCATTAAGGAATTTAAACTTTTTGGAAAAAGGGTTTACAGTCTTTGAAATATTCTAGTACTTTCTATGCTTCAAAGGCTTCACAAATTTTCATGGAATTTTCAATTTTTTGTGGTATTTTCTACCCTCAAATTGGGACCATGGAAAAACAAAGGCGAATATTTATTCAAAAAGTGGGATTAATTGCAGCAGCAAGCGCATTTACACCTCAAATATTAATGTCCTCGACCGGGGCACAAAAGAAAAAATTAGGGGTAGCCCTTGTTGGATTGGGGTACTATAGTACGGATCTTCTTGCCCCTGCCCTACAATTGACCAACAACTGTGAATTAAGGGGCATTGTCACCGGTAGTCCTGAAAAAATTCCTGTTTGGCAAGAAAAATATGGTATAAAGGACCAGAGCATATACAATTACAAGAATTTTGATACTATTGCCAATAACCCGGATATTGACGTGGTATATGTGGTTCTGCCACCTTCCATGCACGCAGAGTATACCATAAGGGCTGCCAAGGCGGGTAAACATGTTTGGTGCGAAAAGCCAATGGCACCATCTGTAGCCGATTGTGAGGCAATGATCAAAGCATGTAAGGACAACAAGGTAAAATTGGCTATCGGGTACCGTTGTCAGCACGACCCCAATATTCAGGCGTATATGAAAGTGGGCAAGGAAAGGCCTTTTGGGAAAGTACGGATGGTGACTTCTGCCGCTGGATATTTTGACGGCCGGACCAACCATTGGAAGCAAAACAAAAAATTAGGTGGTGGTGCAATGGGTGATATGGGCGTTTACGCATTACAAGGTGCCCGATTGGCTACCGGCGAAGAACCGATTTCGGTATTGGCGCAGGCCTCCACAACCAGACCTGAAATTTATCACGAAGTAGAGGAAACCATGATGTTTCATCTGGAATTTCCCAGCGGAGCCAGAGCGTCCTGCCAGACCAGTTTTGGTATAAATATGAACCATCTTCAAGTAAACTATGAAAAAGGATGGTTGAAGATGGAACCACACAGCTCCTACAATGGCAATAATGGTAGTATGTCCGATGGGACGATCATAAAATTTTCCATCCCCAGTCAGCAGGCCAAACAAATGGATGAAGATGCCATGGCCATTATGGACAAAACCGACTTAATTGTTCCTGGGGAAGAAGGACTAAGGGATATTCGTGTTGTTGAGGCTATCTACAAATCGGCCGCACAGAATTGTGTGGTAAAATTGTAGTTTTTCTAAGGTTTTGGACCAATAAATCATCGGTAAACCGTTGTCTTTCTTGGTTTTATGGTTTTGTAGGATTTTACTTTCATAGATGATTTTGACCCTTCATCCGAATTGGGGTCAGGTCGTCGAAATTTTGTTCCATACATGGAGACGAAAATCCTTTTCCTTTGTTTATGGGGTTTTATATATAAACCCGATCTTATGAAGGAAAATACTACATTAAACGAATTTTTATTTTATCTCTATTGTGCCTTTTGCTTTGCGTGGGCCATTTATGTGCTGACCTCATAATTTAGGTTGCACATATTTGAGGTTAAAACGTAGGCCATGGTTAAGTTGACCCATATTGGTTTTTGGTCATGCCATACGCGAGTAGAACTAATGCAGTGTAAATCACAGTATATCTAGTACCCGTATATTATGATTAACACAGTAACGCATATGCAATATATGGCTAGTGCTGTAATATAATAAATTCATTGGCAAATCTTTCACCCATGAGCCGCTGTGCTTCGGAATTGAAGTGCACCTTATCCCCTTTGTCATTTAAGTCCTGGGTATTGATCATCCCAGAATTTGGATCGGTGGATACATAATATTTTATGTGATCATTAATTTTCGACCACAGGGGATTGGTCGAATAACTGCCCAGTTGTCCTATTAAAACAGTTGTCTCTTGGTTCCCAATTATCTTTCTGAATTGATAGAACAACTCCGATAATTTGATTTGGTACATTGGAGCCTCCTTGGTTTTGGCATCACTTTCGCCCTGATGCCAAAGAATGCCTTTTACTGTCCCATAACGCATACCCAATTCTGCTTTTTGTTTGAAGTTGGAGAATAGTTTAACATCCCTGTGGATGGAATCGTTTAGCCATTGTGAAATTGAGCTTCCACCAACCGCAGTAGGAATTAAAAGTACCGAAATACTGTCAGGAATTTGCCTGATCAAGGCCTTGCCAAATGAAAGTCCGCTGTCCAACCCGGCCATTGAGGGTTCATAAAAATGTAGGGGCTCTTTGGCAAAGATGATTTTGCCCTGTTTGTTTAGGGTATATACTCTTTTGTTGGGAACGGTATCCTGAGGTTCTACTAATCCTCTACCAGCCATATTGGATTGACCTGCGAGTATAAAAACCCATAAATTCTCTTTATTTGGAACATTTAATACAGAAAGTTCAATCTTCGGAAAAAATTTAGTCCTTTCGTCCTTGTCTTGTCCGTTGCACCACGATATTACTGAAAATGTCAGTATAGTTACGAGAATTATTCTTTTAGTCATATTAGGTCTAACGGTATTAAGTTGAAATACAGTTTAGGGATTGTTTAAACTGACTACAATATATCAATTTATTTAGGCTTGTGCCCGAGCTTTAAGCTTTTTTAATCCCGATCAGTCTGATTTTTTGATTCAATTTCATTGATCCTAAGCCGTAAATCTAGAGTCGATTATCTTGTACTATAGACCGTAGCGCTGTAAGGGCATGTAATGTACAGTACTTTTTAGACTATGCCCGGAAAAACCATTTGGAATTTAGTGTTAAAAATATAAGGATGTAAATAAGAAATTGTGTATTTCATCCGTTATTTAAGTATATCATCCTATATTTAGAAAATATTTCATTATATAAAACGCACCCCTTATGAAGAGAAGCAAAACCTTAATAGGAATTTCGCTTTTAATCCTTACACTAGTAGCCCTTGTTTTAAACGCCTTTAAGTCGGTCCCAGATCAAGGGACCAAAGTAGCCGTTACAAGTATTGATCATTTAAAGGATGCATTGAATGCCAAAGAGGAGCTACTTTATAAAAGACATCAGGATGAATTGAGAATTGCCATAAATGCCTATTTTGATAAAGCTATCTCGGCAGGGGATATTGTAGGAGCAGGAGTGAGTATTGTAAAAGATGATTCTATTATACTTTCGGATGGTTATGGTAAAAGGAATATCAACCGTGATGATCGCGTGGATGGTGGGACTATTTTTAGACTTGGATCTCTTTCCAAAGGATTTGCCGGGGTATTGGCTGCCGAATTAAAAGATGAAGGCAAATTACATTGGGAGGATAAGGTAAGCGATTTTATACCAGAGTTTAAATTTGGAGACAGGAACAATACCGATAAAATTACCCTGGCCAATATTTTATCGCATACCGCTGGTACACCATATCATAGTTACACCAATCTAGTGGAGGCCGGACTGCCCTTACATACCATTGCCGAACGCTTTAAGGAGATTACACCCATCAGTGAACCTGGATCTGTTTACAGTTACCAGAATGCCATGTTTGCCCTATGTGGGGAAATGATACACAAGGCAACCGGACAGGATATAAGCGAGGTGTTGACCAATACTTTTTTCAATCCCTTGGGCATGTGCTCTACTACCATGGATTATGAAACCTTGGCGCATATGGAAAATGTGGCCATGCCACACTCCAAAAGAAGAAACGGCTGGAGAACATTGCCACTTTCAAATAATTATTACAATGCCATTGCAGCGGGGGGTATTAGTGCCAGCTCTGTTGACATGGCCAAATGGATGCGGTTTTTACTAGGGCACAACCCGGAATTAATGAGCAAATCTGCGTTAGCTGAAACATTCTCCCCTTTTATAGAAATTAAAGGAGAAAGCAAGTATTATCAACATTGGCCGGGACATAAAACATCTTACTACGGCTATGGTTGGAGAATACATAAATTCATGGAGAAGGGCTCGGACCAAGAAAAAACTATTTGGCATCATGGAGGAAGTGTCAACAACTACAGAAATGAAATTGCCGTTTATCCAGAGGCTGATCTGGGTATCTGTGTACTATTGAGCAACAACAGTAAAATTGCCAAAACCGTAATCCCCGATCTATATGCAATAGTGAAGGAAATTTACGGACAGACTATCCCTTATAACAAACTGAATACCGGTAAAGATCTGGTGCAGTTGCATTTGGAATAAGTATTTAAAGGTCTAAGTTCAAGGTTTAATGTTTGCTGACCGCTCCGCGAAATCTTATCTTTTCAATACATTTACACACCTTAAGTTGAAAACCCTTATGGTTTTTCAATGACCCAGTTAGTACTTTTCATATTTTCCGATCAGTTTCTTTGCTCCTTTCAACATTATCATATGGGAACTGGGATTAATAGAGGGACGTTGTTTACTATCTGGAAAAATCGCATCCTGTTGTTCCGTTTTGCCATAAACCTGTGATGAAGAGATCAATGCCTCGGCATTTAAGTCGTAAATGGTTATCGACACAGCTGCACTATTGCTCGAATTTTCATTTTGATCGGAAAATGACAATGTACCCAAGCCGTCACTAATCGCATTTCCTCCAATATTGATGATGTAGTCACAGTCCGTATCTCTTTTCAACTCTTTTAAATCCGATTCCGACAACTGGAACTTTATTTTTGGAGCAACCAGTTTGGTACTCCTTAAATCGTTCATTTCTATTAAGGAGTCGCCCATAATTTTTTTAAATCCTTTAAGTGAAGTATCATAGAGTTCAGTATCGAATATTCTTGAATTTGATTGGGTACTGTTCAATATCCACTTTCCATGGCTGAAGTCGAGTTGCTTCCCAGTATCAAAAAAATAATTGTATTTAGCACTTCCACACGAGTAAAGTGCAGATATCATGAAAATCAGGAATATTTTTTTCACTGGTATTTATGAATTTTTAAAGGATAGGTTATAAAAAATTGTCATTGAAATTGGAATCCAAATATAGCCTTATTTCAATCTCGAAAATAGTTGCTGTGAAAATATTGGAAATCCACTGGAGGATGATTACTTTATCAGTTGGTCTTTAGCTTGCAGGCACTATCGGGAGGCTCTGTGTCCACTTACCAGGCTTACGTCATCGGTGAGGGTACGCTTATTGGGCCAATTATTCTAATTATCGATTTATATTCATTAATTTAAATGATTATAAGGATGCTTTTAAGGTTATCAATGATAATAGGATTTTGCAATTAATTTCTAATGAATAATTATGGACAGACGAAAATTCATTAAATCCAATGTTTTCACTGCAATGACCGCAGGAGGAATATCCTTGCTGCCCGATTTTCTATTTGGGCGCTCCAAGATAGGTGATAAGAAGTCGTATGCTGAATACCTAAGAAATAGTGCCGTTCCCAAGGATGAATTGGATATTTTCTTGAATCAGGATAGTTGGGCCCAGTTTGATCCAGAGGTAGGGTATATTTTGGGAAATTATATGCCACATGACGGGATAGATAACAGCTATACGCTATCTACTGTAATGAAAGACGGTAAAAGGACCAACAGCGTATATGCCGATAAACCATGCCGGATCAATACCTATGGCAATAGTTTTACCCATTGTCACCAGGTAAGCGATGCCGAAACTTGGCAGGAGTATCTTGCCGGTCATCTAGGGGAACCGATTAATAATTTCGGAATGGGAGGTTTTGGAGTATACCAGGCTTATAGAAGGCTATTGAGGCGGGAAAAAGAGGACAAAGACTCCAAATACGTTATTCTTTATATGTGGGGAGACGATTATGTAAGAAGTGTTTTTAGATGTCGCTACGCCTCTTATTATACCCGTTGGAACGATTATGGCGGGTATATGTTCCATGGTAATTTCTGGTCCAATATTGAAATGGATATCCATACAGGAAAACTGGTAGAAATGGAAAACAGGATAAACTCTAAAGAGGATATGTATAAAATGTCCGACCCCGAATTTATGTACAGTAATCTGAAAGATGATTTAATGTTGCAGCTTTATTTACTGAGTTATGATATGGTAAATTCTGATGTGGATGCGGAAGGGCTTAATAAACTTGCCCATATCTTGGAGTTGCCTGAGGTAGATTTTTCCAGTATAGAAAGGATGAAGAGCAGCGCTACCGCTTTAAAAAACAAATACTCCTTTGAAGCCACGAAATACATTTTAAAAAAAACCGATGAGTTTTGTAAAGCTCAACGCAAGCAGCTTTTGTTGGTGCATTTTGACCCGACAAATGTGTTTAAGGAAATGGTCAACGGGAAAAAGCGCTATGATCAAGAGATTATCGATTTTATTAATAATTATGGTTACCAGTATTTTGATATGAATGAGGTACACCTCAACGATTTCAAAAAATTCAATCTCACTTTGGATGAATATATGGACCGGTATTTTATTGGTCATTATACCCCTTCAGGGAATCACTTCTTTGCCTACGCCATAAAAGATAAAATAGTGGAATGGTTAGATCCCAAACCCATTACCTATCAGCAAAGTGATGATAAATTGATCAGGTTTAAAGGATATTTACCAAAATAATACCACCGCTAGAGCAAGCCTCTCTAATGGTTTTCAGTCTTCAAGCCTGTCTGCCGAGAGGCAGGTTCGTAATGGCTAGGTGGATATTATTGTAATGTTTTCCCTGTTGTGCTCAACAATAATTACCTCTAATTGAAAGAAAACAACGGCTGGTGCATACTGATGCAATGGATGCCACCACCTCCTAAATTGACCGCAAGGGCATCGATCATGACTATTTTTCGGTCGGGAAAAACGGATTGCAAAATCTGAGCAGCATTTTCATCCTTTAGTTTCAACTCGTTAGACATGCCTTCCCTCCAACAACGCTGTCCAATGACCACCTTATTGGTTATAATGAAATTAAGGTAGCTGAGTGCCGCCATGACTTTTATGGGCTCTCCATTAGGAAAGGTACTTCCGTTGGTATAGTCCAGTGTTTTAATGTACTCGTAAACATAATCCCCTGGACTCATGGTTGAAAAAATAGTTCCGGGAAGCGGCATTCTGATAATGGTAAATGGATTGCCATCCTGATCCGTAGCACCCGACAATATTTTGTAATTCTCTTCCATTCGCTTATGGTTTTCCCAAGCAATGGGATCGTTAAATTCAACGCTATCAACCTTTGCCATTAGGATGGTGGAATCATTTACAAATCGGGCAAATTCATCAACATGACCATTGGTAGTAACTACAGTGTAGGCATTTTGTCCGTCCAAAGTGGTTATCGGGCCAAGGAATGTATGATCATCTTCCACCAAACCCTGCTTCAACCAGATAATCTTCTTAACACCCAGGAGCCTTTTGTATTCACTCTCCATCTCGGCCTTGGTCATATGCGGATTTCTGTCCATTTCAACGGCTTCTGTGGTAATTAGCGTACCTCTTCCATTTACTTCCCTATTTCCGCCTTCGCTGATCATGGCACTCGAAATCACAGGCAGATTAAAACGTTTTGCCACCCTTTCATCATATAATTCCTCTGTTTTGGTATCTATGTTCAAAGTATCGGAATAGCCCCAGGAATTAAAATTAAAATCGGCAATGGCCAAAGTATTTTGATCGGTCTCTACGAATATTGGTCCCATGTCCCGTGCCCAGATCTCAATTGAGGGGAATTCCAGAAGTTTAAGTTTTGGCAATTCCCCAAAATACTTTTTTAGGGTGTCTTTGGCATGGGCCAAAAGTTCTTTGTCCTTGCAAGTTATCACTATATCTATATTCCCTAATAAAGATTCTACAATGGCAAGGGATACTTGTTCTACGGATTCTCCTTCCTTATGGTCGGTGGATGGCCATATTAGCCAAATCGCCTCTTGGGGTTCGAACTCGGCAGGTTGATTTACCACTAGTATTTGTTCAGTTTTCGCGGGGGAGGAACACGAAAGAATCAACATTGAAAATAAAATGCTATTTAAAATTAACTTCATGCCACCGCATTTTATGGGTTTATACACTTAAATAAATATAGGCACAACCATCATGATCCTATTACTATTTTAAAGCATTTTGAAATTGTTCCATAAAGGCCGTAAAGAAATAGTCAGGATCTGAAAAGCTCCCCTTTGCCGCAAGCGGGACAAAGTTTTTAACACCCCCTAAATATATAAGTAAAATTGATTATTTTTAGTTAACGGACCTATAAAAGTTTCTTATTATGAAAACCAACTGTTTGTTACTGTTGATATTAGTATTGAGTTTTGTAAGCTGTAAGCAAAATGGCACTATAGATCCCGGAAATAATACCGAGTCTTATAATTCGGATAATACTGATAATTCTGAAAGTAGGCCGGTTGTAAAAAACAAAGAAGTTACTTCTAATGGGTATTGGGAAAAAATGGAAATGAAAAAGAATATAGACGCAAATGGAAGCGTTTCTTCAATACTTCCCATGCCGGCTTTGTGGAATTTAAGAGTGGATGGTATTACAGGACCCCGTGGCTTAAAAATAACATATTTTCCGCTTCAAAATTTTATGGCCAATTTTGATCCAAATCTGCAATATGCCTACTCCCAAAGTGGACAACGAATGCGACAGATGCCAGGTATTGAACAATTGATGCAACAGGATTTTATTCCTTGGGGAAATAGTAATGGATTGCAATATGTAAAGTATTATGAAATCCCTGAAATAACCAAAATGGATAAATGGTACTGGGATCAATTATTTAAGGCCATGCCCAGCCGTTCGGACGTCGCAGTTTATGGTATTGATTGGAAAATGCAGAATGGTAATTCCTATTTTACCATAGTACATTTAAACGTAAGCACTTCCCAATCCATGCAAAATTGGTTCTATATAGCAGCGGGATTGGAGGCGGAGCCTTCCTATTTTGAAACAGCAAAAAAGCAATATATATTTAGTCTGGCCAATACCCGCTATAACTTGGAGCCCATCATGGCTTACAATAAGGAGGAAGCGCAACGGGTGGGGGCAAATTGGGCGGCATTTAACGCGAGAATGGCCCAAAATCAACGGTCTTTTGAAGAAAGTCAGCGGCAATTTGTGAATAAAAGTAATGCCATCAATGATGCCATAATGAGTGGTTGGAAAGCCAGTAATGCCGCAAGTGACAAAAATCAGGAGCAGTTTATTGATGCTATGTACGAACGTATCAATGTTGCGGATGTTTCTACTGGTAAGACCTATAAGGTAGACGAAGGTGCCAATCAGTATTGGATGAACAATAATGGCGAATATATTGGCACCCAACTTCAAGGTTATGATCCCAATTTTGATGATAACATGAACGAGTTAAAATGGCAGGAATTAAAAAGGATAGACCAATAGCATATATTATGCTTAAGATATAAAAAATTCTGCCCCCTAGCTGGGCGAGAGACTATTAGCATATGGATAAATAGGCTCCTGCTTACTACATATTGCCCCCGCTGGCGCAAGCGTCACGCTAGTGCCCTATTGCAATCCTTGGCAGCTACACTGTTCATATTTATTTCCACACTAATGAGAGCATCATGCTTTAACTATTTCCACTACAACCCTGCTACGCAGGGTCTCGTGATTTTGCACTATATTGGGAAAACAGCCTTTAATCCTCTCTAGGCAAACGGGAATTCAGTTCCGCAATTTGATAAACCAGCGCTGCAATTACGGTGGCATTGATCATCATATCGCGTTCCGGTACATATTCCAAAGCATCTAAATTGGTGTGATGTGTTACAGTACTATAGTTTAGCTTATCCTGAATTATCTGAAATCCTGGAATCTTGTAATAATCAAAAACATCATGATCGGTAAAATTGGTGTTTTGAATGGTTAGATTGTTCACATCCAAATACTCATAAGGGGCCAACATTTCTTCAAAAATGGGTTTTACGGCTTCGTTTCCCTGTAAATAAATTCCTCGCATTTGTCCAGCACCGTTATCCATATTTATATAGGCCGAAATTTTTTCGACCTCTTTCTTTCTATTCTTATCCTTTACTTTTCCATAGTGCTTTTCAGCATAGGCCATAGAACCTAAATACCCTTGCTCCTCGCCTCCCCAAAGTGCCATTCTAATAGTTCGTTTTGGTTTTAATCCGGTTGCTTTTATTATTCGCATCACTTCCATCATGACTGCCGACCCGGCTCCATTATCCGTTGCTCCAGATGCTGGGTGCCAAGAATCAAAATGTGCCCCTATCATAACCACTTCGTCTTTCAATTTTGGATCTGAACCGCTAATCTCCGCTATAATGTTTACATTATTTTCAGGTTTTAAATAAAGCTCGGAATCTAAATGGAATTTAATTTTCGGATTGATTTCCCTATCTATTAAGCGTTTTAATTTTCCGAAACTTTCAGGTGAAATAGCGAAATATGGAACCGATTTTACATGACCTTCTTTATAGTTATAAGTACCACTTGGATGAACAATACCTGGATAAAAAGGCGTAGTTCTTAAAATACTTAAGGCCCCTTCTGCTTTTAAAAAAGCAAAAAAAGCATCGTCCTTTCTCATGAAACTGTTGAATATTACTTCTAAATCTTCAATTAAATTCAAATCACCGGCAGTTGGCCCTAAAGGGTTGCTTGGGGCAGGGACAATTGATTTTTCAGCTTCTTCAATTTGGTCTTCAGTAAATCTTGTTGAAAGTGCATCGAATAACATATTTTGTTCTGGAGCAGAACCTATGAGTATGGTCTTTCCTTTTAATTTTCCGCTCCATTGGCTTTTTACATTTTCTAAATCGGTATGACTTTCTATCCAAATTAAATCGCCTATTTGGACACCATTGGAGCTTTCTGTCCAGGCATAGGGATAGGCCTGTATTTTCATATAAGCAGGTGCTGTCATTTCTACATTAAAGGATTTTACTTCCCAACCCATACAATCATTACAGTAATTTTCGAAATAAACCTTGTCTGCTCCCCAATTTTCCATGGTCTTCTTTGCCCATTCTGCTGCTGTATAATATTTATTTGTTCCTGTTAGCCGAGGGCCGTAAACATCTGAAAGGTCGCCGATTAGGCTCATAACTTGGGATTTCTGAAAACCTTCTGTATTAATTTTGGCAAGTGCTATTGATTTTGTTTGACTTAATGCCGTGAATCCTACTAATAAGAAAGCTGTGATTAGAATTTTAGAATGAATTTTCATAATGCGAATAGTGGTTATCTGTTATGGTGTAATTAGTTAAAAATATGTCTGGCTTACCCCAACCAGCCTTCACGGTCCAAACTACGGTATTGAATGGCTTCGCCAATGTGATTTCCGCTTACATCCGTGGCATTTTCTAGATCTGCGATCGTTCTTGCTACTTTCAGGATTCGGTCATAGGCCCGCGCAGAAAGATTCAATCGTTCCATGGCATTTTTCAACAGCTCTTTGGAAGGGTCGTCCATCTTACAATATTTACGTATGTGCTTGGTATTCATTTGGGCATTGTAATGTACGTTCTCAATTTCTTCAAAGCGTTGGGTCTGTATTTCCCTGGCGGTAGTAACGCGCTTTCTGATTTTTACACTACCTTCTCCTTTGCGTTCCTCTGACAGCTTTTCAAATGGTACCGGGGTAACTTCTATGTGGATATCGATTCGGTCCAGCAACGGCCCTGAAATCTTGCTCAAATAGCGTTGCATCTCCGCCGGCGAAGAGGTCACAGGGGCATCGGGGTCATTAAAATAGCCTCCCGGGCTTGGATTCATACTGGCCACCAACATAAAACTACTGGGATAGGTTACCGTAAATCGTGCTCTGGAGATGGTCACTTCCCTGTCCTCCAAGGGTTGACGCATTACCTCCAGTACGCCCCGTTTAAACTCGGGCAGTTCATCCAAAAACAAGACTCCGTTATGGGACAAGGATATTTCCCCTGGTTGGGGATAGGCTCCTCCGCCTACAAGGGCGACGTCCGAAATAGTGTGATGGGGACTTCGAAACGGCCTTTGGTTCATTAGTCCCATATTCTTGATCTTCCCCACTACAGAGTGAATTTTGGTAGTCTCCAAGGCTTCGTGCAAGGTCATGGGCGGCAAAATGGAAGGCAAACGTTTGGCCAACATGGTCTTTCCCGCACCCGGGGGACCAATTAAGATAATATTATGTCCGCCGGCAGCGGCGATTTCCATACAACGCTTTATGCTCTCCTGTCCTTTAACATCCGAAAAATCGAATTCAGGGAAATCCAGGCTTTTATAAAATTCTTCTTTAGTGTCAATAATTGTTTGGGTCAGGGGAATATCCTTGTCAAAGAAATCTATCACCTCTTTTATATTGTCTATGCCATATACCTCCAAATCATCTACTATAGCTGCTTCCCGAGCATTATCTTTTGGCAATATAAAGCCTTTAAAACCTTCCTCTTTGGCCTTAATGGCTATGGGCAAGGCTCCTTTTATGGGTTGCATACCTCCATCCAAGGAAAGCTCGCCCATGATAATGTACTTTTCTATGGATTCCGATTTAATCTGATTGGAGGCGGCCAGAATACCCAAAGCCAGGGTAAGGTCGTAGGCCGAACCTTCTTTGCGAAGATCGGCAGGTGCCATATTGATGGTGATTTTTTTTCCTGGAATTTTGTAGCCATTGTTCTGTAGTGCAGCGGCTATACGGTAATTACTCTCTTTTATAGCATTATCTGGCAGACCTACTAAATGGTATCCGATGCCTTTATCGATATTTACTTCAACGGTGATGGTCGTAGCTTCTACCCCAAAAACCGCACTACCATAAACTTTTGTAAGCATTTACTTGTTATTTGTCTTAAATGTAAACAAATAAAATAAATTTACAGTATAGCCAATGTGGTAATTTATAGAGGATTATGATGGATTAACTGTGGAATTTTTTTAGAATATTTTTCAAGGCCGTCTAATTACTAAAACAATTTTATTGTGCCATTCCGTTTAAAAACCGCTCGAAGTGAAGAATTGATAAAGACCTGGGTTTCATATCCTCTTTGGGTCTTGCGACCCCTTACGCCTTCTCCTTCGTCGAAGCCACCTCTTGCATTTTCAATTTTACTTTGTTCACAGTAGCAAAAGCCTTTTTGGTATACTTGGATACCCACTGCGAACTGCCACTGTCAACTTTTTTTTGAACCTTAAACCTTAAACCTTGAACCTTGAACCTTGAACCTTGAACATGCCACTGCCAACCGCTCACTGATAATTACACCATCAAATAGCCACTGCAACATATAAATCACTTTTTAGGCTCAAAGATCAATAGGGACTCCTGGGTTTTAATGATTTCCTCCCTGTTCATCATCATTTTTCGAAATTTGCCCTGATTGTACATTTCGGCCTGATCTTCATAATGTTCACTGAAAGGATTCCCGGACTGCCCTGTTGGTAGTATACTGGTGCTATTTTCAATATCGGAAAAATCAATTACCCGTCTTGTAGAGGGACCTGAAGTTGCCGGGTATAAGCCGGTGTCATCATATTTAAAGTACATATTATTGATTACCTCCCTAGTTCCTGAAACGGGGAAGGGACCAACATTAAAAAATGATCTAAGTGCATTGATCTGTCCTATGGGATGTCCATGTTCCAAAGTGTGTACCTTATCCCATGTCCATTTGTTCGGGTCTTCGCCAAAATCTTCCTCCAAAGACTGAAATGCTTGTCTAAACGAGAGGTTTACCCTGTCATTTTTTGTTTCTACACTATCGGTGGTGTTTACATCGTCCCACCAAACGGAATTATCTTTAGCGGCCATTGGCGCTATAAGCCGTTTGTGGAAATGGGTGTCTAACATTTGTTGGAACATTTGGGTTCCCAATTCGTCTTCGAACGTATTTTTTAGTAAGAAATAGATCCAACGGTGATAAACCGTAGGTTCTATTTGCTGTAGTTGACTGTTGCCATCCCAAACATTCATTTTGTCCAAGACGCTAATCTGTGCCTTGGTCATTTCCTTTACTTCTATGCTTTTGGCCAAGTTGGTTACCACCTTGGCATTTACACCGGAAGTAGCATCCAATAACATTTCCTGTACCGCATCCCTGTCCCAGTCATTTTTCGGTTCTAAAAGTGTAACGATCCTTTTTGCCCTATTCTCTGGCAAGTAATATCCAGGGTAAAATTTTCCGTTGATGGAATCTGGCTGATTGTTAGCGGAATACACATAATTCCAAGAGGGATTAATAGCTATGGGGTTTTCGGTAAAGTCCAAATAACGAACGGGTTCATCCTTTCCGGTACTACCTTCCAAAATAAACTTGGTATTGGTACTATCCGGCATTTGATAAAGTTTAGCTGTTGCAAACCACCCCACATTGCCCACGGCATCGCCGTACATAATATTTAATCCCGGGGCATGAATATCCGGCAGGGCTTTTTTGAATTCCGATAAATTTTGGGCGTGAGACATGCCATAAAGGGCATCCATTACCTTATTTTCCAATTTGGTGTAGATCCAGGACATGGCTATTGGGCGCTGATCTATTACCTGATCGGCAATTCCATTAAGAATGGGACCATGATGGGTTTTCTTAAAGGTAAAATTAAGGTCGTCTTCCCCTTTCACCTTTATAGTTTTGGTGACCAGTTCATATTTTTTCCACCCCGCACTGGTCTTGTAGAAGCTACTGTCATTTGGTTTCTCCTCCTCATAGTAAAAATCAATATCATCGTTTTCGAACATGGTAAGTCCGTAGGCTAACTTTCGGTCATGTCCCAATAAAGGAAAAGGTACTCCTGCCAAATGATAACCGTATTTTTCATAGTTAGGGGCATTTACATGGGCTTCATACCACACTGAGGGTTGTGCAAAACCAATATGGGGATCATTGGCCAAAATAACCTTGCCGTTTTTTGTCTTACCGGGCGCTATTACCCAACTATTGCTCCCTTCGAACTGAGGGACAGGAAAATCTTTCAATACCTCTGAAACCAAGCCGGCAATTTCATTTTTGATGGAATCGCGAATGCTGGGTTTATAGTTTTTGATCAAAGTACTTTTAGGATCAACACCTATTTCCAAATCGGTTAAATAGGCTGGCCCCAATTGGTTCTTAATATTCGTTAGTAAGGGGTCGGTTTTATGGGCCATCGCAAAACTAAAGGCCATATATCCCACGGTATTATAGATGTCCTTAAGTGTAAAAGGAGTTTTTTCCAAACTGGTGAGATGAAATTCAATGGGAGTTGGCCCTTCTGCTATGAATTGATTGATTCCATCCAAATATGCCTGGCTAAGCACGACCATGGGGCTATCTTTGGAAACATTTTCCACCGTTTTTTGCGAGGCATCATCTATTCCCAAGGACAGAAAGAATTTGTCCGTCTTAATCATATCCTCACCAAAAACCTCGGAAAGTCCCCCTATTGAAATCCTACGAAGCAACTCCATTTGCCATAATCTGTCCTGGGCATGGACATAACCCAGCACTCTTAGGGCATCTTCTTCTTTTTCGCCGTAGATATGGGGTATGCCATAGGTGTCAAAGTAAACTTCTACCTTATTACTTAATTTATCCGTTTCAATGTTGCCGACATATTCCGGGGTATGGGTGTACACATAAATGGCACTACTCAGTGCCATTATTGCGACAATACCCAAAACTATCCAGAGCAGCTTCTTAAATACTTTCACACTTATGCATTTTAGATTAAAGGTAGGGCAATTCAGGATATAAAAAAAGTACTCCTAAGAGTACTTTTGTTTCTTTAAAGCGATAATAAAATCAAGGTTTTAGGACGGTAAATTCTATTAAAGAAGTGTTGTACACACGATGTGTTTGTTTTTGAAAGTCTTCGGGTTTAGCTTGAAAAATATTTTCTACATAGGTTTGGGGATTAATATCTATATAGGGAAACATTGTACTTTGTACCTGTACCTGAATTTTATGGCCCTTCTTAAACGTATGGAAAACATCCTGAAGTTGAATGTTAACCTGAGTTACCTCTTCAGGAACAAAAGGCTCGGGTTTTGAAAAATCTTTTCTAAAACGGCCACGCATCACCTCACTACGAACCATTTGATGATAGTTGCCCATTTTT
Source organism: Arenibacter echinorum (assembly GCF_003259375.1). Lineage (GTDB taxonomy): Bacteria > Bacteroidota > Bacteroidia > Flavobacteriales > Flavobacteriaceae > Arenibacter > Arenibacter echinorum. The sequence continues at coordinate 423,675 of NZ_QLLN01000003.1, read as the reverse complement.
AAATAGGCCTGGGTCTCCTCGTAATCCTTGTGGTCCGGGGGGTATACGTCTATGACCTTAACAATCCAATCCGCGTCCGTACCAGTGGTGGAAACGTTAAGTTTCGCCATTATATCACCGGCAAGAGTGAGTGGCGTTTCCAAGGGTTCGGTTTCAAAAATTAAAACATCGGGTCTACGGGCCGCAAAACGCTGGTCATCTGTCATGAATTTACGGGGGGTAAACACCATTTTTATATCTTCGGAATAAGGGACAGGTTTTTTTGGGTCGCTTATAAATTCCTGAAAGGAGTATTCCCTGGTTGCAATCTGTCCTAAATGTTCATTGCGCTGTAAGGAGTAGGTTTCCTTGGAGGTGTTCTGGGGAGGCCAGGTATCAAAAGTCTTCCATTCCTTGGTACCTGTATCAAAAACATAGGCCTCGGGTAAATTGGTGGTCTTTCCCTCTCCTTTTAAAAAGTGATTGAAAAATCGTGTTTCGATGTTTTCCTGATAGAATTTTGAGATATCATCCCCAAAATAGACATTGCCAATGGCTTGCCGTTTTGTTGCCTTGGACCAATCGCCGTGGCTCCAAGGCCCCATTACAAGAGTATTATAGTTGGAGCTGTTCCTTTCAATATGCCCATAGGTATTGAGCGGACCATAAAGGTCTTCGGCATCAAACCAACCTCCTACGGTCATCACTGCAGGTTTAATATTTTTCAAATGTTGGATTATACCACGTTGCTGCCAAAATTCATCATAATTGGGGTGTTCCTTTAATTGCTGCCAAAAAACATTGTCTTCTTTGTAATATTTGTCCAAGTTGGACAATGGACCGGCATCCAAAAAAAACTGGTATTGGTCTTCAGTGCCCAGTTCGGGAAAAGAATACCATTCTTCGGTGGTAGGTTGGTCCTTTATATAACCAAATACGGCAGTAGCTCTCCAATAACTCAATAAATAGGCACCATTATGATGAAAATCGTCAAAAAAGAAATCCCCTATCGGGGCTTGTGGAGAAACGGCCTTGAGGGCTGGGTGGGCATCCAATAAGGAATAGGTAGCATAAAATCCTGGATAGGAAATTCCCCAGACCCCAACATTGCCATTGTGGTTTTCAACATTGTCTATAAGCCATTCTATAGTATCATATGTGTCCGAGGCCTCATCTACTTCTCCATCCTTTTTATTGGGAATATAAGCCCTCATATTGTCATAGACACCTTCACTGTTCCACCTGCCCCTAACATCTTGGTATACTACGATATTTCCCTCCTTCATCATTTTTCTATTGGGAGAAATCAAGGCTTTGTATTCGTTGGATCCATATGGTCTGGAACTATATGGTGTTCTTGACATGAGAATGGGATATTTCTTGGAAGTATCCTTGGGGGAATAGATGGTGGTATGTAATTTTATCCCATCACGCATAGGAATAACGACCTCTTTCTTGTTGTAAAAATCCCTGGGGTTATAGGTGTCGACTACTCCGGTATTGGTTTTGTTGGTGGTGGTCTGTATTCCCGTTCTTCCACAGGATACCAAGAAGATGGCCGATAAGAGGATTAAAATTTTGTTCATAGCGTAGGAATTTGCTTTTACTGTATATGTATAATATTAAACCTAGTTACTAGAAATGTTTTCCATTAAAATATTTATTAGAAGAATACATCTCAAAGAATTCATATATGTTGGCCTACTTTAACTGGCCCAATTCCTTAAAATTACTCACCCCTTTTTTTAACCATTCCTTATAGGTATCCCGATCTGTATATTGGACGGCAGTATTTAAAATTTCCAGATCAGGGGACATTATTACATAGTATGGTTGCGAGGCGGCATTAAAGTTCAAAGTTTGGAAAGTGCCCCATTTTTCACCCACGGTATTAATATTTTTTACGCGTCCGGATTCGTATTTAAAATCGAATTGTTCTTCGGAAGGCAGTTCCTTTCGGTCATCTATGTAGAGCGATATCAAAACGTATTCATCCTTAAGGATAGGATAAATATCCGGCTCGCTCCAGACCGTTTCCTCCATTTTTCTACAATTTACACAGGCCCATCCTGTAAAATCCAACAGTACCGGTTTGTTTACCTTTTTGGCATGGGCAATGCCTTTGTCAAAATCCTTGAAACAATCTATCCCCAAAGGACAATCACTTTCTGTTTCAAAAATGCTATAGAAATGGGGTGGCGGAAAACCGCTCAATAATTTTAAATCGGTTATTTTGGATAGCCCCAATATTAGGTAGATGGCAAAAGCTGTGCTTAGGACAGCGGTAATCTTCCTTCCGACAGACAATCGTTGTTTTGGTCCGTCGTGCGGAAATCTAAATATCCCAAATAAATAAAGGGAAAGCAAGACAAACAGCAATATCCAAATCCCCAAGAAAATTTCCCTTTTAAAGATTCCCCAGTTCCCCACTAAATCTGCATTGGAAAGAAATTTAAATGCCAATACCAGTTCCAAGAAACCAAGGGTAACCTTTACCGTAGTCATCCATCCTCCAGATTTAGGCAGGGAATTAAGCCATGTAGGGAATAATGCAAAAAGGCCAAAGGGCAACGCCAGTGCCACTCCAAATCCAGTCATTCCCATGGACAGGTTGGTAGCCACATCCCCTTCTGCCAAAGCAGTACTTCCCAACAATCCGCCCAAAATTGGACCGGTACAGGAAAAGGACACTATGGCCAAGGTAACTGCCATAAAAAATATTCCAAAAGCCCCGCCCACCTTGGAGGAGGCCGAGTCCATTTTATTGGCCCATGAACTAGGAAGCGTCAATTCATAATAACCGAAAAAGGAGAAAGCGAAAAATATAAAAATGAGAAAGAAAAACAGGTTGAGCCATACATTGGTGGCAATCGTATTCAATATTTGTGAATCCACTGAATCAAACAAATGAAATGGTAAACTCAACAGAAAATAGATTAATACTATAAAAAAACCATAAAGCAAGGCATTTGCAATCCCTTTGGATCTGTTGGCCCCTTGTTTGGTAAAAAAGGATACTGTTAATGGTATCATAGGAAATACACAGGGAGTTAGAAGCGCAATTAAGCCGCCCAAAAAGCCTAAAACGAAAATGGTCCAAAGACCAGATTTTTCATTCACGGCATTTTTATCCCCGTTAACCAACAATTCCTTGTTCTTAAGGTCCAGCATTAAGGCAGCACTCATATCCAGGCTTCGCTGGTCCACATTCTGTTCCGCAACAACTATTTCCTCTCCGGTCAGGGAAATATGGAATATTTCATCTTTTGGGATGCAGACCTCCTTGCAGATTTGATAGAACAAATCAACGGTAACCTGTTTAACCTCCGGATTCAATAATTTTATTTTTTGGGTAAAGACAGCCTTTTCCTTGAAGAAAGTTTCATCTACCTCAAAAATATCGGAGTATTCGGTAAGGGTTTCACTTTCTGTAGTGGTTCCTACCAATTCATAGTCCTCACCTGCCTTTTCAAATGTAAATTCACTTGGCAAAGAACCATTTTCATCCGTAAACTGGGAATAGATATGCCAGCCTTCATATATATCGGCCTTAAAGATAAGCTTGTACTCGGTGTCCGATATTTTTTCTGCTTCATAAGTCCATATGGCTGGATCATTATCCGACTGGGAAAACCCCAAGAAAAAACTGAACACCATTAAAATCAATCCCAGTATATGTTTCATTATTCTAATGTAATCTTTAAAATTTCTTTAGTCCTATCCGTAATTTTATAACGGTCGTCGGCGCGTTTTCCTATTATCCAGACAGTATTATTGCCAGAACACAATAACCATTGGTTTTCCTTGGCAAAAATATCCATTTTTTCGTCCTTGAAATATTTGGATATTTTTTTCTTGCCGGACATTCCAAGGGGGTAAAAATAATCTCCTTTTTGGCATTTACGGACTGTTAATGGGTACTTTAACGTTTCTTTATCTACATAAATTATCTTTGAAGAGGTCTCCCCAATGGCTTTGACGGTATTAAATTTTAAGGATATATGTTCTGATACCGCCTCTTGACCCTCTTCAATATTAAAAACCTCGGAATTTTTAAGTGCTTTGGGTTTTAACAATAAAAAGTCCCTGTCCTTCAGTAATCTATGGGTGTTGGAATGCACTTCTTTTCCGCTGTTGGCGCTTAGAAGTCCATAAATGTCATCCCATTGTGTAAATCCGTACTCCCGAAAGAAATGAAAAAGATAGGCTTTGGTAGGATTAAGTGCCAACAGTGAGGCTACTTTTACCTTTTCAATCTTGTCCACTTTTGAAAAAAGTTGCTTTCTTAATTGGACTATATGGTAATTCGATATTTCTTGGGTTTGCCCAAGATATTCTTGGGTCTTTAAAAAATTTTCTAAAAAATTGGGATTGAGTTCCTTGAGCTTTGGAATAATATTATGCCTAATGTTATTCCTTAAATATTTGGTATTTTCATTACTGGCATCTTCTCTCCAATGAATAGCATTGGTTTCTGCATATGTTTTGATCTCGGCTCTTGAAAATTGCAATAAAGGTCTGGAGATGGTGTTGGTATGCGATGGTATTCCGGTGAGCCCTTCGATTCCTGTTCCTCTGGACAAGTTGATAAGAAAGGTTTCCAAACTGTCGTCGGCGTGATGGGCCGTGACAAGGGTTTTAATATTATGAATTGCCATTATTTGTGAGAACCAATTATACCGGAGTTCCCGTGCAGCAATTTGCAAGTTGGTTTTATGTTGGGCCATATACCCGTGAGTATCAAAACTGGTCACAAAAATTTCCGTGCCCAGATCCTTTGCCAATTCCCTAACCAGGTCTTCATCCTTATCACTTTCCGCACCGCGCAATTTGAAGTTGCAATGAGCTATTGAGAAATCCAACTTATAGGAAGCACACAAATGGGCCAGAACAACACTGTCTACACCTCCGCTACAGGCCAATATAAATTTACCTTCTTTGAGATGGGGAAAGTGTAGATCTATGTGATTCGTAAAATTTTCTAACACACGGCTAATTTACATAAGAAAAATGATAGCAACTACATTTGGCTATAGAAGTGGTCCAAGCTGTTCCTTAACCAAATGCCGATGATATCCAAAGTGTTTTTACTTCCAACATCCTTGTGCAATTCGTGATAGCCGCCTTCAATTAAATGTAGTTCGGTACAACTGGAGTTTTTGTGTAATTTTTCGGTAGCCCTATAATCTATAATTTTATCTCCGGTACCGTGCAGCAAAAGGGTTTTGGTCTTTAGTTTGTTGGCATTGTGTACAGCCCACTCCCCTGCTTCCATTATAGGAAAAGAATACATGGGGCTTACTCTATCATGAACCAAAGGGTCTGCCATGTACTTTTCCACCTCTTGGTCTATTCTGGAAATATGTTGCGGATTCAGACCAGAGGACATTGTAATTGCAGGAAATATTTTCAACATAAATTTACCCAAAATCATTTTCCATTTAGGGGGTTGAAAAGCCAATTTAAGGTATGGACTCGACGCCACTATCCCGGCCAAATCCGATTTTATTCTCAAGTCATAGTTTAATACCAAATTTCCTCCCATACTATGACCGTAAAGGAATATGGGTTTATTGGGATTCAGCAATCTGGCCTTGGCGATAACATTGTCCAATAGTTCCAACAATGCCATATAACTAGGGCAATGTCCCCGTTTTCCACCAGATTTTCCATGACCTATATTGTCATAACAGAAGACGGCCAAATTTTCCTCCAAAAGTCTAGGAATCACAGCTTCCATATAGCGCCCCGAATGTTCGCCAAATCCATGGACAAGAACAGTAGCTCCTCTAACAATTTTGGGTCTGGCATACCATGCATTAATGGGGATGTTCTTATATTGAAGATCAAGCATTCTTACATCCATAGTTTTTAAATATAGAATATTAGGTATACCTAAATTTATAAACGCTTAAGGTATATTGAAAATTGATTATAACCAAATGACCTATTAATTTTCAAGCACCTGTCTCATGGCCTTGGCCTTAAGGAGGCATTCCTCATATTCCTTTTCTGGAACTGCCATGGCGGTTATGGCACTTCCCACGGAAAAAGAGACATATTGGGCCGTTTTGTTATAGAGAATACTTCGGATGACCACGTTAAAATCGAAATCGTTTTCTGGGGTAAAGTAACCTACGGTCCCGGAGTAGAGGCCTCTTTTGGAAGCCTCCAGCTCCTCTATTATTCGCATGGCAGATACTTTTGGAGCCCCGGTCATACTACCCATGGGAAAAGTTTCCTTGATAATATCCACCGGATTTTTGGTACTGGAAACCTCCGCTGTTACAGTAGAGATCATTTGGTGCACTTGATCAAAAGAATATACCTTGCAAAGTTCCTCAACTTCAACAGAACCTTTCAAAGCGCTCTTGGATAGATCGTTCCTTACCAAATCCACGATCATAATATTTTCGGCCCTCTCCTTTTCGTCCTTTTCCAAGGCTGTTACTAATAGCTGGTCTTCGATGGTATTCAGCGATCGTTTTGCAGTGCCCTTAATGGGTTGGGATATAACCTTGTTCCCCATTTTTTTAACATAGCGCTCCGGGGAAGAGGATAATAGGTATTTATCGTTTATTTTTAAAAAGGCTGAAAACGGTGCCCTGGTTATGGAATTCAGTTTTAGATAAGTCTTTAAAGCGTCTATTTCAGTGTTCTCCGCATAAAACTCCTGACAGAAGTTGGCTTCATAAATATCCCCTCTATGGATATGGTTCAACATTTTATTTACGCGACTAAAATATTCGTCCTTAAATATTCTAAGTTTAATTTTGATATCGGATCTATGTTCCAATTCCGGTGCAAATGGTGCAGGTGCTTCCAGGATATTCTTCAAATCTTCTTCAATTTCATCCGCTACCATATTTAGGTAATGGAAGGTAACCACTGTTCCCTCTATTTCTATTAATTTTTTGGGCTGAAAGAAATACAGAGCAGGAAAGTTCAGACTATCGGCATTGGAAGAAGAAAGTAGTTCCGTATCATTTTTTAAGTCATAGGACAGGTAGCCAAAAATCCAATCTTTAGTGTTGGATTGGTAATCGCTTAAATCCTTAAATGCGTTTTGGGTATCCGTTACTATGGACGTAAGTGCATCAACAGCTAGTAGGCCATCAAATGAGCTATACTTGCTTCTATGCCCGTTACTGTCCAGCCAAACAACCTCATAATATTGTTGGGACCAATGCAGTAGGGATTGCTTAAAACTTACAATGTCCGGAACTGTTAATGAAACCTTTTTTCGCAAAGACTTTTAAATTTGTGATAAGAATATTTCCAAAGCTTTTTTATGGCTTTTGGCAAGCTCAGGGTCGGTTATACCCTTCGTCTTGTCAAAGGTATGATTAAAGGATGGTAAAGAAAAGGTAGCTGTAACTTCACCTCCAAATCGAGGTAAAATTCCCTTGACAACCTCCAAGGAGCCAGTTCCGCCCCTTCTTCCTCCAGAGCAGGACATTAATAAAATCTTTGTGTCCGCCAAGAAATTCCTATCCACCCGGGACAACCAATCCAGCACATTCTTGAAATAAGCGGAAGGATTGCTGTTATGTTCGTTTACGGAAATAATCAGGGCATTGGCATGGACTATCTTATCTTTTAGTCCTCTCAATAAATCTGAATAACCCTCTTCCCTTTCCAAATCCTCACTAAAGACTGGAAAATTATAGTCGACCATATTAATAAGTTCAACCTCATGATTCCTAATAAGGAACGTGGTGTATTTTACTAATTTGTAATTGATGGAGGTGCTGGAATTACTTCCGGCAAATGCCAGTATACGGGACATCTTGATTATTTAAATGTTTGCACAACGAAAATACCGTAAAATAGATTGAATTGCGAAGAAATTGCATAATTTTGCACGCGAAAACATCCAAAGCCACTGTTTTACAAGTATATAGGATGTACATAAAAGTTAATATGGGGAATAACAACCTGAGATTGTATTTTATTGATGCTATGAGGGCATGGGCTATCCTTATGATGTTACAGGGACATTTCGTGGATGGATTGCTGGATAATGCATTTAGGGATAATTCCAATGCGGTTTATTCTGTTTGGAAATATTTCAGGGGGGTTACGGCACCAGTCTTTTTTACGGTTTCTGGATTTATATTTACCTATCTCCTCATTAAAGGGAATGAGATCGGGTTTAATAACCCAAGGGTAAAAAAAGGGATTAAAAGGGGATTGCAATTATTGGCCATAGGCTACTTGCTTAGATTAAACTTTTTTGGATTGCTAAAGGGCCAGATTTATGGTTCATTTTATTTGGTAGATGTTCTGCACTGTATTGGTCTTTCTATTTTGGGCATTATCGGGATTTATCTTCTTACCATCTCTAGAAATAAATATTTGTTCCCTGGAGTTTTATTGGCCACTACCCTAGTTTTATTTGTACTGGAACCAAATTATAAACAATACGCCCATTATTATTTACCTGAGATGATGGCCAATTACCTGACCAAGGCCAATGGATCTGTATTTACAATAATACCTTGGTTCGGGTATGCTGCTATTGGGGCTTTTATGTCCGTGCTTTTCAATAGATTCAAGAATTTTAAATATTTATATCCTGCTGCCATTGCCAGTTTTACCATTGTGGGCATAGGTCTATTGTTTTACTCCTCGGGCTTCTTTTTAAAGCTGTATAACTGGACCGGAATGCTAATATTTTCTAAAGTATATTTTAATAACTATCTGTTCATCCGATTGGGCGATGTCTCCTTGGTTTTTGCCGTATTTATGCTGTTTAGAAAATTTATGAGCAATAGTAGTGTACTTAAAATAGGGCAAAGTACCCTATCTATCTATGTGATCCATTATATTATTTTGTACGGAAGTTTCACAGGTTTGGGGCTATACTATTTTTTGAACCACAGTCTGTCCCCTACGATCGTAATTCCGGGAGCTCTGGCCTTTATGTTTACAACTACTTTGTTGGCACTACAATACGAAAGGAACAAAGTTTATCTAAAAATGCAATTATCAACAGCTGTTAAGTCAGTTCAACAGAAGGGAGAGGCCTGGTTGAACGAGGAAGGTCAGCCCTTGTTAAAGGCATTCGTGATTAAATCCAAGCTATCATTGGTACGCTTATTTAGAATGGTAAAAAATTAGTAGTTCTATCTTTTACTACTTGTGTTTCGCTTATTTTCGCACAAAAAATATAGATGAGCGAGATGAACAGTAAATTTTCACCAATTGCGGTGGAATTGGAGAAGGACAAAAAATATAAGTGGTGTACATGTAGCCATAGTAATGTTCAACCTTTTTGTGATGGTTCCCATAAGGCGGAAAATGCTTCCCCTCCTATGGTCTTTATAGCCGAAGAGGATAAAAGGGCCCATTTGTGTACCTGTAAATTAACCAAAAACCCACCTTATTGTGACGGTACCCACAAGTTGTAAATGCAATTTGTATCCCAATAGTCAATATTGAGGGAAATACTTATAGTAGAAGAGCCCCGTTAGATTTTGTCTAACGGGGCTCTTGTATTATCAACTTGTTTTAATTGTTTAAACATGTAGGGCTCTATTGTCGGTTGCAGCCAAAGCCGCCTCTTTTACAGCCTCTGCAAAGGTTGGGTGTGCGTGGCTCATTCTGGAGATATCCTCGGCGGATGCTCTAAATTCCATTGCTGTAACCGCTTCGGCAATTAAATCGGCCATTCGGGCTCCGATCATATGTACTCCCAAAACTTCATCGGTCTCTTTATCTGCCAATATTTTGACAAAACCGTCCAAATCCATACTGGCTCTGGCCCGTCCCAAGGCACGCATTGGAAACTGACCTACTTTATAGGAGACACCGGCCTCCGTGAGTTCCTCTTCGGTTTTTCCTACCGCCGCAACTTCAGGCCAAGTATATACCACACCAGGAATTAAGTTATAATCTATATGTGGCTTTTGTCCTGCCAATATTTCGGCTACAAAGGTTCCTTCTTCTTCTGCCTTATGCGCCAACATGGCTCCCCTTACCACATCACCTAGAGCATAAATATTGGATATATTGGTCTGTAAATGGTCATTTACGGCAATGGTGCCGTTCTTTTCCAATTTCACACCAGAGGCTTCAATGTTTAATCCATCGGTATAAGGTTTTCTTCCTACAGAAACCAGGCAATAGTCTCCTTTAAAAGTTATTTCTTCCCCTTTTTTATCCTCTGCTATAACAATTACTTCCTTGCCTTTGGCCTCTACCGACTTAACTTTATGGGACAAATTAAATTTTACTTTTTGCTTCTTCATTACTTTCAACAATTCTTTTGAAAGTGCTCCATCCATTCCAGGAATAATGCGGTCCATGTATTCTATTACCGTTACCTCGGCCCCCAATCTTTTGTAGACCTGTCCCAATTCCAATCCTATTACCCCACCGCCAATTACAATAAGGTGTTTGGGTATTTCCTTAAGTTTTAGGGCTTCTGTTGATGTAATAACGCGCTCCTTGTCCAATTTGATAAAGGGTAGGTTGGATGGCTTTGATCCTGTGGCAATAATTATGTTTTTTGCCTCAATGGTCTCTGTTTTGCCATCGTTCTTTTTTATGTTGATGTGGGTTGCATCCTTAAAACTCCCTATACCTTCATAAACCTCAATTTTATTCTTGTCCATAAGGAACTTTACCCCAGCACAGGTCTGATCTACCACCGCCTGTTTCCTAGCTATCATTTTCTCCAGGTTGATCTTGATTTCTCCAGGAATTTCAATTCCATGATCTTCAAAATGCTTTACGGCATCTTCGTAATGATGGGAAGAGTCCAATAATGCTTTGGAAGGAATACATCCTACATTAAGACATGTACCGCCCAAAGTTGAATATTTTTCTATTATCGCAGTCTTCATTCCTAACTGGGCACAACGGATTGCTGCAACATATCCACCAGGACCTGAGCCTATAATGGCTACATCGTATTGGGTCATATTATTATTGTATTGAAAAGATTAGTTTCATTAATGTGAATACAAAAATACGAATGTTTTATTGTTGGACAACATTCATATTACATGGGATATTAATGTATTAGGTAATGTTTTTGTTAAATAAACACTTCCGTGGTACTTTTTACTTCGTTGATAACAAAAGAACTTTGAGTACTTCCAATGTGGTTTATGGCCGTGAGTTTGGTAATCATGAACTCCCTATACTCTTCCATGTCCGCCACATATATTTTAAGGATATAATCATAATCCCCACTGGTGTGATAACATTCCGCAACCTCGTTCAGTTTAAGCACCTCCCGCTCAAACTGCAGCACATATTCTTTAATATGTTGTACCAATTTAACATGGCACAACACCGTAAAGGCCTTGTTTACTTTCTTTTTGTCTACCAAGGCCACATAATTGGTTATTACACCCAGTTTTTCCAGCCTTTTTATACGCTCGTAAACTGCGGTGACGGATAGATTTAGCTGGAGGGCATATTCCTTGGTGGTCCTTTTGCTGTCGTTTTGTAACAGTCCCAACAATTTAATATCGATTTCATCAAACTTCATACTGACATATTTTCTATAGTCTACCTTAAATCGGTTAACTGATATAAAAATAAACTATATATAGGTAAAAATATAGTTTTATAATCTAATATTACTGATATAGGTTGATTAATTATTGTAATAACTTTATCTTTATAGTAAATTAAATATGATATTATGGACTTTAAAGCAGCTGATAATTTACAGGATTTACAATATTTTGGAGAATATGGGGGTGTTAATCCCTCTATATCGGACTCTTCCACCTATACTTTTTTATCGGCAAAAACCATGTTCGATACTTTTGAGGGTAATACCGAAGGCTGCTATTTGTACAGTAGGCACTCCTCGCCTTCCAACCTTTATTTGGGAGAGGCATTGGCCGCTTTGGAGGGTACGGAAACTGCCAATGTAACTGCCAGTGGTATGGGAGCTATTAGTGCTGTGATATTGCAGTTGTGCAATGCTGGCGACCATATTGTTAGTAGTAGGACCATCTATGGAGGTACTTACGCACTCATGAAGAACTTTTTAAAGAAATTCAATATTGGAATTTCCTTTGTGGACACCACTAATTTGGACGCCGTGGCCATGGCCATAACCCCAAAAACTAAAATGCTCTATTGTGAGTCGGTCAGTAATCCATTATTGGAAGTGGCCGATATAGAGGCGCTTTCCAAACTCGCTAAAAAAAATAACATCCCCTTGGTGGTCGACAATACTTTTTCGCCCCTATCCATTTCCCCCGCAAAATTGGGAGCCGATATTGTTATCCATAGTTTAACAAAATTTATAAACGGCACCAGTGATTGCGTGGCGGGTGTGGTTTGCGGGACCAAAGATTTTTGTTTGGGCCTCAAGGATGTAAATAACGGAGCTGGTATGTTATTGGGCAGTACTTTGGATAGTTTAAGGGCATCTTCCATATTGAAGAATATGAGGACCCTACATATAAGGATGAAGAAACATAGTGAAAATGCGATGTACCTGGCCAAAAATTTTGAAAAGGACGGATTGCGGGTAGTATATCCTGGATTAAAATCGCATGTGGGCCACAAGGTGATGAAAAAACAATACAATATGGAATATGGTTTTGGTGGCCTAATGACTTTGGATGTGGGGTCTCTGGAGAAGGCCAATGCCTTGATGGAGTTAATGCAAAAGAAACATTTGGGCTATTTAGCGGTTAGTTTGGGCTTTTATAAAACCTTATTTAGTGCTCCGGGAACATCTACTTCTTCGGAAATTCCGTTGGAAGAGCAGTTGGAGATGGGCCTGTCCAATGGTTTAATTAGATTTTCCATAGGGTTGGATGACCATATTGATAGGACCTATATGGCCATGAAGGACTGTTTAATAAAATTGGATATTTTAAAACCTTTAAGTATTAAGGTGTAATATTGGTTTGCAGAAGAGATATCAAAATCGTAATATTACGAAGAAACAAATAGCTTCTAAATGCAGAACCTGAGTACCAATCCCGCTGGACCCGAAAATGAACATATTGTAGAAAACAAGGAATTGAATATCTGGGAAGCCCTTATCCCAGTAGTTCTTTTGATGATGATGTTGGCCTATAATATTTTCTATGCGGAAGGAGAATGGTTCGGGGAATATTCCAATCAGATTATTTTATTATTGGGAGGTGCCATTAGTGCCATTGTTGGGTTTTTTAATAAGACTTCCATAAAAACTATGGGACTTGAAGTCTTGGAAAACCTTAAAAGTGTTCTTGTCCCAATAATGATTTTGTTTTTAGTGGGGGCATTGGCGGGTACCTGGTTGGTGAGTGGGGTTATCCCTGCAATGGTTTATTACGGTTTGCAAGTTTTGAATCCCTCCATTTTTTTACCCGCTTCAGTTGTTATCGCCGCTATCATCTCAGTGGCTACAGGAAGTTCGTGGACTACCTCCGCAACTGTGGGGATAGCTCTTGTTGGGATTGGGACCGCCTTGGGCATTTATCCAGGAATGATAGCTGGTGCTGTGATTTCGGGGGCCTATTTCGGGGATAAGATGTCTCCCTTGAGCGATACTACTAATCTGGCACCTGCTATGGCAGGGACAGACCTATTTACACATATCAAATACATGACTATAACCACAGTCCCTACAATTGTAATAACATTGGCGGTTTTTGCTGTGATAAGTTTAAATATAGAGACTTCTGGGAGCGCAGATGTAAGTGCTCTCTTGGTTACTATAGATGAAACCTTTAATATAAACCCATATTTGTTTATTGTGCCCGGCGTAGTTATTGCGCTAATACTTTTAAAAACGAAACCATTGATTGCCCTTGGTTCAGGGGTAGCCTTGGCCGGGGTATTTGCCCTGTTTTTTCAAACTGAAGTATTAAAAACCCTATCGGATTCCAATGTAACGGCAATTTTCAACGCCATTTTTACGGATACCGCCATAGTCACGGAAAACGAAAAGTTGAACGATCTGTTCAGTGCCGGAGGTATGCAAGGTATGATATGGACCATCTTGCTTATATGCTGCGCTATGGTATTTGGGGGTATTATGGACGGTATTGGGGCCTTGGCACGAATTACAAAATCGTTATTGTCCATTGCAAGTTCCGTATTTGGATTGTTTGCCAGTACTGTAATGAGCTGCATTGGTCTAAATGCTATAGCCAGTGATCAATACCTGGCTATTGTTATCCCTGGTAAAATGTTTAAGAAAGCCTTTCAGGATAAGGGATTGGCCCCGGAAAATTTGAGTAGGACCCTTGAAGATTCAGGAACGGTAACTTCGGTATTGATTCCGTGGAATACCTGTGGAGCTTATCAGTCGGGCGTATTGGGCGTTGGGGTTGCCGAATATTTTGTGTATGCCATATTCAATTGGTTAAGTCCTTTTACGACCCTCTTCTTTGCTGCCTTGCATTTAAAGATAAGACAGCTTAAAACATCCAAGGTGGCTGGTTAATAAAATAATCTTCAGCCAAGAATTTCTTTGCTAAATTTGTGTGATGCAGGCAATTATCTTAGCTTTTGCTAAATAACTTGCCCATATGCCTATTGCAATTCCTCGATTTTTCCCGGCACTACCAATATCGATCAAGACATTTTAATAGGAATAAAAACAAACTTCCGTAAGAGGCAAAGTGGGTTGTTTTTTAAGAAATCAAATTATTTTATCAGTCACTTATTTTATCCAAAAATGGACTTGATAATTTTAAGCCATTTGCATTGTGAAATCAAGAAATTCAAGGTGTATATTTTTTCAATTTCACAAGCAAATACTATAATCGGCATAGGTATATACAATAGTTATATTGGCATAAGTTTTTTAAATCCATATTACTACAAACCCCTATAATTAGGTGTAATTTTACATCAGAAATTAATTGTATAAATTTTATAAATATGACTTTAGTAGGTAAAAAATTTCCAAATCTTAGCGTTAATGCAATGAACGATTTAGGCGATACTTTCAAATTGAACGTATTGGAAGAAGCTCAAAAAAATAATAAGAAGGTAATCTTATTTTGGTACCCAAAAGATTTCACTTTTGTATGTCCAACAGAATTACATGCTTTTCAAGCGGCCTTGGGTGAATTTGAAAAAAGAAACACCTTGGTTATTGGAGCTTCTTGTGATACTGCCGAAGTTCATTTTGCTTGGTTGAATACAGCTAAGGACAATGGAGGTATTGAGGGGGTTACCTACCCTATTCTTGCAGATAGCAACAGAAACTTGGCCTCTACTTTAGGTATATTGGATATCACCAATGAGCAGTATAATGAGGAAACCGGTGTTATTATGGTAGATGGCGACAATGTAACTTACAGAGCCACCTATTTAATAGATGAGGAAGGTACCGTCTTCCATGAAGGAATTAATCATATGCCTTTGGGGAGGAATGTAAACGAGTATTTACGTTTGATCGATGCCTATACCCACGTTCAAGAAAAAGGAGAAGTTTGTCCTGCCAACTGGGAAGAAGGTAAAGATGCAATGACTGCTGATAGGAATGGCGTTGCCAGTTATTTGTCCGCACACGCAAACTAAATTCAGGAATTAAATATAAGGAGTCAATTGATAATTTGAATTGACTCCTTTTTTATAAAATTAAATTTAGAATTTATGATAGTTGAATTGGAAAATGATAATCTAAAAGAGATTATTGATCAAAATAAAAATGTGGTTGTTCAATATTCGGCTACCTGGTGTGGCAACTGTAGAATAATGAAGCCCAAGTT
Source organism: Arenibacter echinorum (assembly GCF_003259375.1). GTDB lineage: Bacteria > Bacteroidota > Bacteroidia > Flavobacteriales > Flavobacteriaceae > Arenibacter > Arenibacter echinorum. Next base: position 408,004 of record NZ_QLLN01000003.1, on the reverse strand, counting down.
TAAGAAAGAGGCATCCACTAATGAGGATATTACCTTTGTTCTTGCAGATGCAGAAAAATTTCCTGAATCCAGAAAGTTGGCCAATGTGGACAATCTTCCCACTTTTGCCATTTTTAGCGATGGTGAATTCAAGAATCAGGTACAGACCAATAAGTATGAAGTTTTAAAAGAATTGATCAGTGAAATTACCAGTAATTAAACACCTTACGAGCTTTATAGCTGAAAACGATGAGGATTATGTATTGGAAACCATAGAAACCTTGGAGTCCATCACCGAAGTTTCTTCATTAAAAGATGAGGAATTGGATGTTATTGGCGAATTGATTTCCAATCTATACGGAGCTTTGGAGGTACAAAAATCTATTAAGGAAGGTAAGCCTCAAAAAGAGGCCTTAAACGAATTTATGCAAAGGGTGATTGGTTCCATAGACAAATAATTGGATTAGAATCTATCTCCCCATAATGGCAAATACCTCTATTTTTATGTTACTACATAGGATAGAGGTATTTTTTGATTATTTATGTAAATAGGCAAGTCTAATTATTGTCCTACTTTTTATCCCATATTCCTTATTTATCAATCATATATTTTTTATTTTCACGCAAAATTTAAAAAAATAATCATGGCTATAGTAACACTTAAAGGAAATCCGTTAAATACTTTAGGAACACTACCTAAAGCAGGAAGTAAGGCCCCTGGATTTTCTTTGACCAAGGGAGACTTGTCCAATATACATTTGGACGATTACAAAGGTGCAAAAGTGGTATTAAATATTTTTCCCAGTGTAGATACCGGTACTTGTGCCCAATCTGTAAGACAATTTAATAGGGAAGCTGCCGAATTGAAAAACACTAAGGTTTTATGTGTTTCCAAAGACCTTCCTTTTGCCCAAGCTCGTTTCTGTGGAGCGGAAGGTATAAAGAATGTAGAAATGTTGTCCGATTTCAGGGACGGTAACTTCGGAAAGGCCTTTGGCTTGGAGTTTGTAGACGGACCACTAAAATCCCTTCACTCTAGAGCGGTGATTGTGTTGGACGAGGAAGGAAAGGTTGTTTATACGGAGCAGGTTGCGGAAACCGTTGACGAGCCCAATTACAAAGCGGCCTTAGAAGTATTGATGGATGCCTAAGGAAAGCTTTTTAGTGAATCGAATAAAGAGTGTTGGCTTCGCTTTAAAGGGAGCATTACTCTTAATAAGAACGGAATCCAGTATCAAGATACAGGTTTTTATCACCTTGGTGATGACTGCTGCTGGATTCTATTTTGAAATCTCCAATACGGAATGGATTCTTCAAATTCTGGCAATTGGATTGGTCCTTGGCGTTGAGGGATTAAACACGGCCGTGGAAAAAATAGCGGATTTTGTCCAACCGGAATTTGATGAAAAAATTGGGTTCATTAAGGATATTTCTGCCGGTGCGGTTATGTTAGTGTCCATTGCTGCATCCATTATAGGCCTTATCATCTATATTCCCAAAATCTTTTAAAATCCATTAGTTATTCAATATTCCCAATCTAGCTTGTAACGAGTTTCCGTAAAATGCTATTTCAATAGGAAAAGTTCCGATGAGTTCATCAGTAAATTTGTAATTTAGCCACCAGAATTTAAGATTTAATGGCAAAAAAGGTAAAAAAACCAAAGTCAACACCCAATAAAAAAGGCTTTTCCTTAAAACTATCGCAACAGAACAAAATCATTTTTGGGGGGTTGTTAATGCTTTTAAGTATTGCCCTGTTCTTTTCTTTTGTCTCCTTTTATTTTACTTGGCAAGACGATCAAAGCTTGTTGACAGAATTTGCAAACAGGAATGAACAGGCCAGAAATTTATTGAACAAATTTGGAGCCAACGTAAGTCATATTGTGCTTTATAAGGGATTTGGTGTTTCTTCCATCATATTTACCTTTCTACTGTTTATAACGGGGCTGTACCTATTTTTGAGTATGCAAAAACAAGGGCTGCTGCGAAAATGGATATGGGGCTTGGTATTTATAATCTGGTTCTCCCTTGCTCTTGGCTTTTTTGTGTCAGGAAAACCGTTGTTGGGCGGAATGGTTGGGTACGAGATGAACGATTTTCTTCAAGATTATGGAGGGAAAGTTGGGGTCTTTCTCTTATTGCTTTTTGGTCTGATAGTTATTTTGGTAAGGTTGTTCCAATTTTCGCCGGATAAAGCAGTTGCCTATTTAAACGATAAAGGAAAATCTTTGGCTACCGAATTTAAAAACGGTAAGGCTGCCAAGATTGATGACAGCGACAGGGAGAACGATATTTTATATACAAATGAAAAGGAAGAAACACCTGTGGTTATAGACACCTACACCCATAAGAAAGATATTCCCGTTTTGGCAAAAGAGGACGATGAGGAGGAATTTGAAGTAAAGGTGGGTCAAGAAGAGGAAACTATTGCCATGGAAGTGGAGAAAATTAAGGAAGAGAAAGAGGAGTCGGACAATATTTCCGACAAACTGGTGGAGGATTTCGGTGAATTTGACCCTACCCTTGAATTGGGCAATTTTAAGTTTCCCCCATTGGATCTTTTGGATCCGCACGGTGCCAGCGGTGGTATTACCATCAACCAGGAAGAACTGGAGGAAAATAAGAATAAGATTGTTGAGACCTTAAAGAACTATAAAATTGGTATAGCACAAATTAAGGCTACTATTGGTCCCACAGTCACCCTATATGAGATTGTGCCTGATGCAGGGGTGCGAATTTCAAAAATTAAGAACCTAGAGGATGATATTGCCCTGTCCTTGGCGGCCCTTGGTATTAGAATTATAGCTCCTATACCCGGAAAGGGAACCATTGGTATTGAAGTGCCCAATAAAAATGCTACCATCGTATCCATGCGTTCCGTTATTGCCTCCAGTAAATTTCAGAAGGCGGAAATGCAATTGCCCATTGCCTTTGGAAAGACCATTAGCAATGAAACGTTTGTGGTGGATTTGGCTAAAATGCCCCATTTGTTGATGGCTGGGGCCACCGGCCAAGGAAAATCTGTTGGTCTAAATGCAGTATTGACCTCCTTGCTCTATAAAAAGCATCCTGCAGAGGTAAAGTTTGTACTTATAGATCCCAAAAAAGTGGAACTTACCTTATTCAACAAGATTGAAAGGCATTATTTGGCCAAATTACCGGATTCCGAGGAAGCTATTATCACGGATAACAATAAGGTAATCAATACCTTAAATTCGCTTTGTATTGAAATGGACAACCGTTACGAGCTATTAAAGTTGGCCATGGTTCGTAATATAAAGGAATACAACGCCAAGTTTAAGGCGCGGAAACTGAACCCCAATGACGGGCATATGTTCTTACCTTATATTGTATTGGTAATAGATGAGTTTGCCGATCTTATTATGACTGCCGGTAAGGAAGTAGAAACCCCTATTGCCAGATTGGCACAATTGGCCAGGGCTATTGGGATACACTTGATCATTGCAACTCAAAGACCTTCGGTTAACGTAATTACAGGGATTATCAAAGCCAACTTCCCGGCTAGGATAGCTTTTAGGGTGACCTCAAAAATAGATTCAAGGACCATTTTGGATAGCCAAGGGGCAGATCAATTAATTGGGCGTGGGGATATGTTGTTTACACAGGGCAATGATGTTACCAGAATTCAGTGTGCTTTTGTGGATACCCCAGAGGTTGCTAAAATTACTGAATTTATAGGTTCCCAAAGGGCTTATCCAGATGCACATTTACTTCCGGAATACTCAGGAAATGATGATTCTGGCACAAGTATTGATTATAATATATCCGACCGTGATGCCATGTTCAGGGAAGCGGCAGAAGTAATTGTAATAGCACAACAGGGTTCGGCCTCCTTGATACAACGAAAGTTGAAATTGGGATACAATAGGGCCGGGAGAATTGTAGATCAGTTGGAAGCGGCAGGTATTGTTGGTCCTTTTGAGGGTAGTAAGGCTCGTCAGGTACTTGTGCCAGATATTTATGCCTTGGATCAACTTTTGAGCAATGAAAGTGCATAGAAGGCACCGTTAAAAATTTAAATAGAAGAAAATGAAAATTAAATTATCTATTATATTATTGGTATTATCTACTTCAGTATCTATGGCCCAAAACTCTGCAAAGGCCAAAACTTTGTTAGATGAAGTATATAATAAAGTAAAAAGTTACGACAATATTTTTGTAGACTTTAAATACAGCCTTAATAACGAGGAGGCCAATATAAATACGGAAACGCGAGGGGATGTAACCATGCAGGGCGATAAGTATTTATTCAATTATTTGGGTTCCAAGCAAGTGTATGATGGAAAAAAGGTATATACCGTTGTTCCAGAAAATGAAGAGGTGACCATTGAAGAGAAATTGGATGATGAAAACACCATTACACCATCTAAAATGCTTACCTTCTATAAGCAGGGGCACAACTATGACTGGGACATTTTGCAAAATATCCAAGGAAGGAAAATACAGTTTGTGAAGTTGACACCGATCGATACCAACTCAGAGATCAAATCTATTTTGTTGGGCATAGATGTGGAGACCAAACATATCTATAAACTTATTGAAACAGGGAAGAACGGTACAAAAACGACCATTACTGTTAATTCTTTTAAAATAGACCAGCCCTTGTCCAAAACCTTATTTACTTTTGACGAGAACAAGTATAAAAATGATGGGTATTACATTATAAGAAATTAGACATTGAGAATTCTAGACCGATATATATTATCGAGGTTCCTTTTTAATTTTCTCAGTTCGTTCGTAATACTGATGTTTATCTTCGTATTTCAGACGATCTGGTTGTTTATTGATGATTTTGCAGGAAAGGGATTGGATATTTTCATAATCGGAAAATTCCTGTTTTACCTTATGCCCAACCTAATGGAACGGGTAATTCCCTTAACAGTATTACTTTCTTCCATACTAACCTTTGGATCCTTTGCGGAAAATTATGAATTTGCAGCTATGAAGGCCTCTGGTATTTCCCTACAGAGGGCCATGTTGCCACTTATTGTTTTTGTTACGTTTTTGGGAGGGGTCACTTTTTATTTCGCCAACAATATTATTCCTATCTCTGAACAAAAAATATATAATTTAAGAAGGAACATTGCCAAGGTCAAACCTGCGGCAATAATTTCTGAGGGGGTTTTTAGTGATTTGGAAGGTACGGAAATGAATATGAAGGTGGACCGTAAATATGGGGAAAATGATCGATTCTTGGAAAATGTCATCATTCATGAAAAATCTAAAACAAAAGTCAATACCACTGTAATCAAGGCCAAATCAGGAGAACTAATCAGCAGTGAGGATTCGGATATCTTACAGTTGGTATTAAAGGACGGGCATTATTACTTGGACGTGTCCACTAAAAATAATAAGGAGAAGAAGAAAAATCCTTTTACCAAGGCCAATTTTAAGACTTATACCATCAACAAGGATCTTTCAGATCTTAATGATGTTGATTTGGAAGAGGAGAGAGATGTAAGCACGGATAAGATGAAAAATATTTCCCGCTTAACCAAGGATATAGATTCCCTAAAGGACGACAATGTAAAACTGGTAACTGCTTTTTCCAAGAATATTGTAGGTAGAATGGGCGCTTTCGTACCTTTGAAAAAGCCTGATTCTTTAGCCCAAATTACAATCGATAAAAAAAAGAAAGAAATGGATTCTTTGGGTACCAAGATGGATACTGATAGTATATTGGCCATCTATCCTTCATGGCACCAGACACAGATTTTAAGCTCTGCAAAAAGTGCCACTTCAAATATTATAACAAGTATTCAAGGAAAGAAAAATGAGCTTCAAATAAAATACAAGATATATCGTCTTCACATTTTATCGCTACACAAAAAATATGCCTTGGCTTTATCCTGTATTATTTTATTCTTTGTTGGGGCCCCTTTGGGTGCTATCATCAGAAAAGGTGGTTTAGGTTTGCCTATGGTTATCGCAATTGTTCTATTTCTAACTTATTATTTTATTGGTGTATTTGCCGGAAATTATGCCAAGGAAGGAAATATAAATCCTATTATAGGGGCATGGCTTTCTACATTTATAATGTTACCTTTAGGTGTTTTCCTTACCAGAAGGGCAACGGCGGACAAGGGATTAATGTCCTTTGGGAGTATTTTTGATTATTTTAAGGCCGTATTTAAGAAGAAAGAAAAAATTGCTGTAACATGACAACAAAAGTTGAAAAGACTATTACGCTAAATACCATTGAGGAGGCTATTGACGATATAAGGCGGGGCAAGGTAATTATTGTAGTGGATGATGAAAATAGGGAAAATGAAGGGGATTTTTTGGCAGCCGCAGAATTGGCAACTCCAGAATTGATCAACTTTATGGCTACCCATGGTAGAGGACTTATCTGTGCACCACTCACCGAAGGCAGGTGCAAGGAATTGGGTCTGCACATGATGGTTCACAATAACACTGATCCTATGGAAACCGCGTTCACAGTTTCTGTAGATTTAAGGGGCAATGGTGTTACCACAGGTATTTCTGCAGGAGATCGAGCAAGTACCGTTAAAGCGTTGACAGATGCAAATATCAAGGCCCATGATTTGGGTAGGCCTGGACATATATTTCCCCTTGTTGCCAAAGAAGGTGGTGTATTAAGAAGAACCGGACATACCGAAGCTGCTATCGATTTTGCCCGTTTGGCCGGACTAAAACCTGCCGGGGTCATCGTTGAGATCATGAACGAGGATGGGTCTATGGCCAGATTGCCCCAATTGGTAAAAGTAGCCAAGACATTTGATCTAAAAATTGTGTCTATCGAAGCCTTGATCGCTTATCGCATGGAACATGATAGTCTTATCCGTAAAAAGGAAGATTTTAATATAGTTACCAGATTTGGAGAATTTAGATTGAGGGCGTACCAACAGACCACCAATAATCAGGTGCATTTGGCGCTGACCAAAGGAACTTGGCAAAAAGATGAAAAGGTCCTGACCAGAATAAATTCTACCTTGATCAACAATGACATTTTAGGTACCCTTACCAACAATCCGGATAAAAAATTGGAGGACATGTTCAATGCCATCAACGAAGAAGGCAAAGGGGCTATAGTCTTTATAAATCAGGAAACCGAATCCTTGAACCTATTGGTCCGTTTAGGCGAACTTAAGGAATTGCAAAAACAAGGAATATACAAGGCCCCCAAGGTGGATATGGATGCCAAGGATTTTGGTGTTGGAGCTCAAATATTGCACGATTTGGATATTGCCAAAATTAGGTTATTGAGCAATTCTAGTCACACCAAAAGAGTGGGGCTTGTAGGTTACGGACTGGAAATTGTGGATTACGTAAACTATTAAGGTGGGTTCACTTTTGTAGCTACTATTTGATCACATTGCTTGGAGGATATCCGAACTGTTTTTTAAAACAGCGGCTAAAATAGTAAGGGTCGTTGAATCCAACCATAGTTGATACTTCGGAAACATTGTACTTTTTGGTATTTAACAATTGAGCTGCTTTTTTTAACCGAATCGTTCTTATAAATTCATTTGGAGCCAGATCTGTAAGTTCCTTTATTTTTCTGTACAATTTGGAGGAACTCATTCCCAATTCCTGGCATAGGTATGCAGTATTTATTTCCAAGTTGTCTATATCTACCTCTATCAATTTAATGAGTTTTTCCATGAATTTCTCATCAATGGGAGAGTGTGTTAAGGTTGTTACGTCGCTTTCTGCCTCCCCGGAAAATTTACCTTTCAGATCCATTCGCGATTGGATAATATTTTCGATCCTCGTTTTTAATAGGGAGGGATCAAATGGTTTTACCAAATACCCATCGGCTCCAGAACTATAGCCCCTAATCTTATCGTCATTATCGGATAGCGCCGTTAGAAGTATTACTGGTATATGGCTTATATCCCCATCATTTTTTAGCGCTTTACAGAATTCAAGTCCATCCAATACGGGCATCATTATATCGGCAACGCAGAGTGCGGGTTTTATTTGCCTACATATCTCTAATCCCTTTTCTCCATTTTCTGCCTCAAAGACCTTGTAGTAGTCCGATAAAAAGTCTACCAAATAGTTACGCAATTCGGCATTGTCCTCAATAATGAGTATTCTTTCCTTTAAATGGGCACTCTGGTTTATTTTTTTACTGGGAATTAAATGGGGCGAATGTTCTATAACCGGACTCTGACCATACTCGAATACTTCACTTTCTTCATAAGCCTCGTAATCTATGGGGATTTTGATGGTAAATACACTACCCTTATCGGCCTGACTTTGCACAGCAATGGTTCCTTTGTGAAGTTGTACCAATACCTGAACAAGGGAGAGCCCTATTCCAGACCCGGTATTGTTTATCTTACTGTTGGGCGCTTGATAAAAACGCGTAAATATTTTTTCTTGACTTTCCAAAGGAATCCCAATACCGTCATCACTTATTTCAACTACCAATTCCGTTCTACCATGTACCGATTGGGTTCCCACAAAAACGTCAACATGGCCATATTTATGGGTGAATTTTAAGGCATTGGACAACAAATTGTACAGTATTTTATCATACTTGTCACGGTCTACATAGCCTTCGATCATTTCACTTTCACAAATAAGGCTAAACTCAATTTTTTTGTCGTCCGCCAGCTCCTCAAAAGAGCGAAATGTATTTCTGGTGTGCAATAAAATGTCCGTATGGGTAACTTTTAAACTCAATTCGCCAGACTGTGCCCTTCTAAAATCCAACACCTGATTCACTAGGTTTAGCAGCCGGTTGGCATTTTGTAGAATCATTTGGTATCGGCTCAATTGAAACTGGTTACCACTAGTTTCACCATCTTCTATAAGTTGCTTGGTAGGTCCTAGTATAAGGGTTAAGGGGGTTCTAAGCTCGTGTGAAATATTGGTAAAAAACCTTAATTTTTCGTTGCTCAATTTTTCATCACGTTCCCTTTTTACTTTCTCCAACAACAATTGGTGCTTTAACCCAAGTCGAGCTTTCATCTGTTTGCGTACCACATAGAATATAAGAAACAGCAGTAGAATAAGAATGATCAAGGACTGGTAGGTAAACCAAAAAGGCGGAAGGATCTTTATTTGGTAAGAAGAGACATCGCTCCATACCCCGTGACTGTTCATAGCCTTTACCTCAAAGGTATAATCGCCAAAAAACAGGTTGGTGTACTGCACCGTACGCTGTCGTATATCGACCGTATTCCATCCCTTGTCAAATCCTACTAATCTATAGCTGTACTTATTGAAGCGTTCACTGGTGTAGGAAGGACTGGAAAAAGTAAGTGAAAAATTCTTGTTGACATTTTCCAAAACCAATTCGCGACTTAAATTTATGTCGGAAGTAAGTATTTGTTGATCGTTTAAAATACTTCCCACTTCCAAATCGGTATTCTGAATTTTGATATTCGTGATCAGGGGAGCCGGTGATATATCATTGTCTTTGATGTCTGATGGTGAAAAGGAAATAATTTCATTTTTGCCTCCCAAATAGATGTGGGAATCATCGGCGTAGTAAAACCCCGTTAAGCTAAATACGTCCAACCTATTACCACTATCGGTATAATATATTTTTAGTTCGTTGGATAGCTTTTTGTATTGGGCAATACGATTATTGTTCATATTTAGCCATAGGCTGCCGTTGGTATCGGATACCACATCGGTAATCCAACTGCTTTTTAATTCCGCCGGCTCCATAATTGGGACAAAATTATCCAAATCGGGATCGTAGTAATCCAACCCCATCCGTGTCGCTGCCCAAATTTTCCCTGACGGATCAATGGTGATATCACTGACGTTTTCATGTGACAAACTAATGTTTTCGTCTAAATCGGCGTCATATACATGCGTATTTCCACTTACTGGGTCAAATTGAATAACCCCTGTTTGGGAGGCGAACCAAATAGTGCCATTATTATCCACCACACATTTATTAATGGGACGTGAAGGCAATAATATTCCCGTTCCCTTTACAGGTGACAAGGTTTCTGTATTGATAATTACCGCCCCCTCTCCATGAGCGCCAACCACCATCTTTTTGTTACCTAAATCTGCGAAAGCAAGAATTGGAGACCTACTAAAGCCAACATCAAATACGGACGCTTTACCACTGCTGTAATCGTAACGTAAAATATGACCTTCCCATAGTCCACAGTAGAATATGTTGCCATCCATGGTAAAAATACTGGCTATGTCCTTTTGGTTATTGAACAAGGGTCTATAATGGCCATTGTCCGAAATAAAGAGGCCATTATGTCTTGTAGCCACTATGATCTTATTGTCTTTGGTTTTTGCAAATCCACGAATACGGGGTACCTGATTCCCAATATATTGGGAAATATCCGAGTTATAATTAAATTGATTATTATAAGGATCGTATTTCTCCAGGCCGTCTTCCGTGCCAATCCATAGCACGCCTGAGGTATCAAAATACAGTGCTGCCACCAAATTATCCGCCAAGGAATCATCATCCGATAATTCCGAGTAATACCATCGGTATTCTTGAAGTACAATGTCCTCCAGTTCGTCTACCACTAGGATTCCGCCTAGGGTTCCCAGCCAATATTCACCGTTGGGCGCCCTGGCTATCGAAATAAAGTATGGCCCCAATTTATCCCTGACCTTAGAATCTTTTAAATACAAATTTCTAAAAGAATCGGTCTGCGCTTCCAATTTATATAGTCCTCTCCTACTCCCCACAAATATATCCGATTTGTGATCCTCATAGATAAAATTGACATATGGGTTTGTTTCGGTCGACTCCGAAACTTCCAAGGTGTATTCCCTTATTTGCCCGATGTTACCTGTATTGTCCAGGGAAATTTTGGCAATGCCCGCAGTGCCATAACTTGCAATCCATATATATCCCTTGGAATCTTCAAATATGTCCTTGACGTAATTATAGCCTTCTAGTTCTACTTTCTTAAAATACTGGGTTTCGGGATTATAGATAAAAAGTCCTTTATCCTTGGTTCCCACCCACACTTGCTTGAAACGATCTATATGTACAGACCTGATCTCCCCATCTTGCAAAGCGTTTGGATCATTAACATTAGGAAGGAAGGTTCGGAAGGTGTGGGTGTCCAACTTATAAAGTACAAGTCCCTTTCTTGTGCCGATCCATAATTGATTGGATTCCCTATCCAATTCCAAGTCCGTAATATCATCGTCCGGGATGGTATTGTTAATTTCGGACGAGCTGGTAAAAGTTTTAAACTCATAACCGTCAAAACGATTCAATCCTGAAAAAGTACCCAACCACAAAAAACCCCGGTCGTCCTGAATAATATGTCTTACGGAATTATGGGATAGACCATTGTGGTCATTATAATGTTCAAACTTTATTGTCTGGGCATGCAGGTTCCAAATGGAGACCATAAATACCAGCAGAAATTGAAGTTTGTTTCCCATAAAGTAATTATCACTAACTTTTTAATAGGCAATATAAGGAGCCTTGGATGCTATAGTTTAAACACCTCAAATAAATTAGCCATAGTGAACTAGTATATTTGAGGTGTTTTATTTGTTGTTCCTGTAAAACCCTAATGCATCACTTTATCCTTATTATTCCTGTGAATTCATGGAAGGTACGGACCCCATGGTAAAATCCAAAGTGGTCCCTTTTAAAATATCGGAATGACTAATGTAATTTTGGTCCGATACCATTCCATTTATTTTTATTGCATTTAAATAAGGCTTATCCGAAGCTGTACCTGGGGCATTGATGACCAATTCCTTGCCATTTGCCAAACTTATGGTGATTTTATCAAAAATGGGGCTGCCAAATTCGTATATAGGATTGTCCTCGGTACCCCCGTTCATTTGAAAAAGTCCTATTTTCATCAATACGGCCAAACTACCCATTAGTCCTTGGTCCTCATCCCCGTTGTATCCGGTAGCTGGAGACAAACCGCTAAAAGCTCTATCCACTACTTTTCTGGACCAAAACTGCGTTAAATCCGGCCTTCCCAATTTATTAAATACAAAGGCTGTTTGCATGGAAGGCTGATTTCCATAATTGATCGGTATTTTTCTATATTCGGGATGCAATTCCAGGGCATGTGAATTACCAGAAGTAAATCCTAGTTTTTCCGCCGTTTGGAATTGAAGGTTTAGTTTTTCCACAGCTTTTTCATTGCCTCCCATAAGATTAGCCAGACCGCTAAGATCGTGCGGTACAAACCAAGTGGCTTGGGCCCCGTTGGATTCTACAAATCCGTGCTGATGTTGGTACGGATCAAAGTTTTTGGTCCATACACCATCTACATCTTTTGGTCTCATCCAACCCACAGTCTTATCAAACACATTTTTGTAATTTAAGGAGCGCTCCATGAAATAGTTGTAATCCTCTTCATTTCCTATTTTTTTGGCCAATTGTGCCAAAGTCCAGTCCTGATAGGCATATTCCATGGTTACACCTGCACCTTCCTGATGGCCACCAAATTTTCCTTCTGGAATGGGATAAGGTACGTAACCATCCCTAATATAGTATTTTAATCCACCCCCAAGTGCGGTATTATGTTCATATCCAGCTCTTTCCATAATTCCGCCTGGCATATGATTTATCTTTAACGCCTCATATATGTCCTCTAAATTTTGTGTAACTATACCTTTCTGTATGGAGCTGACAATAAATGGTGTGGATGAGGCCCCGGTCATTACATAGGTATAATTACCGCCCGAAGGCCCACGGGGAACCAATCCCCCATCCATTTGGTACTGCAATAAGGATTGAACAAACTCTTCCATAATTTCAGGATACACTAAGCCCCAAAGTGTGTTTATGGTCCATTGGGCACCCCAGAAGGAATCGGAATTATAGTGGTTGAATTTTGGTTTTCCGGCTGCATCCAAAGGTATTTGCCCTATTCTGAAGAGCTCCCCTGTATTATCGGGATAGGCCCCGTTAACATCGCTTATAACCCTTCTACCTTGCAAGGCATGCCATAGATCCGTATAAAACCTTTTTTGGGAGGTTTCCGTGCCGCCCGCGATTTTTATTCTACCTAAGGCATTGTTCCATTCTTCCTTGGATTCCTTTACAATCCTTTCGAAATCCCAATGGGACAGTTCCGCATCTATATTGGCTTTGGCATTTTCTGCAGAAGTATATGAAATGCCAACTTTCATCAAAAGCTGGTCGGAGTCATTGCCCAATCCGATCAAATAGTTTCCGGTTTCTTCATCCTTGTTTACCCCACCAACTTCTCTATCCAAAATAATATGGAAAAATAATTTTACCGGTTTTGGCCTTCTATGGGTCGGTGCCATGACAAGCTCACCTGTAAGATTCTTAGCATTTACTTTAATTAGTTTGCCATCTAAATTTTTACAAGGCCCCAACATGCCATTAAGGTTAAAAAGAATAGCCGCATCCTTATTTTTTGGATAGACATATTTATGAAAACCAACCCTTTTGGTGCTAGTGAGCTCTACATTAATTCCATATTTTTCCAAAGCTAAAGAATGATAACCCGGCGACACTTTTTCATGGTCATGACTGAATTTGGATTTAAAATCCTTAAAAATGGACTTGTTGTTATCTTCGGATATGGTTACCGGAAGTACGGATAGTCCTGAAAGTTGCCAGGCATGGATATGGCTAAAACCTTGAATGGTATCTACCTTATATCTATATCCGCTTCCCCACGCCCCGTCCACTTCCGTATCCGGACTTAGATTTACCATCCCGAAAGGGCGACTTGCCGATGAAAAGAAAAACCATCGTGAATTTTCGGTATCCAATTGTGGGTATACCAGTTCTACAGGACTTTTTGCCGTGGTTTCATTAGTTTGTTCAACTTTATTTTCTTTGCAGGAATTAAGGAACGTTGCTAGTAGCACGGTGCCGAGAATAGCCGACAAGGATACTTTGACTAATTTCATTTATTAATTGATTTATGGTTCAGTTCTAAATTTAATGGATTGGAGTCCAATATTTCAAAAGTAGGAAATCCATTCTTGTGTCTTAGAGATTTAGGGTAATAACTATTTAGATGTTTGGTATTTTTAATTATATGTGCTCTATGATGATAGGTTATTGGTCCAGATTTATTTAATGTGATTTGTATTGCTTCTGGCTGGGCCTTTATAATCATCCCTTATTCTTCTATAGATTGTATTGTACATGCTTGGATGAAATGATTTTCGGCTTAAAAAATATGGACAGGGATAAACGAACCCCCGTCCATAATTCTAACTAAACTAACTCAAACAAAAATTTCTAAAATCATTTCCTATTAATAATTAGGGTTTTGCACCATCGTGTTTGGAGATAGGGCAATCTCCCTAGTGGGTATTGGTCGTAATAAATGTTTTGAGGAATCAAAAGCACCATGATCTATGACATGTGGGTTATATGAATTGATTCTTTCTTCCAATTTCCCCATACGCTTTAAGACGGCCCATCTATTATCCTCCCCAGCAAGTTCCAAGGCGTTCTCGACAAGTATGTCATCCAAATCTATGGTTGAATAATGATCAGCTACACCTGTTGCCCGTTCCCTCACACGATTTAGGTGAAAGAGGCCCTGAGCAGTGTTTCCAGCGCCTAAGAATGCTTCTGCCGCCAATAAATGAGTTCCTGCAACCCTAAAGATAAAAGTGTCACGTGCACCACCGTTTTGATCAAAATAAACCTCATCATCAAATTTTTTCATGATCGGGAAGTGTGTAAAAAGGCCGGTAGAATATAAATAGTTTACCCCTGTAATATCAGCTGGTTTACCGTACAGGTATTGATCTGGTTGATATACCCAGTATCTCTCCAATTTATCGGTAAGTTCTGTTAAATCAAGTGCTTGTTTTGGGAAATATACAACAGTATCTCCAGGCACAATTGTGTCGTCTCCCCAAGCAGCATCTTCGTCCGCATAAAGCACTCGGTGTATAGTGGCATCTTCTCGAGTGTCGTTATCCTCAAATAAGGAATAGAAATAAGGAGTCATCATTTGACTTCCATCCGATACACCATATTGATTGGCTCTACTTACACCAGGTAATTCCTGTACTCCATACATAAATAAGGAATGCTTGTTATTATTTCTATCTTCCGTAAATTCATTATTTTCCCATTGGGCAGCAAAAAGTATTTCAGGGTTTACCTGGTTGTCATAGTCAAATACCTGAGCGAAAGACTGGCTTCTAATATCGTAGGAACCTATGGCCTGTACGGCCAAATCTGCCGCTGTTTGAAAATCGTTACTACCGGCAAAAGATTTGTAAGCCCTAGTCAAATAAACTTCCGACAACAAATGTTGTGCTGCCCTTTTTGAAAATCGTCCTGTTTCCGGTTCATCCTCAAGGTTTGGTATGGCAGCTTCCAACTCACTTATTATCAATGAATAAGTAGCTTCTTCTGTAGAACGGGTATAATCGTTACGTATGCTTAAAGGTTCTTCAAGTCCTAGATCTACACCACCGTATTGTACGGTTAAATTAAAAAATGCCAACGCTCGCAACGCACGTGCTTGAGCTATACCATACGCTTTAGCGTCCAAATTATTATCACTCCAACTAATTTGGTTTTCAAAACGGTTGATTGCCGTATTAGCTTTTGCAACCACATTGTAATTACTGCTCCATACACCATTGGTTTCAGGTGCTACAAAATTGGTGTAATCGTTGGTACTGTTAAACGAAAACAATTCATTTTTAGCAGTAAAAATGTCTGTACCTTCAAATTTATAACTGTGATTTCTGTAAGTTGCCCTTGTAGCCGTATAAACTCCAACCACTAATTGATCGGCATTATCTTCATTAAGAAAGGTTTCACTGGTTACATCTGAATAGGCATCCTCTTGTATATATTCATTACAGGAATTCAATACTATTGAAAAAACCAGTAATGTTATACCTTGTTTTATGTTTTTATTTATTTTCATCTTTAACATTTTTAAAATTAATACGACAACTTAAGTCCGAATAATACTGTTTTTATCATATAACCTGCGTTGTATGTATTATTTAATCCGGTTTCAGGGTCTGGACCAGCATAATCGGTAAACGTAAAAGGATTTTGAAAATCTAGAGTTAATCTTAAGCTAGACATTTTTAGCTTGTCCAACAATGCTTCTGAAGCATTATAACCTAGACCGATGTTCCCGATTTTTACAAAATCATAACTTGTGTAATAATTATCTCCTGTTGAAGCATAATACGCTGCGGGGTATTTTGCATCTGGATTGTTAGGCGTCCAATAATCCAGATTTACCTTATTAAATTTTGCTCGGTCGTTTTGCCAAGGTGCAAAGTTGTTATAAAACTCAGAGTGTCCGTAAGTGCCTTGTCTGGTGTACATTTGTAGGGACAAATCCAAATTCTTATAGGCAAAAGTATTTGTCATACCTCCAATCCAATCGGGTGATATGGATCCAATTACAGTGTTGTCATCTTGATTTAAAACACCATCGTTATTAAGGTCCGCATACTTCCATTGACCGGGAAAAGCATTGTAGCTATGTGCTTCAGCAGCTTCATCCAATTGCCAAATACCTGTTATTTTGTAACTGTATATGGCATCTACAGGTTCTCCTATTTGGCGTACTCCATGATTTCCGTATGGAAGTTTGTCTATACCACCATCAAGCTCTAAAATTTCATTTTTGTTCCGTGCATAGTTTAAACTTGTAGTCCATTTAAAATTTTGTGTCTGGACATTGGTGGTATTTAGGGTTATTTCAACACCTTTGTTACTAACAGATCCGTAATTACCAATTGCAGTGCTATATCCTGTTATTGCCGATAAGGTTTTGCCTAAAATAGCATCCACAGTTTTTTTATTGTAAACTTCCAGTCCTAAGCGTACTCTATTGTTGAGTATACCTAAATCTAAACCAAAGTTATACTCCTTAGAGCGTTCCCATGTTAAATCATAGTTGGCCAGTCCTGCTACTTGCACACCGTTTAAATGGTCACTTCCATAAACATAGTCGGCTCCATTTAAAAACGCCAGTGACTGGTATGGTTGAGCCACATTGTCATTACCTGACTCACCATAACTTAAACGTAATTTAAGATTACTTAACCAATCTACATCTTGTAAAAAGTTTTCCTCGCTGGCTTTCCAAGCAAATGCGGCCGATGGGAAGAATGCCCACTCATGTCCAACAGCTAGTTTGGAAGATCCATCATACCTACCTGTAAAGGTGAATAAATATTTATCATCTATACTATAGTTTAACCTACCAGCAAAAGACGACAGGGTTTCTTTTTCATAGTCAGTGGCGTAATTATATACATCCAGTCCGGCAGCAGTATTATAAAATTTATAGGCATCGGTATCAAAGTTCCGAGTTTCAATTTTACTGCTTTCATCTTGTCTATAATATACGGAAGAAATTAGGGTAGTTTTTAGGTTATGACCTTCAGCAATATCAAAATTTAGATCTACAATATTATCCCAGGAATAAGAAGTATTAAAAAACGCATCATAATATTGGCGTGTTCGAGGTGCTTCATTTCTTGCCGATTTTGTAAGCAAGCCGAATTGCTGCCCATGTCTTATAGTTCTTAAATTAGGCGCGAACTGTGTTTTAAAGCTTATCCATTTTGTAGGTTGATACTGCAAAAATACATTGGCAATTACGTCCAGAGTTCTTGTGTTATTTAACCATGCATCTTCATAAGCTTCATAATACGGGTTTGTAAAACGTCCATCCTGATCGTCAGGAAATAGAATGAGATTGCCATCCGGGTCACGAGGATTTACTGTAGGTGACAAACGCAAGGTGCTTCTAAACAATTCATTACTACCGGTTTCACGTTCTGATAGTGATAAATAAGCCTTTAAACCTACCGTGAATTTATCGGATACTTTTTTGGTTATAGAAGTATTTAAGTTATAACGATCGAATTTCTCAATTCCCATGACCCCTTCATTGCTCAAGTAACCTATAGATCCATTATATGTCAATCCATTACGACCACCCGACATACCTAAATTGTGACTGGTTTGAATACCAGTTTTTAGATAATCGTTTTGCCAATCGGTATAGCGGCGGTTGGCCACATTATCGGCTTCTTCATTTGACGATCTAAATTCGTCTGAAAAATCTACAGGTGTATTGTTGTAATCGTCTACCGTTGGGTAATACGGTGTGTTAAAATCAAAAAGGCCTTGCCAGTTTCTACTTCTTATAACATCTTCAACAAAACCCACAAACTCATCTCCATTATACATATCCGGTTTATTGGCTACTGAGTTGATACCTACAGTAGTCTCGTATGTGAAAACCGTTCTTCCTTCAACACCATTTTTAGTAGTAATAATTACCACACCATTGGCACCTCTAGATCCATAAATTGCCGTGGCCGAAGCATCCTTTAAAATGTCTATTTGTTGGATGTCAGCTGGGTTTAAGATGTTTATGTCATCAAAAAACACCCCATCTACCACATATAATGGACTGGAAAGGTCGGTTGCCAGGTCATCATTTAGTCCATCGCGTGTTTCATTAGTATTCTGTATAACGGTATTACCCCTAATATCTATTGATATTGGTGCCCCGGGCTTGTTATTATTGGCCCTCACATCAACACCAGCAACACGCCCTTGCAGTGCCTGACTAATATCAGTTTTTTTCTGCTCGGTAATTGCCTGTGCATCCAAAGAAGCTACCGCTCCTGTTAAATCGGTTCTTTTAACAGATCCGTAGCCAATAACAACTACTTCTTCAAGACCTGTAGCATCTTCTACTAGTGTAATGGTGTAGGAAGAGGAACCGTCCAATTTTACTTCCTTGCCCACATATCCTATATAGGATATTACTAACACCGCATTGGTGTTGCTTACCGATATGGAAAAATTTCCATCAAAGTCCGTCACTACCCCATTGGTGGTGTTTTTTACCACTACGTTGGCTCCGGGGAGCGGAACATTTTGTTCATCCAATACCGTTCCTGTCACAGTGGTTTGTGCCCAGGAAACCGTTGATACGCCCATCAATAAGACAAGCAATAAAGATTTCAGTTTGTTCATATTACATTAGTTTGTTAATTATTAAGGGCTAAGCTAATGTTAAGAAAACGTGAAGGGATGGACATATTTCCCAAAAACATGGATAGAATTGTCAAAGCCCCGTATAATGGGGTGTTAGCAGCCTATGTATATTGGAAAATAGGTTGCTATTGGTTTGAAAATAGACCAATTACGGTGTTACATAGGTGGCATACAACCCACTTTTTAAGAATAATTGGAAATATAAATCGGTAAAAGAAGGTGCCTTTTGCCATTACTTTAAATCCCGTTTTAAGACAAAAAAATACCTCCAAGCCAAATTGCTTAGAGGTATTTTGTATCATTATTTTGTTAGGATGAATTATATAACCCTGCTAAAAGAGGTTAAATAGATACTCCAATTGGCATGGACTAACTTTAGGGGTCTATAATTTTCTTAACCAAATATTTCTGAACTGTGTTTTATTCCCGTGATCTTGGAGGGATATTACATCATCTCCATGGGCCGAAGGATAGTTGTGTAGTCCAATATAGTAGGTTATTCCATTAATCACCGTATTGTTCTGGACCAAAACACCATTATGCAATACGGTTATTCTAGCTTTGGCATCCAAACGACCGTCTTCCTTAAATCGGGGCGCCGTATAAATAATGTCGTAGGTATTCCATTCCAACGGACTTTTCATAGCATTCACCAATGGAGCCTCGTCCTTATAGATACTTGCTGCCTGTCCGTTACGGTAAGTTCTGTTGTTGTAGGAGTCCAAAATTTGAAGTTCGTACCTATTTTGCAAAAACAATCCACTATTGCCCCTACCCTGGCTTTCTCCTTCAACCACATCCGGAGCACTAAACTCCAAATGTATCTGACAATCCCCGAATTTCATTTTTGTACTTATACCACCAGACCCTGGCACTACTTCCATATGGTTATTGTCAACAATTTTCCATGGTGCCGGCTTTGAATTATCTTTTTGACTTGTCCATTGATCCAAATTTGTGCCGTCAAATAATATAATGGCATCAGACGGGGCATCCCCTAATTTTTTTGCTGGTACCACAACTTCAACTTCCGGCTCCCATATTTCTGTCATTTCAGCTTTCATAGGCATTGGGGATACTTCTGGAGGGGTACCACCTTTGTTTTGAGCTATCACTTGCATGGATAACACTGCCGCAAATAGGCATAGGAAAGAAGTCTTTGTATTCATGATCTTTTGGTATTTTGATTTTGGTTTAATAGTTATAATAAAAAATAAATATAGGCATAATGCTTCATTTTATCAGGAAAGTTGATTCTTTATGATTTCAGCCATTTTGTTGGCACGGACCGCAACTTCATCTTCCGACCAGCCCAACTTGATTAAACAGGATATATTTCTACTGACCCAATGATCGGACTTGGAGAAATCCGAAGCTTCATAATTTGGAAGCCCGTTTTTAATTTCCTTGGAAAAACTATTCAAGCCATTCAAATCCTTCAAATGATTCCATTTTCGGTAATAATGCCAGTTATTGTCGAACCAATAAAAACAGGCATCCACACCATTTTCAGAAAAAGCCTTGATCGTCTTTCGAGCCGTTTCTTCCGTTGGAAGATAGAAACTTAGAAAGGAATAGTTTTCAACACCGTTTTTAGGAACTCTTCTGAAGCTAACTCCAGGAATTTTTTCCAAAGTTGAACGTAAGATGGAATAATTTTTTTTCTGGGTCGCAATAAAATCGTCCAAACGTTCAATTTGTGCAAGGCCTACGGCTGCATGTAATTCGGAAATCCTATAGTTATATCCAAGGATGGGATGGTCCTCTGCTCCCCTATCCTTACCAATATGGTCATGTCCATGATCGGAATATTGGTCGGCACTTTTATAATATTCTGAGCTATTGGTAATGATGGCTCCACCTTCCCCACAGGTTATGGTTTTAACATAATCGAACGAAAAACATCCCAAATCCCCATAACTTCCCAAGGGTTTGCCTTCATAGCTGCCACCTATAGCCTGACAGGCATCTTCCAGTAGAATTAGGTCATGCTTGTCACATATACTTTTTAATGCTGCCAAGTCCGCCATGGATCCGCACATATGTACAGGCATCACTACTTTGGTTTTACTGGTAATGGCTTTATCAACAGCAATTGGATCTAAGGTAAGGGTGTCGTCCACATCCACTAGGATGGGAATAGCTCCAACCGAGAGGACTGCTTCGAAGCTTGCCACAAATGTAAATGTCGGCAATATAACCTCATCTCCTGCGCCTACTTTGGCACAGGCCAATGCCACTGTTAAGGCAGCAGTACCACTGCTCACCAATTGTGCGTGGTTTACTTGCATGCGTTTTTGCAAGGCCTGTTCCAATTCCTTGGCTTTCCAATGGCCATTCCTCATGCCATCAAATCCATACCTCATCAATACTCCTGAATCCAAAACGTCATTCACCTGTTTACGTTCCTTATCTCCAAAAAGTTCAAATCCTGGCATATCTTATTCTTAATTATTAGCTTATTAAATCGATTTTTTTTTTGATGGGATCAGGGTATATGAATGATGCTTTCATCCAAATCCCTCCGTACTTTTTTTAAGGTAGCAAACATATCGTCTGTTGCCCTATAGCCAACGGGAAGTACCAATACCGAAGTAAGCCTTAGTTTATCCAGCCCCAACAACTCGTCATAGGACGTTGGCTGAAAGCCTTCCATGGGGCAGGCATCAATCTCTTCCAGAGCACAAACGGTAAGCAGCGTCCCTAATGCCAGATAGGCTTGATTGGTGGCCCATACCCTGACCTCTTCCCTTTCCTTTTTAGAGAAGCTTTCGACCAGTGCACCCTTAAATGGATCAAGTATTTCATCTGAAGTATTTCTAATTTGCTGTACCCTGGCAAAATAGTCGTGGATAAATTTTTGGTCAATTTGCTTTTCAATGCAAATAACAAAAACGTGCGATGCTTGAGCCACCTGCTTTTGGCCATAAGAAAACTTTACCAACTCTTTTTGTAGCTCCTTATTTTGAACCACCAATAATTTGATGGGTTGTAACCCGTAGGAAGTGGCCGTTAAGTTAAAGGCTTGCTTTAATTTATCCAGTTTATCCTCCATCAACATCTTATCGGCATTGAACTTCTTTACAGCATAGCGCCATTCCAATTTCTTGATAATATCCAAAATTTATTTTCTTTTAATTAAAAAACCATAGTTTAATGGACATGAAAATAACCACAATGATGAGAAGTATTTTCACAATCCTGTCCCCTTTGTCCACGGACCATCTGCTGGTTAACCAGCCCCCGAGCGTCTGTCCAGAGGCCAAAGTTAAGCCTATTTCCCAATTCAGCTTGCCGTTCAACCCAAAAAGTATTAAAGCAGCACTGGTGTACACCACCATCACCACGGCCTTAATGACGTTGGATTTCATTAATGTAAGGTGATTGATCGTCGATAATACCAATAAAACAAAAATACCGGTTCCGGCTTGTATAAAGCCTCCATAAATGCCAATAAAGAAAAAGGAGACTATGGCCCAAAATTGTCGTTTTCCCGTAATTAATTCCTCAAAATTGTCAATGCGTATTCTTGGTTGTACTAGCATTACAATAACTATAAGGACCATTACAATAGCCAATATCTTATTAAAAGCAGTTTCATTGATGTCTATGGCCAATTTGGAACCAATTAGCGTACCTATGGTGGCTATTATGGAAAGGTACAAAATAAACGGACTTGCAATTGCCTTGCCCTTGCTCTTATAACCAGCAACATTGGCAATACCTTGGGTAAGTACGGCTATCCTATTGGTACCGTTGGCTACACTGGCTGGTAGCCCTATAAAAATGAGGATGGGTAAGGTGAGTAGGGAACCGCCTGCAGCCAAGGTATTGAGTGCTCCAACCACCAGACCCAACAAGGCCAAAAGCACATAATGGTACCATTCTTCCATAAGGCAAAAATAAGGTCTTGGAGAGAATCTATCATTATCAAAATAATTAAATAAAATTCCCCTTTTCTTTTAAAAAGAAAAAAAAGGTTTCTATATTTGCACCCGCTAAGGAGAAATGGCAGAGTGGTCGAATGCGGCAGTCTTGAAAACTGTTGAGGGTCACACCTCCGGGGGTTCGAATCCCTCTTTCTCCGCAAAAGGAAACCCACAACTTTGGTTGTGGGTTTTTTGTTTCCTGCATCCACATAAGTTTTATGTAAATAAGCGGAAGGACTATTTGATTGATCTTATGCTTTGAAGGCCCCATTAATATGTAGAAATTACCTGGCACTGGCAAATAGATCCTATATTTTCAAATTCAATTGTTGGAAGCTAGTTTGCTTCCCCACAATTTTTAACTTTTTCATTGATCACTTTGGTCAATTCCCCTGTTGATTTTTTAACCGCTTCGATTGCTCCTGCCCCTATTTGCATTATGTTCCTCATGATAACTGCGGATATCATCTTTTTGATACCCCTTGATTCTCTCGTACCTCGTACGCCTTAGGTCCAAATGGCTATATCTAGGTGGTAATACCTTACGCCGTACCCAAACATTTCCTTCCAAATAGATATAAGTACGGGCCGATAGGTCATAGTAAAAACGATAGTTTGGAAAATATACGTAGCGAACCACCTCTAACCGGTTTGGATAGAACCAAGGCGGGGGTGGTAGGTTTGCCTCTGTGGTGAAGACCATTGGGCCACAGCTGGTTACGGCCATGAATATTGATAATAGGGGAATTAATACTCTTGCTCTAAACAATATTTTTGTTTTCATGTCTATAAGAACTTTGAAAACAAAATAAAGTCTTATAAACAAGTCAAGAAATGATCTACATCATGCTGATATTAATTCTAATAATAAAATTGGATAAACCTAGACAGCTAAGGTACTTATAGGTAGGGAAAGCGTTATAAGGTATTGGTAAATTTAAATAGGATAGGTTCCCTATGACCGAAATCATTTTAAGACCTATTCACAAGAGATATCTTTGGATTTGGGTATTGGTTAGGACCTTATATTATTTAGAATTTTAAGTAAAAATGGACAAACAGGTTAAGAAAAAATCGGATTCAGATCCGTCGGAAAAGAAAAATCCAAAATCGCCTTATGGGGGATATGGATATGGTTTGATTTATCTTCTTTTGTTGGCCCTACTACTGGTATTTTCACTTTTCACTAATCCAGTGACCGGTACCAAAGAGATAACCTGGTCGTTTCTCCAAGATTCCCTATTGGTAAAGAAGCAGGTCCACAATATTGTTGTTGTTAATAAGGAAGTAGCTGAAATATACATTAAAAATGGGCATCCAGGAGAGGACACCCAAGTGCCATTTTCCAAAAAGCTATTTAGTACGGCAGAGACACCAAAATTCTATTTGAATATTGGTACGGTAGATATTTTTGAACAAAAATTAGAAAAGGCACAGCAGAATTTTCCTCCGGAAGATAGGATTGAAGTCCAATATCAGAACCGTACCAGTTGGGTGAGCATTCTTTCCTGGCTGTTACCTTTTGGGTTTATTATTTTGTTTTGGTTTTATGTAATTAGGAGAACGGGCGCTGGTTCTAGTGGCAGTTCCCTCTTTAATTTCGGGAAATCCAATGCCAGACTTATGGAAAAGGGAAGCAAGAGTTCAGCCACATTTAATGACATTGCTGGCCTTAAAGAGGCCAAGACCGAGATTATGGAGGTGGTAGATTTTCTCAAGAACCCTGAAACATATACCAAATTGGGTGCTAAAATTCCTAAGGGCGTTATGCTTGTAGGGCCTCCCGGAACTGGAAAAACCTTGATGGCCAAGGCAGTTGCCGGGGAAGCCGGCGTGCCCTTTTTCTCTATGTCGGGGTCGGAATTTGTGGAAATGTTTGTAGGGGTTGGTGCCTCAAGGGTTCGAGATTTGTTTAAGCGCGCCAAGGAAAAGGCCCCCAGTATTATTTTTATTGATGAAATTGATGCCGTGGGACGTTCCAGGGGAAAACTAAACGCCTTTCAGGCCAACGATGAACGTGAAAGTACCTTAAACCAGTTGCTTACCGAACTGGACGGGTTCGGCCCCAATACCGGGGTAATTGTGCTGGCCGCCACCAACCGCCCCGATGTGCTTGACAAGGCATTGCTTCGACCAGGAAGGTTTGATCGTCATATTTATCTGGAATTACCGACGAAAGAAGAACGCATAGAGATTTTTGGAGTTCATTTACGGCCATTAAAACTTTCAAAAAATGTTGATGTAGAGCTCCTTGCGAAATTGAGTCCTGGCTTTTCGGGTGCGGATATAGCCAATATCTGCAATGAAGCCGCATTGATCGCTGCCCGTAAAAAAAAGAAGGTTGTGGAACAATCGGATTTTATGGAGGCAAGGGATCGAATCATTGGGGGCATGGAAAGGAAAAGCAAGATAATTTCACCACAAGAAAAGCAGATTGTTGCCCACCATGAAGCAGGTCACGCTGTGGTAAGCTGGTATTTAAAGAATGTAGATTCCTTGGTCAAGGTATCTATTATACCGAGGGGTAAATCTTTGGGTGCCGCTTGGTATTTGCCCCAAGAACGGCAAATTGTGACCAAATCACAATTCTTGGACCAGATTTGTGCTTCCCTTGGAGGCCGTGCCGCCGAGGAAATTATTTTTAATGAAATCTCGTCCGGTGCCCTGGACGATTTGGAAAAAGTAACCAAACAGGCTTATACCATGGTTGCGTATTACGGATTGGATGAGGAAATAGGCCCGATCAGCTTCTATGATTCCACAGGTCAGAATGAACGAATGTTCGGAAAACCATACAGTGAAAATATGGCCCAAAAAATTGATAAAGAGGTGCAGGATTTGGTAAACACCTCTTATGAAAGAACCAAAGGAATACTAAGGAAGCACAGAACCGAATTGGAAAAACTCGCACAACTTTTATTGGAACAAGAGGTCGTAGAAAAAGACGAGCTAGAAAGAATCCTGGGCAAGCGGGAAATGGAACAACTGTTGGAGGATAAATAGTACGTTAGTAGCTTAATAAAACTATCCTTTTACAACTGCCATTGGCCTTAATTTTGCCACCTTTTTGGCAATTCCGGAGTTTTGAATGGTTTCCACCACTTCATCAACATCCTTATAGGCAATAGGCGCCTCCTCTGCTATACCCTTAAAGGAACCTGCCTGTACATAGATGCCTATTTCCTTGAGTTTTTCTTTGAGTACCGGGGCATTCACCTGTTTTTTGGCAGCCGTTCTGGACAATTTTCTTCCAGCTCCATGGCAACAAGATCCAAAGGAAATTTTTTCGCTCCTATTGGCACCTGCCAATATATAAGAGCTGGTACCCATACTACCTGGGATTATGACGGGTTGTCCTATGTGTTTATACTCCTTGGGTAGGTCTTCAAACCCTGGTCCAAAGGCACGGGTGGCTCCTTTTCGGTGAACCAAAACCTTCAATTTTTCCCCATCAACCTGATGTGTTTCAATTTTGGCAATATTGTGGGCCACGTCATACATTAGCTTTAACGGGTCTACATCAGCACCAAAAACATTTTTCCAGGCCTTTCTCACCTCCCATGAGATGATCTCCCTGTTGCACCATGCAAAATTGGCCGCTGCACACATGGCTTTAAAATAATTTTCTCCTTCTTGGGAATTGAATGGTACACAGGCCAGCTCCCTATCGGGCACCTTGATTCCGTAATTGGGCATTGCAGCCATTATTTCGCGAATATAATCCGTTGCCACTTGGTGTCCTAGCCCTCTGGATCCGGTGTGTATCAGTACCACAACCTGTCCTTTTGAGAGGCCATAAGCCTCGGCAGCTATGGGATCGTAAATCTCATCTACATAATCTACCTCAACAAAGTGGTTCCCGGATCCAATGGTCCCCAACTGATCTGAGCCCCTTTTTTTTGCCATTTCCGAAACCATTGCTGGATCCGCATTATCCAACCTACCATTACTTTCCATATAAGCCAAATCCTCCTTATCGGCATAACCATTATCCACAGCCCATTCCGCGCCCTTGGTCAACACCTCGTCCATTTCTTTGGGATTAAGGTTTATTTGTCCGCCTTTACCCATTCCGGAAGGGATTTGTGCATACATTTCTTTGGATAATTCTTCCAATTTAAATTTTATTTCCTCTGCATTTTGTTGCGAAGTAAGTAGACGTACACCACAGTTTATATCATATCCAATCCCTCCTGGTGAAATGGCCCCATTGGGATATAGTGTCGCTGCCACGCCACCAATGGGAAAGCCATAACCCTCGTGAACATCTGGCATTACAAGTGAGGCGCCTATTAAACCGGGCAAGGAAGCCACATTGACCAATTGTACCAGAGATCTATCCTCCATAATGGCATCCAATAAGGTCTCTGAGGCAATTACCCTTGCGGGAACCAGCATTTGAGGTCTAAAGGTTTGAGGTATTTCCCATAGAAAATCCTCTTTCTTAATAATATCCTGTTTGTTTATTTTCATTTTTCAAATATCAAAAATTATGAATGTTTCCCATGTATTTCCTCTTGTTTTAACTACTTCTGCCTCGTGGTAGGTAACGGCTTTTATTTCTTCATCAAAACCTATTGTTTTTTTTCCATAAATATCCGCAATGACATCCGTGGCCGTAAGTTTTATAAAGATCACTTTGCAATAAATCGACTTTTCCAAATAGGAGTGGGACAGTACTTCGGATAAGAAATCGATCAAAAGACAGGTCGGATCTGTGGCCTTTAGTGCAATATTGGATTTTATATCAAAAGAGTCCTCCGTATCACATATATC
Organism: Arenibacter echinorum; assembly: GCF_003259375.1. Classification (GTDB taxonomy): domain Bacteria; phylum Bacteroidota; class Bacteroidia; order Flavobacteriales; family Flavobacteriaceae; genus Arenibacter; species Arenibacter echinorum. The sequence goes on along the minus strand of NZ_QLLN01000003.1, from coordinate 380,350 downwards.
CTCTTTTAATATGTTGGCCATACCCAATACCCCGGCCACCATAAGTTCCTTAAAACTATTGCCTTCCACTTTCATACGAATGTCGGCCGTATGGGCAAAATATTGGAACTTCACTTTTTGGTCGCCTTAGCCACAACAAACGAACCTTCGCCAAAACCTGGTCTGGGTATTTGAACCTTGTTTATGGTATCCAAATCACCGAAAAGGGTCTGATTGTATTCTATATTTTTAAATCCAATCTGGCTCAACAGTTTTGAGATATGATCAACGGAATAAAAATGGGCGTCCTTATAAAAATAGCTTCGGTTCCTTTTTTGTTCGTATTCCTTGGCTACCGATCCATCTTTATCCAAAAAGCCTATAATTACTGCACCATTTGGTTTTAGAACCCTGTGTGCCTGGCGAAAGGCTCTTTTCACATCTTTTAAAAAACATATAGTAACGAACAGGACAAAATCGAAGGTCATATCACCATACGGTAATCGTTCTGCAGTACCATCCATAATCTCGATTCCTCTTTTTATGGCCAATTTGGCCATTTCCTTGGAAGGTTCAATACCTTCCTTAATGCCTAGGGGTTCCGCAAACCTTCCAGTGCCAATACCTATTTCTATACCATGAAGATTTTGTGGTAATTTTTGAAATTGTTCCTTCAATGCTAAAATTTCGGACTCATATACTTCTGGATGGTCTTTATACCATTGCTCATATTCCGATACGTGGGTATCAAATGTTTCTATTGTTCCCATAAGATTACTTTTTTACTAAAGTTGGATAAAAAGAATAGCCTGTACAATGACCTAAGTCAATTGCATCTGGGCTTCGGGAAATCAATATCAAAAAAAGGTAAGCCATTATAGGCTAAGGAAGCACACAAGTATATAAACTTTTGCATGTTGCCATTGCCGATTACTATATAAGCCGACAAAAGACCACTATACCTTAGCTGGCCTTGGTGTTTAACGGGTGTGTAAAATTAGATTGTCCATATAGGAAATGTGCATGTCCTAAAATAGTTTCTATCCAAAAAAAAGCAATTAATATTTAGCTGATTGCCCATTTGGCAAACTTTTTTTGATAAACTCCCTTATATCATCATTCGCGGTTTTTAGATCTGCCTTACGTAAATACATCATATGTCCACTTCTATACCCTTTAAAACTTAAACGATCTTTCATTTTTCCGCTTGGGTCTATTTGCCACATGGTATATTTGGAGGTGAAATATGTGGTAGCACCGTCAAAATAACCTGTCTGAAACAGCACATTGAGATATGGGTTAACGGCCATTGCTTTTCTTAAGTTCTCCCTGGTATTATTGTTTTTATCGTCCCTAGGGTGTAGAGGTCCAAACATATTGTATTTTATGTCGGTTTTGAATTTTAAGTTCTCCCGAATGTAAAAATTGATGGCCGGTGTAAAGGAGTGCAACCATGAGGTAAGTTCCGCATTGTAATCGGGCTCTGTGCCAGCCTCTGCCCTATCCAGACCTAAATAGCGCGAGTCCAATCTACCAATAGTGTTGCCAGTTTTATCCCGTAACAATTCTTTCCAGAAAAAATTTGTTGGTACATCTAGATTGTGCTGCAATATGGATTTTTCAGAAAGACCTGAGTAGTAGGCCATCTTTGTCGCTATTTTTTGTTTTTCGGCTATAGGTAGAGAACCTCCCCTGGCCAATGCTGGCATTAAGGTGTTTAAAGTAAATTCTTCGGCTTCGGGCAATATATCCAATAGGTCCTTTTGTTGTAGGGCAACCGGAAGAGCTTTATGGTACCATGCGGCCGCTGTAAAATACGGCAGATTAAAAGATGATGAAATTGGGCTGTCAGATTTAAATACCTTATAATCTGCAGGAGAAACCATTATTACACCGTTGAGATACATCCATTGTTTTTCCTGTAATTCCAATGCCAGTCCGGCTACTCTGGTACCACCATAACTTTCTCCTATAAGATATTTAGGGGAAGTCCATCGTTCATTTCGGGTAATGAAAGTGTTCAACCATTCGGCCAAATATTTTATATCTGCATTTATCCCAAAAAACTTATCTCTTTTTACTTCATCCCCGCTAATTGGAATTGTTCTGGAATACCCGGTGTTTACTGGATTTACATAGACTATGTCCGCAACATCCAAAATGGAATAGGGGTTTTCACGAACCCCGTAAGGTTGAACGGGGTATCCTTCGTCATCGATATTCAACACTTTTGGACCAGTGTAGGCAATATGCATCCAAACAGAAGCTGAACCGGGCCCTCCATTGAATGAAATTAATAAAGGACGGCGATCAAGGTTTTCGCTGGTCGTTTTTTTGTAATAAGTATAGAAAAGCGTAGCGATTGGTTTTCCTGATTCATCCCAAACGGGCTGCATCCCTGTTGTTGCAGTATATGCTATTTTAGCGCCATTAATTGTTGCGGTGTGGGCAGTTATTACAGTGGTGTCCACAGCAATATTTCTATCCTGCGCATTTACTGTAAGAGTTCAAAGCAATAATCCGACAATTAAAAAAGTAACATTTTTCATAGTATCTAATTCTCTTTCTATAAAGGTTAACAGTGTTTTGGTCATCCTTGATGCCAAGGAGTGTAAAAGATTGGTTACAAATTTTATATTGTTTCCTTACCATTAGGGACTGCCCGTAAATATAAAAAAGCGACTTTGAAAAAGTACCAAAGCCGCTTTTATTTTTATAAAATGTTGTTACCGGTTTTATTTCGGAATTTGCTCTACCAATATTCTATTACCTGCTTTATCGTAATATGTACAGGTCATTTTGGTTATATGGACAGCCCATTTTTTAATACCCGATTCTGCACAGTCTTTGCAAAAAGTTGGATAATCTGTTTTACCTTCCTGATGAAGTTTTAAGTCCGTTTGAAATTGCTTTTTATTTGATGTTTCTGTAATGGGTAAGTTTGAGTACTTAGGGGCAGATGTTATTTTGTGGCCATTGTAGCCAAAATAATCCGTATGTCCGTCATGCACAAATGTTTCATAATGGGTAACCCCTAATTCTTTTAGATCCTGAATGTATGCAGGAAAGTCTGCACCCGATTTTACTTTGCTATGTGCTCCACTAATTTGATCTCCTGTAAAAAGAAGTTGTTGATTTCTCATTGTCATTAAATTAAGATTACAGTTCAAAGGTGCAACGACCAAAATCAATGTAATTGTAAAAAATCGTTTATCTACAAGAATCGCTTAAAGTTTACAGGAGTATCCCCAGTAAATTGCTTAAAATTTTTGATGAAATGGGCTTGATCAAAAAAATTATTTTCATAACAGATTTTAGTAAGCGATTCGGTTTTTTCAAGACTTTCAAGTACAGTATTGAAACGCACTATGGAAGTAAATTTTTTTGGTGTCGTTCCAACTACTTTTCTGAAACGTTTTTCAAATGGGCTTTGACTAATAAATAGTCTTTGGTTTAAGTCCTTTATTCTGATTATTCCTTTACTCTGGTAAATAATTTTGACCGCTTCTTCTATAAGTAGGTCTCTTTTAATGTCCTTCAGTTGGGATAACAAAAATTCCTCAACGATTTGGACACGTTGTATATCCGTTGTAGCAAGGACCAATTTTTCCATAACTTCCATTGTCTTGTTCTTATCAAAAACATCCTCGAGCGGAAGGCTTAAGTTGAACAATTCGTTTGCCGGATGTGAATTAAAATGACAAAATCCAAATTCGGTGAAATACACCAAAACTGTTCCTATATCCGCGGAATTCTTAAAGGTTTTATAGCTATCCGAAATTCCCGTTATTCCCGCGCTACGGAGTTTGTTTTCCACATTTTCCTTTAGCGTTGAAAGAAGTCCTTTATATTGAAATCCGACGACTAAACCAGTAGACGGAAAAACTTTATATGCGCTTGGCAAATCATTTTCTGATATTACGTAACGTAGGATAAAGGGTTTTAAAATATCCATCGGTGAATATATATCGAACTTCATGGCTATACCGTCTATTGAGGTTTTTTGTCTTGATGCTAGTAATGGCATATGATTACTTCCATGCTATGACAAAGAATAATAAATACTTTAAAAGGATATTGTACATACTAATAAACCTAATGCTTGCAATTTCCTAAAATGGACCTATATCTTATGGCCCAAATTAGGTTCAGGATATGCTGTGGAGGAAGTAACTGTAAAGATAATTAATATTTTGCCTATAGTTTTGGAATTAATTCACAATAACTGGGATGCACTCCATGAATCTTTGAGTAATCCCATAATTGAAAAGTCCCTTAAAGCAAACGGACTGAAATTATTCCAGCTATTTTAGGCCATTGTTTGGTTCATATATATGAATTTTACTTTTCCTTTAGAACAGCATCCACACTTAAGTCATGTTCGTCATTAACTTGTATAAAGACTATGCTTGGGCGCTCTAAACCATAGTCGGTAATTAACAATGACCAGGAAGCTTTTAATTGAATTGTACCTTCAGAAACAAGTACTAATTCTAAAGGAACGGTTATTTGTCTAGTAGTTCCGGCTAGGGTGAAATCGCCCCTGACCTTGACCGTCTGATTACCCTTTTTATCAAAGTTAAATTCATCGATTAGTTTCCCATCAAAAAGTACATTGGGATTTTTTTCCGCCTCCAGCAGCTCGTACATGTGTTCATCACGTTTGTCCTTATCTGTCTTAATGGATTTTACAGGCAGCTTAAATGCAACTTTTCCAGTTTCGAAATTGATGCTACCCTGTAATTGGTCCGACTTGCCCATATAGGTGTTAAGGGGCATTTTTGCCTGGAAATTGGCGAGACCATCTGTGGTGGAGTATACCTGTGCATTGGAGGTATTGTTACTCAAGAAAAGTAGTAGGATAGATACTTGATAAATCAGGTTTTTGTATTGAAAAAAAATCCCTTCACTTTCAACTTTCATAAATTTCTTCATAAGACTAAGTTTTACTTTCAACTGTTTTTTAATCCCAACCTATGGCCAATACATATTAATTGGACTGGTTGCACGTCTTCATAGAGATTATGAGCCCCTGCTACCCTTCTGCGACTGTTTAAGGGCGATGTTAACCTATGTTTTCTAGTTCATAAATCCTTATTGAACAAATTGGTATAAGAACCCCAAAGGTTTTTGGCCAATACGCACCTGAATCTGAATTGGCCGTTTTATATGTAGCAAATTGAACCAAATGCCTAGACCACAAATATCACCATTTACACAACATCTAAAGTGGTGTTCACATCATTTTTGAGGGTTTGGAAGGCTATTTGAGTATTTTCAACTCGATTTAAACCCACGAGACACACATTATGAAATTAAGAAGCATTATTGTAGACGATTCGTCTATGCAGCGCATGGCCGTAGCCCAATTAGTGAACAAACATCCGAACCTGGCATTGGTAGCCCAATACAGCAATGCCATTGAAGCCAATAACGGGATCAAAAATAATGACATTGATCTTATTTTTCTTGATGTGGAAATGCCAATAATAAATGGCTTTGATCTTTTGGAATCCTTGGAAAATCCACCGCAGGTAATTTTGATTACCGGTAAACCCGATTATGCCCTAAAAGCATTTGATTATGATGTAACCGATTACCTATATAAGCCTATTTCCTCGGCCCGTTTTGAAGCTTCCATAAAAAGAGCCGTGTCCAGACATGAGCAATCCCAGAACCTTACCGCGGAAGAAGAGTATATCTTCGTAAAAAGCAATCTAAAAAAGCGTAAAGTTGTTTTAAATGACATAAAATGGGTAGAAGCTCTTGGCGACTATATTAAAGTGGTGACGAATGAAGGTAATATCGTTATTCTTTCTACCATGAAATCTTTTGAAAAACAGTTGCCCGAGGATAAATTCTTAAGGATACACAAATCCTATATCGTGAATCTGGAAAAAGTAGAAAAGTTCAATAGTAAAAATATTGAAGTAGAAGGAAGACAGGTACCGTTGAGCAGAAACAAGAAAAACGAATTGATGGAGGCGCTTTCCAACGTTTAGCGATTGCACCTATCATTTACCCCCCTCTATTAGGCTGTATTTTTCGTGGTTATCGGGCATTTCCTTTGAATGTGGCAAAGCTTGCCATTGAGTGTCCATGCACAATTTCAAAATCTTCTTTTGCCCAAGTGGCAGTAGGAATTGTATTTATTATCGATAATTTTTCGTTTTCAGAAAATATGTGATAAAATACCAATTCGGCCCATGATAGCCTTAATTACCTAGGTCTAAAGAAATTATTTTAAAATCTTTCAGGGACATATATTGTGAATTTTGAAAGGGGTATATAATCCATTTTGCTTTTAGAAGGTATTCATATTATAGTATCAACTTATCCTTAACACTGGTTATTTCGGAATTCTGCTTCCGTACTAATTATTACTGCTCTATTGATAATGGTGTGGTATGGTTAAATTATAATATGCTTCCTTAGTGTAGCAACTATATTTTTCATCCATATATTTTGGGAAAATCTAAATGTATGGTTAAGAGATTAATAATTCTTAAAAGCTTTTGATTTATGATTATCACTCTTTAAAGGCTGTAACCCTACTAATTTTATTTCCTAAAAAAACCTAATTATTTTAGAACTTGTTGATTTGTGCTTGGGTCAAAAAAAGCTTACATCAAAAACACATGTTGGTACTAAAATTTCAACAACACATAAAAATACTATATTAAGGCATAAAAAGTATTATAAATTGAATTAATATTGGTTGTACACATGGGATAATTGATGAAATTTTGTAGTGTAATAATTTTTTTTGCCAATCTACGAAAACGATTGCGTAAAAATCACTAACCAGCATAGTGTCATGAAAAATAAAAAAGAGTACATCCAAAAATTAAGTGAAGTTGGAATGGATGATCTACCGAGAGTTGGGGGCAAGAATGCCTCACTCGGCGAAATGATCCAGAACCTTACTTCCCAGAACATCAAAGTGCCCAATGGTTTTGCCGTTACCGTGGACGCCTATGATGCGTTTATTGAGGAAAACCATTTAAAGGAAAAGATCAGTGCGGCCTTGGAAGGATTGGACACGACCGACATTATCCAACTGCGCAAAACCGGTTCCAATATCCGGAAACTTATTTCCAACGGAAAATTTCCCGTATCCGTTGAAAAGGCCATATTGGAATATTATTATGTCCTATCCGAAGAGTACGGTCAGGACGCCACCGATGTTGCGGTACGTTCTTCCGCAACGGCAGAGGATCTGCCGGACGCTTCCTTTGCGGGACAGCAATCCACTTATTTGAATATTCGTGGAGGGGAAATGCTCTTGACGGCTATAAGGAGCTGTTTTGCCTCCTTGTATACGGACAGGGCCATCTCATACCGTTCCTCAAGGAACTTTGACCATTTTATCATTAAACTATCGGTCTGTGTACAAAAAATGGTACGCTCCGATCTGGGCTCTTCCGGAGTTGCTTTTTCATTGGATACGGAAAGCGGTTTTAAGGATGTGGTGCTGATCAATGGTGCCTATGGATTGGGAGAGCTCGTTGTGGGAGGGGAAATTTCCCCGGATGAGTTCATAGTGTTCAAACCCACCTTGGAACAGGGGTTCAATGCCATTATAGATAAAAAACTCGGCAAGAAGACACATAAAATGGTGTATGGCAATAAACCCTTTGAAACGGTAAAACAGGTACCTGTAGATCAAAAGATCCAAGATACTTTTTGCTTAAAGGATCCACAGATCATACAATTGGCGCAATGGGTACAAAAAATAGAAAACTACTACAGCTCTGTCCGGGGGTCCTGGTGCCCCATGGATATAGAATGGGCCATAGACGGACTTTCCAATGAACTGTATATTGTTCAGGCCCGTCCGGAGACGATCCATTCCCAGGAACAGACAGAGAGTATAAAGGAATATGAAATTGAGGACGCGGAGCACTTGGCGGACAAACTTCTTCTGGAAGGGGTTGCCGTAGGCGACAAGATCGGTAACGGCAAGGTATATCGGATCTTTACCTTGGATGGAAGGGATGGCAGTGCCGATGAGATAGATTTTAAGGAGGGCGATGTTCTGGTGACCGAAATGACCGATCCGGATTGGGAACCTTTAATGAAGAAGGCCTCGGCCATTATTACCGAAAAAGGGGGAAGAACCTGCCATGCCGCTATTGTGGCGCGTGAAATTGGCGTCCCTGCCATAGTGGGCGCTGCCAATGCCACTACCCTATTGGAAAATGGACAGGACATTACCGTGTCCTGCGCAGAGGGCAATGTTGGAAAGGTGTACCAGGGAAAAATAAAATACAAGCTCCACGAAACCGCATACACGGAATTTCCGAAGACCAGAACCCCCGTCCTAATGAATATCGGTTCTCCGGAACTGGCATTTCAATATAGGAAAATTCCAAATGCCGGAGTTGGTCTGGCACGGGAAGAATTTATCATCAACAATTACATAAAAGTACACCCCTTGGCCTTGTTGAAGCACAAGACCTTGAACGATCCGGCCCTTTCGGCTTCCATAGCCGAATTGATCAAGGGATATGAATCGGAGGAGGCTTTCTTTATCAATAAACTGGCACAGGGCATCGGCAAGATCGGGGCAGCCTTTTATCCCAATCGGGTGATTACCAGGTTATCCGACTTCAAGACCAATGAGTATTTCAACCTGTTGGGAGGGAACCATTTTGAGCCCAAGGAGGAAAACCCGATGATCGGATGGAGGGGAGCTTCTCGTTATTATTCGGAAACCTTTAAGGAAGCTTTTGTAATGGAATGTAAGGCCCTTAAAAAAGTAAGGGACGAATTCGGTCTGGAAAATATTACCATCATGATCCCATTTTGTAGGACCCCACAGGAATTGATCAAAGTACTGAAGATCATGGAAGAAAATGGGCTTAAGAGAGGTGAAAGGGGACTGGAAATTTATTTGATGGCAGAATTGCCTTCCAATGTAATATTAGCTGAGGAGTTCGCCCCAATGATAGATGGTTTTTCCATTGGCTCCAATGATCTTACCCAATTGGTCCTGGGTCTGGATAGGGACTCCAGCTTGGTGGCCCATTTGTACGACGAGCGTAATTGTGCTGTAAAAAGTATGATCAAATCCTTGATATCCTCGGCCAAAAAACATAAGACCAAAGTGGGAATTTGTGGTCAGGGACCATCGGATTTTCCAGATTTCTCGCAATTCCTGATAGAGGAAGGTATAGATACCATTTCGGTAACCCCCGATTCCATGTTAAAAACATTAAAAGTAATTCAAGAAATAGAAAACTAGATTATGAGCAATACTATAGAGGATATCCTTTTGGATGCACACAAGCACAACAAAAGAGAAGAATTATTGGCCTTTTTGGAAAAGATCCGTCAGAAGAATCCGCATAAGGAATTAACAGATCTGTACCAGATGGCCTATGAAAAGATAATTAAGCCCTAAGATTGATATATGGTAATTAGCGGATAGGTCCCTCCCCTTTCCGCTAAAACTATATATGGCAAATTTGTCTTGTAGTTATACAGCCGTTATTAAAAATGATTATGGATTCATTGGTCATCAATAATATTGAACGGCTAAAATTTCTGTACCAGGTCTAATTCCTTATTAGTGATACCCGTATTTCAAAAGCCTTAGGCTCCTTGAAAAACAATAGTCCAACGCACCCAGCCGTTTTAGTGGGGTTTCTTGTGGAAGCCGCAAATCATACGGAATTACCAATAGATGTTTCCGAACAACATTTTGGCCCATATAACACGATAAAGGCATGGTTTAAGGATGTCCTTATGACCAATGTCAGTTAAATTTCCCACTGTCCTTTGTAAATTTGGTAGGAACCTTAGGTATTACCATGGAAAAGCAGTTACACGATAATTATGTGCGGATATCGACCAATTCGTCTATTTGGGATTATTTCTTTACGGTTGCTCCCTTAATTATTGTCGGTACCAAAGAAGGCAATGGGTATGACATGGCCCCTAAACATATGGCTACACCCTTGGGACCATCCAATTATTTTGGTTTTCAATGTACACCAAAACATTCCACTTATCACAACATAAAAGAAAAGAAGGAATTTGCTGTAAGCTTTCCTATTCCCGATCAAGTTTTGTTAGCATCATTGGGTGCTTCCCCAAGAAACCCTGACTTGGAAAAATCGGTACAAATTGTAGAAGCATTACCAACAGTTAAGGCTACTACAATAGATGCGCTATTTGTTGAAAATTCCTATTTATATCTTGAATGCGAGTTGTTCAAAATTATAGATGGTTTCGATGACTATAGTTTTATAACGGGCAAAATCAAGACTGCCTTTGTACATAAAGACTATTTAAGGGTTTCCGAGATGGATGAACAGGGACAAATAAATGAATATCCCTTACTGGCTTACCTAGCCCCTGGAAGGTTCTCCTCTATTGCCCAGACCTATAATTTTCCATTTCCCAAAGGTTTCAAAAAATGATAGAGCACAAAGAAATAGCGAATCATATAAGGGAGTTCTTAGAGGCCCATCACGAAAAGATAATTCAGTTTCTAAAAGATCTGGTTGCTTTGGAATCGCCTTCTAGGGAAAAAGAAAAGCAACATATAATCCTCGATTTTTTAAAAGAAAAATTTGAAAATATTGGTTATCAGGTGATTAAGGTTCCGGGCAATAATACTGGTGGTTACCTTTATGCTAGGCCCGTTGACAGGGATAGGAGTCTACCTTTACAGCTTATAATAGGACATTGCGATACAGTTTGGCCAACGGATACAATAAAGACTATGCCAATATCTTATGAAAATGGCATGATCAAAGGACCTGGAATCTATGACATGAAGGCAGGCCTTACACAATTGTATTTTTCATTAATGGCTCTGAAGGATATACCGGTTCCCTTAAAGGTAACACCAATCATACTTATAAATTCGGACGAGGAAATAGGGAGTAGGGAATCTACCAATTCCATTAAAAGATTGGCCAAAATATCAAATCGGGCCTATGTACTGGAACCTCCACTTGGCCTAGATGGAAAGCTCAAGACGGCTAGGAAGGGTTTGGGGCGTTTTACTTTGACCGTTACTGGAAAAGCGGCACATGCAGGTTTGGATCCTGAAAAGGGGATCAATGCCATAGTGGAGCTGTCCCATCAGGTACAGCAACTATATGCGATGAACGATTTTGAAAAAGGAATTACCGTTAATGTCGGAATGATCGAGGGTGGTATTTCACCCAATGTGGTAGCCCCGGAAAGTAAAGCAGTGGTGGATGTACGCGTTTTGAACGATGCCGATGGAAAACTGATTACCAATAAAATAATGGGATTGAAACCTTTCTTGCCCAATGTACAATTGACCATTGAAGGTGGCATTGGACGACCTCCCATGGAAAAGACGCCTCGTAACCAAGAGCTGTGGAAAATAGCCGAACAACACGGGCGAGAACTAGGCATCTATTTGGAGCAAGCTACTTCTGGAGGGGGCTCCGATGCCAATACTACCAGTATTTTTACCGCTACCTTGGACGGACTGGGCACCCCGGGAGACGGGGCGCATGCCCCTCATGAGTATGTTTTTGAAAACAAGTTAATTGAACGCACGTCTTTATTGACGCTATTGCTCCTGACAGAACCATTAAACAGATAAGCATGAAAAATCTATTTATATATACTTCCCTTACCCGGATTTCCGATTTGGAGGAAAAAGATTTTAATGTTAAAGCTCTACCCAAGGAACAATGGCAGACTGGGGATTATGTGGTCTGCAAAATTTTGGACCCTGGAAGTAGCTCCCTGCTTTTGGAGCTTTCCAATGGGAGGATGCGTGGTGTAATCGGAGGAGAGTCAATAGTTGGTGCCTTGGGCGAACGCTATGCAACGCTGGAGGCTACCGGTACCTGGCGAAAAGTTGGGGAAGACCTTAAAATGAATGTACTTACAGGGGCAGGACTCCTTGGTAAATTGACCTCCAAATCTGCTTTTATGCCCAATATGATGGAGTTGGAATATATAGGTCACGCCCATAGGAACGGTAAGGCGTTAAACATGCAGGATTTTGTTAAGCCTTCTGTAAATATTCCTTTTACTACCCCGGTCGTTCTTTTTGTGGGTACTTCTATGTCTGCTGGAAAGACTACTTCTGCCCGAATTGTTACCAATCTGTTTAAAGCGGCAGGCCACAAAGTAGTTGGTGCAAAACTAACTGGAGCCGGACGTTATAAGGATATATTGGCGATTAAGGATGTTGGTGCAGATGCAGTGATGGATTTTGTTGACGTAGGCCTCCCCTCTTCCATCTATCCCAAGGATGCCTTTAAGAATAAATTGCAGCAGCTGTTGAGTAAAATGGAACATCAAATGGCAGATGTAGCCATTGTTGAAATTGGAGCTTCACCCTTGGAGCCTTACAATGGGGATATTGCTATAGATGCCATTAGGGAACAAATTAAATGTATCATATTAGCGGCCTCCGATCCCTACGCCGTTTATGGCCTAATGAAGGCTTTTGACCTAAAACCCGATATAGTAACGGGTATTGCCTCCAATACGATGGCCGGTAAGGAAATGGTAGAGAAACTTTGTAAAGTAAAGGCAATGAACATTATAGATGCTTCCACTACAGAAGAACTTAAAAGTATTCTATCCGAAAAAACGGGCTTTGCGTTATAGGCCAAGTGGCCGTTCAATAAAGGACATTTGACCTTTCCAGATCCCGACCATCCTCATTTACTAGAAAAGACTAAAGAGTTGCCCATACTATACGGAAACTTCTTAAAGATTGGATGCCGTTTTTTCCAAGATGGCCCTAACGCGATGTCTTAGTACTTCGGGCTCTATAATCTCGGCATAATCTCCAAACATGAGATACCACCTAGGAAATCCATGTTCTAGATCCGATGTCATAAATGTCATTTCCACTTTGTTGCCCTTCACTTTTTCAGAAACAAAGCCGTAATGTTTCCTATTGCTGTTAATAAACCTAGCAATGTTCTTATCCACCAATATTCTTACCTTGGTTTTTTGAACATTAACGTCTTTGCTCAAATGCTCATCCAAACTCCCATGTTCTCCGGTAAAGGAAAGAGAGGTTCTTCCAATGCCCAACATCCTGTCCGTTCTAAATTGTCTGTAATCACTTCTATAGTGACAATATCCCAGAACATACCAAAAATTATTTTCATGAAATAGTCCTACAGGTTCAATATGCCGATCTGAAGGGTGCTCGCTCTGCATGGAGTGATATCTTAAATATACCTGCTTTTTTTCAGCTATACTTTCAAAAAGTATTTCAAGTGCATTGGGCAGGTCTTCATTGAACAACTGTTGTGATGGGTCTACGGATATTTGGGACTCCAGGGCAGAAATCCAGTCTTTTTCACTTCCCCTTAAAATCGACTTCAGCTTGAACATTGCGGATTGATGATAGCTGCCAAGCGACTTGTCCACAAACTTCTGCATTAATTTTTCGGCAGCCACAAAGCTGCCTACTTCCTCACGGGTAAACATGACCGGCGGTAGCCGATAGCCTTCCATAATGGAATAGCCAACACCCGCTTCACTTATTATGGGGACACCAGAGGCTTCCAGGGTTCTAATATCCCTATAAATAGTTCGTAAACTTACCTCAAATCGGTCTGCCAACTCTTGCGCCTTTACAATACGCTTTGATTGTAATTGCACCAAGATCGCCACTATACGATCAAAACGATTTACCGTATCTCTACCCATAATTGACTGACATATATCCCAAAGATAGGATTTCAAATAAAAGTATAATTCAAAAATTGACTTTGTTTTGTCCATATGGTTAAAGGATTAACGATGCTAAACTTTCACGTACCGATACTTTTAAAATCAGTTTACAAATAAAAGGAGTCTAGGTGACAACCTTATGTCAACATTGGTCTTCTGATTTGTACGAATGACTGTAATGGTTTGATAATAAGATTCTTAAATAATTTTTTGTAAATATTTTTTTACTACTGACACAGGGCTGTCACTACCCATATTTAATTTTGATCATGAAATATTAACCAATAAAAATTTAGAACTATGCACACTACATTGAACAAGACCCCACAAGTTATTTCATCACAAGAATTGCTGGATCATTGGCAAGGACATAGGGCGCTTACACGTAGGACTATTGAAGTTTTTCCCGAAGAGGCCTTTTTTAGCCATACTATTGGGGGTATGCGCACATTCGCCGAAATGGTTATGGAGCTGTTGGGAATTGCCGGACCCGGTATAAAGGAAATTGCCACTGGTAAGTCAGCTACCCTTAACGAGCATTTGGATCACGGTAATAAAAAAGACAGACTGCTGGAACTTTGGGATGAGGCTACCATGGAAATCAATACTTATTGGGCCCAGATCAAGGAGGAGCAATTTCAACAGAACATCAAAATCTTTGGTCAATATGAAGGTACGGTAAGGTCTTCCATCTTTTACTTTATAGACAATGAAATTCACCATCGGGGACAGGCTTACGTTTATCTAAGGTCTTTGGGAATAGAACCACCAGCATTTTACGAACGCTAATTGAATTGAAACATGAAAGAAGTTTTGGTATTTAAGACATCAATTAACAGTAAACGGGAAGTGAAAGTCTTGAAACCGGATTTGAACAAATTAATTGCCAATAATGGCTATTGGAATTTTGACCTGGAGGATTGCGACAATATCCTCCGGGTCGAAACCCAGATGGTCACGGCAACCACTATAACAAGTTTGTTGAAAAATCATGGTTTTTTCTGTGAGGAATTGTATTGATTAAGGGGGGGGATTTGTTTTTAATTGTTAATGAGTTGTTTCGGGTTGTGTAGGCAGATCGATAGAGTACCCTTTCTGGTTTCCGATATTGCTATCGGGAGAGAAGTCACAAATATTAGGCGTGCAGTTCAGTAATGGTAATCCTTTATCTTTGCAATTTTAGAGACCTGGTACATTACCTACAGAGTTTCGTTGAGCAACAAGTTTAATTTAGCTCATGACATATTTATTTTACTGGTATTCACGAACCTTCGGTTTAGCTTCGCTGAATCTTCGATTTCTCTAGTTTTCTCTCGTTGGTCGAAATGACCGGCTTTAATCCAAAATTACTCTGGAGTAAGAAACTTAGGGGCTTTACGATGTTTAGTTCCTTGTTCGTAGGCATAGGCTATTTCCAATAAAACGGGCTCACTCCAGGCGCGGCCAAAAAAAGATATACCAACAGGTAACTCATCAACGTAGCCCATAGGCACCGTTATATTGGGGTATCCAGCTCTTGCTGCTGGAGAAGAACTTCCCAACTGAAAGCTATCTCCGTTTATCAGATCAGTTTTCCAGGCAGGGCTTCCAGTGGGTGCTATTATGGCATCCAGATGATGTAAATTCATAATCCTGTCTATTCCTTCTTCCCTACTCCATTTTAGCATGTTGGCCAAAGCTTCCAAGTAAGCTCCATCAGTTAGGTCTCCCTTTTCCTGGGCCATCTCCAGGTATCTCTGATTATAAAATTTTAATTCTATGGAATCCTTTCGATTAAATGCGATCAGCTCTTCTAAACTTTTGATAGCTGCATTTGGTCCCAGAGATCGAAAATATTTGTTCAATCCGTCTTTGTATTCATATAACATAACTTGAAATGAATAACCACCAACGTCGGCACTTGATATCTCATTTATATCAATGATTTCTGCGCCCTGACGCTTCATAAAAGCTACCGCTTTAGACATCAAGGTATCCACTTTATAATTTTTACCTAGCGGTATTTGGTATAGCCCAATTCTCTTGCCCCTTAATCCGTCCTCTTTTAGGAATTGTGTATAATCCTTATAAAATTTCTCTTGGCCTGCCAATGTTTTTTCATCGGCCGGGTCAATCCCTGTCAGTACTCCCAAACAAATGGCAGCGTCCAACACGGTCCGTGCCATAGGTCCGGGGGTATCTTGGGTATAGGAGATGGGAATTACTCCAGAGCGGCTAACAAGGCCTACAGTTGGCTTGATGCCCACGATACCATTGCTATTAGAAGGACAGACAATGGAGCCATTGGTTTCAGTGCCTATCGCCAACATGCTTAGATTGGCAGAAACGGCAACGGCAGAACCAGAGCTAGAGCCACATGGATTACGATCTAAAACGTACGGATTTTTGGTTTGTCCCCCAACACCACTCCAACCACTTGAAGATAATTCACCTCGGAAATTTGCCCACTCGCTCAAATTGGCTTTTCCAATGATAATGGCTCCCCCTTCTTTCAATTGTTTGGCAACATGGCTATCCCGTAAGGGGTAAGAATTTAGCAGGGCCCTAGAACCTGTAGTTGTCGCCATTTTATCATGGGTATCTATATTATCCTTTAGTAAGATGGGGATTCCATGTAGTGGTCCTCTGATGTTTCCCTGAGCCATCTCCAAATCTAACTGTTCCGCATTTTTAATGGCGTCAGGATTTATTTGAATTATAGAATTAAGCGAGGGGCCACTTCTATCGATCTCCTCAATCCTTTGTAAATAGGCTTCCACCACCTCCTTGATGGTGTAGTTACCGTCCTTAAATCCCTGTTGTAATTCATCTATGCCTAGTTCCATAAATCTGAAATTATCAGTTTCAGCTGACTGTTTTTTTTCAGAGGAAACCTGACAGGAGAGTTGTAATAGCAAGAGTATGAAAAAGACCTTTTTGAACTTATTGAAGAAGATATTACTCATATTATTCATTTTTGGTTAATGTCCGATGCTACTACAGTACAGGAGCAAACTAGCGTTTGCTTTAAGCTAAGCACATAGTGAAATCTTTTGCTTTTGTTTTTTCATTTTTACAGTCCAACCTTTTAAGGCTTTAATGTAATCTGTACCAAGCCGCTAATTAAGGCAGCAAGGTGCTATGGGGAACCTTACAAAAGCCTTGAATGTCATAGATGCCTCAACTAGGTAGAAATTACATAGTATATTTCTCTAAAAACACACTTTACACTTTAATACCAATAGCCAAATTTTCAATCATTCCAATGCGCATCAATTACTTTTTGGATGTGCGGATAATTCACATCGGTCTCGTTGAGATCTTCCCGCAACGTGATCAGCTGTTCCTTTAAGTCCTCGATTATATCTTTATAATTGGGGTCATTATAGGCATTGTTCATTTCCTTCGGATCTTGTTTAAGATCATAAAACTCCCAAGCCACAGGCGTATGGTTGGAAAAGTCATTGCCCCAACTATCCTTGTTCCATACAGCATTTGGATCCTCGGTATCTACCCAGTATTTACCATAGAAAAATATTAATTTATGGTCCTTGGTCCTAATACCAAAGTGGGCGGGGTTTTGATGGCGGTGGGCCATATGCATCCAATAACGATAGTAGGTGGCCTGTTGCCAACCTTCAGGCTCCTGTCCCGTTTCCAAAATAGTTTTAAAACTGTGGCCCTGCATATAATCAGGGGTCTTCCCCCCTGCCAATTCAATTAAAGTCGGAGCAAAATCTGTGTTGTTGATAATAGCATCGGTACGTGTTCCTGCTGCAATGGATTTAGGATATCTCACAAAAAATGGCATGCGCATGGATTCTTCGTACATCCATCTTTTGTCTATGTAATCGTGTTCGCCCAACATAAAACCTTGATCCCCGGTATAGACAATAATGGTATTGTCCAAAAGATTTTCCGCTTCTAAATAATCCAACAACCGCTTTACATTATCGTCCACACCCTTAACACATCTCAGGTATTTCTTTAAATAATCCTGGTAGACTTTACTGGTATAGTCTTTTTCTTCCGCTGTCATTTCCCACTTTACATATTCCGATGGGGCAATATCTCTTGCATTCCTATATTTTTTATAAACAGTGGTATCGTTCCAATATATATTGTTGGCCTGATGGCGAATTAGGTTACGGTGTGAAACGGAGGATCCTATTATCCTGGTAAGGGAATCGTTTTTGCCCCTGGTAGCTATTGATCCATTATTGCCATTATTGTATAGACTTTCCGGTTCGGGAATAAAAGTATCGGCCAAATATTCCTCATATCGGGGTGCATATTCAAAATCGTCATGTGGAGCTTTAAAATGGTGCATCAAGAAAAAAGGTTTGCTGGGATCCCTTTTATTTTTTAGATAATCCAAGGTAATATCCATGATGTTATCCGAGGAATGCCCTTTTGTCTTTACCACATTATCAGGCCATGATTTTTCACCCCTCACTAGAAATTCTGGATCAAAATAGTCACCTTGTCCGGGCAATACCTTATAGTAATCAAAAGCTGCCGGCTCGTCATGTAAATGCCATTTACCAACAATAGCCGTTTGATACCCCAATATTTTCAACTCTTTAGGCAGATATTGTCTTTCAATCCCTATAATACCTTCTAGGTCCAAAACTCCATTGGTCTGCGGGTATTGTCCAGAAATAATAGAAGCCCTACTCGGAGTACATATGGAATTGTTTACAAAACAATTGTCAAAAATTATTCCTTCGTTGGCAATCTTGTCCAAGTTTGGGGTCGGATTTAATCCGGCCAGCCTACTCCCATAAATACCAAAGCCCTGGGTAGTATGGTCATCGGACATGATGTATATTATATTGGGTTTTGTTATTTCCTGTTCTGCGGTCTTGTCCCCACACGAGAAAAGTGACAAGGCAACTAATACAAATAATAAGGCGGTTGGAGTATTTGGTTTTTTCAAAATAATAATTTTTGGTTCGGATTATAAAAATAATCCTTTTAAGCTTTAGTAAGTTTACAGATGTTTAAATAAATACCGATTAAGTTTTTTTGACCATTAGGGAGTCTGTTGTATTAATGGAGGCCCAAAACTATATAATAAGGCAATAACATGGCCTTTTTCACTACTTTAGATTTTCCTCGGACAACAATAATTCCGAATGCACTTTTTTTTAGTATTTTAGGATATTGATCACCTAATTTTATGCTATAAGGATAATATTAACCTTTCAAATAATTAATTCTGAAAAAAGGAAAAACCATAAATTTCTCTCACAAGAAAATAAGGCAGAACAAAAATAAGTGTAGCAGGTTAATCGGGTACTTGGCTATTAATGTACAATTCCTAATATTAATATTGATCATCTTGGTTTCTTGTGAGGGAAAGCCTCTGTATGAAGGACCACTGAGTCCGGAAGAGTCCATGAAAACTTTTCAGTTGGCAGAAAACTTTAAGGTGGAAATATTCGCATCGGAACCATTGGTCATAGACCCTGTGTCCATGCAATATGATGGAGATGGCAATGCTTACGTTGTCGGCATGCTGGATGCCTACAAGGACGATTCTGTAAAAGGAAAAGGAAAAATCGTTATGTTAAAGGACACTAATGGCGATGGAAGGGCCGACACGTCTACAGTTTTTGTAGACAGCCTTAGGGAGGCAACAAGTATATTGCCTTGGAAGGGCGGCCTTCTGGTATGTGCAGCTCCCAATATCACATATTATAAGGATACTGATGGAGATGGACGTTCAGATTTAAAAGAGATTCTTTTTGGCGGCTTTTTTAATAAGAATGAAGAAGTGCAAATCACCGATCTTCGTTTTGGTATTGATAACTGGATCTATGCAAACAATGGTGGGCAGGCAGGTGAAATAAGTTTTAGCCGCCGACCCGATGCACCCCGGCTAAATGTGCAGGGTGCCGATTTTCGCTTCCGGCTAGACCGCAATGAATTTGAACGCAGTACAGGCCCAGGTCAGTTTGGCCTTGCCATTGACGATTGGGGCCATCGGTTTTTTACAGCGAATTCCTTACACATCCGCGAGGTAGTAGTTCCTTTGAGATACCTGGAAAGAAACCCTTATCTGCCAGCTTCAGCTAAAAGCACGATTCAAAATATTTCGGACCATGATCCGCTTATGCACCAGTTAAGTGAAACGCCGTACTGGAGACAGGAACGTACTGACCGTCGTAATAAGAATTACCAGGAAAATAACCTTGACAGGGTAGAATATGCAAGGGGTCATTTTACAGGGGCTTCAGGTGGTACGTACTACGATGGCGATAAGTTTCCAAAAGAATATTATGGCAATATATTCACAGGCGATGTTGCAGGCAGCTTGGTGCACAGGGATATTCTTTCTGTTGTTGATAGTTTACCTTATATGGTAGCAAAGCGTGGAGAAAAGGAAAAAGACAAAGAATTTATGGCAACTACGGATTCATGGTTTCGTCCTGCAAATTTTTCAGTAGGCCCTGATGGTTATCTGTATATTATGGACATGTACCGGCAGCATATTGAGACTCCAATGTCTATTCCTGAAGACTTACAAGAGACCATGGATTTCGATGCGGGGAATGAATATGGGCGTATTTACAGAATTGTACCTAAGGATGTTGGTCCTTATAAGCCAGTGTACCCCAATCTCACTAAAGTATCTTCTTCCGAGCTGGTTAAAGCGTTGCAGCATGAAAATCGTTGGTGGAATCTTACAGCTCAAAGGCTTCTTTTAGAGCGCCAGGATAAAAGTGTAATACCCGAAGTAAGAGCCTTGTTTGCCCAAAGCGAAAATCCAAGATTCAGATTACATGCCTTATATGTTTTAGAAGGAATGGATGCTCTGGATGCTGTTACTGTGATGATTGCAATGAAAGACCCTTCAGCAGGAGTGAGAGAAAATGCTGCGATACTTTCCGAACGCTTTCCCGATTGTTTATCCCAGTTGGCGGAAATGATCAATGACCCTTCGATCAGGGTCGCTTTCCAAGCTACTTTGAGTTTAGGCCAATTCAAAGATAAAGCGGTGATACCCGCACTGGCAAAAGCCTTGGAGCTAAATGGTCAGAGTTCATGGTTCAGGACTGCAGTGTTGAGCTCAGAAGCTGGTTCGGGTATAGACCTTTTAAAAATCTTGGAGAGGAATTCTTTTTTTATGGACGCCTCATCGTGGAGAGTGAATTTTATTGAAACTTGTTCCAATGTAATTGGTGCACGTAATGATAAAAACCAGGTCTCAGGGTTATTAAGCTTGCTGGCCCAATCCTCACTTTCAAATACAGCAGGCTTGCAGTCGGCAAGTATTAAGGGATTGGTGGAAGGAATTGAAAAATCAGCTGGCTTGGAAAATTCATTAAAAGAAAAATTAAAATCTATTTCATCGGAAGCAGAGGGCAATGCCCCTAAAGCAATCCAGGATTTAATAGAATTGTATGCTATATGAACAGTTGCTAATAACATCTAAATATATCTATTAAATAAACAGTTTTAAAAATGGGCATAAAGAACAATTCCAGAAGGAATTTTATAAATAAATGTTTTAGTAGCGGTTGTTTATTTTTAGGGGGTATGCTACTTTTTAACTGTCGCGGTAAAAATGAATCATCCGGTGATGAAAGTGAGACCATGATACAAAGCAATTTAAATGACCCTTGTAACGACCTAACAGATGTAAGTGACGGGGAAATTAAAAAGCGCGAAAGCTTGGGGTATGTAAAACAATCTGCCGTTCCTAATAATTCATGTGGTAATTGCGCGCTCTATATTCCTGCGAAGCCAGATAAGAAATGTGGGGGATGCATCCTATTTAAAGGACCCGTTTATGTCGAGGGTCATTGTATTCAATGGGCGGCCGTAACTAATTAATTGAAAAAGTTCAAAAATAAAAAGTAGAAAATGTTTTAACCACTCCCCTATTAATTTAGTTCTTATGTCACAGTCAAAAAAAAGTTTTTCCCGTCGAGAATTTATTGCAGGTACTAGTTTGTTTGCACTTGGTACCTCTTTAAAACTAAACGCGTTTAATGGAATTTCAAGCATCAAAAAAGAACCAATAATTGACATTCATCAGCATACTCATTATGTGCAACGTACAGATGAACAGCTGCTGGCACATCAAAGGACAATGGGCATTACTACTACTATTCTTTTACCATCAGGGCGTCCAGTGAATTCGCCATCAACTCACCAGGGCGTAGCCAATGGATTGCAGGCAGAAGCAGGAGGGAATGCAGAGTGTTACTTATTTGCAAGCCAACATAAGAAGGAATTCCGCTTTGGGGCATGTGCTGTTCCGGATATGAAAGATGGTCTTTATGAGATTGAAAAATATTTAAAATTGGGTGCGGTGGTTATTGGGGAATTAAAATTTGGCGTTAACTGTGATTCGACCGAGATGCAAAAAATTTACCAATTGGCTGAAAACTACAATGTACCGGTACTCATGCATTGGCAGCATGAAATGTATAATTATGGCTTCGAACGCTTTTATAAAATGCTGGAGAAATATCCGAAAGTAAATTTCATCGGCCATGCGCAAACCTGGTGGGCCAATATTGACAAAAATCATATGGATCAATCAGTCCTATATCCTAAAAACCCTGTTACACCAGGAGGAATTACAGACCGGTATCTTAGCGATTACCCGAACATGTATGGCGATCTATCTGCGGGCTCAGGTCTTAATGCGCTTACAAGAGATGAAGGCCATGCGATAGCTTTTTTAGAAAGACACCAAGACAAATTATTGTATGGAAGCGATTGTGCAGACCCAACAGGTTCTGATATAGAAAGTTGCTCCGGCACCCTAGATATTGCAGAAATCCGTAAACTAGTATCTAAGCAGACCGAACGTAAAATATTATATGAAAATGCTAAGAAATTATTCCGTCTTTAATTATACTATTTCATCTTCATTTAACCTACGTTCAAGTAAACCATAGTTAATAAAACCTGCTGTAGTCCGATCTTCTACGCTCCTTAAATCGAGAGATATCAAAGACCAAAAACAATTCAGTAGGCACTCTTATACATTTATTGATGGAATTTACTGTTGTTTCATCCATACAAGTTTATCAATACTTACCCCTCTCTTAGGCCACTCTGCACTGGAAATATACCACTGTCCATCCTCTCCCTGAAAGATTTCAGGGGCATGCGAATTTAGAATAGTAATTTCTTTTTCATTATCAGTGCCAAAATCGGTCAGGTCATCCGAGTTATATACATATGCCTTATGGGTATAGGCCCCCTGAATATCCCTGCCATCCCAATCATCTTCCCATGCACATACAAACAGGTAAAAAGTGTTGTTGTGAAAAATTAATGTGGGTGATTCAGGGTCGAACTTATTGGTTTTAAGAATAGTCATAGGTGTACTCCAATGTATCAAATCTTTTGAAGTAACCATTCGCACACTTTTAATGGAACAATAAGTTAAATAGTATGTTCCGTTATATAATAATAAATTAGGATCGCGGGCTCCATCCGGATCTGCAAATAGTTCCCCTTTGGTTTCCCAATCGTACAAGTTGGATGACACCGCCAATCGAATTGGACTGTGGCCGTAGACCATTTGATAAAGTCCATCCTTTCTAATAATATAAGGTGCATGGTTTTGGGGTATTTCACCAGGTCGATCTTTTGGTGTTAGTATTTTGGGCAAATCATTGTAGTGGTGCTCCTTGATCGATCCTTTAAAATTAGTGGTAGATGAAACCGCATGAAAGGACGCATATTCCCCTTCGTGAATACCTTTGTTCAGCGGTTTGGTTTTTACTATCGGATGTGTAATTCCAAAAATGTGCCAATTGCCGTCATCGGCCTTCACAAAAGTATGGTCGTTGGGTACCCATTCATCATACCATTTCCCTTGCTTTAAGTTGGGGGTATTGGGCCCAAAAAAATAGTCCCCGTCCGGTTTATACACAAGTACATATTCATTGGCCTGAATTGGCACCAAGAGGTCCTTTTGGCCATAAAATTGTGTTTGTACAATTAAAACAAATATTGATACAAGGAATTTGAATTTCATATAGGAATCTTGGTTAATGCTACATACTTGTATGTAAAGCAGGTTGAATAGGCCTTACTTTTTAATAATGGAATTTATCAAGTTAATAAAATAAACCTTGCTCCATGACTAGGAAGTAGTTTGTTCATTAACTATTACCAATTCTTATTTTTTGTTGAAGTTAATACTTTATGGTATTCATCGAGTATTCTACAAAGTTTTTAAGTTGAAAACCCGCAATATTCCATAAGGACTACATTTATTAACCATCTATCCTCAAGTTTAGGAAGTGTTAATTTACAATCCATTTATGCGTTTTGCTAACAAAAATAAAACCCCCAACTTTTGTTGAGGGTTTTGCAATATTATTAGGTATCAGTTAATAAAACTTACTGTAGTCAGATCTACCTCGCTCTTTAAATCGAGATATATCAAAGACCAAAAATAATTCCAAGGAGTTGGGAATATATTGTTTGGCTTCCCCTCCAAAGGGTAATCTATAGTTCAACCCAAATTCAAATGTTTCCAAGGTAAGGCTTGTAGCAAATCCTATTTCGGAAAAAGATGCATTCTCCAAATAGCTAAGATGCTCATTTACCCCTATACTAAAGTTGCCCAACGTAACATCCTGATAGAAATCCAATCTAGTATTCGGACCTTGCAAGGACACTGCATTAAATAGATATAAATAGGAATGCTCCGGCAATTTGGCCTGCCCATATTTATTGATGTCCAATTCATAACCAAACTGCCCTGAAATGAGCATGTTTAAATTCACATTATTTTCGCTTTGCCTGGAAGATATTCGTGGTTGATTCAAATGTTTAAGGGATAGCCCAAAAAGTGTATTTATATCGTTATGTATTAAAACGGATGCCCCCATATCCAAATAGCCAACATTTTCAGAGGCTGTAATGGGATCTATGGTATTGGCACTAATTTGGCCCGTAAAGATGTTTATCTGGTCCTGAAAGGTAAGATTGTTAAAATCGTATCGGTAATTGCTATACGCCGCAGTAATTCCGGGATATAGGATCCAATCGTTCTTTAAAACCAATTTGTACATATAGCTCAATGCAGCAGAAGTATAATTAAATCCTGAATTGTTCAGGTTATTGTTAAACAGATCTACGCCCAGTTGAAAATTGTATTCTTCAAAGGCCGTTGAGCCAAAGGCATATTTATGCTGGGATTGGTTTCCCTGACTTTGGCTGGCAAATTCGGCCAAGACGCCTATCCTGGTCTTATCTTTAAAAGCATGAAAACTAGGGTTCAAGGAAGCCGGCACCTTGCTTAGGTTGTTCACAAATTTTTCCTGAGCGTTGGCCCCCAACGTAATAAGAACTATTAGTAGGGTTATTAGATTAAGTTTCTTCATCTCTATCTTAATATTGAGGCTTCGCCAGTTTTGGTTATTTGGTTGTTGTCTTTCGTTGTTCCTACAAACAGATATCTGAAGGAAGTGTTTTTATAAGGTTTTCCCGAACTGTAATTGCCGTTCCAACCCCAATTTACGGGCATTGAATCAAAGTCATAGGCCACGCTAAACACCAATGAGCCCCACATATCATAAATTTGAAAGGTAAACGAGGCTATACCGGTAAATTCGCCTTGGAAATAATCGTTTATTCCATCCGCATTGGCAGAGAATACATTAGGGAACATTACGTCATAGCCGTTACCCACCTGCACGTCCTGTTGAACAGTTTTACTACAACCTTCCTCATTATATAAAGTTAGGGTGGTAGTAAAAATACCAGGATAACTATATATATGTGTGGTCATAACACCGTCTACTTCCGGATCAACGTTAATTACGGGACTTCCATCTCCAAAATCCCAGGAAGCATTGCCATATCCCGCCTCACTGGTTATACTGAAGCGAATATCTTCCTTGGCCATCAATAGACCTGTAATTTCAAATTCGTCCGAACTAAAGGCAAACGAAGGGTCTGTTACCCCAGAACTTATAGGCATTGTAATTCCACATCCTTGGTCATTTACAACACTAAGGGTGGCGTTATCCAATGGATTTCCAATTTGAACAGAATAAGTATTGGTACCTGTTTTTACGGATGGCACTAGGGCACCTTCATAGTAAAAGCTTAGGTTGCCTGGTTGACTATTGAAAACCGATACCGAAATACTTCCGGGATTGCCCAAACAAAGTGACTGATCCAAATAAGGTCCGTCTATTAGCTGAAGCGATTCCGCTTTATTAATGGTAATAATTTCCCTATAATAATAGGCTGGATCGGCATTGGTACAACCATTAATATTACTGGTAATGGTAAGTCTTAACCTTCCTTCTTCCAATCCGCTCAATTGCGTTATGTTTTGACCGAAAGGCGTAAACACTGGATCAGGATTATTCGCTGTACCGGCCGTTTCTTTTTCCCATGTAATACTATACGGTCTTAAACCACCGCTTACGGTAATGGAAATGGCTCCGTCGTTGGTAGCTCCACAGCTTACCGGAGTTATTGTCCTGTTTACAACAATAGGTGTATAGGTAGTATTAAAGGTAAACTCAATTTCTTCGGAAGAACAGTCATTACTATCGGTTATGGTCAACCAATATGAGCCTGGCACCGCATCAAAACTAGTAATGTCCTGGGCCACAAAATTATTGGGACCTCTCCAATCATAAAAATAGTATGGGTTGTTACTTCCGTCTACAAAAGGTTTTCCACCAGTAATTAAATTGGTATTCAGGCTAAATGCATAATCAGCTTCACAAGGTGGAATAGTGTAAGATTTCGCGCCGGTATAATCCATGGCCTCATAACTATCCATGGTAAACGTTTGTACAACACATTGGTTGGCATCGGTTACCTCTATAACATGACTGTCATTGGAAAGTGCGCTAATTGTGGTTTGGGTACTACTGAAGATAACAGGAGTCCCTCCGTCCAAAGTATATTGAAAAGGTGATGTACCTCCCTGAACCCTAAAAGTAAAATCCCTTCCGGTACTGGCATCCACACAAGTTGTGTTACCACTAGTTACCTCTGTAGCACTAAATACTGTTGGAGCCGTAATGACAAATGTCTGTCTAACGGTACATGGTGTATTTGCATCACTATTGGTATCGATAATTACCACTTCGTAGCTACCTCCACTCAGATTGGTAAGACTGGTGTTGTTGGTAGAATAACTTGTTCCGTTTTTGTACCAGTTTATTTGTAACTGACTGCTAGGATCAGAACTTATTTGTATACTTATTTCGGCATTGGCATCACCAGCACATTGTAACTGCTGGTTGATAACCTGCACGCTACTGATTTCCAATTGTGCTTTTGAAGCCACATTCGCAGTATAAGTTGCTGAACAACCAAGTTGGTCAGTTACGGATAGTACATATACCCCCGGTGCCAAGTTGGTAATATTTTCTGTGGTAAAGTTGGCATTATTGGGGCCTGTCCAACTAAAGTTATAAGGAGGATAGCCTCCGGTTACAGTTGTAGCTCCAATGTTTAAGCTAATGCTACCATCATTTTGGCCATAACAAGTGGCATTATCCACTACTACGGAAGCTTGATTAAATTGCAGTCCCATTGGCAAGGTGACGGATTGCGATTCCTGTATTCCGCAAGAGGCATCCTGTACACTTATGTTGTAAATAGCTCCACCGGTTAAATTGGTATAGGTAATATTTGGATTGTTGGATGTCTGTACCAGGGTTGTTCCGTTGGGCCTTGTGAGCGTAAAGGTGAAAGGCGCAATACCTCCAGTGCTATAAGCTGTAATGGCCGTATTACAGGTATCCCCAATATTCAATGTCAATACCTCGGGTTCAGATACTATAAACGGAGACGACGTGGTTCCGCAGAATTCATTGTAAACCGTTAATTGGTATGCTCCGGCAGTAAGATTGCTTATGCTTAAGGTAGAGGCCGTAAAGCTGTTATCACCTATTTTGGACCATACATAAGTATTTGCAACCGAATTTGGTTGAGTAATTACGTTGGATGAACTGACATTTGGGTCGGATCCAGTACTAACATATGCCGTAAACCCAATACCAGCAACTTTGGCGGTCAAGGCAATTTCATTGAAACTGCTTGTGGCCACGACAGAGCTCAAATTGGGTCCTGTTGCCGTATTGATTTTCTGAACTAGTGCGGCGGCCACCTCATTATTATCCTGTGGCTGATTAATGCCGTTCAAGGTAACTTGGTGATCATAGACCTTCCCATCAATTAGTATACTATAGGTATTGCCTAAAGTTGGAGTGCCAAAAAGGGAAATGGTATTGATTTGCTTCTGGGCCGTATTACCTCCAGTGATTCTGGAGTTGGGTATTACAATACTTCCATCATTTCCTCCATTACAGCTCACATTGCTAATATCATTGGCAATAATGGCATCATTATTTATGATGGCATAAGGTATTACGGTTACAATTTTTGGCGAAGTTTCATCCGCACAGGCCATACCGTTCACCGTACTGGTAACTACTCTTTTAAAGTAGGTGGAGGTAGTGAGGTTACTTGGGGGAGTATAATTTGGCTGTGTGGCACCGGCTACGGCAGTATAAGTTTGATTGTCAGGGGAAGACCACCACTGATAGGTCAGTACTCCTGCACCTGTGGCCGATTCCTGTTCCACGATGGCTAAAGGCTGAGTTCCCTCGCAAACCGATTGATTGTCCGTTATTTTACCGGCATAAACATCATTAAGGGTAACTTTTATAGGGTTGGTCTCCACTATACAAGTCTGGTCTACCAAACTGGTTCTTGTAATAGTCCGCTTATAATACATGGTAGTTGTTGGGACCGGAGGTGTATAGGAGGCACTATGCACAGCGATATCTGTCCAGGTTGTACCATTTGGCGAGGAATACCAGTCATAGGTCTGGTCTACATAGGTACTGCCACCGGTTACGGTCAAGGCTCCCGGCACAAAACCTTCGCATATGGTCTGGTCGTTCACAAGGGTTCCGGGCAACAATTGCTCTGTAACCTGTACAACTATAGTATTACTATCTTCCGTACAGACTACACTGTTAAGGGTTGAAGATGCCGTCCTCTTAAAGTAGGTCGTTGGAAAATTACCGGCCTGTGGGTCATAAGTGCTGTTTACAGCTCCATTAATCATACCCCAGTTACTGTTATCCACTGAAGAGTACCATTGATATTTTAATACTCCCTCCGCAGTTCCGTCTACGGTATTTCCCAAGATAGCGGGATCATCCCCGAAACAAATTTTTTGTTCGCCTGAAATAGTACCTCCGTCCACATCATTGACAAAAATTCTGATTACATTACTTGGAGCATAGGGTGCGCATACAACAAAGTCCACTGTAGCTTGATAATCCCTCCTATAATATTTATCGGCGGTTAATGCCGCTGCAGGAGTATATGTTGCATTTGTTGCACCAATTATTTCAGTAAAGGTAGCGCCATCATTTGATTCGTACCATTTAAAAGCCAAATAGGGCAATCCTTCTATGGCGCTAGGGTTGCCCAATGTTGGGGCCATGGTATTATAACAGATGGTGATATTGTTTCCAAGATTGTCAGCTTGGGGTACCAAAACCGTTACAGGGTTACTATCCACTACACATTCCACCCCGGAAATATCCGTGCTGGTAGTAGTTCTAATATAGGTTGTAGTTGAAGATATATTGGTTGGGTCATAACTAATTCCTGTAGCTCCACCTATCGCAACGCCATTGGCATACCATTGGTAGGTCAATGTTTGTCCGGTAGAGGGCGTTAGTTCCTCAATTAGGCTTGGATCGTCCCCCTTACAAATTACTTCTACATTGGTGCTGGGAGATACACCATTAGGATTGGTAGTGCCAATAGTACCACCAGTGGCATTCCCTCCATTTATGATGGTCAGTACATTACTGGTTACACTGCAGGAGAGACCATTTAAGGTAGAAGTAGTAATTCTTCTATAGTAATTGTCCTGTGTTACGGCAGGTGGATCATAGCTAACCGAGGTAGCTCCTGCAATATCTGAAAATGATATGTTATCACTGGAAATCTGCCATTGGTAGCTTACCGTTCCAGAGGCAATCAACGGAAAATTAGTACTAAATGGCTGTGGATCTCCACCATTACATACCTCCGTAGTTCCAGTTGCGCCAGATGAAAAAGTGATATTATGGCCAGCAGCATTGTCGAATTTATTTACGTAAACTATAACCGCTGTGGTTATGGCCTCGCAAGTGATACTTTGTAATGTTGAACTTGCCTTTCTTCTATAATAGGTTTGTAAATCTCCATTATTTACAGGAGTGTAAGTAGCTTGATTGGTATTGGCAATATCGGCCCAAGTGTTTCCATCCGGAGAACTCTGCCATGTATAGATTATAGTTCCATTGGAAGTAGCATTGGCCGTACTTGTAATTGGAGCCACAAGGCTAGAGCCACAAACCGTCTGGGTTTGTGAAATAGATCCTTCAGTTAAGGTAATTAGGGTAACAAAGGTGGGAAGGCTGGAAGCCTCACAAGTATTGCCATTGTTGGTGTTGGTAACATTTCGCCTAAAATAGGTCGATGTTGCCAATCCTGTGGAAAAATTAAGGCTTTCCCCAGTTTCCCCGCTCATCAAGGTGTAATTGACATTATCGGTAGACGAATACCACTGGAAATTAATCCCTGTACCTGCAGGAGTGCCGTTGGAAACTGTAATGGTCGCTGGATTCTCGCCTTCACAAATTGCTTGGTTCGCAGAACCCTCTCCACCTGAAATAGCGCCAGCTACAATTATGGCGACTTCATTGGTGTAGCCAGTACACACCTTTCCGTTTAGGGTAGTGGTATCCAGTCTTCTATATTTGGTAGACGTTGCTAGTACTCCAGGGGTATATGTAGAACCTGTGGCAGAAGCTATTGGGCTCCAGCTTGTCCCATTATCGGTCGAGGCTTCCCATGCATAGGTTAGGTTACCAGCGGCTGTAGTATTTCCTACATTAATAATGGTGCTGGGTGCTTGTCCTGCACAAACATTTTGATTATTACCAATTGTTCCCAAATTAAGGCTGTTTACAAAAACAGTACTTACAGTAGAATTCTGGAAACAGACTTTGGCGTTATTGGAAATTATGGTTTGTCTTCTATACCTAGTGGTAGCTGCAGGTGCTACGGAAAAATTATAAACAGCATTGGTTTCCCCACTAATATTTGTAAAACTACCAGTGGTAGCCGATTGCCATTGATAAGTTATGTTGGGCCCTGCTGCTGTAGCGTTGCTTATAGAAATAGAATTGGGTACTTCCCCTGCACAGATAGTCTGATCCGCGCTGGCTGTTCCTCCGCTGATTTGACCGAGTACAGTGATCTCAATTTCATTGGTATAATCCGAACAGGTGTAACCGTTTAAGAGTATGTTATCCTGCCTTCTAAAGGCAGTTGTCTGGGTTAAGGCAGTTGGCTGGTAATCTGCATTACTGGCGCTAGAAATTGTGGTCCAGGAACTTCCGTTAAATCGTTCCCATTTATAGGAGATAGTGCCACTTCCTGTGGCATTGGTGTCCGATGTAATGGTATTTGGCGCTTGATTGTAACAAACAGTTTCAGCACCTGTAATACTTCCTACGGTAAAATTGGTATAGGTAATCGTAGCAACAGAACTCACTCCTTGACAACTTGCCCCAGAAATGGTAGTGACCCTTCTAAACTCTTCTACTCCGGGATTTAGGTTGGCACTGGCGTTGTAGTTGCTTTGTGTGGCACCACTTATGTTTACCCAATTGGTTCCGCTGCGTTTTTGCCATTGATAGGTACCATTGTCCCCATTATTTACAGTTAACAATTGTAATTCGCTTAGCGAACATATATTCTGATTGGTGGCAGTACCGCCCAACACGGCAGAATTTACAATTATGGAAACTGCCGGTGTTTCCTTATAACAACTAAATCCGTTTAAAACGTTGGTTACCCTTCTTTTAAAAGAAGTAGTTTTGGATAAAGGGCTAGGCTGATAAAAATTGTCCGTTGCTCCTGAAATTATATCCCATGGGCCAGAATCGTTTTTGTACCATTGATAGGTTGTGGTTCCTGAAGGGGTCACCGCAACATCGCCAGAGGTACTTAATTGTGCAGGTATTTGGGTAGCACAAACGTTTTGACCGGTCCCATCAGTGATACTTCCGGCATATATTTCATTTACGGTAATGGTTGCAGTGGTGCTGATCTGGGTACATGATTCCCCATTGACCATAAAGGTGGTTAATCTGCGATATCTACTAATCCCATTTGGGAATGATGGCTTGTCCACTACTAAAATTTCCGTATTGGAATTGGCAATGGCCGTCCAGGTTCCGTTATTATCCTTTTCCCATTCAAAAGTTCTTGTTTGGGTAATATTGGAACCTGTTATGCTGATATTCTGTACATCGTTGATGGCACATACCTGTTGATTAACTCCTGTTCCTCCTGTGAGTGCGGTAAAAGAAATGTTTGCAAGCGTCTGGTAGTTTGCAAGTCCGTTTATCTTGTTGGGGTTACCTCCCAATAAATATTTTATAGTACCGTTTGTGGTTGTTGAACCGGGTATAAGTTTAATTCTTACATTTTCTATTGTAAATACATCCAAGGAACCTTGGCCGTTAGTGGTTATGGTAACTATTAATCTGGAGGTATTGCCCGAGTCTTGGGCTACGGATGCACTGCTAATGTCTGTACCTGTTTCGGTAAAGGCAGTTGCCCTAATTTCAAAATTGGAGGGAGCCTCAATGTAGAAGGTAAAGGTTCCCGCACCGAAATCCGTGGCCAGGGTTTCTGACAGCACCAGGTTTCCTAAATTTAGTTCGGTCTGTGGTAGGTTGCTACCACAGGAATTGAAATTGGTATTCTGCACACTGGTAGTAACCTGAGCGGTACTATACCAAGCATTAAAACTAAACAACAAGATTAGCAGCAGTAGTTTTTTGGTCGATTTTATCATGATTTTGCCCCTTATATTATATTCCAAGTGATTTTATCCACTTTGTAGGAAAGACCCTATAACGGGACAACGCTTAGATATATTGCGGTTATTTATACCCTTTAATACCTACATAAATGGATTTGTTGTGAAAAGGCATTTTATTGTGGTGTACAGTAAGTTTGGACTATCATTGGATCGGGAAATTTAGTCTGGAAATTGGCACTTAACAAGAGAGCTTTTATTGCTTCCGATCGGCGTTTGACAAACCCATGTCGGC
Source organism: Arenibacter echinorum (assembly GCF_003259375.1). Classification (GTDB taxonomy): domain Bacteria; phylum Bacteroidota; class Bacteroidia; order Flavobacteriales; family Flavobacteriaceae; genus Arenibacter; species Arenibacter echinorum. The sequence goes on along the minus strand of NZ_QLLN01000003.1, from coordinate 347,543 downwards.
GCAGGTTTTTTTTACAATCGATAATGAAAATCAATTGTGTCCATAATGAATTATATTAATTGCAATTCTTGATAAAATATTACTTTCAGAATAAGATCAAATTTTCCTGAAGTCTCAACGGTATTACTCTTTTCAAAGTCTTTTCACAGATTTAATTTATTATTATGATAGTATAAAGAATTCCTTATTTAAGATTCGTATTTTTAATATTCAAAATGGGAATAATGTTATCCAAAGTGGTCACCAATAAACATTATCTTTTTTTCTTGGTTGTTGCATTGGCTATATTGCTGGCAGGTGTTGGTTCTTATGGATTTACGGAGACCAGTGAAGCTAGATACGCCGAAATCAGTAAGGAAATGCTAAGCTCCAAGGACTATCTCAATCCAAAACTTCTCGGTATTTTTCATTTTCATAAGCCACCCATAACCTATTATGTCACCACTTTGGGCTATCGTATTTTTGGGGTCAATGAGTTTGGTGCAAGGTTCTTTCTTCAAATCGCGATTGTATTTCAATTGGCTTTGGTATATGGTATGGCATACTTGCTCTACAAAGACAGAAGAATAGCCTTTACCTCCGGTCTCGTGTATTTTGCTTTGCCCCTAGTACTGATTTCTAGTCGTAACTTAACAACAGATGCCTACCTAACTACTTTTATATTAGGGTCTCTGTTTTGCTGGCAATACTATACTTCAAAAGGAAAAACTGTAGCCCTTTATTTGTTTTATTTATTGGTGGCCATGGCCTTACTTACCAAGGGACCTGTAGCCCTTTTGTTTATTCTGACCTATATTATAGTTTATAAGACAATATTCAAGCGAAATTCAAAAATCAGCCTACATCATATCCTGGGATTTGTGCTTTGTCTTCTTCTTGCTTCAAGCTGGTATATTTTGGTAGTTATAAACAATCCTGGCTTATGGGATTATTTTGTAACGGATCAACTTATATCACGGATAACATCGCATTCCTTTAATCGATCCAAGCCGTTTTGGTTTTATATTCCTTTAATTATTGGTCTGACACTCCCTTGGTGGTGGATTATTTTACGAAATTTTAAAATAAAGGCAAGTACATTCCTGAATATTGGAAGGGAAGAACGGTTATTGTTGATTTCAAGTGTTTTTCTTTTCTTGATTTTTTCGGTCTTCAGAACTAAAATGGTGCTGTATATTCTTCCCATGTTTTGGATGTTGGCTATATTAATTGCTGTACAATTGTATAAGGTTAGCGTATCTATTCTCAATACCTTGAACCTGGCCTATACAATTTTGATGAGTTGTTTGTTCTTGGGGATAATTGGATTTTGGCTCTGGAAGCCGCAATTTATCCAGATTTCCAATGCAACATTAGTAATTGGTATTGTTTTGGTGATCCTCTTTGTATCCTTATTTTTTTACGTAGATAATGGTGTGCCTGAAAAACCGGCTATTTTGGGAGCAAGTTTTGGTGCGGCCTTAGTTTTATTATCAACTTCTATAATGGCCCACAACGGTTCAACTTTCAACTCTACCAAAGAAATGATCGGTTTTATCAATAATGTCACTCTAAAAGAAAACAAGACTATTGTTGTTTATGATTATCTTTTATCTTCCATACCCATGTATTCTGGGGACAATCCGATCACTTTAAAATTAAGGAACAACACCACAAATCGGGAAGTACAGTTTCAAAAGGATGAAGAATGGAAAGATGACCTTTGGGATATAAATGATGAGGTAATGGTCTCACGTCTGGATTCGCTCTCCTATAGTCCCAACACGTATCTAATTATTAATAAAAAAAGAGGTTTTAAGGACGACCTAAAATATTTGGAACCTCATTTCAAGAACCGGCAGGAATTTGTAAAATGGTTGGTATTATACAATAAATAATTGGCTGTAAATCCAAGTGTGACTACGCGGCACTAGCAAGTAACCACTCTAGTAGGTTAGACCCAATAATATTTCCTCAATATACTAACCAACTTTTAATATTGTCAACTCACATATGATGGCTTTGGAGGCATTACAATATTTGTAGTTTCATTTTTTCAAATCCTGATTTGGGGGCAGAACAAACCGGACAGCAGTAATCCTCACTAAGGTCTGCAAATGAAGTTCCAACAGCGACCTGCGATTTTGCATCACCGTAGGTTTCGTCATAAACTGTGAAACAAGAGCTACATTGATAAACTTCTTTCAAAATATCAACATTTGCATTCTTGGGGGTTTCTTTTTTGGCGACGGCCCTTCCCAATTGATCAAAATAATGTTTACTCAGTTCCATTAACAGACCTGGTAACTCTATCTTATCTACATCTTGGGCGTAAACTTGATATTCTTGTGTATTGGGATCGAAATTTTTAAAATGCAAAACGTTGTAAGTTGGCCTTACGGCAAAATCCTTTACAATAGTGGGTTGGGTGTTCTTTTCAATTATTACAGATGAGAAATGTGTTCTCTTCCCCGTTTCATTGCTTATGCCAAAGGTCAGTCCATAGGTGCTGATATCGTTCTGATCAAAACTTAGCACCAAGAATTTTTTCAATTCCAGTGCCTCCATATCATCTACCGGTAGGTGCCAGTTCATTTCCAATTGGGAGTGACGAATATTGATTCCTTTTTGTCCTAGAAAGCGTTCCAGTTCGGGCCTGCTGGAACTTTTAATTCCTTTTATAATAAATGACTTCCACGGCGTGATGCATATTTTCCCAATGCTGTTGTCCAGACAAAAGCCACATAATTTTTTTAGAAAATCAAGATCGTATCTATTGTTTCGCCAATAAAGTCCCAACCAGTATTGATCCAGCCCCATTCTATTCATTCCTTCGTAATAAGGAAATTTAATATAGGGAACCACCAGCTCCCGTTCCATGGTTCTATTATTGGTATCCAATTTTTTATTGAGAATAAAAAATAGTTCGTCTATATCCGCTACGTCCTGATATATTTCCTCAATAGCCTTGGCCACGGTATGGATGTCCCAACTATAAATTAAGACAGGGTAGTACACGGATTTCGTCCAGTGCGGAAGTTTAATGTTCAGGTACCAATAATCCTCACTATCCGAAGCAATAAAGTTAAGGTTGCCATTAAAAATAGGTACCAAGCGTTGCTTGGGGTCGGTGATGTTTATTTTTAATTTGGGCAGATAATCAAAACCTTCCAAAATATACAGATAAGTGGACCCTTTGAGCCAGTTGGTCATATCAAAAATATCGGCGGACACATATGAAGTTACTATATTTTGGTAACTTCTTTCGCTAACGATATCGGTGTTGAATTTTGATATTTGTTCCAATTGTTCCTCTTTGGCATTTTGCAATGGGAACAACAAATCTTGCCGCGATCCAAAAAATACCTCTTTCAGCCCGCCAGCTTCCAACATGGCAATGATATCCTTTAATTCCCCTGGAGAAGTTACTCCTCCCTTGATCAATATTCGGTGTAAATCATCATTCATAACGATATATTTTATGAGGTAACTGTTTGTAATTCTTTTCGCAAAATATCCTGTATTTCGGGTTTACAACTTCCACAGCCAAGCCCCGCTCCAGTTTCTGAGCACAGTTTTGAGAAGTCTTCACATCCCCCATTAATTGTTTCAATTAGATTGCCTTCTCCTACCTGACTGCATGAGCATACCAATTTTCCTTTCAAAGGAACAGAATTTGATTGCCCTCTAAGTAGCTCGTTCCGCTTTTCGGATAGTTCAATTTCTTCCTCAATTAATCTTTTAAATTCGGCGAACTCGTTTTTGTCCCCCATAAGGATGGCACCTTTTAGGGTATCGTCTTTTACGATACATTTTTTGTAGTATTTCTTTGTGACATCCATTAGGATAATTTCCTCATAACTGTTGTCATCCAAGGGGGCATTTACCATACCCAGACTACAGAGGTCCAGATTTTCGAACTTTAAAATGTTCATAAGGATAGATCCATTATAGATACTGCTAAAATCGCCCATGATATATTTTGCAGCGGTATCGGCCTGTTGCTCGGCGGCCGACGTTATGCCAAAAAGGGCATTTCTAAATTCGGCAATCTCCCCAAGCGCAAAGATATTGGGATCGCTGGTCTGCAAATATTCATTGACTACCACTCCCCTCCCTGTCTTAAGATCTGAATGCTTTGCCAACTCAATATTGGGACGGGTACCAATGGCATAAACGATGGCATTGCATTTAACCGTCCTTCCCGTTTTTAAGGTAATTGAAAGGGAGTTCTTGTCATCCCTTTCCTCGAATACGGTACTTACCTCATTATCATAATAAACCTTAATTCCCCTATCACTCACATCCTCGGCCAACAGTCGACTCGCAATTCTATCCAACTGTCTTTCCATTAATCTAGGGGCACGTTGAATGATACTGATATTTACATTTCTGTTCTTAAGCGCTGCCGCCAGCTCCAGTCCCAGAAGTCCACCTCCAACGATTACCACATGTTGTTCTTCTGAGGGCAGGCCGGTATCTTCCAAATATTTACGTAATTTATCGGCATCCCCGCGTTCTCTCATAGTAAAACGACCTGGCATGTTTATTTGTACCTCACTAGGAACAAAGGCCCTACTCCCTGTTGCCATTACAAGTATATCGTAGGCGTGTTCAAAACCGTTGTCGTCCAGCACGGTTTTATTTTTCCTATCTATTTGAGTTACTCCTAAACCTTGATGTAGTGTAATATCCAATTTTTCAAGTTCTCCTTTTTTTAGTTTTTCGAGAGCTTCCCATGAGAGTTCCTCACTTACATATTCAGGGAGTAATACCCTATTGTAAAAAGGATCTTTTTCCTTGGAGAAAACGTGGAGTTGATCTGTTTCATTTTTTTCCCTATAGGTCTGGATAAATCTATAGGCCGCAGCTCCAGCTCCTATAATCACAATCTTCTGTTTGGGTTTTACATACTTTGCCACTTCTACGGCACAATACTTAAAATCAGGCTCCTTGGATACTGGATCAATTAGGTCATTGGTCAAGTTATTTGCCCTGCCAAAATCATTATTCAGCACTTTGCCCCAATGCATAGGGAGAAAGACTACCTTTTCACGAATGTCAAAACTCACCTTAACTTTAACCTGTACTGTTCCTCTCCTACTTTTTATCACCGCTATATCCCCATCCTTTAATTTTCTCAAATAGGCATCCACTTTGTTCATTTCCAAATACGGATCTGGAATATGGGTAAGCAGACGTTTTACCTTTCCGGTTTTGGTGCGGGTATGCCATTGGTCCCTTACCCTACCTGTATTGAGAATTAAGGGATATTCAGGTGTTGTTATTTCCGATTTATTGTAAAGTGATTGGGGGGCGTTGAAGTGCGATTTCTTATCATTGGTAAAGAATTGATAGTCCGTAAACAGTCTGGGTGTACCCATATGTGTAGCGTGGGGTACCGGCCATTGAAAGCTGCCTTCGTTCTTTAGTCGATCATAGGATAAACCGGATATATCTATTTCGGTACCTTTTGTTAAAAGGCAGTGTTCGTCATATACTTCACTGGCATTTTTATAGTCAAATCCATGATACCCCATTTTTTGTGCAAACTTCCATAATATTTCTGCGTCCGGTAAAGCCTCTCCCGGCGCATCAATTACTTTGGGAAGGTAACTAATGCGCCTTTCTGAATTGGTCATAGTCCCTTCCTTTTCCAGCCAGCCTGCAGCCGGTAATAAGAGGTCAGCAAATTTAGTTGTCTCGGAATTATGTGAAATATCCTGAACGACCACAAAGTTGGCATTTTTTAATGCCTTTTCCGCTTTATGTACATTGGGCATGCTCACTATTGGATTGGTACAGATAATCCACACCGCCTTCATTTTGCCATTTTCCAATGCGTCGAACATCTCTGTGGCGGTATAGCCAGGTTCGGATTTTATTTCTTTTCCACCCCAAAAATCAGATACTTCCTTGCGGTGTTTGGGATTGCCCAATTCCCTATGGGCCGCAAGCAAGCTGGCCATACCACCTACTTCCCTACCCCCCATGGCGTTGGGTTGTCCGGTAAGCGAAAATGGTCCTGCACCGGGCTTCCCGATTTGTCCAGTAAGCAGTGACAGGTTCATTAATGCGACATTTTTGGAAACACCAATGACACTTTGGTTTAGGCCCATGGTCCACATACTTATAAAAGCATTGGCATTGCCTATATACATTGCCGCCTTCTTGATGTCCTCTACAGGAATTCCACAAAGTTCGGCTGCTTTTTTCATTGAAAGTTGAAAGGCACTCTCTTTAACCGCATCAAAATTTACCGTATGCTTTTTAATGAAGTTTCTATCCGTTTTTTTCTTTTCTATCAACCAGCGGGCTATGGCATTAAATAGAATAACATCCGTTCCCGGTAATATTTGTAAATGAAGATCTGCCGCAGCACAGGTCTGTGTTTTCCTAGGGTCTACTACTATTATTTTTACATCCGGATTGTTCTCCTTGTGATTTTCTATTCTTCTAAACAGGATGGGGTGACACCAGGCAGGATTTGCCCCGGCGATAAGGAAACAATCTGATAACTCTATGTCATCATAAGAAATGGGCACGGAATCCTCTCCCAACATTTTTTTATAACCCACAACGGCAGAACTCATGCAGAGCCTGGAATTGGTATCAATATTATTGGTGCCTATAAAACCTTTGGTCAATTTATTAACCAAATAATATTCTTCAGTAAGGCACTGGCCAGAAACATAGAACCCTACACTGTCCGGACCATGCTTTTCGATAATGCTTTTGAATACGGCAACGGCTCTATCAAAGGCCGTATCCCACGAAACTTTTTGTAAAGGGTGATTTCTGCTCCATCTCATTTCCGGATATAAGATCCGGTCACTTACATCCTGGGCCACATAGTTAAGATTCTTCCCTTTGGAACAAAGCATACCTTTGTTTACAGGATAATCTTGATCTCCTTCAACACTAATATTGCCCTTGGAGTCCTGTTCCACCACAATGCCACACCCCACCCCACAGTAGGAGCAAATAGTCTTATGTTCGTTCTTTTTCTGCATAAAATCCTTGTATTAAAAGAAACCAATTAAATATGATCTAAAATTACCAAATTAAGTATAAATACGTAGTAATTTATTGATAATAGTTGGGCGGATTATTGACGAAAAGACAATAAAATTGCTTTTTCATTGGATATTACAGAATATACCATGGATCTAAAACATGATAAACCGCTGTAAATCAATAAAAAACCAAATATGACAAGTTAAATCAGTTTATATTCCTGTGCCTTTCTGGCCAGGTCCATAAGGTTATTTACGCCCATTTTTCGCATTAGATTAAAGCGATGTGTTTCAATGGTACGTTTGCTTTTTTGAAGTTTTTCAGAAATTTGTTTATTGGTAAGCCCTGAAAGGACGAGTTCCAGGATTTGCAATTCCTTGCTTGTAATCCCAAAGGAGTTATTTCCATTTTTTGAGGGATGCTTGCTTTCCGGCTTTGTCTGTCCCTGACTCAACAGATTGTTTACCAAAACATTGGAAATATCACCACTAAAATATTTTCCACCTTGTTCAACGGTAGAAATAGCCTTAAGAAATTCAGTTTTTCCGGTATCCTTCAAGAGATAACCACTAGCTCCAGCATTTACCGATTTAAGGATGTATTCTTCGGAATCGTGCATGGAAAGTATAATAGATTTGGTTGTTGAAGAATGTTTTTTGAGTTCTTCAACGGCCTCTATACCATTCATTTCGGGCATTCGGATATCAATGATCAAGAGATCGGGTTTTTTATCCAATACCATTTGAACGGCCTCCTTGCCATTGGAGACCTCACCGATCACCACATAATTATCATCTTCTTCCAATAAGGCTCTAATACCATCCCTTACCAGAGAATGGTCATCGGCCAATACAATACGCGTTGTTTTATCCACAATAGTCTATTCTTTCCAAACAAATATAGGATAAAATTAAAACTAAGTATTCATACGGTGAAAATAGATACTAAAATTATGATAATTGACCTTGATTGTAATATCGTTTGACCTAGAGTTTTATTATTTTGCCACGTTTTATAAACAAAACTCCAATGATAACTGGATTATTTGGAAGTATTCAAAAATTTGGGTTTGATGACCAGCATGGCCCAAGCCCAGTTTTGGCTACTGGCCGAAGCATCTTCAGTAATGCCTTTTAATTCGTACATACCATCATTGGCAAACATTTGGGAATAACCCAACTGAAGGGAATAACCATTGAATGCCTGTGAGAACACAAGATCCAATTCGGTCCCCAACGATTTTTCCCTGCTAGGCAATTCTTGCTCTCCACTAAAGTTAAGTGCCTTGACCATTAAACTTGATTTCTCCCCAAGCTTGAAATTGGCACTCACATGAACATCCAATAATCCAACGGAATTGGCGTGATTGCCTACGTAGAAATAATCCATAAATCCATTGAATTTATGATTGGTACCATAAAGGGGGAAAAAGGCCTCTGTTTTATCAGTGGTACCGGCATCATTACCACTAATGATTTCCATACCGGCGACAAGACTTATTTTTGCAGAAGCATTATAGTTGAAATCAAGTCCCAACAAATAAGCACCTCCTACATCAACTGCACCTTGTCTTTCCCCGGTTTGAAGAAAAGCGTTCAAAGCAGCCCCAAAACTTCCTTTTTTATAATCTAAATGTGTGCCTAGGGTCTGTAAATTACTTATACCGTCAGGCGTTGTACCATCAACTTCAAAATTCTGGAAGCCATTGTTCAACAGTAATAGGCTCACGCTTAAGTTTTTCCAATTCTCCTTCAAATAAAGGTATTGCATGGTTTTATAAGAGAAGAACCCAGTAGTGTTATAAGCCGTGCCAACTGATTGAAAGCCACTGGGATTATCATAATCCTGGCTGTAGGCCAATCCCAGATCCAACTGAAAACGCTCTTTGGCGTATTTTAAAATAGCGGCGTCATGATTACGTGCCTGTTGTGTCCAACCAACACTGCCCAATATGCGTTCATCGTCGTAATCCAAGGTCTGTCTTCCCAATTTGGCTGAAAAATTACTTCCAAAATTTATATCTGCCCAGGCTTCAAAGACAGCGAAGGAATTATTCTCATCATCCGGTAGAAGCTGCCTATTTTCGCCCCATACAATAACATCTTGAAGGCTTACATAAAATGTGTAGGCATCTATAGTGTAGCCCGCATTTAAACGCAAACGGGTTGAAACACCAAAACCGGCATCTGCATCATCGGTAATTAGACTGCCAAAACCGTGACGTAATTCGGTACGAGGTCTAAATTCTCCATCCAATGTAAACTGTGCATTGGCAATTGATCCATAGAGGACTGTAACGATAAATAAAAAATATATTCTTTTCATCTGTTGATAGGTATTTATTTTTTAGGAGTATAACCTGTAAACATAAGGAGTAATTTGCCATTAATCGCACAGGTTCATGTGAAAAATTATTATGGCTTATTTCATATTTTGATCAGAATTACGGAATAAAATAATTGCAATTATCCATTCCGTATTCCGATTTCAATTTCAGTAGCTTGGTATGTTTGGATAAAAGTGCCAAAATGGGCACAGCAGTTTATTTCTTCCCCTATTTATCGACTCCTGATAATAAAAGTTCGGCCTTGGTTTCATCTATAACAGCCATTTCCTCGGCAGTTGCAAACCTAATGGCAAGGGATAGAAGGGCTGCAATTACTATAAATCCTCCTATGACAAAAAATCCACTGGATACTGCCGAAGCTGCCGCAGTCGTCTGGGCGGCCTTTATAGCCTGCTCTCCTAATTCGCTGTTGGCGGCAATGGCAGCACTCTCGGCCACGGCCGATTTGGATTTTAATAACATGGCAGCCATAAAGGCCCCTACGTTTCCTCCTGCCCCAACAATACCGGAAATGGATCCTATGGCTTTTTTATTAATAAATGGCACAACAGAGAAAGTGGCACCTTCCGCCATTTGAACGGTGAGACTAAAAGCGATCAAAAATATCATACCAAATACCAGACTAGTGGTCACGGAAAAGATGGAAAGCATTAGTCCTTCCGTAGCCAAGATCAGCGCAAGAAAAACTACCCTGCCGCGCAGGCCACGGAACTTACCGAACAGGTCTCCGAAATAGCCACCTAAAGTTCTGGCAAAAATATTCATAAGGGCAAACGACAATACTAAATTTCCTGCGGTAGAACGATCCAGACCAAATCTATTTTGAAGATAATCGTCCATAGTACCATACACTGTTAATTCTATTCCAAAACAAGCCGCATAAACTAAAAACAAGATCCAGACCCTGTAATCTTTTAAGGTACTCAAGAAGGATACTTCATCTTTCTTTAAATTAGGCATTTTACCTTCTTCCTTAAGTTCCTTGAAATTGCCTTCGGGGGTATCTTTGGTAAAGAAGTAATATATAAGTCCCATAGCAAAGCAAATAACACCGGCAATGACCATGGAATATCTCCAGGCTACTTCATCGGCAATTCCAAAACTAACAACTCCTGCTGCGATCAATGGCATTCCCAATCGGTTGGCCCCTCCTCCAAGGTTACCCCAGCCAGCGGAAGTGGCATTTGCTGTACCCACTATATTTGGAGCAAACATTATGGAAGTATGGAATTGGGTTATTACGAACGAAGCACCTATAAAACCAATGAACAACCTACAAATTAGAAATTGAAGCGGTGTTTGTACAAAACCTAGAAGTATAACAGGGATGGATCCGAGTATCAATAAATAAGTATAACACAGTCTAGGACCATACTTGTCACATAACTTGCCGATTAACAATCTGGCGAATACTGTTCCTGAAACCGCCAATATTATGGAGTTCCACTTTTGGGTAGGTGTCAATCCCAAGTCTTTGACCACGTCGGGCATAAAAGGAACAATTCCGAACCAGGCAAAGAAACAAATGAAAAAGGCGATGGAGGTAATCCAAAACGTACGTATTGGTACACTCCTCAAGTTTAAAAGTTCTAATTTAGTAGCTTTAGCAGAGACAAATTCTTTCATAACTGAATTGTTTATAGGATTAGTTGTTTCGTTTAACAATTCAAAAATACGTATTTCTACGTATTATTACTTATTATTTTTATGTAATACCGAAAATAAGTAGTGTTTTTATGAAGGTGGGAAAATATTAAGCCTGCGATTATGAAATTGCAATTAATCAGGTAGTCCTATTGCAATATTGTAAATGTGTTGTATTAGGTGGGTACCTAATAGTAAAGTGCCCGTTGAATTTCCTCTTCAAAAAAGGACGGATGTTCGGTTACTACTTCCCCAACCACTATTATTCCGGGTTGTGTAATATCTATTTGCTCAACAAGTGAGCCAGCATCTTTTAGAAGTCCTGTTATACAAGTTTCATTTTTAATGGTTCCATTTTGTATAATTGCAAATGGGGTTAGTCCATTTCTATGTTGAACAATTTCACCAGCAATTTCCAAAAATCTACGTACGCCCATTAATATGACCATTGTGGCCGATGACTTGGCTGCCAGTTCCAGATCTTCGGAAAAGGAACCATCGCGTTTTGTGGCTGTCATCACCCAGAAACTACTGCTAATTCCCCGTCTGGTTACCGGGATTCCTTGACTAGCCGGAACGGCTATCGCACTGGTTACCCCTGGAACGACCGTAACCGGTATTCCGAAAGATTCAACGTATTCCAATTCTTCACTGGCCCTACCGAATACAAAAGGATCCCCACCCTTTAAACGCACAACATGTCCGTAGTTAAAGGCTTTTTCCACGATTAATTTATTAATATCTTCTTGGGTAAGGGAATGCTCCCCACATCTTTTCCCTACGTAGACTTTGGGGATATCCGGATTTAGATCCTGTAGCAAATCCGTGCTTATTAGAGCATCATATAAGATTACATCGGCATCCTCCAATGTTCTGTATCCTCTTATGGTAATAAGGTCGCTACTTCCCGGACCAGCACCTACTAAACTAACTTTTGGGTCTTTGGATATGCTCATGATTTCTACTTTTTTAGATATGCAATTAAGAATTTCGCAACAAAAATACGTATTTATTTTCATAAAAACATATATTAATTACGTAATTATACGTAATATTGCTACGTAACATTTAATAGTATACGTATGAAGACCGTAATTGTAGTTGGAAATGGAATGGTTGGATACAAATTCTGTGAGAAATTTGTGTCCAAAGTAGACCAAGCCTCCTTTAAACTGATTGTTTTTGGAGAAGAACCAAGAGTTGCCTATGATAGGGTACATTTAAGTGAGTATTTTGAAAATGGTGATGCGGAACGTTTATCCATGGCTCCCAGAGAATGGTACCAGGAAAATAACATTGAACTTTATATCAATGAGAGGGTAACGGATATTCATAGAAATTCAAAAACAATAACCACTCTTAGCGAAAAGACCTTTAATTATGATTATTTGGTGTTGGCAACCGGCTCCAGTCCGTTTGTGCCTCAAATAAATGGAGTAGATAAGGAAGGAGTGTTCGTGTATAGGACTATAGAGGACTTGGAAGATACCTTGGCCTATGCCGACAAAATAAAGAAAACTGTAGAAAAACCAAAGGCGGCCATCTTGGGGGGTGGACTATTAGGTCTTGAGGCGGCCAAGGCCGTGATGGATATGGGTATGGAGCCACATGTTGTGGAATTTGCCCCTAAATTAATGCCTAGACAGTTGGATACTAGAAGTAGTAAGGTACTACAGGTGAAGTTGGAATCTATGGGAATCAATATTCATTTGAGCAAAGCTACAAATCAGATTTTAGGTAATGGTCATGTCATAGGGATGGAATTTGGGGAAGACGATGTCCTGAATGTAGATATGTTGGTGATTTCGGCAGGAATAAGGCCTAGGGACGAATTGGGAAAAAGTTGCGGCCTTAAAATGGGTACCAGAGGAGGCATAGTAGTGGATAATAAAATGAGAACTTCAGATCCCAATATTTTCGCTATTGGGGAAATAGCCCTTTACAACCAAATGATCTATGGTCTGGTTGCTCCCGGATATGAAATGGCGGGTGTTGCGGTAGATCAGATTCTGGGTATGGAGGAGACTGTTATGGCAGCAGAGATAGATATGTCTACCAAACTTAAACTTATAGGGGTGGACGTTGCCAGTTTTGGGATTCCCTTTATGCCGGCGGAAAAAGGGCACTCTATTATTTTTGAAAACAAAACGGAGAGTCTTTATAAAAGGATCAATGTAAGCCATGATGGCAAACGGCTTCTGGGCGGAATCTTGGTAGGTGATGCCCAAGATTACAATATGCTCTTGCAGATGTATCTTAACGAAATGCCATTGCCCAAAAATCCTGAAAATCTTATTTTAGGAAGTCGCGGTGGTCAGGATATGTCATTTGGCAGTGCTATGGACCTACCGGATACGGCTGTGATATGTTCCTGTGAAGCAGTTACCAAAGGACAAATATGTTGCTCTGTAAAAGATGATGGCAACGAAAGCGTAAAAGCAATTTCCAAAGCTACCAAGGCAACAACTGGTTGTGGAGGGTGCAAACCAATGGTCGACGATTTGGTAAAGGAAACCCTTAAATCCTTAGGAAAAGTAATTAAGGAGTCCATTTGCGAGCATTTTGAATATTCCAGACAGGAACTGTACGATATTGTAAAACTTAGAAAAATTGAGGACTACAATTCGCTGTTGGACGAGGTTGGAAAAGGACATGGATGTGAAGTTTGTAAGCCCGCAGTGGCCTCTATTTTCGCCAGTATTTACAATGAAACAGCCAATAGGCAGGCAACCATACAGGACACGAACGATCGATATTTGGCCAATATTCAAAGGAACGGGACCTATTCGGTAGTACCTAGGGTCGCAGCCGGAGAAATTACCCCAAAACAGCTTTTGGCCATTGGTAAAATAGCGCAAAAATATGATTTGTATACTAAAATTACAGGTGGACAGCGTATTGACATGTTCGGGGCACAATTGCACGAACTACCACTTATATGGGAGGAATTAATTGCGGAAGGTTTTGAAACGGGTCAAGCTTATGGTAAATCGCTACGGACCGTTAAAAGTTGTGTAGGTTCTACATGGTGTAGATATGGGATGGATGAAAGTGTGACATTTGCCATCGATATAGAGAACCGCTATAAGGGCATACGTTCCCCGCATAAAATTAAGGGTGGTGTTTCCGGATGTATTAGGGAATGTGCAGAGGCCAGGAATAAGGATTTCGGTTTTATAGCCGTTGAAGGTGGTTGGAATGTATATATATGTGGAAATGGCGGGGCCAATCCACAGCATGCACAATTGCTTGCTGAAAAGGTAGACAAGATAACAGCTACCAAATATGTAGACCGATTTTTAATGTACTATATACAGACTGCTCCCCCCCTAACCCGAACAGCTGCTTGGTTGGATAAACTTGACGGGGGTATAGATTATGTGAAAGATGTTGTCATTAATGATTGCCTAGGTATTGCGGATCAGTTGGACAGCGAAATGCAGTATTTGGTAGATACCTATAAATGTGAGTGGAAAGAGGCTGTAGAAAATCCAGAAATAAGGGCAAGGTATACTCATTTTGTGAATGCCGAAGACACTGACGACACCATTGAATTTGTTTCCTTAAGGGAACAAAAAATGCCTAAGGCGTGGGTCTAGTTATATGGTTGGATCCAAATTTTTATAACCAATTTAAAATATGTTCAATAATGGGTCAACCAGCATTACGACCTTTAAAAATATAGACAGATGATTTCAATTTTAAACACTTACGAAGCAGTGGAGACAGAAAAAGTGAGTCTTTGGTTTAAGGCGGCCCCTGTACAAAAATTTCCAGAAAACGGGGGTGCTTGTGTAAAATATAAGGGAATGCAAATTGCAGTTTTTAATTTTACAAGGGAAGGGACGTGGTATGCCTGCCAGAATTTATGCCCCCATAAAATGGAAATGGTCCTTTCACGGGGAATGATAGGAGAAGATCAAGGTGAACCCAAGGTAGCCTGTCCGCTACATAAAAACTCCTTTTCCCTAAAAACGGGAATGCATCTTAATGGGGATTTGAATAGCATAGCAACATATCCGGTTAAAATAGAGAACGACTTTGTTTATATTGGTTTTTCTGAATAGCTTTGGAAAAAACCAAAGTGAATTATGGCCTCAGAAAAATTGAAAAGTGCCTTTCGCCTATTTGATGTAGCAAATGCCAATGACCCTAATGTAGAAGTATGGCAGGGCAAGGAGTATCCCAAGGAGTTGTTGTATGCCATGAGAATGACAGAGAAGTTAAGAACATTTGATCCCGAGGCACCGGAATCTTTACAGCTTACGTCCAGGTGTCAGCATATCCGCAGATGGGAGATTCCAAGGGAATCCTATGAAATGAACAGGACGGGCTATTTAAAATGGAGGCAGGACCTGAAAAAATTTCATGCAGAGAAGGCCGGTGCCATTCTCAGGGAAGTGGGCTATGATCAAGAAATGATAGATAAGGTAGCTTTTTTATTGGAAAAGAAGCAACTTAAAAAAAATGCAGAGACACAGACTTTGGAAGATGTAATTTGCCTAGTATTCCTTGAATTCTATTTTGAGCCATTTTCACATAAATATCCGGAGGAAAAACTAATTGATATTCTTCAAAAAACATGGCGAAAAATGTCCAAAAAAGGTCATGATGCGGCCTTAAAACTACCCTTATCAAAGGAATCGCTAGAGTTGATAGGTAAAGCACTTAAGGGATAGGGTCTAAATTTGAGCAACACTTTTGGGAAATGAACGACGATAAATACCATGCACCCCTGGATACTACCACCTTTCAAAGGATCCGGAAGTGGTATTTGTTTGCATTGGCCGCTATTGCCTTAAGTATCATTGTGGCCCAAATCTTGATTCAACATCATTTAAATTCCCAACTGGACGATTCAAAAGTGATCAATGTTGCGGGCAGACAAAGGGCCTATAGTCAAAAATTGACTAAGGAAGTATTGCTATTAAAGGAATTGTCCGATCCCGAACAGCGAAATCAAATATTTGCAGAATTAAGGGAAACCCTAGCCGTTTGGAAAGAATCCCATCAAGCGTTACAACACAGTGATGTGGCCATGGGTATTTCAGAGGAGGAGAATGAGGAAGTCCAAGAGCTTTTCCAGAAAATAAACCCGCATTACAATGCAATGGTAGCTGCCGTGGAAAATATCTTGGCCGATTTTAAGGATACAGGGAAATCAATTCCCCACCAATTGTATGTTGATATTCTTTTAGAAAATGAGCGTACTTTTTTGAAGATGATGGACACCATCGTCAATAAGTATGATGTCCTTAGTAAAACACATTTACAGAATTTAAAATTTAAGGAATATCTATTATTGGCCATATCGCTCCTCATATTGATTTTGGAGATATTTTTCATCTTTAAACCTCTTTCACTACAAATTAGAAACACGATCAAGAATTTAATTGTCGCGCACAAAAAATCGGATGAAAGCACCAAGGAGATTAAAAAACTCTTCCAAGAAAAGGAAAAATCCTTACAGGAACTACAGGAGCTTAATTTTGTGATAGATAATGCCGCCCTTTTCGCAAGCACCAAGCAAGATGGAAATGTTGTTTTTATCAGTAAAAAATTCAATGAACTTTTAGGGCGTAACGATCAAGATTTAAATAGGCCGTTATACGAAATATTGACAACGGATGAAGGGCAACAACAATATCTGGCGGAAGTATTAAAAAGCAATAGGAAAAATATCAGGACCGAAGAGATAAAGATCAAGACTGCCAAAGGGGATTCGCTCTGGTTGGATATGTCCATTATCCCAATGCACCAATCCAGTGCCCAACAATCCATTCTAATATTGTGTTCCAATATAACGGAACGCAAACAGAATGAGCTAAAAGTAGCACAGTTGACCCAAGCCAATTACGAAGAGACCATGAGGCAAAAGCAGTTGCAGGCCAGCCAGATTGTTGAAGGTCAGGAAGAGGAGCGCAAAAGAATTGCCAAGGATATCCACGATGGCATTGGACAAATGTTGACCGCTTTGAAATTTAATATAGAATCGATCAATCTTAGCAATAAGGAAAAAACTGCCGAAAAAATAGAATACATTAAAAGCCTTGCCAGTGATTTGATCAAAGGAGTGCGCACTGCCACCTTTAACCTGACCCCTCCAGAACTTAGTGATCATGGAATATTTCCCGCACTTCACAAAATGACCCATGAACTCTCCAAACTTACCGGTAAAAATATACTCTTCGAAAATAAGACCGAAGAGAACATTCGTTTTAATTCCTTGGCGGAAACCAATATTTATCGCGTTGTACAGGAAGCGGTAAATAATGCCATAAAGTATTCCGAGGCCAATTTTATTTTGGTAACCATTAACTTTAATGACAATGTTTTAAGTGTAGTCATCGATGATGATGGCAAGGGTTTTGACGATTCTATCTTGGGAAAGGTTCCCAAAAATACCAGCGAAGGAGGAATGGGACTTTTCTTTATGAAAGAGAGAATGAACTATATCAACGGACGTCTTTTTATTAACTCCATTCCTGGAAAGGGTACCAGGGTAACCATTAACTATAAAACGGATAGCAGGGAATTAATGGCTACTGAGGAATAATTTTTGTCCAATTCCGGATTTTTCATGGGTTGTAATGACTTCACAACTAAGGGAAAGCGACACAATCTATGAATGGGAAGTAGTTTTTAACTCAAATTAAGTATGAAAATAAGAATAAAAGGAAACTCAGTACGCTATAGACTTACCAAGACAGAGGTTGAAGCCTTTTGTAAAGTGGGATTTTATGAGGAGCAGACAGAGTTTAAGCACCATATCTTTCGATATGAATTGCGGAGCAGGGAAAATATTTCCCATCTGGAAGCTGATTTTAAAAACGATACCATCATCATGTACCTGCCTGAAAAGGATAAAATGGTCTGGGCCAATAGCGATCGTGTTGGATTTAAACATACCATTGCCATGGGAAAAGGCAAGGAACTTTTTCTACTGTTGGAAAAAGATTTTGTTTGTTTGGATGAAACCATTGAAGATCAATCCGATAATTACCCCAATCCTTTATTGGAAAAAAAGGAATAGTACTAGCTATTTAGCACAGAGTAAAAACTAAAAATATTCTGGAATCGAATAGCTGAGTACAGCTTATCTTGTTATGCTGTTGATTGTAACAAAACGGACCATCAGGGGAGCATGAAAGAAAATAAAAAATTTAGGCTATTCTATCCTCAATGTTTTATAAACTTCGTCTATAATTCTTTGTTGGTCAGCAAGAACAATCAAGGTATCATCACTTTCAATTTCCGTGGATCCGTTTGGGGTAATATACTTGTCCCCTCTTTTAATCATGGCAATTATCGCATTCTTAGGGAAACCCAAATCAACAATCTTTTTGTTTGCCGCATAGCAATCAGCGCCTACAGCAATTTCTCTCATAATAGTCTTGGGATTTTCAGAAAATAACAGATCTGTTGTTGTTAATTTCTTTGCTTTTTCAGGGATGGCAACGCCTAACCATTTAGCTACAATGGAGAGTGTGGTTCCTTGAATTAGAATAGAGGTTACCGAGATAAAGAATACAATATTAAAAATCATATTCGCCTTGTCTATTCCCGCTAAAAGTGGGTAAGTAGCAAATACGATTGGCACTGCTCCACGTAAACCGACCCATGAAATATAAAATCGCCTTTTCATTCGCATTTTGAAAAAGATCAGACTTAGAAATACACTGAGAGGTCTGGCGACTATAATGAGGAATAACGAAATAAGTAAACCTATTCCTATATACGGAATAATTTGTGAAGGAAATACCAGCAAGCCTAGGGTTAGGAAGAGTACAATTTGCATTAACCAAGCCAGACCATCGAACATTTTTAGAATGGTTTTCTTGTGTATCAAATCCTGATTGCCAAGATATACAGCACATATGTAGATGGCCAGAAATCCATTACCACCAACAAAGTCGGTTGCAGAAAATGTAATAAACATTAGAGCTATTGCCAATACGGGATAAAGGCCTTCAAAGTCGAGTTTAATATTATTGATAATATATTTACTCAGTTTTCCAAAACCGAAACCTGCAGCTCCACCCAAAATCATTTGTTGTAAAAATAACGGTATGATGGAAAAAATGCTTTGGTCCTGATGAATTACCAGGGTCAAGAAAGCAAGGGTCAATACATAGGCCATTGGGTCGTTACTACCACTTTCCAATTCCAAGGTTGGTCTAAGATTGGTTTTTAAGGCCAGACTTTTGGATCGCAAAATGGAAAAAACGGCAGCGGCGTCCGTGGAGGATACAATGGAACCCAGTAGCATACTTTCGTAAACGGTGAAGTCGGTAATAAACCAAACAAAGGTACCTAAGGTAAGGGCAGTCAATAAAACACCCAAGGTAGAAAGTACCAGGCCTTCCTTGATAATGGGCTTGACTGCTTCCCAGTTGGTATCCAATCCCCCGGAGAACAAAATAAAATTAAGGGATACGATTCCAATAAATTGGGCAATTTTGGGGTCGTCAAAACGTATTCCCCCAATGCCATCTGAACCAGCCAACATTCCTATGGCCAAAAAGAGCAACAGGGTGGGCACCCCAAATTTATAGGAAGTCTTACCTACAACGATACTTATAAAAAGTAGTATTGAACCGACTAAGACTATATTTTCTATGGTTAAATTCATTATGTAGGACTAAATTGTATTTCCGTAAAAATAAGAGTTCTTATTTAAGATTGTAATTAAAATCGGATATTGATTTAATTCCACTGTATAATGAATTTTACCTAAAATATTCTTCCATACTCTTGACCCCTACTTCAGTCACTGATTATGTCCGAATGACTATATTACGCTACATTATTTTTCTACCCAATCCAGACTGTTTTTTAAAATGGCTTGGTAGGCCTTGTGTCCATGTGCCCTTTCATCGTGCCCTAAAGTATTCCCGACAATTTTCACTTTTGGATGTTTTACGATCCATACGGTGGGATATTCTTCTCCGGATTTTAGGCCCCTACTTACCGCTAGAACCTCTATTTCCGCTTCAGGGTCCTTTTCCCATCGGTACAATTCGTCCACGATTCTGAATTTGGAGGGAACGCCTTTCATTATGGGATGATCTGGCTTAAGAACCCTTACTTCAAATTCCTGTAGATCTTCATGGGACCTGGATCCTCCCCCAACCAGGGTTTTATTGTATTCCGGCCAGTCCTCCCAATTGTACCAAGTACTTGGATGGTAGATAAGCATATTCATATCCCCTGAGTTTACACGGGATATAATAGCATTTCGGGTATTTTTGTCCAAAGGTTTGTTGTTACTTAATAATAGCACATCGGTAGTTGGAAGCAAGGTTCCCAATTCCATTGAATTTTCTGTGTAGATCACTGTGTTCTTCCCGCCATTACTAAGGATTTTACCATCCGCAACGCCAAAAAATTTAAGGAAGTCATGGGATCCACCACCGCCCATGGCCGAGATTTTCAGAGCTTCCTTATCCTCGGAAATGTATGATCCAGGAGCAGTTACTATAATTACCCCCTGCATCATTCGCCAATGCCCTGGAAAAGTGCAGACGTATGGATAAATACCCGGAGTATCTGGAAGTTTAAACACTACAGACCCCGTAACTCCCGGTGTCAACATATCCGTTGCCCCCAGCACATATCTCGATTTTGGAACATATCCCATTTTTTCGGCTTCAGGATTCTTTAGAAATCCATCTACCATGGCCCCGAAAGTTTCCACACTTCCTGGTTGAATGACCACCAAATTATGGGACATTTGATCCTTATTGTTCAATACTATTTCCACGGTCTGCCCAGCCGTGGCGTGAAGTGTCTTTTTATCATAAGCCATTTCTTGGTTTACGGTATTGAGTATAAAGGTTACATCGGCCTTTATTCTACCCACCTTACCTATGCCCATATCAATGTGCTGATTTCCTCCGGTATTAACACAGTGAACGGCGATTAGATTCTTGCCTTTTTTGAACAATTCGCCTTTCTCCTTGTCCAGTTTTATGTACTTATAAACTTCACTGGATCCGGTTTCCGACATCAAAAGCTGGCCATTGACATATATTTCATAGTCGTCATCATGGGCTATTTTGATAACAGGTTCAGTAATTTCATCAGAAACAACCACTTCTTGACGCATCCAAATATCCGAACTGCTCCATGGGGTGTTCACCTGTTTCATTTTATCGCCTCCAAACTTGGCAGCACCCTTTTTCCAATCGGAGTCATCGAATTCCAATTTAGTCCAGTTATCGGCAGGTTTGTCAGTAGTGTAATTCCAAGTGGTTTTTTTTTCTTCTGCCGAGGGTATTACCATAACTACGGTTGAAGGGTCTACTTCTTGAAAGTTCAATTCTCTGAAATAAATTTTTATGGCGGCATTGAGCCATTTGTCAGAAGTGCTGGCATCGTCCTTGGACAATTTTTCTATTTCTAGATATAATGCGCTGGATTCCGGTAATTCCCCTGCGCGCAATACTGCAGCAAGCCTCATATGTAGATCTGTACTGCTCAATAGGCCGGATTGCGCCAAGACTTCACTACTTTCTTTTGTTGCAGGCAATAAAGCGAGTGCGGCCCGTTTTACTCCATAGGAGCTACTTGCCAATGCTTTTTTGACCACTTCGTTGGCGGCCGTATTGGAATCGTTAAGTGCTCCCAGGCCTTTTAAAGTCCACAGTGCGTGCAAGGCACTGGCATTGAGACCGCTATAATCAATATCATTGTTCCCGGCCATATTGATCAAGCCCGGAATTAATGACACCTTCTTGTTCTCCACTATCAGGCGCTGCGCGGTGGTGCGCCAGAACATATTATCACTTCCGAGGGCCTCCAAAAGTGCTTTATCATCCTCGGGATCCAAGGAAGTGATATCCGAGTCATCAGCGTCCTCATGGGTAATTACGTATATCCTACCATGGCCATAATCGCGCAGTTTATTTAAATGGGCGTTGCCTTCTCCCTTATCCGCGTTCCAAATTTGATTGTCCATCCCGCGTTTGTCCGGATTATGCTGAATTACGGGGTTGTACCAATCTGCGACCCATAAATTTCCATCTGGTCCGGTTTCTGCGAAAACTGGTGCAGTCCAAGCATCGGTACTCGCAAAGATATTTCCACCGTCGACCTCCTTATACCCTGCCCCATCCTTGACAATTTTTGCAATATGCACCAAATGTCCGGTAGGTTCGCATACATACATTTGATTTTGGTAGGCCTCTGGATAGTTTCGCGCGGTATAGAAATTGGCCCCGGCAGCTGCGGTATAACCTCCACGAACATCTACCTGTTGCAACGGAATGGTATCTACAGGAGTAATTTCATAGTGTCCTTGGATAAAATCGGCATTGACAGCCCAGGAAGGCAGTTTATTTAAATAATCGTAGTGGTTTAGGGGAATACCAACATAACAACAATGGTTGTTGTTGGCCGTAGAACCAAATATTTCAAAATTCTCGTTAAAACCAAGGCCCCAGGTATTGTTGTTAAATTGACCTACAGGTTCAAAATAGGAACCATCCTTGGCAAATTTGTAGACGCCCATTTTAAATTCCACAGGCTTGCCCTGAAACTGATTTTCGAAACCCGAATACCCAACGGAACCCCATATCATATTATCGACGCCATAGCGCAGATTTGATGGTCCGGCATGAGTGTCCCAGGTTCCAAAACCTTCGAATAAAACGGTACGCTTGTCCATTTTGTCGTCCCCATCGGTATCTTCCAAAAAAACCATATTGGGAGCTTGCGACACAATAGCCCCTCCATTTACCAAAGTAATTCCCGTTGTTAGATTTTGCTCGGTGGCATAATCGGTAAATTTATCGGCCTTGCCATCCCCGTTGGTATCTTCACAGATAGTAATTCTATCACCACCAACATCATTGGCCAGCCCATGCGGGTAATCCTGGGACTGTACCACCCATAGCCTGCCCCTTTCATCCCAAGTGAAGGCTATTGGGTTTATAATATTGGGCTCGGCGGCATAGAGCTCCACTTTGAAGCCTTCCGGAAGCTGAATATGTTTTTGGGAATCCTCTGGACTTAAAGGATCCTGAACCCTAGGGTTCTCTCCAGTATAGGTCAATGGCGGGGGGGGCTCTTTTTCCCCGGAGCAGCTGGATAAAACGACCATTCCACAAAATAACAAAGAAAGGTAAGCGGTTACATTTTTCATTTTCTAAATTTTATATTATAAATAACTACAGCCAAGCGTAATTGAAATAACTTTAAGAAGAAGGCAATATTTTAGATCATTATATTCGAGGACGATATTCCGAATAAGGGGCACTTTCACTTACATCCACAGTACCCGCTTCCCATCCTTCCGGAGGGGATAGGATCGCCAAAAACTCCAATTCCCCTTGTCCGGCATTAAAAGTACCGTGTGCTACATTGGCACCTATATAAACGGAGTCGCCCGCCTCCAGTAGCTGCATTTCATCTTCTATCCATTGTTCCGCAGTACCTTTGAGTACGTAAAGAATTTCATGCATTTCGGGGTGAACATGAAAATTATGTCCACCGCCTTCCGGCATAACCACCTTCACCATATAGGAGTCGGCCTGTTTTATAATTTCGGGATGATAATGCCAATGATGATCCCGCCCGAAGGCCGTTTCGAACATTTGGTCTTTTTCCTTGACGAATTTCCAGTTCCTTTCCATAGACAAACTATAGGGTCAATGCTTTGAATTCCTTGGTCAGATTGGTCAATGACTGTTCTATCCCCATTCTTTCCAAAGACGATGCCCCTACAAAGCCATGCAGACCCTTGCAATGTTCCAATACGTATTTTACGTCGGCGGGGGTATTTATTGGTCCACCATGGGCCAATAAAAATGCGTTGGGATTTGCCTTTTTAACGGCGTCGACAATTTTTTGGGTACGCTCCAGTGCATCATCCATAGATGCAGAAGCATTGGTAACTCCAATAGATCCCCCAACAGTTGTCCCTACATGCGCAATTATGGCATCTGCACCCACATCGGCCATTTTTACGGCCTCTTCCGGTTTGCCAACATATACGATAGAAAAAAGGTCCATTTTAGTGGCCAGATCTACCATATCCACTTCTTTTTGAAAACTCATTCCCGTTTCTTCTAGAACATTTCTAAAATGACCATCAATAATGGAATGTGTTGGAAAATTATTGACCCCGGAGAATCCCATATCCTTTACTTTTCCCAAAAAATGCCACATCCTTCTTCTTGGGTCACTTCCGTGCACACCACAGATAACAGGAATTTCCTCTACCACGGGCAAAACCTCGAATTCCCCAATTTCCATAGCTACGGCGTTGGCATCCCCATAGGCCATCATACCTGCTGTTGAACCATGTCCGGACATTCTGAACCTGCCCGAGTTGTAGATGATGATCAAATCCGCCCCACCTTTTTCTATAAATTTAGCACTGATCCCAGTACCGGCTCCGGCCGCAATAATGGCTTTTTTTTGATTTACTACTGCTTGTAATCTGTCTCTAACTTCTTGTTTAGTGTAGGGGTTTCCTTTCCCCGTCCATGGATTCGGCATAATTGATTTTCTATTTAGTTTATTTGATTTTTTTTTTGGACTTTGATATCTCTATTATAAATCCGTTGATATTAATCGCTATTAAAACACATTATGGTGGCCATTACATTTTTAGTACAGTCCTGAATTAATACAGGAGCCTGTTCTATAGCCGCCTTTAACTCCATAGGTTGACTTACTATGGAGAACACCGCACTGACACCAATGCTGTATATTTCCTCAATTCCCTCCCCTATTTTTCCAGTAAGCACGATTACCGGTACTTCATATTTTTTTGCCATGGCAGCAACTCCGGAAATAGTTTTGCCATGTAGGGTTTGCCCGTCTATTTTTCCTTCACCGGTAAAGACCAGGTCAGCTTGTTTTATGAATTCTTCTATTTTAATGGTCTGTAGAATTAATTCTATTCCATTTACCAGTGTGCCCTTCAAAAAGGCCATTAATCCGGCACCAGTTCCACCAGCTGCTCCTGCTCCGGGAATCTGTGAAACATCTATAGCAAGGGCGGCCTTAATTTTATTGGCATAGTGGGTAAGGTTCCTATCCAAAATTTCCAAATCTTCCGAACTACCACCTTTTTGGGCTCCATAAACCATGGAGGCACCATTGGCACCAGTAAGTGGATTGGATACATCACAGGCCACAATTACCTCGCAATTTTCAATTCTTTTATCAAAATTGGACAAATCTATGCTCTTCAACCTATCCAGGCTTCCACCTCCTTCGGGGATCTCTTGACCCTTATCATCCAAGAATTTAGCTCCAAGTGCCCTGACCATTCCAACTCCCCCATCATTGGTGGCGCTTCCGCCAATACCGATAATAATCTTATCGCAACCCTTATTTAATGCATCCTTGATCAATTGTCCCGTACCAAAGGTTGTAGTTGTTAGAGGGTTCTTTTCAACTTCTTGGAGCAATTCCAATCCGGAGGCCTTGGCCATCTCTATAACGGCGGTTTTTCCATCCTTTAAAATACCGTATTCAGCATTTACTTGGCGCATAAGGGGATCCAGTACGGAAACAGATATTCTACGGCCACCAACCCCATTTATAAGCGCTTCAAGTACGCCTTCACCTCCATCCGATATAGGAATTTCGAAGATTTCTGCCGTAGGGGCTATCTTTCGTATGGCTATAGCTATATTGCTGGCCACTTCCTGCGCTGATAAACATTCCTTAAAAGAATCAGGGGCTATTACGATTTTCATTATATATTGATTGGCTCCAGGTTATTTTTTTGACTTATAAATACAAGGGAATAATGTACAAAATATTGGCACGTTAAAAATCATATCCATTTTTTAAATATTAAGTCTTACTACTCCACTTTCGATTTGGATTTTACAAAATCAACCAATAAGGGAAATGCCGGGTGGGTCATGTTATGTCCATAACCGTCCATTTCGTATAGGGTAATATCCTGATGTCCAGCAACTTTCATCATCCTATAGAAATAAGCATTTTCCTCATAACGTCCCAACATCTCTTTTTCCCTGTCCCCGGTAATCAATAAGGTAGGTGGGGCATTTTTTCTAACATGGTACAAGGGAGCCAACCTATCAACAATTGGTTGTTCCCCAGGGATACCCTGTTCCTTTCTTATCGTAAAATGGGTAATGGTATGTCCACTAAAAGGCACTAGACCTGCGACTAGATCGGAATCCAAATTATATTTTTGGAGCCAGCTTTTGTCCAAAACGGCCATTAAGGCCAAATAGCCTCCTGCTGAATGTCCCGAGACAAATATTTGGTTGGGATCGCCATTATAACGATCAATGTTCTTAAACACCCAAGCAATGGCTGCAGTAGCATCGGCAATACAGGTTTCGGCCTTTATATTTGGAGAAAGTCTATACCCTACTCCAACTACACAAAATCCTTTATCCTTTAATGCAGATGGAATTTCTTTTTGACCAGCCGTTAGACCTCCACCATGAAACCAGATAACCACTGGTACTTTATGATCCCCTTCCGGATAATAGATGTCCAAAAGATTTTTTTCTTTCATATAAGTAGTCGGTTCGACTGCTTGGGAATCGTAATAATATACATTGTCTATGGTCTTATAACTAAGGGCCTGACCGTTGGCATATAGTGGCAATACTGCCAAAAACATGTATAAGACTAGCTTTTTCATGGCTTAACTCTAATTTAGGTTGGTAATAAGGCTGTGAATATTCCTCTAATATCATAAAAACAGATTAAAAAAATTATCCTTTTCCCCGTAAATGATAGAAATAGATTAAAAACTGATGCCTTTTGGAGCAGGAATGAATTATTTTATAGAAAATAAGTCTTGTATTGTCCTCTTCCAATTGAAATATTAGAAATTATAAAATAGGGCAACGTTTATAGGCAATATCGATTATAAAACGGGAAAGTCAATATTTAATCTGAATTCGATAAAATATAGGCTAGTAAACCCTTGGGATATATTTTATATTTGTAGGAAACACAAAATGGTCTTTGGCAGGTTTATTGGATTGAGAAAGCCTAAATATGGCTAAATATAGATAAAAGTTAGTGCTGCCAACACTTGAATCTCCCTAGGTCTTTGGTTGCATGTTTTATAAGACAAGTGGTAGGCGTTGCAGTAAATGCGCTTGTGGTTTACAAAAAACAAACTATTTGATAAAATATTTAACAACCAGTTGATTGGTGTTATTTACTTAAATGTATAGTTTATATATAAATTGGTAGTTTCAGGAAAATAAAAATTAATTTCTCCAGTAACTTTAGCTCCAATAAAAATGCCATGTTTCCATTTTTGTGAAGTAATATTTACCCATATATATTAATAAGAGAATAAAATATGAAAATTGTTATTCTAGACGGATACACATTAAACCCTGGAGATCTTAGCTGGGAGAGACTTAATAAATTTGGTGAACTTACCATCTATGATCGAACTGAATATGACAACGATAAGATTATAGATGCCATAGGCGAGGCAGGGATAATTTTTACAAATAAGACACCTCTGCCCAAAGAGGTTTTGGACAAAATACCTGTACTAAAATATATAGGGGTGTTGGCCACAGGCTACAATGTAGTGGATGTGGATGCCGCTAATGATTTAGGTATAGTGGTGACCAATGTGCCCGGCTATGGAACTACTGCCGTGGCACAGATGACCATGGCCCTCCTTTTGGAAATGTGCCATCATGTTGGAGAACACAATCGTGCCGTTAAGGAGGGAGAATGGTCCAATAGCAAGGATTTTTGTTTTTGGAACTACCCCCTTATAGAATTGGACGGTAAAACTATGGGCATTATCGGTTTTGGGAGAATTGGACAAGCTACCGCCAAACTGGCCCAGGCATTTGGTATGAATATATTGACTTCAGGGAGTAGAAGGAAACCTGAACTGGAGAGCAACACTTGTAAACAAGTTGATTTGGAGGAACTATTGGCCAAATCGGATGTAATAAGTTTACATTGTCCACTTACTCCGGAAACCGAAGGTATTATAAATGCTTCCAATATTTCCAAAATGAAGGATGGAGCCATGATTATAAATACCTCTCGCGGACAATTGATCGTGGAGCAAGATTTGAAGGAGGCTTTGGACAATGGAAAATTAGCAGGTGCCGCACTGGATGTAGTATCCAAAGAGCCTATTGATAAAGACAATCCATTATTAAAAGCCAATAATTGTATCATAACCCCTCACATCGCCTGGGCTTCAAAAGAGTCTAGAAATAGATTGATGAATACGGCTCTTGAAAATTTAGAAGCTTTTTTAAACGGTAAGCCGACTAATGTGGTAAATAATTAATCCTATATCCTTTTACGAGGAATTCAAAATACTAACCAATGGCACTTAACCTTAAACAAAAACTAAGCGGCAACCAAAATATTTACGGGACCTGTATTTTATCTACCTCCCCTATTTGGTCCAAGGTAGTAAAGGGCACTGGCTTGGATTTTGTTTTTCTGGATACGGAACATGTTCCTTTGGATAGAACGGAACTAACCTTTTTATGTCAGATTTATAACGCTCATGGGATGTCTCCAATTGTTCGCATACCAAGTCCAGACCCCTATGCGGCATGTATGGCCAAAGATGCTGGGGCTGTGGGGGTACTGGCGCCTTATATTGAAAATATAGGTCAAGTACAGCAAATGGTGGGTGCCACCAAATATAGACCCTTGAAGGGAGAGCGACTTCAAAATGTAATAACCGGAAGGGAAGAATTATCACCGGTATTAAAGACTTATTTGGACAACTTCAATCAGGACAGTTTGTGTTTGATAAATATAGAGAGTACCATAGCGGTACAGAGATTGGACGAGCTTCTTAGTGTTTCTGGCTTGGACGGCATCGTCATAGGCCCTCACGACCTTTCCATAAATATGGGCCTGCCGGAACAATATGACCACCCCAATTTTGAAAAGGCGGTTAAAGAAATAATAAACAAGGCAAGGGCAAAAGGGCTTGCCGCAGGAATACATTTTCCCGCCCATCCAGAATACCAAATAAAGTGGGTAAAGGAAGGTGCCAATATTGTATTGCACAGTTCGGATATGCGACTTTTTAGTCAAAAACTTTCAGAAGATCTAAGTAATATTAAAAAGGCGGTAGGCGATAGCCAAAATTTGTCCACCGGCAGCGAGTTGGCAATTTAACAATAAAGGATAGGCGTCTTAAATAACTCATTATTAGATAATTAAATTAATTTATATGAACAGAATTATTAAACTATCCTTAATCTTTGTTCTGTTTGTTTTCATTAATCCATCTGCCCTTTTAGGACAAATAATCGATTTGAGTCAGGCTAAAATAATCAGCTTGAAAAAACAGGATCCACTGGTCTTAAATGCCATTAACATTTTACAGGAGGAAATAAGTAAAAGGAGTAACATTACACTCACTAAAGGGAGCAAATTTCCAAATCGATCCCAAAGGGCTATAGTTATTGGACTCGAAAATGGACTTGATAAATTTCCATTGGAATACAGGCAGTTCTTGGCCACAATGCCAGATATAAAAGCGGAAGGTTACAAAATAGCAGTAATTCCCAAAAAAAATGTAGTCCTCGTAGTGGGGAACGATTCTAGGGGGGTACTATATGGGATCGGAAAACTTTTAAGGAAATTGGAACTGTCCCAGGGGCAAATTTTACTACCAAGTGATCTGAATATTGCTTCCAGTCCGGCCTATCCCATACGGGGTCACCAATTGGGGTACCGACCAAAGACCAATTCCTATGACGCATTTTCCGTGGAGCAATTTGATAATTATATTCGGGATCTGGTAATTTTTGGGGCCAATAGTATTGAAATAATGCCTCCCCGTACGGATGATGATTTCACCAGTGTTCATATGAAGCTTCCGGCCATTGAAATGATTGTTGAACAATCCAAAATATGTGACAAATATGGCATGGACGTTTGGATGTGGTATCCCAATTTGGGGTCCGACTATACAAGTTCCGACTCATTGAAGTTGGAAATTGAGGAGCGTCGTAAGGTATTCAAAGCTGTGCCCAGATTGGATGCACTATTTGTCCCAGGTGGAGATCCAGGGGATTTGGAGCCGGATGAATTGTTCAGCTGGTTGGAAAAGGAAGCAGAAGTGCTGCATGAATACCATCCTAACGCCAAAATATGGGTTTCCCCTCAGGTTTTTAGGCCCACAAATGCCTGGTTCGAAACTTTTTATGAACATGTAAACAAAGAGTACCCGTGGTTTGGTGGCATTGTATTTGGACCTTGGATAAAAACGCCGATTAAAGAAATTAGGGAACGCCTTAATCCAGGAATTCCGATACGAAGGTACCCGGATATAACCCATAGTCTTAGCAGCCAATATCCCATTCCACATTGGGATCTGGCCTATGCCATTACCTTGGGGAGGGAGTGTATAAATCCTAGGCCCAATGACCAGAAAATAATTCATAACGCCTTTGACCAATATGCCCAGGGGAGTATAAGTTATTCCGAAGGCACCAATGACGATGTTAATAAAATGATATGGAGCGATCAGGATTGGGATCCAAAAACACCCGTTATGGAAACCTTGCGGGATTATGCTCGCTATTTTATTGGCCCTAATTATAAAGAGACAGTTTCCCATGGATTAATGGCCTTGGAAAAAAACCTTCAAGGTCCATTACTTACCAACGATGGGGTAATTAGAACCTTGCAGCAGTGGCAGAATCTGGAAAAGAATGCGACAAAGGAAGTTTTAGGTAATTTCCGTTTTCAAATGGGACTCATAAGAGCCTATTTCGACGCTTATCAATATAGACGAATGATTTATGAGACGGAATTGGAGCAGCAGGCAAGGGAAATATTGTCGACGGCCAAAGTTATAGGTACAATTGATGCTATAGAAAAAGCTATGAAAACCTTATATAAGGCCAAACAGCAACCAATTATGTCCGAATGGAAAAACAGATGTTATGCCTTGGCCAATGATCTGTTTGAAAGTATAGGTGCCCAATTAACCGTGGGAAAACACTTTGCGGCTGCTGGGCGAGGAAATTTTATAGATAATATTGATGTGCCTTTGAATGACGGTATGTGGCTGATAGACCAACTTTCCTTAATCGAAAAAAATGGAGATGAAGCTGATAAATTGAAGGCAATAGCCAATTTATTGGAGCGGAACAACCCGGGTCCCGGTGGATATTATGATAATTTTGGGACACCAGCAAGTTGGAGCAGGGTAGTTTCCAATTATAGTTATGAAGAAGATCCAGGTGGATTAAAATCGCCAAGGGTCAGTTTTGGGGTAGGTCTCAGAGGTGAAGAATGGGTACATGAGATAACGGCTGTAGGCTTTGACGGCCATACAACGCCATTATCTTGGATGAACCAAGTTACGGCCTTATATGATGAACCTTTAAAAATGGTGTATCCTGATTTGGATCCCAAAGGCTCCTATTTAATTAGGGTGGGTTATACAGGGCGATTTCGTTCAAAAATTAGATTGATGGCAGAGAATATTATGATACACGATTTCATTACTACAGGTGACCGGCCCATATACGAGTTTAAAGTTCCTGCCAATGCTTTAGAGGACGGAATTCTGGAACTGGAATGGAGCTGTGGTGAGGGAGAACGGGGGTCCCAAGTTTCCGAGATTTGGATTATAAACCAAGATGAATTAAATAAAAAATAAGGCATGGAGAACGAAAAAAAAGACATAGGCGGCAGAAGAAAGTTTTTGCTTCAATCGGGTTTGGCAGCTGTAGCCATACCATTTACGCAAATTTCCTGTCAAAATTCAAACGAAAAGGAAGCAACAGAAGAAAATGGGGATTCTTTTGAATTCGCATTTCTAACGGATATACA
Source organism: Arenibacter echinorum (assembly GCF_003259375.1). Taxonomy (GTDB): domain Bacteria; phylum Bacteroidota; class Bacteroidia; order Flavobacteriales; family Flavobacteriaceae; genus Arenibacter; species Arenibacter echinorum. Next base: position 315,748 of record NZ_QLLN01000003.1, on the reverse strand, counting down.
CATAAAACCGGAAATGAATGCGCCCAAGGGGTTTCAGATGGCCATAGATAAGGTTAATGAATTGAATCCCGATTTTGTAATTACCGGAGGGGACCTTGCTTTTGATACCATGCGCGGTAACTATGAACAAAGTGAATCCCTGTTTACCCTCTATAAAGACATGAGCAAGGGCTTTAACATGCCGGTCCATAATTGCATCGGTAATCACGACCTATTTGCCATCTATGAAGAAAGTCCAGAATCTGAAGATCATCCCGATTATAAATACGGTATGTGGGAAAGACATTTTGGGGACACTTACTATTCTTTTGATCATAAAGGTTGGCATTTTATAACCCTGAACTCCTTGGATGTAACCGAAAACAAAAGATATCAGGGTATCTTTCATGAAAAACAATTGGAATGGCTAAAGGAGGATATTGCAAAGGTGGATAAAAGCACTCCCATTATCATTACCACCCATATTCCCATGATTTGCACCTATTCCCAATTAAACGGTAGCGAAGGTAGTAGAACGGTCAAGAATGCTTCCGATGTATTTAAGATCTTGGAAGACCATAATTTAAAGCTTGTTCTACAGGGACATATTCATTGGAAGGAATATGGATTCATCAACGATCGATTTCATTTTTTAACGGGAGGCTCCATTGCAGGTAACGGTTGGAAAGGAAGAAGGCATAATACTAAGGAGGGCTTTGTTAAAATTAAGATAAACGGAAATGATTTTTCATGGGAATATGTGGACCATGGTTGGGAAGCAGAAAGACTTAAATTAGCCGAAAACAATATTTAGTATTTTAAAATGCTTGCTAATTTAGTTGCATTTTGAAGTAAATTATTAAAATGAAGTTGATATCTAACACAGATTTTTCTACTATTCTTGAAGAAGTCTATACGTCTTGTGGCCTAACGGTATCAAACTATGTGCTGGATAAGGAAAGTAAAGAATATGAAGCCTCTTCATTTCAATTGAATGCCTTATATGTTGTGGCAAGAAAGGCTAAAATCACTCCAAAAAAAATAGGACAATTCGTAACCTTGTGGAAAAGAAATGAAAATGGCCAAACCACGCCATATGATGAATCCGACAAGGTAGATTTATTCGTAATAAATATCCAAGAGGGACCACATATAGGACAATTTGTATTTCCTAAAGCCGCCCTAATCGAAAAAGGAATAGTATCCTATAACAAAAAAGAAGGGAAACGAGGTTTTAGGGTTTATCCCCCTTGGTCCCAACCTACCAATATAACAGCTCAATCTACCCAAAAATGGCAATTGGAATATTTTTTGGAGATTGGGCAACACTCAAAAACGGACCTTCCCAAAGCAAAAGCCCTTTATCTGCTTAACTAAAAATAATTAAGGGATAAACTGGTTGTTGTTTTCCGTAGTTCTCGTTATCCTAATTTGTTGGATTATAAAAAAAACATAGATCGCTCAGATCTTGGTTATCTAGCTTCCTTCCGCAATACTTCCAACGGTGGACTTTTAATAACACTTCTACTATTCGTTAACCCTATCAGTAAGACCAATAAAGTAATTCCTGGGAACAGTACCAAAAATGGAAATAACGAAGGTGTAAAAGCTGATTCAAATACGAAAAAAGCCAGTAACTGACTACTTACCAAGGATAGCAAAATTCCCGATAAACCTCCCAAAACACCCAAATAAAGGTACTCCAAGGCCACTATTTTAAGTATTTGGTTACTCTTGGCACCAATGGTCCTTAGAAGCACACTTTCACGTATTCGCTGATATTTACTGGTCCTTACGGCACCCATTAGCACTATTATTCCAGTAAGGATGCTAAAAAATGCCATAAAATTAATAATCCATGAAATTTTGTTCAACAAGCCCTCAATTACCACCAAGATTTGCCTTATATCCAGAATGGATACATTGGGAAATACCCTAACCAATTCCTTCTGCAACTTTGCCGATGCATTTTCATCGGGTACATTGGTGGTAAGCACTGTAAATTGCGGAGCCTCTTCCAAAATACCCAAGGGAAATACAATGGAAAAGTTTAGTTGCATCCTGCCCCAATCCACCGTTCTTATGCTGGCTACAACGGCATTCATAATTACACCCTGTACATTAAAGCTCATCTCGTCCCCCACTTCCACCTTGGCATCCCTTGCAAAATTATCACTCACGGAAATAGGTATTTTCTCCTTGGAAGTTACTTTGTTGACCCATTCTCCAAATTCCAATTTTTCCGAGGAAATAAGGCTATCCCTATAGGTTACCCTAAACTCATGGTTCAATATCCACTGATTAACCGTGGAAGTTGTATCTTTTCTGATGTCGTTTACAGACTTTCCCTCTATGCTATTTACCCTCATAGTAACAATTGGGATATCCGTCAACACGGGATGACCATCGAGCTTTATGGTATTGGCTACGGCTTCTTTCTGTTCCGTTTGAATATCCAGAAGAATTATATTGGGGCTATTGTCATCTGTTCCCATGGAAGATTTTGCCAGTAAGAAGTCTTTGGTGAAATATAGGGTACTGATCAAAAAGGTACCTATACCAATAGCCAAGACCAAGGTCAAGGTTTGGTTCTGTGGCCTAAAAAGGTTCGATAAACTATGACGGGCAGTAAAACCCCAAGAAGTTGGAAAGTATTTTTTTATAGCCTTCATAGCCAATGCGGACAAGCCGGCCATTATGGCAAAGGTAACTACAATACCAGCAACAAATGACAAGGAATATTTCCAATCCTTTAATAACCAATATGAAAAAAGGAACAAGAAGCTCAAAATTGCCAAAGAGACCAATATAAGTCCCCTTCTAGACCTAGACCTATCCACTTCCTGTACTCTCAAAGCTTGAAGTGGCGAGACATACAAGGTGCCCATTAAAGGGTATAAGGCGAAAAGGACAGACATGAAGAGACCCAATAGAAGTCCCATGGCTATAGCCTTCGGTGCCAAGGACAATTGTACATCCACAGGTAAAAGGTCTCCCAAAAGTAACGGGAATATTTGTTGTAGAATTATACCGAATACGGTACCTATAGCTCCCCCAATTAAACCAAGCACTGCAATTTGCAGTAGAAAAATAAGAAAAGTTTGTTTTTTGGTTGCTCCCAGGCACTTTAATACGGCTACCGATCTTAATTTTTCCTTTATATAAATATTAATGGCACTGGCAATTCCAATGCAGCCAAGAAGGAGGGCAATAAAAGCAACTAGATTAAGAAATTTTCCGAAATTCCCATATCTACGACCCAAATTGGCACTAGTGGAGGTATGGGTATCCAAATCGGCACCTTCGGCATCCAATATGGGATCCAACTTTTTATCCAGTGCTTCCAGATCTGTATCTGGTTGGAAGAAATAGAACTCGTAATCCAGCCTACTGCCCTTCTGTATCAATCCAGTTTCTTTGATAAATCTGTAGGGAATCACCACGGGAGGTGCCACAGAACTGAACAGCCCGGAGCTACCGGGTATCGATTTTAGGGATCCGGAAATTGGAAAGGTTACTTCCCCAATTTTAATACTATCTCCGGCTTGCAGGTTATACTGAAGCATGACTGTGGCATCTACCAAAGCTCCACCATTTTGTTGGTAGTTATCTGCTGCTGCTAAGGGTATGGTCTCCGGTATACCATAAAAAGGAAAACCGCCTTCAATTCCACGAACTTGTACCAATTTGGAAGCTCCTGTTTTTGGGAAAGCAGCCATGGAAGGAAAATTTATTTCTTTGGCATTGGCCCCGCCAAGGGAATCCATTATTCCCAGAACCTTTTCATTTGGTGGATTCCTACTATCGATTATAAAATCGGCACCCATTAGGGATTTGGATTGCAAGGAGATATTTTTTTTAAGATTATCCCCAAAAGACTGGATAGAGACTACTGCGGCAATCCCCATAATAATCGAAGCCATAAAAAGAAAAAGTTTCCTTTTACTCGCCTTTCCATCCCGCCATGCCATTTTTAGAAGCCATTGGAATCCGGACTTTGAAGTGCTGTTATGTTCGTTCACAATGCCGTTGTTTCTTGGTTGGCAATTATTCTACCACCTTTTAACCTTAATATGTGTTTTGTCTTGGCTGCCAATTCCAAATCGTGGGTAACTATTACTAAAGTAGTGCCTGCATCTGCATTTAACTGAAAAAGTAATTGTATCACCTTTTCACCTGTTTCCGCATCCAAATTTCCGGTAGGCTCATCGGCTAATAATATGGAAGGATTGTTGGAGAATGCTCTTGCCAAGGCAACGCGCTGTTGTTCCCCACCCGATAGTTGGGATGGATAATGATGGAATCGATTTTGAAGACCTACCTTGTCCAGAAGTTCCATACCGTTCTTCATGGCGGTTTTATCCCCCCTTAATTCCAACGGAATGGCCACATTCTCTAAAGCAGTAAGTGTTGGTAGTAATTGAAAATCCTGAAACACAAATCCTACATTCTTATTGCGCAGTACGGCCCTCTCATCTTCGTTTAAACTCCCTAATTCAGTTCCGCAAAGGGTCACCATACCCGAATCCGGTTGGTCCAGACCCGCACATATACCAAGTAATGTAGTTTTTCCGCTTCCAGAAGGGCCCACAATGGAAAAAGTATCCCCTTCCTCAACGTCAAAAGTAATATCTTGCAACACCGTAAGTTTTTTAGAGCCACTAGTATAGATTTTCCCTAAATTGTTTACGTTTAATATCTTTGCCATATAATTTTTATTTCATGATTTTCCCAAGTAGGCAAAATACTGAAATGATTTTGATTTTAATCCAATATCCTATGCGAACCTTGTTAAGATTTTCTTATTTATTAATCATTTTTATTACTTCTTGCGGAAATATGGCCACCAAGAAGTCGGATGCAGCAGGAAAAGAAGAAAATGCCATTGAAAACAAGCTTGAGACCAAGAGTACAAGCAAGGTAATATTGTTTTTTGGGAATAGTCTTACTGCGGGTATGGGCCTTGATCCCAATGAAGCTTTTCCCGCTTTGATCCAAGAGAAGGTAGATTCCCTACAGCTGTCCTATAAAGTTGTGAACGCCGGTTTAAGTGGGGAAACTACGGCAAGTGGCAAAAATAGGCTTGGATGGGTGCTTAATGCCGATATAGAGATTTTTGTTCTGGAACTTGGGGCCAATGATGGTCTACGGGGCATATCATTGGAAGAAACCCGTAGTAATTTACAGGAAATTATAGATGTGGTGCAGCAAAAAAATCCGAATACGACAATTATTCTGGCCGGAATGCAAATTCCTCCCAATATGGGTCAGGATTATACCCGCGAATTCAGGGATATATTTCCAGATCTTGCCAAAAAGAATAAGCTAGGCCTTATTCCATTCCTTTTGGAGGATGTGGCAGGCAATCCAGAACTAAATCAACCCGATGGAATACATCCCACAGCCGAAGGGCAAAAAATTATAGCCAATAATATATGGCCCATTATTGCCAACGCTATTAAACAATGAGGTTTATCCATTATTAATGATCAGCATTTGAAGTTGATTAATAACAAGGAAAATTGCAGAGCTTTGCAAATTGTTGTCTGCTTGGTTAAAATACATTGGCATAAATGGCGTTTGTATTCATTAATCTATTGAGATGGTAAATATTTATTATTTTTCAGCCAAGGATATTATGAACTCTACCCATTAAGTTATCCAACCAATAATGACAGACTCCCAGGACCAAATTAATTTACTCTTAGAAAGGCTCGAGCTATTGTTAAAAAGACAGGACGAGTTTTCCAAGGAAATAAATATACTCCGTAAAGACATCAATCTCTTAAGGGAAACCCAAGTTGACACCAGTCTTTCCGACACAATTTCTACGACAGCCCCATTACAGGCCAAAGAATCCACTGAAAAGGTAGTACAGGATTCGGTAATTGGCACCCAGCCTGCGAAAACCCAAGTTGAAAAAGAACTTTCAGGAATAAAAAAAACACCAATATTAAAGCTGGATATCGAAAAGTTTATTGGCGAGAACCTAATTAATAAAATTGGAATTGTTATTACGGTCATCGGGGTGGCCATAGGGGCAAAATACTCCATAGAGCATGAGCTGATTAGTCCGCTCACAAGGATAATTTTGGGCTATTTGGCAGGTGCCGGACTTTTGGGATTTGGTATAAAATTAAAGCAAAAATTCGAAAACTACAGTGCTGTATTGGTAAGTGGCGCCATGGCCATTTTCTATTTTATAACCTTTGCAGCCTTTAGTTTCTATAATCTTTTTCCCCAGGGAATGGCCTTTGCTCTTATGGTTGTTTTTACCGTTTTTACAGTGGTAGCTGCAATTAATTATAACAGGCAGGTGATTGCGCTTATCGGACTGGTGGGCGCCTATGCCATCCCATTTTTACTGAGTGAAGGTTCTAATGAAGTAATGGTATTATTTAGTTACATGGCAATTATAAATATTGGTATCCTTATCATCGCCTTTAAGAAATATTGGAAACCACTTTATTATTCCTCTTTTGGATTAACTTGGTTGATGTTTTTTGTTTGGTTCATATCAAAGTATGAAACGGAACAACATTTCGGAATGGCTATGACTTTTCTGAGCCTGTTTTTTCTTATATTCTATATGGCTTTTCTGGGCTACAAACTTCTACAAAAGGAAAAATTTGGAATTACAGATGTGATACTCCTTTTGTTTAATTCCATGATCTTTTTTGGATTAGGATATAGCATACTGCATAATCAAGAGGCAGGGAAACAACTTCTGGGATTATTTACCCTTATAAATGCTCTGATTCACTTTGTGGTAGGATTTATAATATATCGTCAGAAACTGGCAGACGTAAATTTATTTTATTTTATTATCGGTTTGGTCCTGGTTTTTATAACCATTGCTATCCCTGTTCAATTGAACGGAAACTGGGTAACTCTTTTATGGGCCGGGGAAGCCACTTTACTGTTTTGGCTTGGGCGATCCAAACATGTGACTATTTATGAAAAGCTTTCCTATCCCCTGATGTTATTGGCCGTATTTAGTATTTTTGAAGATTGGTCCTGGGTGTATGGTGGCTACGATCCTGCAGATAGTGGAACTAAGATTACACCTTTATTAAATTTAAATTTTCTTACTTCACTTTTAACTATCTGCGCTTTTGGATATATGTATTGGATAGATTTAAGGGAAAGGAACTCCCCTAACAATAAAGAACCCAGAAACTCTTACCAAACATTAATCTCTTATTCCATTCCCGTAGTTTTGGTATTGATAATATATTTTGCCTTAAGGATAGAGTTGGTCACCTATTGGGACCAATTGTATTTGGATTCCGCACTAGTTATCACGCCAGAGGGCCACGATCAACCCAGTTATTTTTGGGATTACAATATTAGAAGTATAAGGGACATTTGGACCATTAACTACACCTTGTTATTTGTGTCGGCATTCTCTTTAATCAATATTAAAAAGTTAAAAAGTCATCAATTAGGTGTTTTTAGTATAGTTATAAATTGTTTGGTTATTGCTTTCTTTTTATTTGTCGGCCTTTATGAACTTAGCGAACTCAGGGAAAGTTATTTGGACCGTAACAACAGCCAATATTATCACATTGGTACATGGAATATAATAATGCGATACGTCTCTTATATTTTTGTTGGAATTACTTTACTGGCCACTTATTGGTACAATAAGCAGGAATTTTTAAAGCTGCGTTTTAACATTGGATATGATCTTTTATTATATATTTCATTGCTCTGGATTTCGAGTAGTGAATTGATCAATTGGATGGATATATTGGAATTTGCACAGTCCTATAAGTTGGGACTTAGTATATTGTGGGGCGTATATGCGCTACTTCTAATAGTTTTGGGGATATGGAAAAACAAGAAACATCTGCGGATAATGGCCTTTGCCCTGTTTGGAGTTACCCTAATAAAACTTTTCCTATATGATATATCACATTTGGATACTCTAGCAAAGACTATCGTCTTTGTTTCCTTGGGAGTTCTATTATTGATTATTTCCTTTTTGTACAATAAATACAAACACATCATAACCAATGAAACGAAGGAATAAATGTATCACCTTTATAATTCTATTGGCCTGTTCACTTTCTTATGGTCAAATGGAACAATATCAATACAAGAGGTTGATTACAGGGGTAAATAACCAATGGCATACGGTACCCCTGCCCGATTCTATGTTTGGAAAGGTCTCAAACAATTTATCAGATTTAAGGATATATGGCTTAGAGGGCAACAAGGATACTATAGAAGTTCCCTACCTACTCCGTATTAATTCCGAAAAAATAAATAGTACGGCGATCAATTTCAATATAGTTAATACCTCACATAACCATAATGGTTACTATTACACTTTTGAAGTGGCAACCGAAGCAGTTATAGACCAAATAAAATTAGACTTTGAGGAGAGGAATTTCGATTGGAAAATAGAATTACAAGGTAGTCAGCAACAAGAGGAATGGTTTACTCTGGTAAATGATTATCGTATTTTATCCGTTAAAAATGAATTGACAGATTACCAATTTACGACCATCGCCCTCCCAAGTTCTAAGTATCGCTTTTTTAGGTTATTGATTAAAAGTGATAAAAAGCCAAACTTAATAACTGCCCAAATTTCCATTAATGAAATCTTAGAAGGGAAATTTATAAACTATCCTGTTAAAGCAAAAAATATTCAGGGGAATAAATCTGAAAGAACTACGGAAATAACATTGGATCTGGCCAAAGCGGTGCCTATTAGTTCTATTTCCCTTGGGGTGCAAGAAGAATATGATTATTACAGACCAATTACCATATCCCATGTAACGGATAGTATCAAAACCGAAAGGGGCTGGAATTATAATTATAACAACTTGTTATCCGGAACATTGAGTTCGTTGGAAGAAAGTAGTTTTGATTTTCCCAGTACGATTGTACAGAAAATGAAAATCACGGTCTACAATGGGGATAATCAACCACTCAACTTTGAAAATATAGAAGTTAAGGGCTTTTTACATGAGTTGGTTGCCCGGTTTACCACAGAAGCAACCTATTATCTTACTTATGGGAATAATCATGTAGCAATGCCCAACTACGACATTGCACAATTTTCCAAAAATATCCCTAAGATCCTTACTCCCTTAAAAGTGGGGAGTGAACAGGAATTGAAGAAACTGCAATTATTGGAAAAAGAGCCTATTTTTAAAAACAAGGCCTGGTTATGGGGAATAATTGTCCTTATCGTGATCGTTTTGGGATGGTTCTCGCTTACAATGATCAAGAAGAAGGATTGATTACCAAAGATTATTTCTAAAAGTTATTGCGAAACAATTAGGGCTTAGAACAGTTTCTAGCTGAGCTATAATTGAATTTTCAGTCTACTTATTACATCTATAGGAAGTAATAAAATCATATAGATTGGCTAACTTAATTGAAACCTTGTACTGCAATTATTGGTTATATTCGTCCTATATAATTGCTATTTATTGCGAATCTACATGAGGGTCATAAATTCTTTTCCATTCAAATTATCAGTTACTTTAGGCCTAGGTGCATATCTAACCAGTGCATTATATGGTATAGGCACTGAAGCGTCCAATGAATTGCCAGCCCAAAAACATGTATTGGAATCAATTTTATTTCAAACCTTATATTGGTCTTGAATCAACGAGTTAGCCTCTCAGATAAAATAAACCTAAATTTTAAATATTAATTTAAAGTCGATTATGATAAAAAACAAAATAGCATTTCTATGCACATTTTTATTTGGAGTACTAACCATTGTTAGCGCCCAGAAAAGTGAAGTTTTATTAGAAAATAAATCTGCTCCAATTTTTGAGAACGGTGAAGCACAGGTTGTTCCCGGTTTTAGTGACGAATCTGCATGGATAACACATGACCTCTGGGTAGAAACAGAGTTTGATACTGACGGGGATGGTAAGAAAGATAGAATGCATGTCTCGGTCACTAGGCCTGGCCAAACTGAAACGGAGGGACTTAAATTACCCGTTATTTACATCAGTAGTCCTTATTTTGCCGGTGTGGCTTCCAATTTGAATGAGATTTTTTGGGATGTACGGCATGAATTAGGGGAAAGTCCCAAAGAGCGTTTGCACCCAGAGGTGGTCAGGACTGGGGAAAGACCATATATTTCTAAGTCACATATACAGACCTGGGTTCCCCGTGGTTATATTGTGGTACACTCCTCCTCCCCTGGCACAGGCTTATCCCAAGGTTCCCCTACCGTAGGTGGGGACAATGAGTCCTTGGCCCCAAAAGCGGTCATAGATTGGTTATGTGGTAGGGCTAAAGGCTACACGGAGCCGTATGGCAAAGAAAAGGTAAAGGCCTATTGGTCTACGGGAAAAGTAGGTATGACCGGGACATCTTATAATGGTACCATACCACTGGCGGCAGCTACCACAGGAGTTAAGGGGTTGGAGGCTATTATCCCGATTGCTCCCAATACTTCCTATTATCACTACTATAGGTCCAATGGCCTTGTACGTTCTCCAGGGGGGTACTTAGGTGAAGATATTGATGTGCTTTACGACTTTATACACAGCGGGGACGAGTCCAAACGAGCCCATAACAATAAGGTGGTTAGGGATACCGAAATGAAAAACGGTATGGATAGGATCACTGGTGATTATAACGATTTTTGGGCCGGGCGTGACTATTTAAATGATATGGAGCCTATGAAGGCCGCTTTATTGATGGCACATGGATTTAACGATTGGAACGTAATGCCGGAACATAGCTATAGAATTTATAAGGCAGTCAAGGATAAAGGCTTGCCTGCCCAAATTTATTATCACCAGAACGGGCATGGAGGGGAGCCTCCTCTAGCAATGATGAACAAGTGGTTCACCCGTTATCTACATGGAGTTGAAAATGGTGTGGAAGAAGATGCCAAGGCCTGGATCGTTCGCGAGAATGACGACAAGCAAAGTCCTACACCCTATAAAGATTATCCCAATCCTCAAGCAGCAGATGTAACTTTATATCTTGGGGGAGGTGCACCTGAGAAAGGTGGTCTAAGTACTGAAAAGAAGCCTAATCAAGGGGTGGAAACTTTGGTGGATAATTTCTCCTTTTCTGGAGAAACATTGGCCAAGGCAGAGAATACAAATCATCGACTGCTTTATATTACGCCAACCCTTACCAAGGATATCCACCTCTCTGGAACCCCTAAAATCAGTATTTCTGTGGCGAGCAACAAAGCTGCTGCCAATTTATCGGTTTGGTTGGTTTCCATGCCTTGGAATGATGGTAAGAATGTAAAAATAACGGAAAACATCATAACCCGTGGTTGGGCAGACCCACAAAACCATAGCTCCATTACAGAAGGGGAACCTTTGGTGCCAGGACAGTTCTACAATGTAACTTTTAATTTGATGCCGGACGACCAGGTTATACCCAAAGGCCAACAAATAGCACTCATGATTTTCTCAAGTGACAGGGAATTTACGCTTCTGCCCCATCCTGGAACAGAATTATCGGTTGACTTGGATGTTACAACATTAACAATTCCTGTTGTTGGGGGCGTAGAAGCCTTTAAAAGTGCTACTGAATAATTTAATCCTTAGCAAGATTAATTAGGCTAGTTTGGTCTTCGTAGATCGGTTATTATGTGGTCAACTTCAGATGTTTTATACTGACTCTCACTTGTCAACAATAAAAAAAAGAAAACTCCTTTTTCTAACTTAATAGAAAAAGGAGTTTTTTATTTCCTTGGAAGTGAATTTCTTGCAATATTCATAATCCTAGGGATTATTTGCTCAAGTACATCTTACGCCTGGAATACAGGTTGTAGAATTCGTCGTCCTTGAGACTGTCTATAAACAAAATGCTCTCCCCAGTACTCTTCATTTCAGGGCCTAAGTTCTTATTTACGTTAGGGAATTTATTAAAGGAGAATACCGGTTGCTTTATGGCATATCCCTCTAATTGTGGGTTAAAATTAAAGTCCTTTACCTTTTTTTCTCCCAACATCACCTTGGTTGCATAATTTACGTATGGCTCCTTGTAGGCCTTGGCAATAAATGGTACCGTTCTGGACGCCCTAGGGTTGGCCTCTATTATGTATACAATATCATCCTTTATGGCGAATTGAATATTGATCAATCCTACAGTATTAAGGGCCAAGGCAATTTTCTTGGTGTGGTCCTTTATTTGTTGCATGACAAATTCGCCCAAATTAAAGGGAGGTAAGGTGGCGTTGGAATCCCCGGAGTGAATTCCACACGGCTCTATATGCTCCATAATTCCGATGATGTAAACATCTTCCCCATCGCAAATTGCATCGGCCTCTGCCTCAATGGCGCCATCCAAATAATGGTCCAACAACAATTTGTTATTAGGTATTTTTCTCAGAAGGTCTACCACATGCTCTTCCAATTCTTCTTTGTTGATTACAATCTTCATTCCCTGTCCACCCAAAACATATGACGGTCTAACTAAGAGTGGAAAGTCCAACTCGTCTGAAAGGGCCAAGGCTTCATCGGCCGTTTCGGCAACACCAAACTGGGGGAAAGGAATATTGTTCTCGGCCAATAAATTAGAAAAACTTCCTCTGTCCTCCGCCAAATCCAATGCTTTGAAACTGGTGCCTATTATTTTGATACCGTATTTATCAAGCTTTTCTGCCAACTTAAGGGCTGTTTGGCCTCCAAGTTGAACAATAACGCCTTCTGGTTTTTCATGTCTAATAATATCATAAATGTGTTCCCAAAATACCGGCTCAAAATAAAGCTTGTCCGAGATATCGAAATCCGTGGAAACCGTTTCGGGATTACAGTTGATCATGATGGTCTCATAGCCACATTCCGAAGCGGCCAATACCCCATGTACACAGCAGTAGTCAAATTCGATACCCTGTCCAATTCGGTTAGGCCCTGAGCCCAAGACCACAATTTTTTTCTTGTCGCTTACAATACTGTCGTTCTCTACATATCTCTTACCGTCAGGAGTTTCTATTTCCGCCTCAAAAGTAGAATAATAGTAAGGGGTCATGGCCTTGAACTCGGCAGCACAGGTATCGACCAGTTTATAAATCCTGTTAATATTCAGGGCAACACGTTTATTATACACTTCACTCTCATAACAATCCAGCATATGGGCAATCTGTCTGTCGGCGAACCCTTTTTGCTTGGCTTCCAAAAGCAGGTCCTTGGAAAGTGTTTCTATGCTGAAGTTGGAAATTTCCTTTTCCAGTTGATATAGCTCCTCGTATTGCTTTAAGAACCACATGTCAATTTTAGTGATTTCATGGATCCTGCTCAATGGAATCCCTAATTGTATGGCATCATAAATTACAAAGACACGGTCCCAACTTGGGATGGTGAGTTTGCTTATAATCTCATCATAATTGGTATATCCTTTACCATCAGCTCCAAGTCCGTTCCTCTTAATTTCCAAGGACTGTGTGGCTTTGTGCAAGGCTTCCTGAAAGGATCGGCCAATGCCCATTACCTCTCCTACAGATTTCATCTGAAGTCCCAAAGTTCTATCCGAGCCCTCAAATTTATCAAAATTCCATCGTGGTATTTTTACGATTACATAATCTAGGGTAGGTTCAAATAAGGCGGAGGTAGATTTTGTAATCTGATTGCTCAGCTCATTTAAATTATACCCTATGGCTAGTTTTGCGGCTATCTTGGCAATAGGATAACCAGTAGCTTTTGACGCTAATGCTGAGGATCGGGAAACCCTGGGATTAATCTCAATAGCGATAATGTCTTCTTTTTCATCAGGGCTAACAGCGAACTGAACGTTACATCCACCCGCAAAATCCCCGATACTGCGCATCATATGAATTGCCATATCGCGCATTCTCTGGAAGGTAGTGTCAGATAGGGTCATAGCCGGGGCTACCGTAATGGAATCTCCGGTATGGATTCCCATGGGGTCCATATTTTCAATGGTACAAATAATAACTACGTTATCATTTTTATCCCTTAGCAATTCCAGTTCATATTCTTTCCACCCCATTAAGGCTTTGTCTATCATGACCTCGTGAATTGGGGAAACTTCCAATCCAAGACTAAGAAGTTCGTCGAAATCCTCCGCTTTGTACACTATAGAAGCTCCGGCACCACCAAGGGTATAGGAGGCCCTGATAACCAATGGAAATCCAAATTCTTGGGCAATTTCCTTTCCTTTTAGAAAGGATGTAGCAGTTGCCTGAGGCGCCATGCCAATGCCAATTTTAAGCATAAGCTCACGGAATTTCTCTCTGTCTTCGGTAATATTGATGGCGTCAATATCTACACCTATGATCTTTACACCGTAATCTTCCCAAATTCCTTTAGTATCCGCTTCTATACAAAGATTTAAAGCTGTTTGACCACCCATTGTAGGTAAGACTGCATCTATATTGGGATGTTTTTCCAAAATCTCCCTAATGGATTTTGTAGTCAGTGGTTTTAAGTATACATGATCGGCCATGGTTGGGTCCGTCATGATCGTTGCTGGGTTACTGTTGATGAGGATTGTTTCTATGCCATCTTCTCTTAAAGATCTCAATGCCTGTGTACCTGAATAATCAAATTCACACGCTTGACCAATAACGATGGGTCCGGAACCAATAATTAAAATAGAATTTAAATCTTTTCTTTTGGGCATTTTACTAGTTATTTATATATATGAAAAAAGGGAATTGGACAAAAAAAAGGTGCTACTTCGGAAAAAGTAACACCTTGTTATTTTAAAAAAACAATTCTATCATTATTTTTTGTGCTTCAGCTCCGAGGATACAGATAATTTCTTTCTTCCTTTAGCTCTTCTTCTAGCAAGAACTTTTCTACCATTGGCAGTAGCCATACGTTCCCTAAAACCATGTTTGTTTTTTCTCTTTCTTTTTGATGGTTGAAATGTTCTTTTGCTCATCGTAGCGTATTTTTTATAGTATGCTTAAATTTCTTTTTGACAATCTTAAATTTTGCTTCATCGACAGCAAAATCCGGCTGCAAATATACAAAGAGTTTTTTCATTGGCAAATCTAATTAAAAAAATATTTTTTTTAGTATTGCCCACTATAAGGCCCACAGGATTTTACTACTTTTGCAACGGCTTAACCAGTATGACAATTTAACATGAAGCGCTTTATTTTTTTAATGGTTTGCATCCTATGCAATATGGGTGTTTATGCACAAACCACATTGCAATATCACTTAAAAAAGGGAGATGTTTTTAAGGTAAAGCAGGATGCCGAGCAGATTATAACCCAGGAATTGGACGGTGCAACCCATGAAATAACGAACCACATTAATGGAATATTGGAATTTAAAGTGCTGGGGGAGCTGAATAATGGCTATGAGGTTGCATTGACATTCAAGGATTTAAACCTAAAAATGACTTCTAGTATCCAAGGGGAATTAATGAATGTCAAGGCCAAAGAGGTTATTGATGCGGATATGCAATCCAAAGTATTCAATACCATATTGAACAATCCGGTTAAAATGGTTTTGGCAAAGACAGGAGATATTTTAAAGGTTCAAGGTGGAGATAGTCTGGTTTCCAAAATGGCAAGGGCTTCTGGTCTAGAAGATGAATTCTCGATCAATATGATGAAGAAATCCTTGGAAAATGAATTTGGTTCTGAGGCTTTGTCCAATAGTTATAAGCAAATGACCTTCATTTATCCTGATAAGAAAGTTAATGTTAACGATATATGGGAGAATGTCTATAATGGAAAATTAAAGACAACCAATGTGTGGACCCTTAAGAGTATTGAAGACAATAAGGCCAAGATTAGTGGTAAAGCTGCGGTGTTGATGGATGTTACGGATGCCAATACCGTAATGAAACTTAGCGGTACACAAACCACAACCTTGACTGCGGATACCAATACTGGTTTCATAATACATATGCTTGTAGAGGGAATTTCTACGGGGATATCCACAATGACACAAATGGGCGGACAAGAAATTCCGACCACTATCAAATCTAAAATAACGTACCAATTAATCAATAAGTAATATGTTCAATAAAAATTTAAAACTAGTTATAGCCGCATTAATAATAGCTTATGCGGTATATCAATTTGTAGAAGGTAATATTGGTAATGGGATTTCCTTGATTCTCCTTTCCTCTATTTTTGTATTTCTATATTTTAGGAATGAAATTATTTTATTGGCTTTTCTAAGAATGAGGAAGCAAGATTTGGCCGGAACAAAAAAATGGCTCGATAAAATTAAAAATCCGGAGGCTGCCCTAACCAAAAAGCAAAATGGCTACTACAATTACCTGAATGGTATCATTTTCTCACAGACCAACCTTACCCAGGCCGAAAAATACTTTAAAAAAGCATTGAAATTTGGTCTAAATATGGATTATGATGTGGCAATGGCCAAATTGAGCCTTGCCGGTATAGCCATGCAAAAACGTAGAAAAAGGGAAGCTACCACCCTATTAAATGAAGCGAAAAAGCTGGACAAACAAAATATGCTTGCAGAACAGATCAAGATGATGCAACAGCAATTGAAAAAAATCTAGCTTAAGTCGCGTTTACCAATTTTGGTATCCTATTCTAAACAGGAAGATCTAAAGCAAGGGAGCAAAAAGTCGGCTAAATGACTCTTTTAGCCTTCTGCCTATATTTCTGTTTTCCCAACGGTCCAAGGTAACTTCCTCACAGTCCTGAAGGTCCAAATGGAATTGCTTCCGCATTTGTTGGTTAACCTCCTTATTATATAACAAGGCGTTTATTTCAAAATTCATGGAGAAACTCCGGTAATCCATATTGGCTGTTCCAATACTGGAAAACATGTCGTCTATTACTAAGGTCTTGGCATGTATAAACCCTTTTTTATAGCGATTTATGGAGATGCCGGAATGTAGACATTCATCAATATAGGAATCGGTAGCATACTGCGCCACCAGTGAATCCGATTCGTAGGGTACCATAATTTTCACCTCCACCCCACTCCTCGCTGCTGTGGTCAATGCCGTTAGAATTGCCGAATTGGGCATAAAATAAGGCGTTGTGATCAATATACTTTCATGTGCAGAATTGATGGCGCAAAACATGGCTTCCATTATATTGGCCCAATCACTGTCTGGACCACTTGCCGCAATTTGTACTGCTACAGGCTTTTGGGGAGCGGACTTTTGTTCAGGAAGTAGAATTTTCTCGATTTCCATCGTATCCTTGGCAGCAAAATTCCAACTTAAAACAAAAGAGGATTGAAGAGCACCTACAGCTCCTCCCCTAATACGTAAATGAGTATCTCTCCAGTATCTATCATTATCAAATGTGTTATCGTATTTCTGATCTAAATTAATACCCCCAACATATCCAATATTACCATCTATTACCACTATTTTCCTATGGTCCCTGTAATTAAGCTTGCTGGTAGAATTGGAGAACAGAACAGGCATGAATGGAAAATGCTTCACGCCACTATCTGTAAGCTTCTTTTTGTAGGCATTGGATATATTGCTTCCTACGTCGTCATAAATAAGTCTTACACTTATTCCCTCGCTAGCCTTTTTGCATAGAATTTCTATAATTTCACTTCCTAGACCCTTATCGAACAACACAAAATACTCCAGATGGATGTGGTGTTTGGCCTTTTCCAGGTCTTCTCTTAGATATTTAAACTTTTTTTCCCCATTTATCAGTATATCCACCTCGTTATCAAAGGTGAGTACGGCCCTTTCGTTATTCCGCATTAACCGGTATATCTTAAAAATACCTTCTCCCAAAAACTCCTTTAAATCCTCCCTTTCCGAACGGTCGAGACTGAAGCTATTGCGCCATTTTTTTAAACGGTCATTATCCTGGACATATTTTTTTTCGAAAATCTTGTCCTTTCTGTAATCCTGTCCAAAAAAATAATAGACCAGTAGTCCAATAAATGGCAATGTTGCCAAAACAAATATATAAGATAAGGTCTTAACCGGATTCCTGTTTTTAAGAACGATTAAGACCGAAAATATAATAACCAACAAATAATTAATTCCTAAAAGTACTGACCAAATATTATCTTTTAGGAAAGAAACCATTATTTGGAAATCTTGTAGTATCCTTTATTTGGGATTTCTACCGTATAAGTCTTTTTGGAAGAATTATTTAAATGTGGCTCCCTCAACCATGGGTTGTGTCTCTTTAAAATTTTGTAGTTGATCTCATACTGGTTCGCAAAATCGGCAAAATTGCTCACTGGTTCATTAATTTCAACATTAAAAGTTGGAACCGCGGTATACATATCCTCTTTTTCAAGATGAAATCCGTATTTCTCAGGATTGGAAAGAATTTCCTTAATGGCCAATATTCGAAATACATAGCGACCTGTTTCTTCGCCTAAGAGAAGATCATAGTAGCCATCTGCCTTCTGTATTCCCATGTACTTTTGGATTCCCCCTGCCCCCGCGTTGTATGCAGCTGCGGCCAAGGTCCAACTACCAAATTTCTCTTTAGACTTTTTTAGGTATCTACAGGCAACTTCGGTCGATTTTTCAACGTGGTACCTTTCATCTACATTGCCGTTGATTTCCAGGCCGTATTCTTTTCCTGTGGCACTCATTATCTGCCAAAAACCTGTGGCCCCTGCAGGAGAAACCACGTTTTGAAGCCCACTTTCTGCCAAGGCCAAGTATTTAAAGTCGTCGGGAATTCCGTTTTTCGCCAAGATAGGCTCTATAATGGGGAAAAATTTATTGGCTCTTTTCATAAGCAAAAGGGCGTTGGACTGCCAGTACGTATTCACCAAAAACTCACGGTCTACGCGCTCCATTATTTCTGGATCGTCAAAAGGAACCGGTTCCCCGGAGAAGTTTAAATCTTCGGGTATCTCGATTGCCGTTATACGATAGCCCGTTTCCTCTCCATCATTTGTTTTGGGCTGCGACTCCTCGACCAGCATAGCAGTTTCATTGTACTGATTTTGCACAGCAAAAATTAAGGTGCTTCCTACGAAAAAAACTCCCAAAATCATTAAAATATTCTTTATAACCTTCATCTGTTCAATTTTTTAAATTTGTAAATCTTCTTAGTGTCTTACTACATTAAATTGGCAGTTCAACTACCTGGGTAGTATATGCTAAATACCTATTTCTATCTCAAAGATATTAAATAGAACTGCCTTATTGCAAAATAATTGTAGGTAAGTGTTCATTAAACCATTTTGACCGGTGAATAATCATAGTATGGGTCCCATTTTTAACCGTAATGCAATTTTTTATATGACCTATGGGAAAGACAGGGTCTTTTTCACCATGAATATGAATTATATTTTCCGTGCATTGGGTTTGTTTCCAATTTACTATAGCATCTATGGACCAATCCAGGTAATATTTATCTCGGAAGGACAAATACTGTTCATAAAGTGCCAGACGTTTGGGGACAGTTTCGCCAAAGGCATATTTTGCCAATAACTCCATGTTGTTTACCAGACCAGTGGGCAATAGCTTGTGGGCTTTTGTATACTTGGCAAAAATCATTCTTTTAGGCAGTTCGGAATTGCTTTTGACACTCGAAATAATAATGACCTTAGCTACTTTAATGTGCTTTGCCATCTCCTGGACCAGAATACCACCGAAGGAAACCCCGATCAGGATTGCATCCTCATGTTTAATGAGACTGGACATTTTTAAGGCATAGTCCTCCAGGCTAATATTCTTTTCAGGAACTGACCAATCCAGGAAATGTTTTTCGAAAGTTTCCGCTGGCAAGTTTATGTTGTCAAAAATGGAGGGGTTGGCTGCCATGCCGGGCATGAAATAAACATGTTTTTTATTTTGGACCGTTTGGTTTTCTAGCATACTATTTTAATAGGATAATAACTATTTTTTCACTAACTTTGTTTTCTTGGCTTTTTCGTCCCTGCTTATGTGTTTATTTAGTTTATGAGCCTAGATTGTAATTTGAGAACGTTATGATCATAATTCAAAATTAGTCATTATTTAAAATCAAACTATATGAATGAAGTAGAAATTAAGGACAATGGTTTCTTGAGACAATTTGAAGCCAGGGTTGACGGCCACTTGGCTAAAATTGAGTATTCTTCCCAAGAGCGCAAAGTTTTTTTAACAAAACTTGTAATTCCTGAGGAAATAACAAAGGAAGGTTTTAAAGAAGAGTTCATTAAAAGTGTCTTGAGCCATATCCAAGAACAAAATTTAAGAGTGGTGCCTACTAGCCCTCAAATTGCAGGTTTCTTGAGAAAGAATCGACAATACAAAGAAATGCTTCCCGTAGGAATTAGAATATAACGATAAAAAAACCTCTCATAATCGAGAGGTTTTTTTTGTTTTTTGTTTGTTTTAGTGTTTGATTCCTACTGAAAATAGTTGATCATATCAATGGAGGTGCTTAATTGTAGGACTGGGCAGATACCATGCTGCCAACTTCTACACCTCTTACCATACCATCATCATCAATTTCCGTAAGTTTTATTTCGTGCAAGGTATTCACCAAGCTTGGATTCCATGGTGTTTTTATTTTTACGTAATTTTCCGTAAATCCGTGGATATAGCCCTCCTTGTTTTCGGCTTCGTATAATACCGTTCTTGTAGAGCCCAACTGTCCTTCATAAAATGCCCTTCTTTTTTTAACAGAGAGCCCCCTCAGCATTTTACTTCTCTTATTCCTTACTTTTTTGGGAACTACTCCGGTTAATTCCGTTGCCTTGGTGTTATCCCTTTCAGAATAAGTAAATACATGCAGATAGGAAATATCCAGTTCATTAAGGAAATTATAGGTTTCCAAAAAATGTTCTTCGGTTTCCCCGGGAAATCCTACTATGACATCGACTCCAATACAGGCGTCTGGCATAACTTCCCTTATTTTTTTAACCCGATCCACATACAAATTGGTGAGGTATCTTCTGCTCATCAATTTTAAAATGGCATCACTACCGCTCTGAAGTGGAATATGGAAATGGGGAACAAAGGAATTGCTTTGCGCCACAAAATCTATAGTTTCATTTTTTAATAAATTTGGTTCAATGGAGGAAATTCGTAAGCGGTGTATGCCTTCTACCCTATCCAGTGCTTTTACCAGATCCAAAAAAGTATGCTCATGTTTTTTATTCCCAAATTCTCCCTTTCCATAATCGCCGATATTAACCCCGGTAAGTACAATTTCCTTAATGCCCTTTGATGAGATTTCGGCGGCATTGTTTAATACATTCTGAAGGGTATCACTTCTTGAAATCCCCCTGGCCAAAGGAATGGTGCAATAGGTGCATTTATAATCACAGCCATCCTGTACTTTTAAAAATGCCCTAGTGCGATCGCCAATGGCATAACTGCCCACATAAAAGTCGGCCTCTTCTATTTCACAGGAATGTACCTCACCAAAATCGTTTTTGGAGAGATCATTGACATAATCCGCAATCTTGAATTTTTCCGTAGCTCCCAAAACAAGATCAACACCGTCTACCGCCGCCAATTCTTGTGGTTTAAGCTGTGCATAGCAACCTATGGCAGCAACAAAAGCATTTGGATTGCTTTTTTGAGCTTGTTTGACGATCGATTTAAATCGCTTATCGGCATTTTCCGTTACGGAACAGGTATTGATAATATACATATCCGCATTTTCAGAAAAATCCACACGCTCAAAGCCTTCCTCTACCAAATCCCTAGCTATGGTTGAAGTTTCTGAAAAATTGAGCTTGCAGCCCAAGGTATAGAAAGCGACCTTTTTCTTCATCATTGTTCTTCTTGTACCGAATATAATCCGGTTTCTTATACATTAATCCAAAACGTTTGCAAATATACCAATAATTGGGAACCCATGGGGTATAGCCATGGGAATGGTTAATTTATTAAGTAGAAGTTACTCTTTACGCCACCGTTTGGTTTCCTCAAAAACGTGGTTTAATATCTTGGCATCCATTTCATTGAATTCCACACCCCTGCGTGCCATCATAACCTTTGCGGCTTCAAAAGCTTTTTGGGGTTGGTATGTAGTGAACCCGGAGGCACCTCCCCAACTAAAACTGGGAACAAAATTCCTAGGAAACCCAGGCACATAAATATTGCAGTTTACCCCTATTACGGTTCCGGTATTGAACATGGTATTTATAGCCGTTTTACTATGGTCGCCCATCATTAATCCACAGAATTGCAGTCCGGTCTGTTCAAATTTCTCAGTATCATAATTCCATAGGCGCACCTTTGCGTAATTGTTCTTTAAATTGGAATTATTGGAATCGGCACCTATGTTACACCATTCCCCTAGTACCGAATTACCGAGATAGCCTTCATGGCCCTTACTGGAATATCCTATGAGTACAGAATTGGAAATTTCGCCACATACTTTACTGTAAGGGCCAACGGTAGTGGGGCCGTAGATTCTAGCACCCATTTTTACCACTGCCTTTTCGCAGAGGGCGAAACCACCTCTAATAAGGTTGCCTTCCCAAACTTCGGAATTTTTGCCAAGGTAAATGGGTCCTTCGGAAGCATTTAATATACTGTATTCAACGCTGGCACCTTCCTCCAAAAATATATTTTCCGGGTTTACCAAACTATTGGTCTTGGAAATAGGAGCACTTTTTCTGCCCTTGGTCAACAGGTCAAAATCTGCCTGCATAGCCTCTCCATTTTTTGAAAAGATATCCCAGGTATTTTCAATTCGTAGTACGGGACCTTCATATTCAATTTGCTTGTAGGTTGAAAAATCGACATCATCCTGAGTCTCCTTAGTATAAAAGGCTATAACCTCCTCCCCGTAAAATACAGCTTCTTTTTCATTTAAGTTGACTACTAGGTCCACTAATTCTGCATTGGGACAAAAGGAAGCGTTTATAAGCACGTTCGCGTCCATTTCCACCATAGGAAATCTTTCCGAAAGATAATCCTCGGTTATAGTTGTAATGGTGTTTCCTAGGTAATTTTCCCACTTTTCCCTTATGGTGAGAATTCCGATCCTAATATCTGCAACTGGTCTTGTAAAGGTAAACGGCAACAAGGCCCTCCTTACCGTACCGTCAAAAAGAATATAGTTCATACAACTAAATTATAACAAAAAAAGTCACGCAACTGCGTGACTTAATAACTCTTTTGTAAAGAAAATATTATTTTTTGAACTTGTCGTATTTGCTCTTAAATTTATCGATACGTCCTGCAGTATCCAAAAATTTGGCCTTACCAGTATAGAATGGATGTGAAGTTCTAGAAATTTCCAATTTAACCAATGGATATTCAACTCCTTCAACATCTAAAGTTTCTTTGGTATCGGCTGTGGATTTAGTAATAAAAACCTCTTCATTGGACATGTCCTTAAAGGCTACCAATCTATAATTCCCTGGATGTATATCTTTTTTCATTGTAAAAACGTTTGTTCCTGCTTAATTTCGAGGTGCAAATTTAAATATTTTTCTGAAAAGAACAACTTAAAACCTCAAAAAAGAAAAATAAAAATTAGTTATCTTTAAATGTAACAAATTTAACCCTGCTGACACTAACTGTAAAAACTATTAAATATATAATCAACATGGAAGAAACCAAACCAAAAACAGGAAAGTATGCGTTAACCTATGGCCTTATCCTAGGCGCCATAAGTGTAGCGTTTTTATTGATGTTATATTCGTTGGATATGCATTATCAGGGCGGCCCTATGGTTATGGGTGTTAGCCTTCTTATAACCATTGCGGTAATCGTTATTGGCATGTTGCAATTTAAAAAGGACAATGGAGGTTTTATGTCCTTTGGGGAAGGTTTAAAAATTGGTGTTGGTATTGGCCTCATAGCAGGTATTATTGGGATTATTTTTAATCAGATCCTCGCAGGGGTGATTGATCCTGAAATGATGAACAAGGCCATGGAATACCAACGGGGCTTGCTCATGGAAACTACTAAAATGACTCCGGAACAAATTGATGCCCAAATGGAAGGTGCCAAAAAATTTACTACACCATCAATGCAAATCGTTTTTGGATTGGTTTATAGTGTCGTAGCAAGCTTTTTATTATCACTTATTCCTGCTTTAATTTTAAAAAAGAAAGAAACTATTCAGTAATTTGTACTTTTGAAAAGATTTTCCATTAGTACCGAATGAATATATCTATTATAATTCCCTTACTTAACGAAGAAGAATCGTTGACAGAACTGCATGATTGGATTGTACGTGTAATGCAATCCAATCATTTTTTATATGAAATACTTTTTATAGATGATGGAAGTACCGATGGTTCTTGGAACATTATCACCAAATTGGGCAAGTCCAACCCCAATGTGAAAGGTATACGATTCTTAAAGAATTTTGGAAAATCGCAGGCTCTTCATGCCGGATTTAAAGCAGCGCAAGGCGATGTGGTCATTACTATGGACGCGGACCTACAGGACAATCCCGAGGAAATTCCGGAATTATACCAAATGATCAAACAAGAGGGTTTTGATCTAATTTCAGGATGGAAGAAGAAAAGATATGATTCCATACTCAGTAAAAACCTTCCCTCCAAGTTATTTAATTGGGCTGCCCGAAAAACCTCTGGGGTTAGGTTGCACGATTTTAATTGTGGGCTAAAGGCATATAAAAAAGAGGTCGTAAAAACAATTGAAGTCTCCGGAGAAATGCACCGTTATATTCCCGTTTTGGCCAAAAGTGCGGGATTTCACAAAATAGATGAAAAAGTAGTACAGCACCAGGCCAGGAAATATGGGAAGACCAAATTTGGTATGGATCGCTTTATTAATGGCTTTTTGGATCTGATTACCATCTGGTTCGTTTCCAAGTTTGGAAAACGGCCTATGCACCTTTTCGGTGCTTTGGGAGTCTTGATGTTTACAATTGGTTTTGGATTTGCTCTTTATTTAGGTATCGATAAAGTATTTATAAATCCTTTTGGGCGACTCATCACGGAGCGACCACAATTCTATATTGCACTGATAGCCATGGTTATAGGTACACAACTTTTCCTTGCAGGCTTTTTAGGGGAAATAATGGTAAGATCCCGCAAGAACGAAACCCGTTACAATATCACTGAGGAAATAAATCTCTCCGAAAAATAAACGAATATTCTTTGTATTTTTAAGAACATATAACACCAAATGACTATGGAAGCCATACTGAAAAATGCCAAAAATTGGTTGACCGATTTTTTCGACGACAAGACCAAGAACGAGATTCAAAAGTTGATAGATAGTAATACTGAAGAACTAAAGGACCGCTTTTACAAAAACCTTGAATTTGGGACTGGAGGGATGCGAGGAATTATGGGCGCCGGTACCAATAGAATAAATAAATATACTTTGGGGAAAAGTACCCAAGGTCTTAGTAACTACTTAAAACAGGTATATAATAAGGAACAGGTCAAGGTAGTTATTGCTTACGACTGTAGACATAATAGTGATACCTTGGCCAGGACCGTTGCCGAAGTTTTTGCTGCCAATGGTATTAAAGTCTTCCTTTTTTCGGAACTACGCACTACTCCTGAACTATCTTTTGCCGTAAAATACCTGAACTGCCACGCCGGTATAGTTTTAACGGCTTCGCATAACCCACCGGAATACAATGGCTACAAAGTATATTGGACCGATGGAGGACAAATAGTGCCACCTCAGGACGGTGCCATAGTTAGCGAAATAAATAGCCTTGCCTTTGAAGATATAAAATTCAATGCCGATGAAAGTTTAATAGAATTAATAGATAAAAAGGTAGATGAAGCCTTTATTGAAGCATCCGTTAAAAATGGAAACTTCAATGCCAAGGGCAAGGACGATTTTAAAATTGTATTTACCTCTCTTCATGGAACTTCTATTACAGCAATCCCTGAGGTACTCAAAAAGGCCGGGTATAAAAATGTGACCATTATTGAGGAACAGGCCAAACCGGATGGCAATTTCCCAACGGTAGTATCGCCAAATCCTGAAGAGCCAGAAGCCCTATCCATGGCCATTAAAAAGGCAGAGGAAATTGACGCTGATATGGTAATTGGGACGGATCCGGACAGCGACCGTCTAGGAGTAGCGGTACGGAATCTTGAGGGAGAAATGGAAATCTTGAACGGTAACCAGACCATGATCATGATGACCAAGTTTTTGTTGGACCAAAGGAAGAAAAAAGGAATTACAGGAAAAGAATTTATAGCTTCCACCATTGTTTCTACACCAATGATGGACTCTTTGGCCAAAGGCTATGGAGTGGAATGCAAAACAGCCCTAACAGGTTTTAAATGGATTGCCAAAATGATCAAAGATTTTCCGGACCAGCCTTTTATTGGCGGTGGCGAGGAGAGTTTTGGATTTATGGTCGGCGATTTTGTGCGCGATAAGGATGCGGTAACCTCTACCCTATTGGCCTGTGAAATCGGCGCCAACGCCAAAGCGAATGGCAGTTCGTTCTACAAGGATCTGATAGATTGTTATGTGGACTATGGGTTCTTTAAGGAAAAATTAATTTCCTTGACCAAGAAAGGAATGTCGGGAGCGGAAGAAATTAAACAGATGATGATCGATTTTAAGGATAATCCCGTTGAAACTATCGACGGTTCCAAAGTTGTTATTGTAGAGGATTACAATACGGCGACTTCTAAAAATGTAATGACAGGCAAAGTAACCCCAATTGATATTCCAAAATCAAACGTATTGATATACATTACCGAAGATGGCACCAAAATGGCGGCTAGACCCAGCGGTACGGAGCCTAAGATCAAATTTTATTTTAGTATCAACACCAAATTGAAGAACGCGGCCGATTACAAAAAAGTAGACGCTGAGTTGGATGCTAAAATTGAAAGAATCCTTAAAGAACTGAATATAGGTTAATGGAGTATTTTAAAAAAATTCTTCGCTTTGCGAATCCCTACCGTAAATACGGTTTTTTAAACATTTTTTTTAATATTCTATATGCCCTTTTCAGTGCGCTTTCATTTGCTGCTTTAATTCCAATGTTGGATGTGCTATTCACACCGGAAAAAAAGGTTTTGGTAGAACCGATTTATGAAGGTATGGGCCAATTAAAGGATTATTTGCAGGATTACATCAATTTTAGGGTCAATGCTTATTCGGGTGATGATGAAATGAAAGGATTGGTCCTAGTTATTGGATTGGTATTGATTCTTTTTCTTTTAAAGAATTTCTTTAATTACCTGGCCATGTATTTTATTACTTTTTTACGAAATGGGGTATTAAAGGACATTAGAAACAAGATGTACGCCAAAATAGTGGATTTGCCTATCTCCTATTATTCGGAGAAGCGCAAAGGAGATGTTATCGCCCGTATTACGTCCGACGTTTTGGAAATTCAACATTCCTTCCTATCCATTTTGGAACTCATTGTTAGAGAGCCATTAACAATATTGTTTACCATATTGATAATGTTCGGGATAAGTACAAAGCTTACCCTGTTTGTATTTATTTTTATCCCAATTGCGGGTATGATCATTTCGAGAATAGGAAAATCCCTGAAAAAGAAATCGGATCGGGTACAAAAGGAACAAGGGGAGTTTTTATCAATAGTAGAAGAAACCTTGGGAGGCCTAAGGGTAATAAAAGCATTTAATTCGGAATCTAGATTCTATAAAACATTTACTACTTCCACCACCAGGTTTTTTCATTTTTCCAACAAGTTGCTGAACAGACAAAATCTAGCCTCCCCAGCTGGAGAATTTTTAGGCATATTGGTCATTGGGGTTCTGCTCTGGTTTGGAGGAAAAATGGTCTTGGTAGATAAGACTTTGGATGCAGCCTCCTTTATTGCCTATATGGGACTTGCATACAACATTCTCACCCCGGCCAAAGCAATAAGTAAGGCTTCATTTGGCGTGAAAAAAGGTAATTCCGCAGCGGAAAGAGTATTGGAAATTTTAGAAACCGAAAATCCAATTGTTGAAAAGAAGGAAGCTGTTGTAAAACCCACATTTGATAAGGGAATTGAGATTAATAATGTTTCCTTTAAATATGAGGACGAGTATGTGTTGAAAAAATTTAATCTAAAGGTGCCAAAAGGTAAAACTGTAGCACTTGTAGGTCAATCGGGAAGCGGTAAAAGTACTATAGCCAATTTAATGACCAGGTTTTACGATGTAAATGAAGGTGAAATAAAAATAGATGGCCTTGATATTCGCGATTTTACCAAAAAATCACTTCGTAATTTAATGGGACTTGTTACCCAAGATTCCATTTTGTTCAACGATACCGTTAAAAATAATATTGGACTCGGTAAAGCAGATGCCACGGAGGATGAAATAATAGAAGCCGCAAAAATAGCCAATGCCCACGATTTTATTAGTGAGCTGCCCTTGGGATATAATACCAATATAGGGGATAGTGGAAATAAATTAAGCGGAGGACAAAAACAAAGGCTGTCCATTGCCAGGGCTGTTCTTAAAAATCCACCGATTATGATTCTGGATGAAGCTACCTCTGCCTTGGACACCGAAAGCGAAAGATTGGTACAGGATGCCTTGGAAAAAATGATGCAGAATAGAACCTCAATTGTAATTGCGCACAGGCTTTCCACCATACAAAATGCCGATACTATTGTGGTATTGCAAAAGGGTGAGATTGTGGAACAAGGTTCCCATACACAACTAATGGAAAAAGATGGGGTTTACAAAAAGTTGGTTACCATGCAGTCTTTTTAAGGCTTGTACAAGCCTTAAAACATTGTGGTGGTCCACTTGATAATTGTACTTTGGATCTATTTGATTGGTACACTTATCTAGAAACCTGTTGTTCCAAAATTTGATTTTGGAATGATCTATATTTAAGTATATCCAAATATTCCAGGGCATCCTTGTTCTCATGCTCCTTATAAGATTTTGTTGCCCAATTTATGGCGGATGTCAAGTCGCCATTTATTTCGTGCATAACTGCCATATTGTAGCAGGCGCGGCCTGCAATTTTGGAATTGGAATTATCCAATTCCCTTTCCCAAAGTTGTGATGCTCCCGGCCAGTCACCATTTTCCACTAATACACAGGCCTGTTCAAAATTTGCTGTACCACGGGCAAAATATGATCTCTCAACACTGTTTTCGAACGGTAATAGTCGCTGTCCATAATTGCTACCTGTGGCCTTGCTTTGTTCCACAAGGGTTTCCTTTCTTCCCTCTATGGCCTTATAGGCCTCTATAGGATTGGTACCTTTGCCCCTGGATATGACTTGATCGTTAAAAACTATCTCATCAATTATTTCCTTGGATTTTGGATAGTATATTTTCCAACCATTTTCAATAAGGGTTTCCAGGGTAAGCTCTTGGGCAGGTACTTTTACTTTCACCCTCATGAGGTTTGGCTGCATCATAGATGTTTTCTTTATGGATACTTTGGTTTCCGTATCAAAAAAGGCCATTGAAAAAATGGCATCCACATCGTAAGTATTACAAATATTTTCAACAGAGGTCCATGAAATAGAATCGTTGCCCATCTCAAAATGTAAAATTTCGTGGGGTACCGAATCCAGGATTTTAATAGTCTCAAAACGGTTGTCTTTTAATAACTCGTTGAACAATCCCGTAAGGGCTGCATTCCTGCCCTGCTCCGAAAGCCATTGTTCCTCTGCTGCCACCATTCCGTTAAGGCCTGTTTCGTCCTCCTCTAACTCAGGCAGTATACTTCTATTAACTATGCCTATCCTTTTAATTTTTTGGGAAATATGTACAGGTGAAGGTTCAATAGTTTGAAGGATAATTTCTTTAGTGGAACTGCAACCTGCAGTTATAACTATAAGGCATAACATTAAAAACCGGATACAAAACTTTCTCATGCTTTGTAAATTAAATTCAAGCTTAAAAAAAATTAGACGTAATATCATAACCTTTGTAAAACTCATTTTATAGGGGAAATATTGTCCTTTTGCCTCTAAAACATTGAATTTTAGGGCTAATGGGTCTTTTTTTTAATACAAATGTGATTTTAAGAGTGTTTTTTGAACAGTTTTAGAAAGGCAGGAGAAACTGTTGTATACTAGAAAGAATATACATTAAACCAAAAAAGTCCGGTTCCAATTTTATGGACAACGGACTTATTGTTGTTATATTCCCATGAAATGTGCCTTATAAAAGGCTGATATTTTTATCGGGATGCTTGTTGCTCCAAGACTTCATTTTGCGATAGTCGATATTTAAGAATATTCAAATATCTAAGAGCATCCTTATTATCGTAATCCGTATATGACTTTGAAGCCCAATCCATGGCGGCATTCAAATCTCCGTTGATTTCATTTATTATCGCCATATTGTAACAGGCCCTTCCCGCGATTTTCGACTTTGAATTGTCCAGTTCTTTTTCCCAAAGTTGTGCAGCACCTTGCCAATCCCCGGTTTGAGCGCGTCTTTTGGCCACTACAAAATTGTCGGTTCCGCGAACAAAGTAATCCCTACTGATCCTATGTTTATATGGGGAAAGTCTAGATCCATAGGCATATCCAATATTTCTACTCAATTCCTCAACAGCCTCGTTTCTACGGGCTACGGCTTCGATTGCCTTTACAGGGTTAATACCTCTCCCTGAGGATACCAAATGGTCGGTGTACATAAACTCGTCCACAATTTGCCTGGTACTGGGGTTATAGATTCGCCATCCATTTTTTATAAGAGTGTTCAGAGTGACTTCATGAGCCGGTACCGAAACTTTAACTCCCAAACTGTTGGGAAGTTGCATTAAGGATGGTTTATAGGAAACCTGAGTGTCCGTATCGTAGAAAGCCAAGGAAAAAATAGCATCAACCCCATTGGCTGTACAAATCTCTTCGATAACCTCCCAAGATAAGCTGGCTGGAAAGACATCCAGTCCTTTTCTTATTTCCGTTTCGTTATCCAAAATAAGTATTTCTTCAAACCTTCCAGTGCCGGCCAATTCATCCGATAGGGCATTTATGGCAACTTCAGCACCTTTTTTATCAAGATTAAGTCCTTCTGCGGATAATATTTGATCGACCTTGTCAATTTGCTTATTTCCTTCGGAAGGCAAACTTCTATTGATAATACCTATTCTCTGTATTTCTTTGGGAAGATGTACTATGGCCGGTTCTGTGGCACCCATCGTTAAATTATTGGTGGCACTGCAGGACATTAATAAAATGCCGATTCCAATATATCCAAGTATTAATTTATGGTTTTTCATCTGGTTGTTTTAAATGGTTATTAAATAAAACTAAAGTAATAGCCTAGCTATAAAACATATACTGTGCCAAAAATATTGTTCCAAGAACCAATTTTCCTCTTCTTTTCATGACCTAGGGCAGGTCCTTGAGCTAAAATAAGGTGTACCAGGGCAACAAATACATGTATTTACAGTCTTCCAATATTGCACCTATTCCTTACCTTTGAAGGTTATAAAACCTTATGGCAAGGAAAATTGAATAAATGAATAAAATAAGTTCAAAAACGCTTCAAGATCTCGAGTTTAATACTGTCCTACTCCAATTGGCTGCACGATGCACTACAGAGCTCGGAAAGGAACAGGTTGTTAATATGGAACCAATATCTATCAAATCCGAATTATTGGACGTTTTGGGACAAACTTCGGAGTATTTGGCCTCCTACTCTAACGACAATAGAATTCCCACTCA
Organism: Arenibacter echinorum; assembly: GCF_003259375.1. Lineage (GTDB taxonomy): Bacteria > Bacteroidota > Bacteroidia > Flavobacteriales > Flavobacteriaceae > Arenibacter > Arenibacter echinorum. The sequence continues at coordinate 284,341 of NZ_QLLN01000003.1, read as the reverse complement.
TAACTTTGACACCATTAATCCAGAGTTGAAACTCCTTAAAATTGAGAATACCACTTTGGAAGTAGGCGGGTTCAAGAAAATAGGTTCCATTTGTACAACAGTAGCCACCCATATTAAGTTCTTTATAAAATTTAAGGAGTACTATCCCCTATTATTTGCAGTTTCTGATGGTGTTACCCTTAACACTGAAATTCCTCGAAATATAGAGGCTGTCATTGATAAATTTGGAGAAATAAAGGATAATGCCTCCAACAACCTTCAAAATATCCGTACCAAAATGGTTGTGGTAAAGGGTAAAATAAATCAAAGTTTTGCTACGGCGCTGAATACCTATCACGCTTCGGAAATTTTGGACGAAATCAGGGAATCCGTTGTAGATAATAGACGTGTACTTGCCGTAAAGAGCATGTATCGAAAAAAAGTAAAGGGAGCTGTAATGGGAACCTCCAAAACAGGAAGTATTGTGTACATTGAACCGGAGGCTACCCTTAGGTACAGTAGGGAACTCGGTAACTTGGAATTCGAGGAACGGGAAGAGATACAAAAAATATTGAACGATCTCACCAACCGTATACGACCCTTTGCACCTGAATTGTATGCTTACCAAGATTTTCTGGTTCATATGGACATTACGGCGTCCAAGGCAAAATATGCTCTGGAAATGGATGCCCTGCTGCCGGAAATTAGTGACAATAGAGAGCTTTATTTAAGGGATGCCTACCACCCGTTGTTATTTTTGAGCAATAAGTACAAAAAAGAAAAAACATATCCACAAACCATTGCCCTGCATCCCGAGAACAGAATTATCGTTATATCGGGACCTAATGCCGGGGGAAAAAGTATTACCCTGAAAACCATTGGTCTTTTACAGGTAATGCTGCAGAGCGGTTTATTGATTCCGGTTCATGAGCGGTCCAAAGTATGTTTGTTCGACAATGTTCTAACGGATATTGGAGACAATCAATCCATTGAAAACCATCTCAGCACCTATAGCTATCGCTTGAAGAACATGAATTACTTCTTGCGCAAATGCAACGATAAGACCTTGTTTCTGATCGATGAATTTGGAACTGGAAGTGATCCGGAACTGGGCGGTGCCCTTGCCGAGACCTTCTTGGAAGTTTTCTATGAAAGGGGTGCCTACGGTGTTATTACCACCCATTATGCCAATCTTAAACTGTTGGCCAATGAATTGCCGCATGTTACGAATGCCAATATGCTCTTTGATGGAAAATCCTTGGAACCAACCTATCAATTGGTATTGGGACAGGCCGGTAGTTCCTTTACTTTTGAAGTGGCTCAAAAGAATGGTATTCCCTATAGCCTTATCAACAAGGCCAAAAAGAAAATAGAGCATGGCAAGGTACGTTTTGATGCCACCATTGCCAAGCTACAAAAGGAGCGGAGTAAAATGGAGAAAACTGGTTCCAGGCTTCAGGAAGAGGAATCCAAGGCCAGGACGGAAGCCCAAAAATTGGAGGACCTTAATTCCAAGATCAAATCCAAATTGGAAAACTATCAGGAGTTGTACGACCATAACCAACGGATGATCTATTTAGGAAATAAGGTAAATACTGCTGCGGAAAAATATTTTCAGGATAAAAAGAAGCGTAATTTGGTTTCCGAATTAATACGTATTGTGGAAACGGAGAACAGTAAGCGCAAAAAACAATCGACCAAAGAAGTAAAAGAACAAAAAGAAAAGAAGGCCAAAGTAGAACAAGAGGTTATAAAAAAGGTGGAAGTAATCCGCGAAAAGAAAAAAGTTGAGAAAAAGAAGGCCGAAGTAAAGGAGAAAAACAAGCCACGTCCGGTATTTAAAGTGGGCGACCGTGTACGACTAATGGATGGTAAGGCTGTGGGCAGTATAGATAGTTTGGAAAAGAACAAGGCTATTGTCAACTATGGTATTTTCACTACCAATGTTGCGGTAGACCAACTAGAATTGGTTGAAAGAAAAATGTAAAAAGTGGTTGGGCCACTACGGAAATGATTGAAAACAATAAAATAATTCTCTTTGACGGGGTTTGTAACCTTTGCAACAGCTCGGTGCAATACGTTATTAAACGCGATAAGAACAATGCATATAGGTTCGCAGCTCTGCAGAGCGAAATTGGAAAAAAATTGGTTGAGGAGCGCGGGATAGATACCTCCCAGATCGATTCCATTATTCTTATAGAGCCAGGTGTGGCCTATTATACCAAATCTACCGCAGCCCTTAAAATTGCCCAGTCTTTTGGAGGCGCTTGGCAGTTGGCAAGTGTATTCGAATGGATACCCGAAAAATTAAGAAATTGGGTGTACGACTATATTGCCAAAAACAGGTATAAATGGTATGGTAAAAAGGACGCCTGTATGATTCCTACACCTGAACTAAAATCAAAATTTTTATAAGAGGAAAAGTACTCTCTTAACCCCTGTGGAAATTTTATTACTTAACGAGATAAATGTAAATTTGTAATTATCAATAAACTCAATTTAAATTATGGAATACCGTATAGAAAAGGATACTATGGGCGAGGTTAAAGTGCCGTCCAACAGATATTGGGGAGCTCAAACCGAACGCTCGAGAAATAATTTTAAAATTGGTCCAGCGGCATCAATGCCCTTGGATGTAGTTTATGGATTTGCCTATTTAAAAAAAGCGGCGGCCTACGCCAATTGTGAATTGGGTGTACTTTCCGAAGAAAAAAGAGATCGTATTGCCCAAGTATGCGATGAAATATTGGATGGTAAACACGATGACCAGTTTCCTTTAGTGATATGGCAAACCGGCTCAGGAACCCAAAGCAACATGAACGTTAATGAGGTTATCGCCAATAGGGCCCATGAATTGGCCGGAAAAAAAATTGGAGAAGGAGAAAAAACTATCCAACCCAATGATGATGTAAACAAATCCCAGTCTTCCAACGACACTTTTCCTACCGGGATGCACATTGCAGCATATAAAAAGATTGTTGAAGTTACCATACCAGGAATTACACAACTAAGGAATACATTAAATAAAAAATCCAAGGAATTTGCCAAGGTGGTAAAAATAGGGCGAACACATTTAATGGATGCCACTCCCCTAACCTTGGGACAGGAAATTTCCGGTTACGTCTCCCAATTGGATCATGGACTAAAAGCCTTGGACAACACCTTGGATCATTTGAGTGAATTGGCGCTTGGTGGTACTGCCGTAGGAACCGGTTTAAATGCTCCCAAAGGTTATGATGTATTGGTTTCGCAATATATCGCCAGATTTACCGGACTGCCCTTTAAAACTGCTGACAACAAGTTTGAAGCCCTGGCATCCCACGACGCCATTGTAGAAACCCATGGTGCCTTAAAGCAATTGGCGGTAAGTCTAAATAAAATAGCCAACGATATAAGAATGATGGCTTCAGGACCAAGATCCGGTATAGGTGAAATTATTATTCCTGCGAACGAACCAGGTAGTTCCATTATGCCCGGAAAAGTGAATCCAACACAATGTGAGGCACTGACCATGGTTTGTGCTCAGGTGATGGGGAACGATGTTGCCATTACCGTAGGAGGAACGCAAGGCCATTACGAACTAAATGTTTTTAAACCCATGATGGCAGCAAACATATTGCAATCTGCCCAATTAATAGGGGATGCCTGTGTTAGTTTCGACGAGAATTGTGCTGTAGGTATAGAACCTAATCACGATGTTATTAAGCAACTTTTAAACAATTCCTTAATGTTGGTTACGGCCCTGAACACTAAAATAGGATATTATAAGGCTGCAGAAATTGCCAATACTGCCCACAAAAATGGTACTACTTTAAAGGAAGAGGCCATTAATTTGGGATATGTAACCGCTGAAGAATATGATGAGTGGGTAAAACCGGAAGATATGGTTGGTACCTTGGATTAATTCTTGAAGTCAATAAATAAAAAAAGGCCAATCCCGAAAGATTGGCCTTTTTAGTTAAATGGATAGTGTTCCTTATTTTAATTGAAACTTGGAAGTTCCCAATAATTTTAGATTGTTATCATAAACATTTACCATATAATTCCCTTTTTGGAATTCACTTGCTGGCTTGTTAATGAAATCACATACGTCCAAAGAGCGGTTCTCATAGTAGAATTCAGTTCCTTTGCTATAAGTTACAGAAGCTCCGGAATCACTTGTTTTAGAGAAACTTTCTCCCAATACATTTCCTTGTGGATCCAAAACCTCAATAAAGAATTGTCTATCACCAGCTTGTGCAATTACGTTGTCTGCAACTGTGAAACAAACTTTTAATTTGTCGGTAGCCTTAGCTCTAGAAGTAGATACCAATTTGCCGCTTGTTCTTTCCTTAACTGCATCTACAGAGAATTTGGATAGATTTAATGCTGACCCTTTAGAAACTACATCTGCCAACTGAGTGTTCTGTACTACTAATGAATCGTTGAAAACAGTCTGTTTTTCCAATTCAACATAAGTACTGTCCCTTTGCATTGCCAAGAAAGTATTGGATCTGGTTAAAGAATCAACTTTTCTTATCAATTGCTCTCTTTCTTTGGTCAAGATACCTACTTGCTTTCTGTAGCGATATAGACTTGCAATATCAGATTTCATGGTCTTAACAGAATCGATGTATTTTGCAATGTTATCCCTGGCAGAAACTAATTCTTCATTGGTAGCGTTGCTTTCCAAGATAGCTTTGTCGTACTCTGATTTCAAACTGGTCAAATCTTCAACAACCAATTCTTTTTCTTTTGTAAGTAATGCAGTGTTCTTTTGTTTATCCTGATATAAACTTACTGTGTAAATGATTACCCCAAGTAAAATTACACCTAGTAAACCTGCAATAACCTTCAATCCATTATTACTTTTTGTTTCAGTCATAATTGTAATTATTAATTATTTAATTTTTTTTTAACCTTAAATTTATTTGTTTGTAACACTCTATATACGATCAGGTTTTGATTTTAGATTTTTTTGGATTAAAAAAATTAACATTTCTACTAAAGAATACAAAATGCTTACCTTAACTTTATGGGTATATTGATTTAATTCAGATGGATTTGAGCATTTTTCCCTTTGATTCCAAATATGCCAAGAGGTTTAAGGAACTTAATGTAGCTTGGTTGGAGAAGTATTTTTATGTGGAACCAAAGGACAGCTTTATTTTGGAAAACTGTGAAGCCAACATAATAAATAAAGGTGGATATATTTATTTTGCCCAATACAATGACGAAATAGTAGGATGTTTTGCATTTTTAAAAGTGGGTGATAGGGAGTATGAATTAGGTAAAATGGCAGTAGATCCAAATTATCAAGGATTGAAAATTGGCCAGGCACTTTTGGCTTTTGCCATTGGATACGCCACACAAAATAAATGGAATAAAATAATACTGTATTCTAACACCAAATTGGAAAATGCCCTGTATATCTATAGAAAGTATGGTTTTAAGGAAATTGAAATCGAAAAGAATCTCCCTTATGCCAGGAGTGACATTAAAATGGAATTATTAATAATTTAAAATACAGTAATTATGCGCCATTCAAAATACCTTATTACAGCTGCTTTATTAACTGGTCTATTGACTGTGGGATGTAAGGAGAAATCCAAGTCCAGCCAAGAAAAAGCAGAGGCTGTTGAACTCAAAACTGAAGATGTTATTTCTATTATTGAAATTTCGCCAATAGAACACGCTACTGCGGTTTTGGATTGGGATGGTACCATCATTTATATAGATCCCGTTGGAGGAAAGGATGCTTTTGCAGATGCAAAGGAACCGGACTTGATTTTGATTACCGACATCCATGGCGATCATTTCAGTTTGGAAACCTTACAGGGCTTGAATACCCAAAAAGCCAAGATAATTGTTCCACAGGCAGTAGCCGATAAGATTCCTTCAGAATTTACGCCACAACTGGATATTTTAAATAATGGGGAAGCTAAAGAACGTTATGGTATCAACATTGAAGCGATACCTATGTACAACCTACGTGAAGAAGCTAAGGATTTTCACACTAAAGGAAGAGGCAATGGGTATGTGCTCAGTAAAAATAATGAACGCATATATTTTTCCGGAGATACCGAGGATATTCCTGAAATGCGGGCCTTACAGAATATAGATAAGGCCTTTGTCTGTATGAACCTTCCCTACACCATGACCGTGGAAAGTGCTGCGGATGCCGTGTTGGAATTTAAACCTAAGCAGGTTTATCCCTATCATTACAGAGGAAAGCCCGATGTTGGGGATGTGGCCAAATTTAAAGCATTGGTAAACGCTAAGAATCCTATAATTGAAGTAGTACAGTTGGATTGGTATCCCAAGGAAGATTATTAGGTTTTTTACAAATAATAGGGGTCTCATTTAATTAAAAAAAATACGCTGTTGCCACAAAAAATCATGACAACAGCGTATTGTTATATAAATCAGTTGAACTAGCGTACCAACTTTTTATACTTTAGTCGCTTAGGTATTAAATCGCCTCCTAAACGTTTCTTCTTATTTTCTTCGTATTCAGAAAAGGATCCTTCAAAGAAATACACTTGGGAGTCACCTTCAAAAGATAGGATATGGGTACAGACCCTGTCAAGGAACCACCTGTCGTGGGAAATGACCACGGCACATCCTGCAAAATTCTCCAAACCTTCCTCCAAGGCCCTTAGGGTGTTAACATCCAAATCGTTCGTTGGCTCATCCAAGAGAAGAACGTTGCCTTCTTCTTTAAGGGTCATAGCCAAATGCAGACGGTTACGCTCCCCACCGGAAAGCATATCTACCTTTTTGTTCTGCTCACTTCCGGAAAAATTAAATCGACTTAAATAAGCTCTGGAATTCACCTGTCTACCACCCATCATTATCAATTCCTGCTCATCGCTAAAATTCTGCCAAATGGTTTTATTGGGGTCTATGTTGGAATGACTTTGGTCCACATAGGCAATTTTTGCCGTTTCCCCAACTACAAACTCCCCTTTATCAGGTTGTTCCTCCCCCATAATCATACGGAAAATAGTTGTTTTACCAGCCCCGTTAGGACCAATAATACCTACAATGCCCGCTTGTGGTAATTTGAAATTCAAGTCCTCATAAAGCAATTTATCCCCATAGGCCTTACTCACCCCGATGGCTTCTATTACATTGGTCCCCAATCGAGGTCCGTTAGGGATATAGATCTCCAATTTTTCATCCAATTGTTTTTGGTCCTGGCTCATCAATTTGTCATAGTTCTGTAAACGGGCCTTTTGTTTGGTCTGCCTACCTTTGGCCCCTTGCCTTACCCAATCCAGCTCCCTTTCCAATATTTTCTGTCTTTTGGAGGCTGTTTTGCTTTCTTGGGCCATGCGCTTGGATTTTTGGTCCAACCAACTAGAGTAGTTTCCTTTCCAAGGAATGCCTTCTCCCCTATCCAATTCCAAAATCCATCCGGCTACATTATCCAAGAAATACCTATCGTGGGTAACAGCTATAACAGTGCCTTTATACTCTGCCAAATGATGCTCCAACCAATGAACCGATTCGGCATCCAAATGGTTTGTAGGCTCATCCAAAAGTAGAATATCCGGTTCCTGCAACAACAATCTGCACAGGGCTACTCGCCTTTTTTCACCTCCGGAAAGTATTCCGATTTTCTTGTCGGAATCCGGGGTACGCAAGGCGTCCATGGCAACTTCCAATTTGTTGTCCAGCTCCCAAGCATTGGTAGCATCTATCCTATCCTGAAGTTCGGCCTGTTTATCCATGAGTTTTTGCATTTTATCTGCATCCTCATATACTTCGGGAAGTCCGAACATATCGTTGATCTTATTGTATTCATCCAGGATTGCCACAGTATCTGCCACGCCTTCCTTGACTACCTCCAAAACGGTCTTGTTCTCGTCCAATTGCGGCTCCTGTTCCAAATAACCTACCTTATAACCAGGCGAAAAAACTACATCTCCCTGAAAGTTCTTATCAACTCCGGCAATAATCTTGAGCAGGGTAGATTTACCTGAACCATTAAGACCCAAAATTCCGATCTTAGCTCCGTAAAAGAAACTTAAATAAATATTCTTTAATACCGGGGTGTTGGCAGTTTTGTACGTTTTAGTAACCCCAGACATCGAGAAAATGACTTTCTTATCGTCCGACATATTATATATGTATTATTAATTGTGATTATTTTAATTATAAATAGAAGGCCAGTTACTTGCAGTCTTTAGCTGTTAGTTTTCCAATATGATGCCAAGTTGGAACTCAATTTTCAAAATACTAAATCCGCAATGGCTGTTTATACCCTACCCTTTAGTGCATTAAATACCCATGCAATTGCAAAGAAACCTATTCCAACCGAGGCAAATCCCCATCCGGCTACATCATCGTATCTAAAAGCACCCAACGCAATAAGCGAAAGACCTACAATTATCATTATAAAGGTTGCCCATGCAAGCACTGTATTCTTATTCATTCCCATTTTTTAACTGGTTTGGTTTGTAGAGCCTCAAATATCGTAAATTTTACAAGAATTTATCATCTTACAAAAAAACTTTATTCGTGAAACACGTATTTCAGGAGCCGCAGGCTCATTGAAATACGAAAGTCGAACGAATCCCGCCTGTTTAGCGGGGTATCTAGTTTAATACCACTACCCTTGGATTGTTTTCTAATAGGGGTTCAGGGCTTCCCTTGGGGTTTAACCATTTATTCCTCAAATGGAAATACAATCCCATTTTGTTTTCTCACGGTGTCCATTAAGCTTATTAAATCCAAACTATTCTGATGGCTCCAGAGACGGCTTTCCAACTTTCCTTGATCCAGACAGTCGTGAACCTCCTTTATTTCGTAAAAATATCCCCTACCTGTAGTTGGTATGCTGAACTCTTCCTTTTCTCCATTTCTCTCTACGGTATATCCCTGGGCTTCATGCCATCTAGCAGGTATATAGATAGTTCCCTTTTCTCCTGATATTTCCGCCTTCATTTCGGATCGACTTGTAAACCCTGAATATAAAATGGCCTGGGCCTTGGGGTATTTAAAGATCAATGAAGTTTGTACCTCGACACCATTGTCATGAAAGTTGGAGGTAGATAAAATCTGGTCTGGTTTACCTAATAGCAAATAGCTAAGGAATATAGGGTAAATTCCAATGTCCAACAAAGAACCTCCGGCTAGTTTAGGATTTAGCACCCTTCCTTCAAAGTCCCTATTCAGGGCGTAAAAGGCAAAATCCGCACGTACAAATGCCAATGGACCAATTTCCCCGGTCTCTACGAATTGTTTTACCTTCTTAATGGACGGATTAAACCTGCTCCATAAGGCTTCCATTAAGAAAACCTTGTTTTGTTGGGCCGATGCGATCATTTTTTCGACCTCAGCCCTATTTATGCCCATTGGCTTTTCACATAGCACATGTTTGCCATGTTCCATGGCCATAATTGATAGCTCGCAATGAGAAGTGTGGGGAGTAGCAATATAGACAACATCAACTTCCTTGCACTCAAAAAGTTCCTTATAGCTCCCAAACGCCTTCGAAATTTTATATTCCTCTGCAAACCCCTTGGCCTTTTCCAAATTTCTAGAGGCTGCCGCATATATTTGAGCCCCGTCTACCAGGGCAAGGTCCTTAACAAAATTACCGGCAATATTGCCCAATCCGATAATTCCCCATCTTACTTTTTCGCTCATTTAGAATATGATTTAGTTAAAGTTAATAAATATAACTCCTTATCTTTATTGCGCAAAAGAAAGGCATCTCAACATGGATATCAACTTCAACAAAAACGAAGACCACAATAAATTACTACTATCAGCATTAAAACATAAACTGGCCAAGGTAAAACTCGGAGGTGGAAAAAGTCGTTTGGAAAAACAGCATGCCCAAGGTAAATTAAGTGCCAGGGAGCGCATTGATTATCTTTTGGATTCAGGAAAGGAAGCGATAGAAATCGGGGCCTTCGTGGGTGATGGTATGTACGAGACCCATGGTGGATGTCCTTCAGGAGGGGTTGTAGTAAAAATAGGCTATGTAAAGGGCAAACAATGCATTGTTGTTGCCAATGATGCCACGGTAAAAGCAGGAGCATGGTTTCCTATCACAGCAAAAAAGAACTTAAGGGCACAAGAAATTTCTATTGAAAATCGCTTGCCCATTATTTATTTGGTCGATAGCGCCGGGGTATACCTTCCCATGCAGGACGAAATATTTCCGGACAAGGAACACTTTGGTAGAATTTTCAGAAACAATGCTGTAATGAGCAGTATGGGAATTACCCAAATTTCAGCTGTTATGGGCAGCTGCGTTGCAGGCGGGGCCTATCTTCCCATTATGAGCGATGAGGCCTTGATAGTGGATAAAACTGGGAGTATTTTTTTGGCCGGAAGTTATTTGGTAAAAGCCGCGATTGGGGAAGTAATCGACAATGAAACCTTGGGAGGTGCCACCACCCATTGTGAAATTAGTGGAGTAACGGATTACAAGGCAAAGGACGATAAAGACGCCTTGGATACCATTAAGAACATCATGGGTAAAATAGGCGACTATGATAAGGCTGGATACAACAGAAGCCCAGCAGCAAAACCCAAGGAAAAAGAAGATGATATCTATGGTTTAATTCCAAAATCAAGGGCCGAACAATACGATATGTTAGAAATTATAAATCGCCTGGTAGATAATTCCGATTTTGAACAATACAAGGAAGGTTATGGAAAAACTATACTTACTGGATATGCCCGCATAGATGGATGGGCAGTGGGTATCGTTGCCAACCAACGCAAAGTGGTAAAGAACAAAAATGGGGAAATGCAGTTTGGAGGGGTCATCTATTCCGATTCTGCTGATAAGGCCACACGTTTTATTGCTAACTGCAACCAGAAAAAAATTCCATTGGTTTTTTTACAGGACGTCACCGGATTTATGGTTGGGAGCAAAAGTGAACATGGAGGTATAATTAAGGACGGTGCAAAAATGGTTAATGCAGTGAGTAATTCCGTAGTGCCTAAATTCACTGTTATTGTTGGTAATAGTTACGGAGCGGGCAATTATGCCATGTGCGGAAAGGCGTACGATCCAAGATTAATTGTGGCCTGGCCCAGTGCCGAATTGGCGGTAATGAGTGGTAATTCGGCAGCCAAAGTGTTACTTCAGATAGAAACAGCTTCCTTAAAGAAGAAAGGCGAGAAAATAACAGAGGCGCAGGAAAACGAACTTTTTAATAAAATAAAAGAGCGATATGACAACCAAATATCGCCCTATTATGCCGCCTCTCGTTTATGGACGGATGCGGTAATAGATCCTTTGGACACTCGCAAATGGATTTCGATGGGGATCGAGGCAGCCAACCATGCCCCTATTGAAAAGCCTTTTAACATGGGGGTGGTACAGGTTTAAAAATTTGAAAATTTGGAAATGAAGCAAGGTACTAATGAAGCAATTCATTAATGTACCAATGTTTTTATTTGAAAATTTGGATATGGGATAATTTGGTAATGTATCATTGTGTAGATGTAATACTCGTTGCATTTGTAGCCCTGCCAAGGAGCGAAGTTTATTCAATAAATAATTTTGAATCCGTATTGATTCTACACAAATAAGAATCTTCCTTAATCCCGGCGAGTTTAAAAACACTAATAGACTGCCTTTGCTCCACGGTGCCGTAATCAAAAAATGTGGTTACTTTCAGGTAGGTTGGGTCTTGTGAACCATTTCCGAAGTAAGAAATATTAACCACCCATTCACCTTTTAGGTCGTCGTCCAAAAAGAATTGTTTACTGGAGTAGCCTTTTGAAATTGCGGCGGACAATTCGGATTCCTTAGTTGCAACAGTATATTCCCAACTGTCATAATACTTTTCAGGATCTACAAATTGCAATTCAAATTCGGCTGCACTATTATTCCATTCAAATAATACCCTGCTCTCTGGATTTGCAGTAATTTCTTGAAAGGACCCACTTTCCAAAAAAAACTTCCCTGCGTTGAGTTTAATAATATTCATCCGTTCCGTAGTCATAAGCTCGTCCGTACCATATTTGTCAAATGGAACAGAGTCTAGATCGTTAACGGCAAGCTCATAACGGGAATAAATATGTATAGCCTTTTGGTAATTCCCTATTTCATCATAGGCATTTGCCAAATCCCTGTGAGATTGGGCATCCCTTGGTTTCAATTTCAGAATCGCCAAGTATTGCTGTAAGGCACTTTCCAGTGAACCCAGTTTTTCATACCTATAGGCCAATGCCTTTAGAGCAGTGGCCTCATGGGCGAATTGGTGAGCCATGTTATCCAGAAGTGTTTGAGATTTTTTGTTGTCTCCCCAGGTGTCCTTAAAATATTGGGAAAGGTCAAGTAAATAATAGGGAGAGTTGCTAAACCTTGTTTTTTGATTTTCAAATATTTGATCAGCCTTTTCTTTCGTATCGGCCAAAGAATATTCTTTAATATACTCAGGAATTTCTGGAACATACGCCTGCTTTATGGCTAACTGATCATTAATACTATCCCTTAATCCTGAATTGTTGTAGATTCTTTTTACCCCTAAGTCATCTAAACGGGTCTGCTCCTTGGTATTAATAATAATGACGCCTCCAGCCCCTCTAGGACCATATCTGGCAAATGCGCCATTTCTGGTAAGTACCGCAACACGTTCAATTTCTTGAACTGCAATAAATGTAGGGGCTTTTTCATGCACAAATCCATCCACATCAAAAAGGACAGTGCCTTTTGTACTTCCATATTGTGGCAAATAAACACGTGGATCCAAGGGGTTAGTTACCCTGTCAATTAGAATATTAGGAACCCATGCAAGTAGCGCATCTAGAAAATCAATCCCCGAAGACATTAAATTTTTACCATCAATGACCCTCATCGAATATGATGTCCGATCCTTGTCCATAATTCCCCATGAGGACTTGATTAGGTTGGTATTGGTGGGATAATCAGCCAGAAGTTCTTTTTGACTTTTACGTTTTCGTTTTTTTACAATTACTTCATTCAATTCTTCTACATGTTCCGATAGCTGTATGTCCATTATATTGTGCATGTCATCAACAGCTACTTCAATGGTTTGCATTCCCAAATAGGTAAAAGCCAATATATTTCCAGGAAACACTTCTATACTATATTTTCCTTTGGCATCCGTTTTTGTTCCTACGGTAGTACCTTTAATGTGCACATTGGCATTGGGTAAAGCCCGGCCCATATAAGTGACCTTGCCACTGATGGTAATCTTAGTTTCCTGTGAGGTCCCTAAAATGAAAACAAAGAGAAATGTTATACTGACAAAAATCCGGGCCATTAGGTACACTTTAGAATTTGAAAGTAATATTCAATTCTTGAATTTAGGGAATTAATTTAAGATAAACCCCTGAACCTCTCTATTTTATAATTCCTAAAGTTTCGTTTCTATTTACCTTTCCACTAACTGTCTCCACGAAATGGTCTACACTAAATATTGCTTTGGGAATTTTAAATTTGGAAATTGAGCTAAGGGATTTGATATCATGGAATAATTGATTCACATCTACCTTACCTTCTACTACCAATATCAACTTTTGGCCTAAATATGCATCAGGGATGCCCGCTACAAAAAATCTGGATTTGATCAAAGATGACAATTTATTTTCCAATAGTTCCGGAATTATTTTTACTCCTCCGGAATTAATAACATTATCATACCTGCCCAACCACTGGAACTCTGAGGTAGAAATAAGATTTACCACATCATTCGTTGTTATAATACCGTCCGAAACTTTAGGTGCTTCGATCACTAGACAATCCCTTTCATCATTCGTAAAAACAACCTCTGGGAGTGCTTTGAAATTGTTGTTGACAGCACCTTTGGTAAGCTCCTTCACGGCAATATGCGTAATGGTCTCGGTCATTCCATAGGTTTCAAAAATACGCGTTTCTACCTTGTTCAGATCTGATTTTAATTCAGGGGAAATGGGTGCTCCCCCAATTATTAAGGTGCATATTTGGTATAAATTTGATAAGGAGCCCTGCACCTGCATAGGAACCATGGCAACAAAGTCGTAATGTTTGGAAGTGAATTGTAAAGGATTGGAAGTAGGTTCCACCGTGTCTATTTCCCATCCAAGTACCACGGCTCTGACCAACATCATTCTACCGGCTATATGGTTTGCAGACAAACATTGAAGGGCTTTTGTTCCAGGTCCCATTTTAAAGAATGCACCTGTGGCCAATGCGGAATTGATCATATGTTCCTTTTTCAAGGTAATTGTTTTGGGGACACCTGTGGATCCGGACGTATGGACTTTAAGGGAATCTGAATCATCCAGCCAATCCATCAGAAAATTGCCAATGGACTTTTCATACTCCTGCCCTTCCTTTACAAGGCTATAAGCAAGTTCCTTTAAATCTCCAAAATCGTAATGGATTTCGTTGAATTTGAATTTAGGGTGGATATTTTTATAGCTTGGACTCACTTTCTTCTTTTATTTGTACTGTTTCTAAGTTTTGAACATCACCCGTAAGTCGGTCCTTCCAATTTGTCCAGCCGTATTTTTTGGAAAATAGGTACAGGAGAATGGGATAAATTACCAAAACCGGGACAAAAACATCCCAGCCCAATTCTGGTTCCGATATATCCCTATAAAGGGATTCGGTCTGAAAGGCGGTCCAGTCGGCTGTCACCATAAGGGCGGTCAATAAATTATTGGCTGCATGAAAACCAATGGCCAATTCCAAGCCTTCATCCATTAATGTCAATATCCCAAGAAAAAATCCGGTGCCGATATAATAGACCATTATTCCATATCCCAATTTTTCAACCTCAGGATTAAAAAGGTGCAACAACCCAAAAATCATAGAGGTTATTACTAAAGGAACCCATCTTTTGCCCGACATTAAGCCAATTCCCTGCATCAGATATCCCCGCATAAAATATTCTTCGAAACTGGTTTGCAGCGGGATTAAGAATACCGAAATAAGGCACAATATTACAAAGGGCATTAAATTAAAATTGAAAACATAATCCTCTGGGGTTAGGTATATATCCAAACCTGTAATTAAAATGGTTATAAAACCCCAAAGTCCAAAAGCAAAGAAAACTCTTTGCCAATCTATTTTCTTTCTGCTGGTGGTCAGTGATACAATACTTTGTCTATGGACAAATTTAACGGTAAGAAATGTTGCCAAAAGACCAAAAACAAAAGAAATAAGCATTAAGAAAAGAAATAAATTGCTTCCGACCATTTTGGACATTCCAGCAACATCTGAAGGAAAAGTTTCCCCACCAAGCGACTTAACAATTATAACCCCAAGAAGTGGAATGGAACCCAAAAGTTGCCAGCCAATAAATATGATCAAAATCCCTACAAGGTATCGCCACGATTCATGATTCCCTTTATATCCCTGTTCTATATACATATATTCTCAATTAAATTATTATCCCAATTCCCGGTTTTTTCATAGGATATTGTACCATTTTTCACTCTTAGCGGACATTCAAAATTATTGGTGTATAATCCACCGGTACCCAATCCCTGGGGCAAAGGGTTATCCAAGGTATAGGTCCATTGGGCTATGGCATTGAGGCCAATATTGCTTTCCAGCGCACTGGTAACCCACCATTTTATATTTAATTTCTCCGCAATTTTGATCCATTCCATACTTCCTCTAAACCCTCCAACCAAACTGGGTTTCAGGATTATATATTGTGGCCCTATAGTTTGTAGAAGTTTCTCCTTTTCCGTTACATCCGTAATCCCTATTAATTCTTCATCCAAGGCTATAGGAATAGGAGAATTTGAACATAATTCCTTCATTTCATAGGCGTTCCCTGCCTTGATAGGTTGTTCTAAGGAGTGTAGGTCAAACGCGGAAAGGCGTTCCAGTTTATGCATGGCCTCGGAAGGAAGGAATGCGCCATTGGCATCGACCCTTAGTTCAATTTCTTTTTCACTGTATTTGTTTCGAATGGATTTTAAAAGTGCTATTTCCTTCTCAAAATCGATGGCTCCAATTTTTAATTTAATGCATTTGAAACCTTCCACCAGCTTTTGCTGGATCTGTTGGTGCATATAATGTTCATCTCCCATCCAGATCAATCCATTGATAGCTATGGGGCTATTGTTTTGCGTGAAATCTGAAGGAAAAGGTAAAAAAGGATCCTCGGAGTTAAGGGATAAATGGGCTTGTTCCACTCCGAATTGAATACTGGGATAATGTATCAAAGCTTCCCATAATTGGTCTTTACCCAAACCGATATTATCACAGGTCCATTTTAGCTTTTCCCCATAATCAGGCACATCATCAACACTTAATCCCCTTAAAATACCGCATTCT
Source organism: Arenibacter echinorum (assembly GCF_003259375.1). Classification (GTDB taxonomy): domain Bacteria; phylum Bacteroidota; class Bacteroidia; order Flavobacteriales; family Flavobacteriaceae; genus Arenibacter; species Arenibacter echinorum. Next base: position 268,110 of record NZ_QLLN01000003.1, on the reverse strand, counting down.
CCAATTCCAAATTTTTTATCCTGTTCTAAAATAATAAAGAAGGTTTCTTTGTGGGTCATTATTCCCCTGGAAGTACCGCTGGGACGTTTAAATTCTAAAATGTATTTTTTGTAGGTCGCTTTCATGAAATATAAAATCAAATTTAACTATCTTTTTTTCCAATTATGAAAAAAATGAAAACAAAAGTTGAAAAGGTAGTTTGGATAACAGGGGCTTCATCTGGAATAGGTGAAGCACTGACCTATGAACTTAATCGCAAAGACTATAAACTGATAATATCTTCCAGAAATTTAATAGATCTGCAACAAGTAAAGGCCCGATGCACAAATAGTGATCTTATCTCCCTGCTCCCATTGGATTTGATGGATAGGGATAAAATGTCTGAAAAAGTAACTGAAGCCTTATCTTTTTATGGGTCAATACACCTATTGATAAATAATGCTGGTATAAGCCAGCGCTCTTTAATTATGGAAACCGATTTGCAAGTCTATCAGAAATTAATGGACGTAAATTACTTTGGTACCATTGCCCTTACCAAAGCAATCCTTCCTTATTTTGTTTCCCAAAAAAAAGGCCATTTTGTTACCGTAACCAGCCTAATGGGAAAATTTGGCTCTCCCTATCGCTCTGGATATTGCGGGGCCAAGCACGCACTACATGGTTTTTTTGATGTTCTGCGCATGGAACATGAAGAGGACAACATAAAGGTAACCATGGTATGTCCAGGGTTTGTAAATACCTATGTAGCCATAAATGCCCTTACCGCAGATGGCAGTCCCCAGGTCGACAATGATGTGGCTACTAAAAATGGACTATCTCCTCATGTTTTTGCCAAGAAAATGGTCAACGCCATAGAAAAAGAGAAATTCGAAGTTTACATTGGCCGGAAAGAAGTAATGGGTATTTATATGAAAAGATTTTTTCCCAAACTACTCCACAGGCTAGTACTGCGAAGTAAAGTGAGATAACTAAACTATTAAAGACCCTCCTATTTCCAACAGAATTAGCTCTTTACCATGCTTGGAAAATTTTTGAACAGATTCTTTATGGTCAATTACAATATACCCGAAAGTATCATAATGATAACCCAATATCTTAGGGCATTCCACAAAATTGGACGCTAAAATGGCATCATCGACGCCCATCGTAAAATTATCACCAATGGGCAATACTGCTAGATCCAATTGAAAGGACATCGGAATAAGTTTCATATCCATAGTCAAGGCAGTGTCACCGGCAATATAAATATGTTTTCCTTCTGAAGATAGAATAAATCCCCCTGGCTGGCCTCCATAGGTCCCATCTGCAAAGGAAGAGGTGTGAATGGCATTTACATATTTCAGGGTACCAAAATCGAACTTCCAACTCCCACCGTGGTTCATAGGGTGAGCCTTTAAGCCCTTGTTTTCATAGTAAGTGGTTATCTCAAAATTGCTTACCACTATGGCTTTGCTCATTTTTTCAATTTCCTCAACATCCAAAGTATGGTCTTGATGGGCGTGGGTAACCAGGATGTAATCGGGCTTTAGATCTTTAATGTCGATTTTCCCATCGACTTTATCATTTCCTGAAATATACGGATCTACCAGTAACCTTTTTCCACCTGTTTCAATTAATAAAGAGGAATGGCCTAAAGAAGTAATTTGCATAAGTTGAACTGTTTTTGTTCAAATTTATTTAAAATTGAACCAAAAACGAACTCCTTCCGATGTTTTATCGATATTTAAAGTAGATTGAAGCTGATTTACCAAACGATTCATTAACCTGATTCCCATGGAGGAATTGGCCCTGTCATCCGTATCTTCTGGCAGTCCTATACCATTATCCGTGTACTCAAAATAACCTTGTCCCCCATTTTTTCTCAAATGGATATAAATCTTTCCATTTTCGTCATCGTCAGGGAAGGCATATTTAAAAGAATTGGATACCAATTCGTTTAAAATAAGACCAAAGGGAATTGCCCTATCAATATCCAACTCAACGCCTTCGGCATCAATGGTAATATTTATATTATGGCCACCTTTTTTGTAGACCGATTGTACACTGTTTATAAGACTTTCTATATACCCCTGCATTTCTATCACGGAGAGATCATCGTTCTGATATAATTTTTGATGGATAAGTGCCATAGCCTTTACCCTGCTCTTGCCCTCTTCCAATGCTTCGATAGCCGCTTTACTACGGGTGTTTTTTGTCTGAAGGCTTAGTAAACTGGAAACCATTTGAAGGTTGTTTTTTACCCTATGGTGAATTTCTTTTAAAAGTGAATCCTTCTCCACCAGTGAAGCTTCTATTATGCGCTTCTGATCAGCAATGAGTCGCTGGTTCTTAATACTTTTCAAATAGGCAAAAACCAGGCCTGCAAATCCCAAAAGTGTAAAGATCAACGAGATAAATACAATGTTTATTCTTTCCTCTTTGGCCTGTAAATCGCTTCTGGATTGTTCCAAATCCTTTTTCTGCTGCTCCATCATTTTTTTGGAGTACTCTATCTCTTGTCCGGCCACAGCAGCCAACTGCTGCTTTTTCATAGAGGATTCATTTCTGTTCAAAGAATCCCTAATACGTACGTTTCTTTTTAAATAGTCGACCGAATTTTTATAATCACCTATACGGTCATAATAGGCCGCCAATAATCTATTCCTTCTAAGAACATTTTCTATTTTCACTGGATCTTGCCCACTCAACAGATATTCCTTGGCCTTCTCATAATCTTCTTTCTGCAAATAGCAATCTGCCAATTCCAAGGTGTTTTCTACCTTATCAGAGGAGAACTTACCCTTATTGTACTCGTTGATCAAACTAATGGAATTTTCCAAATATGGAATGGCAATATCATATTCCTTGAGCAGCGCATGGCATTTACCAATGTTTCCTTCTATAATGGCTTTCAATAAATTGCCTTTGCTAATTTCTTGCTCTGTTTTCTTCCGGCTTATATCATTTAGATAGACATCGATAAATCCTTTGGCTTTTTTATAATATGTCAATGCAGTGGGTATGGACATATCCAATAGTAGGTAGCTCCCAACATTGCTCTGATATTCTGCCTGGCCAAAATAGTCGTCCTCCCTTATGGTTTTCAGCTTGTCCTTGATATAGTCGTCCATTGCCTTTCTATGAAGTCCAAGGTTGGAATAGATATCATAAAAAATAACCTTGTCCGTTAGGCCTAAATTCTTTTTCTCATTTCTTATTTCAAATTGCCGATCGTATAGCCCCAATTTCGCATAGTTGTTGTCTATCAGGTCTAAAAGGATCTTTTTGGATTGCATATCCAAATTATCAATTTTCTTGTACAATTGGTTTGCAATGGCCACACTTTTGCTAAAGTCCCCAATATCATAATAAAGTTGGGATTGCATAAGCTCATATTTGGTGATGCTTGTTGAATCCTTTACTTTTTGTGCATTGTTGTGATAGACGTTTACCGCAGCTTGCCAGTCATAGGCCGAATCCTCTAAATAGCGATTGGGGACACCAAAGAAATAATCAAATCTTTCCTGTGCTCCTTTCCTATTTTGAAATTCCTGAAAATAATCGGGTTTGGTAGAAGGGTCTTGGGCAGGCGAATACCAAAAGCACAATGAACAAATCATTAATGAAACAAACATTTTATTAAAAGACTTCACCATTGTTCAATTGTTGTCTTAATATTCTAATTACTTCTTGGTCTTTTTAATAATTTTTAAACCTTTAGCTTTTGGCACTCAATACTACAAACGCCAAAGCAGGGTTAATGTTGTACCCCGCATATCCCTAATTACCATCAACATTAATTGGCTGATAACTGCACCGATCAAATTAAGTGATTTGTGGGCAAGTTAACCATTATTTTAGCCTACATTTTGTTGTACCTATAGTAAGATTTAAAATAAAAAAGGCGATACAATTAATTTGCACAGCCTTTTTATATATGTAATGATAAGATTTGGGACTCTTTATCAGTTCAAAAATATGTTGTAGAAATGTGAATTTTGGAATTTTGTTGTGTAACACCTCGATCTTGTTGTGAAAGCTGGAAATTGAAGATATTCTTGTATTTCGTCGGAATAATTGTGTATTTCATCGATTAAATAGCCTATAAGGGAAACCCTACAATTAGTAGGTATTAATCCTATTTAAACTAAAAATTGATGAATGTTAAAAGCGCTGTACTTGATAGTAGAAGACAGAGATATATGGTTTCAATAATTTTATATTACAGCAAATAAACTGCATTAAAATAATTTACCGGATATGGCAATTTTAGTCTACGTAATGTGCTAAATCAATTATTGACTTTTTTTAATTGATTTTTAAGCTCATCCATAGATTCCTGCAATTGTCTCAACAATCCCTTTTCGGAGGTGGCATCTACACCAAAGGTTATTTTACTGCTAACTTGCCAAAGCTCTTGTAGGTCTTCCGTATTAACGCTGTATGGAGGATAATTTTCATTTAATGATATTAAGGAAATTACGGCTGGATCAGGAGATTTTTCAATTTTTTTCACCAACACGGCGTCCTGTAATACCACCACGTAAATCTTATTGGGACTAATATCTTTTAGTCCTTCAACGGCTCTGGCCAATACCCATTCTCCCGGCTTTAGATTCGGCAACATACTGTCGCCTTCAATTTGGAAACCCCTATAAGTGGCATTTCTGAATTCTGGCAAGGGAATATCAAAGGCAGGCAGCTGTTTGTACCAACTGGTGTCCTGAATATTTTGAGGGTATCCAGCAGCGGCTTTGGCATTTACCAATACCATATTCTCGTTTTCGGATGAATTTACCGTAACCACCTTTGGAATAACACTGATGTTTGTAACTGCCAGATACTTTTGGGTACTTTCACCAAATAGCCAAAGAGGATTAATTTTAAATTGTTTCAACAGTTCCGCCACTACTTTTCCCGATAATTTGGTGCGTCCCCTTTCTATGTCGGCAGTAGTATTTGAAATTCCGAGCAAGTTGGCAAAGTCAGATTGGGTATACCCCAATTCCCGGCGTAGATCGGTAAAACGCTTTGTCACAATTTCCATTTCCTCGTTCATAGTACAGGTTTTAAATTCATTTAGTTGACATAGACATACCCCTTATTTAGTTATAAGACCATATCTAATAGTTCCAAATATACGGATTTTGGAATATATCCAAAAAAAATATTGGATTATTTCCATAATTAGGAAATAGTCCATATATTTGGAATAATTACAAATACAAAATTATGACTTTGGACGATTTACATCAAACATTAAGTAGTCTAGCCTTTTCCGGGATGGAGGACAATCACTTTGTTTCAGTTAATGTTAAGAAAGGGAATGGTTCAGCTAAAGGTCATATGGTAAAAACGGAAAGAAGACGTTTAAAAAAGGAATTAAGTGTTCAACTCAGTTTATTCGATTAATTATGGAAAATCCAAAGGTTTTAATTTACGATGGCAGTTTCAATGGTTTTTTAACTACGGTTTTCAAAATTTTTGAAGAGAAAATCCCAGTCGCGAACATCCAAAAAAATAAGGAGCTTCAAAAAGGTCTGTTTTCTGAGGCAATAACCGTATTTACCCAGATGGGTAAGGCAAGACGGGTTTGGAACAGTATACAGAACAAAAGTAATTCAGCCATTAAGTCCATTTACTTTGCTTTTTTAAGCGAAACCAAAGGCATTGAATTTCTTTTGTACCAGTACATCCGTTCCATGTACGCCAATCCCAATGATAATCCTATAGAGGGAATGTCCGAAATTGTTTTAAAAATTCAGCAACACTCCAGAATGGTGGCCCGGGAAAAACATAGAATAGAAGCCATAGCAAATTTTGAATTATCACAAGATCTGGTTTACTTTTCCAATGTTTCCCCTGGGTTTGATGTGCTACCACTTATTTCCAAATACTTCAGGTCAAAATTTCATGGTCAGGAATTCATGGTGTACGATCAAAAAAGAAAGTATGCCATTTATTACAACCTCTATACTGTCGAAATTATTTCCTTGGAATTATCGGTTTATGATTGCACCGGAGACCTTTCCCATACCAACATAAAACAACTGATAAATAATAAATTGCACTCACATTCACGCTATTCCAGAAAACCTGAGATGGCCGATATGGATGAAAAGGCGGTAGTATAGTTAATACACGCGTTTATTTACCACAGTGTTTTAAATGACTACCTCTATCCTAGCCCTAGTTTTAGGTACATTCCTAAGTTCCTTCAATTCAAGGTAAACAAATTACAGTATTGATTCCTAGGTTGGCTTACTTGGTTTTTTCCCCCACAAAATTATCGCTCTGATTTTTAAAGAGCACGTTAAAGGTGGTTAGGCTGCCGTAAATTCGGGTTATATACTGTTGTAGGTCAACCTTTTCCTGGTCATCCAAATTATTGCTACTGTTTATTTTCTGCTCCATTACCCTAATTCGATCCCTGACCATGACTATTTTGTGAAAAAAGGTATCCATTGGAATTTCTTTTTCGGATAAGTTGGCATCGCCAGGTTTTAAAACTAGGCTCCCACCCTTCCATTTATCGGCAATTGGGGTAACGGAACTGGCATCGCTCCAGCGCTTTAAAATAGAAATCAACGATTGTTCCACTTCGGAAAAACTTATGGTATCCACTTCGTCCTCCACTGCTTCTATAACTTCAAAATTAGAATCCAATTCTATGGTTTCCAAACCATTGTCCATAAAGGTAACCCAATAATGTTTAGAGGTTACATTGGTAACTACCCCTTTTCCGTATTCGCTGTGATTAATCCTGGAACCTATTCCTAAAAGCTGCATTTAAAAATATTTTAAAGTTAAGAACGCTAATTTATAGCTAAGCTTTTAATCTACAAAAAACTAAATAGCACCTACTTCATTTTTAGGAGTCAAAGTCGTAACTTCGCACATTGCTATGAAAATGATTAATTACGAAGAGAATATTGAGGTTAAAGGCGCTCGTGTGCACAACCTTAAGAATATAGACGTTACCATACCCCGTGAAAAGCTGGTTGTTATTACCGGACTTTCCGGAAGCGGCAAATCATCCTTGGCCTTTGACACCATTTATGCTGAAGGTCAAAGGCGGTATATTGAGACTTTTTCGGCCTATGCCCGACAGTTTCTGGGTGGCTTGGAGCGCCCGGATGTGGACAAAATAGATGGCCTATCGCCAGTAATTGCCATTGAGCAAAAGACTACTTCAAAATCTCCCAGGTCCACTGTAGGCACCATTACCGAGATATACGATTTTCTTAGACTTTTATTTGCCAGGGCCGGAGATGCCTACAGTTACAATACTGGGGAGAAGATGGTTAGTTATGATGATGAGCAGATAAAGGAATTGATCATATCTTCCTATAAAGGCAAGAAAATAAATATCCTGGCTCCTATTATCAAATCAAGAAAAGGTCATTATAGGGAACTTTTTGAACAGATTGCAAAACAAGGTTTTGTTAAGGTAAGGGTAGATGGGGAAATCAAGGATATTGTAAAGGGCATGAAAGTGGACCGTTATAAGACCCATGATATTGAGATTGTTATAGACCGACTCAAAATTGAGGAGAGTACCGAATTGGACAAACGTATTTCGGAAACAATTAATACGGCCATGTACAGCGGTGAAAATGTACTGATGATTTTGGAAGAAGGTAAGGATGTACCCCGGTATTTTAGTAGGGATTTAATGTGCCCTACCACTGGAATTTCATACCCTTCCCCCGAACCTAATACCTTTTCTTTTAATTCCCCAAAGGGCATGTGTCCAGATTGTAATGGTCTTGGACATATTTATGAGGTAAATGAAAACAAAATATTCCCGAATAAAAATCTGTCCATAAAAGGAGGTGGAATTGCGCCCTTGGGCGAATATAAAAATTCCTGGGCCTTTAAACAGATAGAAACTATAGCGCAGCGATATAATTTTGAACTTACCACCCCAATTGCCAAAATTCCTGAGGAAGCCATTGGAGTATTGCTCTATGGTGGCAAGGAAAGTTTCGAGGTAGATTCAAAAACTTTGGGAGTAAAGCGCCTCTATAAAATAGATTATGAAGGCATTTCCAATTTTATCAAAAGTCAATTTAATGAGGCCAACTCCACGTCCATTAAACGCTGGGCCAAGGAATATATGGACAAAATTAAATGTCCCACCTGTGGAGGTACTAGGCTAAAACAAGAGTCCCTAAATTTTAAAATAGACAACAACAATATTGCCGATCTATCCAATTTGGATATTGCGGAATTGGCGGATTTCTTTAACGGTCTTGAAAAAAAATTGGAAGGCAACCAATTAAAAATTGCCGAGGAAATTATAAAAGAGATAAAAACAAGGGTCCAATTTCTATTGGATGTAGGCTTGGATTACCTCTCCTTAAATAGAAGTAGTAAATCCCTTTCAGGAGGGGAAGCGCAGCGTATTAGATTGGCAACCCAAATTGGGTCTCAATTGGTAGGTGTTCTATATATTCTGGATGAACCCAGTATTGGTTTGCATCAAAGGGATAACGAACGATTGATAAAGTCTTTGGAATCTCTCAGAGACCTCGGTAATTCAGTAATTGTGGTAGAGCATGACCGCGATATGATAGAGCGTGCAGATCATGTTATAGATATTGGACCAAAAGCTGGAAAGCATGGAGGGGAAATAATTTCGGAAGGAAAACCTGGTGATCTAAAAAACCATAATACCCTAACGGCCGACTATATTTCTGGAAAATTAAAAATAGAAATTCCAAAAAAACGCAGGGAAGGAAATGGAAAAAGCTTGGAATTATCGGGCTGTTCGGGAAATAATCTTAAAAATGTCTCAGTACGTTTCCCTCTGGGTAAAATGATCGGGGTAACCGGTGTTTCGGGAAGTGGAAAATCTACCTTGATCAACGAAACCTTATACCCTATTTTAAATGCTTATTACTTTAATGGAGTAAAGGTCCCTATGCCCTACAAGAAAATTAAGGGCTTGGAACACATAGACAAGGTCATAGATATTAACCAGTCTCCTATTGGAAGAACACCAAGGTCCAATCCTGCCACCTACACCGGAGTCTTTAGTGAAATTAGGTCGCTTTTTGCCAAAACACAGGAAGCCTCCATTAGGGGTTACAAGCCCGGTCGTTTTAGTTTTAATGTTACTGGAGGGCGTTGTGAAACTTGTCAAGGAGGAGGTCTTAGGGTAATTGAAATGAATTTCCTTCCAGATGTATATGTTGAATGTGAGACCTGTAATGGGAAACGTTTTAACAGGGAAACCTTGGAGATAAGATATAAGGGCAAATCTATTGCCGATGTACTGGAAATGACCATAAACGAGTCTGTGGATTTTTTTGAGAATATTCCCAAGATATATCGCAAATTAAAAACTATACAGGATGTTGGGTTGGGATATATTTCCTTGGGCCAGCAATCTACCACCCTATCCGGTGGAGAAGCGCAGCGTATAAAGTTGGCTACTGAACTGTCCAAAAGGGATACTGGAAATACCTTTTATATTTTGGACGAACCAACCACCGGCCTACACTTTGAAGATATCAGAGTATTGATGCACGTGCTTAATAAGCTTGTAAACAAGGGAAATACAGTTCTCGTAATTGAACACAATATGGACGTCATAAAAATGGTGGACCATATCATAGATATTGGTTACGAAGGGGGGCGCAATGGTGGTATGGTAGTTGCGGAAGGAACACCGGAGGAAGTAGCTCTCGATAAAAAAAGTTACACCTCAAAATTTTTAAGAAAAGAATTAGGTTTGTGAAATTAACTGTCAATAAAAGATACTATTTTCTTCAAAACAACATTATAACCTTATGAAAACGGTAGTCTAAATTGATAATGGATAATATTCTAACATGAGAAAAGAACAGCATCACAAAGGATGGAATGAGATAAAGACAAACGATTCTTGGGCCCTATTCAAGATTATGGGCGAGTTTGTGAACGGATTTGAAAAAATGAGTTCCATCGGTCCATGCGTTTCCGTCTTTGGGTCCGCACGTATAAAACCAGGGGAAAAATATTATGAATTGGCGGTAAGTGTGGCCAAGAGTATTGCAGAAGCTGGTTATGGAATTATTACCGGCGGTGGTCCAGGTATAATGGAGGCCGGGAATAGAGGGGCCCATTTGGCAGGCGGTACCTCTGTTGGCTTAAATATTGATTTGCCCTTTGAGCAACATGACAATCCTTATATAGATGGGGATAAAAGTTTAGATTTTGATTATTTCTTTGTCCGTAAGGTTATGTTTGTAAAATATTCCCAGGGTTTTGTGGTTTTGCCGGGCGGTTTTGGTACGTTGGATGAACTTTTCGAAGCAATTACACTAATACAGACCAACAAAATAGAGAAATTTCCCATTATTCTGGTGGGCTCGGAATTTTGGAATGGACTGTTGGATTGGATAAAGGATGTAATGCTGAAAATGGGGAACATTAGTCCCCATGATCTGGATTTGATACAAATAGTGGACACGGAAAATGAAGTGGTGGACATAATAGATTCCTTTTACAAAGGAAATATTTTAAGCCCTAATTTCTAAATACAAGATTCTTGAAGAAGTTGGAACACATACGGAAACCCATTTTATTGTTGATAATCTTTTGTGTCAATGGTCTTTCCATAGCCCAACATTCCAATAAACTTACGGCTACCTTGGATGTAGAAAGTAAAACGTTCAATATACAACAGGAAATTATTTATGAAAACAATTCCAAGGATACCTTGGAGTTTATTTACTTTAATGATTGGGCCAATGCATATGCCAATAAGAACACGGCCTTGGCCAAAAGATTTTCCGAAGAATTTAAAAAAGGCTTGCATCTTGCCAAGGAGGATGAAAGGGGAAATACTAAAATCACAAGTACCGTTGATGATAATTACCAAGGTTTGGATTGGGAGTATGCCCCTGGAAGGGACGTTATTAAAATTAATCTGAACCATCCCTTACCTCCAAATGAATCAACTAAAATATTTATTACCTATAGGGTAAAATTACCATCGGATAAATTCACGACTTACGGATATGATAATAGGGGTGGTTATTATTTAAAGGACTGGTACCTAACCCCTGCAGTTTATGATGGGGAATGGCATTTATATTCCAACAAGAATTTGGAAGACCTTTATACGGATATGGCCAATACGTCCATAGAACTTATTATTCCCGAAAATTTATTTGCGGTCTCCAATTTTCATGAATTGGGCAAAAACCAAGAAGGCAATATTCAACATATTTATTTTCAAGGAATTGATCAAAAAAGTGGAGAAATAATTATTAGGCCCACCAAACAGTTTGTAAAGCATGTAACCCCGGAGCTAACTATATTGACCGACCTGCGGTCCCCAAAGTATGATGAAATAGCTTCCGGAATATCGATCAACCGGGTATCAAAGTATATCTATGAAAATTTGGGTGATTTTCCACATAAACAATTATTGGTCTCCGAATTGGATTATGATAAGGATCCCTTATATGGAATAAACCAACTTCCTAGTTTTATTAGACCCTATGAGGAACAGTTTCAATTTGAAATGAAGTTTCTAAAAACAGCTCTCAATAGCTTTATAAAAGAAACGATGTTTCTGGATCCAAGAAACGAAAAATGGGTTACCGATGCCATTTTAAACTATCTGATGATCGGTTTTGTGGAGGACTTCTATCCGGATCAAAAACTATTGGGCAAATTATCCAGTATTTGGGGTGTGCGGAATTTTCATTTGGCCAAAATGAATTTTAATGAACAATATCCTCTGCTTCATATGCTGTCGGCCAGAAGAAATATTGATCAGTCCCTTACTACCCCCAACGATTCTCTTGTAAAATTCAATCAAAAAATAGCTAACAGGTACAAGGCAGGTTTAGGTTTGGCGTATTTGGCGGATTATACGGGAAAAGAACACGTAGACCGCAGTGTGAAAGAATTTTACATAAATTATAGATTAAAGCCATCCACAGCGGCAGATTTTAAATTTATTGTCGTAGAAAACTCCGACAAGGATATCAATTGGTTTTTTGATGAATATGTGTCCACTACCCAAAAAATCGATTTTAAAATAAAGAAGGTCCGAAAAATGGAGGATTCATTGGTGGTCATATTAAAAAATAAAGAAGGTACCAATGTACCTATTTCACTTTTTGGGATAAAAAATGACACCGTAGTTTCTAATTATTGGTTTACGGATATTACCGATCAACAGGCCTTTAGAATTCCAAAGAACGGGGAAGATCGTTTGGTTTTAAATTATGATCAAACCATTCCGGAGTTCAACCAAAGGGATAATTGGAAATCATTGAACGGCTTCTTTTCAAGCAACAAAAAACTGAAATTTCAGTTTTTCAAGGATGCGGAGGATCCCTACTACAATCAGGTTTTTTATGTTCCAGTATTGGGATTCAATAAATATGACGGACTCTCTCCCGGCATGAGATTACATAACAAAACCTTATTGGAAAGGCCGTTCGTTTTTGATCTGGCCCCTTCCTATGCTCCTAATGAAAAGACTTTTGTTGGCTACGGTAAATTTAATTTCCGCAAATACCACGGTAAAAGCGGTTTATACGTAACCAACTATTCCTTGAGGGGATCTACTTCGCATTTTCAGGAAAACTCCCGCTACAGTACGTTGAGTCCTTCTATAGGTTTTGGATGGAGGCCTAGTAATCTTTTACTTAATAAAAGGGAGGCCTTGATTTTTAGGTCAATTAGTGTATTTAGGGACATTGATCCAAATTTACAGAGTTTGGGATTGGAAACAGATCCGGATTATAATGTGTTCAACGCAAAATATTATAATACCACCAATAACATCATCAATTATCTATCCTGGTCAGTAGATGCACAGTATTCAGATAAATTTACCAAGCTTGCTTACGAATTGGAATACCGAAAACTATTTGAGAACAATAGACAGTTTAATTTGCGTTTTTTCGCCGGTAAATTCCTTAGAAATGAAACGGCAGGAAGTACAGAATTTTTTAGTTTTGCCCTTGATAGGCCCACAGACTATCTGTTCGATTATGACTATTTGGGTAGATCTGAAGGATCCGGGATCTATAGTCAACAGATTATAGTTGCAGAGGGCGGTTTTAAATCCAAACTGGAAAACCCCTTTGCCAATGACTGGATGGCAACGATCAATACTAGTGTAAATATCTGGCGGTGGATAGAACTTTACGGTGATATGGGTTTTATAAAAAATAAAGGGTTAAAAGAACGTTTTGTTTACGACTCCGGTATACGCTTAAATTTGTTGACAGATTATTTTGAACTTTATTTACCATTGTACTCGAACAACGGTTGGGAGATTTCGCAACCGCAGTACGATCAAAAAATAAGATTTGTTATAACCTTTAGTCCAAGGACTTTAACCGGGTTATTTACTAGGAAATGGTTCTAAATTATTGATATATTCTCAATTATCGAATCTATTTTTACGATATTCTCAATATTTAAAAATACACTTCAATTTTCTTTAAAGAATTATAAATTATTATCCCCTTGTATAGGTTGCAAAAACCATATTGATTTGATATTTTTGCGATAAACCATCAATAGCGTAATGAATATAGATTCCGAAGCAAGCAACGATATTTCATTTGACGATTTTCAATTACAAATATTGAAAGACTATGAAATTGCAGTTACGAGCAGGGAGTGTAGCCTATTGGGCAGAAGGGAAGTTCTGACCGGAAAAGCTAAATTCGGAATTTTCGGGGATGGTAAGGAGCTTCCACAATTGGCCATGGCCAGATCTTTTAGAGATGGGGATTTTAGAAGTGGCTATTACAGGGATCAAACTTTTATGATGGCTTTGGGACTGCTTTCCCCAAAGGAATTCTTCCATGGTCTATATGCCACGACCGATATAACTAAGGAAACCATGAGTGCCGGAAGGCAAATGGGAGGTCACTTTACCACCTTTAGTCTAAATGAAGATGGAAGTTGGAGAGACCTCACCAAACAAAAAAATAGTAGCGCCGATATTTCTTGTACTGCCGGACAAATGCCGAGATTGCTAGGTTTGGCCCAGGCATCTAAAATATACAGGAACGTAAAGGTTAAAAACAGTGCCAAATTTTCGGATAATGGCAATGAAGTTGCTTGGGGGACCATTGGTAATGCCAGCACGAGTGAAGGTGTTTTTTTTGAAACCATAAATGCTGCCGGGGTATTACAAGTACCAATGGTAATTAGTATTTGGGATGACAACTATGGCATTTCCGTTCATGCGAAACACCAGACCACCAAGGAGGATATATCAAAAATTTTAGTGGGTTTTCAACGGGATAAAGACAATGCTGGCTATGAGATCTTAAAAGTGAAGGGTTGGGATTATACGGCCTTGATCCACGCTTATGAAAATGCCTCTGATATTGCCAGGGACGAACATGTTCCTGTAATAATTCATATTACAGAACTAACGCAACCGCAGGGACATTCTACCTCGGGCTCCCATGAGCGATATAAGAGTGAGGAACGATTGCAATGGGAAAAAGAAAATGATTGTAATAAGCGATACAGGGAATGGATACTGGAAAACAAAATTTCCACCGAAGAAGAGTTGAAAACGCTTGAAAAGAATATTAAAAGACAAGTCCGGAGCGCTCGTAAAGAGGCTTGGGAAGAATTTTTAACACCCCATAAGGAACAGAAAAAAATATTGGTGAACTTATTGGAAAATGCTGCTAATTCCAGTATGAACAAAATTTTTATCACCAAATTAAAAAATGATTTAATAGCCATTGAAGAACCTATAAAAAAGGATATGGCTTCCAAGGCCAGAAAGGCGATGCGCTATTTGTTGGGCGAAAGCAGCAAGGAAAAAGATCTTCTGGCGGCTTGGACCAATAATTTTTTGGAAGAATCCCAAACCAAGTTCAGTTCCTTTTTGTACAACGAACAAAGCAACAATGCGTTGAGTGTTCCTGAGGTGATCCCTACCTATGATATGGATCCCGAGCTAGTTGACGGAAGAATTATTCTTAGGGACAATTTTGATTCCCTTTTTGAAAGATATTCCCAAGCATTAATTTTTGGGGAAGATAGTGGAGCTATAGGAGATGTTAATCAGGGATTGGAAGGATTGCAAAAGAAATATGGGGAACTCCGGGTTGCCGATGTTGGGATTAGGGAAGCCAGTATAATTGGGCAAGGTATTGGAATGGCCATGAGAGGTTTACGGCCCATTGCGGAAATTCAATATTTGGATTATATATTTTATGCGCTTTTTACATTGACCGATGATTTGGCAACACTACTTTATAGGACCGTTGGGAAACAAAGGGCTCCATTGATTGTAAGGACCCGTGGGCACCGACTGGAAGGAATATGGCATTCGGGTTCGCAAATGGGTGGATTGATCCACTTATTGCGCGGCATGTACATTCTAGTGCCAAGGAATATGACCAAGGCAGCTGGTTTTTACAATACTCTTATGAAAGGAAACGAGCCGGCCTTGTTGATAGAGAGTTTAAACGGGTATCGCCTAAAAGAGCCCAAACCAAATAATCTTGGGGATATATGTACACCCATCGGAATTGTTGAAGTAGTTAGAGCTGGAAGGGATATTACTTTACTGTCCTATGGTTCTACCCTAAGAATAGTGATGCAAGCCGCTGAAGAACTTAGGGAAGTGGGTATTGATGCCGAAGTTGTGGATGCCCAGAGCTTATTGCCGTTCGATTTACGTCATGACGTACTTAAAAGCATTAAAAAAACAAATAGGTTGTTGGTTATAGATGAAGATGTACCAGGAGGCTGCTCCGCCTATCTTACGCATGAAATTATTGAGAAACAAGGTGCATATAAATATTTAGACAGTGCTCCCCAGACCCTTACCGCAAAGGCACATAGGCCTGCATATGCCACAGATGGAGATTACTTCTCCAAGCCTAACTCCGAGGATATATTTGAAAAGGTGTATGCTATAATGCACGAATCCAATCCTACGGATTTTCCTAAATTAAGATAATCGTTGCAGTATTTCTAAAGTTTCCAAAAAATTGACCATCATAATTCCTTTTGTTTTTAAATAACTAATAGCTACTTTTAACAGCTTTAAATCTATAATTTTAATAAACTATTCCCCCAATGAAAGATCTAGGCCTACTATTTCTACGGATTTCTTCCGCTATTTTAATGATAACCCACGGACTACCTAAATTTCAAAAACTTATTAGTGGTAATTTTGAATTTGGTGATCCCATTGGTATTGGTGCTGCCCCTTCCCTATTTCTTGCGGTTATAGGGGAATTTATTTTTCCAATTTTAATTATTATTGGTTTTAAAACACGTTGGGCCACAGTTCCTACTATTATAACCATGTTGGTTGCCACATTTATCGTTCATGGGGCAGATCCGTTCCCTGTAAAAGAAAAGGCCGTTTTATTTTTGGTTGCCTTTATCTCAATACTTATGTTGGGCCCTGGAAAATATAGTTTGGATAAGAAGTAAATCTCACTGCAAAAAGTCTGTTAATGCCCAAGGCCTTTAAGTCCCTCGGATCTATGGTATAATGGCTATAACCAAGCATTTCATATGTCCTAGGTTGGAATATTTTTCTTGCTCTTTGGCCTTTGGCGCCCTAATGAGGCTAGAATATTTTTATCAATAATTCTTTTAGCAAGTCCGCCTGCGAAATGTTGGAACCAACACCTTTGCCCTTAACATCCAATTCTCTTAAGCTGGAAATAATTTCACTAACACGCCTCATGGGATAATTTCTTGCCGCCGTCTGAATTTCAGAAACAAAAAACGGCCTTATACCAAGAGCGGAGGAAACACTTTTTGGCGAGTGATCCTTTAAACCGTGATAAGAAAGTAACTGTATAAAAAATGAGTACAAAAGGGTTATTGTTAGCACAAACGGATTGTCTTTTGGATTCTGGGCAAAATAATTAACAATTCTTGTTGCTTTTTCAACGTCTCTCTCCCCTATTGCTTTTTTAAGTTCAAAATTGTTATAATCTTTACTTATTCCAATATTGGATTCAATGGCTTCTGGATTAATTTCAACACCTTTTGGGACAACCAAACACAATTTCTCAAGTTCTTTATCTATCTTGCCCAAATCGGTACCAAGGAACTCTACCAAAAGATTGGCCGCCTTGAAAGTAATTCCGTAGCCCCTTGAATGCAAGGATTTTTTAATCCATTCCCCTACTTGATTTTCGTAAAGTTTTTTGCCTTCAAATATTACCCCCGATTTTTTAATGGATTTATATAACTTCTTACGTTTATCCAGTTTATTGTATTTATAGCATAATACAAGAATTGTGGAAGGTTGGGGTTGATCTGCATAGGAAACCAGATTTTCTATGCTGCGGGACAAATGTTGTGCCTCCTTTACAATGACCACTTGGCGCTCCGCCATCATGGGGTATCTCTTGGCATTGCCAACGATGTCCTCAATGGTGATTTCCTTGCCGTAAAGTATAACCTGATTAAATCCACGTTCTTCTTCCGTCAGGACATTCTTTTCTATATATTCCGCTATCTTATCAATATAGTAAGGTTCTTCACCAGTCAGAAAATATATTGGTGCTATATTCCCATTTTTTATATTGCTTACAATTTGTTTTACCTCATCCATCTAAAAAAAATCATCAACTTTGCACAATGCAACCATTAAACTTTCCGCCCTATCCCTTTCGATTCAAAAATAGGGAAAATAAAATCTATATTTTTGATGTCATACGCAAAAAATTTGTGGTTTTACAACCTGAAGAATGGGTAAGACAGCACGTAGTGCATAATCTAATTTCGGACAAAAATTATCCTAAAGCGCATATCAACGTAGAAAAGCAATTGCTTATTAATAATTTAAAAAAAAGATACGATGTGGTCGTCTTCAATCCAAATGGGTGCATCGAAATTCTTGTAGAATGTAAATCGCCCGAAATTAAAATAGATCAGGTGGTTTTTGATCAAATTGCGCGTTATAATCTTTTACTCAAAGCCAAATATTTAATGGTCACCAACGGTATGGATCATTTTTTTTGTTGTATGGATTTCGAGAAGGAACAATATAGTTTTCTTACGGACATTCCCGTTTATAGTCCCAGATAAGGGACATCTGAAATTTCCAATTATCGATTATAAACCAGGGATTTTGAATATTGGTTATCAAAATATTCAGCGGCATTTATAAATTATTTCTTTACATTGCCGACTTAATCAGAACCTCTTAATTTTAATGCATGCCTGTTGTTTTGGGCATTATAAAAAATGTTGAAAATAGCAGTAGTTATACTTAATTGGAACGGAGAATCACTTTTGGAAAAATTCCTTCCTTCCGTAACAGAATTCTCCAAGGAGGCCGATATTTATGTCGCCGACAATGCGTCTACAGATGGTTCTATCGCTTTCCTACAAAATAAGTATCCAGAAATAGGCGTCATCCTAAACTCGAGCAATGGGGGTTACGCCAAGGGATATAATGATGCTTTACCTCACATAGATGCCGATATATATTGTCTTTTAAACTCTGATGTGGAAGTAACCAAGGATTGGCTTACTCCAATAATAAAGGAATTTAAGGACAACCCTTCAGCATCAATTGTTCAACCCAAAATATTGGATTATAAAAATAAGGCCTATTTTGAATACGCCGGTGCCGCAGGTGGGTTTATAGATAAATTTGGTTATCCCTTTTGCCGGGGTCGTATTTTTAATGAATTGGAAACGGATAATGGTCAATACAATGACATAAAGGAAATATTTTGGGCTACGGGAGCATGTTTGTTTATCAAGAAAGAGGTATTCCAGGAACTAAACGGATTTGACGAAGATTATTTTGCCCATCAGGAAGAAATTGACTTATGCTGGAGGGCAAAAAATAAGGGCCATAAAGTTTATTATGTTGGAGCCTCCGAGGTGTATCACCTAGGTGGTTCTACCTTAAATAGCATGAATCCAAAGAAGACCTTTCTTAATTTTAGAAACTCCCTTTATTCGCTAATTAAAAACCTTCCAGCACGAAAAATATTCCCAATAGTACTTTTGAGACTTGTTTTGGATGGTCTAGCGGGGCTGAATTTTATTTTTCAAGGCAGTTTTAATCATTTCTGGGCAATATTGCGGGCCCATTTTAGTTTCTACAAAAATTTTAGGACCATGTACAAAAAACGCGAAAAGGCCTATTTTACAGGTAATTACTATTCTATAAAATCCATTGTTTGGGCTTATTACATAAATCATGTAAAAATTTTTAACAATTTAGTAAAAGATTAACTAAATTGGTCTCGCAAAATATTGCGTTTTACATAATTTTGCAATCATTAAAACGAACCCATTAAATTATAAATTATTAATTCTATTATCATAACTATGAGAAAAATCATTTTAGGCTGTTTAGGTATTACCCTTTTGTTGTCTTCATGTGTATCGCAGAAAAAATATGCGGATATGGAAAGCAAAGCGAAAGAAGCACAAGATTTATTAAATTCCGCGACAGTTAAATTAAACACCTGTTTGGAGGATAAAGCTGCTGCTACTTCAAAAATGCAAACTTTGGAAGATCAGAATGCCTTCCTTAAAGCCAACAATCAGGACTTGATCAACAATATGGGCAACCTTACTACCCTTACAAGTAAAGGTGCCGATAACTTGGAGAAATCCTTGGAAAGTTTAAAAGAAAAAGACCTTACTATTAGAAAGCTTAATGACGCTATTACTAGAAGGGATTCTGTTAATTTGTCTTTGGTTCAAAGTTTAAAAGGTGTTCTTGGAAACTTGGATGATGAGGATATCGAAATCAGTGTAGAAAAAGGAGTTGTATTCGTTTCTATTTCTGACAAACTTTTATTTAGAAGCGGTAGCTTCAACGTAACCAACAGAGCTAAAGAAATTTTAGGTAAGGTTGCACAAGTTGTTAATAACAAACCAGATTTCGAATTTATGGTTGAAGGTCATACCGATACTGATCCTTACAACAGTGGAGTTTTATATGACAACTGGGATTTAAGTGTGAAACGTGCTACTTCAGTTGTACGTATTTTACAAAAAGATTACGGTGTGGATCCTAAGCGTATGACTGCTGCAGGAAGAGGAGAATATATTCCTGTATCAGATGTAGCTGATAAGGCTAAAAATAGAAGAACACGTATTGTTGTACTTCCAAAAATTGATCAATTCTACAGCATGATCGAAGAAGGAATGAAAGATCCTAAGATCAACTAAGAATAACTTATTCAAATTAAAAAGCGACCTTATCGGTCGCTTTTTTTTTGTTCAATATTCAATTGGAAAACTTTCTTTGTTCTTATAATATATCCAAACTCCCCTTTCCTTCCCTAACCACTATGGGTTCATCTTCGGATAGATCTATTACTGTAGAAGCCATATTGTCCCCATAACCACCATCAATAACCACATCTACAAGATTTTTCCATTTTTCATAGATCAATTCCGGATCGGTAGTATATTCCAACAGCTCATCCTCATCGTGAATGGAGGTTGAAACGATAGGGTTACCCAAGGCTTCAACCAAGGTCCTGGCAATGGAATTATCAGGCACACGGATACCTACCGTTTTTTTCTTTTTAAATT
Organism: Arenibacter echinorum; assembly: GCF_003259375.1. Lineage (GTDB taxonomy): Bacteria > Bacteroidota > Bacteroidia > Flavobacteriales > Flavobacteriaceae > Arenibacter > Arenibacter echinorum. The sequence goes on along the minus strand of NZ_QLLN01000003.1, from coordinate 247,596 downwards.
CTTTGGGCAGATTATTGTTTCCGGGAAGTATAAAGGTATAAGGTCCTGGTAATGCCCGCTTTAGAATTTTAAAGGTAGAGGTATCTATTTGTCTTACATAATCCGAAAGGTTACTAAGATCGGCACATATAAAGGACCAATTGGCTTTCGCCAATTTTACTCCTTTGATACGCGCTATTTTTTCCAAGGCTTTGGTATTGGTAATATCACACCCCAGACCATATACTGTATCTGTTGGATAAATAATTAGGCCCCCTTTACGCAAAACATCCACCACCCTCTTAATTTCCTTAGGATTAGGATTTTCTGGATAAATTTTAATAAATTCTGACATATTATTAGTTCAAAATAAACGTTATCAATTTAATAAATAATGTTTTATGTATAAGTTTCAGTTTATTATACTGCTTGGATTCCTCTTTATAATAAACAATTCTTGTACGGAAGATCCTGTTGCAACCGACGTTGGCCCATTGGAGGCCAAAAACATTATCGATTTGGAATATGGTTCCAATTCACTTCAAAAATATGACATTTATCTTCCAAAAAATAGGAGCACTGAAACTAAAATTCTCATTTTGATACATGGAGGTGGATGGAATGCTGGCGAAAAATCGGAAATGAATGCCTTTAAAGATTTTATAAGGGATCAATTACCGGACATAGCAGTGGTAAACATGAATTATAGATTGGCCTATGAGAATAATCCGCCATATCCTATGCAAATCAATGACATAGACCAATTAGTTCAGGAATTATCCGACAGAGCTCAAGAATTTCAAATATCTACAGAGATCGGATTTATTGGTGCCAGCGCAGGTGCACACATTTCTTTATTGTGGAGCTACGCACACGACACTAAAAAACAGGTGAAGATGGTCTGTAGCATTGTTGGGCCTACCAATCTTTTGGACGAGGCATATATAAACACACCCAATCAAGAATTGAGGACCTTGTTAGATCAATTTGGGAATGATCCAGAGGTTTTGGAATTGGTTAGTCCGTTGTACCAGTTAAAATCTACTTCTCCAGCAACCTTATTGTTTTATGGAGCACAGGACCCTTTAATTCCAAATTCCCAAGGAATAAGCCTAAGAGATAGATTAATGGAATTGAACGTAGAACATCAATTTACCTTATACCCTAACGGAGGCCATGGCTGGGTGGGATTGGATCTGTGGGATACTTCCATTAAATTAAAGGCTTTTATCCAAGAGCATTTATAATTATCCTCAAACAAAAATAGTTCACTTGGGACTCTTCAGAATTAAAGTACCTCCAACTTGGCGAACCTTAGTAAAAGTTTTTTAATGTCTCCCTTATCAAATTTAATTTCAGCTTTCCTGTCATTTCCTACCCCTTCAATTTTTATAACCTGTCCCCTACCAAATCTAGTATGGTTTACTAGGGAACCTTCCGATAAATTGGGGTCTACCGAATTGGTGTTTCCCACGGGAGTACTTAGTTCCGGTTTTAGTTTACGCAGTTTTCGTAACTGATTTTCATTGGGCTTAACACCACTGGGAGGTGTGCCCTGTAAGGGTTTGTTCTGTCGTAATTTGCTTCTATCTACATCGCCGAAAATATCAACATCAATTAAGGGAGTGTATCTGGATCTCTGGACAGGTGTGAGGTTTTCAACATATTTTTCATCAATTTCCTCAATAAATCTACTTGGTTCTGCATCTACCAATTTGCCCCAACGATATCTGTTCTGAGTATATGTTAAATATGCCTGCTTTTCTGCCCTAGTAAGGGCCACATAAAACAAACGCCTTTCCTCTTCCAATTCACTTCTAGTATTCATGCTCATGGCAGAAGGGAAAAGATCTTCTTCCATCCCAACTATATAGACATGCGGAAACTCCAGGCCTTTTGCCAAGTGAATTGTCATTAAGGCCACGCGGTCATCATCTCCGGTATCTTTATCTAGGTCCGTTGCCAATGCCACATCCTCCAAAAACTCGCCTATATCCCCTTTGGCATCTGCCAATTCCTTCTGTCCTTCTACAAAATCCTTGATACCGTTCAACAATTCCTCAATATTCTCCATCTTGCCAATTCCCTCTGGAGTACCATCTTTTTTGAATTCCAGCAATACTCCGGATTTTTTGGCAACATGTTCTGCCAAGGTAAAGGCATCGGCACTTTCGTTCATGATCTGAAAGCTCTTGATCATGGCCACAAAGTCTCCCAGTTTTCTTTTGGTACCGGAATTGATCTTTAAATCTATCCTTTCAAGGTTATCCATAACCTCAAAAATTGAACGATTGTAGTGATTTGCGGCAACGGTAAGTTTGTCCAAAGTGCTCTGTCCAATACCACGTGCCGGAAAATTTATAATACGTTTAAGCGCCTCCTCATCCTTTGGATTGATAACCAATCTTAAATAGGACAGTACGTCCTTGATTTCTTTCCGCTGATAAAAGGAGAGTCCACCATAGATCCTATAAGGTATATCCCTTTTTCTAAGGGCATCTTCAATGGACCTTGATTGTGAGTTGGTCCTGTACAAAACAGCGAAATTGCCATTTGGTAATTGACTTTGCATTTTATTTTCAAAAATAGATCCGGCTACAAATCTACCTTCCTCCGCATCTGTAGGGCTGCGGTGAACCTTTATTAAAGGACCTTCGTCATTGGAGGTCCAAACCACCTTTTCCAATTGATTGGTATTTTTGGCAATTATGGAATTGGCGGCATTAACGATATTTTTGGTAGACCTATAGTTCTGTTCCAACCGGTACATCCCCACATTGTCATAATCTTTTTGAAAGTTTAGAATATTGCTAATGTTTGCGCCCCTAAAGGAATAAATACTCTGGGCATCATCCCCTACTACGCATATATTCTGAAACCTGTCCGATAGTGCCTTGACGATCAAATACTGGGAATGGTTGGTATCCTGGTACTCGTCTACAAGAATATACCTAAACCTATCCTGGTACTTGGCCAAAACTTCGGGGAATCTTGTCAACAGTTCGTTGGTCCGCAACAGTAGATCATCAAAATCCATAGCACCGGCCTTAAAGCAGCGATCCACATAGTTCTGATAAATCTCTCCCATCCTAGGACGCTTGGCCATGGCATCTGCCTCTACCAAGTCTGGATTGTTGTAATAGGCCTTTACGGTAATGAGGCTGTTCTTATAGGAAGATATTCTATTTTGTACCTGCTTATATTTATAAATATCCTTATCCAAGCCCATCTCCTTTATGATAGCGGATAAAAGACGTTGGGAATCCTGTGTATCATATATGGTAAAATTGGAAGGATAGCCCAATTTATCGCCATCGAACCGTAAAAGCTTCGCGAAAACGGAATGAAAAGTACCCATCCATAGGTTTTTGGCTTCGGAGGTACCCACAATATCTGCAATACGCTTCTTCATTTCCCTAGCAGCCTTGTTGGTAAAGGTCAACGCCAAAATGTTAAAGGCATCCACCCCCTGGCTCATCAAATAAGCAATGCGGTAGGTCAATACTCTTGTCTTACCGGAACCTGCCCCTGCAATTACCATCAAAGGCCCGTCCTTATGCAAAACAGGAGCCTTCTGGGCTTCATTTAATTCGTTAATATAGTTCTCCAAAACGTATGTAGATATTAAGCTCGTTACGATCGGTGAATTTAACCATAATTAGCCTTATCAAAAAATCAACTTTAATATTTGTGATAATCCAACCGAGTTAATAGTTCTATTTTGAATATATTTATCATACAAATCCAATTTTACGAAAAACAGCACTTTTTATGATGTTGCTCATCTGTAAAATTATTGAAAACTAGGTTCAGTGTTTAAGACAATTAAGTCTTGGGCATCTATAATTTTAAATCCCATTTAGTAATATGAAGTTATATTTAATTCTCCCAATGCTTTTATGGTGTTTAAATTCCTCGGCTCAGAAATATAATTTTGAAAAGGAATATAAGGGTATTGAACTAAAGGTAATAGATTGGAGGAGGGATTTTCACCAAAATCCGGAATTATCCAATAGGGAGTTCAAGACCGCTGAAAAAATAGCATCTCATCTGAAATCCTTAGGGATAGAGGTACAAACAGGAGTTGCCAAAACTGGGGTTGTAGGTGTATTAAAGGGCAATAAAAATGGAAAGGTAATCGCTTTAAGGGCTGATATTGATGCCTTACCGGTTACCGAAAGAAACGACCTTACGTTTAAATCTACTGTGACATCCGAATTTCTAGGACAAGAGGTCGGTGTTATGCACGCCTGTGGTCATGATACCCATACGGCCATCCTTATGGGGGTTGCGGAAATTCTGTCCAAAAATAGGGACAAGATTAAAGGAACCATTAAGTTTATTTTTCAACCTGCCGAAGAAGGTCCTCCTCCAGGGGAAGAAGGTGGAGCTCTTTTAATGTTAAAGGAAGGGGTTCTTAAAAATCCGGATGTGGATGCTATTTTTGGACTTCATATTAACTCTGCTACGCCAGTTGGCGTTATTAGGTATAAATCTGAAGGACTAATGGCGGCAGTGCAACGATTCGTTATAAAGGTGGAGGGAAAACAAACCCATGGCTCACAACCATGGAAGGGTATAGACCCCATTCTTATCAGCGCCAAGATAATAGATGGCCTACAGACCATTATTAGCAGGGAAGTTAACCTTACCAATGAAGCAGCGGTTATAAGTGTGGGCAAGATTACAAGTGGTGTCCGTTTTAATATTATCCCTGAAAGTGCGGAAATGATAGGAACCATAAGAACTTTGGACTATGACATGCAAAAACAGATTACCGAGAGAATGAAAGAAATGGTACCTGACATTGCCAAGGCGTATGGCGGTACGGCGACTATTGAGATAAAAAGCAATACGGACATTACCTTTAACAATCCCGAACTGGTAGTAAAAATGCTACCTACTTTAGAAAGGATCGCGGGCCAGGATAATGTGCAAATCCAAAAAGCCGTAACCGGTGGCGAAGATTTCTCTTATTTTCAAAATGAGGTACCGGGATTCTTCTTTTTCTTGGGAGGCATGACTCCGGGAAATGCGGAGTCTTTTCCACATCATACGCCTGACTTCAGCATAGACGAAAATGGAATGATCCTTGGGGTAAAGGCACTCACAGAAATGAGTTTGGACTTCCTGAACAACTAAAAACTCTGTAAAACTGAGGAAGCCCAATTTAATATAGTGGTATACGGATTTTGCAGTCTTTATGTGGCATTTTAAAAGTACCTTCCAACTAAAAGAACAGTGTTTATCGGAAATGGAAAATGGTGTTTTCCACACAAGCAGCCATGGTCTTTGATATGGGTAAATGTGGATAATAACGAATTGAACAGTCACTTTCCCCAACTTAGGGATATAAAAAAGACCAAAGTACCCTTTTCTACCTTAGAATATCTTTATAATTGCCCTTATTTGGGAGGCAAAAAGTTAATGCACAAATAAGATTGGCCCTTATTTAAATATAATCTTAATTTTGCATGAAAAATAAATTGCATATCCTTGCAGTAAATCAACTAATTAAAAGTACCAGAACATTCAAATAAACAAATTTTATCTATGAAAAGAATTTTTACCATTCTAGTTTTATTAATGTACACATCCATTTCACAGGCACAGAGCAAAAAGGATCTTATTCTGGAGGTAGATGGTCTAAGATCTCAGTTAAGGGAGTCTGAAACAGCTCTATCCGAATCCAAACGCGAAGAAAGAATTGCTTCGGCAAAAGTGGAGTCGTACGAAGCACAGGTAAATGAACTTAAGGAAACCAATGCCAACCTATTAAAAAACTTAAACAGTTTTACGGAAGCCTCCAACAAGAGATCTGACCACATTAATAGTACCCTTGAGAGTCTAGTTAAAAAGGAAGCGCAATTAAGAATTATCAATGATGAATTGAGTAGCCGTGACTCTATAACCTTAGCTGTTTTTACCCAATTTAAGCAGACTTTGGGCAGTGATCCCAAGATAACCGTTAGTAATGGTGCCGTAGCGGTGGTAATGGATAACAGTTATTTATTTGGGGAGAACTCCAAGAATTTCAAAGTACAGGAAAAGGCAGAGGCCATTATTGCCAATATTGGAAGTGTTTTAAAAGCCAACCCCACAATGGATATTCAAATTGTAAGCAATAGCAATTTGGTGGAATCCAAGGATAATAAATTGAATAACTGGGAAATTGGAACCCAACAAGCTGCTGCTGTAGCCCGTATTTTGGAAAGTAAATATCAAATAGAGCCCAAGCGAATCATCGCCACAGGGAAATCGGAATTAGGACTTTACAGTATTGAAACTGCTACCGAAATCATTGTACAACCAAGATTTTATGAATTCTTTAAATTGGTAAAGGAAAGCATGAAATAATTCTTCATAACTCTTCAAACCGTCTGGAAAGTATTATGGTGAATTATTTTCACCTCCCTAAAGGAACAATTCAACAACCGATGTAACCAAACAGATGAAAAGTCCCCACAATTTTAAAAGCGCTTATTAGCGCTTTTTTTTATGACCTGGGCGAGATTAAACTAAATATACTTGTGACGGCTAAAAATTTGAAACCTACCATAATTTTTAAGGGAATAAGCCGTTAAATAATCAACAAACCAAAAAACACCAAAACAAAATGACTGGAGAGGAAATTTTTCAACTATTTGCCTATTTGTTACCCGCTGTTGTAACCGGAGTGGTTGCTTTTTACTTTTTTAGATTACATACAAGAAACGAAGAAGGAAGAAGACGTTACCTACTGCATAAAGACAGTCAGAAAAACACTCTGCCCATTAGATTACAAGCTTACGAAAGAATGGCCCTATTTCTGGAGCGAATTGCAATTCCTAGTTTGGTGGTAAGGGTAGGACCAAAAAACAGCAATAAAAACGATTATGAAAATTTGTTGATCAAAAGTATCGAAAATGAATTTGAGCATAACCTATCCCAACAAATTTATATGACGGATGAATGTTGGAATATAATTAAGGCGGCAAAAAGTGCCACCATACAAATGATCAGGAAGGCAGGTATGAGCGAATCGGATTCGGCAGACAAACTCCGTGAGGACATTCTAAATGAGACTATGGAAAAAAGTTCTCCTTCGGCAACTGCTTTGTCCTATGTTAAAAAGGAAATTGGGGAATTATGGTAACTAAAAGTTAGCTTAACCAACGCTAGAAAATTTTTCTTCGGCGTACTTATAACCTTGTTGCCACCATAGACGCATAAGTTTTTTATTGAAAACCAAGGAGTTTTCAGTTAATTTAGTGGGGGTGTAATATAAATTTAATTGCACCCCATTATGTTTTGCCGCCAATACCCCTTCAGAAATGTCGTGATATTCAATCTGGTCCAAAACAAAACCATAAATACTCAACATAAGTGAAAAAGGATTTCTGCCCAAAACCTTGTTGTGTTCCATGTTTTCGGACTCTAGTATAATGGCATCTATCTCAGTAGCTCCCCTTCTAATGGCCTCCGTAATGGGGACAACGCATCCAAGGCCACCGTCGCCGTATTCAAATCCGTCTCTTTTTACCAAGGACATGAAAGGAATGTAGTTGCACGAAATCCAGATCCAATCACAGAAATCATCATAGGAAAAATCCTTAATGGATTTATACTCGATCCTGTTTTTGGAAAGGTTTGAAACCGTCACCACCACATCTTTATCACCTTTTTTCAACTTCCGGAATTCCCCTTCACTAAAATTCTTTTTAATGGTCCTTCTCAAAGCCTTGCTTTCCCCAAAAGTACGCTTGCTCTTTACAAATTGAAGAAAGGTGTTTAGAAAATTTATGGAGACATATTCCCGATCACCCTTTTTTCGAACTACAAAAGGATTAAGGCTAAAAATGGAACGTTGGTTAACATTGGTATAAATATCATGTAGTTTGTCAATTTGGTTTAGGGCCAATTGAGGAATTAATAGACTGCCGGTGGAGGTACCCACCAAAATATCATATTCCCGTTTTTCAACTTCCATCAGATATTGGGCCACGCCACCAGCAAAGGCTCCTTTGCTCCCTCCCCCACTAATTACCAATGCCTTCATAAAATTCCAGTCTCTATTGGGTTTGTTTCGGAGTTTTTGTGCTTTGCAAAATTAAAGCCACTTTCCCACCAAACCGTCATTTTTTCCTTTTCAAATATAAGGGAGTTGGTAGTGAGTACAGTAGGCGTATAATAGAAATTGATGATGGCATCATTATGGTTGGCAACAAACTTGCCTATCCTAATATTTTGTTGTTCTATCCTGTCCAGCATAAAGGCAAACATACTTGTAAGTAATGAAAATACATTCTTGGAGGGCATTCTATTTAATTGTGTAACCTCTGTTTGCAAAATTATGGCATCCACAACCTTTGCCCCTCTTCTAATAGCCTCTTCAATAGGAACCATACTGCCCAAGCCACCATCGGCATATTCACATCCATTTTTCTTTACCAAAGTCATAAAGGGGGTATAATTGCAGGAAACCCAAATCCATTCACAAAATTCCTCATAAGTACAGTCATTGATGGACTTATACTCTACCTGGTTTAAAGACAAATTGGATACGGTAACTACTATATCCAAGGGGCCATTTTTTAAATGTTCAAATTCCTCGATAGAAATGGTATTCTTGATCAATTCAAGTAAATTATGACTTTCTCCAAAGGTCTTGCTTCCCCTGAAAAAATTTTTCATCACATTTATATGATGGATCCCGATGGTCTCTATGCCGTATTTCTTTTTTATCACAAAGGGACAATTACTGAATATATTATCTTGATTTACCGAAGTATACACCTGCCTAATTTTTTCAATTTTTTGTAGGGCGAGGTGGGAAATCAATAGACTGCCTGTGGAAGTGCCTAAAAACAGATCGTAATTGTGGTTCAATTCTTGCATCAGGTATTGGGCTACGCCACCGGCAAATGCGCCCTTACTACCACCACCAGAAATTACCATTGCTCTCATTCCGAAATCAGTTTGTTGCTAATATAACGCAATTCCTCCTTATTAAATTTTACGCTCAATCTATCTATTCTATCCCTATATTCCTTTTTTTCCAAAAGTTCGTCCAACAATGAACGGGCATATTTTCTAAATTGCCAAGAATGATGCTGGGTTGCATCTACAAGATCCAATAAATTATTGTCTGAAAAACCTATCAATTGAGCCAAGAATTGAAAAGCCCCTTGCCGCACTTCATTGGAGTAAATTGGGGAAGTATACCCACTAAGTTCCGAGTAATACTCGTTGGTGCTATTGGATTCATAATCCTTGGTGAGCAAGGCTAAGGTGAGCCATAATATGCGAATGTTCTTATTTGAAAAGCCAATGATGCCTTTCGTCCTATTCAAGTACTTTTCCCTTTCATTTGGGTAATTTATCCAAAGTTTGTACAGCATTTCTTCTTTGGTAATATAACTCCCATCATCCAGCAGTGATTCATATTCAGATTTTAGATCCAATGGCAACTGTACTATGGAAGTGGCCAATGCTTGCCGAACCAGGACACTTTCACTTCTTAACACTTCCCTTATAAAATCCTGGGATAGGGATTTGAAATAGGTTTTAATTATTTTGGCCTTTAACTGATCGGAATGTGTGTTTTCCCAATACTTTTTGATGACGGATTCGTTGTCCATGCTACTGGTCATCATATCTTTTTGAAGTTCAAAAAAAGTTTTTAGATCCTCGGATTCACTTACAAGAATCTTTTTTGCCTCATCTAAAGGAAAAACTTTATCAACCAACCATCTATTTCTAAAAGCTGTCAAGTCATGGCCAGTGCTCCCCTCCATTTCCTTCAGGAAATTATCTATTGTCACATTTTTAAACCCGTACTTTTTTAAATACCCTTGAATCCCTTGCCTAAAATCCTTCTCCCCTAATTGATCCCTTAGAATGTGTAAGGCCCATGCACCTTTTTCATAAAATGTAAGGCTGCTTGCTTTTGGATCAATGAGGGCCTCCCCCATATTCTTATTGGATAGTTCCTTTAATTGGATAGCGGTTTCGTACAATTTCCAATAGTAATATTCTTCACCGAAAAGCTCTTTTTCGGCCAATAAGGCATAGTATGTTGCGAATCCTTCATGAAGCCAATGGCTATTGCCATCCACTTCTGTAACCAAATTACCAAACCACTGATGTGCCATCTCATGGGCATTTACATTTACATAGCTTCTGTCCTTAAAGGCAATGGTATCCATTACATAGGAATCTGAAAAAATAGTAGTTCCCGTATTTTCCATACCCGAGTATAAAAAGTCCCTAACAGGTACCTGCATATAATTCTGCCATGGATAAGCAACCCCTATTTCCTTTTCCAAAAAGTCGAATATAGCTGTGGTAAATCTATAGGTAGGTTCCACCATAGCACTATCACTTGGGTAAAAATAGAGACCAATGGGAATCCCGGTATTGGATTTAACTTCTGCCTTATGGTAATCGCCAATGGCAAAAGCCAATAAATAACTGCTCATAGGATTGTCCATATTAAAGCTCCATTTTTTGAGTCCGTCCTGTTCTTTGGTCGCCACCAGGGTCCCATTGGCAATTACTTCGTAGGTCTTATCAAAGCTGATATCCAGATCATACTCTACCTTTTCGGTCATATCATCAAAGCTGGGAAGCCAGTGACTGGTATATTTTCCTTGACCTTGGGTCCAGACCTGCTCATTGCCAAGCAAGTCGTCCTTCCAGCCTAAAAAATAAACGGTCTGTTTGGGATTGGCAGTATAGGTAATATCCAAGGTATAGGTTTTATTGGCCTTAAAACGTTTATAAACCACTATTTTTTTGCCATTGTTGGTAGTCTTGACCTTTTTATTATTAAGTTTGACCTCTTTTAGATTTATATTTTGGGCATCGAGAAAAACGGTATCCACCTTTTGTAGGACCTTCAATTTGTAGGTTACAGAACCCGTAATGGTTTCGACCTTGGGGTCTATATTAATATCTACTTTTCCTTGAATAAAATCTACCTTGTCCTGTTGTTGGGCAGAAAGTATAAGGCTTGTCAGAAAAAGAAAAACAAAAAGGGAATGCTTCATACTTCAAATATAAGGCCTTGATATTGCCTTTTTAAATTAATTATGGCTTATGGACTATAATTTTTTAAGCAGAGCCTGTGCCTTATTATATTCATCGGCCGTTGGAGGTATCTCAACCAAAACCAGCTTACATTTATTGTAATTCTTTTGTTTTAAAAGTCCCAAGGCCTTTTGCCATAAGGCTTCATTTTTATAAACCGAACTGCCAGAGGCAACCTTGTCCAAATCTTTATAGGCATTGGCGTAATCCTCAGTTTCAATTTGGGCAATACCCCTATACAACAACAATTCCTGATTATTGGGATCATTGTTCAATAGTTCGTTTAAATAAGAAGTAGCCTCTTCAAACGACTTGTTATTGAAAGCATTCTCTGCTTTTTTGGCCATAGGGTCTCCACTACTTCTCTGTACCAATGAAATAGAAGGATAGGTTGCAAAATCATTATACGCTGGTCGATCATTGTCCATAAGAAAATAACCTCCAATAGTAATCAACAGTACAATTGCTGCAGCGTACTTCCAAATTTCAGACTTGTAGCTTGAGGGTGCTTTTTTGGTAAAATGCTCCTTACTTATATTTTCTAGATTATTTTCAAACGCGTTTAATTCCTCTTGGTCGGAGAATTTTCCGGTCAAGTAGGCCGAAGTTTCCTTGTAGGCTTCAAAAGATTGCGCAAATGATGTATCATCCAACAAACGCGCCTCAAACGTCTTTTTAGCTGCCGGATCAAGGGTATTGTCGAGATATGCTTCGTATAATTCTAAATCCAATTCGTTCATGATTTTAGGCTTTTAGGTTTTTATATTCCGACGATTCCTGCACCATTCGTGTCAATTCGCCAATGCACAAAGATTTCTTTTTTCGGGCATAGGCATAGCTTACTCCTAGTTTTTGCGCCACTTCCTCCATCGATTTTATTTCGAAAGTTGCTTTTAATAGACCTTTACAGGCATCCCCTAGTTTTTGAAACATGCGATTGAACACCAACTTCTTTTGTTGTTCAATATCAAATTCATCGGCCAGTTGCAGCGTATCGTCATTTATAGATACAACCTCTTCGTTTATTGTTACCTCCTTTAAAGAACTTTTTTTGATTTCGTTCAACCATCGCCGTTTACAAAGCAGGAAAAAATAGGCATCGAACGGACAGGTCAATTGCAATCCTTTATGTTTGGCTTGATTATAAATTGCTACCAATACCTCTTGGACAACATCTTTTGCGGCATCCTCATTACCACTATTTTTAGTTATATACCCCACCACCTTTGGTACAAAGCGATCATAGATGCTTTTAATCACCAAAGGACTGTTCATCAATAAACCCTCTATGTACTTCTGATCGGGATGGATACTTGATCCTGCCATGAATTGAAAATTTTGCCTAAAATAAGAAAACTCTGGGTTCCTTTTTTGTAAAACAGAATATCAACTCTACAAAGCTTTTAGAATCCCAGCCATTCCCTTTTCAACTCTGTTATAGTATTCTTTTTAGGTATAAGCCATGTTGTCCTAAGAAAAAATTGATAATTGATAAAAGAGCCCCTTGGTAGCACCAAATAAATCTTGGCATCCTAAATAAAACCTAATAAAATGAAAATATTTTAATCCAATGGGGTAACAAATTCCAAAGCGAATTGATATAAGGGTGAACAATCAAAAAATTCATTCTTAACAAAAAATAATAATCATGAAAAATTCAAAACAAATTTTAGGACTTTTTTTAATGACGGTGGCTTTGATGACAAGTTGCCAAAAAGATGAAAATGGAGATAACGACATTTTGGACGTAACAATTGAACGGGCTTCTCCCCAAGATTTCACGGATCTTAAAGCTACCGCCTTAGAAAATCTAAAACAAACATTTCAAATAGATGTGGATGGCTCCGGAACTTTCACGACCCAAAAGGGTGTTGAGATAACTATTAACGGAAGCTGTTTAGCCAATAATGGTAATGCTGTTACAGGCATGGTAGATGTGGAAGTAATAGAGCTTTTTGATAGAGGGACTATGCTGGCCACCAATAAAACTACTATGGGTCTTTCTCCTACAGGAGGCAAGGAACTTTTGGTTACAGGAGGGGAATTTTTTATTGAAGCTACACAAAATGGACAGTTGCTACAACTTATTTGCCCTATGCAAGTTCTCGTTCCAACGGCACTTACCGGAGGTGATGATACTGGAATGACGCTTTGGGACGGCCTAATAGGTATGGATTGTGATATTGAAACCGGATGTGATGATGTTACCTGGGTAGAGCAAAAACGTGATGGCCTAGGAGCTGGTATAGACATTGGTCAAGGTGCTGCCGGGCAATCATTATATATGGCCTTATTCAACAGTTTTGGATGGACAAACGTTGACCGTTTTTGGAATGACCCTAGACCTAAGACGAAGTTATGGGCAGCGGTACCTGAAGGTTTTGATAATGGGAATTGTGCGCTTTATCTGTCCTATAATGGGGAGGCAGGCTCACTTGCCAACTTGGACGCCTATGACCCTGAGACCGGATTATTTTCCGAGCATACCGGTATTATTCCAATTGGTCTAGAGTGTCATGTCATCTTTGTTAGTGAGGACAACGGCAATTGGGTATATGCCATAAACCCCGTTACAATAATTGCAGATGGCACTATAGTTGTCGAAGAAAGCGATTTGAGCACGACCACCGAGAGCCAACTGATTACCATGATAAACGCTTTGCCATAACTGTAATAGACAAAAAACAAAATTTGTTTAGGAAACAGGGTAACAAAAACAAAGGACTGTTGATATAGAAATATAAAACAATAAACAATACAAATTTAAAATAACCTATTATGAAAAAATTGATGCTAATATTAGTTCTCGGAATTGTGTCCTGTACTCCAGATGACGGTGACCCCACAGTGTTTTGTGATAATTCCACTTCGGACTTCCAAACACTTTATCAAAGTATGATCAGTGCCGGTCATTCGGACAATGTAACGTATGACACTGAAATACACGAATATACTTTTATGCTATCTGCAACCAAGGAAGTATGCGAAATTGGGTATCAGAGTCAATCTGGTGTTGCCACTACACCTTATGTTATAGAAATAGTGGACAACACTACAACAAATACTATTTACACTGGTTCCCACATTTTCTCGGCTACAGGAACATCATATGTAGCACCTTCTGCTACCATTAACCTAGTAGCAGGAACCTCCTACACCATAAAACGAATTCAAACCAATTGGGGGGCGAACATTGGAAATACTATTGGACGATTGGCAACCAATAATGCTATGAGTTTTCCATACAGTAACGGAATAATGACCATTATAGGTTCAAATTTTCATCAAAATGGCGGACCGGCAATAGACTTTGGCGTGCCCTATATTGATATAATCTTTAAATAAACCCTTTAAAAAACAGTTTTCGAAAAAAAAATAGAAATCAGGGGTAACAAAACTGAAGCCCTCTTGATATAAGGATGTAAAACATTAAATAAACAAATCTTAAAACAATCAATTATGAAAAATACTAGAAAATTATTCGGAATGGTAGCAATGGCAGTAATAACAATGGCCAGTTGTACAAGGGAAGAAGGCGATCAAACGGACGAACAGGGAATTCCGTTCCAAGCGGCCACACCGCAGGAATTTGCTGGCCTGAAAGCGGATGCCTTGGCAGAATTGACCCAAAATTTTCAGTTCGATGCTTCTGGAATGGGAGTTTTTACAACCGAAAATGGAACCCAAATAAGCATTAATGGTACTTGTTTAACAAAAAACGGGAATGCCGTTACTGGGCAGGTAGCTGTTGAGATTGTAGAACTTTATGACAGGGGTAATATGTTGTTGACCAACAAAACAACAATGGGCAGAATGGACGACGGAGGGAAAGCTATTATGATCTCAGGCGGCGAGTTTTATGTCAATGCCACGCAAGGAGGTGATCAATTGAACTTAGGTTGTAATATGCAGGTAGTTATTCCTGTTGATTTAACCGGTGGTGCCGATAACCAAATGTCATTATGGAAAGGTACCATTGGTGAAGATTGCGATAACACCGTGGGATGTGACGATATAATTTGGGATGAAATTCGTGATGAAGAAGGAAATATGCCTGGTATAGAAATAGGTAAAGGTATAACTCAGGGAGACGCCTATTATACCTTCTTCCAAGAATTTGGATGGACCAATGTTGACCGTTTTGCGGGCGACCCTAGACCGAAAACTGGACTCTTGGTTGATGTGCCAGAAGGATTTAATGATGAAAATAGTGCCGTCTATATCTCCTATGATGGAGAACCAAACGCCCTGGCCTTTTTGGATAAATATGATGAAGACCTAGAATTGTTTACAGAGCACTATGGTCAAATACCTATCGGTTTGGAGGCTCATGTCATCTTTGTAAGTGAAGACAACGGAAACTGGTTATATGCCATAAAAGCGGTAACCATTGTGGACAACGGGACAATTACCTTTAATTTATCGGAAACGGCAACTAAATCGGATACCCAGCTTAAAGCCTTGATAAATAATTTACCATAGTAATTAGGCAGACATTATATATTGAAATGGTTTTGAATTATATTTCAAGAATGGTGGCCAGAGAAGGCCACCATTCTATAATTCGTTAATCCCGCAAAAGAATTTTAACATATACCAAAGAGTTATAGTAAACGTTAGGTACTTGGGAGTTTTAAAAGTTAAACCCAATTTCGCTCCAATGCAAAAACAACTCACATTACTTTTTCTGTTATTTTTCGGATCAATTGTCCATGCCCAAGAAACGGTTGCCAAGGATACGGTAGTGCGTTACGCCAATATAGGGTATGATGCCAAGGGCAATGAGGTGTCCTTTCTTTCCGATACCCCGCCATTACAACAAATAGCAGGGGCACCAAAGGCTTTTTATAGCTATTATTGGGAGTTTGGGGATGGCACTTATAGTACCGAAAAAGACCCAAAACATACCTATAAAAAAACGGGTAGCTATGAGGCAAAACTCTGGGCAACCAACAATTACGATACAGGGAAACCACCGGCCACCAGACCTAAAAAGGTGGTCATTAACGAAATTACAAAGGACGTAGACGATCTGGCTACCATGACTGACGATTTCATGTTGAAACGCAATCGAGAGCCAATGATAGATGAAGAAATGGTCATGATCGTAAGTTACAAGAACACCAACAACTACACATCTTCAGGTAATATTCATCTGTTTTATAACGAAATGGCATTTAAGAACGATAACTTCTTAGAACCTGAAATTAGGTTGCACCATGGTGAAAGTTTGATTCTTACGGATGTGATGGTCTATAATAGGGACTATAATCCAACAAAAACCTTTTTGACTTCAATAGAAAATGAACTGGTTTCTTATAGCACACAGGCACAGGATTCTACAAAAAAAACCAACCTTCCGCTAAGTATGGAGGAAGCTAAACAAGCCTATCGCTCACAAAAATCAATTTCATTTGAGAATATGCAGCCTGGTGAAGAAAGAAATGTTTTTTTGACCATGCGCACAGCGCCCGAAATGATAAAGGATACCAGTGCCATTATTTCGGTTAGAGGTATTTACGTACCCGACAATAATTATGGTGACCATACGGTGAAAGATATGGAAATGGAAATCGTGACTTCCCATGACCCTAATAAAATGTCCTCCAACGGGGTATTAATGAACTACCGTTTGGTGCGTTTTAAAACCTTGAAATACAAGATAAAATTTCAGAACAACGGGGAGGGACCAGCACGGACTATCCGCTTGGAAACAGATATTCCCGAAATGTTGGATATGGCTACCTTAAAATTGGAGGACCAATATCCGGCATGTCCAATTTGTCCGAAAGAACCGGTGCGCTACAGTTGTTTGGATACCACTTTCTTGAAGAACAAGGCCATTTTTACTTTTAAGAATATCTATCTCCCTGGAACGGAACAAAAAAATGTACAGGAAAAAGATTCCACCAAGGGATTTGTAAAATATAGCATCCGTTTTGCAAAAGACTTCCACAAGAAGAAAACGAAGAGTCGAACGGCGATTATATTCGATAAAAATGAACCGATTATAACCAATTATGCAACAACACGGTTTACACCAGGTATTTCCATCGGGATCAAAGCGGGGTATAATTACTATCCCAATGTAGAAAACGCAAAAAGCTATTTTCTAAGTGCTGTAGTCTCTCCGTACAAACCGTATCGTTTCTATGGACAGGCGGAATTCAGCAATAGTTTCAATTCCAGTACAAGTACAACAAGTGTTGACCAAGTTGTTGACGATCCCAGAAATGGAAGCATACAGCTACAACGTACCATTACCGCCACCGAACAAAAAAGTGTAAATTGGGAGGTGCCAGTTTTGCTTCGCTATAATATCAATAATTATATTGGGATAGGTGCTGGTGTGCAATCTAATATTAATGTGAGCAATACGACCCAGAACAGTACAACCGTCGAATATTATGAAGGGGATACGGACCAATTTTTAATGGATTCCAAGACCGATACCAATTCTATGAAGGAATCCTTTACCAACTGGAGAACTGGTATCTTTTTGGACTTTACTGCAGGATTTTCCCGAATAGGACCAAGTTTAGGTGCTCGCTATGTTATGAACAATAAAACGGATTTCAACTATTGGCAACTCTACGCCTTATGGCGTTTCTAATTGAAAAACCTAAGTAAAATATTCGTCTGTGTTTTTTGGGCGCTCCCCTTCTGGAGTTCGGCCCAAGGTACAGCGGATGAACTTTACAAGGAATTGGACCATGTCGTGACCAAGCCAACACTTGAAAATCTCCAACGACTTGCAAGTTATGCGGACAATTTTGGTTCAATGGCTAAATCTTCTGACCAACAACTTGCTTTGGTTATAGCCAGATCTAATCTTGGATATTATTTCGAGAAAAATGGGGACCTTTCAAAAAGTGTCGAAAACTATGAAGATGCCTATCATCGCTTTAAATCCAACGAATTATCGGATTACAATATTTATGAAAATGCAGTAGTGCCTTTGGCAGCTATTTATATCCGACAGGGAGACTATTTAAAGGCAGAAGAATTGTTGATACAGTGCGCTTCCCATGCCAAAAACACTGCAAATAATTCCCTGTTGTTCAATACAGTATTATCGCTATCTGCCCTTTACAATTCCACATCCAGATATGAAAGGTCGTATTTGTTGATAAACGAAACTCTGAAGATGAAAGGCATTCCTAAGGGAACTGCAGCGGCTTTGAAGAATAACCTTGCCACGTCTTATTTTCGGGTCGGAGATTTTGAAAAAGCAAAACAGCTGCTTTCTGAAATAAAAGTAATAACAGGAGTTGAACTTGTTAATACCTACAAAAGTCTCGCTTTTATAGCGCTTAAAGAGGGACAGAAGAAAATGGCTTTGGATTACATTGATAAAGCGAAAACAGCTCTTTTGAACGATGAAGGTGTATCTGCACACCAATGGGTAAACTTATTGGTGGAAGAGGCAGAATTATTATTGGAACTAGGTAATATCCTTGATGCTAAAAACACATTGCACAAGGCATTATCGGTACTGCTTCCCTCCTATTCCAACCAAGGACTACCGGACGAAACCAAATTATTTCCAGATCGGAATTTTCTGCGCATTTTTGATGCCTACGCTGCTGCCACTGAAACTGTCACGGATGCCTTGAGAGCATATGATCTTGCATTTTATGTGGCCAATTTATTACAACAGGACTATACTTCCCAAGAAACCAAAATAATACACCAGGCCGACGTAAAACATCGTACTGAAAAATGTTTGGACCTTATCTGGAAGCTCTATTCTGACAGCAAGGATCCAATATGGGCCGAAAGGGCCTTTACTTATGCCGAACAGGGAAAGGCTTCGGTCTTGATAGAAAGAACTGTGCTTAACAAGCAGCAGGATGGAAAAGCTAGTGGATTGGAAGTTCTCCTAAGAAATCGTGATAGGCTCACCGATCAATTATTACGGGCGCAGTTCAAAAACTTGGGAGACAAGATATTGAAATCATTAATTTCTGAATTGGCGGACGTAGACCGGCAAATAAAGATGGTACAATCCCATTTACCTAAAATACTCCGGACGGAGCTAGATCTAGTTGCATTGCAGCAGAAGCTAAAAACGGATGAAGCTGTGCTACAATCCTATTTTTTGGGGGCAAAAAGCAACTATCAATTTACAATCGACAATTCTGGATTACGGATGTACCAACTTCCCGATACCGAAGAACTGTCCCCTTATATTTTGAAATTTGTACATCTATTTGATGGTCCCGAAGCTATAAATAATGACGTGCCCCACTTTACAAAAACCGCTTATGAGCTATTTGAGGTGCTACAAATACAGAATGGTTTGAATAAAAACCATCTAGTGTTGATTCCGGACGGACTACTTAATTTTCTTCCTTTTGAATCGCTTTTGACCGAACCCGCAAAGGGAACCTCGTTTTCCAAGATGCCTTTTTTAGCTGTATCCAAAAAAGTAGCTTATGCGGTAAATGCCCAACAGTATCTTACATCAAAATCCGATAGCAAAAGAAAATCGGTTTTAGGAATTTTTCCTGTTTTTAGTGGAAGCCCCGAGGAATTATCTTATTCCGAAGAAGAGGCAAAAGCAGTTGGGAATGCAATGTCCGCTGAATTGGTTATGGAGTCCCAGGCCACGAAGGACAATTTTATCAAGAAGGCCAAAAACCATGACCTTATACATTTGTCTACCCATGCCGGCAGTGGTAATTTTGTAGTTCCGGCCTTTGTACAATTCTATGATGATCTGCTGTACCTGCCTGAACTACATAGTTTGGATATGAATGGCAAGACCATTGTTTTAAGTGCCTGTGAAACCGGAATAGGAAAACTCCAAAAAGGGGAAGGAGCTATCAGCGTAGCACGTGGTTTTCAGTATGCAGGTGCCTCCTCTGTACTTTTTTCACTTTGGAAAGTAAACGACCAGAGCACTGCCTCGGTAATGTCCCGATTTTATGAATCTTTTAGATCTACAGCATCCTTATTTGCATCGAATCAAGAGGCAAAGCTTTCCTACCTACAGGATAAAAATGTACCCAATTCTAAAAAATCGCCCTATTACTGGAATGGTTTTGCGTATTATGGAGCCATTGATTCCTATGAAAAACCCCATAATACTCTTTGGTGGTGGGCTGCTTCACTATTGTTTGTTGGATTCTTGGCAATAGTATTTGGCTTGAAGAGAAAACAGCATTGAAGTATAAATGGTTTACTTTTTCTTTATTGGACCTATAATATTAAACCCATACTTGCAGTTGTTTGATGGAACTCCTATTTTAGTCTGATTAAATATAGCAACATAAAATCCGGTTGTCTTACTTTTCAACATTAATTGATAGGACTTCTTATAATCAAGTATATCCCAATGAACTCCACTGTACTACAAACGCCTATTGTCTACCTGAAAGGCGTTGGTCCCAACCGTGCTGAGACCTTACAATCGGAGCTTGGAATACATACCTATCAGGATTTAATCAATCTTTTTCCCAATCGCTATATTGATAAGACCCAATATTATAAAATTAGTCAATTACAGCGAACCAGTTCGGATGTTCAAATAGTTGGAAAGATTGTCAACATTAAAACGGTTGAACAAAAAAAGGGAAAACGATTGGTAGCCAAATTTATAGATGATACAGGAGAAATGGAACTGGTTTGGTTTAGGGGCCAAAAATGGATCAGGGAAAACCTCAAGTTAAACATTCCATATGTTATTTTCGGTAAGGCAAATTGGTTCAATGGCACTTTCTCTATGCCACACCCTGAAATGGAATTGTGGGAAGACCATGAAAAAGGCTTAAAAATATACATGCAACCCGTTTATCCTTCCACCGAAAAATTGGCAAACAAGGGCATTACCAATAGGGTGACCAACAAACTTATACAGCAATTATTTTTGGAAACCAAAGGACGGTTTACGGAGACCCTATCCTCTGGCCTCATAAATGAATTAAGCCTGATTTCTAAAGCGGAGGCACTTTTTAATATCCACTTTCCAAAGAATCAGGAATTATTGGCCAAGGCACAATTTCGACTAAAATTTGAGGAATTGTTTTATATACAATTGCAGCTGATTTCCAAAAACTTAATGCATAAACAGAAAATAAAGGGTTATAATTTTGACAAGGTTGGAACACTTTTCAAGACTTTTTATGAGCAGCACTTACCATTTGAACTGACCAATGCCCAGAAAAGGGTAATCAAGGAGATCAGGGCCGATTTGGGCAGCAATGCACAAATGAACAGATTGCTACAGGGAGATGTAGGGTCTGGCAAAACTATTGTGGCACTTATGACCATGCTACTAGCTATAGACAACGGCTTCCAGGCCTGTTTAATGGCCCCTACGGAAATTCTGGCCAACCAACACTTCATGGGCATAAAAGAACTTCTAGGAGATATTGGCGTTAACATAGCCTTGCTTACGGGATCGGTTAAAAAATCTGCCCGTAGGGTAATCCACGAGCAATTGGAAAATGGGGAGCTACAAATTCTAATCGGTACCCATGCCCTTTTGGAGGATAAGGTTGCCTATAAAAATCTGGGACTTGCCATTGTGGATGAACAACATAGATTTGGTGTGGCACAGCGCGCCAAGCTATGGCACAAGAATGATATTCCTCCCCATATCTTGGTTATGACCGCTACCCCTATCCCCAGGACTTTGGCAATGAGTTTATATGGGGATTTGGACATTTCTACCATAGATGAACTTCCCCCTGGAAGAAAACCTATTAAAACGGTCCATAGGTACGATTCCAACCGCTTAAAAGTATTTCAATTTATAAGGGACGAGATTAAAAAGGGACGGCAGGTATATGTGGTCTATCCCTTGATCCAGGAATCCGAGGCCTTGGACTATAAAGACCTTATGGATGGTTACGAGAGTATAGCCAGGGATTTTCCCTTACCGGATTTTCAGATTTCTATAGTGCATGGTAAAATGAAACCAGCAGACAAGGATTACGAAATGGAGCGATTTGTTAAAGGGGAAACACAAATTATGGTTGCTACAACGGTAATAGAGGTGGGTGTAAATGTCCCCAATGCCTCTGTAATGATCATTGAAAGTGCGGAGCGGTTCGGGTTGTCGCAACTGCACCAACTACGGGGCCGGGTTGGTCGCGGGGCCAATCAAAGTTTTTGTATTCTAATGACGGGACATAAGTTATCCTCAGATTCAAAAACCAGATTGGAAACCATGGTAGGCACCAATGACGGATTTCAGATTGCAGAGGTAGATTTGAAGCTACGTGGTCCCGGAGATTTAATGGGTACCCAACAAAGTGGTGTTCTTAATCTAAAAATAGCAGATATAATCAAGGACAATGATATTCTAAAAACAGCCAGGTACCATGCCCTCAAAATATTAAGGGAAGATATTAGTTTGAAAAGGCATCCTGTTATACTCCATACCTATACGCAACTGGTTAAGTACAAAAATATTTGGAACTATATTAGTTGAAATTGGCCAAGAGGATTGGTCAATTAGTTTTATTACGGTTTTTTGGGAGACTTGCACCTCTTGCAGAAATCGGATAATGCATTGATCTCCTTTTTAACTATTTCATGTTCTTTTTCCAACATTGCCGCCTCGTTGCCAAAGTCCGTTTCCGAATAGACCCTTGAACTAATCTTATTTCGCTCCGTAATCATTTTATCAAAATAAGGTTGAAAAAACGTGGCGTTGGAAAAGGTTTTTTTGTTTTCGAATAGTTCCTTCCTAATCTTTCTGGCATAAAGCTCGGAGAGATCAAAATCAAATTTAACAAGGGCTATAAGTCTTTCTGCAGCCAAACTGTCCGTAGCCATTATCACTGCTGCATCCTTATGAAATGTACAACTCACTTTGGAATTAAAGTTCTTAGTGAACATAAATTCAACATTAGACATTTGAAATTCAAAATCCAAAATAACCCCAGATTGTACCAATACTTTGTCTATGTCCTTCTTAATAGCTGTTTTTGTGCCTTGAAAATCTTCAATTTTGAAATCATAATCTGGTTCCCATTCAATGGTATTCACCTGAGAGAATAATCCATTGGTTAGTATTAAAAAAAGAAATAATAATTTGGTTGACATATTATTGATATCCCTTGTCCACAAACAATCTGCTTTAATGATCGTTCATATCTATTTATGAAGTAAATATAGTAAATATGAGGTGTTATTGAAGGTTTCTATTAAAACGGAACTTTAGGTTACAAAAAAACCCTGTCATTTCTGACAGGGTTATATTTCTGGGTGGAAGACCGGGTTCGAACCGGCGACCCTCGGTACCACAAACCGATGCTCTAACCAGCTGAGCTACAACCACCATTTGTAAGCGGTGGCAAAGATAAATCTTTAGTGCTATCGTTCAAAATAAATTTTAGATTATTTTATATCATTTCATAAAATGCTCATATAGCGAATTATACCATAATTTTCCGCCCTAACTATCGACCAAATACTCATAATACTGGACGAAACACACAAAAAACCGCACTTTCACAACATAAATTAGCCTATTTTTTAAAGGAAAGATATTTTTATCAACAGATAAATTAGGATAAATGTCTTTTAAAGCATTAAATATAAGCTCACGGGAGATTAAATTAAAATTAACCGTGTTCTGGATTTTCCTTTTCTTTTGTGGAATCAACTCCGCCCAGGAATCCTCCATTGGAGAATTAAGGCAAAAAATCACCACTTTACGAAGTCAGAAGAAACAGGTTAATAAGGATACCATATACATTGGGTTATTGATGGATCTTGGCGCCAAGCTAAGATTCTTAAATCCTGATAGTCTCTTATTGCTTTCCAGTGAAGCCCAAAAATTAAGTAGCAATATAGATTATAAAAATGGAGTAAGTGAGGCTCTGTTCAACCTAGGGACTTATTATTCCGATATAGGTGAACACAGCATTGCAATAGATAATTATGAAATGGCCTTGGTCAATGCCAAAAAGGGTAATAATTATGCCTTATCCCTGAGAATTGGTAATGAATTGGCCAATGAAAACGTATATAGCGGTAATTATTCAATTGCCTTGCTAGGCTATTTGGAGAATATTAAACTGGCACAGTCCTATGGCAACAGGAAAATGGAGTCGATCCTGTATGAAAATGTAGCCGATTTATACGCTACACAAAAAGATTATGATCAGGCACTATATTTTTATAACAAAGTTGAAAAAATAAATAACAAAATAGGAAATGATATTAACTCTGCCCAGACCATGAGCAATGTGGCGTCCATATATGCTGAAACTGGGGATTTCCAAAATGCCCTTTTTAAAATAAACCGAAGTATCAAAATTTTTGCACAAGGTGAGGTATGGGATTGGCTGGCCTATTCTTATGAAGTGAAGGGCAAAGTATACCTAAAACAACAACAATATACCAGGGCATTATATTGGTACGACAAAAGTGCAGAACTACATGAAAATCTTCAGGACGACCGAGGGATAATAGATCTGTACAACGGGATGGCCGAAGCTAATTTTGGACTGGAAAAAGACAGTATTTCACATAAGTATGCCATGATGGCCTACGAAATATCCTCGACTATTAAATCTATGGAGGGTATAAAAAAATGTTCCAACACTCTTTATAAAGTATATAAAAATCAGGAGAACTACGCTTCAGCCCTTAAATATCATGAAATTTTTAGGCAAATATCGGATACCTTGTCCAGAGATGAGAACAAGATGAGTATGACTATGTTGAAAACAGAAATCAGCCATAAAAATCAGCAGGAAGCACTGGTATTAAAAAATGAAAAAGCCTTAGCAAAACAGCGCCTCTATATCTATATAGCCATACTCTTTGTTATCATTATGGGGGCCATAGCATTTTTAGTTGTAAGAGGACAAAAAATCTTAAAAAAACTGAACAAGGAACTAGAAGTTCAAAAGGAGGATCTAGAACTGAGAGAGGCCGAGTTATGGGAGACCAATAACACTAAAAACAAACTTTTCTCTATTATTGCACATGATCTTCGAGGTCCTATTGGGGCTTTGGAGGGACTGTTGAAATTACTGAACAGCGGTGATATTAAAGAATCGGAATTCAAGGAGTTTATTCCCAAATTAAAGAACGACGTAAATAGTATTTCCTTTACCTTGAACAACCTTCTTACTTGGGGTCAATCGCAAATGAGGGAAGCCACTACCGACCCTGCCAATGTAGATCTAAACGCCCTGGTAGAGAACAATATTAATTTGCTCGGTGAATTGGCATTTACCAAAATGATTACCATGGATAATTTAATAGTCAATAAGGCTATTATTTGGTCCGATGAAAATCAAATGGATATTGTTATAAGAAATCTTTTGAGCAATGCACTAAAGTTCACCCCCAACAACGGACATATTACCATTGGCTATGTAGATAGACCGGATTATTTGGAAGTATTTGTTAAAGATAACGGCATCGGTATGGACGATTACGTTCAGGAACAAATACTTGCAAAAAACACCAATATCACCACCTATGGTACCAATAATGAAAAGGGAACAGGGCTTGGCCTATCGCTTTGCAGAGAAATGGTCATAAAAAATGGTGGTACCTTATGGGTCAAGAGTGAAATAAATGAAGGTTCTACCTTCTATTTCACAGTTCCCAAGGGAAAAAAGCAGTTCCAAAAATCGGCCTAAATTAGGCTATCAAGGCTTTTAACAGCAACAAATCTTTCTGTAGTAAAACCTTCCCCATAGGCTATGCCGATCATCCTACCCAGGTCTCTTGATCTGTAAACAACACTATCTATAAAGTTTTTGCTACTGATAGGCGTTTCCGGTTCCTTACTTTTGGGGTCGTAAAATTGGGAACTGTAAGCCATTATTGCCTTTACCTTTACATCTATGAATTCCGATACATCTACCACAAAATCAGGTTCAAGGTTTTTCCACTGAATATAATGATGCACAAGTTTTGGTCGCCAAGCTTCCTGCCAGTTTTCTTCCCCATCAATCTTAGTATCTATTTTTATAAGTCCACTTAGGAAGCATGCATCACTTACCAGCTTGCTACCCTTGGCATGATCAATATGCCGATCTTCAATGGCATTGCACAATACCGTTTCTGGTTTGTATTTCCTGATCATTTTTATTACTTCCAACTGATGCTTCTTGTCGTTTGTGAAAAATCCATCGGCAAATTCCAAATTCTCACGGACAACTACCCCTAAAATATCAGCCGCTGCTGCGGCTTCCTTATCCCTAATTTCTGCTGAGCCACGGGTACCTAATTCCCCACGGGTCAAATCCACTATACCTACTTTTTTGCCATTGGCCACTTCTTTTGCTATTGTTGCCCCTGCCCCTAATTCGGCATCATCAGGATGTGCACCAAATACTAATATGTCTAATTTCATTTAATCTATGTCTACTTTGTTCTTGAAAGCTTTCAAATTTTCTTCCTTAAAACTTCAATTTTATTGATGGTATGTTATCTCTAGTTATTTGGCCGAACGTGAATCTAAACAGCCAATTCCTTTTCCTTCCTCACCTTTTCCAAAGCCTGTTCAATATCTGCAATTAAATCCTCTGTTTCTTCAATTCCTACAGAAAAGCGTATTAAACCATCCGCAATACCTTGCCGCTTTCGCTCTTCAGCGCTCAAAAGAGAATGTGAGGTTAAGGTTGGTGAAAGTACTGTACTTTCTACTCCCGCCAAACTCATGGCAGGTTTTATTAATTTTAAGGACTTTTGAAATTTGGAAGCATTGAAATCCGCATTTAATTCAAATGACAGCATACCTCCGAAGCCCTTCATCTGCTTTTTTGCTATATCGTGGTCCGGATGTGAGGGCAGGCCAGGATAATACACGGCAGATATATCTTTATGGACATATAGGTATTCGGCCATAGTGTGGGCATTTGTATTTTGGGCCCTAACCCTGATTCCCATGGTTTTAATACTCCTTTCCAATAACCAAACGGTATAATCGCTAAGACTACCTCCAAAATTTTTAGCCAGTTGGAAAATGCGCTTAATATTAACTTCGGTAGAGGCAACGGCACCCGCACAAATATCGGAATGTCCGCCCATATATTTTGTAGCACTATGTATTACTAAATCTATGCCAAAATCAATAGGATTTTGATTCACAGGACTAGCAAAAGTATTGTCGATCATGGATATAAGACCATGTTTTTTGGAAATATCGGCAACAGCCTTTAAGTCGGTTATGTTCAACAATGGATTTGATGGAGTCTCAATATAGATAACCTTGGTGTTTTCCTGAATTTTTGATTCAAAATCCTCTGCACTAAAACCATCCGTAAAGGAGTACGATATCCCAAACTTTTCAAATTCTTCCACTACAAGATTATAGGTGCCTCCATAAATAATCTTTTGTATTACTATATGGTCCCCAGCTTTTAAAAATGCCAGTAGTGAAGTGCTGATGGCGGCCATACCGCTACCAAAAATCAATGCTGCCTCGGCATGTTCCAAGGCCGCTATTTTTTTGGCCAAAGCTACCTGATTGGGAGTGTTAAAATATCTTGGGTATCGTTTAACGTCGATATCTTCAAAGGCATAGGCGGTTCCCATATACAATGGGGAAATAGCCCCTTTGAATTCCTTATCCTCCAACTGCCCAACATGGGTACAGATGGTATTAAGGCCTTTTTTTTGCTGTTTCATTCTATCGATTTAAATTGATTAAGATAATGGTGCATAAAGTTACAAAAATAGCTCATACCTTAATTTCTTTCCATTTACCCTTTTTAAAGAGTATGTAGCTTATTACGGTAAGCAATATCTCAGCTATTGAAATGGCCAAAAATACCCAAACCGCCCCAAACTTAAATGTGATAGCCATAACATATGCAAAGGGAAGCTGTAATACCCAAAAAATTAAAAAATTAATTTTAGTAGGGGTCCTTGTATCTCCTGCTCCGTTAAATGCCTGGGTTAATACCATTCCGTACGCATAGAATACATAACCTGCTGCAATAATTTGTAAGCATAAAGTGCCATATTCAACAACTTGCGGTGTGGTATTAAAGAGCATAATAATTTTTTCTGGGAAGCATAAATATATTAATGAAATTGAAAACATAAAGATGGCATTATACTTGCCCGTTTTCCAAACAGATTCTTCGGCTCTATCAGGTTTATTGGCACCCAAATTTTGGCCTACTAAAGTAGCCGCCGCATTGCTCATTCCCCAAGAAGGCATTAAGGAAAACATTATTACCCTTATGGCAATGGTATAACCGGCCAGGACTTCACTACCAAATTCAGACATAATTCTCATTAAAAATATCCAACTAGACGTTCCAATCAAGAATTGTGCAATGCCACCAGCAGATACTTTAATGATGTTCATCATCACTTTAAATCGGATTACGATATCGGAAATGCCAATTTTGATCTTGCTCCATCCATAGAACAAAATAATAAACTGAAACAAGACTGCAGTTCCCCTTCCAATGTTGGTTGCTATTGCAGCGCCCATAACTCCATATTCGGGAATTGGTCCCCATCCAAAAATAAAGATTGGATCAAGAATAATATTGAGACCATTCGACAGTACTAATATCCACATGGCCACCGAGGCATCCCCCGCTCCTCTGAAAATTGCATTTATTAGGAAAAGAAGCAAAATAGTGATATTCCCTCCGATCATCAGCCGTGTGTATCCATGGCCCTCTTGAATAAGTTCAGAACTTCCCCCCATTAAACCAAGGATTTCCTTGGAGTATATAGCCCCGATTAATCCGGTGATAATGGCCACAGTTATCCCCAAAATGATGACTTGTACCGCCGATTCCCTAGCGCCTTGTAAATTTTTTTCACCAACCCTTCTGGCTACTATTGCCGTTGCGGCCATACTTAAGCCAATGGCTACGGCGTAAATCAATGTAATTACCGATTCTGTGAGTCCTATTGTGGCTACGGCATTGACACTAACCCTCGATACAAAGGCAATATCTACCAAGGCAAATATAGATTCCATCAACATTTCCAATACCATAGGAATGGAAAGCATAAAGATGGCTTTTCTGATGCTCCCAGTGGTAAAATCAGAGTCCTTGCCCGTTAAGGCAATAATAAAATACTTATATAATCTAGCTGGAGTAAGTTTGTTTGTATCCGGCATGTGTAAAGAATTATGTTATACGAAGAAAATAAACACCATCAATAGTTAAGAATTCAAAACATGAATTCTTAACATTCCTACTATGATGTCTATAAAAAACATAATTCCTTTACTTCATAATAACACAAAATTGCATAAATATTGCAACATATCAAAATTACTTGGCGTAGTATTTTTTATTTCGCCAGTAACTTAAAGCTCCCAATACCAATACCCCAAACACAGTGTAATAAATAAAAGTAGGGGTTATAACCTGTGCCCCACTTGCATAACTATGAAGCCCTACCAGATAGAAATTAACCCCAAAATAGGTCATCATAATACTACCAAAGGCAACTACACTTAGAAAATTGAACATCCATTTACCACGCAGACCAGGAATCAACCTTGTATGAATTACAAACGCATAGATCATAATTGAGATCAAAGCCCATGTTTCTTTTGGATCCCATCCCCAATATCGGCCCCAACTTTCATTGGCCCATTGCCCTCCCAAGAAATTACCTATAGTCAACATAACCAGACCTACCGTTAGGGACAGTTCATTGATAATGGTAAGTTCCTTGATATTCAAATCCATCCTTTCCTTGTTTTTGTTGTTCGTCATTATAATCAACAACAGGCTCACCACACCCAGGATCATACCTACGGTAAGGGGACCATAACTTCCAACAATTACGGCAACGTGGATCATTAGCCAGTAACTATCCAACACTGGGACTAGATTGGCTATTGAAGGATCTACCCAACTCTGGTGGGCAATCCATAATAACATAGCTGTTACAAAAGTAGCCGCAGCAACAGTCATATCACTCTTTTTACTAAAAAGGAGCCCCATACCCAAAGTTGCCCAGGAGACATATAAGATACTCTCATAAGCATCGCTCCAAGGTGCGTGTCCGGATATGTACCAGCGCATTGCAAGTCCGAGCGTGTGCAAGATGAAAAATAAATAAATTAAGACTTTGATACTGGCTATGCTAAATCGAAGCGCCTTTCTATCCCTAATAATCTGGAATACCAAGAGAACAAACATCAACAGACCAACAAGGGCATAATACTTATAAAGCTTATTATATAAATCGGCCTTGTTGTAAAATACTTCCGCGTTAATCTTGTTTTCCGATGGCAATACTTCACTACCATGGTTTTCCTGGTTCTTTTTAAACGCTGCGAGTAATTTATCGGCTTCGGAATAGTCTCCGCTATTTACGGCCTTTTCAAGGCTCATTAAATAAAAGGGAATTGCATTTTTTATGAAATTGGCATAAAGGGAATCCGATACCTGGAACTGGCCTCCCCTATATTCCACGGCTGAGATCCATTTATTATTCTCGTCATTGAGCAATGGGAATATCTTGACAATTTCACCTCCCAACGCCCTATTCAAGAGCACCAAACGTTCGTCCAAACTCTTAAAATCCTTTTGGTACTGGTTTGGGGTATTGGTAGCATAGGCCTCTTGAAGATAAGAGGTTAATTTGTATTGCCCTTTTTCATCAAAAAAATCAGTGGCCTTGGCAAACTTTTTACCATGTTCCAAACCTATGATCTTACGAATACTGTCGTTTTGCCCTTTTTTGTCCAAGGCAATAAATTCTGCATAATACCAGACCCGTGGATTCAGCATCATGGATAGAAATACCTGATCGGAATTAAAGTCGGTATACTTGTCTTTGAGACTTAATTTCCTCAACAGTTCGGAAGAGAATGTATTTATGGGTTTCATACGTCCTCCGGCATCCTGAATAACCAATTTGCCAAAAGATGCAGCATGCTCCTTTGAAGGGGTCATGGCGTGCAGCAATGAATCTACCTGCTCGGCAGTAGGTGTATTATCGTGTGCATGCGCATCTGCATCTACATTTTCCTGTGCCAACATACTTAAACTGCTACCGAGAATAAATAGCACTGCCAATTTGGATCTTTTATTTTTTAATTTTTCCAAGGAAGCACCCAAACTTTTAAACCTGGTCTTACCAAAAAACATAATACCCATAAGACCGGCATACAGTAGAAAATATCCAATATAAGTTATCCAAGTACCCCAAAAGTCATGGTTAACCGACAATACAGTACCCTTTTCATCAGGGTGAAAACTGGCTTGAAAAAAACGATATCCCTTGTGGTCCAATATATGGTTCATATAAATATCATAATCATAAGGACGTTCGTCCTCAATGGTAACCTTGCTCATAAACGAAGCATAGCTGTTCTCTGTTCCCGGATGCTTTTCGGCAATAAAATCGTTTAATTTAATTCCAAATGGCAAGGTATATACCTTAGATCCGTAGGACATATTAAAGGATAATCCTCCTACCTCAAATTC
The DNA here is from genome assembly GCF_003259375.1 of Arenibacter echinorum. Lineage (GTDB taxonomy): Bacteria > Bacteroidota > Bacteroidia > Flavobacteriales > Flavobacteriaceae > Arenibacter > Arenibacter echinorum. The sequence goes on along the minus strand of NZ_QLLN01000003.1, from coordinate 216,145 downwards.
CCCTGAAAAATTGGCCACGCCTTTTGCTCCCAATAATTTTTTGTGCACTGTTTCACCATTGCTACTAATATCTACGATCAAGGCATCCAGGTCATTCTCTGTTTTTTCGTTCTCGGGAATGGAAATAACTCCATAAGATCCCTTGACAATCGGCTCGGGAATTACGAATTGCATGCCCGCGGTGGTATACAGGGATCTTAATTGCAGCGTTTGAAGACTATCTTTCAATAATTCTCCCTGCAACTGATCGGCCATTCTCATAAATTGTCCTTCAAAGGGCGATTTTATTTGATAATTACCATCAGACTCAATAATATTGATGGCGCCTTCGGTCATCTTGTTCAAGGAAAAGAGCACATTGTGAATGCTGCTAACCTCTCCACTTTCCAAATAATGCTCATGACGTTGTCCATCACCCGCTTCTACAATCTTTAAATATTCCTTTCCATTGGAATCTTCTACCAAACCTTCTTTTGCCCCCTCAATAAAGCCCACATAGGAAATGGTAAATGGTTGTCCGTTAAAATCTGACTTCCAGGGTAAGTTGGATTTAATAGCTTCAGAGGTAACCAATATATCGTCTTCCAATATCTTCCGCTTGGGCTCGTTGTCTATTTCCCCATCCACATAAACCGTTAGAAAGGTTTTGTCCGAGTAAAAAACATTTTCTGTATTTCCCTCCCTAATTGGCATCATTCCTTCGAAGCTTATGTAACGGGTAACAAATGCCCCAACAATAATTAAAATCCAAGAGAGGTGTAAAATAAGTACTGCCCATTTTTCCTTCCTCAGTAGGTTATAACGAGCAATATTCCCTACGAAATTGATGACAAAAAATACCATGATAGCCTCGAACCATGTGGTATTATATATCCAAATTCTTGCGGTTTCCGTACTGTACCAGCTTTCAATAAAAGTCCCAAAAGCCATTGCAGTAGCAAAAACAATAAATAAAACGGCCGTTAAACGTGTGGAAAAGAAGATTTTTTTAAGGAGTTCAATCATTTTGGCAGGAAAGGTTTGATTTAAACATGCAAAAATACATTTTTATAAGGGTTTAAATATTAAATCTTTTGTTAATTGAGTATTTACTTTTTTAAAATTTGAACAAATTTTTGACAGATAAAAACAGCTACTTTCCCTAAGGCAAGTGTTAATTGGAAAAAAGTACTTATGAATTTTCATTTTATATTTAGTTTCCGCTAAAATTATGTCGAATATTTTCCAGAGGATTTATCTATTGGTATTTGGATACATTCCTAAGGTTTAGGTTACATACAATTTTATAATTAAGATCTTTTAAATCCCAAGAAGGGTTGTGACATGAAGCGACCAAATAATGCATAGTCCTCATAGTTTGATTTTGAAGCGTTTCATTTAATCAGAAATTATCAACAAATAGCACGGAATTGGCTGCCCACTTCGGACTTATTAAAACAATAACATTCAAAAAACTTATCGCCTAGAACCCTATAATTTTGATTTAATATTTACTTTTGACTATGATATCTATTGTTTTACTAGGAACTGGCAATGTTGCCAAACATTTGTTCAATGCCTTTTTAGGTGTCAATGAAATAAATGTATTACAGGTTATTGGTCGGAACGAAGGCCACCTTGACCATTTTAAGGACAAGGTTCAAACTGGAACGGATTTTACCAAAATTACCGACGCCAATATTTATATTATTGCCGTGAGCGATGATGCCATTGCTCTGGTAGCACCTTATCTAAAAGATAAGAAAGGATTGGTGGTACATACCTCTGGAAGTGTACCCATAAAATCTCTAGGAGAGCTAAATAATAGCGGAGTCTTTTATCCATTGCAAACCTTTAGTGAAGGCAAAACAATCGATTTTAAAAAAGTGCCTATCTGCTTAGAGGCAGACCACAAGGGCGATATGGACAAATTAAGGAAATTGGCAGGACTCATCACTTTGGAGGTCCATGAGATTACGAGCGACCAACGTAAATCGCTTCACTTGGCAGCAGTATTCGTTAATAATTTTGCCAATTATCTTTTTACCATCGGCCACGACATTTGTACGGAACACAATATGCCCTTTTCCATGTTAAACCCTTTGATTAAAGAAACCGTTAATAAATTAGATTATTTAGCTCCCTTGGATGCCCAAACCGGACCGGCGAAAAGAAATGATGTTAAGACTATGGAAAGCCATTTAAATCAGCTAAAAAATAAAAATTATCAAGATATTTACAGCTTGTTAAGCAAATTGATAGGAGAAAGATATGGACAAAAGTTATAAGGAACTGCTTCAGGACATAACCACTTTTGTATTTGATGTGGACGGTGTATTTACGGATGGAAAAATTTTGATTACCTCTGATGGAGAAATGTTAAGGACTATGAACGTCCAGGATGGCTATGCTGTTAAGGTAGCCATTCAACAAGGGTATAATATCTGCATCATTTCCGGTGGAACCAATGAAGGCGTAAGATTGCGTTTAAGGGGTTTGGGAGTTACCGATATACATATGGGGGCACATCATAAAATAGACCCTTTTGACGAATACTTGGATATTTACAATATAAACCCGCAGCATGTTCTTTATATGGGGGATGACATCCCCGATATTCCTCCAATGAGATTGGCCGGTATTCCAAGTTGCCCACAAAATGCTGTCCCGGAAGTAAAGGCAATGTCCAAATACATCTCCCATAAACATGGAGGGGACGGATGTGTAAGGGATGTAATAGAACAGGTATTGAAGGTGAGAGGGCATTGGGCCGAAAATTTCAGCGCCAAGAACGATTAACAATATGCCCAACAACAAACTAAAGGAATATCGGGTTATACTAGCTTCGGCATCCCCTAGAAGACAGCAGTTCTTTAGGGAAATGGAAATAGATTTTACAGTACATCCCATACATGTAAAGGAAATATATCCCGATCATTTAAAGAGTGCAGAAATTTCGGATTATCTGTCAATATTAAAGGCTGCTGGATATGAAAAAAAACTGGAGAACAGGGATATCCTCATAACTTCCGATACCGTGGTTTGGCATAACAATGCCTCTTTGGCTAAACCTGCCGATCCTGACCAAGCCTTTTCCATGTTAAATACACTTTCCAACGATTGGCACGAAGTAATTACCTCTGTTTGTTTTACAACCAGGGAGCAGCAAATAACTGTAAATCAATGTACCAGAGTGAAATTCAAGGAATTGACCTACGGGGAAATTGAAAACTACATTCAGAACTATAATCCGTTCGACAAAGCCGGGGGCTATGGCATTCAGGATTGGATAGGACTTATTGGAATTGAAGAGATCCAAGGTTCCTATACCAATGTGGTAGGTCTGCCGACCCAATTGGTATACAAAACGTTAATGGCCATGGTGGGTTAGGTTATTTTGAATAATTTTAGGAAAATTTAATTTCTATGCAACGGCTGTTTACTTTCATTTTTGTCCACATAATATTATTATTGGTTCTTTTTAGCGCTTGTAAGGAAAACGCTAAAGAATCCGAAAACATTTCCTTGATAGGAAATGATATGAAAATGTCCGAGGCTAAACCAGTAAAAACTCCGTTATCCAAGGAGTTCAAAGATTATTGGTATGCCGGTAAGGCCGAAATCACTTCTTATAAATTGGAACAGGCCCGTTATGGTGAATTAAGGAACGGAAGTGCGGTTTTAATATACGTTACCGAACCTTTTTTGGCGGACAAACAGGTGAAGGCCGATCAATCCAACCCCGATAACGTATCTGTACTAAAACTGAACAGTACCAAAAATTTCTTAACCGGTATTTACCCCTATTCCATAATGAACAGCAGTTTTTATCCCGTATCGGACAATCAGCATGCCATAAAACTTACCACCTCTGTTCAGGAATGGTGCGGCCAGGTATTTGCCCAGTTGAACAACAGGGATAAATTTGAGGTAAATTCCTTTTCTTATTTTGAGAGCGAAGGTGATCAAACCATAACATTGGACAAAGCAAATCTAGAAGACGAAATTTGGAATAAAATAAGGATCAACCCCAACAACCTTCCTACGGGTAATATAAATATGGTTCCCTCTATGGAATATTTACGTTTGGTGCACAAACAACTAAAGGCCTATGAAGCCCAAGCAGAATTGAATACTGAAGCAACTCTTAACACCTACAAAATTACTTATCCTGATTTGGACAGAACCTTGGAAATTAACTTTTCCAAATCCTTCCCTCATACCATTGAAAATTGGTCAGAAACTTCTAAAAGTGGGTTCGGGCCCAATGCACAAACACTTACTACCACGGCAACAAAAATAAAAACATTAAAAAGAGCTTATTGGCAGGAAAACAAAAATAGTGATGTATTTTTGCGCGACAGTTTAGGATTATAATTTTTATGGAAACATTTTATTTGGAGTACAAAAATGAACTTTTAGGCACTGGCATATGTTTATTAGTGCTATTGATATTAAAGTATTTAGGTACCAAAGCAATACAAAAAGTTGGTAAAATAAGTGATATTAATGAGGTCCGTACGCGGTTGATCGTAAAATACTCCACTGTTGGACTTACCACATTTGGAATAGTTGCCTTGATTCTGATCTGGGGAGTAGAAATGAAGGATATCGGCCTTGTCTTTTCCTCTGTTTTTGCTGTTATAGGAGTGGCGCTTTTTGCCCAATGGTCCATATTGAGCAATGTTACTGCCGGGGTTATCCTATTTTTCTCATTTCCATTCAAAATTGGGGATAAAATTAAAATAATGGACAAGGAAATTGAATTGCCCAATGAAGTATATCTTATTGAGGATATTAGGGCATTTCATGTGCATCTTAGAAGGAATAACGGAGAACTTTTCACCTACCCCAATAACATGATGCTTCAGAAAGCCATAGCTTTGGCACAAACCTATGAAGACTCCTTGGAAAGCAGCGAAGTTTTATAAGGTGTTAAAGTAGTTGTAAAAATTACAGCCACGGATTTTATATTTTTATATTTGGGAACCAACTAAAACATAAATTATATGCGCCTTCCTTGGGTATTCTTTTTTGGGATACTACTTTCATGCCAACTTATTGACGCTCAAGCACCTAAAAAAAATACATCTTCGGACATATTTAATTCCCTTCAAAAATTAAATTTTTTGGGTTCGGCCCTTTATATTGCCGCACATCCCGATGATGAAAATACACGACTAATTTCCTACCTTTCCAATGAAGTAAAGGCTAAAACTGCTTACTTATCTCTAACCCGAGGGGATGGAGGCCAAAATTTAATAGGTTCCGAACTAAGGGAGTTGCTGGGAGTTTTAAGAACACAGGAATTGTTGGCTGCCAGACGTATTGATGGTGGGGAACAATTTTTTACAAGGGCGAATGATTTTGGCTACTCCAAACATCCGAACGAAACCCTTAAAATTTGGAACAAAGAGGCTGTGTTAAGTGATGTCATCTGGATTATACGCAATTTTAAACCAGATGTTATTATCAATAGATTCGACCACAGATCACCTGGTTCTACCCATGGCCATCACACCTCTTCGGCCATGCTTAGTTATGAGGCCTTCGATTTGGCCAACAATCCAAATGTATATCCGGAACAATTAAAAAGCACGGAGGTTTGGCAACCAAAACGACTTTTTTTTAATACCTCTTGGTGGTTTTATGGTAGCGAGGACAAATTTCAAAAAGCGGACAAATCCAAAATGATCGATCTGGATGTTGGGGTCTACTATCCACTAAGGGGGGTGTCTAACAACGAAATAGCATCTCTTGCGAGTAGCCAGCATTTGTGCCAGGGTTTTGGAAGATTGTCAACGCGGGGTGGTGAGAATGAGTATATAGAACTTCTAAAGGGCGACCTTCCAAATAATAATTCCGATATTTTCGACGGAATAAATACTACTTGGTCACGCGTTGAAGGCGGTGAAGCCGTTGGGAAGATTTTATATGAAATTGAAAGAAATTTTAATTTTGTCCAACCGTCAACACACCTGCCACAACTTATTGAAGGGTATAAGGCCATTTTGAAATTGCAGGATGAGCACTGGAAGGAAATCAAGAAAAAGGAGTTGGAAGACATTATCCAATCGGTTTGTGGACTTTATTTGGAAGCTACTGCTACAGAATCCAATACTTATCCCGGAAGTACTATCGACATAAATATTGAAGCATTGAATAGAAGCAATACCGACATTAATCTATTAGCTGTTTCCTCTGGCCAGGATAATCGTGTAAATAAAAATATCGCCCTAAAAGAAAACAAGAAGGAGTTATTCCAGATAAATCTAAATGTTCCCAGTAATAAGGGATACACCAGTCCATATTGGCTAAACAATAAGGGCACTACGGGAATGTATAAGGTAACGGACCAAAATCTAATTGGTAAACCAGAAACGCCCAATGCCTGTGAGGTAAGTTTTGAAATGGTATTCAATGGATTTACCATAAATATTAAAAAACCCATTGTATACAGATATTCCAAACCTGAAAAAGGTGAAATTTATCAGCCCTTTGAAATATTGCCGGAGGCAACAGCGAGTTTTAAGGATAAGGTAATCATATTTGCCAACTCCGAACCCAAGGAGATTCCGGTTACTATAAAAGCGCTTAAAGACAATGTTAAGGGAGAACTACAGCTGTGTTATGGAAAAGGTTGGAAAGTTGATCAAGAAATAAAATCTTTTGAAATAGCAAAAAAGGGTGATCAGCGAATATTACAATTCCTCTTGACTCCACCATCCACCGAAAATGAAAATTATATATCTCCTATAATTAAAGTGGATGGTAAGGAAATAACTAAAGAATTGATAGAAATATCCTATGACCACATCCCCAAACAATCTGTGTTAATGCCTTCCGAGACCAAAGTGGTTCGACTGGACATTAATAAGAATGGAGAAAATATAGGATATATAAACGGGGCTGGTGATGAAATTCCTGAAAGTCTGTTACAAATAGGATATAAGGTTGAAAAAATAGACCCTTCCACCATACAAGCCGGATCCTTGGCCAAATTTGATGCCATTGTTGTTGGCATAAGGGCATACAATGTTGTGGATGAATTAAAATTTAAGCAACGTTATTTATTAGATTATGTAAAGGAGGGCGGTAACTTAATTATTCAGTACAACACCGCTGGCAGAAATGGATTGGACATGGAAAACCTTGCCCCCTACCCCTTATCCATTTCCCGTGATAGGGTAACGGATGAAACCTCCAATGTAAGCATACTGGCGAAAACACATGCCCTTGTCAACTATCCAAATAAAATAACCCAAAACGATTTTAACGGTTGGGTACAGGAACGTGGTCTGTATTTTCCAGATCAATGGTCCAAGGAGTTTACTCCTATACTTTCAATGAACGATGAAGGGGAGCCAGCTTTATCCGGTAGTCTATTAGTTGCACCTTACGGTAAGGGAAACTATATTTATACGGGATTAAGTTTTTTCAGGGAGTTGCCGGCGGGGGTAACCGGTGCCTATAGACTGTTCGCCAATATGCTTTCCCTTAAACAGGATAGCCAAAAATAAAAAACAAATAACAAGAATATTATGTTCGAGAAATTTGATTGGAAAAAAGAGTATACGCTAGTATTAGTGCTTAATATCATATATATTATTGTTTTTTATTTAATAATGACCGGAAACCGATAAAATGGCTGAAATAGATTGGATCATACTTATTGGAACCCTTATTTTCATAGTTGGATATGGTGTTTGGAGGACAAAGGGAAGTAAAGATGTAAAGGACTATGTCCTTGGCGGTCACGATGCCAAATGGTGGACCATTGGTCTTTCCGTAATGGCAACACAGGCCAGTGCCATAACATTTCTATCCACTCCCGGGCAGGCCTTTCATGATGGAATGGGATTTGTACAGTTTTATTTTGGCCTGCCGCTGGCCATGATTATCATATGTATAGTTTTTGTACCCATTTATCACCGGCTCAATGTATATACCGCCTATGAATTTTTAGAGAATCGATTTGATCTAAAAACAAGAACCCTGGCAGCATTGTTATTTTTAATTCAACGTGGTCTTGCCGCCGGTATTACCATTTTTGCTCCTTCAATTATTCTTTCTGCTGTATTGGGGTGGGATCTAAAAACTCTTAATATTTTAATAGGTATTCTTGTAATAATTTATACCGTCTCTGGTGGTACCAGAGCTGTAAGTGTTACGCACAAACAGCAAATGTTCATCATAATGACAGGGATGTTTATTGCATTCTTTTTTATACTTGGCTATTTACCGGAAGACATTACTTTTAGTAAGGCACTCAAAATTGCCGGGGCTAGCGATAAATTGAATATTTTGGACTTCAGTGTCAATACCACAAGTCGTTATACCTTTTGGAGTGGAATTACAGGAGGTCTTTTTCTTGCCTTGGCCTATTTTGGAACAGACCAAAGTCAGGTTCAAAGATATCTTTCTGGAAAAACTGTAAGGGAAAGTCAGCTTGGGCTTATATTCAATGGCTTGCTTAAAATACCTATGCAATTCTTTATCTTATTGGTGGGTGTAATGGTATTTATATTTTTTCAATTCAACCATTCTCCTTTAAACTTTAATCCAGCAGCTACAAATGCCATATTGGAATCTACCTATTCGGAGGATTACAAGTTATTGGAAGAGGCACATTTGGTTTTGGAGGACGAAAAAAGAATGGCCCAAAATAAATTTTCAGGCGCCCTTGATCTCAAGGAGTACGATGCCATTGAGGATGCCAAACAACATATTATAAGTATAAACAATAAGGATAAGGAAAATAGAAAGGCTGCCCAGGCTTTAATTTCTATGGCCGATGATGGTGTAGAGACCAATGACAAAGATTACGTTTTTATTCATTTTATTTTAAATTTTTTGCCCAAAGGACTTATTGGCCTTTTATTGGCTGTGATTCTTTCAGCTGCTATGTCCTCTACCGCCTCTGAATTAAATGCTTTGGGAACGGTTACATCTTTGGATTTATATAAAAGAAATAAGAAAGGTGAATTTACACAGGCGCATTATGTAAAGGCATCAAAATTATTTACCCTTATGTGGGGTGCTGTGGCCATTGCAATTGCTTGTGTGGCCAACCTATTTGATAATCTCATTCAATTGGTCAATATTATAGGCTCTATTTTTTATGGGAACGTTCTAGGTATTTTTATGATCGCCTTCTTTCTTAAATTCATAAAGGGCAATGCCGTTTTTGTAGCAGCCTTAATAACACAGTGTATCGTAATAATTGGCTGGAGTTATGACTGGATGTCCTATTTATGGTTAAATGCCTTCGGTTGTTGCCTGATAATAGTATTGGCAACCATATTGGAAGGTTTTGATCGTCTTCTTAAAAATCCCCCTATAGAGGCATAATATTTCACTGCATTTTAATTGTTTTAATATTGCACCTAGGTGCAAAAACGAACTTTTAACTATCCATTTTTACTTGGATACAGATAGCTCTGATAGTTAGTATAAACTGAAAATTTATCAAGTCCACGAAAATTTTAGGTAATTTATATGGATTATTTCTATATTTATTGTTAGCAAACTGTTAAAAGTTTCTTGATATGCCAAAAATAAAATCCTGTTCTCGTATCCAGTACTACAATGATTAAGGAGAAATATACTATAAAGGACATTGCCCAAATGGCAGGTGTTTCCAAGGGAACAGTAGATAGGGTATTGCACAAACGAGGCAAAGTTTCCAAAAATGCTTTCGAAAAAGTAGACAAGGTATTAAAGGAGATCGACTACAAGCCCAATCCCATTGCCAGGAACCTTAAAAAAAACAAAACTTATAGTATCCATGTTCTGCTTCCGGATCCGAATAAGGACCCCTATTGGATTCCTGCCTATGAAGGAGTTGTAGAGGCTTCTAATCAGTTCACCCCGTTTGGAATACTTATTAAGAAGTTTTTTTATGACCCTACAGATAAATCTTCCTTTATGGGTCAATCACATGAAGCTATCATATCACAGCCCGATGTACTTTTGATGGCACCCATTTTTGAAAATGAATCCCAAGTGGTGTTAGGACAATGTTGTGTAGCCAAGATTCCGGTAGTTCTGTTCAACAATCATATAAATTGTTTTAAGGAACAGATTTTTATAGGTCAGGACCTAAATCAAAGTGGCAGGGTTGCCGCAAGTTTAATGGAGAAAATAATTGGAAAGAATGATGGAATAGCTATTATCCATATAAACAAAGAACCACATATGCAAACAAAGGAAAATGGGTTTATAGAGTTTTTTACGGAAAAGTCGGACAATAATCACATTATGGTTTCCAAAACTTTTAATTCAGCTGAAGAAAACGTTTTTAAACATGAAGTATCCCAATTCATAAAAAGTAACCCAAAAATTAGCGCCTTTTTTGTAACCAATTCAAAGGCATATATGTTGGTAGAAGCTTTTCAAGATCTTAACAAAGATGATGGGATTATAATAGGATACGATTTGTTAAAGCCTAACATTAAGTACCTGAAACAGGGGGATATAAAATTTTTAATTCACCAGAAACCAAAAAGGCAGGCATTTCTCAGTGTTAATTATTTGGCAGAACATTTCCTTTTCGGAAAGCCCTTGCCTCCGCATGAGTTCCTTCCTATAGATGTTATTACTACAGAAAACGCGCACTATTACCTTTAATTAGGTTGGTAAAACAGAATACTATTCAGCAATAACCTTAAAAAAATTAAGGTTTTATTTAATGTGCTCGAACACATTAACACCGATACTATTTGTTTTATTAAAAAAAAAGATTAATTTCACTCTTAACTTAATATTAACAAACAACTAATTTATTAACTCAAACAATTTTATTATGGTCAAAAAATTGCTATTATTTTTTGTACTAGTGTTCGGAGCTTATCCGTTACTGGCGCAAAGCAAAACGGTGACAGGTACGGTCACCGATGCTACGGATGGTTCCCCTCTACCAGGTGTAAACGTACTTGTACAAGGAACCACAACTGGATCTCAGACTGATTTTGATGGAAATTATTCCATTGAGGCAGAAAACGGAAGCGTATTGGTATTTTCATTTCTTGGAATGAAATCCCAATCTGTAACCGTAGGAGCATCAAATACAATTAATGTATCTATGCAAGAAGATGCGGAACAACTGGGCGAAGTGGTTGTAACGGCATTGGGTATTAAAAGGGAAGAAAAAACCTTAACCTATGCCCAGCAGACCGTTCGGGCAGATGAGTTGACCGCAACCAGAGATCCTAATTTCATGAACAGTATATCCGGTAAAGCTGCCGGTGTTGAAATTAAGAAAAGTAGTTCTGGTGCTGGTGGATCTACAAAAATCGTTCTTAGGGGTAACAAATCCTTGAGTGGTGATAGTTCACCATTATTTGTAATTGATGGTATTCCTATGGCCAACAATAAAGGAGGCCAACCAGGAATGTGGGGAGGAGTTGATGCCGGTGACGGACTTTCAGCCATTAACCCGGACGATATTGAGAGTATCAGTATTCTTAAAGGTTCCAACGCTGCCGTACTTTATGGTAGTCAAGGTGCCAACGGGGTTGTTGTTATAACCACCAAGGCAGGTAAGTCTGGTAAAACCACCGTAAGCTTAAATTCCGGTTATACTTTTGAACACTATCTTGAGTTGCCTGATTTGCAGTTTAAATACGGAGCTAATGGTAATGCCAAGGAAAGCTGGTCCACTACCCCCGGTGACTATCAAAGCAGTTATGTAGAAGAATTTTTCCAAACTGGTCATAACTTCAACAACACTGTAACCGTTAGTGGAGGAAATGATAATACCACAGCTTATTTTTCCTACGGTAATATTACTGCCTCGGGAATAACACCAGAGAATAAATACCAGAAGAATAACTTTACCTTTAAGCAATCTACAAAGATGTTCAATGATAAGGTAACTGTTACTTCCAGTGTTATTATGGCTTTGGAGGAAACAGAAAATAGGTTACCTTCAGGGTATTACCTAAACCCATTAACGGGGTTATATATGTTTCCAAGACAGAGAGATTTTTATAGTTTCAAGAACAATTACCAGACTTTTGACACTGACAGAAACTTATATGCACAGAACTGGTTTGTTGTGGATCACCATCAATCCAATCCTTATTGGATAATTAACAAAGAGCCTAAAACTGATGAAAGCAAAAGGATAATAGGTAGTTTGAGCCTTGAATATGATATTGCCGAAAAGCTTAAATTACAGGTGAGAGGTAACTATGATTATGCTGCAAAAGAGTTTGAACAACAGCACGCTGCTACCTCCAACTCTACTAACGTACACCCAAAAGGTGCTTGGGATTACAGAAAGTATGAGGACCAATTGGTATATACCGATGCTATTCTTAGCTACGATACCGATTTAAGTGACGACTTTAGTTTAAACGGTGTAGTGGGAGCAAGTTATCAGAAAACTGTTTACGGCGATGGGGTAAGTGTAGGTACCGGTACCTTAGGTTTACTTTATCCTAATGAGTTTACTTTTCAAAACTTACCAACCAACGTTCAGGTACTTTCAACCTATGACGGATCTGTTATTAAGCAAGGTGCTTTTGCCAACCTTCAATTGGGTTATAAGGAAATGTTATTCTTGGATCTATCTGGAAGAAATGACTGGGCTTCAACTTTGGCTCTAACAGGAAATGATTCTTATTTTTATCCTTCTGTTGGTGTAACCGGTATTCTTAGTGAAATGTTTACTATGCCAGAGGCTATTAGTTTTGGTAAATTAAGGGCTTCCTATACCCAAGTAGGTAACGAAGTACCTTTTAACAGAATTAATCCGCAAAACACTATTGCCAGTAATGGTGGTGTAAACAGAAATACGGTAAAACCATTTTTGGATGCGAAACCTGAAATTATTACCAGTTTGGAATTCGGTGCTGATTGGAGATTTTTTCAAAACAGATTGGGATTAGACATTACCTATTATAGTCTAACCAGTAAAGATCAGTTCATAGAAGTACCTTTATTACAATCCGAATCTGAGGGTGGATACACTACCAAATTCATCAATGCCGGGGAAATTACCAATAAAGGTTGGGAAATTACGCTTAACGCTACCCCTGTTCAGACTGATGATTTTCAGTGGGTTACGGCTTTTAACTTTACGAACAACACCAATGAAATTGTGGATATAGGACCAGATGATGATAAGGTAATCAATCTTGGATCTTCAGAAGGTTATCAATCCAAATTGGTTGAAGGTGGAGCTTTTAATGACCTATATGTACTTAAATTCTTAAGGAACGATCAAGGACAAATATTGTTTGATGGTGGAAAACCTTTAAGGACAGCAACTACTGAGCTAATTGGTAATTTGGATTCTGACTGGACCCTAGGCTGGAACAACAACTTTAGTTATAAGAGATTTACCCTTGGCATGCAAATAAATGGTAAATTTGGAGGTAACGTGTTTAGTCAAACCGAATCCATGTTGGACGGTGCAGGAGTTTCACAAAGAACTGCTGATGCAAGGGATGCAGGTGGTGTTACTGTTAACGGTGTAGACCAGACCTCTGGAGCAGCTATAACAACTGTGGATTCCGAAACTTGGTTTAGGGCCATAGGTGATAGAAACGGTGTTGGGGAGGCCTATGTTTATGACCGCACCAATATTAGAGTTAACCAACTTTCTTTGGGTTATAATATTGATGTGTCAAAATTAGGATTACCGATATCTGCGGCATCATTGTCTTTCATTGGAAACAATTTGTTCTATATCTACAAAGATGCTCCGTTCGACCCAGAATTGGCAATGAGTACCAATCAAAATGCTCAGGGATTGGATAACTTTAATCTTCCTTCAACAGGAACTTATGGATTTAATCTAAAAGTAACATTCTAATTTATAAAAGATGAAAAAGTTAATATATCTAATTACAATGGTCATTGCCTTTAGCGGATGTACCAACGATTTTGAAGAAACGAATACCAATCCATATCAAATATCCGGTGAATCATTAAAGCAGGATTTTAATCATGTGGGGGCATTTTATTCCTCTATGCTGAGCCAAATATTTGGTAACCAGGTAGACCATAACCTGACCAATGTTACCTTTGCGCAGCATTTGGCCACTCCTACCCCATTTGTTGGCGGTGTAAACAACACTACCTACTATATACGTTGGAATGGTTATTGGGCTAGGGAATACAATAATGTTATGGCTCCTGCCAAGCAAGTAATAGACATTGCAGCAGCGGATGGCTATGATGTATTCGTAGAATGGGCCAATTTAATTAGAATTGTATCCATGTCCAGGGTTACTACCTATTATGGACCAATTCTTTATACCAATTATGGTTCTACTGGAAGTGCACTTTATGATAGCGAGGAAACTTTATATAATGCTTTCTTTAGTGATTTAGATAGAATCATTTCAGTTTTCAGTGCCAATACGGACTATGTAGGTCTAACTAATTTTGATGCCAGTTATGGTGGAGATGTTAGTAAATGGGCAAAATATGCCAATTCATTGAGATTACAATTGGCCATGCGTATCTCCAAGGTAGCTCCTGACGTGGCTAAAACCCAAGGTGAGAAAGCTATGGCAGATCCAGTAGGACTAATTGAGACCAATGCTGACAATTTTAATATTTCTTTGTATGGCGTAAAATTTCACCCTGCACAAATTTGCTTTGAATGGGGCGATACTAGAATGAGTGCTACCATGGAGTCTATTTTGATTGGTTATAAAGACAACCGTATTGCGCCTTTCTTTGATCCAGTAACCGATATGTCTTTGGTAACTGATCACCCAGACTATCCTTACAAAGGTATCCGCAACGGTGCCGAATTGGTGGCCAAGGATGACCGATTGAGCTTTTCAACCATAGATATTTCGTTTAACGATCCCGCAAAAGTTACCAAACGTAAGGTAATGAGCGCCGACGAAGTATTCTTTATTAAAGCAGAAGCTGCTTTACGGGGATGGTCCGGTGCTGGAGATGCACAAGCCAATTATGAGGCTGGTGTTAGGGCTTCCTTTGAATTATGGGGAGCAGGTGGTGTTGATGCCTATTTAGCGGACAACACAAGTTTGCCAATAGATTATAATGATCCAGTCGCAGCAGGTGCCGTAAACGATTTTGTGAACCAGATCACCACAACGGTTGCTTGGGATGAGGCTGCGAGCAATGAGATTAAATTGGAGAAAATTATTACCCAAAAATGGATTGCTGCCTATACCAACGAAATGGAAGCCTGGGTAGACTACAGAAGAACCGGGTATCCAAAATTACCTCCCGTTTATCAAAATAGCAGTAATGCCGATTGGGGTGTTATTCCTGATGGCGAGGCTATTAAAAGAATGCCGTTCGTGAATACAGAACGCGAAGGTAATGCCGCTGGTGTTGCGGACGCAACGGCCAAATTAGGTGGACCGGATGAAATTGGAACACGACTTTGGTGGGATACTGGCGGACCAAATTTTTGATATTTAAAATTGTAATTTATTAGTGTTTAAGAGAAAACCTGTGACTTTAAAATCACAGGTTTTTTTTATTTGATCATCCTATAAGCAATTAAAAGATTATTATAAAAGTCTAAGAAATTCTTTTATATCCCCCCATTTATAGTGGTGAGTCCATAGAATTAATTAACTTACCTTTTGTAATTTTTACTGTTATATCATTGGCTTTTGATTTTATAATGCAATTCACAAAATCTAGCCTATGTTGATAAATTCCTAATTATTATGATTCAAAATATCACCAAAATATACCTTCTTGTTACGACATTATTTATTTTTTCTTGCCAAGGAGTAGATGATAGCAAAATGTTCTCCCTAATGCCGAGCAACAAAACTGGAATTACATTTAAACCTGTTTTACAGGAAACCGAAGAATTTAATATTTTAACCTATGGCTATATCTACAATGGTGGTGGCGTAAGTGCAGGTGACATCAACAATGATGGTCTTACGGACCTTTATTTTACAGCCAGCATGGTAGGAAGTAGGCTATATATTAACAAAGGCAACTTTAAATTTGAAGAGATTGCCCAAAAAGCTGGAGTATTTGCCGAAGGTTTGTGGAATACCGGAACCACCATGGCCGATGTTAACGGGGATGGTTTTTTGGATATCTATGTATGTAGATCGGCTGCCAAGGACGATTATAAAAGAAAGAACTTATTATTCATTAATAATGGGGATTTAACTTTTACGGAAAAAGCGGCGGAATACGGAATTGATGATAGTGGCTACTCCACTCAGGCTGCTTTTTTTGATTATGACAGGGATGGCGATCTAGATGTATATGTAGTAAACCATTCTTCACAGGAATATTCAAGCTTTAGACAAATATCCAATAACCTTAAGCAACAAAGAAACCCTGCCTATGAAGACCGACTTTATAGAAACGATAATGGAAAGTTTGTGGACGTAAGTGATTCGGCCGGACTTGTTTCAAATGTGTTAGGTTTTGGACTTGGTATAGCCGTATCGGATGTAAATAATGACAATTGGCCAGATATTTATATATCCAACGATTTTAAGGAACAGGACTATTTGTACATCAATAATCATGATGGTACTTTTACTGAAAGTCTCGAAGATTATATTGGGCACACCTCCCATTTTTCTATGGGTTCGGATGTAGCAGATATCAATAATGATGGCTTTCCGGAAATTATGACCTTGGACATGCTCCCAGAAAATAATTACCGCTTAAAGATGGTCTCCGGTCCGGACAATTATGACAAAAATACCTTCTTGGAGAAATCCGGATTCTATTATCAGACCATGAGAAATATGATGCATTTGAACAATCAAGGGAAATCTTTTTCTGAAATTGGACAATTTTCGGGCGTTTCAAATACTGACTGGAGTTGGGCCTCACTTTTTACTGATTTGGACAATGATGGTTTTAAGGATTTATTTATTACCAACGGTGTAAAACGGGACTACACTAATATGGATTTCTTAAATTTTGCGGTTCAGGATAGAGTCAATCAAAATAAAACCGGCGTTGAGACGGCCATTACCGATTTACTGGAGAATATGCCTTCTACCATTGAAGAGAATTATACCTATCACAACAACGGCGACCTTACTTTCTCCAAAGTGAATGAAGCTTGGGGCCTAAATCAGAAATCGCTTTCCAATGGAGCCGTATATGCCGACCTGGACAATGATGGAGATCTCGATCTGGTGGTCAATAACATAGACGAATACCCCTTTGTTTATAGAAACAATAGTGAACGACACAATTCCAACCACCACCTAAAAATTAATCTTAAAGGTGAAGGAAAGAACACTTCTGGCATCGGCTCCAAAGTCACTTTGGCTATTGGAAACAAATTACTTATGCAAGAATTGATGCCCACTAGGGGGTTTCAATCTTCTGTAGATTTTAATCTGATTTTTGGACTTGGGGATGCGGTTTCCGTAGATCAACTTAAGATTATTTGGCCTGATGGCAAGGTACAGGTTATGACCGATGTAAAGGCCGATCAAATAATTACCTTAAATCAAAAGGATGCAGCTTTAGTGGAGAATAATTCCGAAGCAATAGTTGGTAAAACCTTTTTTACGGACATAACTATAGACAGTCTTATCCCCTACAGGCATTTGGAGAATGATTATAATGATTTTAAACGGGAACAGTTGCTCCCCCAAAAATTATCAACCCAAGGACCTACCATTACCAAAGCGGACGTAAATAATGATGGCCTGGAAGATATATATGTCGGCGGTGCCAAAGGAAGTGAGGGGAGAATGTTGATGCAAACATCATCCGGAAATTTTTTACCCATCAATGAAAAAGTATTCATTGCAGATAAGGAATCGGAAGACATTGGCTCCCTATTCTTTGATGCGGATAACGATGGCGATATGGATCTATATGTGGTAAGCGGCGGAAACGATTTTGAAGAAGATTCCAGTGAACTACAAGACAGGCTTTACATAAATGACGGAAGAGGTAATTTTGTAAAAAGTGCCACAGGATTACCTAAAATGATTAGTAGTGGTTCCTGTGTGCATGCTAATGATATTGACGGGGATGGGGATTTGGACCTTTTTGTTGGTGGTAGATTGGTACCCGGGAAATATCCCACAGCGCCAAGAAGTTATATTTTACAGAACAATGGTAAAGGCGTTTTTATGGATATAACATTTACCATAAACCCAGATCTGGAATATCCTGGTATGGTTACAGATGCTCTCTGGACCGATTTTAATAACGATAATATTAATGATCTAATTTTAGTAGGTGAATGGATGAAAATCAGAACGTTCAAAAATGTAGATGGTAAACTTGTGGAAGTCTATGATGACAACGGTCTGAATGATTCCGAAGGATGGTGGAACAGTATTGAACAGGGAGATTTTGACAAGGATGGAGACATGGATTATATTATTGGAAACTTTGGTAGAAATTCTCAATTAAAAACGTCCATAGCTGAGCCGGTTGGTTTATATACCAAAGATTTTGATAACAATGGGTCCTTGGATCCTATAATGACTTCTTATAATATGGGGGAAGAATTCCCTGTGTTTTCAAAAGATGATATGGTGGGGCAATTAAGTGGGCTCAAAGGGAAATATTTAAATTATTCGGACTATGCCTCTGCAAAAATCACGGATGTTTTTAGCCATGAGGAATTAAAAGGGGCCATGGTCTTAAAAGCCAAAAATTTTGATAGTAGTTATATGGAAAATCAGGGTAACGGAAAATTTAAATTAATTCCATTACCCAACGAAACACAATTTTCCCCTATTTATGGAATTCTAATGGAGGATTTAAATAATGACGGCAATGAAGATATCGTCATGGGAGGTAATTTTTTCGGAACTCGAGTAAAATTTGGTAGGTATGATGCCAATAAAGGAATAGTCTTATTTGGTGATGGCAAAGGTAATTTTAAACCTTCTACAGTAATGGAAAGTGGTTTAAATATTGACGGAGAAATAAGGGATATCACCAAAATTACTTTGGCCGATAAATCAGAGGTAGTATTGTTCGTAAGAAACAACGATGCTATAGCAATGTATAAAATAGAATCAACTAAAAAATAGCAAAGTGAAAGTAAAGAATATCAGCTTAATAATTGCATTGGGATTATGTCTTGGAACCATGGCCCAAACGCCATCAGTGACCATAAAGGAGGAAATGATGTCCTTGGAAACGTATGACTTCAGTAAACCCAACCCCGTCCCTATCCTGACCGACAATGCCAAAATATTTCCGTATTTCAAGTATGAAGGATATGAAAATATCGCAAAGAGGAAAAATTGGAAGGTAGTTACTTTGGAGAATGAATTCATCAAAGTCTTTGTACTGCCCGAAATAGGTGGAAAAGTCTGGGGAGCAATAGAGAAAAGTACCGGGGAGGAATTCCTTTATAAAAATGAAGTAATCAAATTCCGGAATATTTCAATGCGTGGACCTTGGACCTCTGGAGGTATTGAATTTAATTTTGGAATTATAGGGCATCATCCGTCTACTGCTACTCCGGTAGATTATGTGGTAAAAACTAATGAAGATGGTAGTGTAAGCTGTATCGTAGGCAGCGCTGACCTCCCCTCAGATACGGATTGGAGGGTAGAAATTAGGCTTGAGAAGGACAAGGCCTACTTTGAAACCAATGCCTCTTGGTACAATGGTTCTCCTATTGATCAGTCCTATTACAATTGGATGACCGCTGCAGCGGTGGTTTCGGACGATTTGGAGTTCATATATCCAGGGAATCAATTTTTGGAACACGGAGGAGCAGCCAAACCATGGCCAATAGATGAAGAAGGCAGAGATCTTTCCCTTTATAAAAACAATAATTTTGACAAGGATATTTCCGAACATGTGGTAGGCGATTATAAAGATTTTTTTGGAGGGTACTACCACAATAGAAATTTTGGTTTTGGCCACTGGGCTCCCTATGAAGAAATGCCGGGACAGAAACTCTGGTTATGGTCCATGGCGAGGTCGGGAGGTATTTGGGAGGATTTACTTACTGACACCGATGGACAGTATATGGAATTTCAAGCGGGGCGACTTCTTAATCAATATTCTCCAGGAGAAACCAACCCCATTTCACAAGCAAATTTTGAACCCTATGTAATGGATCGTTGGAAAGAAATCTGGTTTCCTTTCAAAGAAATCGGTGGTATGGTAGATGCCACGGAATACGGCGTCCTTAACGTTAAGGAATCGGATAAAGGCCTCTATATCGGTATCAATGCCCTACAAAGTCTTAGGGATAATTTAACGGTATCCATCAATGGGAAAGAAGTTTATTCTGAGGAAATCGGCTTAGAGCCTATGGGAATTTTTTCCAAAGTGCTTCCATTAGAGCACTCCGGGGAAATAGTGGTGCAATTAGGCGATAAAAAATTATTTTATACCTCCAATGGCGAAAGTACCCTCATAAAACGTCCGTTTATTGATGATGAAGCACTTAAAGTCTCCAAGAGCGAACAACTGTACCATGAAGGTTGGGAGGCCCTAAAGTTTAGGGACTATGAACTTGCCGCCAAAAAATTAAATGAATTGGTGGCTTTTGATCCCTCGCATCAGGATGGACTCTTGAAGTTGGCAGGATTGGAATATCGAAAAACCAATTATGACAAAGCCCTGGAATATGTAAATAGGGTTTTAAAATTGGATACCTATAATACTGAAGCCAATTACTTGGCCGGAATTATATATCGTTCCCTAAATGATAGTATAAATGCTTTGGAATCTTTAGGCTGGGCGGCTAGAAGCATTAACTACAGATCTGTCTCCTATGCCCAAATGGCCGAAATTTATTTCTCGACACAAAATTTGGAAAGAGCGGATCTATATGCAAATAAGGCGTTGGATTACAATACCTACAATCTAAATGCGCGAAAAATTAAATTATTGTTGCAAAGGAAAAATAATAGGTCCAATGCATTTAATAAAGAATATGCCGAACTAATAAAAATAGATCCCCTGAATCATTTTGCTTTAATAGAATCCCAATTTTTATCCGGGCCTACCCCTCTAATTATGCCGAAGGAAATCAGTAATGAATTTCCCGATGAATCTATTCTGGAACAGGCCATTTATTACAAAGACATAGGATTGGTATCGGAGGCCATGGAGATTCTAAAATTGTCCAAAACATCAAATGCCAAAATACACCTTTGGTCAGCTTATTTATCCCAGGATATGGCTGCTGGGCCGGGTAATGAATATTTGGCTAAGGCCATAGCAGCTCCTGTGGATTTTGTTTTCCCCTATAGGCCCGAAACCATGGATGTTCTGCATTGGGCTATCTCCCAAAATGCAAATTGGAAATTTAAATACTACTTGGCGCAGAATTATATGGCTGTCGGACAAAAGGCTTTAGGATTACAGCTTCTAAAGGATTGTGGAAATGAACCAGATTCTGACATTTTTTATCGTTTTAGGGCAAGAATGTTCGAAAATGAAGATTATATTGCCAATGAAAAGGATTATTTAAAAGCTTTGCAGATAAACGGTTCTGATTGGAAACTTAAGGAAGAAGTAGTTCAATTTTATTTAGACAATAATAAAATTGAACAAGCGTATAAATTGGCTAAAAAGTCATATGCCAAATACCCCAACAATGCCAACATAGGGTTGATTTATGCCAAATCCTCCCTTTTGAACGATCAGTATGGGGAAACCATTGAAGTCTTAAAAGACATAATGATATTGCCTTTTGAACATGCTTCTGAAAGTAAAAAAATATATACCGAAGCTCATATATTAATGGCTTTGGACAATATGAAAGCCAAGAATTACAAGAGGGCAATATCCTTTCTGGAAGCGTCAAAAGAATGGCCAGAAAACCTGGGAGTTGGAAAACCTTTCCATGCCGATGAAAGACTACAGGATTATCTACTCGCGGTAAATTTTGAATTGCTCAAAGATTCAAATAAAAGTGAACAGTTATTGACAGGTATATTGTCCTATCAGAATAAGAACAATCAGAAGGTGGTATACCCCAATGAGCTGTTTGAACTTTTGTCCCTAAAAAAATTAGGGAAGAGCTCGGAATTGGAATCTTCTATAAAACGAATTTCAAATATCAAAACCAGCGCAATGGGTGAGTTGGTTTTGTCATTGTACGGTAATGTTACTTCGGCAATGCAGGATATAAGAAACCAAAACGTTTTGAGCAATTCGTCGCTGAGGATAATGGAAGCAGCCAGTAAATATTGATTGCAGCTATTAGAGAGATAATAATTTAAAGGTCAGTACTGAGGTCCTAGGAATTACGAACCATTGATAGATTAGTTTTTTATATACAAAACTTCCAAAAAAAAAGCTCACTGAAAAGTGAGCTTTTTATATTTGGTACGCAAGTATATTACTTGGCTCCCCACTCCTTCAAGGAGTCTTTGTTCATCTTAATATAGTCGGCATTACCTGCGGCTTCGGCAGCAGCCAAAGATTTTTTTGCAGTTTCAATGGCCTGCTTTTTATCACCTGCCTTAGCGTAGATCAAAGATTGTTGTCTTAACTGCCAGTATGCAGGTTCATAGGTCAGGCTCATGGCCTTATCCATCCATTCCTTGGCCTTATTGATATCCTTACCGGAATTCATGTAATATACAGCAGCTGCATAATAATCATTGGCATCCGGGCCCTTCATTACTTTTTCTATGGAACTAGTGACCGTTTTATCCGTAGGAACATCAAACTTAACACCTACATATACATTTGACCAAAACATGCCTAAAGTAGCAGCGTTATCAGAAAGGCCGTCGATAGTCATCGTAAAAGTTTCAACCTCAAATGGCAAGTTTTGCACTTGAGCAGAAGTTTTGGCAGCTACCTTGCTTTCATCCCAATCAGACGGAGTTCCACCACCATTGTAATCGGAATAGAAAAAGACTTCCCAAGAAGAAGCACCCGGCTTGGTAAAAATGGCATAGGAACCAGCTTTAAGTTCTTGACCTCCAATCATTACATTTTCACTAAAGGTTATTTTGGTCCTGGCGTTGGCCCCAGTTCTCCACAATTTATCATAAGGTACCAAATCTCCAAAAATGGTTCTTCCACGCATGGATGGTCTGGAATATTCCACCGTTACATCGGTCAATCCAACCTTTTGGATCAAAGTAGAGGCCGGACTCGCTGCCGGCGTTGAGATTTGCGACTGTACTCCAAAGGATACAGCAATCATAAATACTAAAAGTGTTATTTTTTTCATGTTAATAAGTGTTTAGAACGTTTCTGCTAAATTACATATTAAAAGCCTAATCTGGAAGTGGGTTTGCAGTATTGTATCCAACTAATAATAATATATTCCCTATCGATAATGATATATAGTCAATCTTATTTTACTCCTTTTTTAGTAAATTTATTGAACGCCAATGTCTAAAAGATGACAGAGAACAAAACCAAGCCGAACAATACATCTGTTATAGATTTTCTAAATTCTGTTGAGGGTGAAGAAAAACGTAAGGATGCACATGCATTATTGGAATTATTTAAAAGTATAACCCTTGAGCCAGCAGTAATGTGGGGTGAAAGTATAGTCGGCTTTGGCAGTTACCATTATAAATACGATTCTGGTCGGGAGGGAGATATGTGCATTACCGGATTTTCCTCTAGAAAATCCAATTTTTCAATCTACATCATGTCGGGCTTTGCAAATAAGCAAGAGCTTTTGGAACAATTGGGTCCCCACAAAACGGGCAAAACATGTCTGTATATAAAACGATTATCAAATATTGACATGGACGTTCTTTCCCAAATGATAAAATCATCCTATCTTCATTATAAAAACAAACATTCCAAATGAATACTTACATGCAAAATTTCACTAAGTATCTCAAGACCAAGGCGAACATAGCGGAACCTGATTTTCAGTTGCTTATAAAAAAAGTAGAATTCAGAAATATTGAAAAAGGAGAAATACTCTTGCGTCCGGGAGAAGTGTGTAAACATTCCTTCTTTGTTGAAAACGGCCTCCTGCGGTCCTATACAGTGGACGACGCTGGCAAGGAGCATATTATTCAGTTTGGTTCCGAAAATTGGATCGTTTCCGATAGGAGCAGTGCTTTTTTTAATGAACCTTCAGATTTGTTTATAGATGCCATAGAGGATACCAAGGTAGTTTTAATAAGTTCGGACTTTTTAAATGAAGCTAGTGAAATTAGTGCTTCCTTCAGGAACTACAATCAAATAGCACTTCAGAACCACATTAGACACCAACAAAAACGAATAAATCTTTTGTTGAGCGCTAGTGCGGAAAGGAGATATATGAATTTTATCAAATTATATCCTGATCTAACACTAAGAGTACCGCAATGGATGATTGCCTCCTATTTGGGCATTACCCCGGAAAGTCTTAGTAGGGTACGCAAAGAATTGGCACATAAGAATTTTAAGCCAAACTAGCGTCTGCATTACTTATCATACATCAATGCACAGGACCCCATTTCCACGTATTATTGCTATATAATTATTAAATAGATATTGATGAATATAAAGAATATAGAAATAGTGGTGGCGCCAAGGGAACCGCACTATGTAGGGGACGGATTTAGGGTACATAATTTTATCCCCAGTGGATATAGGTTGGATATGGAAAGAATGGATCCTTTTATTCTTTTGGATTACAATTCCCCTTTTTACTTCCCTCCCACCGATAAGCCTAGAGGGGTAAGTGTACATCCCCACAGGGGTTTTGAAACGGTTACGATTGCCTATCAGGGGAAAGTGGCCCATCATGACAGTTCTGGCAATAGTGGCGTAATCGGTGTAGGGGATGTACAGTGGATGACCGCAGCCTCAGGGATACTTCATAAAGAATATCACGAAGAGAAATTTAGTAAAGAAGGGGGGTATTTTCAAATGGCACAACTTTGGGTAAACCTTCCGGCCAAGTACAAAATGTCTGCTCCAAAATATCAGGGAATAACCAATTCCCAGATAAATAAATATCAGTTGGAAGACAATAAAGGAGTTGTTGAAGTTATAGCAGGGAACTATAATAATGTTGCAGGTGCAGCCTCTACCTTTTCCCCTGTTAACATGTTAAATGCGAGGCTTGAAGAAGGTGGAAAAGCGGATTTTAGTTTTCCAGCTACCTATAATACAGCCTTACTGGTAGTTGCTGGGGAAATAAATGTTAATGGAACACAGACCGTAGCCGAAAATCATTTTGTACTCTTCGAAAATGAAGGAGAAGATTTTAACATCGAAGCCACTAAAAAGTCGATTGTACTCATTTTAAGCGGAGAACCCCTTAACGAACCTATAGCTGCACAAGGGCCATTTGTGATGAATACCCGTGAAGAAATAGCCCAGGCCATAAGAGATTATAATTTGGGCAAATTTGGCTATTTGGAAGAATAAAATGTAAATTGGAAATAGGATTACTGGATTATACTGTACAAATAATAACGATAGGTATGGAATACAAATTAATAGATAATACGGAAGGAAAGCAATATGAATATCATATTGATGGCGTTATTGCCAAAATTGAATATATACGGGCAAAAGATAAAATTTATCTTACCCATACGGAGGTTCCCAAGGAATTGGAAGGGCAAGGGGTAGCCTCCGCCCTGGTTAAAGATGTCCTAAAAGATATAGAAAAGAAAGAATTGACCTTGATTCCCATGTGCCCATTTGTAGCTTCCTACATAAAAAGACATCCTGATTGGAAAAAATTAGTATTAAAAGGAATTAATATCGCGTAATTATGGAAAAGAAAGAAATTGCAAAGGAATACACCAATGGTGAACTTACAGTAGTATGGAAACCTTCAAAATGTATTCACGCCGGAGTATGTGTAAAAACCTTGCCACAGGTTTACGATCCAAAAGGGAAACCGTGGATAAAGCCAGAGATGGCCACGACCGAACAATTGAAATCACAGATCATGAAATGTCCGTCCGGGGCTCTATCGTTTTACATGAACGGTGAAAGTTAAAAACTTATATCTATCGACTAATTTGAAATGTGCGATTCGCTAATTAAAGAGTATCTTTATACAGGACTAAGCGATCGTAAAGGGAGCATTAGTTTCTAGTTTTAATGATGTAATGTTTAAAACGAAGTCTAAAAGAATGATTAATATATTTCGCAGAAGTATCTATTTAACTGGAATAAAAATATGTCTTGCCCTCTGCTCCCTGCTTGTGATTATAAGTTGTACGGAGGAAAAGTCCGTTAGTCATATAGATCCCATTAATTGGGAAAAGCGATACCTAACCCTACCCGTTCAGGACTCGCTTATAAAGGGCAGTTCCTATTTGTCCATATATTCGTCCATATACGATGGCACGGAAAGAACGCTACATCATTTAACGGCTACGGCAAGTATGAGGAATGTAAGCAACACCGATTCCATTTATATATTGAAAGCCGAATATTACAATACTCAGGGAGATCTTATCCGTACCTATTTTAACAAACCTATATATCTGAAGCCTTTGGAAACTATAGAAATTGTTATTGATCAAGATGATGAATACGGTGGAACAGGCGCAAATTTTGTTTTTGACTGGGCAGTAGAATCGAATAATCACGAGCCTATTTTTGAAGCCGTCATGATCTCCACCACAGGACAACAGGGAATCTCCTTTACTACACGGGGAATAAAATTGTAGGCCTTGCTTAAGCCATTAAATTGACTTGGCATTAAAACTCCCTGTCCGTACCAATTAAAAAAAAAGACTATATTTATTATGGTTTAGTCAAAGGCATATTTACCACCCTTATTATTATTTCTTTTAACCTAATTCATTGCTGCATTATGGTCAAGGTACCTTCTTTTGGTAGTAAGCTAAGAAAAAATATCGTGGAAGTACCGGAGGTAATCAACTCTTGTTCCGGAATACGGGTTTTTGGACAATTGCTAAAATCATTCCTGTTCAGCACAGATGTTGCCATCATTAGAAACACCAATGCCAATGCTATAATTGCCGTCTATCCTTTTACGCCCCAGCCATTAATCAGCCATGCCTTAATTTTGGCAGCGGATAAACCTATCTTTTGTGGTGTTGGTGGCGGAATTACTACAGGTAAAAGGTCTGTGGAACTGGCATTGCATGCAGAATTTCAAGGTGCCTTGGGTGTTGTCTTGAACAAACCCACTCCCAATGAACTTATAGCGAGATTAAAGTCGAAAATTGACATTCCGGTAACCATCACCATTGTTTCTGAAAAAGATGATATAAAAGGTAGAATAGCCGCTGGGGTGGATATCTTTAACGTTTCAGGAGCTGGTAAAACTGCTGACATTGTTAAGCGTATCAGGGATATTGACAGCGATATTGCAATATTGGCCACAGGAGGCCATATAGATGAAGACATTGTAAGAACTATAGAAGCTGGCGCCAATGCCATTAGTTATACGCCCCCTTCCACAAGCGAGTTGTTCAAGGACATCATGTTAAAATACAGAAACGAATAATTAAATACCGATCAACAATCAATACATAAAACCATTAGCCCTTATTGCATGAATATCATACACAGTATCCCAGAAAACATTTTTGAAAGTATAGGAATTGCAGCCGGTCTAAGTGCCTGTCTGGTAATTGCTATTCAGGTCTTTAAAGAATATCGTTATAAGGGTCCCAGCAGCCTCTCCAATGGCTTTATTTTTGGCTGGGTATTCATTTATCTGTTTTGGTGTTTTTACGGAATTCGTTTTAATACCGTAGCCCTATGGCTCACCAATGCCATTGCGGTAGTCATCCAATTGGCCCTCTGTTTTATTGTGGTCAGAAAAAGAAAATTATATAGTTCTCAAACCTAACCAACGGGATATTATTTTTTTTAGCATGAAAACAAGGCAGAATGCCTTTATTGGCGTATTTATTCTTTTGGTGCTCTTGGATCTGGTAACAGGATACTTACACTTTCAAGGCTTGAGGCAATTTACCAAGCCTCTTATACTACTTTCGCTACTATTATTTTTCGGGATATACGGAAAGCAACTAGCTTCAAAGACATACAGTTACAGTTTATTAGCGCTTTTCTTTTCCTTAATGGGGGACATATTCTTGCTCTATGATCATCTTTCTCCATTGTATTTCATGCTTGGATTAATAGCTTTTCTCCTTGCCCATATAACTTATGCCATAGTATTTCTCATCCAGGGCAAAACTATTTTTAAAAAGGAAATACGCTTGGTTGCCTTTTTACTACTGGTCTATGGCACTACCCTTTTCATAATTCTACAAGATCATTTAGGGCCGTTAACAATGCCAGTAATTATTTATATCCTTGGCATTCTAGCAATGGCCGTAACAGCCTATAGCAGAAAAGACCAGGTAGATCCCACAAGTTTTAAATTGGTGTTTATTGGGGCACTGTTCTTTATCTTGTCCGATAGTATCCTGGCCCTTAATAAGTTTGTTGTGTCTATACCCGGATCACATATTCTGGTTATGGGCACTTATGCTACGGCTCAATATTTAATAGTCCGCGGGTTATTGGCACGTAAAGACTGAATTGAACATGGAATAAATAACAATTTCCTAAAAATTACCACAAAAGTAGATTGGCTTCAATAAATTGATTCATTTTTATTTACCTTTCTTTCCTGCTAAAGTTTACGTTGCCTTATAAACCAGATAGCCTAAAGAAAATAACACCTTATAATTACTTTTAAAATTAAAACCTAATATACATGCACAAGCCATTATTTCTGCTTCTCAGTTTTATTATACTACAAATCCATGCCCAAGATTTTGATTTCCAAATAGACCATTCTTCCTTGATCGTCAATAATCTGGACACTACTGCTGATTTCTATTCCAATATTCTTAAGCTGAAGGAAATTCCACACCCTGACAAAGCTCCGGGATTCCGTTGGTTTGCAGTCCAGGGCAATTCACAGCTGCATCTGATTTATAAGGATACGGTTGTAATGAAAAAGCACAAGTCCATGCACCTGTGTTTATCAACACCCAACTTGGAGACTTTTGTTAAACATTTGGAAAGCAACAATATTGAATATGAGGATTGGCCGGGTACAAAAGGAGCGGTTACCTTACGCTCGGATGGAGTTCGACAGATATATCTCACAGATCCCGAAGGCTATTGGATCGAAGTCAATAACGCCAAGCACGATTAAAAAACCTAAGCAATATTTTATCTAGATTTAGTAAATTTGGGTAATAATGAAAAAAATAAATTAAAGCATATGAACAAGGACAATGCACAACGGAACACTGTAATAGATGCCCTCCTTAAAAACGAAACCACTGATTGGCAGGAAGTCCTTTCCACTGTAATTTCTGCTTTTGACTGTACTACCGGTACCATTCATTTTTTGGATGAAAAATCAGGATTGTTAAAGGTCCAGGCACATCAGGGTATTCCTCCCTTTTTAATTCCCAAACTTTCCGAGATTCCAATAGGTAAGGGTATGGCGGGAATAGCGGCGGAGCGGCGTGAACCAGTTGAAATGTGTAACCTACAAACGGATGATTCCGGGGTAGCCCGTCCTGCGGCCAAAGAAACAAAAGTTGAAGGTTCCATAGCAGCTCCAATGATGCTCAATGGCAAACTGTATGGAACCTTGGGAATTGCCAAGCCCGTTCCCTACGATTTTACCAAGGAAGAAGTGAGTGATCTTTTAACTATTGGCGAAAAAATTAGTAAGAAAATAAGTTCATAGTCACATTGGTCCAATTGTATTCTGTATTTTTATTACTTAAACATTGGTGCATATACAAAATTAAACAAGGACTTTCGATTGGAAAGTCCTTGTTTAATTTATGATGTTTTAGTCTTGATTACACTCTGGTAATCTTGGCACCAATAGCCCTCAATCTTGTGTCTATATTTTCGTAACCCCTATCTATCTGTTCTATATTATGAATGGTAGAGGTACCTTTAGCGGATAAGGCCGCTATCAGCAAAGAAACACCCGCCCTAATATCCGGAGATACCATGGTGGTGGCTTTTAGGCTGGATTTAAAATTATGTCCAATAACAGTGGCCCTATGTGGATCGCAAAGTATAATCTTGGCCCCCATGTCTATTAATTTATCTACAAAGAACAAACGGCTTTCAAACATCTTTTGGTGGATCAAGACCTCTCCTTTGGCTTGTGTAGCCATCACTAGGATAATGCTCAATAAATCTGGAGTAAGTCCAGGCCATGGCGCATCTGCCACGGTTAAAATGGAACCGTCTATATAATTTTGAATCTCATAACCGTCCTTATGTTCGGGTATAACGATATCGTCCCCTTTTCGCTCCAGCTGTATCCCCAACTTTCTAAAAACTGTAGGGATTTGGCCCAAATCGTCCCAGCTAACATCTTTAATGGTTAGATGGCTCCTTGTCATTGCAGCCAAGCCAATCCAACTACCGATCTCAATCATATCAGGCAGCATTCGGTGATCTGTGCCTCCCAGGCTATCAACACCTTCTATTTCCAATAGATTGGAACCGATTCCAGTAATTTTGGCTCCCATCCTATTCAGCATTTTGCACAATTGCTGTAAATAAGGTTCACAAGCTGCATTATAAATGGTTGTTTTGCCATCCGCTAGTACTGCGGCCATTACAATGTTGGCTGTTCCGGTAACCGAAGCCTCATCCAGGAGCATATAGGTGCCCTTCAATTTTTTGGCTTCAACACCATAAAAGTGTTCCTCCTTATTATATCTAAATTTGGCCCCCAATTTTATAAAACCTTCAAAGTGGGTATCCAAGCGCCTACGTCCTATTTTATCACCGCCTGGTTTGGGAATATATCCCTTACCAAATCGCGCCAATAATGGACCTACGAGCATAATAGACCCCCTAAGGCCTCTACCGTCCTCTTTGAATTGAGCGGATTGCAGGTAGTCCAAATTAATGTCATCTGCCATAAAGGTATATGACCCTTGACCTTTCTTTTGGATCTTAACCCCCAAATCCTCTAATAGGGATATCAGTTTGTTTACGTCAACAATATCTGGGATATTGGTAATCGACACTTTTTCTGAAGTAAGTAGTACGGCACAGAGTATTTGTAATGCTTCATTCTTTGCCCCTTGCGGTGTAATCTCACCATGTAATTGATGACCGCCTTCTATTTTAAATGTTCCCATTAAAGTTTGAGAAGATTAATACCGCTTTTTACCACGGTTTTGATTTCTTTGCGTTTTTTTACCAGAACTGATCCTAGGTGTTTTTGCCACACGATTTTTCAGGAATTGTCCACTTTCAGTCAGGTTTTCCCCTTCCTTGGCAAGATCTATTTGTCCGTCGCTTAACTCGTAAAGATGCTTAAAAATAGCCTTGTCGTCCACAGTGTCCTTGTTCCAATTCAGGTAACACTTTTTCATGTGGTTGGCTATGGCATACTCCAATCCGTCTCGCATATCGCCTTTTTCCCACTTAACAGCCACATCGATCATACGTTTTATGTTGTTTCCATAAAACCTATATTTTGGAAAATTTTGTGGATACTCCAATGGATCCGGACGCTTTTGCAAGGTCTCCTTGGAGGTAATTGGGAATGGCGAGTCCACGTTCAATTTAAAATCGGACATGATGAACAATTGGTCCCATAGCTTATGTTGAAAGTCGGGTACGTCCCTCAAATGTGGTTGAATATTGCCCATAACACTTATGATGGCCTGGGCCACACGGTTACGTTCCTCATCGTCGTCTATGGAGATGGCATGGTCAACCATTTTCTGGAAATGGCGCCCATACTCGGGTATAATGAGCTTTGGTCGCTCAGTATTGTATTCTAAGTTTTCTACTAAATTCAAATTGAAATATTTATTGCTATTTATTTATGATAAGGAAGTGCTCTTATAACGTCTGCAAATTAACAAAATTATGCTAGAAATACTATTTTAGAGCGATATTACCCCTTTTACCTCCCCTACTTCCTTGTATTTACGTATTACTTCATCAGGATTTTTAAGGTTAACCGTAATGCTCAAACTGGTATATTTTGCATTTTTGGATTGCTTGGATTCGATTACTGCCCCAGTATTATCAAAAATATCCTGAATCTGTTTAATTTTTTCAGTGTCTGTGGGTACTATGAATTTATACAGGTAATTGGAAGGCCATGTGCTACTTTCCGCCAATTGGTCCCTTAATCTACCATAAAATTCTTCTGATTTATCCTGATCCATGCCAATGTTTTTGCAAATATATAAAGTATCATTGTCAATTTTTTAATCTTAAGGCTATTTCATTACTTTGTAACACTATTTTATGCATTTAATTGCAGAAACTTAAACGCCACTATTTGAATTTAGAAAGAATTGTCATCACAGGTGGACCCAGTACAGGAAAGACATCTGTCATAGAAAAAATTGAAAAGGTAGGCTTCTATTGTTTTGGTGAGATATCCCGCGAAATTACGCTGGAAGCCAGGCAGCAAGGTATACCGCAGTTATTTGTTTCGGATCCTTTACTTTTTAGTGAAAGAATTATCGAAGGAAGGATCAGGCAATTCCAAACCGCCAAGGAGATGGATCAACCCATTGTTTTTTATGATCGCGGTATTCCGGACGTAGTGGCCTATATGGATTGTTTTGGCCAGTCCTATGGGGACCATTTTGTGGAAAGCTGTAAAAATTACCAATACGACCACGTATTTTTACTGCCACCTTGGAAGGAAATACATGAGTCCGACAATGAGCGTTATGAAAACTTTGAAGAAGCGGAGCGTATCCACACCTTTTTGGAAAAGGCCTACACCCATTACGGCTATAAAATTATAAATGTCCCCAAGGAAACCGTAGAAGGAAGAGTTACCTTTATACTAAATAAATTAAAAAGGCTATAGTGCAGCAGCACCCTAAGGATATATTGGAAAAATTTTGGGGTTTTCCGGATTTTAAAAATTCCCAGGAAGAAATCATAAACGCCGTATTGGGCGGACAGGATGTATTGGCGCTGCTGCCTACAGGAGGTGGCAAATCTTTGTGCTATCAGGTACCGGCTTTGACCAGTGAAGGTATCTGTATTGTGGTATCGCCATTAATAGCCTTGATCCGAAACCAGGTTGACACCCTAAAAAAATTGGGCATAAAGGCCATTGCCCTTACCGGGGGCATTTCTTTTGACGAAGTTAACAACCTCTTGGACAATTGCCTTTATGGCAACTATAAATTCCTTTACCTATCCCCAGAAAGACTTCAACAGGAATTGGTACAGGAGCGCATCAGGCAAATGAACGTCAACCTTATTGCCATAGACGAAGCGCATTGCATTAGTCAATGGGGTAACGATTTTAGACCTGCCTACTTGGAATGCCATATTTTAAAGGAATTGGCGCCCAATGTTCCTATGATAGCATTGACCGCTACGGCAACCACTATGGTAGTCAAGGATATCTGCCAAAATCTACATTTGGAACAACCATTGGTAGTGAAGGATTCCTTTTCCAGGAACAATATTACCTTTAGTGTTTGCTGGGAAGAGGACAAAAAATACCGTCTTAAGGAATTATGCGCCCAGACCAATACCAGCTCCATAGTATATGTGCGGAGTAGAAAAATGACCATGGAACTGGCCTATTACCTATCCAAACAGGGACATACAGCAACCTTTTTTCATGGAGGTATTTCCAAAAAGGACAAGGATACCAGATTAAACCAGTGGTTGGAAAACAAAGTAAAGATCATGGTGGCCACCAATGCTTTTGGAATGGGGATAGACAAGCCAGATGTTGGACTTGTTGTACATTACCAAATTCCGGACAGTATGGAAAACTACTTTCAGGAGGCGGGCAGGGCCGGAAGGGACGGGAAACCGGCAAATGCTGTTTTAATTACCAACCCCACGGATGAGGCCCAGGTACGCAAACAATTTTTAGGGGTCTTGCCAGATGTTGACTTCCTTAAGTTGTTGTACCGTAAACTGGCCAACTATTTTCAGATTCCCTTTGGGGAAGGTAGTGGGGAAACTTTTCAATTGCCCTTTAATTCCTTTTGCGAAACCTATAAACTAAATACTACATTGACGTATAACGGTTTAAGGCTGTTGGACCAAAACTCTGTAATATCCCTAACTGAAGCTTTCTCACAAAGAACGACTATACGCATGATAGCTGCCAAGCATCAAATATTTGATTATCTAGATAAAAATAAGCCATCGGTAGCTATCGTTCAAACCATATTAAGGACCTACGGCGGAATATTCGATTTTGATACCAAAATCAATCCCCTATTGATTTCGCGAAAAGCGAACACAAGCGAAAAGGAGGTAATAGCCGTATTGGAAAAAATGGAAAAGGATGAAATAATTGAATACCATGCCCAACACAGCGATCTGGAAATTACCTTTTTGGTACCCAGGGAGGATGAACGAACCATCAATATTTTCGCCAAAAAAATAAAACAGATACAACAGGTAAAAAAGGACAATGTAGAAAGTATGTTGACCTATATAAAGGATTCCAAGCTATGCAGAAGTCGGCACATTCTAAACTACTTTGGTGAAACTACCACTGAGAACTGTGGTAAATGTGACGTATGCCTTCAAAAGAATCCTATAAACAATGACATTGTTAAAATCATAGAACAGGATATTCTACAAATCTTGATGGTAAAAAAAGAAAGTTCCAGAGGGCTGATAAAATTATTGACCTATAAGGAAAGTGCCATTATTTTGGCCTTACAAAGATTATTGGAGGAGCAGAGAATAAGAGTGAATTCTATTAACCAGTATGAAATAATCAAAAGATGAGCAAACTGCGAATAGTGTTTATGGGTACCCCGGATTTTGCCGTGGCCATTTTGGACAAGCTAGTAAAGAGTGATTGTAATATTGTTGGGGTAATTACTGCGCCCGATAAACCGGCCGGGCGTGGTAGAAAATTAAATGAATCTGCCGTGAAGGTTTATGCCATGGAACATGGACTGAATATTATGCAGCCCACCAACTTAAAGGATCCCAATTTTATTAAGGAACTGGAAGCAATACAACCAGAGCTTCAGATAGTGGTGGCTTTTAGAATGCTGCCCAAAGCGGTTTGGGATATGCCCAAGCTGGGCACTTTTAACCTACATGCTTCCCTCCTGCCCCAATACCGCGGAGCAGCCCCTATCAACTGGGCCATAATAAACGGAGAGCATGAAACGGGGGTGACCACCTTCTTTATTGATGATAAAATTGATACGGGTGCCATATTGCTTCAAAAGAAAACCATCATCTCACAAGAGGATACTGCGGGAACCTTGCACGATAAACTGATGCATTTGGGAGCGGACCTGGTGTTGGAAACCATACATAAATTGGAGAGCAAAGAAATAGCACCGTCCCAACAGCAAGAAGATAGCCCCTTAAAGGAGGCGCACAAACTTCATAAAGAGACTTGTGAAATTGATTGGACACGAGATATTACAACCATCTACAATTTTATTAGGGGATTAAGCCCCTATCCCACTGCCTGGACTACCATGCACAATGGGGAGGACCAGTTGTTCCTAAAGACATACTCCGCCAAAATGGATTTGGAACCGCATCAATTAAAGGTAGGGACCATTGCTGCCACCAAAAATGAACTAAAGGTAGCCGTGAAGGGAGGTTTCATTAATTTATTGGAAATTCAACTGCCCGGCAAGAGAAAAATGAACACCAAAGAGGTATTGAACGGATTAAAATTGGCAGAAAACGCCTATGTTGGGTAAACCCCTATGTTCATTGGGGGTATGAGAAATCGTAAAAAAAACCCTACTTTATCAACAAACGTTTCAAGTTATCAACAAAATTGCGGATTTCCCCCCATTTTACTTGTGTTAATGGCAAATCCGTATAAATTTGTTGAAGTATTTAATTATAATTAATAACACTTAATTTATCGAAATTATGAACAAAACAGAATTAATCGATGCAATGGCAGCTGATGCTGGCATTACTAAAGCAGCAGCTAAAAAGGCATTGGAATCTTTCTTAGGAAACGTTGAAGGTTCTCTAAAAAAAGGTGGTAGAGTATCTCTAGTAGGTTTCGGATCATGGTCTGTATCTAAAAGAAATGCAAGAGAAGGTAGAAATCCATCAACTGGAAAGACTATCCAAATTGCAGCTAAAAATGTAGTGAAGTTTAAAGCAGGTGCTGATTTAAGCGGTGCAGTAAACTAGTCATAATATCATTATACATAGAAAGCACTTCTTTCACAGGAAGTGCTTTTTTTGTGCAAAAGACTTTTCAGATTAACGGAATTGTTTTATTTTAGAGATACTAGAACAAATAATATGGTCGCTGAAAAGCCAAAAAAAGGCAAACTCCTTATTGCAGAGCCTACACTTTCAGGTGATGTTTCCTTTAACAGGTCTATAGTTCTGTTAGCGGAGCACAACCATGAGGGTTCTGTGGGGTTTATCCTAAACAAGCCTTTAGACTATAGTATAAATGATCTGGTTACCGAAATAGATTTGCCTTTTCAGGTTTACAACGGGGGTCCGGTAGAACAGGACAATCTCTATTTTATCCACAAGGTTCCGGAACTCATAGAAAATAGTATTGAAATTTCCGACGGGATTTATTGGGGCGGAGATTTTGGTTCTATTGTGGACCTGATCAATAATAAGGTCATTTCTGAAAACGATATCCGCTTCTTTTTGGGATATTCCGGTTGGTCTTCCCTGCAATTGGATCAGGAATTGCACTCAAAATCTTGGGTCGTGGTAAAAAATGTCTATGAAAGTGCTATCATCCAAAAATCTTCCAACGCTTTTTGGAAGGAAAAAATGATGGAATTGGGCGGCAATTACCTGATATGGTCCAATGCTCCTGAAAATCCCAACCTAAATTAAACCAAGATACTTAGTTCAACCTTGCAGCCGCATTAAGCTTGCCCAATATATCGGCAGCTACTTTAGTGTCGTACTCCTTCTTTCTATATTTTGTAATGGGCTGTATACCGGTAATTGCATTGGTTATGAACAGCTCATCCGCTTTCTGCAGCTCGAAGGGAGAAATAAAAGCTTCCTCAAAATGGTACTTGTCCAGCGAACCCAAAATACCGATCAATTTCTTACGGACAATTCCGTTTAAACAACCATCTTTTAAGGATGGCGTCTTTATAAGTTGGTCCTTCACCAAAAAGAGATTGCCATTCAGGGCTTCTACCACCTTTTTTTCCTGGTTCAGCAACAGACAGTTCTGGTAACCATTTTCGGAAGCAAAAATACTGCCTACCACATTGATTACCTTATTATTGGTCTTTAGGGTAGATAGCATATCCGCGTTAATATAAAAATCCTTAAAAAGCTCTACTTCGTAGGCATCATTGTTTAAAGTAAAGAAGGGGGAATCCAAAACATTGGCCTCAATAATATAGGATACATCATTGGTCTCTGGGAGATATAGTCCGCCGTTATTTCTAAAAACGGTAAGTCTAACCCTTGCCGATTGTTCCAATAGTCCATTCGCCTTTACGGCTGCCATTAGCTGTTCTTCCAAAAATTCCATGGTAAAATTCATGGGGATTTCCATTCTCAAAATTCGCATGGAGGCCATAAGTCGAAGGTAATGGTCTTCCCAAAAGAAAATTTTCCCGTTGACTACCCTGATGGACTCAAAAAGGGCATCACCGTAACGGAGTCCCCTATTTTCGTGATTAAGGTAAAATGTATTCTTAGAAAGAAGGTTTCCGTTAAAATTAACCATAAAAAAAGCCTTGAAAAATCAAGGCCAAAGATACGTTTTATTCCCTAAATGCCTTAGGCGGAACCCAATACTTGTTTTAAGCTGGATACTTGGTTCTCCCATAGCATTTTAGACTCGTCCACTTCATCCTCATCTGCAAAATCTGTAATAAACAGGGACACATCCTTGGTTATTTCGTCTACGATGATACGCATTTCAAAAAAGCTATCATCTTCTTCCGCTACCCAAGTGAATTTTACAAACTCATCGCTCTTGCGTTTTAATAATTTTGCCTGCTCTTCGGATCCGTCCCAAATAAAATTGAACATTTCTCCTCTGGAATTCACGTTGTCCGCGAACCATTCCGAAAGGCCCGAAGGGGTTGATATATATTGGTATAGTAGCTGTGGGGAGGACTGAATTACAAATTCAACTTCATATTTAATTTTATCGCTCATTCTGAATAGTGTTTATGGCGGACAATATATATATTTATAAATGATAAAAAAATAAAACCGAGATAATATTTTTAGCGATCTAATTTGGAAAGGACCAAAAATTAACTTTATATTTGCACCCGTTTAAAACGGCACGGCGAGGTAGCTCAGTTGGTTAGAGCGTCGGATTCATAACCCGGAGGTCGGGGGATCGTGCCCCCCTCTCGCTACAAAACTTAAGTTTTTAAAAATCAACGGATTGGTTACTGCCAATCCGTTTTTTTATGCCTTCTATTTACTTAAAAGCAACTTTGCAGTAGGGAGTTATCGGAAAAAGTGCTAATAATCTCTATCCACACATTAATTGGACGCATAAAATTAACAAAGAGTCCAATTTTGTGTTACAGCAATGCTTTTATTGGATTATACTTAATAAAAGAATCTGCAATTGATATGGTGGCTATGGTAGAATCAGAAAAAACTGCTATTATCATGTGTATTCTTATGCCAGAATATATTTGGATGGCCACAGGATCTAAAGTCGGACGTAAGCAAAAATTTCTTAATCCTTCACATGGTTTTAAGTGATTTTGTTCCCGGATAAGACGGAGTATAGTGCTTGGGCATACAAAACCACCTTACTAAGTAATTTTAGGCTTTTGTTAAAAAATTCATCTAAATATTTGACGGACAATATTTAGATGAATTTTCATTGGGAGTTATCCAATACAATGTTCTGTTATTGGTTCTTTACCAAACGTACGCTAATTGCAAAGGTGTCGACTGAATTTGTAAACCTGAAGCATGATGGACTTGAAATGTTAATTTTTCTTCTGAAAATATTTCCACCCCCTTCATCCGTGTTTACCCACAAATACGTATTGATGTTTATTGAGAAGTAAGAGCTTCCATCTCTATATCCGGCCATTGGGAAATTCAATCCTGACGATCCTCCAGATTTCATTTGTGTGCCTTGGTCTGTCCCTCTTGGTGTTGATTCACCAGTAATATTGAGATCACTTGCGGGCATTCCTAATTCAGTTTCCAACGTTTTCCATTCATCATCCGTTGGCAAGTGCCATCCTGTAGGAATTGCAGCTTGTACAAAGGCCCATTCATACAGACGGCCATAGTCTGCATCGTTGGAAGCATTATCGCCGTAACTGTATGACCCCGTAGAAGTGAAGACTAAATTCTCCGTCATCCAAACTTGGGATCCAATTTTAATTGTTCCATAAACATGACTATCCCTGTTGTCAGTGAATGATCCAGTGAAT
>NZ_QLLN01000003.1:0-175914 GCF_003259375.1 Arenibacter echinorum | reverse complement strand
GTATCTGCACATTGGTCTAGATCATCTGTTACTCCATCTCCATCCGTGTCCTTTTGACTATTAGAACAACCTTCATTATCGACCGTTTCACCCTCTGGCGTATCTGCACATTGGTCTACATCATCTGTTACTCCATCTCCATCAGAATCTTCTTGACTTTCCGAACAGCCATCAACATTTACAGTTTCCCCGGCAGACGTTTCAGGACACTTATCTATATCGTCCGGAACACCATCACCATCCGTATCGTTTTTTTCAAAAACAGCGATAACCTCCGTATCCGATGTTATTGTAAGTGAATAGGGAGTATTTGTTCCTGAAATATCGCCACTCCAATTTTTAAAATAGAATCCACTAGAAGGTGTTGCTGTTATGGTCACCTTTTCTCCTGAATCAAATGTACCTTGCTTAGGGCTGATAGTTCCGCCAGCTACAGGAAATACATCACCGGTAAATTCATAAACAGTAATTTCATCTTTTTTGGAGCATGAACCTATTACAAACAGGACAAGTGGGATCATGATAATTAGGGAAGATAGTATTCTTTTCATTCTAAATTTGGTTAGATAGGTTATTGAACTACAATTCAATAAAAAAATATTCTATTGGCGCAGCGAATTATAAAAGTTCGAATTTAGAGAAAAATTGGTAAGACGACTATTAACTTCGATGTAATTCCCACAATGTGGTTAAACGGTAATTCTTGAAAATTTATCAATTATTTAGATTGATTTGGATTATTATTATTATTATTAGTTACAATGTATTTTGATTAAAAATAATTGTTAATACAGTAAACCGTTTCGTAAACGATTTTAAAAAATTAAGTGCATATTAGGGAGTTAACCAGGATTTATTCAAATTTATAACCCGGAGGTCACGAATTCAACTCTCGTTCTCACTACAAAATTTAAGTTTATAGAAATCAACGGATTGGCAATTGTTGATCCGTTTTTTTGTGCTTTCTATATCCTTAAAAACAACTTTGTATTAGGGTGTTATCGGAAAAAGTGCTAATAATCTCTATCCACACAGCAATTGGATGCATAAAATTAACAAGGAATCTTATTTTGTACTACAGCAAAGCCTTTTTGGATTATATTTTATAAAATTATCCAGTATAATTTTCTGTTATTAGTTCTTTACCAAACGTACGCTGATAGCAAATGTTCCCGCTGGATTTGTAAACCTGAAGCATGATGGACTTGCAGCCTCAATTTTTCTTCTGAAAATATTTCCACCCCCTGCATCCGTGTTTACCCACAAATACGTTCTGTTGTTTATTGAGCTGTAAGTGCCGTCATCTCTGTATCCGGCCATTGGGAAATTCAATCCTGACGATCCGCCAAATTTCATTTTTGTGCCTTGGTCTGTCCCTCTCACTGTTGATTCGCCTGTAATATTGAGATCACTTGCGGGCATTCCTAATTCAGTTTCCAAAGTTTTCCATTCATCATCCGTTGGCAAGTGCCATCCTGTAGGAATTGCAGCTTGTACAAAGGCCCATTCATACAGACGGCCATAGTCTACATCGTTGGATGTATTATCGTCGTAACTGTATGATCCTGTAGTATTGAAGACTAAATTCTCCGTCATCCAAACTTGGGATCCAATTTTAATTGTTCCATAAACATGACTATCCCTGTTGTCAGTGAATGATCCAGTGAATGAAGACTCAAAACTTCTCACTTCACTTGAAGTCACGAAAGTAGTTGATTTTGCATCTACACGAAAATAGTAGGTGGTTCCCAATTCAAGTTCGGTTGAAGTGAAGGATAGCGTGGTTTGATTAGGACTGACTAAATCCAAGTTTGCTGAATTCGTTCCTAAATACACATCATAAGTAATGGCATCTCCTTCGGCATCGGTGGATGCCAACCAACTAATTGAAATAGGTGTATTCACATCTGTTGCGTTATGCGCTGGTGCCTGGTTAAAGATTACTGCTGAAGGAGCTGAGTCGGTCTGGGTGGCAGAACAGCCATTGGAATCTACGGTTTCACCTGATTGTGTTCCAGGACATAAATCAATATCATCTGTAACTCCATCACTATCGGAGTCCTTTTGACTACCTGAGCATCCTTGAGCATCCACTGTTTCTCCTGTTGGTGTATTTGGACACTGATCTAACTCATCATTAACAGTGTCACCGTCTGAGTCAGTTTGGGTAGAAGAGCAACCATCCGAGCTCACTTGTTCTCCGGAAGGGGTATTTTGACATTGGTCTAGATCATCCGTTACTCCATCTCCATCGGTGTCCTTTTGACTATCAGAACAACCATCATCATCAACCGTTTCTCCCGTTGGGGTGTCTGGACATTGATCCAGCTCATCAGTAACAGAATCTCCATCAGAATCTTGTTGACTTTCAGAACAACCATCCTGATTTACAGTTTCCCCGGCCGACGTTCCAGGGCACAGATCTAAATTGTTCGGAACACCATCACCATCCATATCGCTCTGATTTTCTGCACAACCTTTATCATCAACTGTCAGCCCTTGATCTGTATCCGAGCATTCATCTAAATTATCGGTAACACCATCCCCGTCCGTATCCTTTTGACTTTCAGAACAACCTTCATCATCAACAGCTTCTCCCGTTGGGGTGTCTGGACACTGATCCAGCTCATCAGTAACAGAATCTCCATCAGAATCTTCTTGACTTTCCGAACAACCATCAACATTTACAGTTTCCCCGGCAGACGTTTCAGGACACTTATCTATATCGTCGGGAACACCATCACCATCCGTATCGTTTTTTTCAAAAACAGCGATAACCTCTGTATCCGATGTTATTGTAAGTGAATAACTAGAACTTGTTCCTGAAATATCACCACTCCAATTTTTAAAATAGAATCCATTTGAAGGAATTGCTGTTATGGTCACCGTTTCTCCTGATTCGAATGTCCCTTGCTTAGGGCTAATAGTTCCTCCATCTACAGGAAATACATCTCCTGCAAAGTCATAAACGGTAATTTCATCTTTTTTGGAGCATGAACCAATTACAAACAGGAAAAGTGGGATTAAGATAATTAAGGTAGATAATATTCTTTTCATTGCACGTTTGGTTAGATAGGTTATTAAACTACAATTCAATAAAAAAATATTCTATTGGGGCAATGAATCATATTAGTAGAAATATACCTAAAAAACAATCAGTAGACAATTAACATCGGTGTAATTCCAACAATGTGGTATAAACGGTAATTCTTGAAAATTTATCAATTATTTAGATTGATTTGAATTATTATTATATACAATATTTTTCGTTTAAAAATAATTGTTACTACAGTAAAGGATTTTAAAAAATTAAGTACATATTAGGGGGTTGATTAGATTTTTTTTCAAATTCATAACCCGGAGGTCACGAGTTCAACTCTCGTTCTCGCTACAAAACTTAAGTTTATAGAAATCAACGGATTGGCAATAGCTGATCCGTTTTTTTATGTCCAAATTTGATTGAAAGCTTGCTCTTGAACACAAAAGTGAACACGTTTTGGAACACATTTTTATAAACTAGCATCTGAGAAGCCTTGAAAATAGATGGTTTTTAAAAACCAAGCAGGGATTATCCACTCCCCTATTTGGAAGAGGAATGTGAGTGCAACCTTTCTGAGAAACTATCTGATGTTGCAGGATTTTTGGTTGAGACAATCATGTATTGTCCGAAATCTGGAATTGGTTTTTATGAAGGTGGACACGTATTATATAGATGTACTCTGAAGAAAAACAGTGCACAACAGAGCTTAAAATTAGTACCGGATTCTGGCTAAATCCAATGGTTTTTGTATATTTAAAAAGTCCGCCAAATTGAAAATTACGCGATAGCAAAATATTCAAAATTTGGCTTTTAAAATGAAATGATAAAAATACCCCCCGAACGCCTGCCTGACCACATTCGGGCGAAGGCAGGCAAAAAGCTTGGCAGGCGGAAACTGGCCAACGCGCCAACTCGCCCGCTGTTATAACAGACGGCGTACCTCCGCACTACGCTTAGCTCAACCTTTGTGCACAAGCGCAATGGTATAATTTAATGTTTTTATTAATTTTGGAATATGGCACTTGACCTAAAGAAATTTTTCATTTCAAACCAGCATTGCAATAAAATTATAAGTGATGATTACATGTTTATTGAATTTAATTGCCCCATTGAAATGGAAAATTTTAAATTATGGACAGAAATTCCATTTTTAGCTTATATAGTTAGTGGCAGAAAAGATTGGACAACTTTAAATAAAACCTATTGTTTAAAAGAAGGGGATGCTGTTTTTGTTAGAAAAGGTGTTTTTAAAACCAAGCAATATTTTGAAGAGAATTATTGTAGCCTACTTTTTTTTATTACAGACGATTTTATAAGACGGTTTTGTAAAGAACATCATGAAGCTCTGCCTAAAACTTCAGCAGACTTTCTAGAAAATCAAATTTATAAAATCAATGTTAATGACCCTTTAAGCTCGCTTTTTTTAACAGTTTTCAATTATTTAAAAGCTGGGAAAGAAATACCAAAAGGTCTGGTAGAAATGAAATTTAAAGAGCTTTTATTTAATATAACAATAGATCCATTAAACAGAGAGTTAGTGGCACTCTTTAATTCTATTCAACAAGTTGAAAAAACTAATCTCAATGATGTGATGATTAAAAATTTTCAAAGTGATCTAACGCTGGAAGAGTATGCACGTTTATGCGGGAGAAGCTTGTCCACTTTTAAAAGAGATTTTCAAAATC
The DNA here is from genome assembly GCF_003259375.1 of Arenibacter echinorum. Taxonomy (GTDB): domain Bacteria; phylum Bacteroidota; class Bacteroidia; order Flavobacteriales; family Flavobacteriaceae; genus Arenibacter; species Arenibacter echinorum. The sequence continues at coordinate 171,189 of NZ_QLLN01000003.1, read as the reverse complement.
ATTTTAAAGAAACACCAGGTAAGTGGCTAAATAATAAACGTCTTGAGTATGCCAAAATGTTGCTTCAAAACCAAGATTTAAATATCAATGATGTCTGTTGGGAAAGTGGTTTTAAGAATACTTCACACTTTAATAGTGCTTTTAAGAATAAATACAAATTGCCCCCTAATCAGTTCAGAAAGGAGCATTATAATCTTTAGATTTTATTTTTCTGATATTTTCTTTTCTTTTTAAACTTGAACTTTTTACCAAACAAATCGAATTTTAAAGTAAATCGAAGACTTTAAATACGGAATACATTTGTCCTATTGAATCTGAAACAGATAAAAAAGACCATAAAGAACTATCGAAATCAAATGAAATCTTACATAAAAGCATCTCTAGGCCATGACCATCCATAAAAAGATGGCTTTTTTTTGCTTTGAACTTTTTACCAAATAATTTGAACTTTAGAGTAAATCCTACACTTCGCAATCGCAATACATTTGTATCAAACAAATATTAATAATTAAAATATTAAAAAAATGGAAGCAACAACAGTAAACATTAAAAACGGAGTAAACGTAGATCAATTAGTAGAAACAATTGGTCACATTCAAGATCAACCAGAATTGGCTAAATTCGAATTCAGAGCCAAAAACAATTGGATTGAAGGAGGACATTGTGTGTCTAGTGTTAAAGGATTCTATGGTGCAGGTCAAGAAGACTCAACACGTCAAGAAACTTTCACAATGGCATGTAGTCATCCACAAGTATTATTAGGAGCCGACGAAGGTGCTACACCACCAGAAGTAGTACTTCATGCTTTAAGTTCTTGTTTAACCGGAGCCATGGTTTATCATGCTGCAGCAAATGGAATTGATATTGATGGCGCAGAATCTAACATTAAAGGCACAGCAGACTTACATGGTTTTTTAGGATTGGATCCTGAAGTTCGTAAGGGATTTAACGGCATTCACTTTAAACTAAAAGTAAAATCGGATGCTACTGTTGAACAATTGGAAAATTTGGCAAAATTTTCGCCTGTATTCGACATGATTACTAATCCAACACCAGTTACAATCGAAATTGTAAAGGAGTAATTTCTTTAAAAAAGACTACTCTATAAAGTTAGAGTAGTCTTTTTTATTTCAATCAAAAAGCAAAAGAACTTTCACTTCATTACAATGAAAACTAAAAAACACATAACCGTTTGTGGTAACACAGCAGTAGCACGAATAGCTTATAAAACCAACGAGGTTTGCGCTATTTATCCTATTACGCCATCTTCCAAAATGTCAGAATTAGTAGAACAATGGAGTGCAACAAAACAAGAAAATATATTTAATACCATACCTTCAGTCTTCGAAATGCAAAGTGAAGCAGGTGTTGCTGGTGCAATGCATGGTGCTTTACAAACGGGCTCTTTATCGACAACGTTTACAGCATCACAAGGTTTATTATTAATGCTGCCTAACATGTATAAGATTGCTGGCGAATTAACGCCAAATGTCATTCATGTTGCAACAAGAAGTATTTCAACCCACGCCTTATCAGTTTTTGGAGACCATAGTGATATTATGGCTGTTAGAAGTTCCGGTTACGCCATGTTAGGATCAGCTTCAGTACAAGAAGCACAGGATTTTGCTTTAATATCCCAAGCGGCAACCTTACAATCTAGAATTCCATTTCTACACTTTTTCGATGGTTTTAGAACATCACATGAAACTTCTAAAATTGAAGAAATTTCAGATTCAATCATCAATGAAATGATGGATTTCGAATGTATTCAAAATCATAGAAATAGAGCCTTAAATCCAAACAATCCCGTAATTAGGGGAACAGCGCAAGGCGCAGAGGTGTTTTTTCAAAGTAGAGAAGCAGTGAATCCATACTATAATTCGTGTCCAGATATTGTTCAAAATAAAATGGATGCTTTCGCGGAATTAACTGGAAGGCATTATAAAATATTCGATTATGTCGGAGCAAAAAATGCTGAATATATTATTATTTCAATGGCTTCATCAACTGAAACCGTTGAAGAAACTATTAATTATTTAAATGCTAATGGTGAAAAGTACGGATTGATAAAAGTACGGTTGTTTAGACCTTTCAGTAAAAAACACATTATTAAAGCCTTACCAGAAACCGTAAAATCGATTGCTGTTTTAGACCGAACAAAAGAACCTGGTGCAACAGGAGAACCTTTATATTTGGATGTAGTTCAATCTATTTTCGAAGCCTTTCAAAATAAAGAAATCTCAATATTTCCTAAAATTGTTGGAGGTCGTTATGGTTTGTCATCAAAAGAGTTTACACCAAATATGGTGAAATCCGTATTTAATAATTTAAAATCCCTTCAACCAAAAAACAATTTCACAATTGGTATTTTCGATGACCTTACTAACTTAAGTTTATCGTACACCGAAGAATTCAAAATCAATATAGAAACTTACCAAGCATTATTCTATCAACATCAATCATTAAATAATAAAAACAAGTTCAATTGTGTGTCAGAACTGATTGGAAACACAACAGACCAGTACGTTCAATCGTATTCAGAAGGTGATTATAAAAAATCAGAATCCAGAAATGTGATGCATTTACGACTAGATTCAAAACCCATTAAAGCACCTTATTTAATTAATAATGCCGATTTTATTGTTTGCCAAAATGTGTACTTCATTGTAAATGACAATGTGTTAAAAAACATAAGGCAAAACGGAACACTTTTGGTTCCAACTTCACTTCGGACCAATGCATTTTGGCAGACACTTCCTGTAGAAATTCAGGAACAAATTATCAATAAAGAGATAACGCTTATTATTGTGGATAGTAATAATTTAAAAGAAAGTTATAACATTGAAAATCATTCAATTTCTTCTCTTCAAGCTTGTTTTCTTGCTTTAATAAATGAACTTATTGAGAATTCTACTTTAGCAGAAATAAAAAAGCAATTCATAAAAGTTGATACTTCAATTCAAACGAATTTTGATACGATTTCAATTGAAGATGATAAAGATTTTGCAACGACACTTTTAGGTAAATTATTAGCAAATAATGGAAATAATGTTTCTGTAAGCGAATTGCCAGTTGATGGCACATATCCAACGAATACTTCAGTTTATAACCCAAATACAAACACGACGACGATACCTAAATGGAATCCAAATAGTTGTACCCAATGTGGTGCTTGTAGTTTGGCATGTCCACAAAGTGCCATAAGAATGAAAGTATTTGAAGATGAAATTTTAGAAGAAGTTCCGCAAGGTTTCAAATCTGTAATTTCAAACGATTTTGACTTAATGAATTTTACTATTCAAGTTAATTCTAACCAATGCAATGCATGTAATAATTGTATTGATGCCTGTTCGGAAAAGGCATTATTTATGGCAGATAAGTCGGATTTAAATAATGAATATTGGAGATATTTTGATACCCTTCCAAAATTGGATAGGACTATTATTAATACTTCTAAAGTTAGTCAGCAACAACTACAAGAACCATTATTTGAATATTCAAATGGAGATGATGGTTGTGGTGAAGCCCCATATTTTAAATTATTATCACAATTATTTGGAGACAGACTGTTAATTGCTAATGCCACAGGTTCAAGTTCAATTTTTGGTGCAGCATTACCAACAACACCTTGGGCAAAAAACAAAGCAGGAAAAGGTCCTGTATGGTCAAATTCATTATTTGAGGATAATGCGGAATTTGGTTTAGGGTTTAGATTATCATTAGACCAACAAGAATACGAAGCAAGAACTTTGCTTAAAAAAATGATGCAATTCCTTGATTTTGATTTAGTACATGATATTATCACAGCAAAACAACATTCAGAAATTGAAATTATTAAACAGCAAAATAGAGTGACTCAACTAAAAGAAATTCTAAATAAAATTAAAACTAGTGATGCCGATGTACTTAATCGTTGTTCAGATGCTTTAGTTAAGAAAAGTGTTTGGTGTGTTGGTGGTGATGGTTGGGCATACGATATTGGTTTTGGAGGTTTGGACCATGTTATTGCATCTGGTAAAAACGTAAATATTCTAATTTTGGACAACGAAGTGTATTCCAATACAGGTGGGCAAATGTCTAAGGCAACACCATTTGGAGCATCGGCTAAATTTGCCCATTTAGGCAACGCAAAACAAAAAAAAGATTTAGGATTAATGGCAATGACTTATGAGGATGTTTATGTGGCTTCAGTTGCAATGGGCGCAAACCAAGAACAAACATTAAAGGCTTTTAAAGAAGCCGAAAGTTTTGATGGTCCATCAGTAATTATAGCCTATTGCCATAGTAATTCTCATGGTATTGACATGAGAAATCCAAGTCAGTATCATAAAGCAGCAGTTGCATCTGGCCAATGGTTGCTATATAGAAATGACCCAAGAAAATTGAAGTCATTTCAGCTCGATTCAAATCAACCAACACTAAAAATTGAAGATTATTTAAAAATGGAAAAACGATTTGATAGATTGCTCAAATCAACAAATAACCAATTAATAAATAAACTACAGATCAATATAGACAAGCGTTTTCAAAAATATAAATCCTTGTCATATTCATGAAAATAAAACCTAAAACCATAGAAATAGGTGATTAAACTTTAGAAAAGCAATCGTTATTCTACTCTCAGAAGGAATTGTAGTAGAATATTTAGACACTTTGTTTGAAAATGATATAGAAGCTATCCTGTATAATTATACCCATAAATCATTAGTGATTACACTTGAAAGATTTATAAAGGGCTTAATGAAATTAAAGAATTCATGTGTAAATTGATTAAGCATTTCTTTATAAAAAGTACTGTTTTAGTACATGATAATATGGCTATTGAAAACGAAATAGTTCATATTGTTTAGCATGAGCGCGCAAAAACATCAAGCTTATCAATGGCATCAGACACCTTTTTTATAAAAGACGAATAAATCAGGAAACATACCTTTATATGCCAATTAAACAATACATATAGATACCAAAAAAATATTCTAGCTGAAGGAATTTATTATTTAACTCTTCTCTTAATGCAAAATACTTTCGCAAACAACATTTCACTTCTTTTAAAATTTTGTGGAATTCATTTAAGAAGTAATTAAAACTAAATTCCGCAAATAAATATGATGACCTATTTAAACAAATATAATAAAAGCTAGTGGACAACAATGTGTATATTTAACCGGCCCGACAGAGTCGTTCCCGTCCTTGCCAGCACGGGCGGACTGGTGGGTTGCTAGTTCTAACGTACTTACGAAAATCCTCCTACGGCCAAAAGCGTGGGAGGACAGATTTTCTATCGGTCTACTGGCTGGCAGGTTCGGTTTTTATTTGCTAATTTAAGTGCTTAAAACACCCATCTAACCATATACTAACACGCTATGTGCAATTAACAATACAGTAAATCGTTCTTGACAGATAATCGCTCACCTCCTAAGCTCCTTATTCCTGTTGCTTAAGCTATCCCTCACTTTTGGCGTAGGTAAATGTGATGCAGTTTAAAATAAAAAGAACATATCCTTTGGAAAAATATTTTTATCCTTTTAATAGTATAGACTAACTTAAGACCTTCGTATCACGATTTTAAATATATATGAGCAATAACGATAAAGAGCACTTCCAAGAGAACAGTCCGTTTTATTTCCCTTTAGAAGTTACCCCAAGAAAAGGGCTACTACCGATATCACGGGAAGACTATGAAAACAAGCCCAGTGGTGACATTTTTGGCAAAATACAGGATGCGGGGATGAAGTGGAATCCTGGAGATGTAAATCAATCAGAATTCCTTATAATGAGTACTGCGGGAGGATTAAAGAACGGTGAAGAGACCCTGGCACTGGGCATGCACTCAGGACATTTCGAATTGGGGGATGCCGCAAAAGTTGCAGCAAATGCTTTCAAAAACCTCTTTACCAAACCCTATTATGTATCCGTATCCGATCCTTGTGATGGACGTACCCAAGGCACTACAGGCATGATGAATTCATTGGCCTATCGCAATCATGCCGCCACAGTTTTAGGAGATTTAAGACGCTCTTTGCCCAATCGCAAAGGCGTAATGGGGATCGCTACTTGTGACAAAGGCCTACCTGCCATGATGATGTCATTGGCGAATGAATCCAATCTACCAACGATTATCATGCCGGGCGGAGTGACATTGATCGCCAAAGGAATCAAAGATTTGGGTTCGGTACAGTCTTTACCATCGCTTGTTTCCCATAAAGAAATATCATTGCAAGAGGCACAATCCCATGGATGTGCTTCATGTGGGACACCAGGTGGAGGTTGTCATTTTTTGGGAACGGCAGCCACCTCCCAAGTGGTAGCGGAAGCATTGGGAATGGCATTGCCACATTCGGCACTAGCCCCCTCTGGAGGGAAGATTTGGTATGCCCTTGCTAAAGATTCAGCCATTGCTCTGGTAAATCTGGCAAAAAACAATATACATACTAGTCAGATCCTCACTCAAGATGCCGTGTACAATGCTATGGTAGTACATGCAGCTTTTGGCGGATCTACCAACCTCTTACTACATATCCCTGCTATAGCCCATGCAGCGGGACTACCCATACCTACTCGAGAAGAATGGGAGAATATTAACCGAAAAACGCCCCGATTGGTCAATGTCCTCCCCGCGGGGAAGTATTCCACAGCACACGTATATGCTGCCGGAGGAGTACCAGAGGTAATGTTACATTTGCGAAAATTAGGGCTACTCAAAGAAGACTGCCTCACCGTTACAGGCAGAACATTGGGCGAAAATTTGGATGTCTGGGAGCAGGGCGGCAAAATGTTCTCTTGGGAAGCAGAGAATAAAAGAAATAGGCGTCAGCAAGTACGCTTTAACCTCCAGACATTTAATCCTGATGCACATCCTGATAAAGTGATACTATCTCCGGAAGCGGCGAAGAAAGCCAACATGAAAAGCACCTTGACTTTCCCCACCGGAAATTTGGCACCTGAAGGAGCGCTGATCAAAAGCGGTGCAATCGCTCCAGAAATGATCGACGACAACGGCATATACTATAAAAAAGGAGTTGCTAAAGTATTTGTCTCTGAAGCAAATGCCATTAAGGCAATTAATCATGGAGAGGTAAAGCCAGGTCATATTATAATATTAATGGGGACAGGCCCAAGTGGCACCGGAATGGAGGAAACCTTCCAAATCACGGGCGCTTTAAAACAGTTATCCTTTGGCAAAGAGATAGCCCTGATTACCGACGGACGTTTTTCTGGCGTTTCCACAGGGGCATGTATAGGACATGTTGGTCCAGAGGCTCTTGTAGGTGGACCTATTGGTAAGATGCAAGATGGAGATGTCATTGAAATTAAAATTGATTGCGATAATCTAAGTGGAAGCATAAATCTAATAGCCTCTCACAGCGATCCCGATGCCGAACTAAGTGAAGCCGAAATAGCACAATTGTTTTCAAGCAGATCACCCCATCCAGCACTTCGACCACATCCAGAATTGCCCAATGATATTAAAATTTGGGCAGCTACGCAGAGCGGTATATGGGAGGGATGTGTACAGGATGCCGATCGGATTTTGAAGATTGTGAAGGCAGGTGTTGATGCTTTAAAATAAAAACAAGCACATAACAAAACTTATGGACGCATATCTGCTCCTACCCCGCAGGGACGGCGACATATGGTAACTCGTTTTGTTATAAAAGATAAAAAGGGTTGTAATATTATTTGGAAATGTTTTATTTCCTAATAAGTAGGAAAGACATGTACAAAGAGGTCACGAGTTCAACTCCCTTACGAAAAGTCTCCCGGATTTGAGCACTCCTCTATTTCCAGACCTCAAAATCTGGCCTCTTTTTCATCTGGTAAACCCTAAATACGAACTTTATAACTTTCAACATTATAACCTTCAAACTTACTTCTTTGAACCTTGAACCTTAAACATTATAACTCCACTGCCCGTTTGTCGGACATACTTGTATTTCATCGATTCACCCGATTCCAAAACCAATACTTCCTACTTTAGAAGGAGTGAAACAAAACCTTGGTTGTAGTACTCCCCCCGCTGCCCAACTCAGAAAATTTTATTGAATCGATGATATTAGAAATTTTCTTCTTTTAAAGTGGATCACCGTACTGTTCAAAATATCAAATTCCATTTGATGGAAACATCTTAAGCCATTTTTTTGCATTTTGGAAATAAATTTTATCCACTGCTTCCTTAGGGAGTTTTAATCCCCTAAACTCTTCATTTACCAGATCACTGGCCATAAGCTCATCGGTAACTAAAAATCGCCAATCCGTAAGCCACATTTTATGCATCTCCTTCTGCATTTCTAGGGCATTTTCCTTGTCTTCATCGGCCAAATCGGTTGCATAGAGGAGCCGATCTTGGTACTTAATAAAAAAGGCACGCACCTTTTCCCTATTTTCTACAGTTTGATAAAAAACTTGCCCCATTCTGGCAGCGAGGTCTACGGACATATTGGGAAACTTGTCCAACCGTTTCGCCAATTCATCCACGCTCCACTCTAGACTCCCCATGTGTGCCCCAATAAACACAAGATCGGGGTGTTTTTCCAGCATACGATCCCGAGCGGCGATCTGTTCTTCATAAGAAGGTAGTTCCGGATGTTGGTACATATGGTACTGTGGATGTTCCGAAAAATATTTCCGATCGTTATTGGTTGTCATTTCATCTAGCGGAAGCCAACAGTTTTTTGGTTCTCCCAAATGACCTACCAATGGGATCTTTTTACTGGCTAAATAATCGAATATCGTATCCAGCTTGGGATTGTCGACCATTATTAGCTCGTTATCCTTATCACGAAAAACCATGCCAATATTCTTCCAGACCTTTACAGCTATGGCCCCTTCTTCAAAACTCTTGTCCAACCAGGCAATGGTATTCTTTGTGAAGTCTGGGTTATCCCAATCCTCTATGGAAAAGGAGGTAGCGAACTCATAATCCTCAGGATGCCCTTTCTTTTGAGCTAAACAATAATCATATTGTTCTTTAATAAGTTCTTCGCCTTTTGAAAGGTCGACCATAATATTCAGCAAACGAAAATTGTCTTTTTTTGCTTGATTTACAAAACTGTTCCGATCAGCAAAAACATGAATGTGGGTATCAATTTTATCTACCTTGTCAAAATCGTCCAAAGTATAATATTCATTCTTTTCCACACAAGAAATCGTTAATAGTACTAATAAGGCAATCCATGGTTTTTTCATCTGTTTAATTTTTATAGTTTTTATCTGATATTGGTATTAATTGGCATCCGGATTAGTAGTTTTCAAAGCTGCTTTAAAATTGTTGAACAAAGGATAAGAACCTCCCAGCTTATTGTTCAGAACCTCTTTACTTTTGCCAGTTGAAACCAAACCGCAGATTTTAAATTCCTTTAAATTGTGATAAGCCGTTACAAGGGATGCACCCATATTTCCAAACCCCACTACCAGAACACGCACCGGATTGCTTTTATTGACCATAATATTAATATTAAATTTTACCAGTACTTATTTTAGGGAATTATCTTTCTGTTTTTAGGTCAGCGCTATCTGTCAAACCGCCCACCAAATCCTTTTGACCCCTATTGTCTGTATTAGGTAAAATGTGCGGCATCTTATTGTCTACTTTTAAGGTTCCTACAAGTTTTTCCCTGAAGAAAAACATGAATAACAAACCCACCAATAAAGCAATTATTGCTGGAACCAGCCAAATGGATTCCCATTGGTAGCTCAATATGCCATTAATGTCGACGAGAAAATTATCGGTTACTGCTCCTGAAACAAATGAGCCAATAAACATTCCCACCCCATAAGTTGCAAAAGTAATAAGCCCCTGGGCGGAATTTCGAAAGGAGGGTTTGGACTTCTTATCAATATAGATCTGACCGGAAACAAAAAAGAAATCATAACATACACCATGTAATATAATTCCAAAATATAACATCCAAATTCCTGGACCTATATCCCCATAAGCAAATAAAAGATAACGTACTACCCAAGCAAAAATACCTATCAGCATCATTTTTTTAATTCCGAGCCTTCTAAAAGCAAGGGGCATCAATAACATGAATAAAAGTTCGGAAACCTGCCCCAAAGTCATTTTAGCGGCAGCATTTTCCATCCCGATGTCATTCAGAAAAGGATTGGCAAAGTTGTAATAAAAAGCTAATGGGATACAAACTAGAATAGAGCTGACAAAAAAAACAACAAATGACCTTTTCTTAAATAAAACCAAGGCATCTAGTCCCAATATGGCAGAAATGCTTGCGCTTTTACCGGTAGGCGGGGTACTTGGCAAGAAGAAGCTTAAAATACCAAGCAACAAAGAACAATATGCCGCAATGCGGAAGGTCATATAAGAAGTCTCCAAATCCATAAACCCTATTAAAAGTCCCGCTGCTATCCAGCCCAAGGTTCCTAAAACCCTAATCCGTGGAAATTCCTTGTCGGGATCCTCCATTTGTGAAAAGGAAATGGAGTTAACCAAGGACATCGTAGGCATATACAACAATGTGTATAGTAAAATCAACCACCAAAATTTTTGAAAATGCTCAACGGTACTTATATAATATAAGGTGGCAGCACCCATTAAATGTAATGTTCCCAATACCTTTTGTGCGGAGAAAAATCGGTCAGCAACCAGACCAACGAAAAAAGGAGAGATAATGGCAGCTATAGAAAGGTTTGCATATGCTGCCCCCACTTGTGTTGCATTTACCTCCAATGAGGACATCAGATAGGTACCCATGGTAACATACCACGCTCCCCATATAAAATACTCCAATAGCATTAGAACGGATAAACGTAATCTTACTGAGTTTTTCATGGAGGTGAGTTGGTTGGTTATATTATTTTATGCAATGAATTCTATGGGGTAAAACTGAATATACTTTGGAAACAACGGAAAACCTCACCTTTTAGAATCAGACTTGTTGTTACTCATCCATAGGATTCCCAACTATTTATTTAGCAAAGGAGCTATCTGCTCAGCACTAGTTACCCCTGGCGGCAATTCTATTACTTTTAAATTCCTGAAATGAATCTCCGCACCTTCAGATTCGAGACAGAAATAACCTTTCTTTTGAGTGGATTTAGAAATACCATTCACAAATTTACCGTTAACAGAAAGTTTAATGACCCCATCTACACATACTACGTCATAGGTATTCCATTCTCCCTTTCCCTTACATCTATTCTCTACGGACTTACTTCTTTCCCCCCGTGGATTATCTGGTAGGGTCACTACTCCCCCTACACCCCAAACTTCCCCATGAACATAGGCTATGGGTTGCTGAACGCCATCTTTTGCATTTATGTTTACCCAGTCCAATTCCAACATCTGGATTTCCACACCGTCCGGCAATGGGGATTTCCCCTTTGGATCGGCACCGCTCCATGCAAATATTCCAGAATTGCCACCTGCTTCCATATGTCGCCATTCTACATGAAGGATAAAGTTTTCATATTGTTTCTCCGATCTTACTACCCCAATTGGATGGCCCAAGTTTACCAATACCCCATCTGCACCCACGGTCCAACCCTCTTTAACAGTATTCACATTGATCCATTTAATGGTAGATTCTTCTCCCGACTTCCCAGAAATCAAATTCTCCCAGGTATCCTCCTCGCCAAATTCAAATTCAAATGCTTCGTTCTGCGCCTCGGCCTGGTAAGCAATCATTATAATTAACAATACCGATAAAAGGGCAAATTTTCTATTAATCGAAATTTTCTTCATGTTTTTATGGTTCAATTATTTATCAAAATAAAATGGCTATTTAACAGATTACCGAACGTAGTTTTACGTTACAACAGAATAAAGTATTCCCATAAAAATAGCAATTTTGAGGACTCTTCACCTCTAAATTGCTAAATCTATAATTAGACCATTTTGGTGATGCCCGGAACCGCTATTCCTGGACCATCATATTTTAAATCCCAACTGTACTCATCGTTCTCGGGACCAAGGGATACGTTGGAGTTCATTGCCTCTTCCCAACTGATCGTTTGTCCGGAATAAGCAGCATCCCTAGCCATTATAGCCATCAAGGTACTATTGGCGGCCATTTCCCCATCGTTTATAGCACTTCCCATACGAATGGATTTAAACAATCCGTCGTGCTCACTTTGGTACATGTCGTTTGACTCCCCTTCATACTTCCATTCATTTTTGCCCCAAATCTCGTGCCTATTTCCCTGATAATATGCATTTCCAAGTGTACCGGCGACTTCTACAGAGTTTCTGGACGAACCTCCACTCAGTTGCCTTGTGGAAACATTTCCTTTTAAACCACCCCCATAATCAAATTCTACTGCAAAGTGGTCATAAATATTGCCGTACTTTTTATCCGTACGCCACTGCCTACCACCTACCCCGGTCGCACTCAATGGCATTCTTTCTCCCATGGCCCAGGAAATCATGTCTGTACTATGTACGAACATTTCTACAATAAAATCCCCGCTCAGCCAATTGTAATAATACCAGTTGCGCATTTTATATTGCATATCGTTCCAATCAGATTGGCGATCTTTGTGCCAAAGTTCACCCCCATTTCTAACGGAGGAAATGGATTTTATTTCCCCTATATCTCCACCCAATACTTTTCCAAAAAGGGCCTGTTTTGGTAAATCATATCTAAAACAGAGGCCAGAAACTATGGAAAGGTTCTTTTCTTTGGCTCTTTTTGCAGCTCCCAAGACTTTACGTATCCCAGGCGCATCCACGGCAACGGGTTTTTCATAGAACACATGTTTACCAGCGTCTATGGCCGCGCTAAAGTGTTTTGGCCTAAATCCTGGAGGCTCGGCCAAAAGCACAACATCTACACCGGAATCAATTAATTTCTGATAAGCGTCAAAACCAACAAATTGCATTTCTTTTTTTACATCTGCTCGTTGCCCATGTTCTTTCTTCAACAATTCCAAAGAACTGGTCAATCTATCCTCAAAAATATCGGCCATAGCATGCAGCACTGTATCAGGGTCTGCACTTAGTGCCTGTGCGGCCGCACCCGTACCTCTACCACCACAACCTATCAGGCCAACCTTCAATACTTTATTCTGCGTAAGGAATGGATTTGCAAAACCAGCGTTTAGGGTCGCTGCACTGAAAAGTGTAGCCGCCCCCGCCTTTTTTATGAAGGATCTTCGGTCAGAGCCGTCTAATGAAACAATACCTTTTTTAGTCATAATTTTTAATTTAAATAGCCCAGATTCTGGTTAATTATATCATTAATATTCATTTTGTACCGGGGGGAACAGGCCAGCAATAATCCCAGTATTAATTAAAATTAGCAAGCGCTCCATGGGCCAACAGCTTCCATTGACCGGAAACAGCATCTTAATAGTAAATTTTCTTGGTCCTACCTGGTTTTTACATAACCGATTTTCCAACGATTAATATCAAATAAGCGCAATCTCTCAAAAGCCAAATTCCTCAGTCGTTCAGCTTATGTTCCGTTAAGGGTGTCATTGTTATTCCAGACCTAATCTTTCTGTATAGGTTAAGGCCAGAATAGATATAACTTTGGTTCAACTTTTTGGTATATGCCATTTCTTTGTAAGTCTGCTACTAACCAAATATAATAATTTATAGTGAACAAGTTGATGACCAATAAGTTATCGAAATAAAATATTTAGACGGCTCGGATGAAGATTATCTTCTCCTTGAACATTTTAGTATTTATTGGTTTACTTTTACTAAAGATAGAATATTTGGCTGTACCAGTAACTGCGTTTGCATTGGTTTTGCCAAACAATCAAACTTGCTTGGTCCAAAGCGAAATGAAATTAGGTAGCGTACAACTATTAATAATACATTAATTAAGGTATATTTATTTACATTCTTAATTTCAAGCCTGTTTTTGCTACCATGGTCCACTAAGATGGGTCAGTTTAAAGGGTCGGCACCGACACGCTCCAACTTTCTTTTGCCCAAATAGTCAAACAACACGCTAACTACCAGGATTCATATTCGAATACTTTATCCAAAATAATTAAACCAAATACCACCGCTAATGTATAATCCAATTTAAATTCCTTAGATTCATTATATGTCAAATAAGCCCAAAATTAAAATCGCATTAATTGGATTAGGGAGGATTGCTCAAAAGGCCTATTTACCAATTTTAGCAAATCATTCAAAAGTAGATCCAATTCTTTGTACAAGAAATAATTATACTTTAAACAAACTTTCTAATGAATATAGAATACATAAAACCTGCTCAAGTTTAGATGAACTAATACTCTCAAAACCAGATGCAGCAATGGTTCACAGTTCAACTGAAAGTCACGTACTTATTATACCAAAATTGTTGGAAGCTAAAATTCCAGTTTTTGTAGACAAGCCCTTGAGCTATTCACTGGAAGAATCCGAAAGGATATTGGATATAGCCTCTAAAAATAAAGTACCCTTGTATCTAGGATTTAACAGAAGGTTTGCTCCTCTAATAAAATCATTATCAGAAGTACCAAACCCTATTCAAATATCGTGGCAAAAGAATCGGGTTGACCTCGCAGGTAATCCGCGAATTTTTATTTTTGATGATTTCATCCATGTAATTGATAGTCTTCGTTTTTTAGGTAAAGGGGCAATTCGGAATATAAATGTTGTTTCTAGAGTTAAAGACGAAAAGCTAGAGAATATTCAGGTCCAATGGCAACAAGGGGAAACGCTACTACTTGGAGGAATGAATAGAATTAGTGGTATTACTGAAGAAAAGATCGATTTGTTTTCAGTGGGGAATAAATGGGTAATCAATAATTTAAATTCTGGCACCCATTTTACAAAAGAAGAAGAAAATACGTTGAAGTTTGGTGATTGGGAATCTACTTTATACAAACGAGGATTTGTAAATATGATTGAAGATTGGATTAATGTTTTGGAAGAAAGAAGCTATAATCCTGAATCAATAGAGGATATTTGGGAAACTCATCAGTTATGCGAAACTATCTTGAACAAAGTATTAAATAGCTAATTCTAAGGATCACGTACCCCACTACGCAAAATCTACCGGATTTGAGCATTCCTCTAATTCGGGACCTCAAAGTCTGACCCTTTTTTCATCTGGTATGCCGTAGTTGTGAACTTTAAAACTTTCGACATTATAACTTTCAACTTCTCCGCCCGTTTGTCGGACAAATCAGTATTTCATCGATTCAGCCAATTCCAGAACCAATATTTGCTAATTTAGAAGGTTAGAAACAAACTCCTGGTTGTAGTACTCCCCCCGCTGCCCAACACAGAAAATTTTATTGGAATATTTAGAATTATAGGACACTAGAAGGTATTTAGGTGCTGTTTAGTTGGCTTGTAGTTTTTATAAGTGATATATAGTTAATAACTATATCTAATTGTTAGGTGTAAAACAGACCTCAATCAAGTAATCTAAAAGACAAAAAATGGTACTTATGGCAATTAATAATTTATTAAAACTTGAATCATGAAAAATATTGTTTTTGTATTAATATTTGCAACAATACCAACACTTACATTTGCCCAATTTAATGATGATGGAAAATCGAGCAATAACTCAATCAAAGAAAAAGTGGGTTCTGAATATAAAAATGCTTTGATGTATTATTCGCATATACCATTTAGCCCATATGGCATTAAGTATTCATATTGTAAATCTTGGGGATTTTATATAAGTGCAACATATGATTTTGAGACGGTGGATGGTGATGCATTCTTAAATGCTGGTGTTGTTAAATCTATTTCTAAAAAAACGCGTTGTTATATTGGTTCAGGTTATAACCCTATTTGGGAAGAAGCATGTGTGGAAACTGGGGTAACTTTTGTTTTTGGAAAATTTGCTTTAGATATTGGAGGAGGATTTAACTTTATTGTTCCTGAATATAGCTACGCAAATTTAGGGACTGGATTTAATTTCTAACCAATGCATACACCTAACATTAAGTATAGGTATTGGCAAGATTGGTACTGGTTTTGGGGTTTCGTAGCCCGTTCGTGCTTGTTCCCGGTCTGACAGTGAAAACTCAGGCAATCTGCCACTACCCTTACAATTTACCGTTAGGTGCAATTATGAGACTACTAACATTCATAAAGTAAATATATGAGTTCAAATTAGTTGGTAATTGTCTTTTTCGGACTACTTTATCTCGCATTTAAATTTTTCACCATAAAAAAAGGGAACCTTGAGGAGTTCTCAGTAGCAGGGAGGATTTTAGTTTTTTTTTGGTCTGGAAACCCTTGCAAACCCAACTCAAGCCCATGCTTTAAATAAGTTTGAATTCAACCACTCAAATTGGTAGTTAAAAAAACTATTAACTATTTTGCACATTAGATAACCAAGAAACCAATGACAAACAATTACTTTTTTAATTTTCGATCATATTGTTTTATGCTGATTGTATTGAGTTTTGCTTTTGCAAGCTGTTCCCCTCAAAATATTGTACTGGAAAACGATCATTTTAAATATGTAATAGAACCTAACGGGAAGAATCTTGAGTTTGTTGATAAGGCAACACATAACGATTATCTAGATACTGAATCAGGGTCAAAATGCGCTTATATATTCGTTGATGGACAAAGACATGATATCACCTCATTATCATTTGCAAAAGATAAATTTAAGATGGGATTTGGGGAGACCGGTGTTGATGTCGATATTCTAGTCAGTACCTCAAATGATCGCATCACTTTAAAGGTTGCATCAGTTTCCGGGGAAATTGAATCCCTCGTTTTTTTAAATGTTCCCCTAAAGCTCGAAGGCCAACCTTATGAACCTTTTGCTGCATGCGCACTCTCCATGAACCTTTTCACGCATGTCCGGCAGCTGCCACCTTTACAGACTGATCTTTGGGCAGAATGTTATAATAAATTCGGAATTGTAGGAGCAGAAGTGACCCTACTAGGCCTACCGCAACAGAAAGTACTTCCTGTTATTCGCGATGTGATCTCAACTGCCAAAAATATCCCTTTTTCAGATGCAGGAGGAGCCTGGGCACTTATGAAAAAGGAAGGGTACGGTTCTTACCTGATGAACTTTGGCTCACTTACCGAAGAAACAGTGGACGAATGGATTGAGACCTGTCATAATTTGGGTTTCAATCAGATCGATAGCCATGGGGGCGGTAGTTTTTTTGAGTTCGGAACCTTTGAGTTGAACAAGGAAAAGTGGCCCGATGGCTGGGATTCGTTCAAGCGGATCAATGAACTTTTACATAAGGCTGGTATTTCGCATATCTTTCATACTTACGCCTTTTTTATAGACAAAAACTCACGATACGTGACTCCTATTCCCAACAACGACCTGGGATATGTGAACACTTTTTCGCTTTTGGAACCCATTAATGAGACAACTGATGAAATTGTCGTAAAGGAACCAACAACCAATATATCTACAGTCACCGGTTTTCATACGGAAAACAGTGTAACCCTAAAAATTGGAGATGAGTTGATAGAATTTACCGGGGTTACTAAATCTGCTCCTTATAAATTCACCGGACTCAAACGTGGGGCAAATGGCACAAAAATCTCATCACATGGCCTAAATGAAGTCACTTATCACCTGAGCGAAAGATTCGGAAGATTCGTCCCCGGACCGGAAACCCCCTTATTTGATGAAATGGCGAAGAGGCATGCAGAAATTGTAAATCATTGTGGTTTTGATGGTATGTATTTCGATGCCATTGATGGAAGCGCTGTACTTGGAGGGGAAGAAAACTTCTGGTATTACGGGACCAAATTTATTTTTGAAGTGGTGAAAAATCTGGAACGGCCGGTTGGTATGGAGATGAGTTCTATGTCCCACCACTGGTGGCATTACCGCTCGCGCTGGCAGGCATGGGACAGGCCTGTCCGTGGATATAAGCGTTTTATTGATATTCATTTGGCATCTATAAAGGCATCTGGGCTCTTTCTCCCTGATGAAATAGTATCTTATGAATGGGAACACGGTAGATGGCCAGGACATACCCCCATAATAGATAAATATGCCGGGGTTGATAAGGGACAAATGCAGCTTCCTCTCCATTTGGGGTGGTGGGGTAACCAGATTTGGGGGCCACCTCAGGTAGAGCCAACCTTTTCCGACGATATTGAATATCTTGGTAGCAAAATGATAGGTAATAATGCTGGATTTTCACAATTGGGGGGAGTGGATAAAAAAACTTTAGAAGAAATCCCTCTATTCAAACAAGCTACAGAAATTATCAAGCAATATGATAAATTGAGACACGAAAATTACTTTGGAGAAAAGGTTAAAGAACTCCTTCGACAACCAGGAAAAGAATATAAACTTTTCCAGCAAGGAAATGACGAATGGAACTTTAAACCTATTGTCTATGACAAACACAAAGTTAAGGGCTTAGATCATTCTACGGCTAGCTGGACCGTAATTAATAAATTTGAAGCCCAGCCGATAAAACTCAGAATTGAACCGTTAATGTCGGTAAAATCCTATGACGACCCTTCCGGCATTATTTTAACTGATTTTTCAAAATCAACCGATTTTATCAACAAATCAAATGCAGAAGGGATCACAGGTCAAATAAGTGCAGCAGAAGAAAAGGTAGGAACGGGGGAAAAAGCAGCCATATTCTCTGCACAAAACAGTGGTGAGGCGCCGCAAGATGGTTCATACATTAATATGGAAAAAACTTTTGATCCATTGCTAGATCTAAGTAAAAATCAAGCGTTGGGGGTCTGGGTAAAAGGAGATGGCAATGGTCAAATACTCAATTTGAGTGTGAGGAGTCCCATACACATCTCACATGGTGCCCACGGAGATCATTTTATCAAAATAGATTTTACCGGTTGGAAATATTTTGAACTTGTGGAGATAGAATCTTCAAAGATCAGCGATTATATCTGGCCAGATGATTCTCATTTTTATGTATATGATTCTTACAGGCACACGGTTCACTTCGGAATGATCGAAAGATTGCAACTCTGGTACAATAATGTACAGGCTAATAAAAAAGTTAGTACAGAATTGGGCCCGGTCAAGGCATTACAAATGATTCCAGGATTTGTCGAAAATCCTTCGATTACAATTGAAGGGGAAACAATTGTTTTTCCAGTAAGAATGGAATCGGGCATGTATCTTGAATTCTTTTCGTCCAATGATTGTAAGCTCTATGGGTCCAAAGGGGAATTACTCGCAGAAGTAAAGCCCGAAGGCTCAATTCCCACACTTGCAAAAGGCAGCAATGAAATTTCCTTCGCTGGAAAAGGCCCAAATGAGATCAATGCTCGGGTACAAGTAACCGTTATTAGCGAAGGCGACCCTCTTGACAAAAATTAAATCACGTACCTTTTTATAAATCCCCCTGACCTAGCGCAAGCGTCCCGCTTGTGTTTAAATAAACTTTACCGCCGGTCCTAGTGCAAATTTCAAGGAATATAAAAAGGCGGTCTCTTTTCTTGTGTTTGTCTTTTGGATTTTATAAGATACGGTAATCTAGGTACCTTAAATATGCCTTCCGGCTATATCCTTTGGGCGTTCCCTCCTACGTCGGTCGGGCACTTGGCTATATCCCTTGCCTTGCTGCGGGGATGCCGCCGCGGTCCCTAACGCAAGCAAGTCTACCTGTACCCGGTGTAAAAGCCCATTGACCATTATCTTCAAAGTCTTTGGTCCGGTAGGTCTTCATAAAGCAATATCGAAGAATAAAGTTCGTTAATTTCAATAATAAAATAATTAAAACCGTTTTCATGCAAAGAACCTGTCTTCAATATCTTTTTTTGATGATTTTTGTTTGTTTTTCTTGTACAAATGATACAGAAGAAACATCGAAAGAAACGATTGACACTACAGCTCCTACTCTTAGTTTTTCCATAAGGGATATCGAAGCTTCTTCCAACGACCCCATTCGTGTGTCAGGGAAAATAAACATTAAGATAGAGGCCACTGATATAAGTGGCATTAGTAAAGTTGAAGTCTATATTAATAATGAAAAAGTTGCAGTAGATACTTCATCACCCTTCGATATAATCATTGACTTATCATCTTATACTTCAACGTCTAGTCTGAAAAAATTAGATTCTAACGCAATCTTAAAAATAATTGCTTATGATAAAGCGGGGAACGAAGCTACAATGGAACAAAATATCGTCATTTTTACCAGGGAATATCTTTTGGATATTAATATTCCTGAGGGGTTTCTCAATTCATTTTTCGAAAACGTTTATGTTTTCGCTTCTGATATGGACGGCAATTATTTAGAATCAACAACAGAACCTATCACTGCTTCCACCAGACAAATAAAGATATATGCCCCTGAGGATTTTGATTTGACCAAAGAGTTCATGATTACTTTTATGACTTTCAATCCCGGGAATGAAAACAGTTTTTCATATGCCACAACTTTTCAGAATTTAACGAAGGATAATCTCCAAGAAATTAATCTAAAGGTCCCAGAACGCTTTAGGGTATTTGAAAATGAATTAGTGCCTGCCATTGGTTTTGAAGACAATATCCACCCCGTTGGGTCTGGTATTGATTACAGAACAAGCTTAAATAACACAGATCAAGAATGGCTATTTCAAACATTAATTCCTGAAACAACGAATGATTTAACTACGAATAAAATTTACTTAAGCTATTTTTTAGACCAAAGTTTCACGAATTATCACTACCTATTTATTGACAGACCTTTAGCCGAAGATTTTCAGTTGGAGGCAAATAATTTTGTTAACGCCAATTCAACTTCGGGAAGCATTTCCTTTACCAACTTTCAACAACAACCCGAAATAAAAACCAGTCTTACAGTCTATGGTTACGAAAATGAAAACGATGTCCAAAAAAATATTTACCACACCCTATGGGGGCAAGGAACCACTAATTTTTCATTACCCATAATTTATAGCTATAACGATTCGTTTTACCAATATCGTCATCGCCTTTCAATGGAAAATTTTCACACAGAAGGACTGGGACTTCCTTTGGAGGAATATACCATTCCAAATTGGACTTTAAATCCTGTTGTCCAAAATAATAAGGTGATACTCAATAAAACTGGCGAAGGGCATTCAATAGGTAGAATTTCATTACAAGAGGACCAGGAAAAAGATATTTATGAATGGAGAATCTTATTCGACAGTGAAAAGACAAACGAAGTAGTTATTCCTAAAATTCCAGAACAATTACAAAACATCCCGTTTTTTACTTTATATGAATCCAATTCCTTTGAATTACAGCAGACTGAAATTAGTAAATTCGAGGGCATTGACAACTATGGACATTATCTAACGGAAATAATAAAGGAGAATAGAAATATTAATAATTACTCAAACAAAAAAGAAACAATATTTCAATCAAATCCAATGATTTATTTTCAGTTCAATGATTTTGTATTCGACTAAATCTATGCGGCATAAAGGAAGTACCTACCTTGGATTTAATTACTTTCCGGCAGCATTAATGAGTTTGTAATTTATTTAGTGGACAGACCATAACAACGATCTAAAGCAAAATACCTGGCCTATTCTTTGGGCGTTCCCTCCTACCTCGGGCGGGCCCTTGGCTATATCCCTTGTGGTGCTTCGGGGATGCCGCCGCGAACCCTACCTCCGGTAGGCAGGCCTAACGCGGGCAGGCTCGACCGAACAACATTACCTCAAACAATTCAGTAACTATTAAAATCGATAGAACTCACCTTATTTAGAATAAAGTATTCTTGAACCTCCTCCCTCTGCAGGCCTGTCTAACGATTAATACAGAATCAAACTACAGTATAAGCGCGTACCCCTTCCCTCCTATTCGGCTATCCGTTGGCCATAATAATCTGGAGAAAAAGGGATTATATGTTTTTGATGGTTTACAGAGCTTCAAAAAGAAGTAATCTAACCGTCGATTTGGGCAGATCTACTATGAGGCTGAAATCTTTACTGCTCAATATTTGTTCGCGGTCCAAGTCTAAATTGTGATTATCGTCCAATACATATTCGCTACACTTCAGTTCATTTTTAAAAGGAACATTCTTTATCTGGAGTTTATAGCGCGAAGCATTATCTTCAAAATTGCTTATTAAAACTGCTGTTTTTCCCTCACCTAATTCGGTAGAGGCTATAATAGAAACACCTGTTTCCTGTTTATTTCCTGAAGTAGAAACCCGTGTGCCCAATTGTACCATTTTATGATAGGCTTCCAAGGCATGAATTGCTTTTTTGGGTACTCCATATTTATCAAAAAGCCCAAAACGAAATATGGTTCCAAAAGCGGAATAGTATTGTGCCATATCCAGTTCTGTATCCTGCATATAAGATAAAACTGCGACGGTAAACGCTGCCCCAGGGGCGGCCATTGTTTGAGCCAATCCATCCCGTGATGCCTCTCTGCTTTTACCAGACCAGGATGATACGTAATTCCATTCGGACAGACTGATTTCCACATTTTTAAATCCATGTTTCCTTATAGCGGCGTTGGATATTTCAATTCTTTTCATGAAGTCGTCCGTACTTTTACTATAGATGTGATAGGAAACAAAGTCTAAAGGGGAATTGGTTTTTTTACAATGTTTAAGGAAAGCCTCGCCAAGCTCACTATCCATGTTATAGGCCAGCGTTGGCCCTCCAACTTTTAGGTTGGCATTGAGTTTTTTTAAGGTCTTTGCCGTTATTTCATATAATTGAAGATACTGTTCTTGGGTTCCTGACCAGCACTCTGCGATGTCCGGCTCATTCCAAACTTCCCAATATTGAATATCCCAATGAAAGCCATCGGCCCAGCCCATATTATAATGCTGTACTATTCGGGAACAAATGCGCGCCCATTTGTCAAAATCTGCCGGAGGATGGATGTAAAATTTTGGTTCCCCGTGCTCTATACTTTCGCCCAATCTAAATATTACTTTTGCGCCTAGGTCCAAGATCGACTTTATATAAATGTCCGTCTTTTGAAAACGATAGTTTGCCGGGTCATTTTCATCGGCATCAAAGTTTGGAAAGATGGTATGGATATCAACCGTTTCTTCATCGGAATATCGTGTATCATGAAGGCGAATATGTGGAGGGCCGAAGGTTTTGAAATATTCACTATTATCAAACGCATTTCCCAATCTAATTCTCGGACCGCCGTTAACCCCGTTCAAGGGCTTGAAACCACCCATGGTTTTAGATACGTCTACAACAAACTCAGGCAATGTTGCCGTGTCATTGCTTTGAGCCAGCAGTGCATTACCAGATAGTAATCCTAAAAATAAAAAAAGACCAAAAATTGCTGATGTAATACAATTGTTTGTTTTCATGGGTTTTTGGTTAGCTATTACGGTAAAATATCTAAATTATGATGTGTAATGAAAATGACTTGGATACACCTTCTTTTAATAATCGCATTGAATTGGCAGCACCTTAAAAAACTGTAATTAACAACCATTTTATAGTCAATGAAAACTTATGTACAGCAAACAAAGCATTATTTTATCGATTAAGCAAATACCAATACCAATATTAGTTATCTTAGAAGTTAAGAAACAAACATTTGGTTGTAGTACTCCCCCTCTTTACGCCACAAAAAATTTTATTGGATCAACAGGACACCTAAGTGTACTCAGGTACGGTCTAGTGGGATTGTAGTTTTAAAATAGATATATAGTTAATACCTATATCGAATTGTTGTGCATCATGCCATAGGCCTGTATATAATCTTCGGATTAAATTAAAATTATAGATTTAAAAAAATGAAATGAAACAAAACATATTATTACTCTTTATGACATTTATAAACGTAGGTTTTTTGCATTCCCAGAACCTCGTAAATGAAAGTTCACACTACAATCCCATGGATTTCTATGTATCCTCATTTAATCCAACTACAGGAAACGCATATCGTTCTTCAAATGGCACTCCTGGTCCTCTATATTGGCAAAACAGTTCCGATTATGTCATACATGCTACCTTGAGTGAAAAAGACACTACTGTTTTCGGTGATGTGACAATAACTTATACCAATAACAGCCCTGATCAATTGGAGTATTTATGGCTTCAACTAGATCAAAATATTTTTAAACCAGATTCTAGATCGGTTGCAGCTACCCGCTACCCAGGTGATTATTTTGGTGTTCTTGGAAATCCAAAAGGTGGTTACCAAATTAAGAATGTAACTATCAACCAAGGAGAGAATTCATATGCCGTACAACCAATTATTACAGATACAAGGATGCAGATTCGATTAAACACGGCCATGCAACCAAAAGGTGATCAGATCTCGATAAAAATAAATTTCAGTTTTGTAATTCCAATTGATGGAGCAGCCCGCTTTGGGCGACAGGATACTAAAAACGGTGTTATTTATCAAATAGCTCAATGGTATCCACGCATGTGTGTTTATGATGATGTAGAAGGCTGGAACACGCTTCCGTATTTGGGGCTTGGCGAATTTTATTGCGACTATGGCAATTATGATTATTACATCACTGCGCCAGCAGAGATGATTGTCTATGGGTCTGGTGACTTACAAAATGCACAAGATGTTTTGACAAAAGAACAAATAAAAAGACTTTCGTTAGCTTCAAAGAGCGACAGAACAATTGCTATTATTTCTTCTGACGAAGTTGGAAAACCTGCCATGCGTCCAAGTTCCAAAGGCTACCTAACCTGGCATTTTAATATGAACAATACAAGAGACGTGGCCTTTGCCGCATCAAAAGGATTAATATGGGATGCAGCAAAGATCAATTTGCCCTCTGGTCGAAAAGCACTTGCAATGTCTTGCTACCCAGTTGAAAGTGCAGGTGATACAGCATGGGCGAGATCAACAGAATATTTAAAAGCCAGCATAGAAATCTATTCAGAACATTTTTTTGAATATCCATGGAATAATGCAGTAAGTAGTGCAGGGATAACTGAAGGAATGGAATATCCTGGAATGATTTTCAATAATTATAAAGAGACAAAAGCTAGTTTGTGGTTTTTGATATCTCACGAAATTGGGCATAACTGGTACCCAATGATTGTAGGCTCAAATGAACGAAGATATATGTGGCACGATGAAGGTTTAAATACTTATGTAAACTTTATAGCCAACGATATTTTTAATAATGGAGAGTACGAAACCGACCCTTCCTATTTTGAAAAAGATTTTTTTGCATCCAGGGATTACAAGCAGTTCATGCAATACAAAGACCCATTAATGACTATGTCAGATGCAATGGATGAAGAGCAACATTGGCAGTTTTATGGCAAAACGGCTTATGGACTCAACTTACTTCGTACAGTTATAGTTGGCAAAGATCGGTTTGATTATGCCTTTAGAAAATATACCGAAGCATGGGCATTTAAACATCCAACACCCTATGACTTTTTTCATTGCATCAATAATGCAACAGGTGAAGATTTAAATTGGTTCTGGAACGAATGGTTTTATACCACCTGGAAACTGGATCAAGCAGTAGCATCTGTAAGCTACGTTGACAATGACCCTGCTAAAGGCTCATTAATCACAATTGAAAACAAGGGCAAAATGATTATGCCTGTTATAATCAAAATGACTCAAATGAATGGACAAACAGAGACGGTTCGACTACCGGTTGAAATATGGGCACGAGGATCCAACTGGACGTTTAAATATGCTTCTACATCTAAAATTGACAAAGTAATAATTGATCCGGAAAATCAATTCCCAGATCTAGAAAGAAAAAATAACGAATGGAAAAACATCAAATAATAAGATATAAAAACTTTATAAGTTGAGCTTTGAGTTTAATTAGGCACAAACTCACAACAATGTATAAAAATAATAGCCGAAATAGAAATGGATTCAAGGGTTGTAGCTCGCTTCAACATTCATGTAACGTAACATGAAAGTGTCACGTAATCGACTACTATTCTTATACTTATCGTTGGCAGCACTTAAAAGAAACTGTTTATGAATAAAAATTCAAGAAATCAAATTTTATCAATTTTGCTACTATCCTTGCTGATTGTGAGTTGTAAATCTAAACAAAGCACAGAAGAACTTTCAGAAAACACTACTTCAGACCAAATAGAAAGCACCTCAAGTCAATCTGAAAAAGAAATAAAAGCTATATTGGAAAGGATCTTGGCTGCAGTTGGAAACCGGGATGCTCAAGAATTGGATGACCTGAGTTTCGACCAGACCATTATCGCATATACGTATCCGAAGGATGGACAATGGCAGCATAAAGAGATGACTATTGACTCGTATTTGCAAACCATCCGAGATATGAAAGATCCAAAGCCTATTTTAGAATCCGCCAATTCGTTTAAGATAAATATAACCGAAGATCGATTGGCCTCAGTAATAATGCCTACCGTCATTTCAAAATTCGGTGTTGCCAGTAGCAATGAGGTCAATCATGCTATAATGATGAAAGACAGCGACCAATGGAAACTGTTAAGTATTTCATGGACCGCTCACCGGATTCCCGAAGAAGAAAGAGAATTCGATTTAAATCTCTGTGCACGCAACTATGCCCAAGTCTGGGGTAGTAACCGACCTGAGTTTGTTGCTATGTTTTATGCTGAAGACGGTTCATTACAAGTGAATGACGGAGAACCTGCCGATGGTAGAAATGCCATTACAAATGTTGCTAAAGGATTTATGGACGCTTTTCCTGATATGATTGTTTCAATGGATAGTCTAGTCACTAAATCTGACAAAAAACGATTCTATTGGACACTGACCGGAACAAATGACGTACCAAATGGAACAGGAAAGAAAGTTAAAATTAGTGGATTTGAAGAATGGACATTAAATGATGATGGATTAATCCAAGAATCAAAAGGCTATTTTGATGAAAAAGAATACAAGCGACAACTTGAATTTGGAACGGATAAATAATAACTGCTGCCAACAATTAATAAAAAGAAGATTGCAATGCTCATTAAGATTAAACCATATATATCAAAATTGGTAGTAATTATAATTTTTGGTATTACAGCATGTCAGCCTAGTAATGACAATTCAAAAAACAGACCCAATATTATCATTTTCTTTACCGATGATCAAGGATACGCAGATGTGGGGTGCTATGGTGCAGAAGGTTTTGAGACGCCTCATATTGATCGTTTAGCTTCTGAAGGTATTCGTTTTACCAATTTTTATGTTCCAGCAACAGTTTGTACGCCTTCTAGGGCCGGTCTTTTAACAGGTCGCTATCCTAAAAGATACAATCTTCACGAAGCGGTTCTTTTCCCTTTTTCAGAAGGTGGGCTTTCATTGAACGAATATACGATGGCAGAATTACTAAGGGACAATGGTTATACAACTTCCATTATCGGGAAATGGCATTTGGGTCATAAAGAGGAGTTTATGCCAAATAATCAGGGTTTTGATATGTTTTATGGTGTGCCCTATTCCAATGACATGGATAATTACTATTATAAGGAGATTGATTTTCAATCCCCTCCCCTTCCATTTTATAGAAACAAAACATTGATAGAAAGCGGCCCTGACCAAGACTATCTAACCAAAAGATATACTGAAGAGGCCATTGATCAAATAAGAAATAGAAGTGAAAAACCATTTTTCATGTATGTTGCCCAAAATATGCCACATACACCACTACACGCTTCTCCTGCTTTTATAGGTAAAAGTGAAAAAGGATTATATGGCGATGTTATTATGGAATTGGATTGGAGTGTAGGAGAGATCGTAAAAACGCTGAAAGAACAAAAAATCTATGATAATACTATTTTTATTTTCACCTCTGACAATGGACCTAGAATTGGTTCTGCAAAACCACTGAGAGGCAAGAAAGCTGAAACTTGGGACGGAGGTCAGCGGGTGCCGGCAATAGTGGCTTGGCCAGGAAAAATTCCTAAAGGAGTGGTTAGTAGTGATTTTACTACCACTTTGGATTTATATCCAACACTTGCAAAGATATCTGGTTCAAAGATTCCCAATGATTTAAAATTGGACGGCTTGGATATTAGCGATTATCTTTTACATCCTGAAACTACCAAATTACCAGAACGGCCGTTTTATTTTTATGCCAGAAACGGGGAAATGGAAGCTGTTAGAATGGGGAAATGGAAACTTCATATTGAAAAATCCAGAGGGTGGAATTTAGAGGAAAGTGGTGTTTTTCCTGTTTCTCTATATAATCTTGATGCGGACATAGGTGAAAAAAATAATGTGGTAGATCAATTTCCTGAGGTTGTTGAGGAATTAACGAACACGATGAAAGAATTTGAAGCTGAATTATAATAAGACAATAACACTATATAGTATCGATTGGCGAATAACATATTGGTAACAAAATATAAAAATAAGTACTCTATTTAGGGCTTACCTACCGGCCGGCAGTTAGGGTTAATTATAACCCGTCCTGAATCATCTGCACATACAAATACTCAAAAGAAAAAAATATCTAGTGCATGATATTGCGGATTAGTTATTAGATTGTCATTATTTACATTTGTGTTATCGTCAAACAAATTATTACATGAAAAGAAGATCAATGTTAAAATCCATGGGAGCAGTCTCTCTTGGAATGGTAACACCATCCTTTGCAAAGGGAGAATCGCTCGTAGCGCCATATAAAGTAAAAGAAGAAAGTATAACTACAGAGATATTGGTAGTAGGTGGTGGTACGGCTGGTACTATTGCCGCTATACAGGCTGGCAGAGCCGGAGCAGAAACGATCTTGATTGAAAGTGGGAGTCAGTTGGGAGGAACTACCACGACTGGCGGCGTTGCCTTTCCGGGGATATTCCATGCTTGGGGCAAACAAATTATTGGAGGTATTGGTTGGGAATTAGTGATGGATTGTGTGGAGTTGAATGGAGATAAATTACCCAATTTCTCTAAAGTTCCAGATAGCCATTGGAAACATCAAGTAACGATAAATGTGCCATTATATACTTTATTGGCCGAAGAGAAATGCCTGGAGGCAGGTGTGGATATTCGTTATTATGAATCTCCAACACAGATTGAATTTAAAAAGGGAAAATGGATCGTTGAATCCGTTGGAAAAGGGACAAAAACAACCATCGTCTGCAATCAAATAATTGATTGTACTGGAAATGCATTGATAGCATCGATGGCCGGTTATGATGTGCTAAGAGAAAAAGATACCCAACCTGGCTCCTTGATCTTTAGATTGGGAGGCTATAACTATGATTCACTTGATTTAACCAAGATTCCGGAAAAATACC
The DNA here is from genome assembly GCF_003259375.1 of Arenibacter echinorum. GTDB lineage: Bacteria > Bacteroidota > Bacteroidia > Flavobacteriales > Flavobacteriaceae > Arenibacter > Arenibacter echinorum. The sequence goes on along the minus strand of NZ_QLLN01000003.1, from coordinate 142,142 downwards.
ACCGCGTATTGAGACAAAACATGCTCGAAAATTCAAAAAGGGAAAGTCGTGAGCACACCTATGTTCCCTATAGTTATGTATATGTGCCGGGTGCAGATTCTACCACTTCCGAAGTACATACCAAGGCCAATAATGAAGGAAGAAATACCCTGCTAAAATTGGTAAGAACGCTAAAGACTTTTCCGGGGTGTGAGAATTTGAAACTGGTGGATTTAAAAACGGAAACTGCCGTTCGAGAAACTTATCGAATAGACGGTTTGTATAAAATGAACAAGGATGATTATACCTCTGGAAAGGTGTTTGACGATGCTATTTCACATTCTTTTTATCCGATCGATCTGCATAGGGAAGGAAAATCTATTTATCAAGAATTTTTAAAACCTGATGTGGTAGCGTGTATTCCGTTGCGATCATTAATTCCGAAACAAAGCCGGAATTTTCTGGTAGCGGGTCGTTGTGTGAGTAGTGATCGCTTGGCAAACTCTGCACTCCGCGTTCAGGCATCCTGTATGGGTATGGGACAAGCAGCAGCAGTAGCTGCGGTATTGGCCAGTAAGCAAGGTGTTTCCCCTGAACAAGTGGATATTAATGAAATTAAGGAACTGTTGAAAAAACATGGAGCCATTGTTCCCGCTCAAAAATAGAGAATTACAGCATGATCAAGGTCCGTTTTTTTAACGTGGTAATTATTGGATTATTAGGGATGGTGTTAACCTCTTTTTTACAAGAAAAAGAATCCATAAAATATTGGCAAGTGGCTACGATTGAAAGTAGTGCTGCTGACGAACCTTTAATTGTTGAGACTTATAAGGACACGCTAACCAATGAAACTATTTTTTTACACAAGACAAAGGATAATCTACCGCTGCATTACTATAAAAAAGTAACAGGTGAAGTGTGTATTGACCAAGAATGTAGGTTGTTGAACATTGTGGTTTACTGGAATATTACGGGCAGGTATTTAGGGTTTGAATTGCCCAAAGGGGAGTTTTTGAGTAAATATGACCACGAACCATTTTCTGAAAGTGAATACCAACGATTACACCAATTATTGGCAGATTCATCAATGCCCTTAGATGTGGTATCTTTTGAAAAGCTGGTAGAGCAACCCAATAAGGAGCAAGGTACTGCTGATGCTGTTTCTGGAGCCACTTCAAAAAGTGTAGCAGACATGGTAGTAAAGGGGGCCGCCTATACCACGTATAAATTATGGAATGTAATAAATGGTCCAACGATGGATTTGGTTTCAGAACTCACAGAAAAACAGTTGACACCCTTATTGATAAATCGTATTTTACAAAGTCCGGATAACAGTGATAAGCTGTGGGCTTTGAATAGAATTGTCAGTGCAACAGAACTGACACCAGATCTAGAGACATCACTTTTAGAAATCGTTTCTTCCGATGATTTTTATTTGGCATATAGCGCTATTCAAGCTGTAGAACCTGTTCATTTAAAAGCTACCGATTTGCAAGAGCATTTATATTCAATGTATGCAAATGTCAATCACAGTATCCAGAAGGAATTGCTGAAAAAGTTGGGACAGGCTCCTGAACTGAGCTTAGAGGTTGTAAATGCGTCTAGAGATTTGTTGAATCAATTAAATGGACAGCAATTGGATGATCTGTTAAAACTGTATTCAAAACATGGCGTAAACGACCTTGAAACGTGTAGATCTGTGGTAAGAATTCTGGAAAATGAGAACAAATATATTTCAAAAAAGGCCTACGACTTTTTAATTGGACTACAAATAGATGATGCTACTATCATGGAACGTTTAGATGCTTATAAAAAGGGAAAACATTAACGACTCCTTAAAAGTGTAGGGCTAACAATACACTCCAAATATTGGACTTTTGTAGGCCGTGACAACTCCACCCCCAGGACCCGCATAAAATACCATACAACGGATATATTAGGACTTTATCGATTAAGCGGATTCCATAACCAATATTTGTTAACTTAGAAGGTTAGAAACAAACTCCTGGTTGTAGTACTCCCCCCGCTGCCCAACACAGAAAATTTTATTGGATTAATAGGAATTATAAGACAATTAAAGATATCTAGTTGCGGCCTAGTTGATTTATAGTTTGCTATAAGTAGTATATCATCAATGATGATATCCAATTGTTGGCAATAATTTTAACCACGACAATAATTTAGATGAAAATTAATAATGTTTTGGCGATAGCTATTAATGATTACGATAATTTAGAATTGAATAAAATTCAAAATTGCCACAAAGATGTTTCTTCAATTGTTAATGTGCTCACCGAAAAATATGCAATCGATGATGTTGAATTCATCTCTGAAAAAAGTGAAACAACAAGAAAGTCATTATATAATAAATTAAATGAATACTTTATTAATCGACTAGAAGATGAAAATGTACTTTTAATTTATGCAGGTCATGGAGAATATAACGAAAAACTTAATACTGCTTATTGGCAACCTTCAGACGCTGACCCTAACGATTCATCAACTTGGATTAATATTAGTGAAATAATGACTTTCATAAGAGCTTCAAAAGCTTATCACATAGGAGTTATATCCGATTCTTGCTTTTCAGGTGCAATGTTCGAACCTATGAACCGAGGTGGAGGAATTGACGCTTTTAATTCAAAAAAATCACGACTAGGACTAACTTCTGGAAGTTTAGAAAAAGTTAGTGATGGACACAAAGGGGAGTTAAGTCCTTTTGCAGATTCATTAATAAAAATGCTAAATGAAAATACTCAAGATGAATTACCTTTTAGCATACTAGGGACTAACTTAATAATGGAATTTAATCCTGAAAAAAGACAAACACCTATGTTCGGTCCTTTATATAATGTCGGTCACGAAGGAGGTTCTTTTTTATTTAAACTTAAAAAGAAAAGAAAAAGTGTTTCAAAAATTGACAATAAAAATAAATTCTTGAAGGAAAGAATGGAAAACTTGTTCATTCCTATCTCTGAATCTGATTTGAAAATCATAGAAGAATTTGACCCAATTACTGAATTAAAGACAAAGGCTGTAAAGAATCAAAAATATGAAGAAGCTGCAAAATATAGAGATGAAGAAAAAGCATTAGAAAAAAAAATCAAAACAAATTCTTCACACTACATAGATTCATTTTTAGCAACTATGGCATATTCAGCATCAGAAGTCAAAAAAGCTAAAGAACTTGATAATAAAATTGCGAAATACAAAAAAGAAATAGAGAAAGAAAAAGGCAAATCTTCTGAAGAAGAGAAAAAATTAAAAGAAAAATATGAAAAGTCAATTATCGAAGGTGAAGGTCTTTTTGAACAAGAGCATTTTTCAGAATTTTGGAAGATTTTTTTAAAATACTCTAAACCATCAAATCCAGCAGTGAGTTTATTTGTATCAGAAAAGGGAAATTTTGTGAACGCCTACAAGAAAAATATAATCGATGTATATGAGCATATAGTTAGAATTAAGTGTATTTCAGAAAGTGAGTTTTTAAATCAAAAAATATCTGACCTTAAAGAAATTCTGATTAAAATTTATGATTATGAAATTGGTTTACTTTTAAAAGGTTACAGAGATGAATTGGATGAAATAATGACCATTAAAGAGCTAGATGTTAAGGTTCTAAATTGGATTAAACATAAATAAACTATTGCCAACACCGTATAAAAATAATTACGGTTTAGTGGCTTAATCAAAGGTCGTTGCGTGTTTGTAACGTCTGATTTTCCTGCGGAAAATCCTCGCATACAAACCCGCAACTATTCTTATACATAAATGTTGTGTACATCTTGTACTAACCAAGAAAACTTAAATTATGACAAGAAAAAAAGTAATTTTTATAGCATTTGCGATTGAGGACGAACGCTCAAGAGATTTTTTAAAAGGGCAATCCTTAAATACAAATTCGCCATTTGAATATATTGATATGTCTGTAAAAGAAGCATATGTTTCTGAATGGAAGGACAAAGTAAGAGAAAGAATAAAAAGGTCAGATGGTGTTATAGTTTTGGTAAGTAAAAATTCATTGAATTCAAGCGGACAAAAATGGGAAATTCAATGTGCTCGAGAAGAAGGTAAACGAGTTTTAGGAATATATGCCTACAAAGATGACAGAACCAATATTGTAGGAGTAAACATAAAAGTTTGGACTTGGGAAAACATAAGAGTTTTCATTGATAGCTTATAAAACATTGATATGTGGCCATTAATTTTAGGTGCTGGAGCAGCATTACTCTTAAATGAACTGTTTGAAGAAAAACCTAAATCGAATAAGCGGATTTTTATAAGCTTTGCGATTGAGGATGCAAAATACAGAGACCATTTTGTAGCCCAAGCTAAAAAAGGTAATTCACCTTTTTCATTTGTAGATATGTCAGTTAAAAAACCTTGGGACGAGAAAATTTGGAAACAGAAATGCAGAAGCAAAATAAAATCTTGTGATGGCGTGATTGTTTTATTAAGCAAGAACACATATCATTCAAGTGGAACGAGATGGGAAATAAAATGTGCAAAACAAGAAAATATTCCAGTAGTAGGAATGCATATTCAAAAAAAATATCAAGGAGCAATTCCACCAGAACTTAAAGTTGAAAAAATAATAATTTGGACTTGGAAGAATTTAGAAAAAGTCATTAGAAAAATTTAATATGAGAAAAGCTTTAGTTGTAGGAATAAATAATTATCCAACTGCACCTTTAAGAGGATGCATAAATGATGCTTCTGCTTTTGGAAACACTCTTGAAGTCAACGGAGATGGTTCACCAAATTTTGACGTTCGATTAATGACTGATGTAGAAAAAAAATCTGAATTAAAAGGTCAAATTAGAGAATTGTTTGCGGGAGATTCAGAAACCGCCTTATTTTATTTTTCAGGACACGGATTTTTTGATGATTTAGGTGGTGGCTTTATTGTTACACCGGATTATCAGCCGAATGACGAAGGAGTCTCTATGGACGAAATTTTGAATATTGCAAATGATTCTAAAGCAAAAAATCGTGTAATAATCCTAGATTGCTGTCATTCTGGTTCATTTGGTTCTCCTCAAATATCTGGTGGTAAAAATGCGCAAATTGGAGAAGGAGTTTCAATTCTGACTGCAAGTAAATCTGACGAAGTTTCTTTAGAAATAAATGGTCACGGAGTATTTACGAATTTACTTCTCGATGCACTACAAGGTGGAGCTTCTGACCTACGAGGACATATAACACCAGGAAGCATTTATTCATATATAGACCAAGCTTTGGGACCTTGGGACCAAAGACCAGTATTTAAAACTAATATTACAAGGTTCACATCATTAAGAACTGTGAATCCACAAGTTCCTTCTGATATTTTAAGAAAACTTACAAAATATTTTGAAACCGCAGAAAGCAAATATGAACTTGACCCTTCATTTGAGTTTACCAATGACCCAAAAATTGAACATAATTATGTTGAGCCATATGCTTCAGGCGACAAGGTGACGATTTTTAAAGAACTTCAAAAACTTGCGAGCGTTGGATTAATAGTACCTGTAGATGAACAACATATGTATTTTGCAGCTATGAATTCCAAATCTTGTAGACTGACTGCATTAGGTTTTCATTATTGGAGACTTGTAAAAGATAAAAGAATATAAAAAACTGTACACAACAATGGCTCTAAGTAATTGCTTGTTCTCGCCTACTTCTAAAAATCCTCGCAGATTTTCAGTTTGGTGTGTACTTGCAAAGTTAAGTGCTAACCCACGCAACTACTCATAGCCGAGACCGTTGCCGAACATTTAAGACGATATTATGAAAGAATGGAATTTTAAGTTAAAAAGTAATCCTAGAGAGATTAGTGCGAAATTAGAAGACGCCCTTGGATCTGCTAACGGATTTGTATTTAATATGGATGAGAGCATAAATAATTCAATAACATTTAAAATTCGGAAACGGATTCTCTATGCTTGGTATTTGATATTTAGTAATAATATTATCGTTAATGGAAAATTATTAAAAAGTGATACTAAAAATGTGACAGACGTAAAAATTTCATTTACTCAGCACTTTTTAATGGTATTGGTAGTGTTTACAAACATAATTTTTGGTTTAGGCCTTCTAATTGCACTGATTTCAGGAATAATTAACAACACCTCTATCTACGCAATTGGCGGAATATTTTTATTATTTGGAATTTCTTTATGGTTTATTATTAAGAACAGGTTCGACAGAAAGGTTCAAGAATATCAAAAGTTAATTTCTGGAGTCTTGGAGTTATAAAAAACGATTGGTAACAACCCCGCTAGTGCGAGCGTCACGCTGGTACTTCCATAAGTACATTTGCCAGTGTATCCCTGCTTTTTGATGGTTAGGCACGCTTTGCAAAATCGCAACTGTGTTAAGGCTTCCGATTTTTGGATACCCCTAGAATCAGGTACTAGTAATGCCAATTGTTTCTGCCCATTCTTTGGAAATTGACTTGAATACTATTAAAGGCACGAGCGCGACGCTCGCGCCAACGAGGGAAGTACCTTCGAAATACTATCCAAAGAAACTATACAAACCAACTACGGAGAACTGGAAAATTGTTGGAAAGTTAAGGGCATATCAATCTTTGACCTTGGCCGATCTGAAGTGACCTATTGGTTTCATGAAAAATATGGGTTTGTAAAGTTGAACTATGTGAATTATGGAAACCAAAAACTACATATTGAGTTATCAGAAATAAAAGAAAACTAGCATTTTAAGAAGTCCTTAGCTTTTATCATCCAATTTATGAACCTTTTAAAAAGCAGGGCTTATTTAATTAATTTTGGGTTGAATCAATTCCGTTCTCTATTTTCTTCTGCATTTCTTTTGCCCAGTCGGCAAGGTGTTGGTATTGTTCGTCGGTCAGTTTTGCTTCATCATGCAGTAAAAGGTAAGATTTAAGTGGCATGCTCTGCTCTTCCATGACCTTGTAAAGGTTTTCGAATTTCTTGGCAGCAGTATCTGGAGGATAAGAGGCAAATTCAGAAAAGTTCAAAGCCTGTTTGGCATTCCTAATATGGCCGTTCATCCACCAACTTATAGGTTGTATATTATAATACCACGGATAATCTTCGGTATAATTGGAATGGCAATTATAACAAGCCACATACAGATCCATTTGGATATCCATTGGCACCTCATACTTATCCGTTATGTCCACATGGGTATCAGCGTCCACATAATTTTTTTCAGGATTAAACACAGGAAGTTGGAGAATCAGGAAGACTATAAATAACGAAAGGACAATCTTTAACCAAGTATTCATAACTTCATGTGAAAAAAGATACGGTTTTTAATAAAAATAGCCACAAGTGCCTTTACCGTTGAACTAAACTAATGAATTTTTTCAAAACTTTTTGGAAAACAATTCTAGCAATCGCCCCATAATTTCCTTACAATCATACAAATATCTACCATTTTAATTGTAATTTTAGATTAGAACCTTTTTAAAAATCAATCTAATATGAAACATGCAAAAACTCATTATTTCGGATTATTATTGACGGCTTTTCTTTTTATGTTCTCTTCCAACGCTTTTGCCCAAAGCAGTGAAACTATCAAAGGAGAAGTTTTGGACATGTCTTGTTATGTTGCGCAAGAAGCTACTGGTCAAGGCCACAAAAAATGCGCCCAAGCCTGCTTGGATAAAGGATTGCCTGCCGGAATTCTCAGCGAAAACGGAATGGTTTATCTTTTGGTAGAAGACCACAACGCAGCTGATGCCTATAAACAAGCCATTTCAAACGCTGCTGAAACGGTAGAAGTAACCGGAAAAGTGGTGGAAAAAGATGGCATAAAATCTATCGTTGTAGAAAAAGTTACGGTAAAAGGATAAAGCGCAAATCTTTTTAAACTTATTCAAAAGCAGTTCTTTCACAGAACTGCTTTTTTTATGGTCATATTTTTCCATTGTCCAATGTAAGGGTCATCCAAGCCCCAAAGCAGATTTCATTTAAGGTTTGCCGTTTAGCTTTCCTAATTTAGCCCTTAGGTTTCTATGGTTCAGTAATTATAATGGATTATGCTTATTTGTTGTGTTTCTTCAAAAATTAGGATGAACATAATATTTAGTGTTTTTTGATTTTAGCTTGATTTATTGGGCAAAATCGAATAAAATTATTGTTAAAATTATTCTTTCATTTTACTCAAGTGGTTTTTATTGTTTTTAATTGGATTTCGTGAATCTTCGGTTTAGTTCATTGATTTCTGCTTGTTATTTCAAGGTATTCATGAACCTTCGGTTTCTTTGCTGTCCAATGAAACCGACGCAGGAGGTTCATGAATACCTTATTCCAAAATAAACAAGCAATGAATAAAACGAAACAAAAGAAAAGACCCTTCTTCACTATGTGGTCCCTAAAATATCGGGATTTTAAGGACCGATGCCATTGCCTAAATTATTTCCAAGGCTTCAATAATTCTATACGGCCATGTCATATCCACCAAGGAAGAAGATAGACCCAACAAGGGGCTTTCAAGGTAATGTTCCTCAGTATTCGTTAAATGACAATGATTTTTCGACACTGTATAGGTTGAGGGAGCCAATGAACCGCCTATTTTTAATTTACTTAAGTGGTTATTATTGTTTTTAATAGGTTTTCGTGAATCTTCGATTTCGTAGTAAATCAAGTGGTTTAGAGATTAATTTAGGAGTTTGAGTCGGTATGATAATCCTATTCTATATGGGGTTGCCTTTTCAATTTATCCTTGATGCCCAAGCACAATAATACCAGAGTAACAAAAAAGGAAAATAGTTCCTCCAATATTGTATATTTTTAGACCTTGGGCGAAAACATAAGCTCGCCCTTATTTTTTTTTAATTCTTTTTAATTTGAGATATTGAACTATTGACATTATATAATGAAAGCAATAATATATAACTTCTTCATAATAGGATTCCTCCTTTTAATAAGTCCCATATATGGGCAAGCTGAGCAAGATGAGACACAAAAAAAATACCATTTAATTGCCCATCGCGGCGGAGTTGTAGATAACCGAACCGCAGAAAACAGTTTAGCTTCTTTGAAAAAAGCTTCTCAAGAAGGTTATTGGATGGTTGAAGTAGATTTGCGTTTAACACGGGACAGTGTATTGATTATCCATCATGATCAGAATTTTAAAAGGTATTATGGTACAAATAAAACGGTATCAGAAATGGATTGGGATGAAGTCAAGGAATTAAAAGGTGACTTGGATAATAAGGTGCTTTCTTTTGAAGAAGCCCTAAAGTTTTGTCAAGAAAGCAATCTTCAAGTGATGGTCGATAATAAAATTGAAGGGTATGACAGCAGTTTATTTTCTAAGGTAGTGGCTTTACTAAAGAAATATGAACGTTTGGAGTATGCAATGATGATCGGAACTGATGAATCTACCCCCTACTTCACTGGGAAAGTAAAATTGAGTTGTACACGTCAACAGCTAGAAGACAATATGTTAAAGCCCGATTTTAACCCAAAGGACTATTATTTATTTTCTAGAAATATATCCAAAGCAGATGTAGAATGGACTAGGAAGCATGGCATATTGGCGGTCGGAGTAATCAATGCCTGGGCATTTAAAGGGGATGATAAGATAAAAGAAGCCCGTGAAGAAGCGAAAAGATTGTTGGAAGCCGGTGTAGATTACTATCAAATTGATTCGATTTTTGGTTTCTTGTTTATGTAAAACCATTTAAAGAAATCTTACTACTCCTTCGCTAGTACAAGCCTGCCTAAGGGCGAGGCAGGCTCGTACTGTCATCAGCGTGTTCACCAGTGTCTCCCTGCTTTTTGATGGTAGGGCTAGCTTTGCAAAGTTGCAGCTGTGTAAAATCTTCCGATTTAGGGATACTCCTAGAATCAGGTACTAGTTTTAATGCCAATTGTTTTCGCCCATTCTTTGGAAATTGTGTTGAATACTATAAAAGGCACGAGCGCGACGCTCGCGCCAGCGGTTAGTATAATTAATGGCTAAGTAGTATTCCAAAAGGAAATCCATAGAAATAACTATCTTAGGACTGTTGGACACCTTTCCTGTAGAAAGGTCCGGAATTAATAGGACCTAAGCGGTCGTACAAGCTTTTAATCAATCTTTAGGTAAGTTCAATGAGCACTAAATTGGATTCCAAAAACATATACAACTTCGCCAACTTTCTGATTGGGCTATTTATAGTGCTTTCTTTAGTTCAGATTATTGTAGAGGCCTTGGCCGGATATCGCTTTTATTTATTTAGCCCGTATTATGAACCGTGGATTATTCTACTCACTATTGTCACCATTGCGGTTATGTTGGTGCTACTTTGGTATTTTCGGACTAAAAACTATAGGATTGCCTTTATAGCCTTTTTAATCTCTTCCGTAACCTCATTGGCCTTTACCCTAATGGCGTATTTGGCCCTATCGGACAGGGATTTGCAAAAATCGGTACCATGGGCATTTGTAATACTCCTATGCACTGGAATTATTTATTCGGTAAGTCTTTTTACGTCCAAGACAAGACATAAGCGCTGGTTGTTCTGGGTAGGAGCTATTGGGTTCTCTTTAGAGCTCATTTTATTAGTGCTACAGCTATGGGCTCTGAATACTGACAATGCGGCTGTTCCAATTATAATAGGCAAAGTTTTGCTGTGGATATTAGTGCTGATCAATTTCAACATGATCTTCTATATATTGAACTTTAAAGAGGAGTTGGACCTACTGAAAAGCGAAGCTAAGACAGAACCCTCCAATTTATTTACCGGGATACGTGTCGGACTTGGCATTGTGTCCCTATTTGCAGTTTTAATTGTTTTAAATGTTGCTACCTCTGAATATGCTTGGGAAAAGGGAAAAGTTGCCAGATCTAAACTAATGGTTGGGGATTTTGAAGCCAAAATTTATGTAAACGCCCAAAATGATACGCTGCTGTACCGCTTGCAATTACCAAAGGATTACGATAGCAACAAGGAGTATCCCCTAGTCGTCAATTTACATAATGGAGGGGGTGTAGGAACGGACAACCTGATCCAATTGGATGCCACCACCACCGCCCAACTATTGTCTACTGCCGAGAATCGTGAAAAATATCCTGCTTTTATATTTTTGCCCCAGAGTCCTACAAACAACGGTTTCGGAGGGATTTCAGATGATCCGGGAGTTTCTGGCCTGGTATTCGAGGCCATGGATCAACTGGAAAAAGAATACAATATTGATGATAAACGACGCTACGTAGTAGGAATGTCGACCGGGGGTTATGGTGCTTGGTATTTTATTGGAGTAAAACCAGAAAAATTTGCTGCGGCCATACCTATATGCGGAGGAGGGGATCCGAAAATGGCAGCTAAAATGACCCATATTCCTATCTGGGCATTTCATGGTAAAACAGATAAATCGGTACCGGTGCATTTAACACAAAACATGATCAAGGCTATAAGGAAAGCCGGTGGAAGCCCTAAGTATACAGAATTTTCGGCAGGGCATCTTATCTGGGACAAGGTGCAAAGTACTCCTGGTTACTTGGACTGGCTATTTGCCCAAAAAAGGCCTGATTAATGGAGAAAGTACTGTGGCCAACCTATATCACCTAAACAGCCCTGGCCTTCCACTTAGGGCTTATGGTTATGTTTTTTTAATAAAACTGCTTATTTCGCCAACCAGCTGTCGAACCAATCAAAAGCATCGGTCTGCATCTGGACATCGAACTTATGCCCACCATCATAGAACTTTCCGCTATACCTTTCCGGATGGCCCGCTTTTGAAAAGACGGAAGCGAGAATGTCATCTGCTTTTTTCATTTCGGGCAAAGTGTACAATTCGTCCTGGTTATTGCTCTGCACCATGGTTGGGAGAGGTACTCGAAGCCCTAAAATCTCAGGAAAATCCAGATAATTCGCTAAGCCCGGCGCGTATGTCATCCAGGTGTGGGTGTAGGCCTTGTTCAGTAAAAAATCTTTCCAAGTGGTCATAAACCCTACGCATACGGCACATTTTATTCGAGCATCCATTCCCCCCAAAAAAACAGTACGAAGTCCACCGCCTGAGAGTCCACCGCAACCCATACGGTCCGGATCCACGTCCTTTCTGGCACTCAGAATATCCAAGGCGATACGGTCTTCGGCCAACACCATACCGGTGTATGAGGTGCCTGCGGACAAAAGGGACTTCGCCATAAGGTGTTCATGGTGGCCGGCCCATTCGTTGTAGGCCTCTATGTTCCTGACATCCTCGGAGTTTTCATCGGTACGTCCCTCCGCTTTCAATGCTCCCCATTCAATACCGGCCATATCTTCATAGAATACCCGCCGGCTAGCAAAGGAAAAGGCGTCATGTACCAGAACGGCATAGCCCCTTTTGGCCATCTCGTTCGCCCATGCCCTACCCTCATAATAACTGTTTTGGTGAGGTTCCATAAGCAGATGTTGAGTATCCGAAGTCTTGGTGATCTTTCTCTTGCCAAAGTATTTATTACCGCCATGGTCGTGCAGGGCCAAAATAGCGGGCAACTTCCCTGTACTGTTCTCGGGTTTCATAAAAATAGCCTCCACAGGTCTTCCGTAGGGCAATTTCCAAGTAAGCTCCTCTATTTCAAGTCCGTCGTAGTTGTATTTCCTTTTTAGGGTAACTGCAATATTATCTTTTATCAAAGGCTCTGCTATCTGTTCCTGGGCCTTGGCATGGGCACTTGGTTTCCAATCTTCAATTTTGGACCAGAGGTCGTTCCGGAACGACAACTTGGGCGGGTCTGGCATTTGATCAGCCAACCAAGGGCCGTATTGGCCTATTTGGCTTTTCTGGAGTTCTGCATTCATAGGGATAGGGTTTATGGGTGGTACCATGTTTTCAAAAGCGGCGGTCATGGTGCTGGGCAAAAGAGGCAAGCCCACGGTAGCCATCGCGGTCTTGGATATAAAGGCCCTTCTGGAATCCTGGATGTCGCCATCGGTATTTTTGGATTTTTTCATATTCTAAATTAATTGGCAGGACATTTAAAGTTACTACTTATTTCCAATTATTCCTTATCGATTTTGGGTGTTGGGTGGTTGTTCAGTAATTTCAATAAATTAAACATCTATAAATTTAATAATGCTAATCTAATAGCAGAGTCGAGAGGTATTGGACGCTAATAGCACTAAAATGAGGTCTCGTCTGCGCCCGCCTGAACGGAACGGGCAGGCTCCACCGGACAACGGTAGTCACTTCGACAGAGTCCCTTTTCGGGACGACGAGAAGTCGCACACAATTGGTTTTAGCGAACATTAGGGGTTGGGCACTTTTGTCATTAAAATGAGGGCTTTCCCGATAACTATCGGGATAGGCTTACATGCGGAAAGTAGGCTCGATCGGACAACATTACCCTAAACAATTCATTAACAATTAAAAAGAGATTGAACACACCTTATTTTGGAAAAAGGTATTCATGAACCTCCTACGTTGGTTTATTATTAATAATCTCCTTACTCTCACCTATTGGGGTAACCATAAGTCAGGTTTCGGCAATATTTACCAATTATAGCAGCCATTTATTACATAAATTGAATGTTTTAATTCAGACCTAATTTCACCCATGACTACAACCAACCACTTTTTAAGAAAACTGTTTATTTCCGGATTAATGCTAGCCCTATCCGTTTCCGGATTTTCCCAATCGAGCGCAGAAATTGATGACAATTTCCAATTTGCCAAACAACATCAGGACGATATAAAGCTTAGCGTATACATCACCGCACATTCGGTGGAACGTTTGCTCTCCACCCCTGAAGGAAGAAGGGAAGCCACTTCTCTAATGATGGCCAATGGAATCACCAAAGTGTATTTGGAGGTGTACCGTGGCGGTTTGCTTGTCGCGCCCGAGTTGTTGGCCGAGATCACAACATATTTTACCCAAAACGGATTTGAAGTGGTTGGCGGAATTGCCACTGTCCCCGGAGGTGATATTGGGGTAAAGCAGGAGGGCGAACTAGGTTGGTTCAATTGGCAGAATCCAAAGACCCAACAGGATATGAAGAAAGTGATGTTGGACGCAGCCCCTATTTTTGACACCTTTATTGTGGATGATTTTTTATGTACGGGAGATATCAGCTTGGAATCCAAGGTCGCCAAGGGAGACCGCAGCTGGTCCGATTACCGCAGACAATTAATGACGGAATTGGCAAGCTCCATCTTCATAGATCCGGCAAAGTCCGTTAATCCGGATATACATATGATCATTAAATATCCACAGTGGTACGATCGTTTTCATATGTTCGGTTATGATGTGGAAACCGGTCCAAAATTATTCGACGAAGTTTGGGTAGGAACGGAAACAAGGGGACAATACACCCAGCGCTTTGGATTTGTACAACCCTATGAAGGCTTTGTGAACTATAGTTGGATAAAGTCTATGGCCGGCAAGAAGATCGGGGGAGCCTGGTTTGATCATGGCGATTGCGATGCTTTGGATTTTGTGGAGCAGGCCTATCAGTCCGTACTTGCCGGAGCCAACGAATTGGTTATTTTTAACTATGGGAGTTTTGTAAACGGACATGCCGGACACCATCTGTTGCGAATGGATTTTGAAAAATTGGCAAGGCTGGCCAAAACCTTAAAGACCTCCCCCATTCATGGCATAGCTGGATATAAACCCCCACATAGTGATGCAGGCGGCGATCTTTACATTATGGACTTTGTAGGCATGTTTGGGATTCCCTTGATGCCAACGGCATACTATCCCGAAAATGCAGCAACCATTTTTTTACCCACACAAGCTGCTGCCGATCCCAATATTGTGGGCAAGGTAGTGGCATCGCACAAGCAGGGTAAAAGAATTATTATGACCGCCGGATTTTTGGCTAAGGTAGATGACAAGGGGAAACTCTCCAAATTGGCCGGTATCCCAAAGCCGGAGGTTGGGGTAATAAGTGCGGAGAAAATAATCCTGGATGGCAGTGAAACTACTTTGGAAAGGCAGTTGGATTTGGAGGCCCCATTGGAAGTCAAAAAAGCAATCGCGTTGCTGGAAGTGAAATCGGGCCACGGCACTATTCCATTCCTGACCAAAAGCAAAGATGGGCAGGTATATGTTTTAAATTCCCATACCTTTTCCGAGGCTGATTTTAAAGCAGTTGGGGAAGTGTTGCTCTGCCCTCGCCCACTGGGTCTACTGGATCTACCCACTTCCTGGGCCAATGAAATTCGCGCTGTTTTTAACGAACAATTACAGATAGAACTCAATGCACCCACCAGAATCACTATGCAACCCTTGGAAAATGGAGACCTAATTTTGCACAATTACAACAAGGAGGAAGTAGAACTTCAATTAAGCGGATTGGAAAACTCTGGCCTTTTGGATGCTTTTACGGGTCAAAAATTGGATACGGCATCAGGAACATTGAAAATGAAACCAAGGTCGAGGCTTTGGCTAGAGAATAACCATTAGCCTATAATAAATATGGGGCGCTCCCCTACCCAAAAAACGACACACAATACAATCACTCGTACTATGATCTACATTACGCAACTCATTTACGTTAAAGAGGGACAGGAAGAAATATTTCATCAGTTTGAAGATATTGCCATTCCCACCATTTTAAAATATAATGGTCGACTTACCTTAAGAATTCGACCCACGGATGATTCCATCATTGAAAATAATATAGAGAAGCCTTATGAAATTCATCTGGTGGAGTTTAATACCCAGGAAGATTTTGATCATTTTAAACAAGACGAAGAGCGAAAAAAGTTCCTGCACCTAAAAGAAAAATCGATCAAATCTTCTGTTTTGATACAAGGGAGTAAGTTATAGGAAAACAATAGGTGGATTATTCCTTTTTTTTAAGGAAATCATATCAAATTGGTATAGGAATCCACATCATACCGGAATTGGTCCTTGGCATAATGTGGATTTCTTTACCCTACTTATTCGGAAATATTTATTTGTTTCTTTTGTGGGGGACCCTTCCATAGGATGGATCATATACCTGGATTCCCATTCCCTCAGGAGTTTGCCAACCCAGTTCGGGTTTGTGCGTAACATAGGCATAATAAGGGGTAGCCGTTAATTCTGGACCGATGAATACAGGGGCCAGTTTGGTGACGCCCTTTTTCAGGTCCATCTTAAAAGTAACCTCTTTAGCTCCCTTGGGGATATCCATGGTCTCGTCAAAATCCCCGATACGCATACGGGCCTGCTTATAGTTGAATGCCTTACCATAAGTGCCATCATTGATGCCTTTGTCTGCTTCCACTGGCCAACGTCTCAATGAGATTTCATATACGCCGTCACGCTCTACCTCTATCGCCCAGAAGGATTCCTCTGCAACTTCCCCATTTATAATATGTCCTTGGTTCCAGGGTGGAAGCTTATCTATCAGCCAATCGTGGGAAGAGAGGGAGACAATGGGCGAATTGTCCGAACCAATGACCATATAGCTTATAAGGTCGTGCTCCTGCGAGACATCATTCCAGAATTTATCGTACTCCCCACGCAACTGCTCAATTACCTGTGGGTTCTCTTCAGCAATGTCCGTGGCCTGCTTGGGGTCTTGGTCCAGTTGGTAGAGCTCTTCACCATTTACCAATCGCCAGCGATCGTGCATTACGGCACTTTTTCGCCATTTTATGGGGTCTACCACCCGTTGGGATTCAACCACCAGGCTACGATCCGGCCAATCAGGAGCTTCCGAATAAAGGAGATCCCGAATACTGCTGCCATCAAACTCGATTTTAGGTGCTTCCAACTGACATAGGTCAATTAGGGTTGGAAGTATGTCTATATGGGCAGTGAGGTTCTCAATAGATTTCCCGGCCTCTATCTTGCCATCCGGCCAGCGAATAATGAAGGGGACACGGTGTCCGCCTTCGTACTCCGAATTTTTCATCCCGCGCATTCCACCGTCATAGCCCCTACCGTCTATAATGCCACTAGCGGTACCGTTATCCGTCATAAAAATGAGGATGGTATTGTCCGCCAAACCCTCGGCATCCAACATTTCTGTAAGCCGTGCCAGATTATCATCAATATTGGTTATCATCCCATAGAATTCCGGGGAAGAAACCCGTGGATCATTTTCATAGGGTTTCACATACTCTTCCGGACAGTAGAGCGGCGTATGGGGTGCATTTAAAGAAATGTAAGTAAAAAAGGGCTTGTCCTTGTTCTCCTTGATAAATTTTATCCCTTCGTTGAACCATACATCCGTGCAGAAGCCTTCAAAACGCTGGTGCTTACCATTGACGATGTAAGTATCGTCAAAATAATCGTTGCCCCAATAATCCGGAGCCTGTCCCACACCTCCCGCTTGATGGTAGATACTGTGCTGAAAGCCTCGGTCTTCCGGACGGTAAGGATAACAGTCCCCAAGGTGCCATTTTCCAAAAAGGCCGGTTGCATAGCCATTGGCCCCAAAAACATCGGCCATGGTAGTTTCACGCTTACGCAGCATATTACGTCCCTGAACCGTATGCCAGACGCCAACGCGGTCCGAATAGCGTCCCGTCATCAGTGCTGCACGTGTTGGTGCACAGGTGGGATCTACGTGAAAATTGTTCAACAAGGTCCCTTGGGTACTCAGTCTGTCTATGTTGGGCGTATTGATAGCTGGGTTACCGGTAAAGCCTAAATCCCCATATCCCTGGTCATCGGTGATAACGATAATCACATTGGGCGGTTTTTCTGTTCCTAGCTGTTCCACCGATTCCTTTTTAGGTTTACCATCCGCACAACTTAACAATACTAGTGCGAGGACAGCATAAACAAAATGTAAATTATATTTAATCATTTTACTGGATTATATTGGTACTATCTTGAAAAACTAAGGTTGATTTATCATTCCCATTTTAGAAGCGTCAAGCGGTTCGATACCTAGTTTTAATGCAGGACTATTTTCTTTAAAACTAAAATCGCCATTTTCCGGATCAACAAACATAGGGTCTCCAAAAATACTGGATTTTTCATTACCTACCGCCCGCATTTTGGCCAAATGATCATCCATCCAATTTGGATTGGTTGGGTGGTAGTACAGATTGGAATCCATTTTGGTTTCTACCAAAAGAGGTACTCCATCATAATTGAACCCCCCTTGAGCATAAGGTCTTTCTCCATGTGCATTGCCACCATCGGGATGGGAAACAATGATATTTTTTGAAACCTTACTTCCTTTTACACTTACCCATTCATAACTTATATAGCCATAACGGGGAGCATTTAAAGGTTTAACAATAAAATTATTGATAACATCGTTAACGCCTTTTGAAACTATTCCGGCAGCGAAAAAAGCATTGTTGTTCAAAATATTTCCATAAATCAATGTTTCATGTTGATCGTCATCACATCTAATAGCGGATGGCATTGAATGCCCAAGATTATCATGTATGTAATTAAATCTAATTATATTTCCTGTTCCAGCACCAGAAATATATATGTCGTTTCCATCTGATAACAATTGTACAGCATGTGTTATCTCATTGTATTCTACAATATTGTGTCGGGAATGATTATATTTTTCACGAACCTTCCAGTTTTCATAGGTCTCCACTGTATTTTCTATAACATCAGCCGGAATTTCATGGTGCCTTACAGTTCTTCCGCCTTCCCCATTTAAACTTCTATTTGGTTCTACCCTATTGGTGACGAGTATACCGGAATATCCGCTATGATGAATGTAATTATTTGCAATACGGTTATACCCACTTTGCCAGGCCCATACCGCTGGAGAATGCCAGGTTATTTCACTAAAGTGGTGAATATGGTTGTTGACTATTTCGTTGTGATGGTTAACATCTTTGGTTCCAGGTCCATAACCAGCTAAAAGAACCCCAGCTTCGCCAAGATGTGCAAATTCTGAATTTTCCACTTTATTCCGTTGTGCATAGAGGTCAAAACGAACTCCGGAGCCACCAGAATTTAAAAATTTACAATCAATGACCAGACAATTTTCTGCACCCCTGAACCGAAGCATGGAGGTTGGTCTATCGAACATATCCCAATCGTGTTGCATACCCCATCCCAATTGTTCATCATCTGTGGTCCAAGCACGACGGTCAGCATGCGAAAAAGTTATTCCAGAAAACGAAATTCCCCTTACAGGTTGATCAACCGAACCATCGTAATCAATATTGCCTTCAATACGAATTAATTCAGTAATAGCAGGTGCAAGGATACCCTTGGGCGAACCGTCTGCTGATGGATTTGCTGGCCATAAAAAAATCTTTCTGGTCTTAGAATTTATGACCCACTCACCAGGTTCATCAAGAGCTTCAAGTGTATTTTCAATCCATGCCGAGTTTCCATCATTGGTGTGCACCCAATCGGCTAATTTGCCCATTTCATAGGTTGCGGATACGCCGGTCGTTGCCACACCGTTTTCCTCATCAACAGATTCCAAGGGTAGCATGTTGATCATCCAGGCCCTACCAGGTCTTATGTTCAACTCAACATCCGCCAAGTTATCCCAGTTTTTTAGTTTTCCCTGTGGGAAATACAAAGTTCTTTTATCTCCAGTTTTGGTGGGCAGGAAACCCTCAGCCCTGGCACGGTTCAAGCGACCCTTTTCGTCGTATAGGGTGTAAAATTTATCAAATCCTTCTGGAAAATCCGCTACCCATACTTTTCCGGTTGCAGCACCGGGCAAGCCGGCTGCTTCGGAATCCAACAGTTCCCATCCGTTCACGGGAACTCCAGCACTCAAAATAGGTTTTTCATCCCCATAGGCAGCAAATGTCAGATAGCTAGGGGCCAGTTCCCCTGCACCGTACTCATTTAAAGGAGCCGATTCCATAAGGCCAGGGTTCCCGTCTTCCATGCCCAAGACCAAAGTTTCCGTTAAGGCATGACGCCCTTCCCTAAAGTAAATAACTACGGGTGAAGTTTCACCGGCTTTTCTCATGGCCCTAACAGCCTCTACAGCCCCATAAATAGTAGCAACCGGTTTCGAAATACTACCCTCTGCCCCATCATCACCATCAAGAGCAACGTATATTTCTTTAGGTGTTTTTTCTTTGGCTTCATTGGCACATGAGACAAAAAACAAGCATAGAACAAAACTTAATATTGTTGGTTTAATAATTCTTACAAAGAGTTTCATAAAGGTTAGTTTGATTGTTTTAAGTTTATTTGAAATTTAACGATAATACAGTAAGCCAATTCATAAACGTCTTATAAAATGAAGTACATATTTAATTTGTATTTTTTTCAAATTCAAAACCCCTAGTTCTCATTACCAAACTAAAATTTATAGAATTCAACGGATTGACAATGCCTTATCGGTTTTTTTATGCCCAAAATTGACTGGAGGGTTATTCTTGAACGGACAAATGAACACTTTTTGGAACACCCTTAACATTTGAGCGTTCCCTACTACGTCCGTCGGGCCCTTGATTATATCCTTGGCTTTGCAACGGTGATACCAACGCTATTTTTTTGTTTACCCACTTTATAAGATAGCCCCAGCTCACTTTTGAGGTTATTATTTTTTGGTAAAATAGGGTAAACGGCTCAAAGGAACTTCAATTTCAATGGTGCGGTCTCCTCTATAAGTTTCTCCGTTCTCTGCTATCCATTTTCCTTTAGGTAGAATTACCTTTCGTTTCCGCACTCCTTTTTTGATTACAGGGGTAACCAGTATATGGTCTCCAAGCATGAATTGGTCTTTTATGGTTTCATACCCATTATTTGGATATGCTAGGGCCATAGGCTTTACTATAGGTTCTCCGGTTCTTGAAGCTTCTTCCGCCAATTCTTGAATTAAGCGTCCCATTTTGGTGTGTAAAAGGGAAGCTTCAAGGCATAACTGATTATTTTCTTCGGACAAAACTCGCCATGGTGCCACAGAGAATTGCATCATTGGCATTAGAGCATGCACTTGAGCTGAACGTACCACCAATTCCTCATCAATTGTTGTGGAATTTTCAAAAGACTGGTGCTCTCCTCCGCCTATCATATCAGGACAAGTATATGCATACCCCATTAAACTTTGGGACATCAGATCAGGAATAAGCTTTTCGAGATCACTCCAATTATGGTTTTTGTCTCTTAATCGCTGCGCCAAAGGTAAACCTGCCATTTTCCATGACGCTCTATATTCATTCAAAGGAAATTGTAATCCTAATTTTGCAAAGTAAGTAGTATGGTCATTTGGGTTAGTTTCAGGGGCAAAAGAAACAATATCCCCAGTGTAGAAATCTGCGTCCCCTGCGTCAAATTTAAAACCATCTACACCGTATTCATCCATTAAGTATTTTAATCTTCCTTCAAACCAGACTTGGGTTTTAGGATTACTTAAATCCAAACAAGCACTGGCACCATTCCACCATCTTATAATTGCTGCTTTTTTTTCTGTATTGGCCCACAGTACCTCTTGTGTTTTATCGGCATCCAATAGCAACATTTTTTCTTTGGCCAAATGTCTAAAAATTTCTGTGTCCGCGCTTACAAAAGGACACACCCATAGCATAACCTTGAAACCCATGTCATGTAACTTTTTAATCATTCCTTTGGGATCTTTGAATCTGCGCGGCGAAAATTCCCAAGTGCCATAACTTTCCTGCCAATTGTCATCTATCATTAGGACCCCTGGCGGGTATCCCTTATCAATAATTGCTTGGGCATATTTTAATATATCGTCCTCATTTTGGTTATATGTTAGCTCTATCCATGTGTTGTATTGAGGCTTGGTAAACAAAAGTTCATCAGGCGTTTTGCCGTTTGGAGGAAAAAAATTTGCCACGGCAAAATTGTAAGCATCCCTTAAATTTTCACCAGCACTTCCAAATTCTATTTCCCCTTTTCTAGAGGTTACCGTTATTTTTCCGCTATCAAAGGAATACTTTATGGGAGATTCACTCCAAACGTATCTGCCCTTACTGGATAACAACAATGGTTGCGCTTGATTTCCTTTGTTATCTCCCCAAAGGTCATGACTCTCATTAGTTACCGAGTCATAAGGAGTGTTGTGGCCAATAGCGCTAAGTCCACCCCACCAATATTCATCTTGCAGTATTACTATCTCCACTTTTTCCTTATTCTGCGAATATGTCCTATAAGTTGTTATGAGCAATAATGAAATTAACAGTATTTTTTTCATAGTCTTTTATTATTGTTTTTCAATTTTAACAAATGGGTGAAATTGTAATATCAGGTATAGTTTTAATTGGGGAATAGTATAATTTAGTGGTTCTGGGATTTAATCCAACTAGTTAAGATTATCAATTTTAGATTATGCTTTTCAAGTAAAAATGGTTAGATCAATCTTTTATATCTTCAAAGTCAGAAGGATTGACCCAACTAGTGCCAAGTTCTTCACCATCGAGATATCTTTCGTAAAAATTAACCCCAGTGGAATCGGCATAAACATAGTTGTCGAATATTTGACCATTTCCCAATATTCTTGGGTCTTCTTGTCTTTTTAGCTCATCTATCATAAGGGTATTCAACTCTTCCGACGTTTTGGAATAGTCAGGATTGCCAAAAATATTTACCATACATTCAGGGTCTTGTTTTATGTTATACAGTTCAAACTCCGGTCTTTTGCCAAAATTTGAATCCCAGTAATGAAATGTTTCAAGGTTTTTCCTTAAAGCCAACACTTCTGTTTTAGTAGGAGAACCATCACAATTTAAATATCCGGTAACAGGATTTCCTGCTGGCCAACGGGAAGTTTCAAAATTTCGAATGAAGAGGTAGTCCTCCTTGACAATGCCACGGATAGGATAACCCCAATCATTGGGTCTGCCCACATCATGTCTCTCTTTTCCCAATAATACGAAATCATCTCTTGAACTGTCAATATTAATTGATTTGGTAGAACTAAAGATGGGTCTTAAACTTTTACCGGTAATTGGCTTCATCCCATGCTCGGAAGGCTCTATTTTAGCCAATTCTAGAAAGGTGGGTGCAAAATCCGCAAAAGATACTATATCTTTTATATTACGGCCTGGTGATTTTATTCCCATTTTCCACATTATAGCCAATGGCAGGTGATTGGAGAGTTCATAATCTTGGCCTTTCACTCTTGGAAAAGGCATTCCATTATCTGAGGTTACAACTATGACGGTATTGTCCAATTCTTCTCTATCCTCCAAAGTTTTCAACATTTTGCCCAATTGGTTGTCAAAATATTCAATTTCATAGGCATAATCCAAAAGATCTCCCCTTACGGTCTCGTTATCAGGCCAAAACGAATAGACCTTGTCAATTTCCTCAAGTTTTTTACCTCCTCTTTCAATACCTATTCCTTTATCGTAAGCTCTATGGGGTTCCCTTGATCCAAACCAAAAGCAAAATGGAGAACTTTCTTTATTTGCAGATAAAAAATCCGAAAAATTAGCGGCATAGTCATTTGTTGAAATATGATCCCCAGGGGGGTCTGTACGTTTTTCATTGTATGGTTTTCCAACTAAAAAACGTTCCTCACCATTTTCCCACTTTGCGATACCCGGTGCCCAGCCTTTATCGGTATAACCAACGTGATACCCGTTATCTTCCAATACTTCGGCATAGGTCTTGAATTTGGTTGGGAAATATGCCCAATGATTCGCTGCTTCCTCCAATTGCCATGAATTTCTGCCTGTTAATATTATTGACCTCGAGGGTGCACACTTTGCATTCGGTGTATATGCCCTTGAAAACAGAAGGCCTTCATTAGCTATCCTATCGAAATTAGGTGTTTTTATCCAATCGCATCCGT
This sequence comes from Arenibacter echinorum, assembly GCF_003259375.1. Lineage (GTDB taxonomy): Bacteria > Bacteroidota > Bacteroidia > Flavobacteriales > Flavobacteriaceae > Arenibacter > Arenibacter echinorum. The sequence continues at coordinate 118,558 of NZ_QLLN01000003.1, read as the reverse complement.
AGATCCCCATATGTTCATATGTAGCATCATCCATAATAGCAAACAGGATGTTTGGTCTATTCGTTTGGATCGCTGTATTTTCATTTTTACAGGAAATGAATACTACAATTGTCAAAATGAAAACAATTGATTGAGCGGTTTTTTGAATTTTCTTCATAATCTCTATTTTGGTCAATTGAATATTTGAAAGAATACTAAAGTTAGAATATTTTCGGTCTTCCAAGGCTTGTCACTGCATTACTATCGTCACAAAGCATAAACTGGGTGTTTATCATCTAAAATCCTTGGTGTGTAAAAACATATTCCATTTTGGTAAAATGGAATACCCTTTATGGTCATTCTGTTATCCGGATTTTTAAAATTATTAAATTTTGATGAAAAGTTTCTTATAATACATCAAGTAACAAATGTACCAAAGCCCGAAGGCTACAAATAAGGAAGTAATGATATTTGTACCTAATTCCCCTGTCCAACTACACAATGCTGTTGAAAATGGCTTTATAATTCGCCCTAGGAAATCGGCTCCACCCACACTTGCAAATATATAGATAAACAAAGGGTTCATGCCAACCACTGCAAAAAACAGTACCCCTCTTTGCATTTTCATCCATCTAATATTTTCGCAACTAGGCCCCAAACCCGCCTACGTCTAATAGCATGCTAAATAATTGTTTAGTAATTACATGAACAACCCAATAAGCTATTTCTTAAACATAAACCCATTAAACTTTCCAAAAAACATCAAAAAAACAGATTATTGCACGATTTTTTTTTAATCTTTATCAAAATAAAATGAATAACGACTAATGACCTTAGACTACCCCTCGATATTGTTTTTTTTAGCGGTGAATAACTTATTTATCATTGCTTTGTTTATCTATCAATATTTTTATCAACACAAACAATGGTATTTATTGCTGGTTGCATTGGGTATTACATTTCAAACCGTGGCGATTCTCACGTACACTAATAGGGATTTATTACCTCCTTTGCTTGCTTTGCGGATCAATAATTTTCTTATGATTTCTTGTTTTGCATTTACCTCGTTTGGACTTGTTTCGTTTAATGGTAAAATGCGGATAAAACTATTGTGGATTTTCGCTGTGTTTACTTTTCTATTTTATTCCGCCATTTTGATAGCTGAGGAAAATTACACCATGCTTAGTATTACACGCATAATATCCTGCTCATTTTTCTATGGGATAGGTGCTTATTATCTATTTTTCAATAAAAATAAATACAAGTTTTCCATCCTCTTAAGTGGAGTACTTCTCTTGTATTCTATATTCCAACTAATTCGTGCTTTTCAAATATACCAAATGGGCGACTCATATGTTTTCCTCCAGAACTCTACCTTCAATAATTGGTTTCTAATAATTTCTATCCTTGTAATCAGTGCTATTAGTATAGGTTTCATGATGTTATTAAAAGAAGCAGATCAAAAAACAATACTTAAAAAAAATAAAATCATTGAACAGGATAAACTTGAACTTGAAGCGTTGAACCAGACCCAGAATAAATTATTTTCAATTATAGCACATGATTTAAGAAGTCCGTTCAACAACATATTATGCCTTTCCGAACTACTCTCAGAAAAGGTATCTACCGCAGAAAATTCCGACTCTGAAGAGTTTGTTGATCTAATAAATACAACTGCCAAGAATACACTCAGTTTGCTAGACAACTTATTAAATTGGGCTAAATCACAAACTGGGGAACTTGGTTTCAGCCCAAAAAAAATTAACCTGTCGGAAGTAATATTGCATATCATTGAACTTAAAATACCTCAAGCAAAAGCTAAAGACATTTCCTTGCATTTTTCCACTACAGATGAAATAGAATTAAGTACTGATGAAAATATTTTAGGAACTATTTTACGCAATTTAATTTCGAACGCCATAAAATTCACAAATCCTGGCGGACATATAGATGTTGCAGCCACTACAAATCAAGACCATGTAGAAATTTCTATATCCGACAATGGAGTGGGTATGGACGAAAAAACAATTCATAAAATCTTTGATTTATCCACTAATGTAACCTTGCCAGGCACGGCGAACGAAAAAGGTTCTGGTTTAGGTCTTGTTCTTTGCAGAGAATTTGTGAAAAAATTGGATGGACATCTTTGGGTGGAAAGTGAAAAAGGAAAAGGCAGCAATTTTAAATTTACCTTGCCTTTAAATATTCCAATACCAAAATTGGCAAAAATTGCATAAAGAACTGTCCTAGGAAAAGCCATGATAATGTTTAAAATTGTCTTGACTTTAAATTTTCACACATTAAAACACAGTGGTTTTTCTAGAGCATACTTAGCATCTGCTTTTTAATATCGCCTTTTTCATAGATTTTCTGAACCATATCCACATAGAGCTCAGAGAATTGCTTGTTTTTTGCAAGATCACCAAAAAGGGATTCTTGTCGAATAAAGGCAAGTGGATCGGTCTTGGTTTGTTGGGCTGCCTGCTTTAATTCCCCGCTCATGGCATCTATTATTTCAAGCGATTGTCCATTTTTATCAAGCCCCATATCATTATAGTAGCACCAAGCCGCAATCACCAAGGTTGCAAATTTAATGCTTCCTTTTCCCTCCAAATTTTCCTGTAGGGTCGGGATTAGAAATTTTGGCAACTTGGCAGAACTTTCCGAACAAATACGGCTAACACTGTCCTTTATATTGGGATTGGCAAAGCGCTCCTGTAAACTGTCTTTGTATTTATTTAGATCAATCCCTTTCACCTCTTGCAATACAGGGCTTACTTCTTTATCCATAAAAGCCCTTAAGTAGGTAACGAAAGTTTGGTCCTCCATACAGGCATTAATGGTCTTATGCCCGTGAATAGCGCCAAGAATACCCAGTACCGAATGCCCCGCGTTTAGCAGGCGGAGTTTCATTTCCTCGTAAGGTTTCACGTCAGGTACAAATTGCACCCCCACCTTTTCATAATCGGGTCGACCATTGGAAAAGTTATCCTCAACCACCCATTGTATAAAGGGCTCACAGGTTACTGGCCACCCATCTTTTATGCCATAGGTATTATCCAAATAATCTATGTCCGATGGACTTGAAACAGGGGTTATACGGTCTACCATACTATTTGGAAAACACACTTCTTTTTCAATCCATTCGGCCAAGGGCATATCTTGTTTTCGAGCAAACGCTAGCAACATTTTGCGTGCAACATCCCCGTTGTGCTGAATATTATCACAAGACATAATGGTGAATGCCGCTAGTCCCGCATCACGACGCCTTTTTAATGCGGCCGTTAAATATCCATATACGGTTTTAGGGCTATCGGGATTTTTCAATTCATGTTGGATGTCGGGATTGCTAAAATCAAATTCTCCAGTGGTAGGGTTAAAATTATAGCCCCCTTCAGTAATGGTAAGGGAAACAATTTTTGTATCGGAATCAGCCATGATATCCAGAACGGCCTCGGTCTCATCCACACCCAGTTTAAAATCGATTATGGAACCTATGATCTGGGGTTCTATCTTACCATCGGGATGCTTTACGATAAGGGTGTAAAGTCCGTCCTGTTTTTTAAGGACATCATGTATTTTCCGATCCCCTTCTCTCAAACCAATTCCACATATACTCCAATCTTCGGCACTAAAGCTTTCCATAAGCTTATGTGTGTAATAAGCTTGGTGGGCCCTGTGAAAACCACCTACTCCAATATGGACAATTCCCACTTTTTGTTCCTTGCGATTATAAGCAGGGACAGGGATTAGTTTGCCCAATTGAGCCAAATTCCCTTGATTAAGAAGTATAGTATTTTTCATTAAAGTTTAGCTTTTTTTGATTTTATACGTAGCAAAGCCCAATAGGCTGCAACAAAATAAATGATGGTGCAAATAAATGCATATCTGTAAAATATTTCCCGATTTTCGAGGTACATATTTTCATCGGCACTGCCAAATAATACCACGCAGGCCAAGACCAAGGTAATAACTAGGGCAATAATCGCAATTGTTTTCAGTACCTTGGAAAATATAGATATGACTACAACAGGCTTGGCCTCTGTTTTGGCCTGCTGCTCCTGAAACATAGCAATCTCTTGGTTGCGGACAATTTCCTTTTGTTCAGCTTCTGGATATTTCTCCTTGGCGCCGTAGCGGGCTGCCAAAAATGTATACACTAAGATAGTGAAAATCCAAGTGGGAAGAAATAGATAGAAGAAGGACATTACATTAAGTGCATTCAGTCCAAAACCAAATACCAATCCCAAGCCCCATGAAGCTACAGCGGGAGTACTGAAGGTCAATTGACGATAGGACGACCAATAGCGGGTATATCCTATTCTGGGAAAGATTTGATGTTCTGCAAATACGATGGCCCCTACTGGTACCACCAACAGACCTGCATAGGTAAGTAAGGGTAGTATCTGTGAAAATACAAAAGGAAAACAGGCTATAACAATGGTCACCAAACCAACGACAATCGTAGTTTTTTTTCGTGAATGGTTAAAGAAAATTGCTTGTGCTGCCAAACCAGCTCGGTAAAGATTGGTGATGGCCGTAGTCCATCCCGCTACAATTACAATGACGAATCCTGACCAACCAAGGGCATAATAGGCAACATCACCTGGATCCAGTTCCACGATTGCCTTTCCAAGAATTACAGCGGTTCCGGCACCCATAATACCGGCAGCGATCCAAGCCACATAATGCCCGAACATCATTCCGGTACTGGTAGCCAGACCATAGGATTTCTTTTTGGCGAAACGCAGGAGCGCCATATCAATAAGTCCGAAATGGGTAATGGTATTGGCTGCCCAAGCAAAGCCGATAACTTCTATTAACCCAATGCCCGGTTCCCCATTGCTATCTGTTCCTGTCCATATAGATTGATCGCCCAAGCTAATAAAATCGGTCCAACCAACGGGTAAGGTTTTATCCAAAACGTCCAAGGATAAAGCAGGTAAAAGCACCATGGCACCGCTGGTGAACATTACGAACAACCATGGGGCACATAGGCCCGAAAATTCGGAAACAGCGTTAAAACCATAAAGCGCAATGGATACCACAACGATACCCACAGACAAGACAATTAAAATGAACCACATATTGGTTGGATACCAATTAAGTTGGGCCGGGATATCAAAAGCAAATCTAACTGCTGTAGCGGATACCGTTACCATAGCTGCGGATATGACCGAAAAGATGATAACATTGGCCCAATTGTAGAGTTTGGTCATTGAATCTCCGGCAATCTTATTGAGATAGGTATAAAGACTTAAGCGGGTATCTACTGCAATTGGGGAAGTAATGAATGTCCAACTGAGTACGGCCAAGATATTCCCGATCAACAGACCCAATAAAATGTCCATTGTTTTCGCACCCAGGGCTACAAAGGTAGCTCCTATGACGAACTCTGTCGCCGCTACATGTTCTGCGGCATATAGTCCGGCAAAATGGGTCCAGTCGTGTAATTTATGTTTGGCAACGGGTAATTGTTCCTCGTTTAAGTTTTCGAACTGTTTAAAATCGTTGGTAGTATCCATATTTTAAGTTGGCTAGAGTAATTGAATTCTTCTTATTTACAATTACGGAGTGGATAGGCAATGATAATCGTTTCAATGGTAGGCAATATATTACTCCAATATATAAAATTTAAATTTGAAGACTATAGTTTTAATTAAATTAAAAAAAAAGGCTCCTATATTATGGAATCCTTAATTTATAACTAATTCAAGAAGCAAAAAAAAATCTTGGTACTGGACTGGGATTACCCAATAACTCTTATAATTATCTTAACTTTTTTCCAATACTACCGGTCTGTATAGTTCTTTGTTTCGTATTACTTTTTATTCCATTATTTTCAACAATCGCTCCACCAAAACATTGGCAAAGGTCTCGTCGTTGATATGGGCGTCAACCTCCATGACCTGTACGCTGCTTTTGGCTTTTTTCCTTATAGCCCCGAAAAGGGCGGAATCCGCTTCTGGATCATAAAATATATCCCCTTCTCTGTCGATCTGGGATATGCCCTTTAGCGGGATGAGGATCTCCACAGGGGCCTTGGCCCCTATCAGCTTGTCCACCAACTGTTTTCCCAAGGTCTCGTTCTCTGCGACATTGGTGCGCATCAGGGTCACGTCCGGTGCCCAACTATAGAGCTGTCTTGTTTTGTACCTTTCGGGAAGCGTATCAATTTGTGCAAAGTTTACCATATCCAGACATCCCGGTACTACGATCTGAGGGATCCCCATTTCAGATGCTGCGGTAAGCCGGTCTGGCCCTGCGCTCAAAATGCCCCCGCAGAGCTCATCGGCAAGTTCCGTGGTGGTAACGTCCAGCACGGCGTCGAAGACCCCTTCCCGGATCAGCGATTCCATGGTTGCCCCGCCTACCCCGGTGGCATGGAAGGCCATGACCTGGTAGCCCTTGGCCTTTAGAAGTTCGGTACATTTGTCCACGCATTTGGTGGTGTTCCCGAACATACTGATGGCGATGTTCTTTTTGATCTCCTCCGAGGGGTCCACCTTGGTATCCGCCATGGCGGTGATCGCCGATGCCGCCTGCCTTATCAACAGGCTGCTGATACTGTTAAGGCCGGCCACGTCCACTACCGAGGACATCAGGGTAATGTCCTTTACCCCTATCTGTCTGGAGAGGTCCTTGGCCACTACCGTGCTCAGGCAAAATTTGGGGATGCCCAGGGGCACCGCCTGCATGGCCTCCAAGATGATATAGGTTCCTCCTCCCCCGCCCATCCCGATGACCCCCTTGATCCGGTTCTCGGAGGCCAGCTCCGCCAGAATGGCCGCTGCGCCCTTTCCCATCAGCTCCACCGCCCTGCCCCGGTCATTGGATGCCCGGATAGTTTCCAGGACAGAGCCCGAGGCCTCGGCTACAGCATCCTGGTCCACATCTATGGGAAAGTCAACGGAAGTCTCCATAACGCCCGCATTTATCGTGATTACCTGCTGGTCCAGCTCCCTGAGACTATTTAGGAGATAGGAAAAATCATCCCCCTTGGTATCAAAGCAACCCAGCATTACTATACTTTTATCGGCCATAACCATAAGTTTTGATTTTGATTAAAAGTTGAAGTCGAACACTACTTATAATATAGGGTACTGTCTTGAAATTATTATTGCCCTAGTTAAGCAGCAACAACCCGTGACCCGCTTCTTGTCTTCCCATGTCTGGATTGAAATCATAAAAGTTTCCAGCCAATATAACATCTTTTTTGGTAAAAAGAGTGTCTTATCAAGTGGTCAGAACGCCATTCTCATTGTATTAAGTCCCACATACCTAGTTTTTACTAAGGTTAATTGCCAGATTAGTATTTAAATTGATCAACAATATAAATGACAATACATTATTTTATAATAAGATCAATGAACAAACTGACAAAAATGATTATTTCAAGTGCAATTAATCTACAACAAACCTTGGTCAAAATTTGGATTAAAAGGGATACCCTAAATATCCGATCTTCTTTAAAAAATTACCTATATAGAGCTGTCTATAATACCTTTCTCAAGGAATATAGAAAACTTAAAAAGGAAGAGCTTGCACTATTAGAGATAAAAAATACTGTGCTGATGGATTTTGTAGAAAAAGATGAAACGTTAATGGAAGAAAGGATGCAGCTGTTGGAATCGGCAATAAATCAGCTTCCAAAAAAAAACAAGGAAGTCTTTTTACTCAGCAAAAAATCGGGGTACAAGCACAAGGAAATAGCATCCCAATTAGACATCTCGGAAAAGGCCATGGAAAAACATATAAGTCGAGCTACCCAATCTATTAAGAAATGGCTCAAGGAGAAAAAAACAATTTGGTATTGATATTCCTAAGTTGTAAAAGCTAGTTTTAATTCTAAAAATCTTTTAGATAGGATTAATTTTGCTTTTTTCTAACCGGGAGTTTGGATACGGCATTGAGGGAATCCAACTGAACCTCATTAGTTCCTACCGGAGAAACACATCTTAGAGGATTATTAAAACAAGCACAAACTTCTGGTTCCTCTTGACAAGCTTCATTGTCGCTTGCACAGGAATTACCAATTAATAATAGAGAAAAAATGGACAGAATAAATAAAATTTTTGATTTCATGTTCTCTGTTTTTAGATTGTTTCTGAATTAAAACCAAAACTATAGAAAGAAATCCTTGTCAAATATTACGTATGTAACTAAGTATATAAGAAATGTAACAAACAAATAATTGTATTATTAGAATTCCATGATGGGTCTTCAATTCCAGGTTTTTTCTATATTTATAAGGTGGCACAATTTTTCCTAATTAATTTTTGAGCAAAATAGAATAAAGCCAGAAAATGATCTTTGTTAGGGGCAAAACGGAAGTGTGAGCACATCTTCCCTCTAACACTACCCATTGGGTGGGGACATTACCAATGTACTTGAGAGTAATTTTACCGGTAAAACGCATATCTTTTAAAAAAATATACACATAGGGTGTAATAATCTTTGTCTTTAGCCACTAACCAAGAAAAGATTAAAATTATGACATTAAAAAATGCACTTGACCATTTCAAAAATTTGGAATCCAAAACGACTAAAAAGTCTGAAATTAAGATTTACCGAAAGTTCATTCAGATATTGACGAGTTTAGAGAACAGTGACTTGTTGGACTCTGAAATTCAATCTATTGAACAGCAACTTGATGTTCTTCAATTAAATGCAACTACAACAAAAAATAAAAAAGCACTAAAACAGTTTCTAAAATATTTGAAAGAAACTTTTTCCTTAACCCCTAAAGGATATTACACCAACCTTGGTATAGGATTGGGATCATCATTTGGAATTATTTTTGGAATAGTAGTACTTTCGAATTTTGAGCGGTCTCTGGGTATATCGTTCGGCATTGCCCTCGGAATGCTAATCGGCCTAGTCGTAGGACGTAATTTGGATTCGCGGGCCAAGGATGCAGGGAAGATGATATAATACCCTTTAACCAAGCCAATAAACTAAAAGAGTGAGCAACGATTTTTATACATCTTCCATTTTGCCGTATGCCGCAATTATCATAAAGATATGCAGGGCATATACCAATACCCAGCAAGATTTCGAAGATTATTATCAAGAGGTGTGCTTACAAATTTGGAAAAGCAGAAATAACTTTCAGGCACGTTCCGAGTGGTCTACATGGGTATATAGACTATCTCTTAATGTAAGCATGACCTTGTTGAAGAAACAGAAAAACAACCGTCAGCGTTTAGCCTCGGATAAGCTACCCTCAGATATATCGGATGAGCCCTGTATTTTTATCGACGACTCCCTTGAGCAGCTTTATGCTGCAATTCGGCAGCTGTCCGAGGTGGACAGAGGGGTGATTTTGCTTTATCTGGAAGAAAAAACCTATCAGGAAATTGCAGATATCATTGGCACCAACCCTAATAACATTGGGGTCCGGATAAAACGAATTAAAGTACGATTAAAAAAAATCTTAGATGGAAAAATCAATTGAAACCATTTGGAAAGAAGGTTTCCTAAATAGGGATGCATTAATAGCTCCCAAGGTAAACGACATTTACAACATGAAATCGATTCATATCATCGATAAATTCCAAAAATTGTTCTTGATCAATATATGGGGAATTATCATTGGCTCTTCCCTGCTGTTTATTGCGTCCTATTTCGCAGGAGCTTTGCTTGCCGGCAGTATTGTACTAATAATGATGCTCTGGGTTGCATACACCGCTTACCAAGAATTAAAGGCTTTGGAAAAGATAGATAAAGGGCAAAGCAGTTATACTTTTTTAAAATCCTTTAAGGATTGGATATCCAAATCTATAGATCGGTATGGAAAAATGTATAGGGTAGTATACCCTGTCCTAATACTTGTTTTCTACTTTGGAATTTGGTTTTCCGATATATTTGCAGGCAAGCGGGAAATGGTCGCAGCCAACTCAAATGATATGGTGTTCGGGCTACATATCTACACCACGATTATCATAATAATTGCGGCTGTTCTGATGGGCATTTTCAGTAAGGCAATTCATAGTAAGGATGTAAAAACGATTTATGGGGGAATATTGAGAAAGCTCGACTTGGCCCTTGCTGAAATGGAGGAATTGAGAGATGAACAACCCCTATCCTAAGGAGAGAAATGCGGAATACACTGAATACAATTAATGAGAAAATAAAGGGTTTTCAGGGGTTAGTTTTTTAAATAATGTTATCTTACAACTTACCAGTCCAGACGTTAAAACCCCTCAAATTATATTATTAAGGTGTAAGGCCATTATTTTAACTTTTAGAGATGTACCAAAAGCTTAGTGCAATTATTAACTCCGTATCCCCTATTTCGAGTAAATCATTGGCAAAAATCCAAGAGTTAGCGGAATACATTGATGTAAAAAAGGGAGAACTAATTACCGCCGTGGGCCAAAATAATAATCTGGAGTATTTTATCCTTGAGGGAATCTGTAAAAGTTTTCTATACACTCCGGAAGGAGATGATGTAACAATTTCATTCTTTATGTCGGGCTCAATAATATCCCCTTATACAACAAGACATAAAGACGGGAAATCCATTATCAATATACGCGCATTGACCGATACTGTAATAGCGACTATACATGCTGATGAGTTTGAACAATTAATGGTGGAAGATCTTGAAATAAGACATTTCGGCAATACTGTTTTAAGAAATGAATTAATGGGAAAAGTTCAAAAAGAAATAGCATTGGCGTCCCTTAAAGGTAAGGACAGGTTGCAACTTCTGAGAGATAATTTTCCGAATATAGAAAACCTCATACCCCATTCTGACATAGCATCATATTTAGGGGTAACCACTATTTCTTTAAGTAGATTAAGAACACAATCTTAACGCTTATCATTTGTTAATGGAATCTTCTGATGAATTGCCAACCTTTGATTTTTAATCAAAAACATTCATTATGTCTATTTTAAATTCCTTGCTCCTAAAAACTTCCTCGGTAAAGAAAATTTGTATTTCATTCGTTGCAAGTCACTTGGTTCTGCTCCTGATGTGGATATTTACTTTGCCGGTGATCAATGATCAAATTGGAACCCAAGTTTTCGATCTCCAAACCTTTGGATATGATGTTTCCGTAGCGGAATCAATTGTAAACAACCTAAATGATAGGACTACTGCCCTTTATCTTTTCCCGCAATTAACACTATTGGATGTATTGTATCCTTTTTTATTGGCACTATTCTTAAGTAGCCTTTTGTTTCGACTTTTTAAAATAACCAAAACTACTAGTAAGGTAACATCAGTACTATTGGTTATCCCGTTCTTGGCGATGATCTTTGATTATGCAGAAAATATAGGTATCATTTTAATGATTACGAAATCAATCGAGACATCCGAAACCATCGTCCTATTATCAAGTACCTTTACTGTTTTAAAAGGAGTACTGACTTCAATTGCCTGGATAGCCATTTTAGTTTATACTATTAAATGGTTAGGAATAAAAATTATTGAGCGGAACAAAGAACAAGCCATAGCACATCACCCAAAAAGCTCTGGCAATAAATGTTGAAATTCCCTTTTTCCTTTAGAAGTAAGATATGGAAATAATATACTTAAGTAGGCATTCACGTAATATTCTATATTATGGGTATCCAACTTATTTGAGTAAAGTCGACTGGAGTACAGCCAAGTATTACCATAATTAATCATTCTTTCTGCTAGAAAGTTATATTCCTTTTCAAATGAGGCGTCCCTCATCAAGTTTTTTTGTTTCAATTTTTGGAATAACAAAAAACACCCACTTATCCTTTTTTTGTAAACTTCTTGGAAATGTTCCCTCACCCTATCGCTTATGGACAGAAGGTTGTATAAATCGGTCCAAAAAAAGGTATAATCCAACATTCTCTTCATACTGCTCTCAACATCATTTCTAAGCTTTTCTATAGACACTTCCATATTCGGTAACACATGGATCCTTTGATCAAATTCTGAAACCATTTCAAAATATAATGCTTCAAAAATATCCTCCCGCTTTTTATAATGATAATTTAAATTTCCTGAACTCATATTCATTTTTAAAGCAATCATTCTTATAGTGACATCATGATAGCCGTTTTCGTTAAATAAAGTCCTGGCGGCTTCCAAAATCAATTTCTTTTTTTTACTCATTAGTAAACTTGTCCTAAAAATATATTATTAGTAAATTTGTCCTAAAATTACAAAATGAAATCATTATACAAATCCGAAATAGGTCAAAAAGAGATTATAAATCTTTATGAGCAAAAAATAAAGGATTTAGACATAGATTATAATTACAAAATCATTGATACTCAATTTGGAAAAACCAATATTATCGTCACAGGAGATTCAACAAAACCCCCTATTTTGTTGATACACGGTTCCAATGGCTGTGCTCCCATTGCATTGGAAACCTATCCTAACCTTCATGAGGATTTTCAAGTATTTGCCATAGATGTTCTTGCCCAACCAAATAAAAGCGCAGAAACTAGATTGAGTATGAAAGACAATAGCTATGGCGTATGGATCAATGATATTATAAATCAGCTAAAGCTTAATAATGTTACCATGGCCGGTTTTTCCTTTGGGGGACTGATCATACTTAAAACATTGATTCAGAATGAAAAAAATATCAAAGAAGTATTTTTGTCGGCCCCTGCTTTTATAGTCAATGGAAATCCACTAATTTTATTATTCAGGGTGTTTATTCCTATGAAGCTTTATATAAAAACCCAAAAGGTCAAATACCTTGAAAAATTTTTAACAACCCTTTTTACTGAGCCAGATAATTTTGCTCTTAAATATTTAGCAAAAGTATTTCTACATTTTAAAATGGATTTTACTCCTGTTCCTGTTATAACTAAAGAAGAGGCCTCACAAATAAGTACTCCGATCACCCTGTTTGCCGCTAAAAAGGATATTATGTTTCCTGGAACAAAAATGATAAACCGAGCAAATAAGATTTTCCCTTCGTTAAAAAAAGTAGTAATGTTGGAAAACTCCAAACATGTGCAAAGCAGGATGGATAATTATGCCATCGAAAAAATAATATTGAAAAATTAAAGTGCTGCATGTATATTTACAAAACGCTCACATTTAACATAAACCTGTATTAGGGCAACCAAAGTAAATTGAGAGATTTTTTTACATTATCAATCGTCCAGGGCAAGGAAGGGAAGAAAAGGTATCGGTGGCAAATTGCAATAACCTTACTAATTCTCTTCATACTTGGTTCCTTGATAAACATACCTTTTAGTAGGGAAGTCAAAAGATTGAAATTGGAGGCCGGTTTGGCAAACCTTAATCTGAAGGGATCAATTTATGATGAGCTGTTGACCATTGGCATTAGCAGTCTTATTTTGGGTACAATATTGATTTTTATTGGTTTATGGGTTTCTTCAAGAGCCAATCTGGGAGCTCCTCTTCTGGCCAGTTATTTTTCCAAGGAACCTACACACAAAACATTACATTGGAAAGCCTTACTTTCAAGTATTCTATTAGCAACAATAGTAGCCTTACTCCTATTGGTATTATTTGAAGTGCAAAAAGAGTTTTATCCAGTTTCGCATAAACTAACACGCCCATCCAAGCCCTTTTATGCCCTTGTGTCCTTCTCGGCCGGAATTAGCGAAGAAATAATATTTAGGTTAGGTTTGATGTCTTTAATAATTACGGTCATTCAATTTTTGAAAAAGGCAGAAAATCCGTCGAATAAAATGATCTGGACAGGCATTATAATTTCAGCAATAGTATTTGGCCTTGTTCATCTACCATTGTCAAAGAATTTTGTGGAGCCAAGGCCTTTTACCATTGGTACAACAATGATAGGAAACTTAATAACGGGGTCAACATTCGGGTGGATATTTTGGAAACGGGGATTACTTATCGCTATTATGTCACATATTACCTTTGATCTAGTCTTTCACGTCATAGGAACACCATTTGGCTAAAAAACAATTGCGATTTGCACCAATATCGTCTACCAAAGCATTACCTACCCCTGGATATGGCAAGAGAGTTCAAGGCTGTAAGTGAGCAATTATGAATATTTCCTATATTGGGAATCATTAAACACAAATCCATCATTTACTAAACCCTGTGAAAACAATCCCGAACGTATCATTCGAGAGCGAAGAAAACGAAAAAGAATTCGAGTTCCTTGATCTATCCAAGTTGTTTGAAAAAATTAAGGCAGGTTTGGAACATAATCCCCACTTGCCACATAGGGTCAGTTTTTTTGCCTTGTTGATTGTAACCAACGGCGTTGGAAGTCATCAAATTGACCTGAAGGAATATCCATTAAAAAAGGGTACGGTTTTAAAAATAGCCAAAGGTCAAGTACATGCTTTTCAGGAAAACCCTAATTATGATGGATTCCTTATTTTGTTTACCGAAGAATTTGTTCTGAATTATTTTTCTAAATCGTCTATTGAATTTATTTCCCATCTCTACAATTATCATTTATCCAAACCACTAGTGGAAGGAAGTAATTTAAATGAAGCATTCATAAAGGAGACGCTGGTTGAATTGGAGGCAGAAAACACCTACGCACAAAGGAACATTGTAGGCGCCATACTAGAGCTATATTTGCTAAGATTGGAAAGACTTACAGATTCTACCCAACTGCCAAAGCAGAACCATCAGCATTATTCTATGTTTCTTGATTTTAAGAATTTGGTGGAAAAACAATATACCCTAACCCGGAATGTAAAGGACTATGCAAAAATGCTACAGGTTTCTACCAAACATTTGAACCAGATCGTAAAGGAATTTACCTTGAACACGGCCAAACATTTTATTGATGATTTTGTAACGCTCGAAACAAAAAGGGCCATAGCCAGTACAAGTTCGAGTTTAAAGGAAATAGGATATGCCATGGGTTTTGATGAAGTGACCAATTTTACCAAATTCTTTAAAAAACATACTGGCACTACGCCCAAACAATTTAAAGCGGAAATATAAAAATGTGGTTCCGTATTTACCATTCTTACCCTAAGATTTTCCGCGTTGTTAATTTGATTTAGTAAGATTAATTTTTGTCGACAATAATTTACACTATTCCAAAAAAAAAACAACCCTGCCCCTATTCCATTTATGGAACCGCTAAAATCCTGGTTTCACATTTACCATTTTTATCAAAACATTCACCTTTCCCAAGGTTTCTATTATTGCGAATTTTGTAAGGAATTGAACAAGTCTTCAAATTAAATCTATTAATATGAACAAATTGAAAAGTCAAATAGCGGTTACATACTCCTTTAAAACAGTCAGGAACCAAGCAATTATAAAAGGTTCTTTGCTTATTTTAGGAATTATTTTGATGCAGGCATGTCAAAATTCACCCAAACAAAATACATCCCAAGTGCAGGATCAAGAACATCCGAATATCACCAAATTAAAAAGTCAGAATGCCGAATTTATTCCAGAAATCATCAAATTGAACGAAAAGGTATATGTGGCCGTAGGCTATGATGGTTCCAATGCCTCTATGGTTATTGGAGAACAAGGGGTAGTGATCATTGATGCGCTACGTGCCTTGGGTGCAGCGGAAAAGGTAGCGGAAGAATTCCGGAATATAACCGATAAACCTGTGGAAGCTTTAATTTATACACATGGCCATCTGGATCATACTGGGGGCACATCAGCTTTTATAGGCAATAACAAAGACGTAAAGATCATTGCGCGGGAGGGATTTAAGGATGAGTTAGAGGAGCATTCACCGGTAGAGCCTATATTAAAACAGAGAAACATACGTCAATTTGGGCGCGATTTACCTGTTAAAGATATCATTAACAGAGGTGTGGCCCCAGGTATTACTCCAACTGATAGGGCCGGAAAAGGGTATATTGCACCTAACCTTACATTTCAAGACTCTATAACCCTTAACTTGGCCGGCATAGATATTGAATTGCATGCCGCTGATGGGGAAACAAATGACGAGCTCTTTGTTTGGATTCCCGATTTGAAAACATTATTTACCGGAGATAATTACTACAAATCATTTCCAAACCTTTATGCTATTCGGGGTTCGCAATATAGGGATGTAAAATCATGGGGCGAATCCATTCAAAAAATGAGTACCTACCCTGTGGAATACCTTGTGCCGGGGCATACCCGTCCTGTTTCAGGAAAAACTCTTGTCCATAGCAATTTAAAAAACTACTCAACAGCTATTTTAAGTGTATACCAACAAACCATAGATGCCATGAACAAGGGGTATACGCTACAACAAACCGTTGACAGCGTAAGGTTGGCAGATTCGTTAATAAATCAACCCAACTTACAGGAGTTTTACGGGTCTGTGCCATGGGGCGTTCGTTCTATATTTTTGCACTATGTAGGCTGGTTTGATGGTAACCCTACCAACCTTTATCCCCTTTCTTCATCACAAGAGGCCAAACATATGGTTGAATTGGCAGGTGGAGAGGAAAAAATGTTTCATAAACTGAGCCAAGCATTAGAAAAAAGTGATTACCAGTGGGGATTAGAATTGGCCGACTATCTACTAAAAACAGACTATGAAAAAGTTAAAGTCACAAAAGTTAAGATAGCGCTTTTAAGAGCTTTGGCGGCACAGCAAATCAATGCTCCCGCAAGAAACTATTACCTATCCTATTCTTATGAATTGGAGAAGAGTTTGGAAGAAAGCGCCTTGTAACAGTTTTTATAGGCGGTCTCAGAATCACCATTATCCTTAATACATACACCTTTTTAAATAGCCAAACCAATGGCAATTTTGTAAAAAAACAACTATGAGTCAAGTAGCCAATTGCCCAAGCTGTGGGGGCAAATCCAAAATAAAAGAAATAGATGGCCAGCTTACTTTTGAAGCCATTCAAGATGCCGAAGTCTTTAAAAAAGTAGCTCAGCTTAAAAAGGCAGTGGAAAAATTTAAGGAAAAAGCCGAATCCTTAGAAAAGGAATTGGAAGTTATAACGACAAATAAATAGAATGAACTTTATAAAACGAAACTACGGGTGGATGATTGTAGCCGTTTTGGCCATCTTGCCCCTATTTATCATTTTTGGTATGTTTAATATCGATTTTTCCAATGGGTTGTCCATTAACTTGATTGAAGGTGCTGGAAGTGAAGGAAGATCCACTTTGGAAATGTTGTATCATATTTCCGGTGAATTTGCAATACGTTGGATGACAGCTGTTCTTACTTGTACCCCCTTCTTTATACTATTTGGGGTCAATAACCTTTTTGTACGCCAAGCCATGGGTATAGCTACAGCGGTATGGAGCATCCTGCACTTCATCATTTTTATTTGGGGCGAAGGTCTATTGGAAACATTTACCCAAACCAACTACATTGCTGGCTTTATAGCGGTACTTATACTTCTTCCCTTGTTGTTTACATCCAATAGAAAATCCATGAAACGATTAAAGGCGAAGTGGAAAAAATTGCAAAGTTTGGCGTATGTTGCCATAATTCTGAGTTTACTTCATGTAGCTCTTTTAGATAAAACCTGGCTGATCTATGCGGTAATTGTTGGCTTGGGTTTTATTATAAGAATAACCCCTATTAAAGAAAGCATTATGGCATATCGATTACAAACTAAAAAAATATAACTCATGAAAATTGCAGTAACATCCGTTAGCGGACAATTAGGGGCTTCAATAGCAAAAGCATTGATTCAGGAAATTGGTAAAGAAAACATAATAGGCATTGCACGCACGCCTGAAAAGGCCAAGTACCTAGGTGTGGAAGTAAGAAAAGGTGATTACAACAGTCATGAAGATTTTGATGCAGCCTTAAAAGGAGTTGATAAATTGTTATTGGTTTCGGGAATGGACCAACCTCAAAAGAGAATTCAGCAACACCGCAACGTGATTGAAGCCGCAAAGCTAAATGGAGTTCAAAAAATAGTGTACACCAGTATTGTAGGCGATGAAAAAAATACGGCATTTAGTCCGGTGGTGCAAAGCAATCGCCAAACGGAAGAAGATGTGCGCAACTCTGGTTTACAATGGATTATTGGCAGAAACGGCATTTATATTGAACCCGACTTGGAATATATGGAAACCTATGTAAAAGAAGGAAGGATTACTAATTGTGCAGCAGACGGAAAATGTACATATACCAGTCGTGAAGAATTGGGTTTTGCCTACGCACAACTACTTTTAAATGATGGGCTTAACGGACAAACCCTAAATCTTGTTGGAGAAGCCATTACCCAAACTCAATTGGCGGAATATATCAATCAGGTGTATAAAACCAATTTAAAATATAATACAGTTTCCGTTGAAGACTATAAAAAAGAACGCCAGGCTGCCTTGGGAGAATTTCTAGGAACTATCATTGCAGGTATTTATGAAGGCATTAGAAATGGTGCCAACGAGGTGGTTTCAGATTATGAAAAAGCTGTCGGAAGACCACATAAATCGCCTTTGGCCATGATAGAGAATTATCATAAAAAGCATTCATAAAAAGAAAAGCATGAGTTTAATTGAGTCCATATTAAAATCCGTAGTATTAAAAGATGCCGTAATCACTGAAAAAGTGAAACTTTCCGAGGCGGCTTTTAAAATTCGTCTAAAAAACGAAACCATAGGCAAGATCAACTTTATACCCGGTTCCTTCCTACGTATGGGACTCGGTATTGGCAAAGACGAATTGTCGCTAAAGGACAAAATGAGAAGCTATAGCATTTGGGATATCAACAAAGACAAGTCGTATATAGATGTAGCCATTGCTACCCATAGCAATGGTATTGGCAGTCAATGGATAAAAGAATGCAATGTGGGCGAAAAGATTTATTTTAAAACCAAAAAGGGCAACTTTTTAGCGGAAGATTCTGCAGATAGCTACATGATGGTAGGCGACCTCTCTGCGCTATCACACCTTTATATGATTCGCAGAAATATAGGCAAAGACAAACAGGTGGAAAGCATTTTGTACAGCCAAGACAAACAGGACCTATTTCCTGATGTTGACGGTACCCTCCCATTCGATTTTTACGAATTGCCAGAAAACCCTTCCGAAGATATTATTACCATGGTAAGAGAAAAAGTCTCTACTTTCAAAGGTAAAAAAATGGCATACATAGCAGGCGATAGTAGACTTTGTGTGGCCTTGAACCGGTTTTTTAGACAGGAACTGCATTGGGAAACCAAACAAATCAAAACCAAACCCTTCTGGAATCCAGATAAAAAAGGACTTGAATAATGGATATATTGGACCAGTACAAAGAAGTTCGTACTTATACGGAGCAGATCTGCAAACCACTCCAAACCGAGGATTATGTGGTGCAGGTTGCCGAATTCGCCAGTCCGGCGAAATGGCAATTGGCACATAGCAGTTGGTTTTTTGAAACCTTTGTGCTGCTTCCCCATCTCCCGGATTATAAGCTTTTCAATAAAGATTTCCCCTACTTGTTCAACAGTTATTACAACAATGCGGGAAATAGGGTCTTAAGGGCAAAACGAGGCAATCTGACCAGACCGACAACCGACGAAGTTTCTGCTTACCGACAATATGTGGATACTGCCATGTGGCAATTATTGCATCAAAAGTTGGATGCCGACATCGTTCAATTGGTCACTTTAGGCCTGCATCACGAGCAACAACATCAAGAGTTATTGCTGAGCGATATCAAATACATGTTTGGACAAAACCCACTATTTCCTGCCTATGATTCCGACACTAGTTTACTGGACCAAGAAAGGAATATAGAAACAGGTAGCGTGAAAATCCCAGAAGGTGTATACACCATTGGTTACCAGGGAGATGGTTTTTGTTTTGATAATGAATTGGGAGTACACAAAGTATATTTGCACGATTTTGAGATTCAAAAAGGCTTGGTGACCAATGGCGAGTACCTTGAGTTTATTGAAGCTGGCGGCTATACAGATTTTAATTTGTGGTTGGATGAAGGTTGGTCGTGGTTAAAGCAAAACCAAGTTTCAATGCCTTTGTATTGGCATGAGGTAGATGGCCAATGGATGCATTATACCTTAAAAGGATTTCAGAAAATAAACGAAAACGACATTTTAAAACACCTAAGTTTTTATGAAGCCATGGCTTTTGCTGAATGGAAAGGCATGCGGTTGCCCACAGAATTTGAGTGGGAAATAGCTTCAGGCCAACTTAATTGGGGGCAGCGCTGGGAATGGACCAATAGTGCATATTTGCCTTACCCTGGCTTTAAAAAAGCCGATGGTGCTATTGGCGAGTACAACGGCAAATTTATGATTAATCAAATGGTGCTTCGTGGTGCCTCCATGGCTACTTCACCAAAACATAGCAGGCCCACTTATCGCAATTTTTTTCACCCAAATGCCCAATGGCAATTTACCGGAATACGTTTAGCAAAATGAACAAACAATTCGCCATCGATGTTAAAGAAGGGCTGAGTACAAGCCCAAAAAGGCTTTCCTCAAAATATTTTTATGACGAAAAGGGTTCTGCACTGTTTTCTAAAATCATGAAATTGCCCGAGTATTATTTGACCAATGCAGAGTTTGAAATTTTTGAAAAGAAAGCTTCTGAAATTATTAAACTCCTAGGTGTAACACATCAAAAAAGCTTCGACCTGATAGAGCTTGGTGCTGGTGATGGGTATAAGACTATTGAATTACTGAAAGCGCTGGACGCCCACCACTTTCAATACCAGTACACCCCTATTGATATTTCAGCAAAAGCCCTAGATCAAATCGAAAAAAATATCCATCAGCAACTTCCAAATAAAAAAATCAGTCCCAAACTAGGGGATTATTTTCATATCCTACATGATCTAAAACCCTCTCCCCTTTCCAAAGTTATATTGTTCCTAGGTTCCAATATTGGAAATATGGAAAATGTGGAGGCAAATTCTTTTTTAACCCACCTTAGTGAAAATTTATCCAAAGGTGATAAACTTATACTTGGCGTGGATTTAAAGAAAAGCAAGGACATTGTGCTCCCTGCCTACAATGATAGTCAGGGGGTAACCAGCGCGTTTAACCTTAATTTATTGAGTAGAATAAACAGCGAACTTGATGCAGATTTTAACACCGATTTGTTTGAACATACACCTATGTATGACGAACAAGAAGGAGTAGCCAAAAGCGCTATCAAAAGTATTGTCAATCAAGAGGTAGAGATTAAAAGCTTGGACATGAAAGTAGCATTCAAAAAAGAAGAACAGATCCACACCGAAATTTCACGAAAATACGATGACATTATTATTCAAAAGATCTGTTTAAATACGGGGCTAAATATTGTTGGTAAGATAACAGATTCTCAAAACTATTTTGCCGATTATATTATTGAGAAACAATAATGTATAAAATAAAGTATTAGTGCATTTGTGATGTCTAAAGTTGCCAATCTCCAGAACTAAGAGCAGAAATCAATTTATACTTTAACTCAAAGAAGGAAACCTAAACTTGGCTACATATTCTTTAAGTGCATCCACACTCTTAAACCGAGTTCTTCTAAAAAAAACATATTTATCAACAGTTCTGGGTAGGTATTCAAGCTAAATAATTTCCTTAAAAATTGGTTCTCGGATAAATGAACCTTTTAACTTCTCTTGTGTATATGGATGGCAATGAATACCTTAGATGTAGGAGTAATACACTGTAGTAGCCGTTTTTTAACTCCTGTAAACCATGTGCCTTAACAGAATGGAAATGATACTTGAAAATTTAGGATATAATAAAGTTTTGGAAGAATACCGCAAAGCACATCATCTTGATTCATTTGGTATTGGTAGAGTTATTTCACAGCACAAAGATCGATATACCGTAAAAACTGAAGATGGCGAATTTGATGCTGAACTTATAGGAAATCTGAGATTTACGGCTACCAATAAGAATGATTTACCAGCTGTTGGCGATTGGGTTTCCTTATCCGAATATGATGAAAACAAAGCCCTTATTCACGCAGTATTTCCCAGAAAATCAACTGTAGAAAGAAAAGCCGTTGGCAAATTGGGACAAACCCAAATTATTGCGACCAATATTGATTTTGGACTAATAGTACAATCTGTAAATAGGGATTTTAATATAAACCGATTAGAACGATACTTAACCATTTGCAATGCTTCGAAGATTGAACCGATTATTGTTTTGAGCAAAGTGGATTTAATAGAGAATCAGCAGTTGGAAAAATTAATGGCTCAAGTAAAGGACAGGGTTAAAAATGTTCCCCTATTCGCAATAAGCAACCAATCCCAAATAGGAATTGAAAAGTTAAAATCCAAATTAACGAAAGGGAAAACCTATTGTTTATTAGGTTCTTCAGGCGTTGGAAAGTCCACTCTCATAAATACTTTGACAGGAACCCATTTCATGGAAACAGGGGAAATAAGCCAAAGTATAGATCGCGGTAGACATATTACCAGCCATAGGGAATTAATTGTTTTTGAAAATGGGATTTTAATTGACAATCCGGGAATGAGAGAAGTAGGTATTACTCACAATTCCGATGGCCTTGCAACTACCTTTGATGCAATCCAGATCATGGCCAAAGATTGTAAATACAGCGATTGCACCCATACCAATGAAAAGAAATGTGCCGTTCTTGATGCCATTAATCATGGAGGATTGGACTTTGATACGTATGCCAATTTCATTAAGATGGAGAAAGAGAGAATGCATTTTGAACTGGACCTTAAAGAGAGAAAAAAGAAGGATAAAGATTTTGGGAAAATGATCAAAAGGGTACAAAAAGAAAGAAAAAATAATAAATACTAGGTTGAAATAGACCAAATGACAATTGCCCATACTCCTCTATTATTAATATTTAGCGAGCATTTCTCCGGTTACCGTAGACCGACCTGCTAAAATGAATTTGTAAATATTCGCAAACTGGTAGCAATAATTATTAAGCCCTATAAATGTTTGGTTCTAGATCCAATTTGGCTGTCTTTGAGCACAAATTTGATATGTGTTACTTATATAAAAACAATCAGTTATAAACACCAGTATATAGATAGCAGGGTTAATAAACAGTAATTACGGGCTCTTGTCTTGAGTAAAAAACGTAAATTGGAACTAAATCAAATGATTGAAAATGGTATCAAGAACATTAATTATAATAGCGATAATATTATTGTCCTGCAAAAATAATGACTTGGATAATGGCGCATTGCAAGCAGGCAGTTTCAATATAGAAAAGGACCTGCTATTAGTTCAGTATGATTGTAAAACCGATGTAGATGACCTGCATACTATAGCTGCCTTTGTTACCCTTATGTCCGATCCTAATTTTTCTAAAATTAATTATCACGCTGTTGCAGGCACCTATGGTATTCAGAGCGGCTTATACGTTCCTCCCAATCCATTGTTGGAACTGGCTTTTAAAGACAATTGGACGGATGCACATAATAATACACAAACCGCAGTGGAACAAGTTAGGTCCAAAATAACTGCAACCCTTTTAAATAAAGGTGATGTATGGATAGCCGAGGCGGGCCAATCGGATTTTACCGCAGAACTTATTAAGTCCATTCAAGCCAATTTACCAGAAATAAACACCTCCGAAAATATACATGTGGTGCAACATTCTGATTGGAATGAAAAATCTACCTCTCCAGAGGATCTTGAATTTGTAAAGAAAAACACCGATTATCATAAAATACCGGACGGCAATGTCGTTGGTAATGGGACACCTGGGTTTCTGTCAGCAGAATACACCCAGTGGAAGGATAAAATCACAAATCCAAAATTGATTGAAGTTTGGGAACTCGCTATTGAAATTTCAAATGAATATAACGGAAAGGATGGACGCTACAACAATAAGGCCATTTCACAAGGTGGTATAGACTTTTCCGACCTCTCTGAAGTTTGTTGGATTTTGGGAATCAATGATATTAAGGATACGGCAGAATTTTTTAATATCTATTCCAATTAAAAAATCCGCTAATCCTTAATTAAATAATTTTGTAGAAAAGTCTAATTGAAAGTCACTGGTCTTTTGACTTTTGAAAACAACATCTACCTAATTTAATATTTATATATTGGGCTAAGGAAATTAATGGCCTCGGTACCGATATTATCGGTTTGCAATTCAAAGTTCCCCGTCATTCTATTACTTAACATTTACAAGTTTATAAAGTAAATAAATATGAGATTTTTCGGATTTTTAGTAATTATTTGCTTCACGGCAACAGTACATGGCCAGTCTTTTAAAGGTAATATTAGTTATGGAAAAACAAGCTTTAATTATCAAATAGAACTTGCAAAAATAGAAGGTAAAACAAGGGCATTTTTTTCAAGTATGGCAATGAATGCTTTTGAAATACCCTGTCAAAACACAACTTATGACAAAGACTCCCTCAATTTTTATGTGATCAGTGATTTTTATACCTATGAATATAAGTTCTTGCCGTACAATCGGAACTTCAAAGGACAGTTAAAGGTTTATTCCAATGAAACAGAACAATTATTAAACACCTTTGAGACCGAGCTGACCCCTGATAATATAACGGAATCGGAGTTAATTGAAAAACAGGAATTAATCTTTGTTTCAAATAACCTGAAGCTTCATGGGACCTTATGGAAGCCTAAAAATCCAATAAAAAAGGGATTGTTTTACGTGACTTCCTCTCAAGGAAATGACCGAAGTGGTACCAATGCCGAAGCACAATACTTTGCAGATTTAGGGTACACTGTTTTTAATTATGATAAACGTGGAACTGGCAAATCTGAAGGAGATTGGCAATCCGCAACCATTGAAGAACTTTGCACCGATGATATCAATGCCTTGGAATTCTTCTCCAAAATATCCTCACTGCCTTTATCGGATATTGGTATTAAAGGAAGCAGTCAGGGAGGTATAAAGATACCTTTTATCTTGTCTAAAGTGCCCGATTTGGGTTTTGGGATTTCCATAAGCTGTCCAAGTGGAACCCTTATGGAAAGCGATTTGAACCATTGGAAAAATTTGAACTACGATCTGTTTGGAAAAGCTAATATTGATCGGGCTCTAAATGTTCAAAAAGCAGGGTATGATTATCTCGCAGGCAATATTTCATACGAATCATTGCTTACGATAAAAAATGAAAACTACAAGGAAGATTGGTTTAAGCATATATGGATTCCTGAGAAGGGTGTGCAAAAGGATTATAAGTTGAATTTTAGTGGACTACCGTATTTTGAGAAAATAACACAGCCCATATTGGTGATTCAAGGATTATCGGATGAAATAATTCCCATGGATAGTTACAAAACCATCGAAAAAGTAATTAGTAAATCCAATTCAAATAATTATAAGGTCATTACTTTAAAAAACACATCACATTCTATGACATCCGTTAATAATGAATTTCCTTATTTTCAATTATTAACACCGGAGTATTTAACAGAAATTACCAATTGGCTCAAAGCAATTGAAGCCAGATAATTACTCCAAACAGTAATTGCTGAAATAATGGCCACATTATTGCTAAGATAAATGTGCGCTACATTTTTTTGAAAATGAGTACCTAAACCTGCTTCTTGGTCTGGAAGACCATTATGGTCAAATAAGCAGTTCTATTCAAGGGAAGTCAACATTTGACCATATTGCCCCCGTCTGTTATTTCGCTTAGGTTTATTATAATTATTGTTATTTTAAAAAGGAATTGCTAATAACGTTGTATTAAGTTGCCCCCTAAAATTGTAAATTCAGCTTTCCTAAAACAAAAATTTATGCGATTACGAAATTCTCTTTTCCCCGGAGTGCTTATTACCTTCCTCCTTTTTACAGCCTGTCAGAGTACTGTAAAAGAATCCGGCACCTTGCTTATATATGGTGGTAATATTTATACTGTAGATGATACGCAGCCCATGGTAGAAGCAGTAGCCGTGAAGGGCAATACTATCCTTTTCGCCGGCAGTCTCTCTGAGGCCGAGCAATACAAAAACGACCAAACGCAATTGTTGGATCTTAATGGTAAAACCATGACCCCAGGATTAATAGAAGGCCATGGCCATTTTATGGGATTGGGGTACAATGAATTGAATTTGGATCTCAGTAACACTAGCAGTTATCAGGAAATTGTAGATGCCGTAGCCGAGAGGGTAAAAACGACAGCACCTGGAGAATGGATTACGGGTAGAGGATGGCATCAAAGCAAATGGAAAGAAATGCCTTCAGAAATGGTAAATGGCTTTCAAACACATGATTTGCTTAGTGCCGTTTCCCCAGACAATCCGGTTTACTTAGGGCATGCCAGTGGTCATGCAGGTTTTGCCAATGCCAAGGCCATGGAAATTGCGGGACTTATGGGATTGGCCAAGGAAGGAATCAACAAATTTGAGGTCGAAGGTGGCGAAGTAATGCGAGACGCCATGGGAAGTCCCACGGGTATTTTCAATGAGCTTGCCCAAAACCTTATTACAAAACACATTCCGGAGAACACCCCAATAAAAAATGTCCAAGCATTTGAAATGGCGGTTGCCGCCTGTCATAGAAATGGTATTACCGGGTTTCAAGATGCCGGCATAGGCAGGGAGACCATTGCGCTCTACGAAGAAATGAAGGCCAAGGATAAAATGAAAATTCGCCTCTACGGTATGCTTACCGGCGGAGATAAAGAGTTGCTAAACGAATGGTATAAAAAAGGGCCAATGATAGATCCCGATAATTTATTGACCATCCGCTCCGTGAAATTAAACTGTGATGGTGCCTTGGGTTCACGAGGGGCTTGGTTGTTGGAATCCTACACCGATAGACCTGGGCATTTTGGTCACGAAACCCTCCCAATGAACTTTGTGGAAGAAACTGCGCTTAATGGATTACAGAATGGTTTTCAAGTGTGCTCCCATGCAATAGGAGACCGGGCCAACAGGGAAGTCCTGGACCGCTACGAATCGGCCTTTATTGCATTGCCCCAATTAGCGACCAACCATAGGTTCCGGATAGAGCACGCACAACATTTGCATCCA
Organism: Arenibacter echinorum; assembly: GCF_003259375.1. Classification (GTDB taxonomy): domain Bacteria; phylum Bacteroidota; class Bacteroidia; order Flavobacteriales; family Flavobacteriaceae; genus Arenibacter; species Arenibacter echinorum. The sequence continues at coordinate 91,770 of NZ_QLLN01000003.1, read as the reverse complement.
GAGGATATTCCCCGTTTTGCCCAATTAAAGGTAATTCCTGCCATGCAAGCCATACACATGTCCTCTGATAGGTCATGGGCCATTGACCGTTTGGGGGAAAAGCGAATCAAAGAGGGTGCCTATATGTGGCAAAGCCTGTTGAAAAGTGGCATACCCATAGTAAATGGTACCGATGTGCCGGTAGAACCACTAAACCCAATTGCCAGTTTGTATGCCAGTGTTACTAGAAAAACATTACAGGGAACCCCTGACGGAGGTTATGAGCCGGGAGAGAAGATGACACGGGAGCAGGCGCTGAGATCCTATACCTTGGATGCAGCCTATGGCGCCTTTGAAGAGGACATTAAGGGCTCTATAACAGTTGGCAAATTGGCCGATTTCACTATATATGACCAAGATCTAATGAAGGTAGCAGAAGAAAAGCTTTTAAATACGGAGATAGCCATGACCATTTTTGATGGCGAAATAGTATATACCATGGGGGAATGATTCCACGGAATTCCTTCAGTTAGGAAATATAATAGTAATTGAGCCCAAATATCAAAATAGCCGGGATTTACAAACCGCAAAGACCTATGAATTATAACAATAAAAAATTTAGAACCGTCCAAAACTCTGAGAACGGGGAAACTAACGATGAAACCATTTTTGAATACAGGCAAAAAGGCAATATTTTAACTTCCGACTACCAAGGAGGACAAATAGTAAAAGGACATTTGATAGGTTTGGTAGACCCGGACGGGAATATCGATATGCGGTATCATCAAATTAATAGTAAAGGAGAACTAATGACAGGGGTCTGTAATTCAAGACCGGAGATACTGTCCAATGGAAAAATTAGACTTTATGAAAATTGGCAATGGACAAGTGGCAATAAATCCAACGGAAAATCTGTCATTGAGGAGATCTAAAAGTATGTTCCCTTTTAGATGATATAGAATGTTACCAAAAGATTATCATCCAGTACCAATTTGTAGCCAAATTTAATTTTGTAGGAAATTACTTATAATATTTTAAGGAAATTGTCGTTCTAAAAAAGTGAACCCTATAAATAGTGCTAATATGGCGTTTTCGAGTGCGTATTTTATTATTGTTCTGCATTAACCTATTATAATCAATGGCTGAATTCATTTCAAGACGAGTAAAACTGGTTTTCTGTTTATCATTATTAACAACCATTATATCAACAATTTGGTTTTTTATTGCCAAAAGCTTGGATATAGGTGAGTTGAGTAATTATATTGGCGCCACTATACCATTTTTTGTCATTTCAGCGCTTTTGTCAAAGAAAGGCAAGCTTACACTTGCCCGCTTCATTTACCTGATCGCATTTAACCTAAGTGTTACCCTCACTGCCTCATTTATAGGTAAAGCAGGTAGTGTAGAGTTTATTTTAATGTTTGCCCTGGCCTTGCCATTTGTAACCTTTTCCTTTAGGCGGGAAAGGCTTTATATAGTCCTCTTTTCAGGACTGTCCATGCTATTGTGGTTTCTCTTATATTATACCGACTTTAATCTGTTTACCAGTACCCATATGGATACAGTACTGGCCGGAAAATATGTATATCCAATCTCCATTGGCACAACCATTTTACTGGTAACTTATCAGTTAATTTACTTTTCTTACATAAACGCCCAATATTATTCCAGCATCCACAATCAACGAGAAGAAGCCATAGAGGAATCCAATGCCAAATCCAGATTTTTGAGTATGATGAGCCATGAAATACGGACCCCTCTAAATGCTATCACCGGCCTCTCGCATATATTGGGGGATTCCAATCCAAGAAAAGATCAGGAACAGAATATAGAAGCATTGAATTACTCGGGGAAAATTTTATTGAACCTTTTAAACAATGTCTTGGATTTCAGTAAAATGGAATCCACAACAATTACCTTGGATCCAATTCCTACCAATATCATGTTGGCCGTAAAACAAATTAAAAAGATACATGAACCCAGTTGTTTACGGAAAGGTATTACCTTAGAATTGGAAATTGATGATGACCTTCCCATTGTACAGTTAGATATAGTACGATTTAACCAGGTTATCAACAACCTAGTCTCCAATGCCATCAAGTTCACCGATGAAGGTAGTGTAACCCTAAAGATTAAAAAGCTACAAGAAACCAAGGATACTGTTCTTTTGTATACAGAAATAAAAGATACCGGTATCGGAATTGAAGAGGACCAGCACGATAAAGTATGGCAGGCGTTTACCCAGGCCTCTACCAGCACAAATCGATTATATGGTGGAACGGGCCTAGGCTTACCCATTGTAAAAAGTATTGTAGAAGCCATGGGTTCCCAGGTAAAAATTGCAAGTGAACCGGGTGTAGGAAGTAGCTTCAATTTTGATTTGTCTTTAAATTTGGCTTCAAGCGATGAATTGTTGGAAGCCAACCTGAAAAAAGTACATGATCTAAAGGGAAAAAGAATTCTGTTGGTTGAAGACAATCAGATCAATGTCATGGTAGGGAGGCAAATATTGGAAAAGGCCAACCTTGTGGTGGAAGTAGCTTATGACGGACAAGAGGCTGTAAACAAGGTCCGGGAAAATGATTATGATGCCGTACTTATGGATATTCAGATGCCGATTATGGACGGATATACTGCTTCCAAGGAAATAAGAAAATTTAACACAGTTACTCCCATTCTGGCCCTATCTGCTTCTGTATTTATGGAAGTAAAGAGTAAAATTTTGGAAAGTGGAATGAACGGTTTCATTTTCAAACCTTTTGAACCGGAAGACCTTCTTGACAAGATTGAAGATGCCATGCAAAATAAAATTCCTATTAGTCTAGTTGAAAAGTAAGAAGAGCTGGTAGCACATTAATACCTTTAATAGGGCGATACCAAAAAATAGGCCAAGCATTGCCGAAAAATATTACATAAAAGGAAAAGCTTACTTCATAGTATTATATATACCCTAAAAACAGGCTACCGTCTTTCATAAAAGTAAGACATTGCAACCACCCAATCCGAGTAAATACAATACGACTTCCTTAATTTGGACCTTATTTTTTAATGGGATAACAAAAGAATGTCCATAAAAATAACAATTAGGTAATATTGAACTGCATAATTACCAACTGAATTATTTAACCTTATTTTTACAATTATACCAGTATGGAAAAATAGTTATTCAATTAGTATGTATAATTAAAAGACATTCCGGTTTTTAACATCTATGGTTTAACACTACTATATATCTAAATTATATCTCAATGGCACATTTTACCCCGAAAATTGCTGAGGAAGAACGACTGGCAGTTCCCGAAACTTACAAAAATTGGAAGAAATGGGGTCCGTATTTGGCGGAAAGACAATGGGGTACCGTTCGGGAAGATTATAGTGAGCATGGACATGCATGGGATTTTGTAGATCATGAAAAAGCGCGTAGCAATGCCTATAGATGGGGAGAAGAAGGCATAGGCGGTTTTTGCGATTCAAGGGAAATAATGTGCTTGGCACCGGCCTTTTGGAATGGGAAGGATAAAATTTTAAAGGAACGCTTGTTCGGCCTTACCAATAACCAGGGAAATCACGGAGAAGATGTTAAGGAACTCTATTTTCATCAGGTGTCCACACCAACCCACTCCTACTGCAAATACCTATATAAGTATCCACAGAAAAAATTTCCATATCTGGAGTTGGTCAATAACAATATTCGTAGCCGGGAAGATATGGAATATGAGTTGTTGGATTCCAAATCTTTTAACAACAATGCCTATTTCGATTGTTATATTGAATACGCCAAAGCCGATGTGGAAGATATTCTAATGAAAATCACGGTGGTCAACAGAGGCAGCAAAAAGGCCAATATACATGTGCTGCCACACCTCTGGTTTAGAAATTTTTGGAAGCACAATAAGCGGTTTAGCCGCCCTAGCATGAAATCCATAGGCGATAATTGTATACAATCCAGAAGTATAAGAAACGGTAGACATTATTTTTACCATGAAAATGGCGAGCAGTTATTCTGTGAAAATGAGACCAACAACAAACGTATTTATAATGTTGCCAATGAGGTAGACTATGTTAAGGATGGTATCAATGACCATGTAGTTAATGGTAAGCCCACTGTAAATCCGGCAAAAAATGGATCCAAGTCGGCCGTCTGGTATAAATTTAAGTTAAAGGCAGGGGAAGAAAAGAGCATTAGGATACGTCTTAGCAAGAAGAAATTAGAGAATCCCTGGTCCGATTTTGACGCGGTATTCGATCAAAGGATAAAAGAAAGTGAGGATTTTTATGGCAATATCCTAAAGACTGATCTACCAGAAGCCCACCAATCCATAGCAAAAAGTGCCTTCTCAGGTTTGTTGTGGACCAAGCAATTCTATTACTATGATGTTTTTAAATGGCTTTTTGGGGGGCCAGGGGAACCAAAGCCCTTCCGTGCGGCAGCTCGAAATTTTAGTTGGCAACACCTTACCAATAGGCATGTGATATCCATGCCGGACAAATGGGAATACCCATGGTATGCAGCCTGGGACCTTGCCTTTCATATGGTTTCCTTTGTGGAAATAGATCCCTATTTTGCCAAAGAACAATTGCTATTGGTATTACGGGAGAGCTATATGCATCCCAACGGGCAAATACCTGCCTACGAATGGAATTTTAGTGACGTTAACCCACCTGTACATTCTTGGGCGGTTTGGAACGTTTACGAGAAAGATAAATTACGCACAGGTAAAGGGGACACCAAGTTTTTGGAACATGCGTTCCAAAAATTACTCATCAATTTTACTTGGTGGGTAAACCAAAAAGATAAACACGGTACGGACCTTTTTGAAGGTGGATTTTTAGGTCTGGACAACATTGGGGTGTTCGATCGTAATCATATGCCTGAAGGCGTTAGCAGAATGCAGCAGGCCGATGCCACGAGTTGGATGGCCATGTTTACCGTAAATATGCTGCGTATGTCACTGGAATTGGCCAAGACCAATAAGGTTTATGAAGAGTCGGCTGCCAAATTCTTCAGGCACTTCTTAAATATTGCCTGGGCCATGCACCATATCGGAACAAAGGATATCTCGCTCTGGGATGATGAGGACGATTTTTATTACGACGTTGTTGAACTCTCCAATGGCACCACAAATCGACTAAAGGTTAGATCTTTGGTGGGTATAATTCCCTTATTTGCCGTTGAGGTCATTCACAAGGACCTCTTTGAGCAGTTGAAGGAATTTAAAATTAGGGCGGCCGAAATTGTTAGGACCAGACCAGATCTGGCCTCCCTGATCTCCAATATAGAAGAGGCCAACAAAGATGGCAACTATCTGTTTTCAATCATGAGGGCCTATAGACTGGAAAAACTCCTAATACGGCTCTTGGATGAAGATGAGTTTCTATCCGATTTTGGGATTCGTTCCCTTTCAAAATATCACAAGGACCATCCTTTTGTATTTGCACATAACGGTCATTATACTATTCACTACGAACCTGGTGAAAGTAAGTCCAATATGTTCGGGGGAAACTCCAATTGGCGGGGCCCTATTTGGATGCCATTGAATTATATGATTATTCAGTCTTTGCGAAAGTATTATACTTTCTATGGACCTACCTATCAGTATGAATTCCCAACTGGTTCTGGAAAGAAACTCAATCTAAATGAAATTGCCAACGAGCTTACCAAAAGGTTGGTGAAATTGTTCGAGCCCAATTCCGAAGGCAAATTCCAATATCATGCGGAGGACCGGAATAAACTTTTCTCTAAAGATGAACACTTCAAGAAGCAACATCTCTTTTATGAATTTTTCGACGGTGATAATGGTAAGGGTCTTGGGGCTTCACATCAAACGGGATGGACGGCGCTTATTGCAAATTTGATTATGGAAATGGACGAATCAGAGTCCTAAGTCTTACATTTTTCAAACATTTATAAAAATCTAGACCTCACATTGTGGGGTCTCTTGCATTTTGAACCTGAAATTCCAACCATATTTATTATCTTTCTAAAGTGGCAAGGAATAATTACCAATTTCTATCACATTGTAATATGCATACTCCCCCGGTATAGCTCATTATTGAACACAAACCAACCAAAAAAAATGAAAACGAAAATTTTTGCCTCTCTTACATGCTTCCTTCTTTTTGTCCTTAATTTAAGCGCACAGCCCCGCCAAGAACTGGTAGAGGTAATCGTAAGTCCTGACCATGCCGACTGGACCTACTCTCTTGGTGAACAGGCCGAATTTTCAATTTCGGTTTATAGAAACAATGTACTCCTAGACGGCATCGAAATTGAATATATTATGGAACCGGATCCAGGATATAGAACCTTAAAAATTTGGGATGAAGGCACACGTATCCTCAAAAATAATTCTACCAAAATAAAATCCAAAAAATTCACCGAACCAGGATTTCTCCGTTGCACTGCAACCGTTGAAGTAGATGGAAAGGAATATTCATCCTATACCACGGTAGGTTTTGCACCAGACAAAATACAGCCCACGACCACTTTACCGAAGGATTTTGAGTCGTTTTGGGAAAAAGGCAAGGAAGAATTAAACCAAGTACCCATGAACGCGGTACTGACTTTGATGCCCGAACGCTGTACCGACAAGGTAGATGTTTACCATGTGCAATTGGACAATATAAAAGGAAAAATCTATGGCATTCTTACCAAACCCAAAAAAGCGGGGAAATACCCTGCCATCCTACACGTGCCGGGGGCAGGAATACGGCCTTATTATGGGGAAATTGACGAGGCTGCGGAAGGTTTCATTTCTTTTACCATTGGTATTCACGGCATTCCGGTAAACCTGGATCAAAGTGTTTATGATGATCTTAGTAGAGGAGCCCTGAACGGTTACCAGACCTTTAATTTGGATGATAGGGACAATGCCTATTACCGCCGTGTATATCTCGGCTGTGTTAGAGCGGTAGATTTCATAGAAAGTGTGGATGGTTTTAATGGCGAAGATATTGCGGTTACCGGTGGTAGCCAGGGCGGTGCGCTTTCCATTGTGACGGCCGGTTTGGATGATAGAATTGATTATTTGGCAGCCTTCTACCCTGCACTCTCCGATATGACCGGTTTTTTACATGGGCGTGCCGGAGGTTGGCCTCAAATTTTCGTTGAGGAATTCACCAACAAACCCGAGAAAATAGAAGTTTCAAAATATTACGATGTAGTGAATTTTGCACGTTTCGTAAAAGTACCTGGATGGTACAGTTGGGGCTATAATGACAATGTATGTCCCCCTGCCTCTACCTATTCGGCCTATAATGTATTGACAGCTCCGAAGGAGTTACATCTTTTCCAAAAAACGCAACATTGGACCTACCCTGAACAGCAGGAATTAAAAAAAGAATGGCTATTTACCAAGCTAAAGAAATAAAAAAGATCCAACTCTATTTTTTTTGGTAGTGGTTGTACCTCTATTTATTAAACCAAACTAAACGTTCATGAAGACTAAAGACCAACAACGTAGAGAATTTATAAAGCAAAGTAGTTTAGGACTACTGGGCCTAACGCTTTTACCTTCGGCCTATGGCCAGTTTGCTCCCAGCGATCGCCTACGAGTGGCCCACATTGGCGTAGGCGGTATGGGCAACAGCCATATGAAATGGTTCAGCGCTTTGCCGGAAGTTGATGTGGTAGCACTTTGCGATGTAGACGAAATGCACCTTGCAAGTAGCCTAAAAACAATGCAAACCCTTCAGCCCGGAAAAAAGGTGAAAGGCTATGGAGATTTCCGAAATATTCTGGACCGTAATGACATTGATGCCATCACCTGTGCTACCCCGGACCATTGGCATGCACAGATCGCAACTTTGGCTTTTCAGGCAGGAAAGGATGTGTACGGTGAAAAACCGCTGTCCTATGATGTTAAAGAAGGGCAAATGATGCTCAAAAATTTGAAAAAACACGACCGTATTTTTCAAATGGGAACGCAGATACATGCTACCGATAATTACCATCGTGTGGTAGAAATTATAAAGTCGGGCGCCATTGGTAATGTACACACGGTTCGTTTATGGAAAACAGGTGCACCACCAAATTTGGGCAATCCTAAAAGTGTGGCGGTTCCCAAAGGTCTTAATTGGGATATGTGGCTGGGACCTGCACCCTATGTAGATTATATGCCGGAGAAATGCCACTTTACATATCGTTATTTCTTGGATTATTCAGGAGGCTTCTTTGCCGATTTCTGGTGCCATATTGCCGATGTTGCCTTTTGGGCCTTGGAACCCAAGGGTCTAAAAAGTATTGTTGCCCGAGGGGAGAAGGTCGAAGGCATCGCCGACACTCCAAAATGGATCGAAATCGATTATGAGTTCGACGGATTAAATCTCTATTGGACCAGTGAACCTCCAAATGTTCCTGGTGCCGCAGAGCGAGGAATAGGCGCCTATTTTGAAGGAGACAAGGGGAGTTTAATCTGTGATTACAATTCCCGTGAAATCACCATCAATGGTGAAACTATGACCGATATTCCGGAAATACCACAAAGCATTATCCGCTCTCCGGGGCACCAACAAAACTTTGTGGATGCCGTAAAGTCGAGAACCCAACCTGAATCAAATCTTGCCTATGCCCGCAGCATGACTCTGCCCATGCATTTGGGATTGATTTCATACAGATTGGGAAGGAAACTCAATTGGGATTCGGAAAAGGAGAAATTTATCGGAGATTCTGAGGCCAATGGCCTTTTGTCCAGAAAACCTCGGAAACCCTGGCGATTGGTGACCTAATCCCTATATACCCTAAACAACTATCATTGATAAAAATCAATCGAACCCATGTTGCCCAAAATAAATAAAACGCCTAATAATAAGCCCTGTTTAACCCCATTTAACTATGATTTCTGTATTCTTAAAACTAAATATTAATAGTTTTAAGCATTTAAAATTTGTGCTAAAATGAATAAAAGAATTGCCTTGAAAATTATGTTCCTATTGCTTGGAACACTTTTGATATTCCACTTATTAATTTTCACAGAGCAAATACCCTATGATAAAGTCTGGGCAGGTAAATTAAATTCTGTTGAGGAAATGAAAGCCTTTGAAGCTTTTTCCATCCTGATCAATCTCTTCATGATTTTGATACTGTCCATTAAATACAAACTTTTGGAGAGCGGAAAAAGAAATAAGGTCATTGATATACTCATATGGATATTTGTGGTCTTTTTTGCCTTGAATACCATAGGTAATCTTTTTGCCAAAAACTTGATAGAACTATTTTTGGGAAGTTTTTTGACCCTAGTTTGCTCTATTCTTTGCTTTATTATTGTAAAAAAAGAAAACTCAAAACAGATCAATAGGTAAGAGTCAATTCTCCCCTGTGCTACATTAGTCATACAAAATCGTAGGCTTATATTTTTTTCAAAACTGAAACGGGAAATTATATTGAATACAATAAAATTGAAGTCTACTTGGTCCTTTTCTTTAATATTCCCGAATTTTACAAAAACAAAAATCCATTATAATGCCTGAAAACAAAATTGCAGTAGTAACAGGAGGAAGCCGAGGCCTAGGTAAGGATATGGCCATTAATATCGCCAAAAAAGGAATTGATGTCATTATTACCTACCACTCCAACAAATCGGCGGCAGATAAAGTTGTGGCCGAGATAAGGAACCTGGGCAGATTGGCGTATGCGCTACAATTGGATACCGCTAAGATTAATTCCTTTGATCAATTCTTCAATCAGCTTTCCACCTATTTAAAAACAGAAACAGCTAAGGAAAAATTCGATTTTTTGATAAACAATGCCGGTACCGGAATTTATCAACCTTTTATCGAAACCACGGAAGAACAGTTTGATGAAATGGTCAATGTTCATTTCAAGGGAGTCTATTTCCTAACCCAAAAGGCCCTGCCCTATTTAAATGACGGTAGTAGAATTATTAACATTTCTTCCGGTCTAACCAGATTTACTTTTCCAAATTCATCGGCCTATGCCCCAACAAAAGCTGCTGTAGAAGTATTTACCAGGTACTTGGCCAAGGAATTGGCACATAGAAAAATTACTGCCAATGTTGTGGCCCCTGGTGCCGTAGGAACTGATTTTGGTGGCGGGGAAAACAAGACCAACGAGCAAAAAAGAAAGGCGGTCACTGCTGCCACTGCCTTGGGAAGAGTGGGAGAACCCGAAGATATTGGTGGTGTGGTGGCATTTTTGTGTACCGGGGACGCTCGCTGGATCAATGGTCAGCGCATTGAAGCTTCGGGAGGGATTCTATTATAGAACAATTTGGATTTTATAAAGAAGCTATGATGTTCCGCATATCATACAGAACGGATTTATACCACTATCTGAAACATTTTGGAGGAGTGTAACATTGGTCACTGTACAACACAGCTAATTCGAATACCTTAGTTCCATAAATATTTAAATATAGAACAATGGAACAAGGTCAAGTACAAGAACAAATCAGTATGCCACGAATAGGTGATGCTGCCCCAGAATTTAAAGCTGTTACTACCCAAGGTAATATAAATTTTCCAAGTGATTACAAAGGTGATTGGGTAATCTTATTTAGTCATCCGGCCGACTTTACTCCTGTTTGTACCTCGGAGTTTATGACCTTTGCCACTATGGAAGATAAGTTTGCAGAAGCAAATTGTAAGCTTGTTGGTCTTTCAATAGATGGCTTGTACAGCCATATTGCATGGTTACGTACCATAAAGGAAAAAATAGAGTACAAAGGAATGAAAAATGTGGAAGTAAATTTTCCTTTAATTGAAGACATTACCATGGAGGTTGCCAAAAAGTATGGAATGATTCAACCCAATGAGGATTCAACAAAAGCGGTTAGGGCTGTTTTCTTTATTGATCCAAAGGGGATAATAAGGACTATCATTTATTATCCTTTAAGTTTGGGAAGAAACTTTGATGAATTATACAGAGTAATCATTGCATTGCAGGCTGCTGACGAATTTGGGGTTGCCACTCCTGCCGATTGGCGTCCGGGTGATGACGTAATAGTAGGACCCGCCGGTTCCTGTGGAACGGCAAAAGACAGAATGGAAGACAGTGAAATAGATTGCAAGGATTGGTTCTTCTGTACCAAAAAGTTGGATAAGGATACCGTACTGGATAGAGTGTTGAACAAAAGGAAAAAACACGAAGCCCTAACAACCTAAAAATTAAGCCCAACAGTGGTCCTCTTTAAGGAAACGGATCTTAAAGAACAAACCCCGCCATTGTAGCAGGGTTTGTTCTTTAATAAAATTTCAATATGCCTTGGCTTTTTAAATACGGGTCCCAGAAACAAAAAGAGGGCTTAAAAGCCCTCTTTATTATATTTACCCTAAATAATTTGGTCTACTACTCTTCGCCATCTAAAGCTCCAACTGTCAGGGCTTCTTCATTTTCAAAAGTATCCAATGCTTCTAAGTCTTCATTATGTGCATTGGGCTCCGAACTTGAAGCCTTTAGGGCATTGAACTTTTCCAATTGGTCCAAATCCCCTTCATCTCCAGAGAAATAGGGAAATACGTCCATGATCGGAGATTCTGAAATTACAGGAATAGTGTAGTCGCCCATAGTACCTTTCATAGCCAGTATGGTATTATCATAGGCTTCCTTCACATCATTGGCCTGAACCAACAAATAAATATTGGTTTTTCTTTCCTTACCGCTATTTTCATCAAAGGCAATTAAAGCAACTTTCGACTTAAACCAACGATCTGAATTTTCGAAAGGATGCACCTCAGAAAAATTCGCAACCTTTATATTAGTAATCAAAAATTCTTCACTAGTATAGGCGGCCATCTCCTCATTTATTCTACTTTCCGCTTCGGTATAGGATATAGCATCCAATAAATAGGTTTCCGTAGTTACTTTTTGCTCTCCCGTTTCATGTGTTTTTCTGTATTTTACTTTGCACTCGTACCAAGTCTGACTCATATCTATTTTTTTTAAGGAAGCCAAAAATAGTCCTTAAAGAAAAACTTGTCCCCCTATTCACTAAATAGATATTCACAATTTCCATACTAGGAGCATATTGAAACAGTAATCGTAGGTAAGTATTTTTGAATGGAAATTACCTGCTAGAACATAATCGCCCGAAGTCCAATATTTTACAATGAAAGGCTTCAAAATGTAGGGTCTAAACTGACGATGGGAACGTTAAGTTGTTATTCTTCAATTCACACTGATGCACCTAATATATTCTTGCTATAGCTTATTAAGGTCAAAGGAATAAATATTTCCCAAATCATCAGAGAAGAATATAAGTTTGGGCTCATTAGGTAAAAAACTAGCCTTACTGGAGGTAACGTCACCGTTTTTCCCAATTATTTTGGTTTTTAATTGGATGATTTCCCTAAACTCCCAGCCATCTTTCTTTTTTATAATTTCATTGACAGAAATAAAATATAGATTATTCCCTCTATTCTTTACTGCATGTACTTCAAATATCTTTCCTGATTCAACATGATTAATAATAGGACGGGAAGGACTCCTTTCCTCAGTGAGGTTCTCGTACGGAATGTTGATCCATCTTCCCTCCTTGTCCCTTAATCGTAATACAAACTGAGGTTGATCTATTTTGTCCACACTGTTCTTGGTGACCATGGCCATTTCCCCATTTTCAAACACAGTGGCATTCAAGTGATCGTCTGCGTTATTATCGCCCTGTTGAACAATTATGGGTGCTGACCAATTATTGGGCTCTTCCCCGTCTATATGGATTCGCTCAATGATGGATTGAGTGTTTTGGTTGGACCAGATAGCGGATACCTGATTTTTTAGAGTAACTATTAATGAAATATCGTCTGCATTGATGTTGTCTGCCAGCGTAAATGGATCCGACCAATCCCTACCATTTATGGAATGCCAAACCATAATTCTTTGGTCCACATCTGCACTTACCCAAAATTGATTTTTTGAATCTCGGGTAATGGTAGCAGTTTCAACGGATTGACAATCCTGAGGAATAGGAAGGGATTCCTTCCATTGATGTTCGTATTTTTTGTTTTGGTGGGAATACGTTATTTGTACTACATCCAAAGCACATTCCCCAACCAGGACTATATGCGCCTCATCATCCTTGTTATATACGTCCGCCCTACTGGGTAAATTATGCCATGCCTTATTTACTTCAAATTGACTCGCCCAGGCAGTAGTTTCTTTTTTTAATAATTTTGGACCGTCGGCATCCCCAACTATCAACCATTGCCCATATTGGTTTGCCCATGATTTTGACTGGGGTTTATCTGCAGTTGCATCCCCGTAATTCACATGAAAGATAGGCTCCAAATATAGTTCAGGGGTATTGGTCTCTTGAGAAAATACTCCATATCCGGAGATCAATAGACAAATAAATGGAGAAAAGGAAAGTAAAATGCTTTTTAGTTTCATACTGTTTCCAACTAGGTTGCCAAGTTAATCTTATAAACTTATAGTCGGGATAAAAGAAAGGTTAACCATGTATAAATAATTCGTAACCATTCCATACCCATATAATTATGGACCAATTTAGCAGGAGGTCGATTATATTCGCTGTCGTATGGATAAACTTAAGAATTAATTTTTTAACGGATCGATAATAATTGAAATTGGTCCTAAGTGCATCCTATCTCTGTATATTTTGAGAACGTTGATATTCCTTCCAAAAATAAAATACACTCAAGATTCCTAATTTAAATGATTTCCATCTTATAAAACTCCTCCAATTGGGAATTACAGCTGAAGTTGACTTCCAAATCTTTTACAATTCCTGTTCCCACACCATAAACCCATCCATGAAGGTAAAGATCCTGCTTTCTTTCCCATGCATTTTGTACAATCGAAGTTTTCGCCAAATTGAATACCTGTTCCATGGCGTTGTATTCAACAAAGCGTTTAAAGAGTTCCTCTTCCCCCTTTATTACCCCCAATGCATCTTGATGGTGTCTGTAGACATCCCTGATATGGCGAATCCAATTATCCGCAAGACCATATGATTTACTTCCCATAGCAGCCTTTACGCCCCCGCAGCCGTAATGTCCACAAACAATAATATGTTTTATCTTAAGTACATTAACCGCGTAATCCAGCACACTTAGCATATTCATATCGGAATGTACTACCATATTGGCTATGTTTCTATGTACAAAAACCTCTCCTGGCTTGGCCCCTATAATCTCATTGGCAGGTACCCGACTATCTGAACATCCGATCCATAACAAAGGTGGTTGTTGTCCCTTTTCAAGTTTTTTAAAAAATTCCGGGTCACTATCCAATTTGGATTGTACCCACTTTCTATTATTCTCGATCAAGCTTTTATAAAATTCTGTTTTCATAATGTTTTCTTTTTACTCACTAAGTGAGATTTGTATGTTCCGACGTTTGCCATTAGGTATTTGACTATTAATGCCCTAATTGAAATACCTGATGTCCGAAATATTTCCTAAAACTTTCCGGATTGTCCAAGGTTTCCTTTTCAGCAATCATTTTAATATTGATGTTATTATTCTTCGCTTTGATAGAAAATTCATCCAAATACTCCAAGATATCGTAGTCTAGAATCTTGGTCTTTCTAAAATCCAGTTCCAGGTAGGAATCCCTTTCTAAGGCATCCAACTCCTTCATAATAGGCCCTTTATTAATAAAGGTCACCTCCTCGGCAAAATTGATATGAAATAGATTTCTTTTCCCTTGGTACTCCTTTAGTAGCACATGATGTGAATTATAGTATGACTTTAAAAGTACAACTATCAACCCGATCGTCAACCCTATTAAAATCCCTTTTAACAAGTCGGTGGCCACTATACCAATAACCGTTACCATAAAAGGAATGAATTGAGCCTTGCCCAATCTATACATCTGCACAAACGACTTGGGGTTGGCAAGCTTATACCCGATTACCAAAAGCACACTGGCTAAAACAGCCTGTGGAATTAGGTTGAGCAAGGTAGGTATCGCAATGACACTTAGCAAGATCAGGAATCCGTGTAAAATGGCGGAGAGTTTGGTCATTGCCCCACTCATTACGTTCGCTGTACTGCGAACAACCACTTGGGTTATGGGTATACCTCCTATCAAACCTGAGATACTGTTTCCGATTCCCTGTGCAATCAATTCCCTGTTCGTTGGTGTCTGTCTCTTAAAGGGATCTAATTTGTCCGTGGCCTCCACGCTCAATAAGGTCTCAAGACTTGCAACGATGGCGATGGTAAAGGCTACTACATAGACCGATCCATTGGTCAAGGAAGAAAAGTCTGGCAGTGTGAACTGTCCCATAAAAGACGAAAAATCCTTAGGAACGGGGACACTTACCAACTGACTTTCATGCAGGGCGAGGAAACCTGATGTTCCAAATGAAACATAGATTATTATGCCGACAATCACCGCAATAAGCGGGGCAGGAATTAGTTTGAAAATTTTATTTTTTTTGGCCAGGATTTCATCCCAAAACAAGAGTATACCCAATGATACCAAGGTAATCAATATGGCACCTGGTGTAATTTGATCGTGAAGCCCACTTAAATCGATTCTATCCGTATTGACATCGCCACTGAATCCTAACGCCAATGGAATCTGCTGTATAAAAATCATGATTCCAATAGCACTGAGCATCCCCTTGATTACCGCCGATGGGAAATAATAACCAATAACCCCTGCTCGAAAAACTCCCAGTAGAATCTGGATGATCCCTGCTAAAATTACAGCGGTAAGAAAAAGTTCGTAACTGCCCAATTCGGTTATGGCGTTAAAGACAATTACCACCAGCCCAGCGGCGGGTCCACTGACCCCAATGGCGGAACCTGATAGATAGCCAACCAGTACCCCTCCTATTAGCCCTGCGATAAGACCTGCAAACGGAGGTGCCCCACTGGCCAGGGCCACGCCTAAACATAGAGGCAATGCTACAAAGAAAACTACAAGACTCGATGGCAAGTCTTTTTTCCAGTGTTTAAATAAATTCATGGAATTATAAGATTACAAAATAAGGCATATAATCCCGTCCTGTATAAATAACATAGGGAAGGTCGTATATGATTAATAATTAACTATAGGCTACCATAACTTATGTGTATTATGGTAAGAGTAAATTGAATTATTAACCTATATGTTCTGGAGGAGGGGTAGGTTGGGAAATTCCAATGATTTGGATTTCAAGATTGGAATTCGTGGGCATCTCAAACCTATTGCTACTATAGAGATAATTGGTAGGAGGTAATTGTTTAATGGGTAGATCAAAATCGATTACTTCCTCATCTAGATCGGATTCGGAACCATCCTGATTATCCTGCTGTTCCTGCTCAATTACCATAATGGCATCAGCTGAATATTTTAAAACAATCTCATGAACCAATCCCAACATAAAAACGAGGGACAACAGGCTTGAAAAAAAATAATGAGGATGGATTATCAATTTTTTACAAAAAATTTAATTTTGTTGAAATTTTCACAGTAAATGTATAATTATGCAGAATATAATACATTAAAATACTGTTAAATGGAATGTTAATTAAATTATTCGTAAAATTGAGTTTATATTTAGGGCATTCTCCAATTTTTTAAATATATAAAGTCTGAATTATATAATTTTTAACTCTTAAATAGACAATCCAATAATAAATTCGAATAAATAATAAATTATCGGAATTAATTAAAAGATTTGAACTGGCAACACTTACTTTAGGTTAACCAAGGTACTGATACATTATATATTAAGACGTCAGAGATAAATAAATATTAAACTACTATGTGCAAAAATCAGTTTAACACCTTAACATTAGGTCTGCTATTGGCAGTCCTTATGGGCTGTAAAAGCAATAAATCCAACAATAATACTATAACAGAGGATAAGGTAATCATCTCTGTAAAAAGCGATCACTTCTTATCCGGTGGATTATCCGAGCCCATTTCAATTGAAAAAAGAACGCTATCTGACGGTTCAACTGCTGATTGTTATAAAATAGTGGTCACAGCAACGCCAACAGATCATGAAATGGGTCCTTGGTGCCCAAACAATATTTCGGACGATGCTAGCGCCGGCGGTATTTGGTTAAGTGACGGAAAGGTATATGATGTAGACGGTGCCTTTGTACAAAATTTGGCAACATTCTATGATGATGATACGTGGATGATGTATGACAGTGAAACTGGTGAAATAACAAAAACAAAAACATTGCAGGAGTGTGAGGATGCCGCTAATCCAAATGTAGGAGAAGAATATGAAAACTTTTGTGTAGAATGTTTACCTTCCTATGTAGCTGATGTAACCCACACCTACTATATTCCAGTTACTCCCAAAAAAGCAGTTAGTCCATATGCCTTTGCAAGAGGTCCAGGAGGTGGGGCACCCGGAGGAAGAGGCGCTGGAGGCCCAGATGGACCAGACAGACCTGATCGCCCTGGAGGTCCTGAGGGTCGCCCCCAAGACGGAGATCGTAGAGGTCCTGAAGGTCGTTCCGGTATGGGTCCCTCCGATAGAGGCTTGGCATTCAACGGAATAGTATTTAATGCTCCTGCCCCCGTAGATAACATTTTGAATGCCTACACTTTGGCTCCATTCGATGATGCCGGCGGACATATCAATCTAGCCGCAGGTTATCATTATCATGCTGCAACAGGACTTTCCAAAAAAATAGAACAAGCAGATAAACACGCTGCTATGATAGGTTATGCCTTTGACGGGTATGGCATCTTTGAAAATACGGATGCAGGTGGACAGGAATACACTGATTTGGATGAGTCCAGAGGACATTATGATGAGACCAGAGGGTATCATTATCATGTAGACAAAGCCGGCAACAACAATTTCATAAATGGTCTAAGAGGTGTATATGCTCAATAAAAAAAGGCTATTAAAATTATTTGTTCTTTGCTTAATGTTGGTGGGTAATGTAGTATTTGCCCATCAGCTTGATCTGTCCAATGTCATTATCTCCAAAACTAATAATGGGCAGGTAATCTTACAGATCAACAGCTCCTTAACCGCCTTTCAGGATGAAATTAATTACAATAATGGACAAGGCTCGTATAAATCACCTGAAGAGTTTCAAAACTTGGTTCTTCAACATTTTAAAGCTAATTTTTCATTTATTGTTAATAAGCAGCAACCCTTACAATTTAATGATGCAAAGGTATTCTTGGGGCATGAAACAAAAATAGTTACCGAAATTATGGGACTTCCAGATACCATAAATACTGTTTTCTTAAAAAATGAAATGTTTGAGGATATTTATAATAACCAATCTATTGTGATTTTTCTGTTGGAAGGGTTTCCTAAGGAAAAATATACTTTGGATAATAACCATGGTCACGAATTAAATATCGCGCTGAACGATGGGAAATGGGAAAACTTAAAGGCAGAACAGGCCAGTTTTAATATAGGATATATCTTTCTACTGCTTATTTTAATTTCCATCTTAATTTTTATTTATTTAAAGTTTGTAAAACAACCACGACACTTTAAGCACAGCTAAAAACAACAGGACTTTTTGCTCAGAGACAAATAAAAATATTGGGAAATATGATAAAAGTCACATTTCTATTTAAATTCCAATCGTATATTTGCGATAAGCAATAGCTTATTAAGAATATGCCTAGAGCTGCTGCTGGAAGAAGTCATGGATTTACTGTAACAGACACATACATGTGGTTATTATGAGCCACTGTAAATTGATAATTTGCCAACGAACAACATAACATTCTACTTAGAGAGATGAAACGAAGTTTAGAACATATAGAATACAAGGAAGACACCGAAGCTTTGGCAAAATTTGCAAAAGCCTTAGGGCATCCTACACGTATTGCCATTTTAAAGCATCTTGAGAACCAATCCTGTTGTTTCACAGGCGATTTGGTGGATGTATTTCCTTTGGCTCAATCTACGGTTTCCCAACATCTAAAGGAACTGAAAAATGCTGGTCTTATTCAAGGAGAATTAAAGCCGCCCAAAATAAAGTACTGTATAGATCAAGAAAACTGGAACATTGCAAAATCGTTGTTTCAGAAATTTTTCGATTGATATCTTTTATTAAACCTATCGTCTATTGGCGATAAACTAAAATTAGCATTATGAGCAAAGTAATTAAAATATTGGGGACAGGTTGTCCAAAATGTCAGTCCATGACCGGAGTAGTTCAAAATGTGATCTCCGAAAACAACATTGACGCAACTATTGAAAAAGTTGAGGATATCATGGAAATAATGAAATACAATGTAATGACCACACCGGCATTGGTAATAGATGATGTTATTACCATAAAAGGCCGGGTACCATCAAAAGATGAGGTATTGGCACTATTAAACTAATTATAATGAGTTCTATGAATTATCAAATCAAGGCATCATCCATTTCCAATCAAGATGCCGTTATTCATATTAAGCAATCCAATATAGATTTTGGAACGACTCCAAATACTGCTGAAACCTTGCCAAATCCAGCCGAATTATTATTGGGGTCATTTGCTGCCTGTATATTGAAAAATGTAGAACGTTTTTCGGGTATGATGAATTTTAGTTTTACGAAGGCCACACTTGAAGTCAGTGCCACACGTCTTGAAAATCCACCAAGGATGGACAATATCCTATACAATTTAACTATATATAGCAGCGATAAAAAATTGAATACGGATTTACTTAAAAAGAACCTTGAAAAGTTTGGTACTATCTACAATACCTTAAAGCTCTCATGCACAATTTCAGGAACAATAGACATTATTGAACATGTTTGATTGGTTACAACATTTTGCCGATTGGCTCATATATACTGTTTTTAAGGTTGGGGCGGAATCCCATTTGGGAACTGCTCTTAATTTCTTTGTATATGATACCCTGAAAATTCTAATTCTCCTATTTTTTGTTGTGTTTATTATGGGAATAGTTAATGCCTATTTTCCTGTAGAACGACTAAAAGAATATCTGAACAAAAAGAAGCTTTACGGTTTGGAATACTTTTTTTCTTCCGTATTTGGTGCCATAACTCCTTTTTGCTCCTGCTCTTCGGTGCCTCTATTTATTGGTTTTGTGCAGGGTGGAATTCCCTTAGGTGTCACCTTTTCTTTTTTGATTACCTCTCCATTGGTGAATGAAGTTGCCCTGGCTATGTTCCTTGGTATGTTTGGCGTAAAAGCTACCTTGATTTATGCTGTTTCAGGTATTGTTCTGGGTACCATTGGTGGTTGGCTACTTGGCAAATTTAACCTGGAACCTTTACTTTCGGATTGGGTAAAGAAGATTCTTGATAATAAAATGCAACATGGCCAATACGAAGGGGTAAAACAGACTTTTTACCAACGCTTGCCCGAAATTTCACGTGGAGCCTGGGATATAGTAAAAGGTGTACTTCTTTATGTGGTTATCGGGATTGCCATTGGTGCTGCCATGCACGGCTATGTTCCTGAAAACTTTTTTAATACCTACTTGGGAGGTGACCAATGGTGGACTGTTCCCCTTGCTGTACTTGTTGCAGTGCCCATGTATGCCAATGCCGCAGGAATTGTTCCTATCATTCAGGTTTTTGTAGCCAAAGGGGTACCACTGGGCACTGCAATTGCCTTTATGATGGCAACGGTAGGCTTATCCATTCCTGAAGCTACTTTGCTTAAAAAAGTAATGTCCCTAAAGTTAATTGCCATCTTTTTTGGGATTGTGACACTCTGCATCATTCTTTCAGGATATCTTTTTAATCTTATGTTATAACAAATTGTACAGACTTATGAAAAAACTAGTTTTAATCCTAGTATTAATTGCCTTTTCACTTCAAAGCTCAATAGCTCAAAACTCTCCAAAAGTGTATACAAAAGGAGCAATGAAAGATATGGGAACCACCTATCCCCTTGAGGTTTGGCTGGATACCCTGCCCGATAAATCCAATTTGTACGCAATGGGTCCCTATGATAAAATGAAGGGCGAGATAACCGTTTTTGATGGCAAGCCCTTCTTTGCCACAGCATTTGTAAAAGACAAGGGTGTGGTTAGTCAAAATTGGGATATTCGTTCTCCTTTTTTCGTCTATAGCAATGTGAAAGAATGGGAAGAATTTAATTTAACTGGTCCCATAAATAGTACTCAGGAAATACAGGAAAAAGTGGCTGCATTGGCAAAGAGCAAAGGTTATGATTTAAAAGAACCATTCGCTTTTCGGATTGCCGGGAAATTTAACCAAATCACCGCTCATATCGTTACCCCCAGAAGCCCGGAAATTGAAGGCTATAAACCCAATGTAAAATCACAAAATTTTTATTTGGAAAACAACAATGGAGAATTATTGGGTTTCTATTCTGAACAGCATCAGGGAATATTCACGGGATCAAACAGTTTTGTTCATATACACTTTTTGAAGGACGACCAGACTTTTATGGGACATTTGGATGAAATTACCACAGGCAACCAATCATATAAGCTTTACCTGCCCAAAAAGCAGCCCATAGTTAAAACTGCTATGCAGGTCAATGATACCGATTTTTCAAAAGGACGTTTAGGGAATATTCAAAATATAGATTTGGATGATCTGGTAAAATTTCATGGCCATCTTTGTGATGGACTGGTAGTAGGGCATCTTGCTTTGCAAATGGCAATGAACGAGTTATATCCAGATGGTATCATAGACCGTACTAATACGCGAATAGTGAGCAAAGCTTCCCCTTGCCTTACCGATGCCGCCATATATACAACTGGAGGCAGATACCAATTTAATACATTCTACATATCCAATAATATGGATGAATTGTTTAGGGTTCAACGTATCGATACCAAAAGAGCTGTAGCCGTACAAATGAAGAAAGGTCTAAAACCGATGGAGATTGACCAACTTGGAGCTTTGGCCGCAAAAGGGGAACTGTCGGCCTGCGATTTGGATATATTAAAAGGAATGGAAGATGATTTTACCGAATTGCTACTTTCCACAGATCCAATAGATAATTTCTCCCTAACTAAAATTACCGATTTTAAATGGAGCCCTGTATTAAAGAACGATTACACGAAAACGGATATTCTCAATAAAAACAAAACTAAATGTGAGTAACAAACCCTGGAGAATGATTTTACCTTTCTTAAAGAGCTACCAATGAGTGTGGATAATAATATAGAAATTTCGCAAAATAGCCGGGGTGCCTTTAACGATCGTTTATCAATTAACCTGTGGCTCTTAATAACTAGCCCCACGAATAAAACGGTCCCTACCCGCTTCCCTATTCGCAATTATATAATTGGGCAGGACTGAAATAAAAACAAAATATTTATATTTGGGCCAGAACCAATCTGGATAGTAGTCTTAAACCTTTACTTAAAATTACAAAGTGGAACCTACTACTCCATTATCCCAACTAGAGATGCAGAACAGATCCCCTCTCCTTTTTTTATTAGCCCTATTGCTTTTACAAACATCTTTGACTTTTGGACAAAAAAATGAACCCACCACTGGGCCAGTTTTCAATGATATTGGTGCTGTATTCTCCATTGATAATTTGGATTTCCTGCCCGATACATCTAAGGAATTAAAGGCAATCTTTGACATCGACAGAAAGCAAACAGATCCAAGTATAGGCAATCCTATCATCTCCAGTCTGCACCGCTATTACAATATGCATGTGCGATACGGAGTCCCCAAGGACAAAATTAAATTAGCTCTTGTATTGCATGGAAGTTCCACGAAAGATGCACTGTCCCCTGCTGTTTACAAAGAAAAATATAATACGGACAACCCTAATAGGGATTTAATAAAAGCACTTTCCAATATTGGTGTAGATGTTTTTTTATGCGGACAATCAATGTCTTCCACGGGCTATAGCAAGGAAGATCTACTACCTGAGGTAAAAGTTGCGCTATCCGCCATGACGGTGTTGACCGTATATCAAATGAATAATTATGCCCTGATTAAATTCTAAACCGAGGCACAAGAATTCCCAAGCTGCCTTAGAATCCTTGTTGGAAAAATTTCAGCGGCAATCAAAATATCACATAACACCTTTCCACAATTCAAGGATAGGAAAGCATTAATTTCATTACTTTTAATAGGGTAATCATTCTTTCCAAGATTTAACGATTACAGAGGAACTAGAAAATTAAAACGCTATGAAAAAAGTTGCGCAGACCTTATTCCTTATCTTGATTTTATTACAGTGGCATCCGGGAATTGCACAGGACAAAACCCCTAATGCGAACTATACCTATAAAAAAGGTGATCCCAGCGGTATTGGAAAATGGTATATGGGCAGGGAAATTGCCTATGTAATGGGGTATCAGGGAATGCAATGGTTAGACCGACCAGAGCGTGAAAAAGAGGAAAACACCTCTACCCTATTGCTGAATATGGCTATTGAACCGGAGGATAATATAGCCGATATTGGTGCCGGATCCGGTTACCATGTTTTTAAGATGGCAAAGTTGGCCGGGCGTGGGCTAATCTATGCCGTTGATATTCAGGATGAAATGTTGGAGGAGATCAATAATCGCAAAGAGCGGGACCAAATTAAAAATGTAAGGGTGATTAAAGGTGGTGAAAAAAATATAAACATAGCCGAAAATTCACTGGACAAGGTACTGATGGTCGATGTTTACCATGAATTTAATTATCCGGCAGAAATGTTGTTCTCAATTAAAAAAGCCCTAAAGGCCGATGGCAAACTGTTTTTAATTGAATACCGGGGTGAAGATGGGTCGGTGCCCATAAAAAAATTACACAAAATGACGGAAGCACAGGCCATCAAGGAAATGAAAGCTGCCGGGTTGAAACTTCACAGAAACATAGACAACCTACCATGGCAACATTGTATGATTTTTATTAAGAATTGAGTATTTAGCTAAGGTATATTCTACCACATTATCCTCTAGGCAATTGTCCAGATTGATAAAAACACTGTATTCGGATTTTTGCATCTTCCCAATATGACTGAATTTCCCAGCTTGAAAGGAATATCCATTTTAAATAATTGATTATCTTCAAGAGTTGGCAATAATTACAGAAAATGGCTAATAAAAAAAGGAACTTATTCAAACTAAGCCTGAATTGAAATACAAAGAATCACATACTCTAATTCTTAACAATATAGCTAGGTTTATTGATTTAACCGAGTTGGAAAAGCAAAAATACCTTTCATTACTTACGGAGATAAAAGTTAAAAAGAAGGCATTTTTAATGCAGGCAGGTGATGTTGCCAAATACGAGTACTTTATTACTAAAGGATGTCTAAAGGTTTATACATTGGATGAAGATGGTGCACCTCACATATCCATGTTTGCAGTAGAGGACTATTGGACCGGGGACATTGCAAGTTTTATGATGAAAAAACCAACACCTTATTTTATTAAGGCTACAGAGCACTCAGAATTATTGGGTATATCCAGGGCTAATTATGATCTACTTTTTCAAGAAATACCAAAATTCGAAAAGTTTTATCGCATTCTATATCAAAAATCACTTATAAGTTATATACAACGTTCCAACCATGGCATATCCTTGACCGCTGAGGAAAGATATATAGAGTTCAAAAGGAAATATCCTCAAATTGTGAATAGAATTACCCAAAAAGACCTTGCAGGCTATATCGGTATTACTCCAGAATTTATGAGTAAAATAATATCGAAAGTCAACAGAATGTAAAAGTCTTAAACTAGTTCATTTTTTTTCATGTGTTCCTATCGGAATTTTGAAGCATGAAAAGAATAATCATCATTACATCGTTTTTAACAATTGGGTTTGCAAACCACTTACAAGCACAATTTACTCAAGTTGAACTGTTTTCTGGTCTTGATAAAACAGATTTTACATTATACTCCAGTTATACAATTACTAAGAGCAAAACTCTTAGCATTAATACACTGGCCTTCTTTCAAAAATTCAAAGATGAAGAAAATCAAGGCTTCGATGAGATCGGAGTACAGCCAACGCTATTCTGGAATTTTAATAAGAATATTTCAATTGGTCCATCTTTATATTACAACAGTATAGCAGGGTATTCGGGACGTTTGTCAGCAAAGTTTGCACTAAAACATTCACGAGTAGTATTTGTAATTATTCCTACCATAGCCCATTCTGAGCAAACCAATGATAGCTATGCTGAAGCGTTTGCGCAGTTTCAGTTCAACACACCTATAAATCACAATCTATCTCTTTGGTTAAATGGACAGTTTTTAACTGTCTGGGACATGTTTAAAACGCATTCAAGAAGTTTTCAGCAATTACGTGCGGGTTTGTCTTATAAAGGGCACCAATTGGGTATTGGTCTCGACTTTGACCAGTATGGACCCAATCCTATAGAAAAATCATCTTTCGGTTTGTATTACCGAAAAACTTTATAAACAATTTTAAATCTTAAACATTATGAAACATTTAGCAAAAACACTTTTAACGACAAATCCAAAGATTGGATTTAGCATTGCAAGATTAACACTTGGTTTGGTAATATTTCCACATGGTGCACAAAAATTACTGGGACTGTTTGGTGGTTATGGTTATTCAGCAACAATGGAAACATTTACAACACAAATGGGATTGCCAGGAATTGTAGCGTTCTCAATAATAATGATTGAATTTTTTGGCTCTATGTCATTAATTCTAGGACTCTTGAGTAGGTTCTGGGCATTATCACTTACAGGAATGTTTATAGGTATCATTTATACAACGCAATTAGAACATGGCTTTTTTATGAACTGGTTTGGTAATCAAGCGGGTGAAGGCTACGAATATTCGCTTCTAATTATCGGTCTTGCATTAATCATAATATTAAATGGTAGCGGAAAGTGGTCAATAGATGGTCTAATCTCTAAAAAACAGTAATCATGAAAAAAATAATCACAATAGCGGGAAGTAACAGTCAAAAATCTATAAACAAAAGTTTAATCACCTATACCAATAGCTTATTAAAACATGTAGATATTATTTCAATTGACTTAAATGATTATGTACTGCCAATTTATGGTGCTGATTTTGAAGCTGAAAATGGCATTCCGACTGCAATAAAAAGACTAAACGAGTTATTTGATACTGCCGATGGATTTATAGTATCTCTCGCAGAACATAATGGGTCTTATGCAGCGGTATTTAAAAATATTATAGACTGGTTATCTCGTGTAAATATGAAAGTATGGAGAGAAAAGCCTATGCTGTTAATGGCAACCTCGCCAGGAGGAAGAGGTGGAGCAAGTGTATTAAAATCAGCAAATGCTTACTTCCCGTTTATGGGAGCTAGTATCACAGATACATTTTCACTGCCTTCATTCTATGATAATTTCAATAATGGAGAAATTAATGATGAAAGTTTGAAAGTGGACATTCATTCCAAGGTCAATAAATTTCAAACAATAATTAAATAAATACAATTATGCCACATTTTATAATAGACTGTTCCAAACAAATCATAGTACTGAAGTCACCAAAAGATATCATGCAAAACGTTTATGATACTGCAGATTTAACCATATTATTTCTACCTGAAGAAATAAAAGTAGGTATTAATCCTTTTCAATTTTACAATACAGGAAACACACAGAATAACTTCATCCATGTTTTTGCAAATATAATGGAAGGACGAAATACAGAACAAAAATCTAATCTGTCAAAACAAATTATATCAGTACTAAAAGCAATGTTTCCGGAAGTACCGATTATTTCAATAAATATTCGAGCTTTTGAAAAAGCCACGTATTGTAACAAGGAAATGGTTTAAAACTAATTAAGTAAACTACCTAGGGGCAAGCCTGCCTGACCGACAAAGGCAGGCCTGTCTACCGACAAAGGCAGGCCCGCGAAGCATTGAAAGAACCCTTATTTTAGAATATCGATCCCAATGAATAAAATAGGTGTAGCAGTAATTTGAGTGTTCACAGCTTTAGGATTTTAGCTATAATTTAAAGATACTCGTCTTACTGATTTTTCATCAATGCTATTCTTTTTTATTTCGTAATTTACTTACCGAAATGTATCGCATATAAATTCAGTACTACTCATACACAAGCTCATTAACAACAATATATGTTACATATAAATTAACCCATACTAAAACACAGTAAAATGAAACGGACAATTACTTCTATGATATTGATATTTTTAACCTTTAACAGCTTTGCGAATAGTACAGCACAACCGATTATGGCCAACCCATTTACGGGGATGTGGGGGCTTGATGTTGAAGGCGGGGGTGCCGGCTGGCTGAACGTACACGAAGATCAAGGGTTTTTGGATGCCGAACTACTGTGGATAGGCGGTAGTGTAGTTCCTGTGTCCAACGTTTATTTATTGGACGAAAATACGTTGATTGTTACCCGAACCAATCAGGTCAAAAGAAGTTCTGATCGCAGTCATACCATAACCTATACTTTGGAAGTTAAAAAAGTTGGTGATGCCTTGGAAGGTACCATGAGTAGCCCCAATAGGGATGGAAGCGGGGTGTCCATCAAAAATTTTAACGGAAAACGTATGCCGCCCATGCCTAGCACACCGGATCTGTCCAAGCTGAAATATGAAAA
This sequence comes from Arenibacter echinorum, assembly GCF_003259375.1. GTDB lineage: Bacteria > Bacteroidota > Bacteroidia > Flavobacteriales > Flavobacteriaceae > Arenibacter > Arenibacter echinorum. Next base: position 64,406 of record NZ_QLLN01000003.1, on the reverse strand, counting down.
ACCGATTAAATTGTTCAATGGGAAGGATTTAAGTGGTTGGAAATTAATCGATCCGAACAAGGCCAACGGATTTAAAGTATTGGATGGTATGCTTATGAACGATCCAGTTCAACCAGAAGATGGCGAACATATTTCCTATGGCAACATTCGTACGCTAGAGGAATTTAAGGATTTCAACCTAAAACTGGAAGTCAATGTACCCGAAGGAAACAATAGTGGGGTCTACCTACGCGGACTTTATGAAATCCAGGTAGTGGATTCCTATGGCAAGGAGTTGGATAGCCATAATATGGGTGCCTTATACAGCCGTATTACCCCTAGTGAGGCCGCCGAAAAACCTGCAGGGGAATGGCAGACTTTTGATATAACTTTGGTAGACCGACATGTGACGGTAATCTTTAACGGTAAAAAAATAATTGACAATCAACCTGTTTGGGGACCTACCGGGGGAGCTATTTCAGCAGATGTATTGAGTCCCGGGCCCATCTACCTGCAAGGAGATCACGGCAATGTGGCCTATCGCAATATTGTTTTGACCCCTATCAAATAATCAAAAAAAAAGGCCTCCTTAAAATGGGAGGCCTTAATTTTTATTTTTCCATTTTCAAGACGGCAAATTTTCCTTTATTCCAACCGTGTACAAGAAGGTACAATTGCTTTGATCCGTTTTCTGTAACAATGTGCGGCCAAACCTGATGGATATTTGTTAGGACTGGAATATCCAAATCACCGGCAACAATGGTAGAAAGTAACTTTTCACCTGTATGCACATAGATTGGTGCAGATTTTTGTTCCCCAATTGCGGACAAAGCATTAAGGAAGTAATGCTCTGATTTATAGGAAACATTACATACCAAACTCCCTTCTGGAATGTCATTAAAAGTTTCGATAAACTTACCTTTCTTGGTAAATTTTACTACCTGTCCTGCTGCCCTATTGGCCACTAGGATATGATTTTCGTGGGCATAGATACCATGTGCTGTCTGGAACTGACCGGGGTTATCGCCTTTTCCTCCCCAGGCAAGTTTTCCCCAAGCCCAAACACCATTCTTTTCTTTTATCGTCATTACAAAATCCCCCGCGGAATAACCATGGGCTACATATAAGGTGCCATTAAGGTAGGTTACATCTGTTACCCCAAAATTACTATCCTTTGATCCGAAAAATTCATTGGCTTCGGCAAACTTGAATTCATTACCGGTAGGCTTCAAAACTTCACTTACGATTGTTCCGTCCAAGGTAAGTACAAGAACTCTTTTGCCTTCCTGAGCTACCGCAAGGTATTTTTTTCCCTTATGAACAAAGAAAACAATACCGTGAATATTATCCTTTAAGCGCTGATCGGTACCCAAGGTGGACCATTTTGTAAGATCGGGGCTTATGGCACACAGTCCGTATCCCGGTATCCCGGTATAAACGATTCCTGTTTCAGGGTCTTCATTAAATCCACCATGCATTCCAGGTTCAAATTCGTGGGCATCTTTTGGAAAGGCCGCAGTTAATTCCTGGTCCCAGGAAAAAATAAATTCACCTTGACCCGTTAACAGTTTTGCCTGCTTAGGAATGTCATCTGAATCCATAGGGTCATGTGGGTGGTGATGGGCTACATCATTATGTTCATGTGCATGATGTGTATGATCTTGCGAATGTTGGTTGTTTTGTGCCAATAAGGTGGATGATAATCCCAAAGTAGAAGCAATCGACAATACGACTAGTGTAGTTTTTTTAAACATGGATGGTCCTTTATTAATTTTTTTGGAAAGTTAATCAATCCTCAGTAATTATTCAACCATATAAATTATCTTCTATTTTCTGCAGAACAAATTAAATGGTTAAATATTTTCTTCAAAAAAAATCAAACTACGTAACTAGTTACAGAAAATTATTTACATTTGCGTAACCAGTTACTTAATTAAAATATCATGAACGACTTTTTAACGGAAATGGAATATGTTGGACTAACCAGTAGGCTAAAACGATTAAGTGATTCCCTACTCTATAGTACCAAGGAATTATACAAATCGGAAGGACTGGATATTGAACCCAATTGGAACTTGATCTTTATTCTCTTGCAAGAAAACGAGACTATGACCATAACACAAATATCGGAAACACTACAATTCTCACATCCGGCCGTGGTAAAAATTATTAATAAAATGAAAAAAAACGGACATGTAGAGACCAGGACTGATACTGATGATAAAAGAAAGCAGATATTAACCCTAACAGAAAAAGCCCATAAGCAATTACCTGTTTTTGAGAAATATTGGACCGCAGGAAGACAGACCGTCATGGATCTGCTTGCAGACAGTCCCAATTTTTTGGAGGAATTCCTAAAGATTGAAGAAAAAGTGAACCAAAGCGATTACAAGGAAAGAACCTTAAAAAATTTAAAAAATGACGAACTTAGTAATTGAGAGCATTGGCTATGTTGCCATCCTTACCGGTTTCTTTGCCATTACCAAAAAGGATATGGGCAAATTCCGCCTTTGGCATTTGATTTCCAGTTTTTTCTACATTATTTATGGTGCTATGTTAAATTCCGTGCCCCTTGTCATTGCCGGAATAGTTTTCTGCATAATACATGTTTATCATTTAATTAAAATGTACGATTCCAACAAGGGGCCAAAACTTAAAACTTAATGGCATTGGTCCAAACCATTTTCTTTGGTATCCAATGCCATTTCCAAATCTAACTTAAATTACTTTTAGCTCCTTCCCTACTTTGGTAAAGGCCTCCACTGCCTTTTCCAAATGGTGTTGTTCATGGGCCGCGGACAACTGCACCCTAATTCTGGCTTTCCCTTTTGGAACCACCGGATAGAAAAAACCGATCACATAAATGCCCTCCGCCAACAATTTGGCGGCAAACTCTTGGGCCAAGGGAGCTTCATAAAGCATTACCGGAACTATAGGGTGATCACCAGGTACTATATCGAAACCGGCTGCGGTCATGGCAGACCGGAAATATTTAGTATTTGTCTCCAACTTATCCCTAAGCGCCGTAGAAGAAGAAAGAAGGTCCAATACTTTTATGGAAGCACCAACGATAGATGGTGCCAAAGTGTTGGAAAACAAATAGGGCCTGGAACGCTGTCTCAGCATATCCACAATTTCTTTTCTCGCCGCTGTAAAGCCTCCTGAAGCACCCCCAAGAGCTTTACCATAAGTCCCGGTAATGATATCTATCCTTCCCATTACATTTCTATATTCATGGGAACCACGGCCGGTGGCTCCTAAAAAACCGGTGGAGTGACATTCGTCTATCATTACCATGGCCTCATATTTATCCGCCAAATCGCAGATTTTATCCAATTGTGCAATGGTTCCGTCCATTGAAAAGGAACCGTCGGTCACGATCAATATTCTTCGGGAACCTTGGGCTGCTTTCAATTGCTCCTCCAAGTCCTCCATGGAATTATGCTCATACCTAAATCGTTTCGCCTTGCACAGCCTTATCCCATCTATGATAGAAGCGTGGTTCAGTGCATCGGAAATAATGGCGTCTTCAGGACCAAGAATGGGTTCGAACAATCCACCGTTGGCATCAAATGCAGCGGCGTACAAGATACAATCCTCCATTCCCAAAAACTCGGCTGTCTTGCGTTCCAATTCTTTATGGATATCCTGTGTACCGCAAATAAAACGAACTGAAGATAGGCCATAACCATGGGTATCAATAGCCTCCTTCCCAGCCTTTATGACCTCTGGATGGGCAGAAAGCCCCAAGTAATTGTTGGCACAAAAATTCAGGACCCCCTTGGTATTGGTGGTTTGAATCTCCGCCCCCTGGGGAGTCGTAATTATTCTTTCCTCCTTATATAGTCCTTCGGCTTTAATAGCGTCAAGCTCTTTCTGTAATTCGTTTTTTATTGTTGAATACATGTCTGTTTTTTATTTTTTAGTGCCCAACCTAGGTCTAGGCATTCTGTTTTGTTTAAATAGCCCTAACGGATCTATTCATGCGGTATGTACTGTTCTTTTAGTTTTTCAATCATGGTGCTTACGATCATTTCCAGATCGTATTTCGGTTTCCATCCCCAATCCAAGGTTGCCTCGACGTCGTTTATGGATTTTGGCCAACGGGCAGCAATGTCCTGCCTGAAATCCGGCTCATATTTTACCTTGAACTCTGGATAGTAATTACGGATTTCCGCTACAATATCCTCTGGAGAAAAACTACTTCCGGCAAGATTATAAGACGTTCTTATCTTAATGTTCTTTTTAGGTGCCTTCATTAATTCCAAAGTAGCCCTGATAGCATCATCCATAAAAATCATGGGCAGGGTAGTATCTTCATTTAGAAAACAAACAAATTCCTCTTCCAATACCGCCTTGTGAAAAATTTCCACCGCGTAATCCGTGGTACCACCACCAGGCAAAGATTGATGACCTATAACGCCGGGATAACGAAGAGACCTAACATCCAGGCCATATCTTAGAAAATAATACTGTGCCCATTGTTCTCCTGCGGCCTTACTCATTCCGTACACTGTTGCAGGGTTGAGGTATGCATAATTGGGCGTGTTTACCCAAGGCGCGTCTTCTCCAAAAACGGCAATGGAACTTGGAAAGAACACCTTGTCCAACTCATGGATTCTGGCTACTTCCAATACATTGAACAGCATCCTCATATTTAGATCCCAAGTCGCCAACGGGTTTGCTTCTCCCTTGGCCGACAAAATTGCCGCCAAATGATAAATTTGGGTAATCCCGTATTTGGAAACCACATCGCTAAGTTGCATTCTATTGGTGGCATCCAAGACTTCAAATGTTCCCATGAAATCATGGGATTTCTTTATATCCGATGCTATCACATTGTCCAAACCATGATGGTGTTGTAACTCTTTTACAAGTACAGTTCCCAATTGCCCATTGGCGCCTATTACTAGAACTTTTGCTTTCATAACGTACCGTTTTTTCCTTATTGACGAAAGTGTTAATTACTATCAAAATTACTAAATACGTCACCCAAAATTAAATAACTCAAATAATTAAGTAATTATCCCTGAATTATAACAGTTCAAAAGTTTTATTTACTTTTATCAATATAAAAATGTAAATTTTAAAGTAATTTTTCTGACCACTATGGAGCAATTAGATCAAACCGATATAACCATTCTAAGGATTTTGCAAAAAGATTCCAAAAAAACGGCCAAGGAAATCGCTGCAATCCTCAATCTCACCCCCTCCCCTGTTTACGAGAGAGTTCGAAGACTGGAAAAACAAGGGGTTATTAAAAAATACGTTGCCATTCTTGACAAAAAGCAAATAGACCGCTCTATAACCGTTATATGCCAAGTATCCATGCGGTATCATAACGAGGCCTTTATTGAGAAGTTTGAGGCACAGGTTCAGAGTTTGGAGGAGGTGCAGGAATGTTACCATTTAGCCGGACAGGTAGATTTTATATTGAAAATCCATACCAAAAGTCTAGAGGAATATCATGACTTTGTAAAGACCAAGCTCTCCAAAATTGAAAACATTGGCGTACTCAACAGTACGTTTGTCTTGAAGGAAATAAAACATTCTTCGGAATATTACATATAAATCCCACTGCTTTTCTAAATTTGTTTTAATACCGAAATTCAACATTTAAGCTGCCGTTTTGCTGAAACCGACCATTACCTTTTATTAAATATTATGAAAATAGTAAGAACCGATATGGAGCTGGAAACTCCATTTGTAGACCAAACACTTAGAGAAAAGGGACATGATCTGGTTTTGCTCCCAGATGGGGTATCAGAAGAAATCTTAATGAAAGAATTGGAGGATTGCGACATCCTTTTAATGTGTTATACCCCTATTACAAAAAATGTCTTAGATGCGGCAAAAAAACTCAAAGCAATAGTTAAATATGGGGTAGGAATAGATGCCATAGATATTCCGGCCGCCAACACTCAGGGCATAGTAGTAGTCAATATTCCGGAATACGCAGAGGAGACCGTCGCAGAAGGGGCATTTGCCATGCTCATTGCGCTGGCCAAAAAGCTGCCAACGCTACAAAAGCAAATGAACAGCAAAGCTTGGATATGGCCAAGTAGCGAGTGGCTGGGACACGATATTGCCGGAAAAACGCTTGGCATAATTGGTTGTGGTAAAATAGGAAGTAGCATGGCGAGGATGGCAGGCTTGGGATTTAGAGCAAGAGTTATTGGTTACGACCCCAGCAAGACAAAGGAGGAATTGGCAAAAAAGGGGATTCAGAAATATGATGACCTCGCAGAAATGATCAAGGAGTGCGATTTTATTTCCCTTCATGCCGTTTTGAACAAAGAAACCAAACACCTCTTAGGCGCCAAGGAATTTGCATTGATGAAAGAAAATGCAATAATCATTAATTCTGCCCGAGGTGCCTTGATAGATGAATTGGCACTCTTGAATGCTTTGGAGAAAAAGCAAATTGCCGGGGCTGGCCTTGATGTCTACAGCCAGGAGCCATTGAACAAAACGGACCATCCGTTAAAAAAGCTTTATGAAATGGATAATGTGATGCTACTGCCCCACTTAACTTTTTACACCCATGAAGCCATGCATAGGCTTGAATTGGAGACCATGGAGAGAATTACAGAGGTAATGGAAAATAGGCCAGTTACCATTAAATCTAAAGACCCGCGACTTCAAAATCAGAAATAGGGTTCTCGTTTACCTACAAACTAAATTGGTGCGTAATCCAATTCCAAAAATTTCTCTACGTACTTGGCCCAATAAGTAGTTACAAACCTGGTGTGGTCCGGATGTGCATTATAGGCCTCATAAGCCGTCATGTTTTCAAATTCCATTGACAAACAATAATCAAAATCGTTCTTCTTCCCTATTTGTCGCAAGGATTGAAAATTAAGAACTCCGGGTATCATGGCCAATTCAGCCACTGCAGAAAGAAACTCTTTTTCTTCAGGCGAGCCTTTAGGGTATTTTAACTTTAGAACTACGGTGTGTTGAATCATAAACTAGAATTTAGATTTATATGTAAATGAATTTAAGCCGCTAATACACTACCATCCTTTTGTTATCCTCTAATTCAATATCAATGCCTTTTATAAGCTGATTGCCTTGATATTTAGTAGGTTCGGACTGGTCATAATCCAGCAATGTATATTCCCGATCTTTATCTGCCGTAAACCACTCGGGAAATTGATTGATTCTGGCCCAATCCATAGGCAACTTCAAATTCTCCTTATGTCTAGGTTTATCAAAATATAGCTTTCCTTTCCAGGGTAGTTCAGATTTGATAGAGATCAACAAAGAATCCCCTTTTTGCTCCGCTCCAAGTAACAGGTCATCTCTCCAAGGCTTTACATACAAACCCTTACTTTTCCATAAATTATACATAATGGAAGTTCGCGCAAAGTTGCCATCGCCATGCCAGCCTTCTATAATTCCATTTTCCTGCTGCATGGCCCACATTACTTTTATTTCACTGTCCATCCATTTGGCAACGGCAGCATCCGGAATCCGGTTATACAAATTTAGGGCTCCTTCAATGGCATCCGCATACCCATCGGCGCTGCCATTTTCCCAGTCAAAGTTGGTATACTTGTTTAAATTGGAATATATTTTCAATATGGCTCCCTTATATTTCGGATCCTTATCCAATAAATAAACGGCATAAAATCCGTTAAGGGTATATCCCCAATTATCGGCAGGACGTTCTTGTACAATTTCTCCTGTTTGGGGATTTATGGCGTCATAAAATAATCCATCCCCATTTCTACCAACTTCCAAAATCCTGTCCATCATCTCATGCAACGGCTTTCTGTAGGCTTCCCTTTTTTTTGGCCTGGCAAAGCTTGTAGACACATACAATTCACATAAGCCCGATATTAACTCACACCCATGATCTCGCAGCCTAAGGTATTGCAAATCCTTTGTGGGGTGGTGGTCGCCCAATAGATAATAATCCCCAATCGTTATAGCCCAGTCCAAAAACTTTTCATCGCCGGTCATCCAGTATATTCGTGAAAGGGTCTGTAGCAATTCGCCGTTCACTTCTTCCCGCGTTGCATTGGAACCATCCCTAGATATCCCATCGGCAACATTTATTTCATTCTTCATGTCGTACAGCATCTCCATCATTCTATCCGACCATGGACTATTTCCCAACCATTCTGTTAGGGGCAGCAAGCCATCCTTGATATATTCCGAAGTCCCAAAAATAATTTCGGCCATATCCAATTTTTCATTTTGAAAATCCTTTTTAGAAAAGGAATAGGTATCGGGAAGGCTGTTAACCCTGGAAGTGAGTTTTTTTTCGGCATGTAACATATCCAACATTGTCCCATCAAATAAAGCCTGATCAGTAAAAAAAGAAGTGAGTACCATAAATGGATAATTATCGGCGGCAGCATCTTTGGCATTCCATATGTCCATTTCTGCTTCAAGGTTTCTTGGAATTAGGCCCGATTCGGGATCGGCCTCCTGTAACCAACCATGAACAAAGTCTTCACTCCTAACAAAACCCTCATTGGCTAAAACGGCATTCTCATTTGCTTTGGCAAATAGAAGGCTATCCTCTGCGGACATCTGCATAACGGGATGAGCATCTTTGCAGGCTACTATACTCAAAATTCCTAGAGTAAGAAGAAAATTTATTTTCATGATACTTATGGTTATTATAAGGATAACCCGTTAAAGGTCCGTAATAAACTCATTTATTAAATCCGTCGCTTCCCTCCGAGAATTAATCTTTTCAACAGAAAAGTTATTTGCTTTGTTCATGGATCCATAATGTTCCTTTACAAAATCATAGGTCTGCGGGTACTCAGAATCCATGGCATCGCCATCGGTCTCTTGAACCAACATTAATTTATTTGGGGCAAAGGCAGCCGACAAGTCTGGTAGGTCGTAATGTGGTAAGGCGCCGGCAACGGTAAAAGGTATATGGGCAGGGTTGTAGTCTTTGTTGGAAACAACGTATTGGAAAGAAAGCATTGGATCCAAAAACAACATCCTTGAAAATTCCACCCCCGAAACAGCAGCGTGCAATAGACTGGAATTAAAGCCCCCTTTAGATATTCCCATAAATTCTTTATCGTCCAATTTCAAATTCGTTTTACACACTTCCAGCAGCGTTTCTATGGCCTCCACATGCAAGGCAATCGTACTTTTCCCGTTCAATATCCCTGCAAACCATTGATTGTAGGAGGTATTTTCAAAATAGGCATCACCTTTTAAATACCCGGGTCCCAATTCACCGTAGCCTGGCATATCAGGGACAATTACGGTAACACCTTTTTTAACTAGGTGGATTGGCACGGAATAGGCTTCATCCGACTTCTTATCCGCTATATTATCAAGATATAGAGCGGATAGCTTGGTGGCTTGTTTGGGCACAAAGGCCACAAAAGGAATAATGTTGTCCCCGGGCTGTTCTATCAAATACTTATTGAGGTAATATGTTTCAAATTCTGTCTTTCCGGAAAAAATCAATTTGCCTTTCGTTGCACCTTGGGTATAGCCCGAAATTTGCTGTACTTTTTGTTTTAGGTCTATTAAATGCTGGTCCATATTCTTTCTATCCCCATTCAGTACCTCCATATTCTTGTTGGCCACGTCGCTATTCACGTCGAACAAAAATTTACTCCCTACCGATGTTGAAAGTTGACCCGTTTCCGTAACATACAATTCCTCTACCGGAAAAATAACCACTTCCTCATCCTTGGAATCTCCAGGATTGTCCAAATGCTTTTGAAAAAAAGCATACATGGCTTCCCTATTTTTCAGGGTAGATTGATGTCCCGCATTGTCCTCCACCATCATCATATTTTCTTCCTTGCCAAATGCTTTATACGCCAACTGTGTCTCCTTATAGGTATCCCGCGCCCCTTGAATACTAAATATATCAAGTGTTGTGGTGATCATCAGAGTTGGTTTGGGTGCCCTCACTTCCAAAAGATCGGCATGGTCCAAACCAAGTTGAATACCTTTTGGAAAGTTCTGCTCCGCATCCTGAGGCCCCCCAGATTTTAATTGATATTCCAGGGTGGTAATATAGCATTCCGGGGCAGAAGCTTTGATTCGATCATCAAAGGCGGCAATGTGGGAAGACTGTGTGCCCCCACCTGACCTGCCAGTAATACCAATCCGGTCTGGATCTACTTCTTTACGTGTAAGCAAATAATCCACTGCCCTAATGCCGTCCCATATCATATATTTAGCAGTGGAGGCTCCATTTATAAAAAGCTGTGCCCCCGGATAGGAATGTTCGCGGGTAGGACTAAAACGCGATTTCCCTTCCTTTTCATCAAAATATTGCAATCTTTCCCCTTGCCCATAGGGGTCAAATGCAAACACGGCAAAGCCTTTTTTTACCAGGTTCAAAATCACATGTTGATAGACATCACTTCTGAATCCCAAATCGCTATGTCCACTGCAATAAATAATAGTGGGCAGGTTTCTTTTTTTTCCTTGGGGAATAAAAAATGCAGCCGTAACCTTTACACCCGGCATGGATTCAAAATACATCTTTTCAACGCTATACCCCTCTTTTTTAATTCGTTTGGTAACAACCGGATTTAGGTTAGTCTTTGGAGGAAAAGGCCCTACAGACTGCATCAATTTATTTTTTACCAATTGCTGCCTTTCAGTCCAATCTTCTTGGGTACGCAGCATTGAAATGGATTCCTTTCTTTTGTCCATACTTTCAAAAGAAAGTTCAGCTTGCTGTTTGTAAAGTAAATTTTCGGCATCGGAATAATACTTCCAAAAATCCAAGACGGAATAATTGGTTTGGGACCAACCCAGGCAGGGAGCTAATAAAAACATTAGAAATACTACAAGGCTAAGGGCTTGATGTTTAAATCTTTTGAACATAATCGGATTTTGGATAAAAAAGTGAAAAAATCAGTTCCAAGATAGAAATTTAATCGTTTAAACTATAAAAATTGCCCATATTTACAATTCAAAGCAGTAGGCTAAAGGCCACATCTGTTGAAATTAAATTTGCATATCTTGGTTTTACTTTTGCTTATGGCAATAGTAATCTGTAACCAGCTAAAAGGTTTATAATAATTAAATTGATATTGCTTTGAACACACTAGTTCTATTTTTTAGGTTTTTTTTAATGGCCAATCTGTTCCTTTACTCAATGTTGGGTTTGGGGCAACAAGTAGAAGATGTACCCCAAGCTTTTGACGCCCTAAGTTCGGAACCGGAAGTGATACTCATCAATAATAAAGTTAAAGTCCCTCACCGCCAGGGTCATTTTCAGGGGGTGCAACACATCAATAAAAACGGGACCGAAAAAATTCTTATTTCTGGGAGTTCCAGATCCCAGGCCTACGTTTTACAGATAGACCTGACAACGCTAAAATCAGAAACCCTAATTCCCTTAATGAAAGATCCGTACCGACATGCCGGGGGAATTCAGGTTAGCGAACCTTATTTAATTGTGGGGATAGAAGACAATATTATAAAAACCACTTCTAAAGTCTGCCTATACAATTACCAAGGTAATGAATTGCACAAGGCCCAATCCAGCATCACCCTAAACCGGGAAGGTGAGGCCAAGCGACACACTGCTGGAGCAACGGGCTTACTAGCCATGGAAGAAGGGTATTTAGCGGTAGTGGCAAATTGGGACTCCCGCAATTGGGACTTCTACCACATAGAACCGGAAAAAGGGAAACAGGAATTACTTTATAGTTTTGAGGCTCCACAAGATTGGGGCAGTTATCAATCCATCAATCTTATTAAGGATGCATCCGCCATCTATGCCATTGGATTTTATAAAAAAGATATGATTGGGACTGCCGATTTGATCCTGGTCAGTAAACTGGGGTACTTTGAGCCCATCTTGGAAAAAATTCGAACAAAAACTTTTAACTGTAACAATGGGGTCGATTTTAATTCGGCCGTAGGACTACAAGTAGACAACAAAGGAAAGCTTCATATATGGGGGACCCAAGCAGATCCAGCCAAGGAAATTGCCATAAACAAATTTAGTCAGCCGTAAGCCCATGTTTAAAATCATCAAGCACATATTACTATTCCTATTCATTTCTTGTATCCATAAAAATGCTTCTGCTCAGCAAAATTGGAAGGATATAAATACCGTTGAAGAGGTTTGCACTTCCTACCCTGATGCCATTACATATATGCTCAACCAGTTCAATCTCGACTATCCAGGATTGGAGAAAGTGAAGTCGGCCCACGCTAGCGGAAACATCGTAAATGCCTGTAATGAACTACTGTTTTACTACAAAAATGGAGTAATGAATGCCGAGTTGCGAAAAGGGCTTCCAGAAAAATCCGATCGTACGGTAGCAGCGATGGATACCATTCTAACCAATGTTTTTGTTATACAGAATGTTCGGGGACAAGTCCCGTACTTGACCAATGGTCATCGCGACTGGTATTATAAAGGCCCTAATGACGATAAGGAATGGGCTTGGCTTTCAAATCGCCATAGTCAGTTAAGTGGTGTTTTCAACACCTATATGGAAACCGGCAACCCAAAATATGCACAATATCTAGATTTATTTTTAAAAGATTTTATAATCATGGGTAACCCTTATCCTGCGGTAAAAAGTAGCACTTCCGTATGGCGAGGGTTGGAGGTTGCTGCCCGAGCCAAGATATGGTCCAAAATATTTTATGGCTTATTGGAGAGCGAATATATTTCTCCGGCCACCCAATTATTACTGCTCAGTAGTCTGCCCGACCATGCCCATTATAACCGCAATTTTCACAGCAGCAATAATTGGCTCACTATGGAAATTTCTGCTTTGGCCACCGTGGCCGCCTATTTTCCTGAATACAAGAATTCTGAAGAATGGTTGGACTATGCCATAGAAACCATAACCCATAGTATGAAGGATCAGGTGTATTCAGATGGGGTACAAACCGAACTAAGTTCGCATTACCATAACGTCTCCTTAAACAATTTTGAACTTTTCAAGGAAATCTGTGACAGGGCCAATAGGAAATTGCCGGATTTCTACAACCGTACTATTGAGGCAATGTACGGCTACATTGCCCATATGGTGAGGCCTAGTGGTTTTAGGGTGTTGAACAATGACGGGGACAGGGGAAGCGATGTAAACCTTATATTGAAAGGAGCCAAAAAATTTGGTCATAGCGATTGGGAATACATTGCCACCAATGGTCAAGCAGGTAGTAAGCCCGAAGACGGTCCCTCCTATTTTTATCCTTGGGCAGGGCATTTTGTTTCCCGAAGCGACTTCGATAGGGATGCCCATTGGTCTTTTTTTGATATGGGACCCTGGGGCAGCGGCCATCAACATAATGACAAACTCCACCTTTCCGTTTCCGCCTATGGCAAAGATTTTTTGGTAGACTCTGGTAGATTTGCCTATACCGGGGAGGTAGCGGAAAAATTCCGTCCCTATGCCAAAAGCAGTGCTGCCCACAATCTATTACTGATCGACGGAAAGGGACAGCAAAATGGACCCAAACTTACGGACAAACCATTGGGCGAAGACCATTTTAAAATAGCGACGGGTTTTGATTATGCCTACAGTTCCTTTGATCAGTTTATGGATTTAGAAGGAACTGTGAAACATACTAGGGTGGTTTTTTATGTTCGTGGCGAATTTTGGGTGGTTGTGGACAACATAGAAACGGACAGGCCACGGAAAATTGATGCCCTCTGGCATTGGCACCCGGAAAATACCCTGGTAATGGACAGATCCATGGTAAGAACTGTTAACGAAAGGGGAAATTTGGCGGTTATTCCGATCAGCAAACAAAAGTTTGATATCCGACTCATTAAAGGGCAGGAAACTCCGGAAATACAAGCTTGGTATAGCCCCGAGTACAATTTGTACGAACCCAATACCACCAGCTCCTATAGCTGTGAAGTAAAGGGAAATACCACTTTCGTTTGGTTGCTAATGCCATCGGAAAAGGAAAACCTCAATATAAAAGCAAGGATAAAATCGGAAAATAAGGAGGGAATTACGCTTAGTGTATCGGCCAAAGAGCAGAAATGGCTGCTCAACATTCCTTTTTACCGTAGTGCGGATGCGGCAATGGAGAAATCACATTAGTGTGGTTTGGTAAATTCAGACTCAATAAACACCCTATTCAATTGGGAACTATTGCGTCAAATACGAGACAAATCGTAGTTGCTTTTTAAAGATTTGCTATATTGGGCGTATAAACGATGTAAGATCAATGATCGTACACAATTGTTCCAGACCATTAAAAATCTACAATGGAAAATCTAATTAATTATATACAATCAAGAATTACTTTAACTCAAAACGAGATCGATTTAATCAAAAAACATTTGGTTACTGAAGAAATTCCTGCTCAAACTAATCTTTTAAAAGCTGGAAACGTGGAGCGATATATCTATTATTTGGATACTGGAATTGTAAAAGGATATCAAAATATTGATGGAAAGATTGTAGTACAGCACCTTGTAGCGGATCAAGATTTTTTCACATCTCTAGACAGTTTTATGACGGAAACACCCTCCGTAGATTATTATGAAACTATCACGGATTGTAATCTTGTAAAAATATCAAAACCTGATTTTGATATCTTACAAGCGGAAACAAAATTCTGGACCATATTTGTCAAAGAAATAACCAATGAACATTTGAACTGCAAATTAGAGCGGGTTAAAGATTTTCAAATTTTAACGGCAAAAGAACGCTATCTAAAATTTGTAAATCAGTATCCAAAATTGGCTTTAAATGTATCTATTGACAATATTGCTTCTTTTCTAGGAATGGAACCTCAATCTCTAAGTCGAATTCGAAAACAAATCGCTTTCTAACAAATGTTATTTCTAACCTCTTAAATAGTCTCGAAATTTGCTCAAACAAAATATAAGAATTATGAGCAAAGAAATTTCATTGGTAACAGGAGGAAATGGACATTTGGGTAACAACTTAGTGCGACTATTACTTTCAGAAAATAAAAAAGTAAGAACAACTGTTAGAAATCTCAATAACGTAGAACCATTTAGAGGGTTGGATTGTGAAATTGTGCAAGCTGATATTACTGATAGAAAATCACTGAGAAAAGCATTTCAAGGAGTCACCAACTTATATGCTGTAGCAGCAAATTTCAGCATGTGGGCTAAAAATCCTAAAACTGAAATTTATGATAATAACCTGCAAGGAACACAAAATGTGTTTGATATTGCAAAAGAATGTGGCATCAAGAATATCGTATATGTAAGTTCAGTAGCCAGTTTAGATTTCACAAAATTACCCGGAAATGTGGACAATGGATATAATAAAGATCGAAGAAATTGGTATTATAATTCTAAAAATGACTCAGATAAGCTAGCATTGGAATTGGGAAAAAAATATGGCATCAAAACTGTCATAGTCTTACCTTCCGCTATGATTGGTTCCAAAGCTTATAACTTAAGTTATTCCAACAAACTTGTATTGCAAGTATTAAATGGGGAAATACCTGTAGACACCAATATAACTTTAAATTGGGTAGATGTAAAAGATGTAGCCATAGGAACGTACAACGCAATGACAAAAGGCAGAGATGGTGAAAGATATATTTTATCCAACGAGAAACATACTACATTACAAGAGAGTGTAAAAATAGCATCCGATTTATACCCTGAACTAAAATTAAAAATGCCTAAAACAGTCCCGAAATGTTTATTGTACTCTGTTGCTGGTTTAATGGAATTTAGCAGTAAAATTACTGGGAAAGAACCTCTATTACAGAGACATTATTTGGATATGTTTTATGATTTAAAACAAGATTATGACATTAGTAAATCAAGAGAAGAATTAGATTTTAATCCTAAACCTTCAAAAAAAGCTTTGGAAGATGCTCTGGAATATTTAAAAAACCATTGGGGGAAAAAGAAAACGGTACGGTACAATGAATAAAACAATCGCTGGTTAGGTATTGTATACCAGGGTTGTAGCCCGCCACAACTTTCTTGTAATTTAACAGAAAAGTGCCACGCAGTTAGCTACTATTCTTATACCAAACATTACTAGCAATTGAAATATTGACAAATGAAATGCCAATAATTCAGTCTTACCTTTATCAAAGGAGAAAATTCATTACTTTTAATATGGCCCGATTATGATGCGGTAAAATCCCAGGACTCCCGAAAGCATGGCAAGCCGGATTTCCCAGACCGAAATCATAGCCTTAACGCTGCAGGTTATTTTAATAAAGCTTTTCAACAGCAATGAAAAAGAAGTCGTGGATTTTAATCGGATTTATATTTATAAAATTTACACTTCAATATATTTTAATTAGTCCTGAATATGAATTGCATAGGGACGAATATCTTTACCTTGACCAAGCACATCATTTAGCTTGGGGTTATTTATCTGTTCCGCCTGTTACTTCTTGGATATCAAGTATAATTTATTTATTGGGTAATTCCGTGTTTTGGGTCAAGTTTTTTCCTGCCTTGTTTGGTGCTTTGACAATTATTATAGTATGGAAAACAATAGAAGAATTAAAAGGAAATCTTTACGCATTAATATTAGGGGCAACTGGTGTATTATTTTCCGCACTATTAAGATTAAACACCTTATATCAGCCTAGTTCATTGGACGTTTTATGTTGGTCATTCTTGTATTTTGTCATTGTTAAATATTTTAATACAGAAAATACCAAATGGCTTTTTGCTGCGGCACTCATTTTCGCTTTTGGATTTCTAAACAAATACAATATTGTTTTTCTAATTATTGGCCTCGTACCAGCAATTCTGTTTACCGACCAACGTAAAATATTTTTGAAAAAAGAATTATACCTCGCAATATTGTTGGGAGTGGTAGTTATTTTTCCAAATCTTTTTTGGCAATACAATAATGATTTTCCTGTTATTCATCATCTAGAAGAACTGGCAGAAACCCAGCTGGCGAATGTGGATAGAATTGGATTTTTAAAATCCCAACTTTATTTCTTTATAGGCTCTATATTGCCAATAATTTGCGCCATATATGCCCTGTTATTTTACAAAC
This sequence comes from Arenibacter echinorum, assembly GCF_003259375.1. Taxonomy (GTDB): domain Bacteria; phylum Bacteroidota; class Bacteroidia; order Flavobacteriales; family Flavobacteriaceae; genus Arenibacter; species Arenibacter echinorum. The sequence goes on along the minus strand of NZ_QLLN01000003.1, from coordinate 47,478 downwards.
CTTTTCAAAAATATAAATCCTTTTTTTGGGCATTTTTTTTCACACTTACTGTTTTTATGTATTTCAGAGCTAAAGATTATTATGCCATTGGACTCTATCCCATCTATATTTCCTTCGGTTCAGTATTCCTTGCCGATTTTCTGAAAAACGGTTGGAAACAGAATTTAAGACCGATCGCATTAGCAATTCCAATATTATTCTTTATTCCAATTTATCAGATTGCTTTTCCAAATAAAAGTCCTGATTACATTGTCCAGAATTCAATTACCTACAAAAAATATGGCCTACTACGATGGGAAGACGGGAAAGATCATTCACTACCACAGGATTATGCGGATATGCTGGGATGGGAAGAGCTGGCAAGAAAAGTTGATTCAGTTTATATAAAATTGCCTAACGCCGACCAAACCCTTGTTCTGTGTGACAATTACGGGCAAGCGGGAGCAATTAATTACTACACAAAGCAACATATTAAAGCAGTTTCCTTCAATGCGGACTATGTTAACTGGTTTAATTTTGACCGACAATATATCAATCTAATCAGGATTAAATATCATGCAGAAAAAGATAACGAACTTATAGAAACCAGTCCGTATTTTAATCTCGCCTATGTGGCCGATTCAATTACAAATCCATATGCCCGGGAATTTAAAACATTAATATTTGCTTTTATAGGAGCTAAAGTCGATGTCAATAAAAGAATAAAAAACGAAATTGAGGAAACAAAAAACTACCGATAACGCTGCACAAAATTAACTAGCCCGACAGAGTCGTTTCCGCATGCCAATCTTTTTGGCATGGTCCCGGCCCAAATCGCAACGGGCGGGCATATTGGCAAGGGTGGACTCGCGAGTTGCTAATTCAAGCTGACTTATAAAAGTCCTCCCAACCCTAAAAGTGCGGCAACACATATTTTCTATTCGATTAATTTATAAATTAGTGTATCATACAACCCATGTATGCTCATAAAGCCATATTTATAAAATAGCAAATGCCATGAAAACTTTGAACAGTACATTTTTGCTTCGCTTTGCCATTGTAATTATTTTATTGGCACATAGTATTCCTGGTATGTTTAACAATGGCATAAACGATTTTGGGAATTTATTTTTAAACCAAATAGGGTTTGCTCCACTAGGAGTACCTATTGCTTGGTCTATCAAATTATCACATCTTGTTGCCGCCTTGTGCTTAATATTTGAAAAATTTATAAAATGGGCATGTATAGTAACCATTCTGGTACTAATTGCAGGAATAGTTCTGGTTCATTTTAAAGAAGGGTGGTTTGTTGTGGGTGCAGGTCGAAATGGGATTGAATTCAATTTTATATTGATTTTTGCTCTGCTGACTATAATGTTCCCCAATGGTCTTCATAAAAACATTTCCAATTTTAAGAGACACCACTAGAGAACATTAACCATTCATTGCTAACTTTCAATCAACACTCGAATATATCAGGCTAAACCTTGTGGCATATTCAAAACAATCTTTCAAAACAGAAAAATCATGCAGAAGATTATTTATTACGTAGCAAGTTCCCTTGATGGATTTATAACAGGAAAAAATGATGATATAAGTCAATTTATACTTCAAGGAAAAGGCGTTGAAAAATATTTGGCGGACCTTTCAAAATTTGAGACGGTAATTATGGGTAGAAGAACATATGAATTTGGTTTTCAATATGGTCTTCAGCCTGGACAACCTGCTTATCCAAATATGAATCACTACATTTTTTCCAATTCATTGAAAATCGACAACCTGTCCGAGTCTGTTAAAATTGAGAAACTGAGCGTTGATAGTGTCAATGAAATTCGACAAATCGCCAAAACTGACATTTATCTATGTGGAGGCGGACAGTTTGCAGGTTGGCTATTGGATAACGGGTTAATAGACCAATTGAAGCTTAAATTAAATCCGGTAGTGCTTGGAGGCGGAACAAAGTTATTCGGTTCTTCTTCTGCAAACGTTAGTTGGGAATTAACCGACAAAGAATCGTTTTCTGATGGACTTCAAATATTAACTTACGACAAGAAAATATAAAACCTACCCATCTCAACAATGAGTATACGTGATTAAAAAAATGAACATAAAATGAAAAGTAAATTTCCAATTCTAGAATCTGAAAGAGTAAGCTTAAGACAATTTGTGGCTTCGGATTTGGAAAATGTTTTTAAAGGGCTTTCGCACCCCGATATTATTAAGTACTATGGCATTAGTTTCGATAGTATAGAAGCAACGAAAGAACAAATGGTTTGGTTTGCCGACCTTGAAAAAAATGAAACCGGAATTTGGTGGGCCATTTACTCAAAAGAGGATGGCAGATTTCTTGGTGCAGGAGGATTAAACGATATGAGCATGGAACATAAAAAAGCAGAAATTGGCTTTTGGCTGCTGCCAGAAAATTGGGGAAATGGACTTATGACCGAAGCAATGCCCTTAATCCTTAATCACGCATTCAATAGTTTAGGTTTACATAGAATTGAAGGTTTTGTGGAAACCAAAAATGTGAATTGTAAAAAAGCTCTTGCAAAACTAAAATTCAATTGGGAAGGAACTATGCAAGACTGTGAAATTAAAAATGGAGAATTTATTAGTTTGGATATATACTCAAAAATAGTTGGCGAATAAAACGTCTAGCAACAAAGTGAATAAACATTGGATGTAAATATTAAACCAAAAATCTATGCAAATGCGCACCCGCTGTTAATGCAAATGTCCCACCCACGTTTAATACACTAACCATTGGCCATAATTATGAATAAAATTCATCTCCAAACAATAGCGGAAAAAGAGGCGAAAGAATTATTTAGCCTGATAAACAGAAATAAGGAAAGATTAGCTAGATATTTTCCCCTTACCTTAAAAAAGAATGAAAAAATTGGTTCGACTATCAATTATTTAAAGGAGTTAACGCAAAAAACAAAAAAGAAGGAAATTTATGCCTTGGGAATTTATTCCCAACAAGTTTTGATAGGTATGATGTTTGTTAAAAATATCGATTGGCGTGTTCCAAAATGTGAATTAGGTTATTTTATAGACAAGGCATATGAAGGAAAAGGAATAATGTCCATAGCAATTGATGAATCCATTAAATATTGCTTTGAAAATCTGAAGATGGAAAAAATATTTTTAAGAATTGGAACTGAAAATATTGCTAGTAAACGCGTAGCCGAAAAAAAAGGATTTGAATTGGAAGGAATATTGCGCAGAGAATTTAGATTGGAGACCAAGGAATTAGTAGATGTAGAATATTATGGAATATTAAAGACTCCTCCCAAGAATTCATAACCGCTTCTTGATCTAAAATTAGCAATTTAAAACCTGTAACGCATGGTTCTAGGAGACTGCTGTACTTAATTGCCAAAATAGATTGTATTAAATCTGAATTGGATTTGAAAATATTGTATTAAGTCACATCTTTGCGCCTCTTATGAAGAAAACCATCCTATTTATTTCAGCATTATCCGGAATATTCGCTAGCGCACAATCTTAGGTCAAATTATTTTCCCCATCAATAGCATCTACGGATTACTGAATAAGAAAGATAGAACCAATAGCTAGTTGAGATCTTAATTTGGTCCTCCCCTATTCCTAAGAAAAAACTTCTTGCTTTTTGTCCGGCACTATTCCTATCCTGTATAATCCTCCTAGACCTATAATCCTAACAGGCCTGAATTTCTAGATTCAATTGGGCAGGTTCGATATGTATTTACTAAATTAGTTACCAAAACATCGATATTAATTTTACACCAGCATTTTAGCGCCTATTGGATAAATGAAACTATTAAAACGCCTTTTGAAAATTTTCCTTGGGATTGTTGGTATGGTAATTATAGCTGCCATCATTGCATTGGGGCTGGACATATTGGGGACGAGTTATTTGAAAATCAAGAATGTGCCGGCTTCCAATAACACAACCTATCTTATAACCAATGTAAACATAATTCCAATGTTCCAAGATACTGTCTTGGCCAATAAAATGGTGTATATCCAAGATGGTATCATTAAAAGTATCTCCGAAAGCCTACCCAACAAAGAAGTAGAGATTGTTGATGCCCAAGGTAAATTTCTACTCCCCGGACTCATAGACATGCATGTGCACGTATGGGACAAATACGAACTTGGACTGTACCTTGCCAATGGTGTCACTGCGGTTAGAAATGTATGGGGTATACCAATGCATTTAAGGATCAAGGAAGATGTAAACAGTGACAAAATACTTTCCCCATACTTTTACACAACGGGGCCAAAGCTCACAGGGCCGGAATTTATAGGTGACGATAATTTAAATTTAACAAGTCCCAGTGAAGCTCAAAATAAAGTGATTTCCTATAAGGACAGAGGCTATGATTTTATTAAAACCTATTATGGATTGGATAGGGATATATTTGATGCTGTTGTAAAACAGGCTGGCATTTCCAAAATGGATATCGTTGCCCATCCTTCACAAAAAGTGCCCTTTTCATATCACTTAAACCCACAGATCAAATCTATTGAACACGCCGAAGAAATTGTGCAACAACCTTTGCAGTTCAATTTAGACACCATTAAACTACAACCTATAATCGATTCCATTTCCAATTCAAAACATAGCAGTTATTGCCCAACGCTAACGGTGTTCAACAATATTTACCAGATGATGATAAACGATTCCATTTTAGAGGCGGAACCCCTATCCTATATGAATCCACTCATCAAAAAAGTAGACAGTAAAAATCAGTTTAACCGCTGGCACAATGCCAAGATGGAAGATTCCAGTGTGGTGGATAGAATAAAAAATCAACACGATTTTCATTTGGAAATCGTTGCACAACTCCACAAGGCTGGGGTTCCAATTATATGTGGAACCGATGCAGGAATAGGAGTTACACTGCCTGGATTTTCAATTCATAAAGAACTTGCATTTTACAAAGAGGCAGGACTTTCCAATTACGAAGTTTTGAAAACGGCCACGGTAAATGCTGCTCAAACACATTCCATTATGAACCAATTGGGAACTATTGAAGAGGGTAAAGTAGCCAATTTGCTACTGGTAGATCATAACCCATTAATGGAATTATCCACATTGGAAAACCCTTCATCCATTTTTGTTAAGGGAAGGCAGATAAACAGAAAGACCCTCCTTTCCTTCAAAGAAAAGGCCAAGAATCGGAAAAATTTAATAGCCTCAGCACTGAGGTACTTGGAAAATTTGCTCATTGAAAAATAGATTATCGCACATAATTAACCTATAATCACAGCAGCCGGAAGGATTGTTGTTTACTATGAACAATTAAACAAATAAATAACCATGCAAATTACCTCCCAATACATGCAGGATGTACTCCACAAACTGTTCCTAAAATATAAATTGCCTCAGGAAAAGGCCAACTTGCTGGTCCAAACCTATACCGAGAACACCTTAATGTAATTTACTTCAGCATGAGATTCTAAGTACGACTCAAATAGCCTCAATGAGACAAATTTAAACTATTGTTTAAATTGTATCTCACCCTCAGTATTGTATAATACCTATCCTTGATTTCAAAGGGGTATTAATGGGATTTAATCGGTTCTGTTGATGTAATTTTCTTTTCATTCTTCAAACTCTTTTTACCCTTTACAGTAATCTTTAATGAGCCAAATTCAATATTAATATATAAGAATAGTGTATAAATGAACAATGCTATTCCAAACATTTCCATTCCCTCTTCTATGGTCATCAGAGTGATATATGCCCAATTTTCCTCGCCTCCAATAAAAGCAATCTTGGCAGTTATCATTTCAACACCAACACTGCCCATTATAAAAATCGCTCCTGACAATATCATATAATACCTCACCTTAGGCTGAAGAGCCATTACAAACTTAAAATATGTAGTACCTAGTACCAAAATCAGAATACCATATGGGATTACCCAACCATAATATAAAAATCCGGTAGTTTTGTACGATTTTTGAACCATTCCGGATAAATGTTCATGTATTACGCAAATTTCGTCAATACTTAGGAACATAAATAAAAGTCCAAGACCAATCCAGGATAAATATTTCTCATGAAGATCTTTCTTTTTCAAGGCAATTAAAATTAGTATTAAACCTGAAAGCATTAAGGCACATGCAGAATAAAAAGTAGGAACGGACATTTCATTATCCAAATAAAATAGCTTAACAAAAAAGTCGACAAATTTATTATCCACATAAAGTTGGAGTCCTTTTCCAAGGGTACTTAATACTATCAAGGTTGCTATGATAATACCCAAAAATCTTAGAACATATTTGGGGGATAACTTCTTCTTCATAAGTTTTTATTTACAATTCACCTAAAATTTAATCGCACATTTGGAGGTCTTGATGTCTGCTTTGGCAAACTTTATGGAAGCCTTTAAACTGATAGGTATTTCAAAACTTTTTCCAACTTCCTCTTCAATTTTAGCCTATTAATGATTGAAAAAACATACAACAAAACTCAAATGTAAATCAAATGTTAATCAAATGTTAATCAAATGTTAATCAAATGTAAACATTAGATAAAAAAATATGTAATAGTTCGGATTAAGGGTTCGTTTTATTTGTTGAAATTAATGGATCAGGTACTCAATCAATACATTCATACTTATAACATACCACTTTATAAATTTGTTAAATTGAACTTTCATTTACAAAGAGTAGTATTTTGAATGAAGTTAAAATGAGCATTAACCATCTCAATGGTATGCGATTACCATACTTAAAAGAATACGTACATTTATTCAGTAATTGTACCAAGATGAATTAGATTCGTATTAATCTCGACAACAAAAGCGAAGACACCAGTAATCACCCTTTAATTGAAAAAAAACATGCAAATTACCTCCAATCACATGCAGGATGTGCTCTACAAACTGTTCTTAAAATATAAGTTCACCCAGGAAAAGGCCCACTTGCTGGCCCAAACCTATACCGAGAGTACCTTGGCCGGGGTAAATTCACATGGGATAAACCGTGTACCTCTATTTCTGGAATATGTGGAAAACGGTAGCGTTAAAATTAATACAGAAGCGGAAAAAGTGGAGACATTTGGCAGTATAGAACGGTGGGATGGGAACTATGGCCCTGGCATCATCAATGCTACCAAGTGTACCAACCGGGCCGTGGAACTGGCCAAGACACATGGAATGGGACTAGTGGCTTTGCGCAATACCAATCACTGGATGCGCGGCGGCACCTACGGAAAACTGGCTGCGGATGAAGGTTGCATTTCTATCCTATTTACCAATACACAACCCAATATGCCACCTTGGGGCGGTAAGGACAGCCGAATTGGCAACAATCCGTTCATTGTATCCATTCCAAGGAAGGGCGGAAATGTGGTATTGGATATGGCCATTTCCCAATTCGCTTTCGGGAAGATCAACGACTATAAACTAAGGGGCAAAAAACTACCTTTTCCTGGGGGGTGGGATGCCAATGACGAACTGTCCAACGATCCCGAGAAAATTACGGTAAAGGAACGCGGTCTGCCCATTGGTTATTGGAAAGGTTCTGCCCTATCCATAATTTTGGATATGTTGGCCACCCTTTTGTCCGCCGGTAATTCTACATACAAGGTAGGGCAAAAAGATTTTGAAACCGGGATATCCCAGGTGTACCTGTGCATTTACCAAGAAGTTTTTAACGACAAGGCATTACAGGAAAAACTATTAAATGAAATTATTGACTATACCCATGACGTGGAACCCATGCAGGCCGGAGACAAAATTTATTATCCTGGGGAAAGGAGTGCCCTTACCCGGGAAGAAAACTTAAAGAGCGGAATGCCCGTTAGCGAAAGTGTTTGGGAAAGGATAATGGCACTGTCCGAATCATAAAAAATTAAGAATAAATATACCTTACAAGAAATGAATAAATCCACCATAGAAGAAATTAGGCAGCGGTTCGACAAGGATGTGGAGCGCTTCTCCAATTTGGATACCGGGCAACTTACCACTATTGACGCAAAAATTTCCTTGGAATTGATTACGGAAGCGGCCAAAAGAATTGCCCCCAATGCAGAGCAATTGCTGGACATTGGATGTGGCGCTGGAAATTATTCCTTAAAAATGCTCTCCAAGCTCCCCAACCTGGAATGTACTTTGGTAGACCTTAGTGGCCCCATGTTGGACAGGGCCTTCGAAAGGGTAACCGAACAGACCAATAAAAAGGTACATGTGGTAAAAGGAGATGTTAGAGAAGTATCTCTAAAGCAAAACCGTTACGATATCATTTTGGCAGGGGCCGTGCTGCATCATTTAAGGGACGATCATGATTGGGAAACAACCTTTAAAAAAATATATGGCCTGCTAAAGCCGGGAGGCTGCCTTATGATTTCGGACCTGATTACCCAGGACACCGAAATACTCAGTGAATATACCTGGGAAAGATATGGCGATTATCTGGAGGAATTGGGCGGAAAGGATTATAGGAAAAAAGTGTTGGATTATGTGGCCAAAGAGGATTCTCCAAGATCTATGAACTATCAACTGGACCTTATGAAAAAGCTGGGTTTCAGCAAGGTGGAGATATTGCATAAGAATATGTGTTTTGGAGCTTTTGGGGGCATAAAATAGGTGTTCTGTCCATTTACCGACAAAATGCATCTTTTTTACGTTGAAATGTATCTATAATCGTGCTGACAGATGCAACAATATTTTGCAGGAAGTTGTAAATTAATTGTCAAAAATTAAAGGGTATGACTTCAAATGTAAAATTCCGATGTATATACCTAATCCTTATTTCCTCGTTAGGACTTGTGTCCTGCGGGTCATCTACTTCTAAAACCATAGAGATAAAGGGGGTCTATGGGAATCCCAAACCCTTATGGGACAAAGGGTATAAGCTCAACGACCTTGGGGTTAATGCTATATTTGTCCACAATGGGTCCCTAAACGAGGACATGATAGTCCGGGCAAGGGCCGAAGGAGCCAGGGTATATGCCGAATTCGCCACTTTGAACGGCAAAGGTTATGTGGATACCCATCCAGAGGCTTGGGCCATAAATGAGAAAGGAGAAAGAGTTGAGTCCGCCACTTGGTTTATGGGAGCCTGCCCTACTGAACCCGGTTTTAGAAAATATCGTTTTGACCAGCTGCGGGACTTGCTTCTGGAGTATGATCTGGATGGGGTGTGGATGGACTATGTGCACTGGCACGCCCAATTTGAAGACCCGGAACCCATTTTACCGGAAACTTGCTTTTGCAAGCATTGTCTAAATAGCTTTTCAAAGGATAACAACATCCGTTTGCCGGATGCCACTACTCCTGAAAAGGCAGAATACATCCTTAAAAACCACGATGCTATATGGCGTAAATGGCGTTGCCAGGTTATTTACGATTGGACTTCCAATATGAAGAGTATTATGACCGAAATTAAACCCGATGCCCTTCTTGGTCTTTATCATTGTCCTTGGAACGATGAAGAATTTAATGGAGCCAGGGAACGGATTCTGGGATTGGATTACGATCTTTTAAAGAAAACCGTAGATGTTTTTTCGCCTATGGTCTACCATCAAAGAATGGGAAGAGACCCCAATTGGGTGCAGGAAAACATAGAATGGTTCAGCAACAAGATAGGTGCTGAAGATGGTGCCTACCCCAAAATATGGCCAATTGTCCAGGCCTATAATGAGCCGGGCATTGTTACCAATGAAGCCTTTGAAACGGTATTGCGGGGCGGACTAGCTGGGAAGTCGACCGGAGTCATGATGTTTACCACCCATGCCATAGCAGAGGATGAAGGTAAAACAGAGGTGATGAAAAAGGTGTATACTGAGGTCAGGGGAAAATCTCCTGAATAAATAATGAATTGGGAAAGCCCTGGCCACCTGCTGGCGCGAGCATGATGCCTGTCTGCCGATAGGTAAACTCCCGCCAGCGATGGGGATATGAACATCCTGCCATGAAGTCCTCCCCCTAACCCCCTCCCATGGAAGGGGAACTTGATTCTCATCAATATTAATAATTACGTTAGCACATCTAGTCAAAAGTTAGGTAGGAGGCCTTTAAAAAAAGTAATAACATTTATATAATGTGAGGAACGTCGATTTCCAATAACTCCCCCTCCTTGGGAGTGGGATGGGGAAGGTCCGTCCAACTCAAGTCCAAGGGAAGGAGCTTTTTTGTGCGTCATTGTCCGTGCAGCAGCGCTGTGCAAAGTTGCCCGATTATGAGCCCTCCCCTACTTACTAGGACACAATGGCCGGTCGTTTTTTTATCTGGTCTGCCGAATACAACTTTGAATTTTGAGCCTTGAACTTTCAACCCCGCCGTTCCATAATAGGACAGCAAAAACAAGATGCCTGTCTACCGAATATATTATACATTCCGATCTGAGTAATTGATTTATTTATTACCTTGATGCTAAATATGGGGCAAAACTATTCTAAATCAACCTTTTAGAACCACACAAAAGGCTTTAAAAGCCTATCCAATTGCATGTCGCCATATGGTTATTAAACAAATAATGATATTGCCCATGGAAAAATTCACCTTAAACATCAATGACCAAAAGGTATCAATTGAATGTGCTCCCGACACCCCATTATTATGGGCGCTTCGTGATCAATTGGGGCTGACCGGAACCAAATACGGTTGTGGAATAGCCGTATGTGGATCTTGTACGGTCCATTTGGACGGTACGGCAGTTAGGTCCTGCAGTCTACCAATTTCAGCTATCAACGATAAAGCTATTACCACCATTGAAGGGGTCGGAAAAGATGGACTTCACCCTGTACAAAAAGCATGGATTGCTGAGAACGTTCCCCAATGTGGATTTTGCCAAAGTGGCCAAATCATGTCGGCCATAGCATTATTGGAACAAAACGGAAATCCTTCGGACGCAGACATAGAACAAGCTATGTCCGGCAATATTTGTCGCTGTGGAACCTATATCCGAATTAGAAGTGCCATTAAGAACGCTGCTAAAAACAATGTGTAATATGAAACCAAACCCTTCCAATAATAAACTGTTTAAAGTTAGTAGAAGAGATTTCGTGAAAATTGGGGCCTTGGGCAGCACTGGTTTGATCCTTGGCGTTCCTTTGGGGTGCAAGCAAGATAAAAATGCCTTTTTAACCGGGCGGGAAGACGCTGTTTTTGCTCCTAACGTATATATCACGATTTTGGGAACCGGGGAGGTGCAACTCATTGCCCACCGCTCGGAAATGGGTACGGGTATTAGAACAAGCCTACCCTTGGTCATGGCCGATGAAATGGAAGCCGATTGGACCAAAGTAAAAATAATACAGGCTGTTGGAGATGTAAAATATGGCGATCAAAATACGGACGGTTCCTATAGCGTTAGAATGTTTTATCAACCTTTAAGGATAGCTGGTGCCACGGTTAAATTAATGTTGATGCAGGCAGCGGCCCAGGAATGGCAAGTAGATATTTCTGAATGTAGTGCCGTAAATCATGAAATAGTCCACAGTTCGGGAAAAAGTTTGGGTTACGGATATTTGGCCGAAAAAGCAGGAGCCTTACCCATTCCAGAGGAAAATGAAATTACTTTAAAGGACTCCAAAGATTTTAAATTTATTTCCAAGGAAACGGTTATCTATGATCTAGAGGATATCGTAACAGGGAAGGCGGTCTATGGACTGGATGTACAGATTCCAGATCTCAAGGTCGCGGTCATAAAAAGAAATCCAGAGGCTGGGGCCGGAATAAAATCGTTCAACAGCGATATGGCCACTGCTATTGAAGGTGTCACCAAAGTATATAAAATGGAGTCAACCGCATTTCCTATGGGCTATAATGCCCCACTGGGGGGTATTGTAGTGGTGGCCAACAATACCTGGACAGCAATAAAGGCACGGGATGCCGTGGAAGTGGTTTGGGATAAGGGCATAAATGCTTCCTATGACTCCAACGCCTTTATGCAACAAATGCAACGATCCGTACAGAAAGAAGGGCAGGTGAAAAGACAACAGGGTTCGGCAACCAAAGCTTTAAAAGAAGCTGCCAAGGTCATAGAGTCCGATTTTTTGGTACCACACTTGGCCCATTCCCCTATGGAAACCCCTTGTGCCGTTGCGCGCTACAATGCAGATGGAACTTGTGAAATATGGGCTCCCGTACAGTCGCCACAATGGGTACGGCAGGCAGTCGCCGAAGCCTTGGGCATTGAGGAATCCGAAGTTACCATTAACGTTACTCTATTGGGAAGTGCCTTTGGCCGTAAATCCAAACCCGATTTTGTAGTGGAAGCTGCCTTGATCTCAAAAGAAATGAATACGCCCATAAAATTGTTATGGACCAGGGAAGACGATATTCAGCACGATTTTTACCATTCCAATTGTGCACAACATATAAAAGTCGGTATCGACAAAAACAATAAGGTCACTTCCTGGGTGCACCGTACGGCTTTTCCATCCATTTCAGGTACGGCCAGCGCCGATGCCACAGGGCCTTCATCGGACGAATTGTGCATGGGCGTTTTGGACATGCCCTTCGAAATTGATAATATATCCTGTGAAGCCTTGGATGCAAAAGCTCAGATAAGGATTGGGTGGCTGCGATCTGTCCACAATATCAACCATGCGTTTGCCATTGGATCTATAGTAGATCAAGTGGCCCAGGCCAGAGAGATGGATCCCGTTGACAATATGATGGATCTATTGGGCAGTGATCGAAAAATTGATTTTACCGCCCTAATGGAAGGGTTCAACAACTACAACGTTAAATTGGAAGACTACCCATATGACACCCATCGCCTTAAGCAAGTAATACAATTGGTAAAAGAAAAATCAGGTTGGGGCAAAAGCCTTCCAAAAGGCAAAGGAATGGGGTTTGCTGCCCATCGAAGCTTTCTTACTTATGTAGCCTGCGTAGTGGAAGTGGAGGTTGATGACAACAACAATATTAAAATACCAATGGTTCATTTTGCTATCGATTGTGGAGTACCAGTTAATCCGGATAGGATAAGGGCCCAATTCGAGGGAGGTGCTGCCTTTGGAGCAAGTTTGGCCTTGAAAAGTGAGATAAATGTGAAAAATGGGGCCGTTATGGAGGACAATTTCAACAACTATCTTGTGGCCCGTATTACAGATGCACCCATCAATACGGTGGTACATTTTGTAGAAAATGAGGAAAAACCCACAGGAGTTGGGGAACCCCCTGTTCCCCCGTTTATACCAGCACTCTGCAATGCCATTTTTATGGCTACCGGAAAAAGGATTACGAGATTGCCAATAAGGCTATAGGTTTATAAGTTGTCATATTGAATGGAATCAAGAACGATTGACCACAAGAGTATTTAAACTGGACTATTTGGGCGGCTACCATCTTTTGCCTATTGGCTTTTAACGCTAGACCCGTTCTCGATACTAAATGGCTCTAGCCTGCCCGTCAATTCAAGCCTGCCTATCGGCAGACAGGCCCGTCACGACGTCACTTCGAGTGATTCTATGAAGAGCACCGAAATAAAATTGTATCGAGAAGTATACTAACTACACATAACCAGTTCTCGATACAAAATGGCTACCGCCATTTCACTCGAACTGACGATAGATAAGCCCCCGCTGGCGCGAGCATCTTGCTCGTGCCTTAACAGTCACTTGTTCAGAATAAATGGGGTTACTCATATAATATAGTACGAATATTTTTTCTCTATATCTTTGGAGCAACCGTAGTTGACTTAGTATAATTTTAATACGCCCTCCGGCATACTTTAGATCGTCATCCCTGATGGCAATGTCACACAATAGGAAGGCACGAGCAAGATGCTCGCGCCAGCGATAAGAAAAACTATATATGAAAGACTGGTGCAACGCATAACTGAACAACAAATACGAATGAACAAAACCGTTATTCTAACCTTACTATTACTAATCGGATTCGTTAACTGTAAAAATTCTGGAAAGGAAATTGACAAACTTGAAATTGCTAAAAAATATTATCGAGCTCTGGACAATTCTGATAATACCGAAATAGGACTTTTGTTGGCCGATAGCCTTGTAACAAAGGAAACTGAATATGACTATGAACAGACATTTACCTTAAAAGAATATGTTGAATGGTTAAAATGGGATGCTGTGTTTGACCCAACATATCAAATCCTTCAAATAGTACAAGAGGATGAAATTGTGAAAGCACAAATTTCAAAAATCGACAAAAGAATTTTATTTCTTCACCAAGAACCAATTGTCACCAATCAAATTATTCGATTTGATAGTGATAAAATTATCAGTATTGAGACAACAAAATATATTATTTTCAATGATTCGACATTTGTTAAAAACAGAGATGATATTGTAAGTTGGATTGACGATAATCATCCTGAATTGCAAGGTTTCATACACGACCAAACAGAGACTGGAGGATTGAAATACTTAAAAGCGATAGAACTGTATAGGAACAAAAAATAACGAGCCACCCCTGGAACGTGGGTCTCACCTACCTGACGGCAAGGCAGGCTCGTGCCAAAACAGAATAAGACATGGCCTGTAGCCAGAACAAGCTACTAACAACCACCATCCGTACTTATAATTATTCCTGCCTTTTTCAAAACATAAAATTCACTACATTTAAGCTATTATATAACAACACTAGTGTGAAACTTTTGTCGGCACAGAGGACACCACTAGTCTTATACAAATAGACGACCAAACGATAATACCGCCATGAAAAAATCATTGTACAAATACCTCCTATTTTTAGTGCTTACAGGACTAATCTCCTGTAAGTCCAAATCGAAAAATGAAAAAGTAGAAATTATCCAATCGGAGGCCACCGTTTCCAATGAACTAAAACAGGAAGTTATCCAAGATACCAAAGGATGGCTGGGATTGATTTATGACCAAGATTATTCCCAGAGTTGGGATAATGCGGCTTCCCTTTTTCAAAAAGCGGTTACAAAAGCACAATGGACGCAACAGTTAAGTGGTATTGTACCCCCTTTGGGAAAGGTGATCAGTAGGGATGTAATTTCATCGGAATACCATACCACACTACCAGGAGCACCGGATGGGGAATATATAGTAATTCAATTTAAAACCTCCTTTGAAAATAAAAACGAAAGTTTGGAAACTGTTACCCAGATGAAGGATGATAACCAATGGAAAGTATCCGGGTATTTTATTAAATAAGGAACGGACAGATCCTTTTGAAGCCGGAAAGATTAGACTATCCACATTATTAAGCTTGTTAGTAAAAGACACCTTTACAAATTAAATTCCAAAAAGAATATGAATGAAACAATTACTTTAAGGAATAGCCCAAAATTAGATATTAGGCTACAAAAAGATATGTTTGAAATAGTGGACCAAATAACTCCACAAAACAATGGTGTATATGGTTATGGCAGTTTAAAGGCAGTCCAATTAAACAAAGGCTGGTTGCTATCCATGCTAAGTTACATTCCATTTTTCTGGACAGTCCCCTTTGAACCAGGATTTAGAAACAGAACGCATCTAAATATTAAACTGACGGGGAAGACCCTGAAAATATGGTTAGCTGGATCGGATATGGACAAAGCCGCCAGTGTGAAGCAAGCATTGAACAATAAAAAAGTATGATATCAAGAATAGTATTTTGTTTTGCGCTATTAAGTACAAGCACGTGGCTTATTTCTTATGCACAAGACCGTCCAAATATTCTTTTTGCCATTAGTGATGATCAGTCATTTTTCCATACCAGCTATGAAGGTTCCAAATTTGTAAAAACGCCTGCCTTTGATAGGGTTGCCCGTGAGGGGGTATATTTTTCCAACGCTTATGCCGGTTCACCGGGATGTGCACCTTCCAGAAGTGCAATTATAACGGGTAGACATCACTGGCAAAATGAACAGGCTGGACAACATGCCTCAGCTTGGTTACAAAAGTATGTGCCCTTTGTGGATCTGCTTGAAAAAAATGGATATGCCACGGGAAGAACGGGAAAAGGAGTTGGCCCTTTCCAATATGCCCGTGCGGAGGAAGACTCGCTTTGGCGAAAAATCGATGCTGCAGGAGTTGCGCATAGTAATCTTAAATATGAGGAGCAAAACGATGATCGTTTTGCCACAGGCATTAACACCACCAATTACTTTGGAAATTTCAGATATTTTGTAGAAAATATTAAAAAGGACAGACCATTTTTTTTCTGGTATGGAGGTTATGAACCACATAGGAGCTACGAAAAAGGGTCTTGGAAAAATATGTCCAAAAAATTGGAGGAGGTGGAGGTGCCCGAATTTCTTCCCGATAATGATGAGATAAGGGGAGATTTATTGGATTATGCGGTAGAAATTGAATGGTTTGATCTTCATCTCCAAAGAATGCTGGAATATTTGGATGAAATTGGAGAATTGGAAAACACCATTGTAATTGTAACCGCCGACAATGGTATGCCTTTTCCCCGTGCCAAGGCAAATAGCTATGAATATGGAGTCCATGTTCCTTTTGCCGTTAGGTTTCCAAAGGAATTTCCGGGAAATAGGGTTGTGGAGGATCTTATTGGTTTTATTGATTTGGCACCGACCATTCTTGAAGTGACAAATACCTCCACTAAAGGAATGCTCCCTATTACTGGAAAAAGTATACTGGAACTTTTACGATCCAAGGCAAGTGGGGTGTTATCTAAAACAAATAGGACCGCTTACTCTGGTAGGGAACGCCACTCTTCCTCAAGATATTTGAATTGGGGATATCCACAAAGGTCCGTACGAAAAGGGGACTTTCTCTTAATATGGAACATGAAACCAGAAAGGTGGCCAGCAGGAGCTCCACAAAAGTATGCGGAAAATGATTCCTTGCAATTACTCCCTTTATATGGGCTGGACAAAAACAATACCTACATTAATGGCAGTGCCTATACTGATATAGATGATAGCCCCACAAAAACCTTCCTAATAGAAAATCACGAGGATGACGCCATTTTGCCCTATTTCGATTTAGCGGTAGATAAACGTCCCCAATATGAACTTTACAATGTACAGCAAGATCCTTCCTGTTTAAAAAATTTATCGGGAATAGCCTCATTCAGTAATATTGAAGAAGCCATGAAAAGTGAACTATTGAGCGAACTAAAACAATCCAAAGACCCGCGAATTATAGGTCCAGATCCCGAAGTATTTGATAGCTATAAGCGATATTCCCCAATAAGAAAGTTCCCAAAACCCGGTTCTGTAAATTAGTTGCAAACTATAAATGAGATTAACGCATAAGAAACTAGAACGCTGCGCTTCTAGAACCTAGAAATTAGACTTTTTTTGTCTAGACTCTTGGCTATTGGCTAATGGCTAATAGCTCTGAACATTGATCACTGCCCACTGAAAACTGCCTACTGCTTACTGATTACTGAATACTAAATTGACAGCCAATTCCAAGAATCATTAGGAAATCGGAATCTAAAATGCTGCGCTACTGGAACCTAGATACTGGATTCTTTTTTGTCTTGAATCTAGTCTCTTGGCTCTTGCCCATTGCCTTTTGCCTTTTGCTTCTGAACACTGTCCACTGATTACTGAATACTGCCACTGAATACTGTCCACTGAATACTGTCCACTGAAAACTGAAACCTGCCTACTGAATACTGATCACTGAATACTGCCTACTGGCAACTGATTACTCACCACCCAATATTTCGATTTCGACTCCGCCTGTCTGCCGATAGGTAGTCTCAATCTCCGTAAAGACCTAGAACATTAAACTTTGAACTTTAAATAAATTCAGCCACTGCCTACCGATTACTGACTGACTCTTGCCTATTGCCTATTGCCTTTTGGCTCTGAACACTGATCATTGAAACCTGCCGCCCGGCACTAAAACCCCCTAGTATAGGAAAGTATAACATACTGATGGTGTTTAGCCTTCTCGAATTCTGGCGTATTATAACGCACACCTACCCAATATTCATTTCGTCCGTAGCGGAATTGAAAATCGAAACCGAAATAGACTACCGTTGTATTAGAAGGGACCAATAAAACGGAATCATCGCCCAGGGCATTGCCTTCCAATAGGCCATTATGACCCACCAAGCGATATCCCCCGCGAAGAGCAAAGAAAACTTCACTGTCCGTAGATCCAATTTGATTGTGTGCTATACTGGACGATAAGGGATTTCTTTTTCCAAAATAGGCCACCAACTCGGGATGCACATATATATCCCTAGTGCCAAAAGCAATTTGGGACTGTGCCGCAATATGAATACTAAATGGGTTGGGAGCCAATTGCCATTCGTATAGGTATCTGCTGTACAGATTGTAATGAATACTATTCTCCATTTCCCCCACCCAGGTCGGAGTTTCGGTTTTCATAACCGAATGGTGGTACCACCTTTGTAATCTGCCTGCTCCCGAGGCCCTACCTGCTATTCCAATAAGAAATTTTGCCTCGATCAAACTGCTTCGCCTTACCTGGGACCAACCTGCCTTAAGCGCCGAAAATCCTACATAGGCACGGTCCAGCTCTTGGACATCCTCAGTAATAAGATATGACGGAGTTATAATTTCCTGACCTATGGAAAAGCTAAGCTGTTCGTTCTCGGAATTAAAAATTCCCTTTTCAAGTCGGTGTCTATACGTTAAAAATAGGCCAGCTGTATAGTACCGGTCAGTGAGCAATATGAAATCATTGTCGTGGCGCAACCCAATTTGATTACGGAGAGCAATCCTATCAGCAGTATTCATCTCTTGCTGTGCAAGGGAAATTAAAGTCCCACCAACAAAACATATTAACAAAGCGAGGTAGTTAAATAAGCCTTTGGAAAAATTAGGCCACATAATATGTGGTTTAAAAACTAGGTTCAACTTAGCGGTGTTGTTTTGACAGGGAAAAAGTACAAATAAATACCGAGACTAGTTGAGGGAGAACTACCCTCAATACAGAACTTCTTTGTATCAGCATCTAAAGCACAGCACAATAAGAATGGAAACTGGACCGCTGCGCAGTTGGAAACTAGAAACTAGATACTGGACTTTTTTGTCTAGACTCCTGCCTATTGCCATTTAGCTATTGGCTCTGAACACTGTGCCTACTGTCCACTGAAACTGTTCACTGATTACTTATTACTGTTTACTGCTTACTGACCACTCCTTGCTGATCACTGAATACTGTTTACTGAAAACATACTAAGGTATCCCACAAAAAAAGGGAACCAGCTCTCGCCCATTCCCTTTTCTATATATCTTAAAATATACTTTCTATGCCGGCATATCCGGTAATTTCCAACCTTCCCTATAGGTATGATTTATAAGTTCTTTGGCGAAAGCATTGGCATCAACGGGGTCCGTCCATTCCTTTTCGAAATGTGGGCGTCCGTCCTTCATCACGAAATTATCACGGATTACGGTCTTGATGGTCTCGTTCTGTCCTATATTGGTAAAGCGCATATTCTCCCCATCCCAATTCAAAATTTTATCCAAGGACTGTAAGCGTACCGCCAAAACACCCATAACCACCATTTCATTAAAAGGTCCGGCTTCTGAAAAGTCGGACGTACAAGGCTTGCGGTTCTCCGCACTTTCCTTGCAGGCCCGTACCCAGTCCATCTCATGAGCACCTCTGTTCCAAGCCTTTCCGATCTCTTTTTCCACCCTTCGCTCTGTCTCTGCCACTTTAGGAAGTTCCCTTCCCAAAATTTCCGGTTCCACCCCATAACAACCGGTATGCATTATACCTTTGGTACCGTAAAAGAAGGTACCTCCACCAGATTTGTTGGGGTTCTTGCCACTAGGCCAATTGGAAGGTAGATTAGGCTTAATACCGCCATCATACCAATTAATCTCTACCTCCGGCAATTTGATCTTCCCTTTCCTGCCCCGTTCCGGGAAAGTCATTTGTACGGATTGTGCCGTTGGGGCACTGTCCCTTAACAGCAGTGAGGAACTCCCTTGTACCCTGGTAGGATAGCCCAATTTTAAGGCTTCAAATACGGGGTGAAGAATATGGCAGGCCATATCCCCAAGAGCCCCGGTACCGTAATTCCACCAGCCGCGCCAGTTCCATGGATGGTACACCTGATTGTAAGGTATTAGTTCTGCAGGACCGGTAAACAAATCCCAATCCAAGGTATCCGGCACCCACTGTCCTTGTGTAGGTGGATTTAAGCCTTGTGGCCAAATCGGTCTATTGGTAAAGGATTCCACTTTTGTTATATCTCCAATGGCACCGCTCCAAATTAATTCGCAGGTTTTGGCCACTCCTTCTCCAGAGGCCCCTTGATTCCCCATTTGTGTGGCCACATTATGTTTCTTGGCCAACTTGGTCAATAATCTTGATTCGTATACCGAATGGGTAAGAGGCTTTTGCACATAAACATGTTTTCCTCGCACTATGGCCTCTGCCGCTACAATGGCATGGGTATGATCGGCCGTAGCTACCAAAACAGCATCAAATTCATTGCCCATCTCATCGAACATCACCCTAAAATCCTTGTATTTCTTAGCTTTGGGAAAGTAATCGAAACAATCTTTTGCATATTTCCAATCCACATCACAGAGTCCGACTATATTTTCACTCTGTAAATTTTTCAGGTTGCCAAACCCCATACTTCCCACTCCTACTCCAACAATATTCAATTTATCACTGGGAGCCTTATGCCCCAATCCCGAAATTACATTGCTCGGGAGAATAGTAATACCGGCAGCGGCCACTCCCGTTTTACTGATAAAAGATCTACGTGTAATTGGTAGGGGTTTGTTTGGTTCTTTTTTCATTGTAAAGATTGCTTTTGATTGTTTACTATTTTTTTAATTTGCATTTAGTGCTCTCTAAATTCGGAAAAAAAATGGTCTTATTGGAGGAATACCGAAAATTTGTCATTAAAATTATACCAATTTTACTTAGTTTAAGCTCATATATTTTAGATCAACCATGTCCAAAACCCTATACCGAGTCTATGTTGTGGAATTATCCAAGCGCGTTTTTACAGAGAATGCCAAGTTTAGGGCCGCCAATCCCCAATTTAATGGTGTATTGGAATGTTTATATGTGGGTATGACCTCCAAGACCCCTAAGGAACGATTTGAACAGCATAAGACCGGATATAGAAATAAGAAGGGCCATAAATTATCCTCCAACATTGTGGAGAAATACGGGCTGTATCTAAGGCCCAGCCTTTATAATCATATAGATCCCGTATTGACCAGAGCGGAAGCTTTAGAAATTGAGGAAGGTCTGGCCTTGGAATTAAGACGTGAGCGGTATGCTGTTTGGTATAATTAAGTAGGTGTGGATACTGAAAAAATTTCCTAAATTTAAATAAGTTATCACTCATTAATTGGCAATGGATCCACAATACCAAATTGCATCCTACATTCAACGATTTATTTCTTTAACGGAAGAGGAGGCATCCCATTTTAGCTCCAAATTTAAGGTAGTAAAGGTTCGAAAAAAACAATTCATTGTACAACCCAATTTTACTGCAAAAAAAAGATTCTATGTTGTTGAGGGTGCATTGCGTTCATTTGTGGTAAATAAGTCTGGACAGGAAACAACCATAGCCTTGGCCATCAATGATTGGTGGATTACGGATTATAATAGCTATATATTTCAACAACCTGCCACTATGTTCGTGGAGGCCTTGGAAAGTAGCACTTTATTGGAACTGGATTTTGAAAAAGAACAGGATTTGAAGAAAAGCAATCCAAAGTTTGAGACCTTTTTCAGGATTATTGCAGAAAGAGGTTTGGCTTCCCAACAACGTAGAATCACTATGAATTTGACCAAGTCTGCGGAAGAACGGTACACCTATTTCACAGAAAAATATCCGCAATTTTTACAACATATCCCACAATACGCCTTGGCTTCTTATCTTGGAATGACCACCGAATTTCTCTCAAAAATTCGGAACAACAAAGTGAAAGGTAAAAGTTGAATTATTTCAACCATATTTCCTAATCTACTTCAACTTTTTCCATAATCATTTAAGGCAACTTTGCTTTGTCATTAATCCTGTACACAGCATGGAAGCATTTACTAAATATTATCTATTGGATTGGCTGGCCATGATCTTAAGCCTCATAGCCGTTTATTGTTTAGGGAAAAAGAACAAATCCGGTTTTATCTACTTTGCCCTAGCCAATTTAATTTGGATAAGCTTGGGCTTTGGACCAATAGGCAGTTTTGGTATTGGAATTGGCAACAGTGCCTTTTTAATAATGAACATCAGAGGATTTATAACTTGGAAACATAATAAAAATGAAAAATTTATTTAGCCCGCTAAAACTTAGGGAATTGGA
Source organism: Arenibacter echinorum (assembly GCF_003259375.1). Lineage (GTDB taxonomy): Bacteria > Bacteroidota > Bacteroidia > Flavobacteriales > Flavobacteriaceae > Arenibacter > Arenibacter echinorum. The sequence goes on along the minus strand of NZ_QLLN01000003.1, from coordinate 25,323 downwards.
GTTAAAAAACAGAATAGCCCTTTCTCCAATGCAACAATACAGTGCCATAGAGGGTATACCCAATAACTGGCATTTGGTCCACCTTGGGAGCAGGGCTGTAGGAGGTGCCGGATTGATTATAACCGAATGTACTGCTGTATCGGAAGAAGGATTGAATACCTTATATGATACTGGTCTTTGGAACAATAGGCAAATGGAGGCTTGGAAACCTATAGTAAGGTTTGTTAAGGAACAAGGATCAAAAATTGGCGTTCAATTGTGGCACTCCGGAGGGAAAGGCAGTAATACCCATCCAAATGAAGGAATGAAACCATTGCCTCTGGACAAGGGCGGATGGATTACCAAAAGTGCATCTTCAACAGTAATCAACGGAATTACAACACAGGAATTGACCTTTGGAGAAATACAAAAACTAAAATTGGATTTTGCTTCAGCTGCCAAAAGAGCCTTATTAGCAGGGTTCGACACTATAGAACTCCATGCGGGACACGGTTATCTATTTCATCAGTTTTATTCTTCCGTCGTTAACAAAAGAAGTGACCAATATGGAGGAAGCTTCGAAAATAGGATTCGTTTTTTGATTGAAACTGTTCAGGAAATAAGAAAAGTAATACCTGATACCATGCCCTTATTGGTCAGGATTTCTGCAGTGGACTATTTGGATTCAGCGGATGCATGGAGTATGAAAGATAGTTTGGCCCTATCCAAGATTTTAAAGAACAATGGCGTTGATCTCATAACCGCCTCAGGTGGTGGTTTTGCCCATGTGGACAAATCAATGGTTTTTCCAAATTACCAATTGCCTTATGCAACGGAAATAAAAGAAAAAATAGGGATTCCCGTGGGTACCGTAGGCATGATCACAACGTCGGCACAGGCCAACGATATAATTACACAGGAGCTGGCAGACTTGGTGGTTATTGCTCGAGAGCACTTGCGAAACCCCTATTTTTCCATAAACGCAGCCCATGAATTGAATATGGAACACCAAATTCCTTGGCAATATGGCAGAGCTTTCAATTCAAATAAAAAGAATTCTTGAACATGATTTTTTCGGGGCCAGGGACTACTGTTAATCTCTATATTGAAGAAATATAAAAATTCAGTCAATTATTCAAAGGAGTGTGGTATTTTAGGGATGTGAAGCAAGAAAAGATACGATTTCACAACCAATTTACTAATCAGTAGTCTCTTGAATCAGCATTAATCCTTTTAGTAGGAGCGTTATGAAAAATTTCTTAGTTGTCCTTTTTACCGTATTCACTATTTTCTATTGCCATTCGCAAATCCTAAAACAAAAAATACCCGATAAACTGGTAGTTCTCACTTTTGATGATGCTCCGGCAAGTCAATATTCCGTTGTAGCCCCAATGTTAAAAGAGTACGGTTTTGGAGCCACCTTTTTTGTGTGTGAATTCCCTCCGAATTATAAGGACAGTACCCTATACATGAATTGGCGACAGATCAAGGCCCTGGACAACATGGGGTTTGAAGTTGCCAATCACACCCGCACCCATGCCAATGTAAGCAAACTGACGCAAACAGAATTTAATGCCGAGTTGGAATATATAGAAAATAAATGCGATTCCTTGGGAATTGCCAAACCGCAAAACTTTGCTTATCCCGGCTACGGACTAAATGCCCTTACCTTGGAATTTCTACAAAAAAAAGAATACACCTTTGCCCGGGCCGGCGGCAGCAGGGCTTATGACCCCTTAGTTGATCATCCCTATCTTATTCCCAGTTGGGCAACCGATGCTGAAAACAAAAAAGAAATTATGTCTTCCCTGGACCAAGCCAAAAATGGAAAGATTGTGGTGCTAACGTTACACGGTGTACCCGATATTGAGCACCCCTGGGTAAATACGCCACCTGCACTCTTTAGGGAATATCTGCAGTATTTATCCGACCATAATTACAAGGTGATTTCCCTTAGGCAATTACAAGCCTATATTGATGCGGATGAAGCCAAGGGAATAATATCTCCTGACTTAAAAAAGAAACTGAGTAACTAAAAATTCTACATCCATGAAAAAACTTGCACTGCTTTTTCTCATAATGATTTCCATACATTCGGAAGCTCAACAAACCATAGATCTTTATTCATCAACAATTCCCAATAGCAAGCCTAGCGAGACAAAAGAAATTGAATTAAAAAAGGACGGGCAGTTCTTTGGATACAAAAGTGTCTCCCGGCCCAACATAAAAGTTTACCTTCCCGAGGAGGAATTGTCAACGGGAGCCGCTGTAATTATTTGCCCAGGTGGCGGATATGGCATGGAAAGCTACAAACTGGAAGGCATACGTATTGCAGAGGCCTTTAATAGCAGGGGCATTGCCGCCTTCGTCCTAAAATACCGCTTGCCCAATGATTCAATTATGATCGATAAAAGCATTGGACCACTACAAGATGCGCAGCAAGCCATGAAAATAGTACGGCAAAGGGCTGCAGAATGGCATTTGGATCCGGAGAAAATAGGAATTATGGGGTTTTCTGCCGGAGGGCATTTAGCATCGACCGCAGGAACTCATTTCAACAAATCTTACATCCCCAATTCTGAAGGCATTAGCTTGAGACCCAGCTTTATGATTTTGATCTATCCCGTAATCAGTATGAAAGACGAACTGACCCACAACGGATCTCGCGAGAATTTACTTGGAAAATCGGCCTCGGAGGAACAAATTTTAAACTTTTCCAACGAACTGCACATCGATTCCGAAACTCCGCCAACGTGGTTGACGCATACTGGTGATGATACCGTAGTTCCCGTGGAAAATAGTATTCGGTTCTACCAAGAGTTGATAAAAAATAAAATACCATCGGAAATGCACCTGTACCCAAAAGGCAATCATGGTTTTGTTTTAAGTATCCCTACAGATGAATGGATGCAGCCCTTGTTTTCCTGGATGAAGAAAAGTGGTATCGTAAATCCATAACCCTATAACCAACCAAAAAGCATTTTTTCGATGAACAAGGTACTCGCCAAAACAATTCAAATATGTCTAGTAGCCCTTATCGGCCTCATTGGCCATTCACAGGAAATCCTATTTAAAAAGATAGCTATTATTACGGGCAATGGGGCGAGCCAGATAGAACTGAATATAGCCGATTTATTGAAGCAAAGATTGGAAGAAAACGCCAATATTGATGTGCGTCTTATCCAGGAGACGAAAGAACTCCAGTACGTTTCAGGGGAATTACAAATTCTTTTGGGCACCCCAGAGCGCCATTCCCTATTGTCCGCCCAACTTAAGACATTAAGGATTCCTGAACTAACCCCATTGGCTCCGGGCCGGGAAGGGTTTCTATTAAAATCTGTTGATAATTCCATCAGTTTAATTTTAATTGCCGCTGGTTTAGATGATCGGGGTTGTCTATATGCCGTTGGGGAAATATTGAGGCAATTGGTATACAAAGAAGGCCAACTGGCCTTACCCAACAAATTAAACATTAGGACGGCTCCTGCCTTCGAAATCCGGGGAACCCAAATTGGACAAAGTAGTGTTGCCAAAAAATTGGCGCAGGTAAGGGATTGGACCGAAGAGGAAACACAAGGTGCGCTCTTGGATTATGCGCTGGCAGGCGCCAATATTTTTGCAGCCGAAGATGACTCCATGTACCATTTTATAAAATCTTATGGATTGATGACACAGACTAAATTTGGGGCCAATACTGCTGGAGCCAAAGTGCCAATGGAATGGAATGCCTTCGAATCCATTGGCCGTTCAGGATATGTCTGTCTTTCAGTTCCTGAGGCTAGGGATTATATGCTAGAGAAATGTAACGAGCATTTTAAGGATAGCCAATTCTATGATCTTATTGAATTCTATGGTGGTGATGGAGGCGGTTGTGAATGTGATAAATGCAATCCTTATGGCCTAACGTTCATAAAATTGGTGGAGGAAATGGCTGCGATTATCCATAAATATCACCCCAAAAGTCGCATCTATTTTACCAATCAAAAATTTGACAATGAGGACGACAACGCCATATTCCAGTATTTACAGGAAAAACCAAGGGATTGGCTTTGGGCATGGGGATATGGACCCGGTTCAGATGCCACAACCTGGCAACCTGGACATCGGCAAACACACCGCATGGATCTTTTTGAATATCCTGGATATGGGCCCTACGGATTGTATCCCAAAGAAATAATACATCAAATCCCTTCTCGGCACAAGCTTATCTATTACAATGAAATTACCCATTGGAAATATGCCCAACACGCCTATATCCAAATGTACCCTAGAGCGGATCGCAATGGAGATCTGCCACCACATTGGAGTCATGAGATATACAATAGGCGCCCCGATCAATTCCTTACAATGGTTTACAATCGTTTAACCTTTTATGCTTGGCCCGAATATTACCACAGGGTCTTCAACGACTTACTGCGATATGGCAATGGAGACATAACACATTCCAGTGGACACCACGATCATTTTAACCAGTGGATGTGGCAACGTTTATTGTGGTCCCCGAGGACAACTGTTGATGAAGTCCTGACGGAATATTCAGAAACCTGGTTTGGACTTGAAGCAGCCCCATTCATGGCCATAGCCATTTTGCAATTGGAAAAAAATCTGGAAGAAAAGGAAGGGGTTCCGCTTGATAAAAAACAGGGAATAGATGAGTATTTCGATCTTGTACAACAAGCCGGACAAGTAATGCCCTCTAGAATAATGGAAAGGAATTGGCTATGGCGAATGTATATGCAAAAAGCCGCACTGGACAAATACGTGAAACTCAATGTTGCGCAACAAAAGGAATTGGAGCGCCAAATAGAAGAAGATGTTGCAGCCTATTTACAGAACGACCGGACCATTGCACTAAAGGATATTTCCAATAAATTGAAGTTTCCAAAAGAGACTATGGAAATGGCCGCCCTTCGTGAGGAGGCCAAACGGTTGGGGGAAGAGAGCAATACTATTTATGGACAAAGAAACGATGGTTATTTTAATCTACAACATGATTATATTGGGTTAGGTTGGCTCAAGAGACAGTTGACAAGGGCCCAAAATACCGATACAAAAAAGGCCGATGAGCTTTTAAAAATGATCGTTGATTATGCAAACCCCGGTGAAGGCGGGTTTTATGACAACTTGGGTACTGGAAATACAGCTCCCCATGTCATTAACGGATACCCCTATGACCATGGGCAACCCTACGTTTCGCAAATGTTATCGGAAGAAAATAGGCCAAGTCAACGCTCCATGCACTTCACCCAAAATGAAGATCAAGGGGTAAGTCTTTTTTACACAGACCTAGACCCCAAGGCCTCCTATTCTGTTAAGTTTACTTTTGTTCGACCTTGGTTCCAAGAGCGTTATGCCTCCAGGATGAATCAAAAATCTCAAAAAATATATGCCGATGATATTGTCTTGGCCGATAATGTTGAATTACCACTCCAAATGAGCGATTTTTTCACATATTCCATTCCTAGATCAGCAACAAAGGACGGAGAATTGACCATTAGATTGGAACGTGCCCACGGGGTAGCAATTGGCGATCGTATTAGCACAGAACAATGGCGTAATTCTGGCGGCTGGGGAACCATTGTCTCTGAGGTATGGCTGCTTAAAAACTAAGCAATAGTCCAACCCAAAAGGACAATTGTGTTCAGAGCAAAATCAACGGAACAGTCAGATTTCAATTCTAGCCAATTTCTATCGACCACAAAAATGATAATTATTTTAACAGCTTCAAAAAGCCCTCTTTTGCGAGGAATGTTCAAGGGATTTCACTATATTTCAATAGAATAAAACCAAAGTTCCTACCCTCCCCCTGCACAAGCTGAAACTTCTTGGCAAGGCATTCGGTGGCCCTAAAAAAATGAAATGGATGCACTAAGTAAATTATTGGACTTTAATCTGATCAGTATTGGGGATTATAAAATAAAAGTCTACACCCTGGTTATAATTCTGTTAATATTTCTAATCACCAGGATAATATTGAAGGTCATAAAAACGGCCTTATTTCAGCGTTATAAAGGATTGCACATGGATAAGGGAAATACCTATGCCCTTTATCAAATTATTAAATATGTGATATGGGTAATTGCCATAGGCCTTATATTGGAATCCGTAGGCATTAAGGTCACTATTTTAATTGCCGGTTCCGCTGCCCTATTGGTAGGTGTGGGATTGGGTTTGCAGCAAACCTTTAACGACGTAATTTCTGGTATAATATTACTTTCCGAGAAGTCGATCAAAATCAATGATATCCTGGAAATAGATGGGGATGTAGTGGAAATACAGGAAATAGGGTTACGAACTTCCCGGGGGCTGAACAGGAGCGATATTGCCATAATAATTCCAAATTCATTGATAACCACCAATAAGGTCATCAACTGGAGCCACCAGAAGAAAAAAACCCGTTTCAAGGTCTCTGTTGGTGTGGCTTATGGCAGTGATGTAGATCTTGTGGTAAGAATATTGGAGGAGAGTGTTTTGGAGCATCCCGATTTTGACGATACCAAAATGATAGAGGGCCGCTTCATAAATTTTGGCAATTCCTCCTTGGATTTTGAGGTGCTTTTTTTTAGCGAAAATGTATTTAGAATCGAAAAGGTGAAAAGTGATATTAGAAAGATCATTAACCGGAAATTCAGTGAAAACAAAATTGTAATACCATTTCCCCAAATGGACCTTCACTTTAAGTCGGGCCATACAGAAATAATCCCTAAAAATGAACAGCCAGGTTCAAGAACATGAACCCAATCAACATAGAACGATGTGATCAACAAAAAAATAAACATGGCAAGATTCTTAAAGAAATCTAAGGAAGAAATAGGAACTTCACCGGATGAACTTATCTTCAGGGGTGATAAAAAAATTAATGAAGTACAACTTCGAATAATCGATTTTGATGCCAATAGCCTAGCAGAAGAAACCATTAAGACGGTAAAAGAGGTGCTTAAATATCAGGAAAAGGACACGGTTACATGGTTTAATATAGATGGACTGCACAATACCGAAATTATTGAAGGCATTGCCAATGAATTTAATTTTGACCGAATGGTTTTAGCCGATGTAATGAACACCCAGGCACGGCCTACGATCAAGGAATATGACAATTGCATTTATATATCCATAAAAATGTTGCAGCAAGCCCCAAATTCCGATATCATAAATGTTGAAAACCTCAGTTTGATATTGACCGAATCCATTCTTATATCTTTTCAGGAAACCAAAGGGGACGTCTTTGAACCGGTTAGGGAGCGGATCAGGAAACAGAAAAGAAGAATTAGGAACGGTGGTACGGATTACCTCTTATTTGCCTTGTTGGATATTGTAATTGATAACTACATCTACATTATTGGTGTTCTGGGAGAGAAAATTGAAATGCTGGAGGAAAGCCTGCTCTTGGAACCCAGGCAAGAGATTATAGGGGAGATCAACTCCTATAAACGGGAATTGAATTTTTTGCGAAAGAATATTAAACCTGCCAAGGAAGTGATACTGAGTCTTGCAAAAATGGAATCGGATTATATTACGGAAAGTACCGAGATGCATTTTAAGGAGTTACAGGACAACATAAATCACGCCAGCGACTCTTCGGATAGCTATAGGGAAATTCTGTCCGACCAATTGAACATATACCATACCACCATAAGTAGCAAGTTGAACGATATCATGAAATTTCTGACGGTATTTTCGGTAATCTTTATACCGTTGACCTTTATTGCCGGAATCTATGGAACCAACTTTGATGTAGTACCTGAACTTCACTACAAGTATAGCTATTTTATCATGTGGGGGGTAATCATTGTTATTGCCATTGGCATGTTGATCTATTTTAGAAAGAAAAAATGGCTTTAAATAGTAATTACCAGGAACTATTTAGCCCTACCCTATAACAACTCAAAAATTATAATACCTAGACCACGCCGTGAGTACAGTCTGTCCTATATCACTAATACCTACCTTAAAAACTATTGGTAAGTTTTGGATCAGGATATTGTTTTTCTGCGCAATGAGTTCAATGTTTACCCAATGCGAAAGGCCAATGGAATTGGTAGAGATACCGGATGAATACCGCTTTAGGAAAATTGTGCTTACCGAGGAAACCATGGACCCTACGGCTTTATCGGTCGCATATGATGGTAAAGTATATTTTGCAGAGGATATTGGTACTATTAAGGTGTACATACCCAGTTCAAACTCCGTATCCATTGTGGGGGAATTGAAAGTGTTTAGCTGTGGCGAAGAAGGGTTGATCGGTATGACCCTGGACCCTGATTTTGAAAAAAATGGTTGGCTGTACGTAAACCGTACCATGTCCGATTATATGGATATGCCTTGTGCGGAAGTCTATAAAAATCCTGAAATACGTTTTGAAGATCCCACCTCCCATCAAGTAATTTCTAGATTCGCGGTAGTCAATGACACACTGGATATGACTTCGGAGAAGGTACTGCTAAAAGCGCCGAACCAACACATGCGGCACATTGGTGGTTCCTTGGCTTTTGATGGGGATGGAAATTTATATATTTCCATTGGGGAAAATACCCATCCCGGTTTCCTTAACCCCTATGCACCTTTGGACGAACGCCCGGGCAGAAAGAATTACGACACTCAGAGGACATCTGCCAATACCATGGATTATAGGGGAAAAATTTTACGTATCCACCCTGAGGGTGACGGGACCTACACTATCCCTGACGGCAATCTTTTTGCAAAGGACGACCCATTGGCCCTTCCGGAAATTTATGTTATGGGCTGTAGAAACCCGTTTAGAATATCCGTGGATAAGGAAACCAATACCTTGTATTGGGGCGAGGTGGGCCCCGATGCCTATGCCGATATTCCCCGAGGCCCCAAGGGTTATGACGAGATCAATGCAACAACGGAAGGGGGCTTTTTTGGTTGGCCTTATTTCATTGCCGATAACAAGGCCTATGCCAAATATGATTATGATACTGAGACAGCAGCTGAACCCTTTGATGCGCACAAACCCGAAAACAGTTCTCCCAACAATTCTGGACAAAAATTGCTTCCCCCGGCCAAGCCTGCCCTAATTTGGTATCCCTATGTTGCCTCGGAAGAATTTCCCGAATTGGGACAAGGGGGAAGAACCGCCATGGCCGGTCCTGTTTATCATTACAAATCCGAAAATACTTCCGGCATTAAATTTCCTTCCTATTTTGACAAGGCCCTATTTATTTATGATTGGATGCGGGGATGGATCAAAGTGGTCAGAATTAACGATAATGGGGAGCTTATAAAAATAGAAGACTTTATGCCCTCTACCCGATTCGTTAGTCCTATTGACATGCAATTCGGATCCGATGGATCCCTATATATAATGGAATTTGGCACCACTTGGGGTGCTAATCCAGATGCCCGACTAATTAAGATAGAACATATAACGGGCAATAGACCCCCACATATTAAAATTACGACCGATAAAACCGTGGGCGCCACTCCCCTGACCGTTAATTTTAAGAGCGACGGCACCTTGGATTATGACAAGGATGATTATTTAATATATGAGTGGAAATTTAATTCCAAGGAGGTTCAATCCTCAGAGAAGAATCCAACTTTTACTTTCAGGGACCCAGGTATTTACAATGTTACCCTTACAGTAACGGATACTGAAGGAGCTACCGCCACAGCGGATTTGCAGATCAAGGCAGGCAATGATTCCCCACAACTTACTATAGATATGCCCAGCCGAGGTAGTTTTTATTGGGACAAGGATAAAATACCTTATCGTATCCTTTTAACGGACAAAGAGGATGGGAGTTTGGTAAATGGGGATATAGACCCCTCAAAAGTCCATGTGAGCTTGGAATGGATGAAAGGGAACTACATTTTGGAACCGTCCACCAAAGGTATGGGAACATTAAAAAGTCAGGGAGAAAAATTGATAGGAGAGAGTGATTGTAGAAGTTGCCATAAGGTAAATGAGAGGGCTTTAGGGCCTTCATTTTTGGAGGTGGCCAAAAAATATAAAAACGATTTGGACGCCACGGACTATATTGCCAAAAAAATTATTTCTGGGGGTAGTGGAGTTTGGGGCGATGTAAGTATGAGTGCCCATCCCTTGTTTTCTGAGGGGGATACGCGTAGAATGGCCGATTATATTTTATCATTGGCCAAAGAAAAGACAAACATAAAAAAAATGGGAGCGGAAGGCATAATTGACATCTCTAATACCCATGGCAAGGAAGATATAACTTATGTCCTAAAAGCCTCCTACACAGATCTAGGAGCTTCAGGAATGGAACCCATTACCGTATCGGCAATAAAAATGCTTCAACCCCCAAAATTGGAAGCAGAGAACTTTTCAACCCAACGCGATGCGTTAAGCGAAGTAGGTGATAATGGCGTGTCCATGGGTTTTGCATCGACTTATATTTCCTTTAAAAATATAGATTTAACAGCCGTTGATTCCATTACCTTTGGATACAGTTATAAAGGCCCGGAATGTTTCATTACCATAAAAACGGGCTCCCCGGATGGCGAGACCATTGGCAAAGCTCGGTTTACCAACATAGCTGAATCCAAAAATAAAAATGAGCTTACCATTCCAATAAAAGAAACCTCCGGTTCACAGGAGATTTTCTTCCTTCATGATAAGGCACCCGATATCCATGAAGAAATTTATTTGGATTGGATAGGCTTTCAAAAAAAGTAATTAATTACCCCGTTAATAAATCGATATAGACAGGCCCTTACAAGGGCTTTACGCGAATATTCCGCCATTTCACCTTTAGAGGTTCTTCACTGTCCGTAGCATGTACCTGTAGGCCAATAAAACCAGTGGGGGTCATGGAATCAACATAATCCGCAGCAGGTACACCATTCACCCAAGTCTTGATGGAAGGACCATCGGCAATCACCTTAAAAGAGTTCCATTCAGTTGGCTTAAATGCCTTTTTAGCGGCGGGATTATCACTTAAATCGTGTACCCATCCGCGCCTGCCTTCATCGTATATCCCTCCACTACGTAATGTGGAGTCCAAATCTATTTCTACCTGATAGCCATGGACCAAACCATTGTAGAAATCGGGCAAGCTGTTACTCCTTATCTGTACCCCGGAATTATGGTACTTGCCAGAGGCGGCATCCAAGATGACTTCGAATTCCAAAATAAAATTGTCATAGAATTTGTTGGTCACCAAAAAAGTATTGCTGGTATCGCTTACCGGAGCGGTGACACCTACGATCATGTCGCCCTCAACATGAAAAGTGGCCTCCCCTCCCATTTTTTTCCATCCATCCAAGGTCTTTCCATCAAAAAGATATTCCCAATCAGCATCTTGAGTGTTGGTTGATTGCACATCATCCGGCTGATCGACCGAAGTATCAGCAGATTTTCGATTTCCACAATTGGAGAATAACAGGCCAAAAAGTGTTAGGCACAAAAGCAGTTTTAAGTATTTCATGAAATTGTTTAATTTTAGTTTCAACTGGTAGTTAAGTTTATTACAAATGGGTAAGCTTATCCTACACTTGAAAATAAACCCCCTTAAATGTAATAAAATCAATTAATTAAACATTGTGGCGTCTTAAAAAAATGACGCCATACAATAATTGATTTTACCATCCCTGTTTGTTTTCAAAATAAGGTCACACAAATAAAACAAGAACAAAATTCCATACTTTTAACAAAACCAATATTCTTGGGCTTATATGATCAACAAAAAAAATCTCTTCCCAATAATTTCAATATTTCTATTTTTTTCCAATCAATTAATATGTCAGGCTGTTTTGGACTTAGGGAATAAAAGGGAATTGTTTTTGGATCATTATTTATTGGATACCATAGCAGATTTAGAGTTACAATTAAATACACCCCAAGAGGTAGAAAGCACTAATATCCCCAGGGGTTATTATCAAACCATTATTAAAACGGACAGTCTATACCGAATTTATTACAGGGATAAACTGGATTTTTGGCAAGGTGAATTGTATGACGGCAATCCCGGGGAAATTACAAAGAGTGCTATTAGTTGGGATGGCTATCATTGGCAGGAAGAAGCCACACAGATAAACGACAGTATAAAAAATTACATATTTTACGAGCCACCCTTCAGTCACAATTTCACTCCCTTCAAAGATGTAAACCCCAATTCCAAATATGAATATAGGGCACTGTCTGGAACCAATGATACCGGTGGACTTTTCTATTTTTATTCTATTGATGGAATAACATTTAAAAAGTTTAAAAATAAACCTGTCATTAAACATGACCCCAACTATTATGAATTTGATTCCCAGAATATTGCCTTTTGGTCAGAAACTGAAAATCAATATGTTTGTTACTATAGAAGACTCATCAATGGTTTAAGATCTTTCTCTAGAACTACTTCAAAAGATTTTGAGAATTGGAGCAAACCCATCAACATATTTCCGAATTTTGAGGGAGAACATTTATATACGTCAGGCATTCAACCCTATTTTAGGGCTCCCCATATTTATATAGGATTGCCCACACGGTTTTTCCCTGAAAACGGAAATTCTACAGATATAGTTTTTATAAGCTCAAGAGATGGGGTTATATTCAATAGGACCTTTAAAGAAGCCTTTATAAGACCAGGACTCAAAACGGAAAGGTGGGGAAACAGATCCAATTATATTACTTTAAACCTTGTTCCCTTGGATGAAACCCATATGGGCATCTATGCACGAAATACCTTGTTTAAAATTAGAATGGACGGATTTTCTTCCGTAAATTCTAAATCCAAAGAAGGTTTTTTTATTACCAAGCCTTTTAGGTTTAACGGGGATAAATTGGAGGTAAACTATTCCACCAGTGCCGGAGGTTTTATCAAAATCGAAATACTGGATGAAAATAGTGAGCCTTCCATAAATGGTGTAAGTTATACCACGGGAAAAATAATAGGCGATGAAATTGCCGGCAAAGTGATCTGGCAGAATTCATTGGACCTTGACGCTATTAGGAATAAAGTCATAAAACTGCGAGTAAGCATGAAGGAAGCAGATCTATATTCTTTTCAATTCAATAATTGAGCTTGAATCCTATTGTGATCAAATGACCTTAATTCAATCGATCATTATTGTTTCACCCATTGCAGCTAAAACAAGAACCGGATACATTGAGCAAATCTTTAACATCATGAGACTACTCTTCATTTTTATAGCAATCTTAATCATAAGCAATGTGAACGCACAGGATCTAAAAAAGCACCAATGGGAAAACAGGGTCGTTCTAATCATGGCCCAGGACGAGAATTCCAAGGAATATAACAATCAATTAGCCGAATTCAATAAATTTCCAAAAGAACTTAAGGAAAGAAAAATGCTGATCTATCATGTTTTGCCACAGCGTTATGCCCTAGTCAATGATCCCGTTGATCCCGAACAGAATGAATGGATTTCTTCTTCTGTCCTATTCGATAAATTTGCTGGAAAAAATATGGATTTCAAAGTAGTATTGATCGGACTGGATGGCGGTATAAAACTTCAAAAAAACGTACTGCTTACCACCGAAGAACTTTTTGGAACCATAGACTCCATGCCCATGAGGCGGGCAGAATTGAACAAAAATCAGAATAGATAAGCTTAAAAATTGATTTGGACAATCTCCGAACCAAACACTAGACCAGATATTAAACCTAAAAAATGCAAACAAGTACCTCCACTACAATAAAATACTATCCAATACTATTATTATGGGCAATATTGGGCAGTTGCAATGATGAACCTAAGAAATCGCCCGAAACTCCTACCAGGGAGCTAATATTCGTTTCTTCCGATAAAGAATTGAACAAGGCTTTCCACTGGGCCAAAAGCAAGGCACTGTCCTACGCCCATGACGATACTGACCCGGTAGGCTATTGGTATGAGGCTGCCCTACCAGACCGGGAAGCGTTTTGCATGCGGGATGTTTCCCACCAGGCAATTGGTGCGGAAATTCTAGGATTGGGCAAACATAATTTTAATATGTTTCTAAAGTTCGCCCAAAACATCAGTAAGGAAAAGGATTACTGTACCTATTGGGAAATTAACAGGTATAACAAACCAGCCCCGGTAGATTACGAAAATGATCAAGATTTTTGGTATAACCTGCCTGCGAACTTTGATCTTACCTATACTGCCAATCGACTTTATAAATGGACCGCAAACAAAGAATACTTGGAGAACCCGGATCTGATAAATTTTTATGAATTAAGTCTCAACGAATATTTGGATCACTGGGATTTAGGTTCTGATGAAACCCTGGAAAGAAACCGATCCATGTATGCACCCGACAATTCGGAGAGCAGCAGATTTGGTAATAAAAGGGGAATCCCTTCCTATAATGAAGGTGGAAGAGGGGAAACAATGCTGGGAATAGATATGACCGCTTCCATAGTAGCCGCTTATAGGGCCTACGCGGAAATGCTACAACTTAGGGGCGATCTGCCCCAATCTTCGGAATACCTGGAGAAAGCCCAACAGGAACAGAAATTCCTAGATCAATTTTGGTATGATAACGAAAAGCAGGAATATCGTTCTATTCTTTATGACGATGGGAGCTTCGATTATTTTATGGTAGGGAAAGATCAGGCTTTTCTGCATTACTTATTCTATTTTGATGCTATTAAGGACGATTCCAAAATTTTGAATTTGGTAGGGAAATACGAAGCCAACTTCAACAAATTAATTGTGGAACTAAAATCTTATTTGCCTATCATGTTTTATGAAAATGGCAAATCGGAACTGGCCAACAAGATGATTATAAATTTGTGCAGCGTTCAAAATCCCCGAAGGGCCTATCCTGAGAATTCCTATACCGTAATAGAGCATTTAACCCGAGGGTTGATGGGTATAGAGGCAGATGCCGCCACTAATGGGTTTGTGAGCTATTCTAGGTTAGAAAAAGATTTGGAATGGGCCGAAATGTCCAACGTTCCCTTACTATCCAATAAAATTGGTGTAGAACATTTTGGAAGGACTAAAACCATAGCCCATAATATAAATGGGGAAACAATAAAATGGACCGCCAAAATACCTGGCACCCATGAGTTTCTATTTGTAAATGGAGAAAAAACAAGCAGTACAAAGGTGTCCAATGGTATGCTACCCTATTCATACATTACCATAGACCTTAAAAAAAATGCCACCGCCACCGTATCAACAACTCCATAATCCATTAGCATTTATTCATGGATCCAAATAAATGTTTATAGATAAATTATACAAAAACTGCGTTAGGATTTCTTGGAATAAAAAATCATCCTATCTTTAACATGGTTTAATACTAATTTTTACGGTCAACAGATATTTCTTCTTTCAAATTGCCCGTTCTAAACCATAATACGGTAACATGAATAAAGAGTTTATTCCTAAGTTATTTTCTCTTTTAAAAGAGGGAATTTCCAAGGAAACCATTACAAAAGACGTACTTTCTGGATTAATCGTGGGCATAGTTGCCCTTCCTTTGGCAATCGCCTTTGCCATTGCCTCCGGAGTATCGCCGGAAAAAGGAATAATTACGGCCATAATTGCCGGGATAATAATTTCGGTCCTTGGTGGCAGTCGAGTCCAAATTGGAGGCCCAACCGGAGCTTTTATCGTAATTGTCTACGGTATTGTCCAGGAATTTGGTATCAATGGTCTTACCATAGCCACTTTTATGGCCGGATTTATCATCATCGGCCTGGGACTTGCACGCCTGGGAAACTTATTAAAATTTATTCCTTATTCCCTGATCGTAGGGTTTACCAGTGGTATAGCCCTGATTATTTTTTCTTCCCAGATCAATGATTTTTTTGGACTTCACATAGCTAAGGTACCGGCCGACTTTTTAGATAAATGGGTGGTCTATTTTGAAAATATGGACAAGATCAATGGGTATGCCATTGCAATCGCTGCTGGGACGGTCATCATTACCCTTTATTTTCAGAAGTTGATAAAGAAAATACCGGGTTCCATAGTTGCCATCCTTCTCTCGACTATTGTGGTACAGGTTTTTGGAATTCCAGTGGATACCATTGAAAGCAATTTTGGGGAAATCCCAAATCATTTGAGCATGCCAAGCCTTCCCCATGTGGATTATGCCACAGTAAAGTCCCTTATACAACCCGCTTTTGCCATTGCCCTATTGGGCAGTATAGAATCCCTACTGTCCGCCGTAGTTTCAGACTCTATGATTGGCGGTAAGCATCGTTCCAATATGGAATTGATTGCCCAAGGCGGGGCCAATATATTCTCGGCCATCTTTGGGGGAATCCCCGCCACAGGGGCCATAGCAAGAACGGCCACCAATGTGAAAAACGGGGGTAGAACCCCAATTGCGGGCATAGTACACGCAGTGGTTCTGTTATCTATAATGCTTTTGTTTGCTCCCTATGCCAAGTTGATACCCCTTTCCTGTCTTGCAGGAATTTTAATGGTCGTGGCCTATCATATGAGCGAATGGCGACAATTTAGATCTATTTTAAAGGGAAATAGAATGGATATCATCATCCTTTTGAGCACCTTCTTCCTTACTGTCATTTTTGATCTTGTGATAGCCATTGAAATTGGAATTGTACTCTCCAGTTTTATGTTTATGAAAAGAATGAGCGAAGCAGTACTGGTTGAAAAAATCACTTCAGATAATATTAACGACGAACATTTGTTTGACGATGAACTACTGGAGCTCCCTAAAAATGTGCTGCTATATGAAATTAATGGACCCTTATTTTTTGGTGCGGCCAGACAATTTCAGGAAACCATATCCAATACCCATTTACAACCCAAGGTCATTATTATTAGAATGCGTTATGTTCCCATAATCGATGCCACAGGGTATCAGAGCTTAAAGGAAATCATAAAATCGTATAGGGCCAAAGGAATAAAAGTAATCCTATCCGGAATTAACGAAGAGACCAAAAAGGATTTTGAGAAGAATGAAATGTTCTCGGTATTGGACGAAGAATATATCGTAAAGCATATCACTGAGGCTTTGGAAAAGGCCAAATCCTTCAATTAATTATAGTCAACCTTCCTGTTCCCTTATAATAATAAGACTATATCTATGAATCCAAGATTATAATCCAAAATGGCTTTTCTTCCACAGAACCCTTTGGGCACTAGTTTATTACAAAAGAAAATTTAAATAGATATTAAAAAAAATACTACTTTTAGTAGTAATGGTGAAAAGTCGCATTACTTAAACTAGCGCTAGGCCAATGCAATAACCAAAAACCAACCCATGACTAAATTCTTTCACTTGATTAGACTTCGGAAACATTAGGCAACTTGTTACCTGAGTAGCTAATTCTATATTTTTATTATAGAATATAGCGACTGTTTTTGGTGTGCTTATAATTCTGAAAATAACTGATTGAAACCGTAAAAATTCCCCCTCTTATTTTAAATACCCTTTTGTTTAATTAAAAATTATTTAGATGAAAAAAGGTTTAAAAATTTTAGGAGTGAGCATAGGATTGATTGTTCTCTTGATAGGAATTGCCGTAATCTTTATTAGTGCCAACGATATTCCTTCCTATAAAGTGGAAAAAATTGATTTCAAGGTAAATAGTAGTCCCGAAGCTATAGCCAGGGGCGAAAAATTGGCCGTTATGTTATGTGCCAGCTGCCATTTGAACCATCGAACCAACAAACTTACCGGGCAAAAAATGATGGATGCCCCACCGGAATTTGGAGAAATTTATTCCCAGAACATTACCCAGGACAAGACCTATGGCATTGGGGAGTGGACGGATGGCGAACTGGTATATCTCCTTAGAACAGGAATAAAAAGAGACGGAAAATACAGTCCTCCCTATATGGCGAAATTGCCAGGTATGGCGGATGAAGATATTAATGCCGTCATTTCGTTTTTGAGATCGGACCACCCAATGGTCAAAGCAGATCCCACTCCGGATGTTCCACCAAAACCCTCTTTATTGACCAAAATACTTTGTAGGGTTGCCTTTAAACCCTTGCCAATGCCCACTGAGGCAATTCCCTTACCCAATGCGGACGATTCTGTAGAATTGGGCAAATATCTGGCGCATAACCTTGATTGTTTCTCCTGTCACTCGGCCGACTTTAAAACCAACGATTTTTTAAATCCGGAATTAAGTGATGGGTATTTTGGAGGGGGCAATAAACCTTTGGATTTGCAGGGCCGGGTAATGCTGACATCCAATCTTACGCCGGACAAGGAAACCGGAATTGGGAATTGGACCAGGGAAGACTTTATCAAAGCACTTAAATATGGGCAGATAAAAGGCGGGAAGGCCTTGACCTACCCGATGCTGCCCTATTCCCAACTTACCGATGATGAAGCTGGGGCCATTTTTGAATACTTGCAGTCCATACCCCCTATAAAAAACAAGGTAGAGCGGTCCATTTACTAAAAAATGTAAAGGCTAATTTTTGACTTGTGCAAACTATGTCCCCTAACTAAATATGGTCTTTAGCATAAGTTGTCGTAAATTACCTTAAAGGTGAATTATGAAGTATCTTTTGGCCACTTTAGTTTTTATGACACTTATGACCTCAAAAATAATTTTCGATTTCAATAAAGATTCCAATATCAAGGAATGGAGAATTGTGAATGATGGGGTCATGGGTGGCCTGTCGGTCGGCAACTTTAGCTTGAGCGCTGATGGACACGGATTATTTAAAGGCGAAATATCTTTGGAAAACAATGGTGGCTTCTCTTCCGTGCGTTACCGCTTCAATAAAACAAAGGTAACCAAAGACAGTTACATTAGCATTAAACTTAAGGGCGACGGCAAGAAATATCAGTTTAGGGTAAAGGACGATTCCAGCAATTATTATTCCTATATCGTTACCTTCCCGACTTCAGGGGAATGGGAAGAAGTCAAAATTTCTCTCAAGGATATGTATCCTTCCTTTCGGGGCAGGAAATTGGACATGCCCAATTTTTCAAAAGATGAGATTGAGGAAATCGTTTTCCTGATCGGGAACAAAAGAACCGAAAACTTTACATTGTTGCTCGATAAAATAGCATTGGATCAACTATAGTCCTGAGCCTAGGAAATAAAAAAATCAATTTAATTATAATTGGACTTCAACTCGCAACACTGCGCAGCGTTGATAAAATTTCGACCTTAGTTTAAACCATAAAAATTTTGTTACATTTATCGGAGTGCTATCGCCTAAAGGAAAATCCCAGCCAAACCTTTTGAGGAACATTTTAATAACAACCTAATACATTATTTTAAATCACTATGAAAATATTGAAAACCTTATTATTGGCATTGCTGTTGAGCACTGCCACAGTCTCCTTCGCTCAAATTAAATTGCCTGCCTTTTTTGGGGACCATATGGTCTTACAACAAAATAGCAATGTCTCCATTTGGGGAACCGATAAACCCAATGCTAAAATTAAGGTAATAGGAAGTTGGGGAAAAGAATCTACCGCAACTGCCAATGCCAACGGACGATGGAAACTGAAGATCCAAACACCATCCTATGGTGGTCCCTACAAACTTGCCATAAAGGGCAGCAATGAAGTGACGCTCAACAATGTAATGATCGGGGAAGTTTGGCTTTGTTCCGGTCAGTCCAACATGGAAATGCCTGTAAAAGGGTTTAACAATCAACCCATAGATGGCAGTGCTGAAGCCATTTTAAACTCCAAGAACAATCAGATACGCCTGTTTACTGTAAAAAGGGCCACCAGCCTGGAGCCATTGGAAAATGTGGAAGGACAATGGGCCGAAGCCAACCCTGCCACCGTAAGGGACTTTAGTGCCACCGCTTACTTTTTTGGGAAAAAGTTGAATACCCTTTTAAATGTTCCTATCGGCATGATTCATACCTCCTGGGGCGGATCCAATGTGGAAACCTGGATGGACAAGGAGACGCTTTCCGAATTCAATACCATAGAATTGCCGAAAAAACTTCCAGAAGAAAGACTAAACCAAACCCCTACCCTACTGTACAATGCCATGATCAACCCTTTGATAGGCTACAACATTAAGGGAGCTATTTGGTACCAAGGGGAATCCAACAGGAACCAGGCCAAGGAATACGCCCAACTGTTCCCCACCATGATCAACACCTGGAGGGAAAAGTGGCAACAGGGCAAGTTTCCCTTTTACTTTGTACAAATTGCACCTTATGGCTATGACGGTGGTAATGCCGGCTATGTTAGGGAAGCGCAATTGTACACCATGAAAACGGTTGAAAATACGGGAATGGCAGTAACTATGGACATTGGGGACTGCGATTTTATACACCCTAGGGAGAAGAAATTGGTGGGTGATAGATTGGCCCTTTGGGCACTTGCCAAAGATTACGGTATGGAGGGTATTGCCTATAGTGGTCCAGTATACAAAGAAATAGACGAAATTAAAGAGGGCAAGGTAAAGTTGTCCTTTGATTATGTTGAGAACGGTCTCTCCAGTTATGGTCGGCCATTGACAGGACTTGAAATTGCGGGAGCGGACAAAGTTTTTCATCCTGCCGAGGCCAAAATTAACGGGGACAAGAGCCTTAGTGTTTGGGCAGAAGGGGTTACAAATCCCGTCGCCGTTAGGTATGCCTTTAAGAATTGTGAGGCTGGCAGCCTGTTCAATACGGAGGGCTTACCTGCCTCCTCGTTTAGGACAGATACTTGGGAGGAGTAATTGATTAAAATATATTTTGAATTTATACTTTCATTTTACTCAAGCGATTGTTTTGTATCAGTTTTCGCGAATCATCGATATAGTTCATTGATTTCTGCTTGTTATTTGAAGCTATTTATGAACCTTCGGTTTGTTTGCTTGTCCAACCCTTCGAATCCGCTCAGGGTACGGCCATGACATCTAAGACTATTGGGCGCAAGAAAATTCTATGTTTTCCTGCGCCCAATTTTCTTTTGGAATACTATGAAATATATCCGGTGCTTTTCAATACTCCTTAAAATTCAAAATACGCTTTCATAGGTTCAAAATAATGCTCTTGCCACCCCTGAATATAGTGTTCGCCATCTTCCGGAACATTGCTATGTTTCAAGGTCAATTCGGTAACACCATCTGTTTCTAACAGGCTCACCTCAATTTGCGAATCATCCTCATTTTCTTTAAAATTATCACTTCTCCAGGATTGCACAATTTTATGGTAGGGTTCCAAAATTAGATTCTCTCCCTTAATATACCCGTCCCATGCGGTAAACGGATCACCAACCTTATCGGAAACGAAGGCCTCCCCTCCGGTCATTTTGGTGTGTCCCTGGGTACTAAGCCATGCCTTATAAATTTGTTTTGCCGTGGTATTAAATGTTGTTTTTAAGGTAAATTCCATAGGTGAGGTTTTTTGGTGTGATTAAATAGCTAACCCGATTCTTAAATTTACTAAATAATTTTTGGCGAGTTTAATTCTTTATGGCAATAATGAACCACAGCCATTTATTGTTGCCCAATACCCATGCCCACAGAATATATAATGACTCTTGTGACATTGAACTTTTTAGAATAAGTGGTACCCCAGGAAAGAAATGTCGATTTAGATAAGCTTTTGCTAACTTTGCCCTCTTAATAACCATACCCGTGCATCCAAAAAATCCGTTTTCCGAAGCCTACGATTTTGATTTGCTTATTCGGCATTCCCCAGAACTAAGGAAATTTGTTTTTGTAAATGAGTATGGCAACCAAACCATAAAATTTGGAGACCCTCTGGCAGTAAGGGCATTGAACACAGCCCTGTTAAAAGCACACTATGGACTTGACTATTGGGATATTCCGGAGCAGAATCTCTGTCCCCCCATTCCTGGACGCTTGGATTACCTTTTGCATATAGCTGACCTGATTCCGAAGCCCACACTCCGTTTGTTGGACATTGGCACCGGAGCCAACCTTATCTATCCCATTTTGGCTACCTGCCACTTCCATTGGCAGTGCGCGGCCAGTGAGGTAGATCTGGATGCTTTAAAAAATGCCCAGGAAATTATTGACAGAAACAGCGTATTGGCCAACATAGCCCTTAGGAAGCAAGGTTTTAAAAACAGCATTTTGGAACATATAATTCAACCCGGAGATGAGTTCGACGTGGTGGTATGCAATCCCCCATTTTTTAAGAACCGCACAGATGCCGAAAAACAAAACCTGCGAAAGGTGCGGAACCTGCAATTGGAGGACCGGGAACGCCTAAATTTTGGGGGCTTGGCCAACGAGTTGTGGTACAAGGGCGGTGAGGAAACATTTGTAAAGAAGATGGCAGAGGAAAGCATGCAATTCCAAGACCAGGTACATTGGTTCACCTCCATTGTATCCCAAAAAGAAAACCTGAAAAATATAAAAAGGGCCATTAACAAGACCCAGCCTACAGCAGTCAAGGTGATAGCTATGGAACAGGGCAATAAAAAGAGCAGGTTTGTGGCCTGGACTTTTCGATAGCTAAACTATCGCGTTTTAAAATAATCTGGATTTGTTATTAGGGATATACAGTCTAGCGCCAAAACAACTGTTATTCGTTATAAGTTAAACCCTGTCTTGTTTAAGTAAGCGGCCCACAAGTCAAAATCCTATAGTTCTTCACTAACCTTTAACCTTCGTTTAATGTAGCATTATAGTGAATCTAACGGACTCTCTATATTGGCAAGACTACGTGGTGTTACTTTAGTATACACTTGCGTGGTCTTTATGGAACTATGTCCTAAAAGTTCTTGGATAAAGCGCATATCGGTACCGGATTCCAAAAGGTGGGTTGCGTAGCTGTGCCTAAGGCCGTGAACCCCAATATTTTTTTTGATACCTGCCCTTTTCATGGCCTCTTTAAATACCTTCTGTATGCTACCCCTGGAATATTGTCCCCCGTACCTGCCTTCAAGCAAATACTCCTTGGGATTATATTCCCTATAATACTTTCTGAGTTTTGGCAATAGCGTTACGGGTAGCGGTACCATCCTATCTTTCTTTCCTTTTGCACTACGAATATGCACAACCATTCTAGAGCTATCAATGTCATTTAATTTAATAGCAACGACTTCTGAAACCCTAAGTCCCAAACCATAGCAAAGTTCCAGAGCAATGCGATGTTTTAAATTTTCTACCTGTTTAAACAACTTCGCCACTTCACTCTTAGCCAACATTTTAGGTAAGGTCACCGGTTTTTTAGGCCTCGGAATATCAAAAAAGAGTTGTGGCCTATATAATACTTTTTCAAAATAAAATTTAATGGCATTTATTTTACCGTTCATTTTGCGTTCCCCCATTTTTTCCTGGTAAACACAATAGAGAAAATAATCCTTTAATTTTTTGGGTGTAAGCTCATCCACAGGATAATTTTTGATCAACTGAAGTAAATGAACAAATTCGGCAATATAGATCCGAATGGTGTTTGGACTAAGCGCTTTTAACCTAAGCTGATCATAATACCGTATTAGGGCAGTTTGGTTAACAGGAGCTATTTTGGGAAGTTGTTTTGTAATAAATGGTCGCTGCTCTATATTCAAGGCTTTTCTAACAGCGGGTATATCTGGTAGATACCAAGCTTTATTGGTTTTGCTCCATTTTGCAGAGGTAAAGCGTTCTCTAAATTGTTGTACCAAATGCTGTTTAAATGGAAAAATAACCAATATTACATCTTTGTTTCGATGCACAGCAGGTTTAAAAGTATATTGGGAAAAATCCATTCGTCATTAGGTATATCAATATACTGTAAGATACAAAATGATATATAAAATGACAACTTTTAAAAACCATCCTATCTATTTATGCATAGGAGTTAAGGAGGTATACCATTATTTTTATATCTTAACCTTTAATTACACATATATATGTGTTATGTGTAAGCTGAAAAAACCAAAATTGTGAAAACTGAAATTAATACTATTTGGATTGACCTAAATGAAGAACTTTATAAGTTTATTTTGGAGAAAATAAAAGATGAACAAACGTCAAAAGATATTCATCAAGAGGTTTTTTTGAAAATTCAAACTAAAATTCATCAATTAAAACATACTTCTAAACTTACATCTTGGGTTTATCAAATTACAAGAAATAGTATTGTTGATTATTTTAAAAAAGTAAAAAATAGTAATATATCAATAAATGACTTAGATATTCCAGAAATAGACACTAATAATTTTGATTATTCAAATTTAACAAACTGTATCAATCAAAAAATAGAAAACCTTTCTTCCCAACATAAAGAAGCAATTATTTTAACTTCATTTAAAAACTATTCACAAAAAGAGTTAGCAGAACATTTAAAAATCTCTTATTCGGGGACGAAATCAAGAGTTCAAAAAGCTAAAGAAATTTTAAAAGAAAACATTTTAGATTGCCCAAATGTAGAATCGGATAGTACAGGTAAATTAATAGATTTTGAAAATAATTAAAATTTACTACGTCTTTTTCTAACTAATAGCGTCCATCTTATATAACATATAAAAAAATAAAAATGGACAGTTCAAAAAAAGTTATTAACGTACAAATTCTTAACGCTTTTGCAGAAAACGGTAAAGGTGGTAATCCAGCAGGTGTCGTTTTAAATGCAGATGAATTATCTGATAAAAATAAACTTGAGATTTCTAAAAAAGTAGGTTTATCAGAAACTGCTTTTGTTTCAAAATCTAAAACGGAAGATTTTAAATTAGATTTCTTCACTCCAAATAAACAAATAGCACATTGTGGACACGCTACTGTGGCTACATTTTCTTATTTAAAACAAATAGGAGCTCTAAAAAATGATAGTTCTTCAAAAGAAACCATAGATGGGAAACGAAAAATAGAAATAATTGGTGATTTAGCATTTATGGAACAATTGGCTCCAAAATATACTGATGTAAGTCACAAAGAAACTGTGATTCTAAAATCATTAGGATTAAAGAAAACGGACTTGATTCCAAATGCACCAATCCAATTAGTAAACACAGGAAATTCATTTATACTCGTTCCTGTTAAAAGCAATGAGATTTTAAAGAATATAATTCCAGATTTTGACTTGATAAGCAAGGTTAGTGATGAATTTGATTTAATTGGCTACTATTTATTTTCTACAGATACAGAATATGACGCTACTTCAAGAATGTTTGGTCCTCGTTATGGAATATTAGAAGAATCAGGAACAGGAATGGCGGCTGGACCACTTGGATGTTATTTATTTGACATTTTAAAAATCAAGAAAAAAAGTTTTAACATTCAACAAGGAAAATATATGAAAGAGCCTTCACCAAGTCTAATTATTGTTAAATTACGAATCGATGACGAAAAAATAAAGGATTTAATGGCTGGTGGAAAAGGAATACTAAATAGACAATTAGAGGTTGAAATAAACATCTAAAAGCCTGCACATAACAATGTATATAAAAAGTAGGCGAAATATCAGTAAAATCAAGAGTTTTGGCTCGTGTCAAACTTTGTGCTTAACCGAAAGTTTAGAGCTTCGAAATCGCCTACTTTTCATATACTAACCGTT
>NZ_QLLN01000002.1 GCF_003259375.1 Arenibacter echinorum | reverse complement strand
CATTCCGACAGGGGATTGCAATATTGCAGCAATGAATATCAACAACTCTTGAAAAACAACAATATAAGGTCAAGTATGACTGAAAAATACGACCCATACGAAAATGCCATCGCCGAAAGGGTCAACGGAATATTGAAACAAGAATTTGGAGTGGCAAAAAATATAAAGAACATAAAATTGAAAAAAGCACTGATTAAGAATGCCATAGAAATCTATAATGATCAAAGACCGCATTTATCCAACCATATG
Organism: Arenibacter echinorum; assembly: GCF_003259375.1. Classification (GTDB taxonomy): domain Bacteria; phylum Bacteroidota; class Bacteroidia; order Flavobacteriales; family Flavobacteriaceae; genus Arenibacter; species Arenibacter echinorum. Next base: position 812,860 of record NZ_QLLN01000002.1, on the reverse strand, counting down.
CTCACACCACTACAAATGCACGCACAAAACAAATTGAAAAGAAAACAGTACAAATCAAAAAAGCTGAACAATGTTATCATTGTTCAGCCTTAATATTTAAATTTGATCCTTCAATAATCTGTATCGATTATTTAGGATGAGACAGTACTATTCCTCTACTTAGTTCAACTATACATCCCCCCTGTTGGAGCAATACTCTAAGAACTTGCCCTAGTTATTAAATACTCCTAAACCCGTCCAGTATAACTCGGCCTATCGCAATCCCTATTCTTTGGATTTTGGAATCAATGTCATGGTCTAAAATCATTCTCTCTTTCATGAAACCAATTACAACAAGATTTAAAACAAAAAACCCGGCGAATATCGCCGGGTTTCCGATTCAAAAATATATTCTTATTATTTATTGACCGCCAATTGGCCAGCACTGTTCCATTCGGTAACATTGGCAATTTTACTGTCAACAAAATCTACCTCTTTTAGTTTTTTAGCATCCCAGAAGAACCATTTTCCTGTTTTTTTACCTTCGGTATATTCACCCATGGAAATTTTCTTTCCATCTTCCCCATACATCTTCCACTCTCCATGAAGTTTTCCATTTAGAAATTGACCTTCTTGGGAAACTACTCCATTGTCATGATAATAGGTGGCTTTTAAAATATCACCATCTTGTTCAAAGACAGGTTTTATATCTTGTGCGTTGATTACAACTGAAAATATTAGTGCAAAAATTAGTGTTATTCCTTTCATTTTATTTGGGATTTTAAATTTATCGATAATCACTTAACGAAATAAAGATACATATATTTTACGAAAAATAAACCTTTAGTTAACATTAAATTTACATTGAGATCCCAAATACTTGTATTTAAGTTATTTACAAAATAAAGAAACTCCCTAAAATAGGGAGTTTCTGTTTTAATCGATAATTTGCTACGTTACATCGCCAAATTATTGGCCCTCATTCTGTGGGATAGGAAATTGTGTTACCCTATTGTCTCCCGCCCTGTCTATTACCAACTCATCCAGCCTATTAAACCTTCTTAAATCTATCCAGCGATGACCCTCGGCAAATAACGAATATCGTCTTTCGTACAAAAGTCTGTCCTCATCAACACTGCCTGGAACAACAGGGCCAAGTCCAGCGGCATCTCTAACAACATTGATCGCCATTTCCGCTTCTCCGGGATTATCGGTCATATTAGCCTCGGCATATAAAAGAATTAGCTCCTCATTTCTGATCATGGCCACAGGATCTGTGTTGGACTCATAGATATATACATCATGGGTGCCCGGAGTTAAATCTGCAATATTAAGTGGTCCATCCGTTCTTAAAACGGCCTTATCCAACCTATTATCCCCCGCCTCCGCTGAATTAACGAAATCGGGATGAGCAATTCTAGCGTTGGCTCCGGTAGAATTAAGGGCAAAGAATAGCTGATTTAATTCATCCGAACCCGCTGCCGAAAATTGGTAATATGCTCCTATGTACATGTCTCCCGCGAAGTCCATAAAAGAATCGTCCAAGGCACTAAGTACAAGTGAATAATTCCCTTGATAAGCTGCTACCCTAGCTGTCAATGCCCTATTAAATTCCAAATAGGAAACCCCTAAAGTATTTGGGGAAACATCACCACCAGTTGCTAGATCAGTGGCAGCCGTGTTTAACAAGCCCAAAATGGTGGTAAGTGCGGCATCATAGCCCTCAAAACCTCCCAAATTATCAGGATCGGCCACATCCGTGCGTATTCCATTTTGATATAACATGTTTAACACTGTCAATAACTCATGAGCTTTTATGGTATTGGCAAATCCCCTAATAGCACTTTTCTCGGCTTCGGAAAAATCTGTTGTGGTATTCTCCAATCCCTCCAACAAAAGGTTACATTCCTTCACTACCGCATATCTGGCGGCATACGGAGTTGTAAGGTAAAAGGCGTTGTCATCCAATACACCTGTCATAAGATCTCCAGTCCATCTGGGATCGGAACTCTGATGTCTCCAATAATCCCTTCCGACTACAGAAATAACATCTATCTGAGTGTTTAATCGATCTCTCATGTCGGCTAAAATTCCGGATACCACTTGAGGAAGTTCCGGTCTGGATACTCCTTCCGAAATAGATGCGGTTTCCGGTCCATTCAGATCTTTCCCATCTTCAATAGTACAACCAAAAACCAGAAATCCGATTATGGTCATTAATAGAACTTTTATTCTAATTGCGATTTTCATATTATTTTTTTTTAATTATTAAAGTCCAATTGACAAGTGAAACATAAATCGTTTGGACGATGGAAATGGTGCTACTTCAATTCCTATCCCTGCAGCAGTCGATCCAAAATTGGAAACTTCTGGATCATAGCTATTATAATCAAAAATATTGATGATATTGTGTCCGGAAAGTCCAACTTTTACATTGGAAACATTGCCCTTAAATAGTTTTTGGAGCGTGTTTTCCGGAAGGTTATAATACAAACCTATCTCCCTTAGTTTTAAATAAGATGCATCTTCCACAAAAGGGTCGGCAAAACCCGCACCGAAGGCACTTTTTCTATAATCTCCATTGTTCAAGGTACCCGATGGGTCCAAATTCATCTTATCGTAATCGGCACTAGTGTTACCAAAATCCGAGAGCAGCCTACTAAGGTTTACATTATCTCCCCCCTTCTTCCAATGCCAAAAAAATGACAACGTAAAATCTTTGTACTTGAAATTATTATTGAAGGACATTTGAAAATCGGGCTCGGCATCTCCCAATGCCACAACATCACCATTTTCGTCATTCCCCACAATCTGGGTGGCACTTTTACCTTCTTCTATCCTAAATGTTCCCAAACCGGTACCAAAACCTTGGGTATCAAAAGAAGCAACAGTCAATTTCGTTATTTCCGATCTATTTCTAAACCAAATTATACCGGAATCCCAAGAAAAATTTTCGGTATCAAAAGCGTTTATGTTTAAACCAATTTCAGCTCCTTTATTTTCCAGGGCTCCGGCATTGGCCCAACGAAAAGAGTGACCAGAAGAAGGCTCATTATCCGCTTGAAGTATTAGGTCTTCCACTTTTTTATTATACCAAGTGAATTCCAAGGTTACCTTGTTGTTAAAAAATCCCGCGTCCAAACCAATTTCAAACTCCTTTTGTCTTTCTGGCTGTATGGAGGGATCTCCAAGGGTTGAAGGGGTAATGATACCAACATTACCACTTATTAAGGAGTTGATATAAGTAGTAAATAATGCCCCATTTGGAGCAAAATTGCCCGCTTCACCGTAAGCCGCTCGCAACTTAAATTGATTCATAGCCTCAATATTCCAAAAATCAAAGTTGTGAATATTTGTTGCTACCGATGCTTTTGGATAGTAAAATAACTTATTGGCATCCCCATTATTGGAAGATTTATCTCCCCTTACACCAAGAGTTCCAACAATTTTATCTTGGTAATTAACTTCTTCCTGAACGAAAAATCCAGCATCTTCCTGCTCCAACCTAAATTGATCCACTTTAACATTGGCCGCCTGATCCACGTTTTGCTCTGAGGCTATTAAACCTGTTGAGGTTACCCTAACAGTATTTTGGGAAAATTGTTCATTGGTGACACCGGCTTGTGTAGTAAAGCTAAGTTCATTATCTGTCCGGAAATTATGTACCAAAAAACCCGAAAAATTCGCATCGGTATTCTGAGTGGTACCATCAGAGGACAAACCGTCCACTCCCCCAACGGCTGGACTCATAAACTGCAATTCCCTTGGGAAGAAAACTGTGGTTTTTAAGGTATAGGTATCAACACCCGCCTTTAAAATCATTTTCAAACTTTGATTTTCAGTATTGAACAAATTAACATCCAAAGCCCCACCTGCAATTAAACGGCTTACAGATTCATTATTGGTCATGACATCACGAGTATGGATTTGATTGGAAGAATTGGCAGGGTGATCAGGATAATTACCATCCGCGTCTGGAAGCAAATAGTCCCAAGGTCTAGTAAACAAAAGAGAAACCCCTATGGTAGTATTGGAGTTGTCATTGTTAAAGAATCCCCTATCCGCACTGGACTTAAGGTAATTTCCTGTCAAGGACAATTTAATATCGTCCGTAATCCTATGGTCAACATTCAACCTAAGTGATTGTTTGGAGGCTCCTGTCCTTTTAACAATTCCATCCTCCTCATTATTGGTAAAACTACCAAAAAATGAAGTTTTATCAGATCCACCCGAAATACTCACATTGGTATTGGTAATAAATCCTTTTTCCCCATATATAACGTCTTCATAATCCCTTAATCTACCGGCAGATTCAGCAGCGGTATATAAGGCCCCTTCTCCAAAAACACTCTCTGCCAAGGCGGAGGTCCAATTTCTTTGTCCCAGCAAGTTTACAGCTTCATTCCATCCCAAAGCCTGTGAAACATTTATTTTTGTTTTACCAGCTTTCCCCTTCTTAGTTGTGATAATAATTACCCCGGCCGCCGCCCTTGATCCGTAAATTGCGGAAGCAGAAGCACCTTTAAGAATCTCAATATTTTGAATGTCGTCTGGATTAATGTCTGCAATTCTGTTCGATGCATTATCCTGTGAATCGGTAGAGGAAGCCCCTCCACCTGCAGCATTGGAAATTTCGTTTAACCCGCCGGCATATACGCTATTATTGTTAACATATACCCCATCTATAATATACAACGGTTGACCCTGCCCATTAATAGAGGTTACACCTCTTAATTTTACAGACATCCCGCCACCAGGTGCTCCAGATGCGGCGGTAATTTGCGCACCAGCAAATTTCCCTGCCAAGGCACCATCCAATGTTTGAGGCGGCGTTCTCCCCGTTAGCTCATCGGCAGATACCGAAGCTACAGCGTTGGCCGCATTACTTCGTTTAACCGATGTGGCCAAACCTGTCACAACAACCTCCTCCAAACCTGTTGCCGATTCGTCCAAAGCAACATTTAATGTACTTGGCCCGCTTACCTGCATTTCCTTTGAGGCATACCCCAAGGAGGAAAATACAAGAGTGGATGGAAAATTATCGACCGAAAGCTCGTAATTACCATCAAAATCCGTAGTAGTACCCGTTGAGGTACCTTTAATAACAACATTTACCCCAGGAAGTGGATCTCCGAGACCTGAGTCTGTTACCTTTCCTTTAACAACATCCTGAGCCAATAACAGCAGAGGTGCCATTAAGAAAAATAAGAACATGTTCTTCTTAAATAATTTCTGTTTCATATTAGTAAGTTTCGTTAGAATTATATACTAAAATAAGTAAGTTTTGTTAATTTTCTCTAAAAAAAATTAGAATTTGATAAAATTCTGTAATACAAATTCATAATTTCCCAATTGCGGATATTTTTTTCAGCTTACCCTATTACTTCTTACATTTGCCTTTTCTTAGATGATATAAAAATGTATAGAAGTCATAATTGCGGTGAATTGCGGGAAACCCATCAACAAGCAGAAGTAACCTTGTCAGGATGGGTACAAACAGTTAGGGACAAAGGTTTTGTGGTCTGGGCCGATCTTCGGGACCGATATGGAATTACCCAACTCATTTTTGATGAGGAACGCTCCTCAAAAGAGATTATGGAAATTGCAAAATCCTTAGGTCGCGAATTTGTGATACAGGTTAAAGGAACTGTAATTGAAAGGACTTCAAAAAACCCAAACATACCTACCGGAAATGTGGAAGTATTGGTATCAGAAATCAAAATACTAAACAAATCCTTGGTTCCTCCTTTTACCATTGAAGACCAGACCGATGGGGGTGAAGATATCCGCATGAAATTCCGATATCTGGATATTCGCAGAAATCCAGTAAAGAACAATCTCATTTTTAGGCATAAAGTAGCCATTGAGGTTAGAAAATATCTCTCCGACCAAGGTTTTATTGAAGTGGAAACTCCCTATTTGATCAAATCTACCCCAGAGGGTGCCCGGGATTTTGTAGTACCAAGCAGAATGAACGAAGGCCAGTTTTATGCCTTGCCACAATCGCCCCAAACATTTAAACAATTATTGATGGTTGGTGGCATGGACAAATACTTCCAGATCGTTAAATGCTTTAGGGACGAAGACCTTAGGGCGGACAGGCAACCGGAATTTACACAAATTGATTGCGAGATGGCCTTTGTGGAACAGGAAGATATTTTAAATGTTTTTGAGGGACTGACCAGACATTTGTTACAAGAAATAAAAGGAGTCTCCATTGATAAGTTCCCAAGAATGACTTATGATGACGCCATGAAAAAATATGGCAACGATAAACCGGATATCCGCTTTGGAATGGAATTCGGAGAACTTAACCCTATTGCACAACATAAGGACTTTGGAATATTTAACGAGGCCGAATTGGTCGTGGGTATTGCCATACCTGGGGGAGCGGCCTATACCAGAAAAGAAATTGACGCGCTGGTAGACTGGGTACGCAGGCCACAAATAGGCGCCAAAGGAATGGTCTATGCCAAATATAACGACGACGGCTCCTTCAAATCTTCGGTAGACAAATTTTACGATCAGGAAGATCTAGCCAAATGGGCAGAGGCCACCGGAGCAAAGACAGGGGACCTAATATGCGTACTATCAGGAGACACCAATAAAACAAGGACACAGCTAAGTGCACTTAGAATGGAAATTGCCCAACGCTTAGGATTGCGTAAAAAAGATGAGTTTGCTCCGCTTTGGGTAATAGATTTTCCATTATTGGAACTGGACGAGGAGACTGGGCATTACCATGCTATGCACCATCCGTTTACCTCGCCTAAACCGGGACAATTGGAATTGTTGGACACTGACCCGGGAGCTGTAAAGGCCAATGCCTATGATCTGGTGTTGAATGGCAATGAAATTGGAGGCGGATCCATTCGTATTCACGATAAGCAAATGCAGTCCACAATGTTTAGACATCTTGGTTTTAGCCCTGAGGAAGCCAAGGCGCAATTTGGATTTTTAATGGATGCCTTTCAATATGGGGCACCACCACATGGAGGTCTTGCATTTGGATTGGATAGGTTGGTGGCCATTTTGGGCGGACAGGAAACTATTCGCGATTTCATAGCTTTCCCAAAAAATAATAGTGGCCGCGATGTCATGATCGATGCCCCTGCCCGGATTGATGATTTACAGTTGAAGGAACTTCACCTAAAATTGGATTTATAATCATATCTTTAAAATCCTGCTATGTAATAACATGGCAGGATTTTTTTCAGAATCATGGCTGCACTAAAAAAATCATGGCTAACCAATTTTTTGGTTTGGCGAGCAAAACACATCTCCCAAAGGCAATTTATCTACCTGCTAAGTATTTTGGTTGGGTTTACCTCTGGGATAGCGGCCGTTATTCTTAAAAATTTAACCCACTTTTTTCAACATTTATTGGAAGGTAATTTGGTGCGGTATTATCACCAGGCCTTTTATTTCGTTTTCCCTATAATTGGATTTACCACTGTTTATCTGATCATTAAATATGTAATCCGTAATAAAGTAAGCCATGGCATACCATCCACACTTTTCGCGATTTCCAAAAAAAAGGGAATCATGCGGAAATATCAGATGTTCGGATCCATTCTTACTGCACCCATTACAGTAGGTTTTGGGGGTTCGGTTGGATTGGAGGGCCCTACTGTGGCCACAGGAGCGGCCATAAGCTCCAATATTTCAAGAATGTTCCACGTAAACCAGACTACAAGGAACTTACTTATAGGTTGTGCGGCAGCTGGAGCCATGTCCTCCATATTTAAAGCCCCTATTGCGGCCATTATTTTTGCCATTGAGGTATTTAGCCTGGATCTGACCATCGCCTCCATGTTGCCCTTGCTTTTAGCGTCACTTTCAGGAATCATTACATCCTACTTTTTCTTTGGGAACGATATTCTTTTACCCTTTAAGCTTGAAGATGACTTTATAATGTCCGATATTCCCTTTTACCTAGTCCTTGGGTTATTTGCAGGCTTAACTTCCATATATTTTACAGAAGTATATGAGCGGGTCCAAAAACTATTTGACAAAATAGATTCCCCCGTAAAAAGGTTGCTCTATGGAGGAATTGCCATTGGAATATTAATATATCTGGTCCCTCCCTTATATGGCGAGGGTTTCGATGTTATCAACAATCTCATTAAAGGCAACCCTGAAAAGGTATTGGAAAATAACATTTTTCAATTGGACCTAACAAATGCCTGGTTGGTAATTGGCTTACTTGCCGGATTGGTTTTTTTTAAAATTATTGCCTGTGCCCTAACTTTTGGTGCCGGTGGCGTTGGGGGTATCTTTGCCCCAACACTATTTATGGGAAGTATAATGGGCAATTGCATTGCCAAAGCAATTAACACTGTTGGAATCTTTCCAAACCAAATTTCTGAAAGTAATTTTACACTGGTGGGCATGGCCGGCCTAATGGCCGGGGTACTCCACGCCCCGCTTACGGCAATATTCCTTATAGCCGAGGTTACTGGGGGATATGAATTATTTATTCCGCTAATGATAACCTCTGCGATCTCCTTTTCCATAACCAAGTACGTGCACCCACATTCTGTCTATAACATGGAATTGGGCAGAAAGGGCGAATTAATTACACATGATAAGGACCATGCCGTTCTAACTTTGATGGATATAGACAAGGTTATTGAAGATAATTTTGTGCCAATATACCCCGAGATGAATCTAGGGGAAATTGTACACCAAGCGGTAGTAAAATCCAATAGAAATATATTTCCTGTAATTGATAAGGAGGACAATACACTACTGGGAATTATTTTGTTGGATGACATACGCCCCATCATGTTCGATCAGAAATTATACAAGGAAATTATGGCGGCCGACGTTATGAATACCCCTCCGGATATTATTGAATTGGATAAAGATAAAATGACGGACATTATGGAGAAATTTCAAAATAGCGGCGCTTGGAACCTGCCCGTTATCAAGGATGAAAAATACATAGGTTTTATCTCCAAATCCAAGCTTTTGACCGCTTACAGAAGAAAATTAATAAATTTAACCTCCTAAAACCCAACTTAGGGATGAAGTATATTATTTCTTTAATTCTCTTGGCTTCCTTTGTTTCTATCATTTATGGCTTTAGCATTAATGAGGAAAATTTGGCCTTATCCAATAAATGCATAGGATTTGGTACGGTCGGCATATTTTTGGTAGCCATGCCCCTCTTTCTTATTACGGTTAGTAAAGGCAAAAAAATGAAGGATTATATGCTCACTGAGGAAAACATCAGGAAAATGCAGGGAAAGGAAAAGGAAACCCCTGACAAGCAGTAATTTTGTTATTTTTTTAAATTGATTATATCCAATTTTAACCAAAAAAACATAAATTAGTAATCTAAACGATTATTATTTTAATTTCATTGGAATGACTGGAACTGTAAAATTTTTTAATGAATCCAAGGGATTTGGATTCATTACCAACGATGACACGGGTAAGGACATTTTTGTTCATGCTACTGCATTAAACGGAACTGAACTTAACGAAGGAGACAAAGTAGAATACCAGGAAGAAGAAGGGCGCAAGGGAATAGTTGCTGCAAAAGTGCAGGTGATTGGCTAATACTATTTTATTTTGAAAAAGTTGTAAACCCTTGGTATCCGCTAGGGGTTTTTGTTTTTAACCAACCTATCATTTGCTTGGTTATCTGGCTAATACCATCACAAAACCATCGGCTCCACTACCTATGGAAGTTTTATTTTGGTCCAGGACCAAATGTGATTTGTCAACCACAATGCCACCAATCTCCTTGTCGTTTATCTGCAAATAATATTGGTCTTTTTCCTGTAGGATAGAATAAGTATAGGTACCTGTTGGCAAGCCATTATAAATTGCGTTGGACCCGTCATTGTTGGCAACGATCAATGACCCAACCTTGGCGTTGAACTTCCAAACAATTTTCCCCTTTTCAAAATCTACATCAATCCCTGCGAATCCCCCACTAACATTTATCAGGCTCCAGGTTCCACTAACCATATCGTTCTTTTCATGAGTATTGTCCGTGGAACATCCATTAAATACAAAAATCAGACCCAAGAAAAGCATTATTCCATATACTTTCATATTACCAAAAATTGTTGAACTAAAAAGTAGATGCAAAAGCCATCAATAAGTTGCGCATTTTGAAAATGCAAATGGTCGCTTTCTAATTTAAATTGCGCTTCTGAATAAAAAATCGTTTCAAAATGTCAGATGCTTCCTCTTCCAAAACCCCGGTCACCAATTCAGTCTTGGGATGTATTTTGGTTCCCATGGCCACAAAGCCCCTCTCCAAGTCCTTTGCCGCATAGACAATTTTGGATATTTGACTCCAATACAGGGCACCTGCACACATTTGACATGGTTCCAGGGTTACATATAGGGTGCAATTGTGAAGATATTTGCCCCCCAAAAAATTGGCTGCTGCAGTTATGGCCTGCATCTCTGCATGCGCCGTAACATCATTCAAACGCTCGGTTAAATTATGTGCCCTGGCAATAATCCTGTTCTCAACGACGATAACGGCGCCAACAGGTACCTCTCCTATTTCAAAAGCAGCTTCTGCCTCTTGTAAGGCCTTTTTCATAAAATAGTTGTCATCAAACGGGTTTATCATGCCTAACAATTAAGGCACAATAGTAAACAATATTGGCGAAGGTTCAAAAAAAATACCATTTGATTAAAATATCCTGAAAACTGCCAAACCAACACTAAAAAACACGCCATTCAATGTTTAAATACATTAGTTTTGCGTAACATTTTTAGTATGCCCAAGGGAATTCTTCAACATATAAACGACCCTAAGGATATTCGAGCCTTGGAAATAGTCGATTTAATACAACTTGCCCAAGAATTAAGGGAGTTTATCATAGACATTGTAGCTACCAAAGAAGGGCATTTGGGAGCTAGTCTGGGCGTTGTGGAACTAACCATTGCCCTTCACTATGTTTTTAACACCCCTAAGGATAAACTAATTTGGGATGTTGGACATCAGGCTTACGGCCATAAAATTTTAACGAGACGCAGGGAAATATTCAATACCAATAGACAATTGGGAGGAATTAGCGGATTTCCGAAACGCTCAGAAAGCCTGTATGACGACTTTGGTACAGGACATAGTTCAACCTCAATTTCAGCAATCCTGGGAATGGCTTTGGCCTCACAAATAAAGGGCACAAAGAATATGCAGCACATTGCGGTTATAGGTGATGCATCCATTGCCAGTGGCATGGCCTTTGAAGGGCTTAATCATGCAGGGGACACCAACGCCAACATCCTTATCGTCCTAAATGACAATGCCATAGGAATTGATCCTAGCGTAGGTGCCTTGAAAAAATACCTTACCAATGTTAAAAAAGGCACAGCCAAAGACGAGAACATTTTTGAATGTTTAAATTTTAACTATTCAGGTCCCATGGATGGACATGATTTGGCAGCCTTAATCAACGAGCTAAAGCGACTAAAAGATATTGAAGGACCCAAATTGCTACATATCATAACCACTAAGGGCAAAGGACTTAAAAAAGCAGAGGAGAACCAAGTTGTATATCACGCCCCTGGAAAATTTAATAAGGAAACAGGTGACCTTTGGCCAAAAACCTCTGAAAAACAACCTCCAAAATATCAAGATGTATTTGGTTACACCATTGTAGAATTGGCCAAAAACAATGAAAATATAGTGGGTATAACTCCGGCGATGCCTACCGGAAGCTCCCTAAAATATATGATGGAACAACTCCCGGAAAGGGCATTTGATGTGGGCATTGCAGAGCAACATGCGGTAACCATGGCCGGTGGAATGGCCGCAGAGGGCCTGGTACCCTTTTGTAATATCTACTCTACTTTTTTACAACGTGCCTATGACCAGATTATACATGATGTAGCATTGCAGAATCTTCCTGTTATTTTCTGTTTGGATCGTGCGGGTCTGGTCGGGCAGGACGGTGCCACCCATCATGGAATATATGATATGGCATATTTACGGTGTATTCCAAATCTTATTATTTTTGCACCTTTAAACGAAATTGAACTAAGGGATATAATGTTCACGGCACAACTAGGCTTAGGGCAACCCATAGCCATAAGATATCCTAGAGGGAGAGGCGTGACATTGGATTGGAAACAAAAATTTAACAAAATTCCGATAGGAATATCCCAAGAATTAAAAAAAGGTACGAAAATTGCGGTACTTTCGATCGGCCATATTGGGAATATGGTCAGTGATTTACTAAAAAGCATGAATGAAAAGGGCCAAATTGGCCATTACAATATGCGTTTTGTAAAACCTTTGGACACCGCTATGTTGAAGAAAATATTCTCGACCTACGAAAGCGTGATTACCATTGAAGATGGCTGTAAAATGGGGGGATTTGGAAATGCAATTTTGGAATATGCCAATGAGATCCATAGTTTTGTCCCAATAAAGATTTTTGGCATTGAAGATGTTTTTATAGAGCAGGGAACTGTTGAAGAGCTCCATAAAATAGCTAAAATAGATATATCGACTTTAAAAAATTATATTAACAACCTTTTGAATACTGATTAGCATGTACGGTAAAATTTTCATTATTGTCCTCCTGTTCCTAAATTTTAATTTTTTATTCGCACAAGATACCATTCCTGCTCCACAAGTCCCGGATTCCACCCAAGTAGATTCCATGCGTATAGATACCATAGTAATACGGACTTTGCAGGACAAAATAAAATACATTCCACGGGGTGCAGACCTGACCAATCCTGTTGTTTCCTTTAAGCGTACCAAGCCTCTGGAAGAGAAATACAGGCGGTTTAGGATACCCTCGTTCTGGGAGAAGGAAAACAAACTTGGATTTAATTTTAGTGAAGTGGCCTTTGTGAACTGGAATGCAGGGGGAAACAATTCCATTTCGGGTTTGGCCAATGCCAAGTTCGTGCGCAATTATAAATTTAGGTACGTTCAATTAAACAACAATTTGGACATACGTTATGGCCTTAATGCCCAAGAAGGCTTTAAATTGAGAAAAACCGATGATGCATTGCGGTTTTCATCCACCTTTGCGTTTCGAAGGGATACCATAAGCAATTGGTACTATTCCGCCAGCGCAGAATTTAGAACACAGTTCTCCAATGGTTACAAATACCCCGATAGGGATAAACCCATTTCCAGATTTATGGCGCCTGGGTATGCCCTGTTAGGTGCTGGTACTTCCTATATTCCGGAAGGCAAAAAATTCAACCTGCGCTTGGCGCCACTTACCTTCAAATCTACCTTTGTGCTAGACCAAACCCTGGCTAACAGTGGTGCTTTTGGGGTACAAAGAGCACTGATAGATACGGATGGCAACATAATAAAAGAGGGCGAAAATGTTTATCTGGAATTTGGTTTTTTGGTGTCCAACACCTGGGAAACCATAGTTTATGACAATGTTAGGCTAAATCACAGATTACAATTATACTCGGATTATGTAAAGAATTTTGGAAATATAGATGTTGACTGGGAGGTAAATTTGGATTTGACCGTCAACAAATATGTAAAGGCGTCCATAGGCACCCATGTTCTATATGACCACGATATTATATTCGACGAGGTAAAAGCTACAGATGGCACTATTACAACCCCGGGGAAACGAAAAATACAATTCAAACAATTACTGGGTGTTGGTTTGATCTATGATTTTTAAAGCTGTTTTCCCATTATCTTATTATGGATATGTACCGCTGCACTATCTGATAAACTGGCAACAAAACAGCATGTACTCAAGAGTATGTCGTAGTTGGAACCTTTAGTTTCCCTATAGGATTCGGGCAAAGTTGAAATCATTAGTCGGTCATAATTGGAACTATTTCCTTCCTTGTTCCTTATCAAAGCCGTTGTATACACATCCAAAATGTCAGAGATGATCCTGTAGCCTGCTATTTCTTTTTCCAATACCTCCTGTGAGCGGTAGACTTTCTGTACACTTAAGGTAATAATGTCTTCGATTTGGGCCTTGAACTTGCTTTTATCCATTAAGGAAACTGAAAATTCCCCCTTGAGGATAGCATCCTCATTTTCAATAAAAATGGCAATGGCATCAGTAATCAAGGTGTTGATCGCCAAAGCCCTTAAATAGCTCAGACGGTCTTCCATATAGATTAAATTATTGTACTTTTTTATGTTGATGCTGTCCTTAACCAACTTTATAAGATATTCCAAAGCATAATCCTCCGAAATAAGACCTAAATTAATTCCGTCCTCAAAATCGATAATGGTATAACAAATATCATCCGCAGCCTCTACGAGGAAGGTAAGGGGATGTCTGCAAAAACCAACATCCTTTCCATTTCCCCTTGATTCCAGTCCCAGTTCAGAGGCCACTTCCTGAAAAGAAGCCACATCCTGTTGAAAAAAACCGAATTTCTTGTCCGCAATATGTTTGGTAGGCTTTTTTGGCAAGGATTCCTTTGGGTACTTCATAAACGCGCCCAAAGTGGCATAACTAAGTCGCAATCCACCTTCAACCCCCTGGCGGGATTCAGTTAATAATCTGTATCCATTCGCATTGCCTTCGAAATCTATGATGTCCTGATATTCTTTTTTTGTCAATACAGTTTTAAACTGTTTGCCCCTGCCTGTTTTAAAGTATTCACCTATAGCCTTTTCCCCACTATGCCCAAAAGGCGGGTTCCCAATATCATGTGCCAGGGCCGCGGCAGCAACAATGGCGCCAAAATCATTAAAATGATAGCCGTGCACTTCCCGCAAATGAGGATGTTTTTCCAAAATTTTCTTCCCGGCTATCCTTCCTAGGCTTCTACCCACTACAGAGACCTCCAAACTATGGGTAAGGCGCGTGTGTACAAAATCGGTTTTGGAAAGGGGTATTACCTGGGTCTTGTCCTGCAAGCTCCTAAAGGCTGCAGAAAATATCACCCTGTCGTAATCCACTTCAAAACCCAATCGGGTCTCATCCTGTTCCTTTCTAATTCTTTTGTGGGTATCACCAAAACGTTTCAAGGAAAGAAGTTGTTCCCAATGCATATTATAATTTTAGTGGTCGCAAGATACATTTTTAACAATTCAACACATAATAAAACCATCTTCCACTTTCGGCAGGCCAAAACCCACAACTCAATTTTAACGATTAATTAATCTTAGGATTACAATGAATTCAATCCATATCCCCATCTTAGCGTTTGTCTTAAGACTGAGTTGGTTTCATTTAAAATATTAGTTTTTGTCGACTATATAATTGAAATCTCAAGCTACCTCTGGCCAAGGTAGCTTTTTTCATTTAAAATAAAATTGTTTATAGATTAACATTAACTTAACATATGTGTTGGTACTTTGCACTCGACAAAAACTAATACATTATGAAAATGAAATGCTTAGCCCTAGGGCTTGCATTGTGCTCACTTTTTGTATCCTATTCTCAGGAACCCAATGCCCCTGAATTTGGGCAAGGTCTTTTTAATTTAATGGGCAAAGACAGTACCTGGAGTGCAAAGATTGCTACCAGAATGCAGTTTTTGAGCAGTACCACTTGGACGGAAAATTCAAACGGTGAATATACGGATCCAGATTTCAATGCTCTCATAAGAAGGGCCAGATTAAAATTTGATGGTTTTGTATATTCCCCCAAACTTAGCTACAAACTTGAATTGGGTTTATCCAATAGGGATATTTCTGGTGGCTCGCAATATACAAGCGACGCACCAAGATATATATTGGATGCCGTGGTCATGTGGAATTTTTATGAAAATTTTGAACTTTGGGTAGGCCAGACCAAACTTCCCGGAAATGTTGAAAGGGTTATTTCCTCGGGCAACCTTCAACTGGTAGATAGATCCCTCCTTAATGGCCAGTTTACCTTGGACAGGGATATGGGTAT
The DNA here is from genome assembly GCF_003259375.1 of Arenibacter echinorum. Taxonomy (GTDB): domain Bacteria; phylum Bacteroidota; class Bacteroidia; order Flavobacteriales; family Flavobacteriaceae; genus Arenibacter; species Arenibacter echinorum. The sequence continues at coordinate 797,048 of NZ_QLLN01000002.1, read as the reverse complement.
TCAACTTAGGCACTTGACCTACCTAACTGATACCTTTTTGGTACGGGAAATATTCTCCATTTCACAAGGCGAAGGTAGAAACGTCACCACAGGAAATCTAGGTGGACACCAATACAGCGGACGTTTGGAATTACTTCCATTTGGTGAATTTAAAGGCGGAGGCGACTACAGCGGAAGCGATTTAAAAAGGGAAAAATCCCCAAAACTAATGTTGGCGGCTACTTACAACCTTAATATTAATGCGGTAAGGACCAGGGGTAGCCAAGGAACTTATATGGAAACCGATTTCGGTTTTCACAAAACCGATATCAACACCTTGTTCCTCGATGCCGTTTTTAAATATAACGGATTTTCTTTCATGGGAGAATACGCCTATAGGGATGCTCAAGACCCCTTTGCCCGAAATATCGACGGCTCCCTGACCGGAGAGGTGGTTCAGGTGGGCCATGGATTAAATCTGCAAACCGGTTATCTTTTTAACAGCAACTGGGAGATTTCTGGGAGATACACAAATGTAGAACTGGATAAAAACATTACCGGAGAAAACCTAGAAAATCAATACACCCTGGGACTCTCCAAATATATTGTAGGCCACAAATTAAAAGTGCAAACAGATATTAGTTATCTTTCTGTTGAAAATGGCGCTGATGCATTGATGTACAGACTACAATTGGACGTACATTTTTAGTGAAAATATAACCTTAAGATAACGTTACGAACTTAGAGACTTTAGATATTTGCAAACTATTTTTATAAGATAATGGACAATCTATATTTATTAATGATAATTGCCCTTGCCTTTTTGGCAATCGCAGATTTAGTAGTCGGAGTTAGCAATGACGCCGTAAACTTTTTGAATTCCGCCATTGGCTCCAAAGCCATTTCGTTTAAGACCATTATGATCGTGGCCAGTTTAGGTATAGCCATAGGTGCCATTTTTTCCAGTGGAATGATGGAAGTGGCCCGTAAGGGAATTTTTCATCCAGGGGAATTTATGTTCGCCGAGATTATGGTCATCTTTATGGCCGTTATGATTACCGATATCCTGTTATTGGATTTTTTCAATACGGTAGGGATGCCCACCTCCACTACAGTTTCCATAGTCTTTGAACTTTTGGGTGCCTCGGTTGCCATGTCCTTTATTAAAATTGCCTCAAGCGGAGGTGATTATATCGACATCTACAACTACATAAACACCTCAAAAGCCACCGAAATTATAATGGGCATTTTGCTGTCCGTTGTAATTGCCTTTTCAGTTGGGGCCCTGGTCCAATATGTATCCCGTATCCTTCTTTCATTCGACTTTAGAAAAAAGGCTAAAGTATTTGGGGCTCTTTTCGGGGGTATAGCCTTAACTGCAATTACTTATTTCATACTTATCAAAGGATTAAAAGGCGCAACTTTTGTAAGTGACGACGTTATTGTATATATACAAAACAATACCTCCACGATTATTATTGGCAGTCTAGTTCTTTGGACCCTATTATCCTATATCATCTCGGTAGTATTAAAATACGATGTTTACAAGCTGATAATTATTGTAGGCACCTTTGCATTGGCATTGGCCTTTGCTGGTAACGATCTTGTTAATTTCATTGGTGTACCCATTGCAGCATGGCAGTCCTTCGAGGCATGGCAGGCTTCAGGTATCCCCGCAAACGAATTTAGTATGACCGTGCTTGCGGAAAAAGTTCCAACTCCAACTATTTTACTTTTTGTGGCAGGAATGGTCATGGTACTTACCCTCTGGTTTTCCAAAAAGGCACGTTATGTAACCCAAACAGAAATAAATCTGTCCAGGGAAGGTGAATCCAAGGAACGCTTTCAACCAAATTTTCTTTCAAGAGGAATAGTGCGGTCCGCAATGATGTTGTCTGCGGTAACAACCGCACTTATGCCAAAAGCCCTGCAGGAGAAAATAGATGCTAAATTTAAGAAGCCTGTTATAGCCTTATCCAAGGATAAAACTTTTGAAATGCCTGCCTTTGATATGGTAAGGGCCTCGGTAAACCTAATGGTTGCAGGGGTATTGATTTCTTTGGCAACATCCTATAAATTGCCTTTGTCTACCACTTATGTAACCTTTATGGTGGCAATGGGTTCTTCTTTGGCCGATAGGGCCTGGGGCGCCGAAAGTGCCGTTTACCGTGTTGCAGGGGTATTGAACGTAATTGGAGGTTGGTTCTTTACAGCCATCATCGCTTTTGTTTCGGCAGCGGTTATAGTGGCTCTCATCAATATTCACGTCCCCTCCATGGTAGCTATTCTATTATTGATCGCAATATTGTTACTTGTAAGAAATTACATTTCACATAACAAAAAATCCAAGGAAATTAGGGCAGAAGACAGTTTAAGAAAGGCTGAAAGCAGCTCTATCCAAGGGGTGATAGAAGAAAGTGCAGACAACATTTCCAATGTGGCAAAAAGAAGTAACAAAATTTATACACACATCATAGACGGACTTGCCAAACAGGATCTCGAGCTCTTGAAAAAGAACAAAAAAGGGGTAGGAAAGCTTTCCGATGAAATAGACGAATTAAGAGACCACATTTTCTATTTTATTAAGAATTTGGATGAGGCCAGTGTTGGGGCCAGTAATCTTTATATTAATATATTAGGGTATCTGCAGGACATGGCCCAATCCTTGGAATATCTGAACAAGATAAGCCATAAGCACATCCACAATAACCATAAAAAGTTAAAATACAATCAGATAAAAGAGTTAAAGGAAATTGATCTGGAACTACAGAAATTGCTGAGTGCCACAAAGGCTGCATTTGAAACCCGCTCTTTTGAACGCATTGGGGTAATTTTTGCCAGCAAACAAGAACTGCTGGATATGGTTTCTCAAAAAATAGAAAAACAGATCGCTAGGACACGTACTGAAGAATCCAGTCCAAAAAATACTACTTTGTACTTTACCTTTCTTTTGGAGACAAAAGATTTTATTAATGCTACCATGAACCTTTTGGAACTTTATTACAACGAGCACGATAGTACTGTAACACCTGCCAAATTGGAAGTCCAATAGGGTTCATGGCAATTACTAAGACTGCATGAGGTACTTATTGTTAATGATTTGTTTTTCCTTTGCCTCAGGAAGTTTGGGACAGGAGATATCTGGATCTGAACTTCTAGATAAGGCGATTCAATATCATGACCCCAATGACAACTGGCACTCTTTTAAAAGTGATTTTACAGTTATCATGGAATCGCCTAAAGGGGATAAAAGAATAAGCCAGCTCAACATTGACCTGCCCGCATCCACCTTTAAGTTAACCACAGATAAGGATGGGAAAACCATAGAACAGGGTATGGTTAGGGATTCATGCATCTTGAAAATTGATGGTATAGCCATAATTTCTGAAAAGGATAGGGCATCCCATAATATCTCTTGTGAACGGGCCAAAAAAATGAGGGACTACTACACCTATCTCTATGGTCTTCCTATGAAATTAAAAGATCCGGGAACCCTTGTAGACCCAATTGTTGAGACCAAAACCTTTAAGGACAAAGAATATCTTACATTAAAAATAACCTATTCCGAGGAAGTGGGAAGGGATACCTGGTATTTCTATTTTGATCCTAGCAGCTATGCCATGGAAGCTTATCAATTCTTCCATGATGAATCCAAAAATGACGGTGAATACATTGTATTATCAGGGGAAGAGATGATCAACAATGTTAAAATGCCCAAGGTCAGGGCGTGGTACTATAACAAAAACGATCAATATTTAGGAACGGATATTTTGAGTAAAACTCCCCAATGACCTATCTATAAAAATTCATTTCATCCATATATTTCCAGACTCTTTCCGGAAGCATAGGTCTTATATTTTTCCCCAATTTATGTTGCGCCCTAATAAAGGTTGAGGATATTTCCATGATTGGAGCGGCAACGTGCTGAATCTTATCATGATTTTTAAATTGATGCACTTCTTCTCCTTCAGAAATCCTTGGGTAGACATAAATGTAATGGTTTTCCAGAATTAGCTCGTAGTTCTTCCATTTATGCAGCCCCTTTAAATTATCCTCCCCCATTATCAAACAGAAATCATGTTTGTCTTCATATTTTTCCAGTAAATAAGCCAAGGTATTCACCGTATAATTGGGCTGGGGAAGATCAAACTCTATTTTGCTCGGTTTTAATTTGGGGTAATCCAAGGTAGCTTCGGCTACCAGCTGATAACGATGATGATTGTCCAGTAGGCTTTTCTTGGTTTTAAACGGACTTTGTGGTGTAACCACAAACCAGACCTCATCCAAGTCGGAAAATTCCACCATATGATTGGCAATCACCAAATGCCCAATATGAATTGGATTAAAAGTACCGAAATAAAGGCCTATTTTCTTATTCATGAGAAACTTGATTCTGCATCATTTTTCAATGAATTATTTTAATTTTAATTTGGCGGAGTAGACTTGTAGGGATTAATATCGGCCTAAATTTTATTCTTCATTTCAACGCCTATAAAATCCGCTACCAACTTATGTGCCTCGTTTAATGCAGTATCCAAATCATAATTCTTTATTACAGTATCAAATTGGGGGGCCGTAGCCAATTCAACCGAGGCCTTCGCGATCCGCATGTTTATTTTATCGTCGGATTCCGTACTGCGCTTTTTCAACCTAATTTTAAGTTCATCTACACTGGGAGGCTTTACAAAGACCGCAAGGGTTTGGTCAGGAAACTTCTTTTTTATTCGCAAGCCCCCGACCACGTCTATATCAAAAATTACGTTCTTGCCCTCGGCCCAGAGTCGGTCTACCTCACTTTTTAGAGTCCCGTAGAAATTATCCCTGTAGACTTCCTCCCATTCCAGAAAGTCATCATCCTTAATATGTTTCTTAAATTCGGACAAGGTCATAAAATAATAATGCTCGCCGTGTTTCTCCTTGCCACGCCTGGGCCTTGAGGTAGCAGAAATGGAAAAAGCCAAATTGAGTTCCGGCTGATTTAATAAGTGTTTGACTATAGTAGTTTTTCCACTGCCTGAAGGGGCAGAAAAAATAATTAGCTTTCCTCCTTTCATTATAAAACGTTAAGCATTTGTTCTTTGATCTTTTCCAATTCATCCTTCATCTGCACCACCAACTGTTGCATAGGGGCAAAATTTGCCTTGGATCCTATGGTATTGATTTCCCTTCCTATTTCCTGACTAATAAAACCCAGCTTCTTACCATTGGAGTCGTCCGATTTAAGGGTGGTGGCAAAATAATCCAGGTGATTTAGTAAACGGACTTTCTCTTCCGTGATGTCGTATTTCTCAAGATAATAGATAAGCTCTTGTTCAAATCGGTTTGTATCCAGATCGGCTTTTAAGTCCGCAACAGCCTTTTCCAGACGCTCCCTTATCGTTAGAAGTCTATCAGGGTCCATTTGTGCCACCTGTTCCAATAAACTCTTTAAAACGCTTATTCTGGCCTCAAAATCGGCTTCCAAAACCTTTCCTTCTTCCGTTCTAAAAATATTTATTTCCTTTAGCGCTTCGTCCAATGATTCTTTAATAACCTTATATTCCTCCTCATCAATGTCCTCCCTTTCCGTTTTCATGGTATCGGGCATGCGCATTGCGATTTCCAACAGACCCATTTCATTCCCGGAAACAATATGTCCCAACTGCTTCATATATTGCCTTACCACTACTTCGTTTACCTCCGAAGAGGTCTCAGCACCAGTATTTTCAATATAAAGTGAAAAATCTACCTTGCCCCTGACCAATGAGCCTGCAATAGTCCTGCGCAATTCCAATTCCTTTTCCCTGTAGGTGGAAGGTATTCTAGCGTTTAAATCGAGACTTTTGCTGTTGAGGGATTTGATTTCAATGGTAATTTTTTTAGATGGAAGTTGTATTACATGCTTCCCAAACCCTGTCATTGATTGGATCATAAATTATTTTTAAATTTTGTCAAAGGTAAATAAAATTGAGGTTTGTATTCTTCAATAGTCAAGTACAGTGCAAAGACATTCATTAAGGCTCTTAATACTTAATTGAACACTTCCCTAATCGGGTTTGCCCTCGCTATTTACTCGCCTCCCATTTTTATCAAAATTATCCGATAATTGCTGTTCGCACCAAAATATGCCTACAAAGGCAGCAACAACCAAGAAAAAACCGTAAATACCTAAGGACCAAGGGGGGGGGGGGGAAATGAAATAAGCCACCGTACCTACTATTAGCGTGGACATGCCCAAATAAAAAATCATTTTGGCTCCAATTTTGTTTCCAAAATCCCATGTCTCCTGGTTCCTCATACTTTTCCAGGTGCGATAGCCATATATAAAATTGATCCTTTTGGGTGGGAATGCCCTATAGTACCAACCAAAAATCATTAATAGTAGACCGGGAGCTGTAGCTCCAAAGAAAAAACCCCATTGCATCTAAAGCTCCCTAACCCAAATGTTCCTGTAACTTACCCTACTATTGTCCCCATGGTCCTGAAGCTTTAAAGGACCCTTACCGTGGGCCGGGTTTTTGGGCCAGCCTATATATGGGGTGGTTCCCTTAATTTCAACATTGTCCTGAACCAGTACCCCATTATGTATAACCGTTACTGTTCCCGATTTAATTTTATCCCCTTCATCATTGAACTCCGGGGCATGATAAATAATGTCATAGGTATTCCATTCCCCTGTGGGCACAGATGCCATGGCAAGCGGTACGTGCTGCTTGTAAATAGAACCCACTTGTCCGTTTACATAGGTGTCATTATCATTGTTGTCCAAGACCTGAACCTCGTACAGCCCATTTAAAAAGACCCCGCTATTACCCCTGCTTTGCCCTTTTCCCTGAACTTCTGCTGGAGATTTCCATTCCAGATGCAACTGTATACTTCCAAAATTCTGAACCGTTTGTATATCACCAGTCTTATTGTTAACGGTCATACTTCCATCATTGTTCACGATCCACTTGGCCGCCGTGCTGTCTCTTGAACTTATCCAATTATCCAAATTATCCCCGCTAAAAAGCACAATAGCATCAGAGGGAACTTTTTTTATGGGATCATGCGGATTTACTACTGGGGGCACCGGTTTATAAAATTCGGTCTCTTCCGGTTTAGTAGGTTCCGTACCGGAGTATTCACCGTGTACCACCAACACTTCATCAGTTGGTTTTGTGTCTTTTGGCTCCAACGGATCCACTTTAACTTTTTCCTTGCACGCAAATGCCAAGAACAATATTAACGGGACATAAATAGATCTCATTTTCATAGGCATATCCAATAACGATTTAGTCCAATGTTTTTATCTTAATATTTCTGAAGGACACTATGTCCCCATGATCCTGTAATCCTATTTTTCCAGTCTTATATTTTCCAAAATGCTCAGACCCCTTAAATTTAGACTTGTCGATCATAGCCTCCCATTCCTCTCCATGAACTGGAAAAGAAGCCACTTCCGTACCATTTAGGACTACATTTCCCTTGTTGGTTTTATGGTTTACTGTGATAACACAGGTATTCCATTCCCCAACAGGTTTGGTAACATCCTCACTAGGACCAACCATATCATACAAAGCCCCTGCCTGTCTTACAGGTCCATTTTTTGCGTCAGGGTGTTTTTCATTGTCCAACACTTGTATTTCCGGCCCGGAATGGTAGGCTTCAGAAAGACTTTCCACTTCCTTAACACCCCAAAAAATACCACTATTTCCGCCCTCAGAGATTTTCCAATCTATGGATAGTACAAAATTGGTAAAGTCTTCCTTGGTCACTAAATTATATTTCTCACCTTTCTTGCGCTCCTTTGGCGGGTAGTATACCATGGCTCCATCCTCTATCTTCCATGCATCCCCAACGCCATCTTCCAAATATCTTTTCCAGGCATCGAAATTGGACCCGTCAAATAACACCTGCCATTCTCCCTCAATTGAAGCTGGTGGGGGCGGGGGTGGAGTTCCTTTTTCGGAGTTGGCCAAGGGATCGGAATCCACGTCCATGTCTTTTTTATCTGTCTTCTCTTTACATCCCATAACCATGACAGCTATAAGGGCACTAAAAATTAATTTTTTCATTTCTCTTTTAATTGATTTTATAGTCCTAATATTTTCTTCAATACTGCTTTATCTATAGCTGCACCGGCAAAATCGTCAAAGGTTTTTTCAGTGGCCTCAATAATATGGTCCTGGATAAACTTGGCTCCTTCCCTAGCTCCTTGTTCCGGACTCTTTATACAGCATTCCCATTCCATTACCGCCCAAACATCACAGCCGTACTGAGTAAGTTTAGAAAAGATGGACTTAAAATCTATCTGTCCATCCCCCAGCGAACGATACCTACCTGCCCGGTCACCCCAATCATTAAAACCACCAAAGGCTCCTTTTTTGCCTGTTGGGTTAAATTCCGAATCCTTAACGTGAAAAGATTTTATGAATTCGTGGTAATGGTCTATATAAGTAATATAATCCAGCTGCTGAAGTACAAAATGACTTGGGTCGTACAAAATATTAACTCGTTTATGGTTACCGGTAGCAGCCAAGAAACGCTCAAAAGTATCCCCGTCGTGAAGATCTTCTCCAGGGTGTATTTCGTAACATACATCTACACCTTCCTTATCAAAGTGATTTAGGATGGGCAACCATCTTTTTGCCAACTCTTCGAAGCCCATTTCCACCAATCCTGCTGGTCTTTGAGGCCAAGGGTGGGCGGTATGCCATAGAAGGGAGCCCGAGAAAGTGGCATGTGCCTTTAGCCCGAGCCTACGACTCGCAGTAGCTCCTTTTTTAACAGTATCAATTGCCCACTCGGTACGGGCCTTTGGATTATTCTTCACTTTATCCGGCGCAAAATTATCAAACATAAGGTCATAGGCGGGGTTCACTGCCACCAATTGTCCTTGTAAATGTGTGGACAGCTCTGTAATTTCCAGTCCATAGGAATTTATCTTTCCCTTTAATTCATCACAGTAGGTCTGACTCTCAGCAGCTTTATCCAAATCGATAAGAAAATTTACCCAGGTAGGTATTTGTATTCCCTTATATCCTAAATCGGATGCCCATTTACACATACCATCCAATGAATTGAATGGTGCTTTTTCATCAACAAATTGTGCTAAAAATACTGCGGGCCCTTTAATTGTCTTCATTTTGATTTTTTATTAATTGTAATTGAAAATAACCTTTGTTAACATTCAGGATAAAAATCCTATATTTAATGTTTGTAGCCTATGCCTACAAATGCGAAGTTATAAATATAGGAAAAGCATCAGAATTAAAACAAGAAATATAGAATGAATCAGAGTGAAATGTTTGATGCCATTGTTGTAGGTACCGGTATTAGTGGAGGTTGGGCAGCTAAAGAACTTTGCGAGAATGGGTTAAAGACTTTGGTGCTGGAAAGAGGACCAATGGTAAAGCATATCGAGGATTATCCCACAATGAACGATGATCCATGGGATTACCCTTTAAAAGGTCAATTATCTAAATCGGATAAAGAAAAATATCACATACAAAGTAGGTTGAATTGGGCGCCAGATGAGAGCAACAAGCATTTCTTTGTAAACGATTTGGATCACCCTTATGTTCAAACCAAACGATTTGATTGGATAAGGGGATATCAGGTCGGCGGGCGTTCTCTAACATGGGGCAGACAGAGTTATCGTTGGAGTGATATTGATTTTGAAGCCAATAAAAAAGAAGGCATCAGCGTTGATTGGCCTATTAGGTATAAGGACATTTCACCATGGTATGACAAAGTTGAAGAATATATAGGGGTCAGTGGTCAAGCCCTCGGGCTAAAACAATTGCCAGATGGCAAATTTCAACCCCCCATGAAATTGAATTGTGTAGAAGAGGACTTTCAAAAATCAATCGAAGAAAAATTTGATGATGGTCGTTTGGTGACCATTGGCCGGACTGCACACATTACGGATCCAAATGCAAATTTTGAAGGTCGAGGAGTGTGCCAAAATCGAGATAGATGCTGGCGCGGCTGCCCTTTCGGAGGCTATTTTAGCAGCAATTCATCCACTTTGCCGGCCGCCGAAAGAACTGGTAATATGACGCTCAGGCCCAATTCCATTGTGTACGAAGTCATCTATGATGATAAAACAAAAAGAGCGACAGGGGTAAGAGTCATAGATGCGGAGACCAACGAAAAAATGGAGTTCAAGGCCCGTGTAATTTTTCTCTGTGCTTCAGCCATGGCTTCTGTTGGTATATTATTACAATCAAAAAGCGAACGCTTTCCCAACGGTCTCGGAAATGACTCGGATGCCTTAGGTAGAGGTATCATGGATCATCATTATAAATTAGGGGCAACTGCCAAAGTAGATGGGTATTTGGATAAATATTATAAAGGTCGCCGCGCCAATGGTTTTTATATTCCCCGATTCGTAAATATGGATGAAAAGACCAAGCGTAATGACTATGTTCGTGGATTCGGATTTCAAGGCACGGCCAGTAGAGGCGATTGGTCAGAAAATATTGGGGAGTTGGGATTCGGTAAAGAACTCAAAGAAAGTATTCTAAAGCCCGGTCATTGGACTATCGGTGTTACCGGATTTGGAGAATTCCTGCCATATGACGACAACAGGGTTACATTAAGCCCTACTGAAAAAGATAAATGGGGGCTTCCACAATTGGCCTTTGACGTTGAGTTCAAGGAAAACGAGATGAATATGCGCAAGGATATCATAAAAGTTATTATAGAAATGTTTGAAGCGGCAGGATTTAAGGATGTACAATCCTATGAGGAATCTTCCTATCCAGGATTGGGAATACATGAAATGGGCGGCGCCCGTATGGGGCATGATCCCAAAACTTCAATCTTGAATAAAAATAATCAAGTGCATCTGGTTCCCAATGTATATGTCACCGATGGTGCATTTATGACCTCCTCCAATTGTGTAAATCCGTCATTGACTTATATGGCTTTTACGGCCAGGGCTGCAAATCATGCTGCCAAACAATTGAAAGACGGTAAATTTTCATAACATCATTCGAGAAATAATTAATGTATTTTACCGTTACTGTTAAATATTAGACCTAATTAGAATGGACAATGCTTCGGCTAGAAATATGTGGGGTGATTTTTTGGACGCCCACTTGGAATTTGCTTTTGAAAAAGCACCTAAAGTGATTCATTTCAGTGACAATGAAGAAGATGCGGACCACGGAGTGGATCTAGTGCTTAAAAACCTTAAGAAAGCTGCGACATTTTCCCTTTTGGGACTTCAAAACCGCAAGGAACCACTGCCTAAAATAGGAGCTTTTACAGTCCTTACCGATTGGAATGGCAATTCAAAATGTATCGTTAGGACAACTGCTGTAAAACTGAAGCCATTTTTTAGTATTACCAAAGAGTATGTACTATTGGACGGCTTAGGGGATAAAAGTCTGGAACATTGGAAAAAATTCCACTGGGATTATTTTTTACGTGAATTGGCACCTTTTAAACGTGTGCCCCGTGATAGTATGATCGTGGTCTGTGTTGAATTTGACAAGGTTTACGGATAGTCTTAAGGACTTAAACAACTTCCATAGAAAAGGGCCGCAATTGCGGCCCTTTTTATTACACTATATCCTGTGTTATTTTAAATTGATCCAAACATTGCCCTTTTTGTTGGACTCAACTGTGCTCTCTATAAAATCGAGCCCACGAACACCATCCATCATGGTAGGGAATTCCCCATCGTTATATTTCTCTCCGCGAATGGCCCTTGCAACACCCAAATAAATATTGGCCATAGAATCAAAAATACCTTCGGGATGTCCTGGAGGCAATTTAGTTCCATTTAGGGACAACTTGGAATTATAGGCATGGCCCGGCTTATACACCTGAAGCGGTTTGTCATCGCTAAGCACATAAAGGTAATTGGGATTTTCCTGCTCCCATCTTAGTCCGCCCTTCTCGCCATAAATGGCAATTGACAATCCGTTCTCCTCTCCGGTAGCAACCTGACTTGAACGAATAACCCCTTTCACGTGTTTGTCCATACGGATCAATACCGTACCGTCTACATCCATTTGGTTATCCTCGTACAAATAGTTGAAATCTGCCAAAATTGATTTTATGGTCAATCCCGTAGTATATTCGATCATATTAAAGGCGTGCACCCCTATATCTCCCATACAGGAACTGATACCGGCCTTTTTAGGATCCAATCTCCAAACGGTTGAACGTTTGGCCTTGTCATGGATAATGGAGTTGATCCACCCTTGATAATACTGTGCATCCACCTTATGTATTTTCCCAATAGCACCTGCCTTAATCATTTCCCTCATTTGCCTTACCATAGGATATCCCGTATATGTATGGGTAACCGCAAAAACGGTCTTGGCCTTTTCCAAGGTAGCCTGCAATATTTTAGCCTCCTCGTAGGTGGTGGTCATGGGCTTTTCACAAATTACGTGAAACCCATTTTCCAACAACTTTTTTGCCATAGGAAAATGCAAAAAGTTTGGGGTAAGCACAGAACATACCTGTATACGTTCTGTCTTTGGAAGTTTCAATTCCTCTTCCACCAAGGTATCAAAATCCTTATAGATCCTATTGGTAGGAACATCTATTTCCTTGGCAAAAGCAACATTTGCCTCAAAATCTGGGTTGAAAACTGCACCAACAATTTCGTAATTATCATTAATCTGCGATGCCACTCTGTGCAACACCCCTATAAGGGAGTCTCCTCCACCTCCTAAAATTCCTAATCTAATTTTCTTGCTCATAATTTATTTATTCCTAAGTTACTCTTTATACTCTACTTCTTCGCTTTTAAAAAATATTGCAAACAGCACCATTGCCCCTAAAGCAAAAATAGCAGGAAATGTCCAAATATCTTTCCAGCTGTGTACACCTTCGCCAATTATATAACTATCCGTTATTTTTCCGGCCACCCAAAACCCGATCAACATTCCAACACCATAGGTGGCCAAGGTTATCAACCCCTGGGCCGCACTTTTAAATTTGTCCCCTGCCTTTGAATCCGTATAAATCTGTCCGGAAACAAAGAAAAAATCATAACAAATACCGTGTAGCGCAATCCCCAATATTAGCATAAAGGCCAAATCTCCGGCATTTCCGTAAGCAAATAGGAAATATCGAATGGTCCAAGCCAACATACCGAAAATCAAGGTGTTTTTAAATCCAAATTTCTTAAAGAAATATGGCAACAACAACATAAACAAAACTTCCGAACCCTGGCCAATGGTCATTTTACCTGTGGGATTTTCCATTCCGATCTCTGACAAAAAAGGATTGGCATTCTGGTAATAAAAGGCTAATGGAATGCAAATTAAAATAGATGAGAGAAAGAAAATAAGGAAATTCCTATCCTTTAAGAGTTTTAGGGCATCCAACCCCAAAATGTCTGAAATGGATACCTTTTCATCCGTTTTAACCTTGGGAGGTGTTTTGGGCAAAGTAAAACTAAAAATCCCCATAACAGCTGATGCAATAGCCACCATTAAAAAAGTATTTTTCAAAAGGCCTTGTTCCCTTGAGCTTTCGGAATCCCATAGGAACACAAAACTAATTATTAGTCCGGCCACTATCCAACCAATAGTACCAAAAACCCTCACAAAAGAAAACTCCTTAGCAGGATTTTTCATTTGGCTAAAGGAGATTGAATTCACCAAGGCCAAAGTTGGCATATAGAGAATCATGTATCCAAGTACATAGGGGTAGAAACCAGCAAAGTCAACGGCCATATACATTTGATACATCATAACCGCACCCAAAAGATGAAGTACTCCCAAAATGCGCTCCGCGTTGAAATATCTGTCCGCTATTAAACCTATTATAAACGGTGCAATTATGGCTCCCCAGGATTGGGTTGAATATGCCATTGCCGATTCTGCCCCCGTGGCTTTGAGATTCTGTCCCAAAAAAGTGCCTAGTGTTACAAACCAACCTCCCCAAATAAAAAATTCGAGGAACATCATAAAGGACAACTGAACTTTGGTCTTTATATTCACGGTCTAGCAGGTGTGTTTATCGCTTATAAGTTGCATAATCAAAAACCAGGGGTTCAATGGAGTTGTTTCTAAAATCAACTGAAATCTGGGCTCTGTGATGGGTTGAATGGTTAATGATATGAAATAACATATCCTGAATAGTATTGGTAAACAACCTTCCCTGGGTATTCTCGTAATCCAAGCGCTTTTCAAAACTATCCACATTGGTGATTATTTCAAAAGAGCTTCTTTGATTTTCATAATGCAAGTCGCCCCAATCTTTTAACGATTGTAACTGAAATACACCGTATTCCACTTTTTTACCAAGAATTCTGGCATTCCATATATGGTGCGCATTTAGTATATGACTGAAGAGCTCAGTAGTCCTTTCTGGAACATTCTCCAGCTTTTGGCACTCTTCAATCAATTTCTTATTGCAGTAAAAGTTATAATCGAACAGCTGATTGAAAAAAGCCTTCATAAAATATAATGCTAATTAAGTTCCTTACCAGCTTTTATCAATAAATCCCTAGTAGCAATTATTCCTTGCTCCTCACTCAAAATACTACCTTCGTATTCCACACCTATGAAGCCGGTATAACCAGCATCCTTAACTATTTTGAGTATTCTGGGATAATCCAATTTAGTTTCATTGCCCTCTGCATCAAAATCGTGGGATTTAGCACTTACCGCCTTGGCATATGGCATTAATTCCGCTATGCCTTTATAATTGTCGTATTCCTCGGCACAGCCATCCTTGGATCTGGTAATACAGAAATTTCCAAAATCAGGAAGGCTTCCACAATTATCCATATTTACAGCTTTCATCACTTCTGCATGTAATACACCGTTGGAAGACAATCCCCCATGGTTTTCGACCAAAACATTAATGTTCTTGCCTTTGGCATAAGTTGCCAACTTGGTAAGTCCGTCCACAGCATTCACTTTCCATTCCTCGGGTACACTACTTCCGTTCAGGTTTACCCGAATTGCATGGCATCCCATTGCCGCAGCAGCGTCTACCCAACGCTTGTGCTTTTCTACAGTTTCATTTCTCTCTTTCTCATCACTTACGGCCAAATTCCCTTGGCCGTCGATCATAATCAACACATTTTCTAACCCATACTTTTTTGCTTCCGCATTTGATTTCTCAACAAAAGCAGCCATTGCCTCCTCCGAATAGTTGGCCTTTTCCAACTCCGGGTTATATAATTGACTTACATACTCCAGTCCAGTAAATCCCCACTTCTTGGCCTTTTCCGCAAATGTATAGGGATCAACTCCATCTTCACGTATCATTTTATGAATGGACCATTGGGCCAATGACAATTTAAAAAAAGGTTCCTTGGCTTTCATGGTTGCTTCAGCGGTATCCACATCTTTGGGCTGCTCCTTAGGGGCTTCTTTACAAGACAGCACACCCATTAACAAGGCAACCAAAACCACCTTGATCCCTTTGGTTTTTAAATTTTTTTGATTCATTTTTAAGTTTTGAGATTAAATCCAAGAATTAACAATTACTATAACGTTATAGTGTCATAGTATTAATATATATAGGGTTTAAATGTAAAAAATTAATTTTATATTTAATATATTTATTAAATAAACAATTTCATAAATGAGCAAGTTCAATAACAATGAAGTGCAGGATTCTTATGATGCAATTGTCGTAGGTACCGGCATTAGCGGAGGATGGGCCGCCAAAGAATTATGTGAAAAAGGACTCAAAACCCTAGTTCTGGAACGTGGAAGAATGGTAAAACACATCGAAGACTACGAGACGGCCAATCTAGATCCTTGGGATTTACCGAATGCTGGTGAACCTACTAGGGAAGATATTGAAAAACAGCCTAAACAGAATAGAACGGGATATACTACCAATGCGGCAAGCAAAATGTGGTTTGTTAATGATCTGGAACATCCATATAATGAAATAAGAAGATTTGATTGGATGAGAGGTTACCATTTAGGTGGGCGTTCCCTAACATGGGGACGACAAAGTTATCGTTGGAGCGACATCGATTTTACGGCTAACCTAAAGGATGGAATTGCAGTTGATTGGCCGGTGCGCTATAAGGATATTGCCCCATGGTATTCAAAAGTGGAAGATTTTATCGGCGTTAGTGGGGAGGCACTCAACTTACCGCAATTGCCCGATAGCGATTTTCTACCGGCCATGGAAATGAATTGTGTAGAAGAACATTTTAAGAACAAAGTGACTGAAGGCTTTGACGACCGTGCCGTTACCATAGGCCGGGTTGCCCATATTACGGGGACCAAAAATTTTGACGGACGTACCAAATGTCAATACAGAAATAGATGTATCAGGGGATGTCCTTTTGGAGGCTATTTTAGTAGTTTATCATCTACCCTCCCCGCTGCGGAAGCAACAGGAAATATGACGTTGCGTACGGACTCCATTGTACATGAAGTAATGTACGATCCCAATACCAAGAAGGCTACTGGGGTAAAGGTTATAGACAGGTTGACCAAGGAAACACATGAATTTAAAGCAAAGGTAATTTTCTTGTGTGCCTCGGCCATAGCGTCGACCTCTATTCTAATGCAATCCAAATCTGATAGGTTCCCAAATGGGATGGGCAACGACTCCGATCAATTGGGACGTAATATTATGGACCACCATCTTGGAGTTGGTGCTTCCGGTAAATTTGATGGTTACGAAGACAAATATTACAAAGGCCGAAGACCTAATGGAATATATATTCCAAGATTTAGGAACCTAGGTGGTGCTTCCGATAGAAAAGATTACAAGCGTGGCTTTGGTTATCAGGGTGGAGCCAGCAGAGGCAATTGGGAAGAAACGGTTGCAGAGCTCTCTTACGGAAAAGAATTTAAGGAAAATATACTTAAACCAGGAGGTTGGAGAATGGGAATTGGTGGTTTTGGGGAAGTACTCCCTTACGAAGATAACAGAATGACCTTGGATTACGACAAATTGGATGGTTGGGGATTACCCACGGTAACCTTTGACGCCGATTTGCAGGAAAACGAATTCAACATGCGTAAGGACATGCAGGAATCTGCTGTAGAAATGTTGGAAAAAGCTGGATTGCGCGATGTTAAAGGACATGATGGCCCAACCGGTTTAGGACTGGGCATACACGAAATGGGTACGGCCAGAATGGGACGCAACAGAAAAACCTCCGTACTCAACGGCAACAATCAATTACACGATGTACCCAATGTTTATGTTACCGATGGGGCATTTATGACTTCGGCCAGTTGTGTTAACCCATCATTGACTTACATGGCCTTCACTGCCAGGGCCGCCGACCATGCGGTAAAAGAACTTAAAAAAGGAAATATATAATGGATAGAAGAAAAGCACTAAAGAATATGGGGCTGGCATTAGGATACACTGTAGCCACCCCAACCTTGATCAGCATCGTCCAAAGTTGCAAAAAAGACGCTGCAATTGTATGGACTCCGGATTTTTTAACATCTGCCGAAGGATCTGTTCTAACACATTTGGTTGATATTATAATACCCAAGACAGATACGCCATCAGCGTCCGAAGTTCAGGTCCATATCTTTATTGACCGTTTTGCAGATCAGGTTATGGAAAAAGAACAACAGGATCTTTTAAAGATGACCATGGGGAAATTTACGGACAAGGCCTTGCAGGATTCTGGTAAAAAGGAAATTGCAGACCTGACCCCCGAAGATTTGGAACCGGTCCTTGCCAGTGCCCTTAAAATTTCCAAAGCGGATCAAGCCAAAAACTTTAAGGTAATAAATTCATATACTGAAGCCGTTAAGACTGGTCAAACAGCCACCTTGGATGATGATGTGTCAAGATTTGCCTTCGCCAATAATTTAAGAGGTCTGGCAATCTGGGGCTATAAATCATCCGAGTTTGTAGGAGAAAATGTATTGCCCTATTTGCCAGTACCAGGTGAATTTATCGCCTGCGGAGACCTTCAGGAATTGACCGGGGGAAAAGTTTGGTCCCTATAAATAATTACAGTTATCAAAAATCTGAGAAAAAGCTAAAAGGACTGTGATAGCCAAAGGCATTTCGGTTCTTTTAGCATTGTTTTATTAAAATATTCCAACCATATCCAAAAAATGAAAAGAAGAGATTTTATACAAAAAACTGCCCTAACCAGCGGTGCGGTTACCTTAGGAGGTTCTTTAGCCTATGGGGCCAACACTAACATAGATACGAAACATACGTTCAACTTAAAATACGCCCCTCATTTTGGAATGTTCAAAAATCTTGCAGGCGAAGATCTTATTGACCAGATAAACTTCATGGCCGACCAAGGGTTTACGGCCTTTGAAGATAACGGGATGATGGGAAGGGATGTGGCAACCCAAACCAAAATTGGCGAAACCTTGGCTAAACGTGGTATGACCATGGGTGTTTTTGTGATAGACAAGGGAGGCAACATGGCCAACACCTTAGCTGCAGGTAAACAGGAGTACATTGATATCTTTTTGGACGGATGTAAGAGAGCCGTAGAGGTGGCCAAACGTGTCAATGCCAAATGGATGACCGTAGTGCCCGGTGGGTTCGAAAGGAAGCTGCCTATCGGTATTCAGGATGGCAATGTTATTGAAGCTTTAAAAAGGGGAGCAGAAATTTTGGAACCCCACGGTTTGGTAATGGTACTTGAACCCTTATCCGACTCTCCCGATCTGTATTTGCAAAATTCCGATCAGACCTATATGATCTGTAAAGGCGTGGACAGTCCATCCTGCAAAATATTGTTCGACATCTACCATATGCAGAAAACCGAAGGGCATTTAATCCACAATATGGAACTTACATGGGATGAGATCGACTATATACAAATAGGGGACAATCCAGGCAGAAAAGAGCCAACTACGGGAGAAATTAATTACAAAAATGTATTCAAGTATATACACAGTAAAGGATTTAAAGGCGTTCTGGGCATGGAACACGGTAATTCCAGACCGGACAAAGAAGGTGAAATGGCCGTAATAAATGCCTATAAATCAGAAGACAATTTTTTATAGTCGAAATTCCTTTTAAGGCTTTAATGCCGCTAATTTAACGTTGCATTTAGAAAGTTTCCATCTTGTTTCCCCGTCAAAGAAACAAGATGGAACTTTATTTTTACACCATAGCGATTTACTTGATACTATTCGTCCTAGGTCGAATAATATATCATCATCATTTTAAAAAATGAAAATGGTATATCATGTTATATTCTTCTTTTTGAGATAATTATAGTCCATTTTTAAATTTCCATCGTATATAATTACAAGGCATTTAATACGGGGCAAAATGGATAATTACATCACAATTCTAGCAATTTATTGTATAGCGTTCCTATGTGCGTTTATACTAAAACCTTATATCTCCAATAGATAGGAATATCTTAATCTATATTAATTGGGAGGAGTCATTCTCTATATTTCCCTTTTCCTATAAACAAAAAAATCCCCGAAGAGTTCTTCGGGGATTTTTTTGTTTCTCAACTAGGCTCTATAAGCCATTTAGGAGCCGCACATTAAGCAATCGTCATCAGCCTGACCCTCCTTTGCCTTAGAGATCAATTCCTTCATCTCATCGGCCGTCATAGGCTGGACATCCACCTCCTGTGGATTGGCGGAAGTAGCTTCCACCTTAATGGTCTTGGCAACAGCAGGCGCTACTACCGTAGTTTCTACTTCTGCAACCTCAGGTACTTCCTGCTTCTTGCTGTTATCCAAAGTAAATTTAATGGCATCTGCCGCCGCTTTGGTCCTTAAATAATACATTCCTGTTTTAAGTCCACTCTTCCAGGCATAGAAATGCATTGAAGTCAGTTTTGAATAATTTGCATTTTCCATAAACAAGTTAAGGGACTGACTCTGGTCTATGAAATATCCACGTTGTCTGGACATGTCTATAATATCCTTCATACTCAATTCCCAAACCGTTTTGTACAGCTCCTTAATCTCGGCAGGAATATTTTCAATATGCTGAACGGAACCATTGGCACGCATCAATTCCTGCTTCATATTTTCGTTCCAAAGTCCAAGATTCACCAGATCTTCCAATAGGTGCTTATTCACTACAATAAACTCCCCGGACAAAACCCTACGGGTATATATATTGGAAGTATATGGTTCAAAGCACTCATTGTTCCCCAATATTTGCGAGGTGGAAGCTGTAGGCATTGGAGCTACCAATAAGGAATTGCGAACTCCGCACTTTTTCACTTCTTTGCGCAATTTTGCCCAATCCCATCTACCGGACAACTCTTCATCCTTAACACCCCACAAATTGTGCTGGAATTCTCCTCTGGATATTGGCGAACCTTCATAGGAAGAGTAAGCGCCTTCCTCTTTTGCCATTTCCATGGAAGCGGTAACAGCAGCAAAATAAAGAGTCTCAAAAATCTCTTGGTTCAATTCCTTGGCCGCGTCACTGGTAAAAGGCAATCTCAACATTATAAAGGCATCTGCCAATCCTTGAACCCCCAAGCCAACAGGCCTATGGCGCATATTGGAATTTTCGGCCTCCTTGATCGGATAATAATTCCTATCTATAACCTTATTTAAATTTTTGGTGACGCGTTTTGTAACCCTAAACAACTCCTTGTGATCAAACTCCCCATTCTTAATAAACATCGGAAGCGCAATTGAAGCTAAATTACAAACTGCCACCTCATCAGGCGAGGTATATTCCATTATTTCAGTACAAAGGTTGGACGAGCGAATAGTACCCAAATTCTGTTGGTTACTTTTCCTGTTCGCGGCATCCTTGTAAAGCATGTACGGAGTACCTGTCTCTATTTGGGATTCTAAAATTTTCTCCCAAAGCTCTCTGGCCTTAACCGTTTTACGCCCTTTGTTTTCTGCTTCATATTTGAAATACAACTTCTCAAATTCCTCACTATGATGGTTAAAAAGTCCAGGACATTCGTTAGGGCACATTAGGGTCCAATTTTCATTAGCCTCTACCCTTTTCATAAATAAATCCGGAATCCACATGGCATAAAAAAGGTCTCTGGCCCTCATTTCTTCCTTTCCGTGATTTTTCTTCAAGTCCAGGAAATCATATATGTCCGCATGCCATGGTTCCACATAGATTGCAAAACTACCTTTACGCTTTCCTCCGCCCTGATCTACGTACCTTGCGGTATCGTTAAAAACCTGCAACATGGGTACAATACCATTGGAAGTACCATTGGTACCGGCAATATAAGAACCTGTGGCCCGTACATTGTGTATGGAAAGACCTATTCCCCCAGCGGATTGCGAAATTTTTGCAGTTTGTTTTAGCGTATCATAAATACCATCAATACTATCGTCCTTCATTGCCAAAAGGAAACAGGAGGACATTTGTGGTTTTGGGGTCCCTGAATTAAACAAGGTAGGTGTAGCGTGGGTAAAGAATTTTTTGGACATCAACTCATAGGTCTCCAAGGCCGAATCCAAATCGTTCAAATGAATCCCTATGGACACCCTCATAAGCATATGCTGTGGTCTTTCGGCAATCTTTCCATTAAGTTTCAAAAGATAGGAACGTTCCAAAGTCTTAAATCCGAAATAATCGTAGCCAAAATCCCGGTTATAAATAATGGTAGAGTCCAACCTATCCGCATTCGCGGCAACAACCTCATAAACCTCATCGGATAGTAAAGGTGCTTTTTTTCCTGTTCTAGGATTTACATATTCATAAAGATCCTTCATCGTTTCCGAAAAAGATTTCTTAGTGTTCTTATGTAGGTTGGAAACGGAAATACGGGCCGCCAATTTTGCATAATCTGGATGGGAGGTAGTCATTGTAGCCGCAATCTCCGCAGCTAGATTGTCCAGCTCCGAAGTAGTTACCCCGTCATATAGCCCTTCAATTACCCGCATGGCAACCTTTAATGGGTCCACCAGGTCATTAAGGCCATAACACAATTTTCTTACTCTAGCCGTGATCTTATCGAACATCATCAGCTCTTTTCTTCCGTCTCTTTTTACTACATACATGTTGCTACAATTTTTTTAAATGATACTTAATTATGGGTTATGGCCCAATATGTTAAAAACGTTAACATATCAAATTAATCGCATAAAAATCCCCTTATAACCCAAAGGGGATTTCTACTATACTACTACTTCTCAAAAATCCGCGTCGAAACTGATTTTCTGCGAATCGTCGTCCTTATCCTTGTTGTTCGATACCCCGGCCTTTTGATATTCAGCCACTCTTTTTTCAAAGAAATTGGTTTTACCCTGTAGGGAAATCATGTCCATAAAGTCGAACGGATTGGTTGAATTGTAAACTTTGTCACATTCCAACTCCACCAACAAACGGTCCGTTACAAACTCTAAGTATTGAGTCATCAACTTTGAATTCATCCCTATTAAGCTAGCTGGAAGTGATTCTGTAATGAATTCCCTTTCTATGTTCAAGGCATCCACTAAAATTTCAGTAATTCGAGCTTTGGGGACCTTGTTTACAAGATGTTTGTTGTGTAGATGAACTGCATAATCACAGTGCATCCCCTCATCCCTGGATATAAGTTCATTGGAAAAAGTAAGTCCGGGCATCAACCCTCTTTTCTTAAGCCAAAATATAGAACAAAATGCACCAGAGAAGAAAATACCTTCCACTGCCGCAAAGGCAATTAGGCGTTCCGCAAAACTTGGAGACTCTATCCACTTCAAAGCCCAATCCGCCTTTTTCTTTATTGCCGGAAAGTTCTCTATAGCATTAAAAAGCAAATCTTTTTCCTTTTCATCCTTTACGTATGTATCGATCAAGAGAGAATAGGTTTCCGAATGAATATTTTCCATCATTATCTGAAAACCGTAGAAGAACTTTGCCTCGGCATATTGAACTTCACTTACGAAATTCTCTGCTAGATTTTCATTCACAATACCATCGGAAGCAGCAAAGAACGCTAGAATATGTTTTATGAAATAACGCTCATCACTATTCAGCTTGTTGGTCCAATCATTAAGATCCGTATGCAGGTCAATCTCTTCAGCAGTCCAAAAACTAGCCTCACACTTTTTGTACCAATCCCACAAATCATGGTGTTTGATAGGGAAAATAACAAATCGGTTAAGGTTTTCTTTCAGAATCGGCTCTATAGCTGCTGACATATCTTTTTTAGATTTATAGGGTTTCTTAAACTTAGGCGAAAATTTGCCCTCGATAGGAGATAACAAAGATTGCAAAATACGCCCAATAACTAAAGCCCATTATTCATTATTAACCACAAAGTTTTTAACACAAAATGTTGAAATGTTACTTCGCTAGTGATGTTCATTACCTTTGTAGTACCAAGCAAAATGAAAAAAAGACGAACGGTTTTCTCGAAAATATTAACCCAAAAAAATAAACCAAAAAGTATATAAAAAACATACTCTTTGGTTTATACACGTCATTACCAAAAACCAACCATTGGTTTGTATGGTCATATCCGAAATTGCCTTTTGCCTATTTTAATTTAAGTTTAAAAAATTAGAGAGATAATGCGGCCAAGATCATAAATACCGAAATGGCAATCATTGCTAAAAAAACTAAGCTTACGGCTTTAATGTTTGAAGTTGTCATAATTGTGGAGTTTGAGTTAATATAGTATTTTAATATTTCTCACAAGGTTTTATCCAAATGGAAATGATATTGTTTAACATGAGTCCTATCCCTGATAGATGTTGGCATCCAAAAACCCCTATTTTAGAAGTTAGTTCGGCAATCATCTACTTTCCAAATATATCCAAGATAATCCATAAGGAATATCCAATATGTAACAAAGTGTGCAATAAATGTAACATTGGCACTCCGTTCTACAATTCCTAGGTGTCCTGATATTCCGCAGGTGTTTTCTTATAGGTTTCCTTAAAGCACTTGATGAAATAAGAGGGAGTATTGAAACCTACGGCATAGGCTATTTCACTTATCGATGCATCCGAGGTCTTCAAAATGCGAACAGCCTGTTTTAATCTTTGTGATCTAATAAAAGCAGTAGTGGAAAGTCCGGTATAGGCCAAAAGTTTCCTATGAAGCTGCATGCGGCTCATTGCCAACTTTTCACAAAAAGCCTCCGCATTGAAGTTAGGATCGGCAAGATGGTCGTCCAGCACGCTTTGCAATTTGTTTAGAAACATTTCATCCGTAGGGGTAAGTGCTATGTCCTTAGCCTCTAATATCAACTCATGACTATATCGGTTCCGCAGCATTTTTCGGTTTCCAATAAGGTTATCCACCCGTGCTTGAAGGATTTTCAATTTAAAGGGCTTGGTAATAAAATCATCTGCACCGGATTGCAGGCCGAGGAGCTCTTGATCTTCACCGACTCCAGCCGTAAGCAAAATAATGGGGATATGACTGGTTCGTTCATCGGTCTTTAATTTATTACAAAGTTCAATTCCGTCACAGAGGGGCATGCGCACATCGGATATTATAATATCCGGAACCACTTCCAGAGCGGTATTGATTCCTTCGAGACCATTGACTGCCTCCACAATCGTGTACCTAGTTTTCCAAGCCGAATTTAGAAACTCCCTTACTTCCTTATGGTCCTCAACAATTAATAAAATAGGCAAGGCACTGGACTCACCGTCATAAGCGGCACCTTGCATAGGTAAATTATAGTCGTTGTGATCCAGGTTTAAGCCGGGTTCACCGACCTCCTTGCCTAATTCCACAACCTCCAAGTTAGCAAAATGAGACTTCATCAAGGGCAAACTCACTGAAAAGTGGATAAGTTTTGCTTCCTCCATTTGAACGCTTATGGAACCTTGATACAAACTCACCAATTCCTTTACAACAGAAAGACCAACACCAGCCCCCTCGGAATATTCATTTTGCTGGTAGAATCGGGTAAAGAGATTATCCAGATCTACCTCTGAATATTGGGCTACCGTGTTTTTGACACTGATCTGTACTTTACCTCCATCCCTTTTGGCAATAAACTGACACATTCCGCCTTCACTTACATATTTAAAGGCATTGGAAAGCAGATTGGTAGTAATTTTTTCCAAAGCATCCTCATCAAACCAAACAGGATTCAATTCATCTATTTCAACCTTATAATCAATTCTTTTAATACCGGCCCTATATCTAAAAGAAGAGGTAAGCATCCCTAAAAAAAGGCCCATATCACCTTTAGAAATCCTTAATTTCAATTTTCCTTTTTCCAACTTTGCCAAATGTAGCAGTTGATCCACCAAGGCTATCAATCGGTTGATATTCCTCTTGATCATGGAAAAATTTGCAAAATCCATATCCGACAGCCCACCTTGGGATAATTTGGAATCCACGGGTCCAGCAATTAAGGTCAGAGGAGTTCGGAATTCATGTGAAATATCGGTATAGAGCTTTGATTTCAAATGATTTAACTTTTTAAACCGTTCGGTTTCTTCCATTTTTAAACGTAAATTCAATTGTAATCGCCATTGCCATTTGAGGTAACCATAAACGCCATAAGCGAGCAATAAAAACAAGAAGACATAAGAAAATTGGGCCATGGGCGTCAAATACCATGGAGACCCAATGGAAAAAGAAAAGCCAACCGGATCATGATTCCAAACCCCATCATAATTACTGGCCTTTACTTGAAATTCGTAATCACCTGGAGGCAATCGCGTATAACGTGCAAAGTTCTTTTCCCCGGAATACACCCAATCACTATCAAAATTTACCAATTTATATTGGTACTGGTTTTTTTCTGGAAGTGAATATTGCAGGCTGGAAAAGCTAAAGGATAGGGTGTTCTGATTTGCTTTCAAAGCAAGTCCATCCGTTATTGGGAAGGATGTATTATACACATCAAAACTAGTGATCGCAATCTTTGGCACTATGGTATTCTCCTTTATTTTGTTAGGTTTAAACCAATAGAATCCATCCAAACCACCGAAATAAAGATTGCCATCCCCATCCTTAAAATACGCACCGGTATTAAATTCTGTTGCCAAGCCCTCGTAATTGTTGTAATTTACAATAGTGGGTGTATCACCTAAATTAGCTGCAGGGGTAAATTTAGTAATGCCCTTATTGGAGCTTAACCATAAGGATCCTTCATTATCTGGCAGTATTCCGTATATTACATTATTTGCAAATCCATCCTTTACAGTGTAGTCATAGAAAATGTTATTTTCAATGTCGTACGCATTGAGTCCGGAACTATTGGTACCTATCCAGAGTATATCATTGGGAGCATAGTACAGGCATTTTATTCTATTACTAGTTAAGGAATTTCCATTTGTAACGAATTGATGGGCTGTAAATGTCTGTTCCTTAATATTGAACAATGCAATTCCATGTCCCTCGGTACCAATCCACAAATTTCCTTTGCCATCTGAGGTAATTACCCTTACATTATTGCTGGGTATGCCATTTTGAAGCTTTGGATCGTAATCATACCTTCTTATTTCACCCTTGACCTTATCAAACTGAATAAGACCTTGATCCCGTGTCCCCAACCAAATCCTATTCTCTTCATCTTGATAAATAGACCAAATCGTATTTGCGGAAAGCGAACTTTCACTTGTATCGGAAAAATGCACAAACTCACCTTTGGTATCCCGCATGTTTAAGCCGCCGTCCTGAGTGCCGATCCATAAATTGTCCTCTTTATCAAACATCAAACTCATAACGCGATCGGAAGAAATGGTGTTTTCATTTCCGGTTCCCGCCTTAAAGGTCCGCCAACTATCGGACTCCGGGATATATTGAGTTAGACCTTTGCCAGAAGTACCTATCCAAACCGATTTCTCCTTATCTACCACAATAGACCTAACAACATCTATACTTACATTCTCTGGTGTTTGATAATCCGTAAAAGAATTAAATTTTTCCAAATACTGATCGTAATAACTAATTCCCGCCCCATCTGTTCCAAACCATAGCGTTCCGGAATAATCTTCATAAATACTCAGTATATCATTATAGTGAAGGGCAGTGGGATTATGCTTGGTTGTAATAAAATGTGTAATTGAAAGTTGATCAAAATTAACTAGATAGAGTCCCCGTCCATAAGTTGCTATCCATAGTCTATTCAACGCATCCAAATGCAGGTCGGTTATATTCAAATCCTTTGACAAACCGTCTTTAAAGCCCAAATCCTCCAAACGTTTAAATACGCTCTCCCCGGGATTCCTAAAATAAAGCCCAGCGCCAAAAGTGCCTATCCATTCCCTAGACCTGGTATCAGTAACAATATCACTATAATTGGCAACTACCCGATTGCCATTGGCTGTTTGACCCTTTACTTTGTGCAAGCGCACGTTGTTGTAGTCATATTCCACAATTTCCTTGTCCATGCACAACAATAGGATACCCTTTTCATTCTGGGTGATGTTATAAATAGTGCCCCCAGCAATGTTGGGTGAAAGCATTTGACTAACCCCTTCCTTATCCGCCTTTTTTAAATAAAGTCCGTTGGAGTAGGTGCCTATCCACAGATTAAAATCCCTATCCATGAATATGGAACTTGCATCGTCAATTCCCGAAAGTGGAACAAAAACATTTGAACGGTTTTCCAGTTTATAAGGAATTCGATCATTGGGAATGGCCCAGACATGACCCTTTCTATCCACATAAACCTTTCCTAAATAACTTTGTGTGGCCCTTGTAACATCGGCAAACGTAAAAGGATATACACTAAATGTGCTACCATCGTACTTGTTAAGCCCGTCCTGCGTAGCAATCCACAAAAATCCTATACTGTCCTGAGCAATGGATACAGCACTGTTCTGTGAAAGTCCGTCATTTACCGAGAGCTGTCTAAATTTGATTTGGTCTTGGCAATATAGTAACTGAGCGCAATTAAAATAAATTGCACCAATGAACAACGTGAAGATAAGTTTTAATAATTTTTTCTTGTCCACGGCTAGTTCTATCCTGAATGGTATGATACAAGATAAGATATATCTGACAAGAAATCAATGAAAATATACTTTAGGAATATGGGCTATATTAGAACTATGACCTTGGGGTCTCTTTTCTGTACCCCAAAATTTTTTGAGAAAATTAAAAAAATAACCACCAAATAGGTGCGATCCTTAAGATGCAATGAGATTATGAATTACGAGAATCGGAACCACACGTTTAGGTAGTTCCCCCGAAACCTAAAGACTATGCGAATTCCAAAACCTACAAGTTGATTGCGTTTTTCAAATTTACATCAACATCCCTCGGATAGTTTTGCAACAATGACATGTTCGTATTAAAAAATCCTACAGGACCGCACTTTTTTTGGCAGTTAATTTTACTTATTAATATTTATGGTCATTGAATGCTCTTGATTATTATATACCATTTATGAATCATATGTACAAAACTAAATTCTTAATACCTCCTATCCGCTACGGCCTTATTATCAACAAGAGACCTATTCTTATTTGTATCTACCTTATGTTCCACTAAATTGTTTTCTTGGGAAGTTGTGCTCTGATTGTCTGTAATAACAGCTACAACAAGGACTAAAACTAAAACGATAAAAAAAGCTATACATTTATTCATCACCTGGGTTTTGGCACTATTAGGTTAAACATGATTCCTATCTAAGGAAATATTTGGTTAACCAAATGTATACGAAATGTAAGAGCATATACCCCGTAATTGTGTAAATGGTAAAATTTCCTGTATAAATGACATTGGGCAAATTCAAGATACATCTATTTCTATTCTTAGATAAAAACCATTAGTCCTAATCCTCCTTTCCCCAAAGACCCAATCTTAACCCAATAACCACCAACTATACTCAATTCAAATCCATTGACACAAAATATTAAAAGCTTAACGAACAATATTTCTATTTTTGAGTATCTTTCCTATACTATGTTAGAAGCAGTTTTAGTAGACGACGAAATTAAAGCCCTACAGAGTCTTTCTTGGGAGCTGACCAACTTTAGTGATGAAATTAAAGTGGTAGCCTCCTTTACGGATCCTTTTGAGGCCCTAAAATATTTGGAGCAAAACCCTCCGGATTGTTTATTCCTGGATATAGAAATGCCCACAATGGACGGATTTCAATTTATCCAGAAATTACATAACAAGGAATTTCCAGTGGTCATCACCACTGCCTACAACCAATATGCGATAAAAGCCCTTAAGAACGAGGCAATAGATTATCTTCTAAAACCAATAGATACAGATGATTTAAATGCCACCATCGCTAAAATAAAAAAGTTCAATAGCAAAAATTATACGGCGGAAAAGCTGGAGAAAATATTGTTGAAATTCAATTCCGACTCACTTCAAAAAAAGATTACTATAAATACAGACGGGAAATTATTATTTTTACAAAGTGATGAAATTCTTTTTGCAGAATCCGATGGTAATTACAGTACCTTATTTTTAAGTGATGGACAAAAAATTTTGCTCACCAAAAAATTAAAGGAGGTAAATCAGATACTGCCCAAGGATACTTTTTTTAGAATTCACAATTCCTTTATCATAAACCTTAACAAAATAAAGGAATTTCTTAAAACAGATGGTTACGTAATTTTACAGTCCAACCATAAAATACCGGTTTCAAGACAGAAAAAGTCCGACTTTCTAGATTTAATATAATCTATCATTATGAATTTTCCCTCCTTATTTTTTTCTATCTCTTGTCGACTTCCATTATTAAATATAGGCCGCTTCTTTTTTTTTTTAGCTTTTTCTACCCTTTCTCTTTTCAAGGCCAATTCGCAAGAAGTTTCAGAAGAATTTAAAAGGATAACGGATAGCCTTATAAAAGCCGCCCCGGTAACCTATCAAGAATTGGATTCCATTTTAAACCCAAAAAGAAGTGATACCACCTACATGCGCTTTTTTGATATGGAGTCTGCCCGAAAAAAATATTTTATAGGGCAGTCCTACGCCTTAAACCAGCTAGGGAGAAAATACAGGGATATTTCCGATTATTCCAAGGCCGTTGCCCTACATGAAAAGGCCTTGCAGGCCGCCGTGGATGCCAACAACTTGGAATTCCGGGTGTACAGTTTAAATATGTTGGGCGTGGTCTATAGACGGAGCGATGCCATAAAAATAGCCTTGGATTACAACCAGGAGGCTTTGGAATTGGCGGAGTCGGAAGAGAATCCCTCGGACGGACTAAAACGAAGTATAAACGTTTCCCTAAACAGCATAGGTAACCTTTATTCTATCCTGAAACAATACGATATAGCCATTGCACAATTTAAGAAGTCGATGGCATTGGAAAAGGAACTTGGCAATAAGTTAGGCCTTGCCATTAACTATCAAAATATTGGGGAATGCTTGGAATACAAGGGTGAATTGGAAGAGGCTCTACACTACTACAGGACCTCCTTGGATTACAATAATGAAATTGACAGCGATAAGGGAAGGGTTATATGTAAAAATAGTATTGCCCAGATCTATATAAAGCAAAACAAATTAGCACAGGCATTGGAAATCCTTGAACCCAACCTGTTGGCTGCGGAATCTTTGGGGGACATGTCTATCATAGCTGCCATAAACATAAATATTGGCTGGGCACTGATGGAGTTAAAACAATATGCTGAATCGGAAAAATACCTAGTGACCGGATTGGAAATGTCCAAAAAACATCATTTGCCGAGTTATATTGCCCATGCCTATAATTACTTATCCAAGTTATATACCTACGAGGGGAAATACCAAAATGCCTTGGAGTACTATCAAATGGCGGAAAAATTTAACGAAGAAATTAATAGTGAGGTCAATCGCCGTTATATCAACGATTTGATCATAAAATATGAAACTGAAAAAAAAACCAATCAAATAGAAGCCTTGGCCAGGGAAAACGAATTCATGAACCTACGGCTACGTAAAAAAACAAATACCCTGATTATTGGGGCCCTGGGGATGGCCCTTTTAACTTTTATTCTTTACATACTATACAGACAGAAAGAGCTAAAAAACGAAAAACAGATCCTCACGTTGGAGCAAAGTATGTTGCGCAGCCAGATGAACCCTCATTTTTTGTTCAATTCCCTAAATTCAATTAAACTATATATCATTAATAACGAAAAGAAGAATGCGGTACACTACCTTAATAAATTCTCCAAGCTGGTCCGTAAAATTCTCGAAGCCTCCTCATTAAAAGAAATATCCCTTGCCGATGAACTGGAGACCATCGACTTATATATGAACATTGAAAATATTAGATTTTCGCACGAGATAAATTTCACTGTGCGGGTAGACGAACCTATTGATGAGCATACCGTTAAGATACCTTCGTTGATTCTACAACCATTTCTGGAAAATGCCCTCTGGCATGGGCTCTCCTCAAAAGAAGGAGAAAAGAAAATCCATCTGCACGTAAGCCGGGAAAATGAGAAATTCATTCAAATAAGTATCACCGATAACGGTGTTGGCCGGGAAGCCTCCGAAAGAATAAAGGAAAGCAAGGTTTTGAAGCGAAAGTCCATTGGCATCGATATTACCAAGGAAAGGTTGGCCAATTTCTCCAAAGACTTTGAAAACTCCTTTCAGGTAGAAATAATAGACCTGTATGACTCCAATAAAGTGGCCCTGGGCACCAAAGTGGTCCTACACATCCCTACCCATTAGTATGCTCTAAGGCAATTTGCTCCAATTCGGCATACCATTTTTTGCCAAACTTACGAATCAAGGCCTCCTTTACAAATTTGTAAATCGGCACTTTAAGCTCATTGCCCAAAGAACATGCAGGGTCACAGATTTCCCATTTATGATAGTTCACTGCCGTAAGTTCCGAATACTCGCGTACCCTTATGGGGTACAAGTGACAGGAAACAGGCTTTTTCCATTTGGTAGCACCTTGATTATATGCCTCTTCCAGGCCGCATTTTGTAATCCCTTTGTCATCAAAGATCACATAAGCACATTCACTGCCATTCACCAAGGGCGTTTCCCATTCACCATCCTCCCCGCGAATAAAAGCCCCCTGCTTTTCTATTTCAGCAATACCTTCGGGTCGTAAAAAGGGTTTAACCTTGCTATAGATATCAACCAAAATCTCCGTTTCCTTATCTTCAAGGGGTGCTCCGGCTTCACCATCAACGCAACAGGCCCCTTTACAGGCACTTAAATTACAAACGAAATCGTTCTCAATAATTTCCTCCGATACTATTGTTTTTCCAAGTTGGAACATACCATATTATTAGGCGACAAATATAATTCTTTAAGGGATATATTTTCCTTTAAATAAATCCAAATACCCCTAATTAAACGTAAATTTGCCGCGTCTTAGCTAAGAAAGGCCAAACATGTATGTTAGAAACTAGGATTATATTTTTTTAATTATGGAATTCAATTTTAATTTTCGAGAAATAGTTACTGCCAGTATGGTTCTTTTTGCAGTAATAGATATAATAGGAAGCATCCCCATCATAATATCCCTGAGGAACAAAGTAGGACATATCCAATCTGGCAAAGCCTCTGTTGTTTCTGCCTGTATAATGGTGGCCTTTTTGTTTGTTGGGGAAGAAATTCTAAATCTAATAGGAATCGATGTCAACTCTTTTGCCGTTGCCGGGTCTTTCGTAATCTTCTTTTTGGCCATAGAAATGATTTTGGGAATCACCCTTTACAGGGACGATCAACCCGAAAGCGCCTCTATAGTGCCCATTGCCTTCCCCTTAATTGCCGGTGCCGGTACTGTTACCACCTTACTCTCATTAAGGGCCGAATACTACGTAGAGAATATCATTGTTGCCATAGTAATAAATGTTATTTTTGTATACTTTGTCCTGAAGTCCTCTAGAAGAATAGAGCATATTTTGGGTAAAAACGGACTTAACGTAATCCGAAAAATATTTGGTGTTATTCTTTTGGCCATTGCTGTGAAGTTATTTACCTCGAATATCAACCAGTTATTTTAATCTATTAAGCAAGTAAGCAGATGAACAAAATTGTAATAGTAATACTAATTGTACTGGGATTGGGATTAATAGCCTATAACGTGACCTTGGTGGATTTTAAGGATCCTTTTCAAGGAAATAGTATTATAGCCTTAATAGGAATATTGGCTGCCTTATGTGCCATAGTACTTTTGTTGATTTATAGTACTTCTAAAAAAATCCAGAAAAAAATTGAGCAGGATTAATTGGTAGCTTCTATTTTATCCGCTTCCTTTTGCCTAATAGTTGGTTTATCCAATTCCAGCACCTTCTTCAACATATCATCCCCGCCACTTTTTATTTTGGCATAGACATTTGGGTCGAACAATTGTTCTGCCAAGGTTGCCTTAATATATAGCTTTATCCTTTCCTCAAAAGCATAAAAGTCCAATTTGATATTTCTCGCCAGACAATAATCTATAAATACCTCAAAAAGGATATCATCCACTCTAAAGTTATTTATGAATTCTTCCTTGGAATACCCTTTATATTGGGCCCTGTTCCCATCCAAATGCTCAAATACAAAATAAGACAAAAAGCCTAAACTTTCCATGCTTTCAAAATATTCCGATTCATTGGAGCCAATGGGCACAAAAACATCCGGGATAATACCTCCTCCACCATAGACCACCTTTCCTTTTGGGGTTTTAAACTTTAGCGAATCGGCCACTTTAATACTGTCTACCGAAATAAGTTCCCCGCTATGGAAGCGATCTGTAAATTTCTGATAATAATCCTTGTTTCCCTTGTCGTAGGATTTCTGAATGGAACGCCCGGTAGGGGTATAATATCGGGATACGGTTAAGCGGACGGCAGAACCGTCCCCCAAATCCATTTCACGCTGCACCAGACCCTTGCCAAAAGATCTACGCCCCACAATAGTGCCTATATCATTATCCTGTAAGGATCCTGCTATGATCTCGCTGGCAGAGGCGGAACGCTCATTAATTAAAACGTACACGGGCTTATCCTCAAAATCCCCTTTTTTGGTGGCAAAGACCTTATCTATCTTGCCTTTTTTATTTTTGGTAAACAAAATCAATTTCCCATCGGCCAGAAATTCATCCGCCATTTGTTCTGCAATCCCCAAATATCCACCGGGATTATCCCTTAGATCCAAGGTTAATTTCTTTGCTCCTTGGGCCTCCAATTTTCTCAAGGCCGTCCTAAACTCTTTATAGGTTGATTCGGCAAAGCGATTGACCTTGATATAACCCATATCCTTTGTGAGCATATAGTAGGCCTCTACACTTTTTATGGGAACCACATCCCGTTTAATATTTACGCTGAAGGTCCTATTGTCGTCCTTTCTATAAACCTGTAATCTTACCGGAGATCCTTTTTTGCCCTTTAGTTTTTCAACAACCAGGTTATTGGGAATGTTCTCCCCGAACAAAGTATCGTTATCCGCCATTAATATCCTGTCTCCAGCTTGAAGGCCCTTCAGAAAACTTGGTCCGTCCTCAATAGTTCTAATCACGGAAATAGTATCCTTGTACATATAGAAATTAACACCTATCCCCACAAAATCCCCTTTCATATTCTCAGAGACCTTATCCATCTCCTGTTTCGGGATGTATACCGAATGTGGATCCAATTTCTCCAAAATATTGTTTACGGTGACATCTACAATACTATCCGTATTAATGTCATCTACGTACTCGTAATCTATATAATCTATTAATCTGTTGAGTTTGTCCTTTTTAGAATTGGTAGTGAAAAGCTTCTCAGGAGAATCATTAAAATTCAATTTTCCGCCCACAAATATACCCGCGGCCAAAGCTAGGGCAATGATTGTGGGCCATATGTAGGAATTTTTTCTCTTCATGATTCAAAATAGCATTTACACGTTCACAATTATGGGCAGGTGAACGAGCTGCACTCCGGCTTTTTCAAGAAATTGCAACCCAGAGTTATCTTTATAAGCTGTCTGATATACTACACGTTTTATGCCAGACTGATGTATTAACTTACTGCATTCCTTGCAAGGTGACAATGTTATGTACAGTGTGGCACCTTCACAGGACTGAGTGGAAGAGGCTACTTTGGATATGGCATTGGCCTCGGCATGAAGAACATACCACTTGGTATATCCTTCTTCGTCCTCGCAAATATTTTCAAATCCGGTTGGGGTCCCATTGTAACCGTCGGAAATTATCATCCTATCCTTCACTATTATCGCCCCCACCTGCTTGCGTTTGCAAAAGGAGAGTTTACCCCATTCACTGGCCATACGTAAGTACGCCTTGTCGTACTTTTCCTGTTTACGTTCCTTCATCCGTTGATTTTTCCCATTAATTCACGAGCCCCTTTCCCTTAACCATGTCTCTAGCCCCCTAAGCAGCTACTCCAATGGTTTGCTTTTACAAAGGTAAGGGAACTTTTTATTGAAAATATTAGCGCATTGGGAATAATATAACTTTTCCTTACTAAGATAGCTGCTACCTATAGCCCGTACAATCCTGAAAGGTTAAGATTTAGTCAAACTCTACCAAGGAAACGTTGCAAACAACATAGGTATTGTAATCAATAGGATAATAATCGATGTTACTTGAGTAAAAATCGGTTGTTTTACCGCAAATAAAGATCTTACAATATAATTGGTGCACAATACCGCCAGTAGAATTAATATTTGGGAAAATTCTATCCCAACCGCAAAACCCAATAAGGGAGAGATTTTTTCCTCTTCCCCGGCCATCAGCATCTTAAAGTAATTTGAGAACCCGAAACCATGAACGAGGCCAAAGAATCCCGTTGCTACACTATAAATGACCATATCCCTATGTTCTGCGGGTTTATTGGCATGGAATAGATTGTGAATGGCTGTAAAGAAAATGGTAACAGGAATAAGAAACTCTATCAACCCAACATCAACTGTCATTACCTCATACACCGAAAGGGCAAGTGAAGCGCAATGTGCAATTGTAAAAATAGTGGCAAGTACCAATATTTTTTTCCAGTTTGCAAAGGTAAATGGAACCGCCAGAGCTGCCAAGAACAAAATATGGTCATAAGCATCCAAATCCAAAACATGCTCCAATCCCATCTGAATGTAAAACCAAAAATTCCCCATTGTCCAGAATAAAATTTAGATTTATTTAATTAGTGTCCTAAAGGCCTCTTTCCTTTTGAATAATCTCATAGGCTTTTTGAACTTCCTTAAACTTTTCTTCAGCCCCTTTCTTAATAGCTTCGTTTTCGGTATTTACCCTATCAGGATGATACTTTTTGGCCATGGTCCTATAGGCCTTTTTAACTTCATCGTCGGTCACCGATTTTTCAATTTCCAATATTTTGTATGCATTATCGGCCGATTTGATAAACATGGCCTTAATACTTTCAAAATCGATATGACTTACCCTAAAGTAACCTGCTATTTCCGAAATTTTATCGATTTCCGCTGGGCGTAAGGTACCATCCGCCTGGGCTATTCCAAACAAAAAATGCAATAATTGAAGCCTTACTTCATATCTAGTGCGCTGATTTAGATAGTTGCAGATACGCTCGGCAGAGATTTCCCTTTTTTTAACAACCTCATTAAAGGTCCTAAAAATGGCATTGGCCTTATCCTTGCCATAGGTGCTTACAAAGTAACGCCTCACATAATCCATCTCGGTCTGACTAACGGAACCGTCCGCCTTTATGACAATGGAACAAAGGGAAAGCAAATTGATCTCAAAATCGGCCGGAGATACATTCTGTTGCGTAATATCCCTAAAAACAGAACGCCCTCCCCCACTGCCAGAGCTTTTCAGATTATCAAAAAAGCTACCAATAATAAATCCCAGTATTGCCCCAGGAAACCTAAAGACATAATACCCCAATATTGCAGCAAACCATTTAATCATCTTTATTTCAAATTTTGGCAAAGATATAATTTTAAGGTACAATAGAAGGTCTAATGAAAAGTTAAGGTATTTAGTTAGGATGCCTTAAAATGGTTATCTTTGAAAACTTTATCAATAATCGAATAAAAATTTATACTATGTATCCTGCAGAATTAGTAAAACCTATGAGACAAGACTTGGCTATAGCCGGTTTTGAAGAACTATATACAGCCGATGCGGTTAAAAGTGCCCTTGGTAAGGAAGGAACTACCTTGGTAGTGGTCAATTCAGTTTGTGGCTGCGCCGCCGCCAATGCAAGACCTGCTGCCAAAATGAGCCTTCAGAATCCAAAAAAACCAAACCATTTGGTAACCGTTTTTGCCGGTGTAGACACTGAAGCTGTTAACGCCGCAAGGAATGCAATGATTCCTTTTCCACCATCTTCGCCCAGTATGGCATTGTTCAAGGACGGAGAATTGGTACATATGATTGAACGTCATCATATTGAAGGTAGGCCTGCAGAAGTAATTGCAGAGAATTTAATGGAAGCTTACAATGAGTTTTGTTAATGTGGCATTACCTCATTAATATTCAGTAAATAATCTTGAATGAAACCGCTTTGTAAAAGAGCGGTTTTTTATTTTTGTAGCATGCAAAAAGTATTAGCATTTCCCTTGTCGGCCCTTTACCTCCTATTATTTGGGTCAACATTGCTTCTGTTCCATCCCATTCAATGGGTCTGCTTTAATTGGTTCGGCTATAATGCCCACAGAATAAGTGTGGCCCTGTTGAACCTCTGCCTGCTTCGCTGTACCCATATACTAGGAACGCGCTATACCTTTAACAATCCACAAGATATACCAACAGATAGACCGGCCATTATTGTGCTCAACCATCAAAGTATGCACGATATTCCACCTATTATTTGGCACATGCGAAAACATCACCCCAAATTTGTGAGTAAGATGGAATTGGGCAAAGGAATACCCAGCGTGTCCTATAACCTTAGGCATGGCGGTTCTGTACTCATAAATAGAAAGGATAGTAGGCAGTCCCTGACGCAAATTGCAAAACTGGGCGCTTATATTGAAAAATACAATCGTTCCGCCGTCATATTCCCGGAAGGTACCAGAAGTAAGACAGGACAACCCAAAAAATTCCACACCACTGGATTAAAGGTCCTATTAAAAAAGGCGCCTTCCGCCCTAATTATCCCCATTAGCATCAACAATTCCTGGAAAATGTTGAAATACGGTAAATTTCCGTATGGAATTGGTAACCACATAACCTTTGACGTTCATAAACCATTGGAAAATACAGGAGATGTTGAAGAACTCATAGAAAATATAGAAAGAACCATAACCAAGGCCATAATTCCATCAGCATGACCAACACCCAAATCATAGAGGAAACCATTGCCTTTGTTAAAGAGACGCTCAAGGGAGCCGAAGGGGGACACGATTGGTTTCATATCCAACGCGTTTTTAAGAATACCCTTCTTATAGCGAAAGATGAAAAGGTAGATGTACTCGTAGTTAGCCTAGGTGCCCTACTTCACGATATTGCAGATGCAAAGTTTAATGGCGGGGACGAAACGGTTGGACCAAAAATGGCAATGGAATTTTTAACTTCCCTTGAGGTCGATGAAAAGATAGTGGATCATGTGGTGAAAATAATTGAAAACATATCCTATAAATCCAGTTTGGACTCTAAAAAACTATTTACTTCCAAGGAATTGCAGGTGGTACAGGATGCAGATCGATTGGATGCCATTGGCGCCATTGGAATTGCCCGTGCCTTCAATTACGGCGGGTATAAGAATAGGGAGCTTTATAACCCCGAAATTGCTCCCAACCTACAAATGACCAAGGAGGAGTACAAAAAATCAAAGGCACCTACCATAAATCATTTTTATGAAAAATTACTGCTCCTGAAAGACAAAATGAATACGGACTCTGGCAAGAAACTGGCTGAAAAAAGGCACCAATTCATGTTGGAATATCTAAAGCAATTCTATGAGGAATGGAACGGCAATGCTTAACATATCTAGCAAATACCTTTCAGTATATTATTAATCACCTTTTTACTGGGCCTTTATCTACACAAATCCCTGTATCCACTATTATATCCAGCATAAACAAAAGTCTCTGTGCTAAAATAACTTTAATTGACCCCCCTTATAGCCTTCGTACAGCTCTGTATTAAGTTTTGGAAAGACTTTGTCCTTAAAATATTTTTGTCGCGCCAAATGGGCCATATCTTTAATTTGCTGGGCCATTTTGCCTTCGCCCCTGTTACGTATACCAAACCGCCTGTCGTTTAGGGAACCCCCATGGCAGTCCGCTATCTGTTGAAGTACTTTATTGGCCCTATCCGGTAAGGTCTTTCTAATCCAATCCTCAAATATCTGGCCTATGGCCCCATTAAGTCGAACCACGGTGAACCCAAAAGAAAGAGCCCCTGCATCGGATACGGCTCTAGCCAAATTAAGAATTTCATGACTATTTATACCTGGAATAATAGGGGCCAACATTGCATTTACAGGAATATAGTTTTCGGACAAGTGGCGAATTGTCTCCAGTCTCTTTTTAATAGTGGCCGTTCTAGGTTCCAGAATGCGCCTAGTTTCTTCGGACAAAGATGTTACTGAAATATTTACCGCTATCAAATTCTCCTGCGCCAATTGAGTCAGGATGTCCAAATCCCTAAGAACCAATACATTTTTAGTAATTATGCCCACCGGATGCCGGTATTTTAAAAACACTTCCAAACAAGCCCTGGTAATCCTAAATTGCTGTTCCGCGGGTTGATAACAGTCCGTATTCCCCGAAAGGACAATGGTTGCAGCCTTCCAACTTCTGCTTTTCAATTTAGCTTCCAACAGGGCAGGCGCGTCCTTTTTGACCAAAATTTTCCGTTCAAAATCGAGACCCGCACTATAGCCCCAATATTCGTGGGTATTCCTGGCATAACAATAAATACATCCATGTTCGCAACCCTGATAAGGATTCAAGGAATAATTCATGCCCACATCGGGACTATTTACTTTGTTTACAATCGTCTTTGGAAATATAGGAAGGTACTGTGTCTTGTTGGAAACCGATATTTCCCCTTCCATACGGCAGAATTCCAAAAAATCGTCCCTTAATTCATTGGAGAATTGGGCAAACCTATTCTTTGTATTTTTTTGGGCCCCTCTACCCTTGATATATTCTTCCTTTGGCAAAATAATGGATTTAATCCAAACATATGGATTATTTCCAATAGTTGTCAGCTTATATATGTTAATTAACAGACTTATCTATAAGCATGGGCTAAAGCTAATCCACAAAAGAATTTTTATTTATTGGAGCCAGTAATTTCAACTTTGACCAATTGCTTTTTAGATCCCCTTTTGGCATAATAAAGCATATTACTGTTTTCCTTGTCTATTAACGGCATGGAAACCATTAACGGAAGGCGTGCTTCGTGGTCATCTATTACCTTTTCATAACTTATCTTCCCTTCCTTGTCCAATTGGATCATAAACACATTTCTGTTGCGGCTAAGGCCCTGTTTAAAAACTAGCCTTTCGCCACTTAACAATTGTGGATTTTCTGATGCCGTACTGATCAAATAATAAGTATTGTCGCCACTGGCACAAGTGCTGTATGAGGCGTAGGCCCCGTCTCCCTGGGTGACCTCCGACTTATTAATATTTCTTGCCCAAATGATATCTCCTTCTGAATTTAATTTGGCACTGACAATGTCGTTGTAATGAAACCTTTCGATTTTAACCCTGGAACCGGTAGGGTCCTGCTGTACACTGGAAGTAACAAAGTATTCCTCCGCGTTAAAAAGAATGGAATTATCCTTGGTAACACTAACATTCTTAAAGACCAAATTTTTTATTTCCGTATCGTCCTCCCTACCAAACTTATCCTCCATAAATTGCTGTGAAAACGCATTGTATTTTTTGGCCTTGATACCTAGGGAGTTCCCATCAAGTTCAAAATAGGCCAAACCATTATATCTATTATCCTTTCTATCTGCATAAAAACCAACACAGATCAATTTATCATTTACTATGATGGGTTTTAAGGCTTCAGAAAATTTACCCGGGTCATCAAAAGTTTGTGTAATGGCCCCATTCTTGGCAACCTTTAGTAATTCGTATTGAAATTTGCGTTCCGTGGCCGCAAAACGCTTCTTTTTATAATAAGCCTTACCAACCAAATATACTTGGTTTAGGTCTTTTGAGGTGACCATGTTTTCAAAGGCATAGTTCTTTTCTTCTATTTCCGCAGAAAAATCATATTCTATGAGCTTTTTTAAGCTACTGTTGAAGAGATATACAAAATGCTTTTCGTCTTTTCCTTTTTTATAGTGGGTACTGATGGCAATAGCGGTTTTGTCCTCATTGAGAAAAGCAGTGGTAGTAAAACCCGATGAAAAATTCCTCTTGTAGTAATTATGGTCCAAGGGCTCATTTACCTGCTGAGAGGGTATTGAAAGAATGGTCTCCTGGGTAAAATTAAAATTGCCTATTGGACTTCTATGCACTACGTAATCATAGGACCCCTTGCCAAGATTGTAATCCAAGAACAAGATATTAAGTTGTCCGTTCTTTACAAAGGCGTTTACAAAATCGAGGCCTTTTAACTTGTAATTATATTCGCCTACCAGTTCCAAATCCTGATTGTAATGTTCAATATAATATCCTTTGGGTTTAAGGATTATGCCGGTGTAATAGGAACGCACCAAAATAGAGCCTCCCATTCCGTCATCCGAAATTTCCAGAAGGTTAGAATACTTATACCTATCGTTATATTTTTCTCCAAAACTATATTTTACAGGCAATTCCTGCGCCTGAGTTAGTAAAAAAAAGCAAAAAAGCAAAAATGGCAACACAAGATTTTTCCCAATATCCATAATAAACTATTTAGGGCATCCTTCTAAGCTCCCGGAAAATTGGCCTTTCTTTTTTCCAAAAAAGCAGTGGTTCCCTCCTTAAAATCTGAAGTACCAAAACAACTGCCAAAAGCTTCTATTTCCGTTTTGAACCCGTTAATACTATTGTTAAAACCAGCATTTATCGCTTTTATTGCATAACTAATGGCCACAGGCGAATTATTCGATATCTTACCTGCAAATTTTTTACATAGATCCATAAGATGTTCCTGCTCCACCACATAGTTGACCAAACCGAACTCCAGTGCCTTGGCCGCATCGATCATTCCAGCTGTTAAGATCATTTCCATGGCCCTGCCCCTCCCTATAAGTTGTGG
The DNA here is from genome assembly GCF_003259375.1 of Arenibacter echinorum. Lineage (GTDB taxonomy): Bacteria > Bacteroidota > Bacteroidia > Flavobacteriales > Flavobacteriaceae > Arenibacter > Arenibacter echinorum. The sequence continues at coordinate 755,264 of NZ_QLLN01000002.1, read as the reverse complement.
CAGTCTCTGTGTACCCCCATAACCTGGTATAACACCCAGGGAAACTTCGGGAAGGCCCATACGGGCATTATGGCTGGCCACCCTAAAATGGCAGGCCATGGCCAATTCCAATCCGCCTCCCAAGGCAAATCCATTGACAGCGGCTATGACTGGAGTGGATAGGTTTTCTACAAAGTCGAACAATTGTTTTTGGCCTTTAGCCGCCAATTTAGCACCCTCTTTTTCCGAAAAACTGGCGAACTCGGAAATATCAGCCCCAGCCACGAACGCCTTCTCCCCGCTTCCAGTTAAAATTATCACCTTTACGTTTTTATCCTTCTCCAAGGCCTTAAACGCATAATGCAGTTCTTCGATGGTCGCCTTATTAAGTGCATTTAATTTGGTAGGCCGATTTATGGTGATTATGGCCACCTCTTTGTCTGTAGTAATAAGTAGATTTTCGTATTTCATGGCTTAAAAATTAATTTTTCATCTGAATTTGTCAAAATATTGAATATTGAATTCCTTGCCCATAAGGACTTACATATTTGCGCCTGCATTGGCGATGGGAAACCGCACCGTAAAAATGGTACCCTTACCGGGTTCGGTAGTAAAGTTGATGGTTCCTTTATAGGTTTCCACAATATTTTTTACCATCCCCAGACCAAGGCCCATTCCGCTGGTCTTGGTAGTGAACTTGGGTTCAAAAACCTTGTCCTTTGATTCCATTGAGATTCCCACACCATTATCCTCCACAGTCATTTTTACAAAATCCCCCTCTTTGGAGACGGTTACCAAAACATTGGGAGCCTCTACATTCACAATGGCCTGAGTGGCATTTTTAACCAAGTTGGTAACTACCCTAATTAATTGTGTACGATCCAATTTGGCTATAATTTCCTCTTCATCCGAGGAAAAATGAATATAGTTTTCATCAAAAATATCCACTGCCATTTTTACGATTTTCACCACATTTAAGGTCTCGTTCTGCTGGGCTGGCATATTGGCAAAGTTGGAAAAAGCAGAGGCGATACTACTCATAGTATCGATCTGTTGAATCAATGTTTTTGAAAACTCTGAAACCTTTTTTGTAATGTCAGGGTCGTTAGGGTCGAACTTACGCTCAAAACTCTGTACACTTAGACGCATAGGCGTAAGTGGATTTTTAATTTCATGGGCCACCTGCTTTGCCATTTCGCGCCATGCCTGCTCCCTTTCACCTTTGGCCAATTTTGCAGCACTGATTTCCAGCTCATCTATCATTTCGTTATAAGAGGTAATCAATTTCCCAATTTCCTCGCTGGGATTTTCCACTATGATTTTTTCGTTCCTCTTGGTGAGGTCGGTCTGATTTAATCTGTCCGAAATGGTCTGTAAGGACCTAGTAATATATTTGGAAATAAAATAGGCAAGACCAATGGCCAAGAGCATCAAAAGTAAATAAGCTCCTGTAAGCCTTAATAGTATTTCCTTTAATTCCTTGTCGTTAAAGGAGTTGTCTTCAAAATACGGCAGGTTTAAAATCCCCACATGTTTAAATCTTTTGTCGTCTATGTAGGTGTAGGACGCCTGATAGCTATAGCCTGCAGCCGATTTCTGTTCTACGTACCTCTTGTTACGGGAGGAAGCCAAATTGTTCAACACTTCTGCATCCAAGCAGGTGGAAATGGAATCAATTTCAAATTTAGGCCTAGAACTTTTGATCAATTGGCCTTGTAAGTCGTAAATATTGAAATTAATATTCTGTACCAGGGCGATCTCATAAATTTCATCCCTAAAAATAAGGCCTAAGTTTTCTGTTGTTACAGGAAATGTAGTCTTTTGAAGTGCCAGATCAATACTCTGTTTTATTTGTTCTTCCTTCCGTTCCATGCGGTCAGCATGGTAGTCCCTGTTTTGTTCGCTGTACTGGTATACCGTAACGGATGCAATTAGTATAAATGCAATTACTACCCAAAAAATCATGGAAATAAAAATTCGGGAACGCAATGAAAAGTTTGTGAGCAACTGAAATCTAATTTAGATATTAAAGGTAACAATTATCACGCCAAAACGGATATCAATTTAGAGCCAAGTGGCCATTAAGCCTCAGGTTTTTTTTCGCGGATCCACTTGTAGAGCCTTATGCCCAACATTAATAGAACTCCCAGCACTATAATACCGACAACGCCAAAAATCCAATTGAAGGCGCCCTTTAAAATCACCAAAAAAACCACAGCAAATAAAATTAAGGTCGCCCCTTCGTTCCAGATGCGCATAAATTTGGAAGTGTATTTCACCTCATCGCGCTGCAGCTGTTTAAAGATCTGATGATTTTTTAAATGATAGGCTATAAGTAACAGCACAAAGGCAAGTTTTATGTGCATCCACGGTTGTTGCAACCAGACCGGATACAAAAACAATAGCCATACGGCAAATAAGGTAGCCAAAACGGCGGACGGCCATGTAATGATAAACCACAATCTCTTGGTCATCAACTTTAGTTGATGGGTTAGGATTTCCCTCTCTGGCGACGGTTTTTGATCGGCTTCGATATGGTAGATAAACAAACGAGGTATATAGAACAAGCCAGCAAACCAAGTAACAACAAAAATGAGGTGCAAGGCTTTTATATAGTTGTAATAATCGGTCATACAAGGTCTATTGTTACGTAAAGATAGTAGACGGATTTCTGAAAAACTAATCTTTGGTATCCTTAGTGGCCTACGCTCCCAATACAGGGGTCAATACCGAACAATCAATATCCAAATTTCATTCGCTTCCCAAAAACGGGCTCCATAATTGCCTCTGTAAAAAAAATGCAATATGATTGGGCAATCAAATTAAGATTGATTTGAATAGATTAATTAATGTAGCAATAAGGCCACATTACCTGCAAAAGTTACGTAATTTAGGTAAATGCAAAAAAAGTTATCCATTATAAACCTACTGTCGGTAATTTTGGTGATTGCCGTAAATTATATTTCGCAGGCTGTCCGCATTAACGATACGACTATAGGCGAATTAAGTCAACGGTATACCAATCTTTTTACCCCGGCCAGTTATGCTTTCGCCATTTGGGGCCTTATTTTTTTGGGCTTGTTGGCCTACGCCCTATTTCAAATCAAAGTTGTTTTTTTTGATAAGAAAAAACTTGATTACATAGAACAGACCGGATATTGGTTTGCCTTTGCCAATGTATTGAATGGGATGTGGGTGATTACCTTTGCATATGAGTACATGGGCTTAACCGTACTCATTATGGCCGGTATCTTGATATCGCTGGTCAAAATTATTATCAATACCAATATGGAACGATGGGATGCCCCTAAGGAAATAATTGCCTTTTCTTGGTGGCCGATTTGTCTTTACAGTGGATGGATTACTGTTGCTACCATAGCCAACCTTGCCCTGTATCTAACCAAATTAGGATGGAAGGGCGCATTTCTTAGCGAAGTGCAATGGACCATTGTACTCATAGTAGTTGCCACCTTGTTAAATCTGGTCATCATTTACAAAAGAAACATGCGCGAATTTGCCGCTGTTGGGGTCTGGGCACTATTTGCAATTTATATTAGGCATCAGGGCAGTTTGGAAATCCTGGCATATACGGCATTGGCGTGTAGTGCAATACTTCTATCTGTAATTTTATTCCACGGATACAGTAATAGAAAATCCAACCCCTTTTTTAAACTTTGAATTATTTAAAAAACGGATTTTATATTGATTTCCGTTGAAAGAATAGCTTCTTAAACTTTTGAATGCAGATTTCTTATAGCCTGTATTACTTATGGTATTTCCACCAAGGTAGCCCGAATCTCTTTCCTCAAAAAATAACCCGTAACCACCGTTGCCAGCACATCGGCAATGGGAAAAGAGATCCAAACCCCCAGTTCTCCCAAGTAATTCGGCAAAATTAAAATGAGCGGTATAAAAAAGAAGCCTTGCCGGCTCAAGGTCAGCAATAGTGCTGGTACGGCCTTACCTATGGCCTGAAAATAAGCTGCTCCAATCAATTGAACGGCTATAATAGGTGTTGCAGCAAATACCAGGCGCATGGCAGAAGGGGTGTGCTCCAAAACATAAGAATTCATGGCCAGTTCTGAGGCCGACATATCTGGCTGGTTACTTAGAAACAAGGCGGCAATCTCAGCAGGAAAAATCATAAGCCCCACAAACACTACAAAGGCCAGGCCAGCGGCATAAAGGATTGCGGTATTGATCGATTCTCGTACCCTTTGGTATTTTTTGGCCCCATAATTAAATCCCGCAATGGGAAGGAAACCTTGGGTGACCCCAAAAACAGGGAACAGGGCAAACATAAGCATCCTCGCTATAATGGCGTAGACAGCGATCATGGCCTCCCCTCCCAAACCGAAGAGGATATTGTTCATCAACAGATAAATTAAACTGATTACAGCTTGCCTGGACAAGGTTACGAATCCCAAAGCTCCAATTTCCTTTAAGATTAGGCGATCCAATCCAAAATGGGACCAGTTTAATTTAAGTTCGGAATTATTGGAAAGAAAAAAATACAGGATATAGGCAAAACAAAGAAAATACCCAATGGTGGTTGCCCAAGCTGCCCCTTCCATACCCCAGTCAAAGACATAGATGAAAATATAATCCATCAGAAGATTCCCCACTGAAGGAATTATCATGGCATTCATGGCAAATCTAGGCTTGCCTTCCGCCCTAATTACGGTATTCCCCATCATACAAAGCGCCAAGAATGGCACCCCGTATAGTACAATGGTATAATATATCTTTGCTGGTCCAAAAATATCCCCTTTACCACCAAAGGCCGGAATAAGGCTATTTACATAATACAGCCCTAATATCACCATGACAATGGTAACCAGTAGTGTCAGGCTAATTTGATTTCCAAAGGTCTTTAAGGCCTTTTCCTTATTATTCTCACCCAGGGCACGTGAAATAATACTGGAACCTCCAATACCAATGGCCATACCGAGAGCCGCTATAAAAAAGGAAACCGGAAGTACTACATTGATGGCCGCAATGGCTATAGAACCGATCCAGTTGCCCACGAAAATAGAATCGACCAGAACGTTAAGTGACATGACCAAAATACCAATAGAGGCCGGAACTGCCTGTTTAACCAGTAATTTTCCTATAGGTTCACTGCCCAACTGTTCTGAGGATACCTTGGCCATTACACAGGAAGTGTTTCCTTAACCTGCCAATCCCCTATCCATTTCACCATTAAATTAACCCATGCCTTATTATCGTTAAGACAGGGAATATGTTTGTAATCTTCCCCTCCAGCTTCCTGGAACTGATGTTTTCCTTCCATGGCAATCTCTTCCAAGGTTTCCAGACAATCGGCAACAAAGGCCGGGGTAATCACCGCCAAACGCTTAATACCCTCTTTCCCAAAACGCTCAAATTCAAAGTCGGTATAGGGCTTCAACCAGGGATCGTTTGGCAATCGGGACTGAAAGGAAAGACTAACTTTATCATTTGAAAGACCAAGTTTTTCCTTTACTTTCTCGGTCATCTCATAACACTGATGACGATAGCAGGTATGATGTGCCACCGAATTGGTCTTACAACAGTTATCATCTATTTTGCAATGGAATTTTGTGGGGTCGGACTTTCTAATATGTCTTTCGGGAATACCGTGATATGAAAACAAAATATGATCGTATTCAAAACCTTTTAGGCCTTCGGCAATACTTTCTGCAAGTACTTCAATATAATCCTTGTTATTATAAAAAGCTGGAAGGGTTGTTATTTTTATATTTGGAAAAAACTCATCCTTGACCTCCATGGTCTTTACCACCACGGTTTCATAGGAAGACATGGCATAATGTGGATACAATGGAACCAACAGCACCTCGTCTACCCCTTTTTGGGACAACTCCCCCAAGGCATTCTTAATCGTCATACTCCCGTAACGCATCCCCAAGGCCACCGGAATTTCACTTTGCTCTTTTACCTTATCGGCAAATCGTTCAGAAATAACTATTAAGGGAGATCCTTCTTCCCACCATATCTTTTGATAGGCTTCCGCCGATTTTTTAGGTCTAGTTTGTAGAATAATCCCGCGCACTAAAATATTCCTTAACCAATTGGGGACATCTATAACTCTTTCGTCCATTAGAAATTCATCCAAATAAGGTTTAACATCCTTAGGCGTGGGACTATCCGGGGAACCTAGGTTTACCAACAAAACTCCTTTCATTCTTCCTTTTTTATCAATTTACTTGTTCAACAAAAATAACACTTGCGGAGCAACTATAATTTAAAACCTATAAATAGTTTATCTATACCGGAATAGATAGGAACAATTTATAGGGCATTGTCATACCATAGCTTTTTTAATACCATTGGGTATTTTATTTTCAATGCCCCGAATTTGTTTACAAATTAGCCACCTCCAAGCTTTTATGGGCTCCTTTAAAGGCTGTTGAAAATTAATCTGGGCAATATACTGGCCCGAAATTTTTATATTGAATAGATTTTAGTAAGTTAAGGTCATTATTAACATAAGCCAGACCTAGATGGAACACCTATTTAAAAACATAGACAACCAGACCCTCCTTTATGCTACTGGTACTTTTGTCCTTCTGGCCATTCTTTATGTAAGCACTTATTTTATCTTACGCAGATTGGGCAGTAACCCAAAATATTTAATTCCCAAAGATGCCATGAAAAGGGTGAGTTTGCCACTTTTCATATTATTCCTGTCATTTTTGCTTCGCTCAAAATCGTTACACACCTTATTGTACCTAAACGATTATAGTTTTGTTATAAAAAAAACCAGCACTCTACTGATCATATTTTCCATAACCTGGTTGATTTTAGTGGCTTTAAAAGTTTCCAAAAATTTGATTATTAAAAACTATGATGTAGGAACCTCGGATAATTTAAAAGCTCGTAAAATATATACCCAATTCAATATTCTTGAACGAATCTTTATTGTTGTGGTAATAGTATTGGCTTTAGGAGCGGCCTTAATGAGTTTTGAAAGTATCCGGGAAATTGGGGTAAGTCTTTTTGCATCAGCAGGGGTAGCGGGTATTATCATTGGTTTCTCCGCGCAAAAACTAATTGGAAGTATCCTGGCGGGCATACAGATTGCCTTTACCCAACCTATTAAGTTTGATGACGTAGTGATTGTAGAGGGCGAGTGGGGCCGCATAGAGGAGATTACCCTCACCTATGTGGTGATCAATATTTGGGACAAAAGGCGACTCATAGTACCTACCACCTATTTTATTGAAAATCCCTTCCAGAATTGGACCAAAACATCCGCGGATATAATGGGCACCGTTTTTATTCATACGGATTATCGTGTTCCCTTCGATAAACTTAGGGAAGAACTCACCAGAATATTGTCCTCCACAGATCTTTGGGATGGAAAAGTAAATGTGCTTCAGGTAACGGATGCCAAGGCCCAAAGTGTGGAGATCAGGGCGCTAATGAGCGCCGTTGATTCACCTACGGCCTGGGATTTAAGGGTTTTGGTCCGGGAAAAGCTGATTGGTTTTTTACAAGAAAACTACCCGGAAAGCTTGCCACATACGCGTTTGTACCTTACGGACCAACCTACAACCAAACCTTTCCAAAAATAGGCGACATTGCATTAAGTATGGCATGAAATATGGTGCTTCAATCCAAATAAAACGTTAATTATGTGCTAGGCTTTTATTCCTAATGATTTTTGAAGCATTTTTAACTAAAAATTGGATTCTGGTATGCGCATTTACTTAGGTTTTCTTTTTCTAATAATTTCCCAGGGAATTTTTGCCCAGGAAGATAATAGTCTTCTTTGGGAAATATCCGGGAACAACCTAAAGAAATCGTCCTATTTGTACGGAACCATGCATGTAAGTCAAAAAATTGCCTTCAGGTTGGACGACGTTTTTTACGAAGCCTTGGACAAAAGTGAAATTGTGGCCTTGGAGTCTGACCCTGATACCTGGTTGGAAGATTATGGCAAAATGCGCGGTAGCGGCATTGGCTACGGCACCGGATTTGTAACCAAAGGATTTTACATCTACCCTTTTACCTTTAAAAATCCTACCAAGGAGATAGTCTCCTCTTATCTTTCTTTGGATGACCGCCTAGTGAACAATATCCTATACCGTACCAATGAAAGTTCCCAAAACTTTGAAGAAGAAACCTATCTGGACATGTTCATTTATCAAGCGGGAAAAAAGTATTCCAAGCCTATTAAGGCCTTGGAGGATTTGGAGGAATCCACTGCCCTGGTGGGTAGGGCCAATATGAATGCAATGAAACCCAAACCGGACGAATGGCTCCAAAAAAAGATGCAGACCCAAGATGTAATGTCGCTTTTGCAGGATGCCTATAGAGAACGCAATATTAATCTTATTGATTCCCTTGACCAGGCCATGTATACCGCGTATTACCTGCAGAACATGCTTTATGCCCGTAACAAAAATATGGCAGTACGGTTGGATTCCTTAATGCATACGGCAAAGGTATTTGCTGGAATTGGGGCCGCCCACCTTCCGGGAAAAAAGGGAGTAATACAACTCCTTAGAAATATGGGATACGTGGTTAAACCACTTACCTCCCGATTTTCCAATAAAGGACGGGCCTTAAAAGATTCTTTGGAAGCCAAAACCCTCAGCAATGAATATAGTACCATGACTCCTGATGATGGCCTTTTTAGTCTTCTTTTATCCAACAAGCTATATCCAATAGCCGAATATACCAACACAACCTATATTTCACCCGATCTGGCCAATGGCGGCTATGTTATGGTGAATCGAATTCCCACTTTTACCTATTTAAAAAAGGACTACACCTACTCCCTGGACGATGTGGACAAACTTCTGTTCGAGAATATTCCTGGAAAGATCCTTGAAAAGACCAAAATAGAAAACGGGACATATCCCGGTTTGGATATAAAAAATCAGTTAAAAAACGGTGATTTTCAACGGTATCATATCTACATTACCCCTTTGGAAATACTAATTTTTAAAATGAGTGGGCAAGGAGATTATGTGGTAAAGCATTCGGATACCATATTTAACAGTATCCGCTTCAGAGCATTAAAAAAAGAACGAACGGTACTTTTTTCGGAGTTCAATGACTTTGAAGTGGAAATGCCCTCTGAATACAATTTTACCAATCGCAAAAGAAAGGGCAATCGATTTATTGAAGCAGTGAATCCAGAAACCTCCTCCTATTTCTTTCTAAAAAAAGCTACCCTCAACGATTTTAATTTTATTGAGCAGGATACCTTTGAGCTAAAACAAATTCAATCCCGGTTTTATCAGGATCTTAAATTGGAAGAGGATTACGGCCCCTTCGATGAACAAAGCCTGACCTCTTCCGCCAGGCTTGACCCCAACGGATTAAATAAACTTTATTTAAAGACCATTATTTGGGATAACAACTACTATCTCTTGGGAAGTGTAGCCAATGACAGTAACGAAGCACGGCAATATTTCAATTCATTTAAGATCAGGGAACCCAATTATACCGAAGAGTTTAAAAAGGTTCGGGATACGGCTATGTTTTTTTCTACCATCAGCCCCGTTGACCCATCAAAATTTGTAGAAAACAGCAATAATTATTACGAACGCCACAAGAAACCAAAACCCTATAGCGCCTACACCAAGAAAACCGTTTATCAGAATAAAAACAATGAGGCCATCTTGGTAACTGTAAACAAGGCCCATGATTTTCTTATGTTTCCTAATATAGATTCCGTTTGGCTGCTAAGAAGAAAACTGTACCGCCAAAATACTTTTAATATTATCAGGGAGGAACGCCCGCAGTACAATGAAAAATATCATGAAATAAACCTAACCCTGACCGATACGGCCAGTACTAGAGGAATATTGATAAAGAACATTGTTAAAGGGGGGCTACTATACGAAGTTAAGGCACTAATAGATACCGTTAAACCCCCAAGTAAATTTGTCACAGAATTTTTTAACAATTTTGCACCCTCCGATACCCTTGTAGGTTCATCGATTTTAAGTGATAAAACCTCCTATTTTTTCAAGGCCATTAGACAAAACGATAGCATAGTCCATGATGGATATGCCTTTTTAAAATTTAATAAGAAGCACTTGGATTCCCTTAAATATTATATATCGGAGTTCGACTTTAAAGACAATCAGAAATATTTACAGGCCCATTTAATCCAAAAATTGGCCGAAATGCCAGACGTTGATGCCACCCGCTTCTTTGAGAATTACTACACAAAGTCCTACAACAACTCCAAGGCACAAACGAAAATATTACAGGCCATAAGCAAAAACCAAAATGAAAGTTCATTAGAACTGCTCTTACGCCTTATGTCCACCGATTTGCCCTTGGTATCGAGCAAGCAGGAGATTCAAAATATATTCCAGCCCTATTTGGATAGTCTACCCCTTGCCCGCCAATTATTCCCCGAAATACTGGACTACAGTGCAATAGAAGAATATAAATCCCCAATCTTTTCCATGCTTGCAAAGCTTAAGGCCCGTGGATTGATCAAGCCAAGGAGCTACAAAAAATATAAAAATCAGATTCTCAACGATGCCAAGATCCAACTAAAGAGGCAATTAGGCCTTACCATGGACCAGTTCAACGAGGAATCCTCAGCTAGCAACCCAGATAACAATTATGATATATTGGAAAATTATACGGTATTGCTTTACCCCTATATCAAGGAAAATGAGGTAGCCATATTCTTTCAACGCCTCTCCAAGGTAAACGACCCCCAAATTCAAGCTTCATACCTTGCCCTTCGCTTGAAAAATGAAGAAAATCCGTTTGTTGGTCCCAATAAAATACCAACAAGTTTAATAAACTCGCTGGCAGAAAAGGCCGAAACCCGTTTACTACTTTTTGAAAAATTACAACAAATTGGAAAACTGGATTTTTTCCCTTCCAATTTTAGAAACCAAACAGCAATAGCAGAATCCATACTCTACAATACCCTAGAATTAAACCTTGAACAGCATTCTATAGAATTCGTAAAGGACCAAAAAATGTATTATCCATCAACAAATTATCACAGCTACTTTTTTAAAGTAAAAGAGAAAGATAACTATAGTAACAATTTGAAAATGTTTATGTTAGTGTTCAAAGATACTGATCATATTCAGTACAAACCCTATTACATCAACCAAGGCTTTAGCATAGCTGACATTAATACGGAGGAAGAAGTATTGAAATTAACAACCGAAGAGTATAATTTAAAGGACAGGCAACGTGCCATAGTGAACAATCCATCAGGGTACACAGGATTTTCCCACTAGAAAAAAGGCTATGATCCCAAAAAGTCTTTGATATCGACTAACACAGAAATCAGTAACCGTAAAAAAAATGAATATTTTGTAAGATTGTAATTTATTAGATCACCAACTATGGTAAGTTCTAATTGATTGGAACAAATGAATTCTAAAGCGCTATATAATCCAACTAAGAGGAAATCAATAGACAAAATGAGATACACTGAAAAGTGCAAAATATTTAATACTGGTCGGCACAATAATATATGTAATAAATTTATATACAATTAGTTATTTAATAAACATAAAACTAACACTCTAAATGAAATCCATTGTCTTTCATCTCTTTTTCCTCTGTCTTATCTCTCATGGATCTGCACAAAATATTGTTTGTTCATCGCAGGACAAAGAAGCTTTTAATTCGAAGATTAGATCCATTTCAGATTTGGATAATCAAGAAATTGGAACAAACATGGTAGCTATAGGAAAAACTTTTATAGGCATTCCCTATGTGGCCAAAACTCTAGAAATTGGGGAGACCGAATCTTTGGTCATTAATTTACAAGGCTTGGACTGTACCACCTTTGTAGAGAATGTATTGGCCTTTGGCTTAATGGTTAAAAACCATAAAATAGATTTTGATTCCTACATCCACTATTTAGAAACCATTCGGTATAAAGATGGTGAGCTCAATGGTTATGCCTCAAGGCTTCATTATTTTTCTGAATGGATCGCCAACAACGAACAAAAGGGGCTATTAAAAGATATGACTTCCGAAATAGGGGGGTTGGAAAGTAGTAAGGACATCAATTTTATGAGTTCACATCGCGATCTGTATCCATTTCTAAAAGACACGGACAACTATAATAAAATTAAATCCTCCGAGGAATTTTTGAAAAGGCAGTCCATCTGCATCCTCCCCCAGGACCAGATCGAAGGACAGGAGCACCAAATCCAATCTGGCGACATAATTGCCCTGACCACCTCCATAAAGGGCTTGGACATTACCCATACCGGAATCGCTACAAGGGAAGCTGATGGGAGAATACATTTGCTACATGCCTCCACGGGATCCATGGAGGTAGAGGTCTCGAAACTACCCTTGGCCGATTACTTAAAAGGCATTAAGAGCAATACTGGAATAATGGTTGCACGCCCGTTATAAATCCATCAGTTGTTGTCCTTGAATTGAAATTTGTTAAATGATATAGCCCCGCCCTTGATCCCAAAATCATATAGACTAAAGGCATCAAGAGACCCCTTTACGTGCCTGTTCCTAAATCCTATGGTCATATTTCAAAAAATAGGGCCATTATGTTCCATCAATTTAAAGGCTCCTAGTTTGCACCTTCATGTAGGGCTAGTTTTAATATCTTGCCCAATTTACGGTATCCCTTGGCGTTAGGGTGCAGGCCATCCGAGAAAAGACTGGCATCAATTTTCTGGTCCTTATCCAATAGCACTCCCCCAATATCTGTATAATTCACGTTTTTTGAGGTTGCCAATGCCGCTATTGCCTGGTTTAAATTCCTCATACGTTCCTCCTTGTCTACCTTGGGCAACAATCCTAGCAATAGCACCCTAGCATTGGGCTGTCTGTCCTTTATGGCATTGATTACCAATTCCAGTCCCTGCAATATCTCCTCGTCGGTATTCAGGTGTTCGTTATTGGTACCTATCATAAGCACAATTTGCTGAGCCTCAAAGCCATCCAATTCATCATGATATATGCGCCAAAGTACATTTTCTACCCTATCCCAGCCAAATCCAAAATTGCGCACCTGCAATTCGTCCAAATTGGCCTTCCAGGAATCGGCACCATTGCTTAAAGTTGCCTTTGGCTCACCCCCCCAATAATGGGTTATGCTATTTCCGAAAAAACATATTTTTGGGGCACTATCCCGATTCATTTTTAACAATTCCTGATGACGACCCTCCCAAGGGTACATTTCTGGCTCCCTAGCCTGGGTGACCGGAATTGTTGTAGAAATATCTCCCATGGGCTCCTTTAATATGCCTCGTAAGGCTTTTTCATAGGCCACGGCATATTCCATCATGCCCAAATCCGTGGGATGGGTACCATCCACAAAACTTTCCATGGAAAGATTCAGTTCTTCCTTGGTCAACAAATAGATATCCCTTACCCCTACTGACTGTAATTGAGCAAAGGCCTCCTTGACAATTCTATTTAAGTCCGTATAGGTTTTGTAACGATCAGCATCAACAGCCCCATCAGAGTATCCGTCGTGTTCCACCAACAAAATTGGCGTTGAGCTATGCTTTTTCCTTATCTGTTTGACACCAGAAATAATAAGCTGCCGTACCTCCTCCAACGAGCGATCCTTGGTGGCGCCCAGATTCGGCATGCAATCCAGCACAAAGATTTTAGCATCTATTTCCGTAATATAATTGATTACTTCTTCTTCCATTCTGCCATTTCCCGAAAATGCCAAATTAATAAGTGGCCTATCCAATCCTCTCCCTAAAATGGAGGTCCATGCCATTCCCGGGCGCGAGGCGCAGGCCCCATGTGCTATAGAAGTTCCATAAACCACAATTGGTTTCTCCTGCCTTAATGGTAAAGGTTCCAAAACAGCATCTTCCGGTATACCAATCTCCAACCATTCCACCTCATTGTACAATGGCAGGTACAGCTGGTACTCCCTTCCCTTATCATGGTATTTCTCTTTGGGGTCGATGTTGGAATATTTGTACTGAATGGTATCAGCAAAGGAATATTTTCCTCTATACCATCTCCAATCCCCATCACTGGTCTTGGCATAAAGATCTACCCCGCTAACTCCGGTTGCCGGCATATGGGGCATGGCGTGGTTCCCTTTAACCTTGTACCGTACCATAATCGATTTTGCATCAGTCCTAAACCTAAGGGAAAGTCCTGCCGAATGTTTGGACAAGTTCCAGACCGCTTCCCGGACTACTCCCTCGGCCAGTTTTGGTAAGCGCTGATAAGTAGAGACCACCTCTCCTTGCCAAGCCTGACCTTCAACTACCAAGGAATTGGATTCTGCGGGATTCCACCAAGAAATAGCAACATTCTCTTGGGCCATTGAAAATTGAAATAACAGGATTATTGCCCATAAACCTAAAAGTGACTTTCTTTCCATATCTCTTTATTCTTGATTTTTTCTTTTAATTGGCACCCATACCTCTTCTTCCGAACTTGGATCGTTGTTCCTGTATTTATCACCCATAATCTCAAAATGCTCCCTATGATCCAATTGATATTCCGAATTTGGCAACCATTCCCCAAAAATATATTGCGCCGTCCTTGGAAAGGAACTGGGCAACCCCCTATGAACAAAAACGGCATACAAACCTCCGGACAAGGTATAGGAAGCCAGTCCTTCAGGTATTTTGGCATAATCCTTAACCTCAACTACTGCCCATTTTTCAAATTGGGTAGTTAAATTAAATTCCTTAACCTTAAGTAGACCGTCATATACCTGCATACTTATCAGGTCTTTGGACAAAGGATTCCCAATTTCCTTTCTTCTGGGCATAAATCCCTGCCAAAGTTCTCTGGTCCTATCCTCTGCCAAGGACATAACCAATCGGTTTCCGATCAATTTTTTTTCGGACACTTTTTCAACACGTAGAAACATATCTAAAACTATTTGGCATCATCACATTTGTTGTTTAACATCATTCCATGCTATTTCTCCATTTGGGAACTGATAAAAGGAATTCTGGGAGCCAAAAAATAGCCCGTAAGGCTAGCAAACAGAATAGGGATAAAATATCCAAAGCCTGTCAAAGTAGCCAAAAGAATTGTGGTGCTCATCGGTGTTCTGGTAACACAGGCATTTATGGCGGCCATGCAACTAATTATGGCTAATGTTGAATTAATTGACGGGAACATTACATACAATATCAACCCTAGACTAACCCCAACAAAAAATAAAGGAATAATAAATCCGCCCACCAAACCCAGAACGGCCCACAACAAAAAGGTGCGACTGAATACAAAAGGATTAAACCGAATGGGCTGGTCCAAAATATTCAGATAAGTAATTAGTTTTCTTCTCCGTTTTAGCTTCACTATTCCATATACTTTTTAAACAGGGATGCCATAACCATCCATGGATTATTTTGAAACTTTAAATATAACGACATGAAGGATAAGTAGGAAGAATTTTAGAAAAGTATCTGCGCTTATTTAAATTTAAACCAAAGAAAATAATCCACGGATGAATCATCTACAAACCAGTAGGTCGGAAATATTATTGCAAACCTTAGTTTATGATCATTTTTATGCATTTCATTGGTCAATATGGTATTACATCTATGTTTGGTGTTCTCGGCTAAAGTTAGACCAAATACAAAAACCAACCTTCCGGTTGGTTTTTATGTATATTATTGCCATTGGGCAAAAGCCAAGGAGTATTTAAAAAATTAGGTATTGTTTAGTTCACAGAAATAAGAGTAACCTCAAAAATAAGTACGGAACCCCCTGGGATTCCATTATAATCCCTGCTACCGTATCCCAAGTGGGCGGGCACCAAAAGTATTCCGCTCCCACCTTCCTTTAAATAGGTAATCCCCTCTGTCCAACCTGCTATAACCTGGTTTAAACCAATGGTAATTCCTTCTGCATTACCTGGATCGAAGACAGCTCCATTAAGAAAATACCCTTTATAGGCCACCGTTACATTGGAACTGGCCACCGCCTGTGTTCCTGTCCCTTCTTCTTCGATTACATAATAAAGTCCTGAATTACTTCGTACGGCGGTTAAATTGTTCTCCTCAACATAGGCCTGGATATCTGCCTCGTTCTTGGCAACATAATCAATGTCCTCCTCTGTTTTCTTCTCGTTATCGCAGGAAATAAAAAGCACTAGGGCCAAAGCAAAAAAAAGTGTATTCTTCATAGTTATTCTTTTTTAAGGGCCAAATATAGCAAAATACGCTAAGCCGTCTATGCCCTTAATCCTTATGGAGCTTATAAATTTTAGTTAATTATTAAAAATAGAACACCCTTAAAAACTTATTTAAAAGCCCTTAAGGGTGTTCAATTCTCTATTTTCTATATTATACTACAAAGCCAGGCCTGTAATTTCTGGTTACAAACTGATTTGCTTCCTCAAGATTGGTAATACGCATATTTTCTCCATCCCAAAGCAGTTTCTTACGGGCAAAGAACTCCATTTTACCTTTCTCGTTCTCCCTTTGCAACAAATAACTGCGAATGGCCAGGTTCCCCATTAGAACGGTCTCGGTCATAGGTCCAGCATAATCAAAGGAAGAGGTTAAACCAAGATGTTCCTTGCTGCCAAACCCGGCCTTACAAGCATCTATCCATAGGCGTTGATGTCCGTATTCAGGTTCATCATTGGGTTCCACTTCAGGGCCAAAATCCGTTGAGCCATCGTTCATATACAACTTTGGCGTCAAAGGGGAACTATCGTTGATATTGGTAGAAATAATTCCCTTTTCTCCAATGATCAATACGCCGTTCTGACTTCCGTTACCCCCAATTTCGTGATCGGCAGGAATTATTTCTGGATGTGATGGTCTTATACCTCCATCGCTCCAGGTCATTTCTATTGGTGATTGACTCTTTTCCGTAGCTCCAAAGTGTAATGTTATAAATGATGAAGCCGGACATCCTTCTGGATGATAATCTGCATTCCACATATTGGTATATACCGCCCCGACGCTACATTCCGCATCTGTTGGATATTTAAGCCCCAAGGTTCTAAAAGGAATATCGATCAAATGACATCCTACATCTCCCAAAGCTCCGGTACCGTATTCCCACCAACCTCTCCATCCAAAAGGATGCAAGTTAGGGGTATAAGGCTTAAATTCGGATGGCCCCAACCATAGGTCCCAATTAAGGTCTTTTGGTTTGGCACTCGGGTCTGGTTTTGGAAACGCCCCACCTTGTGGCCAAACAGGTCTGTTGGTCCACACCTGTACTTTTGATATCTTACCCAGTTCCCCGGAATCCACCCATTTTTGAACCATGCCCAATAACGGATTGGAACCTCCCTGGTTCCCCATCTGAGTCACTATTTTTTTACTTCTTGCCATCTCGGTCAGCATTCTAGCTTCCCGTATATTATGGGTCATCGGTTTTTGAACATAAACATTTACACCTCGCTCCATAGCATATGCCGCTGCCGGCCCATGAACGTGATCTGGGGTGGAAATAGTAACCGCATCGATTCCTTTTTCCTTGTCCAACATCTCCCTAAAATCTGCATAAAGCTTTGCTTTTGGGAAGAGTTCAACTGATTTTTTTGCCGATCCGGAGAAATCCACATCACATAAGGCAACCACTTTTTCCCTACCTCCTACGGAGGCATTGCGAATGTCACTGGCACCTTTTCCACCGGCACCTATGGCCGCTACATTCAAGCGGTCACTGGGAGCCGTATACCCTACACCTCCAAGCACATGCCTAGGCACGAAAAAGATGGAGGATGCCATAGCACCTTTTTTAATAAATGATCTGCGTGAATCCACAGATTTATTTGATTTTTTTTTCTTCATAATTGTTGATTATTACAGTTTACATTATTGATCTATTCCCATGCAAGAACATTCCCATCCACCTTCTCACGCCATTTGCCGAAATGGACGGTCTGAAATTCCCACCTCATCAAGGGCTATATCCTTTTAAAGTTGAAGAATTTTATAAACTCCCATAGATGAAAATATTCTTATGCCAAAAGATTAGGTTACGGATCTTCTTATGGCTCCAAACCGTTTTTTTCACTTTCGGCAGGCGACTTCTCCCAAGCTTTTCCATGACTGATGCCTAGACTTTACCAACATGGCATCATACTCCTAAGCGTTACAATTTGTTCTAAACACTTAAAAGAATCCCCTGGGAAACAGCAAGATAAAACATATTCTTAGACATTTTCTCTAAGATTCTCTCAAAAACTACTATAATTTTAACCCTAGGAAAAAACCTTGGCCCTGTTACACAGGCAAGGCGAATAAATAAGTAAACACCGCTAGACAATTCTCCTGGCGGCATATCATTCTACAAAGCATAATGCCAGCTAATACTTTACATAATAGAATGGCAGGACCTACCCGAATGGTAGGGTAGTTTTAATAAGTTTGGATTTTGAATAGATCAAAAATTAGCTGTGACAGCCAAGTGCGAGGCTGCCAACATTAGAATATTGCTAAAGGTTTTAGCCCTTTTTAATCAAAGCTTCGGTTTTAAGCACATAAATACGACTTTCCTTTTCCTTAAAACCCAAACTTTTATAAAGGTTAATGGCTTCTATACGCTTATCTGCGCTAAAAAGAAGGATTTCGGTTAGGCCCTTTTCTTTTCCCAATTCTACCAATTTTTCCATTAGTTTTCTGCCTATGCCCTTTCCCCGGTGTTCCACATCCACAACCACATCCTCAACCCAGCCTTTGATACCAGATATAACGGTATAAGTGCACATCAAGGCCATTCCCATTACTTTATCACCTTCCTTACAATATACTAGGCATATTGGATTTTCAGGGTCGAGCACCTGTTTAAGATTAATTTGTTTTATATCGGCATTCAATTGGCGGAACAATCCGGCCAGTTGTTGCTCCATATCAGGGTTTACGTCAGATTCTTGTAGTAGGGCTATTTTCATGGTTTCATTTTTAAAATATTCCTTATAAAACCTCAGGTTTCAAAAGTTTGCAAATTTAAATAAACTTCTTTATTCGTAATTAATAACCCTCCTCTTTTTGGTAAACCTTAACGTAATCGACCATAAATACATCGGGGAAAATCGTTTTTAATATCTCCTCCTTTTTGCCAGGGTATTCCATGCTCAAAATCATATATTCCTCAATATTGGAGATACCGGCCGTAACCTCGTAATACTTATACCCATCCACATAAAAAATATATTTGTCGGGGAACCACTCCAAACCAAAAGTATGAAACCCCAAACTTACCCCTCTTCGGTAACTTTGCATTCCCTTGGTAGATTGTTGATGGGGTCCGTAGGCCCAATGCACATTATGGGAAACAATATCGGTGCCCAACTTTTTAAAAAACTCCATTATATCTATTTCAGCCCCAAATTTGGACGGATCTTCCCCCTGACTTATCTGCGGGGATTGTAACCAAAAAGCGGCCCAGACCCCTTGTGATTTTTGTAATTTGGCCCTACATTCATAATAGCCATATTTGGACATAAACTTGCCTTGGGTACCTACCGCACTGCCCAAGAGGGAGTCCCCCTTTTTAATAGCATATAATTTTAAATATCCCTTTTCCACTTTTACCGCTTCCTCGGACACATAAGCTATGGCCCTTGGCCCCACTCCTCTTACAGTCCATTTTGTAGTATCCAAAGTTTTGCCCTTAAAGTTATCTTCCCAAACTAATTTGTAACCCATTTTTTCAGGATTAAACCGCTTTTTGGACATAGGTCCCTGGGCCGGGCCTTGCGCAAAGGCAAATCCTATAACAAACAGGAATAAAAATACAGGGGTTAATTTCATTTTAATAGATTTGTAACCTTCAATGGTTCTACACAAAACATTTGTCAGCTTATATGTTTTTCATGTCCTTATATATTCAATAGAATATTCCCATTGTCAAAATTCAACTGAAACAACATATAATTAACGATTTGGATCAACAGCAAGATAACACACCTGAAACGACATTATGTGGCAGATTCTATCAAAAACTGTTATAATTTTAACCATTAAGTAGAATGTTTGGGTGTGTCCCTAAGGGGCCGGGCTATCCGCTTCAAGTCCTCGGCCTGAGGCCTGTGGGCTTTTCACTGCTATCCCTCACACACTATAGCATATGGATAGTCATTTTTGTGCCATTAATTGGCAGCGGATAAAAAGGAATTATTATCTTCCTTGTTCCAACAAAACACAGTAAACCTACACTACCAAAATAAACGCATTATGATAACACGTCTTCTACTTCTTACATCCCTCATGGTCTTTCTTCTGTCCTGCAAAGACCACCAAAAAACCAAGGAAAATGTGAGCATAGACCAACTGACCGTTGTTGCTCCCCAAGACTCCGTACCTTTTCCCAGCGAATTGACACATTTTCAAACCCCAGCCGAAAATCCTGTTTTTACTGGTACAGGTTCGGATACTTGGGATCAAAAAATTCGCGAACGCGGGTATATTCTAAAGGAAGATGGCACCTATCATATGTGGTATACGGGCTTTCAAACGGAAAAGGAGCCCCTTTCCCTAGGTTATGCTACCTCTTTAGACGGTATTGCTTGGAAGCGCCATGACAATAACCCCGTTTTTAATGAGAGTTGGACCGAGGACATGATGGTCATAAAAGTGGATGGCACTTATCATATGTTTGCCGAAGGTAAAAACGATGTAGCCCATAGGCTTACCTCCACCGATCGCATTCATTGGACAGACCATGGTTCCCTAGACATGCGCAATGCCGATGGTTCCCCCTTGAGCGAAGGTCCTTACGGCACACCTACCGTTTGGAGGGAAAACAACATGTGGTATTTATTCTATGAGCGCAACGACTTGGGCATTTGGCTCGCCACCTCCAAAGATCTAAAAGTATGGACCAATGTTCAGGATGAACCTGTAATAACAATGGGGCCCGAAGCCTACGATAAATATGGCGTGGCTGTAAACCAGATCATTAAATACAAAGGATGGTATTATGCTTATTACCATGGCACCCCTTTTAAAGACTGGAGCCTTTGGTCCACCAATGTGGCTGCATCAAAAGACTTGGTACATTGGAAAAAATATCTCCAAAATCCGATAATGGAAGAGAACAGATCCAGTGGCATCCTAGTTCCGGATGGAGACCAGTTTAGACTATATACCATGCACGACAAGGTAGAAGTACATTTTCCAAAAAGCCCCAAAAAGAACTAGGGTTGGCCTCTTTAACCTGGTTATTAACTTTCATATTTGGACTCCTCTTGCAGTTTTGTGCAAAATTTCAAATCCAACCACTTGGTCGGTTCTTGTTGCATCTGAAGAACCAGATGAGCCATGTTAGTTCGATATAAAACGTAATTAAGTCTTTGAAATACCAATATTATATCGCTTAGTTGCCTAAAAACAAAACAAACCGACTATCCAGTCTATTTTGGAATGTAATCGACGCCCTAAATAATTGGGATTTATGTGCTTTTAATTTTTAATTGAAGATTGATATAGGGGGCATTTCCTATTCTTAAGTGATATATCATACAAATACCTTATAACCAAACTCCATAACTAAGTAACCCTCTAGATAGGCTTCAGTAAAAATTAAACAAAAAAAGTCCTGCGAGATTGATACCGACACACTAAATAAATTTAGCGTTGGTTGATTGGGTGTCGATAGAACCTTGCAGGACTACAGTAAAGGTTGGTGGTTATTAAAATTACAAAGTATTGGTGGTTAACTTTGTTTTGTAAATGCCCAAGAGTTAATTCCTCTTTAGGCAATATTCAATTCCGCCCACCAAATGTTGACGGAAATTAAGGTCGTCAAAAGCTTCCTCAGTATGTCCCAAGCCAGTATAAAAGGCACGTCCGCCGTCATACTCATGGTACCATGCAATAGGGTGGTTATCACCATTCTTACCCCCCTCATAAGAGCTTTCATCCAGTTTCATGAGCACATGAACCTCTGGATTAATATTTTTATAGTTGTACCATTCATCAAAATGCGTCCAGATATCGGCCAAATGTTTGGTTGCAGGATGGTTGTGGTCTACCACGTCTATCCTAGCTGTTTGTTGTTTGGGGTGACTCAAAAAATAAGCCCCCACTAATTTGTTATACCATGGCCATTCATATTCCGTATCCGCCGCAGCATGAACACCCATAAAACTTCCGCCAGCTTGTATATATTTCTCAAAGGCCGATTGTTGCTCGTCGCCCAACACATCCATAGTAGTACTTAAAAAGACCACTAATTTAAACTTCTTAAGATTTTCGCTATTAAATTGTAGAGAATCCTCGGTATGGGTTACCGCAAAATTATTGGCTACACCTAATTTT
This sequence comes from Arenibacter echinorum, assembly GCF_003259375.1. Classification (GTDB taxonomy): domain Bacteria; phylum Bacteroidota; class Bacteroidia; order Flavobacteriales; family Flavobacteriaceae; genus Arenibacter; species Arenibacter echinorum. Next base: position 733,089 of record NZ_QLLN01000002.1, on the reverse strand, counting down.
ACAAAAGTGGCTACCCCCTTTTCAATGGACTTATGACGGAAACCATTGGTTTTGGAAAACACCAAAACCCTATCCTTGGCCAATGTGTTGGCGGAAATTATTTTTTCTGGAATCTGTACAGGTGTATTGTGAAGGTTTGGATTTAAGGTAACCTCTTCCTGTATTTTGGTGCTACCACATCCAATCACAACTACTAGCGCAATTAAGGCAATAGTACATTTATATAAGTGCATAAAAGTTATCGATTATCAATTTGAAGTTCTAAATATCTAAAATTTACCGCAACAAAACACATAATTTATCAATAATTCCAAAATATACTAGAGTTCTCACAATAATACCCCTACTTGTTAGAAATAAAAATTCCCGTCTTTTGAGCGGAATAAGCAGTATTGCAGATCCGAAAACATAAAAATATAATGAATAATACAAGCTGAGGAACACAACCAACTTAACCGCTGGCCAAAGACATCAGGTATTTCTTTGGAGTGGTACTATACTTTTTCTTAAATGCTGCAATAAAGTGACTGGAAGTACTATAGCCTACCTTCAGCCCAACCTCATTGACATTGTGCTTGCCAGATTCCAACATTTTACGGGCATATTCCATCTTGTAATCGAATAAAAAACTGTATACGGAATCCCCATATATCTGCTTGAAGCCTTCTTTCAATTTTTTAAGGCTAAGCCCAATTTCTTCGGACAGCTCTTGTAGACTAGGTGGTTCGGCCATTCTAGAAATAATTATTTCCTTGGCATTCCGAATGCGCTTAACGTTGTCCTCGTCCACCAAAAAGGGACATTGTTCCACATCGGCATCCTCACTCTTATTAAAATAGAGAGAAATTAGTTCATAAACCTTCCCCTTTATATACAACTCCTTTATGGAACGATGAAGGTTATAGTTCATTACCTGACTCAGAACTACCGCTATCGCGGGGGATACAGCCTCTTGAGAATAGTACTTTTTATCTTTGTTATCCGAGCTTAAAAAAGGTATATAATCGGCTTCCTTGGAGAACAGGGAATGGAATTTCCGGATGGTCATTATAATGGAGACCATCCAGGAATTGGTATTTAAAACAAGATTAAGAGGTAGATCTACCTGAGTATTGTACAAGAGGAGCGAGTTGTCTTCATTGACCTCCAAGGCATACCTTCCTTCATTAAATACAAACTTGGCACTGCCCTTTAAACAGAAATGAAACTGAATAAAGGAACTGTCTATTTCTCGGGTAACCGTCTGGTTATGAATACCATCGTTTTGAATTTTCAACACATAGAACCCGTCTTCAATAAATACTTCCTCGAAAGACCCTTGAGCGATATTTTCTTCCTCCATGTCGACATTATATTAAATTTATCTATTTAGAAACATTCTAAATTACCAATGACAAGAATTCCCTTAACATCGCTAAAATATACTATTTCAAGGGTTTTCATACCCAAAACAGCGTTAAAAAACCACAAACGATATTTATTGTTCCTCTAGCGTTACTTTTATAAGTTTGATGCTCTTATTTTTGTGACGCTCTCAAGAGTACCTATGAAAGATTATCACATTTCCAAAAATAATTCATTTTATACCATTGGCCTTAACTACAAAAAGGCAGATGCCGAAGTGCGTGGTAAATTTAGCTTGGATGAAAACGCCATAGATCGCATATTGGAGCAAGCCAAACTAATAGGACTGGACGGTCTCTTGGTAACTTCTACCTGTAACCGTACCGAATTGCATGGATTTGCCCAGCATCCTTACCAGTTAATAAAATTATTGTGCGATAATACACATGGCACCGTGGAGGAATTTCAGGAAGTAGCCTATGTGTATAAAAATAACGATGCTATAAACCATCTTTTTAGGATGGGCACAGGATTGGACAGCCAAATTTTAGGCGATTTCGAAATTATTAGTCAATTACGACAAAGCTTCAATCGTTCAAAAAAGCAGCATATAGCCAATCCGTTCTTGGAGCGTTTATGCAATTCCGTTATCCAAGCCAGCAAAAGAATAAAGAACGAAACCAATATTTCTTCGGGCGCCACCTCGGTAGCCTTTGCCTCGGTACAATACATCATTAATACCGTACCCGATATATCAGAAAAAAATATTCTGTTGTTCGGCACCGGGAAAATTGGCAGAAATACTTGTGAAAATTTAATTAAGCATACCAAAAATTCGCACATCACCCTTATTAACCGTACCAAGGACAAGGCTGAGCGAATAGCTGGCAAATTTAATCTGATAGTCAAAAATTACGGGGACCTACAGACCGAAATCAGAAACACCGATGTGCTTATCGTGGCCACCGGGGCACAATCGCCCACTATTTCCAAAGAATTGATCTACACAAAGAAACCTTTGTTGATATTGGACCTTTCAATTCCAAAAAATGTATCGGATAATGTCACGGATTTGGAGAATGTTACCGTAATACATTTAGATCATTTATCCCAAATGACGGATGACACCTTGGAGAAAAGAAAAGAATCCGTACCTCAGGCCGAGGCCATTATTGAAGAAGTAAAGGAAGAATTTATAAAATGGTTGGAAACTAGAAAGTTTGCCCCAGTTATTAAGGCGCTTAAGAAAAAATTGAAGACCATGAAGGATGAAGAATTGGACTTCCAAAGCAAAAAGCTTTCCGATTTCAATTCTGTACAAGCCGATATTATCTCGGAACGCATCATTCAGAAAATTACCAAGCAATTTGCCAATCATCTTAAAGATACCGAAATAGATTCCGATACCAGTTTAGAGCTTATACAACGAGTTTTTCAACTAGAATTGGAGTCTAAATGAGTAAAACAATACGCATTGGTACCCGTGATAGTCAGTTAGCACTCTGGCAAGCCCACACCGTTCAGGACCAATTGGAAGCTCTAGGCTATAACACCGAAATAATTTCCGTAAAATCTACTGGGGACCTATTGTTGGACAAGCCCTTGTACGAGCTGGGTATCACCGGAATATTTACCAAAACCCTGGACATCGCCATGATCAATGGCACTGTTGATATAGCGGTGCATTCCATGAAAGACGTACCAACGCGACTTCCCAAAGGAATTGTTCAAAGTGCTGTACTGCCCAGGGCAAATACCCAAGATATATTGGTGTATAAAGATTTGGATTTTTTAAAATTCAATGGCACTATTGCCACTGGAAGCCTGCGCAGACAGGCGCAATGGTTAAACAAGTACCCTTCCCACAAGGTGGTAGACCTAAGGGGAAACGTTAACACGCGTCTTCAAAAACTTCAGGATAACCCTTGGAACGGGGCCATTTTTGCAAAAGCAGGTTTAGAACGAATAGAAGTACTGCCCCAGAACCATATAGATTTGGATTGGATGGTTCCAGCCCCGGCTCAAGGGGCTATGGTAGTGGTCAGTATGGAAAACGATGCGTTTTCAACGGAAGCAGTCCGCAAGTTGAACGACTCCGCGACATATATCTGTACCCATGTGGAGCGAGAATTTCTACAAGTATTGGAAGGGGGCTGCACAGCACCCATAGGGGCTTTGGCCAAAATAGAACAGGATAACCTCCATTTTGAAGGTGTACTACTTTCCTTGGATGGCAAGCAGAAATTAATGGTCAAAAAATCTATTCCCGCCAATGAATATATCCACTTTGGCAAGTTGTGTGCCCAAGAAATATTGGACAATGGCGGTAAGGAATTGATGGTGGAGATAAAAAAGGAATTGGCATGACCCCAGCTTGGGAATTACAAACCAAAGTATCATGAGCATGACCGTTCTTTCTACAAAAATCTTGACAGCCTCCCAAAAAGCAATACTGACCAATGCCAATATTAAAGCGGAAGAGTATGATGCCATCAATATTGAATACTTAACTCCCAATATAGACCCAGATTTCAAAAATATCATATTTACCAGCCAAAATACCGTAAAGGCTTTTCTAAAGATAATGGGTCCTCAAAACGTCAAAAAAAATTCCTATTCTGCCTTTTGTGTGGGTGAAAAAACAAAATCGGTTTTAGAGAAAAATGGCATAAATGTCATGGAAATGACTAATTATGGAGCAGAATTGGCCGAGATTTTGGTAAATAAGCACTCAAATGAAACTTTTTTGTTTTTGTGCGGTGATAAACGTCGGGATGAAATTCCCTCCTACCTAACAAAACACAAGGTGGCATTTAAGGAACAGACCGTATATCAAAATACCCCAAATCATCTTACCTTTGACACCGATTTTGATGGTATTCTGTTTTTTAGTCCCAGCGGTATTGAAAGCTTTATAGCCAGAAATAATTTAAAGAAAAGTGTTGCATTTTGTATTGGTACTACCACCGCCTCGGAAGCCAAAAAACACACCAAAAATATAATTATTGCCCAAAAACCAACGATAGAAAGTGTCTTGGAAAGGGTTATAGATACTTTAAAAATAAAAAGCAATTAAACCGGCATACACAACAACTATCCCTTAACGGAATATAATCAAGGGGCAGTTTAAAATGGGTAGGCAAGAAGAACACCTAAATATTATGAGCATTAAAAACGATTTATTCTTAAGAGCATTAAAAGGAGAAACCGTAGAGCGCCCACCAGTTTGGATGATGCGCCAGGCAGGAAGATATCTACCGGAATTTATGGCAATCCGTGATAAGTACGACTTCTTTACCCGCTGCCGTACGCCGGAATTGGCCAGTGAAATTACGGTACAGCCCATACGCCGATACGGCATGGATGCCGCAATTTTGTTCAGCGATATTTTGGTAATCCCCCAAGCCATGAACATTGAAGTGCAGATGAAACCAAATTTCGGCCCTTATTTGCCAAATCCGGTTACGGACCAGAAAGGTGTGGACGAAGTTATTGTCCCAGACGTAAGCGTGGAATTGGACTATGTGATGCAGGCCATAAAAGCGACAAAGGAACTTTTGAACAATGATATCCCCTTAATCGGCTTTGCAGGCTCACCTTGGACCATTTTATGCTATGTAGTACAAGGCCAGGGTAGCAAAACCTTTGACAAGGCCAAGGAATTCTGTTTTACCGATCCAGTTGCGGCACATCAGCTACTGCAAAAAATCACCGATACTACCATTGCCTATCTAAAGGCAAAAGTTAATGCCGGTGTAGATGCCGTGCAGGTATTCGATTCTTGGGGAGGTATGTTGTCACCAGTAGATTACCAGGAATTTTCGTTCCAATATATACAACAGATTATAGATGCCCTTAAGGACGAGGCTCCCGTAATCGTTTTTGGTAAAGGATGCTGGTTCGCCTTGGGCGATATGGCCAAATCAGGAGCCGCTGCCCTTGGAGTGGACTGGACCTGTTCCGCACGTAATGCACGTTACCTTTCAGGAGGCAATATAACCCTTCAGGGGAATTTTGACCCAGCAAGATTGCTTTCTCCTCCGGCAGTAATCAAAAAAATGGTAACTCAAATGATCAATGAATTTGGTAAGGATAAATATGTAGTAAATCTTGGCCACGGTATTTTGCCCAATGTTCCCTTGGACAACGCCAAGGCCTTTATAGATGCGGTAAAGGAGTACCGACAGAATTAGAAGGGCGTATCCCTTTTTTTCTTCCTTTCAGGAAAAAAGGGTCGAGCTTTCCGTTATATCTTTTATTTTTATGGAAGCATTATTTCAGGGCACCGTTTAAAACACTAAAATTACGCCCCTAGAAGCATTCCTACCGATAAAAATAAAAGGATGTCACTACAATCGCTTACGCAAAATCAATAGTATGACCCAACATATACTGAGCGGTATTAAAGCCTATTTTGGCACCTTTAAAATCCTTTCCCAATTGGGGCTTTGGCGATATTTTTGGATTCCCATATTTATAAGTGTAGTAATAGCCATTATAATTTTCACCTCTGCTTATGGGCTATCCGACAATATAGGCGGATTTCTTTCGCAATGGTGGACCTGGGACTGGGGAAAGCAAACAGTAAACCTGATCAGTGAAATCTTTGGTGGTCTTCTAATTATTGTGGTTGGTTTTATATTGTACAAACACATTGTCATGGCACTCTCCGCGCCTTTTATGAGCCCAGTTTCAGAAAAAATTGAAGCACACTTATTGGGAAACTCGACAGAAAAACATAGAGATACTACTTTCGGGGAACAATTATGGCGCGGAATCCGTATCAACCTAAGAAACTTGATTATGGAAATTTTGTTGACCATCCCTATTTTATTAATTGGTCTAATTCCGGTAATTGGATTGGTTTCCACTGTGCTATTATTTCTAATACAGGCCTATTATGCTGGTTTTGGAAATATGGACTATACTTTGGAGCGACATTTTAAATACGCCGAAAGTCTAAATTTTGTTCGAAAGAACAAAGGCATTGCCATAGGCAACGGAATTGTCTTTATGTTCTTTCTTTTTATTCCGGTAATTGGTGTAATTCTAGTGCTGCCACTATCGGTTACCGCTGCGACCATAAGGACGGTAGAACTATTGAAAGTGGAAAAAGAAATTGGATAGCATAGGACCTGCAAGGTTTCAAAAACCTTGTAGGTCTAAAAACATGAAACCGAAAAAAATTGGCCGTTGAGTTGGAAAAGAAACCTACAAGGTCGCAAAGACCTTGCAGGTTAGGTAACCAACCGAGTGCAAACCAAAACCTACAAGGTCGGGAAGACCTTGCAGGTTAGGGAATCAACAGGACTCAGCACGTGACCTGCAAGGTTTCAAAAACCTTGTAGGTCTGAGAATATGAAAAGAAAAAACATGAAAAATAAATTTTACGCATACATTCAACAACTTCAGGATACGATTACCGCCAAATTGGAAAAGGTAGACGGTGTTGCCAAATTCAAGGAAGACCTATGGGAAAGATCTGAAGGCGGGGGCGGACGATCCAGGGTCATAGAAAATGGCGCTGTATTTGAAAAAGGAGGTGTAAACATATCTGCTGTTCATGGCGCCCTGCCAAAAAGCATGCAAAATTATTTTGGGGTACAGGATGCCGATTTTTTTGCCTGTGGTCTAAGCCTTGTCATTCACCCCAATAATCCTATGGTTCCTACAGTACATGCCAACTGGCGCTATTTTGAAATGTACGATAAGCAAGGTAATTTAGTGGATCAATGGTTTGGTGGGGGACAGGATCTTACCCCGTACTACTTGTTTGATGAGGATGCACAACACTTTCATAAGGTATGCAAAGAGGCCTGCGATAAACATAATCCGGATTTCTATACCACCTATAAGGCAAAGTGCGACGATTATTTCTGGAATACGCATAGGAACGAGGCCAGAGGGATTGGCGGCTTGTTTTATGATTACTGCAAAGCCACCGACAGCATGAGCATGGAAGATTGGTACAATTTTGAAACTGAAGTAGGCAATAGCTTCTTGGAGGCCTATGTACCAATCGTTGAGAAAAGAAAGGATTCGCGCTATACCAAAGAACAGCGGGATTGGCAGGAAATCCGTCGTGGGCGTTATGTAGAGTTTAACCTGGTTCACGACAAGGGCACTTTGTTCGGGTTAAAGACCAATGGCAGAATAGAAAGCATTCTTATGAGCCTACCCCCACATGTACAATGGGTTTATGACCATCATCCGGATAAGGGAAGTGAAGAAGAACGCCTGTTGAAAGTACTGGCCCAACCCAAAGACTGGGTCTAACAAAGCTAAACAAAGTAATATGGGCAAAAAAGGCAAGGAAAAAAATACGGCAAACAAGGCAAAACATACCAAACTTCTCAACAGAAAAAAAAACAAGCTCAAAAAAGAAAAGGAAACCCGGAAAGAGCGACTAAAGAACATCATAACCAATCATCGGGAACAACAAAAGAATGAGGAAAAAAAGTAGCTAAAATTGGTACTGTCGCCTTAAACCAAGAATAATTTTTTAAACAAAAAACATGGATTGTCCCTGTGGATCCCATAAGTCCTATGCCGAATGCTGCGGTATGGCACATAAAGACATTTCAGCTGCAACTACGGCAGAACAGTTGATGCGTTCCCGGTATTCCGCCTTCGTATTGGGCAATGGAAATTATTTGATGGATAGTCATCACAGCTCTACAAGGCCTAAAAAGGAAAAGAAAGCTATTGAAGCTTGGGCTAAATCTGTCAGTTGGATCAAGTTGGAAGTTTTGGACAGGGAAAAGGGAGAAATAAACGACCAAAATGGCACGGTTACCTTTAACGCATATTTTTTTGAAAATGGCAAGGTGGATGTCATTCATGAAAAGTCGGAATTCGTAAAGGAAAAAGGTTTATGGATGTATTTAGGCCTAGCGAAATAATAACAGGATTAACCAATTCAATTTATAAAATTTAGGACTTGTTCCTTTATCTTTGAATTTCAAAATAAACATAAAATGTACCCATTAAGAAGAAATAGAAGACTGCGCACCAATGAGTCCATTAGATCACTGGTCCGTGAAACCATTATCTCGCCGAACGACTTTTTAGTGCCACTTTTTGTTGTGGAAGGCCAAGGGGTCAAGGAAGAAATTACATCCATGCCCAATTATTACAGATATAGCTTGGACCTGTTGGAAAAAGAAGTAAAAGATCTTTGGGCTATGGGTCTTAAATCTGTACTACTCTTTGTTAAAGTCCCGGACCACTTAAAAGACAATAAAGGCAAGGAAGCGGTAAATCCCAAGGGCCTGATGCAAAGGGCCATTAAAACAGTTAAAAATACATGTCCCGAGATGTTGGTGATGACCGATGTGGCATTGGACCCTTATTCCTCCTATGGACATGATGGAATTGTGGAGGACGGACAAATCGTTAACGACGATACCGTGGAGGTATTGGCCAGTATGAGCGTAAGCCATGCGGAAGCAGGGGCCGATTTTGTAGCGCCCAGCGATATGATGGATGGGAGGATATTGAGTATTAGGGAGGCCTTGGAAGATGAAGGATTTATAGATACCGGAATTATGAGCTATAGCGCCAAATATGCCAGTGCATTCTACGGTCCCTTCAGGGATGCCTTGGATTCGGCTCCAGGTTTTGGCGACAAAAAGACCTATCAAATGGATTATGCCAATAGGTTCGAAGCTATAAAGGAAACTGAAATGGACATTGACGAGGGTGCCGATATCGTTATGGTAAAGCCCGGTATTTGTTATTTGGATATTGTAAGGGAAATAAAAAACGAAGTGGATGTTCCCGTAGCGGTATATCAGGTGTCAGGTGAATATGCCATGGTAAAGGCCGCAGCCGAAAAAGGATGGCTGGATCACGATGCCGTGATGATGGAGCAGTTGACAGCCATTAAAAGGGCCGGCGCCAACATTATTGCCAGTTACTTTGCCAAGGACGTAGTTCGTGTATTGGGATAAGGCAATCAACTAAATTTCGCCTAAGACAATCCAAAAGTTATTATAGCGCTCATCTTATTTTATTGCCAAATGAAAGATTTACCTTTTATACTTATCGTTCTTTTTATGATCCCGCTTCAATCCCAAGACCTAGTTATTCCCGCTTTTTTGGAAAAATGGGAAAATTCCAAATCCTATTTAGTGGCCGTGGCGGAAGCCATGCCGCCTGAGAAATATGATTTTAAGCCTACTGAAAGACAAAAGGGTTTTCAAGATCAATTGTTGCACATAAAAAGTAATATGGATTGGTTAAGCAGCACATATTTTGGTGGGCAACTTACGGAAAAGAACAGCGATAATAATTCCAAATTAACAAAAGAAGAAACCATAAGTTTATTAGTCAAAGGATTTGATGGGGTTAGCGCTATTTTGAAAAACACTCCTTCCGATGATCTTTCGGAAAAGGTTGAATTTTTTGCCGGTGAAAAAACCAAATTACAGATATTAAATCTCTTACAGGACCATGTGACCCATCATCGGGGCCAATTAATTGTATATTTAAATCTCAATAATATTGAACCCCCAAAATATGTGGGTTGGTAACTGATTCGCTATGAAAAAAAGTAATTATACCACCATTATTATACTGTTAAGTATATTTTTTAGTGTACAGATATTATCCGCACAAATATCTAATTCAGAGACACTGAGCTATGACGTTCCTTCATCTGTAGGAATGGATTCATTATTTATTCAATCCAAGGTAGACTCCATAATGACCATGGCCATTAAAGAGGAAGCCTTCCCAGGAGCACAGGTATTGGTGGCCAAAAATAACAAGATCATTTTTCATAAAGCCTATGGCTTTCATACCTACGATAGTTTACAGCCTGTAGGGCTGACCGATATCTATGATCTGGCATCAGTAACCAAAATAATGGGGCCGCTACCAGCCTTGATGAAACTACACGACGAAGGAAAAGTGGATTTGGATGCGCCCTTCAGTACCTTATGGCCTAAGTGGAAAAATAGAAAGGATAAAAAGGAGCTGACCATAAGGGAAGTTTTTGCGCATCAGGCGGGATTGGTACCCTACATAATTTTCCTTCAAGAGGTGATGAAAAAGAACGGTTCAGTAAAAAATCGTTTTGTAAGACTCGAACCTAGTCGCCGATTCAATACCAGAGCCTATGAAAACATATATATCAAGGATAGGTTTAGGAACAAAATATACCGGAAGATCAACAGCTCCAAAGTATCGGATATTAAAAAATACAAATATTCAGGACTTACGTTTTTGCTCTATCCCGAAATCATTTCACGATTGACCAATATGGACTATGAAACCTATGTTACCCAAAACTTTTATGCTCCTTTAGGGGCAACTACTTTGGGGTTCAATCCTAAAAACAAAAATTATCCAAATAAAATAATACCCACGGAAATCGACACCTTATTTAGACACGAACTGACCAAGAATTGGGTCCATGACGAAAACGCAGCCCTAATGGGCGGGGTGTCCGGAAACGCAGGACTATTCGCATCGGCCACTGATTTGGCGAAAATGATGCAGATGTACATGAATTATGGAACTTATGGTGGAAAGCGTTATTTGTCAGAAACCACGGTGAAGGAATTTACCAAAGTACAATATCCAGAAAATGAAAACAGAAGAGGTCTAATATTTGATAAGCCGGAAATAAATAACCAAGAGCTTACTCTAGCCGATTCCTATCCTGCACCTAGTGCCGGTCCCGACAGTTTTGGACATAGCGGGTTTACGGGTACCTTTGTGTGGGCGGATCCGAAAACCCAAATGGTTTATATATTCTTGTCCAACCGGGTATACCCCAGTAGGTCCCATGCCAATATTTACAAATTTAATATCCGCTCTGCTGTACAACAGGTATTTTATGACGCCATAATCGATTGAGTTAAGAAATTCTATTTTAATTAGTACATTAGTATTTTATACTTTTTTATGGGGTTACTTATATTTTATGCACTCATATCCATCCTCGTATCCTTTATATGCTCTATTTTGGAAGCGGTATTATTGAGTGTTCCACAAACCTTTATCAATCTAATGAAAAAGGAAGGCAAATCCTTTGCATTGGAATTGGAAGTGTTAAAAAAGGATGTGGACAAGCCCCTCATTGCCATTCTCACCTTAAATACTATTGCCCATACCGTTGGTGCAATTTTGGTAGGGGTACAAGCCAAAATTGCATACTCCGAAATATATGGCAATACCGAAAAAACACTTCTTGGAATTCAGTTTTCAGAAGCCGCCATGGTAGGATTGGTTTCTACCATCATGACCATTCTCATCTTGGTGGCCTCGGAAATTATCCCCAAGACTATTGGCGCTACCTATTGGAAGCAATTAGCACACGCTTCTACAACTTCCCTAAAAATAATGGTGTGGGCCCTTCGTTGGACCGGAATTCTATGGCTATTGCAGCTTTTCACCAGACTGGTGGGAAAAAAAGGCGTTCATGGAAGTGTATTTAGCCGGGAAGATTTTAGTGCCATGACCGATATTGCCCACGAGGAAGGTGTATTTCAAGAATCGGAATCCACCATAATTAGAAACCTCCTAAACTTTGACGAAATTAAGGTAAAGGACATCATGACCCCAAGGGCGGTAGTAAAAATTGCCTCGGAATCCGCCACAATCAAGGAATTTTACAATGCCAACCCCAAAATGCCGTTTTCTAGAATTCCCGTATTCAATAAAAAAATGGATAATATCACCGGATTCGTCCTAAAGGACATGATCTTGGAGGAAATAATAAAAAAGAATGGCAGCGCACCACTATCAAGTATTAAAAGGGAAATATTAGTAAGTAACAGACAAACCCCTATCCCTGAATTATTTGAAACATTTATTTCCAAAAGGGAGCATATTGCCCTAGTGGTGGATGAATATGGTTCCGTTAGCGGGGTGGTAACTATGGAAGACATTTTAGAGACCTTATTGGGCCTAGAAATCATGGATGAAAGCGATAACGTGGAAAACCTGCAACACCTGGCGCGGAAAAATTGGAACGAGAGGGCAAAGCGCTTGGGAATTATTCAAGGAAAGAGAGAAAAGGAATAATGGAGACTGTGTATATACATACGCGTTTGGGTATCGCAAAAATTGAAGGCGATGAAAACGGATTAACCTCCATTACTGTGTTCGATAGTGAGGAAAAAGTATCGGATATTGTTCCTGAATTGCTCGAAGATGCTGTATATCAGTTACGGGAATATTTTGATGGTACACGAAAGGAATTTAGCTTAACGCTCAACCCAGAAGGAACAGATTTTCAAAAAAAGGTTTGGCAGGCCCTACAACAAATCCCATATGGCAAAACAGTTTCCTATCTGGAGCTGTCCAAAACCTTGGGCGATGTCAAAGCCATTAGGGCCATTGCTTCGGCCAATGGGCAAAATCCGTTATGGATCGTTGTGCCTTGCCATAGGGTCATTGGCAGCGATGGTTCCCTGACCGGATATGCAGGGGGCCTACACCGTAAAAAATGGCTTTTGGAACATGAAAGCCCTGTAAAACAGCAAACCCTTTTCTAATTTTTACAGACCCTACGGTTTGTAGTTCATCCCTTGACACCATATTACTAGTCCGCAGCGGTCATACATCGATAAAACTATATACTTTATGGAAGCACCCACAATTTGTATCGGAATTTCAGAGTGGTTCACAAACCGTTCGGTCGGTTCCTACCTTGCAGTACATCCATCCTCCTAACTCAAAAATTGACGCTAACCAACACATAAAATACCCTTCACGACAATTCTAAATTTGTTTGTATATTTATAATTCCCGCTTCGTTTATCAAAATTATAATCGAGCCATTTAGGTTTTAAGAAACTTTGGATGTTACATAAAATTAACTTGGAACACATACTCTTTTTGGACATAGAAACGGTTCCAGAGGAAGAGAATTTTAATAAGCTGGACGACACCAAAAAAGAACTTTGGGAACATAAGTCGCACTACCAACGAAAAGACGAATATACGGCCGAGGAATACTATGACCGGGCTGGAATTTGGGCAGAATTTGGAAAGATCATTACTATTTCAGTAGGCTATTTTAATTATAAAGGAGACAATCGGACTTTTAGAGTTACTTCGTTTTATGGGGAGGAGCCTAAGATCCTCAAAGATTTTAAGAATTTATTGGACACCCATTTCAATCGTCCCCACCACCTACTGTGCGGGCACAATGGCAAAGAATTCGATTTTCCATATATCGCGAGACGCATGATCATCAACAAGGTAGATTTGCCCAACAAGCTGGATCTTTTTGGCAAAAAGCCTTGGGAAATAGCCCATTTGGACACTATGGAGCTTTGGAAATTTGGGGACTTCAAGCATTATACCTCCCTTAAGCTAATGGCCAATATCCTTGGCATTCCCTCTCCAAAAGAAGATATAGACGGCAGCATGGTAAAAACCGTTTACTATGAAGATAAGGACTTGGACCGCATTGTAAAATATTGCGAACTGGACGTGATCACTACAGCACAGGTATTTTTGCGCTTACGGAATGATGAATTATTGGATGAAAGTGAAATAAAAAGAATTTAGCTAGAGGCAATTGTTACTTTCCTGATTAGGACTTATAGAACTTAATCGATTTTGAACCTTCCAGATCGGCTAAGGTTAGCACGTATAAGCCGGTAGTTAGATCGGCAATATAAATCTGCTTTTGCTCTGCCTTCCCGGATTTTACCACGACACCGTTAAGGGAAACTATTTTATACATGGCATCTTCAGAGACATCACCATTAATGGTCATTGAAGTCTGTACTGGATTGGGGAAAATGGAAAACTGTACTTCCAAGGTCAAGGTTTCGTATTCCATATAATCCAAAAGTTCGGTTTCGGTACCCTTAAAGGTAAATTCATATTCTTCACTATATTCTGAACTTACATTTTCGGAACAAAATGTCTTTACCCTAAGACTATAATTCGTTCCCTCTACTAAATTATTTAAGCTAATAAAATTATCGAAAGTTGTTTCCACATTCCATTCGTTACTATCCTTCTTTTTGTATTCAATTTGGAAAAGTGCATCTGTATTGGCTGTCCAATTAAGCGTTATCCCGGTTTCATCAGAAGTAGTCAGTTCAATATCTTCAGGCGTAACTAATACACAGTCGGTAAGGGCAATCCCTGTAACAACGATGGAAAAATTCTGTGGTCCTAGGTTAAGGGTGTTTTTATGGGTTACTGTAATAGTATAATCACCCTTGGCATTCTGGATATCTATTTTTTCAAATGGATCCACTCTATTGTCTCCATTAACTGCTGGCGCATCTGCTTTGGCTGCATTAAGTTTCCAAGGTAAAAAGGTTTTGACGTCCTTGGTAATCCTAATATCCAAATCGTTGATCAAGGCTGCTGACATATCATTTAAAGTTCCTGAATTTACCGCTCCTGTAGCAGGGTCTGTCCAAGAAATAGAGGCTGATAAAGGCCCTGTTCCATTTGCTACAACCTTATAGGTTTTAGTTTCACCTTCGTTAAGTGTTTCTTCCGAAATCATAGAGGAGAACCCTTTGTTTGCTATTGCCTCTACGGCCGACTTTGAATTAATGATTCCCCAACCCATTTTGTAATCGGGGCCTTGAGCATCAACATCGTCCGCAGTATGCAGTACCAATCCTTTTAAAGTGGCAGCCCTCATAAAACTACCTTCCATTTGTTCGTGATATTCTTGGATCAACAACATAGATCCGGTTACACCCGGTGCAGCTACCGATGTTCCGTTTGCGGTCTCATATTTGGTATCATTTGTAATACCGGTAGTATAAATATTGGTGCCATAAGCCGCAATGTCCGGCTTAATACGTCCATCATCAACAGGTCCAAAACTGGAATAAGAAGTTACCGATGCGCTTAACAATTGCCCTTGATTATTGGTTTCAATATCTGCCGCGGCAACAGTAACACCGTTTTTGGAGGTTGCAAATCCCAACATCAAATCAAAACCGTTGGAAGCCGAACCAAAAATAGGAGCCTCATTGTCTTTGCTTTTTTGGGAATTCCCTGCAGCGGTCACCATTAAATAATAAGGAGCATTGTACATAATTTTGTCCCAATCCCTAGAAACTTGGATATAGGATCCAAAATACCAATCTGGCACTCGGTCGGACATAATTCCGTAAGAATGGTTGGATAACAACATGCCATTGGCTGCCATTTCCGCAACTTCAATTTTATCCCTTCTCCAGTCGTTGGAAACAGCCTTTGCCTTGTAGGCAACGCCTTTCGAATTTTTATCCAATCCTTCCGCTACCAAAATACCGGCAACCCTAGTGGCATGCGAATCCACAACCTCACTCTCATCCAAAGTCTCTATCCTATTGCCAAATTCTTTGTGGTTTGTTAAGACAGCTCCTCCGTCCCATATCCCTACCATCATGTTCTCTCCGTTAATACCTATATCCAAAAGTCCATTATCATGCAAGGCGTTGGCTCTGGTGGCGTTATTTATGCTTGTACTGAAAGTACTGTAATAAAGAGGGGTACCATCATCACCAATAGCGGTAAGCTCGCTAAAATTTCCGTCTACCAATCTTTCTGTTAATTTCCAGCCATTGGTCTTAGCGGCCTGTAACAATTTATTGTTATCCTTGTCAAAGTTCTTTTTAAGGTCATTGGTAAATACCCCTAATTTGGAACTACGATACTTGTCCTTAATGATATGGATTTGTTTCTCGGTTTGTGCAAACGAGCTATAGGTAGCAAGGCAAAAAGCTACTGTAAGTAAACACTTGCTAATCTTTAACAAAGTAGGGTTTGCGTAAGCCATGATAAAGTTTATAGTAAGATTTGGACTACAAATATACTATATCAAGCAAATATTATCGATTAACGCACCTTTTTATTCGATGAATGGCATAGTTTTGTTGTGAACCTTCAAAAAAACGACATGAAAGGTTCACTTTAGGGGAAGAATAATTTTAAATATTGAACTTAAATTGTACGTAAACTGGAAAATGATCACTAAAACCACCCATATACCGCCTTCCCACATAGGTTCTATGTGGATTGCCTTTGTACTTTCCTTTGTATTCCGTGAGAAAGGCTTCATCAAAAATATTGGCCTCGGTAAAACTGTGGGTGCCACGTTCGTAATTAAAAAAATTATGGGACACTATAATTTGATCAAAAAGACTCCAAGACCTTTTATAGTTGGCACTTCCTCGATCCGGCGTTTTTAATCCCTCCATAGGGTTATGCAAACTATTCCCACGCATCAAGGTCTGTAGACTGGCAGAAGAAGGACCATCATTAAAATCGCCCATTACAATATAATTGGGATTTTCAATACTTTGCTCCAGGTCCTCCATATACTCAATGATGGTTTTAGCTGCGGCAATACGTTTATAATCGGTTTCTAGCTCTCCATTCCTTCTGGAAGGCCAATGGTTCACAAAAATATGGAGCTCCTCACCATTTAGAACTCCATTTACGTATAGTATATCCCTTGTGGTATCGCGTTGGCCGTTATCATTATGTATTATCAAGGGAATAGCTTCCGATCTTATTACTTCAAAGTTATCCCTATTGTATAGCAAGGCGTTATCTATTCCCCTCTCATCCGGGGAATCGTAGTGAACATAATGATAGTTGTACGCATTTAAGGGATCTGTAGACAACAAATCCTGAACTACCTTCCCATTTTCAACCTCTGCCACACCGACCAGGACAGGAGGAAACCCTGTTGATTCGCGCCCAATTTGACTTATAGTCTTGGAGAGTCTTGACAATTTGTTCTGATAGCGCTTTGGGGTCCATTTCTTAGATCCATTGGGAGTAAAATCATCATCCAACCTGTTGAAGTCATTTTTGGCATCGAATAGGTTTTCTAGATTATAGAAAGCCACAGTATGGAGGGTATTGATCGATTTTTTCTTAAAAAATGAAAATTTCATCCAAAATATTTAATCGATTGCTAAATTACGAAAAACCCTTGGCAAGTATTGATTAGATTTGTACTTTAAATAAGTATATGCTAGAGAAGAAGACTATAGAATATGAAAAGGCGGTACTCATAGGGGTAATGAACAAAGACCAGAATGAGGAAAAGGTAAACGAATATTTGGATGAACTGGAATTCCTTACCTATACTGCAGGTGGTGAGGTTTGTAAGCGCTTTGTACAACGAATAGACTTGCCCAACCCTAAAACCTACATTGGAAGCGGAAAAATGTTGGAAGTGGAGGCCTATGTAAAAAGCAATGACATTGGATCGGTAATTTTTGATGATGAGCTTACCCCTGGACAACAGCGAAATATTGAAAGGCAATTAAAATGCAAAATCCTGGACCGTACCAGTTTAATCCTGGATATTTTTGCCCAAAGGGCACAGACCAGTTATGCCCGCACCCAAGTGGAACTGGCCCAATACGAATATTTACTTCCCAGACTTACAGGTCTATGGACCCACTTGGAACGACAAAAAGGGGGTATAGGAATGCGTGGACCCGGTGAAACGGAGATCGAAACCGATAGACGAATTGTTCGTGATCGAATTTCCCTTCTGAAGAAAAAGTTATTGAAGGTCGACAAACAAATGGAAACCCAAAGGGGCAATCGCGGGGCATTGGTACGTGTAGCTTTGGTAGGGTATACCAACGTAGGCAAATCTACCCTGATGAACGTTATTAGCAAAAGCGATGTCTTTGCAGAAAACAAACTATTCGCTACCCTGGACACTACGGTTAGGAAAGTGGTGATAGGCAATCTTCCCTTTTTATTGAGTGATACAGTGGGATTCATTAGAAAACTGCCCACACAATTGGTAGAAAGTTTTAAAAGTACTTTGGATGAAGTACGGGAAGCTGATCTGTTATTACATGTAGTTGATATTTCCCATCCAAATTTTGAAGAGCATATAGATTCTGTAAACCAAATTCTTACCGAAATAAAAAGTTCGGATAAGAAAACCATCATGGTCTTTAACAAAATAGATCAATACGAACACAAGACCATTGACGACGATGATTTGATCACTGAAAAAACCAATAAACACTTCACTATTGAAGAGTGGAAGAATACTTGGATGCGTCGCGTTGGTGATAGGGCCCTATTTATTTCGGCCCTAAACAAGGAAAATTTGGAAGAATTCAGAAAACGTGTTTATGATGAAGTTCGGGACATTCACATAACCAGATTTCCATATAACAACTTTCTATATCCGGAACATTTGGATGAGTATTAGGCGGCACCGCTATTGACTCTAAAACAAAAATTTACATTTAATAAATACTAATTTCTATTTCCAACATAAGTCCAAAGGCATTGAATATCAATACTTTTGGAACATTTTCCCCTGCCCTTATGAAAAAACATATTTAAGGCACATCCATAAATGCCGATCTTTCCTTAAATCAGATTTGTTGGCATCATAATTTTGGCTAACTTTAAGACAGGGAGATACTTCCCCAACCATTAATAAATACATTTTGGAAGAGAACTATCATAAATGGTATTCCCCGAATCTAAGCAAGGAAATGGAAATGATGGTTTATGGTCATTGGGGCTATCCTTTGTTAATCTTTCCTACCACCAGAGGGAGGTATTACGAAAGCAAGGATTTTCATTTAATCGATTCCATTTCCTGGTTTATAGAACAAGGCAAGGTGAAGGTATATTGCTTGGATAGTATTGACGAATACAGTTGGTATAATAGATCCATACATCCTGCAGACCGAGTTAAAAACCATATTTGGTACGACAAAATGATTTTGGAGGAAGTAGTTGCCAAAGTACAACACGAATCCCCTATTGGCAAAGTAGCAGTTTCAGGCTGTAGCTTCGGAGGCTACCATGCCGCCAATTTTGCCTTTAGACATCCCGAAAAGGTTAGCCACCTCTTTACTATGAGCGGGGCATTTGATATCAGGGACCAATTGGATGGCTATTACGACGATAATGTTTATTTCAATAATCCCGTGGATTACCTGCCCAATATGCATCATCCCGAACTGTATAATATGAAAATAATTTTAGGTACCAGCGAACATGATATTTGCTTGGGTGCCAATCTCGGAATGTCGGCAATTTTAAAAAATAAAGGTATTGATCATTGGTTGGACAATAGGCCCAACGCAAGTCACGACTGGCCTATATGGCGCGAAATGTTTCCCCATTATTTATCCTTAATGTAAACTTTAATACCATATACCGTATGAAAAAAATTGGAATACTATTCGGCCAGGAAAATACCTTTCCCCAAGCCTTTATAGATAGAATAAACGAAAAAAAAATAAACGGGATCATGGCCGAGGCCGTCCTGATAGATAAGGTAATGCAGGCCGACCCAACGGAATATGCCGTTATCATAGATCGCATTTCACAAGATGTTCCCTTTTACAGGGCATACCTAAAAAACGCAGCCATATCGGGTACCGCAGTTCTCAACAATCCTTTTTGGTGGAGTGCAGATGAAAAATTTTTTAATAATGCGCTGGCCATAAAAACTGGAGTTCCGGTTCCAAAAACAGTGCTACTGCCTTCAAAAGACAGACCGGATGATACCACTGAAAATTCGTTCCGAAATTTAAAGTATCCCATGGACTGGGATGGTATTTTTGAACATATCGGTTTTCCCGCCTATATGAAACCCTTTGCCGGAGGTGGATGGAAAAATGTCTATAAACTCAACAATGCCGATGAGTTTTTTAAGAGTCACAGCGAAACCGGACAACTAATAATGATGTTGCAAGAGGAAATCGTCTTTAACGAATATTTCCGTTGCTATTGCCTTGGCGGGGATGAAGTACGTATTATGCAATACGAGCCGCGCAACCCACATCACCTGAGATATGTACATGATGGCCCTACGCTGAGCAAAAAACTCCTGGATACCGTTAAAGACTACACCATAAAACTCAATGCAGCTTTGGGGTATGATTTTAACACCGTAGAATTCGCGGTAAGGGACGGTATTCCCTACGCAATAGATTTTTGCAATCCGGCTCCGGATGCCGATATTAATTCCGTTGGCCAGGAAAATTTTGAATGGGTCGTGGAGACCGCGGCAAATATGGCCATAAAAAAGGCACAGGAGCACAAACCAGGTCAAATGAACCTTACTTGGGGAACATTTGTCAAGAATGCGGTTGCCCCGACCACAAAAAAACCAGCAGTCAAAAAAACTCCTGCAAAAAAAGCTACCCCGGCAGTCAAAACCCCTGCGGCAAAAACAACGCCGACCAAAGCAAAAAAGGCTGTAGCAACCACCAAGACAGTTGCAGCTAAAAAAACAACGACAACGAAGGCCAAAACAACAGCGGCCGCCCCCAAAAAACCGGTCAAAAAGGCCATAACAACCAAACGCAAGTCAAAATAATTTTGACAATGCCCAAACTGTAATACCTGGAGACCAATGGATTTTACATTAGGAGTAGAAGAAGAATATCAAGTAATAGATCCCAATACCCGTGAACTGACTTCACATGAGCAAAAAATTGTAGAAATTGCCGACGAGATTTTGGAAGGACAAGTAAAGGCAGAAATGCACCAGGCCGTGGTTGAAGTGGGTACGGTCATTTGCAAGGACATTAAGGAGGTGCGCTCACAAGTAACGCATTTGCGAAAAACAATATCGGAGGTTGCCTCCGGCCTAGGCCTTCGAATAGCAGCGGCAGGTACACACCCATTCTCGGAATGGGAAAAGCAATTGATAACCGTGCACCCGAGATATGATGAAATTGTGCAGGAATTGCAGGATGCTGCCAGGTCCAACCTTATTTTTGGACTTCATGTACACGTGGGCATTGAAGACAGGGAAATGGCTATACACATCTATAATTCCGTCCGCTACTTTTTGCCCCATATTTACGCCCTATCTACCAACTCCCCTTTTTGGGAAGGAAGGAACACGGGTTTTAAATCTTTCCGCACCAAAGTGTTCGATAAATTTCCGCGTACCGGTATTCCCGATTTCTTTACGGGTGCAGGGGAATACGAGCGCTATGTTGATCTCTTGGTACAGACAAAGTGCATTGACAACGCCAAAAAAATATGGTGGGATGTAAGGGTACACCCTTTTTACCCGACTATAGAATTTAGGATCTGTGATGTTCCTTTGACCGTAGATGAAACAGTCGCCATAACGGCATTGATTCAGGCTTTGGTGGCCAAACTTTATATTTTAAGAAGAAGCAACCTCAACTTTATTATTTACAAAAGGGCATTGATCAATGAGAATAAATGGAGGGCCTCAAGATATGGGATTGAGGGCAAGATGATCGACTTTGGAAAATCTATAGAAGTTCCAACAAAAGAATTAATTTTGGAGCTGCTGGAATTTGTAGATGATGTGGTAGATGAACTTGGAAGCAGGGATGAAATCAATAAAATCCATAAAATATTGAATGAAGGGACCGGGGCGGACAGACAATTGGCCGTTTTTGAAAAAACCAAAAACCTTAATGATGTGGTCGATTTTATTTTGAAGGAGACGGTTGCAGGGATTTAAATGAACAAGAAAATGTTGGATAGAAAAAAAAAGATTGCCGTTTTAGACCTTTATAATGGAATTCCAAATCAAGGCCTGAGATGTATACGGGAAATATTGGATAAATTCAGCGCAGTAGCCGATTACCAATTTTTTGACGTTAGGACCAAGAATGAAGTTCCCGATACCAGCTATGATATCTACATATCTTCGGGAGGGCCAGGAAATCCCTTGGAAGGAGACGGTATCTGGGATAAAAAGTATTATTCCCTCATAGACCAATTATGGGAACACAATGCAAACGGCGACTATCCCAAAAAATACATTTTCTTTATTTGCCATTCCTATCAGATGGTATGCCATCATTTTGGACTAGGAGACATAACCAAACGAAAATCACCATCTTTCGGGGTTCTACCCATCCATAAGACCAAACATGGTAAGGCCGATGAGTTGTTTTCCAAATTACCCGATCCGTTCTTTGCAGTTGATTCCAGGGATTGGCAACTTATTCAACCACGATTGAAGGTTTTTGAAGAAAAAGGCGCAAAAATATTGGCTCTGGAGAAAATCAGGACACATGTGGAATATGAGAGGGCCATTATGGCGGTACGTTTTTCTGAAGAATTTGTTGGCGTACAATTTCATCCCGAGGCCGAACCTGTCAGTATGGAAGCACATTTTGCCAAACCAGAAAACGAAGAGAAGGTAGTTGCCACCTACGGGAAAAAAAAATATGACAATATGATGACCCATATAAGGGATACGGATAATTTGGAATCTACCTACAATTCCATAATACCCGGATTTATTGACAATGCTATTAAAAAGATTGGATTATCCAAACAACTCTCATAACATAGGTTTTCATGGTAGAACATCTTCGTAAGCAATATAATGCCGAATTCACGGATGAAAAATATACGGCATTTTTAGAATCTATACGTTACACCTATGACCACAAACCCCCTTTTCGCATTGCCGAGACCCCGATCTTTATTCCAAAATACCTAAAGCATAGTTTATTGGAGGCTTGCGATGAGGTGAACAGTGTTATCTGCAAGCCCGATTTTAAAGAGCTGACCAATAATGCCCTTCAAGATGCATCCCGATTGGTCCCAGGGGAAGATGAGCACACTACTTTTCTTCAAATGGATTTTGGAATATGTTTGGATGAAAAAGGAAAATTAATCCCACAAATGGTAGAAGTACAAGGCTTTCCCACGCTATATTTTTTTCAGGAACTCATGGCCAAAGGATATAGGAAGTACTTTGATATTCCATCCAACTATCATCATTTAAACGATATATCCTCTTCAGAATATGTAGAAAAATTGAGGGAGATAATTGTGGGCGACTGTTCCCCCGAAAATGTTATTCTTTTAGAAATTGAACCCCACAAACAAGCAACCCAAATAGATTTTTTGGCAACGGCCCACCATTTAGGAATAAAAGTAGTTTGTATAAGCGAATTAATCACCGAAGGAAAGAATGTTTTTTATACGGATAAAAATGACCTGAAAATCCAAGTACGACGGATATATAATCGCGTAATTTTTGATGAGCTCTTTAAAAGGGACGATCTTAAACGGCAATTCGATTTTACTAAGGAATACAACGTGGAATGGATAGGACATCCCAATTGGTTTTTTAGGATAAGCAAATTTACCATGCCTTTGATCAACAGTTCCTATGTGCCCCTATGTCATTTTTTGCACCAACTGGTAAAGTATCCCGAGGATCTGGAAAATTATGTGTTAAAACCATTATTTTCCTTTGCCGGATCGGGGGTACTCATCAATGTCACCAAACAAGATCTTGATGCTGTACAAGATAGAGAAAACTACATCTTACAGAAGAAAGTAGTTTATGCCCCGGCAATAAAGACCCCAACAGGTCTGGCAAAGTGTGAAATCAGGATGTTGATGATATGGGAAAAAGGCGAAAAAAAAGCAAGGGTAGTCAACAATTTGGTACGTATAAGCAAAGGGGAAATGGTCGGGGTACGCTTTAACAAGGATAAGGACTGGGTGGGCGCCAGCGTAGGTTTCTTTGAGGACTAGAATACATTCAAATTTTTCACCTCCTTAGAGCTCTTCCCAAGACATATCAGGTACTTGCGTGAAAGTCGATTTGGATACGTCTGGTATGCTCGTTTAGCAATTCCAGCACCCGTTCCTGACTCTCCGATTGTACAATATGGCCTATATGGTACTCCTTTTGTAATTGCCAGCATATTTCCTGATCTGTAAAACAGGAATAGTCAGGGTATTGAAAACGACATAAGGAAACCACAATACCCGCATATTGGTTTTTTACCGCAGGTAGCTTATAAGGTTTTCCCTTTGCCATGGCATCTTCGATCACTGCCCATTCTGCCCACAAATTAATTCCAGAAGCAAAGGACACCATTTCTGCCAAATGGGCCCCACCGACCCTTGAGGCCGTTTCCAGAAAACAAAACTTCCCAGTGTCCCGAGATTTTATATACTCGCTGTGCGAGGCGCTAAATCGCATCCCGAAGGCCTTTAGGACTTCTTCATTAATTTCCATTAAGCCCAAGGCATCTGGAGAATCCATTTTAAGTGTGATGGATCTAAAGATACCGTGACCGTGTGCCACATCCATAGGCGTACTTAAATATTGGGAAGCTTGTGTAAAAACAATCTTACCATCCACTGATAAAGAATCTACGTGATACACGTCGCCCGGAGCAAATTTCTCCAATAGGTACTCATGTCTACGATCGCCCAAAGACTCCAACACTGCCCATAGTTCTTCATTCGAGAATATTTTACGTATCCCCGTTGCAGAGGCTTCCGATCTGGGCTTAATTAACCATGGCGCAGCTACCCTCCTTGTATATTCTTCTATATCACTATTGTTGAACAATGCGGTGAATGCCGGAACGGGAATATTGGACTCCGCCGCTTTCATTCTCATAGCCAATTTATCCCTAAAATACCTACCTGTGGTTTGTCCCATACCGGGAATTCTAAAATGTTCCCTTACCAAGGTGGCTTTCTCCACATCAAAATCGTCCAAGGCTACGATCCTGTCTATTTTTTGATTACGCATTAAAAAAGCGAGGCCAGAAATTAAATCGTCCATATTCCATACCCCTTCCCGCTTTTCCTGCATGTAGAAAATTTCATCGATAGATTCGCGAGGCCACTTTTTGTGTTCCAATCCCTTGGAGGTGATAAGTAACACCTTGTTGCCCAAAGCCTTACAAGATCTTAAAAAATCTTCTCCCTTAAAAAAACTGCTAATACACAAAAAGGTGGTTTGATCGGCTTTTCCTGTCATGGTCGTGAGGTATAACTTATTAACTGTAAAATACCTATTAATCCCCAATCAGCGTTAGAAACACTATAAAAAAACTTTCAATACTGTTTAGAGAGATTCTTGTTCCCTTTATTACCCATTTTCCGGCAAACAAAATCCAAAAGGGTGTTAGAGGAATTTATGAGCCTATTTGAGCCTATTTCTCCAAACCGGCAATAAAATCCGTAAGCAATCTAACCCCAAATGCAGTTGCCGTTTTCTGGGTATAAAATTCCGCATCCCCAAAGGCCACCCCAGCAATATCCAAGTGGGCCCAATTGGCATGCTTATCAGAGAAAAATTCCAAAAATTTTGCAGCACTGATGGCTCCTGCAATAGGCTTGCCGCTATAATTCTTCACATCCGCAATATCGGATTTTATATCTCCCTCATAGGAATCCCATAATGGAAGTCGCCACAGACGTTCCCCGCAGCGGTCCCCGGCAGTTATCAGTCCAAGGGCAAGATCGTCATTGTTCGTAAATAACCCGCCTGCCTCATAGCCCAAGGTTTGCACACAACTTCCGGTCAGGGTAGCTACGTCTATCATTACATCCGGACTGTAATTTTTATTTAGATAGGCAATTCCGTCTGCCAATATTAAGCGTCCTTCTGCATCGGTATCAATAATCTCGATTGTTTTTTCCGCGTAAGACCTAATAACATCTCCTGGTTTTAAAGCTTTGGCATCAACACAGTTTTCAGTGGTGGGAATTACAACAATAAGATGTACGGGCAATTTTAGTTTGGCGGTCAACTCAATGGTTCCAAGAACCGCTGCCGCACCGCCCATATCACTTTTCATATAATGCATATTGGAGGAACCCTTGATGGACAAGCCCCCTGTGTCAAAAGTAACTCCCTTGCCGATCAAGCCCACTTTGGGTAGTATTGTGCCAGTTACTTTTGGCTTATATTCCATTACAATAAATCTGGCGGGTGTTTCACTCCCCTGGCCAACTGCCATGAGTGCAAATAATCCCAATTTTTCAATGGCCTTTTCGTCGTGTACTTCCACCTTATAACCAAATTCCTTACCGGACATAACTGCTTCCTGACCCATTTTAATAGGGGTAAGTTTATTGCTAGGGGCGTTTACCAATCTTAGTATCTTAAGCTGGGTTTCCGCTATGGCCCTGCCTTTGTCTGCTGCTATTTTTACTTTAGCATCAAAATTGTCCTTAACAAAGAATTGCAACTTCAATTGTTCGGAATCCCATTTATGTTCAGGAACATTGGATGTTTGGTACAATCCCTTTTTGTAAGTCCCTAATATCAATCCACTAACCAGACCTTCAGTCAATACTGGAATAAATTCAGGGTCAAAATTTCCGTTGCTTATATCAATGCTCAAATTGGAAGGCAATTTGGCCGCTTCCATTTGAAGAAAGCGCTTAAAAGCATCTATCACCATCTTAAGGGTTGGTTTTGTTCCCAAGCCCAAACAGTATACCCTCTTTATACTTTTATGGGCAACGGGATAAAACAAGGAGACTTCCTTTTTTTCGGCCTTTATTTGTTCCGTTAACAGTGTCTTGGGGAGCTTTAGTTCCTCAGCTAAATTAGCAATGTCCGACTCCAAGTTTTCCCCTTGTACCAACGGTACTAAAAGGGTTTCCAATAAAAGATCTCTATCCTTTGTTATGCTGATCATAAAAGTGTTTTAAATTTAATTCCTAAAATAAAGAAATTCCATGGCTGCCGGGAATTCTTGACTCCAAAACCATTCCTCATGTTTACCTTGGGGATCAATATGCAGTTCAATGTTCACCATAGCACCCTCTTTGTTCTTATCTTCAAGAACTTGTTTCAATCTTTTCACATTCCCCACCATATTTACACTTTCAGCCCCACCAGCATATAAATAGATATCTGTAGAATAAGGTTGATGAAATGCTATAGCATCGAAATAGATCTTAGGGGTAATCCAGAGCGAAGGAGAGAAAATCATCAATTTTCCAAACACTGAAGGATACCTTAAACCTGCATAAATACTTATAAGCCCCCCCATAGAACTCCCTCCAACTCCGGTAAATTCCCGTTCTTTTAAGGTCCTAAAATTTTTGTCGATATGGGGTTTTAGGGTTTCCACCAAGAACTTAAGGTACTTTTTACCGTCCCCTATACCCCATTTGGTTTCCTTAAAGGGTGAAAATTCCAATACCCTTTCCTCCTCTGCATGGTCTATGGCCACCACAATAACATCTCCCATTCCCTTTCTTGCCAAATCCGCAAGCTTTTCATCAATGGCCCAGTTACCATAAGGGCCGCCACCATCGAATAAATTTTGACCATCGTGTAAATACAATACTGGATAATTTTTTGCGCTGGACTCATAGTTATTGGGAAGGAGCACCGATATTCTCCTTTTCCTATTTAACTGTGGAATTTCATAATCCTCAGCTATTATACGAATCTCAGGCCTATAGGAAATGTGATTTTCATCTTGACTTCCTTCGTCGTTGATATTCTGCCCCAACATGCTCTTTTCCATAATTTTATCCCAACAAATGCAGACAAAGATAATCTGTTTTGGAACAACAGTACCATCAAAGTAAACCCAATCTATTAGTGCACCCAATATTTGGACTAAATAATCCCAATTGCACAGTTCAAATAGTTGATTCCAAATTAATTAACGGATAAAAAAGAAGATAGGGAAAATAATAATTATGCTGTTTATCGAAGAAAGGATACCGTTGGTTTTTTTCACAACATTCTGGAGTATGTTCACAACAAAAATTAAGTAGGACTGCCCAATCCTCCTATCTTTACATTGTATTTAAGTGATAGTGTTTCACCCCAAATCAAACGCGAAACTTAATTCCAAGTGCTTTTTCCCCAAATCAGCACTTAACCTTAAAGTAACGCTTTAAAATAATAAACCAAATTTTACTGAAAGACCTACTTAACTAAAAAATTGCCCCTCTTACAAGGGGCTTTTTTTTGCCTGCTTTTGCAGAATATTTCCAGAAAAGCTTACTATTTTATATTCCACTTATTTGCGTAAACTAATTCGAAAATGTATAGTTAACAGTCTCAAAGGATTCCGATACGGTTTGTTTGCCATCCGCTGATGCAATTTCGACCATTAATTGATCCACTATTACGGCATCGGTGCCCGAAGTAATAGAAATCATAACCGTTCTTGTACCCTTTCCAGTAAGTAATGGGGATGAAGTATAGCTATACTTGGGGGAAATACTCCCGTTGGTATAAGGCTGAACCCATATTCTACCACCATTTGGATCCGCAATCTCATAATCATAAATAATAATTACCTCTTCATCAAATTTTAAGGAAGCTGGGGTATTGGGTGTCTTACTTTTTATGGATACTTTATTGATAGCGGCATCTGAGCCCCCATCATCACTTTTGCTACAGCCATTCATGGCAGTTAGAAAGCTCAATATTATTACAATTCCGATTATCCCGTTAATTGGATTACATCTTGTTTTCATGATTTCTTTATTTTAATTGTTACCTAATTTATTGGGGAACATTTTCCACCGCCAAAACCAATTCTATTGAAAATAAACGAGCATATGTACCATTTCCTCGGGGTCGGGGACATGTCCACCTCCGAAGGTTTTTCCATTGATATGGTATAACACAGGTATAACCAGCGCCGCTTCATCTGTTAGGATACAGGATCCGTGTTCCAAAGTAACTTTTAGCACTCCGTTCTCATCTGCAACGGCAATATTGTCTGTACCCGTATCAGGACCTATAGGAGGATTGTTGAAATTCACAAAATCGTTCATAAAATCGATTTGCTCTCCTACAGATCTGGTTTTATTAAGATAGGCCAACCAAAAGGTATAAGTTCCGTTGGGAATCATTCCCTCAAGATTTACCTCTACCTTAGATGAATTGCCATTACAGTGCACCACCAAATTCCCCTTCGCGGTTTGAAATTCTGATAGAGTTATCTGATGATCGTCCGGAGCCATTATTGGTGTGAGCAGACCAATGGGATCATCAAATATATTCGCTGCAAAAAGGGGCTCATTGGGATCTGTTGGGGTATTACCCTCCTTGTCAACAATTTCCTCCAGTAATTGAACGCTCCCAAAGTTTAGATGGGCACTGACATGCGTAGGTTTAACGACAAAATCTACTTTCGCCACTTGATGATACCGAAGATTAACCGAAATTGGAATGGCCGTTACCAATTCTGTGGATAATGGAGGAATAATACTGACACTGTACTGGCCTAAATCCTTGGTTTCCCCAGAAAAATTACCCTTCATATCAGTAACCATCTCTACTGTATCAGATCCATTGGTAAATGATACCTTAGTTTTGGGATATGGATTGCCTAGTTCATCCTTTACAGTCCCCTTTATCTTGCCGGTGAGATCCACTGGAAAATCGGTATCAGATTTAATACAGCTAAGGGCCGTACAAGTTAAAATGATTACCAATATCAACTGTAAAATCCATATAGATTTTATCCATTTAACAATTTTTGTAAATACAAATGTCCCAAACGCTCTTGTTGTTTTCATAATAACAGTTTTAGAGTTAAACAAACTTGAGGGGGAATATTTCTTGTTCTATCCAAAGCTATTACAACCATTATTGGCTAACTAACATAAATGTTCCATATTCTAACAACATAGTTCCAACCTATAATTGTTGCTTTTAATGAAGAGGAGACTCATAATCCGTTAAAAGAGCTTGTATTGTTAGTGAAGGGGACGAATTGTATTTCGATGGAAACACGGAAAGATTATGAATACCAATACAAGACAATTATAAGCTGGCCAAAGCATTTAAAAGGCCGAAGGCGGAACACCATATAATCCTTTAAAACATTTGGCAAAATAAGAGAGGTTATTAAAGCCAACCATATAGGCTATCTGAGTAACACTATCCACTTTTTGGCGCAACAATTGGGCTGCCCTTTTCAACCTGAAGTTGCGCAGCAGTTCCCCTGGCGACTCATTGGTAAGGGCCTTAATTTTTCTATGCAATTGAGTCTTGCTCATGGCCAGCGCAACTTGCATTTCCAGAACTCCAAAATCTGGTTCTGAAAATTTATCCTCCAACAAGGCCAGGACCTCTTCCAAAAATTTTTGATCTACTGAAGTGACCGTTACTTTTTTGGGATCTATCCCTATATCCTTATTGCTAAAAAGCTCCCTAAGATATTTTCGCTGCTCTATTAGATTCTTAATCCTTACCAAAAGTTCCTTCCCATCAAAAGGTTTGGTAAGGTAATCGTCCGCGCCAGTTTCCAAACCTTCAATTTTGTTTTCCCTTCCGGCCTTCGCCGTAAGCATAATCACAGGTATATGACTGGTATGCAAATCTGTCTTTAAATTCCTGCAAAGTTCAATACCATCCATCCGCGGCATCATAAGATCTGTAACAATCAAATCTGGCGGATCCTTTAGTGCATACTGCAAACCCGCTTCACCATTAACCGCTTCAATTACCTTATAAGTCCCAATAAGCTGCCCTTTTATAAATTGTCTCATATCGCTATTATCCTCTATAAGCAATATTTTTGGGAGATTCCTGTGATCACTAGGAATTAGTTCATATATATTGGGCATATTTGGATAAATCACCTTAGGAGCCTCGGTCAATTCGACTTTATTCGACCTTGTTTTTATTTCCTGTAATGGTATCAGAACCGTAAAGAAAGTACCTTTTTTTTCTTCACTTGAAACGGTTATGGTACCCTCCATTAGGTCAATAAGATCTTTGGAAAGGGAAAGTCCAATTCCAGAACCTTCCTTCTCCTTGGTGGCGCTATTATCGACCTGATAAAATCGATCAAAAATAAATGGCAACCTTTCTGCTGGAATTCCCAACCCGGTATCGGATACCTGTATTTGCAGATTATTTGCATAATAATCTGCAACAAAGGAAATTTCTGAACCATTATCAGAAAATTTAAAGGCATTTCCCAAAAGGTTGTACACTATGTTTTCCAGTTTATCACGATCAAATGAAGCCCAAAGCAAATTAGTTGGTATTCTTACCCTATAGTCAATATTGCGTTGAGCTGCATGAGAATTAAAGGACGAGACTGCCGCCCTAAGACATTTGAATACGTCCCCCTCGGTGGGTGACAGTTTTAAACTTCCTTCGTCAATTTTAGACAGGTCCAAGAGTTGGTTGACCATGTTTAGCAGGCGATTGGCATTCCTACGGATCATCCTTACCGTTTCCATACTTAATTTTTGGTCAAAATTCTGTTCCAACTGCTCTATAGGCCCTTTTATAAGGGTAAGTGGTGTACGGAATTCATGTGAAATATTGGCAAAGAAACGCGATTTTGCCCTGTCCAAATCCAGTAATTTCTCAGCCTGTATTTTTAGCTGGTTGGCCTGATGTTGAACTTCAGCTGTCCTTACTTCTATCAGTTTCTCCAAAGCCTCGTTACGAACCTTTAATTGGCGGGAGCGTAATTGCAAAATTATCCAAAGAAAGCCTACAAAAAGAACCAAATAAAGTAGATAGGCCCACCAGGTCCTATACCAAGGAGGGAGTATAATAAAATCGAAAGTATTCACTTGACCTATATCTCCATAAATATTCCGCGATCTGACCAGGAAGCTGTAATCCCCTTCTGGGAGATTGGTGTAATCTTTTTGCTTTTCATAGGACCATTCGGACCATCTCCCGTCAAAACCCAATAGGTTATATTGATAGGTGTTGGCCTCAGGCTGACTTGTTAGGGACGCGAATTCAAACCTTATCCCAAAATTGGAATAATTAAGAACTGTATTAGGATGAATCGATGGATCCCCACCATAGATTATGGAATCATTTCCAACCGTAACTTTGCGAACATAGGTATGAAAAAGGTCTTTAAAATTATATTTGTTATTTAAATCATACTTGTACATACTTTCTCCCCCGGACCAAATGTGATTTTCATCCTCCCAAAAAAGATGGGTGTCAGTGGTACTTCTTATAGCTTCATCATAAAATCTTTGGACATCAAACGTTCCATTACCATTTATGGAAGCCGTAAATCTGAAAACCTTTCCTTGTACCGGTTTGGATTCCAGTAAAATATATTGTCCTTTATTTTGGTAGGCCCGAGGATAAATATATAGGGAATCCAGACCAAACTTTTTTCCAAATTCCTTTTCAGGAAGAAAGACTTTAGAGCTTGGATCCAACTTATACAAGGGTCCACCTACTCCATCGGTGGTCACAAATAATTCTTCGTCAACCCTCCAAACATTAGTAGAGCCCTCTGGTATTCCTTCGGTGTATCGTTCTACCGAGAGATTTTCAATATCAAGATCAGAATTCGAATTTTCTGAGCCCTGAAATTCAACTTTAAGAATAGGGCTAAGGGATGTACCCAACCAAAGATCTCCATTTTCATCGGGGGTTATAGAGAATATATCATCTTTTATTTGCCCTAAATCATTTTCTGCCAGCCATTCGCCGCCAATATATCTAATACTGGACAATCCGTGCAGGTGTCCAATAAAAATTCTATCGGAATTCAATTTTGAAAGGCCCAAGGCCCTGCATCCAGGCAAATTACTTACTTGAAGAACCCCTTTTTCCGATATTGTAAAAACCCCATTTGCCGAAGCGGCAAAAAGTTCCCCTTCCCTAGAGAGCAAGGAGAAACAACCAGATGTAATCCCATCAATCTTTTGAAATTTAGGCTGATTGGACCGAATCTGGCCATCGAACACATAAAGTCCGCTATATGTGCCTACATATAACCTGCCTTTATGTTTGACAATACTGGAAACAGTACCCTCAAGTCCATTTCGATTATCGTAATAGGTATAGGGAAGCTGAAGTGCTACTTTGGAAATGCCTGTTTGATGTGCCAGCCAAAGGGCGCCCTCTCTATCCACGGTCATGGCATGGACCTGATTGTTGGCAATACCGTCATTTTCAGTAATATTCCTGATATGTTTGCCCTTATCATCCATAACTATTACACCCCCTCTAAGGGTAGCGAATGCATAGGTTGACCTGGTTAATCTTTGCCCCGCATACAGAAGATTTTCGTCTAGATAAGGCTCAATTTCATTGGACATTTTAGTTATGGTTGTCCCATTGTACAGGTACATCCCTGCGCCTTTACTAACAAAAAGTACGGAGTCCTTTCCAAAAGGAAGGGCAACCGTCGCCCTGACATTTTTGAAAAATTCACCTCCTGGCATTAGTTCCAACTCATCCCCTTTTAGGAAGAACATCCCCTCGCCTATAATACTGACATACACTTTTCCATGGACCTGATATTCCCTGTAAATAGCACCAGTCCCTGGATGTGATATCACCTTAAATAAGCCGTTTTTAAAACTATAAAGTGTATTGTCCGATGCAAAAATAACACGGTCCCCTTCTAGAAAGATCTGCCATATATTTGCCGTTAAGGGATGGGATTCCGGAATCTTTTCCTTTATTGACTTATATTTTAATGTTCCTAAGGAGTCAGGAGCCAAATAGCCCAATTCCCTGTCTCCCCCAACCCATTTTACATTGTTCTGATCAACGACTACGGTCCGTACTGCCCTTAAGCCAGGAAAAGCGATCAATCTCCATGAGGCGCCATCAAATTCCAGTATGCCTTCGCCATTGGCTGCATAAATAAAACCCGTTTGATCTTGGGTAATAAACCAGTTTTGATGATGTGCCGAATATTGTTTTTGATTATAATTTTCTATAGGGATATTTCCCAATTGAAGGCCATCCTCTTCTTTCTGCGAAAGCACAAAAAAGGAATAAAATAATAAAAGGGGGAGAATAAGCTTTTTCATCTCCGTCGAATTATACTTACAAGATATCGAAAATTAAGGTTTCCACCCGCAATCAAAATTATAATTGTGGGATCAGCTACATTAAGACTATAGTTCCTAATTGTATGAATACGATCCCAAAATTGGCTTTTTAAAAGGCCTTACCTCAACCAATAGCTAATTCACAAGACAATTTTAATGGTTTACAACAAAAATTTATTTGCCGATCAACTTCTTTATATTTTAGCTGCACAAGCATAAGACGTCTTATCCTAACAGGAATTTAAAATATATATCGCCTAACCAAAATTGACAAATCCTACTTTGCAAAAAAGGCCCTCTATGAGGGCCTTTTTATTTTTTTATGCTAATCGATATCAATTTTTAGAACGAATAATTTAATCCAAATAGCCAATAAGTCTGCAGATCATTGTCTATGGAATCAAAAGTAGGCGTGGGGTCGCCCACATCAAGATTATCAATGGCATAGCTTAGGGCTTCCTGTCTGTTGTTTCTTAGACCAAATTCAAAACCTAGACCAATTCCCTTCCATAAAGTATATCCAAAAGAGTTGGTCCATGTCCAGTTGGAATAATCCGCACTCTTATAGCTTTGAAACAGGGATAGATTGGTTTTAAAATTAACGTGGCCCAATTTTTTAGTATAGTCGGCTACTATCTTAGCACCTAATGATGATTCGAACACAGTATCCTCACTACTAAAAACAAAGTTGTAGTTTAAGGGATGAATAACCACTACCAAATCTGCAATAGGGGTCCAAGTTGCTCCAACCCCCAAATCCAAATACCCGGGGTCATTAAAATTATCTATAATTGTTGTCCTATATTCCCCTAGGGTGGAAATAGCGAATTTCTCGCTCAGTTTCTGACCGTATAATGAGGTTATATTAAAAACATCTGTAGCCGAACGAAAACTATCATCATCGGTATCAATATCCTTGTCATCTATTTTTACCCACCCAAGATTGATATTCAACGAATTTCTCCAGAAAAATTTTGGTTGATTAAGATTGGCAAAGGCATTGGTGGTAATGCCGATATTCCCAGCACTGGAATTTGGAGTACCTTTGGAATACCAATTATTAAATCCGGAAAGACTGGCACCAATGGTCCCAAAAGCACCCTTTTTCCACCCAGGAATGGCGTTAATTTTACCTTGAATGGCGTCTACCCTTCCTTGGATCGCTGAAATGGAATCCTTTTTACTGGCTTTTTCCGCCTTTAATTCCTCCAAAGTTTGGGCAACAGTGATGTTCATAGCCAACAAAGCGACTATCGCTAATACAATTTTCCTCATAATAGTTAATGTTTATTTATAGTAGTGCAAAAATAAGGAATGTTGAATTAATTGTAGGAAAGATATTGACCGTTATTTTGCCTTAAATAGCGGTACTGAAGAGCAGGCTTCTCCATACATTACACTTTTTGCTACCGATTGAATCTTAGTAGTTGCCCACAAATAAGCATTTGCAGGTACAGGTTTGTTGGAACAACCCTTGATAATAACGGGTTTGTCCACAAATTCGGACACATCTAAATTTTCTATTACGGATTGATAGAGTGAGGATTCCAGCATTTCCAAATCCCCTATAATGATTTTCTTGGCGTAGGGCTGTAATTTGGTGGAAATAAGCATATACGCCCAACCAGGTATTATGGCATCGGTAGAACAGCTTAAAGCCACATAACAATCTTGGAATTGACTCCAATCACAATCCTCCAATTGAGTCCTAAAATCCTTTTCCCTGAGAATTAAACCTTCAAACAACCAATCCTTAATATCCAGAACCACCCTGTTCCCCTTGGAATAGTAGTCCTCAAGATTAAAGGTTACCAATTTGCTTTGTGAGACACGATTTATAATATCAGACATAAATTTTCAGTTTTGCAATATTGGATTAATTTCGGCAATTCCGATTGTTTACATGATAATATCTCATCACCAATCGCAAATAAAATCAGAAGCCCTAACTATAGCATTCCTAGTTCCAATTTGGCTTCCTCGCTCATTAATTCTTGTGTCCAAGGTGGGTCGAAAGTTATTTCTACCTCAACATCCTTAAGTTCGTCGATGGACTTAACCTTTTCTTCCACTTCCATTGGTAGCGACTCCGCAACCGGACAATTAGGGGAGGTCAAGGTCATCAAGATCTTAACTTCATTGTCCTCATTGACGAAAACATCATAAATTAACCCTAATTCATAGATATCCACAGGTATTTCAGGATCATAAATTGTTTTTAGGACCCTTACTATTTTTTCGCCCAATTCCTGGGTGTCTATAGTTTCTATTTCTTCGCTCATTATTTTAATCTTTATGGTTTGCACAAAGGCTTTATCCAATAAATCCCCCAATAAAGGAAATTAATTTAATTGTGTTTGGTATGCCACGGCATACAACTTCAATTGTTTTATCATACTTACCAAACCGTTAGCCCTGGTAGGTGATAGATGTTCCTTTAGGCCAATTTCATCAATAAAACCGGTATCTGCCTCTATAATATCCTTAGGTTTTTGATTGCTAAAGGCCCTGATCAAAATAGCAATGATGCCTTTGGTAATAATGGCATCACTATCGGCCGTAAAAACCAATTTATCGCCTTCCAATTCAGCATGAACCCAAACCTTGCTCTGACAGCCCTTTATTATATTATCCTCTGTCTTATATTGCTCCTTGATCATCGGAAGCGATTTTCCAAGCTCTATCATATATTCATAGCGCTGCATCCAATCCTCGAACATGGAAAATTCATCAACAATCTCCTCTTGTATTTCCTTTATACTCATATCTAAATTTTGTGCCCACTTTATAATGGTAACAATTCCCAGCAAAAATACAACAAGTAATTTTGCTTATCAATAATTTAAAAGATTGAAAACTAACCCAATGTAGTTAAGAAAGCATTGTTTTTGCCCTCTTTACGCTTGCCACCAATATATCCACTTCTTCCTTGGTATTGTAAAAACTAAAACTTGCCCTTACCGTACCAGGAATTTTATAAAAATCCATAATGGGCTGTGCACAATGATGCCCCGTCCTTACGGCTACCCCCAACTTATCCAAAATGCTCCCAATATCATAAGGGTGAAGCCCTTCAATGTTAAACGAAATAACGGCCGTCTTTTCTTTTAAATCCCCGTAAATTTTTAGTCCCTCTATTGCCAGAAGTTCTTTGGTAGCATATTCCAATAGCTCGTGTTCGTATTGGGCAATGGCATCAAATCCGATAGCATTCATATAGTCCAAGGCAGCACCAAAGGCAATACCTCCACAAATATTTGGGGTACCTGCCTCAAACTTATGGGGAAGATCGGCATAGGTTGTTTTTTCAAAAGTTACCTCGGCAATCATTTCGCCCCCACCTTGATAAGGAGGTAATTTATTTAACCACTCCTCTTTTCCATATAACATTCCTACTCCAGTGGGACCGCACATTTTATGGGCGGAAACCACATAAAAATCCACATCCAATTTTTGTACATCGGCCTTTATGTGCGGAGCTGCTTGCGCACCGTCTATCAGGACCGCAGCACCTACACTATGGGCAGCCCCTACAATTTCCTCTATAGGATTAATAGTCCCCAGGGCGTTGGAAACATGGTTACAGAACACCAATTTGGTGCGTTGGGACAATAATTTGTGGTATTCCTCCATAATCAATTTACCATCCAAACCCATTGGAATCACCTTTAAAACAGCCCCGGTACGTTCACAAAGCATTTGCCAAGGCACAATATTGGAGTGGTGTTCCAAGGAAGAAACAATAATCTCATCCCCCTTTTTTAAGGAAGAGGCAAAACCATTGGCCACTAAATTTATACCATGGGTTGTTCCTGAGGTAAAAATAATTTCATGAGGCTTGGCAGCATTAAAATGCTTCTGTATTTTCTGCCTAGCCTGTTCGTAAACATCCGTTGCCTCTTGTGATAGGGTATGTACCCCTCTGTGGATATTTGCATTGTACCTACTGTAATAATCCACAATGGTATCTATAACCTTTTGCGGAGTCTGGGAGGTAGCGGCATTGTCCAAATACACCAAGGGATACCCATTGACTTTTCTATTTAGTATTGGAAAGTCCTTTCGTATACTTAATATATCTAGAACAGTTTGTATCATGATAAAAATTCAATGACGGGAATAGGGTTGAACAAAGATTTTATAGGTCGAATCCTAAACGAACCCCCAATTTGTTGGCGATCAGCTTATTGATCCTCACTTTAAGTTCCGGGATCCGTACACTTTCCAATACGTTATTGGCAAAGGCATACATAAGTAAGGCCCTTGCTTCTTTTTTTGGAATTCCCCTGGACTGAAGGTAAAATAAGGCCTCCTCATCCAATTGGCCTATGGTACAACCATGGGAACATTTTACATCATCTGCAAAAATCTCCAATTGCGGTTTTGTATTGATAGTAGCCTTATCACTAACCAAAATATTATTGTTTTGCTGAAATGCATTGGTCTTTTGGGCAATCTTGTCCACAATAATCTTCCCGTTGAAAACCCCTGTGGCATTTTCTCCATAAATACCTTTATAATCCTGGTGGCTTTCGCAGTTGGGCTGAATATGGTGCACCAAAGTATGATGATCCACATGCTGCTTTTCTTCAATAATGGTAACCCCCTTCATGGTAGAATCTATACGTTCCCCATTTTGGTAGAAATTAAGATTGTTACGGGTCAGTTTACCCCCAAAAGAAAACGTGTGAACATTTACAACACTGCCATCTTTCTGATCAATATACGTATTATCTATCAGCGAGGCGGTGGTTAAATCGTTCTGCACCTTATAATAATCCACGTTGGAATTCTTGGCCGCAAAAATCTCGGTTACCGAGTTGGTAAACACTTCATTCGCCGTTAGGCTCTGATGGCGTTCTATAATCTGCATTTCTGCATTTTCCTCTGCAATAATCAAATTTCTAGGCTGTAATAACAGTGCAGCTTCATTGCCAGTTGAAAAATGAACGATCTCTATAGGCTTTTTTGGAATCTTATTTTTGGGAATATAAATATATGCCCCTTCTTTGCTGAATGCGGTATTCAATGAGGTCAAGGAATCATCCTTAGATGCTATTTTATTAAAATAAACATCTATTATCTGCTTGTACATAGGTTTGTTCAAGGCAGAGCTCATTAAACACACATCTACACCGTCATGGGTAGTCTCTGATAAAAAGGAACTGTATACCCCATCTACAAAAACAATTTTGAAGGTATCTATTTCATGAAGAAAATATTTTTTTACATCCCTGTATTCCAACATACTCTCCTTTTTTGGAAAGATGCTGAAATCTATTTTCTGTAGTGTATTTAAGGAAGTATATTTCCAGGCCTCCTCCTTTTTGGTGGGAAACCCCTTTGTCTCAAAATTCTTGATGGCCTCCGATCGTATATCGTGTACGGGATGATCTACATCCACACCATTTTCAAAAGCCAAGAATGAGGAAACTAATTTTTCTTTTAAATCCATCTTTTTCAGTATTCAGTATTCAGTATTCAGTATTCAGCTTTGCCAACTGTGCAGTGAATACTGCCAACTCATTTATATAACAGTCTCCTGTTTCAACCAATCATATCCTTTTTCTTCCAATTCCAATGCAAGATCCTTAGTGCCCGATTTTACGATCTTTCCATTGTGCAACACGTGCACAAAATCAGGTACTATGTATTCCAACAAACGTTGGTAGTGGGTAATAACTATGACAGCGTTATCCTTGCTCTTTAATTTATTTACCCCATTGGCCACGATACGTAAGGCATCAATATCCAATCCGGAATCAGTTTCATCCAAAATGGCCAATTTGGGCTCCAACATGGCCATTTGGAAAATCTCGTTACGCTTTTTCTCTCCTCCGGAAAAGCCTTCGTTCAAAGAGCGCGACAAAAATTTCCTGTCAATCTCCAACATTTCCGATTTCTCACGGATCAATTTCAACATATCCTTCGCTGGCATATCTTCCAATCCTTTGGCCTTTCTAGACTCATTGATGGCTGTTTTCATGAAGTTGGTAACAGATACTCCAGGAATTTCCACTGGATACTGAAAGGATAGAAATATTCCCTTGTGTGCCCTGTCCTCAGGTGATGTGTCTTCCAGGTTTTCTCCTTCCAAAAACACCTCCCCTTCGGTAACCTCAAATTCTTCTTTCCCGGCGATTACAGCAGCCAAGGTGCTTTTAC
Organism: Arenibacter echinorum; assembly: GCF_003259375.1. Lineage (GTDB taxonomy): Bacteria > Bacteroidota > Bacteroidia > Flavobacteriales > Flavobacteriaceae > Arenibacter > Arenibacter echinorum. Next base: position 693,060 of record NZ_QLLN01000002.1, on the reverse strand, counting down.
CTGAGCCATTTGGTCCCATAATGGCATGTACTTCACCTGCATTAACCGTTAGGTTTATTCCTTTTAATATCTCCTTATCCTCTACTCTAGCGTGTAAGTTGTTGATTTTCAGCATTGTTCTTAATTCTAATTATTTAAAATAATTGGGCGCCTTCGGCATTTTATTAAAATCTTCTCTTTATGTTTAAAGAAACAGTAGTGTTTTTCCTTTATTTATTATTCTTAACTAGCCATATAAGAAATTTCTGTTATCCTACAGATCCCTCTAAACTTATTTCCAATAATTTTTGGGCTTCCACCGCAAATTCCATTGGTAATTTATTCAGTACTTCCTTACTAAAACCATTTACGATCAGGGCAATTGCCTTTTCAGTATTTATACCCCGCTGATTGCAATAGAATATCTGATCCTCCCCGATCTTACTGGTTGTGGCCTCATGTTCTATTTGTGCAGTTTTATTCTTTACTTCAATATAAGGAAAGGTATGTGCACCACATTCGTTCCCCATTAGCAAGGAATCACATTGGGAAAAGTTTCTGGCATTATCCGCCCTACTGTTTACCTGTACCAATCCACGGTAACTGTTTTGGGACTTCCCGGCCGAGATTCCTTTCGAAATGATAGTACTCTTGGTGTTCTTTCCCAAATGGATCATTTTGGTACCGGTATCCGCTTGTTGATAATTATTGGTTACAGCTATGGAATAGAATTCCCCAATAGAATTGTCCCCTTTAAGAATACAGGAAGGATATTTCCAAGTAACTGCAGAACCGGTTTCAACCTGCGTCCAAGAAATTTTTGCATTCTTTTCACACAATCCTCTTTTGGTTACAAAATTGAAAACACCACCCTTACCTTCCTTATTTCCAGGAAACCAGTTTTGCACCGTGGAATACTTTATTTCGGCATCATCCAATGCTATCAACTCTACCACTGCAGCATGCAACTGATTTTCATCACGCGAAGGCGCGGTACACCCTTCCAAGTAACTTACATAACTACCTTCATCAGCAATTACGAGGGTTCTTTCGAACTGTCCAGTTCCGGCTTGATTAATTCTAAAATAAGTGGAAAGCTCCATAGGGCAGCGAACGCCTTTTGGGATATAACAGAAAGACCCATCGGAAAAAACCGCTGAGTTAAGGGCCGCATAAAAATTATCCTTTTGCGGAACCACAGAGCCTATATACTTTTTGACCAGTTCTGAATGCTCCTTAATGGCCTCAGAAATGGAACAAAAAATAATTCCCTTTTCTGCAAGTGTCTTTTTAAAGGTAGTTGCAACAGATACCGAATCCATAACGATATCCACAGCTACTCCGGCCAGCTTCTTTTGTTCGTCCAAAGAAATACCTAGTTTTTTGAAGGTGTCCAGCAATTCCGGATCTACCTCGTCCAAACTATCGTACTTCGGTTTCTTATTGGGTGCGGAATAATAGGAAATAGCCTGAAAATCGGGTTTTTTATATTTTACATTTGCCCATTCGGGCTCCACCATTTCCTTCCAGATTTTAAAGGATTCCAATCGCCATAAAGTCATCCATTCGGGTTCTTCCTTCTTCTTGGAAATAGCTATTACAATTTCCTCATTTAATCCATTGGGAAACGTATCCGATTCTATATCTGTATAGAAACCATATTCATACTCCTTGGTCTCCAGTTCTTTCTTTAATTCTTCCTCTGTATATGCCATTCTTCCTAATTTAACAATTGCTCAATGTAACAATTGGTTAATTACTTTTCATCTCTAATGCACGCATTGGTACATTTTTACTTTTTCTTCATTGCTACATTAAAGAGAGAAACTCTCTCCACATCCGCAAGTCCTTTGGGCATTGGGATTATTAAAAACAAATCCTTTGCCATTAAGTCCCCCGGAATATTCCAGCACGGTACCAACTAGATAAAGAAAACTTTTTTTATCCACTACAATACGCACTGCGTTATCCTCAAAAATTTTATCGGTTTCCGTGGTCTTCTTATCAAAATCAAGCTCATAGGACAATCCACTGCAACCTCCGCTTTTAACACCTACCCGCACATAATCCTTGCTGGCATCAAAGCCTCCTTCGGCCATTAGGGCCATTACCCTCTGCTTAGCTGTTTCAGATACTTTAATCATTCTTAATTGGATTTAATCTAAATAGTTTACAAATATAGTACATAAGTAGGGTTTTACCATAATTCCTAACATTAATATAACGAATAGCCAAATCAAAATTTCTTATAGGCGAATGGATGATAAAAGTGGACCACTTATTCCAAGGGCATCGTTATTGGAAACACCGCCTGGATTTTTTATAGAAACTATGGCCGGAAACCTTATAATATGGTCCTTTACCTATAATTACCCGAAGAAGAATTAGCCCCCACATCCCCTTAGAAATCCATTGAATATCTATACGGAATGTCCTTCGGACCAACGCTAAAAAACCATTGACCAGATTTTGTAAAAAATATTACCAGATAGTTCTTTGTCGTAGCCTTAAAATAACTGGACCCAATAAAGCCCTAAGATTTAAGGATTTTTAATTCCTGGGCTGTCCACAGGTTTTTTGTTCATGGTATACCAGGTTTCCGTTGACCACAGGGATTGGTCATTTTCACTTTTCAAAGGCTTTGTTATATGTATATAAACCACCTTATTTTCTTGAATACTATCGATCTCCAAAAATACTTTTTTCCTGTCTGCAGAAAGGTTCACCGATTTGATCTTAAGCCCTTCAACTCCCAATTTTGGACCTCCATATTCCTCTGTAGCTTCGTAATAAAATTGTTGCGCCTCAAAAGCATCGGCATTTACCAATTCATCAGAAGCTATCGGCTCGGTAAATTCTATTTCCATACCCTTGCTTTTCGCCCTGACAGCCAACATTTCAAAAGTGGATTTTTCATTGTATTTAAATCGATGTAAGGCATACCAAAGTCGCCCCTCATGCCTCCAATTTCCACCGGAACCCACCCCGCCGGCATATAGATTACCATCGGGGCCCCAGACTGTCCTATTTATCCCAGCATCCAATCCTTGAATAAAACGAAAAACAGCACCCTGTTTTACGCCGTCCACCTCGTCAATAAATACCCTTTTAATGCCGCCATGGGTAACGTCCCCATGAATCATTTGATCCTTATAAGGTCCTAAATTTAGAATTGCCGGCTGACTTGGGGAATTGCTAATTTCGCCATGTGGAAGCCAAACCAAAGGAGGATCTTCCTTATAATCCTTTACCCGCTCCCAATCCGCATGTTTAAAACCGTAAAATTTGCCCTTTTCCACGCGTACAATTTTACTGGTGGGTATCCAATTGCCCTGGTTATCTGCCACATAAAGTGCCCCATCAGGTCCTTCTGCAATACCATTGGGGGTTCTAAAGCCCTCGGCTATAACCTCAACTTCACTTCCGTCCTTGCTAATTCTGACTACCTTCCCCCTGTCCTTTACTTCTTTAAATTCCGAACCTAAATCCGTTGCCAAGGTGGCATAAAAACTACCTTCCTTATACACCAATCCAAAGGCAAATTCATGATAATGCGAGGTAACGTTCCAAGAATCACAAACTTTTTGGTACTCGTCTATTATCTCGTCGCCATCGTTATCGATCAATTTGGTAAGTTCCTGTTTTTGTAACACATATAATTCCCCATCTACCATTTTAATTCCCAAAGGCTCGGCCAATCCCTTGGCTATTTGCTTCACTTCTATAGAATCCGGGTCTTCGGTATTGTAATTTTTCAAAATGTACACAGAGCCGGAGGCGTCCCAGGTACAGATGACCATTTTGTCTTTGTCTATAAAATCTATACCGCCTATCCTTGGATGAAATTCCGAGGGTTTGGCCTGAAACATATCGAAAGACGGGTGGACCGCATTCAAAGGCATTTGGTCTCCAGGAACCGTACTCGCCTTTTTTGAAACATAAGGCAATAATTTTCGAAAAGCACTGCTGTCGTGATAAAATACGGAATCCGGGACCACTGTAAACTGCTCCCCATCATCGGACCATTGAAGCGAAAGACCGTAACCTCCACCGCCTTGTTGAAATTGCAGTAAAAATTCATTCCATCCCTTTTCCAATATTACCAAAGCGTTTACGGCCTCAGCACCATGATCTCCTCTGTTATCAATTATTTCGGAGCCATTAAGCTTCAATACCGAACCATCATCACTTATTAGTCTAAATGTTTTGTTTACCTTTTTATCTGATTTTATAAACCCTTTAAACTCCATATAGAAATGTTCTGTTATTTCTCCCAACACCCCGGAGGTAGGTAAATGAATAGCAGGAGCTATTCCGTTTAATATTGGCAGGGTGCTTTTGGTCAGATCCTCATACAGATCCCCACTGTCATTAACCAAATATAAACTTACTGCCGCCCCGGCCTGCTTTTCCTTTTTATCACCACCACTTCGATCTTCATTGTCCAAGGCAAAAGTAATATCGGGTGTATTCAATGCGATATCCACAACCCTTTCCTGGGGTTCTGTCTCACCATCCAAAGACAAAATATAATAGGTCATATTCTGTGCATCGGACCTTGATATATCAGGATGTGCCGACATGGCAATAGTTCCCCAATTCCCAGAACCGCCCAGCCTAATTTTGTCTGCCAAGGCATCAACACTGGCCCAATTAAAAGGGTATCTCTTAGCAATGGAATCATATGCAGGGCCAACCAGGTTCTCTTTTTGAAGATGGCAGGCACTACAATCGCTCCCTTCAACTACTTTCCTTCCAACGGCGATCATTCCTATATCATCTGCAATTGGGGCTGTCCAATCTGCCGGAACAGGATTGAAATAGGTCTTAACCACAGTATTTTGGGCAAGTTCCAACCCATTGTTGTTTTCATTCCTTTTACCCCCCTGCAGGACTTCCTTAAATATCAATTTATCGTCAGTGCCATAATTCAATACGGGTACCAGGTCTTTGGATGAACCCTCAAGAATAGTAAAGTTCCTCACCAATCCTGAACGACCTTCTTCCAATGCGTACTCAGGAATTTCACGAATCTTAACCGATTTTCCCGTTTTTGATATCAATTCAAGGTTTATTCCTACCTGACCGTTGATCATGGAATAACCCATATAATTGATTTCAGGAATTTCCATTCCATCTTCACTCTTTAAATTCCATTGTGTTTGCTGGGAATCATCCTGCACATAGGCAAAACCAAAACTTGTAGGTTGTATGCCGTGTGCCGTAGTATAAACAGCTCCCTCATAATTAACCCCACCCTTCCATACTTTGTATAAATTTCCGGATTGCAGGTTGTAACAGGTATAGAGATCCTGGTTAAGGGCCACTGTCAACATACGTGGCTGTTTATCCATGACCGATCTAAACACCCATGTATCAATTGGTCGATCATAGTCCACTTTATGCTCACATGAAAAATTAAGAACTATGAAAAATAAGATAATGGGCAAGCGGGAGAACGTAGTAGATTTCATTTCTTAGTAATAAAAAGTTTTAAGTAAAATAAGATTACAAGATATAATAAGTTTATAATAATTCGACACTTGCTTAAACGATTAAAAATCAAAATAAAATTATGCCGCCAGATGTGTTTCTAAACCCCATGTTATTGCGTTAAGACACTAATTATCATCATACTAAATCCATGAACAACCCTTCAACCCGAAATTAGTTTTGAGGCAATAACTGATAAATTAACAAAATATATAGAAATTTATTAAAACATCCTTATGCAGATTACAAAAAATTAATTTAAATTCAAATCGATTTTAAAAAAATAGAAAACTTTCAAAAATTATGTCCAAAAAAAAGACCGCATTTAGTAACAATTCGCGAAGAGATTTTATTAAAGGTACCGGCTTGGCAACTGCCGGATTTATGATCGTCCCAAGACACGTATTGGGAGGTCCAGGTTATGTTGCCCCTAGTGACAAACTAAATATTGCCGGCATTGGTGCCGGTGGTAAAGGTAGAAGTGATATTTCATCCTTCGCAGAAAGTCCAAATGTCAATATTGTAGGACTTTGCGATGTGGATGACAGACAGGCTGTTGAGTCCAGGAAATCGTTCCCCAAGGCAAAATACTATGCCGATTTTAGAAAAATGTTGGAAAACGAAAAGGACAATATTGATGCCGTATCGGTATCGACTCCAGATCACAACCATGCAGTTGCAGCCTATATGGCGATGTCAATGGGCAAGCACGTTTACGTTCAAAAACCTTTGACCCATGATATCTGGGAAGCCAGAATGCTTACCGAAGCAGCAAAAAAATTCAAGGTAGTTACCCAAATGGGAAACCAAGGTGGCTCCGGTGATGGAGTACGAAAAATGAAAGAACTTTATGATACGGGTATCATAGGCGAAGTACATACTGTAAAATGCTGGACGAACAGGGCAATTTGGCCACAGGCACTGCAAACACCTACAAAAGCAGACAAAACACCAAAAGGGTTAAATTGGGATCTGTGGTTGGGTACCGCTGAAATGAGAGATTATAACGATGCTTATCTTCCTTTTGATTGGAGGGGATGGTCCGATTTTGGAACAGGAGCATTAGGTGATATGGCCTGCCATATCATGGATCCCGTATACAGAATTCTACCTATTCTATATCCTAACCAAGTGGAATGCAGCGTTTCCGACTCCTTTAAAGGCAAATTCGAAACAGCTGATTATCCTAAGAGTTTCCCCAATTCCAGTAAAATACACCTTAGCTACCCAAGAACAGATGGTAAAGGCACCGTAAAAGTTACTTGGATGGATGGTGGACTCTTGCCAGAAAGACCAGATGAAATGGGCGATGATGAAGCTTTGGGCAACTGGGATGGTGGTGTATTATTTATTGGTACCAAAGGAAAATTATTGGCCGACTGTTATGGTGCCAATCCAAGATTGCTTCCGTTGTCTTTAAACGAACAGTTCGAAGTTGCTGAAACCATTGCCAGAGTTCCTGAAGGTCACTATTTACAATGGGTAAATGCCTGTATGGCCGGTTATGGCAATGCCGAAACCAGTTCTTCATTCGATTATGCAGGTCCGTTTACAGAAAGTATCCTTATAGGTAACTTGGCCCTTAAGGCCTATTTTGAAGTAGACCCCAATGCCGATAAGGGCAGCTTCTGGGGAGGCTCAAAATACAACGGAAGAAAACGTTTGTTATGGGATGCAGAAAACATGAGGGTTACCAACTTTGAACCCGCCAACAAATATGTAAAACGTAACTATAGAGCGGGATATTCTTTAGGATAGACCATTAAGTTATAATCTGAATAAAAAACGCCGGACTAGATAAGTATCGTAGAATACCTATTTAGGTCCGGCTTTTTGATGGAAAATTTTCTTGAAACCGAAAATCCACTAGGCAAGTCTTTATTTACCACAAAAAAAGGATATAATTAATTTACTACTTATTTTTGCAGCATGATAGAAGACAAGAATCAAGAAAAGACGGGACTGGATCAGTTGGGAGAGTTTGAATTGATAAAACATCTTACAAAAGATTTCACCCTACAACAAACGTCCACCATAAAAGGTATAGGAGATGATGCCGCCGTGTTGGATTTCAAGGACAAGAAATCCGTAATATCTACAGATCTCTTGATTGAAGGAGTGCATTTCGACCTCAGCTATATGCCCCTGAAACACTTGGGCTATAAGTCGGTCATGGTAAATTTATCCGATATCTATGCCATGAACGCCACGGCCACACAAATAACTGTTTCCATTGCCGTTTCCAATAGATTTCCCTTGGAAGCCTTGGAAGAATTCTATAGCGGGGTTGCCCTAGCCTGTGAAATATATAAGGTAGACCTAGTTGGGGGAGACACTACTTCCTCTACCAAAGGAATGTTGGTTAGTGTTACCGCAATAGGGGAAGCCAAGGAAGAGAATATTGTTTACAGGAGTGGGGCCAAACCCAACGATCTTTTAGTGGTTTCGGGGGATTTAGGAGGTGCCTATTGTGGTTTACAGGTTTTGGAAAGGGAGAAGGAAGTTTTCAAGGTTAATCCAAACAATCAACCTGACCTATCACCTTACACCTATATCGTAGAACGCCAACTGAAGCCCGAAGCCCGAAGGGATATAAAAGGCTTGTTGGAAAAGCTGGAGATTCTCCCCACCGCTATGATAGATATCAGCGATGGACTTTCCTCCGAAATTTTACATATTTGCGATAAAAGTGAGGTGGGCTGTAATTTATTCGAGGATAAAATTCCGCTGGATCCAACAGTAATTGCGGCATGTGAAGAATTTAAAATGGACAGTACACTGGTTGCCTTAAGTGGAGGTGAAGATTATGAATTACTGTTTACCATAGACCAAAAGGATTTTCCAAAAATAAAGGGTAATCCACATTTCACGGTAGTGGGCCATATGACGGATAAAAATGAAGGCGTTCATTTGGTTTCCAGAAGCAACACTAAAATTCCTATTACTGCCCAGGGTTGGAATTCCTTTTCATAAAAGAAAGGGAACTATTGGGATTATTTAGAAAAGAAGAATTCCCGAAAACCTAGGACGTTCCTTACTTAACTGTCGTGGGGCGCAGGACAGCCAAGAATATGGGCGTACTATTAATTTACGGGAATAACTTCAAAAACTCCGATACCGCTTAAGGTCGGAATTAAATTGCCAAGCATGGTTTAGGCCACCTGTTGGGTAGCCCTATGTCTTTTCTGATAAATATCTTGTAATGTATTGTTGATATCCTGCAATTCTGGGGTCAAGTTGGATAGATTTCCACTAACATCCGTAGTCACCTCTTTATTACAATGAACACATTTATATTCCTTGATGTGTAAGGTAACCTTCTTGGATACTATGTAGTGGTGTCCAAAAATGCTGCAGCAAAGGGCGCTGAGTCTTGTTCCGTAGTCTGTCATAACTTTCTTCATAATGCAGGTTTTTATGTGGCATTGGTAAGGCTTAGGGGACCGTAAAATGCAAAAATTAAACTTTAGGTTAACAGGTGAAAGCACTTAGTAAATGACTTTCAGATAATTAACGCCAACACCCTTCCTTTTATTGAGTACAACCTGTTTTTTTTTCGTTTTTTTTTAGCAAAATTTGATTTTTTCGACCAACTGCACTTATTGGGTGTTTATTTACCCATTTAAACCAAACGGTTTTTAAACTATCTTTCGCCAAAATTGCCTTAAATGCCCAATACTAAGGATACCATTATCACCTCCTTTGCATTATTCTCCTTATTTTTTGGGGCAGGAAATTTGATTCTCCCTCCCCTATTAGGGTTTCGGTCCGGAAATTATTGGTGGCTGGTAGCCTTAGGGTTTGCAATGTCTGCGGTCTTGGTACCCATATTGGGAATTTTGGCCCATGCCAAATTACAGGGTACCATTTATGACTTCGGGAAAAAGGTCTCCCCAAATTTTAGCCTTATCTATTCTTTGTTGATCTATGCTATTTCCTTAAGCTTGCCCTCACCGCGTACAGCTGCCGTAACCCATGAAATAGCCGTGCAGCCCTTCTTCAATTCTTCTGCCCTCCTCAGCAGTATCGTCTATTTCTCCTTGGTTTTTATTTTTGTCATAAATCGTTCCAAATTAATGGACATACTGGGTAAATTTCTTACCCCTACCATAATATTGATTTTGGTTTTGATAATCTTTACGAGCCTTTTTACGCTCGACTTCAATTTTGGGGCCACCGAAATTACCAGTCCTTTTAGCGATGGCATTTTGGAGGGCTATCAAACATTTGATGCGATTGGGGCCGTGGTGGTCGGAGGTGTAATCATTGTGTCCATCAATCTAAAGTCCAACGCATCCTTTAAAGAGAAGAAAACTTTGGTCCGCAATGCTGGCTGGCTGGCCGGATTAAGCCTTTTTATAATTTACAGTGGCCTTATCCTTACCGGAGCCCTGAACTATCCCAATTTTGAATTGAATATCACCAGAATAGAATTGCTTACCGGAATAAGCAAACAAAGCTTGGGTAATAACGCCAATATTTTCCTGAGTATTTTGGTAAGTCTGGCCTGCTTTACCACTGCCGTGGGCATTGTTACCGGGTCTTCCGATTTCATCAAGGACCGACTCCCCAAATACAAAAATGCCTATTTATTAACGGCAATAATGGGATGCCTTCTTGGGATTGCCATAGGGCAATTTAATGTAGCCTATATTATTACGGTGGCTTTTCCCGCACTTATGTTTATATACCCCATCACTATAATATTGATCCTCCTTAACGTAATACCGGAAAAATGGGCTTCACCATTGGTGTTTAAGGCCGTGGTAATCACTACTATCATATTTAGTATCCCGGATTTTTTGGGCAGTTTGGGAAACTGGGCTCCTAAAAAGGAAGTCTTTGACTGGATACCTTTTAGTACCTACCAATTGGGCTGGGTTTTACCAGCTGTGGCGGCATTTGTAGTTTCGAATCTTTCAAGTGAGTACTTATCTTCCAAGTAGGATAGCTAAAAAGAAGGTCCTGAAAAATAAAAAAGAGCTGTTAAAATCCAGCTCTTTTTTAAAATAACTACGTAATATGATTCAAGAATTGGCATTCATCAATTCCTCAATCTCCTCTACTTCAATAGGGATATTTGCCATGAGGTTAAAAGGAGCCCCTTTTTCTTGGATTACCACATCGTCTTCTAATCTAATCCCCATCTTTTCATCAGGGATATATATTCCAGGCTCCACGGTATAGACCATGTTGGCCACCATAGGTGTTTTTAAAGCCCCATAATCATGGGTGTTCAACCCAATATGATGGCTGGTACCGTGCATAAAGTATTTCTTATAGGCAGGCCAGTCCTTATCCTCATTTTGAACATCGGCCTTATCCAGCAAGCCCAGTCCCAATAGTTCGGAAGTCATTAATTTACCTACTTCCTTATGGTATTCCCCCCACATAGTGCCTGGTACCAACATGGCCGTAGCATCATTCTTTACCCGTAGCACGGCATCATAAACGGCCTTTTGCCTTGGCGTAAACCTGCCGTTGACGGGAATGGTACGGGTAAGATCACTAGAATAGTTGGCGTATTCGGCCGCTACATCCATCAATAACATATCCCCATCCTTACATTCCCGATTGTTTTCTATATAATGCAGAACATTGGCATTATTGCCCGAAGCAATAATAGGGGTATAGGCAAAGCCCTTAGACCTACTACGGATAAATTCGTGCAGCAGTTCGGCCTCGATTTCATATTCCATTACCCCTGGCTTTACAAATTGCAATAAGCGCCTAAATCCCTTTTCCGTAATATTACAGGCTTTTTGCATGATAGCAATTTCCTCTGGCTCCTTCACCCCCCTAATCTCCTGTAAAATCGGATTGCTTTTGGCCCATAAGTGAGCAGGATAATCCTGTTTGCATTTTATTATAAACCGATCTTCCCTAGTTTGGGTTTCTACTGCCTGACGGTAATGCTCGTTGGTATTAAAATATACCGTTTCCACTTCGGTCATAAGATCATAAAAGATCTTATCAAAATCGGTCAACCAATAAATGGTTTCGATACCAGATACTACCGTGGCTTTTTCTTTGGTCAACTTTTCCCCTTCCCACACCGCAATGTGTGCATTGGTCTCCCTGACGAACAGGACCTCCCGGTGCTTTTTCTCATGAGCATCAGGGAACAACAACAAAATGGTTTCCTCTTGATCGGCACCACTTAAATAAAACAGATCCCTATTCTGTTCAAAAGGCATGGTGCTATCGGCACCAATAGGATAAATGTCATTGGAATTAAACACGGCAATACTTTTTGGCTTCATTCTGGCCATAAATTTCTTGCGGTTCTTTACAAACAAGTTGTGATCTATTTGCTGATATTTCATTTTTCTACTTTTATTGTCAAATTTAATAATTAGGAAGTGCTTTAGCCACAAACCGTTAAATGAATTTTAAAAACGGTGCTTTCCAAGCTATGAAACTCCAAATTATTATATCTTCGTCCTTCCATTTTGTAGAGAAGAAGAGACATGTACCTTTATTCATATGGTCTTTAAAATTTGTCTATTGTTATGACTAAAATTCCACTCTTTTTATTTATAAGCCTAATTACCCTAAGCTGGGCACAAACAAAAAATTCTGCAGTTACCACAGACGATTATTTAGATATCCTTAGAAACAACCTCAGCGGGGAACAGGCATATGAAACTACTGCATTCATAGAACAATTTTGGAGGGTGGTAGGCAATGAAGGCTTTAATAAGAGCATCCACAAAGTGGCGGCATCCTTGGAAGCGGCAGGCTATGTTTTGGAAGAAAACGCATCCAATACGGATCGTTTTACCTACAGATTGGAAAAAAGGCCCTTGCAACATCCTACTTGGGAAATTTTGGATGCAAACATTACCCTGGTTGGGAAAAATACCCCATTGCTATCCTACACCACCAACAGGAACATGGTTTATTTAAATTCCATTTCGACCCCAAAAAATGGAACAACCGCAGAAGTTATTTATGTTGAAGGTATTGATGATCTTCAAAGGATTCCTGTAAAAGGAAAAATTATTTTTACAGGAATAAATGGCCCCGAAATTTATACAGAGGGGGTTTTAAAGAAAGGTGCCTTGGGCATAATCACATATGATAATCCAGACTATTTAAGGCCTGAAAAAAATATAAATTCCATCCAATTCCGAAGCTTGACTTTCGATCCCAAAAACACTTGGGGAATTGCTCTTTCCTATCAGGCTAAAGAAAATCTAATGGCGGCATTGGAAAAGGGAAAAGTATACGCCAAGGTATTTATATCCAGCAAAATATATCCTTCCGAAGAACTAACGTTGGTTGCCGATATAAAGGGCTCAGAAATACCAGGGGAACGTTTGGTCTTCAGTGCCCATGTACAGGAGCCAGGTGCCAACGATAATGCAAGTGGAGTGGGAGCCCAATTGGAAATGGCCACAGTTGCCGCAAAATTAATCGGGCATGAAAGTATATATGCCCAGAGAACTATGACCTTTATTTGGGGTGATGAGATTATATCGACAAAAAGATACCTTCAAGAAAATGAGAAAAGGGCTAAGGGTATAAAATGGGGACTTAGTTTGGATATGGTCGGAGAAAACACGGCTATTACAGGGGGTTCGTTTTTAATAGAAAAAATGCCGGATCCAAGTGCCATATGGACAAGGGGAAAAGATAAACATACCGAGTGGGGCGGTAAGCCGCTTACCTTGGAAGATATGAAGCCCCATTACCTAAATGACTATATGATCCATAATTTTTTGAAGCAGGGGAAAGTTGCCCATTGGGAGGTAAATGCCAATCCATATGAAGGTGGCAGTGACCATACCCCATTTTTGGACAGCAATATACCCGGATTATTGTTTTGGCATTTTACAGATCAATTTTATCATACCGATAGTGACAGATTGGATAAAGTCTCCCAAGAAACCCTTAAAAATGTAAGCATTGCGGCCTTGGCAAGTGCCTTAACCTTAGTAAATGGTGATTCCTATGCGGCAATGGATATCGTTAAAATAGTCCAGAATGCGGCAACAAATCGTCTTTCAGAGGAATTTTTGCTCGGCGATAAATCCATAAAAGCCGGAAATTCCGTGAAAAGTGAGGTAGCTGTAGTAAAAGCATGGGAAGATTGGTATATAAAGGCCATTGCCTCTACAACGGACTTGGCCTCCCCGGAAAATACTGTGATTTTGGATAAAGCAATTTTAGAGGCTCAGGCCATTATTGAGTCCCAGGCAAAAATGTTTGTCTCAGAATTGGAAAAATAGGCTTGACGGGATAATTATAGGCATTAGACAAAAATTCTAATCATCCTTCAAGAATTTGCTCTTAATGCCACTAGGATAGTTGATCTATATTGACCTTAATCATCCAGCACCAGAGCAATGCCGCCCATAACCATAGTATCAGCAGATATGTGGCAATTAGCAGGATCTTGGATTGGGTTATTTTTTGAATGTAGTACCAGGCCACCGCACCAAACACAAAACCAAAGGACCATAACATGCCCACCATAATAACACTGGGCCACACCCAATCGCCACTCCAATCATTTAAGGTAGGATAAGATCCGAACAGGAAAGATACCGGGTAATATAACAAACCTCCGAGAGCTCCCATACTAACAAGGCCCAATATTGCCGTTATAAAAAACGCAATTAAAGAGAATTTAATGTTAAAGGACCAGTTTTTCCAGAATACCATCCAGTTTTCCCAATTTAAATTTCGGTTAGTTTCTAACGCACAGAAACCAATAAAAGTATAGACTTATCAATGGGATCTAAATAATTTAACAGGAAAAACCCTTCAATATAATTGACTGTCACTTCGAAATTTAAAGCCTATAATTTCTTGTAAATCAGAATATTATGCCCTTCAATTTGTTAAAACACAAGACCTTAATAACGATTTCATAAGGAAAAAATTCCCTTTATCCAACTATTTATGAAGTTGGATGGAAAAAGATTCTCTAATATTTCCTCACTTTAATTGTGGATTTCTTTAAATTGGTTCTAAATACTGTACATAAATTCAACAAAATTTGTTGGTAACTCGTTTGTGGAGTAAATTTGCAATCAAAACAAATATCTAATGAGTGGATTTTTAAACTCTTCAATAGGCAGAAAGTACACCATGGCCCTTTCCGCCTTTTTCTTAATGATCTTTATCCTTCAACATTTTGCCATTAATATCCTATCTGTACTAAGTCCGGATACTTTTAATGAAACCTCACATTTTATGGGTACCAATCCCTTGGTACAATACGGGCTGCAGCCTGTACTGCTTTTTGGGGTTGTCTATCATTTTGTCATGGGATTTGTGTTGGAAATAAAGAATAAAAATGCCCGTGCCATCAAGTATGCCAAAAATAACGGTGCTGCCAATTCCACTTGGATGAGCAGGAACATGATATGGAGCGGTGGCTTTATCCTTGTTTTCCTGATCATTCATTTCTTGGATTTCTGGTTTCCTGAAATCAACACAAAATATATTCAAGGAGACATGTCCGGCCTACTTGCCGATGGGGAAGGTTACCGTTATTACGAAGAACTGGTCCACAAATTTGAGCCTATTTGGAGGGTTGCCCTTTATTGCATAGGTTTTGTTTTTCTTTCATTGCACCTACTTCATGGCTTTAGTTCAGCATTTCAGTCTGTTGGTGCCAACAATAAATATGTAAAAGGGTTAAAAGGATTTGGAAAGGCATACGCTGTTTTAATTCCGTTGGGATTTATTTTCATTGCACTTTTTCACCATTTTAACCATTAATAATACAATTCTATGTCTGTATTGGATTCTAAAATACCAAAAGGCCCATTAAAGGATAAATGGACTACTTATAAGGATAAAATAAACTTAGTTAATCCTGCCAATAAGCGAAACATCGACGTTATTGTTGTGGGTACCGGCCTTGCAGGAGGTTCTGCCGCTGCAACCTTGGCCGAACTAGGTTATAGGGTTAAAGCATTCTGCTATCAGGATTCCCCACGTAGGGCGCATTCCATTGCAGCTCAAGGAGGTATAAATGCCGCAAAAAATTATCAAGGGGATGGGGATTCTACCTATCGCTTGTTCTATGATACCGTAAAGGGTGGGGATTACCGCTCCCGAGAAGCCAACGTGTACCGTTTGGCAGAGGTGTCTACCAATATAATCGATCAATGTGTGGCACAAGGGGTGCCATTCGCCCGTGATTACGGTGGATTACTTGATAACCGCTCTTTTGGTGGTGTTTTAGTGTCGCGTACTTTTTATGCCAAAGGACAAACAGGCCAGCAATTATTGTTAGGGGCCTATTCGGCCATGAATAGACAAATTGCCCGGGGTAAAATAGAAATGTTTAATCGCCACGAAATGCTGGATGTGGTTAAGGTAAATGGCAAGGCACGGGGTATTATAGCCCGTAACTTGGTTACCGGGGAAATAGAGCGCCATTCGGCACATGCAGTAGTAATTGCCTCCGGAGGATATGGAAATGTTTATTTCCTTTCTACTAATGCCATGGGATCCAATGCCACCGCGGCCTGGAAAATACACAAAAAAGGGGCATTTTTTGCCAACCCATGTTATACCCAAATTCACCCAACCTGTATCCCAAGATCTGGAGATTATCAATCTAAACTAACCCTGATGTCCGAGTCATTGCGTAACGATGGCCGTATATGGGTTCCTAAAAATATGGAAGATGTGTTGGCCATTAGGGAAGGAAAATTAAAGCCTACCCAATTGAGCGAAGATCAAAGGGATTACTATTTGGAAAGAAGATATCCTGCCTTTGGAAATTTAGTGCCACGGGACGTGGCTTCCAGGGCGGCGAAAGAAAGATGTGATGCCGGCTATGGTGTTAACGCCACTGGGGAAGCCGTATATCTTGATTTTAAAGCGGCCATTGAAAGATACGGTTTGGAACAGGCTAAAATTCACGGAATACAGGATGCATCCAAAGAAAAAATTACTGCACTGGGCGAAGCAGTTGTAGAGGAAAAATATGGTAACCTGTTTCAGATGTACGAAAAAATCGTAGATGAAAATCCATATAAGACCCCAATGATGATCTATCCCGCGACCCATTATACTATGGGCGGTGTTTGGGTAGATTACAACCTAATGACCACTGTTGAAGGTTTATATTGCATAGGGGAGGCCAATTTCTCCGATCATGGTGCCAACCGATTGGGAGCATCTGCTTTAATGCAAGGTTTGGCCGATGGTTATTTTGTATTACCTTACACTATTGGGGATTATTTATCCCATGAAATTAGAACTGGAAAAATTCCTACAGATACGCCCGAATTTGATCAAGCGGAAAAGGAAGTAACAGAAAGAATCAACTTCTTTGTCAACAACAAGGGAACACATTCGGTAGATTATTTCCATAAACGTTTAGGTAAAGTTATGTGGGATAAATGTGGTATGTCACGTAACGCTGAAGGCCTAAAAGAAGCTATGGCAGAAATTAAGGCAATCCGTGAAGAATTTTATAAAGAAGTAAAAGTCCCTGGATCAGCCAATGAAATGAATCCTGAATTAGAGAAAGCAGGAAGAGTCGCCGATTTCTTGGAATTAGGCGAATTATTCGCCAAGGATGCCTTAATGCGAGAGGAATCTTGTGGAGGACATTTCCGTGAAGAGTCTGTTGAAATCGATGGCGAGCAAAAAGGGGAAGCAAAACGTAACGATAAAGATTATGCTTTCGTAGCAGCTTGGGAATACAAAGGGGAACCTTCAGAAGCCGTTTTGCACAAGGAGCAATTGGAATTTAAGGATATAGAATTAAAACAAAGAAGTTATAAATAAGTGTTAGTGAAGAAAAAAGAGAAGAGAAAAAAGACTTAATGGCCTTTCGTCAGCGACATAATTATAAAAATTTGAAAATCTGGCAATTGGGGTTAGAAATTGCAAATGACATTTCTGATATTTTGCTGGAGTTTCCCAAGCACGAAAAATTTGATCTAAGTAATCAATTAAGCCGATGTTCAATTTCGATGCCGAGTAATATAGCTGAAGGATCAGCAAGAACAGACAAGTCATTTTCTTATTTTCTCGATATTTCTTTAGGTTCATCATTTGAACTTGGCACTCAATTATTAGTTGCACGCCACAGAAAATATATAGACGAACAAACTTTAGAAAAGTTGGAAGTAAAAAATGAGGAATTCCAAAAAATGACAATGGGATTGCAAAATAGTTTGCAGTGATAAAGAGGTCTATTTTCTTAACTCTTATTTCTGTATTCCGTAACTGAACTTTGATTATAAAACTTAATTATGAAGATTCCGAAAGGAGCTTTTTATTAACAAGAACAATATGAATCTTACATTAAAAATTTGGAGACAGAAAGGACCACAGGACAAAGGTAAAATGGTCGAGTATAAAGTGACTGATATTTCAGAACACATGTCTTTTTTGGAAATGATGGACGTTTTAAACGAACAGCTCACCAATAAAGGGGGCGAGCCAGTTGCCTTTGACCATGACTGTCGCGAAGGCATTTGCGGTATGTGCTCTATGTATATCAATGGAGAAGCCCATGGTCCGGATAGGGGGGTTACCACATGTCAGTTGCATATGAGAATGTTCAAGGATGGCGATACCATTACCATTGAACCATTTAGGGCAAAAGCCTTTCCGGTTATCAAGGATTTGGTCGTAGACCGCAGTTCATTTGATCGTATTCAACAAGCTGGCGGTTTTATTTCGGTCAACACTTCTGGAAATACCCAGGATGCCAATGCCATTCCTATTGATAAGCATGCGGCCGATGAGGCCATGGATGCCGCTACCTGTATTGGTTGTGGTGCCTGTGTGGCAAGTTGTAAAAATTCTTCGGCCATGTTGTTCGTTGGGGCCAAAGTATCCCAATACGCCTTACTTCCACAAGGGCAGATAGAAGCAACGGACCGAGTAAAAAATATGGTTGCCCAAATGGATTTGGAAGGATTTGGAAATTGTACCAATACCGGTGCTTGTGAGGTGGAATGTCCTAAAGGAATTTCCTTGGAGAACATTGCCCGTATGAACAGGGAGTTTTTCAGTGCCAGCATAAAAGGATAGTACGGATTAAAATAAAAATTATAATCTACAGAAACAGACCCCATCCCTTTTCAGGAATGGGGTTTTTGTTTATTCATATTATAAAAATCCAGTATCTTTAAGTATGCCAAAAGAATACAAGGAAGAACGGATAATAGTTCCGCGTTTTAATGAAGAGTCCGGCTTTTATACCACGCCGGAACGTTCCAAGATGATGGGCAAGATCCGGGGCAAAAACACCATCCCCGAATTGAAATTTAGAAAGGCCCTTTGGGCCGAAGGATACCGGTATAGAATAGCCTACAGGAAGTTGATCGGCAAACCGGATATAGTACTAAAAAAGTACAGAACCGTTATTTTTATTGATGGGGAATATTGGCATGGTTATAACTGGGAAGAAAGGAAACAAAAAATTAAAACGAACAAGGAGTTCTGGATTCCAAAAATTGAACGTAATATTCAACGGGATAAGGAAGTGAACCAAGAGCTACGACAACAGGGCTATACCGTTTTTAGATTTTGGGAACGGGAAATTAAGAAAGAACTGGACCAATGTCTAAATCAGGTTATTTTCCATTTACAATCACAGCAATCCTGATATAGCTAAAACAAATTCAATCGATCTCAAATGCCTAAATATAATCGCAAAATTGTCTCTAAACTTCCCAAAGTAAAAACTACGATTTTTACCACTATGGGGCAT
Source organism: Arenibacter echinorum (assembly GCF_003259375.1). GTDB lineage: Bacteria > Bacteroidota > Bacteroidia > Flavobacteriales > Flavobacteriaceae > Arenibacter > Arenibacter echinorum. The sequence continues at coordinate 673,886 of NZ_QLLN01000002.1, read as the reverse complement.
TTGGCGCAGAAACACAACGCCATAAATCTTTCCCAAGGCTTCCCTAATTTTGAGCCCGATCCTTCCTTGATCGATTTGGTAACACAGGCCATGAAACAGGGGTACAATCAATATGCCCCTATGGCAGGAGTAATGGAACTGCGCGAAATGATTGCAGCAAAAATTGAACAACTTTATGGTAGACACTATAATCCGGACAGCGAAATAACCGTCACCATCGGGGCCACACAGGCCATTTTTACCATCATTACGGCCTTTGTTGGCAGTGGTGATGAGGTAATAGTAATTAAACCAGCTTATGATTGTTATGAGCCTGCCATTGAAGTCAATGGGGGAGTTCCCGTTTTTGTTCAATTAAACAATACCGATTTTAAGATAGATTGGGAGGTTTTCCGTTCCAAAATTACACCAAGGACCAAAATGGTCATAATAAACACTCCACATAATCCCAGCGGTACCATTTTCTCAAAAGAGGATATGCTTGAATTGCAAAAGTGTCTTGAAAATACTGATATAATTGTTATAAGCGATGAAGTATACGAACATATTATCTTTGACGGCCTTGAGCATGAAAGTGCTTCAAAATATGATGGCCTCGCCTCCCGCACCTTTGTATGCGGTTCCTTTGGAAAAACCTTTCACATAACCGGCTGGAAAATGGGATATTGCGCGGGTCCGGTCGAACTGATGCACGAATTCCGAAAAACGCATCAATTCAACGTCTTTAGTGCGGACCATGCCGTTCAAAAAGCCCTAGCCTCTTATTTAAAAGAACCTCAACACTATTTGGGTTTAAACCAATTTTATCAAGAAAAGCGAGATCTATTTCTTGAAGGATTATCTACTTCAAGATTTAAAATTAAACCCTCCAAAGGAACCTATTTTCAATTAGTGGATTATAATGATATTACCCAAGAACCGGACGAAGTCTTCGCCGAACGCCTGGTAACGAAACACCAAATAGCCAGCATTCCCATTTCCGGATTCAACACCAAAGGAATCGACAAACACCTACTGAGATTCTGTTTTGCCAAAACCAACGAAACTTTGGAAAGGGCTACTGAAATTCTTAGCAAGCTTTAATCAACATTATTATATGGAAACATAGATTTAAATGTCCAACCGCAAAAGCCAATCCGTTTGTTCATCCTTACCAATAAAATACGGATGGTTCCCAAACTTATAAAAACCCAATCTTTGATAAAATTTAATGGCCTTGGGGTTGTGCTCCCAAACACCAAGCCAAACATATAACCTATTTTTAGCTTTTGCAATGGATATTACCTGCCCCAGTATCCACTCACCAATTCCCTGGCCTTGAAATTCACTTAATACATAGATACGCTCCAACTCTATGGCATCAATATCCTTAATATCGGTTTGGGATTCATTTTCATTCAATTTAATGTATCCCACCAAACTGGAATCCTTATGAATAAAATAATAGGATGAATTAATATCCTGAAGTTCCTTTAAAAGCCTTTCCTCTCCAAAAGCAGAATCAAGATATTCCTTAAAATCCTCCGGCTTATTATCCTTTTCAAATGCCTCTATAAAGGTCCTCCTGCCTAGATTCGCCAAAGCCCCCAAATCTTTAATGACACAAGGCCTCATGTGTAGTTTCATGCTTTTCTTTCCTTCTTAAAATTACGATTTTCAACTAGATTGAAAACAAAAAAGGGAGCACTACTTTAAAGTAGTGCTCCCTTTTTAAACTATTGATTCATGCTACAGCATAAATAATTTTTTAGTCAATCTTACAATGCCTGTGAAAAAGTCATTGCGATAAACTTGAATTTCTTTTTGTGTACGGCTGTGGTTAATTTGGGCTTCCATAGTAATTAAGGTTTAGTAGTTGTTAAATTTGGGGTTTAACTTCTGTTATTAAATGCAATATAATTCAGATTAACGCAACATTTAAAAAATTGTTGTGAAACATACAGTAATTGTTGTATGCGTATAAAAATAGTTATTTTGATCGATATAAACCCTTTCCAAAATGTTAAATGAAGACAGTTTATTTAAATATGTCAGAATATAAAAATTCAATAAAATCTGACACCCCTAATTGAACAATCCCACCTAAATATCCATCTCTGGGATATCACCTTCCACAATTAAATTTCCTTCAGTAGCCTTTACTATTTCATCGACACTAATTCCAGGTGCCCTTTCCAACAATTTAAATCCCTTGGGTGTTACATCCAGTACTGCCAAATTGGTCACAATTTTTTTTACACATCCAACTCCCGTCAATGGCAAAGTGCATTTCTTTAACAACTTGGATTCGCCTGCCCTATTGGTATGCATCATGGCAACGATTATATTCTCTGCGGAGGCCACCAGGTCCATAGCTCCACCCATCCCCTTCACCATTTTCCCGGGAATTTTCCAATTGGCAATATCCCCGTTTTCAGCGACTTCCATGGCCCCCAAAATGGTCAGGTCTACATGTTGCCCCCTGATCATTCCAAAGCTCGTTACAGAGTCGAAAAATGAGGCTCCCGGGAGTGTGGTAATAGTTTGTTTGCCTGCGTTGATGATATCGGCATCCTCTTCCCCTTCAAAAGGAAAGGGACCCATTCCCAACACCCCGTTTTCACTTTGAAATTCTACACTGATATCATCCCTGACAAAATTGGCCACCAAAGTAGGTATCCCTATTCCCAGGTTAACATAATATCCGTCTTTGACTTCCTTTGCAATGCGCTTTGCTATTCCGTTTTTATCCAACATAATTGTTGATTTGATAATTAGTTAATTTGGCACGTTTACTTATGCCAATAATTTTCGAGATAATTCGAATGATAGATTCTAACTCTGAAAAAAGTGCTTCCTGCGGATTTGGATAGTGCCTTGAGGCTTGGCAGCGTTCTATCCAATATAAAGTTTCATCAGCCTCTTTAGCTGCAATTTTAAATTTATGTATAAAATCGGCAGAACTTTCTCCATTTTGAGCCTCCCATGAATTTGCTCCAATAGAAGTTCCACTTTTAAACAATTGAGATGCCATTTCATACTTATTTAAAGCTCTCAGTTCTTCACAATATTCAATAATTTGCAAGGAGAAATCGAAAGTTTTCTTTACTATTAAATTTTCCTTATCATTCCTCATATCATCAAATTTTCAAATCCGATAACTTTCAAATCAATTAACTTTCCGTACTGTCAACTGCTCAATTCTTTTCTCGTAATTTTTACCTTGGAAGATACGTTGTACAAAAATTCCCGGGACGTGGATTTGGTTGGGGTTCAATTCTCCTGCCGGTACCAACTCTTCCACCTCAGCAACCGTAATCCTGGCCGCACCACACATGGCAGGATTAAAATTACGAGCAGTACCCTTAAATATTAAATTTCCAGCCTCATCGCCCTTCCAAGCTTTTACAAAGGAAAAATCGGCCTTAAAAGCCTCCTCCAGCACATACATCTTCCCATTAAACTCCCTAGTCTCCTTTCCTTCGGCCACTTCCGTTCCATATCCGGCCGGAGTATAAAAGGCGGGGAAACCGGCCTGTGCGGCCCTACATTTCTCTGCTAAAGTTCCTTGAGGCGTTAATTCTACGTCCAATTCCCCGCTCAACATTTGCCGTTCAAACTCATCATTCTCCCCCACATAAGAGGAAATCATTTTCTTTATCTGTCTTTTGTGCAACAAGAGCCCAAGACCAAAATCGTCCACTCCGGCATTATTGGAAATACAGGTTAAATCCTTTACCCCCATCTTCACCAATGCCGCAATCGCATTTTCAGGGATTCCACATAATCCAAATCCTCCCAGCATAAAAGTCATACCGTCCTTTACTCCTTCCAAGGCCTCCTCCACGTTGGCAACTGTTTTTCGTATCATATAAAACCGACTTAATTAAACCTATTTTCTTGCTCTCTCTAAAATACGGGTTTTTAACGAAAAATGCCCTTTACTTTTGGATAAAAGCAAGGGCATTTAAAGCAATGATTTTTTATAGTACTAAAAATCCAAATCGTCTTCTAAATCTATGTTATTATCCTCCGCGGTAGATGTCTTGGAGCAATCTACGTTAATAGATAAATTCTCGGGCTTTTCAAATTCTCCCTCGGAAACACCCAAATCCTTGTTGGCATAATTCTTTTTCATATACAAGCCCCATATTGGCAAAGCCATAGAAGCTCCCTGTCCGTAGGTAATGGTCTTAAAATGCACGGCTTTGTCATCTCCACCTACCCAAACTCCCGTTACCAGGTTAGGCACCATCCCCATAAACCAACCATCACTTTGATTCTGGGTAGTTCCCGTTTTACCCGCAATAGGATTTTTAAATTCATAAGGATAACCAGTAATAATCTCCTTATACTCCGGTCTATATTTCTCTGCTCCAGTGGTCCTTAATCTTGTCCCGGATCCTCCTTGGGTTACCCCTGACATAAGGTCTAGCATGGCATAGGACACATCCTTGCTTAAAACATCTTTTGTCTCCGGAACATACTCGTACAATACCGTACCATTCTTATCCTCGATCCTGGTTACCATTACAGGTTTAACATAAACCCCTTGATTGGCAAAGGTACCATAGGCCCCCACCATCTCATACACATTTAGGTCTGCAGTTCCCAAGGCAATAGAAGGTACCTCAGGTATATCTCCTGTAATTCCCAGATTTTTGGCTATGGATACCACCGCCTTGGGACCCACCCTATCTATTAATTGGGCGGTAATGGTATTAACGGAATTAGCCAAGGCATTCTTGAGTGTTAACATTTCCCCAGAGTATTTACCATCGGAATTCTTTGGACACCATGGGTCTGGATTTCCGTGTTTATTGGCCTCAATGCAATATCGATTATCCGGTAGTGCATCACAAGGCGAAAGACGCAATTGGTCAATGGCCGCTGCATAAACAAAAGGCTTAAATGTAGAGCCTACCTGCCTTGCCCCTTGGATAACGTTGTCATACTGAAAATGCTTATAGTCTATACCACCTACCCAAGCCTTTACATGTCCCGTTTGTGGTTCCATAGACATCATCGCCGTCTTAAGAAAGGACTTATAATACTTAATAGAGTCCATTGGGGTCATTAATGTATCTTTTTCTTTGGTATCGCTATTCCAATCAAAAACGGTCATTTCTACCGGCTCATTAAAGGAAGCCCTTATTTCCTTTTCATTTTTCCCTTGATCCTTGAGGTTATGCCACCTATGAGAGGATTTTATGGCCCTCTCCATAATACCTGCTATTTCCCCTGGCACCTCCTCTATAAAGGGAGCCGTTTTATTACGATCAGGTGTGTTTTGATGAAAAAACTCGGCCTGTAATCTTTTCATATGCTCGGCTACGGCATCCTCAGCATTTCTTTGCATGCGCGAATCTATAGTGGTATAAATGCGCAGTCCATCCAAATATATGTTCCATTGGTCACTTTCCCCTTTTAAAGCGGGTTTCGGGTTTTTCTTGATCCACTTGTTCATGAAACCCTGAAGGTACATCCGGAAATAGGTAGCCAAACCCTCTCTATGTGATTCAGGACTAAAATTAATATCCATTTTTAAAGCCTGTAAGGAATCCTTTTGCTTTTCCGTTATAAAATCATATTTCGCCATCTGGGACAAGACCGTATTTCTACGATTTAAGACCAATTCTTCCCGTCGAATAGGATTGTAATATGAAGAGTTTTTAAGCATCCCTACCAAAACCGCAGATTCTTCTATTTTTAAATTTTTGGGCTCTTTGCCAAAATAAATACGTGAGGCAGATCTGATACCATCCGCATTATAGTTAAAATCGTAAATGTTAAGATACATTTTAACAATTTCTTCCTTGGTATAGCTACGCTCCAACCTAATGGCAAGCACCCATTCCTTTATTTTTTGGGTAATGGTTTCAAAAATATTTTTGGAACGTACCCCTACAAACAATTGTCTAGCCAATTGTTGGGATATGGTACTAGCCCCTCCTTTTTTGCCCAAATAGGCAAAGGCCCTAAGCGTTCCCCTGGCATCTATTCCGGAGTGCTCATAATAACGGGCATCTTCGGTAGCCACCAAGGCCTGCACCAAAGTTTTCGGCAACTCTTCGTAGGCCACATCAGTCCTATTATCATCCAAATAGAATTTGCCCAAAGTCTCTCCATCAGATGAAATAATTTCACTGGCCAAATTGGTCTGCGGATTCTCCAAGCGCTCATATTCCGGCATGGCTCCAAAGGCACCCCAGGAAGCCAAAAGGAAAATCATAACTCCGGAAATAACCCCTATAAAAAAGAGAATCCAAAACCATTTTATGAACTTAAAAAAATTGTTGTTGCTTTTTTTCTTCTTTTTGGTAGCTGTTGCCATAAGCCTACTGATTACTTTTTTCGATTAGGTAACCCACATCGGTGATACCTTCCAATTCGACAATTCCATCTACTTGCCCATTTTTACGCATGGCATGGGAAATTTCTAAGGTATATACGCCTGAAGACGGGAAAACGACGTTTTCTTTATACCATAATTTGTTTTCCTTTAAACTACCATAACCTGCACCCAACCACTTTCCGTCCGGTTTTGCCATTTCATATTCCAAGGTATCCCGCACTACATCGCCACTGGGAAACTTTAGCTCCGCAATGAGAAAAAGGTTGCTGTAAGGGTATGTATCATCGTTTCTCAGATTGATGAACATATTATACTTTTGAAGGGTATCCAGTTCCTGGAAGGAAAATTTTGCTACGCTATCCTTGTTCCACCGCCCATTTTGTGTTGGACTATATTCGGATTTTACGGTTTGCTTATCGCAAGAAACCATAAAAATTACTAAAAAAAATACACCTAAACTCTTAAGCATTGTTGGTAGGCCTTTTTTTATAATTGCTTCGTTTCTTTTTCTTGTTATTCCTATTGGACCTTCTTTTCTTAGGGGTGTCGAATCGTGTTAAGCTATCCTGCCCTACCACATTCTCAAAAACCTTTTCAACTTCTTGAACGTTGTCCACAGCATATTCCTCCAAACTGGCCACTTTTTCCCTCTTTTTGTTTTTTTCCATCACCTCAAGCACCTGATCTTTGGACAAGACATGCCAATTGGCAGGTTCGTCCTTATAGGAAAACCAAAGTGAGGCTTTGAAAATATCTACCTTCTGGCAAAAAGCCATGCCCTTTTCCGTAAATAATTTGGTATCCTGCCCAGGAAAATCCTTTAAGGCATCCAAATACACATCCAATTCATAATTCAGGCAACATTTAAGTTTGCCACATTGTCCTGCCAGTTTTTGTGGATTAAGCGAAAGCTGTTGATAGCGGGCCGCCGATGTGCTTACGGATCTAAAATCGGTTAGCCATGTAGAGCAGCACAATTCCCTTCCGCAAGAACCTATTCCTCCCAAACGCTGGGCTTCTTGGCGGTAGCCAATTTGCCTCATTTCTATTCGGATACCAAATGCTTTGGCCATGTCCTTGATCAACTGACGGAAATCCACACGTTCTTCCGCGGTGTAATAGAAGGTAGCCTTGGAACCATCTCCCTGAAATTCCACATCGGAGATTTTCATCTGTAACTTTAATACAATGGCAATTTCCCTGGCCCTCTTCTTAATTTCCTCTTCCCTGTCCCTACATTTTTGCCAAATGTCGATATCCTTTTGGGATGCCTTTCGGTAAAGTTTGGGAAGTTCCGGATTGTTATAATCTTCCTTCTTTTTTTTCATTTGAACCCTTACCAATTCTCCCGTAAGGGTAACCATACCCACGTCATGACCGGAAGTGGACTGTGTAGCCACTATATCGCCAATGGAAAGTGAAAGATTTTCGGAATTTCTAAAGAATTCTTTTCTACTATTTTTAAAACGGACTTCCACACAATCAAATGGTTTTTCCCCATTTGGCAGTGACATATTGGAAAGCCAATCAAATACCGTCAATTTATTACAGCCATCGGTGCCACAAGTACCATTGTTCTTGCATCCTTTAGGCTGTCCGTCCTTACCGGTTGAACAACTGCTACAACCCATATTTCGTATCTTGGTTTAGTAAAAATGTAACACTTTTACTAAAAAAGGTTCATAAAATTATTAAACGTAAAGATAGTGTTTTTTTAATGCGATGAAAAGAAAGAGTTTCGTTGTCCGCGCAAAGCTCCCTTAAAACAGGGAAAAAAGACCCAAAGCGGAAGATTTTTAACTTAATCTCTGCCTTAAAAACGCAAAATATCCCAGATCTTTAAACAGAGTCAATTGTTTTGAATTAGTTTCCAAAACTTAATTAATGGCTAGAAAAACAATTATTTTGGGTTTTGGAATCAAGGACTAATGACTCGAGGTCCAGACAACGGATTTATGTTGGGAATTACTTCTTATACTTCAAAACCTCGGAACGGCCTTTTTTGAAAATCTTGTTGCTCACCACTTTTCCTTTCCTCAATTTTTTCTGTTCTTCAAAAGGAAGTTCATGAACTTCCTTACAATCCACTGAACAACAGTTGTTCATGGCCCCGGCACAGGAATCGCATTGGATAAAAAGTAGATGGCATGCCTCATTGGCACAATTTACATGGTTGTCACAGGGGTTGCCACATTGATGGCAATTGGCGATGACATCATCGGTTATCCTCTCCCCCCTACGGTGGTCAAAAACGAAATTCTTGCCTAAAAATTTATTTTCCAAATTCAGGTTATTAACCTGACGCGTATATTCTATAATACCGCCTTCCAGCTGATATACGTTTTTAAAACCTTTATGTCTATAATAGGCACTGGCCTTTTCGCACCTTATACCACCGGTACAGTACATGACCAATTTTTTATCCTCTTTGTGGTCTGCCAAATCCTTTTCAATGATATCCAATGAATCCCTAAAGGTATCCACATCCGGGGTAATGGCATTTTTAAAATGCCCTATTTCACTTTCATAATGATTGCGCATATCTACCAAAATGGTATCCGAATCCTCAATAAGTTCGTTAAACTTAATGGCATCCACATGAATTCCCTTATTGGTAACATCAAAGGAATCATCATTTAATCCATCGGCAACAATCTTTTCCCGAACCTTGACCTTTAATTTTAAAAATGATTTGTTATCCTGTTCTATGGCGATATTCAACCTAACATTTTCTAAAAAGGTGATGCTGTCCAAGTGAGACTTAAAGGCCTTGAAATTTTCGGCTGGAACAGATAATTGGGCATTGATGCCCTCATGGGCTACATAAATACGGCCCAAAACATCCAGTTCGTTCCAATGAATAAATAAATGGTTTCGAAAAATTGACGGATTGCCAATACGTGCATATTGATAGAAAGAAATGGTAAGACGTTCCAATCCTGCCTCCTCTATAAGGGCCTCTCTCTCCTTTGCACTTAAGGTATTGTACAGTTGCATGCTATACTAATATTTTAAGTTAAAGAAATATTTTATGAGCGCAAAAATAGGATTTATAGGTCGGGTTTAAAAGAATAATACCTGTTTTTTGAATCCCAATTGAAGAATGTTGAACAAAAAAATCTAAATAAAAACTTTTAGCGGGCAGAATTAATAAGTGCTAGGCATATTAAAGTAAAAAAGGATCTTGAAAATATCAAGACCCTTTTTAAGGTCAATATTGTTTTTTCTTTTTCATAGAATAAAAATAAAATATTGACCCACAACCCTTATTGTTTTACCAGAACAATAAGCAACCTAATTTGAGTTAGTTAGTTTTTAGATGACATAAATTGAAAAAGGTTGCGTACAAAGTCGCAAATAATTTACCACAATTAGACCCACACAGCTGAAATTGACGGGACATAGTCCGTTAACCCTTGTAAATTAGAGCCTTGACTAAGAAATAAAATCAAGAAATAATTTCAATAAAAATAAAATAACCCCCTAATTTCTTCATATAAAATCCTTTCCATAGGTGGTATTATGCAAAAAGAATTGGTATTTTAGCATCACTAATATGATATGAAAATGAGTTCTGAAAAAGAAGCAAAATTAAAAGCACTTAAACTTACCCTAGATAAATTGGATAAAACTTACGGCAAGGGTGCCGTAATGAAGATGGGCGATAGTATAGTACAGGATGTAGAAGTGATTTCCTCTGGTTCTTTGGGATTGGATGTAGCATTGGGTGTTGGAGGATATCCACGAGGCAGGGTAATAGAAATTTACGGTCCTGAATCTTCCGGTAAAACCACACTTACGTTACACGCCATGGCTGAGGCACAAAAAAATGGGGGTATCGCAGCTTTTATTGATGCAGAACATGCATTTGACCGTTTTTATGCCCAAAAATTAGGAGTAGATATTGATAACCTTATCATTTCCCAGCCGGATAATGGTGAACAAGCTTTAGAGATTGCCGATAATCTAATTCGCTCCGGCGCTATCGACATCGTAGTTATTGACTCTGTTGCCGCATTGACACCGAAAAGTGAAATTGAAGGCGAAATGGGTGACTCAAAAATGGGACTTCATGCCCGTTTGATGTCACAGGCATTGCGAAAACTTACCGGTTCTATCAGCAAAACAAATTGTACTGTAATCTTCATTAACCAATTACGTGAAAAAATTGGGGTAATGTTCGGTAATCCGGAAACAACCACTGGTGGTAACGCCCTTAAATTTTATGCTTCCGTACGTTTGGATATAAGAAGATCTACCCAAATTAAGGATACCGATGGTAATGTACAAGGAAATAAGACCCGAGTAAAAGTGGTAAAGAACAAGGTGGCCCCTCCATTCAGGACCGCCGAATTCGATATTATGTACGGAGAAGGTATTTCCAAAGTAGGGGAGATAATCGACATGGGCGTTGAATTTGAAATTATAAAGAAAAGTGGATCCTGGTTTAGTTATGGTGATACCAAGCTGGGCCAAGGCAGGGATGCTGTTAAAAGTTTACTACTGGACAATCCCGAACTACTCGAAGAACTGGAAGGCAAAATTAAAGAAGCCATCAAAACAGTAAAGTCATAAACCTTAAAATCCCGATTAAATCGGGATTTTTTATTTCTCCACGCAACCTTTATTTCCCCTTTACATCTTAATAACAAAAGCAATTGTTATGAAACCGACTTGCCCCTAAAAATTAAAATATGTCAATTCATATTTTTTAGGGAAAAATGGTTTCCAAAATCATAATAAAACAACTTAAATATTAAGAACATGAAACGAGTATTCTTTTTGCTGCTTGTTGCCTCTTTTACACTATTCACATCTTGCGATATAGATGATGATGTTAACTATCATTTTGAAGCTTTACAGGTAAAATCTGTAGAAATGCCGGAGGCATTTGATTACGGTGAAATCTATAAAATAAAAGTTACTTACTTTAGACCGAATAATTGTACCTTTTTCGAAGGTTTTGACGTGGTAAAAGAAGATTTAACTACTAGAAAAGTGGTTACTATTGGCACCGTTATTGAAGACGACGAGGAAGAATGTACAGGTAATGGGGAGGACTTAGTGGCAACATTTAACTTTGAGGTCTTATATGATGAGCCGTATTTATTTAGATATTGGACCGGTGAGGATGCCAGTGGTGAGCCAACATATTTAGAAATTACTGTACCAGTCAATGAAGATAGTTCGGCCTTAATAGCACCCGAAAGTGATATGGGCACGACCAATTTAAAGAATTAGTAAATAACCCAATCCATATTTTGAGTAATCTGGTAGAGCTCATAAATAATTGCAAAAAGGGGAACAGACAAGCACAAGAACAGTTATACCGGGACTATTCCCGGATACTGTTCGGTATTTGTCTCAAATACTCGCGCAATAAAACGGAGGCTGAAGACAATCTGCATGATAGTTTTATGACTATCTACAGCAAAATTGAACAGTTTAAACACCAAGGTTCATTTGAAGGCTGGATTAAACGTATTACTGTAAATACAGTACTTCAAAAATATAGAAAAGAGGAAACATTAACACTGGTTACAGATAATATAGAGGATGAAATACCAGAAGATTCAGGTTATGTAAACCTGGATTTGGCAACCTTGCTAAGTTATGTGCAAGAGCTTCCCAATAAGTACCGCTTAACCTTCAACCTTTATGTGTTGGATGGCTATAGCCACAAAGAGATCAGTGAAATGTTGGGAACGTCCTTAGGGACTTCCAAATCCAATCTTGCCAGGGCAAGAATGATATTAAAAGAAAAAATTGAGGCAAATAAAGCTGGAATTATAATGGAAGGGTAAACCTTCCTGATTACAATTCCTGCTGAACAATTGAAAACATGAGTGAAAATAATTTAGACAAATTATTTCAAGAGAAGTTGGCCAACTTCCAAGAAATTCCTGACGAAAAAGTTTGGAATTCCATAGCCGCTTCCTTGGATAATAAGAAACGATCCCGCAAGCTTATTCCCCTTTGGTGGAAAGTTGGTGGAGCGGCAGCAATACTTGCCATCCTATTTTTTGCGATCGATCCTTTTTCCACTTCCGAATCGGTATCCCCCATTATTACGGATGTAGAAAATAAAACCCGAAGTGCCAAGGACGCCAATATTTTAAAGGAATCTTCCATTGAAGCTACCAGCATCACAGGTGACGAAGGGAAAATTTCAGAGGAAAATAAAATTGAAACCTCACGCCAAAAGGCTGAGGAAAAAATTACCACTTCTTTGCCGAACCAAGAAAGCATAGTTGCCGAAGGCAACGCAAAAAATAATGCCCCGGGAAAAGGTCAAAAGAACGCTATTACAATCCAACCAGGCCGCATGGAATTGGTAGTAAATGGTTCGGATACAAAGAATCTTGATAATAATGCAGGGCAAGACCCGTCCTTTACAGTTCAACCTGAACCAGAAGACGAAGCAGTACCCTCTAAGAAGCTGTCTATCCCAGTTGAGGAAGCCATTGTATATCAAGAAAACAAAGCAAACGACCTTATTGGGAAAACTCCGGAGGTGACCTCTGAAGACCCTCAATCAAATAAAAAATCAATTTTAGAGGCCATCGAAGAAAATGAGATCGTTGAAGTTGATGAATCCCGCAGTGGAAAATGGTCAGCAGGTCCCAGTATTGCTCCTGTTTACTTTAATGGTTTGGGTGAGGGATCCCCAATAAATTCTATTCTTGCCTCCAATAGCAAAACGGGAGGAGTAACCCTAAGCTACGGTATTACCGTAGCTTACGAAATTTCTAAAAAACTAAGCGTGCGTTCTGGTATCCATAAGGTAGATTATGGTTATGATACCAACGACGTATCCTTTACATCGTCCTTTAACGCTTCAACGGGTAACCAAATAAGTAATATTGATTATTCCAATGACTCCCAGTCCATAATTTTGAACAATCCTAATAGCGAAAATGTAATTCCCAAACCCGGATCCGTATTTGCTTCGGACGTAACTGGTAAAAACCCTACCCGCTTAGGGACAATGGGGCAACAAATGAGATATTTAGAGGTACCCTTGGAACTAAATTATGCTCTATTGGATCGTAAATTTGGCGTCAATATAATAGGGGGAGTAAGTTCTCTATTTCTAACGGATAATTCCGTAGTGTTGGAATCCAGTGGACAGACTACAGAGTTTGGGGAGGCCAACAATGTTAATTCCGTTAATTTTAGTACCAATGTTGGTCTTGGGCTGGATTATAAGTTTACTCCTAAGCTTAAATTTAATGTTGAGCCGGTTTTTAAATATCAACTGAACACTTTTTCGAATACATCGGGCAATTTTAACCCTTATTCCTTGGGTGTCTATAGTGGATTTACTTTGAAGTTTTAATCCTAAATAAAGTTATTTCAACGGGAATTGCAAGACTACCTGGAATGTTCCAGATCATTCAGTATTACTTCTCTGACCGATTCCCGAAGCTTAATCTTATCCAGCTCTTTAAGATTTTGAGTGGCAAAAAATTTATGTACCCTAACACGTAACCTTCCCGGAAAACCGCTATAAAAAGTAAAGGAAAACCGCTTTTTGTTGTCATAAAATGTTATGGGCACGACAGGAATGTTATGCGCAATGGCCATTTTAAATGCCCCATCCTTAAAATCGTCCAAAATAATATGCTCATCTGGCACCCCGCCTTCTGGAAAAATACATATACTCAAGCCCTGTTGTAATCTTTTTTGTGCCCTTCTGTATACCGCGGTCCTACTTTTGGCGCTCTCCCTATCCACCAAAATACATACCCTTTTATAGAAGAATCCAAACAGCGGTATATTCACCAATTCCTTCTTCCCGATAAAAACAAAAGGATTTTTACTGACTTTCAACATCAACATAATATCCAACATACTGGTGTGATTGGATACCAACATATAACTTTCACCCTTTTTGAGCCTTTGCTCCCACTTAATTACTGGAAAACACCCCATACCATAAAGAATAGTGTTGGCCCAAATATTACGCGCTATCCAAAAGAATTGTGGGTACGTCCTCTCGGAAAGGGTGAAAATTACCAAGAAAGGTAACATTATTAAAATGGGCAAAAACACCAAAATATAGAACCAAATCCGGTAGAGCGTATGGCCTATTTTTTTTAGGAATGATAACATGCGGTCAAAAGTAATAATTTTAGTCCTTCTTTAGAATTTCTTTTACCTTTGCCTTCTTTGAAAATAAAATAATGGCAAGAATCTTAACTGGTATACAAAGTACAGGAACCCCTCATCTTGGGAATATTTTGGGAGCGATCATCCCAGCGATAGAAATGGCAAACAATCCTGCAAACGATTCCTTTCTCTTTATTGCGGATATGCACTCACTGACCCAAATTAAGAATGGCGAGCAATTGCGGAAAAATACTTATGCGGTGGCAGCTACCTGGTTGGCATTTGGCCTGGACATTAATAAAACCGCTTTCTATCGTCAGAGTGATATACCCCAGACCACAGAACTGGCTTGGTACCTAAGCTGTTTTTTTCCCTACCAAAGACTGACCTTAGCACACTCATTTAAGGATAAGGCCGATCGACTTGACGATGTGAATGCCGGTTTGTTCTTTTATCCCATGTTAATGGCTGCGGATATACTTTTATATGATGCTGAGATAGTTCCCGTTGGCAAGGATCAAATGCAGCACTTGGAAATGACTCGGGATGTGGCCTCAAGGTTCCATGCCCAATTGGGGGAAACCTTTGTAATCCCAGAAGGAAAGGTACAGGAAGAGACCATGTATATCCCTGGCACCGATGGCTCCAAAATGAGCAAAAGCCAAGGAAATTTGATAAGCCTTTTTCAAACCGATAAACAACTGCGCAAACAGATTATGGGTATACAGACAGACAGTACCCCTATGGAAGCCCCTAAGGATCCTGATACGGATAATGTGTTTGCCTTGTACAAAATTCTGGCTAAAGAAAATCAAGTTGCCGAAATGCGGTCCAATTATATAAACGGTAACTATGGCTACGGTCATGCCAAACAAGCGCTATACGAAGTAATCTTAGAACGCTTTGGTGAGGCTAGGGAAAAGTTCGATTATTATATGAACAATTTAAACGAACTGGATGAAGCCTTGGCCTTTGGCGCCAAAAAAGCCAAGATAGTAGCCGATGGGGTGCTGGAAAGAGTAAGGATGAAGGTAGGATATTGATTTTTGGCCATCACCTGTCCATTTTAATATTTAGTTCGTAACTTAATGCTCCTATAAAGGAAGCAATGGCACGAATTACCCATTATATTCTATTCTCCACTGTTTGGCTATATACTATTGTGCTGTTTGGCACTCCCAAAAGTTATTCCGAGGTAGTGACCATGGTTGGCCCTAACATATCCCAACAACCTAAAATAAACGGAAAGGTTATAGATAAAGCAACAGGGAAAGCAATACCCTTTTGCAATATTGGAATTGCATCCTCTCCATGGGGAACCGCAAGCAATGAATTGGGGGAGTTTGTGATACAATTGGATACCTTGCCTGCCACAATTCTATTTTCCCATATAAACTACAACAAATTTATCCTCGAAGTTTCACAACCTGGCAACTTAGTAGTTGAACTAACTCCCTTGACCAATATCCTTGAAGAGGTTACTGTAACGGCTTCCCAAAAAGACCCTTATGCCATGGAATTGGCTAAAAAAGCATTTCAAAAAGCGAATAGCCAATCTTCTAAATCCAATTACGGTAGGGCCTTTTACCGACAAAAATCGAAAAATGGAGATCAGTATTCCGAGTTTTCCGAAATAATCTATGACATACGTTATAACCCTATAGGCATAGAAGATTGGGATATAATTGAAGGTAGATATGCACTACAGCCGGGAGGCCTGCACAACAGAAACTATACCCTGTTAACCCGATTGATTTCTCCATTTCAACCCAACACGGAAGAGGTAATTTTCCCCATGCATCCTGCTTTAGAAGTCTTTTATGATATTTACCTAATTGAATACATACAATCCAGCAATGATAAAATTGCGGTATTAAAGCTCAGGCCCATAAAAACCAACAAAACCCCAACCTTCGAGGCAGAGTTGTACATCAACGTTAAAACCTACGATATCCTAAAGATTACCGGCAGTCTTTCCCATGACGATTTAAAATTTGTGCAACTAGTGAAAAATAACAACAATGTATGGAAGGACTATAATATCTCTTTTGAAATAGCATATAAGCAGGAAAACGAGAGCAATGCTTCCATAGATTATATAAATATAAACCAAGAATTTGACTATTATGTAAATGACAAATTCGAATTTCATACCAATTCTTCCTCAAACCTTACCTTTTTTGAAAATTACATCCCTACATCCAGAAAAAAATTAGGCGGACAATTCGGAAAAAATAAAAGCGACTGGCAAAAACTAGATGAAATTGGATATGATGAAAAATTTTGGATAGACAACCCCATTGTAAAAAGGACTCCTGAGGAGGAAGAGGTAATTGCGTCCTTTGCAAAAGTGGGTGCCTTTGGCTCCATTTTCCTAAATAGCAAAGATCAAGTAGCATTGATCCAATCCGACCTAACCAATGACGTATTTATTAAAGATTTGTCACTCTGGATCAACCGGTATAACAATTACAACCCCATTGAAAAAGTTTTTCTGCATACGGACAAAGAAATAATGGCATCAGGCGAAACCGTGTGGTACACTGGATATACGGTTTTGGGTCAGTATCACCATTTTTCTTTAGGTAGTAGGGTGCTACATGTGGATCTAATTGGTCCAAAAAATGAAATAGTGCTATCACAAACCCATGAAGTTGTAAATGGCAAGGCCATAGGTTCAATAGATTTGCCCCAAAGCCTTCCTTCAGGTAATTATCAATTGCGGTCCTATACCAATTGGATGCGAAATTTTGATCAAGATTTCTTCTTCACCAAGACCATAAAGGTTCTTAATGAAAAAAGCACCCCAATTGCAGCGATCCCAAAGGAAGATAAAATTGGTCTGCAATTCTTCCCGGAAGGAGGGCACTTGGTAGCCAATTTGGTAGGGCAAGTAGCTTTTAAAGCTATTGGAAACGATGGGCTTGAAAGAAATATAAAAGGACAATTAGTCGATTCGAAAGGTAATTTTATTGCCACTCTGGCTACAATAGATAGAGGGTCTGGATTTTTCACCCTAAAGCCCTTGGTCGGGGAACTATATTCGGTAATCCTTAGCGACGGTTCCATATATCCCTTCCCAAAAGTTATGAATGAAGGATATGCCATTACCGTCTACAATGTAAACCCTAAAAGTATTCAGGTAAAAATCCAGGCTACCGAAACATTGAGAGAAAGGTCTTTCTATGTCATTGGGCATATCAACAATAAAAAATACTACCAAGGCAAATTTGATTTTGAAGACCAGCCTGTGGTGAATTTTGAGATTCCAAAAAGTAAACTACCCAGTGGGATTATGACCCTCACCCTCTTTGATGCTCAAAAAAAGCCATGGTGTGAGCGGATCGCATTTATCAATAATCAAGATGAATTGGTTATTACAGCAAAAATTGACCCTAAAAAATTTAAGGACAGAAGTGAAATTACGGTAGATGTGCATGTAACAGACACAGATGGTAGACCTGTGTCAGCTGAACTGTCCATGGCAGCCACGGACACTAAACAGGGCTTAAAGAATCCGAACGATACCAATATTATAACGCATTTATTGTTACAGTCGGATGTTAAGGGTCATATTTCCGAGCCCGGGCTACTTTTTCGAAATCAGAAAAAGGCAACCTTACACGCCCTGGATTTGGTTATGCTCACCCATGGCTGGAGAAAAATCCCCTGGTCCGAAAATGATGCTGTTACGGATTCCCCCAAGGAGTTCAATTTTGTTAAAGGGCTTTCCATTTCTGGAAACGCCATGAGTCTAATCAATAAACCTATGGGTAATACTCCCATGACCATAATTGCCAAATCCGGGGAGCAATTAGGCATGCTATCCACCAGGACAGCTTTGGATGGAAGTTTTAGCATTCCAGATTTTAACTTTAAAGACTCGACCAATATTGCATTTAATGCCTTTGACACCTCGGACAAACCAACTGATGTAAAAATTACCTTGGACAAACGGCAAGCCTTACTTCCGCCTCCTAGTTTTAAAAACTCAGAATCGATAGCCAAAAGTTATATTGAGATGAGGTACCCCCAAAGAAAGATGGATCCCGCCTTAGATCTAAGAAATACCACAAAACTTGATGAAGTAATAGTTACCGAAAAAAAGATTGAAAAGTCAAGAAATGCCTCTCCTTCCGTGTACGGACAGACCCCTGACGCTACCTTGTACATGGAAGATCACCAATCTGCCCAAACTGTTCTTGATTTGGTTAGAAGGTTTAGTGGCGTCACCGTAAATGGCAATACAGTAAGCATCAGGAATGGAGGTACGCCATTGTGGGTACTTAACGGAATACCTGTCAATAATGATAATCCTTCGCCGTCATCCCAGGCCCGTGCCTCCCAGAGGCAAGGATCTTCTACTGACCAAGGTGCTGCTAGCGTAGCACCCACAGCCCTTACTTTATCCATGGAGCAATCCATGACCCCAAGCCCTGTGCCTACCTACATTGCCACAATGGATACCTATACCGTAGAAAGAGTAGAAATTTTAAAGGGACCCTCTGCTGCCATTTACGGGTCCCGGGGAGGTAATGGGGTCATCCTTATCTATACCAAAAGAGGTGGAGGTAAGTCTATAGCGCCAGCAATATCACCGGATTTTACCGTTATGGGCCATGCACCTGAAAGAGTGTTCTACTCCCCTAAATACAATGTGGTATCCGAGGAAAACAGTGGTCCAGATTACCGCGCAACACTTTATTGGATTCCTTCTTTTACAACGGATAAGAATGGAAATGCAAGACTCCAATTCTACAATTCGGATAGGGCCAAACAAATTCAGGTGGATATAGAGGGTTTATCCCCTTATGGTACCCCAGGGACATATCTACAAACCTTTGGTGAGGAAGATTGATTCACAAATACTTTCCCTAGCATTTGTAATATGTCAATATACCACCCAGTCGGTTTAGGCTCTTGATGGGTTGGGTCCATGATTCAAAATCAAGGATTTACAGTGGTCTTTTATCGACAAAAAACCACATTTTCATAATATCTGCAATAATTTTTAAAAATAGAGACCGATGGGTTTGTCAATTCTTAAATTGCCTCGAACAATTTACCCGGAAGTGGCCTCACCACTCCCTTCATTTCCATATTCAAAAGGGTAGAGGAAACCTTAAATATGGGCAACTTACAATCCAATGCAATATGGTCCAACATTTGTTTGCCCCCCTGTTGCAAATAATCATAGATTTCCTTCTCAGTATCGTCCAACTCCACAAATAGTTGCTTTTGAATGGAAACGGGCTCCTTTTCTTCCAATTCCCAACCCAACATGTAGATCAAATCGGCAGCAGAAGTGAGCATCTGTGCTTTCTGATGTTTAATGAGATTATTGCATCCGCTACTATACTTATCATGAGTTCTGCCGGGTACGGCAAAAACATCGCGATTATAGCTGTTGGCTATATCTGCGGTAACCAGACTACCTCCTTTTTCAGCGGATTCCACTACAATAGTAGCTTCGCCCATACCGGCAATAATCCTATTTCGCTTTAAAAAATTTTCCCTATCAGGTTGACTCGTGCTCCAAAATTCGGTGAAAAAACCACCATTTTTATTTACCTCGGGCACATATTTTTCATGGATTTTAGGATAAATCTGATTCAAACCATGGGCCAAGCATCCTATGGTCTGTAAACCATGCTTTACGGCTGCCCTTTGAACACAAATATCCACCCCGTAGGCAAACCCACTCACAATAATTGGATTCAAGGGCGCCAAGTCCTCAATTAACTGCTCACAAAATGAAGTGCCATAACTGGTAATATTTCTGGTACCTACAATACTTATAATCCTTTGGCGGTTCAAATCTATGTTCCCCTGGCTGAAAAGTAAAATAGGGCTATCTATACAGTGTTTTAAATAAGCGGGATAACTGTCCTCCATAAAATAATGAAGATTTATCTCCTGACTCTTAATAAATTCATATTCCAACTCGGCAGCCTCCAAATGCTCCCTGTCCATAAGTCCTTTTAAGATGCCTGAACCTATGCCATCCAATTTTTTCAAACGAGTCACTTTTTCCTCAAAGATGGCCGAAGGACTACCACAACTGGATATTAATTTTTTTGCGGTTACGTCACCAATATTCGGAACGTTCTGCAACCGAAGAATAGCAATTATTTCATCTCTAGTCATTTATGGAACCGGCTTAGTTGTTCACAAAATACACAAAATATAATGTTAATAAAAAGTTATGTGAAGAGTTTTGAACTTGTGTATTTTTTCTAATCTTTGTCCCTATGGGAACCGAACATTACATAGCGGAGCTGCTTTATAGATACAATTGTGTAATGGTGCCTGAATTTGGCGCTTTTTTGACACAAATGAAATCTGCCGTTATCAATGATGCGTCGAATTCGTTCTACCCTCCTTCGAAAGTAATATCCTTCAACGAACAACTGACTTCCAATGACGGACTGTTGGTTTCGTACATGGCCGATGCCGAAAAATTGTCCTATGAGGACATGCAGAAGCAAATAGCCACTGTATCCCTGAAGTGGAAGAAACTTCTTAAGGAAGGAAATAGATTGAATCTTCCCAACATAGGTGAGTTATGGTTGAACAAGGAAGGGAAAACCCAGTTTCAGCCTTCGTACCAAGTAAATTACCTTACCTCGTCCTTTGGATTGTCTACATTTGTGTCTACCCCGATTTCTAGGGAAGTTTTAAAAGAGGAAGTGGTTGAACTGGAAGAAAAAATTCCATTTATGATTACTCCCGAGGCCCGGAAAGAATCCACCCTTAGGCCTTATTTAAAATATGCAGCTGTAATCTTATTGGCCATTGCCACAGGTTTTACGGGTTATCGCCTTTATAATGAGAAAATGTACGATCAGGAATTGGTGAGGCAAGAAGCTCAACAGCAAGTTTCCAAAAATATCCAAGAAGCTACCTTTTTCAATACCGCACCCCTAGAATTGCCTGCAGTATCCTTAAATGTTATCACAAACAAAAAAAGTGGTGTTCACCAAGTTATAGCCGGAGCCTTTAGAATTCAGGAAAATGCCGAAAAGAAAGTCCTTCAACTTAAAGAAAAAGGATACGATGCCTCCTATCTTGGTGTTAACCAATATGGATTGCATATGGTAGCCTATGGCAGTTTTGACGATGCCAAGGAAGCCTTAAATTACCTTAGGAAAATAAAACTTTCCGAATCGCCCGAGGCCTGGTTGCGTTCCGTAAAATAATTCTCTCTCTACTTTTTAGCTTAATATTACCAATGTATCTTTGCCCAAAAGAAATTTATGGAGCCAAAGACGCCTAGTGAATCGCGCACCTTAATGACCGATATGGTCCTTCCAAGTGAAACCAACCCATTGAACAACTTGTTTGGAGGGGAATTGTTGGCCAGAATGGACCGTGCCGCCAGTATTGCCGCTAGGCGCCACAGCAGACGTATAACCGTTACTGCTTCCGTAAACCACGTTGCCTTTAACCAGGCTGTTCCAGTAGGAAGCGTTGTTACGGTAGAGGCAGCCGTTTCCAGGGCCTTCAAGACCTCAATGGAAGTCTATATAGATGTTTGGATGGAAGACCGATTTAATGGTGAGAGATGCAAAGTTAACGAAGCCATATTTACTTTTGTTGCCGTAGATGACACTGGAAAACCCACGAAAGTTCCTGAACTAAAACCGGAGACCGACTTGGAGATAAAACGATATGAAGCTGCCCTGCGCAGAAAGCAGCTCAGTTTGGTACTTGCAGGCAAGATGAAGCCCAAAGATGCCACCGAGCTCAAGGCGTTATTTATGGATTAAAAATCGAAATTATTGGGATCAGGTCCAAATCTTTTTCCACGGTCCAATTGCTCTAATTTTTTAACATCCGTAGCGGCAAGTTCAAAGTCGAAAATATCGGCATTGGCCCTAATCCGTTCCTTTTTGGCAGATTTTGGAATGGTAACAACTCCCTTTTGCAAATCCCACCGCAGTACAATTTGGGCAATAGTCTTATTGTATTTCGCCGCTAGGTCCTTCATAATATCCAATTCAAAGATATTCCCTTGCATTAAAGGCGACCAGGCTTCATACTGAATGGTATTTTTATTGCAAAAATCGATCAAATCCTGTTGTACCAAATACGGATGAAATTCCATTTGGTTCACCATTGGGACAATTTCCGAGGAAGTCATTAAATCTTCCAGATGGTGTTGCATAAAGTTACTTACTCCAATAGCCCTTACCCCCTTATGCTTGTACAAATATTCCATTGCACGCCAAGTCTCCTTATATTTTCCCTTTACGGGCCAATGTACCAGGTACAGATCCAAATAGTCCAAATCCAATCGCTTTAAACTGGACTTGTATGCCTTTATAGTACTTTCATAGCCCTGATCGCTATTCCATACCTTACTCACCACAAATATATCTTTGCGGTCCACACCGCTTTCCTTGATCCCTTGACCTACTCCCTCTTCATTCTTGTAGATCGAAGCAGTGTCTATATGTCGATATCCATCCTCTAAGGCCCATTTTACGGCATTAGCAACTTCCTTTCCATCTTTGGACAAATAAACCCCTAAACCAAAATAGGGCATCTCTACCCCATTGTGCAGTGTAAAAGTTCCTTTTAAATCCGTTAAATTCTTCAATTTTAAATTATTTTATAGTTGATATATCCATTCCTCAGGATTAAGTCGGGTAGTATCCTTGTAAAGATAAAATTTTAGTTGGGTAGTGCCGCTGGATTTACTGGTGTAAATATCCCCCAAATCCGACTTGGTATTTACCTTATCCCCTTTCTTTACATAAACTCTGGAAAGATTGTAATAGGTACTTATATAATTTCCATGCTTAATCTGTACACCTTTATTCCCACCTGGAACAGATAGTATAGCAATAACTTCCCCTTCAAAGATAGCCCTTGCCTTGGATCCTTCATCAGTAGCAATTATTACCCCATTGCTTTCGTGCTTTATACCTGGATAAACGGCGTCATTATAAACACCAAAACCCTGTCTTTTAATTCCCTTTTCTACCGGCCAGATCAATTTTCCCTTATTGGCCGAGAAATTATTGGCCACAATAGTAGCCTCGGGAGTCAAAACAAACTTACTACTACTTGTAGCGGTTGTACTGCTAGACTTACTCGCTTCTCTATTGGAGGCGGCTATAGCGCTACGAATTAATCTTTCTATTTGTTCATCGATCCTTCTGGCCTCCTTCTTCTTATTTTCAATGGCCGTTGCGTATTTGCTTTCATTCTTCCTTATACTCTTGAGCAATTCCTTTTGGGACTGGATTTCCTTATACAACTGATTTTTAATCTGGGTATTTTCCGTAACAAGTTTGTCCTTCTCCTTACGCTGTTCGGAAAGGTCTCTGTTCAATTGGGTAAGCTCGTCCGTTTTGGAAACAATTTGTTCGCCCTGTTCCTTTCGGTATTGGGTATATTGCTTCATATACTGAAACCGTTTAAAAGCCTGCAGAAAATTCTCGGAGGATAACAGAAACATTAACCTACTCTGTCTGGATTTATTCTGATAAGACTTTTGGATCATATTCCCGTATTCCTCCTTAAGAAAGGCAAGATCGTTACGCAGTTTTCCAATATTCCTTACATTGGTGTTAATCTGTCTATTAAGTAAGTTGGACTGTTGATTGGTAACCCTGATCAACTGTTGGCGTACATTTATTTTTTGATCCATGGCCTCCATCTGCTCCAAGACATTTCCCTTTTCCTTTTTCTCGGCAAACAATAATCGGTTAATTTCCGATATTTCCTTTTGGAGTTGTTCACGCTTAGATTCCAATGCCTTCTGTTCATTGGTTTGAGCCATTACAAAATTGCCCCAATGCATGAACATAACTAAAAGAAAATAAACTATATAAGAGTGCTTACTTCCCATATTAATTTAATACGATTTCTTTGAAACCATTTGGTATACTATATGGAAAATTCAGTGTCCTATTGAACTCCATATTTCTAAACTCAACCGTAATATTATTGGTATTGTCTCCATCAACCGCCAGAATATCTATCTCCCCGGGCAAAATCCATTTATTAACTTTTTGATAGTTCTTATAGTTGATTTCCAACAATCGTTTCTCCCATGGTTGCGATAACTGCTGCGTGGCCATTCTATAATTTAAGGGTTCTATCTGAAACAGTGTTTTAAAAAGATCCCCAGCCTTTTTTGGTTTCAACTGATAGTTGTCGTTGGCAATATCCACCGTATACTTTTCATCCCTTAAATCGAAAAGGGGTTCTCCTAAAAGAAGGTTTTGTACTTTTTGAAAATTAAGGTCAGTTCCCAGTAATTGACTCAAATAGGAGAAATTCCCATCAAAATATTCATTGTCCAACTTATTATAAAACGACACCCTTTCCGGAGTAATGTATGCCTTTACGATTCCCAAGGGGGCACTTAACCAAATGGCCTTATCTTTTTCCATCCTAAAACTTACACTTACGCTTTGAGTGCTTTCCCCGTCGGAATAATCTATTCTCATCTTTCCACTTAGGGTCTTAAAATTAATATGGGAATAATAGTGGTTTCTTATGACCGCCTTTGCGGTCAAATTTTCATCCACAGTACCGCTTTTGATTACGCTTGTAGACTTACACGAAAACACCAATAACACAAAAATGCCAAGTATAGCCCATTTTTGAAGTCTTTTAAAACTGAATTCCATAAATTTAAGACCCGGATTTTAATTTACTAAGATACATATTTGCTTTGGAAGAATTTCCCAAAGCATTGTTAGCATCCACTAATTCTTTGTACATTTTATTGGCTAGATCAACATCATCCAATAAATAATCCAACCCCGACTCCAATATGGCTATGGCCTCCTTATGCTTCTTGACCTTATTTAAACTAAGTCCGTAAGTGTAATAAAAATATGGTTGTGCCGGGAAATTCTCTATGGCCTCCTCACTTACGGATGCTGCACTTTTAAAGTCGCTCTTTGCCAAATACCCCGAAATTATGGACAGATAATTATCTGTGGGGTTTTCCTTTTCAACCTTTACAATTACGGTATCTTTTAGATTTTCAGTATTTTCCCTACTCTTAATAGAATTATAAATTTTAGATGTCAGCTCCTTGGAAAATACCGTATTTTTCATACCGTTAAGTATTTTCAATGCATTTTCATAATTTTCCTGTTTAAAATAGATCAAAGCCAGGTTTTCTTGGATTTGTACATTATTGTAAGGGATCTTATCCTTTATCAAGTCTAGGCCCAACCCTTGGCGCTGCATAATATCTACTATGGTATTCAATACCCAGAAATTATCGGGCCTGGCATTCAAAGCCGAAATACCATATTGCTGTGCCAACACAACTTGTTTGGAAGCCAAATAGGCCTTGGCCAATTCATGGTCCAATACCGAATTGTTCGGATCCAACCGTTTACATTCCAATAAGAGATTAACGGCCCTATCGTAATTTTCAATTCCTTTTTGTTTTAACGCCTCAAAGAATTTTTCCTGAAACTCATCGGTATATTCCTCTAAAAAGACCTCTGCACTCTCTTCTTCCTTAATTTCATTTTCTTGGGCACAACTAGGTCCTGGGATTAAAACAAGCCCCAAGGCAAAAATAAATATGTACACCCTCCTTCTCATATTAATAGTTCCATTTTATTGGAAAACAGATCTTAAACCTTAAATAACTTAAGACCCAACATTGTATTGCCCCAAAATTACTTTTATTCCAACCGTTTCCTATTGCAAAATAAAAAGACAACCAAACCTCCATAAAATTAGTGATAATGCCAGAGCCCACCCTGTTTATCCCGGGGTTTTATTTTAACCCGGTACTACCAAATCCTCCCGAGCCCCTAGGGGTTTCGGAAAGCTCCTCGACCAAGTCCCACTCCGCCCTTTCGTGCTTGGCAATGACCAATTGGGCTATACGCTCTCCATTTTCTATGGTGAAAGCCTCCGTGGAAAGATTTATCAATATTACCCCTACTTCCCCTCTGTAATCCGCATCAACCGTGCCAGGTGCATTTAGAACGGTAATTCCTTTTTTCGCCGCCAACCCACTACGTGGTCTAACCTGTGCCTCAAAACCTATTGGAAGCTCCAGAAAAAGACCAGTCTTTATTATAGATCTTTCCATGGGTTGTAATACAATGGATTCTGTAAGATTGGCCCTAAGATCCATACCGGCAGAAGCCAAGGTTTCGTAGTTAGGCAAGGGGTGTACCGATTTATTGATGATTTTTATAATCATTTTCTTAGAAATATTTGTTTTAGTTTATCACTTTCAAGCCTATATACCATGGCCAAAAATAGAATAAAAAATATACTGCCAATAATCAAATTACGATTGAAAACGTAAAAAGATAGCATGGAAAATGAGATGGAAACCACTAGGTAAAAAATTATTTTTCTGTGGTTGTAAGGTATAGGATAGTACATTCTTCCAAAAAAGAAAGAAAGGATAACCATGGAGCCATAAGCTACCAAAGTGGCCACTGCGGAAGCTACGTATCCGAAATAGGGAATAAAGGCATAATTAATAATTATCGTTAGTACCGCTCCTATCAGGGAGATATAAGCTCCAAATTTTGTACGGTCCGTCACCTTATACCATACCGAAAGGTTGTGGTAGATTCCCAGACAAAAGCTGGCCAATATAATAATGGGCACTACGGACATGGCCTCCCAATACTCGGAATTGGGTACAATAATTAATTTAAGCACATCTGCGTAGACCACAACGGAAAGCAAAATAACACTTCCCAGGATTACAAAATAATTGGTGATCTGTGCATATGCCCTTTGCGGGTTATCACTTTTGGAGTGACTAAAAAAGAAGGGCTCTATACCCATTCTAAAGGCCGTTGCAAATAGCGTCATGAACAAGGTAAGCTTGTAACAGGCCGAATATTTCCCAATCTCACTCTCGGCAATATCGTTGGGCAAAAGCCAATCCAACATAATTCTATCAAAAACTTCGTTGACAGTAAAGGCTATACCAGCTACTAAAACAGGTCCAGCGTATTTCATCATGCTGGTCCATATAGACCTGTCGAATACGTATGGCCTTCTTAAATAGAGACGCAACATCAACAGGAGCGTTATGCCACTAGCAATTAACATAGAGATAAATATGTAGGAGATTTCAAAGTTCGGCTTGTAAAGACCGCTTAAAAATGAATCTGGCTTGTTTTCGGCCATAATTGGAAGAATCATTAGAAAAAAACAATTCAATCCCAGGTTGATTACCACATTGGCAATCTTGACCAAAGCATAGCGCATTGGTTTTTCATTGGCCCTTAACCAAGAAAACGGAATGATTACCAAAGCATCCAAAACAAGAATTAATATCGCATAAGAGATATATTGCGGATCTATATCACTTATTGATGAAATGGGGCCCTTAAATATAAAGGCTAGGAGCATGAACATAAAGGACGAGGCCCCAATGGAAATTAGTGAGGTGGTAACAACCGTTTTCCTATTTAGAGAGGTATCGTTGTAAAAACGGAAAAAGGCCGTTTCCATACCATATGCAAGCAACACATTAAAAATAGCAAACCAGGCAAAAATAATGGAAACCTCCCCGTATCCATCCGTGGGTAGAACCGTTACATATAAAGGCGTTAAAAGAAACGATAGCATCCGGGGCAATACCGTAGCTAAGCCATAGATAAACGTCTGTTTAAATAGTTTTTTAAGTGGATTCAAAGAAATCTATGAATTAGCTTTAAAATTAGGCATTTAATCGATGCGGGCAAAGTTAGTTAATTAGCTTATTCAACATATGCCCAATATAAATTCTTTATAAATATAAAAGCCCCACATTCCTGTGAGGCTCTCTTATAATTTTCAAAAGGGACAGCTAAATTACTATATAACTAATTATTCAAAGCCTCCGCTCCACCAACAATTTCTAAAATCTCGCCGGTGATGGCAGCTTGTCTTGCTTTGTTATATGTAAGTTTCAACTGATTTCTTAAGTCGGTCGCGTTATCTGTTGCCTTGTGCATAGCGGTCATACGAGCACCATGTTCACTAGCAAAGGAATCACGCACCCCTTTGTACAATTGGGTCTTCAATGATTTTGGAATCAATTGTTCCACAATCTCCGCCTTGGATGGTTCAAAAATATAGTCGGCCGCCGAATTGGCTTCACCTTCTACAGGAACAATCGGTAAAAATTGCTCTGTAATCACAATTTGCGTAGCGGCATTCTTGAACTTGTTATAAACAATTTCAATTTTATCGTATGCCCCTGTGGTAAACAGATCCATCAATTCCTGGGCAATGGCTGCCACATTATCAAAGGTCAAATCATCATAAACCGAACTGTGGTTTGCAATAACCTTGTTCTTTTTCTTTAAAATATCATTGGCCTTTTTACCAATGGCAACAAAATCTACCTGTTTGCCAGCATATTTCTCCTTAGCCAACAATGCGCTTTGCTTTAAAATATTCGTGTTAAAGGCACCACATAAACCCCTGTTAGAGGTTATGGCAACGATCAAAACCCTATTTACCTCACGATTATCGGCAAACTTGCTTCCGGAATCTGCATCCAAGCTAGCACTAAGACTTTGCAAAAGCTCCGACAATTTATCGGAATATGGACGCATTGCGGTAATGGCATCCTGAGCCTTCTTCAACTTAGCGGCAGATACCATTTTCATGGCACTGGTAATCTGCATCGTTGAAGATACCGAAGCAATTCTATTACGTATTTCTTTTAAATTGGCCATAGGCTCCACTTAAGCTCCCCATGGAGAGGAATACTGTGTTATACATTCATTTATTCCATTTTTTCTGTCTTCTTGGTCTCAAGAAGACAGAAAAAATACTTTATTAATATTTAGCAGATAGATCTTTAGCTACAGAGCTCAAAACATCTATTACCTCATCTGTTAACTTTCCTGCCTTAAGCTGATCCAAAACTCCTCTGTGCTTGGCATTCAAGAACTCGATATAGTCTCTTTCAAACTCCTTTACTTTCTCTACAGGAACCTTGTTCAACAAGTTCTTGGAACCTGCATAAATAATAGCTACCTGATCTTCAACAGTAAAAGGATCGTTCTGTGCCTGCTTAAGAATTTCAACGTTTCTACGTCCTTTTTCAATAACATTCAATGTAGCGGCATCCAAATCTGAACCGAACTTGGCAAAAGCCTCCAATTCACGGAATTGTGCCTGGTCCAATTTTAATGTACCTGCTACCTTCTTCATTGATTTTATCTGGGCATTACCTCCAACACGCGATACTGAAATACCTACGTTGATCGCTGGACGAACCCCTTGGTTAAAAAGATCCTGGGTCAAGAAGATCTGACCATCCGTAATAGAAATTACGTTGGTAGGAATATAAGCGGAAACATCCCCAGCCTGAGTCTCAATAATTGGCAAAGCTGTTAAAGAGCCTCCACCTTTTACCATTGGTTTCAATACGTCTGGCAAATCGTTCATATTCTTGGCTATAGTATCATCCGCGATAACTTTTGCGGCACGCTCCAATAATCTGGAGTGAAGGTAAAATACATCCCCAGGATATGCCTCACGTCCCGGTGGTCTTCTTAACAACAATGATATCTCACGATACGCAACTGCTTGTTTTGACAAATCATCATATATAATCAAAGCTGGCCTACCGGTATCCCTAAAATATTCTCCAATTGCCGCTCCGGCAAATGGTGCATATACCTGCATGGAAGCAGGATCGGAAGCATTTGCCGCAACAATAGTAGTATAGGCCAAAGCACCAGCGTCTTCCAATGTTTTTGCAATATTTGCTACCGTAGAGGCCTTCTGGCCTATTGCAACATATATACAATATACTGGCTCCCCTGCATCGTAAAATTCTTTTTGATTCAAAATGGTATCCACACAAACGGTAGTCTTACCTGTCTGACGGTCACCAATAACCAACTCACGCTGACCCCTACCAACAGGAATCATAGCATCGATAGCCTTTATTCCGGTTTGCAATGGCTCTGTAACCGGTTGACGGAAAATAACCCCAGGGGCTTTACGCTCCAATGGCAATTCATATAAATCTCCAGTTATTGGTCCTTTACCGTCTATTGGGGCTCCCAATGTATCCACAACCCTACCTACAATGCCTTCACCAACTTTAATAGAGGCAATGGTCTGGGTACGTTTTACAACCGATCCTTCCTTTATATTTCTGGATGGGCTCAACAATACCACACCAACGTTATCCTCTTCCAAGTTTAGAACGATCCCTTGAAGCCCACCTTCAAATTCTACCAATTCTCCGTATTGGACGTTAGATAATCCATAAACCCTAGCGATACCATCACCTACTTGTAAAACGGTACCTACCTCGTTTAATGAAGCTGATGCTTCAAATCCCGATAACTGCTTTTTTAATATTGCTGATACTTCAGCGGCTTTTACTCCTGCCATTTGTTATAGATATAAGATTAGGACCATATTGAAACCAACATCGCCCAGAAAAATTATTTATAGACTATTTGTAAACTCTCTTTTCAAATTACTCAATTTGTTGGCTATACTTGCATCATACTGCAAATCCCCAACACGCAAAATAAACCCCCCAATAATGCCCTCATCCACTTTGTTCTCTATGGTGGATTCATTACCGGTAAGTTCAACTATTTTGCCCAATATCTTTTTCTCCAGATCGGCGCTTAGAGGAACCGCGGTGGTTACAAAGGCTACACCCTGACCTTTACGGGCCTCATTTAAAATAATGAACTTTTCGGCAACATCGTTCAAAATTGAAATTCGCTTATTGTCCACCAAGGTAGAAATAAGTCCTTCCGTAACTTGATCACTACCCTTGAATATTTCGGATAAGGCCTTCTTTTTAAGTTCACCTGGCAAAACAGGGCTCCCCAACATTTCCTGAAGTTCAGTACTACTAGCTATAGTGGATAATATAATGCGAAAATCCTTCTCCACCTGTTCGGTAGCCTTATTCTCTACCGCCAGATCCAATATTGCTTTTGCGTAACGTACGGCTGCTCTAGCTTCGTTCATATCTCTCTTCCTAATTTAGCTTGATATCGCCGATCATATCCTCAACCAACTTCATTTGTTTGGCCTTATCGGAAAACTGCTCTTTAATAACTTTTTCCGCAATCTCCAAGGATAGGGTAGCTACTTCGTTCTTTATATCGGCTACGGCCGCTTTCTTTTCACTTTCAATGGCAAGTTGCGCCTGCTTGATCATTTTATCAGCCTCTGCCTGTGCCAAATCCTTGGCATCCGTAACGATTTTCTCTTTCATTTCACGGGCCTCCTTGATCATAGCCTCACGCTCTACCCTTGCTTCTTGCAAAAGACGTTCGCTATCGGCAGTAACATTTTGCATTTCCTTTTTGGCGTTTTCTGCTGCAGCCAATGCATCCTTAATACCAGATTCACGATCCTCAACAGCATCAAGAATAGGTTTCCACGCAAATTTGCGCAATAAGAGAAGCACCGCTATAAACAATAACAATTGCCAAAAAAACAATCCAAATGAAAACTGCTCTATTAATTTTTCCATGTCCTAATATATGAAATGTAAACGTTTAATTTTTAATTGTAAAAGAACAGCTATAACCAACCGTTATAGCCGTTCCTTATTTTGTTTGACTAAGATGCGAAAAGCGCAGCAAAACCAATACCTTCAATAAGAGCCGCAGCAATCAACATTGCTGTTTGAATCTTACCTGAAGCCTCTGGCTGACGAGCGATGGCATCCATAGCAGATCCACCAATTTTACCAATACCTAAACCAGCACCGATAACGATCAAACCAGCTCCTACAATAGTTGGGATTTCCATAATATATATAATTAATTATTAAACATTCTAATTTTAGTGATCGTGATGCTCCTCAACTGCCGAGCCGAAATATAATGCGGACAACATCGTAAATATATATGCCTGTAAGGCCGCTACCAACAACTCCAACAAAGAAAGTGCAAATGCCAAACCAAATGACAACGGACTTCCGATCCAGTTTTTGAAGATAAACATCATTCCCAAAATACTCATTAAGACTACGTGACCCGCTGTAATGTTGGCATACAAACGAATCATAAGGGAGAAAGGCTTAATAAAAGTTCCCAAAAGTTCAATGGGCGCCAAAACAATCTTCATAAATACAGGTACATCCGGCATCCAGAAAATATGCTTCCAGTAATTCTTATTTGCAGTAAACGTAGTGATCAAATAGGTAAGGATGGCCAAAGCAAATGTTACTGCTATATTATTTGTAACATTTACGCCAAGTGGCGTAAGCCCTAGAAGGTTAATGATCCAAATAAAGAAAAACACCGTTAACAAATAACTCATGTATTTCTTATAATGCTTCTTTCCAATATTCGGAATTGCAATATCATCACGAATATAAAGTACTATAGGCTCCAACAGGCGTCCTATACCCTTTGGCAATGCACTGGTTTTGTAAGATTTGGCCATTCTGGCAAATAAAAACAACATCAAGGCAGACACCAAAAATATAAAAACAACATTCTTTGTAATGGAAAAATCCAATGGCTTTACATTGGTCGCATGATGATCTTCATCGTAGTTGATGGTCCCTTCTGAATCGGTCTTTACAATTTTACCATGATAAAGGGCATAATAATTTCCGTCTACTTCCGCAACGGATTCCCCATGGTGGAATTTGGAGGAAGAAAACACCTTTAAGCCGTTATCCCATAAAATTACGGGCAATGGAAAACCAACGTGCTCATTATTTTCCTCGTCTAGGGTAAAAAGGGTAAAATCGTGGGAATCCAACAAGTGATGCCCAATAAATTCCTTGATTTCGGTTTTTAGGCTTCCTTTTTCTTCGCTGGACGAATGGTCCTTTTCTTGTGCGAAAGCATTGATACCCAGAAGAAGTGTAGCAACTAAAAGAACTTTGACGTAAAATGGTTTTTGCATATCGCTTAAAATATCGGTCTCAAAAAATCCGTGCAAATGTACGCTTTTATCTCAAAAAGAAAAAAGCATTAAACGGTTTATTTTGGACCATATCTTAAAAGTAATATGGAAAACAAAATTGAAGCTAACTATTTAGCATTCTGGCAGTAAAGAATGTCTCCAAAAGAAGGCACACCAAATAGGGAACAAAAAAGGTGGTAAACTCCAAAGATTCCATGTTCCCATCTGCATTATAGAAAGGATAAAAAACGAGAAAGAAAAACAAAAATTTGAGCATACTTCCCCCTAAAAAAAGAAATCCGATCTGATCTCTCCATTTCTCCCGAAACCAGTAAAGCACCGAAAATATAATCAGGGCCAGAACCACATTGAGCAAATAGGCCAAAACGATCATATGGTCCAATAATGGAAATCCGAACAAATAAAGTATGAGTAGGTGAAGGCAGAAAACCAACAGGCTCAACAGTATTAAGGAAAGGTAAAAAGTAAAAAGAAATTTATTCTTGGACATTAATACTTTATGCGTTTCAATTGCTGCAAAACCAAGTAAATAGCAACGGCCACTCCTACTAAAGTAAGCACAATAACAAAGGTCTTGGATTCCATTTCAAAATATTCATCCAACCACTTTCCTCCCTGGGCAGCCAAAAAAATTATTCCGCCCATTTCAATGGCAACACCTGTAAGGATTGCCGCATTTTTTAAACCATTATTATTTTTAGGAGGCTTTTGCTGGTTCATTGGTGGTTGCTGAGTGTTTTGTTGGGCTATTTAAAGCGCCTTTACCCTCCTTGCCCTTCATGGTACAGGACGCATTAAAGGTAGCACCAGGCTCAACCGCTAATTTGGATACTATGACAGTGCCCTCAATTACAGCAGAAGACTTTAAGGACAAGAGATCGGCCACGATCAACTCTCCGTTAAAATTACCTTCAATATCGGCATTGACACACTCCACTTTACCATGAATATAACCATCGATACCGATGACCACTTTTCCTGAAGTTTTTACATTACCGTCCAATTTTCCATCAATCCGAAAATCGGCTTCGGAGACAATGTCACCTTTGATTTTGGTGTTTTTTTCAATTCTGTTGGGTTGTCCGCCTAATTCTGTCATAACACGAGGTTTTTTGTTATCTGAAAACATTTTGCTAAGGTTTTGGGGTTTATTGCTGAGCTTTATAATCTGCTATATTCTTATGTACTTGAATTATTTTATAGTTGTTGGATAAAATTACGAAATTCTCATCAGCGATGCGGTAATCCTTATTGTTTTTTATCAATTCTGCATACCCTAGAGCGAAGTCCTTGGATTTAAAACCATGAACCACTATAAATTGATCCTCTAGATTATAGATGTCCTTGGAGACCACATTCTTATACTTTAGATCCTTTATGGATTTTTCCAGAAGCTCCTTAAGCCTAAGGGCTTTTTTATCGTCCCTAATTTTAAGTGGAAATACCACCTTCCAGTTTCCTGTACCGGTAGATTCGGTTTCGGTGGAAAATACCTTGGGTTCCAATTTTGGCAATTGTTCCGCCACCATGGTCTGTGCCTTTTTCCCTTCGGGATTGTTAGGATAGTTCAAGGCCACATAGTTCAATGCCTCCTTAAAATCCTCAAACCCTTGTAACCTACCAATAGCATTGGCCTTTAGCATTTCAAATTTTGGAACAATTGGGTCCCCTGTATATTTGCTGATGTTTTCTTCAGCCCCTGTAATTACTTTTAAAAACTCCTGATTTTGGAACATCCTGTACAAACGTTGATACTTGGCATCCGGACTATCAGCACTTCCGGTTAAAATGGCCTGTGGGTTTAAAAGGATTTCTGCATATCTGGATTCCGGATGGTTTTTAATGATATCGTATTTCATATCGGTGGCCAACGAACTTCCAGACTCTTCGTATATCTTGTACAGGTTGTATTTTGATGGAATTATTAGCCTTTCTTCCGGATTGGATCTTAAAACGCTCTCCAATTTACCTGCCGCCAAAAGGTTTTCCTTAAATTTTTCCTTATAGATCAACCCCAATTGATAATTGGCGAAGTTACGCTCGGTCCTTAAACTGTCTATCAGCAATGGATCCGTAGGTATTTGACTTATGTAGAACTCAACACTGTATTTTTCCTCTTCCCCCAATGCCTCAAGATTATTCGCTACCGTATTGGCCAGATTTTCACCATTTACCTCTAGGTTTTGAGCTTTGGATTTGTTGGACCAGCGCCAATCGTCCTCCAAGCTTCTCTTCCCCCATCTAGTCTTAAAATCGTTCTTGCCATAACCCAATGTGGTTATGTTATAAAAATAAAACTTGCCCTTGTTCTCCTTTCCTCCCTTTGTTTTACTGAAAGCGGCAAAACCCGCATTGGCCATATTTTCCCCTTTCTTTCTTTCTTGTTCGGCAACTGCCTTTAATTGGGCAATATGCTTCTCGAAATAGGTTATCCTATCATCAATTGAAAACTCATATAAAGTAATTACACTATCCGTATACTGCACTACCTCCTCATATTTAATGACATCTTCCAGGTTATCAAGTTTCTTTTTAACCTCCCTATACTTCTTGGTGTTTTCATTTAAATTTTGTAATACACTGTCATAATAAGCCCCGGAAGGTTTGTATTCATTCTGGTCGAAATTATAAATCGCCAAATTTTCATAGTTCAGAGCATTCAATTGGGGCATATTCTGAGTGGCCCTCAAAGACTTATTATAATACACCAAGGCCAAGCTATCGGATTTATTTGCCAAATGAAATTCTGCTACTTGACGGTATATTTTATTCAAGAAAGGCCTATTTTCCCGGTCTTCCTCCAATTCCGTAAGGTACTCGAACATTTCCTCCCTATTGTCGTCGGTAAGTTCGGTATTCTGAATTTTTTGTAAATGGGCATTGATCATGTATACCCTGGGCGATTTCCTATTTAAGTCGATTACCTTGTCGAAGGCATAATTGGCACTGTCCTTAAACCCCAATTCATTGTACAACTGACCAATTATATATAGGTAGCGACCCTTTTCTGGATTTTTTTTGGTGTATATCGATGCAATCTTTAACTGCTGAATGGCGGTATCCGCAATTTTTAGATTGATGTAGGCCTGACCAATCATGGCACGGGCATCGGCATATTCTTGATCGCTTAAATATTCCTGCTTAATTAAACGCTTTAAATTCTTGAGGGCAAGCTCTTCATTTTCGAGACGAATATTTACCTTTTCCCTCCAAATGGTTGCTTCGTTAAGCTTATCGCTCTGCGTATATTTATTTAGAATATAATTAAAGGATTCCAAGGCGGGCATATAGCGCTGGTCAAAATACCTGGCCTTGCCCAAAAGTAAAAAGGCCTCATCGGTCTGGGGATTGCGCTCCTCGTCCTTTATGTCCATACTGTGTTTTTGTATGGCCTTGGTAGCCTTTTCTTCTGCAATAAGGAAATTGGGGTTGTTATCTTCGGAATCCAACTTTATGTCTTCGGTGACCTCCAGTCTTTCCACGGGCAATATTTCCCAATAATTATCCTGGTATACGGCATTCAGACCCTCACGCCCTTCTTCAAAAGCAATGTTCCCATTATACAAGGTATTGTACTTGGTATTAAGTGCGTGCCAATTACGGTTTATAAGGGCGTCTTTCTTGGTGGAACAGGCATTAAACGCCAATCCTCCAAAAACAACCGAAAATATAAGTTTATTGCGAAGCTTCAAAATTCTATGTATTCGTACGTATCCTTAACTTAAAAACGACCGGATTATTATGTAGTTGGTCGACAAAAACTGCATTATTTTTAGTTATTGGATAATTCCTTACCTGGCCATAGAAATGA
This sequence comes from Arenibacter echinorum, assembly GCF_003259375.1. Lineage (GTDB taxonomy): Bacteria > Bacteroidota > Bacteroidia > Flavobacteriales > Flavobacteriaceae > Arenibacter > Arenibacter echinorum. The sequence continues at coordinate 636,744 of NZ_QLLN01000002.1, read as the reverse complement.
TCAGGAACAAAATTCTTGGTAAAAACGCAACTTCGGGTTACCAAACTAAAAACCGGCGGAAAACCTTATTGAAGGGAAATAGCGAAAATAAGATTGATTGATAACGCCATTATTGGCTCTAGGACAATTTATCCTCCAAAAAACACTTCCAACTCCTTAAGGGTTTCCTTAGAGGTCTGGATATCCCTTACCAGCTCTCCCTTGTTGAGCACTACGATCCGCTCACAAACCTCAGTAACATGGATAAGATCATGACTGGAAACCAAAACGGTAACTTCCTTACTAGCCGCCAAATCCTTGATAATCCCTTTTAGCTTTATTTGGGTGGTTGGATCCAAGTTGGCAAAAGGTTCGTCCAATATAATTACCTCTGGATCACCAATAAAAGAGGCAACAATACCGGCCTTCTTCTGATTTCCTTTAGACAAGTCCCTCAAGTATTTTTTCTGACCCAAAATTTCATCGTGAAAAAAATCTTCGAAGCCAGCCAAAAGACTATCTACATCGGCCTTATTACGGCCCCTCAGTTCCCCTATGAAATAGAAGTACTCCTCCGGAGTTAGGTATCCTATTAAAAAAGTTTCATCAATAAATGCCGACGTAAATGGCTTCCATGCCTCACTGGTATCTACTTGCACCCCGTTATTAACGATATGTCCTGTAGTAGGCTGAATTAAATCGAGCATTAAACTGAACAAAGTAGTCTTTCCGGCTCCATTATTGCCCACCAGACCAAAACTTTGACCTTTCGGTATTTCCAAATTTTCAATATTCAGAACTATGGATTCGCCATACTTTTTAGTTAAATTTTGAACTGAAATCATAGATATATGTTTTTATGCTTTTTGTTTGTAGGCTGCAAGCGTCTTATACTTTTCCTTCTTGTAGATGGCCTCGATCATGGCAAAAACCTTATTTCTAAAACCAAAACCAATAACGCCCGCCATCCCTACAAAAATATAGCCCGCGGTTGGACTAATTAAATAATGCCCTAGGGCATAAACACCCAAGGGAAAAATTAACTTTGGCAATGTCAGTAACAAGGTTTTTGTATTAAAGGCCTGTTTGTCTCCAAAAGCCTTTTTATTGGATGTTAGATCAATGGGTGTTTTAATATAGGCACCGCCCCATAGCACGAGATAGGAATTGACACCAATATTGTATATTGCCCCAACAATCACCGCTATATAAGCATCCCATCCAAAGTAGATATAGAAGGAGGCCAGAATAGTAGTTGCTAGGGTGGCTATGATTATCAAATACCATTTGGAAGTTAAATATTCCCTGTACCTGATATTCTGACTCATCATTAAGGGATAATAAGAACTGTCCCAACTAGGCACAAACTGACCAAAACTGAATAAGAATCCCCCGGAAATAAAAATCCCTGCAAATATTCTCCATACAGGTCCGTCGTAAGCCTCAACAGCACCAGTAAAAAAGAACAGGCCATAAAAAATAAAGAAAAAACTCATTATTACAGCGGTTTTTGATCTCTTGTTCCTCCTGATCAATTTAATATCGTTCTTTAAAAAGGTGCCCAAATTACCAAAACGGTTCAACCAGGCATAGTCCTCCGTTTTGGCCATAGATTTCTTTCCTGCCAGTCCGGCATCCAGATACATATGCCTTTTAAAATAGGTAAAGGCAGAAGTTGCCAATGCTATCAGCAATCCCCAAGTTAAAAAGGCCATCCAAGGTAGGTCATAGAGTGTGTTAAAAAATGGCGAGGTGTAGTCCGTTATATTAAACAGTTCATAATACTGACAAACTCCCAGGAGCGAAAAAATGCCCAGCAGCATGTAAAAAACATTGTCTTTATTATTGACCAGTACGTTTATAAAATTATTGCATAAAAACAGCGCCATGATTGCCAAATGCCAACCAACGACTCCCACGGGGGAGTAACCCTCAACCAATAGTACAACAGAAAAGGGCACAAAGAAAAAAGCATGTGACCAATTAAAAAATGAAACTACCGTTTTCCCCAAGGAATACGCCACTATCTTACTTTTGTTGATAGGAAGGTAGAGTAAGGGCTTAATATTGGTAATCGGCATTTTCTGCAGCATATACCTAATGTACAGATCCCCCACCAAATAATAAATCATGAACCTATTGACTACCAAAAGGGGATCTCCCCAACCTTGCCTTTCTATGATATAAAAAGCACCTATTCCTAGGCCCAGGAATACGGCCATAAAATAGAGAGCCCCAAAAACCATAAAAATCTTTATGGCAAGATTGGCCTTAAAAGAGGCGGATCTAAAAAAGGATTTCCATTCAAGCGTAAGAAAGTGCTTTAGCATTCTTTTGGATAGTTGAACCTGATAGATTAGTGCCTAAATTAGGGTATTTGTTACAAACCGCTAGTATTTTTTTAATTTCCCGTTTTAAATCCTCCATGCTTTGCTTAATTTTGTACCAAAGATTTAATATGGCCCACTTTCATTCGCTTACCGTTCAAAAAATTAAAGCGCTTACCCCGAACTCAGTTGCAATAACTTTTGCAATTCCTAAAGAACTGATACAGACCTTTGCCTTTACCGCAGGTCAATACATCACTATTAAAAAGGAAATAAAGGGCAAGGAATTGCGCAGGGCCTATTCTATTAGTTCCTCTCCTAAGTGTGAGGGTATAACCATCGGTGTCAAGAAAGTGGACAAGGGGGGATTTTCAGATTTCGCACATAACAAACTCAAGGTAGGGGATGTATTGGAAGTAATGCCGCCGGAAGGCCGATTTATTTTTAAACCCTCTCCGAATTCAAAAAACATAGTGGCCTTTGCCGCAGGTAGTGGTATTACTCCGATCATGAGTATTGCCAAAACCGTTTTGGAATCCAATTCCAAAAATAATTTTGTGTTGGTATATGGGAATAAATCCTATAAGGAAACCATGTTCTACACCGATTTGGTGAAGCTACAGCTGGAATATACCAATAGGTTTCATATCTATTTCATTTTGAGTCAAACCCAGGAGGATGAATCCATATTTGGGCGTATAGAGGCCTCAACAATAAACTATGTCCTCAAAAACAAACATAAAAACCTGGAATTCAGCGATTACTATCTGTGTGGGCCAGAGGCAATGATACAGTTGGTGACCGAAAACCTAAAAGACAAGGGCATTTCTGAGGATAAGATTCATTTTGAATTGTTTACCTCAACGGAGATCAAGGATGAGCTTCCTGAAAAATTGGAAGGCAAAACCCAACTTACCGTTATTGTGGACGATGAGGAATTTTCCATATCCATGGATAAAGGTACCTTGGTATTGGATGCCGTTTTAAAAGAGAATATAGATGCGCCCTATTCCTGCCAAGGTGGAGTATGCAGCAGTTGCATTGCCCGAATCAAGGAAGGAAAGGCCGACATGGTAAAAAACCAAATTTTAACGGATGGTGAAATAGCCGAAGGATTGATCCTGACATGTCAGGCGCACCCCACAACCCCTACTCTTACAGTAGATTATGACGATGTGTAAATACTAAGGGTTGTTTGCTTTTTTCCAAGTCGGCACTAAATAGACGTCTAAGACTACCTAAATTTCTGCTCCATCACCCTTGCGGCATGTTCGTAACCAATGGTATAGGCTTTTTCAATACCTTTTTTGTCCAATATCCCAACGAGTTCCAAGGCTTTTGGTTCGAATAATAGGTCACATTTATTTACTTTGTTCCTGTTAATGGCATAAATCATTAAAGAGGTAGTCCTATTGGCCAACTGCAAGGACGATTTTATTCCTTCTTTGGGAATTTCCTTGATACCGGAAACATTACTCCCAATAACAAAATCTGATGAAGCGGCAACTTCATCATAGGGGAAATTGTTCATTATACCTCCATCGGCATATAAGCGTCCATTAATAGCCACTGGACTAAAGACAGGCGGTAATGCCGCAGAAGCCAACAAGGGTTTAATTAACTCCCCTTCAGAAAATATTTTTTCATCCCCCTTTTGCAAGTCAGTAGCCACTACATAAAGCTTTCGCTGCAAAGACTCAAAAGTATTTCCTGGAAGATATCTCGCCAAAAGATCAAAATACCTTTCTGTATCCAAAAGGCCTGGCTTTAAAATCGTCATAAAATGATAGCGGAAGAGGGGCGTTTCTTTAAAGAACTGGAGCATTTCTACAACAGAACTTCCGTTGGCATACAATGCCCCTACCAAAGCTCCTACACTGGTGCCGGAAACGGCCCGGGTACTAATGCCAAATTCGTTAAGGGCTTGGATCATCCCTATATGCGCCATTCCCTTTACGCCCCCTCCGGACAATACCAATCCAACCGATTTTGATTTTATTTCCGATAAATCCATTTCAGACCTTGTTGATCATAACTGTTTTGCAGCAGGAATATAATTGACAAACCATAGGCCAAAATTACCTATATCGGGTCTAACTTTAAAAAAATCAATCAGAAATAAATAGCTATCTACAAACTAGCTGGTTGGTAAGCTGGCTCTGGCCCAGCCGATTTTGACATATTTCCACTTTTAATCGACCCATTGATTCCATAAATCGGATTTTTAATTTCAACACCTCAAAGTTTAGGTGTAAAAAACCGACCGCACAGTACGTTCTGCACAATCCTTAAGATTATTTACTTTTCCGGAATTGAAAGGACCCTGTAGCCCAAAAGAAATAAAATAAGCCTAGTTTTTTGGCATAGAAGCGCATTTTTTCTTGGCATAGGCAAGACAAGAAACCACAAGGCAGACAATTTTTAGGACTGTAATAAAAACACCAAGAATATAGCCGGCATAAAATAAATGGCTATGGTCCTTGCCCCATCGTAATCCTTGGCCATACGCTGACCAAATAGCAACATCAACAAGGCTAGACATGCAAGAATAGCACCTACCAAGGCAATAGAACCATCCCCTTCAACCATTAGAAAATAAAAACCTATGGTACATAGGGTCCCTGCCACCATTTCGGTTACCATTACAGTACCCAATAATAAGGGAACCATATTCTTAAAAGGCGTTTTGGAAAAATGTCCTTTTAACCATGATAAATTGCCCTTCCAGTCCAAGATTTTATCCAATGCACTTTGGAGAAAGGTAATGACTAGAAAAAGAAGAAGGAGTAATTCTGTGGGATAGGTTAATACGTTGTCCATGTTATTGACTTTAAGATTATACAATTCCTTTACGCGGCCTTTTTGTGTAACAATCGTGTTAATTTTATAGATAAATCCATCAATATTAGTTTGGAATTACCATTTCTTTCAATATGATAAATGGCGTCCTCCAATTCCTTCACAATGGGAACAATATTATTTTCATGTATAAATGGCGCAAACTTTTCCAATTGAAATCCCTCTACATGAATCCTCATAAATGCCAATTCACGGGTATTGTAATTGATCAAAAGGGCCTGTCTCATTACGGACATGCAATAATTCAAGAACTTTTTCTGGGTTTCCCTACCTGTCTTTGCCACCACTTCGCTCCAAGAAATAAGATCGTGGATCGCAGCCTTGTTGCCCTTGGCCTTAAAGGCGCTTCTGACCCATTGCACAAACCACTTCTCAAATACCAAATCCTCGGAATCGTTGTTCATGAAATCGAGGGCCTTATTAAAATTGCCATTGGCTTCATGGGATATTCTATGGGCATCCTCCTTGGAAACCCCCCTTTCTATAAGGGCTTGTGAAATTGCTTCTTCCGCCAGCCTGGGAAAATGCAGTATTTGGCACCTAGATCGTATCGTCTGAATTATTTGTTCCTCATCTTCCGCAATTAAGATCAATACCGTTTTGTCCGGTGGTTCCTCAATCAATTTCAGAAGTTTGTTGGCGGTAGAGGTATTCATTTTTTCGGCCATCCAAATAATCAGGGCCTTATATCCGCCTTCGTATGATTTTAATGAAAGTTTCTTCACCACATCTTGAGCCTCGTCCACCCCAATCTGTCCCTGTTTATTCTCAATCCCTATTAATTTATACCAATCAAAAAGATTTCCATAGGGCTGTTCCTTTATAAATTGGCGCCATTCCTCCAAATAATGATCACTAACAGCATGACTTTTTACCTTATCCGAATTGGATACCGGAAAGGCAAAATGCACATCCGGATGTGCCAAGGAGTTAAATTTGGTGTTACAGGCGCTATTGCCGTTGTTATTCTCGCCCTCACTGTTGCCACAAAGCAAGTACTGCACATAACACAATGCCATTGGCAAGGTGCCACAGCCCTCTGGCCCAACGAATAATTGGGCATGAGGTATACGACCTGCATCGGCACTGGACACCAGATGATTCTTTATATGGGAAAGTCCTAAAATATCCTTGAATAACATGGCCCAAATATAGCGGTTTTTATCCGAAAATTAACGGCTAGAGGGTCTTTGGAAATTATTGGAATAAACGCCATTACTTTTCAAAAAACCACTTCGAATTACACCTGACATCCAACTATTTAGATTTTTAAAATCAACATTAGGCCATAAGCCATGCAAATAAATGGAATTGTCTCTTTAAACACTACCTATAAATCTTTACATTTGTCACTCTCTAAAAATAAGTGGCAAATGAAAACCATCAACGATTTTAATTTTAAAGGTAAAAAAGCATTAATAAGGGTAGATTTTAATGTTCCCTTGGACGCGGATTTTAATGTAACCGACGACAATAGAATTGAAGCTGCAAAGCCTACAATCATAAAAGTATTGGAAGATGGCGGAAGTGCCGTACTAATGAGCCATTTAGGAAGGCCCGATGGAAAAGTAAATCCAGATTTATCCCTAAAACACATCTGCCACAAGGTATCCGAAGTACTTGGTGTAACGGTAAAATTCTCAACAGAGAGCATTGGCCCAATAGCTGAAAAAGCTGTGGCCGAATTAAAGAGCGGTGAAGTTCTTTTGTTGGAAAACCTAAGGTTTCATTCCGAAGAGGAAAAAGGAGATAAAAACTTCGCTGAGCAATTATCCAAACTAGGTGATATTTATGTAAATGATGCCTTTGGAACTGCACATAGAGCCCATGCCTCTACTACCATAGTTGCCCAATTTTTTCCAGAAAAGAAATGTTTTGGGTTCTTGTTGGCCAAAGAAATTGAGGCCATAGAAAAAGTAATGAGAACAGGGGAAAAGCCAGTGACCGCTATTTTGGGAGGAGCAAAGGTGTCTTCAAAAATTACGATCATCGAAAACATTTTGGATAAAGTAGACCATCTTATTATTGGTGGTGGAATGACCTATACCTTTGTTAAAGCCAAAGGGGGAAAGGTTGGAGATTCTATCTGTGAGGACGATAAAATGGAATTAGCCTTGGAAATTCTTGAGCAGGCCAAGAAAAAAGGAGTAGAAGTGCATATTCCTGTAGATGTTTTGGCTGCGGACGACTTTAGTAATAACGCTAACACCAAGATTGTAAATTCCAACGAGATTCCAGATGGTTGGCAAGGTTTGGACGCAGGGCCCAAAACCTTGGAAATATTTAAGGAAGTAATCTTAAAATCGAAAACCATTTTATGGAATGGTCCTATAGGGGTTTTTGAAATGGAAAGCTTTGCCAAGGGTACCATTGCCATTGGCAATTATATTGATGAAGCAACCAAAAAAGGCGCCTTTTCGCTAGTGGGCGGTGGAGATTCTGTTGCCGCAGTCAAACAGTTTGGTTTTGAAAACAAGGTAAGCTATGTTTCTACTGGTGGAGGTGCTATGTTGGAAAGCCTTGAAGGCAAGACCCTACCTGGAATAGCAGCAATATTGGCATAAATACGACGTTATTTAATATGGGTTATCTGTTTTTTCATCTGCTTTTAAAAATTAAATTTTAAAGTTTAGAAAAAAATCACGATTTTAGTCTGCCCCGCTTAAAAAAACAAACCTTATGAATACATCCAGATATATAGTATTGGGAGTCTTGTCTATGGGTTTCTTTGTTACAGGCGTAGCACAGGAATTAGATTCAATACCCACAGCGAGGCAAGGCCTTAATGTCATAAAGGCACAAGAAATTCCAGCTGATACTACGGCCATGGATATGGAAGGTGTGGAGCAGATGGAAACAATGGAAGCCAAGGATGATATTCAGGACAATCCGTTGCTTTTGGTGAAAGGGCAAAAAAAGTATGCTTTAAAGGACCGCCCAGAAACTGCAAAATTCGATAGCCTTTGGATGAAAGAGTTGTACGACAGTTCCTCTTTATTCGATTCCATTTATCAGGACATTACAGCTCTGGAAATAGATTCTGTATATCATTTTAATGTAGACACGGACACCTTAAAGGCCAGGTTAAAGATCTTAAATCAAAAAACCCCCTTTAACATTGTTTACAATCCCTCTTTGGAAAACGTCATACGATACTTTCTTACCCGTAAAAGGGATATGATGAGCAGGATGTTGACTATAAGCCAGTTTTATTTTCCCTTGTTCGAACAGGAGTTGGACAATCAAAATGTACCCTTGGAGCTTAAATATTTGGCCATTGTTGAGTCCGCACTAAATCCGAGGGCCCGCTCAAGGGTAGGCGCCACAGGATTGTGGCAATTTATGTACGGTACCGGAAAAATGTACGATTTGGATGTAAGCAGTTATGTGGATGAACGCAGCGATCCCATTAATTCTACCAAAGCGGCAAGTTTGTACCTTAAAAAGCTGCACGATATTTTTAATGATTGGGATTTGGCCTTAGCGGCATATAATTCGGGGCCAGGTAACGTAAACAAGGCTATAAGAAGATCCGGGGGTTACAAAAATTACTGGAATATAAGAAGAAACCTGCCCCGGGAAACTGCGGGATATGTACCGGCATTTTTGGCTACAATGTATATTTTTGAATATGCGGAAGAACATGGGTTTACTAGGCAGGTTACTGATCGTCCATATTTTGAGACCGATACCATACATGTAAAGAGCACTATTACTTTTAATCAAATTTCGGAATTGGTAGATGTTAGCGAAGAAGAATTAATTTTTTTGAATCCGGCTTACAAATTAAAGGTAATACCCTATGTCAAGGACAAGAATTATGCCCTGCGGCTCCCAGTAGATGCATTGGGAAAATTTGTAGCCAATGAGGAGGCCATCTATGCCCATGTAGAGAATCAACTAGAATCCAAGGAAGAGCCCTTACCACAAATAGTACAGTCTAAAGATCAAATAACATACAAGGTTCGCAGTGGCGATTTCTTGGGAAAGATTGCAGAGAGGTACGGTGTAGGTGTTAGTCAAATTAAAAATTGGAACGGTCTTCGAAGCAATAACCTTAGAATAGGACAAAGATTAACTATTTACCCAAGAAAAATTCCCGCATCAATAAGCTCGGTAAATACCAGTAAAAGTTCAACAAATTCAGTAGTTGCGGCGGGTACCAAGGTGCATACGGTAAAAAGTGGGGACTCCCTTTGGACCATTTCCAAAAAATATCCTGGAATTAGTATAGATAATTTACGAAAATGGAACGGTATTAGTGGTAATGACATAAAACCGGGCACAAAGTTAAAATTGTGCGATTGTTCTTCGTAAATAAATAACTATATGAAAAAAATTGGCGCATTAGTATTATTACTTTCTTTGATTATTGTCTCTTGTGAAGAAAAAGAGAAAAAGAAATATCTGCCAGAATCCATAGGTGCTATAAATTCGTTGGCGGTAGTAATGGACAATGAGCTTTGGGAAGGAAAAGTTGGGGACCGGGTAAGACAGCATTTTGCAGCACCTGTTCTGGGCCTTTCTTGGGAGGAGCCTCTGTTCACTATAAATCAAATGCCCCCAAAAGTCTTCTCTGGCACTATTATACAAACCCGTTCGATTCTTTTTATTGCCAAGGATACGTTGAGCCTTGCCCACATTAAAACCGATTTGTATGCCACTCCCCAAAAAGTAGGCGTCATCAAGGGAAGAACAGATGAAGAAATTATTTCAAATTTGGATGCCAAAGCCGATGAGATTGTCAAAGCATTTAAGGAGGTTGAAATTGAAGAGTCACAAAAGCGTTTCTTAAAATCGCTTAGCAAGGAAACGGTATTGAACGACAAGTTGGGCATAACCCTATCCCTACCCTCTATTTATAAAGTAGGCAAGAAGGAAAACAATTTTATTTGGATCGACAGACAGATTCAAAAAGGGAGTATGAATATTATAGCATATGATATTCCCAATGATTATTTTAAAAACGACTCCACTTTTGTCAAGGATATTGTGGCCATGAGAGATTCTATAGGAAAGCAATATATTCCAGGCCCGGATGTACCTGGCAAAACAACCTATATGATGACTGAAAAAGCCTTTGCTCCTTATGTTTTTCCCGTGGAAATTGCCGATAGAAAGGCGGTCGAAGTTCGAGGAATATGGGAGATAAGCGGATATCCCATGGCCGGACCGTTTCTGACCTATATCATCAACGACGACAAAAACAATAGGAAAGTGGTTATTGAAGGCTTTGTTTTTGCTCCAGCTACTGAAAAAAGGGACGATATGTTCCAGCTTGAAGCCATTTTAAAAACCGTGAAATTCTCGGACAAAAAATAATTACATCTGTATAAATTAAATATACTGTATAGGGGGCCCTTAAAAGGGCCTTATTTTTTTGGCTTGACCTTTTGTCTTGGATAATAATACAAATGCACGTAAAACGCATCAAAATAGCTTTGAACCTCCTTTAGCTAATCTGTCCAAACCTAGAGTAAGGATTACACAGAATTGTTGGCAACAAAAAAACGCCCTCACGGGCGTTTTCTGGTTTGGTTGGTTAGTATGGTTTTAATCGAAGGCGAAGCCTGTAGTAATTCTGAATACAAAAGCATAGAGCACAATTAAGAAACTAGCAAAACAAAACCAGCTCATCACCTTAAAAAAAGATTTAACAAAAGCGTGTCCCAAGTTTCTAAATGCCTCTAAATAAATTTCTCTTACTAATAGAACGTTTTTCATAATATTTGGTTTGGTTATATGGTTGGTTATTAGACTTATATAACTCAAAATCTTATGATTAGGTATTTCATCGGACTTTTTTGTTGTAAATAGACCCTTAAACGTTGTGAAAATGGGTTTGACCTTTAATTAAGGTGAGTTGGAACTGAAATGAAATTCAAATAACTGATTATCAATTTATCAAGTAATCGTTTCTATCTCCTATGGCCTGCATTAGCCTGAACAACTTATTAACAATTAAAAATGTATCGAACTCGGGTTAAATAGAACTGCGACTACCCGTCAAGTACCACCTTATAACCAAAGTAATACAACTAAATACAGTAATATATTTCTTAGGGTGATAATCAGTTCAAATTTGCAAGGATATCAATATTAATAGATCCTCCTCCAAAACCAAAAGAAATCCACCAGATGGAGAACTTTACTTATGTTCGAAAATTTGGATAGCTCAATAATAATAATACTCAGCAGTATATTTGTTGAGTTGCAAGCAAAATAAAACCGCCTTTCCATAAAAGAAAGGCGGCTATAACTCTATTGATTATATGTATATCTTAAAATTACATCTTTACTATTATAAATTCTGAACGCCTATTTAGTTCATGTTTCTCCCTGCTACAACGAACACCATTTCCACATTCATTGATCAAACGCTCCTCCCCGTAGCCAATGGCACTTTCAATGCGGTCTGCCGAAATTCCTTTGGAAATAAGATAGGCCCTTGTTGACTTGGCTCTTTTGTCCGATAGGTATTTATTGTAGACATCAGGACCTCGGGAATCTGTATGGGATTCAATCTTTATTACCATATCCTTATACTCGGTCATCACCTCCACCAATTTATCAAGTTCCAACGATGCATCCTTTCTTATATAGGATTTATCAAAATCGAAGAAAATCATATCGGTCTTTAGCTTTTTAATCCCGTCTTCAATGACTATGAGTTCCTTTAACTTTTTCATAGTAATATCCACATTTACCACCTCATTTTTCTTTGTTTCGGCAGTAACTATATTTTCAAAAAATTCGCTCCTAGTTGCTTTAATGGTGTATTTGGTATTGGAATCCAAATCTTCAAAGACAAATGAACCGTCATCTTCCGTAACCATTTCCTTTAATTTAATGTTATTCTCATCCAAGAGGGTGACCAAGGCCTTAGGCATTAAATCGCCGGTAATCAACTCGGTAACCACACCCGAAATGGCATTTTTAACCACTTCTTCAAGTACCAGTCTTTCAAAAGAATAAATATCGTCGTCTCCTTTACCACCACGCCTGTTGGAGGCAAAATATCCTTTTTGGTTTTCTTCATTAACGATATAAGAAAAATCATCCTTATTACTGTTGATGGGCTGACCCATATTGGTTACCTCTTTAAAACCTTCCTCGTCATAAGCCACTTCATATACATCCAGTCCTCCAAGTCCAACATGGCCATTGGAAGCAAAGTATAACTTCTTATCATTTATAAAAGGAAACATTTCCTTCTGTTCCGTATTTATACCTGGACCTAAATTTTTGGGCTCCGAATAACTTCCATTATCCAAAACATCTACCACAAAAATATCGGTATCCCCTATGGTTCCCGGCATATCCGAAACAAAATACAGTTTTTTCCCATCCGGACTTAATGCCGGATGCCCGGTAGAATAATCATCGCTGTTAAAGGGCACTTCTTCGGCTTCTGTCCATTCTCCATCAACCTTCTTGGAAACATATATTTTTAAATGATTAACCCCATTTTTATCCCTTTTCAATTTTTTACCATAATTGTTTCGTGTAAAATACATGGTAGCATTGTCTGGAGTAAAAGTCACAGATGCCTCATGATATTTAGAATTAATTTTCTTCGAAAACCTAATTGCCTCCTTGAGGTCTTGGGATTCCTTATTTACCTTAGAGACATATAGGTCCAAATAAGGTTGATTGTTCCATTTATACCTTCTGGTATTAAAGATAGAGGAGTCCTTGGCGGAGGCAAAAACAATCTCGTCATCGTTATAGAACATAGGTGAAAACTCTGAATACTTGGTATTTATGGCCAAGTTCTTAAGTCCAAATTTAAGTTCCATATTTAGGATATTGTCCAAGACAGCTTCCTTTTGGCTCGCATTAAAATCCAATTTAGAACCCACATTACCTTTCTCCACCTGCTTGTCGTAAAGCCGCATCATTCTCTTGGATTTGGAATATTTACCGGTACCTTTTAAGGTATGTGCATATTTAAAAATTTGATCGGGAGATACCTCGTCTTCATATCTTTCAAATATGATATTGTAGTAATAATAGGCCTTCGCCATATTCGTATTGTAATAGTGTGCGTCTCCCGCTTTTTGAAGAATTTCCAGGGAATAATTGTTGGCATCCTTTTTTATGGCCTCTTCATATAATTCGGCCGCCTCTGCATACCACATTTTGTTAAAGTATTCATCCGCTTTTTTAATTAACCTCGCCGAATTGGCATTTATTTTATTCTTTGAATTAGCTTCCTTATCCTTCATATTTACAATATCAACTTCCTCAATGGGACTCAGCATATCATAAGTAACCTCTTCTATGGATAATTCCTCTTTTGGAGCAGTATTATTGGTTTTCGGCTCGAGTTTTTCATCTTGATCCAGAGTTTTAATCCCTTTGGGATAATCCTTTACCTCTTGACCTGGGGTCTTGTCCAAGGCAGTATTAGGTAAAGGCAAATTTGAAACAGTGCCATTCCCGTTTATCTCTAATTTCTTGGATTTTCCACCATTATCCACATTCATTAACCAAAATGGATCGGTATAAGTGCCATCCAACTTAGACTTACAAGCCGCTATGGCACTATCCAAAGTATCGTACCTACTCAAATAGACGTAGTTGAGACCATTACTGGAATTACTAATATATCCTGCTGCAAAACCCTTGACCTTTAGTTTCTGTGCCAGATTTTGAGCATTACCCAAATCGGAGAATACTCCAGAAACAATATAAAAGCCTTCATCCACTCCATTAAGATTTTTAAATGTCCTGCTTTTAATTCGATTTGCCGCAGCCTTCTTTCTAAACCCTTCAGGGGTGACCCTTCCGTTGGAATCCGAGGTTGAATTATATCGTTTATTGGTGTTTATATCTATTTCCGAATATTGCGCATGCGAATATGTAGAGACGTTTTTCCTTATTCCTTGGGCACTGCAAATAAGAGCAAGAAAAAGCAAGCAGGCTGTTAGAAGTTGTTTCATGTTTATTCTTTTAAAAATCTTGGGGGTACGATATTCCAAAAACATAATGGCATATGTAAAATTCATAATTAACTTCCCTGGCGAAATACAAATACCTTATATTTTATTACCAACGCTAAAACTAGAACGGTTAGTGCCGTGAAAAAATTATTTGTTGTGAATCCACTGTTTTCAATGGTGTAATAGCCATTTACAGGGATTTATTTAGCATTTAATGAGCAAAGCCACTACATATTAAAGCAGGAATAAACAGAAGAAAATTTCGAATTAATTCCCTTTTTTTGAAATTTTAAACCATTGTTGAATACTATAAATTTGATAATCTAGCAATCCCAAGATAGCTGGGCAGTACAACCCAAATTAAAATTCCGATTGGTATTTTGCGATTTTATGAAGAAAGGAAAAGGAATGACCTTTTCAAGGTAAGCTATCAATATCTTATAAAAAATCGAGTCTTAAATTATTATATAACCAGATTTTTACGGCTACATTACTTTAAAAGGATTAGTCAATTTAGTCATATGTATAAACAAAAAAACACCTACCAAATGGTAGATGTCCCTTGAAAATATTTGAAATATAATCTATTTTTCCTTTTTCTCCTCTAATTTATCGTCTTCCTTGGACGCATCCTTAAATTCTTTAATGCCGCTTCCCAATCCACGCATTAATTCCGGAATTTTCTTTCCTCCAAATAAAAGTAGTACGATGGCCACAACCAAGGCGATTTGCATTGGCCCAATGACTAAGAATGTGTTTAAAGTTATCATGGTATAATAATTTAAGTACAACAAAGGTACTAAAAAAGATGTTAGAATGCTGTTAATTTTAACGTCTATAATATATTTTAATTATTCTAAATTAGAATATATTTTCCTAATAGATACTTTTGCATTGAAAACATTGTGGAAAATCAAATTCCGTATAAAGGAATTAAAGTTAAATACTAACCTTATCTTTGTTCATTATGGCCAAAAAGGTAAAGAAAAGAAAGGAAATTAAGCAGAAGCTCTTGCATAAGTACCGTCTGGTGATTTTGAATGAAAGTACCTTTGAGGAAAAAATTTCATTTAAACTGAGCCGAATGAATGTATTTGTAACCGGTTCCCTGTTTATAATAGGATTAATAGGATTCACCATTTTATTAATAGCATTTACACCATTGCGGGAATATATTCCAGGCTACTCTTCCACAAAATTAAAGCGACAGGCCACAGAACTGACCTATAGAACAGATTCTTTGGTCGCCACACTAAATTATACCAATAGGTATTTAGAAAACATCAGAAAAGTGCTGCGAGGTGATGTTGAAAATAATGAAATTAATAGGGACTCCCTATTTGACCAATACAAACTGGATCCTTCCACCATAGATTTAACGCCTATCAAGGAAGATTCCTTGTTGCGGGCGCAGGTAGCTTTGGAGGATAAATACAATTTGTTCGAAAGAAACATTAATAATCCAGGCCAGGTACTTTTTTCTCCATTATCCGGAACCATATCCCAAGAATTTAATACCGAAAACAAGCATTTTGCAGTAGATGTGGTTGCTCCCATGGACAGTCCCATCAAAGCAGTAGCCAACGGCACCGTAATTTTTGCTGAATGGACAGCAGAAACAGGTTATGTAATTATCTTGGAGCATATGGACGGACTATTAAGCGTTTACAAGCACAATGGATCCTTAAACAAAGGGCAGGGCGATGTGGTAAGATCAGGAGAAGTAATTGCCTCAGTAGGAAATACAGGGGAGTTGACCACAGGACCACACCTTCACTTTGAGCTCTGGAGCAACGGTAGCCCGATAGACCCACTAAATTTTATAGATTTTAAATAGTTCTAAATGAGTTTAAAATCATTTGCAGCAAAAATATTTGCCAAGAATATCGTGAAGAAAACTGCCAAATGGGTAAATAATCCCATTGAGACCCAGGAGGAGGTATTTCAATCGCTCATATCCAATGCCAAAAATACCGACTTTGGCAAGGATCACAATTTTTCACAGTTAAAATCGCATTCCGACTTCGTTAACAACGTTCCCATAAGGGACTATGAAGAATTAAAGGGATATGTAGAGAAAGTGGTAGCTGGTCAGAGAGATGTATTATGGCCGGGTAAACCTGCCTATTTTGCAAAAACTTCCGGGACCACATCCGGGGTTAAATACATCCCCATTACCCACGAATCTATTAAGTGCCAAGTAGAGGCTTCGCGAAACGCTATTTTAAATTATATTCATGAAACGGGAAATGCAGATTTTGTGGATGGAAAAATGATTTTTCTACAAGGAAGTCCGGAAATGAAAGAAAAAAACGGGATTAAGATTGGTAGATTATCGGGAATATCTGCCCACTATGTTCCCAATTATCTCCAAAAAAACCGATTGCCAAGCTGGGAAATCAATTGTTTGGAAGACTGGGACACCAAGGTGAACAAAATTGTAGAGGAAACCGTGAACGAGAACATGACCGTCATTGCTGGCATACCTTCTTGGGTTCAAATGTATTTTGAAAAGCTGAACAAAAAAACGGACAAAAAAATAGGAGATCTCTTCAATAATTTTCAACTATTCATTTATGGAGGGGTTAACTACGAGCCCTATCGTGCAAAATTTGAGAACCTCATCGGGCGACGCGTAGACAGTATAGAACTATTCCCCGCCAGTGAAGGATTTTTCGCCTACCAAAATTCCCAAAAAGAAAATGGGATGCTTTTGTTATTGAATTCCGGAATCTTCTATGAGTTTGTCAAGGCCGATGAATTCTTTGTTGAAAACCCCAAACGTATTACCCTCAACGATGTTGAACTGGGAGTGAACTATGTTATGATCATATCTACTAATGCCGGATTATGGGCTTACAATCTCGGAGATACCGTTCAGTTTATTTCATTGAAGCCATTTAAAATAATCGTTTCCGGAAGAATTAAACATTTTATCTCCGCCTTTGGGGAACATGTTATTGGCAAGGAAGTGGAAGTAGCAATGAAACAGGCTATAGAGGGAACAGATGCCAGCATAAACGAATTTACAGTAGCCCCCCAAATTAATCCGGATGAAAATGAACTTCCATATCACGAATGGCTGATAGAATTTGAACGCCCACCATCAGACATTAATCAATTCATTACAATCTTGGATGAGTCCTTACAGCAGCAAAACACTTATTATTTTGATTTAATTGAGGGCAAAATTCTCCAATCTTTAAAAATTACCGAAATAAAAAAAGATGGGTTTCAAGAATATATGAAGTCTATTGGAAAGTTGGGAGGTCAGAATAAAGTGCAGCGCTTATCCAATGACCGAAAAGTAGCCGATGGATTAAGAAGCTGGTCTAAAATAAAGAACTTATAATAAAACCAGCCATTATTTTTTAATATTTGCAATTATTGATTACCTAAAAGTCTAAATTTATAATTTTAGCGTTAGGAAGAAATCTGAGAAAAGCTCCACCGGAAATAAAATAAACAATATAAATTGTAGTTTTGCACGAAATCTGCTTATGAGTAAATCCGTTAACACTACTAGGGCACAAGATTCCACCAATGCCATTGAACGCTTGTACATAACAATGCGGCATCTTTTCAACCGTGGATTTTACAAGCCGTCAGGTGTTTCCGGAGCAACCTTAAGACAATCTCTTTTACAACTACGCCCAGAAATATACGGTTCCATTGCTGAGGAAAAAGCAGAACTTAATGGGCTGTTGTATGTTTTGGAAAGATTGCCGGAAGGCATAGAACAATGCCGGTTTATAAACCTCACCTCGGATGAAGGCTATGCCGGTTCCCAATTCAAGCCTATTATTCCACCCAAAAGACGGAGAAACTGTTACAGGATCGATGATGAACAGATGAACATTGAGATTACCCGTGGCAGATCGGATATTTACGATATACTAACCCATCTTACCTTTTTGTTCATCGAATCCGAGAAACTTAGCAAAAAGGTCCTTATAGAAGACACGGACAAAACTATAAGGGATTGGGTAAAATTGGAACAGGCTGCTAACAAAGAGGAACTGAGCCAAAGGGAAAGGGAAGTCGCCTTAATCCATATGGCCAATATTTTGGGAAGACCGTTCATAGAGGTAATGGCGATTCACAAAAAACTATCGACCGCTTCGGATCCGGAACGTTTTTTAAAGATTATCTATTGGTTGGGCAAACTGGCCATTGAGGAAGAAACCACAGGGAACAAAAGAGCTATTACCTTTAGTCCCATGTTACGGGAGCGCTTAGGGCATCACATTCATGGGGAGCGTTGGGCTAATAGGATTAAGGAAACATTACAGGAAAATGGGCTTATGAACCGTCCCATCCATATAATAAGTGCCAACATGCACAGCGTAATGAATTCATTGTTCGCCAAAAAGGCATTGTCCAAAACCTTGGCAGGAAAGACAAAATTGGAGATATATGAAGCTTTGAGCATCCACAAAAATTCCAGTTTAAGGGAAAAGGTAATTGCCCAAGCGATGAAGAACGGGATGATTCCCATAGATGATGTTTCCGGCACCAATATAGATGTACAAATTTTTGACATGGCCAAATTGGGGAAAGGTGCATGTTGTTACCAATTGCCAACAAACTGTCCAGAAAATGAAAAACCTGTTATCTTTGTCATGGATTACGCCTTTGGAGAGCAGGCTTATGAAACCATTGATGAATTGTTAAAACCTTATAGGGTTAAAAAAAACCAAGAGGTATTTTTAAATGTGGCGTCCATAACCATAATGGGAAAAGCAGGTATTCTGGAAGGAGGAAAAGGAGATATAATGATTCCCGATGCCCATATTTTTGAAGGGACAGCCGATAATTACCCTTTTATCAACGAATTGAAAAAGGAGGATTTTGAAGGTAACGGACTTAAGGTTCTACAAGGAGCTATGGTAACCGTATTGGGAACCTCTTTACAGAATCGGGACATCCTAAAATTCTTCCATGAATCTACATGGAACGTAATTGGGTTGGAAATGGAGGGGGTTCATTATCAGAAGGCTATACAATCGGCTTCCAAAATAAGAAAAAGTATAAGGGACGATGTTAAAGTGCGTTATGCCTATTATGCCTCTGACAATCCTTTGGAAACTGGCAGTACTTTAGCTTCTGGTGGTTTGGGCACCACAGGGGTTAAGCCCACCTATTTAATAACCGATAAAATACTAACGCAAATATTTAATTCCTAGTTTATGGCTAATCAACAACCGACAAATAGTAGCTCATCCTCTTCCGAGGAAGTAGATTTGGGGCAACTGTTTCAATTAATTGGAAACGGTTTCAATAAATTATTCCGCTTCATAGGTAATATTTTCAAAGGTATTTTCCATACGATTATCCTATTCATGCTTTTTTTACAAAAACATTTTATAAAATTTGTGATTGCAGCTGTTGTAGGCTTGGCTTTAGGTATTTACTTGGATATGGTAAAAGAACCCAAATTTCTTTCCACCATGGTAGTTGAACCCAATTTCAACAGTGTTCAACAATTGTACAACAACGTAAATTTTTACAATGAATTGGCGGAGGCGGAAGACTCCACCGCCTTGGCAGAAGCCTTGGATATTAGTGTTCCAGAAGCATCAAAACTGAAAAAGTTTGTAGTGGAATCCTATTCGGATGAAAACCAAAAGGTGCAATTGTTCGATAAGTTTGTACGCAGTTTGGATTCCACCACCAAAAAGGCCATAGATATGGAAAATTATTTGAAAAACTTCAATTCAATGGACGCCCGTTTCCATACGATATCGGTTACGGCAACAAATAGCACTGTGGCCAAATCTATACAGCCTTCAATTATCAAATCGATTTCCCGAAACGAGTATTTTCAGTTGCAACAAAGTATAAGTGACCAAAACATAAGCTTACAGGACAGCCTATACAAAAAACAATTAATGGAAGTGGATTCCTTACAGCATTTGTACAAACGCGTAATGGAAAAGGAAGCGGATAAACCACTGCAGGGTACCAATATTAGTTTGGGTGAAAACGGTGGTCAGGAAAACAAAGAATTAGCCTTGATTAACCAGGTGGATATATTAAAGGAAAACTTGGTTTTGCTCAATGAAGAAAGGGCCAACAAATCAAGCATACTAAATGTAATCTCTGCCTTCCCTAGAAGAGGGGTGGAAGTTAAAGGAATATTTAACAGTTATAAATTTTGGATCCCAATAGGATTTATTGGAGTGCTATTGGTCTTTTTAAGTCTTTTGGATTTAAACACTTTTCTAAAGAAATATAAAAAGGAATAGAACATGAAAATATTGGTTACAGGGGGGGCTGGATTTATTGGTTCTCATGTGGTTAGAAGATTGGTTACCACTTATCCAAATTATAAGATAATTAATTTGGATGCTCTTACCTATGCTGGGAATTTAGAGAATTTAAAAGATATAGAATCTTTTCCCAATTATACATTTATTAAAGGTGATATTACTGACGCTGTTTTTATTGATTCTCTTTTTTTCAAGTACAGCTTTGATGGAATAATCCATTTGGCAGCTGAATCCCATGTAGATAGATCCATAACAGACCCCTTGGCTTTTGTCAAGACCAATGTAATTGGTACTGTAAATCTTTTAAATTCCTTCAAGTCTATTTGGAAGGATAATTTTGATGGGAAGCGTTTTTATCACGTAAGCACAGATGAAGTTTACGGATCTTTAGGTAAAACAGGATTGTTTACCGAAACCACTGCTTATGACCCTAATTCTCCCTATTCGGCCTCAAAGGCCAGTTCTGATCATTTTGTCAGGGCCTATGGAGAAACTTATGGCTTGCCCTATGTTGTTAGCAATTGTTCCAACAACTATGGCCCTAACCATTTTCCTGAGAAGTTAATTCCTTTATTTATCAATAATATTATTCAAAATAAACTATTGCCGGTATATGGCGATGGCAATTATACAAGAGATTGGCTATATGTGGAAGACCATGCCAGAGCTATAGACCTAATATTTCATAAAGGAAAAAATACCAATACGTATAATATTGGAGGTTTTAACGAATGGAAGAATATCGATTTGGTGAAATTGCTATGTAAGCAAATGGATAAAAAACTGGGAAGGTCAGCAGGTGAAAGCGAAAAACTTATCACATATGTAAAGGATAGGCCTGGGCACGACCTACGTTATGCCATAGATGCCACTAAAATTAATACGGAATTAGGTTGGGAACCATCCGTTACTTTTGAAGAAGGTTTGGCAAAAACAATAGACTGGTATTTGGCCAATCAGGATTGGCTAGATCACGTTACGTCAGGTGACTATCAGAAATATTACGAAAAACAATACAATTAAGAACTCTCAGCGTAATGGGATAAAATTGGTCACTAATATGAAAGGAATAATTCTCGCAGGAGGTTCTGGAACTCGTTTACACCCTCTCACCTTGTCGGTAAGTAAACAACTGATGCCCATCTATGATAAACCTATGATCTACTATCCACTGTCTACTTTAATGTATGCAGGCATAAGGGAAATTTTGATTATTTCAACACCAAAAGATCTTCCCTTATTTAAGGAACTATTAGGGGATGGTAAAAAATTTGGCTGTAGCTTTGAATATGCAGTTCAAGCTGAACCAAATGGCTTGGCAGAAGCCTTTATAATTGGGGAGAAATTTATTGGAAAAGATAAAGTAGCCTTAATATTGGGTGACAATATTTTCTACGGCTCCGGTTTGGCAAAATTACTTCAGGCCAATAACGATCCTGAAGGTGGAATTATCTATGCCTATCGTGTCCACGATCCAGAACGTTATGGAGTAGTTGAATTTAATAAGGAGGGAAAAGCTATAAGTATTGAAGAAAAACCCATTGAACCCAAATCTAATTATGCAGTTCCTGGGATTTATTTTTATGATAATGATGTTGTAGAAATTGCAAAAAATATTGCTCCTAGCCATAGAGGTGAAATTGAAATCACTGACGTTAACAAAGAATATCTAAAACGCAACAAATTAAATGTAAGCATTTTGGACAGGGGAACCGCATGGTTAGATACAGGTACCTTCGCCTCCTTAATGCAAGCGTCACAATTTGTAGAGGTCATAGAAGAGCGACAGGGACTTAAAATAGGGGCGATAGAGGGTGCGGCCTATGAAATGGGCTATATCTCTAAGGACCAGTTTAAATCACTGGCAGAACCCCTTATGAAAAGTGGCTACGGAAAAAATTTATTGGGAATATTGAATAAAGATTAATGAAAACAACAGAAACCAAGTTAAAAGGCTGTTTTGTTTTAGAACCAATAGTATTTAAGGACGATCGAGGATATTTTTTTGAAAGTTTTAATGCCAATACATTTAATGCATCAGTTGGACAAAAAATAAATTTTGTACAAGATAATCAGTCATTCTCATCCAAAGGTGTGGTAAGGGCCATACATTATCAGACAGGCGAATTTGCTCAAGCTAAATTAGTGCGTGTCCTAAGTGGTAGGGTGTTGGATATTGCTGTAGACCTTAGGCAAGATTCTTCAACATTTGGACAGCATATAGCGATAGAATTATCAGCTGAAAACAAGAAACAACTTTTTGTGCCTAGAGGCTTTGGACATGGTTTTTCGGTTCTAAGTGATACTGCTGAATTCTTTTATAAATGTGATAATTTTTATAACAAAGCTTCGGAAGGAGGAATTATCTATAATGATCCTGAACTGAATATAGATTGGAAATTACCTATTAATGAAATTAAGGTGTCTCAAAAGGATTTGGAACTCCCCACTTTAGAACATGCCCAATTATAATGGTTGAATCGAACAATAAAAGACTTAAAATATTAATTCTTGGAGCCAATGGACAATTGGGAACATGTTTTCAGGATATCGCCAAGAAATATTTATATTATGACTTCAATTTCAAAACCTCTCAACAACTAGACCTTACCGAAAAGGAACAAATTAGCAGTTTATTCTCAAATGAAAAGTTTGATTATTGCATTAATTGCGCGGCTTATACTTCAGTGGACAAGGCAGAAACGGATCAGGAAAACGCATTTCTAGTGAATGCCGAAGCCGTGCGGTTTTTGGCAGAAGCCTGCAAAACTACCAATACGATCTTGATACACATCTCTACTGATTTTGTGTTCGATGGTACCAAAACAACACCATATAATGAGGAAGATTTACCAAACCCTATAAATGTATATGGTGCATCCAAATTAAAAGGAGAACAATACGTGCAGAATATCTTAAAACAATATTTTATCATCCGCACATCATGGGTATATTCTGAATACGGACACAATTTTGTAAAAACAATGTTGCGTCTTAGTGCGGAAAGAGATGAACTTAATGTGGTAAATGACCAGATTGGTTCTCCCACATATGCTGGAGATTTAGCAAAAGATATACTACAAATCATAAGCGCAAGAGCAACCCACTACGGTCTATACCATTATACTAATGAAGGTAATATTAGTTGGTACGATTTTGCAAAAACCATTTTTGAGATCAAAGAAGTAAAGATAAAAGTAAACCCAATTTCTTCCAAAGATTATCCAACACCAGCGAAAAGGCCGGCATATAGTACATTGGACAAAACAAAAACAAAACAAATGCTAAAGCTTAATATTCGTGATTGGAGATATAGCTTAATGCTATCTTTAAATAAAATTTAATATATATTATGATGGTAAAAGATATAGTAATTCTTGCAGCTGGAGTGGGTTCCAGATTGAGACCTTTAACAGATGATGTACCCAAAACTATGGTGAAAGTTAATGGGGAAGCAATTATTGAAAGACTTCTTAAACAAATAGATGCAATTGATTCTGTAACAACCAATATAAAAATTGCTTCTGGATATAAAAGCCAAATCTTAAAAGATTTCGTAAATAGTCTGGAACTAAAAACAAATATCGAGTTTATAGAAAATAAGGACTACAATACAACCAATAATATGTATTCTTTATATCTGGCCCTTTCAGCAATAAATGAAAAAAATGATCTGGTTATAATTAATGCGGATTGTTTTTATGATAAAGCAATTGTGGAAGAAATAGTTAAATCCTCCGGAAACTATATTGCTATTGACAAAGGAATCTTTAATGAAGAGTCAATGAAAATAAAGGCTAATGATAGCAATAGAATAATAGGCATGTCAAAAACCTTGGAAGATAATGAGTATACATTTGTTTCAATAGATATTTATGCCTTTGATAGCAGGAACAGGGATAAAATATTTCAAATTGCATCTGATATTATTAATTCTGGGGAGCTGAATAGTTGGACTGAGGTTGCTATAGATTTGTTATCCAAAGATGAAAGTTCAAATTTGAAATACTTGGATATGACAGGTAAAAAATGGATGGAGATAGATAACCATGACGATTTAAGGAAAGCTGAAGAAATATTTAATTAGACAATTAATGAATTATAAAGCATTGATATTAGATTTAGATGGTACTGTATACGTAGATAGTAAACCCATTAAGGATATCGTTTCCAAATTGAACAAATTTAAGGAAGAAGGAAATAAACTTATTTATTTATCGAACAATACCACAGTCAGTAGATCGGTTTATTACCAAAAATTAACCAAATTAGGGCTAAATGTGAGCGATGGGGAAGTTGTAACACCAATAACCATTGCTGGGGCATACTTGGCCAAGAAATATAAAAAGGGGTATACCGTTGGAACCATAAGCTTTCTAACTGAACTGGAACAATCTTTTAAAATAACACAGGATGAAGTTGACCCAGAATTCGTTTTAATAACATTTGACAACGAGTTGACCTATGAAAAATTAAAGATTGCCTGTCAGCACATTAACAACGGAATACCTTACTATATAACCCATATTGACTTGGCTTGCCCGTCAGAAAAAGGGCCTATACCAGATTGTGGTTCCATTGCATTATTGGTTGAAAGCACTACAAAACAAAAGCCTTGCAACGATTTTGGAAAACCATCCAATGAAATGGTTGCCCATATTCAAAGTTTAATTCCGAATATTCCAAAATCAGATGTTTTAATGGGTGGAGACCGGTTATATACGGATATAGCACTAGGTAATAAACTTGGAGTCCAAACATTGCTTGTTTTAACAGGGGAAAGCAAATTTGAGGACATTGCAAATCAGAAAAACGGTGTATTTATTGTAAATCACTGTTCCGAAACTTTAGCCGATTTTATGGATGACATTGAAATAGAATTGAGCGCTTAAAATAATTTATTCCATTTACCTATGATATTTTCACAATTGACCCATTTGCCAATTATATTTCAAGTAGATGAAGATATATTCGCTAGAGTAGGCCATCTCCTAGAGCGTAACAAGTTATCTTTCAACAATATATTGGTAGTTTCTGGCGGTACAATTTCTTATGATCTTTCTATTGATTTGATCAGAAAATACAAATGGGATTCCTTTGTCTTAAGTAATAATGACTTTTCTGAAATTGAGAAATTAAAAGCATATTGTCTGCACAAAAAACACGATCTGATAATTGCTGTAGGTGGCGGAAAAGTACTGGATTCTGTAAAACGAGTATGTTATTTGATCAATCTCAATCATATTTCCTTACCAACAATTATTTCTAATGATGGCTTAATATCGCCAATCGCCGTAATAAAGAATGAGCGAGGGAAAACAGAAAGCTTACCAGGTTCTATGCCCATGGGAGTGATTATTGATTTAGATATTATTCAAAAAACCCCAATAAAATATTTACGTGCTGCTGCTGGGGATATTTTATCCAATTTATCAGCTACCCATGATTGGATATTGTCATACAATAAAAACGGTGAATATGTTAACGATCTAGCATTTCAATTATCTAGAAGTGCGGCCAATTCTTTGGTTCATTTCAATGAAAAAGATTTGCATTACAAACCATTCCTGAGGCAAATTATTCAAGGTCAAGTTAATTCAGGGATCGCAATGTCACTTTCTGGCAGTAGTCGTCCGTGCAGTGGAAGTGAACATTTAATTAGTCACGCCATTGATTACCTGGAAGTGGGAAATGGGAGTTTGCATGGCATTCAGGTAGCCTCCATTAGCCTTTTTATTTTATTCCTTCAAGACAAACTACTTCCGGAATATATCGATTATGCAAAGTCTACCGGCATTCCCCTTTTGTTTACTGAGCTACTTAACTCTACAGAAAATCGAGTACTTATAGAGATTTTTCGAAAATCAAAAGAAATGAGGCCTGGCAGATATACAATTTTGGATACGATTACAGAGGTAGAATTTATTGACAATTTCACAGCTTTCAAAAATGAAATTAACTACTTAGTCCGCTAGTACGTGATAAAGAAAAATTTAATTCTTTCTTTTTTTAGTGCATCCGCGAAAATTGTTGGAGGAATCGGGGTAGTTTCAATACTGGCCCGTGTATTTACTTTAAGCGATTTTGGAAATTTCACCTATTCATTAACCTTAGGAACTGTTTTTGCTCTTATCGTAGATTATGGGTATAACATTAAGGTAATAAAGGATGTTTCTCTTAATCCTGATAATATAGACAATATAGTTTCAAAGACTACTGCTAATAAAATTCTGCTTTTTTTGTTTACAGTAATCGCTTATTTTGTTGCCAACACATTATTGAAAAACAGCCATGAATTAATTATAACTGGTTTATTCCTCTTTTTATCCTTAGTTGTATTTTCATTTACCAATACCATTCTAAGTGTATTCAAAGGGAGAAAGGAATACACAAGAGATTTAAAAGTTGTACTTGCAGATAACCTTGCTACAATAGTAATAGTCCCTTTGGTTGCCTTTATGACCAAAAGCATTGAAACAACCTCAATTAGTTTTTTCCTGTCTAAACTCATTGGATTAATTTATGCGTTAAGGATTTATACGAAGGAAAATCAAATCAATTTTCCATCATTTAAAGAGCTCTTAATTGACTTACAGAAAGCGCTACCTTATGCCGTTCACTATTGGGTGGGGAATTTATATCTCAATATTGACACGATTATAATGAAACCAGTGGTTTCTTCTGAGGATTTAGGAATATATCAGTCAGGAATTCGAATCATTATTGGCCTTGGAATATTACTCACCGTAATAAACTCGGTTTATTTGCCGCTATTGAATGAAAATTTAAACAATAACAAAAAACTTTTTAAAGCCCATGTTTTACAATTGAACGCAAACGTAATAAGACTATCAATTATATTTATTTTTGGTATGATTATCTTTTCCAAACTAATAATAATAATTTTATTTGGAAATAAGTTTTTAGCACTTCAAGAAATTTTCTGGATATTAGCCTTGATTGTCGGTATGCGCATAATAGGCGCATCCTACGGTATTTTACTTACTATTTCGGATAAACAGTCATTGAGAGCAATTGCTGGAGCGTTAGGCATTGTATTGATTGTTGTCTGTGATTTAATATTTATTCCCATGTACGGCTACCAAATGGCAGCTTATACCTTGCTATTTGCTCATTTTTTCATTACTGCATTTTACATAGCTACAGTTTATTTGGAATATAAAACGCTATTTATACCTTCATGGAAAAGGCTAATTAACATAAAAAATGTTATATGAAAATAATAACCCTACTATTGTCCCCAATGTTATTTCTAATTTCGTATTTATATCCTAAACGGAATGACCTTTGGATTTATGGAGCTTGGTTTGGAGAAAGATACAGTGACAATTCAAAAGATTTGTTTGAATATGCCAACTCCGTTGAAAATAATCAAATAAAGCACTATTGGATTTATAAAAACCACTCATTAAAGGAATCCATTGAAATTAATGGTAATAATTGTGCATATGCATATTCTATTAATGGAATATTATTGCAACTTCGTGCAAAAGTTTTTATAACATGCGTAAACTCTTCTGATTTTATCCCCTTTCTGGTAACCCCAAAGAATTACTTCGTTCAATTATGGCATGGAAGTCCTATAAAACATATTGGTATAGATTCTAGAAATAATACCTTCAGAAAAACTATTGATAAATTGAGATTTAAGACACTTGATAATTATTCGATGGTAATATCACCTTCCAAAACCGTTGACAAAATTTACCAAAGTGCATTTGCACTAGGCAAAAATAGAATATTTAGAGGCGGATATCCCAGGAATGAAAACTTGAGGGTAAGTCCAGAAAGAAGAAAAGTTATACGGGATTATTTTGGACTTGAAGATGGTGAAAAAATGGCCGCTTATTTACCTACCCATAGAAATGAAGGGAAAGGAAAAAATCCCTTTAGAACAGTGCTAAAACAAATAATTGCAAAAAATGATGATTTAAAAAATAAGGCCAAAATTATAATTAAACCCCACTTTTATGAAAGGGATAGTCTTAATGGAATACCAGAAAGTACAAATGTTCTTATAAGATATGATTTACCATTCGATCTTTATGAATTTTTGGGTGCTACGGACTTACTAATAACAGATTATTCCAGTGTAATCTTTGATTATGAACTTCTAAATAAAAAGATAATTGTCTTTCCCTTTGATTTTGAAAAGTATACAACCGAAGATAGAGGGTTATATTTTCAATTTGATTTTATTTATAAAAACGTTAATAATATCGAAAAGGTAGAATCGATAGATAGTTTAATTGAAGTTTCTACCAAAACAGAATTATATACAAAAAAGGATGAATTTGGCATCAGCCTTTTTAATGTGCCAATGGGAGAATATTCGAAAAATATTTATGACAAATTGCAACAAGAAATAAATACTTAAAATGCATTTAAAGGTATCAAGAGAACTTTTTAATGAAAATATTATCAAAATTAATATTTGGTGGGCCTTTTTTGCCCCTATAGTTCTTGCTGCCATATTGAGTTTCGCTAATATTAGGGGCTTATTCATACTTAAAGATTTGGTTTTTTATTCCTCCCTTTTGTTGGTCCTTTTTATTGGACGGTCCAAAGGTTTTATTTTTTATATTTTTAGAATACTGGTTTTCATAATCTATCTTTTCCTGACCACTTCTTTGTTTTTTGAACTCCATTCATGGATAATCTACAATCTTAGACAACTTATAGTTCCCATTTTAATTATAGGTTTTGGATATTATATTAAAATAGAGGAACAAAGAAGATTGGCTTCAATTGTGCAATTCTTATATAAAACATCTATTTGGGTTGTTTTTCTAGGTATTGTTTTTAGAGTCATTGATATATGGAGTTTTTTGGATCTTACCAATTACTTTAACCTAAAAGGTATACCTGTGGACAAAAGAGGTTTGTCCTACATGTTTTATGAACCGGCATTATCTTATATGGAAAGAATGGTTTCTACCGTATTAGACCCAATAAGTCTAGGTCATATGTTGGCAGCCCCTTTAATTTTATGCTATTACTCGGTTTACATAGAAGGTAAAAAACGAAAGAGACTTTTAATTATTCTTGCAATTGGATTAATCTTGACTTTTTCCAAAGGAGCCATTTTACAGGTAATTTTGGCCTTGTTCTTCTTTAATAAAAAACTTTCCCCAACCACACGATTTCTGATACCTTCAATATTTGTTGCAATGGCCTTGTTCACTTTAAACATTGAAGGCATTCTAATTCATTTATTTGGACTAAAAAATGCCATTGTTTATCTAAATTTATTTGGGCACGGCCTAGGAATGGTAGGCAATTATGCCAAAATGTTCGCAGATGATTTGTCTGTTTATTATAAATTTGAAATAAGTGACACCTTTATTGGATCAGTAATTGGCCAAATAGGACTAATTGGATTCGCATTTTGGATTAGTTTCTTTCTGCCAAAAATTAGAAGTATAATATTATCGAGAAGAAATCATGTTGGAGCAATTGTATTGACTTCTCAATTAATAATAGCTGCTATTTCCGAAAACACTTTTAATTTCACAAGTTTTATAGTTCCCGGAATCATCTCGGGAATATTGATTAAAAATCAAATCTAAAAATATGGTAATTTTAGAATTTGTTCTTCCCATTGATTTTCCTTAAAACTATACTTCACCCCAGAATAGTATTTAGCATTTGTTATAGGATATACCTGAGTTGATTTATAGCGTTCTATCTTGGAATACTTGGCTTGTTTTAACCCTTTTTCTCAGAACACAAAAAGGGAGCTATATCAGATTATAGTCCTCAGGACAAATTGCAAAGAACTTATTACATATTATTGGACTAAATTCTCCAAGGATTTGTTCTTCAAACACACGATTGTTTATCCAAAATCCCGAGCTGGTCCTATATTGCTATTGATTTGCAATATCATTTCCTTCCCAATAACTGCATAAGTCGATGTGGGTCATCTGTGTAGAATCGGTCAACACCAAGACCTAATAATACTTTAATTCTTGCCGGTTCATTTACTGTGTGTGCTCCAACTTCCAGTCCAGCTTCATGTATCTTATCCACCTTTTCCTTGGTTATTCCAAAGTGGTAAATTACTATAGATTCAAAACCCTCAATTTGAGCTATCTTTAGATCATCATCTATATTTGTATCACCAGGACGATCCCAAAACACTGGGATTGATTTCACTTTTTCCTTTACTTCCTTCATTTTAAGCACGCTATCGTCATTAAATCCAACCCAGGCTTCGGCATTCAATACCTTGATAATGTCCATGGCTTCTTTACCGCAATTTGTTTTAGGCTGAATGGATAATCTGGTCCCATTTTGTTGCATAACCAATTTAATAATGTCCGACAACAATGGGACAC
Source organism: Arenibacter echinorum (assembly GCF_003259375.1). GTDB lineage: Bacteria > Bacteroidota > Bacteroidia > Flavobacteriales > Flavobacteriaceae > Arenibacter > Arenibacter echinorum. Next base: position 606,001 of record NZ_QLLN01000002.1, on the reverse strand, counting down.
TTGCGGGTGGACACTCTTTGAACGTAAGTTTATTCCTTATCCTAAATTCATGGGCCATGTCAACAGCTTTCAACTCGTCATAAGTTACTTCGGCCACTCTAAGATTCCGGTCACCAAGGTTGCCTGTGTCATAGTCGTGAATCACCACTATTTGTCCATCCTTAGTTTTGTGGATGTCAAGCTCCATCCAGTCTACTCCCAGAGAAATTGCACTCTGGAATGCTGGAATTGTATTTTCTGGGTATTCTACGGAATTACCTCGGTGAGCAGTGATCCCGATATGTGTAAAATCACTTTCATCTGCATATTCACAGCCTACAAAAAGGCAGATTATGATATAAAAATGTATAATCCGCTTTCCAAAGAAAAAAGTCAAGCTATCGTTTATAAATCTTGTGGCAATCAGAAAAAATTTAGCATTCGATAATTTCCAATTCATATACCGTATAACGTTTAATTGAACTACATTTCAATGTTTCCTTTTTTTTAAATTATGTCGATAAGGATTTGAAAAACTAGCCTTGTTTCTTGAAAAAACAATATCGGGAATTTTGTTTTACTCCCAATATTCCCGGACTTAATAAGGTTCTTGGAACCCAAATAAGCCTGAATGTTGACTAGGAGTAAAAGTTAATGAATATTTTATTATGTCCACAAAAAAAATGAGGTGCCAAAAAGATATCAAAATTGGGCATTAAAAAACACCAAACCCTCGGCTCAAGCATTGATTATAATTGGTCCATTAATTTATAAGATAATAATTGGCCCATATGGACAAATCACATTGAACTTTACAATTATAGGATGAATTTCTATAAGTAATCAATTCATAAAAAAACTCATATCGAGATATTAATGGTCTTGACAATTTGGAACATAATGTAACATAACGCCAACATTACCAAATACAGGGACAGGCCATATCAAAAGCCTGTAAATGTGCAAACCTTAAATAGTGGGGTAAAGGGCAAAACATAAGAAAGTCCCTATCCTATTTCCAAAGGATATAATACTGACCAAAATATTATGCACAAATGGCTTCTATTACTACTGTTTGGCCGAAAGAGTACTACTTTACAATATAACCGCTAAAATATCTTTCAACATTCCCTTCTACAACAATATCCGGCCTTACCTTCTGAACAATTTTATAATCATATCCCCCCCAAATATATACGGTTTTATAAAAATGTTGGGAGATAAAAGGTCTTAGTGCGATTGTAAATGAATCCCGAAAGAATAAAGCCGTCAATTTATTCTTTGAATTATGATTAATATCAATTATGGTTGAAGGCGGAAAATATTTTGTATCCCCATTAACAATGTTTATTGTTTCTTTACTTTTAAAATGTGGATTTTCCTCCATAAATGCACCGTCATTCTCAAGCCCTAGGGCTTTTAACAACCCCCCTCCTGTTTCGTTTTTGAAAGAAATATCATAATCCGATTTACTTTTAATCGGAGAAATGCTATCCAAACCTTCAGTAATAAACGGGATAAGTTCACGGTAAGCCAAAAAAGCTCCTAAATCATTCCAATGGCTATCATGTTTATGATATAAAATGCCATTTTTCTTTGCACTTATCAAGTTGCTTCTAATATCTAGCAAATTGAGACTGGATTTTGTTTCCTTAGAATACTTTAGCACTTGATCGGCCCTAGAAATAGTATCTTTCTGTAATAATTTAATCCTATATGGCAGGAATTCCGGATAAATTGTGTGTTTGTTGGGATAAAAGGCTATATAGTGCTTTATACCACTCTCATTTAATTTTTTTTGTGTTTGATCCCAAGTATCGAATACTTCTTTCAACTCCTCTGTAGAATGTAAGTTCTCTCTGGTGTAATCTTGTTTTATTTGATAAAAATTTCCCCAAAGATACATCCATCCATTTTGACCAATAATTACTTTATCAGGTACGGATGATTCATTAAATAACTTTACCTTTAAATAGCTTAAAAGACTTACTAGATCCTCCCTAAATCCAAAATTATCACTAAAATAGTTATCATAGGATTCCGGAAAGGACAAGATACTGTCCCAAGTCAGTTCTGGTTTAGCCACTAATATTCTATTTTCACTATTAACATTGCCCTGCACCTCCTCTTTTCCAACTAGTGTAGGCATGAGCAGCAATAATAAGAAGCAGGATATTAGAATATTGGAATATACATTTGAAATGGTTGCCAAACCATGGTATTTTGGATAGTAAATAATAAAATATAATAGGAAACATATTGTAAAAAGTAGGGCAATAAGGGAATGGACTCTTCCCTTAGGCTGCGAAATGCTTGACATTTTCACAAAAACTTCCTCAAGATGTTTTGAGGTTAAAAAAGGGTCATACGCTGCCCATAGGTCACTTCGGATTTTAGTCTTTAATCTATGTTCTGACGTGTCAATTTCTATAAAACCGTTGCCATTAAAATAATCCAATAAATCCGTGTCTTTAATTCGAAATTCCTCATTATATCGGGATATGATGATTTCACTGTAATATATTGGCTTCTGGTTGCTATTCTCTCCAATATCAAGCCTAATAGTGGCAACAGAATCCAAAGGAATTTGAAATTGAATATCCTGTAAATACGAATTTCCCGAAACTTCCTTCTTTATACTTTTGATACCTGAAAATCCTTTATCGAATTCATTTTTATAGTATACCTGAAAAGTATCGTCCTCTAAAACTTCAGCTTGTAAAGTAATAGTTATGCCATTTTCATAACTTAGTCTGCTGCCTAATTTTTCCAATAGCCAATTGCATACCAGAAAAACAAGTACTCCAGCTAAGACGATTACAATTTTCTTGATTATGGAATTAATCATGGTTTCTGATTAGAATCTAAAATAAATAAAAGGATTATAGCTATTACCGGCTATTTGCATGGCACAGATCAAAAATCCTAATAACATAAACATAAGAATAGCAAATTTTTTGAACCCAAAGTAGATAGGATTCTGACTAAAAAATTTATCTGACTCAAATTGATTTATCAATTTAATAGCTTTATATCGAATAGGAGTTGAAATAATAATACCTAAAATTAGTATTGTCAACACAAAATTATCCAATTCGGCAAGTGGAGCATAATTTGTCCCTTTGGAAAGTCCAAACATACTTTTGAAATATCCCATGGAATAGTCTAAGGTTTCAGATCTAAAAAAGACCCACCCAAACAAAACCACAACTATAGCATAAAAATGCTGAAAAATTAATGGTATTTTATTCAAAATGTTCTTGCCTCCTATTCTTTCAAAAATTAAAAATGTACCATGAAACAAACCCCAAATCACAAAATTCCAACTTGCGCCATGCCATATTCCAGTAATTAAAAAAACAATAATCAAATTACGGTATATTGTCCATTTTTTTCCTCTACTTCCTCCCAATGGAATATATAAATAATCTCTAAACCAAGTAGATAATGAAATGTGCCAACGTCGCCAAAATTCCTGTATTGATTTGGAGATATAGGGGTAATCAAAGTTTATCGCAAACTTAAATCCGAACATCTTACCTAAACCTAGTGCCATGTCCGAATAGCCTGAAAAATCAAAATAAATCTGAAGAGCGTAACATATAATTCCGATCCAAGCTACAGATGTTGGCAAATTTTCTGCTGCAACAGCAAAAGTTTGATCTGCAATGATAGCTGCTGTATTCGCAAAAATCATTTTTTTTACCAGTCCCCTAACAAATTGTAATATACCATCAACGAAAACATCCTTTTCTATGGTTCTATTGGTAATCTGCTGATCAATATCATGATAGCGAACTATTGGACCAGCTATTAATTGCGGGAATAGAGATATATACAGACCCAAATTTAAAGGGTTCTTTTGAGAGGAAACCTCCTGTCTATATACATCAATGCAATATGATAGACTTTGAAAGGTATAAAATGATATGCCTATTGGTAAGGCAATATCAGCGATACTAATATTTCCAAACGAACCCATCCATTGGATATTCTCCAAAATGAATCCATAATATTTGTAGTAAATTAGAAAGGATACATTTGTAAGCACCGCTATTGTAAGTATAAATTTTGCGGTATTTCTACTATTGTACTTTGTTAAAAAATAATCAATTCCTAAACCGAAGATATAATTCAAACAAATTGAAGATATCATGAGAATAAGAATGACTCCTTCCCCCCAAGCGTAAAAAAATAAACTTGACAAAAGCAAAAAAAAGTTTCTGAATTTTGGTACTAAAAGTAAATTGCCGATAATTACAAAAGGAAGGAAAATAAATAAGAATAAAGCAGAGCTAAAAACCATTGGTAATGATCAATATTTAAAAAAACGAAGGTATAGGATATTTTTATCTTTTATTAAATTAATCTGGTTAAATTTGCCGTTTATCCTGATACGGGGAAGACCATAATTATTTTAGACTTCAAACATTGGTTAAAATAATGTTATAATAATTTATTTAGTGAACTAATTAAGATTGATTTTGACAACCAACCATTTATCATGGAATCTAAATTGAATAATAAATGTAATTTATGAAAATATTGCCAAAACAATATCCTGGAATCATAAATCTTATATTGATAATCATTTTTTGTTCAACTTTAGTATTTTCAAATAATCTAAATTCTTATTGTCTTTTCGCAATTTTTTTTTTCAATCTGTATATATCTTGGGATAGAGAACTATTCTTTTCTATTATAAAAGACAAATACTATTTACTTTTTTTGAGCTATTTTATACTTATAGTTATTAATTGCTTTCTTAGTGATAATAGCCATCAAGCAATTAAATTATTGGAAAGAAGTATTGCCTTTCCCTTCTTGCCAATAGCTATTGGATTTATGGTACAGGACCGCAGGGTTTATAAGTGGTTTCTAAACAGCTTTATTTGGGTTTTAACAGGAATGGTACTCATAGCCCTAATAGTTGCATTATCCAAAAATATATTCTATAACTTATCTAATGACATAGAGATTACAATTCTTAAATCTTGGTTTTTTACATATCATTACTTGGCTGGAAATGTGAATATCACTGCAATATATCTTTCTCTTTACATTTCTTTTGCCGCAGTGATTTTATTGTATAACATGTATATTCAGGATATTTTGGATAACAAATGGACCAATAAAATGCGTTATCCCATTATAATTATTTTAAGCTCAGGGCTCATATTACTCTCTGCTAGAACAATTTTATTTACTTATACCCTTATTGCTCTAATTATCATTGGAAGATATTTTTATAAACGAAAAAAGATAATTTCTTTTATTTTGGGATCAATTAGTTTGTTTTTTGTTTTTGGCTTGTTAACTGCTTTTAATGATGTTCTATATTTACGGCTTAAGGGAATTTTTCAACCACTTGAAGAAACCAAGTACTTTTCGGGCGGATTATATTCCAGAATTTATCAGTGGAAAGCCGTATTCTTGGAATTTTGTCAGAGCAATATACTTTTGGGATTTGGAACTGGTGATTCCCAGAATTCATATAATAAGGCCTATATAGATGCAAACCTTCCGTGGGCAGAAATGGATAGTTTTAACATTCACAATATGTACCTTGAATCATTATTTTCGATGGGTTTATTGGGTGCATTAATCTTGATTTCAATTTTAATCAGATCCATATATTATGCCTATGTTTCAAAAAACAAACCATATTTAATTTTCCTTGCTATATTCATGTTGGCGGGCTTAACAGAATCATTGTTAAATCGGCAATACGGCATTATTTTTTTCATATTTGTGAATTTTATTTTCTATTACCATTTGAATGAAAGATACATTAAAAATAGCCCTCCTAGGAACTAGAGGCATTCCAAACAACCACGGTGGATTTGAACAATTTGCAGAGTATTTTTCTGTATATATGGCGGACAAAGGACATATGGTTTATGTTTACAACTCACATGACCATCCTTATCAGAAAAAAAGTTTCAATGGAGTAAATATTATTCATTGTTATGACCCAGAATACAAAATCGGTACTTCTGGACAGTTTATATATGATTTAAACTGCATTTTAGATGCCAGAAAAAGAAATTTTGACATTATACTTCAACTGGGCTATACTTCCAGTTCAATATGGCATTGGTTAATGCCCAAGAAAAGTATCATTGTCACCAATATGGATGGTTTGGAATGGAAACGCACAAAATACAAACCTGCCGTGCGCAAATTCTTAAAATATGCAGAAAAACTTGGTGCTAATTATTCCGATTATTTAATTGCAGATTCCTCAGGGATTCAGGAGCACCTATTAGAGACCTATGATAAGAAATCCGAATATATTGCCTATGGCGCTACTAATCATACAAACCCGAACCCAGATACCTTGGTACAATATAATTTGGAGCAATTTAAATATTCGTTGGTTTTGGCCCGATTAGAACCCGAAAATAACATTGAGACTATTATAGAGGGATATGTAAAATCAAAATCGATCAATCCTCTAATAATTTTTGGCGGTCTAAATGAATATGGTCTGAAATTGAAAGAAAAATATAAAAATGATTTTAGAATTAAATTTGTTGGTCCCAATTATAATCAAGAGGAACTAAACAATCTGAGACATTATTCCCGATATTATTTTCATGGACATTCTGTAGGGGGCACCAATCCATCCCTTTTAGAGGCTATGGCCTCTAATGCTCTTATCATCGCCAATAACAACATTTTTAACCAAAGTATATTAAGAGAGGAAGCAATTTATTTCGATTCAGACCAGCAAATTACAAATATCATTGATGAAGATTCCTACTTTTCCTTAAAGGCAAAATTCACAGAAAAAAATATAGAAAAAATAGAAAAAGAATTTAATTGGAACATTATAAACGGAAAATATGAAATGTTTTTGATCAATGTGATCAAAAACAAATTTCAGAACAACTCCTAACTACAGGCTAATATAAAATCAAAAACAATTGCCTTAGCGAATTTTTAAACAAAATCAATCTTAGAAAGCCCTTACAACAAATTCAGATATTGCACATAGCTAATAACATCTTGTCAACTATTCTAAATTTATAAATTATCTTTGTCCCGAGTTGCTAACTTAATCGTACGGTATAAAATTAATGTTTTCCAGAAGACACCGTTATTCCAGTCTCATTACCCCAATTTCTTATGGGGTTGATTTATTGGTAATTAATCTTTTTGCATATATCCTGCCAATTAACTTTCAGTACCCTATACTTTTTCACAGCTATCTCACTTTGGCTTGGGCAATACTTTCGTTTAAGAATAGCTTTTATGTTGTATATAGATATGCTAAAGTATCATACCTTCTAAAGCTATTGTTCAACCAATTCGTCTTTTTCTTTTTAATATTATATGCCTTTATTGGCTTTTTTAAACAGCCCAATATAAGTAGGTTGGCGTTAGGAGAATATTTTATCTCTGTTGGATTAGCCATATTTACTATTAAGTTCTTGAATTATGTTCTTTTGATGAAATACCGTGAAAGGGTTAAAGGGAACATAAGAAATGTAGTCGTCATTGGTAAAAACAAAAAAACAGATCAGTTGATAGACGTATTCAATGAAAGGAGGGAGTTTGGATATCATTTTATGAAACAGTTCTGCCCTTCGGATCCATCTTTTGATATTTATTCCTGTTTTGTGTATATCGTGGAGAATAATATTGACGAAATATATTGTTCGGTATCAGAATTAAAGAATCCTCAGATAACGGAATTCATCAACTTTGCGGATAATAATCTAAAAACCTTAAAATTTATTCCTGACAACAAAAATATCTTTTCCAAAAAACTCACCTTTGAATACTACGACTATATTCCCATATTGTCCTTAAGGGATATTCCTTTGCACAATCCTCTTAATGCCGCTTTAAAAAGACTTTTTGATATAGTTTTTTCTCTATTGGTAATAATTGGAATATTATCTTGGTTAGCCCCTATAATAGCGCTAATTATTAGATTGGAAACCAAAGGACCTGTATATTTTAGACAAAAAAGGAATGGAATTGACAACAAGGAATTCTATTGTTATAAATTTAGGTCCATGGCTCCCAACGAACATGCCGACAGCCTTATGGCTGTTAAAAATGATATGCGTACCACCAAGGTGGGCAGATTTATCCGCAGAACCAGCATCGACGAACTTCCTCAGTTTTATAATGTCCTGTTTGGAAATATGTCCGTTGTCGGTCCGCGCCCCCATATGGTTAAACACACCAATGAGTTTGCCAACAAAGTAGATAAATACATGCTTCGCCATTTTGTTAAACCAGGCATAACAGGCCTGGCTCAAGTAAGGGGCTATAGGGGTGAAATAGAAACGGATATCGATATTTTAAACCGTACCAAATTTGATATTTTCTATATCGAGAACTGGTCTCTATTCATGGATCTAAAAATTATTTTACAAACCATCCTAAATGCTATTTCGGGAGAGAAAAAAGCCTATTGAAAAAAAGTTTCATCATAAAAGGTGCCCATATATATTAAGTGCCTTAACTTAAACGACAAATGAAAAAAGTGCTTATCACCGGCGCAGCCGGATTTTTAGGATCGCATTTATGCGATCGTTTTATAAAAGAAGGCTATTACGTTATTGCCATGGATAACCTGATTACCGGAGACCTCAAGAACATTGAACATCTTTTTCCTTTGGAACAATTTGAGTTTCAACACCACGATGTATCCAAATTTGTACATATTCCTGGTAAACTCGACTATATCCTTCATTTTGCATCACCCGCAAGTCCAATAGATTATTTAAAAATCCCCATTGAGACCCTTAAGGTTGGTTCACTTGGCACCTTAAACCTATTGGGCCTTGCCAAAGAAAAAAAAGCCAGGATATTAGTAGCATCGACTTCGGAGGTATACGGTGACCCACTGGTACACCCTCAAAGTGAAGACTATTACGGAAACGTTAGCCCTATTGGGCCACGGGGGGTATATGATGAGGCCAAAAGGTTTATGGAATCTATTACAATGGCCTACCATCGTTTTCACGGCGTTGATACCCGCATTGTCCGTATTTTCAACACCTATGGGTCCCGTATGCGACTGAACGACGGCCGGGTGGTACCTGCCTTTATGGGACAAGCCCTTAGAGGAGAAGATCTTACCGTTTTTGGGGATGGTTCCCAAACAAGATCCTTTTGCTATATAGACGATCAGGTAGAGGGCATCTACCGATTATTGATGAGCGACTATACCGACCCCATAAATATTGGTAATCCCCATGAAACAACAATCAAGGAGTTTGCAGAGGAAATTATTAAACTCACTGGAACGGACCAAAAAATAATATACAAACCCTTGCCACAAGATGATCCCTTGCAGCGTGAACCAGACATTACGAGGGCTAAGGAAATATTGGGTTGGGAGCCTAAAGTAAACAGGGCTGAGGGTCTTAAGAAAGTCTACGAATATTTTAAGTCCCTATCCCCGGAAGAGCTACAGAAAAAAGAACACCGGGAATTCTTGACTAAATAACTGGATATTTCCCCCTCAAACCGTATTTTTGGGGAAATTTTTTAAGAATGAACATCTTGATCCTTGGTGCCGGAGGGCGCGAACATACCTTAGCCTGGAAGCTAAAACAAAGTCCAAAACTTAAAAATCTTTTTGTAGCTCCCGGTAATGCGGGTACCGCTGCCATAGCCAAAAATGTACCCATTGGTGTAAACGATTTTGAGGCCATAAAAAAATGTGTGCTTTCAGAAGATATCGAAATGGTAATTGTAGGCCCTGAGGATCCACTGGTGAACGGGGTACACGATTTTTTCCTCAACGATACCGACTTACAAAATATCCCTGTCATTGGCCCACAAAAAGCAGCGGCTACCCTGGAAGGCAGCAAGCAGTTTGCCAAAGAGTTTATGATGCGGCATAATATCCCTACCGCTGCCTATGAAAGTTTCACAGCTGAAACCTTGGAAAAAGGCTACACTTTTTTGGAAACCCTTAAACCTCCCTATGTATTGAAAGCGGACGGACTGGCTGCTGGTAAAGGGGTTTTGATTCTAAACGACCTACAGGAAGCCAAGGATGAACTGAAAACCATGTTGATTGACTCAAAATTTGGGGATGCCAGTACTACTGTTGTCATTGAAGAATTTTTGGATGGCATTGAACTGAGTTGTTTTGTGCTTACCGATGGAAAAGGGTTTAAGGTCCTACCAACGGCAAAAGATTATAAAAGAATTGGAGAAGGCGATACCGGGTTGAATACAGGTGGAATGGGAGCCATTTCCCCCGTTCCTTTCGCAGATAAGGTATTTATGGATAAAGTACTAGAGCGAATCGTAAAACCTACCGTAGAGGGCTTTAAATTAGATAATCTACCTTATAAAGGATTTGTGTTCATTGGTTTGATAAAAATAGGGGATGAACCTAAAGTAATTGAATACAACGTGCGAATGGGCGATCCTGAAACCGAGGTAGTAATTCCAAGAATAAAAAATGATCTGGTAGAAATTTTTGAAGCCGTTGCAAAACAAAGCTTGGACAGCATAGACCTGGAAATAGATGAACGTGCCGCTACCACAGTAATGGCAGTATCCGGGGGTTATCCGGAAGCTTATGGCAAAGGAATGGAAATAACAGGTTTTGAGAATATAGAAGATGCTGATGTATTCCACGCCGGAACAGAATTAAAAGAAGGCAGGGTTTTGACAAATGGGGGCAGGGTTTTGGCGGTTACCGCCTATGGTGCCGATTACAAAGAAGCACTAAAGAAATCTTATAAAAACATGGAAAAACTACACTTCGATAAGATGTATTATCGTAAAGATCTAGGATTCGATCTTTAATCATCAACTACATAAAATAAACTAAAGTTTAGTAAAATAAGTAAGGGGACAGCAAATGCTATCCCCTTTTTTATTGATCGGTTTGTCCTTAAGTTTGGCTCAGGAAAAAGCATACCTTCAAAAAGAAGCCTTGTTCCTAACCTCAATCCAACAAATATTTATAGGTAGGAGTGTGCGCTTACTTCCTTATTCTCTTCACCACTATCATTGTATTTTTTCAACTGCAACATCCAATAAACGAAGGCCGTAGCACCAATCAGCATAAAAATCCAATTCAATGTATTTGCTCCCCACCAGTTCTCCATAGCACGCAAAGCGTCGAATGGTGCAAAAAGCACATTTACAAATAAATCCTCTATACCGTAAAAAAATGAATCCATCTTAATTATATTTACCTTGCAAAAATATAAAAACCTAGGATGATTTCAAGCATTTTTGGAAGAACAAAACCAATAAATTATATAATACTTCTGGTATTCCTATTTTTTTTCTATTGGTTTGTCCATTTTTTCATATTCCAAAAATCGTATTCACCTGAACAATTATTGGGACAAACAGTGATTCTGGGGTTCTTATCATTCAGTATTTTTGTGGTCAATTTTATTGTGTTGAGAAATAAGATCACTGGCGGTAATTCCTTGGCGATACTATTTTATACCCTATTAATTGTACTTTTTCCGGAAGTACTGATAGATCCCAATGCCATTCTCTGTAGTTTTTCCCTATTGCTCTCCATCCGTAGAATCCTGAGTTTCCGTAGTCTCAAGGACATTAAATTAAAAATTTTTGATGCCACTTTTTGGATATTGATAGCTAGTCTATTTTATGACTGGGCCATATTGTATCTCGTTGTCGTAATGGTTGCCATATACTTCTATGAACCAAAAAACATTAAAAACTGGTTGGTCCCGTTCGCTGCAATTATTGCTATGGCTCTGATTATGTTGGCAGTTCTGGCATTGAGCAACAATATGGATTTTTTAAAGGATCATTATTTTTTCGATTTTCATTTCAATTCAGTTTATTTCTATGATTGGAGCAATAGTTCCCTTTTATTTTTTTACATATCCATAGTTTTGCTATGTGGTTTTTTGGCTTTTTTAAAACTGGGCAGCGTAGGAGTTGGGAAAATAGTTACAATGCGCCTCATAGTCCTGTTCTTTTTTATAGGATTGCTGGTGAAAGTTCTGAAATCCGCCCCGGATACCCACCCTATTTTAATTACTTTTTTCCCCGCAGTGGTTTTTATAACCACTTATGTCCAATCTATTAAAAAGGATAGTGTCCGTGAAATTGTATTAATGGCATCCGTTATAGTTCCCTTTATAGTATTTCTGACCAATGCACTAATGAAGTAAATTAGTTAAGATGCACTTGGCAGTGGTCTTTTGCCAATCTGTAATTAGAACTCAATAAAACATCCGCCTTTACACAAAGAGCTAGGCAAAAGGAATAACAAGAAAATAGCGCCTAAATAAATAAAATCCGTTTTTTAAATAAACGGTATCTTTGCCCTAAAATATTGTCATTATGTTCAGCGATTTTGCCTATAGAATATTTGAAGAAAGCATCGAAAAATATCATCAAAAGGATGACGTATCCCAAGAGTTTAACAACCCCTATCCAAAGGACGATATATCCCATCTCCTATATCGCAAAAATTGGATAGATACGGTACAATGGCATTATGAAGACATTATACGTGACCCCAATATTGAACCTGTGGCCGCGCTAAAATTAAAACGACAAATTGATGCCAGTAATCAAGATAGGACTGACCTGGTGGAATTTATTGATAGTTACTTTGTAAATAAATACCAATTGGTAGAAAAAAGGACGGATGCCACTATAAATACCGAAAGTCCGGCTTGGGCCATAGACCGACTTTCCATTTTGGCCCTGAAAGTTTACCATATGCAGGAAGAGGTTAATAGAACGGACGCCTCCCAAGAACACATCCAAAAATGCCAAAATAAACTTAATGTCCTTTTGGAACAAAAGAAGGACCTCTGTTCCGCTATAGATCAATTATTAGAGGATATTGAATCTGGAAAAAAATACATGAAAGTCTACAAACAGATGAAAATGTACAATGATAATGAACTAAACCCAGTTCTCCGCAAAACCCCCTAACGCCAAAACTTACCGTCACTTTTATACGGGATCATCGATATATAAATGGAAAGAGCGCCCAAAATTCCTGTTACCTCTACTGCGACTTCTAGAATTGGCACGGAAAAACCCGACTCATCGGCTGGGGAAGGAATACATATACTGGTAATTCGATTATCCGCCATGGGTGACGTAGCCATGACCGTTCCTGTTGTATCGGCCTTATTGGAGCAATATCCCCACATTAAAGTTACTGTACTGACTAGAACGTTTTTTAGCCCTCTTTTTTCTGAACTCAAAAATGTAACCGTTTATGAAGCGGACGTAAAGGGCAAACACAAGGGTATTTTTGGTCTTTGGAAGCTTTATAAGGAACTTAAAAGTCTAAATTTGGATATGGTTGCCGATCTGCACAATGTGCTGCGCAGCAATATTCTTAAGCAATATTTTAGGCTGGGATCCATTCCGTTTATCCAAGTAGATAAAGGCAGGGCAGGAAAGAAGGCTTTGACCTCCCTTACCCATAAAGTTTTTGAACCTTTGAAAACTACCCACCAACGCTATGCGGATGTTTTTGGAAAACTTGGCATGCCAATAGATATGGAAAAAGCAAATCCACTGCCTAAAAGGTCCATTGGCCCTTCCACAATGGAATTTGTGAAGGGCAAAGAACAAAAATGGATAGGCATTGCTCCTTTTGCAGCCTTTGATGGTAAAATGTATCCTTTGGATTTGATGGAAAAGGTAGTTCATTCACTTAATGAAACCAATGGTTACAAAATTTTGCTTTTGGGTGGTGGGCAAGAGGAAAGATACCTATTGGATAAATGGGCCGATAAATATCTAAACAGTATCAATCTGGTGGGTAAATTGACTTTCCAGGAAGAATTGGCTTTAATCTCTCAGTTAAATCTGATGTTGGCCATGGATAGTGGCAATGCCCATTTGGCAGCATTATTTGGAATCCCTACCCTAACTTTGTGGGGTGTTACACATCCCTATGCGGGATTCTATCCATTTAAACAAGATCCCCAAAATGCATTGTTGGCGGATAGGGAGCAATTTCCTTTGATCCCAACTTCGGTATATGGAAACAAATACCCTCCCGGATATGAAAACGCCATGCGCACCATTGCTCCTGAGGATGTTATTCTTAAAATTGAGGAAATCATAAACAGTAAAATATTACCGTCGTTTGTCGGATGATTTTGCGGAGCGTGGAATTTCCGCAGCTCAGTTGACTGGCTTAGTCACTTCTACAGAGTGAAACATGAGCGGCAAGAAGTCGCACTAAAGGCTTTTCAATGTGATAAATAAATAAACAGATAATGGGAGGTTGATCATGTTAAGCTTAAACTTCACCATTATTTTAATCGCTTTGTAAAACTGAAGATCTCCAATTCGTTAGACTTTGCGCAGCGGGTTATAGTCGCTTCTGAAAAAACAAACTATGCAGGCTCTTTGTGCTCTATTAATCTGAAGTATTGGCGAAGCTGTTGAATATATTTATATCGCAGCATTTTACTATTGCCTTCGACCATTAAAGTACGTATGCCAATATAGGATGATATTAAATATGTGGCTACTGCCTCACTATCTACATGCCTGTTGACATATCCATCCGATTTTCCTTTTTGAAGGGCCGTTACCAAATTAACTTCCCACACCTTCAAAATGTCCTGAAGGTAGTTCATTATGTCCGGGTTCTTCCCGTTAAATTCGGTAATGAAATTACTCAAAACGAATCCGTAATCCAGAAAGTTATGCTCTGCAGTTTCCAAGGCACTATCAAAACAGACAACAATCTTGTTTAAAGGGTCTTCCTGACCTTCAATGGGTTCAATTAAAGTACTGTAGACCTTTCTAAAAAGCAGGTTCTGGACAATACTTATAAAATACTCTTCCTTGGATTGAAAATGATAATAAAAGGCCCCTTTGGAAAGGGAGAGTTCCTTTAAAATATCATCTATACTTGTATTAAAATAGCCCTTTTGGTAAAAAACCTCTAAGCCGGTGGTTTGTATCCGCTGCATGGTAGCCATGCGTTTCAATTGTTTTTCCATAAGATTTGGTTTTGGGTAAACAGACTTTTCAGTCTGTTACCCTAACTCCAATTATGGCCTTTTATTTAAAAAAAAAGCTAAAAATAACTTTAATTCGATAAAATACACAAAAAAAGCAAATTCAATCTACAATACTACCCCGCACAAACCGATTGGTCCATTCCCTTACGAATTCCAAAGTGCCTTTTTGGTATAACTATGAAAAGGATATTAGGTAACGGAGCCCTGACAACTACTCCCCGCTCCTGCCGTACAACCAAAACAGTGTTGCGATACTATAATGTTCCTATCTGTAAGAATATCTTCATTATAGTCCTTAATGTGTTTTATTTTGCTGGCCACTTTAAGACCTAGCATCTGATTAAAGTCACAATCGTACAACCATCCATCCCAACTCACCGAAATAGTATTGGTACACATAACATTTTCCACGGCAGAAGGGTTATATGACTCTACTAGGGAATACATATAATCTTCATAATTCCCAGAGGCGATTAAATAATCCAAAAAACGGGCTATAGGTAGATTTGTAATGGAAAAAAGGTTGTGAAAATTAATCTCAAAATCTTCCTTGAGCGCCTTTTTAAAGTCGCGCTCCAAAGCCGATTGGTCCCCTGGCAAAAAAGCGCCTGACGGATTATAGACCAGATCCAATCTCAACGAACTATCCGGCATACCATATCCAACGGCATTCAATTCCTGAAGCGCCTTGATCGACTTGTCGAACACTCCCTCTCCCCGCTGTTTGTCCGTTTTTCCACGAGTGTAATGAGGCATGGACGAAATAACATGGATATTGTACTTTTTAAAAAACTCCGGGAGATCATAATATTTCTTATTGGCCCTTATAATAGTAAGGTTGGAACGCACTATGAAATCCTGTACCCCTGCTTTGGCAGCCTCTTCCACAAACCACCTAAAATTGGGATTCATCTCAGGGGCACCTCCTGTTAGATCCAAAGTATGGGCAGCGGTATTGCGAATAACCTCCAAACATTGCTCCATGGTTTCCCTGGTCATTATTTCCTTTCGATCAGGACCTGCATCTACATGGCAGTGTTCGCAAACCTGATTACACATATACCCTACATTGATCTGTAGAATTTCCAATTTTTTTGGGCGCAACGGAAACTGCCCTATTTGGGCGATTTTATCCTTAAAATAGGGCAATTCCCCATTTTCGAAAATACCGCCTTCAAGGATTTCCAATTGTTTATTATCTGTGACAAGTGCGTTATGCCTTGCCTTTAAGGATTTAGTTGCCATTCTTTTGAGTATACAATTGTTAGTAGGTCAAAGCTGTAAAAGATTACAAAAGTTGTAGCATTTCCACCCAAAATCCTGTAAAATTCTCGCTAGAACCTAACTTAATAGATTATATGCAATGCCACTTATTTTACATGGATAGCTTATTGTACTTATTCATCATTTGAACCCCATGCACTAAAGTAGCACCGCTTTCAATAGCCGCACCTGCATGTACGGCTTCCATCATCTCTTCCTTGGTTATTCCTTTTTGCAAACCGTCTTTGGTATAGGCATCAATGCAATAGGGACACTTGACCACATGGGCCACTGCCAAAGCAATCAGGGATTTTTCCCTTGCGCTGAGGGCTCCTTCCTCAAATACTTTTCCGTAGTAATCGAAAAACTTGTTTCCCAGTTCCTCGCTCCATTCCGTAATTTTTCCAAACTTCCGTAAATCTGCCGGGTCATAATAAGAATCTGCCATGATATATTTTATATAGTTATTATGGAAAACCTAAATTGTGTTGGTTTCCGCTATTAATAGTTTGTTTTATTCCCACAACATAATAGTGAAACCTAAAAGTAGGGCAGCGAACCCCTACACCGGGGTGTTGTCCAGTTACTAAAGTTTTCCAGGATATGGGCGAAGTGCGTTATGGAAATTGATTTCCGTAACCAGTACTAGTTGATGATGTGGAAAGGGGAGCCCTTATTAAAATAAGTGCCGATAAATTTTAAACTTAATGAGATATAGCCCTGAACAATAATTCTTCTGATATGTGCAACCAAAGAAAGTATTATTTGAAAGATCTTTCCTGTACTATATTTTAATCCTTTTAGAATCCTCTTTAAATCTGCATTGGTATCCAAGTCCAACAAGACTCGAAGTTGAATTACATCTATGTTGGAGGCGGCGATTAGTGCCGCTATTTTAGTGGTAAGTGTATTTGTTTTCCAAGGTAATTCACTAAAAGCACTAGCATCAAACTGGGATTTGTGAAGTCCCATCAAATAAAATCCGCCATCCTTGGAAGGACCCAAGACAAATTTAGTTGCACCTATTAGTCTAGAAGCTTTGCCGAGATCGGAGGCTTTTAATTGCGGTGTATCATTGCCTATGGTGATCACATTATCAAAGTCCATTGCAAAAATGGAACTAATGGCATTGACAAACCTTTCTCCAAAGGAATTTCCATTTTGTTCTTTTTCCGATATAAGAAAATAAGGAAGACCCGTTTTCCTTGCTGTATTCAAGGCATGTTCCGTTAACCCATCAAACAAAATGCTGCCCTTGGGTATTGTCTTATATTTCAATTCTTCCTTAGAGGAATTGGCAAATATCAGAATTGCGGTACTATCTATTTTACAATGTTCCAGCATTGATTCTAAAGTTGCATATTCCTAGGCTAAAAACCTACGTCTATGTATAGTCGATGGCCATTCAATTTCATTACGGCAAGTATGCAATTGAATCTTCAGTTTATTCAAAAATAAACTAATAAGTCGGTTATCTATACGGAAGAAAAGACTTTCCAATTAAAATATACAGCTAAGGTGGCCCAATATACCGACCAAGGTGCAGATTTTGTCTCTTGCGGACTTTTATATTCCTGCAACCGACTGTTTGGTTGGCTTAAGCATTGGATTTTAAGAGGTAATATGGCTTATCTAAGCATTTCTTTAGACTATTAGGCTTATATCATTAAACAAACCTGAAGTTAATTAAATTGCACGGTGCCCAATCATTTTGTGATAATAGAATATAGGAATTCCAGGAGGGTCAACCTTTCAATTTCTAAAGAAAACGCCAAAAATAAAATTCGATAATTCGGTTTATTTTCATCCCTAATTACATCATTTCATAAGTTTTGGTATAATCTCGAATAACTAAATGAATATTCATTTTTTTAGTTTAAGCTGAATTTCCATTATACAGAATCCTCACCTGGAAAACTTCAATTATAGAAGTCTGACTCCCTAATCAACGAAAAACACCAAATAGCAAATTTATAAAACCACTTCTAACTTACACAAAAGAGCAAATTTAGAACAGGGGAAAAGATGTCTTAAGAAACTTTGCTTCTACTTCAAAATAAAAAACCTTCGAATTAATCTTCGAAGGTTTTTCCAATGCGCCCCTATGAAAGGCGCCACTTATAAATTACTATTTCTTGTAATTATCATTTAAAATTTTAACGATGGCATCGGTAACGTTATTTGCTTCTTTCCCGTAAAGTACACTACCCCCGTCCCCACCGGTTAAAATAAAGGAATAGCCATTCGATTCTCCATAGGCCTTGATTTCCTTTTTCACCTTAGACACCAAGCTATCCATCTCTGTTTGGCCCAGCATCTGCAATTGCTGTTCTTCTTGTTGCAACTGTTGCCCAATGAACTGACTACGCTGCTGCAATTGACCATATTCCTCTTGAGCTTTGGCCTGGGCCATTTTTTGTGCCTTGGCCTGAAATGCTTGGGCCTCCATTTGAAAAGCTTGGGAAATACTGTCCCTCTTTTTGCCAAAAGTTTCAGTTCTTGTTTTGAATTTAGCCTCAATATCTACTTTCTCCTGATAAGTATCCATTAACTTCACATTATCCACAAAGGCTATTTTTTCTTGTTGGCATGATATTGCTCCTATTAATACCAACGCCAAAACTAATTTTTTCATTTTCTCTTTAGTTTAAATTTGGGCAAAAATAGAAAAGCTTTTTTAGAATAATAGAAAAATTATTATTATTCCTAACAGCGAGTTCCATTGAATCTAATACCGCCCTAAAACACGAACACGGTTAGTAAAACCTTCACAAGCAACAACGATAGACAAAATTGATAACAAATGATTTTTATATCAGCATATCTTATGTTAAATGTTATCTAAATCTAGCCGGAATTAGCCTTTCTCAAGAGCTTAATGCCTTAAGTCGTTTCACTAGGGGAAACCCTCTTAGAGGGCCTTAAAACAGCTATTGCGCCCTCTTAAGTACATAAATCAACGAAGAAAACTCCTTAGTGCCCAAAGCCCGAATATTGGACATAAGCCCAATCCCAAACGCACTCAAAAATTTCTGTTTACCATTTTTATATTTCTCCGACAAAAGGGAAACATAGAAGGCATCAAAAAACATGGGCTTGGTCCGCACCAATTTCATTCCGTGTTTTGCAAAGATCCCCTCAACACTCTTTTGAGAAAAATGCCAGAGATGTCTGGGCACATCGTACGCTGCCCAAAATTGTTTGTAGTAAGCCGCATCATAAGATTTGAAATTAGGAACAGCGACAATAAGCGTTCCCGAATCAGATAGGAGTCCTACCAACTTGCTAATCTGTTCATCCAGATTTGGCAAATGCTCCAAAACATGCCAAAGGGTTATAACATCAAATTTCTGACCCGCAGGAAGAGAGTTCATATCCTCCAATAGCTCTACACCTTTTTCCTTTGCTTTAAGCCTTGCCAATTCATTAGGTTCTACCCCGGAAGCTTCCCAGCCACATTTCTTAGCTAAGGCCAAAAAATCTCCAGTACCGGCTCCTACATCCAAAATTGTTTTATCCGTACCCGCATAGGAATTAATTAGCGAAAGCTTACTTTTAAGATTGTAACCTTTTACCGTATGATACATTTTATCCACCAAGGACTTCTTGGCATCGGTATGGGAAATGTAATCTTCGCTTTCATAATACCGCCCAAGATTATCAGGTTGTGGTTCTGTAATCAACATATCCAAAACCGGATCATGCAACAATTTAAACGACTCTCCAGTGAGGGTATAATCCTTGGTTTCCAAATAAAGCTTCATAATTCTGTTAGGCCGATAATAATTATTTTAATAAGCAACGAAGATACTTCAAAACCGTAGTCTATAAAAGTGAATCGGCAGGAAGATTTCAGCTATTATAACTGCACTACCCTAACCCAAAAAAATGTTGATTAACTTCCATTTAAAACAAACTTTATAACTAAAATTTTCGATCCTAAATAGTCTAAAGGTGAAAACAAATTTAAAATAGACTTGGTCCGATAAGTTTCCAAAAGGTTCAAAAAAAATCAAGTTCATATTCTCTCTTTCTTGCTTCAAATAACATTAATATGACCACAATATAAATTTTAAACTTCTAAAAATAATAGTACAATTCAAACAACTACACGTATAAATCCGCAACCTCTAAATGTCATTTTTGCAAGATAATCCCAAATCTGAAAATACAAACAATAGCATGATCGTACTTAGATAATTCTGAGATAATATTCACCAGTAGTTTTAGCCTTTAATTAATTTTTTTTGCCCAAACAGCATATACAATAGAAGCATAAAAAAGGTGCTTGCCAATTTATCTTGACAAACACCTCTCTGTAAAACCAAATCTTTGGTTCCCTAAATAGTCATTAAAACGCATAAAATTAATCAATGTTCCACGTGGAACATTTGGATTTCAATCCAAATTTATCGTCCCATATAGACCAGCAATACACTAATATCGCTTGGAGAAACCCCACTGATTCTAGATGCTTGGGAGATAGTCACAGGCTGTATTGCCTTAAGCTTTTCTCTGGCCTCATAGGAGAGGGATTTAAGCTTGCTATAATCAAAACCCTTTGGAATTTTGATATTTTCAAGTCGCTGCAATTTATCCGCATTGTTCTTTTCCTTGGCAATATACCCAGAATATTTAACCTGAATTTCTGCCTGTTCCAGTACCTCCCTATCCAAATTGTTATCTGAAACAAATTCAGAAACGCCTTCCAATTGCATCATGTGCTCCATGGTTACTTTGGGTCTTGAAAACACTTTAAACATCTTATCCGGTTGCTTTACAGTTGACGAATCCAACTCCTCTAAAATAGGATTAATCTCTTCTGGCTTAAAACTGGTTTCCCTAAAAAATTCTACGAAAGCAGTTGATTTACGCTCCTTCTCCTCCATCTTTTCCAACCTATCCTTCTTAGCCAATCCCATTTCAAAACTTCTAGGTGTAAGTCTTAAATCAGCATTATCCTGTCGCAAAAGCGTCCTATATTCTGCCCTAGAAGTAAACATACGATATGGCTCCTCCGTACCCTTTGTAATGAGATCATCTACCAATACCCCAATGTAAGCTTCATCCCTATTCAGTATAAAAGCCTCCTTTTCATTTATTTTTAAATGAGCATTTATCCCAGCCATTAATCCTTGGGAAGCAGCCTCCTCATACCCTGTAGTTCCATTAATTTGACCTGCAAAATAAAGATTCTCAATAAGCTTGGTTTCTAAGGTATGCTTCAATTGTGTTGGTGGAAAATAATCATATTCGATGGCATAGCCAGGCCTAAAGAATTTTACATTCTCAAACCCTTTTACAGATTTTAAAGCTTTATACTGAACATCCTCAGGAAGTGAAGTTGAAAAACCATTTACATAAACCTCTACCGTATTCCAGCCCTCAGGTTCAACAAAAAGCTGATGACTATCCTTATCTGCAAACCTATTGATCTTATCTTCAATAGAAGGACAATATCTTGGCCCCAAACTCTTAATCCTACCGTTGAACATAGGAGAACGATCAAAACCTTCCCGTAGCAAATCGTGAACCAAAAGACTAGTATGGGTCATATAACAATCCCGTTGATGGGACAATGCCTTGGTATCGGAATAGGAAAATTTTTCAGGAATTAGATCACCAGGCTGGGGAATCATAACCGAATAATCCAAAGATCTCCCGTCCACCCTAGGGGGTGTTCCAGTCTTCATTCTTCCACTTTCGAATCCTAATTCCACCAATTGTTCAGTAATACCAGTAGCCGCTTTTTCACCGGCTCTACCACCACCAAATTGCTTGTTTCCTATATGAATTAAGCCATTTAAGAAAGTACCATTAGTAAGCACAACGGACTTGGACCTAATGTCAATTCCTAAAGAGGTCTTCACCCCAACAGCACGACCATTTTCTATTAAAAGACCAGAAACCATTTCCTGATAAAAATCAACATTTGGAGTATTCTCCAAGGCCATACGCCATTCCTCAGCAAACCGCATTCTGTCATTTTGAGTCCTAGGACTCCACATGGCTGGACCTTTGCTTTTATTAAGCATTTTAAACTGTATGGCACTCTTGTCGCTAACAATACCACTATATCCGCCAAGAGCATCTATCTCCCGAACAATTTGTCCCTTAGCAATTCCACCCATGGCAGGATTACAAGACATCTGTCCAATAGTCTGCAAGTTCATAGTAACCAACAAGGTTTTAGAACCCAAATTGGCGGCAGCAGCAGCAGCTTCCGCTCCAGCATGACCTGCACCAACCACTATAACATCATATTCCTTTTCAAACATAACTTTTCAATGTTCCACGTGGAACAATTTAATTTTTTCGTCTTCCTTTAACCTCATTTGCGAGGCCTCCTCTTCACTCTTGTCACCATACCCTATAAGATGCAACACCCCATGAGCCATGACTCGTTTTAATTCAGTATCAAAATCAACACCATACTCAGAAGCATTATCCCTGACACGTTCAACAGAAATAAAGATGTCACCTGCTATTCCATTATTATCCTCATAAGGAAAAGTAATAATATCAGTATAGGTGTCATGATTAAGATAGTCTTGGTTTATCTTTAGAAGATATTCATCATCGCAAAAAATAAAATCCAATTGACTATAACTTTCGTCCTCAGAAAGCACTATCCTACTAATCCAATCGGCAAACTTGGTTTCAGCATCTATGCTAAAATCCGTCTCATAGTGAAAATCAATCATCAATTTTAAAATATTCCTTAACCCTAATCTGAAAATTTTGCTGCAAAGGTAATGCTTGTCTATTTAAAATCTCCACATCGTTGCGATAATTATCTAATATTGAGGGCCTAGTAAGAATAGGGTTTTGAAAGGAATCATTATTAGTATTGCTCTCCCTTTCCTTGGTCTTTCCCTGTTTTAAAGCGGCATTATCCAACTTTAACATTTCCCGGTTAATATTGTTCATCTTATTCATTGTTTGCTGGGTAACCCCATTCCTCAATAAATCGTTCTCGAAATCCTCCATTTGCAGCACCAATTTTTCACCCAACTTACGGTCATCATTATTTATAAGATTCTTTAATTGCTCTTCCAATTGCTCGCGTAACAATTGTTGTTCCTTATAAATTTCATATATTTCATTAAGTTCGTCCTCATTAGGTCCACCCTCCTTGCCTCCAGTACCCATCTCACTTCCTTTTCCCCCACCACCACTATTGGAGCCCTCACCCTCCTTAGTACCTTTACCTTTGCCCTCACTACCTTTATCTCCATTATCACCTTCCTGACCATTTCCATCCCCACCTTCACTACCATTCTCTCCAGACTTCTCTCCTTGTCCACCGTCTTTCTTTCCATCACCAGAACTCTTACCTTCAGATCCCTTTTTACCCATTTCACCCATTTTTTCCCCCAACTTCTCCTGCCCCAAAATAATATCCGGTAATTGAAAACCCTTTCCCTGGCCTTTACCCGAACTGGGACTCATACTTTGTTGTAAATTCTCCAAAACATTGGCCAAAAAATCGCTAAGACTATTGGAGGCATTTAAAACATACTTTTGATAAGAAGCTCCTTGATACATTTCGCTCTCTGCCATACTCTCAAGGGCCTTGTCCAAATTATAATACACTTCAGTAATTTGTTCATTTACAAATTCAGACAGTTCTGCCTGCCTTAAGGATAACGCAAACAAACTATCATCAACGTGTTTAAACAATTCCCTTAATTCCTGCTGCTTTTTAATACTAGCCGTATTTACGGTACCCGACAATTCCGACTGTCCCAAACTTTTATATAAACCTTCCTGCTTAAAAGAAAAAGTGATTAAATTATCCAATAATTGCCTTAACATTTCCGCGTCCTCAGCGGTAGAAGATCCACCTCCACCACCAGAACCAGCGGACATCAAATCCTCCGAAAGTTCTTTCATTTTCTTTGCAGCAGATTTTTGTTTGGATTTTCCCTTTTCAGAGCTAGTTTTATCACCCTCGGCTTGCTTGGAAAGCTCCTCTATTGCATCTTCCTGATCCTTCTTTACCTCCTCTACCTTGCCCATATCAATCTTTAAATCCAAAGGCTTCCTTAGGCTAGAAATATCCTTCATCAACTCCTCGACCTCCTTACTTATCTCCTCAAATTGAGATCTTAAACTATCCTGATCCTTTCGTTTTTGTTCAAATCCCAACTCCTTCTCTACCACAGCCTCCTGCTCTTTGGATAACTTATCCAAATCTTCTCCCAATTGATTTGCCTTTTGCTGAACATAATATCTTTTGGTGAGTTCCAACAACTGTTCCAAGTTACGATCCGCATTCCTCTGCTTCTTTCCTAGCTCCTCCAAGCGCCTAGCCAATTCATCTTTGTCCAACTTCTCTGCTAACTTATTTAATTCCTCCAACAGCCTTTCATTCTTCTTAGCCTGCATTTCCTGTCTTTCCAGCCGCTCCTGAAGTAATTTCTTTAATTTACTGTCTTCTTCCGATTTCTTAAGATTATCCTTTAATTGCCCGCTAAATTTCTTCATTAAATCCTCCTGAAGCTCCTGCTGCTTTAAAAAATCCTTAATTCTATTTTGATCTGAAAAACTAAGGACACTATTTTCCCTTTCATGCCTATTAATCTCCTTTAAGCTCTTCTGTTGCTCCTTGGACATTTCCAAAGACTTGTCAAGATTCTTGAGAATAGCTCTTTGAAACTCCAACTCCTTATCTTTCAGCTGATTACCACTTAACATACTAGAGCTAAATACTTGACTTTTAGTCACTTTACCCTTGTGAATAGCATCATTGTCCACCACTTCAAAATAGAAATCATAGGCCTCACCTTCAACCAAATCCAATCCTGAAGGAAAGGTGTAATAAAACTTGTTATAATTCACATTTGGATTGGACAGGACCAAAACCTTCTTATTATCCTGCCCTTTCTGGTAATAAATCAATCTAACAGTATTTAATTGGTAGTCATCCGTTG
The DNA here is from genome assembly GCF_003259375.1 of Arenibacter echinorum. Lineage (GTDB taxonomy): Bacteria > Bacteroidota > Bacteroidia > Flavobacteriales > Flavobacteriaceae > Arenibacter > Arenibacter echinorum. Next base: position 580,836 of record NZ_QLLN01000002.1, on the reverse strand, counting down.
CCTCCCCCACGTAATAGGACAAATTAGGGTTTAAGGAATCAAGAACCTGATCCACACGTAAACTGGGATAAGCATCCCTCACCACAGTAAAGCGATATCCCAAAATCTCATAATTATCAACGTTGGCATTTGAAATAGACAATTCGTAATCCAAATCCATAAAAACACGCTTGTCTAAACTAAATGCATCCCCTGACCTATTAAAATTCTCAATACTATCCCCTACTCGTAAAAGTACCTCATCAGTTGTTCTAGTCTTCATCCTCCAAGAAACTCGAGTGCCTTCTGGAAAAACGGCATTGCCAGTGCTTCTTATCACTTCATCATTCTTTTTGGTATATTCAGGATAATCCAGAATCATATCAAAATCTACTATACTAGGAGCAGCGAGTACATTTAAAAAATACTCCCTAGACCTAAAACCATTCGCCACAAAATAAAAAGCAGTACTCTCCAAGGGCGGCGTAAATACATATTGGTAAAACCCATCCTTAACCTGCAGGAGAAACTCTTCGCCATTAACTACTATAGACATACCTTCGGGTTTAATACGCCCCTCAGTGGTAACCAAAAGATCCAAGGATTCTCCCTCAAGAACATCCAAATTGGCAGTAAGCAATTTAAAAGCAAAAGGCGCCGGAGGCTCAAAGGCCAGGTCGTAATTCACAACTCTTTTATAGGAACCAAAATACGAAGCTATATCCCCAGAAACCCAAATTATACTAAAAACCACAAGGGGAAGCAATAAATACTTGGCATAACCTATATTATCTTTCAAGTCAACAGCCTTAACAAAAGGTACAACACTTAAATCCTCAGATCTTTGCTGAATACTTGCCAACAACAATTCCGACTTGGAACTACTTTCAGCTAAATCCAAAAGGTTAAAAAGCTTATCGTCGACCTCTGGAAAATGTTTGCCAATTAGTACAGAAGCCTCCTTATTGCTCAAACCTCGTTTCCATCTTAACAAGAACGATAAAGGCGTAAAAATAAATTTCCACACCAAATACAATTCAACCCCAACAAATAGCACTAAAAGCACTAAACGGCCAACAGAATTTAACCAGAAAAAATATTCTATTCCCAATACCACCAAAAAGAAAAGCAATCCCAAGGCCAAAAAAAGAAGCACGCCCTTAAGCAACATCTTGGTATAGAACTTCGCAATAAAGGCATTAAGCTTTTCTAAAATATTATAATAATTATCCAAAATAGATCATTTTATAACCAAGGTACAAAAAAGCGATCTAGTCCCAAAGGACCTAAATCCGAATCCCAAAATAGAACGCTTTATGTATCTTTGCGCAAAAATAATACTTCATGACCAAGAAAGTAAGAGTTCGCTTTGCTCCAAGCCCAACTGGACCTCTACATATAGGCGGTGTTAGAACCGCATTATTCAATTATTTGTACGCCAAAAAACATAAGGGCGACTTTATACTAAGAATTGAGGATACCGATCAAAATAGGTATGTAGAAGGGGCAGAACAATATATAATAGACGCCTTAAATTGGTGTAATATACCTTACGATGAAGGCCCAGGAAAAGATGGCCGCTATGGCCCCTACAGGCAAAGCGAAAGAAAAGAGCTCTATCAAAAATATGCGGATAGCCTTATCGAAAAGGGCCATGCCTATTACGCCTTCGATACTAGTGAAAATCTGGATTTTCATAGAAAAGACCATGAAGAAAAGGGAAAAACCTTCATATACAATTATCACAATAGGTTAAAACTTTCCAATTCATTGTCATTAAGTCCAGAGGAAACTAAAGCCAAAATACAAGCAGGGGAAGAATATGTAATAAGATTCAAAACACCTCAGGACGCCGAATTACATTTAACCGATCTTATAAGGGGCGATATTAAAATAGATACCAATACTTTGGACGATAAGGTTTTGTTTAAAAGCGACGGCATGCCCACCTACCATTTGGCCAATATAGTGGATGACCATTTAATGGACATTACACATGTAATTCGTGGCGAGGAATGGTTACCATCTTTGGCGCTCCACCAGCAATTATACGATGCGTTTGGATGGGAAGCTCCAAAATTTGCTCATTTACCTTTAATAATGAAACCCGTGGGCAAAGGAAAACTTAGTAAAAGGGATGGAGAAAAAATGGGCTTTCCCGTTTTTCCGCTCACATGGAACAATTCCATCGGCTACAGGGAGGCAGGGTATTTTCCGGAAGCCGTAACCAACTTTTTGGCCCTATTGGGCTGGAATCCCGGTACGGAACAAGAGATATTTTCCCTGGAAGAGTTGGTTTCCGCTTTCAGCCTGGAAAGGGTAAACAAATCGGGAGCACGTTTTGACCCTGACAAAACCAAATGGTATAATCAGCACTACATGCAAATTCAGGACAATACTGATCTAGCCAATGCATTTATGCTAATGTTAAAAAATAAGGGGCTAGACATTCCAAAGGATAAAAATAACGCGGATTATGTAAAACAAGTAGTTGCCCTAATTAAGGAACGTGCCACATTTGTCAACGATTTTTGGGAATTGGGAAATTACTTCTTTTTGGCTCCTAGTGTCTACGATGAAAAAGCGGTTAAGAAACAGTGGAAAGAAGATACTGCTGCCATTATGACCCAATTGCTATCCCTATTGGAAGGTACAGATAACTTTGGATCGGAAAATCTTGAAACCCAAGTAAAACAATGGATTTCTGAAAATGATCTATCCTTTGGAAAAGTGATGCCACCACTACGCTTGGTTATTGTTGGTGAAATGAAGGGGCCCCATATTTTCGACATTATGGCCCTAATAGGAAAAACGGATTGTATTAATAGAATAAAAACGGCCATAGCAGAGCTTTAAAATAGCGAGTTTAGTAGACTGCCCAATATCTATTTAGTAAATAAGTAGAGCACTATTTTAGTGTATATCATCAGATTTGTAACATATTTACCAAAATTGTCACATATCTACAAAGTCTTTTGTAAATTCATTAGCTAATTCTAAACACTAAATCATGGGTTCATTCTTACTTATACCGTTATTACTTATCGGTTTTGTTATCCTTTTTTCTTCATTCTTTACAGTAAAGCAACAGACAGCTGTTATTATTGAACGTTTTGGAAAATTCAATAGCGTACGCACTTCCGGTTTAGGGATGAAAATTCCGTTGGTCGATCGTATTGTGGCCCGTGTTGGGCTTAAAATTCAACAATTGGATGTCATTGTTGAGACCAAAACTTTGGACGATGTCTTTGTAAAACTTAAAATATCCGTACAATATGTTGTTCTAAAGAACAAAGTGTACGAAGCCTTTTATCAATTGGAATATCCACATGACCAAATAACCTCCTACGTGTTCGATGTTGTCCGCGCCGAAGTTCCGAAAATGAAGTTGGATGACGTTTTCGTAAAAAAAGACGATATCGCTATAGCAGTAAAAACAGAGCTTCAAGATGCCATGTTGGATTATGGTTATGATATTATAAAGACCTTGGTAACGGATATTGACCCGGATGCACAGGTAAAAGAAGCCATGAACCGCATTAATGCCTCCGAAAGGGAAAAAATTGCGGCACAGTTTGAAGGTGATGCGGCTCGTATCCTAATCGTTGAAAAGGCAAAGGCGGAAGCTGAAAGCAAAAGATTGCAAGGACAAGGAATTGCAGATCAACGTAGGGAAATTGCACGTGGATTGGAGGAATCTGTAGAAGTACTGAACAAAGTGGGTATAAACTCCCAAGAAGCCTCTGCCCTCATTGTGGTTACGCAGCATTATGATACACTGCAATCTATTGGTGAAGCCACCAACACCAATTTAATATTGTTACCCAATTCGCCACAGGCGGGAAGCGACATGCTAAACAATATGGTGGCCTCCTTTACGGCCAGTAACATGATTGGGGAATCTATGAAAACGCAAAACAAAAAGAAAGACCCCAAATAGAGTAAATAGATTAACACATCAATAAAAAAACCTTTTACAATTTGTATAATACAAGTCGTAAAAGGTTTTTTACTTAGCCTGATAAAGGACCTAGCTAAATCTCTTCAATATTTTATTTGCCACAAAGGAGATAATTAATTTCTGGGCTATTCCACTAACCCCCCCCAACAAATTGGTAGGATAAAAGTTAGCCTTTGTCCTATTGACGTGCAGTCTCAACTGCTCCTTGTCAATTTCCCTTTGTAATTTTAAAATAGCCAACCTTTGATCTATTTCATCAAAAGAAGTAAAAACTTGCTTTGCCATAATTCATCAATCAAAATAATATTCCGAAAACTTCTTTAGCATAGGCTTATCCAATAGATCTCGGTATAAATAAAATACAATTCCAACCAAACTATAAAACAGTCCCACGAACAAAAATCCTAAAAAAGTATTTTCCAACCATAGCCCGATCCCATAAGCAGCGGCAAAAGACAACATAAATAATGCAAGCAAGGCAATACTTCCCAACATCAACATCTTGGCAAAAATGGTCATGCTCCGCATTCCTATCTTAAACCCTTGGAGCTTATAATACTCTCCGGTATTTTCTAAATACGATCGTATATCCCCATCAACTTCAGAAAGATTTTCCCTAATTTCCTCTAAGGCCATATAGTCCTCCCTTATTTTTGCAGTTGTGCATTCTTATTCTTAAGATCGGCCAACTTCTTTTCCAGGGCACTTATAATGTCGTCTGCCTTGTAGCTCATATTGGAAATAGTCTCTTCCAACTTTTGCTCGAAGTCCACTTTCTTGGCCTCCGCCGTTTTGGTAAGCTCCTCTTTTGCATGGGATATTCTACTAGTTAGATCATCGGTTGTCTCCATGGCCTTCTTCTTGATCCTTTTTCTAGTTTTGGTCCCTTTATCAGGTGCATACAAAATTCCAATTCCTGCACCTATGGCAGCACCTGTTAATAAAGCTAATAAAGTATTTCCACTATCGTTTGTCATAATTATATTTTTATGTTGTTATTAATAATATATTAAGGTACCCCATTTAAATTTCCACTCCTTCTATTTTTCAAAATTGATGAAAACATCCATAATTGAAATTCTGTGTGCTGAAATTTTACTAAGGGCGTAAAACCCAAAGTTAATGGAAAGAAAGATCACTAATTGACGCTATCCATCAAACTTTTGATCCAAACTGCCCAAATGGATAATATTTCAACCAAAAACTAATTAAAGGCCCTACAGCACCTCAAAACACCAATTGTTATAGAATTACCTTCGCCCAAAAAAAAACCACAGCATATGCGAGCTGTGGTCTTCGATTTTTATAGAAAATACCAATTGTTATATCAAAAGGTATAAGCTAAATTGATATTAATTTTTTTCCTGAATTTTGGCCCAAGTATCCCTTAGACCAACGGTTCTGTTAAAAACCAATTTTTCCGATTTGCTATCCGGGTCCAAATTAAAATAACCCATTCGTTGAAATTGAAAGCGATCCCCAATTTTTGCATCTGCCAAACTTGGTTCAACAAAGGCCGAGATAATCTGCAACGAATCGGGATTAATAAAATCCAAGAAATTCTTGTCTTTATGTGCATCCGGCGTTTCATCCGTAAAAAGGCGATCATACAACCTTACTTCTGCGCTAAGGGCATGCTTTGCAGAAACCCAGTGCAAAGTTCCCTTAACCTTTCTTAGGCTTTCTTCTGTACCGCTTCCACTCTTGCTCTTGGGGTCATAGGTACATTGCACCTCAATAATATTCCCATCGGTATCTTTCGTACAGGAATCGGCCTTTATGATATATCCATTCTTTAATCGCACCTCACCACCGAGCTTTAGTCTAAAGAATTTTCTATTTGCCTCCTCCTTAAAATCTTCCTGTTCAATATACAATTCCCTTGAAAATGGTAGTTGTCTATAGCCAGCCGCCTCATCCTCAGGGTTATTTTCCGCCTCAAGCCATTCTTCTTCCCCTTCTGGATAATTCGTTAATACAACCTTTAACGGATTTAAAACACCCATAACCCTAGGTGCAATTTTATTCAAATGTTCCCGAACATGAAATTCCAACAAAGAAACATCCACAACGTTGTCCCTTTTGGCGATACCAATAATATCCGCAAAATTTCTGATGGACTCAGGGGTATAGCCCCTTCTTCGCAATCCAGAAATCGTAGGCATTCTGGGATCGTCCCACCCTTTTACAAATCCCTGGTCCACCAATTGAAGCAACTTGCGCTTACTCACAACGGTATGGCTAAAATTTCTCCTTGCGAACTCCCTTTGTTTTGGCCGTACCAAATCCTTATCTACCACTTGGTCCAAAAACCAATCATAAAGCTCCCGGTGCATAGCAAATTCCAGCGTACACAAGGAATGCGAAACCTGCTCAATATAGTCGCTCTCTCCATGTGTCCAATCATACATAGGATAAATACACCAATCGGTATTTGTTCTGTGATGTGCCCTATACAAAATGCGGTACATTATGGGATCGCGCATCAACATATTGGAAGAAGCCATATCCACTTTTGCTCTTAAAACATGCTCCCCTTCCTTAAACTTACCTTCCTTCATCCCTTGAAATAACTGCAGATTCTCCTCCACGGACCTATTCCTGAAAGGGCTTGGAGTACCCGCCTCTGTGGGGGTCCCCTTTTGCTCGGCAATTTCCTCTGAAGTTTGACTGTCTACATAGGCCTTACCCACTTTTATTAAATCGATTGCCCAGTCATAAAGCTGTTGAAAGTAATCCGAAGCAAAACACTCCGTATCCCATTCATAACCAAGCCACTCTACATCCTCCTTAATGGCATCTACATATTCCTGTTCCTCCTTGGCCGGATTGGTATCATCAAAACGTAAATTAACAGGAGCCCCGTACCTTAAACCCAAACCGAAATTAAGGCAAATTGAGCTCGCATGACCAATGTGTAAATAGCCATTTGGCTCAGGTGGAAATCTAAATCTTAGCTTCTCCTTTGGAAAGCCGTTCCTTAAATCCTCCTCAACGATATGCTCAATGAAATTCAGTGATTTTAGTGCTTCACTCATATTCTCCTTTTTGATGCGCAAATGTAGGCAAAATGCGGGTAAAGCCGATGATAAAATGCGCATAGCATACAATAAAGTGGGTTTCACAACAGATTTAAATACCCTTACAACTTTAAATTTCCAGTATTATAATTATATAACATATTTGTATTTGAATACTTTGTAACTCAATGTATTGCCAAAACTTGTAAAAAGTTATCTGACAATTATCAACAATAAAAGCTGGTAGTAACCCCTAACTACAACATCTCATGAACCCGAACAAAAAAAATAACCTACTAATTTTCGTTCTTACCTTGATGCTGTTGGGTACAAATTCAATTTTAGCCCAGACCCTGAACAAACCTACTCCTGCCGACAACCCAAATCTAGCGGGCAATTCGGTTTGGACAGCTGCCTGTGCATCTGCAACCTTTAACGAATACTACATAAACTTCACATGGCTACCTAATGTAAATAGTGACAATGAATTTGTGTTGGAATTATCCGATGCCACTGGTTCCTTTGGCACTCCCAAGGAATTGGCCAGGGTAGCGGATAAGAATTCCGATTTTGACTTTGAATTTTCATTTGCACTGCCTACAGATACTAGGGGAGATGCTTACAGATTTAGGGTGAGGAGTACAAGTCCGGCAAAAACAAGTCCTGTTTCGGATGCCTTTGAAATGTATTATATAGACTTCAACTCTACACTGGCCATCAGGGAAATGGGCGACACTGGAGCACCACCAGCACAGAAAATACAACTCTGTAATGGAGGTACAACCACCTTGGAAGTATACAATGTACCTAACCCAGAAACTTATCGGTATAATTGGTACAAGAATACATCGCCCTTTACCAGTAGTGGAAGCGGATCCTCCATTGAAGTCTCCGAGAGCGGCTATTATGTTGTAGAATTGGATTACGGGTCAACCTGTTCAGGGTCGGCCAATACCCAATCGCTCTCCATTGAGGTTGAAATTGGAACCAGCGTAGGCTTGGCCTTGAATCCACCTGCGGAAACTGCCTTATGTTCAGGAGAGACTTATGCGCCCCTTGAGGCCAACATGAACTACCCAGACCTTGCCTACACCTGGTACAAAGGATCCACCATAATTCAACCAAGTACCTTAGGAGCCTATACCTATAACATAGATACCAATGATGCCAATTTTCCTGGCGACTATTCTGTAAAAATACAGGGAGATGGTATTTGTACAGAAACTTCCAATGCCATTAGCATTACCAATGCCGGACTTTTTACCGTCTCCAGGGACAACCCGGCCAATATGGTCATCTTACCTGGAGCAACTGCCAATTTAATTGCATCTTCAGATGCTACCTCCGTAACCTACCAATGGTATAAGGACAACACTTTAATTCCTGGGGCAACAAGTAGTACCTATACCGCAAATGCAGTAGGTAACTATTATGCGGAAGTTACCCTAAGCGGCGGTGCCTGTACTTCAGCGACCAAAAACACGGAAACAACTACGGTGGTAAACCCTGATTCCTTTGAACTAATTACCAATTATACCACAGAATATACCGATTGTATTAATACAAGTGTGGCCATAGAGGTCGGTAGAATCAATGCCGTATTATCGGATGGTACTAAAACCGATGTAACTGCAGATTTAAAAAGCAATTTCTCCTACCAATGGACTAAGGACGGTGCCAATATACCAACTGCCAATGGAAGTAGTATCAGTTTAACCAATACCAGTGAAAACGGAGAATATAAAGTTCAAGGTACGCTGGACAGTTTTACTTCAACTTCCAATGCCTTAGCCGTGCGTTTATTGACCAACGAAACCTTAACCATATCATCTACTGGTACCGTAATCTGCAATTCAAGCGAGACTATAGACATTTCAACCACCACTGCACTAACTGGTGAAAGCTTTGATTGGTTTAAAGATGGGGTAAATTTAAATACCTCGAGCGAATCATTGTCGGTTAGCGCAGCAGGAACCTATCAACTAGTAGTACAGAAAAACGGTTGTGATCTTAGATCCAATGAAATCGTTATTTCTCCCTTGGACGATTCCTTGATAGCCCTTAGTACCACCAACAATGAAGTGGTATTTCCCGAAGGAGGAAGTAAGATTATCTCAGCCAGTGGGGCCACAAGTTACAAATGGTACGACCAAAACAATGTTTTGCTAAGTGATACGGACACTGTTTCCATAACCCAGGAAGGAAGTTATATGGTAACGGCAACTATAAACAATTGCGAGGTTTCCAAATCATTTACCGCCTCCTATCAAGACACTTTTGGCATCCCAAATGTAATCACTGCCAACGGGGACGGCTATAACGATCAATGGATTATTCCCAATACATATACTAAAGACCCCAATATCTCAGTTATTATCTATAACGACAAAGGGGAGGAAGTACTAAGTCAAAAACAATATAAGAACAATTGGCCAGAAGCTTCCATGAAATTTCCGAAGCAAAACATGGTATTTTATTACACCATAAAAAATGCCAAGGAAACTTTGAAGAAAGGTACTATTACAGTAATACGTTAATGCACCATGTTTAAGAAAAATTATTTATATATAATCTTTATTTTACTCTGCCTTTCCAAGGTTACTGGACAGGAAGAGAGTCCGTTTGTATCTTACGACGTTCCCTCGCAGAACCTCCTAAAATTCAATAGATTTTTAATCAACCCTACCTTTTCTACGGTAAGGGAAGATAAATCCTATATAAACCTATTACACAGAAACCAATCGGTATCTTTTAATGATAACAACCAGGACTATTTCCTAAGTTACAGTGGTCGTGTTAATGATCGCAGCGGATTGGGATTAAGTCTATATACGCAAAGGGAAGGATTAATATCCAACTATGGAGTGATGGCCAACTATGCCTATGGCATTAAATTAAGCGACAAGAGCAATTTTACCTTTGGTGCTAACCTGGCTTATTACAACAGTGGATTTGACAGGAACCGAGCCAATGCCTTGGATCCAAACGACCCAGCTCTAAACGGACTACAGGATTCCAATCTTCTGTCTTTCCAACCCGGTTTTAATATTTCCTATGGCAAGTTCGATTTTGGTGTCTTCGCAGAAAACCTATTTGATTACAACCTGAAGAGCAGTGAGACAATAACCGATTTTGGAGATAAAACCTTCTCGGGACATTTACAATATACCCATCAGTTTGAAAATGGAGCCGGTATCCTTGAAGCAGGCCGTTTAATGCCGTTGGCAAGGGTACGAAAAATTGGGAACGAAGAGGTAGTCCTAGGTGGAAGTCTAATCTTGGACCTCCCCAAATTAGGTTGGCTACAAGGTGGTTATGACAGTTTCTACGGTGCGTCCGCAGGTATTGGTTTTAACATAAACCGTAGACTTTCTTTAGGCTATACCATGGAAAAAGGTTTGTCCAATAATTTTGACAATTTTGGACTAACCCATGAGATATCCTTTGCCTACTCCATAACCCCGAATCTTACAGAAGATCGTGTAATGCTGGAAGAAGGTTACGAGGAATTGGCGGAAAATGAGGAAGAACAGGAAGATACCCTTACTGCACAACAACTGGAAATAGAAAAACTAAAGAAAGCCTTGGCGGAAAATGATGCCATATTGGCCGAGCTAATGTTCCGTCAAGATTCATCGGAAACCAACCGTCAAAAAGATTTGGAACGCAGGTTCGAAATGGTAATGAAAATGGTCCGCGAAGAAACTCAGGGCAAGCGTCCGGACATTGAGGAAAAAGCCAAGAAAATGTATCTCGTAAACAATGAAAACGGCGGGCTGGTCAACAATTCCAAACCAAGTCCACAGGAAAATAAACCGAACGTTATAAACCCTGTTGCTAAACCAAAGGATGCTATAGCCACTAGGAATATTGAAACCAAAATAGCCCCTAAAGTAAAGACAGAAGAAGAAGCTGATGATGAGTTTACAAGGGTAGCCCAACAAAATAATATTAAGAGTAGAAAATTTAGGAATTTGGATGGGGTAGCGGACGGCTACTATGTTGTAGCCAATGTATATAAAGGTGAAAAATATCTCAATAAATTTGTAACGGAACTTGCCAATAATGGAGTTAGGGCAGACTATTTCGAAAATTCCAACAACGGACTTAAATATGTATACCTAGAAAGGTACGATACATGGCAGGAGGCACTGGCCGCCCATAAATCCAATATCAATGGTACCTACGCCCAGGATATGTGGATAATGAACGTGGACAATACCCGTTATACTGACGCTGACAAGGCCTATGTAGACAACGTTAATAAAATCAAAGAAAAATCATCGCAATATGCCCTGGACAAACTTCAGAAAAATGTTGTGGTAAAAGACAATGTAACCTCCAATGACCCTAATGCCAAAGTTTACAAGATAAACGGTTTGGGAACAGGTTACTACATCATTGCCAATGTATTTGCCAATGCTAACAATGCCAACAAGTTTGTAAAAATGTTAAATGCCCAAGGGCTTAGTGCCAGTTATTTTATCAACCCCGAAAATAACTATAGATATGTATATCTCAAGAGACACGAATCCTGGAACAATGCATTGGTTTCCTATTACTCTAAGATAAACGATACTTACACCGACAAAATGTGGATCATGCGGGTAACGCCAAATCAAATGACATAATTGGATTCCCACTTAAAGGATACCTTAACCCATAAATTCAGTAACCTATTGAACTAAACTTCAGATTACAAATTTTATAATCGAAAAGCCGTTTTGATCAATGTTCCAAAACTTGGCATAAGATTGGAATTATTAATAAAATGAAACATTAAAGAGCATAGCAATAGGTATATCTATCCTAACGAAATAAGGAAAAATGCTATTCCAACCTATGTCATTTTAATCATAAAAACAAAGAGATAATTCAATTCCGGCACTCAACATTTACCCCAACGTAACCCTGCCTAACCCCATTAAGGTCAAAACATTGATATTGGGTTTGTCGATTTTGACAACAAACCGATTATTAAAAATATACTCCCTTAAGGTAAGGCCATGCTCACTGTTCTATTTTCCAGTATCCAATAGGTCTTATTTGATACCGGCTAAGCAAGGGTTTAACTAGCAATAATTGATAGTTGCTTCAAAATTAAATTCTTACAAGCCGCTTTTAAAAAAATGGCTAACCATCATATAAAAGCATTTCACAACATAATACAACACCCCTACAACATTAAATTCCACACCTCATTATTAAGATTAATATTTGTTATGAATGTTAGGTTTTTGGAAACTTATCAAGAATGTTTTTAACAATTTTTGGTAAAGATCCCAAAAACCAACCTTCCAAGTAGACATTATAAGCGACCCAAATCACTTAATAATGTATGCCATACCAAACTAATTTACCTAATGGGATCAAAAAATACTAAAAAATTACTGCTGACCTGTTTTTTACTATTAGGCATTTTCTCTGCCTATTCTCAAGTTAAAAACAATTTTGATGTTCGTTATGAAAATGAACTGCGTGGTGATATAACCTTTATAGCCAACAATATCGTCAACAGACAAACTGATGGTTATTGGAAGGGAAAAGGCAAGAATAAGGAATGGGTACCTGGAGAAAACCCTAACGATCCCTATAATGACACAGGGAACTCCTCGGAATACAACGACGACCTCGATATGCAGTATATCGATATCGATGGCGATGCCTCAACCTTTAGTTCCAGTAGTGCAACTTTAACCGTTCCTAACCCCGATTGTGCCAAAGTAAGGTACGCCGGACTATATTGGTCAGCAGTATTCAGTTCAAGTAACAGAACGGGCTTTAACCAGCTTAAGTTTAAGATTCCCGGTGGCACTTATCAAGACTTAACGGCAGATGAAATATTATTTGACGGCGCAGGAGACGCCGATTTTGGCTATTACAGCCCATACGCCTGTTATAAGGATGTTACTTCCATTGTTGCCGGAATGGCCGACCCCAACGGGGAATACTTTGCTGCCAACATAAGGGCCAGTTCGGGAAGTAGTATTTCCGGGGGTGTTTCCGGAGGATGGAAAATGGTCGTTGTCTTTGAGGACCCCAATTTACCTGGAAAATATATTACGACTTTTGACGGATATGCCGGGATAAAATCCGGGCAAACCGTTGATATCCCGGTAAACGGATTTACAACTCTCCCAGCACCATTTCCCGTAATTGCACAATTGGGTGTTGGTACCTTGGAAGGGGATAACAGAATAGGTGGTGACGGACTTTCCATTAAAGCCAATAGCAACCTAACCTATACCGCTTTAGGGAATACAGTAAACCCTACCAATAATTTCTTCAATAGTAATATTACCAGGGCCAATGCCATAGTCATGGACAGAAACCCCAACTCCATAAATACATTGGGTTGGGATGTTGACTTTTTTAATATCAACAATCCACTTAACGGCGTTATTCCCAACAACGAAACAGGGGCTACCTTAAGGGCCAGCTCCTCACAGGATAAATACGATATTTTCTTTACCTCCTTCGACGTTGAAATTATTGAACCAGTAATAAACTTAACTAAAACTGTTGAAGATATTGCAGGAAATGATATAACCGGACAAGGGGTAAACCTTGGCCAGACCTTGGACTATGTGCTAACCTTCCGAAACGTTGGTAACGATAGTGCTGATAATTATACGATTAAGGATATACTTCCCATTAATGTTACTTTAGACGAAACCAACTTTACCCTGCCTACGGGGGTAACTTATACCTATGACGAGCCTACCCGTACGGTTCTGTTTTCTATTCCAAACAGCTTGGTGGAGAAAAACGATCCCAGTTACGCTATACGTATGAGGGTGAAGGTGGCGGAAAACTGCTTCGATTTTGTGGATGCCTGTTCGGATCTTATCCAAAACCTGGCTTATTCTACATATCGTGGAGTACTAAACAGCAACCAAATTAGCGATGACCCCAGTGTAACTGACTTCGATAATTGTGGATTCGTTATACCTGGTGCCACCAACTTCCTTTTGGACGATTTGGCCGATTGTAACTTTATCAGAACAGTAAAACTTTGTGGAGATCAAGCATTATTGGATGCCGGTGATGGTTTTGACGATTATATATGGTATAAGGATGAAAACGGCAACCAAGAATTGGATGCCGCCGATACTGTAATAACCGATGGTGATTCGGATAACGACCCTAGTACCTTTGTGGTTAGCGCCATAGGCACCTATATTGTAGACAAAATTGTTGCCGACCCATGTAAGGGCTTTAAGGAAATATTGGTTGTGGAGCGTTTTGGTGCCACACAAACAAACCCTATTGTTGATTTTTTCAACAACAGTAACAATGATGCCGATCCTACCAATGATGTACAGGGCGAAATTGTAAGTTGTTCCGTAGACGGTAGTCCATTGCCAAAGATTTTCCTTTGTGGTGTAAATGACACCCAGCTGATACAGGTAAACATTGCCGATGCCCAAAGTATGGTTTGGGAACAGTTGGTTGAGGGTAGTTGTACGGATTCAGGGGACGATTGTGGTAACAAAAATGCCACCTGTACCTGGAACCAAGTGTCTATAGGTCCAAGTTTTACGGCAAATAGTGCCGGTAAATTCCGCTTGGTAGTCAATTACCAAAATGGTTGTTTTAGCCGCTTCTATTTTAACGTTTTCCAGAACAATTTGGATATACAGTACAATGCCAACGATATTATTTGTACTACACCAGGTAATATTACCATTACCAATCTAGGTTTGGGTTATGGCTATCAACTATATGATGTTGCCAACGGCACCATTGTAGTGCCTTATAGCGCCAATAACGGTCCAAGCTTTGATATTAGTACCAATGGTGCCTACAGAGTGGGTATTACACAATTGGATAATGTTACTGGGGAGCCAATAGATGGATCCTGTGAATTTACCACCCCGGATATAGGCATTAGAAATCGAAATTTCCAACTCAACATTACAACAACGGCAGCTACATGTAGTACGCTAGGCAGCATAAACATTCAAGCAATGAATGCTGAGGCAAATTACGAATATGAGATTAGAATAGATGACGGGAGTAACGGTGGCAATGGTACACTACTGGACAATGAGACAGCACAACCAGATAACAACTTTACTTTTGAAAATTTGAATGCTGGTAACTATATAATCCGTGTACGCACGGACGATGGTTGTTTCCTAGAGGAAAAGGTCACTGTCATCAGTGAGGCCGACCTTGACTTAACCGCAAGGATTTCCCAACATATTAGTTGTAAGGAAGGTAATATCCTTATGGATTCCAGTGGTGGAAAAACACCTCATACCTATGCCATTTGGTCTTATGTGGATGAAGGTGGTAATACTGTTACCTCCTATCCCAATGTAACCTCTATACCCCCAGGTAACTTTCAAACCAGCCAAATATTCGATATTCTAGACCCGGGAGATTATACCTTTGTGGTAGTAGATCGGAATAATTGCTATTCCTTTTCCAACACCGTTACCATAAATTTGGTTCCAGCAGTGGAATTCACCACCTCGGTCACTGATGAAAGTTGTTTTGGAGCGGAAGACGGTAGTATAGTCTATAATATGACTAATACCAACGGCTATAAGGTTGAGTATACCTTAACCTACGAAGATCCCGACACTGATGACGTAATCAATTCCTCAGGAACTTTTACTGGACTACCTCAAGGCAATTATACCGTAACACTTACTCAATCCAAAGGAGGGGCAAGTTGCGATTTCGTTCAAGATTTCACCATTGGTGGTCCCGCAGACGGCGTCTCAGGTGATGCTGCCTTAATACAGGATTATACTTGCCTACAAGACGGTATCATAGAGGCACAAAATGTTACTGGTGGAACTGCTCCTTACGCTTATAGTATTGACGGGGTTAACTTTGTTTCGGGCCCGGGTGCGGAAACTTTTTCCAATCTTACGAGTGGAAGTTATAGTATTACGATTAGGGATGCAACACTTTGTACCTTTGTTACCAATACCATAGTAATTGATCCGCTTGATGAGCCAACAGACCTCACCTTTACCTCAACAGCGCCAAACTGCCCTACCCAAACATCCAATGTTACGGTAACCGCAGTCAACGGTATTGATCCATTGACCATAGAGATTATTGCCCCTTCGGCAATTGCTTCAAATTCCATAGCTGGTAAAACGGCAACTTTTAATAACCTTAATCCGGACACCTACACCTTTAGGGTTACGGATAGTAAAGGTTGTTCCTATGACGAAACCTACACCATTACTCCTGTCGATCCTATTACCGCTGTTGGCACTTTGATCAACAACGTAAGTTGTATAGGAAATGCCGATGGAGCCATAGACTTTGATATAAACGATTTTAGCACTACCTATAGCTATTCCGTTAATGGCGCAACCGCCATTACGGGACAGTCTGCCAACACGATTAATTTAACCGGTCTGGTAGCTGGCGACTATACCATAGTAGTTACCGATGAAACTACTAACTGTACCGATA
Organism: Arenibacter echinorum; assembly: GCF_003259375.1. Taxonomy (GTDB): domain Bacteria; phylum Bacteroidota; class Bacteroidia; order Flavobacteriales; family Flavobacteriaceae; genus Arenibacter; species Arenibacter echinorum. Next base: position 564,432 of record NZ_QLLN01000002.1, on the reverse strand, counting down.
CCAACACGATTACTGTAAGTGAACCGGCAACTGCCTTAGGTATTACCTTTAGCACAACCCCTTTAACTTGTAGCACCGATGGATCGGTTACCATAACAGCAACCAATGGCTGGGGAGGATACTCCTATGAACTTGAACAGCCCGATAATAACATTTTAGGTCCTCAGGGAAGCAATGTGTTTTCAGGTCTTAGTCAAACCGGTACCTATACCATAAGTGTTACCGATGCCGGAGGATGTACAGTTACCGACACCTTCGATCTTTTAGCCCCGGCTAATCCTACTGCAACTCTAGATGCCACAACGGACCTATGTTATGTTCCTGGTACGGGAGTTAGCCTTACTGCTACAGCAGCAGGTGGAATTGCACCATACACCTATAGCCTAAATGGTGCCCCGGCACAGAATGGCAATGTGTTTAACAACCTTGCTCCTGGCAACTATTCCGTTGTTGTAAGGGATGCTTATGGATGTAGTGTTACTACAAATACAATAACCATTGAGCCTCAGCTGACAGTGTCCAATGTTATTACCAAAGAATTGGATTGTTCCGCCTCTCCCGAAGCGATAATTGATATTACCATAAATGGTGGGTATGCCGCATATAGCTATCAAATAAACGGTGGAACAAGTACCGCTATAGTAGGTAATACCATAACTTATACCACGGCTGTAGATGGTAGCTTCACCTTCTTAATTACGGATAGTGAAGGCTGTACAGCACAAACCACTGTTGTTGTGGATCCCATTACCAATCCTGTAGCAACCAATAATATTACCAATCCAAATTGTGATAGTGCCGGGAACGGTAGTGTTGAAATTGTTATAGATCCCAACTTTGGAACTGCACCTTATCAGGTAAACTTTAATAGTGCAGGGCTTAGCAATCAGACCACATACTCCGGACTTGCTTCGGGAACATATAATTATATAGTTCGGGACAGTAAAGGTTGTACTTTTAATGGTAGCGCAACTTTGACAGCTCCCAATGCCATTACTGCAGATGCCGTACTAACACAACCATATACCTGTCTGCAAACTGCCAGTATACAAGCCCAAAATATAACTGGGGGAACACCTGGATATACCTTTAGTATCGACGGAATTAATTTTGTAGCAGGGGATACCTTTACTGGACTTACCGATGGAGATTATACGATCACCGTTCGTGACGCAAGTGGATGTACTTTTGCTGCCTTACCCGTAAATGTTCCGGCATTAGATCCACCAACCGATATTACTTTTACTAGTACCGCGGCCAACTGTCCGTCCGAGACATCAAATGTAACCTTAACAGCCATAGGTGGAAGTGGAGCAATAACTTATGAAATCATTGCACCTGCAGCCTCAATCGCAACAAATGCAACAGGAGTATTCAATAATCTGGTTCCGGACACCTATACCTTTAGAATTACAGATGCAAAAGGCTGCTCATATGACGAAAATTATACGGTAAACCCAGTAAGTAAAATAGATGCATTGGGCACTTTGACCCAAAATGTGTCCTGCCAGGGTAGTGCCGATGGAGCCATACAATACAATATATCCGGATTTAGTGGCAATTATAGCTTTACCGTAACTGGACCAACGGCCATTGCCCCACAATCTGGAATAAATACCAACCCATTAATCTTTAGCGGTCTTTTGGCTGGGGATTATACCATCACCGTTACCGACGATACTACCAATTGTACCGATACGGCCACTGTGACCGTAAACGAGCCTGCAGACCCATTGGCCTTTACCTTTGTGGTAAGCCCATTGACATGTGCTACTGATGGATCGGTAACCATTACCCCAACAAACGGATGGGGAGGATATACATATCAAATTGAGCAACCGGATACCGCTGTTTTGGGGCCACAGGGAAGCAATGCATTTACTGGACTAAATCAGAATGGTACTTATATTATCAGCGTTACCGATGCAGGTGGATGTACCGTTACCGATACCTTTGATATAGTTGCACCCGCAAATCCTACAGCAACTTTAGCTGCAACCACGGACCTTTGTTACGTACCGGGAACAGGGGTTAGCCTTACTGCGACCGCTGCTGGCGGAATTGCTCCATACACCTATAGTCTCAATGGTGCACCTGCACAAAACGGAAACGTATTCAACAACCTAGCCCCAGGATCTTATTCCGTAGAGGTATGGGATGCCTATGGCTGTAATGTTATATCGAATACCATAATCATTGAGCCACAGCTAAGTGTATCAAGCGCTGTCACAAAAGAATTGGATTGTACCCTAAGCCCAGATGCCACAATAGAAATTACGATAAATGGCGGATATGCTGATTATAGTTACAGAGTAGATATTGACGCTGCAGGATATGGAGCTTCAACCGCCTTGGGTGCCGGAGTGACCAACTTTAACTACACCGCAACTACAGCCGGAACCTATGTTTTCGAAATTACGGACAACGAAGGCTGTACCGTCCAAACAACAGAAATCACAATAGATCCTACCAGCAGCCCGCAGGCCTCTGAAACGGTGACCGATGTAAGCTGTAATGGTGGTAGTGATGGAGTTGTAGAAATAGTGTTCGACACCAATTTTGGAACTGCGCCTTACCAAGTAAATTTTGATGGGGGAGGACTAAACAATAATACCACTTATTCCGGCCTGGCCGCAGGAACCTATTCCTATACCGTTCAGGATGCCAAGGATTGCACCGTAACCAATTCGGTTACCGTGGGAGAGCCAGCAGCTATCACTTTCGATACCGCTATCATACAAGAATATACCTGTCTTCAGGATGCTAGTGTGGAGGCCCAGAACGTAATTGGAGGTACTTCTCCATATACGTATAGTATAGACGGCATCAATTTTGGAGCCAATAGCTTTTCCGGACTTAAGGACGGTAATTATACGCTTACCGTTAAGGATGCCAATGGATGTACCGCCACTAGGCCCATCACCATTGATCCATTAACGCCACCAACAGACATCGACTTTAGTGCCACGGCAGCCAACTGTCCAGCCGAGACTTCTGATATCACTTTAACTCCAACTGGAGGAAGCGGTGCAATCACTTTTGAAATTATTGCACCGGTGGCTGCAGTCGCTTCCAATGCAACAGGTATATTTACAGGACTTGCTCCCGACACCTATACGTTTAGAATTACTGACGCCAAAGGATGTTCATATGACGAAAACTACACCCTGAACCCTGTTTCCAAGATAAATGTGCTGGGTACTTTGACACAGAACGTATCCTGTCAGGGAAGTGCGGATGGAGCCATACAATACAATATATCCGGATTTAGTGGCAATTATAGCTTTACCGTAACTGGACCAACGGCCATTGCCCCACAATCCGGAATAAACACCAACCCATTGAACTTTAGCGGTCTTTTGGCTGGGGATTATACCATTACCGTTACTGACGATACCACCAATTGTACCGATACGGCCACTGTGACCGTAAACGAACCTACAGCTCCTTTGGCATTTACTTTTAATTTAAGCCCAATGACCTGTGCCGCTGATGGATCGGTAACCATTACCGCAACGGACGGATGGGGTGGATATGTTTATCAACTTACCGAACCCGATACGAATGTTAAAGGCCCACAGGCCAGTAATGTTTTTAACGAACTCAACAAACTGGGAACCTATACCATAAGTGTTACCGATGCCGGTGGATGTACCGCAACAGATACCTTTGATATTGTTACCCCTACCAATCCTACAGCCAGTATTGACATGGCAGCCTCTAGTTTATGCTATACCTCAACTGGACTAGCAACAATTGTAGTAGGCGCCACAGGCGGACTGGCCCCTTATTATTATAGTTTGAATGCAGGTCCTACCCAAACCTCCAATACGTTTGTGGACCTAACACCTGCTACCTATGACTTTCATGTAACTGATAGCAATGGATGTACAGATACTGTTCAATTTACCATAGAACCGGAGCTTACGGCTAATGCAGTTTTAAGCAAGGATCTGGATTGTTCCGTTAGTACAAATGCTGAAATCAATTTGAGCGTTAATGGAGGTTATCCTGCCTATACCTATGAAGTAGCATTTAACGGTGGAGCTTATGTAGCATATGCCGGAGCCTTCCCTTATACTACACCCAATGCAGGTACGTATAGATTTAGAATAACAGATTCCCAGGGTTGTATTACTGAGAGTAATGTAGTAACCGTTACACCGGCCGAAACGCCAGTTATCACGAGTGTTAACCCAACTCATGTTCTTTGCTACGGGGATAACTCCGGATCCTTGGATATCGTTGTGGATACCAGTGTAGGGGTTGCTCCATATACCATTACAATAGTTGAAACTGGTTCGGGCACGAATTATGGTAGTCAGACCTCAGGATTACCGGCCGGGAATTATCAAATAACATTGACCGATGACAAAGGATGTTTTGTTACCACTACTGAAACTATAACAGAACCCACTGCTATAAATGCCAATGTAAGCCATACAAATTTATCCTGTTCGGCTTCTACAAATGTAATGGGTACAATAACAGTAGATGCCAGTGGAGGAACATCTACCTACATATATGAAATAAATAACAATGATTATTCCTTTACGGATACTTATGATACTTCATCAGGTACCAATGACCATACCTTCACAGGATTAAACTTTGGAGATTATACCGTTAGGGTAATTGACAATAACGGTTGTGAAAGTATCTCCACTGTTACCATCACTACTGGTCCTGACGTCCTTATTACTACTTCACCTGTGGCTGGATGTGCTCCTGGAACTGGTGAAATGCTGGTAGAAGCCGCAGCAAGTAATGGAACTTTGGGGACAGGCACCTTCTACTTTGCCATTTATCCTGAAACAACTTGGTATGCTGGACATCCCGATTGGTATCTTCAAGATGGAGGTGCCGGATCACCCCCTTATACCCACAATTTTACAGGTTTAAACCCAGGTGTTACCTATACCTTTATAGTTTATGATTCGGATACTGGGTGTCAATATATTCAAGAAGCTACGGTTCCAGTAACAACAAATTCAACTTTAACTTCAACGGTAGATGCTACTTCAAATATAAGTTGTTTTGGCACAGTGGACGGATCCGTAAACTTTACCTATAGCGGTTATGGTGGAACACAAGTAAACTATGAAATCTATACCCAAACCACCAATATTGCCACCGGAATTACTGGTAGCTCTAGTGTGGTAATCGCAGGAACTTCACAAAGTAGAACATTGGCAGGGCTTGCACCAGGAGAATACTATATACTATTTGAAGAAGTAAATGGTCCAAATGCTGGATGTGTCAATGCATCGGATCCATTTGTAATAGAGCAGTCCCCAGCCTTATTGGAGATAACGGCTACTTCAACCAATGACAATTGTGTGCCCAATGCAGGTACCATAACCGCCAATGCACGTTATGGTAAGGCCCCTTATTTATTCCAGTTGGAATTGGCCTCTGCAGCGGCCCCTGATGTGTCCACATGGACCGGAACGAATACCTCTGGATTCTTCAATGCCGATGCCGAAGATTATAGAGTTTATGTAAAGGACGCCAATGATTGTATAAGATTTTTTGATGTCACTGTAGGGCAAGATCCTACACCGGCAATCAGTCTTACTGTACCAAATCAATGTGCTACAACCGAAGGTAATTTTATCATCCAAGTTACTTTGGACACCCCTGGCATGCAACCTTATTTCCTCAGTTTGGATGGAGGTGCATTTCAGGCAGTTACCTTTACCGGTGGCCCAGCAACTTATGATTTCACAGGACTAAGTTCAGGAAACCATACCGTAGAAATAAGGGATGCCAATGGTTGTGGCAATATCGAAAATATAGATATTTACACCCCAACCTCCTTGTCGGCCGAAGTTGTGGTAACTCCATCGTGTAATGCCTTATTACAGGATGATGGCGAGATTAAGGTAAATGCCTATGGGGGTACCTTGTTCAATTACAGATATGAACTTAGGGATACCTCGGACAATATTATAAGACCAAAACAATTATCATCAACTTTTACAGGTCTAACCCCAGGTACTTACAGAGCCTATGTATATGACAATCTTGCGACAGGTTGTGATTCATTTATCGATATTACCTTGGACGTACCAACGGCTGTAGTTGCTGCCATAGGGGATATACAAGATGTAAGTTGCCATGGTGCCAGTGATGGTTCTATAGTAGTAACTCTAGATCCAGGCATGGATAATCCACCTTATACCTATCAATTATTTGATAGTACTGGAATTATTCCAAGGACCTTGTTACCACAATCCTCCAATGTCTTTACCGGATTGGATCAAGGCGATTACATTGTAAGGATAAGATCGGCAAGGTTCTGTAAAACAGATATTCCATTTACTATCAATGAGCCTAGTGAATTAGTGGCCAACGCAACTGCCACCAGTTTTGCCTGTGCCGCAGATAATTCTGTAGCCCAAGCTGTAATAACAGCGGATATTCCAACAACTGGAACAGCACCTTATACATACAGCATAAATGGGATAAACTTCTTTACTACCAATACCTTTAACATCAACGATACCGGTGCAGTTCAAAATTTCACCGTAACTGTACGTGATGCCAACGGTTGTACAGATACCGATACTGTAACCATAAACCCTTTACCCACTATTACAGCCGTTACCGTTGGTCAGCAGACCGCCATAACCTGTAACAATGACGAGGTGGCAAGGGTTACCGTAACAGGAGGTTCGGGCGACTTTACCTTTGAGCTTTTGCCAACGGGAAGTGCCCCGACCCAGAGCTTGGTGAGCCAAACGGCCGACTTTACATTGACCACACCAGGGGACTATACCTTCAGGGTGACCGATAATGTGACCGGTTGTTATTTCACCACAGCTCCTTATAATGTGGCGCCTTACGACCTGATAGAAGTGGTGGCCACGGCCATTACCCCGGTGACCTGTTATGGGGACTCCGATGGGGAATTGCAGATCCAGGTGAACAACTATCTGGGCAATTACGATTATCAGGTGTTCAACAGTAGCGGAGCCAACGTTACAGCAGTTATAAGTACAGATACCTCAGCAAACCCGAGAACCATTTCAGGATTGCCCGCAGGAAACCTATACGTGGTCCTTACCGCTACGGATACCCCGTTCTGCGACGATACCACCAACACTGTGACCATTGTATCGCCAGCGGCGGACCTAGACCTGACAGTGACCAAAAATATCAATGCCAACTGTAACATCGGTGCACAGGTGACCGTCTCTGCCAGTGGCGGGAACGGTGGGTATACCTATGCCTTTGTACAGGACGGTGCGGTTGTGAACCCAGGTGATTATACCCCTAGTGCCAGTGATGTCCTTGATCCTTCCACCAACCTCAATTGGGACGTTTGGGTGAAGGATGCCATGGACTGTACCTATAAGATCGATGTGGTCATAGCCGAAGATCCTATGCCGACGGTAAGCCTTCCGGCCTATGCCGACGACCAGTGTACCTCCAACGGCACATCATATACCTTTACCGCAACAGGTACAGGTGTAGCGCCTTTAAAATACAGCATCGGGAACGGATTCCAGAGCAGCGGCACATTTACCGTTTCCGCCCCGGGAACCTATACCGTCACCGTTCGTGACGCCAACGGATGTACCGTTACCGATACCATTACCATAATGCCCCCATTGGGCGCGGCAGCAGTCGCAACCGCACAGCCCTCATGTACCGCAAACGACGGGGTGATCACCATCACCGCAAGCGGTGGGGCAGGTGCAGGAAACTACGAGTACGACCTTTTGAATTCCGTTGGTAACAGCGTAACCGGAGGGGCCCGTCAGGCTTCCAACGTATTCAACGTTCTGGCTCCGGGCAACTATACCGCCATCGTTTATGATACCTCGGGATCTGGATGTGATGCAAGGGTGCCCGTATTCTTGGAAACCCCTACTCCGGTAGTATTTACATATACCAAAGAGGACGTGTCCTGTAATGGGGGTGCAGACGGTTCCATTCAGGTAATCCTGGATGCTTCCAACGACAACCCGCCATATACCTTTACCATAAACGATGGTGCAAATCCACCGACCACACAGAACAGCAACCTGTTCACAGGTCTCACCGCAGGTACATACGACATTACCGTTACCTCGGACAGGGGTTGCTTTACCTTACAAACCGTAACCATTGATGAACCTAATGTTTTAGATGCCGCGATCACCGATGTAACCGATTTCGCTTGTAATATGAACAATGGCGTCCAATCTGCTTCTATTGAAGTTACTATTACTGCTGGTACTGGAACACCTTCCTATACCTATAGTGTTAATGGTGGTGCCTTTATACCTACAGGTGGAAATGTATTTACCTATACGGTTACAACAGCTGGCAATTATGATATTATTGTAAAGGATAGCAATGGCTGTACTTTTACAATTCCAACCCAGACTATAAACCCATTACCCACCATTACGGATGTATCCGTTGCTCAGATTACAGAAATTACCTGTAACAATGATGAGGTGGCCAGGGTGACCGTGACAGGAGGTTCGGGCGACTTTAGCTTCGAACTTTTGCCAACGGGAAGTGCTATCGTACAAGCACCTGGTGCAGCTACCTATACGGCCGACTTTACCTTGACCGCCCCAGGGGACTATACCTTTAGGGTGACCGATAATGTGACCGGTTGTTATTTCACCACAGCTCCTTATAATATTCCTCCATACGACATTATAGAGGTGGTGGCCACGGCCATTACCCCGGTTACCTGTTATGGGGACTCCGATGGGGTTATGGAAATAGAGGTAACCAACTATACCGGAAACTACTCCTATGAGGTATTCAATAGCAATGGTACTACAACCACCATTACAAATACCGGCCTGGCACCAGGTGTCCTCAGTATATCAGGATTGCCTGCAGGGAACTTCTATGTGGTAATTACCGCAACGGATACCCCGTTCTGCGATGATACCACCAATACGATTACCATAGGTTCTCCGAACGCAATTCTGAATCTGGTAGAAACGAACAATATCAACGCCAACTGTAACATCGGTGCACAGGTGACCGTACAAGCCACTGGCGGGAACGGTGGGTATACCTATGCCTTTGTACAGGACGGTGCGGTTGTGAACCCAGGTGATTATACCGCTAGTGCCAGTGCCGTACTTGACCCCGTAACCAACCTTAACTGGGACGTTTGGGTGAAAGATGCCATGGACTGTACCTATAAGATCGATGTGGTTATAGCCGAAGATCCTATGCCGACGGTAAGCCTTCCGGCCTATGCCGACGACCAGTGTACCTCCAACGGGACATCCTATACCTTTACCGCAACAGGTACAGGTGTAGCGCCTTTAAAATACAGCATCGGGAACGGATTCCAGAGCAGCGGCATTTTTACCGTATCCGCCCCGGGAAACTATACCGTGACCGTACGTGACGCCAACGGGTGTACCGTTACTGATACCATTACCATACTGCCCCCATTGGGTGCAGCAGCAGTGGCTACCGCCCAGCCTTCATGTATCGCCAACGACGGGGTAATCACCATCACCGCAAGCGGTGGGGCAGGTGCAGGAAACTACGAGTACGATCTTTTAAATAATAGTGGAATAAGCGTTGTTGGTACCCCACAGGCTTCCAACGTGTTCAACGGACTGGCCCCTGGAAACTATACAGCAGTGGTATACGATACCTCGGGATCCAATTGTGATGCACAGGTGCCCGTTTCCCTGGAAACTCCAACGCCGGTCGTGTTTACATATACCACAGAGGACGTATCCTGTAACGGGGGTGCCGACGGTTCCATTCAGGTAATCTTGGATGCTTCCAACGACAACCCGCCATATACATTTACCATCAACGACGGTACAAATCCGCCGACCACACAGAACAGCAACCTGTTCACGGGTCTAACCGCAGGTAACTACGACATTACCGTAACCTCCGATAGGGGTTGCTTTACCATGCAAACCGTAACCATTGACGAACCAAATGCAGTGGATGTAACCGCTACCGCTACCACTTTTGCCTGTAATGTTAATAACCAGGCCTCTCAGGCAGTGATAACCGCAGTGGGAACAGGGGGAACAGCTCCATATACCTATAGCATCAACGGAGTAAATTTCTTTACTTCCAATACCTTTAATATATCCGATAATGGATCCGATAGGATTATTACAGTTACCATTAAGGATGATAACGGATGTACAGATGTTACCATAGTGAACATTCCTGCCTTGAACAAGTTTACTGCTACCTTGGCCAAGGATGCGGCCATATCCTGTGCAGGACCTGAGCAAGTAACAATAACCGTAAACGACAATGGCAATGCCGCCAATGTGTATACCTATCAGTTGTTACCTGTTGGCAATACCAATGCCACACTAACAGGAAATCCAACTTATAACAGTGCCACCTTTAATTTAACTGCTGTGGGAAGTTATACCTTTAGGGTTACCGACACCACAACCGGATGTTATGTGGATACTGCCACTTATACCATTGCTCCTTATGATTTGATCAAGGTGAGTGCTACAGCTATAACACCTGTAACCTGTTTTGGCGACAATAACGGTGCCTTGCAAATAAATGTAAGCGGCTATTCCGGTCCTTATAACTATACGGTATATACCAGTGCAGGTGTAGCCACTGCAATTACGGGATCGGCCAACACATCCACCAACCCATTGACCATTACTGGACTAACGGGAGGAAATTATTATGTAAGGGTTACCGAAACCAATGCTCCATTATGTTCTGAGAATTCCAATACAATAAAAATAATTTCTCCAGACAGAGCGCTCACCGCTATTGTTGATGCAATAGCCAACGTTACCTGCTCGAATGATCAAGGTGAAATAATAGTAGACCCAAGTGGAGGATATGGTCCCTATGATATTGTACTGACCAATACCACCACCTCACAGGTATACAATGCCACTGATGTTAACGTAATGGTATTTGGAAATCTATCAGCCGGGAATTACACAGTACAGATTACCGATGCCAATGGCTGTATCCTAAACGATACCGAAACTTTGGTACAACCCGCTCCGATTACTGCAGACATCACTCCAATATCCACTACATTGGATTGCTACGGAGATAGTGATGGTGCATTGACTGCCATTAACATGGCTGGAGGTGAAGGTATATACCAATATCAATTGAATGTTTATGATTCCACAGGTAGCAACATTGTATATACCTCCGGCGGACAAGTTAGTCCAATATTCAACAACCTAAAATCTGGTATCTATACAATTACCGTTTCCGATGGTTGGGGATGCGATGTTGAAACCGTACAGGCCACTATAATAGATCCTACGGAAGTTTATGCCTCTTTAATAAGGACAAGTCCATTAACTTGCTTAAACGACGCAGAATTGCTGTTAACGGCCCACGGAGGAACAGGTCCTTATGAATATAGTTTGGACGATATCAATTATTTTCCAATGAGTGGTGGTAACACACATACTTTCACAGTGCCTGCAGGAACTTATAGATACTTTGTTAGGGATTCATTTGGATGTAATTCCACTTTGTCCAATCAAATCAAGGAAGATGTCATTGAACCATTAACGGTCACCATGGATACCTCTGCTGCTGTCATTAATTGTAATGGTGATAATACCGCTATGTTGATTGCCAAGGCAGATGGAGGATTGGGTAATTATCGTTATGAACTGTTCACAGATGCTGCTTTGACCAATAGTATTGCCGGACCACAAACAAGCCGTCAGTTCAGCAACCTTACAGTTGGCAGTTACTGGGTTAGGGTAACAAGTGATGATTGTGTAGTAGTATCCAACGAAAACAGGATAACGGAACCAACTCCATTGGTTGTTGACGATTCCTTTACGAACGTTAGCTGTAATGGCGCCAGTGATGGTAGTATAACAGTTTCCTTAAGTGGTGGTTCCGGTGGATATCAATATTCCATTTCACCCAACTTGGACAAATTTGATACGGTAAATACATTTACAAATCTAGCTCCTGGTAACTATACTGTAATTGCACAGGATATTAATGGATGTTTTGAGCAATTGAGATATACCATAACAGAACCGGCCATTATAACTGCAGTACCTACAACCACACCGGAAATATGTATTGGTAGTGAGGATGGAACCATTTCCTTGACCATTTCCGGAGGAACCGCTCCCTATAGCACTAGTATAAATTCAACTGCAGATAGCGATTTTGTCTTGGACAGAACCATGTTTACCAATCTAGCTGCTGGAACTTATGCCGTTTTCATAAGGGATGCACAGGGTTGTATGATCAACATGGCTGTAACCATTGATCCGGGAGTAAACTTAAATGCTACAGCTACCCCAATATATGAATGTACGGGTAACATCCCTAACAATTCAATTGATCTGGTACTGGAAGATCCAACAGTTGCCCCGGAAGTAATGTATGCCCTGGACTCCACCGATCCAAATGACATGGTCTTGGAACCTAATTTTACCAATATTGCTCCTGGAACCCACTATATTGCCATAGCCCATGCCAATGGTTGTGTATTGACCATAGATTTTGAAATAGAGAACTTTGAACCGTTGGTTCTTACCTTGGCACCTGGGAACATCAACGAAATTACGGCTGTTGCCACAGGTGGACAACAAGAGTACACTTTCTATTTTGACGACAAGGACAATGGTACGGATAATACACGTTATATAACGGAAACAAAAACCCACATTGTAAGGGTTGTAGATCAGAACGGATGTGAAGCCATTGCGGAAATCTTTATGGAGTTCATTGATATAGAAATCCCTAATTTCTTTACCCCTGACGGTGATGGACAAAATGATTTCTGGAGACCTAGAAACCAAGAAGGCTTCCCAAAAATACTAACCATAATATTTGACCGTTATGGTAGGGAGGTTTACAGAATGGGTCTTAATGACCAAGGATGGGATGGGCTATACCACAATACCGAACTTCCAACTGGAGATTACTGGTATGTAATAAAACTTAAAGGAGAAGAAGATGACAGGGAATTTGTTGGACATTTCACACTTTATAGATAAAGAACTTAACCTAATAAACAATGCGCAGTAAACTATTAATCTTTGTGCTACTTTTAAGTACCTTGATCACTCGTGCCCAAGAACTTAATTCGCCCCAGCTTTCACAATATTTGGCAGACAATCCCTTTGTACTTTCCCCAACATACGCAGGTATTGGTGACCACGTGAAAATTAGGTTGAACGGACTTGCGCAATGGGTTGGTATTAAGGATGCTCCTAGGACCCAATCCCTTGCAGCCGATATGAGGTTAGGGGAAAAATCGGGAATAGGTTTATTTCTATACAACGATTCCAATGGCTATACCAAACAACAAGGTGCACGTATATCCTTTGCCCACCATTTAACTCTGGACCGTTACGAGGACGAATTTTTATCCTTTGGTATCTCCTATAATTTTAATCAATTTAGATTGGATGTAGAAGAATTTATAGATGCCGGTTTTGATCCAGGCGTAACCGATGACAGATCCACTTCCAACCATAACTTTGATGTTGGTCTTTTGTACCGAAAAAATTCCTTTTATTTCAGTGTAAATGCCTCCAACGTTATCAACAAGGATGTATATATTTTCGATCCCATCTATGAACCCAACAAACTTAGAAATTTCTATGCCTATACTGGATACCGATATAAAAAATCCAGAAACAGCAATATGGAAATAGAACCATCCCTTTTATACAAAATATTTGAAAGTGACGGCAGATCCGAAGCGGATTTAAACCTAAAATTTAGATGGTACGATTTTGAGGATTACTATTATGCAGGTGTTACCTACCGTTTTTTAAATGACCAAATAGGACGGCCACTATACATAGCTCCTTTGGCCGGACTTAAAAAAAGCAATTTCTATTTCGGATATTCCTATCAGATCATACTTAACGAAATATTAGGCTATAGTACAGGTACCCACGTGGTAACTATTGGAGTAGACCTATTCCAAGGTATAAGCAATTGCAGATGTACCTACTAATACCATGCCTTTAATAATTGCAACCCTAAAATATTTCTAAAATCCATTCTTTTAAGTTTAGATTGATTTAATTTTGTACAAATTATTAATGTGTTGGGGAAAGTAAGGGTAAGCAATATAAAAGTCTATGCCAATCATGGTTGTCTTAAGGAAGAGACTATTATTGGAAGTAATTACCAAGTAAATGTTGAAGTAGATGCCGATTTAAAAAAGGCATCACAAACCGATGAACTTTCGAAAACGGTTGATTACGTACATATAAATTATATCGTAAAGGAAGAAATGTCTATTCCTTCCAAACTATTGGAACATGTGGCACAACGCATTCTAAATAGAATATTTGTCGAAATACCCATAGCTAAAAAAGTAAAAGTTGCGGTCTCAAAAATCAACCCCCCAATTGGTGGGGATGTCCAAGAAGTAACCATAATACTTAAATCCAAAAGATAAAGCTTTTAATTTTTGAAACATAAAAAAAGTATTACCTTTGCACTGCAAAAAGGCATTGTGGCCGAGTGGCTAGGCAGAGCTCTGCAAAAGCTTGTACAGCGGTTCGAATCCGCTCGATGCCTCCAAAACCTTCATCTTTACAGATGAAGGTTTTTTTGTTCTGTAAAGAAAATACATCCTAAAATCATAACCATTAGTTGCGCTTATTCAATAATTGAGGGATTCATCCTTGATTGGAAAGTTTGATCCCAATTTCTACAAGATAAATTTGTTCAAGGTTTCCTTGTTGCCTATCGTGTCATTGCATTTTAAAACGTGTTCATTTTCAGTCTCGCAGGATAAAAACAATTAGGAAAAAGAGACTAAACAAAGTATCAATACCTTGGATTTATTAAACCATTTCCTTAAAACACGGTATAGGAGATAAACAATACCAAGCAATAATACGATCATAAAAATTTGCCAAGACATGATTTTCATAACTTCTTTTTTAATCGGTTATGAGTGCAATTTATATTTGTTTGACAAAAAACAGTTTATCTTAACGTAGTGTCTATGTAAATAAATTCCTATATTTTTTTATAGGTTATCTACTCTTATACAAATGGGCCAGGTTGTTATGCAACCTTCTATGTTTCAGGGTCTAGATTCTCAATACTCACTTCTAAGTATCTTTATTTTACTACTTTATAAGTTCTATTCCCTTTTCTATATTTAATTGATCTTTGGGGAGAAAGCCTTTTATTATCAAAACCAATCCACAAATAACAAGGACTATCCCAATGCCTTTTTTAACCAAAAGAATTCGCCTTTTGGTTAATTTTTTACGCAATTGTTTGGCCAATAATATTTTAAAGATATCAGTAACAAAATAGGCCCCGATCATAGCGGAGAAGAAAAGTATTATTCTCTTGGGATCATTATCCAGACTAGGCCCTACAACAATAATAATACCCAACCAAAATACCAAAACGCCAATATTTATAAAGTTCAGCAAGAATCCCTTGACACACAAACTTAAATAATCACCTTTCGTTATCCTTATTTTGGTTTCATGTTTAACAGACTCTTTCTTAAATACATTGGTGAGCCCATAAACCAATAAAATGGTACCTCCAAAAACATAAAGTCCAGGATGATTGCTAAGATTTTCCAACAACTGAAAACTGCTAAAATAGGCTAAAGAAATAAAAACAACGTCGGCAACAATTACACCAACATCAAAACACAGTGCGGCCCTAAATCCTTTAATAGCACTGGTTTCGAGAAGTACAAAAAAAACAGGCCCTATCATAAAGCTCAACAATAAGCCTAATGGAATAGCTGCCTGAATATCCTCGATCATAAAATTTTATTACTTACATTCTGGTAATCTTTCCTCCAAAAACCGTTTTTTCTTCCATTTTGGCAGGATTGCCATAAACCATAACCTCTCCACCAGCCTTTACTGCGGCCTTTACATAATCACTTGCAAACACTTCTGCCCTAGAACCAGCATTTACATTGATTGTACTAAATTTAGTTTTGAAATCCTTACCCTTGTAGACACCTCCTGTATTTATTTGAACATCTTGAATATTGGAAGAACCCGAAGCAGAAATAATTCCTCCAGTAACACTTTTTATAAGCATTTGGTCTACTTGGGCACTGATGATCAACTCTCCACCTTCCTGAGCCTTTAATTCCAAAATATCCTGTCTTATAGGCTCTTTGGAAGAAATCCTCGCATCCTCATTAGTATCAATAACAACAAGTTTTTCAGTATAATGGACATCCACGAAAGTTCTATAGCCGCTGAATAGTTTAGTTACTTCCATTCTAATCTTAAGCACTCCATCATTGTTTACAATAGCAACATTGCCAGTATTGGCACCAGTAATCACAGCCTTGTTAACATCGGATTTTATAAGGTTCACGGACAATCCATCAAAAGCCTTAACTTCTTTGAACGGTTGTAAATTCTGAGTTACCTTTTCATTTTGCGACCTCAGTGATTGGGTGGCAACCAGTAACAAAAGCATTACTATTAATTTCTGATCCATTTTCTTAGAGCTATAGTTTATTGGCTAATTATAATTAACCAATAAACATTTTTTGCGGACTAAATCCGTAAAACACATTTATGCAATGGCAACACTTTTTTTTAAACTTATAGAGTTACCTCCTTGAGTTAAACAAATTCCGTTCCAAAACAAAAATTTAGGCGTTTTTTCCAATTAAGGAAAAATCCAAATGGCGCTTTATTAAATCTGTACTCTTAACCATTACAATAACTTCATCTCCCAATTGATAGGTTTTCTTGGTTTTTTCACCAACTATAGCGTACTCCTTTTCGTCAAAGGTATAATAATCATCCTTTATATCCCTAATTCTCACCATTCCTTCGCACTTATTCTCAATGATCTCTACATAAAGTCCCCATTCGGTAACCCCGGAAATTACACCTACAAACTCTTGATCCTGGTGATCTTCCATAAATTTTATCTGCATATATTTTATGGAATCGCGCTCTGCATTTGCAGCCAAACTTTCCATATCAGAAGAATGCTTACATTTTATTTCATAAGGTTCTGCCTTTGGAGTTTCCCCCCCGTCCAAATAATGCTGTAATAACCTATGTACCATTACATCCGGGTACCTTCTAATTGGCGAGGTAAAATGCGTATAATAATCAAAGGCCAAACCATAATGACCAATATTGTCCACTGTGTAAATTGCCTTGCTCATACTTCGTATGGCCAGAGTATCCACTAGGTTCTGTTCCTTTTTCCCTTTTACATCCTCCAATAGTTGGTTCAAGGAATTACTTATAGACTTTTTATCCTTAAAGTCCAGCTTATGTCCAAAACGTGATATTATCCCGTTAAGAGCCATTAATTTATCCTCATTAGGCTCATCATGTACCCTATAAACAAAAGGCTTAACCGGTTTTTGCTTTCCTATAAATTGTGCCACCCTTCTATTGGCCAGTAGCATAAACTCCTCTATAAGCTTATTGGCATCCTTGGATTCCTTAAAATAAACTCCTTCAGGTTCCATTTTTTCGTTAAGATTAAAACGTACCTCAATTTTATCGAAAGATATGGCTCCCTGTTGCATACGTTTATCCCTCATTATCTTGGCAAGTCGGTCCATGGTCAAAGTAGCATCAACAACCTCATCGCTAACAGTATAAGCACCGTCCCTTATGGATATCTCCAAAGGAATTGAACCTTTCCCGGTCTCTATAATATGTTGTGCCTCTTCATAGGCAAATCTCTGATCGGAATTAATTACGGTACGTCCAAACCATTCATTCTTTATAGCCGCTTTTCCATCAATTTCAAAAATGGCAGAAAAGGTATATTTTTCCTCATTAGGACGAAGGGAACAGGCGTTATTGGATAATACCTCTGGTAACATGGGTACAACACGGTCCACCAAATAAACAGAAGTTGCCCTATCATAGGCTTCATCATCAAGGATAGTATCCGGTATTAAATAATGGGACACATCTGCAATATGAATTCCAATTTCATAATTACCATTTTCCAATATCCTAAAGGAAAGGGCATCATCAAAATCTTTGGCATCCTTGGGATCAATAGTAAAAGTCAAAGTTTCCCTAAGATCCCTTCTTTTAGCTATTTCTTCCTGTTTTATACTGGTATCCAATGTATTGGCAAACATATCTACTTCCACTGGAAACTCATATGGCAAACCATATTGGGCTAATATAGAATGTATTTCTGTATTATGTTCCCCTGGTTTCCCCAATACTTGAGTTATGGTTCCAAAAGGAGAATCCGCATTATCTGGCCATTCATTTATTTCTACAATTACCTTGTCTCCATCCTCGGCCGTTGAATATTTATTCTTTGCTACGAAAATATCCGTATACATTCTGTAATCTGTAGGGCGCACAAAAGCAAAATCCTTTTGCATATCTACGATACCAACAAAAGAAGTCTTATCACGTGAAACGACTTTTGTAATTTCCCCTTCTAATTTTTTTCCTTTTCTTCTAGGAAAAATATATACTTCTACAACATCTCTGTGAAAAGCTTTTTTTAATTTATTGAACGGAACAAAAACATCATCATCCAAACCTTCAACTACAATGTAAGCATTTCCTCTTCCTGTAATATCTACGGTACCGGTATGGTACGTCTTAGTAGAAGCTACAGCTTTGTACGAACCTCTTCCTTCTTCCAATATTCTTTTCTTTTCTTTTAATTCCACCAATCTCTTGATCAGAGTGTTTCTATCATTTGCCTCTACAACTCCTATTTTAGCAGCAATTTGCTTATAATTAAAAGATTTTTCCGGCTCTTTTTCAAGAACCGTAAAAATACCTCTGGTTATTTCGTTTTTTCTTTGATTTTTGTTTCTCTTGTTATTCTTTGACATTAACACTTTTATTTTTGGAAAATTACGAATTATAATCCATTGTCTTTAGATTCCAATTTTAAGTTTCCTTCTTCTTTAATAAATATTGTTATCAACATTTATATTATATATATGTTTTCTTTTTTCTAAAATTTAAAATAAAATGGTGATTATGATGGCTTGTTTATAGTGGATATAAATATTTACCTTTAAACTTGCTTTAAACCATTAAATAAGTTTATTGACAATTTATACAGAGAGTAAAGATTATAAATCAAGCCTTTAAATGGGTTATTAATATTTGTTGACAACCCATATGAACATAAAATTATTGAAAAGTTAATGTTACGCGAGTGTTAATTACTTCTATTAATTATTTAATATCTTTCTATAAGAATGTAAGAAGTAAATTATTCTTTTACGATAACATTTTGTAAAGCAAAATTAAGGCGGATAATAAAAATTTAATATTTACTTTTTATAAGTAGTTTGTTAACAATGAGTAATTATCACTAAACGACTAAATAACAATGCTTTTCGGTTTTATTAAAATTTATGTTGTTAATAACCCAGTTTCTGTGGTGAAACCATAGGTATTTGTACATTTGTGTGAATAGAACTACTTATTTGGTATAATTTTTATTTTACTTAATTCATTAATAACCATCCTTGAACAATGAAAATAGCAATTGGTAATGATCATGCTGGTACTGAATATAAACTTGCCATTATTGGATTGTTGAAATCTATGGGTATAGAAGTAATAAATCATGGTACCGATGGATCTGACAGTGTTGATTATGCGGATTTTGTACATCCTGTAGCCATTGAAGTGGAGGAAGGAAATGCAGATTTGGGTATTATTATTTGTGGCAGTGGCAATGGAGTATCAATGACAGCCAACAAACATCAAAAAATTAGGGCCGCTTTATGTTGGACAATCGAAATAGTAAAATTGGCCAAGGAGCATAATGATGCCAATATATTAAGTTTGCCTGCCAGATTTATTTCCTTACCACAGGCATTGGAAATGGTGAAAACATTTTTGAACACTTCTTTTGAAGGTGGTCGCCATGAAAGAAGAATAGAGAAAATTCCCTGTAATTAAAATAATTACTTCATTACCAAATAGTTATAGGGTGTATTATGTAGCATTCTTTTTTCCGGGTTCTTAAATAAATGATGAGGCTGTATTTTGTAATCCCGAAATTTAGCTGTTGATTAAACTATCTAATTTTTTAAAATTGAAGGCTACTTATATTATTGTTGATATATAAAGTATGAGAACTGAAATAAAAAGATTCCAGGAACTTGATATACAGCAGTTATATGATGTGCTACAATTGCGTAGTGAAGTATTTGTAGTGGAACAAGATTGTGTGTACCAGGATATAGACTATAAAGATCAGCTTGCCCTTCATATAATTGGGTATAAGAACAATAAAATTGTAGCTTATACCAGAGTTTTTAAACAAGGGGACTACTTTAAGGAGGCAAGTATTGGTAGGGTCGTGGTACGAAAATCTGAACGTCAATATGGATATGGCTTGGAAATAATGGAGGCATCCATAGAAACAATATTTAAAAATTTTGGAACTACTCTCATACATATTTCTGCCCAGAAATATTTGACCAAGTTTTACACTTCCCTTGGGTTTAAGGTAGTTGGTGAAGAGTATTTGGAGGATGGTATACCCCATGTTGGAATGATCAAGGAATAGCCTTATTGAGTATAAATCCTTTATTTTGCGAAATTTAAACCATAAAAAAAGAGCTGTATTTTACAGCTCTCAGTGTATATATTATTAGTATTCTAATTTATATTTTGATAGGTGTTTTATCACTTAAATTGATATCCTCCAACATATTATCGGTAAATTTATAGTGTCCTTTAGTGGTGATAATTTTGAAACGATTGGAATTCATTCGGCTTAAGGTATCCAAAAACAACCATTTGGATTTCAATAATAATGGTCTTTCGGATTTTAAACTAATCTCGAAATAATATTTTTTGCCATTTTTCAAGGCTACAATATCCGGGGTAATTTTGGTGTCGCTGCCTCTTTTTAAATAGGATTTTGGACAATCATAACCTTCAATATCCGCCTTGATTTTTTCAAAACCGTGCGCTTCCAAGTGGGAAATGGACTTCTTTAGGAACTCCTCGTTTGCTGATTTTTCAATTTTTATCATAATTGTAATGTATAAAAAAATTCGATTAAAAGCAAATAAATACGCTGATTAACAGTTATTTAAGTGTATTTTAACAAATTAGTGGACATTAAGGAAACGAATCTAATTTAATTCAAGATAATTGCCATTTAATGTGGATGTTTTAATTGGTATAGGGAATAGTAATTTGAGTAAGGTCCCCATTTTGTTGCACTATGTTTTATTAGATTTCTTTTGAGATACCAGTACCTAAAAACCGGGGAATAAATTAAATTTTGTAACTGCGCTGCCCCGTATTCCTTAAATTTTTATAATTTTCCAAGTTCCAAATAAGATTTTGTATTAACAATCATAGATTTTTTTAATGAATCGCTGCCGAAAAGGAATAAACTTTATACTAATTACATTAGTTATTCTATTCATATCCTGTGAACAAAAGGTTGATAAGGATGAGCTTACCATCAATACAATAATTGAAGACGTAAAACAGGAATTTGCCCCGGACAAAAGGGTAGCCCTGTTTGATATGGAATATGTTAGGAAGGGTAATGAAACTATTCTAAAGGGAGAGTCCAACCTACCCGAGGCCGTTGCCAGCTTTAAGCAAAAGCTGGATGAGCAAAAAATAACCTATATAGATAGCATTCAATTATTGCCTAGATCCAATTTAAATGGTTTTACCCAAGGTCTTATTACGATATCCGTAGCCAATTTACGTGGTAAACCGGCACATTCATCGGAATTGGTTACCCAGGCTACTTTGGGGACTCCTGTGAAGATTTTTAAGGAAGAAGATGACTGGTATTTGATTCAGACTCCGGATAAATATTTGTCCTGGGTAGATAGGGGAGGTATAAAGCCATTATCAAAAGAAAAGTTTACGCAGTGGAAATCTACTCCTAAAGTTATATACACCAATACTATAGGTCATTCTTACACCGAACCTAATAAAGATAGCCAAGTTATTTCCGATATGGTTGCAGGAGGTGTTTTGGAACGAATAGGAGAAGAAAAGGATTTTTATTATGTGGCTTTTCCAGATGGAAGAAAGGCTTATGTTACCAAAACAGAATCTATGAATTATGAATCTTGGTTGGCGGCATTGGATCCCGGTCAGGAATCCTTGGTAAATACTTCCAAAACTTTAATGGGCGTACCATATTTATGGGGGGGTACCTCTACCAAAGGAGTAGACTGTAGTGGTTTTACCAAAACTATTTATTTTTTAAACGGCATTGTTTTACCAAGGGACGCTTCCCAGCAAATACATACGGGCAAGGAGATAGATGCGGTTAAGGATTTTGATAAGTTGGAGCCGGGAGATTTATTGTTTTTTGGAAAACCGGCAACAGATACCACCAAGGAACGTGTCATCCATGTAGGGATGTGGATAGGTAATAACGAATTCATCCATTCTGCCGGAAGAGTACATATAAGCAGTGTGGACAAAGATGCCCCAAATTTTGACGAGTACAACCTTAATAGATATTTACGCTCCAATCGTTATCTCAAGGAACCTAAGGATGGATTGATAGAGCTTGCCAAAACCCCTGTTTTTAAGGACTGACCCAAGCTTATTTTAGGTCCACAGCCATTACAAAGTCGTCCGCAGTGATATAAAGTCTTTTCTCTTCGGTATCAAAAGCACAATTGGCCGTAGCCTGTCCCGTATGGATTCTGGCCAAGGCTTTTCCTTTGGGATTAAATATCCATACCCCGCCCGGTCCTGTGGCAAATAAGATTCCATTGCTGTTTATTTTTAATCCGTCTGGCAAACCTTGTTGACCTTCTTTACCAATTAGTTCTGTTACCTCATAAAAGAGCTTTTTATCGTTTACCTTTCCAGGCTCCGGAAGTTTATATTGGTACCAAGCAGCATGTTCCGGATCTGAATTTGCTACGTAAAGGACATTACCATCCGGGGATATTCCTATTCCGTTAGGACGGGAAATAGAGTCGAGCAGTATTAATTCTCCGTTAGTCATTAGGCAATAAATTCCTTGAAAATCCAATTCTTTGCCTTCATCATCCATTCTTTTTGGCAGTCCATAGGGTGGATCCGTAAAATAGAGGTTGCCATTATTATCGAATGTGGCATCATTGGGGCTGTTCAATTTCTTGCCCATATAGGAATCAACTAGGGTAGTAAAGTCGGATGAAGGAGAACTTAACGGTGCATTCATTTTGGCTACTTGACGATTCCCGTGTTGCATGAGCACCAACTCCCCATCTTTATTTAGCAAAAGTCCATTAGAGCCCGGTTCTTCCCCTGTAAAATCGGTTCCTGAAAACCCGGAGTGATGCAAGTAGGTGACCGTATCGTTATTTTTTGGGTCCAACTTATAGACTTTATTGTTGGGGATATCCGAAAATAATAAATAATTGCCGTCTTTGATCCATAGTGGCCCCTCGGTCCAGGCGAAACCACTGGCAAGGATTTCAATTTTAGATTTCGGATCTATAATCTGTAGGGCTTCTGCATCCAAAATCTCTATAGACATGGGAGAAGGGTTGGCTTCAACGGCTATGGTTTTTTTATTCGATTCCTTACATGCCCCTAATAAAAGGGCCGAGCCTACAATAATTGCTGTTATTTTTTTCATTTTAGTGCATTATTTTAACGATGATAGTGATGACGGTCATTGCGGTGGCACCTAGGACAAAGGTCCCGGCCGATTGGATCTGATAGCCTTGTTTTACGTTCATTCCGGTAAGTTGTGTAAGTACCCAAAAGAAACTGTCGTTTACGTGCGATACTACAGAAGCACCTGCACCTATAGACAAAACAGTCATTGTGGCCATAAAGGGGTCGTTAAGACCCAAAGCAGGCATTAATGGGGCTATGATGGAAGCTGTGGTTACCAAGGCCACTGTGGACGAGCCCTGGGTGGTCTTAAGACAGGCAGCCAAAAGAAAAGGCAGGAACAGGCCCAATTCCATTCCGGTAAATTCTGAGGTGATGGTATCTGCAATTCCTGAATTCTGTAACATTTTACCAAAAATTCCTCCAGCTCCAGTAATAAAAATTATGGGGGCCGCCTCCCTTAAGGATTCTCCAAACCAACCTGTGGAGGAGAAAATCTTTTCGTCCAATTTTTTGGGCAATACAAGGGACAATAAAACGCCGATCAAAAGAGCAATTACGGGCGTGCCCATGAATGAAATAACTGTCTTTACCGGTGAGGGTTCAAAGGTAAATTCCGGATAATCCATGACCGACTTAAGGATAATGAGTACAATAGGAATTACTATGGCCAATAAGGATTTCCATAGGGCCGGTTGCTCCTGTTGTGTTGTCACAGCTTCGAGCGTTATAGGAATATTGATTCGTGATGCAAATTTGGTGGCAAAGAAATAACAGGCAATTAGTGAAATACTACTGATCAATAAGCCCCATATCATAACACTTCCCAAATCTGCCCCTAAAATACCGGCTGCAGCAATAGGCCCTGGGGTAGGTGGCACCATGGTATGCGAAGCGGTTAATCCCAATGCCAGGGCCGCGGTGGTACCTGCAAAGGAAACACCTGCCTTGGAGGAGAGCACCTTGTTTAAAGGGTTCATTATCAGCAATGCACTGTCCGCAAATACGGGGATGGATAGGATATAACCAGTTAGCAACATGGCCAAATGAATGGATTTTGCACCTATTAGTTGTAAAATTTTGGAGGCAATAACAAAGGCTCCGCCGGATTTTTCTAAAACCTTGCCAATGGTAACTCCAAACAGGATTATAAGCCCAATTTTACCCATGATATCCCCAAATCCGTTATTTATGGAATTGATTATGGATTCTATATCCATTCCCGTCATAAAGCCGTAGGCTATGGCAGAGAAAAGAAGGACAAAAAAGGGATGCACTTTAAATTTGATAATACCCACAATCAATAGGGCAAGGGAAAGTACTAAGGCTATAAGGTAACTCATGGTTTTTTGGTTGGTTATTGGTATTATTCGGTTATAATTTTACCATTCGGTAAAGTTTCCATCGGGTCCGCGCCATATGGGGTTGGACCAATTATGGCCAATTTTATGACCTTCCCTTAATTTTTCTTCATTCATTTCAACCCCCAATCCTGGTTTCTGAAATAGATCAATATAACCATCCTTGATATCAAAAATTTCAGGATTAAGAACATAGTCCAATAGGTCGAAACCTTGATTATAATGGATACCTATACTGTTTTCCTGAATAAAGGCATTGGCGGAAACAAAGTCGACATGTAATGCGGAAGCCAAGGATATAGGCCCCAACGGACAATGGGGGGCCAAAGCTACATCATAGGCTTCGGCCATTGTAGCAATGCGCCTTACCTCGGAAATGCCTCCAGCGTGACTAAGGTCGGGCTGAATAATATCCACCACCCCTTCTTCCAGAATTTTCTTAAAATCCCAACGGGAGAACATTCTTTCCCCTGTGGCAATAGGGATGCTGGTGTAGGCATAAATATGCTTTAAGGCGTCATTGTTTTCGCTAAGTACGGGTTCTTCAATAAACATAGGTTCATAAGGAGCTAGCTCGTCTATAAGCCTTTTTACCATGCCTTTATGTACACGGCCATGAAAGTCGAGTCCTATATCCAAATCGGTCCCGAACTCCTCTCTTAATAATCTAATGTTGTTGGACACCTGTTTTACATCTTTCAATGTAGAAATCCAATCCATACCCCCGGTAGCGTTCATTTTTACCGCTTGGAAACCGGCCTTTACCTTTTCGTGCGCCTGTTCCAATAAAACCTCTGGATGATCTCCGCCGATCCAGCAGTACATTTTCATTTTATGGCGCACTGCCCCGCCCAATAGATCGTAGACAGGAACACCAAGAAATTTCCCCTTTATATCCCAAAGTGCCTGATCAATACCGGAAAGGGCGCTCATAAGGATGGGACCCCCTCTATAAAACCCTCCACGGTAGAGTATTTGCCATATGTCTTCAATATTTGAGGCCGACTTGCCAATGATATACTGCTGAAGTTCCATTACGCAGGCGGCCACAGTATCTGCCTTACCTTCCACAACAGGTTCGCCCCAACCAATAATACCTTCCTTGGTGGTCACCTTAACAAACAGCCACCTTGGCGGGACTTTGAATAGTTCAATTTTTTCAATAATAAGTTGTTCCTTCATAATGATTTTACAAATTTTTAGACCTCTGTGGGGGGGTCAAAACTTGTTTTTATTGGTTGGTATTTATATAGTTCAAAGTCAATACCTAAAGCCTTGAATTTAAGGTAAAAGGGAAATAAATATAACTAAATGTTATGAATATTAAGAACTTTGGAATTTTTAAACAATTTAATTAGAGCTCAATAGTTTTTCCGGTTCGTACAGACTCATCGGCAGCCAAGACAATTTTTAGACTATTAATGGCATCCTTTAAATGTGATGATAAATCATCATCGTTCTTAATGGCGTTCAACAAGAACTTCTGTTCCAGTAGACAAAGTCCGTCATGATCCGGCTCATCTTCGGTTTTTATAAAGTCGTCTTTTTTTACAAAATCCCCGTCCTTGGTCAATTCGCTGTAATGGAGTTGTAGACTTCCTGTTTTTGTATGTCCCTCTATATCTTGGGAACTATCTTTGGGTTTGTCCGAAATGGAAACAGCTCCTTTTGGGCCAATTACATCCTTTATAAACACTGCTGTTTCGCTCATCATAGGTCCCCATCCGGCTTCGTACCATCCTACGGATCCGTCTTTAAAACGCACTTGTAATTGACCATAGTTGTACATTTTGGGATCAATTTCTTTGCTCAAATTGGCTCCAATGGCACTGACACTAATTGGAATGGATTGGGTCATTAAACACATAATATCCACATAATGAACGCCGCAATCTACTATTGGGGACATGGAATTCATTAGTTGCTTATGGGTATACCATTTGTCCCCCGAACTTTGTTGGTTTAAGTTCATGCGCATTACCAAGGGCTTGCCAAGGGTACGGGCAACTTCCACAAACTTGGTCCACGACGGATGTACCCTAAGAATATATCCGACCACCATTTTTCTGTTTTTTTCCTTTGCCAAAGCCACTAGTTCCTCGGCCTCTTCTACCGTTAGGGCAAGTGGTTTTTCTACGAATACATGTGCGCCTGCCTTAAGACTTTTTCTAACATAATCGGCATGGGTGTCCGGATAGGTGTTTATGGATACCACATCCGGTTTTGAGTGCCTCAGGGCGGTGTCAAAATTATCATAGGTAGGCAATCCTCCCAATTCCTTGGATAATTTCTCCCTACTTTCCGGTTTACGGCTTACCAGTCCAACAATTTCAAATTCCGAGAGTTGGTGATAGGCTCTGGCATGGGAAACACCCATATTTCCACAACCTACAACAAGTGTTTTAAGTTTGTTCATTTTCTTTATGTATATAATTTCTTTATTCAAGAGAAAAGGCAATAATCCTATTCCCTTTTTCAGTACCTAATTTTTCGCCGCCACAGGCTATGGCAATATACTGTTTGCCATTTACTTCATACATGGCGGGCGTTGCAAATGCTGCAGCGGGAAGTTTGTATTCCCAAAGAAGCTCCCCATTCTTTTTATTAAAAGCTCTAAAATATCCGTCTTTTGTGGCACCAATAAACAAAAGTCCGTTTTCGGTAACTACTGCACCGCCATAGTTTTCTGAACCTGTCTGAGGAAATCCCTTTTCTTTCAGGCTCATTGTTTCTCCAAACGGTTTGGACCATAGGTAATCACCGGAATTTAGGTCTATTGCATGCAATGTACCCCATGGCGGGGATATGGCAGGCAGTCCATTGCTGTCTAGGAACTTTTTATATCCCTTGTGTTTATAAGTTGATTTTATAGTTTTTGTTTTGTTCTCGGCAACAATTTGAGGAATCTCTTCCCCAAATAAAAATTGTATCAAAGCTTCCATTTCCTTTTTTTCAATTTCAGGAAAACCTGTCATCATGCCTTTTCCTTTTTTTATGGTCAGGGCAAGGGCCTCTTTATCATGGGTCGATTTTAGCTTCGTTAACGAAGGATATCCACTTGCCACATTACCCTTACGGTCTTTTTGATGGCATACAACGCAATATTTGTTATAGGCATATTCCCCTGGAGCCAAGTTGGTTTTTAAGGTATCTTTGTCCATTTGAAGGAACCAGGCCATTTCATTGGAATTTACGTACAAAATGCCATCTTCGGGATCGGCAGCGGCACCTCCCCATTCTGCAGCACCATCGTACCCAGGAAGAAGAAGCACAGGATCCAGACTGGGCGGGGCATAGATTTTTTTGTCCGCCTTACTGAAAAGGGCCAATAATTCTTCCTTGTTTTCCGCGTAGGGACTAAGGTCTTTTTCGGTCAACAAATTGGATTGTCTTGCAAATGGTTTGGGCTTGGAAGGAAAAGGTTGGGTTGCCCATGCTTTTTCTCCTTCCAAAGTGGATGGAGGTACCGGTATTTCCTCAATATCAAACAAAGGCTCTCCCGTTATCCTGTTAAAAAGAAAAACATACCCCTGCTTGGTTACTTGTGCCACTGCGGGAATTTTTCCCCCAGCTCTGGTTACGGTCAAAAGGTTAGGGGGTGCCGGTGGATCTCTATCCCATAAGTCGTGATGGGTAAATTGATAATGCCAAAGCAGTTTTCCTGTTTGTGCGTCTAAAGCCAATAAAGAATTGGCATAAAGATTACTACCTTTTCTGTCGCCACCATAAAAATCCGGCGCTGCGGAACCTGTAGGCACGTATAGGATTCCTGTTGCTTCATCCAGGGCCATACCTGCCCAGTTGTTGGCGGCGCCAACGGTGTCGCTTTTATAGCTATCCGGATCTTCCCATGTGTCGTTACCAGGTTCTCCGGGATATGGTATGGTGTGGAAGGCCCATTCCAATTGGCCCGTTATTACATTAAAAGCCATGATATCTCCCGGTGCGGCACCACTGCCTTCCGAGAGCCGGATAGGCATTACAATTAAATCCCTGTAAATGGTTCCAGGAGTGTTCGAGACTACAAATTTATCCCTTGCGCTAGTTGGTAATCCGGAGTGGAGATCGATTTTTCCATTTTCCCCGAAGGAAGAAATAGGCGTACCTGTTATGGCATTTAGGGCAAAAAGATTGGAGCCCTGGGTAAAGAGAATACGTTTATCATCATCTTTTGCCCAATACGCTACGCCCCTGCTAGTGGAATTTGTAAGTTGTAATGAATCTCCAAATCTCCATATCTCCTTCCCAGTTCCAGCGTTCAATGCCACTGCCCGTAAAGCTGCCGTAACCCCGTACAAAATGGTATCCACTACTATAGGGTTCATTTGCATTTGACCACTATCAGGAGCAGAGTAGGACCAGGCCATCTTGAGTTGGACAACGTTGTCCAAGGTAATTTGTGATAGAGTGGAAAAATGGTTGCGATCTGGCCCACCCAAATAGGAGGTCCAAGTAGTGTATCTATAAATGTCCGTTTTGGTGGAATTATCAAGGTGGCAACTTATTAAACAAATGGCCGCTATGATTATTAACGATAAATGCTTTGTGGCTTTAAGCGACATTGGCGGTGGTTTTATCGCTTAAATTAATTAATTTTTAAGTATTAAAGCGTTATTTCTTTGTGTACTATGAACTAATATTTTGGACTGGGATACAATCTTTCTTTCCCTAATTGATACAAACCCCATAAAAGGCGAGTGGATTAGACTTTAGAAAAGCATATGTATTTACACTATAACTCTTTCAAGGTTTTGTTGAGCACAGGAATAATAAGCTCGCCAAGTTCTTTATATCCCTCCTTGTTATAATGAACGTCTTGATCCCCCAAACCATTTTTGTGGTGGATGGCAATGGATTTTTTGTAGATATCGTTAATTATAACACTATTTTTTTTCATTACGGACTTTGCAATTGCATTGTATATGGCAACGTCCTTAGAAAATCTACCTACTTCATTAAGAGGAACATAGGTAGTGGTTACAAATATCAATTTAGCTGAGGTACTGGTTTTGAGGATACTCACCAACTCTTCCAGATTTTGTCTATAGGTTTTCAGATCATTGGTTAAGGTACCCTTAATTTTATCTCTATTTCCGTAGACTTTGGAATCTGGATGTCGGTAACAAAGATCCCATAATCCCCAATTGAATTGGATAATATCCCAATCTTCTTTACCTATCCAATCTTTGATTTTCTCCAATCCTGTCCCTGTATGTTGAGCGTTGCCAGGATTGTGCATAACTATTGCCTTGGTGGCCAGTGCTTCTTTTACCTTTGAAAAATAACCTATGGAAATAGAGTCGCCTATGATTAATATTTTAGGTTCTTTAGGTTTGTATCCCAGACAAAGAAAAACACATAAGGCTATTAGGAAGTAAAATTTGTTCTTCATCCTTTTGATCTTTATAAAGGAGAAAAGTAATTAAAAAATATAGAACGGTAATGGCTAGGGTGCCATAAGGTCGGTACTTTTTGTTTATGAAAACCAAGTTGCCCATTAAGATGGATTGGATAATTTGCATCCATTCATAATATTTTATGAATGTCCAAAGAAAATCACTACATTGTTATTACCAAATAATCAACCACGTACAAAATGACCAACCAAGCCACCAACCTTTCCAAAAGGTTATTTTCCCTTGACGTATTTCGAGGATTAACCATGTTTTTACTAATTGCGGAGGCCGCAGGATTTCATCGTAGCTTTGGGCTCTATACTGAAAACAATGCGGTTTTACACCCATTGGCGGAACAGTTGCACCATCATCCCTGGAACGGTTTGCGGTTTTGGGATCTTATACAGCCTTTTTTTATGTTTATAGTGGGGGTAGCCATGCCATTTTCACTAAAAAAACGCTTGGCTATGGGAAGTAGAAAGGCAGCTACCCAACATATTTTAAGAAGATGTTTTTTGCTTTTTAGTTTTGGGGTATTGCTGCACTGTGTGTATAGTCATGCATTGGTTTGGGAACTCTGGAACGTTTTGGTTCAATTGGCCTTTACTATTCTTATGGCCTATGCTATAATGAACCTTCCGCACCGTACACAGATTCTTATTTGCCTTGGAATTTTGATACTTACCGAGATTCTCTATCGGGTTTATAATCCACAGGACCCATACAATCAAGGGCAGAGTTTTGGGTCGTGGGTAGATATGTTGGTAATGGGTAAAATTAACGGTGGAGGCTGGGTTTTCATCAACTTTTTGCCAACTGCGGTACACACAGTGATGGGTGTAATTTGTGGACAAATGTTACTTTCCAATAAATCCGCCAAAGAGAAGTTAAATCCCTTATTAATGTGGGGAGCGGCACTACTTTTTTTGGGCTACGGGATGGATCTACTGGGAATAACCCCTATTATTAAAAGAATTGCGACTACCTCATTTACCTTGGCTTCGGGGGGATGGGCCTTGCTGGCCTTGGCTTTGTTTTACTGGTGGATAGATATTAGGGACCATAAGAACAAATGGTTGAAGATTTTTTCCGTTGTGGGAACCAACTCCATATTTATTTATTTGTTTGCCGAAACTGTAGGATCTCAATGGTTTAGAGATTTTGGGCATATTTTTACCGAAGGACTTTTAGCGCCTTTAGGTATGGATGAATATCTAATATGGATTATCAACTCCATATTTGTTCTATTCATGTTTTGGTATTTAACCTATTTCTTGGATCAGAAGAAGGTTTATTTTAAGATATAGTAGTTTAATACCGAGGCACTATTTGGTCGGAATTTCCTTATTTCAGAATATTCATGTATTTGCCATTATCGTTCAATAGAACGGTGGCGGTCATAATGGCTTCGTCATTTTGTAAATGGTAATCATAAAGACCTTCCCTGTAGAAATAGCGTTTAAGAATTTCATCCTCCAAATTCTTCTGGATTTCAGCTTTGTATTTATCCAAAGCCATCAATTTATTTTTATCCATCTCCAACAATAGCGATTTATACTGATCTGTTACCTCGTTGCCAAATATAGTGCTGTCCTCGCCCGACATGGCCTCTTTTAGTGCTTTTTCGGCCTTGGTCTCAAAATTAAAACTACTTTTGGAGACATAATTTTTGAAAGAAGCAAAATCACTATCCTTATAACTGAAGTCCAATACATTTTCCACGGTGTTGTTATAATAGAAATCGGTGGCGTAGTCAAAAATAACATTATCGGATAATAGGGCCTGGGTAAGGGTATTGGTTTTGGCAGCAGCAATTTCTATATCTGGCAAAACACCTCCACCATCTTGGACTTTTCGCCCATTTTTGGTTTTAAAATCCCTAAACTGAGTATTTTTGACTGCGTTTCCATTCTCATCCCTATTCCAATAATCCAAGGATTGTATACACCTACCCGACGCTGTATAATATCTGGATATGGTTACTTTTAATTGGGTACCATAAGTAAGTTTTAAAGGGCGTTGTACCAATCCCTTTCCAAAACTCCTTGCACCTACTATAACGGCGCGGTCCAAATCCTGTAGACTTCCAGAGACAATTTCACTGGCCGAGGCACTTCTACCATTGACCAATACAACCAAGGGTATTTCTGTATCTACAGGTTGGTTGGTAGTCTTATATTCCCTGTTAAATTTTTTTACCTTGGATTTGGTGGTTACCACAAGTTCCCCTTTTGGAATAAAAAGATTGGTTACATTGATGGCCTCGGTCAATAGGCCACCGGGATTATCCCTTAGGTCCAAAATAATTTTTTTGGCGCCATCATTTTTTAAGCTTAGGAGAGCTTCCTTTGTCTGTTCAGAAGCTTTTTTATTGAATTTTGACAAAACAATATAACCGGTGTTCTCCTTGATCATCTTGTAATAGGGAACGGCATCTACTTCTATAGATTCCCTGTTCACCGTTGTAGACTTGGTTTCTCCCTGCCTAACATAAGTAATGCCCACACTGGTGTTATTGGCTCCTTTTAAAAGTTCGTCGGCATCATCCTGTATATCCGCTATGGCAATATCACCGATCTTAATGATTTCATCCCCGGCCTTAAGTCCCGCCTTATCAGCGGGATAACCTTTGTAAGGTTCAACAATAACTACTTTATCCTTGTAACTACGAACCACGGCACCAATACCTGAATATTCACCTGCATTGTTTATTTTAAAGGATTCAACGTCTTGCTCATTAAGGAATTTGGTATAGGGATCCAGATCTTCCAACATGTTTTTAATGGCAGTATCCATTAATTCCGCAGGATTGGTTTCATCCACGTAGTTCATGTTCAACTCTTTGAAAAGGGTTGTAAAAATTTCGATCTGTTTGGCAATCTCAAAAAAATCGCCCTTAAAACTACTTCCTGCAATAAGTAATGTAATAGCGATAATGGGAATAAGTACCCGTTTTTTAATTATCTCTTTCATCTGTTCATAAGTTATTTGCTAGCCTTAGCAATTTCATCGACAAATTTCCGCATCAAAGGAATCATGGTATCTGTTATTTTGGATTGCGAGGGCATCTCCTTACCAAGATATAAAAACATAAACGCAAAGTTACTCTCTATGTTGTTAAAAATTAGGTGTTTGTTCAACCTATAGCTTTCCCGCATCAATCTTTTGATTCGATTTCTTTTTACGGCACTTTTAAAATTTCTTTTGGACGCGGTCACCCCAACCTTGCATATGGAACCATCGTCAAAGCTGGTTTTAAGATAAACAAGTTTTATGGGATAATTGGTAACACCAATCCCTTCCGCAAACAACTGTTCAATTAGTTTTTTGCTCTTTAGTTTTTCTTTTTTTGGGAAGCTAAATGACATTTGGCCGTAAATGTAAAATAAAAAGCACAGTTATGGGATATGACAATCATCATAGTTCAAAATCCATTTAGCCATTATCTTGGGTTATCTTTTTTACAAAACTATAAATAAGGGATTTATGGGAGAATTGCAAGTTGAAAAATTGAGGAACAATCCACTTAAAGCCAAGTATATTAAACAATTGTTGGCAGACCTTGTGGCCTTGGAACAGATACAGGATAAAAAGATGTTCGAACAAAGTCCAATTAGGATCGGTGCCGAGCAGGAATTCTGTTTGGTTGATGAATCATGGCAGCCATCCAATAAGGCTTTGGAAGTGCTTAAAAATATAGATGATCCACATTTCACCACCGAATTGGCTCTTTATAACCTCGAAATTAATTTGGATCCCATTCCATTATCCGGGAACTGCTTTTCTGAAATGCACTTGCAGTTAGATCATTTATTGGCCATTGCCAATAAAGTTGCGGAGGAATCTGCTACTAAAATTATACTGTGCGGAATTTTGCCGACCATTTCTAAAAGGCATTTGAATTTTGAATATTTGACTCCTATTCCCCGATATAAGATTTTGAACGAGGTGATAAAGGAAATAAGAAATAATGATATAGAAATACATATAAAAGGGGTAGATGAGTTGAATATTCGTCATGATTCCGTGTTGTTCGAAGGATGCAATACCAGTTTTCAAGCCCATCTGCAGATAGACCCATATGATTTTGAGGATACTTATAATTGGTCTCAGGCCATTGCAGGGCCCATCCTGTCCATTTGTACCAACTCCCCCATGCTTTTTGGAAGGGAATTATGGGAAGAGACCAGAATAGCCCTATTTACCCAAAGTGTGGATACCAGGGCCAGTAACTTTCTATTGAATGAAAGTGAACCTCGGGTGAACTTCGGAAATAGTTGGGCAAAAGGAACAGTTGTGGATTATTTTAAAGACTCTATTACAGGATTTAGGAGCTTACTTACTTCTAATAACGACGTGGACAGTTTAAACGAATTGAAACAGGGAAAAATGCCAAAGTTAAAGGCGCTGTCACTCCATAACGGAACAGTCTATACCTGGAACCGTGTCTGCTATGGTATTACCAATGGAAGACCCCATATAAGAATTGAGAACAGATATATCCCCTCCGGACCCACTACTGAGGACGAAATTGCCAATATGATGCTGTGGGTGGGAGTAATGATGGGAAGGCCTAAAAAATTCAATGCCATTCATACCAAGATGGATTTTAAGGATGCCAAAAGCAATTTTTTCAATGCCGCCAGATATGGTATGGCAGCTCAATTTTATTGGGATGGACAACTAATCTCTAGTCAACAGTTATTGTTGGATCACTTCTTGCCTATGGCCTTTAATGGATTGTATAGTATGGGGGTAGCACCAAAAGATGCAGAGCATTACTTGAAAATTATAGAACGGAGGATTGCCACTCAAAACGGTTCACGATGGACGATTAAAAGCTATAGAAAACTTAGAAAGGAGTTTAAGCTTCCAGATGCCCTGACCATATTAACGGCCAAAATGTACCAGGGTCAACAAAAAGGATATTCGGTAGATGCTTGGGAATTGCCAAGAGGTGATGAATTTGTAATTGACGAAAATGAGAGAAAGGTGTACCAGATAATGAACGTACATACCGTAACTGCCCAGGATAGTGATAGTTCGGAATTGGTGTTGAAAATGATGCAGTGGAAAAATATTCATCATGTACCTATTCTAAATGATGATTTGGACCTGGTTGGTTTGTTGACTTGGACAGACCTAAAGGCGTATTTAAAGAATCCGGACAAATTTGAAGGGCCTATTAAAGATATTATGAAAACGGAACTGATTACTACAACAGAGGAGGAAAGCACTAAGCGGGCGAAGGTCCTAATGGAATCCAAAGGTATAAATTGTCTGCCGGTTGTACAAGGAAAGAAATTGATAGGTATTATCACAACCAAGAACCTATGATTAGAATGAAGGACCAAATAGGCAGGAGCCGAACCATTGGTCATTTTAAAGGTGGCAATGGTGGCCCTACCATGATATTTTTCGGGGGCATTCACGGTAATGAGCCTTCTGGTGAGCAGGCAATACAAGAAGTCTTCAAAGGGATAGCGGAAAATGGAATTTCTGTTAATGGTAACATCTATGGGATTCGTGGCAACGTTGCGGCACTTTTGGCCGGGAAAAGATTTTTGGATGGTGACCTAAACCGATTATGGACCGATGAAAAAATTGAAAAAATTAAGGCCAAAGCGGAAAATGAACTTCTTAACGAGGACAGGGAATTATTATCCATTCACCAAGTCTTATCGGATATCCTGAAAACGGAATCCGGACCTTTTTACTTTATAGATTTCCATACTACGTCCAGCAAGACCCTGCCGTTTATTACCATTAATGATGCCTTGATCAACAGGAAATTTTCAAAGCTTTTTCCTGTCCCTATAATTTTGGGGATTGAGGAGTATTTAGATGGCCCCCTACTTAGTTATATCAACGAACAGGGCTACTTGGCCCTTGGTTTCGAATCCGGCCAGCATACGGAGCGGGCAGCGGTGGACAATAGTATAGCCTTTATGTGGTTGGCCCTCGTCTATAGTGGAGCACTTAAAAGAGTTGATGTTGAAGGGTTTGAAGGTTATTACCTTCAGCTTCAAAATTCGGCCCAAGAGAACGCCAATTTTTTTGAGATTATTTACAGACATCCTATTGTATCCGGGGACAAATTTCATATGCTGCCCGGATTTAAGAGTTTCGATGTCGTAAACAAAGGTAAAATATTGGCCGAACACAACCATAAAGCGGTATTGGCCCTGCAAAAATCCAGCATTTTTATGCCTTTGTACCAAAGCCAAGGAGAGGATGGTTTTTTTTTGATTCGTAAGACACCTAAGTTGGCCTTGTGGATATCCGTCCTGTTGAGAAAAATTAGAATGCCCGCTTTGTTGCCCATTTTACCAGGGGTTTCATGGGCAGATAAGAAAAAGGGCACCTTATTGGTGAATGAAAGAACTGCCAGATTTATGGCAAAACCTCTTTTCCACCTGCTGGGGTATAGAAATAGGCTCATCAATAAAAATGAAATCTTAATGACCAGTAGGGAGGCCACCGCAAAGAATAAGATGTATAGTGGCACATGGTGGTATCGAAATAAAAAATCCGTTTAAAACAGCCATGGTCAGCCATCTTAAACGGATTTAAAAATTTAATTATTTTTATTCTTGGGCCTGCCAAACATTGTTTTCTTCATTTACATCTGCCATTAGTTGGGATGGGTCCAATACAATGGCCTTAACGTTATTGAGCTCCTTATCCAAGATAAAGTCGTAATTGGAATATGCCCAGGGCCAATCTTGCAATACGGTTCTTTTTAAATTAGGATATGGATTCTCTTTTTCGCCATACATCATACGCAAGGGAGCATAAAATGTTTCTTGGGTACCATCGTTGTACAGAACCAAAATATCTATGGGCATGGGCATAAGACCAATTCGTTCCAAGCTTACCTTGGTTTTTTGTCCATCTGCCTCCACCGCCTTAATACCGTAATCTATGGTGTTTGTCGTTTGGGTCCAATCTGTAAGGTACCAGTCCAACTCCATCCCGGAAACCTTTTCCGCTGTTCTTTTTATATCGTTTGGGGTAGGGTGTTTAAATTTAAAGTCCTGATAATATTTTCTCAGGGTCTCCATAAGCTTATCCTGGCCTATGATATAGCCCAGTTGCGATAGGAAAATAGCCCCTTTACTATAGGCGGCAACCCCATAGGCAAAATTTAGCTCATATCTATCGGAATGGGTGGTCTGGGGTTGTTCTTTACCTGAAGCAACCAAATTATAATATCCTTGATAGGA
This sequence comes from Arenibacter echinorum, assembly GCF_003259375.1. Lineage (GTDB taxonomy): Bacteria > Bacteroidota > Bacteroidia > Flavobacteriales > Flavobacteriaceae > Arenibacter > Arenibacter echinorum. The sequence continues at coordinate 526,930 of NZ_QLLN01000002.1, read as the reverse complement.
ACCAGCAAAGGGATTTTCCTTTTTTTGGTCCATGACCTGGTCCATACATAAACTGGAGATAAAGGTGGTAAAGCCTTCATCCATCCATTCGTGTTTGGACTCATTGCTCGCCAACACATGCTGGAACCAGGAATGTGCCATTTCATGCACCATAACTCCTACCAGGCTTCCAAAATTTCTACCCCCGGTAATAAGGGTACTCATGGCGTATTCCATACCACCATCGCCTCCTTGTATTATCGAGTATTGTTCATAGGGATAATCGCCAATATTTTTATTGAAGAATTGCATGGCTTCGGCCGCTTTTGGCTGAAGCTTTTTCCAATTTTCTATAATTTCCTTATCGTTTTTATAGAAAAAATGGAGCATTGGCCCATTTTCTACCTTTAGGGTATCATGAATGTAGTCTGGATCAGCAGCCCACATAAAATCGTGGACCATTGGGGCCTTAAAATGCCAAGTAAGGGTTTTGCCCTTGGTCTTTTTTATTTTTGATCCAGGGGTTTCATACCCATGACCCATTTCTTCGGGATTCTGTAAATATCCAGTACCGCCTACCACATATTTCTTGTCCAAGGTAAGCTTAACATCAAAATCGCCCCATACTCCTTGAAATTCACGGGCAATATAGGGATCGGCGTGCCAACCTTCAAAATCGTATTCCGCCAATTTCGGGTACCACTGGCTCATAGAGAGCGCTACCCCTTCACTGCTGTTTCTACCGCTTCGCCTTATCTGTAAAGGTATTTGTCCATTGAAGGTCATTTCAAAGGTGGTTTTTCCTCCAGCGGGAATGGGTTTATTTAACTCCACGACCAAAATGGTTCCTTCTTCAACAAAGGAAACTGCTTGGTTGTCCTGTGTCAGGGAAGTAACTCTAAGATATCCCATTTCTTCCGGGCTAAGGCTTGAGATCCTACTTTTCCCGTCGGCCATCATTCTACCGTCCGGATCAGCAATACTTTGTAAACGCATGTCCATCTCGCTGCCAGGTTGAAAGGCATTAAAGAAAAGATGATAATACACTCTGCTTAGTTCATCCGGGGAGTTATTGGTATAGACCAATTTTTGAGTTCCGCTATATTGATATTTTTCAACATCCACGTTCACATCCATGGAATAATCCACGTTCTGTTGCCAATAGGAAGTATTGTTTTGAGCTTCCAATTTTGCTGTTAAGCAAATTATGGCAATCACTAAACCAAAAAAAAGTCCTTTGTTATGTCTCATACCTTACAATTTGTAAAATCTATTTTTTATAGTTCAAGGGCAGCCAAGGCTTATAGGCTGTCCCTTGAATTTTTTTTAACTATTATAGTTTTATTTTCCCTCTGGACACGGCATCCGCCATAATTAAGGCATTATATGCATTTACCATTTTACCTGATTTGGAGATTTTTTGAAAATCCATTGCCATAGAGGTATCACCTGCAACCACTACCTTCGATTTGGTCGTAAGTCCGGAATTCAGCAATATTGCCTTTACTTGGGAGGCTGATAATTTTGGATAAAACGATCTAACAAGGGCAGCAACTCCTGCAACAGCAGGCGCGGCCATGGAAGTACCTCCCTGAAAATCGTATTCATTATTGGGCATTGTGGAATAGATATCGTCACCAGGGGCAAAAATATCAACGTTTATAAGGCCATAATTGGAAAATGAGGCCACCATTTCGGAACCATATGTGCTTGCTAAAGCGCCAACGGTAATCACATTATTAGCCATTTCTGGCCCATTATTGATTTGATCGTTGGGGAAATTAGGGTTATTTGGGTCATCAAGATCTTCTCCTGAATTTCCAGCGGCATGCACAAAAAGTACATCATTATCAGCAGCGTATTTAATGGCGTCATAAACCCACTCTGCATTAGGGGAGTAGGACTTTCCAAAACTTCCATTAATAATTTTGGCTCCGTTGTCCACGGCATAACGTATTCCCAAAGCAATATCCTTGTCGTATTCATCTCCATTGGGTACTGCCCTGATACTCATAATTTCTACATTGTCCGCAACCCCGTTGGCTCCAAGACCGTTATTTCTTTTTGCTGCAATAATACCGGCAACATGGGTTCCATGACTTTCATCATCAACGCGGTTCTTAGGATTTCCGTTACCGTAGTCCCTATCGTCAAAATTATAAGGATCATCACCCACCATTTTTCTGCCATCAAAATCTACATTTAGATTATAGTTAAGTTGATCTGAAAAATGTTTAATACCATCTTTAAGTTCTGAAAGAACTTCTGGAATAGTATCCTTTATGCTCAACATTTGCATTAAAATACTTATGTTTCTCTGCATGGTCTCATCTTCCGTTTTAATATCGGTCAGGTCTTTTTTGGTATAGCTATCTTTCCCCAAAAGCTCCTTTACCTCATCATCCGCATTTTGGACTGCTTGCAATATTTGTTCGTACTGTCCTTTGTTTTGAAGGGCTTTTTGATAATCCTTGTCCAAGTTGCTTTTGGCCTTGGCCTGAAGGGAGGCATCCCCCAATTTTTTGCTTACAATTCTGGCCATTTCCAATTGCTCGTTGTAGGACTCCCCTAAAAAGTTGTACCCGTGTATATCGTCTACATAACCATTATTGTCATCATCCTTGTTGTTTCCTGCAATTTCTCCCTTATTGACCCAAAGTACGTCCACTAAATCCTCATGGGTAAGGTCCATTCCGGAATCCAGTACGGCCACAATTACTTTCTCCCCTTTTTTATTCCCGATTATTTCGGCGTAGGCCTTGTCTACGCTCATCCCTGGAATGGTATCGGTAAGCAGGTCCGTGTGTCCCCACTTCTTTTTTTGAGTCTCGGTTAATTCCGATATTTTTAGGGGTAGGGTATCAATATTTTCAATTGGGGTGGAAACTAGGGCAGTACTGCCACAGCCATAAAGTAAAATAGAGGCCGACACGGCCAAAAAAGTTCTGTTCAATGTTAGTGTCATTTATTTATAGTGTTAGATTAGAATGTCTTATTAAATTCATTTCCAAGAAATTTTGCTTGAAAGCTTGCTGTGCAGCCATGGTTTGCCATGAAAGGAATTTAAAATTGATCATATTATTCAAAAAGCTGGGCAAATGTATGTATTTCTTTTAAACGTATTCCCTTGTCAGTTGTCTGTAGTGTACAGATTTCGTTGTGGGCATCGTGTTCCAAAAACAGATGGTAATTGTCTTTTACGGACTTTTCCAAAAAAATCGCTTTTTCTGAAAGTGTTAATAGCGGCCTTGTATCATAACCCATAACATATGGCAGTGGAATATGGCCTGCAGTAGGGAGTAGGTCCGCTGCAAAGACGAGAGTCTTGTCCTTGTACTGAATATGAGGTATCATTTGTTTTTCCGTATGTCCGTCCACAAACAAAATTCCAAAATCCAATTCCGATTTTTCCGTGAAAGGGTTTTCCGTCCTTTCAACAAATCGCAACTGTCCACTTTCTTGCATGGGCGATAAGTTTTCTGTTAAAAAGGAGGCCTTTTCGCGCGCATTGGGTTGCGTGGCCCATTGCCAATGGGCCTCATTGGTCCAAAAAACGGCATTTTTAAAAGCGGGTTCATAACCGGTTCTATCCTTGTTCCATTGTATGCTTCCCCCACAATGGTCAAAATGTAAATGGGTTAGGAAAACATCTGTAATATCATCCCTGTGAAAGCCGTATTTTTTTAGGGAATTATCCAAAGAATGGTCTCCCCACCTATAGTAATACCCAAAAAATTTATCGGACTGTTTATTGCCCATCCCTGTATCAATTAGGGTAAGTCGATCGCCATTTTCGATTAATAGACATCTGGCGGCCATATCTATCATATTATTTGAATCTGCCGGATTGGTCCTGTTCCATATAGATTTTGGTACCACACCGAACATGGCCCCTCCATCCAACTTAAAATTTCCAGATTCAATAGGGTATAATTTCATAGAAAACCTAGTGTAAAGAAGGTGCAAATTAACAAAAGCACTAGGGATATTTCTTGAAACTTGGTTTTATTAGTGGTTTTTTAACACTTTATCAGCAATTTATCATAGGTGTTTAGCTATTGGAGGTAAACAACACTTTCCTTGGATTTTATAATGTCCTTGTAATGAAATGGTCGCTTTATGCCATTTTCATCGAGAATCAAAATGGGTAGGATGTCCTTATTTTTGGCACTGTGCTTAAACCAATTTCTGGTAGAGATTTCCTTTTCTATCTTATCTTTCTTTTCTTCAAAATTGTTCGTGGTAATTTTGTAGGACCAAGGTACCATATCGGTTTTGTTGGCAAACAAGGAAGAGGCATCCATATGATCCAACAGGTTTATACCTACCCCATTTTCAACTGGGGAGACAAGTACTATTCTGTTCGGGATATAAAAGGAGTTGTAGGCCAATTGTGCAGAAAGAAGATTAATCTCGCTATTGCCCGTAAGTGCTATAAAGGTATTTTTGTTAATAGCGTTCGCCGCCTCAAACGCGTCCTCCCTAAGACCGTTTCCATAGATTGCTTTTACCCCCTGTGCATTAGCTTCGTTCACTAAATCCTTGTTGTAGTCTATAAGGATTACTTCATTCTGTTCGGCCAATTGCTTGGCGATGTAGAGTCCCAAGGGATTTGCACCGAGTATTAGGTATCCATGTCTCGCGTCCTGTTTTACCAGTTCCCCGCGTTTTTTGAGCCAATTGGTGGTCCAAGTAAGGAATACCGGGACCGTAACGGTAGTAGAAATGGCCATAAAAACCAAAATTGAAAATATTTCCTGTGAAATAATGTTCATCTGAAGACCTATTCCTGCAATAATTATCTCCACAGCGCCCCTTCCGTTCATACCAGTACCAATAGTGAACCCTTCCCGCCAACCGTATCCGCTGGGTAAATAAAATAGCGTGGTCCCTAATATTTTTCCCACCACCGCACCTGTAATTACACATATCAGAAGGGCCAGGTCTGTCTGAAAGACATCCAAAGTAACATGAAAGCCTGCTGTAACAAAAAAAATGGGAGCTAAAAAACCTATGGAAATATCATGAAAGACCGCTGAAACGTCTTTGAGAATTTGCCTAGAAAACACGCTATCCCTTATAAAGAGTCCGGCCATAAAACTTCCCAAAATACCATGTAACCCGGCAAGTTCTGCCAATTCGGAAAACCCCAGCACCATTACAATTAAAATGGTAAAGAGAATTGTTCGGCTGGTTAGCTTGGCCTTGGTTAGTAATTTACCCAAAAGAGGAAATAAATAGATGCCTATCAACACGGCAATAGAGAAAAATAGAATTGCTTTCCCTGCCACCCAGGCCAGCCCTGCGGTATCAATACTACCCGCTTCTACATAGCCTATAATTCCGGCAAAAATGACAAGGGCCAAGGTGTCCGATATTAGGGCTCCCGCCATCAGCACATAGGCTATTCGCGTATCCAAAAGCTTTAGATCTACAAGGATTCTACTCTTGGTGGCCAAGGAAGTTACCCCAACAGCAATACCCACAAAAAGTCCGGCAATATTAGTACCCCCAAAATACAAAATGGTATAATAGCCTAGGACAAAAGGAACCACGAATCCACCAATGGCCGCAAGTAGACCAGCCCATGAGGCTTTTCCCAGATCCTTAAAGTTGATTTCCATTCCAATATAGGCCATAAGGAAAAGTATTCCCACTTCAGCCAAAATGTTCAGGTCATCTGAAGTTTCCAGAACGGCCAACAATGCGGGACCCAAAATGATTCCAATTATAAGCTCACCCAAAATGGAGGGGAAACCCATACGTTTGGCCAAAATCCCCCCTAGCCAAGCGGCGGCCAATACCATCAACAGGTTTACTATATTCAGTTCTACCATAGCAGTAAATTTTTGATGGGGAAACCGATGATAAAATACCTAAAAATTGGCAAATCCCAAAGAAACCGGGAACTTTCTATTATTACTCCCAAAAGAGGGTGTTTTTACCGTATTTTTTAAAATGAATTACCTTTTCCCGAAGTGGAAAACTGGCATTTTTTAATGGGGAGACAAGGTTTTTTTACCTTAGATGGATTATTTCTATATTAAAACTTATCTTGCTTCAAATTTTTTTATGGTAGAACTAGCGGGAATAATTGTTCTTGGAATCATTGCACAGTGGGTGGCATGGCGCTTCAAATTACCGGCCATTTTGCCCCTTATCCTTATAGGTTTATTGGTAGGACCAATATCTACTTTGTTTACAGAGGACGGCACCAAATTAATAAGACCTATCTGGAATAAGACCGAGGGTTTGTTTCTAGGGGAGAGCCTTTACCATTTTGTATCCCTTGCTATAGGTGTTATTTTATTTGAGGGTGGACTTACCCTGAAACGTTCCGAGGTAAAAAGAGTGGGCCCAGTTATCACCAAGTTGATTACCTTAGGTAGTGCAGTTACCTTTTTTTTAGCAGGTACCGCGGCACATTTTATATTTGATTTGCCTTGGCAAATCTCTTTTCTGTTCTCGGCACTCATAATTGTTACAGGGCCAACGGTAATTACTCCTATCCTTAGAAATATTCCTTTGAAAAAGGATCTGTCTGCGGTTTTGAAATGGGAGGGTATTTTGATAGATCCAATAGGTGCCCTTGTAGCGGTATTGGTTTTTGAGTTTATCAGTATCGGGGAAGGTCAAGGATATACCCAAACCGGTCTTTTGGAGTTTGTAAAGGTGCTTTTATTAGGTTTTACCTTTGGTTTCTCATTTGCACATGCCTTGACCTTGGCTATTAAAAAGAATTACGTACCCCATTATTTGTTAAATGTGGTGTCCTTGTCCGTAGTACTTTCAGTTTTTGTTATTTCCGAACTTTTTGCACATGAATCCGGTTTACTGGCCGTCGTGGTTATGGGGATGGTCATGGGAAATACCCAGCTGCCCAATATTAAAGAACTGCTCTATTTTAAGGAGTCGCTCAGTATACTATTAATTTCTATGCTTTTCATTTTGCTTTCGGCAAGTATGAATTTACCTGAGCTGGAATTGTTGTATAGTTCCAAAACACTATTGCTCTTTGCCATTGTAGTTTTTGTGGTAAGACCTTTGGGGGTGTTTTTGAGCACTACGGGCTCCAAGCTTAATTTTAGGGAAAAGCTGTTTATAAGCTGGGTCGGACCTCGGGGGATCGTTGCTGCAGGGATTGCCTCATTATTTGGTTCCAAATTAATTCTGCGGGGAGAACCTGGAGCGGAATATATTACACCATTGGTCTTTATGATCGTTTTGGGAACCGTACTCCTTAATGCATCCACCGCAAGGTTCATGGCCAAATTACTTGGGGTATTCTTGGAGAAGTCCGAAGGGATTCTCATTATAGGTGCTTCCAAGGTGCCCAGACTCATAGCCAGCTATCTTAAGAAGAATAATAGGCACGTGGTATTGATAGATAATAACCAAAACAATATAGAAAAGGCCAAAAACCTTGGTCTGGAGGCCTTTGTAGCCAACATCTATTCCGATGCCTTGACGGACAATATTGAATTGAACGATGTAGGATATTTAATGGCATTGACGGGTAACTCGGACATCAACGAATACGCCATAGAAACCTTCAAGAAAGAATTTGGGGAACAGGGTTCATTTAGACTAGTAAATTCGGATGAGATGAACGATCCTGAAAATAGTCCACCGGAAGGTCTTTTTTCACATACCGATGATTTTATTACCCTGACCGAAGCCGCCAGAAGTAATCCGGTAATTCATGAAATGGAATTAAAAGGCAAGGAACATTATGAGGGCCTCATAGAAATTACCAAGGCAGATAAGGATATAGTTCCAATTTTTATAAAGACCTTGGACGGGGACTTGAAAATTATTTCTTCGTTTAGTAAAAATTTTGAAGATATTAAAGAAGGGTGTAAGTTGGTGTACCTTGGAAAGTTGTTGGAGGCTGACAAGCCTGAAAAGAAACAGAAAAATTAGTGGCCCGGTATAATACTTGGGAGTGTTGCCAAAATAGCCCAACAATAATTAATAGTTAAAGAGTACCAATAGAAAGAATACTTTAAGTTATAATTTAATCCATCTGCATTGAATCCACTTCTAGTTTTAGCGATCATTTCCATTTATTTTGTTTTGTTAATGACCATTTCGTATTTCACTTCAAGAAATAGAAGTGACGAGTCTTATTTTACGGGTGACCGGCAATCGCCGTGGTTTTTGGTGGCCTTTGGAATGGTAGGTGCCGGACTTTCAGGAGTAACCTTTGTATCCCTTCCGGGAATGGTAGGCAATAACAATTTCTATTTCTACCAATTTATTCTTGGGAACGTTGTGGGCTATCTCTTCATTACCTTTGTCCTGATTCCGTTGTACTACAGATTAAGGCTGGTATCCATTTATGGCTATTTGGATCAGCGGTATGGCGTAAAAACGTATAAGACGGGGTCGCTGTTCTTTTTGGTCTCACAATCCTTTGGGGCTGCCCTGAGGCTATTATTGGCCTCAAAAATTCTTCAATTTGCGTTATTTGATAAGTTGAATATCCCGTTTCCCATAACGGTAATCATCATCTTACTTTTGGTTTGGTTATATACCAATAAGTCGGGAATAAAAACGATTGTTTGGACAGATACCTTGCAGACGACCTTCTTGGTCCTGGGCGCCGTAATTACAATCTATACCATCACCTCGTCCTTAAATCTGTCTTTTTCAGGAGCTATCCAACAGGTTACGGAGCATAAGTATTTTGAAGTGTTTAATTGGGAAAATAAATCGAGCAATAATTTTTTCAAACAGTTTATTGCCGGTATTCTTGTGGCCATCGCTATGATAGGATTGGATCAGAATATGATGCAAAAGACATTGACCTGTAAGAATCAATGGGACGCTCAAAAGAATACTTTGACCTACAGTTTAATTTTGGCCATAACGCAATTCCTCTTCTTGGGACTGGGAATCCTATTATATATTTATGCTGAGAATAATGGAATTGCTTTGGCCGTAGGAGAAAACGGTGCACTTTTGGATACCGATAACCTGTTTCCCGATCTGGCTTTGAACCACCTTGGTGTTTTTGCGGGAATCAGTTTTTTGTTGGGAATCATTGCGGCATCATTTTCCAGTGTAGACTCCTCCTTGACCGCCCTGACCACTTCTTTTACCTATGATTTTTTGGATATTTCACATAAATCCAGTGCTGATAAAAAAAGACTTAAGAACTGGGTGCTACTTGGTTTTTCGGCTGTATTATTTCTAATAATTATGCTATTTGCAAACAGTAAGGGAGATGTGGTTTCGCTTATTTTCAAGGTAGCCGGGTATACCTATGGCCCGCTACTGGGCCTTTATATGTTGGGAATGTTTACCAAGATTGCCGTTAAGGACAAATGGGTACCCCTTATTTGTGTGATGGCTCCTGTACTTACCTATTTATTGAGTGTCTTCTTTGCCCAAAACTATAATTTTGACTTTGGATTTATCAATATAGCCGTCAATGCCGGACTAACTATTTTGGGGTTGTTATTGGTAAAACGAAAGGGAGAAATTGCTTGATTCCGTTAGGATTTCATGAAGGAATGTTAATATCTATTAGGGGGACCGCTCCAAGGAAGCCATAACCCCTATTTTATTCCTATTAGGTTTAATCGTTCAATTTAAGAACCGCCATAAATGCCTGCTGGGGTATTTCTACGTTTCCAACCTGGCGCATCCGTTTTTTACCCTTCTTTTGTTTTTCCAACAATTTCCGCTTTCGCGAGATATCACCTCCATAACACTTGGCGGTTACATCTTTTCTCAGTGCCTTAATGGTTTCCCTGGAAATAATTTTGGCCCCGATTGCGGCTTGGATGGGAATATCAAATTGTTGCCTTGGGATCAGTTCGCGCAGCTTCTCGCACATTTTTTTTCCAATGTTGGCAGCGTTGTCTGCATGGATTAATGCAGACAAGGCATCTACCGGCTGAGCGTTCAGTAGGATGTCTACCCTCACCAATTTGGAGGTTCGTAGACCTATAGGGGTATAATCAAAGGAGGCATAGCCTTTGGATACTGTTTTTAACCTATCATAAAAATCGAATACAATTTCTGCCAGGGGCATATCAAAATTTAATTCCACCCTTTCCGTGGTCAAATAGGTCTGGTTAGTAATCTGCCCTCTCTTATCAATACATAAGGACATAACGTTGCCCACAAAATCGGCCTTGGTTATAATTGTGGCCTTTATATAAGGCTCCTCTACATGATCTAAAGTAGAAGGATCTGGTAAATCTGACGGATTGTTAACGATTATGGGCGTGTCTGGATTCTTCCGGGTAAAGGCATGGTAGCTTACGTTAGGCACGGTTGTGATTACCGTCATATCAAACTCTCGCTCCAAACGTTCTTGGATAATTTCCATGTGAAGCATCCCCAAGAAACCGCAACGAAAACCAAATCCTAGCGCGGCACTGCTTTCTGGTGTAAATACCAAGGAAGCATCATTTAATTGCAATTTTTCCATAGAAGAACGGAGTTCTTCATAATCTTCCGTATCTACGGGGTATATACCGGCAAAAACCATCGGCTTAACATCTTCAAAGCCTCCAATCGGATTTTTGGTAGGGCTAGCGGCGTCCGTAATGGTGTCGCCCACTTTCACTTCCCGTGCATCTTTGATCCCCGTAATAAGATAGCCAACATCTCCTGCTTTTATGCTTTGTTTTGGGTGCTGTACTAATTTTAGAGTACCTACCTCATCAGCGTAATAGTCCTTGTCTGTGGCGACAAATTTTATTTTTTGACCCTTTTTTATTTCCCCGTTAATAACCCTAAAATAGGTTTCCACACCTCTAAAAGGATTGTATACAGAATCGAAAACTAGGGCTTGTAGGGATTCATCCAGATTGCCCTTGGGCGCTGGAATACGCTCTATAATTGCGGTTAAGATTTCCTGGATGCCCAAGCCTGTTTTAGCACTTGCAGGAATAACGTCCTCTGGCTTGCAACCTAATAAATCAACTATATCATCGGTAACCTCTTCAGGGTTGGCACTTGGCAGGTCAACTTTATTTAAAACAGGAATGATTTCCAGATCATTTTCCAAAGCTAAATAGAGATTGGAAATGGTCTGTGCCTGAATACTCTGTGCCGCATCTACAATCAACAAAGCTCCCTCGCAGGCTGCTATGGATCGTGATACTTCATAGGAAAAATCAACATGTCCCGGAGTATCTATAAGATTAAGCACATATTTTTCGCCCTCATATTCATAATCCATTTGAATTGCATGGCTCTTAATGGTAATACCACGCTCCCGCTCAAGATCCATACTATCCAATAGCTGATCTTGTTTTTCCCGCTCGGTCACCGAACCGGTAAATTCCAACAACCTATCGGCCAAAGTACTTTTACCGTGATCAATATGCGCTATAATGCAGAAATTCCGTATGTTTTTCATCTATGCTTAGATTTACTTATACTGAATTTAACCTTGGCGTATTTGTTCCACACTAAGGCGTTTCAGTATTCCTTTTCCCATGATCGGCATATTATTTAATGTTAATGCAAATCAAACCAAATGCAAAGATAGGCTTTATCCATGATTATTAATGCAAAAATCTCTTGGGCCGATCATAGCCAAAAGTATATTACAAAAATTATAAATAATGGGGGTGCTTAAATTGGGCAGAAGTTAAAATTGCGGTTTTTTACTACAAAAAGCAAAGAAAATATTGCTAGTGGTTAAGAAAAAGTTAACTTTAAAAATTTTTATAACGGATATGCCACTGTTTGTGACAATGTTAAAGGTTTCGACCCTATTCTTTCTCCTACTTTGCATCCCTGTGATGGGGCAAGAATACAAAGTTTCAGGCCATGTTAAACAAACAGATGGTGCCGAGGTGGCCTTTGCAAATATACTGCTTTTTAAGGTATCCGATACCAGTTTTTTTAAAGGTTCCGCATCTGATGAAAAAGGTTTCTTTTCTTTCAAGAATATAATCCGTAACCAATACTTGATACGCGCCAGTTATATAGGGAGCAATTCCGACTATAAATTGGTAGAGGTAAATTCCGATTTGGACATAGGCCTACTATATATAGATGATAAAGGCCTGGAATTGAATGAGGTGGTCGTAGTCTCCCAAAAACCAACATTGGAACAAAAGGTAGATCGTTTGGTCTTTAATATTGAGAACACAGCGCTTTCAGATTCAGACTTATGGGATGTTCTCAAGAGTACTCCTACCGTATTTGTTATGAACGATGAGATTAAGGTGAAAGGGGAGAGTGGGGTTCAAATAATGATCAACGATAAGAAAGTGAATCTTCCACCAGAGGATATACTAAATCTTTTAAGTGGTACTTCGGCAAAAGGCGTACAGTCTATCGAGGTAATAACTACACCACCGGCGAAATATGATGCCGAAGGTGGCACCTTGATCAACATTAAAATGAAAAAGAATTTAATTGCTGGTTATAACGGTGCCGTATATAACAAATATAGTCAAGCCGTATTTCCACGGCAAATGTTTGGTACTAGTCACTTTTTTAAGAGTAGGCAATTGGAAGCCTCTTTTAATTATAGTTATTCTCAGTACAAGATTCTAACTAATTTTACCGATATCACCAATTTTATTGAGGATGGCCAAATTAGGGATACCTGGACTTCAGATCTGGAGGTCATCTATCGAAGTAAAAAACATAATACCAGTGCCTTTTTAGATTATTCTTTTGACGACAATAATACTATCAGTTTTTCTTCCATTGCCACATTAACACCCTCTTATTTGACAAGGGATTTATCCGACACCCAAATTCTGGACGCCAATGATGGCAGTACTTCAGGTTTTTACACCTTGAACAACGGCAAATTTGAATCGATCAACGCGGCATTTTATTTGGATTATAAACACAATTTGAACGACCAAGGCTCCAATCTGGCGGTGAATGTTCATTACACCCATTATGATTATGATAAAAATCAGGAATTGGAAACTGATTTTTACGATGGTAACCGGGCCATAGTTGGGGAGAACAATTTTAATACCTTCAATCAGCAGCATACACATTTGTACAGTGCACAGATAGATTTTATCTCCCCGGTTGGGGAGAGTGCCAATTTTGAATCAGGAATAAAGTATGCATTAATAGATTCTGAAAGTTATATTGCCCAAGAGGGATTTGACAGGGACCAAGAAGGCATAGAGTCTACGGAGGAGGGAACATTTTTTTACGATGAAGCAATTTTTGCGGGCTACGCCAGTTTTGATGCAAAATGGAATAATTGGTCTTTAAAATCTGGGCTGAGAGCGGAATATACAGATACAGAAGGGGATTTTAGTTTAAGCACGGACAAAATTAGAAATCATTATTTGGAATTGTTCCCTACCCTATTTTTACAATTTAACCCCAATGTAAAACATAGATTCGGAGCCAGTTATAAAAGAAGCATAATTAGGCCCAGCTATAACAAGATTAATCCTTTTCAGGTATTTCAAAGTAATAATTCCGTGGTGGAAGGCAATGTAAATCTGCAGCCTTCCTTTAAGAATTCGGTGATTTTATCCTATACCTATGATAGGGATTACACCTTTGAGCTTTTTTATAGATATCACAGGAATATTATGCGTTTGTTGACCTTTCAGGACAACGAAAGCAATCTATTGAGATTTATTACGGATAATGTTGATAGGGAGTTGGCCTATGGAGTGGATTTTATTTATAGGAACGAAATATACAATTTCTGGGACACCTATTTCCTATCTTCCTACTACTATGGGGCAGAGCGTTTTACCGATATTCTATCGCAAGAAAGCTTGGACCAGGGACAGTGGACGCTTTTGGTTCAATTGAATAACAATTTTACCCTGCTGGAAGACCGATCTTTAACCGCCAGCCTTAATTACAGTTATGTTTCCCCTATCATAATTGGGAATTCCAGACAGGAATACTACAATGAATGGGGGATTTCCTTAAAGAAGAATATTTGGGGCAAAAAAGGAACCATAACCATGGGCCTTACCGATATTCTTAAGCAGTTTAAACTAACAAACACCCGTAAGTATGGTAATCAGGATAATACGTCTATCTATAAACCGGACGGGAGGGTGTTTTCACTTGGATTTAGGTACAACTTTGGCAATATGAAGATTAGGGACAACTACAAATCCAAAGATACGGATGAAAGGGACAGGCTCTAAAAACCGCCCAACAAGGCTCCAATAATGATGGACAAACGGTTATTGGTAGATATGTTGTCCGTTGTTCGTTTTCTTAAATAGAGATAATATCGAAACCCAACAAAAAAGGCAAAATATTGCAGCACTAAATGCATATTGACTTTTATGCCAAACAAAATTGGCTCGTATGGCAGGGAAATAGGAAGTAAAATCAGTGTTAATTTACTTTATTATTTAAATGTTCTTATGTAATATTCGTTTCAGGCTTTATACAAAGTTGAGCCATTTACGGCTTGGTTTTATGAGTTGAATCCAATTTGGCAAAAGCGACAGCCTATGCTAAAATATCAAAATGAAGGAAAGTATAGCGGTTCATTTTTGGGAATAGGCGGGTTTTTACCTATTCTTATCCCCTGAAATTTAGGATTATAGAATTTTTCAGTAATTTTGCAGTCCCAAAATTTAAAGGATATCAATCGTGCCTAAAATAGGAGACATTCAATTACCGGATTTCCCGTTGCTGCTTGCACCAATGGAAGATGTTAGTGACCCACCCTTTCGTGCCTTGTGCAAGGAGCAGGGAGCAGATGTGGTGTACACAGAATTTATCTCTTCGGAAGGCCTAATTCGAGATGCCGCCAAAAGCGTCATGAAATTGGATATTTATGAAAAAGAACGTCCTGTAGGGATACAAATTTTTGGGGCCAATTTGGAGTCCATGCTACAATCTGTAGAGATAGTGGAAAAGTCTGGCCCGGACATTATCGATATCAATTTTGGTTGTCCTGTAAAAAAAGTGGTGAGCAAAGGAGCTGGGGCCGGAATACTGAAGGATATCGACTTAATGGTATCCTTAACCAAGGCCATGGTAGAACATACCAAGTTGCCAATTACGGTAAAAACCCGTTTGGGATGGGATTCCGATTCCATTAAAATTGTTGAGGTTGCGGAGCGTCTACAAGACGTAGGTTGCAAGGCTATTTCCATTCACGGGAGAACCCGGGTACAAATGTACAAGGGGGAAGCCGATTGGAGACCTATTGCTGAGGTAAAGAACAACCAGCGTATGCATATTCCGATTTTTGGAAATGGTGATGTGGACAGCCCTGAAATGGCTATGAAAATGAGGGACGAATATGGCTTGGACGGTGCCATGATAGGCCGTGCCAGTATTGGATATCCTTGGTTCTTCAAAGAGGTGAAGCATTATTTTAAAACAGGTACACATGCCGCCCCACCCACCATGGAGGAACGCGTTGATGCCGCCCGTCGTCATTTACAAATGGCCATAGATTGGAAAGGGGAGCAGCTGGGTGTTTTTGAGACCCGTAGGCACTATACCAATTATTTTAAAGGAATACCCAATTTTAAGGAGTACCGTATGAAGATGGTCACCAGTGACCATTCGGTAGATGTTTTTGAGGCTTTTGATGAGGTAATGGAAAAATTTGGGGATTTCGAATTTGTAAGCTAGTGTGCTATTAATTTTTTATTGATCCTACTACTGGCGATCAGGGAGGCAATTATGCCCAAGACAATAATGGTGCCCAATACTATCAAAACATTGATCAAGCTGTATTCCACTGGATAGGACAGGCTAGGCGTTATTTTTAACCATCCAAAGGCCAATTGGGACCATATTAACAAGGAACCCAAAAAAACACCGATTAGGCCGCCCATTCCCGTTACCAATATACCCTGTACAAAGTATATTTTTCGAAGTGCCTTTATGGTAGTACCCAAGTTATACAAGGTCTTGGAGTTCTGCTGCTTGTCCAGAATCATCATGATGATGGCGCCCACCACATTAAAAAGGGCAATAATAAGCACTAGGGTAAAAATAAGATAGGTGGCCAGATTTTCCGTATTCAACATTCTGTGCAGGGTACTGTTCAATTCCCTACGGTCTTTTAGAACGACCTGACCTGGAAAAATAGCTTCAATTTGCTGTCTCAGATCAGGAATATTGGCGGCGTCCTTAAATTTAAAGTTTATACCGGAAATTTGGGTACTGTCCTTTTCCAGGAGGGCCTGTACCATGGGCAGGTCCGCGAAGACATATTTTCTGTCCAGCTCCTCCTCAATCTGGTAAATACCACTTATGACCAAGTTGGTCTCATTATAACTGTCCTTTAACAAGCGTTGGCCCAAGAGGCCCTTTCCCGGTTTGGGGACACGAATGACCAACGGACTCCGAAAATTGTTGAAGCTCAATCCCAATAGATTAACAATTCCTTGTCCGGCTACCCCTTGTAAGCCGTTTATGGCCCAATCGCCATAAAAGTACAGGCTACTATCTATGGGCGTAGTTTTTAAAAAGGTAGAATCTATACCTTTTATATATGCAATATGGGCCTTTTGGTCATGGGTCAGGTATACCTTTTCCTCAATTTCCTTGGAATAGGCTGCTACGTCCTGCAGTTGTTGAAGTGCTTGGTCCTGGGATTCCGATACGCTAAAGAATTTGCCGGTTAGCGGCAAAGCCTTAAGGTCAGGGTCCACCATATTGGTATAGGAAAGGCTAAAGGTTTTTAAGCCGGCAAAACCGGAAAGCACAATAAAGAGCGCTGCCGATCCAATCACTATGACCAAAAAGGTAATAAAATTGATAATGTTTACCGCATTTTGGCTACTCTTGGAACGCAAGTACCGCTTTGCTATGTATAAAGGGAAGTTCAATCTTATGATTTTTTCCTTTTTTCCAATAGATCAGGATTCTTAACAGGGTTTTCTTCGCCCTTAAGCGATTTTTCAATGCCGTCTATATATTCCAAAGAATCGTCTAGGAAGAACAAAAGTTCGGGAACCCGTCTTAACTGATGCCTAGTACGCTGTGCAAGTTCATGCTTGATCATTGGCTGATTGGATTTGATCCCTTCCATCAATTCTTTGCCTTTGGTGGCTGGAAAAATGCTCACATATATTTTGGCGATGGAAAGGTCTGAGGTGACCGACACTTTGGATACCGAAATCAGCGTACCTTTTAGTCCGCCGTCGGTAGCAGCACGTTGTAAAATATCAGCGATATCCTTTTGTATAACCCCGCCTATTTTCTTCTGTCTTTGTGTCTCCATGGCACAAAAATACGATATATTTATATAGATTCTATGATTGGATATGGATTAGCCTTAGATAATACGGAATGTAGTATTTTTGATAGAAAGGAGCTGAGGCCATTAAGGAAGCCAATGACTATGGAATAGTATAATTAGGGTGAATATGAAGAAAATTGAACATTTGGGTATAGCCGTACATGATTTGGAAGCCTCCAATGCCTTGTTTGAAAAAATATTTGGGGTGCCGCATTACAAAATTGAGGAAGTAGCATCGGAAGGGGTAAAGACCTCCTTTTTTAAGGTAGGTCCCAATAAGATAGAGTTATTGGAGGCCATGGATGACAATAGCCCTGTTGCAAAATTTTTGGAGAAACGAGGGGAGGGGGTACACCATATTGCCTTTGCGGTGGATGATATTGAGGCTGAAATAGAACGCCTGACCCAAGAAGGATTTACGGTCTTAAATAAAATTCCCAAAAAGGGTGCGGACAACAAATTGGTGGCCTTTTTACATCCTAAGGGTACTAATGGGGTGCTGATAGAGCTTTGCCAGGAAGATTCCTCTGCAACTCCCCAAAGCGGAGAGGAATGATATTTGCGGAGGTAGTGTATAGCTAAGCCCAATTAAGCTTGTAATTTTGTTTGCAGCGTTGAAAAATAAGTAGTAATATTGCATCCGCAATTTGCGGTTCCCGATTGCTTTTTCAAATAAGCGTATTTGAAGCTGGAAGCAAAAAAGGAAATGGTCCTATAGCTCAGTTGGTTAGAGCACCTGACTCATAATCAGGTGGTCCCTGGTTCGAGCCCAGGTGGGACCACAAAGTGGTAACAAAAAGTCCTAGCGAAAGCTGGGACTTTTTTTTGGAACAAAACCTGGGCGAGAAGTCTATGCCGCCCAAGGCGGTAAGCTAGGTGGGACCACATCAAGCAGAAAACCCACGCCTATAGCGTGGGTTTTTCATTTCATGGAAGAAAGCTGGGCTTGCCCGAGGTTATGACAGGAAATGAAAAAAATGGTTCGCGTTGGCGAAGTGTGGTTTTCTATTTGCAGTAATGGGCATTACTGGTCCACGAGCACAGCGAGCTAACCTAGGTGGGACAATATGTGCCAAGACAGTTATTCCAAGATATCGGAAGCCTTTTGTTTTTATGGTGGGACCTACCAATGACCTCCCATTTACATTTCTATAAGTTTATAGAAATCATTAATAACTGGATGGAATTTTTTATGGAGAATTCGTCCGAACCGCAGTAAATAAATAGTATTAAACCCCAGGGCAGCCTTAGCTCCCTTTAAGGAATCGAAGCAAAGGTCGGGGTATTAAACCAGAAACCCTGCCAAAAAGGCGGGGTTCGTTCTACTATCGCATTGCAATGGGCCTGTACCTTTTGAAATATAGGTCCTGTGAATAAATTAGGCTTTATGACCCAACACATTTATATTTGCTTATATCCTATGATAAAACGTATTGGACGCCAGTATTCTGCAAAGATTTGACCAAAGGAATGAGAGGAAATTATAAGCAAGTTGGGTTACTGTTTTTTTGGGGAGTCGTAATTTTTAGCTTTACGGCCCCATTCTCCCTGTATTCCCAAAAGTTTGAAAGGTTTTCCAATCAGCAAGGTTTTAACCAGAATACCATTAATTCCATAGTACAGGATCGGTACGGATTTCTATGGTTTGGTACGCCAAACGGACTCATTAGGCATGATGGTTATGAATTTAAAACCTTTACCACCCAATCCGAGAGCAACGGAAATATTCTTAGCAACGACGTTAAACAGTTATTTAAGGATAAGGATGGGTTATTGTGGATAGGGACTACCCTTGGGCTTAATGTTTATATTCCATCACTCGAAAAATTCCTAACTGTACCCCTAAACCATAGGCTTAGTATTAGTAGGATTAGTTCCGGACCGGATGGCAAAATCTGGTTTTCCGGTGAAAATGAGTTATATGTTTGCCAGCTTACGGATATACAGAATGGCGTCTTCCAGGTTTCTCATAACATCCTTGCATCACATCCTCAAGTTCCTTCCCTAAACGATTTTGGTTTTAGGGACAAAAATTCTTTGGTGCTAGCTACTTCCAGGGGCTTGTGGAATTTATCTCTTGCAACTGGTGTTTCCGGTGCTGATATGGAAATCAGGGATTTGACCCAATTTAAAACTTTGGAAAATGAGGTCGTTTCCTGCCTCATGAATAGAAATAATATTTTTTGGATCGGTACCGAAAAAGGCTTGTACAAGGCATCTTTTGAGGGGGAAAAGGCGCACATTATCACCAATTTTGATACCGATAAAAAATTAAATTCCAAAAGCGCTACCATTATGGTAGACGTTATTTTTGAAGACCATTCCGGAAGTGTTTGGATCGGCACAACAGATAACGGTCTCTTTAAATATACGGAAGAGGAGGACAGTTTTCAACACTTTGCCTATGACCCCCGAAATTCTTTTGGCATAAGCAGTCAAAATATAAACGCCCTTTTTCAAGATGATTTTAATGTGTTGTGGGTGGGTACGGCACAAGGAGGTATAAATAAGTTGGATCTTACCCAGAAACAATTTAGAAGCTACTCCAACAACCCTTATGAACCACAGTCCTTGACGGATAATTTATTGATGGCTATTCTCGAGGACAGCAATGGAAGGTTGTGGTTGTCCGGATATAACACCCCGCTTTTTAGAAGTACCACCGCCGTAAATGATCAAACATCCAACTCACTTAAGTTTGAGAACCTAGAACATAGATTTCCCCATTCCGATTTGGATATTGTGCGAAGTATTTATGAGGATAAAAAAGGATATTTATGGTTTGGTACGGACCAATCGCTAGTAGTGTACAACCCCTCAAAGGATCAATTTAAAAAGATAAACTTGACCAAGGATGGAATTCAAATATTTAATAAAGGAATTCGAAGTATTTGTCAGGTAGCTGAAAATGATATAATTCTGTTGGGAAGCCAGCTTACCCTTGTACAAAATCCATGGCCAATAATTGAGGGCAATAAAAACCCGGAACTGGAGGTTAGGGCCACTATTTCCGTGGAAAATGAAATTGGTCATACCTTCTTAAAAACCAGCGATGGTTCATTATGGATCGGCACCAAAAAAGGCTTGATACATGCAACTTATAACGATAAGGAAATAAAGATCCTCCATACGTACTCGGACAACAATAATGATAAAATAAGCTTGAGCTATGAGAATGTTTTCTCCCTTTATGATGATAGTTCAGGAAATATCTGGGTAGGGACCTTTGGTGGAGGGTTGAACAAAATGACCATTGATAGTTCCGGGAAACCTTCCAAAATGGAATATTTCCGTAAAAATGATGTGTTACCGGACGACGCCATCTACGGTATTTTGCCAGAAGGGGACAACTTTATTTGGTTAAGTTCCGATATGGGATTATTGAGATTTCATCTAAAGGACAACACTATAGATGTGTTTGATGTGCGTGATGGCCTCGCCCAGAACAACTTTAGGCAAGGGGCATTTTTTAAGGGCAGATCAGGGTATTTTTATTTTGGCGGATTAAATGGGCTAACGATTTTTAGGCCAGAGGACATTCAACTGAACCATCAAGCTCCCCAGGTTTTGATTACCGACCTCCTGGTAAACAACGAGCGTGTGAGAATTGGGGAAAAACTTAATAACAGGGTAATCCTGGATAGGTCTATTTCAGAGACCACAGATATAGCCGTAAGCCAAAAGGAACAATTTATTGCTTTTGATCTGGCCGTGGAGCACACTTCAACGCCTGCCAAAAATAAGGTTGCCTATAAACTTGAGGGTTTTAATGAGGATTGGGTAACCGTCAACGAAGGTAAAACTAGGGTTACCTATACCAATTTGCCTGCCAGGAGTTATATATTTAAGGTAAGGGCGGCCAATGGCGACGGTATTTGGAGTACAGAGACCAAGACCTTGAACCTTAAAATATTGCCCCCTTGGTACCAGACATGGTGGAGCTATTTGCTGTTTACATTGCTCACCGTGGGCATAGGCATTGGAATAGTCGTCTATTTTTCGCAACATGAGAAATTAAAACAACGGTTAAAATTTGAAGAACTGGACAAGGAAAGGGTGCATACCATCAATCAGGGCAAATTTCAGTATTTCACCAATATGTCCCATGAATTTAGAACGCCGCTTACATTGATTGCGGGTCCCTTGGAGCGGTTGCTGACCCGAAATGCAGATCCTGAAAACAACAAATATTTGGCTATAATCCAGAAAAATACCAAAAGACTTTTAAGCTTGGCAGACCAATTGATTACGTTTCAACAAGCGGAACAAGGTCGACTGAAATTGAATTTACGGAAAGAGACCTTAGGTGCTTTTATTAACCCTACCATTGAGGCATTCGAAAATTACGCTATTGAAAAAGACATTAATTTCAATTATAAAGTAAGTTCCCCCGACGAAGAAATTATTTTGGATGTAGAGAAGACCGAACGTATTATCTTCAATCTGCTATCTAATTCCTTTAAGAATACCCCGCCCTTTGGTACTATTGGTATTGAATCAAAAATAGACCATAAAGCAGGTCAAAAAATGATCTATATCGATGTGGTAGACAGCGGTAAGGGAATTCCTGAAGAAGATTTAGAAAATATCTTCGAACGGTTCTATCAATTGGGAAATAGGACCGATAAGGTAAGTGGTGGTGGCATCGGCCTGTCATTTTGCAAATCCCTGGTCAATTTACTGGACGGTGAAATTTCTGCAAAGAGCAATCCTAGCGTAGAAACGCGCTTTTCGGTTGTACTACCTTCCAAATCCCTAGCGGAATACAAGGAGGACGAAATAGATTTTTCCCAAAAATCCTTTGTGGATGATTGGATTCCCCTTTCCTCCAAAATTACTGAAGGCAACACGGCCTTGGCAAAGGATAATAGTACCAAAAAGAAATATTCAATTTTGTTGGTGGAAAACGAAGTGGATGTACAGACGTTTTTAAAGGGTACTTTGTCCGAAAAGTATAATATTGAAGTTGCGAACAATGGAATCGAAGGACTGGAAAAAATAAAAAGCAATGAACCCGACTTGGTCATTAGCGATGTAATGATGCCGGGGATGGACGGTTTTGAAATGTGCGAGAAAATAAAATTGGATCCGGATCTCAGCCATATTCGCGTTTTACTCTTAACGGCATTGAACGAGAACGATGATATGATCAAGGGGCTCGAATTTGGTGCCGATGAATACATAGGCAAACCCTTTTCCTTGAGACACCTTGAGCTAAGGATTGAAAAATTAATTGAGACCAGAGAACGGTTAAGGGAATATTTTTCAAAGAATAGCAAGCTTCCCAAGAATGTGATCGGTATTTCGACTAGGGATAAGGAATTTTTGAACAATACCATTGCCATAATGGAAAAAAATATTTCGGATTCCAATTTTGGGGTCGAAGAGCTGGCCCAGGAAATAGGACTTAGTACCTCGCACTTCTATCGACGCCTTAAACAGCTTACCGGCCAGGCCCCCAATGTCTACTTAAGAAATTTTAGATTGCAAAGAGCAGCAGAACTCTTAAACGATAATGAAGGTTATAACGTGGCCGAGGTTATGTATCAAATTGGTATCGAATCCAATTCCTATTTTTCCACAGCTTTTAAAAAACTTCACGGAGTTTCTCCTTCCGAATTTACCAAGGCGAATTGACACTAACTTGGTTTTTGATGGTTGTTTTGTGCTATGGGATTATCCTGGCTTTCCAATTCAAGTGGATTGGTTGATATAAGCAAAGGATTGGTCGAAAAGAGAAGGCTTTCTCCCAATTCCCTAATTAGATTTGACCTAATTAAGAACCGTGCACCAAAATCTATTGGGTCGCGGTTTTCAAAAGGTTTTAGATCGATAATGCAATATTTAAATTATTTGTTCCCAGTACATAGTAAGCCTACCACAAAAAGGCATGTTTTGAGGTTCCTTGTATTGTTTTTGGCCATTTGCAGCAATGCTGCAAGTCAATCAAATGCTTTAAATGGTTCAATTATAAATCCTCAAGAGACGAGCGGGCCCCTGTGGGTAAAAAGTGAACTTGTAAAAGCAGGGGTGTTGAAAACACCAGATTTTAGATTTACCAATGATTATCAAGCATACCAACAGTTTTCAAATATAAAAGGCCTGTTTTTTAATGGGCTGGATTACATCGGAAAACAGACCAAGGTGTTTTGTTGGTATGGGGTTCCCAATGGACTTTCACAAGGAGAAAAAAGGCCTGCTGTGGTTTTGGTTCATGGGGGTGGCGGTACCGCTTTTCCGGAATGGGTCAAAGAATGGACAGATAGGGGATATATCGCTATTTCAGTAGCTTTGGAAGGCCAGGTTCCTGGAGAAAAAGTTGAACATAGCAATGGGGAAAAACTCTGGCCAGATCATGGTTTTTCCGGTCCGCGAAGAATAGGATTTTTTGAGGATGTTGTCACTATAAAGCTGCAGGACCAATGGTTTTATCACGCCGTTTCAGACGTGATGCTCGCCACTAGTTTGCTAATAAGTTTTCCGGAAGTGGATGCCAATAGCATAGGTATTAGTGGAATTTCTTGGGGAGGCATTCTTACAAATGTGATTACGGGCATTGATGATCGCTATGCCTTCGCAATCCCGGTATATGGTTGTGGATTTTTGCAAGAAACTCCACATTATAGTAGTCTTCTAACCCTTTTGAGCAAGGAACAACGGCAGTTTTACCTTCAAAATTGGGAACCTTCATTGTACATCCCCTTGCAGGAGCAACCTACCTTGTTCGTGAACGGCACCAATGATTTTCATTTCACTATGAACAGCTTCACGAAAACCTATGAAGCTTCCAAGAACGAAAAGTACCTCTATGTTGAACATAATATGAAACATGGGCATAGCCCTGGTTGGGAACCGGAAGAAATTTATGCTTTTGCAGATAATGTTGTGAAAAAGGCTGGGCGGCCCTTAATACCTAAGTTCCAGAAGTTAAAGAGAAATAACGAATTGATCTATGTGTACGAGGGAAAAGTAACCGAAGCTTATCTATACTATACAACCGATACAGCAGATTGGGGTAGGGATAATTATACTTGGCAGCAGACTAACATGAGGTTTTACGATAACAAGAAAACAATTTCGGTAACATTGCCTGAGGATGCACAGGCCTATTTTGTCAATATTGTTGATTCAGAAGGGCTAATGTATAGTTCTCCTATGCGAATGGTTAAGAAAAATAGCCATTAGCCAGTTCGAATATATTAGATAATGGACCTAATTAAATAAACATAAATCTATTAATAAAATCAAACAATGAATTTTAAAATCGGGAAGAAGCAATTCATAATGCTATTGATGGCACTGGTATTGCAAGTTGGTACTATTTTGGCACAAGAAAGGCAAAATGGAAAGTCAATGGACGAAATGTGGGGAGAACAGAACACCCTGGGAGCAGATGCTCCCGCTTCTAGGACAGCCCTATTTGATGATGGCAATTATGCCATGTTCATCCATTGGGGTATTTACTCCAATATTGCCAATAAATGGAAAGACAGTACCTATTATGGCATTAGCGAGTGGATCATGAATCCTAGGAGGGCCAATATTCCGGCAGATGAATATATGGCGGAGGCAAAAAACTTCAATCCGGTAAATTTTGATGCCAAGGTAATTGCGCAACTGGCAAAAGATGCGGGGATGAAATATGTTGTTGTTACCAGCAAGCACCATGACGGTTTTGCCATGTACAATTCCAAAAGCAATGATTTCAATATTGTAAAGGCCACTCCCTTTGCCAGAGATCCTATGAAAGAACTGTCAAAGGCCTGTAAAGAACTGGGGCTGGGATTTGGATTTTACTATTCCCACAATCAGGACTGGACCTTTCCAGGAGGCAATGGCGGACCCAATGTCAATGAAAAAGGTAAAGAAGTAGACTTTGATTATTATTTTAAGAAAAAATGTCTTCCTCAGGTAAAGGAGATCGTAACGGAATATGGGGATATTGCCATGGTATGGTTTGATACTCCTGGGAATATGGAGAAAAAATATGTGGCTGAATTGGTAGATGTGGTCCGCAAGTACCAACCCAATGCAATGATTTCAGGAAGGGCGGGCCACGGATTGGGAGATTATAAATCTCTGGGAGACATGAATATTCCCGTAGCAAATATAGGGGGCCTATGGGAAACGGTAGATGTTACCAACGACTCTTGGGGTTATGCCTGGTACGACCAGAATTGGAAGAGCCCCAAACGGATTTTGAAGAGTATAATTTCTACGGTGGCCAGGGGTGGTACCTATATGTTGAATGTGGGGCCGGCACCGGATGGCAGTATTCCAACAGAGGCGCAGGAATCCTTACGCGCTTCCGGAGAATGGATCAACAGCTACCCACAGGTAGTATATAAGACCGGATCTTCGCCATGGGGCCGAAAGTTGCCCTGGGGAGATGTTACAATAGCCTCCGATGGCAAGTTGAACCTTTGCGTTTATGACTGGCCTTTGGATGGCAAATTGTGGCTCCCAGGCCTAAAAAATGATATTATCTTCGCAAAGCTTTGGGTAAACGGGGAACCTTTAACATTGGAAACTGCCAAGGATGGGGATTGGGCCGTGTTAAGCCTTCCGGCCAAACGTCCCGAGAGATTGATTTCCGTTATCGAGCTTGAGGTAGAGGGCCGTCCGGAGGTAGATACCAGATCTAGTTTGGACCCTGTTTTTTCTACAGAGCTTCCTGTGGATTTTGCCACGGCTGAAGGTGTAGCAATCACCGAAAAAAGGTGGATGGAAAAATTCGGGGAGTGGAAACACATTGAACAGGCCCAAGATTGGACAGACAAGGGAGAGGTGACCTGGAAGGTAATGGTGAAGGAGCCCGGTTATTACCAAACGGAACTGAATTATGCAGGATCAGGCCGCTTGGTATGGAGAATTACTTCGGAAGAAGGGAACCTTGTGCAGAATCAGCAGAATTCATCGGAGGTCTATAATTATTATGAGATGGGGCTTTTGAAATTTGAAACGCCGGGAGAGCATACCATAACGGTTACTTTGGTAGACGGAAATAGGAAAAGTGCGAGTCTAAAAGAAATACGATTGACCCCTGAGGGAAGTATGGAATAAAACCAATAATTTAGCGGAATGACGAAAAAGCCATGCATCGCCCTACTATTTATTTTTCTATTTTTTTGTGTAGCAATTACATATTCTCAAGAATTAAAGCTATCTAATTTATTCTGCGACAATACGGTACTGCAACGTGGCACGGAAGTCCCCGTCTGGGGAGTTGCAGCCCCTAAAGAAAAAATAAGGGTGAAATATGCTGGCCAAAGTGTCACAACAAGAACTGGGAAAGATGGTAAATGGATGGTTGCATTAGCACCCCTGCAGGCGTCTAAAACACCTAGGGAAATGACAATTACCGGAAATTCGGAAATAGTATTATCCAATGTAGTAGTGGGTGAAGTATGGATATGTTCGGGGCAATCCAATATGCAATTTTCGGTAGACAATGTTCCTGAAACAAAAGCACTGTTGGCTTCTTCAGAAAACATAAGAAGTTTTGAGGTAAAGAGAACGGTTTCCTTTAAAGAAGAAGACAATGTTAGCGGAAAATGGGCAGATGTACCCCCAACAAGTGCCGTAGCATTTGGTTTTGCTTACTTCCTTGAGAAGTCCGCCGATATTCCTATTGGAATAATTCATGCTTCTTGGGGCAGTTCTTCCCTAGAAGCCTGGATGCCACGTGATATGGCCGAAGAGTTTCCTTATTTTAAGGATATAATTGACGATTTTGATGCCGATACCGAAACTCGCAATAGAATCAATAATGCCCTATCCAGTGGTGAAGGTTGGTCTAACCAAGAGGATATTTTTATGCGTAGACAACCCAATATTCTGTACAATGCAATGATGAAGCCTTTGGCTCCTTATGCTTGTAGAGGCTTGGTTTGGTACCAAGGGGAACGCAACACACGTTACTATTCCGGGGTACCAGAGGTTACGGAGGACAATTGGTTCCACAGGGTGATAGGGATGAAAGAATATGGTGATGTGCTTCAATCCTGGGTAAAGCGGTACAGGAAGGAATGGAAAAACAATAAGATGCACTTCTCCGTAGTAATGCTTCCAGGTTATGGAAAAGGCACGAACAATAACCCGGATATCGATTCCAAGAGTCCCACTGCTATATCCTGGGCATGGATGCGGGAGTCCCAACTAAAAGTTCTCAACCTACCTTATACCAGTGTGGTCAATACCATTGATCTTGGTGATGAAACAAACGTTCACCCCAAGGACAAACTCCCCATTGGTATTAGATTGGCACTACTTGCCGAAAAACATACCCTTGATAAAAACATTGTTGCAGAAGGGCCAATTTTAAATCAGGTAAAGGCACAGGATAATAAGCTGGTAGTTCATTTTAATAATGCCCAAGGATTAAAAACCGTGGATGAAAAAGCACCTATAGGATTCTGGATTGCGGATGATTCTATGCAATGGCATAAGGCAGAAGCAAAAATTGTTGGGGAAGAGGTCGTGCTGTCCAATGATGACATTAAGAATCCGGTATATGTTAGATATGCCTTTGCCGGAAAACCCGACGTTAATTTGGTCAATGGTGCAGATTTGCCTGCCTATCCCTTTAGAACGGATAACCAGATTCCCATCGATTAATATAAATGAACGGCGATTGGGATATAGCTCTCCTTTATTTACTAATTAAAAAAGTAAAAAACGCTAGATTTGAGTTGAAGTTAAGTTGAATTGATAAAATTAAAGGAATGCAATCGTGGTCACTTTTAGGGAAATGTATTTTGAATAAATGTGGATTTGTTCTGCTTTTATTCCTTTTTGCTGTACCAGTGAATTCCCAGGACGTTCCAGACCCTTACGCTGAGACGGGCAGTAATGGTATTAATAAAGTTAGTGAACCTATAACAATTGGTAGTAAGGAAATAAATGTACTTTCCGCGGGTCTTGCGGAAACCAGCTTCAATTTTAAAACTACGGTATTAAATTATATGTTCCAGTGGATAGAGTCCGAAGCTCCAGGGCCATATATCATGAAATGGCAATTGGAATCTTCCATGGTGGAAAATTACGAGATAGTTGCTAGGATTTTTGGCACGAATATAAAAGGGACATTATCCTGCAATGGACAAAGTCTGGAGTTTGTCTCCAATGAAGAGGACTGGGCACAAATTGCACTTGGAACAATAGCATTAAAAAAAGGCATCAACACTTTACAGTTGGAAATTAATACGGACCAGAAGTTTAAACTATCCGCTCTGGAATTGATTGCACCAACTTACGTAGCAAAAATAGATGAAGAGGCCCAGAAAATAAGGCAGACCGCAGATTGGTTCAAGGATGCCGGATACGGGTTAATGTTTCAGTGGACTAATAGGGCAACACCCGAAAAAGGGGATACTATAAAGGCATGGGAAGATAAGGTCAACGATTTTGATGTTGAAGAGTTTGTAAATATGGTGGAGGAATCCGGGGCCGCCTATGTTATTTGGTCAATGACCTGGGGACAACAGTATATTTCCGCACCCATTGCATCCTTGGACAAGGTATTAAAAGGCCGAACTACAAAACGGGATCTTCTAGGCGAAATGGCAGATCGGCTGCATGCAAAAGGAATCAAATTGATATTCTATTATCACTACGGTTATGATTGTTACCACTCCATAGATGCCACTTGGATGCAGGCTTCAGGGGGTTATAAAGCGGATAAAACGGAATTGTACGGTAACCTAAAGAACATCATAGCTGAGGTGGGCAATCGTTATGGAGCAAAATTGAACGGATGGTTTTTTGACGGGGCCCAACGCTATTACGATACCCATTTTGATGGTAGTTCCGGAGGTATTTCCACGGCCAATTTTAAGGAGATAAGTAAGGCCGCCAAAACCAATAACGGGCAACGTATAATTTCCTATAATTCTTGGATTTTACCCAAGGTTACGGAGTATCAGGATTATTATGCCGGGGAGGGCCTAAAACAATTTACGGGACTGGATGATGGTGTATTTCCAGAAGGAAATTATAAGGGCTTGCAGGCACATAGCTGTTTTACTTTGGAAAAAAGGTGGGGGCACATCGATAAGAATACTAGCATAGCCAGTCCAAAACATTCCCTTGATGATCTCATTGGCAGAATAAAACATGCGCAAAAAAATCGATATCCACTTTCCATTAATCTTGAAATGTATGAGGATGGTTCCGTATCGCCTGAGTCAGTGGAATTATTGCGAAAAGTTCGTCAAGGAATACGTGGGAAATAGATTTTATGAAATTTAATTTAAAAGAGATGATGCATTTATTCAAACTGAATCTTAAAGTTTTATTGTTATTATTTTCAATAGCTACCGGAGCTCAAAGTATTCAAAAACCAAATATCGTCATTATTTATACCGATGACCAGGGTTATGGGGATGTAGCAGCTCTTAACCCCGATGCTAAATTTAGGACTCCCAACATGGATAAGTTGGCGAATGAAGGTATAATTTTTACGGACGGACATAGCAGCGATGCTGTCTGTACTCCCTCTAGATACTCTTTGTTGACCGGAAGGTACAGTTGGAGGACCTCCTTAAAAAAAGGAGTCCTTGAAGCCGATGGACCCTGTTTGATAGAGAAGGATAGGATGACCATTGCCTCCTTGTTAAGGGATAATGGTTATAAGACAGCCATGGTTGGCAAATGGCACCTACAAATGGAGTTTGAAGGCAGTTTGGGCAAAGACCGCGATTGGTCCAAACCCTTTAGTGATGGCCCAATAGAAAAAGGGTTCGACTATTTTTTCGGTATTCCCGCTTCTATGAACTATGGTATTCTTACCTATTTGGAAAATGATAGGGTTTTGGATCCGCCAGTGTTATGGACAAAAAAGAAAGCGGATACCAACCCCTGGACGTATAGCGACAGTATTAATCCGAAGCCCTATAGAATGACCCCCCCTTATGAAAAAGAAGGAGGAAGTGGATGGGTTGAGGTGGCTCCATCCTTCAACGATGAATTGGTCCTCGAAACCCTGGCCAACAAGGCCGTGAAGTATATAGATGAATCTGCGAAGGAGGCAAAAAATGGCAAGCCTTTCTTTCTTTATTTGCCATTGAACAGTCCACATTTACCACATTGTACACATCCCGATTTCCAAGGCCGTAGTAATTGTGGCAATTATGGGGATTTTATGGAAGAAACCGATTATAGGGTGGGACAGGTGCTGGAAGCCCTAAAAGCCAATGGCA
This sequence comes from Arenibacter echinorum, assembly GCF_003259375.1. Taxonomy (GTDB): domain Bacteria; phylum Bacteroidota; class Bacteroidia; order Flavobacteriales; family Flavobacteriaceae; genus Arenibacter; species Arenibacter echinorum. Next base: position 496,558 of record NZ_QLLN01000002.1, on the reverse strand, counting down.
TTGATGACAATACCCTGGTAATTTTTTCCTCTGACAACGGTGCCGAAACCAACTACGTTTATCAACGCGATGTATATGGGCACTACAGTAGTTTTAATTTTAAAGGCGGTAAACGCGACATATATGAGGGTGGACATCGCGTGCCATTCCTAATGCGTTGGCCGGCCCAAATCAAGACCGGTTCGGAAACCAATGTACCGGTCTGCCAAACCGATTATCTCGCGACCATTGCAGCTATTATTGGAGTAAGACTTCCGGATAATGCTGGGGAGGACAGTTATAGTCTGCTACCAATTTTACAAGGAAAAGATTATGATAAAGGGGTTAGGGGAGCGGTAATACATCATTCCGTAACGGGGGATTTTGCAATTCGCGATGGAAAATGGAAATTGAATATGCTCCGTGGTTCAGGGGGTTCCTTGGAACCTAGATTTATTCAACCCAAAGAAGGAGAAGCCGTCTTTGAACTTTATAATATAGAGGAAGACCCAAGTGAGACCAACAACCTCTATTTTAAACATCCCGATGTGGTGAAAAGACTTACCAAAAAGATAAGCAATATCATAAAGGACGGTAGAACAACGGCCGGAATGCCTCAAGCATATGTTAAGGAGAATTGGGATTTGCCCAAATGGGTTAAATCTTAGATTCAATCCAAACGAAATACAGGGAAAATTCAATTTTTCTTTATTGATCGAAATAAGCAAGAATAAGACCGAACAGAGAAATACAATTTTATAGTTTGGCCTTAGGTTTGTTCAGGAAGCAGTTTTGGCACCTTCAAAGTCCAATTTCCTGTTCCGATTTTAGAACATATACCTTAAAACAAAGTTTAAAAAATGAAACTAAGATCTACAATGCTTTTTTTGGGCACCTTACTTATGCTTTCGTGTGGAGGCAAGCAAGAAACAAAAAAAGAACCTATTGCCGAGGAAAAAACCCAACCGAATATCATTTTCATATTTGCCGATGATTGGGGATATGCAGATTTGGGAATCCATGGAAGTACCTTTTGCAAAACCCCCAACCTGGATAAAATGGCTGCCGAAGGCATCGATTTTCAGAACTTTTCCGTGGTTAATCCTGTTTGTTCACCCAGCAGGGTGGCGGTAATGACAGGGCAATACCCTGCAAGACACAGTGTACATGGGCATTTTGCTTCCGTAGAATCACATATTAACAGAAATATGCCTGATTGGCTGAACCCCCAAGCCCCCTTACTTCCTAAAATGTTAAAGGAAGCTGGATATTCCACGGCCCATTTTGGTAAATGGCATTTGTCCAATACCCATGTTGAAGATGCACCTTCTCCATTGGAATACGGATACGATGAGTATGGAGCTTTTAATTTACCGAGCAACTTACATCAAATGCATGCGGATTCTACCTTATATAAAACTATTGATTTTGTAAAGCGCAATAAGGATAAGCCATTTTTTGTAAATGCTTGGATTCATGCAACGCATACTCCGCATTACCCTAAGGATGAGTTCATGCAACAATTTGCTCATTTAGGCGAACAGCAACAGGTGTATGCAGCTGTTGTGGCCGAGTATGATGCCCGTATTGGGGAATTGTTTTCCACTCTAAAAACTTTGGGAATAGATGAGAACACCTTGGTTGTCTTTTCTTCTGATAATGGTCCCGAAATAACCGGTAAAAATAAAATAACAGAGGATAATTCTACCGGACCTGGTTTAGGGACTTATTATTCCGTTGGGGAAACAGGCGAGCTTAAAGGACGTAAGCGCTCCCTTTTTGCAGGAGGTGTCCGTATACCCTTCTTGGTACGTTGGCCATCTAATGCGCCTGCCGGAGTGGTTGATAAAACAACCGAATTGGCCACTGTAGATTTGCTGCCAACATTTTTGGAATTGGCTGGGGCAAGCTATCCCGAGAATTACCAAGCCGATGGAGTAAGCATCGCTTCCGCCATAAGGGGCGAATCTTTTAATAGACAAAAGCCAATTTATTGGGATTGGCGTTTTTCCAGTGACAGGCCCGATTTTTGGCCCAGTGCCGCTGTTCAAGAGGGCAACTGGAAACTTTTGACCAACGATAAATTTGGAAGGGCCGAACTATACAATATTGCTGCCGATTGGGCAGAACAGAAGGACTTGTCTGTTGAAAACCCTGAAAAAACTAAGGAATTAACTGAAAAGCTCCGGGTTTTTCAAGAAACCCTACCTATTGCACCACCTGAAAATTGTTTTTCAAAGGAGAGAAATAGCCTTATTACTGGAAAATAAGAAACAAAATAACATCCGTTTTTTTGAGCTGCCAGGATATTTAATCCTATTGGTCATCAGTGGTATAACCTAGGATAAAAGTGCAAAGGTGACTAATGCGGACAAAACCTTTTTTAAACAGGAACTATTCCGCACCCGATAATTGGAACACCTGAAAATTATCAATAGTCATATGGTTGTTTACCGATCTAAAACCAAAATAACCACTGGTATAGGGCTCCGGGTCATAAAAATCGATTATACATTCACCATCGCGGTAATATTGGATTATACCGTTGTACGCTATAATCTTGATTTTTATGACCTTATTCGGCACTATCAGGTATTTCTGTTCAGAAAGGTCATGTTCTGGCAACAAGGGTCTGTCACCATTGCCCAGGTACCTTCTAAATCGCGTTTTGCTATTGTCATGTCCGCCAACACCCATATAGTAAAGTCGTAGGCTGTCATAGTTGTTAAATTTTCCTCCGCGATTTTCTGAATTAGCAAAGAGATCACTCGGATTTTCTAGGTCTTGTGCCATCCAAAAACAATTTAGATCGGAAACGCGGTCTTGGGGTCCGCCTTCGTCTATTACATAGGCTTCATATTGGATCATAATGGGACCTTCCAATTGTTTTTTGTACCAAATGGTACAGCCGGCCATATCGGTAATTTCCAGTTTTCCATCAGTATTGGTAACGATACCACCGGGCATCTGTTCCATATTCCAATTATCCAAGCCTTTTTCGAAATTTTCCTCAAAGATCAATGATGCCTTGGCCTGAAGTGTATCGTTAATGATTTCCTTCTTTTCTTTTTGGGAATAGGCCACCGAGAACAACATAATTAAAAAGAATGACAGGATCCTTTGTTTCATAAACATAAATAAAATTATGGGAATTGGACTTCAAACACTTTGGATTTGTAATCTCTTACCGCTATGATCTGAACGGTTTGTCCTGCGAATCGCTTTAGGTATTCTTGTAGATCAGAGATTCGCTCAACTTTGTTATTGTTTACTTGCTGAATTACCCAATCCTTGTCCAATTTGGCCTTCAGCCACATTTTGGCTTTTTCTTTGTTCAACATTTTTATATAACATCCATAGTTATACCCTCCGGTAGCATCTATGAGGTCCGGGTCATCGGCAATATTTACCAGTAAGGCACCATTTACTTCCAATTCCACAGCAGGGGATGGAGTTTTGGATTTGTTACCCTCATATTTCCCATTGATCAAGGTTTGGAACCAGCTAGGGTAGACGACCTCCTCTACCTTCTGAAATTTAGCCTCATTTGTAAAGCCGATCGGAGTTCCCTTACTATCAAAAGTCCTTGCCTTAATCGCTGTAGTATTCTGGAGTTGGATAGCATCGGTATACTGCAAGGAGTTAATGGTAGGTTCGGACCCATCACGGGTATAATAAATTTTTGCCCCTTGGCCCCCACGATCATCTGCTAGGAGCTGTACTGTAACCTTTTCGGAAAACTCCCCTCCAAAAGGAACCATACGTGTCATTTGATGCCCAAATTTATCCATTGGGAAATTCTTAAAGCCCAATTTTAAGGCAGGGGATTCTTCACTGACCTGATAGTTTCCGTTAAGTGGATCCACAAAGCCGGGATCTGCTACAACAGAATTTAAGTCGTACCCTTCCTGTTGCCAGGATTCCCAGTTTTTATTTTCGGTCATGAGGAAATCCTCCGGATGGTTTATGTTCCAATACAAATTGTTGTTGTAGTGGGTACTCCATTTGGTCTCGGTTGGTAAGGCTACGGGGCGAATAAAATTGTCCGTAGGGCTCTCCTTGCCGGGGACGGCACCGGAAATTACAAAGATGTTTTTGTAGATTTCATCCTCCGATTCCTTGGGCCATACATGCCAACCCAGCGGTACCGCGCTGACGGTGATGTTATTATAGACTTTGCGGGCCATACCATCGCGCAGCTTGATAGTAGATCCTAGGTTGAGGTTGTTGTAGATTTCAAAATAGCTGGAACCATCGTCCAAATCAATGGTCCAGTTGCCGGCGCTGATAGACTTCCTATAATTGGCGATACGATTGTTTCTTAGGATTACTGGATCTATGGCATCCAACTTGGTATATTCTTTTATAAAGTGTTCATCTGTACCCCTAGATCCTTTCCATTGTCTTTCCCTTCCCCAGGAATTAAAAGGTCCGTGTTCCCCGGTCTCCCTTACTGTTTCCCAAATATCGTTATGCTCAATGATATGTCCGCCCCAAGTACCATCATTGATACATATACCGGCTCTTGGGCAATTATAAATGGTATTATGTGCAACATTTATCTTATGGCTCATGGAGATATAAACCCCGGCCACTTGTTTCCCGACATCCCCAAAATCGTGCATGATGGAGTTTTCCACAGTACAGTTTTTAGGGTAATCAGGGGTTTTTGGGCCTGGTTCCAGATCCATGTTTTCACGCATGGTATTCCAGTCTTTCCCATCTATTTCACTGTCGTCCCACGTTTGGTAAAAACGCACGGCCGAAGGGGAGCCAACAAAACAGACCGCACTTTCGCCCGTGTGTACAAATTTGCAGGCTTGTACTTTGTTGTCACGGTTGTAATTGCTCATAAAAACGCCGTTGCCTCCTAGGTACTCAAAGCTGCAGTCGGCCACTAGGCAATTTTCCGCACCTTCCATAAAAACGGCCCCGCCCCTATGAATGGCCCAATCGCCACGTGCCACAGGCTCATAATTTTCCATGAAAGTATAGGTAGACTGTGTAAAATTAAACCCCTTTAATTGAATATGTTTTACCGGAGATTCTTTACTGCCTTTTAGTTGAATAAGGTCTTTTAGGACGGGAACCTCAAAGGTAGCCTCCGTCAACGTTAGGCTCGGGCTAGGATAATAATAGAGCAGATTGGCCTTGGTATCCAGATACCATTCGCCAGGAACATCCAATTCCTCAAATATATTATCGATAAAAAACCATGATGCCTTATCTTCTTTACCACCAATGCCATAACTCCGTTGTAATTGAAATCCTCCTTCGCCTAGGTAGACTTTATGTTCTTCCCGATCAACTTCCTTGATCCGATATTGCATATTGCCCCAATTATGGCTTTGGAAAGCATGTACAATTCCCGTTTCTGGATTGTTCCAGGTATTGGTCGAAAATTGCTGTAGATCATAGGAGAACCAACTGTCATATCGGCGATCGGTTCCCCCAGTGACCTGTTGGTAACCCTTTCCTCCCCTTTGGGGATTTTCATAATCGTAGTTTGGGAATCGTGCCCTTACTTGCCGATCATTGTTAATGAACAACTGGTCAAATGCTAGTCCCCCTGGTACTGCGGTAACCCATATTCCGTCCTTGTGCTCGCGCCAATCCAAATTTTCCAATCGTTGGGAACCTTTAATAGTTACATTGGCACCAGGCAAGGCAGAAAAAATAACTGGGTTCGTTGAGGTACCAGAGTGTTCACTGCCAAGAACCATGGTTTGGTCCAGATAGTAGCTCCCTTCCTGAAACCATACGGTAACCGTTTCTTTCCCGGCAAACTTCTTTACTTCGGCCAAAGCTCTTGAAAAGCTTGCAAAGGGATTAGCTTGAGTACCGTTACCACGGTCGTTCCCAGATGGGGAAACAAATATTTCTTTGGCTATAAGTTGACTGGTCAGTAATAAAAAAAGGATTGCAATTTTAAATCTCATAATATGCTTATTGTTCTAATTGGATTTTTGATCCCACAATCTATAGGGATCGTCATGGGCCACCATTTGTTCCAGCAAAAGGGCTTCCATTTCCTTTAATTTATCGTTGTATTTGGGATTATTTGCCAGATTGGTTTGCATTTCTTCCGATTTATGATGCTCCGGTAAATATTCGTTGGGGTTTTCAGCAAGGTTAAAAAGTTGGGTTTCCCTTACGGCTCCATCCATAACATCGTACTTTATTAATTTCCAATCCCCTTTTTTTACCGTACGCATACCAGGCTTTGTACCTCCTGCGTACACCCCGTACATTACCTCCCTAACCACTTCTTTTTCACCTTTAAGGACCGGGACAAAACTTATTCCTTCAACTGTTTCCGGAGCATCTATCCCTGCCAGTTCACAAAGAGTAGGCAGTACATCCAAAAGATAAATATTTCCTTTAACACGTTTACCAGCTTCAAGTCCGGGGCCTTTAAAAATAAATGGTACGCGCCAGGTGTGCTCGTATAAATTTTGTTTTCCCATTAATCCATGGCGTCCTATAGACATACCATGGTCTGAAGTGTAGATAATATAAGTATTGTCCAACTCACCGGACGCCTCCAGTTTAGCGAGCACTTTATTCAATTGAATATCTATATTTTCGGAACAGGCATATTCACGTCCCAACTCATTACGCACCGTTTGTTCATCCCTGTTTTTCCATACCCCACTTACGCGTTCCTCATCCCTAAGTTCAGGGTGGCCATGAAAGAAAGGATGTGCGTTTAGATAGTTTTCCTGTAATTGGGGCTGTTTTGGGTTGGCAGGAGGAAGACTATTTTGATCGGTATGGTTTATAGCTCCGTATTTTTCCAGTAGTTCGGGGGTACCGTCTCGGGTGTCATGGGGATGGGAGAAGCCAAAGTAGATGAAAAAGGGATCTTTTTCTTCTGCTTGTTCCCTATCATTTAAATAATTTAATACTTGCTCGGCATGCCAGGCACTTCCCGATTCTTCCGTGCCTCCCCGTTTGGTGGCATCATGCACAACAGTAAACTGTTCATTGGCCGCGGCATAGGAGTTCCCTTTTTTACAGGTGCGCATGGTGTTATACCCGGCCCTATTAAAAACGGCAGCTATAGATTGCTGCTCTAAACTATCGGGAGCCACACTTTCTTTATACCCCGAACTTTTGGGTAAATGCCATAAGGTTCTACCCGTCATTATCATATGCCTTGAAGGCGTACATACCGCACCTAGTGCTGCGCCCATGTGGCGGGCACTTTCAAAAACAACACCTTGTTTGGCCAATTCGTTTATAGTTGGGGTTTCCAGAATGGAATTGGGATCATAGGTTTTCAGATCAAAAGGCGATTGGTCGTCTACCAAAACGAAGAGGAAGTTGGGTTTTTTATGGGTCTTGTTTTTTTTTGGGGCACAGCCCACAATAAGAATCGCGGCCATGGCTACCACAAAGGCGGTATATAATGGTTTTCTATTCATAATTATTGGATTGGATTATAATTATTTTATTTCGTTTTGGTTACAAGGGATGCGGTCAAAGGAATTCCAGCCTTAAGTTTTTTTAACCTTAGCAATGCTTCCACGTAATAGTAATCTGCGTAGTTAATGGAGTAATCAATTTCGCTGCCATTGGGTTTATGGCCAGTGGAATGCAGTAAAAACGCTGAATTTTTATCTTTACTTTGGTAGTTGTTGGATAGTTCTACAAGCATTTTTTCGGCTTTGTCCAAATAATTTTTGGCAAGAATTGAATCTTTGGTGAAGGTAGAAAGTTCCAAAAGCGCTGATGAAACCAAGGCCGCTGCCGAGGCATCCCTTGGTTCATTGGGGATGTTGGGAGCATCAAAATCCCAATAGGGGATCAGGTCATTAGGTAGGCGGTCCAGATAAGCCTTTGCGGTCTTTTGGGCAAGGTCTAGATACTGCTCATCCCCTGTTTCCCTGTACACCATGGTATAGCCATAAATGGCCCAGCCCTGTCCGCGGGCCCACATACTATCGTCGGCATATCCTTGATGGGTAACCCCTTTAATTTTTTCCCCCGTTTCCCGGTTGTAGACCACTACATGATAGGAAGTATAATCTGGTCTAAAATGATTTTTCATGGTTACATCAGCATGGCTTACCGCAATATCATAAAGGGATTTCTTACCACCATTTTTAGAGGCCCAAAACAAAAGTTCAAGGTTGATCATGTTGTCCATAATTGTATTGTGCTGCGGCCATTCCATATTGGGAACTTCTCGTGGCCATGAGAGAATAGTACCTACATTTGGATTGAACAAAGTAGCCAAGGTATCCGCGGTTTTAAGTATAATTTCTTTGTATTCAGGATTTCCAGTTAGTCTATAACCATTTCCAAAACTGTTGAAGACCTGAAAACCAAGATCATGATCCAATGCCGGAGTAACCGAAAGGGGGGTGAGATACCTACTGTATGCGTCGGCTTGTTCCTTCCATTTTTGATCATTGGTATTTTCATAGAGATACCACAGGGTTCCTGGCCAAAATCCACTGGTCCAATCCTTGTAGTTTATAAATCGCCATTCCTGGCTATCGGGGGCTATGTTTCTTGGAAGGCTCTTACCATCTTTGGGTATAAGAGTCAAGGTCTTGGTAGCTTGTTGCGCACAATAAGAAAGTTGCTTATCAATATCAAAGGTTTGGGCATTACTTTTTTTAGGTTTTTTATTGCCGCAACCAATTGCAAGGGATAAGATAACTATGGAAGCCAGTATTTGTATTTTATTAGTCATTATTTAATGGTTAGTCATTTGTGATGTTCAGGATATAATTGGCCATAATGATTGCACATAGGTGTATGATGATTGCTTACAATTTGTGTTTTAAAACTATTGGTTAAGCCTATAAATATGTGAAATTTTTATTGATATAACTTGGAATTTGCTATAAGCTCTTTTGCGCACAATATAAGCACAAAAAAAATAAACTTAAAACTCATCAACCTTCCTGTTTTTGAATACTGTGGAAGTGCTTAAACAAAATGTCTAAAAAACAATTCAAGATTTTTTATAATATTTTGTGACTTCCATATCTACGCGAAATATACTAATGTCCATTCAGGAAAGGACCAGCTATATTTCCAGTTTATGGCTTTTTTTAAGGTAAATAAGTAGATCTAAATTTAATATGTATATTTAAAAGTATAATTTCTATGACTATTGCCGGTTTAGAAATTTGGAATGAGGTAGACCAAGTTTTTTAACGTTAAATTTTCTTTCTATTTTGGTGAAGGATTTTATCTAAGGGTATTAAAATAGTAATAATCATTCTTTATTTAAATGAACATGAATTACAAGATAAGTTCTTTTATTAAATGTGAACTAGCAGGCCTATGTTTGATACTGTGTATTGTAGGATGTAAGGAAAAACAGGAAAAGGACCCTAAAATAGATTTGGGTGAAATTGGCTACGGCCAAAAATTAGGATTGTACCAGAGCAGGGACTTTACAGAGCCTGCACTCTTTCCTTCGGGAATCGAGGGGCCTGCAGTGGATGCCAAAGGGGTATTGTATGCCGTTAATTTTGAAAGAACAGGAACCATAGGGCAGGTTGATTCCAATGGCGAAGCTTCCTTATTTGTTGATCTCCCAGAGGGGAGTATAGGTAACGGGATCCGTTTTAATAGCAATGGCGATATGTTCATAGCAGATTATACAAAACATAACATATTGAAGGTGGACATGGATTCTAAAGAGATTATTGTTTTTGCCCATAATAATGCTATGAACCAGCCGAATGATGTTGCTATAATGGACAATGATATACTATTTGCCAGTGATCCGGACTGGAGCAATTCAAAAGGACAGATCTGGAGAATAGATACCGATGGCACCGTAACTCTTTTGGAAGGGGATATGGGAACCACCAACGGCATTGAGGTTAGTCCGGACAACAAAACACTTTATGTTAACGAATCGGTACAACGCAATGTTTGGGCCTACGATCTTTCTCCAACCGGGGATATAAGCAATAAGCGCCTGCTTATTAAATTTGACGATTTCGGAATGGATGGTATGCGCACTGATATCAAAGGTAATCTATACATCACTCGACATGGAAAAGGAACTGTGGTCAAGGTGTCGCCCAAAGGGGAAATTCTAAAGGAAATCCAGTTAAAGGGCAAAACCCCTTCCAATATTGCCTTTGGTGGAAAAGACGGTACTATGGCCTTTATAACACTTCAGGACAACGGTAATTTTGAAACCTTTGATACGGAACATCCAGGAAGGGAATTTGTAATTTACAAATAGATTATATGTATCCATTATATATAGCAATAATACCAATGTAAGGTGGTGTTGGTAGGAACTGCCCAAGACTTAACATTCTGTTTTCTTAATGACGGTTCAACAATTGTAAGGGCAGCTATTCTAGGATGGAGAAATTTTCATATATTCATGTTTCCGGCAATAGATCATTAAAAAATAAGCGTTTAGCCGGTTTGGAATATCATTGGCCACAAATCAAAAATTTAATAAAGAACACAGATAATCATAAATTTTTAGACCATGGAAAACAAAACAACAAGAAGAGCATCTTTTAAAAAATTAGGAATGGGTTTGGCAGCTATGTTTGGAATAGGCGCCGCCGCTAGGGCAATGGACGGAGTTTCAAAACCAAAAAAAGAAGTGGTGGGAGACATCGTCATGGACCAGGATATACCTTTGTTCTCGGGTGGGGTAAAACATGGAAACACCCTTTATATAGCCGGCAAAGGGGCACACGTGGAACCTTTTGAGATCAAGGCACATACCGAGATTGTTTTACAAGAGCTGGAAAAGGAACTTAAAAAGCATGGTTCTTCCATGGAAAAGGTACTTAAAGTAAATGTGTATTTGGCCGATTTGGCGGATTACAAGGGAATGAACGAAGTGTTTAGGGGTCGTTTTGGACCAAACCCTCCGGTAAGGACTACCGTGGCTACCTATGGGGGCGTACCTGGAAATTCTTTGGTTGAAATGGACTGTATAGCTGCGCTAGACTAAAAGAGGTATAAACATTTAAGCATTATGAAGTTCAATATAATTATACAGTTCCTTTGCTTTCTAGCAGTGAATTCCATCGTTTTTGGGCAGACCATTCCCAAGGAAGAATTGATTTTCCTGACCTCTGAATGGAAAGGGGAACGCTTTGATGATGGCCGCCCAAAAATTCCGGACGATCTTTTGGAACGGGCAAAAAAAATTGGGATCGATGATGCATGGACCGTCCTGGAAAACGAAGGATATAAAAATCAGTTCGAGGGCAATTGGAAAATGGTACACGATGAAGTTCCTGTTGTGGGCAGGGCACTTACCGCACTGTTTATGCCCAGTAGGCCCGATGTGGAAAAGAATATAAAGGAAAGGGGAATAAGTTCCCAAGGGAGAAAGGGCAACACCAATTCATGGCCCATAGAGGTGCTCACAAAAGGTGACGTATATGTGGCCGATAGCTTTGGTAAGATAGATGCGGGTACGCTCATGGGGGCTACCCTGGCAACCTCTATTTATAGCAAGTCCGGAAATGGAGTAGTTTTTAATGGTAGTGCTAGGGATTTGGAGAGTATAAGCAAGATCGAAGGATTTAATGCCTTTGTACGCGATTTTCACCCTTCCTTTTTGGAGGAAGAAGTACTAATGGGACTCAACACCCCTATACGGATAGGTCAGGTAATGGTATTGCCGGGAGATCTTGTTTTAGCAAAGAGGGAAGGAGTACTTTTTATACCGGCCCATTTGGCCGAGCAAGTAGTGGGAACCTCGGAATTTGTAGCTCTCAAGGATCAGTTTGGTTTTGAAATGGTAAAGTCCAAGAAATATTCCACGGGAGAGATAGACAGTGATTGGAACGAACAGCTAAAAAAGGAATTCTTTGCATGGCTGGACAAACATCCGGAATTGGTAAAAATGTCCAAGGAGACATTGAATAAAATTTTAAGCAAAAGGACATGGTAATCGAAGGAAATACATTGATGAACCGTGTTAAAAGCAGCTGGATATTACCCATTTTTGCCCTGTTAATTTTGATGGGGTGTAAACAAAATGTGGATCCATCCAAGTCCGAAACAATGTCCGACATTATGGTGGAAGGACAAGATGAAATTACACTCGACGAAGTTCAACGGGCCGTTTCCACCTTTAACGAAGCTATGGTAAATCCGACCGCGGAACTCATGGACAAGTTATGTGCTGATAAACTCACCTACGGGCATTCCAGTGGACTGATCCAGGACAAGGCAGCGTTTATTGATGATATAGTGAACGGGCCATTCGATTTTTTGACTTTGGAAGCTGCCGATCAGACCATCACTATTTCTGGTAATACGGCAATAGTTCGCCATATTTTTTTGGCCAAGGGCACTAATGCCGGGGAGCCTGCAGATGTCCGTATTGGAAATACACAGGTATACCAAAAGGACCAGGATGGTGCACTTAAACTTTTGGCCAGACAGGCCTATAAGTTGCCCAATTAAAACTAAACTACCTAAACCGACCTATTTTGAAAAAACCAACTATTTATTCCATATGCCTAGGCATGGCCGCTATATTGCTGCTAGTAGTTCTGGGCATGATCTTTACACAAAACATAGAAAGGGCAGGTCTTTTAATAATGGCCTTTTTTGTACTTCTGGCCGTTGGTTTTAGTGGGTACAAATTTTTGAACAGTTATGTTTTTACCGCTTCCATATTTGCTGGGGTAGCCCTTGCGCTTTATTATCCACAGTATTTTGTTCAAATAGGCGATTTTAAGCTTACGGCTTTGATTATACCCTTGATCCAACTTATCATGTTCGGCATGGGAACATCCATGAGGATAAGTGATTTTGCCGAAGTTATCAAGGCTCCCAAAGGTGTCATGGTCGGGGTCACCGCACAGTTGGGCATAATGCCGATAATGGGCTTTGCACTGGCAAAATTTAGCAATTTTCCACCGGAGATTGCTGCGGGAATTGTACTTATAGGGTGTTCCCCAAGTGGGGTGGCCTCTAACGTAATGGCATATTTGGCCAAGGCCAACCTGGCCCTCTCCATCACCATAACCTCAATCTCTACACTTCTTGCGCCCTTTGTTACCCCAATTTTAATGAAGTTCTTGGCGGGGGAATTTATAGAAATTGATGTACTGGCTATGATGTGGAGTATTGTAAAAATGATTATTTTGCCCCTTGGTGTCGGGCTTCTCATAAACCGTTTAAGAGGGGATAAGGGAAAATGGCTGGACAAGGCACTTCCTATAATCTCTATGTTGGGCATTGGCCTAATAATCGTTGTCATAACCGCGGCAGGTAGGGATAGCCTTTTGGATATCGGAGGAATCTTAATGTTATTGGTGCTCATCCATAACTTATTTGGTTATACGCTTGGATATTGGTATGCTCGATTATTGCGATTGAATGAGCAGGATTCACGTACCATTGCTTTGGAGGTGGGAATGCAGAACGCGGGCCTCGCTTCAGGTATAGCCAATTCATTGGGTAAGATAGCCACCATGGGTTTGGCACCGGCCGTATTTGGACCCTTGATGAATATAACCGGGTCTATTTTGGCCTCTTATTGGCACAAGAGACCTCCAAAAGAACGCCAGTGATTCGAATATTAAAGTTAAATTTGGCGAAACTAGAAATATTTGAATAACAAGTTGATTGATTATGAATAAAATTTGTGTGTGCTTACTTCTTATGGGCGTTGTTGGCTGTGGTAAAAAGGAATACAAGGATAAAATTTACGTAAAACCCGAAATTGTAAGGGAAGCTCCATCGGATTTTCTTTCTCCTGAGGAAAGTATTGAAAAGTTTTATTTGCCAGAGGGATATAGGATAGAGTTGGTGGCCAGCGAACCCATGGTAAATGAACCAGTAGCAATTGCCTGGGATGGGGATGGAAAAATGTATGTGGCCGAAATGAATACCTATATGCAAAATGTGGATGGGGATGGTGAAGATGAACCCATCAGTCAGATTAAACTCTTGGTAGATTTGGATGGAGATGGAAAAATGGACAAGAGTACAGTCTTTATTGACAGTCTATTACTGCCCAGGATGATTTTGCCGCTTGATGACCGACTTATTGTAAATGAAACCTATTCGTATGATCTATGGAGCTATAGGGATACCGATAATGATGGTGTGGCCGACGAAAAAATCAGGGTTTATGAAAATCCAAAAAGAAGGGGAGGAAACTTGGAGCACCAACAGAGTGGTCTGGTCTGGAACCTGGACAATTGGGTATATACCACCTATAATCCATTGCGCTTCAGATTCAATAAGGATGGGATAAAAGTAGATTCCTTGGTAGATGGTTCTAGCGGACAATGGGGTCTGACCCAAGACGATCTGGGAAATATGTATTATTCTTCTGCCGGTGGCGAAACAGCCGCATATGGTTTTCAGGTACCTGCAATTTACGGGGAAGTGGACTTAGATGGACAGATCTCGGAAGGGTTTATGGAACCTTGGCCAGTGGTGGGCACACCTGATGTACAGGGCGGTGCAGAATTAAGATTGAAGGAAGATGGTACCTTGAATAAATTTACCGGTGTAGCCGGCCAAGAAATATTTAGAGGCGATAAATTACCTCCATCCACTTATGGGGATCTGTTTATTCCGGAACCGGTGGGCAGATTGATACGCAGGGCAAAAATAAAAAATGAGAACGGAAAAAAAGTGCTGTACAATGCCTACGACCAAGCCGAGTTCCTGGCTTCCACGGATTTGAACTTTAGACCTGTACAAGCACAAACAGGACCTGATGGTAGTCTATATATTGTAGACATGTACCGTGGTATAATTCAAGAGGGCAACTGGACAAGGGAAGGAAGTCATTTACGACCCGTTATTCTACGTAAAGGTTTGGATAAGAATATTGGAAGAGGTAGGATATATCGTATTGTCCATGAAGAGATCAAACCTGGAGGAAAACCTCAACTTTTGGATAAATCCGCAGAGGAGCTAGTGGATTACCTAGGACATACTAATGGGTGGTATAGAAATACGGCCCAAAAGCTGATCATATTAAAAGGAGATAAGACAGTAGTGCCTAAGCTTAAAGATATAGCAAGGGATAATGAGTCTTTTTGGACAGAAAACTTTGGAGATAAGGATTATCCGCGAGAAAGGGTGCATGCTTTATGGACTTTGGAGGGTTTAGGAGTTGTGGATAAATCACTTATCCTAGAAAAGCTCAATGATGTTGATCCCAGGGTCCGTATTACAGCAATAAGACTAAGTGAGGAATTTTTGAAGAAAGAAGATCAAGAAATAATGCAGGCCTTGGCCAAAGTGCAAAATGATAACGATATTAATGTAGTAAATCAATTAGTCTTGAGTTTAAGATATTCCAAAAGTGCAGAAAGCTCCGATCTCTTAAGTTCTGTCTCGGAACAATACGGAGACAATGAGCTGGTGGCTGCTTCCGTTGATCTGGGATTAAAAGCAAAAGATTCAGATTTGCAACAACTAAAGCATAGGCTGGCCAATAAAAGCAATGGTCATAAATGGAGGGCCTTGGATGGCTACGATATTTATAAACAAACTTGTGTTACCTGCCATGGCCAAGATTTAAAAGGGGTTCCCAATGGAGAAAACTCCCTAATTGCACCCTCTTTAATTGGTTCGCCAAGAGTTATGGGCGATAAGGAAGTACTCGTTAAAATTCTTCTAAACGGACTTACCGGACCTATAGACGGTAAGGAATACGGTATTATGTTGCCAATGGGAAGTAACGATGATGATTGGATCGGCCATGTGGCTACCTACATTCGTTCCATGAACGACACAACTATGGTGCATGAAAATGAGGTGAGAGATATCCGTGCCAAAGATCCGGATAGGAAAAACTATTGGACATTAAAGGAATTATTGAAGTAATAAAAAAAGGGGGCAAGAGAATAACTACAGAAATATTCGTTGCCCCTTTAGATTACTTTCTTCCAACTTTTCAGTAACAATCATATTCTTAACGGCATCTTCTAAGGGAGTAGGCACCGCCGTATTATTTATTACGGACAGAGCAAAAAGATCTGCTTGGATTGTGTATTGATTACAGATATCAAATTCAATGGATTGGCACATATCGTCTATGGTGATCCATATTTTTGCAGGCCTGTCTATTGGTGGGTTAAAGGGTAGTTCAAATCTTATATTCCCTTTGGTTCCAAAAATTTGGGCCTGTTGATTGTCAGCCAATAGTGTTGAGCTAAAAAATACCGAAGTACCGGTTTCAAACTCCAATATTCCCGAGGCCAATACGTCTACCATAAATTCAGGATGATATTCTATAACGGAGGAAATACTTTTAGGTTCTGAATTGAATATAAAACGTGAAAGGGAAATGGGGTAACCGCCAATATCCATTAGACTTCCACCGCCAAATTCTTTTTTATTTACGATACTATTGGGGTCATCCTCGTAAAATGAGAAGGAAGATTGAATGGTTTTAACTTCACCAATTACTTTCTGGGCCACTAATTCCTTGGCCTTTACCCATTGGGGATGATGTCTGTACATATAAGCTTCCATAACCTTAAGGTGAGGGTATTTTTGGGAAGCTTTTAATAATTTTTCGGCCTCCTTACTGGATAGTCCAACAGGTTTTTCAACCAAAACATGCTTATCAGCCTGCAAAGCCTTAATGGCCCATTCTACATGTAGATGATTGGGCAGCGGAATGTATATGGCGTCAATATCTTCATCAGCCAATAATTCCTCGTAAGAACCATATGATTTTGGAATTTTGAATTGCGCGGATATATCTTTCGCCTTCTCCAAATTTCTGGAGGCAATAGCATGGACCGCGCCATGTAGGCAATTGAGCATTGCCGGAATTACGTGCTCCGTTGCAATATGGGCAGTGCCCAAAATTCCCCATTTTATTTTTTTGTCCATCAATTATTTAAATGACCTGTGTTCCTGCGAACTGGTCTAAATATTCTTTTACCTTTTCCCTTTCCCCGTTTTCAAATTTTCTCAATGGTAAGGCCATATGGTCCTCGCAAATGTCCATTACCGATAGGGCACATTTGATGCCCTTGGTTATTCTAGAAGCATTCTTGCCTACGCAATAAATACTGCTGTTTACAAAGGCCACCTTATTGCGAAGTATTTTTATATCCTCTAAATTATTCACCACAGAGGCGTTGTAAAGATCAACAAATAATTCTGGCAGGAAATTAGCACCCCCTGCAACGGCCCCATGACCACCATATAGTATAGTCTCCGGTAAAAACATTTCTGTTCCTACAATGATGGAAAATTCCGGAGTCTCCTTAAATGCTTCAATCAGCGAGTAGAAATAGGACATATCACCTGAGCTGTCCTTGATACCTATGGCACCCAATTCCTTAGCCTTTTTTACGGTCTCCAAGGAAAGGTGTAGTTTGGTACAGCTTGGCATATTGTACATCATAACAGGCAAGGACAATTGTGGAATTAAACGCTCCAAATAGTCGACCATTTCTTCCTGCGAAATTGGAAGATAATAAGGAGGGGCTACCACCACTGCATCTGCACCGGCTTCTTTGGAATGTGCTGCAATGTCCAAGGAACCGCTAAAGGAGGTATCGGTTATTCCTACCAGTACCGGAACCCTTCCACGGATATATTTACAAGCCTTTGTAATTAGCTCTTTACGCAATGCATAACTAAGACTGGGAGCTTCCCCATTTGTGCCTAAAAGGAATATCCCGTGCACACCTCCATTAATAAGGTGTTCAATGAGTTTTTCCAATCCTTTTACATCTAAACCACCGTCTGCGTTAAGAGGGGTAACCATTGGGGGAATGATCCCTTTTAATTCTAATGCCATATATTTTCTTTAGTAGGAACAAAGTAAATTTAAAAGGCAGGGGTGTACCACAACTATATTATTTAAAATAGATAATATATTGACCCTTGTGTATTTTATCCCAAAGTTTTGTCAGAAATAGTTTAAGACACAAATATCAGGGATATAGCCAATGTCAGTGTATATTGGCTCTTTGGGCCTTAAGTTGGTTTTCGAGCATAATTATCGTATCTATATGTTTGTCTGCCAATTTTTTATGCACGGCATCAAAGGGAAGAATAGGATTACGGACATTGGGGGTACTATAAATGCCTTGGCGGAATAATAGCCGTTTAAAAAAATGAATGGAAATGTCCAGGTGTTGATTGGAAAAGGCCAGCACTGGAATTATTTTACCAAACAGTGCCTCGGCATCCTCCGTCCTACCTTCTGTGAACATACGGTATATACTGGTGTAAATGAAATGCATTCCGGTGGGCATAAAGGCATGTACACCTCTTTGAAGGCCTTCCATCATTTGGGTAACGGCCCATCCCCCGCTAACGTTCAATTTCCCTTGGGTGAGTTCTAAAATTCTGGAATATTTGGGACCGGCGGGTACGGTTTCAATTTTTAAACATCGAAAGGCAGCCACTTTTTCAAATAAATCAATTATTAGGTCATCCGATAGGCCATAACCGGTAGCATCCCAATCTTGTAGCATAATCATTTCCGGATCAAGGGCCGCCAATTCCATAAAATGTTTTCTGAACTGTTGCTCCTCGATAAAAGGAATTTGGAATAGCACATTCTTACCACCTAGATTTATATAGGCCTTTAGAAGTTCCCTGCTTTTGGATAGATCATGTTCCCCTGCACCTCCAATTACGGGTATCTTGTCCCCTACAGTTTCCAAAACCGTCGATAGCATTTCCAATCTTTCCGAATGGGATAATTTATATACTTCCGCGGCCATGGCGGGCACCAAAATACCGGCAACACCGGCCTTTAATGCTTCTTCTACATTGTTCTTTAAGGCAGCATGGTCAATGGTATCCACCTTGGTAAAGGGAGTGTTGAGCACGGTAACAATTCCTTTTAGTGGGAAGAGCTTTTTTGCGGCCAACATGCTATTATTGTTTAATAAGCCAGACATCGGTTACCCGTGATTGTTTCCTCCAATTCAAATGTTCCTCATCGGGCTTGTCAAAGCTTATTTTTAATTGACCATCCTTGATTAAATCTTTGGGAAGTGGAAATTCTTTAAATTCCTCAAAACCTTTTTCATATTTGGTAGGTTTTAGGCGTTCTCCATTGGCTCTTAATAGGGCCTCTCCATAACCTGAAACACGGATTAAATAATTGGAATCGGGATCCAGATCATTGTATTCCAAGGTAGGGGTAAATTGGAACAATTGGGTAGAGAGCCGCTTTCTACTTAAGCCATCGTTTTCCCATAGGAAGTCTATGGCATCATCGGTTTTGGAGGTTACATGCTTGGCATCCGCACTGGAAATATTGTCGTAAAAACTGCCTTCTCCGGGAGACTCATAGTTTTTAATAAATTCCAATCGCGCTAGCTTTTCCGCTTCCGATTTTAATTTGCCAATTTTATTAAATTCGTCCTCCAACCACCATCTATTGTTCAAGGGATAATCTATAAAATCCAAAATAGCCCCTCTTTCTGCACTACGTGCCTGATATTTCTCCACGCTGGTCTGTGCTCCAATGGATTGAAATAGTTTCTCGCCATATTCAAAAACCTTTTCCTTCAGGTCTTGGGAAACCAATTCGGTATCTGCTTTATTAATGTGTTGCAGGGCATCGTTCATAGCCTTATCCGCCCCAATGGTATTGGCCTTGGCCAGTATTTCATATGCTTCGCCTTCTAGTCTTTTTTCGTAGGCAAGTCGGTCTTGAATATAGGAGTCATAATAGGCGCGCATTATTAATTGTTGCCACCTCCAGTTATTTGCCAGATTGGGGTTGTTTTCTTCCAAGCTTTTCCACAATGCTAGGGTTTCTTTAATGGAATTGTTTTCCAAAATGGGTCCGTCCCAATTTTTTTCCAAATCAAATATGCCTTGTGCCGCTTCCTCGGCTACCTCTGGGCCAAAGAAGAATTGGGAGTATTCATGAATGATATCTTTGGGCTCTTTCTTGGAATCCCAGCCCAATTGGCTCCATAGAACTTTATTTACATCGTCATGGGAACCATCGGAATAGGTAATAAAGCCATCGGTATATTTGGTATCCCTCCTAAAAAGTTGGGTGTACATGAGGGGTTGCGGGTTAATAGGCTCCCTTCCCAGGGTCAGTCCATAAGCCTGATCCCAATTATCAACAGGATATTGACATCTAACTGTGTGTGTGATATCGGGATAAAAGCGGTGCATATATTTTTTCGGTAATCGCTCTCGTTCCAAATCTATTGGCGGACTACTGGGCCCGTAAACTATACCTTTAAGCCAATCTGGACTATTGGTGTCTAGATAATCAAAAAAATAGTCTACTTTTTCCTTATTAAAGCCTTGAAGCGAAACCCAAATACCTGCATTGGGATGGTATTTGTGCAAAATCTCCGACAAGTCGTTTAAATAAGGTATTAGTTGGGCAGGATGGTTTTCCCCTGGATCCCCACCCGGAACAAATACTCCGTCAAGTCTTGGGCATTTTGCATAAAATGCCTCTTGTTCTGCAAGTCCGTCCTGATGTGCATTTTTTATGGTGAGGTCATGAGGAGCTGGGGTCCAGACCCAATAATCGGCATCGTATTTCTCGCATATTTTGCTTAGTTCCACTTCCATGATTTGGGGATCTACCTTAAAGTGGGGACTTGAATCGGGCTCTTGAAAGGGAATGTTTTCAAAACTATTCGCCCCAAAAAGTACTTGTTCCCTAAAATGTTGATCAAACTGCTCCACGGTCCAAGCGTCCCAGGAATTGGCAGTATTCCTATAGCCGAATTGGTGTCCGCGAAGCGCGTATTCCGGGGATTCGGAAAAATCAATATTAGGGCTCAGCGTTATTTTTCCAATTTCCATTTTGGCTGTTCGCAAGAGTTTACCTATACCGTAAAGTATGGCCCTTGTATCCGCGCCAATAACCCATAGAATGTTTTTGTCCCCTTGGTGTTCATGGAAAATACTATATCCTTCTTTCTTTAATTCGGGGGTATTTTCGCCTTTACTGGCCGGTACTTTTGTTCCGAACAATTCCTTTTCATTGGCCAAGACCAGGGCAATGGTAGTTTTGGAATCCCAATTATTGTTTAATCCGAGTTGAAGATCGGTTCGTTTTTTAATTTCTTCTACTAGAACGTTGGCGGCCGTTTCTTGGATCGGAGATTTAATCTGGGCCGATATTACAATGTTTGCTTGGGAAAGGTCCAAGGTTTTCTGCTGCTCTTTTTCGCAAGACAGTATACTGCCAATTCCAATAAATACCAGCCAAAATTTTAGTTGTCTTTTCATCTTGTTAGACATTTTTTATAATACTGTTTTTTGAGAGCGTTGTTTTAATCTATGTCCTTTACACATCGTATTCCAACTGGATATACGTGTATTTTTTCCGGTAACACATAATAGCGCTGTGAGGTACGAATAAAGGAGTGGTTGTTAAAATTGGATCCGCCTCGCATTACTTTGTAGGTTTCGCCATATTGTTCCATAGGTACTGTATTGCCAGGGTAGGGTTTATACCAGTCCGATGTCCATTCCCACACACTCCCGGCCATATCATAGCAACCGTACGGACTTGCAGGTTTGGCTATGGAAGTTCCACGAGTCTCTTTTTGGTCCCAAACAACGTAGGTGTTGTCATAGGTATCTCCCCATGGAAATACGCGGCCGTCTATACCCCTCGCCGCTTTTTCCCATTCTTTTTCCGTAGGCAAACGTTTGCCTGCCCATTTAGCATAGGCGTCCGCTTTGGACCAGGTCACTATTGCTGCATTGTTCTTTTTTTCTGGGGGGAATTTAAAAGTGGGGTCAAATTTGGCAAATTCCGTATTGCTAACTTCATATTTGTCTATAAAGAACGCCTTTGTACTTGCAATTTGCTGAGGCCCTTCATCCGGGTCGCCATAGACGCTGCCCATAATGAATTCACCGGCAGGAACAAAAACCATTCCCTCGGGAGGAGTAGGCTTTTCTTGCCCTACTACAAAAAGTATATGTACTAAAAAAGTGAGAAGTGTTAAACAAGATTTCATACGCTTCCTATTATTTGTGATTACCATTTTTCATCAATAATACCGTAATACCTACCAAACCAATAATTTCTGATCATGGCAGCGGCGGTGCGTTCTTCCTCGGAACGTACCATTTTAAAACTGCCATCTTTTTGGGGAATTTTAAATTCCTTGGTATTGCGTTCAAATCCCCACATGTCTTTAATGCCCTGCTTTTTCTCTTCGGTAAAAATGTCCTCTCCTGTAAGTACTTTATAGACCATCAAAAACCAAATATTGCTTTCCCATGTAAACTCAATATCCTTCCAATCGTACCAATGTCTGTTTAAATTCATACGGTATTTGTTTAGTAAGTTGGGGTCGTCCTCTAGGCGAATAATCATATAAAGGGAACGGGCTGCGTGATAGTCGTCCCCCACATTCCGCCATTCTTTGGGGAATAGTATTTTGGAATTAATTTGGTGGTCGTCATAATGATAGCGGTCTATAAGCATGTGGTAGGCGGCATTGTACCGTTCCTTGCCTGTAATGTGATGTGTTACTTTAAGGGCGGCCAACATTTCCAATGAATTGAGTTCTTGGTGCGGAAGGTTAGGGCAGAAGTTGCCCCACAAGGTCATTTTTCCGTCCAGATCCGTAAGTTTAAAATTATTGTCCACCACCCTTCCTATAAATCGGTCGAGGAGGCCTGCTGCTTTATCCTTGTATTCCGCATCTGCACATAGTTCCCAGAAAGTTCCCACACCGTAAAATATGGAAGTAAACTTATCGGCGCTTAAATCGCCCAGCCAGCGGTAACCAGGCATGGAGGAGGATTGGTGCCATTCATGGTACCAAAAGACTTCTTCGTGCCAAAGGGGTTCGTTGGTCCTATTGAAACTCCGTGCCACCAATCCTTCAACGCCTGTAACTTTTTCCAGTTTTAATATAGCCTCGAAGATGTCATTGGCTATTTTCCTGTCCTTTGGGTCTCCTGTAATAGCGTACTTATGGGAGTAGGCGGCCAGCATTTCGGAAGTGGGATCAAGACAATCGGCCTGGGAACCAACTATTGGTTGTTCCAGTCCCGCAGGAGGAAAAATGACGTGTTGCATTATGGCTCCTTCGTTCCAATGGTTTCCAAGCATCAAGCGGTCAAACATTTCCACCTTTTTGTATAAGGGGTCTGTTTTCTTTGGGAATTCATTTACTTTTTGGGCAAGCAGGCCATGGTTTATAAAAGTGAAAACCGAAACCAAAGGCAATAAACAATATTTAAACATGGCTAGTTCCTATTTGTGTGCGTTTAAATTTTTCGTCGAAATGATTCTTCCTTTATTTCATTAATGCAATAATATTAACTCATTTTAATCAATAAAACCAATTAAATATTAGTTGGGGTTAATATATAATGCATATTAAGTAATATATATTATATCGCTATTGTAAAGTGTTCATCTTTTACTGATAGGATTGGGGAATAAAACGAATAGGGACTCCTATTTGGAGTTTACTTTGTACATCACTTTGCTGTTTACTGGTGGCATTACTTGCTTTTAAATTCTCTGGAAGTTAACTGTTTGTAAGAGCAAAACTTTTTTCGGTAAAAAGGCGTAGTGTAACAAAAGTTGCTGTGGACAACAAAAGCCTGGTCTATCTTTACACTATAAATGTTTTGGTTGGTTGTATAAGGAAACGGTCATTGTAAAAGGTGACGGTTTCCTTTTTTAAACAAGTATCATAAATTAACTCAAAAAAGAAATAATATGTCTATTTTTAGTACACTTTTCGGAACAAGCAAAGAGAAATCGGATAAAATTGAAATTTTGAATCAGGCTGACTTTTCAGCCGCCATAGCGGGTAAAAAAGTTCAACTTATAGATGTTCGGACGCCTAATGAATACGGCAGTGGGCACATAAAAAATGCTGTAAATGTCGACTTTTTCAATGCCGCAGGCTTTGAAAGATATTGTGAGAAATTGTCCAAGGATAAGCCTGTGTACCTGTATTGTCGTTCTGGTGCAAGGAGCCAGAGAGCGGCGCATAAATTGATAGGTATGGGATTTGAAAAAGTAGTTGACCTGAGGGGTGGCTACATGTCTTGGAGATAATATCCTTGCTAACAATAATTTATCAATTTAGCTTAAATTAACCCTATGAAATTAGCACTCAGTGTTCAAAATATAAAATGTGGGGGTTGTGCTAAAACAATTACCACCAAAATATCGGAATTGGAGAATATCTCGGAGGTTATGGTTGATGTAAATTCGGGAACGGTATCTTTTGAATCGAACAACGTTACGGCCACACAAAGGTTAAGGGATACCCTTAAAGCTTTGGGCTATCCTACAGTGGATGCCAAAAACGGCTTGGGAGATAAGGCCAAATCCTTTCTTAGCTGTGCGGCTGGAAGGATGATAAAGGAATAAATCCAAAAAAAAATTAGCTTTATGAAGAATCTATCTTTCTTGACAATCCTTTTAATCACCTTGGTTAGCTGTAAGGAGGCTAAAAAGGCGGAATCTAAACCATTAGAAACCACTGCAGAAAGCTCATCGGCTGATCAGGTAAAGATACATCCCGGTAAAAAGATTATTGAGACTGAGTGCTATTTATGTCATAATCCAAAGGCATCAGAGGTCAGCATGATTGCCCCTCCCATGGTAGCCATTAAGAAGCACTATATAGATTCAACAACTACCAAGGAACAATTCACAAAAGCTATTGTGGGTTGGATCAATGATCCACAGGAGGAAAAATCCAAAATGCCCGGTGCACTTAGTCGGTTTGGGATAATGCCCTATCAACCCTATCCCGAAGAAACCATTAACCTGATTGCCGAATACATGTATGACTATGAAATTGCACAACCTGAATGGTTCGATGAACATTTTCAG
Source organism: Arenibacter echinorum (assembly GCF_003259375.1). Classification (GTDB taxonomy): domain Bacteria; phylum Bacteroidota; class Bacteroidia; order Flavobacteriales; family Flavobacteriaceae; genus Arenibacter; species Arenibacter echinorum. The sequence continues at coordinate 471,798 of NZ_QLLN01000002.1, read as the reverse complement.
AGGGAGCATGGTAGAAGAATGGGCAAAGGAAAGGGAATGGGTAAAGGTATGGGAAATGGAATGGGCCCAGGTTCCAAACATAGAGTACAAGCGGATTATGGGGATATAGGTCTGGGTTATGCCTTGGCCACAAAAGCAGCACTGGGGAAAAATCTAATGAAGGCCATACAGGAAAAAGGTACGGATGGAGCGGTAGAATTCTGTAACCTCCGGGCCATAGAATTAACAGATAGTATTTCTGTTATGAACAATGCCCAGATTAAAAGGGTATCCGATAAACCTAGAAACCCACTTAATAAGGCCAACAAAGCGGAATTGGGATATATCGCTACTTTTAAAGAGCAGGTCGCCGCGGGTATCGAAGTGGATCCTTTAGTAGTTCCTGGTAATGAAGAAGTAACGGTATATTATCCTATAACTACAAACGCCATGTGCCTCCAATGCCATGGGAAACCCAACGAACAGGTCAAGCCTTCTACTCTGGCCACTTTAAGTAAATTATACCCGGAAGATAAGGCCGTTGGCTATAATGTAAATGAGGTCCGTGGAATATGGAGTGTGGTTTTTGACAAAAATAAGTAGATATTTTTTTTGGCCTTATATAGGTTGAAAGTCCTTATTGCCTTGAGCAGAAAATGTACCTAATTTCGATATCGGGTGTAGTGATATTTAGGAAGAAATAAGAATTTTAGAGCATTTAATGTATAGAATTTGTTTCTTATATAGCCCTCACCATATCCCAAAATATATTTTATAAATGGTTGTAATTAAACTAAATAACAAAGAAATATTGTCATTGTCCTTTTTGAATTAAAAAAATTTGTACATTTGTTAACCATTTAGTTAAACTATTTAGTTAATGAAAGATCAGAGCACAGAAGAAAACATATTAAAGGCGGCCATAAGCGTCTTCCAAAAGAAAGGTATGGCAGGAGCCCGTATGCAGGAGATTGCGGATGAGGCAAAAATTAACAAGGCCATGCTGCACTACTATTACAAGAGTAAGCAAAAATTGTTCGAGGCGGTATTTAGGCAGGCCTTTGAAAAGTTTGCTCCCCATATCAACCAGGTCTTTAATTCCGATAAAAGCGTTTTTGAAAAAATAACTGAATTTACAGATAGCTATATTTCCTTTGTCATGGAGAATCCATACCTCCCCAACTTTCTTATTCAGGAAATAAATAACAATCCGGAGTTTGCGGATTTATTTTTTGGCTCCGAAATCGCACCCAACCCTTTCCGCTTTAAGAAGCAAATAGCGGAGGAAATTGAGATGGGAATTTTAAAGCCCATAGACCCTAAACAATTGTTGCTAAACCTTTTTTCCTTGACCGCGTTTTCCTTTGTAGGGACTGGCCTGGTCTGTGGAATATTGAACTTGGATGAAAGAAAATTTAAATCCATGATGGAGGAACGCAAAATTTTGATTCCAGAGCTTTTAATTAATTCTATTAAAAAATGAAACATACTTGCTTAGTTTAAAACACACGGGGAAAATGATTATTTGGATGTTGCACCCACCAGAATGACTTTGTCGGGCTAGTGTGACCACTAAAAATCAATAAATAAATACACATGAAAAGACTTTTTTTAATATTAATTTTCACTATACCACTTGGCGCCTTGGCCCAGCAAACCCTAAGGTTGGAAGAGTGTTTTGAACTTGTTACGGATAATTACCCATTGGCCAAACAAACCGGATTATTGGAAAACCAGGTACAATTGGATATTGAAGCCTTAAGAACGGGGTATTTGCCCAAAATGGACCTGAACGCTCAGGCCACGTACCAGTCCGATGTAACAAGTTTGCCGATCGAGCTTCCGAATGTAACCTTAGAACCTCCCAATAAGGACCAATATCGCGCCACCTTGGATGTAAACCAAATGATTTATAACGGAGGTTTGATCAATGCTTCATCCAAGGTGAAGGAGGCAGCCTCAAAGGTAAACCAACAGCAGTTGGAAGTGAGCCTCTACGGATTAAAAAGCCAGGTCAATTCCATCTACTTATCGGTCTTATTGCTTCAGGAGAACCAGGCATTGCTCCAAGCCAAGGAAGAGCAATTAAAGGCTCGTTTAGAAGATGTTAAGGCCGGCGTAAAATATGGGACTTTGTTGGGGTCTTCTGAAAAAACACTGGAAGCGGAACTCCTAAAACTAAGACAGCAGTTCACGGAGTTGAGGTACAATAAATTGGAGTTGGTACAACGCTTGTCCTTACTTATTGGCATGGAATTATCGTCCAATGTAAACCTTGAAAGACCTGCCGTTTTTATGTCGGAAACCCAATCCGAGCGACCAGAAATTCAGCTTTTCGACCTTCAAAAGGAACAGATAGATTTTTCCTCCAAACTAATTTCAAAGACCAATCTCCCAAAAATCAATGCTTTTGCCCAAGGGGGTTATGGCAATCCGGGGCTGAATATGTTGGACAATTCTTTTAAAACCTTCTATATGGCAGGTTTAAAATTGAATCTGAACATCTTTGACTGGAACAAGACCAGGACCGAGAAACAATCCCTTGAAATCAACAAGGAAATAATAGATACCCAAAAAGAAACTTTTGAACTGAACAACAATTTGGAATTGGTAAAACTCAAGTCTGAAATTGATAAGATCGATGCCTTGATTTTCACCGATAGGGAGATTATAGTACTACGGGAAGATATCCTAAAAACAGCGGAATCCCAATTGAACAACGGTGTAATTACAGCATCGGCCTATATTACCGAATTCACAAATTTATATGAGGCAAAAAGCAATTTAAATCTACACGAAACACAATTGCTATTGCACAAAATTCAATACGAAATTACTAAAGGAAGCTATTACAATAACTGATAAATAACAATACCTGAATAAAATGAAACATCCATATTTAATATTGACAAGCCTTCTTATAAGCCTTTTAGGTTCATGCACCGGCAACGGGGGTAAGGCAGATGGTTACGGTAATTTTGAAGCTACGGAAATAACTATTTCCGCCGAGGCCAATGGAAAAATTTTGTTCCTGGATGCGGAGGAAGGCATTGTGCTGGGCCAAAATAAGGTTGTTGGGGTTATAGACACCGTTCAGCTCTCCCTAAAGCGAGACCAGTTGTTGGCTTCCAAAAACACTATTTTTTCAAAATCCAGAAACGTGCTATCACAACGCGAAGTTCTTAAGGAACAATTAAAAGTGGCCCAAAATGATAAATCTAGGATAGAGAACCTATTGGAGGCAAAAGCTGCAACTACCAAACAATTGGACGACATTAATGGACAGATCAACATTATCAAAGAACAGATTAAGAGTGTGGAAACTCAAAATTCGCCCATTATCAATGAGATAAAAAGTATAGAGATACAAATACGGCAAATTGAGGACCAGATCAATAAAAGCATAATTCAAAATCCGTTGAGGGGAACAGTCCTGGTAAAATATGCAGAGCCCAATGAAATTACTGCATTTGGAAAGCCCCTATATAAAATTGCCGACTTGGAAGATATGATCTTAAGGGTCTATATCAGTGAAAACCAATTATCCAAACTGAAAATTGGGCAAGAGGTAAGTGTAAAAATTGATGCAGGCGAGGAGATGAAATCATACCCCGGCGAGATTAGCTGGATTTCGGAATCAGCAGAATTTACCCCCAAGATCATACAGACCAAGGAAGAGCGTGTAAACCTAGTGTATGCGGTAAAGGTAAAGGTTAAAAATGACGGTAGTCTAAAAATAGGGATGCCGGCGGAAATGTGGATCACCTCAAAAACTACTGAAGAATGAAAACGACCTTGATCATAGCGACCATACTTGCAAGCCTTATCGGCATTCTATCCGTAATCTCAGGTTCCATGGTCCTATTGGGGTTACGCTCCGTGGATTATAGGGTATTGGATTGGTTGGTGGTCTACAACGTTTCCCTTGGAATTATATCCATTATGGTAGCCTATCAAATAGGCAAACAACATAGAAAGTCGAAATTAATGATAATCTCAATCCTTCTATTGCACTTATTGGTATTGGGCTATTTATACTTTTTTAATGAAAGCGTAGCAGTAGAAAGCATAAAGGCAATGGCTTTTAGGGTTGGCATATGGGGAGCAATTATACTTTTGACCCTAATCAAAATTCCAAAAACAACACACAACAATATAAAAATATGAATCATGAAAACGAAGATTATCTTTTTAACGATCCTATCCTTAAGCTTTATAAACTGCAAACAAGCGGTAAAGGAGGATACCAAGTCCCCTGGTACCAATTTAACTAAAACAGCATCGGGAAGTGAACAACATTTAAATACCAGTTGGATAGAGGAAATGTCCCTAAACAATGGAACAAAATGGGAGGCTAATCTGGAAACTACCTCAGGGGTAGCAGATATGGCCAAACTCGTAGCGGAAACCAAAACCATTTCTGTGGAAGACTACAGAAATTTGGGAAATGGTTTAAACAGGGTTAAAAATAACATTGTTAAGGAATGCACCATGACCGGAGCATCGCACGATAATCTGCATGTATTTTTACATCCGTTGATTCAAAAGATTGAACTATTGCAAAAAACTGATGACACCGAAACGGGTGCAAAAATTAAGGAAAGTATAAATGGGCACTTAAAAAGCTATTACACCTATTTTGACTAATATATAACGGTTAATTCTTATTGAACGCTAAGGAAAATGAGCATCATTCTAAACAATATCAGCAAATCGTACAACAAAGTAAAAGCTTTGGATGATATTTCCTTTGAGGTAAAGCCAGGGGAACTGTTTGGTTTGATCGGTCCGGACGGAGCAGGGAAGACAACCCTTTTTCGAATCTTGACCACCTTATTGATTCAGGATGGGGGTAAGGCTTCAGTGGCAGGTTACGATGTCCAAAAACAGTACAAGGATATTAGAAATCATGTGGGCTATATGCCAGGTAGGTTTTCCTTATACCAAGACCTTACCGTTGAAGAGAATCTTAATTTTTTCGCTACTATTTTTGGAACTACTATAGAGGAGAATTATGATTTGATCAAGGACATTTATATCCAAATAGAACCTTTTAAAGCCCGTAGGGCTGGAAAATTATCGGGTGGGATGAAACAAAAACTGGCTCTCTGCTGCGCTTTGATCCATAAACCCAAGGTGTTGTTTTTAGATGAGCCTACTACAGGGGTAGATCCCGTTTCGCGTAAAGAGTTTTGGGAGATGTTAAAACGGTTACAGCAAAAGGACATTACTATTTTGGTATCTACGCCGTATATGGACGAAGCCGAACTTTGTGATAGAATTGCCTTGATTACCAACGGAAAAATACTGCAGATAAACACACCCGAAGCAATTATTGCTTCGTTCCCAAAGAAAATTTATAAGGTACGTAGTTCCAACACCTATCAATTAATCGAAGACTTAAGAATTTACCCGGATACACATAGCGCCTATCCCTTTGGAGAATACCTACATTTTACCCCTAAGTCCGAAGTTTTTAGGTCAATGGATCTAACCAAGTATTTGGCGGAAAGACATCATAAGGAGATTGAGGTTAAAGAGACCGTAGCAACTATTGAGGATACCTTTATGGATCTATCAAAAGCACATGAATAGATGACAAAAGATAATATGATACAGGTTCAGAATTTGACCAAAATGTTCGGGGATTTCACCGCAGTCAATAACATCTCTTTTGAGGTGGAAAAAGGAGAGGTTTTTGGATTTTTGGGAGCCAATGGTGCTGGAAAGACAACGGCTATGAAAATGTTGATCGGTATTTCCAAACCTACACATGGTGCCGCCACCGTGGCCGGATATAACGTGCTTACAGAGGCCGAACAGGTAAAAAGGAATATTGGGTACATGAGCCAACGCTTCTCCCTGTACAATGATTTGACCATTAAGGAAAATATTGTCTTTTTTGGGGGGATATATGGCTTGTCATCTGCGGACATCAAAGAAAAATCCCAGGCCATGATCAATGAATTGGGATTGCATGATATGGCCGATTCCTTGGTAGGTTCCCTCCCCTTGGGTTGGAAACAAAAAGTAGCCTTTTCAGTTGCCCTGCTCCACAATCCAAAAATTGTTTTTTTGGATGAACCCACGGGAGGAGTCGACCCCATAACCAGGCGCCAATTTTGGGAAATGATCTATATGGAAGCCAATAGAGGGGTTACCATTTTTGTAACTACCCATTATATGGACGAGGCCGAATATTGTGATCGGGTATCCATCATGGTAGCCGGAAAGATAGAGGCTTTGGACACGCCAAAGAATCTCAAACGTCAGTTTCAAGTAGATTCTATGAATCAGGTATTCCTGAAATTGGCGAGGAATATAGAATAATTAGGGAGAAATGAACAGATTTATAGGATTCATCAAAAAAGAATTTTACCATATTTTAAGGGACAGGCGTTCCCTGTTTATCTTGTTCGGCATGCCCATAGTGCAGGTGATGCTTTTTGGTTTTGCCATTACCAACGAGATCAATAATGTGGATATCGCCATTTTGGATCACTCCAAAGATGTTAATACGAAAGAGATCATAAATAAAATAGCGACTTCGAAATATTTCAGTATCAAAGGGTTTATAAGCCATGAAGATGAGATCGAATCCACTTTTAAAAAAGGGAAGATAAAAGCGGTACTCAATTTTGAAAAGGATTTTGGCAAAAACTTGGTCACCCAAAAAAAAGCTACCGTTCAAATTCTTACCGATGCTACGGACCCCAATACAGCGAATACCATTAGCAATTATGTAGGGTCTATTTTACAGAATTACCAACAGGAATTAAATAAAGGTTTAAACATGCCTTACCAAATAGTGCCAAAAACAAGAATGGTGTTTAATCCGGAACTAAAAAGTGTATATATGTTTGTGCCTGGGGTTATGACCATAATCTTAATGTTGGTATCGGCCATGATGACCTCAATATCCATTACCAAGGAGAAAGAATTGGGAACTATGGAGATTTTGTTGGTGTCCCCCTTAAACCCAATTCAAGTTATTGTGGGCAAGGTAGTTCCATATATTTTGCTTTCCATCATAAACGCTGCAGTTATTATTCTTTTGAGCATTTTTGTTTTTAAAATGCCAGTGCAGGGCAGTCTGTTTTTATTAGGGGCGGAGAGTACCTTATTTATAGTAAATGCCCTGTCGCTCGGGATTTTGATTTCCACAATATCCTCCACACAACAAACGGCAATGATGATTTCTTTAATGGGGCTCATGCTGCCGGTTATATTACTGTCGGGATTTATTTTTCCCATCTCCAGTATGCCTTTGCCCTTGCAATTGATCAGTAATATAATTCCTGCCAAATGGTTTATAATGATTTTAAAAGGAATTATGCTTAAAGGAGTTGGATTGGCCTACGTGTGGAAAGAAACCTTAATATTGATTGGGATGACCATATTTTTTATTGCCTTGAGCGTAAAAAAATATAAAATAAGATTGGAGTGAAAGAAATTTGGCAAGTAGTCAAAGCCTTAAAAATAAATTTAAAGCCATTGATTACCAATTAATTAAAGTTAATGTTTCTGTCTCCTCGAGCGCAGTCGAGAGGTTTTAGACGAATAGATTTTTAAAGTGAGGTCTCGACTGCGCTCGACTGGACCACATAGCTTAGACAACTCACTTTTTTAAATGCGTATTACAAAAAAGAATATGAACATCATCCGCTATATCATCCAAAAGGAATTTAAACAGATCTTTAGAAATAAGGCGATGCTCCCTATTATTTTTGTTTTGCCATTGATCCAACTGATCATCCTATCCAATGCGGCAACTTTTGAAGTGAAAAATATAAAGTTTGCCTTTGTTGATAATGATAAAACTTCCCTTTCACGGGAACTAGTGGAAAAATTTGAAGCTTCCTCTTATTTTAATGTGATGACCGACTTTCCATCGGAAAAACTGGCGAGTAAGGCAATGTTGGAAGGGAAAGTGGATGTGATTTTAGAGATTCCGTCTTATTTTGAAAGGCAATTACTTAAAAATAAAAAAGCGGATCTGTCCGTTATAATCAATGCCATAGATGGTGCCGCTGCCGGAGTAGAAAATGTATATATCAATCAAATTGTACAACAGTTCACTAAAAAGGCACAAGTGGAATTATTCCTGTTTAACAATTTGGGAAACCAGCCGCAGAATATTGAAACCATTCCTTCCTTTTGGTATAATGAGACCTTAAATTATAAAACTTTTATGGTGCCCGGAATATTGGTTCTATTGGTAACAATGATTACCCTATTCCTTTCAGGTATGAACATTGTTCGGGAGAAGGAAATAGGTACTTTGGAGCAAATTAATGTTACCCCAATAAAAAAATACCAGTTTATTATTGGAAAATTATTTCCTTTTTTGGTTTTGGGCATGGTATTGTTGACCGTGGGTTTGATCATCTCTAAAATGTTGTTTCAGATTCCAATTGTTGGAAGCCTAACCTTAATGTATCTCTATACCATTATCTACATTTTGGTGATTTTGGGCATGGGCCTCTTTATTTCCAATTTTACCGATACTCAGCAACAGGCCATGTTTATAGCCTGGTTTTTTATGGTCATTTTTATTTTAATGAGCGGTTTGTTCACGCCCATCGAAAGTATGCCGCAATGGGCGCAGTTGTTAACTGAATTCAATCCTATTAAATATTATGTGGAGGTCATGAGAATGGTGATGCTAAAAGGGGCCGGCCTGTCCGATATTTATCCACAAGTATTAAAGACATTCTTATTCGCCATTGCCATGAATGCTTTGGCAGTAATCAGTTATAAAAAAACAAGTTAATGGAAAACAACCACAACCACAACCGATTACAGCCGGAAGAATCCCGTTTTCTATCCGGACCGCTCTCCAGGTTTAAAGAACTGCTTTTCACCTTTAGGGTACAATATAGTTTTATCAGGGCATTTAGGAAAATGCACTTTATAGGTCCTTGCGTAACGGTTTTTGGATCCGCCAGATTTGACAATAGTAATCCTTTTTACAAAAAGGCAGAACAGGTTGGAGCGGCATTGGCCAATATGGGATTTACGGTAATGACGGGTGGCGGACCGGGAATTATGGAAGCTGCAAATAAAGGGGCTTATGAGGCGGGAGGTTATTCCGTAGGCTGTAATATAATACTGCCCTTTGAACAAAAACCTAATCTCTATCTGCACAAATGGATCAACATTAGGTATTTTTTTGTACGGAAGTTCTTGTTGATCAAATACTCCTATGCCTTTGTGGTTATGCCTGGGGGAATGGGTACCTTGGATGAACTCTTCGAATCCATAACCCTGATACAGACCAAGATGATTCAAAATTTCCCCGTGGTCATTTTCGGATCCGAATACCATAAAGAGCTCTGTGAACACATAAGAATTATGGCAAAGAACGAAAGTATAAGCCCTAAAGACATGGAGTTATTGTTTGTAACCGACTCTGTTGAAGAGATGGCAAATCATATAAAAACCCACGCCATTGAAAGGTTTAAACTGGTAAAAAAGCCTCAAAATCCTACTTGGTGGTTTGGGGAAAAAAAATAAATGAAAAGGATTTTCCTAATAATGATCTTGTTGAGTCTCTTTGTTTGTAAATCCCCTGCGCAAGGGATAACGGACAGCTTGCCTCAATTTAACCTAGCTAAAATAGCCCAGGTGAATCAAGGTGATAGTTTTATTACTTTTCCCACGGATATTGGCAATTTGGAACCCTTGATGTTCGAGGCCAATGTTAACCCCAGTTTTGTGGTCCGAAAACGAAAGGATTCCAGATTAATGGCCGTACTCACCGCTCAAATTACGATCCGAATGTACAACGAGGATTCTTATCCCGTGAAGACACCTAGCTACATTCCCCAGATTTCCGCCTATTATTTGGTTGGTGCAAAGAATTCAGCAGACCAGTCTACCATCTTTGTAAAAATGGGGCATCATTCCAACGGACAGGACGGTAGTTTTTACGATGCCGACGGAAACATCAATCTACAAGCTGGAAACTTCGCCACCAATTTTTTTGAAATGGGCTGGGTAAAAACGGACTACAGCAGTAATTTGAAGGCAGAAAAGATATTTAAAACCTCATTGGAAGTGCATCCCAGAAGCTGGATGCTCCAAGAACTGCATGGACAATATAGTGGATTGCGCTGGCACAATTCATTTTTGGCCTATAAACTTCCTTTAAAAATGGGTCCTAGAGGGTCCATAAAGGCCAATTTTTCTTTAAAGGCAGAAACTATATGGAGTTTGGACAGCCTAAATGATTGGGACACCTTCAACATAAAACGCCTTAATGCGAGCCTCACCTTTTACTACCATCCAAAGTTTTTGGAGGATATCGGGTTCTTTGTTCGCTATTACCATGGTATGGATTATTACAACATCTATTTTCAACATCGATTGGATGTGGTTCGTTTCGGTATAATGACAGAATTGCTAAGGTTTTAAACTTAAATGAAAAAGACATGGAGGAAAAGCAGATTACGATCAAAAAAAGTTCGGGGAACCTGGAACCGTTTTCTTCTAGAAAACTGAAAGATTCTTTAAGAAACTGTGATGTATCGAGTGATGAAATCGATTCTATCATCTCGCAGGTAATACCGCAACTATATGACGGGATATCATCCAAAGAAGTCCATAATAAAGTTTTTCCCCTATTAAAAAAATACGACAGGATTTCCGCATCCAAATACCTATTAAAAAAAGGCATTTTCGAACTGGGACCAACAGGATTCCCTTTTGAACGTTTAATAGCCGCGCTTTTGATGGAAAAGGGATACCATGCCACGGTCAGCGTAGTCCTAAACGGGAAATGTGTAACCCATGAAATAGACGTTTTGGCCGAGAAGGACAGGAATACCTATGCCATAGAATGCAAGTTCCATTCCCATCCAAAGGACGTTAGCAATGTACAGGTGCCGTTATACATCAATTCAAGATTTTTGGACGTGCAACAACAATGGAATTTCGACCCCAAGAAGACGACCCATTTAAAGCAAGGTTGGTTGGTTACCAATACCCGATTTACAATAGACGCCGTAAACTATGGCAAATGCATTGGGCTGACCTTAATGAGCTGGAATTACCCTAAAAACAATGGAATGAAAGCCAATATAGATGCTTACGGACTATACCCAATCACCGTACTTACTACTTTGACCAAAAAAGAAAAGAATCAGTTGATAGCAAAAAATATTATTTTGGTGAAAGAACTTGTTAAGGAACCCTATCATTTAAATGAGATGGAAATAAGCCCTGGAAAAATCAATAAGATACTTTTAGAAGCGGGTCAATTATGCCGTACAAAATTATAGGTTATGGAAAAGGAAGTAAACAGTTTGACAAAGGCAGATCTACGAAAAGGGAAACGCCATAAATATGATGCCCGTGGCGTACAAACACTTTTTAAAACGCTTTCTAGAAACCATTACAATCTGCTAAAAATGGTGGATAACAAGGCTAGGATCGTTTTGACCGTGAATTCCATAATTACGTCCTTGTTATTGGGAATCCGGTTCATCAATACAGGAACCGGTGAGTTAAATATAAATACAGGCACCAAAATATTGGTGATCAGTAGTATGTTGTCCATGATATTCGCTTTGTTGTGTATGTTGCCCCATCGGTATTTCGGCAAAAAATATAGGAAAAGTGGCTACAAGGGTACCTTGTACGCCGAGAATTTTTCTTCCTTATCCCTGGACGAATTTAAACAGGAATTTGAACGCATAATGGTAAGCGGTCAGAGCGTTTATGATGAAATGGTCACCGACCTTTATTTTTTAGGTAAAATTATTTCTATGAAACAAAAACTTGTGACCATATCCGTAGGCATATTTTTATTGGGCCTAATTGCAACTATTATCTACACACTGAGCACAACGATTTGATAATATTCCATTTCCAATTAAAGTACCTTTTCCCTCTGTAACAAATGTTGCTGTGGAATAGATTTTAAAGTTTCAAATTTATAGTGGTTAGAATATTTAACATACTGATAATAATCATGTTAAGTAGTTGAGCTATGTACTAAATTTATCTTTAAATAAATCCAATCGCAATGTCAAAAATAGTTATTTTGGGTGCTGGAATCTCTGGTCATGTGGCCGCAGCGCACCTCCGTAGAAAACTCCCCAAAGAACACGAAGTTTTAGTGGTATCCCCCAATAGCAATTACCAATGGATCCCTTCCAATATTTGGATAGGAATTGGAAGAATGGAACCAAAGGACATTATTTTTCCGTTGGCTCCACTTTATAAAAAGAAAAAAATAGGGTATAAACAGGCAAAGGTGGTCACCTTTCATCCCGAAGGCGATAAGGAAGTGGAAAAACCTTTTGTTATGGTGGAATATGTTACGGAGGACCAAAAAGGGAAACAGGAAAAGGTTACCTACGATTATCTGATCAATGCAACAGGTCCCAAACTGGCCTTTGATATGACGGAGGGTCTGGTACCTGGCACCAACAAGGCCTATTCCGTTTGCACCTACCATCACGCCAACCAGGCTTGGAAGGCTCTTGATGATTTAATTCAGCAGATGAAACAAGGTAAAAAGGCCAAAATATTGATTGGTACCGGCCATGCCAAGTCTACCTGCCAAGGTGCTGCTTTTGAGTACATTTTAAATGTAGAACAGGAATTAAGACGGCACAAGGTCCGGGATATGGCAGAATTGGTCTGGATTGCCAATGAGCCGCATCTGGGAGATTTTGGAATGGATGGGATGCTTTTGAGCTATGGCAACAACATAATGAAGTCGAGCGAAATGGTAGAAATGGTTTTTGAAGATCGTGGCATAAAATGGATCATTGGTGCCGGGGTAAATAAAATTGAAGATGGAGTGGCACATTATGAAACTTTGGATGGGGAATACCATAAGGAAACATACGATTTTGCCATGCTTATCCCCGCTTTTTCTGGCCATGGCTTTAAGGCCTTCGATAAGAACGACCAAGATATTACGGAAAAATTGTTTAAAGGCTTTATGATCGTAGATGCCGACTATACCCCTAAACCCTATGAGGAATGGTCCGTTCAGGATTGGCCGGAGACCTATCAGAATCCGTCCTACCCCAATATCTTTGCCCCGGGCATAGCTTTTGCTCCCCCGCATGCTATATCAAAACCCAGGGTAAGTAAAAATGGAACGGCTATTTCCCCATCGCCCCCAAGAACTGGGATGCCGTCTGGCATAACCGCAAAGTTGGTGGCCGATAATATTATAGATACCATAAAGAATGGCAAGACCTCCCTGCGTCACCGGGGATCCATGGGCAACATGGGTGCCGCATGTATAGCCTCAGCTGGTTATGGAATGACCAAGGGAAGCGGAATTAGTATAACCACTTTTCCCATAGTTCCCGATTATAACAAGTACCCTGATACCCAGGGACGGCAACTGGGGAAAACCTTTGGGGAAATTGGTCTGGCCGGTCATTGGCTTAAATTGGCCTTGCACTATGCCTTTCTTTATAAGGCCAAAATGAGACCTTTTTGGTGGTTGGTTCCAGAATAAAAGCCCTTCCTACTAAATTTAGGAACGCCAAATGGCAATTAAAAATACCCGTTAACCCAAAAATTAAAAAAATGACACGAAGAATATCAAAATCCAAGCGTTTTTATATGATGAACCCTATTATCCAATTTTTTAAATTCATTTGGTTGAGTATAAAAATTATGTTGATCGTTGCAGGTGGTCACGGGGGCACCAGAAAGACACAATAAGTTATCCCGGACCATAATGTGTTTTGTACGGAGTAGTGAATTGAAATCTAATCTGGGCAAAGGAAAATTATAATCTTGAAATTTAGCTTTTCCCTAGCTGAAATTTAGAAAATCTTCCAAAAAAATTTAACATTCCTTTATATTTCAAGGCTGAGGCTTGTGTAACTTAAGTGGCTGTATATCTGTTTAATATGTTGGATATTGCTTATGTAATTTAAATCTATTAGCAATGAAATTTTTTAAACAGATAAAAATCAATTTATTCATTTTTGGCTTGCCGTTACTGTTGGCAGTGTTCTCCTGTAACAATGATGATTCATCCGTTGCGGATCTGGAAAATACAAACCTCACTAGTGAAGACAATGCGGCATTACTGTATATGTTGGAAGAGGAAAAGCTGGCACGGGACACCTATACCTATTTGGAGGATTTATGGAATATCAATCAATTTTCAAATATTAAGAAAAGTGAACAAAGTCATATGAATGCCGTTATAGGCCTTTTGGATCAATACGATATTTCCTATACCCTTATGCCTTATGGCGAATTTAACGATCCGGTTATTCAGGATTTATATGATGGCTTTATAAATCATGGAAGTGTATCTAGTACCAACGCCTTAGAAGTTGGCGCCAACATTGAAGATTTGGACATTGTGGATTTGGCCATTTATATAGACGCCACGGCCAACAGTGCCATGATCCAAATATTTGAAAGCCTACAATGTGGTAGCCGCAACCATCTCAGGAGCTTTGTCAATGCCATTGAACTTTCGGGGAATACTTATGAACCCCAGTATTTGACACAGGAAGACTATACCCTAATAATCAATGATAGTCGGGAACAGTGTGGTCCGTAAAGGATTTTATTAAACAGACTTCCTAAAAAAGAACTGAATAATTTGGCCGACCCAATTTTGGGCACAGTTCAAATACCTTAAACTTGTTGGCTGTCTTAAACTATATTCCTTGACCACAAATAACTTTAGTTAGGTCTTCTTGTGTAACAATTGTTACACAACACTAGTTGTAACTTACTGATTTAAAACATATTAACTGACTTAAATCATATTATGCTATTAATAAAGAACATACATTTAGACATATTAATTTATAAAACACAAATCATGAAAAGAATAATTTTTACAATGGTATTTATTGCATTTGGATCAATAATGCTTAATGCACAGGACCAAGACCAATTGCGCGATAGGGACCAAGATCGATTAATGTTGGTGGATGGTGACGTGCTTCAAATTAGAGATCGCGACCAAATAAGGCTACAAGATCCCATAACATTAAATGATGGAACGGTAGTAAATCCTGATGGTTCTTATGTAACAAGGGATAAGGATCGTTTACGTCTAAAGGATGGGGAATGTTTGGACAATGATGGTATTAAATACCGCAATGAGTACCAATACAGATACAAAGTAAAACAGGAGAACAAAGGTCTTACCGAGGCTCAAATGCAGGAACGTAACCAAAATAGGTTTCAGATCATGCAAATAGGTGGGGAAGTATATCAAATTAGAAATCAAGAACAAAAACGTCTTCAGCAGCAATTAAACCTCGGCGACGGAATATTAGTTAATCCTGATGGAACCTACCAAAACCAAGACCGTAAACAACTTAAATTGCAAGATGGAGAATGTTTAAATATGGATGGTGTCATGTTTAAGAATTCATATCTACATCGTAAAATGATGGTTCAAAAAAATATGAAAGTAAACAAAAACATGAAGATGAAAAGCGGAGTTAAGAAGTCAATGACTATGAAAAAGAATAAAAGCAACAATTAAGAAAAAACAATGGGATGTAGGAATTTAGAAATTCCTACATCCCATTTCTAGTAAAGAACTTAAATTTATATCTAATGAAATCCCGGCTAATTATATCTACATTAATATTTTTTGCTCTTCATACCGGGATGATGTCCCAAAATAATAAAAAATCTGTCCAAGAAAAATCCAATGACAATGAATCTTACGTTCTAACCGATGTAAGCTACATAAATGATGCTGTGTTTATGGGAAGGCGGGATTCTATTGCAGCCCCATATATTTTCCCTTCTATTGGCTATTACGATAAGACTGGGTTTTTTGCAGATGCCTCAGTATCATATTTGACGGCATCCAACGAAAACAGGGTAGATCTTTTTTTAATCAGTTCAGGGTTTATATTTAACGGATCAAAGATTAGTGGAGGAATATCGGGAACCGCTTATTTTTTTAATGAGGACAGTTATAATGTTAGGTCCGAAGTTATTGGCGATATTACCGGTGTTTTAAGTTATGACTTAAAGTTTCTGGAAATTACACTTTCGGCTAGTACATATTTTAATAAAGAAAGTTCAGTAGATATTTTTACTGGACTAAAATTGGATAGAACCTTTTATACTCTCGGGAACAAGCTATTGCTGGATCCGGGTATTTCCCTGTATGCCGGATCACAATATTTCTATCAGGAATATTATAGTAGCAGTCGTTTAGGCAACAGAAAGGGAAAAGGAAAAGGGACCATAGTTACAGAACCAACTACCTCCACTGTGGTGGAAATAAAGGAGGCATCAGAGTTTAATCTCTTAAACCTGGAGTTAAGTCTTCCTGCGCAATTTTATCACAAGCAATTTATTTTTTCTATTACTCCTTCCTTGTCTTTTCCCCAAAGCAGTGCCACTATTAGCACCGAGGATACCATTATAAAGGAAGAGCTAAAAAATACATTCTATTGGACCATTGGCGTTAGCTATTGGTTTTATACCAAAAAAGGAAACTAAAATTGGTTATCCCAATGGGATCAATCCCTTGGTAACATTAGTTACTGTGCAATCCTTTTACTCCCCCTAATTTTGTCCTAAATAATTAGAACGATGAAGAATATCATTTATATACTGTCTTTTTTGGGAACCTTGTCCTTGGTTCACGCTCAGGAAAGAGTGTTGATCAGCAAGGAAGAAGTGTTGACCAAAGTGAGGGAAAACAACAATACCCTTAAAATGTCCGAACAGGATGTGTTGGCCGCCAAAGGAGATTTTAATCAGTCCAATGCGGTGATATTGCCCAATATAAGTGTCTCCCATACCGCTATTGCTACCACCAATCCACTAATGGCATTTGGTTCCAAACTGAACCAGGAAATTTTGACCCAAGCGGATTTTAATCCCCTTTTATTAAACAACCCCAGTCAGATCGAGGATTATGCCACGCGCATAGTAGTGCAGCAGCCTTTGGTAAATCTGGACGGAATTTTTCAACGTAAGGCGGCAAAAGCCAAATTGAATGCTGTGGAGCTAAAAGCTGATAGAACAAATGACTATATGGACTTGGAGGTGGAAAAGACCTATATGCAGTTACAATTGGCCTATAAGTCTGTAAAAGTATTGGAGGAGGCGAAAAAGGCGGCATTGGAAAATAAACGTTTGGCAGATAATAGTTTTAAGCAGGGGTATCTTCAAAAATCGGATGTCTTGGCCGTAAAGGTTAGGCTAACCGAAATAGACAATCAGTTGCAGTACGCTAAGAGCAATATCCACAATGTTTCCAATTACCTATCGGTTTTGATGAACGATGACAGTTATATCCTTTTACAACCATCGGATTCCTTGACCCTCGTGGTCAGTGATATTAATACGGAAGGATTGCCAGAGAATAGAAAGGATCTACAAGCCATGTCCTTGTCCAGTGAGGCATACCAACAAATGTACAGGGCAGATAAAATGAGTTTTCTTCCTAGCTTAAATGCGTTTGGGACCTATGAATTGCACGATGATCAAGTTTTTCAGGGCAATGCCAATGGATACCTGATCGGGGCAGAATTAAAATGGAACATTTTTGAAGGCAGCAAACGTTTTGGAAAGGTCCAAAAAAGTAGGGCCGAATTTGAAAAATCCAAACTGGAACTGCATCAATATAAAGCAGAGAGTCAGGTAGAGTTGAATAGGGCCATGCGTTTGCTTCAAGATGCCAAAAACAATTTGGAGCTTACATCCTTGGCATTGCAACAGTCGGAAGAATCCCTCCGCATCCGTACCAATAGATTTAAACAAGGGTTGGAGAAAACGACCGATCTATTAAATACAGAAACCCAATTTTCCCAGAAGAGATTGGAATATTACACCACTATTTTCAATTATAATTACGCCTTGGCCTATGTAAAATTTTTAACCAAGGAATAAAAGCATACAGTTAATCAATATAAGAAACTATAAAAAGTAATACTTGCATCCAACATTATAAATTAAAAGAAAAACATGATGACAAAATTATACGTAGCAGCACTATTTATCCTTGCCATAACGATTAGCAGTTGTGGAAGTGATGATAAAAAAATTGTGGCGGACAATTCTCCTGCCGTGGCCGTTGAAGTTAGCACGGTTTCTGAAGGGAACAGCAGTCCGTTCCTATCCGCTAGCGGAAAGATAGAGGCGGTAAACAGTGCCAATATTAGTACCCGAATGATGGGTTATGTAGATAAAATTTACGTGCAGGTAGGGGATAAAGTTACTAAAGGACAGCAATTGATAAGTATAAACAATGCAGATATATCTGCCAAGTTGGCCCAGGTAAATGCCGGTATTACCGAAGCAACTGCTGCTTTTAACAATGCTGAAAAAGATTATAACAGGTATACAGCCCTGTTTAACGAGAACAGTGCTTCTCAAAAGGAACTGGACGATATTACGGCCAACTACAACATGGCCAAGGCCAGATTGGAAGGGGCCAAACAAATGAAGAACGAGGTAAACGCCCAATTTTCATATAGTAATATACGGGCTCCTTTTAACGGAGTGGTCACCAACAAATTTATTAATGTTGGGGATATGGCAAATCCAGGAATGCCCTTAGTGGAAGTAGAAAGCCCGGGTAATTTTCAGGTATTGGCCATGGTACCGGAATCGGAAATTCTAGAGATCAAGTCGGGTTCGGAAGTGGAAGTATTGATCAAGACCCTGAACGAATCCTTCAAGGGAACAGTAACGGAAGTGAGTACATCGGCCAAAAATACGGGAGGACAGTATATGGTTAAAGTAATGTTGGACGAGTCCAATTCCAAACTACTTTCTGGAATGTATGCCACTGTACAATTTCCTACTGCAAAAAAAGAGAATACCAATAGAGTGCTTATTCCTCTAGAGGCGGTAGTGCACAACGGACAATTATCCGGGGTGTATACGGTTAGTGAGAGCAACACGGCACTTTTACGCTGGTTGCGGTTGGGCAGGACTTATGGTGATAGTGTAGAAGTATTGTCAGGACTTTCCGCCGAGGAACAATATATTATATCGGCCGAAGCCAAATTGTTCAATGGGGCTAGGATTAGTGTCCAATAACCAAAGTTTGAAAAAAATGGATTTGCGTTAGGGATTGCAGCGGTTACCTCACGACTTTTTAGCGGATTTAGGCTGAAAAGGATGGGGAGTAAAAGCGGAAAGCCCGACCTGAGCTTTTCTGAATGATCTTCCTGCAAGGTCTCCAAGACCACTATACCTGCAAGGTTTCCAAAACCTTGTAGGTATATAAAAAGACGTTAAAAGTATAAGGAGCATTCTAGACAAAGACAAGAATTAGCGAAGGTAACGCCCAAAAACAAAAACAAAATAAAAAGATGAAAGAAGGATTAGCAGGCAAAATTGCCAAAGCATTTATAGGATCTAAGTTAACGGTCCTTCTAATGATCGTATTCATGGTCATTGGGGTATACAGTTCTTTCTTGATACCAAGGGAGGAGGAGCCACAGATAGATGTACCCATGGCCGATATCTTTGTGGGTTACCCAGGGGCCAGTCCCACCGAAGTTGAAAGCAGGGTAACCAAACCCCTTGAAAAGTTAATCTCCAATATTAAAGGTGTAGAATACGTCTACTCTACCTCTATGGAGGAACAGGGGATGGTTATAGTGCAGTTTTATGTAGGTGAGGATATAGAACGTTCTTTTGTTAAACTACAGAACGAGATCAACAAGCATATGGATGAAATGCCGCAAGGCGTTACTTATCCTTTGATAAAAACCAGGGCTATAGATGATGTTCCTATGTTGGGACTTACCTTATGGAGTGAGACTTATGACGATTACCAACTAAAGCAAATTGCCCAGGAACTTACGGATGAAATTGAAAAAGTAAACGATGTTTCCGCTACCCAAAAGATAGGCGGGCGTAACCGTCAATTGCGTGTGGTATTGGACAAGGATAAATTGGCGGAAAGCGGATTGGATTTTCTTACCATTGCCGAAATGATCAAAGCCAATAACCAACAAATAAGCGGTGGTACATTTGATAAAAATGACACCGAATTCATGGTGACAACAGGTAAATTCCTGGAATCTGCTACCGATGTGGAAAATTTGGTGGTAGGTGTACAACAAAATCGTCCCATTTATTTGAAGCAAATTGCCAGTATACAGGATGGACCAGAAATTCCTAAGGAATACGTATCCCTAGGTTTTGGAAAGGGAAGTGAAAAAGGGGAAACCTACAAGTCCGAATATCCTGCCGTAACCATTTCCATAGCCAAGCGCAAAGGAGCGGACGCCATGAATATTTCGGATATTATTTTGGAGAAAGTAGATCATTTGAAAAAGAATCTTATTCCAGATGATGTGCATGTGGAGGTAACCCGAAATTACGGGGAAACGGCTTCCCATAAGGTATCGGAATTATTGATGCACCTTATTGGCGCCATAATAGCGGTAACCTTTGTTGTGATGTTGGCCATGGGATGGCGTGGAGGATTGGTCGTGTTTCTATCCGTACCCATCACCTTTGCCCTGACCTTGTTGAGTTATTATTTGTTGGACTATACCTTGAACCGTATCACCTTATTTGCATTGGTTTTCGTAACGGGTATTGTGGTGGACGACTCCATTATTATTGCCGAAAACATGCACCGGCATTTTAAAATGAAACGCTTGCCGTTTAAACAGGCGGCATTGTACGCTATAAATGAAGTGGGCAACCCAACTATATTGGCCACTTTTACGGTAATTGCATCCGTATTGCCCATGGCTTTTGTTTCCGGTCTTATGGGGCCCTATATGTCGCCGATGCCTATTGGAGCTTCAATTGCCATGTTATTGTCCCTTTTTGTTGCCTTGACGATTACTCCTTATTTAGGGTATATATTTCTTAAAGAGAAGGATAAAAAAGGAGAGGAAAAGGTAGAAAAACCTTTAGAGGAAACTTTTATCTACAGAGTGTACAACAAGTTTGAAAGTCCTTTGATCGAAAACAAGAAAACACGTTGGTTGTTTTTAGGAATTACATTTTTGTTGTTATTGGGTTCCATAGGGATGTTCTTTACCAAATCGGTAGCGGTAAAAATGTTGCCGTTCGATAATAAGAACGAATTTCAGGTGGTCATAGATATGCCCGAGGGTACTACTTTGGAACGTACGGCAGTGGTGGCCGGGGAGATTGCCCAATACCTGAACACTCGTCCCGAAGTGATAAACTACCAGAGTTATGTAGGTACTTCCGCACCAATTACTTTTAACGGACTTGTACGTCATTACGATATGAGGGGAGGAAGTAATATGGCCGATATTCAGGTGAATTTATTGGATAAGGGCGACCGAACTGCCCAAAGTCATGAGATAGCCAGTTTATTGCGTCCAGAGATCCAACGTATTGGGAATAAGTACAATGCCAACGTGAAGATTGTTGAGGTACCACCTGGACCTCCAGTGCTTTCTACCATTGTTGGGGAAATATATGGACCTGATTACGATACACAGATGGATATTGCGGACCAGGTACAGCAGATTTTGAAGAACACCCCAGATGTGGTGGATGTGGATTGGATGGTAGAAGCCGATCAGGTGGAGTATGAGTTTATCATAGACAAGGAAAAGGCAATGCTTTATGGTGTGGCACCCGTGCAAATTGCACATACCATGAATATGGCCCTTTCGGAGAGAGCGGTGACCAACCTGTACGATGAAAATGCTTCCAATCAAATAGGTTTGATATTGGCCTTGGAGGAAAAGGAGAAATCCACTATTCAGGATATTGCCCAATTGAAGGTGAAATCCCAGCAAGGTAATATGGTCCCTATAGCAGATTTGGTAGCTATAGAGCAGACCACAAGGGCAAAGACTATATATAGAAAAAACCAAAAGAGGGTGGTCTATGTACTGGCCGATATGGCCGGGGATCTGGAAAGTCCGGTGTATGCAATTTTGGGAATGACCGATAAATTAAAGGGAATGAATTTGCCAAAGGGATATTCCATTGATGAGCTGTATATAAAGCAACCTGATTTTGAGGATAATTATACCGTAAAATGGGATGGGGAATGGCAGATTACCTTGGAGGTATTCCGGGATCTGGGATTAGCCTTCCTAGGGGTAATTTTCATCATCTATATCTTAATTGTGGGCTGGTTCCAGAATTTTAAGGCTCCAGTTGTAATGATGGTGGCCATACCACTTTCCTTGATCGGGATTGTATTGGGGCATTGGATGTTGGATGCTTTTTTCACAGCAACTTCCTTTATTGGAATGATTGCCCTAGCGGGTATAATGGTTCGGAATTCGGTCTTGTTGATCGATTTTATTAATCTGCGATTGGCGGAAGGTATTCCTTTAAAGCTGGCAGTAATAGAGGCTGGTGCCGTAAGGACTACCCCTATTCTTTTAACAGCGGGAACCGTGGTTATTGGGGCGTTTGTAATCCTGTTCGATCCCATTTTCCAAGGGCTAGCTATTTCTTTGATGGGCGGTACCATTGTATCCACGGTGCTAACATTGTTGGTAGTGCCTTTGGTGTATTATATGATAGAAAGGAAGAACTATAAGTAATTGAGATTTTAAATGAGGTTCTTTTGCTGGTCCCTGAGCGGAGTCGAAGGGAGCGCCCTAGGAAATTGATTTAGTCCATGTTGGAAATGGGTATTTTTCAAATTTTTAAGGACCGGTCTCTGAGCGTAGTCGAAGAGACCCCGGTAAAGCCTATTGAAGGCTATGGCCCAATGAGGCATAATAGCAATACAATTGAAACTAAAAATATATAATAATGAAACTACTCATAGTAACCGTTGTGGAGGAGTACGATAAGGAAATTCTAAAACTCTTTAAAAAAGCCAATATTGAAAGCTTTAGTGGTTCCGATATTGATGGGTATAAAAATCCTGCTACGATGTTAATGGCATCAAATTGGTTCCCAAGTCAAAAAGGAGGCGTAGGATCAACTATGTTTTTTTCCTTTACCACAGAAGAGAATATTGAAATCCTTTTTCAACTTATCTCTGAATTCAACAATAATTTGGAAACCAACAATCCCATAAGGGCTGCCGTGGTTCCCATAGAAAAGTATATTTAATAACCTTTAAAAAATAATATTATGATCAACAGATATATTAGGGCAATTGCCGGGGCTTTTGTAGTTATTAGTGTTGTATTGGCCGTATACGTAAACATAAACTGGTTGTGGTTTACCGTTTTTGTCGGGGTCAACCTTTTTCAATCTGCATTTACCCAATGGTGCCTTATGGAAAAGATTTTATTTAAATTGGGAGTAAAAAAAGAAGGCGATAGCTGTACTGTTTAGTGCGCCAAATTCTACGGATTAAGTCGGTGTCGAGTAAAAGATGACCAGCATACTTTAAGGGAATTATGATGGTGGCTCGGGAATAAACTATTGATTCCTAGATTATATTTGATACCTTTTTTTGTCCTTGATGGGAAGGAATAAAAAATGCCCCGGTTTCCCGGGGCATTCTAAAACTAACTCAATACTCAATAAATGAAACTCAATCTTTATTTACCAAGGCTTTGTAACTCCCTGTAATATCCAAGGTTTGGACCAAGGGGTGTCGTTTTCGTATTTTCCAGGCACATCGTTCGTATAGCTGGTTGTTTCCAAAGAAGATAATGCTGCATTGTAATTAGCTTCATTAATATTTCTTTCTTCATCAGGATACTGAAAACGAACCGGGATTACTGACGATAGGGCGAAAGGACCTGTCTGAAGATCAGGTAATCCAGTTCTTCTCCAATCCAAATATGCTTCAGAAGCAGTAGCAAAGTTGGCAATCCATTTTTGTTCCATGACCTGGGCCAGTGTTCCGTTATAAGCAACTTCGGTATTATCT
The DNA here is from genome assembly GCF_003259375.1 of Arenibacter echinorum. Classification (GTDB taxonomy): domain Bacteria; phylum Bacteroidota; class Bacteroidia; order Flavobacteriales; family Flavobacteriaceae; genus Arenibacter; species Arenibacter echinorum. Next base: position 448,034 of record NZ_QLLN01000002.1, on the reverse strand, counting down.
ATATAATCCGCATATTCATCACCAATTCCCCAAGTTTCCAAAGATGCTTGTACCCCTTTGTTATAATTTCCTTCTGCATCTGAACCCCAACCTTTTAGGGCAGCTTCTGCTTTTAAGAAACAAACTTCTGCATAGGACAAAACCCTAGCTTTTAAGAATTCACCACTAGCGTCTTTAAACTGATCGTTCATTAAAGAAACATGTACATTGCCTCCACCTTGTACCGGGTTAGGGTTCAAGTTATAAGTGTATGGCTCTGATCCTTGATACGATACTGGGAGACCCACATAGGTACTACTAGTATCTACTAAACTTAATCCGGCCAAACGATCGGCTTTCCAAGTATTTTTGTCATATATCTTTAAACCATTATCTGCAAGAGTTTCTTCATTGATATAACGTACTCCATCTACAACTACATCATCTTCTCCACCTGGCACGTCTGCGGCAGCCACAACTTTAATTGGAATTGCAACAGGTGCAAACCAAATGTTAGCTCTTGGGTCATTAAGTTCCCCTAATCTATCAGTAAAAGTAGTACAAGGTTTAACACGGTTGAAGGCGGATGCTCCTCCTGTTGAGCTGTTACTTGGCTGAGAGGAATTGGCATCTGTGCCTGTATAGGCCAAAGCGCACTCCTCATCCACACTGCTGATCAAAGGTTTCGCCAATGTGGCTGTAACACCTGCTTGGGCATAAGATGGGTCTTTTTCTGACAATCGCATGTAATACCGTAGGGCCAAGGAGTTGGCATATCTCATCCATTTTTCGGCGTCGCCTCCAAAGAAAATATCTTGGCTGGCACCAAAGGCCTCTAGGTTACCCATATTGTTGGATATTGTAGCTGCAGCAGCTACAAAATCAGCAATAGCCCCTTTATAAACTGCTTCTTGAGAATCGTATGTTGGTAGAATAACATCCTCGTCCGCTTGTACCGCATTGGAATAAGGTACGTCTCCATAGTAATCTGCCACAGTAATAAAGTTCTGCGCCATTAATATTTTGGCAATAGCTTCATGTAAGGTATAACCTAATTCTTGAGACCGTTGTAGTGCCAATTTAGCACTACGCAAGTTTCCATAGTAGGTGTCCCATCCACTACCATCCCAATCGTAATTGTTGTTGCCCCAAGCATCTTTTTGGGTGTATTGCACAAAGGCAGAAAGTTCTCCACTATAGCCTTTATTACCTACGTCCAAAGCAGTATTCACCATCACTTGCGTTAATAGAAAACTTGGATTGCCTTGGCTAGGATCTACCCCGTTGGGGTTTTGGTTAATTTCTGTAAGCTCATTGTCGCATGAAGTAGCGGACAGTAGACAAACTACGAGAAATAGTTTAAATATCTTATTTATTTTACTCATGATTTTTTGTTTTTTGTTTAAAGTGCCTAATTAGAAACTTACGTTAAGTTTGAAACCTACTGGAATGGTAAATGGACTTATGTTAAAGCGCTCAATACCTTGCTTAAATTGGATACCACTTCCTCCTTGTGTACTTGATTCGTGCTGGAAAGCCATCTCAGGGTCGATTCCTATATCGGCCTTGGTCCATAAGATAATATTTCGGCTAAATAAAGATATATTTAGATTTTGAAGTCCTATTTGCTTAATATGTTTACTTGGCACGGAATAAGTAAGTGAAATTTCTCTTAATTTTAAGAAATCAGAATCAAAAGTTGCATTTCTAGTAAAGTCCCATCCGTAGTGATCTTGGTATCTTGTAATTACAGTTCCAGGACCGCCTAAGTTTTCGGCTGTTGCCACAAAGTTACCGTTATCGTCATAATCCCCTTGTACACCAGGCATAAATACACCATCGTTCAATGTAATTCCACCTTCAGTTAATGAATACCCGCCATCAGCTGCTGTAGGTCCACCTACCAATACATAGAATTCACCATTTTCTGATAAGAATTGGTCTGCATTTTCTCTTAAATAGGCAGGAACATCGGTAATGTCATTAAAATTATGCAATTTATCAATCCATCGTTGGGTATGTAAATCAGATTCTCCGTATCTGTGAGTTTGCGAAACAAACTGTCCGCCTTTTCTCCAGTCAAAATTCATGGAGATGCTCCAGTTCTTATAGGATGCAGATGTTGTCATCCCTAAAGTGAAATCTGGGTTAAAGTTTCCAATAATTGGGGCAACCCTGTTTCCGTCTGCGTCTTCTCTGGTTCTGTCGCTATTCTCGAAACCAGAATCATCAATTATAGGCCAGCCAAAATAAGGCGAGTTTGGATCTTCAACACGCACTAGAGCGGCATCAAAAATATTTCCTATTTCTTCACCAACCCAAGTTATAGCACCACCACGGGCATCGGTCCAAAACGTAATGGAATTCATACCTTCAGCCAATTCAATCACCTTGGTTCGGTTTCTGTTAAACACGAAGCCCATATCCCAACGCCAATCCTTGGAGTTTATAATGTTAGCATTTAAACCAGCTTCTATACCTGTACTTCTCAAAAGACCAGCATTGGTGTTTTTAGAGCTATATCCTGAGGAGATAGGAAGAGCAATTCCAAAAATTTGATTTTCGTTGTCGGCAGTGTAATAAGTGAAATCCATACTTAGCCTGTTGTTAAAGAAGGCCAAATCAGCTCCTCCTTCCCAAGATGTAATACTTTCTGGTTTTAAATCTGGGTTAAGTAGCGTAGAAGGCACGGATAACAAAGATCCTGATCCCCATGAGGAACCACCACTTAAAGTAGGTTGTAGGTTGTATGCCCCAGTATCGTTACCTACTTCAGCATAACCTCCACGAAGTTTAAATAAGGATACCCCATTGCCAAAACCAAGAAGCCTATTAACCAATAAACTAGTTGATACGGAAGGGTAAAAATAAGAATTGTTATTATCTGGCAAGGTGCTGGACCAATCATTTCTTCCAGTAACATCTACATAGAACATATCTTTAATACCAATACTAGCCATTCCATACAAACTGTTTACTTGTTTTTCATAACTGTTATACGAGTAAACTAAATTGTCGTTAGCAATATTGGATAAGGTGAACAAACCTGGTGTTAAAAGTCCAGATCCTCTACTTATTGTGGAATTTAACAAATTGTTTCCTTTTAAAACCCTTTTGTTACCACCTCCAGATATTGAGAAATCCCATCCTTCCAGTCTTTTGGCGTAAGTTAATAAGAAATCGACATTTGTTTCATTTGTGAAAATTTTGTTGATACCGTAGGCCCCATTCATGTCCCCAGTATATCCTTTAGACAATTTGGTTTCTCTTACTTCGTTAATTTCATCCATGTTGTAACGAACCATACCCGTCAGATCATCGGTGATTTTCCACTCTCCTTTTACATTACCATAAAACCTGTTTCTTTCAAAACCATTGTTATTCTCGTAAGCTAAGAAATAAGGGTTGTTCCATTCGGTTTCTGTTGGGTCGTCCCCAAAATTATAAGGTGAATTTTGGAAGATGCCTTCGTATCCTGGCAACCAATAATCCTTCATTTCGCGCACATCAATATGTGGGTTCAATTCGTAAACAGCCTGTGCTGCGTTAGCACCACGGTTTCCAACAGGTCTGTTGTCCGCACCAGATTTTGTATAGTTAAGACTAGTACTAACCGTAAATTTATCGTTTAACTTTAATGAAGAATTTAAACTGATGCTATGTCTGTTTAAATCCGTATTCGGGATGTTTCCCTTGTTCTTTAAATCCGAATAGGACAACCTGTAATTAATTTTTTCCGTATTGTCCTGGATAGAGATGTTATTGGTTGTTGTAATGGCCGTTTGAAAGAAATTCTTTGCATTGTTGTACGACTTCAATTCCCTTGGAACAGGAATACCACTAGCAATTTCAGAAGCACTATAAGGCCATTGGATTGCCATGATACCTTTGTCCAGTTCAGGACCTGCCCAAGCTGAAGCAGTTTCACCGATGACAATTGCACCATAGGAATTCGCCGGGAAATTATCTTCTGTATAAGGTCTAGAACCTGTCGCAAACCTAGTGTGGGTATCTAAGAAACGACTAGGAATATCAAAAACAGTACTGGAATTAATAGTTACTCCCATTCCTTTTTTTGATTTTCCAGACTTGGTTGTAATTAATATAACCCCGTTACCTGCCCTAGAACCATAAAGTGCTGCTGCACTGGCACCTTTTAGAACAGTAACACTGGCAATATCGTCTGCATTGATATCCGAAATAGCATTACCGTAATCCACTTTGTTATCTCTACCTATCTCTGTAATGTTGTTAGCAGTATTAATTACAGGAGAACCATCGATTACAAATAATGGTTGGTTGTCACTGGATAATGAAGCTGCACCCCTAACATTAATGTTTACAGTAGAACCTGCACCACCAGTAGAGTTGATATTCACCCCGGACACTTTACCAGAAAGAGCGTTTAAAACGTTCTCTTGTGGCACATTGTCCAAAGCATCACCACCTACCTCACTTACAGAATACCCCAAAGATTTCTTTTCCCTGGAAATACCAAGAGCGGTTACTACAACTTCGTCCAATTGCTCGGAGGAGGTTGCCATAGTAACATTGAGGGTAGATTGGTTACCAACAATTACTTCCTTTGTTTCCATTCCCAAATAGGAAAATACCAAAACAGCACTACTGTTGGGAACAGTAATACTGTATATACCATCAAAATCAGAGGTTACACCAGTGGTAGTTCCCTTAACTACCACGGACACCCCAGGGAGCAATTCGCCATCATCACTGCTGACGACTCCCGTTACACCTTGTTGTGCTAACATGATTCCAGAAACCATGCTGAACAAAAGGAAAGTCAAAAATTTCAAGCTGCTTTTTTTCATATTCATTATATTAATTGGTTGAGTAATTAGCATTTCGTTAACAAAACTATTGTAAAATAATCGACAAAAAGCATAGTATTTTATTAGATACCTATGGAATTTTACCTCTATAAGGGTTAATATTAAGAAATGGAAAATTTTAGGTTAAGATATGTTTGATTTTTGGCAAGAATGTTTCTTAAACGTATATAACACAACTTTAACACATGAAAATATGGGACCGTTTATATGGTTTTAATGAGTAGGGTTATGACCTATATTACCATAGGTAGATCATGACATAATTAATGGAGTGGTGTTTCATCAAATGCTGAAACTGCTACAATTTTAACTTAATTATCAAGAAATAAGTCAAAAAACTAGGTCTTATGTCAATATATCATGCAAATGCAATAAGATTTACTTATTCAATCACCTCTATTTGGATTTAATTTGTAGGTAATTAACCAAAATGCCAAACAATGTTAGCAGGTATAGATTATTTTATAGTAATAGCTTATATAATAGGAATGTTATTATTGGGGCTATATTTCAAAAAATTTGTCAATAGTTCCGAAGACTATTTTCTTGGAGGCAAAAGTCTACCTTTCTGGGCCATTGGTATGTCGATCGTTGTATCGGACATTGGGGCATTGGATTTTGTGGGTGTCTCCGGTCAAGCTTATAGATATGGTATTTCTGTCGGTAACTTTGATTGGGTAGGTTCCGTTCCGGCTATGTTGTTGGCGGCATTTATTTTTATTCCTTATTTCTGGCGCGGGGGTATGTACACTATACCGGAATACCTTGGAAGAAGGTATAACCAAAAGGTAAGGACCATTGCTTCGGTTACCTGGATCCTGTTTTTTGCCTTGGATTTGGGGGTTCTTTTTTGGGCCAGTGCAGTTCTATTAAATGTTCTTATGGGGTGGCCCATCTGGATTTCAATTGTTGCCACTGCGGGTGTTGTTGGTCTATATACCTATTTTGGGGGTATTACTGCTGTAATAATGACCGATGTTGTGCAATTTGTAATAATGTTCATTGGTGGTTTCGCCTTGGTTTTTCTAAGTCTTTACGAAGTTGGAGGTTGGGATAATATGGTAGATAAAATTGCAACAATGGGACCTGAGTATAGAAACCACTTCGACATCATTCAACCACAGGATACGAAATCGCCCTTTCCCTGGACGGGAATTTTATTCGGTCTAACCTTTGTTATGGCCAATGCTTATATGATAGGTAACCAATCTATTGTGCAGCGCTGCCTTACCGCCAAGAACGAATGGCACGCCAAGGCAAGTATGATTTTTGGATCTGCCCTTAAAATGTTTATCCCTATTTTGGTTTTGTTTCCTGGGCTTATGGCCGTCGTGGTTCATCCCGGTTTGGCAGATGGGGATCAGGCACTTCCAATGATGATCAAATCCATTCTGCCTCCTGGTTTGGTTGGACTTATGTTCGCCGCATTTTTTGCGGGGCTTATGTCCAGTGTGGATTCGTTGTTGAATTCAACGGCCACTTTATTTACAAAGGATATCTACGAACCGTTCATTAAAAAAGGGGCGGATGATAAACACTATTTAAAGGTTGGACAGATCACTACCTTGGTACTGTTGCTTATAGGAGTTGCTACCTCACCTATTAGCAGCGATTTCCCTGGGATTTATGTGGCCATACAAACCTTTATGTCCTATTTCCAAGGACCAATATTCGCCATTCTCCTTTTGGGTATCTTCTGGAAACGAACTACGGAATGGGGAGGACTTTCGGCATTGGTAATAGGTATTGGATTTGCTGTTTACCTAAATGTATTTAAGGAGCAATTCTTCACCATAGAAGATCCTTTTCTCTATATTTCCTGGTGGTCTTTCCTATTAGGGTTTATAATTAATGTCGTTGTAAGTCTGCTTACCAAGAAGCATACCGAAGAACAACTTAAAGGCTTGGTGTTTAGTTCAAAAATTTTAGTGGAAAATAAAAAACTGTAATATGTTCAATTTTGACTGGCTTTCCGGTGTTTCGCAAGAAACTGCAAAAATGATATTTCTTTCTTTGTATGCACTAATAGGTTTTTTAGTGCTATTGTTGCCCACGGAGTATGTTTACCAGGGCATTGCCAAGGAGGATCGGCACTGGTGGAACAATTTAAAACTATGGTCTATTGCCGTACTTAGTATTTTGGCATCGATCTATAATCATTTTTAACCCCTTAATAAAAAAATATGGAGACAAATGAAATAAATGCGGGTTTAAAGGCCGCTCAAATTAACAATGCTCTTGGGTTTTTCATTATGGCTTTTGGGGTTATTGTACTTTTTGCAATGATCTATACAGAAACTTTTGTAGAACATATGACCGATATGGCTGCTGGTTTAATACTAATATCTATTGGTGGCGGAATGATGTGGAAGGCAAAAAGTACCATAAAGAAATTAAAATCCAAGAAGGAATAATAAAACATATAGAATGCACAAGTCCTTCCAAATAAAGTTATCGGATAATTGGAGAATCCAGAGTTCAAGTAAAATTTCGGAAAAGGGGAGTGAAATCTCTACCAGGTCCACAATTTCGGAAAATTGGTTTCCGGCCGTTGTTCCTTCAACGGTTTTGAGCACTTTGGTGGCCAACAAGGTTTACGAAGACCCCTATTTTGGGGAGAATTTAAAGATCATCCCAACAGAACTATTTAAGGTATCCTGGTGGTACACTACGAGTTTTGAACTTACAAAGGAGCAATCCAAGGAGTTTGCCAGCCTAAAATTTGATGGAATCAACTATAAGGCCAATGTTTGGTTAAATGGACAGCTCATAGCCGATTCCATCTCTATAGACGGGGCATTTCGCATTACCTCTTTTGATATAAGTACATATATTAAAAGTGGATCAAATATTTTGGCCATTGAGGTAATTCCACCCCAACCCGGAGATTTTAGTATAGGATTTGTAGATTGGAATCCCGCCCCACCAGATGGGGATATGGGTGTTTTTAGACCTGTTACCTTGCACCTACATGGCGGGGTACAAATTGAAAAACCCTTTGTACAGACCAAGGTAAATCTTGAAACCTTGAAAGAGGCTGATCTTACTGTTTCAGCAGAACTGACCAACTATTCCAATACAGTAATATCTGGAGATTTAGTAGGGACTATAGGGGATATAGTATTCAGGAAAAACATAAGCTTAGCTCCAAATAATAAAGAGCTGATTACCTTTGACAGTAAGGAGTTTGTTGGACTTAATTTTAAGGAACCAAAACTTTGGTGGCCAATTAACTTGGGGAATCCCGATCTCTATGATCTTGATATAAAATTTGTTGCCAAGGAAGAGGTTTTGGATTCTACCCAGTTGAGATTTGGAATTCGCGATATACAGGATTATTGGTTAAATGATATTCACCGTGGATATAAAGTAAATGGACAAAAGGTATTGATCAAAGGTGGCGGGTGGACCGATGATATGCTCTTGATGGATACCGATGAAAGTATTGAGGCCCAAGTGAAGTACGTAAAGCAAATGAATCTGAATTGTATTCGTTTGGAAGGATTCTGGGGCAAGGACCACAAATTGTACGACCTCTGCGATGAACATGGTATACTGTTAATGGTAGGTTGGAGCTGTCATTGGGAACATGAGATCCATATGGGAGTGCCGGTCAATGAGCGTTTTGGAGGCGTATATAAGCCAGAGCATATATCCCATGTTGCCCAAGCCTGGGAGGATCAGGTGATATGGCTGCGCAACCATCCCAGTATCTTTGTTTGGACCGTTGCCAGTGACAAGGTACCGATTACGGAATTGGAACAAAAATATATAGACACCTTCGCCAAATATGATCCCACAAGGCCTTATTTAAATTCCACAGGTGGAGTGGGGAGTGACCAACATGTTATTGGAAGTGAGGATGTTATAAGCGAGATCAGTGGTTCGTCCGGAGTAAAAATGTTGGGTCCCTATGCCTATACTGCACCGGTATATTGGTTTACGGACACCAAATTTGGTGGTGCCTATGGGTTTAATACGGAAACAGGTCCTGGTGCCCAAGTACCTCAATTGGAAAGTTTAAAAAAGATGATTCCCGAGGAGCAATTATGGCCCATTGGAGAATCATGGAACTATCACTGTGGCCGGTATGAATTTGCAGATATAAGTAGGTTTACCAAGGCTATAAAGGAAAAATATGGGGCTCCAAGTTCTTTGGAGGAGTTCGATAAAAAGGCCCAGGCCATGAACTATGAGCTTATGCGGCCTATGTTCGAAGCTTTTCAGGTCAATAAAAAGAAATCCACGGGCATTGTCCAATGGATGTTGAATGCGGCCTGGCCTAAGATGTACTGGCAATTGTATGATTATTACTTAAATCCTACAGCGGCATTATATGCTACACAAAAAGCGTGTTTGCCTTTAAGCCTGATATATAATTATGGAGATAAACACATTTATGCCATAAATGACCGTTTAGAGAAGATAGAGAATTTAACTGCCCATATTAGAGTATATTCCATAGGGTCGGAAATTTTGTTCGAGGATAAGGTTGAATTTACACTGGATCCAGATTCATCAAAATCTATTTACGCATTGGGGGAACTGAAAGGGCTTAGCACTACCTATTTTGTAGATCTTCGTTTGTTGGATAAAATGGGCGTAGAGATCAGCAATAATTTTTACTGGCTATCTACCAAAGAAGAGGTTCTTGACTATGAGGCCGATTTGGGGCCATTTGCGTTTCACACCCCCAGTAAGGTATATGCAGACTTTACCCAGTTGAACGGGCTAGCCAAAACCCGGTTGGAGCAAACACATTATTTTGAGCAGGACGGAGAACAACAAAATATTAAGGTAGAGCTCAAAAACAACAGTGATCATATAGCATTTTTGATAAACCTAAAGGTAGTGGATATCAAGACAGGAGAACTTATACTGCCCATATTCTGGGAGGATAATTTTATAAACTTACTTCCAGGGGAAGAACGCATGGTTTGCGCCAATTTTAAAGGAACTTCCGAGGCCGCATTGAAGGTAGAGGGATGGAATTTGGAATAGTCCCAAGTCAGAATTCCTTTCCTTGTTTTGATAAACAGCCTTTTAATAACTGTTACTATGCCAATTTGTAAAAAATATATAGTTGCCATTGCCCTTCTAATATCGGCCTTGTCCTGTAAGGAAAAGGTGAAGGAAAATGAATCTGAAACATCGGAAAAGCATCCTGCCATAAGCCTTGAAGAGTATATTTACCCCATTGGCCAAGGGCTAACGCCCCAATGTCACGCGCCAACTATAGATGTCAGCAATGGTACACTGGTAGCTTCTTGGTTTGGGGGAACGGAAGAAAAAAACAATGACGTAGGTATCTGGGTCTCTAGAAAAATTGGGGATAAATGGACAACTCCGGTAGAGGTTGCAAACGGTGTGGAGGAAGATGGAATTCGATATCCAAGTTGGAATCCGGTTCTTTTTAAACCTCAAAATAAGCCTTTGATACTCTTTTACAAAGTTGGTCCGGATCCATTATACTGGTGGGGAATGTACAAGACCTCTGAAGATGACGGTCTTAGTTGGTCTGCCCCTATCAAGTTGGCAGACAGTATTTTGGGTCCAATAAAGAATAGGCCTGTTACCTTATCCAATGGGGATATTCTTTCTCCCTCTAGTACAGAGAGCGAAACAGCAGGCCATAAAATTCATTTGGAAAGAAGTGTGGATTTTGGCAAAACATGGACCAAAACGGCGCCTTTGAACGATGGAAAGACATTTAAGGCCATACAACCAGCTATCCTAGATCACGGCAACGATACCATCCAATTATTAAGCAGGACCTATCAGGGGGCAATAGGGCAAAACTGGTCCTATGACGGTGGACTTAGCTGGAGCGAAATGACTGCTACGGATCTTCCCAATCCTGACTCGGGGATTGATGCCCTTACCCTAAAAGATGGTCGGCATGTATTGATCTATAATCCTACCACCATTGAATCCGAGGATAGGGTTCCCTTGAGCGTAGGCCTATCCCAGGACGGTAAAACATGGAAGAGAGTGTTGGATTTGGAACCCTTAACGGCAACAACAGACAAAAAGGGAGAGGAATATTCGTACCCCACCCTGATTCAAAACCCTGACGGAATGATACATATAGTGTATACATGGAATAGAAAGACCGTGAAACACGTAGTATTGGACCCTGAAAAATTATAAACGAAATCACTTTATAACAACCATTGACAATGAAAAAACTAGCAATAAATGGCGGCATACCTAGTCGTGATACTAATAAGAATCCTTGGCCTAAATGGCCGGTTTGGGGGAAAGAAGAGGAAGTTGCTCTGATAGAGGTCCTGAATAGTGGGGTTTGGTCCTATAATGGACCAAAGGAAATGGAGTTCAATAAACTATTTGCGGAATATACAGGGGTAAAACATTCTATATGTGTTGTAAACGGTACCATAACCATGCAAATTGCGCTGGAAGCCTTGGGTATAGGCGTTGGTGACGAGGTTATTGTCCCTGGCCTAACGTGGCAAGCTACTGCTGCCACCGTAATCGACGTAAATGCTACTCCCATATTGGTAGATATTTGTGAGGATACCTGGTGTATAGATCCAAAAGAAATTGAAAAGGCCATAACTCCTAGAACAAAGGCTATTATGCCAGTTCATTTGTACGGTGCTTTTGCGGATATGGATGCGATTATGGCCATTGCCAAAAAACATAATCTTTATGTAATTGAGGATTGCGCCCACAAGCACGGAGGGGAATGGAAAGGTAAAAAAGCAGGAAGTATAGGTAATGTAGGTAGTTTCAGTTTTCAATTATCAAAACATTTAACTGCTGGTGAAGGGGGGTCTATTACTACAAATGATACCGATTTAGCCGAGAAAATGGATGCCCTAAGAAATGTTGGTCGCAGGCCTGAAGGAGATTCGCTTATTGGTGCGGACAAAGGGATAGGGGATTATGGTGATGACGGTAATTTTATACAGTCCGGTAACTATCGGATTACCGAATTTCAAGCAGCTATACTGGTAGAAGGCTTAAAAAGGTTGCCAGAGCAAAATGAAAATAGAGATGCCAATGGGGCTTATTTAAATACGCTCCTAAAGGAAATAGAAGGGGTGACACCTTTAAAAAAAGATGATAGGGAAACCAAAAAGGCCTATTTCAATTTTGCTTTTCGTTATGATTCAAGCAAGTTCAAGAATTTGCCTATAGAGAAGTTTAGATCTGCTCTGGAAGCGGAATTGGGTATAATCGTAGATGCTTGTTATGAGCCTTTAAATAATTGCTCATTGTATGTGCCGCACACAAAACCTTCCAGACACAAATTAAATGATGCCTATTGGAAAGCCATTGATCCAAAAAGATTTTCGCTACCGGTCTGTGAACGTATTTTTAAGGAAGAATCTGTTTGCGTACACCATAAGGTACTGATGGGAACCAAGGCCGACATGGATTTAGTGGCCACGGCCATAAAAAAGATATATACCCACGCCGAGGAATTGATGAACTAAGGAAGTATTGGTTGCCCTTCAGATGCAACTATTAGAAAGTAATATTTTGAACAGATGAAATGAGCCATAACAATTCTTGATACTCACGAGATGTTCAATGGCGCATTACACTCGCCTGAATGAAGAAGTCGGGCAGGTCTGACCGATTAAAAAAAATTTTAACAGATGAAATTCTTTATAGGCCTTCTTGCTATTTTCACTTGGAACAACCTTGTTTTTGCCCAAGATTCCGTGGTTGTCCAGGAAAATTATAGTATGCCCCAAAAGGGCATTTGTGCCCATAGGGGTGCCAATGAAACCCATCCGGAGAATACTTTGGCAGCTTTTAGGGAGGCAATTAGACTGGGCGCACAAATGATAGAGTTGGATGTTCAAATGACCAAGGACAATCAGTTGGTTATTATGCACGATAAAAGCGTAGATAGGACCACTAACCGAAGTGGGCTAGTTGGGGAGTTTACGCTGAGAAAAATTAAAAAACTTGACGCGGGCAAATGGAAATCCAAAGAGTTTAAGAAAGAAAGGGTTCCCACTTTAAAGGAGGCGCTGGACATTATGCCTAAAAATATCTGGCTTAATATCCATTTAAAGGGAGATGAACGTTTGGGTGCGGCAACAGCAGAAGCCGTGATTACAGCGGACAGAATCCATCAGGCTGTTATAGCCTGTGAAAACGAGACGGCAAAAGGAGTAAGACAGGTAAATCCGAACATTATGATGTGCAACATGGAACGTTTAACCACTCGAGCTGAATATATAAATGGAACCATAGAAAATGGCTTTGCATTTCTTCAATTAAGAAGTAGCAGGGACGATGAAAATATGTTGTCGGATTTAAAAAAGCTGAAGGATAATGGGGTTCAGGTCAATTATTTTCATTCCGAAGAGGTAAGTCGCGTAAAGGAATTGTTGGATGCGGGGGTCGATTTTATTCTCACAGACCACTTGGCGGATATGTTGGATGCCTTTGCAAAAACTAATTAGTCACCAAGTATAATAATATTTAAAAACTGAAAAAAAAGCATAGTAATCAAATGAGAAGATATATAGTTCTTTCTGCGGTCTTTTTAATTTTTTCCTGTTCCGAAACCAAAAAGGAAGAACAACAGAACCAGACCTCTGTAAAAGCGGTAATGGATAATGTAATCACCAGATTGTATGAAAAAGTAGACTCCACGGACTATGATTCCATTGACGATGCTTTTATGCTCAAATTTTTGACCGATGACGAGAAAACTACACTGGCTACACGTTATCAATATTTTAAAGTTAATGTTCCTGTAACGGTTTCTTTAATGAGACAGCTTGATCATAAAGCACCTTTTTGGCTTAAGGAAAGCGGTTTTGTAAAGACGGATAAAAGGGTAAAGAATGAAGTTAATGAGTATGAAGTTTGGGAAAAGGATTTTGATGCGGGTTGGGTTAATCTGGGAATCCCAGGGTTTGACAGGAATGGAGTCATCTATTTTATTTCTGTAGGCTCGCAGAAATCCAAAGAGGAACTTACTATTGGCGAGCGCTATCCTGAGGAATATTCTTTGGAAGTGTTTAAAAAAGGAGCTTTTACATACCATGACTGGTCCGACCTTAAAATTACGGAACTGCCTAAAGAACTTGAGGGTCAGGTATTGTTCACTACGGTTAGGGGAAGGGCCCGGGAAGCACATGTAGAAGGAGCATTTCGAGAAACGATATTCCCATCTTCCAATCAATCCGATCAGATTATGCTTACCTGGAGTGCGGATCCTACAAATTCTATGGATGTACAATGGAGAACCAATACTACCGTAAAAGATGGAATAGTACAGTATTGGAAGAAAAATACTTCCGACACCATTGCCTTAAATGCCTCTGTATCGGGTATGGAAGATAGAATGTTATACAATGACAGATATATAAATCGATTTACAGCCAATCTGAACAATTTGGAGGCTGGTACTACCTATGAGTATCGTGTAGGTTCGGTTGAAGAAAAGTCATGGTCTACGGTTAGGGACTTTAAGACCGAAGCCAAGGATGCCAAGGAGTTTTCGTTTATATGGTTTGGGGATACCCATAGGGATCCAAAATGGGCTCAAATACTCAATGATGCGGACCTCCGACATCCGGAAACGGCATTTTATTCTATTGCAGGCGATATTGTGACCACAGGACTTTACCGTACGGAATGGGACATGTTTTTCGGATATTCCAAAGATGTGTTCTCACATAGGCCCTTAATGCCCGTCCCCGGAAATCATGATCGGCAGGATGGTTTGGGAGCTTGGATGTATTATCAACTCTTTAGTTTGCCCACAAACGGACCTGAAAAAGTGGATCCGGAAAGCACTTACGCCTTCAAATATGGGAACGCTTTGTTCCTAATGATCGATTCAACCCAACCCAATGAAGCACAAACCGAATGGATAGAGAATCAATTGAAAAATTCTAATGCCACATGGAAATTCGTCATGTTTCATTTTCCTCCCTTTAATTTTGAAGAGCCCTATTTGGATATTCAACAGGAATGGGGTGGCCTTTTTGATACCTATCATGTTGATATGGTGATGTCTGGCCATATCCATTATTATATGCGGTCTAAGCCTATGAATAATGGCAAGGTTGTGGATTCCTTTAAAGATGGGACTGTTTATGCAGTATCTATTGGAACCAACGGTAATCATGATGATATAGGGGAAGAACCTTATGCTGAAAAGAGGTTCAAGGACGGTCAGTTTTATCAATATATGACTTTGACCGATAAAACTTTGAAATACACAACCTACAATCAGGACGGAGAAATTGTTGATGAACTTTTAATAAAAAAGTAATTATAAAATTTTAAACAGATGAAAACCAGAATAGCCCTTATAGGCGCAGGATTTATATCGGATTATCATGCTCGTGGACTGCAAACGCTAGCCGATGTTGAAATTGTGGCCGTGGTGTCCAAAAACCTGGATAATGCCCAAAAATTTGCCATTAAGTATAATATAAAAGAGGCTTTGAACGATATTTCATCGCTTGTAAAAAGAGATGATCTGGATGCAGTTATTATAAGCACACCCAATCAATTTCATGCTCCCTATGCCATAGAGTTTTTGCAAAATGGCAAGGATGTTTTTCTTGAAAAACCCATGGGAATGAGCGGTGATGAAGGTAGGAAAATTGCAGAGGTAGCTAAAAAACATAACCAATTGGTGATGGTGGGTCATATGTGGCGTTTTGATACCGATACCCGTTATATAAAGGATACCGTAGCCTCGGGAACAATAGGAAGAGTTTTTAAGACCAAAGGCTACGGAATTCATGAAAATTGGGGTCCTTCCGGATGGTTTACCAAAAAGGAATTGGCAGGGGGCGGGGCCTTGGCAGATATGGGGGTCCATGCCATTGATGCAGTAAGATATATCTTGGGAGATCCAAGACCCGTCAAGGTATATGCCAGAATTTCTACGGAATTTGGGGACTATGACGTAGACGATACGGCAATCTTGGTCATTACATGGGACAATGGTACTGAAAGTATAATAGAAAGTGGATGGTGGCATCCGCATATGGACGGACCGGAGGCCAGTACCAGCTTGTTTGGGACTAAAGGTTATGCCAATCTGTTTCCTACTTTTTTAAAAATGAAAGAAGGTGAAGGTACGGTAACAACTGTGCCAGAGCTTCCAAAAAGGGAAGATCATTGCGACCAAATAATCTATACCCGTCAAATGGAATATTTTGTAGAATGTATCAAAACTAGGCAACAACCAGTTCCAGGACTTATGGAAGGACAAATGGTATTGGACATAGTAGATGCTGCCTATAAATCGGCCGAAACAGGTGAGGTAGTCAACTTAATTTAATACCTATATTATTCAAAACATTAAAAAAATGGCTCTGAGTGATTTAAGGGATAATATTGAAAACATCATTTTTGATCTGGATGGTACCCTTTGGGACCCAATGCCGATGAGCATAAAGGCTTGGCATACAGCTTTGAATGGTTTTGATTGTATTAAAAATCCTATTTCCGAGGAAGATATACAGGGTATTTTGGGAATGCAGCACGACCTGGTAGGGAAGAAATTGTTTCCATATCTAAGCGAAAAGCAACAATTTGATGTTATGAACAGTTGCTATGTGCAGGAGGTAAATGACATTAAGGATTTCGGAGGGGTTTTGTACCATGGCTTGGAAGAAACCTTGAAGATCTTGGGGACTAAGTACGATCTGTATATAGTTAGTAATTGTCAGGCTGGTTATATCGAGGCCTTTTATGAATACCATGGTTTGGGCGCCTATTTCAAAGATTTTGAATGTTCGGGAAATACAGGAAAGTCCAAGACCGAAAATGTAAAAATGATCATTGAAAGAAACAAACTCTCCAAACCCATTTATATTGGGGATACCCTAGGGGATAATACGGCGGCGAATGGAAACCAAATACCTTTTGTTTTTGCCAAATACGGATTTGGTGATGTTCCCAATCCGGTACATATCATCAATAAAATTACCGATTTAAAGGATCTGCTTTAATCCGCACCTGTGTATAAGCATACTCCCTTCGATGGAGTCCCCTATCAAGCGGAGTCGCACATGCAACGGTTTTATAAAAGTTTCATCCGTCTTATTACTAGTTAGGAAATTATATACCCAATTAATGTTTATGTTTAGTTAGGTGTGTGATTTCTCCCTATTGGTCGAAATGACTGTAGTTGTCACTTCGACAGAGTCCCTTTTTGGGGACGACGAGAAGTCTCACAAGCTAGGTTTTCATTTTTGGAAACGTGATTTTATGTTTTCATGAGAGTGGTTACTTCACGGTTAGCTTTCAAAACGTTGTTGAGCCAATATTGTGATTTCTCCCTTATGGTGCGGATGACGAAAACAAAAAAGCTCCTTCCTTTAGCCAAAGAGAGGTGGCTTCGACGCAGGGTTTTGAAATTCCTTTCAACTTAAACGTCAGTTTTTTAGACGCATTCTTTATACGTATATAAATTACAATTCATTAGTTTTAGTAGGGTACAATTAATATCTATCCATGCAATTTAAATAGTTGGATTTAAGGCTTTGGATCTTTATATTTGACAATGACTATAAAATTTTGATAATGATTTTCAGGAGAGTAAAGAATCTGATTGTAATTTGTACGCTTGCAGGTTTAGGAATTTCCTGTGACCGATCAGAAAAATTCTCCGAACCCTTACCTAAGGTGGTCGACTTTAATTTTCATGTAAAACCCATATTGGTGCAGAATTGTTACTTGTGCCATGGGCCCGACCCTAGCAGTAGAAAAGCGGAATTGCGCTTAGATACTTACGAAGGAGCTACAGCGGCTCTTAAAGAAGGCGGTCATGCTATTGTACCCGGGAAGACTTCCAAAAGTAATCTGGTGCAGCGTATTTATAACGAGGATCCGGGAATGGTGATGCCCCCACCTGAGACCAATCTAAAACTTACAGAGAGGGAGAAAGCCTTATTAAATAAATGGATCGATCAAGGCGCGGAATGGAAGGAACATTGGTCATTCATTAGTCCAGAGACGAAAATTGCGATATCGGATCCAAAGGCCATTGATTTTTTAATAGACAAGCGTTTGGATGAAAAAGGCTTGGAAAAAGTTCCCGTTTCCAACAAAAACTCACTTATCCGCAGAGTATCTTATTTACTTACAGGTTTACCTCCGAATCCTAAGGAAGTACATGATTTTATCTCGGATACCAGTAGTGTAGCTTACGAAAAAATGGTAGACCGTTACCTGAATTCTTCTGCCTATGGGGAACGATGGGCACGACATTGGATGGACTTGGTGCGCTATGCGGAAACAAAGGGCCATGAATTTGACTATACCATAACGGGTGCCTGGAAATACAGGGACTATCTGATCAGGGCATTTAATGAAGATGTACCCTACGATCAAATTTTGAAGGAACATATCGCAGGGGACTTATTGGAGAACCCTAGGGAAAATAAGGACACTGGTGTTTCTGAATCTAGGCTCGGTACCACTTTTTTTGTTATGGGCGAGGGCACCCATAGCCCTGTAGATGTGCGCCAAGACGAGGCAGATCGGATTGATAATATGATCGACGTTACTACCAAGACATTTCAGGGGTTGACGGTTTCCTGTGCAAAATGTCACGACCATAAGTTCGATCCTATTACTGCGGCAGATTATTATGCGCTATATGGGGTAATGGAAAGTACAAGATTTTCACCTGTTCCTGCCGATGTTGGTAAAGAAAAAAAGTTGGCGGCCCATGAATTGGTCAAACTGAAGTCCTATATGCGAAAATTAGTGGCAGATAAATGGTCCACAGATAAAAATAATTATGAAAAGATAAATTTTGCAAAGAATACCGCTGGCCCCTCAACCAATAAAGACTATACCGTAATAGGTGATTTTAGAGGGATGGATTTTGACGGATGGACAAGTGATGGCTTTGCTTTTGGACAACGGACCACCTTGGGCGATCCCATAGTAGATCCAGCTACGGGCAAATTACTTGGATTACAGGATGGAAAGGCTTCCAGCAAGTTTATGGGGACGGGAATTTTTGGAGCATTACGATCCCCAAATATGGTCTTAGATAAAGATTTTGTTGGAGTTAGAGCCCTTGGACAAAATAGTAGTATCAGAATAATCATAGACAATTTTCAACTTATCCAAAATCCTATTTACGGGGGAATGGACCAAAAGGTGAATACCGAAAACTGGAATAATTTTGTTTTTAACGTTGCGGCCTGGAAAGGTAGAAAGGCGTATATTGAGATTATTCCTGGGGGCTATGAACGCCATATATATAATCTGCAGGAGGATGCATTTATAGAGGCACAATATGCCGTGACCTATGACGGGGAATGGCCCGCCGATTTGGAAAATAATATTAGTACAGAACAGACCAAAGATAATTGGGCCACCTTGGATATCTCCCCGGAGAACGTAAAAATGCTAAATAAGGATTTGAAGAAAGGAAAATTGCCTTTGAATTTCCCTGAATTGAAAACGGTGGTGGATAGCAGCCAACAGCTGGCCAAAAAATTAAAAACCGATTCCTTTTTTAATGGAATATATGATGGCTACGGAATTGATAGTCCTGTTTTTAATAGAGGCAATTATAAGGAGCCTTCTGAAGAACATATTCCTAGGAGATTTTTATCGGTACTGTCATTGGGCGATTCCATATTTAAATCTGAAGGTAGCGGCCGTAAGGAATTGGCGGAGGTAATGTTGAACAAGGATAACCCTTTGACATCCAGAGTAATGGTAAACCGGATTTGGCACCATTTGTTCGGCAAGGGGATAGTAGAGACTGTTGATAATTTTGGTCTACAGGGTAAATTACCCTCTCACCCGGAACTCTTGGATTATTTGGCCGTTAAATTTCAGAATGATGGTTGGTCCATAAAAAATATGATTAGGACAATTGTCACTTCGGAGACTTTTAAAAGAAGTACTTTGAGAAGTGATGGTCTTGCCAGTGCGGATCCCAATAATATTTATTTGGCATCTTTTCCCGTTAGAAGGTTGGAGGCTGAGGCCATTCGCGATGGAATACTGTTTGTTACTGAAAGTTTAGATTCCACCATGTACGGGCCACCGGTGGCCACTTATCTGACTGAATTTATGCAAGGACGTGGACGGCCAGGAAAATCGGGTCCCTTAGACGGGGAAGGGCGAAGAAGTATATATTTGGAGGTGAGGAGGAATTTCCTGGAGCCCATGATGACCACCTTCGATCGTCCAATTCCCTTTAGCACTTTTGGGAGTAGGAACGTTACCAATGTGCCTTCGCAATCCTTGATTTTAATGAACGATCCATTGGTTGCACAACAGGCCGAAATTATGGCCGAAAAATTGATGGAAAAAGGATTGGTCAGTTTTGAAGAAAAAGTGCAGTGGATCTATATGCAGGCTTTTTCGCGTTTGGCAACTTCGGAAGAACTAAAGAAGGCTTCCAGTTTTTTTAATATGTTAAGAACTATGGAAGGAAAGGAAAATGCCGAGGAGAACCAAGAAATGGAGGTCTGGAAAGAGTATTGCCATAGTATTTTTAATTTAAAAGAATTTATATACCTTATATAATGGGCCATCATCACAATACTAAACCAAAAGTGATTTCCCGGCGGGAAATGTTAGGCTTATCGGCCGGAGGTTTCGGATCATTGGCTTTTATGGGCCTATTTGGTACCCTGCCATTTGGTTGCAAAAGGGCAAGTCACCTAGAAACTGCTTCCAATCTTTATTTGGGACCACATTATTTGCCCAAAGCGAAAAACGTAATCTTCCTATATATGGATGGCGGAGTTTCCCAAGTGGACTCCTTTGATCCCAAACCACGTCTCGCCAAGGAGAACGGGGAGGATCCAAGAAAGAAATTTAAGGTAGATGCCACACAGTTCGACAATGTAGGGAAAATATTAAAAAGCCCCTGGGATTTTAAGCAATACGGAGAATGTGGAATGCCAGTGAGCGACCTTTTTCCTCATATTGCAACCTGCGTGGACGATATTGCCTTGATACGATCTATGGTTTCCAACTTTCCGGAACATACCAACGCCAATTATTTTTTACACACGGGCAGTGGACTACAGGGAAGGCCAAGTATGGGCGCTTGGATGAACTATGGTTTGGGAAGTGAAAACAAAAATATTCCCGGTTATGTTGTACTGGACGGAGGTTTAATACCTCCGGGTGGATTGGATAATTTTAAGAACGGATTCTTGCCGGCTTCGTACCAAGCTTCTGTTTTTAAAGCAGGTCCAGAGCCTGTGGCCAATATCAACCCAAGGGAAGGCATTAAAAACCTTCAAGAGGAGAAACTTCAGTTTATTAAGCAAATGGACGATAGTTTAATAGGCAAAATAGGGGAGGCCGATGCCGTGGAATCTGCAATTTCCAATTATGAACTTGCGTATAAAATGCAATCCTCCATTCCTGAGCTTACCGAGTTTAAAGAGGAGACTGAGGCTACCAAAAAATTATATGGATTGGATTCCGACGACCCCCATCTTAGAGGATATGCCTCCCAATGTATTTTGGCCCGAAGGCTGATCGAACGTGGAGTTAGGTTTGTAGAACTTACTTGCCCTAATGTAGGTGCCGATAGGTGGGACCAGCATAGTAACTTAAAGGTAGGCCATGAAAGAAACGCCCATGCCGTCGATCAACCTATAGCCGGACTGCTCAAGGATTTAAAATCCCGTGGTCTCTTGGAGGAAACATTGGTGGTGTGGACCGGAGAATTTGGAAGAACACCCTTCGCACAGGGATCGGATGGAAGGGACCATAACCCATCGGCATTTAGTATGTGGATGGCAGGAGCAGGTGTAAAGGGAGGTACTATCTTTGGAAAAACGGATGAATACGGATATCGGGTAATAGAAAACGAAGTAACGGTACATGACCTTCATGCTACCATTATGCATTTGCTGGGAATAGATCACAAACAATTGACCTTCAGATTTGGGGGCCGTGACATGAGATTGACAGATGTTCACGGGAATTTAGTAAAGGATATTTTAGCCTAAACCAAACTTTAATTATAATAAACGCATATGACTATTTTTAGTAAAGGACTGCTCCTTTTAATGATGTCCCCCCTGTTTTTAGTGGGTCAAGCTGCTAGCCTAACATCCGAAAATCACGAAATAATTAAAAATGAAATTAAGCATTCGTTTTTTTTAGCCGGACCCAATTTTACAGGTATTATTGGAGAGGACGGAGAGGAAATCTGGGATTCCGGAAAAAAAAGTGCCAGGGATGGCTATGTCTTGAAAAATGGCAATATTCTTATTTGTTGGGCAGATGAAGTGCGGGAATACAACAAGCAAAAAAAGGTAGTTTTTACCTACTCCAGAGCGGAAGAATCCATGGAATTGGGAACAGCGGTGCGCTTATCCAATGGTAATACCATGATTACCGAATCTGGATCAAATCCAAGAATAGTTGAGGTTAATAAAAAAGGAGTGGTAGTAAAGAGTGTACCACTAAAACCAGATACCGATAACATTCATATGCAGACAAGAATGGCCAGAAAATTGCCCAATGGAAATTACTTGGTACCCCATTTATTGGCCTTTGCCGTTAAGGAATACCAACCGGACGGTAATGTGGTAAATGTTTTTAAAACAGATTTGGCAGAATTGGGAGGAAGGGAAGCAGAAAATTGGCCTTTTACAGCGATTCGTCTTGAGAATGGCAATACCATGGTTACCTTGACCCATGGAAATAAGGTGGTAGAATTTGATTCTAATGGAAAGGTGGTATGGAAAGTATCCAATTCCGATTTGGAAGGGACTCCTTTTGTTGATCCCTGTGGGGCTCAAAGATTACCCAACGGAAATACTGTAATTGCCAGTTACGGGGCACAAAAGGGAATAAAACTATTTGAAGTGTCTCCCGACAAATCTATGGTCTGGAGCTACGAGGGGCATAGGGCACATCACTTTCAGATTTTGACCACCAATGGAAAACCCTTGAAAGGCACTCCACTTAAATAGTATAAATGGGTCTTATTTTATTATTGAACGGGGGTATTTTAGATAATCCTCCAGATATTGTTCTTTTTCTTGGCAGGTTTCACCCCGTAGTAGTTCATCTTCCCATTGGATTCCTAATTATGGCCATTTTGTTACAAGTGGCTGCCCGGTGGCCCAAATACAAGCCCTTGACGATCTATATCCCACTAGCATGGCTTATGGGAGCTGTAAGTGCACTCATAGCTGTAATTTTTGGTTATTTCCTTTCCCTTAGTGGCGATTATGATGAGGATATCCTATTCTGGCATCAATGGGCCGGTATTGTACTAATGCTAATGTCCTTTGGTTGTTACTTCATTAATAAAAAATGGAATAATTCTCTATCCGTTCCCAAATGGGCCTTAGTTTTTTTAGTCGGTTTTTTGCTGATGTTTACAGGGCATTTGGGAGGTAACCTAACCCATGGCTCTACCTATTTATTGCAATATGCGCCAAATCCCGTTAGGTATATGGCTGGATTACCATCCAAGGTAGAGCCCCGTAAAAAGGTTGCGGTATTGGATTCTGCTGATGTGTTTCTGGATTTAGTATTACCTATGATGCAATCCAAATGTGTTGGTTGTCATAACGAAGGCAAAAAGAAAGGAGGCCTTTTACTCACTTCCTATGCGATGATGATGCGCGGAGGTGAAAGTGAAAATACCATCGTGCCGGGCGATGCTCTGAAGAGCGAATTGGTACGAAGGATTACCCTACCTATGGAGCATGACGATTTTATGCCTTCAGAAGGCAAGTTGCCGTTGACAGATCAAGAAGTAGTGCTGATTAAATGGTGGATTAAAATTGGCGCCCCATCCAATGGTTTTGTTACCCAACTGGATACAGAAAAAGCACTAACCTCTTTGGTGAGCAATTATCTTGGATTGGATAAGAACAATCTTTTTAATAAGAAAGTTCCTCCTCCCGATCAGGCTGTGGTCGATTCCTTGATAAATCGCGGGTTTGTCATCAATCCTTTGATGAAGGATAATTATTTTATAGACGCTAATTATAGTTTAAGCGAATACACTCTTGAAGCATCCGATATGGACATCCTTTTAAAACTAAAAGAGCAATTGGTTTGGCTAAACTTGGGCAATTCCAAGGTCAAGGACGCATATCTCGAAAAAATTGGGTTACTGCAAAATTTGGTAAAGTTGGACCTTAAGGGAAATGAAATTTCAGATGCTGGCATAAAACACTTGTCGAAACTGGAGAATTTGGAATCCCTTAATCTATACGGAACAAAAATTTCAAAAGGAGTTTTGGAACTCGTGCCTCAACTAACTAGGTTAAAGAAAATCTATCTCTGGCAAACCCAAGTAACAAGTGAAAACATAGCCGAATTAAAAAAAGAAAATCCAGGTCTTACCGTTATATATGAGCGGGAATAATTTTAGATTTTCAATCCTAGTTTTTTCCTTTTATCGATTGTAGACTTCATAAATTTGTTTCGTTTTAAGTATTGATAACCATTTTCGACTAAGGTTTTGAAATACACTCAAAAATATCAGGAAGATGGCGCATAATAACGGCGAAAACATAGGGGACATTAAACTCTCTGTTTTGGATTTGGTGCCTGTGGCAGAGGGATCAACAGCACTGCAATCCATACGGAAGAGCTTGGAATTGGCTCAACATGTGGAAAGTTTGGGTTTTGAGCGGTTTTGGATATCCGAGCATCATAATATGGAAAGCTTGGTGAGTTCGGCCACGCCAATTTTAATAGGATATATTGCTCAAGGCACCAAGACGATTAGGGTAGGCTCTGGAGGAATTATGTTGCCCAATCACGCCCCTTTAATTGTGGCGGAACAATTTGGCACCTTAGAGACACTTTATCCGGGGAGAGTGGACTTAGGTTTGGGAAGAGCTCCTGGAACCGATCAACTAACGGCCAAGGCCTTAAGAAGGGATCGTACGGAAACTGTGCACGATTTCCCAAGGGATATAGTAGCATTACAGACTTATTTTTCTAAAGAAAACAGTCAAGCAGCAGTACGGGCCATTCCTGGAGAAGGCTTGGAGATTCCGTTGTATTTACTGGGTTCAAGTACATTTAGTGCACAATTGGCGGGGGCAAAGGGATTGCCATATGCTTTTGCGAGTCATTTTGCACCAACCCATTTGCACGAGGCTCTTAGGCTTTACCATCAAAACTTTGAAGCTTCACAACAATGTAAAGCTCCCTATACTATTGCCTGTGTAAATGTAATTGCTGCTGAAACAGACGAAAAGGCCAGATATTTGGAGACCAGCCTTCAACAATTGGCCCTAGGAATTATAAGAAATACAAGAAGGCCCTTGCCACCACCAGTAGAGAGTATGGATGGTTTATGGCTGGGGATGGAAAAAGCCCAAATACAACAAATGATGCACTATAGTTTTGTAGGATCAAGAGAAACTATAAAAGCACAACTTGCCGATTTTATTGAAGCAACCCGGGTCAATGAAATAATGGCTGTATCCCATATCTTTGATCATAAGGACCGCCTAAAATCTTATGAAATTTTGAGTAGCCTTCTGAGAGAGGAGTAATATTCCTGTATAAATTCTTGTTTATTATTATGGTTATAATTTTGGTAACTTCAAGTCTGGATGACAAATTTTAGCTAATTTGTACTATTATAAGATTTGACGTATATGTGTAAAAGGAAATTATTTATTTTGTGCCTATGCGGGATAATGATGTCTTGCAAATCTGAAATACATAGTCAGGAGAAAATGCTAAGTGTCAAAGAAATAGAATTTAACGGACAAGTTGATTTGGAACAGGTATCCCGACTTTTGGAAGAGCATACCGAACTACAGGCGATTGACTTAGTAAATTGGGATCAATTTTCTTATCGGCCAAGTGTAGCGTTTAGGATAGCACATAGCAATAATGCTATTTGGATAAAATATTACGTCAAGGAAAAAAACCTTCTAGCCAGTGTTGGGGATACCAATGGACCAGTGGCCCGCGATAGTTGTGTAGAATTTTTTTTTGACCCCCTAGGGAACGGGGATTATTATAATTTTGAATTCAATTGTATCGGCACCGTCCATTTGGCTTATGGACCAGGAAGAGGTCAGCGTCAATTTGTTGACCCAAATACCATAAGGAATTTGATTGATGTAGAAAGCTCTTTGGGATCACAAACTTTCACGGAAAGAACAGGGGATTTTTCTTGGGAAATGACCATAATAATACCTGCTGAGATCCTGACCCATAATCCTGAAATTAAATTAAAGGGCTTAAAGAGCACTGCAAATTTTTATAAATGTGGCGATGCTACTTCCCAACGCCATTATTTAACCTGGAATCCGGTTGGAACCGAAAAGCCAGATTACCACAGACCCGAATTTTTTGGCAAACTGATATTTCAGTAGACATTAGGAATGAAACAATTATTTGATTTTGAAATAGGATATTTTTAAAGGGTAATTTTTGTTAATCTACTACTCTAAGGAGTGATTTTCTTCGAATTGAGTAAAATAATTGTTAAATATTGCTAAAAAATACTCTGATTATTCTAAAGTATTGTTAAATTTAAGATGTGTTCGAACACATCCTGAAGATTTACGGCTTAGTTCAAATGGGGTATCAATAATACTATTATAATTCCGGACAATTAAAATTTCGTGCTAGAATAGGAATAGGATTTATGAAGGGGCTGATAAGTTTCCTGTCTTCAGGGATCGATTCAAATATTTTTTCTAAATGTAAATACAATGCTAGTTTCCCCGCATTTCAAAAAACTAATTTTTTGTATTGCCCCGGTATTGTTTTTGGTCCAATGTGAGCAAAAACCACCTAACGGAGGTCTTTTTTTACCTGATGGTTTCAAGGCGGTAGTGGTCGTGGATAGCATAGAGGAAAGGGTTCGGCATATGGCTGTTACCAACGATGGTATATTGTACGGTAAACTTAGAAATTCCAGTGAAAAAGGAGGCATAGTTGCACTTCAAGACAAAAATAATGATGGCAGGGCCGAGGTAATTGAAAAATTTGGGGCGTACCGCACGCTTCAAAAATGGAGTTATTCAACGGCCATGAGAATCTATAATGGCTATCTATATTTTAGTTCTGAACTGGTTATTTATCGATATAAATTAAAACCTGGAACTTTGATTCCTGAAGGGGAAATGGAAATAGTCATGACCGATGACCATGAGCATGGTAAGCACGAACATATAGGGAAACCCATTGCTTTTGATAACAAGGGTCATATGTATGTTCCTTTTGGAGCCCCTTCCAATGCTTGCCAAAACCCTAAAAGAACACCGGGAGCTCCTGGCATGGATCCATGTCCACAATTGGAGGACCATGGCGGTGTCTGGCGCTTTGACGCCAATAAACTGGGTCAGACGCAAAAGGACGGTTATAAATATGCTTCAGGTATACGAAGTGTTGTAGCAATGGATTGGAATTCTCAGGATGAAAATCTGTATATTGTAATGCACGGACGGGATGATTTGCTTAGACTGTTTCCCAATATCTATTCCGGTTGGGACAGTGCCTTGCTCCCTTCCGAAGAATTTATAAGGGTTACGGAAGGTTCAAATTTTGGGTGGCCCTATTGTTATTACGACCAAATGTTGGGAAAAAAGGTGCTCGCCCCTGAATACGGGGGTGACGGAAACATTATCGGGAGATGTCAGGATTTTGATGATCCTATCATGGGTTTTCCCGGGCACTGGGCACCAAACGATTTGGTATTTTATGATGGGGATAAGTTGCCAAAGCGATATAAAAATGGGGCTTTTATAGCTTTTCATGGATCAACTAACAGAGCACCTTATCCGCAATCCGGGTATTTTGTTGGATTTGTTCCCTTTAAGGACGGAAAGCCTTCCGGGGATTGGGAGGTTTTTGCTGATGGTTTTGCAGGGGTAGATCCCATCGTAAGTGTTAAAGATGCCGAATATAGGCCTATGGGTATTGCATTTGGTCCGGACGATAGTATGTACATTTCCGATTCAGTAAAGGGAAGGATATGGAAGATAGTTTTTGAGGGCGACAAAAATAATTTTGGGCGGGATCAATTGGCGAAAATGGATAAAAGAAAGCTATTGGCCCACATTAGAACACCCGATGAAACCAAGGATAACCTTATGGCGGGAAAATTTACTGGAGGTGAAAAGGTTTATTTTACCTATTGCAGTACCTGTCATCAACAGGATGGTAGAGGTGCAACAGGTAGATTTCCACCTTTGAACGGAACGGAATGGGTAATTGGTGACAAGGAGAGGTTAATCAATGTTATTTTAAATGGAATGGACGGTTCTATGGAGGTGAACGGGGAGGTCTACAATGGGGTAATGCCACAACATAGTTTTTTGAGTGATGAAGAAGTGGCCGATGTACTGACCTATATCAGGACCAATTTTGGGAATGATGCCGGGGAGATAAAAACAGAAGAAGTAAAGAAGCTAAGAAACAGTTTATAGAATTTATGTGCTAGGTGTTTAGATCAACTAATATTTTTAAAAAATGAAAAATATACTAAAAAATCGGATTTGGGTTATTATTTTATTGCTTGTGGCAACTACTTCCTTGACCGCGCAGGAATACGATATCTTGATTAAGGGGGGGCATGTGGTAGACACAAAAAATAGTTTGGACCAAGTAATGGATGTAGCCATAAAAGATGGCAAAATCGCAAAAGTAGATTCTAAAATTCCGGAAAACCAAGCAAAAAAGGTGATTGATGCTAAGGGGTTAATAGTGGCTCCCGGACTCCTTGATATTCATGGGCACAATTTTTTTGGGACCGAGGAGGATGCGTATTTAAGTAATAGTTTTAGTGCCTTGCCCCCTGATGGATTTACCTTTAGAAGTGGGGTCACCACTATTGTTGATGTAGGTGGAGCCGGTTGGAAGAATTTTAGGCAGTTTAAGGAGCAGACAATCGATCATTCAAAAACAAGGGTATTGTCTTTCTTAAATATTATTGGATCGGGCATGAAGGGAGGTGCCATTGAGCAAAATATAGAGGATATGAACCCTAAAATGACAGCTTATGTTGCCTCGCAGCACAAGGGAACCATAGTAGGGGTGAAATTGGCCCATTACAGCGGTTTTGATTGGGAGCCAGTAAACAGGGTGGTTGAAGCGGGTAACATGGCCGATATCCCAGTTATGATCGATTTTGGAGGCAGTGAACCCGAGTTGTCCCTAGAAACATTGCTTATGGAAAAGCTTCGTCCTGGTGATATATTTACCCATGCGTATGCCCATGTAAAAGGGAGAACTCCTGTGGTGGATGAAAATGGCAAGGTAAGCAAATATGTCCTTGAAGCTCAGAAACGAGGAATCATTTTTGATGTTGGCCACGGCGGTGGCAGCTTTGTGTTTGCGCAAGCCATTCCGGCCATAGAACAAGGTTTTTTACCTAATTCTATAAGTACTGATCTACACACCGGAAGTATGAATGGGGGAATGAAGGATATGCTCAATATTATGTCTAAATTCATCAATATGGGGTTGACAGTAAAGCAGGTAATTGAATATTCAACTTGGAATCCGGCCCAATATATTAAACGGACGGATTTGGGACACCTGACTGTGGGGGCTGTGGCAGACCTAACTATTCTAAACCTAAGAAAAGGGAACTTTGGGTTTATTGATACTCAGGGGAAAAGAATGATGGGCGACCAAAAATTGGAATGTGAGCTAACCTTAAGGGAGGGAGATGTGGTTTGGGACCTTAATGGCATTTCCAGACCTATGTGGAATGCGAAGTAAACCCGTTTAAAGGAAATAGTCTACGGGAAATGAATTGGTTAATCTAAAAAATATGAATTATGCTTAGTAGGAGAAAATTATTAAAGACCTTATCCAGTGTTCCAGTGGTGGGCGGATTGGTAGGTACTGGACTATTAACGCCACAATTGCTTGGTGCTGCAGTGAGCCAACCGGCAAAACGGAATTTTTTCAAGGAGCTGGGTCTACGCACATTTATCAATGCAGCAGGAACTTATACTTCTATGACTGGTTCTTTAATGTCTGAAGAGGTTACTTCGGCAATCGTATTCGGCGCAACGGAATATGTAGATTTGGATGATCTTCAGGACAAGGTTGGTGAAAGAATAGCAGAATTGTTACAGTGTGAATATGCCACGGTATCATCAGGAGCGTTCGGTGCCATGTCTATTGGTCTTGCAGGGGTCATTTCTGGAATGGATTCCGAAATAGCTGCTCAACTTCCGGATACCACAGGGCTAAAGCATGAGGTAATAATTCAGGAGGGCCATAATATTGGTTACACACATGCCCTTTTAAACGTTGGCGCCAAATTAGTGGTGGTAAAAACAGCCAAGGAAATGGAGAAGGCCATTAACAAAAATACGGCAATGCTCTGGTTTTTGAATGCCAATACGGATAACGGAGAAATTAAGTATGATGAGTTCTTAGCCATTGGAAAAAAACACAATATTCCAACTTTTATTGACTGTGCCGCAGACGTACCCCCAGTGGAAAACTTATTTAAGTTTACCAAGATGGGATTCGATTTAGTAGCATTTTCAGGCGGAAAAGGAATTAGAGGGCCACAAAGTGCGGGATTATTACTTGGAAAAAAAGACCTTATAAAAGCTGCGCGAATTCATTGTCCGCCACGTGGATCTACTATTGGCAGGGGGATGAAAGTAAACAAGGAAGAAGTTCTGGGTATGTTGGTGGCCTTGGAATTGTATTTGGCAAAAGATCATGAAAAGGAATGGGAGTTATGGGAAAATCAAATAAAATTAATTAGCGACAGTGCCTTATCCGTAAAAGGAGTGCAGACAGAAATACACGTGCCACCTTATGCCAATCATGTCCCTTCCCTGCGTATTAAATGGGATAGCAATTTGGTTAAGATTAGTCCAGAGGAAGCCAGGAAAAAGTTAATGGAAGGTCACCCTGCTATAGCAACTGTGGGCGACAAGGAAACTATAGGCATAACTACATGGATGATGGATCCTGGACAAGAAAGAATAGTAGCCAAACGCCTTAAGGAAGTATTGGAGAATGTATAATAAATAGAAATTAGTTTTTAAAGCAAGCGTATGAATTTCAAGTATTTTTTAGTCCCATTAATGGCTATAATTACCATTTCCTGTAACACAAAAAAGGAAGATGTAGGGACGCCGGTAAAGATAGAAACCCCAACGATTCCGGCCGATTACAATCCAGAGGAAAAACTAAAAGAACTGGGCATAACCTTAATGGAAGCCAGTGCTCCCGTAGCCAATTATGTAAATGCCGTTCGCTCCGGAAATTTAATTTTTCTATCGGGAAAAGGGCCACTCCAGAGTAATGGGGAAAATATTGAGGGCAAGGTCGGGACAGATTTAACCATAGAGGAGGGTTATGAGGCTGCCCGAATTACGGGGATTAATCAATTATCCGTCTTAAAATCGGAATTGGGAAATTTAAATAAGGTAGTAAGAGTGGTCAAGGTCTTAGGTATGGTAAATGCCGGGCCAGATTTTCCCGATCATCCCAAGGTGATCAACGGATATTCAGATTTAATGGTGGCCGTATTTGGAGAAAGGGGAAAACATGCCCGCGCTGCCGTAGGTATGGGGTCCCTTCCCGGGAATATTGCCGTAGAGATCGAAATGATAGTTGAGGTAATGCCAGACTGACCGTGATGTCAAAATTGTGTATTTCTTCTTTTTAATTATCATAATGTTACCTGCCTTGGACTCGTGTTAACAGCTGCTGGATTTCCATGTAGGAGCCGGAGGTGATTTCCTTTTGTAACAAACGCTCTATTGATGCCAATGAATTCCTCTTCGCACCTTTGGAAGGGGAATATTGTTATATTTATTTATGATAGTTTTGTAGTAAAGTCCGCAACTAAAGGTTGGGCTATACCCTAATTTCAAATCTTTAACAGATGAAAAAACTTCTGATCAAAAATATGGTTTGCGATAGATGTAAAACCATTTTGGCACAGGAGTTTTCCAAAGCTGGGATTGCCATTGTATCTATAAAATTAGGAGAGATCGTTTATGAGGAAAACGTTGACAACGATGATGAAATAATAGAAGGCATATTGAAAAATAACGGCTTCGAATTGGTTAAGGATACATCGGATATGATCATTGAAAACATTAGAATCGAATTAATTAATACGATCAAAAATGGGGAAAATGATATAGCAGGGAACATGTCTACCTTCTTGTCCGAAAAATTGAATAAAGACTACTCTATTCTAAGTAAAATGTTCAGTAAAAGGAAAGGTGTAACCATTGAAAAATACTACATCGATCTAAAAATCGAAAGGGCCAAGGAACTTATCCAAATGAACGAACTCAATTTTTCCGAAATTGGTTATGCCCTAAATTATAGGAATAGTAGCCATTTGGCCTCGCAGTTCAAGTCGGTCACCGGCATGTCTATGGGTGAGTATAAAAAATTACAACAATGGGATAGAAAACCGCTGGACAAAATTATGTAAAGAATCTCCATAATTGTAAAAAGTGTTCCGTATCAATATGTTTAATTTTACTTACGAATTAAAAATGCTTGGAGATGAGACACACATATAAAATACACGGGATGACCTGCAACGGTTGTAGAGCGCATGTAGAGACTACCTTAAATTCAGTGGAAGGCGTTACCCAGGCAACTGTAGATCTGGAAAAAGCCGAAGCTGTCATTGAAATGGAAGGGCATTTACCCCTATCTGCTTTTAAGAAGGCCTTGGAAGATGATGGCGGTGCTTATGGCATTTCTATACCCGGTGAGGAAAACGAACTTCATTCCCCTAAAAAACAAAAGGCCAAGGGTAAGGGAACAGGGACCTTCTATTGCCCCATGCATTGTGAGGGAGATAAGACCTATGATCAGCCGGGGGATTGTCCGGTTTGTGGAATGGTTCTGGTGGAAGAGGTAAAAATGAATGCCAACAGCGGGACTCAATACACCTGTCCCATGCACCCTGAGATTGTCGAGGATGAACCAGGATCCTGTCCTATCTGTGGAATGGACTTGGTGCCACTAAAGGCAGATGTTTCGGCAGAGGAGAAAAACTATAAAAAATTATTGAAGAAATTTTGGCTAGCCCTTGCCTTTACGTTGCCCATTTTTATTATTGCCATGTCCGAGATGGTACCCAATAACCCTTTGTATACAATTTTGGATATGAAATATTGGAATTGGATCCAATTTGGAATGTCCATTCCTGTAGTATTTTATGCTACTTGGATGTTTTTTGAAAGGGCATATCGCTCAATAAAGACATGGAATTTAAATATGTTTACGCTTATTGGGATCGGGTCTGGGGTTGCTTGGTTATTTAGTGTATTCGGAATGCTTTTTCCAGATATTTTCCCTTCCCAATTTAAAACCCATCACGGCACGGTACATGTTTATTTTGAGGCCGCTACGGTAATATTGACACTAGTTTTATTGGGACAGCTTTTGGAGGCCCGGGCCCATAGTAAGACGAATAATGCAGTGAAAGAGCTGTTAAAACTTGCACCCAATAAGGCCATTAAAATGGTGGATGGGAAAGAAGAAGTCATTGCCATCGATAAAATTAAAATAGGGGATTTGCTCAGGGTTAAGCCGGGGGATAAAATTCCTGTAGATGGGGTCATTCATGAGGGATTGAGCTCGGTGGACGAATCCATGATTACAGGAGAACCTATACCGGTAGATAAAAAGGAAGGCGACCAGGTAAGTTCCGGAACTATAAACGGAAACCAATCCTTTGTGATGACGGCGGAAAAAGTGGGCTCGGACACTTTGTTGGCACAAATTATAGAAATGGTCAATAAAGCAAGTCGTAGTCAGGCCCCCATTCAGAAATTGGCGGATAAAATTTCAGGATATTTTGTTCCCGTGGTGGTATTGGTTTCTGTAATTACTTTTATTGTTTGGGTTGTTTTTGGTCCCGAACCCAAATATGTCTATGCCCTGGTAAATGCTATTGCCGTATTGATCATAGCCTGTCCCTGTGCCTTGGGCTTGGCCACACCAATGTCTGTTATGGTAGGAATAGGTAAAGGGGCACAATCCGGGGTGCTGGTGAAAAACGCTGAGGCTTTGGAGAAAATGAACAAAATTGATACATTAATAATCGATAAGACTGGAACAATTACAGCAGGCAAGCCATCTGTGGAAAAGGTAGTGGTTAGCTCGGACGACTACCCAGAGGAAAAAGTGTTGCAATACATTATATCACTCAATCAAATGAGCAAACATCCCTTGGCTGAAGCAACGGTTGCATACGGGAAGGAACAAGGAGCGGAAATATTGAAGGTGTCGGAATTCAATTCGGTCACAGGAAAAGGCGTAACAGGAATTGTTAATGGGAAAAAGCTGGCCTTGGGGAATGAAAGAATGATGGAGGAAGTCAAGGCCACAATGTCGGAGGAGCTTACCAATAAGGTTAAATCACAGCAGCAGCTCGGAAAAACGGTTTCCATGATTTCAGTGGACAGTATTGCGGTGGGATTTGTTGTGATTACAGATAAAATAAAAGAAACCAGCAAAAAGGCCATTGCAGAATTGCAATCCTTGGGAATATCGGTAATCATGTTGACAGGCGATAACTATGATACGGCAAAGGCTGTGGCGGAGGAACTTGATCTTACCGATTTTAAAGCTGGGATGCTTCCTCAGGACAAGCTTAATGAAGTGGAAGGCTTACAAAAACAGGGCAAAAAAGTTGCCGTGGCAGGCGATGGTATAAACGACGCACCTGCCTTGGCGAAGAGCGAGGTTGGGATTGCCATGGGAACAGGTACCGATGTGGCTATTGAAAGTGCTTCCATCACTTTGGTAAAAGGAGATTTACAAGGAATAGTAAAAGCTAGGAACTTAAGTGTAAAAGTGATGGGAAATATTAAACAAAACCTGTTTTTTGCACTTGTATATAATACGCTTGGTGTCCCCATTGCGGCTGGTGTTCTATATCCATTTTTTGGGCTTCTATTATCACCCATGATAGCCGCTTTGGCTATGAGTTTTAGTTCGGTTTCCGTAATTGCGAATGCACTTAGACTGAGAAATGCCGATATTTCTTGATCCGGTCCTTTCATGAAAATCGACAAAATATGCCTTGGTTTATTATTTTAATCTTTACATAACGATCTAATAACTTTAAAAAATTCATTTAAACTTAAAAAGGGGGGAATATTGTCTTTTAATATTTATCTTTTGAGAAAATTTACACCAAATTACCAACCTTTTTGAAGCTAGTAAAAAAAGATATTTCGTTTTTGCTATATGGGGCATTTGCCTCCTTTGGCACTTATTTCTGCATGTATGCTTTTCGCAAGCCCTTTACCGTGGCCACATTTGAAGATCTGTCCTTCGCCGGAGTAGATTACAAGATAATTTTGATCATTGCGCAGGTACTCGGCTATATGCTTTCCAAATTTATTGGGATCAAAGTAATTTCCGAGCTTCAGCCCAATAAGAGAATATATTATCTCTTGGGCCTTATTTTTGCTGCTGAGGTTAGTCTTCTTTTGTTCGCTATAACTCCTGCCCCCTATAATTTTATATTCATGTTTTTAAATGGACTTCCCTTGGGGATGGTCTGGGGAATTGTGTTTTCCTATTTGGAAGGTAGAAAGTTTACCGAATTTTTGGGTGTGGCTTTATGTTCCAGCTTTATTGTATCCAGTGGAGCGGTAAAATCGGTTGGTCTTTTGGTTATGGAAAACTGGCAGGTGTCCCAATTTTGGATGCCATCCGTTACTGGAGGTCTTTTTTTAGCTCCTTTTGTGTTTTTTGCCTGGTTGTTGAATAAAATGCCCCAACCTACCGAGGAGGATAAGGAACTTAGAACAGTACGGAAACCTATGACCGGAAAGGATAGAAAAAAAGTTTTTCTTGCCTTCCTCTTCCCGATTATAATTTTAGTTTTTTTCTACACTTTTTTAACGGCATTGCGCGACTTCAGGGATAATTTTTCAAGGGAGATTTGGGATGCCTTAGGTTTCGAAGGTGATGCTGCAATATATACCATATCGGAACTGCCTATCGCCATATTGGTATTGGTGATAATAGGTTTTTTGGGAGTGATTAAAAATAATTATAAGGCCTTTGTTTCCTATCACTATCTGTTGCTTTTTGGTACTATTGCCATTGGTCTTTCTACCTTGTTGTTTCAAATCAACTTAATTTCGCCAATACTATGGATGATTAGTGTTGGTTTCGGACTCTATATATGTTATGTACCTTTTAACTGTATTTTTTTCGATCGCATGATTGCCACTTTCCGCATAAAGGGCAATGCGGGTTACCTTATATATATTGCGGATGCCTTTGGTTATTTAGGTAGCATGGGGGTGCTGCTTTATAAGAATTTTGGTCAGAGCACCCTTTCTTGGCTCAATTTCTTTATGGCCAGCACTTATTTAATCGCCGTTTTGGGGACTATTATTACTCTAGTTTCACTTTTCTACTTTAAAAGAAAATACAAGAAGAATTTATTAGTGGAAAAGTCGGAAATACAATTGGCAGAGGTGTAAATTTTCTACGGTATATTCCCCATTATCACTCCTTACATTTCTTTTAGGGATGCACTTTTCTTAGAACTTCTTAAGTACTATTTTGTTCTTTTCTTGTTTCATTTGCCCCGTTAACGTTGTTTTAACAATTAAGCACATTTCATTGCAATCTTTTAATATTAATTGAGGGTTTAGTTAACCTATGCCTAGGATATTTGCGCTCACTAAATAATTAAAAAATCACAAACTAAAAAGAATGAACAAAACAAGTATTGTTATGGTATTTGCCTTTTTTGCATTTATCATGGGCCATTCCCAGGGAGTATTTACGGGAAAGGTTTTGGATGAGAACAATGGGCCTTTACCAGGGGCGTCAGTGGTCATTAAAGGTAGTGCCAAGGGTGTGGCTACCGATTTTGACGGAAATTTTGAAATTGAGTTAAATTCGGTAAACGATATCCTACTCGTTTCCTATATAGGATATATCCCAACCGAACTTGCCACTTCTGGCAAAACATCAGCGGAAATAGTACTTCTTCCCGATTCCGAAAAATTGAATGAGGTTGTTGTAACGGCTTTGGGAATTACCAGAGCGGAGAAAAAGATCGGTTATGCCACCCAAAAGATGGATGTGGAGATAATAGAGGAAATAAATGCGCCCAATGTGGGCAATTTATTTACCGGTCAGGTAGCGGGACTAAGCGTAAGCAATCCCACAGGACTATTTCAAAAGCCTTCATTTTCCCTAAGGGGCAAATCGCCTTTAATCGTAATAGATGGGATACCTGTGGAGACCGATTTTTATGATGTTTCTGCCAATAATATTGCCAATGTAAACGTCTTAAAAGGAACAACGGCTTCTGCACTTTATGGATCTAGGGGTAGAAATGGTGCCATATTGATCACGACCAAGAATGCGAACGTTGACGGATTGGAAATTTCGGTTTCCCACAATACAATGGTATCTGCGGGCTTCACTGTTTTTCCGGAAACCCAGACAGAATATGGTAACGGATCCAATGGAAAGTATGAATTCTGGGACGGTAAGGACGGAGGTATTTCCGATGGGGATATGATCTGGGGTCCCAAGTTTGAACCTGGGGTTTTGGTCTCCCAATGGAACAGTCCCATTTTGGATAATGTTACCGGGGAAACCATTCCATGGTGGGGCGATGTTTATGGTACCCAATATGACGATAAATCCCGATATTCCAGAGTGCCAACACCTTGGGAATATCACAATAACTTAAAGGATTTCATGGGAACCGGATATATTTCCAGTACGGATTTCTCCATATCGAGCAAATCCGAAAAAGGGTCGTTCCGTTTGTCAGGAAATTATTCCGACCAAAAGGATAGGGTTCCCAATTCTGGTCTTAAGACAGGGGGGCTGACTTTTAAATCTACCACCAACCTTTCCAAATCACTTACGTTGGACAGTAAATTGTCGTATAATAAGGTGTATTCCCCAAACTTTCCGAGACACGGCTACGGGCCAAAGAACCACATGTACACCATTCTGATCTGGATGGGGGACGATGTCGATGGCCAGGACTTAAAAGAGCATATGTACGTTCCCGGACAGGAAGGTTACAGACAGGCCAACTATAATTACGCCTGGTACAACAACGTTTATTTCGCGGCCAATGAATTGAACCAGAAATACGATGCCGATCTTATCAATGCCCAGATGGTACTTAAGTACAATATAGCCGAAGGTCTAAATCTACAAGGAAGGGGCTCGGCAGTGATGCAGGATATTTTTGAGGACAGACAAAGCCCCAAGACCTATTTAAACTATGGCGATGCCAGGGAAGGTGATTATAAGACCTGGAATTCCAAAAGGTTGACCGTAGACTATGATATTTTGGCTTCCTATACCAAATCTTTGACCGAGGATATCTCCTTGGACGTCAACGCCGGTGCTTCTACCTTTTATAGAAAATACCAGCAGGAATACAATTCCACGGATGGTCTTGTGGTACCTTTTGTGTATAGCCTTAACAATACCAGTGGCAATGTGGCTGCAACAACATATGTCGAAGAAAGGGCAACCAATAGTGTTTATGCTACTTTTGGAGTGGATCTTTATAATGCAGTGTTTTTAACAGCCGCCGCCAGAAACGACTGGTCTTCTACACTGCCTAAGGAAAATCGCTCCTATTTCTACCCATCAGTTTCTTTGAGTACGGTGGTATCCAATTTTGTAACTATGCCCGAGGCTGTGGATTATTTAAAACTTTATGGGTCATGGGCACAGGTTTCCAGTGATCTTAACCCTTATAGCACAGAATCCTACTACACCAATAGCGGGGTTTTTGGAGGAAATATAAAATTGCAGTATCCTAATGGCCTCGTAAATTCCAATATAGAGCCCGAAAGTTCCAATTCGTTCGAGCTTGGTCTTAGTTCTGCTTTTGTAAAGAATAGGCTTGCATTGGATCTTACTTATTATAATGTGGTAGACACCAACCAGATTATAGATTTGCCTATTTCCAACACATCGGGATTTGAAAACAGAAAGGTAAATGGCAACGAATATACTACCAATGGTCTGGAAGTGGTACTTAATGCCAAACCGGTCCTTACGGATGATTTTAGTTGGAACATAACTGCCAACTGGAGCAGAAAGGTTCAGAAAATCACGGAAATATATGGGGACAATACCACTTATAACAATTTAAGGCTGAACGATAGGGCAGACAGCTACTATGCAACTGTGTGGCAGAAGTCTGCGGATGGGGATTTAATTTTAGGAACAAATGGATTGCCGATCAGGGATAACTACCCACAACTATTGGGACATAATGATCAGGATTGGACCCTTGGACTTCAGAATAGTTTTAAGTATAAGAACCTGACCGTTAACGTAGGCATAGACGGTGGCTGGGGCGGTCTAATCCGTTCCTTGACCGTTGAGAAAATGTGGTGGGGCGGCAAGCACCCTTATTCTACGGAGTATAGGGATGCGGAATATGCTGCCGGGGTTCCGGTATATGTACCTGATGGGGTGCAGATAGCCAGTGGTGAACTGGTACGGGACGTTAAAGGGGATGTTATTTCCGATACTAGGACCTACACCCAGAATACCACGGCGGTTAGCTGGCAGACCTGGGGTCAACAATATCCCTATAGAGCTGCCGTGACCTACAAGGAAAACGAGAAGTTTGCCAATATTTTCGATCGAAGCTTCTTTAAATTAAGAACCCTTTCCTTTAAATATGATCTCACCGAACTGGCCAATATCAACGGTGTAAAAAATCTTGATGTAACCCTTAGCGGCTATAACTTATTGGTTTGGAAGAAGGCTGATATCATTGATCCGGATTTTGGGAACGACAATAATTTACAGGATCCTTCCACTAGGTACATTGGTATAGGCGTTAATGTTAAATTTTAGAAAAAGACACAAAATGAAAAAAATAGGAATTTTATTTAGCCTAACAGTATTGATGGCCCTTACAGGCTGTCAAGATCTGACGGAATTGAACGACAACCCAAATAATGTAAGTGAAACACACCCACAGTTATTGTTGACCAATATTGCAAACAATGCTTTTGAAGTTGATGGCACTGGGGCCATGTACGCATCCCGTATTTTGGTGCAGACCGATGGGGAGAACAGTGGCCAATATTACAACTGGGACCGTGCCAGTTTTGACGACTATAATATGTTGGGGGAGGTTACCAAAATGATGCAGGAGGCAGAACGTATAGAAAGTGATGAATATATTGCCCTGTCCAAATTTTTTAAGGCATTTTACTTCTATAACCTAACCCTTACATTTGGCGATATTCCTTATAGCGAAGCCCTTAAAGGGGAAATAGAAGAGCAGTATTTGCCCAAGTATGATACCCAAAAAGAAGTTTTTGTTGGGATATTAAAGGAATTGTCGGAAGCCAATGATCTTTTGGAAGGGAATACCAACATTATTGCCGGGGATATTATTTTTGGTGGGAATACTACCAAATGGCAAAAATTGGTCAATTCCTTCAGATTAAAGGTTCTTATGACCCTCTCCAAAAAGGTTGGCGATGCCGACTTGAACATAATAAGTTCCTTTGCCAATATATATAATAATGAGCCCATAATGGAATCTAACGAGGACAATGGCCAGTTGGTCTTTTTGGACGAGGAAGGAAGCAGGTATACGGAATTCAACTCCAGTGGTTATGGATCAGGAATGTATATGTCCTCAACTTTTATCGAAATGCTTCAGGACAGACAGGACCCTAGGTTGTTCATTTATTGTGGACAGACCAAAAATGCCAAAGAGGCAGGATTGGCCATAGATGATTTTATGGCCTACGAAGGTGGAGATCCCTTGGCACCTTATGCAGAGGTAAATGACAAGGCCGCTGCAGGCGATGTATCTAAGGTAAACCTTAGATATACCACAGACCCTACTACCGAGCCGCATAACTTGATGGGATATTGGGAATTGGAGTTTATATTGGCCGAGGCATCCGTTCGTGGATGGATCGCTACCGATGCAATGGAGCATTATGAAAATGGCATAAAATCATCTTTCGATTTTTATAATACCTATGCCAAGGATTTTGAAATTTATGTGGAGCCTACGGATGCCGACACCTATCTTTTGGGGGCAGAGGTGGCGTTCGATAATAGCTTGGCCACAGAAGTGAAATTGGAGCTCATTTTGACCCAGAAATATTTTACTTCCTTTTTGCAAACAGGCTGGAGGGCTTATTTTGATCATTTAAGGACAGGTTATCCGGCATTTGCACAATTACCGGGAGCAACACCTCCTACCCGATGGATTTACCCTAATACTGAGTACAACAACAATTCGGCAAATGTAGCTGCAGCAATTGAAAGACAGTTTGGGGCCGGGAACGATAAAATTCGTGAAATAACCTGGTGGTTGGAATAATTTTCGGCACCAAAAAGGATTTTGGGGGCCTATTGCCGATATTGATTGACTAAACAAAACCCAAAACCAAACATAATTTGTCCAAGGCCATAGTGGTTTTCCACTATGGCCTTGCCTTTTTAGTTAATTAAGTATCGGCAATTATGATAGGAGGGAGTAAGCTTTGTATGGTGTCGGTAATTTTAAATATCATATAGAAATTATAGTTATAGTTACAAAAATTTAATATTATTAACTATTTAACTTAACTTAGTCACATGATATTTACACTTCTTCAATAATCAAAAATTAAAACCAATCAAAATGAGCAAAGCCAATTTTTTATTTAAAAACATCTTGTTTTCGGCTATTTCGGGCATCTTGCAAAAAGTTTTCGCTAAAGAATTATTGCTTAAAACAATTGCATTTATGATTATTTTCGGTTCATTTTGGTCCTGTGCCAAAAAAGATCATGATAATTCTCCCATAGTAAAACATGTGGTGGTCATTGGTTTTGACGGATTAAGTCCCGATGGATTGAAAAATGCAACAACCCCGACCTTTGATAAGATAATACGCGAAGGAGCTTCAACCATGCATGCCAGAGCCGTTCTACCTACAAGTTCCAGTACCAACTGGGCTTCCATGATTATGGGTGCGGGTCCGGAGCAGCATGGAATTACTTCCAATAGCTGGGAAAAAAACAATTTTGTTTTGCCCACAATTACCCAAAGTGAGGATTTTCTTTTTCCCAGCATCTTTCAATTGATAGATGACCAAAAGGAAAATGCGGAAATTGGAGCTATTTATCATTGGACGGGGTTTGGACGGTTGTTCGAGAAGGGTGCAGTGGATTATAATATAAGCCCTGATTCCGAAGATGAAACAGCAGCCTTGGCAAGTGCTTATATAAAAGACAAAAAGCCCACCTTCACTTTTATCCATTTTGATCACGTGGATCACGGGGGACACGAATACGGTCACGGGAGCCCTGAATACTATAAGTCCGTGGAAAAGGCGGATGCCATGCTGGCAGAAGTAATGGCAGCTATCAAGGCATCTGGAATGGCAGATGAAACATTGGTCATTATAAGCGCAGATCATGGTGGATTGGGTAAAGGGCACGGAGGGGAATCTTTACAGGAAATAGAAATTCCTTTTATCCTTTGGGGAAAATCGGTCAAGAAGAACCATGTGCTAAAATATCCGGTTTATCAATATGATAATGCCGCCACGGTTGCATTTGCTTTGGGAATAAAAACACCTATGGCCTGGATTGGCAGACCGGTAAAAAATGCTTTTGAAGGTTATGATCTTAGAGATGATTATCCAACAACGGAAAGAGTTGAAGAACCTGCTATTCTACCTGTGGCGACACTCAATAAAAAGGCTGGGGGTCTATTTGATGACACCGCGACCATTGTTATAAAAAATACAAATGGTACCGGTGAGATTAGGTATACCATGGATGGTTCCATGCCCAATGCATATTCTACCTTATATACAGAGGATGTAAAGACTACCGAAAATGTTGTTGTTAAAAGTGCTATTTTTAAAAATGGAAAAATTGCCAGCACGGTCTCGGAGGCTTTTTTTAGAATTAAAAATAAGACTATGGCGCCGCCCATATCTTATGAGGTATTTTATTTGGAAAACTTGACCAGCATTCCTAGTCTGGAAAATAAAAGACCGGATGCGAAGGGAACTTGTTTCGAAATTACTTCCGATGAGGTAAAGGAAGAAATCAGAAGCAATACAGTGGTTAGATTCAGCACCAGCATTCACGTTGAAAAGGAAGATAGGTTTACCTTTTATACCAATTCTGACGATGGAAGTAAATTATGGGTAAATAATGAATTGGTAGTGGATAATGATGGAGACCATGGGGTGATTGAAAAAAACGGCAGTATTTCCTTGAAGCCGGGGACCTACCCCCTACAAGTGGTGTGGTTTAATGGCGGCGGAAGTGGATGGTTGAACGTGGATTATCAAACTACGACCACTCCCAAACAAGTACTACCTTCTACAATTTTGAAGTAATTGGAAATAGCAGTAAAAAGATAGTCAATGAAACTGATATTCTTTCTTTTGTCCATATTGGTGGTAACGGCCCAAGACAAATTTGGGCAATTGCCACCTTGGGAAGAGGGGATGTTGGATATTCACCACATCAATACTGGTCGTGGGGATGCCGCTTTTTTTGTTTTTCCTGATGCCACCACTCTTTTGTTGGATGCAGGGGACATGTCCGAAACACATCCAAGAACTTTGTCTGCCAGAAATGCGGTTCAAAAACCCGATAATTCCAAAACGGCTCCTGAATGGATCGTGGATTATATACATCAATTTTTTCCTAAAAATCAACCAAAATATCTGGATTATGGTCTAATAACCCATTACCATGACGATCATTTTGGTGAGATGGATGTTAATAGGACAAGACATCCCAAAGGAGGTTATGGATTAACTGGAATGATGGAAGTGGGGAGTTTATTGCCTATCAAAGTCCACTTGGACCGTGGAAGTAATTACCCCATCGATTTAAAAAACCCTGTGGTGCAAAAGGAAATAAAGGCTAATGATTCCTATAGCATTATAGAGACCTTGCAAGAATATTGGAAGTATCTGGAATATCATGCCAAGGTGGATGGCATGGTTTACGAAACCTTAAAACCCGGGGCTATCAATCAAATCAATCTAAAAAAATCACCTAATAAATATTCCAATTTTAAAGTTCGTAATATTGCTGTTAATGGGGATATATGGACTGGAGTTAAAGGGTATTACTATTCTTTATTCTCTAAAGGGGAGTATCCAGGAGAAAACCCTTTAAGCACATGCCTTAAAATCACCTATGGAGACTTCGATTATTTTACCGGAGGGGATATAAGCGGAGTGGATGCGTTGGGACAAACTGATTTAAATGCCTTGGAAAGCCATGTAGCGCCGGTAATTGGTCCAGTGGATGTGGCCACTCTGAACCACCACGGGAACAGGGATTCCCAAAATTTGTTCTTTGTAAAAACAATTAGACCAAGAGTTTGGGTCCAACAGAATTGGTCATCGGACCATCCTGGGGAGGAAGTATTAAGGAGAATCACTTCTAAGACATTGTATCCTGGCGAGCGTGATTTGTTCTCTACGGTGATGTTACAGGCCAACAAGGATGTAATTGGCGATAAATTGGACCAGTATAAAAGTCAAAATGGCCATATTGTAATCCGAGTGTATAATCAGGGAAAGCAATATGATATCTACATCCTAAACGACAATACA
This sequence comes from Arenibacter echinorum, assembly GCF_003259375.1. Taxonomy (GTDB): domain Bacteria; phylum Bacteroidota; class Bacteroidia; order Flavobacteriales; family Flavobacteriaceae; genus Arenibacter; species Arenibacter echinorum. Next base: position 403,658 of record NZ_QLLN01000002.1, on the reverse strand, counting down.
AGAGAACGAGAAATAATAGCAAAATACGGACCTTATGAAGCAAGATAATTTGGGAATTGTTGCCCAGAACAAAAAAACCGAAGGGGATATTAATTTTACTCCGGCACGTGCTGCCTGGATGGACTCCCAGATAAGTGCCGGAACCAAGGAGATTTTGGAAAGGGACGCAAGATATTTTCTGCATCAATCTTTATCCACCCCTTGTTTGGACGTTTTACAAGCTTGCGAGGGTTCCTATATTGAAAATATATCAGGAAAAAAATACCTGGATTTCCATGGTAACAACGTGCACCAGGTGGGTTACGCCAATCCACAACTAATTGAAAAAATTATTCAGCAATTAAGGGTTTTGCCTTTTTCCCCAAGGCGTTATACCAATATACCGGCCATTGATTTTGCCGAGAAATTGGCCTCTTTGATGCCATCTGACCTTAACCGGGTGCTACTAACGCCCAACGGTAGTTCTTCTATAGGGATAGCCTTAAAATTGGCGAGGGCCGTTACGGGAAGATTTAAAGTGGTTTCCTTTTGGGATTCATTTCATGGGGCCTCCCTGGATGCCATTAGTGTGGGTGGGGAAGCCGTATTTAGGGAGTCTATGGGGCCTTTAATGCCGGGCGTAGAGCGTATTCCCCCTCCGATAACCTATCGCGGTATTTTTGAGGATAATGAAGATAAATGTTTGGAATATTTGGAATATGTATTTTCCAAAGAAGGCGATATTGGAGCTTTTATTGCCGAAACTATCCGGAATACCGATGTGCAATTGCCCTCCAAATCATTTTGGAAAAAGGCAAGGGAACTTTGTAACAAATACGGGGTATTGTTAATTCTTGATGAAATTCCCATAGCTCTGGGGAGAACTGGTAAAATGTTCGTTTTTGAACATTATGATATTGAACCGGATATATTGTGTATCGGCAAAGGATTGGGAGGCGGTATTTTTCCACAGGCCGCAATAATTACCAGGGACGAATACAACAAATTTGGGGATATTTCCCTGGGGCATTATACCCATGAAAAAAGTCCGTTAGGTGCCGTGGCAGGTCTGGGCACCATTGCTTTTTTGGAAAATGAAAAAATATTGGACAAGGTCAGGGCAGATGAGAAATATATGAAATCGTCCTTGGCAGCATTGCAATTAAAATATCCCCTTATTGGCGATGTTAGGGGCATGGGATTATTGTGGGGCGTGGAACTGGTATTGGATAAAAAAACCAAGGAAAAGGCTATCAATGAGGCCGAAGTGGTCATGTATGAATGCCTGAAAAGAGGTCTTAGTTATAAGGTATCCGCAGGTAATGTACTGCAATTGTCACCAGCACTGACCATAAGCAGAAAAGAACTGGATATGGCGCTAAATATTCTGGATGAAAGTTTGGCATTAGTGCATTCTTAAAAAGAAGACCTCTCGACTGCGCTCGAGGGGACATAAGAGAACATTGTCAGGTCGAGCGCATCCCGATAACCATCGGGAGAGACCTAAATAATAATCAATGAATTAAATAATATCATTTTAGATAAAAGAGTCTATTAAAATATAAATAAACAGATGAACATTAAGAGTACAGCAATATTGTTTTTTACCATGGCATTCCATTTATTGGGCAGTGCCCAAAATGTAAAGGGAGAGTTTTTAATTCAACCCTACCTACAGGATGCAGAGCCCAATTCCATTAAAATTATGTGGGAAACATCGGTGGGAGAGGAAAGCATGGTGGAATGGGGATTAACACCAAAACTAGGAAAAAAGACCAAGGGCATTGCTTTTGACATCAATTTTAGTGAATCCCGTATCCATGAGGTAAAATTGGAGGGTCTGCAACGCTTTACGGAATATTATTACCGTGTAAAAACGGGAAAAATGGTTTCGGACATTTTTCAATTTAAGACCCCACCCTTTGCCAGTGACCATGAGTCCTTCAAAATTGTGGCTATGAGCGATATGCAAATCGACCATAATAATCCAAATAAATTTTCTGAAGTGGTCAATGATGGTATATTGCAATACTTGGAAAAGGAGTTTGGGGGCAAGCTTCCTAATAATTTGGCCATGGTAATGATTCCTGGCGATTTGGTTGAAAATGGCACCAAGTACTACCAGTGGAAAGAACATTTTTTTAATCCTGCCGAAAAGTTGTTTTCAGAAGTTCCGGTATATCCAGTTTTAGGAAATCACGAAAAGAACTCGGTGTTTTATTTTAAATACTTCAGCCTTCCAGAAAACGGTACCCCTGCCTATGCAGAACATTGGTGGTTTAAGGATTACGGGAATACCAGAATTATAGGGCTCAATTCCAACGATGGTTATAATAGCAGTAGGGATCAGTATGAATGGTTGCAAAATCTGTTGGATGAAACGGCCAAGAACGAGGAGGTGGATTTTGTTTTTGCCCAATTGCACCATCCCCACAAATCGGAACTTTGGATTCCTGGAGAGGAGGATTTTACTGGAAAGGTGGTAGCCCTTTTGGAGGCCTTTACCACGAAGACTGGCAAGCCCAGCATTCACTTTTTTGGTCATACCCATGGCTATTCAAGAGGACAGTCCAAGGATCATAAACACCTATGGATCAATGTTGCCTCGGCAGGAGGAGCCATTGACAATTGGGGGGAATTTGAAGGTAGGGATTACGATGAATTTACGGTAACCCAGGACGAATACGGTTTTGTGATGGTGGAAGTTGATGCCAGCCTTGAAGACCCTAAGTTTACCATAAAGAGAATAAGTCAGGGGAACGAGGAGCTGGAACGGAAAAACGAACTAAGGGACAGCCTTGTAATATTTAAAAATGAAAGAAAACCTGGGGTGCCCAGTGTTATCTCACCCAATAACGAAACGGTTGATTTTACAGGAACTACCCTAAAAGCAGGGGATTTCAACAGCACCTTTAGCAATGCTTTCCATGCGGCCTCCCATTGGCAGATTGCAGAGAGCAATGACTTTCAAAAGCCAATTTTTGACAGCTGGAAACAATATGAAAATTGGTACTACAAGGAAAATAGGCAAAAAGATGACGACCTTACCGATGAAAAAACAACTAGATTAAAATCCGGCACCACCTATTATTGGAGGGTTCGCTACCGCGACCAAAATTTAAATTGGAGCGATTGGTCCAACTCTGCCTCCTTTACCACGAATATTGAATAATTTATCAAGGGTTTACAAACTAAAAGGCGCCCTATGTAGTTCTAATATTATCTTGAACCGTCTAAGATTTAACGGGCTATTTAGGGCGCCAATTCCTTAATTGTTACTTTAATGATACTCTGTTTATTACACCTCCGATAAAGAAAGCGCTTCTATGTCCCGTTTAAAGCCTTCCAAGGTTTTTAATCCTTGGGTCAATTCTTCGAGAATAGAACCCTTTACATTTTCAAATTGTCCTTTAAGGTTCCCAAATAATTGTTGGTAATAGCCGATACCTTCATTTAAATTATGGGTAAAGGTCAACAGGTATTTTTCTTGTTTCTTATTCATGGATTCACTGGATTCCTCAATTCTATTTTTGAGATAATCCAAGTATATTCCAAGTTCCTTAATAAACATATGGGGCCTATCGGTTCTGGTAATTACATTGCCACGCCCGTAAATGTGGTCTACCATTTCCTTTAAGGTCATTATTTTGGAATAATAAGCCATATTGGGCCCTGGGCAGATGGAAACTCCAGTTCCTTCTGTTTTGGTATCCAGGCCATAGGCCAATAGGGCTGAGGTACCAAGACCTACACAGGTACATGATTTCTCTGTTATTTTATTGAATTTTCCGGTATATTCCTTTTCGGTTAAATCCAGTGCATCCAGTTCCTTAATTTTTAAATGTTGGTATTGCCGTGAGGCAGTACAAAGTCCTTTCTCAGAATAGTCCTTGTTCAAGGCCACAAATTTCTTTGGACAGGAACTTCCAGGACGATCCTTATCTATGTTTTTAAACTTTTCCAAATCCTTGGTGTTTCCACGGAGGTTATGGAAGGGTACTCCCAATGGGGAGATATCACTCAGGTACAAATCCTCTTCTTTGGCGGCAACCAATTTCTCCAAGGTAGCCTTGTCAACAGTGGTGGCTTCAGGAACCAGTAAAAATGGAGTTCCCCAACCTACAGAATCTACCTTGTAATGATCCAATAGAAATTGGTGTTCCTCTGCAGTACCAACACCTCCTTGGGCAGTTATTTTTAAGGATAGGTTTTGTTTGGGTACTTCACGGCCCTTGTTGGCAAGTGCCGGAATTAATATATCGTGGATTTCATTTATATAGGCTTGTTTGTTGTCCCTGAACTCGGCCATGATAGGACCCATTAAATAACCATCTGTAGCAAAAGCATGACCACCACAATTTAACCCGGATTCTATCCTATACTCCGATACCCAAATCCCTTTCTTAGCCAAAAATTTGCCTTGGATCAGTGCCGACCTATAATCGCTTACTTTTAGGACTATTTTCTTCTTAATGATCCCATCTTCATCTGGAAAAAAATCATCAAAATTTTCCATATAACTATAAAGTCGGGGGTTCATCCCGGCAGAAAGGATTACAGAGGAAATTAGTTCGCTATTGGCATATCCGCGCAAGGCTGCATGGGCATCATTAAATTCGGTGGGCAATTTGTCATTTTTTGTATAATTGTCCTTGTCCACCTTGGTCATAATATTGACATCGATGCTGCCCATGGACAAATTTTCCTTTAACCATTTTTTAATTTCCGCGACACTGTAATCACCGGAAGTCAGTTTTTCAAATTCTTCCTTTAAATGGGAAGCATTAGGCAGGAGACTTAAATATTCCTTTATTTCTTTACCTGTTTCATGGGCAGAATTAATTAGGTCCGCAAATTTATTGTGAGCCACATCATTGATCAAGTTGAGATAACTGGTAATTCTTTTGGCCCTAAAATCTTCGAATTTATCTGAAATTTCTTGGTAGGGAAGTTCAAATTTTTCACAGTACATTTTCCTTAATTTTTCAATCAGGATGTCATCGACCAAAGAAATGACCGAATCTATACCAAGGTGGGAAACTTTTAGTGGTGAATCTATGGTAAACCCAATTCCCATAACCGGAATATGAAAGTTATGTTTATTCATTTTATCATTTTTTGTTGTACCGTTCCTATGTCAACATTAAAATCGCAACAGAGGTTTCCAATAATTGGGTGCCTTCTGTTTGTAGGACAGTTCAAATATGAATCGACAAATTTTAGAAGAAATGGGTTCTTAGAATATGATAATTATCAGGAAATTGATAAAATATATGCCTGGTGTTCAGGGGGTTGGGAGATAAGGCTTTTCTAAGGAGACCGAAGCTTTTATTTTTGGTAATGTTAGCTTGAAGTTTAGTTAACTTCTGGTCGGTTTATTAATACGATTTTTGTCTCGAAAAGTTTGAGTTAGTATTAGTTTGAGTTAGTCTAGTTGAAGAGCTGGTGCATTGCACCAGCTTTTTTTTATTTACCTAAAAAGGATGAGAAACGCCCCTACTGCGGTAAGGACCAAAATCATTTTGCGATAGAATTGTTCCTTTATGATTTTCACCAAACGTACCCCTACTATAATTCCGAGAACAATTCCAGGAACCAATTTTAAATTTATGAGCAAGGTCTCCGGAGTAATAGTCTTCCAAATGAAAATATGGAAGGGCAATTTAAAGATATTTACTATAAAAAACAGCCAGGCTGCAGTTCCAATAAATTCGTTCTTTGGCAGCCTCATGGCCAAAAAATAAATATTGGAAAAGGCTCCGGCCAAATTGCCAATCATGGTAGTTATGCCTGCCATGGTGCCAATAAAACCAGCAAATGCCCAATGCGTAGGAACATTTTTCGATTTTTTTCTGTCCCACCAATACATCATTATAACCGTTCCTAATATAATAACTGACATGCTGATCTTAAAAGTGGTTTCCGGTAAATCTTTTCCTATTGCAGTGCCAATAAGTATACCCACGATCATCCAGGGTAAAAAGGCAGCTATATACTTCCACTGTGCATGTCTATTGTAATATATTACAGCAAAGGCATCCCCCACAACTAGTAAGGGTACAATCAATCCCGTGGATTCCTTAGCCCCGAAGGCCAAGGCCATTAGGGTAACATTAATGATTGCGATACCCTTGATCCCAGCTTTGGAAATTCCTATAACAAATGCCGCAGTTAAGGCAAGTGTCCAAGCCGTTATGGTGATATCTGGTGTTGTTGAGAGAATCATATGTGACATTTAGCGAACAAAGGGCAAAAGTATCCCAAAAAAATTTATCTTTAGTTCTTATTCTCAAACCAAAACCAAACTGATGGAATTAAGTACTCTCGATTACAGTTTTATTGTCGTCTTTTTCTCAATCGTTTTATTTATAGGAGTATATGTCTCCAAGAAATCAGGGGCCAGTTCTTCGGAATATTTTCTTTCCGGCAGAACAATGCCGTGGTGGTTGTTGGGACTGTCTATGGTGGCAACCACCTTTTCTACCGATACACCCAATTTGGTGACCGATATTGTTCGTACCAATGGGGTCTCAGGAAATTGGGTATGGTGGGCTTTTTTATTGACCGGCTTATTAACTGTTTTTGTTTATGCTAAACTCTGGAGGAAGTCCAACGTAAGTACGGATTTGGAATTTTATGAGATGCGTTACGGCGGTAAACCGGCAAGCTTTTTAAGAAAATTCAGGGCTGTTTATTTAGGCGTAATATTTAATGTGATTACCATGTCGGCCGTTACTTTGGCAGCTATAAAAATAGGAGGTATTATGTTGGGCTTGGAACCATGGGTAACCGTAGTGAGCGCAGGATTAATTACAGTTACTTTTAGTGCCTTGGGTGGATTTAAAGGGGTAGTATATACCGATTTCTTACTGTTTTTTGTAGCCATGGGCGGAGCCATTGGCGCAGCTTACTATTTGGTGAATATTCCAGAAGTTGGAGGTATAACGGCACTGATGGCCAATGAAAATGTAGCCGATAAACTTGCTATTGTGCCCGACTTTAGTAATACAAAAGCGCTAATTACCTTATTTATAATTCCGCTGGCGGTACAGTGGTGGAGCTCTTGGTACCCAGGTGCGGAACCAGGTGGTGGAGGCTACATTGCACAACGTATGTTGGCGGCCAAAAACGAAAATCATGCCATTGGAGCCACTTTCTTCTTCAATATTATGCACTATGCCTTACGCCCATGGCCATGGATTTTAGTAGCCTTGGCATCATTGGTTGTCTACCCGGACATTGCCAGTATTCATGAGGCCTTCCCTAATGTTGCCGTAGATAAACTTGGTCATGATTTGGCTTATTCTGCTATGTTGACCAAATTGCCCAGTGGATTATTGGGATTGGTTTTGGCCTCGCTGATCGCGGCTTATATGAGTACCATTTCTACCCAATTAAATTGGGGGTCGTCCTATATCGTTTATGACTTTTACAAACAACAGATAAACCCCAATGCCTCTGAGAAAAGATTGGTTGCTGTTGGTAGAATATCCACAGTTATATTAATGGTCTTTAGTGCAGCATTGGCCTTGCTTTTGCAGAATGCCTTGCAGTTGTTCGAAGTACTTTTGGTATTTGGTGCCGGTACCGGACTTATCTTTATTTTGAGATGGTTCTGGTGGAGAATCAACGCCTGGAGTGAGATTACTGCCATGTTTGCTTCGGGAATCATCTCCATAATATTAAAGCTAACGGCTGTGGGCCCCTTCTTATTTGCTGCTGAAACAGGTGTTTTCCCAGATTGGGCGGAATATCCTTTTGTGGTTTTGGTTACCACTGTTATTTGGTTGGCAGCGACGTTCATGACCCAACCGGAGTCCAAGGAAGTCCTACAGGATTTTTATAAAAAAATTCAACCTGGAGGGCCAGGTTGGTCCAAAGTGATCAAGGAAGCGAAAGATGAAAATGTAGAGATTGTGAATACCAAGGAAAAATGGAGTGTGCCTGCTGGTATCACCGCCATGTTACTGGGTTGTGTATTAATCTATTCCTGTATGTTCGCTACGGGGTATTGGATATATGGAAAAACTACCAATGCCCTTATATTGACTGCAGTGGCCATAGTATCAGGATTTTTGCTGGCACGGGCTTGGAATAAAATGAAGGATCATATTCTGTAGGTAAAGGCATAATAAATAGAAAGCAGGAACAAAACTGGGAATGAATATACAGAATAGAATAGATTCCGTGGATATCTTTAGGGGACTTACCATTGTCCTAATGATATTGGTAAATAATCCAGGTACTTGGTCCCATGTGTACGCCCCTTTCTTGCATGCCACTTGGCACGGATATACGCCTACGGATCTGGTTTTTCCTTTCTTTTTGTTCATCGTTGGCTGTTCCATTGTATTTGCCTATCAGAACAAGCCTGCAGATTCAAGTACCTATAAAAAAATTACTATTAGGGCCCTGAAGTTAATAGGGTTGGGCCTATTCTTGGGAGCGTTTACCATTCAATCCCCATTCTTTAAGGATTTTGAAAACATACGTTTTCCCGGGGTTTTACAACGTATTGGGGTTGTATTCTTTTTTGCTTCAATTTTGTTCCTCAAATTTAATTGGAAAACCTTGATTGGTATTTGCGCTTTTCTATTGATAGTATATTGGTTGCTGATGGGCTATGTGCCGGTCAACGGAATGGCACCTACCTTTGAACGTGCGCCCAACAATTTGGCCAATTATTTGGACGTAGTTGTTTTTGGCTCACATAGCTATAAGGCAGATTATGATCCTGAAGGCTTTTTAAGTACCTTGCCTTCAATTGCTACCGCATTAATGGGCATTTTTACTGGACTTGTTCTACGTTCCAAAAGAGTAAAAAAGGAATTGCTCCTTTGTGGAATGGGAATTTTAATGTTGGTCGTAGGCTATGTTTGGGATATATTTTTCCCGATTAACAAGGCTCTATGGAGCAGTAGTTTTGTAATGGTAACTGCTGGTTGGGCCAATATCATTTTAGCCATAATATATTACGTATCTGATGTGAAGGGGATAAAGTTTGGGAGCATATTTAAATATGCCGGGGCAAATGCCATTGTCCTGTATTTTCTTTCCAGTTTCATAGGCAAAATTATGGGTTTGGTAAAGGTAGACGGGGACACCTCCCTAAAAGGCTGGCTTTTTAATACCATTTATGTTCAGGATTTTCTGGCAATGAAAACCTCTTCATTATTATATGCTCTCTCCCTTGTCTCCTTTTATGTTTTATTGGGATATATTCTATACAGAAAAAAAATATTCATAAAGGTATAGGCTAATCAATAATTTTAAGAGGTCATTGTCTCTGGCCTTTTTGCACTGGATCGGGTTTCCAACTACTTCTCCACGGGAGAGCCCACCTGCGGCAGGCAGGGTCGGAACTGTCTATTTAGCAGTTCCAGGTGAGGAAAAAAATGGCAAAGATGCACCACACTATGTTAAGGTACAGTTATTGGATCGCTTGACAAGGCTAGAAATTTTTCAGTCCTTTTGGAAGGCCCATTTTATAAATTGGGGCATTGCCGAGCCCCAAGTGGATAAATCGTGTTTTCCTCCTTCAATTTCTTTATAGCAAATGTCCCCGGGATAGGAATACCCCTTTGACTGCAATTCGTTTATAACGTCCAAGGTGTCGTCTATGACATCTATTACACCATTTTTGTTGCGGTCATCTGTTTCTTCCTCGGTACCGCATTGAAAAAAGTATTGCAGAGGTGCCCGATGCTTTGAGTTCTTGATCATGTCCAAAGTAATCCTGCTTCTATCCTCCATATCATGTTTTTGGTATGCTTTCTTTCGCCACCAAAAGGAACCGCTAAAAACCCCGACTTTACCAAAAAACTGGGAGTTGTTGAATACAATATCAAAGGCGGAAAGACCTCCTAAGGAAAAGCCACAATAGACCCAGTTTTGTACAGGAGGGGAAACTTTAAATTCTTGGCCTAGGAAGGGAATCAATTCTTCTATGATAAATTTGGAGTATTGAATGGCCTTGTTGCCCCTACCTTTAAAGTCTGCCGAAATAGAAGTGCCATACTCATAAAGTCTATTTTGATCGGCTTCTATACCCACAAAAATAAACGGAATAGTTTTTTTGTCCTTATACGCATCGGACAGTGTTTTTTCTAAATTCAATCCCACATAATCCTGGCCATCATTCATTAACAGCACAGAAAATAGAGTCTGTGATTCCCTGTAGTTTGGAGGGGCAACCAATCTAAAGGCCACGCTTCTATCTAAATTGAAAGAAAAAACACTTCCTTTTAAACTAATATAATCGCTCGTAAACTGCATAAAAAAGCTTCAAATCTTGCAAGTATAACGATTCTTGAAAATAATATTGTACAGAAATCGGGTATTTAATCATTCTGACCATGTTTATAACTTTACACTGGATAATAAACTTCTACTTTTCAATTTCCTTCGGAAGGATATTTCTTATCTCATTAAAGATTTCAACACTAGGTTTTTCCTTTGGCGAGAAGTAAATTTTATCTCCATTTTTTTTTGTAAAAAGTAGGTAAGCTTTACTTTCCGAGTTCACTATCAATTTTACTTTCTCTCCTTCCTTGGTCTTAAAATAACCCTTCCTGATACTTCCAAGGGCAAATCCGTTGGTTTTTGATGTAATTAAAGGTAAATGGTCCACAAGGGTTACGGATGCTATATCCGACGCACTTAGAGTTTCCCCATAACTGCCCTTAAATTGGATATTATTTGCGGATATGATTACAGGGCTTTCCTTAAAACCCAGAGCTAGAAGTCCCATCATAAGGATTAAGGTCGCTGCTAGAACATAAAGTCCAATTTTATTCCATTTGTTGCTGGATCCTTTCCAGTATTTATTGCTTTCCCTTATGAAATAGATGTAGGTCAGAATAGGGTAAACGCCTATAAATATTCCGCTTGCGCTTTCACCAATGGCATAGTGCAATAAAAGGCCAATAGCAATAAAGCTAACTCCCAAAAACAGGTGGAACTTTTTGAAATAAGGGAGGTATGATTTTATATCCACCATTTTTCTTTCTGCCTCACTCATGGCGTTGTAGCCAGAAAGAAGATATTTCGAATTGTTTTCCGTCACAAGAAACGCCATGGTTATAAATAGAAGGCCAATTCCAATTATTATATAAAGCATATGTATTAAACCTTATAGGGTTGCAGGTGATTAAATTAGCACAATTTTAATAATAATCCGCCTTGGTAAACTGGAAATTTTATAAATGTCTGCTACAAATTATCCTCTGATTTCCAACAACCTGGAAACGTACTTGCCTATTACATCAAACTCCAGGTTAACCCTTGTCCCAATCTTATAACTCCCAAATCGGGTATGCTCATAAGTATAGGGGATTATGGCCACGCTAAAGCTGCTTTTTTGGGAATCCACTACTGTTAAACTGGTTCCGTCTATGGTTATAGATCCTTTCTCTATAGTAACGTTATTTTGTTTTGGATCATAACTGAATGTAAAAAACCAGCTACCATCCTTTTCTTCTATATTGATACACTCTCCTGTTTGGTCCACATGGCCCTGTACAATATGTCCGTCCAGTCTCGATCCTAGGACCATGGCACGTTCCAAGTTTACAAGATTTCCTTCAAGAAGATCGATCAAATTGGTTTTTTCCAAGGTTTCCTCAATGGCGGTTACGGTATACTGATCAGCAGCAATTTTTACGACTGTAAGACATACTCCATTATGCGCAACACTTTGGTCTATTTTTAGTTCTTGGGTAATATTAGAGCTTAAGGTAATATGAAGATTGCCACCCTCTTTTTCCAATTTTTTTACTTCTCCCAAAGTTTCAATAATCCCAGTAAACATGTGTCGTTTTTATTAAGTAGTTTTGTGTTGTAAATTTAGGAGTTTATTTCATATTAAACGAAAAGACAAAATGCAGGAAACTGGAAATATAAAATTGGGGATATCCATTGGGGATTTAAATGGGATTGGGTGCGAAGTGGTGCTTAAGACTTTTGAAGATTCCAGGATGTTGGATTTCTGCACACCGGTTATTTTTGCATCCAATAAAACTATCTCCCACCAAAAATCGGAGTTGGGATTGGAAATAAATTATAATGGCATTAATGAGGCCTCGAAAGCTATTGATGGAAAGATAAATGTGGTGAACGTTTGGAAGGAAACCCCTGTTATTAATTTTGGGGAACCAACACCAGAGAGCGGAAAATACGCCATACAGTCTCTTAAGGCGGCGGTAGCGGCCCTCAAGAATAACGAGATAGACGTTTTGGTAACGGCACCGATCAATAAGAACAATATACAGGCAGAGGATTTTAAATTTCCTGGGCATACAGATTATTTGGCCCAAGAATTGGAAGGGGAAAGCTTAATGTTTATGGTGACAGATGGGCTAAGGATTGGGTTGCTTACCGATCATGTAGCGGTAAAGGATGTTGCATCTAATATAACACCTCAATTGATACGCTCTAAAATTACCACTATTTCCAACTCCTTAAAGATGGATTTTGGAATTAGGAAACCGAAAATCGCGCTTTTGGGAATTAATCCGCACAGTGGGGATAATGGTGTAATTGGAAAAGAAGATGACGAGGTGTTAAAGCCAGTTATCAAGGAAATGTCGGAAAAAGGGCATTTTGTATTTGGGCCTTATTCTGCGGATAGCTTTTTTGGGTCTGACAATTACAAGAATTTCGATGCTATTTTGGCGGCCTATCATGACCAGGGACTAATACCGTTTAAAACGTTATCCTTTGGTAAAGGGGTAAATTTTACCGCAGGTCTTAATAAAGTGCGCACTTCCCCGGACCATGGAACGGCCTATGAAATTGCAGGGAAAGGGGTTGCGGACAATAGCTCCTTTAAGGAGGCCGTATTTATGGCCCTCCATATATTTAAAAATAGACAGGAATATAAGGAGTTGACAGGGAATCCTTTAAAAAAGCATAAGCTAAAAAGGCAGGCATAGTCTTTCCGAAATATTAGGAGGCTACTTGACATTGGGTCATTGAATTAAGTAAATTTAATCGGAATATATTTATTTCGTTCTATTTGTTGGCTTTTTACAAAATAATAGTATCTTTGCACCCGCCTTTATTGCGGCGGGTACGTTAAAACCAGTGTGGATCATGATGCAGCATAAGGAGTTTATTATTCCTTTTTCGGGACTGAAACAGGGAAAACACGAGTTTGAGTTTACAATTGAGAATACGTTCTTTGAGTCTTTTGAGTATGATGAGTTCAACGGTGCTGATATTAAATTAGACGTTACCTTGAATAAAATGAGTACCATGATGGAGTTGGAAATGAAGGCACGGGGAACAGTAAATGTTAATTGTGACCTCACCAGCGAACCTTATGATCAAAAAATCAAGGCCGATTTGGAATTGGTTGTTAAGTTTGGTGATGAGTACAACAACGACAATGATGAAATATTGATTATTCCGCACAGTGAATACCAAATCAATATTGCGCAATATGTTTATGAAATGTTGGTATTGTCGGTACCTCTTAAAAAGGTTCACCCTGGGGTGTTGGACGGCACTTTACAATCAGAGGTGTTGGACAAGCTGGAAGAACTCCAACCAAAAGATACAAAGGAAAACAAAGAAGATATTGATCCCCGGTGGGACGCTTTAAAAAAATTATTAACGGATAAATAAGTTTCATAATGGCACATCCTAAAAGAAAAATTTCCAAAACCAGAAGAGACAAGAGAAGAACGCATTATAAGGCGGTAGCTCCTACTGTAGCACAAGATCCAACTACTGGAGAAATGCATTTGTTTCACAGAGCTCATTGGCATGAAGGTAAATTGTACTACCGCGGAGAAGTTTTGATAGACAAAACTGAAGAAGCAGTAGCATAAATTACGCTAGAACAATATAATTTGGACTCCCACTTCTTAAGAGTGGGAGTTTTTTTATGAAGGAGATGTAAAATTCAAAAACAAGGCATTTTTGAACTTAAAGTCATAGAAAATCACTAATTTTCACAAATTTTCAATTGATTTTGAAGATTTATTGATAAAAATCAAATTTAGATGAGCAAAACAACAGCTGCAATTACCGCTGTAGGGTCTTATGTACCAGACTTTGTAATGACAAATAAGATTTTGGAGACTTTGGTAGATACCAATGACGAGTGGATTACGACCAGGACGGGTATCAAGGAAAGGAGAATCTTAAAGGGGGAGGGTCTAGGAACATCTTATCTTGCCATAAAAGCTGCGGAGCAACTTCTGGAAAAAAGAAAATTGGATCCCAAGGAGATCGAATTGATTATTGTTGCAACCGCAACTCCGGATATGATGGTTGCTGCAACTGCCGCCTATGTAGCTTCGGAAATTGGAGCGACCAACGCCTTCGCCTATGATTTGCAAGCTGCATGTTCCAGTTTTTTATATGGTATGTCCACTGCGGCCAGTTATATAGAATCCGGACGATATAAAAAAGTATTGCTTATCGGGGCAGATAAAATGTCCTCTATTATAGACTATACCGATAGAACTACCTGTATTATTTTTGGGGATGGTGCCGGTGCGGCGCTTTTTGAGCCAAATAACGAAGGTCTAGGTCTTCAGGACGAATATTTAAGATCTGATGGAGTAGGAAGAAATTTCCTTAAAATGGATGCCGGTGGCTCTTTGCTTCCAGCTTCTGAGGAAACCGTTAAGAATAGACAACATTTCATTTATCAGGATGGTAAGTCGGTCTTTAAATTTGCGGTTACGAATATGGCCGATTCTGCCGCCAAGATAATGGAGAGAAATAATTTATCTCACGAGGATGTTGATTGGTTAATACCCCATCAGGCCAACAAAAGAATTATAGACGCCACTTCCAATAGAATGGGATTGGACGATTCCAAGGTAATGATGAATATACAGCGGTACGGAAATACCACTTCCGCAACACTGCCACTTTTATTGAGCGACTATGAAAGCCAGCTTAAAAAAGGTGATAATTTGGTTTTTGCAGCCTTTGGTGGTGGTTTCACCTGGGGTTCCATATATTTAAAATGGGCATATAATTCATAAATCTGACGCAACCTATAAACTAATACGAACTCTATGGATATTAAAGAAATTCAAAGCTTAATCAAATTTGTGGCCAAATCTGGGGCTAGTGAAGTAAAATTGGAGATGGAAGATATAAAGATCACCATCCGAACCGGTGCAGCTGGTCATACGGTAGAACCAACTTATGTACAGCAAATTCCTATGGGAGGCCATATGCCACAACAGATGGCTGCAGCTCCTGCAGGCTCTCCTTCTGTTGATGTAGAGGTGAAAAAGGAAGCTGATGAAAATTCAAAATATATTACCATAAAATCACCTATCATTGGAACTTTTTATAGAAAGCCCTCTCCAGATAAACCAACTTTTGTTGAGGTAGGGGATACGATAGGGAAAGGTGATGTGCTATGTGTCATAGAAGCAATGAAATTATTTAACGATATTGAGTCGGAAGTTTCCGGTACAATTGTGAAAGTTCTTGTAGATGATAGTTCACCTGTAGAATTTGATCAACCTTTATTTTTGGTAGATCCATCATAAGAAGTTTTAAATGCTAAATGTCGGATGACGATTTTTTATGGTCACTCCGAATCATTTAAAATTTAGAATACAAAATTTAAAATTTCAAAAGATGTTTAAGAAAATACTTATTGCAAATAGGGGAGAAATAGCGCTACGTATTATTAGGACCTGTAAAGAAATGGGTATAAAAACGGTAGCGGTATATTCCAAAGCGGATGAGGAAAGCCTACACGTTCGCTTTGCGGACGAAGCTGTTTGTATAGGTCCTCCTCCAAGTAGTGAATCCTATCTAAAAATACCAAATATCATTGCAGCGGCAGAAATTACCAATGCAGATGCCATACACCCAGGATATGGTTTTCTTTCCGAAAACTCCAAATTTTCCAGAATTTGCGCTGAACACGATATAAAATTTATTGGAGCCACTGGAGAACAAATCGATAGGATGGGAGATAAGGCCACGGCTAAAGAGACAATGAAGAAGGCGGGGGTACCCTGTGTACCAGGTTCTGAAGGTTTGCTTAAAGATGTAGAAGATGCCAAAAAAGTGGCCAAAAAGATGGGTTATCCCGTTATGATTAAAGCTACCGCAGGTGGTGGTGGCAAGGGAATGCGTGCCGTAATGTCCGAGGACAAGATGGAGGATCTTTTTGACAGTGCGGTGAAAGAGGCCACGGCAGCTTTTGGCAATGGCGGTATGTACATGGAAAAGTTGATAGAAGAACCACGCCATATAGAAATCCAGATCGTAGGGGACCAGTATGGAAAGGCATGTCACCTTTCGGAAAGGGACTGCTCTATTCAGCGTCGTCACCAAAAATTAACGGAAGAGACGCCTTCACCATTCATGACCGATAAGTTGAGGGACGATATGGGGAAAGCAGCTGTAAAAGCAGCAGAATATATTAAATATGAAGGAGCTGGTACAATAGAATTCTTAGTGGACAAACACAGGAATTTCTATTTTATGGAAATGAATACCAGGATCCAAGTAGAACATCCCATAACTGAGCAAGTAATAGATTATGACCTTATTAGGGAGCAAATTTTGGTTGCCGGAGGGGTACCCATTTCAGGGAAAAATTATTTGCCAAAGCTGCATTCTATTGAATGCAGAATAAATGCCGAGGATCCTTATAACGGATTTAGGCCTTCCCCGGGAAAGATTACCACTTTGCATACCCCAGGGGGACATGGAATTAGATTGGACACCCATGTTTATAGTGGCTATACCATTCCTCCCAATTATGATTCCATGATTGCCAAGCTTATTACAACGGCCCAAACAAGGGAAGAGGCCATCAATAAAATGAAACGTGCACTGGATGAATTTGTTATTGAGGGTATCAAGACAACCATTCCCTTTCATAGACAGCTTATGGATCATCCAGATTACTTGGCCGGGAATTATACCACAAAATTTATGGAAGACTTTGTAATGGCACCACAACCAGCGGAATAATCAGATTTTAATAATATATTTATTTCTTGGAAGAGGCGGATTAAACGGTTGGTCAACAATCGCTTAATCCGCTTTTTTGGTTTAAAGTATTATTGAAGGAACCCTTGATCCTTGATTATTCATATCCAAATTAATAATAACTTTATTCCAGAATTCATATTTTAAAACAATTCATAACACATAGGACCTCTATGAACCTAAGTTATTGGGAATATAAAAGCTGGTTGTCCAACATCGAATACACCATTGTAGGCAGTGGAATAGTTGGGTTAAATTGTGCCTTACATTTAAAGAAACAATATCCCAAAGCAAAGATATTGGTCCTGGAAAGAGGCGTGCTGCCACAAGGAGCCAGTACAAAAAATGCTGGATTCGCATGTTTTGGAAGTATTTCAGAGGTTTTGTCCGACTTAAAAAGGCATTCCGAGGAGGAAGTCCTACAATTGGTTCTAAAGCGGTGGGAGGGGATACAATTGCTAAGGGAGACTCTTGGTGATAAACAAATGGATTATCAAAATTACGGTGGGGGACATGAGGTTTTTTTAAAGGAGCAGATACATTTATATGAAGATTGTCTGGAGAATTTGCATAGGGTAAATACTTTATTGAAACCAGTATTTGGCAAAGACGCTTTTGTAGAGCATCCCAATAGCTTTAATTTTAAAGGGGTTTGGAAAAATTATATTACAAATCCCTTCGAAGGCCAGATCAATACCGGAAAAATGATGAAAACCTTAGTAGCCAAGGTTCAGAACAGTGGGGTAATAACCCTTAATGCCATTGGCGTGGATAGTTACCAAGAAAATGAGGATCATGTTATTGTTAAAACCGATCAATTCGAATTTAAGACCAACAAACTGTTCATTGCAACCAATGGTTTTGCCTCCCAATTAATTGTGGAAACGGTGAAACCTGCCCGAGCTCAGGTGTTGATTACCAAGCCAATCGAAAATCTTTCCATAAAAGGTACTTTTCATTTGGATGAGGGCTACTATTATTTTAGGAACATAGATAACCGAATTCTGTTGGGAGGTGGGAGAAATCTCGATTTTAAAGGAGAGGAAACCAGCTCGTTTGGAGAGACCGCTTTGATCCAGAACAGGCTGGAGGAGATACTGCACAGCATTATCTTGCCCAATACCCCAATTGAGATAGACTTGCGATGGAGCGGAATTATGGGGATGGGAAATCAGAAAAAACCTATTGTAAAGCAACTTGCCAATAATGTGTATTGCGGGGTACGAATGGGAGGTATGGGAATAGCCATTGGTAGTTTGGTAGGAAAGGAATTGGCTAATTTGGTGAAGTAGATATTAAGTATCAATAGGCTCAAAGCGGAATGATTTAAAAACAATAAATTCTGAATGGACGCATCGGTGAAACAACAACTATATGGGTTTTGTAAATCATTTATAGAGAATAGGCTAATGCGCATCAATAGCAATATCGATTCCCTGCAAGAAGCTTTGACCTCCGAGACCAAAAGTAGTGCTGGCGACAAGCATGAAACTGGGAGGGCCATGATTCAATTGGAGCGCGAAAAATTGGGCAATCAGCTTGCTGAAGCCCAATTGTTACATGAGTTGTTTAAAAAGATACCGCTACAAACTAGTTTTTCAAAAGTGGGCTTGGGTAGCGTGGTGCTAACCGACCAACAAAATTATTATATGGGGATCAGCGCAGGGGAATTGAAGTGGGATGGTGTATCATATTTTGCAATTGCTCCCAATACCCCCATGGGGAAATTGCTCTTGGGGAAAGTAGTAGGTGATATGGTTGTTTTTAATTCTAGGAAAATTGTAATAAAGCAAATAGGGTAGCTTTTAAAGCTGCTGAGGGTAGTATATAGTTTTAAAAGTATAATCTTTCTTATTATGGTCGAAATTATTGATCTAAGCCAAGAAATATTTTCTGGGATGCCGGTATATAACAGCCTTCCTGAGGTAAGGATGGAGATGTATGCCTCCCATGAAGAATGGGACGGAATTACCGATAGCAATACGGTATCGCCAAGTGTCTACAAATTGGATATGAGCGAACATACCGGAACCCACGTGGATTCCCTAAGCCATATGGCACGTGAATTTAGAGGGCAGTCCATAGACACCATGCCACTCTCTATGTTCTATACAGAGGGAGTTTGTTTGGACTTGTCCCACAAGGGCTTAATGGAATTAATAGAAACGGCAGATTTGGTATCGGCCTGTTCCAAAGGCAATTTATCCATTAAAAAAGGAGATACGGTCTTGATCTACACCGATCACTATAGAAGGACATACGGTAGCGCGGATTGGGGCCGTGGGCCAGGACTTAGTGCCTCTGCGGCACGTTGGTTGGGGTTGCAGGGTATTTCCGCCTTTGGGGTAGAGATGATGTCGCCAGGAATTCCTGGGGTATCCAATAAGGAGGTACATCGTATTTGTGGGGTGATGGGCTTTACCCATTATGAAAATATGATCAATTTACAGCTCTTACTTGGTCGTGGACGTTTTAGATTTATTGGATTGCCTTTGAAAATCAGGGGAGGTACCGGATCTCCGGTCCGTGCCGTTGCCATTTTTGGGGAAGGGAAGTTTTAGGTAATTGCCGGATTATTAATCTAATTTGGGCTTACTTCGGTTTACTTTTTTGAGTGCTGCCTTTTTTTTGCCCTTCAATCGCTTTTCAATAGCCGATCTGCTGGGTTTGGTCTTTCTTCTTCTTTTTGGGACCACCAAATTGGCTTCGAGGGTTTCAAGGAATTTCTTAATGACCAGTTCCTTGTTTTTGTGCTGACTCCGGGTTTCCTCACATTGCATTAAAAGAATGTTTTCTTTGCTTAGCTTGGACGACAGTTTTTTAAGAAGTCGGTTTTTTTCATGTTCCGTTAGGGCCATGGAGTTTTCCAGATCAAATGTCAATTCAACTTTGGAGGATACCTTGTTTACATGTTGACCTCCGGCACCACTGCTCCGCACTGCTTTAAATTTTAGCTCCTGTATGATGCCTTCCCTATTCAATAGTTTATTATGGTTTAAGACGTTGACTTATGGTTTCCAGGGCAATATTTAGAAATACCTTTTTGCCAGGGGTTAGGGCTTCCTCGGAATTAAAGCGTATTATTTGCTCCTCAGACATGGCTTCAATCAAAAAATGACTGCCCATAAAATAACATTTTTCTACCGTTACCGGGATTCCTTTTTTAGGCGACACCCTAAATTCATGGGCATAAACAATAATTTTCCGTTCCAGATCGCCATAAGATTTTATTATATTTATGGGGATTAGGTTGGCCTCCCCGAACAAGGTGGCGGTATAGATATTTTTCGGGTTGTTGTACAGATCTCTGGTATTGGCGTTGGCCATTATTACCTGATCCTTAATAACAATGATCCTATTGGCATAGGGCAAAATATCTTGGTGGTCATGGGTAGCGGTGATACAGCTAATCCCCTCTTTCTTTAAGTATTCAAAGAGATTTCTTCTCAATTGATTCTTTCTAAAATTGTCTATATGTCCAAAGGGCTCATCCAACAAAAGCAATTCTGGTTTTTGTGCCAGAACCCTGGCCAAGGCCACCCTCTGCTGTTGCCCCCCACTCAGATTTTTAACCTTTACCTTGGCGAAAGACAGCATATCTATCATTTCCAACAATTCCGTGGTTCTAGCCTTTAATTCCTCTGGATAAAAAACAGATAAAAACTGACTTACGTTTTCGGCCACAGTGGTGAAGGGCATTAAATCAAAATCTTGGGAAAGGTATTTCATGTACGACTCCCCGGGTACCAGATTAAAATCAGGACCCATCACCTGTTTTTCTCCCCAAAATATTTCGCCTTGCTGGGGCTGTAAAAGGCCGTATATAATTTTGAGCAGGGTGCTTTTGCCACAACCGCTTTCTCCTACAATAGAAATATGTTCTCCCTGGTCTACCTTAAAGTTGATATTGGTAAGTACCGGTTTTTTATCATAAGCGAACGAAAGAGAATTGACTTGTAACATGGGCTAAAACTATATATGTACCTAGAAGGGATAAAAAAAGTCCATTTCTAAAAGAAACGGACTCTAAAACAAAATTATCGATTTTTTTTAAACTAATCCTTAAAATCTTTTAAAACTCCCTTGTTGGGGAGTTCCTTAAAGCCCATATTGAACAAGGTAAATCCGAAAATATCCACATTTTGCTCAATGGTCTTGCTTACAGGAGTTCCTGCACCATGGCCGGCATTCACTTCTATTCGTATTAAGGTGGGGTTTTCACCGGTCTGCTTATCCTGCAATTCCGCGGCGAACTTAAAGCTATGCGCCGGTACCACCCTGTCGTCATGATCGCCTGTTGTAATCATGGTGGCTGGATATTCTATGCCTTTCCTAACATTGTGTATAGGGGAATAGCCTTTGAGATAATTGAACATTTCCAAGTTGTCTTCGGAGGTTCCGTAGTCATAGGCCCAACCAGCACCGGCGGTAAATGTATGATACCGTAACATATCCAGAACACCCACGGCAGGCAGGGCTACCTTCATTAAATCTGGTCTTTGGGTCATGGTAGCGCCCACCAGGAGTCCGCCATTGGAACCTCCTTTAATGGCCAAATAGTCCGACGAGGTATATTTTTCAGCTATAAGGTATTCGGCGGCTGCGATAAAATCGTCAAAGACGTTTTGCTTTTTGGTTTTAATACCGGCATCATGCCATTGTTTACCATATTCGCCTCCTCCTCTAAGGTTCGGTACGGCATAGATGCCACCTTGTTCCATCCATACGGCATTTATAACACTAAAAGTGGGGGTAAGGCTTATGTTAAAGCCCCCATAGCCATATAAAATGGTCGGATTTTGGCGATTTAAAAGCAATCCCTTTTTATGGGTAATCATCATTGGTATTTTAGTACCGTCCTTGGAAGGGTAAAAGACTTGGGTGGACACGTAATCCTTTGGGTTGAAATCTATTTCCGGTTTCCAATACAGGGTATAATCTCCTGCATTTATATCCAATTTATAAATAGATTCCGGGTTATTGTAATTGGTAAAAGTGAAATAAAGTTCGGTTTCCTTCTTTTTTCCTCCGAAACCACCGGCACTTCCAAGCCCAGGAAGTAATATTTCGCGTAACATTTTACCTTGGTTATCATATTGGTACACTTTGGAAATAGCGTCTACCATATACTCCGCAAAGAAGTAACCTCCGCCCGTACCCACAGATAATACATTTTGCGTTTCTGGAATTAGATCCGTCCAATGTTCCGGAGTGGGATTTTCGGCTTCCACGGTAACTACTTTTTTATTGGGCGCATCTCTATTGGTCAATATAAAGAGTTTGGACCCTACATTGTCTATGATTTGGCTATCGCTGTCCGTAGTATCCAATATGGTCATAAGTTGGCTTTCCGGATGGGTCAAATCCTTTATGAATAATTTGTTCCCAGAGGTGGAAACAGCGGCCGAAATAATAAGATACCTATCATCTTCGGTTACATAGCCCCCAACATACCTATGTTTTTGGGCTAGAATACCGCCAAAGACCACCTCATCGCTCTTTTGGGGAGTTCCTAGTTTGTGATAATAAAGTTTATGCTGGTCGGTTTTGGCAGATAGTTCACTTCCTTCAGGTTTGTCATAACTGGAGTAAAAGAAGCCTTCGTTTCCTTTCCAGGAAACTCCACTAAATTTAATGTCTACCAGAGTATCTTCAACAATTGACTTATTTTCGGCATTGATTACGATTACTTTTCGCCAATCGCTTCCACCTTCAGATATGGAATAGGCAGCTATGGAACCATCCTTGGAAAAATTTATTCCAGCCAAGGAAGTGGTGGCATCCTCGGAAAAGGAATTGGGATCCAGAAACACCTCTGCTTCGGCTTCCTCTGCCTTTTTACGATACAATACATTTTGATTTTGTAAACCATCGTTCTTAAAAAAATAGATGTAATCGCCTTCTTTGAACGGAGATCCCAACTTTTTAAAATTCCATAATTGTTCCAAACGTTTTTTCAGCTCTTTTCTGAATGGAATTTTGTCCAAATAATTAAATGTGGTCTCATTTTGTTCCTTTACCCAATTCTCGGTTTCGGGGCTTCGGTCATCTTCCAACCAGCGGAAGGGATCTTGTATTTTTATTCCGAAATAGGTGTCAACGGAATCAATTTTTTTTGTGTTTGGATAATTCAAAATGATAGTATCTTTTTTTTGGGTGTTCATAGAGGCTAACATCAGTATTCCAACAAGTGGGATTAATATTAGTGTTTTCATTTGTTGATGTTGATAAACCAAAAATAGCATAAAAAAAACCTTTGTAAATGGTGCTTACAAAGGTTTTAACATCTTGCCCTCTTCTCTTTATTCCCGTTTGGGATTGAAGGGTTTCGTCACAAAAATTCTATTATACTAGTTGGTTTTGAACCAAATATTCTGCAATTTGTACTGCATTGGTGGCCGCTCCCTTTCTTAAGTTGTCCGCAACGATCCACATGTTCAAGGTATTGGCTTGTGTTTCGTCCCTTCTAATACGACCTACAAATACATCATCCTTACCATGTGCATAAATGGGCATTGGGTAGGTATTGGTGTCGGTATTGTCCTGAACAACGATTCCCGGAGTTTCACTCAACAATCTTCTAACTTCCGAAATTTCAAAATCATTTTCAAACTCCACGTTAACAGACTCCGAATGCCCACCTGCGGTTGGGATACGAACGGCTGTAGCAGTCACGGAGAATGAATTGTCGTTGAATATTTTTTGAGGCTCTTTGGCCAACTTCATTTCTTCTTTGGTATATCCATTATCCAGGAATACATCGCAATGGGGCAATGCATTTTTCCCAATAGGATAAGGGTATGCCATTTCTCCTTTGATTCCTGCAATTTCGTTTTCCAATTGCTGAACAGCTTTTACCCCTGTTCCGGAAACCGACTGGTAGGTAGAAACAACTACCCTTTTCATTTTGTATTTTTTGTGCAGGGAAGAAAGTGCCAATACCATCTGTATTGTGGAACAGTTTGGGTTGGCTATAATTTTATCCTCTTTGGTCAACTCTGAGGCGTTTATTTCGGGAACCACCAATTTTTTGGTAGGATCCATACGCCAAGCGGAAGAATTGTCTATTACCGTGGTACCAACAGCGGCAAATTTGGGTGCCCATTCCATGGAAGTATCTCCCCCGGCTGAAAAAATGGCAATGTCCGGTTTGGCGGCAACCGCAGTTTCCAACCCAATAAGGGTGTACTCCTTGCCTTGGAAGCTCAACTTTTTGCCTACAGATCTTTCCGAGGCCACTACCAATAATTCCGTTACAGGAAAGTTACGTTCTGCCAATACTTTTAGCATTACCTCCCCTACCATTCCTGTTGCACCAACTACAGCTACTTTCATTACGATGAATTTAAAATTTCAGTTGGCAAATGTACTGATTATAGGGTATTAAACAATACATAAAATAGAATATATTAAAAATATAACAAATTGTTACAAAAATAACAGTATCGCAAAAAAGAACCGTCAACTTGGATAGCGAATCCTAGCTGACGGTTTTTGTTGGTTAGTTGGTAGTGTAGCGGCTGTACTTTGATCTTAAGCCAAAGCACATAATTTTTTATAAAAAATTATTTTTTTAGTAAATCCCTGATCTGGGTCAAAAGCTCCTCTTGACTTGGGCCTTTTGGTGCCTCCGGGGCCGGTGGAGCCGGTGGGGTTTTGGTTTTGTTGTAGGCTTTTACAATCATGAACAAAACAAATCCAACAATAATTAAGTTAATGATAGAATTTACCCATGCCCCGTAACGGATAGCACTGGCAGGTTTTTCAACTGTTCCGTCTGCGGCCACAATTGCCTCTGAAAGTACAATTTGCATATCGGAGAAATCTACTCCTCCTGTAAAGTATCCCACGATCGGCATCATGATATCGTTGACAAATCCACTGACAACCAAGCCTGCAGCTCCTGCCAAGAGTACAGCAACCGCCAAATCAATGACATTGCCGGTCATAATAAAATCCTTAAATTCTTTTAACATAATTAGTGTTTTATTTGATTAATACTAACTGCAATTTAACTTAAATAGACGTCTTAACAAAATGTTAAAATAAAAATGTTTGGGATAGTAAAAATATCTTTTAAATTGGGGTTTTAACCACCTGGGATAAAATAATTTTTAAGTCCTAATCGATATAAACGCGTTTCACTCGCTGCGAAATTCCGGTGAGAAGCTCATAGGTTATAGTTTTGGCGGAGGACGCCAAATCTTGTGCACTTTGTTCCTGGCCAAAAACAATGACCTCGTCGCCTTCCTTACAGTCAATTCCCGTAATATCTACCATAATCATATCCATACAAACATTGCCGATAATTGGAGCCAATTTGCCGTGTACGCATACCTGACCTATACGGTTTCCATATTGTCTGCCAATTCCGTCTGCATGGCCTAAGGGTAGAGTTGCCGTTACCTTGGAAGTATTGGAAACAAACGCTCTATTATAACCTACACTTTCATTAGGCTCTATCCTATGGATTTGTGATATTATTGTTTTAAGGGTGGCGACAGGTATTAACTTTTCGTCCTCGGCGGCTTCGTTTCCATAACCATAAAGACCAATACCGCTTCTTACCATATCGTACTGTGCCTCCGGGTAATTGATGATGCCAGAGGTATTCAACATGTGCCTTTTGGGTCTGTACTTTAATTTAGAGAGTACTGCCGAACTTATTTTTTCGAATTGCTCAATCTGAGAAATAGTAAAATTCCTTTCATTCAAATCCTCGGAAGCGGCCAGATGGGAAAAGAGGGAGCTTATTTTTATTTGATCCACTCCTTCCAAGGACGCTAAAATAAAATCTATATCCTTTTCCCCAAGCCCCAATCTGTTAAGACCGGTGTTGAATTTTAGATGTACAGGGTAATCCCTTTGGCCTAGGTCTTTGGCCATTTTTAAAAAGGAGGAGAAAATTGCACGGGAATATAGACTGGGCTCAAGACAATTTTCTATCATCGTGGCAAAACTTACCTCTTGGGCATGCAGTACCAGGATGGGCAATTTAATTCCGGCATTCCTTAAGGCTACGCCTTCCGAGGTGTAAGCTACGGCCAAATACTCTGCTCCAAGGGATTCCAATTTTTTGGCAATGGCAATGGAATCGCTTCCATAGGCGAACGCTTTCACCACTCCAAGAAATTTAGTTTCCGGATTTATCTTGGATCTTAAATAATGGTAATTGTGTTCCAAGGCCCTAAGGTCTATTTCCAGAACGGTTTCTCCGACCTTAGTCATTCGATTTTTTTTGAGGGGGTAATACTTCCTCGGATGTAACTTCTATGGCACTCACCTTTTCTTTTAACATGGCTTTGTAGTACGCGGCCCTACTAAGGGGTTCATATTCTTCAGTTTCTCCCAGAAAAACCAATTTGTTGTTGTTTGCCTTTCTAAAACTATAGTTGGCCAAGTTGCCTGTTCTGGTACAAACGGCATGAACTTTTGTGACGTATTCGGCTGTGGCCATCAACGCGGGCATGGGTCCGAACGGATTGCCTTTGAAATCCATGTCCAATCCTGCCACTACCACTCGGATACCCTTGTTGGCCAGATCATTGCATACGGTAACAATTTCGTCATCGAAGAATTGGGCCTCATCAATCCCCACCACATCACAGTCATCTGCCAAAAGTCGAATATTGGCAGCGGCCGGAACCGGGGTAGATCTAATTTCATTGGCATCGTGGGAGACTACCATTTCCTCGTGGTATCTTTTATCTACCATAGGCTTGAAAATTTCTACTTTTTGCTTGGCAAATTTGGCTCTTTTTAACCTTCGGATAAGTTCCTCGGTCTTGCCAGAGAACATGGAACCGCAGATTACTTCGATCCAACCGAATTGTTCTTTAGGGTTAACAGTATTTTCGAGAAACATTTTGTAATTTTAGACGAAAGTAATTTGTTTTCCGTTTTTATATTAGGAGGCATAAAATTATTAAAAAAATAATCCTTCTGGTATTAATGTTGGTAAAAGTTGGTAATCTTGATTACTTGTTTTTTAACCACCCATTTATTACCTGAAAGGAATTGCTATATTGGTGCTCCAATTGGGCTCCTACTAATTTTAAAATACATTCAGATGAAAAAGAGACTAAAAGAGGAATTGAGAAAATTATCAACTGAAATAATAACCTCGAGAAATTTAAACGATTACTCGGCCTTATATGAAACTGCTAGGCAATTATATGAAAAGTTGGCAGTTCTTAAATATATTGAGGAAAAATTGAATGAGGTGGAGATAGATGTTTCCAAGAATGCCATTGCGGCAAAATTTGAAACCATGGCCAACTCCGTGTTAAGTGCCAATTCTTCGGTACCGGAAAGTAACCCGCACGAAGAGGATATAATTATTCCTGGTATCGATACTATAAAGGATATGGTATCGGAGATGCCGGGAGCCACTACCATCGACGAGGTTTTATCCCAGTTTACCAACAAGCCGGATCTGATCAAAAACGATAAAGATCTATTTATGCCCAAGGAGGTTAAAACAGTGAAAACGGTGGGTACTACCCAATCTGTGGAACATAGTCCTAAAAAAGCACTTAAAGTGGATTTGAACGATCGTCTGGCATTTGTAAAGC
The DNA here is from genome assembly GCF_003259375.1 of Arenibacter echinorum. Taxonomy (GTDB): domain Bacteria; phylum Bacteroidota; class Bacteroidia; order Flavobacteriales; family Flavobacteriaceae; genus Arenibacter; species Arenibacter echinorum. The sequence continues at coordinate 376,122 of NZ_QLLN01000002.1, read as the reverse complement.
ATCTCTTCAACAATAATATGGAAGATTACAACAGGGTGTTATCTCAATTGAGTACGATAGACAGTGAAGAACGATCTATTTCATTTATTGCAAACATGGTAAAACCGGATTATAATAATTGGGAGGGAAAAGAAGATTACGAACAAAGATTTATGAACGTAATTGCGCGCAAATTTGCTTAAGGACTTTTAAGTTACAATAATGGAAATCATTCTTCTTGATTTTTATTAATTTTGCCACTATCCACCTGCCTTAGTACCAAAGGCTGGTGTTTAATAGAATTAATGGGGAAATTATATATAGTACCTACACCTATAGGTAACTTAGAGGATATTACATTGCGCGCTATTAGGGTGCTAAAGGAAGTGGACCTAATTTTGGCGGAAGATACCCGTACCAGTGGAAAATTATTGCACCATTACAGTATAGCTACTCCCATGCAAAGTCACCATATGCACAATGAGCATAAAACGGTGGAAGGGGTTGTAAGGCGCTTGCAGTCTGGGGAGAATGTGGCATTGATATCGGATGCGGGGACCCCTGCCATTTCGGATCCTGGTTTTTTGCTTACCCGTGCCTGTGTAGAAAATAAGATAGAAGTAGACTGTCTACCCGGGGCTACCGCCTTTGTACCTGCCTTGGTAAATAGCGGTTTGCCAAATGATAAATTTGTTTTTGAGGGCTTCTTGCCCGTGAAAAAGGGGAGACAGACCAGATTGACCTTATTGGCAGAAGAGCCTAGAACAATTATTTTTTACGAATCGCCCCATAAATTGGTCAAGACCTTATCGCATTTTGAAGCCTATTTTGGTTCGGACAGATTGGTTTCCGTTTCGCGGGAGTTGTCGAAAATGTATGAGGAGACGATCAGGGGCACGGTAAAAGAGGTTTTGCAACATTATACAGACAATCCACCCAAAGGAGAGATCGTTATTGTGGTGGCAGGTAAAAAATAATGGAACGATTATTATCGGAAATAAGAAGTTGCCAAGTATGTAAATCCCATTTACCCTTGGGCCTGAGACCTGTGGTTACAGCACATCCCAATGCCAGAATTGTTATTGTTGGTCAAGCTCCGGGCACTAAGGTTCACGAAACGGGAATTCCCTGGAACGATCCCAGTGGCAAGCAGTTGAGAAAATGGCTCAATATTTCAGATTCCGTTTTTTATGATGACAGCAAAATAGCACTGATGCCTATGGGCTTTTGCTATCCCGGCAGAGGTAAAGGTGGGGACTTGCCTCCTAGACCTGAATGTGCCCCCTTATGGCACAATGCCTTACTGAAAAGTATGCCGAGCCTAGAACTTATTATTCTCATTGGCACCTATTCCCAACAATATTACCTTGGAAAGACCGCTAAAGCTACCTTGACAGAAACTGTAAAAAGCTTTAACGATTTTTTACCGAAATACTTTCCTTTGCCACATCCTTCTCCTAGGAACAGATTTTGGCAATCTAAAAATCCTTGGTTCGAGCAGGAAGTAGTACCTGTATTACAGGAAAGGGTTGCCCGTATTCTTCATCTTGGCTGATCATCTTCAAGTGTATATTTTATTTATCCAAGAACTTTCTCTCCAGAATACTTTCCCAAAAGTATTTTGACCTATAATTGGGGTGTTTATCTAAAACCTTTTTTACGCCACTGCTTTTGATTTACTTTTGGAGGACCATAGCATAAGTAGGTTAAGTTCATGGTAAGATTTGGGGAAAAAAGGCGGAGCTTAGCTTCGCCTTTTTTATTGCTGAGAATCAGTATTTTAACCAATTTTTAGTCACTTTTAACGATAATTGTTGAACATCATCGAAAAAAATTATGGATAAAAGGTCATAATTATTTTTGTTATTTCTCACAATACCAGTATTTTAGTATCGCCATAGCATAAGTAGGTTAAGTTTATGGTAAGATTTGGGACGAAAAGGGTGGAGGCTTCTCCACCCTTTTCTATTTTTAGGATACAAAAAAGTCCGCTCGTCAAATTTTTGAGGAGCGGACTTTTATTTATTCCAAGGACTGCCTTAAAAAAGCAATATAAAATTATCCATAGGGCCAATTGAAGCCTTTGCTTATTGACCAAGAATTTCCGAAGCCCTCTTTAATCGTAAGCCTTATTTATTGGCCTTGTAGGAAGCGGCTACTTTATCCCAATTAACTACATTAAAAAATGCGTTGATGTAGTCTGGTCTTCTATTCTGATAATTTAGGTAATAAGCATGCTCCCAAACATCCAAGCCCAAAATTGGAGCACCACCACAGCCCGTTCCAGGCATGATTGGATTGTCTTGGTTTGGAGTTGAGCAAATTTCCAGTTTCCCTCCTTTGTGAACACATAACCAAGCCCAGCCAGAGCCGAACCTTGTTGCTGCAGCTTTGGAAAAAGCATCCTTAAATGATTCGAAAGAACCAAAAGCAGATTTAATGGCATCGGCAAGCTCACCCGAAGGTTGTCCACCACCATTTGGTGACATTATTTCCCAAAATAAAGAGTGGTTATAGAATCCTCCTCCGTTGTTTCTTACAGCTGCATTGGACATGTCCAAGTTGGTCAAAATATCCATAATGGATTTTTTTGCCAAATCCGTTCCTTCAATAGCGTTATTTAGATTGGTAGTATACCCGTTGTGATGCTTGGTGTGATGTATTTCCATTGTTCTGGCATCAATATGTGGTTCCAAAGCGTCGTACGCATAAGGTAATTTAGGTAATTCAAAAGCCATAATGTTTTCGTTTTTATGTTAAAAAATGTTGTTTCCCAAAATTACGGTTTTATCATAGAAATTCAACTAATAATTTGTTAAGAACTGTTTAATATTGCTTATTTTGCGACTAAAATACTGTGCAGGACGCTCCATACAAAATCTATAACGCCTCTGCTGGGTCTGGCAAGACCTATACGCTTGCAAAAGAATATTTAAAAATTATCCTTTCTTCTGATTTTAACAGGAACTATCGCAGTATTCTGGCTATTACGTTTACCAACAAGGCCGTAAACGAAATGAAACAGCGAATTCTGGGTAGTCTATTTGCCTTTGGCAAAACGTCCGATACCAAGGAGATTCCGTCCATGCTGGCCGATATTTCCCAAGAGTTGGGAATAGATATAAGCACGCTGCGAAATAGATCCAAAAAGGTACTCAAGGAAATTCTGCATAATTATGCATTTTTTGATGTTTCCACCATTGATAAATTTACACATAGGCTTATAAGGACATTTGCTAAAGATCTAAAACTGCCACAAAATTTTGAGGTGGTGCTGGATACCAAATTATTGTTGGATGAGGCCATTGCCAAACTGATCAATAAGGCAGGTGCCGATACACAATTGACCAAAGTGTTGATAGATTTTGCCTTGGAAAAAATTGATGACGATAAAAGTTGGGATATAGCTTTCGATCTACAAAAGATCGGGATTTTATTGTTCAATGAAAATCAGGCTCCTCACCTTAAAAAGCTTGAAGACAAGGGCATCGATGATTTTTTGGATTTAAAAAAGGAATTGGTACATCACATACAGTCCCATGAAACAAAGATTGTGGCTTGGGCAAAGGATATACTCAATATTATTGATGAGAATGATCTGGAATTCAATAATTTTAAATCCAGCTATTTTCCAAAATTTATTGCCAAAATCGCCTCGGGAGATTTAAATATGGATTTCAACGCGGGTTGGAAACAAAATTTTGAAACCGAGCCCCTATACACCAAAACCTGTCCCCAAGGGATTAAAGATATTCTGGACGGACTTCATCCTAGATTTATAGGTTTGTTCAACGAGATTAAGGACCATTTTAGTGCCTTGTCCTTAGTTAAGAACGCGTATAAAAATATAGTTCCGCTTACTGTACTCAGTGCTATTCAACATGAAATCAAAATCCTGGAAAGGGAGCGCGATCTTTTGCCAATCTCCTCTTTCAATAGTATTATTTCCAAAGAAATAAAGGATCAGCCTGCACCTTTTATTTATGAACGTATTGGGGAAAAGTACCGTCATTATTTTGTGGATGAATTTCAGGACACTTCCGAAATGCAATGGCACAACCTTATACCATTAATAGGCAACGCATTGGAAAGTCAGGACGATCAAGGAAAAATAGGTTCCTTGCTTTTGGTGGGCGATGCCAAACAGGCCATATACCGCTGGAGGGGTGGTAAGGCCGAACAATTCCTAAACCTTATCAATCTAAAGGAAAATCCGTTTGTTTTTCCGCCATCCACGGCAAATCTTCCAGCAAACTATAGGAGTCATGAAGAGATAATAAAATTCAACAACGATTTTTTTACGGTTACTAGTCCCTTTTTGGAGAATACGGTATATAATAAGTTGTTTGTAGAAGGCAATAGTCAAGACTATAATCATAAAAAAGGAGGTTTGGTACAACTTTCCTTTATTGATGTTGAGGAATCCCAAGAAGAAGATGGGGAATACTGTAATTTGGTAATGAAAACCTTGGAAGAGGTTTTGCAAAAAAACTATTCCCTAAAGGATGTTTGCATCCTCACCCGTAAAAAGAAACACGGGATTCTGTTGGCCGATTTTCTAATGCAGAACAAAATCCCAATCATTTCGTCTGAAACATTATTATTAAATAGCAACCCCAAGGTAAGGTTCCTGGTTAATTTATTGCATTATAGCCTTCAGCCCACGGAAATGGAAAGGTGTTATGAAATACTGAGTTTTCTTTCCGAGGATCTTGAAAATAGGCATCAATTTATAAACGCCAATATTAATGGAGTATCCCAGCTACTAATGGGGGCCTACGGCTTTAATGTGGATATTATTGGGCAATCCTCGGTTTATGACGGTTTGGAGTATACTATAAAAAAGTTTGGTTTGGCAAACAGTTCGGATGCCTATATAACCTATTTCCTGGATGCTGTTTTGGAGGTGGAACAAAAAGAAGGAGCCAATACTCAAGTCTTTTTGGCCTACTGGGATAAGAAAAAGGACAGTTTAAGCATTACCGCTCCCGAAAATGTGGATGCCGTTCAAATAATGACCGTACACAAATCCAAGGGATTGGAATTCCCAATTGTAATCTTCCCTTTTGCCAATACCAATATATATGAAGAACGGGATGCTAAACTCTGGCTGCCGGTAAATCCTATTTCCTTTAAAGGATTTGAGGAAATTCTAATAAACAAAAAACAGGAAGTTATAGGCTATGGCCGTCTTGCGGAAACAATTTATAACGAAGAACAGCATAAATTGGAATTGGATGCCTTTAACCTGTTGTACGTAGCCTTGACCAGGGCGGTTAAAGGTCTCTATATTATATCCAAAAAAGACCTTACTCCAAAGGGGGAGCATAAACCAAATTATTATTCCGGATTATTTATTCACTATTTAAAGGAAAAGGGGCTTTGGGAAGATGCCAAGACCTGTTATCGCTTCGGAAATCTTGAAATACAGGATGTGCTCACCGGCCAAGGGGAACAACAGGAAAAGATAACCCATTTGTACACTTATAAAGAGCGACCCGAATTTAGGATCTTGACCAAGGCCGGTGCCTTATGGGATACGCAGAGGGGAACAGCCCTTAGCAAAGGAAATATGCTTCATTATGTGATGGGGCTCATAGAGACCAATGAAGATATTGACGGTGCCATTGATATGCTAATTAGAAATGGAGACCTTGGCCATGATGATAGTCTTGGGATGAAGCAAAGGATAAAAGCCATTGCCGATCATCCAAAGTTATCCTCCTACTTTCTAAAGGGAAGCCTAATTAAGAATGAACAGGATATCCTTACCAAAAATGGGAAGGTACTCCGCCCGGACAGGCTGGTCATCAAGGATAACAAGGCAACCATAATAGATTATAAGACAGGGAAAAAGAATCCCTCGTACCATGAGCAAATCTATTCCTATGCAGACGCCTTGGAAGCTATGGGATATGAAATTGAAAATAAAATCCTTATCTATATAAATGAGGATATTACGCTAGACTTCATTTAGATGAGGTTAAGCTCATGGTCTGTGCAGTGCAAGGAGGGGGAATTTTGGTAATTAAAGGTGCTGATTGGGGCAGAATTGTTTGTGATACTTCTATTTTTGGTCTTCTATCATGTTATTTAATGTCTAATTCAAGGTGGAATTATTCCAAATAGTTGTCCTAATAAGCTTATGTCATATCGGATTAATCTTTCTGTATTACTTAAAGGTTAACCAAGAACTTGCCTACAAGGTCTTATTGGTATTGCTTTTTTGGACTCTGGTTATTCCGTATGGGTTTTTGGCAAGGGGGAGGCAGCATGAAATATCGTTTAAATGCGTCTTTTTTGGTATGAAATACGTTAAAAAAATTAAGAGAATGATTTTGTTAATAATTTTTAACAACTTACATTTGCAGCTAATAAACACTTAAACTTAAAAAATTGAACATGAAACATCTTAGCAAATTATTGGTTGTTGCCTTACTTATTGTAGGTTTTAACAACGTACAAGCGCAAGACGAGAATAACCCTTGGCAAGTAAGTTTCGGAGCTAACGCAATCGACGTTTTCCCTACTGAAGATTATAGCAGCTTTGGGAATGAATTCTTTAATGCAACAGACCACTGGAACATACTTCCATCTATTTCCTATGTTGGAGTTTCCAAGTACGTAGGTAGCGGCTTCTCAATTGGGGCAAGAGGTTCTTTGAACCGTATCGACAAATTGGGGGATACAAGTGTTGACGATTTGTCTCACTATGCTGTTGATGGTACAATAAAATATAATTTCTTAAAAAGTACAGTAATCGATCCTTTTATTGAAATAGGTGGTGGTTATACTTGGATTGACGAAGTTGGTGCTGGTACCGTAAATGGAGGTGTTGGACTTAACATTTGGTTCACTGAGAACATCGGTCTTACTTTACAGTCTAGTTACAAGCACGCTTTCGAAGATTATTTAGCTAAGCATTTCCAACATATGGCCGGTATTGCTATCAAATTTGGTGGTACTGATACTGATGGTGATGGAATCTACGACAAGGATGATGCTTGTCCAGAAGTTGCTGGTCTTGAGATTTTCAACGGATGTCCAGATGCTGACGGTGATGGTATAGAGGATAGCAAAGATGCTTGTCCTAACGAAGCTGGTTCTAAAGAAATGAACGGGTGTCCAGATGCTGACGGTGACGGTATTGCCGATAAAGATGATGCTTGTCCTAACGAAGCTGGTCTTGCTGCTTTAGCTGGTTGTCCAGATGCTGACGGTGACGGTGTTGCTGATAAAGATGATGCTTGTCCTAACGAAGCTGGTCCTGCCGCTAACAAAGGATGTCCTTACCAAGATAAAGATGGTGACGGTGTATTGGATAAAGATGATAAATGTCCAGATGTTGCCGGAACTGTAGCTAACCAAGGTTGTCCTGAAGTTACTGAAGAAGTTCAGAAGCAATTGAACGAATACGCTAGAACAATCTTGTTCGATACTGGTAAATCTTCTATCAAAGCAGAATCTACTTCTGTAATGGTTGATATTATCACTATCCTTAAAGAGTATCCTACTGCTAAATTTACTGTAGAAGGTCATACTGACAGTGTAGGTAGTGCTTCCTTGAACCAAAAATTATCTGAGTCAAGAGCGCTTTCAGTTAAAGATTTCTTAGTAGAAAAAGGTATTGAGCAATTCAGATTATCTGCTGTAGGTTACGGTGAGGATAAGCCAATCGCTACTAATAATACTTCAGCTGGTAGAACTCAAAACAGAAGAGTTGAAATTAACTTGGTAAAATAATTTCCAATTAGTTTTAATACTATAATTAAGAGCCCCGCAATTGCGGGGCTTTTTTTGTTTAATATTAACAGGATATATTTCTAAAATATATTCGGGTCTAGACCAATTGTTGGGTTTATTTAAAAGCTGTGGTTATTCTGTAAGGGAAGAATTCATATTTGTTTAAAAAAAATATTGAATCAGCTTATGAATAATGAATCCGGCAAAAGAAATTCATGTATAGCCTCTTCTTTCATTTTCTTTGCTTGTCCAAAGAAAACGAAACAAAAGAAAAGACCCTTCTTCACTATGTGGTCCCTTAAATCTCGGGATTTTAGGGAACGATGCCATGGCCTAAATTATTTCCAAGGCTTCAATAATTCTTTACGACCATGCCATCTCCACCACGGAAGAAGACCTGCCAAACAACATGCTTTGCAGGCAATGTTCAACGGTACCGAATTAGGCACTATGATTTATCGGTACTATGTAGGTTGACGGAACAAAGAAACGGCCTATTTTCAATTTCGTCTTAAATCAAGTGGTTTTCACACTGGGCGGGGGTAGCCGTCCATAGAGCATTTCACCCAAGTGAAATCGGCCTGGGCGGTGCGGCCGTGGAAAGTGCGTGGATTTAAAGAAATTTAAAATCAGCCTACTCCCGATAGTTATCGGGATTTTGGTTCGTTTTTTGGGTGATGCAAAAAATGAACAGACATCAACTCTGGGATAGCGAATTCTATCTTTTTCAAATTTATTAATAACTTATGGGATTAATCTATATATACCTTGGCCAGAAATTATTTTATCTTTCATAATGGAACCGAGTGCATGCTTATGTTCTATTTATTATAATTAAATTACCCCATAATTGCAGACAACTGTATTGTTGAAGGGGCCACTATAAAAACTGGATACCTGTTGGCAACTATGGAGATTGTTGGGCTATTGCAAATTACAGCTGCCCAGCCCCTAGGTAGTCTGCCTATGAACTTAAAATAAAATATAATCAGTTGAAAAGCTTTCTCCAACAGGTAGTTGATGATATATTACAGACCTATGTCTCCTTAGACGACCTAATCTTAATACTTCCCAGTAAAAGGGCAGGAACTATTTTAAGGACCACATTGGCCAACACGGCCAATAGAACCATTTTTTCACCAAAAATATACAGTATTGAGGGCTTTGTGGAACAAATATCCAATCTGCAGACGGCTTCCAATATGGAGCAGCTTTTTACACTTTATAAAGCCTATTCGTCCATGGAATATGGCGAAAAGGATAACTTTTACACCTTTTCCAAATGGGGACAGACCTTATTACAGGATTTTAATGAAATAGATAGATATCTTATAGATACCAAAGATATATTTTCCTATTTGGCCAATATCCAAGAAATAAATCATTGGTCATTACAGAAGGAAAAATCTGAAATAATAACGAATTACATTAAATTCTGGAATAATCTTGAACCCCTGTATAACGCTTTCAATGATTTGCTAAAGGCCCAAAAATTAGGCCATCAGGGTCTAATTTATCGTACTGCCTGTGAACAGCTTAAGGACTATTTAAGCAATAACAAAAATAATACACATATATTCATTGGCTTTAATGCCTTAAATACGGCGGAATCGTACATAATTCAGGAAATACTTGCCAATACCAAAGCGGACATTTTTTGGGATGGGGATACCTATTTTGTGGAAGATCCCATACATGACGCCGGTTACTTTATAAGGCAACATTTAAATACCTGGACCTGGCTAAAGGGGAAGGCCCTAAAGGGCGTGGAAAACAACTATTTATCCCAAAAGAATATCAAAATAGTTGGCGTCCCCAAAAATGTTTCCCAAGCGAAGTACGTAGGAAACCTTTTATTACAACTTAAAAAAGAGGACAATAATATACTTAAAAACACCGCAATAGTTCTGGGTGATGAAACCTTGTTGAACCCACTTTTAAATTCTATTCCCTCGGAATTGGATATGGTGAACATCACCATGGGATATCCCTTAAAGAGCACTCCTTTGGCCAGTTTGTTTTCGCAATATCTTTCTATACATATAAAAAAGGATTCCCAAGGCTGGTATTTCCAGCAGGTGCTGGACTTTTTATCACATCCCTACATTCAGATTTTATGTACTGAAAACCAACAAAATAAGGCTACTCGGATAAGTGAAGCTATCAGAACAAAGAATTGGGCATTTATAACTTCTGATAATTTACGGTCCCTAGGGGAAGGAAACGATGATTTGCTAAGTTTACTATTTTTTCGGGAGGAGGTCCCGGGAACCGTTTTTTTAAATAAATGCCATCAAATTATCCAAATTCTTAGGGAAAGGTTTGCCCTGTCCAAAGATTCCCTTGGATTGGAGTACTTGTACAAGTTTTACTCCCTGTTCAATCAACTTCAGGACATGGTAGAACAGTACTCATTTGTCAATGACCTAAAATCCTTGGAAAGTCTTTATTTGGAAATTGTCAGGAACGAAACCCTGGATTTTCAGGGAGAACCTTTGGAAGGCTTGCAAATAATGGGAATGTTGGAAAGTAGGGTGCTCGATTTTGAAACTGTAATTCTAACCTCCGTTAACGAGGGTATTCTCCCTTCCGGGAAGTCCAATAATTCCTTTATCCCCTTCGATCTTAAAAAATATTACAAACTTCCAACCTATAAGGAAAAGGATGCCGTATATACCTATCACTTTTATCGCTTATTGCAACGGGCAAAAAATATCTACTTGGTGTACAATACCGAGCCGGATGTTCTGGAAGGCGGGGAGAAGAGTAGGTTGCTGACCCAACTGTTAACTGATGAAAATAAGTTGGCAGAGATCACTGAGATAATCGCGGCCCCTGAAATTACTCCTTCTATTAAGGTTTTACAGACCATAGCCAAGGATGAGAGCCTTATGGATTTGATCAAGACGCATGCTGCTAAAGGATTTTCTCCTACCTCCCTGAGCAACTATATTAGAAACCCGATAGATTTTTATAAACGAAATCTATTGGGCATAGACGATATTTTAGAAGTGGAGGAAACTGTTGCCAACAATACCTTTGGAACAATTGTACACGATACCTTGGAAGACCTCTATAAGCCTTATTTAAATACCTATTTGGAGGAGTCCATGCTGCAGGAAATGAAAAAGAAAGTAAGGCCCTTAGTTATTGGCCACTTTGCGAAAAGCTTCGCAGATGGCGATATTTCCAGAGGTAAAAACCTAATTGCATATAATGTGGTAGTTAGGTATGTGGAAAATTTTCTAAAACTGGAATTGGCAGAAGTGGCGCAACATCAAATAAGGATATTGGGGGTAGAAGAAAAACTACGAATGGATATTCATGTTCCAGGGCTGGATTTCCCTGTAGCCCTAAAAGGAAAATTGGATCGGATCGATGAAAAGGATGGGGTTATTAGAATTATCGACTATAAAACGGGAACTGTAACCAGTTCTCAAGTTGAAATTGTGGACTGGGAAGATGCCATTGCGGATTACAACTACAGCAAAGCCTTTCAATTGTTGTGTTATGCCATAATGTACAACAGTATTAAACCTATTGGTACTATTGAAGCAGGGATTATTTCTTTTAAAAATTTAAGTTCGGGTCTGCTCAAATTTGCCACAAAGGAAAAAAAGGGCAGTAGAAACAAGGATAATTTCATTACCCAAGAAACCATTGCCCATTTTATGGAATCCATAAAAACTTTAATATTTGAAATTGGTAATCCGGAGGTGCCGTTTACCGAAAAAGAGGTATAGCCCTATTTTTTATCGGGTCGCGTTGGTCTAACCTCTATCTTGCTGGGCAAGGTCCTTGGATTCATGTTCAAGAGGTCTAAAACCAGCTCACCAATATCTTCTGGTTGTATCTTCCAAGCATCCTCTTTGGAAGGTTTATGGCCATTAAAATTAGTGGCTACGGAACCTGGCATTATGGTGGAGACCTTAATATCATAGGGTCTTAGATCCAACATGGCAGCTTGGGTAAAACCTACTACTCCGAATTTGGTGGCATTATATCCCGCACCATTGGCAAAGAAATTGGTGCCGGCCAAACTTGCCACGGTAATATAATACCCTTTGGATTTCTTAAGGGCTTCTACCGAAGCTTTTAGCGAGTGAAATACTCCGTTTAGGTTGGTGTTTACCATCTCATGCCATAGAGTGTCGGAAATTTGATCTATGGGGGCAAAATGTCCAACTCCTGCATTGGCCACCATCACATCCAATTTTCCCCACTTATCCAAAATCTTTTTAATCGCTGCTTTTTCGTCGCCAAGTTTTGATACGTCAGAGGCAATGGCAAGTACCATGTCTTCCGGACCAAGCTCTTTGGCGGCTTTTTCGGCATTCTCCAAAAGCCTGCTACTTATGGCCACTTTCATTCCCGCTTTCAATAATTTGGACGCTATCCCAAATCCTATTCCCTTGGAGCCCCCTGTAATATAGGCTACTTTATTTTTTAGATTATTCATGCTGTTTAGTTTTAGGTGAAATTATAATTATAAGGGCAGAAAATAAAAAACAAAGCGTTATTGTTTTCTTAAACTCGGGCATAAAGGCTATTCCATAAACCCCTATTTTTTCATTTAAAGTAGGGGCAGGGAAACCATGAAAAAGAAGTGCCATATTAATATCCCTAGGCAACCACATGAGAGTTATATTGTTTATGCAGAAGGGCTTTTTAAGAAAAAACTATAAATTTAGCTCGTTATAACTCAGTAAGGGGATGCTGATATGTTCCTCCATTTTTGCAACCAAGCTTATATGGAATATTTTTTGAAAAAATCCCTTTTCCTCCCGTTCAAGCAGTACCAATAAATCGGCCCCAATAGTCTTGGCATGGGTTTTAAGTTTATCCTGGATCTCGTCAGAGAAAATTAGGGTGAAGCCTATGGCAGTATCGTCAACCTCTTGCCGAAGCATATCCTTAAACCACTCCATCTGTTCTTTTCCAGCATATTCTTTTTCAGTGGATATATGTACTATCTGTATTTTGGCGCCAAGTGCCTTTGCCATTGGGACCAATTTCTTAAGAGCCAAAATATCCGCTTCCTCAAAATCTGTGGCATACAAAATAGTTTTTATGGACTTGGCCACAACATTATTTGGGATAATTAGTAGGGGACAGGGAACCTTTTCCTGAAGGCCCTTTCCTATATTGCCCACAAATAGACCGCGATCTGTATGTTTGTCCTTTCTCCCTATGATGATCATATCGGTTCCAAAATCCCTGGATTTTTCCAAAATGGCATCGGAAACCGAATCGTTATGGACTACCTGGACTTGTATCTTTTTGCCATCTACGGTAACGCCCAAATGCTTTTCGCAATATTTGGTTAAAATTTCGGTCTGCTCCTGAATTACGTGGTATTCAATTTGTGCCACTGGCCGAGAAACAGAAACCCTAATGTGATCCATTTCATGAACATAAAGGACCATCAGAGAAGCCTTTAACTGATTACTTAATTGATATGCATATTTCAAGGCCGCTGCGGAGTTTTCGGTACGATCGGAGGCGTAAAGTATTGTCTTCATGTTAACTTTATTTATAGGTTAAATCTAAAAGCATTTGCCGATAATAAATATGATATCGGTCATAAGCTAAAGTACACTGGGTTTTTAGGCATTTTGGATTGTTGTATTAATCATAAAAACTGTCTTTTCGGTGCAACTTTATTATATCTAAAGCCCATATATGGTATAAAATATGTGTTAACTGATCTGTATCATTTCTAAGGACAATTTTCAGTTGTATTTTAGTATTCATTGGAATTCATAAATCCTAAACTTCATGAAAGCTATAGCAAAAATTGGCAACCTAATCTCTAATAATGAAAAGATGATGATTCTTCGGAACCTTAGGCGTATTATGGATATTAGGGTAATAGACCTTGAAGTTGACACTGGAAGGCTCATCTTCCTTTACTATAGTCCAATAGCTTTGGAACAAGTAAAACAGGAACTTTGGAGGATTGGATATCCCATACGACATTTTAAATTTCTTTCTACATTAAGCCCCAATTTACATGGTGATAGTAGTACTGAGACCGCCTTTGCCTAATTCTTTCCTCATTAACCTTATATCTTCATAATTGTTTTGTCCATGTATTATTTTGATGATCGTTGTCATAAAATGGCATATTTAAGAAGTTTACTTTTGGTAAAATGGGGTCGTTTATGAAATGCTTAATTTCCAACAGGTTTTAATTTGAAAAATGCACTTTGAAAATTTTATTGATCACACTTTATTAAAGCCAACGGCAACAGACAAGGATATTATACAACTTTGTTCAGAGGCTTTGCATTTTAATTTCTATGGGGTATGTATCCATGGATGTCATATAGCCCTTGCAAAGGATTTACTTAAGGATTCGAAGGTAAGGGTGGTCTCGGTGGTGGGATTTCCATTAGGGGCCATGTCCACCAAGGCCAAGGTGAACGAAGCCATGGATTATATAGAGCTGGGGGCCAATGAATTGGATATGGTATTAAATATTGGGAGGCTAAGATCAGGGGATTATTTAGCTGTCCAAGAAGAAATAAGGCAAGTAAAGGAAGTTGTAGGCAATAATGTGCTAAAGGTAATTTTGGAAACCTGTTATTTGACCGATGCTGAAATAATTACCGCATGTAAAATAGCGGTAAGAGCTAAAGCCGATTTTGTAAAGACTTCAACTGGTTTTGGTTCCAGGGGGGCATCTTTTGAAGATGTGGTTTTGATGAAGAAGGCAGTAGGAAACAAGATTAAGATAAAAGCATCAGGAGGAATTAAGGATGCGGTGACCGCCAAAAACTATATTGATTTAGGGGTGGCTAGAATAGGTACATCTTCTGGAGTAGCCATAGTCACCAACCAAAACTGAAGGTGTTGGTCCAATAGAATTTGGGAACAGGAATTAGAAATTATATTATATATGAGCACACATATTGAGGCCAAGCAAGGTGAAATTGCCGAAACCGTACTGATGCCCGGAGATCCCTTAAGGGCCAAATGGATAGCGAACACCTTTCTAGAAAACCCCTTCTGCTATAACCAAGTTCGTGGTATGTTGGGATATACCGGCACCTTTAAGGGCAAACGTATATCTGTTCAGGGAAGTGGTATGGGCATTCCTTCGGCGCTCATCTACTATCAAGAGCTAATAAATGATTATGGGGTGAAAAATCTAATTCGTGTAGGTACCGCCGGTTCTTATCAAAAAGAGGTGAAAATACGCGATATTGTCTTGGCAATGGCGGCTTCCACCACCTCTGGGATCAATAATTCCAGATTTATTAATGCGGATTTTGCGCCAACGGCCGATTTCGACCTGCTTCTTAAAGCTGCAATTTATGCCAAAGCAAAGGGAATTAACATTAAGGCAGGGAATGTACTTTCATCGGATGAATTTTATGAGGACGATCCAGATTTTTACAAATTGTGGGCGAAATTTGGGGTTCTTTGTGTAGAAATGGAGGCGGCCGGATTATATACCATAGCTGCCAAGTTTAATGTTAAGGCCCTTGCAATATTGACTATTTCGGATTCTTTGGTCACTGGCCAAAAATCCAATTCCATAGAAAGGGAAACTACTTTTCAGGACATGATAGATATAGCCTTAAATATTGCTTAAGGAGGGGTTAATGAAATTTTCTGATCCTCTTGCCCTATATTAAAACAATAGATAAAACCGATACGAAAAGCAAGGTGTTTTTGGACAAATTCAAATTAGTTTAATCCATGATTTTAGTATAAATGACCCAGGTCATTTTACAATTAAAAAGATAAGACCATTTTTGTATATATCCTAAAAAAAAGAAATCATGGCACTTAATTTTAATCAGTACGCTACGGAGGGGCACACCTTCCTTAAGGATTACACTAAGCAAATGGATCTGGGGAACGATACCGACAAAGCCGGTCGCATTTTAACCTCGGTACTTCATGCGTTGAGGGAAATTATTCCTGTGGAGGAGTCCTTGCAATTTATTGCCCAGATGCCCATGTTTCTAAAGGCCGTTTATGTTAACGGTTGGACGGTAAAAAAGGAGAAGCCCAAAATTAAGCATATGGCCGAATTTTTGGATTTGGTCAGACAATTTGATGGACCTACAGCAATAAACGATTTTGAATACAGTGATGAAGTGGCCGAAGAATATGTAAATACCACATTTCTTTATTTACGAAAATATGTATCCCAGGGAGAAATGTCCGATATCAGGGATAGCCTTCCAAAAAATCTAAAAGGGATGATCTTTAATAATTTAATATTCTAAATACCAATACCATGACCTTATACCTAGCACTTTTTATTTATGCCAGTATTTATATAGTATCCTTTATGTTGAAAAGATATTCAAGAGGTTAAAAAAGTATGGGGGAATTTAGTCCTAAATAGGCTATGATAACCTACATGATTTCCACAACCTACCCATATTCTTTAATATTCTTATTTAATATTTCATGAAATCAAAAACACAATTGTTTATTGAATTATGGGAAGAGGCCAGGACCCGGTTTTCCAACCAGTTGTCCAATATAACACAAGAGGATCTAAGCAAAAGATTATTACCGGCACCAAACAGTATAGGTTTTCTTATTAGGCATATTGGGGACGTGGAATTGCTTTTTGCCAAGAACGTTTTTGGTGCACAGGATGTAAAGGTCATTGCAAAATCGGTTATTGCGCAGAAGGATACAGGGGAGTGGACCAATCTGACCGAATTATTGGAATATGTGGAATATTCTTTCCAAATGCTTAAATCGGTATTGGAAAAGCAACAAGAGAAAGATTGGGAGGCCACAGTTACCACCAAGGAATTTGGCACAAAGACAAAGGCGGAGGCCTTTGGAAGAATCGTATCCCACACCGTACACCATTCGGGTCAAATGGCCATCATTAAAAAATATGGTTCTTAGTGCTTAATGGATTTTTTCTACCACCCTTTTTAGTTTCTCACCCACTTCATCAGCAATATTCATTAAATCCAGGTTAATTACGGCCTGCATTGACGCCATAGGGTTTACTGCTGCAATTTCTACAAGCCCAGGTTCCTTTTCCATAACAATTACATTACAGGGCAACATGGTACCAATTTTATCCTCGGCCTGTAAGGCTTTATGGGCAAAGGGGGCGTTGCAGGCACCCAGAACGATATAATTATAGAAATCTACATCTAATTTCTTCTTTAATGTAGCCTTCATATCAATTTCTGTTAGTACTCCAAAGCCCTCTTCCTGTAGGGCCAATTTTGTTTTTTCCACTGCTTTTTCAAAAGGGGTATTTCCAATGGTCTTGTTAAAATAGTATTCCATAATAAGATTATTAATGTGTTTTTAATATAGTACTTAATATACTAATTTTTTAATCCATTTAAATCGGTTCATAACGTAAAGAAGGTATGGTTGTCCTTCAAAAAAAAAGGACCATATATAAAAAAAAGGATTGGGATATATAGATATCCCAATCCTTAATGTCCGGGCTTGGGCAGCACTTTTGCACTTATCCGAGTCCCAAGCAGCATGCTTCAATTGTAACGGGCTGTACAAGGGGGTAGGGTAATAAGGCTCAAGAAGTTACTTATGCACCGGTTTATGGTCGCTAAGGCATTACTGCTTAGAAACTTTATTTTTATTTCTTTCAAAGAACGATTGCTTTTTAATAATACTAATATATGGTTATCATATTGGATACGAAATGACATAGATCAGTTGAGTGTTTTTTTTTCTTGATTTTTGAATAAAGGAAACAGGAATGCTTAATGTCCTGAATCCTTCTATGACTATTATCCTTTTCCCTGTCCCTCTACATTTGTGGTTGGGGGTTCCAGCAATTCAAAGAATTGATCTAGTTTGGGTAAAATAATGATTTCCGTTCTGCGATTAACGGCTCTACCTTCCGCTGTTGCATTGGTAGTTTTTGGCAGGTATTCGGAACGTCCCCCAGCCGTCATTCTTAAAGGTTGAACAGCAAATTTAGTTTGCATTAATCGTACAATCGACGTTGCCCTTTTTACACTTAAATCCCAATTGTCGGTCATGCATTCGGTAGAAATGGGAACATTGTCTGTATGGCCCTCAACTAAAATATCCAATTCCTTATGGTCATTGATGATCTTGGCAATTTTGCCGATAACTTCCTCTGCCCTGTTACTTATGTTATAACTCCCGGAACGGAAAAGCATTTTGTCCGAGATAGAGACATAGACCACTCCTTTTTTCACCTCAATATTTATGTCCTCATCCTCAAAATTGTCCAAGGACCTTTTTAAGTTCATGACCAATACCAAATTAATGGAGTCTTTTCGCTGCATACTACTTGTAAGGTCTTTTATGTATTTATTCTGTTCGTTTAGGGCTTCCAAAGATTTCTTAATACTTTCGGCTCCCGATTTGCTTACAACGGAAAGATCGGAAAGTCGGGCCAACAGGTCTGTGTTGGTACTTTTAAAGTATTCCATTTGTTGCTCCAAGGATTTGGATCTGTTTTTCTCATTGGCCAATCCGGCTTCCAACAAATTAATTTCGTTCTTGCTGGTATTTAATTCATTTTCACAATTTACTGCCCGGTCTTGCATAGCAGTATATTTTTTTTGGCTTACACAGGAAGTAAAAAGTGTTAGTGCCAATACGTAAAGAAATAGTGTTTTCATATTCATAATTTTATTGAATAATAGTTGTCCCATAAAGAAAGTTACAATTCAATCGGTATCAAATGATAAATATCATGTAGGGCATTGGCCTTTAGGTTTTTGGATATTGGTATTCTTTCTTCACAACACTTCATCAGTTTGGTTCACTGAACTGGATTTATCTATTATTCAACTTATATTAATTGCGTTGTGTGTATAACTGACAATGGTCATAGGGTGGTGCAGTGTTAAGGTATAGCTTTATAATCCTAAGCAGGAATTAGTGGGTGCTGCCCACAACGCTATTCAAGAGGGATTAAGACCCGAGTTGCTTGTACTTTTCCTTCTTAAGGGCAGTAAATTAAAGATGTAATTCTATGAAAAAATTTAGAAAGATACTTCTTGTGTTTTTATCGGCTGCTGTGGTCTTCTTGGTGTTTATGTTTTGGTATCAAAATGAATACGCTATGGACCATGTTCAGGAATACGAGGTAAATTCTCCCGGGGAAAATTCCAGATTGCTTTTGGCCACACAGGGAAGTGAATTTAAAAATACAATTACTACCGCCATTGTGGATTACTACAAAACGGAGCCGGTATATATCAAGGTAATAGATGTTTCCGCATTAGTGGGTGTAAATCCGAATAATTACGATGCCTTATTGGTAATCCACACCTGGGAGAATTGGAAGCCACCTTCTTCCGTTAAATCATTTATGGACAGAACCACCGATGATAGGGACAAGATGGTTGTCCTGACCACCTCGGGCGAAGGCTCCTACAAAATGGAAGGCGTAGATGCTTTTACGGGAGAATCTATTTTGGACGAAACTCCCATGTTCGTAGGTGAAATTATTAAAAAATTAAACCCCTTGCTAAAGTTGTAAGTGTAGTAATACGGTTTCTGATCATAGGATTTATAATACTGATGAATAGTTATGTATAATTTTAAAAACTTCAATATTGCCGACTGGTTTTCCTTTTATCGAATTATGGCCGTACCCCTATTACTTGCTCTAATTTGGTATGGTGAACGGGAATGGTTTAGTTGGATGCTCCTTATAAGTTATGCTACCGATGCCATTGATGGGTTTTTGGCAAGAAGGTTGAAAATTACAAGCGCCAGGGGATCACAGTTGGATTCTGTGGGAGATCAAATAACCCTTATTATTGGATTGATCGGTCTGTTCTTTTTTGAAAATAATTTCATCATGGAAAACTTTCTTCTTATAATTATTGCATTTGTACCATACTTGATTCAAATGTCCATTGCGTTTGCGAAATACGGTAAAGCAACTGCCTTTCACACCTATTTGGCCAAAATATCTGCCATTACCCAAGGGATATTTATTTTATGGCTGTTATTTTTTGGACCGGTATATTGGCTGTTTTATGCAATGATTGTTTTTGGGGTATTGGAAACTCTTGAGGAAATTACTCTTATCTTTATGTATGACAACTGGGTAGAGGATGTAAAAGGTTATTTCTGGGCGTTGAAAGATAAAAGACGGCTAGCGAATAACAATAACCAGTAGCAAAACCCCTTTTAATGCGATCCTACACTTTTTTTGCAATAGTCCTTTTATGTTTGGCCATTTTATTGATCGATGCCTTGGCTTTCTACTGGCTTAAATCTATCATGGAGCCTATTGAATCTTCCAACATTAAGAATATTATTTTTATCGCCTTTTGGTTTTTTACCATCGGCCTCATTATTTCTATTTTGGTGTTGAAAATTAGATTGGAAAGTATATCACCTTATAGAAAACAACTCCTTATTTCGTCCTTATATGGATTAACGGTTTCCTCCTTTATTCCCAAGCTGATATTCGTAGTTGTTATTTCCACACTTTACTTCTCAAATTTTTTGATCTCAGGGGAGAAATCCTTGCTGATTATTCCTTTAGTAGGTGTTTTTTTTGGGTTTTTACCATTCTTCGTTATTGTGTATGCCGTATTCAGGGCGGTATACAGATTTAAAGTACACCAGGTTGTTATAAAATCCAATTTGTTGCCGCAAAATTTTAACGGATTGCGGATAGTTCAAATATCCGATCTTCACTTGGGCAGTTTTAATTATCGCTATCATATATTGCACCGCGCCATCAATACCATAAATAGTTTAAAGCCCGATTTTATTTTTTTTACCGGTGATTTGGTCAACAATTATGCTTGGGAATTAAATGGTTGGGAGGATGTACTTAATAAATTGACCGCCCAACGGGGAAAATATTCGGTTTTGGGAAATCATGATTATGGGGATTACAGTAAATGGGAATCGGAAGAAGATAGAAAGAGCAATTTTGAGGATATAAAGGATTTTCATTCCCAAATTGGTTTTAAGCTTTTACTGAATGAAGCCGTATGTATTGAGAACAAGGGCGAGAAAATTGCAATTGTGGGAGTGGAAAACTGGGGGAATCCACCCTTTAAGCAATACGGGGACCTTCAAAAATCCCTACATGAAGTAGAGGGTATAGGGTTTAGAATTTTATTGTCGCATGACCCCTCGCATTGGAGCGAGGAGGTGGCGGATAAGACTAATATAGCGCTTACGCTCTCAGGGCATACCCATGGTATGCAGGCGGGGATCAACATCAGAAATAA
Source organism: Arenibacter echinorum (assembly GCF_003259375.1). GTDB lineage: Bacteria > Bacteroidota > Bacteroidia > Flavobacteriales > Flavobacteriaceae > Arenibacter > Arenibacter echinorum. The sequence continues at coordinate 355,195 of NZ_QLLN01000002.1, read as the reverse complement.
AGAATGGAGTCCCATAAAATACAAATACAAACATTGGGCAGGACTATATAGTTTGGGCCCTCAATTTCTGTATGTAAGCCGTGGATTGGGATGGATGGGATTTCCTGGCCGATTGGGCATGCGTCCGGAAATTACCTTTATAAAGCTTGAAAAAGTATAGAGCAACCATTTTTTCCATGTAATTGGGTCAAAGTATAACTGGATTTAAGGTATTTATTCATCAATTTTTTCCAGTTTCTTTTTTTCCTCTTTTTCTTTCTTTTTGAAGAAGCGGCGGGTGAGAAAGTTATGCTTTAAGGCTTCCGTAACCTCGTTGAAATTTTTAACTCCTTCCGTAACGTTTTCCATGCTAGTTTCCAATTGTCCTACCAATACGGTGTCTGTGGCCAAATAATTAATGGCCCCCTTCCCTGTTTTAATATCCCCGATGACCGAATTTAGGTTCTTGGACATTTTTTCGATCTCCAGGCTGGAGTTTTCCAGATGAGAAATAACACTTTTCATTTTATCCCCAGTAATGGAGTCCTTTAAGAGAACACCTGCAGTACTATTGTCAAAATCCACCTGCTTAACAATCTGGTTTATCTCTGCAATCATTATATTGGCTTCATTACTGGTATGTTTCAGATTGGTAATGGTTTGGTGTAGTTCCTTTGCCATGAGGGAATCGTTCAGCAACCTGCCAAAGGTGCCTTTGCCCTGGGTCAAAGCTCGTGTTACCTTTAGCAGGTCTTGCGTTAATAAAGCGGCATTTTCATTGGTTTGGTTAAGGGTGTTCAGCATATCTTGGGTGGCCACCCTGCTAAAGGATTGTAATTCGTCCCCTGGGCCAATGTGGGTTGTCTTTCCTTGCCCAGGTACAATATTGATGAGCATACTGCCCACTAGTCCATCGGAACCAATAGTGGCTACGGCATCTTTTTTAATGTGATTTTGCATTTTTTCCTCGATGATCATATGAACGCGAATGGTAGTATCGTTGATCATTTCAATTTTGTTCACCGTGCCTACATTTATACCGGAAAAGCGTACATTATTTCCATTCTGAAGTCCGTTGGCATCCTTAAAAAGGGCACTTATAGAGATGGTTTTACCAAACATATTCTGTCTGTTCCCAATTAAATATGTTGCAACGACAAGCAGTGCCGTGCCGAGGACAACGAATATCCCGAGTTTCAAATTTTCTAATGTTGTCTTTGCCATGTTCTTATTTTTTAAAAAACGCATCCACTTTTGGATCGGTAGATTGTGATAATTGGGAATAGGTGCCTTCTGCATAGTTAATACCATCTACCAAGAGGATCATCCGCTCCGATATTACTCTGGCGCAATCCACATCATGGGTAATTATTAGGGAGGAAGTGCCGTATTTCTTTTGAATGGAGCGCATTAATTCTATAATCTCCTTGGAGGTAATGGGGTCTAAGCCACTTGTAGGCTCATCATATAGGATTACCTTTGGTTTTAGGATCAGTGTACGTGCCAAGGCTATTCTTCTTTTCATTCCTCCCGATAATTCCACCGGCATTAAATCCATAGTATGGGCCAAGCCAACATTTTCCAACGCTTCACGAACCAGCGGTTCTGTATCCGAAACCACTCCCAATTTTTCCTTGTGCCTACGCATGGGAAATTCCAAATTTTCACGCACCGTCATGGAATCGTATAGCGCACTTCCTTGAAAAAGAAATCCAATATCCGATCGCAATTCGTCCAATGTCTGTTGGTCCAGTTTGTTTATTTCCTCGCCCAATACTTTTACCGTTCCGCTATCGGGTTTTACCAGGCCAACCAGGCATTTGATCATTACCGATTTCCCAGAGCCCGATTTCCCCATGACCACTAGGTTTTCTCCTTCCATTAGGGTCATATTAAATCCGTTCAGGACGTGGTTGTCCCCAAAACTTTTATAAAGGTCCTTGATCTCTATAACTGCCTTCCCTCCTTGGGCAGATTCGTTTGAAGTTGTTATTTGGTCCGGTTCTGTCATATTAAAGCTCATAAAAAATATCTGAAATAAATACAGCAATAAAATCTACCACAAACAAAAGTAATGATGCCATTACTACAGCGGTATTGGCCGCTACCCCTACACCTGCGGTTCCCTTCTTGGAATAATAGCCTTTATAACAGCCTACCAATCCTATTGCAAAGCCAAAAAAGAACGATTTTATAGTGGCCGGTACCAGGTCACTAAAGGACAGAGCATCAAAAACCGTATTAAAATAGAGTTGAAAGGAAACATCTCCTTTTAAATTTTCTACCAGTGCCGATCCGTAAAGGGCTACCAAATCCCCGTATATCACTAAAATAGGGAGCATTAAAGTGGTGGCCATTATCCTTGTTATTACCAAATACTTAAAAGGGTTGGTCCCCGAGACTTCCATGGCATCAATTTGTTCCGTAACCCGCATGGAACCTAATTCGGCTCCTATCCCTGATGCAATTCTGCCAGCACAGATAAGGGCGGTAATTACAGGTCCTATTTCCCGTACTATGGAGATTCCTACCATATTCGGCATCCAGGAAACTGCTCCAAACTGAATCAGGGTGGGTCTGGATTGCAAGGTAAGTACCAGCCCAATGATAAAGCCTGTTACCGTAACCAGCATTAGGGACCTATTTCCCATTTGATAGCATTGGCGCATTAGTTCCTTAAACTCGAAAGGAGGTTTAAAGACCTCCTTAAAAAATCGGGCACCAAAGTAGGAGAGATCCCCTATCTCTATGAAAAACTTTTTCGCCCCTTTAAATAATGTAGCTGTTTTGCCCATACCCAAATCCCTTTGTAAGGGTCTATTTCATCAAAGATAACTTGAAAGGTGGGGGCTTAAAATGAGGAATGTCATGTGTTGTTGTGACAGATGTCTTTCCATTCTTAAAAATGGGAAAGCAAAAGCTGTTCGCTTCAGTACGCTTAACTCCATATGCGAGGTTTTGGATTGTCAGCCCGGCGACATTTTGGGATTTAGTCCTGAATGATGATCAATTGGATATCAGAATCGATTTTGGTAATTTAATTATAGATTTTTCTTAATTGCCATGGTGAAAGCTTATTGTGGCGCTGCGGGCAACATATTTCTTATAGCAGAAATTTTCCACCTATTTTCCTCGAAAACTACAATAAAAGTGCTCCACATATTCCTAAGGGAACCATCGGGATTCTGTATTTGATATTTGGCATCTGCTATTGCGCTCTCCGAACTAAGAAAGCGTATTTTTTCAATTTTGAGGGTTCGCGTTCCTGGGTTGCCAGCCGAGCTCTGGAGCATCCCTTTCATGGATTCATTTTTACCCGTTCTCCAAATCCCTGATGAAACCAGTTGATCTACATCTGTCGTTAAAATATCTTTGAGCAATAAGGTATCTTTCTTTTCCCTTGCCTGGGCATAGGCTTCTATCAAGGTATAAATTCCTTGCCTTTGTTCGGTATTACCCTTATTACCCTGGGGGAATAACAATTGCATGGCCAGAAAAGTATAAAGGATTAAAAGGAAGTTCTTTTTCATTTTTTTCTAGTTTAAAAGTTGCTTGGGTTACCGCCTGAAAAACACAAAAAGGAATATGTGCTTTCTATTAAATATGTCATCTGTAAATTTAAACTTTAATTTAATTATTTCGTTTTAGTCCACCAACCATTTCCCTTACTTATGGGATTATTTAAATGGAATAAGAACAAACTTTCGTTATTTGTCTTGCTACACTATTTTTTACTGAACCTATTTTAGGTTGACCGGTTCAAATAAATAATAAAAATCCAAAAATATGGGCTTAAAATGAGGAATGTCATATAATAGGGTGGTGACCATTGTCATTTTATAATCCCTTGAGGCGTATTAGTTTTGATTATAATAATACCAAACTTTACCAATATGATTAAATCTAAGGTGATCATTCTCCATCTATTAGTTCTTTTGATAGTTTCATGTAATGTTAACCGACCTATTTCCACGAAAAACCCATCTGCTCAAAACCCTCCATCTGTTCAGCAAAAAATAGTGCCGCAAAATAATGTCCCTAAGAAAGCCAAGCCCCAAATGGCTTATATTGACAAGGACATTACAGTGGCTAATTATTTCAGTTTTATGGATGCAATGGCCAAGAAGTATGATTCCTTAGTGCCCTATGCTTTGTCCGAACATGTGCTGGTTCGTGCGAATCCTTGGATAGTGGATACTCTGGCCAATACGGATTATTACAGGCAAATGGCAAAGGATTCCTTTGTTTATGATCAACGGAAAATGATTGTGCTTCGGGCCAATGATTCCTTGTTGATTCCCGATACCAAAGTGGGGCAGCAACTTATCAAGGATATGGAAAATACATTGATAGATATAAATATTCCCGAATATAGGCTCCGCATTTATCAAGATTCCTTGTTGTTATATACCTTTCCGATCAGGGTTGGGCAAGATAGGAAAAGGTATTTGGCCATGGGAGATCGAATAACAGATCTAAGAACCAAGACAGGAAAAGGCAAGATTGTAAGGTTGGAGCGGAATCCCAGTTTTTATAATCCTGTAACAGGCAAGCGATTTTATGTGACCAGAAGGGATGATAAAAAAACGACCATAATGCCCACAATTCCATGGATAGAAACAGAAATTAATGGCATTCGTAACGGGCAAATGATACATCCCACCACTAACCCAGTAACCCTGGGCAAGGCATCTTCCAATGGATGTATTGGGGTTACCGAGGCAGACGCTTGGATTATTTATTACCATGCGCCCTTAAATACACGTGTCCAAATACGCTATGATCTGGATATTTTGGATGAAAATGGGGAAGTACAGAAATTAAAGGACGTCTATAACTATCAATAGCCTACCCAATCTATTGTGAAATGACTATTTTTGGCTGTCTGCAGATTTTGCTATTAAAAATTTCGAGCTTCAAATAGTTTCTTATGAGTGAATTAAAGGATTTTCAAAAGTTGGTTATCGCCAATGCTTCTGGAGTAAAAGGGCTTTCTGAAGGAGATAAGGCGCCAGATTTTAGTCTGCCCAATGCATTAGGAAAAAAATTAACACTATCCGATGCTTTAAAATCTGGAATTGTGATCATAAAATTCTATCGTGGAGAATGGTGCCCAATTTGTAATTTGGATCTTCGGGAAATTCAGAATCACTTGCCACAAATAAAGTCTTTAGGTGCTTCTTTAATTGCTATTAGTCCGCAAAAAACGGATGATGCACTAACGGCTATTCAAAAAAATGAACTCGAATTTGAGGTGCTTAGCGATGCGGATCAGGAAGTGATAAAAGCGTACAACCTTCAGTTTGATCCAGGGGAGGATTATCACCAGCGTCGGGATTTGACCCTTGTGAACGGCGGGGGATTAAAAACCTTACCAGTTCCGGCTACATTCATAGTCAATACTAACCAGATCATTGAAGCAGCACATGTTGAGGCCAATTATACCGAAAGGATGGGTCCAATGGAAATAATAGAGGTCCTTAAAGGGATGGGTAACTAAACCTAAAGGTTTAGTACAATTGGTTTTGGCAATTTAATTCCATTATTAAGCTTCAAAGCAAATTTCTTGTTGCTGCAGATCACCCCCCTGAGAGGCTAAGAATGGTTTTAGTGTAATACTTATGGTTATATGGTACAATTTAGGAGTACACCTATTTGTCCAATACCGTACTAATTCCAATTGATAAAAATACATACTTACCTTAAATCCAATAATTCCTAAAAAAACCCGTTTTAATCAATAGCACTATCACTTACAAAAGGTGCTTTGAAGAGTGAACAAATCAGTACATACGGTATATATTTTTACAATGGTGACTATTACCGTTTTGGTCACTGTTTACCTTTTTTATACAGGTTATACCTACTATGGGACGCCTTTGGAAGAACGTTTCTATCACCCCAGACACAATTGGTTTAAACCTAGCGGGATTTACGGCCAAGGATTGGGAATAATTGGCACATTTTTGATAGTATTTGGAGTGTCAATTTACATCGCTAGAAAGCGATATAACTTTTTGGCCAAATATATTCGTCTTAAGTACCTGTTGGAATTTCATATTTTTCTTTGCACTTTGGGTCCTATCCTAGTGCTTTTCCATACCGCTTTTAAATTTGGTGGTATTGTTTCCGTGGCATTTTGGAGCATGGTGGCCGTTGTTTTAAGCGGTGTTGTAGGCAGATTTATTTACAATCAGATTCCCAAGACCATAGAAGGTAGGCAGTTGACAATGAACGAGGTTAAGAGTATGCAGACCGATCTTGCGGTTGTTATTCATCAGAAATTTCATTTGGAATCCAATACCTTGGATATCATTTCCGATTTGATGAAAGAGGAAAACACCTTGGACAGCGGAAAGAAGATGGGCTATTTGAGAAAAGTGCTCAATAGAGGTGATTTGCCCAAGGAAGATCGCAAGGGTATTTTGAAAATAGTCAAACAAGAAATATCTCTTTCCAAGAAGATAAAGCGACTGGAAAGGATGCAACAGCTTTTTAAATATTGGCATGTAGTGCACATGCCCTTTGCTATAATAATGCTTGTCATTGTGGTTATTCATGTGGCTGTAACCTTGGCTTTTGGCTATAGATGGATTTTCTAATAATTAGGAACGGGAGCTATTAAAAGGATTAAATTTCACAGCCTATTGTCATGAAAATTGCACGTGCGTAACTTTAATTGAAAAAGTTCCAATTATAGGTAGGGAATAACAGCTTTCAGTTGTTTTAATAATAAATATTATTTTGATGGATGAAGTTTTATTGGAACAGCTGCTAGTTTATGGTACCGTATTTCTTCTATGTACCATCATTATTTTTTTCTATTTGAGGAAGAAAAAAGTAAAATCTGCAAAAACCGAGGTAAAGGTTCAAGTGGCCAAGGAAGAGGGACTTTATGAACCAATTTCATTGTATCCCCATATCGACCTTGGCACCTGTATTGGTAGTGGTGCCTGCATTACTGCCTGTCCGGAAAAAGATATCTTAGGGATTGTTGATGGTATTGCCACAGTAATCAATACCTCAAATTGCATAGGCCATGGAGCCTGTTTTCATGCCTGTCCAGTTGAAGCAATTTCTTTACGTATAGGTACTGAATCAAGAGGAGTGGAACTGCCACATGTTAACGAAGACTATGAAACCAATATCAAAGGCATGTACATTGCTGGAGAATTGGGAGGTATGGGACTTATAAAAAACAGTGTGGAACAAGGCCAACAGGCCATGGAAAATATTGCCAAGAATAAAAAGCCGTCCAAAGAAAATGTATTGGATGTGGTAATTATAGGCGCTGGTCCCGCGGGTATTTCCGCCACCCTTGCCGCTAAAGAGCATAAACTTAGCTCTGTGACCCTTGAGCAGGATACTTTGGGAGGAACTGTCTATACTTTTCCAAGGTCGAAAATCGTAATGACAGCTCCCATGGATTTGCCACTTTATGGGAAAGCCAAATTGTACAATACCTCTAAGGATGAATTATTACAATTGTGGAAAAAGGTAATTTCCGAACACGATTTGAATATTATTGAAAACATAAAAGTAGAGAGTATAGTTCCCATTGATGATGAGGTATTTAAGATAATGACCAATACTGGAGATGAATACCTATGCAATCAAGTGCTTTTGTCCATTGGTCGACGAGGTACCCCAAGAAAGTTGGGCGTTCCAGGTGAGGATTCGCAAAAAGTGGCCTATCGTTTGCTGGAGCCGGAACAAATTTCCGGCAAGAAAATAATCGTTGTAGGCGGGGGAGACTCGGCAATTGAATCGGCATTGCTTTTGAAAGATGACAACGAAGTAATCCTTTCCTATAGAAAAGATAAATTCTCTAGGTTAAAACCTAAGAACAAGGAAAAAATTGAACAGTCAATGTCCGATAAATCCATTCGTGTTGAATTTAATTCTAACTTAGTGTCAATTGCCGATAATACGGTTTTGATGAAGATGGAGGATGAGGATATCGAAATCGAAATTGAGAATGACTTGGTGTATATTTTTGCAGGGGGAGAATTGCCAACAAGCTTTTTACAGAACGCCGGGGTAGAAATATCCAAACGTTTTGGACACGTAATGAAAAAACATAAATAAATGGTTTGAAATCCATTTCCAAATATACCGCCCTACTTTTATTATTGACCATCTACATGGGATATGGCCAGATATCTCCTGGTGACCTGACCAAGGCTCATGCGGACCTGGAAGGCATGTCCAATTGTACCCAATGCCATGATTTGGGGAATAAGGTTACCGACAAAAAATGCTTGGAATGCCATAAAGAAATTCAAAGTTTGGTCAACAAAAAACAAGGGCTGCATGGTCAGACTGATGTTATAAGACAGGATTGTTTTCAATGCCATAGTGAACATCACGGAAGAAAATTCGATATGATTCACCTCGATGAGGACGCTTTTGATCATGAAAGTACTGGATATGAATTGGCAGGTGCCCATGAGACGGTCGATTGCAGGAAATGCCACATATCTGAAAATATTGCCAATAACGATCTTAAACAAAGGGAAAAAACGTATTTGGGTTTGGATGAGACCTGCTTATCGTGTCATGATGATTACCATCAAAAAACTTTGGCAAGCAACTGTGTGGACTGTCATGATATGGAAGCCTTTAAACCGGCTCCCAAATTTGATCATGACCAAGCCGATTTTCAGTTAAGTGGGGAACATTCCACGGTAGATTGTATTGAATGTCATAAGATGACCATCAAAAATGGCAAGGAATTTCAAGAATTTACTGATATACCATTTGAGGATTGTATTTCTTGTCACGAAGACCCCCACGATGCCAAAATACCCGGTCAATGTGCCCAGTGCCATACTGAAACCTCTTTTGCAACCTTTTCGGGACAGGACCAATTTGATCATAATCTTACCGATTTTACCTTAAAAGGTAGCCATCAAAAGACGGACTGCTTCAGTTGTCATGCCCAGACCAGTGAACCCTTACAAGTTTTTCAGGACAGGAACAATATCAATGAGAATAGTTGTGTAAAGTGTCATAAAGACGTGCACGACGGTAAATTTGGAACGGACTGTGTAAAATGTCATAGGGAGACTAGCTTTTTAGCCCTTCGTTCGATGGATTTCTTTGACCATGGTGTAACCGATTATCCTTTGGAAGGAAAACATATAGAGGTAGATTGTAAACAGTGCCATAAAAAAAGGTTCACCGCTCCCATAGATTTTGCGGCATGTACCAACTGTCATGTCGACTATCATAAGGGGGAATTTAAAGAGAACGGCGTCTCACCGGATTGTGTTCAATGCCATTCCTTGGAAAAAGGTTTTGATTATAGCCTATATACTTTGGAACAGCATAAAGAAACTGAATTTCCTTTGGAAGGGGCACATATTGCGACCCCTTGCTTTAGTTGTCACGTTAGCGAAGATGATGATCGCTGGACTTTTCGAAATATGGGGGCCAACTGTGTAGATTGCCATCAGGACATCCATGAGGGATACATAAGTGAAAAATACTATCCCAACGACGATTGTACTAGCTGTCATACCAATGATACATGGAGTTCCGTGAATTTTGATCATAACAAAACAGATTGGCCATTAACCGGTAAACATACCGAGGTGGAGTGCAGGGCATGTCATTTCAACGAATTAACTGTGAACGAACCCATTAAGGGTCAAAAATTCGCTAATTTAGAGAGTAATTGCGCCACCTGTCATGAAAATATTCATGATGACACCTTTGCTATTGACGGGGTTACTGATTGTAAACGTTGCCATATCACCTCCAGTTGGTTCCCGGAAACGTTCAATCACGACTTGACCAATTTTCCTTTGGAAGGAAGGCATGCCAAAATTCAATGTAGTGCATGTCACGAGATAGCCAATGCTAACGGAGAAGTAGAAGTAGTATACAAAATTCAGAAATTTAGATGTATCGACTGTCACTTACAATAGTTGCCCTTATGGGCGTTTGGCATTTGTTTGCGCAATCACCTCATGGTGACCAGCTTAGAATGGATTGTGCCAAATGCCATAATCCTTCGGGGTGGACTATTGATAACTACACGCTTCAGTTTGATCACGATAAAACAGAATACCCTTTGGAGGGTGCCCATGCCCAAGTAGATTGTAAACTTTGTCACAGTACTTTGGTTTTTAATGAAGTGCCTTCAACGGACTGTGTTTCTTGCCATGTTGATATACACAGCCAATCGGTGGGCAACGATTGTGTTCGTTGTCATACTTCCCAGACTTGGTTGGTAGACAATATTCCAGAACTGCACGAAGAAAATGGTTTCCCTTTGATCGGAGCCCATGGTAATCTTAGCTGCGTAGAATGCCACACTTCTGAAACGACCTTGAGGTTTGATAGGATTGGGAACGATTGTATTAGTTGCCATAGGGACGATTATGCCAGTACACAGAGCCCCAATCACGAAACCTCGGGCTTTTCAACAGATTGTATAGAATGCCATAATCCTCTAGGTTTTGGATGGGATTCGGCAGGAGCTGGCAACCACGATTTTTTTCCGCTTACGGAAGGGCACGATATTCAAGACTGCACCCAGTGCCATACTACGGGAAATTATGCAGATGCATCACCTGAATGTGTTAGTTGCCATCAAGACGATTATGCAGGTACCCAAAACCCGAATCATTCTAGTTCTGGTTTTTCCACGGACTGTGCCTCCTGTCATACGACTGCTCCCGGATGGACCCCAGCGACCATTAACCATGACTTTTTCCCCCTGACCCAAGGTCATGATATTCAGGATTGTGCCCAATGCCATACTACGGCCAATTATGCGGATACATCACCAGACTGTGTAAGTTGTCACCAGGATGATTATGCCGGTACCCAAAACCCAAATCATTCTAGTTCTGGCTTTTCAACAGACTGTGTCTCCTGTCATACCACTAATCCTGGATGGACGCCGGCGACCATTAACCATGACTTTTTCCCTTTGACCCAAGGCCATGACCTACAGGATTGTACACAATGCCATACCAATGGTACCTATGCCGGACTTTCGCCCGATTGTGTTAATTGTCATCAAAGCGATTACGACGGAACCCAAGATCCAAATCATCAGACTAGCGGATTTTCAAATGATTGCGCATCTTGTCATTCTACCAACCCAGGATGGTCACCGGCAACGATCAATCATGACTTTTTCCCGTTGACCCAGGGCCATGATTTACAAGACTGCACCCAGTGCCATACCATTGGCACTTATGCCGGGCTTTCGCCCGAATGTGTGAATTGTCATCAAAGTGATTACAACGGAACCCAAGATCCAAATCATACCACCTCAGGTTTTTCAACGGATTGTGTATCATGTCATACAACGAATCCCGGTTGGGCACCCGCCACTATAGACCATGACTTTTTTCCACTAACACTAGGTCATAATATTCAGGATTGTGCCCAGTGCCATACCACGGCCAATTATTCGGACGCTTCTCCTGATTGTGTAAATTGTCATCAGGATAATTATGACCAAACCAACAACCCCAACCACCTGGCAGCCAATTTTCCTACCGATTGTGTGGCCTGTCATACCACCAATCCGGGATGGACGCCTGCAACATTTGACCACGATGCACAATATTTCCCTATTTACTCGGGAAAACATAGGGAAGGAGAGGTTTGGAACGATTGCGTGGAATGTCATACCAATCCGGCCAGTTATGCGGATTTTTCCTGTTTCCAGTGTCATGGGCAAAATGAAATGGACGATAAACACAAAGAGGAAAATGGATATGAATATGTAAGCACTGCATGCCTAGAATGCCATCCCAATGGCAATTAATAAGAACATGAGATTTAAAGTTAGTTTCTTTATAAGCTTTGTAGCTCTAACCTACAACATATATGGGCAGGATCCTGTACCTGCACCATTGTTAAGTGGGGAAGTCTCGTTTGTTACAACACAGAATGTATATGTAAAATTCCATGATACCCAGGCTATAATTATTGGGGATTCCCTACGTTTGGAAGGAACAGGTAATTCCTGTTTGGTGATTAAGAACAAGTCCACCACCTCATGTGTTTGTACAGTGGTCGAGGGCTGTACCATTCAAAAAGGTGATGTAGTAATATACCGTATACCTCCAAAAATACCAGAAAAAAAGAAGGAAACACCAAGGAAGGAAGTTATACAGCCCATCATTGAATTGGAGGAAAAGCCACTGTATAAGGAAACGATTAGGGGAAGTGTATCCGCTGCGAGTTATAATACGATAAATAGCCAAAGGGATGACCGACATCGTTTAGTGGGTCGTCTTTCCATGAATGCAGAACATATTAAAGGGTCAAAGTTCTCGCTTAATACCTACTTGAATTATCAGCATATTTTGGGCTTAAAGGATACTTCATCCTATCTAAAAAATAGTTTGTTGAGAATTTACAATCTCGCTGCACATTACGATGCTACACCAACATTGTCTCTTACCTTGGGAAGGAACATCAACTCCAAAATATCCTCTTTGGGAGCCATAGACGGCTTGCAGGTAGAAAAATTCTTCGGAAAACAATACTTTGGTGCCATTGCAGGATTTCGCCCGGACATATTGGATTTTGGATTTAATTCCAATTTGCTGCAATATGGGGGATATGTAGGTACTCTGACCGAAGGCGCTTCATTATATTCCCAGACCACATTGGGATTCATTCAACAGCAAAATAGTGGAGAAATAGATCGGCGTTATGCTTATTTTCAGCATACCAGTACCATTTTCCAGAACCTTAACCTGTTTTCCTCTCTCGAAATGGACCTGTACAGTAAACTCAATGAAGTGGTCAGCAATAATATTAGATTGACCAATTTATATCTATCCGCCCGATACAGATTCAGTAGAAAATTTAATATGATGGTTTCCTATGATTCTCGAAAAAGGATTTTGTACTATGAAACTTTCCAGACAGAGGTAGAACGACTTTTGGATGATGACGTGGCCCGGCAAGGGGCCCGTGCCCGTATTAATTTTAGGCCCTTTAAAAATATATTTGCTGGAGCCAGTTATAGCAAACGGTTCCAAAATAATAGTGAGAATAGATCGGATAATATCTATGGCTTTATTACCCTTTCAAAACTTCCTACCATCGGAGGAAGATTATCATTGTCCTATAACATGAATGAATCCAATTATTTAAAAAGTAATGTTGCCGCTATACGGCATTCAAATTCCTATTTGGATGGAAGGTTGAACGCTGATTTTTATTATAGATTTGTGCATTATCATTATACCAATAATTTAAATCCGCTAAGTCAACATTATGTGGGTACCAATCTTTCTTATTACATAGACCGAAAATTGATGTTCAGCATCTCCGGAGAAATGACCACTTACGATCAAGAAAATAATTATAGAATTTATTCTAGGCTCGTACAACGATTTTAAAACTTTGAAACATGAAAACTTCTTATAAATTTGGATTATTGATGATGGTTTCTTTATTGGCAATGGGCTGCAACAATAGCCCTAAGGTCATTGCCCCCTCCACCCATACCGAAGATTCTGAAAATGGGAGTGGAATCTTTACCACCAATCCCGCCACCCAAGTAACTCCTAATTCCGACATTTCGTTCAATGAGGATCTTCATAAGGTGGTAGTGCAAGAGGTTTTGCCGACCAATCGCTATGTATATCTCAAAGTAAAAGAGGAAGGGAATGGTCAGTTCTGGATCGCAACCCGAAAACAAGAGGCCAAAAAAGGGGAGGTATATTTTTATAAGAGACCCCTTTTAAAGACCAACTTTGAAAGCAAGGAATACAACCGGGTATTCGATACCATATATCTGGTTTCCAATTTGGTGTCCCAGGACCATTCGAAACATGTAGGGGATTTAAAATCGACTGTCCCAAAGATGGAGCAAACTGTGGCAACTAAGGAAGATATCCCTACACATACCGAAAAATTGGTAGAGCACAAGGGTACTTTAAAAATTTCTGAACTGGTAAAGGATCCTAAAAAGTATGAAGGCCATACCGTTCAGATTAGTGGAACATGTGTTAAAGTGAACCCGAATATTATGGAACGAAATTGGCTTCACGTTCAAGATGGTAGTCAGAACGATTATGATTTGGTTGTCACGTCCAATACCTTTGTTCCGGAGGGTTCCAAAATTACCATTAGAGCTGTAGTTAGCCTCAACCGGGATTTTGGGGCAGGCTATACATATGACCTGATTTTGGAGAATGGCACCCTTGTACAATAATCTTAACTCCTCTACGAAATCACTGGATACTTCCGCTTTTTATAATAGGCCGCACTGCTGATTATAATTATGGAAACTACCACCACATAAACCCAATTTGGGATCGGCACCGGATCTCCAGTGGCATACGAATGTAAACCGGATAAATAATAGTTGACCCCATAATAAGTCATGATAACCGTGGCGAGTCCAAAAATAGTAGCTACGTTATAAGCAAAAAGTCCGGTGAGCTTTGGAATAATGCGCATATGCAAAATAAAGGCATATACAAGAATAGTGACCAAGGCCCATGTTTCCTTGGCATCCCAGCCCCAATATCGACCCCAGGATTCGTTGGCCCAAACACCACCCAAATAAGTACCTATGCTAACCATAAATAGTCCACCGATCAGCGTAAGTTCACTGATGTACGACATTTCCTGAACAATTCTTTTTATTCGTGCCTTGTTGGATTCCTTAAGGAAAACCATCAAAATCAAATTGATCAATCCAATAATAGCTCCCAACATCAAAAATCCGTAACTACCTGCTTCCAAAGAAACATGGATGGTTAACCAATAGGATTTTAATACGGGAACCAAAGGCGTAATCTCGGGATCTAGAAAACTTAGGGTAGATACAAAAAGAATTGTAGCGGCCAAAACCATAGTTGCAGCCAGTCCACCGAAGGATTTCCTGGTAAATAAAACGCCTGCCAAGGTAGATGTCCAGGCAATATAGATCATAGATTCATATCCGTTGCTCCATGGTGCCCTTCCGGACACGTACCAGCGTAGACCGAGTCCTATGGTATGAAAGGCGAAACCTATGAGGACCAATGAGAATAGAAGCAAGTATACTTTTTTTAACTTTACATCCGGCTTAAAAACGGATAGGAACAAAAAGAATAATAATGCGAGTCCCAAAAAGATATAGCCTATGGCCAGGCGGGTAAACACATTTAGTTGGTTCAATAAAATCTCGGCATTGATCTTTGCTTCGGAGGGCATTATTTCGCCCCCGTTTTTGGTCTGGTAGGCTTTAAGCTCCGCTAAAAGATGATCCGCATTTTTGTAGTCTTTTGAATTTACTGCTTCTTTCAAGGCTGAGGTATAAGCACTAAAAAATTTGTCGGCAGTGTTCTCTTCATGGTTATGCCCATCGTTGGCACCGTGGTTATGGGCGGTATTGGAAAGCCAGGTATTATTGGGATCTTCGGGATTTGGAATTAACTTAAGTAAGGTACCCGAAAAGGCCATACTCAGAATATTGATCCTTTCGTCTATTTTTAGAAGTTCCTTCTCGTAAACACCCTGATCAATGGGTTCCAAGCCATAGATTCTTTGCATTTCATCGCGCAATTTATATTTTCCATTGGTATCAAAAAAGTCCTTATAGGAAGCATAGTCACCTCCTACACTAAGTTTCTTTTTAATGTCTTCATGCTTGCCCAGTTTAATGAGGGGTATACCATACCATTCTTGTTTATTAATAAAAAGACTCAGAATAATTTGGTCTGCGGTTAAGCCGTACATGCTTTCCTTGCGTGCCAATTTGCGCATGATTTCTCGGGACAGGGTATGAACTGGTTTCATACGGCCCTTAAAATCCTGTACCACCAAATGGCTAAATTCATTGGCATGTTCCAGAGAAACGGTAGGTTCAATAAAGGAATCGTCCAGTGTTTTTTGGGCAAAGGAAGTTGAAGCAATAAATAATAGGAAGAGGAAAGTACCGCTCTTGGCACGCAGTTTCTTGATCTTCTGAGTAACCTGATAAAACCTGGTATTTCTGCTAAACAATGTCCATATCATGCCTATAGTCAACAATGCATATCCAATATAGGAAATCCAAGTGCCCCAGAAATCGTGGTTTACACTTAAATAGGTGCCTCTTTCATCTTTGTCAAAGGAAGATTGGAAAAACCTATAACCATCATAGTCTAAAATGTTGTTCATGAATATTCGATAATCCATGTTCACATTGTTCTTGTCATCCACCAAGGTAACTTCACTAGCATAGGAGGAGGCACTGTTGGTACCGGGATATTTATCCAAAATAAATTTGTTCAACTTAATGTAAAAAGGGAGCTGTATTTCTTTGGAACCATAGGAAACGGATACGCTTAAACCATCAAAATTAAGCACTTCGGGCCTACCTCCCATGCCCCTGCTACCGTAGACAATTGTTTCTTGGGTTTTTCCGTTTACGGAAACATCCATCAAAAGGGCAGTGAGACTTTCATTTTTTACCTTGGGATCTTCAGATTCGATACGGACAGTTCCATTTTTATCGAAATTGGAAAAGACTATATTGTTCGCCCCGTCAGAATAAAGTGAGCGCAGCAATAAGGGACTATAATTTTGGGAAGGATATAAGGTGTCCTTCTTCTGTGTGGCCATAACGGTTCTTGAAAATGTTCTATCGGAAGCGAACAAAATGGAATCGTTTCTATATGCAATATTAATGGCATCTGGCAATTGGGTGTCCTTAAAATTGAAAATGAGGTTCTTTATACGTTTGGTCTGACCTTCATTGATAAAATACTCTTCCCTCCCGTTGGCTCCTGCCATCACAATCTGTAGGGTGGGTTTCCCATCTATACTTTGGCCAAGAATCTGTTTGGGATTGGGGATAAATTCTTTTACCTGTACATTGATTAAATCTTTGCCTATCCAATACGACTCATGCCATCGGTTGTTTCCCAAGGAAGCAAAAAGTACTGGTTCGTCGAAATTATAGTTTTGGCCAGCCTGGCTTACATCAAACTTTAAAAAAGTATTGGAAGAAAGGAAATTGTTAGAAGCACCATTTTCGCGAATGTGCATAACCCCTTCAAAACCCAGGTATCTGGTTAATCCTGCTCCGATCAAAATGACAATGATGGCCCCATGAAAAAGTAGTAAGGGCCATTTCTTTTGAGGGATCATTCGGAACTTGAAAATATTCACGATGATCGTAATACCAAATAGAAGAAGCAATAGTTCAAACCACCAAGACTTGAAAATGGTTTTTTGGGCAGCACTGGTGCCAAAATCATTTTCTATGAATGTGGCTACTCCTATGGACAAAGCGAATAGTAATATATAAATTCCAGCTGCCCTAGTATTAAAAAGTGGGGATATATACTTTTTAATATTGACTAACAGGTTTTTCATAAAAACGTTGATGTGGGTCCATCAAAGTTAAAGTAAAAAAAATTAAAATTTTGCTAGTCAAGGGATTATCTCGTTGGACTGATGCATTAAATCTTTTTCAAGTAATATTGACTGTTTTTGTAAATAGCCTGATGTTGTGACTGCATTTCGACACCAATAAATTTCATTACGGTAAGTAGACTTTAAGTGTATGCTTTATAAAACCCTAATTTGATTTAACTGTATTCGTTATTAAGAGAATGTTTACAATAAGTTCAGGGCAATAGGTCTGCAAATTGTTGGTAGATAAGAATTTATAGACGTCGCCAAAGAGACCTAATGCCAAACGTTGGCTTAAAAGGATTAGTTAAATGCCTGATAGTTACAGGTCAACTATTTTTTAAATTGCTTAACTTGTGCTACTCCCCTTTAAGAAATTGGATTAGTAGATGAGTTCGGACAAGAATTTGGACAAAGGATTTCACGCAAAATCAATGGGGGGTACTCTAGTCGAGCAACTTACCAAAGAAATTGAGGCGCACCTAAACAACGATCAATTTGGGGTGGATAGTCTTGCCCAAGCGGTGGGAATGAGCCGTTCCAGTCTACATCGAAAACTGCACAAAATAGTAGGTGTCTCTACAAGCCAATTTATCAGGGAATATAGATTGAAGAGGGCTTTGGAGCTGCTAAGGGAGGAAAATGTTACAGCCTCAGAAGTAGCTTATCGGGTGGGTTTCAGCAGTGCCACCTACTTCAGCACTTCTTTCCATAAGTTTTACGGGTACACCCCAGGGGAGGTAAAATCTAGAGAGGCCAGTGATGGCGTTGAGAGTAAAGAACCATCCAATACCGCAACAGGCCAAGGGTTGCTCTCCTCTGTGGACCTATCAAAAAAACAAAAAGGAAGCTATAAAAAACCATTAGTCTTGTCTGTATTGTTAATAGCAATAGTAGCAGCGGCCTTATTTCTTTATAGTACTATTTTAAAGAAAAATGTAGAAACCAAAGGCATGGAAAACTTAATTGCAGAAAAATCCATTGCTGTACTGCCCCTTAAAAATTGGACGGGAGATCCAAATCTGGAATATATAAGTGATGGTATGACAGATGCCGTTATCTCGAGACTCACCAAAATTAATTCAATTGATAAGGTTATTCCCTTTACATCTACTATAAAATACAAGGAAACGAATAGGTCTGCCCAGGAAATTGCAACTGAATTGGGGGTGACAAATCTCCTGCAGGGCAATCTTCAGATTTCCGGTGACCAAATCAAAATAAACCTGCAAATGATAGACAGTCGGACCAACGATCATTTATGGTCAAAAGAATACATCAGGGAATGGAGAAGTGACGAAATTTTTAAAATGCAGACCGCAGTTGTAGAAGGTATTGCCGCTAATATGAATGCTGTTATTGCCGATAATGAACTTGATAAAATTCAAAAAGTTCCCACAAAAAGCAAACAGGCCTACTCTTATTACCTTCAAGCCGAGTTTCAAAGGAATAAGGCCAACGAACTATCGTACTCCAATGCTATTGCCTCATATGAAAAAGCTATCGCCATAGACTCAAATTTCGTGGATGCCTATAGAGGTCAGGCTATGGTATGGAGCTTCGGAGGATTGGTTTGGGGGATATATGATGAACAAGAAGCCTGGAGAAATGCCAAAAAATTACTGGAGAAAGCACTAAAAATAGATCCGACCAACAAGGAAGTGGAGGAAGAATTATACAGCGGGTATTTTTTTTACGATTGGCGTTTTGAAGAAGTAGAGAATTATTACCAACGAATTTTGAAGGATTCTTTCGTGGACAATACTCCCTCTATAAATGCAGATTATGCCATAAAAACAGGAAGGTATCAAAATGCTGTCGATGCCATGGATGAAGTAATTTTGACCGATTCATCAATCGGCATTCTTTTTTTCTTCAAGGCCGAAGCCTTAGTTTTTCTTGGAGAAACCGAAGAAGCTTTGGAACTTTTAAACAATACCTATTCTTTGCACAGTGATAATTGGTTTTACCTAAGGGAGTCCGCTAAACTCAATTTTTATCTAAAGGAATATCAGAAATCAAAAGAACAACTTCATAAATTACTGACCCAATTCCCAGATTATCCACCTATCCTGATGTGGCTTAATGCCGTATATGCCCAAATGGATGGTAATACCGTAGATGCTTCCAAATATTTGGCAGAGTTGGAAACTAAGTACGACAATCGCTCTTCTGGTAGTCCGGCATGGTTTATAGCACTGTTTTATAGCACACAAAAGAATTATGAGAAGACTTTTGAATGGCTACAAAGGTCGTACGACAGGCACGAGGTAGAAATGACCTGGTTACGGGAAGAGCCACTTCTTGCCCCCTTAAGAGATGATCCAAGATACATAAATCTATATGATAAAGTTGGATTTTCAAGTATAGGCATACCCATAAAAACTTCTTCAGAAATTTATAGCTCAAACTAAGCTTTTCAACATCATTTAAAGGTCTTGCACCATAAGTTAAAGGCATGTGCAAAAGTTTAACAAGTTTGCAACATAACTGTTAATCAGTGCTTTATGTTAATTTCCATCTTTGACAACAACAATTTTGAGGTATAGGATACATAGGCTGTAGAGCGGAAATTCTCCCACCATTTGCAGAAATAATGAACCCCCTTTCCGCACAATCCTTTTGACCTTAAAGTAAACTTTAGTTCCCCTTGATAATTAAAATTAATTGTTCACTTAAAATTAGAACCATGGAATTAAATGAAGCAAAATTAAACGAGTTACTGGGAAAAGTAGTTACCGAAATGGGAGCTGCAGCCAATGGACCCTTGATCTTATTGGGGGATAAATTGGGACTTTTCAAATCTTTGGCCGTATCCGGGCCAATGAATTCGACCGAGTTGGCCGATGAAACAAATACTGCGGAAAGATATGTCCGTGAATGGCTATCGGCCCAGGCGGCATCGGGTTATGTAAGTTATGACGCCACAACCAATAGCTTTTCAATGACCCCAGAACAGGCAGCTGTTTTCGGCGATGCGGAAAGTCCTGTATTTATGACCGGAGCATTCTATGCAATTACATCGGTCTACAACGATGCACCCAAGATGGAAAAAGCCTTTAAATCGGGGGAAGGGGTCGCTTGGGGCGATCACAGCACTTGTTTGTTCTGCGGTACCGAAAAATTCTTCAGCCCTTCCTATGAAAATAATTTGGTTAACCACTGGATTCCATCTTTGGACGGTGTAGATGCTAAATTAAAGAATGGGGCAAAAGTGGCGGATATTGGCTGTGGCCATGCTGCGTCTACTATTATTATGGCCAAGGCTTATCCTAAATCCACTTTTATTGGATATGATTATCATGCTAAATCTATAGAACATGCTAGGGAAAGTGCAGCCGCCGCAGGTTTGGACAATATTTCTTTTGAAGTTGCATTGGCCAAAGATTTCCCAGGAAGCGATTACGACTTTATCGCTTTCTTCGATTGCCTGCATGATATGGGCGATCCCGTTGGGGCCTGTGCCCACGTAAAAAAAGCCTTAAAGCCCGACGGTACCTGTATGATCGTGGAACCTTTTGCAAATGATTCTTTGGAGGAAAACCTAAACCCGGTCGGGAGGGCATTTTATGCATTTTCTACAACACTTTGCACACCGTGTTCCCTAAATCAGGAGGTAGGCCTTGCCCTAGGTGCCCAGGCAGGTGAAAAACGTTTGCGGGAAGTTGCGACCTCTGCTGGGTTTACTAGGTTTAGAAGAGCTACGGAAACACCTTTTAATTTGATTTTAGAGGCAAGAGCTTAGATCTTTTTATTCTTGCTGGGAGATACAACCATTTTGATTTTATGCTGAGAAGGAATAAAACAATCCTTATTGGCAAATATCGGACACATAAAAAGTAAACTATTAACTATATAAATTTAAGATTATGAAAACTAAGATGACACTTACAATGATTATGATTTTTGGAATTTTAATTTCAGGATATGCACAACAAGCTGAAGTAAATAGGATCGATTTGATAAATGACGAGTTTCCGGAAGCGAAACAAGAAGTGATGGAGACCTTTGGCGCAATTGCACAAAGTATTAAGGATGGTGATATGGATAAACTAATTTCCTTTCACGCCTACAGTCCAAAGTTTACGGAATTCAAAAATGGAGAACCAAGAAATGGGGGTGATGCAAACGAGGCGCATGAACGAACTGTTTTTGGTGCTGTGTCCGAGGTAGTAAAGTTCGATGCCAAAGATTTACAAATTGCCGTTTATGGCGATGTTGCCAATTTAACCTTTCACTCGGATTTTCATTTAAAATTTGGAGAGGAACTAGTGGTGGTTAATGACCAAATAACATTGTTGTTCGTCAGGACGGACAATGGATGGAAAATGGTTCACGAACATCATTCACCTTTGGCAAAATAAGACGGTTAAAAGCGCGCCATAACAATAAATATAGGCAATAGATTAACCTCCTTTTAATATACTATCTGTACAAACCTTTATTCACAACGGTGGGGATTTAAAGTTTCCATTTCCCCACCTATCACTATGATCTTTTAGGATACTAAGCAATTCCCCCATAGAAAATAATCAAAATAATACTACATGCGTCAACTCAATTATTATGGTTTAGTGGTGGCTTTGGTGCTTATGGGATCCGGACAAGCCGTATTTGCACAGAACGCTTCGCTGACCGGCAATGTTTATGATGAAAATAAAGAGGCAATGCCTTTCGCACATGTACTTATATTACAACAACAGGATTCTGTTTTGGTGAAGGGCGTAACCACCAATACCAATGGAGGGTTTGTTGTGGAGGGAATATCAATGGGCAATTATATACTCAATATTTCACTTTTGGGATACGAGCCGTACTTCAGATCTATAGCACTTACCGATTTAAAAGAGCATTCTACGGGGAATATCCAATTATCACCTATGAGCCAACAGTTACAAGGCGTTCAGGTGGTTGGGCGTAAGGCCTTATTCCAGCAAATGAGCGATAGGTTGATATTGAATGTGGGGTCCTTACCTACTTTTAGTGGTAATAATGCCCTGCAGGTTCTTCAAAAGGCACCTGGGGTAATGGTACAGGAGAATTCGAACAGCATTAGTCTAAACAATAAGGGCGAGGTGCTGATTATGATAAACGATAGGGTATCGCGCGTACCCAAGGGTAACTTGATACAGCAATTAAAGGGAATGCGGGCAGAAAGCATTGATCGTATAGAACTCATACATCAACCATCGGCCAAATATGATGCCGATAATGCCGCCGGTATTATCCATATTGTCATGAAGGAAAACAATCTTTATGGGTTTAACGGCAACGCTAGTTTTACCGCTGGTATTGGGCAAAGGGAAAAATTCAACGGCAGTACCGACTTTAATTATCGCAATAACCGTTTGAACATTTATGGCAATGCCACTGGCTTTCATAGCAGATCTCCCCAGTTATTGATAAATCATTTTAGGGAATATGAAAATGAGGGCGATTATTACTATTACGAGAACAAGTTGAAATTTGAAAACCCTACCAGCAATTCATTGGGTTTTACATTGGGGGCCGATTTTGAAATTGATAAAAACAACACTGTAGGGGGTCTTTTTGGGTATTCCAAAAATAACGAACTGGGCCATGATTATACTAGTAGGTCAAGTGGTTCAATAAATTCGGTGCCCAATACCAATTCAGAATTCCTCCTTGATGTTGACAATCCTAACAGTAACACCTTTATAAATCTAAACTATTTTCGAAAAATAGGGGCTAATGCTTCTTTAAATATCGATGTGGATAGGGTAACACTGGATGTGCAAAATTCTTCCGAACTTTCTAATCTAGATCCGGGGGAAGCCATTGATAAAACAGCTGTTGATCGTGAATCACAATTTGAAATTAAAACGGCAAAGGCCGATTTTGAATGGGAGACCGAAGCGGGCAACAAATGGGAAACAGGTCTCAAAGGCACTTTTAATAACTCCAATACCCAATCACAGATTCGGAACAGAACATCCGGTATTTGGGAAGTAGACGAAGCATTCACAATGAACGATGACATTGCAGAAAAGGTTTTGGCAGCCTATGCCTCGGTTCATAAACAATGGAACGGGAAATGGGAAAGTAATTTGGGCCTTAGACTGGAGCATTATAATTATGAACTTGACGATACCGTTGGAGAGAACGACTTTAGCGTTACTTACAATAATATTTTTCCGGTCGTCAGGACCAGCTACGCTATTGATTCGACCAAGTCGCTGACTTTATCCTTTAACCGACGTATTGAAAGGCCGTCTTTTTTTAGTTTGGCAGGTTACTACGTTTTAATAGACCCGTCCCTGTTCGCCAGTTCAAATACGCGAATAAGGCCATCATTTACCAATGCCGTCAGGTTGGCTTATAATCAAGGCTCTTTTTTGATCTCGATGGAGATAAACAGGGCCAAAGGTGCCATCGCATTTTACAACACAGTTGATAAGGAAAAGAATCTGCAGACGAGTATCCCCATCAATTTTGATAAAATGGACGGATTCCTGCTAAATATGAGCTTCCCGATAAAAATCACTCAGAGGTGGAAAATGAACTGGAATTTGGACGGTTCTTACAAAAAGGTAAAAGATGCCTCTAACCGGCCCCTACCTTTTGAAAAAGGTTTATTTACTGTTACGGCCCAGTTGGCCAACGTTTTTGAATTGGGTAATTCATGGACCGCCAACATCGATGGCAGGTATATGAGTCCTTACATATCTGGAGACCAAGAGCAGTACTTGCAACATTACGTAAACGTGGGAATCAGTAAAAAATTCAGGAACGAAAGTTCGCTTACGTTTAGTGTACAGGATATCACTGCCACTAGCGGCATCATCGAATGGGAATATAATCAGCCCGAATTGGGCATAAAAACCTATGGCGATAATGATTGGTCAGAAAGGGTATTTCAGCTAACTTATTCTTTTCCCTTTGGAAATAAAAAAGTAGAGGAAAAAAGGAATCGGGAAACGGGATCTCAAGAGGAGCGCAATCGAATGTAAGTGTTTCCAAAAATTTTGGGCTAATTTATCTAGACACATAATACTCTTCGTAATAGAAATAAGTTTTAAAGAGTGAAGAATTATAAAAATAGGTTATTTGAAATCAACCAAATACAGGGTAAGCTCATCTAAGTTTTGTGTAACCACATTGCACCAGACCAAATCCCTTCCTGCAAACCTGCCTGCCCGAAGGCAGGTGCAATTGGTAATATCTGTGACCTTGGCCTTCTAAAACACAAAAGCCACACAAATTTATTTGTGTGGCTTTCTTTGGTTTTATAACGCAATACCCAATTGCGTTTGATCGTGGAGAATACCGGAGTCGAACCGGTGACCTCTTGCCTGCCAGGCAAGCGCTCTAGCCAGCTGAGCTAATCCCCCAAATTTGGCTGCCGCAAAGAAAATACTTTTTCTAACATAATCAAAGTACAATTACAGCTAATTCCAAATTTATTAGTCTTTCTTTACACTTAGGACCAAAACAGGTACCGGGGCATAAAATTCCGATTTAAGAATGGTGTTCCTTTCCCATAGTTTTTTAAAGAATCCTCTTTTTCTCCTAAAAACACATAATAAGTCCGGATGTTTGGCCTCAAAATGCTGTAAGACTCCCAAATAGGTAGTTGGGTTTTCAGATTGGGTAAGTTCAGAACCTAGGCCCATTAAGGACATGTTTATCTTAAGATCTTCCTTGGTGTAGCCTGGAGTTTTTACAAATAATAGACTAACCTTGGAATCGAATTTTTTCTTGATTTCAACCAAGGGATATAAAATACTCTTCTGCTTTAATACCCCAGATTTAAAGGCCGTCAAAATTGTTTTAAACGGTTTAAAAATGGTCCCTTTTGGTACAATAAGGGTAGGAATATCGGTTTGTTTTACAATTTTCCCTGAAGTATTCCCAAGGTAATATTCCTCTTGTATGTCGTTACTTCTTGGTGCCAAAATAATTAGATCAATTCCGAGCTCCTTATCGATATCCTTTAGTCCGTCTACTATGTCGCCGTTATAAGTGGCAATCTTAATGTTGATATTTCTTGCATTTACCTTTTCAAGGACGCCTTTGATGTGTTCTTTGGTAAGATCGTCCAGTTTTTCCTTGATATTGGCCAAACTGCTGGCACTGGAACTAACGCTAAATACTTCCATTACATAAATGTTGGAGTCAAATTCGGTTGCAAAATCAACCGCATATTGTAATGTTTCATGGGCATTTTCAGAGGTTCCAATAGGAACAAGGATATTTTTCATCGGTTCAGTATTAATTGTTTTTAACGCCTATACTTGTTTGTTGGTCAGACATGGCGCAGTTAAACATCTTGGTTATTACCAACTAAAGGGTTCTTCCCTTTCTTTGATAGGATTATTCATGAATAGCATAAATTTACAAATTAAATTCAACCGTCCATGATTCGATTGGCAAAGATATTGGAAATTCCGAATATTCTTAATATTACTCAGGCCTGCGCTAAAAACATGATAGACCAGGGCATTTATCAGTGGAACGAGTATTATCCTTCAAAAGAAGCCTTTGAAAAGGATATAGCCCGTAAGGAACTTTATGTTTTGGAGAAAAATGATGAAATAATTGGAACAATCGTAGTATCCACCCTTATGGATGGGGAGTATATTCCCATTAACTGGTTAACGCCCAATAAAAACAATATTTACATTCACCGCTTGGCAGTACATCCTAAAGAACAAAAGAAGGGCTATGCCCAGGATTTAATGGATTTTGCAGAGGATTATGCCCGTAAAAGCGGCTTTATTTCCGTAAGGCTTGATACTTTCAGTAAAAATGGCCGCAATAATAATTTTTATCAGGTACGCGGTTACCAAGCAGTTGGGGATATCTATTTTCCTAAGCAAAGTGAATTTCCCTTTCATTGTTATGAACTAATTTTATAAAATATTCTTTTTTGAAGAACCCAATTAATTTTAAAACCATTAATAATCTTGCCATTCCCGCCACTATTGCAGGCATAGCAGAACCAATCCTATCCATAACCGATACGGCCATAGTGGGCAATATTCCCCATGATGGCATGGAGTCCTTGGCAGCCGCAGGAATAGTGGGTTCGTTTTTGTCCATGTTGATTTGGATATTGGGACAGACACGGAGCGCCATCTCGGCTATTATTTCGCAATACTTGGGTGCGGGGAAGTTGGAAAGGGTTCAAACGCTCCCGGCACAAGCTATTTTCCTAAATATTTTGTTGAGTATTGTGATTCTCCTTTCCACTGTTTTTGTAGTGGAGGAAATTTTTGTTTTGCTAAACGCTTCCGGCAAAATTCTGGAACTCTGTATTTCTTACTATTCCATACGGGTATGGGGTTTTCCCCTGACCTTATTTGTATTTGCCGTTATGGGAATTTTTAGAGGTTTGCAGAATACCTTTTATCCTATGTTGATTGCCATAACCGGAGCTGTTTTGAATATAATTTTGGATTTTATTTTGGTATATGGAGTGGAAGGGATTATTTCCCCAATGTATTTGGAGGGGGCGGCTTGGGCCAGTTTAATTGCCCAAGGTATTATGGCTGTAATGGCATTTGTACTGCTGATTACCAAAACAAATATCAGCCTTAGACTTAAATTCCCCCTACACCCGGAATTGGGTAGGTTGGTGGTTATGAGCCTAAACCTTTTTGTAAGGGCGCTGGCCTTGAACATTGCCTTAATTTTGGCCGTTAGGGAGGCAACTGCACTAGGGGATAAGTATATTGGGGCACATACCATTGCTATTAATCTTTGGCTTTTTTCTGCCTTTTTTATTGATGGCTATGGTGCCGCGGGGAATATTATGGGAGGTAAACTATTGGGGGCCAAGAATTACGACGGACTTTGGGAATTGGCGAAAAAAATAATGCTCTATGGTTTTGTGATAAGTTTGATACTTGCTGCAGCGGGCTTCCTGTTTTACAAGCCTATAGGCCGTATATTTTCCAATGACATAACGGTTTTGCAAGCCTTCTATTCCATATTTTTTATCCTTATACTTGGGATTCCAATGAATATGGTGGCATTTGTTTTCGACGGACTTTTTAAAGGTTTAGGGGAGATGAAATACCTTAGGAATGTATTGTTGGTGGCCACTTTCTTTGGCTTTATTCCTATGCTTTTCCTGGGCAAATACCTAGGTTGGGGCCTCTATGGAATATGGGTAGCCTTTACGCTTTGGATGTTTATTAGGGGTGGGGCTTTGGTATGGAAATTTAGGCGAAAGTTTCGTCCGCTACTTCAAAACGTTTAAATTTGAAATACCGCACTTTGGTTTTTAGTAAAAAATTCAGAGTAGGAGGAAAATTTAATTAGAATACCACTAACCATAATAATATGGGCACTAGCCGATCTAACGGAAGTTTATATACCAACATCATCAATGGTGTGGCCACAGTAGAATTTGGACATCCAGCCAGCAATTCATTTGTATCGGAACTATTGGAAAGGCTCACCAAGACATTGGGGGAATTATCCAATAAGGAAGAGGTATCTGTAATTCTATTAAAATCTGAAGGGGATAGGGCGTTCTGTGCGGGGGCCTCCTTTGATGAACTTTTGGAAGTGGACAACTTGTCCAAGGGGAAAATATTTTTCAGTGGGTTTGCCCATCTTATCAATGCAATGCGGACCTGCAAAAAGCTTATCGTGGGCAGGGTGCAAGGTAAGGCCGTTGGCGGAGGGGTAGGAATTATAGCTGCCTGCGATTATGTATTTGCCGTAGAGGCAGCTTCCATACGCTTGTCCGAACTAACCATAGGCATCGCACCCTTGGTGATTGCGCCGGTGGTACAGCGAAAAATTGGTGTTGCCGCCCTTTCGGAACTGTCGCTTTCCCCGAATGAATGGAAAAATGCCTATTGGGCACAGGAAAAGGGGCTGTTTTCCAAGGTCTTTGATAAACATGACGAAATGGATAAGGAATTGGAAATTTTCACGGAAAAATTGGCCAAGTATAATCCTGAGGCTATGGAGGAATGGAAAAAAGTGCTTTGGGAAGGGACTGGGCATTGGGATACCTTATTGACCAACCGGGCGGAAATAACCGGACGTTTGGCAATTTCTGAAGAAACTAAGCAAGCATTGGAAAAATTCAAAAATAAGTAGATTATGAGCAAGTTCCGGATTGAAATTAAATGGGCCATTATTTTTGCATTGGCTACCCTGCTTTGGATGGCCTTTGAGAAATCTATGGGCTGGCACGATGTACTCATTGAAAAGCACGCCATTTATACCAACTTTTTTGCCATCATAGCTATCGCAGTGTATGTACTGGCCTTGTTGGACAAAAGAAAAGTGGATTACAATGGAAAAATGAATTGGAAACAGGGATTTATCAGTGGTATCATTTTAAGCGTGATCATTGCCGTAATTAGTCCGCTAACACAGTATATCACCAGTACTATAATTACGCCCGAATATTTTAAAAATATTACTAATTTTGTGGTGGATTCGGGGAAAATGGATCAAGAAGCTGCAGAGAGTTATTTTAATGTGAAAAGTTATATAATTCAAAGTCTTTTTGGCGCATTGACCATGGGAATCGTTACTTCGGCGATTGTGGCGTTTTTTGTGAAGAAGCAATAACTGGCACAGTTCACCGTTTTATTTTTTTAAACTTTTGCAATGGATATTTTATCGTTTTTAAACGGAAACTTTGTTTTCCCTCTACTAGCCTTGGTTTTATTGGTAGTTTATTTCGTTAATCGAATTAAAAACAATAGAAAATATAAAAGATAAGTCGGTTATCGGGTCTTTAACCACCCAGTGATGCTCAGCCGTTCGCGATGGGCGGGTTTTACCTCGTGCTCCAATTCCTGACTTTCAAAAATAACTACCCTTCCCGGAAAGGGGGTAATATGTTTTGCCTCTTCCCCATTTTCCATGGGTAAGTATAGTACCAATTCCCCACCATCTTGCTCTGGCTTCCAGTCCGGTTCATTTAGATAACAGACCATGGAAAGTTTACGCCTATCGTCATTCTGAAAGGTGTCCAAATGCCTTTTATAAAAAGTGCCTTCAGGATAGATGGCATAGTGAAACTCTTTGTGCATGATTCCCATAAAACAAGTCTTGTTCAGATAATTGGCCAATTCATTTATTTTCAGAAAAAATTGCTGTTCCAGTACATCCTTACTGCTTTCATCCATCCAAAGGATAAAATCGCCACGGATAGCCTTAATGATCAATTCGTTGACACGGTTCCCGATAGCTGCTTTTTTAAATTGGTCCTCTTCATACTTGGCCAATAGGGAATCCCTTAATTGGACCACATCTTCCGGCGAGAAAAAATCGTCTACAATACTGTATTTCTGGATTAGGATATCATCTATCACTTTTTCAAAAAGAGGATTCTCCTTAAACTCCAGTTGTTCAAATAGTTCTGCCAAGTTTGTGTGGTTTTAAAAATCGGACAAAAATAGACGAAAATGCCATTGGTTTCACACAGTGTGTTAAGTGTGTATTAATTGTCCCTATACGCGCATTATGTAATTGTAATGTTTATTGTTGATTTTTATCTTATTCCTTGATTTCTAATACATTTTCATTAACTTTTGAGCATTAATTTCCAAACAAGCCTAGATATGAAACATATTTTACCCTCTATTTTATTGATTTTGGTCTTTATATTCGGAAGCTGTGGAGATAGTACTAAGAATGCAGAGGAAACTGTAAAGAAAAGGTGGTATAAAGGAAATTTGCATACCCATTCCTTCTGGAGTGATGGGGACGAATTTCCTGAGACTATTTTGGATTGGTATAAGTCCAACAATTACCAATTTATAGCGCTATCGGACCATAATACCATTTCTATGGAGGAAAAATGGATACAGGTCAGGGAAGATTCTGTTTATCAAAAAAGCTTTGAGAACTATTTGGCAACCTATGGGGAGGATTGGGTAGAATATAAAGTGGACTCGGGAAAAGTGCAGGTAAAATTAAAGACTTATGCAGAGTATAGGGATCTTTTTGAAAAGCCTGGAGAATTTTTGGTAATTCATGCGGAAGAAATAACGGACAGGTACGAGGATAAGCATGTTCACATGAACGCTACAAATATTCAAGAAAAGATAGATCCCCAGGGAGGAAATAGCATTTCCGAGGTCATGCAAAACAATCTGGATGCGGTGCTGCAGCAACGGAAAGAAACGGGAGTTCCTATTATGCCGCATATAAATCATCCCAACTTTTATTACAGCATTAGTCTTGAAGATATGATATCCTTGAAGGGTGAGCGCTTTTTTGAAGTGTACAACGGTCATCCCATGGTTCATAATATGGGGGATTCAACACATATTTCTACAGAGGAGATGTGGGATCAGATCAATATATCCTATTTAGCTGCCAAAAAGCCCATTATGTACGGATTGGCAACCGATGATTCCCATAATTACCATAAAATGGGCAGTAAATGGAGCAATTCCGGCAGGGGTTGGGTTATGGTACAGTCTGATACCTTATCGGCTCCTGCATTAATAGAGGCCATGGAAAGAGGCGATTTTTATTCCACCACCGGGGTTAGCCTTAAAAGTTTAGATGTAAACGAAAAGAATTTAAAGGTGGAAGTAGAACCGGAGGCGGGCATTGATTATACCATAACTTTTCTTGGCTGCCTAAAGGGGGAAACCGAGGTCAAGGAGTTTAAAACTGTTGAAGGCAGTTCTGCCAATTTCGAGCTAACGGATGATATACTCTTTGTAAGGAGTAAAATAACTTCTACAAAACTTCAGGAAAATCCAATAGAGGACATCAAATACGAATCGGCTTGGACGCAGCCTCTTCTAAACGATTAGTTTCACAGAATAAATTACCTTTGCAGTCCAAATAAATATTATGGGCAATATTCGTATTACCAAACAGTTTAATTTTGAAACTGGACATGCCTTGTTCGGTTACGATGGTAAATGTAGAAATGTACATGGGCACAGTTATAAACTTTCCGTTACCGTAATTGGTAAGCCTATTACCGATACTGCCCACGTAAAATTGGGAATGGTCATAGATTTTGGGGATTTGAAGAGAATTGTGAAGGAAGAGATTGTGGACCAGTTTGATCATGCTACGGTTTTTAATAAAAATACTCCGCATGTGGAATTGGCACAGGAGCTAACGGATAGGGGGCATAATGTAATATTGGCCAACTACCAACCTACCAGTGAAAACATGGTTTTGGATTTTGCAGATAGAATTAAGGCCAGGTTGCCAAAAAATATCAGCCTACATTCTTTAAAGCTGCAGGAAACCGACACCTCCTTTGCGGAATGGTATGCTTCTGATAATTAAAAAGGCCCTGCATGAAAACTATTGACGTTCCCGCGGGCAAAAAAATATACTTCTCAAGTGACAATCATTTAGGGGCTCCTACCAAGGACCTTAGTTTTCCACGAGAAAAAAAGTTTGTAGCTTGGTTGGATTCCATAAAAGAAGATGCTGCCGCTATTTTTCTCCTCGGGGATCTTTTCGATTTTTGGTTTGAATATAAAACAGTAGTGCCCAAGGGCTTTACCCGTACCTTGGGGAAATTGGCTGAAATTACCGATTCGGGCATTCCGGTGTACTATTTTGTGGGCAACCATGATTTATGGATGAATGGCTATTTTGAGGAGGAGTTGAACATTCCTGTATATCACGAACCTCAATCTTTTCTTTTAAAAGGAAATTCGTTTTTAATTGGGCATGGAGATGGTCTGGGCCCGGGGGACAAAGGATACAAACGGATGAAAAAATTGTTCACCAACCCAGTATCCAAATGGCTTTACAATTGGTTGCATCCCGATTTTGGCGTTAAACTGGCCCAATATCTTTCTGTAAAGAACAAAATGATTTCCGGGGATGAAGATATTAAATTTCTGGGAGAGGAGAACGAATGGTTGGTGCAATATTGTAGGCGAAAACTGGAGCAGCAGCACTATGATTATTTTGTTTTTGGACATCGGCACCTGCCTTTGGAAATACCTTTAAATGAAAATTCTACCTATGTAAATTTAGGGGATTGGATTTCCTATTTTACCTATGGTGAGTTTGATGGATCTTCCATGTCCCTGAAAAAATATGGGTCTTCTCTAAGCTGAAATACTGCAGATTTTGTGAAACATCTAGAGTTAAAATCGTAATACGATCGATTTAATAATTTGTGCTATCAAAAAGTAATATAATTCGTACTTTAATTTGTAGTTACGGCCTGTTAAAGTTGTATTTTATTAATACCTGGTAATTATCAATAAATTAAAATTGATAACTATCATGCTCTTTTAGGTCCTTTAACTTCATTTGAAGGGCTATTTTGCCCTGCCATTCGTTTTCATCCAATGTAAAAACGGCACTAACGCTTTTGCTTGCCACCGTAGGTAAATACTTACCTAAATTAAAGCCAATAGAATCAATTCCCAACCTCTTGGAGCCGTTATTTTTATCAAAAAGCTTACATTTTAAATGCTTTCCTTCTTGGCCAACCACTTTTGCATAGCCGGTATCGTTGAGATTTTCTACCATGAAAACAGGGGTCATATTTCCTGGGCCAAATGGGGCAAATTGTTTAATAATGCGCATTAGCTTTGGAGTAATTTGATCCAGGCTAATTATGGCATCTACCATAATTTCAGGTGACATCAGATTTGGATCCATGGTATTGGCAACTACTTCCTCAAATTTGGATTTAAAGGCCTCGTAATTTTCTTCAAGTAAGGTAAGTCCGGCGGCATACATATGCCCGCCAAATTGTTCAATGGTATCGGAACAGCCCTCCAAGGCCTCATATACATCGAAACCTTTAATGGATCTGGCTGAGGCCGCTAATTTATCGCCGCTCTTTGTAAAAACCAATGTGGGTCTATAATAAGTTTCAATGAGACGGGAGGCTACAATTCCGATCACTCCCTTATGCCAAGTTTCGTTATATACCACCGAGGTAAACCCTTCTTCCTCTTTGTTTTCTTGGATCTGTAATAAAGCCTCTTGGGCAATGATCTGGTCCAGGTTTCTTCTGTCCGTGTTGTATTTCTCTATTTCGGCGGCAAAAAATTCGGCCCGTTCCAAATCGGTTTCCTTTAAAAGATTAACCGCGTGTTGCCCGTGCTCCATGCGCCCTGCCGCATTAATTCGCGGAGCAATTATAAAAACCACGTCCGTAATGGTAAGCACTTGTTTTTTTATTTGATTGATTATTGCCTTGAATCCTGCTCTTGGATCTTGATTGATTACCTGTAGTCCCCAATAGGCCATAACTCGGTTTTCCCCATTAATAGGAACTATATCTGCCCCTATGGCCGTAGCCACCAAATCCAAATAAGGAACTAAATCTTCAATAGTTTCCCCCTTTTTGCTCCCCAGTGCCTGAATCAATTTAAATCCGACCCCACAGCCACAGAGTTCGTCATAAGGATATGAACAATCTGCCCTTTTGGCATCCAATACGGCCACTGCATCGGGCAATGTATTCCCTGGCCTGTGGTGATCACAGATAATAAAGTCGATACCTTTTTCCTTTGCATATTTAACCTTTTCAATCGCCTTTACCCCACAATCCAAGGCAATTATTAAGGAAAAGCCGTTATCCTCCGCGAAATCTATACCTTGATAGGAAACCCCATAGCCTTCGTTATATCTGTCCGGTATATAGGTGGCCACGTTGGGGTAGGTGCTTTCCAAATAGGAGGAAACCAAGGCTACTGCCGTAGTGCCATCCACGTCGTAGTCACCAAAAATCAATATATTTTCCTGCTCTGCAATGGCCTTTTCTATACGTTCCACAGCCTTGTCCATATCCTTCATTAAAAAGGGATCGTGAAGGTCTGTAAGCTGTGGCCTAAAAAACCTTTTGGCATCCTCATAGTTGGTAATGCCGCGCTGTAGTAATAATTGCGCTACCAAATCGTCCACGCCTAATGCAGATGTCAGTGCATCTATTTGAGGTTGTTCGGGTTTTGGTTTAATGGTCCAGCGCATGGTGATTACTCCTTTAGCCTAATTCTATTTTTAAATACCTCATTGCCGTCTATAACAACTTTTAGATAGTAGCGCATTTTGGGCAAATATGAGAGGTCGTATGTAAAAATACCTTTTTTGAAATTTAAGTAAGTATGGGTTTCCACTATTTTCGTCTCATCCTCTTGTTGGGTTATAATGACCTTTACATCTTTTTCGTCGTTGGCAAAATAATCCAATGTTACCGGGCCATCGGTTCTGGCAGGGAACATGTTTATGGACGGTTCGTTGTCCAAATGATAGGTAGCTCCAGGTTGTACCTTAAAGTTATAAATAATATGGCTTCCAAAGTCGGAATTAAAATGTTTTGTGGCCTGTCCTAAAGTATCCAATAGTTTAACGCTACCATTGCCATCTTTTGCCTTGAACCAAAACTCAAGTCCATCCCCTCCGTTATCCCTTACCTTAAAAGTATAGTTGCCCTCTTGAAGTTTAAGGGTATCCATATAGGAGGTATTGGGTTTGAGATCTACACTGTCCCTTTTAAATAGTATCTTCCCATAACTATTGGTAATAGAGTATTCATTTTGCCCCGGCTTATTATTCGTCTTAAAATAAATGACAGTAGTCTCTGGCAATATGTTTGGCCTGATATAGACCGAACTTTTGGAATTATCCCCTATGTACCCGTCTTTTTTACCATTGGGTCTTTTTAGCTCCACATAAAAATAAGTGGAATCTTTTTCAATAAATATTTCTTCTGGCAATGTTAGTAATGCCGTTTCCCCGAAAGGAATATCTCCTTTCCATCTAAATTCTTTTGGTTTTTGTCCCTCTAGAAAATATTTGATTGCCAAAGACTTTAAATTTTCCTTGCCATTATTCTTGATACGGATAACTGCCAAGGCCTCCGTTTCATTTTTTCTACTATGGATTTTTTCGTTGGAAGGGGATATGATATCCACTAAAGTGACGTCATTTTGAGAGTTTATCTTACCATATTCCAGAACATAGGCCACTAGAAGTTCCTTTGCACTTGGCTTTTCCGTTTCATAGGGTTCCATATTGAGATCAATGGTAAATTCTTGTCCTGCCTTAATATCGAACCCCACTTCATCCGGTTGCAGCAAATACCCAGGGCACCAATTGGCACGGTCAAAGATCCATGTCCCGGCTTGTGGATATAAGGGGTTATCCCCACATTCCATCCACAATTGTTTTCTATCGATGACTTTTCCGTTATGCAGTATTTCGCGGTATTTGTCACAAAATTCTCCACAGCCGTTAGCATCCATTCCATGTCCTGTCTGATGAATTTTTACCTTCCCAAAGTTGGATTGGGTACTGGCCTTTAAGGCTACTGGTACCAAGTGATTTTCAATCGGATCTGATTTATCTCCATAACTATAATTGCCATCATAGATCTTATGTATGGCCAGTGGCTCGGCAACGGGTATTCCATAAGTTATTTCAAAATCTACGGTAACCTTCCAGCCACGGGTCTTATTATCCTCATAGCCTGTGTGTATGTAATCAACTTCCAGACTATCCCTCAAAATGGTAATAAAATCAGTAATGTCTACCTTCCAATCAAATCGCCAGTCCTCCTGCAATCTGCCTCCGTATGGAGTGAGCATTCTGGCAATCTCATAGTTGACAGAGTCGTTCTTTTGTCTCACTTTAATATGGTCAACATAATCCCAATCCGCACAACGCATTTTGTCCGGGCATTCAAAGGTGAGATTTAAGAATATCTGCCGAATTTCCTTGTTTTTGGGAGGAAAA
Organism: Arenibacter echinorum; assembly: GCF_003259375.1. Classification (GTDB taxonomy): domain Bacteria; phylum Bacteroidota; class Bacteroidia; order Flavobacteriales; family Flavobacteriaceae; genus Arenibacter; species Arenibacter echinorum. The sequence goes on along the minus strand of NZ_QLLN01000002.1, from coordinate 319,159 downwards.
ACAGCCCAGTTCTTATAACTATTTTCACCTTTTGAAGGATCGGTAACAATGGTTTCCTGGTTGTGGGATATTATATTTTCTGTAGCTTGGGCATGTAAGTTTTGTTGTACCAGTATAAAACTAGCTAACAGATATAAAAATCTTTGGATCATATTAAAATGTAGAAGGGAAACTATTATTTATTAAAATAAGTCTTAATCTCCAAGGTTGCGAATTGACGGAACATTTCCATTACCCCACAATATTTTTCAACGGAAAGGTCAACCGCTCTTTGTAACTTTTTTTCATTGAGGTTAGGACCGGTAAAATGATACTCTATCAATACTTTGTCGTAATATTTGGGGTCTTCCTCTGTTAGGTTGGCAATAGTCTCTATTCTAAACGCTTCCACCTCCAGTTTCATTTTTTTAATAAGTGAGGCCACATCCAGACCTGAGCAGCCGGCCAAAGCGGTAAGCATAAGAGCTTTTGGTCTATATCCCATGCCTTCTCCACCATTTTCGGGAGCTACATCTATAGTTAGGTTGTTTCCGGATGGATTGTTACTTTCAAAGGCCATATTACCAAGCCATTTCGTAGTGATTTGATTTGTCATGTAGGTGTTTTTTTCGTTACTTGTATAGGTCAAAAATACGCATAATTCACAAATCATGTCCCTTGTAGATCCTTTAGATGCCGATCATGATGCAGCGACCAAAAAGTTGGCTGAATTTTTTAATGAAACTTTGGGTTTCTGTCCCAATTCGGTATTGACAATGCAACATAGGCCCGCTATTTCCAAGGCATTTATTAACCTTAATATGGCGGTTATGGCCAATGAAGGAAGGGTTAGTTCTGCTTTAAAAAGAATGATGGCCTGGGTAAGCAGTAATGCTACTGGTTGTCGATATTGCCAAGCGCATGCAATAAGGGCGGCAGAACGTTATGGAGCGGAACAGGAACAATTGGATAATATTTGGGAGTACAGGACCCATTCTGCATTCTCAGAGGCCGAAAGAGCGGCCTTGGATTTTGCATTGGCTGCTTCCCAAGTACCAAATACCATGAATCCAAAGATAAAGAAGGCCTTATATAGGCATTGGGATGAAGGTGAAATTGTGGAAATGTTAGGGGTCATTTCTTTGTTCGGCTTTTTAAATCGCTGGAACGATACCATGGGTACTAGCTTGGAGGATGGTGCTATAGAAAGTGGTAAGCAGTATTTGGAAAAATATGGATGGGAGAAAGGCAAACACGTTTAACGAAAATACTTTTTGTTGCAAGGTGCAAAACTACAAGCGGAACTCAATTTGTCTTTAGGAAGTCAATACTTGTTATAATTTCTGCTCTAATATCCAAATAGTAAGCCTATCGAAATCCTCAAAATAAAGTGTTGGGAAGTTTAGTTAACTAGATATTGTCATTACAGATTTTACCAAAAATAAAAAGGTAGAGCATAGCTCTACCTTTTTCCCCAAATCTTACCATGAACTTAACCTACTTATGCTATGGTCCTCCAAAAGTATAGTAATATAAGTTGTGGGAAAAAGGTTTTAGATGAATGTCTCTTTAATAAGTTGAAATACTTCTTATCCGATAAAGAGTAGTTTATATAGGATGTAATACAGCTGGTATTTGGGCTTGGGTTAGGTCCAATAAAAAAGGTGGAGAAGTCTCCACCTTTTTTGCCCCAAATCTTACCATGAACTTAACCTACTTATGCTATGGCACTGCTAAAGTACAGGTGCACAGCAGGTTTTTGATCAAAAAGACGTTAAAGAGTGTATTTCATCGATGAAGTGCATAAAAACCTACCCTTCATCGATGAAATGTTTAGTATGCCCGTTCGTTCTTGCCTTCGAAAAAGTTTATAAACGCCCTGTTTACCACCCGGTTACCACCTGGAGTGGGGTAGTTGCCGGTAAAGTACCAATCTCCCAAGTTTTTGGGACAAGCTTCATGTAAGTTTTCAATATTTTGATAAATCACCTGAACCTTGGCTTTAATGTCCGGCGGACTTAATAATTGCCCAATTTTGTCGGAAATCTCATCTGCCGTAAAAGGGGCATAGAATTCCTTAACGTAATTCACCACCTCTGAATCATGTGTCTGTGTTTGTAGCAAACATTTTTTATAGATTTCCTCCACAAGGTGCATAGTGTTCCTTTCTTCATGAAGGGCCAAAGCGGCCTTAAATGCAACAAAATCTTCCAGTTTGGCCATGTCTATACCGTAGCAGTCAGGATAGCGGATTTGAGGCGCTGATGAGACAACTATAATTTTCTTCGGTAATAGTCGGTCCAAAATTCTAAGGATGCTCTTTTGAAGAGTGGTCCCTCTAACTATACTATCATCTATGATTACCAAATTGTCGTTTTCCTTCACAGATCCATAGGAGATATCATAGACGTGTGCCACCAGATCATCCCTACTGCTGTCTTGGGTTATGAAGGTCCGGAGTTTGGCATCTTTTATGGCTACTTTCTCTATCCTCGGCCTCACTTCCAGAATCTCATGCAGTTCTTCCCGTGTTATTTTTCTTCCAATAGAAAGAATTTGTTCTTCTTTCTTCTTGTTCATGTAATTCTGTGCAGCGATTACCATTCCGAAAAAGGAGGTTTCCGCGGTATTGGGAATATAGGAGAATACGGTATTTTTTATATCGTCATCTATCGATTTCAGGATTAGTGGGAAAAGCAGTTTTCCCAACATTTTTCTTTCCTGATAGATTTCCTTATCACTGCCCCTGGAGAAATAAATACGTTCAAAAGAACAGGCTTTTCTTTCGGTAGGCTCTAAAATTCTCTTGATTTTGACCTTGCCATTTTTTTTGATGATGATGGCATGCCCAGGATCCAATTCCTTAACATCTTCGAAGCTAACGTTGAATACTGTCTGAATTGCAGGCCTTTCAGACGCCACTACGGCAATCTCATCGTCTTTATAGTAATACGCAGGTCTAATCCCTGCAGGATCTCTTAGAACAAAGGAATCGCCATGCCCCAACATACCTGCCATGGCATAACCGCCATCAAAATTTTTGGCCGCTCTTCTTAAAATTTTGGCAACATTTAATCTTTCAGCAATTATTGGAGAAGCTTCCCTTTTATTAAAGCCCTCTTTTTTAATATCCTTATAGAGCTGGGCTACTGCATCATCCAGAAAATGCCCAATTTTCTCCATTACCGTTACCGTATCTGCCTTTTCCTTGGGGTGTTGTCCAATTTGAATCAAATTGTCGAAAAGTTCATTAACATTGGTCATGTTAAAATTTCCGGCAACGATCAAGTTCCGGTGCATCCAATTGTTTTGTCTTAAAAAGGGATGTACACTCTCTATACTGTTTTTTCCAAAAGTTCCGTAACGCACGTGTCCCAAAAGTACTTCCCCGATATAAGGAATATGCTTTTTTTGTTTGGCTACATCGTTGATATATTCCGGATTTTCTTTAAATGAAGTATTGATACGGTCATTTATTTGTGCAAAAATGTCCTGTATGGGTTGTTGGTCTATGGATCGTACCCGACTCATATAACGCTCGCCCGCCTCCATATCCAATTTAATACTAGCAAAACCGGCACCATCCTGGCCACGGTTATGCTGTTTTTCCATCATCAAGTACATCTTGTTTACCCCGTAAAAGGCAGAACCGTACTTTTCTTGATAATATTCCAACGGCTTTAATAACCGAATTAAGGAAATTCCACATTCATGCTTAATAGCGTCGCTCATGGTAATGTTAAATTAAAAATGCCCTGTAAAATTAGGGCACATATTTATTGTAATTCAATATCAAATTGGGTAAGCTCCTTAAACTGGAGCAACCTGTCGTTGACCTCTTTCTTTTCTAATTTTTCCATTCTCTCGGTGCCAAAACGTTCAACACAAAATGAGGCTAAATTGGAACCGTGTATAACTGCACTCTTTAGGTTGTTGAAACTTATGTTTTCGGATTCCGCCAAATATCCGGAAAAGCCGCCTGCAAAGGTATCTCCCGCACCTGTTGGATCAAAAACTTCTTCCAAAGGCAACGCCGGTGCAAAAAACACCTTGGATTTGTGAAACAACAGCGCCCCGTGTTCCCCTTTTTTTATCACCACAAATTTAGGGCCCATTAGATGTATTTTCTCAGCAGCCTTTACCAAGGAGTGCTCTCCTGTTAGCTGTCTGGCCTCTTCATCGTTAATGGTGATCACATCTATATGTCTTACAACTTTCATCAACTCTTTAAGGGCATGGTCCATCCAAAAGTTCATGGTGTCAAGTACTATTAGCTTTGGTCGTTCTTCCATCTGATTAATTACACTCAGTTGTGTGTCTGGGTGTAAATTCCCCAACATCAATATGTCAGCGTCCTTAAAATTGTTGGGGACTACCGGAGCAAAGTCGGCAAGCACATTCAATTCTGTAGATAAGGTATCCCTGGAATTAAGATCGTTGTGATATTTGCCACTCCAAAAGAAGGTTTTACCACCTTTAATGACTTGTAGGCCGGAAATATCAATATTCTTTTTGGTCAAAAGATCCAAATAATCCTGGGGAAAATCTTCGCCCACAACAGAAACAATAGCAGATTTTACCCTAAACTGGGAAGCTGCCAAACCAATAAAGGTGGCTGCTCCTCCCAAAATTTTATCGGTTTTGCCGAAAGGGGTTTCTATAGCGTCAAATGCAACTGTTCCTACGATTAAAAGTTTGCCCATTAAATTTCGAAATTTGCTGCAAAGATAGGTTTTTGAACTGCCAATTCCTCAGCATTGGAAATCAAATTTTAAAAAATGATGATATCCCTATTTTCTACCAAAATCCGCAGGAATTTCACCCCAGGCCTTGGTTTCCCATTTAACAATAGTTGTAGTGTAGGTGTTTTTTTCCAGCCAAGTAATGGCACGCCTTACCAAATCGAAAACCACTTTGTTTTCTGGGGTCTCGGGCAATTTGGAGTTACAGCTCTTTTTTCGGACCCAGCTCATGGCCGTCTTGGAATCCGTATAAATTATTCTGTCGCTATTCTGTTGTTTTAAAAAAGCCAGTCCATGCACCAAGGCCAAAAACTCGCCAATATTATTGGTACCTTGCTTAAATGGGCCCTGTTTAAAAAGCTCTTTTTTTGTTTTGGTGTCTACCCCTCTGTATTCCATGATACCTGGATTACCACTTGAGGCGGCATCTACCGAAATGGAATTATAGTTGGGGTCGCCTATTTTACTTATCTGCTCTTTACTGAGTGTGGAGGAAGTAATTTTTTTGCCCTTATAATCATCATAATTGCCGTTGTAGGCCTTTTTTGCGGCTTCAAATGTTGGGAAAGATTTATATTGGGCTCCCTTGTAGTTGGTGATAGCTGCTTTACAGTCTTTCCAGCTGGTGTATATTCCTGGTCGACTTCCCTTCCAAACGGTATAGAATTTTTCTTTTTTGGCCATTATGTCCCCATCAAAACCTGTTCTATCACCTTGGGAAAATAGTCATATTCCAATTGATGAACCTTTTCCGCAATCATTTCAGGAGTATCATTTGGGCTCAAATCAATCTTTGCCTGCTTAATTATGCCTCCTTCGTCATAATTCTCGTTTACAAAATGAATGGTTATGCCCGTTTCCGTCTCATTATTGTTCTTTACCGCTTCGTGAACGTACATTCCGTACATTCCTTTGCCGCCGTATTTGGGGAGCAGTGCGGGATGAATATTAATTATTTTATTGGGATAGCTGCTGATAAGGTTATCTGGAATTTTCCAGAGAAATCCTGCCAAAACAATAAGGTCCGGACTTAGGGATTTAAGTATGTTTAAAACGCAGTCCGAATTATAAAACGAATGTCTATTAAAGTATAAAGCATTCAAATTTAATCGGTTACATCTTTCAAAAACTTTGGCGTCCTTTTTATTGGAAAGTACACAGCTAATGGAAACCTCGGGATTGTCGCGAAAATAATGTGCTATGTTTTCAACGTTGGAACCGGAGCCGGAAGCAAATAGGACAATCCTTTTCATGAATTATTTTGGGGTTAGGACAGAAAATAATTTTGGGCTAAAATAGCACTCTTGTATTTAATTTTATTAAATTACATCACATTTTAACGACAAATAGTGTTATTAAACCAAAGTTTTTTATTTTTGCCATCAATTTAAATTTTTAAAACCGATATTATTATGTCAGACATTGCATCAAGAGTAAAAGCTATCATCGTAGATAAATTAGGTGTTGATGAGAACGAAGTTGTAACCGAAGCTAGCTTTACCAACGACCTAGGGGCAGATTCATTGGATACTGTTGAGTTGATAATGGAGTTCGAAAAAGAATTTGATATTCAAATTCCGGACGATCAAGCAGAAAACATTGCTACAGTTGGTCAAGCTATAAGTTATATAGAAGAAGCCAAGTAATTTTATGATTTCTTGAACAAGTTTCAAAATTATCCATGTGGTAAAGACGCTGCATGGATAATTTTTTTTAATTTACACCTAACTTAATAAGTTAAACAAAATTTTAGTTCAATGCAATTAAAGCGAGTTGTGGTTACTGGTCTAGGTGCTTTGACACCTATTGGCAATAATATTGAAGAGTATTGGGAAGGCCTGAAGAGCGGAAAAAGTGGTTCGGCCCCTATTACTTATTATGATACAGAGAAGTTTAAAGTAAAATTTGCATGCGAATTAAAGAACTATAATGCTGAAGATTATTTTGATAGAAAAGAGGCCCGCAAGTTGGACAGGTTTGCCCAATATGCGCTCATTTCTTCAGATGAGGCCATTAAGGATTCGGGATTGGATCTTGATAAGTTAGATAAATTTAGAGTTGGAGTAATTTGGGGCGCCGGTATAGGAGGATTGGAAACTTTTCAGAACGAAGTTTTAAATTTTGCCGCAGGAGACGGAACGCCAAGGTTTAATCCATTCTTTATCCCAAAAATGATTGCTGATATTGCTCCTGGCAATATCTCTATAAAGCATGGTTTTATGGGTCCCAATTATACTACGGTATCGGCTTGTGCCTCCTCGGCCAATGCCATAATAGATGCCTTGAATACTATCCGTTTGGGGTATTGCGATGTTGTAGTTACTGGTGGTAGTGAGGCAGCGGTTACCATAGCCGGAATGGGTGGTTTTGGAGCAATGCATGCACTTTCCACACGTAATGATAGCCCAGAAACTGCTTCTAGGCCATTCGATGCCACTAGGGACGGATTTGTCTTGGGAGAAGGAGCAGGAGCTCTGATCCTTGAAGAATATGAGCATGCCAAAGCCAGGGGAGCAAAAATATATGCCGAAGTGGCCGGTGGAGGATTATCCAGTGATGCCTACCATATGACTGCCCCACATCCTGATGGAATTGGTGTTGTTCGGGTAATGGAAAATTGCTTAAAGGATGCCGGATTAAAACCGGAAGATGTAGATGCCATAAATACACATGGTACCTCTACACCATTAGGTGATGTTGCCGAACTAAAGGCTATATCCAAGGTTTTTGGAGAGCATGCTCCCGACATTAACATAAATTCTACCAAATCAATGACAGGGCATCTTTTAGGTGCAGCAGGGGCTATAGAAGCTATAGCTTCAATTTTGGCCATGGAGCATGGATTGGTACCTCCTACAATAAATCATACTACCGTAGATGAGAATATTGATCCCAAATTAAACCTTACCCTTAATAAGGCACAAAAAAGAGAGGTAAATGTTGCATTGAGCAATACTTTCGGATTTGGGGGACATAATGCATGTGTGATATTTAAAAAAATTAGCTAATTCATAGTATGAACGCTTTTTCCAATATATTTAATTCCCATTCAAAAAAGGATGGGGATTTTTTTTTGGGAATGAAAAAAATTTTGGGATTTAAGCCAAAAAACCTTGAAGTTTATCAAAAAGCGTTCGTTCATCGTTCTGCCAACAGAAAGGATAAAGCAGGCTTCCCAATGAATTATGAGCGTCTGGAATTTTTAGGGGATGCTATGTTGGGGACCATAATCTCCAAACATTTATATAGCATGGTCCCGGATGGGGACGAAGGATATCTCACCAAAATGAGATCTAAAATCGTAAGTAGGGAACACCTCAATGAGCTGGGGAAGGATCTTAAATTAATCGATTTTGTGGAGAGTAGAATTCCTAAATCGCGCTTTGGGGATAATATACACGGAAATGTTTTTGAAGCCTTGGTAGGCGCCATATACCTGGATAGAGGGTATAAATTCTGCGAAAAGTTCATAAACAAGAGAATTATAGTTCCCTATGTGGATATTGAACAATTGGAAGGTAAGGTTATAAGCTATAAAAGCTTGGTAATAGAATGGTGCCAAAAACAAAAAAAATCTTTTAATTACGATATCTACGAGGATACGGGAAATGATGTTATTAAGCATTTTGCCGTAAAATTGTCTATTGGGGGCAAAATTGTGGCCAAAGCTAGGGCAACCTCAAAAAAGAAGGCGGAAGAACGGGCTTCCAAGAGGGCCTATTTTGCCTTACAGGACAAAATGGATAAATCCAATGAGTGAAAATCCCTAAATATATGGATCATCGCTAAAATTTGGAGGGAAAACTTAGCAATTGCCTCAAGGGCACAGAATTTTATTAAACTCCAACGTTTTCGTAGGCTGAACTACGTTTTATACTTGGAATGGATAGGCTAGTTTCGTTATTAATCCTATATTTACGCCTTTCACGGAAAGTATGGCAGCGATACACAAAATTTCGGAAGATTTTTATGAAGAAACTTTTACTTTAATCGCTTTGCACAGCAGTATAGAAGATTTTATGCTGGTATATGCACTTAATTCTTGTCTTAAAACAAAGTTGAAGAGGTCCGTGAACGATTTGGATTTATCGGAAAATGGATCGTTCCCAATTTTTGATTGGAGAGATGAGGTAAATGATCGCTATTACACATTTGTCAGCAATAATGATGTAAAGGAAGAGGTATTAAGTATAGCAAATCTATTTCAGGATCAGCCAACATTAACAAAGTATCATTTGGTTCCAGAATTTAGGGATGTGGACTACTTTTTAAAGATAGAACACGACGAATTGGACGTGGAAGAAAACATTTTGAAGTCTGTACTAACTATCCCAAAGGTCATAACGGCCTATTTAGTGGATGCAAGTAAACTAAAATCTAAAAATAATTTAATATTTTAAAATAATGCCAATAAATAAAAAGACAAAAATAGTAGCGACCCTAGGACCAGCTACTAGTACGAAGAGTGTTCTTAAGGACATGATTGAGGCTGGAGTGGATGTCTTTAGGATAAACTTTTCCCATGCCGATTATAAGGACGTTGCAGAACGCATACAGATGATTCGTGATTTGAATGAGGAATTAGGTACCTACACCTCTATTCTTGCGGATTTACAAGGACCAAAATTAAGGGTCGGCGTAATGGCAGGTGAAGTGGTAGTTGCCCCGGGAGACGAAATAACTTTTGTTACCGGTAAGCCTTTTGAAGGAAATGCGGAGAAAGTGTATATGAACTACACCAATTTCCCCAAAGATGTAAAAGCGGGTGAGCGCATCTTATTGGATGACGGAAAGTTAATGTTCGAGGTGATTTCTACCAATTCCAAGGATGAAGTTAGGGCAAAAGTAATCCAAGGTGGGCCTTTGAAGTCCAAAAAAGGGGTGAACTTACCAAACACCAATATCTCTTTACCAGCTCTAACAGAAAAGGATATTAAGGATGCTATTTTTGCCATTTCACAAGATGTGGATTGGATAGCACTTTCTTTCGTAAGATTTAGTCAGGATTTAATAGACCTACAGAATATTATCAAGGAACATTCTGCGCATAAAATTCCAATTATTGCAAAAATTGAAAAACCGGAAGCAGTAGAAAACATCGATAAGATTGTGGCGTATTGCGACGGATTAATGGTTGCGAGAGGTGATTTGGGAGTTGAAGTTCCGGCACAGGAAGTGCCTCTTATTCAAAAACAATTGGTGTTAAGGGCCAAAAAAGCCAGGATTCCGGTGATTATTGCTACCCAGATGATGGAAACCATGATTACTAGCCTTACACCTACCCGTGCAGAGGTCAACGATGTGGCCAACTCGGTAATGGATGGGGCGGATGCCGTAATGCTTTCAGGAGAGACTTCTGTTGGAAATTATCCCGTTCAGGTAATTCAAAAAATGACCAGTATCCTGGAAAGTGTAGAGAATTCAGAACTAATTAAGGTACCGCACGAACCACCACAGGTTAGGACAAATAGATATATTACCAAATCCATTTGTTACCATGCCGCCAATATGGCCAATGAAATAAAGGCCAAGGCCATTTCTACCTTGACCAACAGTGGATATACAGCATTCCAGATATCCGCGTGGAGACCAAAAGCCCACATATTGGTATTTACCTCCAATAAAAGAATCCTTACACAGCTTAATTTATTATGGGGAGTAAAGGCCTTTTATTACGATAGATATGTGTCTACGGACGAAACTATTGAGGATGTAAATAGAATGGCGTGTCAGAAAGGGTTTTTAGAGGTAGGGGACATGTTGATAAGTTTGGCAGCGATGCCCATAAAGGATAAGGGTATGGTGAATACCTTGCGCGTCTCACAAATAGAAAGCAGTAATTTTTAGAAGCAAAAAATAGAATATTTAAAAGGGCCTGTCTGGATTTTAAAACCGGACAGGTCCTTTTTTATCGCTACAAGTCAAATTTTAGTTGTACGGTAAGCACCTTTTGTTCCATGGGTTCATTTTTTTCCGTATTCAAATTGGACAGGGATATCCCCAATAGGCGTACGGAATTTTCCAGTTTTTCCTGGTAAAGCAGTTCCTTGGTAGTTTCCAAGATCAAGGATTTGTCGGTAATGTAATAGGGTAGGGTCTTACTCCGCGTTTGAAGGGTGAAATCACTATATTTAATTTTCAAGGTTACCGTTTTCCCTGATATCTTTGATTTTTTTAGGCGCTTTTCCAGTTCTGTGGCAATGTTTTCCAATCTTTGTAGCATAAAGATCTCACTGCTCAGGTTTTCATCGAAAGTACGTTCTGCTCCCACTGATTTTGGGATCCTATTGGGCTTTACCTCACTGGTGTGAATTCCTCTAACCACATGGTAGTAGTAATCCCCGCTTTTACCAAAATGTTCCCTTAGAAATTCAACGGATTTCTGCTTAAGATCTTTACCCGTAAAAATACCGAGATGATACATTTTGTCCGCCGTAACCTTTCCCACACCATAGAATTTCCTTATTTCCAAGTTTTCCAAAAAGGATATTACTTCTTCTGGATTAACTGTTTTTTGACCATTGGGCTTGTTGTAGTCACTGGCAACCTTGGCGAGGAATTTATTGATGGATATTCCTGCCGATGCGGTAAGGCCAACTTCGTCAAAAATACGCTGTCTAATCTCCTCTGCGATAAGGGAAGCCGAGGGATTGCCCTTTTTGTTGGTAGTAACGTCCAAATAGGCCTCGTCCAATGAAAGCGGTTCCACCAAATCTGTATAATCGAAAAATATGCTTCTAATTTTAAGGGAAATCTCCTTATAACGGTCAAAACGTGGGGGTACAAATATTAAGTCGGGACAGTTCCTTTTGGCCAAGTAGCCACTCATAGCGCTGCGGACCCCAAATTTCCTGGCCTCATAACTGGCGGCAGAAACCACACCCCTTTTTTCGGCCCCACCAACGGCCAAAGGCTTCCCCTTTAAAGCAGGGTTATCCATTTGTTCCACGGAGGCGTAAAACGCGTCCATGTCCACATGGATTATTTTTCGTTGTGGGAAATCCATTTTCATACCGTAAATTTATAACAAGTTGGCGCTATAAGGCCCCACCTAAAATGTTAAACATCCTATAATGGGCAAGGGACAAATTAAATTACAGGAGAAAACGGCGATTGTACTGGGTGCTACCGGCTTAACGGGAGGGAATTTATTGCAGATGTTGCTCACGGATGAACGCTATATAAAAATTAGGCTCTTTTCAAGGAATAGTATTGGATTTACCCACCCAAAATTGGAGGAACATATTGTAGACCTCTTAGATTTGGAGACTTATAAGACCAATTTTCTGGCAGATGAAGTTTTTTGTTGTATTGGTACGACCAAAGCAAAAACCCCCGATACGGAAATGTATAAAAGGATAGATTTTGGAATACCGGTTTCGGCGGCCAAAATTAGCCGTATAAATGGTATTGAAACCTTCCTTGTCATCTCGGCTATGGGAGCCAATTCCAAAAGCGGCGTTAATTACAACAGGATAAAAGGGGAAATGGAAGAAGCTGTTTTAAAGTGTGGCATCCCTAACACCTACATTTTACAACCCTCGTTAATAGGGGGTAAGCGGGAGGAGCAACGAATGGGGGAATGGCTGGCCAAGCAGTTTATGAAAATTCTTAATTTTGTTCTGGTTGGACCCTTGGAAAAATTTAGGTCTATTGATCCAGAAGTCATTGCGGGTGCCATGGTATGGTTGGCCAATAATAGTTATGACCAGGTCAAAATTCAATCGGACGAAATTAAAAAGATATACCATAGCCATTTTAATACATCAGTAACCAACTAGTATAAATGATAGAAATAGAGCGTAAATTTTTAGTGAAATCGGAAGCTTTCAAATCAGACGCTATTAAAAAGGAAAGAATTGTACAAGGTTTTTTAAATACGGACCCCTTAAGGACAGTAAGGGTAAGGATCAAGGGAGACAGAGGATATATAACGGTGAAGGGAAAGGGTAACCAGAATGGTACCACGCGTTTTGAATGGGAAAAGGAAATTTCCGTTAAGGAGGCGGATGCCTTGATCAAACTGTCCGAGCCCGGGGTAATAGATAAGATGCGATACTTTATTGAGGTCGGGAAACATATATTTGAGGTGGACGAATTTTATGGGGACAATTCGGGATTGATAATAGCGGAAGTTGAATTGGAACATGAAGATGAGGACTTTTTAAAACCTCAGTGGTTGGGGGATGAAGTAACTTCAGATATCAAATATTACAATTCACAGCTGAGCAAAAACCCTTTTAAGACATGGAAAAAATAAGGTTGTTATTCGTTGTAATATTATTGTGGCAGTGCTTTTCCTGTAAGGATAAGGTAGAGGAAACAACTATAAAAATGGAGCAGCAAGTTATTGAACCCGAGCCTTCCGTGGCCGAATTGAAGAAGCGTTTGGAATCACAGGGATTTAAAACTTTCGAATATATAGATGAAAAGACCAGGGATACCATCTTGATGCAACAATATTTTATTGCCTTTTTAAAGAGTGGTCCAAATCGGTCCCAATCCAAGACTGAGGCAGACAGTCTACAGGCCTTACATTTGGCCCATTTGGGTAGAATGTACGAGGAAGGTTATGCCGATATTTCGGGTCCTTTTGGAGACAATGGGGACATACGTGGCATTACTATCTACAATGTACCAACCCAAGAAATGGCAGATAGTCTGGCCAATATGGATCCCATGGTAAAAACAGGCAGGCTGGCCATTGAGATACATCCATGGTGGGCTGCCAAGGGGTTCAAACTAAGATAGTTTGGAGACATAATTTTCTGTTGCTATACCTCTAAGATTATTTATGATCAAATGTTCCAATAATTCTGAACTGGTGTATTTGTCAAAGAGATTGTGGGTTGAAAAAAGCATATATTCCAATCTGTTTAAATATATATGGGAGGTAAGTGCCAAATTCACATTCTGTCTGATCTGGCCTTTTATTTGGGCCTGTTGCAAAAGCGCAAGGACATTATCATGTATTACGCTTACCCTAAATCCATTGAAAAGTTCGTTGGCTTTGGGATAGTATTTCTGTAGGCCCAATAAAAATGACGGACTAAACTTTTTAAGATTATTCAACCCTATCCTGTAAATTGAAATAATTCCTTGGATAGGGTTGTTTTTTTCTTTTTCTATTGCCTCTGTTATCTCATTTTGTACTTTGTTCAATAGGTACTTTAGGCTTTCCAGTACTATTTCTTCCTTGCTCGAAAAATGCCGGTAGATCGTTTTCTTTGAGACACCCATTTCATGGGCGAGGTCATCCAGGGTAAATCGTTTGCTCCCAAATTTTTAAAATTTGGAAATAGCGAATTCTAAAAATTCCTCCTGGTTCTCCATTGCCTATAAACTTGACTTCTATTGCCATCCACCACCCAAGGAGCGATACAATTCTACCGTAGCCGATAATTGGGATAGTTTGTTGGTAATAAGGTTTAGTTCAGCACTCAGGGCGCTTTGTCTAGCTGTTAACAAGTCCAAGTAATTGGCGTAACCATTTTTTAACAACTCCTCAGAATTAGTTTCTGCTTTTCGCAAGGCTTCCACTTCATTTTTTCTGAACTCGAATTTCTTGGTTTCAGCATCATAGGAAAATAACGCATTGGACACTTCACTTCCTGCAACCAATAGGGTTTTCTTAAAATTCAATAAGGAACTTTCTTGATTGGCAAGTGCAACTTCTTTTTGGGTTTTTAGTTTTCTTTGATTCAAAAGAGGTTGTGTCAAACCACCAACTACGGTTGCAAATAGGGAGTTTGCATTTAGTAACTTATCCAATTCCAAACTCTGTAAGCCTCCCGAAGCTGTTAAGGTAAGGGACGGATAAAAACTGCTATTGGCAACATTGGTCAATTCAAAATCTCTGATCAGAGCATATTCTGCAGCCATAACGTCCGGTCTGTTTCTTAACAATCTTGCAGGTACGCCCAGCTTTATTTCCTGATCAATGCTTTGATTGTCCAATCGACTTCTTTTAAACTCTTGAGGTGCCTTGCCAAGTAAAATACTTAATGTATTTTCTGCTTTAAAAATAGCAGTTTCTATATCTATTTGTAGTGCTCTAGCACTATTGTACTGCGCTATGTTTTGGTCTACTGCAACCTGGGTTACTTGACCTGCATCTTTTAATGCTTTAATTGTTTCTACGCTACTCTCCCTAGTGGCAATGGTTTGCTTGGTCACTGCTAACTGTGCATCTAAAGCCAATAAGTTGAAATAGGTATTCGCAATGCTGGAAATCAATTGTGTTTTCACCGCTTGATGTCCTGCAACACTTTGTAGATAATCTGCCTGCGATGCTCTTTTATTACTTCTTATTTTTCCCCAAATATCTGCCTCCCAAGATAAATCTGCAGTAATGTCATATGTGTCCAAACCTCCACTAAATATAGAACCGAACTGACTGTTCCCTGAATATTCCTGATGTGTATAGTTGGGCCCCACACTTAATGTTGGCAAATAACCTGCTTTCCCTTGTTTTGCATACGCTTCAGCAGCTATCATTTGCTGAATTGCGATACGAATGTCCATATTATTCTGCAGACCTTCCTCTATATATTGTTCAAGATATTGATCTGTAAATAAGTTTTTCCAAGATACGTCTGCCATAGAAACACTATCCTTTGGAAGGTTTTCGGTTCTATAAAGGTTTTCGGTTTCTATATCCAGATCCGGTCTTACATAATCCCGTGCCACAAAACAACTTTGTAATGTTATTGCAACTACTAGTAAAAGTGCACCTTTACTTAAACTTCTATGTTTTATAATTGATTTCATTGTTCTTAATCTTCAATAGTTTGTACTGCTGGTTTACTTGAGACTTTTTCTTGTAGCCACTGAAATAAGATAAATAGGATAGGAATCACAAAGACACCCAAAATGGTCCCAATAAGCATTCCTCCTGCTGCTCCTGTTCCGATAGAGTTGTTTCCTTCTGCTCCAACACCATTTGCCAACACCAATGGCATTAATCCTAAAATAAAGGCAAACGAGGTCATTAAAATTGGACGTAAACGCGCTTTTGCCCCATGGATGGCCGCATCAACGATACTCTCGCCATTCTTTCGTCTTTGTAGCGCAAATTCCACAATAAGGATGGCGTTTTTAGCAAGCAGTCCTATAAGCATGATTAGGGCTATTTGGAAATAAATATTGTTTTCCAGGCCTAAAAACTTTGTACTTATATAAGCGCCAAACACACCAAATGGTAAGGATAATACAACTGCAAATGGCAGTAAATAACTTTCGTACTGTGCACTTAACAAGAAATACACAAACAGGATACTTAATATAAAAATAAAGGTGGTTTGGTTTCCGGCATTCACCTCTTCCCGGGTTAATCCTGAATAAGCCACTGTATAATTGGTCGGTAGTTTTGCCACTTCTTCCTCAATAACCCTGATGGCATCACCTGTACTAAATCCGTCGTTTGTGGCACCTGTTATAGTCGTAGAATTGAACAAGTTGAAACGGGTAACCGATTGTGGGCCATAAACACGTTTTAGATTGACAAACTGTGTAATTGGTGTCATTTCTCCAGTATCGGTTCTTACATACATACTGTTTAACGCACTTTCATCTGCTCTGTCTTCTGGCAATGCCTGAATGTATACCCTAAATTGTTTTCCAAATCTTGAAAAATCCGAGGCGTAAATTCCACCAATGTATCCCTGTAATGTGGAAAAGATACTGGTTATTGAAACTCCTTTTTCTTTCGCTAGGGGCACATTCACCTCCATTTCATACTGTGGGTAATTCGTATTAAATGCGGATGTTGCGTATTTAATTTCTGGATGCTGCATTAAGGCCATGGTAAAGTTGTTCTTAGCCTTGTCCAAATCCGTGAACTCTCCTCCAAATTTATCCAGTAAATTAATCTCAAAACCAGCAGAGTTACCAAATCCACGAATACTTGGTGGCGAAAAGAAAATAACATTGGCCTCTGGAATAGTGGCTGCTATACCAAATAATTTTCCGGTAATGGCCTGTGCAGATAATGCTTCATCCTTACGTTCACTCCAATCCTTAAGTTTTATAATCCCAAACCCAAAGTTACTTCCCGATCCACTAATGATACTTCGACCTTTAATAAAATTAACGGCTACAATACCATCCATACCGTCTATTTTGTCGAATAATTTTCTTGCCACTTCATCTGTTCTATCCAAAGAGGCCCCAGGTGGCAATTCAATATTTGCGAAAATAATTCCTCTATCCTCATTAGGTACAAAACCTGTTGGAGTTGTTGTAGATGCCCAATAAATTCCTATAACGGCAATGATCAATAATATAACGGAAACGAATTTTTTTCTGTATAAAAACTGAAGTGATTTACCATATTTGTCTATTGTTGCGTTAAAGCCGCGATTGAATAATGTGTAAAAACGTTTTATCGGACTTTTTCCTTTTAATTCTTCGTCTTCCTTGTGTTCTTTTAATAATAGAGCACATAAGGCCGGACTTAACGTTAAGGCATTTACGGCAGAAATAAGGATGGCAATAATAAGAGTTACACCAAATTGCTCATAAAATACACCTGTTGGACCTGTTACAAAGGTTACCGGAATAAATACCGCTGCCATTACCAAGGTAATTGATATAATAGCTCCGGATATTTCGTTCATGGCTGTTAAGGTTGCCTTTTTAGGATTGTGTTCTCCGTTGTCCATCTTGGCATGGACAGCTTCCACAACCACAATGGCATCATCCACCACAATACCAATAGCGAGCACTAGTGCGAATAGCGTTAATAAGTTGATGGAATAGCCGAAAATATTCAAGAAAAAGAAGGTTCCAATAATAGAAACTGGTACTGCAATTGCAGGAATCAAGGTGGAACGAAAATCTTGCAAGAAGATAAATACCACTAAGAATACCAATAAAAATGCTTCTAACAAGGTGGTTATTACCTTATCAATAGACGCGTTTAGGAACAAACTCGTATCGTATGGTACAAAAATGTCCAAACCTTCCGGAAGGTCGGCTTTAACCGATTCCAAAGTAATTTTAATGTTCTCAATAATTTCTTGGGCGTTGGAGCCTTTTGTTTGAAAGATCCCCATAAACACCGCTGGATAACCTTTACTCATTGCGTTAGCCGCGTAAGATTGTGCATCCAACTCGATTGTAGCCACATCTTTTAATCGTAAAAACTCCCCGTCTCCCAACGCTTTAATTACAATGTCGCTGTATTGACTTTCATTTTTAAAGCGTCCGCTATAGGTTAGGGTATATGAGAACGATTCTCCGTTGTTCTGACCTAAGGAACCAGCTGCCGCTTCCAAATTTTGTTCTGCCAACACGGCGGAAATGTCTGAAGGAATTAAACCGTACGAAGCAAGTTTTTCTGGATTTAACCAGATTCGCATTGCATAATCCTGTTGTGAGAAGACACTAACATCCCCAACACCGCTAATACGTTGCATTGCTGGAATAACGTTTATTTTTAAGTAATTCTGAATAAAGGTAGCATCATAATCTTCGCTTTCAGAATACATGGATATAAACATCAACGCACTCGTTTCCTGTTTTTGCGTGGTAACACCGGTTTGGGTAACCTCTTGAGGCAATAAGGGAGTGGCCCTTGCCACACGGTTCTGCACGTTTACTGCGGCTATATCGGCATCAATTTCTTGATTAAAATATACAGTAATTTCTGCACCTCCTGTATTGGATGCGGTAGACGTTATGTACGTCATGCCCTCCACACCATTGATTTGTTCTTCAATTGGGATGATGACGCTCTCCATAACAGTTTCGGCGTTGGCTCCGGTATAGTTTGCAGAAACCTTAATAGTCGGTGGTGCAATATCAGGGTATTCCTCTATAGGTAAGCTAGTAATACTGATAATTCCTAGTAATACTATAATAATAGAAATTACCGTTGAAAGAACGGGTCTTTCAATAAATGTTTTTAACATGACTACTATTTTTGTTAGTTGGTGACTAGTTTTTAAATAAAGTTGCTACTGGTTTAATGGCATCTTCAAAAGAAGTTTCTTGAGGGGTAATGACCATCCCGTTTCTTAGTTTGCCTACCCCGGAAACAATAATTTTATCATTGGTATCCACACCGGATTCCACAACATATAGGTTTCCTACCGAGCCTTTTATTTTTACAATGGAAGTTTTTGCTTTGTTGTCGGCGCCCAATTTAAATATCATTATGTTGCCTTGTTGTTCAAAAGTGGCTGTCTGAGGTACCACTACAGCATCTTTATATTCTATAGGAAATCTTATTTTACCGCTGTTGCCATTGGTTAAAATTTCGTTAGGATTGTTAAAAGCCGCTCTAATTTTTATGGTTCCCGTATTCTGATTTATTTGACCTGTACTCGTTTGAATACGTCCTTTTTCCGAATATATTTTACCGTTGGCCAGTACCAAACTTAAATCTGGCGAATTTTTTATGCGTTCTGCCTTACTTTTCCCTTCAGATCTCTGTAAATGGTCTATGTATTGTGCTTCATTGAAACTAAAAAACGCATATACTTGGTCAATTTCACTTACAGTTGTTAATGGGGTAGCATCACTTGGACTAATTAATGCACCTTCCCTAAAATTTATGGAACCAACATAGCCGTCTATTGGACTTTTAATAGTTGCATAACCAATGTTTGCTGAAACTCCGCTATAGCTGGCTTTTGCTTGGGCTAAATTAGCTTTGGCGGTTTCCAATTGCACGGGGCTAATAATGTTTTTTTCTACAAGTGGAATCAATTTGTCTACTTCAACTTGTGCTACATTAACACGTGCTTTTGCCGCAACTGCATCTTGATTCAAAGACTGTGTTTCCAATTTAAATAACACTTGTCCTTTTTTTACTTTTTCCCCTTCATCTACATATACTTTTTCAATATATCCTGATGTTTTAGCTCTTACATCACTGTTTACCCTGCCCTCTATGGTTGCAGGATAATCTATGTATCCTGTAACGGTTTTAAGTTCTACCTGGGACACAGGAAAAGGTAATGGGGGTGCTTGTTGTGCCGCTGCAGCGTTTTCTTGTTTGTTGCCGCAACTCACTATAACCAAGAATACACTTAGTCCTAGAATAGCATATAATTTATTATTTTTCATTTTTGCTTGGGTTTAAATATTGAATTTGTTATTGGTTAATTTTGTCCTTAATTCATCTACAGAGGCTATTGCGCCATCCAAAAATTTGATGTAATCATCATGAAATCTTAAATCAAATTTTTCATCTTGATTTTCAATTTTATTGTTGTTTATGGTTTCTTTGTAGTTTTTTAATTCTAAATGCATCTCACGTTCCTCTCCCCATTTAGTGATCATGCGATCGATATGTTGCATAACCATGCTTTTGTTAATAACAAAATATTTTTTGCGATCTCCAGTTTTTGTGAAATACACTATTTTATTTAAATCCTGTAGATGATTAAGGTGTGTAGAAATTGTGCTTTTACTTGCACAGAGTATAGTTACCATATCTTCAAAAGTGGATCCTTTCTTACCTGTAAGGATTATATATGCCAAAATACGCGCTGCAACAGGTGCCAATTGCTCTCTATCTTCCAAATGAACGCCGAGTTTTTCAACCAAACCCATTTTTTCTTTGCAGATATTGTCTTTCATTTTTAATTGTTTTATTACGGTTTTCCGAAAATGAATTATCAGTTTTCCGAAAAATAAAGTGCAAATATACCTATTGGTTCTGAACAAACCGAACCAAACGAAATTAAATTTTTGTTAAATTGATATGAATATATTATAAGTTAGGTGGAACCAGGGGATCTGTAGATATAATTAATGGACTATTTGGCAAGGACACCTTCCATTTCCATAACCGGGATAGGCCCTAGATTGGATTCGCTAATAGAGTATTTTTCGAAGAGGAAGCGTTTCTCGTATAATTTGTCATCCGCGAAAAAAGTAACAAAGAATTCGTTATTAAAGGCCAGGATATCTTCATGGAGTATTTCAATTTTTCGAAAGCCTTTGGCCGGGATGTCACCCAATCCATGTCTCATGGTGGAAGTTTTCCGATCTCCTTCATAACCATTGGAAACTGCTATGACAGCTTCAATCTTGGAATCCCTATCGTTGATAAGGTAGGCATTCCAATTTTTCTCCAAGAATTCATCATTCCATTCATGAATAATGGCGACATGTACATTTTTCGCAATTGGAATTTCTATATCTTTTTTCAATTGTACAGAAAATATTTCAGAATACTCCCAACTATAATAGTTGGTGAAATTTGGTTAATACTATATTTAAAAGGTACCATATTATGATATTGCCATATTTGTTGGAATACCGGGCTTAGAATTAAAAAGCACTCTTAAACTGCTCCAAAAAGCGCACATCATTTTCGCTCAATAATCTAATATCTGAAATTTGATGTAGCAATAAGGCAATTCTATCTATACCCATACCAAAAGCAAAGCCAGAGTATTCGTTAGCATCGATGCCGCAATTGGTAAGCACATTGGGGTCTACCATACCACAGCCCATGATTTCCAGCCATCCAGTTCCCTTGGTCATTTTATAATCCGTTTCGGTTTCCAGTCCCCAATAAACATCTACCTCGGCACTAGGCTCGGTAAATGGAAAGTAGGAAGGCCTAAGCCTAATTTTGGATTTTCCGAACAATTCGGTAGTAAAAAATTGCAAGGTCTGTTTTAAATCGGCAAAGGAAACATCCTTGTCAATGTATAGTCCTTCCACTTGATGAAAGAAGCAATGGGAACGAGCGGATATAGCCTCGTTCCTGTAAACCCTGCCGGGAGAAATGGTCCTTATAGGGGGTTTGTTGTTTTCCATATAGCGCACCTGTACCGATGAGGTATGGGTACGCAATAAAATGTCGGGATCGGTCTGTATAAAGAAGGTGTCCTGCATATCCCTTGCCGGATGGTATTCCGGAAGGTTTAGAGCGGTAAAGTTATGCCAATCATCTTCTATTTCCGGTCCTTCGGAAACATTGAACCCAATTCGGGAAAAGATGTCTATTATCTGATTTTTGACTATCGAGATGGGATGGCGTGTTCCAAGGCCCAAAGGTTCCCCCGGTCTTGTTAAATCGCCATAAATTCCTTTTTCCTCTTTCTTATTTTCAAGGGCTTCCTTTAAATCGTTGACTTTTTCGGTAGCAACGGTTTTAAGTAAATTGACAGTTTTTCCGAACTCCTTTTTTTGTTCGTTTGGAACGTTTTTGAAATCTGAAAAAAAATGATTGAACAATCCTTTTTTTCCCAAGTATTTTATTCGGAATGCCTCTATGGCCTCAATATCGGTAGAAGAAAAATTTTCTACCTCGGTAATGTGCTTTTTTATGGTATCGATCATGCTGTTCGGCTAATGCCGCAAATTTAAGATATTTACGGCATTACCGACTACATATTTCATCATAAATTGGCTTAGAAACTATGCGGAAGCTTCAGTCTTTTGTTTAACCGGCTTTTGATTTAAGTACGTTATGCATTCATCAAAAGTGTCAAAAATGCGGTCTTTTGGAATTAAATCAGGTATTAGATCTACCCGTTCCATCATGTAACGTGGCTGATCCAGTACATCTACCAATAATACTTCGATGTTGGAATTAAGTAAATCTATAAGCACGTCTTCCAAAGTGTAGAGACCGGATTGATCCATATATTGCATACGGTCCATACGAATAATAACAGTTGATGCCGTTCTTGGAATTTGGTTTGCCAAGGCTTGAAATTCACTGGTGGAACCAAAGAATAGGGGGCCTTTAATGTGCTTTATAAAGACTTTCTCTTTTAAATGTTTTGGGAAATTGGCTTCATCTGCCCATCCTTTTTCATGTTCCAAGGTTTTTACGTCTGACCTTTCGGCGGTAAGATCCCCCATTTTTTTCATGAACATTAACGAGGCAATTACTAGGCCAACACCCACCGCATAGACCAAATTCCATACGGAAGAAAGAACCAGTACAACAAGCATAATGATAACCTCAGAACTTAATTTAAGTGGGCCTATGCTCATGTCTTTCGGTAAACTTGGTATGGCTTTCAGGCCTTTATAGTCCATAACACCTATACCTACGGTAACCAATATCCCGGCAAGCACAGCTGCAGGTATTTGGGATGCAACCGGACCCAAAGCTAAAAGAATTATTAAAAGCAGTACACCTGCGACCATACCCGATAGTTTGGTTTTACCCCCTGCGTTTATATTTACTACGGTACGGATAGTAGCACCAGCTCCAGGTATTCCTCCAAAAATAGCCGCTATACTGTTGCCTATTCCCTGACCCACAAGTTCCTTATTGGGCTGGTGCTTTGTTTTGGTCATGTTATCCGCTACTACAGATGTCAAAAGCGAATCTATGGCTCCCAATAAGGCCAGGGTCAAAGCTGTAAAGATATAAGGAGTTACGGAGTTGAGTTTAAATGCGGTGAATATTTCAAGATTGGGCACGGGAAAACCACTAGGTATTTCTTCAATAGGACGATAATTGAGTCCAAATCCGTATGCCACTCCTGAAACAACAATTAGGGCTACCAATGCACTTGGTATGGCAGTTGTAATTTTTTTGAAACCATAAATTATAGCGATTGTTGATAGTGCCAAAATAAGTTCCAGCCAATTGATGTTTTGCATGGCCCTAGGAAGGACTTTTATTGTCCCAAAAACCCCTGAAGCATCAGTTTTGGCCAGAGTACTAGCTTCTTTGTTCACGTCATCTTGGGTAATTCCTTCCGAGCGTTTGATTGTTTCCTCAAAATCTTCCAAAACTAGAATACCTTCGCCTGCCTCTTCTTTAAGAATATTTTCTAAGATGATTTCTTCGGCTAGTGGTTTGTATTGTGACACATACTCATCATCTTCTTTTGGGTAATACCCTACGGCCGGTAAAATTTGAGTAACCAATATAATTACCCCAATTGCGGTCATAAAACCTGAAACTACTGGGTAAGGGATGTAGCGAATGTACTTGCCAATACCTAAAAGGCCAAGACCTATTTGCATAAGGCCGGCCAATAAAAATACAATAAGAATGGCTGGAAGCGCTTTTTCAATGCTTCCGTCATTTAGCGCCACGATACCTGCAATAACCACCATACTTACTGCGGTCATTGGAGCGGTGGGGCCGGATATTTGAGTGTTGGTGCCTCCAAAAAGAGCAGCAAAAAAACTGATAAATATAGCTCCATACAGTCCGGCACTTGGTCCAAGCCCTGAGCTTACACCAAAGGCCAAGGCCAATGGAAGGGCAACAATACCTGCTGTTATTCCACCAAAAAGGTCTCCTCTAAAATTTGAAAAAAGATTTTTCATAAAATTGAATTTAGTGCTAGTTAGTTTAAGCAATAATTACTTTAGATTGAAACCAACGTTTAGTTTCAATATTAAGAAGGCCAATATGGCAACATTGGCCTTCTATTTCATTTCATTAGGTGTTTTATTCGTAGAAAACAACTTCACCATTGGAGACATCATACATTGCTCCAACAACTTTTATCTCCCCAAGTTCTTCCATTTCAGTTAGAACAGGGCTTTTCTTACGAATATTGCCCATTGTTAAATGAACATTCTTTTCAGCAACTTTATCTACAAACTCAAGGTTTTTGGAATTTCTTAAATTTTCATCTGATGGTTCTGTAACTGCCTCTACTGCTGGTTCTATTTTGTTGATCAAGGCGGTAAGATTACCCAATCTTGCGTGATCACAAGCTCCTTTTATTGCCCCACAGCTTGTGTGGCCCAGAACAACGAGCAGTTTGGTTCCTGCAAGTTTACAGGCAAATTCCATACTACCTAAAATATCTTCATTTACAAAGTTACCGGCTATCCGAATACTAAAGATATCACCAAGGCCTTGGTCAAAGACCAATTCGGCAGAAACTCTGGAGTCGATACAACTTAAAATGGTTGCAAATGGAAATTGACCTTCACTCGTATCGTTAACTTGTTCAAGTAGGTTTCTATTGGCTTTCAAGTTGCCTTGAAATCTTTGGTTGCCTTCTTTTAAATATTGCAACGCCTTATTCGGGGTCATTGTTGCTTGGGTTTCTCTTGTATGTGCTTTCATATTTATATATTTTAATTATGCAATTTTTAGTGTTGTGTTAAAGTTATCGTGGGTGTGTTTTTCCCCGGTTACCAAAAGATTAATATCGGATTTCCTTACCATATCATATGAATTTAATAATCTGGAAAGATCTTCTTTTTCCTTATTTCCTCCATCCAAAAACAAGAGATCTATATTACTTATGGATAAATAGACGGGAAGATTATTGACCGTATTTTCATTATTATCAAAAACATAGTTTATGGTCTTGCGCCCTAAGGAATTGTCTGAATGTGGTAGAACATTTGAAGATTCAACAATATTGAACGACTTCAAAGTACTGTTTGCATGTAAAAAGAGCTCATCAGCAAAGGACGAGTTAATTACCGCTTCAGAACAATTAAGGGACCCTATACTTATCTTCATACCTGGTTCAAGGCCTTTGTCATGTGAAACGATCAAGACTGTGCCCTTAAAAACACTTAGAACAAAGTTGATTATTCTATTTTCAGCCGTATTAAAATGTTTGCTTTTATGCCTTCCCAAGACTATAATGTCAGGGTTATTTTCGCGTAGATACCTATCAATCTCATTTCTAATATTGCCAAAGGTACTGGAATAATTAACAGCTACCCCGTAATTATCAATTATAGGAGACAATATATCCTTCATTCTTTTATCCGTAAGAATATATTCACGGTTTAATGAGCGCATGGCGGATAGTTGGTTTTCTTTCCCAATAACTGCCGTGGGTTTTGTTACATTTAGGACTTCAATTTCCCCATTGATCATTTGAGCCAAACTAACAGCACTTTTTAATAGGCTGGAGATGTCTCCTTGCAGATCCGTGAACAAAGCTATTTTGTGTTTATTTCTCTTCATGGCTATTAGCTTAAACTTAATTTAGATTTTGGTCTTGTTCTAAAGAATTCTGTAAAACTTGATGGGTTTTCGACTACACCACGCTTGGAGATCAATTGAATATCTATATTACGCTCCTTTGCCTTCACCGAAAAATCGTCTAGAATTTCAATAATATCAAGATCAAGATATCTTGTCTTTAGCAAGTTTATCTCTAAATAGGTGTCCCTTGGCAGGCTATCCAATTCTTTAAGAATGGCACCTTTATTAAAAAATGTCACTTCTTCTGCAAGGGTCATTTTTATCCTATGCTTTCCGTTACTTACATCTTCCATATGAAGGAAATGGGAATTCTGATAGCTTTTCAATAGGATTACCACGATGCCAACAGCAAGGCCGAGGCTGATACCAACAAGTAAATCTGTAAATATGATACCAAATACGGTCACCGAAAAGGGAACAAACTGTTTCCATCCCAATTTGTACATTTTAGCAAAAAGGGCCGGTTTAGCCAATTTGTAGCCTACGATAAAGAGTATGGCCGCTAAAACCGAAAGGGGTATCATATTCAATAGTCTTGGAATAAGAATAACGGAAATTAGCAAAAGGAAACCATGAAAAATGGCCGATAGTTTTGATTTCCCACCAGATTGAATGTTGGCAGAACTTCTAACGATTACTTGGGTTATGGGTAGTCCGCCAATTAGTCCGGATAAAATGTTACCCGTACCTTGGGCTAGCAGCTCGCGGTTGGTAGGTGTTACGTTTTTTTCGGGATCCAACTTATCGGTGGCCTCAACGCATAAAAGGGTCTCGAGACTAGCAACCAAAGCAATTGTAAAGGCGGTTATCCATACATCCGGGTTCGAGATTGCGGCAAAATTAGGGAAGCTGAACTGTCCTAAGAATGATGCGGCATCTTCAGGAATGGGTACACTTACCAAGTGATCGGAAGAAATAGCCAAAAATGAACTGTTCTGTGTTAAAACAAAGAATATGATACCTACCGCAACGGCAACCAATGGCCCTTGGATAAGCTGAAAAATCTTTCCTTTTTTGGAAAGTACCTTATCCCATAACAGTAATATGGATAAGCCAGCTATAGCCACCAGCGTTGCACCCGGGCTAATATTGTTTACAGTATTTATGATTTCCGAAAAGGTGTTCTCCCCATCCACTTGAAAAAAGGCCCAATCGCCTTCGGGGTCCGGGTCATAACCAAAAAAATGTGGAATTTGTTTAAGTATAATAATGATACCTATACCGGTAAGCATGCCTTTTATTACCGATGAAGGGAAATAATAACCTATAATTCCAGCTTTTAGAATGCCGAATATCAACTGAATGATTCCACCAAGTACAACGGCAACCAAGAAGTTTTCAAAACCTCCCAATGCGCCGATTGCGGTTAAAACAATAGCGGCCAGACCGGCTGCTGGTCCACTAACACCAATTTTAGAGCCGCTAAGTGCTCCTACAACAATACCGCCGATTATACCGGCAATTAAACCCGAAAACAGGGGGGCGCCACTGGCTAAGGCTATACCCAAACATAGGGGTAGCGCAACAAAAAATACCACGACACTTGCGGGAAGGTCGCTCTTAAGATTTTTGAACATATAAAATAATAATTTAGTCCTTAATGGGAATCAAGGACAAGTTTTTAATTAATCGAAATAGTTTGACTTTTAAGATTAACTTATATGTTCAGGTGGTGGTAGAAGAATTTTTTGGGTGATGTTGATATGGCCCATTGGGTGGTATACACCCATTATCGATTTTTGGGACAGGGCTATTAAAGAAAAATTTGATGAACTATCGTTTACGAACTTTTCCTGCAAGGGAGATTTCTTACCGGTTTCTTGTTGTTCTTCTTCGTTAAGGTTGGTTACAATAACGGGATTGTCAATGTCCATTAAAGTAATCGCGCTCGGAGCCACTATGGCAAATAGCCATAGGGAAAGCAAAAGTATACGAGCGAAGACTTTCATAGAATCACAAATTAGAGCAAATATAACACCAACGGATTTATTAGACGTTAAAGAAATATTAAAAATCCTTAAGGACTTTTATATCCTCCGATGGAATCCAACCCGTGGTGCCATCGGAAATTTCAATTTTTTTCCAGTCATTCAATTGTTCAAGTACATTGACCTTGGTACCGGCATGCAAAGTAAAAATAGCCTGACTCCTGTTGTTGGGCTCGGATTTAATACCAACTTCTTCAGTAAAAACTATGGCAGGTTGTTCCGATTCAAATTTGGAAAATTGTATATAGGCCAAAACAACCGCCAGTACTGTTAAGAGCAGAAAAATAAGGCTGCTTATAAAGGCTATTCGTTTTTGGGTAGAAAATTTAAAATAATAAAAGGCGATATAACAGCATACAAAAAGCATCATAAAACCAATTGCAACATAGGCCCATTGGTCAAATGAAAGATAGGTAGTCAGTCTGTTATACATTTTGGAAATAGCAGTCTGGGGCAGGGGTTCAATGGCATCCAAAGTCATATTTTGAGCATAGGCCAGGTTGTTCCTAATGTCCTGATCATTTGGTTTTAACAATAATGCCTTCTCGTAGTAATAGATGCTAGGGGCAATTTTGTTAAGCTTATAATAGGTGTTGCCCAGATTGAAATAGAGTTCGGCCGAATGCTCACCATTCTCCAATATCTTTAAATAATTGTCCGCAGCTTTTATATACTCTCCTTGGTTGTAAAATGCCGTAGCTTCGTCAAAAAGTTGTTCGTTTTGGGAAAATCCCAAGGTACTTACCAAAAAGGCTAAAATAGTTAATACACGTACCATTGTTTAAATTTGTTTATCCAGTTGTGAAATAACCTCACTCGCTTTATTGTAATCCTGTTGCATCTGAACGTCAGAAAAAGGGCTATATCTGGCCATTTCACAATTTTTCAGTAAGCCCATAAAGCCCTCCCGTGTGGCTTCGTCTACATTTTTTTCACTTAGAAAAGAGGCTATTTTATCCTTACTGAATTCTGATGTCTCAATTTTAAGTTTGGCTTTCAAATAATTGTGCAATGCCTTTTCCAAGGCCACATAAAATGACTCCTTGGACCCCAATGCTTTTTTGGCCGCAGATAGGTATTTCTTCGCCAATTTATTGGCACGTTTAATCTTGTTTCCTTCCACGTCACTGGCAATGGCCTCTCTTTTTTTGCCAAATACGATAGCCAGAGGAATTAATAGAATCGGTAGTAGCCACCAAAGAAAAAAGCTTCTAGAACCAAAAAAGTATTGATTATTGATGGTAGTTAGATTTGGTTTTATTTTATTGAATACAAATTGATCTCCCGTAGCCACCACCCTTTGTTTATTATTGGAAATAGAACCAGTGTTATCTGCGGCTCCGCTTGTGGGGCCTTCAAGCACATTGATCATAATTTCCCCTGAACTCAAGGTTTGATATTTTTCAGTCTTAGGGTTGAAAAAGCTAAAGGCTATGCTAGGAATGGGATACTTGCCCTTGAACGTGGGCACTACCGTGTAACTATTGCTTACATTTCCTTCCATGCCGGACAGGGTAGTACGAACACTTTCGTTGAACTCTGGATCATATACTTCCAAGGAACTAGGGAGATTTAAACTTGGAATTTCGAAGAGTTTTAAATTTCCCTTACCATTTATGGCAACTTTGGCCTGCAGGGATTCTGATGCATTTAGTTGGGTCTTACTGGTGGTCACCGAAAATTGGAATTCTCCTACCGCACCACTAAAATCCGTCGGTTTGCCTTCTGTAGGCAAAGGTTTTACATTAATTTTCCTATTGCCAGCGGATACGGTCTTGTTGGTTTGGGCAAATATTCTTCCCCCAAAGAAATCCCGTTTGTTGGTGGGAACCTGGAGACTTACATCCAGTGAAAGTGGCTCAATTTCCAATTCTCCCGTTCTCTGTGGATATAAAACTACCCTTTTTAAAATTACGGATCTATAAGACTTACCATCAAAGGTAGTATTCTGTACATCGTATTTGGTGACTGGAATATCCTGGCTCCAGAAATTGTTGTATTTAGGGTTGTCCAGCGCCCTAAAATTGGTGACGTCTATAGAAGGACTTGCGTAAAGTTTATAAACTACTGTAACAGCTTCATTTAAATATGGGCTGGTTTTGGATATTTCGGCTACCAGATGTAAGCTTTCGTCCGCAACATCATCGACCGTTTTTTCCCCGTCCGGTCTTTCGACTGCAGCGGTAACCTCCACTTCTTTGGGGAGCGATTTATAGGTTTCACCCTTTATGACAATCGTGGCCTGCTTAATGGTAAATTTTCCCCTTGCCGTAGGTGCAAGCGTATAGGTGTAGGTTTTGGAAAAGCTCCTAACCCCGTTCACCCATGAGGAGCTAATGGATTGGGAAGGGCCCATAAGCACCCTGAAACCTTCAAAATCCGGCGGCACAAAATTATCCCCATCCCTATTCATGGTAAAGTCTACCCTTAGACGTTCGTTAATGCCCAACACATCCTTGCTGAGATTCATTTCGAAGGTAACGGTTTCATCATTCTGGGCATACGAGAGTATACCTAGGAACAACAATGAAAGTAACGATATGTATCTTTTAATATTCACGTGTATTACCAGTCTTTTTCATTTTGCATTTTTGCACCTTTTACTTTTTGTGCATCAATTTTTTCCTGTACTTTTTTCTCCTCGTTCTGCATGGCCTCCAATAAGTTTTTCACTTGCTGAGGAGATAATTGGTTAGGTCTTGGTTGTTGCTTCTGCTCTTCTGCGTTATAGGGCTCGTTGTTTTTCTCTTCATCATCTCCTTCACCTTCTTTATTGTCTTCTTTCTCTTGTTCGCCATTATCTCCCTCTTCCTTCTTGTCGCCCTGGTTTTCCTCTTTTTGGTCGCCTTTATTGTCCTCGTTCTGGTCTCCTTCCTTTTTATCCTGGTTCTGGTCCTTTTGATCTTTTTGGTCTTCCTGGTTTTGGTCGTCCTTATTCTGATCATTTTTTTGTTCTTCTTCCTGTTGCTTTTTTAGCATTTCCTTGGCCAAAGCCAAATTGTAACGGGTCTCTTCATCCGTAGGGTCGTTCCTTAAAGCTTCTTTATAGGCATCTACCGCTTTTTGGTATTCTTTGTTTTTCATAAAGACATTGCCCATGTTATGGTATGCCATGTGCTTGTCCTTTTTGCTGGTGGCATTTTCTCCCGCCTGCTTAAATCTGCCGAAGGCTTCGCTATAGGTTTCGTTTTCATAATAGGCGTTCCCTAAATTATAGGGAGCTATACCGTTTTCAGCACTCTTGGAGATAGCCCTTCTATAATTGGCTTCGGCATTTACAAAATTGCTTTCGGACAGGTCTTTATTTCCCTCCCAAGTATAGTTGTTGGCAATTTTAAGTGATTTTTCCTTTTCCTTATCCACTTCCTGCGCTTGGACAAGACTTCCGATCAAAATAATGATAAATGCTATCTTTTTCATAATCCTACTGCGTTTATCGCTCGTTAAACAGATTTAATTTTTTAAGCCACTTCGTTTTTCTATCCAGGACAAAAATGTCTAAAAATAAGAATAAAAGGCCCGCGGCCAAAAACCACTGGAATTGATCTTTGAATTCGGCAAATTGTTTGGCCTCAAATTCTTTCTTGTCCATCTGGTTCAATTGCTCCTTAATAAAGGCAACTGCTTCTTCAGTGTTTTCGCCGTTTATGTATTCCCCATTGCCCTCATCGGCAATTTCTTGAAGCACGTCTTCATTTAATTTTGTAATGACCACTTCGCCTTGGTTGTCTTTTTTTAGGCTTTCAACAATACCGTTTCTTTTTAGGGGTATGGGAGCTCCTTTTGCTTTTCCTACCCCAATGGTGAATACCCTTATGCCTTCATTGGTGGCATCCTCAACGGCATTGGATACATCCCCTTCCGAATGGTCTTCCCCGTCCGAGATAATGAAAAGCACACGGTTGGTTTGTTCCTCATCGTCATAATAAGTCGATGCCAATTCAATGGCCTGGTCAATAGCCGTTCCTTGGGAGGAAAGCATATCGGTGTTCATGTTTTGCAAGAACATTTTGGCGGCTCCGTAATCGGTCGTTATAGGGAGTTGGGGAAATGCTTGTCCGGCATATGCAATAATTCCAATTCTGTCACTCGCAAGTTGATTGATAATCTCGGAAACCAGACGTTTGGCCTTTTCCAACCTATTAGGGGCTATATCCTCGGCCAACATACTTTTGGAAACATCTACTGCAAACACAATATCTACCCCTTCCCTTTTAACCGTTTCCAATTTGGTGCCTATCTTTGGGTTGACCAATGCCATGGTCAACGAGGCTATTCCCAATAGAATAAAAATTAATTTTAAGGTGGATTTGAAGTTGGACCTGTCAGGAGTCAATCGCTTTAAAAGACTAAGGTCTGCAAACTTTTTCTGTGTTCTTTTTTTCCAGATTTGAAGGAACACAAATAGAACCACCATCACCGGAATAATGGATAACAGGTATAAATATGATTTTTCGTCTAACTGAATCATTTTGTATTCTTCCTTTTTAAATCAATTCCCTCCAAAACTAGTTCTTTGATATTAAATAAAACTCCTGAACAAGGTGTTCCTTGCCAGCCATTCCAACAAGAGCAAAACCCCTGCCAAATAGACCCAAGGTCTAAATCTTTCTTCGTATTTGTAGTATTTAAACTCCTCTACCTCTGTTTTTTCCAACTTATTTATCTCCTCGTAAATGGCCTCCAGTTTTTTATTGTCGGTGGCTCTAAAATACTGCCCGCCAGTTGTTTCCGCTATCGATTTCAATAGGCTTTCGTCTATTTCTACCTCCCGCATCCCATATCTGAAGGATCCGTCGGCATTATATGCAATGGGGGTCATGGCGTTTCCGTTGGTACCAATACCAATAGTGTAGGTTTTAATTCCGAACTCCACTGCCAGATCTGCGGCGGTTTGGGGCTCTATAAATCCCGAATTGTTTACTCCGTCTGTGAGAAGTATAATTACTTTGCTCAAAGCCTTACTTTCCTTAAGTCTGTTGACAGAGGTAGCAAGTCCCATCCCAATAGCGGTTCCATCATTTAATTGTCCATAAGTTATTTCGTCCAAAGCCCTTAAAACTATGGATTTATCACTTGTAATAGGCGTTTTGGTATAGCTTTCCCCTGCATAGGCCACCAGGCCTATCCTATCGTTGGGTCTTTCGCTAATAAAATCGGCCGCTACTTTTTTAAGTGCTGCTAATCTATACGGCTTTAGATCTTTGGCCAACATACTGGAGGAAACATCGATGGCCATAACAATATCGATGCCTTTTGTAGTTTTGGTCCTTGTGGAGATATCCTCGGTCTGTGGTCTCGCCATTGCAACTATGATAGCGGCCAATGCCAACAAGCGCATTACAAACAGCGCCGGTTTTAATTTGGGCAATATGTTACCTTTGGGGAAGCCCTTGATGCTCGACATTTTTAAAGAAGCGGTCTGTTCCCTTCTTTTAAAGAAATACCAAAGCATTGCCACTGGAAGTAGTAGTAACAACCAAAAAAATTGTGGGTTCGCAAAGGAAATATTCTCAAACATCTATAAGCTCGTTTTTACTTCTACTGAATTTAATATTCGGTCTACTATCTGGTCTGCATAGTGGTCATCTTCCAACCATGTCAAGATTACATTTTGCTGAAAACCTTTACCGCCAAAAAATAGGACCATGTAGTTCCCAGAGATCAATTCTTTGGATTCGGGCACTGCAAATTTTGCACTTCCGTAAAGTTTAACACCTTTAACCCCTGTAAGGGTAGAAAAAGCTTCTTGCTTGGTAGTGATGTTCCTGGCACCTTGATTTTCAAAATTTTTCAAAATCTGTTCGGAGGCCTTTTCAAAATCCGGTTCTTCCGGTTGTGCCAACGTAATAGATGTGGCGCCAATGGTGAAAAGTCCAACAGAGCTCCTATAGGCAAATGCCTGCATTTCTTTGATGGAGGCTTGGGCTTCTGGCGGGAGTTTTACCGCTTGTCGCAACAAGACTTTTGGGGTCTGTAAACTAATAGGGGGAAAACCGTAATCGCTTTGTACCCATTCCCCTTCCAATAATTCTTTGGTCGGGTGTCCCAAAACGGTATCCTTTACTTGTCCAAATCCGTAGTAACCTATTGCTGCTACCGTGGAAATTAATAGTACAAATACCGCAGTGACAGCAACAATTACTATTTTTTTCTTCTGTTTCTTGCGTTCCAGCTCCTCCAAATACTCTTCCCGTTGCAATAACTCCTCTTCAGTAGGTTCTGGAATGGCTTCTTTGGTCTTGATCACAATCTGCTCCACAGATTTTCTATCCAGTTCGGCTGCTGACGACTCCGGCTTGGATTTTGCAAATTTTACCAAATCTGAGGTCTGTAAAACCTTTTTGAACTGTTGTATGGTCTCATGGTCCAGTTTCAATTGACCAGCATCCTTCATCATTTCCAATTTATCTATCAATTGGTCCGTAGTACTCTCCAATGCGGTAACATGAACATCTTCTTCCAAGTAGGATCTCACAATGTCCGTTAACTCGGAATAATAGGATTTATAATCGTCCTGAATTAAATATTTTGATTTTTCCAATTGTTTTAAACCAAGGATAGCACGGTCAAAAGGAGGTAATAGGGCTACTTTTTCCTCTTCGCTCAATGGTTTTTTTCTGAATACGAACCAATATAATGCTGCCCCGGCCAAAATTAAAATACCCAGTACCCAAAGGAGGATTCTCCAAAGGGCCCCGTTCGATTTTTCTACATTTATAATGGGTTTTATGTCGTACATCTTCTGCGCCAAGGTATCGACGGGTACCGTAGCAACATCAATTTTTATGGAATCGGTAAAAAACGGTTTTCCGTTTACCATAATCTGTTGTCTTGGAAGGGTGTAGGAACCGGAATCAAATTGGGTCAGGGCATAGATTTTTTGCAGGGTCATCCTGTCCATTTTTTTAACCGTATCGGTCTTTAGGGCTTCCACGGTTTCCAATGGTGAAAAGGTTTGGCCTTCAGGGAAGATTACCTGGGCTGTTGAATCTGTTTCTACGGTGACCTTAAAATTGATCTGTTCGCCAATCTTTATATAGGTAGTATCCACCCCTGACACAATGGTGGGGTTATTTTGGGAAAAACCTTGTGCCGAAGCAAATAGTAGACACAATGTAATATATCGTAGAAAATACGAATAACTATTTATAATGCTCAAATTTAAGTTCCTCATTTAAATCAACCTCTTCTCTTAAAATAGCCCAATAATTTCTTTACATAACTTTCATCCACCCTACAACTCAACACCCCACAACCAGATTTGGTAAAAGTCTCCTGAAAATAGGCCACGCGCTCACTATAGTGTTTGCCATAGGCCATCCTTACTTTTTTGGACTGGGTATTCACCAATTGAATAGCGCCCGTTTCGGCATCCTGCATTTGTACCATGCCTAAATTTGGGATGGTCTCTTCCCTTTCGTCAAACACCCTAATACCTGTAAGATCGTGCTTTTTACCTGTAATACGCAAGGTTTGAAGGTAGTCATCGGTAATAAAATCCGAGAGTACAAAGACAATTGCTTTCTTCTTCATTACGTTGGTAAGGAATTTTAAGGCAGCTCCCAAATCGGTTTCGCTGCTCTTGGGCGAAAACTCCAGCAATTCCCGTATTATTCTAAGGGCGTGACTTTTTCCTTTTTTTGGTGGAATGTAAAGTTCCACTTCATTGGTAAACAAAAGAAGTCCAACTTTATCATTGTTCTGAAGTGCTGAATATGCCAGCGTAGCAGAAATTTCGGTAATAATTTCCTTTTTAAACTGATTGTTGGTACCAAAAAGTTCTGAGCCGCTTACATCTACCATAAGCATCATGGTAAGTTCTCTTTCCTCTTCAAATACCTTTACATAGGGTTCGTTATAGCGTGCGGTTACGTTCCAATCTATGGATCTAACATCATCGCCAAATTGATATTGGCGCACCTCACTAAAAGTCATACCCCTTCCCTTAAAAGTCGAGTGGTATTCCCCGCCAAAAATATGGTCGGATAGACGCCTCGTCTTTATTTCGATCTTGCGAACTTTTTTTAATAATTCCTTGGTATCCATTTTCAGTTTGCAGTTTGCAGTAAAAAGTATTCAGGTACAGTTTTAAGGATTAAAGACCAAAAGCTGTAGACGGATAACTGTAGACTGATTAAGGTACTTCAATTTCGTTTACGATCTTGTTTATTATTTCTTCCGAAGTAATGTTTTCTGCCTCTGCCTCATAGGTTATGCCTATCCTGTGGCGCAAAACGTCATGGATCACTGCCCTTACATCTTCAGGGACAACATAGCCCCGTCTTTTAATAAAGGCATAGCATTTAGCAGCCACCGCTAAATTTATACTACCCCTTGGCGAAGCTCCGAAACTAATCAAAGGCTTTAGGCTTTCTAAATTATATTTTTCCGGGTAACGGGTGGCAAATACAATATCGAGAATATATTTCTCAATTTTTTCGTCCATATATACATCCCTTACCGCCTTTTGGGCACTAAGAATCTGCTTAACACTAACTACGGGTTTTACCTCTTCATAGGCTCCTTTAAGGTTTTGCCTAATTATTAATTGCTCCTCGCTAAGTTTGGGGTAATCTATAACGGTCTTTAACATAAAACGATCCACCTGGGCTTCCGGTAAGGGGTAAGTTCCTTCTTGTTCCACAGGGTTTTGGGTAGCCATAACCAGAAAAGGCTTGTCCAGTATAAAAGTTTCATCACCTATGGTAACCTGTTTTTCCTGCATGGCTTCCAAAAGGGCGGATTGCACTTTTGCAGGGGCACGGTTAATTTCATCTGCCAAAACAAAATTGGCGAATATGGGACCTTTCTTAATGGAAAAATCGTTTAATTTCATATTGTAGATCATAGTACCAACAACGTCTGCCGGTAAAAGATCGGGAGTGAACTGAATTCTACTAAAGCTTCCTTGTACCGCTTTCGCCAAGGTGTTTATCGCCAAGGTTTTGGCCAAACCGGGGACACCTTCCAGTAGAATATGGCCCTGCCCTAAAAGTCCAATGAGCAATCGTTCAACCATATGTTTTTGTCCTACGATTACTTTGTTCATTTCTAAAATAAGTAGGTCTATAAAAGCACTCTCCTGGGCAATTTTCTCGTTCACGGCACTGATATCTACCGAAGTATTTTCTTCCATATAATCCTTTGTTTTGTTTTGTTTAAAGTGGTTTACTCCAAAAGTGGATGCAAATTGAAAATTTATTTAGTTATTGGCTGTTAATGTATGGTTAAAAGTTAAGCAATGGGTCCAGTTTTATGAACTATTTAAGGGAATTATTCATAATTTCACAAACATATGAAAAATAAAACATCTTATTTCAAAATCGTTGCGGGGACAATTGCTTGGGACAATTGGGGTAAGAGGCTTTCTGCTGGGGAAAGATCTATGTTAGTTGGTCATTTATAAGCACAGGAAAATACTACTTTTAATTGGGCTGATATTTATGGCTTACTTGGCAATGAATCGGCTTTTAAAAATGCCCTTTCCAAGGCTGAAATAGCAAGGTGTAAATTTAGCTATTAAGTAACGCTCATACTAATCTGATGACTGATACCATAAAGGCTGTAAAATTGGACCAACAGCAGAAAGATTGGTTTTGTTCCCTAGATGGGGCGTAGGACAATTGAACTATTGATTGCCGATCAACGGCATTGTTAGAAATATAATAAAGAATTAATTTTTATGAGTATTACCATTAATGATAAACCAACAGCATTTATAACCGGGGCTACAAGTGGAATTGGGCTTGCAACCGCCAAACTCTTTGCCTCCAATAGGATTAATTTAGTTATCTGTGGCAGGCGAAAAAAGCGCTTGAACGAACTTAAAAAAGAACTGTCCAGACATACCAAGGTTTTCATTCTGGAATTTGATGTACAGGATAAAAAAGCAGTCTTTGAAGCCATTGCTTCCCTTCCGGATGAGTTTTCCAATATTGATATTCTAATCAATAATGCTGGCAATGCCCATGGTCTGGATTCTATAGAGGAAGGAAATATTGATGATTGGGAGGCTATGTTGGACATTAACGTCAAGGGACTTTTGTATGTTTCCAAGGCAATAATGCCAAAAATGATCAAAAACAAAGCGGGACATATTATAAATATTGGTTCCATTGCGGGGAAAGAAGTGTATCCTATGGGAAATGTGTACTGCGCTAGTAAATACGCTGTAGATGCCATAAATCAAGGGATGAGAATAGATTTGAATAAACACGGTATTCGCGTTGGGGCCATTAATCCGGGATTGGTGGAAACGGAATTCAGTAAGGTACGGTTTAAGGGGGATGATGGCAGGGCCGAGGCCACCTACAAGGGGTATAAGCCGTTGCAACCGGAAGATATTGCGGATGTAATCCATTTTATGGTTACTAGACCATCCCATGTCAACATTGCAGACTTATTAATTTTGCCTACGGCGCAAGCGAGTGCCACTATTGTCAATAAGGAATTATGATCAATAAACGCCTGCTCGTAAAAAACTTACTGGCCCATAATGACGAGAATAGCTTTTATGATAAAAAGCGCTTTATAGATATTGGACAGCGGGAAGGGAAGGCTAAATTTTTAAAGCATGTCTGTGCACTTGCCAATAGCAACCCTCAAAACAATTCTTTTATCGTTATTGGGGTCGAGGATGAGGACAATGAAATTGTAGGGGTCGATTTTTTTGATGACAGCAAGATTCAAAATTTGGTAAACGCCTATTTGGACAATCCCCCACGGATTACATATGAAAACATTCCATTTCCGCATTTGCCCATGGGCAAAGTGGTTGGTCTGGTAACTATAAAATCCAATGGGAAGGTTTGTTCCTTGAGAAAGAATATCTGGAAGT
Source organism: Arenibacter echinorum (assembly GCF_003259375.1). Classification (GTDB taxonomy): domain Bacteria; phylum Bacteroidota; class Bacteroidia; order Flavobacteriales; family Flavobacteriaceae; genus Arenibacter; species Arenibacter echinorum. Next base: position 280,711 of record NZ_QLLN01000002.1, on the reverse strand, counting down.
ATTATGGGGGATCAGTATTTTTTAGGGACGGTAGCATAAGTATGCCCAAGGCTTATGGCATAGAATTGACTGATGTTAATGCAGATATAGTAGCTACCATAGAAAATCATGCCAAAAACAACATTGAACTTACCTTGGATGGCGTAATCGATTTTTTAAACGAAAGGCATAAGGATCTTACCAGTAATTATAAGGTTTTTAAGGAACAATTTGTGGTTTGTTGGGCGGGGCATCAAAAAAAAGTAAAAAATGAAACCTATTATTCCCGGGTCGACATAGAATTGATCAATGAACAAGTGAAATTGTTTTTTTCGGAATTTGATGAAATTACGATAGCTTATAATGAAAATTCCTTCACTACCATAGAATATGTGCAGTTGGGGTTAAGCAGTCAACAAAAGTACTACCCCTTGGAAAAAGTGGTCATTACCTTCTTGGATAATGGCACCTATACCATTCAAAGTGATTTAATATTTGAACCTCCCTTATATGACAAGAAAACACTTCACCATATATACAATGCCAATGTGGCCATGCTTAAAAAAATTGAAAAGGAAATTCCTTTGACCCTAAACGAGGAAAGGGATTTAGGTCTGTTGTCCGATACTTTTTTAATTTGCTATGTCAATGGATTTGAAGAAGCCAAGGATACTATGGAAAACGTAAAGCCTATCATGAAAAAATATAATCTTCCCGTGTATCAATCCATAAAAGAATCCCTACGCATCATTAGAAAGATGAAATATAATTAGGGGACGACGACAATTACATTTAAACCTGATTTATTTGTTCTTGGGTGGGCAAGGATTCTATGGCCCCATAGTTCAGGGTGGTAATGGCACCGGCCTTGTTGGCATCCTGAACCATTTTTTCCAACAATCCTGAATCGTCTAGGAGGGCATCCAGGTTGGTTGTATTGGAAATTTGTTTCAATAAACATCCAATAAATGCATCTCCAGCTCCCGTTGTATCAACAGGTTTTACCTTTATGCTAGGGATTATTTTTTGTATGGAAGGGGTGCTTAAATAGGTGCCCTCCCCACCTAGGGTAACGGTAATTATTTTTGTGCCCAACTGGTGTAAAAAAGTACAGGCCTCTTTTAAATCTTCTTTTTTTGAAAGCAATTGGGCCTCTTCCAAACTAAATTTGCACATATCCGATTTTTCCACAAATGGGAGGCATTTTTGGATAAAAACTTCCTCAGTTCCTTTCCATAGGTCTGCCCTAAAATTAGGGTCGAAACAGATAAAACTATTGTGGGATATGGCTTCCTGGAAATAGAGGGAATAAGCCTCTTCCAAACTACCGCCAAGGAAAGAGGTTGCGGCTCCAAAATGTACAATCTGGTTCCTAAATAGATTTTTTAATCTTATGTCGTGCGTTAATTCTTTGTCCGCCCCACGGCTAAAAACAAAATCGCGCTCCCCATCCTCTGCTATGGAAACAAATGCCAAGGTAGTGAAAGTGTCGGACCGCTGTGCCAGGGATACGTCCACTTGCCCTTCCGTTAAGGTATTGATTAGAAAAGTGCCAAAGGGGTCTTTGCCTACGCAGCCAATAAAAAAACTTTTGCCCCCCAGTTTGGCTATTGCCGAGGCTACATTAGCCGGGGCACCCCCTGCTTTTTTAGTAAAGTTTTGTGCTTTTGATAGTTCGCTCCCTTGTTTTTCCGCTACAAAATCTATTAATAATTCCCCTATACAGAAAACGTTTTTCATGCCTTGTTTTTAAATGATTGTTCTAAAATAGATAGAAATACGGAATTATACTAAAAACGCCTCCAAATGCATGCAGATGGGGGCGTAACTTTTAGAAAGAAAATTATAATTTTATAGTAATGGTTTATCCGCATTTGGACGAACCACAATCCTTACAGGTAAGGCATCCTTCTTGATAAATGAGGTTTTTGGAATTACAGGAATCACATTTTTGTCCCTTGGCCTCAGTGCCATCGGCAACGTATCTTTTTAGTGATCTTGCTACCCCGTTTTTCCAGGTGTTGATAGATTCACTGTCTAGTTGTAGACTGTTGATAAGATCCACCACTTTTTCTATAGGCATGCCATGGCGGAGGGTACTCGAAATTAATTTGGCATAGTTCCAATATTCAGGATTAAATTTATGGGATAGCCCCTCAATGGTCGTTTTATAGCCTCTTTTGTTTTTGTATTGAAAATCATATCGAGAAGAACCGTCTTCGTTTCTACTTTTTAGAATTACTCCGTCATTAACCCATCTAGGAATTAATATACCGTCCTCGTCATCGGCCATACCCGTGAAAATTTCATAGGGCTGGTCGTTTATCAGCCCAATAAAAGCAATCCATTTTTCTTTGTTATTTTGCAGTCGAACAACATCTGCCTCCAAAATTTGGGGACGTTTAGTGGGGAAATGGGTGAGGGTTTCCTCATTTTCCGATTTTTTTGGGTCATTGGAGATCAATACACCAGATCTGGAACCATCCCGGTAAACAGTGACTCCCTTGCAGCCTGCTTTCCAAGCTTCCAAATAAAGTTTTCCGACCAGTTCTTCGGACACATCGTTAGGAAGGTTTATAGTGACACTTATGGAATGGTCTACCCATTTTTGCACCGCACCCTGTAAACGAACTTTGCTCAACCAATCCACATCATTGGAAGTAGCTTTAAAATACGGCGAACTTTCTACAATCTTCTGTAACTCCTCCAGGGAATAATTTTTTTCGGTATCAATTCCCTTGACGGACATCCATTGTTTGAATTTATGATGGAAAACCAAATATTCTTCCCAAGAATCCCCAACTTCATCCACAAAATCAATACGAACATTCTTGTCATTGGGGTTAACTTTTCTACGGCGCTTGTATACAGGTAGGAAAACCGGTTCTATACCAGATGTGGTTTGGGTCATTAAACTTGTGGTACCCGTTGGCGCAATGGTCAATAGCGCTATATTTCTTCGGCCGTATTCCAACATTTCGTAATACAGTTTTTCATCGGCCTCCTTCAGTCTCAGGATAAAGGGGTTGTTTTTTTCCCTTTCCGCATCAAAGATTTGAAAGGCACCTCTATCCTTGGCGGTATGTACCGAGGCCCTATAGGCTTCCAAGGCAATAGTTTTGTGTACTTCAATTGAAAATTGGTTGGCCTCTTCACTACCATAACGCAGGCCAAGTGCTGCCAGCATATCTCCTTCTGCGGTAATGCCTATTCCTGTTCGCCTTCCTTGTTGGGCTTTTTCTTTGATGTTGGTCCATAAATTATATTCCACGGCTTTTGTGTCATCCAATTCCGGATCCTCTTTTATTTTTTTCAGAATCACATCTACCTTCTCCAATTCAAGGTCAATAATATCGTCCATGATACGCTGGGCCGCCGCAATATGCTCCTTAAATAGTTTAAAATTAAAGGTCGCATTATCTGTGAAGGGCTGTTCAACATATGAGAAGAGATTAATGGCCAACAAGCGACAGGAATCATAAGGACATAGTGGAATTTCGCCACATGGATTGGTAGATATGGTTTTATAACCCAAATCTGAATAACAATCCGGTACGGATTCGTTTATAATGGTATCCCAGAACAAAATACCTGGTTCTGCCGATTGCCAAGCGTTATGGACTATCTTGCCCCATAATTTTTGGGCATCTATAGTTTTGGAAACCTTGGGATTGGGGCTTTGAACAGGAAATTTTTGGGTATATGGTTGTCCACTTTCAACTGCCTTCATGAAATCATCGTCCATTCTAACAGAAACATTGGCACCCGTTACCTTGCCCTGTTCCATTTTAGCGTCTATAAAATCTTCTGCATCCGGATGGTTAATGGAGACGGATAACATTAGCGCTCCTCTTCTGCCATCTTGGGCTACCTCCCTAGTAGTATTGGAATATCTTTCCATAAATGGCACTAGGCCGGTTGAGGTCAAGGCCGAGTTTTTTACCGGTGATCCCTTGGGTCGTATATGGGATAGGTCATGCCCAACTCCCCCGCGGCGCTTCATAAGCTGTACCTGTTCCTGGTCTATTTTCATGATTCCCCCGTACGAATCGGACTGGCCTTCATTGCCTATTACAAAGCAGTTGGACAGGGATGCAATCTGAAATGGATTGCCAATTCCTGCCATTGGGCTACCTTGGGGCACTATATATTTAAAATTTTTGATCAGGTCAAAAACTTGCTTTTCATTCAGAGCGTTTGGATATTTTTGTTCAATTCTGGAAATTTCCTTCGCTATCCTGTGGTGCATATCATCTGGGGTCAGCTCATAAATATTCCCTTCGGAATCTTTTAGGGCATATTTATTTACCCATACCCTGGCCGCAAGGTCATCACCTTTAAAATATTTTAATGAGGCATTAAAGGCTTCTTCCTGACTGTAAGTCTTTTGTGGTCCTTGGGCGATTTTAGTTGGCATATAATGATTTTTAAGGGTTGTAATTAAATTGGAATAAAGAACAAAAGTATTAAAAAAAGTAGAAAGAAAAACATGATAATTATCATAGAAGTTTACAAGAAATATGAATTAAATAAGTGATAATCAATAAAGTACGTATTTATCAACAGGTAAAAGTTAACAAATAAATTATACTTTTTTTAATTTATATTTTTTGAATACTGTCGTTTTAAATAAAATAACTGCTCTTGGAGGCTTACATACCTTTTATTTTGTGGATATGTTTCTATTTGGTTTGGTCTGGTTCAAAGGTCTTTTAATCAACATCGAATTAACTATAGGTTATAGGATTTGTACATAAATTATTGGAATAAATCCATTTTTAGTTCTTTTTGGCATGGATATTAAACTGGTATTTGCGATTTTTGCCAAATGAGAACATTGGTAATCGGAGACCTGCATTCTGGGTTAAAGGCCTTGAAGCAAGTTTTGATAAGGGCAAAAGTGAGTCCCAGTGACCATCTTATTTTTTTGGGAGATTATGTGGATGGTTGGAGTGATGCTGTGAATACGGTAAATTTTTTAATGGAACTTGGGCATACGCATAAATGCTCTTTCATAAGAGGAAATCACGATGAACTTTGCAGTGATTGGTTAAAAAGTGGCGAGAATAATCCAATGTGGTTGCAACATGGAGGGAGTGCTACGCAGAATTCTTATCGGTTGGTGGGGGATAAAATAAAGGAAGACCACATTCAATTTTACGATAATTTGGAAAATTATATTCTGGACGCTGAAAATCGCTTGTTTATCCACGCGGGATTTACTAACTTAAGGGGTGTGGGCCACGAGTATTTTACCAAAACCTATTATTGGGATAGGACCCTTTGGGAATTGGCATTGTCTTTGGACCCGGCACTGAGCAAAGAGGATGAATTTTACCCTCAAAGGTTAACACATTACAAGGAGATTTTTATTGGCCATACTCCGGTAACAAGGATTGGGAGGACAACCCCAAAGAATGCTGCCAATATTTGGAATGTGGACACAGGGGCGGCCTTTAGAGGGCCATTGACGATCATGGATGTTGGATCAAAGCAATATTGGCAAAGTGATCCGGTATATTTGTTTTATCCCTCCGAAATGGGAAGAAACTAAATTTTACTGTCTGTAGGGACAGATTATCAAGATTATTAAGGATATTTACATAAAATTTCAAGAATGTCTAATAAGAACGTTAGAATAGAAGTGATGAAGTCCATTGAGGGCAAGGTGGATGGTTTTATAGACCAATACCTTATTCCAATACAAGACATTTGGCAACCCACGGATTTTTTACCGGATACACAAAGTGAAGGCTTTATGGATCACGTAACACAAATACGTGAAGAAGCCAAGGAATTGGGGTATGATCTTTGGGTCACCTTGGTAGCCGATACTATTACCGAGGAGGCATTGCCTACCTATGAATCTTGGCTAATGGACGTAGAAGGAATAGACCAACACGGTGAGAACAAGAATGGCTGGTCCAAATGGGTGCGTCATTGGACCGCTGAGGAAAATAGGCATGGCGATGTGCTTAACAAATACCTTTATTTGGCAGGTAGGGTCAATATGCGGGAAGTGGAAATAACTACCCAGCATCTTATTGCCGATGGTTTTGATATAGGAACGGATAGAGATCCTTATAAAAACTTTGTTTATACCTCTTTTCAAGAGTTGGCCACTAATATTTCACATAAAAGGGTAGGTCAAATGTGTAAAAAGGGAGGCAATACACTTCTTGGTAAAATGTGTACCATTATTGCCGGAGATGAAATGCGTCACCATTTGGCTTACAGGGAGTTTGTTAAGGTTATTTTTGAAAATGATCCTAGTCAGATGATGTTGGCCTTTGCCGATATGATGAAGAAAAAAATTGTAATGCCAGCCCATTTCCTGAGGGAGTCGGGTGGAAGCATAGGGACCGCTTTTGAAAACTTTTCCAATTGTGCCCAAAGACTGGGGGTTTACACTGCTCAGGACTATATAGAAATTTTGAAAAAATTGAATAGCTATTGGGAATTGGATAGTATTAGAAGTCTTAACGATGATGCGGAAAGGGCAAGGGACTATTTAATGAAATTACCTGATAGATTAGAGCGAATCGCGACCAGGATGAAATTCCCTGAGGACAATTACAGATTCAAGTGGGTAGAAGCCAACGGAAGAATGGTCTAGTAGATAGAGTGATAAAAGACAAAAACACCCCACTTAGATAACTAAGTGGGGTGTTTTTTTTATATTCTTTACCGCCAATAGACCATTGACATATTTGTAATTTGTATAGGAGCACTTCTATTGATTTAACTGAAGTGCAGATTTAGAAGACTGTAATTACTATAGTTTTCCTCTTTTGTGTTCTTCCTGCCATTTGTGTAATTCTTTCCATTTGCCTTCGTAGGCCATTTTTGCTTGCATAGGCCATGAGGCAGGATCGTGAATTTTATAACGGGCTCCTCCACTGTCCAGTATCTCCTGACATTTGGCAACGGCAGTTTCGGACAAATCTTTCCATGTTTTAATATCAAAAGAATTGAATAGTTGCTGAATTTTAGGTCCGATTCCTTCCACAATCTTAAGGTCGTCCCGTTTTACAGTTTTTCCAAGGGCGGCCTTTGCTGCCTGTGCATTAAACGGAAGTAGGGCTTCTGCGGCGGCTATTGGGGCAACGGGTTTGGCAGGAACAACAAGCTCCACTTTTTGGGATAGTTGTTTGTTACATGCCGCCAAATCGGTTTCCAGTTTTGCGTTTTTGTCCTTTAATATATTTAATTCTGAAGTGTGGTCTATTTGGGAATTCTTGCCTTTTCCGATTAAATAGCCAAATAGTGCGCAGACTATACCTACCACGGCGGGTATTAACCAGCACCAAATATTCAGGTTTTCCATGTTTTTTATTGTTTTGGGTTAGTTGTTTTTATCAAGGTTCTGACGCTCATTTTTTTTCTCTGCCAGCATACTATTTTTAGTAACATCCGCTGTATTTTCAACCGTGGGAGTATCATCTGTTTTGGTTACGCAGGTATTGCACAACATGAGGTTAAAATAGGTTCCAGCAACAATGGCAATAACAATACCCAATAAATTGGTTGTTTTTTTGGACATTTCGAATAGCTGTTAGGGTTTTGTCTAAATGTATTAAAAAAATCCCTTAAATGTTAAAAAAATGTTATTAAATATTCCATATCAAATAGTTAGCAAAATAATTGGCTTTGGGAAGTTTACTCGCCCTCAGTTAAAATTTAGGAAGTCAATGTTTTAGATAGCCGGTTGTAAAAATTGTTTCCACCCTATATTTAAACAACTTTAGACTGCAAAATAGGTATGAAAATTTAGGGCAGCAGTTGCAAAATTTACCAATTATACACATTTTATTACCATCCGTATAGTTTTGCTTTTAATCATGGAATGAAATGTAGACTTTAGCGTAAATATTAGAATTATAAAGACCTTATTTCTCCCGACTAAGTTCCGGCATTGAAATAGGTCTTTTTCACCATAATTATTTGAGTTAGTTTGGTTAAACCCGCAGCTATTTCTAATGGACCTATTCGGGGGGAGGGGAAATTTTCAAGTGGCTACGGGTTTATATTTTCTTGAACATTCAAGTAGAAACTTTTTGTCTTGGAGTATAGAGCTATTCTTCAGGATGTAATTTGGTTGGTTAGTTTAAAACCCGCTATGTACTGGTTTACATCCAGTACATAGCGGGTTTTTTCATAGGTTGTAATTCTAAAGATCAAACTTTATCCCTTGCGCTAAAGGCAATTCTGTAGTGTAGTTAATGGTGTTGGTTTGTCTTCTCATATATATTTTCCAAGCATCCGAGCCAGATTCTCGCCCTCCACCTGTTTCTTTTTCCCCTCCAAAAGCTCCTCCTATTTCAGCACCGGAAGTCCCAATATTAACATTGGCTATACCACAATCGCTACCTTGAACGGATAAAAAGCGCTCTGCCTCCCGCAGATTATTTGTCATTATTGCCGAGGACAATCCCTGAACCACTCCGTTCTGTATAGCAATAGCATTTTCTACATCTCCGGAATATTTTAATAGGTATAGCACTGGGGCAAAGGTCTCGTGTTGTACAATCTCATACTTATTGTTTGCTTCGGCAATGGCCGGTTTTACATAGCATCCACTTTCATATCCTTCCCCTTTCAACACACCTCCTTCAACAATTAGCTTGCCTCCTTCTTCCACCACTTTCTTAAGTGCTTGTTGGTACATCTTTACGGCATCGGTATCGATCAAGGGACCTACATGGTTCTTCTGATCCAGTGGATTTCCGATTCGTAATTGCTTGTAGGCGGTAACAACTGCATCTTTTACCTTATCATAAATAGATTCGTGTATGATTAATCTTCGTGTGGAGGTACATCGTTGGCCTGCTGTGCCAACGGCCCCAAAAACCGCTCCGATAACGGTCATTTTTATGTCCGCGTCAGGGGTTACTATAATGGCATTGTTTCCTCCTAGCTCCAAGAGAGATTTTCCCAATCGGGCCGCTACTGCCTGGGCCACGATTTTTCCCATGCGTATAGACCCTGTGGCAGAAATTAGAGGCACTCTTTTGTCATGGGTCATAAATTCACCTACCTTATAATCACCATTTATCAAGCAGGAAATACCTTCAGGAAGATTATTTTCTTTAAAAACTGTTGCTGCTATGTTTTGACAGGCAATCCCGCACAGAGGTGTTTTTTCACTCGGTTTCCAAACGCAGACATCGCCCGATATCCATGCTAGAGCGGTATTCCAGGCCCATACTGCTACTGGGAAATTGAACGCCGAGATTATACCGACCACCCCTAAAGGATGATATTGTTCATACATTCTATGTCCCGGTCTTTCGGAGTGCATGGTAAGTCCGTGCAATTGTCTGGATAGACCTACGGCGAAATCACAGATATCGATCATTTCCTGCACCTCTCCCAAGCCTTCCTGATATGATTTTCCCATTTCATAGGAAACCAATTTTCCCAAAGGCTCCTTGAGTTCACGAAGTTTATCGCCAAACTGTCGCACTATTTCCCCCCTTTGGGGTGCTGGTTTTGTTCTCCAAATTTTAAATGCATTGGTGGCTGCATCCATCACTTTTTCGTAGTCCTTTTTAGTGGTGGTTCTTACTTTGGCAATTAGAACACCATCTACAGGAGAAAAGGAGCTTAACTCCTCTCCGGAAGAAAAATTATCAGAACCTGTTGAGGTTCCATTATTTATAGCTTCGACGCCTAATTTTTTTAAGGCTTCTTGGATTCCAAATTCTTGTGCAATTTTTGACATTTATAACTATTTTATCGTTAATTGTTATATTTTTCAAATTTACAAATTAATGGGCAGTCTATGGTATAACCAACCATAAATGTTTTAATACCGAATGTATGGCTTTAAGTCCAACTTAGGATATGGGAAGTAACACTAAATAAAGATGTCGACTATTGATCTTCCTTGGCAATAAATCTTTCATCAACGGGCATTATAGTGCCACAATTGCTGCAGGTTCTAAGTTCATCCGAACCGTAGAAGGTTTTAAAATGCCCCAAAAAGTCCTTTTCTATATTATTTAAGGTGAAGTATACTTCATAAAGTTTATTGTTGCAGTTATCACAAAACCACAACAAGCCATCATCAACGTTCATCTCGGCCCGTTTACGTTCTATAACCAAACCTATGGATCCTTCTTTCCTAACCGGGGAATGAGGTATTTTGGCCGGGTGCAGGTACATGTCCCCAGGCCCCAATTGCATCGTCTTTTTTTGACCGTCTTCTTGAATATGAACTTCAATATTGCCTTCCAATTGATAAAACAGTTCCTCTGTTTCATTATAATGATAATCTTTTCTGGCGTTGGGGCCCGCTACGACCATAACAATGTAGTCTCCAGATTCCGTGTAAAGGTTTTTATTTCCTACTGGAGGTTTTAAAGTATCCCTATTCTCGGAAAGCCATTTATTTAGATTGAATGGTTGTTTTATGGACATAGTGTAGATTATTGAAGTTAATATTATACTGCCGCCCCTTAACATCTGATATCAGCTACTGCGCAATCAAATATTAAAACACGGTTTAACATCAAAAATAATAAAAGTAAACTGCTTTTAAGAAGACTATCGGTAGAAGAGTTGTGTAAAATATAGTTTGCCGTCTGTGTTCCTCTTTACACTTACAGCAGTGTGCGTAAATTCGCCTTCCATAGTTTTTCTATGGTCAGAACTGGCCAACCATTTTTGAAAAGCCTCCAAAGCAGAATCGTAGTCCTTTGCTACATTTTCGGAGACAAAAGAGGCATTTACTGCTTGGGAAATATCCGATGCACGCGCGCTAAAATTGTCATGGTTAATAGATCCTTTGGCTATCATATAGTCTGTATGCTTGTTAGCGTACTCATATGCCACTGAGCTGAAATCCAAGTCATTATAGCCTAAGGAAATACGATGGTCGTTGACGATCCCAAGTAATTCCTGCTCCACGTCAATCGCATTTTCGACTTCGGGACTAATTGCCGGCTCAATAGACTCTGTGCTACAGGAGACTACTACAAATGCGAACAATAGCATTACAAAATAATGCATTTTCATTTTCATATAATGTTCTATTTGTAAGTAGGAAGAAAGGGAAGAATGGGGAATTCTTGTGTTCTCGTAATTGGCTTCTCGTAACCAACGATTGTAATATTAAAAAATTAATTTATCACAAAGTCGAATAAACCACTTTATTCGACGAAATGCATAGCTCTTTAAGAATCCTGTAATCCATGGATTACTTATATATTACTTTCAACTGTATATTTTCTGATGCACATTTAGTATTTGGAATTTCGGGGCTATACCTGGAATAGAAATGGTAGGTAAATAAATTTTTACAGAGCTAATCAGATCAAAAAATATTCCACAAAAGGAAAACCTTTTATCTTTACTGTACTAAATTGGTTCTTTTCATGAAATTAATTGTCCATGCCCTAATATTTCTTTTCATCCTTGGTTGTAACCCGAAAAAAGAGACTGGTAAAACCCCAGTAGATAACTTAAATCTTTATCAGGAATATATAACGGAAGTGTCCCATGGAATAATTTCTGTAAAAGCAGATGTACGGGTTGTGCTGAGCCGTCCGGTTGATTCCTGGGAAAGTGGAAAGGAATTGGACAGCGATTTATTAGTCGTATTTCCCAAGACAAACGGCAGGGTAATAGCCTTGGACAGTAGAACCATTGCTTTTGTGCCCGAGGCCGGTTTTCAGCAGGATAGTAACTATGGGTTTACTTTAGATCTGGGATCTTTTATTTCAGGGATCCCAAAGGAGTTGCGCAAGTTTAATTTCGAGGTGAAAACATTGAAACAACAATTTAATGTGTATACCCAGGCCCTACAGTCCTATTCCAAGGATTATCAATATTTGGAAGGTCAATTGAAAAGTGCCGATCAATTAAGTTTGGAAAAAGCCAAACAATTGTTGCAGGTAAAACAGAAAGGGAAAATGGTCCCTGTTAAATTTGACACATCCATTGCTGAAGGAACCCAATTTCATTTTAAGATTGACAGTATTCAGCGATTCGCAGAGGATACGGATTTGGAGGTTGTGTGGGACGGCACCGGTATGGATATTGAAAGTGCTGGAAAAAATACTATAAAAATACCGGGTAAGAGTAATTTTAGCATTCTGGATGTTGACTTGGAAACAGGGGAAAATCAAATCATAAATATCAATTTTTCGGATCCTTTAAAAAAAGGACAAAACTTTAAGGGCCTGGTAGTGCTGGAAGGCGATGGGAACCTAAAATACAATGTAGTGGGCAATACTCTAAAGATATATCCTTCCAAAGAGATGAGCACAACACTAAGGCTCGAGGTTTTTGAAGGTATTGAAAGTGTTGATGGGTACAAACTTAAAACAAAGCTTACAGAAAGGGTAGCGTTCGAACAAATAAAACCGGAGGTCCGCCTGTTATCCAATGGAACAATTTTACCTTCCTCCAATAATCTAAAAATTAATTTTGAGGCAGTCAATCTGAAATCGGTCGACCTAACCGTCTATAAAATTTTTGAGAGCAATATTTTGCAGTTCCTACAAGGAAATGATCTTAATGGGAGTTACAATTTAAAAACGGTGGCAAGGCCAATAGCCTCCAAGAAATTGGATTTGGAAGCCGGTCTTGGCAACAATAATGGTAAATGGTCCGCGCATGCCATTGATTTAAGAACCCTTATTGCACCGGAGGTAGGGGCTATTTATAGAGTTGAATTTGGTTTTAATCCTTCGTATAGCCTATACAAATGTGAGGACACCAATTTTGAACAAGAAGCCCCATCGGAAGATGATTTTGATCAGGAAACGGAAAACAGCTCATGGGACGGAGTGGAATCCTATTATGAAGATTATTACTTTAACTATGACTGGAATCAAAGGGATAACCCTTGCCATACCTCCTATTACTATGATAAAACGGTAGGGGCCAATGTTTTGGCCTCGGATTTGGGGGTAACCGTAAAACAAGGGGTGAACAAGAGTTATTTTGTGGCGGTAAATAATATTGTAAACACAGAACCCGTTGCCGGGGCCAAGGTAACCTTCTATAATTACCAGCAACAGCCCATTGGGCAGGTAATAACAGCCTTGGATGGTACCTCTCTCTTTGATACCGATCATTTGGCCTACTTTGCAGTAGCTGAGAGCAATGGTCAAAAGACCTATGTTAAACTAAATGACGGCAACGCCCTGTCCGTAAGTAAGTTTAATGTTGATGGGGTTGCATTACAAAAAGGGATAAAAGGTTTTGTTTTTGGGGAAAGGGGAGTCTGGCGGCCTGGAGACAAACTTTTTCTTTCGTTTATGTTGAATGATAAAGCCAATAAACTTCCTGAAGGGCATCCCGTGAAATTGGAATTGATAGACCCCTACAACAAAGTGGTGCACCGGGAGGTAAGGACAAATTCCCTCAACAATTTTTATAGTTTCTTTTTAAGGACGGATGAAAATGCACCTACTGGTAATTGGCTGGCTAAGGTTTCAGTGGGAGGGGCAACTTTTACCAAAACCCTAAAGATTGAAACAATCAAACCAAATAGATTAAAAATTAAGACAACTTTTGAAAACGAGGTCTTGTCTGGCGGTAAACCCATTAAAGGGATGCTAGAGGTAGCTTGGCTTCACGGCGCGGTGGCCAAAAACCTTAAAGCCGATATTACTGCCAAGTTCAATGTACAGACTACAACTTTTAAGAACTTTCCGGCTTATGTTTTTGATGATCCCACTAGGGCGTTCGCCACAGAGGATCAAATAGTATTCAATAATGCTGTCAATGCAGAAGGCAAGGCAGTCTTTTCGCTAAATCCGCAAATTAATAGTCAGGCCCCGGGAATGCTTATCGCAGCATTTATTACCAAGGTTTATGAAAATGGCGGCGATTTTAGTACTGATGTCTTTACAAAGCAATTTTCGCCCTTTAACACTTACGTAGGCCTTAATGTACCCAAAGGTGATAAAACAAGGGGAATGCTGCTCACAAATGAGTCCCATAAGTTTGAAGTGGTAACCGTAGATGAAATGGGCAATCCCAAAGCCACAAACAATTTAAAGGCGACTATTTATAAAGTGAGCTGGAGATGGTGGTGGGAGACTTCTGCCGATAATCTTTCCAGTTTTAGCAGTAGTGAGTATCAGGAAAAAGTATTGGAGGAAACCATAAGTACTGATTCCAATGGTAAGGCATCATTTAATTTTGTGTTAAAATATCCCGAATGGGGCCGCTATTTGGTTAGAGTGGAAGATCCAAAGGGAGGGCATGCAACTGGTAAAACAATATACGTAGATTGGCCGGGATGGGCCGGAAAATCCATGAAAAATGATCCTTCCGCCGCCACTATGTTAATGTTCTCCACGGATAAGGAAGTCTATAAAGTAGGGGAAACGGTCATCGTTACCTTTCCTGGTTCAGAAGGTGGCAGGGCATTGGTTACCGTTGAAAATGGTAGTGAAGTACTGCATTCGCAATGGGTGGAATCCGAAAAAGGGGAAACAAAATTTGAAATTCCTATATCCGAATTGTATACCCCCAATGTTTACATCAATATTAGTTTGTTGCAACCACATGCCACTACTTTAAACGATTCCCCTATACGGATGTACGGGGTAGTTCCTATATCGGTAGAAGATCCTATGACCAAACTGCAACCAGAAATTGCTATGCCGGATGTCTTAAAGCCTGAGGAAAGTATAACCATCAAAGTAAATGAGAAACAAGGCAGGGCCATGACCTATAGTATTGCCATTGTGGATGAAGGCTTGTTGGATCTAACACGTTATAAAACTCCAAATCCGTGGAATACTTTTTATGCAAGGGAAGCACTTGGGGTACGGAGTTGGGATGTATACGATGATGTAATCGGGGCCTTTGGTGGAAGAATAAATCAGGTTTTTGCTATAGGTGGGGACGGAGAATTGGCCGGTGCCAAAAATAAAAAGGCCAATCGCTTTGAACCTATGGTGGTTTATTTGGGCCCCTTTAGCTTGAATAAGGGGGAGACAAAATCACATACAATAGACATTCCCAAATATGTTGGTTCGGTACGTACAATGGTCATAGCAGGAAATTCAGGGGAAGCCGCATATGGCATGGCAGAAAAAGCAACCCCCGTAAGAAAACCTCTTATGGTATTGGCTTCTTTGCCAAGGAAAATTACCCCTGGGGAGACGGTGACTTTACCGGTTACTGTTTTTGTTATGGAAGACAAGGTTAAGGAAGTGACGCTAAAAATTAAACCGGATCCTTCCTTCAGCATAGAAGGGAAGTCCGTACAAAACGTTTCTTTCACCCAACCCGATGAAAAAATGGCTTATTTTCAATTAAAGGTAGCCGATTTTAAAGGTATCGGCAAGGTTGTGGTGGAGGCTTCGGGTAATGGGGAAAAGGCATCTTTTGAGGTGCCTATAGATGTGGTAAACCCTAATCCATTGACTACGGTTACAGAGGATATTGTCTTGGAGGCCACTAGTAGCAAAAATATAGACCTTGAAACTTTTGGTATTCCCGGAAGCAATAATGCGGAGGTGGAATTTTCTACCCTTCCACCCATGAATTTTAATGGAAGAATGCAATATTTGATACAATACCCGCATGGGTGTTTGGAGCAGACCACCTCTAGTGCTTTTCCTCAGTTATTTATTACGGATATCTTCGATATTAACACAACAAAGAAAAAGGAGATACAGCAAAATGTTGAAAGTGCCATAAAAAGGGTAGGTAGCTATCAAACCCCACATGGAGGTTTCGCCTATTGGCCAGGACAGAATTATGCCGATGATTGGAGTTCCTCCTATGTAGGACACTTTTTATTGGAGGCAGAGAAAAAGGGATATGTTTTGCCCCTAGGATTTAGGTCATCCTGGTTAAATTATCAGCAGAATATAGCTAGACAATGGAGATCGGGAACAGGGTCTTCAGATTTGGCCCAGGCATATCGCCTGTATACCCTTGCACTTTCTGGAAATGCGGATATTGCTTCAATGAACAGACTAAGGGAAACACCCAATCTATCCAATGAGGGGAAATTCCGCTTGGCGGCTGCTTACGGACTTGTTGGTCAGGAATCTGTGGCCCAACAAATAATTAAATCTGCCAATTATGATTTTTCAGAAGGCAAATATGATTACCAAACCTATGGATCCTCCAATCGCAATATGGCAATGGCCTTGGAAACCTTTGTGCTTTTAAATGATAAGGTAAAGGCTCAGGAAATGGCCAAGAATTTAGCACAACGTTTAAGTTCAGATCAATGGATGAGTACCCAGAGTACTGCCTATTGCCTCCTGGCACTGGCAAAATTTGCCGATATGATAGGGGGTAAGGGAATTAAGGCCAGTATAGATGTTAATGGAGGCAATACCACCATTAACACGGACAAAACCTTGGCCAATACAGAATTGGGTATTAGAACGGGGACCAATTCCATCAATATAAAAAATACTGGCGAAAATTTGCTTTATGTGAGTATCATAAAGAGTGGGATTTTGCCTGTGGGAGAGGAAAGGGAGTTGCAACGGAATTTGGTGGCCAATGTGGTCTTTAAGGGAAGGAACGGCATTAAATTGGACCCTTCCACCATAATGCAGGGCACGGATTTTGTCGCAGAAGTATCGCTTACCAATACCAAGGCAGAATTGATTAAAAATGTGGCATTGTCCGAAATATTCCCTAGTGGCTGGGAAATAGTGAATACTAGGTTCACGGATTTTGGCGATTTTGCTGAAAACGAGGTGACTTATACGGATTTGAGGGATGATAGGGCCAATTTTTATTTTGACATGAAGAAGAACGAAACA
Source organism: Arenibacter echinorum (assembly GCF_003259375.1). Taxonomy (GTDB): domain Bacteria; phylum Bacteroidota; class Bacteroidia; order Flavobacteriales; family Flavobacteriaceae; genus Arenibacter; species Arenibacter echinorum. The sequence goes on along the minus strand of NZ_QLLN01000002.1, from coordinate 263,975 downwards.
AAAGTGTTCAGGGTATTGTTGAATGCCTCTTATTTGGGAAGATATTATTTGCCAGGGATACAGGCAGAGGCAATGTACAACAATGATTATGCTGTGCGTACCAAGGGCCAATGGGTAGAAGTAGTGCAGTAATTGTTCTTGGCGCCCCTAAAAAAATGAATGCTCCTTAACGCAACCATTTTGTATTTTTTGCATTTATAAATAAAAATATAAATGATATCATATGAAAAAAATAATTTGGTTTGGGCTCTTTGGGGCTATTGCGTTTAACAGCTTATTGGTAGGCTGTAGTACGGATAATACAGTTGAATGTCCTGCTGATTATGAAGGGGCACTTGTTGCGGAGGAAAATGATTTGCTCGGGACTTGGGAGTTGACGGCCATTGTTGCGGTAAAGGAAGTAGATATTACCAAAGATGACGTGCAGAATCCAAAAAAGGATATTTATGTGCAATATACGGACTGTGAAAAGGATGCCGAGTATACTTTTGGACCTGGTCGCGCCTACGAATTCGCACAGGGTCAAAATGCGTCCAACTGTAGTACTAAACTTAAGATTGAAGGGACTTGGAAACTTTCCAGTGACATCCTAGGTTTAATTGGGAATTGTTCCGCTCAAAATTTGAAAATTGTTTTCAATGAGGGCAAATCTGCATTTACCACTACTTCCAACTATAACATAACAGATGTAAATGGGCAAACCGTGCAGACAGACGTTACCTTTACCTATACTAAAATGGGAGCCACCGATTAATTGGTATTGAGAGAAAGATCATATCATCCTAATGGCTGCCAAATTATTTTTTTGGTGCCTTAGGATGATATAATTAACCACCTACCTTAATGAAGGTGTTTTTATCCTTGTTCTGTGGTGGTTCAACTTCAAGAGGTTCGTTATCCTTAAGCACCTTGCTAAAAACAAGAGCCCCTATTTCCTTTACAGGCATATATAGTTTGGATTCGTCAATTGATTCTTGCTTAACAAATCCAAGTTGATTATTGGTCCTGTCAAAAAATATCAATAGGGCGCCGAGGATTACAGCAACCTTGAGTGCGCCAAATATTCCTCCCGCTATTTTGTTTAGTATTCCCAACATGGCAAAATCGGCAATCTTGGTCAACAATCTTCCGGCCATATTTACAACAAGGACAATAATAATAAAGGTAATCAAGAAGGAAGCAGTGTTCATATATCTTTCGTTCCACTCCATATTTTTGGAAAGATATTCCCCAACAATATAGGAGAAGTGAATGGCACCGTACAAACCTGCAACAAGGGCAATAAGAGAAGCCAATTCTACAAAGAGCCCATTTTTAATTCCTTTGTATAGGCCGTATAGTAATAGTAGTCCAATAATAATATCCAATACACCCATACAAAAGTCTTTTGACAAATATAAAACTTTGATTTGTACCTTTGAAGAATTCTATTCTGTTTGGGTTAGTGAATCCAACAATAGATTCAAATTAAGATAAATTACGATGTCTAGAGACACACAATTAAAAGATAGGTGGGAGATTTTGGTAAAAAAACTGTCTTCCCAATTTGCGGACAACGATCCCCTGGAATTGGATGCCATTATATATCTGGTAGGAGTTCAGGAACTGGGGCAAATTCATAACACCTTTAAGAAGGATGAAAAATTAAATCTAATGCATATAGCTATCTGCAGGTTATTGGAACCTTATGGATATTATGAATTCGATTTTTTTGATGAAGATGGCTGGCCACATTATAACATAAAGGAAGAACTGCCCCCATTAAAGGCCGGCGAACAATCCGTTTTAATGAAAGAAGCTTTGGTGAGCTATTTCTTGGAAAAGGAATACATTTTATAGATATGGAACTTAAAAAGCCTTATTACGCGGTAATATTTACTTCTGTTACAACAAAAGATGATAAGGGGTATTTGGAAATGGCCCATCAGATGGAGTTATTGGCAAAAAGTCAGACAGGCTTTCTAGGCTTTGAAAGCGCCAGGGACCAAATAGGGATCAGCGTAAGTTATTGGGATAGTCTGGGTGCCATTGCGGATTGGAAAATGCAGGCGGATCATTTGTTTGCCCAAAAAAAAGGCAGGGAAGAATGGTACAAATGGTATAAGGTCCGTATTTGTATGGTGGAAAGGGAATATGAATTTGGGAACGGATAGTGATCCAGACAAGGGAGTAACAACCTTACAAAGGTTGAAGGGGCTAATTCAAAAGCACCCTAAGAAGTTGCTTATCCTTACTTTACTGCTGATTGCCTATTATTTCTGTTTGCCCAAACAACTATTCCATACCCCCCATGCTACCGTTGTTGAGAGTAGATCGGGCAAACTTTTGGGAGCACTTATTGCCGAGGACGGGCAATGGAGATTCCCGGTGGTGGACAGCGTGCCCTACAAATTTGAGACCTGTATTTTAAATTTTGAGGACGCCCATTTTTATTGGCACCCCGGTTTTAATCCCATTTCCATAGGCAAAGCTTTTTTAGCTAATATTTTGGCAGGGAAAACAGTAAGGGGGGGCAGTACCCTTACCCAACAGGTGATACGTTTATCCCGTAACCACAAAAAACGGTCCTATTGGGAAAAAGTGAGGGAACTGGTTTTGGCTACAAGATTAGAGTTGGGGTATTCCAAGAAATATATTTTAAAACTATATGCCAGTCATGCCCCATTTGGTGGTAATGTGGTAGGGTTGGAGGCCGCAGCTTGGCGTTACTTTGGTATGCAGCCCAGTCAATTGTCATGGGCCGAAGCAGCTACTTTGGCCGTATTGCCGAATGCGCCAAGTTTGATTTACCCTGGAAAAAATCAAAAAAAACTGCTGAACAAAAGAAATAGATTACTTCATAAATTACTGGATAATAATTATATAGATAGTACTACTTACCAGCTTTCGCTTTTGGAAGAATTGCCTAAAAAGCCTTTTCAATTACCGGATACATCACCCCATTTGGTTCAATATTTGGCCAATAAATATAAGGGGAAAAGAATTTTGACCCATGTGGATGAGAACCTACAGGCCAGTATAAACAGTATTGTAAATAAGCATTATAAAAACTTGAAGCAGAATCAGGTTTACAATGCGGCAGTTCTGTTGATGGATGTTAAAACACGTAAGGTACTTTCATACGTTGGTAACACTCCAACGGACAACGAACACGAAAAGGATGTGGATATGGTGCAGGCAAATCGCAGTACTGGGAGTGTGCTAAAGCCTTTATTGTATACCGCCATGATGAATGCGGGAGAATTGTTGCCCGGTATGCTAATACCCGATGTTCCCACCCAAATTGCAGGTTATACCCCTGAGAATTTTAACGAAAGCTATAGTGGCGCCGTGGAGGCCGATAAAGCTTTGGCCAAGTCCTTAAATATCCCTGCAGTGCGCTTGCTACGTTCCTACGGACTTGAAAAATTTAGGGATCAACTGGATTTGTTTAATTTAAGGGGCCTGGATAAGTCTGCCGATCATTATGGTTTAACATTAATTCTTGGCGGAGCAGAGAGCAACTTGTGGGATTTGTGCAAGACCTATGCCTCCATGGCATCAACCGTAAACCATTTTAACGCCACCTCCAGTGAGTACTATACCAAGGAATTTGTAGAACCAATCCTAACATCGGAAACCAAGGTAGATTTTGGCACCAAATCTACCGAAGTGACTATTTTTGATGCAGCCAGCATCTATCTCACTTTTGAGGCCATGAAAAAGGTCAACCGGCCCGAGGGCAGTGAATCTTGGGAGTTTTTTGATTCCTCCAAACAAATAGCTTGGAAAACGGGTACCAGTTTTGGAAACAAGGATGCCTGGGCCATTGGCATTACCAAAGACCACGTAGTTGGGGTTTGGGCCGGAAATGCCGATGGAGAAGGAAGACCAAATGTAACCGGACTTACCAGTGCCGCACCAATTTTATTCGATGTTTTCGATGTTCTGCCCAGGTCTTCCTGGTTTCAAAAGCCAGAGGATGAGTTTACGGAAATTACAGTATGTTCGGAAAGTGGTTACCTGGCTACTGACATTTGTCCCAAAACAGTAATTTCTATTCCCAAAAAGCAAAATTTCGTAAAGGCATGTGCCTATCATCAATTGGTGCATTTAAATGCTCAGAAGCAGTTCAGGGTCAATTCCTCCTGTGCAGATTTGTCCGAAACGGTCAGTGAATCTTGGTTTGTATTGCCCCCATTGATGGAATACTATTATAAAAAGGGACATCCTTCCTACAGGAACTTGCCTCCCTTTCCAGAAAATTGTAGTGAAACCAATACTGCCTCAATGGAGTTTATATATCCAAGGAACGGAAGTATAATTACCCTGGCAAGAAATTTTGAAGGTAAGAAAAATGAATTGGTAGTTAAGTTGGCCCATGTTAAACCGGCAACACCGGTTTATTGGTATTTGGATGAGAAATTTATGGGTCAAACCACAGACTATCACGAAATAGGATTGATGCCCGTACCTGGAGAGCATGGAATTACGGCAGTTGATGCCCTGGGCAATGAAGTGGTTATAAAGATAACGATAGAGTAACAATTGTCCTTTGATTTGGATCTATAATCAATTACCTTTAATGACATTGGTCAAAGTAAGATAAATACAGCCGCAATAAACTGATATCGTATAAAAAGATGACAAAAAATATTCGATTTTCTAATTTGGATAGGAAAAAAACAATTGCCAAACTAAAGGGGGAGACCTTTGATCTGGTGGTTATAGGTGGAGGTATTACAGGTGGTGGAATTGCATTGGATGCCGCATCCAGAGGCTTAAAAGTCGCCTTGGTTGAAAAAAATGACTTTGCATCTGGCACCAGTAGTAAATCAACAAAACTGATTCACGGTGGTTTGAGATATCTAAAACAATTTGATTTCTGGTTGGTAAAGGAAGTGGGTTCCGAAAGGGCAATAGTACATAATTTGGCGCCACATTTAGTGCTGCCTGAGAAAATGTTGTTGCCATTGATAGAAAATGGGTCCTATGGTAAATGGCTTACGTCTATTGGGTTAAAGGTCTATGATATTTTGGCCCAGGTGACAGGAGATGATAAACGCAAAATGTTGGAGAAGAAAGAGGCCCTAAAATTGGAACCTTTGTTGCCCAAAAAGATTTTGAAAGGAGCGGGGTATTATGCGGAGTATAGGACAGATGATGCCCGACTCACCATGGAGACTATAAAGACCAGCCTGCAATATGGTGCCATGCCTCTAAACTATGCCGAGGTGACGGACTTTATTTATGAAGAGGATATGGTTGCAGGGGTTAAAGTAAAGGACACGGCCTTGAATACAGAATTCCCAATAAAGGCCAAATATGTCATAAGCGCAGCAGGACCTTGGGTAGATGAGCTTAGGGGTATTAACAATTCCAAAAAAGGAAAGCGACTACATCTTACCAAAGGGGTGCATTTGGTTTTTCCCTATGAGAAATTGCCTATAAAGCAATCCGTTTATTTTGATATCCCGGACGGACGCATGATGTTTGCGATTCCAAGGGGCAAGATTACCTATATTGGTACTACGGACACAAATTTTAATGAGAACAAGGATAGCGTAAAAACGGATGTGGCCGATGCCATTTATTTAATATCTGCAGTAAATAATATGTTTCCGAAGATAAATTTGGAAATGGAAGATATAATCTCTTCATGGGCAGGTCTACGTCCGCTTATACACGAAGAAGGTAAGTCTGCCTCTGAATTATCGCGAAAGGATGAAATTTTTACTTCAGATTCCGGCCTCATAAGTATTGCCGGCGGAAAGCTAACGGGATATCGTAAAATGGCGGAGCGCGTGGTGAACAGGGTGGCCAAAAAAATGGAAGAAGATTATGGTATTAGTGTAAAGGATTCGGATACGGAGCATATTCCTCTTTGCGGAAACGATTTTAAAAAGTATAAATATGTTAAGAAATATATTGCCGAAATCCATGAAAGACTAACCCCTGAGGGATTTTCTCAATATGACGCCTGGTATTTGGTAACCAATTATGGAAAGCAGACCGAAACAATTTTGCAGTATTATTCCAAACAGAAGGAGGATGATCATGTGTTGGGCATGGCAAAGGCCGAGTTAAAGTTTACAATAGAAAATGAAATGGTACAAACTCCAATGGATTTTTTTATCCGTAGAACAGGAAGGTTATACTTTGATATAGATAGTATTAGAAATTTGATGGAACCCATCCTAGCCGAGTTCAAGACTATTTATAAATTGGATGATGAGGTAATTAACTCCTACCGGAAAACCTTGGAAAGAGAAATGGACGAGCATTCCAATTTTTCACTAGACCGAATTTAAGGAAAGTGGTTAGGGGGATTATTGGAGGCCTATGGGAGTTAAAGCGTGAGGCTAATCCAGCTTTTCGGTGAGCTCTTTAAAGACCTTTTTCGGGTTTTTATTTTCATAGAGCACTTCGTAAACGGCATTTAGAATGGGCGTTTTTGACTTTTTCTTGTGTTTGGAAACTATTAGATAGGCACTATTGGTGGCATAATATCCTTCGGCCACCATTTTCATTTCCATCATGGCACTTTTTACGGTGTAGCCTTTGCCTATCATATTCCCAAACATACGGTTACGGCTAAAAACGGAGTAGCCCGTTACCAAAAGGTCCCCTAAATATGCAGAGTCGTTAATGTTGCGTTTCATCTTATGTACCCGTTTTATAAACCGCTTCATTTCTCTTATGGAGTTGCTCATAAGTACACTTTGGAAGTTGTCGCCATAGCCTAATCCATGGGCGATACCGGCAGCAATAGCATAAATATTCTTTAACATAGCAGCATATTCCGTTCCTATAATATCGTCGGATATTTTGGTTTTTATGTAGTCGCTACTTAGGTGTTTGGCCACCAGTTTGGCTTTTTCGGTATCCGCACAGGCTATGGTTAAATAGGACAAACGTTCCAAAGCAACTTCTTCGGCATGACATGGTCCTGTAATGACCCCAATATTTTCGAAAGGAACGTTATAGTTGACATGAAAATGCTCTCCCACGATCAAACTGGATTCCGGCACAATACCTTTAATGGCCGAAAAAATAATCTTATCCTTGATATCTACGGTCAATTGCTTTAATTCGCTTTCTAAAAAAGCGGAGGGAATGGCAAAAATAAGGACATCGGCATCGGCAACAGCCTCATTAATATTGTCCGTGAGGTTTAATTGTTCTGTATGAAATTCTACCGAACTTAGGTAATTGGGGTTGTGTTTCTGTGTTCTAATGTGTTCAATAGCATCGGTATTGCGCATGTACCAATTAACCACATCGGCATTCTCTGTCAACATCTTAACAATGGCAGTTGCCCAGCTACCACCACCCAACATTGCAAACTTTATATTGTTTTTCATTTATTTGATATTTCTTGTTGTACACCCAAGACCCAATAACCAAGGTATCTCCCTATTAAAAAAAATCAATGGCCCATCAATTTTCCGGTATTAATTTAGAGGAGCACATGGTTGAATAAAATCTATGGCAATGTAGGACTGTTTTTTGGAGATTCAAAACTAGAATTCAATACCATCGGTATAAGTTTTGGTGTCTAATTGGCAACCCAAGTTTTTGTTCTTGTAAATATTTTTCAATGTTTTTTGTTTATAAAATATTGATAATCAATATTTTATATTATTGGCATAATGATTGTTTTACTTGTATAGGTAACATCAATCTATATCATATGAGAACTATAAAACTACTATTTACAACTTTAACCCTAGCCGTTTTGGCAACAGCTTGTTATACCGAAGTTATTATTGAGGACGAATATATTGATGAACCCGTTTTAAATGTTCATGCCTTATTAAAATCCCATGAGCTTTGGTATGTAGATATCAATGCTACTTCAGGCAATAGGGAGGTTCCTTTTTTACAACGTGCATTTACCGTCTCATTTGTGGGTGAAACCGTTTTTGCCAATAACAATATTGTAGGTATTGGTAAAACAGGGAATGGCTTTGGATTGGATGTTGGGTATTTCAATACTGCCAATGGAAGGCTTCAAATTAACCATGATGTGGACGGTTATTGGAGCTTGGAGGTATTCATGGTGGATAACAATACCATTGAATTATATGATTCCAATAGCCGAACCTCATATTATTTGGAGGGATATCAAAGAAATAACTTTGATTATGACATGGTATTTTATGACAATATTGAATATCTATTGCAGGAATATGATGTTTGGGAAAAGGTAACCACGAGTAAGGAAGGATTACTGAACGATTTTGATTCGGAAAATTATTTACAGTTCTATATTGAAGGCAACAGAAGTATGTTTAATTCCTCGGTAGACCCCAGTGGGATGCATTTGGACGATGTTTTATGGGATTATAGTGGGGAGTATTCAGTATTTGGCGTTTATAACGATGAAACGCTCAAAACTTTAACACTGGATTATGACTTCATGGGCAATGATTACTTTGAGTTGTACGTTATAAATGATAGTACAATAGAGCTGTATCATTCCTCTAGTGGAACGGTTTACAAGTTTAAGGGAAAGGGATTTATTAGCTATTTGAAATCTGGTATATCCCAATTGGACAAGAAAAGGACAAAAACCGAATATGGAACCATGAAGGTGGTCAGAAAAAGAAAGATATAATTATTGCCGTAAGGTTTTACGGCAGCGATATAAAGAAGTTTTTGGTTGGTTATTTAGTTAAAGACCGTCTTGGAGTAATTGCCCAGGGCGGTTTTTTTATTCATCATTTTCCCAGAACATTCCATAGGAGCAATTCCACAATCCGTTTAGTGTGCAACTAAGTTTTTTTTCTAATTAAATTCCTTAATTTAATGTACTGTACGCTACCTTAAAAAGTCAAGGAAATGAAATCCAAGGATACTAATTTGAAAAAGGGGAATCCCCATGCGGAGATACCGGGCAACCCATCCACCTCCGCCACTGGCAAAATTATTTTGAACGACAGAAGTAATGGAAAACCATTAAGGATACTGAGTGAGGAGGATTGGAAATTTTGGCAGTACAACGGATATATCGTTATCAAAAATGTGATTTCTAAAGATCAAGCACAGATAACAGCCAATTTTATATGGGAATTTGAAGAAAAAGATTCCGGGGATCCCAAGACATGGTATACTCCACCAAGGGCAGAAATGAAAATGAAGGAATTAACGGGAACTGGAATGGTAGAAGTGTATAATCACCAACTTTTATGGAACAATAGACAGGAACCGAAGATTTATGATGCCTTCGTGGATGTCTGGGGAACTGAAAAACTTTGGGTAACCATTGACAGGGCCAATCTAAATTTCCCAATTAGGGCTGGATTTCAACAAAAAGGGTTTATACATTGGGACTACGACCCTGAAACAAGGCCCCAGAATGTGCAGGGCGTATTGGCCTTAGTAGACCAGACCGATGAAAATATGGGAGGATTTCAATGCATCCCTTGGTTATATAGAAATTATGATACTTGGAAACTGACCCAGCCCAAAGAAAGGGATCGTTTTAAGCCGGACGTAAGCGCCATACAGGATAAAATAATAAAGGTTAAAATGGAGGCGGGCGATCTATTAATTTTTAATAGTACCCAACCTCATGGAATAAGGCCCAATCGTTCAAAGGACAAAGTGCGTATTGCCCAGTATATTTCTATGATGCCGGCGGAAGAGGATAACGGGCCGCTCCGGGATTGGCGCATCAACGCTTGGAGAAATAGATTGGCACCAGAGGGTTACGCCTTTCCCGGTGATCCCAGAAATTGGGAACAAACTAAATATAATACTGCTGAATTAAATACTTTGGGGGAGAAATTATTAGGGCTTCAATCCTGGTAATTTGTTGTTTATGTCACATTTAGGGATATCATGGTCCTTAAAACCAGAAAATCCACTACTTTTGCGCCCTTAAAAACAAAGACGTGAAGAAGTATTTAAATCTATTCGATTTTAAACAAAAAGTAGATTATAAGACCGAGATTTTGTCCGGTTTGACCGTGGCCCTTGCTTTGGTTCCCGAGGCAATTGCTTTTGCCTTGATCCCTGGGTTTTCACCGCTAACAGGACTATATGCAGCCTTTGTTCTGGCATTGGTGACCTCTATTTTGGGTGGTAGACCAGGAATGATATCCGGTGCAACGGGAGCAGTAGCAGTTATTTTTGTGGGATTAATTTTGGAATTGAAGAATACTTTCCCAGGGATTACTCCAGAAACTATATTGAATTATGTTTTTGCTACAGTGATCATTGCCGGCCTATTGCAAATAATGGCCGGAGTTTTAAAATTGGGTAAATTTATACGTTTGGTTCCACATCCGGTGATGTTCGGATTTGTAAACGGACTGGCCATTATAATATTTATGGCCCAGTTCCCTAATTTCTATATCAAGGGAACCTCAGAATTGATGTCGGGAATGCCTTTTTGGACCATGCTTGGATTAACTCTTTTAACAATGTTGATCATTTGGGGTTTCCCAAAAATAACCAAGGCGATTCCCTCTTCCTTGTTGGCGATCGTAGTGGTATCGGCCATCGTTTTGGGCTTTGGTATAGATACGCTTACAGTAGCGGATACAATGGTTGAAGGCCAATCCATTAAAGGAGGATTTCCTCCCTTGTCCATACCCAATATACCTTTTACACTGGAAACCTTAAAAATAATTTTTCCCTTTGCGGGCATTGTTGCCGGTGTTGGTTTAATTGAGAGTTTGCTTACCTTAAATATAATAGACGAAATTACTGACACTCGCGGAAGTGGTAACAAAGAATGTATAGCACAGGGAACAGCGAATATTTTTTCCGGATTCTTATCTGGGATGGGAGGTTGTGCTATGATAGGACAAAGTTTGATCAATACATCGGCTGGCGCTAGGGCCCGGTTATCGGGAATCACCGCTGCCGTAATGTTGCTGATATTTATAATGTTCGGTTCCAATTTAATAGAACAATTGCCCATGGCCGCTTTGGTTGGACTAATGTTTATGGTGGCCATTGGAACTTTTGAGTGGGCAAGTTTTAAGACATTTAGAAAAATGCCTACCTCAGATGTTGTTGTAATGGTGTTGGTTACCTTGATTACGGCCATTACCCATAATTTGGCCGTTGCCGTATTGTTCGGGGTAATTATTTCTGCCTTGGCCTATTCCTGGGAGAATGCCAAACGGATTAGAGCTAGAAAATCTACGGATGAAAACGGGATAAAACATTATGAAATTTACGGACCATTATTTTTTGGGTCGACCACTGCCTTTGCCGAAAAGTTTGATATACAGAACGATCCCAACGAAGTAATTATCGATTTTAAGGAAAGTAGGGTTGCAGATATGTCTGGAATTGAGGCCCTCAACAAATTAACTGAACGCTATGCCAAGGTGGGTAAAAAAGTGCACCTAAAACATTTAAGTCGCGACTGTATCAGGTTATTGGAGAATGCCAATGAAATTATTGATGTGAATGTAATCGAAGATCCTACTTACAAGGTAGTTGTGGATAAGGTTTAGTTTCGACCTTAGGATATTCGTCACAGAATAATAATATATAAGAAATGCGTTTGCAACAACCTAAATTATTGGTGCAAACGCATTTTATTTTTAGTGTACTATAAGGTCCTTAAATACTCCGCTACCGCACGAGCATCCTCTTCGGAAAGATTCTGGTTTAGCATAACGGCATTGTTATACTCCTTCAACAAGGCCTTGGCTATAGGGTCTTCCTTAAGCATACCATCTGGGTTCAGGATCATGTTCATAACCCATTCTGGGCTTCTTCTTTCAAAAACACCTTTTAGTGCAGGTCCAATTAAACGCTGCTCGGCCATATGGCAGGCCACACAAATGGTACTGAATGTTTTTTGTCCTTTGGCTGCCAGCTCGGTATCTATTTCATCTGCAAATGTTACAGATTTAATAGGCCCAACACCTTTGTTGTTCATGTCAACAGGTACTCCCTCACTTACAGGTTCCGCTTTGACTTCTTTTTTGGTACGGTTCATTTCAAAACCTTCCTTCTTTTCTTCTTTTTTTTCGCCACAGCTAAGGATTAATCCAGCTAAGGCCAAAGGGATAAATAATTTTCTCATCGTTTAGGTATATTATTTCACGAAGATAATAAATAGATTATTTTAATATAATTCTTCAACGAATTTTAATGCCCTTTTTTCAGTATAGGTGATATTTTTTTGGCCATAAAAGCCTACATGACCTCCGTACAAGGGAAGTTCAAAATGTACGGAATTATTTTGTTCAGCTTCCTTGTGAGGATAACATTGGTCCCCTAAAAAGGAATCATTTTGTGCATTTATAATCAGGGTGGGGGTTCTAATGGCATGGATAAATTGAAGCGAACTGGATTTTTGGTAATAATCAATGGCATCCTTAAATCCATGTGCCCGACTGGTATAGACGTCGTCAAAATCTTTTAGGTTGTTTATCTTGGCGATATCCAGATCACTTATCTTATCCGGAAAAAGAAGCTGTTTTGCACGAAGTTTTTCTATAAGATGTTTCTTGAAACGTTTGGCGTACAGTATGTTTTTTGGTTTCAATAGTTCCAATAATGAACTGTGCAAGTTACAGGGGACAGAGACTGCCACCGCCCCTTTTATTTCTTTGGGTACGGACCTTCCTTCCCCTAAGTATTTCAGGGTCAAATTACCGCCTAGGCTAAACCCCTTGAGGTAAATATTAGCGTATTTTTTTTCTTTTAGTATATGGTTTATTACGGCTTCCAAATCTTCCGTGGCTCCGGAATGATAAGATTGGAAAAGGCGATTGGTTTCACCACTGCAACCTCTATAGTTAACGGCACAGGCATCTATGCCAACGGCATTGAATTGTTTTGCACTCCCGGTAATATAGGGTCTTTGCGCATTGCCTTCCAAACCGTGTAAAAGTATTACCACTCCGGAAGACGGCTTTGGGGCGTAGCTCCAATCCAAATCCAAAAAATCCCCATCACTCAGCTCTATGCGTTCCCTTATTTGGGTCAGTCCATCAATCTTTCTGATCAATCCGGAATAGATTGTGGAGAAATGTCCATTTTTAAAGGGGAATGGTGGGTTGTATTTGGAATTGATTATAGGCATTGATAGTATTCTAAAAGGAGTTGAGGAATTAAAAGTATAAGGACACAAGATAAGGTTATCCTATAATTTTGCAAAGATCGGTTGCAAGTATATATTAGGAAGTAGTCTAAAGGCTTAAAATTTCAGAATATGCTATAAATTTGTTGGTAATTTTAGTTAATTCTTGTCTATTATAAATTTTATGTATGAATTTGTGAATTATTGTGTGATTGTCTCAACATATTTTTATATTTTCGTTAACGTTAACGAAATTAATACTTTAATGTTATGGCTAATAGGAAAATGACCAAGATATTCTTGGTAGCACTGCTTCATTTTACTTTTTTCAATGCTTTTGCCCAAGATGGGTGGGAAACACTTTTTAATGGTAAGGATTTTTCCAATTTTGAACAATTGAACGGAAACGCAAAGTATAAAATTGAAAATGGGGAAATGATCGGAACCTCTAGGTTGAATACGCCCAATAGTTTTATGGCCACCAAAAAGGCCTATGGCGATTTCATTTTGGAGTTTGATGTATTTGTAGAAAACGGACTGAATTCCGGAGTTCAATTTAGAAGTTTGAGCCTTCCCGAATATATGGATGGAAGGGTGCATGGATATCAGTGTGAAATTGAAACCAGTGATAGAAAATGGGCCGGGGGAATTTACGATGAGGCAAGAAGGGGATGGTTATATCCTTTGTCCAGAAACGTTAAGGGACAAAATGCTTTTAAATCTGGGGAATGGAACCATTATAGAATTGAGGCCATTGGTAACAACATTAGAACTTGGATAAACGGAATACAGTGTGCCAACTTGGTAGATGATGTTACTGCGAAAGGATTTATTGCTTTTCAGGTTCATTCCATTCACGAAGCTAGTTTGGAAGGCAAAATAGTGAAATGGAAGAATATTAGGATAAAAACCACAGATTTGGAGAAGGAGCGTAAGCAGGTTGCCGTATATGCTCCGGAAATAAGCTATTTGCAAAATCAGCTTACCTCAGATGAAATTAGAAAAGGCTGGCGATTATTATGGGATGGAAAAACATCGGAAGGATGGCGAGGTGCCAAACTGAATGCGTTTCCAGAGAAAGGCTGGAATATGGAACAGGGCACACTAAGTGTTCTTTCATCTGATGGCGCCGAATCCAGAAATGGTGGAGACATTGTAACAACGGATGCGTTTAGCAATTTTGAGTTAAGTGTTGATTTTAAGTTGACCAAAGGGGCTAATAGTGGGATTAAATATTTTGTAGATCCAGGGCTTAATATGGGCGAAGGTTCGGCCATTGGCCTGGAGTTTCAGGTGTTGGATGACAAGGAGCATCCAGATGCCAAAATGGGAAAAAATGGTAATAGGACCGTGGGGTCCCTATATGATCTTATCCGTGCAGAGAACTTTGAAAATTCAAGGGGCAAGAACTTTAATGGGGTAGATAAATGGAACAATGCCCGTATTGTTGTCAGAGGCGGCCATGTTGAACATTGGCTGAATAATGTAAAGGTGGTGGAATACGACCGTTTTAGCCAGGCATTTAAGGCTCTGGTGGAAAAAAGCAAGTACGAGAAATGGGAAAATTTCGGAACAATCCCAGCAGGTAGGATCCTATTGCAGGATCATGGGGACCATGTTTCCTTTAGAAGTATAAAAATTCGTGAGTTTTAAATAAGGTTCAATTTAAAATATTAAGATTATGGGTGAAGGACGTAGAAATTTCATAAAGAAAACGGCATTGGCCTCAGGAGGAATAGCCTTGGGAATTAATGCTATGAGTGCCAAAAGCTACAGTAAGATAATTGGTGCCAATGATAGGGTACGGGTAGGAATTGCAGGGTTTTCCAATAGGGCCAAAGGTGCATTGATTCCTGCATTTTTGGGGCATCACAAAAAGCAGAATTTTGAAATTGTGGGGGTTTCCGATATTTGGAACCGCAGAAGGGATGAAGGAGCTGCCTACCTGAAGGAAAAAACTGGGGACAAAATGAAGGTTTGGAGAAACCATGATGAAATGTACGAGGAAAATAAAATTGATGCCGTCATAATTTCTACTCCAGATTTTCAACATGCCCTACATACTGTTCAGGCGGCCAATGCCAAAAAGGATATCTACGTAGAAAAGCCATTTGCAGAAACTATGGACGATGCAAGGGTTGGTAAAAAGGCGGTGGAAGATTCCGGTATCGTGTTTCAAATTGGTTCCCAAAGGCGAAGTGGTCGTAACTACCATGCGGCCAACGACTATATTAAATCGGGAAAATTTGGGGATATCGTAATGGTTGAAATGAGTTGGAACGTAAATCAGCCTGACAGATGGCGCTTGCCCGAATTGACCAGTCAAATCAAGGAATCGGATACCGATTGGAAGCGTTATTTACTGAACCGACCTTATGAGGCCTGGGATCCTAGAAAGTATTTGGAATATAGATTGTTTTGGCCTTTTTCTTCAGGAATTCCAGGACAATGGATGTCCCACCAGATTGATACCGTACACTGGTTTACGGGATTGAACCATCCGCGTAGCGTTGCAGCCAATGGCGGAATCTATCTTTGGAAAGATGGAAGAAAGAATTACGATACTATGACAGCGGTATTCGATTATGGCCCATTGGATGACCTTTCAAAAGGTTTTCAAGTGGTATATTCTTCCAGGTTTACCAATTCTGCTGGGGGTACCAAGGAGATTTACTATTCCAACGGGGGAGAATTAAACTTGGACACCAATAAGGTGAGTCCCAATGGTGGATTAAATGCTTCCCATGCCAACAAAATGGGAATGCAAGAGAATAAATTGCCAGAGTTTGATCTATCGGATAGTGCTGTACAAGTGGTTACCTCCGCGGATACCGGAGCAGATAACATGACCTCCCTGCATATGTTGAATTGGATGGAATGTGTAAGGAGCAGAAAGGAAACAAATGGTCCAATAGACGCAGCATACAATCATTCCATTGCCAACATAATGACCACTGCAGCCCTTAGGACGGGATTAAAATCCACTTTCGACGAGAAGGCTCAGGATGTTTTGGCCGGGGATAAGGTTTTCAAATATTAAACTAAAATCATCAATAGCATGAATAAAATCAATATTGGTTGTTTTCTCATTCTTATGGTAATTTTTTCCTGTAAGGATAAGGTAGAAAAGGGAGATGTTGGGGAACCTTCACCTAAGATGGATCAAGTCACCTTTAATAATGATGAAAAGAATCAAAAGGTAGACATACTATTAGACGGAAATTTATTTACAAGCTATATATATGATGGTAAAACCCCTAAACCCGTTCTCTATCCTGTAATTACCAAAAGCGGTAAAAAAATAACCAGGGGATTCCCTTTAGAACCTGTTGAGGGGGAAAGGGTAGATCATCCGCACCATGTGGGGATATGGTTTAATTACGGAGATGTAAACGGATTGGATTTTTGGAACAATTCCTATGCCATAAAAGAGGAGGATAAACATAAATATGGAACCATCAACCATCGGCAGATCGTGGAAACCGATGCGGAAAATGGAATCCTAGTCACCAAGGCTAGCTGGGATACTTCTGATAAAACAAGTCTACTGGAGGAAACAACTGAATTTGCCTTTAGTCAAAACGGGGAAACTAGGAAGATTGTTAGAACCACTACTTTGAAAGCCTTGGAGGATGTATCCTTTAAGGACAATAAAGAGGGAATGATTGCTATAAGGGTAACAAGAGGGCTAGAGCTTCCTTCTGATCGACCCGATATATTTATGGATGCCAACGGGATACCGACGGAAGTAAAGGTTTTGAACAACGAAGGTGTCAATGGCAACTATTTGACCAGTGAAGGAAAAACGGGTGAAGAAGCTTGGGGAACCCGGGCCAAATGGACTACTTTATACGGAAAGATTGCGGATGAGCCTGTTTCGGTAACCATAATGGATCATCCTAATAATGTAGGGTATCCTACTTATTGGCATGCGCGCGGTTACGGACTTTTTGCGGCCAACCCATTGGGACAAGAGGTGTTTTCGGAAGGTAAGGAAAAATTGAATTTCTCTTTGGCAAAAGGGGATTCTGTTACTTTTAAATACACCATCTTGGTCCACAACGGCGAGCAATTGACACAAGATTCACTGAACGGATATTTTTCTGATTTTAGCAAAAGCCAATAATAGTAATATGAAATATATTGCCATTTTATTGTTTTTTCTAACTTTTGGCAACAGTGGCATGGCTCAAGCTTTACAAAAGACGTCTTTGTAAAGCTTGTTCAATGGTAAAACATTGGAGTCTTGGAAAATACCGGAGGGAGGGAAATGGAAATACACTTTAAAAAAATAGTTTTAGGCAGGCTTTAAACTGAATCAAGTTGTAATTTTGCCGCCGTTTTATAATGCTCTTATATGGCTAATCTAAGGTAACAGGTCTATGGACAATCTTATCGGAATTAAACAAATTGCAAAACTTGCCAATGTCTCCATAGGCACTGTAGATAGGGTGTTACATGATAGGCCCGGGGTATCCGAGACAACACGTGAAAAAATAAAGGCTATTATCAAGGAAACCGGATATAAAAAGAATACGGTGGCCAGTCGCCTTAATTTGGCAGGACGAAAGAAAGTAAAAATTGCCGTGCTTATTCCGGAGGTGTCCAGTAATTGGAGTTATTGGGAACTGCCCAAAAAAGGCATTGAAAAGGCTGTGGAAGAATTAAGTGAGATGGGTATCCTTGTTTCATATTACTATTTTACCGACCCTTTCTCCTTTATAAAAATGGGCGATGCCATTATGAATAAAAAATATGACGCCCTGGTAACGGTCCCATTTTTTATGGCGGAATGCAACAATCTTTTAAGTAAGGCCAAAACCGAAAGGATTCCTGTAGTCTTTATGGATACAGAGATCAAACTGGATTACCCTTCCTATTTTATACGGCAGAATTCACATAATGCCGGAATGGTGGGAGCGAGGCTTTTACATGGATTGGTAGGCACTGAGGGACTCTATTTTGTAATTAATATTGTAACGGAGAGGGGATTGCACGCCAATAATCAACAAAGGGAAAATGGCTTTAGGGAATTTTTTGCAACGAATTTTAAGGGCAAGCCAATTTCCATTATGACTATTAATCATCCTATAGATCGACCTTTTGAAATTAATCCTGAAATAGAAAATTGGTTCAGGGATCCCAGGCGAAAAGGCATTTTTGTGACTAATGCAAGATCTTATTTAATTCCGGATATACTTAAGACCTATAATGTTTCCAATGTTTCTGTAGTTGGGTTTGATCTTCATCAAGACAATCTGAAATGTCTAAGAAAGCAGGAAATTGATTTTTTAATCAATCAAAAACCTGAATTTCAAGGGTATACTGCTATTAAGGGAATGTTTAAATTCCTTACGGAACAGGACCCTTCAGATTTAAATATGGATGTCCCCGTAGAAATAATTGTGGAGGAAAATTGCGATGCCTTTTAGGTAGCAGTCTCCCTTATCTCTTTAGTTACTGCTTATGATCGATAATAAAAATAGGCCTCCAAATATTTGGAGGCCTATTTAATTACTAACTCAATAACAACAACTTTATATTATTGTGGATATCCCGGATTTTGGGGATAACCTCCCAAGGTCCTGTCTATTTGTTCCTGTGGGATAGGTCTTACTACATGATAATCCTGTATGTTTGGAGCGGCTCCAGTATTGTACATCCTAGTACGTTCAACCAATTTCCCGGTACGGACCAGATCCCACCATCTCCAGCCTTCGCCAGTTAACTCTCGAGCTCTTTCATCCAATAGAAAGTCTAAGGTTACATCACTTGCGGTTATCTGACTTGCTACTTCTTGCCCTGGTACGGCAGCCCTCATTCTCACTACATTAATATCCTGTGAAGCACCGGAAGGATTGCTTTGTTTCAGTCTTGCTTCTGCGCGCAGCAGATAGGCATCACCCAATCTCATCAAGATAAAATCGCGTTGCCCATTTACTTTCTGACGATCAGGTCGGGTCGGGTCTATCCATTTGTTCATGGAAGGAAACAACCTTTCTGAATATTCATCGTTGGTAATAACAATATAGGCCTTGGTGTCCTGTAAAGATTGCGGCCAATCCATATCTTTTCCAGGGCCTGGTATGTAGATGGCAGTATCCCCTATAGATAGTGCAGCCCTTGCTGGCTCACTTCCACTAGCTTCAGTAGCCGGTTCATTCTTATTGGCGTACCATACATGTTTAAATGAAGCGTCGTATCGCGTATCCATGTCCCTGTCCCATAGCGTAAGCATAAAATCGGTAGGGCGATGCCTTTTCCATGGTCTACCATTTTCAGTATCTCTGGTCATTCCACGTCTAACGTCATATTCCATAAGGAAATACAAGTGCCCACGGTGACCATAAGGGTCAATATCGCTGTCTACCTGCGCCTTTGAATTGGAAATAACAAAGACCATTTCACTATTCCCCTCGTTCGTAATATCCCATAGATCGGCATAGTTATCCAATAGGGAAAAGCCATAATTGTTGATGACGTTACCAAATAAGGTTTCCGCCCTAGATGCGTCATTACTATCAGCAAAGGAGGTATAGCTACGCGTCAACAATGCCTTTCCCAAAAGAAATTCTGCGGCAGCCTTTGTAGCTCTACCATAGTCCGACTGTGAGTTGGGAAGGTTGGCAATGGCAAATTCAAGGTCGGGGACAATGGCTTGGCTATAAATTTCTGTTTGGGCAGTTTTATTGGCCTCTACTTGTACGCCTTCGGTTTCCTCCAAGCTAAGATGTGCATCACCAAAGGTGGTCACTACTTGAAAATAATAAAGAGCCCTTAAAAAACGGACTTCCGCTATGCGCAAGTTTTTCTGCGTTTCTTCCATGTCCACATTCGTGGAACGATTGATAACACCATTGGCTTGATTTATTCCCCTGTACCAAGTGGCCCAAGATTCCTGTACATAACTCTCGGCACTGTTAAGTCCGGTATCGTAAAAGTTGAAGACTTTATGGCCACCATCTGCACCGTTTGTCCAGATATCTGTTCCAAAAGTAGTCATCGCAAAGCCCATCTCCTGTCCGTAAAAAGGTTTTAAAAATGAGTAGGTTGCTTTAACAGCATCTTCAAGTCCTTTTTCCGTGGTGTAGTAAGAGGCTGCCGAGACGTCGGTTACCAATTCCTCATCAAGTGAATCGGAGCAGGAATGGGCCAGGAGCCCAAGGGCCAAAAACCATATATAATATATTTTTCTTTTCATGATATTTTAAATTTATATTTTTTTAAACCGTGTTTATGCTTAATGTTAAAACTTGGCGCTTAAGGACAAGGAATACATTTTGTTACTAGGGACTATCCCGCTACCCGCCGAAACAGCGTCTTCGGAAATTTCTGGATCGAAGGTTTCGTAATCTGTAATAATCAATAGATTCTGACCGGAAAGGGTTAACTTTAGTTCCTGCATTCCCAGTTTCTCTATAATTGATTTTGGTAGGTTGTACGCCAAAGAGACATTACGTAGTTTAATAAAACTAGAATCAAAATACCTAAGGGTAGACCCGTTTCTTGGACTTTCCTGATTCTCGTTAGGTCTTGGATTGGCGTTGCTAGGATTGTCTATGGTCCAGTAATCTACATCCAAATTGTTATAACGGGCAAACAAGGAATTGTTACTGGCATGAAAGTCCGATCTAATCGTTTGGCCTTGACGGAAAAAGAAGAAAACGCCCAGTTCCAATCCTTTATAGGAAAATTTGTTGTTAAAACCTCCGTAAAAATCAGGGGTATCGGTACCTAAAATCTTACGATCATCAGGGGTGATAAGTCCATCGCCATCTAAATCATTTAGTCGGATTTCCCCAGGTACTTTTTGCTCTTGGGAATTGGCCAAAGCCTCTTCATCTGCCTGATAAATCCCTATTTTTTCATAGTCGTACCACACTCTGATCGGTTGTCCAATAAACCAATTGTTACCAATATCATCTACAGGATTTCCGTTTTCATCCTTTAAAGCCAATTCAATGATTTCTTCTTTATAACCAGCTACGTTAAAATCCATTTTCCAAGAGAATCCATTGGGATTATCCAAGATACCGGCACTAACCGCAAATTCCAAACCTTGGGTACGTGTGGCACCAATGTTCTGTAAAATACTATTGTATCCCGAAGTAAATGGTAGACTTCTGTCTAAAAGGATGTCCACTGTGTTTGTTCTAAACCAATCTACTGCACCATTGATACGCCCATTAAAGAGGCCGTAATCAACACCTATATCCAAGGTTTTCGATACTTCCCAGCCCAAAGCTGCATTGGGTATTTCCGAAAGTGCAAAACCAAGTGCGGATTCCTCTCCAAAGGCATAGGCGGTACCTTGTAGCCTTCCAGCAGTTTGATAGGGAGCTACGGAAGTGTTACCCACTTCCCCATAAGAAGCCCTTAGTTTTAACTCGGATATAGCCGATTCTGCCATAAAGGATTCTTGTGAAATTCTCCAACCAGCGGAAACGCCAGGGAAGTAGTTCCATTTGTTACCTTCGGCCAGTCTTGAAGAGCCATCCGCCCTTAAAGAGGCTTGGAACAAATATTTACCAGCAATATCATAATTTATTCTGCCCATAAAGGAATTCAGCGTCCATTCTGATAAGGAGGAATCTACAATACTGTTATCAGCAGATCCTAAATTATAAAAAGCTTGCGACTCATAGGGTATGCCTGTTACGGATGCATTGGAGAATTCAGATCGTGAGTTCTGAGTACTCTGTAACAAGGTTACCTTTAAATTATGATTACCTGCAATCTCGGTACCAAAGGTCAATAGATTTTCCAAGGTATATCCGAAAGTATCAAAATGGGTGATAGAAGCATCGCCTGGACCACCTCTGTTATCATTTGTTAAACTACCCCTGAATTGGCCTCGTCTACCAATTCGAATATCTGGACCAAAAGTGGTGGTCCAATTTAATCCTTCCGCTATGTTTATATCTAAAAAGATGGGGGCAAAAATACGTGTAAACTTTCTTTCATCTATGTAGGCGCCATCCACCAGTTCATTCAACGGGTTGGTTCGTATACCATCATTGGTAGGCAAGAATAAGAGGTTGCCCTCATCATCATACGGTACTCCCAAAGGGTTAATAGCCAATGCTTCGCCCATAGTGGCGTTGGAGCCCCAATTCTGAACGGAATTTGAAATTAAAAACGAGGCGCCAATCTTAAATGTATTATTGATTCTGTGATCAATATTGATCCTACCAGAAAAGCGCTCGTAATCTTGGTTACTTATAATACCTTGCTCCTTAAAATAACCAATGGAAGAGTTGAACGTAGTATTTTCTGATCCTCCGCTCACTCCTAATTGATGATTGGTCTGATATCCATTTCCTACTACTAAATCAATCCAATCTGTTGATCTTCCTTCTTCAATGGACTTTAATTCTACTGGGTCAAAAAAGACATCTACATCCGCAGGGATGGTTCCGTTCCAAGATGAACGTCTAGCTTCCCTTTTCATTTCCGCGTACTCTTGCCCGTTCATCATGTCTACCAATCGCGCGGCCGACGTAAGTCCAATCTGGCTGCTATAACGAACCTGTGTCTTGCCGACTTTTCCGCGGTTGGTGGATACTAGGATAACACCGTTTGCACCCCGAGATCCATAAACAGCTGTAGCAGCCGCATCCTTTAGAATTTGCATTGAGGCAATATCTTGAGGGTTGATATCGGACATTGATTCCGAACCGTCAATTAATGGAATTCCATCTACCACATATAATGGGTCATTGGAAGCGGTGATAGATCGTCTACCCCTTATACGTACGGTCGAAGTTTGCCCCGGTCTTCCTCCCGAAGCCTGGATGTCTACCCCAGAAATTTGCCCTTTAACGGCATCTATACTACTTGAGGTTTGGACAATACCTAATTGTTCGGCATCTACAGATGCGATTGCTGCGGTAACCTCGCCCTTCTTTTGAGTACCATAACCCACAACTACCACTTCATCCAATAAACTGGAATCAACTTCTAAGGAAGCGTTGAGGGTGCTTTTGCCGTTTACGGCAATTTCTTTGGGTGTAAAGCCAACATAACTGAATACCAATACGCCATTGGAGGCAGCATTAATGGTATAATTGCCATCAAAATCGGCCACTGTACCAACCGTTGTTCCTTTAACCACAATACTTGCACCTGGCAAAGGCACGCCCGAATCATCTGTTACTGTACCACTAACCTGTTGTTGAATGGACAGGCCGGAGTCCGTAATTGCATGAGATGTGCTGAACACACCTAAACACGCCAGCAAGGATAGCTGCAGAAAGATTTTCTTCCAAACAGGAACACACTGTCGTGCATGAATTGCTTCATTAATTTGTTTTTTCATAATTTGAGTTTTGAAGAGTTAGTTAAACGTTAAACATTGATTTTTGTTCGTTAACGTTAACGAATATAGTAAACTATTTTTTATAATATAAGGGAATTAATAAAATTTTTACGTTAAATTTTATTAATACTTAATATAATTCATATTATATTAATGAATTATTATTTTTTAACATAAATTAACTTAATGTTTTACGGAGGGGGTATGGGTTTGTTTTCTAGGAGAAATGGTTAATGTTTATCGGACGTCAGTAAGAAATCACTGGTGATAATGGTACGAATTTTAGGGCACGCTGGGTTCATCAAAAATTCAAGTGGACAAAGTTTTATGTCAAAACAGTATTTGCATTTATAGTTTGGGGATGCGGTAATATGGTAGGCTACTATATATAATAATTTGTCCCTATTATGTAAATGAACAGAAGGCAAAAATGAAAAAGGCTTTGAAATAATTATTTAGGATAGACTTCCAGGACCTTGATCTGTTCTTCAATAGCTAATTTAAATTCGGATTTAAGGTTCGTCACCAGTTCTGATACGGATTCGACGTTGTCAATAGTGGTGACTCCCTGTCCGGCAGACCAAATAGTTTTCCAAGCTTTGGCTTCCGTATTCAGCTCTTTTCCAAAATCTATTTTTCGGTCTTTTTTTAAATCTTCTTCCGTAATTCCCGCTGCCTTTAAGCTTGCTCCCAAAAAATTGGCATGTACACCAGATATGGCGGCAGTATAGACCACATCGCTGGCCCCGGCCTTGATAATCATTTGGCGATATTCCTCGGTAGCTTTACTTTCTTCGGTGTTTATAAATCGAGTGCCCATATAGGCCAAGTCTGCTCCCATCTGCAAGGCTGATGCTATATCCCTTCCGTTACTTATACAGCCGGAGAGTAAAATGGTTTTGTCGTAGAATTTCTTTATTTCGGCAACTAATGACATAGGGTTTATGGTGCCCGCGTGTCCTCCCGCACCAGCGGCTACCAAAATTAATCCGTCTACCCCGGCTTCTGCAGCTTTTTCCGCATGCCTTTTTTTAATGATATCATGAAATACCAGGCCACCATAACTATGTATGGCGTCTACTACCTGGGCCACTGCGCCCAAAGAGGTAATTATTAGCGGGACTTTATGTTTTATACAAACCTTTAAATCGGCTTCCAATCTGGGGTTGGTAGGGTGTACAATTAGATTCACCCCATAAGGAGCGGCTTTCTTTCCAGTTTCCTTTTCAAATTTCTTTAATTCGGTTTTAATCTCCACCAACCAATCCTCAAAACCTTCCGTACTACGTTGATTAAGGGCTGGAAAAGTACCCACTATTCCATTTTTACAGCATTCAATGACCAATTGTGGGCCAGATATAAGAAACATGGGTGCTGCTACTACGGGTAGTGCTAGTTCTTTTATGAAAGCGGCTTTTTTGCTCATTTGGATTGTGGTTTTAGTGAATTGAATATACTGGGATAACCCAAAAGTTACTAACTATTGTATTTAATTTTTTATAAAATATAGTACATTTGAATTATTATGCATGCATAATAATTCAAATGTACTAAATAAAAAGGATGTATTTAAAAGAATTCGAAATTCGATGGAGCGATGTAGATGCCAATCGCCATATGGCTAATTCTGCCTATTTAAATTTTATGAGCCATACAAGGATGTCTTTCTTGTTGGAAATTGGTTTTAACCAAAAGACAATGTCGCAGAACAATATTGGCCCAGTGGTATTCCATGAGCATGTCTATTATTTTAAGGAAGCATTTTTAGGAAAGCCGGTAAAGGTTTCCTTGGAGTTGGTAGGACTTAGTGAGGATGGAATGTTCTTTGAATTTCATCATAATTTTTACGATGGCAATGGAAAGAATTTTGCCCATTGCCAAATTATGGGTGCATGGATAGATTTAAAAACAAGAACCCTTACCGGTTTGGGTCATGAGTTTCTTGGGGCTTTTAACAAGGTACCAAAGGGAGACGGATTTAAGGTGCTTACCAAAGAGGATACCCGTAAGTTTTCGGTGCGTCCTAAGGACCTGGTTTAACTTTTTTGCTTACCAGATATACACCGATCAAAACCAAGACTATTGCCAAAAACTTAACCAAAGTAAGATGGTCTTTGCCGGCCACAATTGCAAATATGATTCCTATCAAGGGTTGCAGGTACATAAAAACACCTACTGTAGAGGCCTTTAATTGGGTAAGGGCAAAAACATTGAACAAATAGGTTAAAAAGGTAGTTCCAATGATAACAAAAGCAATAGCTCCAAGGGCTTCCCCAGGAAGATGGCTCCATTGTATCTCATTAAATTCTGTGAATGTTATGGGTAGTGTAATGATGAATCCAATTCCAAACATCCATTTCATTAGGGTGAAAGGGTGGTATTTTTCGAGGAGTTTTTTTACCAATATAAGGTAGAACCCATAGGATGTGGCATTTACCATAAATAGCAGGTTTCCCAATGGTATATTGGTGGCATCCTGTCTAATTTCAGCACCAAATAGAATTAATGCCAGTGCTCCTATCAAGCCCATAAAAACACCAATGCCCCGCTGAAGGGTAATTTTTTCCTTTATAAATAGAGCAGATAAGATTACAACAAGTATTGGCGTAATGGTAATGAGTACGGCACTATTTATCGGGGTGGAAAGGTCCAATCCCTTAAAGAACGATAGCATATTGATGCCCATTCCAAAGATGGCGCAAACCAGTAATCTGCCCCAATCCCTCCGTTCCAGTTTTTCTTTTGGACCGAAAAAGGAAATGCCCCAGAATAGTAGGGTTGCCCCGAAAAGTCGCAGGAAAATAAATCCAAATGGTTTTACGTAGGTAGGCATCACCCCCTTGGCAATGGTGTGGTTTATGCCATAAATGGTGGTCGCCCCAAAGGCGGCCAAAATAGCAAGGGTTCGTCTACTCACGAATTTATTTTTGCTTTGGCTGAAGCCACAACAGCCTTGCTATTTCCTACAAAAATATCGTTATCAATAATGATAACCGGGCGTTTTAAAAAGGTATAGTGTTCAAGAATTAGTGCCTTGTAGTCTGCTTCGGATAATTTTTGTTCCTTTAAATTTCGCTCTTTGTAAAGTCGCGCACGCTTGCTGAACAAGCTCTCGTAGCTCCCAGATAATCGGGCCATGCTTTCCAATTGGTCCGGTGTAATAGCCTCGTTTTTTATATCTTGAAGCATAAAATTTTTGGAGGGTTCCAAATCTTTTAAAATCCTTTGGCAGGTATCACAAGTACTCAGGTGAAATATTTTTTTCATGTGTATTTTTTATTCCTTTTAGAGGTCACATGAAACCATTTATGATTAAAATAACAATTAAATGCCAATGGGTAAGATTATTTTAATCTTGGCGGTTTCATTTTGTAAATCTGTTCCTTCCTATATTTTGCCTTGCAAAGAAACCCAATTACATTGAATTGTACTATTTTTAGCGGCAATTGTAAAAAAATAATAACCGAAAATTATGTCAACTTTGGAAAATGCATTCGAGGTAACGCTTCAAAACAGAAAAAGACTATATAAATTTTTAAAAGAGACTCCAATGGAGGTTCTTCTAGAAATTCCCCATGGCTTCCGCAACAATATTTGGTGGAATATTGCCCATGTTGTAGTTACCCAACAACTTCTGGTGTACAAATTTAGTGGACAGCCCATGCGGGTGAATGATGCCTTGGTGGAAAAATTTAAAAAGGGTACTATGCCGGATGGTACTGCTACAGGGGAGGAGATTAATCAAGTGGCAGATTTATTATTGTCCACTGTTGAATGGATGCAAGAGGACTATGCGAAAGGACTATTTAAGGGTTATACGGAATACACTACCAGTGCCAATGTTACCCTAAGCTCGGTGGATGATGCCATTATTTTTAATGTTTATCACGAAGGACTTCATCTTGGGGCCATTTTATCCTTAATGAAGGTTGTATCCTAGGCTGGGATTTATAATGTCTTCTTAAATTTTAAGTAGGGCTCTAATTCTTTGAATTTCAGGGTTAAAATAATTGGGCCGTCCGCATAGGAGGCAACTTCATACTGTTCGTAGAACAATTGTAGGCCTTCTTGGGTAAACCCAATATTCTCCGGAAGGTAAAATTCGTCATCCTCAAACATAAAACCAGTAGCATTTATTGAGCCGTTAGCTGGAATTTTTTCTTGGTCCCTAAATTTGCCTTCGGCAAAACTTTGAAATTCCAAAGGATCATTAAATAATTCCATGGTTTCTATTTCCAGGCCTTTTGCCTTGTCAAAATTTAAAAATCGGGTAGAGGAAAAACCGTGAGCCCCACCGGTAAAGGAATAGGAACTGACTTGTATGGTCAGTATATTTTTATCCTCATAGGTTACTTTGCCTTCAATATCGGCCTCCCAGCCAACCGGCTCATCGGGATACATTTTTTTTAATTCCAAATATCCGTTCTTAAAGGATTGGATAGCTTCCTCTATGTTGGTGGCTTCTATTTCATCATCATAAATGAGCAAGGATATCACCTCCTCATTTACCGAGTTGTTTATGATGTTGCTTATAGGTTTGTCATCCAAGGCTTTAGGAATTTGGATGGTTACCTTAGGACAACTGTTACAATTTTCTGTTGTAAACTTAAGGGGTTCAAAAGTGAGTCGATCATCCTTTTCACAATTCCATATAAATAAAACGATCAATAAATAAGCGAATCTAATCTTCATTAAAGCGATTGTTTTAGAAAGGTACAAAGCTACAATATCATTGTATTCCCAAAAAGATAAAGGTACATTTGTGTATAGAAATTTAGTTATGGGTAAAATACAATTAAAATTCAATAGCAGGACAATTCATGGGGGACAGGCGCCCGATGAGGCATATGGCGCGGTTATGCCCCCCATCTATCAAACATCTACCTACGCCCAAAGTACTCCGGGCGGGCATAAGGGTTATGAATATTCCAGAAGTGCCAATCCAACAAGAACGGCATTGGAGAATTCCTTGGCCAGTATTGAGAATGGGAATTATGGTTTGGCTTTTGGTAGTGGATTGGCGGCCATTGACGCGGTTATAAAATTATTGAGCCCTGGGGACGAGGTAATTTCCACCAGTGACCTGTATGGGGGCAGTTATCGGATTTTCAAAAAAATATTCGAAAAGTTCGGAATCGTTTTCCATTTTGTTGGGATGCAGGATACGGGGGAGATAGCCAAACACATTAGTAGTAAAACCAAGCTTATTTGGGTGGAGACCCCTACTAATCCAATGATGAATATTATTGATATTATGTCGGTTTCCCAATTGGCAAGGAAACATAGGATCCTGCTTGCTGTGGACAACACTTTTGCGACGCCTTATCTGCAGCTTCCTTTGGATTTGGGGGCCGACATTGTAATGCACTCGGCCACAAAATACCTTGGGGGTCATAGCGATGTGGTCCTGGGGGCACTGGTAGTCAGGGATAAGGAATTGGCGGACCAATTGTATTTTATTCAAAATGCAAGCGGTGCCGTGTGTGGACCAATGGATAGCTTTTTGGTGCTGAGGGGCATAAAAACTTTACATGTAAGGATGCAGAGACACTGCGAAAATGGTAGAGCAGTGGCAGAATATTTAGTAAATCATCCTAAAATTGAAAAGGTATTTTGGCCAGGGTTTCCTGAGCACCCCAATCATGAAGTGGCAAAAAGCCAAATGAAGGATTTTGGGGGAATGATTTCCTTTGTTCCAAAAGGGGGCAATTACCAAGATGCCATTAAAATTGTTGAAAAACTACAGCTATTTACCTTAGCAGAATCCTTGGGCGGAGTGGAAAGTTTGGCAGGTCATCCGGCCAGTATGACCCACGCCAGTATCCCGAAGGAGGAAAGGGAAAAAAGTGGAGTGGTAGATGCCTTGATAAGACTAAGTGTGGGCATAGAGGATAAGGAAGATTTAATTGAGGATTTGCGTCAGGCTATAGAATAAATATTTTGTCAAATTTTGAAAATAATAGGGTTTACATTATAGAAATACTATAATTTTGCCCTTAAACTCAATATTTATCAACAATTAGCAATAAAAAAGATTTTATGGAAGACAAGATAAATGCTTTTATGGATGAGGTAAAAGGGCGTAATAGCCATGAGCCGGAATTCATACAAGCTGTGCAAGAAGTTGCAGAAACAGTTATTCCTTACATTAGTAATAATGAAATTTACAATGGCAAGAATATATTATTAAGAATGGTGGAGCCGGAAAGGTTAATTTCCTTTAGGGTTTCCTGGGTGGATGATGACGGTGAAATACATGTAAATAGAGGCTATAGGATTCAAATGAATTCTGCCATTGGCCCTTATAAAGGAGGGCTTAGGTTTCATCCTACCGTAAACGCAAGTGTTTTAAAATTCCTGGCCTTTGAGCAGGTTTTCAAAAATAGCCTAACTACCCTGCCTATGGGTGGTGGCAAAGGAGGATCCGATTTTGATCCAAAAGGAAAATCGGATGATGAGGTAATGCGTTTTTGCCATGCGTTTATGACAGAGCTATGTAGGCACATTGGCCCCAATACCGACGTTCCTGCAGGTGATATTGGTGTTGGTGCAAGGGAAATAGGCTTTCTGTTCGGAATGTATAAAAAGATCAGAAATGAGTTTACCGGGGTATTGACCGGCAAGGGTCTTTCTTGGGGCGGTTCTAAAATACGACCTGAGGCTACGGGATATGGAACCGTTTATTTTGCCCAAAGTATGTTGCAATCCAAAAAGGACGATGTTAAGGGAAAGACCGTGGTCATTTCCGGATCTGGAAACGTTGCGCAATATGCTGCTGAAAAAGTGATTCAATTGGGGGGTAAAGTAGTTACCCTTTCAGATTCTGGTGGTTATATTTACGACAAGGATGGTATTGATGAGGAAAAATTGGCCTTCGTTATGGATATTAAAAACAAAAATCGCGGAAGAATATCAGATTATTTGGATAAGTATACATCCGCAGAATTCCATAAAGGAAAGACACCTTGGGAGGTGCCATGCACTATAGCCTTACCCTGTGCAACCCAAAATGAGTTGGACGGGAAGGATGCCAAGACCTTACTGAAAAATGGATGTATCTGTGTGGCCGAAGGAGCAAATATGCCATCAACCCCGGAAGCAATACATGCCTTTCATGAAGCTAGAATACTATTTGCCCCGGGAAAAGCGTCCAACGCTGGTGGGGTGGCCACCTCAGGTTTGGAAATGTCACAGAACTCATTGCGCATTAGTTGGACGCGTGAAGAGGTAGATGAACGTCTTCAAAAAATAATGAAGGATATTCATGATTCCTGTATAGAATATGGAAAGGACGACGATGGCTATTGTAACTACGTAAAAGGAGCAAATATTGCCGGGTTTGTAAAAGTTGCCGACGCTATGTTGGCGCAGGGAGTGATATAAGTTTTAATAAGTCGACATTAAGTCGAGCTATTTTAATTATGAGCAATTTTCAAGACCCTTAAGGTTTTCATGACCTTAAGGGTCTCTTTGTGTTATCTTTGCTCCCAGATATATTTGTAATGCAGGTTGCTACCAAAGGAATTGTTTTAACGGCTATTAAATATGGAGATACCAGTTTAATTGTCAGGATATTTACTTTTTCTGATGGAATAAAATCCTATCTGTTGAGAGGGATTCTGGCTTCAAAAAAAGGGAAGTTAAAAACCGCCTACTTTCAGCCTTTGCTTCAATTGGACCTAATTGCTTCACATAAAAACAAGGGAACCTTGGAAAGCATTACCGAAGCCAAGGTAGGTTATCATTATCAGTCGCTGCACACGGATATTGCCAAGAATGCCCTAACATTTTTTTTGGCAGAAATGTTGGGCAATAGCATTCACGAGGAAGAGGCCAATGAAAGTCTGTTTAATTTTATTGAAGCGGCCTTGCAATGGTTGGATGCCCATGATGAAGTTGCCAATTTTCACCTCTATTTTGTACTGTCATTGACCAAGTATTTTGGTTTTTACCCGGACACCAATAATATGGACTATTTGTATTTTGACCTTTTGGAGGGAGAGTTTATAAAAGTACCATCATTGAACCCAATCCTGAAAGGGGAGAATTTAGAACACTTTAAAGAGCTTTTGGGCATAAATTTTGATGCAATACATTCTATTAAACTTAACAAAAAGAACCGTCAGGAGCTCTTGAAAAATCTTGTCCTTTATTTTGAATTACATTTGCAGGGATTTAGAAAACCGAAGTCATTGGCCGTGTTAAATGAAGTTTTTAGCTGATATGCAAAAAATAGTTTTCATAGTTGTCCTCCTTTTATTTAAAGGTGCATTGGGGCAGGAAATTGTTATTTTGGACGAGGAAGACCATCAGCCGATTCCCAATGTTATTGTTTATAATTGGGATAAATCCAGAACGGCCCTTTCCGATTTTGACGGCAAATGTGACCTTTCTAAATTTGATCAGGGAGAACGGATTACCTTCACGCATATTGGTTACCAAAACTATAGAAGTACAAAGTCCAATGTGCTTAGAAAGGGAAAGCTCTACCTAGCATTGACTGCCGAGCAGTTGGATGAGGTGGTGATGTCTATCTCTAAATGGGAGCAGCAGAAAAAGGACATTCCTCAGAAAATATCGCTGATGAATGCCAAAACCATAGAATTTACAGCCTCCCAAACTTCGGCAGATCTCCTTCAAAATAGCGGAAAAGTGTTTGTCCAGAAAAGTCAGCTTGGAGGGGGTAGTCCTATGATACGGGGTTTTGCCACAAATAGATTGTTGCTTTCAGTAGACGGTGTTCGCATGAACAATGCCATATTCAGAGGGGGTAACATTCAAAATGTGATTTCAATAGACCCCTTTACCATTAAAAGTACCGAGGTGATTTTTGGGCCTGGATCTGTAATTTACGGTTCTGATGCTATTGGAGGGGTTATGAATTTTTACACCAACAATCCTCAATTTTCAAAGACGGATAGTTTACAGTTCTTTGGGAAATCAAATTATAGGTATTCATCGGCCAATAACGAAAATACGGTTCATGTAGATTTCAATTTGGGCAAAAGGGAATGGGCGTTTTTGAGCAGCCTTACCTATAACAACTTTGGAGATCTTAAAATGGGTACCCATGGACCATCTTCTTACTTAAGGAACAATTACGTGGTTACTGAAAATGGGCAGGACGGGTTACGGGAAAATGAGAACACCAAAAAGCAGGTACCTACCGGGTATGATCAAATTAATTTAATGCAAAAAGTGCTCTTTAGGCCCAATAGCAATTGGAATATCAATCTAAGCGCATATTACTCAGAAACTTCCGATTATTCCAGATATGATAGGCTTATTAGACCGTCAAAGGACGGATTGGGCCTACGCTCCGCAGAATGGAATTACGGCCCCCAGAAATGGTTTATGGGAAACCTGCAATTTTATAAAAACGGCAAGGGAAAGTTTTATGATGGATTAAAAATAACCACCGCCTATCAAAATTTTGTGGAATGTAGGAACGACAGGGATTTTGGGGAGGACATAAGATATAGCACCAAGGAGAATGTAGATGCTATTTCTGCCAACGTGGATTTTGAAAATAAACGTATTGGAAATCTTAGGCTTTACTATGGGGGGGAATACATTTTTAATAAAATTGGCTCTACAGGAAATGAGTATAATATAGAGACTATGGTTACCTCTCCTAGTGCATCCAGGTATCCGGACAATTCTACCTGGCAAACCCTTGCAGGTTATATTAGTGGTGAACTAAAGGCCAAGCCTAACTTTACATTTCTATCCGGGCTTAGATATAGCCATGTTTGGATCGATGCAATTTTTGACCAAACCTTTTATTCTTTTCCCTTTAACGATGCCGATCTTAGTACAGGAGCTTTAACAGGAAGCTTGGGATTTAGTTGGTTTCCGAAAGCGGATTTACAGTTGACCTTCAATGGATCTACAGGTTTTAGGGCCCCGAACATAGATGATGTTGGTAAGATATTTGACTCGGAACCCGGGTCCGTGGTAGTTCCCAATCCGGATTTGGAACCTGAGTATGCCTATAACTTGGAAGTAGGGATCCAGAAGAATTTTAATGATAGACTTATGTTAAAGGGAGCCTCCTTTTATACTTATTTGGTAGATGCTCTTGTACGACGGGACTTTCAATTTAATGGGCATGGTGAAATAATGTACAATGGGGAATTACATAATGTCCAGGCAATACAGAATGCTGCAAAGGCCTATGTTTACGGTTTTGAATTTGGATTGGATGCCTTTTTAACCGAAAGCTTGTCTGTGAACGCCAACCTTACCCTTACCGAGGGGATAGAGGAAGAGCAGGACGGTACGGATACCCCGGGTAGACATGTGGCCCCAACTTTTGGCGATTTTCATATAGTTTGGAAGAACCAAAAACTGAAAACCGATCTCTTTGCCAACTTTAACGGGGAAATCAGTTCAAGGGACATGGCAATGTCCGAAATAACAAAGGACTATATATATGCAGTAGATGCGGACGGCAATCCTTACTCCCCATCCTGGTATACCTTAAACTTTAGATCACAGTATCAACTCTCCAATGCTTTTAAACTTACAGCAAATTTGGAAAATATTACCGATCAAAGGTATCGTTCCTATTCATCCGGAATCGTGGCCCCGGGAATCAATTTAATTTTGGGTGTGGGCTATACGTTTTAAAAAAAAAGTCCGGTATATGTATACCGGACTAAAGTTTTAATTGGAATAGGGAAAACTATTCCTGTATTTTCTCCTTTGCCTCTTTGGCAGCGGCCTTGGTTTTCTCTGCAGCCTTGGTAGCGGCATCTTTCACCTCGTCACCCACCTCTTTGGCAGCAGCTTTGGTTTTGTCTACTGCATCGGTAGCAGCACCCTTAATATCCTCTCCTACTTCCTTGGCAGTATCACCGGCCTTGTCCATGGCCTCGTTACCGGCCTCTTTCATATCCTCTCCCATTTCTTTTGCATCGTCCATGGCTTCGGAGGCTGCACCTTTTACATCTTCCCCAACTTTCTGCATATCCTCACCAACTTCTTTTAATGCTTCATTTGTTTCTTCCATAGCATCCTTGGCCTTATCCTTTGTTTCTCTACACGATACAAATGAAATACTGAGGGCTATCATCAAAATTGAACTTAAAATTACTTTTTTCATATTTTTTGCTTTAGAAATTAATTTGAATCTGATATCAATATATACGGATGAATTGGAGATAAAGACCATATTTATCGCTCCAGGGCAGAAAAAATATGTAAGAAAATTAATCATTTAGAATTCTGAAAATCAGGTTTCTAGGCAAGAATCAATTTTTTGGGGGAGATTTTGTAGGTAGGGGAAGACTGGTCTTGGTTGTTATATAGGCAAATGTTTAAAATAAATTATTATGAAGAATTATTTAAAGATTTCAGGATTAGCTTTAATAGCTTTAGTAGGGATGATGTCATGTGGCAAAAACGACGATGATGCCATGGAGGGGGAATCGTATAATACATCCTTTGAAGTTACAGATGCACCCATAGATAAGGCCGAGGTAGAAGCGGCTTTTGTTACTATTACCAATGTTTCCGTAGACGGAAAGTCTCTAGAGGGATTCACTGCAACAACAATAAACCTTGCCGCTTTGGTAAATGGTAAAACTGAGGCTTTGGGGAACTTGGACCTACAGGCAAAATCTTATTCCAGTATCGTTTTTGAATTGGATTTTGATAAGGATGTGAACGGTGATGCTCCAGGTTGTTACGTAGAGAAGGCCAATGGGGAAAAAGATGCCTTGGTTGCTTCTTCAAACAAAATTACCATTAATGATTCCTTTGAGGTGTTGGCCAATGCCACTAATGTTATTGTGATAGATTTCGACCTTAGAAAAACTATTAAGGAAGAGAAAGATGGATTGTCCAGCGATTTCAATTTTGTTACCATGGCAGAGCTTACTGCAGGAATAAGAACGGTAAATACAGAATTGACCGGAAAAATTTCAGGGAGTGTCAACGATGCTAATAATACATCGGACAAGATTATTGTCTATGCTTATGAAAAAGGAACTTTCAATGCCGATGTTGAAACACAGGGAAAAGGGGAAAGCGAAGTTACCTTTGCCAATGCCGTAACCAGTGGAGAAGTAAAAAGCTTAAGCGGATCTTATAGTCTGGATTTCTTGGAAGAAGGGGAATACGAATTAATTTTTGCGTCCTATAGGGAAGATGACAATAGCGAGTTCTACTTCAATGCTTTGTTGAATGTAGAGTCGACCACAGGCCTTAATTTAGGGGCTATAGAGATAAGCTCGGCCATCCAAATAAGCGCAAATGTTACCGTAACCGGGACAAAATAATTTTAACAAACTATAAAAATTCTAAAAAGCTCCTTTTCAAAGGGGCTTTTTGCTTTTAACAGAATCTTTTTACGCTAAAAATCATTAGTTTTGCAAACTTAAAATGTAGCATTAGAAGCTGTTATTATGAAGTTTGCAGAATACAAGGGTTTAGATTTACCGAAAGTGGCTGAGGAGGTATTGCACTATTGGAAGGAGAACAATGTTTTTGAGAAAAGTGTCACAAGCAGGGAAGGGAAGGATAGTTTTGTTTTCTATGAAGGACCACCTTCTGCAAATGGATTGCCTGGTATTCACCATGTAATGGCCAGGACCATCAAGGATATTTTTCCACGCTATAAGACCATGAAGGGTTTTCAGGTAAAGCGAAAGGCCGGATGGGATACCCACGGACTTCCCATTGAATTGGGAGTGGAGAAGGAATTGGGAATTACCAAGGAAGACATAGGCACCAAAATATCCGTTGAAGAATACAATGCAGCCTGCAAGAAGGCTGTTATGCGCTATACCGATGTATGGAACGCCATGACCGAAAGAGTAGGCTATTGGGTAGATATGGAGGACCCATATATTACCTACAAATCCAAATATATGGAATCTGTGTGGTGGTTGCTCAAGCAGATTTATGACAAAGGACTTATTTATAAGGGATATACCATTCAACCCTATTCCCCAAAGGCAGGAACCGGATTAAGCTCCCATGAGCTAAATCAACCGGGTACCTATCAAGATGTTACGGATACCACCGTGGTGGCACAGTTTAAAGCGGATAAAGCGACCTTGCCACAGAATTTGAAGGACCTAGCCGGGGATGTGTTCTTTTTGGCATGGACGACCACCCCTTGGACCTTGCCGTCCAATACGGCATTGACCGTTGGTCCTAAGATTGATTATGTAGTAGTGAAAACCTTCAATCAATATACCTTTGAACCCATGCATGTTGTCTTGGCCAAATCTTTGGTAGGAAAGCAATTTAGCGGTAAATTTTTTGAAGCAGAAGACGATGCCGACTTTGAGAAATACTCTTCAACAGATAAGAAAATACCCTATCAAATTGTAGAAAGTGTCAAAGGGCAGGAACTTGTTGGATTAAAATATGAGCAACTGTTGGACTATGCACTGCCTTACCAAAATCCAGAGAATGCCTTCAGGGTAATTGCAGGTGATTTTGTTACCACAGAAGATGGTACTGGTATTGTACATACGGCGCCAACTTTTGGGGCAGATGATGCCTTGGTAGCAAAATTGGCGGAACCGGAAGTACCGCCTATGTTGGTTTTGGATGAAAATAACAATCCAGTTCCATTAGTGGATCTTCAGGGTAGATTTAGACCCGAAATGGGAGAGTATGCCGGTAAATACGTTAAAAACGAGTACTATGACGATGGTGAGGCTCCAGAGCGGTCTGTAGATGTAGAGATCGCCATCAAACTAAAAGAAGAAAACAGGGCCTTTAAGGTAGAAAAATACGTTCACAGCTATCCTAATTGCTGGCGTACGGATAAGCCTATCCTCTACTATCCCTTGGATTCATGGTTTATAAAGGTCACCGATATCAAGGATAGGATGTTCGATCTTAACCAAACCATTAATTGGAAACCCAAGGCTACAGGAGAAGGAAGATTTGGCAATTGGCTGGCCAATGCCAATGATTGGAACCTGTCCCGTTCACGTTATTGGGGTATTCCCTTACCCATTTGGCGTACCGAAGATGGCAAGGAAGAATTGATGATAGGTTCTGTGGCCGAACTTAAGTTAGAAATGCAAAAAGCCTTAAAAGCGGGAGTTCTTGAAAAAGATATTTTTGAGGATTTTGTTATAAGTGATATGAGCGAGGCCAATTATGATAAAATAGACCTTCATAAAAATATTGTAGATCAAATAACCTTGGTGTCGCCCTCTGGAAAACCAATGAAACGCGAAAGCGACCTTATAGATGTTTGGTTCGATAGTGGTTCTATGCCCTATGCACAATGGCACTACCCATTTGAGAATAAGGACTTAATAGATGAAGGAAAGACTTTTCCGGCCGATTTTATAGCCGAAGGAGTTGATCAGACCCGTGGTTGGTTTTACACCTTGCATGCCATAGCCACCATGGTATTCGATTCTGTGGCTTATAAGAATGTTGTTTCCAATGGCCTGGTATTGGATAAAGAAGGTAAGAAAATGTCCAAGCGCTTGGGCAATGCAGTAGATCCTTTTGAGACCATGGATGAATTTGGGGCCGATGCCACTCGATGGTACATGATATCCAATGCAAATCCATGGGATAATTTAAAGTTCGATATAGAAGGTATCGCAGAGGTAAAACGTAAGTTTTTTGGTACCCTTTACAACACCTACTCATTTTTTGCGCTGTACACCAACATAGATGGATTTATTTATAGCGAAGAGGATATTCCCCTAAATGAAAGACCGGAAATAGACCAATGGATTTTATCGGAATTGCATTCCCTGATCAAAACTGTGGACGAGGCTTATGAAGATTACGAACCCACCAAGGCAACTAGGGCCATATCGGACTACGTACAGGAAAATCTTAGCAATTGGTATGTGCGTTTAAGTAGAAGGCGTTTTTGGAAAGGGGACTATCAAAAAGATAAAATATCGGCTTACCAAACCCTGTATACTTGTTTGACCACTGTAGCAAAACTATCAGCACCGGTGGCGCCATTTTATATGGATAGGTTATACAAAGATTTAACCATTACGACACAGAAAGAGCCTTTTGAAAGTGTACATTTGGCCGATTTTCCTATATATGATGCCTCAATGGTGAATAAGGAATTGGAAAGTAAAATGGCAAAGGCGCAGACCATATCATCCTTGGTCCTGTCCATTCGTCAGAAAGAAAAGATCAAAGTACGACAACCATTGCAAAAGATAATGATTCCGGTATTGGATAATAAACAAAGGTTGGAGATCGAGGCTGTTGCAGATTTGATAAAGTCCGAGGTGAATGTGAAAGAGATAGAATTGTTGGATGACGCTTCTGGAATTTTGGTTAAACAAATTAAGCCCAACTTTAAAACCTTGGGGCCAAAGTTTGGGAAGGATATGAAGTTGATTGCCAGTGCCGTAGCGCAATTGAATCAGGATGATATCCAAAAAATTGAACAGGAAGGCGAAATTTTGCTGCATTTTGATAATAAAAGTATTACTTTACAGTTACAGGATGTAGAAGTTTCCTCCCAAGATATAGAAGGTTGGTTGGTAGCAAGTTCAGGTCCAATAACGGTGGCCTTGGATATATCTATCAATGAGGACCTTAGAAAGGAAGGTATTGCTAGGGAACTAGTCAATAGAATTCAGAACCTTAGAAAGGAATCGGGTTTTGAAGTGACAGATAAAATAGATATTAAGTTATTGAAAAATGGATTTGTCCAGGATGCGGTAGAAAGTAATATTGCATATATTAAAACCGAAACCTTGGCAGCAGAACTTAATTTTGAAGAAAGCATGGACAATGGAATAGAAGTGTCTTTCGACGAAGTTAATACCAGATTGTTTATAGTAAAACACTAAGATTATGGCCGAAGAATTAAAAGTAAGGTACGCGGATAAGGATTTAAACGAGTTTAAAGTCCTGATCGAAGAAAAAATTGAAAAAGCAAAAAGTCACTTGGAACTTTTAAAGAGTTCTTATATGAATGATGGCAATAATGGAACTGATGATACATCGCCAACATTTAAGGCTTTTGAAGAAGGCTCTGAAACAATGAGCAAGGAAGCAAATACCCAATTGGCCATTCGTCAGGAGAAATTTATAAGGGATTTAAAGAACGCTTTGTTGCGTATAGAGAACAAAACCTATGGTATTTGCCGGGTTACAGGAAAGCTGATCAGCAAAGAGCGACTTAAATTAGTACCGCATGCAACGCTGAGTATAGAAGCGAAAAATATGCAATCTTAAAATTAAAAGCGCCTTTAAGGGCGTTTTTTTATTGTATGAGACTAGTTGCCGTTGTTATCTTCCTAATGGGTAGTTGTATTTTACACGCCCAAAAAAAAGTCGTCAAAACCATTGAAAATCCCAACGTCTCTTTTATTCAGATAGATGGCAAGAATTGTTTTTCCCTTGCTTTGGAAACTGTGGATATTCCAAAAATAACTATTGCGGCTTCAATAGATGGTGAGTATTTACAGGATTTATTGGTAAATGTAAAGCAAGAGGGAGCAACCGTATTGGTCAGTACCGGCTTCCAGCCCAATTTTGTTTTCCCAAACGATAAATTAAGTGCTCACAAGGTTATTTCCATTTCCTTAAAGATTTCAATCCCCAAAAATCTTAATGTTAACGTATACGGTACCAGCACCAATGTTGGCGTTACGGGGCATTATGCCAGCCTAAAAATTAGTTTGTCCGATGGCAAATGCACCTTAAATGGAACGGGGGAAAATGTGGATGTACATACCCAAAGTGGAAATATTGAGCTAATTACAACAAACGCCCAAATTATGGCTTCTACAAAATTTGGCAAAATTAAACGCGAAGGGATTGCCTCTGGAGATGACCATTTTACGCTGAATTCCGTAACTGGAAATATCAGCATAAGGAAAACCGAATAATATGTTTATTTTTGCCGAATCTATTTTTTAAGTAATGAGTTTAAAAAAATCCTTAGTAATCATAATAGCAATTCTTGCTATAGATCAGATAAGCAAAGTATATATTAAGACAAACTTTGTCTTGGGCGAGTCGGTAGATGTCTTTAGTTGGTTCAAGATTTTGTTCATAGAAAACGAAGGTGCTGCTTGGGGAACCAAACTAAGTGATTTACTGCCCATATCCGATGAAGTAGGGAAACTGATACTTACCATATTTCGTTTGTTTGCAATTGTTGGGATAGGATATTGGTTATTTGATACCATAAAAAAGAATTCTTCCAAAACCTTAATATTGGCGGTATCACTTATTTTCGCGGGGGCACTCGGAAACATTTTGGATTCCGTTTTTTACGGTATGATCTTTAATGATAGCTATTCTCAAGTAGCCACGGCATTTTCTTCAGAACCTTATGGCAGTCTTTTTCACGGTAAGGTGGTAGATATGCTCTATTTTCCTATGATAGACTCCGTATGGCCAGATTGGGTGCCTATGGTCGGGGGAAATAATTTCCGTTTTTTCGAACCCGTCTTTAATATTGCGGATACCGCAATAAGCACAGGTGTAGGTATACTAATTGTATTTAATAAAAGTGCTTTTGGGGAAAGTTTGGAAGAAGTCAAAACTGATAAGTCCGATCAGGAGTAACGCAAAAGTTCAGTGGAACATCGTGGGGGTCTATATCCTCAATTTTTTCTTCTGCTTTAAATAGCGAGAGCCCCACCTTAATAACATCGGGTCTGCACTTATTCAGTAGCACATCATAAAATCCTTTGCCGTAACCAACTCTGTGACCTTCTTCGTCAAAAGCCATTAACGGAAGAAAGACAACATCTATTTTTTCAACAGGCACTTCAATTCCGTCTACCGGTTCAGGAATGTTCCAGCGATTTTTTTTTATGGGCGTACTATCGGTGAGTAAATAATTGACAAGGTTTAGGCTATCCACCATTTTCGGAAGTAGTATATTTTTGTCCTTCCCTTGTAAAATGGACATGATAAAACTGGTGTCGACTTCCTTTTTCTCGGTTATGGAAAGGAATAGATGATAATAAGAATAATTCCAAATGGGTAACTGAAGCAGCCGGTTGGCTATCAATAAGCTTGAATCTGATATTGTTTGTGAAGTAAGATTTTCTCTGCGTTCGGAGTAGATTAAACGCAAATCTTTTTTCAACATAAGGGTATTGGTTAAACTCGGGGCTTTGGGGACAGGGTTTAAATAGGAAAACTATTCCTTGGAGGCCACGGCGTAATAAATTTTGAAAAAAAGCATAAGAATTAAATATGTGCCCAAGGTTATTATATAGTTGTCCATGCGTTAATAATTTTAATTTTTCTAAATATAGGTAAAAAATTAATAAATCCTCCACAAAGGGTATCGTTTTATCGATGAAATGCATCATTTTTAACAAATATTTTGGTTTTTGAATTATTTGTTAATAGTATTTCGTTGTTAAATTTTTATAAAAAGCTGTTTATCAGTATATTACAAAATAGTGTACGATAACGTTAATTTTTTGAAATTGTGTATTTAATCGATATTTATTTTTGCCTTATCGAATTTTGTTGGATTGGATGTTGAATTTTAAGTAGTAAAATCCCTTCTTTTTGGTAATGTAATACAATTGTAAAATGAAGGGTTTCCAAAATTTCCCTTCGGAATCGTAACATCGGAGTTAAAAAGCTATATTCTTTGTGTCCTTTGGGAAAAACACAGTAATTTTCCTTACCAAAGAAAAAATTTATCTGAATACATGTCCCATATACCTATAGAAGTACAGTTAAGTTCGCTTCCTGCCAATCCCGGGGTATATCAGTTTTATGATTTAGAGGATAAGATTTTATATGTTGGCAAGGCTAAAAATCTGAAAAAAAGGGTTAGCTCCTATTTTAATAAAACGCACGAACAAGGAAAAACCCGTGTTCTGGTAAAGAAAATAAAAAGTATTAGGCATATAGTGGTGCCTACCGAGTCCGATGCACTGTTGTTAGAGAATAATCTAATAAAAAAATACCGTCCTAGGTACAATGTTTTGCTTAAGGATGACAAGACATTTCCTTGGATCTGCATAAAGAATGAAAAGTTCCCGAGAATCTTCCCTACCAGAAAATTTATCAAGGATGGTTCGGAGTATTTTGGGCCTTATACAAGCATGAAAACCATTCATACACTATTGGACCTGATTAAAAGCGTCTATCCTCTTCGCACCTGCAACTATGATCTTGCACAAGATAAAGTGGGGGCCGGGAAATACAAGGTTTGCTTGGAGTACCATTTGGGTAATTGTAAAGGTCCTTGCGAAGGGTTTCAACTGGAGGAGGAATATAATCGGCAAATACAGGAAATCAGGGAAATTATCAAAGGTAATTTTAAGTCTTCCCTGCACTATTTTAAAAGTCACATGAAATTGTTGGCCCAAGAGATGAAGTTTGAAGAGGCACAGCTTATAAAGGATAAAATAGAGGTTCTGGAGAACTATCAGGTAAAGACCACTATTGTAAATCCCAAGATCAATAATGTGGATGTATTTACCATAATTTCTGATGAGGTTTTTGCCTATGTAAATTTTCTGCAATTGTCCCATGGTTCCATTATACGGTCCCATACTTTGGAAATCAAGAAGAAATTGGATGAAACGGATGAGGATCTGCTCCAATTGGCAATAATTGAAATTAGACAACGCTTCAATTCCCATTCAACAGAGATTTATGTTCCATTTGAGGTTATCTTGGAACCGCACCTAAAAGTGGTAGTACCTAAACTGGGAGATAAAAAAAAGATCTTGGAGCTATCGGAGCGCAACGCCAAATTCTTTAGACAGGATAGGTTTAAGCAGATAAAGATTATTGATCCGGACAGGCATACCAATAGGATAATGGGGCAAATGAAAAAGGATTTGCGACTTTCCATGGAACCCAGGCATATAGAGTGTTTTGATAATTCCAACATCCAAGGTAGCAACCCAGTAGCGGCCTGTGTTGTATTTAGGGATGGAAAACCTTCAAAAAAGGAGTATAGGCATTACAATATTAAGACGGTTGAAGGTCCGGATGATTTTGCTTCTATGGAGGAAGTTGTTTTTAGACGCTATAAGCGACTTTTGGACGAGGAGCAGTCATTGCCCCAACTTATTGTTATTGATGGAGGCAAGGGTCAGCTATCATCTGCCCTTAAAAGTTTGGACGCCCTTGGGTTAAGAAGGAAGATAGCCATTATAGGTATTGCCAAAAGATTGGAGGAAATTTACTTCCCGGAAGATCCTATTCCTCTATATTTGGATAAAAAGTCCGAATCCCTGAAAATAATTCAGCAATTGCGTAATGAGGCCCACAGATTTGGGATAACCTTTCACAGAAACAAGAGAAGTAAGGCAGCCATTAATTCGGAATTGGAAAGTATAGAAGGGATAGGGAATAAAACCGTGGAAGAGTTGTTGAAAAACTATAAATCCGTAAAAAGGATAAAAGAAGCCAGTTTGGAGAATTTGGCCCAAACCGTTGGAATGTCCAAAGCCAAGAAAATATTTGAAACCTTTCATTAAACCACTGTATTAACTATATGCTGAAGTCACTTCTTATATTTTGTGTATTAATTTTTCCATTCCTGGTCCTTTCACAGGAACGGTTGGAAAATAAGGATGTAAAAGTGGGACTGGTCTTGAGTGGAGGTGGTGCTAAAGGGTTGGCACATATTGGTGCCCTGAAGGTTATTGAAGAAGCCGGGGTTAA
Source organism: Arenibacter echinorum (assembly GCF_003259375.1). GTDB lineage: Bacteria > Bacteroidota > Bacteroidia > Flavobacteriales > Flavobacteriaceae > Arenibacter > Arenibacter echinorum. Next base: position 219,996 of record NZ_QLLN01000002.1, on the reverse strand, counting down.
AATAGATTATGTAACCGGAACCAGTATGGGCGCCATTGTTGGGGCGCTCTACGCTTCGGGATATTCTGCAAACGAATTGGATTCTATTTTTAAAAATACGGATTTCGAGTCATTGATCCAGGATAACGTGCCCAGAAGTGCCAAAACATTTTATGAGAAGGAAGATTCGGAAAGATATGCCCTGACACTTCCGTTCAACAAGTTTAGAATTTCTATTCCCCAAGCCATATCGGGAGGGCAGAGTATTTACAACGAGTTTGTTAGATTATTGTACCATGTTAAGGATGTTGATGATTTTAGTAAACTTCCAATCCCTTTTCTATGTGTTGCCACAGATGTGGAAACTGGGGATCAGATATTGTTGGATAAAGGTTATTTGCCCGAGGCAATTTTAGCGAGTGGTACGTTTCCCTCACTTTTTAGACCCGTAGAAATCAATGGAAGAGTGTTGATTGACGGGGGTGTGGTAAACAACTACCCCATAGGCGAATTGAAGAAGATGGGCGCCGATGTGGTAATAGGAGTGGATGTACAGCATGGGCTGTCCGATAGGGAATCCTTGTTGAGTGCTACGGAAATACTGCTACAGATCAACAATTACAGAACGGTTAGGGATATGCAAAAAAAATCGGCCCAAACAGATATTTATATAACCCCGGATATTAAAGATTACTCGGTAATCGATTTTGACATGGGAAATGTTATAATAGATAGGGGCGAGGAAGCGGCTAGATTGCACATGGGGGAATTGTTGAAAATTGCCAAAGACTCCAATCTTAAAAGGTCAAAGATTTTAGCTGCCGGGATAAAAGATACACTGTTTGTCAATGAATTGACAATCCAAGGGAATTACAATTATTCCAGGGCCTACATTAAGGGTAAATTAAGATTTAATGTAGATGATAAAATCACCTTTAAAAAATTGCAGCAGGGTATCAACAATTTGTCCGCTACCGGAAACTTTAGGGCTATTAAATATGAATTGCTCAATAACGAGGAAGGGGTAGAGTTGCTGTTGAATGTTAAGGAAAATCCTGATAAAATGTTCATTCGCTTAGGGGTTCATTTTGATGATCTGTACAAAAGTGCGGGAATCGTAAATCTGACCAGAAAGAATGTTTTTATGGATGATGACGTAGCCTCGGTAGATTTTATCATTGGGGATAATCTGAGGTACAATTTGGAATATTATGTGGACAAGGGCTTTTATTGGAGTTTTGGGATAAATTCCAGGTTTGACGATTTTAATAAAGAAATTAATTTTGATCTGATAAAATCCAATTTTGATGTCGATAATAGTTCCAATATTAGAAAAATAAACCTAAGCGCCTCAGATCTGACCAATCAGGTGTATTTACAAACCGTAATAGAAGAAGAGTTTGCCTTTGCCATTGGGGTGGAACATAAATTACTGAAATATAGCACTAAAACTTTGGGGCAAATAGACACCACTAGTACGTCTACCGCGGCCAATGCGAGAACCTATTTTGAAAAAAGTAATTATTACAGCACCTATGGGCAGCTAACTTTTGACACTTATGATGATGTTTATTTTCCTACTAAAGGGCTGTTCTTTGACGGGGACTTTCATTTTTATGTCCTATCGTCCGATTTTAACGATAATTTCAAGGAATTTTCAGTAGGCAAGGCAAGAATGGGCGGAGCATTTTCCTTGGCTAGAAACATTTATCTAAACTTGGAAACTGAAGGGGGTTTTAAATGGGGCATATCCCCTATTACCTCCCTTGATTTTGTTTTAGGCGGATATGGGAACCATCTTGTAAATAATTTCGTGCCTTTTTACGGATACGATTTTTTAAGTTTAGTAGGGAACAGTTATGTAAAGGCATATGGCAGGCTGGATTTTGAGTTTGTTCCCAAGAACCATATATTGTTGGCAGCAAATGTGGCCAATGTGGGCGATGACCTTTTTAGAACGGCTGATTGGTTCAAGGCTCCCGAGTTTTCCGGTTATGCACTCGGTTATGGGTTCGAATCCTTTATTGGGCCAATTCAAGTGATTTATTCCTATTCCCCCCAAATTAAGGAAAACCACTTCTTTTTTAGTATTGGTTACTGGTTTTAAATATGGCTTTTGGGTGTTTTTTTTGTAACCTAATGCGCGGCTCTTAACACTTTAAGCCAACATTTATTCCGATATTTGTTAAACAGGATTTTGATTATGCTTCAATTTAGAATTGATATAACTGCCCATCTCAGGGCTATGTGGTAATTTAACGCGAATTGGAAGTTGTCCAGTTTTGTTTTGGCTACTTTCTACCAATAGCTAAGGACTTGGCTACATATCTATTAAATCAATTCAAAAATTTATTACTATGGCAACTACCGATAAAACATCTTTAAAATTAACAAAGGAAAATCTGGAAGCTCAGGATTTTCTGCCACTTCTTGGCACCGACTATGTAGAATTATATGTGGGCAATGCAAAACAAGCGGCATATTACTACATGGCTGCATGGGGCTTTCAACCAGTGGCATATTCCGGATTGGAAACAGGACTAAAAGATAGGGCTTCCTATGTGGTACAACAGGACAAGATTAGGCTGGTATTAACTTCGCCCTTAAAATCCGGAGGGGATATCAATAGGCATATAGATGCCCATGGTGATGGGGTAAAGGTAATTGCATTGTGGGTAGATGATGCCAGGGAGAGTTATGTGGAAACAATGAAACGTGGGGCCGAAAGTTACTTTGAGCCTAGGGCCAAAAGGGATAAAGATGGGGAGGTGGTTACAGCTGGTATCCATACCTATGGTGAAACGGTGCATGTTTTTGTGGAACGCAAGAACTACAAGGGGGCATTTATGCCGGGATTTAGGCCCTGGAATCCTTTTTATAAAGCATCGGATGTTGGATTGAAGTATATAGACCATATGGTAGGTAATGTGGGTTGGAACGAAATGAACAAATGGTGTCAGTTCTACGCCAAAGTAATGGGGTTTGCCCAGTTGGTTTCCTTTGATGATAAAGATATTTCAACTGAGTACACCGCTCTAATGAGCAAGGTTATGAGTAATGGGAACGGCAGAATTAAATTCCCGATCAATGAGCCGGCGGACGGAAAAAAGAAATCCCAAATTGAGGAGTATATAGAATTTTATAACGGTGCAGGGGTACAGCATATGGCACTGGCAACCGACAATATTATTGAAACGGTGAGCGCCCTTAAAAATAGAGGGATCGAGTTCCTGAACGTACCCGCTAGTTATTATGAAGATGTTTTGGACAGGGTTGGTACTATAGACGAGGATTTGGCGCCTTTAAGTGAGCTGGGGATATTAATAGATCGGGATGATGAGGGCTATTTGCTCCAAATCTTTACAAAGCCTATTTTGGATAGGCCAACCATGTTCATTGAAATAATCCAGAGGAAGGGTGCAAAATCTTTTGGGAAGGGAAATTTTAAAGCATTGTTTGAAGCGATAGAGCGGGAACAGGAATCCCGAGGAACGTTATAAAAGGGCCCTTTTCTTAACTTTTTGCCAATTTTGGGTATCTAATTATTAAATAGTGTTAATAGAATCGTTAAAGTAAGTTAAATCTTATTTTTGAAGCGAATCTTGTATTAAATTTGTACTCGTAAGGGGTGGTTCCCTTACAACTTTAAGTATTGGTTTTTCATAATTTAAAGTTTGGTTGGTTATTTAGGAAAAGCCCAGTTTTGCGACTGGGCTTTTTTTGTGGGCCAATTTTTGGAACAAATTTTGTTTAAGTATTATCAAATAAAAGAAAAGTAAAATCGTTTTTATTAATTTTACATGAGTAATGAGGTGTTACATAGGCTATTGCAATTTATCGCCATGGCTATGAAAATCAAGATCGCCTATGAATTTGCTTGGCAGAAAGTACATCGATACCTACTGTAATTAGATCAATTTAAACAGATGAAAAAGATTTGCATTGTACTTGTTTTAATTTTTGGATTTACTATCAATTCCCAGGTTCAACAGCTTCCAAATAAAGGTGGGTTTCATTTGCCTGAGAATTCGGAAAATACATCTGCTTTTAAAATAGGGGAATGGCTAAAGTTTAGGATACATTATGGATTCCTAAATGCCAGTTACGCTACACTTCAGGTAAAATCCCATGAATTGGACGGGGTTCCGGTCTATCATGTGGTCGGGAATGGTAAAACGACCGGTTTTGCCAGTATATTTTTTAAGGTGGATGACACCTATGAAAGCTTTTTTGATAAAAAGGATGGCAAGCCCTATAAATTTATAAGAAAAATTGATGAAGGAGGATATACCAAAGATATTGAGGTGAATTTTCACCACGACAAGGATATTGCGGTATTAAACGATAAAAAAAAGGATAAAAAGTTTAATTTTACCATTCAAGAGGGTATACAGGATTTGGTTTCAGCCTTTTATTTTCTCCGTAACAACTATAAAGTAGAAGAGTTGGTTGAAGGGGAGTCTATTGAATTGAACCTCTTGTATGACGATGACGGAGTTTTTAAGTTTAAGCTTAAGTACTTGGGCAAGGAGGTCCTAAGAACAAAGTATGGTAAAGTAGAATGTTTAAGGTTTAGGCCTTATGTACAATCCGGACGTGTATTCAAGGAACAGGAAAGCTTGTCCCTCTGGGTGTCCAATGACAATAATAGAATTCCCATAAGAATACAGGCGGATTTGAGTGTTGGGTCCATAAAAGCCGATTTAGACGGATACAACGGACTCAAGCATCAATTTAAAATAATAATGGATTAAAATGAATAAAGAGCATATTGATTCCCAGATTTCCAAACTAGAAGAAAAATACAAGGATTCTGGACAAGACTTAAGCTCTTATTTGGACGGACTTTTATATCAGCGATATCTCACTTATTGGGATTACATACATCTAGATACCCTGCTCAGTATCCAAGTACCTCGGACCCATTTTCCGGACGAGGAGATTTTTATAATGTACCATCAGATTACCGAATTATATTTTAAACTTATTCTTCACGAGCAAAAGCAAATTGTGGACGACAAGACCCAGGATGTTGACTTTTTTATAGAGAAGGCAGATCGGATAAATAGTTACTACAAGGTTTTGATATCGTCCTTCAGTGTTATGATAAAGGGTATGCAGCGGGAACAATTTATGCAGTACAGAATGGCACTGCTTCCGGCCAGTGGATTTCAGTCTGCACAATATAGAATGATAGAGCTGTACGCAACTCCCTTGGAAAACTTGGTGCAATTTTCTGAAAGACATAATTTCTCCTCTAATAACACTATTGAGGAATTGTACGAGCATATTTATTGGAAAAAAGGGGCCACAGACGTGGTTACAGGTGAGAAAACATTGACCTTAAAGCAGTTCGAATATCGTTACACGCCCAGGCTGATACGTATAGCCAATGAGGTTAAAAACAGTACTATATACCATAAATACCAGCAATTACCACAGAAAAGTAAGGATAATAAAACCTTGGTTGAAGCGTTAAAAGCTTTGGACGTTAATGCTAATATAAATTGGCCACTGATGCACATGGGGTCGGCATATCGTTATTTGACCAAGGACAATGCACAAATCGATGCTACTGGCGGAACAAATTGGAAGGAATATTTGCCTCCAAGTTTTCAAAAAGTTGTATTTTTTCCGGAATTGTATACAAAACAAGAGTTAAATAATTGGGGAAAACAGTGGGTAGACCATATCTTTAACCCAGAAAAAGTTTAGAATAACAATGCAAAAATATTGGGGCCTAGTTTTTAGTATAGTATTTATTTTCTCATGTAAGGACGACAAACCTGTTACAGACGAAATAGCAGAGGTGGTAACCATAGAAAAACCCGTCGTAGTAAAAGAGTTCGGGTTTAATCTGGACGATTTTGAGGTCTTGAGGGACACCGTCAAAAATGGGGACAGCTTTGGTGAGCTAATGCTGAGGAATAGCGTTGAGTACCCCAAGATTGCAAGAGTTTCAGAACACTTTCGGGATACTTTCGATGTTAGGAAAATAGTTGTTGGCAAACCTTATCTTATTTTGAAGTCCAAGGACACACTTAATAATGCACAGGTATTTATTTATCAAAATGATCCCATTAACTATACTGTGGTCGATTTTAGGGATAGCGTCCTAGCCTATAAGAAAAAGCAAAAGGTAAAATATGTAGAGCGGGAAGCTTCCGGAATTATTGAATCTTCATTGTCGGAAGCAATATTGAAACAAGGCATTGATTACAATGTTACCAATAATTTATCCGAAATTTACGCATGGACCATAGATTTCTTTAGACTTCAGAAAGGGGATAGGTTCAAGGTTATCTACAAGGAAAAATATATCAACGATACTATTTATGCCGGTGCCAGTGGTATAGAAGCAGCCTATTTTGAGCACAATGGTGAGCCATTTTACGCCTTTAATTTTGTGTCCGATTCTACCAAAAACATCAATGACTATTATGACGATCAGGCAAAAAACCTGAGACGTACATTTTTGCAGTCGCCAGTTCAGTTTAGTAGAATTTCTTCCAGATATAATTTAAACAGAAGAATTGCCTATTACGGATATAAGGTAAGGCCACATAAGGGAACGGATTATGCAGCTCCTATTAATACTCCTATCTTGGCAACCGCCAATGGTACCGTTACAGAATCTACAAGAAGAGGTGGTAATGGTAAATATGTCAAAATTCAACATAACGGCACCTATAGTACCCAGTATCTCCATATGAAGAACCAGAATGTGAAGAAAGGTGATTTCGTGAAGCAGGGCGATGTAATAGGTTGGATCGGAATGACGGGTAATACCGGAGGCCCGCACGTGTGCTATAGATTCTGGAAAAATGGGCACCAGGTAGATCCATTAAGGGAAAAATTACCGGCTGCCGAACCCATAGCGGATAGCCTAAAAACTGCTTATTTGGATTTTGTAGGGCCTAAGAAAAGTCAATTGGATTGTATTGAATACATAGAATTACCGGAAGAAGATTTGCTAACACTCAACGACTAACATGGCTTTACAGAATACCGACCCGACCAAAACAGAAGCTTGGAAAAAACTTTCACAACATTATAAAGAGAATACAGATCTTTCCTTAAAGGATTTGTTTGCAAAGGATTCCGATAGGGCTAATAAACATAGCATTCGCTGGAACGAATTCTTCATAGACTTTTCAAAAAACAGGATTACTCAAGATACCCTTCAACTGCTTCTGCAATTGGCAAATGAAGTTGGCTTGAAGGATGCTATCCGGAAACAGTTTGAAGGCGATATTATAAATAAGACTGAAGGAAGGGCGGTTCTTCACACGGCCTTAAGGGCCAAAGAATCGGATGTCATCAAGGTAGATGGGCTAAACATTGTCCTAGAAGTCTACAAGGTGAAACAAAAGATAAAATCTTTTACTGAGTCGGTAATTTCCGGATCTAAGAAGGGATATACAGGAAAAGCCTTTACCGATGTGGTCAATATTGGTATTGGAGGATCGGATCTTGGTCCTGCCATGGTAGTGGAAGCCTTAAAATTTTACGGCAACCATTTAAAAATGCATTTTGTAAGCAATGTAGATGGGGACCATGTTTACGAAACCTTAAAGGGCTTAGATCCTGAAACAACATTGTTCGTTGTGGTTTCCAAGACCTTTACTACCCAAGAAACTTTAAGCAATGCCACGACCATAAAAAAATGGTTTCTAAAACACGCTACCCAGGCAGATGTAGCCAAGCATTTTGCCGCAGTCTCTACCAATGCTGAGAAAATTTCGGAATTTGGAATTGATGCGGATAACGTATTCCCTATGTGGGATTGGGTTGGAGGAAGATTTTCATTGTGGAGTGCGGTTGGACTATCTATTGGCTTGGCAGTGGGATACGATAATTTTGATGCCATGTTAACTGGTGCCAATGAAATGGATCAGCATTTTGCAACTTCCGAGTTTGAAGGGAACATACCGGTAATCCTTGCTCTCATAAGTGTTTGGTACAATAATTTTTACGGTGCCGAGACAGAAGCCATTATTCCCTATACCCAATATTTAAGCAGGTTTTCGGCCTATTTGCAGCAAGGGATCATGGAGAGTAACGGGAAAAGTGTGGACAGGAAAGGAAATAGGGTTACTTATGAAACTGGAACCATTATATGGGGGGAACCAGGAACCAATTCCCAGCACGCCTTTTTTCAATTGATCCACCAAGGGACTAAATTAATTCCTACCGATTTTATCGGGTTTAAGGAATCCCTGCACGGGGACATAGACCATCACAATAAATTAATGGCCAATTTCTTTGCCCAAACAGAGGCGCTAATGAATGGTAAGTCTGCTGATGAGGTTAGAAAGGAATTGGAGGATAAAAAGGTTTCGGAAAAAGAGATTGCGGAAATCTTGACATTTAAAGTTTTTGAGGGAAACAAACCTACCAATACCTTATTAATAGATAGGCTAACTCCCAAGACTTTGGGATCTCTTATTGCCATGTACGAACATAAAATATTTGTTCAGGGCATAGTTTGGAACATATTTAGCTACGATCAGTGGGGTGTGGAATTGGGCAAGCAATTGGCTACTGCCATATTGAACGATATTGAAGGGTCCTCCATTGCGAATCATGATGCTTCTACGTTAAATCTTTTAAATTTATTTAAGAAATAATTGGCAATTTTGCCAATTCCTAATAAACGGTATTAACTTACTGTCTTTCAGGAGTTATTAAGGTTTTTAATGTTAAATTTGCACTTACTAATTTAACATTATAGTAATGTATTGTTGTAAAAATTTACTCACTTTTGCAGCCATTATTTAAAACTAATTAACTCTTAGAAAAATGAAAAAAATGTACTTTGTTATTGCTGCTTTTTTGTTAACGGCAATAGGATTTTCTCAAGGAACTATTACTGGTTCTGTAGTGGATGGTGATTTTGGTGATCCGTTACCTGGAGCGAATATTATGGTTCAGGGAACCACCACTGGGGTTGCCGCAGATTTTGATGGTAACTTCACCATTGAGGTATCCCAGAGTTCTGGAACCTTGGTAATTTCCTATATTGGATTTATTAGCAAGAAAGTAGATTTCACAACAGTCGGCAATATTGGTGCCATATCCCTAAATCCAGACGCACAGGAATTGGAAGGGGTGGTTATAGTAGGCTCCGGAATTATCGATTTGGCCGAGGACAGGCAAACGCCCATAGCAGTGTCTACCATAAAGGCAAGGGAAATCAGGGAGAAAACAGGAAACTGGGATTTACCTGAGTTATTAAAATCTACTCCTTCAGTTCAGAACGTTAAGGGAGGTGCTTTTGGAGACGGCCAAATGTTCTTAAGGGGCTTTGATCAGACCAATACGGCATTCCTTTTAAACGGACAGCCAATTAACGGAATGGAAGATGGAAAAATGTACTGGTCCAACTGGTCCGGAGTATTGGATATTGCCAATGCTGTTCAGGTGCAGAGGGGTTTGGGATCTTCTAAATTGGCCATTTCATCTGTTGGTGGTACGGTAAACATTGTGACCAAAACCTTGGACAAGCGTGAAGGAGGTTTTTTTCAATCTATGATTGGCAATGATAATTATATTAAGACCACCGGATATTACTCAACCGGGATAATGGAAAACGGCTTATCCGTTGCCGCAATGTTGGGACATTGGCAAGGAGATGGTTATGTGGACAATACCGGAGGCCAAGGTCAAACTTATTTCTTGTCCTTTGGGTATGTACCCAATGAAAATAACATCTTCAACTTTATTCTAACAGGTGCTCCTCAGTGGCACGCTGCCGCTGGATCCGATAATCTTAGGACTTTTTTGGATAATGGAAGAAAATACAATTCTTGGAATACTCCAGATGTTAACAGTCCTAATACCTTAAATGGTGGCGCCTACCCAGGAGGTAGAAATATCTATCACAAACCGGTAGCCAACCTTAGCTGGGACTTAACTTTTAGTGATACTGCCTCTTTGTCTACCGTATTGTACGGCTCAATAGGTAGAGGGAGTTTTTCGCAGTTGATAACTAGCTCTGGGGAAGCACTATATGCAAGGGGATCCAATAACAACCACAACTGGGGCGGTTTGGTAACCAACTTTAATAAGCAAATTAATGAAAGCCTTAATTTCAACATTGGTGCCGATGTCCGTTTGTACAACGGTATCCACTTTAGGGATGTAAGGGAGTTTATTGGGGTTAATTCGGTTTCGGCTTCCAGCAATTACAACGGAGGTGCCTATGAACTTACCAATGCCTATGGCGGTATTAATCCTTGGAATATAACCTTTAACCCCAATGATGACCACTCCCAAAGATTTGGTTATGATTATGAGGAAAAGATCAATTACGCAGGGGTGTTTGGACAATTGGAGTATTCCAAAGGTGCTTTTTCTACCTTCTTCCAAGGATCGGTTTCTACACAATCGCATATCAGGGAGGAATTTTTGAACGCGGCCAATGAAGGGCAATCAGAAGAATCAGAAAAAGTAAACAACCCAGGATTTAACGTTAAGGCAGGTGTAGCCTATAACCTATCCAAGCAAAACTCAATATTTGCCAATGCAGGTTACTACTCACGTCAGCCTTATCACAGTGATTTGTATATAGACGATAGAAATTCAAATGAATTGAATCCTTTGGCTACCGAAAATCAGAAGATTACAGGATTGGAAGGTGGATATAAGTTTATGGGCGATATTTTATCGGCCAACCTGAACGTGTATTACACTATTTGGGATAATAGGATACAATATAGCTCTGATGATACCAATAATGATAATATCGTGGACGAGTTTACCCAAACCAGTCCATTGAAACAGGTACATTCCGGTGTGGAATTGGAGGTGTTTTTGCGACCTGCGGACGGGTTGAATTTTCAGGGATTTGTGTCCATTGGTAATTGGGAATACGATGGTAACGTTACCACAACCACCTCTGATGAAAACGGAAATATACTTTCTACAGGAGACACTAGTTATATAGATGGTGTAAAAGTAGGTCAGGCCGCACAGTTTACTGCCGGTATTAGTGGAGATTACGAAATATTGCCTAGACTTAAGCTGGATGCCAACTGGAATCTTTATGACAACTTATACGGTTCTACCCTTTTTGGGGATTCCGAATTTTCAACTGCCAACAACAGAGGTGCTATTAAATTACCTGCCTTTGATACTATGGATGTTGGGCTCTCTTACCGCATGTTGGTTGGGAAGGAAAACAACAAATCCATTCAGTTCCGTTTAAACATTAACAATGTCTTTGATGAGGTATATTTGGAAAGCTCTAGCGATAACAGACATGTTGAAGCTGGAGATGACGTTTGGAACGGTGTAAATACAGATAACCGAGTGAGGTTTGGTTATGGTAGGACCTGGAACGTTAGCATGCGCTACAACTTCTAAGTACCATTAAAGGTAAAAAATGATAACCCCGCTATTTCGCGGGGTTTTTTTATTCCCAAAAATCCTTACATTTATAAATTAAAATAAAAACTATGGAAGATTACGGATTAGCACATCAATGGATTCTCGCCTTACATTCTTATTTTGCCTATGTGGTATTGGCTGTATTGTTTTTAGCTGTGGCCAATGGTATTTTGGGATGGACAGGAAATAAGGATTTTACTCTGAGAAAGGATTTTAGAATTAGCCTCTTTGCGCTTATTTTATCACATCTGCAACTCTTGGTAGGCCTGGTACTCTATTTTGTGTCCTCCAATGGGTTGAATGCCATAAAAACCTTGGGTATGGGCGGGTTAAACTCTGCATCCCGTTTATTGGCCGTAGAACATCCGTTTATCAATATAATTGCTGTCGTCTTTATTACGGTAGGCTGGTCCAAACACAAAAAAGTATTGGAAGGCAAAAGAAAGTTTAAGACTATTACCATTTTTTATGGTTTGGGATTGGTTCTTATCCTTAGCAGAATTCCATGGGCACAATGGCTCAATTAATTAATTGTCTTTGGGTAGATTAATGTTCTTTGGGCACAGGCTGAACTATTGGCCGTTGTATTAATCTTAACAAATTAAAAATATCAATAAATCATAAACCTAATTTATGTACCATATGAAAAATTTAGTAGTTGTTGTTCTGGCCCTTATGGCCATACCGGGGATCTCCCAGGAAATGTCGTTGTTTAATGGCAAAGATTTATCGGGCTGGACGGTCTATGGCACCGAAAAATGGTACGTGGAAGATGGACTGCTTGTTTCTGAAAGCGGACCGGACAAACAATATGGTTATTTGGGCACCGATAAATATTATGATGATTTTGAGCTTACCTTGGAGTTTAAACAGGAAGCCAATGGGAACAGCGGGGTGTTTGTTAGGTCTACTGTAGATGGCACCAAAGTTAGTGGCTGGCAGGTAGAAGTTGCACCCCCGGGCCATGATACTGGAGGTGTTTACGAATCCTATGGCAGAGGATGGCTAATTAAGCCAGATCCTGAAAAGGACAAGGTCCTCAAGGAAGGGGAGTGGAATACAATGAAAATTAAGCTGTCTGGCAATAAATTAACTTCATGGCTTAATGGTACGGAAATGGTGAGTATTACCGATGATAAAATTGGTGAAGGTAAGGGCTCCATTGCCCTTCAGATACATGACGGTGGCGGTATTAAGGTAAAGTGGAGAAATATCAATATTGTTCTTCCGCAATAATTGTCTAGTTTACAGCCTTAATTAGGTGGATATATACTGGGAAATGGTCGCTATAGCCGCCAATATAATTTCCTCCTGCATAGGTACGTAAGGGATATCCTTTGTATTGGCCCTTTTTATCAATTAGGTAAGTCGGACTATATACCCCTGCTTTCCAGAAACGGTATTGGTCCGGCGATTCTTGAGTCATATTGGCGGTGAAATAAATTTGATCAAATAGGTTCCATCGGTCCCTATAAGCCAAGGATCCAACTCCTTTTTTATGGAGTATTTCCATAGGATTATAAAGATCGCCATTTTCCAAGTCTGCAAGCTTTCCCTTGGTTTTCAATATTTTTTTTAAACTGTCATCTATTGGGTCGTCGTTAAGATCGCCCATACTGATGATTTTTGCTTCTGGATTCAATTTTGAAATGGAATCTATGATCTTCTTGTTTAGTCTGGCAGCCTCTATTCTGTTGGGCTTGCTCCTGGCTTCCCCTCCGCTTCTTGAAGGCCAATGGTTTACAATGAAATGTATTTCCTCCCCGTCTAAAATACCGCTTACTACCAATTGGTCCCTAGTGTAATCCCTATAGTCGTTTTCATTAGTGAGCAATAGTCGCAGACTGGAAAATGAAGTGGGCAGAAAAACTGTTTTTTTATATAAAAGGGCCACATCTATGCCCCGTTCATCAGGGGAATCAAAATGAATTATTCCATAGTTCTTCTCGCTAAGATGGGGATGGTTCGTTAGGTCCTCTACTACCTGTCTATTTTCCAATTCACATAACCCAATAATGTCTGGGGAACTTAGGGCCTCGGGACTTCCTATTTCCGATAATACCTTGGACATATTGTAAATTTTTTGGTTATACCTTTCAATGGTCCAATTGTCCTTTCCACCCGGGGTACGATCGTCGTCCAATGTCAATGAGTCGTTAACGGTATCAAACAAGTTTTCCAAATTGTAAAAGGCCACGGTTCTAATTTTGTACGTCTTGGCCTCCTGTGCTAGGGCACCACTAATTGCAAAGAAGGTCACAAATAAGGTGTAAGTAATACTCATGGATTACATTATTTCTTGAATACTGTAAGCTATATATTAACTTTTCTTGGAATAAATTAAGAATAAACTCTCAATTATTAATATCTTATAACCAAATTGTTAAAATATTTCATCTTCAGCAATGAAAAATGGTTTGGCAATATCCTTTTTATTACTACAGGGCATCTGGGTTTATGCACAGGAAATCTACTATGTAAAGGGTTTTGTAAAGGATATGGTTACTCAAGAAGCCATTGAATATGCCAAGATTGGGATTTCAGGGTCTGCCCCTATAAAACCTGATCCCATCGATGGAAAATTTGTTCTTTCGGTAAAACAGCCTGGAGATTATATACTATCGATCACCGCCCAAGATTATCTAATTAAAAGAATGCCCATTTCTTTAGGTACAGAAGATCTGGATCTGGGAATTATTTTTTTGGATCGAGATATTGTCCAGGAGAATACGGACAATTTAATAACATTAACGGATTCCGAATTGTTGGAAGATGAAAGTATTTCAATGACCTCGGGCATGTTACAGGCTACCAAGGATATTTTTCTAAATAGGGCGGCATTCGATTTTGGTCAAGCTTTTTTTCGTGTAAGGGGCTATGGCTCGGAAAATGGCGTTATCCTGCTAAACGGCATTCCCATGAACAAATTGATGGACGGGCGTCCTCAATGGAACAATTGGGGCGGCCTTAACGATGTAACACGAAATCAGGAATTCACCCATGGGTTACAGGCATCGGATTACTCCTTTGGAGGTATTTTGGGAACCACAAATATTAGTACCAGGCCATCCACTTTTAGGAAAGGGATGCGTTTGTCTTCCTCGGCAGCCAATAGAAGCTATGCGGGCCGATTTATGGCTACCTATTCCTCAGGTCTGCCTCAAAAAGGCATCAATTACAGTGTCTCGGCCTCTATACGTTGGGCAAAGCAGGGATATATTGATGGTACCTTGTACGATGCCTATTCTTTTTTTGGTGCTTTTGAATATCAATTGGATGACAAACATAGCATCAATCTAACAAGCATTTGGGCTTCCAATCGTCGGGGAAGGTCTTCTGCTATTACCGAGGAAGTTTTTCAGATGGCCGGGAAAAGATATAATCCTTATTGGGGAACACAAAACGGTAAAATCAGGAACTCTAGGGAACGGAAAATTGTGGAGCCCATATTTATGTTCAATCACTTTTATAACTCCAAAAAATTTACCTTAAATTCGGGGATATCCTATCAATTTGGAACCAATTCCAAAGGCAGGTTGGGATACTATGATGCCCCTAATCCCGATAAGACTTATTACAGATATTTACCGAGTTATTATATAAATAGTCCCATTGGGGCCAATTTTATAGCGGCCAATATGGCCAAAGATGGATTCTTGAAAAATCCACAATTAAATTGGAACAATCTATATCAGGCAAATTCCAGTTTGTCCGTCCAGGGCAAAGCCGCTTATATTTACTACGAGGATACCAATGAGGACCAACAGTATAATGTATCTACCATCGGTAATTACGTCCTAAATGACCACCTTAAAATTGATTTAGGGGGGCATTATACCAATTTGAACTCGGATAACTATGCAGAAATCAGCGATTTGTTGGGTGCTGAATATCATGAGGATATAGACCCATTTTCCAACACAAACAATGACCGGGATGGTAGTCTTAATAAAATAACATCCAATCTATTCAACTACCATTATAATATCAAAGCTGAAGTCTATAATGCCTTTGCCCAATTCGGTATAAGGTATCCGAAATGGGACGGGTTCATGGGGGCTAATTATACCTTGACCAATTATCAAAGGGACGGTAAATTTAAGAATGAACGTTTTGTGAATACCTCCTTCGGAAAGGGTGAAAAAGTTGAGTTTTCCAATTTTGGGGCTAAAGCTGGTTTTACCTATAAATTTAACGGCAGGCATTGGGTTGCCTTAAACGGAGCGTATTTAACCAAGCCCCCGGTGTATCAAAATGTTTTTATAAACCCAAGGGAAAATAACCAGTTGGTAAATGATATTCAAAGCGAAACAATTACAACAACAGACCTTAATTATTATATAAGACTTCCAAATTTAACCGGACGCGTAACCGGCTATTACACGAGATTTCAGAATATTACCGATATTAATTTTTTCTTTGTGGATGCAGGGGTAGGCAGCGATTTTGTGCAGGAAGTCCTTACGGATTTGGACAAACTCCATTTAGGTACGGAACTGGGATTGGAGTATCAGTTTTCATCGGCGGTGAAATTATCCCTAGCGGCTGCCATAGGCAAATTTCTTTATGCTAGTGACCCTTTTGTAACCATAAATTTTGATACGGCCGGAGCAGAGGAAGATATCCTTAGTCCTGATGGCAATATAGATTTGGGAATTGCAAAGGTAAAGGATTACAAATTGTCCCAAGGGCCTCAACAGGCATTTGCCCTAGGGGTGGAATACCGAGATCCCAAATATTGGTGGATAGGGGCTACTGCCAACTATTTGGGGAATAATTATGCCAGTATTTCTACAATAACAAGGACACAGAGTTTTTATTTGGATCCAGATACGGGTTCGGCATTTCCAGAGGCTACGGATGAAAATGTAGAACGCTTATTGTCCCAAAATAAATTGGACAATTTTTATTTATTGAATATGCTAGGGGGTAAATCTTGGTTGAAAAAGGGGAAGTATATAAGTGTTTTTGCAAGTATTAACAACGTTTTTGATGCAGTTTTTAGAACTGGTGGATACGAACAAAGCAGGAACGGTAATTTTGGACAGTTGCAGCAGGACAATTTAAGCGGCAATCCCTCATTTGCACCTAAATATTGGTATGGCTATGGACGTACCTACTTTATAAATTTTGCTATTAGTTTTTAAAGTTCCCTTTTGTAATTGGACTGGAGAGAAATAATGGAATAATGAATTTCAAGATCAACAATATTAAATACGTTACTTGCCTTTTGGGTTTATACCTGCTAATGGCCTGTGTTAAGGATAAAAATTTTGAGACTCCCAAAGCCGATTGTGTATCGGATCTTTCGGCCAATTTAACCATAGGGGAGTTAAAGGCGCATTATGTGGATGAATTGATACAGATTCAGGAAGATTGGGTTATAGAGGGTTATGTGGTATCGTCAGATCTGGCAGGCAACTTTTTTGGAACTCTGCACATCCAGGACAATCTAGTCAACCCCACTCAGGGTCTACAATTGGAAATTGACCTAAGGGATTCACATTTGTTTTATGAAGTGGGCTCTAAAATCCTTATAAAAACCAAGGGGCTTTATTTGGGGATGAGTAAAGGGGCAATTAAATTGGGCGGCGTTTTTAGTGCTTTTGGGAACCCTGCTGTAGGACGTTTGCCTGCTGCTATAGCTGGGCAGCATTTGTTTAATTCCTGTGATCCATTGGGTTCGCTACTACCAAAAACAGTCGGTATTAATGAGTTGGATGATTCCATGATAAGCACCTTGGTCCAGTTTGGTAATATGGAGATTTTATTGTCCGAATTGGGACATACCTTTGCCGTAAGAGAGGAGGAAACCATAAGGACCTTGACCAATTGTGAAGATTTGGAACTTGAGCTACTTAACAGTGGGTATTCCGATTTTCAGGGCAACCTTTTGCCAGAAGGGAATGGAACCATAACGGGGGTTTTAATAAAGGACAATAAAGATTATCAATTGGTAATAAGGGATACTTCTGATATTGTTTTTAAGGATATTCGTTGTGAGGATCTGGTGGATGAATTTACCTCAACAAAAATTTTCATTTCGGAATTAGCGGATCCGGATAATAATACAGGGGCAAGGTTCGTAGAGTTTTATAATTCAGATTCCGAACCTTTAGATTTAAAGGGGTGGGTCTTGAGAAGATACACCAATGATAATACGGATATAAGTTCTACCATTGATTTGTCAGGATTTATAATCGAAGGTAATAGTACCTTTGTTATTTCCCCAAATGCTTCAGAGTTTGAAATGGTCTATGGTTTTCCACCCAACCATGGTGTTTCCACAAATAGTCCTGCAGATTCCAATGGCGATGATAATTTGGAATTGGTGGATCCGTTCGGAACTGTAATAGATAGTTTTGGGGTAATTGGCGAGGATGGCTCTGGCACCAACCATGAATATGAGGATGGTAGGGCACTACGGAATGGAAATAATTCTGAAGCCAATCCCATTTATACTTTTAGCGAATGGACCATATATAATGACTCTGGAGAATGGGGCACTATCAATGAGCCTCAAAATGCTCCGGACGATTTTAATCCGGGCATCAGGTAAATTCAATAGTTACTACCATCAGACAGTAACCTAAGCAGATCGGCTGATTTGATAGGTTTCAAAATGTAATTGCTTACCAAACTATAATCTTGGGCCTTAATTACATCCCGTGGATCTATAGAGGAACTGATAATATAAATAGTTACCGCTTTGGTATTGTTATTCGGAATTTTAATAAAATCGTCCAGAAACTCCCACCCATCCATAATAGGCATGTTTAGATCCAATAAAATAATGGAAGGTAATGCTATCCCTTCCGCAACCATATTATTCAATCCGTCTATGGCATCCTGTCCATTTTTATAGACTACTACGGTGTTGCAGAAATCGATTTCCTTCATCGATTTTTTTATCCCATATATGGCAATAGGATCGTCATCTATAATACAACTACTTTCAATCTTCCCCATTTTTATTTAGTTTTTATGCAGCAACCAAGGTGATTCTAAAAAGCGTTCCCTTGTCAACGGCACTTTCCACTTCAATTTTTCCGTTCATTGCCTCTATTTGATTTTTGGTGATAAAAAGACCTATACCTTTCGAATCCTCATGTTGATGAAACGTTTTGTACATTCCGAACAGCTTTTTTCCATGTCGCTCAAGATTGATTCCCAGTCCATTATCCCTAAAATTTAAGATAATGAAATTTCCGGACTTGGTGGCTTGGATCGAAATCTTTGGAATTCTATTAGGGCTACTGTATTTTACACTGTTGGTAAAAAGATTAAGTAGAACACTGTCTAGATAGGCATGTATGCCTTTTACTTTAATGGATTGGTCTATAGAGATTTGGCATTCTACTTTTTTCTGTTGTAGAAGGGCGCTAATGTTCTTCTCTACGTTTTTAACTATTTCATTTAGACAAACAGCCTGTAATTGTCCTTCCGCTTCGGTGCTGATCTGTACAACTTCATTTAAATGTGCAACGGTTTCGTTTAGACTTTCCGATGCATTCACTATCATGGTTTCAATTTCCCTTTTTTCAATTTCCCCTTGTTCCTCTATTAAATAATTGGATAACATGGACAGGTTGGAAGAGTGCGATCGTAGATTGTGCGAAACAATATGGGCAAAATTTAATAAACTATTATTCTGACTTTTGGTCAATTCCAAGAACTCTTCGGATTTCTTTTGGGCTTCAATTTTTGCTGTAATATCTACCACCTGGGAAATAAAGTGGGAAATATTACCTTCTATATCCTTCACGGCAGTAACGGTGAGTACAACGTATACTATGGTTCCCTTTTTATGGAAGTATCTTTTTTCCAATTGGTAACTATTAACCTTCCCATCCAAAAGCCTTTGTAGTTGGGATAAATCTTTCTCAAGATCTTGAGGATGTGTAATATCCTGAAAGGAAAGCTGCAATAGCTCCTTTCTTGAATATCCCAAGCTAAGACATAGGGTTTCATTTACGTCCAACCATGAACCATCCTTTGCAACCAGTGCCATTCCTACAGCGGAAGACTTAAATGATCCCTGGAAGGACTCTTCACTTTTGTTCAGCTTTAATTGGGTGTTAACAACTTCGGTTATGTCCCAATTGGTTCCGACCATTTTAATAATTTTTCCCTCATCGTCCTTGAAAATACCGGCATTGGCCTTAATGTGTTTTACAGTGCCATCTGGATGGACGATCCGAAACTCGGTTTTAAAATCCTTGATTCCTGATACGGCCATGTCAAATTCCTGTAAGCATCGCTCTAGGTCATCTGGATGTACAGTGGCCTTCCAGGATTCGAAATTGCCCTTGAAGTCTTTGCGTTTTACACCAAATAGAGGAAACATTTCGTCGTTCCACTCAAGCTCATCTTTAAGTAAATTGTATTCCCAAATTCCTATATTGGCCACTTCGGTAGCCAGGTCTAGCCTTTCCTTAATTTGGGCATTCTTGATTTCGGCTTTTTTCTTTTTGTCTATATCTTGAAATATTCCATAAAGTCTAACACATTTTCCGTTGACAAACTCCGGCATTCCCTTGGCCCTTACCCACAATTCTTTGCCTTTTGCGGTAACGATCTGTAATTCTATATCCCATTCCTCACCCTTGGTAATAGCTTTCTGAATCAACTCGGTAATTTTTTCCCTATGTTCTCCTTCCTTATAGAAATTTATCCCTGTCTCCAAACATGGTACATAATCTAAGGGCACTTCATGTATCTCCTTTGTAATTCTGGACCAATGAATGGTATTGGTAATCATATCCAAATCCCAACCTCCCATTTTGGCTACATTTTCGGCCGCAATCAATAGGTCTTTAGCCCGTTTAATCTTGGTAATGTTGGTACAGGTTATGATTAGGCCACCAATTGTACCATCTGTCTCTTTCCAAGGTTTAATACTCCATTGATACCATTTATTGCTACCGTCCGGCATAATATGTTTTTGTTCTTCCACAATATTGTCGTCAATGGAAAAACTATTTTCAAGGACGCTTCGAAATAACCTAGGGGTACTTGGGACAACGTCAAAAAAAGATTTTCCAAAGATTTCTTTGTCCGGGCTTATAAATTCTTGTTGCCAAGGGGTGGAACAATTTATAAAACAGAGATTGTTATCTAATGTGGCAATGGCAATAGGGGCTTCTTCTATTGTAATCGTACGCGTTAATGTGTCCAAAATTATATAAGCTTTTAGGGGAATTTATTAAGAAAACGTAGGAATATGGCTATAAATTGTGAAAGGCGAAAAAATTCCTATAAGACAACTAATTTTTTGTATTGAATATGTCAAATGTTCCCTAGAGATTCAAGCTATAAATGAATTAGAGCTTTTAACGAAGGTTTAGCTAAATGACAAATGTTTATAAACTATGTTGGAAAAGGTATTATTACTTCTTCTGGATAAGGAGCTTTTCTTTTTAGGTATGAAATGTGTTTTATTGGGTTTAATGGGAATTATTACTTTAAACTATATTTTCAGTTTATTAAAGTGATTGTTTTTTTATACATTTAACTAACGGTAATTATCTATGAACGAATTTTTCTTTAACGAAATTAGAAACGGGAACTTCGATGAGGTAAGGGCCATGTTGAAGAAGAACGCCTTACTCTTGGACAGTAAAGACCAAAGAGGGTCTACTCCCCTAATTCTGTCTACCTATTACGATCAAGAGGAAATAACCGATCTTTTATTGGAATCTGGCGCTAAAATAGATGCCAAGGATGCCTCTGGTAATACGGCCTTGATGGGTGTCTGCTTTAAAGGCTATACGGATACCGCCAAGAAGCTTATAGATAAAGGTGCCAGTATTAATGAACGAAATACTATGGGCGCTACCTGTCTTATTTATGCGGCAACCTTCGATAGGGAAGAGATTGCCAAAATGCTTATGGACAAAGGTGTAGATACGACGATCAAAGACGTTCGCGGTCTTACCGCCTTGGACCATGCCAAAATGCAAGGAAAGCCATCGCTGATTGCACTGTTGGAAAATGCTCAAGGATAAATATGGATTTACAGGAACAATTAACCCTTGTAAAAAGAATTAAAGCATTGGCCGATACGGGACTGGTGTACTGTGAAGATGATTATAATCGGGAGCGCTATCAGGAATTAAGAAGTATTGGCCTGCAACTTCTTAGTCTTATTAGTGATGTTCCCTTGAAAGCTTGGCAAGAATTTTTAATGCCGGTGGCCGACTATCCTACTCCCAAGGTTGATGTAAGGGGTTTTGTACTAAACCATAAGAACCAGTTATTAATGGCCAAAGAGAGCATCGATGGGAAATGGACCATTCCAGGTGGTTGGGCCGATATTGGATTTACCCCTTCGGAAATGGTGATCAGGGAAATTGAAGAAGAAACAGGTTTACAAACCACGGTAGAAAGACTATTGGCAGTTTATGACAAGAAGTGCCACTCCCATCCTCCCCAGCCTTTTTATATTTACAAAATGGTTTTCCTCTGTAAGATAGAAAAGGGAGAATTAAGGCCTGGTTTTGATATGCAGGGAGCCGCTTTTTTTGATATCGATAATCTACCTGAACTTTCTGTGGACAGAATCTTGGATACGCAAATAAGACAACTTTATAAACTGACGACCGAAAAGCATACCAATGTCTATTGTGATTAAGAAATTAGGCCATGGAAAATGAACTTAAATTAGCACTTATACAATCCTCCCTAGTTTGGGAGAATCCGGAAAAAAACCGGGAACACTTTTCCAAGAAACTCGATTCCATAAATGGGGAGGTAGACCTGGTGATACTTCCTGAGATGTTTACCACCGCCTTTACCATGACTCCTTGGAATATTGCCAAGGAGGAAGGGGAAGAAACGGTAAAATGGATGCAAAAGGAAGCGGGGAGAAAAAAAATGGCCTTAATAGGTAGTATGGTCTATTTTGCTGACGGGCATTATTATAACCGACTTTGGTTTGTGGAGCCCGACGGAAAATCGATTTTTTATGACAAGCGACACACCTTCACCTTAGCCGGTGAGGACAAGATATATAACAAAGGTGAAAAAAGGATCGTGATCAACTTCAAAGGTTTTAGAATCTGTCCGCTAATTTGTTATGATCTACGTTTTCCTGTTTGGGCAAGGAATACGGAGGACTATGATGTGCTTATCTATGTTGCCAATTGGCCGCAGCCAAGAATTAATGCCTGGGACGCACTGTTAAAAGCACGTGCCATTGAAAATATGGCTTATGTAATAGGTGTCAATAGGACGGGAACGGATAATACCGGGCATAGTTATCCCGGCCATTCTACTGTTAACAATGTCTTTGGCGAACCAATAGTATTTTCGAAGGAAGAAAAGATACTTTATGCCACTTTGGATAAAAAACATATTTCCGAAGCGAGGGAAAAATTAAAATTTTTGGAAGACCAGGACCATTTTAGTTTGAAAGGGTAAAGGTTTGTTCCAATTCCCAATTGGCCCTTACTTCCAATACATTGGGGTAGTAGGTAACTTTTTCTGGTTGAATTCTTTGAAGGTAATTCCCGGTATCCCATTTTTGATTAGCGTTACTATCGTATATGACCCGAATAAGATATTTTGCCGGCTTAATATTGGTGAATTCAAAGACCTTTTGTTCATTGGCGAACAATTCTTTTACGGTAGCTCCTTTTTCGTCTGTTAATTGCACTATCAAAGGGAAGGTAACAGTCCCGTCCAAGGTAAGTCTTAAATTCCCGAAATCTGCATAACTTTTGGTAGACAGTTTAATGGATATGGTGTCATTTTCGGTTTCGAAAAAATCAACTATGGCACCTGGGAGTAGTTCCAGAGCATAATTTTCGTTGGGCTCCACTTCAAAATCAAAATCAATTTTATTACTTACAGTATCCAAGGCCGTCATGAATTTTACCAGGGTCGAATCCTTGCGTGCCAAACTTATCTTTGAACTGTCCATACGGGAAATGGGAGTATTGGCTCCAATGTAAAAAGGAATTCCAAACTCTAGGGTTCCTCTTTGGTTGGGCTGTACAACAAGGGTATCCAAGCCTACTTTTTTTGTTTTAACGGTAAAGGTGTCTATAAGGCTTTCCTTCTCATTGGCAACTGTAAAAACCAGTGAATCCGCATTAAAAGGAGTAAACCAATAGTTTAGCGTGTCCTTTTCACGTTCTTTGGTGATTTTGGTTTTTACCGTATCCGGAATGTTGCTTAGGGCTCTAATCGATATATCTTTTGCATTGCCCTGATATCCAAAAATAATCTTGTTTTTTGCCGCAAAATTGGGAACAGAAATACTATAGTCTGGCAATTCCTTAAACATGGTCAATAAATAAACGGAATCTGTTGGAAGATTTATGGTGTCCTTTATAAAGGCAATTTTATCCACTTTTTGATTGAAAATGTTGTTTTTGGCCTCATCTTTTACACCGAACATGGCATATTTTCCTTCTTTTAGATTTTTTAAATGAAAAATAGGAGTACTGTCCAAGGTGTTGGTAATATAATTTGGTGGTTGCCGATAGATGGTAGAATCTGTATAGACACTATCTATCTCATAAAGCATAATGCTTATAAAAGTGTCCGCATTCTTGTTATACGCATCCTTGACCACGCCAGAGACTGTTAAGGAATCTATATAGTCCCCTGTTGAAAACACGTAAGTAAAATAACTAAGTGGGTTCCCCTCGTTGTTATCAATTATACTTTGTCCGAAATTTAGGGTATAGGTGGTATTCGCTTTTAGGGTATCCTTTAGGATAACCTCTACATATCTGTTGGCCGATCCCTGTGGGGATATTAAGGGAGTATACTTTAAAGGCGGGGAAACAATAAGTTGCTTTTCAATATCCTTGAGCTTAACGTATTCGTCAAAATACAATCGGATTTTATTGGTATTAAAGTTTATGGACATATTCTTGGGTTCTGCCTTTACCAATTTCGGCGGCGTAATATCCTTATCACCACCACTGGGTGCACCTCTACGTGCGCACTGTACAAGGGCCGATACGGTTAAAAGGAGAAACAAAAACCCTAAAATGCGTTGGATCATAGCAATAATGAAAATGTTCAACAAAGAAACAACTAATTTGGAGAATTGTAAAATTAAGGTACTATGGCCATGGAGGCAACATATATATTAATTCCCTGAGTTGCAGATAAGGCTGTGGCACAGACCTCCATGGTAGCCCCCGTTGTAATGACATCGTCCACTAACAATACGTTTTTGCCCTTGAATATTTCATAGTCAGTTAAAACATAAAGGGCCTGTTTGTTCTGCCATCTTAGTATTCTGGATTTTTTGGTCTGGGTCCTGGTATTGGCGGTTTTAATAAGGACGCCTTCATGGTATTGGGCACCAATGTGTTCCGCTATCGATTTGGCAAATAGGGAAACCTGGTTGTAACCTCTTTTTTTTAATTTTTTTCGGTGTAGGGGAACGGGTACTACATAATCAATGTTGTTAAGAAAGTTGTTTTGCTTCAATATATGGCCATACCAATTCCCTAAAAAAGCACCAATTTGCTCTTGGTTTTTGTATTTTAGGTAGTGAATAATACTTTTTACAATTCCCTTTTCAGTAAAAAACAGAAAAGAACTGGCTTTAATAATGTTAATTCTTCCATAAAATATACGGTCAACAGGGTTTACAGCGTTAAAAGTATACTCGGTGAGTGGTAATTGATTTCGACAAACGGTACACACATGTTCTTCTCCTCTATATAATAGAGCATTACATCCAAAACATAGCCTTGGTAGAAGGACCGTGTTGATATCGTTTAGTATATTTGAAATCTTGGAATACACAAATCTAGATTACTATTAACCTACTTAATACGCATGCTTTTAGATGGATACTGAAGATAATAAATTTAATTATAAGATAATACTTGCCGCTTTGGCAGCTATTATACTGGGTATTCTTATTGCCTTCTATTATAGTTATGCCCAATCCAAAAGTCGCATCAGTTTTTTGGAGCAAGAGAAAGAATTGCTTGTTAAAGATCTTACTTTGATGAAATCTGATGTAGATAGGCTCTCTGCACTTAATGAAGTAAATGAAATAGAATTACAGGATTCAAAATATAGGGTGCAACAGTTGTTGGATTCCGTGGGCCGCTTAAATTTTACAGTCGAAAAATTAAAGGAATACAAAACCGAACTTAGAAAGCTCGAGGCTAAAAATGATAGCCTCAAGCTGAAGAACAATTTCCTTAAGTATAACAATATGCTCCTTGGGGACAAATATGAGGAAACTAGGAAGATGATCGAGGAACTCAGGGGAAAGAGCAGTTCACTGGCGGAGGCCGAAGCTGCACTTAGGAGAAAGAACAAAGAACTTAGTCAGGAGCTTAAGACCAAAAGCTATCTAAAATTGGAGAATTCTGAGGGTAGTGGTTTTAGGTTTAGAAGTGGTAAACATATCAAAACCAATAAGGCTAATATCATATCCAAACTAAGGGGTTGTGTTACCGTAATGGGAAATCCCAATTCTAAAAATGAGGAGCGGGTTATCTACCTGCAATTCTTAAATCCAAATATGGGTGTCATAGAGGATAATGCCAATACCATTTCCGTAAATGGAAATGTATATAGCAAACGCGTAGAACTGGTTTTTATGGGGCAGGAATTTAGCGTATGTGACGCTATTTCAGTACCGGAAGGATCTTTGGCGGAAGGAACCTACACTCTAAATGTTTTTGAGAATGAAAAATTATTGGCGACTTCAGAATTTCAATTGAAATAAACCTCTTCATTTTCCACTAATATTATATTTTTGCCAAATGGTGAAACAAGAAGACGATTTTAAAAAAGTAATCTCGCATGCAAAGGAGTATGGATACGTTTTCCAATCCAGCGAAATTTACGACGGACTAAGTGCCGTATACGACTATGCCCAGAATGGAGCAGAGTTAAAAAAGAATATCCGTGAATATTGGTGGAAGGCCATGGTTCAGTTGAACGATAATATTGTAGGACTGGATTCCGCAATATTTATGCACCCAACCGTTTGGAAGGCATCCGGACACGTAGATGCTTTTAACGATCCATTAATAGATAACAAGGATTCCAAAAAAAGATATCGTGCAGATGTTTTGGTGGAGGATTATACCGCTAAAATTGAAGCTAAAATAGATAAGGAAGTAACCAAGGCAGAAAAACGTTTTGGAAATGCTTTTGATAAAAAACAGTTTTTGGAAACCAATCCAAGAGTGGTAGGCTACCAAGAACAGATCAATACTATCTTGAAGCGCTTGGGAAAATCCTTGGAAAACGAGGATTTGGTAGATGTAAAAAATCTAATTGAGGAACTGGAAATTGCATGTCCCTTGTCCGGATCAAGGAATTGGACGGACGTAAAGCAATTTAATCTAATGTTCGGCACCAAATTGGGGGCCTCCGCCGATAGCGCCATGGATCTATACCTAAGACCCGAAACTGCTCAAGGTATTTTTGTAAATTTTCTAAATGTTCAAAAAACTGGAAGAATGAAGATTCCGTTCGGGATTGCCCAAGTGGGCAAGGCCTTTAGAAACGAAATCGTTGCTAGACAGTTTATCTTTCGCCAAAGGGAGTTTGAACAAATGGAAATGCAATTTTTTATTCGTCCTGGATCTCAAAAGGAATGGTATGAAACCTGGAAGGAAAAAAGGATGGCCTGGCATTTGTCCTTGGGCCTGGGGGCCGAGAACTATAGATTTCACGATCACGAAAAATTGGCGCATTATGCAGATGCCGCTGCCGATATAGAATTTAAATTTCCTTTTGGATTTAAGGAATTGGAAGGGATTCATTCCAGAACCGATTTTGACTTAGGAAGCCATGAAAAATTCTCTGGCAAAAAATTACAATATTTCGATCCTGAACTTAATGAAAGTTATGTTCCTTACGTGGTTGAAACTTCCATAGGTTTGGATCGTATGTTTTTGGCCGTTTTTTCAAACTCCTTGGTAGAAGAGGAATTGGATAACAACACCACTAGAACCGTGCTTAAATTACCGGCTGTTTTAGCACCCATGAAGGCTGCAGTACTGCCTTTGGTAAAAAAGGATGGTTTGCCTGAATTGGCCCAGGAAATCATAGACGACCTTAAATGGGATTTTAATGTGGTATATGATGAAAAAGATGCCGTTGGCCGTCGTTACAGAAGGCAGGATGCCAATGGTACACCTTTTTGCATTACCGTGGATCATCAGTCTCTAGAAGATAAAACGGTGACCATAAGACATAGGGACACCATGGAACAACAACGTGTGGCCATTGCAGATGTTAAGGCAATCATCCATAAGGAAGTGGATATGAAAAGCTGGCTACAGCGAATGGCTTAATTCCAGAAAATAGGATAATAAAGGTCTAAAAAGTGGATTCATTTGCAGCGGTGAATAGGAGACACTTTTTAGACCATTTCTTTTACAAGCTATACCCCAACCTCAAGCTTCCATAGTAATTCCTGTCGTTTCCTGGATAGTAATATCTAGGCTCAGACCCTCCAAACCCAATGGCATTGATGAGTACGGATTGGGCATAGTTAATGTCGAAGATATTGTTGATTCCAAAAGCTAGATCCAGTGAAAGCTTTTTGCCCAACTGACTTTTGTATCCCAATTTGCTATTCACCACATTATATGCGGAGCTGGATAGGGTATTGGCATCGTTCAAGGGTATTTCCCCTACATATTGATGGGTGGAATTCCAATAAAATTTATTGTTGAATTGGGCTTGTAGGCCAGAATTTAATCTGTGTTTGGGAACCCCTGTCAATGGATTTCCGGAATAATTGTTGTCCTCGTCCACAAAGGTCACAAAACTGTGATCATTGTACGTATAGCTGATAAAAGGCGTTAGTTTAAGCTTTGCACTAATATCCATATTGTAATCTGCTTCCAATTCCAGCCCTTGATGTTTGGTCTTGCCTGCGTTTTTGCCAATGTACTGATCTTCACCGACCCTTTGTGCCACCAATAAATTTTTGATATCCATCCTGTAAATTGCCATATTTAGATTTAATCTTCTATCTAGAAGGCGAAATCTACTGCCAATTTCATAGTTCGTACCCGTTTCCTGGGCAATATCAGGGTTAATTACCCCTTCCGGAGTAAGGGTTTCCTCCACAGTAGGATTGGAAAAACCTCTACTTATATTGGCATAGATTGAATTCACTGCTGAAAAATTGTAGTTGAGGTTTAGGCTGGGAAGAACTATGGCGTCAAAATTCCTTTCCGCACTCTTATTGTCCGTCCCTTGGTTGAATACATCCCTAAAATCGTAATAAGTCTTGTTTACGTTCAGCCCAATTTGGGTAGAAAAAGCTTTCCCGAAAGGGATAAGAAGATTCCCAAAAGCATTGAACTGTCGTCTAAACTCTTTGTTATCTGAAAATTGATCGCCCTGTAAACTTCCTTGTCCGTTATTGTCTTGATATAGATTTTCAAATTGGCTCCATTGGTATTCATCCTTGTATAATTCTGCACCAAAATTGTAGTCAATCTTGGATTCATTGCTAGTCCATGCACCGGCGAACTTTGTCCGGAAACCATAGCCATTGGTGTATTCCTCCAAAATACCAAAAGGCGCGGGTTCGTAATGATCCAAATAGGAATAGAAAATACTGGTCGTATTTTTTATTTTATTGGAAAAGGAGTGGTTTAAGGTTATTCCTGCCAAACTGTATTTGTTATCCTCGTATCCCTTGGCAGATTTCCATGTAAAGGCAGCCTTTGTGGGGTTTTCGTTAAAATCGGTCTCTCCCAAAGAGCTGGGAATCTGGGCGTTATAATCAACATGATTGAAAAGAACGCCAATGTTGGTTTTGGGATTTATTTGGTAATTTAAATCCAAGAGCAAACCTTCACGTTTAAATTTATTGTTTTCCCTGTAGCCATCGGTTTCCAAAAAGCCATAATGTAAGTTGAGCGTAACCTTATTTTCCTTTAAACTAAATTGCAGATTGTTCTTTATTAGATTATAGGAGCCTACGGTAAAGTTGTTTCTAAAATAGGTGGACTCGTTGGTAGGCTGTTTGGAATTTAGCAAAATTGCCCCTCCTAAATTTGTGCCATAATTGGTCGCTTTTGGGCCCTTGATTACCTCCACCGAACTTAGATTTTCCAAATCGAAAGATTCTATGGAGGAGAAACCCGAACCATTAGTTATTGGGATGTCGTTATAGTACAGCCTTAATTTATCCGTCCCGTACAAGGTTCTTGCACCTACCCCCCTGATGGTGATCCTGTTGGTATTTAAAGCCCCGGACAATATATAAACTCCGGATATCTGATTGATTGCCGAAACCATATCTACTGGACTATAGTTCTGAAATACCTTGGTGCCTATAATTTTAGTAGCAATTATGCCATTATCCGTGGCAGAGTGAAGGGAATCCAAAAGGATTATTTCGTCCAATATGGTGATGCTATCTCTTTGGACAGGTTCCTGGGCATTGGATACAAATAGAAAAATTATGGCAAATAGAAAAAGAAAGGAGGATTTCATGAATTAAATATAAGTTTCAAACTTAAGGATTATTATCTGATTTTTTTCCATTCAAATTCCCAAAATCCATAGCTTGGCTCCTTTAAGTCAGGTTTAAATATCAACTATTTTGCTTTGGCTTTTTGGTTACAAAAAACATTGGCTATTTTTAGCCATATTTTGTCAAAGTTGACATTGAAGTGAATAAAGGCACATGAGTCTTCCCTTGCATTTAAGAGGAGTAGGTGTGGCATAAATAAATTTAAATGAAAATTGTTTCTTATAACGTAAATGGAATCAGGGCTGCGGTGAACAAAGGATTTTTGGATTGGCTAAAAACAGTAAATCCGGATGTGGTGTGCTTACAAGAAATCAAGGCCAATCGGGATCAATTGGATCTTGCAGTTTTTGAAGCCATGGGTTACCACTATCATTACTGGTATAGTGCTCAAAAGAAAGGATATAGCGGAGTAGCTATTCTTGCCAAAACACAACCGGACCATGTGGAGTACGGAACTGGAATAGACTATATGGATTTTGAGGGGCGTAATCTTAGAGCCGATTTTAATGGGGTTTCTGTTATGAGCCTTTATTTGCCCTCAGGTACCAATATAGCCCGATTGGATCATAAACTGCAGTATATGGCCGATTTTCAAGACTATGTAGATGATTTGAAAAAGGACAGGCCGAATCTTATAATTTGCGGGGATTACAATATTTGTCATGAGGCGATAGATATTCATGACCCGGTTAGAAACAAAAATGTTTCAGGGTTTTTACCCGTGGAAAGGGAGTGGATCGGAAATTTTATGGATAGTGGGTTTATAGATAGCTTCAGGCATTTTAATAAGGAACCTGATAATTATACCTGGTGGAGCTATAGGGCAAACTCCCGAGCCAATAATAAGGGATGGAGGTTGGATTATGGATTGGTCAGCAAACCATTGGAAAGCCGTTTAAAACGTTCCGTTATTTTGTCACAGGCCGTTCATAGTGATCATTGCCCCATTCTCGTGGAGCTGGAGTAAAGCTTAAGGTCTCACCAAAAAATAAACTCTTAATAACAAAGCGATAGCAGAAAATGAAGTATACCAATCTCCCCCATACCGATATTGAAGTAAGTAAAATATGCTTGGGCACCATGACCTGGGGCCGACAAAATACAGAAGAAGAAGGTCACGAACAGATGGATTATGCCCTGGAACAGGGAATTAACTTTTTTGATACTGCAGAACTGTATCCCATTCCAGCCACAAAGGAGCGATATGCGGACACCGAAAGAATTATTGGCAATTGGTTTAAAAAGAAAAAGAACCGCGATAAGGTAATTTTGGCGTCCAAGATTGCAGGAAAAGCCGAAATGACCAAGTTCATCAGAACCACCGGAATAAACCGCGACACCATTAAACAGGCCGTTGAGGGAAGCCTTTCACGCTTGCAAACAGACTACTTGGATCTTTATCAGTTGCATTGGCCCGATCGGACAACGAATTATTTTGGAAAAAGAGGATATAAGCATAGTATCAATGACCATTGGGAGGACAACATACATCAGATATTGGAAGCTTTAAGAGACCTTGTAAGAGAAGGTAAAATTAGACATGTGGGTATTTCCAATGAAACCCCATGGGGAGCTATGCGGTACTTGGAAGAAAGCAAGGTACATGCCAGTTTGCCAAGAATGATCACCATACAGAATCCATATAGTCTATTAAATAGGCTTTTTGAAGTTGGTTTGGCGGAAATCTCACATCGTGAAAATTTGGGCTTGTTGGCCTATTCGCCTTTGGGTTTTGGTACTTTGAGCGGCAAGTACCTCGGAGGAAGAAAGCCCGAGAATGCAAGGGTTACCCTTTTTCCAAATTACAATAGATATAGTAGTGGGGCAGCCGTCCGGGCTACCCAAAAATATTATGAATTGGCCCAGGCAAACGGCTTGTCATTGGCACAAATGGCACTTGCCTTTGTAAATTCGAGACCATTTCTGACTTCCAATATAATTGGCGCCACCACAATGGATCAGCTTAAGGAAAATATAGGAAGTATAGAGGTGCAATTAAGCGAGGAGGTACTTCATAGTATTGAGGCGATATATAATGAAATTCCTAACCCAGCTCCTTGAGAATATGATAGCGATAAGTTTTTTAAAAGTAGGTTTTTGGCAACTAGGCTTAATTGTTGTGGTCGTGGTTCTAATGATGGTTTTGGCAAGGATGTTCAATTCTAAAAAATAGCGAATACTTAAGGGGGCACTAGGAGAAGAGACTATTGGCTACATCTTCGATCTTGGAGACCAACTGTATTCGGATTTGGGTGTTTTTTAATGTTATCTTGTTATTTTTGGAAACGTAGATAGTGCTGAAACCCAATTTTTCTGCTTCCAAAATGCGCTGATCTATACGTTGTACCGGCCTTATTTCACCAGCAAGACCTACCTCGGCAGCAAAACATACTCCTTTTTCTATGGGAATGTCCTCGTTACTGGAGAGGATGGCCGCGATAACGGCAAGATCAATTGCGGGATCGTCTACAGATATACCTCCGGTTATGTTGAGAAAAACATCCTTCGCCGCTAACTTAAATCCGGCCCTTTTTTCCAAAACTGCCAAAAGCATGTTTAATCGCTTAGCGTTGTAACCGGTGGTAGAACGCTGAGGCGTGCCATATACTGCCGTGCTTACCAGGGCTTGTATTTCTATCATCAATGGGCGCATGCCCTCTACGGTAGACGCAATGGATGTGCCGCTTAATCCTTCATCGTTCTTGGAAATTAGAATCTCGGACGGGTTGTTCACTTCCCTTAAACCGCTGCCCTGCATTTCATATATTCCCAATTCCGAAGTAGATCCAAAACGATTTTTTAAAGACCTAAGGATGCGGTATACGTAATTTCTATCGCCCTCAAATTGCAATACGGTATCTACCATATGCTCCAATATTTTGGGTCCGGCAATGGTGCCGTCTTTTGTGATATGGCCAATGAGGATAACTGGAGTGTTGGTTTCCTTGGCAAATTTAATGAGTTCCGCGGTACATTCCCTTATCTGGGAAATACTGCCTGCAGTAGACTCAATATAATCTGTATGAAGGGTTTGTATGGAATCTATGACCACAATATCGGGCTCCGTGGCTTCGATCTGTTGAAAGATATTCTGGGTTTTGGTCTCGGTAAGGATAAAACAAGTTTCACTATTGGGGTGAATGCGGTCGGCCCGCATTTTAATCTGCTTTTGACTCTCTTCCCCGGAAACATATAAAGTTTTATAGGGGAGTTTAAGGGCTATCTGAAGTAATAAAGTACTTTTTCCTACTCCCGGTTCTCCACCCAAAAGGGTTAGGGAGCCAGGGACCAAGCCTCCGCCAAGGACCCTATTAAATTCCAAATCGTAAGTGTTGAGTCTTATTTCCTTATCGGTACTGATCTCATTGACCCTTAATGGTTTTGCAATTTTTTTTGAGGGATGGGAAGTACTTTTCCAAGATACTTTTTCCTCTTTCTGAATTACCTCTTCCACAACGGTGTTCCATTGCTTGCAGGCTCCACATTGTCCTACCCACTTGGCATATTGTGTTCCACAGCTCTGACAAAAAAAAGCAGTTTTTGTTTTGGCCATTATTTAAATTATGGTTTGCGCTAAGGTAATAAGAAGTTTGAAAATAAGGTAGGGTTTTGAGCACTTAGAATAAAATGATAACAAGTGTATTTAAGGTAAATGGGTAGTGGTATTAATTATCCTCCAACAAGACGTATTATTGGCCATACGTGCAACAACGATGGCCATGGTGTAAATTTTGGCATAGAGGATTTTTAATTTCCCCTATTCATTTAAGCAAAGGTCTTTTTAGTATCCAAAATCTGCTTTGAGGGCATCAATTTTTTCCAAAGCCATTTCTTTGGTAAGAAAATCTATTTCTTCCATACCAAATGCCTTTTCAAAAGTCCGTAGAGCCTTTTTAGGTTCGCCCAATTGCTCGTAATATTCGGCTTCAAAATAAAAGCCCAACATAGTATTTGGATACTCTTTTTTACAGAGATCTGATAAGGGCTTCAGGGATTCAAAATCCTCCTTTTTTCTGGAGGCAGCGTAAATGGCCATAATGTCGTTTAGACTGGTTGTTTTTCTAAAGCCAAATAGATTTTCTATAGAAGCCTGTTTGTCCGCCAAATAATCAAATACAGGTCCAACTTGGGTTAAGATCTTTTCTTTGTACTCTTTTGGACTTATGGGTTTGAACATTCCAAAGATATTGTCGAAGGCTTTTCCAATGCCGTAGGTGGCCACAGAAATATGATCGGCATTCTCATACTGATCAAAGAAATAGCGTAGATTATCAGACTCCATACCTTTTAATGTTTGGTGCATGGCCAATACTCTATTGCTATTTTCACTTTTTTCGCCCTCCAAGATCAATTGGTAGAATATTTTCTTTTTCATCACGGATAATCTGGAAGGTACCCTTGTTTCCATTTCTGGGGCCAAATATGGTGAAATACTGATATAGGCGTTAAATAGGGAATCGTCCTTAAAGAGGTAAAAATTTCCAAAATTAGCAGTGATATCGTATCCCACGAACATTTTAAAGGGAGCCGTACTGAATTTGGTTTCCAAATAGGGAATAAGTTCCATTCCCAAAAATTCGAAGAACAATTTGCCTTTTTCGGTGGGCAGACCGCTATCGGGCTCAAAGCCACAATCCTGATTCCTTAGGTTATTTTTGGATTGATGTACGCCAACTACAATAGCTTCGGGCATGCCGTGGAAATTACTGTAAAATTTTGCATTGGCCACCACTTGATCAAATAGATATTCCCCATCCAGAACAACGATGACCGGATATTTTTTTTCTACGGTATAGGTTTCGGGGAAGTAGTATTGTACATCCCTGCGCTCCTGTAATTTAAAGGATTCGAATATTTCTTGGGTTACTTGTGCATTGCTACCAAAGTAGACGAACAAGGCCAATAGAGTAAAAAAACGTTGCATAGAACAGTATTTGGGCAATAGAAGACTATTTGTTTCTGTTCCATAACGGTAAAATCAGAAAAGATATTGCGCCAAAAACTACTATCATTAAAGTTTGTGAAATCCACATAATCCATCCAAAGGCATCCCCTGAAACCTTACTAATGCCGAAAATTGCCAAGGCGCTACTTACGGCAATGGGGTAAATGCCTATACCTCCATTGGTGGCAGACATGGCAAAGGCTCCTGCCACAAAGGCTACCAGTAGCTGACTTAAGCTTAGGTCCACGGTTTCCAATACCGTATATTTTATTACCCAAAACATCGCTATATAGGCTAGCCAAATAAATAAAGTGTGAAAAACAAAACCCCATTTATTTTTCATTCTAAAAATACTGAGGATGCCCTCCAAAAGGCCTCGCAAAAATGTTTTTAGTTTTAAGGCAAATTTTGATTTTGATTTTTTTACCATATACGTCCCCAAGGAGAGGACCAAAATCCCTGAACCAAGAAGTACTAGCATCAATACAAGGTTAAAACCTTTTTGTTGTAGGAAGTCCCATATAATATCAGTTTGAAGGAAGAGTGCTATGGCAACAATGAGGAATAGCATAACCAAATCGATGACCCTTTCGGTGACTATGGTTCCAAATCCTTTTTGGAATGGAACATGCTCGTAGGTGGCCAAGGCTGTAGCCCTCAAAATTTCTCCGGACCTAGGTATGCCCAGGTTTGTAAAATAGGCCGTTAATATGATCAATATATTGTTGAATAGTTTTGGTCTATAGCCTAATGGCTGCAATAGATAGTTCCACCTTACAGCTCTGGAAAGGTGTGTAAGGATCCCTAAAAAAACGGATACCCCGACCCAAAAAGGATCTGCATTTTTTACGTAATGTATTATTTCCGACCTATCCTCCTCGGAAGTGGAATAATAAGAATACCATACTAAAAAAACTCCCAGCAGTATTGGGAGAATTGTTTTTAGCGTATTCTTAATGGAAGACTTCAAAACTATGTCAATAAATTGGTTTCCTCATTAGGGAAAACCAAGGATGGATTGAATTTCTTGGCCAGTTCAATATCCATAGTAGCGTAGGTTATTAGAATTAATACATCGCCAACGGCTACCTTTCTGGCGGCAGCGCCATTCAAGGTTACCTCCCCGCTTCCTCTGGTTCCGGGAATTGCATAGGTCTCCAGCCTTTCACCGTTGTCGTTATTGACAATTTGTACCTTTTCGCCTCTAATAATATTGGCCGCGTCCATTAAATCTTCATCAATGGTAATACTGCCTATATAGTTGAGGTCAGCACCCGTTACTTTCACGCGGTGTATTTTAGATTTTACTACTTCTATTTGCATGGGACAAAGTTAATCATTTATGCCAATTGGATTTCCAATTTAATTATGGTCGGCATTATGGAATTGGTTTTCAACTTTAAAGGGCAATGTTATCTATAAGCCTAACATCTCCCGCATAAACGGCGATAAAGGCTCTATATTTTACATTTCTGTTTTTTCTTTTAACAGGTTTCAATTGGTCTACATCTGCAATTTTAACATATTCCAAGTTTAGTTTTGGATTGGCGTTAAATTGCTTTTTTACCCAATCCACTGTAAAATTAGCACTTTTCGTGCCAAATTTATGTTTGGCAGCTTTTAGGGTTTTGTAGATAAAACTGGCCTCTTTTCTTAATTCTGTGTCCAACCTTTCGTTTCTGGAACTCATGGCTAGTCCGTTGGCTTCCCTAACAATTGGACAGCCTATTATTTCTATTGGTAACTGGGCTTTTTTAACCAATTTTTTAATGATCTGTAGTTGTTGAAAATCCTTTTCCCCAAAGTAGGCCCTGGTTGGTGAGATTAAACGCAATAATTTTTCCACAATAGTTCCTACACCGTCAAAATGTCCTTTTCTAAATTCACCTTCCATAACATTTTCCAATCCCTCAAAATCGTATGTTTTGGAGATAATTTTACCAGAATATATTTCGGAGGCAGAAGGGGCAAAAACCGTTATCCTATCGGAAACTACTTCTAATAGGGCCAGATCGGCCTCTAAAGTGCTAGGGTACTTGTCCAAATCTTCCTTGTTGTTGAATTGGGTAGGGTTCACAAAAATACTTACCAAGGTAAGGTCATTTTCTTCAACCGACTTTTTAACCAAGGCCATATGTCCCATATGCAGTGCTCCCATGGTAGGGACCAAACCAATTGTTTTGGTTTTTTTATGGGAGTCTAGATAAGACTTAAGCTCCTTTTTAGTGTTAATTAGCTGCATTCGTTTTACTTAAAAGAGAGCAAACTTACTATAATTACTGCTAATCTGCATAATTTTTGTAATTTTGCACTTTCTCTTACTCTATTAATAAAATATTGCTTTTATGAATGGCAAAAAGATATTGTTTGTATCTTCAGAATTAGTACCCTATCTACCAGAGAACGAAGTTTCCTTAATGTCTTACGAAACCCCAAGAATGGTCAATAGCAATGGTGGCCAGATAAGGATTTTTATGCCAAGGTTTGGAAATATCAATGAACGTAGACATCAATTGCACGAGGTTATTAGATTATCCGGGATGAATTTGGTGATTAATGATATGGATATGCCATTGATCATAAAAGTGGCCTCAATCCCTAGAGAGCGTATTCAGGTTTATTTCATTGATAATGATGAATACTTTAAAAGAAAGGCAACTTTTACCGATGAGGATGGAAAATTATTTCCAGATAATGATGAAAGAGCTATTTTCTTTGCCAAAGGTGTGGTGGAGACTGTCAAGAAATTGAATTGGTCCCCGGATATTATACATGTTCATGGATGGTTGGCATCTTTGTTGCCACTCTATCTTAAAAAATTCTATGCCGACGAGCCATTATTTTCCGAGAGCAAGATCATCATGTCTGTTTATGGACAAGGTTTTGATGGTACCTTGGATAAGGACCTCGTTAAAAAGATTGCCTTCGACGGTGTTCCTGAAGAAAGTATAAAAGTGCTTGAGGAGCCCAATTATAATAATTTGTTAAAAGTTGCTGTGGATTATGCCGATGCTGTTATTTTAGCCGCAGAAGATATTCCGGCCGACTTGGAAGACTACATATCCAAGCTCGAAAAACCTGTTTTGCCATTTGTTCCTTTACAGGAGTTTGAGGAAGCTTACGTGAATTTTTATAACACCAAAGTTTTAAAATAATCTAAATGAATTTACTGAACAGATTAAAATTGCCTACTGTGGTAGGTATATTACTTGTTGTGGTCTTGGGGTCCTGTGAGGAGGATTTGACTACTGTAGGTAGTGGTGTAGTAGGTGGCGAACCATTTACGGCCGGTAAGGCGGTTTACGATGTTTTTGCTTACAATAAAAAGATAGAAGCTGTAAGGACCAATAAATTACCTGTTTATCAAATCGGGAATTATACAGACCCAGTATATGGAAAAACTGAGGCAAGTATAACCACTCAGGTACAATTATCCTTTGCCAATCCCAGTTTTGGAAATTATTCGGCAGCGGTGGAAGAAACTGCCGATACAGATTCCAGCACCCTTACCATTAAAGAAAATGAGACGGTGGAAGAGGTTATTCTTTTCATCCCTTTTTTGACAAATCCAAAGGGAGACCTTGACCTTGATGGGGTGGCCGATGCCTACGATGCCGACCCTGAGGATGCCAATAGTGATAGTGATGGGGATACTTTAACGGATATCCAGGAAAAATCGCTTGGTACGGATCCCTTGAACCAAGATACGGACGGGGATGGTATAAATGATAATTTGGACGACGATACTGCAGTGAACAGATTCCCTGTAAAATATGACTTGGATAGTATTTTTGATGCCAATGGAAATATTCCCGAATCGTTTAATTTTAAAGTTGAAAGATCTACTTATTTCTTGAGGGATTTGGATCCCAACACCAATTTTCAGGAAGCGCAACAATATTATTCATCCCAACAATTTTCACCATCCTTTGTATCCGATCTATTGTTCGATGGTACTGTGGAGGTTAAAAATGTAGAAGAATTGATTTTTCAGGAGGACGATCCCGAAACTGAGGATGTGGACGAATCGGAAGAAGCACCAACTAGGATTGCCCCTGGAATTAGGGTAGCCTTAAATGCGGCATTTTTTCAACAGAATATTTTGGATAAGGAGGGCGATTCCGAGTTGTTGAGTCAGGCGAATTTCGCAGAATTTTTCAGAGGTGTCCATTTATCGGTTCCTGATGATGTTTTAGTGTTGTTGGATATAACACGTGGAAATATTACCATAAAATATAAATATGATCGTGTAACCAGTTCTGTGGACGACACCATAATTGAAGGCGAGAATGAATTTGTTCTAAATTTCATTAGGCGTGATACTAGTACTGGATCTGTAATCGGGAATGCCGTAAATACTTTTATCAATGAGGACTATCCCGCTGAAATCACAAACGGATTGGACAATGGGGAAAATGCCTCTAAGATTTACCTAAAAGGTGGGGCGGGAAGTTTTACCCAAATTAAACTTTTCGACGAAATAAATGGAGACGAGATCATTAATCAGATCAAATCCAAGAATTGGATCATAAATGAAGCAAATTTGGTGTTTTATGTAGATCGAAATACTTTGGATGCGGCCGGTAATGTTATTGAACCTTCAAAACTGTATTTGTTCAAGGACAATACCAATGCACCAGTCTATAATCAATTCTTGGAATCAGAAGAGGATTATAACGCTGGTAATTTTATAAACTATGATGGTGGTCTAAATAAGGTAAGCGGTAAAGGGCAGAGTTATAAAATTAAGATTACCAATTACATCAACGACCTAATAGTACGGGATTCTACCAATACCACACTTAATTTGTCATTGACTTCGGACATAAGACTTACAGCCACCGGAAAGGCCATGTTAGCCAATAGTACGGAGGGGGAAGTACCGGTTATGTCCTCTATAAACCCTTTTGGGACAGTCCTTTACGGCGGTGCTAATTTACCAAGTGGTCAGGAGGACAAAAAATTAAAACTCGAAATTTTCTACACCAAAGCAAATTAAAAGCAAGAAAAATACCACTTATAGTGTTTTTACGTTAATTAACTAAAAGATAAAAGGTTTTATATAACAAGGTGCTAACTTTGTTATATAAACCTTTTGTTGGTTACTAACCATTAAACTTAGAAATATGTGTGGAATCGTAGGATATATTGGGCATAGGGATGCTTATCCCATTATTATAAAAGGACTTCAACGTTTGGAGTACAGAGGCTATGACAGTGCTGGGATAGCCTTATACGATGGCAACGAGATAAATTTATCCAAGACCAAAGGGAAGGTAGAGGATCTAAAAAATAAGGCAAAAAGTACCATTTCCCTAGAGGGTAAACTGGGTATAGGCCACACAAGATGGGCAACACATGGTGTTCCCAATGACGTTAATTCGCACCCACATTATTCCAATTCCGGTGATTTGGTAATTATCCATAATGGGATCATAGAGAATTATGATTCTATAAAGAAGGAATTAACAAAAAGGGGCTATACTTTTTCTTCAGAAACCGATACGGAAGTGTTGGTAAACCTTATAGAAGAAGTAAAGCGCAAGGAAGGGGTTAAGCTTGGTAAAGCTGTTCAAATTGCTTTAAATGAGGTGGTTGGTGCTTATGCCATTGCAGTTTTTGACAAGCAAAAACCAGATGAAATAGTAGTCGCCAAATTAGGTAGTCCGTTGGCAATAGGTGTAGGGGAGAACGAATTTTTTATAGCGTCCGACGCATCACCTTTTATAGAATTCACCAATAACGCCATTTATTTGGAAGATGAAGAAATGGCGGTCATTAGATTGGGGAAGGAAATTAAATTGAGAAAAATAAAAAACGATGCCATTGCCTATCCTTCTATCCAAGAATTGGCGCTTAATCTTGAGGAAATTGAAAAGGGCGGTTTTGATCATTTCATGCTAAAAGAGATCTACGAACAGCCTAGGGCCATTTTGGATACCTATCGTGGACGGCTGTTGGCCAAGGATGGGATAATTAAAATGGCTGGGATAGATGATAACCTTGAAAAGTTCTTGAATGCCAATCGTATTATTATTGTAGCATGTGGTACTTCTTGGCATGCGGGATTGGTGGCAGAATATATTTTTGAAGATTTGGCCAGGATTCCTGTAGAAGTGGAATATGCTTCGGAATTCCGCTATAGAAACCCGGTTATAACGGATAAGGATGTGCTTATTGCCATTTCGCAATCTGGTGAAACGGCAGATACGCTAGCGGCCATTAAATTGGCCAAGGAAAAAGGAGCTTTTGTTTTTGGAGTGTGCAATGTGGTTGGTTCTTCCATAGCCAGGGAGACAGATGCAGGTGCCTATACCCATGCTGGTCCCGAAATTGGGGTTGCCTCAACTAAGGCATTTACAACACAAATAACGGTGCTGACCCTATTGGCATTAAAATTGGCCAAGGAAAAGGGAATATTCGATAATAGGAGATTCCATGAGTACTTAAGTGAATTGGAAAATATTCCTTCCAAGGTTGAAAAAGCATTGCTTTCCAATCCTCTGGTAGAAATAATAGCCAATGTCTATAAGGATTCTACCAACTGCCTATATTTGGGAAGGGGTTACAATTTTCCGGTAGCTTTGGAAGGTGCTTTGAAATTAAAGGAAATTAGTTACATACATGCTGAGGGCTATCCTGCGGCAGAAATGAAGCACGGGCCAATTGCCCTTATAGATGAACATATGCCGGTGGTGGTAATAGCAACGAATAAAGGGCATTATGAAAAGGTGGTAAGTAATATACAGGAGATAAAATCCCGAAAAGGGAAAATTATAGCTGTGGTAACGGAGGGAGATGAGCAAGTTAAGGATTTGGCGGACCATGTCATAGAAATTCCAGAAACCTTGGAGAGCTTAACTCCATTATTGACTACTATTCCACTTCAGTTATTATCGTATCACATTGCGGTAATGAGAGGCTGTAATGTAGATCAGCCCCGTAACCTTGCCAAGTCCGTTACGGTGGAATAGATCCTTCTTAATAAAACTATAATGACATCCATAGATGATGGCCGAAAAGGGCCGTTATTTATGGATGTCATTTTTTATTGTCCAATATTTTGTCAAATTTTTATTAAAAAATGTTAAATTTTGAGTAAAAAATACTATGCATGCATAATTTATTTGATTTTCCTATTGTCAAATTAAAAATTGGTGTATATTGGCTACTAGGTGATATCTTACCAT
The DNA here is from genome assembly GCF_003259375.1 of Arenibacter echinorum. GTDB lineage: Bacteria > Bacteroidota > Bacteroidia > Flavobacteriales > Flavobacteriaceae > Arenibacter > Arenibacter echinorum. The sequence goes on along the minus strand of NZ_QLLN01000002.1, from coordinate 177,992 downwards.
TAACTGATACTAATTTAACTCAAAACTTTATGAGATCAATTCTTCTATTATTCTTTTTCATGTTTGGAATGTTGGCGCATTCACAAACGATTATTAAAGGGAATGTGGTGGATCAAAACAATGATCCCGTACCTGGTGCCAACATTGTAATCATGGGCAAAGCCATCGGTACCGTATCCGATTTTGATGGGAATTTTATATTGAACACTAGTGAGAATCCTCCCTTTACCTTAAATATTACCAGTATTGGATTTATAGCTTCTATAGCTAATATTACCCAAAACAATCAGACTATTTCAGTTATTCTAAACGAAGAGCAGACCAGTTTGGATGAAGTGGTAATTTCTGCTTCAAGGACTCCGGAGCGTGTTTTTGAATCCCCTGTAACGGTGGAAAGATTTGGGATTCAGGATATACAGAATACGGCCTCGGCCGATTTCTATGATGGCTTGGAAAATTTAAAAGGGGTCGATGTAAACACTAACAGTTTAACTTTTAAATCCGTAAACACTAGAGGTTTTGCTTCTTTTGCCAATACTCGATTTATGCAATTGGTTGATGGTATGGATAATTCTACTCCGGCGTTAAACTTCCCTATTGGAAACTTAGTAGGGATGATAGAGACAGACGTTCTAAGTGTTGAATTATTACCCGGTGCATCCTCTGCACTTTATGGTGCCAATGCCTTTAACGGGATACTTTTTATGCGCAGTAAAAGCCCTTTTGATCATGAAGGAATTAGTGTTTCCATAAAAAGAGGTGTCACCTCTCAAAAGTCGGCAGGAACTAATCCGTATACTGATTTTGGGATTCGCGCGGCACATAAATTCTCCGATAAATTTGCTGGAAAAGTAAACTTTGGATATTTAAAAGGGACAGATTGGGCTGCAACTAGTGAGGTTGATAAATTCGATCCAACTAGAACAAGAGCTGATTATAACTATGATGGAATTAATATATACGGCGATGAAGTTTCTACTAACATTAGATCTGCATCCGGTGTGGGAATTATTCCAGATGTAGAGGTAAGTAGAACAGGTTACAATGAGCGTGATTTAACCAACTATAATGCTGAAAGTATAAAAGCAGATTGGGGATTATACTATCGTCCAATTGAAGACAACAGCCTTGAGCTTTCTTACGTGGGTAAAGTGGGTACTGGTACTACTATTTACCAAGGAACAAACCGTTACAATATCAATGGTTTTTTTCAAGAGCAACATAAATTAGAAATTAAAAATGACAATTTCTTTTTAAGAGGATATGTTGTAGGAGATAAAGCAGGAAACTCCTATGATATGGTGTTTACAGGGATTAATATAAACAGATCTTGGAAATCTGATGAAGACTGGTTTGGAGATTATATAGCAACTTATGCTGGAATAGAATTGTCTGGTAATCCTTCTGGTTTAACAGATGATCAAAAACATGCACAGGCGAGAGCCGTTGCAGATACGGGTCGTTATCTTCCAGGAACACCAGAATTCGAAGCTGCATTTAATAAAAGTATAAATGATCCTAATTTATCAACTGGTTCAAAGTTTCAAGATGCCTCTAAATATTACCATGCTGATGGTAATTATAACTTTAGTCATTTGATCGATATTGCTGAAATTCAAATTGGAGGATCCTATAGAAAATACAGTTTAAATTCTGGAGGTACAATATACACTGATACTGATGGTCCAATTGATTATTCTGAATATGGTATATATACCCAAATTCAAAAAAAGATTGAACTTTCTGATCTGAAAAGTATAAAATTAACAGGATCAGCACGTTATGATAAATCAGAATTTTTTGATGGTTTCTTATCGCCACGTATTTCTGCTGGTTTCACACTTAATAGAAATCACAACATTAGAGCTTCCGTGCAGACTGGATTTAGAAATCCAACCACACAAGATTTATTTATTGGCTTAGATGCAGGTAGGGCAATTTTAGTTGGTTCCGCACCTGATAATTTGAATCGTTATTCTGATACCTATGATGTAAGTTCAACTGGTCAATTGGCAGGCCAGCCTGCATCAGTAGTGCAAACAGGAAGAGCGGCTTATGAAAATGCCTATTCAGCTCAGTCCGTAGAGACCTTTAAGCTTACTGATAACGTGGCCGATTTAAAGGTTTCAAATCCGGATTTGGTAAAACCCGAACAGGTTACTTCAATTGAGGTTGGGTATAGGGGAAAGATAGATAAACTAGTAGTTGATTTTAGTGCCTATTACAATAGTTATAAAGACTTCATTTCTCAAGAAGTTGTTGATGCACCTTATTATGGTATTGCAGGTGATGGCAACCTCTCTGTAGATGCTATCAGAAACGATGATGTACAGCGCTATAGTGCCTACACTAATACGGATGCAGATGTTAACTCTTACGGGGCTTCTATTGGTTTAGACATGAAAGTACTTGGTAATTTTGATTTAGGGGGTAGTTATACTTTTACAAAGTTGGATTTTGATCGAGAAGCAAATCCAGATGTTATGTTGAATTTTAATACCCCAGAACATAAGTTTAAAGCCAATTTTGGGAATGAAGAATTATTCAAAAACTTTGGCTTTAATCTAGCATACAGATTTAGTGATGATTATTTTTGGGAAGCCACTTTTGGCGAAGGTGTTGTGCCGGAATTCCATACACTTGATGCTCAAATTAGCTACAATGTTCCAAGCATCAAATCTTCCTTTAAGTTAGGTGGAACCAACATTACGGGCAAGGAGTATTTTACTGCCTTTGGTACAGGTTTTATTGGATCTATGTACTACCTATCTTGGACAATTAATAACTAAACTAAAATCAAATCATAATTTGACATGAAAAATTTAAAATATATATTCTTAGCTTCTTCACTGTTTTTATTTACGAATTGTAACGATCCTGAAGATGTAGATTTGAACCCTATTGTGGAAGAGGAGGCAAAACCCGCATTGACTGCTGGTTCTGCTAATTTTTCCAAATATGTAGCTATAGGAAATTCATTTACTGCTGGTTTCACTGATAATGCATTATTTATTGCATCACAGCAAAATTCTTTTCCTAATCTATTGTCACAAAAATTTTCATTAGTTGGTGGTGGTAATTTTTCTCAACCATTGATGAATGATAATTTTGGAGGACTTTTATTAGGAGGAAGTCCTGTTTTAGATCCACTAACTGGAAAAAATCTATTTGGTCCAAGACTCTATTTTTATAATGATTCCAATTCAGCATGCCCTGACTATACTGGCCCTGTTGTTCTAGGAATTGACCCTAACGATACCAGTACACAGGTAACTAGTTCTACAACAGATTTTTTATTAAATAATCCAACAGGACCATTTAATAATATGGGTGTTCCTGGCGCAAAAAGTTTTCATCTATTAGCTCCAGGTTATGGAGCCTTGGCCAACCTTTCCTTAGGCCTAGCAAATCCTTATTTTATAAGAATGGCTTCAAGTTCCAGTGCTAGCGTTTTAGGCGATGCTCTTGCACAAGCACCAACCTTTTTTACACTTTGGGTTGGTATTAATGATGTTTTAGGCTATGCCCTTTCTGGCGGAGACGGATCTAGTGCCATCACGCCATTGGATGGAGCACCTGGAGTTGGTTTCAATCAAACTTATGCAACCTTGATCGGAGCAGTAACGGCAGGTGGTGCACAAGGTGTTGTGGCAAATATTCCAGATGTAACAAGTATTCCACATTTTACAACGGTACCCTATAATCCTTTGGACCCTACTGATGAATGTTTACAAGCTTATACTGATCAAATACCTACATTAAATGGTGTATTTGGTCAGTTGAATCAGGTGTTTGCCTATTTGGAGAGTCAAGGAATTCCAAATGCAACGGACCGACAAATTGTTTTTTCAACGACTGAGGCAAGTGCGGTTGTGGTTAACGATGAATCCTTAATTAATTTATCAGCTCAAATTGCAGGAGTATTGAAGGTAAGTCCTACGTTTCCTGCGTTTGTGCAATCATTTGGTTTGCCAGTTGAAGCCGCGCCAGTGGTAGCCGATCTTTTTGGTTTAGCTTACGGACAAGCTAGGCAGGCTACAGCAGACGATTTGCTGGTATTGCCTAGTTCATCTATTATTGGTACGGTAAACACCAGTTCGGTTGCATTTTTAATGTCCCAGGGACTATCCCAAGCATTGGCTGGGCAATTTTCTGTAGAAGGGGTGTCTTTACCATTAGCTGATAAATGGGTTTTATTGCCAAGTGAACAAGCAGAGATTGCAGCAGCAACGACTGCATTTAATACAACTATCGCAGCAACAGCTACTCAAGCAGGTTTGGGTTTGGTGGACGCCAATGGTTTAATGAACAAATTGGCAGATGGAGGAGTTACCAGTGGTAATTTTATCTTAACGTCTGCATTGGTTAGGGGTGGTGCATTTTCTTTAGATGGTGTTCATCCAACAGCTAGAGGCAATGCTTTGATAGCTAATGAGTTTATGAAAGCGATAGATGTCACCTATGGTTCAAATTTTGAAGCATCAGGTTCTTTATTGGATATAGGGGCCTATCCAACAAATTATTCTTCAACGCTTCAATAAAATGAAGTTAATTTAAACAGATAGATAGCACCTTATTTAAGGTGCTTTTTTATGGAACTGATTTTAAATTTTTGTGTTTAAGTGAAAATCAGCCATTATTTGAAAACTTTTTCATGTTGAATAGCCTAAGCGAAGAAAGGAGAAAACGGTAATAAAGGGGGTGGAAAAGGAAGTTTTTTTAGCAGATGGAAAAAGTGTACATCAGTTCTTCTATAAAAATTAAAAAAAACAATTTCTTTTTAAAAATGGAAAACATATCTTTGCAGCCTTAAAAACAAAGCGGTAAGTCACGCTGTTTTTATTTAAAAGATAACAGTAAAACGTAAATACTCAAGTAATGTCTAAAGTTACAGGTAAAGTTTCTCAAATCATCGGCCCGGTAGTTGATGTTGAATTTCAGTCCGGAGCGGACCTTCCCAGAATTTATGATTCTTTGGAAATACAAAATGCAGATGGTTCACTATTAGTATTGGAGGTTCAATCCCATGTTGGTGAAAGTACCGTAAGGACAATTTCTATGGACTCTACCGATGGTTTAAGTAGAGGTGTTGAGGTAAAAGCAACAGGGAACGCAATACAGATGCCAATAGGTGATGCTGTTTACGGCCGTCTATTTAATGTAATTGGAGATGCTATCGATGGTCTTGGCAATTTGCCAAAAGCTGGTAAAGACGGTCTTCCAATCCACAGGGATGCCCCTAAATTTGAGGATTTATCTACTTCTACGGAAGTATTATTTACTGGAATTAAAGTTATCGATTTGATCGAGCCTTATGCAAAAGGTGGTAAGATTGGTTTATTTGGTGGTGCGGGTGTTGGTAAAACGGTACTTATCCAGGAATTGATCAACAACATTGCAAAAGGACATGGTGGACTTTCTGTTTTCGCAGGAGTAGGGGAACGTACCCGTGAAGGGAACGACTTGCTTCGTGAGATGTTGGAGTCCGGTATTATAAAATATGGGGATGATTTCTTGCATTCTATGGAAGAAGGCGGATGGGATTTATCCAAAGTAGATAAAAAAGTAATGAAGGATTCCAAAGCGACATTCGTTTTTGGACAAATGAACGAACCTCCTGGAGCTCGTGCCCGTGTAGCCTTGTCTGGATTGACTATAGCGGAATATTTCCGTGATGGTGCAGGTGAAGGTCAGGGAAAAGACGTTTTATTCTTCGTAGATAATATATTCCGTTTTACGCAAGCAGGTTCCGAGGTATCGGCCCTTTTGGGGCGTATGCCTTCAGCGGTAGGTTACCAACCAACCTTGGCTACAGAGATGGGTGCCATGCAAGAGCGTATTACATCAACCAAAAGGGGTTCCATTACTTCAGTTCAGGCGGTGTACGTACCTGCGGATGATTTAACGGATCCAGCTCCTGCAACCACGTTTGCCCACTTGGATGCTACTACAGTATTGTCCCGTAAAATTGCGGAATTGGGTATTTATCCAGCGGTGGATCCTTTGGATTCAACTTCAAGGATTTTGACCGCCGATATTTTAGGTAAAGATCATTACGCCTGTGCCCAAAGAGTAAAAGAGTTATTGCAACGTTATAAAGAACTTCAGGATATTATTGCCATATTGGGGATGGAGGAATTATCTGAAGAGGATAAATTGGCCGTAGGTAGGGCAAGACGTGTTCAACGTTTCCTTTCCCAGCCATTCCACGTGGCAGAGCAATTTACAGGTATCCCAGGAGTCTTGGTAGACATTAAGGAAACTATTAAAGGATTTAATATGATTATGGATGGTGAGTTGGATCATCTTCCAGAATCTGCTTTTAACCTTAAAGGTACCATAGAAGAAGCTATTGAAGCTGGAGAGAAAATGCTTGCTGAAGCGTAAATGAGTAGGCAGTAATCGGTTAACAATTGACAAAATGCAGTTGAATACTGATTGCTAAATACTGAATATCGATAAAAATATGTATCTAGAAATTGTATCACCAGAGGCTACTTTGTTCGCCGGAGAAGTTACAGCAGTAACAGTTCCTGGAATTGATGGTGAATTTCAAATGTTGAACAACCACGCCCCTATCGTTTCTCTTTTACAAGAGGGAAAGGTAAGGATAAAGGGTAATGTAGTACTGGATGAGGCTCACGGGAACAAATTTTCCAAAGCTTCCAATGGCGATACTATCCTGGAAATTAGCAGTGGCACTATTGAAATGAAGAACAATAAAGTAATTGTATTGGCAGATTAACAAAGTTTAATGTCAATAATAAATTAAGCAAAAGCTGTACGTTTCGTATGGCTTTTGTCGTTTTAAGGCCAATGGACAAGACCAAAATCATAATTTCTGAGGGAGTGAGACCTTTATGGCAGACTATGACAGCTTCTGTTTTCTACACCTTGGCCATTATCTTGCTCGCCATGTTCTTTTTTGGGTATGAAATTGTTCCTTTAAACGGAAAGGACAACAGCTGGAATTTTGGTGTATTTTATATCGCTACCGCCTGTGTGGCACAGGGAATTATATTTTCAAATATAAAGAGTATTTTCTTCGATCTCGAAAATCAGAAATATAAGGAAGAATATCGCGTAGGACCTATAGGTTTAGGTAGATGGAAAACATTGCCCAAAATAGAATATGTATCTGTTTTTAGACAATTAAAGCAAAACAAGTCTTATACCTATGAGGTAAATTTGTGGGTCAAAGGGAATAGAAGCTTTACTATTTATGAAGGGCTGGATCTGGGAGCCACATTTGCTATGGGGAAAACTACGGCCAAGACTTTAAATGTTGATTTATTGGATGCTACGGTACCCAATAATTTTAAATGGGTAAATCGATAGGATTGTAGAAAGGACATGTACACAGCACGGCATTGAATATTTTGGGACAAATAGGATGGCCTCAGTTTGTTTTTTTTCCATGGTGTACTGAAATATCCTCTTCACTAAGTCGCAGAAACCTTGCGGCATTGTTATATAGAATGTCCCTTTTTTGTTGCGCATCCAGAAAATCGGCAGTGTTGATGGCTTCTAGTCCAACTTCTATAGTTTCGGGCCAATTCATTTGATCCGACCCAAACATAACCCGTTTTCCAAATCCTGCATCAAAAATACGTCTTAGATATTCGTGAAAGGCTTTCCTAGGAACGGCGTAACATATAACACCCACATCAACATATAACTGTGGATGTGTCCAAAGTACGGCAAGCAGATCGTCGATCATAGGATATCCCGCATGCATTAAATATATCCTAAGTTTAGGGTGTCGCATCAAAAGTTCTTCCACAACCATGGGACTGTGCAATTTAGCCCTGTAATTCTCAATTCCCAGCAGATAGGCCGCACCAGGGGGTCCTGTACCAATATGAATTCCTACTGGAATATCCAATTCTTCGGCTATTTGGGCATAGGGTTCAAATCGTTGATCACTGGGGGAAACACCATTGTACTGGATGGCCACTTCCCCAAAAACCTTGTATTTTCCAGATGACAGGAGTTCAAGTACCTTTTCCGGAGTTTTATCGGCCATAAAAAAATTGAAATGTAAGCCAGGAATTATGCGGTCACCGCCAATGGCCTTATAATCATCGATCAGGGCTCCGCTGGTTATTCCATAAATATTGTGTTTTTCTAAAATGTCCAAGGTATTATCCATAACCTCTTTATCAGTAATAGGACCCCACACCGCATTTTCGCAGTCGGGATTTTTTAGATATTCATTGAAGCCCTCTGCCCAGGATTTTGCAGGGTCATGAACTGGCATTTCTTCCGGAGGCGCACAGATGGCAGTAGGTGGTGGTCCGTTAAGAGCAGCAGGGAGGGCATGCAAGTGCATATCTATTATAGGGGGTTTGTTCTGGGCAAAGCCTGTAATGGCCAAAAGTACCAAAGGCAAAAGAGTCGTAATCCTCATTTCCAATTGCTTTAGAATTCAACACAATAATGGGGCATAATGGTAATTTATGCCGGCCGGGAAGAGAGTGTAAGATATACGAACCTAATAGCCAATAAGATACAACTTTTTTTCGATTTTGTTTGCCGATATCCCGTTTTCAAGGACAACTAATTTTTAAGCTGGATCGTTCGTTGCGACTTTGAACTTTGAACGGCAGCCTCCAAGATTTCCATGGTAATCATATTGTTTTCCAAAGTATAGGGATCGTACCTATCCAAGGTAGTTTCGCCTCTAATCACGGAAGCGAACAGGGCGAAGGGTTCGTCAAAAGGGGCATCCCTTTCCCCAAGTTTAAAAATTTCTTCATCATAGCCACTATATCCTTCCGAAATCCGGAGGCGTAGGTCATGATTATTGTCGGCATATATAGCTCCTTTTTCCCCATAGATTTCCATGTCCTTCCGGCCAATGGGCCAATTCCACGACGGTTCCAAAATGGCCATGGCACTGTCATAGGTTAGTATTATGGTGGCATCATCGTCTACTTTGGGGTTGTTTTCGGGCTGTAACTGTTGGGTCACTGCGGTAACAGAATTGGGTCTTTTGCCTTGTTGTATCCAGGTCATTAGGTTGGCGCCATAACAGCCAAAGTCCATGATGGCACCACCCCCATTTAGCTTGGGGTCGGTTAGGAAATTCAAAAATTCGGGGCTTACGCCAATTTTTTTAGGCCCTTTGTGTCCGTCCCTTACAATTACCTTTCTAAGAGCACCTATTGTACCTTTATGGAGCAGTTGGTAGGCCTTTACATTGGTGGGGTACCAGGAGGTTTCATAATTGGTGAGCAGATGGATCTTATGTTTTTTGGCCAGGGCCTCCATCTTCTTGGCGTGTTCCAAGCTAACGGCCAGGGGTTTTTCCACCATTACATGGATGCCTTTGGGAGCGCAGGTCTCTACAATGGTAAGGTGGTCGTATATGTTACCGAAGCCGGCCACGGCATCAGGCTTAACGGCAGCAATCATCTCTTCCATGGTATTAAAGACTATTTCCATGGGAAAGCCGTGCTTCTCAGACAAGCACTGCGCCAGATTTCGATCGGTCTCTACGATACCCACCATAATGATATCCTCATTGGCTTCCCTGTTTAAAATCCAGCCAACATGCCCGTGGGTAAGGCCAACCACCCCTAATTTTATTGGTTCTTTCTGGGCCAAAGCGCTTGTAAGCGTCAATAAAATGAAACAAAGGGATAGTGTAGTGTATTTTTTCATGCTTATAAGTTACCTAGGGACCAGAGTAAATAGGTTTACCATGGTCTTTGAAAGATACTACATTTTTAAACGCAAAATATTAACTAACCGGAGTTAACTGACCTATAATTACCTCTACTACGGCCCCTTCGGTAGCCTTTCTGTGTGCTGCAATATGTGCACTGTTGTTATGTTTCTGCCAATGATCATAACTGCTCCAATTTTCATAGAAGAAAAAACGATCAGGGTTTTCATTGTCCTGGTGCAGATCATAGTTTAGGCAGCCTTCCTCCTTGAGGGTAGGAGGTATAAGTTTTAATAAGGCTTGCTTTACAAATTCGCGTTTTTCGGTTTTAGCCAAAATACTGGCAGTGATGGTCAATTGCTTGTTGCTCATTTTTAATTTAAATTTTATTCATTAAATATATGGAACTTACGGGCGATGGGGAAAGCCATTCTATAATCTTTGCCATTTATCGTTAGAATTATGGACAAGACCATTAAGCCATTACTTTCCATATTTCGTTGAGAAATAATATTTTTGCAAATAATCTAGCCTAAAATGCCCCTTTTGCATTATTTTTTGTAGCATTTAACTTCTGACCTGGCATTTCTCCCCTAACATTGTGAAACTCCGTTTTTATCAACCCAGCTTTTTTAAGATACCAATCCTTGGTTAGGTTTTCGGGGATATTATCGCTAGTTTCCTCCATCCATTCGCTTAATATCTTTCTCATACTTTTTAGGGTTTCCGCATATTCAGGTAGTGATGCCACATTGAGCAATTGAAGGGGATCCCGACTGTAATCGTAAAGTTCTTCATGAGGCCTGGGTACCATAAACACATCGGCCTGTATGGCAGAAAGTTTTCCTTGGTCCTTTAAAATTTCCAAATCCTTAAAAGACGGACTGCCCACGGCATCCAATGGTCCGTTTTGTGGTTGCATGGGTCTCGAATTTAATATATACATATAATTCTTGTTCCTGACCATACGCTCGTGAGCTTCATAATCGTGCCAATTGTGCTCGGCAAACAGATAGTTGCGGAAAGGGAGGTCTGGTTCGGTTAGAAGTCGGTCGAAACTATGGCCCTGAAAATGGACGGGGCTATCAATGCCCGCCAAAGTTAATATTGTGGGGGCGATATCCACGGCACTTATCAGGCTTTTGCTAGTGACATCTTTATTTTTTATTCCGTTGGGCCAATGCATAACAAAGGGAGTTTTCATACCACGGTCATTGACCCTGGTCTTACTGTGGGGAAATGGCCGCCCGTTATCGGACATAATAATTATTAGTGTATTGTCCAGTTCTTTTTGTGTTTTTAGTTCATTGACCACCTCTCCAATATAAAAATCGAATCTTTTAATTTCGTCATAGTATTTGGCCAAATCGGCTTTGGTTTCGTCACCATTGGACAAGTAGAATGGGGGTTCCAATTGGTTTGGTTGGTGTGTTCCCGAAAATTTATTGGGTCCCCATTCCCTGTGGGCATCATAGGATGCGAACCACATAAAAAAGGGCTTGTTTTTTGGTCTTTCCTTTAGGGAGCTTACCCAGCTTTCTTCACCTCCATCCCCATTCTCATTGTGATGTTCATACATCGTATCAAATCCACGTCTGGCATAAGGGCCCATATGGAACTTCCCGGCCAGGACGGAATAATAATTATTGTTCCTTAATAATTCGGGAAAGGATACCATGTCCAATGGTGGGGTGGTGTGTAATTCGGCAGCTCCGGTATTATGGGGATATCTCCCCGTAATTATGGAATTTCTGCTGGGGCTGCACGAGCTTGCCGTTAAATAGAAATTATCAAACTTTAATCCGTCTTTTGCAAGTTTATCAATATTGGGAGTATTGACCTGTGCATTCCCGTAGCATCCTAAATCGTCCCAGCTAACATCATCCGCTATAAAAACTATGATGTTCAGTTTTTCTTTTTGTGCATAGGCTGTACTGCTTGTGGATAGAAATAAGAGAAAAGGGATAAAAAGATGTTTCATAATTTTTAGGTTAACATAAACATATTATTGGTAGGTATTCCATAGCTATTTTAAGAAGGAGACTTAAAAATATATAAAAACTAATAAGGATGGATAATCCTTTTTTGCCTAAGGGTGCCCTATTTAGATTATACGTTATTGTTGGGCAATTGAATTGGATTTTTTAAGTGTTCCCATTAAGCGTGTGCCAAGGTTATCTATGTTCATATTTTTTTTGTGAAAGGCCGATAGATTGGAGAGAATAACTACCCCTGTTTTGTTTGTCATATCAATTACGATGAAAGATCTATATCCTCCAGTACCTCCACTATGGGTGATCCATTCCTCGGCTGTATTATTTTTAATGGCCCAGCCTAAACCCATTTCCGCTTTATTGGCCTGTAGGGTAAAGGTAGGTTTTCTGGTCAAAGCCAATATTTGGTCAGTATCATTGAATTGCGCTCGCGCAAATTTTGACAGGTCGGCTACCGATGATAAAATTCCACCAGCCCCCGCCAAAACATTTAAATCCCAGTTTGGGGTTTCTTTGCCATCGACATCTAGTCCCTTGACCAATTTGTTCATAATACGGCTTTTGTCGGATGTAGTACTGACCAAATCGTACTTCGTACATATTTTGGTCTGGAGTAGATTTTCATAGGAAGTGCTATCTATTTCACTTAAAATATACCCTAGCAAACCTACTCCTAAGTTGGAATATTCGGATTTCTCTCCTGGATTTTGGTTCAGTTGAAGATCTTGGGTCAAATACTCTTTCAAGCTACTCTTGTCATAGTCTTTATATGGGTTCTGTAGGTCTACGGAATCCAATATCAGATTGGACGGCAGTCTTGGAAGTCCGGAAGTATGATTGGACAACTGTTTAAAGGTAATTTTCACATCGCCTTGTAACGGCCAGGCCAAATAATCGTTGATATTATCATCCAGGCCTAGTTGATTATTCACTACCATATCTGCCAATAGGGTAGCCGTAAATACTTTGGAGATAGAGCCAATTTCAAAAACACTATCATAGTTGTCAAAAGTGATAATGGTATCATTTTTACGTTTTATTCCATAAAATTTAGTAGTTCCATTGTGCATAATGGCGATGGCCAACTGGGTGTTATTGGGGAAGTCTTTGGTTTCCGCAAAAATATTTTGGGATTGGATTTCCGTGATGTTTGGAGTGTAATCTTTTTGACCGTTTACGGCAACTTTTTCCTTGTTGCATCCGCTAATAATCAATAGCAATACTATGGGAAGATATTTTTTCATGGGTATTATTATCGATTATATGTATTTTAATCGGAGACCAATGTTCTTAAGTGTCAGGCACTATTATATTTTTTTAAAGTGGTGAAATAGACCCAGAGGATAAAAAATATTTGTAGTGGTACTCGGAACCACAAATATTCAATTCCGTTACCATTCAGTTCCCCGGTCTGATAATTGATATTTTCAACAGCCGCTTTAATATTGGCCGGTAGTATGAGGATAAAAAATAGCATTAGCAACCAGGCCGTAAGGATCTTCAATCTTGGAATGAGCAATCCAATGGCAAATAGAATTTCCAAGACCCCCGTAACATAAACCATTTCCTTTTTTAGGGGCATAAATTCTGGCATCATGGCGGTCATGCCTTCGGTAAACATAAAATGTCCCAAAGAGGTAAACAGCAACATAGCGGCCATGGCGATTTGTCCGGCCAATTGCCATTTTATTTGCTTCAGCCTAAAATATAAAACCAATAAGGCTATTAAAAACGAGGCAAGGAGGACTATTAGAGGTTTCATTTTAATTGGATGGTGTTGGAGGTAAAGTTTAGGTCCATTGACTATGTATCAGATTGCCCAATGGCTAAATTAAACATGTTGGTCTATTAGAATCTGATTTCCATCGGGATCGGTCAGCATTATGCTTGCCGGTCCTGTTGATTCTTCTTTTGCCTCTTGCTCCAACTTTAGTTTTTTACTTTTTAGGTGGGCCTGAATTTTTCTAACATCATCAAAAGAGGATAGAGCGGTGGCATTCTCGTCCCAGCCCGGATTAAAGGTAAGGATGCTCTTGGGGAACATGCCTTGGAACAGACCCACCAAGGCATTTCCGTTTTTCATGATCAGGTAGTTCATTTTTAGGTCCCCGGCAAATACGGTAAACCCCAGTTTTTCATAAAATTCTTTGGACACGCTTAAATCCTTTACGGCCAGACTAATTGAAAATGCTCCTAGTTTCATTATGCAACAGTTTATTTAGGATGTGTTTGGGGGAATTGTCAGGTATACGCCAGATCTTACTAAGGTAAGGAATTACTGTAAACCTGCAAAGATATCACTGGGTGCTTTGATTATATGGGATTGGGCTGGCGACAAAGTGAAATCAATAATTATAAAGTTAATTTCTTAGCAGTATACAATAATATTTAACATATATTTATGGTATCTTAACAAAAGATTAATATATTTGTTAAGCAAGCGTTTTTTTTACGGTTATTAAATGTTGAAATAAAATTGAAGTTGGAATGGCGTGACTTTAATTTTATTATTCGATTTGGAATAATGGAAATCCCCAAAAGTTTTATGGATTAATGCCTTGGTTGTCAAGGACGAAAAGACAGTTTAATTGAGGGTTCTTCTTGTGCCAAATTTGAAATTGCCTATATTGATAATTTTATTAAAACCGCTTTTAACTATCTAACTAACTAACTTAATTTTTAAATTATGGAGAAAAAAACCTGGTTTTCTGTCCAAACAGAAATCAATCAGAGAAGGAAGCTCAAAAGAATGCTTTCGGTTTTGATGTTTGCCATGGCATTATCTAGTGTGCAAGCAGAATCAATCCCTACGAGCGAACCAATTAATTCGGTTCAGGTGCAACAAACCATTTCCGGAGTTGTGTCTGATGGCAATTTGCCATTGCCGGGGGCCAGTGTTGTGGTAAAAGGCACAACCAATGGTACCCAAACCGATTTTGACGGTAACTATACCTTATCAGGGGTTGCCAATAACGCGGTATTGATATTTAGCTACATTGGTTATAAAACCCAGGAAGTAGCAGTTAATGGTCGATCCACCGTAAGTATTACCTTGGAAGAAGATGCCAGTCAGTTGGAAGAAGTGGTAGTTGTTGGCTATGGTACCCAGAAAAAGGCAACTTTAACTGGTTCTGTAGCTACGGTAGGTGGGGAAGCACTTGAAAAATCTTCGTCCCCCAACTTGGGAACAGCACTTGCCGGTAAAGTTGCCGGTCTTTACATTGATACGGGCAATGCCGCTCCCGGAGCGGAGAATACCGGTATAAGGGTGCGTGGTACAAATACCTTTAATAACTCTTCCGCCTTGGTGGTTATTGACGGTATCCCGGATAGGGCAGGAGGTATTACAAGGATCAATCCTGCTGATATTGAAAGTATATCGGTACTTAAGGATGCTTCTGCGGCCATTTATGGAGCAAGGGCGGCGAATGGGGTTATCTTGGTAACTACTAAACGCGGTAAAGTGGGAGCACCCGAGGTAAAGATTACCAGCAATTATGGTTTACAAAATTTTACCACAACCCCTGATATGTTGAATGGGGCGGAATATATGGATTTGGTGAACGTACTTAATGTATATAAATTACCCGTAGGCGAATGGAATGCTGCCCATGCCGGCAGAGGGGCTCCTTATACTAGATCGGACAACGGTGAAGTAGTGAATCCTACCTTTACCAATGATCGGATCCAACAGACGATCGCAGGAAATGACCCATGGTTGTATCCAGATACCGATTGGATGAAGGAAGTAACCACAAGGGGAGCACCTATACAGCGCCAGAATTTACAGGTTTCCGGAGGTACGGAGCACGTTAGATATCTTGCTTCCTTGGGCCACCTAAGACAGGATGTGAACTTTAAAAATGCCCCAAAAGGGTATACACAGTACGATCTTAGGTTGAATCTAGATGCAAAGATCAATGATCATTTAAGTATGAATGTAGGTCTTTATTCAAGACAGGAAGAGAATTATACAGCTACCAATTCACCGGGGAATGTTTTTAACGATTTGGTAAGGCAATATCCTTGGTTCCCAGCTTTCTGGCCAACAGGTGAATATGGCCCTGATATCGAAAATGGGAACAACCCTGCAATACGGGTTACGGATGGTCCTGGTTATACAGACAATAGTACCAATTACGTACAGAGTAATTTTGGGATTACTTTTGAAGTTCCTGGGGTGGAAGGTCTACAGCTCATGAGTACTATTTCTTACGATAAAATGAATTATGATTACAAGAATTGGAATCGTCCATGGACGCTTTATACCTGGGATGGTGTAAATAGGAATTCTTCAGGTTTAACAGCGGCCCAGCGTGGTCCAGGTGATCCAAGTTTGAATCAACAGCATACCACTTTAACAGATTTTACGGCTTCTTTGAATGCTTCCTATGAAAAGGATTTTGGAGATCATTACTTTAAATTGCTTGGTGGGGTTACCCGTGAGGAATCCGAACAAAGTTTCTTTGGAGCCTTCAGAAGGTTTTTCCTTTCCAGTGATCTAGCGCAATTGGACCTAGGGGGTAATGAGGGGCAAAATAGCTTTGGAAATGGTTATGAAACCGCTCGTTTAAACTATTATGGACGTCTTAACTACACCTACAAGGATAAGTATTTAATTGAGGGCTTATTTAGATATGACGGGTCTTACTTGTTTCCTAAAAATAATAGGTTTGGATTTTTTCCTGGAGTATCTGCAGGTTGGGTTGTTTCCGAAGAATCCTTCTTTCAAAAGGCATTGCCGTTCATTAATTTCTTTAAGTTGAGAGGTTCTTGGGGGCAGCTGGGTAATGATAATGTGGAACCTTTTCAGTATATTGCAACATACGAATTGTCGGCTACAGGTTTAGGTCCTGTTTATAGTACGGCATATGAGAGCAAAGTGGCAAATCCCGATATTTCTTGGGAAACCGCCACCTCAAGAAACGCTGGTTTCGATTTGAGAACGTGGAACAACAAATTAACACTTGGTCTGGATGTTTACAAAAATTCCAGAACGGATATTTTGACCACCCCATTAAAAACATTGCCGGAATATAGTGGTATTGCAGCACCGGCGATAAACATAGGGGAATTCGAAAACACGGGGTACGAGATAACTATGGGTCTTAACGGGGCCAATGATTCTGGTTTCAGTTATAACCTAACGTTTAACTTTAGTGATTCCGACAACAAATTGGTATTCTTTGATGAGCCCGATTTGGCCGACAGGCCTTGGCAACGTGAAACTGGCGGGGAGATAGGAAGACCACTTCTGTATAAGTTCGATGGGGTTTTTCGTACACAAGCTGAAATTGATGCCGAATCTTTGGATTACAGTGGGGTAACTCCTCTGTTAAAACCTGGTGATGCTAGAGTTCAGGATATTAGTGGTGATGGAAAAATTGGACCAGAGGATAAGACCCGAGTTGGTGGTAGTGCATTTGCGGATACCCAATTTGGATGGAATACTGCCATTAATTATAAGAACTTTGACTTCAATATGTATTGGACAGGTTCAGCTGGCGGTTATAATACCTATGAGTGGAGCTTTATGTCTGGAACCCTCGCCAACGTTCAACGGGATGTCCGTGATCGTGCCTGGTCCCTGGATAATCTAGATGCCTATGGCCCTAGATTGGCGGATCGTGGGGATCAATGGTATTCTGGACAAACGGATGCCTATCTCATAACCAGGGATTTTTTCCGGTTAAAAACCTTGGAATTTGGCTATAGTGTGGATGAAGATCTAATAAATCAATTTGGAATCAAAAGTTTGCGTATTTCGGTATCGGGTACTAACTTGATTACAATTACCGACTTTCCATTTGATCCAGAGGTGACTCAAAACGGTGTAAGTGTGGGGAATACTAGAGATGCCACTGGGGGAGCTGTTAATAATGGTGGTGCATACCCCATGTTGAGAACTATAATGACCGGATTGCAATTAACGTTTTAAAAAAATACTGAAATGAAGAAGAATATTTTAAAAATTACAGCCTTATTGGCCTTCGGATTTCTTTTTGTGGGATGTAACGAGGATTTCCTGGAAACCACCCCACTTAGTGAAGTGGCTGAGGCAAATGTTTGGTCGGATCAAAAACTTGCCGAGGCGGCCGTTTTGGATCTTTACCAAGGGACATGGGCAGGTACCCTTACCCGTGAGGAGACTACAGATGCCTTCACGGATCAGGCCGTTTTTACGCACCCAGGTAGGGGAGTGGATGGCTATACGGAAGGTAAGATGAACCCCGCAGGCAACTTTATGGACATGCAATGGTTTAGTTGGCCAGAATTATATCCATTTATTAGAAGTGCCAATATTGCCATTGAAAAACTAACCCTCAACGAGGCTGAGATGGAAGCTAGTTTAGTGAATCGTTTGCTGGGAGAAGCTTATTTTATGAGAGGCTACTACTACGCCCAATTAATGAGACAATTCGGTGGTGTGGTACTTACATTGACACCCTTAACATTGGATAGTGAAGCTAGCAATCCTAGGGCCACTTTTGCGGAAACGGTTAGTCAAATTTTATCGGATCTGGACCAATCAATAGATTTATTGGAGGATGCACCAAGAGATCCTGCAAGGGCAGATAAGATTACAGCCTTGGCAATGAAATCTAGGGTGTTGACCCACGTAGCCAGTGATTTGTACGAGCCCTCCAAAAATTCTGGGGTTTCTACCATAGCTTCCTATAGTCATCCTGAATTGATAGGATGGACCAGTGGTTCACAAATGCAACGTTGGGAAGCTGCCAAGGTGGCCTCCAAGGCCTTGCTGGATGCTACTACTGGATATAAATTGGATTATACTGCTCCAGCTTCACATGAAGAGGCTATTCAAAATTATGAGGATATATGGCTTCAAGGAGATCAGAACCAGGATTTTATTTGGGGAAGATTGGTAGAGGAATTCGGATTTGGTTCCAGGACCTATCCCGGAGGTAACGAATGGTCCCAGGGACCCGGAATGGTGGCATTGTACCATGGGCCCAACGGCTATCACGAATGGGCAGGAACTACCCCTACCGAAGCTTTGGTTTCCAAATATGATCTTGCGGACGGTACTAAGTTCAACTGGGACAACCCTGCACATGCTGCAGCTCCCTATGACAATCGTGAGGCCCGTTTCTATTCCACCTTCCTTTATGATGGAGGTCCATGGAAGCCTAGAACGGATGATGTAGTTAAATTTGATAAATTCAATGAACTACAGACCGGTTATTATACCTTGTCCGATGGTACCATTATTAATGGTGTGGATACGCGTCAAGGTCCTGTTGAAGATTGGAATGGTTCCAGAACTGGTTATTATTTCAGGAAATTTGTGGATCCAAATCAACCGGCTTCTTGGCCCAACGATCTTCAGAAAGTAGATGCTCCATATATAAGATATACCGAGGTATTATTAAACTATGTGGAGGCCAATATCAATATTGGAGAAGAAGGGGAAGCAATAACTTGGTTGAACAAACTCCGATTTAGAAATGGTATGCCAGCGGTTACAGAATCCGGTGCAGCATTATTGGAACTCTACAAAAGGGAACGCGATAAAGAATTGGTAAATGAGGATGCAAGGCTATTTGACATGAAACGATGGTTGGAAGGTCCGCAATCCTTGAATAAACAGGTACAGCAAATATTGATTCAGGCAACACAAAAGCCGGGTACTACTGTAACGGATTATAGAAAGGATACTTCCCTCTTTAATTATGTCTATAGGCCCACAAACATTGTTTTTGAAAATAGAATTTGGCAGGATCATGTTTATTTTATGCCTATTAAACAGGAAGAGATCGATAAGGATCCTTCAATAATCCAGAATCCGGGTTATTAGTAACAATAAATATTAATTAACAATTATATTGAATAACCCTTAGCACTTATGTGCGGGGTTATTCTTATTTTAGGATTATTATGTCAATTCAGATTTATGATGAAGAAATATATATTTTTTATTTTTTTGGCACTGTTGGTATTAGCCTGTGAAACAAAGTCAACACAATTGTTTTCCAAATTGGACGCCGCCAAGACGGGGGTGGACTTTAAAAATAAACTTACAGAAACCCATAAGTATAATTATTTTACCTATCCCTATATGTATCTCGGGGGAGGAGTTTCAGTAGGAGATGTGAATAATGATGGGCTTGAAGATATCTTTTTTACAGGAAATATGGTGGCCAATAGGCTGTATTTGAACAAGGGAGATCTTGAATTTGAGGATATTTCCGAAAGTGCAGGAATAACCGGCGACGATCGTTGGTATTCCGGAACCACATTCGTAGATATCAATCAGGATGGGTATTTGGATATCTATTGCTCTGTGGGCGGAAAAAATGGCCCCAATAACAATGTGTTATACATTAATAATCAGGATAACACCTTTACCGAGAAGGGAGCCGAATACGGAATAGACTGCGATGGGATTAGTATGCAGTCTACCTTTTTTGACTATGACAAGGACGGCGATCTGGATCTATACGTTATCAATTATCCCCCTACCAGCTTTACTGCCCCTGTGGAGTACTATCAATATATGTTGGACCATCATGAGATAAAGGATTCAGACAGACTTTATCGTAATGACAATGGCAAATTTACGGATGTAACCGTGGAAGCGGGATTAAGTTCCTTTGGGCTTAGTTTGGGGGTTGTAGCATCGGATGTTAACAATGACGGCTATACGGATATCTTTGTTTCCAATGATTTCAATGCCCCCGATTTTTTGTTTATCAATAACCAGGACGGTACTTTTACCAATCAGATCAATACCAGTTTACAACAAATCTCCTTCTTTGGAATGGGCGCTGACATCGCTGATTTTAATAACGATGGATTCATGGACATTTTTCAATTGGATATGTCCGCTGAGGACAACTTTAGATCCAAGGCCAATATGTCTTCCATGGACCCTGCTGCCTTTTATAAATCCGTTAATGTTGGCCTGCACCACCAATACATGCAGAATTCCCTTCAAATGAATAATGGCAATGAAGAAGGTGAGCTGCCCCTGTTCAGTAATGTGGCCAGATTGGCTGGGGTATCCTCAACGGATTGGAGTTGGGGCGGACTTATGGCCGATTTTGACAATGACGGATGGAAAGATCTGTTTATAACCAACGGTATACGTAGGGATGTAAACAACAAGGATTTTTATGGTAAGTACAGGGAGTTTTTCGATAAAATGGAAAAAGATCCCGATTATAAAAATAAGGAAGAGGAGGTTGAGCTTTTAAAGTATCTGGAGGAATTACCTTCGGAGAAATTGAGCAATTATATGTTCCAAAACAACAGGGACCTAACCTTTACCAAAAAGACCGATGAGTGGGGTTTTGAAGAAAAAACATTTTCCAACGGAGTGGCCTATTCCGACCTGGATAATGACGGGGATTTGGACCTAATTATCAATAATTTGGAGGATACTGCCAGTATTTATCGGAACAATGCTACCGGAAGCAACCAATTGACCTTGGATCTAAAGGGTCAAGGGAAGGTGCTGCCCAATGGAAGTAAGGTTTCCATTTATACTTCAGACGGACTTCAGGTTCAGGAATACAATACGGTTAGGGGCTATTTATCATCCGTTTCTCCTTTGCTACATTTTGGACTTGGACAAGTTAAACAAGTAGACAGTGTCTTGGTAGCATGGCCCAACGGATCGACTACGAAGCTCGATCAAATAAAGGCCAATCAGAGGCTTACTGTAAATTATGACGAGAACAAGTTGGTAAGTACCAAAAAGTCGATGTCCAAGCTTAAAAAGCAATTCGAAACTATAAATAGTCCAGATTTATTTAAACACAATGAGAACGTCTTCAACGATTTTGGCGTAGAAGTATTGTTGCCACATAAAAATTCTACCTTGGGACCTGCCCTTGCCACTGGGGATTTAAATGGGGATGGTTTGGACGATTATATTGTTGGGACCGCTGTAGGGCAGCAGGCTGCAGTATTTTTACAAACCAGTTTGGGCCAATTTGAAGAATTGGAAATTCCCGATCTCGCAAAGGACCAATATTACGAGGATCTTGGGATTGTAATTTTTGATGCAGATAATGATGGGGACAATGATTTTTATATTGCCAGTGGAGGTAACGAATTTAAGCCCAATTCTTTGGGGTATGAAGATCGCTTTTATGAGAATATTGGGAACAATAAATTTCAACGCAACAAGGAGGCCATTCCGGATACCAAGATTAGTGGTCTTAATGTTTCCGTTGCCGATTTTGACAAGGACGGGGATTTGGACTTGTTTGTTGGTGGAAGATTGGTTCCCAAGAAATATCCCTACCCTGCAGACTCCTATATTTTGGAAAATGTAAGTACTCCTGAGGGCGTAAAATTTGTGGATGCTACCGAAAAAGTTCTTCCAGGGTTGAAAGCTTTGGGTCTGGTAACCTCTTCAAGTTGGATAGATTTTGATAATGATGGATGGGAAGACTTGGTAATCGTTGGGGAATGGATGCCCATCAAATTCTATAGGAATGTAAAAGGTGTTTTTCAGGATGTATCCGATCAACTGCTACAAGGCAATACCTCGGGCTGGTGGTTCTCGGTAGAAAAAGGGGATTTTGATAATGATGGAGATCAAGACTTGGTAGTAGGCAATTTGGGTAAAAATTATAAGTATCAGGCCAGTTCCAAATCGCCCTTTAAAGTGTATTTAAATGATTTTGACAGCAATGAAACTTCGGACATAGTACTGAGCTATAAGAAAGGGGAAACAGAATTTCCGGTACGGGGAAGACAATGTTCTTCACAGCAAATGCCGGCAATAAAGGTGAAGTTCCAGGATTATAACTCTTTTGCAAGCGCTACCTTGAATCAAATTTATACGGACAAATTATTGGAGGAGTCCCTGAGCTATGAGATTACCTCCTTTGCCAGTATTTATCTGGAGAACAATAATGGGGTGTTTACCGCAAGGCCATTGCCACAATTGGCGCAGATTTCAAGTATAAACAAATTTGTGGTAGACGACTTCAACAAGGATGGAAACCTGGACGTGGTCCTGGCGGGGAATTTGTATAATTCCGAGGTGGAAACCCCAAGGAACGACTCCAGTTTTGGACTCTTTCTACAAGGGGACGGTACCGGAAATTTTATTACCAAGACTATGATGGAATCCGGACTAAAAATAGTAGGCGATGTAAGGGGAATGGAACTCCTTTCCGTAAACGGACAAAAACATTTGCTGGTGGCCAAAAATGATGATTTCCTGCAAATGATCAAGGTGAATTAGTCAAAAAGCATTACAAATAGACCCAACACTTTAATGTTGGGTCTATTTCAATATAGAAAAGTAAATGGCAGGGGTTTTATATGGCTATAATCAATAGAAAGTTCTTTAAGAATTCCATAATGGTTATTATGCTGTTGGGGCTGACTTCATTGGTGTTCCATTGTAAAAATGGAACAAAGGAATCAGAATACTTCAATCCCCAGATCTTGGCAACCCATGGGAACGGGGAACATTTTGTTGGTTCCAAAACCTGCATGGAATGCCATAGGGATATTTACAGTGCTCATTTAAAAACGGCACATTTTAATAGCGGGGCCATAGCGGATTCATCCAATATTAAGGGGAGTTTCACGGAGGGTGCAAATGTATTGGACCTGAAGGCGGTGGAGTTTCAAATGTTGAAGGATGGGGAATATTTTTATCAGCATACCAGCATCAAAAATAGGAGTACTGAAATTCCACGTACAAAATTCGATATTGTTATTGGATCGGGGGTCAGGGGTCAGTCTTATCTAAGTTGGGAAAAGGACGAATTATATCAATTACAGGTTTCCTATTACACCCCTACGGACAGTTGGGTGAACAGTCCGGGATATCCTAACTATTACGATGAGCCTAGGCCCATACGGGATGCCTGTCTTAAATGCCATATCACCTATGCTAAAAATTTGGAACCGGCTCCCCAGGGCAATCGTTTTGACAAGTCCCAGATGATTTATGGGATAGATTGTGAGCGTTGCCATGGTCCGTCTGCCAAGCATGTGGTGTACCATAGGGAAAACCCCGAGCTGACTGCAGCAAAATTTACCTTAAAAATAGGTGATCTTACTAGGCAACAGCGGTTGGATCTATGTGCCCAATGTCATTCAGGGCCAAGAAGCATTGTTTTGAAAGGAAATTCTTTTTCTTATTTTACAGGGGAAGATCTGAACCATTATTCCAAGAATATGGACAATGGTAACCCTGATCAGAAGTTGGACGTTCATGGCAATCAATACGGTCTTCTTACCAGAAGTGAATGTTTTAAACAAACTGCAACCATGGATTGCAGCACCTGCCATGACCCCCATAGGAAGCAAAGGGGGAATGCCGTTTATTTTAATAGTAAATGCATAAGCTGCCATGCAGAGGGGAAAACGGTTTGTTCCAATATGGGCACGGACAAGCATATAATGGCCAACAATTGTATTACCTGCCATATGCCCACTACCCCAAGTCAGGCCATGATGGTGCAATTAACCAAGGATAGTTTGGAAACCTCCTTTAATATCAGGACCCATTTGATCGGAATCTATGATCAGGAATTGTGGCGGGATTAGAGACTGGGTTAACTATAATAGGTGCCTCAATATGTCAAAAAAGTGCTCGTTCAACCAATTATATACAAGATATCATTGACTTCGAAACCAAGAATCTAATTTTATCCAAATAGGAATTTATGCAAACCTTTGCATAATTAATACAGACCTATCTTTATATTTACATTATATTTAAATATCTATTTATATATTTATCAATACTATATTGCTCTTTTGATAAAGGGCCCAATTCTATTTTTGGCTTTTTATGTTCCACCTAAATGGCGGTCTCATTATAAAAGATAGAATTCAAGCAGGGTCTTTAACAATCAAAATCCCCCAAATGCAATTAGTATAAAAAAAATAAACCATGGATAACTTAACCAAAACCACATTGCTGATTATACTATTATTAGTGTTTAATCCTTTAAGCGCAAAAGAAATTCCAGTAGATTCCGTAGACTCCTATTTAAATGCCCTACATAGTCTAGTAAAAAATAAGGATAACTTCAAAGAGGATTTTTTAGATATTGAGTTTTTGCTCCACAAAAATGAACATGCCAAAGGCAAGGAAAAAGTATTGACCCTATTAAGTCTTTACACCGCCTATATCTATGAATCTGCCGAAATGGCCAACAATTATAACAATCAGGCCATGGCCCTTTCAGAGAAATTGGCATATAATGAAGGAGTACTCAAGGCAAAGTACAACAGGGCCTATTTTTTGTTTGTCCTAGGTGATTTTGGGGAGTCCATGAAAATGGTCCTTGAAATTCAAAAATTAGTTGGCGCTACTACTTACCCAGAGATCTACGCTGATATTTCAACTTTAAGATCATACATTTATTCGGAACGAGGAGAATATGACAGGGCATTGGAAACTGGCCTAAGACTTTTGGATAGCGCAGAAAAAAGCAAGAACGACTATCTTTTAATGAAAGCCAATTCCGCTATATCCCATTATTACTTAAGAATTGAGAACTATTCAAAATCCCTCAATTATTGTTTAAAAGGACTGCACTACATCCTTAAGCTCAAGAAAACACAATATATCTATCCAAAAATAGATGAAATTGCCCGAATGACGGCAAAATTAAACGACCCCAAAGGCGCCCTTAAAATTTATGCCTTCTTTTTGGAAATAGAAAAAAAACTTCCCCCTGCCGGCAGCTACATACTGGCATCCGTACACAGTAATATGGCCAATATTTATATGTCCATTGGGGAAAATGAAAAGGCATTGACCCACATTTCAAAGGCCTTGGAAATTAATTTTGAAAATAATTACCTTTTTAGGATACCCCGGGCACTTACTGTACAAGCGGAATTATATTTGCAGACCAACGACACTATCCAAGCGATATCCAATTATGAAAAAAGCATTGAAGCTGCGGAAAACATTGATGCCTTTGATGTTGTAAAACGAAATAGTTATGTTTTGGGCCAACTGTATGAAAAAACTAATCAACCCTCCAAGTCCGATGACTATAAATCCCTGTACAAAGCCATAAACGATTCATTGTTTACCAATGAAAAGGAGCAAAAGATCATTATTCTGGAGACCAAAAGGAAAATAAAGGAGGTTCTGCAGAATAAAAAAATCCTGGAATTGGAAAACAAAGCCCAGAAAGCTCAATTCAGGGGCATTATCATCGTACTCATTTTACTATTTATTATTAGTACGATTTCCATTTATTCGTACCTGAAAGTAAGGAAGAAAAATAGACTACTGCTACTAAGAACGATCGATCTCGCGGAAATACAGCTAAGAATGAGCGAAAAAATCAGTGGGTTCCAAAATATGGAAACCCAATGGTCGGTTGAAAGAAAAAGTGCGGATATCCCTAAAACCCAGCCTAGAATAGACAATGATATTAAGAATATTATTTTGACCAAATTGGTGAAACTGGAAAAGGAAAACTTTTTCTTGGACCCAAATTGTAATTTACATCAACTTTCGGAACAACTAAAAACCAATCCCAAATACCTATCACAGGTCATAAATCAGGAAAAAAAATCCAATTTCAATAATTATATCAACGAATTAAGAATAAACTATTTACTCCCCAAATTATTGAAGGATATAGAATTCAGAAACAGCAAATTAAGTTACATTGCCTTTTCCCTTGGATACAACAACTTGAACACTTTTAATGCCGCCTTCAAAAAGCGATTGGGTATACTTCCTTCCAACTTCATTAATGAACTTAATAACGCATTTGAAATTAAAAGCAAATCTCCGGCTCACCCATCCTATAAACTAAAAAAGATTGGGTAGCACGCCATCTTTTGCATTTTAGTTTTACTTGTTGAACTTTCAACTATTGGTTGCCTTGTCGATACTTTGCTCCTAGGCTGGATATTGCTCTCTTTTATAATGGATCCATTTAGCTAAAAGGAACTTGATATATAAGGTGCAAGGAGACCGGAACTCATTGATCTTTTGACATTATTTAAGCCAATATAGGGTCTTTGTCTATTAGCACGACCACAGCATATTTATCCAAAGCCCAATCAAAACAAAAAGGCAGTATCCCCAATCGGATACTGCCTTTTAAAATAACAAAAACTAATTAACTCAAACAATATTATTATTCCATATAACCATATGGTTTATTAATTATAACCAGGGTTCTGTGGTGTTAAATTTGGATTGTTGATCATTTCCTGTTCCGGAAGGGGAAACAACAAATGCTTTTCTTGCAGCGCCTGATCCGAACTAAGGTTTACATGTCCTACGAAATCATCAAAGGTCCCAGTTTCACTGTTCAGTACTTTTCTAAGGCGTACCATATCAAACCATGTGATTTGTTCGTAGCTAAGCTCATGCCATCTCTCTTTCCATACAGCCTCCCTTAAAGATGCCTGGGTAAAAGCGCCAAGCGCCGGAGTGGTCAGTTGTGCACGATCCCTTATCCTTGTCAAGGCATCAACTGCATCCTGATTAGGTCCTGTTGCCTCGTTCGATGCTTCGGCGTAAATCAACAATACCTCTGCAAAACGAATAATTGGCATATTGAGGTTGTCTTTGGCTGTTCCCGGAACACCAAAAGTACCGTTGGCAATAACATTAAAGTGCTTAAAAATATAAGGGGCACCCAAATCAAAAAGTTCACCACTACCATTGGTATAGTAACTGCTGTAAAACCAACCTTCACGATCTACTGCCCTAAGATCACCTGCCTCATAAGAGTTATAAAACTCAATTTCCGGTACTGTACTTCCTGTTCCGGATGGTCCTCTATAGGTTACCGGTTGGAAATTAGGGAACATATTGCCCATTGGGTTTCCTGCCACTTCATCATTGTATTGCAGGCTAAAAATGTGTTCGACCATATTGCCCAAAGTTTCATCGTGTACTTCACCGTAAGTGTCAAAAAGATCTATTGGCCCAGCATTGTCTATAACCTCTTTGGCTTTACTCGCGGCGTCGGCATAGCGGGCTGTTTCATTTAGCGGACTTCCGGCCATAGTAAGATACACCTTGGCTAACAAAGATTTAACAGCGGACTGTGAAACTCTACCACTATCATCTGTCCAAGACAGGCCTGCACCTTCAGCGGCCAACAGATCGGCTACAATTTGATCATAGACCGCACTCTGCGGGCTACGGGTTGGATTAAAATCTTCTGACGTTGCACTTTGTGGCAGCGTAATCAAGGGAACATCTCCCCAAAGTCTAACGGCGTAAAAGTAACCCCAGGCCCTAAAAAACCTAGCTTCCCCTAATACTTTGTTTTTCTGTGCCTCATCCATTTCTATGCCAGGGACATTTTCAAGTACCAGATTGGTGTTGGCTATAAGTTTGTAAACTCCTCGCCACCAATTCCTGATATGCAGTGTATTGGCATCATAGGATAAGGAATACAAATTGTTCAAATCCGAATTTTGGGCTGTCTGGGTAGTGGAAGTACCGGTAACTGCTTCAAGCAATTGCCAGTTGGATGAAAAGATGCCCGCACCGTCACCTACAAACCTGGCATCCGCATAAACAGCAGCAATGGCTGATTCGGCATGCTTGGCCGTAGTGTAAAAACTGTCCGGTGTTAGATTTGATGGATCGGATTCATCCAAAAAATCGGAACAACCCACTGTTGTAAGCAACAATAGCGTACAGAGGTAAAACTTTCCAATGTGTTTTGTTATATCAAATTTCATAATATCTTATTTTAAATTTTATTAATTACAGACCGACTTGCAGACCAATTACGAATGTTGTCGATTTTGGATATTCATGCCACTTCATTCCTTGAGAGAAGACGTTGTTGCCCTCCCCACCACGAATAGGTGTTACCTCGGGATCTCCAAGTAGTTCATCATCCACTATCAAAAAGAAATTTTGAGCAGAAGCGTACAGTCTCAATTTATTTAGATGCATACGTTCAACCAAGTTTTGATCAAAAGTATATCCTAACATAATGTTTCTACCTCTTACAAAAGAACCATCCTTTACCCAATGTGAATCCACGTTGGTAACATAACCAGCACGTGTATCCCTAACCTGGGCAATCATGGTATCCTGGTTATCAGGGGTCCATGCGTCCAATACCGTTGTATAACTATTGGCAAGCGCTTGTCTATCCTCACTGGAGTGTAGGTTCATATCCATGACATCGTTACCCCAAGAATATTGAAGTTCCAAGGTAAAATCTATGTTTTTATAATTAACATAATTGGTAAACGTTCCCCAAGCTGTTGGGTATCCATTACCGATGATAGATCTATCCTCATCATTTATAATTTTGTCGCCGTTAAAATCCTTGTATTTGATATCACCCGGAAGAATAGTAAGACCGTTTCGATAGCTTACGAAACTAGCCGCTTCAGCGGCCTCATCCGTACCCCAAGTTCCCAAACGGGTAAGGCCCCAGAAAGCTCCTACGGGTTCACCTACCCTAATAATACTGGTTTCATTGGTTATTCCAGGTCCACCTACACCAAAGATATCAGATGGTGTGGCCAGAGAAAGTACTTTGTTCCTGTTCATGGAAATATTGAAGGAACTGTTCCAGGTTAGATCAGCGGTTACTATGTTCTTGGTAGATAACCCAAGTTCAAGACCTTTGTTCTCCATGGAACCTACATTTCTTCTTATAGTTGCATACCCGCTGGATTGTGGTACAGGTGCATCCAAGAGCATATCTGTAGTTTTCCTGTAGTAATAATCAGCCTCAAGGCTAATTCTATTCTCAAATAGGCCTAATTCCACACCCACATCATACTGTGCGGTCTTTTCCCATTTCAAATCAGGATTCGCCAATCTATTTAAACCAGTTCCTCCCACACGACTGTCGCTCCATATGGCAGCGTAGTTGGAGCTCAAAAGAGATAAGGAAGAGTATGGTGGTATTTCGGAGTTACCCGTAACCCCATAACTTGTTCTAAGTTTTAAATTGGAAATTAGAGTGTTGTCTACTAGAAAATCCTCGTCCGAAATCCTCCAGGCAACTGCCGCTGAGGGAAAAAAGGAAAACTTATTGTTGTCTCCAAATTTCGACGAACCATCGGCCCTACCCGTAACTGTAAATAGATACTTGCCATATAGGTTATAATTTAACCTTCCAAAATAGGAGTTTAGCGCTTCCCTATCGGCAAAAGATTGTACCGCTATATTATCTGATCCTGCTCCCAAGTTGTTGAATTTAAAAAAATCGGTAGGGAAATTTCTGGAATCTGCGTTAACAAAGAATTGATTGGACTGTTGCCAAGATAGCCCCAGTAAGGCTGTTAATGAATTGTTTTCATTGATTTCCTTATTATAGGTCAAGTAGTTTTCAATAGACCAGAACGTTTGTTTTTCATTGCTTGCTTGTGCTCTGGCTACAGCATTGTTATCCAACACACTGTTCCGGAATTCATTGTTCTCCTGAGTAAGGATGTTGGCGCCTATAACTGTCCTCATTTCCAATTCCTTGGTAAGGTTAAGGTTGGTGTAAAAACTTCCGGCCGTTGTTTGGGTATTTAAGATATACTCATTATTATCAAGCCAGTTTACCGAATTTCGGGTACCCTCTGCATAGGGATAATCCCTGTTATTGGCATATAAGCCTTCCAAGGGTCCACCTGTATGATATGGAGCTGGGTAAAAAGGATAATCTTCGACCATTCTACGTGGTACCTGATCATTGGTATCGGCCAAATTCTCTGTCTGATTATTATAGCTCAAAGAACCTCCGATCTTCAACCATGTTTTAATTTGATCATCAATTGAAAAGCGCCCTGAATAACGTTTTAAGTAGGTATTTTTAAAAAGACCTTGATCATCCCTAATTCCAAGTGAGATGGCATATGTTGTTCTTTCATTACCCCCTGAGAAACCCAATTGATGGTTTTGTGATAATTTATGCTGCACCACTTCTTTGGACCAATCGGTATCATAGATTGCATTACCATCACTATCAAACAAATAAGCCACATTGGGATTGGCCCTTTTTAGCCTTGGTTCATACTGGGCGTATTTCCCAGCTGCCCATCCGTCCGGGTCAAATTTTTGCGTATTTTCCCAAGAAAGCTGCTCAATCATGGCATATTGCTCAGAATTTAAGGCCTTGGCCCTATTGGGGCCATATTGGTTTACGCTATAGTCAACATCGTAAGTAACCCTGCCCTGTCCGGCACGACCTCTTTTGGTGGTCACCAAAATAACACCGTTGGCACCACGAGCCCCGTAGATGGCAGTTGAAGAAGCATCTTTTAACACTTCAATAGATACTACATCGTTAGGGTTTAAATAATCAATGGCTGAACTAAAGTTGGCTTGATTACCTTGAGGTAACTGCACCCCATCTATAACGTATAGCGGGTTGTTGGAAGAGTTTATCGAACTAAAACCCCTAACCCTAATGTTGGATTTACCACCTGGACGACCCGAGTTGGTATTTACCTGCACCCCGGCAATCTTACCGGATAAAGCCTGGTTAAGGGATGTAGCAGGACGTTCTGCAAGTTGATCAGAATCCACTTGTCCAACCGAACCGGTAAGATCCGATTTCCTCTGACTACCGTAACCAATCAATACTACCTCCTCCAGTTCACTGGCATCTTCCTCCAAAACAGCATTAATAGTAGATTTTCCACCTACAGGTATTTCCATAGTTTTGAAACCTATATAACTGAATACCAAAGTGGCATTACTACCCACATTGTCCAAGGAGTAGTTACCGTCAAAATCTGTTTGGGTTCCATTGGTAGTACCTTTAACCAATACGTTCGCCCCAGGCAAGGGTCCGGATCCATCCGAAACACTCCCTGTCACCGTTTGTGCCCCCGCCAGTCCGAAACATAAAAATGCTCCTGCTAGCAATAGGCATTTACCTAGTGTAATCTTCATAAATAATTTTTTTAGTTAGTTAATTGTTTTTAATTGTACGTCAAGCCGAGTTAAAAGCATAAAACATACAATCGTTAAATATATCTTAATGAAAATGGAATGTTACGGATTAGAAAAAAAAGAACTCTAAAATTCATGAATTTTAGAGTTCTTTCCTACATTTTTTAGGATATTCCTAATTAGAGCCTTATTTCTTCGGCCTTTTTAAGCCAATACAACAATTGGTTGCATTGGCTTAAATTTCTAGATTTAACTTCTATTAAACAGGGTTATAATATATCCGACAATATGATTTTCCCAATTGAAACAACCATATAGGGATATTCAACTATATTTAAAACATGTAAACCTTGATAAGAAAAGTCGATCCTTATCTTTCGTCTTTTGAATATTCTATTTCAGGATTACTTTCCGTAACGAATTGCCATAAGGGGTTTCCAGCAGAACCGCATATACCCCATTTGGCAGACCGGAGATATCAAAGGGAATGGTATAAGATAATTCCCCTCTTTCTTTTTTAGAGGCCATAAGGGCGTTGTTGGCGATAATTTTTATTCAGTGCATTGACCATTTTGTAAATCTGCTATAGTGGGGTTGTAAAAATTGTCAACGCACAAATATTCTTCTCCGGGTATGCCATTATAATTTTCACCTAATGTGCCATTTTGAATGAATGAGTTGAGAGCGCAGTAATTGGCTAAGTCCGTGTTTTCTTCAAATACTATTTGCTTTGCACTCAATAGGTTTTCTAATCCACTTAAGTTTATTAAGATTGTTTTCCTAATTGAAAATGTTCCATTAATTGTTCTTAAATTATTTAGTCCTTCGAGTGTTGATATATCTCTATGTTCATCTTCATAAAATGAATCATTTATAGAAAAATTACCATCAACGGTATGATATTCTTTTGATGCAAATTTATTTAGGGAAGTTGCACCTCTTATTAGAACACTGCCATCGTAAACTCCTTCAGGAATTTCCTTTAAACAGTCGTTATATATAATTTCATATTGGGTTGGGTTGTATCGATTATAACTAGTATTATAAAATGTACCAGAAACCCCGCCATTTAGGAGTAATTCCTTTATACCGCAATAGTCATAAAGTGAACTATTATCTTGAAATCGTACCGAAGAAACATTTTGTAGAGTTGACAGACTATTCAAATTTTCTATCAACGGGTTCTCTTCTACTATGAGGTCTTTTTTAATTATGGTAACATTGGAAAGGCCATCCAGGTTTGTTAATAACGGATGATTTTTTATGCGCAGATTATCTCCTACTTCTGTTATATTGGATAGGCCGTCAATTTGGGTCAATGCAGAATTGGACAAAAAACTTAGATAATCAGATAGCTTGGTAACCCCTAATAGTGCATCTACATTTTTCAAAGCCGAATTTGATAGTAATTGAATGCTATGTGATACATTAAGGTTTTCCAGTCCGCTCAAATCTTCCAATGCCCTTGTACTTATAACTTGAAGGCTGCCTACATCAGTGAGTTTATTTAAACTAGCTAGGCTGGTAATTTTAGAAAAATTGTTAATATTTCCAATAAAAAGTGCCACCGTAATTTCAGTATACCCTAGTTTAGCAAAGTCTTCAACTTCCTCTTGGGTTATTAGGGTTACAGAACCCTCATAAACAGAACTAACTCCAAATCCTATTATTGGCGTAACGTTGGAGCCACTTGTAGCATTTGATTCAATTGTTATGGAATTGCTATAGTCCGCAATCTCAGTTGGAATAAAAGTTACAGTAAACTGCTTACTGGAATTAGAAGGTATAATGCCTGAAGTTGAATCGATAGTATAATTATCAGGGAGAATAATGTTTGTGATATTTAAATCTGAATTCCCAGAATTCTGAATACTAAAAACCCTCGTAGCAATAATGTTTGTTACAACATCGCCAAAATCAATTTCGTTAGATTCTTCGCTTGTAAGATTGATGATAGCGGTTTGCTCTATTTCGGTTTCTGGTTCATTTTCTATTGGTGCATCTTTATCGTCTGAAGAACAGCCAGAGAAAATTATAATATAAATTAGTATAAGAATTTGATTTCTAAATTTCATTGCTTTATGGGTAGGATTTGTTTGCATGCTGTTTTATGTTTTTAGATAAATTTCTGCCAACGTGTTTGTGTATGGTTAGTTGCGTGGTTAAGCACGTAATTTATCAAATAAAAACCGAATAGAAAATCAGCGAAGATTTTCGTAAGTAGGCTAGAACCAAGCAATTAATTATACACGGTGTTATGCTTTGTTATTTTCTTCTTTTCCTAATATCATTTATATATTCTTCCAAAACTTTCAAGTCCGCAAGAAATTCGTCAGAGTCAGGCATTTCTTCAATTAAAGTTCCTGCTGTATCGTGTCCAGTAAAATAAGTTGAGCATTTACTCATATTGGTATCTACAAGATTGTAATCATCATCTGTCAAATCTACAATTTTTGATAAACGTTGAGTTTGTATTGCTCTTCCAAACCTTTGAATTGCTCCATTTAAGAATACTTCCTCAATAAAACGTTCCCAAGTTTCTCGAAGTTTACCATATAAAATTTTTGCTCGTTCTTTATATACTTCTTCAGTTTCGGTTCTTTCGATTTTTTCTAATTTTTGGTAGGCATCTTTTAATAAACCAATTCTTTTGCCAACAGGTAAAGCATCCCAAGGTGGATTGCTTGCAATCAGGCCTGTTTCTTTTTTCTTTCTTGTAAGGCTCTTTATGTCTAAATCACAATTTAATTTAATAGAATGTTCTTGAATCATTAGTAGAAAAGTAATATCGTGAGTAAAAACGATTACTTGTCTATCTATAGATTCTTCTGCAATTCTTTTTGATATTTTATTTCTCCATTTGTGGTCGAGAGATGAAACTGGGTCGTCAAAAATTATAGCACTTTTATGCTCTGAAATGGATAATTCAGACAAGAATGTTGCTAAAGAAATACACCTATGTTCTCCTTCGCTTAAAATATCTTTTAATGCTATTCCGTTTGCATTTTGTTCATCAAGTCTTAAATAGTGATATTGTTTTCCTCTTTGTCCTTTCGTTTCGGTCTCTATTTTGATATTCTTAAAGCCTAGTTTGGTCAGTTCGGTTTTGAAATTCTGTTTAAGGTTTTGACTTATATAATTTGTAGCTAACTCGTTACTATGCGTTGTAATGGTTCGAGTATTACATTTACTAATGCATTGATTAAGTAATTTTATTTTTTTTTGTCTATAAATTTCACGACCTAATTTTGGTTTAAAATCGAAAATCTTTTTTTCCCCTTTTAATTGATTCAGTTCTTTATTAAGTGGTTTTAAATCTTCTTCAATTGATTGGACTTTTAATTTCTCATTTGTTTCCTTTAAGGTTTTAATGAGTTCTTGAATTTGTGTTTTTGGTGTGTTCTCAATTTCAATTTTATTAAAATCTTCAATAGTTTTTTTAGCATTAAAAAGAGTTACCAAACAATCTTTCTGTTTAGTAAGTAATTCTAAATATTGTTCTTGATTTTGAGAATAATCATCAATCAATTCATTTAATTCTATTGTTGAAGGTTTTTGCTCCTCAAAAGAGAAGTCTAAACTATTCAAATCTTCAATCGCTAAATCAAATTTATTAGATGCTTCGTCAAAAGTTTTTTGAATATCATTTTTTATAAATTCCTCAAAAGAAGTAAATCTATTCTTTGCATCCTCATCTAAATCTTGAAGACAAAGAGGACAATTGCTGTCTTTATCTATTTCTGGAAAGTTCTCCGTTTCCGTACTTTCATTATAGAATTTACGAGCACTTTCCCAAAGTAATTTCCACGAACTATTACCAACACCTTCAATTGGTAAATCAGAAAATGCTTTTTCAGAAGATTCTTTTAAAGCTTTACTTGTTGTTACAAAGTTATTTAACGTTTGTTTTAAATCTATTAAGATTTGACCTGTCAAATTATCTTCTAGCGTTTGAAATTTCTTTTGCAAAATTTCAAAACGTTTTATCTTTTCTTCATTTTCTTTTAAGCTTTTCTTTGGGTCTGTCGCGTTTAATTTCTCTATTTCTTTAATCAACTTTTCAATTCTAGAATCTTTGGTTGAATTCCAAATAGATTCAGCTCTTAATTCATCTAGTTTTGAATCTGCGTTTAAGTTGTCGAGAAAGGTTTTAGCTGTTGAACATTCGGAAACATCTAAAAGTGAATAGTCAAATCCTTTTAAAGCTGGACTTAATAATTCTGAATTTAGTTTGCTCTCAACTTTTTTTATATCAATTGCCAATTTTTCTATAATTGACAAACCTTGAGGAATGAAAGCAATTTCATCTTCTCCTTCAATATAATGGTTTGCACTAAATGTGTCGAAAACATCCACACTTTTTAAAACAGAATTACTTACTTCTTCGTTAACAAGATTTACTGTATCAAAGTTTGTTCCATCAATTGTATATTCAATATCAGCTTTTTTATCGTTTCCAAAACAAGTTGGGTCGTATAAATTATCGTTGATTTTTGGCTTATGTCCTCTTGTGTTACAAGCGTGTTTTAAAATACTCACATAGCTTGATTTTCCCGAACCATTATCGCCATAGACTATCGTAAGTCCTTTTTGGGCAAATTCTAATTCACAAGTTTTTGAGAGTGCGTTTACATTATCAATATTAGAAATTTTAGAAAGTATAACATCATCGCTACTGGTTGCATTATTTGCAAAATTTCTTAAATCATTAAAATCTACTTTAGTAAAATTAAATTCCGACAATCCATAATCTACTTTACAAATTTCTGTTAATTCCGTAATGTCATTATCAGTAAGCTCATTATTCCTAATTAAGCGGTCAATTGCTACTTGCCAGAAGTCAGGTTTATTTTCAACCCAGTCAATTATATCATTTAGTATTGGCATTTTCTATCATTTATCGGGTTGTTTTTTAATAAAGCATAACAATTGTATATGATCATTGATCGTATATCACTTAAATGTTATGTAATCCGTAATGAAAAACTCCTTTTTACCGACTAGGGTAAGCTGGTGTTAGTGGGGGAAGTAGTCGCTAATATAGTTTAAATTTTATTATTTAAAATTCTCAAATAGACCTAATAATGAGATGTTTTGCGCATTATTATTGGTCGAAAACCAATTGAAAACATTGATTCAATTACGTTTTTTTAATCACAAAGTTATTTGGTTGGATGGGGCTTACCTTGCGGAAATCCGCAAATGTTCTGCTTTCAAGGGTCTCCACGGTTACTTACAGTAATACAGCCAATTTCAATTTTTCATCGAAATAAAATCATTTTTATTCAAGATTATATAAATAATCTATACATTAAAGGTTTTTTCTTACAGAGTATGTTTTATTTAAGCCAATAATTTATGAAAAACCTAAAATTTGTTGCCTTAGTTTGCGCTTTCGTAGTATTGTTTCTGTCTTGTTCTAAGGACGACAATCCGGAAAAAATCACAGAATTGCCAGAAAAAGAAAACCAGATTCCGGCGATTACTTCCCAAACATTCAGTGCTCCCGAAAACATAACCGACGAGGTCACCATTGGAACCGTTACAGCTACGGATCCAGATCAGGATGAATTAAGCTTTAGTATCGTTGCCAATAGTGATGATTTATTTGAAATTAGCGCTACAGGTGTTTTAAGTTTGGCTACTAATAAAGAGTTGGACTTTGAAACTGCAGAATCACATGAGATTACGGTTAAGGTTTCTGACGGGGAACTAACGGCGCAAGCGGCAGTTACCATTACGGTGGAAGATATAGATGATACGGTTGCAGAACCTGGTAGTTTGGCTTTTATTACCACTTGGAAAACAACCGCGGCAATGGAGACCATAGAGATACCTGTTGCTATATTTGGATTGACCTACGACTATGAGGTGGACTGGGGAGATGGACAGGTGAGCACTGGCCAGACCAGTAAAGCAACGCATGTTTACGATGCAGCAGGAACCTATGACGTTGCCATTACCGGAAAGTTTCCTGCCGTATACTTTGGAGGCACATTTGGTGAAAAAAGGCAGATCCAGGACATAAAACAATGGGGCAATATAGAATGGGAAAGTTTTCGCAATGCCTTTTATTTGTGCGTTGAATTAGGGGTCAGTGCAACCGACAAACCAGCCCTATCCAAGGTGACCGATCTTAGCGGAATGTTCGGATATACGAGTATAGAAAACCCAGATTTTAGTGAATGGGATGTGAGTGGGGTTACGGATATGGGGTCAATGTTTGAATTTGCCGCTCTCTTTGAAAGTGATATTAGCCAGTGGAACGTTGGAAACGTGACCAATATGGCTGCCATGTTTAATGGTGCTTCTGTCTTTAATGCAGACCTGAATGATTGGAATGTGAGTAACGTAACCAACATGGATCAGATGTTCTCACGAGCAAAAGCTTTTGAGGGTGATCTTGATAATTGGAATGTAAGTAAGGTAACGTTAATGATAAACATGTTTGCCGGTGCTACTATTTTTAATGGGAATATTAGTACCTGGAACGTGAGCTCGGTAGAGGATTTTTATGGTATGTTCTATGGGGCAACTGCCTTTAATGGAAATATAGGGTCTTGGGACGTTTCAGCAGCTAATGTAATGACAGGAATGTTTAGCGGTGCAATTACATTTAATCAAGATCTTAGTAGTTGGGATGTATCTAATGTATGGGATATGGAAACAATGTTCGAAGGGGCCGTAGCCTTTAATATGAGTCTAAATTCATGGGATGTTTCCAATGTTAATACCATGGAAGGAATGTTCATGGAGGCTACTGCTTTCAATGGGGACATCAGTGCTTGGAATGTAAGTTCCGTGACCGATATGACTTCGATGTTCGAGGGAGCAACCGCTTTTAATGGCAATATTGCGGATTGGAACGTTGCCAGTGTAGAATACATGGATGATATGTTTGACGGAGCAAGTGTATTCAACCAAAATCTTGGCACTTGGAATATTACTTCAGTAAAAGATATGTACGGAATGTTGAACGGCACGAGTTTGACTATTGCCAATTATGATGCCACCTTAAAAGGATGGTCAGAATTGGCCACAGTGCCCAATGATATTGACCTTGGATCACAAGGTCTGGAGTATTGTACAGTTGGGGAAACTGCCCGTACTACACTAGAATCGAAAGGCTGGGATATTGTTGGGGATTCCAAAAGCGGGACCTGCAAATAAATATCAATTTTAAGTGAATAAAAAATAGGTGATCTAAATTTTTAGACCACCTATTTTTTTGATATCCGGTTGGCACGAGTCTGCCTTATCCAGATAGGTCTGATGCTCCCGATAGCTGGGTTTTACCAGGTCATTGATTAAGTGCTTTACTATTCACAGGACCTATTTCATGCCCGAACATCCGAAGAACCAGATTCACTTTGTCCAAATTAAGATTGGTTTTGCCCTGTTCAATTTTGCGCACCACGGTTAATGCTACCCCCGCACGCTCCGCGAATTCTTCCTCAGTAAGATTAACTGCTTTTCTACGTTTTTTCACGAATTCCGCCAACTGTGTCATTATATGCAATTAAATATAAAAGTATTAAAAATTCAATATTTATATTCTTTTACATATAATAAGATGTTCAAACCTCATTGATGAGGTTTTCTTTCTTGCACTGCTAGCTAAACGTAATGATTTGGTAATTGGTGCTATTAATCCTTTTAATCTTAAGTCGATTATTGGTAATAGCACGAGCATGATGCTCGCGCTAGCGGAGGAAATGAGGGGATTATGATTGAAGTCTATTGGAGGGAATCGGAAATTTGAGGTTAACCAAAATTGAGGGCTCGTTGTTCTTAGTTTTTATTTTTCGTGGATTCGTTTTTTTAAGTCCATTCTTTCATGCAAAATTCTCGTAATTTCAACATAATTTTCATTAGTTGATCGATAGAATATAATATGTCGATTCGTTTTAAAACCGAATAGATTTTGAGTAATTCCAACATAATTCTGACCTAAATCAGGATTGTTAGCAATTTCTTGAAAATAGGAAATTAACATTTCATAATACTTGTCCGCTTGGTTTTCCGACCAGACCTCAAAAGTATAGTCCCATATTTTAGCAAGGTCCTCAACGGCTTTTTTTTGTCAGTTTGTATTCAGCCATGCGAATGTTTTTTCGCTTTTAAGGATTCGAGATGCTTTTTTGGGTCAAAATCCTTCGCAATTCCACTATCAATTCCTTCTTGAATAGCAGTTTTCAAGGCTATGACCTTATTTTCTTCTTCCTCTAATAGTCTTAAACCAGCACGAACAACTTCACTCACATTTTTAAATCGGCCTTCTTTAATTCGGTTTTGAATGAATTGGTCAAAATAATTTCCCAGCGATATGGATGTGTTTTTACTCATTATGATACATTTATTTCAAATATACCAAAAATTGGTAAAAAATAAAACTCTAAAAGTACACTCAACCCTTGTAGTAACTAGGTTGTTGTAATAATATTTTTGTTGCCAAGTTTGTTTAATGGCCATATTAATTTTTTAAATCACTACTTAAGTTTTGTTGTAACGGGCTTTCTTTGCTGGCATGGATATGCACCGCCAAAGAATTGTGATCCATTAGAATTTGTCTAACGAAAATATTTCCAGGCTGGCGCATAGTTTGTGTTAGATGGAGATTATCTCACTCCATATGCACCCTCACATCTTGGAACATAAACGGATTTCTGCTGATTAATAGGTCCTTGCCACTTGTGGTGGTCACATTCTTAAGGATTATTTCATTGGTTTTGATATATGGAAATTGCTCCTGATAAGAATCATCCGTCATTTCTTCATTAAAGTCTTTAAAAATGGCGGGCCCTTCATAATCTTCCGGGTGATTGGTATCATCTATATGGAGGTTCTCTAAGGTGATTCTTTCGGGCATATAACAGGTATAGCCAAAATTATGCTGCCCAGAGTAGGAACCTCCTATAATGTTGGCTTCGCTGGGCTTACCCCCTTCGGGTATAAAAACACAGTTGCGGATCACTATCTCTCCCTGCCATGTACTACCATAATCCTCGCGCAAATTAATTAGGGTTTTACCTCGGATAGTGCTGTTCTCAATGGTCAAGACACCGCTACCTATGGCATTGATTCCCATATGGCCAAGGGTAGAGTTTAGGATCGTGGCATTGGCAACCCCCTTATGGGCATCGAAGCGTGAAAAGGTGCAATGGTCATAGATCAGGTTCTTGGAGTAATTGGAACTCATTATCCCCCAATAGGTATTGTCGTTAATATCATTGGTCTGCCTGCAATTCTCAAACTTTACATTGAGGCCACGGTTTACCAGAAGGTCATACGATCCCATAGATACCGGTTTCCCTGCCGAGCCAATAGTTCGGTAGGTTTTGCGACCGGTGAGGAGGGTGTTCTTCACGGTTACATAGGC
The DNA here is from genome assembly GCF_003259375.1 of Arenibacter echinorum. Taxonomy (GTDB): domain Bacteria; phylum Bacteroidota; class Bacteroidia; order Flavobacteriales; family Flavobacteriaceae; genus Arenibacter; species Arenibacter echinorum. Next base: position 137,097 of record NZ_QLLN01000002.1, on the reverse strand, counting down.
ACAGTCACGGATATTGATAAAGCCGCCATAGGGCGCACCATGATCTCCTTCTCCTATGACGTGGTGCTCCAGCCCATCGATTACTACATTGGAACGGTTGACCCAGATGTTCCTGCTATAATAATTGTACTTGGATTCGGCCTTATTGGCAATGGTGGTAAAACGTCCTCCTGTAATATTTAGGGTTGTGGTGTCCAAGGGTATGGCGGTTACATTCGAAATCTGCTCAAAATCCCAAATAATGGGGGCGTCCAAATCCACATGTCCGTTTTTGTCAACGACAAAGATATCGGTTTGCTGGGAGCCATTGTCTTGGTTTAGCCCAAAGCGGATATAGTGCCTCACATTGGAATTCGTAACCGTGATAAGACAGGACTGAGGCAAAACGACGTCTATTTTTTCCTGGTTTCTTTTAAGTGATGTTATGCCATCCAGTTTAAAGGGCTGTAAGTTGGAAACCACCTTAAAAACCGAAGCTTTGTGGTTTTGGACTTGGGTATCATCAATAATAAAGGCCGCCGTTCCAAAATCGGTATCGGTTTGGATTTCTGCCGTACGTTCCTTGCCTCCTATGTAGTAGGTGAAACCCTGGTCGGCTTTCACCATAAGGCCGTGAAGATTGGCGAAGGCATGGGTTGCGGCAATGGCGTCCATATCATCTGTTTTACCATCACCTGTGGCGCCGAAATCACTATAGCGTACCCATCCAATAGCTTTAAATTTAAGGACATTTTTTGGGGATACATTTAGATGCAATTGCCCATTGTTACCTGCTTTTACTTGGGTTTTTTTCTTGTTGGAGGTGATAATTACATTTTCAAACTGCTTTTCTGCCTGTCCATGTGCCAAAAATAAACATGAAAAGAAAAAGATCAATAAAACGGAATATTTCATCATGGGCGCATGCTTTAGGTCAGCAATTTGAGAAAAAATCTTGCGGACGTTATAAATATATAAAAACTTGGCATTAATCAGCAAAGCTTGCATTGCCGAAGGGATTCAGTTATTCTCCGGCTTCCTAGAAGTACCGGTTAAGTAATTTGAGTTACTATTTAATAATAGGGAAGATATGAGCCTGCCGATTTGGACAAGGTTGAGTTAGCACAGGAATTTGTGGAGAAATAACTATTTAATCTGCGCTAACGGAGGTTAGAGTGGCATATTGTTTAAATCTTGCCTTCCAATAATGGCCATTATTTCAACAGTGTCATCCTGTATTCTGTAATAAATACTAACTGAACCGCAAACACAACGTCTATAGCCTTCTTTTATAAAATCAACTGATTCAAATGAAAAAGGTAGTTGGGCAATAATGTCAAAATACTCGAAAAATGAATAGTAGTATTGGTCAGCTTGTTCAACACCAAATTTTCTTACTTCGTATTGATGAATTCGTATCAAATCCACTCTGGCAGAGTTGCTTAATTTATAGTTAGCCACGAAGTAAGGACTTGGATTGCTCTAATATTTGTTCTTTACTATCTTCAGTAAATCCGCTGTTCTCAGCTTTTTCTAATTTAGTTCTGATCCAATCTATTTGGACATGTTGTTTTCTGGCTTGTCTGATCAAATCATTGACCAGTTCACTTTTGCTAGAGTACTCCTTATTGTCTACTTGTTTTTTTAACCATTCATCGTTGGGTTCTGTGAATGAAATACTTTGTCTAGACATAATTTTTATTTTGGTGTAAAAATACACCAAAAACGAATCAAATATAAATTTCTCAATTATCTTACCTAGCTTATCGGATGGTTAACGCCTGCTTGACGGCTAGGTAGGTTTGCGCCCAAGTCTTACGGTTATTCCATCTTATTTCCCAAAATTCATTACCGCAACACGATCAACTTCCAATCCTGCCCTCCTGCATGGTAGGTTTTTAATTCCTCAAATCCCACCGCGTAATGGGCTTCCAACGAACGCAGGTTGGTGGCATCTACCTCGGTAACTATACTGGTAAAATTGGGCTGTAGGGTATTCTTCATGGTTTCGTACAACTTTCTAAAAATACCCTGTCGCCGGTACTCCTTGTCTATACATATTTGTCCCATGACCATATAGGGGTCCCCTTTGGGTAGTACCGCTTCTATTTCCACAAACATGGGTTTTAAGACCTCAACGTCATTTCCAAATCGGGGATGCATGCAAAGCGCGTAGCCCACCACTTTATCTTGGTCCTTGGCAATGATATGGGGACAGACAGCATTCATTTGGGTCAGGAGTTCCAAAGTATGGGATACCGTAACAAATCCTTCTTTTTCCTTTTCATCGGCATCCACATTTTGTAAGTGGTTCCTATGTTGCAGGTCCAAGATTTGCTGCAATTCAGCTTTTGTGCTGCAGCGGGTGAATTTTATTTCCATTTAATCCAGTTTTAACCACTCTTTTCTATTTTTCAACACCTGTTTGCTAGGTTTGTCACCATCCTTTTCTGTTAACTGTATGCCATAGGCAGGATTCCCTGCGAGAACCACAGCGGTAGATTTTGGAAGGCCATAACGGGTATAGGCTACTTGTAGCGTGTCCCCAACCTTAAACTGGTTTATGATGTCGTTAAAACTCTGTGTTGCAGTCAAAGGAACGTTATTGATGGCGGTAATAACATCCCTGGCGTCTAGTCCTGCGTTATAAGCTGGGCTCCCTATTGGGGTATTTTCCTGAATGCTACCCATACCAAATCGGTTGGTGCTCACACTCGCCCCAAAATATGGTTGGTCCATGGCCTGCTTTAATGCAACCCCTACCGATGCGAACAATGAACCATAATCTGGCATTTCACTTTGATATATGTAGCTATCAAAGAAACTGTTTCCAAATTCCTTTCCCGCATATTGCACTAGGGTTTGGCGTAGGTCGGACAAGGTGTAGGGCACCTCTTTTTTACCGTAGGTCTGCCAGACCAATTTCATAAAGTCGTCCAAATTAAGTCCGTTTTGTCGTAAAGAAAGGTCCAGGGCCAGTCCCAAAACACTGCCATAGGAATAATACGAAATAAAGGTGTTTTCCCTATTCACCGGATCCACAGAAGTGGCAGCGTCCACAAAGGGCGCTTGGTAGCTCATTTCTATAGGGTTAAAGAATTGCCTAGCCGGAGAGTTCCAAACATAATTAAAAGTACCCGTTAGGCCCTCTACATATTCCTCAGGGGTGATGATACCGGCGCGACAAAGGATAAAATTGGTGTAATAACTGGTAAAACCTTCCGCAAACCAAAGTTCCCCGCTCATATTGGCTTCGGCAAAATTGAAGGGTTCCAAGGCCTGGGGACGAATACGTTCCACGTTCCAACAATGAAAAAATTCATGGGCAACAGTACCTATATTGTTTTTCATGCCACCTTCGGCCAAGCCTTCCCTATCGGTAAGAATGGTAGAATTTCTATGTTCCATGCCATCCCCGGAGGCATTGGGGATATAACAGGCCAAAAATGTATAGGTCCCGTAATCGTAGTTGGGCAGTTCACCAAAGACATCCTTTTCGGCCAGAACCACCTTCTTTACCTGTTCAAAATAGGTGTCCAGCTCTGCTTCCGTTCCGTTGTGGTGCAATACAAATTCTATGTTTTGTGGTGTTCCATGGTTATCTACCACAAATTGGCGGATCGCGTAATTGCTGATTTCGGTTGGACTGTCCATAAAGTACTGTAAGTTGGGTGCCGTATAGATATTGCCCGAAACTTTGGGCATTTGGGTGGCCACCTTCCAGTTGAGGTCTTCCCTTACCTTAAAATCCACTTCTATTTTCCGATCGGTTAAATTGGTCACGTACATAAAGGTGGCAGGGATATTTAAATGGGCATGGGTTTCGTCAATTTGGGCATAAGTGCCATCCCCACGATTAGCAAAAAGGGTATAGCTAATGTTTACCTCCCCATCATGGCCGGTAATATCCCACTGGTAGGGATTGGGCCTGGTAATATCCAAGGCCTTTCCTTTGCTATCGGTCGCCTTAAAATTGTATACATTTTTTGCAAACTCGTGTATGGCATAGCGCCCGGGAGAGGAGCGGCCCATCCGTACAGAAAGTACACCGGGATTCAGTGAAGGAAAGGAGGTCGTAATTTCCGCTTCGTGATGTACGGCATTTTCAAAAGAAATGCTATATTGGTTGGTTTGGCCCTGCAGGCCAAGGCTAATGGCAAGAAAAAGGAGGCTTAGAATGTTGATTTTCATATAATTCGATTTCGATATATTTTTATAGATGGGAAACCTGAGTTAATACCCGGTCCCGTATTATTATTTTCCAATGCTTTGTATAAACGAATATACTATATAAATACAGGATATGCTACATTTGTGATATGACGGAATTCCCAAAAAAATTGTCGGCTAAACTCACCGAAAGACAGACGAATAATGCCCTTCGGAAATTGCCAGTGCCCAATGGCCTTATCGATTTTTCCTCCAATGATTATTTGGGTTTTGCCAAAAACGAGACCATTTTTAAAAATGCCTCCAGCATCTTGGAAAAGAAAGGCGTTATAGCCAATGGTGCTACTGGATCTAGGCTGTTGACGGGTAATGACGGATTATATGGGGAGTTGGAAGATTTGTTGGCCAGCTTTTTTGGCTCGGAATCGGCATTGGTCTTCAATTCGGGATACGATGCCAACATAGGTTTTTTTAGTGCCGTACCACAGCGTTCAGATGTTGTTTTTTATGACGAACTCTCGCACGCCAGTATTCGTGATGGTATTGGGATGGGCCTTGCCCAGAGCTATAAGTTTAAGCACAACCGATTAAAAGGTCTTAAAGGGCAGATAGACCGCACCCGTGAAAGAAAGACTGATGGCGATATATATGTGGTTACGGAATCGGTCTTTTCTATGGATGGGGATACTCCGGATTTAAAGGCATTGGTGGAATTGTGCACTTCCAAAGGAGCCTATTTGGTCGTGGACGAAGCCCATGCGGTTGGGGTATTTGGTAAAAGGGGGGAGGGACTTCTAAATGATTTGGGATTGCAGGACAAGGTATTTGCAAGGATTGTCACCTTTGGCAAGGCCATGGGCTGTCATGGCGCAGCAATATTGGGAAGCCATACCCTTAAAAGTTATTTGGTAAATTTTGCACGTAGCTTTATTTATACTACGGGAATGCCCCCGCATTCCTTGGCAACGATTTTGGCAGCTTGTGAACATATGTCCATGTCAAGAGGTGGGCAAATGCAACTTAGGGCTAATATCGAATTTTTTAAGGATCAATTGAGGGGCTATGAACTTGAAGCCTATTTTATTCCCAGTAATTCGGCGGTGCATTGTTGCCTGGTGGAAGGCAATGAAAAGGTGAAAAATTGGTCGCTACAGTTGCAGGATAAAGGTTTTGATGTAAAACCCATTATGTCGCCCACCGTACCAAAAGGGCAGGAGCGATTGCGATTTTGTTTGCACAGTTTCAATACCGAAAATGAAATTAAGGATGTACTTTTAAGCTTGGCCCAATTATTTGAAAAGAAATGAATCCAGAATTTTACACCCTGGCTGCCTTTGAGTATGTAGCCGACGTTCAAATTTTAAAAGGACGATTGGAGGCCGATGGTATCCCGGTATTTCTAAGGGATGAGAACACCCTCAATTCAGACCCCCTGATCAGTAATGCTATAGGTGGAGTGAAGCTTCAGGTGTATTATTCCGATAAGGAAAGTGCTACGGAAATCTACAATGAAATTAGGGCCTATGCCATGGATGACCATGGCAATTTTAGGCGTTGTCCCAACTGCAAAGCAGAGAGAATGGAGATTTATTTTAACAGGAATGGGATTTTTTATAAACTTTTTCCATTTTTTGAAAAAAGAAAGTATAAATGTCTAAATTGTGAGTTTATAACAGAACCAAGCTAGAATGAAACAATTTTTTGTAACAGGAATATCAACAGATGTAGGAAAGACGATTACCTCGGCAGTCTTGGTCGAGGCCTTGGAAGCAGATTACTGGAAACCCGTTCAAACTGGGGACGATTCCGATAGTGAAACCATTTCCAGCCTAATCTCCAATACTAAAACAGTAATGCATAAGAGCAGTTACTCCTTAAAGGCACCCTTGAGTCCACATGCTGCCGCTGCTTTGGAAGGGGTTTATATAGATCACAATAAAATAAATGAGCCCAAATCGGAGAATCATATGGTGATCGAAGGGGCCGGAGGCGTTTTGGTGCCGCTGAACGATTCCGATACGATATTGGATATTATTATGCCAACCTATCATGTAGTTGTTGTGGTGAAGCATTATTTGGGCAGTATTAACCATTCCCTGTTAACCATTAAATGGCTCTTGCTGAAGGGTTACGATGTTGCCATACTTTTTAATGGGGAGCCCAATAAGGCGTCCGAAGATATTATTACTAAAATTACTGGAGTTCCTGTCTTGGGCAGAATTGGTCATGAATCCACTTTAACAAAGGAAGTGGTCAAGAAATACGCAGAGCAATTGAGGCCTGCTCTTATGGCCTGGTAAGGGCGTTGGCCGAAAAATTTGTTCCTTGGATCCAAAAGGGATAATGGTATGTTTATTCGCCTTAAATGAATTGGGATAGGGATAGTGTTTTTACTCATTATTCCCCATCTTTGCACCTCTATTTAAAAAGGATATTCAATTGAAAAGTCTTTCGGAAAGGGATCAAAAACACCTTTGGCACCCACTTACGCAGCATAAACTGCATCCTAAAATGCTTGGCATTGTTAAGGCAAAAGGGGCGGTTTTATTTGATGAGCACGGCAAGGAATACATAGATGGCATATCCTCTTGGTATACCAGTGTCTATGGTCATTGCAATGATGCTATTATTGCCAAAGTGTATGCGCAAATGCAGCAGTTGGATCAGGTGGTCTTTAGCGGATTTACCCATGAACCGGCCATAGCGCTTTCCGAAGCCCTGATTTCCTTGTTGCCGGAAAATCAGGAAAAATTATTTTTTTCCGATAACGGTTCCACTGCAACAGAGATAGGGATAAAGATGGCTTTGCAGTACCATCATAATTTGGGTAAAAAGCGGTCTGTTTTGATGGCTTTTGAAGATGGTTTTCATGGCGATACCTTTGGGGCGATGTCCGTCTCCAGCTTATCCGTATATAACGGTCCTTTTGAAGATTATTTTATTGATGTAAAAAGGATTACTGTTCCTACAGATGATAATATTGGGAGTCTATTGCATGAATTGGAAAATACCATAGATCTTGATGCTATTGCCGGATTTATCTATGAGCCCTTGGTGCAGGGTGCGGCAGCCATGAAAATGCACAAGGCCGAACATTTGGAGAAAATTCTAAAAGTGATAAAATCCCATGGAGTATTGGCCATAGCCGATGAGGTAATGACGGGATTTGGAAAAACAGGAAGGCACTTTGCTTCCGATTATATGGAGGTGAAGCCAGATATCATATGCATGTCCAAGGCCCTTACGGCCGGGATGCTGCCAATGGCAGTAACCAGTTGTACCCAGGAAGTTTATGATGCCTTTTACAGTGATGATATTGCAAAGGGACTCTTTCATGGGCATACCTATACCGCAAATCCCTTGGCCTGTGCTGCTGCCTTGGCGGGTATTGCACTGCTTAGGTCAGAAGAGATTCAAAAAAATATAGGTCAAATAATACAATGGCACCAAGAGTTTGATGCCGAAATTAAGGATCACCCCAAAGTGACTGCCACCAGACAGACCGGGATAATCTATGCCTTGGATCTTAATATTGTTATGGAGCGCTATGGCAATGTAAGGGATAAACTGTTTCAGCATTTTATGGATGCCGGGGTCTTTTTGCGCCCCTTGGGTAATACCATCTATATTTCGGCACCTTATATTACTACTAAAGATCAAATGCAAAAGATATACGACAGTATAAGGGAAGTCTTAGAAAAATTTTAATTCATGCAACACGAGCCTATTTATATTACGGCATTGTCCTCTATCTCCCCTTTGGGAACATCCTTAAAGGAAGTATGGGAAAACTATAAACGTCCGGACCATTTTTTAGGGGAGAAAACCTATGACAATATAACTGCCTGGGGAGCTTCCTTCACAGAGGATACACGGCAGAAGATATTAGCTTTATCCAACTCGGATACCAAGTATAAGAATTTGGATCCATCCGTGCTATACGCTATTTATGCGGCTAGGGAGACCATTTTGCAAGCTGGATGGCAAGATGGCAATTTTGGGGTAAACATTGGTTCATCCAGAGGGGCAACTGCCCTTTTTGAAAAGTATCACAGCGAATTTATCCAAAAGGGCGAAGCCTCTACCTTATCTTCCCCTACCACTACTTTGGGAAATATTTCGTCATGGGTGGCGCATGATCTGCAGACCCAAGGCCCGGAAATTTCCCACTCTATTACCTGTTCCACGGCCTTGCATTCCCTCTTGAACGGAGTGGCATGGCTAAAAAGTGGTATGGCCAATAAATTTTTGGTTGGGGGCAGCGAGGCGCCATTGACACCCTTTACCATTGCGCAGATGAAGGCACTGAAGATATACTCTAGGTTTGAGCCGAACGACCCGGAAGGTTATCCCTGTCGCGCCTTGGATTTGGACAAGAAACAGAACAGTATGGTTTTGGGAGAAGCGGCCTCTATGGCCTGTTTGGAGATAGGTAATTTGGATAATGCCCTTGCCCGCATTGAAGGTTTGGGATATGCTACCGAAATATTGGAGCATAATATCTCTATTTCCTCCGATGCCGTATGTTTTCAAAGGTCTATGGCAATGGCCTTGGGGAAGACCGACCCCAAAGAGGTGGATGTAGTGGTAATGCATGCCCCGGGAACCATTAAAGGCGACTTGTCCGAAGTAACGGCTATCAAAAAGATATTTGGAAAGGACATGCCTGCCTTGACCACCAATAAGTGGAAAGTAGGGCATTCTTTTGGAGCTTCAGGGATGTTGAGTTTGGAATTGGCGGTGTTGATGTTGCAGCACCAAGAGTTTATCCCAGTACCTTATGTAACTTACGATGTAGTTCCCAAGCAGATCAACAAAGTAATGGTCAACGCGGTGGGTTTTGGGGGGAATGCCGTGAGTATTCTTTTGGGTAAGCCTTAACTCTTTAAGGGCTTGCATTTAAAATTTTGTCACCTCACTTTTTTTGGCATTTTTTAGTGAAAGAAAGTTTATTTAAGCAGTTGATAATTGCAATAATTGATGAATTAGGGAATCGATTATTACAATTTCTGCAGATTATAAGTTATTTTTGACCCCTAAATATATGTTGGCTTAGGGATTGAAGCGACATCCTTTTTTTGCTTGCCGAGCTAAGCGAAGGTAAACTGAAAAAGATATAGCGAATAAGCCCGACCCCGACTTCCTTGCCCTCTCCTGCAAAGTGTAGACCTACAAGGTCTCCAAGACCTTGCAGGTCCTCCTTGTAGGAGTTGGGAGAGAAGGAAGTTGGGGAAAGCCCCAAGAACTAATAAGTATGAGCGAAGTAAGACATAACTGGACCAAACAGGAAATACTGGATATTTACAACAAACCGTTTATGGAGCTCCTTTACGAGGCGGCCACTGTACACAGGAAAAATCATGATCCCAATACGGTGCAGGTATCTACCTTGCTATCCATTAAAACGGGTGGGTGCCCAGAGGATTGTGGATACTGTCCACAGGCTGCACGCTACCATACCAATGTTGAAGGCAATGACCTTATGAGCGTCTCCCAAGTTAAGGCCCAGGCCTTGCGCGCTAAAACCGCCGGAAGTTCAAGGGTGTGTATGGGTGCTGCATGGAGGAACGTTAAGGACGGACCCGAGTTTGATCAGGTGTTGGAAATGGTGCGTACCATTAACAAGCTGGACATGGAAGTTTGCTGTACCTTGGGAATGATTACCGAGAACCAGGCGCATCGTTTGGCCGAAGCCGGACTTTATGCTTACAACCATAATTTGGATACTTCCGAGGACTACTATAAAGATGTAATCTCTACACGTGCTTTTAAGGATCGTTTGGATACTATAGACAACGTACGTAAGAGTAATGTTACCGTTTGTAGCGGTGGTATTATAGGTATGGGAGAAGCTTTGGAAGATAGGGCAGGTATGTTGGTGGCCCTTTCCACTTTGGACCCACAACCGGAATCCGTGCCGATCAATGCCTTGGTGGCAGTTGAAGGTACACCTATGGCAGACCTACCTCCAATCCCAATTTGGGATATGGTGCGTATGGTGGCCACTACCAGAATTATTATGCCCGAAACCCAAGTCCGTTTATCTGCCGGTCGTACTCAAATGAGTAGGGAAGGGCAGGCCATGTGTTTCTTTGCAGGTGCCAATTCTATATTTGCCGGGGATAAGTTGCTTACTACACCCAACCCGGATGTTAATGAGGATATGGCCATGTTTAAGCTGTTGGGATTAAACCCACAAAAAGCTTTTACCAAGGTTTCCCAGCCCCAAACTGTGGAAGCTGAAGATTCCCAGTATGCAGCCAAGGGGGAAAAGCCAAAATGGACCAGGCCCGGCCATACCATTGATAGGAACGAAGCTGCTAAAAAGAAGGCCAATCTAACGGAGTAATCCTGCGTTGGAATGAATTGCCAAGAAAATTATTTTTGGTTTTTTTAACTTTGCTAGATTAATCAATCAAGTTATATTGAACTTAAAAGAGATTCCAAGGGTAGCGAATATTACCAAAGAAGAGTTTCTCAATAACTATTTTAGGCCACAGAAACCTGTGGTCATAGAAAAGTGTATTGAGGAATGGCCGGCCTATACCAAATGGAATTTTGAGTATATGAGGCAGGTGGCCGGTAATAAAACGGTTCCGTTATATGATGATCGTCCGGTACATCATAAAGACGGATTTAACGAGCCCCATGCCTCCATGAAAATGTCCCATTATCTGGATCTTTTGCAAAGGGAGCCTACAAAATATCGCATTTTTTTATGGAATATTCTTAAAGAGGTACCAGAGCTGCAGAAGGATTATTCTTTTCCTGATTTTGGTCTTAACTTAATGAAGGGCCTACCCATGCTTTTTTTTGGAGGTGCCAATTCCCATACCTTTATGCATTACGACATTGATCTGGCCAACATTTTTCATTTTCATTTCGCAGGTAAGAAAGAGATCATTCTATTCCCTCAGTCGGAAAATAAGTACTTGTATAAAGTACCACATTCGTTGATTACCCATGAGAGCATAGATTTTTCCAATCCTGATTTTGACAAGTGGCCCGCCTTAAAAAATGCAACCGGATTTAAAACCTATTTAAAACATGGGGAGGTCTTGTATATGCCGGAAGGCTATTGGCATTATATGAAATATATTACCCCAGGTTTTTCTATGAGTTTAAGGGCAATAGCAAGAAATCCGGCGAATTTGGGAAGGGCCTTTTACAATGTGTTGGTTATGCGTTATTACGATAATATGATGCGAAAAATAAAAGGTCAGGAGTGGATAGATTGGAAGAACAAACAGGCCATAGAAAGGACAAATAAACTGTTGTCCTAGGTGATATGTGTAAGGAAAGGAATATCTTTGTCCCCTTTAAATAAAATTATATTAAGAAGATAATTATGAAAAAATTATTGTTTGCAGTGGTATTTGTTTTGACTGTGTCTTTTGTTAATGCACAGGCTTTTGATGGTAAAGAAGATATGAAATTTCAGATAGGGGCCAATTTTCAGGACAATGGAACCGGAATTGTAGTTGCCTATGATTATGGTTTGGGGGAAAACTTCTCACTTGGCCTATCGTCCTCCTATGCGTTGGGGGTGGCAGAGTGGATCAATGCCGATTTTGGAGACAGAATAGACCTTAAAGCAAGGTTCAATGCCAATTTGGGCAGTGTTTTTCAGTTGGGGGACAATGTGGATATTTATCCAGGATTGGATCTTAGTCTTAAGAATTTTGGTGGTCATCTGGGCATCCGCTACTTTTTTAGTGATGGCTTTGGTGTATTTACCGAAATAGGTGCACCACTTGCAAAATATAAAACCGATACTTTGACTCCTGCTGAAGAACTGCACAATCAGTTTGTCTTCAGTTTAGGAGCTTCCTTTAACCTAAATTAAAGTATATGATCTTTCGCCCTCTCCATAAAGAGGGGGCTGAAGGTCAATTTTTATTTATTAGGAACCAGTTCATATACTTTTTCATAGACCATTCCACTTTCCCACCCACGGTACAGAAGATAATCGGCAAGTTTTTTTCGCCTTTTTTGTAAGTCCTTTTCCCTTATTTCTGCCAAGCGTTTTTTGGCCAGGGCATTAAAGGTTTTTAAATATTCTTTGGACTCTATTTCCTCCAGTGCCAGGGTTATGTTGTATTTGGATATTTCCCTGTGCTTCAATTCGTTTACAATTCTATTTTTTCCCCATTTTTTAATTTTGAATTTCCCTCTGGCGAAACTACGTGCAAAGCGTTCCTCATTTAGAAAATTCTCTTGAATCAAGTGTCCCACTATAAGGTCTACGGCCTGTGGAATCATATTCATTTCCCTTAGTTTGGAAATCACCTCTTTATGGCAACGTTCCTGATAGGCGCAATACCCTTCCAATTTTTTGGTAGCTTCGTCTACTGAATAGGAATTTTTGGGAGTTATCATTAGGTAAACAAGGGTCTGGATGGTTAATTCCTCCTGTAAATTTTCTGGAGTATTTATGTAAATATACGTTGGTTTGTGGAATTGATAAATCTAGCCCGTTAATTTATTCAAGGTCCTAAATTTCCTTGGTTATTGGATAGGTTATTTTGGGGTCGTTAATTGGTGCAGTAGGCATATTGTAATTATATTTACGGCTCATAAAAAAACAATCTTTGAAATGAATAATAAATTTAAGATGTGTGTAGTAGCATTTAGCTTTATACTGGCTTTTACTACTTTGTCCTTTGCCCAACAAATAAACCCATTAGAGGGGCGTTGGGATATGGTTATTTCCCAAGAGGGGGAAGAACTTCCTTCTTGGCTGGAAATCCGTCACTCCGGTTCCCGGACTTTGGTAGGCAGGTTTGTTTATGCCATGGGTAGTGCCAGACCAATTTCCGAGGTAAAAATGGAAGATGGAAAATTTAGTTTTGCCATTCCCCCCCAATGGGAAGACGGCAATACCTACATGGAGTTTGAAGGAAGTATGAACGGGGATGTCTTAAAAGGTACCATGTTGTATACCAACGGCCAAACATACAATTGGGTGGCTACGCGTGCCCCTAAATTGGAGTATACCAAAAACCCAAAGTGGGGAAAACCCATTAAATTGTTCAACGGAAAGGACTTAAGTGGATGGAAAGCTATGGGAGAAAACCAATGGATAGTGGATTCCGGAGTACTAAAAAGTCCAAAATCTGGTTCCAATTTGGTTTCCGAACAAAAGTTCAACGATTTTAAATTGCATTTGGAATTCAAATATCCCAAAGGAAGTAATAGTGGGGTTTATTTACGAGGACGCTATGAGGTGCAGATTATGGACGGACAAGGGACAGAGCCCTCGGATGTGGAATACAGTGGTGTATACGGCTTCCTAACCCCTAATGAGGTGGTGGCCAAGGCGGCTGGAGAATGGCAGGAATACGATATTACCTTGATAGGGAGAAGGGTAACCATTGTGGCTAATGGCACTACCGTGATCAGTGATCAAATTATCCCTGGAATTACCGGTGGTGCATTGGATAGCGCGGAAGGTGAGCCAGGACCATTTTATTTTCAAGGGGATCACGGTCCTATAGAATTTAGGAATATAATTGTTACGCCTAGGGTAGATTAATTTTGCAAGGAATTTTTTGCGCAATTAAATGCGTTAAAACAAAAAAAGCGACTCCGTTTTGGAAGTCGCTTTTTGTTTAGTATATGGTTTTACCGTCTTTATTCTTAAAACGATATTCAAGATAAGTATAGGCATCCCTAGGTTGAATCTTAATCCATCTTTTGTTTTCCAAAAACCATTTGGAACGTATGGATGGAAACCCTTTGGTTAAATAGGCAGCAATAAATGGATGTATATTTAAGATAATTCCATTATCCTTTGCCGGACCTTTTAAGAGTTTTTCCAGATCTGCATTTATCTTGTCTATCAAAACAATTGGGGCCTCTACCTCCTGACCGGAGCCATTGGGATTTTCCTCACTTGTTTTAATGTTCATTTCGGGTCTGACCCGTTGTCTTGTAATTTGTATAAGTCCAAACTTACTTGGGGGTAGTATTTTGTGTTTGGCCCTGTCGTCCTTCATCTCATCCCTAAGGTGATCAAAAAGGCGTCTTCTGTGTTCGCCCTTACCCATGTCGATAAAGTCTACCACGATGATTCCTCCCATATCTCGCAGGCGTAATTGCCTTGCGATTTCAGAGGCGGCCAATAGATTTACTTCTAGGGCTGTGTCTTCCTGATTTTTGGCCTTATTGGAACGGTTACCGCTATTTACGTCTATAACGTGTAGCGCTTCGGTATGTTCAATAATTAAATAGGCACCTTTGCTCATGGAGGCTGTACGGCCGAATGAAGTTTTTATTTGTCTTTCTATCCCAAATTTTTCAAATATGGGAACAGTAGAATTATACAATTTTACAATAGATTCTTTTTCTGGTGCAATTTCATGCACATAATCTTTTACCTGCTCAAAAAGCGTTTCGTCATCAACATGGATTCCGGTAAAGGAATCGTTAAAAACATCTCTAAGAATGGAAGAAGCCCTTGTTAGCTCTACCAAAACTTTGGATGGATGCGGTGCTCTTTGGATCTTATTGCACATTACTGACCATTTGTTCAGCAAATTCTGCAAGTCTTTGTCTAGTTCTGCTACTTTTTTACCTTCTGCTACTGTTCGGATAATAACGCCAAACCCTTTTGGTTTAATACTCCTTACGAGTCTTTTTAACCTATCTTTTTCTTCTTTGCTCTCAATTTTTTGTGAAACGGAAACGCGGTCGGAAAAAGGGACCATGACCAAGTATCGGCCAGCTATGGAAAGTTCAGAGCTTATTCGTGGTCCTTTTGTGGAAATGGGTTCCTTTACTATTTGTACGAGTAAGGATTGATTGGCTTTAATAACATCATTGATGCTACCGTTTTTGTCAATATCTTCTTCAAACTGAAAATTACTTAAAGAATAGTCCTTAAGTTTTCCAGTGCTAACTTTTTTAATGAATTGCAACATAGAAGCTAGTTGCGGCCCCAAATCGTGGTAATGTAGAAAGGCATCTTTCTCATACCCTACATTTACGAAGGCTGCATTTAGTCCAGTTACCGGCTTTCTAACCTTGGCAATTAAAATATCGCCAACAGCAAAGTCGTTACTGTCTTCTTCTTTGTGTAATTCAGTGAGTTTTCCATCCTTTAGCAAGGCAAAATCAACGGCATTGGAACTAGATCTTACGATTAATTCTCTATTCACCTGAATTAATTTATATTCATCCCGCCACTCAATATATCAAGTGGGGATAAATGATTAAACAATAATTTGTACAGGTTGTATAAACCCGTCGAAATTCTATTACGAATTTCTATGTCAAGGAACGTATAAAAGGAAAAAGTAGTTGTAACAACTACTTTTTCTTGTGTCGGTTAGCTCTCCGGCGTTTTTTACGCTTGTGGGTAGCTACCTTATGTCTTTTTCTTTTTTTACCACTAGGCATAGAGGTCTACTTTTTTAGATTAATAATATTTTATTTGACTTGTACATTACTTTTTACGCCTTCCACAAAAACCTTGGCCGGTTTAAAGGCAGGGATGTTGTGTGCTGGGATTTTAATGGTAGTATTTTTGGATATGTTCCTACCTGTTTTTTCAGCTCTTGTTTTAATGATAAAACTGCCGAAACCTCTTAAGTATACGTTGTCTCCGCTTTCTAAAGATGTTTTTACCTCATCCATGAAAGATTCCACAGTTGCTTGCACATCTCCTTTTTCAATTCCCAGTTTTTCTGAGATTTTCGTTACAATTTCCGCTTTCGTCATTTTAACTAAATAAATTTCTAAAGAATTTTTTTTTCGGGATGCAAATATATGAATTAAATTGAATCTTTCCTTGCTAAGGAACTTAATTTTAAGTGGGTAAACCATTACTTTTGTAAATTAGGCCCTAGTAAATGAACTTTTCCAGAATTATTTTAGAGTGGTACGAGCTAAATAAGAGGCTTCTGCCTTGGCGTAGTTCCAGTGAGCCCTACCGTATTTGGCTTTCAGAAATTATGCTGCAACAGACCCGTGTGGCACAAGGTATACCTTACTATTTGAAGTTTGTGGAAGCTTTCCCGGAGGTGCAGGATTTGGCTGCGGCATCCGAAGAACAGGTTCTTAAGTTATGGCAAGGTTTGGGGTATTATTCAAGGGCAAGAAACTTGCATGCCACTGCAAAAATAATTACTGAAAAATATAATGGAAATTTTCCAAATACCTATAAGGAGCTGATGCAATTGAAAGGTATTGGGGATTATACGGCCTCGGCAATAGCTTCAATTTGCTTTGGACGGCCAGAGGCTGTAGTAGATGGAAATGTCTATAGGGTTTTGGCCAGATATTATGGTATAGACTTGCCCATAAACAGTGCGGGGGGTATTTTATACTTCAAAGAATTGGCCCGCGAAATTATGGATACCAAAAATATAAGGGACTACAACCAGGGAATTATGGAATTTGGTGCCCTACAATGCACTCCAAAGAATCCGGACTGCGGTAGCTGTCCCCTTCAGAAATCATGTGTGGCCCTCGCTACTAATAGCATAGATAGCCTTCCGGTAAAAATAAAAAAGAATAAGGTCCGTAATCGTTATTTTAATTATTTGGTATTGGTAGACGAAAATAAACAGACTTTATTGCAACAACGAAAGGGAAGTGGTATTTGGCAAAATTTATATGAATTTCCGTTACTGGAAACGGAAAAGTATATTGATCAGGGAGAGGTTGCGGGTAATTTGAAAGAATTGGTAGCGTTGGAGGAACCCTCTGAAATATACCTTTACAATGAAAGTAAAATAGTTCATAAACTTTCACACCAACATTTGCATACTCGGTTTTGGATCATCACCTTTGAATCCAATCTTAAAAATGGAATACAAATAGCTGAACTTCATAAATATCCTGTTCCAGTTTTAATTGCAGATTTTATAAAAACGTTTAAAATTTAGTACTTTTGAACTTTACTTTGAGTTATGAGCGGAACACTAAATAAGGTAATGCTGATCGGGCATTTGGGAGATGAGATTAAAATTCACTTTTTTGAAGGGGGAAACTGCATAGGGAGATTCCCATTGGCTACCAATGAGACCTATACCAATAAGCAGACAGGGGAAAGGGTAACCAATACGGATTGGCATAATATAGTGGTGCGGAACAAGGCTGCGGAAATATGCGAAAAATATCTAAGTAAAGGGGATAAGATTTACGTGGAAGGTCGACTTAAAAACCGTCAATGGCAAGGGGAAGATGGGAATACCAGGTATACTACCGAGGTGCATGTTCAGGATTTTACTTTTTTGACCACCAAAAAGGAAAGTATGGCCAATGCCCAGGCAGGCAACCAGAATCAACCACAGCAGGGTGCATCTGCCACAACAAATAAGGTTAATGAGCCGTTAGTTAACAACGGACCTGAAGATGAAGATGATTTACCATTCTAGACTAATTAAATTTAAAGACTGACTATTGGACCCAGACCCCCTTAGTTTATTATTGAATTTTATTGCAATCGATAGCGGTTTTGCTTTTAAAATCGCATTTCTTTTTATTTTGTTGTCTTTTTCTGCCCTTATTTCTGGGGCTGAAGTCGCTTTTTTTGGCTTATCTCAAACCGATGTTAATGAGATAGAGGAAAAAAAGACGGCCAAAGGAAAAATTATTGTCACCCTCCTGGATCGTCCCAAAAAACTTTTGGCCACCATATTGATTGCGAACAATGCCATAAATATTGGGGTGGTATTGTTGTTCAATAATATTGGTGACACCATTTTCGCTGACATTACCTATGTTATTTTAGGACTTGTTCCGGTGCGCTTTCTCCTAGAGGTAGTAGTGGTCACCTTTTTAATATTGATGTTCGGGGAGATTTTGCCCAAAGTATATGCCAATCGCAATAAATTTACCTTCGCCTTTTTTATGGCTTTTCCTTTGAAGGTATTGGACTTCCTATTTTCACCGTTAAGTTTGCCAATGAGGTCTGCTACCATTTACCTGTACAACAAATTGGGCAAACAGAAATCCAGTCTTAATGTGGGCCATTTGTCCCAGGCATTGGAACTCACTTCTGAAGGGGATACTACCATGGAAGAACAAAAAATACTAGAGGGAATCGTCTCTTTTGGAAATACGGATACCAAACAGGTGATGAGGCCCAGGATTGATATTTTTGCCCTTAATGAGGAAATGAAATTCTTGGAAGTGTTGTCCGAGATAAAAACTCATGGGTACTCCAGGATCCCGGTATTTTCCCAAAATATGGACAATGTTCTGGGGGTGCTTTATGTTAAGGATCTCCTGCCCTACATTGACCGAAAAACCTTTAATTGGATGTCCTTGATCAGGGAACCCTATTTTGTTCCTGAGAACAAAAAATTGGACAATTTGTTGCTGGATTTCCAGACCAAGAAAAATCATTTGGCCATTGTGGTGGATGAGTATGGGGGTACTTCCGGAATAGTTACCCTTGAAGATATTATCGAGGAAATTGTAGGGGATATTAGTGATGAGTTTGACGATGAGGACTTAATTTTCTCTAAGCTGGACGATTTTAACTACGTCTTCGATGGCAAAACAGCTCTAAAGGATTTTTATAGGGTAGCCAAAATTGAGGATGAGGATGATTTTGAGGAGAAAAAGGGAGAATCCGAAACGGTTGCAGGTTTTGTCCTGGAAATAGCCGGGAGCTTTCCTAAAAGAGGTGAGGTGGTAAGGTTTAAAGAGTATCAATTTATTGTGGAGAGCCTGGACAAAAAACGTTTGAAGCAAATAAAAATCACATTGCCCCATGAAGCGTAACCTAGGACTTGTTATTTTATTGTTATGTCTTGTGTCGGCTTGTAAAGACGATGTTTTACCAAAGCCGAAGGCCATGTTAAGGTTGGAATACCCATCCGGTAAGGAAGGAACATTGGAAACAGAACACTTTTCTATCAAGTACAATGAAACGGCGCAATTAAAATCCGAGTCCAATACCTCCTTTACATTGGACTATCCCCTTATGAAAGGCTCTATTTTTATTAATTATAAAGCAGTGAACGGTAATTTGGACAAACTGCTTACCGATGCTCAAAAACTTAGCTACGAGCATGTTGTCAAGGCCGACGGCATTTATGAGGAACCCGTAGTTAATGAGCCTTATAAGGTGTATGGAATGTATTATGAGGTAAAAGGTAATGCAGCCTCGCAATCCCAGTTTTATGTAACGGACAGTACAAAACACTTTGTAACCGGGTCATTGTATTTTTATGCCAAACCGAATTATGATTCCATTTTGCCAGCAGCGGTACATCTGCAAAAGGATATTCGCAAAATTATTGAATCCTTACGCTGGAAGGAGTAGCAATGCTCTAGTTGCTTTGCAATAAGTCCTCCGCCTGCTTAATGCTGGAATTTATTTGATTCTTAAGGGACTTCACTTTGGCCTCTTCCTCATCAAGCCATTTTTGTTTTTCTTCCGTCAATGCTTTTCCGTTCAGTATCTCGTCACCATCAAAACGATCGCCAAAGCTTTTCATCCAGTCCATCATAGCCTTGTGTGCTGCCTTTAATTCCTCCCTGGCAGCTGCATAGTCGTCGGAAGAGGCATCGTTCGTAATTTTTTCGTCCAATTGTGCCACTAATTTGCCAATAGTTCCCATTTTGGGCATTACCTCATCATGAACGGCCATTACACTTTTCATTTGTGAATTCTCCTTTTTTTCATCTTTACAGGAATATGCAACCGCAATTATAACGGATAAAATAAGGATTAATCTTTTTTTTGTCATGAGGTAAAGTTTAATGTTATTACGGGTGGCCTAAGTGGCCTTTTAATTTAAATTTTAAGTTGGGCAGACGGTTTTTTACAGGGTCGGCATCATTACTTTAAAATGACCTCAAAGATACTGAATTGTGAACGTTTTATAACTGCATTTGAATCCCATTTTCGAGAAAATCGACAGGTGTTATTTTGCACACTTAAATTATTTTGATGATAATTCAACCAAAAAATTGCTCCTAACCCCATTAACACCAATTTCATGAACAAGCTTTTGGGAAAGGAACAATTCGTTTTTCCCATAAATACGGTAATTACAAGAAGTGGCCAATGCGTTTCCAGGGTAAAATCGACTATAAAATCAATTCCTTGTTAATTTGCGCGGATAAATCATTAAAATTCTGTAAATTAAATGCATAACCTAAAAATTCTATACAATGAAACAATTTGCACTTCCTATTAGGTTTGGCATAGCTGTTAGCGGCTCATTGATTGCCTATTTCTTATTGTTGTCCCTTTTTAATCTTCACACCAATATTTTTTATAGTCTTTTTAATGGTGTAATTACTGGATTCGGGATATACGAGGCCATAAAATACTTTAGGCTTAAGGAGGGGCCCTCCTTTAATTATGGTAAAGGTTTTACGGCTGGGATTGTGACCGGCTTTGTAGGCACATTGATTTTTACAATTTTTTTCGCCTTTTACGCCACAGAGATAAATCTGGGATTCTTGGATAAGCTATCCAAAGTTTGGTTCCGGGATTATAACACTTCAGCTGGCATTGTATTCTTTACAGTGGCCATTATGGGCTTTGCTACTTCTTTGGTGCTGACCCTTTCTTTTATGCAATTGTTCAAGACCTCGAACAACCTCAAAAGAAAATCGGTTTAAAAATCTCAAAAATCACTTGTGGATTAAGGATTTAGGAGTATATTTGCACCCGCCTAAGTAAATATTAGGCTTGTTCTTAAAATTATAAATAACACAAGCTATGTACGCAATTGTAGAGATAGCAGGGCAGCAATTTAAAGTTGCGAAAGACCAAAAAGTGTATGTTCACCGTTTACAAGACGAAGAAGGTAGCAAAGTAACCTTTGATAACGTTCTTTTGTTGGAAGATGGTAGTAACATTACAATTGGCGCCCCAGCTATAGACGGAGCCGCTGTTGAGGCTAAAGTCATTAAGCACCTAAAAGGTGATAAGGTAATTGTCTTTAAAAAGAAAAGACGTAAAGGTTACAAAAAGAAAAACGGTCACCGTCAATATTTGACTGAACTGGTAATAGAAGGTATCATTGCCTCTGGAGCCAAAAAATCAGAGAAAAAGGCGGAACCAAAAAAAGAAGCTAAGCCTGCCGCTAAAAAAGCAGAGGTTAAAGCAGAAGCCCCAAAGAAGGTGGAAGCTAAAGCTACCGAGGATTTGAGTAAAAATACGGTTGCTGAGCTAAGAGAATTGGCAAAAGCTAAAGGAGTTGAAGGTTATTCTTCAATGAAAAAAGCAGAATTAATTGCCGCTTTAAGTTAATAACGAGAATTAAAACAATATATCATGGCACATAAGAAAGGTGTAGGTAGTTCTAAAAACGGTAGGGAATCAGAATCAAAACGCTTGGGCGTTAAGATTTATGGTGGACAAGCTGCCATTGCTGGGAACATCATTGTAAGACAACGTGGTACTAAGCATAACCCAGGTGAAAATGTTTATGCTGGAAAAGATCATACTTTGCATGCAAGGGTAGATGGTCTTGTAAAATTCCAAAAGAAAGCAGGAGGTAAATCCTATGTTTCTATTGAGCCTTTTGAGGCTTAATATATTCTAGCTTTTAAGAATTAAAAAACTCTTTCCTACTAAGGAAGGAGTTTTTTGTTTTTAGCGTCTCTACTTAATATTATATTCGTTTTACCACTTCTGATTTCTAAAATTCTTGGCTTTGGCAAAAGCTACGGTTTCGGATAAATAATCCACTAGGTCGTAATTAGGGATAGGCAAGACACTCTCCAAAAGGCTTGTGTCCCATTCATTGGGTTTAGAGGTCATGTAGGGGTGTAAATGCAGCCCTATGGTTTCATAGTAAAACTCTTCCAACTTTGAAGAAAATCCTGTTGAGGTATCAATTTTATCTTCGGTAAAACTAAAATTGGAGAAACCTACGACCTTCAAAATTTTTGAGATACCTTTTTTCATGTTCGTCTCTTTGGAATTAACAATGTTCAATTGTTGAATTTCTGTAGAAATTACTTTGGCAATCACCTGTGCGGCATAGTCCGTTGGAATAATATTTAATCCTGTACCTGTTTTGGTAGTTATTCGTATAGCATCCTGGGAGTTGTTATTGTGAAAAAACTTCGCAAAAAGGTAAAAGACCATGTATTTTGATATAAAATAATTTGGGCTCTCATTAATATTTCCCCCTAGAACGCTGGGCCGTAAAATTTGAATTGGAACATTGTTTTCCGTGCCGGCCTTTAATAGAAACTTCTCTGAAGCGTGTTTGGAGGCTTCGTAATGGTTTCGATAGTTGCCGTTTATTATTTTGGTATAATCATTATGCAATAACCCGCCTATATTCCCTGCGGCAAATGCCGTACTTATATAAACGAATTTTACAATGCTAGTGCAGTAAGTATTGAATATGTCTTTGGTAAACTGTAAATTCTGATTGAATATTTCCTCCTTGGCGGCAGGATCCGTAGATAAATTGACAAACCCGGCCGAGTGTATAAAATAATCCAATTTATTGTTCCCTAGGAAAGAGGCCGGATTTAATAATTCTTCCGCATCTACAGTAACTATTTTTTTTAAGACCTCATCTAGGTTCTTTTTTACAAAATCCGTCGCAAACTCACTTGACACTACATTTTTAACACGTTGTTCTGGGCTAACCGAAGTTTTCTTACGAACAGGGAGATAAATGGTTTTTATACTTTGAAAGCGAAGTTCTAAAAGCGAAAATAATACTCTAGAACCTAGGGTTCCAGTAGCTCCGGTTAAGAGTATGTTCATCAAGTTGATGTAGGAATTAAAAAATCAAAATCCTTATCTGTTTGAGTGTGATAAGGATTTTGGTTTTGTATTAAAATGGATTCTTAGATCTTTCCAAACAAGAATGGAGACTAGTACCTGTAATAATCGGGCTTAAAAGGACCTTCAACGGTTACCCCTATATATTCTGCCTGTTCCGGTCTTAAAGTTTCCAATTCCACTCCCAATCGGGAAAGGTGCAAAGCGGCCACTTTTTCGTCCAAATGTTTTGGAAGCATATATACGTCATTGTTGTATTTGTCACTATGGTTCCAAAGTTCCATTTGAGCCAAGGTTTGGTTGGTGAACGAGTTGCTCATTACAAAACTTGGATGTCCGGTAGCACATCCCAAGTTTACCAATCTACCTTCGGCCAAAACAATTATATCCTTTCCTTCAAGGGTATATTTGTCAACCTGTGGTTTTATTTCATCTTTGGTATGGCCATAATTCTTGTTCAACCATGCCATGTCTATTTCATTGTCGAAATGGCCAATATTACAAACTATGACTTTGTCTTTCATAGCTTTAAAATGCTGCGATTGGATAATATCCTTATTTCCAGTAGTGGTAATTACGATGTCCGCATTTCCAATAACTGTATCCATTTTCTTTACCTCAAATCCGTCCATAGCTGCCTGTAGCGCACAAATAGGATCAATTTCGGTAACCGTAACAATAGAACCTGCACCTTTGAAAGATGCTGCCGTACCTTTTCCTACATCGCCATATCCGGCAACTACAATTCTTTTACCTGCAAGCATTGTATCCGTAGCCCTCCTGATAGCATCTACAGCACTTTCCCTACAACCGTATTTGTTGTCGAATTTGGATTTGGTTACAGAATCGTTAACATTGATGGCGGGCATTGGCAAGGTTCCTTTTTTTACCCTTTCATATAGTCTATGAACACCAGTGGTAGTCTCTTCGGAAAGGCCTTTGATACCTGAGGCCAATTCTGGGTATTTGTCCAATACCATATTGGTAAGATCTCCTCCGTCATCCAAGATCATGTTTAAGGGTTGGCGATCTTCCCCGAAAAACAAGGTCTGTTCAATGGCCCAATTAAATTCTTCTTCGTTCATTCCCTTCCATGCATATACAGGTACCCCGGCAGCGGCGATAGCAGCTGCAGCCTGATCTTGGGTAGAGAAAATATTACAGGAACTCCAAGTTACCTCTGCGCCAAGGGCTACCAAGGTCTCAATAAGTACAGCTGTTTGTATGGTCATATGCAAACACCCGGCAATACGGGCGCCTTTAAGGGGCTGTTCTTTTCCGTACTCTTCCCTTAAGGACATAAGTCCGGGCATTTCGGCTTCGGCAAGCTCAATTTCTTTTCTTCCCCATTTGGCCAAGCCAATATCTTTTACTTTATAGGGTACGTAAGGAATGGTTTTAGTACTCATAAATTTTATTTGTTATAATTAGTTGTTCAAATGCGTATTAAAATAAATCGGAGTGATAGATCAAAAATAATATAAATCAAGAATATCTTCGATTAGCCTATTTCTTCTCCTTTTTTATTTTTATTTTAGTAATAGAACAATATTCTTATTT
This sequence comes from Arenibacter echinorum, assembly GCF_003259375.1. Lineage (GTDB taxonomy): Bacteria > Bacteroidota > Bacteroidia > Flavobacteriales > Flavobacteriaceae > Arenibacter > Arenibacter echinorum. The sequence goes on along the minus strand of NZ_QLLN01000002.1, from coordinate 112,667 downwards.
TTTGCATTTGCAAAGGTAGTAATAACTTAAATAATCTAATGCCTCTTTACAAAACAATAACAGTTGAGGATAACGCTAAAGTCTTGATTTGGAAAGTTGAAGAAACGGAATCTCAACTTTCTGAAGGGGTTGTGCTTACCCCGCATTGCCAAAAACGTATGATGGGGATGAAATCGGAATTGCATAGAAGGGGTTTCTTGAGTATAAGACATTTAATGGCGGTTGAGGGCTATGTTGATCATGATTTATTTTACGATGATGCGGGCAAACCTCATTTGACCGATGGCAAATTCATCTCCATTACACATTCCCACGAATTTACAGGAATTATTATTTCGGACACCAAAGAGGTGGGTGTTGATATTGAAATGCAGCGCGATAAGATTCTAAGGATAGCCAACAAGTATACTCCTTTGGAGGAATATAAAACCGTGGCAAATGCGGATGCCCTGGTAAGAAAACTTACTATTGTTTGGGGCGCCAAGGAATCCCTTTACAAGATATATGCCCAACACGGCCTAAGTTTTTTACACCATATAGATATTACGGATTTTTCTTTGTCCGACTCGGAGACTACGGGTACTATTCTATACAAGGGAAAATCCTCTCATTACAATATTATATTTTCGGAGTTCGAGGGATATACCTGTGTGTATGCCATTAAAAATTAGTGGTTCGGAATCTATACGGGCAGCCTTATCCAAGCCGATATTACTACTATACAGTTATGGGTTAAGTTAATTCTCTTGTTTGGGAATAGATGTGATACACCTATCAATTCAAAAGTATTTTTCCTGATAAATCCTAAGATTTATAATGGGAAAAGTTATTTTTGGTCAAGATTACTTTACTAAAGCCTTAAGGAAATCACCAAAAGGAGACCTATTGATTAATGTATGTATCTTCAGGACTTAGGCAGCGGTTGAATGTGGAAAGAAATCTTCATTTGAATTGTTGGAAAGTGGTTTGATAAGTATAAAAAATGTAAAATCTGACCGGAGTAACTATGAGCCCCTTTTTTGATTGGATTTTTGCCCAATACCAAGATATTCCCGTCCATTTGATAATTTTGGAAATGGTAGGGGTATTTTTCGGATTTTTAAGTGTTTGGTACTCCATGCGGGAGAATATACTGGTTTTTCCCACAGGAATCATTAGCACCGGGTTGTTCGTATATATCCTTTTTGTTTTTGGGTTATTGGGAGATATGCTTATCAATGCCTACTATTTCACAATGAGTGTCTACGGATGGTATATTTGGACCAGAAAGGTAGATGAGACCCATTTTATTCCCATAACAACAACGAATGCCAAAGAGAAAAAATGGACAGTTGTTTTATTTGTTGCTACTATTTTATTTGTTGTTTTGGTATATGTGGTATTCGATAAGTTGGATAGCTGGACAGCTTATGTGGATACCTTCACAACTGCCGTTTTCTTTGTTGGCATGTGGCTCATGGCCAAGAAAAAACTTGAAAATTGGGTATATTGGATTATCGGCGATGTAATATCCGTTCCATTATATCTTTATAAAGGACTTATATTTACATCTCTACAATATTTATTGTTCACTATTATTGCCATTTTCGGATACCTTGCATGGAAGAAAAGTTTAAACAAGAGCCCTCAAGTATTGTTAAAGTAGTATTATTTGGTCCGGAATCTACTGGAAAAACAACCTTGTCCCAAGATTTAGCCAAGCATTACAATACCGTTTGGGTGCCAGAATATGCTCGTGAATACCTTCAGGATAAATGGGATAGGGAAGGGAAAACTTGTGAGCCAAAAGATTTATTGCCCATCGCTGAAGGGCAGATCAAATTGGAAAATTCCCTGACCAAAAAGGCCAATGAAGTTTTAATATGCGATACTGATCTTCTGGAGACCAAAGTTTATTCCGAAGCCTACTATTTGGGATATTGTAATCCGGTTTTGGAGGCATACGCGTTACAGAATACTTACGATATCTATTTTCTGACCTATATAGACATTCCTTGGGAAAAAGACGATTTAAGGGATAAACCAAATGACCGTGAACGAATGTTTCTTTATTTCAAGGATACTTTGGAAAAATATAACAGGAATTTTATTATCTTAAAGGGTGATAAAAAAACAAGGCTGACGACGGCCCAGAACTACATTAACCAACTACTAAGAAAATAATGGAATTAACGGAAGCAGACAAAAAACAATTAGAAAAGAAGGGTATTTCTAAAGAAAAAGTTCTTGGTCAAATTGAGACATTTAAGGAGGGTATTCCTTTCGTGAGATTGGAAAAGGCCGCGGTAGTATCCGATGGCATTTCTAAATTTTCCGAGGTAGAGGAACAAAAGTTCATTAAAAAATTTGAGGATGCAATAAAGAAGATTTCACTTCTAAAATTTGTGCCGGCTTCAGGTGCGGCATCCCGAATGTTCAAGGCTATGTTCAATTTCTTGGACACCTATGATCCCAAAGTCGAAAAGTTTGAGGCCTATTTGGATAGGACCAAGGACAAGGATGTTAAAGCCTTTTTTGATGGGTACAAAAATTTTGCCTTTTATGACCTTATTCAAAAACGGATTGCTGGTAAGACAAGCTCCAAGGATGAGGAAAAGTATCTCTTTGTAAAGGAGATGTTATTGTCCGAAGGCTTGGATTTCGGAATTTACCCGAAAGGCCTTTTGCCCTTTCACGACTATGGCAAGCATACCGCCACGCCTTTCGAGGAACATTTAAAGGAGGCTGTTGCCTATGCCCAGGTGAATAACGAGGCAAATTTACATTTTACCATTTCTGAACAGCATGGCGAAATGTTCAACAAGGAATTTAAGACTGCTGGGGAGAGGGTGACAAAGGAGGCTACAACTTCCTTTACGGTAAATTATTCCTTCCAGAAACCCTCCACGGACACTATCGCTGTAACTTTGGACAATAAGCCGTTCAGGAATTCCGATGGTTCCTTATTATTCAGACCAGCCGGTCATGGGTCATTGATAGAGAACCTTAACGAGCAGGATGCGGACATTATTTTTATAAAGAATATAGATAATGTAGTAGTTCCAAGATTTTCCGACGATGTTGCCAGAAGCAAAAAGATATTGGCCGGACTGTTGTTGGAATTACAAAACAAGGCTTTTGAATATGCCAAGTTATTGGATGGTGATAATTTAACTTCCGAATTATTGGAAACTATAAAATCGTTTCTTGAAAAGGATTTAAATGTCCGATTCTCAGATAAATTCGGTGGTTTTAGTATAGGGCAACAAATAGAAATTTTGAAGGATAAGATTAACCGTCCAATTCGTATTTGTGGAATGGTCAAAAATGAAGGCGAACCTGGAGGTGGTCCATTTTGGATAAGGGATGCCCACGATCATATTTCTCTTCAAATTATTGAATCTGCACAAGTGGACATGGATAATCCCGCACAGGTCGATATCTTAAAGAACTCTACCCATTTTAATCCGGTAGATTTGGTCTGTGGGGTTAAAAATTATAAGGGGGAGAAATTTAATTTACTCAATTTTGTAGACGCCAAACAAGGTTTTATCACCCAAAAAACCAAAGAAGGCAAGGATCTAAAGGCTTTGGAGTTACCTGGTCTATGGAACGGTGCCATGGCCTTTTGGAATACTATTTTTGTGGAGGTTCCCTTGGTGACCTTTAATCCTGTAAAAACGGTGAACGACCTACTGAAACCTGCTCATCAGGTAAAATAGATTTGTGGTCAACAAATTGGATTATCTTTGACTTCTGTTGCTAGGTGGATTTTCCATTTCAATCAAATATATCAGGTATTGTACTCAAAAAGTGTATAACTTTTATACACTTTTTGTGGTGCTATACATATTTACACATTCATTATAGATGCTAAAAATATTGTAAATTATTGATTATCAATATATTGAACCTAAAATTGTTCAATTTTATATGTTGGCACAATTTTCCTTCTGTGTCCTGTGAGAAACAAATAGTATTCACACAAAACATTAGAGATATGAAAAATGATATGAAAAGCTTGGTTTTTGCCACAGCGATGGCAATGGGAAGTTTAAGTCCAGTTTTGGCCACCCCTCCTATTTTTCACGATGGAATTATGGAAATAATTATGGCTCAAGATTTTACTGAAATAGACGTTGATCAGTTGCCTGACACAATTACAAAGGCTTTGGAGAAAGATCATGCTGGAGCGGTAATAAACAAGGCGTATGTAAATGAGGAAGCTGAATATAAGTTGGAGGTTACTTTTTCCGATGGAACCAATTCCGAATTATACGCCGATGCTGAAGGCAACTGGATAGACATGTAATACATTGGTAAAGTGAGTTATATGAGTTATTTGAATTAGCAGGGCTACCGTATGGTGGCCCTTATGCGTTTCTATAGGGAAGTGGCTCCCAATGCTATTATTAGTGTTTAGTGGAAGCGGCGTATAAACGTTGTTGTATTTGGTGCTTTACACGGGTTTTTACGTTAGATCTGTTTGTCCCGACTGTGGTCATGGTGTGTAATTTTAACACAATTGAATGCTTTAATACCCATTATTACACAGTTTCAGTATAATAACAAATGTTCTTTAAGTTATTGAAAGTCAAGTAAATGAGGCGTTTTAATGATTTCGGTATTGTTTTTCCATTGGTAATGGTAATAATCATTAAAATTGGAATCATGAGAAAGCTATTTTTTGGAATTGCATTATCAATAACAAGTTTAACCGCCTGTGGACAGGAGAACAAAGTAGTTAAGGGGGCGGTTACGGAGATGAGTGTTGCCCAAGATAAATTCTCCGAAATAGGGGCTGCAGAATTGCCCGAAGCAGTGACCAAGGCAATAGACACATATTATCCTTCGGCGGTAATCAATAAGGCGTATATGAACAATTCCCGACAATTCAGGTTGGATATAATATTGAAGGAAGGGAATAGCGGTACTATATATGCCGATAAGGATGGAGATTGGATAGAAAGATAGGATGTGCTAATTTATGATATTATTGGAATGTCCAATGATAATGGGATTGTTTTAACGATCCCATTTTTTGTTTCTGGTATTTTCTAGGTTGAAGTATGTCACTCACTTGATAGTCTAATCATTTGATTAGCGACTTTACACAATTAATTATTGAGTAATAAGGAATCTGTTTTCGAATATAAAAATTATATAAAGGACAGAGTGTTTAGTTTTTACCCATTAAAAGATTTTAATACCCAAAATTATACAGTTCAATTTTCCATACACATTTCATAACACTCACATTTACAAGTATTTAGATTTAAATATGGCATTGGTTGAATCTTGGTATCATATTTTCAATAGATATAACAAGTTCAACTATTAAAATGAAAATCATGAAAAAATTATTTTTTGTAGCAGTATTATCATTCGGAAGTCTAACCGCATTTGCTCAAGCAGGTGAAGATGTAGCCCTAGAAACTACACAAACTGCAATAGCTCAGGACGACTTCTCGGAAATAGAGACAAGTGATTTGCCAGAAGCGGTTTCAACAGCTGTTTCAACTGACTATCCTTCCGGGGCCATCAGTAAGGCTTATGTAAATAAGCAAGAGCAATATAAGTTGGAAGTAACCTTGGAGGACGGTACTACAGGTACTTTGTATGCCGATAAAGACGGTAATTGGATAGAACTATAATAAAACTTGAATTATTTGTTTTGTATCAAGTTGGTTTGGTAAGAGGGGGATTGTTTATTCAATCCCCCTCTTTTTTTATGAAATTTTTTAAAGGCAACTAACTTTCTTATGGTATTTTTACTATCTATAGTAAATTGTAATAGAAAGGTATGCCCAAACTCCTTATCATTGAAGATGACGCCGCTTTTTGTCAAATGCTTCAAAAGTTTTTGATTAGAAACGGATACGATGTCGACGTTAGTTTTACAGCCCAGGAAGCCAAGACCAAATTCAAGGCAACCACCTATAATCTAGTATTGACAGATTTGCGTCTCCCTAATTATGATGGCCTACAACTGTTATCCGATATCAAGGAGGTAAATCCAAAGACTCAGGTGATTGTGATGACTGGTTATGCTGAGGTTGGTTCTGCCGTGGAGGCCATGAAAAAAGGTGCTTACGACTACATTTCCAAACCTTTTACTCCAGAGGAAATTTTAATGCAGATTAAAAGTGCCTTAAACCAAGAGACCAAGGGGCAATTGGATAGTGAGCCAAAGGAGAGCAATAAGATTGAAAATACTTTAGATGAGCCCCAGGACGATAGGGTTGTCATTGGAATAAGTGAGGCATCCAAAAAACTGCACGAGTATATAAAGCTGGTGGCCCCAACGGACATGTCCGTTTTAATTACCGGGGAAAGCGGGACAGGGAAGGAGGTAACTGCCAGGGCAATACACGATAATAGTAAGCGCAAAGAACACAGTTTTGTAGCTGTGGATTGTGGAGCCATTCCCAAGGAAATAGCAACCAGTGAATTTTTTGGGCATATCAAAGGGAGTTTTACTGGAGCCGTGGAGGATAAGAAAGGTCATTTTGAAGCTGCCAATGGGGGTACCTTATTTTTGGACGAAATAGGGAACCTTTCTTATGAAAACCAGATACAGTTGTTAAGGGCCTTGCAGGAAAGAAAAATTAAAAGAGTAGGCAGCAATAAAGAGATAGAGGTAGATATCCGTATTGTAACGGCCACAAACGAAGATCTTACGGAGGCTGTTGAGAACGGTAGTTTTAGGGAAGACCTTTTTCACAGGATCAACGAATTTTCTGTAGAAATTCCGTCCTTGGACGAACGCTTCGAAGATCTACCACTTTTCGCCGATTTCTTTTTGCGAAAAGCCAACCGATCCTTGGGAAAAAAGGTAGAAGGTTTTTCTGAGGATGTAAAGGATATATTTAAGCAATATCATTGGCCAGGAAATCTACGGGAATTACAGAACGTTATAAAAAGGGCGGTTTTATTGACCAGCGGGGATATGGTGGAGAAAGCGGCCTTGCCCAAAGAAGTATATAGGAGCAAAGAAGGCAACGTTAAAGTCGATAACTTTTCCAAGGCCGATTATGAGAAGGAACAAATAGTAAAGGCCTTAAAACAATCAAATTTTAATAAATCCAAAGCGGCCAAATTGCTGCAGATCACAAGGAAAACGCTATATAACAAAATTAATCACTATAATTTGGACTTGTAGCCAAATACGATTTAATGGCAAGGATTAAAACGGTGGACTTATTTTGAAGATCTCTGTAGGTTTGTTTTAAGATCTTAGGTTCCCATTGGCCAATTTCCAAAATCTCCATTTGTTCTAAAATGGGAACTATTTCCGTACTATTCAATTGACGGAACATGGGAAGCATCCTGTGGGAAACAACATTCACTTTCTTGATGTCCAGATCTTCTACCGCCACTTTCAGTTTTTCCATGTTGGTTTTAGTGTCCGTAATAAAGGTCTGTAGAACCTCGGCGATGCCTTCCTCATCATCTCCCAAAAAGGAGGAAATAACCCCCAACTGGAACAAGTTGGAACCAGAGGAAATGACAGGTTTTGCTTTACTTTCAGGTTCCTCGAGAACTGCTTGGGGGAACAAGTTGGTCAATACTTCCAAGAACATATCTTTGGTAAAGGGTTTCAGGAGGATATCTGAAAAACCTGCTTCAATATACTGCTCTCTTTTTAAATCTTTCCGTCCGGTCATCGCTACTATAGGTTGCCCGGCATAATGCGAATAGGTGCCGTTTTGGAGCTTGCTCAGTACTTCAAAACCCGTAATATCCGGCATTTGTATATCGGTCAAAACCATGTTGTACTCAAGTGTCCCTGTTTTTGAAACGTCATTAAAATTATTATAGGTATGGGCAGAGAGGCCTGAATGTTGACAGACTTCCTTTAGTAGTTTTAGCATGGCAAGGTCATCATCTATAATAAGAAGGGATAACTCAACCTTTGGGCTGATTTCAATTTTCTTGGGAGAATTCAATGGTTTTTTTGATATTTCAAGGGGAATTTTAATCATAAATGAACTTCCCTCATTTTCCTCGCTCTGAAGGCTAATTTCTCCCCCTAAAAGCTCGGTGAGTTTCTTGGAGATAGTAAGGCCCAGTCCATAACCCCCATATTTTTTATCCGTATCCTCCTCCGCTTGGGTAAACTCTTTAAATATGTACTCTTGCTTTTCTTTTTTAATACCGATGCCAGAATCTGTGACCTTTATTACCGCCTGATAGTTTCCATCTGCCTCGCTTATCACCTTGGCTTCAACTTTTATGAAACCTTCATTGGTGAATTTATAGGCATTGCCGATAAGGTTGGTCAAAATTTGTCTTATCCTAAATGGATCTCCCAAAACGGGATTATCCAATTGCCCATCTATTTTTATAACGAGTTCAATGGGTTTTTTCGAGTGTATTTCTTTGAGGTTTTCGGCCGTTTCCCTAATGAGGTTAGAGAGAATAAATACGGTCTTGTCTACCTTGATTTTCCCTGCCTCCAGTTTGGAAAAATCCAATAGATCGTTAACCAAACTATCCACATATTTTGATGCTGATTTTACATGTTTCAAATAGGAGACTTGTTTACCCGTAAGGCCAGTGTTTTCCATAAGTTCGGAATACCCGGTTATGGTATTCAAGGGGGTTCGCAGGTCATGGCTTACGGTAGAAATCAATTGTTCCCGACTTTTTAAAAGGGATTCGGAAAATTTCTTTTCCTTTTCCAACTGCTGTCTGTATAATTGAACCTTCCAATAATCTTTGGTAATCAAAAAAGTAAAAAGTCCCACAATCGCTATACCCAGCAAGCTGGCAAAACCGGCCACCCGTAGGCTTCTTTTTAGGGCAGTTTGCTTTTTTAGGTTGTCGTTATAGGATTTTGCGATTACTTCCTGTTCAAAGGCAGAAATAATACTACGGAGCTGCTGCGAAATTTCCAGATCGGCCCTACTTAATTGCAATTCTTTCTGCGCTACCGAACGCAGGGTTTTGGTATTGCTCTGTTTGGCCTCTGTAAGAAGTGATTTAGATGCTGTTAACACCGAATCTACCCGCTGTGAAACTGCAACCTTGCTGGTGTCTTTGGGGACATTTTCACTCAAATATTCTGCCCATTTTTTTACGATATCCCTAGTATCCGGCGGTAGGTCCAAATAATCGGGGGTAAAGCTTTCAGGTGGTATAATACCCAGGGATTCCTCCATTTTGTTAAGCTTCTTTATGGCATTGTCAATGGAACTGTTGGTTTCATTATTTCTCTTTAATCTTAAAAGTTCATTGCTATTGAATACTTTTTTTTTAAGAAGGCCCTGCACGCTATCCAACATTTCCTTTTGGTAGTCATTAACCGTAAGTAGTTTAAGTGAGTCTATGGTAATAAAGATGGAATCTATCTTTTGGGCGTAGGCCGTAAAACTTTTTGGAGTCTTTTTTTGGAGTGCCAGCTTGGAAAGACTTTCCGCCTCATATAGTTCTGTAAGTAGGGAGCCCGTTTTTAGTAATTTGGCATCGTTTTCCGTTGCCGCGTCGGTTGATACCAATACCTTAATTTCTGAAAATATAAAATAAGCTACTACAAGGGTCAATATCCCGAGCATTAGGTAGCTGAACATTATTTTAAAGGTGAATTTATTCTTTGTCTTGTTCATTAATGATTCCAGTTTTTATGGCTGGTATTCTAATTTACGTATTTCAAGGCCCTCTGGTCTATAAATTATAGTTAATTATTTTAGTGCTTTTTATTATGATATTAGAATGGCCGTACGTAAATTTGCCCTCGTCTCAAAGGGGTGCTTGTTAGGTCAGGCTGAGATTATACCCAAGGAACCTGGGCAGGTAATGCTGCCAAGGGATGCGAAAATCGCGTTTTGGAATTTCCAACGTTTTATTTTCGATACAATATTGTAATCGGAAAAAAACAAAAATCAATTTTTAACAAGAATAATAGCCCCTTTTATTCGTAACAAATGTATTACGGATGAAAACTATGTTCACAACGGTCGCTATCGTCGCGACTACGCTTTTGGCGATTGGCCAAGAGAAACCCAAAGATTCTTTGGAAGGAAAAGAAATTGCCTTGGATGAGGTATTGGTATCCGCTGTTAGGGTAACCAAGCAATCTCCGGTAACTTTCACCAACCTGACCAAGGAACAGATCAAACCCAGAAATTTGGGACAGGATATTCCTATTCTAATGAATTTTCTGCCAGCTGTGGTTACCACTTCAGATGCCGGGGCCGGTGTCGGCTACACAGGTATCCGAGTTCGTGGTAGTGATGGTACACGGGTAAACGTTACCATTAATGGTATTCCCTACAACGATGCGGAATCACATGGTTCTTTTTGGGTAAACATGCCCGACTTCGCCTCTTCCACAGAAAGTCTGCAACTACAACGTGGAGTGGGAACATCAACAAATGGATCAGGAGCCTTTGGAGCCAGTTTAAACTTGTTGACCGATGCCATTTCGGAAGAGGCCTTTGGTCAGGTTTCGTCTTCCATAGGCAGCTTTGGCACACTTAGAAATAATTTAAAATTTAGCACCGGCCTATTGAACGATCATGTTGAAATTGCCGGACGTTTGTCCAGAATAACCTCGGACGGTTACATTGATAGAGCTTCTTCCGAATTGGATTCCTATTTTTTGCAAGGGTCCTATGTGGATGACAATACCTTGGTTAAAGCATTGTTGTTCGGCGGGCACGAAATTACCTATCAGGCCTGGAACGGTATAGATGCCGAAACTTTGGAGTCTGACAGAACCTTTAATTCCGCCGGAATCTTTACCGATGAAAATGGTAATACCCGGTTTTATGACCACGAAGAGGATAATTATAGACAAAACCATTTTCAATTGCATTGGAACGAACAAATTGCAGATAATTGGAATACCAATCTGGCATTCCATTTTACCAAGGGAAGGGGTTTTTTTGAGCAGTATAGGGAAAACGATGACTTTAGTACCTATGGAATTGAGCCTATAATGGTTGAGGGGGAAGAAGTGGATAATACGGATCTAATACGAAGACGCTGGCTGGTCAATGATTTTTATGGAACCACTTTTTCTGCAACTTATGACAAAGAGAGTTTGAATTTAATTCTTGGAGGAGGTTGGAACAAATATGAAGGAAGCCATTTTGGGGAAATTATTTGGGCCCGTTTTTCCAACAATAAGGATTATGAAGACAGATATTATGATGACAGTTCCACCAAAACAGACCTAAATCTTTTTGCCAAGGCCAATTATAAGTTTAGCGACCAATGGAGTGCTTATGGGGATTTACAGTTTAGGACCATAGGCTATACGGCCAATGGCGAAGACACTGGCCTTGTAGATGACACCTTTAATTTTTTCAATCCCAAGGTAGGTGTTACCTATGATCTAAACATGAATAATAATTTTTACCTCTCTTATGCCAGGGCCAATCGTGAACCTAACAGAAACGATTATGAAAGCGGTAGCCCCAAGCCTGAGAAGTTGAACGATTATGAGTTGGGATGGCGCTATGTTTCCCCAGATGTACAGCTGAATACCAATGTGTATTATATGGGATATAAGGATCAATTGGTTCTCACTGGCGAGCTAAATGATGTTGGAGCTCCCTTACGTGCCAATGTTGGAGATAGTTACCGCTTAGGTTTGGAAGTGGATGCTACCATAGCCTTGGGGAATCAATTTAAAATACGTCCCAATGTGGCATTGAGCAGTAACAGAAACAGGGATTTTGTATTTCAGCGGGATGGTGATCTACAAGAACTTGGGGATACCCATATTTCCTTTTCGCCCTATATTATTGTAGGAAATGTTTTAACCTATCAACCTAAGGAAAATCTTCAATTTAGCTTGTTGACCAAGTTTGTTGGAGAGCAATATATGGGTAATATAGATTCTGAAGGGTCCAAGTTGGATTCGTATTCGCAGACCGATTTTAATGTGCAGTATGAAATCAATACCAACGGTTTTGTTAAGAACATTGTTTTATCTGGACTGGTCAATAATATATTCGATTCCTTAAATGTGTCCAATGGATATTTTTATACTTATGATGATGATTATTCTGTGCCTGGAACCGTTACCACTTATGAAGGAGCTGGTTACTATCCGCAGGCAGGGATTAATTTTCTCTTAGGGGCATCCATAGGTTTTTAAGTACACCTTACCGCTTTATTCGGAAATTAAAAACCCCGATGTTGGCCTATACAGCTAACATCGGGGTTTATTCTTTTTAAATGTTTCTCCCTATAATTGATTTTAGCAATTCAAGAGAATCCATACTTAGGTTGGAGGATTATACATTTTCCGGAACTATATATGGATATCTGTACTTTCTGGTAAGCATTAGATCAGCTTCTTCATTGTTTATAAATTTTTCGAACTCCCCATTAAATTTTAAGGTTTCTCCCACCCTCAAGGCAATATTTGCTATCAATGGCAGGACGGTGGACATATGTCCTGTCTCTATATCGCAATTTAAATCATGACGGTTTCCTGAGCGTACCCCGTCTATAAAATTCCCATAATGTCCTTTGCTATCAGGGGCGGTCAAAAAGGAGGTGTCACCCCCAACGGCAGCACTACCGGCCATTTCAGAACCTGCAAAAGGTTCGGTTTCCTTGCCCTTGTATGCTTTCCAGGTAGAGCCGTTTACTTCCATCCACCCTTCTGTTCCGTAAAACATATTACCAATTTTGACTCCTAAATTGGCCTCATGGTTGGTATATCTGCCCCTGGTTTCAAATTCCAATATTTTTCCATCCCCATACTCAAATACGGAGGTTTGGGTGTTTGGAGTTTCTTGTGAACATTCCTGTGGTGTAAACCCAAAAATACCTCCCATAGACTGTACCTTTACCGGATGTACTTTCTTGTTGAGTCCCCACCGGGCTATATCAAATTGATGTGGCCCTTGGTTGCCTGTGTCACCATTGCCGGTATCCCAGTGCCAATGCCAATTATAGTGCCCCTTTTTTTCATTGTAAGGCCTATAGGCGGCCGGACCCAGCCAAAGATCATAGTTCAAGGTTGAAGGTGAAACACTATCGGGAGAAATTCCAAAGGAATCCCTAGGTTTAAAACATGTGCCTCGGGATAAAAATACTTCTCCAATACCACCACGATGTAGAAAATCCATTGCCTGCATCACATTGCTAATAGATCGGTTTTGGAACCCTACCTGGACTACCCGATTATATTTTCGGGCTGCCTCTACCATTTTTCTTCCTTCCCATACATTATGGGAACTAGGTTTTTCAACATATACATGTTTTCCTGCCTGGCAGGCCCAGATGGTGGCCAGTGCATGCCAATGATTGGGAACAGCCACGATTACGGCGTCTATTTCCTTGTCCTCAAAAACACGGCGCATATCTTCTTCGGTTCCTGGTTTGTTACCTTTTTGGTTTTTGGTAGCCGTTTTTACATTGTCGCCCAAAACGGCAGAATCAACATCGCAAACAGTTTTAATTCTCACGCCATTATCGTACATCTCGGAAAAATTTTCCAACAAATCACTACCACGACCCCTAACGCCAATAGATCCCAAGACCACACGGTCATTGGCACCCATAATGTTCCCGTAAGATTTAGCGGAAAAGGCAGATGCACCAACAACAACGCCGGTACTGGCAAGGGTAGTTTTTTTAATAAAGTCTCTTCTGTTGTCCATAATTATGTTTTATTAATGGTATTGATGATTATTTTATCCATATGCCTTGCAGCAATTTATTGCGCTGAAAATTTGTTAAATTCTGCATCAAGCTCAGCCTTTTCCAAATTCTTACTGGCGACTATAATCCGATGTTTAAAGGTTACATCCTCCCCTTTGTCCAGGCTTAGGTTTAAGGTTTCCTTTCCATCACTAAAAACTTCCTGCCCTAGGGGATTGGCAGCAAAAAGGCCATAGCCACGGGTATGCCAATAGGTGGGATAGCCGGCATTTGAAGTATGGTCTAAGATTGCCAGGGAGATTTTTTCATCGCCAATGTTGGATCTTAAATTTACCCAATTGGATCTTTTTCCCCAACAGTCGTCCCCTTCAATATTTTCGCTATTAATGTAATTTCCATTTACACCTTCATTGTTTAGGACAGGGACACCTGTAGGGATTCCATTGGAATCGGTAAAAATATCGGGCTTGTCAGAAGGGTGCTCCAATTCGCGTGTAACCCGTATGCCTAGGACTCCTTCCTTGTTGTCCTTAAAAATTACTTTTTCATTGGGAGCAGAAAGGTTGGTGATGCGATCTATAGAATATTCATCGTGAGCGCCTCTAAAAATAAAAGTGGTGTTTTCTTTTAGCAATACCTTTCCTTCGTTAGAAACCCAATCCATGGCCACCTTTAGCCTTGCTTCCTCATTACCGTCTTCCATGCCCAGTATTTCCTTATGAAGAATGGTACCGTAACTACCTCTCTTTTCTACTTTTATGGAATCGGAATTGTTCCAAAAATCCAATCCGTTAACATCACCGTAATTAAACCAAACCCCTACGTGATGCGGATGGTCCACCCTTTCACCTACAGACGGCTCCAGGGGATATTTTCTAGTAATTTTAGTTCCCTTAGGGGTGATTAGAGGGTATAGTACGGGTTTTTTAATGTTGGTAGGGTAGATGTAGGAAGTAAATAGATTGCCATCTATAAATACATCCACCTTTTTTTCTTGGTCGTTACGGACCAGTTTTATTCTTTTTTCTAACTTGGGTTGAATGTCGGTCTCAGCCGTTTTATCAGATTTGGCCTGCTTGCATGATACCATAAAGAGTAAGGCTATAAGACTGCTTAAACCAGATTTAAGAAGTAAAGTTGGTGTGTTCATTTTTGTTGATCGATATTGAATTAGATTAATTTGTTCCAAGAGCAAATAGTTCCACTACATTTTTCCAATTTTGATGTTTCGGAAGCTGGCGGTCATCTCAGTATTTGGGTGTAGTTGCAATCCTATGGGTCCCGTTTTAACATAACTGTCGGAGGTGTAACTCATAACATGTTTGTTGTTGAGCCAAACTTCATAATAGCCTGCAATGGCTATCACTTTTATGGTATTCCAGTCGTTGGGCTTTAGAATTTCCTTGACGTTTTGGGCTTCTACGGGATATTTTTTTCCTACAATATAGGGGGAGCCGGTCATATCACGCTTTAAGGAGCCCGAAATCCCCATTTGTATCTGTTCCTTGTCATTTCTAAGAAAAATTCCAGTATCTACCGTTCCTTCGTCATATCTGAAGTCGGTTTCTATTACAAAATCGGTATATTCCTTGTCGGTCCATAAAATAGATCCCTTTTTATCAGGACCACTTTTGGCACGTAATATTCCATTTTCTACGGACCACCATATGTTGTTTTCAGGAGCAACCCACCCTTTGAGATTTTTTCCGTTAAAAACACTTTTAAGCACTGGGTCTTGTGCAAACATGTTTAACGTAATAAAATTCACTATCAGAAACGTACAAATAATTTTTGCTTTCATTTAATTAAGGTTTTAACGGTGATACTATAAATTGGAATGTGGTCTATGATTAACAAAGCAGTTCTTCTTAAATTATTAAGCATTACATTAAAGTATTCTTAATGCCACACCGTTTTTTTATAAAACTATTTAAAAACTATGTCATTTTCCAATTTTATCTGCCAAAATTTAGAGGAAACTTAAGTATTGGTAAAATACCATTAAGTAGAGTTAAGAATTGTGCAGTTGATTATGGCCTGTCAAGATGAAATACCAAGCGCTATACTGCATATCAGATAATTGAGTTTGCATTTTTCAAGCGTCAATTGGAAAATTATTTTATTCGATTTTAACTTTCCCAATTTGGGTAATTTCTCATAGCATAATGAAGAATCCTCGATTTTGCGGTGATTAATTCATATTTTAACCGTTATTTTTGTGACTTAAGTAGATGACCAAAACCTATAAATTTTTAGATAATGAACAATACTAGTTACACGAAACCAATGCGATGGGGAATAATTGGTTGTGGAGCGGTTACTGAGATAAAAAGTGGACCGCCTTATCAACAAACTAAGGATTTTCAGTTGATTGCCGTTATGCGCAGGGATGAAGAAAAGGCGGAGGACTATGCCAAAAGACACGGTGTCCATAAATTTTATTCCAAAGCTGAGGATTTGATCGGGGATCCAGAAGTAGATGCAGTGTACATTGCCACGCCCCCGGACACCCATAAACATTATGCCTTAATGGTAGCCGAGGCCGGCAAGCCTTGTTGTGTGGAGAAACCCATGGCGCCAAGCTATGCAGACAGCTTGGAGATATACAATGTTTTTAAAGAAAGAAAATTGCCTCTTTTTGTGGCTTATTATAGGCGCTCTTTGCCCAGGTTTCTAAAAATAAAGGAATGGCTGGACAATGGTGAGATTGGGGATGTAAGACATATCCGATGGCATCTGTCTAAACCACCAAGTACTGAAGATCTTGAAAAAACATACAATTGGAGGACCGATGGTGAAATTGCACCTGGGGGTTATTTTGATGATCTGGCCAGCCATGGGTTGGATTTGTTTTCGTTTTATCTTGGGGATATTGAAAATGCCTTTGGAGTTAGCACCAATCAACAAAAATTATATACCGCAAAAGATGCCATTGCTGCTTGTTGGATCTACAAAAACGGAGTTACTGGGGAAGGCAGTTGGAATTTTGGTACCTCGGAAAGGGTAGATATGGTGGAGATTATTGGCAGTACTGGTAAAATATCCTTTCCAGTGTTTGATGAAGGGGATATTACCCTGAGCAATGAAAATGGTACTCAAAATCTCTTTATTGAGCACCCTAAGCACGTGCAGCAGTTTCATGTGGAAAACTTACGGGCGCATTTGTTGGAAAACAGGGAGCATCCTTCAACTGGAAAGTCGGGATTGCATACTAGTTGGATAATGGACAAAATCTTAGGTCAGATGTAAGGGGCGTTAATTGGAAATGATCACGGAATTGCCACTATAGGTGGCACGGTAAAATAGTAGGTCGTGATAACTCTTGCCGTCGTCCGGTCTGTTCATTAGTTGCCCGGTAAACAAATTGTATTCATAACCTTCACAGGAGCAGGTGACCAATTGTCCATTTAATGACATTGTGGAACAGTCATTTGGGGCATGATTGGGGCAGCTGGCTTCCCAGGCCATATAGGAATTAAATCCGGTATTGATGACAAATGCACCTCGGGTACCTACTGCGGCGTTACCCACATATACGGCGCTACCTGTATTGGTCAACGGGCTGTAAAGAGGTAAATTCAAATTTAGATCAAACCTAAAGCTAATTTCCTGTAGGTAAGGATTTCTATTGGTGGAGTTCTTGTCGCAGGACAATAAAAAAAAGAAAAATAATAATCCCAATATGCGTGTCATACCACCGTGCCTATTTAAATAACTTAGACAAAATTGAACAAAATTTATGTATATTTGTCTTAAATCCTCTTTAAAAAAAGAGGATTTTCCTATTTATTTAATGTAGAACTTATGAGTAAGGTATCTTATTATACACCAGAGGGGCTAAAAAAATTGAGAGATGAACTTAATTATCTTAAGGATGTTGAGCGTCCAAAAGCTTCGCAAGCAATTGGTGAGGCCAGGGATAAAGGGGATTTGTCGGAAAATGCCGAATATGATGCCGCAAAAGAGGCACAAGGTTTGTTGGAGATGAAAATTTCCAAGATGGAAGAGACTTTGGCCAATGCAAGGTTAATAGATGAATCACAACTGGATACCTCCAAAGTGTTAGTCCTGTCTACCGTTAAACTGAAGAACATGAATAATGGGATGGAAATGAAATATACCCTTGTAGCAGAAAGTGAAGCTGATCTGAAGACGGGTAAAATTTCTGTGAGTTCGCCCATAGGTAAGGGACTGTTGGGTAAAAAAGTAGGGGATACTGCTGAAATCACCGTTCCCAATGGAACTTTGAAATTTGAAATTTTGGAAATCTCCAGATAGAACATTTTAAAAAATATGATAGGGCCTCATTTGATTTATTCAATTGAGGTCTTTATTTTTTAGGCGTAAGGCTGTTTTAAAATATTTGTACTATCTTTTAATTTGATTTAAGTTCAGAAATATGTCATCAATTTTTACGAGAATTATAAACGGTGAAATCCCGTCCTATAAAATAGCCGAGGACGATAATTATTTTGCCTTTTTGGATATTAATCCTAATGCTCCTGGGCATACTTTATGTGTTCCCAAAAAAGAGGTGGACAAACTTTTGGACCTGGACGAGGAAACCTATTTGGGGCTTATGGCCTTTTCCAGGAAAATAGGCTTGGCCATCGAAGCCAGTGTACCTTGCAATAGGGTGGGTCTAACGGTAATAGGCTTGGAAGTTCCCCACGTACATGTACATTTAATTCCTTTGAATGGAATGAGGGATGCCACTTTTCAGCATAAGACAGCATTGACGCCCAAGGATTTTACGGATATAGCGGAAAAAATTAAAGCCAATATTAAATAATCCCTTCCAAGACAATATAAGCCCCGGCAGCAACTACTATTATAAGTAGTAGTGTTAAAATATAAAACAGTGCGGTAAAACGTATGGAGGCACGGTCTGGGGCAATCATTTTTTGGTAATAATCATATACGCGCTCTATGTCCTCCGTCCAGGTTACCGGATAGATCGTAGAACCGCATTTTTTGCATTTAATTTCGTGGGTGATGTCCTTAGTGGTCCTGTCGTATAGTCGACCATATGTATGTCTTTGATAAAAGGTCAACTTTAATTCTTGATTAAAACATTCGGGACAATTGTTTGTTAAATCCGCTTCCTTAATTACAACTAATTTCTCCTTTGCCATCACCTTAATTTTTAACTTTAAATGTAATTTGCATTATGGTACCGTCCTTTGTGGATGTCAGTACTTTAATTTTGCCTTTGTGGTATTCTTCCACAATTCTTTTTACCAAGGAGAGCCCTAAGCCCCATCCCCTTTTTTTAGAGGTGACCCCTGGATTAAATATGGTCTGAAAATTCTTTTTTGGTATGCCACTGCCTGTATCGGAAATTAGGACTTTGACCCAATTTCCGTTGGGAACTATTTCAATGGCAATACTACCCTTGCCCCTCATTGCATCTATACCGTTCTTTACCAAGTTTTCAATGGTCCAATTGTACAAAGCCTTGTTTAAAAGCACTGGTACATGGTCCACTTGTGAATTAAAAGAAAAGTGAATGAGTTTGGAGCTCCTTAATTTTAAATAATCGTATGCATTTTTTGTTTCTTCAACAATGTCGTACTCATTAAGAATGGGTAGGGAGCCAATTTTTGAGAAACGTTCCGTTATAGTTTCCAATCGGCTAATATCTTTGTCAATTTCCTTGGTAATTTCTGGATTGATATTTTCGGCCCGCAATAATTCGTTCCATCCCAGGAGCGAGGAAAGGGGGGTTCCTATCTGGTGGGCTGTTTCTTTGGCCATTCCGGCCCAAAGTTTATTCTGTTCAGATGTTTTATTGGTCTTGAACAAAAAATAGATTACCGTTCCAAAAAGGAAGATAATCAATAAAAGGGCAATGGGGTAATACTTTAACTTGGTGAGTACCTCGGAATTCCCGTAATATAGCGTGGCCAAATTTTCTCCTTTGTATTCAATGGAGATAGGTTTGTTTTCCGCCTTGAATTTATTAATTTTTCCGCGGATAAAAGCGGTGTCCGTTTTCTGGATCCCCGGCATATTGTTCACTTTTATGGTACTGTCCTTGTTGACTAGTATCATGGGAGTGGAGGTATTGTTCTGAAAGATTTTGATGTGTAGGTTGCCTGGGTCGGCGTCAACCGGAAGGGATAAAAATTCAGACTGTGCCGTGGCCCAAATTTCCATTTTATGGCGTTCTTCTTCCTTAAACTTCTTGAAAAAACTGTTGGTGTTCCATAGAATTAAGCTCACAATAGCAAAGGAAGCTATTAATAACAGAAGGTTCGAAGTTTTCTTTTTAGGACTAAAATCCATCCAACTAAAAATTATACTTAAAGATAACGCAATTTGGACAAAGATATTCTATTTTGATATCTACCTCTTTATTTCATTTTGCCTACATTTTATGTACCTTTACCTGCTATGAAAAAAATGGTTTCCATCACGGCCTCAGAAGTACCCACAGCTAGATTACATGGGTATTTATTGGGTGCCGTTGGACCAAGACCTATTGCTTTTGCCAGTACCGTTGATGGGAAGAATAGACCTAATTTATCGCCTTTTAGCTTTTTTAATGTCTTTAGTTCCAATCCGCCTATTTTGATATTTTCTCCCTCCCGAAGAGTGAGGGACAATAGTACGAAGCATACCTTGGACAATGTATTGGACAATATGGAGGTGGTAATCAATGTAGTGAATTATAATATGGTGCAACAAATGTCCCTGGCAAGCACAGAGTACAGGGAGGGCGAGAACGAATTTATCAAATCAGGTTTAACAATGTTGCCTTCAGATTTGGTAAAACCTTTTAGGGTGGCGGAATCACCAGTGCAGTTTGAGTGCAAGGTCGTTAAGGTAGAACCATTGGGAAAGGAGGGTGGTGCTGGCAACCTTATCTTTTCAGAAGTGTTGAAAATTCATGTAGATTCCGATATTTTGGATGAAAATGGGAATATTGATCAATTTAAAATAGATCAAGTAGCCAGGATGGGGGGCAATTGGTACAGCAGGGCCAATATGGGATTGTTTGAAGTGCCCAAACCGGTTTCCAATTTAGGAATTGGCGTTGACCAAATTCCTGAACATATTCGGTTGAGCAATATCCTTACCGGCAACGATTTGGGAATGTTGGGTAATATAGAAAAATTGCCAACCCAAGCAGAGGTGAGGCAGTACGTTGATAATAATGTAGATTTAAGGTCCATATTGAGTTCAGGTGATGAAGCTTTACTCCATTCAAGGGCCCAAGAGTTGTTAAAGACTAAGGATGTGCTCTCTGCTTGGAAGGTTTTATTGGCCGAGATACCCTCATAGAAGAATTAACGTGAGGTGTATAACATGAATTATTTAGATTGAAATAAGGATAGGGAGTAAAGTAGATTGATGCCAAGCAATATTTTAGGAGCGGAACCCTTAAAAACTAAGATGCGATATTTTGTTTTAGGTGTTCCTGATCAAAATGCTTAATATTGACAAAAAAAGAATACAAAGTAGAATTATATAAATAGCAAAATGGAAGTACAAGGGAAAATTAAAATGGTAGGTGAGACCCAAACATTTGGGAGCAACGGATTTAGAAAGAGAGAAGTAGTGGTGACTACGGAGGAACAGTATCCACAACATATTATGGTAGAGTTTGTACAGGATAAATGCGACCTTTTAAATAATTTTGGAGCTGGCCAAGCTGTAAAAATAAGTATTAATCTAAGAGGTAGGGAATGGGTAAACCCACAGGGCGAGACCAAATATTTTAATTCCATACAAGGTTGGAGAATAGAAAGTTTACAGGATGAAGCAAATGCTCCAGGGATGCCTCCGGTACCACCAATGGATGCTTTTGAACCAGCGGATGATATAAATGACGATGATCATGACGATTTGCCATTTTAATTAGTGGTCAAAAATTTTATGGAGCATAATTATACCCGTTTTTAACGGCGGTGTAATTTCAAAAAAAGGAAAACCTATTCAGTTTGTAACCGAATAGGTTTTCTTAATTTTAGGATCCAAAATCAACTTCAAAATGTTTCTCCTTAATCATCGTTTACTGTTTCCGGATATAGAAAAAGCCGATGATGACGGATTATTGGCTGTGGGGGGCGATTTGTCCCCAGAGCGACTGCTTTTGGCCTACAAGAATGGTATATTTCCATGGTTTAATGAGGATTCCATGATTCTTTGGTGGAGCCCGGATCCACGAATGGTATTATTTCCAAACAAAATAAAGATTTCGAAAAGTATGGCCCAAGTTATAAAATCCAATAAGTTTAGGATTACTTGGAACACCAGGTACGAAGAAGTTGTTGATGCATGTTCTGCCATAAAGCGTAAAGGGCAGGATGGAACTTGGATTACCCCTGAAATGAAAAGCGCCTACTTAAAATTACATCAAATGGGAATTGCAAAGTCCATTGAAGTATGGGAAAACGATCTTTTGGTAGGAGGCCTTTATGGAATAGACCTTGGAAATGTATTCTGTGGAGAAAGTATGTTCAGTAAAAGGAGCAATGCCTCCAAATTCGCTTTTATCAGCTTGGCCCAGGAGTTGCAGCAAAAAGAATATAAACTTATCGATTGTCAGGTGTACACGGCACATTTGGAAAGCCTTGGTGCTGAGGAGATTCCTAGGAAACAATTTATCGAAATTTTAAAAGGTTAGCTGGATAAATTCCTATCGACGCATCCTTAATATAATGTGAGTTCGATTGATTTTAAGTGTTATTGAGTTGTATAGGCAAATGTCTCTGTCTCCTCGAGCGCAGTCGAGAGGTTTTAGAAAATTCTATCTTTAAATTGAGGTCTCGATTACGCCTGTTTTCCGACCAGGCATGCTGGACAGGTCAAAATCATCTTAATATAGCACCCTATCATAATTGGCCGGTAAGGCCAGTGTAGTTTTCATCAAATTTCCCTCAGCATCAAATATCGCTATATAGTCTTCCTTACGATCCGCCTTTTTGCCGCGTAACATTAGTTTGTAGGTGTTATTGGGCAATATCAGATTTTGAAAGGTGTTTTTTAGAACATCCTCAGAGGACCCAAGATAGCGTTGTTGGATATATTTGATTTTTATTTTTTTGAAATTCTCTTTTAGATATGAATCTATATTGGCATAGGCATCCGTTGGGATGTCAACTTCCTTTACCATGAATCCCGTATTTTGAAGCGCTCCCTTTTCGTTGTAATTTATATGGTAATGCATTTTCCCTTTCTTAAATTTTAGGGTATAGGTAATTTTGGAGGTGTCCACTTCTCGGTAGTACCTTATGTGTTTGGTGTTCTCCAAGGGCAGCTTGTCTATGTCAATAGCAGGAAATTGCGATTTTTTTATCCGATGCTCCCGTTCCAATTTTGTTTGGGAAAAACATTGTAAGCCGAGCATCAATAATAGCATTAAGGTTATATAGCTATACTTCATTATATCTAAAACAATTTAATTCGTGATCGTTTACCATGCCGGTGGCCTGCATATGGGCATAAATAACGGTGCTTCCCACAAATTTGAACCCCCGCTTTTTTAAATCTTTGCTTATAGTGTCGGACAAAGGGGTATGCGCCGGGGCTTTTTTATAATCCCTATGATTGTTCTTAATGGGCTGGCCATCAACAAATCCCCAGATATAATTACTAAAACTACCAAATTCCTTTTGGACGGCAATATAGGCTTGGGCGTTGGTAACAGTGGCCCTTATCTTGAGCTTGTTCCTAATAATTCCGGCATCCTGTAACAAGGATTCAATTTTCGATTCCCCGTATTTAGCTATTTTTTTGTAATCAAAATGATCAAATGCAAGTCTAAAATTCTCCCTTTTTCTCAAGATGGTAATCCAGCTTAAACCGGCCTGGAAGGTTTCCAAAATTAAAAATTCAAACAGTAGGTCATCATCTTTTAGGGGGACTCCCCATTCTTCGTCGTGGTACTTTTCGTAAAGTGCATCGCCCTTACACCAGCCACATCTATGTTTTTCCATTTTTAATATTCAAACTTTTTTTAAAGATAAAGAAACCTTGATTTTAATGATGGGATTTACCTACTTTTTGTTTTTGGATTTTTTTACGGGGTTTCTGGGCAAGACCTCTTCTGGGAAGGGAAATAGGATGGTAGAATTTTTTTCTGCCGCAATATTGGATAGGGTTTGGTAGAGCCTTAGTTTTATAGCGGAAGGCGACTGATCTATCAATTTACCCGCTTCCAATAATTTGCCTGCGGCCTGCTCCTCGGCAAGGGCCAAGATAATTCGAGCTCTTCTGGATCTTTCCGCCTCTGCCTGGTTGGCCATCATACGCTTCATGTTTTCAGGTAATTGAATGTCCTTAATTTTGACATCGATAATTTCAATACCCCATTCTTTGGTCTCCAATTCAACTATGGCCTTGATATTTTTTCCCATTTCCTCACGCTTGGAAAGGATGGTGTCCAATTCTACCTTTCCACAAACATCCCTTAAGGCTGCTTGGGCCAATTGGGTAATTGCAAACCTGTATTCTTCCACTTCCAGAACGGCTTTTTCAGGATTGTTTATTTTAAAGAAGACCACGCCATCAATACTGCAGGGAACATTGTCCTCTGTCATTACTTCTTGGGAAATTATATTTATAGTGATAACCCGAATATCCACGGTTTGTATTGTCTCCACTAAGGGAATAATCCACCTAAAACCTGGTTGCAGCGTTTTTACATACTTGCCAAACCTAAATTTAAGCGCTCTTTTGTACTCGAAAATAATGCGTATGCCAGCTAATAAAAACAATAAAATAATAATGCTGAGAATGAAAGGTGGTGCCATGATAACTGTGGTTTATAATTAGTAATAAACTCCTATAAAATTATTTGGACATAAAGGACAATTAGTTACTACTTTCTATTGGCCATAGTCAACATCAGAAAAGAATTATAAAACTCTATTTCTGTAAAGTACAGATTCACTTAAAGTTACGAAAATTACGAAGCAGCCAAAAATAAAAGTTCGCTTAAGTTGATTTGCATAAAATGGCAACGATTATTTATTTATCTTGAAGCTATCACAATAATGATTCTCTATGGAAAAATGGCCGATAATCTTTGTATGTGCATGTTTTTTTATAACCATTGCCTGTTGTTCCCAGGATACGGAAGGAGGACATGAGAAATGGGAATATGTGTTGGAAGATACCGGAGACGTCCTCCAATTGGCACTGCCGTTAACTGCCGGTCTCATGACATTGATTAATAAGGATTACAAGGGTACCAAAAAACTGGCTTTCTCTTATGGCACTACCTTGGCATTGACCTATTCCCTAAAACATTTCACGAAAAAAGAGAGACCTGAAGGCAGAAAGCTATATGATTCCTTTCCTTCCGGTCATACTTCATCCGCCTTCTCTGGAGCATCATTTATACAGCGCAGATATGGTTGGAACTATGGTATCCCGGCCTATCTTCTGGCAAGTGTTGTTGCGGTTAGTAGAACGGAAGCCCCGGACGGTTACCATGATTTTTGGGATGTATTTGCCGGTGCTGCCATTGGCATTGGTAGCACTTATATTTTTACAAAACCATATAAAAAGGAACAAATGTCTCTTGGTTTTTCCAATTATCAAGATACCTATACTTTAAGTTTTTTGTATAAATTTTAAATTATTATTAAAAAGGATATTAATTTTTTGGTTGATATAGTATATTTAAGAATTGTATACAACTAAATACCAAACCAATACTATGCCTTTACTTATTGTTATTTTAGGATTATTTCTCCTCTTTTTACTCATTGCCAAATTTAAACTTAACGCCTTTATTGCTTTCATAATTGTTTCGCTTGCCGTGGGGATAGCGGAAGGCATGGATCTGGAGAAGGTGGTAAAATCCATTGAACACGGAATTGGCAATACCCTCGGTTTCTTGGTAATGATTTTAGGATTAGGGGCCATGTTGGGCAAGCTGGTGGCAGATAGTGGTGCCGCGCAACAGATAACGACTAAGTTGGTGGCCAAATTTGGTGTAAAAAATATTCAATGGGCCTTGGTGTTGACCGGATTTATTGTGGGCATACCTTTGTTCTATGAGGTTGGTTTTGTGATTTTGGTTCCCTTGATTTTTACTATTACCGCCTCAACAGGCTTGCCGTTATTGTATGTAGGTCTTCCAATGTTGGCGTCTCTATCGGTAACACATGGCTATCTCCCGCCTCACCCAGCCCCAACAGCCATCACAGCAATGTTTAATGCCGATATGGGAAAGGTACTGCTATATGGCATTATCATTGCCATTCCGGCCATCGCAGTTGCCGGTCCGTGGTTTTCGCGTACCATTAAAAATGTTGAGGCCACTCCCTTGAAGGATTTTGTAAACCCTACTGTTTTAAAGGAAGATGAAATGCCGGGAATAAACATCAGTATTTTTACCGCCCTCCTTCCTATTATTTTGATAATGTTTTCTACAGTAGCTGATCTTTTTTTCCCTAAGGATTATGGATTTATGCCTGTTGTCAATTTTATAGGAAATCCTGTAATCGCCATGTTGGTTTCAGTATTGGTAGCCATTTATACCTTGGGCTTGGCCAGAGGCAAACGGATGACAGAGGTTATGGCGTCTATGGCCAGTTCAATCTCAGGGATTACCATGGTACTACTCATTATAGCAGGTGCCGGGGCACTTAAGGAGGTTTTAATAGATAGTGGTGTAAGTTTGTATATCGCCGATAGTTTAAAGGACTCCAGTGTTTCGCCGCTATTGTTGGCTTGGTTTGTGGCCACGGTTATTAGGGTGTGTGTGGGCTCGGCAACTGTTGCCGGACTAACAACTGCAGGCATAGTAATGCCCCTTATAGGTGCTACCGGGGTGAGTCCGGAATTAATGGTGCTCGCCATAGGTTCTGGGAGTTTAATGCTTTCCCATGTGAACGATGGAGGATTCTGGTTGTTCAAGGAATATTTTAACCTTTCCATTAAGGATACTTTAAAAACATGGACGGTTATGGAAACCACCGTGGGCGTAATGGGATTGATAGGAGTAATGATTTTGAGTTTATTTGTTTAATTAAAGTGTCAATTATGAGTAGTTCACCCACAGAAAAAATTAAGGAATTAGGATTGGTTTTTCCCCCGGCCCCAAAACCAGCCGGAGTTTATAGGCCTATTTTGGTAGTAGATAAGTTTTTATATGTTTCGGGCCAGGGTCCAATTCAAAATGACGGATCTTTAATAATCGGGATAGCAGGTTTTGATATGAATGCCGATGAAGCCAAACAGGCAGCAAGACAGGTAGGCCTTACTATGCTTTCCACAATTATGACTCATTTTGGGAGCTTGGATAAGATAAAACGGGTAGTAAAGGTTCTGGGGATGGTAAATTCCACTCCAGATTTTGGAAAACAACCCTTTGTAATAAATGGTTTTAGTGAATTGATGGCAGATGTTTTTGGACAAGAAAATGGTATTGGCGTACGCAGTGCGGTCGGGATGATGCTACCAGACAATATTCCCGTAGAGGTAGAGGCCATGTTTGAGCTTCATTGATGTTAAACCCAATACAATAATGAACAAGGATTGGTATATAATTAAGGATCCAGAGGATATAATTACCCCTGCCCTTCTGGTTTATCCGGAGCTTATAGAAAAAAATATAAGGACCATGATAGCCATGGCCGGTGGTATCCACAACCTTAGGCCACATATAAAAACACATAAAACCGCAGAGATTGTTCAGCTACAGTTAAAGCATGGCATTCAAAAATTTAAGTGTGCTACCATTGCCGAGGCCGAACTTCTGGGAAATTGCGGTGCAAAGGACATATTGCTTGCATTACAACCGGTAGGTCCCAATATAGACCGATTTTTTAGACTGATTTCGGAATTCCCCAATTGTATATTTTCTGCAATTGTTGATAGCGCCCAGATTGTTGAAAAAATCACTAAAATTGCTAGGGACGAAGGCATTTGTGTCTCACTTTGGTTGGATATAAATAGTGGGATGAATAGATCTGGTATTCTGCCCAATGCCGAGGCTATGGAATTGTATAAAAAAATATTCAAGGACCCCAACTTAGAGGCCGCAGGCTTACACGTGTACGACGGCCATATCCACAACAAAGACCTGTTTGAAAGAGAGCAAAAATGTAATGAAGATTTTGAAGCGGTTTTGGATTTGAAAAATTCCTTGGAAAAACAGGGTTTCCCTATTCCCACCATTGTGGCCGGGGGTTCCCCAACCTTTCCCATTCATTTAAAGCGCGAAGGGGTGGAAACTAGCCCAGGAACTACGCTTTTATGGGATGCTGGTTATGCTGCCTCCTATAAGGACATGGATTTCCTACCGGCAGCTGTTTTATTGACCAGGGTGATCAGTAAGCCAAGCTCCAATTTGGTATGTTTCGATTTGGGACATAAACACCTGGCTTCAGAGATGAATTTTCCAAGGGTACTTTTGTTGGAAGGGGAAGGTTGCACCCAAGTAGGGCAAAGCGAAGAGCATTTGATTGTGCAATGCCCCAATGATGAAATGTTTGCAGTAGGAGACACCGCCTATGCCATTCCGGTACATATTTGCCCAACTGTTGCCAAGTATAAGGAAGTCCTAACGGTAGTTGATGGGAGCTTAACCGGTGCCTGGCAGGTAGCCGCAAGAAACCTTAAAATAAATATATAAACCTCTCCTTTATAAGGACCAATAATTATTGGTTGGGCCTACAGTTGGGATAAATTTAAAATTATGTTCGTATTTGATGCCCATTTGGATCTGGCTATGAATGCCATGGAATGGAATAGGGATTTAACATGGACCGTGGCCGATATTAGGGAAAGTGAATTGGGCATGACCGATAAACCGGATAGGACCAATAATACGGTGTCTTTTGATGCAATGCGCAAGGGAAATATTGGTCTATGTATGGCTACCCAAATAGCTAGATATGTAAAAAAGGAAAACCCCTTGCCCGGATGGAACTCTCCTCATCAGGCCTGGGCCCAGACCCAGGGACAATTGGCTTGGTACAAGGCCATGGAAGAAATTGGGGAAATGGTCCAAATTAGGAATACAGAACAATTGAATGCGCATTTGGAGCTATGGGAAAATGGGATGGACAAAAAGCCGATCGGCTATATACTTAGTTTGGAAGGGGCAGATTCCATAATTACCCTAGATCATTTGGAAAGATCTTATGAACAGGGTTTAAGGGCCATTGGACCGGCGCACTATGGCCCCGGCACCTATGCGCATGGTACGGATTCGGTTGGAGGGATTGGACATAAAGGGAAGGAGCTTCTAAAGGAGATAGAACGATTAAACCTAATACTGGATGCTACACATTTATGCGATGTAAGTTTTTGGGAAACCATGAAGGTTTACAATGGTCCGGTCTGGGCAAGCCACAATAACTGCCGAAAATTTGTGGAGCATAACAGACAATTTTCTGATGAACAAATAAGGGAACTTATAGGTAGGAATGCAGTAATTGGAATAGCCCTGGATGCTTGGATGATGGTCCCTGATTGGGTTCGAGGGGTTTCAACACCTGAGAGAATGGATGTTACCCTTACACAAATGATAAACAACATAGACCATATCTGCCAGTTAGCTGGAAATTCCCTGCATGTTGGGATAGGGACCGATCTGGATGGAGGCTTTGGGAAAGAGCAATGTCCAACCGACCTGGATACAATCACAGACCTTCAAAAGGTTCCTAAGCTGCTTTCAGAAAGAGGCTATTCGGAAGTTGATATTGAAAATATAATGAGCAATAATTTTATTCGGTTTCTAAGAAAGGTTTGGGGTAATTGATTGGTTTGTTTGCCAAATTTAATATCTCTTTTCCCGAACAACATTGGCTTGATATTCACCTGGGGAAACATTTTTCTTTCTCTTGAATACACGGTTAAAATAAGATCTACTTTCAAACCCGCATTCCATAAAAACTTCTTTTATGGTGCGTTTTGGGTCCTGCAAAAGGCTAACGGCCAGTTTAATTCGTTCATTATTAATGAATTCCACAGGAGAAATGCCAAGTTCATTTTTAAAGACCCTGTAAAAATGGGACTCGCTCATATGGGCCTTTTTGCTCAATGTTTCAATACTTAGAGGCTGGTAAATGTTTTCCCTAATAAAGGAGACTATATACCCTAGCCTGCTGGTGTTGCTGATTTCCAGTGTTTGTTCCGTGTAAATTTTGCGCTCATTGCTCTGTAGTATCCGCACTATCAATTCGCTTAGCATATTGTCTACAAAAAGGTCTTTGGAGGGATGATTCTCTGTGAATAGAAAAAGCAATCGCTGTAAAATCTGATAGAGACCAATATCATTGGTGAAATGAAAATTATAATCCATCAAAGCCCATTCCTTGCCATCCAATTTGGGCATGGTTTCATTCATTACCCTTAACATCTGCTTTATTTTATCTTCAGAAATGGCCATGGCCAGGCAACGGGTAGGGTTGCTGGCCTTTGCTTCGGGAAAATCAATACACATTACTTCTTTGGATGGCAGTATTAGCGACTCACCGGGTAAGAAGTTAAAGGACTCATGGTCCCTGAGATGCATAATTTTCTTGCCACTTAGCATACTTGCCAGTACGGGCTGGTCAAATTGGAGCAATATTTGTTCCGCCTGCTGATGGGTTTCAAAAACGTGCATGGCAGCATTGTTCAACGTATAGGTCGTTTGATTCTCGACCAAAGTTTCCAATTTCCTATTATTAAAGTAAGCGTTGGACAGCTGCATCACGGACTTGTTTTAATTGTCATTAATTATAATTCTACGAGCTTATTTTAATAAAAATACAAAATTAATGCCGTCAAATTAGGATATAGGCAATTATTGATAGGATAGTTCATGTTATTGATAGGATGGGTCAGAATTTTAACAAAAACGCTTCATACATTTGAAAACAAGCCACTTACACTTACGATATGGCTCGGCCAATGGCGATTGGCAAAATGAAATTTAATATTAATTAAAAATATACGATCATGGGAGATGTAAAGACCACAGCACAGAACAGGGTTGAAAGACCAGTATTTAAAAGTCAGTATGAAAACTTTATTGGGGGTAAATGGGTTTCGCCCACCAAAGGGGAGTATTTTGATAATATCTCACCGGTGGATGGCAATAGTTTTACGAAAATAGCACGATCTACCGCAGAGGATATTGAACTGGCGTTGGATGCCGCATGGGCTGCAGCCCCGGAATGGAATAATTCCTCAGCGGCGTCCAGGAGCAATTTGTTATTGAAGATTGCGGATATCATGGAACAAAACCTAGAAGTCTTGGCACGGGCCGAAACCTGGGACAACGGTAAGCCAATTAGGGAAACCATGGCAGCCGATTTGCCTTTGGCCATAGATCATTTTCGCTATTTTGCGGGGGTCATACGGGCAGAGGAAGGCACGGCTAGTGAACTGGATGCCAATACCCTTTCGTTAAACATTCCGGAGCCTTTAGGAGTTGTTGGGCAAATTATTCCTTGGAACTTTCCACTGCTTATGGCCGCTTGGAAGGTGGCACCTGCACTGGCTGCTGGAAACTGTGTAGTTTTAAAACCAGCAGAACAAACCCCAGTGGGTATTCTTGTGTTAATGGAACTTATAGAAAATGTATTGCCGGGTGGTGTGCTCAATGTGGTGAACGGATTTGGTATTGAGGCAGGCAAACCTTTGGCTTCCAACCCAAGGATCAATAAGATTGCATTTACAGGTGAGACTACTACAGGCCAACTTATTATGCAGTATGCCTCCAAAAACATAATCCCTGTTACCTTGGAATTGGGAGGTAAATCGCCCAACGTATTTTTTGAAAGTATTATGGAGGCGGATGATGAATTCTTCGACAAATGCTTGGAGGGAGCCGCAATGTTTGCCTTTAATCAAGGCGAAGTTTGTACCTCTCCATCCCGTATCTTGGTACAGGAAAGTATTTATGAAAAATTTATTGAGCGGGTTGTAGCCCGTACCAACAAAATTAGGTTGGGACATCCGTTAGATCCTGAAACCATGATGGGCGCCCAAGCTTCCAATGATCAATATGAAAAAATACTGAACTATATTAAAATAGGAAAAGAGGAGGGCTGTGAAGTGCTTACGGGAGGTAGTGCCGCCTACAATGAAGGTTTGGAAGGAGGTTACTATATTCAGCCTACCATTCTAAAAGGAAACAATAAAATGAGGGTCTTTCAGGAAGAGATCTTTGGCCCAGTTGTATGCCTAACAACCTTTAAGGATGAGGCCGAGGCCATTGAGATTGCCAATGACACTTTATATGGACTGGGAGCCGGAGTATGGACAAGGGACACTCACCAGGCTTATAAGGTAGCAAGGGCCATTAAAGCCGGTAGGGTATGGGTAAATAGCTATCATACGTATCCAGCACATGCTCCTTTTGGAGGGTATAAAAAATCCGGTATTGGTAGGGAAACCCATAAAATGATGTTGAACCACTATAGGCAGACTAAAAATATGCTTATTTCCTACGACAAAAAAGCACTTGGGTTCTTTTAAGAATTAAAGTAATGTGATATGGTGAAAAGGGTATTGATTTCAGAAAATGCAAGGCAGGTATTGGAGCAACTAAAGTCCCAGCATGGGGAGCTCATGTTCCATCAGTCTGGAGGTTGTTGTGATGGGTCTTCGCCCATGTGTTTTCCAAAAGGGGAATTAATGCTAAATGAAACCGATGTTTATCTAGGAGATATTGCAAACTGTCCTTTCTATATGTCGAAGGATCAATTTGAATATTGGAAACATACCCAATTGACCATAGATATCACCAAAGGCCGGGGTTCTAGTTTTTCCTTGGAAATACCATTGGGATTGCGCTTTGTTATAAAGTCCCGTTTATTTACAGAGGATGAATTTTCCCAATTGGGTCCGGTGGATACGGTCAAAAATTAAGGAATTCTCCCCTGAATTATTAATGCCGGTTTAAGCTCATGCTTATACCGGTTTTTTTTGTTATTCTGTGAATTTAACAGCATTTTAGTGACACATGGCAAGGTATTTGATATTTTTGTAGCTGATAGGTACCTTAAATGGCTATATGAGAATAGTATTTTTATTTTGCGTTCTATTTCTATTTTCCCATTTGGGTATGTCCCAAACAGACCTCCCTACCACGAATCCTCTGAAAATAGAGGGGGATAGAGGGGTTAGGGAAAATCCAAATCAGGGTACTGCTTTGAAAATGCCATCCATTATTACCTTAAAGCCTACAACTAACCTCAGGGATTCCCTTACCGCCAGAAATGTTAAGATGCTCCCGGACAGGGAATTGGTGCAGGCTGGCTACGGTTTAAAAATAGATCCAAAAATTGGTGAAAAGGAAAATGAGGGCTCTTCTAAGTTTTTTGGGAATATGTATTTGGGCGATATAAAAAGCAATGGAAAATTCGTAGGGATTGTTTGCCGCGACCATGAATATGTAGATGGTGACAGGGTAAGGATATTGCTCAACGATAAGGTAGTGGAACCTAATATATTTTTGACAGGTTCCTTCAAAGGAATTAACTTGGATTTACAGAAAGGTTTTAATAGAATTGATTTCGAAGCTTTGAACCAAGGTACTTCAGGCCCCAATACGGCCCAAGTTAATGTTTATGATGATGAAGGTAAAATGATACATTCCAATATGTGGAATTTATCCACTGGGTCCAAAGCCACCATTATTATCATAAAGGAATAACTCAATAAGTAACACAAACACTGACCAATATGAAAGGATATTACTATTTATTGATCATTAACCTACTGCTTATCCTAATCCCGTATTCCTTAAGATTGCTTAGGAATTCTAAAAGAAATAAGAATTAATTAATAAGCAATTCTACAACAAGTTACCGGATTTTAATTATCATCTCAATAGGTAGGGTTTTTATAATTGAGCATTTCTTTTTTAATTTCAACGTTAAGGGATTTAGAAGAAGATATCATCTTTTCTAAATTAAAACAAACCTCTTAACCCTGTCTTTCGTAAATAATATAAAACACTTTTGATGCGGTTATCATTGTTATTTGTTATTGCAATTGTTTTCTTCGGATGTTCCCAAGAAAGGGAGTTGCCCTCAATTGAACCTTCCATGGACAATATTTTGGAAGCGGAGCCGCCTTCGACCATTTCCAATGAATTGGCTGGACCACATTTAAACGAAACAGGAACATATAATTATTTGGCCTTGGGGGATAGTTATACCATTGGTGCAAGCGTTACCAGTGCAGAAAGCTTTCCAATCCAACTAAAGGATAGATTGGAACAGGGTTTAAAAGTAGCGGTCAATACCGAAATAATAGCCGTTACAGGATGGCGCACAGATAATTTAATGGATGCAATAAATAGGGGAACCTTGTTGCCTTCCTATGACTTGGTAACCCTTTTAATTGGGGTTAATAATCAATATCAAGGCAAACCGTTTAGAATATACACCAAGGAGTTTCCCCAACTTTTGGAACGGGCCATTGTATTGGCTTACGGCAATCCCAAAAATGTTGTTGTAATTTCAATTCCAGATTATGCGTATACCCCTTTTGGAGAAGGTAGGAATTCTGATAAAATTTCCAAGGAAATTGATGAATACAATGCCTTTGCAGAAGCCACGGCTTTGCAGAACGGTGTGCCCTTCGTAAATATTACCGATATAACACGAAATGGATTGTCCAATCCCGATTTAGTAGCAGGGGATGGCCTACATCCTTCCGGGGAGGCGTATAAGCGATTCGTAGATGAATTATATCCGGTAGTACTTCCTGTTTTTGATTAATGATAATTTCCTTTTATTCGGATTTGTGAACAAATCTTAGATTATTTTTCCTTTTTTAATGTTAGCTGTTGGCTATAATAAAGTAGCAACAGAGAAAGTTTTCATGGTTCGCCTACCAATAACTTTAATTACATTTATACCTTACAAATCCCCTCAATCAAAATATAATTCATAATGTCCAATAAAAAAGTTAGTATTCTTACCGCCTTTAAAACAATAATTTGGCCTCGGCGCAATTTGGTTTTTATAGGTCTGTTCTTGATCGTCATAAGCAATGCAGCAAATTTTGTAGGTCCTATTTCCCTAAAATATTTTATGGATGACGTTATTCCCAACAAGGATATGGACATGCTCAAAATATTGGTAGGTGTGGTAATACTATCTATTTTGGTACGTGCAGTAACTTCTTTTTTGTTGACAAAAATATTGAGCGTACAGGCACAATATCTTATCTCGGAACTAAGGGCACAGGTACAAAAGAAAGTGCTTTCGCTCCCGATCCGTTTTTTTGATAATGCAAAATCAGGGGCTTTGGTCTCCCGAATAATGTCGGACGTGGAAGGGGTAAGAAACCTAATTGGCACAGGATTGGTACAATTGGTAGGGGGAAGCATTACGGCCATAGGTGCCTTGATTTACATGTTGTGGATAAGCCCGTCTATGACCTTCTTTACCTTTATTCCTTTAGCCATTTTTGCCTTTATAGCCTTAAAGGCTTTTAAGGTTATTAGACCAATTTTTAGAAATAGGGGAAAAATAAATGCAGAGGTTACGGGGAGGCTTACAGAAACCTTAAGTGGAATTAGGGTTATCAAAGGCTTTAACGCTGAGGAGCAGGAGACCAAGGTTTTTGAGAGCGGGGTGGAACTGTTGTTTCAAAATGTAAAAAAGAGCCTTACGGCAACTGCTTTTATGACAAGTTCTGCCACTTTCTTAATTGGTATTGCCACTACTGGAATTATGGGAATTGGGGGGTATAAAATAATGTACGAAGGCTTGAGCCTTGGGGATTTTTTGTCCTTCACCTTCGTCTTGGGCATCATGATTGCACCAATTGTACAAATGAGCAACATTGGGAGTCAACTTACAGAGGCACTTGCAGGTCTGGACCGTACGGAAGAACTAATGAATATGATACCGGAAGCCAATGAGGAGGAAAGAACAATTGTTCTGGAAAAAATAAAAGGGGATATAGCCTTTAATGATGTTTCCTTCGCCTATGAAGAGGATAAGGACGTATTGCACAACGTTAGTTTTGAAGTGAAGTCGGGCAATGTGGTAGCTCTAGTGGGTAGTTCCGGTTCAGGGAAATCTACCATAGCCGGTTTGGCGGCAACCTTTCTAAATCCCCTTTCCGGGGCCATTACCGTTGATGGTCAGGATCTTTCTAAAGTTGATCTGAGCAGCTTTCGCCGAAACTTGGGAGTTGTTTTGCAGGATGAGTTTTTGTTTGAAGGTACCATAAGGGAAAATATAATGTTCCCAAGACCAAATGCTACTGAGGATGAATTGATAAAAGCTGTTAAGGCAGCTTATGTTGATGAGTTTACAGATAGGTTTGAAAAAGGATTGGACACCCTGATCGGGGAACGTGGAGTGAAGCTTTCCGGCGGACAGCGGCAACGTATTGCTATTGCTAGGGCCGTTTTGGCCAATCCAAAAATTCTGATTTTGGACGAAGCTACTTCCAATCTGGATACGGAAAGTGAAGCCCTGATTCAAAAAAGTTTGGCCACCCTAACCGAAGGAAGGACTACTTTTGTTATCGCCCACAGATTGAGCACCATTAGGAAGGCCAATCAAATACTGGTAATAGAAAATGGTCGTATTGCAGAAAAAGGGACTCATGATGAGCTTATTGCAAAAGAAGGACGTTACTTTAACTTATTTACCTATCAGGCGAGGATTTAAATTCGATTTGCTTAAGACCTGAGTTGATATGAGGGTGCTATTAGTCAGCACCCTATATGTAATGGGTTGCGGGATCCGAGAATACTATTCCCGGGGATGCACATACATTATAATAATTAACTCTCAGGAGCCAACTCCACTTCCAGGCCTTCCAAATCCTCTGTAATATGGATTTGGCAACCTAGGCGGCTGTTGTCCTTTACATTGAAAGCTTCGGCAAGCATGGCGTCCTCATCATCCGACATTTCGGGCAATTGGTGGTCAGATTCTATATAGCACTGGCAGGAGGCACACATGGCCATACCGCCACATATTCCAATGGTTCCCTCGGGGGCAAGTTCGTAGGAACGAACTATTTCCATAAGGTTCATATTCATATCCGTGGGTGCGTCTACCTCGTGTACAACCCCATCCCTGTCCTTAATTTTTATTTTAACATCGCTCATGCCAGAAATATTCTTTTTTGCTAATAGCCAGCAAATTTAAGGGATTTACTTTAGGATTTGGTGGTTTTTTTTAATCAATGGCCTTTACTACAGCCTTGGGAGCTTCTTTTTTGCTGCCATCAAAACCAGATACACCGCCTACGGTGGTATATTTCATAACATATTTTTTGTCCGGGAAAATACGTTGGTAGGCACTTTGGCACATTAGGGTTGCCTCGTGAAAGCCGCAAAGGATCAATTTTAGTTTTCCTGGATAGGTATTTACGTCCCCAATGGCATAAATTCCTGGAATGTTGGTCTGATAGTCGAAAGTGTCCACTTTTATGGCATTCTTTTCAATTTCCAATCCCCAATCCGCTATAGGTCCTAGTTTGGGAGACAGCCCGAACAAGGGAATAAAGTGGTCTATTTCCTTGATGATTTCTTCATCCTGATCCCCGGATTTGTTGATTACAACTGCTTCTAATTTTCCTGATCCTTTTAGGCCCACCACTTCTGCTGGGGTAATAAGGTTTATTTTTCCAAGATTTTTTAACGATTGCACCTTCTCTACAGAATCCAAAGCACCTCTAAACTCATTTCTTCTATGTACCAAAGTTACTTCCGAAGCAACATCGGCTAAAAAGATACTCCAATCCAGGGCAGAATCACCTCCACCGGCAATCAATACTTTTTTATTGCGATATACTTCGGGATCTTTTATAAAATAGGAAACACCCTTGTCTTCATAATCCTTTATTCTGTCTATCAAGGGTTTTCTTGGTTCAAAACTTCCAAGGCCACCGGCTATTGCCACTATTGGGGCATTATGCTGCGTGCCCTTATTGGTAGTTACCAAAAAGGTGCCATCTTCCAATTTTTCGATAGTATTTGCGCGCTCCCCCAAAGTAAATCCGGGTTGGAATGCTTTTATCTGTTCCATAAGATTATTGACCAGATCCCCGGCCAAAACTTCTGGAAATCCTGGAATATCGTAAATAGGCTTTTTAGGGTAAATTTCGGAACACTGCCCTCCTGCTTGCGGTAATGCGTCAATTAAGTGGCATTTAAGCTGTAACAGGCCTGCTTCAAAAACAGCAAAAAGACCGGTTGGGCCTGCACCTATAATCAGAATATCTGTTTTAATCATGGAAAAATGAACTTAAAATAGCTACAAAGCTAAAAAAGGTATTGAGAATAGTTTATGATAAAAGTCAGGTTATTGGACCACATTTATGACCTCTTGTATTTGTGGGGCATATTTTTTTATGGTCATTTCCACGCCACTTTTTAGGGTCATTTGATTTACCGAACAGCCTACACAGGCCCCTTCCAATTTTACCTTAACGGAATTATCATTGTCTATGGAAATCAGGGAAATATCCCCTCCATCACTTTGCAAAAAAGGACGGATTTCATCCAAGGCCTT
The DNA here is from genome assembly GCF_003259375.1 of Arenibacter echinorum. GTDB lineage: Bacteria > Bacteroidota > Bacteroidia > Flavobacteriales > Flavobacteriaceae > Arenibacter > Arenibacter echinorum. The sequence goes on along the minus strand of NZ_QLLN01000002.1, from coordinate 74,610 downwards.
TTCAACGTTGTTTTTAAGTTCAATCGATGTCATAGTTACTTCTTTTTAACAGCCGAACAACCTGCCATTGTAGTTATTTTAATAGCCTCCGTTGGAGGTAAACTTTTGTTTCTGGCCACCACTTCCTGAACTACATTTTTTGTAATTTCCTCAAAAGCGGTCTCAATTGCGGTTGCCGTTTGTAGTGCCGCCGGTCTTCCTATATCACCGGCCTCCCTGATGCTTTGTACCAAAGGTATCTCCCCCAAAAAAGGAACATTTAAATCTTCTGACAAATGCTTGGCACCTTCTTTTCCAAAAATATAATATTTGTTGTTGGGCAATTCTTCTGGTGTAAAATACGCCATATTTTCTACTATTCCCAACACGGGTACATTTATAGAATCTTGCTGGAACATGGCCACACCTTTACGGGCATCTGCCAGGGCTACTTCCTGTGGGGTACTTACTACCACAGCACCGGTAATTGGTAAAGATTGCATAATGCTTAAATGTATGTCCCCTGTTCCGGGAGGAAGATCCAGCAACATAAAATCCAACTCTCCCCAATGAGCGTCGAAAATCATTTGATTGAGTGCTTTGGCAGCCATAGGGCCTCTCCAGATTACCGCCTGATTTGGTTGGGTGAAAAAGCCAATGGATAAGAGTTTTACGCCGTAGTTTTCTATGGGCTTCATTTTGGATTTCCCTTCAATATTTACGGCCAATGGTTTTTCCTGGGCAACGTCGAACATGATGGGCATGGATGGACCATAAATGTCTGCATCCAATAGACCCACTTTAAACCCCATTTTGGCCAAGGTTACAGCCAAATTTGCTGTAACTGTGGATTTTCCAACCCCTCCTTTTCCGGAAGCGACTGCAATAATATTTTTAATCCCTGGGACTGGTTTTCCTTTTATCTCATTAACCTTGGGCTTGGCAGCGGGGGCATCCACTTTTACGTTCACGGTAATCTTGGCCTTGTTGTATACCTTCTCGTGGATTACCTTCAAAATTTCAACTTCGGTTTTCTTTCTCGCCTGTAAACTAGGGTTGGAAATGGTAATATCAACAACTACCTCGTCCCCAAAAACCATAATATTTTTAACCGCGCCACTCTCCACCATATTCTGTCCTTCTCCGGGCACAGTGATGTTTTCGAGGGCTTTAAGTATGTCTGTCTTGTCTAATTTCATCCTAAACCATTCTTATTCAGTCATTATTAAAACTGATTCTAAATTACAAAGATAGGGCTTAGGAGCGAGATTAGGAAGGAAGGTAATTGAAAAGTAAAATAAGGCAATAAGTATCCTCTATATGTTGCGATTTATGCAATATTATCGGCAATTGTAATCAAGAAAATTGCTTCAATTCCTGCCAGGGATCCCAAAAGTGATTTTCAAAATCCACTATTTGATTATCCACGACTTTTATTCCCTCATTTTCCAATAGCTGCTGCATCAAATTGGTGCCTTCAAAATGATGTTTCCCTGTTAATAGCCCTTTTCTGTTAACTACCCTATGCGCTGGGATATCTCCAATTTTATGGGCGCCGTTCATGGCCCAGCCCACCATTCTGGCACTTCTGGCGGTTCCTAAATATTTGGCAATGGCACCATAGGAGGTAACCCGCCCAAATGGTATTTGCCTGGCCACTGCATATACTTTTTCGAAGAAGTTCTCATTTTCGGGTTTCATCAGGTATAAAAAATACGGATTAAGGTAATCACCAATAATAGCATCATTAAGGCACTTAAGATATAATTGGAATTTTTTGAAAACCTGTTGTTCTTGGTTTCCAATTTGGTAAAATAGACCGTGTACAAATAGAGTACTGTAAAAGTGCCACATCCTGCAGCCAGTATAAAGGTAGCTATATCACGGAATTGGAATTGTATCCATCCTGAAGCGTTCCACATGGCATTCAATCCACTGTAATAAGGGATGGTCAATAAATTTAATGCTGCCAATAATATTCCTTTAAAGAAACTATTTTTCTTGCTTACCTTGACTATTTTAGGTCGATTCAGCTTTTTTTTCTTGGCTTTAACAAAGAAGTAGATGGCAAAAAAAGCGAAGACAATAAGGGCAATTTTTAAAAGTAGGTCTATGATCTCCGGATTTTTGAACAGAAATTTGGAAATCAGTACAGAAATATAGGCCTGAATAATGATCATTGTAGACACCCCCAGGCTAAAAATAATACCATTGGTCTTACCCTTTTCCACACTTATCTTGGCGGCATTCATATTCAATAGGCCAGGAGGAACCGTAGCCATGAAGGCCGCTGAGAAGGTAGCAAAAAAAAGGGTAAGCAAATGCTCCATGGTTTACCTTATTCTAAATTTGATATAGGTTATTGGTTTTCCTTTTTCAAGATACTGTTTTTCATAGAAAGTCTGTATTTCCAACACCTCCTTGGGGCTACCTTCGTTTTTATAGATGTCGTGATTGGCATAGAGCACTTCATAACCTTTACCATGTAAAAGGCCCAAGGTATAGCCATGCATAAATTCACTATCGGTCTTTAGATTTACTGTACCATCTTCCTTTAAAATCAATTTATACTTTTCCAAAAATACATCGTTGGTAAGTCTATGCTTGGTACGTTTATATTTTATTTGGGGATCTGGAAAGGTAATCCAAATTTCGGAAACTTCATCAGGGGCAAAAAGACCGTCAATTAGTTCTATTTGGGTTCTTAAAAAGGCAGCATTGGTTACATTCTCTTCAATGGCCGTTTTGGCACCTCGCCAAAAGCGGGCTCCCTTGATATCTATTCCAATAAAGTTTTTATTTTTGTTTTGCTTGGCCATCCCGATGGTATATTCGCCTTTGCCACAGCCCAATTCCAAAACCAAAGGATTGTCATTGCCGAAAAATTCATTCCATTTTCCCTTTTGTAAAAACGAACCCTTTGTAATTTCTTCCCTAGTGGGTTGAATTACATTTCTAAAAGTTTCATTCTCCTTGAATCGCTTCAGCTTGTTCTTACTTCCCACCGTTGATTTATAATTTAAATTTTGGCAAAGCTAATGAAATCTAAATTTGTTTCTTAGGAAGTGGTCGTTCGTTGTTTAATGTTATCCGTAATTAATGGGGAGGCATAAATTGTAAACGTCGAGCCCAACATTTAACACCAGTTAACCAGCTAATTTTTATAATGAACAGGAAAAGAAGTAAATTAGAGCTATAATCCATATAAATGCAAAAATTAGGACTTCTTTTCTTATTGCTGTTGCAACTTGGTTGTAGTGGCCAGGCAATGGAGAAATTTAATGGCGTAAGTTTTGTTGCCTCTAGGGATAAGGTAGCTCAAGAACATGTAGACGCTGTTAGGAATGTAAACGCTAAATGCGCGGCAGTTATGCCCTTTGGATTTATTAGGGATGCAGACTCACCAGAAATAATATTCGACACTTCAAGACAATGGTTCGGGGAAACAAGGACTGGGGCTAGACAATATATTGACATCTTGCACGTGAATGGTTTAAAAGTAATGTTGAAACCCCAGATTTGGATTTCTAGAGGCGCGTTTACAGGTAATTTAAAAATGAATTCGGAAGTAAACTGGAGGGCTCTGGAGGAGTCCTATCAGAAATTCATTATGGCTTATGTTTCACTAGCGCAGGAAACAAAGGCGGATGCATTTTGTATTGGGACCGAGTTGGAGCAATTTGTTAGTCACAGGCCGGAATACTGGAGGGAACTGATCAAAAAGATCAGGAGTGTTTATAAAGGTAAACTTACCTATGCGGCCAATTGGGACGAATATGGAAGAACCCCGTTTTGGGAAGATTTGGATTTTATTGGGATAGATGCCTACTTTCCGCTGAGCGATGAGAAAACTCCCACCGTGGAGCAATTAAGAAAGGGCTGGCAACCACACAAGGAGAAAATAAGATCATTGTCCGTGGCCAAGAATAAACCCATTATTTTCACGGAATACGGATATAGGAGCAATAATTATACTGCCAAAAAGCCTTGGTTGGTAGACCATAGCCAGGACGACGTAAATCTTGAGGCCCAAACGAACGCAACCAAGGCCATTTTTGAAGAATTTTGGAAAGAAGATTGGTTTGCAGGCGGATTTGTTTGGAAATGGTTTATAGATCATGAAAAGGCCGGCGGAATAAATGACAATCGATTTACCCCCCAAAATAAACCTGCACAAGAGGTAATAAAGAGTTTTTACAATATATATTAAGGCCCCTATTCCCAATTTATCCAGTCTTTGTTTTATTTTTTAATGGATTGTAAGGATTATGCCTAAATTATTGGTTTGTGCAGTCCTAGAATTCCTTCATTTTGGATTGTTTTTGGAAATGGGCAGTATTTTTGATAATATTTGTACAAAATATATATCGTGTCTGCCAAAAGAACTTTTATTTTATCGTGGATCGGGGCTTTAATATGGCTCCCTTTAATTTCCCAAACTTCGATTAAAACCGTAATCGCGGAAAGGGGAGATGGTATTTATTCCATTCTCAGGAAGCAAGGGATGAATCCGGTTAGGCACTACGGACATTTTGTTGATCTTAACCAGGATAATTTAAGGGATAGCATGCATCTTTATGAGGGTCGGGAATACTTTATACCTCCCGTACCAGTAGATACTGTTCCAATAGAGGAATCCATAATAAAAAAGTCTACCGAAATTAAAACGGTATCCAATATCCTCAACGATGATATTTTTGGTAAGGATTACGCTTCCACGGAAATAAAAAGTACCAAGTTACAGGGTGCCATTTATTATTTAATATCAGGTCACGGCGGGCCGGATCCAGGTGCTATTGAAAAATATGAGGACAAAATTATAGCTGAGGACGAGTATGCCTACGATATTACGTTACGATTGGCCAAGGAGCTTATATCCCACGGGGCCAAGACCTACATTATCATTAGGGATTCCAATGATGGCATAAGGGATCAGCGCGTTCTGGAAATAGATAGAGACGAGGTGGCCTATCCCAATGAGGAGATACCTTTGAACCAATTATTGCGGTTAAAGCAGCGTGTTGATATAGTGAACAAACTCTATAAGGAAAATGCTGGTAAATATCAACGGCTAATAGTGACGCATGTGGATAGCCGAAGCAGGGGCCAGAATATAGACGTGTTTTTCTATCATCATGAGAACAGTAAGAATGGAAAGCGTTTGGCAGAAAGTATCCATGAGACTTTTTTGAAAAAATATCAATTATATCAACCCAACAGAAATTATGAAGGAACCTTTGCAGATCGAAGTGGACTGTATTTGGTTAAAAATACTTTGCCGGCCATGGCCTATATAGAAATCGGGAACATTAAGAACAAAAAGGACCAAAAGCGAATCTTGGACCCGGACAATAGACAAGCCCTTGCCAAATGGATTTCGGAAGGGGTGTTGTTGGATTTTGACAATAGAAATTAGGGATATTTAAGAGGCAATATTTTTCTTGTAATAACGGTACAATTGGTCGGGGCCTACACCCAGTAAATTCTTCAGGTGGATTATCCCAAAATGATACTGCAATTTAAAGGTTCCAATCTCTTCATATTTTCTGGCCGAAGTCACTACATGTTGAGGCAATACCTTGAATTTTGTTGTTTTGTAAAGACGTGCAATAAATTCCGTATCCTCGTAGATAATATACTTTTCATTAAAACCACCAGTCTTTCTGAAAAGGTCTTTGAGAATAAATAAGGATTGATCACCACCCCTACATAGTCGGTTATTTATTCTGCTGAACCAGGCAAAGAATCGTAAAAATTTTTTGGAGGTATCGAACTTCATCCTAAAGCAACCCGAAGATATATTGTGATGTACTGCATTTAGAATAAAAACGTCAAAGTCTTTTGGCGGATAAGTGTCCGCATGCAAAAAGTAAAGGACATGGCCTGTGGCCAATTCCGCGCCCTTGTTCATTTGTTTGGCACGCCCCATTTCTGAGCTTATGGTCTTTGCTCCCAAAGTTTTTGCCAAGATCGGGGTGCCGTCCGTACTACCGCCATCCACTACAATTATTTCCTTGATATTCTTGGGGCTGCTGTTTGCTTTTATATACTCCAACAAATCACCAATACCGTCAGCCTCATTTAGGGTTGGGATTACTATGCTTAGAGATATGGAATTACTCAATTTCATTTAATCCCCAGTTATAGTTCAAATAACTTATTTTGGTATCGGAAGTCAATTTTTGAAAGGCATACTTGTTAAGGTAATTTATTAAGGAACCATTTTGGGTGAAATCTTTTTTGTACCAGTTAAAAATTTCGGACAGGGAGGCTTTTTCTTTTGTTAACACATTTCTTTTTGGGTCATTTATAAAATCTATGGCCGTCTGTTCCAAGAGTTTTTCCAGATTGGCTGCAGTAAAAGCTGTGTTCAATAATTTGGGACAGGAATAAGAGGCGCAGTTAATGACAAAATGAATTCGCGGTTCGTCCATTTTGCGCAATATTTTGTGTTCCAGATCGCCCAAAGAAATCTTTGAACTACCCATTTGCACGATATCTTTCCCCCATGGATTTTTGATGTCCTTAATACTTTTGGTAGGATAATTGTCCAAGATAAGTTTTACGGTAGCGGCATTGTAAAAGTTAATGTAATAAGCAAGCTTTTCGGGTTTGGGTGCCTTGTCCGTTGGACTGTTCTTGGCCAAATAATCCAAATAATCCTGAAGCGCATCGATATCTCTGGCAAAGCCTTTATAGTCAACATTTCCTGTGTTGTCTACATGCTTTTTGAGTAAAATATCCCATTTGGAATGATCTAATTGCCATACCATATCGATGGCAAAATTTTCATTAGAACTTGGTGTAGGGACAAAACTAATAACACTTTTAGTTAGTAGCAGGATCAGTATTATCGATAATTTGATGTGCATGGTAGTACTATTTACCTCTAATTAGTGGGCCCAATTCATTAAACCTTACATCCTGTGTATTATCAACAGCAGCCCCCACCATTATAGTGCCATGTACTGTTGCTTATATGGATTTCGGAATTGCTTTTTTGCAAGTCAGCTGCGGTTTTGTCACATACCGCCAAAGGCTGGTTTTGCATTAGTACATGGCCGTTTTTGTCATCAAAATATTCTTCATCACCGTAATAAATGGCTGTTTTTCCCGTAAAAATGCAGGGGCCATCCTGGGGTATAGGGTCTTTTATCGCAGCTATTTCAATAGACTCAATAAAGATCAACTCGTCTGTAGGATAGTGATTGGGAGAGAGCACACGGTACGATTTTCGCGCCCTAATTTCAATGGTTCCAAAACCGGCATCCGTCAAAACCTTTATATATTCTTTCAAGGGGATACTTCCGCTTAAACATAAAGCCCTTAGTCGGTCATCGTTACGCAGGGTTTCGTTCATGGGCTGCTCACATATGGGGTCGCTCATAACCAGTCTTCCTTGAGGTTTTAATACACGATACATTTCCGCAACCGCTTTCTTCAAATCTTCCGTCTTAAAGATGTTGAACAGGCAGTTTTGTGCCGCAACATCAATACTTTCATCCTCAATAGGTAGGTTTAGGGCATCCCCTTTCACGAGGTTTACAAACTCGCTCTTAAACCATGGGTTCTCCTGTTCCGCTATTTTGAAGTTTTCTTTGGAGGCCTCCAGCATTTCATCCACAACATCCACCCCTGTTACCCCGCTATTTTGTCTGGAAAAATATGAAAACTGCAACAGCTCCATTCCGCCTCCGACCCCTACATATAGCACCTTTGGATTGTTGACCAGATCCTGGGCAGAAACCGTACTTCCGCAACCGTAGTTCATCTCCTGCATAATTTTAGGAATGGACAAACCTGGGAACTGCCAAATTGGATTCGTGGTGCAACACAGTCCAACATCGGGGGTCAATGCGGCATTCTTATATAATTCATTTGTTGCTTCTAAATAACTCATGTCTGTATGCTTAAAAGTTTGTCATCAGGTTTATAATTTTCTTTCTTCACTACTCACTACTCACTACTCACTACTCACTACTAATTATAATACCTTGATCAATTCCCTAAATAATTTTATCATTTTTGGTTCCGTTTTCCCTGCAATGGCAATGATTTCGGAAATATTGACGGGTTTTAGATCGTCTGGGTCGCATTCGTCCGTTAGCACGGATACGGCCACTACCGGCAATTTTAGATGATTGGCCACGATTACCTCTGGCACCGTGCTCATGCCTACGGCATCGGCGCCGATAATTTTTAGCATTCGGTATTCTGCCTTGGTTTCCAGTTGGGGCCCTACAACGGAGGCGTAGACCCCCTTCCGCAGGATTATATTTTCCTTTTTGGCTATTTTCTCCAAACTTTTACGCATCGGAATGTCATATGGTTCGCTCATATCCGTAAAACGATCTCCAAATTGGCTTACGTTTTTAAATGCTAGCGGAGACCCACCTTGAAGGTTAATGTGGTCCTCAATAAGCATTATATCCCCTTTTTTGAAACCCGGATTTATGGCCCCGGCAGCGTTGGAGATAAATAGTTTTTTTATACCCAGCATTTGCATTACCCTAATAGGATAAGTAACATCCAAAAGATCATATCCTTCATAATAGTGGAATCTGCCCTGCATCACTACCACTTTTTTACCTTCCAATATTCCATACATCAATTTACCCGAATGGAATTCTACGGTGGCCAAGGGAAAATAGGGAATATGGTTGTAATGTGCTTCTATAGGATTCTCAATTTCATCTGCCAATCTGCCCAAACCTGTTCCCAGTACAATGCCAATTTCAGGGGCTTCGAAGCCTTTTCCGATAAGATAATCAGTAGATTCCTTAAGTAGTTTACCCGTCATATAATTTCAATTTTTTAAAAAGGTTCGGAAGATTTCAATATCCTTGATATCTTCAAAATAGTCAATATCATTTTTAGGAGCCAACAGGCTGTAGTTTTTATTTTTCAAATCCTGTAAGGTAGCTTCCAACACCGTATCGGTGCCCCAGGTTTTACCTTTAAATAGAGCGGGGCTCAAGACTTTCATCCCCAATAAATAATAGCCGCCATCAATAGCAGGTCCTATTACATAATCATGTTGATCTAGGAAATGAAAAGCTTCCAATAAATCATTTTCGTTTAAATCGTACATATCACTGCCAATAATAATAATTTTTTCATAGCCTGCATTAAATCCGTCAATAAAGGCATTGGACATGCGCTCTCCCAAGTCATTGCCGGATTGTACTTTTTTTTCATAAAAGGATTTATCCCAAATATCATTTTCCCAAATATCATCAGAATAGTACACCCATTTTCCAATATTTAAGTCTTGCGTAATATTCTTGGTGTGATCAAGTAAGAACTTATATATGTTAAGGGCAATCTCGTCGCCCACTGTTGCCGCCAATCTAGTTTTACACTTGCCCAGTTCGGGGTTACGTGTAAATATGATAAGTAAGTCTCTAGGATGGTTCATTTTGACTGTTGAATATCTTTTTATGTAATGGGCTTGGTCTTAATGGTCGTTATGGGTTGGTGTTCATTACTTAATTCTAGGCTAGAAATTGAGAATTTGATGTGGTACGCCCTTGTTCTGCCCATTAGGGTGGATTGATGCCTTTTAGCAAGGTCGGCAATTAGTTGTTGTGTTTTCTGTGCCCATATACTTTAGTGGCATTGTTCAGCATTTTGCCCCAGTGCTTGTTATAGGCATGAATCCGATCCGTTTTTTGTCCAAAGGAATCATACACAGGTAAACCCTTATTTTTCCATTCAAAAATACCACCATAGAGGTTGTAGACCTCGGTATATCCGTTTTTTATCAGCTTTTCCCCTATGTCTTCAGAACGTATGCCTATTGAGCAATATAGTACAATGGGTGTATTTTTTTCCGGAACAATATTGTAAGTCCTATCCAAATCGGATATTTTGTCCCCTACCCAGACAGCATTTTCGAGATGGCTTACTTCAAATTCCTCTTTTTCTCTGGTGTCCAAGAGTAGAAACCGGGTATTTCCTGTTAATCTTTCCGCTGTTATATATGGCACACTGTTATTGTTGAATATCCTTAAAGCCTGGTCTATCTTACTTTGACCGTGCAGTCCGTAAAGGCAAAAAAGGCTTATGAGTATTTGGAATAGATATTTCATGGGAAGTTATAATCATATTGTAAAGATAGTACATTGATAACATAAGCTTATGGGAGAATCGGTGGGCTAGAAATTAATTTTATTTAAGACCTAAGGGATCTCCATTATTAAAATTTGATTTTTTAATTTCACGGTTCCGTAATTGCGCAGTTTGTTTTCTTTTAAAACATTGAAATTTTTTTTTGGAAAGCACCGTTATAATCTGTCTTTGCTATTAACAAATCTTGTTTTAATTTTAGAATATGCCCGATAAAAAGAAAAAGAATCATGACTTTAGAACCAACCTCTATTCCTATTGGAAAAAATCCCGGAGGTTTAGGGTTGGGATTTTTGCCGACATACATGATGCCCTCTTTATAATAGCTGGTATTTTTTCTGCTGCCTTTGGTTTGGAGAGTTTTCTATTGCCCAATAGCTTTATTGATGGAGGGGCTACGGGAATTTCACTTTTGATCTCCGAAATTTCGGCTATACCCTTATATATATTGATTATTCTTGTAAATATTCCATTTATATTCCTTGGTTATAAAGTGATAGGCAAACAATTTGCAATCAAGGCCTCTTTGGCAATTATTGGCCTGGCCATAGTTTTGGCCACGGTACACTTCCCAGAAGTAACCGAGGACAAACTCTTGGTAGCAGTTTTTGGAGGTTTCTTCCTGGGGGCAGGAATTGGTCTTTCCATTAGAGGAGGTGGTGTCTTGGATGGCACCGAGGTACTCGCCATTTATTTGAGCAGGAAACTAAGGACCAAAATTGGGGATAATATTATAGTGATAAATGTTATCATATTCTTGGCCGCTGCCTATTTCCTTTCTTTGGAAACAGCACTTTATTCCATGTTGACCTATTTATCAGCTTCAAAAACTTTGGATTTCGTGGTAGATGGGATCGAGGAATATACCGGGGTTACCATTATATCTGCTCGCAGTGAGGAGATCAGACTTATGATTACGGAAAAACTGGGAAGGGGTCTTACCATTTATAAGGGTCATGGGGGTTACGGCAAAAGTGGTGTCCATAATGAATACGACATTATTTATGCGGTAATTACCAGATTGGAGATTAGTAAATTAAACACCGAACTGGAAAAGATAGACCCAAATGCTTTTGTTGTGATGAATAGTATAAATGACACTAAAGGCGGGATGATCAAAAAACGGGCCTTGAACCACTAATATTTCTTATTACTAATTGGATATGTAAGTATTGCTGAAGTAAAACTACCAATGTAACTATTGTTACCAATTGCTGCCCAAAGAAGGGCTAATTTTGGAATAAATAGTATTACCATTTTATGGAACAAACAGTACAGAAAAGCAAACAAGAATTGGTTCGGGAGGGTTTAAGATCGTCTATGGGTTATGTGGAATACCGATTAATGATGTCCAATTTAGCTTTAGAGGGAAAATCCACTGGATCAATAGAAAGTCAGGAATTGAGTGATTTTACACGTCTAAACGATCAACGAATGAAACGTTTGGACAAGACCATTAAGATCGACGCTGATTCCGAAGCCAAAATTAAAGGGGTAGCTAAAAAATCTACTTGGTTGGTGCTTACCGAAAGTTGGTGTGGCGATGCCGCCCAAACTCTACCTGTAATGAATAAGATTGCAGAATTAAATAAAAATATTTCGTTAAGACTTGTATTGCGCGATGAAAACCTGGAGCTAATGGAGCAGTTTTTGTCCAATGGGGCTATGGCCATTCCAAAATTGATTTCCATTGATGATACTACGGGCAAGGTTGTTGGGGAATGGGGTTCCCGACCTTCAATAGCTGCCAAAATGGTGCAAGACTACAAAAGTAAATATGGGAAGTTGACGGCAGAATTTAAACAGGATCTACAGCTCTGGTACAATAAGGACAAGGGACAAAATACGGTGAGCGACCTTTTATCTTTGCTTTTCTTGGAATAGATAGGTAATGGTGCCCATTTGTTCAACCTTTTCTCCGGCATTGAATTTGGATTTTAAGGCATATTCAATGGCATTATCTACTAGGCAACCATTCAGGGTACTGGAACTTTTTTTGTTTACATCGGCTTCTATGACCTTTCCTAATGCGTCAACCTTAATGTTAATCACTACTTTGCCCCCTTCTATACAGGTGTAAATAGGTATGGGAAGGCTGGTATGCCTTCTGTCTACCAAGGAGTAGGAAATAGAAGTCCTTCTTTTGGCCAAATTGTTGGTCATTACTTCTTTACTAGCTTCCTTTTCTCCCAATAATTCTTGTTTTTCCCTTCTTCTCTTTGCTAATTCTTTTACTCTTGCAGCATATTCGGAGTCGGAGCTAAGGAAGTCCGTAGGGTCGTCACTATCGGAAGACAGCTCTTGTTCCTCCATTATTTCCTCTAGGGTTTTGAGGGGCTCGGGGTTGCCAAAACTTGGTTTATTGGCCTCATTATAGGCCATATGACTTTTAACGGGATCTGCCTTGGCCATTTCCTCCATGTCCTTTAATTCTTCCTCAATTTGCTTTTCCAGATCCTCCTCTTCCAACAAACTTAATTCAATAACATACTCTTCTTTTTCTTCCTGTCCCAAGTGGATGTTGTATAATCCCAACACTACCAAGGCCATGGAAAAGAATGTTATTAAGAAAGAAAGTTGTTTACGGTTTAAATTCATAGTGATATAACCACGTTTTATCAAAAATATTTCAAATTATCGACGAACGGTTAGGTTACCACTTCTAATATCGAAATTTAACTGTCGATTTGCAGTAATTTACCAAATTCCTCGGGGGTTATGGCTTTATTTACGTTGTAATCACCTATTTTGGTTCTTTTCAACGAGGATAAATGCGCTCCGGATTGCAGGGCTTTTCCAAAATCATGGGCCAAAGACCTGATATAGGTGCCTTTACTACAGACTACCCTAAAGTGAACCATTGGCAGTTCTATAGCGGTAATTGCAAATTCTGTGATAGTGACCCCTCTTTTTTTAATCTCCACTTCCTTGCCTTCCCTTGCGTATTCATAAAGTCTTTTGCCGTCTTTTTTTAGGGCCGAGAAAACGGGTGGAATTTGTTCTATATCCCCAATAAATTGGGCAGTGGTGCTGTGGATCAATTCATTGGTAATATGATGCACGGGGAAGTTTTCGTTTATTTCCGTTTCCAGATCATAGGAAGGCGTTGTACCGCCTAGGGTTATAGTGCCCGTATATTCTTTTTCTTGACCCTGTAGTTCGTTTATGGTCTTGGTAGCTTTTCCAGTACAGATAAGTAATAATCCTGTCGCCAATGGATCAAGGGTCCCGGCGTGGCCAATCTTAATTTTCTTTAGCTGAAATTTCTTTCTAATTTTCCATTTTAAGGAATTAACAGCCTGAAAGGATGACCAACCAAGCGGTTTGTCTATCAGTAATACCTGCCCTTCTAAAAAGTCTTCCTTTGTCATTAGATTACCGTTAGCGGACTTATAAAATAATGTATGACAATGATTGCGATGCCCACTATGATTCTGTAGTAGCCAAAAACCTTAAAACCGTGCTTGCTTAAATACCCAATAAAGGTCTTAATTGCGAAAAGGGCCACTACAAAACCAACTACGTTACCTATAATCAATAAATTTATTTGTTCGGTGCTAAGAGTAAAGCCGGCATTATAATAATCATAACTTTTTTTAAGGGTTGCCCCCAGCATGGTCGGCACAGCCAGAAAGAATGAAAACTCTGCTGCTGCTGTCCTGGATAATTTTTGGGTCATACCTCCAACAATACTGGCACCACTTCTGGACACGCCAGGAATCATTGCCAAACACTGGAAGAGGCCAATTTTAAAAGCCGTGGCGTATGAAATGTCGGTGTTCTCTGAATTTCCGAATAACTCGTCCACTCTAAGTAGTATCAGCCCCCCTATAACTAAAGAAATGGCAACTACAATTGGACTTTCCAGTAAGGCGTCTATTACATCACTAAAGAGTAGGCCCAAGACCACTGCAGGAATAAAAGCGACCAAAAGTTTATAGTAAAAATCAATGCTTTGGAAAAATCGCTTAAAGTAAAGTACCACAACAGAAAGTATGGTGCCCATTTGGATAACGATTGTAAACAATTTCGTAAAATCTTCCTGAGCTATACCAAAAAAGGAAGAAGTAATAATCATGTGTCCAGTTGAAGAAACCGGTAAATACTCGGTTATACCTTCAATAATGGCAAGAATAATAGCCTCTAATATATCCAAAATTTATTTCTTCTTATGCGGATTCAACAGAATGGCGTAGACTTCTATCCCCAGCCCAATCAATACCAATGTTGGGGCCAAGCGTATTCTTCTGAAATTATAGATTTCAGGATTAAAAACATTGGGATCGTCACTTCCGCCACCGCTCATAAGGATAAACCCTAGGCTAATCAAGGCCAGGCCAATAAACATAAAAAGGTAATTTTTTTTCTGAAAAATAAATTCCTGTCTAGGCTTTTGTAGTTGATTATTGTTTTGTTTTTTACTCATGCCGCAAAGTTAATAATATAAATCGTCTGTTCTAAGATTTAAGAAACGTTGTGTTGCAAAAAATGTACTTATAAAGGAAATCAGGACCCCTAAAAAGAAGACACTTGCAAAAAGAAATACTAGAATTGCCGGATCCTGAAAAAGGTTCAGCTCAGGAAAATTTATATTTACATAGTATATTACAAAGCCTAGTGCAATTAAGGCTATTACCGCCCCAAGAACACCCAATTTAATGTTGGTCCAAATAAAAGGTCTGCGGATAAAAGTTTTGGTGGCCCCAACCATCTGCATGGTTTTTATGATAAAGCGTTTGGAGTAAATGGATAGTCTAATGGAACTGTTGATCAATAGCACGGCGATAAAGGTGAAAATACCACTGGCAACCAATATCCAGAAACTTATTTTTTTTACGTTATCGTTTAAAAGGGTAATCAAGGGTTTGTCATAGCTCACTTCTTCAATATAGTCCCTGCTCGATATTTCCTCTGCTATTTCGGCAATTTTCTCTGTAGACACATAATCGGCCTTAAGTTGCACGTCTATGGAATTCTTAAGGGGGTTATACCCCAAGAAATCCAAAAAATTCTCTCCAATTTCTTCACTGTGTTGTTCCGCTGCCTGTTCCTTGGATACATAGGTGGCCTTTTTGGTATATTCTGCCATAGCCAAACTTTTTTGCAATTGATCAACCTCCACCTCTTTGGCATTGTCCTTAAGAAAGACGGATATGGTGATCTGTTCCTTAAAATGATCGGCCAGTTTTTTGGTGTTTAGCACCAAAAGCCCCAATATACCCAATAGAAAAAGTACCAATCCAATACTTAGGACTACTGAAAAATAAGAGGAGATAAGCTTTCTTTTTTGAAAACGTTCAAAAGATGTACTCATAGTTGAAAATCAATATGTAAAAATAGGAAAGTAAATTGAATTAAAAATAGCAGAGGCTCCTTTCCTTACTAATTAGAAGCTGTACTATGGTCTAGCGGTTTCATTTGGCCTCTTGAAAACCTCTTCTTTTTACTAGAATTATCTTTTTAAGGCGAAATGGCCTTTTTTTATGTTGTTGTTAACTTTAAATTGAAACCAATAATCAGAGGCGGGAAGTTCTCGCCCATTATAACTGCCATCCCATTCGAAAGGACTGTTCATGGTGGTTTTTAAAAGGTTGCCATAGCGGTCAAAAATACTTAATTGTGCCGGTTTTAAATTTTCGGCCCCACTAATCTTGAAAGTATCATGTATACCATCTCCATTAGGGGTAAAAAATTTGGGGATTACCAAATGAACATAAGGGAGATTTGTTGTACCACAGTTGTTTTTCTCACGGGCAAAGAGGGTATATAATCCGCCCTCAGTATTGGTAAACTGATTATCGTCTTGGTAATTATAACCATCTAGGGAATATTCAAAATCCCCATTATTATCCATGATTATGGTAAGGGTGTATTCCTCCGAAGTGGCTGTTTTTATTTTAGGCGCTTCAATTTGATTTAGGGTAATGGTTTTCGTAGTAGAACAGCCGCTGCCATTGGTTAGTGTAACAGTATAGATTCCGGGAATACTAACATTAATATCAGAGGTAGTTTCGCCGGTACTCCACTCATAGTCTACATTACTTGTGTCGGAGGACAAGGTAATGGTCGTATTTTCACAGAAACTCAGGGTTTCATCTGTTGGTTTTGGGGGGTCGTCGTGTACAATAATGGATACGGCTGTCCTTTGGCTGGAGGAACAACTTAATATGGAATCGGGATCGTGAACGAAGGAGCCAGGGACCGGTGGTCCCAAAGGGGCGGGCAAAGCCCGAGCTTCAGCATAATAAGTGCCCGATGTTAGAGCCAAAAGAGTGGCACTGTTGGCAAGCAACAGATTACCGCCTATGGGTTCGTCATACCAATCCACTGTTAAATCTTCATACCATTCCACTTCTTCATCTATGCTTACAGTTAGCATCCTGTTTTCGGATCTACAAGCGTCTATATTTCCAAGGCTCAGGGGAGGGTCGGGCTGGGGTACGTTAAAAATCTCGTATACTTGATAATCAAAATTACATAAAGAGCCAGGTAATTCTTCATCGATTAATACATACCTATAAAAGCGATAATTGGTCGATGACGATGGAATAATATATTGGTTGCCGAGTCCTGGTACATTACTAATTGCGTTTTCCCAATTTCTACCATCTGTACTTTGCTGCCATTTATTGACATATTCAAAATTTTCTGTTTGTTGAGGGTTTGAACGAATGATTGTAGAATGTACTTGAAGTCTTATACTGGTAGGAGGCGCTGTTTCACAGCGGGGAAAACTAGTATTACCATATTCATCGTACACGACAGTCTGAACGCGGCAATTTTGGGCAACAGTATTCAACGTTTTTGGGATTGTAATTGTTTGCTCTTTATGAGGGGAATATGCGAGTGCGTGTGGAGAAATACTGCCTTGGTTGCTTTCGGTTTCATCCCATGCCGAAAATAGGGGCAGGCTGGTGTGTATTGTGTTATGCCTAAATTCTCCATGAACAAAATTGCTGTAAAAGCAAACTACTATAATTAGTTTAATACACAGTTGTCCTGAGAAATGGTTCATATTGAAAGTTATATATTTTGAGACAAATGAGCAACTTGTACCGTTGACATGTCATTTTGCCGCTTGTAATCCCTTATAGAGGGTTTAATTCTCCAGGGCTTGCCGGCCCGTTCCAGTCAGGCCGGCCTTTATTGTAACATTTTTTTTCAGTAGCATGCCACTTATCCTTGGGGCTAGGGTATTCATTAGATTTATTTTTAAGGTGTGAAAAAGGCTGGAAGGGATGTTGTTGTAGCCTGCTTGAAACAATTCCTAATTTATATATTCTTACCACTATAATCTTCATCTTAGGCCCTATTGTGATAGTTCATTTCATAGATTAAACTTATTTTTGCGCTACATTAATAAATGCAGGGGTGTGCAGTAGGTACACTAGATTAAAATACAATACATTAGGATGACTTACGATTTTAGGAAGATTGAAGAAAAGTGGCAGGAATTTTGGGCGGAAAACCAAACTTTTAAAGCAGAAAACGACTCCCAAAAGGAAAAGTTTTATGTACTGGATATGTTTCCATACCCTTCAGGTGCAGGTTTGCATGTAGGACATCCCTTGGGCTATATTGCCAGCGATATTTATGCGCGCTATAAAAGGCACAAAGGGTTTAATGTTTTGCATCCTATGGGATACGACTCCTTTGGCCTGCCTGCGGAGCAATATGCCATTCAGACAGGGCAGCATCCTGCCATTACCACAGAGACCAATATCAACAGATATAGGGAGCAGTTGGATAAAATTGGTTTTTCTTTCGATTGGAGCCGGGAAGTCCGTACCTCCGATTCCAGTTATTACAAATGGACACAGTGGATCTTTATCCAGCTTTTTAATTCCTGGTACAATAAGGATGCCGATAAGGCGGAAGATATTTCCAGTCTGATCGCTATTTTTGAAAAAGAGGGCAATCAAAGTGTAAATGCTGTTTGTGATGAAGATGTTGCAGCATTTTCAGCTACCGATTGGAAAGCCTTTACGGTAAAGGAACAACAGGAAGTGTTATTGCAATATAGGTTGACGTATTTGGCGGAGACCGAAGTAAATTGGTGTCCCGCCTTAGGGACGGTTTTGGCGAACGACGAGATTGTCAATGGGGTTTCGGAACGGGGTGGTCATCCGGTGATCCGTAAAAAAATGACGCAGTGGAGCATGCGCATATCTGCCTATGCCCAGCGGTTGTTGGACGATTTAACTATGGTAGATTGGCCTCAGCCCTTAAAGGACTCCCAAACCAATTGGATCGGTAGGTCCGAGGGGGCGGAAGTAACGTTTAGGGTTAAGGGGCGTGAAGAAGTGATAGATGTTTTCACCACCCGACCAGATACGATATTCGGGGTTAGTTTTATGACCTTGGCCCCAGAGCACGAATTGGTTGCCAAAATAACTACTTCTGAGCAAAAGGAAGAAGTAGAGGCCTACATAGCGGCTACGGCCAAACGCAGTGAGCGCGATCGTATGGCCGATGTAAAGACCATTACCGGAGCCTTTACCGGGGCTTATGCAGAACACCCGTTTAGCAAGGAGCCCATCCCAATTTGGATCGGGGATTATGTATTGGCGGGCTATGGTACCGGGGCGGTAATGTCCGTTCCCTGTGGAGATCAGCGCGATTATGACTTTGCAAAGCATTTCAATATTCCCATTACCAATATTTTTGAGGGAGTGGATATTTCCGAAGAGGCCTTTGCAGATAAGGAAAAGACGGTTATTGCCAATTCCGACTTCTTAAATGGACTCCCCTATAAAAAGGCTGTTAAACGTGTCATTTTCGAATTGGAAAAATTGGAACAGGGAAAAGGAAAGATCAACTACAGGTTGCGCGATGCTGTATTTAGTCGCCAACGCTATTGGGGAGAACCCTTTCCGGTATACTATGTGGACGGGATGCCCCAAATGATCAGTGCGGAGCATTTGCCTATTGTACTACCTGAAGTTGAAAAATACTTGCCTACGGAAACCGGGGAACCGCCTTTGGGCAATGCCACAGTTTGGGCCTGGGACGTAAAGAAGTCGGCAGTAGTAAGTAATCAGTTAATAGATCATAAAACTGTGTTTCCATTGGAGTTGAACACTATGCCCGGTTGGGCAGGAAGTTCGTACTATTTTAACCGTTATATGAATCCCAATAATGAAAACGAAATTTTTTCAAAAGAGGCAATTGACTATTGGCAAGATGTAGACTTGTATATTGGGGGTAGTGAACATGCCACTGGACATTTGCTATATAGCCGTTTTTGGCAGAAGTTTTTGTTCGATAAAGGTATAGTACCAAAACCGGAATTTGCCAAAAAACTGATCAATCAGGGAATGATTACTGGAACCAGTGCATTTGTTTATTTTGTTGTAGCGCGTTTTGCCAAGGACAAACAATTTTACATTGCTGTCTCGAAAAGTGCGTGGGGCAGGGTTGATGAGGTAATAAAAAATTGGAGAAACACTCATCCAGTTAACGAGAAGGCGTTTAGATATAGTGTTTTAAATAGAATACACTCCCCCGTTGAATATGTTAATTCTTCTGATGAATTAGATATTGAATCTTTTAGAAATGACCCAATGTATTCTGAATTTAAGGATGCTATTTTTATTGGTGAGAAAGGGGAAGTTATTAAAGATAATAACGATACTTACATTGTTGGTAGGGAAGTGGAAAAAATGTCCAAATCCAAATACAATGTGGTGAGTCCGGATAGTATCTGCCAGGAGTACGGTGCAGATTCCCTTCGATTGTACGAGATGTTCCTAGGACCATTGGAGCAATCCAAACCTTGGAATACTGCAGGTATTACGGGGGTTCACAGTTTTCTTAAGAAAATGTGGCGTTTGTTCCATGGGGGAAATGACGGGGCTTTTATGGTGACCGATGCTGCACCTACTGCAGATAATTTAAAAACTTTACATAAGACCATCAAGAAGGTGGAAGAGGATATAGAGAATTTCTCCTTTAACACCTCGGTGGCTACCTTTATGATCTGTGTAAACGAATTGGCAGCCCAAAAATGCAATAGTAGGGAAATATTGGAACCATTGGTCCTATTGGTTTCACCTTATGCGCCACATATAGCGGAGGAACTTTGGAGTAAATTGGGACACGCTACCTCAATTGCTACCGCTCCATTCCCTAAGTTTGAAGGAAAGTATTTGGTGGAGAGCAGTAAGGAATATCCTATTTCTTTCAATGGAAAAGTGCGTTTTAAAATAGAATTGCAGGCAGATCTTTCCAAAGAGGAAATAGAGGCTGCCGTTATGGCCCACGACAAAACACGGGAACAACTACAGGGACGTAGCCCTAAAAAGGTCATTGTAGTCCCGGGAAAAATAGTCAATATTGTGGGATAGGGAGATTATTTCAAAACATAAGTTGGTTTTGGTGATATTATTGGATGTAAATTCGCATTATGGGGTTTGCCCATAAAATTGAATCTAGTGGCATGGAGAACATAGAAATCATGGGCCTGGTGGCGGCCGTACTTACTACCTATTCTATAGTGCCGCAGGTACATAAGACGTGGAGGAATAAATCTACCAAGGATATTTCACTGACCATGTATTTGGCCATGTTCTTGGGAGTGGTCCTATGGTTGATTTATGGTATTTACCATGATAGCGTGCCTATGATCTTGGCTAATTTTATTACCGCGGTACTACTTTTTATCATGATTGTCCTTAAGTTAAAATACAAATAGCGGATAATTTCCACATTAAAATTTCTTGTTATTTGTGCTATTGATAGTGTGTCTTTTTAATGGGTTCGTACACATAATGTGAAAAGTGCAATAATCAATGTTCTTGCCCCTTATTTAGGGGGTTTTCTTTTTTTCTTATTTTTTTTTGTTCCATTTTTGAAATTCTTATCGTCATTAGTATTGGTAAGGAATAATGCCTATTGCCTGGAAGAGGTATTTTCCCCATGCAGTTTAAAAAAGAATTGAAAATGAAAGTCGGGATTCCAAAAGAAATCAAAAATAACGAAAGCAGGGTAGGTATAACGCCTGCCGGGGTTTTTGAACTGGTGAGAAATAACCATACCGTATATGTGCAAACCGGTGCCGGTGATGGCAGTGGGTTCTCAAATAGCGATTATCAACAGGTGGGAGCCATTGTCTTGGATACTATAGGCCAAGTATATGCCATGAGCGATATGATTGTTAAGGTAAAAGAGCCTATAAAGGAGGAGTATTCCCTTGTACAAAGGGGGCAAGTGGTATTTGCCTATTTTCATTTTGCCTCTAGTGAGGTCCTAGCCGAAGCTATGATAGATCGTAAAGCTATTTGCATAGCCTATGAAACTGTGGAGGATGAAGATGGCACACTGCCTTTATTGACACCTATGTCCGAAGTTGCTGGCAGAATGGCCATTCAGCAAGGGGCAAAATACTTGGAGAAACCGGAAAAAGGAAGAGGGGTGCTACTTGGAGGAGTTCCCGGAGTGGCCCCGGGAAGGGTTTTGGTACTTGGGGCTGGTGTTGTAGGAATTCAGGCTGCTAAAATGGCAGCCGGACTTGGGGCACATGTTACTATTTTGGATGTTAATATGAAACGGCTTCGCTATGTAAATGATGTAATGCCGAGCCATGTGGTAACGGAATTTTCCAATGAATTTAATATAAGGAAACACATTAAGGACCATGATCTAATTGTTGGGGGTGTCTTGTTGAGGGGAGCCAAAGCGCCCAAGATCATTACTCGCGATATGCTTAAGGATATGCGCCCAGGTACCGTAATTGTGGATGTGGCCGTAGATCAAGGGGGATGTGTGGAAACCACAAGGCCCACTACGCATGAAAACCCTGTCTATATTATAGACGATGTGGTACACTACTGTGTTACCAATATGCCAGGGGCAGTTCCATATACTTCGACCATGGCCTTGACCAATGTAACTTTGCCATATGTCTTAAAATTGGCCAATTTGGGTTGGGAAGAAGCTTGCCAGAAGGATGCTTCCCTGGAAAAAGGTTTGAATATAGTAAAGGGAAAGGTAATCCGTAAGGAAATTTTGGAGGCCTTTAAATGGCAAGCTATGGATGACTAGACCGTACATTTTGTCATATATCCAACCCTGTCATAATTTGGCGGGGTTTTTGATTATTTAGAAAAGAAATAATTACTTGATATTAAGAAAAGGAAACTTTAGTATATTGGATTAATTTTAAAAAGAGAATTGTTATGATGATGTATTATATATTACTGGGCGCCATAGCTCTAGTAAGTTGGTTGGTTAGTAATAAGTTAAAAAGCAAATTTAAGTTCTATTCCAAGGTGCATTTGCGCAACGGTATGAGCGGTGCCGAGATTGCCGAGAAAATGTTGGCAGACCACGGAATCAGGGATGTAAAGGTTATTTCTACCCCAGGAATGCTTACGGACCACTACAATCCGGTTAATAAAACAGTAAATTTAAGTGAAGGGGTGTACAATCAAAGAAACGCTTCTGCAGCGGCGGTTGCGGCCCACGAATGTGGACATGCCGTACAACACGCCACGGCTTATGAATGGTTGACAATGCGTTCCAAATTGGTGCCGGTGGTAAGTGTTACCTCAGGCATGTCTATGTGGGTAGTCTTTGGGGGGCTTATGTTGGGGGCCGCAGCAGGAGTTGGTCTTGGCTATTGGGTGGCCGTGGCAGGTCTAATAATGATGGGACTTGCAACCTTGTTTAGTTTTATCACTTTGCCCGTTGAATACGATGCCAGTAACCGTGCCCTGGCTTGGTTAAAGAACAAGAATATGGTGACCCCGGAAGAATACAAAGGATCTGAGGATGCTTTAAAATGGGCTGCTAGAACTTACTTGGTAGCTGCCATAGGATCTTTGGCAACCTTGGTCTATTGGGCTATGCAGGTCCTGGGAAGTAGGGACTAAGACTTTATGATTATAAATCAAAAAAAAGGGCATCTTTAGATGTCCTTTTTTTATATCGTTATTTGTCGGTCTATTTGTTGGTCCAAAGAAATAAAGGTCTCTGTTCTGGATACCCCTTCTATCTGCTGTATGTCCCTGTTAAGTACATGCATAAGATGTTCGTTGTCCCTGCAAAGTACTTTTATAAGAATGGACCAGTTCCCTGTAGTATAATGGCATTCCAAAACCTCTGGTATTTTTTCAAGTTCCTTAACTGCCACCGGATTGCTCATGGCCTTGTCCAAGTAAATGCCAATATATGCCATGGTAGTGTATCCCAAAACTTTGGGGTTGATAATGAATTTAGAGCCTGCAATTAAACCTGAAGCTTCCAATTTTCGCAACCTCTGATGAATGGCAGCACCTGAAATCCCAATTTTTCTGGCAATTTCCAAAACGGGCTTTCTGGCATCGGCCATCAAAAATCGTAGTATCTTTTTATCGATACCATCAATTTTCACGTTTTCGTTATTGGATTTCATGGGTTCTACTTCAAATTCTATATAAAGATACCAAAATGGTTTTACATCTTAGCTAGCAACAGAGTCGGGATTATAACCCAAGTAAGGTACCTGGTATTCTTTAAAGTGAATTCCATAGTTTTTAAGTTGTTTTAAAATAGGCTCATAGACCTCTCTTCTTATTGGTAATTGTACTCCTGGAGTGGTGATTTTTTTGTTTAATATCAATAGCGTGGCCATAGCTACCGGTAACCCTACGGTTTTGGCCATTGCGGTATAGGTCCGGTCTTCCCCTATAACGACTGTATTGGAATCTATCTGTTCTTTTTTTCCGTTAATTTCGTACCCAAATTTGTGGTACATAACAATCATATCCTTGTCCGTACTGGCCAAGGTCCAACTGTCCTCCAAGATTCTTTGCAAAATTTGTGCGGGAGTAGCGTTTTTTAATTCAATTTTCCTTTTCGAATCAAATAAGTGCAATTCCATTAATTTTTCCCACATTATATCGTCCTGGTCTATTTTAAGATAATGCCGCAGTTTTAGTTCTACCGTATTGGTAGGCGAATATGGTAGAAATAAGTTTACAAATTCGCGATAAGACATTCCTTCGGAATTCTCAATGGTATAGCTGTCATCGGTCATGCCCAATTGCACGAACATATTCCATGCCTTGGAAAAACCAACCCTGCGCATGGTCCCCCTATACAAGGTAAGTACGTTCTCCAACCCGTAGGCTTCCCTGTATTTCAGTGAGTCCCTGTTGGCGTATACTTCAAATTTCCCATAGCCTTCCACATCCAAGAATTCGGTTCTTCTAAATAGTTTGTGGTAGGGGATATATTTGTAAGTGCCTTCTTGAATAAATTTGGCCACTCCGCCCTGACCGGCCACTACGACATTTCTGGGGTTCCAAGTAAATTTATAGTTCCAGAGGTTGTTGTCGCTTTCCGGGGCTACCAACCCCCCTGTGAAAGATTCGAAGAGAATAATTTTCCCACCGCGTTCCCTGATATTATCTATTACCTGCATGGCACTCATGTGATCTATACCGGGATCTAGGCCAATTTCGTTCATAAAAACCAGGCCTTTTTCTTTGGCCTGTTGGTCCAAAGCCATTATTTCATCACTTATATAGGAGGCAGTTACCAAATGTTTTGTAAATTGAATGCAATCCACTGCTACCTTGATATGAAAACGGGCAGGGAGCATGGAAATGACTATATCCGTTTGTTCGATGGCCTTGCTTCTTTCTTTATCATTGAAAATATCCAATTTTAGAATAGTACAGGAGGTATGTAATTTTATCCTATTGGGAAGGACCTCCGGATTTAAGTCACAAATAGTAATATGTAAATTTTCCGCCTCTGCTTTTTGTAATAAATAATCCAACAAATATGCAGTGGATTTTCCGGTGCCCACAACAAGTATTTTTCGACGCATTGGTTTTTTACTTTTCTATTTCACGGATACTAAGGTATCAAATTGTTATATTTGTAAGAAATAAGCCCCAATAAGTTATGAACAAAACAATTTTTAGCACTGGTATATTTTTCGGTCTAACAGCAGTACTTTTGGGAGCTTTTGGGGCACATGGTTTGGAAAAAATGATAGATGCCAAGGCAATTGAGACCTTTGAAACTGGGGTAAGATACCAGATGTACCACGCTTTGTTCCTTATGATTTTGGGAGGTAGCAACTTGTTGATCAACGAGTGCAAAAAGTTAATTTATTATTTTATAGTGGTAGGGGTTGTTTGTTTTTCTTTTTCAATTTACCTTTTGGCCATCAATGAATTGTCGAGTTTTGATTTTAAGAAAATAGCACTATTGACTCCCCTTGGCGGTGTTCTCCTTATTACCGGCTGGATACTATTGGGCATTAAGGTTCTTAATCAAAAACCAATAAATTAAAACTAACAAGCTCGCAGAGCACTTTTTTTCTAATAAAACTCAACTATTATGAATTCATCAACACCCTCAACTAAATCGATTGCGTTGGAGACGTACGGCATATCCAGTAAAAAAATTCATTATCAATTGACGCCTTCAAGACTACATGAAATAACAGTGGAAAAGGGGATGGGAGTAACTTCGTCTACCGGGGCTTTAGCTATTAATACCGGGGAATTTACCGGGAGGTCCCCAATGGACAGATTTATTGTAAAGGATGATATTACGGCAGATAAAATTTGGTGGGGAAATGTGAACATACCCTTCGAAGCCGAAAAGTTTGATGCTCTTTATAACAAGGTCATCAAATACCTTAATGAAAAGGAACTTTATGTAAGGGATTGTTTTGCATGTGCCGACGATGATTACAAGATGAACATCAGGGTCATTAACGAATATCCCTGGTCCAATATGTTTGCCTATAATATGTTTTTAAGGCCTACGGAAGAAGAGCTGGTTGGTTTTGACCCGGAATGGACGGTGATCAATGCACCTGGATTTATGGCAAAGGCAGAGGAAGATGGGACAAGGCAGCATAATTTTGCCATCCTAAATTTCACCCGCAAAATAGCCCTGATAGGAGGTACCGGCTATACGGGGGAAATTAAAAAGGGAATATTTTCTGCATTGAATTTTATTCTTCCAGTATTTAAGAATTGCCTTCCAATGCATTGTTCGGCAAACGTGGGGGAAGACGGGGACACGGCAATCTTTTTTGGCCTTTCCGGAACGGGAAAGACTACATTATCTGCAGATCCACATAGAAAATTGATTGGGGATGATGAACATGGGTGGACTAAGGAAAATACCGTTTTTAATTTTGAGGGAGGTTGTTATGCCAAGGTCATTAATCTTTCGGAAGAACATGAGCCTGAAATTTACGGAGCCATAAAGAAAGGGGCGCTTTTGGAGAACGTGGTCTTGGATGCCGATGGGGTGGTGGACTTTACAAACACCTCCATTACCCAAAATACCAGGGTAAGTTATCCTATTTATAATATAGATAATATACAGGTGCCGTCAATTGGTAAGAACCCAAAAAATATTTTCTTTTTAACTGCGGATGCCTTTGGGGTATTGCCCCCTATTTCCAAGCTGACCCCTAGTCAGGCTGCCTATCATTTTATTTCGGGCTATACGGCCAAGGTGGCTGGTACCGAGGCAGGGGTGGTAGAACCCGTACCAAGTTTTTCGGCCTGTTTTGGAGCGCCGTTTATGCCCTTACATCCAACCAAATACGCAGAGATGCTCAGTAAAAAAATGTTGGATGCAGGAGTAAACGTATGGTTGGTAAATACAGGTTGGACCGGTGGCCCTTATGGGGTTGGTACCAGAATGAAATTGAAATATACCAGGGCCATGATCCATGCGGCATTAAGCGGTGAACTAGGATTGTACAGTTATGACAAATATCATATCCACTCCGTTTTTGGAGTGGCACAGCCTAGGGAATGCCCTGGAGTCCCATCAAGTGTGCTTAGTCCTCGGGCAACTTGGAACAATGACGAGGCCTATTACAAAACAGCCTTTAAATTAACCAATGCCTTTCGGGAAAACTTTAAGAAATTTGAAGTCTATGCCAATGAGGAAATAAGGCGTGGAGGACCGCAACGATATGCATTCTAAAAGTAAAACCCCGAGGCTTGCCTCGGGGTTTTTTATAATGTGGTATTGCTAAACTAATTTTCGTAAATAACTATTTTTTGTTTACACTAGTAATGTATCTCTGAAGTGCCATGGTCATAGAAGGAGTTTCTGGAGTAGGGGCCTGAATGTCTATTCTTAAACCTGCTTCCGTAGCCGCTTTAACCGTTGAATTTCCAAAAACTGCTATTCTGGTCTCGTTCTGTTTAAAATCTGGGAAATTCTTTAACAATGATTCAATTCCCGAAGGACTAAAGAATACCAAAACATCATAATACACATCCCTTAAATCGGAAAGGTCGCTAATTACTGTTTTGTAAAAAATGCCCCTGGTCCAATTTATTCCCAAACTATCCAGCGTTTCGGGAACGATCGGCTTAAGGACGTCAGAGGATGGCAACAAAAATTTTTCGTCCTTGTATTTTTTGAACAGAGTATTTAAATCTGGAAAATTCATTTTCCCGACATATATTTTACGCTTACGGTATACAACGTACTTTTGTAAATAGTAGGCTACAGCCTCTGACTGACAAAAATATTTCATCGTATCCGGAACCTTGAACCTCATTTCCTCCGCAATTCTAAAGAAGTGATCCACCGCATTCCTACTGGTAAGTATAATGGCGGTAAAATTATTGAGGTCAATTTTTTGTTGTCGGACCATTTTTGCATCAACACCTTCCACGTGGATAAAAGGTCTAAAATCTACCTTTATTTTCTCCTTATCAATAAGCTTGGAATAAGGGGAATTTTCCATCTTAGGTTCTGGCTGTGAAACCAAAATCGTTTTTACTTTCATAGGTTTCGATCTATTAGATAGTTACCAATTACAATAATTGGTGCTATTTCAAGAGCGCAAAGGTACAAAATAAAATACACAAAATTACTGGCGATGAATTTTTGATGATTTCTCAACGTTGTGGTCCAACCAATAGCGTTTATAAGGAATACCAGTAGTAGACTTATAAAAACTACTGCTTTAGACTCCCTGAAAACAAAATTTAATAAAAGATTGGCAAATAGCATTACAATGCCACTATAGTTGAGATAGGAGAGTTTTTTGAAAATTATTTCGGAAATGACCTTATTGATATTGAAAATAAAACCGTTGCCCAATTGCAAGAGTATTTTAATGGTAAAAAACGAAAAGAGTGATATAAAAATAATGCCGTAGGCAACGAACTGTTGCTCTTCCGGAATCTTAAAAAAAATGGTGTATGTAAAATATAGGAAAAGGGAAAAATTAAGCAATTGGAAAATGCTGAAAAAAATATTGAACCAATTAAAGAGTTTGTCTTTCTTTTGGTACAGGAAAATATATTTGTTGTTGAAGGGTAAGATTATATAGTTCAAGAAACGACTATAAAAAGTAGTTTTTGCAAGCACCATAAAAAAGATACTGGAAAATAGGATAATGGTTATCCAATCTACGGTGTACTCATTTCTTAATATAGCTTCCATTTATACGGTCTTATACTTGGGTGATATTATTGCTAACAACGTATATTTCATTCTCTTTAGTGTTGAAAGCAAAATAATTGAATCCTTCAAGTCAAATATGGGGTACATATTGTCTTTTATGACAAAAAAATCAGCCCAAACCTAAGCTTTTTTTAGCACTAATTCCATGGTAAAGGTAAGAAACCTAATAGTTGGGTATTATATCTCCTTAAAGTAAAGTACCATTAACTTTAATAGTGCCCTTCTCTTTAAAAGAACTTATATACCCGCCAATGCAAAGGATGTTCTTTGTTGACTTCCTTATTGCTAGTGCACCAAATTGTTACTAGGAAGTCTTAAAATTCTACAATAAAGAAGTTCTATTTAAGGACCAAAACCTCACATTCGCTTTTATTTGGAATCTTTAAAAAAATCATAAAACTTCCCTGATATTTCACTACAGTTTTTAAAATACTATTTTTGCTAAAATTGCAATACCTAGATGGCGGATAGCTTGGTCATTATTCCTACCTTCAATGAAATTGAAAACATTGAGCTTATAATTCATTCCGTCTTTGCTTTGGAGCAGGATTTTCATATCCTGGTTGTTGATGATAATTCTCCCGACGGTACAGCTGATGCGGTAAAAGCTTTGCAGGAACAATATTTAAATAAATTATTTTTAGAGGTAAGACGAGGTAAATCTGGTTTGGGAACGGCCTATATCCATGGATTTAAATGGGCCATAGAAAGGAAATATGAATATGTTTTTGAGATGGATGCTGATTTTTCACATTCCCCTACTGATCTTATAAAGCTACGCCAAGCCTGTATAGATGGGGCGGATGTGGCCGTGGGATCGCGTTACAAAAAGGGGATTAATGTGGTAAATTGGCCCTTACATAGAATACTATTGTCCTATGGTGCCTCATTTTATGTGAAGTTGATAACAGGAATGAAGGTGCACGACCCTACGGCCGGATTTGTCTGTTATAAGAGAAAGGTTTTGGAAACCATCAATTTGGATTCCATTAAATTTATTGGTTATGCGTTTCAAATCGAAATGAAGTTTAGGGCCCATCTTCAAAACTATAAGATTGAAGAGGTGCCTATTATTTTTACAGATAGAATAAGGGGCAAATCAAAAATGAGTGCTTCCATTATTAACGAGGCCGTTTTTGGGGTACTGCAGATGAAGTTGCACAGTTTGTTTCACAAAAAGAAATTTTAAGATGGGAAGAATACTTATAAAAAACGCTACAATCGTTAACGACAATAGAATATTCCCTGCCGATATACTTTTGGAGGATGATGTTATTCTTAAAATTGAGGATCAGATTTCATCGGATGGTGTTGCCAATGTTATCGATTTGGAAGGGAAATATGTAATACCGGGAGCCATAGACGATCAAGTACATTTTAGGGAACCTGGTCTCACCCATAAGGGCACTATTGCTACGGAAAGTCGGGCAGCGGTTGCCGGCGGAATAACCTCCTTCATGGAACAGCCCAATACCAATCCCCAAACAACCACCATTGAAGCTTTGGAGGAAAAGTTTGAAATGGCAAGAAATTCTGCTTTTGCCAATTACTCTTTTTTGTTCGGAGGTACTAATGACAATTTGGAAGAGATAAAAAAATTGGATAAGAATGCCTGTTCCGGGATTAAACTCTTTTTAGGTTCCTCTACGGGTAATATGTTGGTAGACAATGAAGAGGTGATAGAAAAAATATTTAGGAATACGGAGATGGTCATTTCTGCACATTGCGAAGATGAGGCCACTATTAAGGCAAATTTTGCGAAATATAAGGCACAATATGGGGATGATATTCCCGTAAAATACCATCCTTTGATCAGGAGTGCCGAAGCCTGTTATCTTTCTTCCTCAAGGGCCATTGCCCTGGCCAAAAAAACAGGAGCAAGATTTCATGTCTTTCACCTATCTACAGGAATAGAAACCGAGCTTTTTAGGAACGATATTCCATTGGAGGATAAAAAGATTACTGCAGAGGTCTGTATTCACCATCTTTGGTTTTCCGAAGAGGATTACGATACTAAAGGAACCCTGATTAAATGGAATCCGGCCGTTAAAACTGCAACGGATAGGGATCAGCTATGGGAGGCCTTATTGGACGATCGTATAGATGTAGTTGCCACGGACCATGCACCACATACATTAGAAGAAAAGAACAACATGTACACTTCCGCTCCCTCTGGAGGCCCATTGGTACAGCATGCCTTGCCGGCAATGCTGGAGAAATATCACAGCGGAAAGATAAGTTTGGAGAAAATTGTAGAGAAAATGTGCCATAATCCGGCAAAGTTGTTCCAAATAAAAAAACGGGGTTTTATTCGGGAAGGTTTTTATGCTGACTTAGTGGTGTTGGATCTTAATGATTCCTGGACAGTGACCAAGGAAAATATCGCCTATAAATGCGGGTGGTCCCCCTTTGAAGGTAACTCGTTCAAATCCAGGATAACCCATACCTTTGTAAATGGCCATTTGGCCTATGAGAACGGCAATTTTTCGAAAGAGCGAAAAGCCATGAGGTTAACTTATAATAGAGAGTAATGCTAAAATATATAGTTGTCGTTTTTCTAGGGCTGTTGTTTTCATGTAATGAGAAGGTGGTGGAGAAACCGGAAAACCTTATTCCGGAAGATAAAATGGCCACCATTTTATACGACATTTCATTATTAAATGCCGGTAAGATAATTAACGAAAGCATTTTAAACGAATATGACATTGAGCCCATGGGGTATATCTATACCAAGTATGGGATAGACAGCGTTCAATTTGTAAAAAGTGATACCTACTATGCCTCTATGCCCACTGTTTACGAGGCTATCTACACCAAGGTAAAAGATAGATTGGAGAAGGATGAAAAGTTTTTTGAAGATGAAAGGCAGCAGAAGCAGGATTCTTTAATGGAGGCCAAAGAAAAGTTGAATCCCGACCTCAAAAAGAAACCAGAAACTACTAAGGATACTCTTCCATAAACTTTTTGCAGGATAGTTCAATAACACCGTCCAAAGCTTCAAAGGAATGTCCTAGTTCTTTTTGAATTTTGTCGGCATTGAACAATTGGTTCTTTCGTAAGGATTCAACAGAGTTTTTGGTAAGTTTTCTTCCACTGTTCCAGAAAATATTCCTTAGCCAATCCAATCGTCTAAATATCTCTAATTGCCAAAATTTAATGGCTTTGGTTGGACCTGGTTTTCCAAAGGCCCCTGTAATCATTTGTAGTATTTCTTTATAGGTAAGGTTTTTGGCCACAAGGATATACTTTTCATTGGTTATGGGAGACTGCATCAATTGGGTCATTATTTGGACCACGTCATTTACAGTTAAGAAACCTGTTCCTCCTGGCGGATAATATTTACGGGCCCTATAAGCGGTTTTAAATAAAATTCCAGTACCCGTTTCCCAGAACCCAGGGCCCAAGATAACCCCCGGATTTACAATAACCACAGGAACATTTTCCTGAGCGCCCCTCCAAACTTCCAATTCGGCATCCATCTTGGTCATGGCGTACACATTGCTTTGCTGGCTGTTCCAATCCGTTTCTTCAGTAGCCTCTTGGTTGCCTACTGTTCTCCCTATGGCACCTATGGAACTGGTATAGCACAATTTTTTAACTCCCTTGGCAATACACAGATTTACAATGTTTTTGGTGCCTTCATAATTAACGGTACGCAATAGGTCATAATCATTGGGGTTAAAAGAAATTAAGGCCGCACAATGATAAACATATGTTACATTTTCAAAAGCAATTTCCAAGGCCGGTAGGTCGTTAAGATCGGCCTTTACCCAATTAATTTTTTGAAACAGTTCGCGGGATTGGTCGGTATAATACCCAAAGACCTTTTCAACCTCTTTTAGGTTGCTCTTTTCTCTATGAATGGCTTTTACCGTAGCACCCGACTGCAATAAGTGCAAAAGTAGGTGCGCTCCTACCAAACCAGTTCCTCCTGTGACTAAAATCATGGCGCAAATTTACTCATTTGCATCTAATTTATTCCGTTTTTGGCAGGAGTTAAACAACCTATTATTTTATATTTGTCACTATTATTGAATTAGAAGATCTAAAGCATGACTACGAACTTTGTAGAGGAATTAACTTGGAGAGGAATGTTGCACGATGCAATGCCCGGAACCGAAGAACATTTGTTAAGCGGAATGCAATCTGCCTATGTGGGAATAGACCCAACGGCAGACTCCCTTCATATTGGACATTTGGTAGGGGTTATGATGCTTCGTCATTTTCAGTTGGCAGGCCATAAGCCTTATGCCTTGATCGGGGGCGCAACCGGGATGATCGGTGATCCCTCCGGAAAATCAACAGAGCGGAATTTGTTGGATGAGGCCACCTTGGCACATAACCAGGCCGCTATAAAAGCTCAACTTTCCCGTTTTTTGGATTTTAATAGTGGAAAGGATAACAGTGCCTTACTGGTGAACAACTATGATTGGATGAAGGATTTTTCCTTTTTGGAATTTATAAGGGATGTAGGGAAGCACATCACCGTAAATTACATGATGGCCAAGGATTCTGTAAAAAAACGTTTATCGGCCGAAGCTAAGGAAGGAATGTCCTTTACGGAATTCACCTATCAATTGGTTCAGGGATATGATTTTTTACATCTCTATAGGGCGCATAATTGTACCCTGCAAATGGGGGGTAGCGATCAATGGGGAAATATTACCACAGGTACCGAACTTATTCGTAGAATTGGGGGCGGTAAAGGATTTGCCCTTACCTGTCCTTTAATTACAAAGGCCGATGGCACCAAATTTGGGAAGTCGGAAGGGGGCAATATATGGTTGGATTCTGAAAGAACATCTCCCTATAAATTTTATCAATATTGGTTGAATACCTCAGATGAGGATGCCGAAAAATATATCAAAATCTTCACCTTTTTACCAAAGGAAGAAATAGAAAATTTGGTAAAAACCCATCATGAAGCCCCACATTTAAGGGTGCTTCAAAAGCGTTTAGCCGATGAGGTTACGGTAATGGTACATTCGCAGGAAGATTTGGACAATGCTGAAAGAGCAAGTGATATTCTTTTTGGAAAATCGACTTCGAGCGACTTAAAGAAACTGAATGAAAAGACATTTTTGGAGGTGTTTGAAGGTGTACCACAGGCGGAGGTATCCAAAGAGGACATAAACAATGGCTTGGATATGATTGCGGCCTTGGCTGCAAAAACCGGCTTTTTAGGGTCTAATGGGGAAGCTAGGCGCGAATTGAAACAAAATTCCATTTCCGTTAATAAGGAAAAAGTCAAAGAAGATTATATCATTTCTTCAGAAGATCTCATCAACAATAAATTTGTTTTGTTGCAGCGCGGGAAGAAGAATTATTTTGTGCTGGTCATTAAATAAACGCCGTATTTTTTTCACTTACCCAATAAAATTAGGAGATACCCGTTAGCCTAATAAATTGGATGTTATGAAGAAGTATTTTTTGTTTTTTGC
The DNA here is from genome assembly GCF_003259375.1 of Arenibacter echinorum. Classification (GTDB taxonomy): domain Bacteria; phylum Bacteroidota; class Bacteroidia; order Flavobacteriales; family Flavobacteriaceae; genus Arenibacter; species Arenibacter echinorum. Next base: position 40,612 of record NZ_QLLN01000002.1, on the reverse strand, counting down.
CCTAGTTTCTCTTTTTGTTTCTTGCGATAAATTGGACGAGCTTACTAAATTTGAGATGGATTATGATCAGACGGTAGTTATACCGTCCTCAACCGGGGTGGATTTGCCCTTTGATATCTTTACCCCTGAAACAGAGACCAATTCATCTGCAGAGTTTGAGGTAAACGATACCAGAAAAGATTTGATAGAGGAAATTGTTTTAAAGAAACTCGTAATGACCGTGGAGGTTCCTGATGGGGAGGATTTTAGCTTTTTGGAATCGATCATCATATATATGTCCGCAGACGATTTGCCGGAGATTAAAATAGCATGGAACGAAGAAGTGTCGGCTACGGTTGGGGAACAGCTGGAACTGGTGACTACGGCTGAAGATTTAAAGGAGTATATTAAAAAGGATTCCTATACCTTAAGACTAAAAACCATAACCGACGAGTTTTTGTCGTCCGATTATGAAATAAACATAGCAACTACCTTTTTTGTAGATGCGAAGATTTTGGGTTTATAATACCATTAAATTACAGCCTCTAATATCGGAATGGTCAAACCTTCCCAATATCTCAAAACTTCCGCCAGTATGGACCTTGCCCAAATCTTGAGTGGCAATAAAGCTGCAGGAGTGTCTGTTGGCCAGATCAATGATATTTACACCCCCCGTTTTACCTACTTTTTGTAATGTTAAAGGGTCTTCGGTTTCACGCGTCAAGACTTTCATCCATTTTGGGGCAAAGAAACGTCCATTGCCTTGGGAATAGGCTTGGGACAAAAGCTCTGTCATACCATATTCGGAATGGATGGCCTGTACTCCAAAACCTTTTTTTAATAGTTGGTGCAATTCCTCCCGGATCAATTCCTTTTTTCGTCCCTTCATGCCACCGGTTTCCATGACTACGGTATTCTTTAATTTTAATTGGAATTTTTCCGCCATATCCAACAAGGCAAAGGAAACACCTAACAGTAATATTTTAGTGTTTTGGGTATCCAATTCAACCAAGGTCTTTTGCAAACGGTGAATATCATCCAAGTAAAAGCCACTGTGGGGATGCTTGCTTTTATTGATAAGGTCGTTGGCCATATAGATTAAGGAAGAACCTTCCCTTTCCAGATAAGAGGGCAGTAATGCCAGTACACAATAGTCCTCTATATCCCCATAAAAGTGTCTGAATGCCTTTAGATAGCTATTCTCATACAGTTCAAGGTTTTTTACGTAATGCTTACTTACCTCGCTTCCAGTGGTGCCACTGCTGGTAAATGTAATCTGGGGCCTAAATGAACCACAAACTACTTTTTTGGATTTGAAAAATTCTATGGGCAGAAAGGGAATATCTTCAATGGTTTTAACGGAGGACATATTTTTCCCTAAGTGACGGCAAAATTCCTGATACACCAAGTTTTCATGATATTGGGCCTGAAATGTTGTCAATGCCATGGCATTGAACTCTTCGTCCGTTGAAATTGTAAAAATGTTTTCCAGAGGCATATGCTAAATCACTACTACAAAAGTAATGATAACAACAGAGTGGAAACCTTATTTTATGGTTTTATTGATATAGATTTAATTCTCCCTTCCCGTATTCCTAATTATTGGGCGTTTAAGTAGTAATAGACGAGTATTGGTTATAGGGTGGGGTATAGAAAGAAAAATGTACAGTCCGAATGGCTTATTTTACGACCAGTTTCCTGGTCATCGTTACCCTGTTTTCGGTAATTTGTAATACGTAGACTCCCGGGGCCAACTTCGATATATTCAAAAGGGTATTGGTAATACGGTCCTGTAAAACTATGGTTCCGAAAACATCATAGATTACAACATCCTTTACCCCATTATGCTTTGTGGTAATATGCACCACCTCCTGATAGGCCGGATTAGGGTATAATTTAAAAGTATTGGTTTGGGTAGTTCTGTCTAATGGCTCTTCAACGAATTCCTGAGCGGAAACGGCCATAGAAAATACCATGAACAGTAGGGTGTAAAATATTCTCATAGGTTAGCATTGATTTGGGATCAATACAGTAAATGTAGGAAAACAAGTATGGAAGTAGTAATAAATGTTGTAAAGAAGTGTTTTTTGTATGTGTATCCTTATTTTAAGAGTTGTACTAGTGTAATAAGGCCTAAAAATGAGGTAATTATGGAAGTTGTGTAGCTGTTAAAAGTTGGGAAGCACTATTTAATAATCAACTTTCTAGTAGCTATTTTGTTTTTTTCGTTTACCCTTAACATATAAACACCGGCATCCAAATCATTGACATTTAATTCAGAACCAATTATGGTGGTTTCCAGTACTTGGGATCCAAAAATATCGAAAATCAAAATTTGCTTCGGAGCGTTAAGGGAAGTACTGATATATACCCTGCCATTGGTGACAGGATTGGGATATATCTTAAACCCAGGAATATCCCCTCCACCCACATTGCCTTTAGGATCCTGTCCATAGGAAATAGAGATAAAAAGTAAGGCTATAACTAAGTAGAGTTGCTTCATAGAAACTTAAACAGCAAATAATATACCGTAAATGTAAGAATTTTAGGTGCAGCACGTCAGCGGCAGCTTAATTAATACTTAAAAATTCGATGAAATGCAAAAAGAGGCCGAATTCTATGTTAAAATACAAAGAACTCGATCTCTTTTTTATTAAAAATAGCTATATAATTTAGAACTTAATGTTGTATCCCAATGAGAATGATCTTCCAGGACTTCTTTTTGAGAAGGTCTTATTTTCAGCCTTGTAGGATTCATATTCACTTTCTACGTCATCATCCAAAAGATTGCTGATTTTAAAACTAACACTCTGATTTTGGTTTTCGCCAAAACTCTTGGAGAAGTTAAAGTTTAGATTGTTAAAGGGCATGGTATATACGTCCGGTACAAATCCGTTGCCCACTACCTGCAATGTTTTTCCTTGTACATTGTAGTTTAGACCCATTTGGATGCCGTTCTCGGCTCCTTCGTAGTTTAACCCGGAATTGATAAGGAAAGGCGACTGTCCCTGTAACTCCCTGTCGTTGCCCAAAGTTTCACCATCCCTAAGTCCCAAAGTTCTAAGATTACGCTCACTTTCACTATAAACTTGGGTAGATTTAATAATCGAGGTATTTACATTTAAGCTGAAATTCTGAAGGGGAGCTGCAATGAACCCTAGATTTTTTCTTAGTTCAAATTCCAATCCGATTACGTCCGCATCACCAAGGTTTTGTGGGGTAAAATTATCGGATGACGATTCAAAGTAAGTAAGTTCAATGGGATCGGTGAATTTTTTATAAAAGCTGCTCAATGCGATCATTTCGGCACTTTCTCCGAACCATTCAACCCTAAAATCGAAATTGTTGATGTAGGTTGGATCCAGGTTAATGTTTCCGATAAAGGTGTTATTGGATAAGGGATCGAAAATCTTGGCTATGGAAGCTTCCTTAAAGGAAGGTCTTGCCGTAGTTCTGGAATAGGATCCCCTTAGGTTAACGTCTTCCGTAAGTTCGTAAATTAAATTGGCCGTAGGGAAAAGGTCAAACTTATCTATTATGGTTTCGTTGTCATAAATAACCTTTTCAGGGTCACTAATGTCCTTATTATCCTCCCCTGTATATCTGGATTCAAATTTTTCCGCCCTAACACCAAGGATAGTTCGCAATTTTTGTCCAAGTTTAAACTCATTGGATACATAACCCGCTATATTTTGTTGTGCTGCCTCATAGGTATTGGCCGGTTCGGTAACCGAGAGGTCGGGATCAATATACGATCCGGAGTTGTTGTCAACGGTCCAAAGGTTTTCTTCCAAAAGGATATTGTCTGCAACACCATTGAACTTGGTAGTTGACCCATTGTTCTCAATTTCAAAGTTCAATATGCCAAAATCCCTATTCTTGTAGGAGCCATAAGCCCCAAATTTTAATTTGGCATCTTTTTCCAGAAAGTCATATTTTTTGGTAAAATCCAATTTGGCAACTGCATTGATCTCTTCCAAATCCCTCCAGATTCTTTTTGGCTGGTTGTTCTGGGGTATGGAGTACACACCATCCTCTACCCTAAAAGATGTTGTTCTAATGTCCTTGTCCTGAATCTTGGACATGGTAGGGGAAAGGGCCCACTCGGTTGTCCATGAAGCATCTTCGCTGGAATGTATTCCATTAAGCAATGCGTTGGTGATGGAACGTTGGGTATATTCCAAGTTGTCTTTTGAGAAGTTGATAAAATCCGTGAAATTCAGGGTCTGGCTAAAATAACCTGCCGTAGATTCTCCGTTCTGAATATGAAGGAGATTAAGTTTGTATTTGGATTTTTCAGTCTTAAAGGAAGTTCCCAAAAGTCCACTTACCAATACGTTGTTTCGGCCTAAATCACCAGTCTGCGTTCTATCCGTTTCCAATTCAAATACAGAAGTGTCTGCGTTTCTTCTGTAGAAATTATTTTCTGCCCCTTCGTAAAAGGTCGTGGTATTTTTATAGGAAAGAGAAGCTAAAAAGCCCAATCTGTTCTCGCCTTCGCCCACGTTATATTGATTGCCAGTGGTGAACCCAAAACTATAGTCCATAGCACTGTTTGCTTTCATTGCCGATAGTACCGGATTAAATTTTTTGGTAATGGCAGTTAATAACGGATTATATTCAAAAGTACTGGGGATTTCCTGATTTCGGTTAATGGGAACACTTCGGTTTCCGTTGTCGAATCCTAAGAAATCGGTAGAACTTCCTTTATAGTCCAAATAGTTTTCGTTAAAGTGCATATCCGGATTATAACTACCACCTAATGATATGCTGTGCTCTTTTTTGGTAGGATAGTCCTTGGTAACAATATCAACAATACCACCTGTAAAGTCTGCAGGCAAATCTGCGGAAGCAGATTTAAGAACCAGGATGTTGTCTATGATATTGGTGGGGAAAATGTCCAATTGAATGGTGTTTCTGTCCGGATCCAGTCCTGGAATGTCCACTCCGTTCAAAATAGATTTGGTATAGCGATCGCCCAAACCCCTTACGTAGACGTATTTTCCTCCTTGAACCGATACCCCTGGTACCGATTTAATGGCGCTGGCCACGTCACTGGAGCCCGATTTTTTGAAGGCTTCGGCCGATAGTCCGTCCAAAAGGTTTACCGCCTTTTTTTGGATGCCCAATACTGCGGTTTCCGTATTTTTTTTAACGCTTACAGATACCACTACTTCATCCAGACCTTCGGCAAGGGTTTCCATAGTTACGTTTACGTTGGTAATCTCGTTGCCCTTAATTAGCACATCGGTTATTTCTACGGTTTTATAACCTAGGAATGAAAATGTAAGTGTGTGGGTACCTTCTTCAAGGGTAAGCTTATAATTACCATCAAAATCGGAGGTAGTACCTATAGTAGTCCCTTTGACCAGAATGTTGGCAAAAGGTACCGGATCTTGAAAATCGGCATCGATCAATGTTCCGGTTACTTCGCCACTTTGTGAAAAAATGAATTGAAAAAAAAGAAAAGTGAAAGTTGAAAGTCTAAGTGAATATTTCATAAGTAAATGATAATTAAATCGTAATAAACCAAATGCCCGCCACTAAATATGGCGAGCATGGTTGTTTATTTTAAAGGGGTGTATTAATTCCTAAATTAGAAGCTCAAACCTGTTTTGGCATATGCATATGTCCAAGTAAAAACGCTAAGGTCTGCACCTACAGTCTCGGAACCAGCGGTAACCTCAGTAGTCCAGGTGGCAGCTCTTTCCGTAAATGTTGGATCTAAGATGATTGTAGATTGTACATCGTTTCCGGCGTCATCTTTCAATACTTTCTCAGAGAAAATACTGTTGTTGAAACCTACAATTTGCCAAGTCTCAAAAGTCAATTTACCATCCAAGAAGTTCTGAGCTACATCGTTGGCGTCCAATTCCACATCTTTTCCAGTTTGGAATCCAATGGCATAGATGTTCTTGGTAGTACCCATAGCATTACTTCTGTAATCTGCATATTCACCGTCAGCGGCTGTTGCACTTCCTACAATGGTAGTGTTCTGAAGGGTAAAAGAACCTGTGATAGAACCTTCTGGACCATCAATTTCAAAGGCGTGGTCAGAAGCCTCGCCTGAAACTACCAAAGCATTGTCTATAGTTCCTGAGTAAGCTTGGTCAATATCCAAAGCATCATCGCCCTGGGCCCAAACTACTAGGTTGGATGCGTCAACGGTTCCACCAAAGAATTCAACGCCATCATCAACGTTACCTACAACTTCTATATGGTTTATTTTTGTACCACGACCTACAGAACCTAAGGTTAGACCGTTTATCTCGTTTCCTTCTCCGATAAGGGCACCACCGTGACGTATAGAGATGTATTCCAATTCTCCTGAATTGTCATCGTCGTTCAATGCATCACCAGGACCGTAAAGTCCAAAAGTATCATCGGCAGGAATACCTTCTATTTGTACTTCGGTAACATCGTTTTTAAAAGAACCTGTAGCTCTCCCCAAAATGATTAAACCTCCCCATTTTCCTCTTGCGGTTTCGTCCAAATTGGTTCCGGCAGTTTGTCCAACACCTATGTTATCTTCTTCTGCGGTAAAAATAATTGGCTTTTCTGCAGTACCTACGGCCATAATCTTAGATCCTCTTTGCACAATTAGTGCAGAGGCCAAGGAACCTGAACCAGCCTTACCTTTAATAATGGTACCTGGCTCAATGGTCAAGGTTTTTCCAACCCCAACAACTACTTTACCGGCCAATAAATACATATTATCTGCAGTCCATGTGGTATCGGCAGATATTTCTCCGGATACGGTAATGATTTCTGAACAAGAACCTCCTATGTCTACACCAGTTTCGTCTCCGTTCTGGATACCATCTTCACAGGTAGCTGTTGCTTCGGTACATGGCTGACAATTAGGTCCACCACAATCAACACCGGTTTCTCCTTGGTTTTGAATTCCATCATTACAGGTAGCTGTTACTTCAGCAATTGGTGGTTCATCGTCATTAGTACAAGATGTAAATGCTAAGGCACCTATGGCCAATGCGGATAATAATAGTTTTTTCATTTCAATTGAATTTTTCGGTTTCATTTTTTTCGAGTTCACTTGTTGTATTTAAACATGGCAAATAAATGGCCTAACTGTAAAAGTCCCGTTACCCTCAGATTAATAGTTTGTTGGCTTAAGGTTATCTAAATGTTACTATATTAAATCCATGTTAAGAGGTTTGGTGTAATAGTATTATCTTTACTTTTGGCGCGGATAACCATTAAATATTAAGGTTAAACGGGCATGTTTAAATAGGTCACAATAATGGGTTGTGATAGATTACAGTAACCTCCTCCAAAGGGTATAGGTTGCAGATGACCGTATTAAAGACAAAAAAATTAAGGCATGAAAAAAAAGGACATTAAAATACTTTTGGTAGACGATGAACCGGATATTTTAGAAATTGTAGGTTATAATTTATCTGCCGAGGGGTATGAGGTTTTCACTGCAAAAAATGGAATTGAAGGGGTTGCGAAGGCAAAAAAGAAGAAGCCCCACTTAATTATTTTAGATGTAATGATGCCTGAGATGGATGGTATAGAAGCTTGCGAGATCATAAGGCGAACCGAAGGTCTGGAGGATACCTTAATTACATTTCTAACCGCCAGGGGCGAAGACTATTCGCAAATGGCCGGATTTGATGCGGGTGCGGACGATTATATAACTAAGCCTATTAAGCCCAAGGTTTTGGTGAGCAAAGTAAAAGCTTTGCTTAGAAGGCTTAAGAATGAAGAGCAGGAGGTAGAGGATATCTTTAAGGTTGGGGAGATTACCATTAACAGGGAGGAATATAAAATTGTTAACAATGGGGAGGAAATTATTCTTCCCAGAAAGGAGTTTGAACTTCTGGCACTATTGACTTCCAAGCCTAATAAAGTTTTTAAAAGGGAGGTGATCCTGGACAAGGTATGGGGCAATGAAGTGGTCGTAGGGGGTAGAACCATTGATGTCCATATTAGAAAACTGCGTGAAAAAATTGGTGATGATCATTTTAAAACGGTAAAAGGGGTAGGGTATAAGTTTGTGCTATAATGGTAACGAGGATTAAAAAATCGTATAGGTTTGCCCTACGTACCACAATTCTAATTTCATTTCTATTAACTGCAGTCTTGGGGATATTTTTGTGGAACAGCGGTTCCATGGATTGGAGTCTCCTAGCGTTCATTTTGGTAACTTCTTCCTTTATTTCATTTCTCGTAGTACAATTAAGAATAGAAAAATTTATCTATCGCAACATCGAGCGCATATATAATGATGTATCCCTATTGGAGTCCACCTCTTTGGCCCCTAAGACCATTACTACCGATATGCGAACCTTGACAGATGAAATAGAGAAGTTTGCCAAGGACAAAAAGATTGAAATAGATACTTTAAAAATCCGTGAGGAGTATAGAAAGGATTTTTTGGGTAATGTTTCCCACGAATTAAAAACACCATTATTTACGGTCCAGGGTTATATTTTAACGCTCTTGGATGGTGCCATGGACGATAAGAACCTAAGAAAAAAATATCTTCAACGGGCCAATAAGGGAGTGGAGCGACTTATTTACATTGTTAAGGATTTGGATCTCATAACCAAATTGGAAGTTGGCGACTTAAATTTGGAGCTAGAGGATTTTGACATTTTGGAACTGGTTCGGAATGTTTTTGAGCTTTTGGAAATGAAGGCCGCTAAAAAGAATATTACCCTGACATTTGACATGGATTATAAGAATCCAATTTATGTAAAGGCCGATAAAGAGAAAATACAACAGGTAATTACAAATTTGGTGGTCAATTCCATTAAATATGGACAGCAGAACGGTACCACCGAGGTGAGTGTAGAGAATTTAATTAAAAACAAGGTCATTATCCGGGTGACCGACAACGGCGAGGGGATTTCCAAACAACACCTTGCCCGAATTTTTGAAAGATTTTACAGGGTAGATAAAAGTGGGAGTAGGGCCGAAGGCGGTTCTGGCCTGGGATTGGCCATAGTAAAGCATATTATAGAGGCCCACAACGAGAAGATTTACGTGGAAAGCGTACTAGATATAGGATCCGAATTTTCCTTTACCTTGGAGAAGGCAACCAAGTAATTCCTAACTGCCGTATCACATAGCTTCAATATTTATAGACTGTTATGGCTATATCATCTCCTTCCCAAGTACTGTTCGGCTTCAAAGCCATTTTGTAGAATAAACTCTTATTCCCAATAACATTATTGGAACTTTCCATTGCCTTGATTAATTCTAAATTAAATAGGAACGATTAAGTTATTACCTTTAGGTACGACCTAGTAATTATCAACCGAAATCCTATGGAGCATATTGTTATTATTGGTAATGGAATTTCTGGAATTACGGCAGCGCGCCATATTCGAAAATTATCCGACAAAAAAATCACCATTATTTCCGCTGAGAGCAATTATTTTTTCTCCAGAACAGCACTCATGTATGTTTACATGGGCCATATGAAGTTTGAGCATACCCAGCCTTATGAGAATTGGTTCTGGAAAAAAAATCGTTTGGATTTGGTCAATGGATATGTGTCAAAAGTAGATACGGCCAATAAAAAGCTGATATTGAAAAGTTCCGAGGAAATTAAGTATGATAAACTGATCATCGCCACAGGTTCCAAATCCAATAAATTTGGGTGGCCCGGACAGGATTTGAAGGGGGTGCAGGGATTGTATTCCAAACAGGATCTGGAATTGTTGGAAGCCAATGCACCTAACAGTGAAGTCTGTAAAAGGGCTGTGATTGTTGGGGGTGGATTAATTGGAATAGAATTGGCAGAAATGCTTAGGAGCAGGGAAATTCCTGTTACTTTTTTAGTCCGAGAAACCAGCTTTTGGAACGGGGTCCTGCCCAAGGGAGAATCCCGAATGATCAATGAACACATTCTGGAACACCATATAGACCTAAAATTGGATACCAATCTTAAGGAAATTATTTCGGATGAAAAGGGTTGGGCAAAGGCCGTGGTTACGGACAAGGGGGAAACTATCCCATGTACAGTGGTTGGTTTGACCGCCGGGGTTACTCCAAATATTGACTTCCTAAAAGGTTCTGGAATAGAGACAGGTAAAGGGGTAAAGGTCAATAACTTCTTGGAAACCAATATTGCTGATGTCTACGCTATTGGGGACTGTGCCGAACAGCATGATGCCATTGGCAGCCGCAGGCCTGTGGAGGCCGTCTGGTATACTGGAAGAATGATGGGGGAAGCTTTGGCACAGACTATTTGCGGAAACAAAAGGGCCTATAATCCTGGGCATTGGTTTAATTCCGCCAAATTTTTGGACATAGAGTATCAAACTTATGGTTGGGTATTTAGTGAGAAATCCAAAAAGGACCAGGAACAACATTTTCATTGGCGGCATCCCAAGGAAAAAATATGTGTTACCATCGCCTTCCACAAAGACACAAAACAGTTTTTGGGGATCAATACTTTTGGAATTCGGATGCGTCATGAAATTTTGGACCGATGGCTTACAGAGAAAAGAAACATGGATTATGTGATGGAATATTTAAAGGATGCCAATTTTGACCCTGAATTCTATGCCCAATACGAGGAAAACATCGTTTCCCATTACAATTCACTTTACAGTGCCAACATTGCATCCAGGAAGAAAAGTTGGAAACGAATTTTTAGCAACATTTAAGATCTCAAAATGCAAATAATAAAAAAAATAGGGCTCTTCATTTTTTTGATCGGCCTTGCCATATTTACCATATTGCCTTTTATTGGCGAGTTTAAGGTAACCCCTGCGACCTTGGATCAAATAATTCAGGAAAAGGGGATTTCCAGTGAACTTTTTATCCAGAGGATGGAAGAAAATGTGGTAGGTAAAGAGTTTCAGGGAATGCTTTCATTATCGCCCAAAATAACCCAGATACTTGAAGAAGCCAATGCCCAGCATAGAAAGGACAAGGATTATAAAAAGTTGATATATACGGGGCCGCATGACATGGCTGCCGCGGTGGGCAAAGCCTCGGGCAGTGGCTTTGTATTGGAAAATAAGGGGCTTATGTGGTTCTTGACCTTCGGACTGGGTATATTGGGGTCTTTACTTTTTATTATTCCCAATATTGTTTTATTGGGTAAAAAAGGGATTAAGAATAATGGTATTTACCACGAGAATGCTACCAATAGGGGATGGATTGCCTGGATGGTCTTTGTTTTTCTCGTGTCCTTTTATTTGGTACTTTATTTTCGTTCGGAATATGCCGTAAACTGGACGTACCTAGTGGATCCCATCAGCGAATTTCTAAGTGGAAATCCTGCCGGACATTGGTTTGTGTACGGGTTTATGTATTGTACAGTGATGACTGTTATGGCTGTGCGCATGTACATTAAGTATAGGCATAATATGTATCAAATGGTACGTACTACCTCGGTTTTGTTCTTTCAAATAGTCTTTGCTTTTCTTATTCCGGAAATAATGGTGAGGCTCCAAATGCCCTATTACGACTTTAAAAATGCCTTTCCGTTGGATTACGATTTTTTTTTCCAATGGAATCTAAAATCCTTAATGAACAGCGGGGGAATAGGACTCTTTATCCTAGTATGGGGTATTGTACTTACTTTGGTAATCGTACCCGTTATGGTCTACTTTTTTGGAAAACGATGGTACTGTTCTTGGGTGTGCGGTTGTGGTGGCTTGGCTGAAACCCTAGGTGATCCATATAGGCAGCATTCCAGCAAGTCCCTCTTTTCATGGAAAGTGGAAAGGTGGTTGGTGCATGGGGTATTGGTCTTTGCCGTGGCAATGACCTTGATGACGCTATACAGTTTCTTTACGGATTCTGGCACCGTGTTGGGTTTAAAAACACAGAGTGTACAAAACACTTATAGTCTTTTGATCGGTGCATTTTTTGCAGGAGTAATAGGTACCGGGTTTTACCCCATTTTTGGAAATAGGGTATGGTGTAGGTTTGGTTGTCCACTTGCAGCCTATTTGGGATTTGTACAACGCTTTAAGTCGCGCTTTCGGATTACCACTAATGGAGGCCAATGTATTTCCTGTGGCAACTGCTCAACCTACTGTGAGCAGGGGATAGACGTCAGGGCCTACGCCCAAAAAGGTGAAAATATTATTAGATCCAGCTGTGTGGGCTGCGGTATTTGTTCTGCGGTTTGTCCAAGAGGGGTCTTGAAATTGGAAAACGGACCTCTTAAAGGAAGGATAAACCCTACTGAAATTCTGTTGGGGAATGATGTTGATCTAATGGATCTGGTCAATAAAAAATAATCTTTTGGTGGGTGTTGAAATAATTGTTGCAATCCTAAGGGGGAGCCCCATAGATTGATGAAAGTATTGATACCTTTGCGTTTTCTTTTGGGCTAACTAAATTATGGACACCCCCGGATACAGAACAATGGATAAATAAGTATGACCCTTCAACTACACTAATGACCGATATAAAAGTAATTATACCTGCCTACAATGAAGCTGAGTCCATTGCGAATGTCATAAAAGAGATCCCAAAAATTGTTTCTGAAATTATTGTTGTAAACAATAATTCAACGGACGATACAGCCCTTAATGCAAGAGGGGCAGGGGCCACTGTACTCACCGAGGATAGGATGGGATATGGCTATGCCTGCCTTATGGGAATTAATTACATTTCCAAACAATCCAAAACACCCGATATTATCGTATTTATGGACGGAGACTATTCGGATTATCCCGAAGAACTTTCCAAAGTGGTAAAACCCATAGTGGAAAACGATTTGGATTTCGTTATTGGGGCCAGAACAAAGGCGTTGAGGGAGGAAGGATCAATGACCCCGCAACAGGTTTTTGGAAATGCCTTGGCCACCACTTTAATGAAATGGTTCTTTGGAGCTTCTTTTACTGATTTGGGTCCGTTTAGGGCCATAAAGTACAACAAGCTTTTGGCGCTGGAAATGGAAGATAAGACCTACGGTTGGACCGTGGAAATGCAGTTGAAGGTTCTAAAAAAGGGTTTTACATATACCGAAGTACCAGTGCGTTATAAAAAAAGAATTGGCATATCAAAAGTATCAGGTACTGTAAAAGGTACTATATTTGCAGGCGTAAAAATCCTAGGTTGGATATTTAAATACAGTTTAAAATAATATGGGACTAACAGTTACTTACTTTATCATTGCGATTTACAGTATTTCCTTACTATTGATATTTTTTTATAGCTTGGCCCAACTTAATTTACTGGTCAACTATCTAGGATATAAAAGAAGAAATAAGGAGGCTCCAAAATTCAATTTATTGGATCCAAAAGAAATACCCTTTGTTACCATACAACTTCCTATTTATAATGAGGAGTATGTAGTGGAGCGTTTGTTGGAAAATATCTCGAAAATAGAATATCCAAAGAGCAAATTGGAAATTCAGGTATTGGACGATTCCACGGACGATTCCGTGCATGACACGGCCAAGAGAATAAAGGCCCTGCAGGAAACAGGATTGGATATACAGCATATTAGAAGGACCAACAGGCAAGGCTATAAGGCAGGTGCTTTAAAGGAAGGCCTGGATAAGGCCAAAGGAGAGTTTATTGCCATTTTCGATGCGGATTTCTTGCCTTCCAGTGATTGGTTGAAGAAAACCGTTATTTATTTTAAAGATCAGGAAATTGGTGTAGTTCAGACAAGATGGGGACATATCAATAGGGAGTATTCTACCCTGACACGTATACAGGCTTTTGCCTTGGACGCCCATTTTACATTGGAACAGGTAGGACGCAACGCCAAAGGACATTTTATAAATTTCAATGGTACCGCTGGTATTTGGAGAAAAGAATGTATTCTGGATGCCGGAAACTGGGAGGGTGATACCCTGACCGAGGATTTGGATCTTAGCTACCGTGCCCAATTAAAGAATTGGAAATTTAAATATTTGGAGGATGTAGAGACACCTGCAGAACTTCCTGTGGTAATCAGTGCCGCCCGTTCCCAGCAATTTCGTTGGAACAAAGGAGGGGCCGAAAACTTCAAAAAAACCGTTTGGAGCGTTATTTCTGCCAAGAACATCTCGTTCAAGACCAAGTTTCACGGGGTAATGCACTTATTGAATAGCTCCATGTTCCTATGTGTATTTTTGGTAGCACTGTTGAGTATCCCCATGATGTACATAAAAAATACCTATGACCATTTGGGATGGATTTTTGAAGCTACCAAATTCTTTATTCTAAGTACCATTATCCTTTTCGTCTGTTATTGGTTTACCTATAAGAGCATACAGGGCAGTGGTTTTAATAACTTTGTGGACTATATATCAATCTTCTTTACGTTTTTCTCTGTGGCCCTTGGATTTTCATTGCACAACTCCATTGCGGTCCTGGAAGGACATATGGGTAAAAGATCTGAGTTTGTAAGGACCCCAAAATTTAATTTGAACAGCATAAAGGACAGCTGGAAAGGCAATAAATATTTGGCTACCAAACTTTCACCGAATATGATTTTTGAAGCGGCCCTAATGCTTTACTTCCTTTTTGGAATGTATAGTGCCATTCCTTTGAACGATTTTGGACTTTTCCCATTTCATTTCATGTTATTTTTGGGCTTCGGTTATGTATTTTTCAAATCCCTTATGGCAAGGGCCTAATTAAAATTTATAAAAGCTATTCAAAAGCCCTGTTCTTTTTAAGGAACAGGGCTTTTTTAATTTTGAAATCGCTGAAGAGGTTTTAATCCTTAAACCATTAGTTAAGAAATAGATAGGTCTGCTCCAGCAAAGCTGTTGGAAGGCTGTTCTCAGCTACTGGCTTTCGTGAATTTCAAAAAAATAAGGGTTTCATTGCCAAAATCAAAATCGGAAGTGCTGTTATTTGATAATTTCATTTAAATTTGGGAGATTGCTGAATTATTAAATTGACCAAAAACTACCAGACTTCTATGATCCAAAGGGCCATTTCTTATTGGAAACTTCACAGGATTCCAATTTTAATGGTGCTGGTTAGCATCCTTTTCTATATTTCCTTTGGTTACCATTTGGATCGGACCGATTTTTTAAAGTTGCTGGGCCTCTATTTGGCGTTGTTCTTTTTATGCTATAAGCTGATTCAATTTGAAAAATGGAACTTTAAATTTTTGGCCATTACCGGTACGCTTTTCCGGATAATACTACTTTTTGCAGAACCTAATCTTTCCCAGGATTTTTATAGATTTATATGGGATGGGCAATTGATCAACAATGGCATGAGTCCTTACCTTCATCTCCCCAAGGACCTTATAATTGAGCATGGCCATCCCATGCACAATGCGGCAGAATTGGTTAGTGGCATGGGAAGCCTCAGTGCATCAAATTACAGTAATTATCCTCCATTGAACCAGTTTATTTTTGCCATGTCCACCTGGCTGTCGGGAAAGAGCGTGGTGGGAAGTGTATTGGTAATGAGAACCGTTATAATTCTGTCCGATTTGGGAATTCTATATTTCGGTCGCAAATTATTGCAAAAGCTCAATAAATCTACCCATCTGATCTTTTGGTATTTCCTAAACCCATTGGTTATTTTGGAACTTACCGGGAATCTGCATTTTGAAGGGGTAATGTTGTTCTTTTTTATTTGGTCCATGTGTCTTTTATGTAATAAAAAATGGCTGTTGGCGGCTATTGTTTATGCACTATCGATCTCTATAAAATTGGTGCCTTTACTATTTCTGCCCTTGTTCCTAAAATATTTCGGGATCAAGAAGAGCATGCTCTTTTATGCTGTTGTGGGTGTAACAACGGTCATTTTGGCTTTCCCGTTCTATTCCCCTGATTTTGCCAACAATTATATGGATACGGTGGGCCTGTGGTTCTCTAATTTTGAATTCAATGCCGGTTTTTATAATGCCATAAAAAAAGTGGCCGTAAATTTCGATGCCAAGCCTTGGGAACTCATCAAGGATTATGGGAAAATTACGCCCATAATCGTCATTGCCACTGTAGCCCTGTTCACGTTTTTCAGGGACAATAAAAAGATTTCAAGTTTGTTGACCTCTATGTTGTGGGTGCTGACCCTCTATTATTTTTTGTCCGCTACCGTACACCCTTGGTATATCATTTTCTTAGTGGTCTTAAGCCTGTTTACGGAGTTCAGATTTCCCTTGGTTTGGTCCTTAACTGTCATATTGAGCTACTGGGCCTATTCCAATGCAGGGTTTAAGGAAAATTATTGGTTGTTATCTGTTGAATATATTGCAGTATATGGTTTTATGTTTTATGAAATTGTTAGATTACATAACAAAAAGATGCTTTTTAGTAAAAATTGACACATCAATCCCAATAATTCATTTTTATTTGTACTTTTGATGGTAGAATGAATAACTCATATTACATACTTAACGTAAACAAGGTTTCCAACCTTGCTTATTCATTTACGCCTACACGTCGTCGCCCGTAAGGGTGCGCTTCTTTTATGGAAATAGGTGAGTCCATTTCCCTCTCAAAAAAAATAAATTTTAATTTTAATTTTAAAAGCAACATTCAATGAAGATTGTTATTGCTAACGATTCCCATTTTAAATATGCCGAAGTTATCTGCGAAACCATTGCGGAGTCGGCCAAAGTGCGCGGTACAGGGATTGCCAAGCGTACTCCTGAATATATTCAAAAAAGACTGCATAATGGTAATGCCATTATTGCTCTGGACGGCGATAAGTTTGCCGGGTTCTGTTATATTGAGGTATGGGGACATGAAAAATTTGTAGCAAATTCGGGTCTTATAGTACATCCTGACTACAGGAATCAAGGCTTGGCCAAGAAAATAAAGAAAGAGATTTTTGAACTTTCCAGAAGTAAGTTTCCCAATGCCAAAATTTTTGGGATTACTACGGGCTTGGCAGTGATGAAAATGAACTATGAGCTGGGCTATAAGCCGGTCACTTTTTCGGAACTTACCACCGATCCGGAGTTTTGGAAAGGTTGTCAGACCTGTAAGAATTTCGATATCCTTACCAGGACAGAACAAAAAATGTGTCTTTGTACAGGAATGTTGTACGATCCGGAAACCAAAGCCAAGGAGGCCCAAAAGGAGCCCAAGGAAAAATTGAATTCCAAGGCCTTTCAAAGGTTAAAAAGTATAAAGGAAAGTCTGTTCCTAAATAAGAAAACAAAGTAGTTGTACAGTACTGCTGTGAAAATATAAATAATAATAGTTTAGCATGAAGAAATTAGTTTTAGCATATAGTGGTGGTTTGGATACTTCCTATTGTGCCAAGTATTTATCAAAGGATCAAGGGTTTGAAGTACATGCCGTAAGTGTAAATACAGGTGGGTTTTCAAAGGAAGAAATAGAGAGCATTCATAAAAAGGCCTTGGAATTGGGGGCCACTTCGTACACTTCTATAGATGCTGTAAACACTTTTTACGAAAAGGTAGTAAAGTACTTGATTTTCGGAAACGTATTAAAGAACAATACCTATCCCTTATCAGTTAGTGCAGAGCGAATTGTTCAGGCCATTGAAATTGTAAATTACGCCAAAAAAGTTGGTGCCAAATATATTGCCCACGGTAGTACGGGAGCTGGGAACGATCAGGTTAGGTTTGATATGATCTTCCAGATCATTGCACCGGAGATCGAAATTATTACCCCAATACGGGATAATAAATTGGCAAGGGAGGTAGAAATTGAATATTTGAAGCAGAATGGGGTAGATTACCCATGGGAAAAGGCAAAATACTCTATCAATAGAGGTTTGTGGGGAACTTCAGTAGGGGGTGAGGAAACTCTTACCTCACACAAGTCCTTACCGGATTCTGCCTATCCAAGCCAACTGCAAAAAACAGAACCAACACAGTTGAAACTTACTTTCCATAAGGGGGAATTAATTGCGTTGGATGGGGATAACGATACCCCCGTGAACAACATCGTAAAATTGGAGGCCATCGCTTCCAAATACGCCATTGGTAGGGATATCCACGTTGGGGATACCATTATTGGCATAAAAGGTAGGGTCGGGTTTGAAGCTCCTGCTTCCTTGATCATTATCAAGGCCCACCATTTGTTGGAAAAACACACCTTGACCAAATGGCAACAGTACCAAAAGGAAATGCAAGGTAATTTTTATGGCATGTTGTTGCACGAAGGAAATTATTTAGATGAGGTTATGCGAAATATTGAAGCATTTTTGACCGATACCCAGAAGAACGTAAGTGGGGATGTCTTTGTAAGCCTGCACCCATATCGTTTTGAATTGGACGGAATATCCTCTCCGCACGATCTTATGAACGCCTCCTTTGGTAGTTACGGTGAGATGAACAAAGGATGGTCTGCAGATGATGCCAAAGGTTTTATAAAAATACTTTCCAATTCGGGAAAAATATACAATCACGTAAATCACAATAATGATTAAGGCAGGAATTATAGGTGGTTCAGGGTATACTGGAGGGGAACTTATCAGAATTCTCCTGAACCATCCAAATGCAACTATAGATTTTGTTTTTAGTACCACTAGGGCGGGTAAAAAAATTACCACGGCCCACCCTGATTTGTTGGGGGTAACCGACCTGGTATTTACTGGGGAGGTCAATAAGGATGTAGACGTGGTATTTCTATGTCTTGGGCATGGGAACTCCACCAGTTTTCTAAAGGAAAACGAGTTCTCCAAAGACACCAAAATCATAGATTTAAGCAATGATTTTAGGTTGGAGGCCGATGCCGTTCTAGACGGAAAAACTTTTGTTTACGGCTTGCCCGAACTGAAAAAGGAAGAAATTAAAAAGGCAAATTATATTGCCAACCCAGGTTGTTTTGCCACAGCAATCCAATTGGCGCTTTTACCCTTGGCAAAGGCACATAAATTGGATAAGCCGGTGCACGTCAATGCCGTTACCGGAAGTACAGGGGCTGGGGTAAGCCTTTCGGCTACCTCACATTTTAGCTGGAGGAACAACAATGTATCCTGGTACAAGCCATTTACCCATCAGCACTTAGGGGAAATTAATGAAAGTCTCCACAGCCTTCAGGAAAATACTGGTGAAATTTTCTTCCTGCCGAACAGGGGAAATTTTACCAGGGGGATTTTAGCTACGGCCTATACCGAGTTTGATGGGAGTTTGGAAGAGGCTTATAAATTGTACAAGGATTTTTATAAGGATGCCGCCTTTACCCAGGTTACGGAAGAGGATATCAACCTAAAACAGGTGGTGAATACCAACCAATGTCATATTCATTTGCACAAGCACAACAATACCCTCTTGATTACCTCGGCCATAGACAATTTGTTGAAAGGGGCTTCAGGGCAGGCAGTGCAGAATATGAACTTGATATTCGGATTTAAAGAAACGGAAGGGCTGCAATTAAAAGCAGGGGTATTTTAATGTTGTTGGCCTTTGAGGGCATATAAACAATATTAAAACCGACCAAAAAACAAATTAACCAATCACTGATTTCTCTAGGTTTAGGGAATGAAACAAATAACAATCAAGGAATGAAAATAGCCATTATTGGAGCAGGTAATTTAGGTCTTTCCATCGCCAAGGGCATTTTGAGCACTAATGGGGCCACTTCCATGGTCCTTACCAAGAGAAATCTTAGTGGGCTTAAGGAAATTGAAAAATATGGAATTGTTACCACCACTACGGATAATTGGGAAGCAGTGGCCAAATCGGACATCCTTATTTTTGCGGTACAGCCCGGGCAATTTGTAAAGATTTTGGGGGAGGTAAAGGACATTCTTACAGACAAGCATGTTATTATTTCTACCATTACCGGTTTTAGTATTGCCAGAATGGAAGAAGTTATAGGACCGGATCACTATATTATTCGTGCCATGCCCAATACCGCTATTTCCGTGGGGAAATCCATGACCTGTATCTGTAGTAACGAGAAGGGCGCCAAGAGGGTAGACCTGGCCAAGGCCATTTTTAACCGTATGGGGCATTCCATGCAAATTCCGGAAGACCAGATGCAGGCCGCTACCGTTATTTGTGCCAGTGGAATTGCGTTTTGGATGCGATTGATACGGGCTACCACACAGGGGGCCATTCAATTGGGATTCGATGCCAAGGAAGCACAGGAATTGGCCATGCATACCTGTAATGGGGCAGCTAGTTTGTTGATAGAATCTGACAGTCACCCAGAAAATGAAATAGATAAGGTAACTACTCCAAGGGGATGTACCATTTCCGGATTGAACGAAATGGAACACCAAGGATTAAGCTCCTCCCTGATCAGGGGAATAGTGGCCTCATTTGACAAGATAAACGAAATAAAAAAAGGATAACCTCTACCTTATATCTGCAAGGTTATTATACAAGGGAGGTTAATAATACAATATAGAAGATGGAATTATTTGATGTATACCCATTATATAACGTTACTCCCGTTTCCGCCAAGGGTATCGTTGTTACCGATGACAAAGGCCAGGAGTATTTGGATTTTTATGGTGGACACGCCGTAATTTCCATAGGACATTCCCATCCGCATTATGTACAGAGATTAAAGGAGCAGTTGGACAAGATCGGTTTTTACAGCAATGCCATCCAGAATCCCGTTCAGGAAGCCTTGGCACATAAACTGGGAGAACTTTCTGGCTGTGAAGATTACAATCTGTTCCTGTGCAATTCTGGGGCAGAGGCCAACGAAAATGCTTTAAAGTTGGCATCGTTCCAAACTGGAAAATCACGTGTAATTGCCTTTAAACACGGATTCCACGGGAGAACCTCTGCTGCCGTGGCCGCCACGGACAACGAAAAAATAAATGCACCCATCAACAAGCAACAAAAGGTAACCATACTTCCCTTCGAGGATTTGGACGCTTTTAAAAATGAGATTTCCAAAGGAGATGTCTGTTGTGTAATTATAGAGACCATTCAAGGGGTGGGGGGTCTAGATCAACCGTCCCAGGATTTTTATCAAAATATAGCCGAACTTTCTAAGGAAAATGGGGCTTTGCTAATTGCGGACGAGGTGCAATGTGGTTATGGACGAAGTGGTAAGTTCTTTGCCTTCCAACACTACGGCATCAAACCGGATATTATTACCGTAGCCAAGGGAATGGGGAACGGATTTCCCATTGGAGGGGTCTTGATCCATGAAAGCATCAAGGCTTCCTACGGGATGTTGGGAACCACATTTGGGGGCAATCATTTGGCCTGTGCCGCAGGATTGGCCGTATTGGAAGTCATCGAAAAAGAAAACTTAATAGAAAATGCCGCCAATCTCTTTGAATACTTCAAGGAAAAAGCAGCCGATATTCCACAGGTAAAAAGAGTAAAGGGAATGGGACTGATGTTGGGATTGGAATTTGATTTTGAAGTGGCGGAGCTACGCAAGAAACTCATCCACAACCAATTTATGTTCACTGGAGGTGCCAGTGATAAACATGTATTGAGGGTATTGCCGGCATTGAATATTACCAAAGAAAATTTGGATCAGTTTTTTGATGCCCTAAAAAAGGAATTGGCATGAGTTTGTATTTAGACATATCCCAACGAAATGAGGTGCTCAGTACCATGGCACAGCTGATAGATGGGGAAAGAAATACCATCCTTGAGGTCAATAAAAAAGACCTGGAGGCCTATAAGGGAGATGATTTGGCCATGTATGACCGACTCAAGGTAGATGATGCCAAAATTGATGGCATGATCCTATCCTTACAACAGCTGGCAGGACAGGAAGATCCCTTGGGCTTGGAGCGATTTAATTTTACCCATGAAAATGGGATGCACGTTAGCAATAAAACGGCGCCTTTTGGTACGGTCCTGATCATTTATGAATCTAGACCCGATGTTACCATAGAAGCAGCAGCCATTGCCTTTAAATCGGGCAATAAAATTTTGCTGAAGGGCGGAAAGGAATCACTTCAAAGCAATTTGGTATTGGTGAATTTTTGGCATAAATCCCTGGAGCAACACGGTATTTCCAAGGATTGGGTAACCTACTTGGAATTCAATCGGGAGCAGACCCAGGCTTTTTTGGAAAAACCAACCCAAAAGCTAGACCTGATCGTGCCAAGAGGAGGGGAAAAGTTGATTGCCTTTACCAAAAAGCACGCTACCTGTCCCGTAATCGTCAGTGGACGGGGTAATAACTTCCTATACGTACATCCTAAGGCGGACCTTAAAAAGGCTATGTCCATTATCCTAAATGGCAAGACCACAAAGATATCAGCCTGTAATGCCTTGGACAAGGTGTTGATAAATAGCGATTTGCCCAACAAAGAAGCTTTTATAAAAGATTTGATCAGCGAATTAAAGGCGAAGAAAGTCGAGATATTGGTCGATAGCAGCCTCGCCAATACCGAGGGTACTTCAGAAATTACTGAAGAGAACATTTGGTTTGAAGAATTTTTGGATTACAAGATCCTTATTGGGGAAGTGGATAGCACTGAACAAGCCATTGAAAAAATAAATACCTATGGCGGCGGACATTCGGCGGTAATCGTTACCGAAGAGGAACAAGAGGCCGACCTTTTTATGAATTCGGTGGATTCCGCCGCAGTTTACCATAATGTATCCACCCGTTTTACGGATGGCGGACAATTTGGACTGGGAGGGGAATTGGCCATCAGCACGGACAAATTGCATCAAAGGGGGCCCATAGGCCTACAGCATTTGGTGACCAACAAATGGTACGTAAAGGGCGATGGACAAATAAGGTAGTAGCCAGACCTAAACAATAGGTCTTAAAAAAAAGAGCATGCAGAAGAAAAGAATATTATTAAAAATAGGATCCAATACCCTTACCAAGGAAACGGACCATATTTCTCGGGGAAAAATCGAGGATATTGGCAGGCAGATCGCGAAACTAAAGGATAGTTACGAATTCATCATAGTAAGTTCCGGGGCCATTGCCGCAGCCAAGCAGTTCGTGAAATTGGAACACAACGGACAGGAAATCACTGTTAAACAGGCCCTGGCATCTATAGGTCAACCCCATTTAATGCGAATTTTCCAAGAGAATTTCAGGGAGTTGGGATTGTTTACCTCCCAATGTCTATTGTCCTATTCCGACTTTGAAAGGGAAGTGTCCAAAGAAAATATCTGCAATACCATCAACGTACTGGTGGCCAATAATTTTATCCCTATTATCAACGAAAACGATACGGTAGCTACCGATGAGATCAAGTTTGGGGACAATGATAAATTGGCTGCATTAACGGCTGCCTTGATGAAGGTAGATCTCTTGATCATTGCTACCAATACCGATGGCATTTATACCAAGGAATCCTTCATTAATAAGAAGCCGGAAACCATTCGTTTGGTGAGCAACTTGGCCGATCTGCAAAAGGAGGTCAGCAGTTCTAAATCTTCCCATGGTACCGGGGGAATGGAATCCAAGATAGAGGCTGCCAATATTGCCAGACAGGCAAATGTGGAGACCTGGATCGTAAATGGCCTAAAGGACAATTTTATTATCGATGCCCTAGAAAACAAAACCGCTTTTACAACCATAAAATAAAGAAATGCAACACTATTTATCCTTAAAAGATATCGATTCCCTACCACAATGGGTAGAAGAAGCTAGATCATTAAAGGCGAATCCGCTTCAATACAAAGCCTTGGGAGATGCCAAGGCCGTATGTTTATTATTCTTCAACAACAGCCTTAGAACCCGTTTAAGCACGCAAAAAGCGGCATTGAACTTGGGGATGGAGGTTATAGTAATGAATTTTGGAAGTGAAGGATGGGCATTGGAATATGGCGATGGTACCATTATGGATCAGGGCACCTCAGAACACATCAAAGAAGCGGCCCAGGTAGTGGCGCAATATTGTGATATAGTAGCTATTAGGGCCTTTGCCTCCTTGACCGATAAAGAAAAGGACGAGGCAGAATTGGTCATGAACGGCTTTAAAAAATATGCGGGGATACCGGTGGTGAATATGGAAAGCTCTGTAGGCCATCCGCTACAGGCTTTGGCAGATGCCATTACCTTGGCAGAAAACAATATCAAGAAAAGACCTAAAGTAGTCTTGTCCTGGGCACCCCACCCAAAGGCGTTGCCGCATGCGGTGGCCAATTCTTTTGTGGAAATGATGCATTTGCAGGAGGCCGATTTTGTAATTACCCATCCCAAAGGATACGATTTAAATCCGGAGGTAACCAAGGGTGCCAAAATAGAATACGATCAGGACAAGGCTTTGGAAGATGCCGATTTTGTCTATGTTAAAAACTGGAGCAGTTACCAGGATTATGGGAAGGTGATGAACCAGGATAAAAAGTGGACCATGACCAATAAAAAATTGGGCAAGGCCAAGTTTATGCACTGTCTGCCCGTAAGACGCAATGTAGTTGTAGCCGATGAGGTCTTGGACGGTCCCAATTCCTTGGTAATCCAACAGGCCAACAATAGAACCTATTCCGCTCAGATCGTGTTGAAGAAGTTGCTGGAGAGTTTGAAGGGGTAGGGAGTATGCAGTGAACAGTAAACAGTGAACAGTATTCAGTTGGTAGTTTACAGTAAACAGTATACGTGGTAGTGAACAGTGAATGACGAAAATAAGGGGCTCCTTCACTTAGTAAGGGAAGGTGGCTTCTCTGACGATAGGAGGAGAAGACGGAAGGGATTGAAACCCCAAACTAAGGACAAAACGATCAAGTGCCCCAAGCGGGAAGTAAAAAAAGACATGAAACAAAAACTATCTATAATAAAAATTGGCGGGAACGTAATTGAGAACGAAACCGAACTCAACAAATTCCTGGATTCCTTTGCAGCTATGGAAGGCCCTAAAATATTGGTACACGGTGGTGGCAAACTAGCCACCCAAATCGCGGAAAAATTGGGGATAGAATCCAAATTGGTAGGAGGGAGACGTATTACCGATGAAGAGGGACTAAAAGTAATCACCATGGTCTACGGCGGATTGGCCAATAAGAATATTGTGGCACAACTGCAGGCTAGGGGTACCAACGCCATAGGCCTTAGCGGTGCTGATGGCAATACCATCCGCGCCGTAAAAAGACCGGTACGGGAAATTGACTACGGGTTTGCGGGGGATGTGGAGGAAGTAAATGCAGCGGCTATAGATAAATTGTTGCAGGCCGACTTTGTTCCGGTGTTTTGCGCCATTACCCATAACAAGGAAGGGCAATTGCTGAACACCAATGCCGATACCATTGCTTCGGAAGTGGCCATTGGGATGAGCGGGAACTATGACACCACCCTCTACTATTGCTTTGAGAAGAAAGGGGTGTTGCTGGATATTTCGAACGAAACCTCTGTGGTAAAACACCTGGAGCCTAGGAATTACCAAGAATTATTAGAAAAGAAGATTATAGTAGGTGGCATGCTGCCAAAATTGGAAAATTGCTTTCATGCGCTTCATAAAAATGTGGGCAAGGTCTGTATTGGGGATTTGGATATGTTAAACCCTAATGCTACCTTATTTACCACAATTACCTTATAAACATGGATCAACAAAAACTTACGGAAAAAGCTATTGAGTTGTTACAGAAATTGATTTCAATTCAGTCGTTTTCCTCCGAAGAAGATAAGACGGCAGATGCCATTGAGGCATGGTTTACACATTTCGACATCCCTTTTAAAAGGGAGAAGAACAATGTATATGCCTTTAACAAATACTATGATGAGAGCAAGCCTTTGCTGCTGCTCAATTCGCATCACGATACGGTAAAACCCAATTCGGCCTATACCAAAGATCCCTTTCATCCACATATTGAGGACGGAAAATTATTTGGACTGGGCAGTAACGATGCCGGGGGGTGCCTGGTATCCCTTATCGCTACCTTTACCCATTTTTACGCTCAGGAAAACCTAAGCCATAATATAGTGCTCGTGGCCTCTGCGGAAGAGGAAAGTTCCGGTCCTAACGGACTTAACAGTATGTTGCTGATCCTTCCAAAAATAGATGTGGCTATAGTAGGGGAACCCACCTTGATGAATTTGGCTATTGCAGAAAAAGGTTTGGTGGTGTTTGAAGGCAAGGTAAGTGGAACACCATCCCATGCTGCCCACCCCAACGATAATAATGCCATTTACAATACCATAGAAGTACTGCAGTGGTTTAAGGACTATAAGTTTCCCAAGGTATCGGAAGTGCTGGGGGAGGTAAAGCTTACGGTAACCCAGATAAGTGCCGGTAACCAGCACAATGTTGTGCCCGGCCATGTGGATTTGGTGATAGATGTGCGGGTAAACGACTGTTACTCCAACAAGGAAATAGCGGACATACTTACTGCCGAAGCCCCTTGTGAGGTAAAGCCCCGTTCGTTGCGCTTAAACTCTTCTTCCATCAATAAGGAACATCCGTTGGTAAAGTCGGGCTTGGCCTTGGGCAGAAGCAGCTATGGTTCGCCTACCCTTTCGGATCAGGCGGCCTTATATTGTCAGTCCTTAAAATTGGGACCTGGCGATAGCACCCGTAGTCACTCTGCGGACGAATTTATTTATGTAGCGGAAATAGAAGAAGGAATAGATTTGTATATTCAAATTTTACAAGGCTTCCTGAAACAATAAACAATAAACAATGATCAGTAATCAATAAACAATGTTGATTTGATCATTGCTATTGACAGTTAAAAAACAAAAAGTATTATCAAATGAACCGAGCCAAAACGAACTTCCTAATCTAAGAGAGAGTTTAAAGACAAACTATATTTGACTTATTAGAAACATTAAAAGATAAATAGTATAAATTAACCCGTTAACACAAGCATTGTTTATTGCTAATTGTTAATTGATAATTGAAAAATAGATGAAATGAGCCAACACAGATCTATTTAATTGGGAGGTAAGATTGATGGCGAATTACATTTGACCTTTAAAAAAACAAATAAAAACGACAAATGAAACTTTGGGACAAAGGATTTAGCACCGACAAAAAAATAGACCATTTCACGGTGGGCAATGATAGGGAACTGGATTTGCTTTTGGCAAAATACGACGTAATCGCCTCCAAGGCACATGCAAAAATGCTGGGTAAAATTGGTCTGTTGACCCTTAAAGAAACCGATTCCCTGGTACATGAGTTGGACAATATAGCCAAGACCATAGAAAATGGCACTTTTACTATTGAGGACAGTTTTGAGGACATGCATTCCAAAATTGAATTTCTGCTCACCCTAAGGTTGGGAGATGCCGGTAAAAAGATTCACACCGCCCGTTCCAGAAACGATCAGGTTTTGGTGGCCATGCATTTGTACCTAAAGAATGAGTTAACGGAAATAAAGGACCAGACCAAGGATTTGTTCCACCTCCTTTTAAATTTGGCGGACAAGCATAAGAAAGTGATGTTGCCTGGCTATACCCATTTACAGGTGGCTATGCCCTCTTCCTTTGGACTTTGGTTCTCCGCCTATGCCGAAAGTTTGGTGGACGATCTTTACTTTGTGGATGCCGCCTTTAAGGTAGCCGACCAAAATCCCTTGGGTAGTGCTGCAGGTTATGGAAGTTCCTTCCCTATAGACCGTAGTTTTACCACTGAGGAAATGGGCTTTGAAACCATGAAATACAATGTGGTAGCCGCACAAATGGGCCGTGGCAAGGTAGAAAAGGCAGCAGCCTTTGGCATGAGCAGTATTGCTGCCACGCTATCCAAGATGGCGATGGACATCTGTCTGTATATGAGCCAGAATTTTAATTTTGTCTCCTTCCCGGATGAGCTTACTACAGGTTCCAGTATTATGCCCCATAAGAAGAACCCGGATGTGTTTGAATTGGTGCGCGGTAAGTGTAACCGACTTCAAACAGTGCCCAACCAATTGATCCTGATCACCAACAACCTGCCCAGTGGTTATCACAGGGACCTTCAATTGGTAAAAGAGGTGATAGTACCAGCCATACAGGACCTAAAGGCCTGTTTGGAAATAATGACCTTTAGTTTAAAGGAAATACGGGTAAATGAAAATATCCTGGACGATCCCAAATACGATTATCTGTTTAGTGTGGATACCTTGAATGAACTGGTATTGAGCGGCACACCTTTCCGTGATGCCTATAAGAAAATGGGCAAGGAAATCAACGAGGGCACCTTTACCCCCAAAAGGGACATAAGGCACACCCATGAAGGTAGTTTTGGTAATCTTTGCTTGGCAGAGATTAGAAAGAAAATGGACAAGATTTCCTGATCAGCAATCAGTAAACAGTTTACAGTGAACAGAGGGTTAAAGTCCGTCACTTCGAGTGATTTTATGAAGTGAAATGAAATAAAATTGTATCGAGAAGTAGACGATGAACAGTAAAAAGTGAACAGTTTTCACTGGTCAGTGAGCAGTTGATTTACAAACTAATACATAAAATTAAGAGCTCCTCCCTTTAGGCCTGTACTCAGCGGAGTCGTAGTGCGAAGGGAGGTGGCTTCGACGTAGGAGAAGACGGAGGGTTCTGATTACTCGAGCCTAGGGACTTTGGTAAAGGCACGAGCATGATGCTCGCGCCAGCGTGGGACAAGGTGGTTTCTCGGACCATCGCAGGAGAAGACGGAAGGGATTGAAGCCACAAACACTATTTTCTTCATTGTTTCCTTATAAATAAATGTGTTGAGAGGGATGTTGTACACTCATTTTCTTAAATCCAATAGGCCCACTTATTAAGTGGGCCTATTGGATATTCGGCGTATGACAGGTCCTAAATCCGT
Source organism: Arenibacter echinorum (assembly GCF_003259375.1). GTDB lineage: Bacteria > Bacteroidota > Bacteroidia > Flavobacteriales > Flavobacteriaceae > Arenibacter > Arenibacter echinorum. Next base: position 12,142 of record NZ_QLLN01000002.1, on the reverse strand, counting down.
TGGACCTAGGTCGCTATTTTTTATATTCTTTACAATTGGATCGTGGCACCCATTACTTTTAAAAATTCCCTTATAAAACTAGGATGTGCCGGCCAGGCTGGGGAGGTAACCAAGTTGCCATCTACAAAGGCCCCATCTACGGGAATGGATTGAAATTCCCCGCCCGCCAGGGTCACTTCCGGCCCCACGGCTGGATAGGCGGTGAGCTTTCTTCCCTTTACAACACCTGCGGCGGTCAAAATTTGAATGCCATGGCAGATGGCGGCGACAGGTTTGTTGGTGGTGAAAAAGTGCTGTACTATTTCGAGCACTTTTTTGTTCAATCGTAAATATTCTGGCGCCCTTCCTCCGGCAATCACCAAACCATCATAGTCGGACACCTTTACATCTGCAAAGCTGTAGTTCAGGGCAAAATTATGACCCGGTTTTTCCGTATAGGTCTGGTCGCCTTCAAAATCGTGTATGGCCGTTTTTACTATGTCCCCCTTTTTCTTGTCCGGACAAACGGTATGTACGGTGTATCCTACCATTTCCAGCATTTGAAATGGGACCATGGTTTCATAATCTTCAGTGAAATCTCCAGTTAAAAACAATACTTTTTTCATTGTTATTATTTAGGGTTAAAAAATTATTTGCGCTGTATTGTGGGTATTAAAGCTATTAAGGAGGAAGGCCGGTGGCCCTGTTCTTAATATTTACCCTTCAAGTTAGTAAATATTTGGTTTGCTTGAGGCCCAGTTATTTTAGATGCGCGTTGGGAGTAGGATGTAATACGTTGTTTTTGAATCATTTAATGCAGAAGGTCCTTTTAAAAATTAACCTTCTTTTAATACACTTTTGTTGTTTTGTTGGCATTACAGGGTTGGTGTAACTAAAGTTCAAAGTTCAAAGTTCAAAGTTCAAAGTTCAAAGTTCAGAGTTGGAAGTTTCAAGTTCAAGGTTCCAAGTTGAAAGTTGAGTTGACACAGCAACAGCACCTTCCTTTGGATTTGTGCCACGTCAGTAGACTTTGCACTGCATGGATCAAATTCCCCCTCCTTGGGAGGGGGCTAGGGGGAGGGCTTCAAGGCAGGATGATCAACTTCACCAAAAGCAATCACGTCAGTCAAAAACTGATTGCCGCGCTATGCCTACCTGCCGGTAGGCAGGCCTGTCTACCGGCTAGGTATTCTCGCTATTACCTTAAAAGGTCAGGTAGAGCGTCACGATAGTTATGGTTAAAGACTATAAGGCGAAACCTACATACTTTCTGGCTAAACCGCTGACAGCCTACCAGCCTCTTGTAATACCCTTTCCGCTTGGGCCATGTGGCGCTGATTGTGGTAGATGACCACCCTAAAGGTATCGCCCAATCTAAGCTTGATCCATTTTGAAATGGAAATGCCCGTTTTGGTCTTGGTAAGGTCTACCTCTTTGGATTTGTCTAATAGGTTGAGGATGGCCTGTTGTTGGCTCAGAAATTTTTTAAGGGTGTCCATGTTCAGCTTACTGCCTACGGGGTCCATGGACTTAAATGTTTTCATTTTGTTCAGCTTTTCCCTGGGAAGCATGGTTTTGGCAAAATAGTCGCCCAGCCATCCGCTTTTGAAAGTTTCTGCAGGCCTCTGTTGGGAAGTTGTTATCCGCTTTTCAATTTCAGGAATATAAAAATCCCCATAGCGGTTTAAGTGTTCCAGGCATTCCAAAATACTCCAACTATCAGGGGAGGATTTCCAATTCAAAATTTCCAAAGGCAAGTGTGTAAAGCCCTCTGCCTTGTTTTTGTTTTCTTGGGTACGCTCCAATAAATCCTGCAATAAATCCTTAGAAAGCATGTCTTTATTTTTTATGGCAAATTTTGGCATTTTAAAGCTCTAAAACATTGATCGAAATCAAGATTTTTTAATCCTGGAAAGCGTTTCAGGGGTCATTCGTAAATAGGAAGCTATGTATTTGTGGGGTATTTCCTGAAAGAGTTGGGGAGAGCGCTTCAGTACCCTCATATATCTTTCCAAGGGAGACACGGTTAAAATATCCCGCTCCCTTTCCATTTGCTGCAATACCAATTGCTCCAGCATTAGTTGCCAGATGGAAGTATTTTCTGGGGACGATTTCATAAAATCCATGAAAGTGGCCTTGTCAATGACTTTAACGGTGGTTTTTTTTAGTGCCTGTATATAGAGATCGGAAGGTTTTTCATCCAGAAAGGAATCCAGAGCAGTAATAAAATTATGGGTATAGCCAAACCTAATGGTGTGTTCCTCATTTTCCTCCACCACATAAATTCTTAAACTTCCCTGAACCACCCAATAGAGGTTGGTGTCCTTACTGCCCTTTACCTTTAGAAACTGGTTCCTATCCAATTCCAAGACATTGGTCCATAACCCTTTGCGTTCTATGCTCTCAACGAGGTCGGTAATTGGAGTCATTTTTTAGGGATTATGGATTGGTGGTCATTACTATTTTTCCCTTATGCTTTGCGTCTCCAAAATACTGGATCAATCGTCCCGCATCTTCCAGGGGATAAGGGCCATCTATCTGGCATTGGATTTTATGTTGTGTCAGTAGCTCTATAATGTAATCCAAACCAATATTGGTCTTTAGGGCCAATACCTTTAATTTTTTGGAGGAGAATAGGGGTGCAAACTTGCCCCACAGCAGTACTTTTAATAAACCGGACAATTTGCCGCCAATGGTCACATACGCTCCATTAGGTTTTAGAGCTTTGAGGTAGGAGAGGGCCGCTTTGTTGGTTTTACAATCCAGGATGAGGTCGTACGTTTCCCCCGCTTTGGTAAAATTTACTTTTTTATAGTCGATTACATGGTTATAACCGAGTGATGTCATCATGGCCAATTTTTCTTGGGAATCTACTCCTGTTACCTCACAATTATAAAGTTTGGCCAGTTGCAGACCAATGGTTCCCACGCCACCGCCACCGCCGTTGATTAGAATTTTTTGGCCTTCTTTTATTTGTCCTATGTCCCTTAAGGCTTGTAATGCCAGGCAGGAGGCATGTGGAATGGCTGCGGCTTCTTCAAAACTTAGAGCTTGGGGTTTCTGGATCACCGCCTTTTCGTTGATGCTGATATATTCTGCAAAGGTGCCAAAGCCGTATTCCGAGGTGTCTCCCATAACTGCATCCCCAATTTTAAATTTTGTTGCCTTTGCACCCATGGCCACAATGGTACCCGACAATTCCATTCCCAAAAGTCCATGTTTGGGCTTAAGCAGGCCGAACATTAAACGGATCAAATAGGGCTTGCCCAGAACCAGACTCCAGTCGTAGTCGTTCACGGCCGTTGCATGGATTTTTATTAGGACCTCATTGTCCTTGGGTGAGGGTGTTGGCCGTTCGGTTATTTTAACCACCTTTTCGGGAAGGCCATAGGCTTCACATATTATAGCTTTCATTTGGTTCTATTGATGTCCTAAGTTAATCATTTGACCCTAATTGGCATTTCATATTCTTCGGTAATATTATAGGGCATTTTCCATATCTCGCCCTCAAAATTGCCGAAATAGAGTTCGGACTTACTGGGTTGGTGCGAATGTCCATCTGCCCAGAAAAAGGAAAACGGCGCTTTATAATTTACTGGTCTTCGCACATAGGAATGGCTCAAGGCACTATGCTCCGTTAAAACTTTGATCTTTTTCCAATTTTCCCCTTGGTCTTGGGACTGCCATAGAGCCAATTCCCCACCAACGCCCCAATCTTGGGCACCTTTTTCCGTGGGCCCAACAATTTTCCAATCATCCTCCCCAATAAAGAGACTCCCCATATCATAATTATGGTCGGATGTGGTTACCACAGTAGTTTGCCATTGCTCACCGTTCCATTTGGTAATACACCATTCGTAAGGGGCACTTTTTGGACCCGGTTCATGTCCGTTGCTTCTTATATACAGGCAGGCGGGATGACCTTCCGCTGTAAAGCCCATATCTTTTAGGTACACATTTTTTTCTAGGGATGCGTAGTCTACTGCTTTTGCCGGACTGTCCATGTCCACCACCGGAAGAGGTGTTTCTATACCATTGACGGTGGTCCAGGTAGAGCCAAAGTCGATTGACTGTATATAATATAGGTCGGTTCTTTTATCCACATTTCCAATGGGGTGCCTATTGAAGAAGGTGCCCAAAAGCTTACCATTATAAATATCGCTGACTTGATAGTGACCGGACTTTTCCCCTTCTTTTTCCGGGATAGCGGCAAGCAAGGTATCATCCGTCCAGTTGATTCCATCTTTACTGGTCTCGAAATAGAGTTGGCGTACCCCTGTATATTTTGTAAAAAAATGAAAAAAGCCAAAATCGGTGTACCTAGGTTGTGGGTAGGTCATTTCCTCCTCAGTAATCTGCACAAATTCCTTTATGGAATATGGCATTGTGCTTTTGTATTTGAAACCTGGTCGTGTGGTACCCCTTCCACTGATAAATACCCAAATATACCCGGCATGATCGATTAGCATGGAAGGGTTGTCATGGGGGTCGTTTACCCCATTTTTATCATAGACTACAGTGGGTTTGGAAACCATTTCCGTTTTATGGTCAAACTCCCCGATCATGCAGAGTAGGTAGCGTAGGTCTTCTGAGGGAGTACCCCCATAGACAAAGAAGGTTTTATCAACTTCGGGAGCATAAATGGCCAAAGGCACGTGCTTTGCGGTATAGGTCCCCAATGCCCCGGAGTATTTGTCCCCATACTCGTACTTCTGATCTAATTCGAACCAAATGCCCCTATAGCCGTTAATCTTGGTGTTGGTCAAACTCTGGCCGATGGCATTTCCAACAAAAGAAATAGCAATAATCAAGGTCAATAAGTTAAAGTTTGTTCGAGTTTTAATACCTGTCATTTTCTCTATTTTGTTTTGCTAAAGCATGTTTTTTTGATGCCGCCGGTATTTATATATTGACTTGTCTCATGAAAACCAAACTTCTTGTATAAAGCTATTGCCGGTGCATTGGCCCAACCAGTTTCCACAATAAGGGTCGCGGAATCATCATAGTTTTCAAGGAACAGTAATATTTTTTGGGCTATTCCCTGCCTAAAATATTTAGGATGTACTACCAGGCTACAGATATCAAGCGTGTTTTCAAGTAGGTCTATTTCAACTGCAGCGGCCAAAATACCCTCCTTCCAGAGGACATAGAAAAGGGTGTCGCTATTTAGAAAATCTACAATGCTTCTTTTTAAAGGAGGAAAATCCGTAACACCCAATAATTCGGCCTCAATGCGATAGGATACTTGAAAAATCGCGTGAATTTTTTCTGCATTGGAAATTTCGGAATGGTCTATTTTTTCGATCATTGTTTCTTTAGAGGACACCGCTTTGAGGATTAAAACGCCTATATAATAGCCTAATATAGCAATTCCTTTTTATCCATTATTGGTTCAAGGTTCAACTTTGGGCAATGAACAATTAGCAATCAACAATAAACAATATCGAGTGTTCAGTGAACAGTAATGAGTGAACAGTAATAAGTGAACAGAATTCAGTGGTAAGTGTACAGTGAAAAGTGCCCATAACCGACAGTGTGAGTTGCAGTCGTAGCAAAGCAATTCCATCCTTTAAACAGATTGCCGCGTTTCACCTGCCTGACGGCTAGACAGGCTCGCAATGACAAAAATTTGTCGGGTAGAGCGTTGTTTCCAAAAGGATAGATTTCTTACAAGATGTACCATGGTTTCTAGCCAAGTTCACTTCGCGTATCAGGAGTGGAAAATATTGCGGTTATTTTTTCTGGGTAAACTATTCTGAAATCAAATTCAATGCCTTTATGGAATTAGCAAATGTATTTGATTCAATTACTGACCTATATCTTGTAAGGCCCTGTCAACTTTAATTATTTGAGCTATAATGATTCCAAGGTGTTATTTCTTATTCACAGTATAGACACCCCCAGCAACCAAAAGTATACCTAATCCCAAATAGATATATCCTTGTTGTTTGCTCCCTTTATCGGAAACATCGAGTTCTATATCCAACACCTTTATAGAGGCCCCGCTATTATCTATTTTATTAAAGCCTAAATACCCTAGGGCTATGCCGCCAATAATTAGAAGTATTCCTATTACTTTTTTAGTATTCATAGTTGGTTATTTAATGTTAAAGATCAACAAAAATCTACGTACGCTATAATAATGTTAACAACAAAATATACTTTCCAACTGGGTGATATGGAATTTACCTTCAATAAATGAAATCGAATAATGGCTATAAGGAAAATATTTATTAGGGGTTATTTTATCATCCCCAAATTAATGACTTCCTGAGGTGTAAGATGTCTCCAGTGCCCACGGGGAAGATCTTTTTTGGTTAGTCCGGCATAGACCACCCTATCCAATTTTACGACCTCGTATTCCAATTCTTCAAAAATACGACGTACAATTTTGTTACGTGTGCTCTTGAGTTCTATGCCTACCTCGCGCTTAGGGGCGTTTTCAATAAAACTTACATCATCTACCCGAACCACGCTGTCCTCTATAGAAATGCCTTCCTTGATCTTAATAAGGTCCTCGCCCCTTAAGTTTTTGTTCAGCTCTACGTGGTATATTTTGCGAAGTCCGTTTTTCGGTTTTGTAAGTCGCTTCGTCATTTCCCCATCATTGGTAAACAACAAAAGTCCGGTAGTGTTCTTGTCCATTCTCCCAACAACAGAAAGTTTGGATTTGGAGGCATTGGAAATTAGGGAGGCTACAGTTCTTTTTCCGTGCTCATCCTTTGGTGAGGTAACAAAATCCTTGGGTTTGTTAAGCAGTACGTATTCCTTTTTCTCTGGATTTAGCAAACGGCCATCAAATTTTACTTCATCGGTCAGTTTTACCTTGTAGCCCATTTCCGTAATTGGCTTACCATTTACGGTGATGTTTCCGGCAGAGATATAGATGTCTGCATCTCTACGCGAACAAACACCAGAGTTGGCCACATAACGATTTAAACGCATTACATTGGGATCGGATGGTGGTTTTGCTTCCGTTTTCTTTCTTATTGGGGCGTTGCCCCTTGCATGGCTCTTTTTTCTAAAAGTGCCCCCTTGTCTTCCTGATGCTTTTTTGTCGTTGTTGGAATCTGACCTACTCATATATACTGTAATTTATTGCAAAGGTAGCAAAGGAAATGGTATGTATAAGCTATTGTAGCGGTTATTAGTGATTCTTAGAGAATTCTGTTCAATACCAGATCAACATTGATCAATAAAATACTGAACACTCCCAGTATGATGATCAGCTTTAGGATGTTGTGCAGCCATACGTAGTGTTTTTTGCTGTTGGATTTTACCAAAAGGATCAAAAATCCAAAAAGCAAAAAAATGCAACCTATAAAATAGAGGTACATATAGCCTACATCAAAATATTCTATCAAAAGAAAGGCGGGAAGCAGTGTTAGGCCAATCAAAATGGAGATGCAGATCTTCGAGAATTTTGCCCCGTACAGGATGGGGATGGTCTTGTAGTTCTGGGCCATATCCCCGGCCATATTTTCCAGGTCTTTGATCATTTCCCTGGCCAAAATCAATAGGAAAAGAAAAAGGGCATGCACAAAAATTACAGTGTCAAAGTTCTTGTAGTACACAAAAACAGCAAAAAATGGAGCAATGGCCAGAGTGGCGGAAACGAAATTGCCCAAAAAAGGAACTTTCTTTAATTTGTGGGAATAGAACCATATGCCAAAAATATAGGCAGAAAAGAATACAACTGCCTTAAAGGATACATAGCTGGCAAAAAATACAGAAAGAAAATTCAATACAAAATAAGTGGTGAGCTTGGTACGTTGGCTTACCAGGCGATCCAGCATACTCTTTCTAGGTTTGTTGATCAGGTCTTTTTCCGCATCGTAGAAATTGTTGATGATATATCCTGCTGCTATTACCAAGGCCGAACTGAGCACAATAACGAACAGGTTGCCATCAAAAACTACCTTACGCAAGGGTAAATGGGGAGCTAAAATATATATGGAGGCTAGGTACTGAGCCAAAATGATCATAAGAATGTTGTATCCTCTGACCACAGAAAACAGGCTCAGAAACTTTAATAGCAAGAGCTTGTTTTTTCTACTAAGCATAAAGGAGAAGGTTAGAAGTTGTATACCACTTCTAAATTATAGCCCTTCAGGGCTTTTTTGGCTTTGTTGATGTCTTCGGTAAATCCTAAAATGTAACCTCCGCCACCGGAACCACATAGTTTTAAATAATAGTCGTTTGTGTCTATTCCCTGTTTCCATAGTTTATGGAATTCCACGGGTATCATAGGCTTAAAATTGTCTAGTACCACATGCGACAACTGCTTTAAGTTCCCGAAGAGCGATTTTACGTTCCCATTTATAAAATCCTCCACGCAGGCATCCGTATGTTTAATAAACTGATCCTTTAGCATGGCCCGGAATCCTTCATGTTTCATTTGTTCCATAAACAAGTGTACCATAGGCGCGGTTTCACCCGTACTTCCACTATCCAACAGGAATACGGCCCCCTTGCCATCCAAGTTTTGTGATGGAATGCTGGTAGATTCTATATTGTCCTGGGAATTTATTAGAATAGGCAGGCTTAAATAGCTGTTCAGAGGGTCAAGGCCTGAAGATTTACCGTGGAAAAACGATTCCATTTTTCCAAAAATAGTCTTCAATTTTAATAATTTTTCCCGGGTAAGATTCTCTAAAACGGTAATTTTTTCGATAGCATATTTATCGTAAATAGCCGCCACCAGGGCACCACTACTACCAACGCCATATCCTTGTGGAATGGAACTGTCAAAATACATACCGTTAGCTACATCCTTATTTAAGGCCTCCAGATCAAAAGTCACCAATTTATGGTCTTTCTTCTGCAGGTCTTTCAAATATTCCGCAAAGGCCTTAAGGCTGGCGTTCGACTTCTTAGCCGCCTCAGAATCCTTATTTTTAGATTTTAGTGCCCCTTTAAAAAAATTATAGGGTATGGAAAGTCCTTTGGAATCCTTAATGATTCCATATTCCCCAAAAAGTAGAATTTTAGAGTAAAATAACGGTCCTTTCATTTCTTTAAGATAAACATAAATAATTTAAACTCTTGCAAGGGCATTAAAATAAAAATCAATATGATTGAATAACTAACGTAATATCTGACTATTAATTATTCATTTTTCATATGAAAATTACAGCTTTTCTGCTCCATTTCCAATTTGATCGCAAATATACTGCCCGTTTTCACAATATGCAACCAACTCATTATTAATAAATTGATAAACTTTTTCCTTTTCGTTTTCAGGATATAGCACATGCACGTTGGCCCCTGCATCCAGGGTAAAACAAACATGGGTTTTGGACGATTCCCTAAAGGCCCATATTTTATTGATAATTTCCAAGGTATTGGGTTTCATCAATATAAAATACGGCATACTTGTCATCATCATGGCGTGTAGGGTGAGGGCTTCACTTTCTACAATTTTGATAAATTCCAACAAATCGCCCTCTTCAAAAATCCTTTTTAATTTGGTCAGATTTTTATGCGCTTGGTCGAACCGTTGTTCCGCAAAGGGATGATCATGCATTAAATCATGGCCAAGACTACTGCTCACTTGTTTGGATCCTTTGTCCACCAAAAGGATGGAATCCTGATAGTTATTAAAAATAGGGTTTACCTTGTAGGGATATTTAATGGCGTATAGATCGGAACTCTCCTGGGTGTCCTTCTGTGCCCCCCATTGCATTAGGTTCCCTTCAATACTCCGGCAGGCACTCCCAGATCCCAAACGTGCCAAAAAAGAAGCCTTTCTTTTAAAAAAAGCGCTATCCATATTGGGGTTTAGTTCCCTTTCCAGTTCCATGAGGCACAGTGCCAAGGCAGACATTCCACTGGCCGAAGAGGCTATACCGCTGCTGTGGGGAAAGGAATTGGAAGTTTCTATGGTAAAATGATAGGACTTTAAAAATGGCAAATATTTTTCCGTCCGTTTAAGAAATGTGCTTATTTTGGGTTTAAAATCTTCTTTGGACCTACCATCGAAAAGTAGGTCAAAAGAAAAGTCGGATGCCTTATTATTTAATTTTTTATAGCTGACCGTTGTAGTGGTAGCACAGGTATCCAGGGTAAAGCTGATGGATGGGTTGGCGGGAATCTGATGTTCCTTTTTCCCCCAGTATTTTACCAAGGCGATATTACTGGGCGATTTATAAGTAACTTTTCCTTCCGTTTTGTCTGTGGTATAAGTGGAAGGGATAAAGTCTTTATCGGTCATATTGGAAACAATTTGTGCAAAGATAGCTTTTAAGTAGTTTTACTGTAGATCCTGTTAAAATAAATTGTTAATTTAGGGCGTAAACAACCAATCCTTGAAAAAGCAACTTACCTATATCGCAATTTCGGTAACCGTATGTTTAACCATTGGCTTTTTATCCAGTTTTGCCACGCAATCTTCGGTAAATGATTGGTATTTGGAATTGAATAAGCCAAGTTTTAACCCGCCCAATTGGATTTTTGCTCCGGTCTGGACCGTGCTCTATATAATGATGGGAGTGGCCGCTGGAATTGTTTGGGCCAAAGGGTTTTATCATATTTGGGTAAAAACGGCCCTATACCATTTCGGGATACAGTTGCTGTTCAATGCGCTTTGGAGTATAATTTTCTTTGGATTTAAGAATCCTTTCGCTGCCTTACTGGTTATATTGGCATTATTGGTGCTTTTGATCTTTACCATTAAATGGTTTAAAGTGGTGAGCAATACTGCCGCCTTACTATTGATTCCTTACCTACTTTGGGTATGTTTTGCTACGGCTCTTAATTATAAGATTTGGGAATTGAATTAACCTTTTTGCCTTGCTATATATGGTGTGGGGTAGATTAAAATTCCAAATAGATGATTGTTCTTTTTATGAACATCCCTGATTAGAGTTGACCGATTTAATTTACTAATTGATTGTCAAAAATAGTCATCAATTTCCTTTGTTGAGGCCTCAACAAAGGAAATTGGCCTATGAACTTTTCAGGGCTCATTCTATTATTGTTATTATGTAATCTTTTACTGTTGTAATTCTTTACAGCTTTGGCCGTCATTCTTTTTAACTGTCCAAAGTCCTTTGGTTTCCAGTGGTCCAGGTACTCTTCTTTTATGGTCCTGTTTATGCGCTCCGCATAGGCATTGTCCTGGGCCGATAGCGCCATGCTTATCCTGCTTCCGTTTTTCTTGAGAAGGCCTATATAACCTTTGTAGGTATATTGGCTTCCCCTGTCGCTGTGGTGGTACATAGGAGCGGCATTCTCGTTAAGTGCCCTGTTCAGTGCATCCATATTTGCCTGTGCCCTCATATTGTCGGAGACCTTGTGTCCTACGATCTTCTTGGTATAGACATCGATTATGAAAACGGCGTAATAGTGCTTGCCACCAATTGGGATGTACGTAATATCGGATTGCCAGACCATCGATGGGCGGTCCACCTCCATACCTTTGATAAGGTTGGGATAATATATCTTGGAGGCAATGGTCGTCCTTCTATAGTTCTTTTTGCGCTTCAACCTATATCCCAGTTCCATCATCAGTTCCACGAACCTGTCCCTTCCTATAAAATCGGGCCTAAGGGTATGGTACATTTTCTCCACCCCACAACCTGGATGGTCTTCCCGGAGCTCATCCGCCTCGAGGACCATCTGGCGGACCTTCTCGTCAAAGATCTTCTGCCGTGCGCCGTACTGAAGGACGGCCTGTTTGCTCAGGCCGGCTTCCTTGTACAGATCGTTCATGGAAAAACTCACTTTTTGTTTGTTTTCCCGGAACCAGTTGATTGTGGGGTGCCGAAGTTTTTTTTGATGTCGATATCGAGTTCGTCCTTGGCGATCTCCATCATCTTCTCCAGATAATCGATCATGATCTGCTTACGGCCCACTGTACGCTCCAGCTCTTTTACGCGGGCTTCCAGCTCCTTCATCTTTTTGTTGCTACTGTCCTTCATCTCGATAACTCTAAATCCACTTTCATTAAAGATAGAGAATTTATAGATCCACCGATAAATTGTTGCGTGGGGGACCCCATGCAGTTTCTCCAGTTGGGGAACACTGAACTTGCCTTTCTCGAAATCCGAAACAAGACGTCTTTTGAATTCTTCCGAGTATTTACGCTGTTTGCGGATACTCCGTATGTTTGCTTTCATAGTTTTCCACTCTTTAAGTGGTCAACCTATATCAGGGACGTACA
>NZ_QLLN01000001.1:101359-918926 GCF_003259375.1 Arenibacter echinorum | reverse complement strand
GAATATCAACAACTCTTGAAAAACAACAATATAAGGTCAAGTATGACTGAAAAATACGACCCATACGAAAATGCCATCGCCGAAAGGGTCAACGGAATATTGAAACAAGAATTTGGAGTGGCAAAAAATATAAAGAACATAAAATTGAAAAAAGCACTGATTAAGAATGCCATAGAAATCTATAATGATCAAAGACCGCATTTATCCAACCATATGCTCACACCACTACAAATGCACGCACAAAACAAATTGAAAAGAAAACAGTACAAATCAAAAAAGCTGAACAATGTTATCATTGTTCAGCCTTAATATTTAAATTTAATCCTTCAATAATCTGTATCGATTATTTAGGATGAGACATTTAAATGGGGGAAACCAACATATCAAAAAGTAACCTTACTTGTCTGAATAAATTTATCCAATCATTTCAGTTATCTATATTTAAATTTTCCTTTGGCAAATAAAATAATTGATTTAAATAGCCTGTGACCCAATATCCTTAATGTTAATAATTCCCACAAAATTCTTAAAACTTTTTAATGTTTCAAACTTAGTTATCTACTTCTAATAATCTAGTCTAAGGAATTGGTCAACTATAATAGCCTTTCAATCAAAATATCATTAAATGGAAACAAAGAATTTATTAACTTATTTTAAAAGTCCAATAACTGCTTTCCTTACTTTTACTTTTGAAATATTCTTAGGCTTTAAGAATCGACAAACAAATTGAAGACATATATGAGTTATAAATTTTATAATTTCTTCTATTGACGTCCTCAATTCATAATTTTTACTAAGAATATATATGCCTGTTTTTAGTCGTCTTTTTTTATAGATTACAACTATTTTAGAGGCTTTATAGATATTGGCATTCTCCCTATTACGCTTAAATCAACGTTTTTTAAAATGTACACTTCTCCTCGGTAATAAATAAATAGTTTATAACTTTAGGAAATATGGGCCTTATTATTACAATAGTTCCTTTTTATAATTCTTATCAATTATCCTATTCAAGCAATGAAACATAAAAAGAATAGATTAAGTATTCTAAATTATTCTTTAACATTCAATTTAAACAAGTCAATTTATCTTACATAAACTATCCTACGTCTCATCGAACATATTTGGACTTACATCGTAAAGTCATTGTCTACACTATAATTATAATTACATTTTGCATTGTAAACCAACCCAATAAGCAATTCAACCTTATATGCCTGATAAAAAGAGTGCATTAAAAAATTATTTAGAGCTCGCCATTGAAGCAGCGATAATGGCTGGAATAGCTATCATGAAGGTTTACAATAAACCAATCTTTAATCAGAAATTAAAAGTTGACAATTCTCCCTTAACTGAGGCAGATACAGCCGCCAATATAATCATAAACAAGTTTTTAAAAACTTCGAATATCCCAATTATTAGTGAAGAAAATAAGAATTCGGACTATGACATTAGAAAGAATTGGAAAAAATGTTGGCTAGTAGACCCTTTGGACGGAACAAAAGAATTTGTCAATAAAAATGGCGAATTCACTGTTAATATAGCACTATGTGAAAATGGAATACCAATTCTCGGAGTAATTTATGCCCCTAATAGCAAAGAACTGTTTTATGCCGATGTGAAAAGTAGAAATGCGTTTAAAAGACAGTTAAAAGAAGAATACATGATAAAAGGTGAGCTTTATGATGTTCAAAATAAAATTTCACCTAACCCTGCTCCAATAAATACCATTAGGGTAGTAGGAAGCCGATCACATATGAATTCGGAAACTTTGGATTTTATAAAGGACTTGAAGCAAAAGTATGATCTAGTGGAAATTGTTTCCATGGGAAGCTCCCTTAAACTATGTATGATTGCTGAAGGTAAAGCAGATGTTTATCCGCGTTTTGCCCCAACTATGGAATGGGACACGGCTGCAGGCCATGCTATTTGCAAGGCGGTAGGATTAAAAGTATTATCAAAAAACTCCCAAGATGAATTAATGTATAATAAGGAAAATTTGTTGAACAATCATTTTATACTTCAAAATTCATAATGGATAGCTCTCACAAAAGGCATATTGCCAAAACAATAACATGGAGATTAGTGGGCACCGTGGATACCATTGTACTTTCATGGGCAATCACAGGCAACCCATTTACAGGGCTAAAAATTGGGATGCTCGAAATGTTCACAAAATTAATACTTTACTATCTCCATGAGAGGTTCTGGTTTAAATTTTATGTTGAAGAAAGCAAAACACGACACATAATAAAAACTATTTCTTGGCGAATAATTGGTACTTTAGACACAATTACCCTTTCATGGTTTATTACAGGAAATGCACTCACAGGATTAAAGATTGGAGCAGCAGAAATAATTACAAAAATGATTTTATATTATTTACATGAACGTACATGGTATAAGATAAATTTTGGTTTGGATAAAACAAGAAGAGCTAAAAAATGGAAAAAAACATAGTACAACAAGAGTATAAAATAAGCCGTACTCTCAGAAGAGAGGCAAACGGACATAATTCCTTCTTGATATTTTTTACTGGGTTTTCCGGATCTGGAAAATCTACTATTGCTAATGCCTTGGAACAAAAATTGCATCACCTCAATATTAAAACCTATGTTCTCGATGGAGATAACGTACGTAGCGGGATTAATCAAAATCTCTCTTTTAGTAAAAAGGACCGATCAGAAAATATTAGACGGATAGGGGAAATTTCCAAATTATTTGTGGATGCTGGTGTGGTTGTCCTCGCTGCTTTTATTGCTCCTTATAAAGAAGATAGGGAATTTATAAAGGCAATAATAGAAAATGAAAATTATGTGGAGGTATTTGTGAATACATCCTTGGAAGTATGTGAAACAAGGGATGTTAAGGGATTGTACAAAAAGGCCAGAAAAGGGGAAATTAAAAATATGACAGGGATTTCCGCACCCTACGAAGCTCCTCAAAATCCTGACGTAGAGGTTTCTGAGTTGCACTCTGTTGAAGAATCCGTTGAGATTATATATGACAAAATTAAAAATAAATTAATACTCTGAAATCATGAATAAATACTTTTTAAACTATTTGGATGAATTAGAATCAGAGTCTATTTATGTTCTTAGGGAAGTATGGGCCCAATTTCAAAATCCAGTAATTCTTTTCTCTGGTGGCAAAGATTCCATTGTTTTAACACATTTAGCTAAAAAAGCCTTTTTTCCAAGTAAAATCCCATTTGCCTTAATGCACGTGGATACAGGTCATAACTTTCCTGAAACCATTTCTTTTAGAGATGAGTTAGTTAAAGTTATGGGAGTTAGACTTATCGTTGGTTACGTGCAGGATTCTATTGATAAAGGTAGAATAGCAGAAGAAAAAGGCAAAAACGCCACAAGAAATGCCCTACAGATTACGACACTATTGGATACCATAGAAACTAATAAAATAGATTGTGCCATAGGAGGAGGAAGAAGAGATGAAGAAAAATCTCGTGCCAAGGAACGTTTCTTCTCCCATAGGGATGAATTTGGGCAATGGGATCCAAAAAATCAACGCCCAGAACTTTGGAATTTATTCAATGGAAAACACTTCCAAGGAGAGCATTTCAGGGTCTTTCCCATTAGCAATTGGACAGAAATGGATATTTGGAACTACATTAAAAGGGAAGGTATTCAGATACCATCTTTATATTATGCACATGAAAGAGAGGTAGTTTGGCGGAATGATTCCTGGATTCCAAATTCAGAATTTTTAATTCTAGAATCCAAGGAAAAAACTTATCTAAAAAAGATTCGTTTTAGAACTCTGGGAGATATTACTATAACGGGGGGGATAGAATCAGAAGCTGATACACTTGAAAAAATAGTGCAAGAAGTAGCAGCCATGAGAAATACGGAACGTGGTAACAGAAGTGATGACAAAAGATCGGATACGGCCATGGAAGACAGAAAAAGACAAGGGTACTTTTAACAAAATTTAATTACGAAATAATGAATATTAATAATAGTCAATTATTGCGATTCACAACGGCCGGCAGTGTAGATGATGGTAAAAGTACTTTGATTGGACGCTTACTTTACGATTCCAAATCTATATTCGAGGATCAACTGGAGGCAATTACAAATACAAGTATTAACAAAGGTCATGACGGGGTTGATTTGGCTTTGTTTACAGATGGGTTAAAGGATGAAAGAGAACAAGGTATCACCATTGATGTTGCCTATAGGTACTTTACCACTCCTAAGCGCAAGTTTATTATTGCAGATACTCCCGGGCATATACAGTACACAAGAAATATGGTCACTGGTGCTTCAACGGCCAACGCTGCCATTATCTTAATTGATGCGCGCCACGGTGTAATTGAACAGACCAAAAGGCATGCATTTATTGCATCTTTACTTCAGATTCCACATATTATAGTCTGCATAAATAAAATGGACCTGGTAGATTTTAAGGAAGAAATATATGATGGGGTTGTAGCTCAATTTGAAGAATTTTCATCAAAATTGTTGGTCAAGGATATCAGATTTATCCCTATAAGCGCCCTTTTAGGTGATAACGTAGTACATCGATCTGAAAACATGCCTTGGTACCAAGGTGGCCTCCTTTTGTACACTTTGGAAACTATTCACATAAGTAGTGACATTAATAAGGTAGATGCCAGATTTCCCGTGCAGACCGTTATACGCCCCCAAAGTGCTGAATATCCTGATTATAGGGGATATGCTGGGCGAGTAGCCAGTGGGGTCTTTAGAAAAGGAGATGAGATTACAGTAATGCCTTCCGGGTTTACTTCCAAAATAAAAACTATAGATACAATTGCTGGAGAATTAAAAAATGCTTTTGCACCCATGTCGGTCACTATAACCCTTGAAGATGATATTGGCGTAAGTAGAGGGGATATGATCGTTAGATCAAATAATAAAGCGGAGGCATCCCAAGATATTGAAGTAATGTTATGTTGGTTAACCCATTTACCTGCAAAACCTGCTTCAAAATATACCATTAGACATACCTCCAATGAGCAAAAGGCGATTATTAAGGAAATTGTTTACAAAATTGACATAAACTCTCTTTCCCGTTTACCAAACGAAAAAGAATTAAGGATGAACGACATATGTAAGGCAAGGATAAGGACGACAAAACCACTATTGATCGATTCTTACCGTGAAAACCGGATTACAGGTAGTATTATCTTAATAGATGATGATACTAATGAAACAGTTGCGGCAGGAATGATAGTTTAAAATTAATTAGTTTGTCAAGACCCCTTTTTATTACATTAAACCGAATTTGTGTCACTTATATCGATTAATAATTAAAAACAAAAAAATAATTCTTTAATTCTATTATGAAAAAGTTACGGTTCATTTTTATTGCAATAACTGGGCTCTTGTTTTTTTCCATTTTCCTGTCATCAACAGTCCGTAATATTTATTTATCAACGGATGGGGGTGTTAAAAGATTTGGACCACTTGTAGAACCTATTAAAATTTTAGCCGAATTACCGTCTTTGATGAAGCAAGTTTTTAAGCCTGCTGAATTTTTAGTCAAGAATGTGGAAGACAAAGATGGTTTCACATATTTTGGCTCTGATAATATTGAACTATATCCTAAAATATTGATTTCCCATAAAGGAGAAGAATTTGGCCAAAAATTTGATCTTTTTGAATTGAGTACCGGCAAATTAATAAAACGTTGGGAACCGGACAATAAAAGCCTGTTTGATCAAGCGTACAATCAAATGAACCCCAGAAAACAGGAAAAGGGTAGTGATTTGTATTTCATGCATCCTTTCTTCTCCCAGGATAGTTCATTAATACTGAATTCCCAACTTACAAGTTTATTGGTTAAAATTGATAAAAACGGTAAAACAGTTTGGCTAAAAAACGATAGGAATTACCATCATACCCTGGAAGAAGACCATGAAGGATATATTTACGCAACAACACAACCCTTCATATCAGGGAAATATGACATGTTACCTGAAGATTACGATGCATATAAAACAATTCTTTTGGACGATGAAATCACCAAAATAAACCCTAAGAATGGTGAAATAATCAACAGTAAATCAGTAATTGAAATATTGTTGGAAAATGGATATGAGGATTTACTTCTATCCAAAGGTCAATTTATAAGTGACCCCATTCATTTAAATGATATACAACCGGCTCTTACCAATTCGGAATATTGGAATAAAGGAGACCTTTTAATATCCTGTAGAAATCTTAGTACAATATTTTTATACAGACCCAGTACCTCAAAAATAATTTGGATAAAACACGGTCCTTGGTATAATCAACATGATGTAGATTTTCTGGATAATAATAAAGTAGTCGTCTATGGAAATGATGTTATTCGTGAAGAAAGTAGAATAGACCCCAAATTAACTTCCCAAAATCTTTTCTTCAGTTCCAAAAGGAAAAACAATGAAGTTTATATTTATGACTTTGAAAAAGACACTGTTACTACCCCATATAGTAGATTATTAAAAAATGAAATGGTAAGGACCATTACCTCAGGAAGATGCGATATCTTGCCTAATGGTGACATATTTATAGAAGAAACAAATAATGGAAAAATAATAATTGGGGATAGTATCCATAAAAAAATTAAATTTGTAAAAAGACTTGATGACAATCATATTTCGAGTCTTTTTTGGAGCCGAATAATTAACTAAATATCATAACTATGTTTTTATATCTAGGACCCGGGCTTGGAGCCGGAATAATTGCTATTATTTCAGGAGTTTTTTTGACTTTTTTCGCTTTTTTGGTTGCCATTTTCTGGTTGCCTCTTAAACGGTTTATTAATTTCATTAAGATGAAACTAAATAAAGGCTAATTTGATTTATTCACTTATTTTCATTATAACAATACTCTCTTGCATCATCTTTGATAATCTTGGGATAATAACACTTGCAAAAAACCTGACCAACTCCTATAAATTACAATTAAAGGTATTACAGGATAAAACCAAAACTGATGAGGAGAAACAAAAGGAATTATTGCGTCAGATTTCTAAACAAATCATATATCTGTTAAAGCTCATTGGAAGTATTATTTTGTTTATCAGTCCTTTTCTTTCCATATTCATTATAGATGAACTATTTAAAACAACATACTCGGAAACCCTATATAGTTTAGGTGGAATTTTAGCTTCTTTGATTGCAGTGGTGCTCTATATCATTTTAAAAAAACAATATGTCAAGTTATTCAAAAAGCGAAAAAATACTACATAAATTATACTTATCTAATTATTTTCTATCTAAGTCGTCTCTGGAACTGGAAGAAATTATTTTTGGCCCTAAGGCTAAAAATATTCTAGTAAAGGAGTACGTATTTATAACTGGCTTGGCTAGATCTGGCACAACAGCCTTAATGAATAAGATATTTGGCACAAATGAATACGCTTCCTTGCAATATTCCAATATGCCAATTTTGCTCTCCCCAAACTTATGGAATAAAAAGCTTAAGATTGCTGCCCACGAGAGAGCTCACAAAGATGGTATTATAATCGACGGCAATTCACCTGAAGAATTTGACGAATATTTCTGGAAGGCCTTTATGAAGGATTCTTACATTAAAGATGGACTATTACCACATACAGTGGAAGAAGAAATTGTAAACAAATATTTGACCTATATATCTTTGATTTGTCTTTCAAAACAAAAACAAAAATATATATCCAAAAACAACAACAACATTTTAAGGCTATCTACCTTAAAAAAAATTAATAATAGTAAAATATTTATTTTATTTAGGGAACCCATTTCCCATGCTTCATCCCTAATGAAGTTGCACCGTAGTTTTTCTGATAGCCAACGTGAAGATCCATTTGTACTGGATTATTTTAACTATTTGGGGCATCACGAATTTGGCCTTAATCATAAACCTTTTCTATTGACCTCAAATTTTATAGAAACAAAATCACAATATGATCTTGAAGATATAAATTATTGGCTAATCCTATGGATCAATTATTATGAATATGTACTAGATACTTTCGACGATTCTTATATGCTTATTTCATTTGAAAGCCTGGTTAATGAACCTGACAGCGTTTTTGAATATGTAAGCAAAAACCTTCAAGTTAAGCCCTTTCCCAACAGCATTAAAAAACATAAACCAATGATTTATCAGCCCGTTCCATGTAATCTAGAACTACAAAACCGGGCCAAACAAGTCTATAATAAATTACTTTCTTTAATAAAGTACTAAAACTTATTACAATCTAAAAAAATGTTTATTATAAAAACATTTTTTTAGATTGTTCCATTATTTTTGAACAAAACAATTATCTCGCAATTATCAATTAGAAAGAAATCCATTAAATTAATGAAAATACTTGTAACAGGGGCAGCCGGCTTCATTGGATTTTTTGTGTCCAAAATGTTAATAACCCAAGGTCACATTGTTGTTGGGGTGGATAATATAAATGACTATTACGATGTTAATCTAAAATACGCCCGTTTAAAGGAATTGGGCATATCCAGGGAAAATGCTGAAAAATTCGACCAAAAAATCAAAAGTGATACACATCCCAACTCTTTTTCATTTATCCGTCTGAACCTGGAGGATTACGAGGCTATGCCTATATTATTCAAAGATCAAAACTTTGATGTCGTGTGCAATCTGGCTGCCCAGGCAGGGGTACGCTATAGTCTTGAAAATCCAAAAGCTTATGTTGACAGCAATATTGTAGGGTTTATGAATATCTTGGAATGTTGCCGAAATTACAAAATCAAACATCTGGTGTACGCCAGCAGCTCCAGTGTCTACGGCCTCAACAAAAAGGTCCCCTTTGAAACCACTGATAATGTGGACCATCCTATAAGCCTTTATGCAGCGACTAAAAAGAGTAATGAACTTATGGCCCATACTTATAGTCATTTATATGGTTTTGCTACCACGGGTTTGCGGTTTTTTACGGTCTATGGCCCTTGGGGAAGACCCGATATGGCCATGTTTCTTTTTACAGACGCGATGATTCAGGGCAGGCCCATTAAGGTTTTTAACAATGGCCTTATGGAACGCGATTTCACCTATATTGACGATATTACTGAGGGGGTGGTCCGCATTTTGGAAAAAAATATAAAACCTCGAATGGACAAAGGGGAAAAATACAAAATTTACAATATCGGAAATAACAATTCCGTTAAACTGCTCGACTTTATCCAAGCGATTGAGGAAAATTTAGGTATAAAGGCAAAAAGGGAGCTCCTTCCCATGCAACCTGGAGATGTAGAAAAAACATGGGCCAATGTCGATGCTTTAATAACAGACTACGATTATAGACCAAACACGCCTATTAAAACAGGGGTAGCCAATTTTATTTCGTGGTATAAAAAATATTATAAGATTAACTAAATACTCTTAACTTATTTTTCAATAACACACTTCCTTTAAGAATCAAACTCATTGCTTTTTTTTCGGTAATAAGGTAAGAAAGGGTTTATAAAATCGCTTAAGGATTTTCATTTCATCGAGTTTATTGCGACTTAAAATAATATTGACCTCCTTTTAAATTTCTTTTATACACCTTTGCACATTAAAAGAAAATTAACATGAATAACACTTCTGTAAAACTTAATGCCGCTCATCATATATTGGTTACTGGGGGGGCAGGGTTTATTGGCTCCAATCTTTGTGAAGCGCTATTAGATAATGGGAATAAAGTAACTTGTTTGGATAATTTTGCAACAGGAAAACGAGAAAACATTACGCACTTAGGGTCAAATCCAAATTTCCTGCTAATTGAAGGTGATATACGAAATTTAAGCGATTGCCAAAAAGCCTGTAAGGGTATAGATTATATTTTGCATCAGGCCGCATTGGGATCTGTCCCTAGATCGATCAATGACCCTATAACAAGCAACGATGTTAACGTATCCGGATTTTTAAATATGTTGGTAGCCGCAAGAGATGCCAAGGTAAAGCGCTTTGTCTATGCGGCCAGTTCCTCTACCTATGGGGATTCCGAATCAATGCCCAAAGTGGAGGATGTAATTGGAAAACCTCTCTCCCCCTATGCCATTACCAAGTATGTAAACGAGCTCTATGCTGATATTTTTAGCAAAACCTATGGATTAGAGACTATCGGCTTGCGTTATTTCAATGTTTTTGGAAGAAAACAAGACCCGAATGGTGCTTATGCCGCAGTGATTCCGAAGTTTGTAATGCAGTTGATGAAATACGAATCCCCTGTTATAAATGGAGATGGTAGCTATTCCAGGGATTTTACCTATATAGATAATGTAATTCAAATGAACTTAAGGGCCATAAGCAGTAATAATAAAGAGGCCATAAATACCGTTTATAATGTAGCCTACGGTGAACGGACAGATTTAAAGGAGTTGGTATCCTTATTAAAAGAATATCTAAGTGTTTACGATCCAAAAATTGCTCAAGTAGATATAAAATATGGCCCCAACAGGCAAGGAGATGTACCACATTCTTTGGCGTCTATCCAAAAAGCAAAAAATTTGCTGGATTATGATCCAGAATTCAATATTGAGGCTGGGTTGAAAGAGGCAGTAACATGGTATTGGGAAAATTTAAAATAAAATATAATCTAAAATGAATTTAACTGTTATTGGAACCGGCTATGTAGGTCTGGTAAGTGGTACTTGTTTTGCCGAGATGGGAAATACGGTAACCTGTATTGATGTTGACACCAAAAAAATAGAAAATTTAAAAGGGGGTATTATCCCAATCTACGAACCGGGCTTGGAAGCCATGGTAAGAAGAAATATTGAGAACAAAACCTTGCGCTTTAGTACCAATTTAAATAATCACCTTCAGAAATGCGATATAGCTTTCATTGCCGTTGGTACCCCTATGGGGGATGATGGTTCTGCCGATTTAAAATATGTGCTTCAAGTGGCCAAAGAGATAGGACTGCATATGACCAATCCCTTGATTATTGTTGACAAATCTACCGTTCCTGTAGGCACTGCTGATAAAGTTTCGGCCACTATTCAAAAAGAATTGGAAAAACGAAATGTAGACATAGAATTTCATGTAGTCTCCAACCCTGAATTTTTAAAGGAAGGGGATGCGATAAACGACTTCATGAAACCAGATAGGGTGGTTATTGGATCCGACGATCAAAAGTCGACCGAAAAAATGAGAACCTTGTACTCCCCATTTTTTAGAAGCAGTCAGGACCGATTGATCACCATGGATGTCCGTTCCGCTGAAATGACCAAGTATGTGGCCAACGCCATGCTGGCCACCAAAATATCGTTTATGAACGAAATAGCCAATATATGTGAATTGGTGGGCGCGGACGTGAATAAGGTAAGAATTGGGATTGGGTCCGATAGCAGAATTGGGTATAGCTTTATATATCCAGGTTCGGGATATGGTGGATCTTGTTTTCCAAAAGATGTTAAGGCATTGAAAAAAACGGCTGAGGAACATGGCTATAAAGCCAGTTTGATTAGCTCTGTAGAGGAAGTAAACGACCGGCAAAAACTGGTAATTGCCCAAAAGGTAATTACCAGATTTGGTGAAGATCTAAAAGGAAAAACCTTTGCCATATGGGGCTTGGCCTTCAAACCTGAGACCGATGATATGCGGGAAGCACCTGCCATATATATCATTAAGGAATTAGTACAAAGAGGGGCTAAAATACAAGCATATGACCCGAAAGCGATGAAAGAGGCAGAGCATTTTTATTTAAAAGATATGAAAGGTGTTACTTATTGCAAGTCCAAGTACGACACTCTTAAAAATGCCGATGCCATGATTCTACTAACGGAATGGAAAGAATTTAGGTCTCCTGATTTTGAAGAATTAAAGGTACAATTAAATACCCCGATAATTTTTGATGGCCGTAACCAATATAATGATGTATTAATGACGGAGAGGGGTATTGAATACTACCAAATCGGAAAAAAATTGAACAACCATTAAAATAAAAAAATATGAGTAATATAAAAATTGCTGTAATTGGATTGGGATATGTTGGCCTACCATTAGCCCGCCTGTTCGCAACTAAATACCCCGTGATAGGATTTGATATCAACGAAAAAAGAATAACAGAATTACAAGCAGGTAAGGACAATACCTTGGAAGTAGAGGATGATATCTTGCTAGCCGTTTTGTCGGATACCCCAAAAATGGATAATACAGGACTGTATTGCACAAATAAGCTAGAGGATATTGCGGACTGTAATTACTACATAGTTACTGTACCTACTCCAGTTGACAGTACCAATAGGCCCATTTTAACGCCACTATACAAAGCTAGTGAAACGGTAGGCCAAGTACTAAAAAAGGGAGATATCGTAGTATATGAGTCTACCGTTTATCCTGGGGTTACCGAAGATGAATGTATTCCGGTTTTGGAAAATATAAGTGGGTTGAAGTATAACCTAGATTTTTTTGCAGGATATTCGCCAGAAAGAATCAATCCGGGGGACAAAGAACATACCGTTGAAAAAATCTTAAAAGTCACCTCTGGTTCAACTCCAGAAATAGGCAAAAAAGTAAATAAGCTCTATGCCTCTGTAATTACGGCCGGAACGCACTTGGCTCCTAACATCAGGGTTGCCGAGGCGGCCAAGGTTATTGAAAACTCACAACGTGATATTAATATCGCTTTTGTTAATGAATTGGCCAAGATTTTCAATTTAATGGGTATTGACACCCATGATGTTTTAGAGGCTGCAGGTACCAAATGGAACTTCCTACCCTTTAAACCAGGATTAGTTGGGGGGCACTGTATCGGCGTAGACCCCTATTATTTAGCCCAGAAAGCACAGGAATACGGCTATCATCCTGAGATTATTTTGGCCGGAAGACGAATGAACGACGGTATGGGCAAGTATGTAGCTTCAGAAGTCGTTAAAATGATGGTACAAAATGACATTAAGGTAAAAGGAGCTAGTATATTGGTATTGGGAATAACCTTTAAGGAAAATTGCCCCGATGTCCGTAACACTAAAGCGGTTGATGTTATAAACAACCTAAGCTCCTACGGAGCAGAGGTAGACATTTATGATCCTTGGGCATCGGCGGAAGAAGTTATGCATGAATATAAGTTGACAGCTTCTAAAGAATTGGCGGACAAAAAATTCGATGCTATTGTGCTCACTGTGGCGCACAAACAATTTCTGTCTCTTGATTTCAAGTCACTACTAAAACCCAATGGGGTCGTGTATGACGTAAAAGGTTTTATACCGGAACAAGCAAACGGTAAATTATAATGCATAATAAAAAAGTAAAGCAAAAACTTGCTTTTGTTATACCCTCACTTGGCGCTGGTGGAGCAGAGCGTGTGGTTTCTACTTTGGCAAACACACTAACCACCGATTATGAAGTCTACATTATATCTTTCATTAAAGTAGTCCCTTTTTATCAATTGCACAAGGATGTGCGATTATTACATTGTGTTGATAATGTTCCTCCTAGTAGAAATATTTTTAATGCTTTAAAAAGTAATTATATTTTACTAAAAAAAATCAACGCGATTGTTAAAAAGGAAAAGATTCAATTATTGATTGGTTTTTTAACTAGCGCTAATGTATTATCTGTTCTAGCAGCAAAAAGCAATTCAATCCCTTGTATTATTAGTGAAAGGAATAATCCGAATAAGAATAAAGCCAATAAATTTTGGAAATTACTTAAAAGTTTCAGTTATCCTAAAGCAAACTTTTTAGTCGTTCAAACTAGGGAAATTAAAGAATATTACGCTTCAAGTGTAGATGAAAAAAAATTAATAATTCTACCTAATCCAATTTCTAATGAATTGTCCTTAAAGCGGGATAATGAGGTTTTTAAAGAAAATGTAATACTTAACGTTGGAAGATTAACCAATCAAAAAGCACAGGATGTTTTAATAAAGTCGTTCTCTGAAATAGAAGACAAAAACTGGAAACTTTTAATTATAGGTGAAGGCCCAAAGAAGAAGGAATATGAGCAACTGATTGAAAATCTAGACCTTAAGAACAGGGTAATAATAAAAAGTAAAATTCAAAATATCGATAAGTACTATAATTCTTCTAAAATTTTTGCGTTTACTTCAATATTTGAAGGTTTCCCTAATGCCCTTATTGAAGCCATGCATTTTGGTATTCCAAGTATATCCACAGATTGTCCAACAGGCCCATCAGAGTTGATTAAAGATGGTATAAATGGTTTTCTAATCCCTATGAACAATGAGGAAGTTTTAACAGAGAAAATTAATCAACTCATTTCAAGAGAGGATTTAAGATTATCCTTCGGAAAAAATGGCCAGAAGGCGGTAGATCAATTCAAGGTGGACGCTGTCGTTAAGCAATGGAATAAAATTATTCAGCTTTCCATATAAATTAAAAATGATTGATTTTATAAAGGATTATCTCCGTAATCTAAATATTAAACATCTTATCAAGCAACCGGTATTTAAAAATATCATGTTGGTTATGAGTATAACTCTGCTCATGAAAGGTGTTGGATTTTATAAGGAATCGGTGGTCGCAGCGACCTTTGGTCTATCCGAATTATTGGATACATTTTTTATTGCCATGTTGGTGCCTGGATTTATAAATAATGTGTTTTTGGGGGCTTTTAGAAATGTTTTTATCCCCAACTATGTCGCCGAATTGAAAACAGGAAATAACATTGCCTCATTTCAAGGAACTGGTTTCTTTATAACGGGCTTGGTATCCTTTCTTTTCTTAATAATAGCCTTTTTATTTACTGATGTATACTTAGAGAATTTTTTCGCAGGGCATGATCAAGCCTTTTACGACTTAGTAAAATTACAATTTCATTATGTTCTCCCATGTATTCTTTTATGGGGGTTTTCATCAATATTAAGTGGATTGTTGAATATTAATGGGGAATTTAGATATACATCATTTACTTCCATATTTACCCCTGTTTCCATTATTATTTGCCTCTGGCTATTTCAAAAGTTATTAGGAGATTCAGTATTGGCTATTGGAACCCTAATAGGTGCAATTATAGGATTTATATATTTGCTAGTGATAAGTTTCAATCGGGATGTAATAAGCGTTACCTGGCCAGATTTTAGCAATAAAAATGCCAAAGAAATGTTCTACCAATTACCCGCAAAGGTGTCTTCAGGCTTTTTAACAGGAATGAACGGAGTAGTAGACCAGTATTTTGCAGCCCAATTAGCTGTTGGTTCAATAGCTGCTTTAAATTACGGCCT
Source organism: Arenibacter echinorum (assembly GCF_003259375.1). Classification (GTDB taxonomy): domain Bacteria; phylum Bacteroidota; class Bacteroidia; order Flavobacteriales; family Flavobacteriaceae; genus Arenibacter; species Arenibacter echinorum. Next base: position 903,782 of record NZ_QLLN01000001.1, on the reverse strand, counting down.
TAAAATGCCAGCCTTCTTATCTGGTATTTTGATTATTGGTATTAACAGCGTTTTATTACCCTATTTTTCAAAGGCAGTAATAGAGAACAAGAAAAAGACCTTTAAACTTCTGTTTAAGGTATTAAAGTCTCTATTTATTGGAGCCGCCATATTTTCTATAATTGCCATATTTGCAACAGATTTTTTTGTACAATTATTTTTTGAACGTAATGAATTCACAGCTGAGGACTCCGCATTGGTATCCATAATACAAAAAATTATATTGGCCTACATCCCCTTTACAATTGCAGGAATGGTTAACGTAAATTTTTTAACCAGCATCAACAAAAATGCAATTATGGCCTATGTATCTTTTGGAGCATTGGTCATAAATATCATTCTAGATTATATCTTAATACAATATTATGGTATTTTTGGTATAGCAATTTGTACTACAGTAGTGGTTATAATAAAGAATATCGTCTTATTTGGATATACCGTAAAATTAAGTCGACAGGAAAAAATATTAAATACTTAGATATTATGTGTTTCGCGACTCTAAAAATTATTGTGCTTTTTTTATCCGATAAAATTGTGGAAAATATTCCCGGTAACTTAAATTGCTTTTAACGATATAAAAACAATTAGCGATAATATTTACCTATATTTTTGTACAAAATAGAATGTTTAATGTTGGACTAGATAAATCTTTTTCATTGTCTTTGCAAAAGCTTAAACTTAATAGTAGATAAAAAACTATATCCCATTTACAGTTAATGAACTTAATACGTTATTTTATTTTATTTTTAATTTTGTGTAATATGCCAAGCTACCTTCTGGCTTATTTTGGCAGCACATTAGGGTCTTTAAGTAGTTACGCCTCATCCCTAATGTTATTAGCGTATTACTTTCTTTCAAGAGAAAAGCACGAATTAATTTTTCCTTTTATTTTATTGGGAATACTCTACTACACCTTAAGTGGCCTTAATTTTTCAGAATACGAGCCGGAGTGGTTCTTTAAAGATTTTATTCGGTTTATGATTGTTGTTGTGTGTGCAGTGGATCTTTTATATAAGACAAACAATAAAGAAATCTATTTAATTTTGCTAATAGGCGGCTTAAGTATCATTATTAACGCAGTTGTATTTCCCTTGGCGAATGCCAACTTCTACCCTACTTATGGACGTTTCAGTGGTTTTTATTTGAATCCAAACTTTGCAGGTACAATATGCTTAATTGGCTTCGCCTTAAGCTATTCAATGTCCCATAAATGGTTAAAACTAGGTGGGCAATTAATTTTTACATTGGCCGGTATCCTAACTTTCTCACGCTCCTTTATAGTTATATGGTTGTTGATAAATATGATTGCGATATATCATAGTAGAAAGAACGTTATTGTTCCAGCCATTGGAGCTTTGGTACTTATTTTATTATTTGCCGTTTCGAGTTTCTTAACCTTGAATACAGCACGATTTTCGGCTTTACAAAGTATTTTTAGTGATGAACAAATACAATCCGAAACCATACAAAAGGATTCCAGAACAGGTACTTGGGCCTTATACACAGATATTATATTTGACAAACCTTTTTGGGGCAATGGATATGAATATATGCAAAAAAAACAACAAGGTCTCCCTGGTGTACATAATACCTTTCTAATGGTCCTGGGGGAGGCCGGTATAATTCCGTTTTTTTTAATAGTCGGAATTTATCTTTTTTTGTTGATTAAAAGTTACTCCTTTTTTAGATCAAATCCAGAATTTTTTTATTTAAGTTGTGTCTTAACCATTAGTCTAATGGTAGGACACACGTATTTTTCAAATTATTACAATGTACTTGTTTCAATGTACCTCTTGATACAGTTTAAAAAATTATCTGCAAGTTCTCCTTTAATTTTAAAATAGAACTGATTTACTATCGTTATACTTCAATCATGAAACAACTATTAAAATATATATATCACAGAACCATAGTTGGCAGAATAGTGATGAACTTATATCACTTTATAAATAAAAAAATAGTCCCGGAACGGATTTACCTAAAATACAGATATAAAAAGCACTTTGGACAGTTTCCTGACTTAAAAAAACCCAAAACTTTAAATGAAAAAATCATTTGGCTTAAATTAAATGACAGAACCCCACTGCACACTCGATGTGCTGATAAATATGAAGTTAGGGGGTTTATAAAAGAATCTATTGGAGAAGAATATTTAGTCCCATTATATTTTCAAACCCAAGATGTTAATGAGATCATTGCGGATAATTTACCTGATGCCCAATGTATTATAAAAACCAATCACGACAGTGGTGGTGGAATTTTTGTTTTGGATAAAACAAAAATGAATTGGGAAGACATTCAACAGAAATTAAAACAAAGGATGGAAAAAAATTACTATCCCCAATCCAAAGAATGGCAGTACAAAAATATAATCCCCAGAGTTATCATAGAAAAATTATTGCAGAACAGTAAGGGTGATATTCCAGAAGATTATAAGCTTCATTGTTTTAATGGAAAGGTTAGAATGATTCAAGTAGATATGGGTAGAGGAACATCAAATCACTATAGAAACTGGTACAATAGAGATTGGCAACGCGAACCATATAAATGGTCTTCCCCAAAAGGACCTGGAAAATATACGGACCCTAGTCCAGATGATGTACCAAGGCCTAAAACCCTGAATAAAATGATATCTCTTTCCGAACTTATAGCTACTCATTTTGACTATGTTCGTGTAGATTGGTACGATGTGGATGGTAAGTTATATTTTGGAGAAATAACCTTTCATCATGACGGGGGCAATAAACCAATATTACCTGAACAATGGGATTTAAAACTAGGAAGCGAACTTATTCTTACAAAACTAAAATTGCAGGATGTCCCAAAAGATTAATATAACATTTATTATTCCTTCTTTAAGGGCTGGCGGTGCTGAGCGTGTAATGTCCTATATTGCACAGTCCTTGGACAAAAACAAATTTAATGCCTCTTTATTAGTCGTTGGGTTCGAAAAAGATGCAGTATTTGAAATAAAAAATATAGAAATAAAATTTCTCAACCAAAGTAGAGTTCTTCATGCATTTTTCCCAATTGCGAATTATTTATCTAAAAAGAAACCACAAATAGTTATTAGTGCCATTGGCCACTTAAATACTTTGATGGGCATACAGGCTCTATTTTTTCCCAAAATTAAGTTTGTTGCTAGAGAAGTAAACGTCATGAGTATTTTAAGTAATATTGAAATTCCTAAAAAAAATTTCTTTAAATTTTTACCTAAATTCAGTTATGATCAACTGGATAAAATCATATGTCAATCTAAAGACATGGCAATTGATATCCGTAAAAAATATAATCTCCAAGAAAATGAATTAATAATAATTAACAATCCAATTTCTGATAAATTTCAAGTAAAGCCAGATTTACCCTCCAACAAGTTTAAACAATTTATTACGGTTGCCAGTTTAAATAAACGTAAAGGGCACCTAAGAATTCTTGACGTCCTTGCCAATTATCCGGAGCCATTTGAATATACTTTAATTGGGGACGGAATCGAAATGGAGACCATATTTTCCCATGCAAAAAAACTGGGTTTATTGGATAAAATCAAACACATCCCATTTACAAAGGATGTATCCAAATATTTACAAGAAAGTGATGTTTTTTTACAAGGATCATATGTGGAAGGCTTTCCAAATGCATTATTGGAAAGTTGTGCGGTAGGTACTCCGGTTATTGCATTTAAAGCACCAGGTGGTATCGACGAAATAGTTGAAGAAGATGTGAATGGATATATTGCCAAAGACGAAGCGGATTTTTTGATCAAACTAAACCTAATTGGAGAAAAACATTGGGACCCTGCTGTTGTAAGGGATTCTGTATATAAAAAATACAGCAAAGATATTATTATAAAAAAATACCAAGACTTGTTCATCGATTTGAATAGGGATTAGCATCTTTTACCCTTAACCATTAAAATTATGTGCGGAATTTACGGAACTACGATCAGGTATAAAAAACAAGAAGTTGAAACCAAATTAAACAGAATTTCGTTTCGCGGCCCTGATAAAATGGGTGTTAGTCAATTGGAATCTGATGACAACCTAGTTACTTTGGGTCATAATAGATTGGCTATAATCGATTTAGACCCACGCTCCAACCAACCTTTTACCTACAACGAAAACATCCATATTGTCTTTAATGGAGAAATATACAACTATTTAGACCTAAAAAAATCACTTGGCAGTAAGGGGTATTCATTTAAAACCACCAGTGATACTGAAGTTATGTGTGCTGCCTATATGGAGTATGGCGAGAAATGCGTCGACTATTTTAATGGTATGTTCGCATTTGTAATTTATGATAAAAAAAAACAAATATTATTTGGGGCTAGGGATAGAATGGGCAAAAAACCATTCTACTATTATATCAATGGTAGGGATTTTGAATTTGCAAGTCAAATCTCAGCCATTCAATTGTTCAATAAAAATCTTTCCATTTCCCAAAAATCCATTAACAACTATCTTAGTTGGGGTACCATTCCCGATCCTGATACAATTTTTAATGAAGTTAAAAAATTAAAAGCCGGTTATTCTTTTGTTTACGATCTAAAATCAGGTTCTTACAACCAAAAACCATATTGGGATTTGGATTATAAGGGCACAAATCTTTACAAGGGATCCTATGAGGATGCTAAAAATGAGCTGGAGTCCATATTGTCCGATGCCGTAAAAATTAGATTATTTGCGGATGTGCCAGTTGGCATATTTTTATCCGGAGGAGTAGATTCTTCACTGGTAGCAGCTATGGCCACCAAAGCCACCAATGAAAAGGTAAAGACTTTTTCGGTTAAATTCGATACAAAAGGATTTGATGAAAGTGCCTATGCACAAAAAGTAGCCCAACATTTGCAGACCGATCACCATGTCATTGAATGTAATTATAATGAGGGGATAGACTTAATCTCCAACCTCTGTGAATTCTATGACGAGCCTTTCGCCGATTCCTCTGCCGTTCCATCGTTATTACTTTCCAAGCATACAAAAAAACATGTAACTGTAGCATTGTCAGGGGATGGCGGTGATGAAAGTTTTTTGGGATATCACCGATATAATTGGATGAGATATGTACAAAAAGCATATGGTCTTCCTGATTTCGCGAGAAATATATTAGTTAATGGCTTAAATATAATACCATACTACAAAAGCAAAGTAATAGCCAATGTTTTAAACAACAAAAACATAAACGATGCATACCTTGGCATGATGGTTAACACTAAAAATCATTTGCTGGTAAATACACCGGATTTAAGTGATCTAGAAGAAAGAAAATACTTGTACCATGAAAACAAAAATATATACGAGCGAATATCAGATTTTGATTTAAAAACTTATCTAAACTGGGACATTAATACGAAAGTAGATAGAGCTTCAATGGCTTTTTCCTTGGAGACAAGAGCTCCCTTATTGGATTATAGAGTTGTTGAATTTTCGAGATCAATTCCTACAGACTTTAAATTTAACAAGAATAACCAGAAGAGAATCCTAAAGGATATATTGTACAAGCATGTTCCAAAAGAATTTTTTGATCGACCTAAGTCTGGATTTACTATGCCGTTTAAAGTTTGGTTCAGAAATGAATTAAAGGATTATGTTTTAAGTGAACTAAGTGATGAAGGTCTAAAAACAATACCAGGAATTAAAATACCAGAAGTAAAAGCAACCATACATGAGCATATGGATGGGACGGCTAATAAGTATCCTACCATTTGGGCCCTATTGGTTTTGAAACAGTGGTTGTCCAAAAACGCTGCTGGTTTGGAAATAAAGTAAATCTTTTACCGTTCCCGTTAAGAACATTCCTGTTAAGATTAAATCAAAAAGTCAATTAGAATATGAGAATATTAATTCTATTACCCAATGATACTATGGGAGGAGCTGAACAATATTTAAAAATGGTCGCCTCATACCATAAAAGTGATAAAATTGATGTTTACTTTCTTAACAAAAAGTTGAAAAATTCTTGGGAAGATTCAAGCTCTCAAACAACGTTACATTATTCAAAATATAGTCGTAAATATATTTCTGTTTTCCTATTGATTCTTAATTTGGCAAGATCTAAAAACAAATCTTACGATTATATTTTTACTTCCCATGTCTACACAAATGGATTAATTGGAATACTACTTGGCCTTAAACTTATTAGAGCTAAACACTTTGTAGCAAGGGAGTCCACCTCTATTTTCCTTAGGTATAATGGTCTTAAGCTTTTATCATATAAGCTTTTCTATTGGATAGGCTATAGAAAGGTTAATTTATTGGTAAGCCAAACAGAGTTGATGAAAAATCAACTTATAACCGGTTTTCCAAAAATAACCAAACTCACTAAAATTGAAGTTATCCCAAACCCCATTGATTTTGACCTGATAACAAAAAAAGCTTACAGTAGCACTAACCTAACTATACCTGAGAATTATATAGTTTCTGCCGGTAGGATGATTCCAGAGAAAGGATATGATATCTTGATAAATGCTTTCTCCAAATTAAAGCCCCAATTTAATGATTTGAAACTTCTAATACTGGGTGAGGGCATAGAACGAACCAACCTAGAGGGATTAATAACCCAGTTAAATCTTGAAGGCGATGTATTACTACAAGGTTTTGTGGATAACGTATATCCCTATTTTAAAAAAGCTACAGTGTGCGTTGTTTCATCTAGGGTTGAAGGGTTTCCTAATGTTCTTCTTCAAATGATGTCACAAAACTCTAAAGTGGTTTCTACCACCTGTGCTGGTGGAATAGAAGATATACCAGGTATCCAGATTTCTGAAACTAATAACCAAAACAATCTTGAAGAAGCCATTATCAACACATTAAATTCAAAAAAGGATAATCGTACTCTTTTTGATGAATATCTTCAAAGCAGGGATATTTCGTCATTTATGACCAAGGTCGATTATTATCTAAACAGTGAAAAAACCAAAAAATAATACTTTTTAAGAATATGTCTTAACCTTGTCCAGTGGATAATGGGTGCTGAATTTAGTCCAATAAAACATTTGTAAAAATAATACCGTAATATTTAGTGTATAATGGCGTTATAAAAAGTATTCACTAACAATAAAATATTCATTTGATCTTGGTATACTCCAATAAACATTGACATTACTATTTCTACGTTTACATGATAAAATTATTCTAAAATTCCCACTTAAAAATTATTAACAATACTTTTGCAAAAAAATACCTAAGACTAATGCAGAAAAAACTTATTCGAATAACCACTACATCTGGTTCTCTAGATGGCCTACTGCAAAACCAGCTTAAATTTATGAGTGATTATTTCGAGGTAATTGGAATATCTTCTAAAGGAATTCGCTTAGACAATGTAAGGAAAGAACAGGGCGTGAGAGTAATACCTGTTCAAATGTCACGAAGTATTTCTCCCTTTAAGGATTTGATTGCATTGTATAAATTATACACTATTTTCAGCGAAGAAAAGCCTTTTATAGTGCATTCACACACCCCAAAAGCAGGATTGTTAAGTATGATGGCCTCATATTTTGCAAAAGTTCCACATAGATTGCATACGGTTGCCGGCCTACCATTATTAGAGACGACAGGAATTAAAAGACGAATATTAAATCTTGTTGAAAAATTGACCTATGCTTTTTCGACCAAGGTCTATCCAAACTCCTTTGGTCTGGAAAAAATAATACTGGACCATAATTTCATTGACAAGGACAAATTGAAAGTTATTGGAAATGGGAGTTCCAATGGAATAGATCTAGCTCATTTCGACCCTAATTTGTTTTCCCAGGAAGATAATCATGCGTTGCGCAAAGAATTGCATATAGGGGAAAATGACTTTGTCTTCATAAATGTGGGCCGAATGGTAACGGATAAAGGAATAAATGAACTGGTAGAGGCTTTTTGCAAAATTCAGGAAACATTTAAGGACACCAAGCTACTTTTACTAGGAGAATTTGAAGAAAAACTTGATCCATTATTGCCTGAAACTATGGAAAAGATAAAAAACAATCCTAATATAAATTATTTAGGGTGGCAATGGGATGTACGTCCCTATTTCGCTATTTCCAATATGCTGGCCTTTCCCAGTTACCGGGAAGGATTTCCTAATGTAGTTATGCAAGCAGGTGCTATGGGACTTCCTAGTATTGTCTCTGACATCAACGGATGCAACGAAATAATAATAAATGGGCAGAATGGGTGTATTATTCCTCCTAAAAGTACAGAACACCTTTACAACGCAATGGTTGAGTCCCTTAAAAATGGGACTTCAAAATTCAAAAATGTTAGAGAATCTATAGCTACCAGGTTTGATAGATCTGTAATTTGGAATGCAATTTTAGCAGAATACGATTCATTAACACCAAACCAAAAAAAATAATAATTTATTAAAACTACAAACCTTAAATTTATAAGGTTTATTTAATTTCGATAGTCGTAACGTTTTGATCTTTATCCTACAATTAATCCGATTTAATTTATAGTTGAACACAATTAATTGGCTACAATTTCGTCAAACTATATTTTTGTTCCGATATTAATTTTCAAAAATTAATCGACTACGATAGAAGCATAAATCTAGCTAAGGAAAACCAATAATGTATAAGTCAACATTCAAAAGATTAATAGATTTAATTGCTGCCTTGTTAGCCTTTGTAATCTTATTGCCCATAATTCTCATCGTCGCGTTTATTTCTTTAATCATCAATAAGTCCAATCCTTTTTTTTCCCAGGAACGACCAGGAAAGAATGAAGTTGTCTTTAAAATGTACAAATTTAAAAGTATGACGGACAAAAAAGATGAGAATGGCAAGTTGTTGCCCGATGAAGTTCGATTAACAAAATTGGGGAATATCTTAAGGAAAACATCGTTAGACGAACTACCTCAACTAATAAATGTAATTAGAGGTGATATGAGCCTTGTAGGACCACGGCCACTCAGAACCCACTATTTGCCTTACTATACCACTAGGGAAGCTATTAGGCACACCGTTAGACCAGGAATTACAGGTCTTGCCCAAGTCTCCGGAAGAAATGCGGTGGGATGGGACGAAAAATTGGAATTGGATGTACAATATGTACAAAATTTATCATTTCGAAACGATCTAATTTTGATTTACAAAACAATTTTAAAGGTAATTAGGCCTTCAGATGTAATTTTGGATGATAATATGTTGACCCTTGTGGAACATCGCACAAAAAAAAATTAGCTTGACTTATTAATAAATGTTAGATTATTATAATAGCATTATCTAAAATTATTTAAATGTAGTTTAAGTTTTATTACCTATGATTGAATCTATAAACCCGTCTTTTGCAATCTTTAGAGATGATCTATTTCCTCTCATGGGAGGGGGAAACAAAGCCCGCAAAATGATGGCACTGCACCATACAATTCAGGAAGGCCAGCATACTTCAATAGTGACAACAGGCGGAATACAATCCAATCATTGTAGGGCCACTGCTTTGTACTGTTCCAAATACAATTTGGACTGTACTTTGGTGTTGCACGGCAATAAGGAAAAATTTCTTACCGAAAATGGCAATGCCAGATTAATTAGAAACACCAATGCCAGTGTAGTTTTTTGTAATTCCGATGAAATCTCCCTTGAAATGGACAAGGCCATGCTCAATTACAAAGCTCTCGGCCAAAAGCCGTTCTATCTATATGGAGGGGGTCATACATTGGAAGGTAGCAAGGCTTATATCGACATTATAGAAGAAATAAAAAGTAGTGGTTTTGTTCCTGACTATATTTTCTTGGCCAGCGGTACAGGTTCAACGCAGGCCGGTCTATTAGCAGGGATATCCAAATATCAATTAAAGACCAAGGTTATAGGAATTTCCGTTGGTAGAGAAAAAAAAAGATCCGAAAAAATAATAAAGGAATTCTATTCCGAATTATGTAATCGTTATTCAATCCCTGAAAATGTTAATAATATAACAGTGGCTGATGAATTTTTGTGTGGCGGCTACGAAAAGTTTAATGTTGAAATATTGCAAATATCCAATAATTCCTACACAAAATACGGGATTCCCTTGGATACAACATATACGGCCAAAGCGTTCTACGGAATGCAACAAATTATAAAAAAACAGATGATTACTGGAAATATACTTTTCTGGAACACAGGAGGAATATTTAACTATTTTAACTAATGATGGAAATTTTAAAAAACAAAGAAGATTGGAATAACTTTCTCATAAGAATGGAATCCTACGATCTATATCATACCTTTGAATATCACGAAGTTATGAAGAAGACTGGGGAAGAACCAGTGCTTATAACTTACAAAAACAATAACACTGAGATTGGGTTTCCTTTTTTAAAACGAAAAATAAATGACGAATTATCCGATTTGGTTTCCGTACATGGCTATTTAGGTCCCGTATCCATTAATGTTGATGATTCATTTGATTCAGATAATTTTTCGAAGGAATTTCTTAAGTTGTTGCAAAGGGAGAAGATTGTTTCGGCATTTTCAAAATTGAACCCCTATTTGAGCAATCAAAGTAAAGCATTAGCCAAACTCGGAACTCTAGAAAATGTAGGTGAATTAGTATATTTTGACCAGCAAATGGATGTAAATGATCAAATTCTTTGCTACAAAAAGGATACTATACGGTTAATAAAGAAATTAAAACCAATTTCCAGTTATAGAATGGCTACTAATTCTGAGGATATAGAGGCCTTTATGGAAATTTATTACAGCAATTTGGACAGACTGAATGCTAATAAATCATTTTATTATAACAAGGACTATTTCAATACACTTTTAAATTCCGATATGGCGGATGCCAATATTATTTTGGCCATACATAATGAAACCAATGAAATTATGGCGGGTGTTTTTTATTTTGGCACAAAACATATTTCTCATATTGAATTAGCTTGTACCAATGACAAATACTACAATATAAGTCCAGTAAGATATTTATATGACCAGATAAGGGAATTATGCCATAAAGATGAAATGGACTATTTGGATATGGGCGGTGGAAGCGGAGGACGAGAAGGTTCTCTAATGAAGTTCAAATCTTGTTTTGCCCAGAATTATGTTGATTTCAATATTTGGAAATTAATAGCCATGCCGGATGAGTACGATGAACTCCAAACTTTGGACCAAAAAAATACGGATTCAAATTTCTTTCCAAAATATAGATTAAATCTTTAACCCTTAAATACGAAACGTGAATATATTATTTACTTGTGCCGGAAGAAGAAATTATTTAATTAATTACTTTAAAGAAGCCTTAGGTAATAATGGCCAAATAATAGCCGTTGACACTCAATTAACTGCTCCTGCCCTGGTGGACGCGCATTTGGCATTTAAGGTGCCGTCCATATATGATCCTGAATATATAGATTCCTTGAAATCTATTGTTAAAGACAATAATGTTAAGGCAATTATTTCATTGAATGATCTGGAACTTCCAATACTTTCCCTACATAAAAAAGAATTTGAAGATATGGGTGCCAAAGTCATTATTTCGGATGAAAACGTAATCGACATGTCATCCGACAAATGGAAAACCTATAATTTCTTCAGTAAATTAAACATCCCCACACCCAAAACATTTATAACAATAGAGAGTGTTTTGGAAGCTATTAAAAACAATACTCTACAGTACCCCTTGATTGTTAAACCAAGATGGGGAAGTGCATCTATAGGAGTTGATGTTGCCGAAAATGAGAAAGAGCTTTTACTCGCCTATGAATTACAAAAATTAAGAATAGAAAAATCCATTCTTAAAACTGTGAGCTCCAGTGATATTGACCATAGTATTATCATACAGGAGAAATTGGATGGTGAGGAATATGGAATGGATATCTTAAACGATTTTAATGGAGATTATTACGGTTGTTTTGTAAGAAAAAAATTATCCATGCGATCTGGTGAAACCGATAAGGCCGTTTCCGTCATAGACGATGAATTCTCCAAGTTTGGCGAATTAATTGGAAACCATACTAAGCACATTGGTAATATGGATTGCGACTTTTTTGTTGTGAAAGACAAAATTTACATTTTAGAATTAAATCCAAGATTTGGAGGAGGCTATCCTTTTTCACATGAAGCTGGCATAAACACCCCTGCCATTTATATTTCATGGCTGAAAAATAACAAGGATGTAAGTAAATTTAACAATTTTAAGCCCGATCAGCTATTTTCAAAATGTGATATGTTGATGAAAATCCCAAATAATTATTAAGAATACCCAATGAAAGATATTGCTGCTAATTCCAAAATATATTCATCAACCTGGTTGAAACATTTTGGTAATGGATTATTAGAAAATAAGTTCAATTTTATTGATAAAATATCATTTGTCAAAAACAAGATCCTTCCTATCTATATCAACGTTGGTAAGAACTTATCACTGGGTATATCATATTCAAAACCGTTAGATGGACCAGATGAAACTGCCAAGAAATTAAAGAATGGTGTAATTCTAATTTATCACGTTCCAACATATTACAGTCCTGATTTTTTAGACTATAACAATACTATCGGATTACACAAAATATACGATTCAACTGGGTATATAATCGATTTTAAATCTTTTGATAATTTGGATAGCTACCTTACGGCTACCCTAAGCCAAAGCCGGATTAAGAAAATACAGAGGAACAAAAGACTCCTGGAATCTAGGCATGATATTTCCTATAAATGGTATTATGGGGAAATCTCAGAAACCGAATATGAAAAAGTATTTGAATCGTTTCGCAAGTTATTGGAAAAAAGATATGACGATAAACAAGAATACAACCGTCATTTAAATGATCACATCTGGAATTTTTATCATGAACTATTTTTCCCGCTAATTAACACCAAAAATGCTTCTTTTTACATTATTTATAACGGCTCTGAGCCTATTTCAATTTGTTTTAACTACAATACACCGGATAGTATTAAGGGAGCTATATCGGTATTCGATATTGATTTTGCCAAATATGAAATAGGTAATATGTACTTAACCAATCAATTCGAAATATGTTTTGAAAACAACATTAGAATTTTCGATTTAGGGCTAGGAAATTACGGTTATAAAAATCGTTGGAGTACTGACACTTACACCTTGGACCATCATGTATTCTACAATAAAAATTCTATCATTTCCAGAACCTTGGCGAAAGGCATGCAGAAATACTTCCAAACAAAACTTGAACTGAAAAAGAAGGGGGTTAAAAATATATTTGTAAAGAATCAGAATGTACAAATAGAATAAAGCCTATTTTTTTGAAGTTTTACTTATCGATCCATACCCTAGGGCAATTTGGCAACTGTCAGGAATTATCAATCTTAGTAACTTAAGGAACCTAATATTAACAATTGTTGCCTTATTTAATTATCTGTTGTCATATTAAAGTAAATTCTTTTCATAGTTAAATCCAAACTATCAATAGAATAGGTGAAATTACCCTCGTTTTCAGGCTTTTTTAAAAATAATGACAAATTATTCTGATCTACGATACAATATATCATTGGATCGTCCTTTAATTCATCAAAGTCCATTACCTGATATGCAGTGGTATCACCTGGTAATAAATTATTAAACCTCATAGAAAATAAGGCCAAATTTGTAAGCTCATATGAGCTATTGTTTATCACCCTAATTTTAGTCTGCTCCTGCTTCTCAAGTACGGTATGACTTTCGCAGAAAATGAGAATAGAACATAGAAGTAAAAAAAATGAAGTTTTCATAATTTTGATTTTAATTCTTAATTATTTCTTTTCCAATATTACTTAAATATTAGTAACCAATTCCAATATTTAGGGTCCATTAGCCGTTACTCTAGTTATATAACAACTATTAAAACATTCTAACCAAGGGGAGAGTAAAATAAAATTAAAGTTAGTAAATTAACAGCAGCTAAAGAACCTATTAACTTTAAATAATTTGTTCCATATTATTAACTAATCAATAAACTTTAATCATTATTTCTACCTGAGGCGGCCATCATTATACTATAATTCCTGGTTAATAAATGAGATATAGCAATTATAAAGCCAAAGAAAATTTCTTCATATGCATTTGTTAAAAAATCCGTTTAATAAGCTTATTTTATTTGCAATTCTCTTTATAATTCCTTTGGCTGCTACAAGTCAGATTACTATTTCTGGAACTGTAGTTGTAAATGATGGCTCCGGAACGGCCGTAGCACAATTTGGGGTTCATGTTTATTGGCAGGATAGTACTGCCGTAGTTTTAACCAACAAGGAAGGGAATTTCAAAATACCATTTAACAACAACACCAAAAAACTTGTAGTTAGCCATCCGGGGTACCAAACAGATACCTTAGATGTCAATAGGCCAAATATTGGTAAAATATTACTCCAGAAAGAAATAAATCTGGAAGAGGTAGTAGTAAAAAACAACATAAAACCGCTACAAAAGTCATTGTTTGAAGTACAAAATGTTGTCACAGTGGACAGCAGGGAAATGCTAAAAGCCGCCTGCTGCAATCTTTCGGAAAGCTTTGAAACCAACCCTACCGTAGATGTTAACATTTCAGACGCAGTTTCTGGTGCCAAACAAATTCAAATGTTGGGCCTAAATAGTCCCTATCTCTTGTTTACCCAAGAAAACATACCCTCTATAAGAGGCGCATCCCAAATCTATGGTCTTTCGTTTATACCAGGATCTTGGATTGAAAGCATACAAATTACCAAAGGTTCGGGTGGGGTTCAAAATGGGTACGAAAGTATTTCCGGACAAATAAATTCCGAATTGGTAAAACCGCTTAGTGATAAGCTCTTATTTTTGAACATCTATTCCAATAATTATGAGAGGTATGAGTTTAACGGAAGATTCAACAAGAAAATTTCAGAAAATCTAGGAACAGGAATTTATGTCCATGGCAATTTAAGGAATGGGACCATAGACAACAATAATGACAGCTTTCTGGATACGCCTTTGGCCGAACAAATCAATTTAATGAACAGGTGGCAATATATGGACAGTGAAAAAGGCTGGGTAAGTTTTTTAACCCTTCATTATCTAAAGGACAAAAAAAATACCGGCCAGGTTAATTTTGTACCGGAACGGGATAAATTAACTACCAATCATTGGGGAAGTGAGGTACTAACTAACCGTTTGGACATTTCTTCAAAAGTAGGCTATGTTTTCCCGGAAC
This sequence comes from Arenibacter echinorum, assembly GCF_003259375.1. Taxonomy (GTDB): domain Bacteria; phylum Bacteroidota; class Bacteroidia; order Flavobacteriales; family Flavobacteriaceae; genus Arenibacter; species Arenibacter echinorum. Next base: position 888,641 of record NZ_QLLN01000001.1, on the reverse strand, counting down.
TGCCTTATCAAAGTATAGGAATACAGACCTCATATAACATTCACGACCAAAATTCCTATTACGGTCTAAACCAATACAACATTAAGCAAAACTCATTTTACACAAACTTAATTTTCAACAGCATCATTAATAATACACAAAATAAAATAAAGGCTGGCATCAATTATAGTAATGACTATTATGATGAACAGGTGAATGGGCAAGACTTAGGAAGAAATGACAATACTATAGGATCATTTTTTGAATATAGTTATGATAGCTTGGAGAGATTAAGTTTAGTAGCCGGAATTAGAATGGATCACCACAATAAACTTGGCAACTTTATTACCCCACGTTTCCATATAAGATACTCACTTTGGGATAAGGCTAGTCTAAGGGGTTCTTTCGGCAAGGGTGTAAAAGGTGCAAATATATTTGCCGAAAATCAACAATTTTTCGCTTCGTCCCGAAGTTTGGAAATCATTGAAAACTCCGGTAAAATTTACGGTCTTAATCCGGAAGTTGCATGGAATTTTGGAATAAGTTTTATCCAAAAATTATATCTCTGGAATAGAGTCTTGGATTTTTCTGCTGATTTTTACAGTACACAGTTTCAAGATCAGGTGTTAATTGATTGGGAAGATCCTAGAAAAATATCATTTTATAATTTGGACGGTAAAAGTTATTCCAATAGTTTGCAAATAGATCTAAATTATGAATTAGTTCAAAATTTTGACTTAAGAGCTACCTATAAATATTACGATATTAAGGTTGATTACCGCTCGGGTAGTTTAACAAAACCTTTACAACCCCAACATCGTTTTTTCACCAATCTAAGTTATGAAACCCTTAGAAAATCGAATGGATCCCAATGGAGATTCGATTATACCCTTCACTGGCAGGGGGAACAACGATTACCCAATACAGCTTTAAACCCTAGCGAATACCAATTAGCGTCATTTTCACCTTCCTACGGTTTAATGAATACCCAGGTAACCAGAGTGTTTTCAAAGAAATTTGAAGTTTATATAGGTGGGGAAAATATCGCAAATTATACCCAGGAAATGGCTATATTAGGTAGTGATGACCCGTTTGGACCGTATTTTGATAGTACCATCCTATACGCCCCTGTTTTAGGAAGTACTTATTACGTTGGTTTAAGATATAAATTATAAATTATTGATATGAAAAAATTAATTATTTGCTTTCTATTGATTATTACTTCAGTACATGCCTATGCACAGGACAAAAATAAGAAGGTCTCCTTTGAGGTAAAGGGAAATTGTGCGATGTGCAAAGCAAGAATAGAGAAGGCGTCCCTTAAGGTCAAAGGAGTAAAATATGTAAATTGGGACATCCCTTCCAAACAACTGACTCTAATATTGGATGAGAATAAATGTACACCCCTAGATGTTAAAAAGGCTATTGCAAGGGTTGGTCACGATACTGATTCAGCTCAAGCAGATGATAACACCTATAATGACTTACCTCCCTGCTGTAAATATAGAGATCCGGCAAGTATTCATCTAGATCACGGTACAAAACACTAAGAAAAGAGAAATAATAAGGTGTCATTTCTTTTTAATTATAGTTCTTTTACACACCAATGGGTGTGTCTGTAAAATTAAGAATGTCTAGGTTTTAGTTTTATCATAAGAGGAAACCTATTTGAATAGATTGATCCCGGTTGTTTCCAAATAAATCTACTAGCCGGGGAGTCGTTTTTCTAAATATTAAACTTCAAAATCACACAAAGATAAATTACTCAATTAAAAAATAACTCGATATATCACCTACTCTTGCTTATTTAATTATAGTCTTGCAGACATGATTTTACGTAACAAGGATTAAACCTCCAAGTTACACAGTTATTTTTAATATTAGCTAGTTAGCTTTAAGTCTTCAATTATGGAGATCCCATTCATTTCGCTTCATAATGCTTGAGTATAAAGTTCCAGTATTTTTTTTTGAAAAGCCCAACGTACAGAAACAATATCTTATGCCTTATGCACAATTTTTTGTTAGACCTAAGTGAAGATTTATTGAAGAACGCTGTTATGCAATATATTTCATTGATTCCCTTTTCTACTAATCTCTTATAACAATGGTAGCGCAGATAGGGCGCTAGGTTTTTGCCCCTTTGTGCTTCAAAGGTATAAAGATTGTAAATATATGCCTGATCATCATTTAGTTTAAAGGTCCGATTCCTATAGATGAAATCCTCACATTTAGCGAACACTATGGCTACAATTTCACCCTTAGATTTTAAGCCCATGCACAAATGCCCTTCCCGAATTTCCTTCTCCAATGCACCTGGACGCTTTCCAAGAACTTTATTCAAGATACCTATTTCATCTGTTGTTACATCAACCACATTATAGCTGGCAAGATTATCCTTAATTTTTGGTTCAGTGCTGAGAGAAAATTCTTCCTTATCCCAATAATAAGGATAGAAATCCAGACCAAATCGGGTTATAAAGTTTCTTAAAGTAAGAAGGAATAGGCCATTTCGAATTCTATTTCGAATCATCAGAACCTTAAAATATTTACTTCTTTCAATATCCATAATTGACAATCATCAGTTCTAGGAAGTTAACCAAATCTACCATTGGTCATTTTTAAAATCATATTTATTATAAAGATACGCGCTCTATAAAATATTGTTGACCCTAAAAAAATTATTCTTTGTCAACCTATGACTTCTACACTAAAGAATAAAACTCCTTATTAGGCGCTTTCAGTGGCAGTATAAATAAGTGATATTCAATATATTAATTCGTATTTTACAACAAAAAACCTGAATATGAATCTCCAGCTCTTACAACGGAGTATTATTCTAATTGCGTATGTGCAATGTAAGTAAATTCGACAACTTTCAGAACACCTTTTTTAATTACCTCACGGCATGAGCAGTTCGTACGGTTTGGACTTCATATATTTAACCGGACATAAATGTATAATACCTATTTTTTAGTTAAGGCTAAAGGATAGTAAATGTAAATCATCAGTTTGCAAAAAGAAAGCGAAAATACAGAACTACCGCCCATAGTGAAAATAACTGCCCAATAGTTCCCAATATATTGAACCAGTACTTTATCGTTTCAAGACCAAGTCAAGCTTGAATACAAGACCGGTCAAAGCGAGATGTATTTAACGGCTATCTTATACCTGTTCCACCGATAGGTTGTTGGATTTTTATAAGCCAAACTTAGAGCGCCAGAGACACCGGCATCCCTACATGAGATATGACAACTAAATCAAACAATATCAGAAAAGAACTTATATTCCATTCTGATAGATTTTCACAATAAGCCATTTACAGTTTTACCAAGATCCTTAAAAATTATCATTGATCGATAAAACAAAGTATGAGAAGAAAAGGTAATTGTTGCGTTAACACATTAGCGGAGTCATTATTTAAAAGTTTAAAGGTAAAATAGGGTGTACAACCAAAATCACCATCTAAGGTCTACAGCAGAATTATCGGTATCTCAATAGATATAAATTTGGTACAACAGAAGAAGGAAACACTTTTCTTTGGAGTATACGATTAACAGGAAATTGAAATAAATTTGCACAATCCAAAAATAGCTGCATGACTCCTATCCCAAGGTCCATTATTTTGTTGCAAGTCCTATTATATATATTCTTGAAAATTAGACTTAATCTGGAATGTGCTTAATAAAGGTTGATTTTTAATTGTGAATCAAGATTCCTAATATCCCATACATTTATGACTTGATCCGGTATGTCCCTTCTATTTTCCATTTATATAATTAATAGAACATTTTTTGAATTCAAATACCTAGAGTTTCACAACCCTTTTGGCCAATAAAATTTCACCTTGACCATTTACGACTTGTATAACATATATACCAGCTGCTAGGCCGTAAAGATTATTTATTTCCAGAGTATCCGTATTTTGGAAAGATTCCTTTCTAATGGACATGCCCATCATATTAAATACTTCTATGGAACAATCCGTTTTTTTATTTAGATTGATCGTGATTTTATTGACAAAAGGATTAGGGAAAGTAGTCATAAAAACAGGGCTATCATCCTTATTATCCTCCTGCCATTCTACGATATTTTTAATATCCAGATGATCAAACGGCTTATCATTTACGACCAATGCGCCACTAGATTTTCCAGTAAGCCCAGAATTGCCTACATCTATCCTCGCAGAAAAAGTAGATCCACTTGCAGCCATAAAACCTGGCTTTAATTCAATGGTATTTAATGATTCTATTCTAGCAACACGACCAGAGGGCACAATAAACCCGTTATCTCCTGCTTCAATCAAAAACTGATAATAAAATACCTCTTCAGGATTGTAAGTGTTACTAACAATATAATTATCCAAGACCGCTAGCCCATTTCTGGCATAAAAAACACCCAAAACCCTACTATCAATAAGACTATTAGGATTTACTAATGGCAATGTCTGTCCATTGAAAACATAGGTTCCGTCATATCTCAACATAGAGGTCCTTATAAAGCCGGATGAACCAGGATTATTTGTTTCCCATTCCTGCCAAAGTCGATCAACATTGGTATGGTGCAAGTAAAAAACGGGATCCCTTGGTGAGGCACCGGTAGGCATCATTCCACCAGTCCATTCATGGGCACCAGCATGAACCCTACCTCTTTCCAAACGATTGGAATATGCATAAAATCCTACCGTTTGGGAATCCGGAGCAGGCCAGCTTGTCCCATTTATGCCTTGTATCACATTAACATTACCATCGCTTGTACCAGTTGTAACCGGTAAAGAACCGTTTCCTCCCAAGTTTCTCCCTAGGCTCCAATTCGCATTAAAGCTCCCCATTAAGTCTTGGTTCCACAATGTTGAATTTACAGACCTCTCCACAGAACTGTCCCAATATACTAAACTAATTCTTGGATTGACATTTTGCAAAGCCTGTTCCACCTCGAACATTTGTCTTCTGTGCCAAGCAAGAAATATATCCCGCTCCGGTTCATCCGGAAGGTTAAAATGTAAATCCAAACGCGTTGGATCAACGGTATTGTCAAAATTGAAGAAGTCGTTGTGAAAGGTTGCCAAATCATTGATCAAATCGCCACCCGATCTTAAAGCATAAAAGCCGTTCACCAATTCAATTTTTTCATATTGGGACATCTCCGTAAAGTTTTTACGTATACTTTGCCCCTCAACGTGAAAAACCGAAATTGCTAAAACAAATAATGCATAATATTTATTCATGATACATTATAATTTTCTAATTATTTCCTTTTATCAATCCTTCCAATTCCAACAATTTTTCGGACAATAATTGAATTTTCTTATTTTCGTTTTCTAACTTCATTATCTTCTTTTCCTGTTGGATCGCATATAACGTTAGTTCTTCTATTTTCTGAAGCAACTTTGCATTCATCTCCCCTAACATTATGCCGTTTAGCTCTACTTCCATAGCGCTAGGTATATTCTGCAAATGTCCCTTATCCAAAATATGTTGTTCAACTTCCTGCAAAGTTGGTAAGCCATAAGACTTAGTAAAGACAAAATCCGGCCAATTTTGGGATAATTCAACCTTTATTTCCTCAGCCACCACATTACCATCAACAGCTAGTCTATAGCCTTGGGTATTTGTAGTTCCGATACCTACATTTCTACTAGCAAACAAATCCCTTGCTGTCCAGTCAATGGTTGGTAAATTTGAGTTTGCTGAAGTATAATCTATTACGCCGCTGCCAGTTGTAGTAACATTGGTAGTATTACTAGCTGGGGAAACGTTGCCTGCTGCATCACTTGCCGTTACAGTAAAGGCATAGGAAGTATTTTGAGTAAGCCCGGTCACATTAAAAGTAAGGGCTCCTGTGGTGGTCCCAATACTGGCACCGTTCTGCAAGATATTGTATCCCGTAACCCCTACGTTGTCCGTAGAAGCGGTCCATGATAGGTTCGTGGTAGTAGTTGTAGTTCCACTAGCCGTTAAATTGCTTGGTGCAGTTGGTGCCTGACCATCGGCGGCCGTGAGGGTGGTGACATTTGCCGTATTACTAACCGGTGAAATGTTCCCTGCTGCATCACTTGCTGTTACTGTAAAGGCATAGGAAGTATTTTGGGTAAGCCCGGTAACATTAAATGTAAGAGCACCAGAGGTGGTCCCTATACTAGTACCGTTCTGCAAGATGTTATATCCAGTAACCCCTACATTATCTGTAGAAGCTGCCCAGGAGAGGTTTGTTGCGGTTGTTGTTGTTCCATTGGCAGCCAAATTACTTGGTGCCGTTGGTGGCTGGTTATCCGCCGCCGTGAGGGTGGTGACATTTGCCGTATTACTAACCGGTGAAATGTTCCCTGCTGCATCACTTGCTGTTACTGTAAAGGCATAGGAAGTATTTTGGGTAAGCCCGGTAACATTAAATGTAAGAGCACCAGAGGTGGTCCCTATACTAGTACCGTTCTGCAAGATGTTATATCCAGTAACCCCTACATTATCTGTAGAAGCAGCCCAGGAGAGGTTTGTTGCGGTTGTTGTTGTTCCATTGGCAGCCAAATTACTTGGTGCCGTTGGTGGCTGGTTATCCGCCGCCGTTAAGGTGGTGACATTTACCGTATTACTGGCGGGAGAAACATTGCCTACCGCGTCCCTTGCCGTAACTGTAAATGCATAGGAAGTATTTTGGGTAAGTCCGGTCACATTAAAAGTAAGTGCCCCAGTAGTTGTTCCTATGCTAGTACCATTCTGCAATATTGTATAGCCCGTAACACCTACATTATCAGTAGAAGCTGCCCAGGAGAGGTTTGTTGCGGTTGTTGTTGTTCCATTGGCCGCCAAATTACTTGGTGCCGTAGGTGGCTGGTTGTCTGCTCCGGACTGGGTAGTGACATTTGCAGTGTTACTTGCTGGCGAAACGTTGCCTGCTGCATCCCTTGCCGTTACCGTAAAGGCATAGGAAGTATTTTGAAAAAGTCCCGTTACGCTGAAGGTAGTAGCCCCATTTGTAGTCCCTATACTTGTACCATTCTGAAAAATGGTATATCCTGTAACCCCTACGTTGTCCGTAGAAGCGTTCCAATTTAAAGTAGTGCCTGTAGAAGTAGTTCCGCTTGCCACCAAATTCGTTGGTGCAGTAGGAGGTGCTGTATCGCTACCTGCAGGCAGTATGGAAACATTGTCTATAAATACGGTATTTCCAGCAGTATTCCCAGAAGCAGAAGTTCCATTATAAATAGTTATTCGAGGACTGGAGGAAGTTGCAGTAACATTAAAAACGTACTCCGTCCAATTCGTCTCTGTAATTACAGTTGTGGAAAACCCAGACATACCTGACCAATTGGCAAAAGCTGGAGCTGCAGGAACTGTGACTTGCGGCCCTTGCCTTGCCCAAATCCTAATAACATAATCTGTACCAACCGTTGCATTATAAGAATAATCCATACGATATCTGTTACCGGTATTGGACACCATTCTTATGGCAAAATTTCCCAGTTGGGGATTTGAATTATCCGAGCTGATTACCGCCGTGCCCGACCATCCTGTTGTGGTATTAGCTTCATTTGCAATAGAAGCTGCGTTGGATTGGGTATGCAAATCTTGGCCAATAGCCCCCTCCAAAAACATCAAAGAAAATGACAATAATAATAGTAGTACTTTTTTCATATAAAAGCTTGTTAAAATTGAAAGAACATAGAGAGGGAATTTGTAGCAAAATTAACATATTTTAAGACCTTAAAGTATTATAATCTATGAACTGCACTTAATTCCCTATAAATGGTAAAAAATAATGTATATCACTCATAAAAAGGTGACATAAAATCTCATGCATACAGATGGCTTCCAATTCTGGAATAGAAGCAGTTTCTCAATAGTTAGACCCTTCATAATTGATTATGTAATTCGCTGTCAAAATGGTGTTAATTTTATATTCCAAAAAAACCTTTATCAAAATATGGCATTTTAGAAGTTATATTGCCTAATGGGAAATATGTTACATTTATCGATTATATTTATTCTTTTGGCTAAAGTTCAATAGATTGATATACCCTATTTGTATCTTTAACAAATTAAATCTTACTCAAAAGTTATTTATGCTTAACACACAGCTTTTTAAAATTACTATATTACTCGTCTTTTTGGCCGGTTTTGTAGGTTGTAGTCCCGAAGATGGTACCGACGGCCTTAATGGCTCTAATGGTATAGATGGCAGTAATGGATTCAATGGATTGATCAAAACCTTAGTAGAGCAGCCAGGAGAAAATTGTTCCAATGGAGGTTTTAGCGTTCAGTCTGGTTTGGATGTCAATGCCAATGGTGCTTTGGACACCAATGAAGTAACCAGCACGGAATATTTGTGCAATGGAGACAATTCCAATATAACTTACCAATCCTATGTTTCATTGCTTAGTCAATCAGGGACGGAGAATCCAAGCTCCAATATCCTTGAGAATACTTTAGACTTAAACATTAGTTGGGTCAGGGAATCCCAGGGCAAATATGTGGGCACCCTGGATAAAACTATAACTATTGGAAAAACTGTTATTTTTTATACTACACCTACGACCCATACCGGGGTAAGAGGGGAATTGATCGGTAATAACCAAGTAAGGATAGAACTCCAGAATGGTATAAATGCCTTTATGGACAATTTCTCCAATTTATCCTTTGAATTGAGACAATATGAATAATCCCTATGGGATTGACCTTTTTATAAATTTATGATCATGAAGAAAAAATACATTGTACCTATAGCATTCCTCTTAGTCCTTTTTGGGTATGGCCAAGGAAATACCTACCCTGCTTCAGGAAATGTAGGTATAGGCACGCTAACACCAAGTTATAACCTTGAGGTGGCGGGATCTTTTAGTGCCTCGGAAATATTTGTGAATGGGGCAATCATGCAAAGCTCCCCGTGGTCTCTTAACGGCTCCAACACTTTTTACACCGCTGGCCGGGTTGGTATAGGCACTAATAATCCAGGTTTTGCCTTGGATGTGGTAGGTACTGTAAATGCAACAAATCTGTTGATCAACGGAAATCCACTTCCTGCATCGCCTTGGAGCCTTAACGGTCTTAATGCCTTTTACAATGCAGGACGTGTAGGAATTGGCACAAACAATCCTGGATTTGCCCTGGATGTGGCCGGGACCGTAAACGCAACAAATCTATTGATCAACGGAAGTCCACTTCCATCATCACCTTGGACCGTTAATGGTGTTAACACATTTTACAATGCTGGGCGAGTGGGGATCGGCACTAACAACCCGGGATTCACCTTGGATGTGGCGGGAACAGTAAATGTTTCCAACTTATTAATAAATGGAGCACCACTTCCAGCCTCACCATGGACAGTCTCGGGTTCTGAAACTTACTTTAATTCAGGCAATGTGGGTATAGGAACCAACAATCCTAATTTTGATTTGGATGTTGACGGAACCATAAATGCCACTACTTTTCTCCTAAATGGGTCACCGTTCTCAAGTTCTCCATGGACGGTATCGGGATCCAATGTGTTTTATAACGGCAGTGGCAGAGTAGGAATTGGTGTAACCAATGTTCCTCTTGGTTATGCATTAGCTGTGGATGGTAATGTGTTGGCTGAGGAAATTAGAGTGGAATTATCCCAAAATTGGCCAGATTTTGTTTTTACAAAAAATTATGATCTTCCAACATTAGAGGAGGTGGAGAGGCACATTTTAGATAAAGGTCACTTAGAGAATATCCCAAGTGCCGCAGAAGTTGAGCTGAACGGGATTAGACTGGGAGAAATGAATTCCAGACTTTTGCAAAAAATAGAGGAATTGACCCTATATGCAATTCAACAACAAAAAGAAATTGAGGAACTAAAGCTGGCCAATTCTAAATTTGAAGACCAAAAGGAGTCTCTACAATTATTGGCAAGTCGGTTAGATAAACTTGAAAAACTAATAATTGACAATAAATAGATTTACGTTATCCTAAATTTATATTCAGTTATTTCAACGGGTTCAACTTTTTATGGTTGAACCCGTTTTTTCGTTACTCTAAGAGCTATTGACATACTCCTGGCAACCTGTTAATTAATCATTTGACTAGTTTATAAACTGATTTTTATGATTTTGGAAGTGCCCTTTACAATAAAGGAGCCGGGCTCATTGGTCAATTTATAAATTTGGATATCTTTTGAATACTCAGAAGTGCTATATTGAAATTCGTATACCCCTTTTCTTAGTGAGCTATATTCTTCTTGATTCAAATTAATCAGTTCTGACTTGGCATTTTTAGGAAACAATGTTAATTCTGTTATTTTCATTTCCGGTTGGTCATTTTCCTGGAAATCGTTCTCTGAATTATTCTTTTTTAATACTTTTCTGATTCCGTCCTTAATAAATCTTAATTTTGGCCTCAACAACAATTCCTTCATTTTAATATTGGCCAATAATTTTGCCCCAAAACTATTTTTTGGATATAATATATAACGATCAAAATTAGTTATAACATTACAAAACTCTCGCTTATATCTTAGATCGCCCCTCATTAAATCAAAAATGGCGTAATTATTTTCAAGACACCATTCCAGTTGTTTTATAATGTCTATATAGCCCAGTCTAAATTTAGAATAGTCAATATCATATGACCTTATTTTGTTGACATAAACACTGGCAATATGATAGTTAAGACAAATATCAATAGGTCTGTTTTCATTATAAATGACATATAGGGAAGCTTCTTTTTTCAAGATCATCTCGAAGGTCCGTTCCTTATATAAATTCCATTCCTCCATTGCTTGATGTTTATCACCTCTTTGAGAAAATCTTTCCTCGATAAACTTTTTCAGATATTCAAACAGCAACTCGTACTCCTCCTTTGTTATTTCTCCAAAATATATTTTATAAGTTATATCAAAGCATTTTTCCAATCTATTGACCAACCCCCTTAATCTAGATCTACTCTTTGCTCCCATTTGGCTTTTTAAGTATTCTTGAACATCGGAACAACCTTCGAGATTTACATAAAAATCCAAAACGCTACTATTCAATATTTGATAAGAGTCATATTTTTCTTGAAATTCAATATTTACATAGGGCGGCACATCCTCCAAAATATGAATCCCCGATTTGGAATTATTCCCAATACTCTCCTGAGAATAAATGATTTTTTCTGGACTGTTTTTTAAATATACCTTATTAATGGAAGAACACTCGGTCTTTTTTTCATAGTATACCGAATCAAAAATGACACTTTTACTCATAATATTTTAAAGAATTGTAACCTAATAATTGAACTAGCACCAACGAATTTATTCAAGTGCATACTATTTATAGATTATTTGTTGGGCTTTATTTTTTCCAGCAATGATATAGGAATTATCTCTGTCCAATATCTTATAGACATTGAGAGTATTGGAATGCTCAGAATTAATGTATTGAAAGTCATATTGGATTTTTCGCAAAAAAGAATACTCGTCTGTGCTCGTATCTACCACAAGATGCTCCCCATATGATGTGTTGTCACCCAAATTTACCAATTCAATGTTAGAAGCTCCCGATTTTGATGATGCGCCCCCCTTTTCAGTAATTTTTTTAACTATTGCTCTAATTTTGGGCTTAATGGGCAGAATGTTTTTTTCCCTTAAATATATTTTGAAATTTATTACAGTCATTACGATATAGGCTGTTATTCTTTTAACAATATTTTTTTTATTGTACAATATGTGACACTCATACTGCTCTATAGCATTGCACCACAAACGCTTGTAAGCCAATTCCCCCCAACGCATATCAAACCTACTGTATCCGTTATTAAAACACCATTCCATTTTTTTCAAGACAGCTATATTACCAAGTCCGAATTTAGCATAATCAATATCATAAGATGTTATGGCACTGTCAAATATATTTTGATTTAGAAAGTTTAGGCCGATCACAATTGGTTTTTCACCATCAGAAATTAAAAAAAAAGCAGCCTTTTCATCCAATATTAATTGATAGGCATTTTCCTTATAAAATGTCCATTTTTTTAACGCAGAATGCCCTTCATTTCTTTGAGAAAACCTCCTGTTTATCATTATTTCCAATTGATCGAACAAGAAACTATATTTTTCTTTGGTTATTGAACCACAGTACATCTCATAGGTAATGTCAAAACAATTTTCTAATCTTCTAAGGCGACTTTTAATAGTTTTTATCACTCCTTTTGATAACTGCACCTTCATATACTCCTCAACATTAACATAACTCTCCAGATCTGCTGTAAAACATGGTATTGCCACAATTTTACAAAGATCAAAGGGAGAATTCTCCTTATCCACTTCAAGTTCAAAATATGGTGGAATATATTGTACTATGCATATGTCATTTAAATATTCTCCTGCATTTTCTGAGCTATTATTATTCAATATACTACCATTAGTTCTATTATGAACACTTTTGTAAAATGGGTATACAGAATTCCTTTCGAAAAACTCAAAACTAAAATTCAATTTTTTAAGCATGGGGAAACTTATTAATACATTTTAATATTGACAAAACCTCATATTATGGTAATTATCTATCATTTCAATCTATTATTAACGCTTAGGGAATGAACTTTTTTTAATTAATTTACATGCCGAACAATGAATTTCATACATAATCATTTTACAACTCCAATCTCCAGTCCCAGAATAATCATAACAACAATGAACCTATGGCATCAAGGAAAAATGGCTTAAAAAACAAGCTTTTGTAATTGTGATTTTCCAGCAATAATATAACTCATCCTATCATTGTTCACTCGATAAATATTTATATTGTTAGAATGTTCCGAATTACTATATTGAAAATTATACACTGGATTCCGCAAAAATTCAAATTTCTTATCTTCTAAACTCACCAAACTCAATCCGTCCTTAAAAGGAAGTTCGGTTAAATTTTCAATTTTAAAAGATGGTGAACTATTACTTTCAACATTTTGACTCGGTTTTTGCCTGCTTCTAAAACTAAGATTAAAAGGTAATATTTTATGTTGAAATAAGAATTTCTTAAAAATGATGAGTCTGGCAACCATAAATGCTATAGGCATAGCAATAAATAAGTTGTTATATACAACGTCGCACTTATATTCCTCGATAGCATTGCTCCATAGTCGCTTATAATATAATTCTCCCCAACGCATGTCTATTCTTTGGTAATCATTTTGAAAACACCATTCCATTTTTTTATAGACGGCAATATTCCCAAGACCAAATTTGGCGTAATCAATGTCATAAGAAGTTATGGCACTATCCAAGATGTTTTCAAAATGATAATTAAGATTTATTGATATAGGTTTTTTACCATCATAAATAACAAATAAGGAAGCTCTTGCCTTAAGAATTAATTCATATACATTTTCCTTATATAGATTCCATCTTTTTAGACCAACATGCTCCTCCCCCCTTTGTTTAAACCTATCCCTTATCATTCGCTCGAACTCCTCAAACAAAAACTTATACTCCAAATCATCAATAGCTCCATAATGAGTTTTATAACTAATATCAAAACAGGATTCAAGCCTTTTTATCTTGCTTAAAATATTCTTCCGATGCCTAGAGCCCAAATGTGATTTTAAATATTCATCGGCGTTTGCATATTGACTTAAGTCCATTATAAATCCGGTTCTATATTTAACCTGGAATGCCCTATACAATTTATTTCGATTGTCTATTTTGAAATCAAAATAGGGCGGAATCATATTTACCACACATACACATAGACCATTTTCAAATGCTTTTAATCCCTCCGTATTTTCATTATAAATGATTTGCCCATTAATATTATTAGTTAAACTTTCATAAAATGGTAAAATCGAATTTTTCTCAAAAAATTCGAAAAAGAAATTCAATCTTCTAAGCATGGGAAACTTTATTTAAACGAAAGGAATTTTTGAAATATCCTTTTATGGCATTATAGGGAAATTAAAACAGATTTAGACTGTAGAATAATAGGTAAATTGGTATTATACAAATAACTAAAACAATAATAGCATCTATATTCTTACAGGCATACTATTATGATCTCCCGTAACAATAATTTACAGCAAACATCGGTGGCTAAGTTACAAAATAAGTTTTTGCAATTTCCGTTTTCCTGCAATAATGTAGCTCATTTCCTCATTATCGAGGCTATAAACATCAATGTCGCTGGAATGTGCTGAATGGGTATATTGATAATTATATACTGGATTACGTAAAAACTGATATTCATTCTTACTTAAGTCTAAAGCCCTTATCTGATCATTGGAAGGAAGTTCCGCCATGTCTTCAATTCTAATTGCAGCTACAACGTCAACTTTGTCGACGGTTTCATTTTTTGTCCTATTCTTGCGTAAAAACTTTAATCTTAATTGCTGTAATTTGCTTTTTCCCATTGACTTTTTAATGTTCAAGTACTTTGCAATAGTAAAAGCGAGTATTAGATTTGTTGGGTTATTTTTGTTATAAACTACGTCGCATTTATACTCTTCGATCTTATTGCACCAAAGGCGTTTATACGGCAGATCCCCCCATCGCATATCCACCATCTTAATATCATTTTGAAAACACCACTCCAATTGTTTAACCAGGACAATTTGTCCCAAACCAAATTTAGAATAATCAATATCATAGGAAGGTATGGCAATATCCAGGATATTTTGATAATGATAATTCAAATTTATTACTATAGGTTTTTTCTGATCATATATTACAAATAGGGAGGCTCTTTTGTTCCGAATTAAATCATAAACACTTTCCTTATAATCATCCCATCTTTGAAAACCCACATGCTCGTCCCCTCTTTGCTCGAACCTACTGCCAATCATAAGCTCAAACTCCTGAAACAAAAACTCATACTCCGATTCATCTATTTCACCAAAGTAACATTTATAAGTTATATCAAAACAGGATTCCAATCGTTTTAAACGGCTTAAAATATTTCTCCTATTTTTAGATCCTAAATGTGATTTAAGGTACTCATCAGCATTGGGAAATGGACTTAAATCCATAATAAACCCAGTTCTAGGTTTAACTTGAAACGCTCTATATGAGGTGTTTTGTATATTTATTTTTGCATCCAAGTAGGGAGGAATAAAGTTTACAACAAACACCCCACTTTTCGACCCTACTATTTTTTCTATACTTTTATTGACACTAATTTGTCCATTAGTTCTATTGTTCACCTCTTCATAAAAAGGTAGTATTGAGTTTTTTTCAAAAAATTCAAAGAAAAAATTCATTTTTTTGATCATGGCATTGAATTATACAAATAAAAGGGAATCGTTTAAAAGGGTATTCAGTAGCACAAAATAGGCCTGCCTATTAGGTAACTAAAGCTTATAAATGATATTCTAAATTTGCTGATTTACAAAAAATATCTGCTGAATTTTATAAATCCAGGTTATATGTTAAGGTTTTCAGTTTTGATTTACCTTCAATGATGTAACTCATATTCTCATTATTAACGCTATAGATATTAATATCGCTGCTATGCTCTCCATGAAAATGTTGATAATTATATATTGGACTTCGTAAAAATTGAAATTCTTTTTCCCTTATGTCTATTGGTTTCAAAATATCCTTTGAGGGAAGCTCCGTCAGGTCTTCAATTCTATAAACAGGACCAGTGTCCATTGCTTCAGTGGGTTGGTTCTTTTTCATGCCCTTTGATAAAAATTTCAATTTTAAGGGCAGCATTTTGCGGTCTTCCAATATTTTTTTAACGTTTACGAACTTCGAAATTGCCAAAGCAAGCAACATATCGGTGGGGATATTTTTGTTATAAACTACTTCGCACTTATAATCCTCTATCACATTACACCAGAGTCGTTTATATGGCACCTCACCCCAACGCATGTCTACCCTCTTATAATTATTTTCAAAACACCACTCCAATTGTTTTAACAGAGCAATATTGCCAAGTCCAAATTTGGAATAATCAATATCGTAAGAAGACATGGCGCTATCCAGTATATTGTCGAAATGATAATTAAGATCTATTACAATAGGTTTTTTCTTGTCGTATATTACAAAAAGGGATGCTCTTTTTTTAAGTATTAAATTATAAACATTATCCTTATATAAATCCCATCTTTTATAGCCTACATGCTCCTGCTTCCTTTGTTCAAATCTCATTTTTATCATCCGCTCAAAATGCGAAAATAAAAACTCATATTCCGATTCACTTATTTCACCGTAATAAATTTTGTAATTTATATCAAAACAGGTTTCAAGTTTTCTAGCTCCAGCTAAAATAGTCTTCCTTTTCCTTGAACCTAGTTGTAATTTTAGATAATTGTCGGCACTGGTAAATCGACTTAAATCGATTATAAACCCAATTCTAGGTTTAATTTGAAATGACCTAAAGGGTGTGTTTTTCTTATTTATTTTTAAATCTAAGTAGGGTGGAATAAAATTCACAATACTTACCCTATTTTTAAATCTCCCTATTTCCTCTGTACTTTGATTAACACTAATCTCGCCATTAGTATTATTATTTACGCTCTCATAAAATGGAAATATAGAATCCTTTTCAAAAAATTCGAAATAAAAATTCAATTTCTGAAGTCTTCTGTGAATCATAACTCCGTTTATTTAATTACCGTTAATAATATTTAATTTGACCCTTTTGAAAAGTGTATATGGTTAAAAATTTAATCCGAGATAAATGTTCAACACTTATCCCGGATGTTCTTATTAGTTATTTTAATCATTATTAATTTCTAAGGGACATTTTATATGGCTCTTAGAATTCACTTTTAAAATGCCAGCACCTCAAACTCCGACCTTCTGTTTAGTTTGTGTTTAGATTCCGGACAGTAGGTATTATTGTCACAATCGTTCACCAATTGGGTTTCTCCATATCCATCACCAGTTAACCTTGAGGCATCTATTCCCTTCTTAGCTATCAAATAATCCAAGGTCTGTTTTACCCTCTTTTCAGATAACCATTGGTTGTACTTCTCGGCCCCTCTGGAATCGGCATGTGATCCCACTTTTAATGTCAATGAAGGATTTTCTTCCATCAGAATGGTCAACTTGTCCAACAACTCCATATATGGCTTGCTCAAGTATGAAGAGTTGAGACTGAAGTATACATTGCCCAAATCCTTGATTTTATTTTCCAACTCTGTCCTTCTTCTGTTCTCTGCATCCTTTCTAGCCTGCACTTCTGCAGCCAAACGCGCTTTTTCCTTTTCTTGGGCCAAACGCTCGGCCATAAGTCTAGCCTCTTCCTCTGCCTTCTTAGCAGCTGCAATAGAATCGGATACCCTTTGGTTTTCTTCTATCAACGCCAACTTCTCCAATCCTTTTTTGGACAATTCCTTTTCAATTCCAAACCTATATACCACTCCAGCGGAATGTTGTATCTGTTTGGTGGATCCTTCCTTAATTCCCCATTTTCCCATGGTATTAAAATTTAGACCCCATCGATCATTGAACCAGGTATTAATTCCAAAACCGGCATTTCCTGTTGTCCTGCCCACAGAGCCTATATCACTATAACCAGCACCAACCTGAAGAAATGGATCGAACCAGCCAGTTTCACCAATAATCTTATTAAGATCATAACTTATCATACCATCAATGGCGTAATAATCCCTCTCAACAGTATTAATTGCTCCGTCAACCTTTTTACCAATATCATATTTATTGTAAGAGCCTATGGCCTTTATTCCTAGTCCATTTTTAAAAAATCTACCGATACTTATTGAGGACGGATAAGGCAGTGCATTCCAGGTATCCTTAATATTTAGAAAATCCTTGCTAAACGGAGTAGCGGAATCATCTACAATATTATAGCCCAGTCCTAAGACCCATGAGCTGGTAACAACACTGTCCTTGGCGGTTAGTTGTAGTTCTTGGGCACCACTTAAATTAAAGGAAATAGCACATAAAAAAGTAATAGCAAACGCGTAGGTTTTCATAACATTGTAATTTTGGGATTCTTTATAATCTTTGTCCAAAGCTATGGCAATGTTAAATGGGTGCCATTTTAAATCTACAAAAAGCCTTAAAAATCGTTAAGCGGTTTCTTACAAAACACGCATTTGCGATTTCGAAATCCAAACATTTTTTCATCCAAGAAAACGGTATTTCAACCGACGAAATGGGCCTATAATAATACATAGGATAATTAAAGGAGTTTAAAATATCTTGAAGTCCTATTGCTAATTGAGAACAAAGGCCGATAAACCTTAGTCCGATTTGTGGAAACTGATTTCTTTAGGGGTAAGGGGCATTTTATAGATACTGAAAGGCGTAGTGGTTATATTGGTGATTTCCTTCCCGGAAGGTATCCGTTCTTTTGGTCCAACTACAATATTATCTTTGTAATCCTCAATAACGAACAACTCCGTTCCCCCGACGCCCAAGGTAGTTCCTGCACAATATATCAAGAGTAGCTCCTTGCTAAAATCTACTTCCGGAATTGGAAGACCTGGCTTTCTGGTCTTGTTTATTTGAATAAAAAAATTTCTTAACGTCTTTGGGTCCCTTACAATTTGAAATTCTGAATCTTCCACCCCACTATAGTTATCCACTAAAACCAGTTGAAGTTCTTTTGAATTTTGCATGGAACCATCTGCCTTATCCTTAGGCACACCTTTTTGCCCAGAACAGGAAATTCCCAAAAGGCATAAAAATAGTAGTAAGAATCGCATTAATTTTGCTGTAAACTTTCATGCCTGGCCAATAAGGCCTTTTCATATATTGCCTCATATAATGGCAAAACTTTCAAGATATCAAAATCCATTGCCGCTTTTGCCGCATTGTCTTTGAATTTTTCCAAAGTTCTATCGTCACTTAATATCTTTAGTGCATTTTCGGCCATCTCCTCAACATTGCCTACATCACTTAAATAGCCAGTGACTCCCTGGCGATTTACTTCTGGTATTCCTCCTGTATTACTGGAAATTATGGCTACCCTATTGATCATTGCCTCCAGAGCGGCCAATCCAAAACTTTCTGTTTCCGACGGCAAAAGAAAGAGATCCGAAAAACATAAAATCCTATCAATTTCATTACTATTGCCCAAAAAGATCACCTTATTGACAATCCCAAGCTCCTCGCACAATCGTTCTGCACCTTCTTTTTCAGGCCCCTCCCCCACCATAATCAACTTGGCGGGTATTTGTTTTTGAATCTTATTAAAAATATGTATTACGTCAGGAATACGCTTTACCTTCCTAAAATTACTTATATGGGTTATAATTTTCTCATCTTCCGAGGCCATTAGGGAACGTTGACAGTCCGTGAAATTCATACTGTACTTCCTTTTGTCTATAAAATTGGGGATAACCTCTATTTCTTTTTTGATATCGAACAGCTCCAGCGTACTCTCCTTAAGGTTTTGGGAAACCGAGGTAACCACATCGGACTGATTAATACTAAAATTAACAGCAGGCCTATAGAAGGGATGCTTGCCCACCAGAGTTATATCTGTACCGTGCAAGGTGGTAACCATGGGAATATATATTCCCTCTTCCTCCAACATCTTCTTGGCCATATACCCGGCATATGCATGAGGTATGGCATAATGCACATGCAATAACTCTATACCAAACAACTTAATAGTATCTACCAATTTACTGGAAAGAGCCAATTCATAGGGTTGGTAGTGAAACAAAGGGTACTCTGGCACGTGTACTTCATGAAAATATATCTTATTGCTAAGCAACTCCAAGCGCACTGGTTGGCGGTAAGTAATGAAATGGACTTCGTGCCCTCTATTTGCCAATGCAATTCCCAATTCTGTTGCTACCACCCCGCTACCTCCAAAAGTGGGATAACATACTATTGCTATTTTCATCTGTTTATTTTTAATTCATTTTAGAGGTCGAATATCTTAGTCATGCCTCACGGATCCTATAACTTTTCACCCTAAAAAAACCTTAGTCGAACGTGTATGGATAAAATTTCAGAATGCTTAAAGCAAAATGATAATTCCTCCTATAAACCTCAGTTTATATTTATACAAAGTAAAGATTTAATTTATTATCGCTTCATAAATGGCCTTCTGAATCCGTGTTCTTAACCCAGATTTAACCAATAGTGTATTGGAAGCCGAGGGGTAGGTACGGTTGGACAGAAAAACATATACCAAATCCTTTTCCGGATCTGCCCAAGTATAAGTTCCTGTAAAACCGCTATGTCCAAAACTTTTTCTGGAAACCAAACTACAGGCGGGTCCCCCACCGTGCGGTTCAGGCTTGTCAAATCCTATACCACGCCTAACATTCTGATCACAAAAATAGCAGGTATTAAACTTCTTTAACGTTCTGGCCTCCAAAAACTGTTGACCTCCATAAAAACCATTTTGAAGGTACATCTGCATAATTTTTGTAACATCATTGGCATTACTAAAAAGTCCGGCATGCCCCCCCACTCCACCTTGCATAGCGGCACCCATATCGTGTACATAACCCTGCACAGTCTGGTACCTATAATAATTATCTTCCTCCGAAGGAACAATATCCGCCTTTAAAAATCTGTCAAGAGGATTAAAACCGGTATGTGTAGCGCCTATAGGCTTATACAAAAACTCTTCGGCCAAACTATCCAATCGCTCCTTGTAGGTATCCTCTATATACTTTTTCATTACATAGTAGGCTATGTCACTATAGCGATACCTATTGGACTTTAAGTGCTGTCTACCAATCCTGTTATATATAGAATCCTTATAAACATCCTTTATGTACAATTGATCTGCCACCTTAAAGGAATAACCGCTGGTCGGCTGATGTCTGTAAAATTCACTGGAAGGTTTTCTTTTATCATCCAAAGTATCGATATAAAAAGCGATCCAAGCCGGTAATCGGCCATAGTGCGATAAGGCCTTTAGGACAGTCACATTTTTTAGGTCGGAATTGGAATAGGCCGGTATAAGTTCCTCAAAAGTATTATCCAAAGCAATTTTACCCTCCTCCTCCATCTTCATTACCATGGGCAGGGTTGCCAAGATCTTGGTTATGGATGCCAAATCATAAATATGGTCCGGT
Organism: Arenibacter echinorum; assembly: GCF_003259375.1. Classification (GTDB taxonomy): domain Bacteria; phylum Bacteroidota; class Bacteroidia; order Flavobacteriales; family Flavobacteriaceae; genus Arenibacter; species Arenibacter echinorum. The sequence continues at coordinate 867,723 of NZ_QLLN01000001.1, read as the reverse complement.
GTTATTTTTTCGTCCGAATCATAGGTTGGTTTTCCAAACCCTTTGTTGTAAATTACTTTTCCTTTCCTCGCTACGACTATTTGTGCCCCAGGAAACATCAAGGAGTCAATTCCATTTTGAACCATTTTATCTACTTTGGCCAATTTACTGGAACTCATACCAACCCTCTCTGGAAGACTATATCCCAAACGCATCAGGGATTCCAATGGAATAGTTGTATTTACCGGAAATTCGGTATGGGAAGTAACGGGCAATATCCCTTTTGCTGGAAGAGCCCCAAAAATTACCTGTGCTGTTTTTTCCTGGGCCAATACACTATTTTGATATCCCACGATTACCGCATCGATACTTTCAAAAGACTGTACATCCAAAAGAGCGTAGGGTTTTGCAAATACCGCCAGAATTAGATTGGAGGTACGCTCCCTAGCTATTTCCCCTAACCAAGAGAGTTCATTTTTGGTAAATTTATAGGCTTTCCAAGGGCTTTCATTGCTCTTGTGCAGGCCGATGATCACCAAATTATAATCACTTAACTTCTGTTTTAAGGTGGTTATATCCTTACCATTAATCTGTGTAACATCAGCGTATTTATTCAATTCCTTCAGAAAGGGGTCACTTTCTGCATCCCCAAATTTTACATAGGCAATTTTCTTATTTTCCAACTTCTTGATCGCCATCAAAGAAAAATCGTTTTTAACCACGGTAATGGCGTTCTCGATAGCCTCCTCATACAGCACATCATCCTCCAAAGAATTTAAATCCTCATATAGATTTTTAGTGTCTATTGGTTTATAATTATTAAGTCCCACCTTATACTTTGCCATCAATATCTTCTTTACGGAAGTAGCCAGTCTATTTTCCGTGATCCTCCCTTTATTATAAGCTTCCAAAAGTTTGGACTTGGCCTTGGCTACATCCAAAGGCATTAATAGAATATCGTTTCCTGCCAAAAATGCGGTAAGTTCTACCTCCCCTTCCTTGGCAAAATTGGATACTCCCTTCATATTAAGTGCATCGGTGAATACCAATCCCTTGAAGTTAAGCTGTTCCTGTAGTACATCTCCAATAATCTGTTCGGACAAGGAAGATGGATAGCCTTCCTTGATTTCCAAGCTCGGCACACTTAAATGGGCAACCATTACACTACTGAGGCCCTCCTTGATCAATTTTTTATAGGGATATAGCTCAATACTGTCCAAACGTTCCCTCGTAAAATCGATTACCGGTAAAGCTTTGTGCGAATCCACAGCAGTATCACCATGTCCTGGGAAATGCTTCCCACTTGATAAAACTCCTGCGTTTTCCATACCTTTCATAAAGGCAATCCCTTTTTGGGCCACATTTTCACGGTCCTCCCCAAAAGAACGATTCCCAATTATTGGATTCTGAGGATTAATATTAATATCTATGTCAGGGGCAAAATTAATGTGCACTCCCAATCTTTTTGCATGCTTGCCAATCCGGTTCCCTACTTTTTCCACAATGGCATTATCCTTAATGGCCCCCAAGGTCATATTCCAGGGAAAGGCATAGGTAGAATCCAATCTCATGGCCAGACCCCATTCGGCATCCATACCAATCATTAGGGGAACTTTCGAATTCTTTTGAAAATCGTTGGTCAATAGTCCCTGGCGGACGGGACCTCCAGTAGAGAAAATGACCCCACCAATATGATGGTCCTTAATCAACTTTTTAGTTTTTTCCGTACTGGCCTTGTCCTGATCCGAAGTAACCATGACCATAAACAACTGTCCCAACTTTTCATCGAGGGACATTTGACCATATGTAGTCTCAACCCAGTTTCGCTGAACCAAAGTATCCTTGGTAACCAAAGGGTTAATTTGACCTTGAACAGTGTATATTGATATTATAAATAGTAATACGAGGTAATTAATGCGCATAAAAAAATCCATCTTTGATGGTAACTAAGAATTATTTGAATTATTATACTTTTCCGGAAAACAACCCAAACCTTTGGTTTAGCTGTATTTTAAACCGGCCAAGCCTACATAAAACGACCATGCCAGCTTTCTTCTGCCGGCACTTCCCAATGATTCTGGTATTCGTGCTTATTGGTCACCAGATTATTAAAGACAATGGTATTTTTGGAAACAGCCTTTTGCTTGGCCATTTTTTTGAAGTCGACCAAAGATTTGTAGGCCACAAAATCGCCCTGCTTGTAAGAAACATTCATTTTATCCAACAGTTCCACCTTGTATTTTTGCTCCAACTGCTGAATAAAGCGTACAGAAGCATCTATAGAACACCCAGTGGCATGATTGAGGGTTTGATCCAAAGCAAGGACAATAAACCTGTTGTACCTAATTTCATAGCCAGCGAGCAAATCGCTTCCGTGGGCAGTCCAATCCGCTATAAAGGTATCCAGTTCCTGCCTTAGCTGCTGTAATTCTTCCTCAGAAAAACTTCTACTGGCTTGAAAGATCCAAACTCTAGATTCATCCGGCAATGTGTTAAATTCTACGAGCATTTATTAAATTTTTAATGTTCACCCAAACGATTTTCCTATTTAGTATTTCGTTCAGTTCTATTCTACCTGGTCCTGATCTTGGTCTGTCTAATTCTAAAGTGTGGTTGTTAGCTTCAATTTTGATACCCCCCTTATACCCATTCAAAGTATTCCTCGGAGATCATGGTTATTGTTATGATAAAATTACAAATCCTCTGCACTGGCGATCAACTCGGCAATATCCATCACCGCCACGGAGGACTCTTTTTCCTTATTTTTCACTCCATCGGTCAACATAGTATTGCAAAAAGGACAACCGGCAGCTATTATTTCCGGTTTAATGTCCAAGGCTTGTTCCGTGCGTTCTATATTGATATCCTTACTCCCTTTTTCCGGCTCTTTGAACATTTGAGCCCCTCCCGCACCACAACAAAGTCCACGTTTTTTACAATTCTTCATTTCCACCAGTTCCGCATCCAACTTGCGTATTAAATCGCGTGGAGCCTCATACACATTATTGGCCCTTCCCAAATAACATGGGTCGTGAAAAGTAATTCTTTTGCCTTTGAACTGACCACCTTCCATACTAATGCGGCCTTCATCCAACAACTGTTTTAGAAATTGGGTATGATGTACTACCTCATAAGTACCGCCAAGTCCAGGATATTCATTTTTGAGGGTATTAAAACAATGAGGACAAGCCGTTACCACTTTCTTAACCTCATAGGCGTTTAAAACCTCAATATTGGTCACTGCCTGCATTTGAAACAAAAATTCATTACCAGCCCTTTTTGCCGGATCTCCCGTACAGCTCTCTTCAGTACCCAAAACGGCAAAGCTAACATTTGCCTTGTTCAAAATCTTGACAAAGGCCTTAGTTATTTTTTTTGCCCGATCATCAAAACTTCCAGCGCAGCCTACCCAAAATAATACCTCAGGTTGTTGTCCTGCTGCAAAAAGTTCTGCCATTGTGGGTACTTTCAATTCATTTTCCATGATAAGGGTTATTTCTTTATGATTCCTTGGACCAGTTAAGCCTATCCATTTGGTTGAACGGCCAAGGTGCCCCATTATTTTCAATATTTCCCATCATATTATTTAAGTCCGATGGTGCGGCAGATTGCTCCATAACCAAATATTGGCGCATATCCATTATAATGGACAAAGGATCAATACTCACGGGGCAGGCCTCCACACAAGCATTACAGGAGGTACATGCCCAAAGTTCCTCATGGGTTATATAGTCTCCCAACAATTGTTTACCATCTGCCACGAATTCTCCCTTATTGGTATCAATATTCTTGCCAACTTCTTCCAACCTATCCCTGGTGTCCATCATAATCTTGCGAGGGGATAATTTCTTACCCGTTTGGTTGGCCGGGCATTCACTGGTACATCGTCCACATTCCGTACAGGTATAGGCATTCAGCAATTGTACCCATTTAAGGTCCATGACATCCGAAGCGCCAAATTTTTCAGGTATGGGAGCATTCTCATCGGGAGCAGCAAAGGGATCTGCACTTGGATCCATCATTAGCTTTACTTCCTTGGTTACCGCCTCTAAATTATCGAACTGTCCCTTAGGCCTAAGCCTTCCAAAATAGGTGTTTGGAAATGCTAACAGAATATGCAAGTGCTTGGAATAATATAAATAATTCAAGAACATTAGAATACCCACAATATGTAACCACCATGCCGATCTTTCTATCAAAATGATGGAGGATACAGACATTTCTTGAAATAATGGGGCAATAAACTGGCTTACAGGAAAAGCCCCTGCCTTGGTATAATGGGCCACGTTCATTTGCTGCAATTGATAATCAGAAGCATTCATGGTCAGAAAAAGTACCATAAGGACCAATTCTATATAAAGAATTAAATTTCCATCTTTTTTTGGCCACCCGCTCATCTCCGGATTCAGGAATCTCTTCAACTTAATTAGATTTCTACGGATCCAAAAAACAACCACCGCAATAATGACCAACAAGGCCAGTATCTCGAACGATCCTATGAGAAAACTGTAAAATCCACCCAAAAAGGCAAATATCCTATGGGTACCAAAAAGACCATCTATAATAATCTCTAGCACCTCCAAGTTAATAATGATAAAACCTAGATAAACTATGATATGAAGAATCCCTGGAATAGGACGTACCACCATTTTGGTCTGCCCTAGTGCAATCCTGAACATATTGTTCCACCGTTGGGATTTATTATCACTGGTGTCTACCGCTTTGCCCAATTTTATATTTCGGGAGAGCTTTTTAATATTTTTTGCAAAAAAACCAATTCCCGCAAAAAGTATAATTGCAAAAATAATATTAGGAATATAATCCATATTGTGATTCTCTATTTTTCGGCCGGATCTTCTTCAGGAATGGCGTAATCTATTTGCTTTTTACCAAAAACAGAAACATTTACATACCTCTTTGGATTTAAGCGAAAATCCTGCAATAGTAAATCCAGTTCCCTTGAGGCGTCCGCCAGATTGTTATAAAGCGCTTTGTCGTTAACCAATTTTCCCAAAGACCCTTCACCTCCTTCTATTTTGGCCATCATATCGTTAATGTTGCCCATAGTGTACTGTAATTTTTTTATAGTCTCACCCAAACCGGCATTGGCCAGTGTATCCGAAAGCTTGTTGAAATTATCGGTTATGACACCTAAATTACTAATGGATTTCTCCAAATCATCTTTGTTATCCGTTAGAATTTGGTTTAGGGAATTAGCGCTACCCTGAAAACTTTTAACCAATACGTTCAAACCGGCAATACTTTCCCTTAAGTCCTTTTTTGTTTTTACATCCAAAATATCATTAACATTCATCAGGAGGGAATCGGCATTGGTTACCGCGCCTTCCACTTTCATTTGTAAGGGGGTCAAGCGTTGCTGTACCAATTCGGTAAGCCCCGGTCTAGTACTGGAAGGTAAGGTGTCTCCTGATTTTGCCATGGCCGCATCATCAAAAACCGGCTTTATCTGTATTCCCTTTCCGCCTATAATTCCAGTATCATATAATTCCGCATTACTATTTTTGGAAAAAGTGAAACCGTTGTCTACCGTAAAGGTTACCAATAGATTCCCAGAAGCATCATTGAATTTAATATCATTTACCTTCCCTACGGTGAAACCATTGATAGTAACCTGCGTCCCGGATTGTAATCCCCCAACATGATGATATACCGCATAGAAGGTTTTGCTATTATCGAAAAGAGGTGTAGATTTTAAATAACTAAAACCAAGTATGAACAAAAGGATACCCCCCAAGACTATAATACCCGTTTTTATTTCCCTAGATATTTTCAAAAGCTTTTATTTTCAGTTCCTAACAAAATTAGAAATAATTTTTAGAAGAGTGACTATTATTCCGAAACGTATTTAAGCGCTTCCGTTTCCGAAATACGCACCCCATCCTTATAGGCTACTATATAGGATGTATTATATCCTTTGGCATCCGCGTTGCTTTTTAAAAGTGTGGCTTGGAAATGGGAATCAGTATTGCCGTACATATAGCGGTACAAATTATTGTAAGGTTCTTTGGACAAGGTATTTAAACCCTTAAAGTTCTCGGAGTTCAATGGAATATTTTTTGAGCTGGCAAAAATTTGCACCTTAAAAATAATGTTTTCAGATTTCTTAGCCTGCTTTTCAACTGCCTTGACCTCCTTTTCAACTACCTTCGGCTCTTCTTTCTTAATAGGTTCTTTTGCTATTTCCTTGGTAGTATTATCCGTTTCATTCTTTACCACTAGTACTGTTTTGGGTATATTCTTGACCGGTTTTTGCTCTAGTACGAGTTGTTCAGATTTCTTTTCTCCCGTATTGGCCACTGATTTTTCGGCCACTTTCTTAACCTCCTCCTGCTTTGGTACAGGGACAACAGGGGTCTCGTTCATAGCAATCTGATCTGTACCCGATATCATCTCACCCTTATAGGTTAAAATGGCATCGGCAATGGCCTTGCCCATTTCATTATGACCCTTTGCAGAATTCAAATAGGCGCCTTCATCCCTATTCGTCAAAAAACCGGTTTCTACCAAAACGCTAGGCATAAAGGTCTGGTGAAGCACAATAAAACCAGCTTGCTTCACTTTTCTATCGGTTCTTTTCAACTTGTTTGAAAAATTATCCTGCATCAATTTTGCAAGATTGATGCTTTGATCCAGAAATTCCTCCTGCATAATGGTCAGACCAATAATGGATTCCGGGGAATTAATATCGTAGGCAGCATATCTACTTTCATAATTATCCTCCAGATATATTACCGAGTTTTCCTTCTTTGCTATTTCAAAATTTTGCTTATTGGCGTGTAATCCCAATACAAAGGTGCCCGCCCCGTGGGCATCGGAACTATGCGAATCACAATGGACAGAAACAAATAAATCCGCATTGGCCTTGTTGGCAATTTCACCCCTACGGTACAAATCCACAAAGGTATCGTCCTTACGCGTATAAATGACCTTGATATTGGGATTCCTTTCCAAAATTTCCCCTACTTTCAGAACTATCTTTAAGGCTATATTTTTTTCCAAATATCCGTTCCCCAAATTGCCAGGATCATGCCCTCCATGCCCCGCATCCAAAACAACGACAAGTTTTCCGTCATTGTCATCGGTCTCCATATCTTTGCTGAAAGAAGTCAGGAAATATGTTAAAATTATAAATGGAATAATATAAAACCGTTTCATATTCATATAACTAGAGATAATTTGATCTTTTAATTAGGTTAAATTTATCGCAATACCCTACAAGCGGAACAAAAAATATATGTAAGTTTGAACCCAAAATGTAGCTAAACCGTTACAAAAATAGGATATATAGCTTTGCAATCAAATAAACATCATGTACTTTTCCTATTGCTCCTATTATTTGGTGCATTTACTGCATCTGCCCAAGAAGATCAAATTAAGCCCCTGCCCATAGTTGCTTTTAGAGATACTATAAAAGCCCCTCTTTTGCCCGATCCCAAATTGCGGGATACCCTTATAACGGATACTACAAAAGTAGACTCTTTAAACGGTAAAAAACCGCTTCTCCTGGACAAAATAAAATACAAGGCCAAGGATTATGTGAAGATGAGTCAAAAAGATCAAAAAATATATCTTTATAACGAAGCCGAACTCTATTACCAGGACACCGAATTAAAGGCTGGAATCATTATAATGGACTACGTGAAAAATGAAGTCTATGCAGGGCGTATAAAGGATTCTCTAGGGAATTATACACAATTACCTTTTTTCAAACAGGGTACAAATGAAGTGATTCCAGACTCCATACGGTTTAATTTTGACACCCAAAAGGCCATTATATGGAATTCCAGAACGGAACAGCAGGCAGGCTTGGGTCAATTGGGCAGTGATGCTATGAAGGTCTATGCCCAGATTACCAAAAAAGAAAACGATTCCGTTTATTTCCTTAGTGAGGGCAAGTTAACAACATCCAAGGACACCGTAAATCCTGATTACTACATCCGCGTAAAAAAAGCCAAATTCGTACCCCAAAAGAAGGTAATTGCGGGATTCAGTAACCTATATATAGCCGACGTGCCTACCCCCGTGGCACTTCCATTTGCTTATTTTCCTTTGACTGTTGGTAGAACTGCGGGAGTAATGATGCCTACTTTTGGAAGCGACCCTACAAGAGGATATTTTTTACAGAACGGAGGATACTATGTTCCCATAAACGATTATGTAGATCTTACCCTTACAGGCGATCTATATACCAATGGCAGTTATGGATTTAGAACCCAATCCGTATACAGTAAAAGATATAAGTATAGAGGGAATGTAAATTTTAGATATGAAAACCTGGTTACCAGTCAAAAAGGATTTAGTGACTACAGTAGATCTACCATATACAATATCCAAGTTTCGCATGCCCAGGATGCCAAAAGCAATCCTAATTCAAGGTTTCAAGCCTCGGTAAACCTTGGGAGTAGTTCCTATTATAGGAATTCCCTGTTGCAACAGAACCTGCCAAATACCCAGGTAAACAATTTATCATCCTCCATATCCTACTCCAAGACCTTCCCGGAATATCCGTCCGTAAACCTAAGTTTAACGGCCACGCATAACCAAAATACCAATACCGGGGTAGTGGATGTAACCTTGCCCACCTTGCAAGCCAGTATGGAACGTATATTTCCTTTCGCACCACGCGAAGGCATAAAAAAAGGAATCATTCAAAATGTAAACTTTCAATATAACCTAAACGCAAGAAATAGTATTTCCACTACGGAAGATGATTTCTTAACGAGTAGAATGTTCGAAAATTCACGTTTTGGTGCTAGAAACTCCATTCCCCTCAGTACCAATTTCAAAGTAGCCAAACATTTTAGTGTAAGTGTAGGAGGCTCCTATGAGGACGTTTGGGCCATTGAAACTTATGAGAGAGGCTATGACCCGGATACCAAAAGGGAAGTGGTTACGGATACCATTAATGGATTTGACCGCTTTGGTACATATAATTTTAGTGCCAGTATAGGGACCACCTTGTACGGTCTGGTAAACTTTGGGGAGGATAAAAAAATTCAGGCCATCAGGCACGTTATGAGACCGTCTGTGAGCTATGGCTATACCCCATCATTCGATCAATATTATGACAGTTATATCGGTGCCGATGATGAATTGGAATTATATAGCAGGTTCGAAGGTACTTTGAACGGTGCTCCGGGCCTAAACAAGTCCAGTTCAATGAGTTTTTCCCTGGGCAACCAATTTGAGGCAAAGGTGCGCGACAAAGATTCCACGGCCATTAAACCGAAAAAAATATCCATTTTAAGCAATCTCAATCTCTCCACCGGATATAATTTTGAAGCAGATTCCTTAAAGCTAAGTCCTTTGAACCTTAGTGGTGGAACCAACATTCTAAACAATAAAATGGCCATTAACTTTGGTGCCAGTTTTGACCCCTATGCCATTGATAATAATGGAACCCGTATAAACACCTTCAATGTGGACAACGGAGGTAGCCTATTTAGGCTTACAACAGCAAGAGCCAACCTTAGCTACTCCCTGAGCAGTGAAACCTTTGGAAAGAAGAAAGACGAGAAGAAAGAGGATAAGAAGGATGAATATGACTATGTAGCAGCAAGTGGTGGTAGGGATGACGACCTTTTTGGAAGGGCCAACGACTTTAACGAAAATAGGCCGGAAGACGAAAGGGACAAGGATTCCGAAGACGTGGAAAACCCCGTTTATGGCACAAAATTGCCCTGGGACCTTAGATTGGCATATGCCGTAAATTATAGCAACTCCAATAGACAAAACACCATTGGCAGCCACTCCTTAATGTTCTCAGGAAACATTCAACTTTCCCCAAGATGGAAAATTGGAGGTTCTTCCGGTTACGATTTCAAAAACAAAGGATTTACGCTAACCCAACTTCGGTTTGAGAGGGACCTTAAAAGTTTTAGGATGAACTTTAACTGGACACCCTTTGGCACCTACAAACGCTGGTATTTCTTTATAGGAATAAAGAGCTCCATATTACAAGACCTTAAGTGGGAAAACCGGAGCAAACGGAATTAGCGTAAAATCCAGGTATCGGAACTTGCCCTATCATTTGACCATTAATGCCCCAAAATATTTCTCCTATATTCTTCAACTTTATTATATCTATTTGTTCAAGCCGTAAGGGCAGTTAAAAATCACTTAGCAGACAGTCAGATGGGTTAATTAATCTTATCTTTAACAATAGGAATTAAAGGGTTTCATAAACTCAAATTTATTGACAATGCCCCAATGCCATTTAATCAGCAAGGCATGGCGACTAAACATTTTAACAGGTGTGCAGTAGGGCATTTCTATAGATTCCCTAATTAAGCCTTTGTACAATTGGCCAGTACTGTGCCCCTTTATTCCAAAGCCAAGAAATGTACTTAAACTGCCACACATATTACAGCCTTCGTTTTGGAACCATATCCGAGGTGGAACTCTTGGAATTGGCCAAAAAGAACCATATAGATCATTTGGCGCTAACCGACATCAACAACACTTCGGCAGGATTAAACTTTGTACGAAAAGCGCAGGAAAAAGGCATTAAACCTATACTGGGAATCGACTTCAGAAACGGGGTAGATCAGTGTTTTATTGGTTTGGCCAAAAATAACTATGGCTACCATGAGTTGAACAATTTCTTGTCCGAACACCTGCACCATAATAAGAAATTTAATTCCCGAGCTCCTATTTTTAAACACTCTTTCGTAATATATCCGTTCGAAAAAGTATTACTGAATAAACAGGATACTTTTTTGGAGCATGAATTTATTGGCATATCCATTAGAGATCTTAGAAGGTTACCCTTTACCAAAATAATTGAGTATAAGGACAAATTAGTGTTACAACAAGCTGTTACTTTCCGGAATAAACGCGATTTTAACGCTCACCGTCTACTTCGGGCCATTGACAACAACATCCTCCTAAGTAAATTGTCCCAAAGTGAGGAAGCCGATCCCGAAGAGAAAATGGTTTCTATGGATGATTTATTATCCGCTTTTTCCGAATATCAATTTATTTTGGAAAATACCGAGCGATTAATGCAGTCCTGCGATATTTATTTTGATTTTTCAGAAAACAGGAAGCCTCAAAACCTTAAATCCTATCTAGGTAATACCAAAAAGGACGAGGTCCTTTTGGAGGAATTATGCCATAAGGGCCTACCTGAAAGGTACAAACACACCAAAATTGACAGGGTAATTCTTGAGCGTCTCCAAAAGGAATTGGACTTGATAAAGAAAATGGGATTTGTATCCTACTTTCTCATTAATTGGGATATTGTATCCCACGCCAGAAAACAGGGCTTCTTTTATGTGGGCCGGGGAAGCGGAGCTAACAGTATTGTAGCTTATTTGCTCCGCATTACCGATGTAGACCCCATTGAATTGGACCTGTATTTTGAGCGTTTTATCAACCTGTACCGGGTAAACCCTCCCGATTTTGACATAGACTTTTCATGGAAAGACCGTGAGGCCATGACCCAATATATTTTTGAAAGTTTCCCCAACGTTTCACTCTTGGGCACCTATGTTACCTTCCAGGAAAAAGGGGTTGTGCGTGAACTCGGCAAGGTCTTTGGACTCCCCAAAGAGGAAATAGATGTGCTATGCGACAAAAAATATAATGTTTCGGAATTGGACAAGGTAGCTTTATTGGTCCTTAAGTACGGACAATTACTTAAAGGAATGCCCAATTATTTAAGTATCCATGCCGGGGGCATCCTTATAACTGAAAAACCCATTCATTACTTTTCTGCCACCCACCTGCCGCCCAAGGGTTATCCTACCACACAGTTCGACATGGTAATAGCGGAAGATGTTGGTCTCTTTAAGTTTGATATCCTATCTCAACGGGGTCTGGCGAAAATTGAAGAGACCTTGGAAATCATAAGCTATAATCAACCAGCGGAAATAAGCGGCATAGATATCCATGATGTTGCCCAATTTAAAAATGACCCCATCATCAATAACTTGGTAAAGAGCGCCCAGTGTATGGGTTGCTTTTATGTTGAATCGCCAGCCATGCGGATGTTACTCAAGAAATTGGAGGTCGATACTTATTTGGGATTGGTCGCTGCCAGTTCCATTATACGCCCCGGAGTGGCCAAAAGTGGTATGATGCGGGAATACATATTACGCCATCGAGACCCACAACGCGCCAAGGAAAGGGCACATCCCATTATGCTATCCATTATGCCAGAAACCTACGGCGTAATGGTATATCAGGAGGATGTAATTAAGGTTGCCCACTATTTTGCCGATCTTACTCTTGGCGAGGCCGATGTTCTTAGACGAGGTATGAGCGGCAAGTTTCGCTCTAGGGAAGAGTTCCAAAAAGTAAAGGATAAATTTGTTGACAATTGTAGAAAAAAGGATTATGAAGATAAGCTTATTTTCGAAATATGGGACCAGGTGGCGAGTTTCGCCGGTTACGCCTTCGCCAAGGGCCATTCCGCCTCTTATGCCGTTGAAAGCTATCAGACCCTATTCCTAAAAGCTTACTACCCTTTGGAATATATGGTGGCCGTGTTGAACAATGGCGGTGGCTTCTATAGTGCCGAATTCTATATCCACGAAGCACGCATGCTAGGAGCCAAAATTCATTCTCCCTGTATAAACAAAAGCTTTATGAGGAATTGTATTTATGGGAAAGAAATGTACCTCGGATATATGTACCTCAGGGACTTGGAAGGCAAGGTGGTAGATCACGTTATAAATGAAAGAACTACCAATGGGCCATTTTTATCATTGACCAATTTTCTGGATAGGGTCTTTATATCCATAGAACAATTGAGTATCCTTATCCGTATCGATGCCTTTGCATTTACAGGGATAAATAAGCACGAACTCTTATGGCAAGCTCATTTATCCCTATCCAAAAATACCAAATTGGACCACCCTAAATTGTTTAATGCCACTCATCAAAACTTTGAAATCCCCAAATTATACTCCACAGATCTGGAATTAGCCTTTACCCAATTGGAACTTATGGGATTTACACTTTGTAGTCCGTTCGATATTTTGGCGGAACCTCCGAGCAACACACATGGCAAAAAAGACTTGGAAACTTATCTTAGCAAGAATATTGATATTTACGGATATCTGGTGACCGTAAAAAATACAAGGACCCATCAGGGAACCAGAATGAATTTCGCCACCTTGGTAGATCAACACGGGGAAGTCTTTGACACCGTACTTTTTCCACCAGTAGCTGCAAAATATTTTTTCAGGGGAAGAGGTATCTATCGCTTTTATGGAAAAGTGGTGAACGAATTTGGCTTCTTAAGTATAGAGGTCATAAAAATGCAAAAACAGGATTATATCCCAGATCCAAGATATGCGGACATGAAAACTAGTGTATTAAGACAGAATTCTGACAACAAATAAAACCAGGCCAATTTGGCTGCCCGGAATAGTCTAATATATCGCCGGCAATGGATCTATTTCTTCCCATATGTCTTAATTGGCAAAAGGGTTTAAGTATGCCTGGACGATTCTTAAATGAAATTTTAGATTTTAAAAAAACAAATCCAACACCAAGTTTTAATAAGATAATTTCGTGAGGGCATTCCTATAAAAAGTATTTTCACTAGATTCGATGTAACTATCTAACCCAACCAGTAAAACCAAAAGAAATAACCATGTCTTGTTTTTGTAACCCGTCCGGCCTATGAGGAAGCGTATAGAAGCAATATTAAATCAGGATATCCCTTATATGGATTCCTCTAGAAGTAAACTTCTATTGATCGGCTTTATAGGCCTGTATTCTTTCATTTTCATAAATATATATGCCCCTTACAACATCAATAAATGGGGCGAAAATTACTATTGGGAGTTTATATTAATAGGTCTTAGTGTTCTTATTTTTACCCAGTTTATACTGCGTGCCCTATTTGGACCCAAAAGATTTAAAATCTATAGTTTACTCCCTTGGGGCCTAATGGAGATGGCATTAATGGCCGTTATATTTGAGCTTGCCTATAGTCCACCAATGCGAACGCTTCAAGAACAAATTTCGGAATTCCTACTAACCTTTTGGCAAATAGGTCTTGTAGTGGTTGTACCCTATACACTATTTTTATGGTATGCCCAGATCCAACAAAAATTATCCTCGTTTAAAGAAGAAATTCAATTCAATACAAAAGGTACAAATGATGAGGGCAACGGTGAATTGTTGATTTTTAACGGAGAAAACAATATGGTAGTATTGGCCATTAAATATAAGCAGTTGTTATATATCAAATCTGCGGGAAATTATTTGGAACTTTTTTATTTCACCGGAGAAAAAATCAGCAAAGAACTCATTAGAATGAGTTTCAAGGAATTGGAGGACATCATCAATGACACCAAGGTAATACGCATCCATAGATCCTATATGGTCAATACTATACACATCAGCACTGCTAAGAAAACTAAAAAGGGATATAACCTTAGTATCCAATATATCCCAGAGGAAAAAATTCCCGTTTCGTACGGTTATAAAACCGATTTCGAAAAAGCCCTCCAACAAAAAAAATGTCCCATTAATCCCAAATAGGGATATTTCATCACAAAGTACCAAAGACATATTGGGTTGTTGAAACACCATTGTTAATTTGTGTAAATATAGAGTATTAGTCCAGGCTGATGTGCAGGATTGTACACAACTACTTTATATAAGTGCTAGGCTTTTTAGTTCATGCACGATAATAAATGTAATCGTGAATTCGCTGAAATACAGCTTAGCACTTTCGATTCAAAATGTTAAAGAATAACCAAAGGGTAATTCAAGATCTGGTGGAAAAAGGTAGGGTCATATTAAAAGTAATTATATCAGTAGCAGTTCTAGGAATCATGGCAGTCATTTTTTTTGCCGGCCAAAGACCTACGGCCTACTATCCGGTTCCTCTTTTAAATAGCAGCTGCCCTCCCGGATTTAAGCTGAACGAGAATAATGAGTGTATTGCCAAGAATCTCTATAGTCAATATGCCACAACCAACAAGGCCGGTGTAGGAGGTTTAAAATCGGCCTTACCAGAAATTAGGGATGGTTTTTCTCCGCAAGAAATTGATTTGGGAAGGTACTTATTTTTTGATCCCGCTCTCTCTGTCGACCAAACCGTTTCCTGTGCAACGTGCCATGATCCCGATAAAGGATTAGGCGATGGATTAGCAACTAGCCAGGGAAAGGATGGACAACAATTAAAAAGAGCGGCACCTTCCCTATATAACGTAGGCTATTTAAAAAAACTCTTTTGGGACGGTCGTGCCTCAACTTTGGAGGAACAAATGTTGGAACCGTTGTTCTCCAAGGATGAAATGGGCAATACGCCCGAAAATTTGATCGGTACCATAAATGAATTTGAAAATTATAGAAAATTATTTGCGGAAGCATATCCCAAAAGGGATAGGGACCAACCTATTGCTCTCCATGAAATTACAAAGGCCATTGCGGCCTTCCAATCTTCCTTGGTTTCTATAAATAGTAAATATGACCAATATGCACATGGTTATGATGAAGCGTTGAATAAAAACGAAATTGAAGGACTCAATATATTTAGGTCTTTCGTGGCGCGTTGTGCAGAATGCCATACCCCTCCCCTATTTACAAATCAACAATTTGCCGTTATTGGAACCCCTGAACCAGACGGATTACCATTGGATCCAGGGGCCGAAATTCCCTTTAGCGACGAAAGCCTTAGAGGGGCATTTAAGGTCCCTAGTCTTCGGAATATAGCCCTAACCGCCCCCTACATGCACTCAGGAAGATTCAAAACTCTTAGGGAAACCGTTCAATTTTATACGGACGGTCGCGGACATGCAGTGCCAGAGGGCGAAAACCTATTGATTCATTGGCATATATGGGAACCCAATTTAACCGATTACGAATTGGACCGCTTGGTGGATTTTCTTAAAACCTTGACCGATGAATCCTTTAAACCTAAAATACCGGAAGTCCTGCCTTCGGGACTTAAAATATCAACCTAAATAATACCAGTTAAGAAATGAAGAAAAAGTCGCCTTTTATTAAAATCATTAGCTCTATTTTACTCATTGGAATAGGTGTATTCATAGGAAAATCGTTCTTCGGACAAAAAAATGTGGAGACCGTACCCATTCCTTCCACCATAAAATATAGAAATATAGGGCTTACGAACGACACTACACAAGTAGCCTCCGCTGAAGAATTTACAGGAAAAATCATAGAAGTCAAAAAAGGCTCATCCATCCAAAATGCAGTAAAAGAGGCTAGCCCGGGCGATCTAATTCGTGTATATCCTGGAACGTATTCGGAGAACGTATACATTGATAAGGATAATATTAGCCTTCAAGGAGTCATAATCAATGGAGATTGGCCAACCTTGGACGGCAAAAAGGAAATTAACGATGCTTTCCTATATTCTGGCAATGGAATTCTTATTGAGAATTTTAAAATAATCAACTACAAAGGCAATGGCATAATGGGCCAAGCTGGTAACAATTTTATAATACGCAACAACTGGATTATCGATACCGGTGTATATGGCATTTTTCCACAGTATGGCAAAAACGGATTGGTGGAGCATAATGTACTAAGTAAAATCGCGGATGCCGCCATATATATCGGAATGTGCGATAATGTAGACGTATTACATAACGAAGTATTCGACAACGTTGCGGGCATTGAGATTGAGAATTCTAGGCACTGTTTGGTAGAAAACAATTATGCGCATAACAATACGGGCGGATTATTGGCTTTTGTAACCCCGGGATTGCCTATAAAAACAACCTTTGATGTAATCTTGCGAAACAATTTTGTGGTAAACAACAACCATGAAAATTTTGGTGCCCCCGGATCTACGGTTTCCGGAATTCCATCGGGCACGGGTATTTTAATAATGGCCGCCGATGACGTGATTGTCGAGAACAATATTATTACGGGAAATAATAACACTGGGATTACCATCGTGGATCTTGCAACAGGTGCTCCCAAGGCAAATGATCCCAATTCGGAAGGAAATCCGGACAGGGTCGTTATTCTAGATAATATCATGTTCGACAACGGCAATAACCCAACGGGTGAAATAAAGGCAATTATGCTTACCCAAATGGATACTAAGGGTCCGGATATTTTCGCCTATGGAGGAGGCACGGGAAGTAGTATTAGGGACAAGAACAGGTATAGGACCTTTGGTTTGGAAAATTACGGTATGGCACAAATAACCGATACCAAAGATATACCAACCATGATGACCCCATCTCCAGTGCCACCAAGATCGGTTTCCTTTGAAGAATTGGGCGAGCTTACGTATTATGGGGTCTGCGCCGGGTGCCATGCCTTTGGCACTAGATTGATAGGTCCACCAACAGAAATCCTTCAGGCAATTCACCAGAATAATCCCCAAGGTATAGTAGATTATATCACAGCTCCAAAAAACCTTAGGGAAGACTATCCTGAAATGCCGCCCCAAAATTATTTATCGGAAGAAGCCAAAATGGCCGTAGCGGAATATATTCTGGCCTTGAAGCATTGAACCAAAGACACCTACAAAGAAAATGAAAGGTTATTATACTAACCCTGTATTGTTCTTACCTTAAAATTTAAAGTCAATGCAAGGTAATGCAATTGCCTTGGTTCAAATATTCATTTTCATTATGAAGTGATTTGAAATATAATTTTTATAATATCCCCAAATGAATAAGCTTGGGGATGTTTTTTATATTAATTTAATGCCATGAACGTATTAGGAAAACAGCGCGATTTTTTTACAAGGCAAAAGACCAAGGATGTTTCTTTCCGAAAAGAGGCCTTAAAGCGATTACAAAAAGAAATAATTGCGCGTGAAGATGATATTGCAGAGGCCATTTACAAAGATTTTAAAAAACCTAAGTTTGAGACCTTGGCAGCGGAAACGCAATTTGTTTTGGCGGAATTAAAATTGACCTTAAAAAATATTGACAATTGGGCCAGCCCTGAGAGAAAATCTGCCTCATTAATGAATTGGCCCTCTTCGGATTGGATATATAGGGAGCCCTATGGTGCAGTATTGATTATTGCTCCATGGAACTATCCCTTTCAATTGGCATTTGCTCCTATGATCGCAGCTGTGGCGGCAGGAAATACAGTTGTTGTAAAACCCTCCGAAGTAACACCGCATACGGCATCGATCATCTCCGAAATTATCAGTGCAGTTTTTGTACCGGAACATGTTACCGTTGTGGAAGGCGGTGTGGAAGTATCCCAAGAACTTTTGGCCGAAAAATGGGACTACATTTTTTTTACAGGAAGTACCCGCGTTGGGCAAATAGTGTATGAATCAGCCGCAAAACACATAACACCCGTAACTCTCGAACTAGGAGGGAAAAATCCCACCATAGTGGATGAAACAGCCTCTATCAACCTGGCCGCTAAACGGATTGTTTGGGGCAAATTTTTAAATGCTGGTCAAACATGCATTGCTACCGATTATATACTTGTCCATAGAGAAGTGAAGGACAAACTTGTGGCGGCACTTAAACAAAATATTACCAAGTGCTACGGAGAAAATATTGAACAGTCTCCGGATTTTTCGAGAACGGTAAGCAAAAGCCATTATGATGGTTTAAAAGAAATGCTTGTGGGCGAAGAAATACTTTTTGGGGGCAATAGCAATGATGAAGATAATTATCTGGCCCCTACCCTGGTCAATGAGCCCAACTTGGACTGTAAATTGATGCATGGCGAAATTTTTGGGCCCATTCTACCAATTATTGCCTACGAAAATGAAGATGATATCGAGAAGCATTTAACCAATTATGGAAAACCTTTGGCTACCTATATATTCTCCAACCGAAAATCCTTCCAGAAAAAAATAATCAATAGGTATAGTTTTGGAGGGGGAGCTATCAACGACACTGTAATTCAAATTACCAATAAAAATCTCCCTTTTGGAGGTGTTGGCGCAAGTGGTATAGGAGCCTATCATGGCAAACGATCGTTTGACCTTTTTTCACATCAAAAAGCAATAGTTAAAAAAGCGAATTGGTTGGATGCACCACTTCGATATCCACCGTATAACCTTCCCTTGCAGATAGTAAAGAAAATAAAGCATCTGTTTTAAGGATTTATCAAGGTGGCCATCGATCCGATCACCTCTATTGCCGATCAATGGCGACAAAACCGTGCCGTTCCTTTACATATTTGAGGCTCTTCGGTTCTCAATTTTGTCTTTGAGAAAATAGTATTGCCTCCTTCTTATTTCTAAAATATCCCAATCAAAAAAGAAAGGGAATTTCGTTTTGACCATTCGAAAAACCAATATTTTAGAACTAGAATCTTCCAAAAAACAAAAGAAACCAATATATATCGACCTCCACTTTAAGTATTCAACGAGATATATTTTTAACAATCTATTAACGATTATTATTTATACCTTAGAATTGGCAAACAGATAAAATAAGGTTTTGGCCAACGCCTTTTCTTTTTTATTATCATGCCTCGATATAATTCTGTTTTTTCCTATGCACATAGCATCTACATAGTATTTCATTTAGTAAGTGCCCTCTGGCCTTATAGAAAAAAGAATGGGCAACTGCACCATTCCAAAGTCATAATTCCTCCATTAGTCGATTGAAGGAGGAAATAAAATCCTAAATACATAAGAATAATTTACAATAATTAATTCCCTGATCTCACTCAGGCCAAACTGAAAATGTTATGAGAACGAACCATAGATTTCCAAAAAAACTATCATGCTAATTACAACCCTTTTCTTTATTGCCGGCTACATGGTTATTGCGTTGGAGCATGTTGTTAAAATTGATAAGGCGGCGACTGCCCTGTTTATAGGGGTAGTATTATGGGTCATTGTTGCCCATACCGGAGTTGATTTTTCAGAAACCCTAATAAAGCTCAAGGAACATTTTGAGGAAATTGCTGAAATTCTCTTCTTTCTACTTGGAGCAATGACCATTGTTGAATTAATAGACATTCACAATGGTTTTGAAATTATCCTAAGGGTAATAAAGACCCGAAGCATGCTAGTGCTGCTTTGGGTACTATGTTTACTCACCTTTTTCTTATCAGCTGTACTGGACAACCTCACCACTACAATTGTAATGATGGCCATATTAAGGAAATTTTTGACCAGCAAGTCGGACCTCTGGTATTTTGCAGGATTTATCATCATTGCTGCCAATGCAGGTGGAGCCTGGTCACCCATAGGCGATGTCACCACAATTATGCTTTGGAATGGTGGCCAAGTATCCACAAACACCATAATTACCGAGGTATTTTTACCCAGTTTGGCCTGTTTATTGGTTCCTTTACTAATAGCCTCCTATAGTTTTAAGGGCAAAATTATTGAAGCAGGGGTGCCCACTGCCCCTAAGATTCAACAAATAAGTTCCAAGGAAAGCAATTTAATTCTACTTCTGGGGGTAGGTCTACTTTTAATGGTGCCAGTATTTAAAGCTATTACCCATTTACCTCCCTTTCTGGGTATGCTATTTAGCCTATGTCTTTTCTGGTTGATCACTGAAATACTGCATAAAAATAAGCCTATTGAACTTAAACACCATTTATCCGTTGCAGCTACTGTTCAAAGAATTGACACCCCAAGTATTCTGTTCTTTTTGGGAATCCTTTTGGCGGTCGCCGCTATAGAAACCAATGGCTCCCTAGAATTTATGGGGAGTGCACTCGAAACCACTTTCAATGATTTTCATATTACCAATACCTTATTGGGGCTTTTATCCTCTTTAATAGACAACGTGCCATTAGTAGCAGGTGCCATGGGAATGTACACCATGGATACCTTCCCACAAGATCATGAATTCTGGACATTTTTAGCCTATTGTGCGGGTACGGGAGGTAGTGTACTTATTATAGGATCTGCTGCCGGAGTGGCTGCCATGGGAATTTTGAAAATTGATTTTTTATGGTACTTGCGCCGTATAGCCTGGCTAGCCCTAATCGGTTACTTTTCAGGTATCCTGGTCTTTATTTTAATTAATTAATAATTTAGGTTTAAACCCAATTAAAATAGAAAAAAAATAGAGTGTAAAGTTTAATGATACCCTATCTGATATAGGAGTAACAAATTTAGTCATCAAAGAGATATTCCTACTCCGGGATATTCCCGATAACCGCATTATTACAGATGCAAAAACATAGAGATGCCTTTGACAAAAAATTAACCCTGCCCAAAAGAAAGCAGGGTTTTTATTACCAAACTGAACTTCTGGTAGACTACCTAGCCAAATCCAGCATTTTACCGTTTTTTAATTCACCAAGGACGGTTACATCCTTGCTTTTCTTATATTCTTCAAGGGCAAGAAGCATTTGCTCCTCCGTATCCCTTCTAATTTTTATACCTCCAGTTTTCTGGTTTCTATTTCGAACTTCAATATAATATCCGTCCTTAAGTTCCGTTGGTTTTGTCGCCGGCCTTCCCATATTTAATAACTAGTTTTTACTGTTCAACTATTAATTCAAAGTGTACTAAATTTCCTTAGTCGTATAAACATATGAAAACTTAACACATTAATCGGGAATAATATAGCTTATTAATGTATAAACCTAGAAAACAGGGATTTTTAACA
This sequence comes from Arenibacter echinorum, assembly GCF_003259375.1. Lineage (GTDB taxonomy): Bacteria > Bacteroidota > Bacteroidia > Flavobacteriales > Flavobacteriaceae > Arenibacter > Arenibacter echinorum. The sequence goes on along the minus strand of NZ_QLLN01000001.1, from coordinate 846,220 downwards.
TAAACTTAGCAGATATTAACCTTATTTCCAACATAAGTCTAAATTGGAATCAAGAATTGAGTGTATTGGATTAGAGAAAGCCACTTTTTAATTACTATAATAGGAAAACCCAAGCGACCTACAAAAAATAAATCCGAGTCATAACAAAGTAAAAAGACCGGCATAGGGTATATCCTATAACCGGCCTTTGAACCAAGTATTTAAATTAAACTTTTACCCAATTACTTACTGCCGTGTGGGTGTTCTTTTAGTAATTCTTCCGGAGAATAAAAACCTTGCTTATCCTTGATCTGCTCACGTACCTCTTTCACTTTCTCTGGTGAAATTGGGGTAGCCTTATTACCGAAGGTATTCCTAACATAGGTCAGAACAGCTGCGGTTTCATCAGCAGTAAGTAAATTTCCAAAAGGTGTCATAGGCACTTGGCCGGGATAGGTCTTACCATTGACCACAATCGGCCCCATAAGACCCTTGGTGGTTAGTTTTATAAGTCTATCTTCACTTCCGGTAACCCATTCGGATCCGGCTAGAGGAGGAAAACCGGAAGCTTCCAGACCTTGACCGTCAGCTTGGTGACAGGTGGCGCAATAGCCATCCCTCATGTATATTTCCCTTCCTGCAACCAGAAGTTCCAAATCCTTTCCTTTTAGATCGGTCTTTATCACCTCTTTGGGCTCTTCGCCCGCCTTGTGCCCGTTTAAATGGGCAATAGCTGATTCATATGGCTTTTCCATCCATTTGTCCAAACCTTTTTTACCAGCTTCAGTGATTATTGGAATACCAGTATCCCTGCCTAACCATGAAGCTGCAACCAAGGCTTCCAACCTTACCCTTGGATTGTCATCTTTGGCCGCCTGCATAAGAAGATCGGCCTGATCTGGAATCTGATGTCCGGCATACCTAAGAACTCCTACTGCAGCTGCACGAGCCTTGAAATCTTTGGCATTCAGCATTTGTTTAAGCAATTCAGCATCAACCTTGTCCAAGCCCCATGTAACCCAAAGGGCTTCCAAAACAGTGTGTTCGTATCTGGGGTCCTTTGTATCCAAGTTTGTTACCCATGTTTTTAATTTGGACAAAACTTCGGAGGCATCCCTAGCCCTCAATTCCCTTTTGGTCCTATAACGGGTACGGTATTCCGGAAGTTTAAGGTTATCCAATAGTTCGTCAATGCTGGCATCAACTATCTTGGCAGGTTCTACCAAGGGTCTGGATGGATAGGTAATGCGGTATACCCTTCCGTGAACATGATCACGTAGCGGGTCGCGTGCATTATGCTGCATATGGCCAATAAGTACATTGTGCCAATCTATAACGTACAAAGAACCATCGGGTGCAAATTCCATATCTACAGGACGAAAATTTTTATCGGTTGCAGAGATCAAATCCTCTTGGTGCTTACTTAAATAGCCAGCTGTTTTAGGATCATCCACCATGGAATGCTCCTTAATTCCTAAAAATCCTATTGTATTGGCAATCAGCATATTGCCTTGTGCCGCATCAGGAAAATGTCTACTGGACACAAATTCCAAACCAGAAGTTGGTCTCACCAAATGTTTCTTTTCAATAAGATTTTCAGGTAATGGTGAACTTACCCCGTAGCGCGGTACAATTGTTCCGGGCATCATCCAGGTAGCAGATGGTCCTGAGGTATGTTCAAAAAATGGTTGTCCCCAATCGTCAAATGCAATTCCCCATGGATTTGGAATGGGCAATTGTGCCGTACGTTCCAAATGATGTCTTTGTGGGCTATACCTATAGAATCCACCATTGGTACCCCTAACGTTTCCATAGGCTGTTTCTACATTGGTATGCAAGAACACCCCTTCGCCCATATAAATTGCACCGGAGGGATCTGTTGTAAAGGCGCTAATGGCATGGTGAGTATCATGATCATCAAAACCACTTAAAACAATCTCTTTTACATCGGCCTTATCATCCCCATCGGTATCCTTTAAAAGTACTAAGTTTGTACCCTGTGATAAATAAACACCTTCAGGCGCAAATTCAAACCCTATGGTCAAATGAAGTCCGTCTGCAAAAATAGTTTGTTTGTCGGCCTTGTTATCTCCATCCGTATCTTCTAAAATCAGTAATTTATCGTTGGGTTTACTATCCCCTGGTTTATAATGCGGGTAACTTGGCATGACCGCAACCCAAAGCCTTCCTTTGTTATCAAAAGAAACCTGTACGGGATTGGCCAAATCTGGAAACTCCACTTCCGAAGCAAAAAGTTCTACCTTATAACCCGGCGCCGGTTTAATTTTATCCAAGGCGTCTTGCCCATATAAATATTCTGGTGTTCCATTTTTATCACTCGGCTTATAATTCGTTTCTACCTCAGGTAATTTTTTGGTCTGTGCATCGCTTTTGGCCAAATCCATTTTTTTACCCTCCAAGGCCTGCCATATGGCAGTATCCCTTATGGCGGTCATCTGACGTATTTTCTCAATTTCATAAGGATAATTGTCCGGACCATAGGGATCATAACGTCTTCCATAAACATGAACAGTATTGGGAATTTTAAAATCGTTGTGCCAGAACCAGTTTTTCTCATTTACGGCATCAAGTACCAATTCCCGGTTCTCTTCTGCCTTACTTTCCTTGGTTCCGAAAACTTTATCGGCCAACAGCTTAGCAAACTTCTGATAGCCGTAATCGGTCAATTGAAATCCATCTTGTGTTAAATCCGTACTTTCCGTTTGGAACCATTCCTTGGTCGGCTCATAAGCATCTACAAGTAGGACTCCTTCTTCAGCGGCAACCTCTTTCATGGCAGCCGTATAAAGCTCAAGGTTCCCATTTTCCTTTTTTCCATCAGGCAGATCCATCTTATCAGAAAGGTCTTCAAAGGCAATTGGGGAAACAAGTGCCAATTGAGGTGCAGTGGAACCATTATATTTTTGACTAAGGGTATGCTTGATAAAGGCTCGTAATTCCCCTTTATAATTATCAATCCCCTCCGGTCCTTCGAAGGATTCGGGATACCCAAAAAATCCTATGATAATATCAGCTTTTAAGCTGGTAATCCACTCATCAGGAGAAGGGAAATGACCAATAGGGCCAGATCGACGTCCGTTTTCATCATCCTCAAAATGGATGGCCTGTCCGGACTCATGCTCAAATTTTTCAGCACCTGGAAACGCCCAAGGTGAATTTCTTGCGGGATGTGGCCTAAAACCGGGTGTGTTACCGCCATCGCACATATTGCGGATAAACAAAGAATCATTGGGAAAACGAAGTTGCATTTCCGTTTCGAAATGCCCAAAGTTCATCATACGCGATCCCAAATTACTACCCACCAAAACGATATGGGAGTTAGGGGAAATTTTTAATGTGTTGTCTTCCTCTTTACTACAGCTTGAAAAGCCAAGGACCAGGAAAAGTATTAGGAAAAACTTTCCCCCAGCAACGTTTTTATTGATTTTCATCTTTTTTTGGTATATAATTAATTGATATTCACGTGTATTCCTTCTTTCACAGATTTTTCACAAGCCTCTATAATTCGCTGGCATGTAATGGCATCTTCAAGGCTTGAAAGTGCCGACTCATTGTTCCGCAGCACATTATTGATAAAATGCGTTGCCGTATTCTTTATGGATTCAGGATAACATTGATACGTTTGTGAATGGGCTCCATTACGATCATTGATTACCCAATCCCTATAGCTGTATCGCGTACTACCTTTTGTCCCAATAACTTTTATAATACAGGTCCAGGGATCTCCTGCATGATCATCATTGGCAAAGCTGGCCGATAAATGGCTCAAGGTACCATTTTGCATTTTAATATTGGCCATGGCCACGTTTTCTTGTGGTGCAATGGTCGTATCTACCGTATGCTTTAAACAAGAAACTGTTTTTGGTTGTCCTGCCAAATATAGCATGGTATAACTGTGATGGGTCAATATCTGGCGGATAACCCCAGGGTAACGGGCTCTGATATCCTCGGCATGATGTATATTGTACATCATATAGAATTGGGAAATATCGCCCAATTTGCCACTGTCGATCATGGATTTCGCCCTATTTATACCTGCTTCGTAGATATAATTATGGACAGGCATACATTTAACACCTGCAGTATTAACGGCCTCCTGCATCAACTCCAATTCAGCAATACTAGAGGCTGCCGGTTTTTCTACCAATATATGTTTTCCTGCCTTTGCCGCCCTAATAGTATAATCGCAATGGGTTTCCATATTGGTCAATATGAATACGGCATCGATTTGGGGATCCTGAAACAATTCATCCTCCGTTTTATAGGTTTTACATCCGAAAATCTTTGCTTTTTTTGCCCCCTTCTCAAAAGTTCTGTTCCAAAGACCCACAAGTTGGGCACCTGGCAGACTGTTTATGGCTTCTGCATGTAAATCGGCTATATCTCCCGCTCCAATAAATCCTATTCCTATAACTTTCATGAGGCAGCAGTAGAATATTTTAATGTGCCTTTTTCTGCCATAGCTTTAAACTCTATCAAGGAATTTTTTATTCCCTCCGCTATTTCTGTCAAAGGCAGGTCTTTGAAAGTGCTTGCTATTTTACTATGATCCAAATCGCATATGAACAAGTTAGGTGGAGCACCATCGGTTACTGAAAGTGACACATATTCTCCCATACCCATAGCGGTAGCTTGTTCCTTAATAATATCCAAGAATGATGTAATTGGAATAGTCTCCCCTTGTATATTAAAGGCTCCAAAGCCTTCGTAGGGCTGTAATGCACAGGCTGCGAATTGAGCTCCCACATCTTCCACAAAATGGTAGTTTTCCCTTCCTTGATACGGCATTTCAAAAGGAATTACTTTTCCATCCACAGCTCCCAAGACTATTGCCTTTAAGGCATTGGTGGGGGCAGAAGTCTTTCCTTTGTCCCTTCCTTTTCCATAGGTGGTGTTCAACCTAAGACACACGGTAGGTATTTTTGTATTATCGTGAAATAAACGTGCCAAGTGCTCGCCGGATAATTTCCAAATGCCGTAATGGTTAGGTGGAGCCAATGGAACATCCTCATTAATTATATCCTGAGGATACATGGATCTCATGCCGTAAACCGCAGCTGAGCTGGCAAAAACGAATCTCTTAAGGTTGGTTAATTTTTCAGCGGCATCAAAAAGTGCCATTGTACCTCCAGTGTTTATTTCCATACCTCCGATATGATCTCGAGAACAATCCGGACTTTGGTATGCCCCTAAATGAATAATGTGCGTGGGGTCCACTTCGAACAACACCCTTTCAATCTCTTTGTAATTGGATACATCCAAAGTAACGAACTCTAGACGGGGATCCAGATCATCAGGAAGCCATAATTTTAATGGGTCTACATTATTGGAGCGGGTTGCAATAACAATTTTCCCAACCTCCTTTGATTGCAGAAGCTTATAAATAGTGACCGATCCAATACAGCCGGTACCTCCGGTAATAAATATTTTGTGCATAATCTTAATGCTAGTTTTTTTTATATTAGGTTGTAGGCCTGTACAAGAACTAATGAATTATCAGTTCATTTTTACAACGGCCTTCATATTATTTGCCTTTATAGAATCTTCAAAAGCCTGGTTAATGTCTTTAAAATCGTAGTAATCCGTGTAGTGTTCAGAAGGAAAAATACCGGTTACCATCAATTTTTGTGCGGCCATATAATCTGCCCTACAAGACCCCATGGATCCCCTCATATTTAAGGAGGTACGGGTAAGGTGTGTAGCATTTATCTGTACATCCGTTCCGTAGGTGGCGATAACGCATATGTCCCCTTCGGGCTTAACAACACCCACCGCCTCTGTTAGCACAGGTGGAACGCCGGAACATTCTATAAGAAGATCTACTTTTCCATTAGTGCCAAAAGGAACCCCCTTATCATCGGTAAGGCCATTTTGCAATTGGGTAGTCAAAGAATTTTCCGGTGACACCTCTATGGTAATGAAACCTCTTTCTTTTGCTCTTTTTAAGCGGATATCACGATCATGGGCAATACCTGTCACTGCTACTCTTGCTCCTGCAGCCCTTGCAACTTCGGCAGACATCATACCAATTATTCCACAGCCGGTTACGACTACGTCTTGTCCCGGTTTAATATCGCATTTGTTATATAGGGCATTGGTAATTATGGACAAAGGCTCTACCAAGGCACCTTGGGCCGGGGTAAGGCCTTTCATTAAAGGCACCACACGATCCGACTCCAACACAACTTGTTGACCAAACCCCCCGTTTCTATGAAAACCTATAATTTCTTTTTTTGTACATAAATTCCATTTGGACACACTACAGGCCGGGCAATCTTCTTCCCTGCACCCTAACATGGCCAAGGGTGTAAAAATATCCCCAACCTTAAGGTCACCGTGGTCACCAGGACCCAACTCCAAAACCTCGGCACTAAACTCGTGCCCAATTACCCTTGGACGCTGCACCCAATCAAAGTTGGCCTTACCAATAGTTGCACTATTGTCCGAACCACAAATTCCTGTATACAGTGTTTTTGCCAATATTTCCCCTTCCTTTAAAGGCGGCATTTCCATTTCTACCACCGCAGAATTACTAAGGACCGATTGACCAGAGTTTGGATATATCTTTTCGTTGGATTGAAGACAAAATCCTTTTATAGAATTACTCATAGCAATAATTTGTTAAATTAAATTTCTTGTTCAAAATAAAGTTTAAAAATTGACAATTCAATTCTTAACAATGAACTTCACTTATCCGGAAAAGTTTGAGGTTACCAATTAACACCTGTGTCTTTCCAGCTTTTTGTTTTTGCGGAATCCAATACGGCCTCACAAACTTTCTGCGTCTCTTGGGCCTCCCTAAAAGTAGGAGAACAGGGTTTTCCTTCCTGTAGGGCCTTAAGAAAGTCCGCTATTTGATGTACAAAGCTATGTTCATATCCTATTGACAATCCTGGCACCCACCATTTATCCATATAAGGATGGTCACCATCGGTAACATGGATAGAACGCCATCCTCTTTCCCGGGATTCATCCCTATGGTCAAAATATTCCAATCGACTTAGATCATGCAAGTTCCATTTTATAGAGGCGTGTTCCCCATTTATTTCAAATGTATATAAAGCCTTATGACCTCTAGCGTATCTTGTAGATTCAAAAAGGCCCAAAGAACCATTATCAAAATGACAATGAAACATACAGGCGTCATCAATGGTTACCTTCTGTACTTCGCCTGTACCGGTATGTACTCTTTCTTTGATAAAGGTTTCGGTCATGGCGGAAACATCCTTTATCCCTCCATTTAACCACATTGCAGTATCTATACAATGTGCCAACAAGTCGCCCGTAACGCCAGATCCAGCTGCATCATTATCCAATCGCCATAAACCTTCCCCACCTTGTGGAAGTTCAGGACTAATGGTCCAATCTTGCAAAAAATTGGCACGATAATGAAAAATTTTACCCAGCTTACCGGCATCTATAAGTTGTTTCGCCAAAGTAACCGATGGCAATCTCCTGTAATTAAAATAAACGGTATTGGGCACTCCTGCTTTTTCAATGGCATCGACCATTGGCTGAGCTTCCGCAACAGTACGTGCCAAAGGTTTTTCACACAAAACCATTTTCCCGGCTTCTGCCGCTGCAATGGCAATATCGGCGTGCATATTGTTAGGGGTACAAATATCTATGGCATCAATATCATCACGGGCAATAAGCTTTCTCCAATCAGTTTCCACGGACTCATAGCCCCATTGATCAGCAAAGGCCTGGGTACGTTCCAGGTTTCGCCCGCAAATTGCCTTTAATACAGGTTGATATTCCAGTTCAGGAAAAAAATTGCCCACCCTGCGATAACCATTGGAATGGGTTCTTCCCATAAATCCATAACCTACCATTCCTATTCGTAATTCTTTCTTACTTGACATGTGTACTCTATTTTTTTTATTTTAAATTAAAATTTCAGCTTTAACGAAGGTATACTCAGCCTATTATCCTATGGCGCTTCGTACCACCCGTGCATTTGGCGCACCTTGATCATGGCACCTAAAATATCGTTCCAAGTTTTGGGCTGCATCATAACATCGTTGGGAAACATACATCCATCCCAACAGATATGTCTGATTTTTTTGGTCAGGTTTCCATTTTCATCGCGCAACCAATGTCCCGCATCAACAGCAATGTCCAATTTTCCATTTGGATCCGTCGCCTGGCAATGCCTTCCCGTTTTATCATGAGATCCAGAACCGAACACTGTGCCATCATTTTGGGCCACATGAAAATCAATCGTCCATGGGCGAAGTGCAGCCGTTACGGTCTTAAGGCCTTCGGTCAAGGTAGCCCTATCGTTCCAATCGAAGTCTTTGGGCAATATTCTTTCGTCCTCCTTATTATAACCCAAGAGATACAACAAGGTATGGGCCATATCGGCCTGAAACCCAATATTAGGTCTATCTACGGCTTCAAGGGTGTTCACCATGGTCTTCCAACCGTGCATCCCGCCCCAGCAAATTTCACCTTCGGCAGCTAGGGACTCCCCATAATCGGCGGCCACATCACATGCTTCGCGGAAGGTTTGTGCAATTAGTTTAGTATTGGCTACTGGATCGGCGGCCCAGCTATGTGGATCAACGGACGAATCTATTCTAATTACTCCATTGGGACGTATCCCTAGATCACGCAGTTTTTTACCTAAAATACAAGCCTTGCGAACCTGGGTTACAAACTGATTGCGTTCTTCCCTGGATCCCATTGCGGAGCCTCCTCCGGTTCCGGCCCAAACAGGAGCAACCAAACTTCCGATTTCGAGGTTTTTGGACCTCGCTTTATCGGCTAATTTTTTAATACCATCATCATTGGAATCGATATCCAAATGGGGATCCGCTGCAAAAAGGTCAAATCCATCAAATTTAACCCCGTCTACCTCCGCATTGGCAGTTAGCTCAATCATGGTATCAATAGAAATTGGTGGCTCTGAATCAGGTCCTTTTCCTACCACACCGGGCCACGAAGCGTTGTGGAGTTTTGGATAATTGTTTTCTGGCATAACAATAGTTTTTATTCGTTTTATTATTTTCTTGGCATTATTACCGATTCCCAACCCTTAAGGTCGGACGGTTTTACATTTTTCTGGTACCCTTCAAAATTAAATGTAGTTGGTTCATACCCCCCTACAAAATCTATCGGATTGTCCGCTTTAATTTCATCTTCCATTTCCAATCCCCAAAAACAAGCGTTGATGAGCATTCTCCGAAATCCTTCATTCAGGATATCCTCTGAAGCTCCATGGGTAGTTGTAAATGCCCTTCCGGGCTTACCTGTTTCCAACTGGTAAGTTCTAACCCAAGCAACGGGTAATTCTTCCTTGCTAGTGTCCGGAGCCGCATCAGGGGTCATTCCGTTCAACACCCTTCCCCTGGCCAATATCTTCAAATCCTTACCTTGGGGGTAGGCATTATAGCCTCCGCATTGCGCCCATGCATTTCGAACTCCACGCATTATTGGATGTTCTCCATTATTTTCTTCTATTATCAGCATGGAAGCCTGTTGATGGTTCTTGCCATAGTGCCCTACCCAGGTTTCCCCTAAAACTACTTCTCCAAATCCACCGTGCCAAGCCTCTTTTTCGCCTTCATATTTGAAGTCATAATGTTTCCAATTAGGGCTGTCGGCATTTTTAAAAGCATGTGTGGAAGTCCTTAATCCTATTACAGCCCCTCCCCTATTTAGATAGTCATCTATATATTGCATCTGCCCATCTTCAAAATTTGCAAACCTCAAGAACATTACCATTAGATCCGCCTCTTTAAGAACATCGAGTCCCTTAAGGTCCGACCCTCCAGGAAAGATATTCCCCTTGTCGTCCAAAGCCCATACCACGGTACATTTAAAACCATATCTTTTAGCCAAAATCCTTGCCAAGGCAGGTAAGGCTTCTTCCCCCCTATATTCATGATCCGTAGCTATAAAAACTATATGTTTACCTTTTCCCGGACCTTCCGAGCCATTGTATGTTATACGGTATTCATCCGGACTCCTTTCAACTTTACTAGCTTCCCCAATCATCATGGAACCATCATTATCCAAATCCGATCGGTCGGCTTGCGCCATTAATTGATCCGAATGCTCCCCTCCCAAGATTGCGGCCGCTTTGTTATCATTATTTCCGCAGGAAACAAACGCGCAAACCACAACCAAAGAAAATATGGCATTCCATGTAATCTTCCATAAAAAAGAATAGCCGAAAATTAATGATTCCAACATAATAATACAAATATTAAATACCCGGTACATGAACTATTCCAATGTCAAACCTTCTTGAGTTGGAGGCAATTAATGTTTAAAAATTCCACGAATAACCAATGGGCACACTAAGCTGTATTGTTTGTCAATATCCAAATTTATTATCACTTTTTATACACTATTCTTAAAATTTATCGCGATAAAATCTGACAATAAAAACTTAGCTCTACAAATCTAAAATACTATCCGCATGAATATTCCCTATATCTTACTAAAAGATGACACTTTTTTGTCTTAAATTAGCCAAAATAAAATTCAAACCGGAAATTTATGAGTACCCCCAACATCGAAAAAACACTAACAACAAAAGAAACTTTTATTTTCAAGGATATCGTTGGCCCTTACTTCAATCCAAATTGGCATTTTCATCCTGATTACCAAATATCCTTAATTGCAGAGGGAAAAGGAACAAGATTTGTTGGGGACCATGTACAATCTTTTGAAAAAGGCGACCTGGTCATTACCGGCCCCAACCTGCCACATTTATGGCGCAGTGATGACGCTTATTTTGACAAAAACAGCAAACTGTCTACCAGAGGTTTGGTAATTTATTTTGACCACGATCTCTTTAGTGAATCCTTATTGGGCAAGGAAGAGTTTTATAATATAAACAAGTTTGTGGAGAATTCGGTCAGGGGTATGGAATTTTATGGAGAGACCCGAAATAAAATAAATAAACTTATACATAAAATCAATAATGAAATAGGATTTAGAAGAATCATAAAATTATTGGAAATAATAGATCTTCTGGCCAATAGTGAAGAATACCACCTATTGTCCAGTCCGGGTTACACCAATGTCTTTAAGGGGGATGACGCCGACAAAATGCGGATTGTCTACGACTATGTCATGTCTAACTTCAAGACTAAAATCTCCTTGGAAGAAATAGCGGAAATGCTTAATATGACCACGACCTCTTTTTGTCGGTATTTTAAACCTAGGGCAAATAAAACTTTTACCCGCTTTGTAAATGAAATCCGAATAGGACATTCAAGAAAATTATTGCTGGAGGATAATTTCAATATTTCGCAAATAAGTTACGAGTGTGGTTTTAATGCCTTATCCAACTTCAACAGGCAATTCAAGGCTATCGTTCATATGAGCCCCCATGAGTATCGAAAATTGTTCTTGAATATTAAAACCAGTATATCGTAGTCGTTTAAAAATTATTGGCATCACACATTATCGGTTTAATTATAATTTTACAGGTTTTGACCTAAAACTTGGGAACCACTTATCCTGATTATATGTACGGTTGTTTAAAACTCAATCCAGACAAATTATAAGCATATTTTACCCTTACCTAATTAAGTAGCAATTTCCACTTATAAAAACCAAAATAGTTCTCCCTTATACATTATTCATATAATAAGGTATAACGCAGTTAGCATTTATGGACAGGGAACCAATATACAACAAAGATAAAAAAGTACCATTATTTAGTAGGATATAGGAATTTTTAAAAATCTTTAAAGTTTAAATTTATCAGCTTTTAATTTTTTGGATTGAAAGGGTCATGAATTTTTCTTGAACAAATGTTTTAAAGGCCAGATAATAAAAGCGCAAAATAGATAGTCTTTAATTTGTTATTTGATAAAACAATTAAAAATAAATTATGATTATTGTAAAAAAGAGATTAAACTTATACGCTGAAATCAAAAATTAAATTATACACCATCTAATCAAAAATCTATTAAATCCAATGGAAAATTCAAATGATCAACAAAAAACCAATGCCAACAGACTATTTTACGGTAGCTGTTTTGCATTAATTACCACCGCATTTTCTTTTAGTATTAGAGCTGGGATTCTTCCGCAGTTGGGAGAGGAACTGAGTTTAAGTGCCGAACAACTAGGCTTTATCAATTCAATGTGGTTTTTTGGTTTTCCGATATCCATGGTTATCGGAGGATTAATCTACCATAAGGTAGGTGGAAAGGCCATTATGCAATTTGCATTCTTTGCCCATGCCCTAGGGATAATTCTAACCATCTATTCCGGCAGTTATGTAGGCCTCCTCATTTCTACCTTATTAATAGGTCTTGGTAACGGATGCACCGAAGCGGCCTGTAACCCAATGATTGCGGACGCATACTCCGGAACTAGAATGAGCAGAATGATGAACCGTTTCCATATGTGGTTCCCAGGAGGTATTGTAATAGGTAGTCTTGTATCGAAATTTATGACAGATGCAGGTTTAAGTTGGGAAACACAAATCTGGGTTATCATGATTCCGACCTTAATCTATGCATATTTGTACTTTGGACAGGCTTGGCCAAAAGCCAAGGTCGAAGCGGCTGCCACTCTTAGTGGTAATTTTAAAGCTATGTTGTCCCCCTTGTTTATATTTATGATTGTTTGTATGTCCCTTACGGCTATCTCCGAATTTGGGCCACAACAATGGGTAGGTCTTATTTTGTCCAAAAGTGGGGCCGAGCCTATGCTAATATTGGCCCTGGTTACAGGACTAATGGCTGTAGCCCGTTATTTTGGTGGTGAAGTAGTTCACAAATTCGATCAAACTGGAGTCCTTTTGGGTTCAGCTGTTCTAGCCACAATAGGAATCTATCTTTTCAGCACTCAAACTGGAACCATGGCTTATGTTGCGGCCATCTTTTTTGCATTGGGAATAGCCTATTTCTGGCCAAACATGATTGGTTTTATAGCTGATAAAATACCAAAAAGTGGTGCCTTGGGAATGTCTATAATTGGTGCTGTGGGTATGTTCTCCTCATCCATATTCCAACCTATTATTGGGGGATGGATCGATTCTGACAAGGCCGAAGCAGCTGCCGCAGGATTTACCGGGGATGAATTGGAACTTGTATCCGGGCAGGCCACACTTGGAACCATGGTAGCCTTCCCTGCTATTTTGATCGTCCTATTTACCATACTGTGGTTTTGGGTAAAAAAACGTAAAAGTACCGATGCCGCAGAAGCTACTAGTGGCCAAGCTGTAACAGACTATTAGAAATTACATAAAATTAACGTATGAAAATTGGAATGAATATGTTGCTCTGGACTAACCATGTCACAGAGCAACACTTTGATATTGTAGATACCCTAAAAAAAACTGGCTATGATGGTATTGAGCTGTTCTTGGGCGACGGGGATCTTAAGCATTATACAAAATTAGGCAAGCATTTTTCCAGTATCAACATGGGTGTCACTGCTGTAGGTGCCTTGTCTCCAGAGCAGAATATTGCCAGTCCCGATAAGAAGATCAGGGAGGCAGGCCTAGAGCGGTTAAAATGGACCATTGATATGGCCGAGGCTGCCAATGTAGAAGTTATTTGTGGCCCTTTTCATTCCACCTTTGCCTTATTTACACGCCAACCGCCCACATTGCAGGAAAAACAGTGGAGCAATGAGATGCTTTTTAAAGCGGCCGAATATGCCCAAAAGGCTAATATTATTCTTACTCCTGAAGCCGTAAACAGATTTGAATGTTACCTCTACAATACTATGGCCGACCTTGGCAACATGGTCAAGGAGGTAAACCATCCCAATTTGGGCGCCATGTTCGATACACACCATGCCAATATTGAAGAAAAAAGTCAGGCCGAAGCCATAAGAACAATAGCTCCCCATTTAAAGCACGTGCATATTAGCGAAAACGATAGGGGTACGCCCGGCAGTGGACAAGTACACTGGGATGAAGTCTTTACTGCCTTGAAAGAGGTAAAATATGACGGCTGGCTTACCATAGAAGCTTTTAGCACCATTATCCCAGAGTTTGCCAATGCAATTAACGTATGGCGGGATTACTCTCCTTCTGAAGAAATCTATACCAAAGGCTTGAAATTGATCCAAGAAGGCATGGGAGTTAAATAATTAATCCAGTTCTTTACGTCCAATATGAATTCACTAAAAAATAATTAATGAAAAATCTATTACCTATCCTTATTTGCCTTTTTCTTTTCGCCTGTAAAGAGCAAAAAGAGGCCAAAACAAATGAAACGGCAACCGTGGCAACCACTGATACACCTGAACAATGGCTTACTTTTGAAGGTAGTGATAAGAACGCAAAGCATATAGTCCTTATTTCCGGCGATGAAGAATACCGTTCTGAGGAGTCCATGCCACAATTGGCCAAAATCCTATCACAACACCACGGTTTTAACTGTACCGTACTGTTTGCCCAGGATCCGGCCAACCCTGGTATAATAGACGCCAATTATGTAAAAAACATCCCTGGTTTGGAAGCCCTGGACAGTGCGGACCTAATGATTATTTCTACAAGGTTTAGAGCTTTGCCAGACGATCAAATGAAACAGATAGATGATTATCTTATGGCTGGCAAACCTGTAATTGGGCTTAGAACGGCTACTCATGCCTTCAATTTCAAAGATGAGGATGTCTCCAGTTACAAACATTACGGAAACTCCTATAAAGGGGATATGGAAGAATGGGAAGGTGGATTTGGTCGACTTGTTCTAGGTGAAAATTGGGTAAGCCATCACGGGCATCACAAACATCAAAGTACCAAAGGTTTTGTGACCGATGCGGGAAAAACTACAGGAATTACGAATAGTATTGCAGACGGAGATGTTTGGGCTTCTGCCGATGTCTATGAAGTGCGTCTGCCAATGTCCGGAGATTCCCAACCTATAATTTATGGAAAGGTAATGAACAGGAAAGGCGAATTCGACGAAAATGATATATTCTATGGAATGCGCCCCACCGATGATGAAGCTGCCAAGACCAACAATGCCGGAAAAGATGTAAGTGAACCACTTATGCCGGTAGCATGGACCAGAACCTATCAAATTCCTGGAGGAAAAAAAGGAAAGGCCTTTACATCCACGGCCTTTTCCGCTGTAGATTTCACTATTGAAGGAACACGAAGATTAGTCGTAAATGCCGTGTATTGGACGCTGGATCTACCTGTACCGACCATGACGAACGTTGAATTGGTAGGTTCCTATAATCCTACCACCTATGAATTTAGGAAGGACGAATACTGGGATCAAAAACAACTAAAAATATCCGACTTTAAATAATACCAATTAACCAACCAATCTTTACCAAGCCAATAGAATTTGTTCTATTGGCTTTTTTTATACGTTGCCAAAAATATTTCAGTTTAGTATTGGAATATTTATTAATTTTAAGTTACTGGTTTAAAACAAAGTAGGTAACTACAACTCCCGTTTTCTTCCATATTTTCATTTTATACTTTTGCAATAACCCCCTCTATTTTTTTTAGATATTGATTTTCTTTTCCGGTAAACTACAGGCCGGTTGATTGTACATAGTTTTTTTATTCCATTATAATTGGACCTAACCAACAATACCTTGCAACAAATGGGATGTTGGTTCTAACATATCTCCTTAACCTCGGGAAGTATGGCTGTTTTTAAGTATCTAGAAAAATTCTACAAATAATCTGTTCAATTTTAATTAAATCAAAAATTATGAAAAAGTGTTATCTGGTATTTAGCATGTTGGGAATTATCGTTTTTGCCTGCAATTCCCCCAAGCAAAAAGATATTGCCAAAGCCGTAGTGGCAAAAGCAGAACCTAATACTGTAGTAGATAGGGTTACAAGAGGTAAACTATTAGTTGCATCCGTTGGTTGCAACGACTGTCATTCCCCTAAAATCATGACCGAGAGAGGTCCGGAGGTTGATCCGGAAAGAAGGCTCTCCGGGCACCCTTCCCAAGAGAACCTGCCACCTTACGACAAGGAAACTGCAAAATCTTATGTGCTGTTCAGTATGGGACTTACTGCCGCCGTAGGACCTTGGGGAACCTCTTTTGCCGCTAATCTTACTCCTGATGAAACCGGAATCGGCAACTGGTCGGAAGCACAATTCTTAAAGGCCATAAAAGAAGGGAAATTCAAAGGAATGGATAACACAAGACCGCTGTTACCTCCCATGCCATGGACCGAATATCGGAATTTACCTGATGAGGACCTTAAGGCTATTTTTGCCTATTTAAAAACAATTAAACCGATTGATAATGTAGTACCCGCAGCCATACTTGCTACACCCCAACCATTGGAAGCCAAATAGGATTTGATTAAACGACTTTAATAAATTTAAATTAGGGTTTAATTATCACATCCATTCCCAGCAACTCTGGGAACGGATGATCTTTTCATTTTAGTTAGGATTAATTTCACAGGAAGGTCCTTGAGGAAAATATAAGTCTAATCTTCCTTGGAAAAGGTGGAGGATATTGGGTTTTCATACACTCTTTGTCCCCCTATTAAAGTAAATTCCTCCTTGATTTTTTCTCTATTTGTCCAAACAATCCAATCCGTTAGTATGGGAAAATAGCGAATTATTAAATTGGCCAGCATCCCCAAACTTGTTAAGGTTATTCTTTTTTTTCTTTTTGCGATCATATCACAAACGCTTTTGGCCACGGATTGGGGGGATGCCAGGTTTACATTTGTTCTTTGGGGCAGATAGATCCATGAACCATCTATATCCAGTATTTTTTTCTCGGGATCGTTTACCGTAAAGCCAACATGAGCTATACCCACATGAATACCGTAATCATACCACTCTATCCGCAAAGCGTCCACTAAGGCCGCCTGTGCCAATTTGGATGCTGTATAGGCCGAATTATAGGGCATTCCCCTGAAACCACCGGCACTATTAATAAAAACTACATGTCCGTGAGTCTTTTTTAAATGGTCAAGGGCATATTTACTGAGATAGGCGGAGCCATTAAAATTGGTCTCCATAAGCATAATAAAATTGGAAGTGGCCATTTCCTCTAAGGACCCCCTACTACTTATACCCGCATTATTGACCAAGATATCCAACTGCCCATAGCTACGAATGGTTTCATCAATAAGATAGGCACATTGATCCGGAAGACGTACATCTGCCATAAATGCTTTTACATCATAGCCCATTGAGGACAGTTCCTCGCGACTATTTTCCAGTTTATCCTTTTCCCGGCCGTTCATAACCACTTTCGCTCCCCTTTGAGCCAACTCAATGGCTATGGCCTTTCCTATGCCCATACTAGATCCGCTTACCAAAGCCACCTTATCCTTTAATGAATGGTTCTTCATTTTATCATGTCCTTCCGCTTTACCATTTCACCACTATTTTACCCATGGATTTTCGTGATTCCAAATACTCATGAGCCTCGGCCATTTGAGCAACTTTATACTCTCCGCCAACAAAGGGTTTTATAATGCCTTCTTGGGCAAGATTGATAACGGCCTTCATGGCGTTGGCCACCTTCTCAGGATTATCCTCCCCCAGTTTGAGCATATTTACCCCGATCATTCCCCTGGAATTGCTCAAAAATTGAAGTGGGTGATAAATTCCGAATTGGGCCAAAACCCTTATTTTTCCAAAAATCGATTTTGTTTTGTTCATGGAAGAAACTCCATAGCTTAACAATCTTCCTCCTGCCGTTAGTAATTTATACCCCTTCCTAACTGAAAGTCCACCAACAGGATCAAAAATCACATCCAATCCTCCTGTTCCCAGGATAGTTTTAATTTCAGATGCAAAATCATTTTCTAAATAGTTAATGGGATGATGTACGCCATTTTTTCTTAGGTAGTCCATTTTATCCAAAGAACTGCAGGTTCCGAAAACAAGACATTTTTTGTGCAGTGCCATTTGTACCAAGGCGGTGCCAACCCCTCCGGCAGCGGCATGAACAAGTACCTTATCCCCCTCATGGATATTGGCCATAGTATGGGATAAAAAATAAGCTGTGGTGTATTGGGTGGCCAAGGCAACAGCTGTTCCCACGGACATGGATTCCGGGATAATGTTGGCTACTTCTTTTTGGGCCACTGCATATTCGGCATACCCTCCAAAGCGGGTAATAGCGCTGACCCTGTCCCCAACTTTTATATCCTGAACATTGCTCCCACATTTTTCTACATGGCCAACAACTTCATATCCAAGTAATGCAGGTAATGGCGGGGCCCCTTTATAAAGTCCCAACCTCGCCATGACATCGGCAAAATTAATTCCGAATGCTTCAACTTTTATCAATACTTGATCATGGGATACCACTGGAATCTCTACTTCCCGAATTTCAAAGGCTGTATCAGACTTGCCATATTTCACCAAATAAACGGCCTTCATTGCTTAAATTATAGGATATGAGTAGTAAGGTAGTCAATTAAAAAATGGAAAGGGATCTTATCAACAATAGATTGGGAAATTAATGGTGGCCTTTGGTAAGCCCTGCCCTCTTTAAGGAACACATCAAAGCATGTAAAGTATTAAACTTAAAACTTGCAAAAAAAGGTCTGTTTGGGTCAATTATCAAATTCCCATGAAACTGTAGCCGTAAACTATGGTCTTCACTAATATTGATTCTTTTTTATCCTCATACCAAAGAAAGGATCAAAATGACACCTTATAGTCCTTCACACCTGAAAACCAAGGCTGGTTATTTAGTCCGCGAGCAATGAATCTTAAAGCTTCCAACGTAATGGGCTAGGCCTTAAAATCTGGTTTTAACTCTAGATTGGTACTTCATCGGGGAAATCTATCAAAATTGTCTCCCCATCCCCTCTCCTTAAATATCGTCTAAGTATTTTTTGGACATCATTGTTATCGGCCATGGGGGTAATCAATTTATCATAATCCATAAAAGTCCCCAAGGTTTTTTTCCAGGGAACATACCCAAAACCCTTATAAACCCCATTTTCTACAACTATTACCGATTTTTCATTTGTGTTTCTTCCAGCTGTCTTAATAATGTAAGTATTTTTATCATCGGCTATCGGCATCAAAGCATTTTCAACGCGTTTATTATAGGCTTCCACAGTTTCCATATCTCGACAAATACCATGACATTTTTTAATGTGAAAATGAAAACAGGCCCCTGAAATATGCTGTAAACTGCAAAACCGTGGACAAAGGCCATAGGTCTCGCACAATTCCTCCAAAAAAATCCTGCATTCCCCTTGGTTATAAAAACAGGCCAAAGGGGATTTCATGTTGCTCAATCGGTCATAAAACAGATTTGTGATTCCGTTTTTATCCCTCCTTGCACCTATCCCATATCGATATCCGATTCGTTTTTGCGCGCGATTAAATTTGGGGAGGTGTTTTTTTATTTCATCGGATTCCAACAACAGAGCCACCAACTCACTTCCCGTATGTGTATAATCTATATGCACGGTTTCAAAACACAGTCGCATCTCCTTGTGAGCTTTGCTATAGACATGGCTCAACACCCGTTGTTTAATATCCTTGGCCTTGCCCACATAAATGATTTTTCCAAGGGCATTTTTAAAATAATAGACACCTGTAACATTGGGCAAGTTGGTGACAACAGATTTGGGCCATTGCGGAGGAATACCTGCCTGCCCGGATTTTGGTCCCAGAAAGAAATTGAAAACCCCGTCCGTGTCCAATGCCCAAAGTTTTTCAAGTAAGCTAGCCGTGGCCTCCGCTTTGTCCTTGGCGCTTTGAACATGACCAACATTAATGCCCAACTGGTTGCACACGGCTCCCAGACTATAACTTTGTTGGCCGGGTATTAGTTTGCGGGACAGTCTTAGGGTAGATAACTTCTTGCGCTTAAAAACACCACCAAGAGATACCAATTCATTTTTAATACCGTTGAAGTTAAAATTGACATGGTGTGAAATAAAAATACAATCCTTGGTGAGCGCCACCACCTCCTTGGCAATCTCATAGAACTTAGGTGCCCTAAGCAACATATCATCTTTGATACCATTGCGACGCGAAACCCTATATTTTATAGATACTTCGGGATTTACCAAGGAAGAAAATTCCCTTACCACCTTTTGGCCATCGTGAATCAAGATACAGATTTCGGTAATCTTATTATCCTCTCCCCGTAATCCTGTGGTTTCTGTTTCAACTATGGCGTACACTAACTATATGAATTTGGAGTATAAAATTAAAAAAGAATAAGCCAACAGAATGGCTTTTCATATATTTAACGTTTTGAATATATAAATTGGATCTTCACCGAAGGTAGGTCGTTACGTGGATAGATGATTGAAAAAGGAGCGAACCTCATATTCGAATATGTCCAGTGGAATCCTATGTACCAAGTCCTGTCTAAGGGAGATATGGTAATCCGTATTTTCGGCAATTCTTTCCCCTATAAATTTCATGGTGTCCTTTGGATCAACCACCTCATCCTTTGCCCCCAGGACCAATCTTTTAAAGGATCGATTGGGATTGAAATAATCCGGTACATTTTGTACTACCGAACGGGAAACCAAGGCCGGATTGAACAATAAGGCTGGTTTTTTAAATGTAATGGACAGATAATAACCTACAAAACCACCCATACTGCTACCCATTATGACATCTATTTTTTCATCTACAAATTGCCTTCTTATATTTTCAATACTATTATTGTCCGATTCATAGTCGATAGTAGGGGAATACACGGTACCGTAATTCTCTAGAATTGTTCTTTTTTCTTCGCTTAGACTAGCGTTTAGGCCATGTATGTATAGTATGTTCATTAAAATAGCAAATTAGCTTACTTACTTCTTCTGTAAATTACGTATCTCCTTCCGCAGTATTTCCTTTTTGTCCAAAGCTTCCCCAATGGTAAGCCCCACATTCATTCCAGGCCTTTGGTGACCTATGGAAGTGAGCCATGCATCTTTCATCATTTTTTGCCCTTCCTCTACAAGTTTCCATATTTCTTCCCCATGGTGAAATTGGGAAACCACTTCCTCAATACCATTGGCTTTGGATACTTCCCCTTCCCCAAGATATAAAAGCAGCTGTTGGGCCATAATCCAATGACCTGTATCATTTGGATGAACACCGTCCTTGGCTAAAAAATAATTATTATCGGTAAGACGCTTATCTTCCAAGTATTTTTTCATGGGCCAGTGGAGATCTATTACCTCCCATTGATCAGTATATCGTTTACTGATAAGCCAATCCGCATATATGTCCAATACATTGGCATAGGCTTCCCCCATACGTTCATCGTAAATGGGTGGGGTCATATGTACAATGGAAGCCCCGGATTCCACAACTTGGTTATTTAACCAAAGGATTCCCTCCTTGTATTTTTGAAAACGTACTTCATCAAAGGGCAAATAAATGCCATCGTTCATACCATAGCAGGCCAATACCAAATCAGGCTTTACCTGAGAAATAATGCGTTCCAAACGCTCATGAAGATCTGGACGTGGAAATTTACCATCGGCATGACCTTGTTCCGAAAGACCGGATACCGTTTCACTAGGTAAACCCACATTAATAATTTCAAAATCCCGATCGGGATATCGCAAGGTCAAATAGGCATCTACATAGGACACGTACTGCCCGGAATAGGTAATACTGTTCCCAATAAAAAGTATTCGTTTTACATCTTGGGGAATTTCATAAGAATTTTGTGCCTTACTATGAAATTGCGACCCGACCAAGAAGAAGAGAAGCATTATTAAAAATTTGGTATTCATCATTTGTGCTCGATTTGTATGTTTAGGTATTCGCTCTCGGTTTTTATCAATCCTAACCGTGTGTCCTATTTTTATGAAAGTGCTTTTTTATCTTTTAAAATCTTATTACATGATGACCAATGCAACTATCCACGCCACAAAGAAAATAGCCTCAAAATAAAGTCCGTATCACTACTATAATCAGCCCAACAACATACAGGGTTGTAAAAATCAACTTATTATATTTAGCTAACCAATTGGGAAGAAAAATATCAAAATTATCCTTTTCCGAATCCGAATATTTCCTTGCCATTACGGTTAGGGGACAAAACATTTTGAAAATCAAAAGAACAATACCCTCTCCTACTATTAAGCCTATACCTACCCAAGTATAATTATTGACATCATCAAAAATTCCGGAATACAAAATATAGAAAATCACGACCACAAAAAATAGCCATATCAGGGTGTGTACCCATTTGATTACCAGAAGCCGATTCGCCGGACTCATTTAAAAATTAGTAAATTAATTGACCCATACTACAACCAAGTTCTTGTTAGGTAACATACTTAGAATTAATTGGACACAAACTTCAGTCCAATAATGGAACAAATTAATGTGGTAATAAAGAACATCCTCCAAAAGGTGGCAGGTTCTTTAAACACCAATATACCCACCAATACAGTCCCTACCGCCCCAATTCCAGTCCATACGGCATAAGCAGTACCTATGGGCAATTCCCTTGTTGCCCTAACCAATAGTAACATACTTACAGCCAAACACAGCAAAAAACCAATATACCAATAGGTCGCCTCAGCACCAGTAGCCTCCTTTGCTTTCCCAAGACAGGCCGCAAAAGCCACTTCAAAGAGGCCTGCAACGATTAGAAAAATCCAATTCATAAATGTCCTTTAGTCCTTTTGGTTTATAATACTATTTTCCGAAGGCCCCGCTGACCTGAAAATTCAATTAATCAATGTTTATTATTGGTTCCTTCTTTAAATAGCCCAAGGACACCAAAAATTGATCCGCTGCGGCAACAGTACTTTTATAGGCTTTAAGATTGGCATAATTAAAAAATCCATGCCCCTCCCCTTCATATAATTTAAGGTCGCACCTACTTTCCACTTTTTCCATTACCATTTTATAATACTCGGCGGTCGCCACTGGAATTAAGTGGTCTTTGGTTCCTTGGAAGACGATGGTCGGGGGAGCCCCTTTTTTAATATTGTGGAGAGGCGAAAAGTCTTTGTACGCGTCCCCTATTCTTTCATAACCATAACCTCCTGGACCATTATCTACCACAGGGTTAAAAAGTACCAGCGCATTTGGGATACAATCAATGGATATGTCATCGGCCGGGTCATTGTACCCTTCAATTAATGCCGTTGCAGCCGCTAAGTGTCCGCCGGCTGAACCTCCGGATGCTATAAGCTTAGTAACATCTATATTAAATTTGGCCGCATTTTTTCTAATAAATCTGACGGCGGATTTCGCATCTTTTAGAGATTCGAACGGAGTTGTTCCATTTATTTTTGAAGTACGGTAGTCTGCCAAAAAACAAACCACCCCCCTTTTGGCAAAATATTTGGCCTGATTCAAAAATTGAGACCTTTTGCCCCCTACCCAACCGCCACCAAAAAAGAAAACCATGGCCGGATAAGTTTTCGAGGATTCCATATTGGGGGGATAATGTACTTCCAAAAACAACTGGGTAGTATCCACCTTCTTATAAAGAATTTCATCTTGGGAATTACCAATTTGAGTACCAAATACAATACCTATTATTAGTGCAATTATAAATTTTAAGCGCATTGACCGTTTTTTAGAAAGGCTACAATAGAACAGCCACATTCAAAAATTGAAATTATGGTCCTAAGATAGGAAAACCTTAAAACTTATTTACGGTTTAAATTACAATTGAAACTTGAAGAGTTACTTTAACTTGTATATGCCGTACCACAACTGGAAATATCCATTGAATTGAAATTGGTAATAAAGAGTACAATCCACGACCAAGCTTATCGTTTTCTCCGATAACGATTCTGGACGAGCTGATTTAGAAATACCTTGGATTCTACAAGAGCAAATTCCAGTTCTTTGGGAAGTATAGAAAACAAAGCACTTCCTCCTCCCAATACTATGGGGATGGTCGTAATTGTCATTTCATCAATGAGGTTTTCCTTTAAAAAATTCTGGATGGTAACCCCTCCATCTATATAGAGCCTATGGTATCCTTTGCTGTTAATTTGCTCCAAGATTTCCGTTAAGCTTCCTTTGACCAATTCGGCTTTATCCCAATACTCCTCAGCTAATGTATCCAAGGTCCTGCTCACTATAAAAACCGGTTTGACATAAGGCCAATCCCCTTCAAAACCACAGATTGTTTCAAAAGTTTTACGGCCCATTACAAGGGCATCCACCTGGGTCATAAATTCATTGTAACCCATATCCGATTGCTCGGGATTGGGAATGGAGGTAAGCCAATCCAATCCACCATTCCTATCGGCGATATAGCCATCCAAACTGGCCCCTATAAACACCATGTTACTTTTTTCCATAGTTGTAAAGATATAAATAAGGTAAAAAATCCTTTCAAAGAAAAACAACTTCAAGCTTCGATCATTTCCATACCTACTTTTTGTTTATCCTTCCCAAGGTCCAATCCAACACCTCATCACCAGGCGACAACACTTCCTCAATGGTATTCCTTATAGGATGATCGGGCATAACACCCCTATCTGTAAATTCATAATCTTTTACCGCGGTATAATAGGCCATTAAGGGGATTCCTAGTTTCAACTTGGAGTTTGGGAGGGTAACTATAGCGAAGGCACCACTATTATTCCCATAATATCCACCACCTGTTTCCTCCCCTACAAAGCTAACCCTATCCAGATGGTTTGCCACGGCACAAAACTCGGAAGTAACCGAGAAACAAGCTCCGTCTATCAATACATAAACATGCCCTTTAAAGGGATCTTTTTGTGGTGTTTGTATTGCCAGATTTCCGTTGTGCTCCCAACGGAACTCCCCATCCTCTGTTTGGGTAATTAAAGCCCTTAACTGCTCATAACCTTCAGGTAATTGGGCATAGTCTCCAAATGAAAATCTTTCATTGGTGGCTACTACCAGTTTGTCATAATACCTAAATTCGGCATTTACCAAATAGGACAACAGTAGCGACCCAAAGGCATCTTTTCCCCCTTCGTTTCCCCTCAGGTCCAAAATTAAATTTTCAATATTTTTGGCGTTGATGTCCGCAAAGGATTCCTTTAAAAAAACCTCAAAATTATATTTCTCCTCGTCTGGCCAGAATGTACGTATGGTCAAGAGGGCCGTATGCGCGTTCTTGAATTCCAATTCATAGGGTATATTGTTTTGCTCTGCGCTATCATGTTCCATTACTTTTTGGTAGGAAACCGAAGGCAATGTGATACTGCCCTTCCTCCCGCGGTTCTTATAGGTGATGTTAAATTTGTTATGAGGCTCACCCTCTTCCAAGTAAAAATTGGAGAATAAGGCATTAAAATACCTGTTAAGCTCGTAGTACTTGAAGGTTTGGTTGTGTCCGTCAGAAAACAGATTGTTCAATAACCCTTCAATAATCTCCCCCATAGCTATACCATTGATAGCGGTAATTTCGGTTCCAGGTTCCAATTTAACCTTGGTATCATAGCTATAGCGCACGTAAGCCTTGTTCTTGTCCAGAAAAAGTTTTAATGGAAATAGAGTTTCCATATTGTAATAATACATAAATCCCTTATCCTCCGAAGGCATTAATTTGGTATGTCCACATCCAATTTTAGCCAATACTGGGTTCAATATTTTATAAAACTCCTGTTGACTAAGTGGCTTATCGAGTTCCTTTACAATTGACTCAAAACTTTCATCCATTGCAGCTTTGGTTTCATACCGGTAGATTCCCGGATGTGCCTCTTCCAAAGCTGTCTTGAAGAGTTGAAAATCTTCCTCTAATTCCGAAGGGTTAAAGGCATTTTGGCCACTTACAACAGGGACACATAAAAATTGGGTCACAAAGAACGCCAACTGTAATATCGCTTTTGATTTCATAGTTTTCGAATATTTAATGGATCCTTTCTTAAACAACCGGCTTGTGGGATTCTTTTTCCCAAGTTTACCTTTGCTATTTTATAAGGATATTATCTAAATACAAAGATCTAACGATCTGTAGAACCTAACAATCACACAAGAATGTGATATTTTTTTATAAGGCCCGAGTTACATCCTCTAAACTCCCTAACCCACTTATCGCGAATTGTTCCTAAACGTTATTAAAACACATTTTTTCACATGTTTATGCTATTTCGGGGATGACCTACCGTTACTAAATTTGACCTATTATTTACCATTAAAGTTTTAGATATAGGGAACTAAATGATACCCGTGAATCAAATGGTCACCGAATCAAAAACAAATGGAGTTTATTCATCAATCAATACAAATCAATTAAACAAAAACAATTATGCTTACATTATTTCAAATTCTGATCAACCTATTAATAGAGCTTGGGATCAACTTTCTACTGTAAAAGGTATGTGGATTCCATACCTCTGGAAAATGGCTTGCATAGCAACATAAAATTTCAATTATTTATACTTTGGATGTCCAATCTTTATGTAATTTTATTATAAACCACCTGGCTGCATGAGCATAAGGATTCTTTGTTGTTTGCTATGTTTCCAAGCCTATCTATTTGGACAGAATTCCTACGTCTTCAATAGATTTTCTACTGCGGATGGTCTGAATACCAATAAGGTAAAATGTGTTTGGCAAGACGCCACTGGATTTCTATGGATTGGAACCGAGGTGGGCATACAGCGTTTTGATGGGAGAAAATTCATTTCCTTTGTTGGTCCCGAAAATTACCAGCTGCCACCCAGCATAGGTGTAGACCAAATTTTGGATGCCGGCAATGGCAATCTTTGGTTATTGCAAGGAGGCCAGGTGGGGAAATTCAACACAGTAGATTTTCATTATACCTCTGTATCTATAAGGAGTTATGGCGGCATTCCCCCAAGGTCGGAATTCAAATTGTACATAGATAGCAAAAAGCAGGTATTTCTCTGTGCTTCCAAATATGGTCTTTTATGGTACGATGCCAAATCCAATGCTTTTGTAGAATCCAATTTACCTATAAAAATCCCCAGAGGTTGGGGCGTTGGTTCCCTCTATGAAGACAAGCAGACTGGAGAATATTGGATCTGCAGCGAACAGGGCCTAGCAGTATACCGAAGTTCTAGTGGCGAGGTCTTTCATCGGCTCAACAATCCTGAGAATATACCTTTACTGAACAACAAAGCCATTACCAATTCCGGAGATTTCATCAAGGATATAAATGGCACCTGGTGGCTAACCTATTGGGATTATAATCCACATCGGGAACACCCAGTTCTCCTGCATTTCGACCCTAAAACAAATCAATTTCTGACGGATACCTTAAGAAGCCATAGGGCTACAAAAAAATATACCGTTCTAAGGCAAATTTTGGAAACCAGTAATGGACAGATCTGGATCGGCGGGGAAAATTCTTTGTTGAGCTATGACAATGACCTTCAATGTTTTTATCAACATTTCAAAGCCAACCCTTTAGAGTTCGATATAAAATGTAATCAGGCCAGGCATCTCTTTGAAGACAGGGAGGGCAATATTTGGTTGAGTACGGAAAATGGGCTTTTTGTGATGAACCCCAATCAAAAAGACGTGTATAGCCTTGTGGTAATAGATGGTCTTGGATTGGACTCTCCTGTAAATGCCATATTGGAAACCAAGACCAAGGAAAATTGGATTGGAACATGGGGTAAGGGCCTCCTATTTTATGACCAGAAATTCAATAAATTGGATGGAAACCCCTATAAAGGTTTGGGAACCGAATCTTTCAAATTATATTCGTCCATTTGGGACCTACAACAGCACAGTGAATCGGGACATGTTTGGTCTGCCTGTCAAGGGGGCAGACTGGCAGTTTTTGATGCCAACACGAAAAAGGCATTAAATTGGCTACACCCTCCAATATTTAAAAAATCTACGGTACGGCAGATCGAGGAGGATCATAACGGTAATCTTTGGTTTGGTACACAGGGTGGGCGTTTGGTTAAATGGAAAAAGAACGATCCAATTGCCGATAATTATTTTGAAGAACTACACAATTTCAACACCATCATTTACAGACTCTATTTAGATCGGCAGGGACGCTTATGGGTAGGAACCCACAAGCAAGGTGTATACGCGATTGATGTTGACACCAACGAAATCCTTTTTCATTTCAACAAAGAGTTCAGCGACAGTTATGGGATAATGGACAATACCATTTCTGACATCCAGCAATATAACGACAGTATTTTTATGGTTGGTACCGAGGCTTTGAACATTCTCAACATCAATACCGCTGAGGTAAAAAAGATAACTTCTTACGAAGGACTCTATGGTTCAAGGGTTTTGCAGTTAATGATGGATAGGGAAGGAATAGCATGGATGATAACCAGCAATGGCCTTAGCAGTTATAATTATGAAAAGAACATAATAAGTTCCTATAGCAACCTTCATGGCGTTATCTATGCAGAAAAGACCTATAGCGCCAAATGGATGATGCAAAACGGAGAGATATGGTTTGGCGGTGAGGATGTGGTTTTTGGCTTTTCGCCCGAAAAACTAAATTATAAACAAAAGCCTCCCAAGGTAAATATTACAGATTTTAAGCTCTTCAATACCTATATGCCTCTGGATTCCATTATGGCGCAAAAGGAAATTGTATTCAATCATTATCAAAATTCGTTTACTTTCTATTTTTCCGCCCTGAGCTTTTCCCAACAAAGAAAGTTACAATACTACTATCGCATTCCCGGTGTGAACAAAGACTGGGTAAAAGCCGAAAGGGATATGGCTGCCACCTATACCACAATGCCCTCCGGAAAATATACTTTTCAAGTAAAATGTATGAACCTCCAAGGACTGGAGCCGGACGAAATTACGAGTATCGACTTTAGGATACGCCCCCCCTTCTATCGTACCTGGTGGTTTATTGCATTGGCCCTATGTACCGGGATAGGCATGGCGTATTTTATCTACAGACTTAAGGTTAATCGCATATTGGCGGTTGAAAATTTGAGGAACAAAGTGGCCAGGGACCTGCATGATGATATGGGCTCTACCCTGAGCACTATAAACATTCTTAGTTCCATGGCCAAGAGCAAAATGAATAGTGATACCGTAACCAGTAGTAACTACCTCTCCAAGATTACCGACAACAGTCAAAGAATGATGGAAGCTATGGATGATATTGTCTGGAGTATTAAACCGGACAACGATAACATGCACAGGGTTATTGCAAGAATGAGGGAATACGCTACCGGCATCTTGGAAGCCAAGGACATAGAGTTCGATTTTCAGGTAGAGGATAAAATAAACGATTTAAAACTGGACATGGAAGCTCGGCGAGACCTCTTTCTTATTTTCAAGGAAGCTATCAATAACGTCGCCAAGTACTCACGTGCAAAGCGCGCGGAAGTGCAACTAACCCTTAAGGATAAGTGGCTACAAATGCAGATCATGGACAACGGGATTGGGTTTGAGATGGAAAAGGTCGACAACGGCAATGGTCTGGACAATATGGTTAAAAGGGCATCCAAAATGAAAGGAAAACTAAAAATTGACAGTAATCCAGATCTGGGCACCGAAATTTGTTTGACCGTTCCTGTGCGTTGGAGGGCATTTTAACATATTTATGTGATTTTGTCCTAGAGATTTCCTGTCTAACTTTACAAAAAGAGACAATTATGATAAGGGTATTAATATATGAGGATAATCCCCAATTTCGAGAAGGGCTCACCATGTTGGTCAATGGTAGTGATGGGTTTTCCGTTTTGGCATCGTACAAAAATTGCAACAATGTTGCCGAGGAAGTGGAAAAATGGTCGCCAGATGTCATTTTGATGGATATCAATATGCCAGGAACCGATGGCCTGGAAGGATTAAAGAAAATAAGGGAAGTAAACGCCGAAGTCAAGGTACTGATGCTTACCGTGTTTGACGACAATAAAAATGTTTTTGAGGCACTTAGGAACGGGGCCAATGGATATTTACTCAAGAAGACCCCACCCGCAAAATTATTGGAATACATACAAGATGCCACTTTGGGCGGTGCTCCCATGACCTCCTCCATAGCTACACAAGTGCTTAAAATGTTCCAGGTTATACCCCAGACCAAGAACCAGGACTATTGTTTAAGTGAAAGGGAAACAGAGGTATTGCAACTTCTTGTAGATGGCTATAGCTACAAAATGATTGCTTCGGAACTTTTTATAGCTATTGATACCGTTCGATCGCATATCAAAAAAATATACGAAAAACTGCATGTAAACAGCAAGAGCGAAGCCGTTGCCAAGGCCTTTAAGGATAAGTTGCTATAACATATTTCCTTCAAACCCCATAAAAAAATCTTCGAATTTCACATACATATGCGATTGTAGGAACTACGGTAGCACACTTCCTTTGTCCTGAAAAAATTTGAAACTATAACTCAATATCAGGATAATGAAAACAAAACTAATTTTACTTTCAATCTTCTTCTTAATGTTCATTGGATGCTCCGATGACGACTACACTGAAATTCCTTCCAACACTTTGGAGGCAGACGCTTTTAGTGAGAATCAAGGAGATATTTATACCGGTCAAGCTGTTGTCCTTAACGGCTCCAAGTCCATGGACAAGGCAGGAAAGTCATTTCAATACTTATGGAGATTTAAAGCCAAACCAAGTGGCAGTTTAACTGAATTGACAGAAGAAACCACGGCCAAGCCAAAATTTACTCCGGATAAGGCAGGAAACTATTCCGTGGAACTAAAAGTTTTCAATACCGACTTTTATGATACGGACGAATTGACAATTGTGGTAAAGGAGGATGAAAACCCACCTGTACAAGAAACTATACTCATTTCAGAAAATATCACGGAACGTCGCCACTTGGCCAATGTCTTTGACGATCCTGACAAATTTGATTATTTGGTAACAGGGGATATCCATGTATCAGCATTACTTACCATAGATCCAAACGTGGTTATTGCCTTTGATGAAAATACGGCAATGTATATTGACAATCCCGGGGCTATCATCACAACAGCAGCTGCCAGTTCATTTATCACCTTTACGGGTAAGAACAAGCTTCCGGGATATTGGAAGGGATTAATTATAAATTCCAATAATCCTTTGAATAAATTGGACCGGGTAACCATTGAATACGCGGGCGGAGCTATTGCCCAAGGAATGGAAGTTGCTACCAGTTTGGGTATCGCCAATGAGGGGCCCGGCCACCTTAACTTGGTTTCCTCCATTATCCAACATAGTGCTACCTATGCCATGGCCGTTGAAGTTGGAGCTAAGTGGAATACTGAATCCTTTAATGTATACAGGAACAACAAAAAGATAATTAGAGTACCAGCTTCACAACTTGGAGTGGTATCCAGCTTGTCCGAATTCCACAATAATGAAGTGAACGTAATCGAGGTCATTGGTGACCGAATTTATGATACCGAAGAAACCATTTGGAGCAATTTGTACAATAGTACGGGCGATCTAAAATATATTGTAGAAGGAAAAATAGAGGTTGTTTCCGGCCTTAGGATCTTAGAAGGTCTGGAATTGTACATGGATAGGGATTCGGAGATAAATATCACCAGCAGGGGTTATTTGGTAGCTCTTGGCAGCAATCAATATCCTATTAAATTCCGCGGAAAGGAATCCTTGGACGGAGGGTATTGGAAAGGTATTTCCATAATGTCCAACGACATGAAAAACGAATTGGACAATGTTGAAATACACAATGCCGGAAGCGAAATCCTGGACGGATTGCAGTACAAGACTGCCATTGGATTGGGAGGGGCCAATGAGGCTAAATTAAAGTTGTTCAGCTCCAAAATTGTGGGCAGTGGTGGCAATGGGATTTACGTTGAAAATGGAGCCGAAATTGTTCATATAGACCAAATTAAGTTTCGCGAAAACCTAGGTCCGGCCATTACTATGGCTGCCAACCAAGTAAAAAAACTAACCAATGCCACAGGGATGGAGTTTATAGGCAATGGCCATAATGGGGTTGAAATTTTTGGATCTGCTTTGTTCGACCCTAATGTTGAGACGACTTGGCCAGCCCTACACTTTAATGCCAGCTATTTGGTGAGCGGTAATTTAGCAATCCAATCAGGATTAAAGATACTTCCTGGAGCGGTTTTCAAATTTGCCGAGGACAAGATGTTTGGAGTCTTTCCCTATGGATATTTAATTGCCCAGGGTACCGCAAATAATAAGATAGTCTTTACCGGAGCCACTACTACCAAAGGATTTTGGAACGGGATCCGAATTCAATCGGACAGCGCTAAAAACCTAATGGACCATACAGAAGTACTCTATGCGGGAAAGACCGAAATGCCCGGAGTCTCTAAAATAGCAAGTATTGGCCTGGATGGGGACTACTGGGCCAATCTAACCATAAAAAATTCGAAAATTGCGCATGGTCATGGCTACGGAATTGCGTTTGAAAACCGTAACACCTCCATCAACTCGGATTTTAACATGGTAAACCTTTTTGAAGACCTAAGCCTTGGAGACATTTCCCTGCCCTAGAAGATTAAATTGGGCATAACATATCATTATAATTTTTGGCCATAGTTTATTAAAAAAGAATACTGATCAAAGATGTGATAAATGGCTAAGTCGGAACGGGGAACCAATCAACTTCCACATAATTATGCGATTGTGGCCCCTTGAACTCCAAACGATCTTTGTTACCATTATTAATCAAAAAAAATATAGTCATGAAAGCATTTGATAATTACCGAAGAATACCTTCAGAATCCAATAAACATGTCTTCTTTTCACAATTGAAATATGGAAAAAAAAGTCAATGGCTGGCCTTAAGACGCTTTACAGCAAGCCATTAACAAAAAAAGAATATTCCACGGCATCTTAAAAACTCTAAAACAAATGAAAAATGAAAAATCTAGGTATTGAATTTTACAGAAGATGTATATATGTCATATATACGATATTCCTGATCTATCTGTTGGCCACCGCAAAAAAATAATGAATCTAAAAAATTACAAAAATGAAAACAAAATTAAAAATATGCTATCTCATCGTCTTTTCAGTATTGCTAATTTCCTGTGAAAAGGACACAATAACCGCTTCCGAAGAAATTACTACAAAAGATTATGAATTCTCCGCTTATACTTCTTTGGAGGTAAACGATAATTTTAAGGTCTATATAAACTTCTCGGATACAGAAGAGAAGTTGAGGGTTCAGGCCAACGATAACCTTCATGAGTATATCCTGGTAAACAAGGAAAGCAATAAGCTAACGGTGAAACTGGACAACGTTAGGAGGATCAAAGGACAGGAAACCTTAAATGTGTTTATTACTACCAAAAGTATAGACAATTTTACCGTTAAGGGAAATGCCAAATTGGAACTGGAAGACCCCTTGGAAGCCGATAACCTAAAAATCTATTTAAGTGGAAATAGCTTCTTTACCGGTGCTTTGGCAACTGAGAAGCTCAACCTGGTTTCTAGCGGAAACTGTATGATTGATTTCTCTGGCAGTGTAAAAAATATGGAAGTGGAACTTGACGGCAACTGTGAACTATCGGATTACGACCTAAGCGTTGACACACTAAAAATTGACCTTTCCGGTAATAGCAATGCCTATCTTACAGTAAACAATTCCATATCTATCGATGCCAGTGGAAATAGTGTGTTATCCTATAAAGGCATTGCTACCATTGCTCATCAAAATCTTTCTTCCGGCTCCAAAATAGTGAAAAAAGGGTAATGGGCAGGTGTAATTGTAGGGTGAAAAATAAACAAGGAGAGAGTCCGTTGGTGATGTTCTTACCGGAATAACAGTGGAAAGTAGCAGGAACTAACCACAGGATGGTTAGAATAAGCAAATAATAGGAATCTTCACAATTCAAAGCTTATATATTTTGCAAATATCAGCAAAGTGTATAGGCTTCTTTTATGCTATATTTCCACAAAAAAAAAGGAGTGCTTAACCTACCCATTATTCCAATTCCGCCAAGAATATTTACTTAATGATCAATTGCGAGGTATCGTAAACATGAAATTGCTTCCCTTGCCTTCCTCGCTTTCAACCCAAATTTTTCCACCAAGTTTTTCCACGAATTCCTTACATAGCACCAATCCAAAACCGGAACCTTTTTCGTTAAGGGTGCCTGGCAATGGGGTATTGGTAGTTATCCCGAACAAATTCTCAAGTGTTTTATCGTCCATTCCCACACCTTTATCAGAAATTACAATCATAACCTGGTCTTCCTCTTCAATTGCGGAAACCGTTATTTTATCGCCCGGTCTACTATATTTAATGGCATTGGAAATAAGATTTCTAATGACGGTCTTTAATATTTTTTTATCGGAATTCACTTCAATTTCATCCGCTACATTTACCTCTATTGAAATTCCTTTTGTCCGAGCAATGGATACTGAGAGTTCCAATATTTCATGGATAACAGGGGATATGCTAGTTTTTTCGGTTTTAAAACTGATTTGACCGGACTGCGATTTTGCCCAATCCAATAAATTTTCAAGTAGTACCAAGGTGTTTTTGGCTGTAGAATGTATTAGGCCCAAATACACTGGAGCATCTGAATCCTCTGACTTAGTTAATTGTGTCTTTAAGATATCGCACAACACCAAAATATTATTAAATGGACTTCTTAAATCATGGGCAATGATAGAAAACAGTTTGTCTTTTGTAGCATTTAGTTCCCTCAATTGTTTTTCGCTCTCCCTTAAATCCTCCTCCGCCTTTATACGTTCCGTAATATCCCGTATTACCCCAACCAAAAACTTTTTCCCGTCCTCATCTATAAACCTCGACTTCCTTGTAGAGATAATTTTCTTTTCGCCTTCCTCTACGGTTAAAGGCTCTTCATTAATATTATCTATGCCATCCAACAGTACCTGCTTATCTATCCGTAAGAAATTCTCCCGCTCATCGGGGGGTACATTTTCAGCAAGGGTTTTGCCTATTATTTTGGTTCTTGGAAGGTTGAACAGATTGCAAAAAGCATCGTTGACCAAAAGCAACCTGCTCCCGTTGTCTTTTACAAATACGGCATCGCCCATATTATTGAGGATGGTATTGGCATATTTCTCACTTTCATCCTTTTCCTCTTCACTTTGAAAGGCCAAAAGCGATTTAAGGATTTCATTTTGTTTCTGAAGTTCGTCAATTTGATTTTCCAGTTCGCGACGTGTCTTATCCTTAACTTTTTTAATTCGCTTAAATCGGTTATATAAATTATACCAAATCAAATTATTACAATTTTAGGCTAAGGCTGTAAATCTACAATTTTCATAAATTAGTACGATACAATTTTGCCATAGATTTCCACCAAATGAGTAAAAATTTGTCCATCCTATAGTTGGTATACCATAACTGACCTGGTATTGATTGGCTCTTTAAAGCGCTTCCCATCGGTATCCACAATATTACTGCTCCTTGGCCACTAACTGGGACCAAATCTGCATTCTACATATAGACTTTGAATTTACCACACTTTTGTACTTATAGACTAGAGGAACTCAATTCTCTTTACTGATTGCTCTATTCTCCTTTTTAAATTTGGAATTGTATCAGCTGTGTGCCAGTGACAATTTATGGCAACTATATGGTGTCGTTAATTTAAGGACACCTTTATTCCGGAGATAAAATAATCTGGATTATCGGTACCAAAAGCCATAAAAATATAAAGTGTATTATTCTTGATAATTGGTGAGACAAAAGCCCCCAAATGATCCCAAGCCCAATCATAAGCTGGGTACTTTTTATGCAATTGCACTGGGTTTACCAATAACGGACTTCTGCTATCATGGTTCCAACTACCTCCATTCAACTTCACAAGTCCGTATTCCCTATTCCTCGAAGTTAAATAGACAGACCCTAACTCTTCACCACCAAGGAGTATATAGAGTTCCGAATTAAATTCCATGTATGCCGCATCATCCGCTTTCCCCCGTAAATAACCACTACTTGTATTTCCTTTGTGAATAATATGGGAAGAGCTAATACTTTGATTTAAATTGAGGGCATCAAACAAATTTGTGGCTACAATTTCATGGATTTCCCTATCAATAAAACTCGGATTTCTTCTGTGAAATAAAATCCTGTATTGATTATCGAATTTTGTAATGGACAAAGGAAAACTGTTTTGATCCAAACCCTGCCATTCCGGAATCATGATTTCGGTCGGTTGCTGTAAAATATTCAAATCTTCATCAATGATCATATAGGCGGAAGTATAATTATTGTTAGGCTGCTGAACCCCGAGCAGCACCAAGAAACTACCATCATCCAACTTAAACGGATTTCCTGTGGAGAATACGTTGCCATTTGGTTTGGCAAAGGTAATGGTCATCGTCTCCAAAACCAGATCATCATGGAATGTCCAATCCTGTAAATTAGCACTGGTAGCGTAATAAATACTTCTTTTGGTATGTGGCCCGAATACTACAGGAGTCAATAGAATAAAGGTACCATCAGATTTTTCAATGATACCGCCAGGTTGAATATAATGGAGATTTTCCTCCGAGGCTATAGTTGGATAAGGGTTGAACAAAGGCCTGTCATTGATAATTTCGTAGTTGATGAATGGATTAAAAAATTCCAAGGTCGCTCCAATTTTGGTATTTAAACTTCCCTGATAGGTATTCCCTAGGCCTATCCAACCATCAGTTGTATTTACACCAATAATTTCAACTACAGTTGAAGCTTCACTATTTTGGGTAACAAACCAACTTTGATTATTGGTGCCCTGGACCAACAGATTTTCCAAGTTTGAATAATTGGTTTTGACCCTGTTATTGACCTGGTCGTATTCGGTTATTTGTATAGGGTTCTTCCTAGCAATATTACTGGATCTATCCGAGATAAGACAGTTATTGAAAAAGCTGTTTAGGCTTCCATCCGGGAATACTTCTTCCGGCAACATCTCTTCTTCTACGGGCACCTCCTCCTCTTCTTCTATTGGTACAATTTCTTCCTCTACAGGAATTACTTCAACATTTTTTTCTGGAACTATACTGTCCGGATTACAGGAAATAATAAAAACAATTAATAAATAAAAAATTGATTTTTTCATTGATCGGGGAGGTCGGTAGCCCTATTCCAGGATGGATTGGAAGATGTAATAATATCCCGTGAATATTGGTGTCATAATTGGTTTGATATTGGTGGTGGTTATAAAAACGTAAACATACGTTGTTTTAGTGGAACGATGTAAAACTAAATTTATAATGATTCATAATTTCAAAGCAAAAGGCTCCTTCCCTTGGCCTGTACTGAGCGGAGTCGAAGTATAAGGGAAGGTGGATTCTCCGACCCTAGGAGGAGAAGACGGAAGGGATTGAAATTACCACGCTACGATAAAGACAAAGCGGAAAACCTCTTTCTGTTGGTCCGCTTCCTAACCCTCCCCCAAGGGGAGGGAACATCAAAATTTCAAAGTTGTCATTGCAGATGAGGGATGTAAATTTAATCTAGACTCTAGCATCTAGATTCTCATTACTCCTTTCTCAATCCAACTTCACTCCAATGAAATCCTTTCCCATCCGGCTTCCGGGAGTTCGTATCGGTCCAATTTCATGATCTTTCTTGTCCCATCATAATATTTATATACTAGGTACACACAGTCATCGGAACTTTCTATATAGAAAAGGCCAAGGCGTTTGGGAAATGGAAGCTTCATCAACTCACATTCCTTGTTCAATTGGTGTGCTCCAATTTCCATTAAAAGACGTTTAACGGCGTATCGATCATGATTTCTGTACACAATATTTTTCATTAATTGGAAATAATCCTATTTTATGGATATTTTCCAAATTTACAAATTTTAGATTTTGAATTCGGTCCAGAAAAGTTAAATTCTTAATTTAGGGTAAAACTATTATTATGTGTTTCGGTACCAGGGTAACCGCCTCTGCCAAGGACGTGGAAAAATTTTACAATGTTTCCAAATTAATGGGCAAAACCCCCATTGAAGGCGAACTTACATATAACCACGCCAACGGATGGGCGCACCCCCTATTATGGATCATTCCACAAGAAAAAAGCAACCACATAACCCCTTCCATGTGGGGCATAATGCCACAGAACTCCACAGGGGCCGATTACAAAAAATACTATAAGGAGGCTGCCAGGTTTGGGGCCGGACTCAACGCACAATCAGAAAAGCTTTTTGATCATTTTATATATAAGTACAGTGCCATGACCAAGCGCTGCGTTATCCCTGTAAACGGATTTTATGAACCACACACGGCTCCCAAGAAGTTTAAGATCCCATTTTATTTTAAACGAAAAAATGAAGCTCTTATGAGTTTGGCAGGACTCTATACTACCACCAAGGATGGCTACAACACCTTTACTATTTTGACGAAGGCGGCCACTCCCCTCTTCAAGAAAATCCACAACACCAAAAATAGGAGACCCATTATCTTAAGGGATGAGGATGTGGACGTATGGTTGAACAACGAGCTCAACGAAGAGGATATCCGGAACCTTATGGAGGATGATATGGACGATATTGCCATCAACGCCTACCCTGTTAGCAAGGACCTTTACAATCCAAAAGTAGATTCCAATAGAGCTAATATTATTGAGGAAGTCAAATATGAGGAATTGGAGATAGAGTATTAGGATTACTCCACATAAGATAGATATGCACATGAATTTTCCAAAAACTAATTGGTATGCAAAAGACCTTTTACATGGCGTAAAAAGTGGGAAAGAAATTGGAATAACGTAAAATACTGCAGCGAAAGGTGTAGGCGTAATAAAAATAATGAAGAAAGCAATTAACCTTATATTTCCACACCAGCTTTTTGCTGAAAGCCCTCTGCTTGACAATGGTGTGGAGGTCTATTTAATTGAAGAGTACCTTTTCTTCAAACAATACATGTTTCACAAACAGAAGATAGCTTTCCATAGGGCCTCAATGAAATGTTATCAGAATTTTTTGGAAGAAAAAGGGATTAAGGTCAATTATATAGAATCCAACAACAAATTATCCGACATCAGTTTATTTCATGAAGAAATCGAGAGTAAAAACATAACTGAAATCAACATTATTGACCCTGTTGACAATTGGCTTGAAAAGAGAATTGGAACTATTGCCAAAAACTATAAGCTCAATACTTTTAGCAGCCCATTGTTTATTAATTCTAAAGAAGACCTTTCCACTTTTTTCAGGGCCGATAAAAAATCATTTTTTCAAACTACTTTTTACAAACAGCAACGAAAAAAGCTGGATATCTTATTAGTAGATGGCGATCAACCCAAAGGCGGAAAATGGACTTATGATACGGATAACCGTAAAAAGTATCCTAAGGAAAAAACACCTCCGAGCATCCATTTTCCAGAGGCAACCTCTTTTTGGACCGAATCCGTAACATATACAGAAAAACACTTTAAGAACAATCCTGGGCAATTATCAAAAGATCCTATTTATCCCATAAGCCACAAGCAAGCTGAGAATTGGTTTGTACAATTTCTAGAGTACCGATTCTTTGATTTCGGTATTTATGAAGATTCGATTGTAAAACAACAGTCCTTTTTAAACCATAGCATTCTTTCCCCCCTACTTAACGTAGGTCTCATATTACCAAATCATGTTGTAACCCAAAGTCTTTCTTTTGCAGAAAAAGAGAATATCCCTATCAATTCCACCGAAGGTTTTATAAGACAACTCATTGGTTGGAGAGAATTCGTCAGAGGAATGTATGAATGCAAGGGAAGCTACTCAAGAACAAGAAATTTTTGGGGCTTTGATAGAAAAATACCGAAGAGTTTCTATGACGGAAGCACAGGAATTGTACCCATTGACGAAACCATTAAACAAGTTTTAAAAACAGGCTATTGTCACCATATAGAAAGATTAATGGTATTGGGCAATTTTATGTTGTTGTGCGAATTTGATCCGGATGAAGTATACAAATGGTTTATGGAGTTATTTATTGATGCCTATGACTGGGTAATGGTTCCCAATGTTTATGGAATGAGTCAGTTTTCAGATGGCGGCACTTTCGCCACCAAACCTTATGTGGGAGCTTCCAACTACATCAATAAAATGAGTAATTACCCTAAAGGCGAATGGGAAGAAATTTGGGATGGGTTATTTTGGCGTTTTATAGCTGAACATCAGGAATTTTTTAAATCAAATCCAAGAACCTCCATGCTGTATTATTCATATAACCGTATGTCAGAAGATAAAAGAGCCCTTCATATTAAAAATGCCGAAGAATTTATAGAGAAAATAATGCGTGCTGAC
Organism: Arenibacter echinorum; assembly: GCF_003259375.1. GTDB lineage: Bacteria > Bacteroidota > Bacteroidia > Flavobacteriales > Flavobacteriaceae > Arenibacter > Arenibacter echinorum. The sequence continues at coordinate 806,241 of NZ_QLLN01000001.1, read as the reverse complement.
TAGGAAAACTGTGGTGTTGTTCTTACTACTAAGCTTACAATTGAAGATAAAGGAGGGGTAAAGAATCTAAACCAAAATTAAACGCGAACGGGTAATTTGCAGCATTAGTTCTCGCCGTCAATAGCAAAAGCCTTTGCCGGATTTACAGATATCAATAGATTAATTTCCTTTTCAGTGAAGCCTTGGGCTCTCAATTCTGGAAGGAGTTTGGTGAAAATATTTGTATAAGGAGTAATGGTCTGTTGTTGCTTTTGGGGATCGTACCAACCGGCGTCGTGTGATATGAGTATATGATCTAAAATGCCGTGCTCCTTGGCATATACCAATTTTTCCAGATGCCTTTCCACATCCCAACCCAGTCCATCCAGGCTTATCCAACAGCCCATAGTTGCAGCTTTTAAATAACTGCTATTCTCATCTTCCGCCTGGGCGTGTACCCAAATAAATTTGGCCAGAGAAACCCCCATTTCCTCAAGGACCTTTAGTTGTGGCCAAAGCCCTATGGCCTTTCCTGTATGGGAGGCTATTGCTAAGCCTGTCTTTAAACTGGTTATGGCAGCGGCTTTTACCAATTTTTTATGCAGGGTATCCAACGGGTTGGCCGTATCTACCCCGATCTTGATAAAGCCCGGCTTGATGCTGGTACCGTCTATACCATCTTCAAATTCGGAAATCCACTTTTCCGCTAGAGCTTCGGTAGATATATTTTGGACATATTTTGGGAGAAATTTATTATTACGGGCTCCATATAACCCGGTGTTGGTGACTATCTTAAGTCCTGTTTTCTTGGCCATTTTTTCAAGAAGCAAAACATCCCGCCCCAGGTAAGCCGGGGTGGCATCCACAAAATAATCTACTTTATAGGTTTTTAGTTCTTCCAAAAAAGGAATTACTTCTGCAATTACGGCATCGTGGTCCCAAGTATGGTGCTGAATGCTATCGGCCCCAATAAAATCGACCAAAATATGTTCATGGGACAACCAAACGCGATCGGTATCCACTGGGTGTCTACCCTGAACATCCTGTATAAAAGCTTGCTGGTCATTTAATGTGCACCCATAAGTGAGCGCAATAAGAAAAAACAACAAATGGCATCTCAGCATTGCACCCATTTTTTTGTATTACCTATTTTATAGCATCCAACGTCCCATTTACATAACCCACGCATTCGGCAAGGCCAGCAAAAACATCCTCGGAGTCCTTTTCATATTCCATTGCCATTACGCCAGTATAGTTAATAGCTTTTAAGGCTTTCAGTACCGCTGGGATATCTAGGACACCTCTTCCAAACTCGGTCGACTTACCATCGGCCTCGGACTTGTCCACATCCTTAAGGTGGATATCATATATGCGATCGGCATATTTTTTAATGTTCTTTACGGGATCCAGCCCCAATCTTTGCACGTGGCCTACATCCATACAAAGTCCAATACGGGTGTCGAGCCCTTTAATTTTATCGTAAACCACTTCGGGTGTTGGATACACCTCATCTCCCGGGCCATGGTTATGGATAGCCAACTTTATATTGGTCTCCTTTACTTTCATTTCCACCAAAGGCAATAAGTCGTGATTGGGCACTCCTATGATCAACTTCATTTTGGCAGCTTTGGCATACCGAAAGGCATTTTCAACTTCTTGGGCAGTTTTCATATAAATGACTCCCCCGCCATAAAGGCCTATTCCTGCCTTCTCGAATTTTGCAGTTATAGCTTTAATCTCTTCTTCACTACTCTCCAAGGGCATATGCATACTCTTGACAGCAATCTGTTTTAGATTCAATCGGTTGGCTATTACCAGGGTTTCATCCAAATTAAATTTTCGCGTGGAATAGGATGCCAGCCCCAGTGTAAGGCTTCTCGGTGCCGCACTTAGGTAGCTTTCCCCTAAAATTTCTTTAAATGGGCTAGCGGTCAAAACTGAGCTAGTGGCCACCAAGCCCCCAAGACCGAGGGTTTTTAAAAATGAATTTCTAGAGTATTGCATGGAATATGGATTTTAATACTTTGTTAGAGATCAAAACTGTAAGATATAAAATCTTTTGAGTTCTTGCAGGTAGAATAATAAAAGTGAATATATTAAAGTCGCTACCTTGAAGTTTTTCGACACTCAATAGGTAATTGTACAGCGGACTATTGGCTAATAAAATAACTTGTCCCTAAGGATTACACGGGTAATTCTCTTTATAAATCTCATAAATAAGATTGCCCGGATCATCGGGGTCGTTTCGGCTGGTATTCCATTTAAAATTATTTCTAAGCAGTAATTTTTTGGAACTCAGATTTTGTTTGTTGGTAAAGGCTTCAATTAGATCCAATTTCAGTTGGATGAATCCAAAATTAAGCACGGCTTTCATAGCTTCGTCCATTATGCCCCGACCCTGAAATTTGGGACTTAGGTCGTAACCCATTTCCGCAGTTTTATAATCTTGTGAAAAATTCCACAGACAGATATTTCCAATCATTTCCGGAATGTTCTTTAGGGAAATGCACCATTGGTACAATTGTCCATTGTTTATATCATTGTTGGTCTTGGCTATAAAGGCAAGTGCCTTTTCCTTGGTTTCGGCGGGTTGCCGATTAACAAATTTGTTTACTTCCTTATCTGAACGTAGGTAACGAATCATAGGCCAATCGGTCTCCTCCAACCTCCGCAAGTGGAGCCGGTTCGTTTCCAATTCCTGAAAATTATTAATCGAGTTCATTTTATAAATATACGATCATCCGATCAGATTTTGAACAGCAAAGTTATTTGAAATTTTTCGGTTAGTAAGCCTATGGCAAAAGCCCTATTTTTTGTTCTTGTTTGTGCAATCTGAATTCAAAATAGGGCTTTGACATAGTGTCATTATACTGACCTGATTTGGCAATTCACTTGTTAGTCTCAATAATTTATGGTAGTGCCAAATCCAAGTCCCATATCACTATCATAATGTGTAGAAATCCCTAGATTTCGGGTTACGATATACTTCAAGCCGGTCATATATTCCTTATCGGTATTTACCATAAAAGCCCATCGTAATCTGGGACTAATTGGAATGTCTTCCCGCATCAATTGAAATCGCACATTCCCATCCGTAAACACCTCTCCCTGTAGGGTTATCAACAGCGGCAAGGTATATTCAGCCCCAAGACTTAACACAGCCCTAGAATCCTTAGTATTTCCTTGGCCAAAAATGTTCTTCTCAACGATGCCCTCAGTTTTTCGATAACGCCAATCGAAACCAACAAAAGGCATAAACCATTGGTTCCTTCCAATATATCTTCCAATATGGGTTTCACTTTCATAACCATGGTCATCATGATATCCTAAACGCCATTCCGTTCCAATACTCCAACGGGTATTTTGCAACATGGCCCTGCCGTCATTGCCATTGGATGCAAAATCGTTTTCTGCCATAAAATGGAATTTGTTACTTTCCTTTTGCAACTTTTTGTAGGCCCATTTCTTATTGGGCAGATATGGATTGGGGGCTTGTTGCTCATAAGAAAATACGCGGTTCATTCCTGCCATCATATGATAAAGAATATGGCAGTGAAAAAACCAATCTCCTTCGGCATTTGCCTGAAACTCTATGGTGTCCGTTTCCATAGGCATAATATCCAAAACGTTCTTTAAGGGTGCATATTCCCCTTGCCCGTTCAGAACCCTAAAATCATGCCCGTGCAGGTGCATGGGGTGCCTCATCATAGATCCGTTGTAAAGTATAATCCGTACATTCTCTCCCTTTTTGATCAGGATTTTATCTGTTTCCGAAAGCACTTTATTATCCATGCTCCACACGTAACGGTTCATATTCCCTGTAAGCTCAAAGCGCAATTCCCTTACGGGGGCATCTTTTGGTAAAGTGGTAGAATGTGGTGCTTTCAACATGCCATAATTCAGGGTCACCAAATCTGCATCGGCTTTCATGGAATGATTTTCATGGTCCATTTTATCGTCCATTTTCACATCACCACTACCAGTAACCTCCGGATACATCACCGTGTTCATATCCATTTTTTGAAGGGACATATCCATACCCATATCATCCATGGAACCGTCCATATTCATCATGCCGTTCATCATTTCCATGCCTTCAAAATACTTGAGTTTTGGCATTCTACTTTTCAATTGAATGGTTCCATTTCCCAAATATATGGAGGCCGATTTGGTGCGGTCCTCAGGGGTGGCCAAAAATTCATAAGCCGTATCTTCCTGAGGAATACTCACCACAACGTCATAGGTTTCTGAAACACCTATAATCAATCTGTCCACCTCAACAGGTTCTACGTCATTTCCATCATTTGCTACAACAGTCATTTTGCCCCCTGCATAAGAGAGCCAAAAGTAGGACGATGCCCCACCATTCGCTAAACGTAACCGTACTTTATCCCCAGCTTTAAATTGGGAAAGTTGGCTTTCATTCTTCCCATTGATAAGAAATTTATCGTAATACACATCACTGACATCCATGGCCAGCATACGTTTCCATTCGTTTTCCAATTTAGTTTTAAAATGTCCTGCCTTAATGGCCTCAGAATAACTCTGAACAGTACCTTTTTTAATTCCACCCCAATCATTGGCGTTGTGCAACATTCTATGCACATTTTCAGGTTTAATATCGGTCCATTCGCTCAAAATTATAGGAACAGTTGGCAAATCATCAATACCCTCTCTAAAGGTAGGGTCTGTTTCCTTTTTCTTTAAGATCAAGGATCCGTACATTCCTATTTGTTCTTGTAAGCCACTATGACTGTGGTACCAATGCGTTCCATTTTGTATAATTGGAAAACGATAGGTGTGGGTGGTGTTCGGTGCAATCGGCATTTGGGTAAGGAAAGGTACTCCGTCTTCCTTATTGGGCAAATATACCCCGTGCCAATGTAAAGAGGTCCCTTCCTTTAGCTTGTTATGTACCACAATTTCGGCAATGTCCCCCTCTGTGAAGGTTAACGTTGGCATAGGAATCTGCCCATTAACGGCAATAGCTCTTTTTTCCTTGTCCGAAAAATTAACAATAGTGTCCGTCACGGTTAAATCGTATCTAACTACATTTTGGCCATAGCCAAAATGAATGGACAGTATTAGTATAAATACTGTCAAACAATATTTGTAATTGGTCATGTCCGAGTTATTTTATGGTTTCCACTGTTTTTCCACAACTTAGCATTTGGGAGCCATAATAAGGGTTTTTGATGTCCTCCTCCAAACTAAGCCAATTGGCACCTTTCCCACTATCTGCCATAGGGCAAAATTGATAATAGACCGGTTTTTCTGATTTTGAAACCTTTAATACCTCAAACATATCTTTTGATAAGGACTTAAAATAAACCCGTTGTTTATCCACATCCTTAGTTGCCGCTATATTTCCTATATCTGTCTTGAGATCTTTCAGTACCTTCATCCATGCCATATGCACCTCCATTGAAAGTTTGTCCATTTCCACCTCCGTTACCGATTTCAAAAGTATTTCAGCCTTATCAGAAGCCAAGGAGCCATCAGTGCTTACTAAGGCATCCTTAACCGAAAAATAGTGTTCAAATACACCTGCAAGTGGGTTTTTGTTTTGATTCTCTTGGGCCATAGATCCATGTTGAGAATGGTCCGTAGTCATATTCTGTTTCTGCGACTCCATATTATGGGCCTCTTTTTTAGCTCGTTCATATTGGCAACATTCTGGCAAATTGGCATAGGTATCGTCCGGAGCAAAAAAGAGTTCACTATCGTAACCTGCCAATGCAATTCTTTTTAGAATTTCTTCTTTAGAGGTAGCAAGAGTGTCAAAGGAAATAATGGCCATTTTAGTGTCCTTGTCCCAATCTACCTTGGCCGCATTATTTAGATTACCTGCTTTCTCAATGGTTTTCTCGCACATGGCGCAGTTTCCAAATATTTTTACAGATTCTGATTTTAAGTTTTTTGCCTGGGCATTAGCCGCTGCAAAGGATAGCAATACGGAAATTGTTATCAATATATTTATTGAATTTTTCATCGTACTCATATTTTATTACAAGGGATTCTGGAATCCCTTTTCGAATTATAAAAATTAATTATTCTAGGTTATTACATAGATACTGACCGGAAATAATACGACAGACCTATGGCTATTACTAAAAAGTTAACCTATTTTGGGGCGTTGCCAAATGGGGAGATAAACCAATTTTGGAATTTGTTGGATATAAGCCCAATCATTTTCCAATTCAGTATTGATATTTGAGAATTTCACTTCAAATCCGTTTAAATAAACAGGTGTATTTACCACAACCGGACAGTGGCACATATTATGGCCACAAGTTCCGTTACAGCCCTCATCCTCTTTGTCTGTTTCGGAGTCGCAACAAGACTTATCTTCAGTATGATGGTCCTTGCTGCACGAATGGATATTTTCAGATTTGGATTTTTCCATAGAAGTCCCACAAGCCCAAACATCACTGGTTGAAAGAAACAGCAAAAAAGCAAGCATTGATAATATGTGGGTTCTGTTCTTCATATTTTTCAAAGGCAAAGTTACTCAATTATCTTTTTACTGGATCAAATTTGGGGCGATATCCAATAATCCAATAGCGCCCAGTTTTAATTGAGTTGAACTTTTAAGCAAAGTACCCGTTTGCAGCAATTTGTACCTAAGTTAATTGGATTCAGTATATTTTTTAAAGTTATCAAGAATGGACTGCCATCCTCCTTGTTGCATTTCTATGGAGTTTTCGGTTTCGGCATCAAAGGTTACCTTCACGGTGGTCTGGTGATTTAACTCGTAGAAAGTGACCTTTACCTGCCTCCCATCCGGCATGGTGTAGGAAAACTGTTTGTTGGGTTCGACTTCATCGTAGACGGCCTCAAATTCAAACCCAAAACTTCCGTCCTTAGCTTCCATTCTAGCCGAGTATTTTCCACCTACCCGCATGTCATTGGATGCATATGGACAGTGCCAATCGTCCGAAGCAAAATTCCACTTTATGATGTGTTCAGGGTTGGTATAATAATCCCAAACCTTATCCATTCCTTCAGAAATGGTAGCTTGTACCATTATTTTTGTCTTTTCCATTTCCGTTTTATTTTTATTGATTTAATTATTACCCAAAAGCAGGCCTTGGTAATACTTCTATTTGGTGCAATCGTGTAAGTTTATAATAATTTTACATATCATACAGAGTCACAGAAAACAGCTGGCAAAATCTTACATTACCAAATACTAAAGTAAGTTATTTGCCCTTAATTCTTGTAAGGAATTACAGGATATTCCTAAAAAATCATTAGTGCTCATTCAATTTGTATACACTGAAACAGTCAAAAAAATCATCGTGGTGAGGACCAAGATCAACATCAGGGGAATAACAAACCTCAACCACTTATTGAATCCTATTTTCACTATGGCCAATGCTGCCAAAATTAAACCTGTTGGATTGATCAAATGAAATAAGCCCATTCCATATAGGTATGTGTCGACAATTATTTCCCTGCCTATATGGACCGTATCTGCCAAAGGCGAAAAAATTGGCATAGTCAATACCGCCATACCTGAAGATGATGGCATAAAAAAGGATAGTCCCCCATAAATAAAGAGCATTACGTTGGCGAATACTCCTTTGTGCATGTCTTCAGTGATGTTACTGGCATAAAACAAAATGGTATCGCTAATAAGCCCGTCCTCCATCAGTATGGTTACCCCCCTTGCTATACCCACAATAAAGGCCACACTGAGCAGATCGGCCGCTCCCTTGGCGAAGGCCTCCACAAAGTCGCTTTCCTTAATTCTCGCAATAATACCAATGATAATGGCCCCAACTAGAAATGTGGACGTCATTTCCACAAACCACCAATCCAAAAAGGAAACTCCAACTATCATGACTATGAAGCACAATGAAAATACCAAGGTGATCAGGCGCAGTCTTTGGGTGAATTTTATATTAGTATTCAACGAATCCAATCCAAAAAGATGTTCAATGTTCTCTTTTTGATCATAAATAATGGACTTTGAAGGATCGGCTTTTACCCTTTTGGCGTACCTAAGAATATAAACAATGGTGATGGTGGTACACAACAGTAGCATAATGATACGGTTATTGAGTCCAGTAGTCCAATTTATTCCTGCCGCATCAGAGGCAATAATAGTAGCAAACGGATTTACCGTAGAGCACATGGTGCCAATATTGGAACCTAGAAAAACACAACTTAGACCAACCATGGCATCGTATTTGGCCGCCAGGAATACGGGTATTAATATAGGGTAGAAAGCCATGGTCTCCTCTGCTAGGCCAAAGGTAGTCCCCCCAAGGGCAATTAGGGTCGTTACTGTAATGATCAGCACGTACTCCCTACCTTTCAGTGCTTTTGCCATCCAGGAAATTCCTGCATCAAAAGCCCCCGTAAGATTCATAACACCGATTAATCCACCGATAATTAATATCAAAAAAATGATATCGGCTGCTGCAATTATACCTTTTATTGGCGATTGCACCAAGGCAGCAAAACCCTGGGGCTGTGCCTCCATCTTCCTATAGGTATTGGGTATACCAATGGGTTTATAGATATCACCATTGGTGAATTTATCAATTGGAATCTTTATTCCCAGCCCTTCCAAAGTTGCTTGCGTTGCGGGTAAAACAACACTCACTTCCTGACTTATTTTAGTAAAACTATTGCCTTTGGTATCATATTCCAGACTATCGTATTTTCCGGCAGGAACAAACCAAGTTAATAGGGTTACCAATACAGCGATAAGTATGAGAATAGTTTGGGCTGTTGGAAATTTTAGTTTTTTCATGTTTGGTCATGGTCTAGGTTTGGTGTCTGGTCAAGGTACATAATTTTAAATCATTCTTTTGACACCGAATATTGCTTAAGATTTCACTTTCTGCAAGAGGTAGAAATTCTCATTTAAAATTAGTTCCTTATCCTGTATTATTTTATGGTTATAGTCTTTGGATAGGCTAAAATAATCTTGATGGTCCACCAAAATGTACCCGGATATTTCTCGATAATACGTATCTTGAATTGTTTGATAATCGCTCGCCTTGGTTTTGGAAATCTTTTCCCCAAAAAAATCAATTAGCCTTTTAAAAGCCAATGTTTGTTTCAAATTATCCTGAAACGATGCACTTCCAATAATATCTCCAGTATCTTGAAGGAGGTTGAATAATTGAAACAGGCTATCCGTTTCCTCCCTATCCAAAAAGAACAGAACCCCTTCAATAAGTATAAAGCACTTTTTTTTGCCCTTTAAAGACTTAATGGTTGCCAATAACCCCTCCTTATATTCCTTACTAAAATCAACTCCTATAAAATGTAAATTTCGCTTGGGAAGTAAATCCTCATTTTGCCATTGTTCTATTTTAAATTTTTTATGACCCACTATCTCAGGTTTATCAATTTCGATATGGATTATTTTTGGGTCCAACAAAAACGGATACATACTAAAACCAGCCCCAAAATTGATCAAAACCTCAGTTCCATTTTTAATGACATTCTCCTTTATTTTATCCAAAAAATATCTGTTCCTCAAACAGTGGGTAAATGTTTCCTCGGAGGACACCTTAGTCAGGTATTCTTCGACCCATTTTTCCGTTTTTGGATTATTCCACAAATAGGCAAAATAATCTCCACTTAATTTTACATCAGCAGCACGAAAGGCGGAGGTTACAAATGCCGTCTCATGTATTTCTATATGGTCACTACTTAGCATATTTTTTTTCAAATTAAGATTATAGTATACAAGGTGTGATACATTCAACTATTTAAATCCCAAGGTAAAAAATCTTTTATTTCGATGGGTAATTTGTTTTTTGGTGCTAGCAAATTGAAGGCACATTGATACCAATTTGTCCATGAAGTCAAGAATTCTTCAATTGATCAACCAAAATAATTCTTAAGAATCTATTACACTTGGTGCATTCGCAATGACTATTCCTAAAGTTTGGATTAACTGTATTTGTAAATGGGTACATCAATCCAAATATGACGGGTTCAATTATTTAAACTCTTGAATTGGGACCAATGTATAAGGGCCATAAGTTTTCCCTAATACCCATAAGTTTTATTGATTAACATTTCAAATCCATCAGAAAAAATTATTGTAAATTTAAGGGTGAACTAATCGAAAACTTATTTAAACTATATAAAATGGAGAATAAAACACATTCAAGCCCATCATCTAACGGAAAAGTATGGGATGTAAATGAAGCAAGTGCACAATGCCCTTTCTTAAATGGCGAATTGCATCAAGTAGCTGGGGGAGGCACCAGCAACCGGGAATGGTGGCCGAATCAATTGAAGTTAAATATACTTCGTCAAAATTCGTCCTTGGTAGATCCTATGGATCCCGATTTTGATTATGCTGAAGAATTTAAAAAGCTGGATCTGGCAACTGTAAAAAAAGACCTTTACGAATTAATGACAACAAGTCAGGATTGGTGGCCCGCTGATTATGGTCATTATGGCCCTTTCTTTATTCGTATGGCATGGCATAGTGCAGGAACCTATCGTATACAAGACGGTCGTGGGGGTGCCGGTTCCGGATCACAACGCTTTGCGCCATTAAATAGTTGGCCGGACAATGCGAACCTGGACAAGGCCCGTTTATTGCTATGGCCAATTAAAAAGAAATATGGCAAGAAGCTATCTTGGGCCGATCTATTGATATTGGCCGGGAATTGTGCTCACGAGTCCATGGGATTAAAAATGTTCGGCTTCGCTGGAGGCCGTGAGGATATATGGGAATCCGAACAAGATGTTTATTGGGGTTCGGAAACCGAATGGATGGGTAATAAGGAACGTTATTCGGAAAACGGAGAATTGGAAACTCCTCTGGGTGCCGCCCATATGGGATTGATTTATGTAAACCCGGAAGGCCATAATGCCAATCCGGATCCTGTAGAGTCTGCGCATTATATACGCGATACTTTTGGCCGTATGGCAATGAACGATTATGAAACGGTTGCACTTATAGCAGGCGGACATACCTTTGGCAAAACCCATGGTGCTGCTGACCCCACTAAATATGTGGAAGCGGAGCCGGCAGCGGCAGGCATTGAAGCCCAAGGTCTTGGATGGAAGAACAACTATGGATCCGGCGTAGGTGCAGACACTATTACCAGTGGTATAGAAGGCGCCTGGACCAATACCCCAACCAAATGGAGTCACACTTTTTTTGAAAATCTATTCGGTTACGAGTGGGAATTGACCAAAAGTCCGGCTGGAGCACACCAATGGAAGCCCAAAAACAATGCGGGTGCAGGAACGGTTCCAGATGCACACAATCCAGACGTGAAGCATGCACCTTTTATGTTGACCACTGATCTTTCGCTGCGTATGGATCCGGCTTATGAGAAAATATCAAGACATTTTTTGGAAAATCCTGAAGAGTTTGCCGATGCATATTCACGTGCTTGGTTTAAACTGGTACACCGGGATATGGGACCGGTTTCCCGCTACCTTGGTCCGGAAGTACCTAAGGAAGAATTAATTTGGCAAGATCCAGTACCTGCCGTAGATCATCAATTGATAAATGATAAGGATATTGCCGATCTGAAGGCCAAAATTTTGGCAACGGGCCTTTCCATATCCCAATTGGTTTCTACTGCCTGGGCTTCCGCCTCCACTTTTAGAGGGTCGGACAAGCGAGGGGGAGCCAATGGAGCACGTATACGACTAGCACCACAAAAAAATTGGAAGGTTAACAACCCAGAACAATTAGCACTTGTTTTGGAAAAATTGGGGGCCATCCAAAAAGAATTTAATGCCGCTCAATCCGGAAATAAGAAAGTTTCTTTGGCAGACCTTATTGTCTTAGGTGGTGATGCCGCCGTTGAGAAATCCGCTCAAAATGCAGGAAAAAAAGTAACGGTTCCTTTCTCGCCCGGACGTACAGATGCGACCATAGAGCAAACCGATGTAGAAGCTTTTGAGGTCCTCGAACCACGAGCTGATGGTTTCAGAAATTACGTCAAGGAAGCTTACGGCGTTACCTCAGAAGAAATGCTTGTCGACAAAGCTCAATTATTGACCTTGACCGCTCCCGAAATGACGGTACTTCTTGGTGGTATGCGTGTTCTTAATACCAACTATAATGGTTCCCAACACGGTGTTTTCACTAAACGCCCTGAAGCCTTGACGAACGACTTCTTTTTGAATCTGCTCGATATGGGAACTACTTGGAAGGGTATTTCTGATTCCCAAGACGTCTTTGAAGGGCGTAGCCGCAAGACTGGAGAATTTAAATGGACCGGTACCCGTGCCGATCTTATTTTTGGATCCAATTCCGAGCTACGAGCCATTGCAGAAGTTTATGCCTGCGAGGATTCAGGAGATAAGTTTGTAAAGGATTTTGTAGCCGCCTGGACCAAGGTCATGAACTTGGATCGTTTTGATTTGGCATAAAAAATATCTTCCTAAACGGACTATTTACGGGAAATAGCTTTCCTGAATGTATAAGTTATTAAAAGATTGAAACGTACCCTAAAAACCTCTCCATAATAAGTCGTGGAGAGTTTTTTTTTGTGATTAAGTCAAAGCCTAAATTTTGGATGTCTATTAGGACCACCGTTTAAATGCATATGAGCATTCTGTTATTGACATATTACTACTTTACAGATATCTCATCTACAAATATCCATGCCGGACCTTTTCGTATATGCCATTCAGGAAGAACTGATCTATTTTTGGCGATTATTTTTATATGAGAAACGTCTTGTTTGTCAAAATTGGATTTTATAGTCTTAATAATTGGCTCTCTTTTTTCTTGGGTAGCTATAGCTTCATCCAATACCGTTTTAAAGTTTTCACCGTCTTTTGAGATGGAAATAATCACCTTGGTAGGCAACATCACCGAGGTAGCACCTATATCCTGAAAAAAGTTTAAGCCAACATAAGAGAGTTCATTAACACTCCCCAAATCAATAAGCACCTCAAAATCCTTTTCTTTTATTCCTTGCCAACTAGGGTCATCGCCGCGGGCAATGGCAAATTTATTATCAAACAATGCCTTATCACCCCCACCGCCATAGGTTTCATTATAGGCATTGCTATAGGTAACCTTACATTGATCTCCAAAACCAGTGGAAAACATTTTTTTCAATGGAAAGCCAATAGGTTCCCCATTTCTGAAACACATCGCATTAAGTTCTATGGCTGTGGTATATTCAATGGGGCCTGAATATAATTCTGACTGCATTGTAGGATTTGAACCGTCCAACGTATATCTAATTTCATACAGGTCCAATTCATTATGTAACCTTAAATTGAATACTTTATTAACCTTATTATAGCTAACGTCATAATCAGGGGTTAAGGAACTTCCTGAATAATTATATCCCATTTCGTCCAATCTATCAAAATGGACATCCAATTTATTTATAAAATGTTCTCTGTTCTTTTTCTCCGCCTTGGTCCAAATAGCTTCCGAAAGTGCACTAATTCTGGGAAGCATCATATATTGGATATGGCTTAAGCTTTTCACTTGTTCCGTCCAAAGATTACCCTGCGCACCCAGAATATGATGTTTTTTATCCGGAGCAATGTCTTTTGGAACGGGATTAAAATCATATATCTTCAATACATTGTTATAGCCGCCCCATGAAGGCGGTTCATATTCACTTTTACCCTGACTGTGATCCAAATACAAAGGGTCTCCCGGAGTCATTACCACATCATGTCCGGCATTAGCGGCTTCAATACCACCGGCAAAACCTCGCCATGACATAACCGTCGCCCTTTCTGGCAACCCCCCTTCCAAGATTTCATCCCAACCTATAAGTTTTCTGTTTTTGGTATTGATATATTTCTCCATTCTAGAAACAAAGTAACTCTGCAATTCCTCGGCAGTTTGCAGGTTTTCCTGTTGCATTCTTTTTTTGCATTTATCGCATTTCAACCACGATTCCTTCCCCACTTCATCACCGCCAATATGTAAATATTCATTGGGAAATATATCCACTACCTCACTAATTATATTTTGTAGAAATTCAAATGTCCCCTCGTTCCCGGCACAATAAACTCCAGTAATGAGGTCCGTATCGCAAGAAAATTCAGGAAAACATTGTAACGCAGCCTCCGAATGCCCCGGCATTTCTATCTCGGGAATTATATCTATGTACCGTTCTTTTGCATAGGCGACAATCTCTCTCAGATCATCTTTGGTGTAGTAGCCGCCATAAACTGCACTACTGCTGTCCCTGTAGGTCGCTTCAAAATCCTCCCAAGGTTTCTTATCTCCTTTAACTTTCCTCCATGCACCTTTTTTGATCAACTCGGGATAAGCATCGATTTGAATTCTCCAGCCAATACCATCTACTAAATGCCAATGGAATTTATTCATCTTGTGCATGGCAAGGATATCGAGAACTTTTTTTATGGAGTCCTTGGGAACAAAATGCCGAGCTACATCCAACATCATACCTCTCCATTTATAGGCCGGTGCATCATTTACATGTACGTAATTTAGCAGTGGTTCTTTTATGTTAGCCTTAGGCGATAACATTTGCTTTAAGGTTTGAAGGCCATAATATATTCCTTGGTCCGTACTTCCTTCTATTACCACCCCTTCCTTTCCAATATTCAAATTATAGGCGCCATAATCCCCATCCCGTGATGTTTTAATCAAATGAATTGCATTGTCCTGTGCCGTTGTGGAATATTCAAGTGTTAAATTGAATTTATCTTTTAAAAATGAACCTAGTCCATTGGCAAGCTGTTTGGCTTCAATGTTATTCTCTACGACAATTACAGTTTTGTCGTTTATTGTAAAAGCACCTTCCTGGTAATTTATTTCGTTGGGTTGGGGAATAATTCCCATTTTTGGCGGCTCTATATTTTTACATGCAGTAACAACCAATAATATAAACAAAAGGGCTAATCTACTAGAGTACATAATTCTATTACTTTACCATTTCACATTAAAAACATCAAATATAAAGTAAATTATTGGCAGGGAATTTTAGCTTAAATACATACAGCAAGTATTCTTTAGACGATAATGAGGTGTTGAACAAGCCTCTCTTTTTAATTGGTAAAAACACATTAATTTTGTTCACCAATAAGCCAGTCCCAAAATAGCATTCAATACACCTAAACTGTATCTATTCTTCAATAATCACTGTTTCGGCCGTAGCCCCAAGCCCCAACAATAGCTCCGTAATATTTTTCACAAACTTTTTAGGTCCACACAAATAAAAGTTTTGACCAAAATCGGCAATATTTTCAACAAGGAATTTTCTATCTATTCTATTCCCCTTAAATCCCACGACATTCTCTCGTGTAAATATTTTAATAAAATTACCGTCGAGCATCTGTTGCAATTCTTCCTCCATAATAACATCTTCCGAGGTTTTATTGGAATAAATCAATTTATTGCCATGTAGGTTTTTATGGGTATACAGATGTCTAAATATGGAAATAAAGGGTGTAATACCAGCACCTCCGGCAATAAAAACACCTGGGCCCTTAAATTGAATGGCTCCAAAAACCTCATGAAGAATAAGTTCCGCCCCTGCGTGGGTGCGGCCCAACATATTGGTCACCCCATCATGATCATTATAGATTTTGATCATAAATTCCAGGAAACCATGTTCCATTATGGAGGTAAAGGTAAAGGGCCTTAATTGGTCTTTCCACTCCGGCAAATTAATGGCAACCTCGGTTGCCTGCCCTGGAATAAAATCATAACCCGCAGGTCTTTCCACCACAAAACGTTTCACATCATGTGTAATGTAATGTGTCTCCAATATCTTAACAATATGTTGCTTTTTTGCTTTCGCCATAATTGTGTTTAATTTGAAAATATCAAGGTAATAAATTATCTGTTAATTCCTATCCCGCTAACTTAGGGACTAAGCCCAAGTATCTGTAATATTTGGCAGATCAGCGCTTAACATTACACTAAATTCATGATATAAGGTTGAAGGTGGTTACAAGTGCTCGTTTTAATGGAGCTTATAAGGTGTGATGTTTTTCTTTATCCAATATTCACGTTGAACAAATATCCTACCATAGCAGTCAATCCCATTGCCACAGTTCCCCAGAATGTAATTCGGATAATTGCTTTTTTTATACTAGAGCCTCCGGTTTTCGCGGCCAATGCACCCAAAACAATTAGGAAGAAAAGCGCAAAACCATAAAGAGAATATTCCATGTTATTCAACGGTAAAAAGAGGGTTACAATAAGTGGTAGTATGCCCCCAATAGTAAAAGCTGCCCCAGAAGCAAAAGCAGCTTGCATTGGTTTGGCCTTACTTATTTCATTTAGACCCAGCTCATCCCTAATATGTGCTCCCAACGCATCTTTAGCCGTTAATTCTTTTGCAACTGTTAAGGCCGTTTCTTTCTTAAGTCCTCTTTTTTCATAAATCGCTGCCAACAATTGCAATTCAATTTCGGGCGTTTCTTTTAATTCTATAATCTCCCGATCAATATCTGCTTTTTCCACATCGGTCTGTGAACTTACAGAAACGTATTCACCAGCTGCCATTGACAAGGCACCAGCCACCAATCCGGCTAAAGTTGCCAGCACAATAGGTTCCCTGATATCACTTGCCGCTGCAATTCCAATGGCAAGACTCGCCGTTGAAAGAATTCCATCATTGGCACCAAGCACTGCCGCCCTTAACCAATTACTTCTGTGGA
The DNA here is from genome assembly GCF_003259375.1 of Arenibacter echinorum. Lineage (GTDB taxonomy): Bacteria > Bacteroidota > Bacteroidia > Flavobacteriales > Flavobacteriaceae > Arenibacter > Arenibacter echinorum. Next base: position 789,648 of record NZ_QLLN01000001.1, on the reverse strand, counting down.
TATAATGATTGTCCAAATAATTATCAATATTCTTTGTAGTTTCACTCATCTTAGTGGTTTAAGGTAATTACCTTCAACAATTGACCAAAAACTAAGGCAACATATTGCTTTTTTGGGCAAAGTTTTTAATGTACATAATATTTCAGTGTTCAGCTTAAAGAATAAAGCATGCACCGCTATGGTTTATTTACACCCTTCGCTGTGCATGCTATAATCTTAATTGATCTTGTCTGGGCGTATTTGATAGGATTGTAAATATCCCACTATTTTAAAATACTTTCTATCTCCTTTAGTTCCGCTCCACTAAAATTAATAATCTTGAGAGCTTCCAAATTATCCAGCAATTGTTCTGTGCGACTCACACCAACAAGTACCGTAGAAATGCGTTGGTCTTTCAGCAACCAGGCAATGGCCATTTGGGCTAGACTTTGGCCACGACTCTCGGCCAACTTATTGAGTCGACCTACCTTGTCCAAAACTTCTGGTGTAATCTGGTCTTCCTTCAAATAACGGCCATCCTTGCTTGCCCTACTATCTTCAGGGATACCTTTTAAATATTTCTTGGTCAATACCCCTTGTGCCAATGGAGAGAAAGCAATGGAGCCTATCCCCTGTTCTTTTAACACATCCAGCAATCCATCCTCTACCCAACGATCGAACATATTATATCTAGGTTGATGGATTAATAATGGCGTGCCCAAATCCTTCATTATTTTTGACGCCTTGGCAGTAAGCTCTGCAGGATACTGGGAAATACCCGCATATAGTGCCTTACCACTTTGTACCAAATGATGCAATGCGCCCATGGTTTCTTCCAAGGGAGTGTCCGGATCGGGCCTGTGATGGTAAAATATATCTACGTAATCCAGCCCCATTCTTTTAAGGCTTTGATTAGCCGAGGCAATCAAATATTTGCGGGATCCAAAATTCCCATAAGGCCCGGGCCACATATCCCACCCTGCTTTACTGGAAATAATAAGTTCGTCGCGATAAAGCTTAAAATCACTTTTAAAAATACGTCCAAAATTTTCTTCGGCAGCACCATAAGGAGGACCATAATTGTTGGCCAGATCAAAATGGGTAATCCCGTTATCGAAGGCACAACGCAAAAGGTTGCGGCCCATTTCCAGATTATCGGTATGACCAAAATTGTGCCAAAGCCCCAATGAAATTAGGGGCAAAAGAATTCCACTGTTTCCACAGCGTCGGTATTGCATGGTATCATAACGTTTATCATTGGCTTTATAATGGCCGGGATCAAAAGTGTCGTTTATTTTCATTTTTACTATTATTATCTAATTAATTTGTACAAACCCCTAAGTTAGCAAATCTTTTAAGTTAAGGATGGCCTTGTTGAGCATATGAGTATAATAACATGCTAAGGTTTACTTTTTAGCAGGGAATAAATAAAACTAAAACACGGCATGACATCGTAGGCCCAATATATTTTTTATATATCCGAGCATAAAAATTCTACTTAAATTTTATTCTTGGTTCGGATACAGTGGCCAGACCCAAAAGCAACCGAAAAGCAATCGAAATGAGAATTAATCCAATAAAAATTTTGATTCAACCCTTAGTCTTCATTCAAAATAAACTCCTCCAATTTTTCGACCATTTTAATGCTTCCGCAAAATATAGCCTCCCTTTGGTGCAATTCTGTAGGTTCAATATCCATAATTCTTTTAGTACCTGTGGTGGCCTTGCCCTTGGCTTGCTCCGTTAGAAAAGCTATAGGATTACATTCGTAGGTCAATCGTAATTTACCATTTTGCATAGGCCCGATCCTTGGATACATATAGATACCACCCTTTATTAAATTTCTATGGAAATCTGCAACCATTGACCCTATATACCTTGAAGTGTAAGGCCTATCCCCTTCTTCCTTTTGGCAATACTTTATGTAAGCCTTTACTCCCTTGGAGAAATGAACATAGTTACCCTCGTTGACAGAATAGATCCTACCGGTTTCCGGGAATTGCATATTTGGATGGGAATGATAAAAGGTGCCCAACGCCGGATTTAAAGTAAACCCATTAACCCCATTACCCGTGGTAAAGACCAACATGGTTGAAGTACCGTACATGACATACCCAGCCGCAACCTGGTCTTTTCCAGGTTGTAAAAAGTCTTTTAACTCTACTGGACTGCCCAATGGGGATATCCTTCTGTAAATTGAAAAGATAGTACCAACAGAGGCATTTACATCAATATTGGAAGAGCCGTCCAAGGGGTCTATGAGGACAACGTACTTATTGTTATTATTACCATCAATACTATTTACAGCAATAAAATCTTCCTCTTCTTCCGATGCAATTCCACATACTATCCCACGCTGTTTTAGGGTCTGAATAAACTTATCATTGGCATAGACATCCAACTTTTGTTGGTCTTCCCCTTGAACATTGGTATTACCGGCATCACCCAAAATATCCACTAGACCGGCTTTGTTTACTTCATGGTTGGTAATCTTGGCAGCAAGCCGTATGGCATTTATCAATTTTGACAATTCTCCTGTGGAATATGCAAAAGAGGATTGATTGTCAAAAATAAACTCTCCAAGGGTTCTTTTTTGATTTGTGTAGGTCATAGGATAATATTTATCGTTCTAGAATTAGTGTTTTTAATGGCGTAGAAGGTAATATTCCCTTTTTATTGACCAGGAAGCCCTAATTTTAAATTAGGCTATGACAGCTAAAATCTTCTTAATTGCTTCTACCACATTTAGAGTTGATTCTTGTTAAACATTAAGGTAGTGACTTTTTTAACGCCATCAAAGAATTACTTACTTGATTGATCTTTTTAAAACTTTATTTCAAATAAAAGACCTCCACTAAATCCTTAGAAACCGGACTATTATCGGCATTGGTCTCCATAAGGTCTGCCATATGCACCCACCAATCCTTACAAATTTGGGTATTGGCAATGGCGTTCCATTTTTCTTCGGATTCCAATTCTGCATAACCAAACAATATATTGGTTTCAGGGTCGATAAAAATGCTGTAATTGTGAACCCCGTGCATTTTCAGCACCTCTTCCAACTCCTTCCATATTGGATTGTGTCTTTGGGTATATTCTTCTGTGCTATTAGGATAGACCTTCATTTTAAATGCTTTTCTTATCATTTTTATTTTCTTATAGGAGTTAGTAAAATCAATTTAAATCCACACAGGTATTTATTTTGACAAATCTAAACCTTGAGGTAAATTTATGCATCCTGCACAGTACTGCAATTAGCAATCTTTAATACCCTTAAACTGGCTTGGACAGCATAGTACAGGATGCTTTCGAAAACATTAATATTTAAACTTGTTTTCCAATTTTACAATAAGCCCAGTAATATTTTTGATGCAGTATTAGGAAAAACACTGGTAGAAATAGCTTTAAGAATGTCTTTAGTACAACTTACAGAAGTCTCAAATTGGGGTAGGTCATGGCCCATGCATTAAAGCTTTTCATTGAAAATTAATCTATAAGCCCAATGGAAAATTAAAATGTTCAATATTCAAAAGAAAGCTTTTAGTTAAATGAAGTTAGAAGATTAACATCTTAAAATGTCTTAGCTTTAAGCATAATAACCGGAGTGTCCTTTAAAGAAGATTCATTATCATGAAAAAAAGCAACTATATCTTTCTTATACTTGGTATTATCCTAACGGCTTCCTTTGGATATAAAAAGGCAAGAATTGAGCCTAAAAAGAAGGACGGACCCAACGTTTTATTTATCGCCGTAGACGACCTTAACGATTGGATAGGAGTTTTAGGGGGACATCCCCAAGCCAAAACACCCCATATGGACCGGCTGGCCCAACGCGGCGTTCTTTTTAGCAATGCGCATTGTCAGGCTCCTGTATGCAATCCCAGTAGGGCAAGTGTTATGACCTCCCTATATCCCAGCACCTCCGGTATTTACTTTTTAAATCCAGATATTGTAGAATCCCCTGTGGCGAGCAGAAATATAGTAATGCCCAAGCGGTTTCAGCAAGAAGGTTATAATGTCATTGCTGCGGGAAAGATCTTCCATAATGGAAAAGGAATCAACGAAACCCATATTCCAAATTATGCAGGGCAGTTTGGAGGATTTGGCCCCATGCCAGAACAAAAGATTAGCACCTATCCCGGACATCCCTTATGGGATTGGGGCGTTTACCCGGAAAGTGATGATCAGATGCCCGATTATCAAATTGCAAGCTGGGCAGCTCAAAAATTGGTCGAAAAACAAGACCAGCCCTTCTGGATGGGCGTAGGGTTCTACCGGCCACATGTGCCGCAATTTGCCCCCCAAAAGTGGTTCGATATGTATCCCATGGAATCTTTGCAGCTGCCGAAAACAATTACCGGTGACCTAGATGATATTTCGCCATACGGCATCGACATCACCCGGCTGAAACATGTATCGCCAACTTTTGAATGGGTAACGGAAAATGAGCAGTGGAAACCTTTGGTACAGTCTTATTTGGCCTGTGTAAGTTTTGTGGATAATCAGGTAGGGCGAGTGCTCGATGCATTGGATAAGGGCGATTATGGAGACAATACTTATGTTGTATTGTTCAGTGACCACGGATTTCATTTGGGCGAAAAAATACGCTTTGCCAAACGTAGCCTATGGGAAGATGGGGCGCGAGTACCAATGATCATTATGGGTCCCGATATTCCTAAAGGACAAGTTATTAATAAGCCAGTACAATTATTGGACATCTACCCTACCTTGCTGGAATTATGCCATCTAAAACCCGATCCAAAGCACGAAGGCAATTCCTTAGCGCCCCTATTAAAAAATATGGACGCCGAATGGCCGCATTATGCCAGAACCTGTTTTGGGCCTGGTAACTATGCCATCGTATCGGAGCGTTATCGTTTTATACAGTACAACGATGGGTCCGGGGAGTTTTATGATCATAAAAACGACCCGCAAGAGTGGAATAACGTGATATCCAGGCCGGAATATGGCGAAGTTATTGAGAAGCACAGAAATCAAGTGCCCGCGAACAGGCATCATATCCTCGGCAATGGTTCCACAGGTCACGAGTCCTATGAGGCAACCGAAATAGAGAACAATTAGACTTGATGTTGTTCTACTTTTACCGAGTTTTCTACAAACATAAAAGGCTTCCAAAAAATTGGAAGCCTTTTATTTACAATTGATCTTATAGAATTACTTGCCATAGACCTTGCTTATCAAGCTTTTTAAGCTGGCAAGATTGGCCTATTTTTCATGGCGGTATCTATTATTTTTAAAACACGTTCTCTTTCGGCTCCTTGTAAAGGCAATCTTGGAGCTCTGACGTTTTCGGTTCCAATACCGGTCGCTACTTCCGCCAATTTAATGTTTTGTACCAATTGCGGGCTAATATCCAACTCCAATAGAGGCATAAACCAACGATAGATTTCCATAGCTTCATCAACCTTCGCTGCTTTTACCAACTTGTAAATAGCAACTGTTTCAGCAGGATAGGCACAAACCAATCCAGCTACCCATCCGTCGGCACCGGTAACCAAACTTTCTAGAGCCAGTGTATCTACACCGGTCAGAACTTTGGAAATCTGCTGGCTATGAAACCGCCTTTATGGGAAAATGGCACTTGTCCAGATTGGAAAAAAGTGAAAAATACGATGAGCCGAGTCCAAGCGACCAAGGCTTTGATTATTGGTTCGCCTCTACCCATAATGCTTTTGGAGGACCCAAAAATTTTGAGAAATTCAATTGGAACGGGGAAGCTGTTGGAGAAGTGGACGGATGGTATTGCGATGTATTAACAGATGAAGCTACAGACTGGTTAACAAACAAAAGAGATAAAAGCTAACCTTTCCTATTAATTGTTTCTATACACGAACCACACGCTCCCTTGTCGCCTCCAGAAGAATACAGTAACATGTACGATAATGCTAGAGTAGATAGTCTAGAACAATCTATTAGCTACGGTGGTGTTGCTCGTCCAGAATACGATATTGGCAAGAATAAAAAAGAATATTACGGCACCGTTTCACAATTAGACAAAGCCTTTGACAACCTAATGAAAACAGTTGACAACGAAGACTTAACTGAAAACACAATGGTTATTTTCACGAGTGACAATGGCCCTGAATCCCCTGTCAACTTGGAAGAATCCAAAGGAGAATGGGAAGCACCTACACGGGATAATTGCTTCGGAACACCCGGTGTCTTTAGAGGTTTGAAAAGATTTCCTTACGAAGGCGGACACAGAGTACCCGGTATAGTGCGTTATCCTACCAAAATAAAAGCAGGAACAACCAGCAATGAAATGGTGGTGGCAACAGATTTTATTACCACCGCAGCTCACCTTGCCCAATTAATAACTCCCAAAGGAATTAACTTTGATGGTATTAATGCGTTCCCCGCTTTTCTGGAACAAAAAATAAAAAGGGAGAAACCATATTTATGGCTATATCCAAACCATGAAGACGCCTATTCTAGAATGCCACATATGGCCATGCGCTATAACGATCATACCTTATTGGGATGGTTTCCGGAAAAACTGGAAAATGAAACTTTAATGGCATGGGTGAAGTCGTCCGTTCCGGTAAAATTTGAACTATACGATTTATCCAAGGATCCGGAACAACAAAATGACCTAGGCTCTTCAGAGCCAGAAATGGTAGACAAGTTAAAGCCTTTGATGCTGGAACAATGGATTGAAATTAGGGATGAAGGCCCAAATTGGGAGAATATAAATTAATAAGCCTACTATCCATTTTAGAAAACTGTACGCATTTATAACAAGTATTTGATTATTTTGGATTAATGTTGTCCGGTTCCTATTGCCTAGCAGTCGAACAAGATAGGTTTTAAACATGCAATCTTCATCTTTTGTAAGTACTTTAGAAGTTATAGCCGAATTTTGTTTGCAGACTCAGTAACTAGTGTGATTTCTCCTCGCTATCGCCCATTCGATGACTGTGAGGGTCACTTCGAAAGAGACCCTTTTCAGGAAGACGGGAAGACGCACAAGTGCAAACCAGTTTTAAGAATTCATTCTTTATAGTGCAGGTATTACCGGTAATGTATATTTTTAAGCTGTAAATGAATAATCCCTTCATTTGATTGTAGAAGGATAATAAAAGTAAAGGTTATGAAAAATAATTTCGGCAAGAAATTTATCATTATAGTTTCAATTTTATGCTTTAGCATAAGCAGTGTTGAAGCTCAGATAAAAAACCCTTCTTTTGAAAAAGATCAAATTGCTGGTGAAAGACAGATAGTACAAAAACTCAAAGGTTGGACCATTGGTAGCGGCAACGTGGAATTGATTGCAAGTAATGTATTCACTGCAGTTGAGGGAAACCAAGTTCTGGATTTAAATGGAAACCAACCTGGGAGTATTGCACAGACCGTAAAAGGTCTTGAAAAATCTACAGATTACACCTTAAAGTTCGAATATGCGGACCAAAAAGGGAGACAGCCCGATGATCAAATGCTTTTGGCAACTGCCAATGTTATTATTAACGGGGTAACTGTGGCAACTCTCCAGAACCTATCACCAGCTCCTAACTATATTGGAGGTATTGGGTTTGGTTTTAAATCAACATCCAAAGGGACCGCCACTATTGAATTTGTTTCAACCACAAAAGGGGATATGGGACTGGTAATCGACAACCTTAGAATAGAAAAGGGACAACCTATGAAACCTCCTGTAAACAATCATTTAGTAAATGGTGGTTTTGAGATGAAAGTGATTAGTGATAGTGGAAACCCACATTTATATGGAGAGCAGTTGCCAGGGTGGTTGATTATGAGAGAGAATATAGACCTTATTGCCATTGACCGCTTTGGCTCCCCAAGTGGAAAATGGGTAATTGATTTAGGTGGCCACGGGCCCGGCGGTATAGCACAAACCATTACCGACCTGTCACCAGGGGCTAAATATCGTTTGTCAGCATTATATTCACGACATCAATATTGGGATCAACAAGATCCACTTACAGGTGAAATCTTTATCGATGATGAATTAGTGTTGAGTTTAAACAGGGATAAATTGGCAAAAGCACCACGTTGGGAAAGGATATCTCACGATTTTATAGCGCCATCCGATGGAGAAATAACACTCTCTTTATTTTCAACGGCATTTAAAGTAGGTGGTGGAATTTTATATGACGATATTAAAATTGAAAAGCTCAGTGATATTGTTGAACCGAAAAAAATTCCTGTATTGATTATTGATGGTTTTAGCAATCACAATTGGGAATTGAACACTGAATATTTGCAAAAAATACTTGAAGCTACTGGGAAGTTTGAAGTATCTGTAAGTACGTGTCCGAATCAAAACGAAAATGCATCGGAGTGGGAAAATTGGAATCCTGATTTTAATTCCTATCCTGTTGTAATACAGACCTGCAATAATATTTTTAAAGAAGATAGCTTGCAATGGCCCGAACATGTAAAAGAGGCTTTTGAAAAATATGTGGCAGAAGGCGGTGGGGTTTACATGTACCACGGGGCGACCAATGCCTTTAAAGGATGGCCTGCATATAATAAAATGTTAGCCTTAGGATGGCGAAATAAGGATTTTGGCGTAGCCGTAACCATTAATGACAAAGAAGAGCTGGAGATTATTCCAACTGGAGAAGGCGAAAACACTGGGCATGGCGAACGAACTGATGCCTTGATAACAAGAATAGTCGGTCACCTCCTTCATACTGGTATGCCAAAATCCTGGAAAGCAGCCGATGTAGAGATTTACCGTTACGGAAGAGGAACTACCGAAAACCTAGAAGTATTATCGTATGCCAAAGACCCAAAAACGGAGTTGAATTTCCCGATGGAATGGACCGTTAAATTTGGGGAAGGCAAGGTTTATTGTTCTACCTATGGCCATTTGTGGAGAGATCAAGAATGGCCCCCAAATATGCGTTGTGCCGGATTTCAACAATCTATGGCAAGAGCGCTACAATGGTTAAGCGGCAATGCGGTAGATAATTATGTTGAACCTGACTTTCCCACTTCTGAAAGTACCGTTTTCAGACCCCCTATTTTAGAATAAACTTTTATAAAATATGATGTGTAAAGTAAAAGTATCGGCCTCCTCTAAAACATTCAATAACTATGTATTGCTCTTCACCTTTATTTTACTTTCCTTTTTGTCATGCGGTAGAGAAGAAAGTAAAATAGATTCAACTATAGATAATGAAACGGACCCGCTTGATAATTACACAGATTGGTCAATTTATAGAGGCGACAAAAAGGGCAATCAATATTCAGAACTAGCACAAATACATGCTGCCAATGTACATAAGTTAGAGTTGGCATGGCAGTATCAAACAGGTGATGCTACAAAAAAATCGTCCATTCAAGTCAATCCAATTATTGTTGATGGGCTCCTGTATATATCTACCCCTAGTTTAAATGCGGTAGCTTTGGATGCCGCAACCGGAAAAGAAGTCTGGGTTTTTAATTCTTCAAAATTTAATGAAAATCAAACGGTTTTTCAGGGCAGAACCAGAGGTGTTACCTATTGGAGTTCAAAGGATGGTAACGACCAACGTATTTTTCTTTTTGTTAAAAACAGGGTTTATGCTTTAGAGGCGAAAACAGGAAAACTCATTACCTCATTTGGAACAAACGGACATATTGATTTACGGGAAAATTTGGAGATGGATATTAATAAAGCCTCCATTGAAGTAACATCGCCCGGTATAGTTTATGAAAACTTTTTAATAGTAGGTTCCCGTGTTCCCGAAGGGTACGATTCGACACCCGGCAACATTAGAGCTTATGATGCCGAGACAGGGGATTTTAAATGGGTTTTCCGTACGATTCCCAAAGAAGGGGAATATGGATTTGATACCTGGCAATTTAAGGAAGGGGAAACGTATGGAGGTGCCAATACGTGGAGTGGTTTTACTGTTGACGAAAAACGCGGTTGGGTATTTTTGGCTACAGGTTCGCCAGCTTATGATTTTTATGGAGGAAACAGAAAAGGTGAAAACCTATTTGGAAATTGTGTTTTGGCCCTCAATGCAAAAACCGGGGAGCGCATTTGGCATTATCAAACTGTTCATCATGATATTTGGGATTACGATAATCCATCCGCTCCAATTTTAATTACAATTAGCCAAGGTCAAGAGAAGAAGGATGCCGTAGTGCAACTTACAAAAATGGGACTAGTATTTGTTCTGGATAGGGAAACGGGAGAGCCACTCTTTCCTACTTTGGAAACACCTGTTCCAAAATCACAAGTTGAGGGCGAAGAAGCATGGCCTACACAGCCCATCCCAACCAAGCCACTTCCTTTAAGTCGCCAAGGTATTACGGAAGCCGATTTAACTACTATTTCGCCAGAATCCCATGAACATGCAAGAAAAAATTTCAATAATTATATGTCCGCAAGTATATACACGCCACCTTCGGAAAGAGGAACAATAACAAGTCCCAGTGTACTTGGGGGTGTAGAGTGGCAAGGCGGGTCTTATGACCCATATACCAATATTCTTTATGTTAACTCCAACAATGTAGCTAGTATATCCCAGCTAAAAAAAGTTTACGAAACTACGGATAGCTCCAGCTTAACAAATTTGCAATTGGGCAACCAAATTTATTTAAAAAACTGTGCTTCCTGTCATGGCTTAAACCGCAGTGGTGTTCCTCCAACATATCCTTCGGTAATTCATTTGAATAAAACAAAGGAAGAGATAGCAACAATCATTACAAATGGTAAAAACATAATGCCAGCTTTTTCACAATTTACTACAAAAGATCTTAATGCCATTACCGATTTTATAATGAGCAATGATACCGTTTCCTATAATGAAAAGGATGTTTTGGAAACTAAAACAAGGTACACGCATACGGGGTATAATCTTTTTTTAGATCAAAATGGGTATCCTGCTACTAGCCCCCCTTGGGGAACATTAAGTGCAATTGATATGGGTACCGGTGATTATGTATGGAAAAAACCTCTAGGGGAATATCCAGAACTGGTAAAACAAAATATTCGCAATACAGGAACCTTAAATTATGGCGGGGCCGTGGCAACAGCAGGGGGTATTGTCTTTATAGCTGCTACGGCAGACGAAAAATTCAGGGCCTTTGAAAAAAATCGCGGTAATATTTTATGGGAGTACGATTTACCTGTGGGTGGATATGCCACACCTAGTGTGTATATGCAAAATGGGCGCCAGTATGTTGCCATAGTAGCTGGAGGTGGAGGTAAGAACAATACACCTTCGGGGGATTATGTAATGGTATTTGCTTTACCAGAAGGTAATGATAAACCCAAAGAAACATTAAAGAATACTAAGACTGACTCCAATGGATGGATCTCTCTTTTTAATGGTGAAACCTTGGATGGATGGGTACATATGAACGGCTCGCACACCTATTCGGTAGAGGATGGTGCTATTATTGGAAGAACCACGGAAAATAGTCCCAATTCTTTTTTGTGTTCTCTTCAAGAGTTTGAAAATTTTGAATTGGAATGTGAAGTTACAGTTGATAATATTACAAACCAAGGCATTCAGTTCCGTTCCTCCGTTCGACCTGTTACCGAAAAGGATCAAGATGCCTGGAGAGCGGGAAGGGTTTGGGGACCACAACTGGAAATACGCAGAAAAATGGGTGAAAATTCTATTACTACGGGCTTACTTTATGGTGAAGCCCTAGGAACCGGTTGGCTTTCATCAAAAGAAAAAGTCGAAAAAGGACATGATTATTTTATTTCTGAAGGATGGAACAAAATTAGGATTGTTGCCGATGGCCCTAGAATTCAAACTTTTGTAAATGGTCATTTAATCGAAGATTTAGTAAACGATGAAGTATACAGAACCCATCCTAAAGGCTTTATCGCTTTGCAGATTCATGGAATTAATGGTGAACGTCAATTCACAATGCAGTGGCGAAATATTAAGGTACATCCAATAAAATAACCACAATTATCCTAAAAAGATGCAATTAAAAAAGGCCTTTTTTTACCGATAATAAGATTTGTGCTGTGAAAAACAATACAGGTCAATAGAAAAAAGCGTATTAATTCACCCTTCGCTGTTTCATTAACTTAGCTACTGCAGAATCACATTTCTTGGAATAGAGATCTACCAGATCCTTATATTTATCCTCATAGGCCAAATTGGTCACCTCGTTCACATCCTCTTTAAGGTTGTATAGCTCAATGAATTCCGGGTTAGCTTCATACCTAATGTACTTCCATTCATCGTCCCTAAAACATTCCGTCTTGGGAAGCAAGGACTCCCCTTCCCGTTGATGTTCAAAAAATGCTGAAGACCGCCAATTTTCCGTCTTGTCCGTATAAAATGAGGTTAAACTTTCTCCTTGATAGGATTTAGGAATCTCCACCCCCGCCAAATCCAATATGGTAGGTGCAATATCCAGGTTCAATACCATTTCTTCAAAGGTTTTCCCCCTGTCCGACTCAGCTTCCCTAGGGTCATAAATCATCATGGGCACACGAAGTGACTGTTCGTGCATCAACCATTTACCTGCAAATCCACGTTCACCCAAAAAGTAACCGTTATCACCCATAAATATAATTGCAGTATTGTCTGCCAAACCTTCTTCTTCCAAAGTAGTCCTTAACCTACCTATAACACTATCCATGGTACTTATCATCTTGTAATATCCCTTCACCATTTTTTGGAACTTCTCTGGGGTATCATATCGCCAGTACCATCTTTTTCGATTCATTGAATGCTTCATAAATTCAGGCAAAGCTCCAAAAAATGCAGGATCAGCTGTTCCTGGCACCGGGATTTCATTTTCCACATATAAACTATCTGCATATTTTGGCCAGAAATACTGTTCTTCTGCACCATCATCGGCACGTGGCGACCAAAAGGACAACGAAAGACAAAAAGGCTTGTCCTTGTCCGACTTAATAAAGTCGATCGCATGATCCCCGTTGATATCAGCAAGATGCTGCTCCTTGCCATCTACCATTTTCAGATACGGCCAAAAGGTCTTAATACTGGTGTCGAAAATAGAATCCTCTACACCCTAGTTAACCTTTACACCAAACTTACCTATAAGTCCGGTTCTATAACCTGCTTTTTTTTTAGCAGATAGGGATAACTATCATACATATACCCATTGTTCAATTTGGGTTTTCCAAAATTAAAGTCATGGGTTCTCTCATACAGACCCGTAAGAATGGTGGCCCTACTAGCAGCACAGATAAGCGTGGTAACAAAGGCATTTTTAAAATAAAGGCCCGTACTGGCCAACTGATCCATATTGGGAGTTTTTATAATTGAATTCCCTGCAAACCCAAGGGCATCCCATCTCTGATCATCCGTAAGGATAAAAATAATATTTGGCTTTTTCTTTACTACTACTTATTGCTTCTGCGCCCCTTCTTTACAAGACGATACAAGTATCAATAATAGACCTACAGAAACTACTTTTATTAATTTTCTCATTTTACTACATTAAAATCCAACCACCTTAAACATTTATTTTAATCGAAAAGCACCACTTTCTGCTCATACCCCTTCCTTAAAAGTTCATCTCAACAGAAGGTACATATTCATTTATGTTTTGATTATCCCCCTCACCCATATAATTTACATATACAAAGCCAGCTCCACTGATCTTATCGTTTCCTTTTAATTTAAAGGCCGACTGAAAGCAGGTAATTCCAGCTTTTAGATCCACTACGAACTTGGCAGAGGTCATATCTTTATCTACTTCCACAGTTTGCAATATGTTGCCCGCTTTTAAAGTGGCACTTTCTATCCTATCCTCCAAAGCACCCTTACTGTTCTCCCCAATTCTTTTACCCGACTCGTTGGGCCACCTATTTACATCCAACTGGTATCTACCATCACGAGCTACGTTTACCACCCATATCTTTTCTCCATTTCTGGTATGTGCATCATGTGAATAGAGTGTTACCGGGTTTTCATGTTCCGATCCAACATACATTTTTGCATACCCACCAAAATCAACCGAAACATCCTGCCACCAATCTTCATATCTTTTGTAAAGTTCTTCAACTACTTGAGGATTCTCTTCCACAACGTTGACCTGTTGCCCCCCATCATTCTTGATATTATACAATTCCTTTTCTTCCCTGTTCACCAACCGCCAATCCTTGGTCAATACCTGATACTCCTTATCTTTTAGTGGATATTCCACGCGTTGGTTATGAACAAACACCGTTCTATCGTCGTCCCATTGGTTTATCTTTCCGTTCAAAAGTGGCATAAGGCTCCTGCCATCGAAGCTTAAACTGTCCGCCCGTTTTAATCCGCATAGCTCTATAAGTGTTGGAAGCACGTCTATATGTGCGGATAGTGCATCGATGTCCTTTCCGCCCTGAATTCCTCCTTTTGGCCAACGAATAAAAAACGGTACTCGGTGGGCATTCTCATAACCCCATATTTTTGCACCTCGCATTCCTGCAGTATAGCCTTCCTCCACAAAACCCGTTTCAAAATCCATCTCAACCCCAACAAACCATGGACATGGACCATTATCAGTCATAAAAATAACTATGGTATTCTCGTCCAATCCCAGCTCGGTGACCTTTTTAAATAAGGTAGCAACATCTTCATCTATTTTCTCTACCATCCCGTAATACTTTGCCAAACGTTCCGAAACCTTACCCCTAAAAGGCGCTACATATTTTTCGTCCACGTTCAAGGGCGCATGGGGCAAGTTGGTGGGTATATAGCAAAAAAATGGTTCGTCCTTATTTTTTTCTATATAATCAATAGCCTCGTTAAACCATACCGTATTACAATAGCCCGCATATTTCTCAAATTTACCATTGTGCTTATAGGTATCATCAAAATAGTCGTTTCCCCAAAAATCCGGAGATTGACCTATTCCTCCTCCCCCATGCACCAAGGCTTCCTGAAATCCGCGATCGTTAGGTCTAAAGGGATAATTCTCTCCAAGGTGCCATTTTCCAAAGACGCCTGTCTTATAACCATTATCAGTAAAAACATCTGCCATGGTAACCATACCTTCTTATAACAAGGATCTACCTCCTATGGTATGCCACACTCCTGCCCTTGCAGAATAATTACCGGTAAGTAAGGCCGACCTAGTTGGAGAACAGGACGGGTCCACATGAAAGTCGGTAAAACGCACACTCTCATTATAGAATTTGTCCAAATTAGGAGTCTTTACATATGGACTTCCAAGACTGGCCAGATCACCATACCCTTGATCATCGGTCATAATAAGAATAATATTGGGTTTCTTATGTTCGGATTTTGATACATCACTTTTCGCGACCTCCATACAACTAAGTAGAATTAGCCCAAATGACAGGACTATAAGAATATATTTTAATTTCCTCATTTAAATTTTTATTGATTACGTCCCAGAAGCAGAAAAAAGATAAGTCGCACTATCCAACAAGTGAGCTCTGACTTACTACATTTTTAATTATTATAATTGACCCCGGACAGTTCTAAGTTTAATATTTTCTGCAAGACCACGGAAACAGCACCAATTGAGGTGGCCTGATCACCAAAGGTGGAAGGTTGAATGTTAACCCTCGCGTTTCCAGGCAACAAATACTTGTCCTTTTTCTTTTCTATTAAATCAAAAAGCAAATCCCCATTTAAGGAAATTCCTCCTCCTATATACACGGTTTCCGGATTTAATAAATTTGCAATGGTTCCTATTCCCTTACAGAGATACTCGGCCACATCATCATATATCTTCATTGATGCAGGGTCACCCTTTTTTGCGGCCCGTGCTACCAACTCGGCGGTAATCAAGTCTTCATTACCATTACATAACTCCTTCAACATTTCCGATTTATTCTCTGCCAAAACCTGTTGGCCCAGGGAAGCTATTCTATGACCCGAAGCTAAAGCTTCGAGACAACCGTACATGCCGCATTTACATTGCACAGTGCTATCCGTATCTACCGAAATATGTCCAAACTCCCCTGCAAATCCGGAAAAGCCCTTTAAAAGATTACCTTCAACCACCAAACCGGAAGCTATTCCGTAGCCAATATTTATTACGGCAAAATTTTTCTGATTTTCCTTCACACCCATCTTCAACTCTCCCAAAGCCATTAAACGAGTGGAATTATCATAAAAAAAAGGCAAATCCAAATGCTTTTCCAACTCCTTCCTCAAATCAATGTTTGTCCAACCGAAATCCGGGGAGGATTCAATAATTCCCGTTTCACTGTTGACCAAACCAGCCACCCCAATCCCAACTCCCCATATTTTGGCAGTGGCTTCTTTTCTGCTTTGAAGTTTATAAATCATTTTAATCATCTTATCTACAATACTCGAAAATCCCTTTTCTAATTCCGTAGGGACCTGTATCTCCGAAACAAAATTGGCGTTAAGATCAACCATGCACCCTCTTATGTAAGTAGCCCCCAAATCTATCCCGATTATATAATTATTGTCGTTCTTAAATTTTACGATCAAGGGAGGCCTTCCTCCACTGGAATTACCTACTCCTAGACTTTCAACCAAACCGTCCAAGTTTATCAATTCATCCACTATGCGAGTTATTGAGGGCGGGGTCAGCCCAGACTCCTTGGCCAGGGCAGAGCGACTAATTTGACTATTATGTTTAATAAGTTTTAAAACAACTTTTTTATTGGCAAGATGCAAAGAGGCCGCATCCATTTTTGCATATTCTTTTTTCATTCCATTGAAGATTATCTAAACCAAAGATATTAAAATACCTTTCATAAATGGTTTTTCATTGAAAATTTTTAAAAGATTATATCCATTTTAAATAGCAAATACTATATGTGCGCTAGTTAATTTTAAATTAATCCTTTAATAACCTAAAGTGAGGATATATCTCCTAATAAAACTAACTTATAATATATATATTAAAAAGTATGTTAAGGAAGACCATAGTAGGATGATGAGGGATCTACAATCTTGACATATCCTTGCAAAAAGACGACAAACCTGTCAAAAAGTGGATAGAAATAAAAATCAATTCAATATCACATTTTAGCCATGCTTAGCCATTCTTCTTTGCTTGCAGGTAATTTTTGGTGTTCAAGCATTAGCTGCCATTTTCCATTCTTTTTTGTCAATAGGGCATCGAAATGGATAAACCTTTCCGTACGTTCCCCATTTTCATCCATTAGGTCATGCCTAAATATGCCCCTTTCAAAAGCAGTGGTAATATCTCCAGTACGTTCTGAAAATCGAAAATCCAAATTTACTTTAGTGATACCCTTTTTTGTTTTTTCCAGTCCATCTTTCCATTTTGCCAATGCCTCTTGCAAAGAGTAACAGACCTTGCCACTATCCGATACCAAAATGCCATCTTCATGGAATGTTGCCCCATATCCCGAAACATCCCCAGCTTCCACTTTTTCCTTTACTACATTCCAATACGCGTTCAATTCGCTTATTCTATTCTGTGCGAACGAATTACATGTGAATAATAAACCTATGAAGGCTACTTTTAACAATACCCTGATTTCCATTTATTTATCTTTTAATAATCTATTCTGAAATATTCTAATACTTGGATTTTATATCAATATCCGCAAAATAATCAACACTTTATAAATAATCCAACATAACCAAACATCAAAAATTCCCTTTTAGAAAAAGAAAAGTCTATTTCTAAGGAAATAAATATTCAAAAAAATGCAACCTTTTATCCACTTACTTGTCTTTAGAGCATCAACAATAAAATCTTGAGTAAATGAAAACAAAATCTATTGGCATCGGTCTTATTCTTTTATGTAGTCTTATTTTATCCTGTGATCATGAAGTTATTAGGGTACGGGGAGATATTACGACCAGGGAAGAGAGTTTTTCCGGGTATTCGGCTTTAAAGGTCTCGGATCCCTTTAACACTTATGTCCGATTTTCGGATACGGAAGAAAAGATCGAAATTGAGGCAAATGATAATCTACATGATAATATCATTGTTGAAATGGTGGACGGCACCTTGCGCATCAGGTTAAAGAACCATACGATCATAAGGGGAAACCCAACCTTGAACGCTTACATTGTTACCAAAAGGATTACCGATTTTGATTTGTCAGGGGCTTCCAAGCTGAGCTTGGAATCTGAATTGGTGGCGTCCGACGTCTCTATTGAACTATCGGGGGCTTCCGAATTTACCGGAGAGTTGAATTTGGAGCAGTTGGATCTGGAAGCAAGTGGAGCGGCCGATATAGACCTCTTTGGACAAGTTGACAAACTGGACGTTTCCCTATCTGGGGCAAGCAATCTAAAGAATTACGATTTATCGGTCAAGGCATTGGATATCCGATTGTCCGGGGCAAGTGATGCCTATCTTTCGGTTACCGAAACCATAGATATAGACGCCTCCGGTGCCAGTAAATTGAGATACAAAGGAAGTCCCATTATTGTCAAAAGTAAACTATCCGGAGCTTCTGAAATCATCAAGAAACTATAGAATGAAAAGCTATTGGTTATATGTGAAATAACACATATAACCAATTACCTAATTTCAACTCTTTTGTATCCTTTTGCTAAATACTAAAAACAGGACACCACAAAGGAGCCATGCCGGTAAGGTAACAAAGGATAGAAACACATCGAACTGAACGGATATAAAATAAAAGAGACCAAAGCTTATTGCCCATGCAAAAAATACGGCCTTATTAAATTTTAGATTTGCCACTTCTGCAAAATTCTTAACGATGCCTGCCTGTTTGTGGAAAAAATGTTCAAACACGATAATTGCACCGAAAGGAGCGAGGATAAACCCGTAAAGGGCTACAAAATCCAACAATTTCATCGCAAAGGCCGGAAAAAGACCTGCTATGGTTGCCAATGTCCCGGCAATTATAGTAACCCAAAAAGTGGATAGTTTGGGCACAATGGCCTGAAAGGCCAGACCCGCTCTATATATAGTTGGGTTGGCGGTGGTCCACCCGGCCAAAACCACGGCAATTATTCCAAATACACCTATGGCATTATAGGCCAAAGGTCCCGGGGCTACTGTAGGTGCCTCGCCGTTTGAAAGCAGTCCTTGGGCTTCAGGCGATTTTAAATAAACAGCATATAATAGAGCCGCTGCTATCCATGCCATATAATGCCCTACGTACATACCTGCTGCAGTTGTCCATCCACTACTGGCCTTTTTCGCAAAACGGAATACCGATAAATCGGACATTCCCACGTGCATGGCCGCATTGGCGAACCAAGACCAAATAACAACATGCCAGAAGGTATATTTTATCTGTCCTGGAAAGGGTTCGGAACCTTCTCCCCATATATTCCAAAATTCCGATAGGCTGCCTACCCCCAACTGACTTAAAGCCACAATCCCACAGGCCAAAAAGGCCAATACGATGACGGGCGACATCCAATTTGCCGCTTTGGAAACCGTTTCATAACCTTTGGACGCAATCAGCGAGATCAATGCACCTAAGACAAGAACAATAATCACCCATGTCATTCCATTGGGCATGGTATCCGTAAGCTTTGGCATTTCCATATTAAAGGGAATCCCCACCGCCGTGGCCGAAACCGTGATCATGGCACCTGCCAGAAAACAGAAAAGTAGCCCATTCGCCAAATTATAGCCGGTAACCAGATTTTTTCCACAGATCTTTTCTAGTTGGTAGTACAAGGTCAATCTATATTTTACGGCAATTTCTGCTGTTAGGAAACGCCAGCTGAGTACGGCTAAAAGGTTGCCTAACAGAAGTCCAATAATAAGATCAAAGGCACTTACCCCTGTTGTCAGGAACAAAGGCCCGATTACGAATTCTGTTCCTGCAGCATGTTCCCCTGCATACATCCCAAGAAAACTCTTCCAACTTTTAAGTTTGGAGGTGGGTACGGGTACACGTTCAAATTCTCCGCCTGCAATATCTTCTATTTCTTCTTCTATGTTGAATTGGCTCATATTGATTGGTTATTATGTTAGGTTATGGTGTCCGATTAAATATTCAATTTTAATTTCTCTGTTTATGGTCAAAAATTAGGTGGTTTCAGTATTACTTGAATTTCTTAGTGTTCCCGACTATTGTATAATTAACGGCACATGTTTCTTTAAGGAATAGTTCTTCTTAAGGAATTTCGGTTCCAAAGTAATATCGGAAATAACAATGGCCGCACCCAAGGCCGACCCCAAAGAGGAATCCGTAGTACTGATCTTTATGTTGGCTAGATACTGCGAGAGTAGATGTATATACACCTCGTTATCACTAAAGCCGCCATCCACATAAAGTCTCCCGATATTTGCATCTCCAATGGCCGACCTTATGCTTTTCACTTGTAACAGCACCAGTTCCAACATCAGCTGATGATAGGCATGCTCAAATCTATCGTAGGTAATTTCGGTCTCCTCCGGCATGTTTTCGGATGTAATGCTCATCCATTTAAACATGTATAGAAAATCTTTCTTGATTTCATAAAAAATGTCCTGGTCAAATTTCACTGTCTTGTGATAATCATCAGGTACGTTGAAATGAGTGGACAATGCTTTAATTTGAAGTTTATATTCGTTGCCCAGAAAAAGTGTCGAGACCTTTACAGGGCTACCGTCTATACGCATATTAAAAAGACAGCCCTTGCCAATATCGTCTATGGTCAACATTCCCTTGTTGAATGGGTTGATGGAGATACTCCAAGTTCCTGTCGAAACTAACAAAAAAGGCTTCTTAATACTTCGGATATAGGGCAAAAGAGCTGATGAGCTGTCATGAATGCCTGCTCCTATTTGAATAATCCTACCCTTATAGTTTATGGGGGTTGTTTCCCTTGAAGAACAGATGGGAGGCAATTTTTCATTTATTTCTTCCTGATACACCCATTTATGATAGTCCTTTTTTTCAAAATCCCACAGCATGGTATGGCATCCAATACTGGTAAATTCACTTACAGCTATTCCAGTAAACAAATAACTAAGGTATTGGGGAAGATGCAGAGAATATTTTATTTGGTTGTACACCTTTGGACTTGCATATTTTAACCAATAGAGATGCATGCCCGTATTCAGCATACCCAATTTCTGGGATCCGGTTATCCTGGAAAGTTCATTTTCGGGACCATATTTGTCATAGAAAGTTTCATATACTTCAGCTTTTAATGGCTTTATATAATTATAAAGAGGAGTAAGAACCTTCCCGTTTTCGTTTATGTGAACCAAGCTAGCCCCGTAACATGAAAAATTTAAGGCCTGTATCTCAAATTCTGGTGAATCCATCATTCTATCAAATACTTCTTTGACCCATTTTTCTAGGGCTTCCAAGTTTTCGGTAGGATAACCGTCCTCATCCGTAATTTCATCGAAACGATTATACTCCCGATATACCTCTTGAAAATCCGAATCGAACAGAAAGAATTTCTTGTTGGTTCTACCAATATCAAATACAGCTGTTACATTCTTTTTCATCCGGTTGTATTATAATCCTGAAGCTACGGAATTTTTGCCTCTTGCTTGGATCAAATTTTCCCGCACCTTAAGTGAGCGATAGGCATTTATGGGAGAAAGTGCACCTCCGCTCTTACGTCTTGCTTCCTGTAACAAAGGTCTTACATCTGTACGATAGGCATTCTGAAGTATCTCTTGACAACGAACTACATCGTTTTCCATTTGTGCCAACCTTAATTGGTCCTGATCTATCAAAAGTGCCTTGGCATATGCTTCCTGAATGGCCTCCAAAGATTGGATCAAATCCTCCAAGGGGTCTTTGATATTATGACTAGCATCTATCATCCATGCAGGATATGGATTTTGAGGATTGTTGTTCATCCCATAGACCAATTCGTTAAAAATTAAAAAGAGGGCATAAGGTTTAATGCTCCCTACGGTAATATCATCGTCCCCGTATTTACTATCATTAAAGTGAAATCCGCCCAATTTACCCTTCATCATCAAGGTAGCAACAATCTGTTCTATATTGGTATTGGGCAAATGATGTCCCAAATCAACCAAGGAATACGCCTTATCGCCACATTCGTTGGCCAACATAAAGGAGGTACCCCAATCCTGGATTA
This sequence comes from Arenibacter echinorum, assembly GCF_003259375.1. Taxonomy (GTDB): domain Bacteria; phylum Bacteroidota; class Bacteroidia; order Flavobacteriales; family Flavobacteriaceae; genus Arenibacter; species Arenibacter echinorum. Next base: position 767,743 of record NZ_QLLN01000001.1, on the reverse strand, counting down.
CGGTACTGTAAAAATTGGGTTCATAGGGTTTGTATTCAATGTACAACTTCCAATCCTCTGGCAAGGCCCTATAGATATCCTTAAGACTGTCCTGGGTGTTCTGCAAGGCATTCTGGAAATTGTTCTGTCCCGGAAAATTGGACCCATCGGCCAACCAGACTGTAAGACTTTTGGAACCCAATTTGTTTCCGATATCAATAACATCAATATTGTGCTGCACTGCCTGTTCCCTGATAGCTTTTTCCTTATTGCTCAACGATCCGAACCTGTAACTTTCCTTAGCATTTTTTTGATCCTGAAAGGTGTTGGAATTAACCGCATCAAAAACAATGTTATGTGAAGTGGCTAATTGCTTTATGGCATCATAATCTTTGGGTACATCCCATGGAATATGGAGCGAAATGGCTCCTGCCGTCTGGGTGAGGGCATGCAAAATACCTACATCATCCATTTTTTGTTCCAAAGTGGACGGTTCCCCTTGAAAAGAGAACCTGCCAAATCTGGTCCCGCCCGCGCCAAGGGCCCAACTTGGAATTGCTACTTGAAATTCGGATAATTTATTGATTATATCAGGTACATTACAACCATCCTTTACTAGGAAATTCGATAAAAAATCGAATTTTTCCTGGTGTGATTTTAAGCCCTTTTGGTTCTTTTCCTGTAATATTTCTTTATCTATTCTCATTATTTTCCCAATTAGAATTAGACCTGTCAGAAATTGGTACTCTACCCTGACAGGTCTTAAAAAAAACTAACTCAAACTAACTTACTAACTATCTTACAAATGCATTGGCCATACCGCCATCAACATTTATTATATTGCCCGTAGTCTTATCCAGAATGGCCACACAGGCGAAAACACCGTTGGCAATATCCTCTGGGTAAATAATCTCGTTCAATAAATTTCTTTTGGCGTAGTGTGCAGGCAGTTCGTCCACGGTAATTCCGTAGGCCTTGGCCCTGCCTTCGGCCCAATCGCCTTCCCAAATCTTACTCCCTACGATAACCCCATCAGGGTTCACTGTGTTGACACGGATCTTGTCCCCGCCCAATTCGGCGGCCAACAAGCGGGCCATATGCTGTTGTGCTGCCTTGGCGGTCCCGTAGCCCACATTATTTGGACCGGAAACAAGGCCGTTCTTACTGGCTATACTTATAAAATCTCCTCCCAAACCTTGTTGGCGCATTATAACAACTGCCTGTTTGGCAAGTTCAAACTGCCCTTTCACCAAAACATTCTGTAAAATATCCCAATCCTTTTCAGTGGTCTCTTCCAAAGGTTTGGAAATGGCAAGTCCTGCACTATGTACCACTATATCCACACCTCCAAACTCCAAACAAGCTTTCTTATATGCTTCCTGGACAGACTCACTTTTGGTGACGTCACAAACGGCATAACTGACCGTATCGGGCTTATAGGTGCCCACAGCCTCTTTCAGTCGGTCTTCCGCTATATCCGTCAAAACCACATTGGCACCTTCCTTTGCCAATTTATCGGCAATTGCCTTACCAATACCACCACCTGCTCCGGTAACCAAAGCCACTTTTCGGGATAAGGGCTGTTCTTTCGGCATACGTTGCAATTTGGCTTCCTCTAGCAACCAATACTCAATATCAAAGGCTTCCTGTCTAGGTAAAGATGTATATTCCGTTATGGCCTCCGCACCCCTCATTACGTTTATTGCATTAATGTAAAACTCGCTGGCCACCCTAGTGGTCTGCTTGTTCTTTGCAAAACTGAACATCCCTATGCCCGGATAAATTATAATCACGGGATTAGGGTCGCGCATCGCAGGGCTATTCTCCTTTTTACAGGTTTTATAGTAGTCCTTGTACCCCTGTCTGTAAGCTTCAAATGCCGGTTCCAGTTTTTTCAGAACAGCTTTGGTATCGCCAAGATCCTCATTAGTAGCCAGATCCAATACCAGAGGCTGTATTTTTGTTCTCAAAAAGTGATCGGGACAGGAAGTACCCATGGGTGCCAAGCGCGCCAAGTCCTTACTGTTGATATACTCCATAACCACATCACTGTCGGAAAAATGTCCTATCATCCTATTCTCGGAAGAACAAAGTCCTCTTAGCAACGGCATTAATTGAGAAGCTTTTTCTGCGCGTTCATTTGGGGGCAAACTATTGACTTTTTGTCCACCAAAAACGCTGCCTTTTTCTTTAATCTTTTTTGCAATATACTCTGAAGCCTTTTCTATAACCTCCAAGCTGTTCATATAACATTCAAAGGAGGTATCCCCCCAGGTAAAAAGCCCGTGGCTTCCCAAAACGATTCCCCTTATACCCGGATTGTCGTTCAAGCATTTTTCCAATTGCAGGCCTAGATCAAATCCTGGCCTTTGCCAAGGCACCCAGCCCATGGTATCTCCCCAAATTTCCTTGGTCACCTTTTCACTATCCTTGGCCGCAGCTACCGCTATCAAGGCATCGGGATGTAAATGGTCTATATGTTTAAAGGGAAGTAGGCCGTGCAAGGGAGTATCTATGGACGGAGCCTTGCTGTCCAAGTCGTATATACAATGGTCAAAAAGACCAACCATGCGGTCCTCATCCGCAAGGCCACCATAAACATTTTTCAAGTTTCTTAATCTTTCTGTATATAGTCCGGCAATACCTGCCTTGTTCAAAGTACCTATATCCCCTCCAGAACCTTTGATCCACATTACCTCTACCTCTTCATTGGTCAAAGGATCCTTTTCAATGGTCTTACAACTGGTGTTACCTCCTCCATAATTAGTGATTCTAAGATCGGCCCCCAAAATATTGGACCTATAAAGAAACAGTTCTACCTGATCGTCACCCAGCGCCTCCGCCTTGTTCTCCTCCCAGAGATAATTAACGTATTTAAAATTCTTTACGGAATGATTCATCTTTGATAATTTTATAGCTTCATAAGTTTTATATTCGCTAATGTATTACACAGTTCTCCTGTATGCATCCTGTACTGTACTGCAACGAAGGATTTTTTTATTTTTCCGCGTTGCGATAACCAAAAGAGCTTAAGATCAGCAATAAAATTCAATATAAATACCTTATTATTGAAGTATAAACCAAAGCGATAAACCTATTATTTTAAATTTCTATTATTATAGATATGTTCAAATACCTCAAAATCGATGAAAATTCCAGGATCCCTAAATATAGGCAGATAGTAGATTCCGTAATAAATAATATTTCCAATGGCAACCTTAAGATCGATGAAAAAATTCCTTCCATCAATAGTTTCAGTGAGGAATTTCTACTTTCCCGTGATACTGTTGAAAAAGCCTACCAAATATTAAAGGACCGTAAGATAATTACCTCTATTAGGGGTAAAGGTTACTACATAACCAGAACAAAACTCATTGCCAAGGTCAATATCCTATTTCTCATCAATAAGTTGAGCGCCTACAAAATGCGTATTTACAATTCTTTTATAAACACCATAGGGGGCAACTCCCATACGGACCTACATATTTACCATTGTGACAACTCCCTTTTTATAAATTTAATAGAGAAAAATATCAACGCATATGATTATTATGTCATCATGCCCCACTTTAAGACAGACGATCTTAAACACATAAGCTATACAGACGAAGCCATAAAGGCCATCAATATGATCCCCAAGAACAAACTCGTTTTGATGGACAATAATAATCTTGATATTAAAGGAGATTTCATTGAAATCTATCAGGATTTTGAGAATGACATTTATAATGCCCTAAAGGAAGGATTGACAAAGATATCGCGATATGGAAAAATGATTCTCGTCTATCCTGAAAATGCCGTTTACCCATATCCCAGAAGAATTTTGCACGGCTTTCGTAAATTTTGTGTGGAACACAAAATAGACTTTGAGGTTATTGATGAGATATATGACGATATCATCCTTAAAAAAGGAGATCTCTTTATTACCATTGAAGAAACGGACCTAGTAAATTTGGTAAATCAGATCCGTGACAAGGAGTTTATATTAGGTGTTGAGATCGGGGTAATCTCCTATAACGACACCCCGCTAAAGGATTTGTTGGGTATTACCGTTATTTCTACTGATTTTAAAGCAATGGGGGAAACTGCCTCCAGAATGATTTTGAACAAGGAAAATGGAAAAATTAAAAACCCGTTTAATTTTATAGACAGGAATTCCATTTAAGCAGTTCAGAGTGCAATCACCTACAGATTTTTTCATTAGTAGACATCCTATTTTCTCCTCCAATCAAAAAATAAAGTACTCCCCTTTCCATATCCATATTATTGAATATACCCCAAGAGATCTTTTTTGGGGTATTCAACCTCCTTCCCAGAACTCATATTCAACCAATTTATAAACTTTGGACAAAATATGGAGTGCCAGTAAAAATTACTCTTTCTATATAAAATATACCTGTGTATATATTATATGTGCATGTTAAAAATTTAACATCTCAAATTATAGGTGCAAGGTTAAAAATTTAACATATCTGACCAGCATAGTACAGGACAGTTATAGAGAATCACCTCTATATATTTGAGCAATCCTTGATTATTTCTTAAAATTTTAAGGATTACTAATTAAACTAAACTAAATAATACAAGATTATGAAAAGAAGAATTTGCAGGATTCCCCGGAAATTCCTATTCCTTTTAACTATGCTTTATGGCATAGCCATGCAGGCACAAGATGTAACGGTAAGCGGTACTGTGGTATCGGCAGACGACTCACAGGGCTTGCCGGGAGTAAATGTTGTTGTAAAGGGAACAACAACGGGAACAGTAACAGATTTTGATGGCAACTACAGTATTGTTGCCCCCAGCGCGAACAGCACTTTGGTTTTCACTTACATTGGCTTTACCGCCCAAGAAATTCCGATTAACGGAAAAAGCCAAGTAGACGTAACCATGGCCGAAGATGCTGCTGCTCTTGATGAAGTAGTTGTAGTTGGTTACGGTACACAGATAAAAAGACAGGTAACCGGGTCGGTGTCTACCATACAGGCAGAAGAACTTGCCGATATTCCGGTCTCCCAGATTACCCAAAAAATACAGGGTAGGATTCCAGGGGTTCAGATTAATCAGAGCACAGGTAAACCTGGTCAGGGTATGTCGGTTCGTATTCGTGGGCAACTATCCGTTTCCGGGGGAAGCGACCCATTGTATGTGGTTGATGGATTCCCAATTTCCGGAGGGATCAACAATATAAACCCGGATGAAATCCAGGATATTTCAATTTTGAAAGATGCCGCTTCCACTTCTCTTTATGGTTCAAGAGCAGCCAATGGCGTTGTCTTGATTACCACCAAAAGTGGAAAAGCCGGTGAAACCAGTATAAGTTTAAATGTTTCTACCGGTATGCAGACCGTTCCTGATAGAGGAAGGATAGAAATGATGAATGCAGTTGAATTTGCCCAATTTAAAAAGGAGTACTATGAGGATCAAGGTGATCCAGTGCCGGATATCTTCCAAAACCCTTCTCAGTATGAGGGTCAGAACAATGATTGGTACGATGCGATGCTTAGAACTGCTCCGATGACCAATTACAATCTTACCATTACTTCCAACAAAGAAAAATTAAGAACCTCAGTGATTCTAGGCTTCTTTGATCAGGAAGGTGTGGTCTTGAGTTCAGATTACAAGCGATATTCATTAAGGGCAAATTTGGATTACAGCCTATCGGACAAGGTCCGTATTGGAGTGAATATAGCACCAAATTACATTATAGACAATATTCCAAGAACAGATGGTAGCAGGGGTACAGGGCTTCTTTTCAATGCCTTGCACACTTGGCCCATCATGCCTATCTACAATGAGGATGGAACTAGAACGGAATTCAATCGTTTTCCGGCAAATACAGGTAACATCTTCTCTTATGCCAACTGGCTTAATTCTGCCGAAAGGATTACAGACGGAACCAAAGAGGTTAACCTTTTGTCCAACGCGTATATTGAATACGAACCAATTGAAGGACTTACCATTAAATCCAGTTTAAATGCTGAATTGTACAATGAACAATACGAATACTTCAGTCCAACCAATGCCACCTATGCCATTAACCGTCCAATACCCACCAACAATGAGGCAGTTTGGGACGAAAGGACAACTTTTTCTTGGTTGAACGAAAACACGGTTAATTACAATAAAAGTGTTGGTGATCACAATTTCTCTCTCCTAGGAGGTTTTACATACCAAAAATATAGAATGGACCGCAATAGGGTTGCTGCCAGTGATTTTGCAGATGATAGATTACCCAATATTCAGGGAGCGGCAAACATTAATAGAGGCGGCACTTATGACCAGGTACAGGAATGGAGTTTAGTGTCCTTTCTTTCTAGGCTGACCTATAATTACAAAGGAAAATATCTGTTGACAGGTTCTATTCGTAGTGATGGATCTTCAAGATTCGGTTCCGATAATAGATGGGGTACCTTTCCATCGGTATCTGCTGGTTGGATTGCATCCGACGAAGCTTTTCTAGAAAACGTGGAATCTATTTCACTTCTTAAACTGCGGGCAAGTTATGGTGTTACCGGGAACAACAATATAGGTAACTATACCCAATACGCCTTGATCGACAATACTGTAAACGCCGTATTTGGTAACGATTTTGCACCAGGTTCAGCGGTTAATTCGCTCTCGAATTCCAATTTGGGATGGGAAACCACAAAACAGTTCGATATTGGATTGGATTTAAGCCTCTTTAATGATAGGGTATCCTTGGTGTATGACTATTATACCAAGAACACTACCAATTTACTTTACAATGTTCAAGTTCCAAGGGAATCAGGCTTTACCAATTTTAGCGACAATATTGGTGAAATAAAGTTCTGGGGGCATGAATTTGGTATAAACACCGTTAATACTACAGGTAAATTCAGATGGACCACCAACGCCAATATATCCTTCAACAGAAATGAGGTAGTAGCTCTGGCCGATGGAATTGACAGGGTCTATGGTCCTGGTGGATGGCATATTACCCAGGTAGGGAAACCCTTTGGCCAATTTTATGGGCATCTATCCGATGGGGTTTATCTGAATCAGCAAGACTTGGACAGCTCGCCCCAAGTTCCGGGACGTTCTACAGTAGGTAGTATTAAATTATTAGATGTTAATGGCGATGGAATAATCACCAATGGTGGAGATTTTGACGACCGTGCTATTATGGGCAGTCCTTTTCCAGATTTCAATTATGGCATTACCAATACCATCAACTATGGTAATTTCGACTTTTCAGTAGTGGGTACCGGTTCTTATGGTAATGAATTGCTTGTTAGACATTTGTACAGTACCACCAACTTGGATGGGGTATTCAATCTTTTAAAAGATGTAAAATACAGGTTTAGATCCGTTGAAAATCCAGGTAGGGGCTTTTACGGTACTACTGTAGGTGGCGGTAATGTTACCGGTATAGAAAGAGACTGGATCAATGACCGTTTTGTGGCAGATGCTTCTTACTTCAACATTCGAAATATCACTTTAGGCTTTACTATCCCTAAAATGGATAAATATTTCAAGTCGGCAAGAGTATATGGATCGGTTCAAAACGTGCATATATTCACTAAGTATTGGGGTGGACCAAACCCTGAGATTAGTGTACAGAACAATGGAGAGGGAGATGGTGGAAACCTTGCCTCAGGAGTAGATATTTCAGGATATCCGGTTCCACGTATATTTAGTTTAGGTTTAAATTTAAACTTCTAAATCGAAAACTACTATGTCAAAAATTATTTCACTTTCGACAAATTTTAAAACAGAAAAAATGAAAAAAATATTCTATTTAATCGCAGCAATGTTAGGTTTTCTGGCAAGCAGTTGTGACAAGGAATTAACGATTTTCCCAGAAGACTCGTTAAGTGTACCTACTTTCTTTAAAACGGAAGAGGATTTTACACAAGCCATTAATGGGACCTATGTGCCCCTACGCGGCATCAACAATGCATCCAAACCCTATTTGGCCGAGATGCACTCGGACAATACCTATTACGCACGTAACACCGCTTTCGGAGCTACAGACAACCAAGAGGATATTGCCGACCACTCCATACCAAGTGATGGAGGTATAACTGCAAACTCCCATGTAAATAATGTTTATGTTAGTTATTATGAAGTTATTGCTAGGGCCAATCAGATTTTGGCAACCATAGATGAGGCCGATATTGATGCGGCTGTGAAAGCAAACGTAAAAGGTCAAGCACTTTTTTTAAGGGCCTATTCCTATTTTGACTTGGCACAGTTTTTTGGTAGCGTACCTTTGCATCTTGAACCGGTAGTGGACCGCGAAGGAGCAGCATTACCTCTTGCTTCGGAAGATGAGCTTTATGGACAGATTATCGAGGATGCCAAAGCGGCTATTACCTTATTACCCCTTAAATCACAGCAACAGCCTGGTAGGGCAACCTCCGGTGCCGCTCAAACTCTTTTAGGAAATGTTTATGTAGTACGTAAGCAATGGGGCGAGGCTGAAACCGTGTTACAGCAAGTTGTGGATAGTGAGGAATATATGCTAATGCCCAATTATGAAGATGCCTTTTCCGGGAATAGCGACAACAAGAACAATATGGAGTCGGTTTTTGAAATCCAATATCGGGAAGGTGCCGACGGACTTAATGGAAGTTTTTTATACAACTTTCTACCAAGACCACTTACTGCCGAAGAAGTTGGTTTAGTAACTGGCACATCCAATCCCCAACCACTTAACGGTGAAGGTAACAATATACCCACACCAGATATTATCGAAGCCTATGAAGATGGGGATTTAAGGAAGGATGCTTCAATAATGTACATTACTGCCAGTGAGAGTTTTTGGGAAGATGGTATCTATCCGATCATTAAGAAGTATGTAGAGCCGCACGCCTTAAATGGAAACCATGGTATGAACTGGCCAGTGTATCGTTATTCGGAAGTATTATTATTATTGGCCGAATCACTTGAGGAACAGAGTAAAGCAGGTGCAGCGGACTACCTAAAGGAGGTACGTGACCGCGCCGGATTAGGGGATTATTCCGGGGATTTGGGAGAAGCTATCTTTAATGAAAGAAGGGTAGAACTTGCATTTGAGAACAAAAGATGGTTCGATTTGGTAAGAACCGGTCGCGCTATAAACGTGATAACCGCTTATGGGAATAGAATAAAGGCCAATCCAATTGACTATTACTACCCTGTGGGTGCAGAACCAAGAGGTAATGCTTTTACCAACATTACTGAACGATATGCACTTCCGGCCTCAGAATCGTCGTTAAATCCTAATTTCTAATTATATTAGGGACCAAATTAAAAACTAAAGATAATGACCAGATTAGTTGCCGTACTTATTTTTTCAATGCTTTTGTCCGTATCTTGTGAGGATTCCAAGAAAATGGAAACTGCAAGTGGCCAAGAGCTTCCTCCAAAATTGGCGAAGCTGAAATTACAGCCGGGCTTTGAAGCGGAACACCTTTATAGTCCCGCCGATAATGACCAGGGCTCATGGGTAGCCATGGCCTTCGATAACAAAGATCGACTGATAACAGCCGACCAATACGGTACGCTATATCGCATGGAGCTCCCTGCCATCGGATCTGATGTCCTAACCCCTAAGATTGAAAAACTTAGGATACAAACCGGGGAGGCCGTGGCCGATTCGATTATCCAAATGGGTTATGCCCAAGGACTGCTCTACGCTTTTAACAGCCTTTATGTGATGGTAAACCATCGTGGTGATGATGAATTCGAGAAGGGCAGTGGACTTTATCGTTTACAGGACACGGACAACGATGACCAATATGACAAGATCACCCAGTTAAAGGCATTGAACGGAGCAGGCGAGCACGGTCCACATAGTATAGTGCTTAGCCCGGACGGGGAATCCCTGTACGTCATTGCTGGTAACCATACCGATCTTCCTGAAATGGATACTTATCGCCTGCCCAAGGTTTGGCAGGACGACAATCTCTTCCCCCAAGTTAAGGATCCCCGCGGCCATGCCAATGATCGCGGTGCCCCAGGGGGATGGATAGCAAAAATAGACCCGGAAGGGAAGAATTGGGAATTGATAAGTGCCGGTTTCCGGAATCCATTTGACCTGGACTTTAACGATGAAGGGGACATGTTCGTATACGATTCGGACATGGAATGGGATTTGGGAATGCCATGGTACCGTCCTACCCGTATCTGCCATGTTACCAGTGGTAGCGAATTTGGGTGGAGAACAGGGAACGGAAAATGGTCCCCGGCATATCCGGACAATCTTCCTGCTATAGTAAATATTGGACAGGGATCTCCCACCAATGTGGTTTATGGTAGAGGGGCGAAATTTCCTGAGAAATATCAAAAGAGCATTTATGCCTTCGACTGGAGTTTCGGTATCATCTATGCCATTCATCTAAAGGCCAATGGATCTTCCTATGATGGAGAGAGGGAAGAATTTTTATCTGGGATCCCGCTTCCTTTGACCGATGGAGTTATAGGACCTGATGGTGCCATGTATTTTATGACCGGAGGACGAAGATTGGATTCCGATCTTTACAGGGTGCACTATACCGGAACCGAGGATGTAGCACCTGCCAATAAGGCATCGGAACTTACCGAAGGGAATAAGATTAGAAGACAGTTGGAAGAATATCATACGGGTCCAAAGAGTGGTGCGGTCGATTTTGCATGGCCATATCTGAACAACGCGGATAGGTTTATCCAATATGCGGCACGTATTGCGGTGGAGCACCAGCCAGTCAAAGAATGGCAGGGCAAGGTGCTTTCCGAAAAAGATCCGGTTACCTTGGCACAGGGAATTATAGCCTTGGCCAGACATGGCAACAAATCACAGCAAGACCAGATGCTCAATGCCCTATTGGGGGTAGACTACTCCAAGCTTACTGCCCAACAACAAGTGGCCCAGTTACGGGCTTTCGAGCTTACTTTGTCCCGTTTTGGGGTACCAGGAACATCTGTTAAGAACAAGGTCATCGATTATCTTTCGCCACAATATCCGGCGACTACAGATGTATTGAACCAAATGCTCAGCAAAACACTTGCCTATCTGGACGACCCGACCGTAGCTTCTAAAACATTGGCACTGTTGGAATCAAATACAGGGGAGAATGTGGATGTGATGGCCAATACGGCCACTGACGCTTCGGACCTTATTTTGAGAAATCCACAATATGGTATGGATATAGCCCTAACCTTGAAAAATATGCCTCCTGCCCAGCATACCTATTACGGAATGGTGTTGGAGGATGTCGACAAGGGATGGACCCCAGAACTTCGTGAAAAGTATTTTATGTGGTTCAACAAGGCCTTTTCATTTAAGGCGGGAAGAAGCTATATCGGTTTCATAGACAAGGCCAGAAAAAAGGCATTGACCCATGTACCTAAGGATCAGTTCGATTTTTACGATAAGATGTCGGGGGCAGATCTTTTGTCCAGTTCAGGCAACGATTTGGCTGAGAATACAGTTCAGCCAAAAGGCCCACGCCACAATTGGGAGGTAGAAGAAATAGAACCCTTAGTAGCCGATGGCCTAAAGGGTAGGGATTTTGAATACGGTAAAAGTATGTTCGCGGCTACCACCTGTATCACTTGTCATTCTATGCAGGGCGAAGGAGAGAATATTGGCCCGGACCTAACACAATTGGGGACCCGTTTTTCGCCCCAGGATATACTCAAGGCTATTATTGAACCCAACGATGTAATTTCGGACCAATATAATACCACTGTGTACACCTTGAAGGATGGAAAATCGATCGTTGGAAGATTGATGAACGAGACGGAACAAAATTATATTGTCTCGCAAAATCCATACGCACCTGATCAAACCCGGGAAGTACCCAAGGACCAAGTTGTGGACACCAAACTTTCCACAATATCCTGGATGCCCCCAGGAACCATCAATAGGCTCAACGAAGAAGAGGTGAAGGACCTATTGGCCTATTTGGTTGCCGGTGGAAATCCTGAAAATCCAATTTATACCGAAAAAGGGGCGAACAACTAGTAATGGCAAATTTAATTGCACTGAACAATCCTTTCAGGTTAAAAAGACCTGCACCGTTTAAGTTAAACGCTATTAACTTAAACGGTGCAGCGTTTTTTATAAACGCGGTCTTTTTACTAACAGCTGCTTTCCTGTTTGCACAACCGCAACCCTTAAAGTTTGCCAAGCATCAGATTGCTTCCGAAAGCTATGAAACGGTTGGGGTATTCGATGTGGACAACGACAATCTTGTCGATATCGTCTCTGGAGCTTATTGGTACAAAGGACCTGAGTTTCAAACCCGTCACTATATAGGTTCGGCAAAACGTTACGGCGAATATTATGATGATTTTTCCACCATTCCCTTGGATGTGAATGGGGATGGCCTAATGGACTTCATTACCGGTGGCTGGTTCGGGAAACAATTGGTTTGGAAACAAAATCCTGGTGATGCCGGTGAATGGCAGGAACATTTGATAGCCGAAGCGGGTAATATTGAAAGTACACGTTCCTGGGATTTGGATGGAGACGGCATCATAGAAATAGTTCCCAATACTCCCAATGACTCCTTGGTAATTTATAGATTGCAATTGGATAGCAATAAAAAAGGTACAGGAATGCTCAGCAAACACTCGATTTTTGGTCCGCATGGACATGGTCTTGGATTTGGCGATATAAACAGCGACGGACTTACTGATATAATTGTAGCCAAAGGTTGGTTGCAAGCACCAGAAGATACCTTTACAGGAGAATGGAAAATGCATAATGATTTTGAATTGGGCACCGCAAGTGTTCCCATAATAGTTGCCGATGTAAACAAGGATGGCCTTTCGGATCTTATTGTTGGCCAAGGACATGATTACGGCCTATCTTGGTACGAACAAAAACCCGCTGCCAAGAAACAAAAAACCCAATGGATAAAACACGCCATTGACCCCTATAATTCACAGTACCACAGTATGGAATGGACAGATATTGACCAGGATGGGGAAAATGAACTAATAACAGGTAAGCGCTACCGTGCCCATAATGGAAAAGACCCCGGTGGCAACGATGAACTTGGACTTTATTATTTCAAGTGGAACGGGGAGAATTTTAGTAAACAAGTTATTGATTATGGACCCTATGGTCGCGGAAAGGGAACCGGAGTTTATTTTAGTGTTTCCGATGTGGACAATAACGGAATGCAAGATATTATTGTGGCCGGAAAGGACGGCCTTAACATTTATTACAACGAACCTATAAAACAGTAAATAATGAAATTGAAAAGAATATTTAAGCCACATATATTAGTAATGCTTGCAATTGCTGGCCTACAGTCCTGTAAGGAGAAAAAAGAAAACGCACCACAGCAGGAAGTGGCTGTGGCCACAGCGGAACAGGACGGATTTGTACAGATCTTTGATGGCAAGACACTTGATAACTGGGAAGGAGATCCCAACTATTGGAGGGTAGAGAACGGCAATCTTGTAGGTGAGGTAACCCCAACTACCTTATTGAAGAACAACACCTTTATTATTTGGCAAGGCGGACAACCTGCAGATTTTGAGCTTAAGCTCGAATTCCGCATAGCGGAAGCAGGGAACAGTGGTATAAATTACCGCAGCGATAAAGTGGATACCATTCCTTTTGCTTTAAAGGGATATCAGGCCGATATTGATGGAAAAATAAGATATACCGGACAGAACTATGAGGAGAAAAAACGTACTACTTTGGCCTATAGAGGTGAAAAGGCCAGAATAACGACTCAGGAAAATCCCGATGCACCCGGGTCCTTAAGGGCCAATGTGGCACAGAATGCCTGGCAGAGTAGGGAGATTTTGGAATCACTTGGGGATTCGGACGAGCTAAAGACAAAGATCAAAAGTGAAGATTGGAACGAAGCCCACCTTATCATCAAAGGAAACCAATTACAGCATTACATCAATGGGGTTCTCATGAGCGAGGTAATCGACGATGATACCGTTAACAGCACATCTTCAGGGTATTTGGGAGTTCAGGTGCATGTTGGCCCACCTATGAAGGTAGAATATAGAAATATCAAATTGAAGAATTTATAGCATTTATAATTTCTTCTTTTCATGAAGCTCTAGGCCCGACCATCAATTGTTGGGTTTTTGTTATAAGCTTGAAAAGTTCACTATTAAAAGAAGGGATGAAAATATAAATTTTCATCCCTTTTTCTTTGTTGCCCAAAGGAAGTCCACTCCTCCACTCTAACTATTTAAAGTGAGTTAGATCGATCTTTATTGGTGAATGAGTTGTTCAGGGTAATGTTGCTGTCCCCTCGAGCCTGCCTGCGGAAGACATGCGCAGTCGAGAGGTATTGGGTGCTTAATATCACTTAGTGAGAAATTTACTTGTGGACAGGACAGCACAGGATAGGTAATGGCTACATAAAGATTAAGTTTGATGAAGTCTATTTTCAATCGCTATAATACCTTGTTTTCTTATATTGGAGTTTCAATTCCAATGCCTAGGAAAACTACTTTTCTTTGATGACAGACTTGATATAGCTTAATTTATGGACCAAATAACAACTGGCAAATTAGTGCTGCCGATTAAAAACAAAAAACACCGATTGATGAAAATAAGAATTATTGTTGTTGCACTCCTTTACGTTTGCGCTCTGCCACTAAACGCACAAAAAATAACAGAAGCACAGCAAACCAACAAACCCAACATCATCTTTATTTTAACGGATGACCAACGTTTTGATGCCTTGGGTTATGCAGGCAACAAACTCATTTCCACTCCGGAAATGGATAAATTGGCCCAAGAAGGCACTTATTTTAAGAATGCCATTGTAACAACCCCCATCTGTGCGGCCAGTAGGGCAAGCATACTGACCGGGCTTTACGAGCGCACCCACAGTTACAATTTTCAAACTGGAAATATTAGGGATAGCTATATGGCTGACTCCTATCCCACCATTCTAAAGAACAATGGATACCACACTGGTTTTTTTGGGAAATATGGAGTACGATATGACCAGCTGGACCAACAGTTCGATGTTTACGAATCCTATGACCGGAATGGTGCCTATCCTGATCGAAGAGGATATTATTATAAGACCTTGGGCAAAGATACGGTGCACCTTACACGATATACGGGTCAACAGGCTATAGATTATATTGCCGACGCCAAAACCGATAAACCATTTTGCCTTTCGTTGAGCTTTAGTGCACCCCATGCCCATGACAATGCTGTGGATCAATATTTTTGGCAAGCTGAATCCGATGCTTTGCTTCAGAACATGGAAATGCCCGGACCTGAGCTAGGGGAAGACAAATACTTTGAGGCACAGCCCAAATTTGTACGCGATGGCTTTAACCGTTTACGCTGGACTTGGCGGTACGATACTCCCGAAAAATACCAACATAGCGTAAAGGGTTATTACAGGATGATTTCGGGCATAGATAGGGAAATTGCCAAGATCAGGGAGGAGCTAAAGAAAAAGGGACTTGATAAGAACACCGTAATCATTTTGATGGGCGATAATGGCTATTTCTTGGGAGAACGCCAGCTTGCCGGAAAATGGTTGCTATATGATAATTCCATAAGGGTGCCCCTAATTGTGTTCGACCCGCGTTTAAAAAAGCAGAAAGACAATGATGCCTTGGCATTGAACATTGATGTACCCTCCACTTTACTGGACCTGGCCGGGATACCACAACCTAAAGGATGGCAGGGCAAAAGCCTAATGCCCATCATTAAAAATCCCAAAACCGATTTTGAACGGGATACCATTTTGATAGAACATCTTTGGGAATTTGAGAATATACCACCTAGTGAAGGGGTACGTACCAAAGATTGGAAATACTTCCGTTATGTAAATGACCAGTCCTTTGAGGAACTTTATAATTTAAAAGATGATCCAAAAGAGATCAACAACCTTGCTAAAGATTCAAAATATGCCGATAAACTGGAATCCTTTAGAAAAAAAACCAACAGCCTTTTACTTGAACTTTCGGACGATTATTCCAAAGGTCCTTCCAACCTAATTGTTGAATGGATTAGAAACACGGCCGGGGTAACCATTATTGATGACAAGCCGGAATACGGTTGGGTAGTACCTGAAGGCGCTGTTACACAATCGGCCTATCAATTACTGGTAGCTTCCACTAAGGAAAAGATAGATAACAACATAGGAGATGTTTGGAACAGTGGGCAAATAAGATCCAATGTCTCAACAGAAATAGAACACGGGGGAACCCAGCTAAAAAGTAGTGAAACCTACTATTGGAAAGTGCGTATATGGGATCAGGACAATCGTCTATCCAGATATTCCAAAACCCAACCCTTCACTATGGGCAGCCCCAAAGCAACCATAACAACACCCAACAGTTTTCAAATAGATAAAATAAAGCCGGTCCTATTCGAAAAAAGAGGCGACACTTATTTTGTCGATTTTGGGAAAGCGGCCTTCGCTACCATCGATTTCACCTATAAGGCCAAAACCGCCCACACCCTTACTTTCCGAATCGGGGAACAGTTGGAGGGAGAAAATATCAACAGGAAACCCTTTGAAAAGAGCCATATCAGGTATCAAGAAATTAAAGTACCGGTAACGCCCAAACAAACCCAATATCAACTTCAGATAAAAGCTGACAAGAGAAACACCCTGCCAGGCAAAGCACTGCCGCTGCCGGAAGGTTTTCCAGTCTTATTGCCTTTCCGATACGCAGAAGTGGAAGGGGCCAAAGAACCCATGACCGCTGAAAATTTTACACAACTTGCCCATCACAGTTATTGGGAGGATGATTCCAGCAGTTTTAGCAGTAACAATGATATTTTGAATCAGATTTGGGATCTTTGCAAGTACTCCATCAAGGCCACTACTTTTAACGGACTCTACGTAGATGGGGACCGGGAACGAATTCCCTATGAGGCCGACGCCTATTTGAACCAATTGAGCCATTATACTACCGATCGCGAATATGCCATTGCCAGACAGACCATTGAATATTTCATGGAACATCCCACATGGCCTACCGAATGGCAACAACATGTGGCACTAATGTTCCATGCGGATTATATGTACACTGGCAATACCGAACTTATACAGAAATACTACGATCAGTTAAAATATAAAACCCTTTATGAGCTCGCCAACGAAGATGGATTGATTACCTCTACCAAGATGACCCCGGAATTAATGGACAATCTTGGATTTCCAAAAACTATGGAGGAAACTTTTAGGGATATTGTGGATTGGCCCTCTGCAGGCTGGGGTGGCGATCCTACTAACAAAGGTGAGCGCGACGGTTACGTTTTTAAGGACTACAATACGGTAGTGAACGCATTTTATTACCAGAACATGATAATCATGGCCGAATTTGCCGAGGTGCTAGGTAAAACCCAAGAAGCTTTGGATTTTAAATTAAGGGCTTTGAAGGCAAAGAAAGCCTTCAATGAAAAAATGTTCGATGCCAAGAGAGGAATTTATATTGATGGCATCGGTACAGACCACGCCTCTTTACATGCCAATATGATGCCCCTGGCATTTAATATGGTTCCCGAAGAACATATAGGCTCTGTGGTTGAATTTGTAAAATCGAGGGGAATGGCCTGTAGTGTATATGGCTCACAATATTTAATGGATGGTCTTTACAATGCAGGCGCCGAAGATTATGCCCTGGACCTTTTGACCGATACCAGCGACAGAAGTTGGTACAATATGATCCGAATTGGCTCTACAATAACCTTGGAAGCATGGGATTTAAAGTATAAGAATAATCTCGATTGGAACCATGCATGGGGGGCCGTACCGGCCAATGCTATTCCTCGTGGACTATGGGGAATTCAACCTAAAACCCCTGGTTTTGGCATTGCCTCCATTAAACCTCAGATGGGCGATTTAAAGAATAGCAGTATAGAAGTGCCGACTATTAAAGGAACCATTAAAGCAAGTTATACCTACGCTAATCCTAGATTGCAATTGTACAACATTGAAATCCCTGCCAATATGGTTGCGGAATTTGAAGTGGCTCCAGCACCCGGAAAGGAACTGATGCACAATGGTAAGAAAGTGGCATCGGCCTTTGGCTCTGTAAGGTTGGAGCCTGGAAAGCATGAGATAAAATTGGTTATTAATTCTTTTTAGATAAATTGACACTAGAATTCGGTTAGGAATTACAAAGAACAAATTAAGTTTAGCTTAGCATTACATCTTTTGGTTCAGTTTGCCATAAGTGGATCTGTGTTGCGCGCACAAGACTATGACCTATCCATATCAATTTTAATGAGGCAAATGGCAGATTTACATTGGCCACTGTGCATGATGTAAAAAAAATTGTTGAATTTTATTGAAAATCCTGCAGACCGATAAGCAATCAGTAACTTGTAACTTTAATATACCAACAAAGTCATGAAATTCTATCTTACCTACCTCCTACTCCTATTGTCACTCTCCATTACTGCGCAAAGCAAAATGAAAGTGCTTATCGTTGATGGTCAAAACAATCATGTTGTTTGGCCAAAATCGACCATAATGATGAAACAATATCTTGAAGAGACAGGTCTTTTTGAGGTTGATATACAGCGCACCCAATATCTATGGCAGGCAGAACGGGAGAAAGATTATTTACCCCTTGCAAAAACAGGAGAAAGTGAAATTTTAGAACAGCCCAAAACCGACCCGGCGTTTAATCCGGATTTTGGCAAATATGATGTGGTTGTTTCCAACTTCGGATGGAAGGCAGCACCTTGGCCCAGCGAAACCCAAAAGTCGTTTGAAGCCTTTGTAAGGAATGGAGGTGGATTTGTAAGTGTCCACGCAGCAAATAACTCCTTTCCTGAATGGGAAGCTTATAACCAAATGATCGGTTTGGGGGGTTGGGGCGATAGAACAGAAAAAGACGGCCCTTACGTTTATTTTGACAACTTGGGGAATAAGGTGATAGACACCTCGGAAGGTGCTGCCGGTGCGCACGGGGACAGCCACAATTTTCCGGTTACTCTTCAAAATACCGAACATCCCATAACCAAGGGGATGCCAAAGGTGTGGATGACCGGTATAGATGAATGCTATGCCAAATTACGCGGTCCGGCCGAAAATATGACGGTATTGGCCACTGGCAAGGACCAAAGCAACAATGCCCCTACAGACCGACAAGAACCGGTACTTATGACCATCGATTACGGCAAGGGACGTATATTTCATAACGCTTTGGGGCACGATACCGATTCCTTTGAAAACGTTGGGTTTATAGTTTCCTTTCTACGGGGAACGGAATGGGCGGCATCAGCCAAGGTAACACAAGACATTCCAGCTGATTTTCCAACAGCGCAAGAACCTGGTCAACGCATATTTAAGCTTAAAAGCAATTAAATAATATCCTGTGCCGAAAATAATATCAACTTTAATTTTAGCATTTATAATCGCCTTTACCAATCCAAAGCTTTTTAGCCAAAATGACGTTGACACCTCCAAAAAAAAGGTGACATCAAAGGAATGGTCTCTACTTTTGGATGAATCCCTATCACAATGGGAAGTGTGGACAGGGGTACCTGAACCTTCGGTAAAAAATCTTCCGCCCAATTATAAAAAAAAGGGGCAAGGCAAAAACAAAACAGCGATATGATTTGGGGATCCTATAGTACTTAAAACAACCATTAACTATAAATAAAATTGGCAGATAAAATGAATTTATTTAACACAAATACCAGACCTTCAGTAATTATTTACTTGCTTGGAATACTGCTGGTCGGTTGCCAAACCGGCCCCAAGAACAGTGAAAAAGAAATTGCAATATCAACCGAAATCCAATTACCTGAGCGACCGAATATTTTGTGGTTGGTAACGGAAGATATGGGGTCCTACATTCCCTCTTTTGGTGATTCCACTATTGTGACACCTAATTTGAGTCGCTTGGCCGCAGAAGGAGTAGTATATCCAAATTTGTATTCAACTTCAGGAGTGTGTGCTCCGAGTAGGGCTGCCCTAATTATGGGGATGTACCCTTCCAGTATTGGGGCCAACCATATGCGTACCACATCCTATACCGAGGTTACCGGTTTGCCCTCATACGGGGCAGTGCCCCCACAGCAAGCTCGGATGTTTAGTGAACTGCTACGGATGACCGGGTATTATTGCTCCAACAATAATAAAGAAGATTATCAATTTGAAGCCCCTAAAACGGGCTGGGACGAAAGTAGTGCCTATGCCCATTGGCGCAATCGCAATGAAAACCAACCCTTCTTTTCTGTATTCAATTTTACGGACACCCATGAGTCGGGACTGTTTGAGCCTTATGGTTTTAGGAAGGCGGAAACAAGGCATTATCATGAAGGGGACAGAAGGTACAAATGGGGTGCCGATCGATTGACGGAAGAAGAAACCCCAGTACACTTGTCAAAAGACACAGATTTTGATATTCCTCCCTACCTTCCGGATACACCCAAAGTACGTAGGGATATGTGGAAATTGTATAACAATATAGCCGAAATGGACAAGCAGGTCGGGGCCGTTTTAAAGCAGTTGGAGGACGATGGCTTATTGGAAAATACCATCATCTTTTTCTACGGAGACCATGGCGGACCATTGCCTAGGGAAAAGCGGTTGATCTATGATTCCGGATTAAACACCCCTTTGATTGTGCGTTTCCCCAATAAGCAACTTGCCGGAACCAAAGATACCCAACTGCTCAGTTTTGTTGATTTTGCGCCTACACTGCTATCCCTTGTAGGAACAGAGCCTCCCTCTTATATGCAAGGACAGGCTTTTTTAGGGAAATATAAGGCAGAAAAAGAGCGCAAATATATTCATGCTGCAGCGGATCGTTTTGATGGTTTTACCGATGCGATCCGTGCCGTAAGGGATGACCGATTTAAATATATTAGAAATTACAGGCCAGAACAAGGGTACTATTTGCCTGTGGTATATAGGGAAGGCATACCCACCATGCAGGAATTATTGCGTATGCGTGATGAAGGCACATTGGATAGCATACAAGCACTCTGGTTTAGGGAACAGAAAGATCCGGAGGAATTGTATGATTGTACTACCGATCCGTACGAATTGAACAACTTGGCCCAAAACCCGGATTACAGTGGAAAAATGGAAGAATTACGGACCGAAATGGATAGATGGCTACAACAAATTGGGGATGTGCCCAACCTTCCGGAGAAGGAATTGATATCCAAGCTCTGGAATGGGGCCGAAACCAAACCAATAACATCAGAACCCATAATAACCTCAGCAAACAACAAAATTACGATTGACTGTGCTACCCAAGGGGCTTCAATAGGGTATAAAATAGTAGATAAGGATAGTGCTGCTACAGAAGTATGGTCCGTTTATCTAAACCCTTTTGAAATTCCAGAAGGAAGTAAGGTAATCGCTCAAGCTTATAGGATTGGATATGTGCCTGGTGAAACAGTGGAATCAATCACGGAATAAATTATAAGATTTACAAAATTCTGTATTAATTTCAACACGCAATTGCAGTACAGTGCAGGATACGTTCTTTTATTCTAAATACTATTTTTAGATGCCTTTTTCATATCTGGTATATATACCAACGTGAGTTAGATTTATATTTAATTGTTAATGAGTTATTTATGATAATTTTTTCAGGTCGAGCCTGCCTACAGTAAGCAGGTGCATCCCGATGTTATCGGGAGAGACCTCAATTAAAAATCGTTATAGTACAATAACCTCTCGACTCCGCTCGAGGGGACAGTAAAAATTTTTTAATTTACTCGAAATCAATGTCTTGCAATTATTTTTTATGTCGAATTCACGTTATACTAGTATGAAAAAAGGATTGAAACAATGATCGGATTGCCCATTCACACTGTCTTTTGGCCTGTGAGAGGGGTTACTTTTAATACTTAATTAAAGAGAATGTCAGTAGAATTGAACACAAATACTTTTGATGCCATTGTCGTGGGAACTGGAATAAGTGGCGGATGGGCAGCAAAAGAGCTTTGCGAGAATGGTCTCAAAACCCTGGTTTTGGAACGTGGAAGAATGGTGAAACACGTCCAAGATTACCCCACCATGAATCTAGATCCTTGGGATCTGCCCAATGCTGGGGAGACTCCTGCCAAAATAAAGGCCAAGTATCCCAAGCAAACCCGTTGGGGTTTCGATGAAACAACAAGGCATTTTTTTAATGACGATTCGGTATATGATTATGATGAAGCAAAACGTTTCGACTGGATAAGGGGCACACAGGTAGGTGGCCGTTCCTTGATTTGGGGAAAACAAACCTATCGTTGGTCAGATATGGATTTTGAAGCGAATGCCAAAGACGGTATTGGGGTCGATTGGCCCATACGTTATAAAGATATTGAGCCCTGGTATGCCCATGTTGAAAAACATATTGGGGTTAGCGGTGAGGCGCTGGGCCTCCCCCAATTGCCCGATAGCGTGTTTTTGAAGCCGATGGAGTTGAACTGTGTGGAAGAACATTTTAAAAAAGGCATTTCAGAAAATTACGAAGATCGGGTTTTAACCATTGGAAGGGTGGCACATATTACCGAAGGCACCAAACCCGGAGCTGGAAGGATTAACTGTCAGTACAGAAACCGATGCAAGCGAGGCTGCCCTTATGGTGCCTATTTCAGTTCAAATTCTTCTACCTTGCCAATGGCGGAAGCTACAGGGAATATGACCATTCGGCCAGATTCTATTGTGTGCGAGGTGCTGTACGATAAGGATAAAAAGAGAGCTACCGGTGTAAAAGTTATTGATGCCAACACTAAGGAAGTGATGGAGTTTAGATCGAAAATTGTCTTTCTCTGTGCCTCATCCATGGCTTCCACAGCCATTTTAATGCAATCCAAATCTGAGGTTTTTCCCAACGGAATGGGTAATGCAAGTGGGGAATTGGGCCATAACATTATGGACCATCAACTGGGTGGAGGTGCCAGTGGAAGAATTGACGGATATGACGATAAGTATTACAAAGGAAGAAGACCCAACGGATTCTATATACCCAGGTTTAGAAACATAAACGGTAATTCCAAAAATTTGGATTTCATTAGGGGTTATGGGTATCAGGGTGGTGCCGGCCGCAATGATTTTAGTACAGTCATCCCTGAATATGTCTATGGAAAAGAACTTAAGGAGGTCATGTTTAAACCGGGAGAATGGCGAATTAACCTCGGCGGCTTCGGAGAAGTATTACCGTATCATGAGAACCATATGTACCTCAATTATGATAAACTGGATAAATATGGCCTGCCCACTATTGTTTTTGATGCCGAGTTCAAAGAAAATGAGAAGCTCATGAAAAAAGATTGGATAGAACAAGCGCAGGAAATGCTGGAAAACGCCGGTTTTAAAGAGGTAAGGGCCAACAAAAGAGAATCCTTTATGGGCGGAGGAATACATGAGATGGGCACTGCCAGAATGGGCAGGGACCCTAAGACTTCGGTCTTAAATAAATATAACCAAATCCATGAGGTTCCCAATGTATATGTTACTGACGGTGCCTGTATGACCTCTACAGGTTGCCAAAACCCTTCATTGACCTATATGGCATTGACAGCAAGAGCGGCTAATCACGCTGTTGCAGAATTGAAGAAAATGAATTTATAATCCTGTAAAGGGATACTGGAGTCCATTCCGGTTATAATAACTTACTTCCATTAAAAGATTTCGATACTGTAAATAGAAAAAACCTTTCTTTTTGGGTTAAACAAAAAATGCGGGACCTTGGCCCGCATTTTTCAAATTACCGTGTTTTTATATTTTAGTTGGTGTAGGGCACGGTACCAGTTTCATCAACCGGGTATCCCCACTTTTTAATGTATTCCATTCCCGGAAGAAATTCATCCCCGGTTTCTTTCAATCGATGTGATAGCTGTTTTTCCAATTCGTCCTGCAAGGTCCTATAGCCCTCATTGCCTACAAGGTTGAACAATTGGTAAGGGTCATTGATATTGTCGAAAAGCAACCAGGGCCCGTTCAAATCCCGGGCATAGGTATATTGAAGGGTCTTTATGGCCCTATACTCCCGACCACCATGTTTCACTTTGTTCCATTGTCCAAAAGGTTGCACACAGCTAAGCAAGGTAGCGTGTCCTATATTTTCTTTCCCTTCCATATAAGGCCTATAATCTAAGCCTTCCACAGTTGCGGGGATGGCAATATTGCACAAACTTAGAAGGGTGGGCATAATATCTTCGGAATTCATTAAAGCGTCCCGTTCTCCAGCAGCGATCTTTAATTTTTCAGGAATATAGTAAAGCATGGGTACCCTGGCCGATTCTTCGTAGGGTTGCTGTTTTTTATAGGCGCCATGGGAGCCCAAGAGATCCCCGTGATCTGCCGTAAATACAATGATGGTATTTTCAAATTGCCCGGATTCCTTTAGATTTTTGATCACTTTGCCGATCATATCATCCAATGCCGCTATATGGGCATAATAACCTGCCAGATCCTTTTTTGCCCGTTCCTGAAGACTATCCGGTACATTTTTGCGTAGTTGGATCTTTTCCGGATCAAATCGGTTCCTGTATTCCAGTGGTGCCGTGTGGTATGGCGCGTGCGGAGTACCATAGGAAAGGATCATCATAAACGGATTCTTGGACGACTTTCGTTCCGCAATATAGTCGATGGCAGCATCGGTTTGTTGAAAGGTATCATAGCCGTCCCAAATTTTTCTATCGGGGTCATCGTTGTCATAGTAAACGGATTCATTGTAATCATGGGTACATTCGTTTCCTTTCCAGAATTGAAATCCCTGCCTTCTTTGGCCTGGGGCAACATTCTGTAACCTTCCATGTCCGTCCAAATGCCATTTCCCGATATAGCCGGTATCATATCCTTCCTTGTTGAACACTTTTGCAATGGTTACCGCATTGGTATCCAACTGTACGTCGTTCATAAAGACCCCATGCGTCAATGGGCGTTGCCCGGTCAAAAGCGACGCCCTAAATGGAGAACATACGGGCATGCCGGAAACCGCATTTTTAAAATTGACGCTTATGGCCGCCAAACTATCCAGATGCGGGGTATCTACATTGGGATCACCCGCATATCCAGTGGCCTGTGCCCGCCATTGATCCGTTAATAGCACCAATACGTTTGGCTTGGTGGGGGTTTGAGCTTCTTCGGCCTTCTTTTCGTTACAGGCGATAACTGTAACAAGGGTGCAGACCAAGATCAGCAATTGACGAAAGATTATTTGAACTTTGTATTTCATTGATATTCTATTTTAAAAATATTCGAATGTATAAAAAAAGATGGTGTTATGGATAATGAGCACATCGATACCCTGAACATTTAGAACGTCCCTCCCGACTGACTATCCTGCTTCCTTATTAATTCTAAAAAAATAATGGGGCATTGGCATATCATTCAAAAAGAGATTCCACCAAAAACTTACCTTACCCCCTTCACCCTAAAGGAATAAGTTCCCGAACCAATTTCAAGAATGGTTTCCTGATCGTTGGATTCCAAAATACTAATGGATGCCACCTTTGATAATGTTTTATTTCCTTCCTTAATATTGGTAATTTCCGCCGTGGGAATATAAACTTTGGCTTTGGTGTTGACAGGAATTTCGATATTCATTTGCACTTCTTTTCCTTTCCAATTCCAAGCCGATGATATGGTGCCATTGATACTTTTATAACTCCCGTTTATATAATCCATCTCCTTACTAATGGATGGTTTTATAATGATATTGCGATAGCCTGCATCCTCGGTATCTATGCCTACAGCATGTTGAAACATCCATTCCGCCACCGAGCCAAAAGCATAGTGGCTAAAGGAATTCATGCTGGCATTGAGGTCCGAGTTCTCCGCATCGTCTTTGGTATAACTGTTCCATCGCTCCCATATGGAGGTGCTTCCATTTTCCACGGAATACCCCCAACTGGGATATTCGGTCTGCTGGAAAATTTTATAGGAGATATCGTCATAACCATATTTGGACAGGGCCAACATTACATGTTTTGTCCCCAGGAATCCCGTTGAAAATTTAAATCCGTTTTTCTCTATTTTTTCTGCCAACCTAGCAGCTCCTTTTTCTGCCAGATCCTTGGGGTACAAATCGAAATATAGTGCAAGCGCATAGCTGGTCTGGGTATCTTCGGAAGTGCGACCGTCGTCCAAAATATATTTCTGTGCAAAGGCCTTTTTAATATTTCCAAAGAGCTTGCTGTACTTTGCGGCATCTTCGGTTTTCCCCAATGCTTCTGCCATTTCGGCCATCAGTTTTGCATCATATCCGTAAAAGGAAGCGCCTACAAAATCGTGACTGGTCTCTTCGTTGACGGCGAGCCAATCCCCCCAATTATTTCCCCCTCCAGGTCTTAAATAATCGGTGCTGGCATCTTCCTGAAACTCCATGAATTTTTCCATCCCCTTGTACATATATTCCACAATACGGGTATCATTATAAACCTTATACATATTATAGGGAATAATAACCCCGGCATCCATCCAGGCAGGGGCATATTGATTTGGCCGTGAGTAAGGAAAAGGCGCAAAGTTGGGATAGGCCCCATACCAGCGTTGGGCATCATCCAAATCGATCAAAAACTTGGTCATAAAGGCTGCTACATCCGCATTATAGGTGGCAGAACGCATGTAGATCTCGGCATCTCCCGTCCATCCCAAACGCTCATCCCGTTGTGGGCAATCTGTTGGTATTTCAAAAAAATTGGCACTTTGGGTGGTTTTGATATTCTTGAAAAGCGTATTGTTCATGGCATTTGAAGAACCGAAGGTACTGGCATCGGTTTCTATGGAACTAAATACGTGTCCTGTAATGGCCTCCAGTGTAGGTTTTCCAGGAAAACCAGTGACCTCAACATATTGAAAACCATGATAGGTGAATTTTGGCTTCCATGTTTCCAAGCCCTCCCCTTTTAGAATATAGGTGTCCGTTGCCCGTGCTTTTCGTAGGTTTTCGGTCTGTATCTGGCCGTCATTCTTTAAAATTTCCCCGAACCGGAGTTGAACTTTGGTGCCTTTAGGTCCCTGTACTTTAAGTTCGGCAATACCGGCAATATTCTTTCCGAGGTTAAAGACATAGGTTCCCGGACTAGGCTCTGTCATTGCTATGGGCTTCAGTATCTCCGTATTTTTGACCTGGGTTCCCGGATAGGCTTGCAATTTTCCATTGGGATAAGTGTAGACTTTAGGCTTTTTCCATTGGCTATCGTCATAGTTGGGAGCGTCCCAACCTGTATTTTCCAAACGGGCATCATAGGTCTCGCCCATAATGATATCCGCCTCACGGATGGCGCCTTCGTTGGATTTCCACGTTTGATCCGAAGCAATGGTCTCCATACTTCCATCCTCGTATTCAATTTGTATTTGCCCCATAAAGGACGGATTTACCCCATAGAACTCACGGACCTTATCCAAACGTACCAAAAGGGCATAGCCTATATAGCCTGCATACCAACCATCGGCAATGACTGCCCCTATGACGTTCTCTCCTTCCCTTAAATTATTGGTAATGTCGAAAGTCTGGTAGTATAAGCGTTTGTCATAGTCTGTCCATCCCGGTAAAAAATTAGCCTCGCCAACCTTGTTACCGTTTAAGCGTAGTTCATAAAGACCCAATGCCGTAGTATAGGCCGTTGCCTTTTTTATTTTCTTGTTCAGGTTAAAGGATTTGCGCAAGTAGCGGGCAGGTGGAAGGTATAGACTATCGTATTTATCGGCCTTATTATATCCTACATCATGACCTATAAAGAGTCCTTGCCAATTGGCAAATTTCAAAAGCCCCATGGACCAATAGGCGGGTGTGCTCCAGGTGGATACCATATCCGCTTCGTCCCAAACACGCACCTTCCAATAATATTTGGTCGCGGAAACCAACGGAATCCCCTCATATACGATTTGATTGGTCTGGTTGGATACAACCTTACCGCTATCCCAAATATCCGCTTGGTCTTGCGAAAGTTTTTCCATGGAGGAAGCCACTGTAATTTGATAGGCCGATTGCACCCTATTTCGACCTTCCCCCTTTAAAATCCAGCTAAATCGAGGCTGAAGTACATCAATGCCTTCAGGGTTTTGGTGATACTCTACCCTAGGTTCAAGTATGCCAAGGGATTTTGAATCCTTATTTTGGCCATAGGAACTGCCAACTGTTAAGAGGGTAATAAAAAGGAGCGCAAGTCTGTTCTTCATCGATTATTTACCTTAAAAATTATAAAAATTAAAATATGGTCTTATACCACAATATTAACACCCATTGGAATGAAACCCATCCTGTACTGTGCTGTTTTAGATTTCCCCCTATAACCTTGGAGCCGTGATCCATAATCAATAGCAGCACGGTACAGGATAGATAGACTTTTTTCAAATCCTATTTTTACGAAAAATAGGATTTATTGACTTTGTGTTAACCCAATTTAAAAAATGTAAAACGTACTACCATTATTGACTGCACTGTTGTACCTACAATTTGGCTTTGGACAATTGCCCCCTGTATTTGGAGAGGAATACAATGACAAGGCGCAACATTCGGAAATGATAAAAACCTACTTAACGCCACAAAGGATTGTTTGGCAGTCCGACGACTCCATTGAATCCATGCAAAATGCCGAAAGCCTCTTAAAAAAGGGAAACGGGCAGGTGGCCGTGAACGAGGAAAACCTATTTAGATTGATAAGCAAAGCGGATAAAAAACCTGCCATACTATTGGATTATGGCAAGCAGATCCATGGAGGAATAAAAATTTCCGCGGGCATCCGTGCAGATAAAGCACCGGTAAAGTTGCGATTGCGATTTGGCGAATCGGTCGGGGAAGCGATGTCCGACATTGGGGGAAAACAAAATGCCACCAACGAGCATTCCCTACGCGATTTTATTATTGAAGTCCCTTGGTTGGGAAGCGTGGAAGTTGGTGAAACCGGTTTTCGGTTTTTGCGCGTAGATGTGGTGGACGCCGGGATAGACCTTCCCATAAAATCTATAGAGGCCGCCTTTGTGTACCGGGATATACCCTATTTGGGCAGTTTTGAAAGTAATGATGAGCGCTTGAACGAAATCTGGATTACAGGGGCCTATACCGTACAACTCAATATGCAGAATTTCCTATGGGACGGCATTAAACGCGACCGCTTGGTTTGGGTGGGCGATATGCACCCCGAAGTAATGACGATCAATACCGTTTTCGGAAACCATGAAATCGTCAACAAAAGTTTAGACCTGGCCCGTGACCAACACCCCCTACCCCAATGGATGAACGGCATTAGCTCCTACTCCATGTGGTGGCTGCTAATCCATGAGAACATCTATAATTACCATGGGGACCTTGCCTATCTAAAGGAACAGGAAACCTATATGATCGGTTTATTGGATCAATTGGGCACATTCATTGACAAGGACAACAAAGAGATTTTAAACGGACATCGGTTCTTGGATTGGCCGACCAGCGAAAAACCCGAAGCCATACATGCAGGACTTCAGGCCATGATGGTAATGACCTTTGAGGCCGGTTCGGAGATGATGGCAATTTTGGGCAAGAACGACCTACAATTGAAATACGAAAAAGTGGCCAAACAACTTAAAAAACATAGACCAAAGGATATTACCACCAAACAGGCCGCTTCGTTGATGGCATTGGCCAACCTTCATGATGCCGAAAAGGTGAATAAGGAAATACTCACCAAAGATGGAGTACAGCGCATGTCCACTTTTTATGGATACTATATATTGGAAGCCATGGCCAAGGCCAAGGATTATAATGGTGCACTACGAGTGATTCGAGATTATTGGGGTGGAATGTTAGATTTGGGCGCCACCACTTTTTGGGAAGATTTCGATGTCCTGGATGTTGCCAATAGTGGCAGAATAGATGAATTAATTCCTGCCAACAATTTTGATATCCATGGCGACTTTGGAGAATACTGCTATGTTGGCTACCGCCATAGTCTATGTCATGGTTGGGCCAGTGGACCTACCTCCTGGCTGAGTCAACACGTTTTGGGCATCAACGTTTTGGAGGGGGGTGAAAAGGTTAAAATTGACCCCCATCTAGGAGATCTGGAGTGGGCAAAAGGAAGTTTCCCCACAAAATATGGAGTGTTAAAAGTAAGCCATAAGAGGAATGCGGATGGCACTATAAAAACAGAAATAGACGCCCCGGAAGGGCTGACTCTAATTAACTAGAGCTAGGATTGGGAAGTATTTCAAAATTGTCTTCCAAGCTTATATTTTGGGCGTTCCCTCCTAGGTCGGGCGGGCCCTTGGCTATATCCCTTGCGCTGCTGCGGGGATGCCGCCTCGGTCCCTAACGCGGAACATATTGTTCACTGAGATGCTGGGCAGATCTTCGTCTGTTGTGAAGATATCATGGCCGCACCCTGAGTCTACCTGCGGTAGGTAAACCCGCGATGACGACACCAAGGGCTCCTTCCCTAGGTTAAGCCTGTCCCGCGTTTTCCGCGGGAGGACAAGGTGGCTTCGCCACAAGCGAAGACGGAAGGGATTGACAGCCCAGGTCTTCAGGAGGTGACAATGGATTGGGGATAGATTTAAGGTGCGGGATTTCAATCTCCCCTCCCGATCGTTATCGGGACATTCACGCCAAATGGCGCAAAATTCATTCCCCTCTTCGTTCCAAGAGGGGAGCCGTTAGTTTTAGCATACAAAAGGAGTTCTTTCCCAATAGTTCATGATTCCGTCAATCTGCGGCAGGCAGGCTCAACCGGACAAGGCAGTCACTTCGACATGAGCCCTTTTTCGGGCGATTGAGAAGTCACACATATGTGGTCAGAGCAGCTTGTGTGATTTAGCTCTTGCCATTTCTATTTTACGGGTATTCGTGAACCTTCGGTTTCTCATATTCATTCGAAATGACTGTTTCGGCAACTTTCCACTTTCAACTTTTAAACATTGAACATCAACCATTTAATCCCCATAGTCACGTACATCCGTTAGGGTTTCCATAAAGGCAATAATATCCTCAATTTCCTGCTGGGACAGATTCAAGGGCCCATCGAGCAAGGTTTGGTTTTCTACTTCCAAACCCATTCCTGCGCCTCCACCTAGGTTGTAAAATGCCAGAACATCTTCCAGGGTAGCGAATAAACCGTTGTGCATATAAGGTGCTGTCAGGGCTATATTTCTGACCGTAACCGTTTTGAAAGAATTTTTAAGAAAAGGATGATTGTCCATTTTTAGACCATTGCCCATTCGTCCCAAATCCGTATCCAACTTTGGGGCAATAGAATCAAAACCCTGGGTAATGCCCAACACCTCCGATTCCGATTCTAGATAAAACGGAGGAATGGTGCCATTGAACACCGGGGCAAAATGACAACTTCCGCAGGCCGCTTTCCCCATAAACAGATTAAATCCCCGTTTGGCATTCTCGGGATACTCCTTGGTTTCGTTACGCACATATTTATCGAACGGACTATTGAAGGATTTTAAAGAGTTTACATAGGCCGCAATGGCATTGCTTATGGAACGCTGATTGATATCCTCTTTGGCAATACCGCCATAAGCCTCTTTAAACAATTTGTTGTAACGATCACTTTTATTGAGTTTATTGACAATCGCATCAAAATTGGTATTGAACTCCAGATCGTTATCTATAACATGTATCACTTGTTTTTCAAGATCCAAGGCCCGCATATCCCAAAAATATCGCGCGGAATAGCCCGCAGCCATCAAAGTGGGGGCATTTCTTGCCGTAAAAACACCTTTTTGATTGGATACACTTTTGGGCAAACCATCGGAAAAACCCTTGTTAGGGTTATGGCAGCTGGCACAGGACATGACATTGTCCTTGGAAAGCTGGGGATCCCCGAACAACAGTTTCCCCAAGGCTATGGTCTTGGGGTTGTCCAAAGGCAAATAAACCAGTTCCGAATAAAAATCCGTGTTCACAAAATTTATATCGAAAATATTCATGGCCTTATAGTTTTGGGCATGCTTTTTATAGGGCTCCAGCTTAATCTTGTTTGCATTTTGAAATTCCAACAAGGCCGCATACAAGGGGTTTACGACCTCCTTTAAAAAGGCCAACCTATCAAAATCGTTAAAATGGGTATTGGCTTTTAATATGTTCTTGCCCTTGGTAAAGTGTTTTTTGATGGCTTCAAACTGGTCCTTGGCTGCTGGGGCCATCCCCGCTTCAAAGTTTAGAAATGTGGTTTCCATACTTTGCCAGCTCACGGCACTTTCCATCAACCCGTTTACAGACCCTGGAGTATCATAACCTGTTAGTCCCAACGTAAAGATCCTAACGATGCCAGAGCGGATGCATTCAATAATTTGGCTCGACTTTAAATGAACCGGTAAATGTATATTCGCTATAAAATCTACCCGTTCTTTGAGTCCGTTGGCCAATACTTTTATGTGCTGCAGATTTTCATTGGAAGCTGAGTCATAAACCGCTTCATCCAATGCCTGTAAGCCACCAGGTGAAATAACTTTTTCGGCTTCAAAATACTCGCTTACCTTGGGCAAAGGGGCACCATTGATATAGGTGCCATTGTAGAAGGTTTGGTAATAATCAAAAATAAATTCGATCTCCTTATAGGCCAACCTGGTTTTTTCAACCTGACTTTTCAGCGTTTCCCATTCGTTCACAGAACTTGCCTTATTGGCAAGGGCAGCCAATGAGTTGACTTCATTTTGAAACTTGTGAAAATTGGCTGTATATAGTACCGCGACTTTCTCCGGAATAGTATCATTCTGATACGGAATGGCCATTTGCCTCCCGGACAACATCAGCAAGCAAATAAAAAAAGATCCCAATAAAATGCTTGTCTTCCTCATTTTCAACAACCGCTTTTTACCATTTTATAGGCTTTTTAATACCGCTACCCTTGCTTAAGGCTTACAATGGAAAGGTCATTTTAAATATAACCCTTTTGGCCCAACTATTCTATGGTAATCGACTCGGTATACGCCTTATTGTTTGTAATAACTTCAATTACATACATGCCTTTTGGCAGCTTGCCCACATTGATGGTTTTCTTTCTGGTTTTCTTCACCAATTTCCCTATGTTGTTATAGAATTTAACCTTCTTTAGTCGCTCATTTTGGTCCACCTTAAGATTGACCAAAGCCTTGTCGGCATCATAGGATAGGCCTGCACTTTTTGATGCCCGTACATTGCCATCCCCTTTAAGATCCAAAGCAGTTTTGTTGATGGTGAAATAATCTTCAACCTCATCGGTTTCCCTTAAAAACTTCACGGTCAGGTTTTGTCCTCCCTTACCGTCATCTTCCACCTCCATAACACAGGAACCCAGTTGGTTCAAGGAAACGGACATGGCCTGATGGTTCAGGTCCCCTCCGGATATTTTACCGGCAGAACCCGTAGTAATATATACGGCACCTTCCGTAGCCACAGCCGTTTTTTGGTAGGCACCATCGCTATCCGTTTTACCGTCCCCATTTCCATTGGAGCCAACGGTATTACCGCCCTTTGTAATCTCATCCGGGTTAAACGTATTGGCAAATCCATAGTGTCCGTTCAAGAAATAGGAGCGCTCATAAGAATGGCTATGCCCGTTTAAAATAAGGTCCACTCCGTTGGCCTCCATCATAGGCATAAAGTTTTCCCGCATTTCAATTAGTCGATCTTCCGTATCCGAGTCATGGGACCCTTTGGTGTATACCGGATGATGAAATAAGGTCACGATCCAATCCTGTTTGGTGTTTTGAATATCGGTCAAGGTCCAGTTGTACATAGCGCCACCCACCTCGCGACTGGTATGATGGGAGTCCAGTATTATAAAGTGAACATTGGCATAATCAAAGGAATAATAGGCCTCTGTCCCTGAGGCAGTGCCGCCCGCCTGGGCAGCGGTAGGGAAGGTAAATATATCATAGTAGGGACCGGACTGAGTTGCCGAATCGGCCGACTTCCCATCGTGGTTTCCCAAGCAGGACCATGCCACGGATTTTTTCAACATATCGTCATAAATGTCGAACAGGGCATTTTGATATTCCTCATCCGTACCACTGCCGTAGGCATTATCCCCTAAAAACAACATCATATCCGTTTTACCGGTATTTTTGGGAGCAGCGTCCACATAATCGTAATAGGCATCCCTTACATCCCTCTGGTTGTTATTGGCCGTACCGGCATCACCCAAAATCCATGCCCGTACAAATTGTTTGGTACCTGCTTTAGGAGCTGTTATGATGTACATATCGCCAGAAGTACTTTCGGACAGCACTCCTTCTTTATTGCCGATATTGAAATAATATTTGGTGTTAGGGCTTAGACCAGAAAGTCTAACCTCATGTTCCTTGGTCAAAGCCGTGTTGCTTGCTTTCTTGGATAACGATTTTAATGTTTTTCCGTAATGCACAACGGATTGGGCTGCGATATCCGTTCTCCATTTTACCACCACGGATGTTGGGGTACCGCTCTGTAAATAAGGTCCCCTTACTACTGCTACCGCAGCGGAATGCGGCGGAAGGCCAACATTGTTGCTTACCGCAACAGCACTTACATTGGGAAGATCTACATGGGAAGTTTGGGCAATTGAAACCACCGAACATAGGGCGGCAAGCAAAAAGGTACTTTTTTTGATCATGATTTTTGGTTGTTAATGGAGCTTTCCAAGCTTTTTATTTGTTCTTTTAATTCTATTACGGGACTCATATTTTTAAACTTAGCATTCAATTGCTCAATGGCAACCGTAGCCAGTTTTAAGGAGATAAAGGCCTCATGTGGTCTCTTTATTTCCGCTAAATACTTGGCCTTTTTATAATACCAGAATTCGTTTCTATTGTATTCCAGGATAAAATAATTGTACTGTTTCAAGGCCCTTTCGGTTTCACCCGACTCTTTTAAGTAGTCCAATTTTTTAAGTTGAAGCGATAGGGTGTGCTGGCCAAGTTGGTCAAGGCCATATTGGATGGCCTCCAAGGCACCTTTATAGTTTTTGTTGTTTTCGGCCAGTATGATGTTGCAGTATTCCAATATATCCTCGGGCCGAATGTCCTTCATATGATGGATAACATAACGGTACCCCTCCAAGGATTTTTTATAGGATTGAAGCTGGAACAATATTTGGGCCTGCAATTTTTTAGCGCTTAGGTCCTTGCTATCCAATTGCAAATAGGAGGCTATACTTTGCAGTGCCTCCTGGTACCCTTCGGTGATATAGTTCACCTCGGCAATTTGATAATGTAGTTCCTTGGTTGTATTTCCCAAGGATTGGGATTTATGGTAATCTTCCAGGGCAGAGTCGTACTCCATGTGCTGTTGGTACAACATGCCTCTTTCAAAGTACAGTACAGAATTTTTGGGATCTTCGGATATGGCCACCGTTTTTTCCGCTATCCGCATGCTTAAATCCCCATGGGCAAACATGGGCATGGACAAGGACAAAAACAGCAACACTAGTAGCGTTCTTTTCATCATGTACTGTAGATAACCCTTCGTATTAAAAATCATTGCCAATGGTTAATATAATTTCCTTTTTTCTGAACTTCCTCCATACAGTAAAATTTAAAAGAGAGACAACGCTGTGGAGGTACATTTTCAACCTATGTGGCCCCCACTTTCGTTTAAGTTCTCATTTTAAGATGGAATATTATCATTTTTAAACGGCTCCAAGGCCCCGGCTATCAAACGTATTGAAACAATATTAAATGTGTTTTTCCAGTGCGTTAATTTTTTGTTAAAAGAGAAACGAAGATCTTAGGACTGGCATTCCAAAAGGAGCAGTTCTTAAAAAACACCCTATGTCCATTTATCATAAAAATTAGAAAGATGTAATGAATCTGGGATCAAGAATAATTGTTGTGTTTATGCAGAAATTAGGATTAATTTGATCAGTCGTGTTTTTTGATCAATAGTTTTAATTAATAGGAGCAATTTAGTAAAACCAATGATTAAATTATTCTTTCATTTTCTTTGCTTGTCCAAAGAAAACGAAACAAAAGAAAAGACCCTTCTTCGCTAGGTGGTCCCTAAAATCTCTGGATTTTAAGGACCGATGCCATGGCCTAAATTATTTCCAAGGCTTCAATAATTCTTTACGGCCATGACATCTCCACGACGGAAGAAGATAGACCCGGCAACGGACTCCACGGAGAAAATACAACGGCATTGGAAAAGGA
The DNA here is from genome assembly GCF_003259375.1 of Arenibacter echinorum. Classification (GTDB taxonomy): domain Bacteria; phylum Bacteroidota; class Bacteroidia; order Flavobacteriales; family Flavobacteriaceae; genus Arenibacter; species Arenibacter echinorum. The sequence continues at coordinate 731,810 of NZ_QLLN01000001.1, read as the reverse complement.
GCAATAATTTATCGAAACTTTGTTCGTGTGGACTGAACAAGGGAACGGCCTATTTTCAATTTACTTAAGTGGTTCTTATTGTTTTTAATAGGTTTTCGTGAATCTTCGATTTCGTCTTAAATCAAGTGGTTTCCACAGTGGGTTTAGGTAGCTGTCCAAAGAGCATTTCACCTTAGTGAAAGCGGTCTGGACAGCGCGGCTGTGGAAATTGCGTAGATTTAAAGAAATTTAAAATCAACCTCCTAGGCTACAGCTGGCTCCTGGCAACAAAGGACACAGTACCTTCGTTTATCGGCCCTGGTCGTTTTCTATTCATCGGCTGGTCTATTGATTTTTAATGGTATTCATGAAATCGATGATTTGCCGCCAAATCGAGATTCGGCGCAGCCAATGCTACGCATTTGGACGATGCAAAAAAAAAATGAACAGAACACTAACTTGAGCTGGTCAGGTATATCTTTTTGTAATTCACACACAACTTTTGGGATTGATTCAGAGTTTCACTTAATTTTATGTGAGCAAATAGCATTTCCCCCAGGTATATAACTCCATGGTCAATAACATTTAAATACAATGCAAAACATCCCCATAAGGCAACTTCCCGAAAGTAATCAAGAGCCAACCTTAGTGGGAAGTTTTAGTATTAGAAGTCTCGAAGCCATCCTGGACGGAAAGGAGTTGGTGGAAGAGCTGCACCGACATGATTTTTTTTTAATGCTCATACTCATAAAAGCTAATGGCCTACATGAAATAGATTTTGTCCCCTATGAAGTCGGCCATTATTCCATCTTTTTATTAAGGCCTGGGCAGGTGCACAAACTACACCTTAAACATGGCAGCACTGGTTATTTGGTACAATTTAAAACGGACTATTTCCTCTCCCACAACAAATCTTCCCCACAGTTGTTGCTCAAGGTGGGCAACCAGAACCACTATCCGTTAAATGCCGACCTCTTTAAAAAAATGGATCCCTTATTATCATCCATTTTATTGGAATATAACGGTAAGCAGGAAGAATATCATGAAGTCATCAAAGCCAATTTAAGTATTTTGTTTATTCAACTTTTAAGGCAGCGGGAAGATACTGGTCCAGACTATACCCTTACCCCATATCAGCAAGAGAAACTCGAGAAATTTTTGGAACTGGTAGAAGGGAATATTACCCAATACAAGCAAGTATCCCAATATGCGGACTTATTGCACCTCAGCGTGTATCAGCTTAATGCCATAACCAAGGCATTATTAAACAAAAATGCCTCACAACTCATAAACGAATATTGTATACTGGAGGCCAAAAGAAATTTATTGGCCACTTCTAGTCAGGTGAGCCAGATAGCCTATCATTTAGGCTATGAGGATGTCTCCTATTTTATCCGGTTTTTTAAAAAACACACGGGCTATACGCCCGATGCTTACCGACATAATTTTAGTTAAGTACCATTCAACTTCAGTTCTGTCCTATTATGGATTGTTCATGTGAAATTACTTTTACATCAGAAAATAATTCAATGTGAAATAAAAGACATAAACATGAAAACAAAAGTAAAACTCTTGGCATCCTTAAAAATATGGATTGCTATTTATCCTTCCATTACGGCCTTTCTTTTCATTTTTGGCAACCAACTGGCCACCCTTCCCCTCTACCTTAGAACCTTGGTACTTACCATTGTATTGGTGCCATGGATCGTATTTGTGGGCGTGCCCTTTATAGATACATTAATGAAGAAAATGCAAAGAAGAAATCAGTAACTCACCATTTTAAAAATACAACACCATGAAAAAGGAAGAACATTTTGATGTCATCATCATTGGAGGAAGCTATTCCGGTCTTGCAGCAGGGATGGCATTAGGGAGGGCCTTAAAACGGGTTTTGATTATTGATAGCAATACGCCCTGTAACAGACAAACACCCTATTCCCATAACTTCATTACCAATGATGGTAAAACCCCTGCTGAAATAGCTTCCGCAGCAAAACAGCAGGTGGAAGCCTACCCTATGGTTCATTTTTTCAACGGACTTGCCGTACTAGGCTCCGGCACCAACAAGGCCTTTAAAATTCAAGTAGCCTCTGGTGAAACTTTTAGTGGGGACAAATTAATTTTCGCAACGGGCATTAAGGATATAATGCCCAATATTGACGGATTTTCGGAATGTTGGGGCATCTCCGTGTTGCATTGCCCTTATTGCCATGGCTATGAAGTGAAAAATGAAATAACAGGTATTTTGGGCAATGGGGATTATGCCTTCGAATTTGGAAAACTGATCTCCAATTGGACCCAGCAGTTAACCATTTACACCAATGGCAGATCCACCTTGACCACGGAACAAACTGCCAAATTAGGAGTACATAATATTAGCGTAGTAGAAACTGAAATTGAACGTTTGGAACACCACAAAGGGCAGCTGCAAAACATCATCTTTAAAAATGGTTCCAAGGCAGCCGTTACCGCCATGTATAACAAAACAGCCTTTGATCAGCATAGCGCTATACCAGAGGCCATGGGTTGTGAATTGAACGAGGAAGGCTACCTAAAAACCGATGCCAATTTACAAACCACTATTAACGGCATATATGCCTGTGGAGATAATGTGTCGCGCTTACGCACCGTAGCCAATGCTGTAGCCATGGGCACGGCGGCAGGTATGATGGTGAACAAGGAGCTTGTTTTTGAGAAATTTTAATGATTTGGTAAACGAAATTAGTACCGCGCTGGAAATGGCTACATATGGAATGAAAAAAAGTGAAGTCAAGGGGAAGTTTACGATGTTGTCATGGATTCTGAATGCCCCAAATGTGATAAAATGCTATTGATTGTTAATCTTATAGTAGATCCTAAAAAGTATTTTGACTGGAAAGCATCCAAGAAGTAGAACTAAAGTAATTTCTATTCTCCGGCTTAAACTTGTCCAGAGGAATAGGCTTGGAACAAAAATGACACTCTTCACTGAATACAACCATCATCTGTGACGAGTACCCCTCAACAGTAGGCCAAACACTACGCAGTTGCAACACATCCTAATTTTATCCGTGTATTGTTTCTTCTTTTCCGTAATTTTTTATCACCTCAGCTTCAAATTCAACAAGCTCTTGCCAGCGTTGGTCCACATCTATATCCTGGCCGTATTTGCGGGCAAAACCAATAAAAGTGGTGTAATGGCCTGCTTCGCTGATCATTAAATCGCGGTAGAATTTTGAAAGCTCCGGGTCTTTTAATTCTTTTGACAGCAATTTAAAACGTTCACAGCTTCTCGCTTCAATCATGGCGGAAAATAAGAGTCTATCTACCATAGATTTAAGTCTACTGCCACCTTTGTTCATAAACTTATAAAGCTCGTTAACATAGCTGTCTTTGCGCTCTCTGCCCAAGGTGTAACCGCGCTTTTTAATGATATTATGTACCATTTGAAAATGTTCCAGTTCTTCCTGGGCCAAAAGGAGCAGATCCGTAACTAAATCGGGGTATTCGGAATTAAGTGTAATAATAGTAATTGCATTAGTAGCGGCCTTTTGTTCGCACCATGCATGGTCTGTTAGTATTTCTTCTGTGTTTTTTTCAACAATATTAACCCAACGTGGGTCTGTGGCTAATTTTAAATGAAGCATGGGCCAATGTTTTTTGTAAAAATAGGTATTAACAGAACAAGAAATCATTAAATCTTAACGGCTTACAGGACGTACTTTTTTCTGCAGCCTTATTTGTGTTAAGTAATTTTTATTATCTTCCTTGAACGCTAAAGCAGAGCATTGTATATTTCTTTTTGAAATCCCATGCCGAACTTTTGATCAATCTGTAGCATAGGTGGAGGGTCCGCATATATCCCCTTAAAGGATGACGTGGTCCATATGTTGACTTTCGAAATAGTGGCCCAAGATAAAGGAAACGAGGACAGTTAGGGTTTTGATGGCATGTGGGCTGGCCATCCGTTTTTTTTTACCAGTAGACATAGAACAATAGAATATAAAACCATAACCAACCGCGTATGTCACCATCGATCCTTGCATTTTTGGCGGTCGTTCCTATCTTAACAGCGGCAGTTCTTTTGGTAGGATTTAGAACCCCGGCCAAAATAGCCATGCCCATTTCCTTTTTGGCTACGGTCGTTGTTGCCTATTTGGCCTGGGATATCGACATCATAGATATTGTGGCCTCCAGCATCCAAGGGCTGTTCATTACTTTTGACATTCTGTATATTGTTTTTGGAGCTATTGTACTCTTGAACCTACTTAAATATTCCACCGCACTCCGGGCGATACGCAAAGGTTTTGCCGATATATCGGAGGATCGCAGAGTACAGGTCGTCATCATTGCCTGGTTGTTCGGTTCCTTTATTGAAGGGGCAGCCGGTTTTGGCACGCCCGCCGCCATTGTAGCACCCCTATTGGTGGGGATGGGATTTCCTGCATTTTGCGCGGTAATGTTGGGCATGATGGTGCAGAGTACAGCGGTATCTTTTGGCGCAGTGGGTACCCCTATTTTGGTAGGTGTAAGTGGGGGCATCCAAAGTCCTGAATTCGCTGCCGAGCTGGCTGCATCGGGGCTTCAACTTTCCGACTACATACAAATGGTTACTTCAGAAGTGGTGCTACTGCACGGTATTACCGGAACCCTTATGCCCACTCTTATGGTATGTATGATGACCCGCTTTTTTGGAAAAAACAAGTCCTGGAAAGAAGGGCTTCAAATATTGCCTTTTACCATTTTTGGGGGGTTTGCGTTTGCGGTGCCCTATGTGCTTACTGGCCTATTTTTGGGTCCCGAATTTCCTTCGTTGCTCGGGGCATTGGTAGCTATCCCCATAGTAGTATTCGCTGCAAAACGTGGCTTCCTGGTGCCCAAGAAAACGTGGGACTTCGACAAGGAAAAGAATTGGCCTTCCACTTGGTTTGGTACCTTAAACGTAAAATTGAACGACGATAAAGGAGAAAAAAGAATGTCCTTGGTCAAGGCATGGTTACCCTATATCATAATGGCCGCCTTGTTGGTACTTTCCCGACTTCCCCAACTACCCTTAAAAGGGTGGCTTGCGGATATCAAAATAGCTTGGACCGGAATATTGGGGACTTCCATATCGGCATCCAGCAGCCCGCTCTATTTGCCGGGTACCATTTTGCTCTTGGCGGGAATCATTACCATCTGGCTTCATAAAATGAAATCTGCCAAGGTCAGGATTGCCTTTAAAGACAGCGCTAAAATGTTGTTGGGTGCAGGATTTGTGCTCATTTTCACGGTTCCTATGGTGCGTATTTATATCAATTCTGGATTAAACCCATCCGGACTGCCCGGGATGCCCATTGCCATGGCAGAATGGGTGGCCGGTAATGTGGGCGACATATACCCCTTGTTCGCCCCGTCTATAGGTGCCTTGGGCGCCTTTATTGCAGGTAGCAATACAGTGAGCAACCTTATGTTTACGCTTTTCCAATATGGAGTGGCCGTAAAACTGGCGATGCCCTCTTTTATCGTAGTCGCACTCCAAGCCACGGGTGCAGCGGCCGGCAATATGATTGCGATCCACAACGTGGTGGCCGCTTCGGCAACCGTGGGCTTCCTTGGTAAGGAAGGCATGGTACTGAGAAAGACCATAGTGCCGACCCTATATTATTTGTTGGTCGTGGGACTTTTAGGTCTTATATTTATTTTCTATTAATTTCATTACTATGAAAAATATATTCGATGGCTTACGGAATTCGGTCAAAGGGGAAGTGCTAACGGACAACTACTCCTTGGGCATGTACGCCACCGATGCCAGCATCTTCCAGATTAGGCCGCTAGCAGTAGTTTTGCCAAAGAATGCAGAGGATGTAAAAAAAGCCATTGCGGTGGCATATGAAAACAAAATAACAATACTTCCTAGGGGAGCTGGAACCAGTCTGGCCGGGCAAACGGTAGGGGAATCCATGATATTGGATTTCTCAAAACACATGAACAGCTTGTTGGAAATAAACGAAGCGGAAAAATGGGTACGGGTACAACCGGGCATGGTCAGGGACGACCTGAACGAAGTCCTGAAACCCTTTGGCCTGCATTTTGCCCCTGATCCCGCAACCAGCAGTAGAGCCAATGTTGGGGGAATGGTCGGCAACAATTCTTCAGGAACCAAAAGTATTTTATACGGAAAAACTGTAGACCATGTTCTTGAAGCTTCCGTGCTTTTGGCCGATGGCACCGAATTGCACCTAAAGAACTGTCCCCCTGCAGCATATTCGGAAAAGGCCTCGCAGACGGATCGGGAAGGCGAAATTTATGCCTCCTTTAGAAAATTGATACATACCCATTCCGATGAGATTAAAGAACGCTTTCCCAAAGTGATGCGCAGGGTGGGCGGGTATAATTTGGATGAATTTACATATACAGACCAATGGAACTTGGGCAAGTTGATTTGTGGCAGCGAAGGCACATTGGCAACGACCTTGGAGCTAAAACTTAATTTAACGGATCTGCCCAAGTATAAATCAGTCTGCGTCATACATTATACGGAAGTTTTGGAAGCCATTTCCTCCGTGGAATCCATGTTGCCCTATGCCCCTTCGGCCATTGAAATACTAGACAAGACCGTGATCGACCTCAGTAGGCAAAATTTGACTACTAAGCATCATTGCCACTTTATTGAAGGGAATCCCGGGGCCATATTGATCGTAGAATTTTACGGGGATACCCTAGATGATGTTATGGACAGACCCCAGCGTATGATCGCCGAATTAAAAGGCAATGGCGTAGGTTATGCCTACCCCCTATTTCCGGAGGGACAGGCCTATGAAGATGTATGGATTATCCGTAAAAAGGGATTGGGACTCATGTTGGGCATCAAAGGAAACAAAAAACCTTTGGCATTTATAGAGGATGCCGGAATACCTTCTGAACACCTGGCTGAATATATAGCCCAAGTTTTGAAGGTTTGCGAAAAGCATGGCACAAAGGCGGCGATGTATGCCCATGCCAGCGTAGGCGTAATCCACGTTCGCCCTATATTGGACCTAAGACTTGCCGAGGACATTGATCGGTTGAAGGCCATAACGGAGGATACCTTTGAACTTGTGATGAAATACAAGGGATCATGGAGCGGCGAGCATGGCGACGGTCTAGTACGAAGCGCCTATAACAAACGCTTTTTCGGAGACACTTTGTACGGGGCCTTCTTGGAAATAAAAAAACTTTTCGATCCCGATAACCTGATGAACCCCGGTAAAATTGTAGAGGCACAGTCTATAGAACACAATCTGCGCTATGGTACTGGTTATAAGGATCTGTCCGTAAAAACCGAATATCAGTATAAGACCGAAGAAGGTTTTGCTGCCTCGGTACATATGTGCACCGGGGTTGGGGAATGCCGAAAAATACTTGGGGGAACCATGTGTCCCAGTTTTAAGGCCACACGGGAAGAAGAACATTCTACCCGTGGTAGGGCTAATGCACTGCGATTGGCAATGTCCAATCAATTGGGATCGGAAGGACTTGCCAGCCAACGCCTTCATGAAGTTATGGACCTCTGCCTATCCTGCAAGGCCTGTAAATCCGAATGCCCAAGTAATGTGGATATGGCAAAAATGAAAAGCGATGCCCTACAAATGTACTATGATGAACATGGCACCTCCTTTAGGGATAAATTGATCCGCGAATCGTCAAAAGCAGCTGCTAATATCTCCGGGTGGAAGGCGGGTGTGGTAAACTCGATTCAAAAGAGCTCACTGTTCCGATCCGTATTGGAGCGTACTGCGAAATTCGACAAACGGCGGACCTTGCCCGATTTTGCCAAAGAACCATTTTATAAATGGTTTGCGAAACATGCCCATAAAACAAACAAGGGCGATAAAAAAGTGGTGCTGTTCGCCGATACCTACCTGAACTATCACGAGCCACAAATAGGCATTTCCGCCCTGCAACTTTTAAATTCCTGCGGATATGAGGTTATTTTGGCCAATGTGGGCTGCTGCCAAAGGCCAAAAATTTCCCATGGATTTTTAAGGGATGCGAAAAAAGAGGGGGCCAAAACCATTGAGGGCTTAAAGATATTTCTAGATCAAGGCCTAAAAGTGGTGGTCTGCGAACCTAGTTGTGCTTCAGCCTTAAACGATGATTTACCAGATTTAATTAGCAACCAGGATGTAGCCGATCAATTAAAGAATGGAGTGATGATGATCGACGTTTTTCTGGCCGATGAATACGAACAAGGACGACTGGATGTCGATTTCGAATCCATTTCAGAGGGGGTTGCCATACACGGACATTGCCATCAAAAAGCTTTGTATGGCACCAATGCTATGAAATCACTATTAAAGAATTCCAAGAAGGTCACAGAGATTCCATCAGGTTGTTGCGGCATGGCAGGTTCCTTTGGATATGAAAAGGAGCATTACAATTTATCCAAAAAGATTGGAGCGGAAATTCTGTTTCCGGCGGTAGAAAAACTACAAAAAGACCACAAAATTATCGCCTGCGGATTTAGCTGCCGCCACCAGATACAACATTTTACAAGCACAAAGCCGATACATTTTGTCGAAGCCATTAGAGCTGTAAAAAAATAATTAATTTTAGAACCATCCATATAAAAAACACGACAATGACAAAAATTGATGAAATGAAAACAAGCACCAGGGTCTTGATGGGTCCTGGGCCAAGTGATGTACATCCTCGGGTATTGAGGGCAATGGCCACTCCTTTGGTAGGGCATTTGGATCCCGAATTTTTAGTAGTGATGGACGATATCAAGCTTATGGTGCAGGAGACCCTTCAGACCAAAAACGAACTGACCTTTGTGGTCTCCGCTCCAGGCAGTGCCGGGATGGAAACCTGTTTGGTGAACTTGTTGGAACCTGGCGATGAGGCCGTAATCTGTATCAACGGCGTTTTCGGTAACCGCATGGCCGATATTGCAGAACGTTGCGGAGCAAAAGTCATCAAAGTTGAATCTGATTGGGGAAAAACCATTGATCCCAAAGAAGTTAAAAAAGCCCTGGCAAGCTGTAATCCTAAACTATTGGCCATAGTGCATGCCGAAACTTCAACAGGCGTTTTACAACCTTTGGAGGAGATCAGTAAAATGACAAAAAATGCAGGTGCGCTATTCGTTGTCGATGCCGTAACTTCCTATTGCGGTACCCAATTAAAAGTGGATGAATGGGGAATAGATGCGCTGTATTCCGGGAGTCAAAAATGCCTAAGTGCTCCTCCTGGCTTATCACCTGTTACCTTTAGTCAGGCTGCGATAGATGTCCTCGACAATAGGAAGACCAAAGTACAGAGCTGGTTTTTGGATCTGACCTTGGTAAAGAATTATTGGGCCGGAGCTAAAAGGGCCTATCATCATACAGCGCCCATTTCGGCCATGTACGCCATGCGCGAAGCATTGCGAATTATTCTTGAGGAAGGCTTGGAAAACCGTTTCGCACGTCATCAAAAAAATCATGAACTTTTACGCGATGGTCTGGAAAGCCTGGGATTTGAATTTTTGGTAGAGAAACAGTATCGCCTGCCCATGTTAAACGCTGTACGGATTCCTGAAGGCGTGAACGATGTAGAGGTCAGAAAGCGGTTGCTTGAAGAGTACAATATTGAAATAGGTGGCGGCCTGGGACCATTTGCAGGAAAAATATGGCGGATTGGACTAATGGGCGAAAGCTCCGACGCCAATCATGTGAATATGTTATTGGCGGCATTGAAAGATGTAATGTGATTCCACAAGAAGAAAACGAACACTGAACATACCGTACTGTAACAATAGGAACAGGTTTTGGGATCAACCCCAGAGGTTGTGTGTGTGTGTGTGTGTGTGTGTGAATTAGAAAAGATAGAATCAACTATCCCACAGTTCTTGTCCTGTTCATTTTTTGCATCGCCCAAGTGGGTAGCATTGGCTGCGCCGAATCTCGATTTGGCGGCAAATCATCGATTTCATGAATACCATTAAAAATCAAGAGCCCAGCCGATGAATAAAAACGACCAGGGCCGATAAACGAAGGTACAGTGTACCTTCGTTTAGAGGAGCCTGCCGAGGCCTGGACGCCTACCTAACGGTAGGCAGGCCTTCCATCCCCAAATGTGGAAACCACTTGATTTAAGACGAAATCGAAGATTCACGAAAACCTATAAAAAACAATAATAACCACTTAAGTAAATTGAAAATAGGCCGTTCATTTGTTCCGTCAACTTGTAAAGTAAAGAAAAATCCTGATCCGCTAGTGAATACCGTTGAATATTGTCCGTTAAGCCTGTTTTATTTCGATTTTTCGTATATTATAACTATGGATTTACCAATTGAGGCTTACGAGATACTTATTCCTGTTGCTGTAATCAGTGTAGCGCTGGTTGTGGTCCATTATCTAACAAAAGGCAGTAGGAATTTCCGAAGCAGCAGAAATAAAAAGGCTAGGAAGCAATTTTAATCTGCTACATTCCACTTCTAGATTTATTGAAGACCCACCTCTCCCTTGTTGAGAAAGTAAATTACTCGCCCTAGAAACAAGGTCCTTATTTTAAAAAGTCCAGCATTTTTTCATTTACTGTTTCCGCTTGATCGATAGATAAAAAATGTCCTGCATTTTGTATTACTTCCCCTTTCCCTTTTGGTAGCGTATTGGCTATTGCAACCGTTCTTCTTTCATTGATCATATCGTCATCCCCAATTAAAACCAAAACAGGCATTTGTAAGGATTTTAACTCGCTGTTGGAAAAAGGTTGCATACTGGTTACAAATTTGTTTTCAGAATCCATTTCCGTACCCAATTTATATTGCTTAAGGTAGGCATCATTAATTTTGGCTACATTGCTGGACATGCTTTTTAAGCTTTGTTCAATTTGTTTCTCCTTTGAAGAAAATAACGTCACAATATTTTTTAATAAATCCGTACTTGGTTTAATCCATGTAAAAGTCTGGGCCGGACTTAATAATATTAAGCTTTTTATTTTTTCCTGATCCTGCAATGCAAGGGTAACGGCCAACCAACCTCCTCGGGAAGCGCCAATGAGATGAAAGCTATCCAACTCCAAAGCAAATAAAACTTCTTTGTACCAAGCAGTAACTTTTTCTACACTTTCTATATCATTAGACAAATAAGACTTTCCTGGTTCCAGGATAAAGTCGATCGCAAACACCCGGTGGTTTTTGGCAAGTGCTTCAATATTTGGATACCACATGGTAGAACTGGCGTTCATTCCGTGAAGTAATACCACTGCTTCTGCATTTTTAGGGCCACTTACAATAACATGGGCAATTCCGTTGGTGGTAGGAATATACAATTCCTCAAAAGAGACATTCCATAATTTTAAAGTCGCGTCATAAGCTTCAAAATAAGCAGCATTGGAAGCAGATGCCTGAGTAATGTACTCCGGTGGTTTTTTATACTTACCGTATTGGTCGGCACAACCCGTCAATAAAACAAAAAAAGTAAGCAATAAAAATGGTCTCATAGAATGCAATATACAATGGATCAATCCCAAAAGTTATGTGAATTGCATAAAGATAGAATAAACTATCATGGAGTTCGTGATTTGTTCATTTTTTGCATCGCCCAAATGCGTAGCATTGGCTACGCCGAATCTCAATTTGGCAGCAAATCATCGATTTCATGAATACCATCAAAAATCAACAGACCAGCCTATGCCATTGAGGATATTAAGTTTAAATGCTTGGATGTTTTAATAAAGTTTCTAAAAAAATCATCATTTCTAAAAATTTGGATAACCTCTAAGCATGACACAAAAACTTTAAGGATTCATAAACTTGTTTATTCTTTGCTTGGTAAAAATTGGGTTGGCCCCTTCGCTTTTAGCCACCATGGCCCCGACAGCGCAACCAAAATTGATAGCGGCTTGGGGGTCTTCACCGCTAAACAACTTATAAATTACAGAGGCTAGAAAAGAATCCCCCGAGCCTACCGTATCAAGAACCTTAATCCTATAGCCACTATTATAATAAAAGATATTTCGGTGATACAATACAGCACCATAAGCACCTTTGGTGACACAAATTGTGTCTGTTTGGGTCTCTTTGGCTACAAATACAATAGTTTGCTCCATAGAATTGTATTTGGAACCAAGACATTCCGCTACCTCGTACAATTCATCATCATTGAATTTCACAAAATTAGCGTGCTGCATTAATTCCAGGAGCAGTTCCTTACTATAATGTGGTGCTCTTAAATTCACGTCAAAAACCTTGTATTGTGCTATTTCCACTAACCCCTTTAAGGTGGTCCTAGAAGTATTATCCCTACAGGCAAGACTGCCATATATAAATATATCCGTTTCTCTTAGCTGACTTTCATAGCGATTTTTTGTCAAAATTTTATCCCAAGCAACAGGATAGGCAATATCGTAGGATGCCACCCCCTTGTCATTTAAGACAACGTTTACTTGGCCAGTCCCATTACTGGAACTTATTTGTATCCCATCCGTATTTATGCCAGAGCTCCTTAGATATTTAATAATTCTTTTGCCCTCCTTATCATTACCGACACTACTTATCATACTAACGTCTACACCATAAGATTGTAGGCGCAAAGAAACATTCAAGGGAGCTCCCCCAATCTTTGAGTGTGTTGGGAAATTATCGAATAAAACCTCTCCAAAACAAATAGCTTTTAATTTTTTCATAATTCAAACTTTAAATAAAAGGCACGGAGAAACTACTCTCCGTGCCTTTAAAAACTAACTCAAACTAACTCGGACTTAAATTAATATCCAGGATTTTGCTTATAAAGTCCTCCTGTAAAATCTATTTCACGTTGTGGAATTGGATAGTACTCATCCCTGCCTGCCGTAAAAACTGCGCTGGACAAGAAATCCCTTTTTGTTTTTTCCTCGGTTAAATAGGCGTTCAACACTTCTGCTGCCTCACCCCATCTTACCAAGTCAAAGAATCGGGGACCTTCCATCCCAAATTCCAATCTCCTTTCAAATTTCAAGGCTTTCCAAGCATAGGCTTTATCCGGGAAGGTAGTGTACTCTTGAATATTGTAAATATCCGTCGCACCTGCATCGATCTGGCGCTGGGTACTTACAGCTGCACGAGCCCTAACTTGATTGATCAAAGGTAATGCCTCATCCCAGCGGTCCAATTGTATCAAGGCCTCTGCCTTGAACAGCAAAATATCTGCATATCTTATAAAATCAACATTCTTGGAAGTACCAACAAACGGTCCTTCCTTCACATAACAGGAGCAATCTGGCGCCTGTTGTTCCTTCATATTACCAAAATAGCCATAAACCCCTGGATCTCTGGCCCAACTAAAGTTATAAACCATATCACCGGTAGCATTAACAGTATTCCTGTATTTAAAAGGTCTTCCCGGAACCCCTACGGTATGATCCAACCTAGGATCCACCGTTAATCCCACCGCTGGTGTTACTGTTCCATCCTCATTAACTGTAGCGAATATATCCGTATCATTAAAATTATCCAATAAAGGCAATCCAGCAGCATCGGTCTTAAATGCGTTGACCATATTCTGACTGGCCAAATGAAATCCACAACACCCGTATAATGCAGATCCATGAGGAGAATTAAGTCCCGTTACAAAACTTACCCTACTTACTTTGGTACCGTCATTAATAGAAAATTGGGCAGCCCAAATTGATTCGGGACCATTATCGAAACCATCTAAAAAGTTGTTTCCATAATCTGCCTCCAAACTAGCAGTTACCTCATCGGCATAATCAATTACCTCTTGTAGCCTGGCCGGATTGATAGCAGTGACCTGATGCTGGTCATTCTGTTCGTACGCCTGGAAGAGCCTAAGTTTGGCCATATAGGCTGCAGCTGCATTTCTATCTGCCCTGCCAACCTCATCTTGCGATTGGGGAAGATTGTTGTAAGCAAAAATAAAATCCTCCGCAATTGTATTCCACAATTCATCGTTGGGCACATCATTTGTGACAGCAGCAGTTTCCTCTTGGGTCAGCCCTTCTTTGATGTAAGGAATTTTTTTAAACAAAAGTTTCATCATAAAGTGGGAATGTGCCCTCAAAAATCTAAGTTCCGCCTGTCTCAAAGTCTTATTTGGATATTCCGCGTCAGGTATGTCGTTAATTACGGTCAACGCAAAATTAGCTCTAGAAATGGCCTTGTAATAATTGGTCCAAGTTCTCGGGGCCATCCAATCCCCAAAATCTGGAATTGTTAGATTGTATTGCTCATAGCGGTCAATTACATCCACATCGCCACGGCCTCCACCACCTTTATAAGCATCATCCGAACGTACACTTCCATACACCCATTGATGGGTCAAGGGTCCGATCATTTCATCATTGGCAATCCCTGCGTAGGCAGCTACTACCAAGGCTTCGGCATTATCAGCTGTCGCCACATTTTCATTGGACAATACCCCCTCTGGTTCATATTCCAAAAAGTCCTTGTCACAGGAAGCCAGCAAAAACGAAACCAGCACTCCCATTATAAATATTATATTTCTTTTCATGATTTTCAATTTTTAAAAGTTCAAGTTAAGTCCCAATGACAGTACAGTTGGTACTGGGATATTATCAACAGTTGTACGCTCCGGATCCGATCCGATATAATCTTTTGGAGTAAACCAAAATAGATTCTCTCCTTGAAAATAAACTCGTAATCCCGTCATTCCCCAGAATTTGCTGATCATCTCCTCGGGTAAAGAATACCCTATTTGCAGATTTCTTATTTTGAAATAAGAATTCTTCCTAAATAAATAATCAGAAGTTCTAAGGTCATTGAATGCCAATGACAAAGATGGAATATCGGTATTGGTATTGGTCGGAGTCCACGCATTAAGAACACCAAGTCCGGCATTCTCCCTTCCTTGCGTAAAATTGTTCCATAATATATAAGGATCCTGACCAATTCTTCCTGCTACCCCAGAACCAAAAACGGAAAAATCAAAATTCTTATAACCAAGATCTATTCGGATACCATACTCTAGATCCGGCAATGTATTTCCAATAAAATCACGATCATCGGAATCTATTACATTATCCCCGTTAAGATCCTGGAATTTTAAGCCTCCTGGTCTTGAACCTACTTGAGTTGGGCTAGCATCGATATCGGCCTGACTTTGGAACAATCCATCCGTTTTATAACCAAAGATGGAAAATTGTGACTGACCTAGGATAGAATTCTCTGCCGTTCCGGGAAAACCTGCCCTAACTTCTTCAGGCAAAAAGGTTATCTCGTCTTTGAAAGCTCCAAAATTAGTAGATACCGCCATTGAAAATCCACTATCCCAAGTCTTGGAATAGGCAACGGAAAGCTCCCAACCTTTCGTCTGTGTGGTGGCTCCATTTAAAACACGCTGTTGCCCTTCTCCAATAACCGAGGCAATAGGGGGCGTGATCAAGATATCACTAGTTTTCCTTGTAAAATAATCGAAAGTACCAACCACTGCATTATTAAAAAGCCCAAAATCCACACCATAGTTGAATTCTTTAGTTGTTTCCCACTTCAATGCTGGGTTTGCCGCTTGAATGGAAACAAAACCTGATGGTAAGGTTCCACTATTATTGCCGCTTAGATCATAAGCTGTTCCAACATTGTAATATTGGTTGAAAAAGTCTGGAACAAATTGATCTTGATTAGGACCGTAGCGGGATTCGTATAGACCAAATCTTGCCAGATCACCAATAGACTGGTTACCCACTTCGCCATATCCTGCCCGAAATTTTAAATCCGACACCGCTCCTTCATCATTGAAAAAATCCTCTCTGCTAATTCTCCAACCCAAAGTTGCCGCTGGAAAAACACCATACCTATTTTCATCACCAAATCTTGAGGAGCCATCCCTACGCACGGTCACTGAAGCTAAATACTTATCTGCAAATGCATAGTTCAATTTTCCAAACTGTGACAATAGGCTGCTTCCACTGGAACGACCTGTATTGGTCCTAGCTCCTGTAGCCGCATCCAGAACAAAATAAGATTCTGTTTCTACCGCAAAACCATCGGCAATAGCGGTAACCGAATCAAAATCATTTTTAATGGATTCTGTTCCAACCAGTAGACCAAAACGATGATCTCCCAGTTCCTTAGTATAATTCAATGTATTGGTAAAGACAACGCTGGTAAATTTATTGGTGTCCAAAATCAACCTATTGTTGCTTCTGTTTACAAATCCATTGGTTACCTTGGGCTCAATATCCTTACGTTTGTAGTCACCATAATCGAGACCAATACTAGTCCTGAAGGTTAAATTGTCCAAAATTTGAAGTTCTGCAAATACATTACCAAAAATATTGGTCCTTTCTGTGTTGTCCCACCTATTTAAATACTGCATCAAAACAGGATTGTTTCTGTCCGAATACCCAGCACCCAATGGCCCACCATAATTACCGTTATTATCGAATAAAGGTATGGTCGGCGCCATACTTATTGCTAATACGGGAGTTAGGGCACTACCAATATCGGTAGAGGCCAAAGTTTCATCGGAGGTGGTAAAAGCAGTATTTACCCCGATTTTCAATTTGTCATTGAACAATTTAAAATTGGAATTTAATTTCCCGGAAAATCTTTCGTAACCTGTATGTTTTAAAATACCTGTATTCTTGAGATGCCCCAAATTAATGAGATGAAAGGACTTGTCCGTTCCTCCAGAAATAGAAACTTCGTTATTATAAACATAACCAGTTTCATAAGATTCCTCTTGCCAATCAGTATCCCCGGCAGGCACGTTGGTATCACCGCCAACATAAGGCTGAAGTGTAACACCATTTAGCACAGGATTATTAAAATCACCGTTCCAGTCAAAATTATAGATTTCACCATAACCTCCGGTTGGATCTGCACCATCATTAACGGAAGCCCTCCACAAGGCCTCTCCACGTTGTATGGAGTTCAACATATCATACCTTTGTTTTTTCTCTGACTGCACGGATAGGTTAGAATTTATGCTTACCCTATATTTTTCATCCCCTCCTGCTTTGGTACTGTTCTTGGTGGTTACTATGATGACCCCATTACCTGCCCTAGAACCATAAATAGAAGAAGCGGATGCATCTTTTAGAACCTGTACAGATTCTATGGTACTTGGGTTAAGGCCCGAAAAGACTTCTTGACGAACAGTTGGCACCCCGTCAATTACATATAGCGGATCATTATTTCCCAATGTTGTAACCCCTCGAATTAAAATTCGGCTACTGGTACCGTTAGGATTTCCAGATTTCTCTACGAATAGTCCCGGTACCCTTCCCTGTAAAGCCTGCATGGCATTACCGGAACTTAAACTTTGACCTTCAACAGGACCAAGTTCCACAACGGTAATGGCTCCAGTTAAATCGGCCTTTCTTTCGGTAGTATACCCGGTTAATACTACTTCGTCCAACATTTGCGCATCTGGCTGTAATACAATTGTGAAGGTTGTCTGTCCATTTACAGGAATCTCCATGGTTAAAAAGCCAACATAACTTACCGAAAGTGTCGCATCAGTGGGCACATCACCAAGTGTAAAATTACCGTCAAAATCTGTCGTTGTACCATTGGTAGTACCCGCCACTACCACAGAGGCACCTGGCAATGGCATCCCATCATCCTGGGAGGTCACCGTACCTTTTATCTGTTCTTGGGCCAATAGCCCCAAGGGAACAAATGTCATTAGTAATAAAAAGAGTTTTAGTTTCATAATTGAGTTGTATTTAGTTAATATTAAGTTCATTTACTTCTAACAAATCAAGCACAAAGTCTTGATTTACCGTCTCTATTGAAAGCGTCTCGAATGGTACATTGGGAAAGAAGATTTCCGTCATTACCGTGGACCCTTCATCAAAAAATAATTCTATGGATGTCTTATCCAAAAGGATAGATCCGGACAGCATTTTACTGCCGGAAATTCGTTTCGCAATACTTTTCTTATTCGAGAAAGTATCGGAAAATCCTGTTTTACCTGATTTATTACGATCGATGTAAAAAGTATCATCGATGCCGTTGTATCCAAAGAGCAATTCGTCCCCTTGCTTGTTGGAAAGCTTAAAAGTGAAGCTATCTTTTTTTATATCTGAAATATTGAAGTTGATTGCAGCCCGAGAAAAATTTATCTTTTCTGAATTGATGAGTGCCAATTCCCCATTCACTGCAATATTTTCTTTCTTATACTTTACACCTTTATAAGCGTCAATTTCATCAACTGGTTTAAAAGCCAACCTATAGGAATCTGCATCCTTAATCAATTTTATTTCCCTTGCCACGGTCATGGCACTACGCCAGGTTTCTGTAGGTACTTCATTGGCATATTCCCAATTGGACATCCAGCCCATATAAAATTTCCCGCCGTTCTTGGAGGTGACATTGGAAAAAGTAACCCCGGCATAATTGTCCTTCCCAAAATCGATCCAAAAGTTCTGACCCTTGTTTAGTACTGTTTCAAAATCCTTATCCATGGTAAATTTTGTACCATCAAAGTCACCAATAAAATATTGTGTAGCACTACCTCCATTTGGCCCCCCAGGATTAACACTTACATAGAGGATCCATTTGGTTTCATCAGTACCCTCTACTGGAACAGGAAATAGATCTGGACATTCCCAAACACCACCATGAGTTCCAATCTCCCTATTCAAATCCTTGCCGAAATCCGACAACAACTCCCAGCTTTTAAGGTCCTTTGAACCATAGAACATAACTTTGTCCTGAGCAGCCAAGACCATAACCCATTTCTTATGCTCCTCGTTCCAGAACACCTTGGGATCCCTGAAATCTCTAATTCCTGGATTTTTTATGACCGGGTTTCCTGAATATTTGGTCCAAGTAAGCCCTTCATCCAGGGAATATGCAATGGCCTGTGACTCAACATCGATTCCATTGGCCTTTTCAATTTCCATATTATGATATGTAAACATGGCAATTATCGGCACTTGTCCCCCTGTCCCAAAGCCAGAGGTATTTTGCAGATCCACCACTGCACTTCCAGAAAAAATATACCCCAGATCATCAGGATATAGTGCAATTGGCTGCTCCTTCCATTCTACCATATCGGTACTTATAGCGTGCCCCCAATGCATGGGCCCCCACTTATTACCGTCTGGATAATGTTGAAAATATAAATGATAATACCCATTGTAATGGAACATCCCGTTGGGATCGTTCATCCATCCAACCTTAGGTGTAAAATGGTAATTTGGACGATACAATTCTTCTTCCGCATCCAAAGTACTTTCCTGCTGGACAATAATGTCCGTGTTCTCTTTCTGCCCTTGTTCCTTGCATGCGAAAACTATGCACAGGCCTGCAATGGCAACAACTAATTTTAATCTATGTTTTTTCATACTTTCAAAAAATTGGGTTTAAATTTTATCTATTTATTCTCTTTAATTTCCTTTACCTTATCATCATTTGACCCATTGGATTTACTTAAGGATTTACTCAAAGCTTCTAAGGAAACCCCCTTTGTTTCCGGCATAATAAAGGCCACAAAGAGCAATTGTAGAAACATCATAAAAGCAAAGAAGGCAAATACTGTTCCTGCTCCAATAGAGGAAAACAAGACCGGAATCAAGGAAGGGATTATAGCAGCCAAGACCCAGTGGACCGAACTTCCAAAAGATTGTCCCGAACCTCTTAAATGATTGGGGAAAATTTCCGATATAAACACCCAGATTACGGTACCCTGTCCTACGGCATGTGCGGCAATGAACAGGAATAGAAATATAGCTACGGACATTCCTTCCCAATCGAAGAAAAAAGCACAGGACACCAAGGTCAGTGATACGATATACCCGATGGATCCTAGGTACATTAATTGTTTTCGACCAAGCCTATCGATTAGAAAAATACCCAAGAGGGTAAAAAGCAGGTTGGTGACGCCTATTCCAATACTGCTCAATAAGGCAGTACTTTCACCCAGACCAGCCTCTTCCAAAATTCTAGGGGCATAGTATAGAAAGGCATTAATACCGGAAGCCTGATTAAAAAAGGCCATACAAAAGGCAAGAATTAATGGGAAGCGGTATTTCTTTATAAAAATGTTTTCACCTGGTACCTTGTTTTCATTTTCCTGATTTATTTCCAACATCAATTTTTCTACATCTTGACCAGGATTTATCACTTTAAGTACATTTAGAGCTTCTTCGGTGCGCAGCTTGGTCAGAAGCCACCTTGGACTCTGTGGAACAGTCATGACAAATAGGGTATAGATTACAGCGGGAATGGCCTCTACCCCAACCATCCATCGCCAGGCATTTTCACCAATACCACTTAACAGGTAGTTGGAAAAAAAGGCAACCAATATTCCAAAGACGATATTAAATTGGTACAAGCCAACTAATTTACCCCTGTCCTTGGCCGGGGCAATTTCAGAAATATATGCAGGAGCGGCTATAGTGGATGCGCCCACTCCCAATCCACCTAAAAATCTAAAGAAGGCAAAGGTAATAGGGTCGTTTGCGAATGCAGAACCCAAAGCGGATACGGTGTAAAAAAGACCTATCCAGAACAGGGTTTTCTTTCTCCCCAACCTATTTGTAGGTATTCCGCCCAATAATGCTCCAACTACTGTTCCCCACAAAGCCATGGCCATTACTATTGTTCCATGGAATACATCAGAAGAACCCCATAAAATTTGCAATTTTTTGTCCGCTCCTGAAATCACTACCGTGTCAAAACCAAAAAGAAATCCCGCCAAAGCTGCAGTAATAGACCAAACCAATATTTTCTTCATATCGCAATTATTAAATATGAAGACTATATTATTACAATTTTTTTGGCAATTATTTTGTCAATGTTACAATCTGTAATGATTTCGTTAACACTATTTAAAATAAACACAAAGTGCTGACAACCAGAATGTTAATAAAATTATTTTAACAAAGAAAGTTTGACCTATTTATACTGATGTAACACAAAACTTTAAAATTGATACATGGTATTAAGGTAAAAGATTAAGAATACCCTAAAGTGATTTTTTATAGGCCCCTGGAGTAACACCATATTTACTTTTGAAGGCTGTAGAAAAGTAATTTGGGGAAGAAAATCCTGTGCTATACCCTATTTCCGACATGGAAAGATCTGTGTTTTCTATCATGGTTTTTGCATTTTCCAATCTATAATTGGAAATATAATCACTTACGCTTATGCCTATTATGGCCTTGACCTTTCTATATAACTGAACCCTGGAAATATTCAATGCATCAGCTAAATTTTCTACGGAAAAATTGGTATTGTCCAGATTCACCTTTATTTGTTGATTTAGTTGACGTACAAATAATTGTTCCGGGCTCCCAAACGCTTGCCCCTGATCAATTTTATGTATATTGTTGGTATAATAATACCTTAACTTTTCCCTATTGTAAAGGAGCGACTTTATAGATTGTGTTAATATGGAATAGCTAAATGGCTTTGTCAAATATAGATCCGCTCCGCTTTTAAGGCCCTGTAGAAAAGAATCCTTATTGCCCAAGGCTGTTAAGATGACAATTGGAATATGCGATGTTCGCAAATCGTTCTTTAAGATTTCACAAATTTCAAATCCATTTTTATCGGGCAAGTTAATATCACATATAATAACATCAGGAATATGCTCAAATGCCAACTCTATTCCATCGGTACCATCAGACAAAATCATATCATACTCGACACCTAGTTTATTCTTTAGAAAAAAACTCAAATCCCGATTGTCCTCTATTAAAAGAATGGAATAGCTATCCTCCCTAATCTTGGTATCAAGTTCCAAATAGTTATCATCCAAGGTAATCTCCCCGGAAAAATCACTCAGCGTTGTATCCGCCAAATCTGGGTCAATTACAATTTGATCTTCATTAAAATGGGTATTTCCTTTAAATAGGGTAATAATAAATTCCGTTCCGTGATAGGATTTAACTTCAATTTTACCAAGATGAAGTTCCACAAATTGTTTACTAAGATGTAAACCTACGCCTGAACTATTTTTCCTATTATTGGAACCCTTAAAAAATGGGGTGAATACATTTTTCAATTCGTTTTCCGGGATTCCTATTCCGTTATCCTTAAAGTGAATATCAACAGTACTTTTGTCCAAATTATCGTTAATTACAATATCGATTCTTCCATTATCAGGAGTAAATTTAAAGGCATTGGATAAAAGGTTAAAATAGACTTTATCCATTAAATTTCGGTCGATAAACAAGTCCAGATCCTCATTATTGGTGGTAATATTGAATTTGATTCCCCTCTTTTTCGCCTCCCCCATAAATTCATTAAATATATTGTTGGAGAACCTAAAAATATTTGTTTCTGAAGCCCTAACATTGAAATTTTGGTCTTCCACTTTTCTAAAATCCAATAAATTATTGATCAACCTTAACAAACGATTGGAGTTATTTTGAATCAATTCCACTTCAAATCCAGTTTTATAGCCCTTTTGTTTGTCCCATTCCCTTAAAGATTCTATGGAACTCATGATTAAAGTGATAGGTGTTTTAAACTCGTGGGATAGCCCTGTGAAAAAATTTAATTTGGCCTCATTACTTTCCTTTACTTCGTTAGCTATTTTTTCGATTTGATTTCTTTGGACAGTAATCTTTTTATTGATCAACTCCAGCTGCCTATTTTTCTTGGATATAGCTATTTTGGAATATATGCTATAAACGGCAAGGCCAAATATGATTACCGAAAATATAATAATGATTTTGAGGATATTATTTTGTGAATAGTAGAGTTGCTCTTGTCTTTTAATTGCGGAAATCTGAGATTCAATGAGACCTTGCTGCTCATTTATTTTACTGAATTGATTCTGCATTATATCAGCATTAAACTGATCAATAACAGTGGTGCTCAGAATATTATTTGTAGGCACCACCTCAGCGTTTAAAATTTTCAATGCGATTTTTATTGCCTCAGCACCCCCTGTAGGATACAATATCGTTGCATTTAGAACCCCATCTTTTACTAATTGTATGCCTCCGTTAGGTCCATTAAGTCCGTCAACACCGATGATTTTTATTTGGCCTTCCATGCCCAAATTCCTAGCTACTTCCCAGGCACCCTTGGCCATTCTGTCGTTATGGGCAAAAATATAATCTACCGTTCCGGTTCTTGACAATAATTCTCGTAACCTTTCCGTGATGGATTCCTCCTCCCAATCCCCTTCTATAGTTCCTGCAAATTTTATTTTGGGAAATTTATCCAAAATCTGATGAAAACCCAGACTTCTTTCCTCAGCAGGAGACGATCCAGCTAGACCCCTTATTTCAATAACCCTTAATGAATCCTGTACATTGGAAACTATGATTTTCCCAGCATTACGGCCAACTTCAATGTTGTCCGCGCCTACATATGCCGTGTACTTTTGATTGTCTGTTTTCCTATCTACCACCAGAATCGGAATTCCGGCATTCATAGCTTCCTCCACAATTGGGGTAATAGGTTTGGATTGAATAGGCGAAACAATAATAATATCAACACTGTCTGTTATGAAATCCTTTAACTGTGCAATTTGTTGTTGGACATTGTAGTTGGCGTTTGCTATACTTAGGGTAACATTGGGATACAAAGAGGCCTGTACTTCCATGGCATTGTTCATGGATTGCCTCCATTCGTCGGCCATCATGGCTTGGGAAAACCCAATCCTTATTTCGGCTTCATTATTCCTATCGGAACAAGAGTGGAATATAGATATAAAAGCCGCGACAAAAAGAAAAAAAACGCTTTGGAACCTCATTAAATGTTGGGTTAAAATGTAAACTTAATGAAATTGGAAACAATCATGTAAATTCTTCAATTAAATTCTATTGATTAGCTCAGGACAAAGAGAACATTATAATTATGATTTAGGATTTAATCCATTCCTATACTGCATTTGTAGCCTTGTCTAAAATTCAGATTGGTCCTTTATCTCCAGTGTAACCGGAATGAATTAATACGACTGGGGTTGAAGACTTTAAGATTAGGGATCACTATTTTGCATTCAAAACAGTGCAATTGGCATCAATAAGTATAAAAGTAATTTTAAATCCAATAACTATGTATGTTTTTTATAATAATTCTAATAACAATTCATAAAAAAAAGTAACAATACCCCCGTTTATAAAAGGTTTAGTGTTGTGATCGCAGAAGGATTACCTACGATGCTCCCTCGTTATCAACGCTGCAAATTAAAAGGCATCACCGAAGATGCGAATATTGAATAGAATTTTATCATTTATACCATCCACCATTCCTGGGCGGGAATCCCTACTGAGGTAATCAGTGAAGGATTGGGCCGCAATTCCTATCCGTATTATTCTACTGCTTTTAAAAAAAGTGAGCCTTTTTTGAGCCTTTTGTAAAACCAAAAAAGCCTCCAATTTCTTGGAGGCCTCGTAATTATTGGTGATGGCACTAGGATTCGAACCTAGGACCGCCTGCTTAGAAGACTTTGAAATGGAACTACAAATCAATGCAAAATACATCATATTATATTGATTTACAGGTGTTTAATTCAATTTCGATAAATTTTGATATCATTTGATATCAAATGATATCAAAAAAAAGTGAGCCTAAAGTGAGCCTTGTTTTTTAGTAACTTTAAGTAAAAGAACAAGATTATGGCCAAGGTAAGATTGATATTGGACACCAGAAAATCGGCAAAAAGTGCAGCCAACGGATTGTATCCCGTTGCCCTAAGATTGTTTCACCATAAAACAAGGATCATACGCCTGCCCTATTTCAGCTCCCCCGCTGGATGGGACGATAAGTATATGCGGATGAAAAAGTCTGCCTTTAAAAACAACCATATTGATTGTGACAAGGCCAACGAATCCATTTACGACAAGCTCCATATTGCACGTAAGCTTATTGTTGACCTTGGAGAAAGTATAGAAGGGCTCGACCCCGATGTACTGGTTGAATACATCCGAAAGGCCTGGGATAAAAAGGTGGTCACCAAAATACGGGAAGAAGTCCATAACGGAATGACCTTGTCCGAATGGGGAAATGTGATCATCGACAGGAAATTGAAATCCAACAAGCCCGGTACCGCCTCATGGTATGCCGGGGGGATTAGGGCATTCATTAAACTGAACGGGGACAATGACCTACGTTTGGACGAGATCAATGTAACCCTATTGAAGAATTTTAAGATCGAGCATGAATCAAAGGGCAACTCCAGTAATGGCATAAGTTCCTATATGAGGGCGGTAAGGGCCATCTATAACAGTGCTATCAAAGAGGACCAATTTACTACCCAAAAAAATCCCTTTGAACACTTTAAGATTCCCACTACCAAGCGTACCAAAAAGAAGGCTATAATAAAGGTGGATTTCATGAAGATCAGGGACCTGGACTATAAAAAGGGAACCCCAATATGGCACGCACAAAATTATACCCTTATAATGTTCAACTGTAGGGGAATGAATTTTATAGACCTAGTAAAACTCCAGGTAAGGGACATGGCCAATGGCCGTATATTCTACGGGAGGAGCAAAACCGGGGACCAACTTTCCGTTCGCATAACAGATGAGCTCAAAAGATTATTGGCTTACTATGCCAAAGGCAAAAAGAACGATGACTATTTATTTCCCGCCAACTATGATGGAAGTACCAAAAGTTATGAAAAATATAAATCCATACGAAGAAGGATGAACGCCCATCTAAAGGTCATTGCCTCGGATGCAGGAATTGAAGAGGAATTCACTACCTATACTATCCGCCATTCCTGGGCCACCATCGCCAAGTTTATGGGAATATCAATAGAGGTAATAAGTGAAGGCCTGGGCCATAATTCCCTACGAACTACCGAAATTTATTTAAAAAGCTTTACCAACCATGTATTGGACGAGGCGAACGAGCTTATTGTTTCATAGGTTATTATTCCATGAAAAATTGTAAACCCAAATGATTGCCAAGGAGACGGGCATAAAAGAGGTTTTACTTGCCTATTCCGTTGGGGTTTTGAAACTTAATACTCGTTAAATCAAATCACGCTATTTCTCAAAACGCCTATACCTTCAATTTCCAATTCTACCACATCACCAGGTTCTAATGGTCTATGAACCGAAAAGTTATTTTCAATAAGGCTTCCCCAACCAACGGTACCACTACCTAAAATGTCACCAGGCATTAACGAAACATTATTTTCTGAAGCTCTTTTTATCATTTGCGGAAAGGTCCAAAACACGGTTTTATAATTACCTTCGCAAATAGTTTCTCCATTAATACGGGATGTCATTTTTAAATCAAATCTTCCATTGGTAGTTAAAGGCATCGCCAGATGTTCCGGATGTGTTTCTCTAGAAATGGTACAACGGTATTTCTCGAACTCATCTTTGGTAACAATACAAGGTCCGATAGCGTTTGCAAAATCTTTCCCTTTATGCGGTCCAAGAGGTACGGTCATCTCTTGTCGTTGAATCGCTCTAGCAGTCCAATCATTAAAAACGGTATATCCAAAAATATAGTCATCGGCATTTTCGGCTTTAATATCTGCGCCTTTTTTGCCCATAACGACGGCCATTTCTAATTCAATGTCAAATTTGGTTTCTTTCTCAGGCCTCTTTATTTCATCTTCTGGCCCATAAATCGCCTGATGATTGGTAAAGTAGAAAATAGGAATGTTATACCATTCTGGGCTAACGGTATGCCCAAAGGACTTTGAAGCATTTAACATATGTTCCTCAAAAGCGACATAATCTCTAAAACTTCTTGGATTCGTCAATGGAGCCAAGAGTTTTACTTCGGATAATTGATAATGAGGTGCTAGACTTTCTAGATTATTATCCTTTATTATTTTGAAATACGTTTCATGGTCATCAATAAAGCTGAGCATATCATTTGGTAAACTGGGGTCCGCTTTTTGCATAGCAATTACACCATTGCCTTTTAACCAGCCAATTTTAACAGCTCCTTTATTATTTTGAAAAGTAACTAATTTCATAACATTACTATTTTATTAATGTGGTGCCATTAAAGTACCAACAGCCTTACCAATGACTTGACCAATATTTGCTCCTTCAGGAAGCGGTTTTCCTTCAAACTCCAATAATTCCCATTCTGCGAGGGTTTCTGATGCATCTACAATCGCCATACATCGTTGGTGACGTCTTTTCATAAAGGCTGTAAAAGCTTCTTCAACAGTATCTGCCTTATCCAATTCCTCTGCTAAAACTACACCATCTTCAAGTGCCAATGCAGCACCGGAGCCTAATTGCGGAACGGTTGCATGGGCACCATCACCAATAACAATAGCTCTATTTTTAAACCAAGGGTCTGGTAAATGACTTGCTTCTATTGGACGATAATTGACCAAATCTGGTTCTGTAATTTGAGGGATGACGTCTTGGGCAATCTTAGCTGGAAATTCAGATAAATAATCCTTTAACATGGGCACATAGGCAGATTTCTCAATCCATGGGTTATCTGCTCCTTCGGCAGACACCAAGAACATATACATACTGTCTTCAGACATTGGTATAAATCCAATTTTACTTCGCTTTCCATAATACATATATGCCGTATCTAGGTCCTCATGCTTTTTAAAGGCATACCGCCAAACTGAAACACCCATATACTTTGGTTTAAAATCACCAAAAATCAATTTACGCATATCAGAATTTATACCATCTGAAGCGATTAAGATGTCATAGGTTTTTTTAGTGTTATCCGTAAATGTTACGGTAACGTCATCTTTGTTATTTTCGATATGGGTAACCGTAGTTCCCATTTTATAATGAACACCAAGATTCATAGCCTTATCATACATGATTTCATGTAAAGTACGTCTTGAAATACCATTATGGCTAGGGTATTTGCCTATTGGTGGTGCTCCTGCAAGACCAATAAAGTGCCCCGTAGAAGTGTACATTTTTAATTGTCCGTATGGATAACCTTGCTTCATGGTTTCATCAGCTAAGCCTAATTCATCCAATGCTCGGAGTGCATTCATTTGTTGAATGATTCCTACTCCATATACATTATACACATCTAGTCTTTCTGCTATTTCAACTTCAACACCCTTTTGGGCTAAAGCAATTGCAACGGACTGACCTCCAATACCACCACCAACTACGAGTACCTTTTTTACTGCTGACATAATTAGAACTTTTAATATTATTACCTAGGGAAACAAGCTATTACGCATGAATTTTTTCTGCAATCCAATCGTACATATCTAATGTAGGCATGAAATTATCTACTTGACAATGTTGCGCACCACTTTCTCCATCTGGTACAATTTTCATTTTATGTTCACAGGTAAGATGCTTTTCTAGTGTGATGGCATGCTCCGCAAAATTTTGCTTATCGCCACCACCATGCATAATGAATGTAGGCATTGAAATTTTTTCTGCAACGCCATTTTCTAGAGTAAAACCTTCTAGTTTTTTAAGCACACCTTCGTAGGTGTCTTCATCCATAATATGCTGTACAATTTCAGCAAGTGGATGTTTGCCACTACGCCCAGCCCAAACGGAATAATAAGACCAAACGGCTCCAAAAATCATACATACCTTAAAACGCGGTTCAAAAGCTGCACACCGTGCGGCCATATAACCTCCCATAGAAACACCTGCAATGCCAACACTTGTAGTGTCAACTTCATCTTTTAAGTTTTCTAAAACCCAGTCTAGAACAGCTGTGCCAGCCACATTATAATCGTGTCTAGAATGAATGTGGTTTAAACGTAAAGCTGCGCCTTGACCTGGTCCGTCCATAGCTAATAAAGCGATGCCTCTTTCCATTAAATGGTCTCCAATTCCAAAATAGAGTTCTTCAGCCAAACTATCTAATCCTCCAAACATGACCATTACTGGTGGGTTTTTTACGCCCTTAGGCTTGAAAAGATACCCAGGTAAAAAAGAACCTTCAAAAGGGACTTCTACTGTTATTGGTTTCTCGTCAAAGTATTTTGTTGCATTAATAAATGCCTGACGTGCTTTCACGTAGGTCTTAATTTTTCGGTCATCATGTAGATTCATGAAAAACTCTGCCGTACGCAAATAATTGAACGCTCTTAAATAGGTTCTTCTTGCAGAAACAAAAGCTTTCTTATTCTCGTAATCTTCTGCCCATTCATAAACTTCGTTGCCTTTGTTTAACCAAGCTATATTAAAGGTCTCTCTATTGTCTGGGTCAATATTACCTGCTACTTCCAAAATTTCTGCAAATTCACCACCGCCATAATGGGCTTGGGTCAACGCTCTATTTACTTGGTACGAAGGCATATATTTGCCCGGAAAAAAATGCCACATAGTTTTATAATTTTTTAATTTCTCTTAAAAAGGATATTTTAAATATCTACAGGTTTCACTGTACCATCATCAGATAGTCCAAGTTTTTTACCTTTCGCCATTTCTGCAAACGGATTTACAGAACCCCATGCATCATTTGGGTTATCTTTTAAATAATGAACATCTAAATGATCAGGTGCAAACACCAATCTAGC
Source organism: Arenibacter echinorum (assembly GCF_003259375.1). Taxonomy (GTDB): domain Bacteria; phylum Bacteroidota; class Bacteroidia; order Flavobacteriales; family Flavobacteriaceae; genus Arenibacter; species Arenibacter echinorum. The sequence goes on along the minus strand of NZ_QLLN01000001.1, from coordinate 702,528 downwards.
ACAAGCATAGAATTCAAATAAAATTCCACTTCCTGGATCAACAATGTAGATAAAGAAACCTTCATCTGCCTTATGTCTTGTTGGTGCACCCATAACACTCTTATACCCCTTTTCTATAAAATAGTCTAAAGCTAAAAGTACCTCTTCACGACTATCAACATTCCAACAAATATGATTTAAAACTGCTTGATTTGGTTCTATATTCGGGTCTGTAAAGATGGCAATGTCATGTGATAAGTTTGCAAGGGTATGTAAACCTCCAATTGGGGGTATTTCATCTGAAATACGAATTTCATCCGGATTTTTAAATCCTAAAGCTTTCCAAAATGCTTTTTCAGCAGGGTAAGCACCTTTTGATACCATATATGTTACATGATCAAATCTTCTAGGATTGGCACCTTGTAAACGATTGCTAGCATATCGATCTGCATACACACTACCACGTTCACCTTCTTCTCGAAGCCATTGTACATCCCAAAAAACTTCATGCATATGGCCTTCAGGAGATTGAAATTTAAAAGCTTTACCATGACCTAGGTCACCATCATACCAACCTCTGCCGGCACCAATACTTTCCAAATATTCAACAGCTTCTTCTAAAGCCTCTGGGCTATCCGCTCTCCACCCAATATGTCCAAGTCCAGACTTGTCGCTTTGCGTCAATTTTAAGGTATGATGAAAATAATCTCCCCAAGCTCTTAAATAAACCGAACCTTCTTCTCTTCCTGTAATATCCATTCCAACAATATCACCAAAAAAATGTACCGATTTTTCAAGGTCTTTGGTTAAGACCTCAACATGGGCCATTTGCGAAAAATAATGTGGGTTTTTTGCCATTTTATAAATTTTTTTATTCTTTCTTTAGTATTACAAATTTACTTTATACTCACTCAAATTCTGAATCATTAAGAGGGATGTACTATTCTAAATCAATTATATTTATATTTATTGCAAGGTTTATTTGGTTTAAATTATTCATTTTAAGCTAAAATCTGCTTAAGATAAGAAGGTGACTGATTTAGTGCTTAAGACCAATTTTACATATTAGGTCTCGATTACGCTGAACTATTACCAATTATCTATTTATGCTTTTCGTTAATTAAACCTTTTCATAAAACCTATTTTATTTGTTCGTATTGACTCAATTCCATTCCGCTTCCAATAGGCAATAATACTGAAGAGAAAACTCCTGTATTACGTATTCGGTTTTGATAGCGTTTTGTTTCTTCAATTGATTGTGCCGGGAATATCATATTATCTGCAACCACCCAAGCCTTATTTTTTAATTTAGGATAAAATAATTCAAAGCAAGGCAGGTATAATTCTTTCCAAACATCTACTAAAACAAAATCAAAAGACTCTTTTGCTTCTTTCATAAGCGCTAAAGCATCACCCACTCTAAAATCAACATATTCCGAAAGACCCGCTTCATTCAATTTATGTTTAGCGTATGTTACTTTGGTTTCATCGGCCTCTAACGTAATTACAATGCCGTCATTTTCTCTTGCTGCCTCTGCCAACCATAGGGTAGAATAGCCATAAGATGTTCCTATTTCTAATATCGTTTTTGATTTAGCTGATTTTAATAAGGTATTCATAAAAACGGCAGCATCTTCACCTACCGATAACAAAAACTCATCACGCCGTTTCATACCTTCAACAACAGGCAAAGACTTCATAATCTCATCCTCTGACTGCATGCGCTCATCATAAGCCGCTAAAACTTGAAGAAATTTCGAATCCTTTTTCATGCCTTTTTATTCCGCTGATTTTAATTTTTTCATCATAGCACCAAAAGCTGGTCTAAAATCTTCAAATAGTGGATTGTCTTTGTTCTTTAACATAACTTCACTAAAAAGTTTAAGTCCAATTGCAAATTCTACCGAATCTTGTTCCGTTTTAAAACGGTTTCGTTTTTTCATACGTTCGATAATATTGAATATATTATCATGGTTGCCAAATTCTAATTCAATAGGATCATAGACTTTGTCATCTGGTCTTAGTAATTCTAAAAGCTCTAGTTTTAATTTATATTTATTTGCTTTCTTTTCCATAATCTTTGTGCTTCAGAACTAATTGATTTTCTGCATTTACGAACAGTTTCTCTCTTAACTAAAATGCCTAGGCACCTAATTTTTCATAAACTATTTATCTACTTGCTTACGGTCTCAACAAACACTTTTCCCTTGGTTTCCTCTAATTTGGATAAGAAAAATAAGGCTAATACTGCCAATGCTGCAGCAACCCATAAAAATGCTGATTCATCAAAAATATCTGAAAGTGCTCCAGATACGGCAGGAATAATTACACCACCAACAATTTCTGCAACCGCAGTTACAAAACCAATTGCTTTTGCTTTTAAATGATTAGGAACGGCTTCAGAAGGCACTATAGCAGCAACTAGAGGTATTGCACCTACCATAGCGTAACTTAAAAACATTGCTGGTAAATGAATACTAGACCCATTTAGAAAATATACTGCAAAAGGATAGAATATACCCAGACCAACAGCGATATAAAGTGCTTTTTTTCTTCCAATCTTGTCAGAGATACCTGGAAAAAATAAAGATGAAATAAGCATCGCAACACCTAATAGGCCCATGGTTTTTTGCATATCACCAGCAGACATTCCTTGTACATCAGTAAAGTATTTGGTAATGAAAGGTATGGTAGCAAACCACCAACCAAAGACGCAGCAAGCTAAAGCAGTTCCCCATTTGATATTCTTGTAAGCCCAAATTTCTTTTAGTGCAAAACCAGTATCGTTTTTAGCGCCCCTACTTTCTGTAGTTGATTTTTTAAGGTAGAAGGCTGCAATTAGCCCTAATACCAAACCAGGAACACCTGCAATATAAAAGGCTGTGCGCCAACCCATATTTTCAGCTATTTGAATCAAAATTACGGGTGCTAAAATAGAACCAAATAATGCCCCACCAACGGCTTGTAATATACCTACATTAAGACCAAGTCTACTAGGTGTAGATTCTCGTTCCACAAAGACTTGCGCCAATGGAATTACCGGACCTTCTGCCAAACCCATAATTAAACGAGCCACCAATAAGGTACCAAAACCAATAGCCATACCTGAACCAAATGAACAGACTGAAAAAATAACGATGGCAATTAGAAAGGTGATTTTGTTTTTATTCTTAGACTCTGACCATGCTGTAGTATAATAACTTGAAAAAGCCCAAGCCAAAGACAATACTCCTGCTAAGAGTCCTATTTGAGTATTATTTAAATTAAGGTCTTTGGCTACGAAGGGTACTAAATAATTTAGTGCTAACCGGTCAAAAAATAGTACTCCAAAGGTCAAGGCCATTAGAGTAACTATTCCATTTTCATAAGAAAAGTATTTTTTCATTGCTACAATAATTTAATGTGGTGATTTTCTAAACTGTGTTTTTTTACCCATTTCCTCAGACCATGCAATAACTCCATTATTTTTTGCCCATTCATTGTAAATAGCATCCATTTTTGCAATCGTTTCAGGTTGTGAAGCTGCTATATCGTTTGATTCGGTTCTATCGGTAAAAAGGTCATACAATTCCCACTCTTTGTTGTACTGATGAACACCTTTTAAATCGCCAAGCCATACCGCGCGATCACCAAACCACTCGAAACATATAGGTTGTTCCCTGTTCCAATCTTCGCCTTGCAATAGCGGTAAAAAACTTTCACCAACAAGAGGATTAGGTGTTACACCATTATAGCTTTCAGGATATTCAATGCCGGCTATATCCAATAATGTGGGCATTATATCTACCACATGGCTACCACCTTTCATTACCTTTCCAGCTTCTTTTTGATTTGGATAGCGTATGATAAACGGTGTTGCTACACCTCCTTCATAAGGAGATGATTTATAACTTCTTAATGGACTATTAGACACCTGTGCCCACTTTTTGGAATACGATTCCATTGAGCCCGCTGTACCCACAGGACCTTCATTTCGTTTTACTGTAAAAGGCATTTTGCCAACATCCATATTTTCAGCGCCATTGTCAGATAGGAAAATAACAACGGTATTGTCCAATTGACCAGTTGTACCTAAATAATTCAATAGTTTTCCGATATTTTGGTCCAAATTGTCTACCATAGCGGCATAAACTTCCATTTTCAGGGTCCATTCGCTTTTTTCTTCTGCAGTTAAACTATCCCAAGCTGGTAATAATTTATCTTTAAAGAGATTCCAATCTTCGTCAGCAAGTCCTAGCTTTTTTATATTTTCAAAACGTAGTTTACGTAGCTCATCCCAACCAGCGTCATATTTTCCTTTATACTTAGCAATATCTTCTGGTTTTGCATGTAATGGCCAGTGCGGAGAATTATAGGCCATATATAGTAGAAATGGTTTTTCTTCTGGATTGTTCTTTACAAAATCGATAGCTCTTGTAGTTAGTTCATCTGTTAGGTAAAAATCTTCCTTTTCTATGTTATAAACATCATTGCCTTCATACAAAAATGCTGTTGAAGGTGGACCTTTTAGTAATGGTTTAGTATCAAAATAACTAGCACCACCATCTAAAAAACCAAAGAAATTATCAAAACCACGTTGTAATGGCCAATGCGGTCTTTCATTACCTACGTGCCATTTACCGGCCATGTATGTTGAATAACCACCTTCTTTAAATACCTCGCCCAGGGTAAGGGATTCTTTATTAATGTAACCTTCATAACCTTTTACCCCAAAATCTTCATTGAAAAAACCCATACCTGCTTTGTGCGGATATTGCCCTGTAAGCAAGCTAGTGCGAGAAGGGGCACAAATGGTATTGGTGTAAAAACGTGATAGTCTTGTTCCTTCATTCGCAAGACGGTCTAAGCTGGGTGTGTTTATTTCCGATCCATAGTTTCCTAAATCTGAAAAGCCCATATCGTCTGCCATGATCAAAACTATGTTCGGCTTTTTTTCTGGCTGGGTAACCTCTTTTTTGTTTGTAGCAGCGTCTTTACAACTAAAGCAGAAAAGGGTAAAAACTCCTAAAATTAGTATTCTCATAAAACAATTTTTTTTAAATTTAAAACTTTCATTTACAGTCAGTAAAATATCCAATAGTGGTTTGTCTTTTTTAAAGAAACTAAGGATATTGAATTTCAAATTCTATATCCTTAGCATAAAACACTTATTCAATAAACAAAAACATACATTAGAATCTATAGGTCGCTGTCAAGAAATAAGCTCTTGGCATGCTTCCTTGGGTCGAAAATATAGCGTTAGGATTGTTGGCGATAAAATCTGGTGGAAAACCATCTCTGTTTAGTGCAGCAGGGAAACCTCCAGGTCCTTGCCATCCTAAAATTCCGTATTTATCCAAGACGTTGTTAATGTTCAATTGTAAACCGAATTTTTTGGAAAAATCATAACCGAAGGCTAAATCTACACTACCGAATGCTGGTAATAGAAATGAATTGGGCACGTTAGCCTGTCTTGCTCCCATATAACTATAGTTTAAAGAGGCATAGAATTTTTCACCGTTGTAAATTGGGTTAATATTGAATATTACGTTTGCACTGTTATCTGCTTCGTTGCCCGAGTAGTCAATAATGGTATCGTCAGCCGGTCCATCTCTACCTTCATTCCAAGTCGTGTATTTGTCGGCTTTAGCATATTGAATTACCGCATTACTTCTTACCATCCATTTATCAGTTAAATTAATGGTTGTTTCTAACTCAAAACCAAGAGTTGTATACTCGGCAAATTGAAAAGGAGGTGAATATCTCGTACCATCTTCATTTGAAAAGGTTTGAATATTAGGTACATTATTAAGGTTGCTGTAAAAAGGTGTTGCTACCAATTGTAGTTTCTCGGTATTTACTTTATAACCTATTTCAAATTGAGTTATTTCTTCCAGTAATGCTGGTGTATTTTCTACCAATGCATCATCATTTAAATCAAGGTAGAAGAAAGTTGATGGTGCTTTATTACCGCGAGCAAATCTGGCATAAATTGCTTGCTGGTCACTGAATTTATAGTTAAGACCTGCGGTATAAGAAAAACTATTTAATTTATAATCGTAATTAACAGGGGCACCTGCGGTACCACCACCGTTATCCCAAAGAGTAAGCGGGTTTCCATCAAGCCCACCAAAAGATGGATCATTTTGTCGTGGATTTGGAACACCAATAGAATTAAAACCTTTAGAGGTTACATCTTCATATCGCATCCCATAATCCAATGTAAGTTTTTCTGTAATCTTCCAATTATGACCAAAGAAAAGCGCAAAAATACCCTGTGTGGTTTCGCCATCATCAGAACCAGTCCATCCAACATTCATAAAGCCTTCTGGACTAGTAACGTCATAGGTTTGACCATTGTCTGCATCTAAAGTAATTTGGGCAGGAACCGGTTGGTTTTGAATTAAACCACCACTTAGACCCATACCTTTGCTCCAGTTGGTAATATCTAATTTAGAACGGCTATAAAAACTACCTAAATTAAAACTACTTTTCTCTGTTTTTTTAGTAAACACCAATTGATTGGCAATTTCATTTCTGTCAATATCTTGATAGAACAATGGCATGAACAACAGCGAATTTGGTTGAATGTTAGATCCAGGAAAATTATTGTTAGGCCCTGGTGTAAGAATTGCTGGAGGTCCAGGGACGGCATTTGGACCTACATTTGGCGCTAAATGAACAGTACCAAATTCCTGTCCTGTTCTCGGATCTGCAAAACGATATGTTCCTGTTCTGGCAGGATTTGGACCTGCAAACAAACCAGGTATTGCATAAAAAAGAAAACTGGTAGTGCTTATTGGCGTAACCACTGCTGTAGCGTTTCTTTCATCATCTTTTCTTGAATATTTAAAATCGTTCTTTAAAGAAAAACCATTGCCTAGATCCTGTTTCCAATTAAAACCAATAGAACGGTCTATGTTGTGTAATAAATCTGTAGAATTGATGGTTCTTGTACCCTCTTCATTAAAAGGAATTTCTATTGAAAAATCGTATAATGCGTATGAATCATATTTAGAAAAGCCATCTGCAATTTGTGGATCTTGCCAATTGGTAGATGGTATAAACGCCATTCTATCATTCTTATCATTTAGATATTTTAAGTTCAATTGAAAGAATCCTGTTTTATATTTTTTTACCAAGTTAGCTCTTATCTGACCACCTTTATTTACAGGATATCCACGATCTCTTGCGCCGTCCGATTGGCGGAAGAAACCTCCAACATTATAAGTCCAACCATTACTCATTGGTCCACCAACATTAAAGTCAGCCCTGTAATATGGGTTCTTTCCATTGCCTTCAAGACCATACTTGGCACGTACTTCACCAGCAAATTCATTACCTCCGATTTTAGAAACATAGTTGAAAATACCACCTGGGGCATTTGCACCAAGAATAGATGCGGTACCACCTCTAACGGCTTCTACTCTTGCCGTCATGGCATCAGCTCTCAAAAATAAATCTGGAAATAATTCCACATTTGTTATAGGTAGGCCATCTTCTTGTAAGGATACATATCTATAACCATTAATATTATCAATTGAGTTTGCCGAAAGTCCTCTTGAATAAACCGAGTTCCAAATTTCTCCCCGTGCTTGGTTTACAAAAACTCCCGGTATATTTTTCAATAAATCTGCTGAACTAGTAGGTGCAACTCTTGCCAATTGTTTGGCACCGATAGTTGTAATTGCCACAGAAGCATCCATACGACTTCGTGCATCAAAAACACCGGTAACAACAACATCATCTAATTGCGTAGCATCTTCTGCTAGCGAAACAGATACAGGTTGTGATTGCGGAACTGACACAGCAATTTTCTTTCTTATAAAACCTACATAAGAAATTATGACTTTGTAATCTCCAGAATCAAGACCGCTAAGTCTAAATTTTCCATCAAAATCTGTCATAGTTCCATTTTTTGTGCCTTCTATTAAAATGGAGGCACCAGGCAGTACAGCTCCAGTTTGATCTTGTACCTGACCAGTAATTTCGCCTGTTTGAGCTTGGGCAAAACCAATCAATAAGAATCCGAAACAAGATAAAAGTAGTCGAACGTAATTTTTCATTTAAGTAAGTTTAAGTTGAATAAAAAATGATATTAATTATTTTATTAGTTAAATATTATTAATATGTCAATAATGTTGCTCTCAAATTTCCAATATAATAATGATAATTGTGAATCAAAAAAAGAACAATACTATTCAAAATCAATACACAGTAAGTATTATATGCTAATAAAACAGGTTAAGCAAATAGTTATAGGCTTTTTAATTACAATAAGAATACCTTAATAACATTGATTATAGTAGGTGATGAATCAAAACTAAATATGCGATTTATATACAAACTAGAAGAAAACTAAATCCGTCTAATTTTTTTCCGCGTATTCTTTAGGAGAGAGTCCTGTTTGCTTTTTAAAGAAACGGGCAAAATTACTTGGTGTTTGATCACATAACTTTACGGCAATTTCAGAAATATTAAGCTGAGAATGTTGAATAAGGGTTTTGGCCTCTAGAATCAACATTTCTTTTAAAAGATCCTGTGCGGTTTTATCTATAGCAGTTTTAACACATTTATTAAGATAATTTGGAGTGACATTTAAAAGATTCGCATAATCAGAAATATTCTGAAATTCATAAATATGCTTAGTCAAAGCATGTTTATAACGCTTGGTAATTTCATAATTCGACTTTCTGTTTTTTGCAACAGTATGCACAGAAACGGCTTTTAGCTCTTCAAACATTGCCATTAAGTATAATGAAACCAGGTTTTTATTGTATTCTTCTTTTCTATATAACAAAAACAAACGCTCCAAAATATTTTCAACAACCTGCTTAGTATTTGGTTGTAGTTGCAGCACAGGATTTGATTGGTATTGAAAGAAACCATATTGTTCACTCAATAGAATCTTTGGAAAAAGATCAAATATCTTCTCATGAAAATGACAGTAAAAACCTTCTGCATCTTCACTAATCATTTCATGTTCTGTAATTTGATAGGCTGGCAGAAAAAAAATAGCTGGAGCATTAATAACATAGCTGTTTAGACCTTTACTTCTTTTAGAGGTTCCTTTTTTTAAAAAAAAGAAATCATGGTATGTTTTTCGGTGAGGCAGTACATGAAAGCTTTTTTTGTCTGAAATATCATCTACTCTGTTGATATGGAAGTCTGGGTGCTTTGTATTGGAAATTATTGGCAACCATTCAATAGACTGCATATGAAAATTAGAAATTTCATAAGAACTTAAAATGGGTATACTTTTCTCTTTTCCAATTTTCATAATTGCATCAAAAAGATTAGAGTTATGATTTTAAAATAGCAACAGCTCTAGTCCAGCCAGCACTTCCTCTTTCAATCTTTGCCGGAAAACAGGCAACTTTAAAGCCAAATGGGGGAAGTTTATCTAAGTTAGCCAATTTTTCAATTTGACAGTATTCTTTTTCAATACCCACATAGTGTGCTTGCCATATAACCCCAGCTCTTGGGTTCGCTTTAAAATCGGCAGCTTGCAAATGGAGTGGAATATCCCAACCCCAACCATCGGTGCCCATAACTTTTACACCCTGGTCAATAAGCCAATGTGTAGCTTTTGCAGAAGCTCCTACATGAATTTTTACATAATCAGGATCATGCAACCGTTTATCTGCGTCGCAACGTATAAGTACAATGTCATAAGGTTTCAAGGTGTAGTTTATGTCTTGTAACTTTTCAATTAAATCTTCAGGTTCAAACATATATCCATCAGGTTTGTCGGTGAAATTTAAAACAACACCATCTCTAAAAAACCAATCTAATGGCATCTCGTCGATAGTTCTCGAAGGTTTTCCTGCACAAGTTGGAAAGTAATGATATGGCGCATCTACATGTGTTCCAGAATGAGTATTTACCGTAAGAAATTCTCCAGCAGGACCGTTTCCATCAGGAAAAACAGAGCTGTCCACGCCTCCAAAAAGCATTCCTCCCATTTTTTTTGCTCCTTCCTTATGATCTTCATAAATGATGGTTGTTGGAAAAGGTTCTGTTATTTTTTCTGAAATAGTTACTGAAAGGTCTATAATTTTCATTATCTGTAATTCTTTAGGCTAAAAAATGTAAATTTCATAAAAATTATCTGCATTATGTAGTCATTTTTATGCCGATACCATTCATTATCAATACTTTTTATTGAATTTACGAAATATATCAAGAAATTGTATTCTAATTTAAACCTTTTTTGTTTAAAATATTCCCGTTAAAAATTTAATTTATGCAAAGTTTTACCATGAACGAATCTTTTCCCTTGAATGCTTGGTACGCGGTAGCATGGGATGTGGAACTGAAAAATGAATTATTGCCAAGAACCATTTGCAACAAGGCTTTGGTTTTATATCGAAAAAAAGATGGTACACCTGTAGCCTTAGAAGATGCCTGTTGGCACAGACTTTTACCCTTATCTAAAGGTAGTTTAAGGGAAGACACGGTTGTTTGCGGCTATCATGGCCTTGAGTATAATAGTGATGGGCGTTGCTCCTACATGCCATCGCAAGAAACAATAAACCCATCTGCGTGTGTTCGTTCGTATCCCGTAATTCAAAAATATCGTTTTATTTGGGTTTGGATGGGCAACCCTGCATTGGCCGATGAAACAAAAATTCCGGATATGCACTGGAACGACGATCCAGATTGGGCAGGTGACGGACAAATGATTTTAGTGCATTGCAATTACAGATTAGTGGTAGATAATTTGATGGACCTTACCCATGAAACCTTTGTGCATTCTGAGACTATTGGTGACCGAAATGTGGCCGAAGCACCTTTTGATGTACACTATGATGAGAATACGGCGACTGTTACCCGTTGGATGAAAAATATACAGCCCCCTCCATTTTGGAAAGGCCAATTAAATAAAGTATTTGACCATGATGGTACGGTAGATCGCTGGCAAATCATAAAATTTGAAGCCCCCTGTACCGTAAATATTGATGTTGGAGTGGCCAAAGCGAATACTGGTGCTCCAGAAGGTAACCGGTCACAAGGGGTTAATGGATACGTATTGAATACGATAACCCCTTCTACCAATCAAACCTGTCTCTATTTCTGGGCATTTAGCAGAAATTATAATTTAAAGGACCAAAGTAATACCACCGAACTTAAAAATGGCGTGGCCCATATTTTTTCTCAGGATGAGGATATTTTGGAAGCGCAGCAAAAGGCTATTAATGAAAATCCAGATCGTGAATTCTATAATTTGAATATTGATGCCGGTGCTATGTGGGCAAGAAGAATTACGGATAATATGGTGGCAAAAGAAAAGAAGGACTAATGCGATATAGAAATAGTTGGGAAGATGCCGTGGTGAGTAAAATGAAAAAAGTTGCAGATAATGTAATGCAAATTCAAATTACACCGGTAGGTAGTACAGAAGTCTTTACAGTGGGGTCACATTTGGATATTTCCGTTTTGATCAATGATTTACCAGAAATCAGGAGCTACTCTTTGGTTGGGCGGTACAGTCCAAATTCACCTTATACCATAGCGGTTAAACGGTTACCTGCAAGCCGAGGAGGATCTAAATATATGTGGGGTTTAAAAGAAGGAAGCAAGTTGCGCATTTCACAACCCACCAATCATTTTGAACTTAGTTTTAATACCCCAGATTATCTTCTTATTGCAGGGGGAATTGGGATTACTCCAATTCTTGGGATGGCCGAAGAATTGATGGCGCAAAATGATAAGAATGTACGAATGTTGTATTTGGGCAGGTCCGAAAAAGAAATGCCTTATATCAACTTGTCAAAGAAGCTGTTAGGGCAAAATTTAATTGTGCACTTCAGTGATGTTGATGGCTTTTTTGATACGTCAAAGATTATAGACCTTTCCAATACAGAAACCCAAATATACCTATGTGGACCCATTGGGTTAATGAATGCAATTCGTAAGACATGGGAAAACAGTCCATTTGCTAATCAAAATCTGCGCTATGAAACCTTTGGTGCTTCTGGCCTTTTTGCGCCCCAAGCCTTTACTGTGAAAATTCCAAGATTCAACAAAGAACTAAAGGTCAAGGAAAATCAGACCATGCTAAAAGCCTTAGAAGAAGCTCAGATAGCGGTCATGTACGACTGCAAAAAGGGGGAATGTGGTCTTTGCCAAGTAGATATCCTTGAAGTCAGTGGCGATGTTGACCACCGAGATTTCTTTTTTAGCGAGGCGGAAAAAGGGGAAAATAAAAAAATGTGTGCCTGTGTCAGTCGTATTGCTAATGGCGATGTGGTCATTGATACGGCATATCGGGGTACATAAATCAAATTACCTGGAAGATCAAGGATGGTACAACCAATTAAACAACTTTTGGACGAACGTTCCATCAGCATATTACAGTACGCCACTATTTTCATCTGCTTTTTAATGAACATTTTAGATGGTATGGACGTGCTGGTCATTTCCTATTGCGCGCCAGCTATTGCTAAGTCATGGAGAGTTAGTCCAGAGGTATTGGGAGCTGTTTTTAGTGCTGGTTTGGCAGGTATGGCAATAGGGGCATTAATGCTGGCTCCTTATGACGATTCGATAGGGCGTAAAAAAATGATTGTGCTGAGCGCTTTTTTAATGGGTATCAGTATGTTTTTAACGGGTTATACGGAGAGCGTTCTACAATTAATCGTATTATGTTTTATAAGTGGTCTGGGAATAGGAAGCATGTTGGCCAGTACCGCAGCTTTAACTGCGGAATATACCCCCAACGGAAGTAAGGACTTTTGGGTAAGTCTCGTTATTGGCGGTTACCCGGTAGGAGCCGTGATGGCGGGTTATGTTGCCGCTTATGTCATACCAACATACGGGTGGCAACTCATGTTTAAATTGGCAGGATTAGCATCGTTAGTAACCCTACCGTTAATTTACTTTTTTCTATCAGAATCAATTGAGTTCTATTTTAAAAAGCAACCAAAAGGTGCTTTGAAAAAAGTAAATCAAATTTTAAAAAATGCAACTGCAGCTATTAGCTGCATTACCACAAAAATCTCCTAAAAACCCGGGTATACCTGTTAAACAATTGCTTACTAAAGAGTTTAAACTACCTACCATACAATTATGGACGGCACTTTTCTTTGCCTTCGGATGCCTTTATTTTCTTGTGAGTTGGATTCCAAAATTAGCTTCTAACACAGGTTTGTCAATGGAATTGGCTATTTATGCAGGAACAATATTTAACATTGGTGCTTTTGTTGGAGTGGTCACCCAAGGATATATTTCATCCAGAATTGGGCTCAAAAAAACCATAGCCATATTCCTCGTTTCAACGGCTATTTTAATGGCTGTTTTTCAGGTTTTTATTGGAACAGATGCACTATTATTCATTTTCGGACTCTTAGGTTTTGGGGTTCAGGGTGGTTATGTTGGTTTGTACGCTGTGGCAGCAAGAATGTACCCTACCGAGTTTCGAACAACTGGTGTTGGCTGGGCCATTGGTGCTGGTAGATTAGGTGGTGTTCTGAGACCAGCACTTGGTGGTATATTAGTAGGTATGGGTTTAACCATGGCCACTAATTTCATGATATTTGCAATACTGGCTCTTTTAGCAGGCTTATTTGCTTATTTTATTTCTTCAAAGGAAATTTCATAAAACAATATTCTTTTTATCCCTTCCTAAATTCCCCAGGTGCCACGCCAACCCTTTTCTTGAAAAGTCGACTAAAATAAGCCGGGTCATTAAAATTGAGAAAATAGGCAACTTCGGCTATAGAGTAAGAGGTATTCAACAGGTATTTTTTAGCTTCATTTAAGGTAAAGTCCTGTACTACCTTAAGGGCAGATTTTCCGGCAACGGTTTGGCATACACGGTTCAAGTGGGTCTGGGTAATGCCAATGGCCTTTGCAAAGGCTTTTATAGAAAGTAGGTTGCTCGCGTTTTGGCGTATTAAATCTTGAAACTGCTGGTAATAGCCCAAATTTCGGTTGTTAGAGATCAGGGCATTGGCGGTTGTTCTAAACTGCTCTCGGTACAAGTGCAGGTACAGCAACTCAAAATAGGTGGTAATGGCCAAAAGTTTTTCTGGCGCCTCGGTCAATAGTTCTTGCTGAATTTTTGTTTTTAGGTACAGTATTTCTTTCACAATATCCGGTCGGTCCCCAAACGGAAAAGTAGCCAGACGTTTGCTTTCCTTTTTTAGCTGTAGGCGGTCTTTCAATATGGTTTCAAAAAAAGAAACGGATAGGGTAATAACATCTCCCGTAATGTTAGGTTCAAAATGAAATCCGTGCAATACATTCGCCGGTATAGTTACCACACAAGGAGCATCCAAAGCTGTTTTCTTTCCTTCAGAAAACAAAGTGCCACCTCCAGCTTCAATAATAAAAAGCTGAACCAAATCGGTATGAAAGTGCTCTTGAATTTCCCAAGAATAAATTTTACTGCGCTCTTCTAAGGGCTCCATATGAATAAAATCACTCACAAAAGACAAATGCTGGTCTCCATATAAGCCTTGATACCGCACAATTTCATTCATAAATGTATATTTTAAACAAGATATATTTTACATGAAAATAACATAAATACCTATTTTACAGATATATACTATTATATTTCAAATATACAACATTATAAATGTTTATTTTGTGCAAGCATTAAATGAATTTGTCCAATAGATTTTTAAGATATATATATACCTTCGATATCACAACTATTAAGTTTTAGCTATGAGCGATATCATACAAACTGGCTTTGACAGGGAAATTCAGCCAAACTATTTATACGAGGGCTATAAATCGACTCTTCTTAGGGCACCAACCAAGCCCTTAATAATGCCAAAAAAAGCTGACCTAACCTTATCCGGTCCGGTATTTAAAGATTTTGAATTAGGTGCATTGGATAGTGACCTTACTAAAAATGCCGTAAAAAATGGAGAGCCCCTTGGGGAACGAATTGTGGTGCATGGAAAAGTGACAAATGAAAAGGGGCATCCTATTCCATATACATTACTAGAAATCTGGCAAGCAAATTCCTCAGGACGTTATATTCATAAAGCGGACCAACACAATGCACCTTTGGACCCTAACTTTTCCGGGGCGGGCCGCTGTATGACTGATGCTGAAGGAAACTATAAATTTTACACCATAAAACCCGGAGCATATTCCTGGGGAAATCATCCGAACGCATGGCGCCCCAACCATATTCATTTTTCTTTATTCGGAGGCGATATTACCAGTAGGTTAATTACACAGATGTATTTTCCTGGTGACCCTTTACTTGAATTTGACCCCATGGTGCAATCCATCCCTCTAAAAGGAAGGGATTTGCTAATTTCAAAATTTGACCTCGCTTTAACGGAGCCAGATTTTGCTTTGGGCTTTCGTTTCGATATTGTTTTACGTGGTCACCATGCCACTCCATTTGAAAATCAATAAATAAAAATTGAACTCCATGGATAATAGAAACTTACAAACTCCATCTCAGACAATAGGTCCATTTTTTGCTTATGGACTCACGCCGACGCAGTATGATTATGAATTCGAATCTTGGGTCGATAATAACATGGTGGCAGATTTAGATGCTCCAGAAACTATAGAAATTTCAGGTTCGGTATTCGACGGTGAAGGAAAAACTATTAATGATGCTTTGGTTGAATTATGGCAAGATGATGGTGAACACAAATTGTATGGTAGATTTGGCACAGGCACCGATGAAAAGAACCGTTTTATTTTTAAAACTATCAAACCGAAATCCGTTGATGGTCAAGCTCCTTTTATAAACGTAATTCTATTTATGAGAGGACAATTACTTCATACTTATACACGTATATATTTTGATGATGAAGCTAATTTAAATCAATCTGATAAAATTTTAAATTTGGTAGAATCGGAGCGCAGAAACACTTTAATTGCTAAGAAAACTGAAGTTGGTTACACCATAAATATACATATGCAAGGCCAGAAAGAAACAGTCTTTTTTGACCTTTAATTAAAAAATAGATGGCTTTATATTCTCAAACTTTTTACGCTCGTGAATTAACTGAATTATTTTCAGACAGGATTGCCATATCCAAACTCTTACAAGTAGAAGCAGCTTTGGCGATTGCTCAAGCAGAAGTCGGAATCATTCCTGAAACGGCTGCAAAAATTATATCCGATTGCTGTGTTATAGATGCCATTGACCCTATCTCCTTAAAAAACGATATTGTGCTGGGTGGTAATGTGGCAATTCCTTTAGTAAAGCAACTAACCAAAGTAATAAAGAACAGAGATTTTGAAGCTTCTAAATATGTGCATTTTGGGGCTACGAGTCAAGATATTATTGATACGGCTACTATACTGACTATTAAGGAATATTTAATTTGGTTAGAAGAGAAACTAAATAGTTTAGAGAAAGCTTTATTCACGTTGACAAAAAAGCATTTGCATACGTTAATGATGGGCAGAACCCTTTTACAGCAAGCAAAACCAATAACTTTAGGATTAAAAACTGCTGGTTGGTTAGAAGGTATTTCGCGCACTAGAACAAGATTTAATGAACTAAAAAGTCGTTTGTATTGCATTCAGTTGGGTGGCGCCGTAGGTAGTGGTAATGCCAATATTACAACCGAGGTTCAAATGGCCTTCGCGAAAAATCTAGACTTGTATCCATCTTTTCCATGGCAGTCACAGCGAGATTCCTTAGCAGAATTTGCTTCTATTTTAGGAGTTCTGTCAGGTTCTTTGGGGAAAATAGCAAAAGATATTTCCTTACTCATGCAAACAGAAGTAGGGGAGGTTTTTGAAGGTGCCGAAGAAGGCAAAGGCGGTTCTAGCACCATGCCACATAAACGCAATCCTGTTGGCTGCGCACTTATTTTGAGCAATGCAACTCGCACACCCGGTTTGGTATCTACCATATTATCGGCTATGCCACAAGAGCATGAACGTTCTGCCGGACTATGGCATGCAGAATGGGAAACCTTAACGCAGCTCATGAATTTAACTGGCGGTTCTTTAGAAAAGTCCGTCGATTTAATAACGAATCTAGAGGTTGATAAAGACCGGATGCTCCAGAATATAGAGATTACGAACGGACTCATTTATGCCGAAAAGGTGTCACTGTATCTGTCAAAATCCATAGGAAAAATGCAAGCGCACGAATCCGTAAAAAAGGCGTGTACGTTGGCATTGCAACAACAAAAGCATTTAAAAGAGGTAGTGCAAGAAATGCACCCTCAAATAGAATCTATAGAAGACTTGTTCAAACCCGAAAATGCCATAGGCAATAGTGTGGTTTGGACAGAAAACATATTAAAAAAGTATTCATAAGTATATGAAAACAAACTATAAATTACAGGGAACACCCAACAGTCCCGTACTGATGTTCTCTAATTCTTTAGGGGCAGATTTAACCATGTGGGATGAATTGGCGCCGTATTTACTACCTTATTTTAGGGTTTTACAATATGATACGAGGGGGCATGGACAAAGTAGACTTACGGATGGACCCTACACTATAGAACAATTGGGCCAAGATGTAATTGACCTCTTGGATAAATTGAAAATAGATAAAGTGTATTTCTGCGGCTTGTCCATGGGTGGGTTGATCGGTCAGTACTTGGGCATCAACCATCCAGACCGTTTGCACAAACTCATTATCAGTAATACAGATTCTAAGATTGGTACTGTGGAAGGATGGAACGACCGTATTAAAACCATCAATGAACAAGGCATGCAAGCTATCGTAGATGCCACAATGGAAAAATGGTTTACCGAAAGCTATCACCAAACTCATCCATCCCGCGTAGCGGAAATGAAAAAAATATTCTTGGCGAACAGAACAGAAGGATATACCGCCTGTTGTTCTGCAATTGGCAATGCTGATTTTAGGGCGGATATTAAACAAATTCAGCTAGAGACTTTAATCATTACAGGTGATGAAGATACTGTTACCAATGTGGCCCAAGCCGAAATCATGCAAAAAGAAATAGCAGGTGCTGAGATAAAAGTATTTCATGCCAGACATCTGCCAAGCACCGAATTACCATCATATTATGCAGAAACGCTTATCAATTTTATAGTCGGCGAAGATACTTTTGATAGAGGTATGCATGTGCGTAGAACGGTTTTAGGTGATGCCCATGTAGATAGGGCCAACGGAAACAAGAATGAATTCAACACCGATTTTCAAGAATTTATTTCGCATTATGCATGGGGAGAAATATGGACCCGACCGGGTTTGCCCAAACACAGCAGAAGCCTTATAACCCTTGCTATGTTAATACCGCTCAATAAAAAAGCGGAGTTTAAAATGCATGTAAAAGCAGCCTTTAATAATGGTGTAACCAAAGATGAAATCAAAGAAGTGATTCTACAATCAGGTATTTACTGTGGTTTACCGGCGGCAAACGATGCCATGCATTCGGCAGAAGAAGTATTTACTGATTTAGGAATAGACTACTAGCCGGATGATAAATATCAAAACACAAGTAGGAATTATAGGTGCCGGACCTTCTGGGATGGTCTTGGCAAATTGGTTGAAAAAACACGATATAGATGCCGTAGTCATAGAACTGCGTTCACGGGAATATGTTGAAGGTAGGGTTCGTGCCGGGTTGGTAGAACAGAACACCAAAGATATCTTGAAGGAATTGGGTCTTGATGCCCGAATGAAAAAAGAAGGCATTGTTCATGATGGCGTATACCTTAGCTTTGATGAGGAACGTGTTCATATCCCTTTTGGCGAATTAACCGGCGGCAGAACCATAACTATTTACGGTCAGCAGGAAATTACCAAAGACCTTACGGATGCTTGGTTGCAAGAGGGCGGAGAACTGCACTTTGAAACCATGGCGACCAAAATAGTAGATTTTGATACGAAGCGCCCTAAAATACATTTTGAAAAAGATGACGAAGAAGGAATTCTAGAATGCGATTTTGTGGCGGCCTGTGACGGTTTTCATGGCATTGGAAGAAAGACCTTGCCAAAGAAAAGTTTCCATTCCTATGATATTACTTATCCGTTCAGCTGGTTGGGAATATTGGCAAATGTAGCACCTTCAACAGATGAATTAATATATGCATATCACGAGAATGGTTTTGCATTACATAGTTTACGTTCAGAAACCGTAAGTAGATTGTATGTTCAGGTAGACAATGATGAATCGGTAGATAATTGGTCAGACGACCGTATTTGGAGCGAACTTTCCCAACGTCTTGCGGCCCCTGGATTTGACTTGGAAAAAGGTCCTATTTTTGAAAAAAGCATTACCCCAATGCGTAGCCATATGATTGATAGTTTACGAAGTGGCAGATTATTATTGGCTGGCGATGCGGCTCATATAGTTCCACCAACAGGTGGTAAAGGAATGAACTTGGCAATTGCCGATGTAAAACATATGGTTGACGCCTTTGTGGCCTATTATAAAACGAATTCTGAAAAGTTACTCGACACCTATACCAATGATGCCCTTCGTAGAATATGGAGAGCGCAGGACTTCTCTAATTTCATGACCAAATTATTTCACAAACAAGACGCTCATGGATCATTTACCTATCGCTTACAAAAAGCAAAAGTTGATTATTTAAAAGTGTCGAAGGCATACAGAACTACCATTGCAGAAAACTATGTAGGGCTACCGTTTGAATCGTTTAAAAATTAAAAACCAATGAAAACAGTTCCAATAATAAGTGCTGAAAAAGCAGCAAGTTTAGTAAAAGATGGCGACATCATTTTAGGGGGTGGCTTTGGTATGACGGGTAACCCCGTGAATATCATTCATGAATTGGCAAAGACCAAAACAAAAGACCTCACTTTTATCGCGAACAATGTAGGCGAACCCAATATGGGCGGTGGTCGCTTGTTGAACAATGGACAATTAAAGAAAATGATCGGTTCTTTTTTCACTTCGAACAGAGAAGCCGTTTTAGCGGCACAAGAAGGTCGTGTGGAATATGAATTATTGCCTCAAGGCACATTGGCAGAAGCTATACGGGCAGGTGGTGCAGGTATTGGCGGATTTTATACGCCCACATCAGCAGGAACCTTAATCGCTGAAGGACGAGAAACCAAAATGCTTAATGGAAAAGAGCAAGTTTTTATAGAAGGTATTAGAGGAAATGTAGCCATCATAAGAGCATGGAAAGCAGATACGGCAGGAAATCTGCAATACCGCATGACGGAACAAAATTTCAATAGAGCAATGGCAACAGCTGCTGATATTGTAATTGCCGAAGTGCAAGAAATTGTTCCTAACGGGGATATTGACCCTAACGAAATTCATACTCCAGGTTGTTTTGTGGACTATTTGGTGGAGCGAAAACTAACGGAAGAAGATTTGGGTTCATCAGCATCCGTAGGTTCGTCAAAAGTAATTGATAAAAAACGGATGAATATGGCCAAACGTGCGTTTGCGGAATTAGAAAAAGGCGATGTGGTGAATCTTGGAATTGGCATCCCAACTTTAGTAGCTGACTTGATAAAACCAGAAGACGGAATAATTCTTCATACCGAAAACGGAATGCTAGGTGTAGGCCCCGAACCAAAAGATGGTGGCGGCGCTATGTATTATCCTGTAAATGCAGGTAAAGTGCCCGTTACGGCGTTGCCTGGAAGCAGTTATTTTGATAGCGCCGATAGTTTTGCCATGATTCGTGGCGGGCATATTGATGTGGCCATTATGGGGGGTCTGGAAGTGGACGCCCAAGGAAACCTGGCCAACTGGGCCGTGCCGGGTAAGCCCCTTTTAGGAGTAGGGGGTGCGATGGATTTGGCGTCCGGAGCGAAAAAATTAATCATTACCTTAGGTCATACCGATAGGGAAGGCGCCTCTAAAGTTGTGGAAAAATGCAGTTTGCCCATTACCGATTTTAATTGTGTAGATATGTTGATTACAGAATTAGCGGTATTTAAATTTATAGAAGGAAAATTAACCTTGATTGAAATTTTACCAGGCAGTAGCTTGGAAGAAGTCCGTGAAAAGACAGCAGCAAAATTTGTAGAACAGTTATCCTAAGAAAATGAATGAAGCATATATAGTTGACGCCATACGAACACCCATTGGAAGTTTTAGAGGCGCTTTGGCACAAGTAAGAGCGGATGATTTGGCAGCAATACCCATCAAAGCTTTATTGGAAAAATATCCTGATTTACCAAAAGATGTAATTGATGATGTGATTCTTGGATGTCATAATCAAGCAGGAGAAGACAACAGAAATGTGGCTAGAATGGCTTTGCTCTTAGCAGGTTTGCCTTATACAGTTCCTGGTGAAACCGTTAATAGGTTATGTTCTTCAGGGATGTCAACCGTAGTGCAGGCGAATAGAGCAATTAAAGCTGGTGACGGTGATGTTTTTATTGCCGGCGGTATGGAACATATGTCTAGAGGTCCTTTGGTGATTTCAAAGTCATCCATAGCATTTGGGAACGATTCCAAAATGGAAGATTCTAGTTTCGGTTGGCGTTTTGTCAACAAGAAACTGCATGAAATGTATGGTACCGATGCGATGGGCATCACGGCAGAGAACTTAGCTGAACTATTTAATATTAGTAGGGAAGACCAAGATTTGTTCGCCTATAATTCTCAAATGAAAGCTACTAAGGCACAACAAAAAGGAATTCTGTCTGAAGAAATTTGCAACGTGGAAATACCACAGCGAAAGGGAGACCCCATTATCGTGAGTCAAGATGAATTTATAAGACCGAGTACAACCTTAGAAAAACTAGCCACCTTAAGAACTGTCTTCAAAAAAGATGGAACGGTAACAGCAGGGAATGCATCAGGATTGAATGACGGTGCGGCAGCCATGCTAGTCGTTTCAGAAGATGCCTTGAAAAAATATAATCTCACTCCTAAAGCTAGAATAGTAGCTTCGGCTGTAGTAGGTGTAGAACCAAAAATAATGGGTATTGGTCCAGTGGAAGCCACCAAAAAGGCTTTACAAAAGGCCGGACTTCAACTATCGGACATGGATGTTATGGAGTTTAATGAAGCCTTTTCCGCCCAAGCATTGGCCTGTACCAGACAGCTAGGTTTGGAAGATAACGATCCAAGAATTAATCCCAATGGAGGTGCAATTGCTCTTGGGCACCCTTTAGGCATGTCCGGCACTAGGATCATACACGCGGCCATGAACCAGTTGGTGCGCTCCAATGGCCGGTTTGCTTTGGCAACTATGTGTGTGGGGGTTGGAATGGGCTATGCGACAATTATTGAAAATATGGAACAATTGAGCCAACTAAAAAGAAAATAGGATTAAATAGGTATAGGTAGTAAAGGCTTACAAGTTTGTATATTGTTAATACTGTACACCCTAACAGTTGGTTTCCAAATTCACAATGTCTAACTGAAGACAAAGATAAGAGTTTATTAAAATCAAGAGGAATGGTTTCATTCTATGGAATTTTAAAGGGGATTGGGACACTGTGATTTCCAGGCTAGGAAGTACTATTTAAGGTTATATTAATATTATGAGGCCCAACCTTCACTTAAACACATTTACAAATAAATTACTGTAAAATATTCATTTCCGTTTTTGTTGCCAAATAAAAGAAACCTAGAGGATATTATGTGTTATAATATAGTAATACAGGTACGTCAAAATACAAAAGTGAGACATTTTTTGATTTTTTACAAGGACGGTATTAGAATTAATGAACCACTGCTTTTTGATTTTCAAAACCATATACATTTCAATTCAGCATATTCATAAAACAATGATATTGAGCAACTTCTGAGAACTGTAATAGTTTTGTGTATAATTCGACAATATCGAATAAAAACGAGCCTAAAGCGAGCGTTTTTGCAAAGTAAATAATCCCCGGGGCAAGCCCACGGGGCATTATTGTATTTTGCAAAACAACCCAAATGTTAGAGTAACAAAGAAACTCGTTGTGGCTCTTATGCATATGGGTGCTTGAGCTCACGCTCAAGATTACTGCTTTTTTTCGTGCGAGGCGAGCCTCGGGGTATTTACCCCTTTAGAATAAAAAGGCGTTCAATCCTCTTGAACGCCTTAATTTACTATGCGGACGGGACTCGAACCCGCTGCGTTACAGAAAGATTATAAAATCTGAAATGAATAAGATTAATAAATCGAAGCAGTTAGTTAGTTTCAATGGAAATTAATCCCAAGTACATGACTAAAGTTCTTATTTCAAATTAAAATTGATAATTATACTAGTAATATTGGAATACAATTCTGCAAATCAAACCATATAAACCAATATAAGACCAAATATTGAGTGCAAATTGAGTGCAAATAAAAAAACCTTAAAGAAATAAATCTCTAAGGTCTTGATTTTTAAGTGATGGCACTAGGATTCGAACCTAGGACCGCCTGCTTAGAAGGCAGGTGCTCTATCCAGCTGAGCTATGCCACCATTCACTAGTTATGACAAGTTCTGTCTTTAGCGGCTGCAAATATACAATTATCATTAATTACTGCGCAACTTAATTCATAAAAAAAAAACCTGTCCATTATAACCCTAAATCCAACGGATATTTATCCCCAAATTCTTACCTGACCACAACTTTATGCTTTTACTTATCAATGCTAACCCATTTATTACTTAGACATTATTATTTTTCCAATAAAGTGAATGATGTAATTACATATTTTAATTACTTAAGTAGATTTTAATAATTTTTATTCATAAGTTAACAGTTAATTTAAAATTGGATGATAAAATTATCCCTAGAAATAACGTAAGCATCATATGAAGCCAAATTACATACGGTTTTTTGTAAACTACATCTTACTTATTTCTTGTCTTTCTGTTCAATCCCAAAAACAGGTAACCTTTCGTCCCTTATCTGTAAAAGACGGATTGTCGCAAAATTCAGCAATTTCAATAACCCAAGACCGTACAGGATTTTTATGGATTGCAACCCAGGACGGTTTAAACAAATATGATGGCCGAAGTTTTGAAAAGTACAAGCAGTACTTCAAGGATATTACCAATCCCACATACAGCAAACTAGGAAAGGTTTTTGTTGATAGCAACGATGAACTATGGATTATTCCCATATCGCAAATACCTCACAAATTAAATAAGAACAACAACACTTTTGAACCCCTAAACGAAATAGTAGATGCCAGTACCATTTTTGAAGACCAACAAAAAAACCTTTGGTTCGGAAGTTTTTCAACGGGTCTCTATAAATTATCATTCCAAACCAAAAAAATAGAGCATATAATTGGCCCGGATAAAGTAAGTGGCATAAACGCCATCACCCAAGACCCCTCTGGCAATCTTTGGCTTAGTTGCGAAAAATATATAATACAAATAGATCCTCAACAACCGGAAAAAATAAACTACCATTATCCCGATGGCAATAAAAATTCCATTTCCAATTATAGCTTTATTCTTTTTGACCATGAAAACAATCAATGGGTCGGGACATTTGGGGAAGGTGTTTGGTACAGGGAACCCAAGGCCAGCTTGTTTAAGCGCCCGGATATTTTTATTGAAGATTTAAAAAGTAGCCTTAATTCCATTTATGTGCTCAGCATGTTACTGGACACTAAAAATCAGTTGTGGATTGGGACCTATGGCGATGGACTTTTTAAAATTGATATTGCACAAAGTCAATTAAACCAATATTTACCTGAAAAACACAATCCCAAAACCATTCAGTACAAAGATATCCTAAGTATTTACGAGGACTATACAGGTACTATTTGGTTTGGAACCGATGGTGCAGGGCTAAATTATTATGACCCCCTCTTGGAAAAATTCAACTCCGTAATCAACTTTCAAACACCGGAGAATATAAATATTGATGTAGTACGATCCATAACCTTGGATGCGCAAAATAATGTTTGGATAGGAACAAGTGGCAAAGGTCTGTCCAGGTTCTCCCCCAAAAAAAATATATGGCACAACTATCAGACCGATAATAAAAAAGGGATTAGATCCAATAGAATTATGAGCTTGCTCAGCGATAATGATGGAGATCTATGGATTGGCACCCAAGAGGGCGGACTACATATTATGGATGTAAAGGAGAATATAATTGAATATCCAAAGCTCAAAAATCTTGAAAATGTTACCGTTTGGTGCATACAGAATGACACCGATGACGATAAATGGATAGGTACCAGGGAGAGTGGACTTTTTAAGGTAAATAAAAACAAGGGTATCCTAAGAACGTTTAACAAAAACGATTCCGCCAACGGACTTCCTTCCAACAATATCAGGGCAATTGCCCAGGAAGCCGGTCAATTTATATGGGTAGGTACCCAGGACGATGGTATTTGCAAGATAAACCTTAAAACCAATGAAATTAAAGTGTATAGACATGAGCCCGGAAATGCAAATTCCTTGGCCAGTAACCAGATAAAATCCCTGTACTACGACAATAAGGGAATCTTATGGATCGGCACCAACGGCAATGGCCTGTGTGCCTTTGATATAGTAAATGAGCAATTCTATAACTACACCGTAAAAGAAGGGTTGGCCAATGACGTGATTTATGCCGTTTTGCCTGATGAACAAAATAATTTATGGTTAAGTTCCAATAGGGGCATCACCAAATTTTACGTCCCCGAAAAACTGGATTCGACCTCTAAAATTGTCAATTACACCAATTATGACGGACTTGCCACAGAATTTAATACCGGGGCCTATTTTAAGGCGAGAAATGGCAACTTGTATTTTGGAGGGTTGGAAGGTTATTATTGGTTTAACCCTTCGGACATTGAAATAAGTACCGTACTTCCAAAAACGGTAATCACCAAGTTTGAAGTTTTTAACACTCCAAAACCGCTAATTCCCAATGCAAAGCTCAAATCTAAGGAAAACACCGTTGCTTTTTCATTTGCCAGTTTACAATACTCTCTTCCCATTAAAAATCAATATCAATTTAAACTTGAGGGTTACGATGCCGATTGGACCTTGTCCGGTAACGAGAATAGTGCTAGATATACCAATTTACCCCCGGGCAACTACACTTTTAAGGTTATATCCAGTAATTACGATGGGGTCTGGAACAATAAGGAGGATTCCTATAGCTTTATAATTAATAAACCCTGGTACTTGACCAATAGTGCAATTCTAATTTACCTATCGCTATTTTTTACTACTATCTATTTAATATACCGATATTTCAAATGGAGGTGGAATATGCAAATGCAATTAAAATTTGAACGCCAAGAAACCATTAGATTTAAGGAATTAAACGATTTTAAAGCAAAATTATACTCCAATATTTCCCATGAGTTTAGGACACCTTTGACCTTAATTAACGGGCCCATTAAAAAACAGCTGGAAAACGATCTAAAGCCCGATTTAAAAAAGGACCTGATGCTGGTAGATAAAAATACCAAAAGGCTTCTGGATTTAGTGAATCAAATGATGGAATTGAACAAATTGGATACCGGTTCCCTTAAACTTAATCCAGAAGAAATACATTTGGGAGGCTTTATCCTGTCGTTATTGGAACCCTTTGAATATCTAGCTAAAAACCACAATCTAGTTTTTTCGCACAAGGTGGGTCCTATGTCCATGACCCTATTTGACCCTGATATTATGGAAAAGATTGTTGGTAATCTTTTGAGCAATGCCATTAAGTATACCTCTGAGGGTGGTACTATAGACTTTAGGGCCGAGGTAGCTCAAACCGATCATTTAATAATAAACATATCCAACGATATAGATAATATTATTGAAAAAGATACCAATAAACTATTTGAAAGATTCTTCCAGGCCAGTCAAACCAATGAAGGCACAGGAATTGGACTATCCTTGGTCAAGGAATTGGTGGAACACCTTAAAGGAACCGTCAACGCTTCATACTCCAATGATCATAAAAAAATATTCTTCAATTTAGAAATTCCCGTCCATCTAATCAATGATGATGATGAAATTCCCGAAGAAGTAGTTACTCCAACAAATGGCCCAGGAACCATCACCAAAAAATCCAGTGAAGTCCAGCCTCTAATATTATTGGTGGAAGACAATGTATCCCTTTTAAATTTTATGTCTTCCCTTTTGGAGGATGAATACAAGATCATTACTGCCAAAAATGGAGAGGAAGGGGTGCAAACTGCCCTCAAAAAAATTCCGGATCTCATAATCACGGATCTTATGATGCCCAAACTTAATGGGATAGAACTTTGTAGCCAATTAAAGAATGATGAAAAAACTTCCCATATCCCGATCATAATGCTAACCGGAAAAACCGATCCGGAAAACGAAATTGCAGGCTTGCAAAGTGGTGTAGAAGAATATATGATAAAGCCATTTAACCCAAAGACCTTTCAAATAAGAATAGAAAACATTTTAACAACTAGAAAAAAACTTAGGGCACATTACAATAAAGAGAATGTTTTTAAGCCCAAGGACATTGCCTTTACCTCAACCGATGAGAAATTCCTACTAAAGGTTGAAGATATCCTGAATAACTATATACAGGATACTGAATTTTCCGCTGAAAAGTTCAGCCAACTTCTCGGAATGAGCCGAATGCAGTTACATAGAAAATTAATCGCCCTAACCGGTCACAGCACTACCGCATTTATACGTTTGGAAA
This sequence comes from Arenibacter echinorum, assembly GCF_003259375.1. Lineage (GTDB taxonomy): Bacteria > Bacteroidota > Bacteroidia > Flavobacteriales > Flavobacteriaceae > Arenibacter > Arenibacter echinorum. Next base: position 675,106 of record NZ_QLLN01000001.1, on the reverse strand, counting down.
GATTAAAGCAAGCACAGAAACTTTTAGAAAAGCCAGGAATAACCGTAGCGGAAGTGGCTTATACCACCGGATTTAATAGTCCATCATATTTTATAAAATGCTATAAAAAAACCTTCGGAAAAACTCCTACCTCCTAAATCCAAAGGGTTATAGCCTAAAAAAGAGTTACATCTGTACTATCTTATGTTACAATTAACTCACTGTTCTTCATACATATAACTGAAATTTGATTTAACAAAAAAGAATCAAGTTTTAATCTTCTAAATATAGTATGAAATGAAAACAACAATGTTATGTGCCAGGCTGACCATCTTTATATTTCTTTTTTGTTTAGGCACTGGAATATGCCATGCCCAATTCTTGAAAAGATTAGGGAACAGAGTGGAGAATGCAGCGGAAGAAGCAGTCTTAAGAAAATCCGAACAAAAAGTGAACCGCGAAACGGAAAAAGTTATGGACACCATTTTAGATGGTAATAAAGGTACAAAGCAGCAAAAGAAGTCCAAGTCCCAGAAGACACAAAATGATGACGATGCCTCTGTTGAAGGCGATGATGGACAAACACAAAAAAAAGCAGGATCCAGTACCAATGTAACAAAACAAAATGAATTTGGGGTGTATAGTAATTTCACCTTTATACCCGGAAACAAGCTTTTGTTTTATGATGATTTTGCAGCTGATGCCATAGGCGATTTCCCTGCAAATTGGGAAACTGGAGGCTCTGGAGAAATTGTTAATACAAATGTTTCCCAAAGCAAGTGGCTCTCCATTATTAGACGGTCGGGATACATGCCCAGCATGAAGGATAAACTACCCGAAAACTATACCATAGAATTTGATTTATCCAATAACGGGTACGGTACTGGAAAGCCAAGCAGCAAAATATTCTTTGCATTTTTAACGAATAAGGCATATGGCATGGGAGCTGGCGGTTCAACAGCCAATGTTGAAATTTTGCTCTCAAACAATGGTTTTAATGTTAGAAACGTATCGAATTTTGGTGGTGAAGTTGAAGTAAAGGTAGGAAGTTTTATTAATAGAGAAATGCCCGACTTTTTAAATGGTACGGTTCATATTTCCATTGCCGTAAATAAAAAAAGACTACGAATGTGGGTGAACGAGGAAAAAATGGTGGATTCCCCTAATTTATTACAGGCAAACATAGGCAAATATTTTATTATAGAAACGAGTGACATATTGCCTGAAAAAGGCCATTTTGTAGGCATCTCCAATTTCAAAATTGCTGAGTCTACCGAAGACTTACGTTCACTATTGCTGAAAAATGGGAAATTCAGTACTACAGGCATCTACTTCGATACCGCTGCATCCACAGTAAAGAAGGAGTCTTACGGCATATTATTGGACATCGCCAATATGCTTCGCGATAACAACGATATCAACCTACAAATAATAGGACATACCGATAATCAAGGTGAAGATAATTACAACCAGACACTTTCCGAGAGCAGAGCTGCAGCTGTAAAGCAAATTCTAATTGAAGAGTTTGAAATAGGTGAAGCCCGATTGCAATTTATAGGCAAGGGTGAAACAGAAGCTGTAGATGACAATACCACAGAAAAAGGCAGGGCCAATAATAGAAGAGTAGAGTTTATAAAAATCAATTAAAATAATCCAATCCAAATAATCATGAAAAAATCAAAGAAAAGTCAAGTTAGAATAATGTTCATCGCCAGCAGCTTAGTAGTACTATCCGGGTTTGTAAGTTGCAGTAAAGATGATGGCTTAAGCCCAGTTGGCTGTAACAATTGGTCGGAAAAATACCTTTCCCAAGCCCAAGCGTATTCCGATGCTTCAGCGGCTTACAGCAATGACCCATCCGTTACCAATTGTAATAAACTGAAAACGGAAGGTCTGAACTATGTAAAATCCCTAGAGGGAATTTTAAGCTGTGTCCCGACCGTAAATAAATCAGAATTTAATAATGACATAAAAAACTTGAAAGCAGAGATCAACAACACTGCTTGTGACGAATAATTCTAAAAACTACTAAAATGGAAACAACAGATAACAAAACAGCTGTGGCAGGCGAAGGCAAGAACATTGCCATTATAGCCTATATCACCATCATTGGCCTTATTATAGCCTTTGTAATGAACAATGACAAAAAGGATGCCTTTGCTTCTTACCATATTAAACAATCCCTGGGCTTGGCCTGTACGGGTCTTGCATTAGGAGCCATAGGAATGATTCCCATATTGGGATGGATCATAAATATCCTTGGCATTTTTGTTCTCCTCTATATGTGGATCATGGGATTAATCAACGCCTTTAATGGCAAAGAAAGTCCTGTACCCTTCTTAGGGGTGAAATTTATAGAATGGTTCAAGAATATATAAATGCATATCATGAAAAAATCAATAATGTCCTTTACAGTAGTGGGAATTCTATTCCTATTATCATTTTCTACACTAGCACAAAGCAATGATTGGACCGGAAAATGGAACACAACACTTTTAGGAAACTCTTTAGGAGAGTTGATTATTACAAAGTCGGGAGATATTTATACGGGGACTTTTCCGAATGGAAAACTGGACGGCAAATATGAGAATGGCAATTTAACCGGCACCTATACAAGGACTGTAAATAGTTTTGACAGAACGGGGATGGGAAAAATGGGGCTATTTACATTCATTATGCATGCCGGGAAAAAATCATTTGAAGGCGAATATAAGCCTGAAGGTAAAGATGACTGGCAACCTGATAATTGGAACGGGACAAGACCTAGTTCTTTGTATGGAAATATAATTGAAGAACAAGCGGCAAAAGATGAATTAGACAAAAGAGAACAGGTCTTAAAAGATTTTGCAAACAAAGATAAACCTGCCCCAATTAAACCTTGGACCGGAACATGGGAAACAGATGTATTGGGCAAACTAAAGATTAATCAAAAAAATATTGCCAATGTACTAGGAAAATACCGCTTTCAGGTAAACAACAAATTTACGAATGGAGACATCACAGGTAAAGTAACAGATAGTAATCGTAAAGAATTTGAAGGTCATTTTAAAGATAGTGAGGGTAAATCAGGGCAAATTAAAATTTCGTATTCCTATATAGTCAACGCAACACCTGGTTATGATTTCTCAGGCGTTTTAATCTACGATTTTACACCTGAACAGAAAAAAATGAATATTCCCTTAACCAAAAAAGTAGTGTCCATAAAAGGTCATAGAGTATCCTCATTATTACCAAATATGGTTAATTATAACTGAAAATCCAGAAACTATGCGCCTCCTTTACTTATTTTCTTTATTGCTGGTTTTGTTTTCATGCAATGAAAGCAAAAAAGATAAGGCCAGCGCAATTAATGAAGTTTTGGAAGATTTCTCCAAAATGCCGGATTCTGTTTTCCTAAAAGGCTTTGCTATTTTAGATACCATACAACTAAAGCCGGTAACGGAAATGGTAAAGGAACTTAGGCAAATTCCAGAACTGCAAGAAATTGGTGTAGGGGACGAATTGTTGAGTTTTAGGCTTAAAAATGGGCCAACTATGTTGATTAGACTTAAAGAATTTTCATCATTAACCAAAGGTGGCACAGCCAGTGCTGCCATTCCTTCAATGACGATACTCAACAATAAGCAGATAGAGGAAAACGCAAGCAATGTTGTGGGCGCACAACATGGGGAAAATAGGCAAAACAAAAAGGCATTTGTGTTAGCTCCTTATCTATGGTATTTTAAAAGTGATGATGATGCAAAAGTTCCATATTCAAAACTTAAAAATCATAGAAATTACAAAGGCAATGTTAATTACAAATCGAATGAAACTGAAGCTTCCCAAACCATAACCATAGATGATTACTTATCTTTTAATGATTTTGACATGGTGTTTTTAAGTTCTCATGGTTCTAAAACATGTCAGGTAGTAGAGAATTCAGAAAAAAGTAATACATGTTATACATTTATTTCAACAGGAATAAAATTTAAAAGCTCAGAATTAAAAAATCTTAAAAATCAGCTTAGCTCAAAAAACGTTACAGGGATTGGATTAGGTAAAGAAGACATATATTTAAGACCAGAATTTTTCTCGATTACTTACCCTGATATAAATAACAAACTTTTTATTTTTAGTGCCTGTGAATTAGGCCAACACGGAGATGTTGAGAATACATTTAACAACATAATACAAAACGGTCAGCTATTTTATTGGCAAAATATTATTTATTCAGATGACGCTTCAAGAGCTTTTGGTGCTTTCTATGATAGAATGTTATTGTATGGAGAAAATGCACCTACTGCTTTTAAAAACACTCCAGACTCACTTAAAAACAATTTACCTTCCTTTTATTTAGAAGGTCCTATAGGTAAACAAGACACCATAAAGACAACAACCTATCTCCGTATGACTACCCAAGGCAATGCCATGCACATTATAGAACCTATCAGTTTTATGGATGAGAAAACAAAGAAAGAATTGCAGGAAGGTGTTGTCTACCCTTTTGAGGGTATCCTTGAAGACGATGAACCCGAAGAGGCCAGTTTTACTTTAGAATTTTTGGGATACACCGTACAAGAAATGGAAGACAAAGGCATGACGTTCTCGTTAAAAGTAGATGGCAATGCAGTATTGGACCATATTCCCTTTGTTCCCGATACCGACCCTAACGATGATATAGAAGTAAAGGGGGGCAAAAATGAAAAAACAACCTTGGTCACCTTTAAAGGCGTAAATCTAAAGAAAGACCTTAAAAAAAATAGTTCGGTAAAACTGGAAGCCCTTTTTCATTTTAGCGAGGAAAATTACGGCTATCAAATGATCAATGTATCAACGGGTAGTTCGGATATGCGAATTGTCATGAAGGGGCCGGACGGGACCATCAATATGTTTTTTGATGCAGATAACTACGCACTTAAAATGACCCACCCTGCAGAAAACGCTACCATTTATTCGGACGAGGAAGGATTTATTTACATGAATGTCCCAGGACAGGGCTGGATAAAAACCAAGATGGGCCAAATGGCCGCTATGATTGCCAATGTTGTACCAATGAATATGGATTTTCTGGCCTTGGAACCTACCAAAGGATCCGTAATGCATAAAATAGCGGCATTCGCTGGTGACATTACCATTGCCAAATTGGAAAATGAACCAAGGGCTAAAAAAATAAGTGGCGGTATTGGTTCTGAAAAAACTGTGTTCATTGCCGACGGGCGGGTTACCATAACATTTGACGACAAAAAAAGATTGGAATCGTTGGTGGAGCTACCTTCCAGCATACGCTATTATTATGAAGAACAAGAGATAACAATCCCCAATGCACAAATATTCTCAATGCCTTCATTTCAATAATTGACACCTTAAAAAATAATATATAATAGGCAGTGCTGACACCCGTATTCACCCCAGAGCCGAAAGGTCTGCTGACTAAATGAAAAAGCAAAAAGTATTATTAAGAACCAATAAATACAAAATCATGCAAATGCAATTTATACTACTATTGGCGGTCTTACTTTTTTCAAGGAACATGAACGGGCAAATGAATTTTTCCAACCTTGACGCTAACGGGAGTTTTCCTAAAATCGAGATCAATACTGACAACACAACCCTATTCGCCAAAATAGGAGAAAACACCAAGCCTTGGTTACATTGGAACGAAGTACCTAAAAGCATTGAGAGTGGTAATGGCCGTTCTACATTTAAAATGACCGTTTACAACAACGACGGTATAGCCAATAGAACTTTCGAAATATCATATACCATTCCCTATGGCCAAAACAATGCCGACCCCTCGGCATATATTAAGGCAACATACATATACAGGGACAAAAGACCCAATAAAGTATTGGAAGAACATTTCAAATTAATACAATAATCAACTATGCCCATGAAAACCAATGTAATTTATTTATTGATCGCTCTATTTTTAGGCGCTTGTCAAGATGGCCCAAAAGCAGAAAACAAGGACGATTTAGGTCAACCCGCTACTTCTGTAGTAGAAATGGCCAAGGCTAAAGAGAATATAAAAGAACAAGAACCTAGCAACAAAGATGTTTGGAAAGCCTTAAAGAGCACCACACCATTAAGTAGCGAGCAACTTCTACCCTATTTGCCAAAAATGATAAATGGCCACAAAATGGCAAATCAATATGCCTACCCAGGGGGCGGGCAAATGGCTACCGGGGGCTATGGCCCCGCAGACAATCAGTACAACTTTTCCATTGAAGATGGTGCCGGGTCCAAGTCCATAGTAAAAAACTTTTTCAATAGCTATAAACTTAGACTACAAGGACCTGTAGAAACCGAATACATTTATTTGGAACGTGACGGTTACGAGACCATTGCCTTTTTACAGCCTAAAATCAGTAGGAACCAAATTTCTTTTATCTACAACAACAGGTTCAGGGTAAGCTTGGAGGGTCCAGATAAAGCTATTGACCTTTGGTCCTATATCGACTTTGAAAACCTTAAAAAATTAGATTAATTCAATTAATTAAATCGAACCAAAATAAAAATCATGAAAAACTTCAAGAATACATTAATTTATGCCTTTCCAATACTAGTAATCATATTATTAATTTCATGTAGTGGAGAAGATGGGGCTGTAGGACCATCAGGAGCTGATGGGCAAAATGGCGAAAATGGTATTGACGGTAATGCCAATGTTACTACGGTGTTACTAGAAAATACTTCCCTTATTATTGGTGATAATATATTTAATGTTAATGCTATTACCCAAGAAATTTTAGACTACGGAGCCGTACTAGTGTATTTTCGTATATCCAATAAGCCAGATCTATTCACTGATCCAAATTTTTGGTACTCATTGCCCTTCTTTGGGGATGATAATCGAATAAGTGTTTATAGCATAACGCAGAATGAGATTATAATAAACGCTAATTACATTGAGCAACATGATTTAGATATTAAATTGGTAATCATTGCTGGAAATAATACAGCTACTTCTAAAAATAGTAATAACGAAATCCTTGCTTCCCTAGAAAAAAACGGTATAGATGTAAACAACTACAACCAATTAGCAGAATTCTATAATCTAGAACAGTAGTTGTTATGTATAGTTGTTAAAAATATTGAATTGGATGTAATTTGATGCTATTCCTGAATTGCAAAAAACCATTGCCTTGGCACGACTAATTATTGCAGAACGAATAAAATAAATCTTGTAATCATATAAAAATGAAAAATATACTAAAACTAATACCAATTATCTTGCTTTTGGTTTCATGTAAAGAAACCCCAAAAACGTCAGACCCATCAGCATCCAAGATTTTGGATGGGGCAATAAATGAAGTTATTGGAAAGAATGACGATATCAATAAAAAATATGATAATCTACGCGAAGATTTAGGCACCAAAACACCTCTTACCAATGCCCAACTAATAGAGGCATTCCCAAAAAAATTGAGCAACCTAAGTTTAGATCCATCAGAGCAGAACAAAATAGAACCTGAAATTACCGATACCCAACTTGTTTCTGGCAGCTTTGGAGATGATACTATTAGAATGGAAATTTTGGATGCCGCCGGGCAGAAGGCCGTTGGTGCCATAATACCCTTGAAAATGTTGCACCTCAACAAGATAACTTCAGAAAGCAACAATACCATAAGATATTCCAAAGTAGAGCGCAACGGAATTTTAACCTTTGGTACCGATCGGGATGCAGATACAAAAGCAGATTTTCAATCCGACCTTAGGTTTCTTTACGCCAATAGATTTTATGTAACCCTGGAAGGCAAGGGGATGGACACAGATGCACTTTGGAAAGCCATGGGCATTGATAATTTGAGTGGTTTTAAAAATTAAAATGAATAATACCTAAAGTTATGGAATACTTTGAATCCCTTAATCAGTTTCAAATAGCAGGCCTTGTTCTGCAATTGGTACTTCTGCCATTTTTATTTTTGGCCCTTCGCCGTTGGTGGTGGGCAAAACAATCACTCCAATGGCCGAAAGTTAATGGAGTGGTTACGAAGGGACTCGATTTCCCCCTATCCAAAATAATCGATTTTCTATATACCTATGAACTCAATGGCGCCACCTATTCAGGAAAAGAGCCATTTTTTGCCAATTCCTTCAAGAAATTTTCACAAAAGAAAGCTTCAGGATTAATTGCCAAATATACTCTTGGGAAGCAGGTTACCGTTTTTTACAATCCGTCAAACCCTAGGATATCCACCCTGGAGCCAGGAAGAAAAGATGGCGTAATGGGTGCCTTACTACTACTGTTCCTACTTTTTTTATTGGGAGCCGTGTCCTTCTACAACCCTTCTATAATAATAGAGATCATAGATTATTTTTCTAACCGGTAAAACACATTTATTATGAAAAAATCAGTTTTGTTTTTAGTAGCCTGTGCCTTTCAAGCTGGCATGGCCCAAACCAATCATATAGTGGATAATTATCCATTGAAAGCTATGGACCTGGTGTTGTTTTCCTTCGGCATGGACAACCCGCTTACCATAGGAACTATCTCAGATTCTGGAGAAATAGCTTTAAATTTCCCAACAGATCTAAATTTTATTACTGATGATGTAAAAGCGAATTTTATGTCGGACACGGCCTTTACCTTGTTTTCCAAATGTGATAATAGTTATGATATACTCGCAGAGGATAAAAATATTAAAGCAGCTGGTGGAGGTTATATTTCCTTAAGCACAAAAGAAAATCCGTATTCCGGATTGTTGTTTATGGTTACCGATGAAAATTTGGTTCCATGGTTGGAATCCTATGGTGATATAGATGCTGTGCTGGGGTCCTATTTTGAATTGCTATATGTGGAATCCGATTTTGATTATCAAGGAGCATGTACTTCCACGGTTACTTACACAGAAAACAATCCGGTTGAAACGCAATATGCCTATGATCTGAAGTTAAAGGCCGGATTTAATTTTATTGAATACAAAATTGAAAGTGTTGCCGAACAGAAGATACCCAGCATGTACGAAGAAAATGTATTCGACAAAATTAAAAAACCAAGTAAAATAACGGTAACATCATCACAATCGGCCATGCCCAATACCAAGTTGATCGGAAAATATTTTTAAGAAAGGGAACCTATGAAAACACTATATCATATTTTGCCAATATTCCTTTTATTTATAGGGTTCCAGTCATTCGCCCAAACACCTGAGCAACAAGACCTGATAGATAAGGCATTGAAAATGCGGGATAGCATTATGGAGAGCCTTAACCTTGAGGAAGTACTGCAAAAGGCAGATCAACAACAAAAAAAACTGGAATCGGATGAAAAAAGCAAACAAAAAACAAGCACTATACCCAAGGCCGCAAAAAGTGAAGATAAATATTGGAAAAACACCTGGGCCAGTGATAAGGACAAGAAATTGAAAAATTGGAACAAGGGGGAAGCCGAACTTGTCTTCAACTATGCCTATGACTCCAGAAATGATAAAATAAATTATGTGCAAGTTGGGGCTATTAAGGTAGATGGGAGTATTGAATTGAATCCTACAGACAAAATTCCTGTGTTACAACCCTTGAACAACTTTAAAAACAGCAATAATTTTTTTGATATCCATAATCCGGATTCCTATCAATACAGTAATGAAAAAGCTGGCTTTAAGCTAAACTCTTATTTATTGGTGTACCAAGACGGGCAACAGATCGGGATCTTAACGATTGGTAATTCTGCAAAAGTAACCCTAAACCTATTAACCCCGGGCGATCTATATTTTGGGGATGAGGGATATATCCTGTCTTGGGTATATGTAGATGAAGCCTGTGCCATAAAGGCCAATGAAAATTGGAGCGGGGATTTAAGCAATACCGGAACTCCAATAATGGTGGAAACCAATGTTGTTTATGACCTTAATTTTAGTCCTGGCTGGAATATAGTAAAAACCGAAGTAATAGGTACCTACGAATTTCCAAATGCCCCAGAAGAGGACAGGTCCAGATATAAAAAACATGAGCACACCTCTACTGCTTCCATACCAAATGATGCTACCTATTTCTTTAGATCATCGGTACAGTATTGACCGAATATCATGCGTCCACAAAAATCCATTACAATCTCTAAAAGATCTAGTGGATTTATTGGCTTTGTTTTTTTACTTTTCCAAGGTAAAAATAAACTTCGCACCCCTTTCAAGTTCCGATTCCACCTTGATGTCCCCCCTTAATTTTTCCACTATTTTCTTCACCGTAGCCAATCCTATTCCATTTCCCGGTCTTCCAAATTTATCGGTGGCCAATAATCTTTCGAATATCTTAAATATCTTTTCTTGATTCTCAGCAGCAATTCCGGGTCCATTGTCACTAAGGTAAAAATGGTAATGGGTATCACTCTCCGATACCCCAAATTCAATTTCAACTACCTCCTTGTCATTGTATTTAATGGCATTGGTCAGCAAATTGATCAGAATCTGATGGATTGCGGTTTTATTGACCATTATATGGGTCAAGTCCGATTTTAGAACCAGGTTCAAATTGTGGTCATAACTAAAAAGTCCCACCAAATCCTTGATCAAACTGTTCAAGGCAATATTCGATTTTTCTTCCCGCAATATACTCTCGGCCTTGCTATAATGGAGTAAACCATCAATGAGCTGGATAAGATTGTCGGAAGAACTAATAATCATTTCCAACATTTCCAAACCATCGGCATCCAAAATGCCCTTATATTGTTCCCGGAAAAGTTGTGCCAAACTGGAGATATTGATCAAGGGCGTTTTAAGGTCGTGGGCGGCAACTGAAGCAAATTTATCCAGGGCCTCATTTCTTTCTTCCAGTTCTGTTACCACTTGCTCCAACAAGAAATTACTCTTTCTAAGCTCCAGTAAATTCATTACCTGCTTGGAAAGTGCAGCTAAGGACCGTATCTGACTTTGACTTAACAAATTGGGTTTATGGTCTATGACGCACAATGTTCCCAACGCTAGGCCTGCTTTACTGACCAAAGGAACACCGGCATAAAAAATAACATGGGGGTCACCGGTAACCAAGGGGTTATCATGAAAACGTTCGTCCTTTCTAGCATCCTGGACAATAAATACATCGTTGGGTTCATTAATAGCATGGCCGCAAAAGGCGTACTCTTTAGGTGTTTCGCTTGCATCCAAACCGTGATGGGACTTAAACCATTGCCGCTTATCGTCTATGAGACTAATTAAGGAAATTGGGGTTCCGCATATTTCCGCAGCAATTGTAGTTAGGTTATCATAATCGGATTCGGGCAATGTATCCAAGATAGAATAGGAATCCAATTCTTTTATTCTTTCCTTTTCATTTTGGGGGATTTTGGGTGCTTTCAAGGATATAAAATTTTAAGTATTGCCACTTTTAATACGCCATGCATTTGGCAATGCCATTTTGAGTATAGTTTATGGTAAAGGTAAGGGTTTTAAGGTCGGCTTTTAATTGGGCACTTTCTTCCTGGTTCTTCCAAACAATATCCAATTTGCCATCAGGGGCATCCTTAATCTCCACCTTGCCCAAGAAGGCCTGTGAGCTGTTACGTAAACGGATAATGGCTAGTTGATCAATAACTATATCCCGTTTAAGACCTTGTTCCACATCCTGTAGGGATAAAGTAGTTCTATTAATTTCCTTATGGCCCCCACTACCCCCTTTATCAGCGGCCTCATAATCATTTTTTCCTGCAAAAATATCCAAATACCATACCTGGGGGATTCCCGGCATAAACATTTGAATGGCCCTTGCCAATAACAGTTTTTTTTCATCTTCGCCCAAGGCACTGAAAAAGGTGGCGTTTACCTGGTAATAAGAGATTTTTTTTCCTGAAGGGTCATAGAGATTTTTAACCCTTCCTCCCCTACCCATAATTTTGTTCATGATGGCCTCTATCTCTTCATCCAACAGCAAGCCTTTATTATAAACTCCGTTGACCTTCTTTCCCTTTAGATCCAATACTGGTATTCCGTCATGGCAGCCCAACATGTTTACGGTTTTGTAGCCTTTCCCTATTATTTCTTTGGCCCAAACCAACAGTGCCTTGTTGGTACCATTCTCCAGGGTATGAATGGTGAGTCCCGGCAGGAAAAAATCGTAGATATAATAGCCTTCTGCGGCCACCTCATCATGTAGATGAAGTCCGTATTCTGCATGAATCTCCGGCAGCAACATTAAATCGTTCTTTTGCGCTATTTGCTTTATGCGTTCCAGATACTCCCAAGTACCCGGCTTATTGAAAAAGTTGGATTGACCCACCTCCTTATGCAGATAGGCGAAGGCATCCAACCTTAAAATTTTACAGCCAAAACCCTTTACTTTTTCCAAGGTTTCCTCATAAAAATCCCAAACCAAGGGAGATTTGGCGTTGACATCCATTTGCCCCAAATAGGACCGATTTCGATTTACGATTTGCAGGATTTCACTTTTGAATTGGTTGCAGTCGCCAAAATCCAGGTTGCTAAAATCTTCACCTTTTTCGATAGCCCTATTTACCTTGTCACAGATTGATGAACCCTGACCTCTTGATAACCCTTTTAAACTTACCAAATGGTCTGGAGTAATTACCCCATAATCAACATGCTGATAAAAGGTATTCCAATAAGGCTTTTCGGTTCCGTCCGGGAAAGGCACCTTTAGAATGGGCAATCCGGATTTCCTCATAAAAAGCTTGGATAGGAACTCCTCCTTGGGAATTATCACTCCATCCTCACCCATTTCCCCCTTGCCTTCCCAGAACTCGTTCCAGTTGATAAAAAAGTCCTTAAATTTTGAGTCTTCTCCCTGCTTCAACAAGTCTTGGAATTGTGGCGACGCCACCGATAAATGGTTCAAAACAATATCAAACTTTAAACCTATATTTAATTTATCCAAGGCCTTAAGATCTTCCCTAGAGACCAAATCTTTATTGAGATCGTAATCTAAGATGGAAAATCCCCTATCCAGATCACTATTAAAAAAGGTGGGCAAGATGTAGAACAGGGAAAAAACATCTTTAAACTCCGGCATTTCCAACATACTGACGATGTCGTTCAAATTGTGGCCAATACTATCGGGATAGGCATTTAGCATTACCCCGTTTACAATGTTGGAATTATTTGAATTATGACCTCCGTATTTGTGCTCTAACATTTCTTTGGACTCTTAAATAATTGGTTTTATTTTGGTTATCAGCTATCCGCTTTACAATAGATCGGAAAGAATATTGATATTGTCCGGGAGCCTCCCTACATTTTGCAGTTTTAAGGCCGCCAATTGCAAGGCTACTTCCAAACATTTTTCTATGGGCTTTTCTTTAATATAGGCAAACAAAAATCCGGACCAGAAAGCGTCCCCGGCACCCGTGGCGTCCATTACATTATCTACCTTTATGGCCGGCAATTGTATTATGCCTTTTCCTTTTTGTGATAATTTGACCCCCTTACTTCCCAGGGTCAAACAAACAATGTCGACCCCATGGGAATGAAAAAAGTTAAAAATTTCATCGTGTGACAATTCCTGTTCAAACAGCCTTTCCATATCATCCTCACTAATCTTGACCAAAGGATTAAACGCACAGTACGCCTTGATAACCTCTAGCGCCACGGCCTGGCTATCCCATAGTTTTTTGGCATAATTAACATCTATGCTCAATTTACAGCCATGGTCAAAGGCTTCTTTTGCCTTTTTTAATATGGTGGTCCTCGCCGGATCTTTACTCAGTGCAAAACAGGTGGTATGGAATATAGTGGTAGCGGCAAGGATATCATCGCTGATCTGATTTTCCGTAATGCGATAATCGGCTTTACGAAAAGGAATAAAATCCGGGGTTGTTTCGCTCCTGGATACAAAAATGACACTGGTTGGTTCGTCCATAATGGTACTTATATAATTGGTGTCCACACCAACCTCCCCCAATCTCTTAAAAATGTATTCCCCAAAGGCATCATTACCCACGGTGGACACTAGGACCGACTTAAGCCCCAATCTGGCCAAATTCATAGCCACATTGGTGGGCGACCCCCCGAGATATCTGTGGTAATCCCTGGTATTGTTGATATCGACCCCTGCCTGATGACCTATAAAATCAACAAGTACTTCCCCAACACATAGAACATCTATGTTTCTCATATTATTTTTTAAGTAATTTATTTTCAGATTTAGGCTATCTGCTCTAAATTTTCAGCACTACAGTGACCAGAAATCAAATGCATATACCCTCTTGTTTTTATGACTAATTGCTTTGTACAGAGGCATAATCCTTGGATATAAAAAAGCACGAAATTGCTCCCAGTATAAAACATATCCCCACAAAAGCCAATGCATTTCTTGGATCGCCCAAAAACAATGAATCATAAAAAAACGGTACGGTAGCCATACTTATAAATTGGGGAACTACGATAAACATGTTAAAAATGCCCATATAGACCCCCATGCGTTCCTTGGGTACCGAATACGATAGAATAACATAAGGCACTGCCATAATGGATGCCCAGGCAACCCCAACCAAAAACATGCATATATAAAACATGGTGGTAGTGGTGGCAATTTGCATGGCAATAAAACCAATTGCCCCTATTACCAAGAAAACAGCGTGAGTCAGCCTATGTCCCAATTTTTTCCCTACCCATGGAATGGCGAAAGAAATGGTGAAACAAGCTACGCTGAATATGGCAAGGCTTACACCTCCATAAAAGGCTCCCTTTTCAAAATCGGGATGTTCCGGAGAGGCGGCACCGAACACATGCCGTGAAATGGCCAAGGACAGATATTGCCACATTAGGGGCAGGCCATACCATACAAAGAACATAACCCACCACAGCTGCTTCATTATTTTGGGCATGGTAACAATGGCCTCCTTCACTTCAATAAAAACCTTGGCAACACTGCCCTTATCCTTTTTAAATTCCTCCATATTCTCCGGAGGATATTCGTCCGTAGTAAAAATGGTCCACAACACCGTACCCAGCATAACCATGGCCCCCAAGACAAAGGAATATTTTATAAAATTGGGTATTCCATTGGCGTTCTCCAACTCTGCGATTTCGCCATAGGCCCCAAGGGTAATGATCCCCAAAAAACCAAGTAACCAGGGCATAATGTTAGCAGAAAACTGGCCCAAACCAACAAAGAAACTTTGAACCGAAAACCCTAAAGTTCTTTGTTCTGCCGGTAATTTATCTGCTATAAAAGCCCTAAAAGGCTCCATGGCAATGTTCATGGAGGCATCCAGAATCCATAACAGTCCTGCCGCCATCCAAAGCGTGGAGGAATAGGGCATAAAAATCAGGGCAATACTCGCTATAACAGCACCCACTAAGAAATACGGGCGTCGACGTCCCAATTTTGTCCATGTTTTATCGCTCATGGCGCCAATAATAGGTTGTACCAACAACCCGGTTAACGGCCCTGCAAGCCACAACCATGGTATTTGGGCCTCATCTGCCCCCAAATATCTGTAAATAGGACTCATGTTGGCCTGTTGCAGACCGAATCCGAATTGAATACCCAGAAATCCGAAATTCATATTCCAGATTTGCCAGAAACTTAACTTAGGTTTGTTTAACATAGGTATATTGATGGAGGTTAGAATGTTTTTTGTTAATATGTCAAAAGCCTATTGGAACTTTTATGCTGCTTATCCTTCCAATTCAATGAGCAGACATGGGACCTTAAATAAAATGCCTTATCTACATAATGTTGTATAAAAAGAACTTCTTAAAGCTATGCAATTCATTTGATAATATTCCCAGTTTTTTTAAAGTCGCCCCGTTAAAATGGGAAGCAGTTCTTTAATGACATGGATCGTTTTAAACAAAATAAGAAATGAAAAGTAAAAGAGCTGACCCTAGTCACCTAAACATCAACTCTATTTACACTTCAATCGAAAAAACAATCAACCAACCTAAAAAATCTATATTTCGTCCCAGGCCTTCCTGTCCATCAAGATGATGGTATTCCAACCTAGTTATTTACATCTTTCCACCATCTGTCCCACCAACCAAAAATCGTTTCTCTATTGACTATTTAACAAAGGGATTTTGTACGATTTTGGAGCATCAATATTTAGTAAGTTTTGGAACAATCTTAGTGTAAGTTATATCTAAAATTGGCTTTAAATATTAAATTGATTAACGAAAACGATTTCGAAATGAACGAAAACGATTTAGATTTTCTATTTTTTAGTATATTTAATATAAATCCACACCCAAGATGAAACCTGTAACCTTAAAAGAAATAGCAGATCAACTTAATATTTCTGTGACTACTGTTTCAAAAGCCCTAAAGGACTATCCGGACATTAGTAAAAAAACCAAGGCCCTGGTGAAGGAGTTGGCCCAGACCCTGAACTATAAGCCCAATGCTTTTGCCGTAAACCTAAGGACCAAGGAATCCAAGACCATTGGCCTGATAATTCCAGAAATTGTACACCATTTTTTTTCCAGCGTTATCAAGGGCATTGTTGCCCAGGCAGAAAAAAAAGGATATCTGGTCATAATTCTTCAGTCCAATGAATCCTATGAATTGGAAAAAAAACAGATTCAACTCTTATTGAGGCAACGCGTTGATGGTATTTTAATATCCTTGGCCAATGGTACTGCAGATTACAATCACCTTACCGATGTTCTGGCCCAGGATAAACCCTTGGTAATGTTCGATAAGATTGCCAAATTGGTAAAATGCTCCAAGGTTATCATCGATGACAGAAAAGCAGCCTATGTGGCAACACAACATTTAATTGATACTGGCTGTAAGCGAATTGCCCATTTCAGAGGCGCCCTTTTACCTCAAAATTCCATTGACCGGTTTCTTGGTTACAAAAAGGCCCTATTGGATAATAATATGCCGTACGATCCTTCTCTGGTCTATATATGCGAATGTGGAGATAATAGTTTTGAAGAGGGAAAAATGAATGCGCGCCAATTGCTAAAAGATCACAAGGATGTGGATGGTATTTTTATAAATACGGATTTAGTTGCTATTGGCGCCATTACGGAGTTCAACGAACAAGGTGTAAAAATTCCAGAAGATATTTCCGTAGTAGGATTTAGCAATTGGTTTATGTCCTCGGTCATCTCCCCTAGCCTGACCACCATTGACCAGCCAGGTTATCTAATGGGAAAAACCGCTTTTGAACGCCTTTACAAGGAAATGCAACAAGTAAAAAATAAAAAACCCATTGTGTACAAAGACGTCGTCTTGGAAACTGGCCTCATTAAACGGCAGTCTACCAAGGAGATCTTACAAAAGACCCAACACTGACCACAGGCCTTAACACCTTTCCAAACCCGTATCCCTGCGCTAACGATTTTCCACTATAAAATGGCAAACCCTATTGATAAGTTCCTTGGGGTCGTCTATTATAAAAGAAGGAGCTAGTATATTTGCGGCATGCACCTCACGTCTGGTAAGGTTGTTGGTTACGGCAAAGACGTTCATCCCTGCCGCAATTCCGGCCTTAATCCCATTTAACGAATCTTCAATAACCAAACATTCTGCAGGTTCCATTTTGAGCATATTTTTAACTTTAAGGTATATCTCCGGATGTGGCTTTCCCTGTACAATATCATCGCTTGTTAGGATAAAATCCAATTTTCCCCGAATTCCCATGGCCTCGATTACCTTGTCCGCCTCAAAGCTATGGGACATAGTGGCAACGACCGTTCGAAAACTATCCTTGTGAACCCTACGCAGCAACTCTAGGTTATACTTACAAAAATGACCGGATAAAGTAGTTTTGTCGTTCAGCATTTGATGGTATATGGCAAGTCTGCTCTTAATAATCCGTTCTTTTACAGTGTCAGGATCAAGGCCGTCCAAATGTTCCGATAAGGGCTTTTTGTATTCCTCAAAAAGTCCATCCACAACTCCGGCCCTGGATAGCCCAACGTACTTCCCGAAACTGTCCATCACCATTTTTTGTAGCACCGACCCCTTGGTCAAAATCTGAATGGCCTGGGCATAGGATTCCGCCTTTAATATTTCGGTATGTACCAGGGTTCCATCAAGATCGAAAATTATTGCTTTTATCATCTTGTTCTTAAATTGGCCGTTGTTATTGGAAGGTGTAACTTTTTTTCACCATCTCCGTCAGTCTAAAGTATCCGTATGCATAATTTTCCGGATTGCTGACATTGATACAATTTCCCCTAAGCGGGACGGGAGTAGAACTAAAAAGACCTGTACCCCCCGATTGTTCTATAAGTATTCCTATGAAATTGGAATACTGTTCGGAGATACCGTAGAACTCTATATCGACAATATCACCAGGAACAAATGCCTCTATTTTATCCGTGCCTTCATCTTCCTCCTTCTCAAAATACCAGTTAATTTCGTTCCCGTTAATAAATTCGTCATCCGCATCCTCCAGATGAGGCAAAAGATCGCCACGTTCCTTAAACTTAAATAGGTAGAAATTTTCTTCCTCCTCGGGATCAGTAAATATAACGTTAACTTCAAGATGTTCATCATTAAAACCTTTTATCCGGGATTGGGTAAGGTCCGAAATATCAACAACCGGCATTAATCTCTCCGTAGCTGTATAGGTCTCATTATTATAAACTACTTCTAAGGTATAAGTCCCGTTTAAAACTGGGACAAATGATGTAGTGGTATATTCCCCATTGTTTTGGTCCTCAAATACATATGTTGCCCCATCGGCATTATTGGTGACTATTACAGAGGCCCCGGTTACACTGGAATTGGTGTGGCTCCCAAAATAAGGCCTAGAAGTACTAAGCTTAATAGTTTGTTCATTCCCCGAGGTTCCTTTTTCCCAATCCAAGGAGGCTTCGATAGTTAATCTGGCCTCTGCCGTCTGCACGTCAACATCTATCACATCGGTACAGGCAGTAAAGGTGATAAAGATGGAAATAATTGCAAGCTTTATATATGTCTTCATTTTCTATTAAAATTTAAAGTTGTAAGTTATAGATGGCACAATGCCGAAAATTGCCGTTCTGGTGGCTTCATTGGCTCCCGTATCCACATTCTGTCCAAAGGAAATGGAAGCTGCATTTTTGTGATTATACACATTATATAAACCTAGGACCCACTCCCCTTTCCATCTATTATTGGGTTTTGTATTGGGTCTATAAGTAGCGGAAATATCCAATCTGTGATAGGCCGGCAAGCGATCGGAATTTCGATCCGAGTAAATGGCAATGGACTGATCTTCATAGGTATACTGACCGTTGGGATAAGTAACCGGTCTTCCTGTTTGAAAAACCAGATTGGTTCCAAACGACCATTTCTCATTTAATTCATAGGCCCCCGTCAAAGAAAAATCATGGGTCCTGTCATAAGCTGTGTTGTACCACTTGCCATCGCTAATTCCCAAACCTCCTGCATTGCCCCCTGGAGTTCGCTGTTCCGATTTTGCCAAGGTATAGGCAAACCACCCGGTAAATTTACCTTCATTTTTCCTGGCCAAAAATTCAAGCCCATAAGCCCTTGATTCCCCATTCAATATTTCTGTCTCTATATTATTGGTCCCTATTAAGTCGGATCCGTCTATATAATCTATTCTGTTATCCGTGGTCTTGTAATAAGCTTCCACCTCCATGGAATACATCTTATCGTTGAAATTTCTAAAATAGCCCAAGGCATATTGATCCGACAATTGTGGTTTTACAAATTTGCCACTTGGGGTCCAAACATCCAGAGGGGTAACCGAGGTGGTATTGGACAATAAATGTATATACTGTGCTGCACGTGAATAGCCTGCCTTGACAGATGAGAAATCGTTTAACTGAAATGCAAGGGAAAGCCTTGGTTCAAAATTGCCAAAAGTTTTAATAGTTTCACTTTTCCCATAATAGGTCTCCCCTACTGCAGTACCTCTTTCATAAATACCCAATAGTTGGTTATACACCACTGGTTTATCATCCGCATATTCTGTCATTGCCTGCCCTCCCATACGACTAAAGGCACTATAACGAAGGCCGTACTGAACCGTTAACTTATCGGTTAGCTTATGTTCCGCATTAATGTACAGTGCACTTTCAAACGCTTTTTTACGGTCCAGGGACAAAGGATTGATTTCCGATGATTCTGAAGTAGGCCGAATTTGCCCCGGATCAAAATCGTAATAAATGCCACTTGCCCCAAAATCCAGTTTAAATTTTTCACTGGTATAATACTTTAAATCATATTTTAAATTGTAGTTGTTTATGGAGGAAATCCAATCGAACTCTTCAATTACAATACCCAGATCATAGTCGTACTTGCTATATATCAATGATAGGTTGGAAAACAATCTATCATTAAAAATATGGTTCCATCGCAAATTTCCCGACAAGTTTCCGTAACTGCTATTAAAACTTTCCCCTAATTCAAAGGCATCCCTACCAAAATATCCGGAAAGAAAGAGCTGGTTACTCACGTTAAGGTTGTAATTGGTCTTAAGATTCAAATCATAAAAATTTGCACTGTTGTCCTTCCCTGCAGCCTTCAACAGCAAATGGGCATATGATCCTCTTCCTGCAATTAAGAAAGAACCTTTTTCATTGAACATAGGACCTTCCAAGGCCAATCGGCTAGAAATAATACCGATTCCCCCGGTCATGGCAAAATTTTTACTATTCCCATCCTTTTGGCGTACATCCAAAACTGAAGAGGTTCTTCCTCCAAATCGCGCAGGAATACCTCCCTTGTACAATTTAATATCCTTGATGGCATCTGCATTAAAGACCGAAAAGAATCCTAGTAAATGGGATGTATTGTAAATAATGGCCTCGTCCAAGAGTACCAAATTTTGATCTGCCGCACCACCTCTAACATGAAACCCACTGGAGCCCTCGCCATTATTGGTAACTCCTGGAAGCATTTGTAGGGATTTTATAATATCCAACTCCCCTAATACCACTGGCATCTGTTTTACTGTTTTAATGTTTAGTTTGGAAACGCTCATCTCCGGCTTTCTAAGGATAGCACGTTCCGGTTCCTCGGCAGTCACCACAATTTCGTCCAGTTGGGTAGAAAACTCCATGATTTCAAAATCTATTTTTTGATCCCGATCTAGGGCTATCTCCTTTTTTAATTCAGTAAATCCGATATAGGAAATAATAATTTTGTAATTCCCTTTTGGAGCGGTAAGGGAGTAAAAACCATATTCGTTGGTGGTAACACCTATCGTTGTCCCCTCCAAAAAGACAGAAGCCCCAAAAAGGGTCTCCCCATTACTCCCATCCGCAATGGTACCACTTACGGTATACCTTTCCTGAGCAGATATTACTGTAGTGAATAATAAAAATGTTAGAAAAATATTTTTCATTCTTTGATTATTGAATATTTCTTTAATGATTGTTCGTTTGTTCTTTTTTAATAAGTACCTATGACAGCCCTATGCCGTTACCATGTAGTTTTGATTGATGAATAAACCTCCTAAGTTTATTGGGTACCTCTCCTGATTACTTGATAATTTTTGCTACATCTAATTTGCTTTATACTTACAGTGGTTAAAATTTATTTTTTTTCTTACTTAATCCATATTACCTTACAGGCATATGCCTACATCATCTTTTCCCTGGTAAGGCCAACCCAATAAACCGATGGTTCCATTGGGTACTGTCAAGATTCCTTCCATAATTCCTCGGCAAAATTGTACATTCATTTCCTTTCAAACGTTCCGTAATGAAAATCCGAACCTTATTTTGAGAATAGTGTTTCATTTGGGATTTGCAATTCGGCTACAGGCTATGTTGGAATTTAGTAATGTGGACCAACAGCCTCTATGGGAATATCTGTTTCCAGAATATAGATGCGCTATATCTTTTCCTAGGCCTACTTGTAATTATGGCAATAACACTTTCTACTGCCAACCACCTAAAAAACAACAAACTGCACCCCTCAACAAAGGATCCTAATTTTCTATTTTGATTTCTTGATTTCAATTTTGATATTCATGTTTATGATATGGTCTATTGACATCCAAAAAAAATAAAGGTTGCATATCTTCCCTAAAAAAAATTATTTCAATTTTCAGCTGCCAAGTTTATTCCGCTAAAACTTGCCCTATTTAGTGGCTTTTGGGGTAAAGGAGTATGGGTGAAATAAAAGAGTACAAAAATATTTTTCCCTTTAGATGCAACTTTTTCAACTAATGTTTGTCTATTACTTTGATATTCCCCCTATTTGGACCGTTAAAACCATTTTTTTAGTTGAAAACCAATATCCGTTTTACACACCAGGAACTTGTTGAAAAGAGCAAGTTGGGCGACCGAAACTCACAGTTTCAATTGTATGAACATTATGTAGATGCTATGTACAATGTTAGTATGAGGATGTTGTGCAGTAAAGAAGATGCTGAAGATACCGTACAGGACAGTTTTGTTGAAGCTTTTAAGAATTTGGGGAATTTTAGATACGAAAGCACATTTGGTTCCTGGCTAAAAAGAATTGTCATCAATAGAAGTATTAACCATTTAAAATTGAAGCGGATTCCTTTAGTGCCAATGATGGACCATGAATACCATCTCACTGAAGAACATATTGAAATTGAAGAGGAGATAGATATTGAAAAGGTGAAAAGAGGCATTAAAAAGCTTCCACCGGGTTACCAACAGATCATACATCTATACTTGATAGAAGGATACGATCATGAAGAAATTGGGGAAGTATTGGACATAACAAAATCCACCTCTAAATCCCAGTACCACAGGGCAAAGAAAAAGTTACTTGAAATTGTAAAAGAAATGTAATGGATTATTTTGAAAAACATATAAGGGACAACAAGGCATCGTTCGATGAACACACGGCGGACAGATCCAAAATGTGGGCCAAAATAGAATCGGAACTGTCCAATACGAAACCAAAGGTAGTTCCGATGTGGAAGTCTCCCTTATTTCGTGTGGCAGCCAGTGTTGTGTTGGTCTTGCTATTGACTTGGCTAATAGGCATAACGGTCTATGGCGGATACCAGTCCGGCGGGCAGAATAGCGTGGTCTCCCAAGAACTTATGGACATTGATATGCATTATAGCAACTTGGTACAATATCAGGTACAATTAGTGAAAGATCATCCCGACCTATCACAGGAAGACAAAGATGAATTTCTATCGTTCATGGACGAATTGGATGAAGAATACGGAGTTTTAAAATTGGAAATGAAAAAAAATCTGGGCAACGAACGGATACTGGAAGCTATTATTGGCAACTATAAAAAAAGGATTGAACTCATAGAGAACTTATTGAAGCAAATAAACGATTCAAAAATGATAAATGACGATTATGGATACACCTTGTAAAAACTCGCTATTATGTATAGCCTTGGTTCTTATGGCCAATTTAATGATGGGCCAGGAAAAAGTATCGAAGACTATATCGGAGACTTTTGAAATGACCAATGCGGGAGAACTCCAAGTGGACAACAAATATGGCAACATAGCTATCCACGGGTGGTCCAAGAACAATATTGCGATTACTGTAGATATCGTTACCTCCCATAAAAAAAGGGAAAATGCACAAAATCTATTGGATCGCATAGAGCCCAGAATTAAGACAATGTCCGATTTTGTAGCTATTACTTCGGAAATTTCGGAAAAGAACAAAGGCTTTTTAGCGGAGTATTTCAACAAGGCAAATCCGTTCGACTTCGACCGAAGCAATGTACAGATCAACTATTCCATTTATTTGCCAGCCAATGCGGTTGTGGATATCACTAATAAGTTTGGCGACGTCATTCTAGAGGATTGGACCGGTAAATTAAAAATGGACGTCCAGCATGGCGATATTTGGATCAACAAAAACCTTAAAAACGCCGACATCGCTTTAAAATACGGCAAGTTAAAGGCCAAAAACATAAACTTTGGCAGTATAAATTTAAAAAATGGCAGTTTATCCCTTGGTAAATCCAAGGACTTAAGATTGACCAGCAGTGGTTCTACAATAGATTTGGAAGAAATATCCTCCTTGGAAATATATTCCAGTAAAGATGAAATTACTATAGATGAAGTTGAATCCGTACATGGGGAATTGGAATTCTCCAATGTAACATTGGCGAATGTGGACGATGAAATTAATCTGGTAATGAAAATTGCAGAATTTAAAGTATTGACCATTCATAGTACCGATGCCAAAATTAATATTCATCAACAATCCTCGGAAATTGTCCTCAATGTTCAGGACTTCTCCTTTAGGTTTAATGCAACCTTGGAGGAAGGATTATTGCGCCTTCCTAAAACCTTCGAAAATGTGGAAACGCAAATGATCGATAAAGGAAAAAGAATACGTGATATAAAGGCTACCTACGGCAATTCCAAACAGGGCTCCATTTCCATTACGGGTGAAAAAGGGGTCATTCTTTTAAAGGATCTTTAATAAACTTAAAAAAAAGTATAAAAAAAATGCAACATTTTACAGAGTTTGTTGTCTACTATAACATCATCAATCAAAAATCGAAGAGCATGAAATTAAACACAGCAATTTTACTTCCCCTGTTAATGGGATTCACTATTACAACTTTTGCCCAGGACACTTCTGGCGATTATGTAGAGTTTAACGATCGAAAGAATGTAGTACATGGGGTCTACTTAGGTCTTACTACACACTATGGAGAAATTGAGGACAAGGACACCTTCTTTACAGGTTTGAAAGTGGCCTATGTAGCCAACCAACAATTTGAAATAGGTTTTGTGGGTACCTTCTTCTATTCGGACCAAAATATTTATAGGGGTCTGTCCATGTACGATGAAGATCTTATTGGCGCTTATGGAGGGCTGCATTTAGAACCTATTTTATTTAGTAAACACCGAGTAAACCTCTCTTTTCCGGTGTTGATAGGAGCTGGCGGCATGGGTTACATAGATGACAATTATAGCGACCATGATTTTGACGAGGACGAATTTGAAGATAATGCCCAGGCCTTTTTTATAGTTGAACCGGGGATCAACGCATTGTTCAATATTTCCAGGTATTTACAGCTGGAAGCTGGAGTAAAGTATCGATTTTCAAGTAAATTCAACGATGCCAAGAGCTTTGCCCCGATTAAAGACATAAACGGCTTTTCTGCGGGAATAGGAGTCAAAGTGGGCATTTTTAATATGGGAAGGAATAGGTATAAAAAGAATATATAATATGAAAAATACAACTAAAAGCATTTGCTGCATCTGCCATGATGTTATTGAGACCCAACATGTATTTTCAGAGGACAATCAAGTTTTCCTAAAAAGAAATATGATCGAATCCTCAAATGGAAAAACCCTCAAAGACCAATGGTATCCGATAAATTTCCAATGGGTATCGGACATGGAGCTAAGAAATAATTTAGCGCTGCAATCCAATTTGGATTAAATATTAGTAATTGGCAAAAGGCTTCTTCCTAGTTCTAAAACGTGTACGAACAAGTATTCATTTGTGGTTGGTTTAGCGGTTTGGCCGTAACACGGTTAAAACCTTCTTAAATACCATTACCACCAATAAACAAAGGAAACCGATAACAAGTCCGGCTAAAAATTCCCCCACTATTGCCGGCAATGCCTCTAGCCAATGATGAAGAAATTCTAGATTGTGCACAAAAATCCCTCCGGCCACCAGAACCAAGGCGATGGTTCCTATTACCGATAAACTTTTTATAACTACAGGCAGTGCTCCTACTAAAAACCTGCCAATAGAATCGGATATACTGTTCTTCTTGCCATTAAGCTCAATAAGCTTTAATCCAAAGTCGTCCATCCTAACGATAAGCGCCACTATACCGTAAACACCGGCCGTTGCCACCAGGGCTATAATGGAAACTACCATTACCTGGGTCCAAATAGGCTCCTGAACTACCGTTCCTAAGGCTATGATTACTATTTCTACGGAGAGAATAAAATCGGTTATAATGGCCGACTTAATTTTTTCCTTTTCCAAAAGCAGGATTTCTTTTTTGGTTAAATAGGTTTTTACTTTCTCTTCTTTTGGATGTTCGTGAGGTACAAAAAATTCATAAATCTTCTCTGCCCCTTCATACGCCAGATAAAGTCCGCCCAATACCAAAATCACAGTGACTGCCAATGGAAAAAAAGCACTAAGCAGAAAAGCGATGGGAAGAATAATCAATTTGTTCAGCAATGATCCCTTTGTAATGGCCCATAAAACAGGGATTTCCCTGGAAGAAACAAAACCTGAAGCCTTTTCGGCGTTTACGGCCAAGTCATCCCCCAAAATACCAGCCGTTTTCTTCCCGGCTATTTTACTCATAGCCCCTACGTCATCCATTAAACTGGCAATATCGTCCAGTAAAGCAAAAAATCCTGATGCCATATAATTACACTTCCTTTATTTATATTGTTCTTTCTTCTATTATTTTTGGCTCCCATCGCTACCACTTCGTGCCAGCAAATATATTTTATAATTCCTATAGATACATTTTAATTAGAAGAATAGATCCTTTTACTAAAAAACATAAGCTCTAAAAATTACATTCTTGCCCCAATACCCTTTACCACACTTAGCAAACCTGCCAATTTTTAGCCAATATATTTTTACAAATACCTTTTGCCCGTATATTTTATTTAATAAGTTAGTATAAGTATCGTAAAAGCGCATTTTCTATTCCGTTAATGATGATCTTTGGTCTACGATTTATGAAAACAACCAAGTCAAAATATCGATTTTTTAAGGGGGCCGCCAAGGTTGTTTTGGTACTTGCCTTGCTTTTTATTGTCTTGGTGTTGATTATTAGGAGTCCATGGGGCCAGAATTTTATAGTAAACAAAGCAACAAATTACATATCCGATAAGACCAATACCAAAGTTGAAATAGACCAACTTTTTATAACCTTTTCGGGGAACGCTTTTTTGAAGGGATTATATCTGGAGGATAAAAAAGGGGATACCCTATTGTATTCCAAAACACTGGAGGCAAGTGTTCCGCTTAGGCCCTTATTATTCCAAAATAAGTTGAATTTAAAGTCCATAAAGTGGGAAGGTGTACGCGCACATATCACTAGAAATTCTGATACCGATAAATATAATTACCAATTTCTTATAGATGCCTTGGTGCCAACCGATACTATTCCCCAACAGGCCGATGCAGCACCTATAAAGTTAAAAATAGGTACTCTTGATTTTTCCGACTTTAAGATATTCTATAACGATGGTGCGTCAGGCTTGGAGGCCAAGCTAACACTGGGCACGCTTTATTTGGATGCCAACAAGACCGAGCTTGAAACCATGCAATATGAGTTGGACGAGGTAACTCTATCGGATACAAAAATCCAATACAATCAAAGCAAACCTCTTGTCTCCTCGGACGATCAGGAAACTACACTTCCCTTCTTAGTAATCAACGAACTTAGTTTTAACAATGTCCAATTAGATTACAATTCCATTCCAGATAATGTAATGGCAGCGGTAAGATTGGGGGAATTTAAACTGGATCTCCCCAAAGCCGATCTGGCAAAAAACGAGGTGGACATAAAATTACTATCCCTAAAAAACTCGGACTTCTCCTTACAACTTCAAAAGGATGATCTGGAGGTTACAGATTCTACAGTGACCACTACAAAAAAGTCAGACTTTTCATGGCCAGATTTTGTAATAACAGCAGATAAAATTTCCCTCGAAAACAATTCGGTCCAATACCGTTTAAACAACGCTCCAATGGAGGCAGGGCAATTCAACCCCAATAATATAGCCATATCCAAG
The DNA here is from genome assembly GCF_003259375.1 of Arenibacter echinorum. GTDB lineage: Bacteria > Bacteroidota > Bacteroidia > Flavobacteriales > Flavobacteriaceae > Arenibacter > Arenibacter echinorum. The sequence goes on along the minus strand of NZ_QLLN01000001.1, from coordinate 647,589 downwards.
CTTACCATAAACGCAAAAGAGCTCAATTATCAACCTGAAAATATCAACCTAAAGTTAGACCGGTTTTCATTCGTGGAAAAAAGTGGCTTTGCTCTAAACCAATTGGCCACGCATGCCAGTTTAAATGATACCTCGGCATCCATTTCCGGATTAAAAATGCAGACTGCTTCAAGTTCCTTAATGGGCGAATTTAAACTGGACTATCCTTCAATACAAAAACTGATAGATTTCCCGGAGAACACAAAGGTAGACCTGAAATTGAACGAGATAAAACTAGCACTTCAGGACGCCCTCTATTTTCAACCTGAGCTGGCCGAAAATGAATACTTTACCCTTGGCCAACAACATCCCATTATTGGAAACTTAAGTATACAGGGGACACTTGCTGATCTGAACTTATCCAAATTAAATTTAAATTGGAACAACTCAGCCTTGACCAGTGAAGGCCACCTATTACGGGTTACAGAGCCCGATTCACTTTCTTTCGACATTTCGACTTTCAAAGCTACCTCCACAATTACCGATCTACAGTTATTTTTAACAGAAAAGGACCTGAACATTTCACTGCCCCAGACTATTTTGGTCGAAGCACGGGCAAAGGGCAGTTTAAAAAACGTCTCAGGAGAGGCCCTTGTGAAAATTCCCGAAGGCAGTGCCCAAATAACCGGTAACTATTCCAATTTGGACACCCTAAACTTCAACGGCAACCTTCAAGTAAACGACCTTCAATTAGACAAGTTGCTAAAAAATGATCAACTGGGCACTATGGCATTTACTATAAATGCATCCGGAAGTGGCAGCAGCCTGAATACCTTGAATGCTGAAATGGATTCCAAATTTGATCAACTTCCCTTCAAAAATTACGATTTTTCAAATTTGGATCTCAATGGAAAAATCCGCAACGGAAAAGGCAATATAAACCTCAATTTTAAGGATAACAACCTAAATTTCACTTCCCAGACAGTCGTAGATCTGGATTCCACTAATTCAAAATATGGCATACACCTAAATGTAATTGGTGCCGACCTTCAAGGACTTGGGGTTACCTCCGAAAATATTAAAACCGGGCTGGAAATGGAAGCCGATTTTACGGGCAACCCAAAAGACTTTAAATTGAATGCTAGGGTAAATAATGGAATAGCCGTTTATGATGGGCAACAATACCAAATGGGTGATGTGGAAATTAAATCCAAAATAGATACCCTAAATACAGAGATCACCATAATTAGTGATTTCCTGACAGGGAATTTATATTCCAACGGTTCTCCCCAAGGCATAAACACTTCCTTAAAACAATATTTTAAAAATTATTTTCAAGATTCAATAGTACATTCCTCCCCCGCCGATACCCTAAAATTAAAAATGGATTTAAAATTGATTCCGAATTCCATTATCACTAAGGTATTTTTAAAGGATCTGGAACAGTTGGACTCCATTAGTGCACACGCTAATTTTGATGCAGCCAAAAGAACCTTGGAGTCAGCCTTACAAATACCCTATGCCAGATATAAGGGCATGGCACTGGATAGTCTAAGCTTTTCTATAAACGGAGATGCCAGCAATCTCAATTTTAAGGCAGGTCTGGCCAAGCTCCTGGCCGATCCCATAGATCTTGGAAGAACCTCTTTGGAAGGTAAGCTGGACAATAGGCAATTATTAATGGATTTCAGTTCTTATGACGGAAATGAAAAAATAACGCACCTTGCATCAGAAATGACACTCGCTAGGGATACCACCCTGCTCCATATCAATCCCTTGGGGTTAATATTTAATAAGAAGGAATGGACCATTCCAGAGGACAATCGTATATCCTTTTCAGAAAATTTTTTGGAATTCAATAATGTAACATTGGAGAGAAATGCACAAAAATTGAGCCTTGTAAGTGTAGCTTCCGAAACAGAGGATAAACCTCTCAGACTATCCTTCGAGCAATTTAAATTGCAGACCTTTCTAGGCATGCTAAACCCAGATAGGCCTTTGGCATCAGGTTTGACAAACGGTAATTTTACCATTGTAAATCTTTTTGGCGCCACTGGGATTGTGGCCGATTTTAATGTAAGCGATTTAGAAATTTTGGAACATGCGCTTGGCAATCTAAGTCTAAATGCCAATTCCAAAACAAATGGTACCTACGATTTTAATCTAGCTCTAAAAGGTGGGGGCGCAGATATTGACCTCAACGGAGATTACGCCGCCTCAGAAACTGGTGCCCAATTAAATTTGGATCTGGATCTAAATAGAATAGACCTCCAGTTTATAGAGAAATTCTCCCAGGGCGGATTGAAAGATTCCCATGGAACGCTATCCGGAAATATTGATGTTTCAGGGACAACGTCTTCCCCCATATATTCTGGTTCCGTTAATTTTCACGACGTCGATTTTAATGTGGCCACTTTGAATTCTGTTTTTAAAATTTCAGATGAAACCCTTAAAATTGATAACGAAGGGATTTATTTGGACAATTTTCAGATCACCGACGCCAATGGTAGCAACTTTAAAATGAACGGTTCCATCGGCACTGAAGAATTAACTAACCCAAAATTCGATCTCAGCCTAAGTGCAGAACAATTTCAAGCTCTAAACTCAACAAAAGAAGACAACGAACTGTTTTATGGCAAGTCTAGTTTTGATTTGGATTTAAGTATCAAAGGCTATTTAAAGCTCCCAGTGATAGAAGGCAAAATCCGAGTCCGTAAAATAACCGATATTACCTATGTAGTCCCCAAAGCACAGTTGGATATACAGGAGCGAGATGGGGTGGTTATTTTTGTAAACCGTGAAAATCCCGATGCCATTCTGACCCGAAATGACCAAGAACAAACTCCCGCTTTTTTTTCAGGAATGGATGTCAAAGTTATTGTAGAGATTGCGGACGATTCGGATTTTAATATCATTATTGATGAACGTACCGGTGATAACCTTAAAGTTTCCGGAAATGCAACGCTAAATCTGAATATAGAACCCAACGGCTCAACAAATCTTACAGGCCGGTACGAACTAAATGCTGGGCATTATGAGACTTCTCTGTACAACCTGGTAAAGCGAAGGTTTGAAATTAATCCCGGAAGCAACATTGTTTGGCAGGGCGACCCAACGGACGCCAAACTGGACGTAACCGCTGTATACGAGGTGGAAACTTCGGCATCACCTCTGATGTCATCCGTTATTTCCGGTGAGGATATAAGTGTTACCAACAAATACCGCCAAGTGCTACCCTTTTTGGTATACCTTAATGTTGACGGCGAATTGTTGCAGCCAAAGCTATCCTTTAGACTGGATATGCCCGAAGACGAACAAGGTTCCCTGGGAGGAGCCGTTTACAGTAGGGTCCAACAATTGAACCAACAAGAAGCCGAGCTGAACAAACAGGTTTTTTCCTTGTTGGCACTTAATAGGTTTTACCCCGATTCCGGGAGTGATGGAAGTATGGGAGGTACGGCAGCCATTGCAAGGGACAATGTAAACAAGGTGCTTTCTGGACAGATAAACGCCTTTTCCGATAAGGTTTTCGGTAAATCGGGATTTGAGGTCGATTTTGACCTGGACAGTTTTACGGATTATCAAGGAGATAGCCCACAGGACCGCACCCAATTGAACATAAATGCCAAAAAAAAATTGTTCGATGATAGGTTGGTGGTAACCGCAGGAAGTGCTGTGGATGTGGAAGGAAGTGCGCAGGCCGGCCAAGATGAAACCCCTATTATTGGTAACGTAAGTCTAGAGTATTTGCTAACCCAAGATGGCCGCTATAGGTTAAGGGGTTTCAGAAAGAACGAGTACGAAAACATCATAGACGGCCAATTGATCGTCACAGGAATAGCCCTGATTTTCAACAGGGAATTCAATAAGTTTAGTCAGTTATTCAATCCCCTGAAGGAGACAAGCACATCAGATGACAAGGAGAACGGAGATCAAAAAAAAGAATAGAATTTTGAAGGCATCCTTCACATATCACTATGCGCTCTTGCTGCTATTAACGGCAAGTCTATACTCCTGCGGTGTAAGTAAATTTATCCCAAATGGGGAAGCTTTGTATACGGGTTCCAAGATCAACATTGAATCCAATAAAGATATAGGGAACACTAAAAAAATCTCCCAAGAACTGCATACTCTTCTTGATCCAGAACCAAATTCCAAAATCCTGGGGATAAGACCTGGCTTGTACCTCCATTACAAAACCCAGAAGAAAAATCCAGGTTTTCTAAACCGATGGCTCAATAAAAAATGGGGGGAAGAACCGGTATATTTATCCGATGTAAATCCACAACGTATAGAGCAATTAATGCTGAACCGCTTGGACAATCGTGGCTTTTTTTACAGCAAAGTATCTTCCAAATTGGACAGTACCCGGAAACATGCGGCCCTTAGATACCAAGTGGAACTCCAACAGCCTTATACCCTTGAACAATTTAAGTTGGATAAAGATTCTTTGCCAATTTATAACGATATATCCAAGGCGCTGACCCAAACAGAAATAAAGCTAGGAAAACGTTTTGACCTGGAACTGATGAAATATGAAAGGGAACGTATAGACCAAGAACTAAAGCAAAAGGGATATTACAATTTTAATCCTGATTTTTTAATTTTTGAAGTCGATACCAATCGCTATGACAACAAGAAGTTCGATCTTTTTTTGAGACTTAAAAAAAACGTCCCCAAAAAGTCCCTTGTTCCCTATACCATTGATTCTATTTCCGTATTTCCCAACTTTTCTATCGATACGGATACCCTTACCCCCTCCAGCACCTCAACGATCAACGGTATGAGTTTTTTTCAGAAAGAAGAATTTTTTAAACCAAAAAAACTGGAACCATATATTTTATTTGGGCTAGGTCAAAAGTATAATTCAAATACGGCCCGCCTTACCAGTAATCGCCTATCCTCTTTAGGCACCTATAAATTCGTGAACATTAGGTTCAATGAAAAAGATACTTCGGCTACCGATAGTGTGGGATCCTTATCCGCCGATATATTTCTTTCTCCCCTCACCAAAAGGTCGGTACGTGCAGAATTCCAGGCCGTAACCAAATCGAATGGTTTTGCCGGTCCCGGAGTAGCCGTCACCTACAATAACCGAAATCTATTCAGAGGGGGCGAGACCTTTGGCATAACCGGAAACTTCGCCTATGAGACCCAGCTTTCAGGAGGAAATAATACTGGCCTCAGCAGTATTGCAGGCGGCTTAAAAGCTGATCTTATAATTCCCTCCCTCCTTCCGTTTTCGCCAAGAAGTTTTAAATATGCCGTACCCAAAACCAAAATAAGTTTGGGAACCGATTTTCTGAAAAGAAGCAAATTATATACCCTAAGCTCGTTCAACACATCCTTTGGGTATACGTGGAATGCCAATAAATTTGTTTATCACGAACTCAATCCAATTAATGTAAATTATGTAAATCTTTCCAATACCACGGAAGAATTTTTGGCCATTTTGGATAATAATCCGTTTCTAAGTCAAAGTTTTGAACAGCAGTTTATTGCTGGCCTCAATTATACTTTCACCTATAACGAATTGGTGGACCCCAATAAATCAAGGCCATTTTTCGTCTCTACCAGTTTGGATATCGCCGGAAATACCTTAAATCTCCTAAGTGGTTCAAAGACAACTATTTTTGGACTTGAATATGCCCAATATGCCAAGGCCGATATTGATTTTCGGTATTACATTAAATGGGCCAAAGAACAGGCTCTAGTGGCAAGACTTTATGGTGGATGGGGAATACCTTATGGAAACTCCTCCACGCTTCCCTTTGTAAAGCAATTTTTCTCTGGCGGCCCCTACAGTGTAAGGGCATTTAATATTAGATCGCTAGGACCTGGCACCTTCAATTCTGTGGAAGATGGCACCTCTTCGTTTTTCGACCAGTCTGGGAATCTAAAATTGGAAGCTAATCTGGAATACAGATTTCCAATATGGTCCTATTTTAAGGGAGCCATTTTTGCAGATGCCGGCAACGTCTGGTTGACCAATGAAACAGAGATTTCAGAAGATGCATCGGCAGAGAGTATCGAGTTCAATGAAGAATTACTTGCCAAAGGAAAATTTAGCTCCAATTGGGCCAAGGAATTGGGTATTGGCCTTGGCGTGGGCCTTAGAGTTGATATTCAAAGTTTTGTATTGCGTTTCGATTTTTCTTCTCCATTACAGGTTCCCTACCTGCCCGAAGGAGAACGCATCAGAATTCCCTTCTTTGATGGGGGCAGTAATAATCTCATCTTCAATTTTGCCATCGGATACCCATTTTAATGTTTTTTAAAAATTTAGTAACCTAATCTATTAAAGAAATCATAAAATTTTCATTATCAAGCAAATGGATCAAAAATGGAATCTTTTGAACTATATTCTATTTGTATTTAGGTCTAATTTTATTGTAGATAAATTATTAACCCGTCTGCTTTTTTTGCAGACCATAAATACAAAAATATTATGAACAGTGATCAATTGGAAGGAAAATGGAAACAAGTCAAAGGTAAGTTCAAACAAAAATACGGTGATCTTACCGACAATGACCTAACTTATTCAGAGGGTAAGTTTGATGAATTCTTAGGCCGGTTACAAGAAAAGACCGGAAAGAGAAAAGAGCAATTAAAAGAGGAGATCGACAATCTATAGAGTAGAGCTTATAAGTTGAAATCTTATTGCAACAACCCTTACAATCTTGTAGGGGTTGTTTTTTTATGAAGAGTAGGAATGAATCATACCTAAACCTTGGCAAGAGCCAATATTAAAAATTAGGAAAATCTGTATTTCGGTTAGGTTTTGTTTAATTATTTGGGCGGTCCCTGCCAACCGCAGACAGGCCTATCGCAAAAAAAAGGCTAATAGAAAAGAAAGTTGTTAACTGTTAAAAAAAGACCTAATTAAAACAGCACTTATAGCTTATCCGTATTGTCCTTAGCGTATTCCTTTTTGTACATTCGCACAATAATCAGGAAAAGACTAATAAGCAGGGGACCAAATATCAGTCCTATAAATCCAAAAATGGGCACACCAACAATTACCCCGATCAATGTAATTAAGGGGTGTACGTTATCCAACTTTTTAAGTACATAGAGCCTGAACAAATTATCGGTAGACCCCACAACGATGAGACCATAAAGCAGAACTCCCCAAGCCTGAAAATTGTTGCCTTCAGCAAAAGAAAGAATAAATACAGGTAATATCCCTAACAACGCCCCAATGAAGGGCACCATAGAACCAATGGTAACTATAACAGCCCAGAAGAACGGAGCTTGAACCCCAAATATTAAAAACCCAATTAGCGCAATTATCCCTTGTGCCAGGGCCACCAAAGGGATTCCCAGAGCGTTGGAACGTACCATAGTCCCAATTTCATCGCTGATGATTTTTAGATTTTCCTGGCTAATTGGAATATACCTAAATAAGGACTCTTGTAATTCCCGACGATTGGTCAGCATATAAAAAAGCATAAAATACATGATACCAACAGCAATAAAAACATTAAAGGTTCCACCTGCCAGGCCTTGAAGGTTGTTGGAAAGCCATGTAGACACCCCACTGGGATCAATTTGGGAAGTAAAATCATATCCGAATTTACTCTCCAAAGTTGCGAGTTGGGATTCCACAGCAGAAATTACTTTTTCCGAATTTTGAATAGCACTCTCCACTTTATTGCTCAGCATAAGGACAATTCCCGAAACAGGCAATAAAATACAAACAAATGACCCTATGAGTAAAACAACAGCCGCCAGATTTGGATGCCAGCCTTTATTTACAAGTTTGGTCATGGGTGTACGCAAAAGCACATAAATGGTTATGGCTCCCAAAACACCAGAAAAATAAGGCAGTATCGCCTGAAATATTAGGCCACCCAACATAATGATGAGCAATAAACTAAATATTTGTCGAATTATTTTAGGATGGATATGTGTCATAATAAGATTGCCATATTATATAGCAGGTCAATATATGTTGGAAAGTGATTTTAAGTGATTATTATTTACAAGTAGGCAATTTTAGAATATATCTTAAGGAACCATAGGAATAGAACAATTCCACAGCATTGTAAATTTACAAATAAATCCCAATGTCGCTATTTCGATAATACAAAATGGCATAATTCCCCGCAATGGTACCCACTTTAGCCTTTCAACTTTATTGGATAAAAAATTGGGACCTTAAGTCATAAGCGTTTGGCTTTCAGAGCAATTTTAATTGAAAAATATTAAAGAGGCTTACGTCCCGATATAATATTATAAAGAACGGCAATGATGGCGATTACCAAAAGAATATGAATCAAGTTACTGGTTCCCATTCCGGCAACTATCCCAAAAAAGCCCAAGAGCCAAATAACAATGCAAATAACTGCGACCAACCAAAGTATACTTCTCATAATTTCATGTTTTAGTAATTAAAATTTATGCTTAGTATTTTCATAAGCAAGCACTACTTATATCACGCTAAAAAACTAAAGTTAATCCTTTAATTCAACTGACTCTAATTCAATAACGAAATTTATTAATGCAATCAACACGTATTCAAAATCCAGACTGCACATTCACTTCCTGGAAAACATTGTTCTTTAAGATCCTTAAACGTTAGGCCTACTAAAGATTTCTACTTTTAAAATTAAGGACCCCGACAAATTGGATTAAAATTGAATGGATTAACGTCAAGAAATTCAAAGATTTTGGATTAAGTTACCCTTCCGGGTTTCTACAATAAAAGGTATTAAACCTCAGGGCAAGCCCTGCACCCAATCATAGGAATCGACCCAAGGGTCGAGGTATTGAACCTAGATCCCGCCGAAAAAGGCGGGATTAGTTCAACTTGCAATTTTCAGTGCGTCTTACTGACTTCTCAAAATTGAGTTTCACTAATAAATAACAAAACAGTATGGACAACGAAAATTCCGAACAATTCTCTTTCAAAGCCTTGCCCAGTTTGATCGCTGACACGTATAAGTCATGGTTGTCCCACGACCCTTTTAGGTCCAGTGCAGTGGTAGCCTATTACGCCATACTCTCCCTCCCAGCCCTTTTGGTCATTATAGTAAATGTTATTGGGGCAGTTTGGGGAACGGAAATAGTACAGGGAAAACTTACAGAAGAATTTTCCATGGCCTTGGGCAGTGATGCAGCAACATCCATTCAAGCCATGATCCTGGAAACACAGAGCGAACAAAAAAGTACCTTATCCTCCATTATCGGTATCGGTATTCTTCTTTTTGCAGCTACTGGAGTAGTGTATCACTTAAAAATTTCATTGAACGCCATTTGGAGAATTAAATCGGACCCGCAGGCGAAAATAAAAAAAGTGATCTTAGACCGTGTATTAAGTTTTGCCTTTATTCTGGCTATAGGTTTTCTATTGCTCATCAGTTTTATAGTTACGGCAGCCATATCGATCCTTAACGATTTTATACGGGAGGTTTTGCCCGATGTGTTACTCTATGCTGCCTATACCATTGATTTTCTGATTTCCATTGCCATTATATCGGTTCTATTTGGACTAATGTTCAAATATCTTCCCGATGCCAAGGTAAAATGGCCTACCGTAAAGGTAGGTGCAGTTTTAACCGCTCTCCTTTTTGTATTGGGAAAATCGGCCTTGGGTTATTATTTCGGACTGGCAGAACCTGGGTCTACCTACGGTGCGGCGGGTACTATTGTATTAATACTATTATGGGTATCCTACTCCTGTCTTATCCTATTCTTTGGGGCGGAGTTCACCTATAATTATGCGGAAAGGTTCGGGCGTGGTATAAAGCCCAATAGCAGGGCTGTTAGGGACAAGGACCCTTGTTGATCCTTCTAACGGGACCAATAAACTTGAAGACAGGTGTGCCAGCAAACTTTTCTGCTAGGTCGGGTTCCCATCTATGGACTCTTAAAATTTATATCCAGTTTGATGACATTTTTAGATTTTTTCGATTCTATAGATAAACACCTAATTATGAAAACTTTTAAACTTGTAGTACTATTTTCAGCTTTTATTCTTGCAAGTTCTTGCAGCAAAGATGAAGTGGAGGAATCAGCTTCTTCACTTAAAACGACCAACTCCCAAATTTGTACAAATGTGCAAGGTGCATCGGCCATTTATTGGGATTTCTCGCATGGCCTGCCAACACCCCTAAGACAGGTTCCATTACTAAAAAATCCCGGACAACAATTTGTCCATAGTCAATTGCCCTTACTCGGATTTACCATTCCACAGGGGTTCAACGCCTTTGAGGTTACCAATCCGCTCACCGCTACTCTGGGAGTAAACGTTGTACGGAACGATAATAATGTAGTCTATAGATGGGTGCCGAACACCAGAGTTTTTGGCACTGTATCCACAACGGCCATCATTGCTAACGAGATCAACAATATGTTCGCCCATTATGGATTTAATGGTACGCCCGAAGTTCTTTGTACTACTACATCAAATACTACCTTTGAAGGCATTCCAATGACGTTTACTGCCCGTTTGTTGCGCTTTGGGAATATTACCGGACAAGTATGGGTCCGATCAACTTATATTGCAGAAAGCACCTTCTCTACAATCTCCGTTACCGCAGCACCTACTGGCGAATTCGATACTCAAGTATTCGATACCTTTTTGCCAATTAATTTTCAGCTGTACGTTGGTAGTGGAGGAAGCGCCGAGGATAAGGACGGTGATGGGTTCTCCGTCCTAGAGGATCCGGACGACAATGACCCCAATGTCCCTATAAAACAGGGGTAATTTAGTTGTGCATGGTTAGTATTAGTTCAAAGGCCTTCCTTTCTTGGAAGGCTTTTTTTATTTTTCAGTATCAACCATAATACCAAAATACCTACTGCAATGCCAATAGTCCACCATATCCAATTTGTAGAGCCGGAAAGTTGAAGCGGTGCCGTTTCGCCCATCAGAACCAGACCGGCCCAATATTGTGGGTGAGCTGTACGCCCTTCCGCGGTTGACAGATACTCAAGTTTTGCCGTCCGCAAGGCCTTGTCCTTATGAATTCCGTTGGCCAAATTTTCATAAAATAAGGCAATTATTTGGTTGCTGGACTGTTCATCAATACTCCAAAGACTAGTCAATATACTCTCGCTTCCGGCATAATTAAAAGCGTGGGCCAAGGAAATCATTCCTTCCCCAGCCTGCAACGTAGGTTTGCCCGTTTCACAGGCCGTTAAGATAGCTAGGTTAGAACTTAGGTCTTGGTCGTAGATTTCATAGGTGTATAGATAATTATCATTTATATCGATGGAATCCCCAACATTCTTCGCAAAAATCAATCTCGACAATTCAGGACTAACATTATTTGATTCCGCATGGGTGCCCAGGTGGATAATCTTGTGTTCCTTGGCCGTGCGACCAAACACCTTTTTAGAGGCATCTTTGTTCAAAAATGAACTGCCATGGAATTTTTTAGTGAATTTCGTGACAAGATCAGTACTGAAAGGTTGCGGCAAAAGGGTCAGGTAGGTATGGTCCAACTCTAGGGAATCGGTAATGGCTATCTGGTATTCGGCCTTCATTTTAGAATTAAAACCGGGTGCGTAGGCTACCATAACGTTTTCGAATTCGAGTAATTTTCTATCCTTTTTCAGGATTAATAGGCTGTAGTTATAGGAAATATCATATTTGGCCAAAAGCCCCTGGGCGGCCAATTCTTTATACGATTCAATTTTGTTGGGTGTTAATAGATCGAAGCTCAAATTGAACAATTCCCGGTCAGGGAAAATAATCACCTTTTCGGTCTTGATCTTAGACGCAAACGGTTTCCAAAGAGCATTGTATAGGGAAATCGCCATATCCGATACCTGACCAATTGTGGCATTGTCGTCATTCAATGCCCCAATCTGATCCAAATTTCCATTATAATCCAATTTAATCAGTTCCTGGTTATGGGCATCAATAATGAATGCATACAAATGATCTTCAATAAACAAATAGCGTATCAGCGTTGAGCCTTGTGGAATTTTCTGTTGCAGATCGGTTATGTCCTCTGTAATGGACGCATATCGCATTTTGTAATATTCTGGATAGAAAGTACGAAGCGAATCCAAAAACAGGTTCCAGGCTTCCGTTTGTTCCGTATAGGAATTTATTTCAATTCCATTGTGGGATTCAGGACTGAATAATATTTCATTGATTGTTTCCTTCAATCCAATCTCTCGTAGTCTAACATTTTCTGGAATATTTGAGATTTCAGGATTCTTAAGGTTTAGGCGAGTTCTGATTCTATTATAGATGGCAGATTCGTGAAGTTGTAAAATCTTTTCCAGATATTTTGAATCTTTGGTTTTACTATAAATCTCCAAGTTCAATTTCTTTGCAAAGTCGAAAACCTCTGTATTACTGGCTATCAAATCACTGATTTCGTCATTGTGGACAACAAATGATTTTCGTTCTTCCAATACTTGGATGGCTTCATCCAATTCAAGAACCAAAGGTTTTAAAGAGGCTTCGGACTTATCACTTAACAATTCATATTGCGATTTAACATGAAGTAAAATAACCCAAGACCTGTTTCCTTCAAAATAAAGTTTATTCAGCTTATCCGCCGCTTCTTTATTTTTATAAAGATCAAGGCTTTTTTGAGTATAGGCCAAGGACATTTGGTAATCCTTGTTGATAAACGCCACTTGAGCCAAAGAAAGTAGGGCTTCATTCGTCAAAAACCCAAATTCCCCATATTCCCGTTTATTGTGTTCATAGACCTTCAATACCGTCTCTATGGCCAATTCGGACTCACCGTTATTTGCATAGGCCTTCGCCAAATTCATTAAATTGTATAATTGATTTTGGTCATACCCATCGGGGTGACTTAAGTCGTAATTATCAAAGGCTTTTTGATAGTACGATATGGCCTTTTGGTACTCTTTGAGCTTTACGTAGTAATCTCCGTAAACCGATTCAAACTGGGCATGCCAAAGGTAATTGTTCCCTGCTATTGTTTTTAAAGAGGCCTCCGCCTCTTCCAAATATATTTTAGCTGATTCTGGCTCAGAGGTGTAAACATGGGCCTCCGCCATCATCAACATAGCAGTGAAATAACTTACCGTATTGGGTAAAAAATTGGCCTTTGCATGTTTATACCCTATGCCGGCAAATTGCTTGGCCTTTTGTTTGTCGCCCATGTCATTATATAAACTTCCTATATTTCTGTAGGTAATGGATAGATTACCATGAACCCTAGAAGTAAGTGGATGGTTATTGGTATTGGCCAAAAATGAATGGAACTTTCGGACGCTTTCAAGTGAAAGCTCCATTGCCTTGGCATAATCTCCCGAAGATTGTTTTACCATGACCCAGTTCCCATAAATAGTTGCTGGCAGGTAATATTCTGTCTCCGGATTCTTTTCCAATTCCTTCAAGGCATCAATGGCCTTCTTAAAATAATAGTTGGCACTATCTTCTTTTGAAGTAAAATGCATGATGGAGGCCTTGTAATTATAAACTCTAGGAGCTAAGGCAAAAGCAATTTTCGGGTTTGCCTTTAGAATCTGCAATGAATTGTTATTGTGATCTGCCAAAAGGTTGAAATCTCCCCGTTTCATTCCAAATTCACTGAGATAGAATTCAGATTCCAGTAGCATTTGAACATCCTTGAGCCTTTTTGCCAATTTATTTGCACTTTTGGCAAAATGATAGGCCATTTGGGCCCGTCCCTGATCGTTGTACAATAACGCCATTCCAATACTGGCCTTATATTCTGCCTCTCGAGAATTTGATTTTTGTACGCGATGGTACAGGGCTATGGCTTTGGTAAACTCCGTGGCACTGTTGCCCAACAATTCAATTTTACCTTGAGGATATACAAAGGACGCTGCGGTTTCGAAATCTGCGTCCGCAAGGGATGTATTAATCGATTCCGTCAACAATGCTGAGGCCTGTGCAATACTGTCCGAATAAATATAACCGTTAATTCGAGCAATTGCCTCCCCTTTTGCCTGGGCCGTAACAGTTTGATTTGTGACGAAAACAAACAGGGCCAAGACCAAGGAAAAGGATAGCCGTTGTATCATTTTTTGCGCAATTGGTTTAAAAGCTCCTTACTGGCTTCTTTTTTGGACAGCTCCAAAAGACTTTTGGCTTCCGGGATGGCTCCCCGGTTAAGTGCCTCCAATCCCAAATAGAAATAGGCATCATCTTCGAAAACAGATCCCTTATTGGCAATGACCTTTAAGAAACCTGCATTGGCCGCCTTCTCATCACCTATGGCCATTTGTGCGGAGGCCAGAAAATAATTGAGGGTATCGTTCTGTTGTTTTGTTACCAATAATTTTTTCCATTTTTCAATGGCCTGGTCATAATCCCCATGTTTATATGCTACCATGGCCTCATAAAAGTCATAATTGTTTGTATCGCCCATCACGGTGGGCAGTCCTGGATCAGGCGAATAGAATTCGTCAAAGAGTTTTTCAGTTTTGTTCCCGGCATTAAAATACCAGATACCCCCTAGTGAAAGTAACAAAATGACCGAGGCTGCGATACCATAATTGATTCGGAAAGGAAACCGTTTTTTTGATGTTGCCTCTTTAGAAGAATAAGTTTCAAAAGTTTTATGGTACTCGTTCATCTTTTCGTGTAAACTTGCCTCTTCCACGGCGGAAAATAGTTTCTTGAATTCATTAAATTCAGCCTTAAGGGAAGCATCGGCATCCAACTTTGCCAAGAAAGCGGGTTGTTCGGCTTTGTCCATTTCGTTCAGCAGGTATCTTTCAAAAAGCTCCTGTTTTTCCTGTGATATGTATTTGGGGTACTTATCCATTGCTTTTGATTTCTAGGCTCAACAGCCTTAATTTTTCCATGCATCGGTACTTCTGATTTCGAACCGAGGCCGAAGTTATCTGTAATTCACTTGAAATTTCGTCCATCGATTTTCTCTCAAAATAGAACAGTTTCAACACCATTTTACATTTTTCACCCAATTGCTTAAAGGCCCTTTGCATAGCCATCATTTCATCCTGACCTTGATCAGGTTCACTTTCCTCCTCCTCCACATCTGGCCGCAAATGAATTACTTTGTCAACCCTTGTCGTTTTTTTATACCTTGAAGAACGCAAATAATCCAACCATTTGTTTTTTGCGACAGTAAAGAGGTATGCTTCTACGTTTAGTCCATTATCTTTCTTAAGTTTTCCATCCTTAACATTCTTCCAAGTGGTTACAAAAGCTTCTTGGAACGTGTCCTTGGCCTGATCATCCGAACCATTATTCTGTAAAATGTAATGCCTTACTTTCGGATATACCCCTTCATACAGCGATCTCAGAACAAGGTCGTTGTTTTGAATTACGCCAGTGAAGGTTTCTTCTTGTGTTCGGGCGAGGAATGGATTGGTTTTGGTCTGGTTCATTGCTGGCTAAAAAAGCACTGTTAATTTACAGATTTTAACCATTCATCCGCATAAATTGGGCTAAAACGATCTAATTCATAGCTCTAAAGAGTTTTATTTTGGTATTTGATTACTATAATTCAGTTTTTTCATTAAAACCACAGGGATGGTAATTCACCTTCCTTGTGGTTTTCTTCTTGATTAATTATCTGCTATATAACTAAATTGAAAACAATAGAACCGTTAATGTCCTTAAGGATTCATTCTTTTTTAGTCGTATGCCAAGTGCCAGAGGTCCCTTCCTGATCACTTTTCCATGTTCCTGAACCCGAATCAGAAGAGAATTGACCGGTAAAACTTCTGCCATCACCTGTTGTTTCAATAACGGCAGTAATTTTTCCCGAGGTCGCAGTGTTTCCATTTATAGAAAATGTGCCCTGCAAATTGAATGAAGTAGCAGAACCAGTAACCTTACCATCCGGATAAATATATACACCGAATGTTCCTGAATCGTCGCCATCATAGACTCCGAACCAATTTCCGTAAAGGTCAATTTCAGTTTCGTCCTCATCACTGCCACTGGAACAACCAACGACCAGTAAAGTCATAAACATTGCAATAATTTTAAATGTAGTTTTCATAAGAATTTAGTTTAATTATTTTAAGAATATCGATAGAAATTAAAAATGTCATCACTCCAGCAAAATGTTCAATAATCATCCATGACTTTCGTCCATTCTGTATTGTTGTCAAGGCCGGCATTGGGGTCGTAAAACAAATCGTTGCTTTTTATATAGTTGCCGCTGTCATCCATCCAATATTCTTTGGCACCTGCTTCTACTTGATAAGTATTTCCGTTGGGATGGGCAACAGTTTCCTCTTCGCTGATCATATTTAAAAAACTTTGCTGACCTCCGCCAGAATAGGAACTTGAAGATGAATTACTTCCAAAATTGTTGTTCATAAAATTCGCATGACTAGCGTCCCGTGCTGCTGACATATCTGCCATTCGTTTTTGATGGGCATCAAAACTTGCCTGTCTATCCCTCATTTTATATTGATGTGTCTGAGCCATTGCCCTAGTAGCATTGTCCATATTTTCGATTTGCAATTGGCGCTGCCTTCTGTTTTCCATCTGCCTTTTATTGTTAATGCTTGCCACATGGTTCTTCCATTCAGAATTTTCCTTGGCTTGAATGTTAGCGTTTACAAAGGTTTCAATTACCTCCCCAAAACGTTCATTATCTGCTATTAGGAAGTCAGTCGTATACAGCCAAATATTGGCCACATCTCCAGTGAAAAGTGGTTGTTGCATTTGAACGTAGGATATAATAACAAGACCCTTTTGATTATTGGCTCCCTTCCATTCCGTAGTAAGAACTTTTGTTGCTGCCTGTGGGGCAGACTCATGGACTTTTTGGGCAAAAAAACGATCTAATTCAGGTAAAGGCTTCTGCCTCTCAAAGGAAAACCCTTTAGTTGTCATCATGGGCCTTATTTCTTTATCAAGTATTTCTTCAAGGGATACCAATGATCGCACGTTTTGCATACCAGAGTTGCGCATATTTTGTTCTATTTGTGGATTGGGAGAAGCGTAGAACATTTTTAACGGTGTATTAAAAATCTCGGTGTTGGATGGCCCCTGAATCTGGTAAAGGAAAAAGGGAATTAAGGGGTCTACATCATATTCAGGCTTGTAAACAACTTTCCAGTCGCTAGGATAATCTATCTTAGAAACCACAAAACCCGATTTTGGATCCTTATATTCATAGGACTTTGAATCGTTCCCAAAAAAGGAAGCAATCCCAGTTCCTGAATCAGATCCGGAACTGAAGTCGGAATCGGTACTAAAATTATTGTTTTCAGTTTTTGGTCCCAAACAAGAAAAGAATATGAGAGTAAAAAATAATGCTGCGGGCAAATGAAACTTTTTCATGATATGGTGTTTTTTAGGTGTTACACCTTACTATCGTGTTATTATGAAATTGTCATCAATTTTGTATTCTTAATTTAACTTTCCATTATAGACCTCACTCTACACCATTTTTTTTGCTTTCATTTCACATAGTAACACTTCATACGAAAGAAAAACAAAACCAACACATGGGACTACATTACAAACCGTAATGATAACAGGGAAAATAACGATTATAACCGTGACGACTCCAGCTCCATAGCCATAGCCAAGAACGATTCTTAAAACGACAATGCCTTTAACACTACCCTATTGTTTCTTTGAAATTGGGCCGGTCGCAAAAAGATAACCGGCCCAAATTGCTTAACAAGTTTGCATAGGAATATTCTACAGATGAGTCCATTCAGTATGAATTATATCCAATTCCACAAAATATCGTAGAAACGACTTATTACTACTATTGATTCCTACTGTATAATTATCGGAGAACCTCGCCACATGCCAGGCAGTTTATCAAAAGACGTATAACTTTCCTTAGACTAATCTTTTTGTCATTGGGTAATGTTTCAGGAACATGGAGGTGTTGTTATTGGGTTTCCATGATGAAATGAATGAAACGCTAGGTGACCAATATTAAAATCGGAATGTTTTTAGATGGAATTATCGATTCCGTTTGTCGATCAAAACACTTCCTTCTTACCATAAAATAGGTTATACATCATAACAAAAATTTCTGAAACGTGGAATGCAATATTTTTAGCATGAAATCCTAAAAATATACTGTCATGAAAAAAAATGTTAAGCTTTTTGGGCACATTGTAATGTTGTTTCTCGCAATCGTTGCTTGCGAAACGAACAATTTTGAAGAAGATCCAATTCTTGTTTCCGACAGGAAATTAATGTATAATGGAATGATTAAATCATATAACAATGAAATGGTATTGAAATGGGACAATGCCATTGGTTTGGCCATTGATAATTTAAGTCCACCTCCTCCAGAATCAAGAGCATATGCCATGGTAACATTGGCCATACACGACGCATTGAATAATATTGTTCCTAAGTATGAACCCTACGCCCTAGATAATAGTCTGGTGAATCCTAAAGATATCCCAAAGAAAAAAATAGTACAAATCGCGGACGCGGCAGTGGCCCAGGCTGCACATGACGTACTAGTCATTGTGGCTCCAGGTTGGAAGTTAAATGCCGATGATCTCTTAGTTGAATGCCTCTCGAAAATCGAAGACTCGGAATTTAAAGAAAAAGGAATTAAGATTGGTGAAGAGGCAGCAGCCGCTATTTTGGAAAAAAGGCAAAAAGATTTAAGGCCCATGTTTACGGCTTCCACTCAAGGGACACTGCCGGGTGAATATAGATCCTATATGCCATGGACAATAGCCAATCTTCCCATTTGGCCAGCAAATGCCGTTTATGCTCCAGATTGGGGAAATGTTGAGCCATTTGGCATAACTTCGGGGAAACAGTTTAGACCTGGTCCACCATATCCAATCAATTCACCGGAATACGCATCCGACTATGAAGAAGTTAAGCTATTGGGGTGCAACGATTGCCCTGATCGAACCCAGGAGCAATTGGACCTAGGAGCCTTCTTTATTGAAAATTCTCCAAGTGCCATGAACCGTATAGCCAGATTATTCGCAGTCGAGGATAAACTTAACGGATTCGAGACTGCCAGACTTCTAGCTCTTACCCATATGGTTCAAGCCGATGCACATATAAGCATTTTTGAGGCCAAATATTACTACAATAGCTGGAGACCCATAACTGCGATTAGAGAAGGAGAGAACGATGGAAATAATAATACGGCCGGGGACAGCAACTGGAATATACCTCAACGGCCCGAGGTAAGAGTAACACCACCAACACCTTCCTATCCTTCCTCCCACGCTGCCAACGGAGGAGCTGCTGCAGAGCTGTTCAAATTGTTCTTCGGGAAAGACAAAAAATCATTTACCATTGAAAGTATTAGTCTGCCCGGAACAAAAAGAAGCTATAAAAGTTTTTCTCAACTTGCAGATGAAATTTCACTTTCCAGGATATATATAGGCTATCATTTTCGACAAGATATAATCGAAGGTAAAAAAATGGGAAGGCAATTGTCAAAATTTGTATTTGAAAACAATTTGAGGGAACTACCTTAAAATCCACATCGGAATATTGAACTTAATAAGATCCAGTTTTAGCAGTAAAACTGGATCTTGGTTTTTTAGCCCATTATCTATGGACTATCCAGGTTAGCAATAATTGATGTATTATCCGTCAACTTTTGGATTACGGAGGAAAAGCTTCTACCAATGGGTAGTTCAATTTTCCCAATTTCAACATCGTATTTCGTATAAGCCGTTACTCGATGGATAGCCACCAGAAAGGAACGATGGATCCGCAAAAATAAATTCTGTGGCAACATTTTTTCAACAGCACTGATCGACAGCTTTACCTTGACCACATCCGTTTCTTTATGGATAATTATATAATCCTTATAACTTTCTATGTAAAAAATATCCTCTAAAAATACTTTCACCATTTTCCGTTCTGCCCTAAAATACAAGAAGCCCGGCCCCTGATTGGCAGGAGCCACCTCAACAGTTGTTGTATGGCAAAACTTATTCACAGCCTTTAAGAACCGTTCAAAGGAAATTGGTTTTAACAGATAATCAATGGCATCCAGTTCAAATGCCTCAATGGCATAATCTTTATGGGCCGTAGTAAAAATAACCTTAGGAGGATATTGAAGTGTCTTCAATAATTGCGTGCCCAACAATTTTGGCATATTAATATCAAGAAATATTAGGTCTACCTTTTCATTGTTCAAAATATTGATTGCTCTAAATGCATTGCTGCAAGTTCCTACAATCTTTAGTTGATCCAAAGACCTTATGTAACTTTCAAGGATCTTGATCGCATGGGGCTCATCATCCACAATTATACAATTATATTTCATCTGTCAATGGTTAATGGTTTCTTACGACAAGAGATATTCCCAAATTCCAGCTGCGCTAGTACTTTAAATTTTTGTTGGATTGCTTTCTAAAATTGGATCGGAACATATCAAAATCCAGATTAATTTGATATGCTTAAAACCAACTCGTCCTCATATTGTTTCTCCAATTCCTCCAAATTGATTTCAAGGCTTACCACAAAAACTTCGTCCAACATCACCGTTTCCAAAGTGTGGTTCTGTTTATATAAAAGTTCCAGCCTTTGCCTTACATTTTGAAGGCCCATTCCCCCAATTCTGGTTTTTGCCTCATCGGCATCTACACTGTTCACCAATTTGAAGTACATGGTGGAACCCTGCATAGAAAGATGAAAACTTATCCAACTAGTTTCTAACTGTCTACTGGTTCCATGCTTAAAGGTGTTTTCCAAAAAAGGAAGTAATAGTAATGGTGCAATCTGAAATCGCCCAATGTCACCGGTAATGGATATGGATAAATCCAACCTATCACCGTAACGCAACTTTTCTAGAGATATATAGTTTTGCAACAATTCGATCTCCTTCACCAAGGAGATTTTTGGAACGTTGCTATCATAGATCATAAACCGCAGGAGCCCGGAAAGTTTCAACACTATTTCAGGGGATCTCGGCGACGCCTCCAACGTATGTGAATACAAATTATTAAGCGTATTGAATAAAAAATGGGGATGCAACTGCGCCTTCAACAGTTTTAATTCAGCTACCGTTTTCTGTTGTTCGGCCTCAATAGTCCTCTTTCTTTGCAAATACCAGTATTTTAATAACTTAATAGATAGAGCTATCCCCCCAACATGTAGAAAAGGCAATACATTCCTGCCCACGGTAAAGGTAATGCCCTTAAAATCGTCAATATTGGATGACAATTGTAATTGCGCCAAAATAGTATAGAGTATGCAGAACGACATTACAATTGATAGCCCAATAAAAAAATGTAAAAACTTGCTTTTCAGCAAATATCTGGGGACCAAAAAGTAGAGCAGGGAATACACCATAATAATATGCCCCGGCAAAAAATACAGGGAGTTTATAAAAGATTTTTTTGGATTTACATTGAGGCCAAAACCCCACGCAAAATAGGTTACGATCAAAGCCCAAAAAGCAAGGTGCAGCCCGATTGTTTTCAGACTGATGGAAGCTTGGAATCGACGCAGGGTGCCCATTAGTTCCGTTTACATAAAGTCTCTATTAAAGTTAAACAATCTACTCCATATGGAGAAATTTGATGATGAACAACGAACTTTCGTAGATAGAAGATAATATTGAGCGGTCTATCCATTATTCAATGGAAACTGTTCCTCTGTCCTACAAATGGCACCTTCTACCTACCTAGTAAATTGACCCTAATCTTTGAATTATTTTTAAATGTTTCAAGAAAACAAAGTCTATTTTATTAGTTAGAGTCCTTGGTTTTATGGCTTTTGGCATTGTTTCCTTCTCCAAGGAGGACATTGCCAATGGAAGTGCCGTTGGACCAATTGGAACAAACTTGGCAAAAAATGGTTTTGACTAGTACAACTCCCAAATCATATTAAGTAGCGGAGGATTTCTTATTAGGGAAAGTAAATTAAGAGATTTTATTCAGGGACAAAACTCAACATTTAAAGAGACTCTTGTTTCTGGGGATGATGTTCAATAACTTTAAAGGCTCCCGTTTACAAGCTCTAACAATGTATTAAATAGGCAAGTCTTGGGATATTTACCCCTCTAGAGTAATATGGTCTATAAAACCTTCGTATTATATGTCCGTCTGGATTATTTTTCGGTACTCCCTTGGTGTCATACCCACGAATTTCAGAAAACTGGCATTAAATCTACTAATGGAATTAAAACCAGCTTCATAGGCAATGTAAGTAATTGGGTCCATAGTGATGGTTAGTTTTCTTTGTACGTATAATACCCGTTGCTGAATAAGGTAATGGGAGAGCGATACATCAAAGGCCTTTTTAAAAATAGCATTGGCATAATCGGAATGAATTCCCACAGCGCGTGAAACATCAGTGACTTTAATTGGTTTTGTAAAATTTTGGGCAATAAATATGGCCATTTGCTCTACGAGGTTCATTGGCGGCAGTTCCATCTTAAGCTCTATTTCGTCATTATTCGATTTTTGAAACATCAATCGCTTTAGGTAGGCCTGAATTTCAAGGGCACAAACCTCATTTAGATAGGGTAATTTGCTTTCCAAGTCAAGTACCCATTGTTTAAACAAGGCCGTTGTTATATGGAGGTTCTGCACCGTTTCAAACATTTGTATCCGTCCCTTAAATAGTAGGTCCAAAAATGATTTGGACATATTCCATTGAGATATCAATCCAAAGGGTATAGTAATTACGAAGTATGGCGCATCACCTTCATAATCAACAATTTGATGTGGCAACAATGCCCAGAAAACAACAAAACTGCCCTTTTCCACATGTATTTTTTTGTCATGGATCAAATAAGTGATAGATCCTTCCGGTAAATAATTAATTTCTATTTCATTATGCCTATCTGCCCTTCTCATTACATTGGGCCGCCAAACTTCACAGGTAAGACCATAGGGGGCTAAATCTTCTCTTTTTTCATCGAAATGCTTTAACATATAGGAAAGTGATAGGTATTTATTCAAATATAGGAAGTATGTGTATAATTACGAGCATATCTTAGCATTTTGAAATAGGGGTATCCGATTATTTTAATTTTCACCTTGTAAGTGAATGTTACCTTAACCCACTCCAAACAGGAGTACAACTGGGTTATTTGCACTTACAAATATGAAAAATGGACTGGAGGTTGCCAGGTAGGTAGTTGGCATTAACGCCTTCGATTCATTTCGAAACTAAGAATTAGGTTATAACCGACTCAATCGAGTGGTAGAATTAGATGACATATTGCCGAATTCATAAAAAAATAAATCAGAGTTATCTGTCCAATGGATATAGACAGAAATTCAAATCATTTTCAAAAAATAAAAACATGGAACTAATTAAATTTATTACAATAGCAGTAATGACCTTAATCACAATTGTGGGTTTCACTCAAAACAAAACCACTGACCATCTCAGTATGGGATGGGGGAATGTTGCCACAGACATGCCTCTAGAGTGGTATGGGTCTAACGAAGCGCAATTGGTTGCAGAAAATGTAATACTCAGTCAAAAAGAGATCGGAGGATGGGAGAAAAACAAAGACTACCATCATCCATTTTCTGAGGCAGAGAAATCCCATTATAAAAATAACAAGGCTGAAATTGGAGCAACTTTCGATAATGGAGCCACCATAACAGAACTTAGGTTCTTGGCTAAAATGCATTCACAAATTCAGGATAATCACTACAAAAAAGCTTTTGAAAAGGGACTCAATTACATCTTTGAGGCACAATACGAAAATGGCGGATGGCCACAATTTTTTCCAGTTCGCCAAGGGAGTGTAGCTTATTCTGGCCATATCACTTATAACGACGATGCCATGGTCAATATTATGAAATTCCTAAAAGGGATTAGTTCGGATAATAAAGAATACGCATCACTGCAATTAAGTGCCAACACAAGGGAAAAAGCCAAAAAGGCTTACGATAAGGGCATTCAATGTTTTCTTGATACACAAATAAAATACAAAGGCAAACCAGCGGTCTGGTGTGCCCAGCATGATTCAGTGACACTGGCCCCTGCAAAGGCCCGTAGTTACGAACTTCCTTCGTTTAGCGGTTCAGAATCCGTGGGGATTGTACTATTATTGATGGACATAGATAATCCTTCCAAAGAAATTGTTACTTCTGTAAACGGGGCTGTACAATGGTTTGAAAACAACCGAATTGAGGGTATAAAAATAGAGACGGAAATCAACAAGGACGGAGGAAAGAATAGAATTGTTGTGGAAGATAAAAATGCACCCACCTTATGGGGACGCTTTTATGATTTAGAAACCAGCACTATATATTTCTGTAGTCGGGATGGTGTCAAAAGAAACTCGCTCGCAGACATAAGCGACAATAGAAGGAACGGTTATAGTTGGTACACAAATGCACCGGAAAAGGTACTAAAAAAATACCCGGAATGGTTGGCAAACATAAATCTATCAAGAAATAAATAAACATGCCTAACCTTTGAAGAATTTTAGGATAACAATTAATCCATAATTGAAAAACCCTTAATTTCATTGATATGAAAACATTTTATCTGTTTATTTCCTTTTGTTTGGTATCCTCTATCACAACTTTTGCCCAAATAGATCAAAAAAATAGGGTAATTATTTTAACCGATATTGAAGCCGACCCTGATGACACACAGTCTTTGGTACGTTTGCTTTTGTATTCCAACCAAATTGACATAAAGGGAATTGTCGCTACAACGTCTTGTTGGTTACAGCACCGAATAGCCCCAGAATCCATAGAACGGGTCATTCAGGCCTATGGTAAAGTACATCCCAACCTTTTAAAACATGAAGCTGGTTTTCCCAAACCAGAAGCATTGGCTGCATTAATTAAAAACGGCCTTCCGGAATATGGTATGAAGGGGGTTGGTGACGGAAAAAATTCAGAGGGTTCCGAGTGGATAATCAAAGTATTGGAAGAAAAAGATGATCGCCCGTTGTGGATTTCAGTTTGGGGCGGTGTTAATACTTTGGCTCAATCCCTTGACCAAATTAGAAAAACAAAAAGCAAAAAAGAAGCACAACGATTAATTTCAAAACTCCGAGTATATACCATCTCGGACCAAGATGATAGCGGTATTTGGATACGGAACAATTTTCCTGAGCTTTTTTATATCGTTAGTCCGGGAGATTATTACGGCACTGCCACTTGGACGGGTATCAATAGCTACATAAAAGGAATAGACAACAGCTCGATCAGCAATATCTGGATAGCCCAAAACATTCAACAGAATCATGGGCCTTTAGGAGCTGAATATCCGGATGTTGCTTGGGGCGTAGAAGGGGATACACCAGCATTCTTATCGTTAATACCAAACGGACTTAACGAACCTGAACATCCGGAATGGGGTGCATGGGGCGGCCGCTATGAATTGTACAAACCCGATTTCTCAAAAACAAAAAAAGGGAGCTCCATTGTAAAAATTGCTCCTGAGACCAGGGCAATTTGGACCAATACCGATGATAATTACACCCCTTACGTTCCTAAGGAATATGGCCGTTCCGTTAAAAAGGATACCATTACATTCAAAGATAACAAAGTAACGTTATGGCGCTGGAGGGAAGATTTTCAAAATGATTTCGCCGCCCGTATGGATTGGTGCACCCAAACCTATGAGGAAGCCAACCACCCACCCGTACCGGAACTGACCCATTCCAATCGACTAACGGTAAAGTCGGGCGAAGCCTTTAACCTGGATGCTTTTAAATCTACGGATCCTGATGGCGATAATCTTAGCTATTTGTGGTTCCATTATCCAGAGGAAAGTTCATATAAAGAAAAAATAGATTTGGGTGCTGAGAACGTGCATATGGTAAACCTTAGGGCTCCGATAGTAAAAAAGAAGGAGACCATTCATTTCATTTTGAAACTATCGGACAAGGGCACCCCTGCGTTGTCAAGATACAAGCGTGTAATAATGACGGTTCTTCCAAATTAGTCGGTAATTAACAATTGGAAGACACTGATCCACCTATTTGGAATAAAACAAAACGACCATGAATAAACTAATTTTTATATTTTCCTTCTTAATTCTACAAAGTTGTGCAACTATAAACAGTAAGCCAATTGTAGAAAAACCTCGAATATTGATCAGTTCGGATATTGGAGGAACCGATCCCGACGACTTTCAATCCATGATACATTTATTGATGTATTCCGACCTTTTCCAAATAGAGGGCCTGGTTTCTTCCCCCTTTGGCAATGGTCGCAAAAAGGATATTCTAGATATGATAGACCTATATGAAAAGGATTTACCTGAATTAAAACCACAGTTCCCGAACTTGACCCATCCAGATTCCTTGAGAGCAGTTTGCAAACAAGGAACAAAACTAGAGGCACCATATAAAGGATATAATAAAGCCACGGAAGGTTCGGAATGGATCATTAAATGCGCCAATAGAACAACGGGCCAACCCCTATGGATTTTGGTCTGGGGCGGTTTGGAAGATTTGGCACAGGCGCTACATGATGCACCTGGAATTGAGGAAAAAATAAGGGTATATTGGATTGGTGGTCCAAATAAAAAATGGAGCATCAATGCCTATGCCTACATTGCAAAAAATCACCCTAACCTATGGATGATCGAAGCTAATGCCACCTACAGAGGCTGGTTCATGGATTCCGAATCACCCAAAGAACTCAAAGGCAAATCCTATTACAACAACTATATCCAGGGAAGAGGGGCCTTAGGGAAAAATTTTAAAAATTACTATAACGGCGAAATTAAAATGGGCGACACACCATCCTTAGCATATTTGATGAATGGAGACCCAAATAATCCAATGGGCGAAAGTTGGGGCGGAAGTTTTACCCCGATCAAAAATAGCTCACGAACTATTTTTGAAGGAAACAGCAGCAAGAATGATACGGTAGCCGCCTATGCCGAATTGGAATGGCGATTTAAAGGTCCAGACTTGCCCATTCCACAAGATTCCATTTGTTTTACATTGGAGATTTCAAATCAAACTTGGCCCGGATATTACCTTGGCAATGGTATTTATGGGGTACGCTACTCCTCTAAAAAACCGGAAACCGGCAGCTATTTTACCAAAAGTACCATCCCCGAATTGGATGCCCAAAAAGGTCAGTTTGTTAGTACAACCCCATGGCCAGGAAAAACAACTCCCAATGATTACCCCCTTGGTTCCAATTGGTATAGCGACAAGCCTGCTCCCGACCTTTATATCGGCGATCAACAAGGCGCAAAAACAATTTCAAAACATCGGGAAGCCTATTTAATGGATTGGGCTAAAAGATGGCAATCACTAAACAAATAAAAAGGATGAAAATTAACAACCTCATTGCAATAGTTGGCATTGCCTTACTAACCACTACCGCCATTGCACAAGAAAAGCCTAGAGTATTTGTTCTTACCGACATAGAAAATGAACCGGATGACGCCATGTCCATGGTCCGTTTTTTGGTATACGCCAATCACTATGATATTGAAGGATTGGCAGCTACTACATCTGTTCACCAACAAAACAAGGTAGCCACTTATCGTATTCAAGAAATTGTAAAGGCCTACGATAAGGTAAGGGATAACCTTGAAAAACACGAATCAGGTTTTCCTTCCGGAGAATATTTAAAGTCCAAGATTACAGAAGGCCTACCGGAGTACGGAGTAAAAGCTATTGGGGTTGGAAAAGATTCCCCAGCCTCCGAATTATTAATTAAGGTCGTCGACAAAAATGACACAAGGCCATTGTGGGTAACGGTTTGGGGCGGACCAAATGTGTTGGCACAGGCACTCTGGAAAGTTAGGGAAACACGTTCAAAAAAAGATTTGGAACAATTTGTCAAGAAGCTACGGGTTTACACTATTTCCGATCAGGACGATAGCGGCCCATGGATCCGCAAGGAATTTCCAGAACTATTCTATATTGTAAGTCCTGGTTTTAATGCAGGTGGCGGCTATCATCATGCCACATGGAGTGGAATAAGCGGTGATTTTTTTCATGCCCGTTGCGACGGAGCCGATTTTAGCACCGTCACAAACGAATGGCTGGATCAAAATATACGGAAGAAAGGTCCTTTGGGTGCCGAGTACCCGATGTGGGATTATTTAATGGAAGGAGACACACCCTCATTCCTAGCATTGATCAATAATGGTCTAAGTTATCCTGAACACCCAGAATGGGGTGGCTGGGGCGGTAGGTACGAATATTATACCCCAAGGATGCAAAAGTGGTTTTTGTATCCAGAAACCAGACCTATCTTTTCCGATGCTGTAGACGAAGTCTTAGGTACTGATGGCCGATGGCACTCGGGCAACCATGAAACTATTTGGCGTTGGAGAGAAGATTTTCAAAACGATTTTGCCGCCAGAATGGATTGGACTATCCTACCATTTGAAAAGGCAAACCACCCTCCTGTAGCTAAACTTGGACATGCACAAACTCTTGTCGCTAAAAAAGGAGACAAAATACTTTTAAGTGCCCTAGGTTCCAAGGATCCCGATGGAGATGCCCTCTCATACCATTGGTTTTTTTATGAAGAAGCTGGCACATTTTCAGTCTCTAGCGCACGTAGTGGACAACCTTTGACCATTCAAAACTTTGACCAACCTGAAGCCTGGTTTACCGTACCAAAGAGTAGAATTGGTGGTTCAGGAAAGGGAACCATGCATATTATTCTTGCGGTAACAGACCATGGCTCGCCACGTTTAACCCGATATGAACGGGTAATAGTCAATATTGAAGAGTAACAATTGCAAAATGAAAAATATTCTTTATTCAAGTTTCATAATTCTGTTTTTTGCTTTTCATACCTCAGTAAATGGTCAGAGCCAAAAACAACGTATAATTGTAACCTCAGATGGTGAAATAGACGATGAGTGTTCCATGGTTAGATTTTTACTTTACGCCAATGAGTGGGATGTTGAGGGCATTGTAACCTCAAGTTCCCAATACCATTGGCATGGCCACAAATGGGCGGGAGATGACTGGATAGACCCCTATCTTGAGGCCTATGCGGAGGTATACCCAAACCTGATCAAGCACAGCAAGGATTACCCTACACCCCATTATTTAAAATCGATTAATTTCCTTGGAAATGTTGAAAGTGAAGGGGAAATGGACTCCATTACCCCCGGATCTACACATATTGCGAATGTTCTTTTGGATGAATCCGATGACAGACCCATCTGGATTCAGGCTTGGGGAGGCACCAACACCATTGCCAGGGCCTTAAAAACCATTGAAGAAAAACATTTTGACAAGATGGCATATGTTGCCAAAAAATTGCGTTTTTTCTTTATCTGGGAACAGGATGACACCTATCAATCTTACATTCGTCCACACTGGGAAAAATATAATATCCCTACAATTATATGTGATCAGTTTTGGGCCGTTGCCTATCAATGGGACAAAATAATGCCCCAGGATAAACAAATTTTTTTTAAAAGCGATTGGATGAAATCGAATATTTTGGAGAATCACGGTCCACTTTGCTCCTTGTATGAAGCGTATAAAGGTGGTAATGATAAGGAAGGGTTTATTGCAGGTGATGCCAAATCTAAAGGTGATTTTAGATCAGAAGGCGATTCACCAGCGTTTATTTACATTATTCCAACAGGACTCCGCTCTTTAGAATCTCCGGACTATGGGGGTTGGGGCGGACGCTATATCAAGGTTAGGGAAAATACTTGGCTTGATCCGGTTCCCCAAGCTGATTATAAATATCCAGAAGGACGATGGTACACCCAAACCGCATGGGGAAGAAACTACATGCGAAACGATTATCCTAAGAATTTAGATTTAATGAATGCTTATTTTAAACCTATTACCCGATGGGCAGATGCATTACAGAACGACTTTGCCGCTAGGGCCGATTGGTGTACAAAACCTTATAATGAAGCTAACCACCCTCCCATTGTAAAACTAAATAGCGCTCTGGATATTACGGCAAAACCTGGCAGTAAAATTAAATTAAACGCCAAAGGAACACTGGATCCCGATGGCGATCAACTAAGCTACTCCTGGTGGCAATACCAAGAAGCCGGTACCTTTAAAGGGAACATTGAAATACCAAATGCCCAAAAGCAAAATACTTTCTTTAAAATCCCAAAAAATGCCGAGAAAGGTGAAAATATACACATCATATGCGAAGTAACGGACAATGGTACACCAACGCTAACCAGATACCAGCGCATAGTTGTTACAATTAAATAGTATTAAAAATGGTTAACCAAGGAATTTATATAGGGCGATTAAAAAACTATATTCTATATAATCCGCGAATTAAATCCTTGGATCGGCGATGGCCAGTTTATTTACCATTCCTATTGATGGGCCTAAAAGTTGACACACAAAATCAATCACCTGCCACCTATGTCAATATCGAATAAGAATAAGTTTCCGATCATAAACAGCTCCTGTATATTCATGAGTCCAACGAAAAAGTGGTCTGATCATAGCTTGACCCAAATAAACTTTTAAAACCCCACCCAACTAAAACAAAAGAAAAATGAACTCAATAAAAACCACTACTAAAGTATTCAGCTCCTTCATAAAAAGGTTATTGTTTGTCGCATTAACTAGTTTGTCCCTTGTTGCAACCTCCCAAACACCTTGGCAAAATGGTGCGTTAGAAGTTTCTTCCAATGGACACTATATACAACATACAAATGGCAGCCCATTTCTATGGATAGCGGATACCGGATGGGGCATGGTCCAGCAATTGACGCGGGAAGAAATTGACCTTTACCTGGAAAATCGACAAAAACTTGGTTTTACGGTCATTCAAACCGTGGCATTCTGGTATCCACATGGAGGAGGAATGGAAATGGGACCGCATAATGCAGCCAACACCTATGGTTTTCGTCCTTTTAGTGGTAGCGAAGATATGCCAAATACCTCTGAACCTCTTGTGGTTTCTGGTGGAGGCCCCTCCACTCCTAATGATTATTGGGACCATATGGACTATGTGGTCCAGGCGATTAAAAAAAGAGGGCTGTACCTAGCTCTACTGCCCTGCTGGGGCCGTGCCTATATTACACCACAGATGGGTGGGGCACAACAGGAATTTTCTGAGGACGAAGCCAGAACTTATGGGGCATTTTTAGGCAAACGCTACCAAGATGAACCTAATATTATCTGGATTCTTGGGGGCGATGCAAAAGCCCAAATTGATGGTTATGATAAAAACGCCAACCTTCAGCAATGGGACAGGCGTAATATTTTTCGCGCCATGGCGGAAGGCATAGCGCTGGGTGTTACTGGCCAACGTCCGAAATGGAACGAAAAACACTCCGTATGGAACAAGGTCTTCATTACTTTTCACCCTGATGGGGACGCCCCAGATAATTCTTCAAAATGGTTTCATTCAGATGAATGGCTTACGGCAAATGGCGTTGAAGTGTGGCGCGAACTTGACCAAGTCTACCCAACAATGTTAGGGGATTACCAATTGAACAAACCAATTAAACCAAGTCTTTTTTTAGAAGGATCCTACGAATATGGTTCCTATCGCCATGTATGTGGTTGGGTTACACCGGTAAAAATTAGACGACAATTTTATCAAACCTTCTTTGCCGGTGGCGCGGGTCATACTTACGGCGCAGGCCCCATCTGGTCCATGCGGGGAATTGAGGGGGATTACAATTGCGGTTATACCTGGCAGCAAGCGTTGGATTTTCCTGGTGCTATACAAATAACCAATGTGGCCAAAGGATTTTTAATGGACCACAAGTGGCACCAATGGATACCCAATGGGAATAGTATCTTAGGAATTGGCGAAGGGGAAAACCTAAAAACTGCCGTGACCACGGAATCGAACGATATGGTAATCGTCTATTTTTCCAACAACTCAAATTGTGAGGTAACCAATATACTAAAAAAGGATGCCGAAGCTTATTGGTTCTATCCTAGAGATGGCCAAAAGGAAAACATAGCCGGCTTTAAAGTAAATGAGTCCCGTGATATGATTCCGCCCAACGGGTGGGAAGATGCCATATTGGTACTTCGGATTGATTAGTAAAATATAAAATGAGGAACATGAAACAAACAGTTTTAGCAATAGGGTTTGTATTAATTGGACTTAGTGCATGCGCACAACAACTGGCCTTCCCCACCGCTGAAGGGCACGGAAAGTATACCGTTGGCGGCCGCGGAGGAGATGTATATGAGGTTACTAATATCAAAGATAGTGGTGAAGGAAGCTTACGTTCCGCGATTGAGACCAAAGGACCAAGAACCGTAGTATTTAAGGTTTCAGGAACCATAAAACTGGAAAGTGATCTTCGAATTGAAAATCCCAACATTACCATAGCAGGACAAACAGCACCCGGAGATGGAATTACCTTAAGGGGACGCCCACTTCTGATAGATGCAGACGAGGTTATCATCCGCTATATTAGAGTACGTCTTGGGGATGAATCAGGTGACGAAACAGATGCCATCTCAAGTAGATATACCAATAATCTCATTTTAGATCATGTTTCCGCAAGTTGGAGTATAGATGAAACCATGTCTATTTACCATGGCAAGAACGTTACGGTGCAATGGTGCATAATTTCTGAAAGTCTATATAAATCCAATCACCAAAAAGGAAATCATGGCTTTGGAGGCATCTGGGGATCCGATTATAGCACCTACCACCACAATTTAATTGCCAACCATTCCAATCGTAACCCGCGTTTTGCTTCGGGATGTGGAAATGTTGACTACCGGAACAACGTAATATACAACTGGGGTTATGAGTCAGCCTACGGGGGTGAAGTGGCCCAGGTGGGCAATACCAAATTCAACTTTTCCAATATTAATATGGTGGCAAATTATTATAAAGCCGGGCCAGCCACAGTACCGGGTGAAATTAGACACCGTATAGTAGCACCATGGTCACGCAATAAGGCGGACGATTACGGGAAATGGTATGTTTCGGGCAATGTGGTTGAGGGCAATCAGTGGGTGTCGGAGAACAATTGGCTTGGAGGAGTACAGCCTCAGGACGGCAGCGAATACATTAAGGGGCTTAAACTAGAACAACCATGGCAGGCATTAGCAATCCAGCAGCAGCTGCCTGAGGAAGCCTATGCTTTGGTTCTTAAAAATGCCGGAACAACCTTGCCAAAACGTGATGCAGTAGATCTCCGTATTATTAACGAGGTAAAAAATGGTGCTGCGACTTTTGAAGGATCGACTTATAAAAAAGATCATAAAATTGCAGATCTATCAAAAACAAGTGGCATTATTGATTCCCAAAATGATGTTGGGGGTTGGCCAGAATTAAAAAGTCTGCCTGCCCCAATAGATACCGATCATGATGGTATGCCCGATGTTTGGGAAAAAGAAAACAATCTTGATTACAATAATGCCACTGACAGAAACACAATGACCTCCGATGGTTATACTATGCTGGAAAAATATTTAAATTCCATTGAGTAGAAATTTCACTGGCTCCAATTTTAAAAATTACAATCAAACAATAATCTGTATTAAAAAAATTAAGTTCTACCAACAGGAGATTTACAGAGCCATCCAATAAAATTGCCAAAAACAGAAAACAAAAAAAACACTGATAATCAGAATATTAACAGTGTTTTTTGATACTACCTATTTCTAGGTTCGTCGGGATGACAGAATACAACTACTTGTTACAAATGATTGATTATCAGTATTTTGCATGTACTTATCAAAATCAAATCCCTTTAAGGACACTCGATTTATAAATAGCTCAAGAACGTATTGATTATGTGTTATTTACGAGTTAAAATTACAAAGAAAATCAGATATCATCAAATATAGAAAACTCCAAGATTAGCTAGGTGTCTTCATTTTTAGCAAAGATACCCACCAATAGTAATGCTCAAATTAAAAAATGATCCCAATTAAAGTTCTTTTTACAGAACCAGGAAAAGGAATTAAGAACTACCCTAACTATTAAGCTATTAAAAATCATGACACTAGTGTCTTATCTTTAACCATGGTTATCTATCGGCCTTCTCTTTCCTATTATCCTTCATAGCTACAACCGTCACTTTGCCTTTATTGAAAATGTAATAAACAGTTGTGTTTTTGTGAATGACCGCTCGCCTTAAAAGTTTTTGACTTTTTGATTCAGGATATAATGTAGGGAAATTAGATACCGTTAATTCAAATTGCCGAAGCAATCTTTCAAATTTAACGACCTCCTTGACAGTGAACTTTTGAATAAGGTAATTTTTAATGGCAATGGCGTTTATCAGAGACCTTTTTGTCCATTCTACCCTGTAAGGTTTATCCATTGGTCAAACCGTTCCAGAATTCATTGGATTTCATGGTTTCACCTTGTTGATAATCTCTGATACCACTTAGAATATTAACCCTATCACTTTCTGTAAGTTCTTCCCACCAGTCGATGGATTTGCCCTCACTGGATAATTTAACGGAACTAAGCAGACTTAAAATAGAATCATCGGTTAAAGATTGGATCCATCCAACAAGCTCCTTTTTAGTATTGTTCAATTCTGCTGTGCCCATATTATCATTTTAAAGTAAAGTTACAAAAACCGTACAATTATGAATTAATTCAAAGACGAACTTTTTTTTCACCGGGTATGTCCTTGTATTTGAACTTTCAAATTTGCTTTATGAAGATAGAGATAAAATATTTGTGCTATAAATCGTTCATTTATTAAAACTAGGTAAAATTTAGTAGTTTGGTTAATTGAGCTTTTATGGGACACTTTTGGCCATGTATGTAATACGGCGAGATGTCCATACCAACGACATATATGCTGCATATGTCAAAATATTTGAGTTTTATCGACATACTTAACTTGTACAACAACTAGCCATCCATAAATGCCGCTGCCATTAATTGTTGTTCTGATTTTATCCAACCTTTATCATATTCGAAGCTAACGTCTTTTTTTCGCTTGGCATAATGGGCCACAAGAACACCTATCATCTTAGCTTCTGGCATTCCCCGCCAATGTGCATAAACGGATATATCAAATTTACCTTGTGCCATTCTTCCCTGTTATAATAAATCTAAGTCCTGAAGTTTTCTTCCGAATACATCATCTGTTGCCAACTTTAAAAAATCATCTTGCAAACCAAGTGCAATCAGAACATTAAAGTATGAACCAATCGCTACCTTTGAATTCCCCTTTTCTATCTGATACAAAGTCTTTCTATCTATACCTGCCCGTTCGGATACCTGAATAGTGGTAAGCTTTCTTCGTTTACGCGCAAGCTTTATATTCTCTCCTAATTGCCCCATTGTCCTCTGGTATTTTGGAAAAAGGACAGCTCTCTTATTTTTCATAATGGGTAATATTTTCCCCAAATATGGCAATTATGGGGATATTAATACTCTTTTTTAAATAGAATTATTTTCAAGAATCAATGAGTAATCATATCATAAATTGAGCTTACAGGAAAAATTCCACTATTATTTATAACAGTGAAAGCGTAACCCTTTCAATTTATTGTAACAAAGTCAGGGTAATTTTTTTAATTTTTTGTAACAAAGTAAGGGTAAATCGTATTCTAAAGCTCAGATTGAAATGACGTTTTAAAATTATGTTAGCAAGTAGCTCCATTATTATGACTGAATATAAATCATAGAAAAGGAAGGCCAATACACAAAAATTGAATAGTTTTCTTCCTTCCCCTTACTTTCAAAAAATATCCGTTATGACACAAATTGATATTGATAAAACCAGCTTGTTCATCTCTATTTCGATAGTACGTTTTTTATGGTAAGTTAGTCACTATTATAAATTCTTGTAGGCAATATTTAATGTATATGCATGAGTTAATTAATTAAAGGTTTCATAGAGAGGACTTTTGATGATTTTTACTATACCACTAGCCTTCGTAAAAGGCCCTTTAATTTATTTGGATATTCCCGAGGCCTATTAATTCAAAAGTAGCTCTTAAGCCGATTTTATAATGTGGCTAAAAAAAATCAATTTTTAATAATATCTGGTTTAAAAAAAACATATTACATAAACCAATGGTTTACATACAGTTTAAAAAATAAACTATATATTTACTTTGGTTTAAAAAAAATCAATTTTATCAACCATGAGTTTAAAAAAAGAACAAAAAATAAACTCTCTTCTAAAATCAAAGCCATCTTCAATAGTTTATCTGACCGCATGGCTAACTCAAAGAGGGTTTTCTAATCAGCTACTTGACAAGTATAAAAAAAGCAACTGGTTTACCTCAATCGGAACCGGTGCCATGATACGTTCGGGCGATAAGGTCGGTTATGAAGGTGCAATCTATGCACTTCAAGTACAAGCTGGGATGTATATTCATCCTGCGGGCAAGACAGCCCTATCCATACTTGGTAAATCCCATTATTTGGAACTATCACCAAATAAGGTAACACTTTTTGGTGGGCAACAAGAAAAGCTGCCCACCTGGTGTATACAACATGACTGGGGTGTAAAATTGGATTATCACAGTTCTTCATTTCTACCATCTAATATAGGCCTTGTTGAAGTAGAACTAAAAACCTACTCAATAAAAGTGTCCAGTGCCGCAAGGGCCATGTTAGAGTGCCTATTTTTAGCGCCAGAACATCAAGAATTAGTAGAGTGTTACCAACTAATGGAGGGATTAAACAATCTAAGACCCAATCTTGTTCAAGATTTACTGGAAAACTGTACCTCCATCAAGGTAAACCGCCTATTTATGTATCTAGCTGAAAAAGCCAACCATAGTTGGGTAAAACACTTGAATATGGATAAAATAAATTTGGGAAGTGGAAAACGAAGTATTGTAAAGAATGGTGTTTATGACCCAAAATATAAAATAACTGTTCCAGTTGAACTAGCCAATGGAGAATTATAAATCCCAAGTTTCATTGCTGTTAAGTGTACTACCCGAAGTAGCAAAAGAAAATAACTTTGCTCTTCACGGTGGTACTGCTATCAATCTCTTTCTTCGAGAAATGCCTCGACTTTCAGTGGATATTGATTTAACATATATTCCAGTTGAGGATAGGAATACTTCCTTAGTCCATATTTCAGAAGCACTCGCGCGAATCAAATCCAATATTGAAACTATTATACCAAATGCTCGAATATCACATAAAGAAAAAGAACTCAAGCTTTTAATTACCAATAATCAGGCCCAAATAAAACTGGAAGTAAGCCAAGCGATGCGAGGCATAATAGCACCGGTAACAGAAATAGGATTGTGTCATAAAGCACAAACGGCTTTTGATGCGTTTTGCTCCATTCATGTGGTACCTATAGGACAACTCTACGGAGGAAAAATATGCGCCGCACTGGACCGTCAGCACCCGAGGGATTTGTTCGATGTTAAATATCTTTTAGAAAATGAGGGGTTTGCTGATGAAATAAAAAAAGGATTTCTTTTTTGCCTTTTAGCAAGTAAGAGACCTATATATGAAATGTTGTTCCCAAACCTATTGGATCAGCGTTCCGCAATGACCAATCAATTCGACGGAATGAGCAATGAACCATTTACCTATGATGATTTTGAAACCACCCGGAATTTACTAATTCAAAACATCCATAAAAGTTTAACTACTGCCGATAAAGATTTTCTGTTGAATTTTGAAAATGTTACTCCAGATTGGAGTTTATACAATTTTAAAGGATTTCCTGCTGTGCAATGGAAATTGCAAAACTTACAAAAGCTAAAGGAAACAAACCCTGAAAAACACAGCAAGCTAATCAATATATTAAAGGATAGATTATAATTGCCTCCTATACAATTCAAATTATTCAATTGTTACAAGCCACTTAAAATTATATTTTAGCAGAATGCATATGCTGTACGTTGAATATATGAAGTATCTAGTATATCTCTAAAACTCTGATTCCGCATACTTATATTGGTTTAAAACAATTAAAATATATGCCAACAGTCTTTACTCTTTAGGTAGTTTAAGTCCTTTAAATACTTCCTTTAATAATTCACAAGGATCAATGTCTATTGCCAAGGCAATCAAATAGAGCTCATCCGCCCGAAGTTTAGTAGATTCATTAGAACTTAATTGGGAAAGCCTAGCCTGACTAATACCTGTTCGTCTTGAGACCATGGCGCGATTTACCGATTTTTTGGTTAAAAATAATCCTAACGGAGTCATAAATCTATTGAATTTGATTACATAAATATACTTTTCTTAATGAAAAATATAGAATATCTAAAATTTTGTTTGGAATTTCAATAGATTATCTATAGATTTGATTAGATAATCTAAAGATATATTAATGATTCTAACACACTATGTATTATGGGCCACGAAATCAGTAAATCAGAACAAAACATAATTAATACAGAATGCCGAAAGTATTTGGAAAATCGAGATCCAATCAAAGAAAACACGTTTGTTAAGGAGAGTACTTCTCAAGTGGAAAGTCGGGAATCGGAGGAAAAAAGCATCTTGGATAAAATAAGCGAATTGGCCAAAGAACATTTCCATACTTTAAAACGCTACCCCTCCAAAAAGGAACTCTATACCATAAACCTTATCACCGATGGCTATCTGGAAACCTCCTTTATGATTTCCAGTTTATTAAAGGTATGCATCACGGCATTGGATGCGGAACGCACCCCAAATAGTGTCGTTCCAGAACCCGAACAGAACATTCGTGAAGTACTCGGGTATATACTCAATATGATACCCTATGAGGAAATGGAATTCCTTGATAAGATCCGGCATATTTTACCGAATATGGAAACTAAATGACAACCCTAAAAATACAGCCTATGAAAAAGAAAAAATTAAAGACCCTGAACGACATTCACAAACTGCACCAAAATCTAGTTGGTTTATTAAAACAGGATTCTGGTTATTCATCTGAAAATTTTAAGGTATCCATAGAGGTAAGGGACAACAATGATCTGCTGTTGAACATAGCGAGCCTTCTTGAAGTATGTGTATTTGCTCTGGACGGGAACGGAATGCTATTGTCTCCAAACAATCAAAATGTAACCAAACATGACAGCGTTAGCAGGGTGCTGGAATTGGTCCTAAATATACTTCCGCATAGTCAAATGGATTTTATGGACTACGTAACCGAAAAGCTGAACCGTTTGAACAATGCCAAAACAAAATCATCTGAATAAATATGAACTATGAACCCAAACGAAGAAAAACTGATCAATAGCTTAAAACATCAGGCACTGGACCACCACCCTACCTTAAGGCCCCACCCGTTCTTTAATAATAAATATGAAGTAAGTCTCTTTTATGTAGATAATCATGTAGATTTGATGTTGACCGTCCGAGCCATGCTCTACCTGGCCATGAAGACAATCGACCCGGAATTGTACGATAACATCAATGACAGATATGAAAAGGAATATATTCGTCAGGCACTTACAATTGCCAATAGGTTATTACCGCAAGGGGAAGAGGCACTTTTGGACGACCTCAATCTTTATTATAGAGAGGAAAAATTGAGGGAGGGATTAAAATAATACCTTGAGCATGGTCCCTAAATCTTACCATAACTTAACTGCGCGGGGATCCTAATTCGATTTTATAGCGTTCGGGATGATAAGCGTAAAGTAAAATCGAATTAGGGCGCAACCTTACTCCGGATTTAGAACACTATCCTGCTTTTGGACCCACTTTTCAAAATCCTTATAGATGATCGGATGGTCTTCAAAATAGCCTCTTGCCCTACCCAAACTTTCCTTTTTTACTTTTAAAACCTCAGCCTTTTTTTTCCGTTCATAGTTGATAAAATAATAGCCCATGTAGCCAAATGCCGAAGTGTTCATTATTATGAAAAGGTATAGTATCAACATCTCCCATTTTGGTGTCCATCTAGATTTTTCTATATTTTTCAAGACTTCATCCATCCGCTTATTATAAAATTCCAAGTTGATCTTTTGCAGCCTTAAAAAATCTTTTAGTTGAAACTCCAAATGAGAAGTGTCCGCTGTTATTTTTAAGTCGTCAAATTTTGTGGATAGTTCTTCCAGTTTACCAATGGAGTTGTTGAACCCGGATATTTCTTGGGTAAGCACTTCCATAATTTCGTCCAGTTTTGCCATGATATTATATTTCCATTCCCAGTCCAATTGATTTCTTAATCGCAATAGTTACCACCTTTTTGGCAATAGTTGCCGCCAGGTTAGGTGATAGCCCAACGGGCTTGCCCAGTAGTTTTATCCTATTTTCTTTAGCCATCTTTTGGGCTACATTTTTATCCCATCCCATATTTCCAGCTATGTTTCCCATGGACATGGAGCGATGTACTTCGCTCCCCTTTAAATTATGCCCCTTGTATTCAAATCGGAAACCTTGGAGTTGGTTTTGCTTATTGATACTGGGAATCACCTCCACACCGTTCTTGGCCATATCGTTGATGTACTTATCAAAGTTTTTTGGTTTGTCCTTTTCCATAACCTTATCGTGTATCCGTTTGATTTCCGCTCTGACCTGTTGAATCTGGTTCAGTTTTTCCTGCTGCACTTCTTTTACCGTGGTCAGGCCCATTTGCTTGGCCACTTTTTCCGCCGCCTGTTGGCTCCGTTTTCCTATAAAACTATCCTTGTAGGCATTCCCATTGAAATCGATACGGTTTACATATACGTGTACATGGGTATGTTCCTTATCCCTATGCACAAAGCCGATGGCCTGGTGTTCCTGTAGTTTCATTTCCTTAAGGAACCTTTCAACAATTTCATTCAGATTTTCGTTGATCATTCCCTGCCCATCTTCAATTGTTGGGCTGAGTACAAAACTCAAGGTATTCTTTTGGCAAAGATGGTTTTGCTGCTGGATGACCTTGAACTCCTGAGTGATGTCCCTAGGATTGTCTCCCGACAAATGTTCGCGGTAGACGACTTCCGCCTCCTTCTCCCCGTTCCAACCATAACCCATGGAAGCTCCGGTATGCGATATGGATTTTCCCATGCCTATCATTTCCTAAAGGATAAAAGATGTCGTCGTATCTCACTGGCCAATTGAACTACTTCATCTGCCAATTTCGGATTGCGTTTCCGGAACATATTCCCGATTAGCTTAAAATTTGTTTCATACCTAGACAGCATCTTGAACATCTCTATTTGTTCTTGGGTCAAACGTTCTATTATCCGGTCATCAAAAGCCGCACGACGACAATATTCACTTATGGAAAGTCCACTCCTATCGGCCTTGACCCTTAGCAATTTCTTCTCATAAATAGAACATCTAAACTGTACAAACTCGTTCTTCATTTTTGCATTTCTGAATCCTTACCCTCTAACCCTTTATAAAATACCCATTGAAACTCCATCCATCATCTTATATCGAAAATCAAGTTATTGGTTCCTATTCTTTTGCGACCCATCGGGAGCAAAAGCAAGATTTGTCATGACAATGACACATCTTGAATTCTCACTCAATCGGATTTTTTACGGCTACATTCCGTTTCATCATTTTCTACCTATCCACATACTTCTTACTTATTAGCGCTACTACTAATTAGCGTGTATTTACAGAACTACTACTTCTTTTTTCGTGGTAAGTGCTTATTAAATTCCCGATCCAAATAGTCATCTGATAAATTAGGTTCGCCCATTAACCAAGCATCAATAATATCCTTATCAAAGAATTTTTGGCGGATGTGTTTGTTACCTCCCATGGGGATTAATCGTAACTGGGTCAGTTTGTAAATCTTGCTTTTGGAGAGTCCCGTGTAGGCAACAAGATCATCTACGTTCATCACTTTTTTTTGATGCGAAAGAAGTCCCTTGATATCCCTTAAGAGATCTACCATGTCATTTTCTATTTCCATAATTCTCGCTTTAAAATAGCCGCAGTGCGGTCTACCTGTGTTACAAATGTTCGAAGCAAAGAAAGGAGATGCAAGCGGGTGAAAAGAAAAAAAAGGGGAAATCTACCCCATAAAATATTCAAATATCCCCCAAGAAATGGAAGAATGAATCTATCTGTTGTTCAAATTCATGATTGGGAGGAAACTCATTGTACTTTTTTGAAAGTATCTCCGCTGATATCAAGTTACCCTTATGGTAAATTTTTTGGGATCTCTCAAAGGATTTTAAGCTAATCCCCTTTTTAAGTTGTTTGAACTTATCCAGAATATATTTTAATTGCGGTTGGGTACAGTTAAAATGCAGCACCGAATCGTGGTCCTCAAAATCCAGAACCATAACTTCATAAAAATTGGAGAAGCTTGTTAAGTTCTCGTCCAGATATTCATATTGGGTCAAGGAACCATAGATCCTTCTAAGGACACGCTCATTGAAATCCATATTGAAACCGACTAGTTTCATTCGTGAACTTCGGCTTTGGTACTTCACTTTCTCTTTATAAGCATCAGATACCAAAATACCAAATATTAAAATCACGAAAAACCATATCGGAAGCAATGCCAACCAAAGGTTTTCGTAGGTTTCATAAAGATCGAACGAAAAGTAGACCATAAGTATTCCAAAAAGAATAAGCCCAAAAATCAGTCCATTATAACCTCTTCTCATAAAGGCATTAAAGTTCTGGTGAATTTTGTCTTTTCTCACCTTCAAGGCGACCAACCAATTGGCGATATTTTCGATTATCTTTTCCATTTTACAAAAAGCTGATTTCAAGATAATTAAAAGAATTTAGACCTTTTTACATTTTCGATGTTATGGTTCAAAAAATGGATAGCGATTTACCAGATTTTGTGGGTAGGGAGAAGAAAGGTCAAGCGGCCCTTCGCCGTTTGTTCTTTCGTGCGCCAGAGGAGGTCGAAAAAACCTACCTATGGCGGCAGGCCAGAACGGAAAAACTTCCCATGCGGACTGTCGTAGTATGTCCGCGTAGGGAGGATTGGATCGGAAGGGATTTTCGACTTCCGCAGGCTTGGAAAATAAAAAGTTACAGAAACACTGATTTCTCAATTCATGATAAGAAAAATTATGGACCAAATGTATTGTGCGCAATTTCCGTATATCTGAGAAAATTAAACTACTAGCTTTCCATTTTGTTAATCCTATCTCTTAAACCTCTCAATTTATTCATTAGTTCGTCGAATGGTTCTGTTTTTCCATAAAACATACTTTCTTGCATTGCCACATAATCCCTTTCCCAATCCTTCATTGCCCGATCAGGCGGTATAAAATCCAATGTTCTTTTAGCGTGTTTGGAATAATCTACCCAAGATACTTTAGTAAAAATTTTGCGATGTTGAATGATATTGGAGTATAAATGACTGTCAATTAAAGCACTTTCTCCAAATGGAGTATCCATCAACCTAGAAATATCATATAGATGCCTTGTCATTCGTTCACTAAATATTTCTCTATTTTCAGGCTTTTGAAACTCTTCATGTAAAAGAAAAAGTTTTTCTAAAAATGTTCTTGTGGGGAGGACTGTTGGTATATAAATTATTTCATCAGCAAAAGGTTGTCCATTGTACTTTGCACCAATGAAAGAGATGATACCCTTCTTTTCAAATGGGTCTCTTAACGACCTTGAACTAATTTCCACTAGAATTCTCGGTGCCAAATAGTCTATATGCTCAACAAGCGATTTGTAATGTATTTCTATTGCTAAGGGATCAGTATCAGATAGTACAAATTCACGAACTTCTATTGAAAATTCTCCCACATTTTGTGCATGAAGAGTTTTGGCTAATTCCTTGGGAAACACTTCGCTTGCAAATTTACAAGAAGCCTTTCTCAGGTGAGAAACTTTAGTGCGATTAAGTGTACCACTAAAGCCAAAAAATGATCTGTCCATCGCCAAATCAATATCTTCAGAGAACCTTTCAATTACACCCCAGGCCTTACTTAAAGATGTCCCGCCTTTAAAGACAAGGTGTTCAGTATAGACAGTACTGAAAATGGCACGTAAAACCGTTACAACCCACCAATCCTTTTCAATGGCTGCGGCCGGTAGACCTTTATCTATACTCGTTTGTATTATAGCTTCTCTCCGGTCGCTTACTGACAGGCTAAACCACTCCTTCATTTATTCTTTATTTTTTAGTATCTCTTCCATTATTTTTGAAATCCATACAGGTGCCAATTTCATGTCATGTTTGATAAGATCTTTATCGACCGTTTTTAGTATGTTCTTAATTTTTTCAAGCTGATTTCCATCCAAGTTTTTTTGCCCTATTTCTCGCAATGCCTGTATCACCAAAATATTTGTCTCACTTTTGGCCGAAAGAATTTTAGGAGATGCGATTTTATACTTTATAGTGTTATTTTTAATTTTAACAGTTCTAGGAGATCCATCGGTTAAGTATACAAGATTCATAGGAACTTGTGTAGATAATCCCAGTTTATTAAGGGCTTGGATTCCCGTTGGAATTATTCTTGCTTTATCCCTTTTTGAAATCGCCAAAGCAATTTCCTCTAATGATGGGTAAAGCAGCCCCAATTGCTTATGCTCCTTGGGATATAAGTAAATACCTTGTGCCAGTCGAACCAAAAGCCCTTTTTCCTCTAAACGTATTAAAGCTTGCCTGATTGCTGTAGAAGACCCAAATTTAACAAAATTATTCGGGAAAAATATTTTTCCACGCTTGTGATTTAAAATTGCATTTTTTATAAATTTTTCAGTAGGTACAAGCATTTTAAAATATATATTTCGTCACAAATTTAATGAATATTTGTGACGAAATTACATTGAGATAATAAATAAGATTTTATGAGTACAAAAAGGCATTATACTGATGAGTCGACAGGGGCAGTAATTACTGCCCCTGTCGACTCATCAAAAGTTTTTACCTTACTGCTTCTACACGGAATACCAAAAAATAATTAAAAATAAAAAATTCCGTGTAGAAGCAGTAAGGCGTAAAGTTAGTTTTTCAAAAACTGAAAGTCAATAATTTTCGTGGTATTCAAAGCTATGATATGAACAAAATAATTAACAACTTAATATCGGAACCTTCCTGGAAAAAAAGTACCATCAGAAATTAAAGACATCACAGATGAGCTAAATTA
Source organism: Arenibacter echinorum (assembly GCF_003259375.1). GTDB lineage: Bacteria > Bacteroidota > Bacteroidia > Flavobacteriales > Flavobacteriaceae > Arenibacter > Arenibacter echinorum. Next base: position 602,908 of record NZ_QLLN01000001.1, on the reverse strand, counting down.
TCACGAGTCTGCAATAAAATAGGAATGACATACCATTATCAAACTTCCGAAATATATCACTTAATAGTTAACTTAAAATACCAAGTATAATAATATGTTTAAAGAAAAAAAATATTATGGAGAAGTGTGGTTTCCAAAAGAAGAAACTAGGTGTTTTTGTGTTTTGTTGATAAATGATAACGACATTCTACTTGAAACAAACCTCCTAACCACAAAACCAGTTCATAAGGAGCCGCTAATTAATGGCATTTTTACTGGTTTAGGACATCTTACTTTTGTGGATTGTAAAATAAGAAAATCAGAGTCCGGCATTTCTCAAATGAAAATTTATGCCCCCAAGTATTCATTTATCAGCGCCCACCACCCAATAAATGCATTAAATTTAAAATTTCAAGAATTTAATGTCACCAATGATGCTATAGTCAGCTGGGTTAATCACGGAACATGGTACAATTCTACAGATCAAAAATTGATCAAGGAGGACGATATCTCTCAAGAAATCAGAATTGATGATGCAGGTCTTACAGTTACGATAAATCACTCTTTGAATATTAATTCTAAACGAACAGAACTACTAATTCGAAATTTTGGTTATGTTAAATTCAAATTGGACAATCCAGTAGATACTCTCGAAGCAAGTATCCATCCGAGCAACTACATTAGCTATTGATCTTCATATTCTGTAGTGAATTCAATATCTTTTCCTTCCGCTCTTGCCTGGAGCACCATTTGTTGTATGTTTTCGGGAAGGTTGCCCAGGGGCAGTATTAGTCCGTCAACCATTACCATATTATTAAAAGGGCTGTTCTCCTGCATGGCGTTTGTAGAAAATTCAGGGCTATAATACCATAGGTCGAACATATCCTTTATGGCCCGGGCCTTATTCGAGACCGTAGTCCCCTTGGTCCCGAAGTATTCGTTGACCTGTTTGGAACTCATATAAGGTTGGAACGATCTGTCGAACAAAAAATTTATCGAACCTATGGCATGGACCACGGCTGCCGCCCATATCTCCAATTTTCCCCTTGCGAAGGGGACATCCCTTTTTCTCCCCATCTTTTTGATGAGCTTTTCGCAAAGCCCGAAGTATTCATCGTTAAGTTTCTGCGCGCAGAAGGCCCCTGTTATTTCCAATAGTTGTTTTTCCTTTTCTTTTATCAGCTCTTTGGTCATATGCTGTTCTGTTTTTGATATCCGGGCAGGAGATCTTCGAGTTTTTGGACTTGCTATATTTAACTGGACTTAAAGTTAAGAGCGTGTTCGTTGTTTAAATTAACTTTGAAAAATGTCAAGAGAAAAAAGAAATTACACCGTAGAGTTTAAGGAAAAAGCTGTGGAACTTAGCTACGCACGTGGGAGCGTTGTGGAAATATGCAGGGAATTGGATATACCTACATCCGTATTGAGCCGCTGGCGCAGAGAATCGGATGCTTATGGCAAGAACAGTTTTCCGGGCAAGGGAAATCCGAAACTGACGGACGAGCAACGTGAGATTGCCGAGTTGAAGAAAAGATTAAGGGATGCCGAGCTGGAACGTGATATCCTAAAAAAGGCGATAGCCATCTTCTCCTAGGGCGACAGGAAAAATATAGGTTCATAAAACACCACAAATTTAAATTTCCAGTTGAGAAGATGTGCAAAATGTTCAAGTTAAGTAAAAGTAGCTATTATCATTGGTTGGGTAGGGGACCATCCAAAAGATGGTTGGAAAACCAAACAATATCCTCGGTCATTCGGGATATTTTCAAAGATAGCTTTGAGAGTTATGGGGCACCAAGGATCAAAGAGGAGCTCTCAAAAAAGGGATATCATGTTTCCAGACCAAGAGTTGCCAGGATAATGAGGGCCAATAATCTGTTTGCCAGAAGAAAGCGTAGGTTCAAGATTACAACGGATAGTGAACACAACTATCCATTGGCCCGTAATATTTTGAACCAGAACTTTACGGTCTTCAGAAAGAACCAGGTCTGGGTGTCCGATATTACCTATATAGAGACTAAACAGGGATGGATGTATCTGACCGTAATCATCGATCTGTTCCATAGAAAGGTCGTGGGGTGGTCGATGAGCGAAACCTTAAATACAAGCGATACTATAATACCTGCTTGGAATATGGCTGTTAAATCAAACGATATCACAAAAGAACTCATATTTCATTCCGATAGAGGATCTCAATATGCCAGTTATGGATTTGCCGATATCCTGAAAAATCACAATGCCCTTATAAAACAAAGTATGAGCAGAAAAGGTAATTGTTGGGATAATGCGGTGGCAGAATCATTTTTTAAGAGCTTAAAGGTAGAATGGGTCTACAAACATAGCTATACCCTTAGATCGGAAGCCGAGCTATCCGTCTTTCAATGGATAGAAACTTGGTACAACAGAAGAAGAATGCACTCCACTTTGGGGTATAAAACTATAGAGGAATTTGAAATAGAAATGTACAATCAAAAAACAGCAGCATGACTCTTATCTAATTGTCCACTTTTTTGTTGCAAGTCCACCTGCACTTTCTCCATAGGATTGAACATTATAATTTCTCAACAATCCTTCTTTGACAGCTCCGAGTTGGTCTTTTCCATTTCGTTTTTTAATTCCACCCTAGTAAAAAATCCGGCAACGCAACAGTTGCATCCGAGTAAAAAGTCCATCGTACGGTTTGCATTATTTCAGCTGATTCTTCTTGTATTTTTGGATAAGTTTTTCCGCCCCTTTTAGCATAATCATATGTGAACTCGGATTTATTGTAGGTAAATTTTTATCATCAGGAAAAATAGGGTCTTGATGTTCCGTCTTTCCATAAACCTGAGAAGAAGAGATTAAAATTTGTGAATTTAAGTCATATATTGAAATTGAAACAGAAGCGCTATTACTGGAATTTTCTATTTGATTCGGGAAAGATATAGAACCAGCACCGTCACTAATAACATTTCCTCCAATATTGATAATGTAATCACAACCAGTGTCTCTTTTTAATTCTTTCAAATCCGAGTCCGATAAATCAAATTTAATTTTTGGTGCCACCAGTTTGGTACTTCGCAAATCGTTCATTTCAATCAAAGAGTCCCCAAGAATTTTTTTGAAATCTTTAAGTGAATGGTGATAGAGTTCAGTATCGAATATTTTCGAGTTTGATTGTGTTCTGTTGAGAATCCATTTCCCATTGCTAAAGTCCAATTGCTTTCCGGTATCGAAGAAATAATTGTATTTCGCACCGGCACAAGAATAAAGGGTAGAAATTATGAGTATTAAGTATATTTTTTTCATTGAAAATTTATATGCCATAATAGTTGGCAACATTATAGGATTAAATAATGTAAGACAAGGGCGCAGTTTTTTTGGTTCGCCGTTGAATTTTGAGATTTCGGTTTTGCGCTATCCTAGTGTCAAGTCAACGTTTAAATGACGGGTAAGGAATGATGGATCTTGAGTTGGGCCAAGGCGCAAAAAACGCACATAGCCGCCCGCGTGTCGCAGAAGCTTTAGCGGAGGCACTAGCTACGTAAGGATTTTTGCAACGCAGGAGCGGCTCAAGAGACACTTTAAATTACCCGTAGGTTTAGGCTTGACTGGACACTAACTATTGATTTGGATCCTTTTTATTTCTTACCAATTTAGGGAATTTTGGTTTGTGTATGGAGGATTTTTCTTTGCTTTCCTTAAGTGGTAATGATTAAATAGGAATGGCTGGCATTAATAACCGGGATATATTATTAACTGGCAGGCCACTTGGTAAGGGGAAACTAGGCTAAGGTTCAGTCAACACGGCGTTCATGTTTGGCTCCCGCAAATTTCGCGGGACAGGCCGTACCGACCACACGAACGCTTAGATATCAGCTGTAGTTATTTATTTTTCTTTGATATTGCTATTATAGTTTTCAATAATCAGTTTTGCTACCAATTCTGGATTTTGATAATATATGCCGTGGCTGTATTTTGGCAACAAAATAATTCTACTGTTATCATTGTCCTTTATCAAATCCGTGAAATGCTGTATTCTCAAATTATCGTATTCTTTCCACCAAGGCTTGAAATTAATTCCTAGATTAAGGTTCTTATTTAATTCTTCGTCTGGTTGTTCGATAGGTTTGTTATATGAAATAATTACCGTTGCAGCAATATTCCTATTCAATTCAGGTAAGTGTTGATATTCTTGAAAGTAACCCGATACACTAGATTTCAAAGCCCTTGTGGCATCATTCCTTGCTCCTTGGCCAAAACTATCATTTTCGGACATCATTTTCTGAATTAACAAAGACGTTTCCCGATAACCAGTAGCACTTTTAGATTTTATTCTTGCTTCTTCATCCTCTTCAACAGTCAACATAAAGTCGGTTGGGTCCGAAAAAACGAGCCCACAAACTTCGTTTGGGAACTTAGATGCGAATAATCTTATGTACGGTCCACCTATGGAATGCCCAACCAATAAATATGGTGGTTCAATGTTCAAGGTTGTTAATAAATTATGTAGTCGATCGGCAAGTTGAGAATCAGATGTTATTTCAGTATCTAGCTCTGATTTTCCAACTCCATTTCTAGCGTATTGAATACCCGAAATATTACTAGGTAGAAAAGGAAGAATAGGGCCAAAAGTTCCGCCACCTAATCCCGTTTCGAAAACAAGAATTGGTTCCCCTTTTTTTCTGTTTTCAATATTGAAGGATTTGTACGCTATTCTTTTGCCATCGACAACAACTAATTCGTTATCGTTATTTTGAGCATGATTTGACGGATTTAAGGCAATTACAAATAAAATGCTCAGAATTATTTTAAGTTCACTTCTCATATTTAGTGATTCAGATGTTTGTATTTTCTCCTGATGCAAAATTATTGGAGTAAATAGGAGAGAATTGAAAAAGACGTATGTCATTTTTACGCCATCTGTATGACAATGTAGGATTTAAAGAACATTTGGGACGAAGCTTAATACTTCCTTTTCTTTATTTATCTGAACTGATATATGTATTGTAATGATGATATTTGCTAACCCATAAGTTAAATAAGAGACTATTAAAATTATAGGAAATCCTCCATACCCTTTTCCTGCTAACAGGAATAGAATAACTAGGAAAAAAGGTAGTGCTAACATACTTAAAATTTGAAAATTCAAAATTTTCTTTCCAATAGTATTCATCTTTCTATCATTTCTATTCTTGAAAAATATAATTGATGGGAAAATAATATTACCAAATGGGATTACCAACATTGTTAAAACACTAAAATTCATAAGTTTCAATGTTTTTATGTTGTTTTTTACAAATAATTTGGGGTTACCTTCATCATGAAATATATCTGAGCTTTCAATGGATAAAGTTTTCGCTAAAGTTTTGAGGGTATGAGAACTTCCCGTTGACAATCCTTTTTCGATTCGCTGAATAGTTCTAATGGATATTCCAGAAGACTTTGATAACTCTTCTTGAGTCAGGTTTTTAAGTCTTCTATGCTCCTTTAAGCTATTCTTCATTGTGGTTTTCAAATTACCGTTAACATTATAGGATTAAATCAGGTAAGCCAAGGGCGCAGTTCTTTAATGTAACTATGCGGTCTCGGTTTTGCGCTATCCTTGCTACAGGGATTGGATCCTTTTTATTTTTTCCAATTTAGGGATTTTTAGTCAATAATATGCAAAGAGGTTGGACAGGAGCGGTGTTTGGCCAGCCAATTTAAGGGAAGGCACGAGCCAGTGGGGAATTTTATTTGTTTTCTTTAAAGTGGTACAATTTAAAACGGGATGGCTGGCACTGATGCATTAAAGAAAGCCTGTAAAGCGGTTTAAATAAGCTGGATTTTCTAAAAATTAGGACTTGTACAACGGCTGCCCGTGTTGGTTTTGTTGAAAGCTGGTTTGCAAAGGCCTCCAAAAATATCCGGTTACTTGCTGACCTAAAAAGAGAAACTGCCTTAAAAGGGAGTTATAGAAGTTTGTTTTTTTTATAATTTATTTGCTTGTGCAACGGTTACGTTCGTTTTATGGGACTTTAAAAAACTAGAATTTAACGTCTCACCAAACGCAGTTTCTTTTAACGAGGTGATGTACTTCATTTATTTGAACTCACTTTTCTGATACAACATAATGCTTCTTTCCATAACCGACGCGCCCGTCCCTTGAAATAGCCTCTACAACAATTATATAGTCGCCCGGAACGTCTCCATTATAAAAACGAGCCGATGCGCTTCCTGACTTATCAGTGCTCAGATGGGGTTGCCAGTGGATAAGTGCCCTAAGATCCGGCTTTTGTTCTTTGGTGGGAATCGGACTGTCGTATTTTGGGGTGTAGAATTCCATGACCGGGGAAAAGACCTCGACAGACGTATTAAAGGTGCCAGGTGTCGGCCTTATGGAAGTATTGATACCTAAACCGCCTTTGGTAACCACAGAAATGATATGTCCAAGAGATGGCGTATTCATGGGACTTACCTCTGGAAAAACACTCTGGTACAAGCTCCTAAAGGAACTGGCGTACTGGATAAGTTCTACCCGCTCTATAATTTCGGGGGACATATTGGACACCTGACCATATTGGTGTTTGTCAAGCGGTTTACCGTCGACGATCAATAAAGTCCCCTCCTTTTTTGGATTTCCCGGTACGATACCGCGTCCGGATTGATATCTTACGGCTCCATACTGTCCCGCTCTGACATGCGCAAGCATAAACCCGTCGCTATATTTTTCAATAAATACCTGATCTCCGTAATTGAAAAGAAGGATACTGTATAGCCCATAGGACCATTTTTTCTCCTTTGCCCTTAAATCATCTCCATTGACGATCCCATCTGGTTCTCCGTATTTGTCGTAAAGTTTTTTGCGCTCGGGACTTAAGAGGTTGTCGGTAACAATCACCTCGTCCAGTTGCGTAACCCCATAGAGGGAATCTAATATGGCTTCTGTTCGGACACGTTCCATTCCCGCCACGGCCACACTTCTGATCAGGGTATCCAGTTGACGAAAGGCCGGCCTACGATCATAGGTTACTTTTGGAGGCTTTGGGTTATTCAAATTGATCCTATAATCAAGTTTATTCCCCTTTTTTCCATCATCTACCGTAAGTAGGACCCGCATGGGTGGGCCATAGGTATCCTCCATCATGAACCTGAAGTTACCCAGACTATCGGTGGTTCCTGAGTAGAAGACCGGTGACTTTGAGAAGGAAGATAAGGTAAGCCCCACGCCTTCCTTAGAGAGTTTGCTCCTTCCGGGGGCCTGTACCGAGCCCCTGACCTCGAGGCGAGACTGAGGCCAATAAAGGGTCTTCTCGATGCGTTTTGCAGGATATTTGTAACGGCGCCAGCCCTGGGAGAGCATAAGGGCGTCGAGGTCCTGGGCACGTCCGGTATTCTGGGAATTAAAGTAGTAATCGGGATCCTCGATCGTTCCCCGCAGTTCCGAACTTAAAAGAAAGTAGGATTTAATGTTCCCAAACGTATGCTGGCCCTGTACTGAATTGATGGCCAAAACGGACAATTCTACGGGGCCCTGAACGGAATCTTGTCCCGTGATAAGGATATCCAATTGGGTAGGTTGGCGCCGTGCATACGTTTCCCTGTCCGTAGCCAGGTCCACCTTCAAATGGTCTTCGGTCTTTTCATTGAAGAACAGCCGCTCCGCAACGGTATTTTTGTTCTGGTCCATCAGGGTAAAGACGAGTATGCCCTCTGGCAATGCCTCCGATAAAAGGCTCTTGGACAGATATCCGTCTCGCAACGGACCCTCTATCATAATAAGATCCTGCCCCCGGCAAGAGACCTTGATATACACATTGCCGGAAAGGACATTTGAGTATACCCCCGCCCAAATATTTTTGCCAGTTCGTTGAACAGAGATAATACTTCCATTGGATGCCGATTTGGGCAAAGGGAATTTTACGATGGTTTTCGGTCCGTTCGTGGAACGAATTTCGGCATGGTAGGTACGGGAACTTTCGGCGTAAATTGAAAAATAGCCCATTCCCAAACGGTTTGACACAAAATCAATGATATGTTTCCCCCTGTCGTCGAAAACGGTTCCCTGGACCCTGCTTCCCTTGCCGTCGATGCCTATGGCCTTGTACGCTATCTTGTTGCTGTACCCCTCAATTAACGTACCGCTTTCAGGAAAGAATTGCAGGTCTACCTCGTTTTGATCCAGGACGACCGTTTCGGATAGCCCCTCTACTGTCACGGTCACCCAGCTAGGGTCTTCCAGCATCTCGTATTCAAATGCATAAGCTCCATGGCCATTTCTTTTTATAAGCAGGGTGTCGCTCCCCTTATCTCTTTCTATGGCGACCTGTACCTGCTTGGCCCCGGTCGATTCTATGGCGTCTGACCTAACCTTAGCGCTCAAAAGGAACCGCCCGTCACCTACTTTCTCCAGTTTTAGGGAATCCAATAATTTCGGGTTGTTTGAGGGCCAAGGAGCTACAATGTCCACGTAGCGCTTATAAATGAAATCATCCCCAAAGTTTCTGTTCCATTGGGTATAGGCCTGTACCAGATAGCGGCCCTCCGGCAAGCCCTTTTCGGGTTCAAAAGACCCCCTCCCTACCCCTTTGGACAACTTGACCAATTTACGCGACACGATTTTCCCGTCTGGACCAATCAATTCAACATGAAGTACACCGCTAATTTCCGTGAAACGGTGGGAAATTGCATCGGTTACGATGGCCTTGAACCAGATAGTTTGGTCGGTAGCGAACACTTCGGAGGCAAGCTGCAAATAGATCTTTTCGGGCGACCACCTATCTTGTGAAAAAACGGAGGTTGAAATCGACAATAATAGCAGAATGATAAACTTTCTTGACATTTTTATTTCGAATAGTAAACTTCTAACCAAACGCACACTTTAATATCTAGATATCTAGAGTTTGTACTTAAGTTAGTCATTTGAATTTATTTAAAATGAAATACCATCCTATTGGAAGGTATTAATGCTTTAAAAAATTTACTCTTTAAACATTAGCGACCTAAATACTTAAAGAAGAGAAAGCTTGTTTTATATTTTGAATATTACTTTTCCGATAATATTCTTTTGGGCAACAGGGCCAAATGACCTAGAGTCAATAGACTTGTTTCTGTTGTCCCCAATCATAAAATAGTAATCGTTTTTGAAAATATAAAATTCACTTTCTTTATTATCATAATAAAAAGAACATTCTTCTCCAATTTCACCCCCTTCTTCCCATTCCATAATATCACGATAATCCTTTATTTTGTTTGACTCAAAGCTAATCTTTAATCCTTTGTAGGGAATTACAAATTTATCCATGTTGTTTTCCGAATAGGGTGGGAATTGAATCATTGAGTTATTATGTTTGGCGTCTGGCTCGATTGCCCCGATCGAATCGACGCTTTTACAACCCATAAGCAATTTTTCCTGGTTCAAATCAAGATTGATTATAACGTAACCGGAATATTTCTGTATAATACTGCTTGAGTCCTTATTCATACACTCTTTTAAGTCATTAAAATTTCGGTACCAAACCTTTCGAAAATGACACGAGGTACGGGGAGGGTGTGCGTATCGCCCATTAATAAAAATATCCGTGTCTTTTATTTCAATTATGTCACCTGGCAGACCAACACATCTCTTCACGTATATCGTTGATTCTTTACCTACGCTGAAGACTAAAAGATCGTTTATTTTTGGTTTTTGCTTAAATTTCAGCTCTTTTAAGATTTTTGCTAGGGGGCTGCCGTAAAAAATCTTGCTAACAATTATAAAATCGTTTTTTTGTAAGGTGTTCTCCATCGAAGAACTTGGTATATGGAAAACATCAAAAAAAAATAACCTTAAAACAATCGTACTCAAAAAAAACCAAAATAAGACATTTAATAGCTTAAGAAAAAAAAAGCGAGCTATCTTTAGTCGTAAATTCAAACGCTTTTCCATAATTACAGTTATAATGATTTCATTTTTAATTGATTGTGCCTGCCGCAACCATAAACAACAGGTATTGTCGAATCAATCAACATAGTTCACACCTTGAAGTTTTAGAAAATTTTTTGCTCCATTTATTATTTCAAACGTTGTCTCGGAAGGAACTGTAACCTTTAAATTCAATATTCTATTAGCAACATTCACAGCATTTTCCATTTGATTGTTGTCGGAATACATTTTAAGCAATAAGTAATGGCTCCTAAAACTTCCTGGAACCATATTAATGGAACGTTGATAACATATTTCAGCATTTTTGTAATCTTCTATTTCCTTATAGCAATTCCCCAACACATTTTCTATTACGGAATTATTAGAATAATTCTTGGCTTTGCTCAATATATTAATGGCAGCATATGTATCCTTTGCACTATATAAAGCCAGACCATAGTCGGTAAGGAACTTCCCGTCGGTATCAAAAAACGGGTATATTAACCTGTAACCCTTAACTGCCAAATTAAAATCTTTATCCAAATAATTTTCGTGGGAATTATTCCAAACATAATAAGCTTTTGCTAGTTTCAGTGTCTTATAAAACAGTAAGCAAGAGATAGATAGACTAATCAATAGTATGTAAAATGATCTTGATTTTGATTTATTTTGGGGTTTAAAACGGTTGCAAAAGGAACTAGCCTGGTTTGCAGATAAAATTGCCACGTAAAGGATTAACACCAATTTAATAGGCAGAATTTTAGAAGGATACGAGAATAGTGAGAAGATAATTATCGACAAAATTCCGGCCATTGCCATCTCGTACAATGGTTCATTTTCTTTTAAAGTCCCTCTTCTAATAATTAAAAAATATAGCACTAGCAACAAAATTGACAATCCTAATATTCCATTTTCTACGGAAAACTGTAATGGTTCGTTAAAGGCATAAGCTGTATTCCCTGCCCTTAGCGCCATTTTTATGTTATTGTGTTTTTCAAAATATTCTGACTGATAAAGCATATAGTTACTATGGAACCTGTCATAGCCAAAACCCATAACAGGCCTATCTTTCAACATTTCCACAGTAGTTTTCAATATCAACAACCTCCCTTCAGTTGACCCTTTTTTAAAATTATATATAAAAATAATGGAAGTAATCATGCAACATATTGCCCCCAAAACCAACAAAACCTTTACAACCCTTTTCTTTGTGTTTTTTTCAAAAAAGGACTGAATATTCTTGCGATAGATATATCCTACAGTAAAGAAAATAACAATAAAGGCGGCTCTCGATCTTAATGCAGGAATTATTGTCACACACCCAATAATGTTTAAAACAACAGCAAAGTGAACGATTGCTTTTCGTATATTAATATATTTTTTCCCATCTTCAATTAGGAAATTACCATTCTTTAAGAACTGTAGGCCAATTGGAAAAACGGCTACCAAGTAACCACTGTAGGGGCCACTGTTAAAAAAACCACCTGTTACCTTTAAAACCGAACTGTTAGATTCTATCAAGCCGTATAATTGTAACCATCCTATAATGATTTGGATATTGGCACCGATAATGGCCGCAATAAGTAGCCAAGAATGATGTTTAGGTGTAAGCGATTTTATCACAAAATACAATGCCAGCAACCCCAGCAATTCGTAGAACCTTATTGAAAAACCGTAAGTGGGTTGAAAAAAATATCTATTGAACGTTATATAAACCACGAGTAGAAGAATTGAAATATCTATCCGGCCAATAGAAAAGGATTCATCAGAAACTTTCAGCTTTCCCAAAAATAAGCAGACGATTAATAGGGTTGCGAGTAAGAATATAATAAATTTTCCGGTCACTGGGGAGCGTCGAAATGGCAAGAAATCAATCGATGGCAAAAATACGTATAGAGAGAATAACAACAGCACTATCAATAAGTTAATACTATGTTCTAATCTTAATATTCTAATTTTGGTACAATCTATCTTAAGTGTCATTTCAATGTCCTTTTGCAAAATAACTTTCAGGATTCAAGGGGCTAAGGCTTTTTCAAATTTTATAGAAAGTGAGTATTACAATAATCGGAAATTATCCACATCTCCATATAGTCCATGTAAAATGAAAAAAATATTCACAAACTCCGAAACCTGTTAAACTAACGTTCGTTTACGAATATTTGCTTACCGTCCCTATAAACAAAGGGTAATTCTTCCTTACCGTGGTCCTTGTTTCTTAACCAGTATATCGTATTCTCGGGTACATTCTCAAATTTTAAAAAGTTATACTCTGCAATTTTGGAGCCTCCACTTTTCCATCTCTTATCGTAATATAAAAGCTCGTAATTATCCCCAATCACTATTCCATTGTTGGCATTTCTGGGGGCAAACCTTACTTGTGAAATGTGCTGAGGGCTTCCAAAATCGATACCTATGGAAAAAGTTGTAACGTATGTTTCTAGGTTGCCATCCAAGGCCCGCTCTACATCTTGGCTTGAAGGTAAAAGGTTACCATTCAATTTTGTATAAAGACCAACATCCACGTTTCTTAATTTTTCCTCAGACAAGATAGAAGGTTCCGACCCTTTGACAATATTCATGTTTTGATTTACTGAAGAGAACACCTCAAAAGTTGCAATATTAAGCGGTTTACCATTACTAATACACCTCACATACCTAAATTTCTTTTTTGTCGAAATAGGTAAGGCTTTCACTGAAAAATCCAAAATGTCTGATGAGCCAATGGAATAGAGGTCTATTGCATCCGAAAAATCCGCGCTGTTGGCCCCTTGTATTTTGGAGCCAATCATATCCTTCATGAACTCAATTAAATGGTATTTCAAGGGAAATTTACGAGTAAGTCGTAAGGTAATCGGATTGTTGTTGGGAGCTATTTCCATAACCTTTCTGTCGAAATCGATATGTAATGGGTTGGAGATTGGAATGAACCCATTGGAATCATAGATACCAACAATATAAGTTGCATTTACAGGAACTTTTTCAAAATTGATTTTTTTACGGTCATAATCAATCTCTCCCCAGGCAATGGGCTTCCAGCCTCTAGGGCTAAATATCGCCAAATAGCCCAATTTTCTATTGGTACTATCCTTCTTAAACTTGTAGGGAACTGAAAAGGTGGTAACCTTGTGGTATTCCTCGGTTACATCCTTCATATATGGGTTTTTGAATGTATTCGGGACGTATTCATTAATGCTGGCCAATGTTCTTGGGCACCTCTGTTTGACATACATATTTCTGTACATTTTGGATAATTCGTTTTGATGCCTGTAATCACCTAACTGTTGCCATTTAGGGGAATAATGGTGATAAATTCCTGAAGTATCCCGTACCGATACCCCATAATGTATTTTGTCCCTGTTAAAGTAACCCGAAGTATAGTCCAAATAAGCGGGAACGCCACATGCGTTTAATACCCTTACTGTCCATTCGGAATGTCGGTCGCAATCGAACTTATAAAACTGTAAAATATCGTAAAACCCTAAATTTCCGATTTTATGGCCATTGTCCTCGAAAACATCGAGACAATAGGTGGCAAAATTTAAGCGTCTCACGGTATTAGCAAGGTTTAAAGAATCATTAGAATGAACAATACCGTAAAAATAATTATTAATATAACTGGAATATGTATCCACAGATTCATTCATGCTCCTATATGTCAACAAGGTGTTCTTGAACTCGTTATAACTCAAATCCCTTGCAAAAGGGGACTTCTTCCAACAGGAAAACGCATTATCAATATGGTCAATCAACCAGTTGCAGGAGATATTTTTCAAATCGGGATAAATTCCGTTGGTTTGATTTTCCGTTTGGATATTGAATAGCAATTCCTTGCCAATACTATCTACAAAGTGCTCAAAATGTACAACTTTTTTTCTATGGAATTTTACGTCAACAGTATCAGGGTAAGTTCTTTTTATCAGGGAATCTACAAAGCCCTTTGTCGGAGCGAAATCCTTTGTGTCTAGAATATTATGAAGATAATCTGCAAACCGGAAAAGTGAAGTATCTGCCTCATGAAAGAAGATTACTTTGGTAAGCGAGTCAATTTTTTTAAATGATTCTTTTACTAAATCTGGGTAGGACTCAATCCTTTTTGATGAAAAATGACCCTTCATATTAGATATAAGAAAACAGGCCGCCCTATATTTTAAACTGTCTTGTGGATACTTTTTATAATGATCTAGCACTTTAATCAATTCCATTTTATTTTCCCCCGCTTTTTCTAAAGAGGAAAGCACACCTTTCGGATATGGATATCTTCTTAAATCCACACAATTATAGAATAGGAGAAGAAAAAATACCAATATTTGTAGATTTACCAAAAGAACAAATAATCTTTTACTCATTGGAAACAAAATAGAATATGAAGTGGAATAGCCCTTATGCTTAATAAATGTAACAAGCCAACAATCATTGGTTCTATAGTACTGTAAAGAGCCAAAGTTTCATTCCACCCTACCATAAAATGTCAATAAAAATGGGGATAATGGTGAATTACTGTTAACAGTCACTACTTTGTTTACAAAACCTTTCATGTGTTCATCACTTACAAAGATGCCAATTATCGAATCAGTCTTTCCAACAGGTAAAGGGCTATCATTAAAATAAGCTACCGTACAGCCACAAGTAGCCTCTGCGTTATAAATTAAAAATGGGTGTTGCCCTACATTCTTATATTTAAAAACCCTTTTAATTGTATCGCCTATCTTAACGGAACCTATATTGATAGTAGTATTTGTAATAAACTCAATCTTAACACTATCGTTTTGCACATTCTTAAATTCCAAATTATATTCATTATTCTTGTCTTTGTGTTTTTGATTACATCCAGTCAATCCAATAAAAAGTAATATTGTCCATAGCAATATTTTGTATTCATTTTCCATTTTCTAAAATAATTAAGTCACTAACTTTTACTGACTAGTTTTCAGATAATACATATTTAATTAATTTGTTAGAGTCCATCATTCCATATAAATGTGTGAAATTTTCTCTGTCGATAGCTATTGTATTCACTTTTCTGTCCAATTTAATTCTATTTACTGGATTCCCTTCCCAATCATAAACCAAGACAATATCGGATATATTGAAGTTTTCATCACTGTCGTTCAACAAAGGGCCACTGTAAAGGGCGAAGATATTTTTATCACTAACCGCAATATTGCGAAAGCCTTTTTTACTGTCCTTCCCTGCAACAATTTTCTTTGAATTTGGTCCTACAAGAAGATTAAAAGTAGGCAGATAGTATACTTTTTGATATTTTTTCTTTAAACGATAATTTTTGTCAACCGATATTATTTGAATTACTGCTCCTTTACCAGAAAAACAAGCAAATTCATGGAAGCTTCCTGGTCTATAGGCTACTCTATTATCCATTCTCATATTTAAATATTTGAAGTACAAAGAATCCTTTTCGCTTTGGGTTTTATTATTTTCATTTCCGGGTACTTCAATACCCGTTGTTAATTTGTTTGTATAGAGGTTCAAAACGCCAAAGGTTTTGTTATCCATATTTGAAGTTAAAAACTTACCGAATAGAATTGAATCGTTCAAGAAATAAGTATTCGAAAAAGTAATTTTTGTTGAATAAAAAATAGGTTTCGGCCTGTATTCAGATTTATTTAATAAACTGTCCCAATTATAGCGAAAGATTTTATGCGGAGAGTTTACCTGGGTAATACTAAAAACTGAATCATTGTTTGCGACACCATTTTCCATTGAAACTGCATTAATATTCATTTCGGATTCTCCATTGCCCGCAAAACCAAACTTCTCTACTAAACGGCCATCTTTTAAATTGACAATACTAAAACCCGCCTCACCTGTATTATCATTAAAAATGGCCAAGGTGTCATAAACTTCGAATTTACGGGGCCGAAATAGTATTGTGTCGCTTTGAAATCGGATTTCCTCACCTACCAGTACAATCTCATTATCTTTAGAAAAATCGTTTAACGGATTATTGTAGTTGTTAGCACAACCCAACAGAACACACGTTGCTAGTATTTTTAAACAGTATATATGTAGAGGCGGATGTATCTTATAAAATCCTTTATAAATATTCCTATAACATGTTCGTAAAATACGTATCATAAAAACAAAGCGCAACTTAAAATAATTAATCATCACAAGGTCGATTATACTAGCATATGTATGTTTTGATTTTTTGTGAATACATCCAAAAAATACTTTTTAGGGTGTTCCGTATCCAATTTTTTCCTTGATCTGTCATCAAGTAATTTAACTACATGACCAATTTGGTTGTTTTGCACGTTGCCCAAAGGTGAATCCTTGGAAAAATACTTTCTCAATAATTTGTTGGTATACTCATTGATGCCCGTTCCCAAGATACTTATGGATATATGAAAAATACATTACAACCGATTTCTTGGCGATTTTCATATGCCCAGAGATCTCCTTACCTTTGTCATTGGATTAATATGGATTCATTCCTTATAAAGTTCTTGTGCATTTACTGTGATCTTGAAGAACTTATCGATTGCATTTCCACCGACATTTTCGACTAACAGTAAGCTGGAGCACCTGTCCAAAATGCACCCTTATGCCCCTTTTCGATGATAAGGTCTTCCTTGAAGTTCCCGACAGTTTTCTTGTTTTCCACAATCGAGAGGAACTTATCTATGGCGACCCTTCCCAGTATGCCCACTATTGTCTTTTCTCAGTATCGTTTATATTTTACGTAAGAATTCCTCAAACTCTTGTAAAGTTTACCTCCAATAGCCTTGTCCTCCCATATCCTTATTTAGATGCGCTCACGACAGACCATATCTATATCCCTCAGACGTGCACTACTTGTTATCACTTAGAGGGACCATTAGTAATTCCAGAGCTTGTCCCATTCATAAAGCTACATCTTGGGCGTAAAACGCTTTTTCACATGTCCTTCCCTCATTCGCTCGTCTACAATTATTTCGGTATCTTTGGTATTGTTAACGCCCCGTCTTCCCTAGTTCCTTTCCTGCTCTTGGGAAAGGGACGACTCGGCAATGGATGCTTTATGAATATATCTATCTTCTTAAGGCCGTTTTTCAACTTCCACTCAACAACAGACCTTTGTTCCAAGGTCATTTGTTTGTAGCTCTTAACACAACTATTTGACTTTTTTGGGGAATTTTTCCTTCGGGGATACCCCCGAAGGAAAACTCCCATCAAAAACTTTCAATAGCAATTGAATCTAAGCCAAATTCCCCTTCTATGATATAATAAATCCAAGAGGCAAAATAACATATCTCCAAAACGTTAAAGCAAATCATACTTGGATACACTTTGAACTACAGTCTATTCATCTGAGATAAATCAATAAAATTTAGCAGAACCCCCTTAACTTGACAACAAATATGATAGTACAAAGTAAAACAATGAATAATCCATGAGACTTTTATATTTCTTCAAAATCATAAAGTGTATACCATTCACCACCACCCTCTTCAATACATGTATCCCAATCACTGTAAACACAAAAGCCAGATGCCTTGGCATCTTTAACCTCTATAACAGAAAAAGAATTTGCCGAACTACTATTAATGTTAACATAATTAACCGCCATCACAACAGCTACTAATAAACCACCTAATAATTTTAAATAATTTTTTGTTTTCATAATTAAAAATTTTTAAAAGATTAATAAAAATTACTTATGTATATACACATTAATAAAATTAGTAGATTATTTATTTAATATACACTATTTCTTACTTTTTTGTAATAAAATATTAACTATAAAAGAAAAAAAAACTTAGGTAATAGCTCAGGGCAAACTCACACTTTCCAATAAATACATCTTCAATAAAATTTCATCCAAATAGATGTAATTCAAGTAAATAAGTGTTGTTTTTTAGGTCGATTATTTGTATATTGTACTGATAATTGATTGTTGTTGAAAACAATCCACAATTTCAAGTCCATTTTCAGCAAGATGGACGACCCCAGGAGCGATATAAACAAGCTTCACAGATTGGACGATATCCTTCTTATTGGTATAATTTCGGTGATCTGTGCCGCGGATACATGGAAAGATATGGAAACATACGCCAGGGCAAAAGAGGATTTTTTACGTTCGTTCCTGGATCTTCCCAATGGCATACCTTCCGATGACACCTTCAACCGTGTATTCTCATCAATAGATCCAGAACAGTTCGAATCCTGCTTTATGGGCTGGGTATCGGGATTGGCCGATCTTACCGATGGCGAGGTTATCCCCATTGATGGCAAAACGCTAAGAGGATCCAGATCCAATGGAAAGAAGTCCCCTTTTCATATGGTAAGTGCCTGGGCCAGTGACAACAACATGGTTTTGGGCCAGGTCAAGGTCTGCGAGAAGTCCAACGAAATTACCGCCATCCCAAAACTCTTGGAGCTTATTGCCATAAAAGACTGTGTAATCACCATAGATGCCATGGGTTGCCAAGAACATATTGCCAAGACCAATGTTGGGCAAGGGGCCGATTACATCTTGGCCGTAAAGGACAATCAAAAGCGGTTGCACCGGGATATCGAAGATGAATTTAGATTTGGCAAAGCTATCGGGACCCATATCCATGACGACCTGGGCCATGGTAGAATAGAGACACGTAGCTGTAGTGTCATCAATACTTTTGACTTTATAGAAAACACGGATAAATGGACCAAATTAAAGAGCATCATAAAAATTGAAAGCATCAGGGAGTTTAAAAATAGTGCAAGATCCAAAGAAACGGCTACCCGATATTATATCTCAAGCTTGGAGAACAGTGCGGAGGCCTTCCAGAAAATGATACGCCTACATTGGGGAATTGAAAATAAATTACATTGGGTATTGGATGTCGCCTTCTCGGAAGATGCATCAAGAAAAAGAGCGGGAAATGCCGCCCAAAACTTCTCGATACTGAGCAAAATTGCCTTAAACCTGTTGAGACAGGACAAACAGACCAAGCAAGGCTTAAAAGGCAAAAGACTTAAAGCGGCCTATGACAATAACTATATGACCAAAATATTAGGAATAAAAGTGTGAGTTTGCCCTGGGTAATAGCTTACATTTAATATGTGCCTAGCAAAAGCTGGAGTATTTTTTCTTTTTTACCTTAAGTGGCACAGATTGAAACGGAATGGGTGGCACTGATAAACGGTTCTTCCCCAAATTTGAGGAAGAACCCATCACTCCGAAATAGCCATATCGCTATTAATTTCAAATTCTTCATATAAATGTTCTTCAATCTCTTTAGAAATAAGACTTAAATAGTTCTTAATACGCTCTATCATTAAACTAGTGGTAATTGATGTTTTGTGTTGAATGGTCTAAATCAAATATATCAAAATTTAACAAGTAATCGTTTACGGAAAACCGTAACATATTTTGGAGAAAATAGTAAAAATAACATTCCACACATATTACACTCCCCTCCTATTGTCGGCTAGCATAAAAAGTGTTCCATTAATTTTTTAGAAGAAACTTTTAGAAGACCACATAATTTTTGAAGATTGATAATCTTAAAAAATTTGTACGAGATGCAGCGAGGGCCTGAGAAAACAAATACCAAATACGCCAGCACACCTCCCGATAGCCATATCGGGACACTCAAAAAAGTAAAGAATCTCAATCTTTACTTTTTATGCCGCACCCAAAGCAAAGTTACATAACCTGCCTGAATGAATTCGTTCAAACAGCCGCAAAACATTATTTTATAGCTTAATAAATTTCCTCAGCTCTAACCTTTTTTAGCTTCATCGTAGCCATCAAATTCTGCATATCCTCCCCTACCTTCTTTTCAACCACTCTAGCATAGATTTGAGTAGTTGAAAGCTTGGTATGCCCCAAAAGTTTGGAAACGGTTTCAATTGGCACCCCATTGGAAAGTGTAATCGCCGTGGCAAAGGTATGTCGGGCTACATGAAAGGTTATCTTTTTACGAATACCGCAGGCGGTTGTGATATCCCGAAGGGTGCGGTTGATCATTTGGTTGCTGTATATAGGTAATAATCTTCCATTTTCAAGCAGACTAGCATGGCTTTTATATTTATCAATGATTTCCATGGCCTTGGGTAGCAAAGGAATCTTCAAAGGTTCATCTGTCTTTGTTCTTTTAGTATATAACCAATCGTTACCGTCCATTCCTTTTACCAAATGGTCAATTTTTAGCCCACTAACATCAATAAAAGACAAACCCGTATAACAGGCAAAAATGAACAGGTCTTTTATGTGTTGGGTACTTGGAATATTAAACGTGGTATCCTCAATGAGCTGCAGTTCCCTTTCCGTCAGAAATTGACGTTCTGTTTTTTCAAAACGTAGTTTATAATTGATAAAGGGGTCCTTTTCCAACCATTCCAGTTTTACGGCAAGCCTGGACATCTTCTTTAAGCGCTCCATGTGTTTCATGGCACCGTTATTGGCACAACCCATTCGTGTGGCCGGTTTATACTTCCGTATATATTGTTCAAAATCTACAATAAAACCATAATTCAGTTTTTTAAGAGGAATATCCTCAACGCCCATTTTCTCTTTTAAAAATTCCTTGATACAACGTTCCGTACTGTAATAGTTCTTCATAGTTCCTTTTCTAAGGACGCTGATCATGGAGGTATTGTGATAGCTTATCAAATCGAGCAGTGTCTTGCCCCTATCGTCCTCTCCTAAATATCGAGCCTTTATTCCGGCCGAAGTAATGTCAACTTCCTCCTGCAAAAGTTGCCGGTGTGCCTCGTGCAATCCCGTAAAAACCTGATCCAAATACTTGTTTAGAGAGATTACATATTTGGAAAACCCCTTACCTCTTTTGCGTTTTTCGTCCCAAAGGGACACTGGCAATTCCCGATTTAAACTGAATTCCGCTCTTTTTCCATCCACGGTGACCCGAGCATAGATCTTAATGTTCCCATTTTCCAAATTCAATTTTCGAGTGACAAATACCACCGATAATCTACTGTTTTCTAACATATTACATAGCTTTAAATTAATAAATAAACGGTAAAAAACACAGGGTCAAATACCCTCTAAAGCTACTTCAATGTACAAAAAATACTGTGGTTTCAAAATCCCTTTATGGACACCAGAGGGGTGTTTTCAGGTAGTTTCAAGTGGTTTCATCTGGACCCCCTAAAAACATAAAACGTTGCAAATCAGGTGATTTGCAACGTCATGCGACTAGATGAAACTAGTCAAGTCGGGATGACAGGATTTGAACCTGCGACCACACGGCCCCCAGCCGTGTACGCTACCGGACTGCGCCACATCCCGATACTACAAATTTGCTCAATACTTCTATTATTTTTCAGAATCTCCATTTATAAATGAATCCTCTGTGGGGCAGCCTGTCCTGAGCGCAGACGAAGGGCCACATCCCGAAAATGAGATTGCAAAAATAGGAAAGATCAAACAATTTAACCCTACTCTTTTGGCAAAAAAATGAATCTTTTTTACTTATCCCCTAAATTCCAGCTCCTTAGTATTACTAACCCAAATTTTCCTTATCCAACACCTATCAAAATATGAAATCAATCAACTAGTCCCAAGAAATAAAAGATTGGTCAATTGAAAAATAAATACTAATTTGAATTTTTTAATTCAACAACCATCATAAAAAACAGAGAAAAAACTACCTATGAAGCTTAAACGATTAATCATTTGCTTTTTCCTAACTAGCACTGCCGTTTCCATTGGTCAAACCACCGAGGACAACCTTATAAGATTACAATACAAGGATACCACCTCTACCAAAGATCTGGCGGTGGGACTCTGGGCCAATCCCTTGCCCATGGATTACGATCAAGATGGAGATCTGGATTTGGTTATCTCCTGTACCGACGTTCCTTTTAATGGCACATTTTTGTTCAAAAACTCAACCACAGATCAACAAGGGAACCTCATTTTTGATGCTCCTGTCAAAATTGGTGACGGTATGCGGAATGTTTCCATCTCCTATGTGGAAGGGGAACCTAGGGTTTTGGGGGTTGGCTTGGAATACGACAACTTTAGAAAATATGGATATACTCGGCCAGAAGGTCTGTACCAGGCATCCGAGCTACTTGATCTTTATAAAGAGCGTTTTAGCGATTGGAAATACGTTGATTATGACAATGACGGGGATATGGACCTCATCGTAGGAATAGATGATTGGAGTGAGTATGGTTGGGACAATGCCTTTAACGACAAAGGGGAATGGACCAACGGAGATCTTCGTGGATACCTTTATTTATTGACCAACGACAACGGAGAATATAGAAATGATGGGAAAATCCTAGCAGGTGACAATCCTATAGATGTTTATGGCAATACTACCCCCAACATAGCCGATTTTGATGGTGATGGGGATTTGGATATTATCTGCGGGGAATTCATTGATCGTTTTAGCTACTTTGAGAATATAGGAAATCGTAAAAACCCTGTCTATGCTACAGGTAGATTTCTTGAAAATAATAATGGAATCCTAAAAATGGATCTGGAAATGATGAGGCCCGTGGCACTTGACTGGAACAACGATACTAAAATAGACCTTATTGTTGGCGACGAGGACGGTAGGGTTGTCTTTATTGAAAATACAGGTGTAGTAAGTAATCAAATGCCAGTTTTTAAATCGCCCACATATATCCAACAGAAAAGTCAAAATCTCAAATTCGGTGCCTTGGTCACCCCATTTAGTGTTGACTGGGATGATGATGGAGACGAGGATCTAATCTGTGGAAATTCGGCCGGTTACATAGGTTTTATCGAGAATTTGGATGGAGGTGTTAGTCCCGAATGGAAAGAACCCATATATCTGAAAGCCGATGGGGAAGTAATACGCATAATGGCTGGCAACAGTGGTTCCATTCAAGGGCCGGCTGAAAGCAAATGGGGCTATACTACTTTAACGGTCGCTGATTGGGACGGTGATGGTTTAAAAGATATTCTGTTGAATTCCATATTTGGAAAAGTGGAATGGTATAAAAATACAGGTACTAAAGGAGCTCCCAAACTTGCTAAAATGGGAGGTGTCAAAGTGGCTTGGAAAAAAAACAAGGTTCCAAAACCCAAATGGAACTGGTGGAATCCGGAAAAAGATGAATTGGCCACTCAATGGAGAACAACGCCATACGCAATAGATTGGAACAAGGACGGACTAATGGATTTGGTAATGTTAGATCACGAAGGCTACTTGGCCTTTTTTGAACGTTTTAAAAAGCGGGACAAGCTATATCTAAAACCAGGTCAGCGAATATTTAAAAATGCCGATGGAGAAATGGGCAAAGACCAACTGCGTTTAAACGAGCGTGAAGCAGGTAGTAGTGGACGCAGAAAAATAGAGTTTACCGATTGGGATGGCGATGGGGACCTAGACCTATTGGCGAACAGTGAAAATATTGAATGGTACGAGAATTTAGGGGAATCAAACGGAAACACTGTTTTTAAGAAAAAAGGAAATTTGGTCAAAACCAAGCTTGCAGGGCACAGCACTAGCCCAACCGTAGTTGATTGGGATAAGGATGGAAAACCAAATTTATTGATCGGTGCCGAAGACGGACATTTTTACTATTTAAAGGACTAACAGCTTTTTAAATCTCAGGGGAAAGTGGGGTCTGTAGGTTTTCTTAATTCTTTAGCTTAATTTGTAGTCATCACTAGTTAATCCAACTGTAAACCAAAGCCAAATGAAACGTTTACTACTATCCTTTATTTTACTGCTGTTTATATTGATGGCATGTAAAAATAAGACGGCTACAGGGGCAACCTCTCTTTTCAACGGGAAAACATTTTCTGGTTGGGAAGGCGATACCATATCTACTTGGCGGATTAAAAATGGAACTATCACTGGAGGCTCCTTGGATAAAACTGTTCCTCACAATGATTTCCTGTGCACTAAGCGTTCTTATGCCAATTTCATTCTTAAACTAAAGATAAAATTAATTGGGAATGAAGGATTTATCAACTCAGGCATCCAATTTAGAAGTAAAAGGTTAATAGACCCACCTTATGAAATGACAGGCTACCAAGCAGATTGGGGCGAAAACTATTGGGCAAGCCTCTATGATGAATCCCGAAGAAATAAAACGTTGATGGCTCCCGACTCCCTAAAAGTTCT
The DNA here is from genome assembly GCF_003259375.1 of Arenibacter echinorum. Lineage (GTDB taxonomy): Bacteria > Bacteroidota > Bacteroidia > Flavobacteriales > Flavobacteriaceae > Arenibacter > Arenibacter echinorum. The sequence continues at coordinate 579,007 of NZ_QLLN01000001.1, read as the reverse complement.
TAGTTGGATAAACATAAACGACTGGAACGATTATGAAATTAGGGCCGAAAATCGGAACATACGTCTTTACATCAACGGTCACATGACGGTTGATTATACCGAAGAAGACATGACCATACCACAGACGGGTCTAATAGGCCTGCAAATTCATGGTGACGGTAAAGCACTGGTTGCTTTTAAAGATATTTTTATTGAAGAAATAAAGTAAAAAAATTAGAGCTCTCAAATATAATCAACCACACCAACTATAACCCGGACCCATGAGCAATCTTCGTTTAATATCCCGCATCTCCGCAACCCTAATGCTATTGATCGTTTTTGTTGGTTGCCGAACAAAGAGCAACAAAGAGACTTCGCAACAAACTGTTCAGGATACTACGATTATTGACAGAGACTATGCACTGGAAGCTACCATGCTGGGATATTTTGCCAAAGATGGAACCCGAAATCCGACCTTAAGGGCCAACCCAGGAGATCGCGTTCGCATTACAATTACTAACGGCGAAACCATGACCCATGATATTGCTATGGAGAAATTGGGAATAAAGAGTGGCACCCTATTGGAAAAGGGGTCAAGTACTAGTATCGCCTTCAAGGCAATAGAAAATGACACTTATTTCTGTACGGTTCCTGGACATCGCGCGGCGGGTATGGTGGGGAAATTTGAGGTCGTGGAGGGAGACCTATCAGGACCATCCATTGCGGGAGATATACCCACAAAAAATGGAAAACCGCTGAACCTAGGTTTTGAAACTGGTTCTTTACAAGATTGGACAGCCACTGGAGATGCTTTTAAATCGCCACTATACGACCAAGACCCTTCCCCTGTGCATGAGGCCGATGCACTAATCTCCTTTAATGGCGACTACTTTCTAACTAGTGGCGGTAACACAAATTACAAACTTACCGGCACCTTAAGTTCTGTTCCCTTCAAGATCACCCATCCCTATGCTTCCTTTAAGGTATCGGGTGGTGCATTGGCAGATACCCGCGTTGAATTGGTGCTGGCAGAAACCAATCAGGTTATCTTTAGTTCAACAGGACAAGGTAGGGCCACCTTACAACCTGTGGTAGTAGACCTTGAACCTTATGTACATAAGGATATAATTATCCGCATTATTGATAATGAAACTGGTATCTCACAGATTCCTTATATAAAGGATGATAAATGGGCACATATAAATTTTGATGACTTCCGGTTCTACCCTACTCGACCCTACTTTCCCAATGAATTAAATAAGGATGATATTATTGTACTGCCCCCATTGGATCCAATTATCAATTCTGGTCTTTCTGGTGAAAAAGCAGCAAAGGCCATGACCTTGCCCGAAGGCTTTAAAATAACTTTGGCCGCCTCAGAACCCGATGTGGTTCGCCCCATAAGCTTTACCCTGGATCCACGCGGTCGACTTTGGGTCGTTGAAGCTCATACCTACCCTACTCCCGCCCCTGAAGAAAAGGGAAAAGACCGTATTCTCATTTTTGAGGATACCAATGGTGACGGAACTTTGGATAAGAGAAAGGTATTTACCGAAGGTCTAAATCTGGTCAGCGGCATAGAAGTGGGCATGGGAGGAGTATGGTTAGGGGCAGCCCCGTATTTGCTATATATTCCAATCGATGCTGAAAAAGACAAGCCATCGGGACCACCTCAAAAATTACTGGATGGTTGGGGATTGGATGATACCCATGAGGTACTAAACAATCTGCGCTGGGGACCGGATGGGTGGCTTTATGGTGTTCAGGGAGTTTTTACACATTCCAATGTAGGCAAGCCCGGCGCTTCTGACAACCAAAGAACCAAAATCAACGCAGGAGTATGGCGCTATCACCCAACAAGACATGAGTTTGAAGTATTTGCCGAAGGGAGTAGTAATCCATGGGGAATTGATTTTAACGATTACGGACATCCGTTCATCACGGTCTGCGTAATTCCACATCTCTATCACGTAATTCAAGGGGCACGCTACCAAAGACAGGCAGGGAATCATTTTAATCCTTATACCTATGATGATATTAAGACTATAGGAGACCATGTACACTGGCTAGGTGATAGGGGTCCACATGCGGGCAATTTTAGGTCGGCAGCCGCCGGAGGTGGCCATGCCCATGCGGGGGCAATGATCTATTTGGGAGGAAATACCTGGCCTAAAAAATATCACAATACCATTTTTATGAATAATATTAATGGTTCCAAACTTAACAATGATCAACTTACCCGTTCGGGGTCAGGATATGTTGGTTCCCATAATAAAGACTTTTTGGCCATGAACGATTCGTGGTCACAATGGCTCAACTTTAAATACGACCCCAGTGGATCGGTATTTGCCATAGATTGGTACGATCAGAATCAATGCCACAGTTCCAACCCGGATGTGCATGACAAAACTTTAGGACGGATCTTTAAGATCAGTCACAAAAATGATCAATGGGTACAAGTAGATTTAAACAAAGCTTCAGACCTGGAACTGGTCAACTACCAATTACATCCCAACGAATTTTACGTGAGGCAGGCCAGGACAATTTTACAAGAGCGAGGAGGCAATCCAGAAGTACATGCTTCGCTTAAAAAGATTCTAGCCGATAATGAAGACGTAACTAGAAAACTTAGAGCACTATGGACCTTACATGTTACCAAAGGGCTTAATGAAAAGGAACTAAATGATTTATTGAGCAGTGACAATGAATATCTTAGAAGTTGGGCCATACAGTTACTGACCGAGGATAAGAAGGTATCACCAACCACCTTAGAAAAGTTTGTAAGGATGGCAAAAAAAGATCCATCACCTTTGGTAAGACTCTACCTGACTTCGGGCTTGCTTCGCTTAACACCCGCAAATCGATGGGACGTTTTGGAGACACTGGTTCAAAAATCGGAAGACATGGCAGACCACAATCTACCCTTAATGTTATGGTACGCCACCGAACCCTTGATTCCCATAGACCCTGAACGTTCCCTCCAATTGGCCCGGAAAGCACAAAATCCTATTATTCTAACGTATACGCTTCAAAGGATCGGAGCTTTGAAAACAATGGCATCCAAGAAATTATTACAGGATTTCAAAGACCAATTATATACTGGGCAATCCGAGGAAAATAAAACACAAATAGTGCTCATTGACAATTTATTAAGTGAACAATAGCAAATAATTTTCAACTAAAAATAACTAATTTTCGAACTACAAACAGGCTATATAATGAAAAGGAAAACAACTAGGACTATTGGACAGCTTTTAGGTGGCCTTATTTTATATTTCGGCTGTATTGTGGTGACCTATGGTCAGACCGAAACCTCAAAAGAATTCAAAAAAACTGTCCTAACGCGGGATTTTATTTCTGAGGGTGTTGCTGTGGCAGACTTAAACAAGGACGGGTTGATGGATATTGTCGCGGGCTACTATTGGTTTGAAGCTCCTTCTTGGACGCGCCACGAGATGGCTCCCTCCCGCACCTTTAATCCGTGGAAGGAATACTGTGAATCTTTCCTTAACTTGGGTATGGACGTAAATTTGGACGGCTGGGATGATGTGATTATCATAGATTATCCCGGAAAACCTGGTTTCTGGTTCGAAAACCCCAAAAACAAATCCGGGGTTTGGAAAAAGCATATTATAGCCGACGGAATGGGCATTTCCAATGAATCACCGGGTTTTGTAGATATTGATGGTGATGGCAGGCTGGATATCCTTTGTGGTGATGTGGATAAAAAGCAGATAGTTTGGCTACAGGCTCCGTTGAATCCAGGGGATACCGAATGGAAAAGATTTCCTATCAGCACTGAAAATGTACCTGGAACGGACCGATTTTCCCATGGCATTGGACTGGGAGACCTTAATAATGATGGTATGGATGATGTGGTTATTCCGGAAGGATGGTTTGAAGGAAAAACGGATAAAAAGGCAGGCAATTGGAGATTTCACACAACCAACCTAGGTGATCCCTGCTCCCACATGCAAGTGTTGGATGTAAATAACGACGGTAAAAACGATGTGGTCACTGCCTCGGCCCATGCCCTTGGTATTTGGTGGCATGAACGACAAGAAGGGGAAAACTTTGATACACATTTAATAAGCACTACAACGGCACAGACGCATGCTACTATTATGGCCGATTTAAACGGAGATGGCAGTAATGAATTAATTACAGGGAAGCGATATTTGGCACATAACGGAAATGATGCCGGGGACAGTGATGCCCCTATTCTCTATTATATTGAATTTACTCCGGAAAACGCCCCTTATTTCAAGGAGCACCTAATTGACCATGATTCAGGTGCAGGCCTTAATATCGTTGTAGAAGACATGAATATGGACAAAAAACCGGACATCGTGATTGCTAATAAAAATGGCGTTTTTCTTTTTGAGAATAGGATGGGGAATTAAATTAAATTGAATTGAATGGTTTAGGGAAACTCCTTTTACATGGAAGATTTTTTTTAATTATCCCATGTCCGGAATTAACAACACTAAAACCACATTACCTATGGTCAAAAGCGGATATACTGTTTACTACAACCTTAAAGTATCCCGCTCAAAGCTTATTCTAAAAAGGACTACTTTAATTTCACTTAAGTTCACCAATGACTAAATACTCAAAACAAAAAGCCCGATACAATTTATGTATCGGGCTTTTGAGGAAATAAAAATAAAACTAACTCAATTCCTTAATTAACGTCCCAGAATAATTTGGTGGTCAAATTATCCTCGCCGCTAACTGTATTATAATTATCAGTGTTATAAACACGCTCACTGTTTGGATAAATCCAACGGCTAGGTGGCAATGTTTGTTCGTTGGCATTATCTACCTGGAAAGAAAAATCAGGTAAATTCAACCTTCTTTGTTCCGCCCAGCTATCAGGCAATTGAAGTACACTGAAGTGTATCCATTTTTGAGTTGCGATCAAGGACAATTTCTCATCATCGGTAGTTGCGTTGTCCCAATTTACATCTGTACTGCCAATATAGGCCTGTATTTCCGTATCATTGGTAGGAACTAAGTCAATAGCCGTTCCGTCAGCACTCAAATCACGTAGACCATAGTAAAATTCAGTTGATTTTTCAATAGCATCCTCATAACTAGCTTGTGCCATAGCGTCATTACTGGCATTCAAATAATATTCCGCCTTAAGAAGACTTACCTCGGCAGCAGTAAACAAAAGTCCTGGGAAGTATTCATTTCTACTTAAAGTGGAACGGTTGTACCTAGATAATGTACCAGTAGCTACCAAAGTAGTTTGGTCATTTTCGTTTAGCAATGGATCTAAACCTGAATAGTCGCTACCTGCAAACTCTCCTGGTTCGTACATAGCTCTTAATCTTGGATCGGTATTATCCAACATGTGATCGATCATGGCCTTACCTGCCAAATTACCATCCCAGTCTTCCAAACCACTCCTGAAACCTTTAGAGTTTATCGGAGTATCCAAACTAACAACATCGATCTGAATATTTTCAGAATTTTCCTCCACTAAAGGATATTGTCCTGGATTGGCCAAAATAGCAGCAATTTCAGACTGCGCTCTGGATTGGAATTCAGAAACACCGGAAACTCTGGTCAACATTCTTAGTCTAAGGGAATTACAATACTTTTTCCAAGCACTTAAATCACCTCCGTTAACAAAATCTTGGGTCTGAAACCCTACCATGATTCCTGCACTAACATTAATACTGTTCAATTCGTCAGAATAAGCCTTTAAACCATCCAACATGGTAGTATAAATACTTTCAGCAGTGTCGTATGCAGGTAATGAATTTAAATAATCTCCTCCATTTTGACTTAAGCGACCCGCTTCGGAAAACGGAATATCACCATGTAAGTCAACTACTTTTTGAGTATGGTCGTAGAGGTAAATTGTGGCCGTAAGCATATAAACCCTTAAATCTGCCTGCTCCTCTGGAGTAAGGTTATTGTAAATCTTCTCCAATTCCCTGTATTGGGCCAAGAAATCATAGTAATTACCCCAACGACCTCCAATTCCTGCTTCTCCAGGAACATATTGGTTGGAAGTATTTACCCAACCTACTGCTTGCGTATAACGTGTTAAAGTAGTTCTAAGCACTACGAAATAGTTCCAATAGGCGGGAAGAACGTAATCCTTATTGGCAACCAACATTCCAGCAAATTGCTTCTCTACTGTTGCTGTCGATACCTTCGAAGGGTTGGCGTAATTCTCGCTAAAATCTGCCTCAGTACACCCGCTAATGGCCGTGGCCATAACAATACTGAGTATTATCGATAATTTTTTCATGAAATATCTTTTTAAATAATTCTTATTTATATTATTATAAACTAGCTCTAACCATTAAACCGAAAGAACGAGTTGAAGGGTTGGTACCGACGTTATTAACATTTTGGAACCATCTAGAACCTGCTGTGGTCTGTTCCCCATCCATATCTTTAATTGTTCTATATAAATAGAACAAGTTTCTACCGAAAACAGAGAATTGCAATTTACTAAGTCCTATCTTATCAATTACTTTTCTTGGCATTTTGTAGCCTATGGACAACTCTCTCATTTTAAAGTAAGTGTTTTCTTTAATGTATAGCTCATAACGGGTGTTTGGACTATATTGAGGTCCACCCCAGTTGTAAACGGTCCAGTAGTAATCCGCAGCAGAAGCTATTTGGTCGTTAGGTTGCCCATCATTGGTAACACCATCCAACAAAATACCGTCATGGTAAACCACTTCTCCTCCAGGGCCTGCAGTAGCACCAGGAGTTGTCTGAATTCTTTTTCCTGTACCATCTTCGTAATAACTTAGTCCACCACTTTCCGTATCCATAAACTTTGTGCTCTCTTCTGTTAGACCACGGCTGGTCATCCAGTTAAGTGCAGTTGGCATTACATGACCACCAATACGGAAATCCACAAGAGCATCCAAAGTTATGTTCTTATAGCTAAAAGAGTTCATAACACCACCGGTCCATTTTGGCATGGCGTTACCAAATTTTTCCATGTTGTCCGCATCAATCTTGTACATACCATTGGGATCCACAATTTTTCTACCTTGTGCATCTGTTGCTACGGGATGTGCATAAAGATCTCCCATTGGTTGCCCTACCAACGACTTCAACTGAGCGGCATTTCCATCATAATCGGCATGTAACAATTCATCAAGTCCAGGGGCCAACTTCTCAACTTTGTTATCGTTCTTGGCAAAGTTTACGATTGCATCCCATCTAAAGGAACCTGTGTCAATAGGTGTACCGGTCAAACCAAATTCATAACCTTTATTCCTAAGTGTACCAATATTGGTCAGTACATTACCCGCTCCAGAGCTACTTGGAAGTGTCAAAGGCAGGATCTGATCCACAACTTGGGCGTTGTAATAGGAAGCATCAAGACCTAACCTTCCCTGAAAAAATTTGATTTCCATACCAAATTCGTACTCATGTTTCTCTTCTGGTCTAATACCATCATTACCAAAACTGGAAGGGATAGTAGTGTAAAGCACTGGATTACCACCTTGAGATCCCAATGTATTCTGGTTATAGGCGATGTTGGCCTGATAAGGATCAGGATAGTTACCTACAATACCCCATGAACCACGAATTTTAAAATAATTCATAAAAAGTGGTAAGTCAAATGCCTCGGAAAGCACGAAACTGGAGTTTACCGAAGGATACACAAAACTATTGTTATTTGGGTTCATAGTGGAGGTCTTATCCTTACGAATGGTACCTTCTACAAAAAAGTATCCTTTATAATCAAGATTAGCTGTACCTAAAAATGCATCCTTCACAATAGAGTTACGACTACTTCCGGAATTAGGTGTGTTTACCGATGCAGATATGTCAAACCAGTTCTCAACACTCAATCCACCATTTGTTCCCCTGCTCAAGTGGGATTCAGATTGTTTGGTAGCGTTGTAGCCCGCCATCATGGCCAGGGTTAAGTCGGTTGTAATTGGGGTTTCATATCTCAACAATAATTCTCCGTACAAGGAGTTGTAACTATCATTGCTCATGCTAAAGCCACCAGAGTTACCGAAAGCCAAAGGTCTTTCCGTAGTACTACTGCCCTCTGAATTTCTATTGGTGAAATCCGTGGAAATTCTACCCCTTAAATTAAGTCCAGTAGTTATATCCCAATTGTTGGTAATGGTACCTATGATCCTGTTGCTTTGTTCTTCCAAGCGATTCTCCTTTACGCTCCAAACGAAGCTTGCTATATCTCCTTTAAACCCAGGATAAATTATATTTTCCTCAGGAGTTAAACTCTGACCGGTTCCTGTAACATAACGATAGCCTCTACTGGTTTTATATCTATCCAAATACCAATCGGCACTATCGAAGGGGGACATCATTCCCGTAAAGTTATTTGTTAAACGGTCTACAGAATAAGGTCTGTTGAAAACAGACTGATTCACATAATTTACAATTACATCCGTGGATATATTATCTGCCCACTTAAAGGTTGCATTTAAATTAAATACATTCTTTTCCTCCTCAGCTCCAATACTGATACCTTGGTTATCCTGACGGGTATACGAAAATCTTAAATTGGAGTTATCGGTAACATTGGTAATGGACATGTTAACGCTTGTATTGTGTGCCGTGTTGAACAAGCCACCATAACGATCATCCTGAGCCTCATAAGGTCTTACGATTCCATCCCAACCAATGGTTGGCTTACCGTCAAATTTAGGTCCAAAGTTAATACTGTAACCCAATACACCTCTGGTTTCAGCAGTACCATCACCATCCACATCATGATAAATAAATCCTTCAGCATCCTGGCCACCATCAGAAACGTTCAAAGGAGCACCTGGTCCCCTCACCGTTTGGTATCTTGGAAGATAAGCCACCTTGTCAAAGCTATAGGAGGAGCTTAGATCTACGGTCATACCATTCTTTCTATTCTTACCACTTTTGGTAGTGATCAATACCACCCCGTTTACTGCCTCAGACCCATAGAGGGCTGCAGCAGATGCTCCCTTAAGAATGGAAATGTTATCTATATCCTCTGGGTTAATATCCAAAAGACCATTACCCCTTAGACGTTGGTCTCCCCAATAGTTGTTGTTGGAAACTTCACCGTCCCTAATAGGTACACCATCTAAAATAATTAATGGCTGACTTCTACCTGTAATTGAGGCTACCCCCCTGATAGTAATGTTGGAGGCACTGGTAGATCCACCAGGAGTAGTATTTATACTAACCCCGGGAGCTTTTCCATACAGTGCTGTTGCAAAGTTAGGGGTTGCCGTTTCGGTCAAAGCTTCTGCACTAATAGTGGCAGTAGCATAACCAAGGGCCTTCTTTTCCCTAGTAATACCCAAACCTGTTACAACAACTTCCCCTAATTGCTCAGCATCTTCCTCAAGAACAACTTTAATTGTAGCCTGTGCTCCTACTGCAATTTCCTTTTTGGTAAAACCTAAAGAAGAAAAAACCAAGGTAGCATTGTTCCCTACATTAAGGGAAAAGTTACCATCGAAATCTGTGGAAGTACCATTTGAAGTACCCTTCTCCACAACGTTGACACCTGGTAGCGGGGTGCCCAAATCATCGGACACTGTACCGGTAACCGTTTTGTTCTGAGCCGTCATTCCCTGTACAACGAGAAATGAAGCCAGCAATAAATAGTAATGAAATTTTTTAATCATACTAATAATTTTTAGTTAGTTAATTAGAAGTTTAGGGAGTTACCCTAATGTTAAATAATTACTAAATTTTCGTTTTCCTACTGAAGTGAAGAAATTAATTCGACTAATGACTATTGCCAAAAGCCTAATGACGTTTTTCCGAAAACGTTTTAGTAGTATCCCTTAACAATAATTTGGTCTTTATGCAAAAAAACACCCTGATTTTCACGAATGATATCAGGGTATTGGGATAATTTATGATTAATTTTTGATAAAATATGTTAATCACCAGAGCAATCAACTGCATTTCAAGGTAGGGCTGTTTTCCAGTTGAACCTGTGTTCCGTTACATTTTTAGACCAATAAATTAATATTTAGTTACAATTTATAGTGCAAATCCCCAATCTGTTGAAATTCCTTATTTAATTCTAATAACAAATGCTTCGGTGCCCAATAATTGAGCCCCCAAATCCTTGGGAAGCTGAATAGCCATACCATCTTCTTTTTGGGTCCATTTTAATTTTTGTTTACCGTCCAGTAGTTGTGCCTTAGCACTTCTTTTGGGAATATAATCAGGAAAAACAATTTCTGAAGGCAAGGAAGTCTGCCCTTTTTCTAAAAGATAGGTGAGGTATACCGTACCATCTGGCTTAGCGGTAACACATACATTATCGAATTTAAATGGGGCCATAGATCGTGTACCATAAATGGCCTCCTTGTTTACAGACATCCAATCCCCTATTTCATTCAACAGTCTGTACGCCCCTTCATCCCACTCGCCTTCAGGGCTTGGAGCAACATTCAACAACAAATTGCCTCCTTTGGCAACAATATCCACCAAAGTGTGAATGGCCTCACGTCCTGTCATGTATTTGGCATCAAAAGAATAGGACCATCCACCGCCGGCTATGATACAGGATTCCCAAGGATAGGGCAGCGGCTTCTCCGGCACCCTATTTTCCGGGGTAAGGTAATTTTGATTTTTACCGTGCACAGCCCGGTCCACCACAATTAATCCCGGCTGCTTTTCCCTTGCCTTGACCACTAATTCGTCCATCTTTATATCCTGATTAACGATACGGTTCTTTAAATACCCGTTGTCATTGTTGACCAACTGTTGCTCATACCAATTGGTAATTTCAGATTTTGGCGTTTTGGCCACCCAGCCGCCATCCAACCATAAGATATCTACCTTACCGTAATCTGTTAGCAATTCCAATATTTGATTGTGGGTAAAGTCTATATATGCCTGCCATTTTTCAGGATTTGCCTCGGGCTCATAATTAACATTTCTATCCCTAGGAGGATAATAAGGATCCCAATAGGTAGGGGTATTCCAATCTGGCTTGGAAAAATAAGCTCCGGCCCATAATCCCTGTTCCCTGAAGGAATTGAAAATTTCCTTGGTGATATTGGCTTTAGGGTTTGTTGAAAATGGGGTTTTTGGATCCGTTATTTTATAATCGGTGTATTTGGAATCGAACATGGAAAAACCATCATGGTGCTTGGTAGTGAAGACTACGTACTTCATCCCTGCATGCTTTGCCGCCTTGGCCCATTTATCCGGATCAAATTTCACCGGATTGAAGGTCTTCTGCAAGCCTTCATATTCTATTTTATAAGTATTATAATCACTGGGATTAGAGCCCTTTGTCCGCTCGCACCAACCATATTCTTCGGGGCATAGCGACCATGATTCCACAATACCCCACTGGCTATAGGTCCCCCAATGCATTAAAAGACCAAATTTCATATCCTGCCATTGTTCCAACTTTTCCAGCACCAAGGGATCGGTCTCGGGAACATACCTCTCGTCCTCATAGATGGCCTGTGCACCCACTACCTGACAAATGAAGGCCAATGCTAGCGCCATCAAAAGAGATTTAAATCTGTTTTTCGTAATATTCATTTCTACCGGATTTAATTAATTATTATTTCATCAGCAAAGATCCAAGAAGGCAATCCTGCAGCATGATGCCAATAAGGTGTTTTTGTATTTGTAGCCCTCACCTTAACATACCGGGTATTCCTTTTATCAAAATCCAATTTAAAAAATTGAATGTCGTTAACCTTGCTGTCCTTTGTTAAGGGAAAGGGATTATTAATAGTCCCAAAACTTTCAAAATACTGGTTATCCAAGGAGCCTGAATAGGTAACCTTCTCCGGAAAAAAGACAACGTGATTCGTAACCTGTAAAAAGGCCAAGGAAATGGTATTTATGTTCATAGGCTTACCTAAATCTACCACTACCTCCATATCATTACCTTCATACCCCAACCAGTTGGCATAAAAACTGCTTCCTCCCAAAGCACCATCCGTCAGTGCCATGGGGTCTTCTTTTGCGTATTTTTTTGGTTTTGTAACGGTAACCACTTTTTTGCCCATGGCAACATTGGGCATTCTTATTACCTCAAGTGCCGACATGTAATTTGCTAGATACTCCGTTACGGTAAAACCCATTTCATTCATTAAGGTTATATTGTTCTTGGCAGTGATTGCCTTAAAATTATCCAGTAATGTAGTTACCAGCGGATTTATTATTTTTTTACCGTCCTCATTGGGGATCAAAAGGCTATATCTGTCGGTAATATTCTTTCTACTGGCCTCCAGTTCTGCAAAATCCACACCCAATCGCGCGACTTTTACACGTGCCAAAATTTCCGGTTTTTTGGCCACCGCCTTTTCCGCCGCGTCAAATAATTGGGAATATTTTAAAAGCATCTCCGGGCTTAAATAGGATGAAAATGCCTCAGATGGATCTCCATACAGAAATAGAAAAAAATCCTTGTCTTCCTCTAACTTGGCATGAATTCCATCAATGTATTCTTTGATATAAATACCTGCCTCTTCGTAATAACCTGTGGTAAAATCTGTCAACAGGGCATCAAAATTTTGATCGGGATTCCAAAGCAGTTTTGCTATTATATAGGATCTAAGTTCAAAAAGTTCACTCGGATTGTTACTGTGTTGTTCAAAAATCCATTTCGCATTGTTGTCCCGAAACAATTGAATATTGGGCTGCAGTGTATGGATATTGGGAAAGGGGGCAAAAAAATTAGTAAACTGTGTTGTGTAATCCCATATTCTTATGTTCTGGGTCAATTTACCCCATCCAACTATATCGTTTGCAAAATCCGCACATTTTTCTGCAATAGGTGCACTTCTGTCGCATTCTATAGAAGTAAGTGTAATCAAAACATTTTCCAAAGGCCTGGTCTTAGATGGCTTTCTAGTATACTGATAGGCCAGAGTGGAAATCATTTTGTCTGGAAAATCAGCCGCCACTTCATTTACAAATCTTATCATGGTACCGGACGTACTACCCTCTTCTTCATCTATTTTACTACAATTGTCGCACTGGCAATGCTGTTGATTATCATCCTGACTCACCGATATGACCTTGGACCTGGGATATTGTTCAAACAAAGAAGCTACAGAGTCCTTAACAATCGCCAAAACATCTGGATTGGTCAAGCACAATTGGGTGGGCAGCCTTTGGTCCCCCCTCAACGCAAAATATTCCGGATGCGGTTTGTAGAATTTTTCTTCGGGCAAAAACTTATGGAACGTATGTACCCTTGCACTGGGAACATAAGTAGGAAAAGATTCCTGTGTTACCTTCTGCTGTTCCGCATACAAGGGATTATCATAAAACAATCGTGAATGCACCGTTCTAGTAGTAATATCCGGGGTATATACGTAATCCAATGCAGGAAGGTCAATGGTCTTGGAAGTAGGTATTTTTTCAACTTCGGGGGCATACCACCTACAACCCAAATAACGCTCCAGAAATTCGTATACGGCATATTTTGTAGCCCTATCGGACCCGCCCAAGATATACAAGTCCTTATTTTCTGTCCGAATGGCAATTTCTTGCTGTTTTAAATCTTCGCCCTTAATGATACCCACATAAATCTTGTTCTTATTTAAATCCTGAGAACTTTCATCCACCAATTCCAACTCTACCCCACTAATTTCTTGCAGGTAACGCTGTAGTATTTCGGCAGATTTATACTGACTCTCGGTAGCACTGCCCATGAACACTATTTCATAATTGGATTGGCTATCATAAACCAGTTCAATCCCATCCCTATTACAGGAGGTTAAGATCGATAATATTAATAAGAGACTTAAAATTTTGAAATTTGCCTTTAATATTTTCATTCACAATGCGATTTTGACCTATTTGTTCAATTTCAACTCCAGAGTTTTGCCGTTTACGAATTCATCATGGCTTATAAAATATCCCTTATGTGGTTTTCCCTCAATCTTAATATTTTCAATAAAGCGGTTTTTCTCAGAAAAGTTTGAAATTATAGTAATTTTTTCCTGTTGATAATAATCACTATCCAAATGTATGGTTATCTTATTAAAACGGGGAGTTGTTATGGTATAAATTGCATTTGCCGGACTTATGGGGTATAACCCCGTCATTGAAAAAACGGCCCAGGCAGACATGGTACCCGTATCGTCATTTCCTGGGAGTCCATCTGGTGAATTCTTATAATATGTATCCAGCAAGTCCGAAACCATTTGCTGCGTGCGTCTTTCCTCTCCTTTTACATAATTGAATAAATAGGGATAAGCGATATCCGGTTCATTGGCCATATCAAAATGCCCTTTATCAAACACATCCTGCAATCTATTTGCAAAAGGTTTTGACCCTCCCATAAGTTTCATAAGACCATTGGCATCATGGGTAACCATAAATGAATACTGCCAGGCATTGCCTTCTATGAATCCTAGGTTTTTTACGAAGTTGGCCCCGGCTTCCGGGTTATAGGGGGTCAACCATGATCCGTCATCATTCCTAGGTCTCAAAAGATTAAATTCCTTGTCGAAAAGATTTCTGTAAGAAATGGACCTTTTGGAGAAACGTTCATAATCCTTCTTTTTGCCCAAGGCCTTAGCTAATTGGGCTATGGCATAATCTGAAATATTGTACTCCTGGGTGGTAGATACAGATCCGCTATTGGTTGTTTTGGTGGTTAAATATCCTTTTTCTAAATAATCCTTTAGTCCAGGGCGAAGGGGGTTATCCTGAATCTGATCTGCACTTTTGATCATTGCCGAATAGGCCTTTTCCACATCAAAGTCCTTTATACCCTTCAAGTAGGTATCGGCTATAACAATTCCTGCCGGATCCCCTACCATAGTGGTCGTTTCCGTGGCATTCAACTCCCACTTAGGCAACCACCCGCTCTCATCATAGACCTGCAGCATACTCTTCACCATATCGGATTGCTGTCTTGGATAAACCAAACTCATAAGCTGATGCAAATTCCGATACGTATCCCAAAGGGAGAATACGGTGTATCTAGTATCCTCGGTCCTTAAGGTTTCCCTAGTTCTCATTTTGGGATACTCCCCATTATAATCATTTAGCGTACTGGGGTGTATTAAAGTGTGGTACAGGGCCGTATAAAACTTGACCTTATCTTCTTCAGCACCTCCTTCTACCTCAATTTTGGATAAATATTCGTTCCAATTTTCCTTGGACTCTTCCAAAATTTGGTCAAAACTTCGCGTTGATGTTTCCTTTTCCAGGTTTTCACGGGCATTTTCAATGCTGACATAGGAGATCCCAACCTTCATTTCAACTACCGTAGGTTCTCTAAAATTATACCGCATATAACTACCTATGCTATCGCCTACAACTTCCATGGCATACCCCGGCATTACCCGTGTCTTTCCGTTGTAACCCATCCATTCCGCCTCGGCACCTTTGTAGGTAGTAGGTTTTTTCCAGACACCAAATTCGTCCGCAGGCCGGGAGAACCGTGCTACAAAGTACACCGGATATGCTTCCTCTGGTTTGTAATAACAAAATGAACCAACAGAACGAACCCCTTCAACTTCGGTCGGTGAAACTACCCGGATAGAAGCACCTTGTTCATTGGTGAGGCCCAAGCCTAGATTTATAAGAATATTGGCATCCCCTTTCGGAAAGAAATATTTGCTCACCCCTACTCTGGTCGTAGCGGTGGCCTCTACCTTTATATTATAATCATCCAAGGTATTGGAATAGTATCCTACTTTAGAAATCTCATTGGAATAGGAAGTACCATATTTTAGATAATCAACTTCAAGATCACCTGTGGTGGGCATGGCCAAGATAACCCCTAGTTCCGGGCAGCCTACACCGCTTAGATTAACGTGACTGAATCCTGTTAAAAAAGTGTTCTCCTGAACATAAGGTGTGGATAACCATCGACTGTCTTTTTCCAAAGGTAAATTTTTGGGTCCCGCCACATTAAAGGGGGACACACTTACCATACCCCTTACCGCAATAGGCCCTGGGTTGGTAGTTCCAAAATTTGAAGTCCCTATAAAGGGGTTCACATAATCTACCGGTTGCTTTTGACCATAAACGCCAAGGGTGAATGCTATCAGTATCAATACTATTTTATGTTGTAAACACATAGTTGTTCTTTGCTATTTATGTTTGCATTGAGGGTACTTCAATCTTAAATTTACACACCCCGTATCAATTGTGGAGTCTACGAATCCTCCTTAATTAAATTAAACCACTGAAAAGAAAACCTTGGTTTTTCAGACTTTCCTCTTCTCATGCCTCAAGCATTGGAAATCAAACCCTAAAAGACTAAACTAACCCACATTGATTCCCCTCTGGAGAGGGACTGCCATACTTTTTCGGCAGAGGGATTAGATGTTTTTATGATTTTTCTTCATAATCCCGGATATAGGATTCAATTGCCCTCAACACATTGTCCATATCCCTCAATATTTTGGTCATCGGTAAAACGTAAAATATCAATACCCAAGTTATTCATCTTCTCCTCTTTTACTATATCCTTATCATATACTTCGACTATACCGTGTGAATAACCGTCAACTTCAATACCCAACATAAGTTCCTGGCAAAAGAAATCCAAAATATAGTTGTCTATAGGTTTCTGACGATGAAAATCGTAACCATACATCTGTTTTGATTTCAACTTTAACCATAGTATTATTTCTGCTTTCGTACTATTATTACGCAAATCACGAGCTAATTCTTTCAATTTAGGGTTATAAGGAATGATTTTTCTTTTTTTCATTGCTTATCTTATTACACACCCCCAGCCCCTCTCAAGAGGGGAGTTCTCAATGCCCCAATAACAAAATTTATCCTCACAATAAAACATCCTTCTTACAATTATTTCTCACATAAATATTGAACCAAGAAATAAATCTCTACTTCCAAAATACTACTCCTAATTGAATACGACTCATATTTTAATAACCGTCAACATTCCCCTCTGAAGAGGGGAGTTCTCAATGCCCTAATAATAAAATTTATCCTCACAGTAAAAACATCCCTCTTACAATTATTTCTCATATAAATTTTGAACCAAGAAATAAATCTCTACTTCCAAAATACTACTCCTAATTGAATACGACTCATATTTTAATAACCGTTAACATTCCCCTCTTGAGAGGGGTTAGGGGTGTGTTTTCAGTGGAAGGCTAAGGGTATGTTTCCCCAGCTTTCCAATTATTCCACGACTACCTCATCTATAAACATCCAAGAGCCACCTCCTGTAGGCGGAGTTCCTAAATTTGTTGCCTTTACCTTAAGGTATCTAGCGGTTTGTCTCTCTGTTTCGATTAAAAAATCCTTTAATTCCGAACCATTGTTTGCCGCATAAGCCCGTTTTACGATTCCTGCACTTCTGAAGGTTTTGCCATCATCCGAAAGGAAAACTTCCACTTGAATTGGAAAGTAGATCCCAGAACCTTGATTTTCCAAAGCGCCAACAGATATTTTTTCCATTTCTGTAGGAGACTCCATATCGATCACCAATTCCATATCATCACCCAACCATCCCTGCCATTGTCCGTCGTGAAAATTTTTGGAACCGCGAACTACATTCACCATCCCCAATTCTTTGGCTCCCTGATAACTGTCGTGATATTTATTGATATAGTTTACGGGTTTCCCAACAGCTTTATGATAGGTGATCGTTTTTTCAAATAAGGCACCAACTGGTAGGTCATCTTCAAAAACTTGAGCCTTAATGGTAGTGGTATTTTTGACGTCTATAGGAGTAGTGTACTTTTTGGAAGCCGAAGTAATATCACTACCATCTACAGTAAAGCGAATATCCGCATTGGGGAATTCCGACTTAAGGGCGATTGAAATAACTGCGTTTTCAGTATTGACCGAAGTCTCAGTGGTTACCTGATAGGCACTTTTGGCATAATTGACCCCCATAGCACCATATCTCTCAAAAAGACTGCTTACCCTGTTTGAGAAATCGTCCCAATTTCTATTATCCTTACTACTCCAAACAGCTTCTGCCAAGGCGGCCAAACGCGGATAGGTCATATACTCCGCTTGGTCATTGGTCGGGACGTATTCCGTCCATAAATTAGCCTGACCTCCCAAAACATGCTTGGCCTGCTCCTCACTCATCCCCTCAACCACAGGATCAAATTGATAGACCTTGCTAAGCGGTAAATTACCACCCCAAGCCAAGGGCTCTGCATCTTGGTCCCCTTGGTAATAGTCAAAATAACAATGCGAATTAGGAGTCATCACTACATCATGACCAGCTTCGGAGGCCTCCAAGCCACCTTTTACCCCACGCCAACTCATAACGGTTGCGCCTGGAGCCAAGCCACCTTCCAATATTTCATCCCAACCCAATAAAATTCTTCCCTTGGAACTTAAAAAACGTTCCATGCGTTGAATAAAGTAGCTCTGAAGCTCTTCAACATTGGCCAAGCCTTCTTTTGCCACTCTTCTTTTACAGTCAGGACATATTTTCCAATTGGTCTTGGTAGCCTCATCACCGCCTACATGAATGTATTGTGAGGGAAACAATTCCATCACCTCCAATAAAACATTCTCCAAAAACTCGAAAGTTGAATCCTTCCCAGCACAATAAATTTCAGTTATGGGCCATACCCCTCCGGAAGGTACCATGATCGGATTTTGGAAACATGATAATTCAGGGTATGCCGCTATAGCGCTCATTACATGGGCGGGCATTTCTATTTCGGGAACCACAGTTACACCCCTGCTCTCGGCATAAGCCACAATTTCTTTAATATCCTCCTGGGTATAAAATCCACCATATGTAGTCTTAGTCCCCAAGTCAGGTGTTGGTCTAGCATTCCAAGGCTTATCTTCTTGGTCCACCCTAAAG
This sequence comes from Arenibacter echinorum, assembly GCF_003259375.1. Taxonomy (GTDB): domain Bacteria; phylum Bacteroidota; class Bacteroidia; order Flavobacteriales; family Flavobacteriaceae; genus Arenibacter; species Arenibacter echinorum. Next base: position 560,265 of record NZ_QLLN01000001.1, on the reverse strand, counting down.
CCACCTACCTCTGTTAATTTTGGATATTTTTTTATTTCTATACGCCAGCCTTGGTCATCTACCAAATGAAGATGAAGGGTGTTCATCTTCAGCAATGCCAATTGATCTATAGTGGCCAAAACATAGTTCTTGTCGAAAAAATGCCTGGAAACATCCAACATAAAACCTCGCCATTTAAAACGAGGACTATCCTTTATTTCCACATTGGGAATATCCCAATTAATATTGGTAACCACGCTTTTACTTTCTATAGCAACTGGAAGTAATTGTCTAATAGTTTCCAAACCATACAAGAATCCATTATAGCCTTGGGCCTTAATAATCACCTGATCATCCGTTACCTGTAGGTTGTAGTCCTCCTCGGCCAAGGACGGATCTATAGATAATAGTACAAAATTCCTACTAGGCGCCGTCTCTACCACTTCCAATTTCCATCCGGCTGCCGAAACAAATTTATTTTGCAATACTTCTAGGACATGGGCTTTATCCATATCCACCACCAATTTGGTGTCCTTGGTAAACCTAAATGCCCCTTGGTTAAATTTCATTTCCAAAGGTTTGGGAACAATACTTATATCATTCTCCGTAAAAATGGTTTTGCTCTCCTCTCCACATCCCATCAGGATAACTAGCAGAATCACTAAAAAGCTTTGAATTATTGTCTTTTTCATTTTACTCCCTTTATTCATTTCCATTGACCAGCCCTATAGCTTGTATTACGATATCATTTTTTTATTTATCCACACTACGAAATTCCCCATCTTCCTTGATAGTCAATATTTTACCCGTAAATGGACTTTTTACCCAAATATTATATCCAAACCGGTGCTTGTCCAGGTTTGGCTTTATAGTCTTGTCCAAAATAGTCTTGGGCATTTCCACCAATTTTTCAGCGTCCTTTTTCCCTTGTAAAACTCCCCTGTAAAGCGAATACAAGTGCCATTTTATATAATCGTCCTTAGGAATGGTGAAATTGGCCTTTCCACCGGCCTCTTCGGATGAAAAGTATACATAGCCCCAATGTTCCGGTTCATGCATATTAATAACTCCCTGAGGCGACCACACCCAGTTATATTCGGGCATAAACTTGCCGTTATCGTCCTTTTTCCTGGAATAGCGTCCATCCGTTAGATCAAATTTCCAATTTACCCTAGAAAAGTTGATCCTCCAAAAATCGTTCTCCGGCACCTGGCCTCCGCTGCTTGCCTCAGTGATCACCTTCCAAGGAATGGCTATTTCCACCGTCCATCCTTTGTCCGTGTCCGAGGAATCATTTAAGGTGCCATCGATATTCACTGCCGATTTCACCCCTTGTATATCCCAGCTATCCACCACCTTGCCGTGGTTCCTATACGGCTTTGTCAAAAACAAGTCCCACAATGTATTATGGGCATTCATTTCATATTCATAATAATTGTGGGTATCCCCGTCCGGGTCTATAAAAATTTCAAAATCATTGTTGTAAAAAATAACGGTGTCCCGTTGCTTTAAAGTAGCCCATACATGAGGCTCCTCCATTTCCGCCAAAACATATAGGTAATCATTATCCCATAACATTTTCATCCTAGTCCTGTAATTAGGTATCTGTTTCCCTTCGATATCGATATAATCCTGCGACAAAGGTGCTTTTTGCCATGAATCATCATCCGCTTTCCCATCTATAACAAGTGTTTCACTTGCCTTAAATGCAATATAGCTTCTTGGTACAAGCTCTTGCCCTTTTATGGTAGTAATGCCAAGGCACAAAAGCAAAAGCGCTAATGACCAGGTTCTGGTTTGGAAGGAAATAGTGGTTTTCATATTTTGATTTTTATGGTTTCTATTTAAAAAGGAAGGGCCGTGCGGAAAAGAACGGATTACAAACTATTCTCCTTAGTGAATTTTACAATTTCAGATATACGTCCAAAAGCCAGTCCGGTAACCGTATCCGCAGCCCCATAATAAATAGCAACCTTGTCCTCTTCGATCGAATGCAATGCAGCACATGGAAACACCACGTTGGGCACATCACCTACACATTCATAATTGGTCTGTGGAGATAACAAATAGGGCTTGGTCCTATATAACACTTGATCTGGACGCTCCCTATCCAAAATAGCCGCTCCCATAGAATATCTAAATCCGTTACAGGTATTTATTACCCCGTGATAAAAGGTCAACCAACCCTCATCGGTCAGTATGGGAATGGGTCCGGCTCCAATTTTGGTGCACTGCCATGCGCTATCCACAAAAGGAGTTACCTTCATTACACAGCGGTGTTCCCCCCAATATTTCATATCCGGACTATAGCTAATGTAAATATCTCCAAAGGGGGTATGTCCATTATCACTTGGGCGGCTCAACATAGCATATTTGCCATCTATTTTCTCCGGAAATAATACGCCATTCCTATTAAAGGGTAAAAAGGCATTTTCACACTGAAAAAATTCCTTAAAATCGAAGGTATACCCAATACCTATGGTTGGACCGTTGTATCCGTTACACCAAGTTATCCAATACCTATCCTCTATAAAGACCACCCTGGGATCGTATTTATAGTCCGATTCGATCATATCGGTGTTACCAGCTTGAAACTGAATGGGCTCATGGTTAATATCCCAATCTATCCCATTCCTACTGAAACCGGGAAAAATATTCATTTGTACCGCTTTGTTATCACAACGGAATACCCCGGAAAAGCCATCTTGGAATGGCACTACCGCACTATTAAAAATACTGTTGGAAGAAGGAATTGCATCTCTCTCAACAACTGGATTCTCTGAATATCGCCAAACTACATCTGCACAATTGGCAGGCCTTTCTTGCCATGGAATGTTACTCACTTTATTTTGATTCATAAATTATTATTAAACCTTTTTTATCTCTAATTTAAACTATCCAATACGTTAATCAAGGGCACTTCAATTTTATTCTAATTGGGAATTTTCCTAACCTTATCCAACCAGGTGAATTTTAGAATTGAGGTAGTTATACCAAAGACAATCAAAGCAATGATGGCTTTTGGGTAATCCCTGATCATAAAATATATGGGGAGGACGATCATACTGGATTGCCAAATGATACCAATGGCACAGTTCATCATATCCCACCAAAACTCATGATTCTTTTCAAAACTGGGGTCTTCTGCTTTCAATTCCTTATAAACAGGATTCCACCAACCCCAAGGTTTCACATTTTTATAGAACGCCTTTAGTACTTCCTTGTCGGTAGGGGGACTAAAATAGGTTCCCAAAAACGATCCCAACATGGAAACCCCGAAAATGATTGGAAAAAGATAAATGGCGTGCACATGGGAAAGATCGTACAATAAACTACCCTCCATAAAATTGCCCTTGTTGTTATCCAGTACAAATTGCAAGGAAGCAACAATCAGTCCGGACAACATACCCCAAAAATAACCCCAGCCGTTAAATCTCCACCAGATCCATTTTAAAAAATTGGCCGCAACATAGCCCCCAAAAAGGGCACTTGTTATCCAAAGGGTCAGGGAATTGATGGAATCTGCGAAAAACCCCATAATAACACCTAAAATCACCACCAAAAACGACGCTATATGACTCACCTTAATATAATGTTTATGCGACGCCTCAGGCCTAAAGTATTTTTTGTAAATATCATTGACCAAATAAGCTGGGCCGGCATTTACAAAGGCAGAGAAAGTAGACATAAAAGCGGCAAGCAACCCTGCCAACAACAAGCCCTTTATTCCTACGGGCACATGAAAGTTGATTACTTTGGGAAGCAGCACCTCCAATTCAGCACCCGAAAGTGCAGGGTTAGCAATCATTTCCGGTGTTAGAACCACCAAGGCGATGACCACGATCCCGGATATAAGCAAATACCTTGGGATAAACAACACCAAATTGGTGAAACCACTCATATACGCGGCATCTTTGACCGTTCTGGTAGACAATATTCTCTGAAGATCATAACTAGGGGTTGGCCCTGCAATACTAGCAAAGAAACCTTTAAAAAGTGTCATACCTATCAAGGCCCCGAACATCTTATAACCTTCGGAATCGATCAAATCATTAAATGCTTGAAATTCTTTGTCCCAATGGGTTCCCAATTCCCAACCGAAAAATACGTTTTTCCATTCGGTGCTTATTACCGAATTGATCTCTACATCGGAGAAAGCAAAAAAAGCATAGCCTGCCACAAGTATTCCTGCAATAACCATAATGATATATTGCAGAACTTCTGTAGCTACCACCGAGAACATTCCACCTTTTACGGTATAGATCGTGGTCAAAAATATAATTATCATGGCATAGGACTGTTCGGAGTTCAACAAAACCAGACTCCCTATATGCAAAGCCATATCCCATGGTAAAATAATGGTCAAAAATTTGCCAACACCTTCAAAGAAATAAGCAATAAAACCTACGGCGGCAACAATGGCAAACACGGCAACTATACTATGGGAAGCCCTCCCCGCCCTATCGTCGCCAAAACGGGTAAGTATCCATTCCGATCCGGTCATAATATTGGAGCGCCTAATCCAAACGGCCAAAAACATCATTACAAAGATTTGGTTCCAAATTGGCCATAGCCACATGAACATAAAACTCTTTACACCGTACAAAAATAGAATTCCAACCATCCAGGCCGTACCGGAAACATCGAACATGCCAGAACCATTACTAAGCCCCAGATAATACCATTTTATGTTATTGCCCCCTAAAAAATAAGACTTTAGCCCTTGGGAGGCTTTTTTTGAAACCCAAATACCTACAAAAAGGGTCAGTATTATATAGGCAACTATAATTGCCACATCGATTACATTCATTCAAATTAATTTTTAGAGTTGAAACAAAGAGTCCAACAACCAGTATTTTCTAATTTTCAAAGGTTAAAAAGATAACGCAACCTTGTGTTTTTTCATTCCCATAGACAACAACTCTTATTTTTTTTATAAATTCCCCAAATTTTCAAGACGGCATTGGGGGTATAATTCATAAAATAAACAAAAATCAACAAGGGGATTCCACTTACCTGAATTAAATATTTGATTTTTTTTCATGACGAGGAATAAAATTAGACCAACAACCAACCCGTAAAGCCAAACGCCAATTTTTAGAAATCAATATTGTGACCCATGCTAATGCAAATCAAAACACTGAATCATAAATTACTTGGTAGAAATAGTTCCGGTGATTTCAATATAAATTACCGGCACCATGTTATTTTTTGGGCCGTATATATCCTTTTCAATATTTTCCGTTGGGGAAATCTGCATCAGGATTTTGCCTATTCCATAAAAACCAACCTGTTGGGATTCCCAATACATATGGCCTTGGCATACTTTAATATTTATTTTTTGATGCCCAAATTCGTATACAAAAAACGATATATCACTTATACTTTTTTGCTTCTCGCATCTTTACTTATTGGACTTTTGGTAAAATTCAACCTTACTTACTATTTGGTCAGCAATAACGTAATGCCCGAAGCCGGAGATGTTGAAAGCCTCACATTAAATTACGCCATAGTAACCATGCTGGGAGAACTTTATGTAATGTCGTTTGTGACGGCCATAAAAATTACGGTGGACTGGTTAAATGAAAACAGCAAACTCCATGAACTGGAAAAAAGGCAGTTGACCACTGAATTAAAATTCCTGAGATCGCAGGTATCCCCTCATTTCTTTTTTAACACGCTTAATAACATATATTCCTTAACTTTAGAAAAATCGGACAGGGCACCCCAGGTTGTCCTTAGGTTATCAGAATTAATGCGTTATTTGCTATATGCCACGGACAAACCTTACCAAGATTTGAACAAAGAAATTGAATGTATCCAAAACTATATCGATTTGGAACGTATCCGATTTGACAATTCCTTAAAAATTGATATGAATGTATCGGGCGATATAGAAGGAAAAGGTATTGCCCCGATGCTGTTAATGCCCTTTATAGAGAACAGTTTTAAGCACGGCGCCAGTAAAAATATTGGCAACATGTTTATCAAAATTAACTTGGAAGTTGTTGACGACATCCTGAATTTTGAAATCAGCAACAATATTCCTCAAAATAAATCACGCAACCCAATAAACCCAGAAGTGGGAGGAATTGGACTTTCCAATGTAAAAAAACGTTTGGAACTAGGCTACGAACCCAAAGATTACAACTTATCTATCTTTGAAAAAGACAAAATGTTTAACGTTATTCTTAAATTAAAAGTGTAATGAGTTTTAAGGTAATAATTATTGACGATGAACCCCTGGCAATCAATATATTAAAAAACTATGTAGAACAGATCAAGGAATTGGAGTTGGTACAAACCTTCACCAATGCCATTGACGCTTCCACTTTTTTACAAAGAAATGAGGTAGATATTGTGTTCCTGGATATCAATATGCCCATTATGAACGGGCTTGACCTTCTAGGTAGTGTAAATTCGAAGGCCATGGTAGTTATGACAACGGCCCATGAAGATTATGCCCTTAAAAGTTTTGAATTGGAGGCTATAGACTATTTGGTGAAACCCATACCTTTTCAGAAGTTTCTAAAGACCGTTAATAGAATTATTAATCTAAAGGAAGGAGTTACCAAAAACGAAGTGCATACTACCAATGATAATCCCAGCATTTTTGTAAAGGTAGATAAGAAAAAATTGCAAAAAATTTATTTGGACGACATTATTGTTATTGAAAGTCTAAAGGATTACATCAGGATAAAGACCAAAGCCAACAAACATATCATTCATAAAACCTTGAGCAGTTTTACCGAAGAACTCCCAGCGGACAAATTTATTAGAATCCATAGGTCCTATACCATAGCCATTAACAAGATAGATGCTATTGAAGGCAACAGTGTGGAAGTGCAAGGCATTAGATATACCATTGGGCGTAGTTATCTCAATGAAGTAAAAAGTAAAATCTTAGATGGCAATTTGGAATAAACCGTCCTGAATAAACTTTATTCCCTTTTTTTTCGGCGCATTTAGCTACTTGGGATTGTCATTTGTCGAAATTTACCGTTAAATAATTGTAAACTCGTTAACTTAGAGGGTATTAATTTATCTAAAGTCAAATGTTCGCCCATCCCATAAGTAAATACATTACTCACTACCTATCTGGGTTATATTCGCTATTGGTATTCATTCCTGTTTTAGTTGTCCATGGCTGTAACACTGGAGAACAAACCTCCGAAACAATCGCCAACCATGATTTTAATGGGAGAATACCTGATAAAATAGACTTTACTTTCCATGTAAAACCAATCCTATCGGACCGTTGTTTCAAATGTCATGGTCCCGATAAAAATGCCATAGAGGGTGGACTATCCTTGAATACGGCCGAAGATGCCTATATGGCCTTGGGCAAAAAGAAGGATCATTACGCCATTGTTCCCGGAGATGTTGAAAAAAGCGAAATGGTCAATCGGTTGTACACTACGGACGAATCTTTAATGATGCCGCCTCCAGAATCGAACCTTATCGTCACCAAATACGAAAAGGAAATTCTAAAAAAATGGATAGAACAAGGAGCCGAGTACAAAGAACATTGGGCATTTATTGCTCCAGAAAAGCCGAGCATACCGAAAACAACCAACACTGCATGGGCCCAAAATGAAATTGACCAATTTGTTTTATCCAAACTGGAACAAAACGGTTTGGAGCCCAATGAAAAAGCTTCAAAAGAAAAGATGCTGAGAAGGGTATTCTTTGACCTAACTGGATTACCACCAAGCGTGGAACAGATAAACAATTTCGTTCACAACAACTCCCCCACCGCCTATGAAGAAATTATAGATTCACTATTAAATACAGTTGATTATGCTGAGCACATGTCGGCTGAATGGATGGATATTGCCCGATATGCAGACACCCATGGATACCAGGACGATTTTGAACGAATCATGTGGCCTTGGCGCGATTGGGTGATTCACGCCTTTAAGGAAAACATGCCCTATGATCAATTTGTCACCTATCAATTGGCGGGCGATCTTATGCCAAATGCCAATGCCGAACAGATTCTTGCAACGGGCTTTAACAGAAACCATAAGATCACCTTTGAAGGCGGGGTTATACCCGAGGAATATCGTATTGAGTATGTAGAGGACAGGGCGGTGACCTTTGGAACCGCTTTTCTGGGCCTCACTTTTGAATGTGCCCGATGCCATGATCACAAATATGACCCTATAAGTCAAAAAAATCATTTTGAATTGTTCAGTTTCTTTAACAATATTGACGAATTGGGACTGACACCAGGCGGGGCAGGAAAAATTCCAAAACCCTACATGACCATTACCGAAAAGGAAAAAAATGGTGTATTGAGCTTTGTTCAACTCCAAAAATCTACCATGAAGACAGTACCCGTAATGGTCATGAACGAAATGGAGGAAATTAGGCCATCCTATATCTTGAACAGGGGCGTTTATGACCAACCTACTACACAGGTATTCCCCAATACACCCGAATCCATACTCCCTTTCCCGGAGGAATATCCCAAAAACAGATTGGGATTGGCAAAATGGCTGTTCCATAAAGACAATCCATTGACTGCCAGGGTTACCGTAAATAGGTTTTGGCAACGCATGTTCGGTACGGGCTTAGTGGCATCTTCCTTCGATTTTGGAAATCAAGGTTCACTGCCAACACATCCCGAATTGCTGGACTTCCTTGCTATTAAATTAAAGGAAGAAGGTTGGGATTCAAGAAAAATATTAAAATATATGGCTCTTTCGGCTACCTACCAACAAAGTACCAAAGTATCCAAAGAATTACAGGAATTAGATCCTGAAAACCGTCTCTTGGCACGTGCCCCAAGATTAAGGCTAACAGCCGAACTCATAAGGGACCAAGCCTTAAAGATCAGTGGTTTGCTCAACCCAGAGGTGGGAGGCCCAAGTGTTAAGCCCTATCAACCGGCCGGTATTTGGGAGGCCACTACCGGAGGTGGAGGAGGAAGTACGGCAACCTATATTACCAGCACTGGAAAAGATCTATATAGAAAAAGTTTATATACCTTTTGGAAAAGGACCGTTCCCCCACCAAGCATGATGACTTTTGATGCTGCATCAAGAGATCTTTGTACGGTAAAACGGCAAGAAACAAATACCCCCTTACAGGCGTTGGTATTGCTAAACGACCCTCAAATCATAGAGGCATCCAGGCTCATTGCCAAAAACGCTATTGATGGTAACAAAGAAATCAGTGATCAAATAAAATACATTTTTAAACTGGCAACGTCCAGAACTCCGGATGAGGAAGAATTGTCCGTGTTGAACAATTATTACAATAGCATGCTCCAAAAAGTAGATGAAGAAGGCATAGACCCACAGGAGTACCTGTCCATCGGAGATTACGAAATAGACGGTACCTATTCAAAGAACCAATTGGCCGCATTGGCATTAACGGCACATACCATTTTAAACTTAGATGAAACTATAACCAGGGGTTGATCATGAGCGAAAAAAAAATTATAGAAGAAAGATCCTTGATTTTAAACCGAAGGTCATTTTTGGGCAAAACGGCCTTAGGCGTAGGCGGGGTAGCCCTAGCATCCCTTTTAGGTGCCAACCTATTTAGAAAAGATGAAAATGGCCTACTTACCAAGGATGATGGACTGGAAGGGGTCAAGGGAATTTTAAATTCTCTGCATCACCCGGCCAAAATTAAAAGGGTAATATATCTGTTTCAAAGCGGGGGACCTTCCCAATTGGAGCTTTTTGACTATAAACCTCTTCTGAACAAAAGGCGTGGGGAAGATCTTCCGGAATCTATAAGAAATGGACAACGGCTTACTGGGATGACTTCCGGACAGGATACATTTCCATTGGTCGGCTCCCTGCACAATTTTAGTCAGCATGGCAAGAATGGCACCTATATAAGTGATATTCTGCCTTATACTGCAAAAATGGTCGATGAGCTTTGCATTATAAAATCCATGTATACGGAAGCCATCAATCATGATCCTGCGGTTACGTTCTTCCAGACGGGATCCCAACAACCGGGAAGACCCAGTATAGGATCATGGCTTAGCTATGGCTTGGGAAGCGAAAATGAAAACCTCCCGGCTTTCACCGTCCTATTGTCACGAGGTACCGGAAGACCCAACGGACAACCCTTATACACAAGGTTATGGGGTAATGGATTTTTACATTCCCTGCACCAAGGCGTTCAATTTAGGGCAGCCAAGGATCCCGTATTGTATTTGAACGATCCCAAGGGGATTACCAAAGAGGTTAAGCGCGAAATGCTGGACAATTTAGCAGCTCTGAACGATAAGCATTATCAAGATTCCGGTGATCCAGAAATAAAAAGTAGAATTGCCCAATATGAAATGGCGTACAGGATGCAAACCTCCGTGCCCAATGTTATGGATACCGCCAATGAACCGGATTATATCTATGAAATGTACGGACCCGAAGCTAAAATTCCGGGAACCTACGCAGCAAATTGCCTTTTGGCAAGAAGATTGGCGGAACAGGACGTACGTTTTATCCAATTGTACCATATGGGTTGGGATCAACACGACAATCTTCCAGGGGCCATTGCCAAACAGGCAAAAGATGTGGACCAAGCTTCAGCAGCTCTTGTAGCCGATCTAAAACAACGTGGATTATTGGAAGATACCCTGGTGATTTGGGGAGGAGAATTTGGAAGGACCAATTATTCCCAAGGTCTTTTAACCGATACCAACTATGGTAGGGACCACCATCCGAGATCTTTTACCATTTGGATGGCTGGGGGAGGTATTAAACCTGGTATCGTCTATGGAGAGACGGATGATTTTGGATACAATATTGTAAAGGATCCGGTACATGTCCACGATTTCCAAGCTACAATGTTACATTTATTGGGAATAGATCATGAGAAATTAACCTATAAGTACCAGGGAAGAAGGTTTAGATTAACAGATGTTGAAGGCCATATCGTAAAGGATATCCTAACCTAAACCTATAAACCAAAGAATGATACTACAGATTATAAGCATTGGTCGCCTACATCCACTATTGGTACATTTGCCCATCGGCATTCTTGTGTTGGCCTTTCTAATGGAGCTATACTTTAGGGATAAAGATTCCGAAACAGAAAACAATATTATCAAATTTACCCTTGCCATTGCTGCAGCAACCACAGTTCTATCTGTGGCCAGCGGTTGGTTATTGGGTGAAGACGGGGGGTATGATGAGACCTTGTTGTTTAGGCATCGCTGGATGGCCGTTGGCTTGGCCATAGGCAGTACTCTTCTATATTTTATTAAAAAGTATCCTAAGGTCTGGTCCAAAAAAATATACCTGCCCCTTTTTATCTGCGTAATGGGCCTTTTAGGCCTAACGGGACATTATGGCGGGAGCATGACCCATGGGGAGGATTATCTGTACAAAAGTGAGAAGGGCAAAAAGGTAGTTATTACCGATGTGGACAAAGCCGTGGTATTCAATGATATTATTATGCCAATTCTGGATGATAAGTGTATAGGTTGTCACAATCCCAACAAGATCAAGGGAGGTTTAATTATGACCAACAAGGAACAAATGCTTGCAGGGGGAGACTCCGGCAGCTTATTGCTTGCCGAAAAGGGGGAAGCCCCCAGGTTGATACACCACATTAAACTACCCATGGAAGACGAGGACCATATGCCCCCAAAAGGCAAGGTTCAATTGACCAATCACGAAATTCAATTATTGGAATGGTGGATAAGCCATGAGAACTGTTTCGACTGTGTGGCCGGGACTTTGGATAAAACCGAAAAGATCAATGATATTTTAAATTCTTTGGAAGAAGACACTTCCACGAGGGCGATTATTGCAAAGGAAGTGGCAATGGTTCCAGAAGACTGGTTGGCCTCCATAAACATCAACGGACCAATTATCACAAAATTGGCGGAAAAAAATCCCCTTTTGATAGTCAACTTGTCGGGCAATAAAAGTTTAGGGAAGAATGATCTAAAAGCATTAAAAAAGCATGCCGACAACATTGTTGAACTCAATTTGGGAAACTCCAATTTTAATGACACCATTTCTTCGTATCTAACTTCCTTCAAGAATCTCACCAAACTACAATTACAAAATACAAAGATCACGGATAAGTCCATGGCGTCTATTGGAGATTTAAAACACCTGGAATCCCTAAATATTTATGGTACCGATATTACGGATCAGGGTCTGGAAAAGTTGACCGCCCTTAGTGGTTTAAAAACTTTGTATCCATGGAATTCCAAAATCACCAAAGAAGCTCTGGATCGATTTAGCGAAAAGAACAATGGTGTAACAGTGGTCAGTATCAGCGAAGATCTCTTTACCCCATCCAGTTTGGAACCTCCATCTATAATTGCAGATACGGATTTCTTCAAGGATTCCATTGAAGTGACCCTAGATTATTTTTTCAAGGGAGTGGACCTCTACTATACCTTGGACGGTTCAGAACCGGACACCACATCCACGAAATACAATGAACCCATTTTACTGACCAACTCTACCCAGCTCAAAGCAGTTAGCCATAAACCGGGTTGGGAATTAAGCCCTGTTAAAACCGTCAGTTTTAAAAAATCGAATATTCTACCCAATTCCATTACCCTAAACAATAAACCCAACGAAAAATACAAAGGAAATGGAGGAAACACCTTGATAGATCTTAAAAGAGGAACCATCAATTTTGTTGACGGCAATTGGATAGGTTATGAAGGCAGTAATTTTACAGCCACTCTAAAACTCCAAAAAGAAGAATTGATATCTACGGTATCGGTAGGGGCATTTTCTTCACCTGAAAAATGGATTTTTTATCCAACAGGTTTCAAAGTGTGGGTATCACAGGATGGCAATAATTTTAAGCTTGTCCACACGGAGAAAGTTCCGACGGAAAAACCCAACTCGGATACCAAATTCCAATTTTTCGACCTAAACATACCTCCAACCAAATCTACTTATGTAAAAGTAGAAGTAATAAGTCAACTTAAGAACCCGTCCTGGCATACCAACCCAGGTGGAAAAAGTTGGTTGTTCGTAGATGAGATAGTCCTTAACTAAAAACAATGGAAATTTCAACGTCAAAATCCCTTGTGTAACAATTGTTACAAAGAGAATTTTAGATAACTTTATATTTGCATTTTAATAAATAATATGGATTATATACTTCAACCCTGGCCATGGTATGTGTCCGGGCCTTTGATTGCCCTTGTAATGCTAATTTTGGTGTTTTTCGGGAAAACTTTCGGAATGTCCTCCAATTTACAGACGCTTTGCAGTATTGGTGGTGCAGGAAAATATTCGGACTATTTCCGGTTCGATTGGAAAGCCCAGCGCTGGAATCTCACCGTTGTTCTAGGTGCCATCCTTGGTGGATTTATAGCAACACAATATTTATCCGATGGTTCTGCAATTGCCTTGAGTGCCGAAACCGTTGCGGACCTAAATGAATTAGGATTTAGTGAGGTTGGGGAAACACTCTTACCTCCCGAGATTTACAGTTGGGAAAATGTGTTGAGCCTAAAAGGGATTGCAGTCTTGGTCATTGCGGGATTTTTAGTGGGCTTTGGAACAAGATATGCCGGAGGATGTACTTCAGGTCATGCCATAACCGGTCTAAGCAACCTTCAACTGCCCTCACTAATAGCGGTAATTGGCTTTTTTGTAGGCGGACTTATTATGACCTTTTTTATTCTACCCTTAATTTTTGGATCTTAAAAACGAATTTCAGGAGGTTCACCGCATATATGTGGGGCTAAATATTCGATTCATAAATTATTGTAGTAACAATTAAAAATAAGCTTAAGGCTGAAGAAATTGTTCTCAGCAAAAAGTACATAACATAAATAAAATGAAGTTTTTAAAATTCTTGTTGGTAGGTATCTTCTTTGGGATAGTACTAGTAAAATCGGAAGCGGTATCCTGGTATCGCATCTATGAAATGTTCAAGTTTCAAGCCTTTCATATGTATGGAATAATTGGGTCTGCAGTATTTCTAGGCGTTCTATTTATTTGGCTATTTAAGAAGTACAAGATAAAAAGTATTGAGGGCAAAGACATAGATTTGGTCCCAAAAGATAAAGGGGTTGCAAGATACATTCTTGGTGGCACCATCTTTGGATTCGGATGGGCCTTGGCAGGTGCATGTCCTGGTCCCATGTATATATTAGTGGGTACCGGTGTTTTTAGTATGTTCATTGTAATAGCCGCTGCCCTTTTGGGCACTTTTACCTACGGCCTACTCCAGAAGAAATTGCCCCATTAAATTATGCCCATAGACCAACATACTGGAGGTCATTTTACCAATTACCACAAACCTAATTTTTGGGATCAATTAAGGGAAACGGGTATGGACAAAACAACTCCCTGCATTAGAAAGTGAATTGGTTGGTTGAAATAAGGAAGAAAAGGCTTTTTGGTATCTATTTCCTGTTTACACGATCTCGGCACTTAATCCAGCATTCAAAAGCTTACTACACCTTGGCTTTAAATCGTTATATTCCCCTGTCTTAACCGTACATTTTCCATTGTAATGTACAATGAGGGAACATTGCTCCGCCTGTTCCGGAGTATGGTCACAGGCCATTATTAAAGTTTCAATAACGTGATCAAAAGTATTAACCTCATCATTGAACAAAACAATCTCATTTTGCTTTACAGTCTCCTCATCCAAAAGTAATTCTTCCGAGACTTTTTCCTTTGTACTCATAGAATTCAATTTTAATACCTCCTAAAATACATATTTTACGGCAACCCAATTATTCTTTTCCAGATTTTTTTCGAATTTTAACCCTACTTCCTTACATCTTTCCGAAATCCGTGGGATATCCTCTTTATAAAAGCCACTTAAAAATAATATGCCGCCCTTTTTTAATGATTTCACATAGGTCGGTATGTCTTCCAGCAAAATGTTTCTATTTATATTGGCTATGATAATGTCGTATTTCTGGTCTACCAGTAAGTCGGCTGTTCCTTCGTACACATTAATATGGTTGCAATTGTTGCGCTCTACATTTTCTTTGGCATTTAGGTAGCACCAGTTATCAATATCTATAGCATCTATGGCAGCTGCTCCTTTCATGGCCGCCAAAATAGCCAAAACCCCGGTTCCACTTCCCATATCCAAAACGGATTTCCCTTTTAAATCATGTTCCAGTATATGTTGTAACATCATATGGGTGGTTTCATGATGGCCAGTCCCAAAACTCATCTTTGGCTCTATAACAATGTCATACTCCACCTTGGGCTTTTCATGAAACGGCGCTCTTATAACACACTGCTGACCAACTTGAATAGGATTGAAGTTACTCTCCCAGGTAGCGTTCCAATTCTCCTGTTCTATCTCCGAATAATCATAATCAATACTAAACAAAGGATTGGAAAGAATCTGTAGGTCATCCAGAATATTTGGATACCAATCTTCCTGTTTAATATAAGCTTGAACCCCATCTTCCGTTTCCACAAAACTTTCAAATTGCACTTCTCCCAATTCCGCAATGAGAATATCCGAAGCCGGTTGAACAGGGACTACCTTAAAATTATACTCTAGATATATAGAATTCAACATTTCGTTAAAAAACTTAATTAGACACCTTTTAGGTAAGAAGAACCCGTTGATATTTCAACGGGCCTTTAAATTATTTCGTTGCACCCAAACCCTTCAATTAAGTAATTATCACAAGGCTTGAATCCAATATTTATTGTCGGTTTCTTATGCTATTGCGTTAATTATAGCAATAAAGTCGTCCGCTACCAAAGCAGCTCCACCTATTAAACCGCCATCTACATCCGGTTTGGAAAAAATCTCTACCGCATTATTTGGTTTCACACTACCTCCGTAAAGTATGGAAACATTGTTTGCTATACCTGCATCATAAGCATTGGTAATAGTCTTGCGAATAAAAGCGTGCATTTCCTGTGCTTGTTCCGGCGAAGCGGTTTCTCCGGTACCTATGGCCCATACCGGCTCATAGGCCAGGATAATTTTACTCCATGCAGAGGCATCTAAGGAAAATAAAGCATTTTTTAATTGGCTTTCCACAATTTTAAAGTGGTTACTGGACTTACGATCCTCCAATTCCTCTCCAAAGCAAAACATTACTCTCATGTTTTTTCCCAGGGCAGCTACTACCTTTTTGGCTAAAATCTCATCGGTCTCTCCAAAATAAGCCCTTCTTTCCGAGTGACCTATAATTACGGTGTCTACCCCTATCCCTAACAGCATATTGGCCGATATTTCACCAGTGTAGGCGCCATTTTCCGCAAAATGCATGTTCTGGGCTACTACCTCAATGCTGGATGATTTTAATTGATCCACCGCAGCGCTCAAATTTACAAATGTAGGTGCCACCATCACTTCTGCCTTGGTATCTGGAAGTTTAGCGGAAAGTTCTGCTAACAAAACTTCTGTTTCCGCTAAATTCTTGTTCATTTTCCAATTTCCTGCTACTATTTTACTTCTCATTTTGATTCTAATTTATGTTGTTCCCTTTAATATCGTTAAGGCTAATTTATCTTTGGTTATAGAGGCATTGCTTAAGAATTATTCAAACTTCAAATCCTCCAAGTCGTTGTAATGGACTTTTTGTATTATTGTCCCCTCTTCCAACACCAACACACCAGGATTGGAGCGTACAATGGTTTTTAAAGTGGTTTCATCTGTGAAATAAAAATCGAAACCCAATTGATATTCCTTTTTCAGTTTTTGGGTATAATCCTTTCCCGAAGCGGACATTCCTATAACCTTATATCCATTCTTCATAGCCTTATCTGTTACCTCCTTAATCTCACCAAAAGCCCTGTAATTGCTCTTTGCCAGATCATAGGCTATCACCATAACCAATTTAGGTTCCTGTAGCAAGGAGGCTGCCATATCCTCACCATCCAATTCAATTGTAAAATCATGGATCGGAGGTTCGTATCCCTTTTGAATTTCCTTGGTTTCCACTCCAATAAACTCTCCATTTACAGCCGGATAATCGCCATTGGTAACCACTACCTTTTCTTCGCCATCCACATTAAACTTCCAACTGTAATCAAAAATGGCTACCGGAGCGTCCTCTGGCACACTCATGCCTTCCTCAATATTGGCACCTATTTTATAAGGCCTAAAATCCAAAGCTGGTAAATGATTAAGCACATAATAGGCAAAGATAGCACTAACCAACAAACTAAGACCTACAATAAGTCTTTTGGAACTATCACCAAAAGGCGATTTAATATGTTTTACACCCATGAAGAGTACGACAATAAGTAGCAATAAAATCACATCCTTGGTAAAGGATTCCCAAGGCGTTAATTTTATGGCATCCCCAAAACAGCCACAATCGGTAACCTTATTGAAATATGCGGAATAAAAAGTAAGAAAAGTAAAGAAAATGATCATCAAAAGTAAGCTCCAGACCGTAATTCTAGCTCTGAACCCAATTAATAACATAATACCCAACAGTACCTCCAGGATTACTACAAAAATAGAGATTCCTAATGCATAGGGCATCAAAAAACCCAAATCGAGTACTCCTGGACTAAAATATTCTTCCAATTTAAAGGAAAACCCAACTGGATCATTCAATTTAATAAATCCGCTGATTATAAATAAAATGCCTACAATTATACGACACAAAGTCACTAAATATTTCATATTCTAATACAATTCTGATTTTTATACTTAAATTGATATCATCACTTACCGGCCTTAAATGGACAAGTTTAAATATTAAATTTAGGATGTTGTTTTTTGCCCAAGATGTATCATTGCAAATACAGCATAGTTGATCATATCCTGATAGTTGGCATCTATCCCTTCACTGACTAATGTTTTTCCTTTATTGTCCTCTATTTGCTTAACGCGCAACAACTTCTGCAAAATTAGATCTGTCAGGGAACTCACCCTCATCTCCCGCCAGGCTTCGCCATAATCGTGGTTCTTATTTTCCATTAAGGTCTTGGTAATGGAAATGTGCTTATCAAACAGGGTCACAGCTTCTGCAGCGGAAAGATCTGGTTGATCAACTATTCCTTTTTCGATTTGAATCAAAGCCATAATGGAATAATTAATAATTCCGATAAACTCGGAAACCTCATCCTCATCCACCTTGCGCACTTCATTTTCCTGCAAACTCCTAATGCGCTGTGCTTTGATATAAATTTGATCTGTAAGGGATGGAAGCCTTAAAATTCGCCATGCACTGCCGTAATCTTGCATCTTTTTCAGGAAAAGGTCCCTACAAATTTTAATGACGGCATTGTATTGCTCGGAAGTATTATGCATTTAATCTTTCTAATTTGTGTAAATTTCGCTTAAAATTTTAAACTATTCAAAAATCGAGATTTAAACTTAACTACCAAAAGTTTTACTCCCCTTTATCTTATAAATAACATGACCATTAACTGCAAAGGAAATTTAGTGGACCTAAGTACTCCCAGAGTAATGGGGATAATCAATATTACTCCCGACTCCTTCTACGATGGTGGCAAATACAAAGACGAAACCGAGATTATTGCACAGGTAGAAACCATGTTGGCCAATGGGGCAAGTTTTATAGATATCGGGGCATACAGTTCCAGGCCAGGTGCGGATCTTGTAGAAGAAAGTGAGGAATTGGCTCGAATTATCCCTATCCTAAAACTATTACTAAAGACCTTCCCGGACATCCTTATCTCCATAGACACCTATAGAAGTAGGGTTGCCGATGAATGTCTTTCCCTTGGAGCAGCAATAATCAATGACATTTCCGCTGGTAATTTGGATCCAAATATGTTGGAAATAGTAGGTAAGCACCGGGCACCATATATTATGATGCATATGAAAGGAACTCCCGGAACTATGCAGGGCATGACCAATTACGAAAACCTTTTGGGAGAAATACTATATTATTTTTCGGAAAAAGTAGCCTTGGCAAGGGCTGCCGGTATTAATGATATTATTATTGATCCAGGTTTTGGGTTCGCAAAAACCTTGGGACAGAACTATGAAATTCTGAAAAAATTTAATCTACTGCACACCATGGACCTGCCAATTTTAACGGGCGTAAGCAGGAAATCCATGATTTACAGACTACTCGAAACCACTCCAAAAAATGCCTTGAACGGCAGTACGGCCCTACATATGTACTCGCTTACCAAAGGATCTCATATATTAAGGGTACATGATGTTAAGGAGGCCATGGAATGTATCCATTTGTTTAATGCCATTAACGGATCCGAGAATCATCTGTGACCAATTTTTATTCCCAGCTAATGAAAAATTGTTCAAAAAAGAGCCAAAACATTTTTTCGAATTTATCATGAGGTTATAGCTTATTTCCTATTTTTACAAAAACCACAGGATTGGATTTTTTAAACTTCTTAGATTTTAGTGTTACCGATATTATAGACATCTTTTTGGTGGCTATACTAATGTATTATGTATACCAATTAGTCCGTGGAACCGTAGCCATTAACATATTTATAGGAATCGTTATTGTTTGGGCTTTTTGGAAGTTGACCGAAGTTTTGGATATGAAAATGATCAGTAGCATGGTCGGTGGTTTTATGCAAGTGGGCCTAATTGCCCTTATCATTGTTTTCCAACAGGAAATCAGAAAATTTCTATTGA
Organism: Arenibacter echinorum; assembly: GCF_003259375.1. Classification (GTDB taxonomy): domain Bacteria; phylum Bacteroidota; class Bacteroidia; order Flavobacteriales; family Flavobacteriaceae; genus Arenibacter; species Arenibacter echinorum. The sequence goes on along the minus strand of NZ_QLLN01000001.1, from coordinate 540,753 downwards.
TGGTAGGCTCTACCAATTTAGCCTCCAAACGCAATTTTTTAAAGCATTTTAAATTCCTCAAGGAAGACGGACTTACCATAGGCACTAATGTTGATGCTATTATATCTGCCTGTGAAAGAATGGGAAGTACCAAAACCGGTGCCCTGATCATTATTGGCAGAAATAATTCCTTGGACTTTGTTAAGTCGACCGGAGATAAAATGTATATTGAAATAACCCAGCCTATTCTGGAAAGTATTTTTTATAAGAACAGCCCCTTACATGATGGAGCGGCCGTTATTGAGGATAATTTTATAGTGGCTACCCGTGTAATACTCCCTGTTTCCAACGAACGTTCCATACCATTGCGATTTGGACTTAGACATAGGGCAGCAGTAGGTATAACGGAAAAAACAGATGCCCTGGCCATCATAGTGAGTGAGGAAACGGGCCTTATATCCTATATAAAAAATGGTGAATTTGTATTGTACAAGGATTTGGAAGAACTTTCCAGTTTAATTAAATCGGACCTGCTTTAATTGTATAACCTCAAAGGAAACCTTAGGCTACCTCTTCGGCCAAAAATTGGGCTTCATATAAATTTTGATAATACCCTTTTTGTTTCAATAGTTCTTTATGGGTTCCTGTCTCGACTATCAAGCCGTCCTGCATTACCAATATTTTATCGGCCTTTTTAATCGTTGCCAAACGATGTGCTATTATAATGGAAGTACGCCCTTCGGTAATCTTTTCCGTTGCACGTTGTATCAACTGCTCGGAATAGGTATCTACCGAAGATGTAGCCTCATCCAATACCAAAATACTGGGATTACTTACATAGGCCCTTAAAAAGGCTATCAACTGTCGCTGACCACTGGAAAGCATGGTACCCCTTTCCTTTATATTGTAGGTATAACCTCCGGGAAGACTGGAAATAAATTCATGGACACCTATCTGCTTTGCGGCCTGTTCCATAAGCTCTATGGTAATAGCATCATTCTTTAGGGAAATATTATTGGCTATTGTATCGGCAAAAAGAAATACATCCTGCAACACTACGGCAATTTTAGACCTTAAAGAGTTTAACTTGTAGTCCTTGATATTAATCCCATCAATCAAAATAGCTCCGGAATTAATTTCGTAGAAACGATTGAGCAAATTAATTATGGTAGATTTTCCGGCTCCCGTTGCCCCCACTATGGCAATGGTCTCTCCCGCCTTTACCTTAAAGGAAATTCCATGTAGCACTTCCTCATTTTCCAAATAGCCGAAGCGCACATTTTGAAACTCAATATCCCCTTTAATACTGTCTTTATCTATTGTACCTACGTCTTGAATATTACTGTCCGTATCCAATATTTTAAACACCCTATTGGCGGCTACCATTCCCATTTGTAAGGTATTGAATTTATCCGCAATTTGCCTAAGTGGCCTGAACAACATACTGGACAGCAATATGAACATGAAAATGGTACCGTATTCTTCCTTACTAATATTGGTAACATTCTGCAGACCCCCGTACCACACTATCAATCCAACGGTAATAGAGGATACAATTTCAGCCACCGGAAAAAAAATGGAGTTGTACCAAACTGTTTTTAACCAGGCATTTTGATGTTTCTCATTGATTTCCCTGAATTTTTCCTTCTCTATCTCTTCCCTCGTAAACAACTGTACTATCTTCATTCCGGTGATACGTTCCTGCACAAAAGAATTTAGATTTGAAACCTGTGCCCTTACCTCAATAAAAGCAACCTTCATGGCCTTTTGAAACAGTCTGGTTGCGTATAAAATTATGGGCAATACGGCAAATACTATTAGCGACAGTTTCCAATTAGCTACAAGCATTACAATCGCCACCACCAACATTTTAAGGAGGTCGGATACGATGACGAAGAAACCTTCACTAAAAATTTCACCTATCCTTTGCATGTCCGTAACCGCACGCGTAACCAACACGCCTATGGAGGAATTGTCATAATACTTCATTTTAAAACCCATGAGGTGCTTAAAGAGATTTATCCGAATATCCTTAATGACGGATTCCCCCAACCAATTGGCGTAATAATTAAAATAAAGCTGACTTAAAACTTCGCCGATCAAAACTCCTACCATAGCCAAGGTCAAGGTCAATAATTTTTGCCCGTCCTTATTGGTAATGGCGTTATCCACAATTTCCCCTACTAAAATAGGGGTCAGAACAGCAAAACCCGACAATAAGATTGCCGCTATGGCAACGCCGTAAAAAGTTAATTTATATGGCCTAACATGTCTAAGCAGACGCTTGAACAATCTATAATCAAATGCTTTTCCTGTATCCTTATCCATTGTACTCAATAATATTTTTTGGATATTTTATTGCTGTCAAATATAATCCTTTTGCAGGTACCGATACCCCGGCCTCACCCCTATCCTTGCTTGCCAAAATATACTCCATGTTGCTCGGGGAAGATTTGCCCAAACCAACATCTATAAGGGTTCCTACTATGGCGCGGACCATATTCCGCAAAAATCTATCGGCGCTTATGGTAAAAACCAACTTCTCTCCATCTTTGGTCCATTGGGCCTTTCTAACATCGCAGCGGTAGGTTTTTACATCGGTATTGGATTTTGAAAAACATTCAAAATCCTTATGCTCCACTAAAATAGCTGCAGCTTTGTTCATCTGCTCTATATTTAACGGATATTTCACATAATAGGCCCCATCTACCAAAAAGGGATTCTTATTTTGCACTATCCAATATTCGTATGTACGCTCAGTAGCATCGAAGCGGGCGTGTGACTCTGCGGGAACTTCAAATATAGAAACAATGGCTATATCTTCTGGAAGATAAGCGTTTAAACGATGAACTATTTCCGTTCCAGCAAAAAGTAAATCGGAATCAAAGTGGGCGAACATTTCCCTGGCGTGGACCCCTGCGTCTGTTCTCCCTGCCCCTGTCAGAGACACTGATTCCCGTAAAATTAAGGAAAAAGCGTTTTCCAAAACCTCCTGTACGCTTATTGCATTGGGCTGTTTTTGCCAACCGTGATACGACCTGCCCTGATAAGAAAATTGGACGAAATATCTCAAATGAATAATTTAGTTTTGTAGTAGGCAAAGATACTTGTTCTAAGGGAGAAAAACAGATAGAGGAAATGTTTTAATACAATATTGTTATAAAGTATTACTATGCCCATTTGAGCAATTCCCTTATGTTTACAGCTCCAAAAATTCCAATGTAAAACCCGTTGGGTTACCTAGTTTTTATATTTGTCATTTGTTTTCTTGGCAAAAAATTAAAAAGAATTAAACGCATGAAAAAAATACTCCTTCTTTCCGATACCCATGGGCATATGGACGAGAAAATCCTAAAATATGCCGGGGAGGCCGATGAAATATGGCATGCGGGGGACATTGGTAATTTGGAAGTAATGGATACCTTACTAAAAATAAAGCCGGTAAAAGGCGTCTATGGAAATATAGACGAAAACAAAATTCAGTTGGAATATCCTTTGGACAACCGATTTAAATGTGAGGAAGTTGATGTCTGGATGACCCATATTGGCGGATATCCCAACAAATATAATGTGCGTATCAGGGAGGAGATCAAAAGAGATCCCCCAAAACTTTTCATCTCTGGACACTCCCATATTCTAAAAGTAATGTGGGATAAAAAGTTAAACCTTTTACATATGAACCCAGGGGCATGTGGAATTCATGGTTTTCATCAAATACGGACCATGTTGAGATTTAAGATAGAAAAAGAGAACATTAAGGAGCTGGAGATCATAGAGCTTGGTAAGAGGGGATGATTCTCAGGGGCCTCTGATACCAAAATTAAACCACAATATCCCGCTAAAAAAGCGGAATTAGTTCTACTATCAGCTACAAATTCGTTGCAAGCAACTTTTTTAAACCGAGTTTCAATAAAAAAAACCCGGGCACTACCCCGGGTTCACGCACTAATACTACTAAGATGTTAGGCTTAACGCAATCGATCAACAGATTTTACAAGATCTTCATCCTTTTTTATTGCCCTGTTGGCCAGGACTAAAAAAACGATAGAAAATACAGGAATCAGCATCCCAATACCCTTCTCAGAAACAATAGTTTCTCCGGATAAGTTTAGTGATCGGTAAACGAAAAATCCTAGTAAAAAAAGATTCAATATTATATTCAACCTGTTCACTACAAATTGATTTTGTCTATTTTTATATAAAACTATCCCCAACAGCCCAAGGACTGCAACGGCATAAAAAGCAATGGAAACAAATACTGCATTTTCCGCGAATATTTCATTACCCCTAGCATCCGACCATAGATTTACAAAAAACGGAACAACCGCCCCTAATAGTATAACTACGATTAAATAAAGGGTCTGAATTCTTTGAATCATGCTTTTTAATACAATTGAGAAGCAAAAATAAGCGTCTTTTTAAAAATTATCACTCTAATATTGAAAATAATTTGTAATATTGCTACGTTATAAGTCAGATTACTTACCAACAGGGGATTTCATTCCCCTTATTATCCAAAAACAATAACAACATACACTTCATATTTTCGTAATAAGTATAATTTATTCAAAACTTAATGTTTGAGATTTCAGATTTAAAATCAAAAAAGCTTCCTGAGCTTCAGGAAATAGCCCAGGGCCTAAATGTTGCCAAATTTAAAACTTTAAAAAAGCTCGATTTGGTCTATCAAATTTTGGATGTTCAAGCATCCAATCCAAAAATTGTTCAAGAAAGAACCGAGGTAACCACAGAGGAAAGCAGTACTGCCAAGCCCAAAAGGTCTAGAATAATCAAGTCTAAGCCAAAAGAAACGGCGGCAAAGGCACCCGCACCTGAAAAACCGGAGGTGAAATCTATTGAACCAACAGAAAAATTGAGCACCCCAGAAGAAACCACTTCTGTGGTTGAAGATAAAAAAGAGGATACAAAACGCGAAAGAAAACCTCGCCAACACAATAATCCTGTACAGGCAAAAAAGGATTTTCAAAAAGGTGCAACGCAACAAAATGCATCACAGCAAAATACTCCGCAACCCAACAAACCTCAGCATAAAAAAAATCCACACCATCAAAAAGGTAATGTTGACAAAAACAACAGCAATTTTGATAAGGACCTAAAAAACAAATACAAAGAACCGGAATTTGAGTTCGACAGTATTATAGAAAGTGAAGGGGTCCTGGATATTATGCAGGATGGCTACGGATTTTTAAGATCCTCGGATTACAACTACCTTTCTTCTCCAGATGATATTTATGTATCACAATCCCAAATAAGATTGTTTGGATTAAAAACTGGAGATACCGTACTTGGAAATGTTCGTCCTCCAAAAGAAGGTGAGAAGTATTTCCCACTTATTAAGGTAAATAAGATAAACGGAATAGATCCCCAAATAGTTAGGGACAGGGTGTCTTTTGAACACTTGACCCCGTTATTCCCACAAGAAAAATTCAATCTTGCTGAAAGACAAAGTACCATCTCAACAAGAATTATAGATTTATTCAGTCCTATAGGAAAAGGACAAAGAGGTATGATCGTATCCCAGCCAAAAACTGGTAAGACCATGCTTTTGAAGGATATTGCCAATGGTATTGCCGCCAATCATCCAGAAGTTTATCAAATTATCCTTTTGATAGATGAACGCCCAGAGGAAGTTACGGACATGCAGCGTAATGTTCGCGGAGAGGTTGTTGCCTCTACTTTTGACAAGGAAGCAACAGAACATGTTAGGGTTGCCAATATTGTTTTGGAAAAAGCTAAGCGCTTGGTAGAATGTGGTCACGATGTGGTTATCCTATTGGATTCCATTACCCGTCTTGCCCGTGCTTACAATACAGTACAACCAGCCTCCGGAAAGGTATTGAGTGGTGGTGTTGATGCCAACGCCCTTCATAAGCCAAAGCGTTTCTTTGGAGCTGCGCGTAATATTGAAGGCGGAGGTTCCTTAACCATTATTGCAACAGCACTTACCGAAACCGGCTCTAAAATGGATGAAGTAATCTTTGAGGAATTCAAAGGAACTGGTAACATGGAATTACAATTGGATAGAAAAATATCCAACCGTAGAATATTCCCAGCCATCGATCTTACTTCCTCAAGTACAAGAAGGGACGACCTTTTATTGGATGAAAACACCATTCAGAGAATGTGGATCATGAGAAAGTATTTAGCGGACATGAATCCGGTTGAGGCCATGGAATTCATTGAACAAAGATTTAGACAAACCAAGAATAACGAAGAGTTTTTGCTCACCATGAATCAATAAAACCAATAAGAATAATCCCTAAAAAATTAGGGACAGACTTAAAATCCCATTTGGCGTTACAACCAAATGGGATTTTTTTTGTTATCAACACCTTAAATAAAAATACATATATATTTTTGCGGGATTTTTTTAGATGTACAATAATCAGTACTTTAACATATAATTTAACAAGTGTTTTCCCCCAACGCTTACCACTAAATAATTACTTTAATTAACAACTAATTGTAAAAATTTGAATTATGAAAAACCTAAAAAGAATTCATGCAACATTATGCCTTGGAATCCTTGCCGTTTTTGGTTTCACGTCCTGTGAACAAAAAAAGGAAAAAACCCCGGTAACAGAACCTGAACCTATGGAAATTAGTGCTCCCAAGCAGATTGTTTCCGTTTCCCAAGCAAAAACCATGTACGATGCCTACGGCGAGCGCAGGGTAGGCTTAATTGAAAAATATGAAAATGAACTTGCCCCAGAGAAGAAATTCGATGTGGCCCGTTTTGGTTATTATGACTACAACACCATTAAGGAATACATGAACTATATTGAACAAGAAGCTAAAAAGGCCAATGTGGAGATTTCTTCCCTACGTTTTTATTTTTCCAATTATCCGGATAAAATGTCCTTCGAAGATGGTAGGGAAATAAAACATCCAAAACAAAATTCATTTTTTATAATACCTGCTGTAAAGGACAACGATCGGGAATATGGGTTCTATATTAGGGAAGAGGACGATGGTAAGAATGTCCCCGTTTTACTTACTGATAATTTGGAACCAAAAAAAGATGGAGTAATGGACAAGATGCAGACAGGGGAAAGTAAATCCGAGGCTTCCTTTATGCCTACAGCAGCCCCTGCTCCCTTCTATGCCAGAAATAAGAGTCTGGTGCTGAACGAGGCCAATATGGTTCCTCCGCCTTATCACGAGGATTAAAAAGATCCATTAACCCCAGATCGAAGTAAAAATGGAAATATTGGATACTATTTTAGAGAATGCCAGTCAACCTCTCTATGCCCTAACCTTATTAGTAGCCTTAATAAAATACCCCAAATATTACAGTACTCCTTTAAAGTATTTTCCAATACTTTTAATGTACACCTTCTTAACAGAATTATTGGGCTATTTTACAAAGAACTATGAGGTATTCCATATTTCCATTTTTTCTGCTTTTGTAAAGCACAATGTTTTTATTTACAATATTTACAACTTAGTTTTCTTTAGCTATTTTTTTTACGTCTATTGGAACTATATAGAGAACAAAAAATATAAAAATTACATATTATTGATCGGAATATTTTATCTGACCGCCTCGCTGATAAATCCATTTTTTCAAAACTTTAAGTTAGAATCCCAGGTATATAGCTATTTGGCCGGAGCGTTTGCTATTTTGATATGCATTGTCCTATTTTTCTTGGAACATAGGCATAGTTCAAAAAAATTGGATTACAGGTTTACTGGCATTAAATGGATTAGCATTGGGCTTTTAATTTTTTATCTGGGTTATGCCCCCATCAAGGCTTCCAGGTTTTACAATTATACCTACCAATTAAACGAATATGTTCACATTAGAAGAATACACCTATCACTGATCGCATTGATGTATATCAGTTTTATTATCGGATTCCTAAGAATGAAACGCAAGTTTTGGATTTAACCTGGGCCAATCTGGAACCCTTGGAGTTTCTAGGTAGAAATCCTATCTCAGAAATAGACCACCGCATTACCCTTGGAGCTATTTCAGGTGGATATGTTACAAATGCCACATTAAACACGGCATATCATTATCAGCTTATAAAGAAACCTCGAAAAACCATTTTGGAAAGAATCAATTATTATTGGTTTTGAGTCAATGAAGCATCCCAAAATTTATTATCATTGGTATAATAATTAAGGCCTCGACAGTTCAAACTCCCTTGTGGGCTATCCCTTGGGAAGCTACAAATAACTGGCTCAGAGGTATACAATGCCCTTTGTCAGCGGCAAATACAACTCAAAATAATTAGGAATAAAGTAGACCCGCTAGCAACGCCCGACAAAAGCTGTGTTAGGGTCCATTTAATAAAAGTTGAAACTAATGATGTTAAGCCCTAGAGCAAGTTGCGAACCCATAGAATGAACGGTCATAATAAAATAGCTGCTATAGTAGAATCATTTATTATGGCAACCCAGTTATTTCACGAAAAAAACCGATTAACAAAACATTGCTAAAAAAAGAAATCATGACAGCACCGGAACAAATACAATTAGAAAACATTGCCGATTCCGATTACGAAATATTTGCACTCTTAAAACAAAGATATAGTCCTCGGATTTTTAAGGATAAAAAAATTACCGAACAACATTTGCACCAACTTTTTGAAGCTGTGCGCTGGGCTCCGAGTTCCAATAATCAACAGCCCTGGCGATTCCTATATGCGGAGAAAGGTTCAGAGGCCTATAGAAAAATTATAGACAACCTAACAGATTCCAATAAGATATGGGCCAAGAATGCTCCCCTTTTAATACTTACGGCATACAAGAAAGAAACCGAAAAGGGAAAAGAGAATTTACACGCGCTTCATGACCTGGGCATAGGATTGGGTGCTATGACAGTTCAGGCACAGTACATGGGAATAGCCATGCACCATATGGCCGGATTAGACTACAAAAAAGCCCAACACATCTTCAATATCCCAGAAGATTTCCATATTGTAACGGCAATTGCCCTAGGCTATTATGGTGGGGAACTGGATGATCTGCCCCAAAAACTTCAGGAGAAAGAAATTAGCGAACGGCAACGTATGCCCCAAAACCAATTTGCGTTTAAAAATAGTTGGGGTACAGACCAAAATATATAGCTATAGCAAATTCGAGCCAAAATTCTATTTCCTTATATAGACCGTCTTTTTGTTCACAAACTCCAATATACCTTCCATGGAAAGCTCACGACCAAATCCCGACGCTTTCGTTCCTCCGAATGGTAATCTTGGATCGGACTTCACCATTTCATTTATAAAAAATGCCCCATCAGGTATGTCCCCAATTATTTTCCGTGCAGATTTTATATCTTCTGTGAACAGCATGGACCCCAGACCAAATTTAGAATTTGCCGCCATCACAACGGCCTCCTTCCTATCCTTTGCCTTGACCACTGCTGCCACTGGGCCAAAAAGTTCTTCATCAAAGGCAGGCATACCTGGTAGTACACCAGTAAGTACTGTAGGCTCATAATAGGCTCCGTCCCGCTTATTTCCAATCTTAACTTGAGCCCCCTTGTCCAAGGAATCCTTGACTTGTTCCTCCAAAGTTTTGGCCAGGTCCTCTCTAGCCATGACCCCTATATTCGTGTGTTTATCCAAGGGATCTCCAGATTTAAGATCTTGGACTCTTTTGGTAAACTTGATTAGAAACTCCTCGTAAATAGTTTCGACAACTATGAATCTTTTTGCCGCTATACAACTTTGACCGGTATTTTGCATTCTGGCCATAACCATGGTGTCCATATATTTGTCCAAATCAGCATCTTCCCATACTATACAGGCATTATTGCCCCCTAGTTCCATAACACATTTTTTTAAATGCTTTCCTGCCTGGGCCGCAATTGCCCTACCTGCCTTCTCACTTCCCGTAAGGGTTACACCTTGTACAATAGAATTCCCAATGATAGATTCAAGCTTTTGATGGTCCGCAATAAGAGACTGAAAGCTGCCTTCTGGATAGCCTGCCGAAAGAAACAATTCCTGAAGTGCCAAGCTGCAGCCTGGGACATTACTGGCATGTTTTAATATTACAGTATTACCTGCAGTGAGCGTTGGTGCCGCGAAACGGATTACCTGCCAAAAGGGAAAGTTCCATGGCATAATGGCCAATACACATCCAATGGGATCGTAACTTACAAAACTTTCGTCCGCCTCGGTATCTATAAGGTCATCTGCAAGAAACCCAACGGCATTCTTAGCATAAAAATCGCAGGCCCAAGCGCACTTTTCAATTTCGGCAATACCTTGATTTACGGGTTTCCCCATCTCCTTGGACATTAATTGAGCGTAAGATTTTTTATTTTTCAACAAAGCCTTGGCCAGTTTTTTTAAAAGTCCCGACCTATGTTCTACACTTACATTTTTCCAGTTTTGGAAGACCTGTTCGGTTTTGGCCAATACCTTATCTATATCGTCATCCGAAAATATTTTATATTTTTCCAATGACTTGCCATCATAAGGGTTCACTGATTCTAAATATTCCATTTTAATACCAATTTATAGTTATTGATCTAAGTTTATAAATATGTCCGTGAATATAAGTAAAGGTCAAGGGCATTAATATTTGCCCTAAGGTTTATTAAAAAAAAGCCAGAATTTTTTCCCGGTCATATTTATTTTCAATTGTGGCAATTATATCCATTTTTAAGGCCTCCAATTCCTTTTGTATTTCGTCCCTATTTTCCTTAGAAATTTTTGTGTCTTGTACAAGATATTTTAAAGCTCCAATAAGGACAAGAACAACTGAGCTATCTTTTTTTGCATACAACCGGATAGGTTGAATAATTGTCTGCATTAGTTCCTTGGCGGTAACGTTCGTTCTGACCAGAATGATCTTGCCTTCCCTTAAATAATTAGATGTTTTATGTGGAAATCTCATGATTTTTACCAGTAGAGGTGCCAATCTATTAATGGCATCAATAGCTGTCCCAGGATCATTTATCCCAGGTGACATTGCTTTGACTGCTATTTCCATCAATTTAATAAATCCATCAAATCCCTCGTTTTGATCGCTTCTATTACTGCTAATATTTACACACAACATTAGGTCCTCCAAATCTTCATCCTTAAGCACATTCTGAACCTTTAACAAGGGCATTCCCTCCCATAAATGCCTGCCAACGTATGGCACTACTTCAATTTGATGGCAATGTTCAGCTAAGGAATCGCTTAACAAAGAATTATCAAATCCTCTGTAATAGCCCGACTTATGGGAATAAATGGTTTCAAAATTATCCATCCTAAATTCTTGCAAGCCAACTTTCAAATTACAAGTATCTTCATAATCTTTGTCCAAATACCTTGAGCTGGATCGAAATATATTATCTATAATATTTTGAATTTGAATAGATGTGGAAATACTATGAATGAAATAGACAAACAGTCCTATACAAAATACTCCTGAAATTGCGGCCAACATGGTTGAGAACCCAACCGAATGTGTATCAATATCGTTAGCTCCTAGAGCAATTAGAATTATAATACAGTACAACAAAGTACCGATGTATACTCCCAGAATTAGTTGATGTCTTTTATTGGAAACCAAACTCGGTAATAATCTCGGTGAAAAATTGGAAGAAGCTTGGCTGAGTACAACCATGACCATTGTAAAACTAAACACCGTTAATGAAAGAATGCCACCAATCAACGTTGTTAAAATGGCACGGGCCGTTTCATAATCTTTTATAAAAAGGTAAGGTATCCGTTCTTTTAACGTTTCGGCCAATTCCAAACTTTCCAGTTCCAATATTATAAATGCCAATAGAAAAAATGCAAATGAAATTAGCACAGGATAAAATGCAATACTCAGTAGCACTCTGCGATAAAACACCTTCAATATTTTAATGGCATATTTAAACATGGTGCAATTAATTAACAAGTTGTTTAAAGGTAATTAATCCCTTTTATACGACTAGCCCAATACCAATAAATTGTATCGCAAACACTGGAATGAATTAAAAAAACCAACAATTGTCTGCTGCCTTGTTTATTTGTATAAGAGTCAATATTATTTAGATTACAGCACATAAATGTTAACCCCCTTTGATAAATTTGACTTATAAGAAAAAGAAAAATATTGCCATTTAAGAATTGGCAATCAGATAAACCCAAAATTTCGGGGGGACATTTGGGTTTAAATGTATTCTTCTTTGAATTACTACGAACTACAACTGTAATTCAATTTAGATGGTTAGGTTGGTTGTTAATTAATGGTTCCGATACACTTTATTATCGGAACCATTTTTATTGGAACAATTTCTTTTACATCGGTATATTTAAGAATCATGGGGTTATTCCTAAAAATCTTCTTAACTTTTAGAACAACAACTAAAATTATGGTTATGGATTTAAAGATAGACGAGGCCTGGGCGGAAATGATCAATAGACTGACTTCTTGGGTGGACAGTTTAATAGTGAATTTGCCCAATATCATTTTAGCACTTCTCGTATTCACCATCGTAATTCTACTTTCCAAATATTTTACCAAACTTACCTGGAAACTATTGGCGAAAAGTAGTTTACAGAAATCCATGAAGAATTTAATCACCAAATTAATTTCAGTTCTGGTCATTCTAACAGGGCTATTTTTAGTGCTTGGGATCTTGGACCTAAGCAAAACGCTAAATACAATTTTAGCCGGTGCAGGGGTAGCCGGTCTGGCTGTAGGCCTGGCTTTACAGGGTGCCTTGGCCAACACCTATTCCGGTATAGTACTGTCCTACATAAAGCATATTAAATTTGGGGATTGGATAGAGAGTAATGATTATGAGGGTGAGGTGATAGATATAGATCTAAGGGCTGTAACCATAAAACAATCGGACAACAATTTGGTTTATATACCCAATAAATTGGTTTTGGAGAACCCCATAAGAAATTTCTCGACAACAGCACAATCACGAGTAATCCTTAAGTGCGGAGTTGCCTATTCGTCCAATTTGGAATTTGTTCGCGACCTAGTTTGCAAGACTATTTCCTCCAATTTTGACAACGTAGAAAATGCCAAGGAAGTAATTTTTCTCTATACCGAATTTGGAGATAGCTCCATTAATTTTGAAACTCGCTTTTGGATCAAATCTACCTCCTCACTAGAAGTGCTAAAGGCCAAAACCATCGCCATGATAGCCATTAAGAAAGCATTTGACGATAACAGCATTAATATCCCCTTCCCTATACGAACATTGGATTTTCCAGAAAACTTCAAATTCAACAACCCTACAAACAATTGAATCAAAACAAGTTACAACAAAGTCATCTGTGTTAACCATTAACGTGATAACGTTAAACAATGTGATTGAATATCCCGAGATTTGTTTTAGAAATTGTTTAAAGAACAATTTATAGTATTAACCTAAAAAACACATATATCATGCTACGATGGACAGTAACATTTGTAATATTAGCAATAATTGCCGCAATTTTCGGATTTGGGGGAATAGCAGCAGGCGCTGCCAGTATTGCTAAAATCTTATTTTTTATTTTCTTAATTCTCTTTGTAATATCCTTATTTACAGGAAGAAGTAAGATCTAATCAAGACAGCTTTTTAAAAATTAATAAAACTTTAAGTACACTATGTACATAATCCTAAAACTATAAAAATGAAAAAATCGATAATATACTTCTTATTCGCTCTACTATTTACTGTTTCATTGGCCACCTTTACCAGCTGCAGGGAAGAAAAAACTGCAGGTGAGAAAATTGAAGATGGAATAGAAAAGGTAGGTGACGACATTGAGGAAGGTGTGGAAGAAATTGGAGATGAAATAGATGACGCCACAGACGACAATTAAAAATTCTCTTTGGTTGGTTAGATTTTGTTTTGAACGGACATTTTCCTTTGCGGATCTTGTCCGTTCTTATTTCAACTACGAAATAAATGAACATACCCGGGGAAACGTTATAACCAATGGCTTGTGGTTGCACTCAACATAGGAGCCTTTTACCAAAGACTCAATTAAAAATATAATCCGTTATTAATTTAAAAAATATGAAAATGAAGAATGAATTTGCCAAGAACGAAAAAGAAATTATAGACGAATATCAAAAAAAGGGCTTTAAGGGCAACTACCGTGTAGATAACATGAAATTGATCGATTTGAAGACAAAAATTGGGTACGAGCCCGAAAATGTTACCATTTTGAAGGAATATCGCTTCGAAGGTATGAGCAATCCGTCCGACATGTCCATCTTGTATATTGTCGAAACAAACGACGGCAGTAAAGGCACGGTATTAGCCAATTATAGCCCATCCAGCAATATTGAAACGGCCGAATTTTTTAAGGAAATCCCCAAAGAAAACTACATGGCAAAATAAAATTAAACAAAGCTTGATAAAGCAATCTCATCTGGGAAGAGAAGAAAGTGTTTTCCTATTAACTCATGTTGTGCATTAGGCTTTATCAACACATCTTACACTACACAACAATTAAAAGATATAGGTAGTTGTGAAGTCACCTACAATATCAATTAGTAATACATAGGCATAAGCCAATATTGATAAAAAATTCACTGAGCAGTTTAATTGAAATTAAAAATTCATCATCTTTGTGTATAACGCCTACATTGTTTTCCCAAGTTTATAGGAATCGATGTCACAGGCCCATATTATATGCAATTAATGAGAATCTATCTGAAATTTGATTTTAACCTTATCTGTAAAGCTGTTTTACAGGAACAACTGGACGCCTTGGGAATGAACTATACCATTCATGGTGTTGGGGAAATTGAATTTGATAGAAGGCCAACAGATGAGGAAGATCAGGAAATGGCCTCGCTCTTGGGAAATTATGGCATAGAAATTATGGATGATCAACAAATGGCCTTGGTACAACGTATTAAAGATTCTGTTTCAGAATGGATAAATGATGAAGAGAATCCTAAACTTTATAATTTCTCTACCTATCTTTCTGAAAAACTGGATTATTCATATACCTATTTGTCCTCGGTATTCTCTGAAGCCACCTACTCTTCAATCGAGAACTTTGTAATTCTAAAAAAAATAGATTTCGCCAAAAGTTTAATCCTCCAAAATAACCTAACCTTAACGGAAATAGCGTATAAGCTCAACTATAGCAGTGTATCACATTTATCGGCCCAATTCAAAAAGACGACCGGACTTACTCCCTCGACTTTTCAGAAAATAATCCTGAAGCGGAAAGAAAGAGCCTTAAACCAAAAATAACCAGACCAAAATATGCCCCTACATTCCCTAAACATAGCCCTTGCCGATGATGATGAAGATGACAGAACATTGTTCAAGGAAGCCATGAACGAAATAAAAATTAAGACCAAATTATCCCTTTTTAACAATGGCAAGGAGTTGATGGATTACTTGACCCTGCCCAATGTGATTTTACCGGAAATAGTATTTCTAGATTTGAACATGCCCATCAAGAATGGAATGCAATGTCTCAATGAAATTAGAAACCACCCTAGACTTCAGGACCTATTGGTTGCCATATATTCAACCTCCTCTTCTGAATCCGATATTGAAGAAACCTTTGTGAACGGTGCCAATATTTACATTAATAAGCCCAATAACTTTGGGGCTCTAAAACAAGCCATTGAAAAAGTTTTACAGCTCAACTGGCAATACCACACCTCGGCCTTGAACAAGGATAATTTTTTATTAAGGATCTAAAGGGAGTTAAGGCATGCCAATAAGAAAAATAACATCGTCTCCAAAAGTACTTGCCGTATCCCTTATTTTGGCCATTGCCCTTCTCATGTTTCTCGGAAGTATTAGTTACAAGCAAATAGTACAACTTGGAGAATCGGCAGATATGGTTTCCCATACCTTGGAAGTGGACATGGAAATTAATCAGCTTTTTTCCTATTATGCCCAAATGCAATCCACCGAGCTTAAAAATCTGCTTTCCCAGGACACTTTAGGTATTGCTTCCTTTGAAAATTACAAACCGGAAGTACAGGAATCATTCCTAAAACTCAAGGAACTAACCCAAGAAAATGCTATACAGCAGAAAATTCTACTTTCGGTACAATCTTGGCAGGATAGCCTTTATAGTTCCTTAAAAATAATAGCAAATATCCCATTTCAAAAAACAAATTATTCTTCCAAGGATAGAGAAAAAATAAACAGGGTTTCAAAATCCATTACCCAGTTAAATCTGCTCAGGAACCAAATGTATCAAGAAAAGCAGATACAATTAGCAAAGCGTAAGGAAGAATATAGATCGCAAATATTATTTACGCCCCTAATGACTTTGCTCTTGGGTATGTTTGCGTTATTTATCTTCATTATTTCATTTCTTCAGATCAACTCCCAACGAAAAAAAACGGCTACTGCGGAGAAATTCCTTCAAAATATTTTGGGCAGTACGGACAATATTATAAGTTATTTCACCCCTATCTATAATATTGCAGGGGAAGTAGAAGATTTTACCATTGTATTTTCCAATGACAAAATAGAGTCGGTCCTCGGACGAAAACCCAACCGAATAGCACAGAGTAAAATGTCCGAATTAGTTCCCATTAACTTTGAAAATGGCATTTTTGAAGAGTTGACCAAGGTTATTAATGAAGGGACCACCCGTAAATTCGAAAAACATTTTCATTATAATGGCCATGAGTTTTGGTTCAGGACCACTGCCGTAAAAATGGAGGAAGGTGTTTTAACCACTTCCATCGATACCACCTCGGAAAGGGAGTTTACGCGAAATTTAAAGGATTTGAACGAACAGCTGGAAAAGCAGAACCATAACTTGATAGAAACCAAGTCTTTTTTGAACAACATCCTTGAAAGTACAAGTAACACTGTTAGCCATCTTGTTACCGAGAGAGATGCCAATGGTAAAATAATAGATTTTAAATATTTATTCACCAATACCGAAAGTGAGAACCTTACCGGAAAACAGGTAGATGAAGTGATTGGAATGTCCATTTCCAAAATCTATCCCTTTGTCCACGAAACGGGATTATACGACCTTATGGTAAAATGCGCCAACAATGGAACCATAGAAACACATGAAACCGAATATCCTTTAAAAGAAAAACGCGTTTGGGTCCATACTACCATAAATAAACTGAACGATGGTATCACCCTTACTTCCTATGATAGCACTCAGATAATTAATGCCAAACAACGCTTACTGGAGCTCAATGAACAATTAATGGTACAAAATTCTATTTTAAATGATGCTGAGGCAGTTGCCAAAATTGGTAGCTACCGTTGGAACATTGAAACTGAAGAGGCCACCATGTCCGATAATTTTTTCAGGTTATTGGGTTGTGAACCCATGGAGTTTAAACCAGCACCTGAAAATTACAGACCTTTTGTGCATCCCAAAGACCTTAAGGTTTATGACGAAAAAATTAACCAGGCCTTGGAGAAAAAAATAATCAGTCATTATACCTACCGCATTATCACCAAAAATGGAAAGGTAAAATATCTTCAGAATACAGGTCATTTTTTAAAGACCGAATTCATTGGAGTGGTAAAGGATATTACTAAAGAACTAAAAAATGAACAAAAGCTGAAGGACAAGAACTTGGAACTAAAACGCACCAATAGTGAATTGGAATCTTTTAACCGCGTTGCCAGTCATGATCTTCAGGAGCCTTTAAGGAAAATTCAGATGTTTATTTCGCGGATAATTGATTCCAATTCCTCCAATTTTACGGAACAACAAACACAGTACATTGATAAAGTACAATCTTCTGCCAACCGGATGCAGACCCTTATTAAATACCTATTATCCTATTCCAGACTTAGCAAGAAGAAAAAGGACTTTCAACAAGTAGACCTGAATCTGGTATTGGAAAAAGTACAGGAAGATCTGGAGGCCCCTATTAGGGAATCCAGGGTAGAATTTGTTATTGGTGATCTTCCTGAGGTAAGAGGTGTCCCCTTTCAGTTAGAGCAACTTTTCAACAACCTTATTTCCAATTCCATCAAATATCACAGTATTCAAAATACTCCAAAAATAGAAATCGACTGCAAGAAAATGGAAAGCACTTCAATTCCTGATAATTTTAATAAAAAAACAAAGGAATATTACTGCATTTCCGTAAAGGATAACGGAATTGGCTTTGAACAGGCAAATGCCCAAAAAATATTTGAACTATTCCAACGCCTTCATCAAAAAAACGAATATTCGGGTACAGGAATAGGGTTGGCTATTTGCAAGAAGATTGTGGAAAAACACAAAGGGCATATTGTGGCCCATGGCCATGTAAACAAAGGAGCTACTTTCTTTATTTATTTACCTGTCTAAATAGGATTTTTTGCCTCTGGGCAATTTTCCTCTCCAGTAGGCATCGTTAACAAAACCAACAACTAGAGCTAGGCCTTGTAAAAGTTGATTATTTCCCTAATTATTATACCCATTAAATCGTAATAAGTATAAAGTTACTCTAAGGTCGAGTCCAACCTGTAATTCCCTTTATTAAGAAGAATACCTAGTCTTAGGCACTCTAACCTGAGCTCGAAATTCCATTAAACTGCAGTTAAAATTCGTCTTAAGCATTGATTCAACCCATTAAAATATTGCTTCAATTAATGAAATAAGGGTCATTTCGTGGAATTATATAACAGAATATAAAAATTGTATAACATAAAAGGAACGCTCATTAACGAACTTTGTTAAACACAACAAGACATTTAAAGACAGCCTACATGAAAAAGACGACAGAACCATATCAACTGAATTCAAAAATTGGAAAAAGCTGGACTTTGGATTCCAAAGACAACAGAAATTATGACCTCCCAGATAATTTTATCATGGGCATGACCAATAGCAATTCAGAATCAAACTAAGTTCAATACTTATTTAATTCGGAAGACCAAGGAGGCCTTTTAATTATCATAAAACAGGATATGTCGAAAATGTTGATTATCGCCGCAATAATAATGCTCTTTCTATGGGCTATCGGCTTTTTTATATTCAACATAGGCATAATAATACATCTCCTCCTCCTTCTTGCAGTTGTACTATTTATTGCGAGGGTGATCAAAGACAAATGAAGTAATAATTCTAAAATACGGGAACATGAAAATTGTATATCTTAAAACGAACAATATAGCTAACATATTCAATCAGTTACAACAAGACTTAGGTGGAAAATTAAAAATCCGCCCACAGGAGTATAGTCTAGAATTGCACAATAATTTAGTAAGCGGGGTCATAAGCGGAGTTTCCTTTAAGAACAATATATCTTTTATAGAATACGACATTGTCTTTAAGGAAGATATGCTTCTCATAAATAATATGCCTATTACCAACCCTATTCACTTTATGTATTGTGCCAAAGGAAAAATCAGTCATAGTTTCGGAATCAAAGGAGAAAAAAGACAACTGAACCAATTCCAAACAGGAATTTTTTCCTGTGACCCCAGTCAGGATACCACTCTATTCTTTAGGAAAAATGAAACTGTGAAACTTTCCAATATAATGGTGGACACCCATGAAGTTCACCAAGATGATGAAAATGCCGATCTACTAAGAAATCAGTTGTTAAAAACCTTTTTGCCAAAGGCAGGGGAGAACATCTTTGCCTATACCGGATCCTATAATCTTAAGATTGCAGAAAAAATGCAACAGTTAGGTACCATTAATCAAAAAGGATTGGTTAGAAATTTATTGATAAAGGGTATTGTGCACGTTATTTTGGCCATGGAAATTCAACAACATAAAGAGGATAAAAAGAACGCGAAAAACAATTTCGGATCCTTGACCAAAGATGAGATGGATGATATAAAAGAGCTATCCCATTTCATTAAGAATTATCCTGAAATTCAATACAGCCTAAAATACCTAAGTAAGAAATCCGGTCATTCACCAGCGAAGCTACAGGAAGGATTTAAACTATTGTTCGATAGAACGGTTACAGATTACATAAGGAACGTAAGGGTAGAGACGGCAGAAAATCTTATTAAAACTACCGACCTGAACATTTCGGAAATAGTATATAGTGTAGGCTTAACGAGCAGAAGCTATTTCTCCAAGATATTTAAAGAGAAATACAATTGTAGCCCAAAGCATTATCAGGACAATCAAAATCCGATAGCTGTCACAGCCTAATATATAGTTAAGTTAGTTTACACAACCAGTCTAAAGACTGGTTTTTTTGTTATCATAAGCTAGCCCAAAATACACTCATTCCTTTTGGTCCGCCCATTCCCCTTTGCCCTGACTGAACTGGGCTAATACCTTAACTTAAATATCCATTAAGGTATTAGGGGCCTAAACCACATATATCCTTATTACAAAAAACGGCAGGAGAAATTCCCGCCGTTGTTGTATGATTTGCAAAGTCTTATTGACTTATTTAAAGGTTTTCAAGGAAGCCCTTAGCATCCAGGACATCTGCTCATGTAATTGCATGATTCCTGTAATGAAATCGGCCGTACCTTCGTCATTGTGTTCCTCTGCATTTTCACTAATACTTTTTCTAATGAACTTGATAATGGTGACATGGTCTTCCAATAAAACTTCCATAAAACTTGAGCTATCGTTCCTTTTTGGACTTTCATCCTTCAAATGTGAAAGTTCTAAAAACTCCTTCAAAGTCCCGGGAGAATAAAACCCTAGCATACGGATTCTCTCGGCCACCTCATCTACTATTTTTTCTATCTTATTGTATTCTTCCTCAAAAAAAACGTGTTTGGTATGGAAGTCGATTCCCTCCACATTCCAATGTGCGTTCCGCAGTTTAGTATAGAGCAAATATTCGTCCGCCAAAAGTTTGCCCAGCATTCCCACGACGGCTTTTCTATTGTCTTTTTTGATTCCGATAGTTGCTTGTGCTGTTTCCATAATATATAAATAATTTTATTTTTTGTTATAACAACAAGTTAGGGCGTTTTCTAGGGAAACATTGATCCAAACGATTTTTTGCTTTGCTCTATTTAAGTAATCTTTACAAAGTTCAAATGCATAGCTATAAACCAACAAAAAATAGCCTTCGTGAGACTTATTTGGATCTTGTAGGCCCAGCCATAGGAATAACAAGGTGGGTGTATATTTCTTAGGAAAAAAGTTACCTCGGCATAAGAACACTGCCCGGATTAAGAGAATGCCAATTTTGATGTATTCTTTTACAAGACAAAAAAAATAACCCCTAAATCAGGAGGTCCAATCCTTTTTCAATTTCATCTTATCCTTACAGCAAATTATTCCTTTTTGCCATCGCCGGTAAGTGTATTTACAATCCCGTCCCTTACATTGAGCCATAAATAATTAAAGAATGACTTGGTATTATCCCTCTCTGCATAAATTTCGCCATATCTATAGCCAGTTTTGTCTGTTTTGGAGCCGTCATTAGTAAAAATATTACCAACGAAAGTCAATAGTTTATTGACTCCCGCTCTATCCTTTTTAAGAACCGTAAAACGAAAATCTTCATAGTTCATTTTCATATCCCCACTAGAGCTAATGGCGTCGCCACTTACGGTAAAATAGAGTTCTTGCACATCACCTTCAGCCTCGGTACGCAGATTGGATCTTAGGAATTGATTGATGCTTTCGGACTTAAAATTAGTAACAACGCCAGATACGAAAAACGCATCGTTCTCCTTGTGGACATCAAAATTCCATGTAAGCTCAATTGGGGCTTCTCCCATAAGTTGGGCCACGGCCTCTATCTCCGTCATTTCTCTATTTTCATGGGTATTGGAAACATTGCTTATCGTAGCTTCAAGATCTGCAAATACAATCTCACCCGGAACGGTTCCCATTTTTACCAATTCTGAATACGCAATATATCCATCGTTGATTTCAACTGTAGAAACATTGAGATCTATGGGCAACTCGCGTAACATTCGGCTGTATAGTCTTTTTTGTTCAAAATCGTCCTGAACAAGCTTGTCGCGATATACTTCCATTTTTGGTTTTTGGAGAGCAAACAATGTGGAGTTAAGAAAAAAACGTTCGGCATTAAATCCAAAATCCAAATTGACCATCCTAACTTCGGGAATTTCCAAATCAATATAATCATGCTCCTTGTCCAGCTTTCTGGAAAGCGTTAACTTACTATATTTGGACTTCAAGGATAAATTAATAAGTTGAGATTCTTTGTTGTTGATATTGGTACCGCTCAATGTTAGGGCTTCATATGGTCCAAGATCAACATAAATCATCCCTGAGCTCAAATCGTAATCCCCATAGGAAAACGGAATTTCCCGTTCTATAGTTTCTTTATTCAAGTTTAGATTTTCAAGGGACAAATTCAAGTTTTCCACCGAAAAAACCGCAGAATCCCCACCCTTTCCCAAAATCCTGAATTCGCCGTCAACAATGGACAATCGCGCTATGGACAAAGTTCTCTCCTTGGCACTGTCATTAGTAACAATCCCATTATTTTCAACTTGATGCTCACTTTGATAATATTCTGCTTTTGGCTTTAACAATCGAATTTCACGAAAGCTTATTTTGTTTCCAAATAGGGCCTGGTAATAACCTATGTCTTTTAGGTCAATAGCTTCCAACCTCATCCCTGCTTTTTTAATATTGGTATCTTTATCCAAAAAATCCAACCCAACATTTGTTAATCCTACGGAGCCTGTTATAAGGTTTACTTGAATTTGGCTATAAGTCAAATGTATATGATCGGGTATTTTTTTATCAAGGAAATTGACAATATATTTTTTTACAACAATATGCAAGATGAGTATCATCGACAAAATTATGGCTATCGCAATAGCAATAATTTTGAATAATCTATTTTTTAAAATTTGAATTGACATGAGCATCCTTAAAAAACATCAGCTACAAAATTGGAATATTAAACCTTATTTATTGGTCCAACAAAATTTTATTTTGACTGAATTGAACACTAAAATTCAATTTCATCTAATGAGTTATAATTTGGTTGGATGGAGGTCTTATTGAAGCCATATTTTCACTAAGCTTGCCAATAAATTTAACAATAAATAATTATGAAAAAAATATTGAGTCTACTTACAGTTATAACACTGACTATTGTCGCGGCCAACGCCCAATCCATCTCCAAAAATGCCTTAGGATTAAGACTTGGAGACAACGACGGATTTGGTGGAGAGATTTCCTATCAGGCACGTTTAAGCGATACCCATAGGCTAGAGGTGGATTTAGGTTGGAGAGATGGCAAAAATTATGATGGATTTAAACTTGCCGGCTTGCACCAATGGGTATGGAATATTGAAAATGGTTTTAATTGGTATGTTGGTCTTGGCGGTGGGGTCGGATCTTATAGTTTTAACGACAATAAGAACTTTAATGACGGTAATGATTATACCGATACATTTGTTTTTGGCGCTGGTGATATAGGAATTGAATATAATTTTGACATCCCTTTATTAATTTCTTTGGACTTTAGACCTGAAATAGCTTTTGGAGACGATCGTTATAACAATAACGATTTAGGTCTAGATATTGCACTGGGATTAAGATATCAGTTTTAAATAATGTAAATCCTGGGGTCAAATTAATTGATTCCAGGATTTATTAATCACACCGCTTTACCACAAGATTTGAAATTGGAATAATCACTTTTCAAATACACATAGCTGGCTGCCACCTATTTTGATTATATTCCTCTTTTCCATTAATAAGTACTCTCCCTTTAGACCTTCCAAGGTTTTATAAACCAAGTCAATACTCCCTTAGTAATATTTCAATTTATTTTTAAATTAATTTTGGGGTATTGGAAATTTCCCAATAGCATTAAAAGGCTATTGCAGATGCGTTAATTAATAATACTTGTTTGATCATTAGAGTTTGTCTTTAAAGTTTTTTAAATTACTGAAGTAAAATCAGTTAAATAATTAAAGAAAAATGAAAAAACTAGAAGGGCAGGTCGTAATTATTACGGGTGGGGCAAGAGGCATAGGTGAAGGCATCTGCAAAGTCTTCTGCAATGAGGGAGCCACTGTGGCCTTATGGGATGTGCTGGAAGAAGGCCAGAAAACTGCTGAAAAGATTGCCAAGGATGGGGGTAGAATATTTTACCAAAAGGTGGATGTTTCCAGCCAAGAATCCGTTGACAAGGCTGTTGCAAAAGTCATCTCCGATTATGGAAAGATAGATGTACTCATTAACAACGCCGGAATAATTCGCGACCGATCTATCCTAAAAATGAGTCGTGAGGAATGGGACCAAGTTATGCACGTAAATGTTGATTCCCTTTATATTACTGCCAAAGCGGTAGTACCCCATATGAAGACGGCCAATTATGGTAGGATTATTTCCGCCTCTTCCGTGAACGCCTTCCAAGGCGCCTTTGGGCAGACCAACTACAGTGCCAGTAAGGCGGCTATAGTAGGCTTTACACATTCCCTTTGTAGGGAAGTTGGCAAATACAATATTACTGTAAATGCCGTTGCCCCTGGATTTATTAAAACTGAAATGACAGATTCCATGCCAGAGGATGTTATCCAGGCAGGGATTTCGATGATTCCCGTAGGGCGAATTGGTACTCCAGAAGATATGGGGCATGCCTATCTCTTCCTGGCCTCCAAAGAAGCCGGATTTATAAGCGGGCATACCTTACATGCCAATGGTGGTGCCATGCCAATGTAATACCAACCTTTTAGACCTCTAATATAATTCACATAACCAATGGTACTCTAACAATTAAAGTGGGATGCAAACAAGGATAAAACAAAAATTCGATTTAAAGAACAAAGTGGCTATTGTCACCGGTGCCAGTAAAGGTATTGGGGAATCTATTGCCAGAGGTCTTGCCGAATACGGAGCCAAGGTTGTCATTAGTTCCCGTAGCCAAGAAGCAGTTGAACATGTAGCAAACAATTTTAAAAAGGAAGGTTACGATGCTTTAGGGATAGGCTGCCATGTTGGCGATGAAGACCAATTGAAAAAATTGGTAGAGGAAACGGTAAATGCCTATGGAGCTGTGGATATCTTAGTAAACAATGCCGCCACCAATCCGTTCTATGGCCCTTTGGATACTATGGAGAACTCACTATTCGACAAAATAATGGACATAAATACCAAGGCACCATTCCAGTTGGCCAATCTATGTTATCCGATTATGAAAAAAAGGGGAGGCGGGAGTATCATCAATATTGCTTCAGTGGAAGGAATGAAACCAAGTGTTGGATTAGGATTGTACAGTGTTAGTAAGGCAGCTTTAATTATGTTGACAAAATCACAGGCCGTGGAATGGGGCAAATTTGGTATCCGTTCCAACGCCATCTGCCCAGGACTTATCAAGACCAAATTTAGTTCGGCCCTATGGCAGAACGAAAAAATATTGGACCAAGTAACCCGTCATTTACCAGCAGGGAGAATGGCCGTACCGGACGAAATGGCCGGCCTAGCCTGTTTTTTGGCCTCAGATGCTTCCAGCTATTGCACTGGATCGGTTTTTACGGCCGATGGGGGGCATATGATTGCAGGCGGATTTAACTAGTAATTGTACGAAGCTTAGGAAATACCAAATAATTTAAAAGGAAATAAAACAAACCAAATGGCAGAAGAAAAACTAATCAATAAGGCGTATTCTACCGAAATTCCACAGCTGTCGGATCTGACCCATTACCTAGGGAAGGAATTGGGGCTATCCAATTGGATGACAATAACCCAGGATATGATCAACACTTTTGCCAGCACCACGGAGGATAAGCAATGGATCCATACAGACCCCGAAAAATCCGCCAAATATTCCCCCTATAAAAAAACGGTGGCCCATGGATTTTTGGTCCTTTCCCTAGCTTCAAAATTCTGCTTTGAAACCCTCAAGATCAAAGATATTGCAATGGGGGTAAATTATGGATTGGACAAAGTGCGGTTCATGAATGCCACCCCGGTAGGGGCCTTGTTAAGGGCGCGAGTGTCCTTAATGGAATTCAGCCCTTTTGAAGGCGGGGCCAAATACAAATTAAAACTTGTATTTGAGCTAAAAGGGGAAGAAAAACCGGCTTGTGTAGCCGAATTTATAGCCCAAGCCTATTCAAACCCAAATAGTAAAAAAACAAATCCGGCACCTAAAAAAGACACCCCAAAGAAAATTGAAAACAACAATAATGAGAGTGTTCTTTTTGAAAAGGAGGGGGATATCGGACTTATCACAATTAACAGGCCTTCACGATACAATGCGGTTACAGACGATGTAGTGAACGGAATTACCAACGCCATCAATATCATCCGTAAGGATGATGACATTCGCGCAGTGGTTATTACAGGAGCCGGAAAAGGTTTTTGTGCCGGTGCGGATATGGCTGTCTTCGGCCAAGTTACACCAGAAGAAGGCAGGGCATATATTACCAGTACCTACCAACCATTGATGCGCACTCTTTTTACACTTCGCAAGCCCATTATCGGCGCAATTAACGGAACTGCGGCCGGAGTAGGAGCTTCCCTGGCCCTTGCCTGCGATTTTAGGGTAATGTCCCAAAGCAGTGCTCTTTTGTATGCCTTTATCAATATAGGCTTAGGCCCCGACGGCGGTGGCAGTTGGCTTTTGGCAAGACAAGTAGGATATAGCAAAGCATTACAAATAGCCGTGGAAGGCAAAAAAATAATGGCTGCAGAATGCCTGGATCTTGGCCTCACCAATAAGTTGGTACAGGACGATTCCGATTTGCTTAAAACGGCCAAAAATTGGGCCCATGAATTGGCCAAACTGCCCACTTTAGCTATTGGTGTTACCAAAGAAGATATGTTCTATGCCATGGGCCATGATCTATATGACACTATTGCTTATGAAGCGGAAAAACAGGTTACCACATTTGGGAGCCGCGATTTTGCAGAAGGCGTCAATGCCTTTTTGGAAAAGCGTCCCGCTAAATTTATAGGCAAATAACACTTTATTACAGTTGCTGCCGAATTCAAAAAATATCCCCAGCTGATTATATATTAAGACCGAAACTTCCAAAAACTAAACAAATGAATTTCGACGATATAAAAAATAGGATAAAAGCCTTTGTTAAGGAGGAACTATTTCCTTTGGAACCCTGGATTTTAAATTGTAGCTGGGATGAAAAACTACCAAAGCTCAATGAACTTCGAAAAAAAGTAAAATACCTCGGACTCTGGCTACCTCAGATTCCAAAGGAATACGGCGGTTTAGGGCTAAGCAATAAGCAGCACGGGGAAATCAGCGAAATTTTAGGTGCCAGTCCCTACGGACATTATTGTTTTAATTGTCAGGCCCCTGATGCCGGTAACATGGAAATTTTGATCGAGTTCGGGACCAAGGAACAAAAAGAGGCATACCTCTCCCCTCTTCTAGCAGGAGATATTAGGAGCTGTTTCGCCATGACCGAACGCGATTTTGCAGGCTCCAATCCTGTAAATATGGGCACAATGGCCTTTAAAAAGGATGGCAATTATGTAATAAACGGTCATAAATGGTTTACCTCGGGTTTTGACGGGGCCGCCTTTGCCATTGTAATGTTGGTAACCAATCCAGAAGCAATAGAAGCCCATAAAAAAGCAAGTCAGGTTATTGTCCCCACCAATACCACAGGTCTGGAATTTGTTAGAAACATTCCCGTTATGGGACATGCCGGAAACGGCTGGGAAAGTCATTCAGAAATAAAATTCCAAAATGTAAAAGTACCATTGACCAACGTACTTGGGGGAGATGGCGAAGGATTTACAATTGCCCAAAAACGTTTGGGACCGGGCCGTATCCACCATTGTATGCGTTGGATGGGAATATGCGAACGCTCCTTTGACCTGATGTGCCAGCGGGCCGTATCCAGGGAATTGGCACATGGAAAAACATTGGCCGATAAACAGACCATCCAAAACTGGATTGCAGAATCCAGGGCCGAAATTAACGCCGCGCGATTGCTGATCCAAGATGCTGCCCATAAAATTGATACTCAGGGTGCCTATAAAACAAGAAAAGAAATTTCCATCATTAAATTTTACTGTGCCAACGTCCTACAAAAAGTGGTGGATCGGGCCATTCAGGTCCATGGTGCCCTAGGCCTAACAGACGATACCATCCTAGCTTTCTACTATAGACATGAGCGGGCTGCCCGAATTTATGATGGGGCAGACGAGGTGCATAAGAGCAGCTTGGCCAGACAGATTTTAAAAGAATACAGAATTTAACAGCTATGTTGAACACATGGAACGATAAATCCACGACCATCCGTCAAGGGGAAGAATTGCAACTGGAAAATTTACAATCCTATTTGCAACATTTCTTTGACCACAAGGGAGATTTAAAAGTAACCCAATTTCCAAGTGGCTATTCCAACCTGACCTATTTGGTACAATTGGGAAATAGTGAATATGTATTGCGAAGACCGCCCATTGGGGCCAATATAAAATCCGGTCACGATATGAAGCGTGAGTACGACATTTTAACGGCATTAAAACCTAAGTACGGCAAAGTCCCCACACCAATACTTTACTGTCAAGACGAATCCATTCTAGGCTGCCCCTTCTACCTTATGGAACGGGTAGAGGGGGTAATATTGAGGGCAAAAATGCCAACTGAAATGATTCCCTCCCCTGAACTGATGCAGGGCATATCCAACAGTTTTGTAGATACGTTTGTTGATCTTCATCAATTGGATGTAAAGGAAATTGGTTTGGCCGATTTTGGTAAACCTCTAGGATATATGCAACGACAAATTGAAGGTTGGACCAAACGATATTACAAATCCATAACGGATGAAATACCGAAAATTGAAGCCGCGGCCAAATGGTTGGGCGAGAATATACCCAAGGAACCAAAAAACTATTCCCTGATCCATAACGATTTTAAATACGACAATTTGGTACTGGATCCCCGGGATTGGACCAAAGTAAATGCAGTACTGGACTGGGAAATGGCTACCATCGGAAATCCGTTGATGGATCTGGGTACCACTTTGGGATATTGGGTAAACCCCAATGACCCAGACTTCATGAAGGCCTTAAACCTAACCCCAACCCATCTGCCGGGTAATCTTTCCAGGGAAGAAGTGGTGCATCAATATAGCCTAAAAAGTGGACAAACAGTAGACCATATTATCTTTTATTATGTCTACGGCCTGTTCAAAATAGCAGTAATCATCCAACAAATATACTTTCGCTATAAAAAAGGATTTACTCATGACCAGCGTTTTGCAAAACTCATTGATGGGGTAAACCTGCTTGGGGAAATAACACACATGGCCATTGCCAAAAAACGCTTGGACCGCCATTTTTAAACCTTTAGGGCTATCATAAATCTTCCTTTATCATTTTTTGTTATCTTCAAATCCGAACAATAACAACCAAAAAAAAATGATCATACATTGGCTTAAAACAGGCTTAACTTTTAAAACATTTTTAACTCTAGTTCTACTATCTTCTTATTGCAGTATTGCCTATAGCCAAGAAAGCCTAGGCAAAACCCCTAATTTCATCATCATTTTTGCGGACGATCTGGGTTATGGCGACCTGGGTGTTTATGGTCATCCCACCATTAAAACGCCGCATTTGGATAAAATGGCGGCCGAAGGTCAAAAATGGACCAATTTTTATGTGGGGGCCAGTGTATGTACCCCTAGTAGAGCGGCCATATTAACTGGCCGGTTACCCGTAAGAAGCGGAATGGCAAGTGATACAAAAAGGGTGTTGTTCCCAAACTCTAAATATGGTTTGCCAAGCTCGGAAATAACCCTGGCGGAACAATTAAAAAAGGTTGGCTATAGCACGGCTTGTGTTGGCAAGTGGCATTTAGGCCATAAAGAAGAATATCTGCCCACCAATAATGGTTTTGATTATTATTTTGGCATCCCCTACTCCAACGACATGGATTTTGTGGGCGACGGAACAAAGTTTAAGGAGGCCAGAGGAAATTTACCCACGGAAAATTTTAATGTTCCCTTGATGCGGAATACGGAAATAATAGAAAGGCCTGCCAATCAAAATACCATTACCAAAAGATATGCGGAGGAAACTATTTCTTTCATCAAAAAAAATAAGGACAATCCCTTCTTTATTTACTTGGCGCACAATCTGCCCCACATACCCCTATTTGCCTCAGAGGACTTTTTGGGCAAAAGTAAAAGGGGTATTTATGGAGATGTATTGGAGGAAATTGATTTTGGCATAGGACAAATTATCGCTGCGCTAAAGGAAGAAGGATTGGACAAGAATACCATTGTGGTATTTACCTCGGATAACGGTCCTTGGCTTTCCTATGGGGTTAATGGAGGAAGTGCAGGCTTATTAAAGGCCGGAAAAGGAATGACCTGGGAAGGTGGCATGCGCGAACCATGTATATTTTGGTCGCCAACCAACATTAAGCCAGCAGTGATTTCCGATTTGGGTACTACCATGGACCTTTTCCCCACTTTTAGTGCCTTGGCCGGTGTTCCAATGCCTAAGGACAGGATTATGGATGGGTTTGACCTAAGTGCCACCTTATTGAAAGGCGATCCCACCCCAAGAAAGGGGGTTTTCTATTATAGGGGAACACAATTATATGCGGCCCGACTTGGAGATTACAAGGCGCATTATATCACCGAAGGTTCCTATGGGCAATTTGGTGAAAAGGAAATACATAATCCACCAATCCTTTACAATCTAAGTGTGGACCCATCCGAAAACTTTGATTTAGGGGCAAATCACCCAGAAATTCTTACCGAAATTGATCTTATGGTCAAGGAGCACCAGTCCAATTTAGTAAAAGGTAAAGACCAACTGGTGGATATTGAATAAACAATTATAAGAAAACAGCCCTAAAGTTCAGTAGAAACTAGGTCTATGGAATTTTAGGCTAAGCCTCTACTATGGGTTCCCCCTCTTCTGGTCTGGTGGCCCGTATTCCGGCAATTATGCTCAAAATTAAGATTTGGGTGGCATGGAATATCATAAGGGGCAGTAAAATTATGCCTATAGAAGCCATATTTCCGAATAGAATTTTGGAGAAAACGGTCCCGTGAACCAAGGATTTTTTGGTACCACAAAACTGGGCCGTAATTTGGTCCTCCGTATTGAATTTTAATTTTTTGGCTACAAATCCTGTTAAAAAAAATGCCAAGTAAAACAATCCCAATACAGCTACAAAAAGTATCCCCAAATCCAAAAAGGATACCACACCAAAAATGTTTTCTTCAAACGATTCCGCAAAACTTTTATAGATGATAAGTAGAATAATGGACTTATCGAAAAGGCTTAAATAGCTATTATATTTTTGTGCCAGCATCCCAAGAAATCGCTGTAAAAACAATCCTAATATTACGGGTAGAATAATTTGAAGGATGAGTTTTGAATAGATGACTGCAAAATCAAAATCTGTTCCTGTTTCCTGTACAAAGGGCCCCATCCACAATGGCGTTATCAAAATGCCAATAATCCCCGAAATACTGGCATTAAATATTGCAGCCGGGATATTGCCCTTGGCCATGGAGACCATTACCACCGAGGAAGATACGGTGGATGGTAGTGCCGCCAAAAAAAAGAAGGCCAACCATAGGGTCTGCTGCTCTGCATTTTGCATGAGCGGATAAAATGCCAAAACAATTAGGGGGAAAATTAAAAACGTGGAGGCCTGCACCAACAAATGCAACTTCCAGTTCTTGAGTCCTGCCTTTAATTTGGAGGGACTCAATTTTAATCCATAAAAGAAGAAAATCAATGAAATTCCTATTGCACTAATCGTATCGATAGGAACGCGACTGTCTGCCGCACCCCATTGTGGAAAAATATAAGCTATTCCAATAACAGCTATTATAGATAGGACAAAGCCATCAAATCTTATTTTCATATTAATTTCAATATTACCTTAAACTAAACAGCAGGGCATAACAAACCTCACCAACTTGGGCATAACCCCGATACCCTTAACACGAAAGCAGGTACAAACAAATACCTGCAATGTTGGCGCAAAGGTATTTGTTTTCTAAACATTTTAAACGCTATTATTTTTTTCAATGGTCAACAACACCCAACTAAAAATTAAGTTGAATATCAAGTAGAAAATGTACGGGAAACTTTAATTAAGGGAATAAGGATTGTAATCTGTCATGGAAACAGTTGGCTTTCACGTTCCAGCTCATGAAATTTTTAAAACCTTGGCTCCAATAATATGTTTTTGCTTTAATTCCAAAAGGGCCAAATTGGCATCTTCCAAAGGGTACACCTGTACTTTAGGTTTAATGCCAGCTTTCGCTGCCAGATTCAAAAATTCCACCACGTCCTTTGCCGTAACATTGGCGACGGACTTAATTTCTTTCTCCATCCACAGATGATCTTTATAATTCAGGTTTTGGAGGTAATTTTGATCGGTTTCCTCCTTCCTAATGGCATTGATTACCAATCTGCCACCCTTATTTAGAAATTGAAGTGCTTCCACTATAGGTTTCCATGCCGGGGTTGTATCTATAATACTGTCCAATTTAACCGGTGGGGTACTGGAGGTATCTCCTGCCCAGTCCGCTCCCAAATCCAGGGCAAAACGCTGTTCCTCCTTTTTTCTGGCAAAAACATAGATTTTGGTATTGGGGTAACTGTATTTTACCATTTTTAGCACCAAGTGCGCCGACCCTCCAAAACCGGTAAGCCCCAGACTATCCCCGTCCGTCAATTGTGAAAGTACAATTGATCGGTAACCAATGGCCCCTGCACATAAAAGTGGAGCGGCCTCGGTATCCGAATAAAATGCAGGAATTACATGGGCGTATTTTTCAGGAACTGTCATATATTCGGAATATCCGCCATTCACATCTTTTCCCGTCGCCAGAAAATTATCGCAGAGATTCTCCTTGCCGTCCAGACAAAATTTGCATTTGCCACAGGCCGAATATATCCAGGCAACCCCTACCCTATCCCCAATCTTGAATTTGGACGCAGCTGTTCCCAACTTATGCACCCTACCAACCACTTGATGCCCTGGCACCACAGGAAATGTCATGGGGCTTATCCTCCCCTCTATTTCATCCAATTCCGTGTGGCATACCCCGCAAACGGATATCTTTATCAAAACTTCATTTGCTTCAGGTTCAGGGATGGGAATATTCACCAAATCCAAAGGATGTTCATTAACTGTTAAATCGCTAACGCGATTCAATATCATTGCCTTCATTCTTTCACTTTATTTGTATTCCCCTTACTGCATTTCAACTATAAATTCTTGGGGAATATTTGTTCTGTATTGGCAGTTTTATAATTATTCCAAATGTCATTGTATTCTGTGATCCAAATTGGCTTTTTAAGGCAATCTATAGACCATGTGCCATTATTTATTGGATTTCATTACCAAATACCTAAGGACTCAAAACATTGTAAACCACATCCTTGACCCGGAATTTCCCATAGACAAAATCCCCATCAGGATAGTGCCATATCGCCTCGCCATAGTTAGGCAATTTATAGCCGTTAACTTCCTGATAATTGCTCGCAGGAGTTGAAAAAGGAAATGCTTTCATTTCCGAAACGGAATAGCGGTCATTGGAAACAAAATTTACCAATTGTCCCTTTTCATTAAAATATAAAATGGCAGATATAGTGGTTCCCTTGTTATTAAAGGTGGCTTTAGCGCTCAAAGCATCCAAGGTCTCCCATGTTATTCTATCATCTATTAGGGCTGCCGGGGCAAATAAACATAGATCGTTAAAAAAGGTGACTGTTTCCGTGGGATACAATTCCGGTTCTGACAAGTCCACCACCGAAAAAAGAGAAAGGAGCTTTATACGCATGCTTGCCGTTTCGTTGGTATACTTATGATAGCCATTAGTTGGCAGCCCCATTATCTTGGCCTTCATAAAAAACAAACGCGTTGGGGAATCCATAAAATTGTATTGTTCCGAGGTAAAATGAAACCAATCCTTGCCCTTATCGCGCATTTCTCCAGTGAACACAATTTTCATATTGTAAACCTTGGGTTTTCCCACCGCCCCCACATAACGCAGATAGTTCTGGACGCATTCTGGCAAAGGTTCCAGATCTTTTTCATTTAGAATTTCAGGTATTGGGGCCACTACGCTCATGGCTGAAGCAACATCCTCCTTAAAACTATTTTCAAATGTTAAATTAGATTGGCCAATTATAGCTGCGCCCAAAATAATAGCATTCGCAATTGTCCCATATTTGGCATCTGCCCAAGTGGTGAAAATTAAACCCTGTGAAAGAACCACCATAATAATTCCCAGTATTGGCCACCAGTCCTTTCTTAAAAAAAATCCAATTGCCGTCACTAGAAAGAGTAACGCAGCCAAAAGCCAAAGTATTCCCATTGGCCTTGAAATTTCTTTGGTGAATTGTGCCATTTCCCCAAATTGGAAAGCTTTTGCAAAACCCATAAAATGTATAAGGCCGTGCAGGATTATCAATAACACCAACACAATGCGCATATCCTACCTCTTTAAAATTATCAATAAATTAATTAGCTTATAATTCATAGGTTTAGTTGAATTTTCGAAGCATTTGCTCATTTGTTCTTCTTATATCGGTTGTTGCCAGAATATGTTGATCAATTGTTTACAATCCCTTTATAAGGGGAGAAAAAGTACCGCTTCAAACATATCGCACTATAATACCACTAGGGTGGACGAAGTTATTTATTTCACTGGTCCATCAAACTTGCAAGGGACTCACTATCAATTATAAATTCCGTTATGGCAAAGACCTCTTTCCTATTGCTACGGAACAGTGTTACGAAATTTGCTACCTCTTCTTCAAGATGTTCATGCTCGGTCCTAATTATACTGGCATCGGCCTTATTGTAATCCTCAACCATTTGGCCCAAATGTGTCCTGTGTCTTCCTACTTTCTCCAATAAATCCCGGCATTTATTCTTTAAGTCGAACAATCCAACTTTTAACTCTTTTACCATATCCAAATTTTCCGGTTTGGTAATCCACATAAAGTATTTATCTATTAAATGATGTAAAAAGCGAAGGTCGTCCTTATAAAACTCCAAATCGGATTTCCAATGCTCCGTTAAAACATACAATTCGGACCATGGTCCGTCCTTAACAAATTGAAGTTCCTTGTTGTTTTTGGTATGTTCCATGATATTAAATATTAAAGGTTAAAGGATTAAAATTAGTCTAGTCACGGGTCTTTGAAAATGACATATATCAGGTACCCCAAAAGCAATGCATGACAACGGTCATTTTGAATAAAAAATATATACAGTAGATTAGGAAAAGAAATCCTAATCGGCAAAAGATGAAAAACATTCTCTACGCAACGGACTATTCCCAAAATTCGGTCGCGGCCTTACGATTGGCCCACCTATTGACGAAAAAATTTGATGCAAAATTGTTTGTAATGCATGTATTTGATATCCCAATAACACTAAGCACTGTTTCTATTAGCCACATTAAAAAGGAAAAGCGACTTTTGATCGAAAACCACAATAAGTTGAAAGAATTTTGTGCTGAACATCTGGGAGACACTTGGGAAGGCTGTAGTATTGATTTTATAGTTGAAGAAAACGCATCAGTGGTACAAGGCATATTGGAAAACGCTACGAAACATGAAGGTGATCTCATTGTTGTTGGGACCAAGGGTACAAGTGCTGTCAAGGATTTTCTTTTTGGCAGTGCTACCACAGCCATGATCAAAAAGGCGCCATGTGCTCTATTGGCAGTTCCTGTCATGTCCCCACTAGAGGATTTTAAAACCATGGTTTATGCCACCGATTTTGAACAGGCCGACATTTTTGCCATCAATAGACTTGTGGAAATTGCCAAGAAATTCAACTCTAAAATAAGTATCGTTCATATATCCACCAGCCGGGAATATGCTGGTGATCAGCAGATGGAATGGTTTAAAGAAATGCTAATTCAAAAAGTGACCTATGACAAAATGGAATTCGATCTGATCTTGGACGATGACATTTTTGAAGGGTTAAATAGGTATTTGGTGAAATCCAATGCCAGCCTGTTGGCAATGTTGGAGAGAAAGGACAACTCCTTTTCCCAAAAATTCCTGCAAACAGATATGATCAAGAAAATGGTATCGGGTAGTAACGTTCCCCTTATTAGTTTTAACATTGGGGGACTATAAGCTGTCCTGCAGATTACCAAACCTGTAAAATTCTCCGTTACAATGTTCTATCAAAAATTACACGATAGACCTTAATCCTACAGCTTCCCCATTACACCTTTTTTTTTAATCTTCCTTGTTTTTTTTGGGTCTTAAATATTGAAACCCATGTAGAATTGCTCATAAAATTATATTAAGTTGATGAATTTGACAATTTCTGTATAGATGCTATCGGTTGCCAATCCCCGTAAAATTGGGACTCAATAATTGATTTCATTTTCTTATTTAAAATTATTCTAAATAGTTTTGCACATTAAAAATTTCCATTCTATTTTAGCGCCTTATTTATAACCAGTCTAATTTAAAATAAGATGAGAAATTTATTTCTATTTATCAATCTGTTGATCACTACCTCCATTTTTTCCCAAAATTATGGAACGGTTAGCGGAACTATACTTGACAATGACAACAATCCTGTTCCATTCGCCAATATCTATATAGAAAACCTAAAAAAAGGTGGAATGGCCGATGAGTTGGGAAAATATACCCTAACCGAAGTACCCTATGGAGACTGGCAAATTAAAGTTAGTTCGGTAGGATTTAGAACTATAAAATTTCCAGTGACCGTATCTTCTGCCATAATCGACAAGCAAGTAATAAAGCTTAGTATGGACAATCCTTTAAGCGAAGTAGAAGTATTTGGCAGGAGATTGTCTCATCCAGATAAAATAGAGGCCCTTACACGTCTACCCTTAGAGCCTTATGAACAGATTCAGAGTATATCGGTCATTTCAGAAAAATTAATAGCAAATCAAGGCGCACTTACTATTTCAGAAGCTACAAAAAACGTTCCCGGAGTATACACCTTTGCCACCTATGGCAACAAACGCGAGAGTATGTCCTCCCGAGGTTTTAGAGGCATCCCTATCCTAAAGAATGGGGTTAGGGTTCATTCCGATTTTAGGGGGGTTGGTATTTTAACCGATATGCAGGGAGTGGACAACATACAGGTACTAAAAGGCGCGGCTTCCATTACCCAAGGGGTTGCAACAGATTTAGGAAGTCCGGGAGGGGTGATCAATATTGTAACCAAGACCCCGATTTACCAATTTGGTGGAGCGGTTACCCAGCGCTTCGGCAGTTTTGGGCAGGTAAGGCCTACCTTCGATATTTATGGACCCATGGACGACAATCAATCTGTAGCCTTCCGTATCAATGGTGCCCTGGAAAGGGCAGATAGTTTTAGGACTGGTGTCAGTTCCGAACGTATCTATATCAATCCTTCCCTACAATGGAAAATAGATGACAGAACGAAGATTACCTTGGAGTTTGATCATTTTGACGATAGCAGAACCCCTGATCTCGGAACCGTAAATCTGGCCTCCAACGATGTAAGTGCCATTTATGATCTACCTACCGATCAGTTTCTAGGATTCGAAAACGACCGTTCACTTACCAAAAACACAACCTATTCACTGAGATTCGACAGACAGTTGAACGATAAACTTACTTTGAAGACCGCCTTTTACAAATCCCATCTAAAACTGGACGACAAAGGAGCCAGTCTTGGAAATGTAGTTTCCATAGATGATGTGGAGCAATACAATCTGCGTACCAGAGGCTACTCTACCTCTACCCGAAACGATAACAACGGTGTTTTACAGATTGATCTAATTGGTGATGAGGTTAAAACTGGAAGCATAAAACATACCTTTCAGGTGGGCTTCGACTATAGAACTTCAAAATATAGTACAAACAGCCAATCCCTAAGTGCCATAGACACCATCAATGTTTTTGAGAGCAATTCCAATACTTTGCCCAATGTGGCACTCAACAGTGGGAATCCCGCTGCCGCCGAAAGCAAATCCTTGGGTCTTGTAGCACAGGACGTAGTTTCCTGGACAGAATGGTTCAAAACATTTTTGGGAATTAGATATAGTACTACGGAAACCATTACAGATGTAGAAAATGACAAGAGTGATGCCTTTAGCCCTCTCGGCGGAATAATAGTTAATCCCTTTAAAAATATTAACGTTTTTGCCTCATACACCAATAGTGCTTATCCCAGAACAGCTGCACGCCTAAGTGTCAATGGCGAAGCTCTGGGAAATGAACGATATGACCAACTGGAAGCTGGTGTAAAAACGAGTTGGCTTGCCGACCGTCTAAGATTTAACCTGACCCTTTTTAAAATCAACAATAAGAATATTAACTTACCCGTATACGATGAAAACTGGGTAGCTACCGGCTATTATCAAAAAGGTGGTAACGACCAAAGGCAGGGAGTTGAAGTGGAACTTACAGGTCGAATTCTGGAAAACTTGACCGCAGTTGCCGGTTACTCCTACATTGATGCGCAGTATAAGGAACACACCTCTTATGTTTATGGTTCGGCACCACTTAACACCCCTAAACATTCGGCCAATGCATATTTAGACTATAAATTTCAAGGTCAGCTGGAAGGACTTTCATTGGGAGGTGGGGTATACTATACTGGCGAAAGGCCCATCAACGATTGGTCTTCTGGGGCAGTTACCCATCAAGGTATAGTTCCCAATGAAAAACCATTCAATGTAGAAGCTTATACCTTGACCAACTTTCAGGCTGGATATAAGTTCAACCATCATTGGGATGTTAGGCTTATGGTAAACAATGTTTTTGACCAAATTGGTTACAATGCCTATCGTACCAGCTATATTAACCAAACCGACCCCAGGTCCTTTGCCGGGATATTACGATATACACTTTAAAAGCTTATAAAAATAGTCTGACCATGTCCAAAAAAGCTAAAAAATATACCTTCAGAAAATTTATCAACGATGCCCATCTTTGGTTGGGAATAGGCAGTGGAATTATTTTATTCCTTGTCTGTCTAAGTGGCACCGTATTAACTTTTGAGGAGGAAATAAAAGCCCTATTTGTCAAAGAATTTGTAGTTGCAGATGCATCGGGAAGTCCTCTTTCCATGAAGGAATTGGCGGAGTCTTTGTCCAAGGAAGGAATTGTAAGCAATGTCATTATCCCGGCAGAAACGAACGAAGCGCTAAAATTCAGTGTAAAAACCTCTCCACAAGAGAGAAGGGGCACAACCTATTTCGTTGACCCATATTCCGGAGAATACCAAAAAGTTCAAAAATCCAATTTGGACGGATTCTTTCTGACCATGTTCAAAATGCACAGGTGGTTATTATTGGAAACCGAAGTAGGAAGGCCCATCGTAGGAGTTGCCACCCTTATATTTCTGTTCATGGCGATCAGTGGTATTATCTTATGGTTTCCTAAAAGGATAAAGTGGAAGAATTTTAAGCCAGGATTCAAAATTAAGCTTAACGCCAACTGGAAACGGATCAACCACGACCTGCACAACACACTTGGATTTTATGCCTCTATCTTTTTGGTCATCATGTCGCTTACTGGGCTATTTTGGTCCTTTGAATGGTATCGCGATGCCGGGAGCAAGGTATTGGGCACCAAAGTTTTTGGGAACCGCGATGGCGGACCAAAATTTGAATCAGCACTAAAGCCTGGTACAACGGAAAAAACCTTTGAGGAGATATTACAGCTAACGTCAGCGGAGTTCGCCTTTAAAGGCGAGACCACCATCACTATCCCGGCTAAGGACAAAGAGGTCTATACGATAACCAAAAATAACCATTCCAGATTTTCCCCTATCATAACCGATAAGCTTGTATTGGATAGGGATGGAACCCTACTCCATAAAGAACTTTTTGCAGAAAAGCCTTTGAACGTTCAGATAGCCTCTTTGATCAAACCTATACATATGGGTACCATATACGGTACCTTTTCTAAAATTATTTACTTTTTTGCCTGCCTAATCGCTACTAGTTTGCCTATTACAGGAACCCTAATCTGGATCAACAAACTAAAAACCAAAAAGTCGAAAAAGAAACAGCCTGCATTTGTCTAAACCCCTTTCACCGAGGTTTAAACATATTTAGGTAAACATAGGGCCTTTATTGGCCCTTTTCTTTTTCTCCACTCCACCGTAATACAAGATATCCCACCAAACCTGAAACAACAGACCCAATTAAAATACCAACCTTGGCGGAATCAATAAATATTAAATTGCTCGCAAATGCCAAGTTGGCTATAAAGATCGACATGGTAAAACCAACTCCGGCCAAAATCGCTATTCCCGAAATCTGGAGAAAATTAATGTCCTCTGGCAATACCGCAATCTTTAATTTAACACCTAACCAGGATAACAAAGTAACACCCACCAATTTCCCAAAAAACAAAGCTAAAGCAATGTTCAGCATCAATGAGGAATTCAATTCCATATTAGAACCAAAGACGACTCCTGCATTGGCCAAGGCAAAAATGGGCATAATAAAATAAGCCACCCAACCATGAAGTCGATGCTCTAATTTTTGCAGTGGCGAAGTAAATTTATCGGTCAAATCTTCCAGATCGTCCATATGCCCTATTTGTTCATTGGACAGGACCGGAACATTCTCGTTATTGGATTGGGCAATACCTGTCATAATTTTGGATAAGTTCTCCTTAAAATAATGCATATCTACCTTTTGCCGAATAGGCACGGTAAAGGCCACAAGTACACCCGCGATAGTTGGATGTATTCCCGACTTTAAAAAAAGCACCCAAATTATGATCCCAAGAATTACTGTCCAGTACTTGGAATAGATTCCCTTGTACCCAAGAAAAGAGAGTATTAGCAAAGGAATCAATGCATATGATATTAATAGCCAATCAACCCCGCCGCTATAAAAAATAGCAATTACCATTACGGCTCCCAAATCATCCACTATGGCAAATGCAGTAAGGAATATTTTAAGGCTTAGGGGAACCCTATCCCCTAATAGTTTCAAGATTGCCAAAGAAAAAGCAATATCGGTTGCCATGGGAATACCCCATCCTTGGGCCGTTTGGGGCGAATCATTTAAGAACAAAAATAACAACAAAGGAAAGATCATTCCCCCTATTGCCGCGAACAAAGGAAACATTGCTTTTCGAAATCCGTTAAGTTCCCCAATCAGAAGCTCCCTTTTAATTTCCAATCCGATCAGAAAGAAAAATAAAGCCATGAGTCCGTCGTTGATCCAAAGAATAAGCGGTTTTGTAAGTTGGAAAGTTTCAGAGCCGATGCCTATTTTATATTGCCATAAGGAATTGTAGGAATCACTAAAGCCGGAATTTGCCCAAATCATGGCAATAAGTGTAGCACTAAATAATAGGATACCACTTAAACTTTCAATTTTTACGAATTTTTGAAAGGGAGTCAGGATAATTCTTTTGATCATAAAATTTAAATGTGAGTTTACAGAATTGTCATAAATGTAAAAATACATAAATGCTTTAAATTGCAAAGGACAAGCAATTATTATAGGTCAATTACATAGGACGCCGAACAGTATAAAACAAGGAACTATCCGTACCCAATTTTCTCCACTTAATCCACCAACAACAGCTAATAGCTTTCTGTGAAGCTTCTATTCAAACTCAATTTTTGAGACTAGCCCTAACATTTTTCCACTTAAGGAAAATAGCCATTGTAATTGTTCAGTAACCAAATGGGCTTCCTGAAGTTCACGCTCCAATTTTACATCAAACTTAGAGGAAAGCTCAATATTCTGCGGTACAAAGCTGGGAAGCTGTTCCTTGGGTAATTGATCGCCTTGCTGGTCTATAGCTGATTTAGAACCCTCCAAAGCAAGAAGTACCTGCTCCAGATTTTCATCAATTTCAGCAATAAAATTTTTAAATTTTAACGAAGCTTCAGTGGTAGGATTGTTCTGGATATAAGTACTGAATGATGCCAAAGACGAAAGAAATGTATGGTTCAGCACAACCAGTTCATATATTTTATCCAGATTTTTCTGTTTGGATACAGGTTCTTGGGCCATTCTTTGAAAGGCCGAACTAAGGTTGGAAGTTTCTACAAAAGCGTCCTTACGGGATACCTTATATGTGGTAGTCACCTTACCCTTTTGTTGGTAATAACAGGCAATTTGGGCAAGAAACGCTCTATTGGCCTTGACGCTATTTTCTATTTGCTCCCGGATCTCCATGAATCCCCAAGCCGGCAAAATCCACAACATGGCCACAAAGGACAGTCCGGCACCGATCAGCGTGTCCAGTATTCTATACTGTATAACGGTTATCACATCGGGACGAATAATGGCATAAACGAATACTACTGTAAGTGTTATGAATGTTGCCCCTGCCCTATAATTTTTCTGAACCATTGAAAAGGCAATAACCAATGACACCACTCCCAATGCTCCAAACACATAGGGGTTCTGTATAAGAAAAACAAAACCTGTTGCAATAGCGCCTCCTAAAAGAGTTCCAATAATTCTATCCTTAGTGCGTGATTTGGTAAGTCCGTAACTGGGCCGCATTATTACAATTATAGTTAAGAGTATCCAATACGGATTTTGAAAAT
The DNA here is from genome assembly GCF_003259375.1 of Arenibacter echinorum. GTDB lineage: Bacteria > Bacteroidota > Bacteroidia > Flavobacteriales > Flavobacteriaceae > Arenibacter > Arenibacter echinorum. The sequence goes on along the minus strand of NZ_QLLN01000001.1, from coordinate 498,471 downwards.
CGAAAAAGTTACCTAGGGCATATCCGAGCATAACAGTCACTGACAGCCTTAAGGAATGTTTAAATATGGCAGACCTAAAACTAAAGTTGCTCAGCAATAGTTTGGGATCATAATCTTGGGCAACTATAAAACGTTTGGCAGCGGCCTGATCTACCAAATCCACCGAACCCATATCCGGATTCCCTAGAAGCCATTTTATCTTTTTGAGCTTTTCAAATTGTTTTTCCAGATATTGTAAAAGGTTTTGAAGCATTAGAAAGCCCTCGTAATCTTCCATGCCCGTTTCATTCCTAAAGCTCGCTATTTCATGTTCCACCTTCCCAAAATATTGGACCAATTTGGAGTTTTTGGGAAACTTGCTATGGTCGGTTCCCACCTCGGCGATTATCCTTAATTGACTGGCCATTTCGAATATCAGATTCTGAAAGCTCTCAATAAACTCTGGGTGGTCTCCAAAAAGAGCATCCATTTTATCATAATTGACCGGATTGGCAATAGCGGTTTCAAGCATATCTATCAATTCAACAAAAATCAAAAGCCTCTTGGCCTGATAACTGGACCTTCCAGAGCTTTTCCTTGAAAGAAGTAAAATCTCCCTTAGGGTTTCGTGATGCTCAATTAACTTACTTTGGATTTCATATAATTTGGATTGCAATTCCAATCGATCCATCTTCGGGCCTACCAATTTAGCCCGCGTTTCCAAAAATTCAGCTGTGAGCCTATAAGTCTCCCAAAAAAGTTCCTCGGTCTGCGCCTTGGGGTTTATCCGGTACCAAAGTACTGCCAAAAGCAAATACCATAGTCCACCGGCACCTATTAAAAGTGCGTATTCATAAATTTCGAGTTCCTGCGATTGATGGGCAAAACTCAATACCAGGGCCAGCAAGCCGGAAAAACTGATAAGGGAAGCCCGAAACCCATAGACCGAAATAAAGGCGATTGCAAAAGTCAGAAGCCCCAAAACGGGGATTAATAACCACGTTTGGAACTTCAAATAACCCCCGATGAAACTTACCAACATTATCAGGAATGCAGAAAACAAGATCCCATACTTCTTATGACGAAAATTCCCGCTCACATCACTGGGCGAACTCCAAAAGGCCCCAAAGCAAAGCGCAAGTCCAATTTCTAAATGTCCCCATCTAATGGAAAGTAAAATAGGTAACGTAACTGCAATGGTAATCAGAATGGCCTTAGAGAAATTGGTACTTTTCAAGAAGTGCAGCAGTTCCCTAAAATTATTGAAAATGATTTGGCTGTATGATTTCAATACATAATTGTTCAGCCATAAAGATACGATTTGCCATGGCTACAGCAAATATTGGAATATTCTGTTTTCAGGAAATATTCCCTGGGAAAATAACTAGCACACGATAAAGCTACAAGCAAGGACCCCATAAATTAAAGGTCTCAAGAAACTTTGAAATAAAATATAAAAATGATATTTTTGTTTAATCTTTTTTAAAAATACATGAACAACGTTAAGAGTAACTTTAGCATTAAAGATCTTGAGAATCTTTCCGGTATAAAGGCCCATACCATTCGCATATGGGAAAAGCGCTACAATCTTTTTCAACCTAACAGAACGGATACCAACATAAGATGCTATGATTTAGAGAACCTACAGAAACTTCTTAATGTTACTTTTCTCTACAATAACGGTTATAAGATTTCAAAGATCTCGCAGCTAGGGGAAGATAAAATTCCGGGCGTTGTTAGAAATTTGGTTTCAGAACAAAGCGATAACGGACATGTTTTAAATTCCTTTAAAATGTCCATGATGAACTTTGATCAGGCACTATTTTTTAAAACGTATAATGCCCTTTTAAAGGAAAAATCGTTTAGGGAAATTTTCTATGAAGACTTTATTCCTTTTTTAAACGAAGTAGGACTGCTTTGGCAAACTGACACCATAAAGCCCTCCCATGAACATTTTATTTGCGCCTTGATCAAACAAAAGATCTTGGTAAATACCGAAAAGTTGCAATTCAGCACACCCACCAATAACTCCAAAACATTTGTACTGTATCTTCCAGATAACGAAATTCACGAGTTGGGCTTAATGTTCCTTAATTATGAAATCCTGTCCAAAGGCTATCAAGCCATTTTTCTTGGACAAAGCATCCCTATATTTAGTTTAAAGGATTTAATACGATTGTATGATAATGTTGTATTCGTTTCCTATTTCACAGTACAACCGGACAAGGAAAACATTATGCTATATCTAAAGGATTTTCATGACTTGCTGCTGAAAAATACTACTTCCGAGCTTTGGATATTGGGAAAAATGCTCCAGGAAATAAATCAAAAAGATTTGCCCAAAAATGTTGTTGCCTTTTCCCAGATAGATCAATTGGTCCAAAATCTTTGACAACCCAAGGCTTAAATAGTTTTTGAACCTTCTTTTCAAGCTGAGTACCATCATTACTCCGTAAACCGGTTTGGGAAGAAATCCCAGCGAACCCTACTTACATCCAAGATTGTAAACCCACCACCCTTAAATAGTAGCGCTTATATTGAGTTCTAAAATTATATACAAATAATAATGCCTTTATAGGCTTTGTAAGCAAGGACAGCATAAATCCAAGTTAAATTTTGTTTAATATTTAATCTAAAACGTTAAACATTTCGTATCTTGTACCATACAATATAAAGTCATGGCAAAAAAGAAAACAATAACAGAAAACGACATCATTTCATCTTATATGGATTATGTCCTTGAACATAATGAAAACCCCAAATCGGTTTATGCCTTTGCAAAAGCCAGCAACTTTGAAGAGTCTAAATTCTATGATCTTTTTGGTTCGTTTGAAGCCATTGAAAATCATATTTTCGAAGCTTTTTTTAAGAATACCGTTACCGTTTTGGAAAAAAGCGAAGATTATAAATCCTTCGATGCTCGCAATAAACTCTTAAGTTTTTACTTCACCTTTTTTGAAAATTTAACGGCCAATAGAAGTTATGTTATATACGCCCTGGATCGCCATAAAAACGGACTTAAAGGACTAGCAGTTCTTTCAGATTTTAAAAGATCTTTTACCTCCTACATTGAGGAATTGAACATAGATACCTTGGATATAAAACAGGAACAAATAGATAAAATTCAGCGGCGTGCACTACAAGAATCGGCTTGGCTACAATTGTTATTGACCATGAAGTTCTGGATGGAAGACACCTCAGCTGCTTTTGAAAAGACCGATATATTTATAGAGAAATCGGTCAACACCAGTTTTGATGTTTTAAATATTTCGCCTCTTAAAAGTGTGCTCGACTTTGGAAAATTCATTTTCAAAGAAAAAATGAACATGAATTAAAAACACTGGATGAAAACAATTGACAATATACCTGTTTCAAAAATACATCGTGCCTCAAAATTAGTGTCCACGGGCGCCAGAGTTGGAGTTAACTATCTAAAGTACTATGGCGATAAACTAACAAAAACAGAGCTGGAGGCAAGATCAAGGCTCAACGAGAACAATGCCGAGGACATATATGACAGCCTTAAACAACTTAAAGGCAGTGCTTTAAAAGTAGCTCAAATGTTGAGCATGGAAAAAAGCATAATGCCCCAAGCGTATGTGGAAAAATTTTCTTTGGCCCAATTTTCAGTTCCCCCTTTATCGCCTCCTCTGGTAATTAAAACTTTTAAAAATTATTTTGGCAAACTGCCCAATGAATTATTTGATTCCTTCAACACAACTTCAGTCAACGCTGCCAGTATTGGACAGGTCCATGAGGCAGCAAAATATGGGAAAAAACTTGCTGTGAAAATCCAATATCCTGGAGTTGCCGAGAGTATAGCCTCCGACCTTGCACTTGTTAAACCTATTGCAATTAAAATGTTTAATATAAAAGGCAAAGATTCGGACAAGTACTTTAAGGAAGTTGAAGGAAAGTTAATAGAGGAAACAAATTATGTGTTGGAAATGGAACAGAGCAAGGAAATTGCAAAAGCCTGCTCACGCATTCCCAACCTTTTGTTTCCTCAATATTACGAAGAATTGTCCTCTGATCGAATTATTACCATGGACTATATGCAAGGGGAACACCTTTCGGAGTTTACGGCCTACAATACCGATCAAGAAAAAGCCAATAAGCTTGGGCAGGCGTTATGGGATTTTTATATGTTTCAAATGCATAATCTGAGAAAAGTACATGCAGACCCACATCCCGGAAATTTCCTGGTGTCCAAGGAAGGTAAATTGATTGCCCTGGATTTTGGCTGTATGAAAATTATTCCCAACGAATTCTACGTGCCCTATTTTGAGTTGGCCAAACCAGAAAATATTAACGACCAGAAATTCTTCGTTTCCAAATTATACGAACTGGAGATTTTACGTGAAGACGATTCCCCAGAGGAAGCAGAATTCTTCACGGAGATGTTCCATGAATTGTTAAGCCTTTTCACCCAACCGTTTCAAGTGGAAACCTTCGACTTTTCAAATGGCGAATTCTTTGGAAAAATCACAGAATTGGGGCAGCGATACTCCAAAAGCACCGAACTGCGCAAAATGAACGGTAACAGGGGTTCCAAACATTTTATCTATATCAACAGAACCTTTTTTGGCTTATATAATCTTATGTTCGATTTAAAAGCCGACAATATTAAGATCAACAACTTCAACGGATTTTAGTGTTTAACGGAAGTTGAACAATTTATCCAATAAATATAACAAATGAAAATTCTCGTAACAGGCGCCACAGGGTATATCGGTAAACGATTGATTCCCATTTTAACCAACGAAGGGCATCATGTGGTTTGCGCTGTAAGGGATACATTAAGAGCTGATAAAAATTATCTTGATGATGAAAATATCAGTATAATCGAGGCCGATTTTTTAAAACCTGAAACTCTTAAAGGCATACCTAAAGATATTGATGTGGCATATTATCTTATACACTCAATGTCTAACTCTTCAAATAATTTTGAACGTTTGGAAGCTGCTTGTGCAGCCAATTTCAAAGCCTATTTTTCCACTACCAACCTTAAGCAAGTTATTTATCTAAGTGGCATTACAAACGAAGAGCAGCTTTCCAAACATTTACAGTCCAGAAAAAATGTGGAAGAAATTTTAGCCTCGGATTCCTACGGGCTTACCGTTTTTAAGGCAGGTATCATTGTTGGATCGGGAAGTTCATCCTTTGAGATCATAAGGGACCTGGTCGAAAAACTACCCGTAATGGTAGCACCAAAATGGCTCAATACCAAAACGCAACCCTTGGCGGTAAGGGATGTATTGGCTTTCTTATCACGGGCAAAAGGAAGGAAAGAGCTTTTTAACACCTCATATGACATTTTTGGGCCAGAAATTTTGACCTATAAGCAAATGCTCCTGGAATTTGCTCAAATAAGGGGGTTAAAGCGGTATATTTTAACGGTACCGGTCATGACTCCAAAACTCTCTTCGTATTGGCTGTATTTTGTAACCTCCACCTCTTACAAATTGGCAACGACATTAGTGGATAGCATGGGAGTTCAGATTGTAGGGAAACCCAGCAATATTAATCAACTCCTGGACGTACACCCTATTACCTATAAAGAGGCCGTACAATTGGCTTTCGAAAAAATTGAACAAAACAGTATAATATCCAGTTGGAAGGATTCCATGGTGAGCAGCGGCCGCTTAAAGAACAGCCTGCACAAATACATTAATGTTCCCAAATACGGATGTTTTAAGGATTATAAAGAACGTAAAGTCCAAAATGAGCAGGCCACCATCAACAAAATTTGGTCTATTGGTGGAACCACTGGTTGGTATTACGGCAATTTTCTCTGGAAAATCAGAGGATATCTGGACAAATTAGTAGGAGGTATTGGACTGCGTAGGGGACGAACCCATGTTTCCGAATTGGATGCTGGGGATGCACTGGATTTTTGGAGGGTTATTTTCAGCGATAAGAAAGAAAAGAAACTTTTGTTATACGCAGAAATGAAATTACCAGGGGAAGCTTGGCTGGAGTTTAAAATTGAAAATGGACTTCTAAAACAAACTGCCACCTTCAGGCCCCGTGGACTTGCCGGACGTTTGTACTGGTACAGCGTGTATCCATTTCATGGATTTATCTTCAATGGGCTGATCAATAAATTGGTAACCAATTAAAACTCCTTTATATAGTGATAGCCTATACCATCATAAGAAAATAGAATGTAATACTGTTTAACTTATTTCAAAAACCCTTAAACATTTTGTAACTTTGATTACACCGTTTGAATAAGATGATTTTAGAAACCTCACACAATAATAAAGATATTTCCCTACTAATAAACGATGTAGTTGGGAAACCTTTCAGTTTTATAAAAACAATAAAATTGAAAGGAACTGTTTCTAAAAGAATGATTATAGAGGAATCCAGTGCCAATATGAAAGATTATCTCAACAGCACTTTTGATGCTACTTATGCCAATATAGAATTACGTCCGCTAGGAATATTGGTGAGAATAATTAAAGGTTTTAGCAATTTCACTTGGGTTATTCCCTATTATCAATTGGTCATGTATAAAGGTGACTATAGCAGTCTATATGCCCAAGGACGATTTATTAGGTTCAGAAAAGATGAGACCTTTAAAAGCAGTAAATCTTTCCTTCATAAGTTGCTGAAATATAAAGCGAGATACGAGTCGAAATATGATTTTTTAAATTTTAAATGAGATTTAACGAAAGGGATATTGACCGAATTATTGAAATGGCCTGGGAAGACAGAACTCCTTTTGAAGCCATAACCTATCAGTTTTCAATACCGGAACAAGAAGTAATTAAGCTAATGCGCCGGGAAATGAAACCAAGTAGTTTTAAAATGTGGCGCCAACGTGTTCAAGGACGCGCTACCAAACATCAAAAATTAAGAACCTTTGAACAAGGACGCTTTAAATGTTCTAGACAAAAACAGATTACACATAACTCAATTTCAAAAAGATAACAGTGCTTTGACTTATGGGATGAGTTCATAAGTACAGCACACTAAAAAGATAATATGAATGCAGATACCTTAACCCTAAACAAAAAAAACGGACATAAATTAAATGGTTTTACCCATGAGGATATTGGCGATGACCATCTTTATACAGGTTTGGAAACCCCAATGAAACTAGATGCCTTTAAACTGTCTGACACAGAGAAAAAGCAGCGTATTGCCCTATTGTTTGAGGAAATTATGGATGTCATGGGATTGGACCTAACGGATGATTCCCTAAAAGGTACTCCAGAGCGAGTTGCCAAGATGTACATCGATGAGATTTTCTCGGGATTAAATCCGGCAAACAAACCAAAAATAGCATTATTCGATAATAAATATCAGTACAATCAAATGTTGGTGGAAAAGAACATTAGCTTTTATTCCAACTGCGAGCATCATTTTGTACCGATCATTGGAAAAGCACACGTGGCCTATATCTCCTCGGGGAAGGTAATAGGTTTGTCCAAATTGAATAGAATTGTACAGTACTATGCCAAACGGCCACAGGTACAGGAACGCCTTACTAATCAAATCGCAGAGGATTTGAAACGTATTTTGGGCACTGACGACGTTGCGGTCATTATAGATGCCAAACACCTTTGTGTGTCTTCAAGGGGCATCAAAGATGAAACATCCGCAACAGTAACCTCCTATTATGGAGGAAAATTTAATACTCCATCAAAAATAGCAGAATTGCAAAACTACATTAAAGACTAAAATTATGGACCTCATCAACGAAGCATTGGAATTTGAGCAAAGGAAATTAAGATCACTTTCAACAAGCGACAGAATTGAAATTTCAAGAAAAGCAAAAGCCTTAATCTTGGGCCTGAATGAAATTTATAAGAGCAAGAAGGATGATAAGATTATGGATATCATGAAACGCCTGACCGCTATAAAACGTAAAGTAGAAAAAAGGTTAAAGGGTAAACATTTGGTAACCAATATTTAATACAAAAAAAATGAAGACAATAGTCATTGTAGGGGGCAGTAAGGGAATAGGAAAAGCTATTGTTGGTAATTTGGTAGATGCCCATAAAGTAATCAACCTTAGTAGGTCGGCGCCGGAAAATACCCACGCCAACCTAACACATTATAATGTTGATATCCTTAAGGACGATTTACCGGAAATTACTGCCCTGGACGCCATAGTTTACTGTCCTGGAAGTATCAATCTAAAACCGATTGCGCGTTTAAGTTTGGAAGACTTTAGGGAAGATTTTGAAATAAATGTTATTGGTGCCGTCAAGACCATTCAGAAGTATTTGGAGGTATTAAAAAAAGGGCAACACCCCTCAGTGTTACTTTTTAGCACTGTGGCCTCCAAATTAGGAATGCCATACCACGCCAGTATTGCCACAGCCAAATCCGGCGTGGAAGGTTTGGTAAAATCCCTAGGTGCGGAATTGGCGCCCAACGTACGTATTAATGCCATTGCACCTACGGTGACGGATACCCAATTAGCTTCAAAGCTTCTGCGTAATGAAAAGATGATCGAAAATATTAAAGAGCGCCATCCTTTAAAAAAATTCCTGGATCCCAAGGAAGTAGCGGAAATGGCCGAATTTCTATTATCTGAAAAAGCATCCTCGATCTCAGGTCAAATATTTGAAATGGACTATGGAATCGTAACTTTTAAAATATAGTATATGAATCCCTTCAAAACCTTTGCCGCAACCTTATTCACTAGTACCAACCCCAAGGAAAAGATGGATCAGCAATCCATATATGATATCAAAATCAATAGCCTAAGCGGTAAGCCCATGAATCTGAAAGACTTTGAGGGCAAACATATCCTATTTGTAAATGTGGCTTCAAAATGTGGCTTTACCCCACAATACAAGCAATTGCAGGAACTCCAGGATTCCTATAAAAACAATTTAGTAGTTATTGGGTTGCCCTGCAATCAATTTGGAGGACAAGAACCAGGTAGCGCAGCAGAAATTGAAACATTTTGTGAAGTTAATTATGGGGTAAAATTCATAATAACAGAAAAAATCGATGTTAAAGGAAAAGACCAACATCCTTTATACAGGTGGCTTACTAAAAAAGCTGTAAATGGCCATAAAAATTCTACTGTAAAATGGAATTTTCAGAAATATCTTGTGGACGAAAAGGGAAGTTTGGTCGATTATTTTTTTTCCAACACCAAGCCCATGAGTTCTAAAATAACTAAATTCTTAAAAAAATAGTCATGTTCGGAATATTCAAAAACAAATCCAAGGAAGAAAAACTTCAAGAAAAATACAATGGACTTATGAAGGAGTGGCATACACTTTCCAGCATCAATCGTTCTAAAAGCGACGAAAAATATGCAGAAGCGCAGGAAGTCCTGGAGGAACTAGTAGCCCTGCAAAAGAATTGAGTAAACTTATACGTCAATTATTTTGTACATGCCTTTAAAGCATTAATGTATTCCACTACCGTGTAATTAGTAACAACTATCTTTCATACTCTTATACTTCCAAGATTGGGCAACAAGCCTTTAACCATTTTTCTGTTTTTACTCCTATCTACCAGTTATAGATTATCCTATTTCTGGAATTGATTTATATATCCTTAGGTGACATAATACCCATGGCAAACTTTACAGACTCAAACACTTGATTCAGCACTATATTTCCATCTCCAGCTCTTGAGCTTTACTTATTTCACAGGCCAAATAAGAATTGGTCACAATCGAAAAAGAAATTTTAAGATTATACCTACTAATTAAAATCACATAGTCCGTTGAAATACCCATGCATTTCCGAACTATCTCAAGGTAAATCCAATAAAAATTGGATTGGCCAGCTATAGAAATAATAACCATAAATAGTTTATCTTTAAGTCATATAGACCAAAAACCAACCATAAAACTGGGAACAAATGAAGTGTTGCTTACATTTGACCTTACTTTTTTTATCTTCCATTGTGTATGCCCAAAACCTACCGGGCACTAAATTGAAGATCAAAAAGTTTCAAGGCGACATTGTGCTGGACGGGGTCCTGGATGAAAATGCCTGGAAGGAAGCCGACGTAGCCGACGATTGGTACCAAAACTTTCCCGTGGATAGCTTGCCCTCCCCTTTTCAAACAGAAGCTCGGATGACTTATAACGACGAGTTTCTATATGTATCCTTTGTATGTTATGATGACAACACCCCAGATGTAGTGAGTACTCTTAGAAGGGATTTTAATTACGCCATCAACGATAATGTTTCCTTTATATTTGGACCGTACAACGACCGTTTGAACGGTTATTTCTTTAATGTAACTGCTATAGGGGCGCAAAGAGAGGGAACGGTATCCAGCGGCGGAAATGGCGAAAACGCCTTCAATATATACTGGGACAATAAGTGGTACTCCAAGGTAGTTAGATACGAGGACAAATGGATTGCCGAATTGGCAATCCCGTTTAAGAGTTTTAAATACAAAAGTGATGTAAAAGAATGGAATGTTACTTTTGATCGACTGGATAAAAAACGGAATATAAAGTCTGCCTGGGTGCGCACACCCAGACAATTCTATACCGGTACCTTTGCCTATGCGGGCCAGCTTGTTTGGGAGGGTCCTATTCCCAAGGCCAGTTCCAATATTTCACTTATCCCTTATATTTCTGGAGGTACGTTCGAAGATAGGGAGGTAGATCCAAAAGATTCCTCAACAGAACTACAGACTGGATTCGATGCGAAAGTAAGCATTAGCCCTTCCATGAATTTAGACCTTACGGTGAATCCCGATTTCTCCCAAATAGAAGTTGATGAACAAATACTAAATTTATCAAGGTTCGAATTTAGGTTCCCGGAAAGAAGACAATTTTTTCTAGAAAATAGCGACCTTTTTGACAATGCCGGTTTTGATTCGGCCAGACCATTTTTCTCCAGACGTATCGGCATAATCCAGGATTCTACCGGAATTCCCCAGAAAGTACCTATAATGTATGGGGCGAGACTTAGTGGAACTATAAACGAAAAATGGCGTTTAGGGGTCATGAATATGCACACAAAGAAAATGTTGGAATTGGGATTACCCGCCCAAAACTATACCGTGGCAACGGTTCAAAGAATGTTTCACGAACAATCCAGTTTTTCCATGACCTTTGTGAACAAAGAAAGTTTGGGGGTAACGGAAAGTGATTCCCTGAAATATTACCACCCCAGTATTTTCGGCAGACCTACCTTGGAAGATCGTCTTAGGCCAAACACTTACAACAGGGTCCTTGATGCCGATTTAGTGATGAGAAGTAAGGATAACAGGTGGTACCACAGTTCGTTTCTGGCCCAATCCTTCGACAATAGAAACAAAGCCAAGACCATGTCCGGTTCAGCCTTCTTTCAATATTCGGACCGTAGCCTTTTAGCTAATTTGGGAACCTTCTTTGTTGATAAGAACTTTAATGCCGAAGTTGGTTATGTACCTGGAAGTATGGTCTATCCTGGACAAATGGGCTATTATTCCGAAGTAGCCTACAAAATTTACCCCGAGAACAACAGTTTGCTTTATTCAGGGCCCCAAGCCAGAATAAATGACACCTATTTACCTAATGGTAATTTGGTAGATAGGGAATTTGCCATAGCCTATGTATTCGATTTTAAAAATTCTGCAAACCTAACCTTCGATTTAGCCCATATTTTTCAACAATTGACCTTTGATTTTAATCCAGTGAACGATGGGGAATCCAGAAAATTTCTAGAGGGAGAGGAATATCGTTGGAATACTATTTCTGCTTCCTATCAAAGTAACACGGTCAAGAAAATGAATTTCCTTTTAAATTCTACTTATGGCGGATTTTACAATGGCACCAATCTAAATATATCCGGGCAGCTGGATATGCGCTTTCAACCATATGTAAATATTGCAATGCGTTTTGACTATAATAATCTTAAATTGGATGAAGATTATGGTGAAGCAGAGTTATTTCTTCTAGGACCAAAGCTCGATGTTACCTTTACGGATAAGCTGTTCTTCACTGGTTATTACCAGTACAATAATTTAACGGACAACATGAATTTGAATGCTAGGTTTCAATGGCGATATAAACCGGCTTCCGATTTCTATATTGTTTATACCGAAAATTATTTTCCTTCCAATTTTACGAGTAAGAATAGGGCTTTGGTATTTAAACTTACCTATTGGATTAATCTTTAAGCGGCTTATTTACTTTCTCTATTATTTCCTTGTAAAAATGTGATGTTGGGTTGCCGTAAAATAATCACAGAAAATTTGGTTTAAGTTATGGCCATTTGTACTTGCCTTCACTCCCAAACTTGGGAAGATTTCTATGATATTCCTAGAAATCCCTTTCACCGATTGTACGGCCACATGGTGTATTTCTTCCATAAAATCCGCCTCAATCGCCCTTTTTTCATCGATCCTTTTCTCAATCTCACTGGCGTAAAAGAATATTTTTCGATCGGACTCTAGAATAATCTCTTCCAAATCGTTCAACTTCCCTTTGCCTATATCTGAACCGACTTCTTCCAATAAATGATCGGCAATACCTATATAATTTACCCATAGCGTTAAATCGGCAAATAGGGCAAAGGGAATTTTAAAAATAGGGTGAGGCAGATGGCAATCATCATAGCCAAAACTACAGCTCTTATGGGCCATATAATCTGCAACAGCAAAAGAATGGGTGGCGGTAGCTTTTAGACCCATGGTATTCCAGTCTTCAATGACCTGCACCGCATCTTTAGGAATTACAAATGACTGCACCCTAGGCGACCCGTCATCATTCCGCAATTGGATCCCGTTTTCCAATATTTGTGCGTTTAATGTGAAATGTGTGAGGTAGGGAGCGCCAGTGGCGTAGTGCCATTTTCCTGAAATTTTGTACTGATCATCAACAATTTCAGCCGTACCAAAAACCCCTCCACTTCCCCCTAAACAAGGGGAAACTCCTGCCGTCATAAAAATTTCCTTGGCCTTACTTGGCCGTAAATTGCCTATAAAATAATTGGCCCCACTACATAATGTGATGGTCCATCCCAAGCTGGCATCAATCTTGGCCAATTCCCTAAGCCTGGACAATCCCTCTGATAGGGGTAGTTCCAATCCGCCATAAGTTTCAGGAACCCATATGTTCCAGAGGTTTTCATTGTTGATCCAATCCAAAACATCTTGCGGAAACACCTCAGCTCCCTGATATAATTTTCTAAGCTTGTAAAGGTTGTCCACTAGTGCCATCTATAATTAATTTTCTCCATTTAAAATATCCCGAGGTTCCAACTATAAACAAGAAAATGGTCAAGCCTGCATAAATGTACAGTTCTTTGTACAAGAGCAAGGGAATTGAAATAATATTACTAATATTTAAGTAGATCCAATTCTCTATCTTTCTTTTGGCCATGAGCCACATCCCGGCCCAAGCAAAGGCACTTATAGCCGCATCCCAGATAGGAACATCCGAATTGGTATAAAACCTTAGCCAGTAGACCATCAGTGCAAAACAGGCCATTACAATGCCAACTGCCTTAATCTGTTCCGATCTATCCGAGTAAGTAATAGGAGTTTCTTCTTTTTGCCTACCATACTTCCAATAAAGCCAGCCGTAGATACTCATAAGCAAATAGTAAAGATGCAGTACAATATCCGCATACAGTTTTGTTTGGTATAGTACCCAGATGCCAATCAGAATGGAAACAATCCCGAATAAATAGTTGTGGATATTATTATTCCTTGCCAATAGCACTTGCGCTACTCCAAGAACTGTTCCAATTGCCTGCAACCAAGTAAGGTGTGTAAAAAAATTCTCCATCGATTCCCTAATCTTTGTTTATGAAATGGGAAGATGAAGAAAGTACCGACTTGCAATGGTGCAACATCGAACTAAAATCCCTACGCCGGCATTATCCGGATCAGGTTCGGAGCTAAAACTCCTGGGTATCTTCTCAGCCCGCCTTTAATGGCAAGCACCCCATTTCAAGGACAAAGCTAAAACTTATTTGCGATATGTAGTCCATTTTTAGATATGTATTTCAAAAAAGAATACTACTAAACTAGATAGTCATACTTGAAAGTGAAAGTGTAATTTTATACGTCTATCATGAAGGTAGTGAAGGTGGATATTTAATCTTTCTTCACCAATGTATTCAACACCAAGGCTGAAATAATCATAAATAGTCCAATAAAACTATAAATAGTGTAGGACTCATTGAACCATAAAACACCGATGGAAATTGTAAAAATCACCTCAATGTATTTTAAGGGTGCAACAAGGTTTGTTTTTGCTATTTGAAATGCTTTGGTCATATATAATTGCCCCATGAAACCAAAGACACCTAACAGAAGTAAAAACATCCATTCGTAACCCATAGGCCTTACCCAAACGGCAATAGCCAAAAGTCCGCCAATTACGGTACCTACGAACATAAAATAATTTACCACAACGGCAGGGTGATCGGAAACTCCTATTTTTCTAATAACCACATAGACCATTCCACTAAAAACGGAGGCGGTTAAGATAAGCGTCAACCCTATGGTATTAATATTGCCATCAAACCCTTTTAAAACAAGTACCCCTGCAAAAGCAGTTATAAAGAAAAGCCATTGAATATTTTTCAACTTTTCCCTTAACACGAAAACGGCAAAAACAGCCGCAAAAATTGGAGCTATATACCGCAATGAAACTGCCGTACCAACGTTCAAGTATTTTAAGGAAAGAAAGAACAAACTCATGGCCGTTAGGCCCAACACAGCTCGTAACAACATAAGTCTTCTCTTGATTCCAAAAATGGGAATCCCCTTGACCAAAATATAGGTGGTTGCCAATACCAAGGAACCAAAACATCTGAAAAACACAATTTGAAATGTTGGGATTCGGTCTAAATATTTTACGGATACATTCATCAACGCAAATGAAAAGGTGCTGATGGTCATAAAAAGCACTGCTTTTTTAAAATCCAATCCGGAAGATTTACTCCATTTAATATTTAACAAAATATCGTTGTTGTTTTGCCAAAGCCAATGTTTATTGACTTAAAAGTGCTAAGGTATGAATACCTCACCTTTCCTTACGCTTATAGGCGTATAAATTCTAAGAATCAACGATTTTAGAATTCCATACTACTTGAAGTCTGTGTATTAGAGAGGGGGGCGAAATTACTTCACAGCGTCGAGAGCTGCTGGTTTTGTATTTTCCTTGGACCAGATGATTTCAATTTAAAATTTGCCTCTGCTAAATTAACAAATGGATTGTCCGTTTTTGACATCTTGTTGTCCGTTGCAAGCATTAATTCTAGGATACATTTGTATTATAAAATATTATCGATGGAAAAAAATATAGCCATTCTAATAGCAGATTTATCGGGATATACTGCGCTTACAGAAACCCATGGCGCCACCTCTGCTGCTAATTTAATTGACAAATATATACGTATCGCAGAAAATTGCCTTGTTGGTGACAGCAAAATGCATCAGCGTACAGGGGATGAAATTATGTTCATCTCCGACTGTCCTGACTTTTTACTTGCCACTGCACTTAATTTAGAAACCAATACATCAAACGAAGAATATTTTCTTCAGATACATGGGGGCTTACATTTTGGTAAAGTTTTGAACCGGGACGATAATTATTATGGATCTACTGTAAATCTGGCGTCAAGAATTGCCGCCAATGCTATTGCAGGCACCTTTTGGTGTTCTGATGACTTTGTGAAATCATTAACGAACAAATCTATTTGTGCATTTAAACCCATGGGTAGTCATCTATTTAAAAATATTAATGGACAGAAAGAAATATATGAAGTAAGTATCGAAAAAACAAAAACTACTCTTATCGATCCCATTTGCCGTATGTTGATCGTCAACCCTCAAAATGCCTTCCATCATCCAAATGAAAACCAAATCTATTTTTGCTCCATACAATGTAGCGAAGAATATAATAAGAGCCAAAGTAGTGTTCAATGCCTAGAAATGCATGAGCAATCTTAAAATTAGCTAATTTCCAATTAAGTCGATTTAAAAAACAAAATATTATGATTCCAATCACAATAGGTATTTCCTCGGGACTTCTCATTATATTACTATTTAGCATAGTAAAACAATTGGACAAAAAATTAGTTTATGGGCTTATCCTGTCTGGAATCGGATTTCTCTATGTAGGTTTTGTCTGGACAGATATACAGGCTCTGGTGATAAATGCCATCCAAGCAGTTTTGTTCCTGTTTTTGGCCTATTATGGCATCAGAAAGGGTGTTCATATACTTGCTCTCGGTTATTTTCTGCATGGATGTTGGGATGTTGCCTATAATTTCTTTTCAAACCCAGGATTGATTCCTCCAAGCTACGATATGTTTTGCTCATCACTTGATTTTACAGTTAGTGCTTATATTTTAGTCTTCAACAACCAGTTTACAATAAAAAGATTTAACCAATAAATAAGTATTATGAATACTACTACACTACTTATTAAAAATATGGTCTGCAACCGCTGTATACTTGCAGTTGAAAATATTTTAAAAATAATATGATCCCTTTTCAAAAAGTCAATATTGGGGAAATAAGGTTAATGTTAGCGCCTTCAACAAATGAAAAAGAGCAGCTAAATGAAAAACTCAATGCACTAGGCTTCGAAATTATTGATAATAAAACCGGGGGTCTTATTGAGAAAATTAAAAACCTCGTGATTAAAAGGGCTCGTAATGAAGTGGATGAAAAGGCCATTAGAGTAAATTTGTCTACCTACCTCTCCGAGAACGTTCATCATGAGTATACTTACTTGAGTAGTTTATTCTCATTTGTTGAAGGAAGAACAATTGAGAATTATTTTATTGAACAGCGCATTGAAAAAGCGAAGGAGTTGTTGATCTATGACCAGATGACATTATCACAAATTGCCTGTGAACTAAATTATTGTGGTGTATCCCATCTATCAAAACAGTTTAAAAATATTACTGGTTTAACTCCTACTTTTTTTAAGGGAATGGCTATTGCCCACCGTTTCGCAATGGACAAGATTTAACTCAAAACTGTACAATCAATTCCCAAAGATGTATAACAACGAAATCCTTACATAGGCTACTTTTACTCCATTAAAAAACAATAAAAAACATAATTATGAAATCAACAACAGTGAGCAATAGCGCTCAAAAAACAGACAATGTAAAATGCGGAAATCCAAATTGTAAATGTGTTAATTGCAAATGTGGTTCAACATGTACATGTGCAGATTGCATTTAGATAACGCTTGGTTAATTTTATAGGCCGTTCATTAGTGGACGGCTTTTTTTTGTCTATTTAGATATGGGATATCCTTTGGATATATTAAATTCAGGATAACTTGAATAGATCGTCTGTAATTGACGCCTTAATGTCTGATATTAAAATTAGACTTGGCTTACCTTTATGAAATAGATTAAAAACCAAAAATATGCAAAAGGTCGCCTTTATTATTCCACCAACTGTTGAATTACTTGACCTTGCAGGTCCGGTGCAGGTTTTTACCGAGGCTAAATTTTATGGCCTTCAAATTGATATTGAATTTTATCAATTTCAGGATAAACCTGTAAGTACGGCTGGATTGGGGTTTGAAAAAATCAAGAACTATAGTGAAGCCAATTTAAATGAAGGGGATTTTGTCTTTGTTCCAGGTATGCATTTTGATTACGTTAACAGTATAGCTTTTAAGGCTGAAAAAGAATTTTTCAAATGGCTCAAAGATGTTTCTGAGACAGGGGTAATGGTGTGTTCCATTTGTAACGGAGCTTTTGCTTTAGGGTATGCGGGTTTATTAAAGGATACAGAATGTACTACACATTGGCGAAGAATAAATGAGCTGCAACTCCAATTTCCACAGGCAAAGGTTGTAGCCGATATATTATATATTAAGAGTAATAATGTTTACACAAGTGCCGGCATAAGTGCAGGAATCGATCTTGCCTTGGCCATTCTTGAAGATTTAAAGGGGCCTCTATTTACGCATAAAGTGGCAAGAGGCCTTGTTGTTTATCATCGGAGGGGTGGAAAACACAAACAGCAAAGCATTTACCTCGATTATAGAAACCATATCAATCCACATGTGCATCAAGTTCAAGATTATTTAATTGATAATCTTTCTAAAGAGAATGACATAGAATCCTTAGCTTCACTTGTGGGGATGAGTTCACGAAATCTTAGCAGGGTATTTAAGGACAGAACAGGGTTAACAATTCTGGAATATCTGACCCTATTGCGAAAAGAATATGCCAGTACCATGCTTAATAACCCCGACTATACCGTTGAATATATAGCTTCTAAATGTGGATTTAAAAGTGCAAGACAACTACAAAGAATTTTAAAAAAATGAGCCACAATAAAACTAAAATTAGCTAATGGATTTTAAGGATAACTGCCAAAAAGGAAAAATTCAAAAGACTAGGATATAGTCTTAAAATCCTAAACCAACTTATAATGCTCAACCCCAAACAATCTTTAATCCTTAAGCAGCTCGAGTTAAACTCTTTACAAACCAAGTGCCACTAGTTAAGGTTTATCCTCCACCTTCTATGATCCCTTATGGGCGTCGGTACTCAAGAAAATCGAACACAGGCCAACGCCTGTCCTTATTTTTTTTGTTTTCCTCCTTCCTAAGCTCCTGTAGAGGTTAACAAGAAATTAATTAGATCAATAAAAATTCGCAATCTGTATGAGACGTTCAATATTTAGCAATTGAATTTTACGACCATCTGTAGCAATAAGTTTATCATGTTTAAAATCATGAAGTACACGTGCTAAAGTTTCAACCACTGTCCCAGCCATATTGGCTAAATCTGAGCGCGAAAGCTTAATATAGGTAATTGCCAAAGCATCAACCTTATATTTATCATGTAAAATTAATAAATTAAGAGCCACTCTTTCCCTAACAGTACGTTGAGATAATACCGCTATAAGATTTGCCAAAACACTAAATTCGTGGCTTAAACTTTTCAATAGCAAACGAGAAAATGATGAAGAAGCGTTAAGTATCTCATTAAAATCCTTAATGGTTATAAATGAGATAATAGCGTTTTCTATGGCGACTGCTGTATCTCCGTAAGTATTTTCACTTAAAACCGATGAATAGCCAAAAAACTCACCTTCATTGTAGATATAAATAATTTGTTCTCGCCCATCATTGTCTATTTTGTATTTTTTTACTTTACCGCTTTGCAAATAAAAAATACCCGATGGCAAGGTGCCTTCCGTAAATATGGGTTGGTTTTTACGATACTTTTTATCAATCATTAATTCCTC
Organism: Arenibacter echinorum; assembly: GCF_003259375.1. Classification (GTDB taxonomy): domain Bacteria; phylum Bacteroidota; class Bacteroidia; order Flavobacteriales; family Flavobacteriaceae; genus Arenibacter; species Arenibacter echinorum. Next base: position 479,322 of record NZ_QLLN01000001.1, on the reverse strand, counting down.
AAGCAAATCTTTATCAGCTGGAGGTAATTCATTTAAAATATACTGGCTATTGAATGTGAATTTAGTAATCATAATTGGGTCATAAAGTTACGTCTTAATTATTTTTTAATTTAAAACTTGATTTAAATCAAACTTTTCCAAGACTCCCATCAAGCACATTTATTTTTAGACATGGTAATTTTACATCCATGGTTTGCAGTTATTTATTAATGAACAAAATAACGATGAAATCTTTTATAGAATTCCGATTCATCTAAAAAATTAAAACTATTTCGTTTGGTAAAATTAATTTCTTATGCAACAATGAGCTGTCCAATCTGCGGTTCTAAATACAAAGAAAAAATGCCCCAAATCGGCAAACATATTAATAGTAGGTGTGTGTTTTGTCATACTCTTTTTGGAATAAAAGATACAAATGACTGTTGTGTTTATTGTACATATAGTGATAAAATATGTCCAAAAGCACAAATGAAAATAAAGAAGAATAAATAAAAATACCAGTAAATCTTTACTCATAAATACTAGCTTGCAATTTTAACAACTAAAATAGCTACTGTTGCCTTATTAGCTAATCAAGTTTACACACAATGATTTTTAAAAATCTGCAATTAAATATTGACATTGAAGACCATCTTTTTAACTCACTCTATCCGCTGCGTATCAAAAAGCTTTCTGAGCGCCATTGGACACCTGTAGAAGTAGCTAAATTAGCGGCCGATTATTTAGTGGATAAACCACAATGCAAAGTTTTGGATATTGGCTCGGGAGCAGGGAAGTTTTGTTTAATAGGAGCAGCTTCAACAAAGGGCATTTTTTATGGTGTTGAGCAACGAAAGGAACTTGTTACCTTATGTCAAAGTATAGCAAAAACACATCATATAAATAATGTAGAATTTTTTCACTCCAATATTACAGAAATTTCTTTTTCTGATTATGATGCCTTCTATTTTTATAACCCCTTTTACGAAAACATAGATAATTCCCTTTTAATAGACAACAAAATCGTTTTAGACGAAAAATTATATTTTACGTATTCAGAATATGTAGAAAATCAATTAAAAAAAACGCCCATTGGAACTCGTGTTGTTACCTATTGGAGTATGTGGGTAGAAATTCCAGAAGGTTTTGATTTAGAATTTACGGCCTACAATGGGAAACTAAACTTTTGGGAAAAGAAATTTTGATAGCCATGAATAAAAATTTGAATCACATTCAAAAAACTAAGGAAGCGCTATTGATACAAGGTGTTGAAAAGCTCAAAATCATTGGCTTTGACAATGTTACCATACATAATATTTTGACCGAGGAAATTTATATTCTCTACTTCTCAAGCTATTTAAAAAAAATATCCGATCCGAAAAACGATAATGAGATTATTGCAATAAAAGAACTAAAATCATTCATTACCAAACGACGTGAGATTTAAAAAAGATAAGGTCGTAATTAACTATTTAACAAAATAGCGATGTTGTATTGCCAAAAGCAAAGTCCAATGGCATAAAAGTACTAAGGTATGAATACCTCTCCCTTTCTTACACTCAGAATTGAACGAATTGCCCTTATTTGATGAATTTCATGTTTTTTAGCCAGGCCCGGTCAGTCGGGTTGGTGAAATTACCTCATTGAGTTCGGTGAACATGTCCCTACAGCTATCGTGACGGGTCGGTGCTCAAGATAATCCGATACAGGCTGGCGTCTGTACGGTTTTTTTGTTTCCATTGCTTAACCGCCTAACGGTGCTACGCTTTAAAATCCGAACATGCCAATTCAGGATTACCTCGCTCTTCTCGGTGATCCTGTCCCGATAGCTATCAGGAGGCTGGGTGCTCAAGATAATCCGACACAGGCTGGCGTCTGTACGTATTTTTTGTTTTCCTAAGCTTAAGTGCCCAGTGGCAAAAGGAAAAATTAGAATACCAAAGTGGATTACCTCGCTGTGCTAGGAGAACCTGTTTAGGTTTCGGTGCTCAAAATAATCCGATGCAGGCTGGCGCCTGTTCTTATTTTTTTGTTTTCCGACGCTTAAGTGCCCAGTGGCACTACGCGTCAGAAAACAAAAAATCCGATCACTTTCGTGATCGGATTTTCTTGGTCGGGGTGGCAGGATTCGAACCTGCGACCTCCGCGTCCCAAACGCGGCGCGATAACCGGGCTACGCTACACCCCGAGAATGGTTAAAACCATCTCAATAATACTACTCTAAAAAAAAGCGGAGAGACAGGGACTCGAACCCTGGCGACAGTTACCCGTCGACAGATTAGCAATCTGCTCCGTTACCACTCCGGCACCTCTCCAATAATTTTAAAGCTCACGCATTAAAAATGCGGTTGCAAATGTACTTTTTCATTCATAAGAACGCAACAATTTTTCAATTTTTTTTTACTTGTTCTTGCTAATTAGTTATTTATTCTACTTATCTAATTAAGCTTCAAACAATTCTAAAAACCAACTACTCTGGATATTCTACCCTTAAATGATAAATATTGACCAATTTCTGTTTCAAAATCTTCTTTATCGCTTCTATTTCCTTGAAAGTAATATTGGCATTTAAAAACTGGCCCGCCTTGATTTGCCCCCCAATGATCCTTTCCACGAATTCATCGATTATCAAAAAAGTCGGGTTCTTTAGACTCTTGGAAGCAGCTTCCACCGAATCTGACATCATTAAAATAGCAGTTTCCTTCGAAAAAGGAATCGGTCCGGGATATCTAAAATCCTCTTCATTGACTTCTCCGTCCAAAGCCTCCTGCTTTTTGTAAAAATAAAAGACCAAAGAAGTTCCATGATGGGTACGTATAAAATCTATTACGCGATCCGGCACCTTGTTCTTCCTTGCTATTTCTATGCCTTCAATGACATGGTTAATAATTATGGCTGCAGCATCCCTGGGCTCAAGGTCATCGTGAGGATTTACATTGGTAACCTGGTTTTCCGTAAAATAGGTTGGATTGTTCATTTTTCCGATATCATGGTACAGTGCCCCTACCCTCACCAGCATGGCATTGGCCCCAATTTCATTGGCCGCAGCTTCGGCCAAATTGGCTACCTGAAGGGAATGATGAAAGGTTCCCGGAGCCTTATTGGACAACTCCTTTAATAATTTGGAATTGGTATCGGACAATTCCAACAAAGAAACATCGGACACCAAACCAAATATTTTTTCATGGATATAAATTAAGGGCTGAACGAAGAGCGTAATCATTCCATTCAAGAAAAAATACCCAAAAGACATCCAATATATATCTTCCAGGTTTCCCTCATGGATCATATGAAAAGCAAAATAACCAATTATATAAATCAGGGTTATTTGCCCTACCGATATAAATAAATTTGCCCTTTTATACAGTTCGGACACAGACAAGATGGTAACAATACCGGCCAAAGTTTGGAGAAATATATATTCAAAACTGTTGGGTACCACAAAACCTAAAATTAAAACGGTAAGAACATGCACAAAGAGCCCCATTCTGGCATCAAAAAACGTCTTGAGCACCAAGGGTAGAATGCATAATGGAACTACAAACACATACTCTACATCATATTTTACCACCATGGTAGTTAAAAATACCATGATGAGAATATTGACTACAATAAAGGTAACTTTTGTATTGTCCTTAAAGATTTCCGGACGATATTTTTTAAGAAAAAGAAAAAACATCATCAACACCATTGCCACTAATACAGTATAGCCGAACAGTATAAAATATTGATTGTTTTCTGCCCATAATTCCGATTCAAACTCACTTTTCAACGAATCCAACACCCTTACGTCCTCCTGTTCCACCACCTCCCCTTTGGCAATAATGAGTTTGCCCTCGTCCACATTCCCCAAAGTATAGGAAATCTTAGAAAATTCGGACTCCAGCTCCTTACTGGACAGATCGGCATCAAAACTAACATTGGGTTTTATAAAATTGAAAAATACTTCCTGAAAGGAAGGCTCATAAGCCGACAAATTGCTTTGGGCCAATTTTTTCCTAACAACGCCCTCTACCTCGGATAAGCTATATATATCATTAAAATTTAATTTAGTGGCTTCATTATTCTTAACCAGATAAAGACTATTACTAGTGCTCCTCCGCTCAATTTTAGACAGAATACCATTCGCATATAGATCCGCCAAAACGTCATTGGCAACCACTTGTATCCTTTCAAGTTCATTCTGGTTAAAACTGGAGGAGTTAAAAACCTTACCCAACTCTTTGCCAATTGTACTGTCCACTTCGACTACAATATTGGAGTCATAATAATAGTAGTCTATATGATTGCTTTCTATTTTTTCCTTTTCCTTAGTAATTTCCTCCTCGCCCTTATTTATAGAAAAATCAAATGGAGCATAAAAATTATTGTATTGCCATGGCTTGCCTTTTTGGTATTCGTACTTAAACTTTCCGCCACGTGGAAAAAAGAATACAATAAAGAAAACAGCCGAGAAATATAAAAAATACTTATAAACCAGGGAGTGATTTTTATAAAGGCTGTCCAAAAAAGTGCGCATACGGAAAGTATATATAGTCAAAAATAGAAAAATATAAACTTAAAATGATACTTTACCCAAATAACACCACTTTTGAAACCAACTTATAGAATTTAACCAACTGGCAGTGGCTTTATTTCCCCTATTAACAATACCCAAAAAACAGTTTCGGATTTATAAATAACTTGGAATATTACACCGTTGCGCATCTCATTGCACATTAATTTATTAAATTCGCAAATAATAAAAATGAACTTGATGAAAGATGTTGTGATCGTTTCCGCTGTTAGAACACCCATAGGAAGCTTTATGGGAGCATTGTCCACCATTACGGCACCAGAACTTGGCGCTATTGCCATTAAAGGTGCATTAAGCAAAATAAAATTGGATCCTTCCCAGGTGGAGGAAGTTCTAATGGGAAACGTTGTACAGGCAGGAACCGGTCAGGCACCGGCTAGACAAGCCGCCATTTATGCCGGCATACCCAATACGGTACCTTGTACTACAATCAACAAAGTATGTGCCTCCGGAATGAAATCGGTGATGATGGCGGCCCAGTCCATAGCATTGGGAGACAACAATATTGTTGTTGCCGGGGGTATGGAAAACATGAGCCTAATACCCCATTATATTCATTTAAGGAGTGGCCATAAATTTGGGCCTGCCACGATGATCGATGGCATGCAAAAAGATGGACTTGTGGACGCTTATGACCAGCAGGCCATGGGAACATGTGCGGACGCCTGCGCTATTGAATATAAATTTAGCAGGGAAGACCAAGATAATTTTGCAATTCAATCCTACCAAAGATCCGCGGATGCCTGGGCAAGTGGAAAATTTGCCAATGAAGTAGTACCCGTAGAAGTTCCGCAAAGAAGGGGCGAACCTATATTGGTAACCGAAGACGAAGAATTTAAAAATGTTACACTGGACAAAATTCCTGGATTGCGCCCTGCATTTTCCAAGGAAGGTACAGTAACGGCAGCCAACGCCTCAACCATTAATGATGGTGCAGCGGCTTTGGTACTAATGAGCAGTGAAAAAGCGAAAGAGCTGGGGCTAAAACCCTTGGCAACCATAAAAAGCTATGCCGATGCGGCCCATGAACCCAAGTGGTTCACAACAGCCCCGGCAAAAGCCCTTCCAAAAGCGTTGACTAAAGCCGGCATCGGCATGGACGATGTTGATTATTTTGAATTTAACGAGGCCTTTTCGGTGGTTGGCCTGGCCAATATGAAAATACTTGGTCTTACCGATAAAAATGTAAATGTGAATGGCGGAGCCGTTTCTTTGGGTCACCCCCTGGGTTGTTCCGGTGCAAGGATCATTATTACATTACTAAACGTACTTGATCAAAAAAAAGCTAAAATAGGAGCAGCAGCCATATGTAATGGTGGCGGTGGCGCTTCTGCAATAATTATAGAAAGAAATTAATAAGTTCTTGTAAAGCAAGCCCATGCAATACGGTATTTGCCACCTTAGTATTGTCCCAATACGTTCCGTTGCAGACGACACCAGCGAAATGGTTTCCCAACTTTTGTACGGGGAACATTTTAAGGTATTGGATCAGAGAAAAAAATGGAGCAAAATCCGCAATGCTTTCGATAATTTTGAAGGCTGGATCAACAATCAGCAATTTACCCTTATTGACGAAAACCTATTTAAGGAAATGGAGAGTCTGGAATCAACAAAAGTATCTTCCGAACTTATTTCATTTATAGAAACAGAGAACAATGTACTGCTTCCTATTGTACTGGGATCCTGCATACCACAAAATTGCCCTTTAAATCACAAATTCGACGGCTCTTTCACAGTAGGCAAACAAGATAAAGACCAACTCGTAAACAAAGCTCTTCTCTATTTAAACGCACCTTATCTATGGGGAGGAAAAACCACTTTTGGAATTGATGGTCCGGGATTTACCCAAATGGCCTACAAAACAAACGGCTATAGTTTACTAAGAGGAGCCCAACAGCAATCTACCCAAGGCGAGGCTCTAAGTTTTATTGAAGAAAGTGAACCGGGAGATCTGGCATTTTTCGACAATAACGACGGCACTATAGACCACGTAGGGATTATCATGGAGAACAACTATGTTATCCATTCCTTTGGCAAGGTAAGGATAGACCGGATAGACCATACGGGAATTTTCAACACCGAAACAAACACCTACACCCACAAACTAAGGGTAATCAAAAAAATCATATAAAAAAAGGGCCATCGTTTTGCGATAGGCCCTTTAAAATATGGTTGAAAAGTGATATTACTCTCCGCTAAGCTTTTTAAGGCGCAAGAAGTTTTCATTATCTCCCAAGGCACCATAAATATTCTTTAATTGGGAAAGAATACTTTGATTGTCAGGGTTCAATTTTAGAGCATCCTCCAAAATTATAGCCCCATCACGGAACAAGCTATCCTTTTGCTCCTTTAACTCGTCATATCTGGCGATATCCTTTTTGGAGTTTCCAAGTGAATTCATTTCATCTATCAGGCCATTACCCTCGTTAACATAGGTAGTAGAAAGATTCAATTGCGCATTCACATAGCCGGGATTAATTTCTATTGCTCTTTTATAAGCTTTCCTTGCGTCTTCAATTAACCCTTGTTCCATATTGATAACACCAACATTGTAGAACAAATCCGGGTTATCCGGAGCAACTTCTGAAGCTTCTGCCATTAAAGCCTTAAATTTCTCCTTATCGCCCATCTTATAATAAAGGTTGGCTTCGTTCAGAATCAAGTTCACATCATTTGGATCTTTTGCCCTAGCATCCTTGTAAGCATCCAAGGCATTGTCATCTTGACCCAATTGTGTATATATCAAGGCAATATTCTTAACAATTTCCGTGGTTTTCGAAGGAGTCTTCTCGTCCACTGGATCTTTGTAGGCACCGGATTTGACCATTAGCTCTCTTTGAGTTTTCTCCATCTCCTCGACTTCACCGGTAGACACGTTGGTAGCTTTGTAGACCATTCCGCCTCCATCATAACCCAAATCCTTTAACTCGTTGTAATATTTAAGTGCCTTCTCATAATGTCCTCCATTTACAGCGCTACTGGCCGCATAATAAAGATAAACAGTATCCTGAGGACTTAATTGGTATCCCATATAGAGTTTACCGGCCGCTTCCTCGTACTTTTTATTGTTGTTATCTTCCACGGCAGAATTGATAAGGTCGGCAGTCATACCAGAAAGTTTTTCCTTGGCATCGGCTCCGTACTTGGCCTTACCACTCTTCTCCTCTACTTCACTTACTTTTTTAAAGGAAGAGATAGCTTCATCAAAAGCTCCCGCGGTTCCTTTTTTAGCCAGTTCGGCATAAGCGCTTCCCCTTAAAAAGTAATATTGGGCCTGCATTTTTTCATCTGCACTGGCAATTAGTGAAGATGCACCATCCAATGCTGTTTTCGCAGCCATGGCATCGCCCGACTTTAACGCCTTATCAGCCGTTTTTATCTCATCCTTTTGAGCAATTCCGACTACCGAAAAAAGCATAGTCGAGAGTATTAAAATATTTGTTTTCATTTCAAATTAAATTTACTTATTAGTGTTTATTAGTGTTTAAATGTTATTCTTTGGTTTCCGCACTATCATTATCAAGAGCCGTGCCATCTTCTTCTTTGGCATCTACTTCCAAGGTTGTAATGTCATCTATTTCATCCTCGTCCTTCATCACTTTAGCCACAGCCGCAATGGAATCGTTGCCTTTAATGTTTATGAGTCGAACCCCCTGTGTTGCCCTTCCCATTACCCTTAAATCCTCAACACTCATCCTAATAGCGATGCCCGATTTATTGATAATCATTAAATCATCGGAGTCCGAAACATTTTTAATAGCTACCAATCCACCAGTTTTATCAGTAATGGAAATGGTCTTCACCCCTTTACCACCTCTATTGGTGATTCTATAGTCTTCAATACTGGAACGTTTTCCGTATCCATTCTCGGACACTACCAATATTTCCTCTTCAAAATTATGCACGGCCACCATGCCTATTACCTCATCGTTATCATCTGCAAGGGTAATTCCGCGTACACCGGATGCATTTCTACCCATAGGTCTCGTCTTTACCTCCTCGAACCTAATGGCCTTACCTGACTTTAACCCTAGGAATATCTGACTTGCACCTGTGGTAAGTTTTGCTTCCAAAAGTTCATCGTCCTCACGAATACCTATCGCATTAATACCATTCTGTCTTGGCCTTGAGTATTGCTCCAAAGATGTCTTTTTAACGATACCCTTTTTGGTCGCCATAATAACATAATGACTGTTTACATATTCCTCATCCTTTAAATCCTGGGTACAGATGAAGGCTTTAACCATATCATCGTTCTCAATATTGATCAAGTTTTGAATAGCACGTCCTTTGGAAGTTTTTGTACCCTCTGGAATTTCATAGACCCGCATCCAGAAACATTTACCCTTTTGGGTAAAGAACAACATATATTGATGGTTGGTACCCACGAAAAGATGTTCCAAGAAATCTTCATTTCTGGTGGAAGATGCTTTTTGGCCCACACCGCCCCTGTTCTGGGTCTTGTATTCGGTAAGGGGTGTTCTTTTAATATAACCGGCATGGGAAATGGTAATTACCACTTGCTCATCAGGAATCATATCCTCCATACTTAGGTCACCACCAGCAAAATTTATTTCGGAACGACGGTTATCCCCATACTTGTCCTTAACTTCCAACAGCTCGTCCTTAATTATCTGCATCCTGCGCTCTTTCTTGGCAAGGATATCCTTTAAATCCGCAATGGTCAAGATTATTTCATCATATTCCGTCCTTAATTTATCCTGCTCCAGACCTGTCAATTGGCGTAAACGCATTTCAACAATGGCCTTAGCCTGAATTTCACTAAGCTTAAAGCGCTCCATAAGCTTTTCCCTTGCCTCATCAGCATTGGAAGAAGCCCTTATGATCGCAATTACCTCGTCTATATTATCCGAGGCTATAATAAGTCCCTCCAAGATATGCGCCCTGTCTTCAGCCTTCTTCAGCTCAAACTCTGTACGCCTTACAACCACTTCATGACGGTGCTCCACAAAATAGTGGATCATCTCCTTAACATTCAATAATTTCGGCCTTCCCTTTACCAGTGCAATGTTATTAACACTAAAGGAAGACTGCAAAGAGGTATATTTGTACAACGTATTTAGAACGATATTGGGAATGGCATCCCTTTTAAGGATATAAACGATACGCATACCGTTCCTATCCGATTCATCCCTAATAGTAGAAATACCTTCTATCTTTTTTTCATTGACCAGATCGGCAGTCTTCTTGATCATGTCCGCCTTGTTGATCTGATAAGGAATTTCCGTCACTACAATACTCTCCCGTCCCTGAACTTCCTCAAAATTGGCTTTCGCCCTCATTACTACACGCCCACGTCCGGTATGAAAAGCCTCCTTTACCCCATCATAGCCATAAATTATACCACCTGTTGGAAAATCCGGCGCTTTGATATGGGTAATAAGCTCATCGATTTCAATATCGTTATTGTCTATATAAGCTACAGTCCCGTCCACTACTTCGGAAAGGTTGTGTGGCGGCATATTGGTCGCCATACCCACTGCAATACCTGAAGCACCATTGATCAATAAATTGGGTATTCTAGTAGGGAGTACGGTTGGCTCCTGCAAGGAATCATCAAAATTCAGTTGATGATCCACAGTATCCTTATCTATATCGGCCAACATATCATCCGCAATTTTACGCATACGGGCCTCCGTATAACGCATCGCTGCAGGACTGTCACCATCTACGGAACCAAAGTTTCCCTGGCCATCGACCAACATATACCTTAAACTCCACTCCTGGGCCATACGGACCATGGAATCATAAACAGAAGTATCTCCGTGTGGATGATACTTACCTAATACTTCCCCGACAATACGCGCGGATTTTTTATGGGCACTATTAGATCTAACACCTAACTCATGCATTCCGAACAAAACCCTTCTATGCACTGGCTTTAAACCATCCCTAACATCTGGCAGGGCACGTGACACAATGACCGACATTGAATAATCAATGTAGGCAGATTTCATTTCATCTTCAATGTTAATCGGAATTAATTTTTCTCCTTCTGCCATTTAAAATCTTCTATTTATTTTTAGTTAAAAAAGCAGGACAATATACGTAAAATCGATACTATACAAGTACATACGACATACTTTTGTGAAGAATTTATTAACACTTCAAATATGAGGTTCGGATATCGATTCGATTGTTAATTTTTTTGCAAATAATGGCTTATTTCGTCAAATCGACCACGTTTAACGAATATTAGGTATAGTATTTGCCATAGATTGATATAGATTTACTATTTTTAAAGTTGAAAGGATATTTTATGGACGACAATTTTTCCCCTAGAGTAAAAGATGTTATTGCTTACAGTAAGGAAGAGGCCTTAAGATTGGGTCACGACTTCATTGGAACTGAGCATTTAATGCTTGGATTACTGCGGGACGGTAATGGAAAAGCAATAAGCATTTTAGACGCATTGGACGTGGACTTGGATCACTTGAGAAGAAAAGTGGAGATATTAAGTCCTGCCAATCCAAATGCTGGCGCTGCACAAAAGGACAAAAAGAACCTGCATCTGACCAGACAGGCGGAGCGTGCGCTGAAAACAACATTTCTAGAAGCTAAATTATTTCAAAGCTCCTCTATCAATACTGCCCATTTATTACTGTGTATTTTGCGTAATGAAAACGATCCTACGACAAAATTATTACATAAATTAAAAGTGGACTATGATGGAGTAAAAGACCAGTTTAAATCAATGATAACAAGTGATGACGATTATATAGACTCTCCTACTTCGGAATCCTTTCCTAGTGATTCCGATGAGCCCAGTGAGGAAAAAGAAGGTACTTTTGGCACTTCAGGTACCGGGCAAAAAGGAAGTAAAAAATCAAAGACCCCTGTATTGGACAATTTTGGTCGCGACCTGACCAAAATGGCAGAAGAAAACAAATTGGACCCTGTTGTGGGCCGTGAAAAGGAAATTGAAAGGGTTTCCCAAATTCTTAGCAGAAGAAAAAAGAACAATCCTCTGTTAATAGGTGAACCCGGCGTTGGTAAAAGTGCCATTGCCGAAGGACTTGCCCTAAGGATAATCAACAAGAAAGTATCCAGAATCCTTTACAACAAAAGGGTAGTAACCTTGGATTTGGCTTCTTTGGTAGCCGGCACCAAATACCGTGGCCAGTTTGAAGAGCGAATGAAGGCGGTTATGAACGAACTGGAAAAAAACGACGATGTTATACTGTTCATAGATGAAATCCATACTATAGTTGGGGCCGGTGGCGCCACAGGCAGTTTGGATGCATCAAATATGTTCAAACCTGCACTCGCCAGAGGTGAAATTCAATGTATAGGAGCCACTACATTGGACGAGTACAGACAATACATAGAAAAAGATGGTGCCCTGGAAAGACGATTTCAAAAGGTAATCGTTGAGCCCACTACTGTAACCGAGACCATTGAGATCTTAAAAAATATCAAAGGAAAATACGAGGATCACCATAACGTAATTTACACCGATGAGGCCATAATTGCCTGTGTAAAACTTACCAATAGGTATATGACGGACAGGTATTTACCGGACAAGGCCATTGATGCCTTGGACGAGGCAGGTTCGCGCGTGCACATTGTTAACATGGATGTTCCCAAACAAATTTTGGAACTGGAAAAACAGTTGGAAGACGTTCGTGAACTAAAAAATACGGTCGTAAAAAAACAGAAATACGAGGAGGCCGCCAAACTAAGGGACGATGAAAAAAGAATAGAAAAAGATTTGGCCATTGCCCAAGAACGATGGGAGGAAGACAGTAAGCTCCACAAAGAAACTGTTACCGAAGACAATGTTGCGGACGTAGTTTCCATGATGAGTGGTATTCCCGTAAACAGGATTGCACAAACAGAAAGCAATAAACTGGCCGAATTGCCAAAACTTATCAAGAGCAATGTAATTGGTCAGGACGAAGCAGTGGCCAAAGTTGCCAAAGCGATTCAACGTAACAGGGCCGGTCTAAAAGATCCGAACAAACCTATTGGCTCCTTCATCTTTTTGGGGCAAACAGGGGTAGGTAAAACACAACTTGCCAAAATACTGGCCAAGGAATTATTTGATTCCGAAGATGCCTTGATCAGAGTGGACATGAGTGAATATATGGAGAAATTTGCCATATCACGACTTGTAGGTGCACCTCCAGGATATGTCGGATACGAAGAAGGCGGACAGTTGACCGAAAAGGTGCGCCGTAAGCCCTATTCCGTTATTCTGTTGGACGAAATTGAAAAAGCACACCCAGATGTATTCAATATGCTTCTACAAGTACTGGATGATGGATATTTAACGGATAGTCTTGGTAGAAAGATCGATTTTAGAAATACGATTATTATAATGACTTCCAACATTGGAGCTAGACAGATTAAGGATTTTGGCCAAGGGGTTGGTTTTGGGACTTCCGCAAAAAAGGCCCAAGCAGACACCCATCAAAAAAGTGTTATAGAAAACGCTTTAAAGAAGGCCTTTGCTCCAGAATTCTTAAACAGAATAGACGACGTTGTTGTCTTTAATGCCTTGGAACGCGAAGATATCCATAGGATAATCGATATTGAGCTGAACAAACTATTCCTTAGGATCAAGGATATTGGGTATGATTTGCAGCTAACCGATAAGGCCAAGGATTATATTGCTGAAAAAGGCTTCGACAAACAATACGGCGCCAGGCCACTAAAGAGAGCTATTCAAAAATACATTGAAGATGCACTGGCCGAAGAAATCGTAAATTCCAAATTAGAGGAAGGCGATACTATTCATATGGATCTAGATGAAACCAAGGAAGAGCTAACTATTAAGATCAAAAAAGCAGAAAAGTCGTCCAAAACCTAAATTGGACATCTATAATACACACAAAAAAGGAGTAGCAAAACGCTACTCCTTTTTTATTTATTCCCAGAGGTTTGTAAGAAATCAAACACAGTAAGCCCATTTCCTTTCCACATAAACGATTAAAGTGTCTTTAATCTAATAATTTTTATAATAGTTATACTTAATTCTACATTCGCTGCGGACACACTATATAAAATACGGAGAATGAAAGTCGGACGACCCAAGAAGACTATAATCGTACGAGAATATCAACTGGACATTGGAAAAGTACAGGTATTTGACGATTACATGGTTTCTATTTTTGACGAAGGAAGCACCATAACCAAAGAAAGAGTATTTCAAATAATTGGCATTATGGAAATTCATTTTAGAAATAAAAACTTCGGTTACATAAGTTTAAGGAAGAACTCTTATGCCATTGATCCAATGGTATACAATCAAATTAGGGAAATAGAGAATATTAAGGCTTTTGCAGTAGTTTCAATAAAAGAAATAGACATGCACAATTTTAATATTGAGAAACTATTTTACAAGAAACCCATGAAATTCTTCATTGATCAGGACAATGCCCTGATGTGGGTAAAAAGACGTGTAAGAACATCCAATACAGAATAGCAGAGTGAAGGTATGTCCTTATCATAATTGGTAATGACATACCTTCTACAACTCACTTTCACCTGTGGCAACATCAGGTTCCGAAACTTGAAAAAGATCCAAATAAGCCTTGCCAATATTATCTAATATACCACTGGCTATCAAGGCCTGAAATCCGCATTTCTCAACCGCAATATCAGCGGCTTTTCCATGGATGTAGACCCCAAAAATAGAAGCATTTAATGCAGAATACCCTTGGGCGATCAAGCCCGTTATTACCCCTGTCAACACATCCCCGCTTCCACCAGTTGCCATACCTGGATTTCCGGTGGTATTAACATAGCCCATATCCTTATAAACAGTAATGGTGTTTGCACCTTTTATAACCAAAATACAGTCGTACTTTTCAGAGAACTCCTTTGCTTTTTTCAACTTGTCAAAGTCATCGGCCCATTTCCCAATTAAACGCTCCAACTCCTTTGGGTGCGGAGTTAAAACTGTTTGTGGAGGCATTTCTTTAAACAAGTCCTGATTTGTGGAAAGAATGTTCAATCCGTCGGCATCTATAACCAATGGCAGTCTATTCCTTTTAAGAAATTCAGAGAAAGCTTTAATTGTAGTCGCCGTTGTTCCAATTCCAACACCAATTCCAATCACGCTGGGCAGCATGCTGAAATTAATTTCGGAAATTTCCAATTCTTCATTATCCGTAATTACCATGGCTTCAGGCAATGCCGTTTGCAAGGGTAAATAGCCGCACCTTGGGACAAAGGCCGTAACCAATCCGCTTCCAGCCAACATACTTCCTTTTGCCGCTAAAACAACGGCCCCGATCTTTCCGTAACTTCCACCAATTATCAGGGAATGACCATAGCTGCCCTTATGGGAATATTTCTCGCGGGGTACGTACATGGACAGTACTTCGTTCTTACCGATCAGCTCAAATTGCGATTTCAACGTAAACAAAAACTCTTTGTCCAAGCCAATATCCAGAATCTCCCAATGATCAATATATTTACCGGTTTCCGGAAGAAAAAAAACAAGTTTCGGCACTTGAAAAGTAAGCACGTAATTTGCTTTTATAACCCCTTCAGTATTGGGGAGGCCAGCCTCCATAAAAAGTCCGGAAGGCATATCTATTGAGAGAATAAAAGCTTTTGAGTTGTTAAGGTGATGCATTAGCCTAATCACCCATTCATCGGGAACCCTGTTCAATCCAATACCGAAAATAGCATCCACCACTATATCATCTTTTCCTATCGCGGGGAAATCCGATTGTTCATTTAGAAAATTGGGCCAAACGCCCTTCTCCTTTAAACGATCTAGATTTATTAAAAAATCCTTAGACCTGTGCTCGCTATAGTTAACAACAAATACCTCTATATTATAATCATGATCCTGCAAATGTCTGGCAAGTACCAGCCCATCCCCACCATTGTTGCCTATACCGCAGAACAAATGAATTTTTGCCTGAGCACCCTGCATTCTAGAATGCATCCAATTAAAAATCTGAATTGCAGCCCGTTCCATAAGCTGTTCACTGGTAATCTGCTGCTTATCTATTGTGAATTTATCAGCTTCGTATATCTGTTTAGCATTAAAAATCTTCATTCAATAAGATTATTTAGTAAAAATTGATGATTTAGTAAAAATCCGTCAAAACATTTGATTGGGTACTCAAAAATACTACATTTGATTCTTTATTCTTGCGATGACATTTAACCATACGGACAACAAACTACTTAATACGCCATTTATAGATGGTTGCATTGCCATTACCGTTATCAGCACCACCACCCCTTTGGGGTAAGCTACTACATATACGTCTGTTACACAATTTTATCAAAATTAAATTTTTCTTACTTAATACCTTTGAACCATGAAAGTTCTAAAATTCGGTGGCACTTCAGTGGCCAACGCCAATAATATAAGTTTAGTAAAAAATATTATCGCAGACCTTGGGTCCAACAAAACCATTGTAGTGGTTTCTGCTCTTGGAGGAATAACAGATCTTCTTTTAAAGACCGCAGCTCTAGCTTCCGCACAGGAACAAACCTACAAAACCTTTCTTAAGGAAATAGAGGACAGACACCTTTTGACTATAAAGGAACTGATCCCTATTCATTCCCAAAGTAAGGTACTAAGTAAAGTGAAGAGTGAGCTTAATACCCTGGAAACACTTTTGGAAGGGGCGTATTTAATTGGGGAGATTACACCCAAACTATCGGACAAAATTGTTAGTTATGGAGAGTTGCTGTCTTCCTATATAATAAGCGAATATTTCATTGTTGAAGGAATAGATACCGCGCATGCCGATAGCAGACAGCTTATAAAAACAAACTCCAATTTTGGTAAAGCGGCCGTTAACTTTGATCTGACGAACAAAAATATTACCGACTACGTCAACAACTGCAATACTTCCGTAATTCTTATGGGAGGTTTTATTGCTTCGGCCGTAAACGGAGATTCCACCACCTTGGGCCGAGGAGGATCGGACTATACTGCTGCCATTGTTGCAAATGCCATAAATGCGGAAGTTCTGGAAATATGGACAGACGTAAGCGGCATGTATACTGCCAACCCTAAAATAGTAAAACAGGCCATGGCCATTCCTCATATTTCTTATGAAGAAGCTATGGAACTATCGCATTTTGGGGCGAAGGTTCTTTATCCGCCTACGATACAACCGGTATTGACAAAAGGAATTTCTATAATCATCAAGAACACCTTTGATCCAAAGGCAGCAGGCACTTTGATTACCAAGAATAAAAATGGACAAGGCAAAACTGTAAGGGGAATAAGCCATGTGGAAAATATTGCCCTAGTGTCCCTTGAAGGCCCGGGCATGGTAGGAATCACAGGTATCTCCAAGCGCTTTTTCGAAGTACTTTCAACTGCAGGCATCAGTGTTGTAATGATTACCCAGGCATCGTCCGAACATTCTATCTGCATAGGAATAGACAATCAGGATGCAGACCATGCAGTTCAAGTTATCAATGATGCATTTGATATTGAAATTTCCCTTGGAAAAATAAAACCGGTAGTTGCAGAGAAGGATTTGGCCATCATTGCCTTGGTCGGAGATAACATGAAAAGTCATCAAGGGCTTAGCGGAAAAATGTTCAGTACCTTAGGTAAGAACAATGTTAATATCCGTGCCATAGCCCAAGGAGCTTCAGAGCGTAACATATCTGCCGTTATCCTTAAAGAGGATGTAAAAAAAGCACTCAATACATTACATGAGGAATTTTTTGAGGAAAATATAAAACAGCTGAATCTGTTTGTCATGGGAGTTGGTAATGTAGGGGCCAAGTTCCTGAACCAAATACAATCACAAAAAAAGTATTTAAAAGAGAAACTAAAACTTAATATCAGGGTTATCGGAATGTCCAATTCCAGGACTATGATATTCGACGAAGATGGCATTGCCCTTAAAAACTGGGAAGAACTTCTGAGCAAGGGAGAAAAAACCAACCTAGAACTTTTCTTCGAGAAGGTAAAAAAACTCAATTACAGAAATAGCATTTTTGTAGACAATACAGCCAGTCAGAAGGTATCGGAAACCTATAATTCATATTTAAGGAATAGTATATCCGTTGTTACCTGTAATAAAATAGCCTGTTCATCGGCCTATGAGAATTATCAGGAGTTAAAAGATCTAGCAAGACAGTACAATGCACCCTTTCTTTTCGAAACAAACGTAGGTGCAGGCCTGCCCATTATCGACACCTTAAAGCATCTAGTAGCTTCAGGCGACAAAATATTAAAAATTCAAGCGGTTCTTTCTGGTAGTTTAAATTTTGTATTCAACAATTTTAACAATAGCACCACCTTTCACGATATAGTTAAGCAAGCTCAAGCGGAAGGCTATACGGAGCCAGACCCCAAAATAGATTTAAGCGGGGTGGATGTAATGCGAAAAATATTGATACTGGCCAGGGAAAGTGGAAACGTATTGAACATAGAGGACATCCAAAACAATTCCTTTCTACCACAGGAAAGTTTGGAGACAACCAACAATGAGGATTTCTTCAAATCGTTGACCAAGTATGAAGATTCGTTTCAAGAGATGTACAAGAAAGCGGTTGAGGAAGACAGCAAATTGAAGTATGTGGCGCAATTCGAAAACGGACAAGCCAGTGTGGGTCTCCAAAGGATACCCAAAGGACATGATTTCTATAATTTGGAAGGAAGTGATAATATCGTTTTGTTCTATACCGAACGCTATCCTAACCAACCTATGATTATTAAAGGCGCCGGGGCCGGAGCTGATGTTACGGCCTCTGGAATCTTCGCAGATATTATACGTATCGGTAATTTTTAAAAGTGGCCCGAGAGTGTGAAATTTATTTGATTAAAAATGAAAACTAACGAAATTAGAATTTTCTGTCCAGCTACCATAGCCAATGTTTCCTGTGGCTTTGATGTTCTGGGGCTTGCATTGGACTCCGTAGGTGATGAGATGGTGGTAAGGAAAACCAATGAAAAAGGAATAAAGATCACCAAGCTTACAGGGCAGGACCTACCCACCGAAACCCTTCAAAATGTTGCCGGGGTTGCTGGTTTGGCCTTATTGGCGGAAAGTAATCATGTTGGTGGTTTTGAAATCGAGATTTACAAGAAAATAAAAGCGGGCAGCGGTATAGGCAGTAGTGCCGCCAGTTCTGCAGGAGCGGTATGGGCCATGAATCAACTATTGGGTAGCCCCTTTAGCAATCTGGAGTTGGTAAAATTTGCTATGGAAGGAGAGCGATTGGCCAGTGGGGTTGCCCATGCGGACAATGTTGCCCCTGCCCTGTTCGGAGGCTTTACCCTGGTGCGCAGTTACCAACCTTTGGACATTGTAAAAATTCCGACCCCTCCAGAATTATACGCAACGGTAATACACCCACAAATAGAAGTAAGGACTTCAGACTCCAGACGAATCCTTAAAACATCCATTTCCCTAGAAGATGGCATTAAGCAATGGGGAAATGTAGGTGGCCTGATTGCAGGGCTATTTACCAATGACTATAACCTAATAGGCAGGTCTTTGGTAGACCATATCATAGAACCCATTAGATCCATTCTTATACCTGGATTCGACAAGGTAAAGGAAGATGCCATTGGAGCTGGAGCCCTTGGCTGTGGAATCTCTGGTTCAGGTCCATCTATCTTTGCACTAAGCAAGGGTAAGGAAAATGCCCTTAAAGTGGCCGAAGCCATGAGAAATGTATACGAAAAAATAGGGGTCGATTATGACGTACATGTTTCAAGAATAAACACGCAAGGCATTAAAATATTGGAAAGCTAATGTACTATGTTCTTCCGTGCATTTAAGCGGAACTAAAAAACTACAACTCACTCTAACACTAAAAAATATGAACTTTTATAGCCTAAACCAACAAGCACCCAAAGCATCCTTCAAAGATGCCGTTATAAAAGGAATTGCCCCTGATCGTGGGTTATATTTTCCAGAAACAATCGAGGCTCTGCCAAAAGATTTTTTTAAAAAGATAGAAGATTACTCCAATCATGAAATTGCCTTCTTGGCCATACAACAATTTGTAGGCAAGGATATTCCAGAAGAGGCGCTAAAAGAAATTCTTGCCGACGTTTTGGATTTTGATTTTCCGCTTGTGGAAATTGAGGACAAGGTGGCCGCACTGGAACTTTTTCATGGTCCTACACTGGCTTTTAAAGATGTAGGCGCGAGATTTATGGCAAGATGCCTTGGCTATTTTTCAACCGAAAACACCAAAGATGTAACGGTATTGGTAGCCACTTCCGGAGATACGGGAGGCGCAGTGGCGAACGGATTTCTTGGAGTGGACGGGGTTAAGGTTGTTATTCTATATCCTAGCGGAAAAGTCAGCGATATTCAAGAGAAACAATTGACCACATTGGGCAAAAACATTACTGCCCTGGAAGTTGAAGGTACTTTCGACGACTGTCAAAATATGGTAAAAACAGCTTTCTTGGACGAAAAGTTGATCCAAAACATGCAATTGACCTCCGCCAATAGTATCAATGTGGCCAGATGGCTTCCCCAAATGTTTTATTTCCTGTTCGCATACAAAGAGATGAAGTCTAAGGGCAAGGATATCATATTTTCCGTCCCTAGTGGAAATTTTGGAAACATCTGTGCAGGTATTATGGCTCAAAGACTGGGAATGCCCTGCAAACATTTTATTGCCTCAACGAATGTAAATGACGTTGTTCCTCGTTATATGAATACAGGGGCATATGAACCAAAAGCCTCCATTGCCACTATTTCCAACGCCATGGATGTAGGTGATCCCAGTAATTTTATCAGGATAAGACATTTGTACAAAGATAATTTTGAAGAGCTGTCCAAAAACATATCTTCTTATTCCTTTACAGATAATGAGACCAGAGAAGCCATGCTAAAATTATACAACGACTTTACATATGTGGCGGACCCCCACGGTGCTGTTGGCTATTTGGGATTAAAGAAATATCAACAAGCCCATCCGGATACCTACGGCATTTTTCTAGAAACTGCACACCCAGTGAAGTTCCTGGATGTAGTGGAGGATACAATTCGTGAAAATATTGATCTACCGGAAAGTATTGTAAAAATTATGGGTAAAAAGAAAAAGTCTATTAAAATCTCCCAATATGACGAGCTAAAAGGATACCTATTGGGTAAATAAATAGCTTTATCTCAGCTAAAGATTTTTTTGCACTTGGCCAATGCCGAGGCTATTACTTGGTGCATATCGTAGTACTTGTACTCGGCCAGCCTTCCCCCAAAAATAATTTCGTCCTTTTCGGACAAGGTCTTGTACTTGGAGTAAATTTCATTGTTCCTTAGATCATTGATAGGATAATAAGGCTCCTTATTACCAGACCATTCCGTGGGATATTCTTTGGTTACAACGGTCTTTTTCTGCGTTCCAAATTCAAAATGCTTATGCTCTAGGATACGGGTATATGGAATTTCTGAAGCTGTATAGTTTACGACTGCATTACCCTGGTAATTTTCCATATCCAGGGTTTCATGCTTAAAATCCAGACTCCTATATTCCAGCTTGCCATATCTGTAATCATAAAACTCATCAATCTTGCCCGTGAACACTAGCTGATCGGCCATTGCCATCAATTCCGATTTATCTTTAAAAAAGTCGACCTCTAAACGTGTTTCAATTCCATCCAACAAACCATTGATCAACTTATTGTAACCCCCTATGGGAATTCCTTGGTATTTATCATTGAAATAATTATTGTCGAACGTAAATCGCAAAGGCAACCTTTTTATGATAAATGCAGGTAGTTCGGTAGCCTTCCGCCCCCATTGTTTTTCCGTATACCCTTTGATCAACTTTTCGTAGATATCCCTACCAACCAGCGAAAGAGCCTGTTCTTCCAAATTCTTTGGATTTTTAACACCTACTTCCCTAACTTGTTCTGCTATGACCGACTTGGCTTCCTCGGGAGTCTTTACCTTCCACAACTGATAAAAGGTGTTCATATTGAAGGGCAAATTATAAAATTCGCCCTTATAATTGGCCACAGGTGAATTGGTATATCTATTAAACTCTACAAAACTATTTACATAATCCCAAATTGCTTTGTCATTGGTATGAAAAATATGCGCCCCGTACTTATGAACATTTATGCCATCAACTTCTTCGCAATAAACATTGCCCCCAAGATGTGACCGCTTATCGATTACCAAACACTTTTTCCCCTTCTTTTTAGCCTCATGCGCAAACACGGC
Organism: Arenibacter echinorum; assembly: GCF_003259375.1. GTDB lineage: Bacteria > Bacteroidota > Bacteroidia > Flavobacteriales > Flavobacteriaceae > Arenibacter > Arenibacter echinorum. The sequence goes on along the minus strand of NZ_QLLN01000001.1, from coordinate 457,617 downwards.
ACCAAAAAGTCCAGCTCCAACAATCAGGTAATCGTATTTCATTTTATGTTTATTAGAGCTTATTTTAATTAATAAAAAAAGTAAAACTAATGTATATTATAACGTTTATGAATTGAATTTAAAAAAAAAATCCGCTTTGCCATAACATGGTTATATTTGTAGAGCTTAAAGAACCGACCCAAAATGGCCAATTTATATTATATCTCACGAAATTATAAAGCTACCAACAGTGCGGCCTCCAAGCCAAAAACAGATTGTGAGCGGATCTTGGACACCATAGATTTCCAAAATTTGGGCTTTAAACAAACTACTTTTGCCAGTTCTGCCATAGGTGCGATAGTAAGTTTTTTTGGAATAACCAAGGGTGTTATTCTTTTGCCAAAAAATTCCACTTTGGCCATACAATACCCGCTAAGCAAATATTACAAATACATCACTACCATAGCCGGAATAAAAAAATGTAAAATAGTGTTGATAATCCATGATGTCAAATACCTCATGGGAAAAAACAAGGATATTGCCCGGGAAATGAAAAAATTCTCATGTGCAGATGTAATCATTGTACATAACGACAACATGAAAAAATGGTTCGAGCAACAAGGGTCCACTGCCAAATTAATACCCTTGTACATGTTCGATTATTTGGATAACAATAGCAGCTATACTGCTCCAGAACTTTCTAAAAATGGCTTATTCGATGTAGTTTTCGCAGGTGGTTTGGGAATGGCAAAAAGTGCCTTTATCTATAAATTGGATGCCTTAAAAAATAATAGCTTTCATTTGAAGCTATACGGTAGCGGTTTTATCAAAGGCGATGTGGACCCGGCCAATACCATCATAAGTTTTGAGGGCATGTTCTCTCCGGATGAAGTTGCAAAACACATAAGAGGTTCCTTCGGCCTGGTGTGGAACGGGAATTCCATAGAGGAATGTGCCGGACATTTTGGACAGTATCTTTTGTATAACAATCCCCATAAGACATCTCTATATTTGCTTTGTGGCCTTCCCATAATTATATGGGACAAGGCCGCCGTTGCCGCCGTAATTAAAGAACGCCAATTGGGTATTTGTATATCCTCCTTGGAGGAGTTGGATGGCAAATTAAAAAACCTAAGCAATGAGGACTACCAAAAGATGGTAAAAAATGTAGCTGAAGTTAGGGAACAAATAATTTCAGGTGGATTTTTGAAAAAGGCTATGAAAAAGGCACTCCTAGCCATATCCTAGTTTCCCTTATCGACCCATTTAATCCAGTGCTGGCAATTTAAAATGATCCAGCGGACTGGATTGTTTCATTACTGCCTCTATGGCTTCCGTGGTCCTAGGAGCCATTCCCGATAAATTAACAGGACCATTTTTAGTGATAAGAATATCGTCTTCGATCCTTACGGCTATCCCCCACCACTTTTTATCGCAATCGCTTCCCTCCGGTATGTAAATTCCTGGTTCAACCGTAATCACCGTATTTTCCTTAAAGGGCTGATAGGTTCCCTTATCATGAACATCGAGCCCTAAATAATGGGATGTGCCGTGCGGAAAGTATTTTCTGGCCTCCTCAGGGCTTCCAATTATTCCCAGCTTCATCAACCCCTTGGCAACAACCTTACTTGCAGCCTGCCCAGGAGCCTGAAAAGAAGCCCCTAATACACTAGCCTTTATTCCCGCCTCTTGTGCATTGTAAACAATATCATAAATTTGCTTTTGTTCCTTTGAAAATTTTCCATTTGCCGGAATGGTCCGGGTTACATCGGCAGTATAACCGTGATATTCAGCTCCTAAATCCATCAATACCATGTCGTTCCCCACCTTGGGTTTATTATTCTCTATATAATGCAGAATACAACCATTATTGCCGCCACCCACAATTGAAGGATAGCCCTCATATTCGGCACCGTACTTCTTATAAACAAACTCATGTACCCCTTGAATTTCCATTTCGGACATATTGGGGTGCATGGCCTTCATAACCTCAATTTGCCCTACTGCCGAAATCTCTACGGCCCTCTTTAGAAGCACCAACTCTTCTTTGGTCTTAATTTCCCTTAAGGTATTCATTATTTCCTCCAGCATGGCGCTGTTAAGGTTATTGGATTTCAATTGCAGGGCCACCTTTTCCTTAATTTCGATCCGGGACCTATCATCTGTGGCCTCAACAAAATCGACCAATAATTTATCCGATTTTAATTCCTGATTATAATTTAAATACCGCCCCAAGGTTTGGGCCACATTGGCACTATTTTCCAATTCCGTTGACTTGATCATGCCATAGAGCTGTTGTTTAGTGGCATCGTAATCTGACGGATAATTGGATTTTTCTTTAAATGAGCTTATCAAATCAAATATATCAGCGGGGTCATTGGTATCCCTAAAATCATTATTGAAATCGAAAAACAGCACATTTTCAAACTTGGAAAAATTAATATCGGCGTTTAAAAATTCTTCCGCATTAAAGGCGCGTTCAAAACCCAATTGCCCTTTAACCCCTTCTACTCCTAACCGTTTTCCATTCCATTGTTCGGCCTTTTCATCCCTTTTCTGGGCATAGAGCACCTCATCATAACTGTTCCCATCCTTATCCTTTTGCCTTTCGGAAAATATGAGCAAAATGGAATTAGGCTCCTTATATCCAGTTAAATAATAAAAATCCGGATCTTGATGATATATATAATCTACGTCGTTTGCCCTATTCCTAACAGCTGCGGCAAAAAATACAGCTACACTATTTGGAGGCATGGCCTTACGCACTTCCTGACGCCTTCCCTTATGAAAATCCGCACTTAAAAAATCGTTGGGAGTTTCCTGGGCCTGCAACCAAGACGTTAAAAAAAGAAATAAAGAAATCATTATCAAATTCCTCATAGTCATCATTAATTTAATGTTTAAAAATAATCAATTATAATACCACATTGATTAAGAATTGGTCGGAAATTTCGAAAAGCAAACCGGCCAACCGCATAAGGGACAAATAATAATCACTGCTCAGTTTAAACAAAATACCTACCTCCTCGTCAAATTATCAAAGCAGGAATCCAAATTAACATTAATTTGTGCAAAACAAAAAGTATATAGATTCTCCCTTCGATTAATTTTCGATATTTTTACGCCTCAAATTATTCAAATGAAAAACACCGCATTGACAAAAACCCATGAGGCATTAGGTGCCAAAATGGTACCTTTTGCAGGTTATAATATGCCTGTTTCCTATGAAGGAGTTAATATAGAACATGAAACGGTCCGCAAAGGAGTGGGCGTCTTTGATGTATCCCATATGGGCGAGTTCTTGGTAGGAGGACCTAAGGCATTGGACCTCATACAAAAAGTAACTTCCAATGATGCTTCCAAATTAACCATAGGTAAGGCGCAATACAGTTGTTTGCCTAACGAAACTGGTGGTATTGTGGATGATCTTATAGTCTATAAAATTAAAGAAGAGCAATATTTATTGGTAGTAAATGCGTCAAATATTGATAAGGATTGGGAACACATTAGTAAATACAACAAAGAATTTGGTGCAGATTTGCGCAATATATCCGATGGATATTCCCTTCTTGCCATTCAGGGTCCCAAAGCCGTGGAAGCCATGCAATCGTTGACCTCAATTGACTTAAGTGCTATAAAGTTCTATTCCTTTGAGGTAGCGGATTTTGGGGGCGTAGAGCACGTAATTATATCAGCCACCGGTTATACAGGTTCTGGAGGTTTTGAAATATATTGCAAGAATGAAGAAGTACAACAGATTTGGGACAAGGTTTTTGAAGCCGGTACCTCATATAACATAAAACCTATTGGACTTGCCGCCAGGGATACCTTGCGCTTGGAAATGGGCTACTGTTTGTACGGTAATGACATTAATGATAATACCTCGCCACTGGAGGCAGGCCTTTTGTGGATTACCAAGTTTAACAAGGATTTCGTAAATAGCGAATTCCTAGCCAAACAAAAGGAAGAAGGGGTTACCAAAAAACTGGTAGCTTTTGAGTTGGATGAGAAGGGGATTCCAAGGCACGATTATGATATTGTTGATGCAACAGGAAATAAAATAGGGGTTGTAACCTCGGGCACCATGTCGCCTTCCATGGGAAAGGGAATTGGTTTAGGCTATGTACCTACGGCCATATCCCAAATTGGCGATAAAATCTATATTCAAATTAGGAAAAATGCAGTTCCTGCTACCATAGTTAAACTACCTTTTTATAAGGCCTAACAGATGTAGCGATTGAGTTTTGCACAAGGAGGTGATAGAATGAACAAAATACTCATTTTAGGAGCAAGCGGTTTTATAGGCTATGCCATTTACAAGGAATTAAATTCCTATTTTGATACCTATGGCACTTATTACTCTTCAAGAAAGAGCTTTGAGAACAATCAACAGTTCTTCCGGTATGACCTTGAAGAGGATGATGTTCATGATATTTTGAACAAAGTAAAACCCGACTTAATAATTTCGGCCTTAAGGGGGAATTTCCAAGCACAGGTAATGGCCCATCAACATATGGTGGAATACATCCAAAACAGAGATTGCAAATTGTATTTTATATCCTCTGCCAACGTCTTTGATGCCTATAGCAAATACCCTTCCTATGAAAATGACAAGACCTTGTCCGAAAGCATCTATGGCCGACTGAAAATCAAAATAGAAAATATGCTGCTGAGGATACCTGTTTCTAAAATGGCCATTCTTAGAGTACCCATGGTTTTTGGCATAAATTCACCAAGAATTAAAGAAATAAAGAATGCCCTGACCAATAAGGAACCTATTGAAGTATTCCCCAATTTGATCATCAACGTCACTAACGATGATAAACTAACACAACAAATACATTACCTTATAAACCACAATAAGTCTGGCACCTTTCATTTGGGAAGTGTAGACCTAATACACCATGAAGATTTTATAAAGGAAATTGTAAGCCGCTTGGGCAACTACCAGCCTATTTATAAACGTGTTTTTACAACCAATGAAGACCGTTATTTGGCGGTGCTTCCAAAATCGAATCAGCTTCCAAAGAATCTATTATTTAACTATCAGGAGATAATAGACCATCATATCTTTAGTGAATAAGCCCCGCGGAATTGTACTGTTTTAATTAACTTTATAAAAAATAGCGACATGAAAAAATTATCTGAATCAGAAATAGAAAAACGATTGGAGGAATTGGACGGTTGGGATTATGTGGATGGTGCCATTGAAACCTCTTTTGAATTTAAAAATTTCAAGGATGCTTTCTCCGTAATGACCAGAATCGCCTTTGAATGTGAATCACAAAATCATCACCCAGATTGGAGCAATGTCTATAATTCCCTTAATATTAGACTATCTACCCATGATGCGGAGGGCGTTACGGAAAGGGATTTTAAGTTGGCACACAGTATTGAGGAAATTATCGTAAGCAACTAGCCTTTACACTTGCGTCAGTAGTAAAAATTGTTACATTTGTTCCATATTATTCTAATAAAACTAAGAAATGGGAAGAGCTTTTGAGTTTAGAAAAGCACGTAAAATGAAAAGGTGGTCCGCGATGTCAAAGGCCTTTACCAGAATAGGCAAAGACATTGTTATGGCAGTAAAAGAGGGAGGGCCAGACCCTAGCTCCAATGCGCGATTAAGGGCCGTTATCCAAAATGCCAAGGCAGTAAACATGCCCAAGGACAATGTGGAAAGGGCCATTAAACGGGCATCTGACAAAAGTTTGGGCGACTTTAAGGAAGTGCTTTTTGAAGGTTACGCGCCTCATGGAATTGCCATTTTAGTAGAAACAGCTACGGACAATAACACAAGGACCGTGGCCAATGTTAGAAGTTATTTCAACAAATGCAACGGGAGCTTGGGAACTTCGGGTTCTGTTGAGTTTATGTTCGACCATACCTGTAACTTTAGGATTCCTGCCGAAGGCATAGACCCAGAGGAATTGGAATTGGAAATGATCGATTTTGGGGCCGAAGAGGTTTTTGCAGATGAAGATGGTATATTGATATATGCTCCCTTTGAAAGTTTTGGGGCCATTCAAAAAGAATTGGAAAACAGGGAGATCGAAATTTTATCTTCCGGTTTTGAACGTATTCCGCAGGTCACTAAAGCACTAAGCGAGGAAGAAGCGGCCGATGTGGAAAAACTCTTGGAAAAAATAGAAGAGGATGATGATGTACAGAACGTATATCACACCATGCAGGAGTAATAATCACTTTATTAAAATAATGAAAAAGAGGCCCTCATCGGGCCTCTTTTTATTCTTCAATAATCTTTCTCTTTATATCAATTCCAATATTTGGAAACATTAACCTTTAGTGTAGTTCTTCTCCTGCTTCTATAAGCAATGATTTGTTCAGCGAAAGAAAGACCGTGCCATCATTTTCTGATGGCCTAACCGGGGTAATAAAATTGTTTTGTTGGTTTCCAGATTCTACAATGGGATTACCGTACCACTTATTTCCGTTATTCACAAAAGTATTATTCGTAATAGTAGTTTTGGAATCATGCTTAAAACCCCCACCGGTATTAAGAATTGTTCCTGTATTCCCTTGAAACAAGTTCCCGTCAAAAAGAGTATTATTGGCCCCTAGGGTATCCATGCCCCATGATGGTGTATCACCAATCTTACTTGAAAAGGTAAACAGCAGATGACCAGTATTGTTAACAAAGGTAGAGTTTAAGACTTGGTAACGGTTTACCCCCTTAAAACTGGCTATTTGATCATAATTCCCATTAAAGGTACACTTATCAATTTTCACAAAATGCTCCGTTGAAAAAATTAAGCCCCTGTTGTAACTAAATTTAGATTCCGTTATGATTATTTTATTGGTATAGTCGTTCTCATTATCTGAAGTAAAACTGGGAGTAGACCCCCAATAGCTCCTAAATAGGGTGGCAGAATTATTTTTAAAAACGGAATTGGAGATTGCAATGGTTGAATGGTCTCCTTTAGACCAAAACGCTGTTTGATTGGCAACTCCTGTAACCACTATTTCAGAGGCAGTTATGGTGGATCCCGAAGCCGCAAAAATAGTCCCATTATTATAACTATCCGCAGAATCGGTTAAGGTAAATCCAGAGATATCCAAACTAAACCCTTGATTAACCGTGAACATTAGGAACTGGCCATTACCTGAAATTACAACATCCTCTGACCCCGGTCCAACAATAATTAAATCGCTATTGATTTGTGGAAGATCCGAAGATAGTACAAGCGTGCCCCTCAATCCAGGTTGAAATTTGATTTCCTTGACATCAGAATCCTTATTGGCTAAATTTATAGCCCAACGCAAAGTACCTGTGCTACTATCGTCGCCAAGACTGGTAACCTTAACCTCAGTTTGTGCAATGGTCGTAGAAAAACAGAAGACGGCAATTAAAAAAACTATAATTTGACTTTTTTTCATTCTCAATGGAATTAATACTATAAACGCTGTTTAAAACAACATTATCCCTAACTGGAAATAGGCTTATACCTTGTTCCTTGATAACGTATTACAATCAAAATTAGTATTCCACACCTAAATAAGGTTTTATTAAGGCACCAATGATGTATAAGTGACTGAAAATGTTGTGTACAGCTCTTATTGAGCAGTTTGATTTTTAATGTTGCAAACCCTTGCTGCCTAAAATGTTGGTCTTAAGGATTGTATAGGCATGTTAATCCGAATAGGCTAGGTATGGCAAGAACAATTAAAAAATAGTCTTCGGATAGGACTAACCCGTTTCCGTGAAGCTATCAAAAAAAAAGGCCATTGCTTCCGCAATAACCCTTTTTAATTTTATATCCTTTATAAACTAAAACAAGAATCTCAATAAAAACTCATTGGTATTCTTGGCACTGGCCAATTCGCTCCTGGTACTTACCTCATAGGCATACCCAATTAACAATCTCTTTTTGATGCTAAAATTTACCAGACCGGCAAAAGCCCCATCGGTCCTATAACTGCCCCCCATACCAAAGTTGTCGTCAAAGGAGAGCATTGCGTTGAAATCTACCGAAACCGGTGCCCCGCTTACATAACGTCCCATGGCCGATGGCCTTAGCATTAGGTTAGTTGCTGGATTCAACAAAAACTCATAGCCTGCCGTAGCGTACGCATGTGGCTTGGCCAATGCCGCCGTGGCCACACCGTTGTCGTTGTCTGCACGATCGGTGGACAAAAGTCGTGGTACCGCAAGGGAAGCGTACCATTTTCCGCTCTTCAACAAGGCCCCTACCCCTACATTGGGGTTAAAGCGGGAAATAGACGAGATACTGGGGTCCGTATTTACGTTGTAGGTCTCCAGGCCCGAAGTGTTCACGCTGTAGGCATTGCCCCCGGCTTTTAGCCCAAGATAGAGCTCCGTGCCTGCTGACAACTGTAGCCTATAGGAAAAATCAATGCCAGTAAAGGTCTGACTCTCCACAAAGGTATTGCTGTTGTAAAGGGATATCCCAATCCCTAAATTTTTGCCCAAGGCGGTCCCAAAGGATACTGCCTCCGCACTGGGGGCATCCGGGATGCCAGTCCATTGTTGCCTAAAGGTGGCGGTTACCATAGTTTCCCCGTCTACTCCAACATAGGCAGGATTATAGGAGTTCATATGGTACATGTAATTGGTAATCACCCCTTCCTGTTGGGCAAACGTGGTACCGCCCACTAATAATAGTGCGCCTAAAATAATCTTATTGTATATCTGCATGCTATGTATGTCTTTTATCTTCGTTAATGGAGTTGTTAATTTGAACTGATATAAAGCCAACCGTCCTGGTCTACCTTACCATCTCCCTCAAAATCGATCTGGAAATAATACGATCCGGAATTAGGGAGTTTGGCACCAAGATCTTTGTAACGACCGTCCCAGGTGTTCTGATAATTCCTGGCCGAGAACACTTCTTTACCCCAAGAGTTGAATACCCTTACCATAGAATTAGGAAAATTCTCAATATTAGAAATCACCCAGGTATCGTTGATGCCGTCCCCGTTGGGGGTAAAGGCTTGGGAAGCGTTAAGCTCTACCGTATCACATACATCACCTTGGCCATCGCCGTCACGGTCTTCCTGGCCAGGGTTGGAAAACATTGGACAATTGTCCAAGGAATCCTGAATACCATCGCCGTCCTGGTCCTTTTGTGAATCGGAGCAACCATTTGTGTCCGCAATCTCATCCGATGCGGTATTGGGACATTCGTCCAAAACGTTGTTCACTCCGTCGTTATCATCATCCTTTTGGCTCTCGCTACACCCTTGGGCATCCACAGCCTCATCTTCAGGAGATTCAGGGCATTGATCTTCTGCATCGTTGACTCCGTCAAAATCACTGTCCTTCTGGGAAGCTGAACAGCCATTGGCATCCACTGTTTCTCCAGCTGCTGTATTGAGGCAATCGTCCATATCATTATTCACACCATCACCATCGGTATCTTTTTGGGACGTGGAACAACCATTGGCATCCACGGTTTCTCCAGAAGGAGTATTGGCACAGATATCAACATCGTCCATAACTCCATCATAATCAGCATCTTTTTGACTATCTGAACAACCATTGACGTCTGCTGTTTCTCCTGATGGTGTGTTAGCACAGGTATCAATAGCATCTGAAATACCATCGTTATCTGCATCTTTTTGACTGTCTGAACAGCCATTGGCATCGACTAGTTCTCCACTTGGAGTATTGTCACAGACATCGATATTATCCATGATACCATCATTGTCACTATCCTTTTGGGAATCCGAACATCCATTGGTATCTACTGCTTCCCCACTTGGAGTATTCCCACAGGTGTCAACATTATCCATGACACCGTCATTGTCGCTATCCCTTTGGGAATCCGAACATCCATTGGTATCTACGGTTTCCCCCAATGGAGTATTCGCACAAGTATCAACATTGTCCATGACACCATCATTGTCACTATCCTTTTGGGAATCCGAACATCCATTGGCATCTACACTTTCTCCTGTAGGTGTATCATCACAAGTATCAATTACATCAGACACACCATCATTGTCACTATCCTTTTGACTATCTGAACAACCATTTGTATCTACTGCTTCCCCACTTGGAGTATTCCCACAGGTGTCAACATTATCCATGACACCATCAATGTCGCTATCCCTTTGGCTATCCGAACAACCATTAGAATCCGGTGTTTCTCCAGTTGGTGTATCTGCACAGGTATCAACATCGTCCATGAGGCCGTCGTTATCGCTATCCTTTTGACTATCTGAACATCCATTGGCATCTACACTTTCTCCTGCAGGTGTATTATTACAAGTATCAATAGCATCAGAGACACCATCATTGTCACTATCTTTTTGACTATCGGAACAACCATTGCTATCTATTGTTTCTCCGCTAGGCGTGTTGGCACAGGTATCGGCATCATCCATAACACCATCGTTATCGCTGTCCTTTTGGCTATCCGAACAACCGTTAGAATCCGGTGTTTCTCCAGATGGTGTATCTGCACAGGTATCAACATCGTCCATTACGCCGTCGTCATCACTGTCCTTTTGACTATCGGAACATCCATTGGCATCTACAGACTCCCCACTAGGGGTACTTGAACATAAATCAAGGGAATCATGTATTCCGTCCTGATCCGAATCTAAAAAAGGTTTTTCAAATACTATATTTCCCAAAAAATCACTGGAAGAAGTAGATATTGTACTTATATTCCCCGAGATAAGATCCACATGTTTTAATACATTTGAGGACACAACATACAAGAATGAACCTGTTGGATCAATTTCCATATGACTTACAGAACCTGTACTGTAGGTAACTGTAGAAAGTGAGTGCGCATTAGTACTAAGATTTCTTTCTATAACCTTTACTCCACTCCCAGTTCCAACATAAATTCTAGAACCGTCATTATTTAAAACTACATCAACTGGTCCTCCTACATTAACATAATCAATTACCGAATTGGTATTAGTATTTATAATGGCAATATCAGACGAATGATTGGAGTTTGCAACGCCATTTATATCCGTCATCAATGTAGGATCATCTCTACAGACACCATAACCCCAACCAGTATTACATACATATACAAAATTATCATCTGAACTTATATTTAACCTTGTTGCCCCTGAAATACCGGAATGTATTTTAATTTCATTCCCCGTAGAAGTATCATAAACAGAAACTCCTTTTTTCCGAGGATCCAAATTTGCCACATATAGTTTGGTTCCGGTTGAATTGAGCGCCAATCTTACACTTTGATAGGCTTCATTAGGATTTTCCACAGTGCAGGTTCCTGTATTCCTGCCAACAAAATTGGTACTCAACTGAGTGTTAAGATCATAAATATTAACACTATATGCAGCTGCCGTATAAATCTTGCCCCCAGAGGGAGAAGATACAATACCACTTTTACCAGAAAAATTACTAATATTTCCTATTATAGAATTATCTGATAAATCTATTATTTTAGTACCACCGCCACAATTATAGCAATCCTGAAAAAGATATTTATTATCATTACTAACACCAATTGTTCTTTCGTTATTACGCCAATTTGTATCGCCAGAAATTGGACCTATAGTTCCAGACAAAGTATGGGTTTCGGTATTGATAATTTGAATATTACCTCCTTTTAATGCAGAAACGTAGGCTTTGTTCTGAGAAAACAATGCTAAAGGAGTCAATAGTAAGAAAAATAGAATTCTGATAATACTTTGTTTATTCATATTCGGGGGATTTGGTTTTTATTTATATTTTGTAGTCTATTTCTTAATAGTATAATTGCGTTACGCTATGAACAAGAATAGCTACAATGGAGCCAAAAGTAGCAATACACCGATATAATTGGTAGTTAATCCAAGGTAATGATGTATAAGTGTAAAATTATGTTGTGAAATATCCTATAAGCGTAGTCGGATTTTAGTGTAGGAAAATTAATCGATTGCAATCCCCAAAAATGTAGGTGATAACACACATAATCAATGCCTGAAATGTGGAATTATAGATATAATTCTAAAAATTAGTTGGACAGTATCAATTAGTATATTTAGGAAACAAAAATGAATCCTGTAACCGGGAAGAAATAAAATTTACTCAATTCAAAAACTATTTGCAGGAATCTTGCCCACCACACCCTTGAAGAAAGCTTTATAAGTGGCAAAATCATTCTCCTTGTTCTCCGTAGGATATTGAGGCTTGGAAATTTTGATCTGTTTTTTTCCAAAGTCGAACGCCACCATTACAATGGGAACCTTGGCCGCCTTGGCGATAAAATAGAAACCTGTCTTCCATTCCGTAACCTTTTTTCGGGTTCCCTCCGGGGAAAGGGCCAATCTGAACTTTTTATTATGATTAAATATTTTAGCCGTAGCACTCACGGTATCCATATTTTTACTTCTATCGATGGGAGCACCGCCCATCCAACGAAAATACCAACCAAATGGAGGTTTAAACAGCGCTTTCTTTCCTATAAAATGAATATCCTCATTCAAAACCCTCCTAATCAAAAGTCCCAAAAAAAAATCTACCCAACTGGTATGGGGCACCACAATAACAACACATTTGTCAACCTGAGGAAAGGTACCCACCAATTTCCAACCTAAAATTTTAAAATAAATAAATTTGGCAAGGGTATGCATAAACCATTTACTATTTAAACTGTTAGGAGCCTTTTGTACTTGATCGAGTTTTTCCTATTGATCATTATCTGCCTTGATCCCGTTTGCTACCAACCTAGCATTAGTTGGAACCTACAGAATCATGTTCGTTGGTTGATTATATTTTTTGATAGATCGACTTTAATTTTTCAGGGGTTATAATAGTGCGCCATTCCTTTCCAAGGGCATTTTCCCATAAGGGCACAAGACTAAGGGCCACATTGATCATAATTTCAAAATCATCATTGGTCAGTTCACTGCAGATGCCTTTTGGCAGCTGAATATAGTGCTTTTCCCTCATTTTATTAAATAATTCCACCCCTTCAGGATAGAATTCCATCAAATGCTGGAACACCAAACAGTTCCCTATTCCATGTCTAACTCCCAATAAATAGGAAAGGCCATAACTCATAGCATGTGCAACCCCTACCTGTGAATAGGCAATGCTCATACCCCCATGCCAGGAAGCCATCATTAATTTATTTCTAGCATCATCCTCTTGCAGATCTTCCAAATAGACCTGCTTACATAATTCCAGTGCCTTTTCACCATAGCTCTGGCTAAAAGCGTTTAAAAAAGTGCCATTGAGGGATTCTATACAATGTATAAAACAATCCATACCGGTATAAAACCACTGCTCTTTAGGCACCCCGGTTGTTAAATCGGGATCCAAGAGCACTTGGTCAAAAGTGGTATAATCTGAGTTTATTCCCAATTTTTTCTCAGGCCCCAATAGTACCGTTGTTCTGGACACTTCCGCACCGGTACCACTTATGGTAGGTATACCTACATGATATATGGATGGTTTATTTACCAAATCCCAACCTTGATATTGATAGGCATTGCCCTTATTGGTCAACAAAATGGCCACGGCTTTGGCAAGATCCAGCAAGGTGCCTCCACCAATACCTATAATTCCAGAAGGTAATTTGGTATAATCGTTTTTGATTTTCTGGACCAAGACATCTACTTGGTCCGTTTTGGGTTCCTCGTCCGCCGAAATGAATATTATCTGATCGTTAAAAATTAACGGTATTCTGGAAATTAGCCGGCTGCCTTCGAAAACATCGTCCACCAAAAAAATAAACGGTGCCTCGGAATTAATCCGTTTTGGCAACAAAATCTCGCCCAACTGCCCAAAACAACCTGCACCAAATATAACCCGTGGCACCATGGGAAAGTTCTTGTAATTCGTCTTCAATTCAGGGCTTATAATTGTGTTGATATTTTTACTCTTTATGTCCATAAACTTATTTAAGATACTCTAAAATATCGGAGATTGTGCCTAAGGTAAGATGATCATTGTTATGTTCCTCCATCTTTACTTCTTCGTGCTGCCATGTAGTATGAAAGGGAATATGTACGGCTTTTGCACCAATTTTCAGTATAGGCAATACGTCCGATTTTAAAGAATTGCCAATCATTAAAAACTCCTCCACAGGAATTTCCAAATGCTCCAATAGATTCTTATAATTTTCTTCCTTTTTATCGCTCAGAACTTCTACATGATGAAAATATTGGGACAGGCCAGATTTTTCCAATTTCCGCTCTTGATCCAACAAATCCCCTTTGGTCAATACTATTAGACGATATTTATCCTTTAATGCTTCCAATACCTGCTCCACACCATCCAATAATTCCACTGGGTGCGACAACATTTCCTTCCCTAGATTCAAAATTTCCGTAATCGTTGCTTGGGAAATTCTATTATTGGACAGATCCAGGGCAGATTCTATCATGGATAGCATAAAACCTTTAATACCATAACCATATAGCTCAAGGTTCTTGATCTCGGTTTTAAACAGCTCCTGATCTATTTGATTCTTAGTTTCATAACCGTCCAAAAGACTGGCAAATTTTTCCTCCGCATTCCTAAAATACGTTTCATTTACCCAAAGGGTATCATCGGCATCAAAACCAACCACTTTGATATTGCCAAAATCTATTTCCATACCTTCTTTGCTTTTTCCAAATCTTCCGGAGTGTCAATTTCTATTCCTGTAACACTAGTTTCTACCATCTTTATTTTCTTGCCATATTCCAGATAGCGAATGGCCTCAATCTTTTCCGTCGCCTCCAATATAAGCATGGGCAGTCTCTGAAAATCCATCAACGCACTTTTCCTAAAGGCATAAATTCCTTTGTGTTTAAAATAAGGTATATCCAACTCCCTTGACCTTGGATATGGAATTGGGGCCCTGGAAAAATAAAGGGCAAAATTTTGATTATCCACAATTACCTTCACAGTATTGGGGTCATTGATCTCTACCCAATCGGTAATCCTAGTCATTAGGGAAGCTAAATCTATTTCTTTTTTAACGTCATCCTTAAAAACTTCGATAACACTGGCCAGGCTTTCCCTGTCCGTAAATGGTTCATCTCCCTGAACATTTACGATGATATCAACATCCATGGATTCCACTGCCTCGGCAATACGATCGCTTCCACACTCATGTTGCTTAATACTCATTATTGCTTTGCCTCCTATGTCTGTAATGGTATCAAATATGGTAGGACTGTCGGTAACTACATAAACTTCCTGAAACAAACCAGTTTTTAGCGCTGCTTCATAAGTTCTTTGTATAACAGGTTTCCCCTGTAGGTCCTGCATAAGTTTACCCGGAAATCTGGAGGCTGCATAACGAGCCGGTATCATTGCAATGATTTTCATTAGTAGATATTTATTGTTTTTTAGCAGTCATATGCAATACGCATATCTTCATTGATTTTTCGACCAGTTTTGGGGTCATGCTCATTTCACACGAAAATTATTTAAAATTAAATTGGATTATGTTCTCGGTCTAAACTTTCTATATAACCTATATATAACAATCAATATTATAAGGACCAAGAACCCAGCAAGAATAGGGGCGAAAATTGATGCTGTAGTTACTACTGCCGCAGTTCCCGTTTCCATAAGACCTATTACAGGATTGGCCGTTCCCCCTGTGGTGACCGTAGAGGCCAATCTGCCGGTAGCCGAAGCTCCTTTTATTGCGGTGGCCGTTCCCCCTCCAGCAATTATAGCCAAGGTCCAGGTAATCACTGGATCTAAATTGGAAGCTGTTGACACCATGACAGCGGTACCGGCCAAAGCAGCCATAGGTATTGCAAAACTATCCAACAAATTATCCAACCAAGGAATAAAATATGCGAAAATTTCCACAATAGTGGCAACGCCAAGTGTTATTAGGGCGGCCATACTTCCTACCCATTCCCAATTTTCATTTAATTGCCATACATCAAAGTAAGCGGCCAAACTTAGAGCAAACAATGGCAAAAAAATCCTAAAGCCTACCGATGCTGCCAGTCCAATACCTAAAAATATGCTTAAAACGGTCTCAAAAGTCATATTCCCTTACTTTAAATGCGAAATTAGGCTATTCCTAATCAACAAAAAAATCGTCCTTAAAGCCTATAAGATACAATTTATGCTTTGCCCTGGTCATGGCTGTATACAACCAACGAAGATATTCCTTATCAATTCCATTGGGTAAATACGGCTGTTCCACAAACACGGTATTCCATTGGCCCCCTTGGGACTTATGGCAGGTAATGGCATAGGAGAATTTAACTTGGAGCGCATTAAAAAACTTATTGTTCTTTACTGCCAAAAACTTTTTGTATTTGGATTTCTCATCGGCATAGTCCTTCATAACTTCCTGATAAAGACGGTTACCATCATCATAGGACAAAGATGGGGTCTCTGCCATAATGGTATCCAACAAAAGCACGGTTTCAAACGGTTTTTGATTGGGATAATCTACCATTTTCACCTTGACCTCGGCAAATTTAAAACCGTACAACTCTTTAATGGCAAATATCTCCAATACTTCAATGATATCGCCGTTGGCAATAAAACCGGCCTCGGAGGTAGGCTTTAACCAAAAATAGTTGTTTTTTACTACCATCATATAGTCCCCTGTGGCCAACTCGTTCTCCAGGTAGAGGATCCTATTCCTGATATTCTCATTGTATAGATTGGCCCGCTTATTGGAACGTACTATAATAGCGGTTTCCTCTTTTCCATTTTGGGAATATGATTCATCTATTGCCTCTTGGATATCATTCCCATCCACCAATCGAACTATATCTGTATAATGACTGACAGAAAACTTAAAATCATCAAAATACTCCCCTTGCAGCTGCTCCCTTAAATTGGTTGCATTTACCAATATTCCAGAATCCTCCGCTTGTCTCACTACTTCGTCCAACTCCAATAACACTACTTCCTTATTATAATTCAAGGCCAATTGGTCCTCGTTCAAAGCCGGACTAATATTCAAATGTACCGGTGGCAACTGGGCCGTATCACCAATGAGTATCAATTTACAATTATGTCCTGAATACACATACATTAGTAAATCGTCCAGTAACGATCCATTTTCCATCAATTTGGAATCAGTGGGAGTATCCGGAATCATGGAGGCCTCATCTACAATAAAAATGGTATTTCTATGCTTATTGGGCGATAATACGAACTGTACCCCACCCCCACTCTGTTTTTTGGGAAAATAAATTTTTCTGTGTATCGTAAAAGCCTGTGTTCCGGAGTAATTGGACATTACCTTTGCCGCCCTACCTGTAGGAGCCATTAAAACAGCCTTCATCGTGGTCTTCCAAAGATTGGTCACAATAGTACCAACAATGGTAGTTTTTCCAGTACCTGCAAACCCTTTTAACATAAAAACACTATCCTTTTCCGTAGATAAAACAAAACTTGCAAGTTTTTGCAAAGCCACTGACTGCTTGGCAGTTGGATCATGCGGAAATTTGTCTGTCAGTAGTTTAAAAAAAGTAGCATCGGTTATAGAAGTCATAGGTCATCAAAGATAATCAGTATTTTTAAGGTCAAATACTTTTACCATTAAAAAAAAATTGTAGATTTGTGACAACCACTAAATAAAATAACACTTACAAAATGAAGACCATTTTACAAATTTTCCTTTGGATAGTATCTATCGTGTTGGGTTATATGATATATAATTCTGTGAACGGCCCAATTGAATTTAAGAAAGTTAAGCAAGAACGTTTTGCTAAGGTAATATCCAATTTGAAGGACATTAGAAATTCACAAGAAGCCTATAAAACTGTAAATGGCAGATATGCAAAGGATTTCAATGCCCTTGTAAGTTTTGTTGATACCGGCAATTATACCATAACCCAACAGAGAGATTCCTCTTATTTGGAGTATGATAAGAATTTTGGTATCGATATGCTGAAAGAAGTTAAAATAGTAGATACACTTGGTACTGTTTCTGTTAA
This sequence comes from Arenibacter echinorum, assembly GCF_003259375.1. Taxonomy (GTDB): domain Bacteria; phylum Bacteroidota; class Bacteroidia; order Flavobacteriales; family Flavobacteriaceae; genus Arenibacter; species Arenibacter echinorum. Next base: position 439,770 of record NZ_QLLN01000001.1, on the reverse strand, counting down.
GGATTCCTTATTCAAAAAAGACGATCGTTTTAAGACAATGATGAATGTTCCTTATGCTCCTAATGGCGAAAAATTTGAAATGAAGTCGACCATCATCGAAAAAAGCGGTTACAAAGCTCCAGTTTTCGAAGCAAAAGTTAGCAAGGATGTTGTTTTACATGACCAACCCAAAGCTTTATTGGCTAGGGAGAATAGCCAAATTAATGTAGATGAGGTTAACGGTAATGTAATTAAGGTTGGATCTTTGACCGAGGTAAGCACCAGTGGAAATTGGCCATCTATATATGACAAACGAAACGACCAATAGCATTTTAGAAAATTCTAAATCGGAATATCATAAATTGTCCATTCAAGTTAGCTTGAATGGACTTTCTTTTTGTGTCCTGGATACACTTTCCAACACCATTCTTGCTTCTGAAAGGCTGGTGTTTGAAAATGAACTTACCCCATATGCCGTTCAAAAGGAAATAAAGCAGCTTTTTGAGAAAAATAAAATAAGGGATGTAAAGTTTTCAGAAGTCGTTGTAATTCATAGGAACAATCTTTTCAGCCTAGTCCCAAAGCCACTTTTCAACGAAGATGAATTGGCCAATTATCTAAAATTCAATGCCAAAATCCTGGCAAACGACCATCTGGAATATGATGAAATTAAAAGCTTGGACATGGTAAACGTTTATGTTCCCTTTATGAACATAAACAATTATATATACGACCTTTTTGGCGAATTTGAATTTATGCACCATGGCACGGTCATGATCCAGACCTTGACAAACCATCATGGAAACCAAAATGAACCCATTTGTTACGTACATCTCATAGAAGGACATATGGACATCGCCGTAATTTCCAACAAAAAATTGATTTTATACAACAACTTCAGTTTTGCGACCAAGGAAGATTTTATTTACTATCTACTATTTACCTTGGAACAATTGAAATTGGATACGGAAACCACTAAACTTAAACTTTTTGGATCTATTGAGGAAGGTGATGAACTATACAATATGTGCCATCAATATGTAAGGGACATTTCCATTTTCATTCCTTCCAACACTTCATTTTATCATTTTGGGGAATCGGATAAGGAAACTATAGATTTTACTCTACTAAACACTCTTTAATGCGTATTATATCTGGTAAAAACAAAGGCCAAAGACTAACTGCTCCCAAAAAGCTCCCTGTCCGCCCCACCACAGATATGGCTAAAGAGGCCCTCTTTAACATACTCAACAACCAATACTACTTTAACGAGGTAAGTGTATTGGATCTATTTGCAGGGACTGGAAACATCAGTTACGAATTTGCCTCCAGGGGCTCGGAAAGCATTACAGCCGTGGATGCAGACTTTGGATGTATTAAGTTTATTACAGCAACATCCACTGACTTGAACTTCCCTATAGTGGCCATCAAAAAAGATGTTTTTCAATATCTGGAAACTAACCCTGTAAAAGCGCATATTATATTTGCCGATCCGCCCTATGATCTTTCCCCTGAAGAGTTCGATACTATTCCCAAACTGGTATTTGAAAAGCAGCTACTGCTAGAGAATGGTGTTTTGATCATTGAGCATTCCAAACATACCGATCTATCACATTTGGAACATTTCACCAACCAAAGAAGATATGGCGGTAGTGTTTTCAGCTTTTTCGAATGGACGGAAGAATAACTAAAGTCTAATACAACTGAATTACATTGAAATGATACCACCTACTGAGACATTAGGTAGTTGCTTTAACGCCTGCAACGCTGTTAAGTGCACATTATACAGCCTGGGGCGGCATTAACTGAAAGGACTTCTCCTTTACTTGCATAATCAAAATGATACCGCCTGGGGCGGCATTACCCAAAAAAAACACTTTTATAATCAATGATACCGCCTGCGGCGGCATTAATTCGACTACGCATTTGCTGCGCAAATGCTGTCTCATTAAAAAAAAGCAGGTCATAAGCCGGATTCTGTTAACCTTGAATTGCTTCATGGCCTCCCTATCATTTATCTAGGCCAATGGTTGCCCAAAGGCTCTAACCGCCTACCCTTCAGCTTGGGCGTGCAGCCCTCAAACACTGATTTACATGACGTTGCACCGTATAGAGTTTACCTGGTTTCACTACAGCATAACCTGTACATACTTTCTGTTGCACTTGTCCTCATCTCTCGACGGACGGGCGTTACCCGCTATACTGCACTATGGTGTCCGGACTTTCCTCCCCCCACGGAACGCGGGGAGCGATAAGGCGACCTGCTATTGCAAAGGTAATTCAATTGTTGATAAATAAAGTACTAAAGAAAGTTAAATAGGCCCTTTAATGCAATGCTATTTTTATATTTGTACTTAACCCATCGGGGTATTATTTTTACACCGAATTTAAGTTAATAGCCTTGGAACCTTTTATAGTATCCGCCAGAAAATACAGGCCCCAAACATTTAAGGATGTTGTTGGGCAACAGGCTATTACCAATACCCTTACTAATGCCATAGACAATGATCACCTGGCTCAGGCACTATTGTTTACGGGTCCCAGAGGGGTAGGAAAAACTACTTGTGCCCGTATTCTGGCAAAGCAGATCAATCAAGATGGTAGAACGAACGAAGATGAGGACTTTGCCTTTAATATTTTTGAGCTGGATGCCGCATCTAACAATTCGGTAGATGATATAAGGGAGCTTACAAGTCAAGTGCGCATACCCCCACAAGTTGGAAAATACAAGGTATACATTATTGATGAGGTGCACATGCTGTCCCAGGCCGCCTTCAATGCTTTCTTAAAGACGTTGGAGGAACCACCCGCACATGCCATATTTATATTGGCCACAACGGAAAAGCATAAGATTATACCTACAATACTGTCTCGCTGCCAGATATTTGATTTTAAGCGCATCACAGTTAAGGATGCTGCCGAATACCTTAAATATATCGCGGAGAACCAAGAAATAGAAGCTGAAGACGATGCACTTCATATCATAGCCCAAAAAGCTGATGGCGCTATGCGCGATGCACTTTCCATCTTTGACAGAGTAGTGAGTTTCTCGGGCAAAAAACTGACCAGAAAAGCCGTAACCGAGAATTTAAACGTTCTGGATTACGACACCTATTTCGCTGCTACGGATCTTATTCTAAAGCATGATATTCCCGGCTTACTCATTCTTTTTAATGAAACCTTGGCCAGGGGGTTTGATGGACACCATTTTATAAGTGGCCTAGCTTCACATTTTAGGGATTTAATGGTATGCCAGCATCAGAACACTATAGAACTCCTGGAAGTTGGGGAGGAGGCAAAAAAACACTACAGCGAACAATCCAAAAACACAACTAGTGGCTTTCTTTTATCGGCGATCGATTTGGCCAACGATTGCGACATAAAGTACAAGTCCAGTAAAAATCAACGTCTTCTTGTTGAATTGACCTTAATGAAATTAGCCTCTATCGATTTTGATGGAGAAAAAAAAAAGTCTGAATCCTTAGGGAATGGTCGCAACAAACCAGATTTTATTATCCCCGCCTCCTTTTATAAGGTTAGTCGTCCTACCGCTGTAGCGAAAGAAATCCAGTCCAACCAAACGGAGGCAAAAACCACCCCTACCAAAGCACCGATTACCGAAAGCGTCATTGTAGAGGAACAAACTCCCCAGAACCAAGCTTCCCCTTTACATACTTCCACAAAGACACACAAAAGTGATGGGAGTGGATCCGTAAATGTTGCCCAGGAGTCCAATCCAGCGCCTAGGACCAAAATCAACATAAAATCTGCCGAAAGGAGGGTTTCTGGTCTTTCACTTTCCAGCTTAAAGGCCAAAAAGGAACATCAACTGAATAAAAAAGAAGATGTTATTGATGAAAGCAACCTTCCCAAAGCCAATTTTATAGAGGCAGAAATGCAAAAACATTGGGCAGATTTCGTTGAAATTTTGGATAATGATGGGCGTAAAATTTTGGCATCCAACCTGCATTCGGATGTTCCCAAGCTTACGGATAATTTTACTATTTGGATAGAATTGCCAAATGGCACCATGAAAAAAGAAATTGAGCGGGAAAAGTACGACCTTATGGAGTATTTAAAACTAAAGCTCAACAACCACTTTATACAACTGCGAATAACTGTAAACGAGGCCACTGCCAAGAAATTTGCATTTACCCCAGAAGAAAAGTACATGAAATTAAGGGAAAAAAATCCGGCTATAGATCTTTTGCGAAAAGAGTTCGATTTAGATATTTAGCGCCCTTCCAACCTTAACCCTCCAAACATAGAACAACATTACCAAAGCATTAATTATGAGTCCCAAGGACTCCCTAGCATGTTCTATATTATCTATATTTCCCCCATCTATTGAAACTCCTTCAAAGTAATCAGGCCAAAAAATCCACGCCCCAATTAAATAAGCAAACGATAGCACAACAGGAATCAATAAATTCAATTTGCCAAGGAAAAACAAAAATGATGCCCCAGCCGCTATTCCGTAAATGAAGTACCACATAAAGGCATCCGGGTCGTTGTATTGGACAAATGCCGCCCAAACAAACAATACGGTAAATACCCCCGAAAATATCTTGGAAAAAAGCCTCATGCTAAGAATTTATAAGATGGTTCTCTATAATACCGTACACTTCCGTTGCCAATAGACTATCCTTTAAAGTAGCGCTTTTATTATTGGTTATCAATATTGGATGATCATTGGAATTCTCGGGCATCCTACCATGTGACCCTTTAACCAAAGTGGCGTCCAAGGGAATAATATCCATTACCGTTCGGAAACCCAATTTCTTTTTCAACAACTTCCACATAACCTTTGGCATCAAGAATTTATCCTTTGGATCCAGCAGCATCTCCACCGGATCGTATCCTGGTTTTTTGTGAATGTCTACCATTCTTGCATAATCAGGTGCCTTATTATCATCCAACCAAAAGTAATAGGTAAACCAAGAATCCTTATCCGCAATCACCACCAAATCTCCACAACGTTCATGATCCAATTGCAGATCTTTAATTTCGTCACCAGACAGCACTTGCTCTACCCCCTTAAGGCCTTCTAATATAGCCTTGACCTTATCTATATCCTCTCTATCCTTTACATATACATGGGCCAACTGATGGTCTGCAACGGCAAATGCCTTACTGGCTCCTGCATCCAATAATTCCAGTCCCCTTTCTACCCGTATATCGAGGTAACCCTCTTGCCTAAGTTTTCTATTCAAATGAATTGGATTATTCACATTGGTTATCCCATATTCTGAAAGTAGAATAATATGGGCCGATTTAGCCTCATAATATTCCACCAATTGTTTAACTACATCATCGATCTCCCTTAGGTCGCCTGAAATTTTGGTTAGATCGGTCCCGTAGCGTTGCATATTGTAGTCTAAATGCGGTAGGTAGACCAAGGTGAGGGTGGGATCATGTAAAACGTCCGTTTTTAAACTGGCATCCGCAATCCATTGACTGGATTTTATAGATGTTTTTGGGCCCCAAAAGTGGAAAAGCGGAAATGTCCCCAATTCCTTTTGCAAATGGTCCCTTAGTTCCGCGGGATAGGAATACACATCAGGAATCTTCCTTCCATCTGCCAAATAATTTGGTCTGGGAGTAACACTGTAATCTACATTAGAGTACATATTGTACCACCAGAACATATTGGAACAGCTAAAATTACTGTCCAGCTTTTTTAGTTTGTCCCATATTTTTTCGGATTGGATAAGGCTATTGGATTGACGCCAAAACTTAACCTCATGCTCCTCCTTAAAATACCAACCATTACCAACTATACCATGTTCAGATGGCGTTTTGCCTGTTAAATAGGTGGCTTGAACTGCACAGGTCACTGCAGGCAATTGTGGTGTAATAGTTGCCGAAGCTCCTCTCTCCATAAAAGATTTAATAAAGGGTGTATGCTCCCCTATCAATCCCCGTGTTAATCCTACAACGTTAAGCACTACGGTTTTCTTCATTCCTTAAATTTTACTCTTTAACCATTCAATTTCACGAACAATGCAATTGGACAGTTCGGTTTTAAGATCTTTAGGCAAAACATCCCATGTATAGGTCTCAATCTCCAATTGATCCGAAAATTGATCTTTCCTTAGATATTCCAACACCTTGAGTATTTGGTCCTGGGTAGAAAATAAATGGTCGTACTTTTCCAAAAAAATGGGTACATGAAAATGGGACCTTAGCTCTTTGGCATCGGAGCGATGCTTCAAAACTTCGGGCAGATCCTTATAGGTAACTATTTTGTCACCTATCTTTTCGGTGACCTGATGCAAGTAAGTGGGTTCGTTAAACTGACTAAGCGAGTGCCATATAGCCTCATTTTCACCCTCCTTAAAAAGTATTTTAAGGGCAGAGCTCACTTGTATTTTACCAACCTTTATTCCCGCTTTGTTAAATTTTTCCAAAGTATGTTCCGGTTCCTCATAGGCTAGGGAAAAGTGGCAGACATCATAACAAACCGTTATATGTCTTAGAATTAAATCCTTGGCCGTTTCCTTGTTACACCCCAAAACATCAATCAATTTTTGGGTTGATCTGGGAATCAAATAGGTATCGTAAAAGTGAACTACCTCATCGCTATTCTCTAACATACCATCCGGCTCCGGTTCTATATCCATATGCAGATATTTACCCGTATTCCTTTCAATTTCTACCAACTGCAAAACAATCTCTGCCATACTTTCGGCTCCGGTTGCAAAGGCCTTGTCCAAAGCTTCCTTAGAATTATGCCAGTGCCTATAACTGACAGGTGAAGTAGAAATACCTCCCGAAATACCTTCAGGAACTAAAAAGGCCAATTGATCAAAAAGTCGCTTCGTATAATCCAATCTTTCCTTGGTGGTCCAATCTGGGGCATGTACCATATCTTTCACCCTTTCGTTGTGAAAATTTCCATAAGGGAAACCGTTCATGGTAAAAACATAGAATTGATTTTGGTCCAACCAATCCTTGAAATCTTTCAAATTACTACCTTCATTTAGCCCCAAACTTGCCACATTGGACAAACGCAGTCCAATACCAAAAGGGGATTCCGGAGAAACTTCCTTCTTTATTTTAGGAAGATATTTTTTTAGGCTATTATAGGTCTGCTCCCAATCTTCACCAGGATGGATATTGCTACAATAGCTTAGATGATATTTGTTTTGTATTAACATGTGGTATTGGATACTTTAGGTTTGTACATTTCGTTTAACCATACGATTGCTTTTTCCATGGTGGCAACATCAATTTCATGCACATCGTGTTTGCTGCCTATTTTGGATATCAAGGTAATAGTAAGTTCCCCTCCCAAATGCTCCCTAAATTCCTGAATGCCGTTTAACAAATCATCCAGATCACTGTCTTTTTCAATAGGGATATGTAAATCGAACCCAATTTGTTCCAGAACTTTTAAAATGCGGTCCAGCGTTTCCTTACTTATCAACCCTATAAAATGGGCATATACCAAATCCAAGGCCATACCAATTGCAACAGCTTCGCCATGTCTCAGTTGATAATTGGTCATGTATTCCAATTTATGGGCTGCCCAATGGCCAAAATCCAAAGGTCTGGAAGAACCGCTTTCAAAGGGATCTCCCCCTAGGGCAATATGCTCCATATGCATCTCTGCACAACGATAAATTAAGTACTCCATGGACTCCATATCACGTGCCCGAAGCAGTGTACTGTTCTCTTCTATAAAATCAAAGAATACCGTATCCTTGATTAAAGCCACTTTTACCGCCTCGGCTATGCCGGAAATCCAATCGCGCTGTTCCAAGGTGGTTAAAAAATTACTGTCGTTTATTATGGCATAAGCTGGCGCAAAAGTTCCCAGAAAATTCTTTTTGCCTAAAATATTAAAACTATTCTTCACCCCTACGGCCGAATCGTTCTGGGACAGCACTGTAGTAGGAATTCTTATCAGCTTCACCCCCCTGTGGGCTATGGCGGCAGCATATCCCACCATATCTATAATGGCACCTCCCCCAATGGCCACTACAAAAGAATGCCTGCAAATTCGATTATCATTCACGGCATTCAATATCCGCTCCACATTGTGGTAATCATTCTTACACTGTTCCCCTCCAGTAATCACCAATTGTTCCATTAGATGTATCGCTGAACTATTTTGTGTGCAATAGGAAGTAATTTCCGCCATTAAATTTGGATGGCAGGCCAATACACCACTGTCTATTACAAAAAGTACTTTTACATGCCCTTTATTGTTATACCCATTAATAATATTCTTGAACAAGGGGTTGTGCAAACTAAAAATATTTTCCGTAAAATGTAGCTTATACTCATAAGCTACTTTAAAGGATTGTTCTATTGGTTTATAATGTGACATACTTTAAAACGTTAGGTAACTGCGAACAGTTTTGATAAAAAAATAGATAATGGCAATAGCAACAGTATAATCAACCCTACCCACCAATGGGAAAATCCTACGGCCAAGGTTGCGTCCAAAACAATAATCGATATTACCCCGGCCATTACTGCCTTTTTAATGTTCTTGGGCGAATTTTCTGCATATGCCCTCAACAAAGGCCTAAATATTAAAAAAGCGAACAGTAATAGAAATGGAATGGCCTCCAATAAATTAAGGCCAGTAGTTGAAAAAAGAACAACTAATCCCAAAATCACACTACTGTACAATCCCCCTGCAAAAATAATATGGTTCTTATTGTCCCCATGCACTTCGCCCCTACTTATCAGGGTTATGGCCGCTATATATAAAACTGGAAAAATAAAATACCCCCAATTGCTAAAATCACCCATAATGGTAATCCCTAGAAGCAAATTTAAGCCTCTGCAAACTCCCATATTAAGTGGACCAAAAAAGGAATGGTGTTTCCCCAAGGCGTCGTACAAAAGAATGGAAAGTCCTAAAGTAATAGCTACCATTCCACTTACTGGGCCTACCAAAAATGAAAATAGTACCCCTAAATTCATTAGCACACCTCCAAAGATTGCGGCAAATCGCACAGAAACCAATCCAGATGGAATGGGTCTTTCCGGGCGCTCTGTTTTGTCCAATTTATGATCAAAGACGTCATTGAGAACCACACCGGCAGCATAAAGGAACACTGAGGAAAACACCAACAAAAGTATTTTCCCAACCATGGAAGTATTCCAATCCGTATTAAGGAAAATACCCATAAATACGCCCGCAATAGCCACACCTGCCAAAACATCGGCAGCAGCTGTAGGTAAATTTGCTGGTCTGGCTAGCCTTAAATATCCTTTCAATACAGGATTCATTATACTATTTTATCCACATCAACCTTAGGCTCCTGCCCTCGTAAAACACTATTGTCGTTGTATAATTTAGTTTGATTGATGCCTTGTGGATTTAACCAATCGGATTCTTTCATCTTACCATTTTTCCCAAAAATGTCCAATGCATTTTGGTAACAGGTTTTAACCACATCCGATTTTGCTATGCCCCTTTTTAACATCAGGGAAGCCGTTTTTGGCACCGCTAAGGGATCGCTAACCCCCCAGTCCGCAGAACTATCGACAATAATTCGATTGCTTCCAAAATTTCTTACTACCTCTACCATTCTTTCGTTCCCCATTTTGGTTTTTGGATAAATCGTAAATGCCGCCCAAAAACCGCGATCCAATACATCCTTAACGGTTTCTTCGTTGTTGTGATCAATAACAACCATACCAGGATCCAAACCATGTTCCAAACAAACCTCCATACTTTTTAAGGTACCCGACTTTTTATCCCTATGCGGGGTATGTATCTGTACCGGAATGTTCAGTTCTTTGGCCAACTCCAGCTGCATTCTAAAATACTTATCTTCTGCAGGGGTCTGATCGTCATAACCAATTTCACCAATGGCTACCACATTTTCCTTATGTACGTACAATGGCAATAATTCAATTACCTGTTCCGCCAAGGCTTCATTATTGGCCTCCTTGGAATTTAATCCTATGGTGCAATAATGATGTATCCCAAATTGACTTGCCCTAAAAGGCTCCCAACCCACAAGGCTGCTATAATAATCTTGAAAAGAACCTACTTGGGTCCGTGGTTGCCCCAACCAAAACGAAGGCTCTATAATGGCCACTACACCCGCGGCTGCCATTGCCTCATAATCATCTGTTGTCCTAGAGCTCATGTGTACATGCGGGTCTATAATCATCATTTTCTCTTCCATAATAATATTGTATACTTTAATTGATAAACGTCTCTAAAATTAAAATGTTTTGGAGCCCATAAAGGAATTGATCAAAACATCGCAAAAAATTCATTTTTGTAATCGACTCCAACCGTTAAAGTTAATTAATTAATGGGTCACAACGATTATAAATAGCCCATTTTAAAAGTGTTTTAACAGTAAACGCAACTAATAACTTTATTTAATCCTTAAGAGTGCTATTTGTATTTAGCGCCAAAACCGGTTTAATATTTCAATATCATAGCGTTAAAATTGGCTATTATTTGCTCCTTGTCTCCCATACCTTTAAAAACAAGGCACAGGGCATCAAAATCCTTGGTAGGTTTTATCGGGATAAGATAGTTCTTCTTTGCTCCCTTTTCTTTGTTAAAATACTTCAGGGAGCTTTCTCCGATTAGCGTACCGCTAGGACTATTCTCCCTAATTTCCACTTTGCCCTCGTACGGATAGTCGGCACCAAAATACATCAACAACTCTATATTTTTTAGGCCCTCCAAGCCAATGTCGTTGAATTTTAAATAGGAATCATTTTTAATGGAGCCAATAACCTTGTCTCCTTCCACCTCCCAATTACTCAATCCCCCACTTTTTTCATCTGCATTAGCGCCTTCATACTTTGGAAATTTAAAAATAATTTGATCTCTAACAGAAAGGGATGATTCCGGCTGCTCTTTACTTCCCTTGTCCGTGTACGAAGCCATTAAAACATACTTTCCTTGACTATTTTTTGCCTGATGGGCGTTAAAACCAACTTCTCCCTGTATAGCCAATAGATTTTCATCTTTCCCAATTTCGGTATTTAAAGAAAGAATATAATCTACTATTTTATCCACTTCTGAAACCTTAAGTTGAGGGTGTGCAGACATCATACTTTCTCCCCAAACTCCGGAGCCTCCCTTAATGATCTTATCTATCAAATAGTTTTTGTCCTTGGCCGAATAGCGCGCTGCTATTTCCTCGTACGACGGCCCATTTACCTTGACATTTATGGCATGACAGGCCTTACAGTCCGTATCGTCCATAATCAACTTGCCTTCCGGTATCGTATTCTGTTGATGCCCAATAGTAGCCTTGACCATATCCTCACCTTCGGGAATATAATCAAAGGTGACTTTTACATCCTTGGGATCAATGGTACCTGCGAGGGTACTGCCATCCTGTTTATCGGTTACGACAACCTTATAGCCTACTTTATGCCCATTCCAGTAAGTTCTGTTCTTGGTATCCAATTCAATCTTTAATTCGGGAATATCATTGCCCACCAAAATCTTCTGGGTGGATATATCCGTATTTCCAGCTTCATCGGTTACCTTTAAACGCACCGTATAATTCCCTGGTTCATTGAAAGTAAAGCTTGGCTCCAAGGATGTATCCTGAACCTCATCCGAATTAAAATACCATTCGTATTGCAATTTGTCCTTATCAAAATCTTCAGAGCTACCACCGGAAAAATTTACAGTAAAGGGTTGTGCGCCAACCATTTTATCTGAGGTAATTCGGGAAACTGGTTTGCGATTACCACTAACATAACTAATCCTATTTAAGCGAGCATCCATGTTTTGGGAATTCCATTTTTGCCCATATTCAAGGATATAAAGGTTGCCATCAGAGGCAAAAAGCATATCCATTGGATGTGAAAATTCGTTACCGGGCATAAAAGGATCTGCCTTTACATAATTGTGATCTTCATCCAGTGTTACCACATAGATCCAATCCCGCATCCATTCATACAATAAAAGCTTATCCTCAAAATATTCCGGAAATTTATTAGTAGCATTGGGATAGTTGGAAGAATGATAAACTGGCCCAGCCATTGGATTGACCCCTCCAGAACCCAACCAAGGAAATTCTTCCGAAGCACTATAGGAAAACCATATCAATGACTCCTGAGCAGGAGGAAGTTCTTTAATACCTGTATTGTTGGGAGAATCGTTGATCAACTTTGCAGGGTCAAATTTTTCACCCGGAGTCTCGGTAGTAAAATTATAATCGTTATAAGCCTGATTATTACCGCGTGTATAGGGCCATCCCCAATTCCCAGCTGTTCTAGCCTGGTCAAATTCGCCCATACCATGGGGTCCCCTATTGGGATCGCCCTTTCCGGCATCAGGACCAACATCTCCCCAATATACATACCCAGTTTCACTATCTACGGAAAACCTAAAAGGGTTACGGCTACCCATTACATATATTTCAGGTCTAGTCTTAGCTGTACCTACTGGGAACAGATTTCCCTCTGGAATGGAATAGGTTCCGTCGTCCTCGGGTTTAATTCTCAAAATCTTTCCTCTAAGGTCATTGGCATTGGCCGCTGATTTTTGGGCATCCCATAATGCCCTACCCTCCCTTTCGTCTATTGGTGCAAAACCGGAAGATTCGAAGGGGTTGGTGTTGTCTCCCAAACCAATAAATAAATTGCCGTCGGGACCAAATTCCAAGGCCCCTCCACTATGGCAACATTTGCGCAATGTGGGAATAGTCAATAGATTTTTTTCAGATGCTAAGTCCAAGGAATCACCAACCAAGGTAAATCTTGAAATGCGTTGTTCGGATATTTCACCTGGTGCAGAATAAAACAAATAGATCCAATTGTTATTCTTATAATTCGGATCTACTGCTATACCCAATAACCCATCCTCATTGCCATAAAACAAATTAAGCTGGGCTATTTGCTTTGTTTTTTCTTCCTTAAAATCATAAAGTTTTAGAGCCCCCCTGCGTTCCACGAACAAAATTCCCCTACCGGGCAGTTCTTCCAGTTCCATAGGTTCGTTTAGGTTAAAATCGAGGACCTTACGAACATACCTGTTTTCCTCAGGAATCCTTTCTGTCTTTGCCTTGCTGTAATCCAAAGCAGTATCGCCAATTGCATAGGTAATACCGCCCAAGACATGCTTTAAAAAATCAGGATTTTCAAAGGTGGCATCGGTATGTCCCATTTCCGTATAAAAGGACCTTCCTCCGTCATACTCATGATACCAGGAAATAGGATGATGCTCCCCATTTTCTCCTCCCTCATAACTGGTCTCGTCTATTTCTATCAATACCTTTATTTCTGGGTTGATATCCCTGAAATTATACCACTCGTCCGTCTTCATCCATGTATCGGACATTGATTTGGTAGCAGGGTGGTTTTTATCAATTATATTCAACCTTGCTTCTTGAATTTTGGGATGCCCCTTAAAATAGGCGCCCACTAATTTATTGTACCAAGGCCAACCATATTCCGCATCCGTAGCCGCATGAATTCCCAAAAATCCCCCACCTGCTTGAATATATCTTTCAAAATCAGCCTGTTGCACCTCATTTAAAATATCCCCGGTAGTGTTTAAAAATATAACAGCCGAATACTCCTTTAATATTTCCTCAGTAAAATAGGTTGCATCATCGGTCGTATCCACCATAAAGCCATTTTGTTCTCCCAAGCTCTTCATTGCCTCCACACCTTTCTCAATGGAACCGTGCCTAAATCCTTCCGTTTTACTAAACACCAATAATTTGGTTTCCTTGGAAGTACAAGAACCTAGTAAACAAACAAGGATAAGTCCCATTACCCATTTTAAAATATTATCCATAAAAACTAATTAATTTAATATAATCCATTAACTATGATGTCCCAATTGATGATTCAACCTAACTTTTGAATCCTTAAAACACCTCATCTAAAAACAAATTATGCTTTAATAAATACTTTTTTTGCCCAAAAATGAAATATCCATACAATAATGCAGCAATTTAAATCATTTGGAAAGAATTTTATATAAACCTGTGAAAAAATCCGACCATACACCAACAAATCTAAACGAGTTCAAAGATCCGTACCTAAAATGAAAAATATTTTAGTGATATTATATCTGCCAGAGCGGGTATTTTTTCCACGATTACAGCTCTACCCAAAAAAGAGAATCTTTTGTATCAATAGGAACATGAAGAAATAAAACTGGTTGGAGATCTTGATTCCCAATAAATCAAATTCAGGTCATTATTTGCTGGTAAGTTATAAATCATGGAAGCCAAATAAAAAAAGCGGTTCAAAAAAGTACAAAATCAATACTTTTCAACCGCTTATTGTTTTTTATAATTTGGGGTTATTCCTTGATATTCCCCCAGGTAATACCTCCATTTTCAATTCCTTTTACTAGTTCAGGAAATCCTTCCAACAATGCCTTCGCTTCGCTTGAACTGGAGTGGTAACAACAAAGAGCGGCTGCTTTTCGCTCCACAATATTTTCACTTGAAAATAGTCGCTTCATGTCCTTTAAGAGTTTTTCGTTCATGAAATTACTCACTGGCCTCCAAAAACAGGGATCTATTTCCCTTGATGCTGCCCAACGTTCGTGGGCGTAATCCGAAATAATTCTTGCAAGTTCCTTGTTACCTCTTTTTTCTACCTGTACAATTTCATTTAAATTTTGCTGCATAAATGCCGCCTTCAGGTACATTTGGTTCCATTGCTGTTCATTAAAATAAAGCGCAGGATAAGGATTGTTTAACGCTATTGCATCAAAAACGTTAGAGATATTGGTCCTTAGAGCCTCAACAGCCTGTACTTTATAGTTTTCGGGATGAGGCAACAATATCAAAAATTTAAGGAAGGTTTCCAGTTCACTCTTATCCGCGACTTCTATAATATTGGCTACCTTGGCCTTAAAAAATTCCTCCTTGGCCTCCAACACCTTGTAAAGCAAATAAATTCTACCTATCTGCTGTAGGTTGGCGTGTTGAATTTCCAGGTAAGCCTTTAATTCCTTATCATCCAATAAAAGCGACAGTTCCTTTTCCGATCTAATTTTTGTGGGTACCAAGCTATAGGTCAGATATAAATCCTTTGTGGACTCTGATTCCACAATGCCTTCGATTTTTGACAACAGCCACTGCTTATTTACGTTGTCCACATTATCCTCTAAAATTTTCAGAAGCTTGGCACCAATATTTTCAAATAACATATTACAATATATTTATCCCGTGTTAAACCATAAATTTTAATAATGCATATAGTAAGCCGATGAGTAATTCAAATAATTGCACCATGCTTACAAAGAAGGCTTAAATATAAAACTATATCAGCATTAATTACCGCGGTTTATGGTATTCTTTCTATTTTTGAAACAGAAAATTGTGCTATGTTAGGTTTAAAGTTACCCACAGACCCCAGATGGGTCAACATTGTTGAGAAAAATATCGATGAAATATTAACAGATCACGCCTATTGTGAGCAAAAGGCGGCAAGCACAGCTATTTCCTTGATTGTGAGCTTTCCAGAATACACTGAACTAACCCAAGAAATGATAGCGCTCTCAAGAGAGGAAATGGGACATTTCAAAATGGTTCACGACCGCATATTGGCCCGCGGAAAATCATTGGGAAGGGACAGAAAGGATGACTATGTTGTTGCCTTACTAAAGTTTTTCCCAAAAGGAGGCAGCAGAACCACCCAATTGGTACATCGCTTGTTATATGCCGCATTAATTGAAGCCCGCAGTTGTGAACGCTTTAGGTTGCTATCCGAGCAATTGCAGGATAAGGAGCTGGCAGATTTTTACCATAAACTCATGATCAGTGAGGCGGGGCATTACACCATGTTTCTAAACTTTGCCCGTAAGTATGGAGATCGCAAGGAAGTGGACAAGAAATGGGACGAACTACTGTCTTACGAAGCATCCATCATGAAAGATCTGGGCAATTCTGAAACCGTCCACGGCTAAATTGCCTTTTAAGTTTAAAATACTTTAGAATTCATTTTCTACAATAAAATTCCTTATTCTTTAGCGTAGTACAGGGTTTTTATAATCCCATCCGATAACCCTATTTTGGGAACATGAATTTTTTTGGCTCCGATCCACTTGGCAGAAGAGACAAAAATTTGTGTAGCTGGAATAATTACATCTGCCCTATCCGGATTTAATCCCAATTCGGAGACCCTTTCCTCAAAAGTCAGGCTCGACAGAAAATGATATTGTGCCCTTAGCCATATATAGGACAGGGACTCCCCTTCCTTACGGCCGGACATTTTATGCAGTTTATTTATGTTTCCCCCCGAACCAATGATCGATAAATTGGGCAGTCCCTTAACGTGTTTCTTCAGCCAGAGTTCCAGTTCGTTCCAAAGGGAATCATCTACCATACCATTCAGGAGCCGAACGGTTCCAATCTTAAAGGATTCCGAAATTTTTATTTTCCCTTCGGAAAAGACCGTAAACTCGGTACTCCCGCCGCCCACATCTATATAAAGATAAGTCTCATCCTTCCTTATCAAATTCTTAAGGTCTGTAGAGGCTATAATGGAAGCCTCCTTTTCCCCGTCTATTAATTGAATCTTTACCCCGGAAGCCTCTAAGATGCGATCAATAACCAACTGCCCATTATCTGCCTCCCTCATGGCCGAAGTAGCACAGGCCATATATTTTTCCACCCCATGTACTTCCATCAAAAGTTGAAACGCCTTCATGGCATTCAACAAACGCTCTTCATTGCGCTTGGAAATAGTCCCGTTTTTAAACACGTCCTCCCCTAACCTGATCGGCAATCGGACCAAGGCACTTTTTTTAAAGAGGGTATCTTTCCCCTCTTCTTCAATAACGTTATGGGTAAGTAAGCGTATAGCGTTGGAGCCAATATCTATGGCGGCATATTTCCGTACTTTCAAAGTAGCTGTTTTTTTTAGGAATTCAATTTATTAAGGTAATAATCATAGGTAGCGAATTGTGAACGCATTTTGGGGTTATTGTTCTTTCTATAAGCATTATCGTGCCTTTCGGAAAAAACCCTTGCTTTTACGTTATCCCTCCAAGAAATATCAAAGGTATCCAGAAGTTCCTGTTTAACGTCACCATCATAAATAGGCACTCCAACTTCTACACGATAATCCAAATTTCTTGTCATCCAATCGGCGGAGGATATATATACTTTGGAATTACCATCATTTCCAAAAATGAATACTCTTGGATGTTCCAAAAATTTATCCACAATACTAATAGCCTCTATGTTTTCGCTCATCCCCTTAACACCCGGCACCAAACAGCAAATACCCCTGATTATGAGCTGAATTTTTACACCGGCCCTACTGGCCTCATACAGCTTGTCCACCATTTTATATGACGTAAAGCTGTTCATTTTTATCTTAATATAGGCCTCTTTACCCGCCTTTGCGTTTTGAATTTCCTTATCGATCAACTTCTTGAACACATTTTTGGTATAATGGGGAGAAACTATCAGATGTTTATATTTATTGATCTTATAGGTAGTCTCAAAGAAATCGAAAACTTTGTTCAATTCCTTCAATATGCCATCATGTGCCGTGAACAAAGTATAATCGGTATAGATACGGGCCGTTGATTCATTAAAATTGCCGGTACTAACAAAACCATAACGTTTAATTTGGCTGTCTTCCTCACGTTCTACAAGACAAATTTTACTGTGCACCTTTAACCCCCGTACACCAAAAATAAGCTTTACCCCCTCTGCCTGTAACTGTTCTGCATATTCAATATTGGCCTGTTCGTCAAACCTGGCCTGCAATTCTATCTGCACCGTAACATGTTTTCCATTTTTTACGGCATTGATCAAGGATGCAGCTACTTGGGAGTTATCGGCCAATCTATAAACCGTAATCTTGATATTTCTCACCTTGGGATCCAAGGCCGCTTCCCTTAGAAATTTAATGATATACGAAAAGGTCTGGTACGGGGTATATTGTAGGAAATCCTTTTCCGCTATCCGCTCAAAAAGGCTCCCTTCCATCGATATTCCCTTTACCGGCAATGCGGCAATCTTATCGTACATTAGATCATTTCTTCCCAAACTTGGAAAGCCCATATAGTCCCGTCTGTTATGATATCTTCCTCCAGGAATTACACTATCCGTATCCTCTATGTCCATTTTTTCCTTTAAGAATTCGAGGGTATCCTTACCAATGCTCTTGTCGTAAACAAAACGCACGGGATCACTTATTTTTCGATGCTCTACACTGGACGATATTTTCTCAATAAAACTCTTGCTTAGATCATTATCCATGTCCAACTCGGCATCACGGGTAATTTTGATCATATGTGCCGATATGGATTCATAATCGAACATATTAAAAATACTCCCTAGGCAATACCTGATAAGATCATCTAGAATGATGATATAGTACTTATCACCCTCTTTCGGCAAAACCACAAAACGGTCTATACCCTTAGGAATTTCTATAAGTGCATATCGCTTTTCTTTAACATTGGATTTGCTACCAGGCTGTTTCTTTAATATCAATTTAACCGCCAGATAGGCCGCTGTATCCTTAAGCATGGGGAAGCCGGCCAAATCGTTCAAAATAATGGTCATCAAAACCGGACTGACCTTTTCGATGAAATAATTTTTAATAAAGGAACATTGGGACTCCGTTATTTTCTTTTCATTGATCAAAAAGATATTCTGAGATTCCAATTCCTTTTCAATATCGCTAAGGATTTTTAAGCTTTTGGTTTGCTGCTTAATTACAATCTCCGTAATTTCCTCGAGAAGATCCTTTGCCGTTTCCCCACCCAAAACACTCTTTCCTGTTCTGCCAGCTTCTACAATTCTTTTGACGGTAGCATACCTTACTTTAAAAAATTCATCCAAATTATTGGAAAATATCCCTAAAAATCGGAGTCGCTCTATTAAAGGAACATTCTTGTCCGCACTTTCCTGTAAAACCCTCTCATTAAAACTTAACCAACTAATTTCTCTATTTATATATTGATTTTTACTCTTGATCATTCTTATAACTGTTTTGGGAAAAGTGTCTGTACCGTAATTCCTTTTGTTAGGGCACTCCATTCGTTTGTGTCAAATTTTAATTGTACCAACCCACTAGTGGGAACATTGTCAATATACATGTTTCCTAGAGAATTGGCAATATGTGTAAAGGCTTCGTTGTGTCCAAAAATAATAACCGTATCCTGATCATTGTTCAATCCTTTTAAAAATCGGTATACGTCCTCACCTGAAAAGTCATAAAGTTCATTGGACACTTCAAACTGTGTATGTGGAAAATTTATAGTTCTCAAAAAAATCATAGCCGTGTGCAAAGCCCTATTGGCGGGACTGGAATAAGCAGCGTCAATGTGGATTGAACTGGATAAGAATTCCTTTGCCACCTTATTCACATCCTTTATACCCCTTTCCATTAGGGGCCTATCCCTGTCCGAAACATTATATTCCCAAGACGATTTTCCGTGCCTTACCAATATTACCGTTTTCATACGTTTAAGATATTTTAATTCATTCCAAAAAAGAAAGCTAAAAACTGAGAGCGTGTGCCATTGTTTCTTAGCTCTGTTTCCATATAATAATTCGCACAAGCACACTACTATTCAAATACAATGTGCCGGCCAAGCGTCATGGGGCCAACCTTTCAATTTTCCAATCGTAATTGGCCTGTAGGCTATATCGTATCCTATCATGCAATCTATTGGGCCGGCCTTGCCAGAATTCTATGGACACCGGCTTTACAATAAATCCGCCCCAATATTTGGGACGTTCTATCTCCTTATTTTCGTACTCCTTCTCCAAATCCTTTAATTTCTTTTCCAAATAATCCCTGCTAGGAACCACCTCGCTCTGGTTGGATACTATTGCACCCAGTTTGCTACCATCTGGTCGCGATTCAAAATAGCCGTCAGATAAATTTTCAGCTATTTTCTCAGCTCTTCCCTTTATAATGATCTGTCTTTCCATATTGGGCCAAAAAAAAGAAATGCAAACATGGGGATTTTGGGTTATGGCCCTCCCCTTTTCACTTTCATAATTGGTATAAAAAATAAAACCTTCAAAGGTGTACTTTTTCAAGAGTACCACCCTGTTTTTTGGAAACCCGTCCAAACCTATGGTAGAGACCGTCATGGCATTGGGTTCATCTACCCCATCTGATGCCTCAACCTCATAAAACCATTTTTGAAATAACTCCATAGGGTTATCCGAAATAACCTCTTCGGTAAGCGAGCTTTTTTCATAGGATTTCCTGTAATTCCCTAGGTCTTTTTGCATATGTCCTCTTGGCTATTATTATCGTGAAAAGTTACTATACAAAATTGCATAAAACAAACTGAAACACGAAAAGTAAGTAGAGTTTTTTTAACCTTTGGAAACCAAGGATTGACCAACATACTTAGGCACAATTATAGTTTAGGAATAGTCCCTACAAAACAATACTTAAGCCCTAAATCAAAACCTAAAATTTTAAAGTGTATCGCATAAGAGGCCTGGTAGGTTTCAAAGTTACTGGGTCAGAACAGCAGGGCATATAGCTTTAAAATAAAAACATTCATTACCCAACAAAATTATTGCGATTTCTCCAAGCTACAGATCAAACTCCTTACCATCGTCTGCTAGTTCCACATTTGGAAATATGGTTTTGGCCTCTTCCTTAAACAGGTCCAAAGATTGATATCTAGTGGAAAAATGTCCCAATATCAACATCCCTACATTGGCTTCTTTGGCAATGGTAGCGGCCTCTTTGGCGGTGGCATGTTTAGTTTTCGGGGCCAATCTTTTTTCTGTCTCCAAGAAGGTAGCCTCATGATATAGCACATCCACATTCCGGATCCAAGGAATAATTTTTGTTGAAAAGGCAGTGTCACTACAAAAAGCATAACTTTTGGGAGCGGGAGGATCAAAAGTCAATAGGGCATTGGGAACAACAGTATTGTTCTCCAAAACAACGTCTTTGCCGTTTTTGATATTCTGAAAATAGCATTTGTCTATTTTATATTTGGCAACGGCTTTTACATTTAATTTTCGTTCTCCTGGCTGCTCCTTAAACAGAAAACCATTGGTATATACCCTGTGTTCCAATGGAATTGTGGTTATGGACACCTTGTCATCCTCATAAATCCTTTCTTGCTCTGTTGAAGTTAATTCGTGAAAAATAAGGGGATAATTGGTCCATGAATCCCCCAATTTGAGCAATAGGGTAATAGCTTCCTTAATTCCTTTTGGACCATAAACATGCAATTCATTGGTCCTGCCCAATAACCTAAAAGTAGATATCAACCCGGGCAAGCCAAAAAAATGGTCTCCGTGTAAATGCGATATTAAAATATGATTGATACGGGAAAATTTTATTTTGCTCTTGCGCAACTGTACCTGTGTACCTTCCCCGCAGTCAATTAAAAACAATTGATTCTTAATCTCCAGTACTTGTGATGTAGGATTGTTCAAAGATCTTGGTGTTGCTGCATAACAACCCAATACGGTTAGTTTCATAAAAATGAAATATTGAAAGTGGAAAATGGAAGATTATTCCCTGGTTATATTTAAAAGACCCCTAATGGACAGTAATAACCTAATAAATTTGGCAATCACATCATTTAAAATCTTTCCTCCACTATCACTTATAAATTATAATTTTTTAAAGTTCCAAGTCCCTTTCTATCTCCTCCATTTCTATAATATCCTTTGCCTCTTGAATGGTAGGCACAACAACTATCTTGTCAGGAACTTCATCGTAGGATACTTTTTCGGTTACCAGGACGAAGGATTTTTTAGTCTTTCTATGCGCATCGGAGAGCTCCAAAAATTCCAAAACATCGCTGGAAGTAAGTTTTGAAAAGGAAAAAAGATTCACAATAATATGATCGTTCTTAATCTTGGGATACATGTCCCTAAAATTGGAAAGAAACTGGTTCAATGAGATATTCTCTTGAAGCACGGTGGTTACATTCCCTTCTTTATCCAAAATCATAGGCTTGTTATTTAATTTTTGACGCCAGTAAATAAATCACTGCCATACGTATAGCTACCCCATTTTCTACCTGGTTCAATATAATGGATTGTTTTGAATCCGCTACATCACTGGTTATTTCTACTCCGCGGTTAATGGGCCCCGGGTGCATAATTACAATTTCCTTGTCCAAACTATTCAACAAGGCTTTATTAACCCCAAACTGCTGGGTATACTCCCTTGTTGTAGGGAAATAACTAATATCCAACCGTTCATTCTGAATACGCAGCATATTGGCAACATCGCACCAGTTCAGCGCTTTTCGCAAATTGGTTTCTACAGTAACACCCAAAGATTCTATATGTTTGGGCAGTAAGGTTTTGGGTCCGCAAACCTTTACATTGGCACCTTGTAGTTGCAAGGCAAAGATATTGGACAGTGCCACCCGTGAATGAAGAATATCCCCCACAATGACCACATTTTTCCCTGCTACATCCCCTAATTTTTCCCTTATGGAATAGGAATCCAACAAGGCTTGGGTAGGATGCTCATGGGCACCATCCCCTGCATTGACTATAGAGGCCTTAACATGTTTGGAAAGGAATATTCCAGCTCCAGGATTGGGATGGCGCATTACCACCATATCTACCTTCATGGAAAGGATATTATTTACGGTATCTATCAAGGTCTCCCCCTTTTTCACCGAAGATTGTGCTGCAGAAAAATTAACAACATCTGCTGACAACCTTTTTTCCGCCAATTCAAAAGAAAGTCGTGTACGGGTACTGTTTTCAAAAAATATATTGGCTATGGTAATATCGCGTAAGGAAGGAACTTTTTTGATAGATCGGTTGATCACTTCCTTAAAGTGATCTGCAGTTTCAAAAATGAGCTGGATATCCGATTCTTTCAGATACTTGATTCCCAACAAGTGTTTTACACTTAATTCGCCCATACCTATGTCTTTACTAAATATATTACATCCTCCCCATCATTTTCCTCCCACATTACCTTTACTTTTTCTCCGTTTATTGCATCTACTTGCCGCCCCCTATAATTGGGCTGAATGGGCAAATGCCTACTAAAACGCCTATCGATCAATGTCAACAACTCTATTTCCAAAGGTCTGCCAAAAGATTGTATAGCCGTTAGAGCGGCCCTTATACTTCTACCGGTATAAAGTACATCATCCACAAAAACTACTTTCTTATCCTCTACAAGAAAATCAATTTTAGTCTTGTTGGCTTCCAAGGTCTTATCGCCTCTCCTAAAATCATCGCGATAAAATGTTATGTCCAAGAATCCTAAATCGATTTTTTTCACCCCATAATCCTCTTTAAGGATCTTGGCTAGACGTGAAGCCAAAAATATCCCCCTAGGTTGTATCCCTATAAGAACGGTATTTTTAAAATCGAGATGGTTTTCTAATAATTGACAGGCCAGGCGATGCAGGATAATATTTATTTCTTTGGAAGAAAGTAATACTTTTTGACTCATAGATGATTTGGCCAATGCTTTTGAAATACAAAAGTAGGGATTTCTATTTAATATTGGCGGCATAAAGACAAAAGACCACCACAAAACAGCAATAAGGAATTTAAGCCTATTGGCAATTCCCTGATAACCCTAGGGTTGCATATTACTTAACTTTCCAGGCAAGTACAATACATGAATTAAACTCAACTTCAATTGCAACTCCAAGAGAAATTGAAATTACATATGTTTTGGCAATAAAAAAGCCCTGACAAATGACAGGGCTCCCTTGTTCAATAATCTAAAAGCTTACTTCTTTTTCTTGTCGTTAGCTTCCATTTTATCTTTCAACGCTTGCAATGCTTCGTTGGCATCACCTATAGTAGGCTTAGCTTCATCAGCAGAGGCTGCAGCTTTCTTAACGGCAGCTTTTACATTACGTTGTTCCTCTTCTCTAAAGATAGCGGTGTGACTAGCTACAACCCTTTTGAATTCTTTGTTGAATTCAATGATCTTGAACTCGGCCTCTTCACCTTTTACCAATTTCTTGCCATCTTCTTTTTCCAAATGACGTGATGGTACGAAGGCAACGATATCCTCGTTGAAATCGATAGTTGCTCCTTTATCCACTATTTCAGCGATAGTTCCTTTGTGAACTGTATCCAATGCAAATTCAGTTTCGTACTTATCCCAAGGATTTTCTGTAGTCTGTTTATGCCCTAAACTTAATTTACGACCTTCAACATCCAATTCCAATACCTCAACTTCCAAAGTATCACCTACGGTTACAAACTCTGATGGATGCTTAATTTTCTTGGTCCAAGAAAGATCGGAGATGTAGATCAACCCGTCTATTCCTTCTTCCAATTCAACAAACACACCGAAATTGGTGAAATTACGAACAATTCCTTTGTGCTTAGATCCAACAGGATATTTAGTAGTGATATCAGTCCATGGGTCTGGAGTTAATTGCTTAATTCCAAGAGACATTTTACGGTCTTCCCTATCCAAAGTCAATACTACAGCTTCAACCTGGTCACCAACTTTTACGAAATCCTGAGCGGAACGTAAATGTGTAGACCAAGACATTTCAGAAACGTGAATCAATCCTTCAACACCTTCTGCAACTTCGATAAATGCACCGTAGTCTGCAATAACGACTACCTTACCTTTAACTTTGTCTCCAATTTTAATGTCTTCGCTAAGAGCATCCCAAGGATGTTTCTCCAATTGCTTAAGACCTAATTGGATTCTAGACTTGTTCTCATCAAAGTCAAGAATTACAACATTCAATTTCTGGTCTAATTCCACCACTTCATTAGGATGGTTGATTCTGCTCCAAGATAGATCGGTAATATGTACCAATCCGTCTACACCACCAAGATCAATAAAGACACCATAAGAAGTAATGTTTTTAACAACACCTTCCAATACTTGTCCTTTTTCCAATTGACCAATGATCTCTTTTTTCTGCTCTTCAATATCAGCCTCGATCAACGCTTTATGAGAAACTACTACGTTTTTAAATTCGTGGTTTATCTTAACCACCTTAAATTCCATAGTCTTGTTTACATATTGGTCGTAATCGCGGATAGGTTTAACATCGATCTGAGAACCTGGCAAGAATGCCTCAATTCCAAAAACATCGACGATCATACCTCCTTTAGTTCTGCACTTAACAAAACCACTAACAATCTCTTCTTTGTCATGGGCAGCATTTACGCGATCCCAAGCCATGATAGTTCTTGCCTTTCTATGTGAGAGTACCAACTGTCCACTTTTATCCTCACGGATATCGATCAACACCTCTACCTTATCACCAACTTTTAGGTCAGGATTGTAACGGAATTCGTTAAGAGAAATAACACCTTCAGATTTAGCATTTATATCAATAATTGCTTCACGCTCCGTTAGGTATACTACTGTTCCCTCTACTACTTCCGCATCGGCAGTATCTACAAAATTTTCAGCGACTAATTCTTCAAATTCTTTTAATTTGGAGTCATCAACGCGCTCAATTCCTTGTTCGTACTTGTCCCAATCAAAACTAGCCAAAAACTCTTTTGGATCCTGTACTGGGGCTTCTACTTTTGTTTCTTGTGTAGTTGCGGCAGTTTCATCTACCTCAACTGTTGTTTTTTCTTCAGCCATTTGCTGATTATAATTTTGTATTCCATGGAGTTACAAGAGTTAACAATTACCACAGAAGAAGTTATATTGATTTTCTTTTCGTTCCTTTTTTCTCTCGATACTTTGCTAAAAAAGGAGTGCAAAAATACAATTAAAAAATGGTTTTACAAACCTAATAATGAGATGAGTGATAATTACTTGACTATTTTCCGAAAATGAATGAAAACTATGCCAAGAATCCCTATCTTGAAGCCATAAATATTAACCGTTAAAAAAAATACGATTATGAGTGTTAAAGCAAAATATCAAGCTGTCCTAAACCTTGGTGAGCAGTTAAAAATAAAGGATGGTGATGTAAGTGAGGAAGCAGGTATTCTAAAAATAAAAGGGCAGGCCGCAACCCAGTACGAGAAAAATCTTTTATGGGATAAAATAAAAGAATTGGGCGGAGAAAATCCTTCGGATATTAAAGCCAATATTACCGTTGCCGATGAAAGCGTTTATCACAGACACACTGTAAAAAGTGGAGAGTCCCTAAGTAAGATTGCCAAAAAATACTATGGCGACCCTATGAAATACAAGAAAATCTTTGAGGCAAATACCAATATCCTAAAAAATCCGGATGTTATTCATCCAGACCAAGTATTGGTTATCCCCAACTAAGGGAAGCACAAATTAAATTCGGGCGGAGTCCGGGGTTCATGCCACTAAGGCTATTAACTTCCTAACTCCGCCCGAATTGATATTGAGAAGATCTAATAAATAGAAATTTCTATTTTCCTTCAATTTTACGGAGAGCAAAATTATATATGCGTTCCAATTGTTCCTTTAAACCCATATCACTATTATCAAATTCTATGGCATCATCCGCTTTTCTCAGGGGTGAAAATTCACGATGGGAATCAATATAATCCCGGGTCTGAACATTCTTCAACACTTCTTTATACGAGACCTTCTCCCCCTTGTCCAAAAGCTCTTTATATCTTCTAAACGCTCTAGTCTCAGGAGAAGCCGTCATAAAAATTTTAAATTCGGCATTGGGAAAGACCACGGTCCCTATGTCCCTACCGTCCATTACAATTCCTTTCTTTTTGCCCATTTCCTGTTGCATCCCCACCAATTTTAACCTAACTTTCTCAATGGTAGCAATCTTACTAACTTGTTGGGAAACCGGCAATGTCCGGATTTCCTTCTCCACATTCTCCCCATTCAAAAACATTTCAGAAAATCCAAGGGATTTATTGTATACAAATTTAAGATCCAAAGAGGGAAGGGCATTGACCAATCCTTCCAGATTGTCTTTTTCACCCCCAATAAAACCTTCGCGCATAGCAAAAAGCGTTACCGCCCTGTACATGGCCCCTGTATCTACGTAAACATAATCCAATGCCTTCGCTAATTGTTTGGCGATAGTACTTTTTCCTGTAGATGAATATCCATCTATTGCAATTGTAATCTTTCCCATGGGCTTAAAAATAATAAGAATTGCTCAAATGTAGCACATCGACAAGCCTAAATATTAACAGTTAGACAAGGGAAAGCTTACAAATTTTGAATCCCAGACAACATTCCTATCTTGCTGAAACTCTAATTACCTAAACATAGCCATCTTTAACATAGCCATCTTTAAAAAACAAAAGTACCTACTAATCTCCCAGTAGGTACTTTTAATATATTGATATAAAAATCTCCTTAAAGTTGCTTTGCATTTTTAACGGACTCATCGGTAATGGCAATATCTATCACCTCCTGCATGTCGTTCACATAATAAAAAGTAAGGCCCTTTAAATAATCCTCCTTGATCTCCAAAATATCCTTCCTGTTATCCTCGCAAAGAATGATCTCCTTAATTCTCGCTCGCTTTGCGGCCAAAATCTTCTCCTTTATTCCTCCTACAGGAAGCACTTTACCCCTTAGGGTAATTTCTCCCGTCATGGCCAAGCTCTTCTTTATTTTTTTCTGGGTAAACAAGGATACCAAGGAGGTCAACATGGTAATCCCCGCACTGGGACCGTCTTTTGGAGTAGCCCCTTCCGGAACGTGAATATGTACATTGTACTTATCAAATACTTCTGGATCAATACCATACCTATCCGAATTGGATTTAATATACTCCATGGCTATCGTGGCAGACTCCTTCATCACCGTACCTAAGTTACCGGTAATGGTCAGGGTACCTTTTCCCCTGGACAAAATGGACTCGATAAATAAAATATCCCCACCAACACTGGTCCAGGCCAATCCTGTAACAACACCGGCAACGTCATTATTCTCGTACTTATCCCTTTCCATTCGTGCAGGTCCCAAAACCTTTTCTACATCTTCAAAGGAAACCTTTTGGTTGTATTCCTCATCCATTGCTATGGATTTCGCGGCATGACGCACCATTTTGGCTATTTGTTTTTCCAAAGACCTAACCCCGGATTCCCTGGTATAGCCCTCGACAATCTTTTCCAATTGAGGTTTGCCAATTTTCAGATGATTTACACTTAAACCATGCTCCTTTAACTGCTTTGGCAGTAGATGCCTCTTGGCAATTTCCACCTTTTCCTCTATGGTATACCCGGTTACGTGTATAATTTCCATTCTATCCCTAAGGGCAGGCTGTATTTCCGATAAGCTGTTGGCCGTAGCAATGAACATTACTTTGGAAAGGTCGTAACCCATTTCCAAAAAGTTATCGTGAAACTCATTGTTCTGTTCCGGATCCAAAACCTCCAGCATAGCCGAGGAAGGATCACCTTGATGACTATTGGACAGCTTATCTATTTCGTCCAAAATAAAAACAGGGTTCGACTTACCCGCCTTTTTTAAACTTTGAACAATTCTACCGGGCATGGCTCCTATATAAGTTTTACGGTGCCCGCGAATCTCGGCTTCGTCCCTGAGACCACCTAGTGAAATTCTCACATACTCCCTTCCCAAAGCCTCGGCCACAGATTTGCCCAAGGAGGTTTTACCAACTCCCGGAGGTCCAAACAGGCATAGGATAGGCGATTTCATGTCATTCCTCAATTTTAGCACCGCCAAATATTCAATGATCCTTCTTTTAACATCTTCCAGACCATAATGGTCCCTGTCCAATATTTTTTGGGCCCTTTTTAAATCGAACTTATCCTTGGAATATTCGTTCCAGGGAAGGTCCAAAAACAAATCCAAATAATTACGTTGAATGGAATACTCCGCCACCTGCGGATTCATCCGTTGCATTTTTGCCAATTCCTTTTCAAAATGTTCGGCAACGTCTTTGTTCCACTTCTTCTTTTTGGCCTTTTTGCGCATCTCATCCACTTCCTCTTCATAAGAAAGTCCACCCAATTCCTCTTGAATGGTTTTCATTTGCTGATGAAGATAGTACTCCCGCTGTTGCTGATCCATATCAGTTCGGACCTTGGACTGAATATCATTTTTAAGTTCCAGCTTCTGAAGCTCAATGTTCATATATTTAAGGGTGGCCAATGCACGATCCTGTAAACTTCCGATCTCCAATAATTCCTGCTTATCCTTTACGCTCAAATTGAGGTTGGAGGAGACAAAATTTATCAAAAAAGAATCGCTCTGTATATTCTTTATGGCAAAAGAAGCCTCACTGGGAATATTGGGATTGTCCCTAATAATCTGCAATGACAGTTCTTTTATAGTGTCTATGATGGCCCTAAACTCCTTGTCTTCACGTGCCGGTCTAACTTCTGTTGTTTCCCTCACAGTGGCGGTGATGTAAGGCTTTTCGGTAAGCACTTCGGCCACTTCAAATCGTTTTTTACCCTGAATGATCACGGTTGTGTTTCCATCGGGCATTTGCAGCACCCTTAAAATTCTTGCCACAGTCCCCAGAGTATTGATATCCTTTACGCCAGGATTCTCTGTTTCCTCATCTTTTTGAGCTACCACACCAATAACTTTTGATCCGTTATTGGCATCCTTTATCAATTTAATGGACTTATCCCTCCCTGCTGTTATTGGAATAACTACCCCGGGAAACAACACAGTGTTGCGCAATGGTAATATAGGCAAGGTTTCGGGTAACTTTTCATTGTTGATTTCCTCCTCATCTTCAGGTGTCATCAAGGGTATTAACTCCGCATCCTCATCAATCCCGTGAAATGACATAGTGTCAAATTGTATGTTTTTTGTTTTAGCCATATTCTAATTTCGGTCATTCTGTCATTCAAAGACAGAAAAATAATTTATATTAAATCCTTTGTATACCTACTTTCCCTATAATAATCAGTAGGTTGAGGATTCTAGCATTTCCTTTTATTTCTATTTGGGCAATTCTTATGCCAACAAAGAGAATCTTTTTATAAATAAACTGTAACATTCCCTAAATTACCTCATCTATTAAGCAAACCATTACCTTTTTGAGCCTAGAAAAGAGACATATTGATGAGTTGATACCATTGTGCTTGAATGGCAACCGGAACGCGCAATTAGAGATTTACAATCGCTATTACAAGGGAATGTACAATGTTTCCTATAGGATTGTAAAAGACAGCGCCATTGCAGAAGATGTAATGCAGGAATCGCTATTAAGTGCACTGACCAAATTGGACCAATTTAAGGGAGAAGTTTCCTTTGGAGCCTGGCTGAAACGAATTGTGGTCAACAATAGTATTCATCAATATAAAAAGAGGTTGAAACGCCAAGAAGTAGATCTTGGAAATGTAATGTACAAGGTCGAAGACAACGATGGATGTGTCCCAGATAATGGAATGATTGAACTAAAGGCTCAAAAAGTGATTGAAACCATGAAGCTGTTAAAAGACAATTACAGAATTTCTTTGACCTTACATTTAATTGAAGGGTATGATTACGAAGAAATAAGCGAAATAATGAATTTGAGTTATGCCAATTGCAGAACAATGATTTCAAGGGCCAAAGAAAGCCTTAGACAGAAATTAAATACCGAATACCATGAAAACTGATGATTTAGACAAACTGTTTGGGGAATTAAAGGGCTCCTTTGATACCTCGGAACCGGTAGATGGACACAGACAAAGGTTCTTGGCAAAATTAGAAGCCTCGTCCAAAGTGGTAGTAAAAACCAAAAAGAAGCGCTTCGGATGGAAGCCACTATCCATAGCCGCTGCCATCCTAATATTGTGCAGCATAGGATTCCATTTCCTTTACACATCCCCAAGCGTGCAGCAGCAGGTTTCCAAAATTTCCCCGGAAATCACGAACTCGGAATACTATTTTGCCAGTGTTATAGAGGATCAGGTAAAAAAAATGCAAAACGAAAGTACGCCCGAGACTCAAAAATTGATTGACGATACCATGATCCAACTTAGGAACTTGGACCACGATTACAAAAAGATGGAGCAGGATCTATTGGATGGCGGCAATAGCAAATTGATATTAAGCGCCATGATTACCAATTTTCAGACCAGAATAGATCTTTTGAATGAAGTGTTGGAACAAATTGAAGAAATTAAAAATTTTAAAAACTACGAAAATGAAAATATTACCGCTTAGATATATACTCGCCCTATTATGGCTTGTTCCCATTAGTTCCTTTTCCAACAATGATATGCCCAGAGGGAAGTATACCAAGGAAAAAACCATTAAAAAAGAGTACAAAGTAAATTTGGAAGCCTTATTGAAAATAGACAATAGCTATGGTAATTTAAATATAAGCTCTTGGAACCAGGATAGGATAACTATAGAGGTACATATTAAGACCACTGGGGACAACGAAGATAAGGTACAGCGTAAGCTGGATGAAATCACCGTGGATTTTGAGGGCAACAGCACTATGGTTTCTGCCTCTACCGTCTTTAACAAGGATAAAAATAGTTGGGGATGGAATTGGGGCAATAGCAATACTGTAAATATGCAGGTAAACTATACGGTAAAAATCCCCGTTAAGAACAGTGTTAATCTCAGTAACGACTACGGCAGTATTATATTGGACAGAATAGACGGCCACGCCAAAATTAATTGCGACTATGGCCGATTGGAAATTGGGGAACTGCACGGCAGAAGCAACCAATTATCCTTCGATTATACTTCAAAATCCACAATAGGATATATCAACAGCGGTAAAATCAATGCCGATTATTCCGGCTTTACCATTGAAAAGGCAGGAAATCTGGATATCGTTGCCGACTACACCAATGCCACTGTACAGACAATGGAAGATCTGTCCTATGTTTGCGATTATGGTAAATTGGAAATCGGGGAGGCCAGAAATGTTCAGGGCAATGGAGATTATATAAATGTAAGCTTGGGAACAATACACGGCAACATGGATATAAAATCCAGCTACGGATCGGTGAGAATTGACGAGATGGCACCCGATGCCAAAAACCTAAAGATAAACACGGAATACACCGGCATAAAAATAGGTTATTCCCCAGCCTATCATTTCGATTTTGAAATTGATACAAAATATGCCGGAGTAAGCGGAAAGGATGAATTTGAGATAAACATTAGCAATGAAAAATCCAACCAAAAATATTTGAAAGGCTTTTACGGAAGGCAAAACAGTGGTAATCTAATGACTATTACCAGTGAATATGGCGGGATTTCATTTAATAAAAAATAACGTTAAACAGAAAAATATGAAACACTTAACAACCACCCTACTAAGTCTATTTATCATTGGCAGTTTTAGTGCCCAAAGAAACGATAAAATAAATGGTAGCGGCAATCAGGTTACCCTAGTGAGAACAACAAAGGACTATGATCAAATAGCTATTTCAGGTTTCTTTGATATTGAGTTGGTAGATGGCAAGGAAGGTATGCTCACATTGGAGGGGGAACAAAATATATTGGACCATATTATTACCGAAGTAAAGGGCGACAAATTAACGATAAAAGTAAAAAACGGATATAACCTAAATCCGACTTCATGGAAAAGAGGGGTTTCCATAACCATTCCTGTGGAAAGTATTTCGGCCTTGAGCTTATCCGGCTCGGGGGAGATTGTTGGCAAAAAGACCTTAAAGGCCAATAATTTTGAAACCGCTATATCTGGTTCCGGTGACATTATCATAGCTCTGGATGTAAATTCCTTAAAAGCAAGCATGTCCGGTTCCGGGGATATGGCCTTAAGTGGAAAAGCAAGTGATTTTGTTGCTTCCATCTCGGGATCGGGAGATATCAATGCCTATGACCTAATTGCCGACAACGTGGATGCCACGGTTTCGGGTTCTGCAAATGTTAAGGTGACGGCCATTAAGGAAATAATTGCAAAAGTGTCGGGTTCGGGCGATATAGATTATCGGGGCAATCCTGAAAGAATTGACACTAAAGTTTCAGGATCCGGGGATATCACTCAACATTAAAGGAAAACACTCCCTTAATAACTCAGATTTAATTGGCCCTATTTACTCTGGTCAGAAGAAATGCTCCTGCCATAAAAAACAATCCGAGCAAAATAATGGCATATCGCATACTTCCAAAATATTGGGCCGCAAAACCATATAAGAAGGTACCTATTACAATTCCTATCTTTTCCGCTACATCATAAAAACTAAAGAACGATGCCGTATCTATGGTTTCTGGAATAAATTTGGAATATGTGGACCTAGAAAGTGCCTGGATTCCCCCCATAACGATTCCGACGCACCCTGCAGCTATATAAAAATCCATAGGTGTGATCAAAAAATAAGCATAAATGCAAATCAATACCCAGAGTATATTCACCACAATAAGTGTCCCAATATTGCCGAAAGTTTTGGATGCCCTGGCCGTAAGTGTTGCCCCGGCAATGGCAACAAGCTGAATAAGAAGGATACTAACTATCAATCCTGTAGTCCTTTCGGAATCTGAAGACCATTGAATCTCCTCTTCCCCAAAATAAGTGGCAATCAACATCACGGTCTGCACGGCCATGCTATAGATAAAAAAGGCGGCCAAATATCGCTTCAATTTTATTTGCCCCCCAATTTGATGCCATACATTTTTTAGCTCCCTAAAACCATTAAGAATTACATGTTGCCTAACCCCTTCCCTTTTAAACCCCTTGGGAAGAAAGTAAAAACTATACTGGGAAAACCCTATCCACCAAAGGCCTACCGTTAGAAAAGAATACCTCATAGCCTTAATTTCGGCGATTCCACGAGCGTCGGTTTCTATCCCAAAGAGATTGGGCTTCATGACCATTGCCAAATTAAATAGCAGTAAAATAACACTTCCTATATAGCCCAGTGAAAAGCCTTTTGCGCTAATTCTATCCTGTTGTCTTGGAAAAGCAATATCGGGCAGGTAAGAGTTGTTAAAGGCAAAACTTACCCAAAATCCCACCAATCCAAAAAAATAACAAACCAGACTGAAGTAAATATTCTCCAGGGAAAACCAGTATAGCCCTATACAGGACAAGGCTCCCAAGTAACAAAACAACTTCATAAAGAGCCTTTTGTTCCCCAAATAGTCTGCAATACCAGATAAAATTGGTGTTATTAAGGCTATAAATAAGAACGCTGCCGAGGTAACATAACTTATTAGGGGTGCTCTGGCAATTTCTCCACCAAAGACTGTAACCTTCTCTATTCCGGCCACTCGAAACAGGGCTCCATAAAAAATAGGAAATATGGCAGACGAAATTACAAGGCTATAAACAGAATTCGCCCAATCATAAAATGCCCAAGCGTTTAATAATTTTTTACTGCCCTTTATAGGAAGGATTCTACTCATATATAAAAAAAGCTACTCCTATTAGAGCAGCTTCCCAATTGAATTTGTACTGTATTTTTAATTTACCAATCACTATTGAAAAGAGGTAACGCCAAATTTAGCAGCTTCTTGTCTGGCCAATGGCGCCCATTCCGTTAGGTTGGCTATACGGGTTTCATTTGAAGGGTGGGTACTTAGAAACTCAGGTGGTGCACCATCTCCACTATTGGCCTGCATTCTCTTCCATAGTTCCGCAGCTTCATCTGGATTATAGCCTGCAATGGCCATAATTTGTAAACCAATTCTATCCGCTTCTGTCTCATGGCTTCTGCTAAAAGGAAGCATTACCCCAACTTGGGAACCAATTCCATAAGCTTGATTGAATATGTTCCTTTTTTGCTCATCCTGTATCACGACATTACCGGCTACGGCTCCCAATTGTTGTAAGGTTCCAGCACTCATCCGTTGAGCCCCATGGTCTGCCAGGGCGTGGGCCACCTCATGGCCCATTACTACCGCCACTCCAGTTTCTCCTTTACAAATTGGAAGAATCCCGGTATAAAAAACAATTTTACCTCCAGGCATACACCAGGCATTAACGGTTTCATCGTTCACCAAATTATATTCCCATTTGTAATCCTGAAGGTAACCTGGATAGCCATTGGCAGTTAACCAACGTTCCGCTGCTGCTGCAATACGCTGACCCGTTTTGGTTATCATTTTTGCGTCTTCCGTTCCGGTTATTACCTTGTTCTCTCCAAGAAATTGGTCATATTGGGCAAAAGCTGTTGGAAAAATTTGACTGTTTGGGTAAAAGTTCAAAACCTTTTGCCCTGTAAACGGATTGGTCTTACAGGCCGCTACCCCTAAAAAGGCCATTATTATTAAAACTATTTTTTTCATCTTATGATTAGATATTTATTCCCCGAAAATTACAAAAAATTACTCACCAATAATGTGCAATAAAGTAAAATCCTTGCTGATATGAATATTGTTGTTCCCGTTTAACTTGACATCCTTTAAATCCACAAACTCATTATCTATTTGTATTTTCTTAATTTTAAAGGGTAGCCCATGAAGATTCATTTTTAGGGTTTCATAGGAAGTTATAAAACTGCCATCCTTAAATTGTTGAATAAGCAGTTCGTTTGCTTTTCCCTTTAAATTAAAGTTTCTAAGGCTGTACCTGCCTTTTTTGTAATCGTACCCATCCTGTCCATCCTCATAGACCGTTGAAGTTTCCACACCATTTTTAAAGTACACATCCAAGACCATTTCTTTTATTTCCAGTTCACCAACGTATTGTTGAACCGGGTATTTTGGGATCATAGCCCCTTCCTTAATAAAGATTGGAATTTTATCCAACCCGGCAACCACCCATTTCTCCATACCGCCAACCACAGCTTCATTGGTCCAATAATTGTACCAAGTACCTCTGGGCAGATACATCCTTCTGCCTTGGGCATTGGGTTCATGAACCGGACAAATCAAAATTTGCTCCCCAAAAATAAATTCATCAGTCCTAAAATGCGTCTGATGATCCTCTTGATCAAAATGCACCAATGGTTTTAACATAGGCACTCCTTCTTTGGAATACCGGTAGAACATAGTGTACAAATATGGCAAAAGTTGGTAGCGCAATTCAATAAATTTACGCACAATATTGGTTACTTCATCATCAAAGGACCATGGTTCCTGATCGCCGTGATCGCCACTGGAATGCACCCTGCAGAAAGGATGAAAAACCCCCAATTGAATCCATCTGGCAAACAGCTCGCCATTGGGTTGTTCCGCAAAACCACCAATATCCGAACCTACGAACGAATATCCGCTCATACACATACGTTGCGCCTGTACATTCGCAATCCATAAATGTTCCCATGTGGCAACATTATCGCCGGTCCAAGTAGAAGAAAACCGTTGGGTCCCCGCAAATGCGGCCCTGGTAATTACAAAGGGCCTCTTTGGATATACGTACTTTTTAATACCCTCATAGGTAGCACGAACCATCTGCATTCCATATACATTGTGGGCTTTTCTATGCGAACATGGATGTCCATCATAATCATGACGGGTATCCAAAGGTGCCGTCTTGGTGGGCACCTCCATAACTGCCGGTTCATTCATATCGTTCCAAACCGCATGAACACCAATTTCCGACATCATTTCCTTATACAATTCGGCCCACCACTCCCTAACCTTGGGATTGGTAAAATCCGGAAAATTACATTCCCCCGGCCAAACCTTACCTTTCATAAACGCACCATCGGCCCGTTTGCAGAAATAATCATTTTCAATAGCCTCTTGATATACCCAATAATCTTTATCTATCTTTATCCCCGGATCAATCATTACAACCGTCTTGAAGCCTTTTTCCTCCAAATCCGAAATCATTTTTTTTGGATTCGGAAATCGGGATTTGTCCCAAGTAAAACACTTAAATCCGTCCATATAATCGATGTCCAAATAAATGGCATCACAAGGAATCCTCATTTTTCGAAAATTCTTGGCTATGGCCCTAACGTTACTTTCCGGATAGTAGCTCCATTTGGATTGATGGTAACCCATAGCCCACATTGGCGGCAACTCTGGCGTCCCAGTTAAATTGGTGTAGGATTTGACCACTTGGCTCATTTGGGGACCGTAGATGAAATAATAATTCATCTCTCCCCCATCTGCCCAAAAGCTGGTTACATTTCTCCGCTCATGCGCGAAATCGAAATTTGTTTTAAAGGTATTGTCAAAGAAAATTCCGTAGGACTTATTGTTGTGCAAGCCTATAAAAAACGGAATTGCCTTATATAAGGGATCTTGATCCTTACCATAGGCGTATTGATCCGTTACCCAATTACTAACTCGTTTTCCTTTTAGGTTGGAATGTGTGGCTTTATCCCCCAAACCGTAGAAACTCTCGGCATTTTGGGTAATCTTGCTCATTTTTACGGAATTCCCCCCAAACTCATAATTTTCTTCCCAATGAAAACCAAGCTCATCCTCATTAATAATATTGCCATCAAGATCCGAAATCTGGGTCCTCAAGGTCTTTTTATCTACGAGCACTTTTAGTTTGGCCGTATATACCAAATATTCTGTAGGAGTCTCCTCTACCTTAAGGTGATTAAACCCAACACTAACATTTTCGCTAATGGCATAAGAAAAATCGGGCTCAAAAATATTTTCGGTAGCATATCTAAATCTCAATATACTGTCCCGCAATATTGTCATCTCCAAAATGACACCGTTGGAGGTGGTAAAAAACAGTTTATCCGTATCCCTGTGAAATTCAACAATTGTATTGGGGTATAAATTGCCTTTGTATTCAAGTTCAGTATTAGTGATCATGGGTGGTTAAATTTGCGAATACAAAAAAAGTACATTCATGTGAATTAATGAAATGATATGCGGTGCAATTATATTCTGTAGCATTATAATACCTAAAATCACTTAAAAACGACCACTCCAAGTGGTGGAATATTGATTTCCACAGACTTATCATATCCATGCCAAGCGGTTTTACCAATTTTCAATGTGCCGTTTTTCATTCCTGAACCGCCATATTTGGTATCATCACTATTGAAAATTTCCTTTAATTGCCCCGTTTTGGAAATTCCCATTCTATATTTTTCCCTCGGAACCGGTGTAAAGTTACAGGCTACATAGATATTCTCCTTAGGATTGTTTCCTTTTCTAATATAGGTTAGGACGGAATTTTGATGGTCCCCATAATCTATCCATTGAAAACCTTCCGGACTAAATTGTTTCTCGTAGAGAGCCGGATACTCCTGATATAATTTGTTCAAGTCCTTTACCAATTTTTGAATTCCACTATGGAAGTCAAATTGTAAAAGATGCCAATCCAAACTTTTTTGAAAATTCCATTCGGAAGATTGCCCAAATTCCCCGCCCATGAAAATTAAATTGGCCCCGGGATGGGTATACATATACCCAAAAAGCAATCTTAAATTGGCAAAACGTTGCCATTCATCTCCAGGCATCCTATACAGCAGGGACTGTTTACCATAAACCACTTCATCATGTGAAAACGGCAACATAAAATTCTCTGTAAAGGCATAGGTTGCACTAAAGGTCAAATCATTTTGATGATGTCTCCTATAAATAGGTTCTTTTTTAAAATACTCCAAGGTATCGTGCATCCATCCCATCATCCATTTCATTCCAAAACCAAGGCCTCCCATACTCACTGGTTTAGATACCATTGAAAAGGAGGTAGATTCTTCCGCAATCATCTGTATTCCTTCAAAATTGGAATAAACGGTTTCATTAAGTTCCCTTATAAATGAAATGGCCTCCAAATTCTCGTTATTACCATATATATTTGGCTCCCACTGACCTTCATCCCTGGAATAATCCAAATACAGCATAGATGCTACCGCGTCTACACGCAGTGCATCGGCATGGAATTGATCTAACCAAAACATGGCATTACTGATCAAAAATGCCCTTACCTCATTTCTACCGTAATTAAATATCAAACTTTTCCAATCGGGATGATAGCCCCTTCTACTATCGGGATGTTCATAAAGGTGGGAACCGTCAAAAAATCCCAAACCATGGGCATCTTCCGGAAAATGCGAGGGTACCCAATCCAAAATAACCCCAATCCCATTTTGGTGCAATGCATCTACCAATAGTTTAAACCCTTCTGGTTTTCCGAATCTCGAGGTAGGGGCAAAATAGCCCGTTAATTGATATCCCCATGATGGATCATATGGATACTCCATTATTGGCATAAACTCCACATGCGTGAAATTCATCTCCTTAACATAGTTCACCAAATCTTCGGCCAATTCCGTATAGGTCAAATAATCATTGTTGGATTTTCGTTTCCAAGATCCCAAATGCACTTCATAAACAGCAAATGGTTTATCCAGGGCATTTTTTTCCTTTCTGAACTTCATCCAGGTTTCGTCTCCCCATTTGTGTTTATCCTCCCAAACAATAGATGCCGTCATAGGTGGATGTTCACAGCTTCGGGCAAAGGGGTCTGCCTTTTCCGTTACCACTCCGTGATTTGTAGAGTGTACAATATATTTGTACAGGGTACCTTTTCCCAAATCGGGTACGAACCCCTCCCAGATACCACTACCGTCCCAGCGTACATACAGTTGATGGTCTGCTTCGTACCAATTATTAAAATCTCCTACAACGGAAACTGAGCGCGCTGAAGGTGCCCAAACAGCAAAATAAGTGCCTTTTACCCCGTTGACTTCAATAAGGTGGGATCCCAACTTTTCGTATAATTTGAAATGTTTGCCCGCCTTGAATAGATTAATGTCAAAATCTGTAAATAAACTATGGGATACTACTTTGGTCATGATTACGTTATTTAGTGCACAGTTTAGACAACTTTGTTCCCTAACTTTGGATTGTAAGAATAACAAGTTTTCTTTAAAACCTAACTTTGCAAGTATAGATATAAAAAATGGAACGCTTTTTGAAACTACTATAAAAATACAATAACATTTATAGATATTGATTAATCCCTAAAATAATTATTATGAAAAAAGTCACCTTAGTACTCGGCGCATTTATTGCTTTATTTTTTATCTCCTGCGAAGGACCGGCAGGACCTCCGGGATATGACGGTTTTGATGGAGAGGACGGACAGGACGGAGAGGATGGTATCGAAGGACAGGTATTTGAAGTGGACAATATTGACTTCAACTATGATGCCGGAGGAGACATCTATTCCTACATTATTACATTTTCTGATTTTACCAGTTTCCCAGTTTACGAGTCTGATGCGGTTTTGGTATACCGATATGATGGTCCTGTTGATTATCAAGATAACACAACAGCCGATGCATGGAGCCTGATTCCACAAAATTTCTTTTTACCGGAAGGTACCATACAATACACCAATGCCCATACCTTTATAGATGTTGAGATTTTTATTGATGGAAATTTTAACCTTTCCAATTTAGATACCGGGTTTACGGACAATCAATTGTTCAGAATTGTTATTCTTCCAAGCCAATATGCCGAATCGAAATTGGACAAATCCAATATTAATGCAGTAATGAGAACTATAGGCGTTGAAGATATAGACGTTAAGCGATTTACTCTGGACTAAAAATTTGATCTAAAATTTAATTGGCCCTTATTTCCTTTAAGAAATAAGGGCTATTTTTATATATTAAAATCCCAACTATAGAATTGGCGTAAGTCAAGGAATGAAAGGAAGCCACTTTTATTTCGTCTAAATGTAGGAAGCACAAAAAATAAAATATACTATGAAAAAAATAATATTCGCACTCTGTGTAATTTTTATTGGATGCAAGGGAACCTCACAGGAAAAAGAGGCATCCAAATTGGATACCAAAAAAAAGGAACAGTTTAAAGTTACCAAAACCGAGGCAGAGTGGAGAAAACAGCTTACAGACATGCAGTTTTATGTCCTTAGAAAAGCAGGTACGGAAAACCCGGGATCCAGCGAATTACTTAACAACAAACAAGAGGGAGTTTATACCTGTGCTGCCTGTGGAACCGAGCTTTTCAAAAGCGAGTACAAATTTGATTCCGGAACGGGATGGCCCAGTTTTGATAGGGAAATAAAAGGAAATGTTGCTTTTGATGTGGATTACGATTTAGGCTATGCCAGAAAAGAAGAACACTGTGCAACCTGCGGTGGCCACTTAGGGCACGTTTTTGATGATGGCCCTAGAAAGACCACCGGCCAGAGACACTGCATTAACGGTGCGGCCTTAAGCTTTGTGCCTAAAAAATAAGGTTGATCCACAATTCCAAAATCCTTTCAATTCCTCAGGCTGGCCAGCACTTGAAAACAGGTCGGCCTTTTTTATTCCAATTAATTTAAAATGGCCTCTGTGTGGATTCAGTATGGTTTTGTAACTTTGCGACTTCATAATTTATTTACCAAAAAAAATATAAATGAGCAATTTCGATATTATTGTATTAGGTAGTGGTCCTGGAGGTTATGTAGCCGCAATCAGAGCCTCTCAATTGGGATTTAAAACTGCCATTATAGAAAAAGAAAGTCTTGGTGGCGTTTGTTTAAATTGGGGATGTATCCCTACCAAAGCATTATTGAAATCCGCTCAGGTTTTCGAATATTTGCTTCATGCGGCCGATTACGGACTCAAGGCCGAAGGTGTGGACAAAGACTTTAATGCGGTGGTCAAGAGAAGTAGGAACGTAGCGGAAGGCATGAGTAAAGGCGTTCAATTTTTGATGAAAAAAAATAAGATTGAAGTCATTAACGGTTATGGAACCTTAAAACCGGGCAAAAAGGTAAGTGTTAAGTCAGATGATGGTAAAGAAACCGAATATTCGGCCAATAACATTATTATTGCTACAGGTGCTCGTAGTAGGGAATTGCCCAGTTTACCACAGGACGGCAAAAAAATTATAGGCTACCGCGAGGCCATGTCCTTGGACAAACAACCAAAGAAAATGCTTGTAGTGGGTAGTGGAGCCATAGGTATCGAATTTGCCTATTTCTACAATGCCATGGGTACAGACGTAACCGTGGTGGAGTTTTTGCCAAATGTAGTACCAGTAGAAGACGAAGAAGTTTCCAAACAATTGGAGCGCAGTCTTAAAAAGACCGGAATAAAGATTATGACCTCCTCAGAGGTAACCAAGGTAGATACCTCTGGCCCTGGAGTGAAGGCCACAGTCAAAACCAGCAAAGGGGAAGAAATCCTAGAGGCCGATATCGTATTGTCTGCAGTAGGTATCAAGACCAATATTGAAAATATTGGCTTGGAAAATGTTGGTATTGCAACGGATAGGGATAAAATTTTGGTGAACGATTATTACCAAACCAATATTCCGGGATACTTCGCCATTGGTGATGTAACCCCAGGACAGGCCTTGGCCCACGTTGCCTCCGCAGAAGGAATACTTTGTGTAGAGAAACTTGCGGATATGCATGTGGAGCCCTTGGATTACGGTAATATCCCTGGATGTACCTACTGCTCACCAGAAATCGCTTCTGTTGGATTGACCGAAAAACAGGCCATTGAAAAAGGTTACGAAATAAAAGTTGGTAAATTCCCATTTTCAGCTAGTGGAAAAGCCAGTGCTTCCGGTAACAAGGACGGCTTTGTAAAAGTAATTTTCGATGCCAAATACGGCGAATGGTTAGGATGCCATATGATCGGTGCAGGGGTTACGGACATGATTGCGGAAGCAGTAGTGGCCCGTAAGTTGGAAACTACCGGACATGAGATCCTGAAATCAGTACACCCCCA
Source organism: Arenibacter echinorum (assembly GCF_003259375.1). Lineage (GTDB taxonomy): Bacteria > Bacteroidota > Bacteroidia > Flavobacteriales > Flavobacteriaceae > Arenibacter > Arenibacter echinorum. Next base: position 397,471 of record NZ_QLLN01000001.1, on the reverse strand, counting down.
CCCTACCATGAGTGAAGCTGTAATGGAAGCTGTGGCACATGCCTACGGGGAAGTAATACATATATAGATAAAGTCTTATATTTTCTTTACCTATTTAGACCCGTCAGGTTTTAAAACCTGACGGGTCTAAAAAAATAATTTGATTACGAATCTCACCGAAAAAGATATGTTGAAAATTTTTAGTCTTACCGCAATTCTTGAAGGTATTTCCTATCTATTGCTTTTTGGCATTGGAATGCCCCTAAAATATTTGGCCCAAATACCGGAACCCAATATCTATATTGGTTATGCCCATGGATTTCTGTTCATGGCCTATGTAGTCCTGGCAATCGTGGTCTGTATTGAAAAAAAGTGGGACCTTAAAATGTTTGCAATTCTATTTATTGCTTCTCTTGTACCTTTTGGCACTTTTTATGTAGACAAAAAGTATTTAAAGCCGCAAATGGCTGTTAATAGTGGGCAGTAGACTGCAAACAGTTTTCAGTAGGCAGTTTTCAGTAGGCACAAAATGTACGTCACTGATATTATTCAATTATTGAATACGACTTAGATAGTTTGTCTGCTTTGCACAATCATCAACCCTAGCCTTTATTTAAAAAGCTTTCAATGGCCAGGTCATAACTTTTTAGCCCAAAGCCCAAAATTACACCTTTGGCAACTGGGGAAATATAGGAGGTATGTCTAAACTCTTCCCGCCCAAAGGTATTGCTAATATGTACTTCCACCACAGGAGTAGTTATTCCCTTTATGGCATCGCCAATACCAATGGAGGTGTGGGTATATGCACCGGCATTCAAAATAATGCCTTCATATCCCTCAAAACCGCAATCGTGTAATTTATTTATGATTTCCCCTTCTATATTGGATTGATAATATTCCAATTGCACATCCTTAAATTTAAATTGCAAAGTGGCAAAATACTCCTCAAAAGTTGTTTTTCCGTAAACCTCAGGCTCGCGTTTGCCCAAAAGGTTAAGGTTTGGTCCGTTGACAATAATAATCTTCATGGGATAAATGTAAGAAATTGTAATTCATAAAAAAAGAGGGGCAATGAGTATTAATTACTCCGCAAAAAAGAATTTGATTTAAGGCGGTTTTTATCACTAAAAAAAGATATTCAATTATACAAACCCAAGGAAAGATCAAATATTAATCGGTTGTAATAAGAGTTAATGTGCGTTTACTATTTCAACCCAAAAAAGTCCATTATATTTAGCTTATGAAATGGAATCGAGCCCTTCAGGATTTTCAACATTACCTAAATTTGGAACGAGGACTATCCAAGAATTCCATAAGCAACTACGTTCTGGATGTTGAGAAATTAATACTGTTTCTGGAAGACCATCAAATTGTGGAAACGCCTATAAATATTCACAAAAGTACCATTCAACAATTTATTTACGAACTGGCCAAAAATGTTAATCCCAGGTCCCAGGCAAGGGTAATATCGGGATTAAAAAGCTTTTTCAATTACCTGGTCTTCGAGGATTACCGCCAAGACAATCCCATGGAGTTAATAGAATCCCCTAAAGTAGGGCGCAAACTCCCCGACACCCTTTCCGAAGAGGAAATCAATAAACTAATTGGGGCCATAGACCTTTCCAAACCGGAAGGAGAGCGCAATCGGGCTATTTTGGAAACACTTTATGGCTGTGGGCTAAGGGTTTCAGAGTTGTTGGACTTAAAACTATCGGACCTTTATTTTGAGGAGGATTTTATCAAGGTTACCGGTAAAGGTGACAAGCAACGTTTTGTTCCCATAAGCGAAATCAACAAAAAATATATAAATATCTATAGAAAGGAAATACGTGTACACATGGCAATTAAAAAGGGGTCTGAAGATGTCTTGTTTTTAAACCGCCGAGGGAATAAATTGACCCGTGCCATGATATTTACCATTATTAAACAACTTGCACTGGAGATAGGACTACAAAAAAGTATAAGTCCCCACACCTTTAGGCATTCTTTTGCCACCCACTTATTGCAGAATGGAGCAGATCTGCGGGCCATTCAACAAATGCTGGGCCATGAGAGCATAACCACTACAGAAGTTTACATGCATGTAGATCGCACACATTTGGCCGAAGTAATGAACAAGTACCATCCTAGAAAAAGTGGGACATCCGATTAGACAATTGCACTTGGCGGTTAAATATTTCTAATCCTTAAAGGCGCTATAATTTCTATTGAAGGGTCTAATAATTAATCTAGCCTCCCTATCGAACCGAACGTAGTTGTACACCCAGTTCACAAAGACCACCATTCTGTTTCTGAACCCAATAAGAAAGAAAAGGTGCACAAACATCCATACAAACCAGGCAAAAACACCTTGGAACCTAATATTCTTCATATCCACGACCGCCTTGTTCCTGCCAATGGTGGCCATACTCCCCTTGTCTCTGTATACGAAAGGCTCTAACGGCTTGTTTTCCAATAATCGAACCAAGTTCTCGCCAAGGTTCTTTCCTTGCTGCATCGCTGGCTGGGCCATCATGGGGTGCCCTTTGGGCGTATCTTCGGTCTGCATACAGGCCACATCGCCCACAGCAAAAATATTAGTATGCCCTTTAACCTTATTAAATTCATCCACCGGAATTCTACTTCCTCCCACCAATAAATCTTTGGCATTCAAACCTTTAATCTCCACCCCTTTTACGCCAGCTGCCCAAACTAGGGTAGCTGTTTCAAAATCAACATCGGTATCCGTGGTAACCGTTTTGCCGTCATAACCCGTTACTCTTGTGTTTTTCCAAATTTGAACTCCTAGTCCATCTAAAAAATCTTCCGCTTTTTGGGAAGCTTTTTCACTCATTTCCTTAAGAATACGATCTCCGGATTGTATGAGGTGAATTTGTACCCGCCTGGTATCCAAATCTGGATAGTCCTTTGGCAAAATCCCTTTTTTTATTTCCGCCAGGGCCCCGGCCAATTCCACCCCTGTAGGTCCCGCCCCCACAATAACAAAATTCATTAGGGCATCCCTTTCATGATACTGATCGGTAAGAAGTGCCTGCTCAAAGTTTTCCAGTATTAAACTTCTAAGATTTAAGGATTGGGGTATCGTTTTCATGGCCATACTATTTATTTCAATCTCCCTATTCCCGTAATAATTTGTTTCAGAGCCAGTAGCAATCACCAAATAATCATATTCCAAAGCACCTATATTGGTCACGATGGTATTTTCTTCAGTTCTTATTTCCTCTACATTGGCCAGCCTAAAGAAAAAGTTGTTATAGTCCTTTAAAACTTTTCGTATGGGATAAGCAATGGAATCCGGCTCCAACCCCCCAGTAGATACTTGATAAAGCAGGGGCTGAAAAGTATGATAATTATGTTTATCCAGAAGTACTACCTGCACCTCTTTATTTTTCAATCCTTTGGCAATGGAAATACCTGCAAAACCACCACCTACAATAACAATTCTTGGAAAACTAGTCTTAGGAATATTCATACATGTAAATATGGGTAAATTTAAACATTCGCAAACTAATCAAGAAGAAGAATATTGGTTTTAAGTATTTTTCGGTTCTCCACAAATAAAACAGGACACAACTTTAACTAACCATGCTACCATTTGGATCGATGAAATATACTGTACCATGAAGCAAATCCACAATACTTTTCAATTTTCGGCCTTAAAGAAGTAATTTCTATATTCGTTGTAACATAATTAAATTTTCTACTACTAATCATCAACTAACTACTAGAACCGAGTGACCAAAGATTTGGAACATCAATTCGTTACGGAATTAGAGTGCAATCAGAATATTGTGCATAAGGTCTGTACATTGTACACCAATGATAGGGATTCCCACAATGATTTATTTCAGGAAATAACGATTCAATTGTGGAAGGCCTATCCCAAATTTAGGGGAGAATCCAAATTTAGTACCTGGATGTATCGGGTTGCGCTGAATACTGCCATAACATTATATAGAAAATCAAAAAAAAGTATACCGACCCAAGATTATGAGTCGGTCATGTTTAAAATAACAGCAGACGAATACGACCCTACCGAGGAACAACAGCTTAAACTGATGTACAATGCGGTAAGGCAATTAGGGGATGTAGATAAGGCCTTGGTCTTTCTTTACTTGGAAGACAAAGACTATAGAGAAATAGCGGAAACCTTGGGTATTACTGAGGTAAATGCCAGAGTGAAAATGAACCGAATAAAAAACAAGTTAAAAACCATTTTAAATCCCTAGCCATATGATGGATGAACTGGAATTATTAAAAAGGGATTGGCAAAAGAAAGACAAGCAATTGCCTCAACTGTCCTTTGATGAGATTTATAAAATGATATGGAAGAAATCGTCTTCCATCGTTAAATGGATTTTCTTAATAAGCATTATTGAATTTTTAGTGCCCCACTTATTGTACTTTCTTCCTTCTATGTCCAAAAATTTGGCGGTTTGGAAAGATCTGGGCCTGGGGAATTTTTTATTGATTTCCAACGTGCTTCAATATACCGTGGTACTGTATTTTATCTTTCAATTTTATAGAAGATATAGGGAAATATCAACTTTGGACAATGCCAAAAAGCTTCTATCCAATATTTTAAAGACCAGAAAGACAGTTAAATACTATGTTATTTTTTGTTTGTCCCTGATATTCATGTCCTTTATTGTCATGGCCGTAGGAATATACTTGAACGAAGACCCTATGGCCGCGATGGGATATAACTATCAGCCAGAAAATATTAGCCCTGAAAAATTAAAGACCATTTTGATATCTACAGTGGTCGTTCTCGGGATAGTTGTTACCCTAGTAATGGGATGCATTTATTTTTTACTTTACGGAATCCTCCTAAAGAAACTTAAGAAGAACTATAAGGAACTGAAGGAAATGGATATTTAAACCCTGAATTTCCGTTTTTTATTTTCCTCTTCATAAGCCATTAACTCACTTTTGGGAATAACCTTTAAAAAGGAAGGATGTTGCTCTATGGCATATTCCAATTTTTCAATGATGGAATCGAAAGATTCATTCTCATAATCAATATCCAATGGTTCCTTGATCACCATAGACTGAAGAATTCCTTTCTTTTTAATGCGCAGTCCTTTTTTATCGAAAGATCGCCTAAAACCGTCAATGACCACAGGGACCACTACGGGCCTGTATTTTTTTATAATATGGGATGTTCCTTTTCTTAGCGGTTTCCAGGGAGTTGTGGTTCCTTGTGGAAAGGTAATTACCCAACCATCATTGAGAGCAGTACCAATATTGGATATATCACTAAATTTAACCTTCCGATTAACATCCTGTCCTTCGGACCTCCAAGTACGCTCCACACTTATTGAACCCGCGTATGCCAAGATTTTTGTCAAAAGACTTTTCTTCATGGTTTCTGCCGCCGCCACATAATACATATTCAATTTGGGCTGCCATATATATCCCAAATTTTTTATAGAATCTTCCCGGCCGCTTAAACTGGCGTTGAATACATGGAACATGGCTACCACATCGGCAAAATACGTTTGATGGTTACTTACGAAAAGAACATTTTGTGGAGGCAGTTTTCTAATAATATCCGACCCCTCAATTTCAATGGTATTAAATCCCCTATATCTTTTGTGGGTGATAACGGCCAGAATGCGAATAAGCCACTTCTTGATAAACAAATTATGTCCAAACGGATTTTTCTTAAACAGGCCCATATATTTTTTTTGTTAACATTCAAAATTACGAAATAAGTACCTTATAACACTTGCTTAAACAATTCCTTGATTTCACTCAACATCATCGCCGTTGCCCCCCAAACCGTATAACCATTTAATTTAAAGGCTGGTACCTCTACATTCTGGGCGTAGGATGTATTCAAAATTTGATGAAATATTTTCTTATCGTCCATAAAATCATGCAAAGGAACCTCAACAATGGCCGCCACCTCATCTACCTGCCTTAAAAACGGCTTCTCCTTTTTATACAGCCCAAGGTAGGGCGTAACCTCAAAATTGCTTGGAGGAATATATATTTCACTCATGGAACGGATTACAGTAATCTGTTCCCGAACTGCCCCCACTTCTTCATGAGTTTCGCGTAATGCCGTCTCCAACAAATTTATGTCCCTTTTTTCCACCTTGCCACCCGGCAATGCAATCTGATTGCTATGAATACCCTTATAGGTATTTCTAAGGATCAGAAGAAGGTTGGTCTGGTAGTCCAGATTTGGGTAAAAAAGTGCCATTACTGCAGCCTGCTTGGGATTTTTCTTTACAATTTCACCGGACTCCAACTCCTTAATCCTGAACATTGGGGCCATTTTATAATGCGAAGCACTCCCTGGAAGTTCTAGATTTTCTATTTTTGATATTCTGTTGGAAAAATCGTCAAAATGCACGAATTCTATTTTAGTAATTTTAAGCAAATTAATTAAAAAACAACCAACCCTTAGGCGATATTAATCATTTAACACTCATTTAAAAAATAACACAAATTACATGACACTTAAAGAGATTTCACTTTTTACGATATTGTTTATGTTCCTTTTAGGGAGCTGCAAAGATCAGCCGACTACCAAAGAAAACGAGCATCTGCAAAACAATATTAAAAAAGATAGCATTGTTCCCGACACACCCCCAAAAGTGGAAAAAAAAGAAGAAGAGGCCTTTGAGCTCACAGAGGATAATGCTATTGAGTTTTTCTTCAATTACAGCAAAAGCCTAAAGGAGAACAAGGTAAAACTTACCACTAGTCTAGGGGCCATTACAATTGAGTTGTTCGACAACGTTCCCTATCATAAAGCCAACTTTATCTACCTTACCAAAATGGGGTATTTTAATAATACCTATTTCCATAGAGTAGTTAAAAACTTTATCATTCAGGGAGGAAATGCCGATAATGTGGAAACTGCGGAAAAAAGATCAAAAATAGGCAGATACCTTTTACCTCCGGATACAAGAAAAGGGCACAAACACCATAGGGGAGTTGTATCCATGCCCAGTAGTGAAATTAACAACCCCCATAAATTGGCATCTCCCTACGAATTCTTTATAGTAGTTACCAAGCCTGGCTCCTATCACTTGGACGGTGGATATACCCCATTTGGACAGGTGATAGAAGGTATGGATGTGGTAGACGATATAAACAGTCAACCTGTGGACAACGGGGATTGGCCTTCCCAAAACATATATATTTTAAAAGCGGAAGCCTTTGAATAGAGGATAAATAATTTGGAATCGATAGAAAGCAAGCGGTCCCATTCCTAACAACTACTTTCACCCAAAATTTAAATACAACTATCCTACCTTGGCACTGCGGTATATACTTGGAAGGGATATTTTAAATCTAACCGCAAGTAATCGGATCCCAATGACCATCAATATGGTTGCCACATAGGCGTAGGCATCATCATAGGGCAATTTACGCATCAGAAAAAAGCCTATACCCCCCATTATACAGGCCGTAGCATAAATTTCCTTCCTAAATATTACCGGTATTTCATTGCATAATATATCCCGTATCACCCCTCCAAAACAAGCTGTTATTGTACCAAGGGCAATACACATAACAGGAGGCAAGCCCGCCTGTAGTCCATGGGAAATACCTACCATAGTGTACAGACCTATCCCAATAGTATCGAAAAGAAATAGAGACCTACGTACATACTTCAATTGATTCCTGAAAATAATAGCAAAAACAACGGTTCCAGCAATAACATAGACATAGGTGGGTTCCTGCATCCACAAAACTGGAGTATTGCCAATTAACAAATCCCTTAAAGTACCTCCTCCGGTTGCCGTTACAAAGGCTATGATAAAGACTCCAAAAAGATCCAGCTTTTTGTCCATAGCCACCAAAACCCCGGAAATAGCAAAGGAAATTATTCCTAATATATCAATTATGAAATAGAACATGATCTATGATTTTTGGGTATAAAAATTATAATCTTTTAATACGGTATCTATATATTGAACGTCATATAGGTCCGAATTGGAATTCAAAAGACCTTCCACCTTATCCCTCAAGGCCTTCAAAGTCTTATAATCATGACTTTTTTTGGCAATTTGATAGGTTTCCTTTATAAGGCGAACATCCTTATCCGTTAATATAGTAACATTGGTAAACTTAGGAGCATAGGTTTCCTCTACCTCTTCCAAAATAGTATGTGAAATTTTCACCGTATTTTTTGTGCTAATGACCACGGTACCGGCAGCGGCGTCCCCTAATCTTTGTTTTTTATCCGTAAATAAAATGGTCAATAATCCTACGGACCCAAAGAAAAGCCAAATGTCCACCACGCGCAGCATCCACCTAACCAATAAATTGGACCAATGTACGGGGGATCCATCCAATCTTACCACCCTGATTTTCATGATCATTTTCCCCACCGTTTGCCCATTGAAAAGGCTGTGCAATATTAAGCTATAAAACATGGCAGGAAGAAAAATAAGGCTTACCAATCCTATTTGTGTCCAATTGTCATCAAACACATAACCTATGCCTCTTCCTATCAACTGCACCAGTACGGCATAGAGATATAGGATAAATCCGTCGATTAAAAAAGCTACGATCCTTTCACCAATACCAACAATTTTATAATCCAGGTTTACATTTTGCGTTGTATTGATTTGAAGTTTGGACATATTAGTACTATTTTTATTTCTTAAAGGATGATCCTAGTATGCGTGAGGCAGCTTTTGTGAAGCAAAATAAAGAAAAATGGATAGCATTTGAAAAGGCTATCAACTATAATGCCCACATTAACCCGGACGAACTTGCCAATGGTTACATTCAACTGACCAACGACCTTGCCTACGCACAGACTTATTACGCGGAAAGCAAGACATTATTGTACTTAAATTCCTTGGCATCCCAAGCCCATCAAAAAATATATAAAAACAAAAAGGAGAACCGGAACAGAATAGCGGATTTTTGGAAAACTGAATTCCCTATTTTCTTTAGGCAATATCATAAGACCTTGGGCATCGCCTTTCTTATCTTTATTGTTGCCAGTGCTATAGGCAGTATTTCTGTTATGAACGATGATACGTTTGTGAGATTAATTTTAGGTGATGCCTATGTTAATGAGACCCTCAACAATATTGCCAGTGGAGACCCTACGGCCATATACAAAGGAGGCAGTGAAATTGGCACTTTTTTAGGGATTACCATAAACAATATTAAAGTAGCCTTTATGGCCTTTTCCTTTGGCGTAATTACTAGTATTGGTACAGCCTATATTCTTTTCAGCAATGGCGTAATGCTAGGTGCTTTCATTACTTTTTTTTACACTCAGGATGTATTTTATCAGGCAAACAAGCAGATTTGGCTGCACGGGACCATAGAAATTTCGGTTATCATCATTGCAGGTTGTGCCGGATTGATCATGGGAAATAGTATACTTTTTCCCAAAACCTATTCCAGAAGGGTTTCTTTCATGAAAGGGGCCAAGGACGGGTTGAAGGTAGTGGTCAGCACCATTCCCTTTTTTATCATTGCCGGTTTTATAGAAGGATTTATTACCCGCTATTCCAATATGCCCTCTTGGTTGGCGTTTTTAGTTATAGGCTCATCTTTAGTGCTAATTCTTTTTTATTATATCATTTATCCCATTTTGTTAAACCAATCTTATGCAAGTCGAAAATCAGGAAAAATTTATTGAACTAAGAGTAAATAGGGACTTTGGGGATATCATCAATGCTTACTTCGAATTCTTTAAACAAAACCTTAAAAAATTTACCAACGTTTTTCTAAGCTATAATGGTATTTTTCTAATAGGGCTATTGATCGTTAGTTATTTGCTGGTATCCGGGATGATCGGCCTTTTCACCGACAATCAGAATACAGTCATAAATGCGGTTGGTTCTGATAGTGAAAGCTATGTAATGTACCTCATATTTGGAGGAATTTTATTCTTCATTATTTTCATAATGGTGGCTGCGTTAAATTATAGCCTTAGCACTTCGTACATGATAAAATATGAAGAACGCAAAGGACTGAATTTTGATAAAACCGATGTCTGGGAAGAAGTGAAAAATAATTTGGGAAGCATTATGGTTTTTATTTTGATACTGATAGTCCTCTTTTTTGGCCTTATGATCGCAGCTGTGGTTCTGACCTTTATACCTCTGGCAGGAATGCTTGCCCAATATGTAATTCAATACTTCGTAATGGCCTGGGTCGGAGTGTCTTTTTTTGTTTTGCTAAAAGAGAAAAGAAGTGTAACGGACGCTCTTGGGGAAGGTTGGAATTTGGTGACCAAAAACTTTTGGAGAGCGGTGGGCGTAAATTTTATTCTGGGATTCTTAATTGGTCTTTTGTTTATGGTGGTTATTATGATACCAGGGATCCTTATCGGGATATACACTTTTCATGTGGTACAAAACGATGTTGATCTAGGCGCTTCCATATTGCCTACTATCATTTACACCTTAGGAACATGCCTATTCCTAATTATAGCCGTTTATTCACAATGTTTATCACAGTTCGTAAATGGGCTATTGTATTTCTCCCTGCACGAAAAAACCTATAATTTAAATTCAAGAAGCAAAATAGACCAAATAGGACTTCAAGACCAGTGATAAAATTAGCTGCCACCATGTACTGTTTTTTCGTCCTATTCCCCGGCTTGTCCCAGGGGGAAAAAGATTCAGTTGCCTTAACCCAGGATACCAATAGTAAATTGGCATTGCGAACATTGGATGAAAATTTCACGCAAAAATATCAGGGGAAAGAATTCAACTACGATATCAAGGACGGGGAGTCACAAAATATACTGGCCCGCTTTCTCAATTGGCTTATGAACGGGCTAAGGGATGTTTTTGGCATTGACCTTCCACCAGGGCTTACCCAAATATTGGAAAACATAATTTATGGGCTAATGGCTGCATTGGCCATATACCTACTTGTTAGATTCCTGACCGGAGAAAATGCCTCTGCCATATTTAGAAAAAAGGAGGCTTCAATGATTAATCTAAACTTGGCAGAGGAACACATAGAAAGCCTGGATCTGGATGCTTTAATAAGTGATGCCATACAACAAAGGAATTACAGATTGGCCATTCGTTATCAATACCTAAAAGTATTAAAAACACTATCCCAGCATCAGATCATTGAATGGCATTATGAAAAAACCAATCAGGATTACGAGAAAGAAATAAAGGTCCCAAAAATAAGGTTGCTCTTTAAAGATGTTTCCTATTTGTACGACCATATTTGGTACGGGGAACAAGAGATAGACGACCAAAAATATCATGCCGCACAGATGAAATTTGTCAACCTAAACAATATAGGTGCCCATGGATAAGCGTTCCAAAATAATCCTAGGGCTATTTCTTGCTGTACTTATTGGTATTATAGTAACGGAAATTGTGCGCCCTAAGCCCTTGAACTGGAGACCATCCTATACGTCCTCTGACAAAATACCTTTTGGGTGCTATATATTGTTCAATGAACTTCCCAATCTATTTCCAGGACAAAAAATACATGCTACAAACGAAAGTTTGTACAATATCTTGGTGGCAAGGGACACCACCAGCGCCTCCAACTATTTATTGATAAATGATTTCCTGGACCTGGATAAACAGGAGGCCAATCAATTACTTCAATACGTTCATGCAGGCAACGATTCCTTTATTGCTGCTTCCAACTTTGGGACCTACCTCGCGGACACCCTAAATATTGAAGTAGAAACCCAATATTCCGTAAAGGAGGATACGGTGCTGATCGATCTTACCAACAATTCATTTTCCAAACAAAACTATTCTTTGACCAGGGGAATTTACAGTACTTATTTTTCTTCTGTAGACACTTTAAACACTTCCGTTCTAGGTCATATTTCCTATGATTCGGAAAAAGGGCTTATTCCTTCGGAGTCCAGTAAAAAAACCAAAAGCCCCAATTTTGTGAAGGTAAAATTCGGGAAGGGCAATTTTTACCTGAATACCACACCACAGACGTTTACCAACTACTATATGCTAAAAGGTAATAAGGACTATGTGGCCAATACCTTTTCCTATTTAAAGGATATGGATGTTTACTGGGACAACTACAAAAAAACTGGCCGGATAGTTATAGATTCCCCTATGCGTTTTATACTCAACCAAGTATCCTTAAAGTGGGCCTATTATTTGAGTATGGTCGGACTAATAATTTTTATAATATTTAAGGCCAAAAGGGAACAACGGATCATTCCGGTGATTACGCCTTTGGAGAATTCATCCATTGAATTTGCCAAAACCGTAGGGGGGCTGTATTATGAGCACAGGGATTATACAGATTTGATCGTTAAAAAAATAAATTATTTTCTGGAGCAGATCAGAAGTAATTATCATCTTAATACCGAAGCTATCAACGAAAAAACCGCTAGAGATCTGGCGGTAAGATCGGACAAACCACTTTCTGAAGTAAAGGATCTATTGGATATGATAGTGCATCTAAAAAATAAAAAGCATCACAGTGAGCAGGATGTAATTCAATTGAACAAAAAATTAAATCAATTTAAAAAATAATACATGGAAGAAAGTCAAAAAGGGGAAGACTACAAGCCGTTGGAATTTAAGAGTAGAATAGACCTTGGTCAACTACAGACATCGGTAGCACAGATAAAAACGGAATTGGGAAGAGTGATCATAGGGCAACAGGACATGATAGAATTACTGATAATTTCTATCCTGGCCAATGGGCATTCCTTAATCGAAGGCGTACCGGGAGTAGCCAAAACCGTAACCGCCAAACTCTTGGCAAAAACTATGGATGTAGGCTTTAGTAGAATCCAATTTACCCCGGACCTAATGCCGAGCGACATTTTGGGCACCTCCATTTTTAATGTAAAGACCTCTAAATTTGAGTTTAAAAAGGGGCCTTTATTTTCCAATATTATTTTGATCGATGAAATTAACCGAGCCCCAGCCAAGACACAGGCGGCCTTGTTTGAAGCCATGGCCGAACGCCAAATTACCATGGACGGACAAACTTATGAAATGTCGCCGCCATTTTTGGTATTTGCTACCCAAAACCCCATTGAACAGGAAGGCACTTACCGACTTCCGGAAGCACAATTGGATCGATTCCTATTTAAAATTAAAGTAAACTATCCATCCCTGGAGGAAGAGATAGAAATCTTGGAAAGCAAACATCGCCAAAAGAATAAAAACTTGGAAAGCTTAATAACTTCGGTGCTTACCGCTGAGCAAATAGCCAACTATCAAGAGGTTATCAAGGAAATTATAATAGAGGACAACTTAATGAAGTATATAGCCGGAATTGTCCACAACACGCGTAACAATGCCAACCTATATCTTGGGGCCTCCCCTAGGGCTTCCATAGCTATCATGGACGCCTCCAAAGCTCTGGCCGCTATCCACGGACGTGATTTTGTAACCCCGGATGATATTAAAAAAGTGGCAACCCCGGTTTTAGTGCACAGGGTTATTTTGACACCGGAAAGGGAAATGGAGGGATTAACTCCGGATAAAGTGATAAAACAAATTATGGAGACCATTGAAATTCCAAGATAATGAACAAAACTTATCGGCATTAAAAAATACCATAGCTACCTAAAGCAAATGAAAAAAATCCTAAGAAACATTTATCTACAAAAGAGATTCTTTGTTGTATTGACCAGTTTGGTCTTAGGTTTTTTGATTTCCTATATGGTACCGAATATTTTGGGGGCAATAAAACTGTTGTTCTATGTTTTTGCCCTATTTTTTTTGGTCGATATTATTCTGGTATTTGCCTCCAAGGGCGGAATAAAAGGTCGCCGTTCGGTTCCCGAAAAACTTTCCAATGGGGATGAAAACGAAATTACAATTAGCCTATCCAATTCTTATTTGTTCCTGGCAGGTTTGAAAATCTTGGATGAAGTCCCCCATCAGTTTCAAAAGCGGGATTTCGGTATTTCCACTACTCTAGGGAAAGGAAAGGAAAAGGTGTTCAAGTATTACTTGAGACCTACTGAAAGAGGGGTATATTCCTTTGGGAATTTGAACGTCTTTGCCAACTCCCCTATTGGTTTCATCTCCAAAAAGTACACTTTTGATAATGAGCAACAAGTCCCTGTCTACCCCTCCTTTTTACAATTGCGGAAATATGATCTAATGGCCTTTACCAATAAACTCTTCGAATATGGCCTTAAGAAAATTCGCCGTATTGGCCATACCATGGAGTTCGAACAAATTAAGGATTATGTTCTGGGGGATGATATCCGAAACATTAACTGGAAGGCGACGGCAAAAAAAGGTGGCCTGATGGTAAATCAGTACCAGGATGAAAAATCGCAACCTATATACTCCATTATAGATAAGGGGAGGGTCATGAAAATGCCTTTTGATGGACTTAGCTTGTTGGATTATGCCATTAACGCCACATTGGTTATTTCCCACATTGCCATTAAAAAGCAGGACAAGGCCGGAATGTTCGCCTTTAGCAAGAAAATTGAAAACCGGGTAGTTGCCGAGAGACGCAGTTCCCAAATGAACCTTATTTTGGAAACACTCTACAATTTGGATACCAATTTTGTAGAAAGTGATTACAGTCGATTATACGCCGATATAAAAAGAAATATTACCCACAGGAGCCTATTATTGCTATATACAAATTTTGAGACCCTGGATGCCTTGGAGCGGCAACTTCCTTATCTACAGGCTATTGCCAAGCAACATTTGTTAGTGGTCATTTTCTTTGAAAACACTGAATTGATCAAATTTACTGATGAAAAAACCGAGACCATCCAACAAATATTTGAAAAGACCATTGCGGAGAAATTCGTTTATGAAAAGAAGCTAATCGTTAACGAATTAAGGAAATACGGTATACAGACTATATTAACAAAACCTGAGCACTTGACCATAAATACCATCAACAAATATTTGGAAATAAAAGCACGCGGACTAATTTAGAATTCGGAATACATCAATTTCCTTATCAATCCATATCCCTCTTTCCAAAGGTCATATTTTCTTCGATGATTTCGACCATCATCTCCTTTTCCTTTCTATGTTTCTTCTCCGAAAATATATCTATAGTTATTCCTATGGACACGCCTCCTAATACTGTAGCAGCAAGGTCCCGATTGTCCCAACCCTTGTATTTATAATCATCATAGGCCTCCTTGGCCAAGCCTGCCAATAAACTTGAAGTTACGGCTCCTGCAATTCTCCAATAGCGGTTTCCTCCAGAAAAGCCATCCGCTATATCGGCACCGATAGCCCCACTTAAGGCACCGGCCGTAAAATGTTTGACCTTATCCTGTTCCAGTTGCCCGAACAACGGCAATGTGCATAAAAAAAAGATAATACCTATTACGACAGTCTTCATCGGCCACAAAGATACTAATGCCTTTACAAATTCTCTTGGATTAGGATTTATATAAAATTTGTATCTTAACAACAGCTTACAAACACTACTAAAATGAATTCCAAATATACCCGCGTATTTTCCGGAAGTTTTATTTTGGCACAGACCATAGAAAATCAACTAAGGGAAATTGGAATAATACCTGTGATAAAGGACGAATCGGAATCTGGAAGATTGGCAGGCTTTGGATCCGCCATTCAAGGGAACCAGCAAATTTATGTCCATGCCGATGAGTTGGGAAAAGCGCAAGATATTGTCAAAAAAGTTATAGACGCGTAAAAGAAGACCCGGCTAAAGGGATTTTTAAAAAACATTCTTGACCATACAGTTTGTATTAATGGCCAAATCATAACTCGTGGAATAAAAACTTTGGCCCCTTTGCAACACAAACCATATAATTCTAGCATTACCCCTTAGAATTCACTACTTTTAGATATAGGAAAAATTAGTTTTCCATCTCCCCAATAAGTCAGCGATCACAAATTTCCCCCTCGTAATTAAATAGTCTCTATTAGAAATCAAAGCAACCTATCTTCAAACATAGGTTGACCCCTGTAACATCTTGTAAATCCAAATGGAATTAACAACATCAACATAAAACTTCACCGTCATGAAAACAAAATTGAGTCTCACTATAGTGGCCATAGTCTTATTGGCCATAAGCTATTTTTGGAAACCGCAACCCGCACCCCAAGTATTGGAGGTTACACAGGAAGCCAGTTTTTACTCCATGAAATGTACTGTTGCCAAATACTTGTTGAGCAATGTGGATACCACCCAACAAATTGCACCCTTATTTGCAAACCTTGGGAATTTACATTTCGGAATAAGTACAATAGACCAAAAGGCCCAAACCTATTTTGATCAGGGCGTAAAACTTACTTATGCCTTTAATCATGCCGAAGCCCATCGCTCATTTATGGAAGCATCGCGACTAGACCCCAAGTCGGCCATGACCTATTGGGGGCAGGCCTACGCCTTAGGTCCAAATATAAATGACCCCATGCCGGATGACGAGCGTAGGAAAAGATCTTATGAAGCAATATTAAAAGCCCAAAACTTGTCCAAAAGCGGTACACCCATAGAAAAAGCTTTAATAGAAGCTCTGGCGCATAGATATAGTGATGATTTAACAAAAGAAATTTCAGAATTGAACATGGCCTATATGGGTGCCATGGAAAAAGTAGTGCAAGCATTTCCAGATGATGCCCATGTACAGACCTTGTACGCCGCCTCCATTATGAATACCATGCCGTGGAATTATTGGGACAATGATGGAAACCCAGCTCCTAACACCTTAAAGGGAAAAGCCGCCTTGGAGAGAGCCATGGTGCTAAATCCAGATCATCCCGGAGCCCATCACTATTATATCCATATGGTTGAACTTCCCAAACCGGACCTCGCCATTCCCAGTGCAGATAAGCTAGGATCTTTAATGCCGGCAGCCGGACACATTGTTCACATGCCATCCCATATTTATATAAGGGTAGGTAGATATGCGGATGCAGTAAAGGTAAATCAAGCCGCTATTTTGGCAGATGAGGATTATATCTCCCAATGTTATTCCCAGGGCATGTATCCATTGGGATATTACCCTCACAATCTACACTTTCTATGGTCTGCCTCTACCCTCTTGGGCAACAGTGACCTAGCTATAGATGCCGCAAAAAAAACCGCTGAAAAAGTTCCCTTAGGAGAGATGGCGTCTTTGCCATTTTTACAAGATTTTGCTTCCTCGCCACTATTGGCCTATACCCGCTTTGGAAAGTGGAATGAAATTCTGACCATCCCATATCCAGGGGATCAATATAAACACCTTAAACTTATATGGCATTACGCAAGGGGAATAGCCTTTGTCAGGAAAAACAACATCAAAGAGGCCAAGGAAGAGTTAGACGCCCTGAAGCTAATGAAGAACGACCCGGAACTGGAAACTGTTGTGGCCAATTATACCAATCCATCTTCAAGAATAGCCCAAATTGCACATGGGGTGGTTTCCGGTGAAATTGCCAATGCAGAAGGTAATATACCAGAGGCCTTGAAACATCTAAGGCAAGCGGTATTTTATGAAGACCAGCTAATATACAGTGAGCCTACCGCATGGCATATACCGGTAAGACAGACTTTAGGTGCCGCATTAGTAAAGGCTCAAAAATATGAAGAAGCTGAAAAAGTGTATAAGGAAGACCTGGAAATAGTGCGCCAAAACGGCTGGTCCTTAATTGGACTCCATGAAAGCCTTATTGGTCAAGGTAAATTGGAGGAAGCCAAAAAAATAAAACAAGAATTTGAAAATTCCTGGGAACATGCAGATATACCCATAAAAACTTCTGTTTTATAATTATGCCCAAAAAATATAAATGGGGTACATTTTAAGGAATCTTCCTATATGTCAGGAAATCTTTTTCCCAATTTGGGTATAAGCACAGTATTTTAACCAATGTCCCTCCTACAAATGCTTCACTTCTGCCTTGGCATGGGTAAATTCCGTCATTATATCCATCACAATTTGGGCAGCGGGTTTTATTTCATGGATTATTGCGGCCACCTGACCAATTTCCAATTCCCCTTCCTCCAAATCGCCCTCGAACATACCTTTTTTGGCCCTGGCCCGACCCAATAGCGACTTTAATTCCTCCACCGTTGCACAGTCGGCATAGGCTTTTTGTATATCGTTATAGAATTTATTTTTTATCAATCTAACGGGAGCCAATTCCTTTAAGGTCAATTGCGTGGCACCTTCACCGGCCTCTACCACTTTTTGCTTAAACAAGGGATGGGAAGAGGCTTCATTGCTCGCCACAAATCGACTGCCTACCTGCACCCCATCGGCACCCAAAACCATAACGGCCAACATGGCCCTGCCCGTTGCTATGCCCCCCGCCGCTATTAAAGGGATGCTTATTTTTTCTTTTACTGCAGGAATTAGTGTCAGTGTGGTGGTCTCATCCCTACCATTGTGACCGCCAGCCTCAAAACCTTCCGCAACAATGGCGTCTACCCCAGCTTCCTCTGCCTTTTGCGCAAATTTCACACTGCTCACTACGTGCACTACAGTAATGCCCTTGTCCTTTAAATATGAAGTCCAAGTTTTGGGATTTCCTGCCGAGGTAAATACAATTTTCACATCTAGTTCCACTATGATTTCCATGAGCTTCTCAATATCCGGATACAGCATTGGTACATTGACCCCAAAAGGCTTATTGGTCGCCAATTTACATTTCTCTATATGTTCCCGCAGCACCTCTGGATACATGGACCCTGCCCCTATTATCCCCAATCCGCCGGCATTGGAAACGGCAGATGCCAAGCGCCATCCACTGGCCCAAACCATTCCGGCCTGAATAATTGGATACTGTACTCCGAAAAGATCTGTAATTCTATTTCCCATTAGTTTTTTATCAATTTAAATTCCTGGCGAACCCCATCCACATTTACGCGTACAATATACAGGGCCGTACTTAAATTTTCTACTGATATTTCCTCGTTGCCTTGGATAAATTGTTTTTCCAGAATGCGCTTCCCGTAGATATCAAACAGCGTTAAACGAGCACTTCCAAAAGCCTCGGGAAGCTGTACTTGAAACTCGGTCTTAGAGGGATTCGGAAATAAATACCACTCATCCTCAGGATATGAAATATCTATTCCCAATAGCGCCAAGGGTAGGGTAAAATTGGGTATTCCATAGCCCATTTGGGAATTTGGATTTTGATAACGGGAAGACGATTCCCGCACCATTGCCATAATCTCTATATTGTTTTTTTCGGGGAACGCCTGCCAAAAGGAAGCGATAGCGCCGGCCATAATGGGCGAAGCAAAAGAGGTACCATTATTTTTCACCAATCTGTCGTCCGGGCCTATTACCGTTGCTCCTGAGCCCAAGGCCATTCCATCTGGTTTAATCCTTCCATCCGCGCTTTGTCCCCTGGAACTAAATGCCACATAATTGCCAGATGTATCAACCGCTCCAACACCAAATACATTGGCATCTGCCGGAGCCGTAATAATACCCCAAGAACTATTACCGGAATTCCCGGCAGAATTCACAACCAATATCCCCTTTTCAGTTGCTATATTGGCCCCTTTGGAAATAAACGCGGTATTTCCATCCATATCTATTGGGGAATAATTATATCTTGGATTATCATAGGTACTATATCCCAAGGAACTATTGATTATATCTACCCCAAGGCTATCTGCCCGCTCTGCGGCCTCCACCCAATAGCTTTCCTCCACCGGCGTTTCGGTAGCGGCATCTTCCGTTCTAAAAAGTAGGAAACTGGCATCTGGAGCGGTCCCAACAAGTTGTCCGTCCACAAAACCAGCCATATCGGACAATACCCTGGTGCCATGATCATTTCCATTGGCCGCATAAATGTTTGTTGATCGAACAACAAAATCATACCCGCCCCATAAATCATTGTTAGTACGTAAACGATCAAATGCTTCCATTTGATCCACATTGGGGAAGCCACTATCCAAAACGGCAATTAAAAAACCTTCACCCGTAAAGTTATTTAGATGCAAAATATGTACCCCCAATTGTTTTACTTGCGAATCGCTTTGGCCATAGACAAAATCCGCCTCTTGTTCCAGAAACTTGTTAGAATGATTGTTGGACTGATTTCTCGATGCCATAACCGAGTTGGATTTGGCATTCAAACCCTTATCGGCATAAGAAATATGGTCAACGAACTGAAGGTCTGTTAAAGCTGAAATATCTGATACACTACCTAGAACGTGAACACAATTGAACCATTTGGACTTGGCCTTGACCGTGATTCCGTTTTGAAGTTTTAACTGGGAGATATATGCCTCGTTGACAGGAACATCCCTTTCATCTATGGCAATATTAAATCTGTTCTTTTTTTGTATTGCCCGTTCCGATAAAATACTTGATGGATTTAAAATGGATTCCTCTACCTGGACTTTATCTTTAAAAAATACCCAGGCATGCTCTTGGGCCCTTCCCCAAACCGAGAATATTAAAAATAGATAAAGGGTAGCCTTGACCATTTTAAGAGATTACACCAGACCCAACCAGTTCCTCTCCAATATACCAGGCAACAAATTGCCCTTCCGTAATAGCAGATTGTTTTTCAACAAAATCTACATACAAACCGGCATCCACCTTGTAAATAGTCGCCTTTTGCAAAGGTTGACGGTATCTTATCCTGGCCATAACCTCCATAGTCTGGTCTACTTCCAATGCCAAATCCGTGCGTACCCAATGCAATTCATCATTGCTTACAAATAAGGTCCTACGGTAAAGTCCTGGGTGACTCTTCCCTTGACCGGTATAGATTACATTTTGGTCAACATCGGTTTCAATTACGAACAAAGGTTCTTTGGTACCCCCTACATCTAATCCCTTGCGCTGTCCTTTTGTAAAATAGTGGGCACCTTGGTGCTCCCCTACCACCTTCCCATCGGTTGGGTCATAGTGAGGTTTTTCTGCGTAATAGGCCAATTCCTCCAATTTGGAATTAAACTGGGGAAGGGCACTCCCATACTGCTCCAATACCGCCGGCACTTCCACAATTACCCCTTTTTTGGGCCTTAACTTCTGTTGAAGAAATTCTGGCAAACGCACCTTCCCAATAAAGCAAAGACCTTGGGAATCCTTTTTATCGGCAGTAATCAAGTCATTTTCCGCTGCAATTTTCCGCACTTCAGGCTTCTGTAATTCACCTATGGGGAATAAGGTTTTGGCAAGTTGTTCTTGGGATAGCTGGCATAAAAAATAGGATTGATCCTTATTTCCGTCCGCACCGGCAAGCAACTGATACGTTTCCGTTCCGTCCTCATTTATAATAACGCCCTTTCTACAATAGTGTCCTGTTGCCACAAAGTCTGCTC
Source organism: Arenibacter echinorum (assembly GCF_003259375.1). Lineage (GTDB taxonomy): Bacteria > Bacteroidota > Bacteroidia > Flavobacteriales > Flavobacteriaceae > Arenibacter > Arenibacter echinorum. The sequence goes on along the minus strand of NZ_QLLN01000001.1, from coordinate 376,309 downwards.
CCAACTGCATGGCAATTTTCATAAACACATCAAACTTTATTTCCCTGTTACAAAGCACATCAGGATTTGGTGTTCTCCCTTTCTCGTATTCCCTGAACATATAATCCACAATACGTTCTTTGTACTGGGCACTTAAATCTACCGTTTGAAAGGGTATTCCCAACTTCTCGGCAACTATAAGGGCATCATTGCTATCCTCCAACCAAGGGCATTCCTTGGAAATGGTCACGGAATCGTCATGCCAATTTTTCATAAATAGGCCAATAACTTCATACCCTTGTTCCTTTAATAGATATGCCGTAACACTGGAATCCACACCGCCGGAAAGTCCAACTACCACCTTTTGCATCTGTAATTATTTATTGTTTACCCTTGGTCGCTGCAAACCATTTATGGCTTACACTTAATATGCAAAAATACAAAATTGGATTTTGCCCGCCTTATAAATATAATCCAACTAAAATTGAATAACCGTCCACCTGAAAGATTGAAAATTATATTCAAAAAAATACCCATACATCAAAAGAAGCCACTTTAGCATACTAAAAAGACCACTTTACAACTATTAGTTTTATACAGCTTAAAAAAGCACAATCTTTGGGAACCCAAAACTTACCAAACTAAACCAAATCAATGCTAAAAACCCCGACCATCTGGCCGGGGTTTTTGTTTTTATAATTATCCCAGTACGTCAATCTTCCTCTTCAAAAGCATCAATTACCTCATTACCATCCTGAAAAGGCCATTAAACGGCACTAGGTATACAAACCAATTAAATTTCAGTGGTATTTGGGTTCCCGTTTCAGAACCGTGGATTATGTCCATAAAAAAGTGCTTGAAAAAATTCAAGCACTTTAATCGTATGTTAAGAAAATCTAGACTTATTTCTTCCCTATTTTTTTCTGCTCCTCGGCCTGCTCCATCATCTCGCGCATCTTTTTCTGAAACTTATTTTCCTTCTTAGGCTTCTTTTTATTCTCTTGTATCTGGGCGTGGATCTTGTCCTCGTCCAAAATGAAATTCTTGATGGCCAGCATTATAAAAATGGTAATCAAGTTAGACACAAAATAATACAAACTTAGTCCACTTGCATAGTTGTTAAAGAAAACCAACATCATCAAGGGGGACAAATACATTATAAATTTCATATTGGGCATTCCTGGTTGCGTCTGCATATTCTGCCCAGTGGTCATCATCATATAAAAGAATATGGCAACAGAGGCCAAAATAGGAAACAAGCTTACATGATCCCCATAAAATGGAATGGTAAATGGCAATTGCGCTATAGCATCATAGGAAGAAAGGTCATCTGCCCACAAAAACGGTTTCTGTCTCAACGCAAAGGAAGTTGGGAAAAACATAAAAAGGGCGTAGAATATCGGCATCTGCAACAGAGCAGGCACACAACCACTCATAGGGCTTACCCCGGCCTTATTATACAATTTCATAGTTTCCTGTTGCTTTTTCATGGCATTGTCCTTGAACTTCTCATTAAGCTCGGTAATTTCAGGTTTCAACACCTTCATTTTGGCTTGAGACAAGTAGGACTTATAGGTAGCTGGCGACATTATAAGTCTTACCAAAATGGTCATGACTACAATGGCAATACCAAAAGGTAGGAACGAACTTAGGAAAGTATATACCGGGGTAAAGATATATCTGTTGATCCATCCAAAAATTCCCCAGCCAAAAGGAATGGAATCTTCCAGTCCCAATTCCTTGTACTGCGCCAATACCTTTACATCTGTTGGTCCGTAGTACCAATTAAAATTATAGGCAAACTCACCGCCCTGCAGCTCCAAAGGCACCTCGGCCGCGAACTCCTTGGTAAATTGTTGGGTGTGACTTTCCTCCTCCACTAAATTTACAGAATTCAATTTGGCCGTTTTAAACTTATTGGCATAAGTAAGAATAGAACTAAAGAAATGCTGTCTGTAAGAAATCCATTTTATATCCACTTCCGTTTCCTCATCCTCACTGCCTTCGGATAATTTACTTATTTTGTCACCATCGTGGTTATAGGTAACCCTGGTATATCTATTTTCATATTGGATACTTTTGGAATGGCGGATCGACTTCATCTTCCAATCCAAATCAATGGGCTTGGAACTATTTACGATGCCATTTAAGCCTTGAGAGCGCACTGTAAAACCAATCAGGTATTCGTCAGGTTTCATTTCGTAGCGATATTCCAAGAACTTATCCGATGCCACTTTGGCTTTCATGGACAGCACCTGATTCTCACCAGATTTGGAAAGAGTGGGTTCAAAATATAGATCGTTTGTATTTAAAACCCTATTGTCCGAAGTACTAAAATTAAGTGCAAAATTGGCATTGCCGTCTTTTATCAAATAAACTGGAATGGAATCATAGGTTACGTAACCTTTCATTCTCGCCTCGATAATCTGGCCTCCCTTGTTGCTTATTTCCAAATAAACCACATCGTTCTCCAATACTGTGGTTCCTTCTGAAGGAGCCGTATATCCAAAGGCACCTAAGGCACTTTTGTAGCTTGCCACCGCTGTTGAATCTTGTAGATCGATTGTTTTGGGTTGGGCAATCTCTTCATTGGGAGCATTGGCTTTTTGCATTTCAGCGGCTTCCAGCTGCTCTTGTTTTGCCTTCTGTGCTTCCAGCTCTTCCGGTGTTGGCTGGTTCTGCCAAAACATAAAAATAAGAATACCAAAAATCAGCACAAAACCGATAATGGTATTAATATCCAATTTCTTTTCCTCCATCTAAAGTTTAATTTAAAATATTATCGGCAGGGATACAAACAACAACTACGTTCCCAGCGAATTAAATCAGCTTGCAAATATATGCCCAATTGGGTGATATATGCCAAACTGGCACTAGTTTATTGCTTTCCTTCCTTCTGGTGCTTTAAAGCAGCTTTAATAAACCCTACGAACAACGGATGCGGATTGTCTACCGTACTCTTGTATTCAGGGTGATATTGAACCCCAACAAACCAAGGATGGGCAGGAACCTCTACTATTTCTACCAATCCTGTTTCCTTGTTTACACCGGAAGCTACCAGTCCAGCTTCCTCCAGTTCCTTTTTATATTGGTTGTTGAACTCATAACGGTGACGGTGGCGCTCAGAAATTTCGGATGCCCCATGATAGATTTTTTGTACCAGACTGCCTTTTTCCAAATGACAGTCCCAGGCTCCCAATCGCATAGTTCCTCCCTTATTGACAATATTTTTCTGTTCCTCCATAATACTGATCACTGGATCTGGGGTATTTTCATCCATCTCCGTGGAATTGGCCTTTTTAAGACCAAGTACATTTCTGGAATATTCTATTACGGCCATCTGCATTCCCAAGCAGATGCCTAAAAATGGTATTTTATTTTCACGGGCAAACTGCACCGCTTTAATTTTCCCTTCTATTCCTCTTTCCCCAAAACCTGGGGCCACCAGTATACCGTCCAGACCTTGCATCTTCTTTTCAATATTTTTTGCAGAAAGATGTTCGGAATGAATTGATTTCACTCTTACTTTTACATGGTTTACAGATCCGGCATGGATAAAAGATTCCAAGATGGATTTATAAGAATCCTGCAATTCAACATACTTCCCAATAAGACCAACGGTTACTTCATTTTTAGGATTTTTATGCCATTGTAAAAATTGTTTCCAATTTGTAAGATCCGGCACTACATTGTCCGGCAGGGCCAATTTCTTTAAGGTCACGGTATCCAATCCTTCCTCTTGCATTAAAATAGGCACATCATATATGGTCGATGCATCTATGGATTGTATTACCGCCTCCCTTTTTACATTGCAAAAAAGTGCCAATTTATCTTTTAAATCGTCTGGAATTTCATGTTCGGTCCTACAAACCAAGATATCGGCCTTTATCCCACTTTCCATCAAGGTCTTTACGGAATGTTGGGTAGGCTTGGTTTTTAATTCTCCGGCCGCAGAAAGATAAGGTACCAAAGTCAGGTGGATCACTATCCCATTATTATCGCCCAACTCCCATAGCAACTGGCGAACGGCTTCAATATAGGGTAGAGATTCTATATCCCCAACGGTACCACCTATTTCGGTAATTACAATATCATAATCCCCGCTCTTTCCCAATAATTGGATACGTTCCTTAATTTCGTTGGTAATATGGGGTACTACCTGAACGGTCTTTCCCAAAAATTCACCTCTGCGTTCCTTTTCTATAACACTTTGGTAAATTCTTCCCGTGGTAACATTATTGGCCTGTGAAGTCCTAACATTTAAAAAACGCTCGTAATGCCCCAAGTCCAAATCGGTCTCGGCACCGTCATCGGTAACATAGCATTCACCATGCTCATAGGGATTTAAAGTTCCCGGATCAACATTTATATAAGGATCTAATTTTTGAATAGTGGTTCTATAACCTCTAGCCTGTAATAATTTGGCAAGAGAAGCTGCTATAATCCCTTTTCCGAGGGATGAAGTAACCCCACCGGTTACAAAAATATATTTAGTCTGCGACATGAAGCGTTAGGTTGAATTCGTAACGCGAGCAAAAATACGAATTGCTATCACAATTCACGGGTATTATTGGGGAAAATCTTTTTGAATTTTACGAATTAGGCCCTCAAGTCCGTTAATTTTAATTTCCAGCATGGCCCGCAACAAATTTCCCAGCTTTCCCTCTGGAAATCCGCTTTGTTGAAACCATACCAAATAAGGTTCGGGCAGTTCCACCAAATATCTTCCCTTAAATTTACCAAATGGCATTCTATAATGTGCCAATTCTATTAATTGTCTCTTGTCCGGAACTACATTCATACTACAGATTCTACCCAAATATACCATCTTAGGGAACGCATCCCAAGTTTTTGATTGAAATCTATTTACTAATATACCCCAAGCCCATTTTGAACTTTCTATTTCGAAATTTCGTACTTTTAAGACAAATCACCTATCTTTATACACGTACGATTTACATTTATAAAGAATTGCGCATTATCCATGGATATATCCAAAATAATACAATGGGCAACCCAGAGGAAAGATTGTAGTACACCTCAGGCCCGATAAATACACAAGGAAAGTGCTAAAGCGATCCATATAGTACCTTCAATAAAAAAATAAAATAGAACAGATGAAACGAAGAACATTTATAGGAACCTCAGCAGCGGCATCGGTTGGCATGCTGGCATACAAAACTGGAAATGCAATGGAGCCAAACAAAAAAGAAGAGTCCAAATTAAAAAACAACATTAACCACAGTGTTTGCTACTGGTGTTATGGGAGCATTCCGCTAGAAGATTTTTTAAAGTCACTAAACGACCTGGGCGTAAAAAGCATTGACCTTATTGGTCCAAAAGACTGGCCATTGCTTAAAAAGTACAATATTAATTCCTCCATGTGCAACGGGGCCGAAATAAGCCTTACGGAAGGATGGAACGACCCGAAATATCATGAGACTTTGATTAAAAATTACACGGAAATGATTCCCAAGGTGGCAGCAGCGGGCTATACCAATCTTATCTGCTTTAGCGGCAATCGAAGGGGAATGGATGATGCTATTGGGTTACAAAACTGTGTGGACGGATTAAAGAAGATTATGCCGCTAGCCGAAAAACACGGAGTGATAATACAAATGGAGTTATTGAATTCCAAGGTGAACCACGAAGATTATATGTGCGACCACACTGAATGGGGCGTGGAATTGTGCAAAAAATTGGGATCCAACAATTTTAAACTGCTTTATGACATTTACCATATGCAGATTATGGAGGGCGATATTATTCGTAACATCCAAGACTACCATTCGTACTTTGGACATTACCATACCGGAGGCAATCCTGGACGAAATGAAATAAACGAAACCCAGGAATTATATTATCCGGCAATAATGAAGGCTATTTTGGCCACAGGCTACAAAGGACATGTGGCGCAAGAATTTATCCCCACTTGGGACGATAAAATAGCCGCCCTAAACGAAGGGGTTACCATTTGCGACGTTTAAGAAATAAATCCAATTAAAGGAGAATTTGAAAAAATCTCCTTTAATTGTTTAAGGCTTTTTTAATCTTTTTATTCCAAATTAATTGCTGAACGGTATCCCTGGAAAAGTTGGTTTCGGAATCATATTGGTTCTGATAGTCGTTTAGCTCACGAAGTATATTCCTATATATCTCCTTTACTTCAGATTTTGCATTGTTGGTAAATTTGGTCTTGGCCAAAATTTGCCTAAAATTTCGGGCGTACACTTCGGATATATCAAAATGTAATTGCTCATGGCTTAATATAATCGGATTGGCCAATTTAGTCTTGTACCAGGATTTATCCGGATAAAAATGGGTGTCCACCTTGAAATCGAGTTCCATTCTATCCTTGGTTCCCTTAGCAGAAAAACTGTAGGTGATACCGCTGGCCGTAATAGCCGCGGCATTGGAAATATTGGATGGCTTGCCCTTGAAATCGGACCACTCTAATTTTCCTGTGGGGGTCCATAAAACCACTTCCTCTTCCTGGCCATAGCCCAAATGCAGCATAAGCCCCATAAAAAGCCATATTGCTTTTTTTAAAGATCCCACTGGAAAGTAATATTCCTTACGATGTCTGGGTGCAAACTATAATGAACGGGGCAGGTACGAGCCGTATGTTCCAAAATTTTTCTGTGTTTATCAGAAATTATCTTGGGCATATTAAATTTAACATCTATCCTGGTAATCCGCCTTGGATCGGCCTCCATATGCTTTATTACTTCGGCAGTGGAATTCTCCAAATCCAATTCCAAGCCCCTAGCCTTTATTCCCATAACAGAAAACATGCAACTGGCCAAGCCTGTGGCAACAGTGTCCGTAGGGGAAAATGCTTGTCCCAAACCTTGATTATCCAATGGTGCATCCGTAATAAAGGAATTGCCAGATCTTATATGTTCACAGTTTGTTCTAAGTCCACCGGTATAGATTACTTTCGCGGTCATAGGATTCAGTCTTTAAGTTCAATAACATTCATATTCTCATATCCAAGAATATAAGAAGCCCTGTTATAATACCCGGAAGAGATGTCTTTGTTAAAGTTAAATTTGTTCCCCACATATTCGGTCTCCCCAACAAGTTTGGAAGCACTTACCAAGTCCCTTTTATAGGCCAATTTTAAAAGTAGGTCATAAGTGAGGTCAAAACCACGAACTGCATAAGCATCCGGATCCGCCCCATATCTCTTTCTATATAATTTTACAAAACTATTCTCCCCAATTTCCCGTGAAGCCGAAGGATAGGTAAACCTCAAATTGGAAAGATGGGAATAGGAAACAACCTCACTGTCAAAAGCCTTGTTCTTGTCTGTTGTAAAAAGTCGTATGCCAATATCCTCACTTATCAATGAATTAAGTAAAGAACCTACGTGATAAACCACATTGGCCTGGTCGGTTTCCAAAAACACCCAGTTCTCGGTCTCCAAAGAAAGTATCTTGGAGATTTTATCGATATCCACCGTTCGATCCTCCTTTAAAGCCACTATTTTGGCCCCAGGAAACTTCATTAACAAAGCAGATTCCGTAGGCTTGTTCTTTTGATCTGCAATTATGATTACATTTTCCTTTGTCCTTAATCCTTCAACATAGGTCATCATATGATCCGCCATTACCTTTTCCGAAGGCAGGGCAAAAAACACATTGTTCAAGCTTAAATCGCTCTTATCTGTTAAGGGTGCTACCACGGGCACTCCATATTCCGAAGCTTGCAGCGCTACCTCTTTTAAGGATTGGGACTCCAAGGGACCAAAAATTGCCGATACCCCAATTAAATTTTCCTTTTGCAAAATACCCTTGGTGCGATTCAGGTCCAATTGGGTATCATATGTTTTAACATCTACGGAGATTCCCAGTTTGGCTATAGAATCTAAAGCAACCATTGCCCCAGAATAGAGTCCCAAACTGTATTTTACATCTTTTCTATTCTCAATGGCACTCTTGGTGGCAGCATTATCGTTTAAATCCAATCTATCCAATCTAAACGGTAAAAGAAATACCAATTTTGGGCGGTTTAATGTATTGACACTGTCCCTTAAGTTGATCTTATCCAGGATAAGTGCATTTTTTACATCAAAATTTCCTGTCTGGGCCTTGGGCAGTTTCAAGACCATACCCGCCTTTAACCCATCTTTTAATTCTGGATTAAGTTCCAATAATTCCGTATAAGTAACACCAAATTTACGCGTAAGTGAAAACTCTGTTTGTTTTGGTTTCACCTCATAAAAATTGTAATTCTCAATATTGACCTCACCGGTCTCCATCTTTTTCGCCGGTATCCTCAGTATCATACCTTCCTTAAGCCCTCCCCTCTCTTTTATTTCAGGGTTCAAGGCTATAATTTCGTTGGCCGTTAGTCCAAATTTTTTCTCCAAACTATAAAAAGTTTGCTTGGCCGGAACGGTATATGAATTGTACAATTGGGTTTCTTGATCCTTGATGGAACTCCCCAATATCTTTGGCAATAGAAGCTCCTGTCCAGAAGAAAGGTAATCGGATATTTTGGACAATTTAGGATTTAACACCAATAAACTATCTATAGTGATCCCGTATTTATTGGCTATACTCCAACGTGTTTCCTTAGGTTGTACGGTATAGATTTCATAATTATCTTCAATGTATGCTTTTTCGGAAGGGTCTACCTTTTTATATTTGGGTATCTTAAGAATCATGCCCTTTTTCAACTGAACGGAATATAGCTCTTTGTTGTAACGCTTAATATCATCCTCAGAAATATTGTACTGTTTGGAAATACCAAACAAGGTTTCCTTTCTTTTGGTCTTATGTGAGGTATAACCTATAGGTTCCCGTTGTTGAAGACCGGACTCATCACCTTTTAAGGCCTGCAATAAGGTATTGACTTCCGAAACACTATCTTTTTTTACTGCCACGCCGTTGGACGCTGGTATTACCAAGATGGTATTGGCCCTTAAAGCTTGACCTTTTTTTATCTCCTTGTTGTAATTTAATATTCCTTGCTCGCTAACATTGTATCTTTTTGCGATACTTTCCAAAGTTTCACCCGCTTTAACGGAATGAGTAGTGAATTTTTGCGCAATTGCATTGATGCTCACCAACATTAATAAAAATGTTGTCAATATTACTTTTCTATATATTTTCACAAGAATAGATTTTATTTGTTCTATTTAAAATAAGCCAAGTACAAAATTGAGAACGAACATAAACACAACAATGTTATAATAATAATTAAAAATTAATGCACAGCTGGAAATTTAAAATTCCTCTGCACTTGCTCTTCAATTATTCCCATTCGATCGTTGCCGGTGGTTTGGAACTAATATCATAAACCACTCTATTTACACCCCTAACCTTATTTATAATGTCGTTGGAGGTTTTTTGCAAGAACTCATAGGGTAAATTTACCCAATCCGCCGTCATACCGTCTGTACTTTCTACTGCCCTTAAAGCTACACATTTCTCATATGTACGTTCATCCCCCATTACGCCAACACTATTGACGGGCAAAAGCATAGCTCCCGCTTGCCAAACCTTATCATAAAGACCCCACTCCCTTAATCCGTTGATAAAAATGGCATCCACTTCCTGTAAAATAGCCACTTTCTCCCGGGTAATATCTCCTAGGATACGGATGGCCAAACCTGGTCCCGGGAAGGGATGTCTACCCAACAACTCCTTATCTATTCCTAAACTGGCACCTACACGCCTAACCTCATCCTTAAACAACATTCGCAAGGGCTCCACGACCTTCAATTTCATATAATCGGGCAATCCACCAACATTATGATGACTCTTAATGGTCGCTGACGGACCTCCGGTGGCAGAGACAGACTCTATAACATCAGGATATATAGTTCCCTGTGCCAACCATTTTGCATCTTCCACCAAGTGTGATTCATCATCAAAGACCTCTATAAAAACTCTACCTATGGCCTTCCTCTTCTTCTCTGGATCGCTTTCTCCTTCCAAGCTGTCCAAAAAACGTGCCGAAGCATCAACACCCTTCACATTTAAGCCCATTCCTTCATATTGGTCCAATACCGATTGGAACTCATTTTTCCGCAACAGTCCATTATTTACGAAAATACAGTGCAAATGTTTTCCGATGGCTTTGTGCAACAAGACTGCTGCAACAGTGGAATCCACTCCGCCGGATAGGCCAAGTATTACCTTTTCATCACCAATTTTAGCCTTCAATGCCGCAACGGTAGTTTCAACAAAAGAATCCGGAGTCCATGTCTGAGCTACCCCAGCTATATGGACCAGAAAGTTTTCCAACAATTTTTTCCCGTCGGTAGTATGATAAACTTCCGGGTGAAATTGTATGGCATAGGTCTCTTCATCCTTAAGCTTATAGGCCGCATTTTCCACATCATGGGTACTTGCCAATTTAATGGCACCTAAAGGCAATTCTTTTATGGTATCACTATGGCTCATCCAAACCTGGCTACCTTCAGAAATCCCTTCAAAAAAGGATTCACTGTGATCTATAAAGGACAATTTTGCCCTACCGTATTCACGGGTGTTGGAAGGAGCTACATTGCCACCGTTAAAGTGGGCCAAATATTGGGCTCCGTAACAAACGGCCAACAAAGGCTTTTTCCCTTTTATTTGAGACAAATCCGGGTGTGGTGCGTCATCTCCCCTTACCGAAAACGGCGATCCAGAAAGTATCACTGCTTTGTATTCCGATAAATCTTCGGGCAAATGGTTGTACGGTTTTATTTCGCAGAAAATATTAAGCTCCCTTACCCTTCTAGCGATGAGCTGCGTATATTGGGAACCAAAATCTAATATGAGGACGTTATTTTGCATGGGCAAAAATAGTAATTTGAAATTTTTGAAAAAGTATCTTTAGGGTATAATAATCACAAAACTTATAAACAGAAAGATATGTAGGTAAGCTTTTTGCCGATATGCCCTTTGAAATAAGGGCTTCTTTTAACCAATGGAAAACACAATAATTAATCAAAACACCCAACAATCAAATTCGAACAGGGCTTATTTTTAGGTCAATTGCAAAGATTTTTACATTTAAGCACAAAAAAGCCCGGTAACCAACCGGGCTTACTAATCAAAACTAACCTAAACCAATTAACTAATTATAACTACTCACAATTTCGTTTGAAATTATTTTCAAATTCATAGCAATTTATATCTATAACACCTGAGAAAAGAAATACCCTACTCCAACAATTATTTTTATCTTTAATATAACTAAAAAAAGATCATCATGGCCACCGTTTATTTAAAGGAAATAAGGGAAGAGCTACAAAAAGTGCTCACGGAAAAAGACCATCCTTTCCGATTTTTCACACTTGCCACCGTAGGATTGGATCAGGTTGCGCGTTTGCGCACCGTTGTATTAAGGGATGTTTCCGAAAATCTAAAACTGACTTTTTATACCGATAAGCGCTCAAAAAAAATAACACATATAAAAGAAAACAAAAGGGTTAGCCTACTTCTATACCACCCTACCAAATTGCTTCAATTAAAGATTGAAGGCACGGCAAGCTACAAAGATGATGATGCCACCAAAGAGAAATATTGGAGCAAACTGGATAGCTACGCAAAAAAACAATATACTACGAGCAGGTCTCCTGGAAGTAATTTAATCAATCCCCAAAATTTGGAATATTTAAGTGAAGAAAATCATTTCTGCCTGGTAGAGATTATACCCTACAAAATAGAATACCTAAAATTAAGTCAACCCCATCATATAAGGGTCCGGTTCTCCAAAGTTGGTACTCAGTGGGAAAGTGAGTATTTGGTGCCCTAGGATGATTTTAATCAACCTAAACCACATCCTTCAAGGCCATGGAATCCAAAATCATGGAAATATCTTTCTCGGTTGTATCCGGGTTAATAAAACAGAATCGCGCCACAGTTTCGTAAACGCCCTTTTGCCTATACTTGGTAGGAGTAACCAGCGCAAAACCTTCCCTGTGATTTTTATAGGTCCAATGAGTATAATCTTGAGGTAACCATCCTTTTCTTCTGAACAGGACACAGGATAGACTGGGCTCCCTTACCAATTCTACCAAGGGATGCTTCCTTATTAATTGTCCTGCTAAATTGGCCAACCCAATACCCTGATCAACGGCCCATGAATACTTATCGGTTCCGTGCATGGCCAGTGAAAACCAAAGCGGTAAGCCCCTTACCCTGCGCGTCAACTGTATTTGATAGTCCGAAGGGTTAAAACCATGGGCACCTTCATCCTTAAATATTTCCAAATAGGAACCTTCCTGTGAATGTGCTTCCTTGGCCAATTCCGGATTCTTATAAATTATAGCCCCACAATCATAGGGCGAGAAAAGCCATTTATGGGGATCAATGGTTATACTATCCGCCTTTTCTATGCCATGGAACAACGGTCTGGCCGATTTGGACGCCAAGGCGCCGCCACCATAGGCAGCATCCACATGGAACCAAAGATTTTCAGCCCCACAAATTTCGGCAATACCGGACAAATCATCTATTATACCTGCATTCGTGGTACCTCCGGTTGCCACAACGGCGAATAACCTATCCCTTTGTTGGGCATCCAAGGTAATTATGCTGTCACTTAGGGCCTCTGCAGTCATCTGTTCCTCTGTTTCCACCAAAAGCACGTCACAATCTATAACCTTGGCCATAGATTTTACTGATGAGTGGGCCCCTGAAGAGGTTATGATCAACCCTTTTTTATTGACATTTTCTGGATTCTTCCGCCAATTTTCCCTGGCTGTTACCATGGCCGATAAATTGGCAGCCGTTCCTCCGCTGGTGAATACCCCAAACGATCCCTTTGGCAAGCCTGTTAGGGACACCAACCATTTCATGGCTTCGTTCTCACAAAATATTCCGCCAGCCCCTTCCATCCAATAAGCCCCATGAATGCTGGATGCCGAGGTTACCAGATCGAACATGACTGCCGCCCGTGTAGGTGAGGCCGGTACAAACGCCAAATGTCTGGGATGATCAATGGGTACCGTAGCCTTTATAAGTACCTCTTTAAACAATTGAAAGGCCCTTTCCCCTCCAATACCATCAGGAGTTATTGTTTCCCCTACCAAGGTCTTTAACTCCTCTTCCTTTTTGGGCTTGCCTAATTCCGGGGCTGGATGGGTAATTCGACCAATGGCGTATTTCATGACATCCAATGTCATTTCCACCATTTCAAAGTCTACTTTGTGCATGGACATAGTCTGTTTTTAACAAATATAACCTTTTTGATTGTCTAAAAATATGCGCTGCAGTGCAATAAACCAGTGTAGATCAATCCATTTTTACTATAGAAAACTCACCCGAAAGCGGCCTAAGTGCTTTCATTAAATGTGGTATCAAGCGCTCTCCATACTCTAGATAAAGTTCTGAGAAATTAAGGTTGCGTTCTTGAAGTGATTTATTGGGAAAAAGTTGATTCTGAATTTCGGTCATACGCACCACATGGTCCTGTAACTTCCTTTTTTGGGCCTTAAGCAGTCTCCCTTGCAAATTATCCAAACCCTTTAATTGTTTAACCTCCTGGGCTTTCACGGCTCCTAAAAAAGAAGCATCAGTTTTATCGGCCAGGTCGTACAAGTCCTTGAACTGCTCCTGTAAATATTTTTTTTGAGGTGTAAAGTCAATATCTATATTGGATATTTCCCTGATCTTCTTATTAATAAAACTACTTTGATTTAAAAATATGTCAGAAAGGGAAATATTCATTCGTTCTAACTTCTCCATCTGCTTCCCAGTAATGACCAAGGCCGAATTACGAAGCAATAATATTGGAAAAGGCACCTTCATTTCCGTAAACATGGCTTTCAATTGCAACCAATACGCCAATTCGCCTCCTCCTCCTATATAACACAAATTGGGCAATATAACCTCCTGATAAAGAGGTCTAGTAATTACATTGGGCGAAAAACGTTCAGGATAATGCTCCAATTCCTTCAGAATTTCTTCTTCACTAAATTCAATTTTAGTGTCGTTTACATAAAACCTACCATCCTGCTCCACAATCCTCTCCCGGACACCATCCAACAAATAAAAATAATTGATTTCCCTTGGGTTTACCTGTATACTGTAATTACCGGGTAGTATCTGTAGTTGATCTATAGTTTCAACGACCTTATTGTAAGAAGCGTTTTCCAACAAATCGCGCTTTACAAAGGGCACCAATAAGCGCTTCAATTCGGTATTGTTCCCATCCAATATAACCAAGCCGTGTTCACCAAAAAGTTCATTGGCCAAAAAACGGGTTGCATCTGCGAGATTATCGTGCTCCAAATACGCTTTGGCAAACCATTCCTTAAGCTTAGTGGCGTTGATACTATTTCCCATTTCATTGGAAAAAGCCTCCAGGATAGATTCAAGTCCATCGGTTGCCAATGGCCCTACCGCACCGGAAACATTTTTATTCCACTGTAATTTTTTCCCTTTAAAATTGAAGTAATTTATTTCATCAAAATCATGATCCTCGGTCGCCATCCAATAAATAGGCACAAAATTATTTTCCGGATTGGCCAGCTTCAGTTCTTTGGTCAAATTGATCGTAGAAATAATTTTGTAGAGAAAATATAATGGCCCTGTAAACAAATTTAATTGATGCCCGGTTACAACGGTATACGTGGAGGGCTCTTTAAGGAGTGATATATTTACCTTAGTATCCTCCGAAACATCAATATCCCTATATTGATGTTTAAGAGCCAAATACAGAACTTCGCGATGGGAGCTTGGAAAATTTTGCTTGGCACTTATCTGCTCGGCAAACTGATCAATTTGGGGTGGCCTTTCATAAAAAGGAGACAAAGATTCCTTCCCATCCAGATAATCACATATTAAATTGGAAAAATAACCGGTTTTTTTAAAGGGTATGCATTCGACTTCCATAGAAATAATTGGTAATAGCTGGTAAAGATAAAATTATCCCTTTTTTCAGTTCCTAAAAATACGTTAAGAAGTTTAATATTCGCTTTTTTAAATCTTTTTGATGGGCAACTTACTCAATCCTAAAAGCTACAAGTACTTTTAGAAGACAATTAATATCACGAATATTCCTTAGATTTGATTCTTAGCAAATCAATGGATTTAAATGAAAAAACTTCTACTAGCCTTTTTTCTTCTTTCTTCTGCCTTGGGAATTTCCCAAACATTACTATCTCCCTCCGAATTTTTAGGATATGAATTGGGATCTGAATTTACACGACACCATCAAGTGGTCGACTACTATAAATATCTGGCCGCAAATGCTTCAGATCGGGTTAAATTGGTAGAATATGGAAAAACCAATGAACGCAGGCCCCTTCTCGTGGCCTATGTTTCCGCCCCGGAAAACATTCTTGCCTTGGAGTCCATTAGATTGGAGCATCTGAAGAATACTATTGGCCAGGGATCGCCCACAAAGGCTATAGTCTGGTTAAGTTATAATGTTCATGGAAACGAAAGCGTAAGTACAGAAGCCTCCATGCAGACCATTTATGAACTGTTGACCAGCAAATCTGCTTACTTGGAAAACACGGTAGTAATCATGGATCCGTGTATTAATCCGGATGGTCGCGATAGATATGTCAACTGGTACAACCAATTCAAGAACACTCCGAACAATATAGACCCGAACAGCAAGGAACACCATGAGGGTTGGCTTAACGGACGATCCAATCACTATATGTTCGACCTAAATCGGGATTGGGCATGGCTTACCCAAATAGAGAGTCAGCAGCGCATAAAAGTTTTTAACCAATGGTTGCCCCATGTACATGTTGATTTCCATGAACAGGGTGTAAACAACCCTTATTATTTTGCCCCGGCCGCAGAACCCTTTCATGAAGTGGTAACCGATTTTCAGCGCGATTTTCAGATTACGATTGGGAAGAACCACGCCAAATATTTTGATGCCAATGGTTGGTTTTATTTTACCAAAGAAGTTTTTGACCTTTTATATCCCAGCTATGGTGACACTTACCCAACATATAATGGAGGTATTGGAATGACCTACGAGCAAGGTGGTAGTGGGCGTGCCGGACTGGGAGTAAGAACTTTTATAGGGGACACCCTTACCCTGAACGACCGCATTGCCCATCATCTTACAACTGGGTTGTCTACCGTGGAAGTAGCTTCCAAAAACACAGAAAAATTAAATAGGGAATTCAAGAAGTTTTATCAGAACAAAAATTTCAAATACAAAAGTTATGTAATGAACGGGGATCCAGACAAAATTGATGCCATTGCGGCACTTCTTAGGTCCCATGAGATTAAATACGGTTGGGCCAAGGAAGGTACTGCCAAAGGCCATCTTTATGGCACGGGAAAATTAGGGTCCTCAAAAACCACCCCTTCCAGTTTGGTAGTTTCTACTAACCAAGCCAAAGGCACTTTGGCGCAAGTTCTTATGGAACCCAACACAAAGCTAAGCGATTCGCTGACCTATGATATAACGGCATGGTCTTTACCATACGCCTACGGATTGGAGACAATTGCCTCCCAGACGTTAGTGGAATCCGACCCCTCTGGAGATTGGGAAGTTCTTCCGCCCAAGGGGGCCAACATTAACCAGGACACCTATGCCTATATAAGTGACTGGTCCAGCATGAAGGATGCGCGTTTTTTGGCAGGATTGGTAAAAGAAAATATCAGGGTGCGTTTTGCAAAAAATCCTTTTTGGGCGGAAGGTAAAAAATTTGACCGCGGTAGCTTGATCATCACCAAAGGGGACAATAAAAACCATAAAAACTTTGTGGAGACCTTGAGCCGGGTTGCGTATGACAATAAAACCATATTAACTCCGACCAATACAGGATTTGTTGAAAAAGGAAACGACTTTGGCTCCAGCTATGTACCTGTGGTTACTGACACCAAAATAGCAATGCTATCGGGTGAACCTACAAGTACCCTTGAATTTGGAGAAATTTGGCACTTTTTTGAACAACAACTTCGCTACCCACTAACAATTTTGGATACCGAATATTATGATGAAGTGAACTTGTCAGAATACGATGTCCTTATACTCCCCAACGGGTGGTATAGCAAGTTCTTTAATGAAAATAAACTGAAAGAGCTGAAGGAATTTGTCAAAAATGGAGGAAAGTTGATCGCCATGGAAGGTGCCATAAAGGGTATAAATGGGGAACATGGATTTGCTATAAAAGAAAAGGAAATAAAGAAAGACAGTACAGAAAACATACTCCCTTATGAAGAGGCGGAACGGGAAGATATTAAAAATGCGATTACAGGAGCCATTTTCAGAACCAAAGTTGACCAAACACACCCCCTGGCCTATGGCTACGGAGATCACTATTTTACCCTTAAATTGAGCGACGATGCCTTTGAAAACTTAGAGACGGGGACCGTAGTCTATTTGGAAAATGCCAATTCACCAATTGCGGGTTTTGCAGGAAGTGAAGCAAAGAAAAAAATTGCCAATACATTGGTATTCGGTGTGGAGGAAGTGGGCAAGGGACAGGTTGTTTATATGGTAGACAACCCATTGTTTAGGGGTTTTTGGGAAAATGGCAAACTCTTCTTCGTCAATGCCCTGTTTATGGTAAAATAATTCATATGAAACCAATTTGGTCGGTTGGCCTGGCAGGTTCTAAATAATTTCGGAACCAATAAGTTTAGGTCGAATTAAAGGGGGAATACAGTATACGCCTACCCTGCTATGACACAAACCTTAATATTACATATATAACAATATTAATCTAAAGTGGACAAACAAGCGTTCATATAAAAGCAAACCAAACAACCATAATAAGGAACAGGAACAACTAAAAATATTGGAACATGAAAAACATTTTCGAGAAAAAAGTAGTAGACGAGCTAATAGGGAGAATCAACAAATTAAACCCTAATAGTACAGGATTATGGGGTAAAATGAATGTAGCACAGATGTTGGCCCACTGCAATGTCTCCTATGAAATGGTATATACCGAAAAGCATCCCAAACCCAACGGACCAATGAAACTTATGCTTAAACTTTTTGTGAAACAAGCAGTGGTAAATGAAAAACCATACAAAAAAAATAGCCGGACTGCACCAGCTTTCCTAATCGTGGACGAAAGGGATTTTGATAAGGAAAAGAAGCGATTGATAGACCACTTGATAAAAACCCAAGAACTTGGAGGGGTTTATTTTCACAATAAGGAATCACATTCCTTTGGTCCTTTGACCAAAACAGAATGGAACAATTTGTTTTACAAACATCTCAACCATCATCTGGAACAATTTGGGGTATAGAAAATTAAGGAATAGAGCTTTGGAGCCCATGTGAATGAACATTCCAGAAGGCTTTGAGGCAATTTTAGAGAAAGATTCCATGTTTAAATATTATTCAATAATTTTGCAAATTAATCAACAAATTAGTTCCGAAATTAACTACCAATTGTAAATTTTATGAGAAAGATTACAGGCATTTATCTATTGACAATCTCCATTTTGCTATTCTCTTGTTCCCCCAAAGAAAATAAGATGGGCGACTTTAAATTACTACCCCAACCTCAAGAAATTGAAGTTACCGGGGTTAGTTCAATTTCTCATGATGGAACCCTGAAAGCAGAAGCAAAAAACGGAGAAGTACTACCTATAATTGACTTGGATATTTTAGCGCTGGATAAAAATCAAGGGAAGACAACTTTAATGTATGAAATAGATTCCAATTTAGACGTACCGGCGGAAGGTTACACCCTGACCATTGCCGAGGAACAGATCCTTATCAAAGGTAAAGACGAGGCCGGGCTGTTTTATGCGTTTAAAACCTTGGAACAATTGATGGTGGACGCCAAAGACCAAAAGGTAAACCTTCCAGTATGCCAAATAAAGGATTATCCTTTATTAGCCTACCGCTCCGTCCACTTGGATGTAAAACATCATTTGGAAAAAACAGAATACTATTATGACCTGCTGGATAAGTTTGCCAGCTACAAAATCAACGGTATTATTTTGGAAGTTGAGGATAAATTAAAATTCAAACGTCAACCCATAGTTGCGTCGTCCGATGCCCTGAGTATTGAGGAATGGAAAAAAATCAGCGATTACGCCAAAGAGCGGCATATTGAAATAAGTCCATTGGTACAAGGATTGGGCCATGCCTCGTTTATTTTAAAACACCCGGAATATATGGAACTCAGGGATAACCGAGAAAGCGATTGGGCCTTTAATCCACTAGACCCCAAGACTTATGAAGTACAATTTGACCTTTATTTGGACGCCATGGAGGCTTTTCCTTACGGAAGATACCTGCATGTTGGGGGAGACGAAGTACACACTACTGGACGGGGCAGCAAGGAATCGCCCTTGAAATTACAGCTGTTGTGGTTGGACAAAGTGGCCAAATTTGCAGAAGAACATGGAAAGACCCCAATTTTTTGGGATGATATGCCTTTAAAACAGGCCGATGTTTATGACCCCATGTTCAAAAAAGATATGACACAGGAAGAAGTAGATCAGGTCTGGAAGGAAAACGAGCACAAATTATTGGAGTTTCTGGATATCTTCCCAAAGAATTGTATCTATATGAGATGGAACTATAGTTCGCCACAAGCATTTGGAAATATCAAGGCCATGCAATGGTTTACAGACCACGGGATGGAGGTTATGGGTGCCACGGCAGGCCAAACCAGATGGGTTTTGATGCCGCAGGAAGAGAGCAATATGGAAAACATCCGTTCTTTTGCGGTTAGCTCCATAGAAAGTGGCCTCAATGGTTTGTTGTTGACCCTATGGGATGATGATTCACCACATTTTGAATTGTACATGAGAGGTATTTTGGCCTTTGCCGAATATTCCTGGATAGGGGACAAACGAAGTAAGGAGGAAATAAAGAGCGCCTATAGGCAAAGGGAATATGGATACCCCATGGCCAATGACAATAAGGCCTTTATTACCGAACTTGAATCCCCTGTGGCCTTTTGGAAAAATGCACTGCTTAAAAAGAACCAGCGCAATTTTCTTCATAAGATGACGGATCCCTTGGAAGAAGCCGTTATTGACTTTCCCGACAAAGACAATATAGGGGCATGGAGCTTGGCCAATGAAGTGCGTTTAAAGACAGCTGCCCAAACTTTATCCCAAACCGATAGTATAGCCCAGAAAATAGATAATGCCCGTTCTCTTGCCCTGCGCAACGACCACAACCTACAAGTGTATGAACAGGTAAACAAATTGGCCGGTTATAGTCCAAAAATGCTACTGGCTCTTCGTGATTACGACATGGCGGATAGCAGGGAAGATATCATAGCTACAGCTTCCAAACTAAAGGAGTTGGAGTCAGAATTCGGTAGCCTTAGAAAGGAATTGGAAATGGTCTACAGTAAAACGCGTATTTTGAACAAACCGGATAACTATATCTTAGATCAGGACCATCATGTACATTTGGCCAATCAGTCCATAAATTTTGATTGGCAATTCTATGCAGAAATGATGTTCTTTAAAAAGTTGAACCAAGAACTCGCAAAGGAAATTTATATGGAAAATGCAGATCCCCTAAAAAAATAATTATTTGCCAAAATTTATTACAGAAGAATTAGGGGTGAAATATCTTGTGCCAATGTTAACAATAATGAGCGTTTAATTAAGTATATTTCCCCCCTAAATCCGATATGGAAATCGGACTTAAGGAGCGTGTATGAAAGAGAAGGAAGCCACCCGAATAAACAAGTTTTTAAGCGAAATGGGGTATTGTTCGCGAAGGGCCGCGGACAAACTTATTGACCAGGGAAGGGTAACCATTAACGGAAAAGTTCCCGAAATGGGCACCAAAATTACCCTGGACGACGAGGTACGCGTAGATGGAGAACTTATTTCCGAACCTCAAGAAAAGCCAGTATACATTGCCTTTAACAAACCTATTGGCATTGTTTGTACAACCGACACCAGGGTGGAAAAGGACAATATTATCGACTTCATCAATTACCCAAGCAGAATATTCCCAATTGGAAGGTTGGACAAACCCAGTGAAGGATTAATTCTATTGACCAATGATGGAGATATTGTAAATAAGATTTTACGGGCCAGAAATAAACACCAGAAAGAATATATAGTTACCGTTGATAGGCCCATTACCAAGGCTTTCCTAGAAAAAATGGCCAATGGGGTTCCCATCTTGGATAGGGTAACCCGTAAATGTGAAATTGAGCAAATAGATAAGTTTCAATTCAGGATCATTCTAACTCAGGGGCTTAACCGTCAGATAAGGCGAATGTGCGAGTATCTGGGCTACAATGTAACCGCCTTAAAACGTATTAGGATCATGAATATTCAGTTGGACGTTCCCGTTGGAAAATGGCGATATTTATCCGAAAAGGAATTAAGTGAAATCAATGAAATGATTTCCGATTCCACAAAGACCCATCACAAGTAATAACAAAACAACTACCCCCTAATTTAATTTTAATAGTATGACCATGAAGATGGAAGAAATAGAAAATATTGAGTTATTGTACTTAGGTGTGGATGACTATCAAGAGCTTAAAACTGCTATGATTGAATCCTATACCACTATGCCCGAATCTTACTGGCGGGAGCATCAAATAGAAAATCTGATAAACAGATTTCCCGAGGGCCAAGTAGTTATAAAAGTAAATGGCCATATAGCCGGCTGTGCATTGTCCATTATTTTGGATTATAGCAAATTTGAAGACAAACACACCTACCAACAGATTACTGGCAATTATACATTTAATACCCATTCTCCGGATGGGGATGTACTTTATGGTATCGATGTTTTTATAAAACCGGAATATAGGGGAATGCGTTTGGGCAGAAGGTTATACGACTACAGAAAAGACCTTTGTGAACGCTTAAACTTGCGAGGGGTTGCCTTTGGCGGCAGAATTCCCAACTATCATAAATACATGGATAGTATCACGCCCAAGGAGTATATAGAAAAAGTAAAGCAAAAGGAAATAAACGACCCCGTACTTAATTTTCAGATTTCCAACGATTTCCATCCCAGTAAAATTCTAAAAAACTATTTGGAAGGTGACTCAGCTTCGGACGATTACGCCGTGCTTTTGGAGTGGGACAACATTTATTATGAAAAAAAGAACATAAAGGCAAGCGTCATAAAAAAGGTAGTACGGGTAGGGCTCATTCAATGGCAAATGCGACCCTATAAAAATCTAGATGATGTACTTCAACAAGCAGAGTATTTTATAGATGCCGTTTCCGGGTATCGCTCAGACTTTGCCCTGTTTCCTGAATTCTTTAATGCTCCCTTAATGGCAGAGAACAATCATTTATCAGAGTCTGCTGCTATTAGAGAGTTAGCCCAACACACGGCCACTATCGTACAACGATTTTCTGAATTTGCAATTTCCTATAACATCAATATTATTACAGGTAGTATGCCAGAAATAATAGATGGAGGGCTTTACAATGTTGGTTACGTCTGTAAAAGAGATGGTACCAAGGAGCGATATGAAAAACTCCACGTAACTCCAGACGAGGCAAAGGTATGGGGCATGCAAGGAGGCAACGAACTAAAGGTATTTGACACGGATTGCGGAAAGATAGGTGTCCTGATCTGCTACGATTCCGAATTTCCGGAATTGAGTAGGTTATTGGCAGATGAAGGAATGGATATTCTATTTGTTCCCTACCTAACCGATACCCAAAATGGCTTTTCCAGGGTCAGAAATTGTTCACAGGCCAGGGCCATTGAAAATGAATGTTATGTAGCTATTGCAGGAAGCGTGGGCAACTTGCCCAAGGTACATAATATGGACATTCAATATGCCCAATCCATGGTATTTACCCCCTGTGATTTTGCTTTTCCAGCCAATGGGATAAAGGCCGAAGCCACACCAAATACCGAAATGATTCTGATCGTTGACCTGGATATAGATCTACTGAGGGAACTAAACCAATTTGGTAGCGTTAGAAACCTAAAGGATAGAAGAACGGATATTTTTGAGGTGCGCAGAAAGAACTGAATTAAACCAATATAGCAAACTTTTTAAACCTTACCGGATGCCATTGCCTCATAAAGGACCAATGTCTTGGGTAGGACCAAAATCGTTGTAGGGGAATCACTGTGGCAAAAGCTCTTAGAAATTGCTGTTTCCCTAAAGTATCAACAACAGTTGGGCTGCGAACCGTACACATTGCTGTTTGCCCAGCTACACTGGCTTTAGAACAAGCCACCTTAATTTATCGACCGGAAAACAAGGCTCCAGTAGCGGGGGCTTAACCGTCCTAGGCCTCCAAAAAATTAAACAAATTTTTAATAGGGTATTTCATTAAAAATCACTAACTTAGGAAGACAATCGTTCATTGATATAAGCTTTGAATGCTTAGCTTGAATTACCTACACCAACTACTATTTAGATTTATTGCGAATACCTCTGAGCGATTGGAACAATAAAATTTAAACAGATGAAACTCAAAAAAAATCCTTTTAGAAAAAACCCCCTTATAGCTGCAATAACCATTTTGTTGTTCTTTGGGGTAACGCCCTCCGTTTCGGCGGCCTTCCTGTACCAAGATATGCAGGAACAAGAAAATTCATTTAACCAATATCAAGGTAGAATTATAGATAGCGAAACCAATAATCCATTGGTATTTGCCACTCTTTCCATTGAAAATACGAATATTAGTACTGTCAGTAATACAGAGGGTTACTTTTCCTTGAAAGTTCCCAAAGATATGAGCGAGGGACAGGTTATCGTTTCCTTTTTAGGATATAAGACCAGAACAATCCCATTAAGCCAGTTACAGGAAAATAAAAATGAAATTGCTCTTGAGGTAAGCTTTACGGAATTGTCCGAAGTGAGCCTTGCCGTTCCGAAAGACGCAAAAGAACTAGTTAAGGAAACATTGCTCCGAAGGGGTGATAATTATTTTGACGACCCCACCTTAATGACAGCCTTTTATAGGGAAACCATTAAAAAAAGAAGGAAAAACGTATCCTTGTCAGAAGCAGTAGTCAATATTTACAAATCTCCCTACAATTCCGATCGGAGGGATGCATTACAGCTTTATAAGGCAAGAAAGAGCACCGATTATGATAAACTGGACACCTTGGCCATTAAATTGCAAGGAGGGCCTTTTAATACCCTCTTTGTGGACATGATCAAATACCCACAATATATCTTTACGGAAGAAACGTTTGATGATTATAACTTTAGTTTTGAAAATTCCACCAAAGTTAACGACAAACTCATCTTCGTAATCAATTTCAAACAAAAGGAAACTATTATAGACCCCTTGTACCAAGGTAAGCTGTATATAGATGCCGATAAAAAAATTCTGACCAGCGCCATCTATTCCCTGAACATTACGGATCGGGAAAAGGCC
This sequence comes from Arenibacter echinorum, assembly GCF_003259375.1. Classification (GTDB taxonomy): domain Bacteria; phylum Bacteroidota; class Bacteroidia; order Flavobacteriales; family Flavobacteriaceae; genus Arenibacter; species Arenibacter echinorum. Next base: position 352,091 of record NZ_QLLN01000001.1, on the reverse strand, counting down.
GCCAAAATGTTCGTGCGCAAAAAGCCTGCCCATGCCAATGTTTGGCCAACGGATATTGCCTACCGTGTGGATTACAGGGAAAAGAACGGAAAATGGTATTATGGGTACAGCAATGTCCTATTGGAATTCAAAATAAATTGGGACGATCGACTTTTCAATTCGGTATATAGTATGACCTGCGAAATGGCCATTACCGACTGGGAGAAGAATACCACAGGAGAATCACCCAAATTTAAAGATCGAATTAAATCTTCCATAATTTTGGAAGATGAGGCAATAGGATTTTCAGATCCGGATTTTTGGGGCGAGTATAATATCATTGAACCCGAAAAATCTATAGAATCTGCAATTAAGAAAATACAAAGGCAATTAAGAAGGTCCAAATCCAAAGAGGACTCTTCCTCCTTGGGAATGTAGAATTATTATTTTTTAACATTCAAGTCCGTCATAAACATGACGGACTTTTTTTTATGCGATTTTTTATATATTTAGATGTTAGAAAACAAGATTAATGAAAAAAAGGAGACAGTTCTTTAAAACAGCCCTAGGGGCAGGGGTGGCCGCCCTAATACCATCAACAATATTTGCCAATCCGAACGAAAAAATATCGGCACTTACAACCATAAAGCCAAGAGCATTAAAAAAAGGTGATACTATTGGTCTTATTGCACCTGGTTATGCCATAAAACCCGAGGTTTTGATAGAAGCCAAAGAAACATTGGAAAAAATGGGATTTATACCCTACCATACAGATCGCATACACGGTAACCATGGCTATTTTAGCAATACGGATTCGGAAAGGGTTGCTGATCTGAACGAAATGTTTGCCAATAAAAAAGTAGATGGTATTCTTTGCGCACGTGGTGGATACGGATGTACCAGGATTATGCATTTGATAGATTATGAGCTTATTAGAAAAAACCCAAAAGCTTTAATTGGTTTTAGTGACATTACGGCTCTATTAAATGGCATATACCAGGAAACTGGCCTAATCACGTTTCACGGGCCCGTAGGAAGCACCATCAATGACCCTTATAGTATTGAGCAACTGCAAAATGTGGTAATGAAATCCACAGGATTACCGCCTGTTATAAAAAATGTTGAAATAACAGATCTAGAGGAATATAGCAAGCCTGAATATGATCGATATTGCATTAACCCAGGAGTTGTAACAGGAAAGTTGGTAGGAGGTAGTTTAACTTTGGTAAATGCCCTAATAGGAACTCCCCATGAAATTGATTTTACGGATGCCATAGTCTTTCTTGAAGATATTGAAGAAGCCCCCTATCGTATAGACAGGATGCTGACCCAATTGATGCAGGGCCCAACTTTTAATAAAGCGGCAGGAATTGCTTTAGGGGTTTTTAAAGGGTGCGACAGTGTTCCGGACCCTAAATCGTTTACTCTTAAGGAAGTGATACTGGACAGAATAAAACCCTTGGGAATACCCGCTGTTTACGGTATGACATTTGGCCATATAGAAAACAACTTTACGCTCCCTTTAGGAATTAATGCCCAATTGGATACCAAGAAAATGACACTGCAAATATTGGAAAAGGCGGTCCGATAAATAAACCCCGCACAACCTATAAACTAGAAAATATTATTTAAAGAAATACCTCAAATCATAATGCAGCCATCATAAGTATGGCTGCTTTTTGGTTGAAACCAAGCACTAATCGGTTAGTTGGCCACCTCACTTATAAACTTCAATCTATATAACCTAAGCTCTTCATCCTCATATTCTCCATCAAATTCCTTTAAGGCCACTTCAAGATCGTCCGTATTGGCTTCCAAGAAGTAATCATGGATTTCCTCCTGCTGTTCTTCATCCAAAATCTCATCGATCCAATAGGCGATATTCAATTTGGTACCACTAAAGACAATTTGTTCCATCTCCTTGATCAATTCGTTAAGTTCCAATCCCTTGGCAGAAGCGATATCATCCAAGGGCAATTTTCTATCTACGTTTTGAATGATATAAAGCTTAAGGGAAGAATTGGCACCAGTACTTTTTACGATCAGATCATCGGGCCTTAAAATGTTGTTATCCTCCACATAGGCAGCAATCTGATCTACAAAGGGCTTCCCGTATTTTTTGGCCTTACCTTCCCCAACTCCATAGATATTGACCAATTCATCCAAGGATATCGGATATTTAAGGGCCATATCCTCCAGAGAAGGATCTTGAAACACAACAAAAGGCGGAACACCCAATTTATGGGCCTCTTTTTTTCTTAAATCCTTTAAAATTCTCAAAAGATTACCATCGGCAACTCCACCAGCAGATTTGGCAGCACTTACAATAGCATCATCTGCCGCCTTATTGTAGACGTGATCCATGGTCATCATAAATGATGTTGGATTCTTTACAAATTCCTTTCCTGAAGGAGTTACATGTAGTATACCATACTGCTCAATCTCCTTTTTCAGCAGTCCGGCTACCAGGGTTTGACGTATCAAGGCCATCCAATAGCCTTTATCTTTATCTTTTCCAATACCAAAAAAATCCTTTTCGTCAGTTTTGTGGGAAGATATCAAGGCGTTGACCTTTCCCGTCAGTGCCCTTACAACCTCTTTGGACTTAAATTTCTCGCTAGTCCCAATTACTACATTGATCAGCTTAACCACATCGTCCTTGGCCTCTTGCTTTTCCTTGGGGTTACGGGTATTGTCATCCATATCGGCACCGTCGCCGTTTATTTCGTCGAATTCCTCTCCAAAATAATGAAGTATAAATTTTCTTCGGGACATTGAAGTTTCGGCATAACCCACAATTTCCTGTAGCAAGGCGTTTCCAATCTCCTGTTCAGCAACGGGTTTGCCGGACATGAATTTTTCCAGTTTTTCCACATCCTTATAAGAGTAGAAAGCAAGGCAATGTCCCTCTCCCCCGTCCCTACCAGCCCTACCAGTCTCTTGATAATAGCTTTCTATGCTCTTGGGAATATCGTGATGAATTACAAAACGGACGTCCGGTTTGTCGATTCCCATCCCAAATGCAATGGTAGCAACTACAACATCTACATCCTCCATAAGGAACATATCCTGGTGCCTGGACCTAGTTTTACCATCCAATCCCGCATGGTAAGGTACCGCACTAACTCCGTTTACCTGCAATACCTGGGCAAGCTCCTCTACTCGTTTCCTGCTAAGGCAATAAATAATGCCCGACTTGCCCAAATTTTGTTTTATAAAACGAATGATATCACTATCAACATTTTGAGTTTTAGGCCTTACTTCGTAATAAAGATTTGGTCTATTAAAACTTGCCTTGAACACCTTGGCATCAGTTATTCCTAAATTTTTAATAATATCTTCCTGTACCTTGGGGGTCGCCGTAGCAGTTAGGGCAATTAACGGAATGTTATCCCCCAACCTACCAACAATAGATTTAAGATTGCGGTATTCCGGCCTAAAATCGTGTCCCCATTCCGAAATACAGTGGGCCTCATCCACCGCCACAAAGGATATGGTTTCCCCTTGCAAAAAATCAACATATTCCTCCTTGGTCAAAGATTCCGGAGCAACATACAAAAGTTTGGTTACCCCACTGCTTACATCACTTTTTACCTGCTTGATCTCTGTTTTTGTCAATGAAGAGTTCAACACATGGGCCACCCCTATCTCACTGGACACGTCCCTTATTGCATCTACTTGATTTTTCATTAGGGCGATCAATGGTGATACCACAATTGCCGTACCTTCCTGCATCAATGCTGGCAATTGATAACAAAGGGATTTTCCACCTCCCGTGGGCATTATTACAAAGGTATTTTTACCTTGTACAATATTCTTAACAACATTTTCCTGTAAACCTTTGAATTGGGAGAATCCAAAATACTTTTTTAGAGAGGCATGTAAATCAATCTCATTTATACCCATACCGTATACTTCACCATTATTAATATTATATATTGACGCCAACGCCAAAAATGAAATTCCTTAAGTTAAGGAATTTTTGTGTCTTAAAGAGGTATTTATTTGAAATAAATTTGTTCTAATTTAAAATATTCTATAAACTTAAGTTTATGTAATTTTGTAGAATAAAGATAAGACTTTCTTTTAGGAAAATCATCACATAATTTTAATTTACTTTGAGCGACACCAAAGCTATATTGGCCATAGCAAAGAAAACCATTGACAATGAGGCCGAGGCAATATCCTTTTTAGCGACTCTCTTGAACGAAGATTTTTCCAATGCCGTGGAATGCATCAGACATTCCAAGGGGAGGGTCATAATTTCCGGAATTGGGAAAAGTGCCCTAATCGCTTCCAAAATTGTTGCCACCTTAAATTCCACAGGTACCCCTTCCATATTTATGCACGCTGCCGACGCCATACACGGTGACCTAGGAACCGTACAGAAAGATGATGTGGTTATCTGCATATCCAAAAGCGGAAATACTGCCGAAATTAAGATGCTGGTGCCCTTAATAAAACGGGGCAAGAACAAATTAATAGGAATGACAGGGAACCTCGATTCCTTTTTGGCGGCACAGGCAGACTTTATTTTAAATACCTATGTTGAAAAAGAGGCCTGCCCCAACAATCTTGCACCCACAACCAGTACAACTGCTCAATTGGTCATAGGGGATGCCCTAGCCATTTGTCTATTGGAACTCAAAGGATTCAGCAGTAAGGATTTTGCAAAGTACCACCCAGGAGGTGCGCTTGGAAAGAAATTATATTTAAGGGTAGGCGATATTGCCAGTAATAATCAGATCCCCCAGGTCCGCACCAATAGTGACGTAAAATCTGTGATCATAGAGATCTCCGAAAAAATGTTGGGGGCCGCGGCCGTATTGGAAGACCAAAAAATTGTTGGGATAATAACAGATGGCGACATAAGGCGGATGCTCAACAAATATGACAATATTTATGGTTTAACCGCCAAAGATATCATGAGCGTTACACCTAAGACAATAGCTTCCGATGTCCTTGCCGTAAAGGCATTGGAAATAATGCAAGCCAATAAAATATCACAAATATTGGTTGTTGATGGAGAGAATTACAAAGGAATAGTACATTTACACAATTTAATTAAAGAAGGCATACTGTAATGGCAAAAACGATTAAAACCCCAAATGAAATGTCCTTTCTGGACCATTTGGAAGAACTAAGATGGCATTTAATAAGATCAACCTTAGCCGTAGTTATTATAGGAGGAGTAGCTTTTTTAATGAAGGGGTTTATTTTTGATACGGTCATTTTTGGGCCGATGATGCCAGATTTCCCAACCTACGGTGTTTTTTGCGACTTCTCCAAGTTATTGGGTTTTAGTGAAGCATTTTGCAATACGGAACCGGAATTTACGGTGCAGAGTAGGCAAATGTCGGAACAATTCTCTGCACATATCTGGACTTCCATTTGGGCAGGTTTTATTATCGGATTCCCCTATGTGCTTTATGAAATGTGGAAATTTATTGCTCCCGGCCTATACGACAACGAGCGTCAGAACGCAAGGGGATTTATCTTTATTGCTTCCTCCCTTTTCTTTATGGGGGTATTGTTCGGATACTACGTTGTAGCTCCTCTTTCCATTAACTTTTTGGGAGGCTACTCCATAAGTGATTCCGTGGTAAGGGAAATAGATTTGATTTCCTATATCTCTACGGTAAGGGCGGCTGTAATAGCCTGTGGTTTAATATTCGAATTACCCATTATCATTTATTTCTTGACCAAAATAGGATTGGTTACCCCGGAAATACTCCGTAAATACAGAAAAATAGCACTGGTTGTGGTACTTATTATATCCGCAGTAATTACTCCTCCGGATGTAGCCAGTCAGATAATTGTGGCGGTCCCCATTTTAATCCTGTACCAAATAAGTATTTACATTTCCAAAGTGGTTCTTAAAAGAGAAGCCAAAAAAAATCAGAAGAAAAATGTCAAATCAAGTTAAGGAGTTCAACGCCTATCGTTCCAAAATGAACGAAAAGCTCTTAGCGGACAACAACAAGATCATAAAAAGAATCTTCAACTTGGACACCAATGCTTACGCCGCCGGTGCTCTGGACGTAAAGACCAAAGAGTTATTGGGATTGGTTGCTTCGGCTGTACTGCGTTGCGACGATTGCGTAAAATACCATCTGGAAAGCTCCTATAATGAAGGCGTCAGCAAGGAAGAAGTTATGGAAACTTTAGGCATAGCCACCCTTGTCGGCGGCACCATAGTAGTCCCCCACTTGAGAAGGGCTTATGAATATTGGGAGGAATTGGAAAAACAAGAAGGTTAAAAAAACTACAATATCTTTTCCTAAACTAATATAAGGCTTAGTTTTGGAGGAATAGAAAGGCACTATGAAGCTAAGAGCAGATAACATTATGAAGTCCTACAGGGGACGACAAGTAGTTAAAGGAATTTCGTTGGAGGTCAACCAAGGCGAGATTGTTGGTTTATTGGGTCCCAATGGTGCCGGAAAAACAACATCGTTCTATATGATAGTAGGGTTGATAAAACCCAATGGAGGTAATATTTATCTTGATAAAATGGAAATTACGCAGTTTCCCATGTACAAAAGAGCGCAAAATGGTATTGGATATTTGGCTCAGGAAGCCTCTGTATTTAGAAAATTGAGCATTGAAAAAAATATTCTGAGCGTTCTTCAATTGACCAAATTGAGCAAGAAGGAGCAACTGATGAAAATGGAATCGCTCATAGAAGAATTTGGCCTGGGACACATACGTAAAAACCGTGGAGATCTTTTATCAGGTGGGGAAAGAAGACGGACCGAGATTGCAAGGGCCTTGGCAACGGACCCAAAATTTATCTTATTGGACGAACCCTTCGCTGGAGTAGACCCAGTGGCCGTTGAGGACATTCAGAGAATTGTGGCCCAACTAAAAAATAAGAATATTGGCATTCTAATTACAGACCACAACGTACAGGAAACTTTGGCAATTACAGAGCGTTCCTATCTTATGTTCGAGGGTGGTATCCTTAAATCTGGGATTCCTGAAGACTTGGCAGCCGATGAAATGGTCCGCAAGGTGTATTTGGGACAGAATTTTGAACTTCGTAGAAAAAAATTGGATTTTTAATTATATCCACTCCCTCCCAATCGATAATTGTTCAAAGCATTCACCCTTCCAAAGTCAATACATTTTTATAGTCCATTATTTATTCAATGGGCCCAACCTGTACGAAGTCAATTTTTATAAGTAATCAATCTGATTTTGCAACTTTTAAGTTATTCACCAGAGAACTTATAATATAAAAAGCTATGATTCCCGGAATAGCCATAAATTTCATGGTGAGGATCAATACAAAACTTACCGTTATAAAAATATAGCGTAGGGCATTATCCCGAAAACTCCAATTTTTAAACTTCAGGGCAAATAGACCAATACGGGCATTTAACAGATACGAACTCAATAGCGTTGTCCCAATCAAGAACCATTTATTCAAGATTATGGTATTTAAAAAATCATTGTTGTGATATAGTAATATTAAGGGAAAAGAAAGTATCAGCAAAGCATTGGCAGGGGTTGGGAGTCCTATAAAGGAGGATACCTGATTTTCATCAAGATTAAATTTTGCCAATCGATATGCTGAGGCCAGAGTAATTAAAAATCCAAAAAAAGGAATCAACGGAATGTCGAAGGCTGCCCAATGCATAGTATCCGGCGTTTCTGGTTGAAGACCTATGTTCCATCCACCGCTATAGGACATATTCAATAGTTGAAACATTACTATACCAGGTACCAAACCACTTGTAATTACATCGGCGAGGGAATCCAATTGCAGCCCCAACTCACTTTTCACGTTCAAGGCCCTAGCGGCCAATCCGTCAAAAAAATCGAAAAAAATACCCAAAAAGACAAAAAAAGCAGCTACCTCCAACTTGTTCAAAACTGCAAAAACGGTGGCTACACAACCACAAAAAACATTTAACAAAGTTATAATATTGGGAATATGGCGCTTCATAGGTCTTGTTTTATTTGGTTGGTCACCTACATTTGCACATTGCAACTTAGGTACCATGATGTAAAAATACCATTTATTAAAAAATGCTGTTAAAATATATCCTGTTTTTTATAATAGCTTGGACTATCCATCTTAAATCCTATAAATTATTCGATATTTGCGTTGGTAATTTCAAAAAATAGTGGCTCCCAATAGTATATGAGCATAAGGATTCTTTTTATAACATTTTTTTTGGGCCTGATGTTCAACGGCACCGCACAGGTAAGGGAATTATCTCCCGAATCCCAAATAAGCGTTTTAACCTGCGGCTCAGGCAGCGACCTGTATACCACATTTGGACATAGCGCTTTTAGAATCCAAGATCCCACCCAGGGAATAGACTGGGTATATAACTACGGGACTTTTAATTTTGACCCGCCCATGTTCTATGTGGAGTTTGCCATGGGCAAATTATTCTATTCCTTGAGCAAGCAAAATATGCCCAATTTCCTGTATGCCTATGAAATGGAAAATAGATGGGTAAAAGAACAACTCCTGAAGCTTACCCCTACAGAAAAGAATAAATTGTTCCAATTTTTGGAAAATAATTATCGCCCAGAAAACAGGGATTATAAATACGATTTCTTTTTTAACAATTGCGCTACTAAAATTGGGGATGTGCTTCAAGAGGCCCTTGGTGAAAATCTTCATTTTAACGAAGGACATTTGGAAAAAAACTACACCTTCAGGCAGCTTATACACCAAAACCTAATTACCAATTCTTGGTCCAGCTTCGGAATAGATTTGGCCCTGGGGTCAGTAATAGACAGAACAGCAACGGTTAAGGAGCATATGTTCTTGCCCATATATGTTATGGAACAATTGGACAATACCACCTTGTCCGAACACGATTTAGTAATTAGGGACAGATCAATTTTAACAACCGTAAAAAAGGACGAAAAGGGATACTTTCTGGCCTCCCCCCTATTTTGGATATTGGCAATGTCATTGTTTGTTTTGACCATCACCTATATCGACTTTAAGAATCATGTCAGGAGCAGGGTCATAGATTCCGTACTGTTTTTTACTACAGGGCTGGCCGGGGTGCTACTGATTTTCCTTTGGTTTTTTACCGACCATACGGCTACCGCCAATAACTTTAATATCCTTTGGGTATTTCCGTTGAATTTAATTGTTGGCTTTGTCATCGTTAAAAAGAAGGATGCCCCCAATTGGCTGCCCAAATATTTATTGTTTCTGCTGGGACTATTAAGTTTAACCGTGGTATTGGCAATATTTAAAGTACAGGTTTTCTCTCCCTTGGCCATACCCCTTTGGATTATGCTTGGCGTTAGATATCTTTTTTTATGGAAGTTTTTCCAACAACACATCAGTTTAAAATAACATCTTAGATGAACCTACTTACTGTAGAAAACATATCCAAATCATTTGGCGAGTTATCACTTTTTTCAAACATTTCCTTTGGTATTAACAAGGACCAAAAGATTGCGTTGATTGCCAAAAACGGTAGTGGAAAGACTTCCATCTTAAACATACTATCCGGCAAGGATGCCTCGGACAGCGGCCAGATAAACAGCCGTAAGGGCATTCGAATTTCCTTTTTGGAACAAGAACCGGAACTTGATCCCAAATTAACGGTGGAGGAAACCATCTTTGCGTCGGACAATGAGGTTTTAAAAGTTATTCAAAATTACGAACATGCACTTCTGGATCCAGAAGATGCAGATGCCTATCAAAAGGCCTTTGAAGCAATGGAACGCTATGATGCCTGGGATTTTGAAACCCAATACAAGCAAATCCTGTTCAAATTAAAACTGGAAGATCTGGATGTAAAGGTAGATCTACTTTCCGGAGGACAAAAGAAACGTTTGGCCTTGGCCAACGCCCTTATTAACAGGCCGGACTTACTTATATTGGATGAACCTACCAACCATTTGGACCTGGAAATGATCGAGTGGCTGGAACAGTATTTCGCCAAAGAAAACATGACCCTCTTTATGGTTACCCATGATCGTTACTTTCTGGAAAGGGTATGCAACGAAATTATTGAACTGGACAATGGGCAGCTGTATTCCTACAGGGGCAATTATTCCTATTATTTGGAAAAGAAAGAAGCCCGTATAGAACAGGAGGTAGTGGAACAGCACAAATCAAAAATTCTGTTCAAGAAAGAATTGGATTGGATGCGCAGGCAGCCCAAAGCCCGAACCACTAAATCGAAATCCAGGATCGACGATTTTCATACCATAAAGGAAAAGGCAAGCCAACGCAGAAAGGAGCACGAGGTGCAGCTGGAAATTAATATGGAACGTATGGGCAGTAAAATTGTGGAACTCCATAAAATATCCAAATCCTTCCCCAACAAGCCCATTTTGGATAAATTTGAATATAATTTCCTGAAGGGAGAACGTATCGGGATAATAGGAAAAAATGGTACAGGAAAATCTACCTTTTTAAATATACTAAGTGGCACCGTACAACCGGACAGTGGCAAGGTAATCATAGGCGAAACCATTAAGTTTGGCTATTATACCCAAAAGGGGATTACGATAAAGGAAGGTCAGAAAGTAATCGACGTTATCCGCGATTTCGGGGATTATATTCCGTTAATGAAGGGAAAACAAATTTCTGCCCAACAATTGTTGGAACGTTTTCTGTTCGACCGTAAAAAGCAATATGATTTTGTAGAAAAATTAAGTGGAGGGGAACGCAAACGCCTATACCTGTGCACCGTATTAATACAAAATCCGAACTTTTTGATCCTGGATGAACCTACCAACGATCTGGACATTGTTACGCTAAACGTATTGGAAAGTTTTCTACTCGACTTCCCGGGCTGTCTTTTGGTAGTTTCCCACGACCGTTATTTTATGGACAAGATTGTGGACCACCTCTTTGTTTTTAGGGGAAATGCAGAAATTGAGGACTTCCCGGGCAACTATTCTGATTTCAGAACTTATGAGGACAGTAACATACAGGAAAACAAGGCTTCTAAAGAAAAAGCCAACGAAGTAAAAAATACCAAGAACACTTGGAAAGAGGAAGAAACGGGAAAAAAGCTTTCGTTTTCGGAACAAAAGGAGTACCAACAATTGGAAAAGGAAATCAAAAAACTGGAATCCCAAAAAGTGGAAATCCAGAATAAATTCACGGACAGTACGCTTACCGGTGAAGATATTTCCAAATTATCCATTGAGCTCAAGGTGATTACAGATGCAATTGAAGAAAAAACGGAGCGCTGGTTCGAACTTTCCATGTCCATGGACGAATAAATCCTGTACAATATAGTTGACATGTTAAATAGGCTATTCGCATTTATAAAGTTCCGGCTGTCATCCAACAATCAGCACGGGGTACACTCCCCGTTTGTTTACGGATTTATAACCAAATGTCTTTATGCTGCCCCTCATTTTACAACATCGAAGTCCCACAATATCCTATTAAAAACAATAGCCTATTTTGAACTTGACCAGATACAATTGGTCCCCGCCAATATTGCTTTGGAAAAAGAAATATTAAAATACCTAAAAGGGGTATCCTTCACCAATACCTCCAACGAATTAATTTTTATTGACAAGTTGGATACAGAAACCATTAATGAATTTATTATTAACAATGATAGCATTTCCAACGATGCCATTGTTTTCGTAAATGAAATATACCAAACTAAGGACACTCATAAATTATGGGAAAGCATAAAAGAATTGAATCAGATAAAGGTAACCTTGGACCTATTTTACTGCGGACTGGTATTTTTCAGAAAGGAACAAGTCAAGGAGCATTTTAAGATTCGGATATAAACCCGTATTTTTAATGGAGATAAGGAAATTGAAAAAATATGACCGATGGACTACATCATTTACATAGTGCTTGCCGTTCTAGGAGTTATTTTCTTTGTTGCCCAAGGGTTTACCAAAAGAAAATCTAGAGACAGAAAATCCAGAAAATTCATGGAAGATTACAAGAGGGAGGATAGAAACAAGTCTAAAGACCAAGTATAGAACAACATAAGAATTGTTATTGGACAAACCCTGCTATACACTACTCCTACACTCCCCTATTATCCAAAAAACTAATTAGTACCTAAATAAATATACATTTACCGGAATGAAAATATATACCAAGACAGGCGATGATGGCACAACAGGTCTTTTTGGCGGTACCCGGGTACCCAAGCATCACATCCGTATAGAAAGTTATGGTACTTTGGACGAACTCAATTCCTGGATCGGATTGATACGGGATCAGCCAATGGAGGATTCCACCAAGCAAGTGTTGATAAGAATTCAAGAGAAATTATTTACCGTAGGAGCCTTGTTGGCCATTGACCCGGAGAAAGAAAGACTAAAAAGTGGAAAAGACCGATTAAATATTCCTAAAATTGGTACCGGGGATCTAAACTTTTTAGAGACGGAAATAGATCTAATGGAACAGCACCTGCCCCCCATGACCCATTTTATATTGCCGGGAGGGCATACAACAGTGTCATATTGTCATATTACAAGGACTATTTGCCGTAGGGCCGAGCGTCTGGTCTCCCAATTGAACGATTTTGAGCCTGTAGACCCTATTTTATTATCCTATATAAACCGACTTTCCGATTTTCTCTTTGTATTGGCACGAAAATTGTCCTTTGATGTACAAGCCGAGGAAATTAAGTGGATTCCGGAGAAGCGGGACTAATAAATTCGTTAATTCTTCGTTATCAAATTATTAAAGCGATAAAATTAGAATATAATTAGATGAATTTTATGCAAAAAAACTTGGCCGTTTCAGTTTAAAAATTACTTTTGCAAAATATTAAAAAATAAACAATTACGATGTATTGGACATTAGAATTAGCATCCTACCTAAGTGATGCGCCCTGGCCCGCAACAAAAGACGAATTGATAGATTACTCAATTAGAACCGGTGCACCTTTGGAGGTTGTAGAAAACCTACAGTCCATGGAGGAAGAAGGAGGGGAGATTTATGAATCAATCGAAGAGATTTGGCCAGACTACCCCACGGAAGAAGACTATCTTTGGAACGAGGACGAGTATTAAAATATTAACGGAATTACAACAAAAAAGTCTCATATGAGGCTTTTTTTTTACGTAATTTTGATGTTGGAAATCTTAAATCCAAAAGAGGGCACTACACGTGCCTACTAAAATATTTTGTGCATATACATTGTAAAAGACTTTTACCAAGTCTTTCATTAATAACAGAAATCATTATGAGTTTTTTAAATTCAGTATTAAAGGTATTTGTAGGGGATAAATCAAAGAAAGATGTCAAGGACCTACAACCTTTGGTCAATCAAATAAAATCGTTCGAAGCGGCGTTGGAAAAATTAAGCCACGATGAACTTCGGGAAAAGACTGCTTATTTTAAAAGTAAAATAAAGGAAGACTGTAAAGAGATCAATGAGCAAATAGACAAGTTGCTAAAAGAGGTAAAGGAGTCTGCAGACATAGACAAGAACGAAGACATTTATGCAGATATAGACAAACTAAAGGAGGAGATATATACCATTTCCGAAAAGGCCTTGACAGATATGTTGCCCGAAGCCTTTGCCGTTGTAAAGGAAACTGCAAAACGCTTTGCCAATAATGAAACCATTACCGTTAAAGCTTCGGAATACGATAGGCTACTTTCCGGTTCAAAGGATTATGTTACCCTAGATGGCGACAATGCCATTTGGAAAAATTCTTGGGACGCCGCCGGTAAAGAAGTTACCTGGGACATGATACATTATGATGTGCAATTAATTGGAGGCATTGCCCTTCACCAAGGAAAGATTGCAGAAATGCATACTGGGGAAGGTAAGACCTTGGTGGCTACCCTTCCACTCTATTTAAACGCCCTAACTGGAAACGGAGCACATTTGGTTACAGTAAACGATTATCTGGCCAAAAGGGATAGCGCTTGGATGGCGCCCATATTTGAATTCCACGGACTTTCAGTGGACTGTATAGACAAACACCAACCCAATTCTGACGGACGTAGGGCTGCCTATAACGCGGATATTACCTATGGCACCAACAATGAGTTCGGTTTTGATTATCTTAGGGATAACATGGCCCATACTCCCAGTGACCTGGTTCAAAGACCACATAATTACGCCATAGTGGATGAGGTGGATTCTGTTCTTGTAGATGATGCCCGTACCCCCTTGATCATTTCAGGTCCGGTACCGGAGGGCGATCGACATGAATTTAATGAACTGAAGCCCAAAGTAGGTGACATTGTAAACAAGCAGCGTGCCTATTTAACCGGAGTTTTGGCCGAGGCCAAAAAGTTGATTACCGAGGGAGACTCCAAAGAAGGTGGTTTCCTTTTATTGCGTGTACATAGAGGTCTTCCAAAAAATAAGGCCTTGATAAAGTTCTTGAGTGAAGAAGGGGTAAAACAGTTACTTCAAAAAACCGAGAACTTTTATATGCAGGACAACAACCGTGAAATGCCAAAGGTAGATGAAGAACTTTGGTTTGTTATCGATGAAAAAAACAATCAGATAGAGCTTACCGAAAAGGGAGTTGAATATCTATCCGGGGATGGAGAAAAGGACTTTTTTGTAATGCCGGATATTGGCAACGAAATAGCAAAAATTGAGAATCAGGATCTTGAAATCAATAAGGAAGCCGAATTAAAGGAGGAATTGTTCAAGGATTTCGCCATAAAAAGCGAACGTATCCATACCATGAACCAGCTTTTAAAGGCATACACACTTTTTGAAAAGGATGTAGAGTATGTGGTAATGGAAAACAAGGTTATGATCGTTGACGAGCAAACAGGCCGTATCATGGATGGTAGGCGTTATTCTGACGGATTGCACCAAGCCATTGAAGCCAAGGAAAATGTAAAAATCGAGGCGATGACCCAAACCTTTGCCACCGTAACCTTACAGAACTACTTTAGGATGTACAGTAAACTGGCAGGGATGACCGGTACAGCTGTTACCGAAGCTGGGGAATTTTGGGAAATTTACAAGTTGGATGTGATGGAAATCCCTACCAACAGACCTATTGCAAGAGACGACAGACAAGATTTGATCTACAAGACCAAACGCGAAAAGTACAATGCCATTATAGATGAGGTCACCAAAATTTCACAATCCGGTAGACCGGTACTTATTGGTACCACCTCAGTAGAAATCTCGGAACTTCTTTCCCGTATGTTAACGATCAGGAAAGTACCCCACAACGTACTTAATGCCAAATTGCATAAAAAGGAAGCGGATATTGTAGCCGAGGCCGGAAATGCAGGTGTGGTAACTATAGCTACCAACATGGCAGGTCGTGGTACCGATATTAAATTGAGTACAGAAGTGAAGAAAGCCGGGGGTTTGGCCATTGTAGGAACTGAACGCCATGATTCAAGAAGGGTAGACAGACAGCTAAGAGGTCGTTCTGGCCGACAGGGAGATCCAGGAAGCTCTCAATTCTATGTTTCCTTGGAAGATAACCTTATGAGATTGTTCGGATCGGACAGGGTAGCTAAAATGATGGATAAAATGGGCTTGGAAGAAGGAGAAGTAATCCAACATTCCATGATGACAAAATCTATTGAGCGTGCCCAGAAGAAAGTGGAGGAAAACAATTTTGGTGTCCGTAAGCGATTGTTGGAATACGATGATGTTATGAACGCCCAAAGGGAAGTAGTCTACAAAAGAAGACGTCACGCCCTACAAGGGGAGCGACTTAAAGTAGATATTGCCAATATGATCTACGATACCTGTGAGGTAATTGTAGACACCAATAAGGCGGCCAACGATTTTAAAAACTTTGAATTTGAACTTATAAAGTATTTCTCCATTACCTCTCCTATTAGTGAAAACGACTTTTCAAAAATGGGTGTACAAGAAATGGCGAACGTTATTTATAAAACGGCATATACCCATTACAAAAACAAAATGGAGCGCAATGCTGCCACGGCCTTCCCAGTAATAAAAAAGGTTTATGAGGACAATGCCAATAAGTTTGAAAGAATCGTGGTACCATTTACGGATGGCATAAAATCTTTGAATGTGGTTACCAATCTTCAGGAGGCCTACGAAAGCAATGGCAACCAATTGGTTACGGATTTTGAAAAGAACATTTCCCTCGCCATAATTGACGATTCCTGGAAAACACATCTACGAAAAATGGATGAATTAAAACAATCCGTTCAATTGGCCGTACACGAACAAAAGGATCCCTTGTTGATCTACAAGTTTGAGGCCTTTGAACTTTTCAAAGGAATGATAGAAAAGGTGAACAAAGAAATCGTCTCTTTCTTGTTCAAGGGAGAACTTCCAACACAGAGTCCGGAAATCCAAGAGGCCAGAAATATTCGCAAACCAAAGGAAAACTTAAAGACCTCCAAGGAAGAAATTCCAAACAGTGATGAAATGTCGGCACAAAGTAGGGCTGTTGGCCAGAATCAAGGTGGAAGGCCACAGGTAACCGAAACCATTGTGCGGGAAAAGGCCAAAATTGGAAGAAACGAAAGGGTTACCATTAAGAATGTAATGTCTGGTGAAAGTAAGACGGTGAAATACAAACAAGCAGAACCGCTTTTGGACAAAGGCGAATGGGTAATTATAGAAGATTAGCAAAAATACCGAACACCTTTATAATTGAAGTAGTACATCAAAAAAAGCGACGCCCCTCAAAGGCGTCGCTTTTTTATTGTCCAAATTTTAATATATTTATAACAACACTAAGGTTTTTTCTGACGGAAAAGTAGAATTAAAATCGAATAAAAAAGGTGAAAAATTGGGGCCAAAAATCAATAGATCCAAAATCCAACCTAATAGCCAAAGGGGATTTCCATAAAAATATTGTTTTAACCTTAAAATTCATCCCGCTTTAATTCAAACGATTATCTTTACCTTCAGAATACAACCATTAACCAATTTTTAATGCAAATACCCACTCTGGATCAGTACCGACTAAAGGACAAAGTCCGTTTAACGTTAAGGGTTAACTATATTTCCTCTGTCCTTTCCATTCTTTTTGGTATTATCTGTATATTTTTCCTAAAGATCACTGAAATAATTCCCACTACTTTTATCCTTTTTGGCACTTTAAATTTGGCCAACACCCTATTGTTCCATAAGCACCAACTACTGGGATTAACTTACAATATTACCTCGATAATGGCCTTGGCATCCTCTGTTATTGTTACCATATACAGTGGTGGCATTAACAGTCCCTTTATTTTTGTGTTGGCCCTAGTGGTTTTTGCGGGATACATCAGTACCAAAGAATATGGCCGTATTTATTTAAACCTAAACTTGCTGATTATTATTCTGATCTACTCCCAGAGTATAGCGGAATTTAATTTTACGGAAAATTTGGTCCCCGAAGAAAGTAAAAATATTTTTGCCCTTTTTAGTATTCTTTTCTCTGTATATCTCTTGGGGGGTGTCATAGGAAAAAACCTTCTTAAGGCACATAACGAATTACATAAAATCAGAAACGAAAACGAGGCCCGTATCAGGGAAAAAGACACGCTACTAAAAGAAATTCACCATAGGGTAAAGAATAATCTACAAACCGTATCCAGCTTGCTTAGTCTTCAATCCAGAAGCATTGAAGAGCCTAGAATAAAAACTTTAATAAAAAGCAGTCAAAATCGGGTAATTTCTATGGCCATGGTACATGAGATGTTGTATATGCGCCACGATTTGTCCAAAATTGAATACAAGTCCTATGTGGAGGAATTAAGTGACTATCTCATACGTTCCTTTAAAGGCACCGAAAACAATATTAAGCTGAACATCATAATCCCGGATATTAAACTCGGGATAGACACGGCCATCCCACTAGGATTATTGATCAACGAAGTAATTACCAATGCCCTTAAATACGGTATTAAGGATAATGACCAAGGGGAAATACATATAGAACTTGTGAAATCGAATGGCAAAGATTATATACTCTATATTGGTGATGACGGCGAAGGCTTTCCCGAAGGAATCAGCCACAAGAACACAAAATCGCTTGGACTAAAACTCATCCATAATCTGTCCCGCCAATTAAAGGGATCCATAAACAGGGACTCCTCTAAAAAAGGCACCAACTACATTGTCAAATTTTCCGATATTCAACATCCCTTTAAGACCTAAGGACATAAATAGTATCTACACTACTTCGCAATTTTTCCTTGATGTTTATGAAAACAAACTGAGGATGAGTCTTATATGGTCGTAAAATCGGATCCCGAAAAATACCTTATTCCTTTTCTTGTTTTACCGACACTTTCAAAGGTCTCAGAATACCCTTTGTTTTAGGAAAAATAACAATATGACTAAGGCCAAGAAATATGAGGACTAAAAGCGCAAATAATATCATAATAGTCTATTTTGGGACTGTCCGTTTTGGGGCAGCAGGTTAGTGTATCGTATTAGGCCAATTTGGCTTTGTTTAATTTAGTTGAAAAAGACAATGCTTTCGTAATCTTGGAATTTTTGTTCATGTACAAACGTGTAACTGAGTTTTCATTTTTTACAGAAACCTCTTGTTTTGCTGTGGCAGCAACAACACTCATAGTAACAGTTTCAACCTTAACCTCAGCAGCACCGTTTTGAGCCTGTGCAGCTACTCCGATAAAAAAAACAAAGATTAAAGTTAAAATGGCTTTCATGACTTGCGTTTTGTTATATATATAACTCGAGCAAGTGTACTTATGCAGGTTCCGATTCGCTGAAAAGCACTGTTACTCGTTCAGTGGAAAAAAGTCTGATAATGTGCAGAATATTGTCGATAAACGTCCAGTGGACTAAGTTCACTTTAGCGATAAATGAAGCATTTGACCGATGTTAAATAGCTCAAATAGGGGGCAATTGTCATTTCATGTATTTAATACTAATATCCCCAGAAATTAAAAAGACACAGGAAAGATAAAAAACCATCATTCTTGGTTAAATGGTAATTTTCTTAATTGAAATCAATAAAACCCGGATTTTACCAACAACTATATCCATAAGGAATATCAAACAAAATGTTAAATGTTTTTTTATTTCAAAGCAACTGCTTAGTTTTGTCCCTTATTTAAATTATGGCGCGAAGCAAACAATATAACGAAGAGGAAGTAATAGAAAAGGCCATGGGCCTGTTCTGGCGCAACGGGTATGAGAATACCTCAGTTCGTATGTTGGAAAAGGAAATGGGAATAAACCAATTCTCTATTTACTCAAGTTTCGGAAGTAAGAATGGGGTTTTTTTGGAATGCATTAAGTCCTATAAAAAGAAGATACACCGTATCACGGAAATTTTAGAAAAATCCAACAACGGGGTAGCTGGAATTAAACAATACTTTTACGATTTCCTGGAATTCTCCAAGGATGATAATGGCAAAAAGGGATGTTTGGTTACCAATACCGTAAATGAATTGGGAGAGCACGGAGATCCAATTATAATGACGGAACTAAAGAGTTTTTTTAATGAAATTAAAACCCTGTTTGCAAATAGCTTAAAACAAGACAAAAATAAAACCCAAGAAACTATTGAAAAACAAGCAAATTACTTGGCAACATCTATGTTGGGACTTTCCCTGGCCTCCAAAATCTTAAGTGGGGAACAATTGGAAGATTTTATAGAAACAGCATTTATCAACCTTTAACATTTTTTTTATCCCAATTCTAAGCAAATGCTTAGAAATAAATCAAAATCGAATTAACAATAAATTAAAAATTGAATTATGACTACATTAAAAGTACACGACATTGAATCCGCACCTGAAGAAAGCAAGCCCTTTTTGCAAAAATCGCTTAAGGGATTTGGAATGATACCCGGTTTACATGGGGTTTTGGCCAGTTCTCCCGGCATCCTAGAGGCGTATCAGACATTGCATCAATTATTTGTAGACTCTTCCTTTAACAACGAAGAACTAACCGTAGTGTGGCAAACTATAAACGTGGAGCACGAATGTCACTATTGTATTCCGGCACATACAGGTATAGCCCATATGATGAAGGTAGATCCAGAATTAAGTGAAGCATTGAGGAATAGGACCCCAATGCCCACGGAAAAACTACAGGTATTGCACGAGACCACTCTATCCATTGTTCGGAATCGTGGAAATATTTCGGAAGAAGAATTGAACAGATTCTATGCTGTGGGTTACGGGCAAAGACAAGTTTTGGAAATCATCCTTGGTCTTTCACAAAAGGTAATAAGTAATTATTCCAACCATATTGCCAACACTCCGGTTGATGCGCCATTTCAAAAATTTGCCTGGAAACCCGAAACAATAGTATCTTAATCAAGGAAAAGTACTAAGAATGGAATCGGACAGTTAGGGAGTTCAATCTCTAACCGTCCGTCTGGTTCCAATCGCTACCAATTTTGAAAAAGGTTCTATACAACCCGTCCCATATTCATTAACTTTGATCTTTTGAATCTTGGAATCATTTGAACAATCGTTCGGGACAAATGCAGCAAAGATCTTGGCAGATCTTCCAAATTTTACCAAGGTACAGCCCCTTGTTCAAATTAGCGAGGCAATTTAAGTCCAAAACCTGTATAAATTAAGCTGAGAGCATTAAAATCTCACTTAGTGAGTATATTATTAAACGATCATTATTATGGCAGATAAAATTAAATTGGATATTATTTCAGATGTGGTTTGCCCATGGTGCGCCATAGGTTACAAACGTTTGGAACAAGCCATTTCTGAATTGGGATTACAGGATAGGGTAGACATTGAATGGCAACCCTTTCAACTAAATCCACATATGCCAAAGGAAGGTCAAAATGTACAGGAACATATTACAGAAAAATATGGTTCCAGCCTGGAACAACAACAACTTTCCCAGGAACGTATGGCCGATTTTGGAGCAGAACTCGGATTCAAATTTGACTACTTTGACGAGATGAAGATGGTCAACACCAAGGATGCACATATATTATTGGACTATGCCAAAGAATACGGAAAACAGACCGAACTGAATATGAGATTGATGACCGCGTTTTTTGGCGAGCGAAAAGATGTTTCAGACAGATCTATTTTAATTGAAGAATTAAAAGCCGTTGGCCTGAATGTAGATGAGGCCATGGCTAGATTGGATAGTGATGATGTACGTTACCAGGTTCAAGCTAAGGAGAAATATTGGCAAAGTCTTGGTGTTTCCTCGGTACCTACTGTGGTGTTCAATAACAAAAGTGCATTGACCGGGGCCCAGCCAGTTGAAGTCTTTAAAGAAGTACTAACGGAGCTACTAGAAAAATAAGAATCGTAAATTCCGATTATAGGCAAAGTGATAAAACTAAAAATATGAAAAGAGTCGTCATAACAGGCTTGGGAGCCTTGACTCCCATTGGAAATTCGGTAAACGAATTTTGGGAAAGTGCCATAAAAGGCAAAACAGGGGCATCAAAAATCACAAAATTCAACCCATCCCTTTTCAAGACAACCTTCGCCAGCGAGATAAAGAATTTCACTCCGGAAAGTTACTTGGATCGCAATGAAATTAAAAGAAGCGATCCCTTTACACAATACGCCCTTTATTCGGTTACTGAAGCCTTTACCGATAGTGGAATAGACATGGAATCCTTATCCCCTTTTGACATAGGTGTCATTTGGGGATGCGGTCAGGGAGGCATGCAAACCTTCGAGGACGAGGTAAAGAATTTCACCAAAGGGGGAATGAATCCGCGCTTCAATCCATTTTTTATTCCAAAGATGTTGGTGAATATGGCTTCAGGCATGATTGCCATGAAGTTTGGATTGATGGGAATAAATTATACGGCAGTTTCCGCATGTGCCTCTTCCAATTCCGCTATAATGGATGCTTTCAATTACATACGGTTAGACAAGGCCAAAGTTATGGTTACCGGAGGGTCCGAAGCTCCCATTACTGAAGCCTCCATTGGCGGATTTGGCTCCATGAAAGCCTTATCTAAACAAAATGATGATCCACAACACGCATCCAGGCCATTCGATGTTGAGAGGGATGGATTCGTTATGGGAGAAGGTGCCGGGGCCCTAATTCTAGAAGAATATGAACACGCCAAGAAGCGAGGTGCAAAGATTTATGCCGAGATAGTGGGCGCCGCCATGACGGATGATGCCTACCATATTTCCGCCACCCATCCTGAAGGCATAGGTGCTATAAAAGCGATGCAATTGGCTATGGAAGAAGCCCATCTAAATCCAGATCAAATTAACTATCTAAACGCCCACGCTACTTCTACTCCTGTTGGCGATATCAGCGAGATGAAGGCTGTGGTAAAAACTTTCAACAACAAATTTAACAACCTGAAAATTAGCGCCACCAAATCTATGACAGGGCATCTTATGGGAGCCGCTGGGGCTATTGAGGCTATTTTAGCCATTAAGGCAATTCAGAACAACATTATTCCCCCAACCATCAACACAATCAATATTGATCCAGAGATTCCCAGTTCACTTCCTATTGTTCTAGGGGATGCAATTGATGGTAAAATAAATGTAGCCATGAGCAACACCTTTGGTTTTGGTGGACATAACGGAACGGTAATTTTTAAAACGGTCTAATACCATGAATAACTTGGCGGTATTTCCCACTGCAATTCGCGGCCATTTTATTACCTTGTAAGCTCCTCCCAAAATAATTATCATTCCTAAAGGTTATTAAAATCAATTTCCGATTTTGCGGTGTAAAAGATAAACCAACATTAAAAAGCTAATATATTCCGATATGAAAACAATGACATGCAAGCAATTGGGAGGAGCCTGTGATATGGAATTTAAGGCCGAAACCTTTGAAGAAATGGCAGAAAAAAGCAAAAAGCATGGTATGGCTATGTTTCAAGCCGGCGAAGCAGAACATCTAGAGGCCATGACCAAAATGCAGGAACTTATGAAATCTCCGGGGGCAATGGCCAATTGGTTTGAAAACAAAAGAAAGGAATTTGAAGCCCTTCCAAATAATAACTAGATAGGATAAAGAACAATTAAAGGTAACCAAAGCTAGATACCCGGACTATTTATCCTCTTCCACCCTACTCCTTAAAGGTTCTATCTTCCTCTCGGTTTTAGGAAAAACAACCAAATAATTGAGGCAGATACAGAAGAAGGATAGAAGGGCAATTATTATCATGATTTATTTTTGATTAAAGGTGGGATGCCAACCTTATTAATTTTATCCAAGTACTAAGCCAGTTTAGCCTTGTTCAATTTGGTAGAGAAAGACAATTCTTTGGTTATCTTAGAATTTTTGAACATGTACAAACGTGCAACAGAGTTTTCGTTTTTTACGGCAACCTCTTGTTTTACAGTAGCAGTAACAACACTCATGGCAACAGTTTCAACCTTAACTTCTGCAGCACCGTTTTGAGCTTGTGCAGCTACTCCGATAAAAAGAACAAAGATTAAAGTTATAATGGCTTTCATGACTTGCGTTTTGTTATATATATAACTCGGGCAAGTGTACTTATCCAGGTTCCAATTCGCTGAAAAGCACTGTTTCTCGTTGAGCGGAAAAATCACGGATTAAGTGCAAAAAAATGTCGATAAACGTAACTAGTTTCAAAAACACTTCAACGATTAAAATTTGTATTTCATCGGTTGTCCTAAGTAATTACTGACGTTTATAGCCTCTATGAATTCTAATTTTCTATTCTGAAATCAAAAAAATAGCAAAATATTTAAGTTTTAGTTTATGGATTATGCCGAACTTTATCTCTGTTAACCAATCAATTTGTAATAACACAAACCTTTGGATCGTTATAAAGAAACATTCGAAACATGGAATAAAATGGCTGCCCTATATCAAGCCAGGTTTATGGATCTGGACTTGTACAATGACAGCTATGACCTTATTTGTAGATCGATAACAAAAAAAAATGCCTCATTATTAGAAATTGGCTGTGGCCCGGGAAACATCACGAGATATCTTTTATCGCAAAGACCCGATTTCAACATTTTAGGAATCGACATTGCGCCCAACATGATAGCACTTGCCCAAAAGAACAATCCGACCGCTAAATTCAAGGTAATGGATTGTAGGCAGATCGGCGAACTCAACACCTTATTCGATGGCATCGTTGGTGGTTTTTGTATGCCCTACCTCTCCTACCCCAATTGTGTTCAATTAATTGCCGATTCCCACAAGTTGCTTTCAAACAATGGATTTCTCTATTTAAGTTTTGTGGAGGGAGACATTAACAAATCCGGTTTCAAAGTAGGCCCCAATGGAAACAGAGTATATTTCCATTACCACAATTTGGACTCCATAAAAAAAATTCTGTCGAGCCATAAATTTGAAGACCCAGAGCTGTACTATGTACATTACCCAAAAACCGGGTCTCTATCAGAAAAGCACACCATCCTAATATGCCGAAAAAAAGAATGAGATAGAAAAAATGCAAAAATGTTTGTCAAATCAAATATTCATCGTAATATTGCGATATACAAATAAAGTAAAATGGGTTTAGCCAAAACAGAAATATTTTCGGATCAACAAAATGAAATTGCCAGTTTTGCCAAGGTCTTTGGTCACCCGGCCAGGGTGGCCATCTTACAACATCTATTTAAAATAAACACCTGTGTTTGTGGTGATTTGGTAAGCGAAATTGGATTGGCACAACCAACCATTTCACAGCACCTAAAAGAATTGAAACTCCTAGGACTCATTAAAGGTAGTGTGGAAGGGACCAGTGTATGCTATTGTATCAATACCGAAAAATGGCTGGAAATGAAGGAAATCTTAAAGCAATTTTTAAATCAGGATATCTCCACACAGGGAGATTGCTGCTAAAAAATTTAAATTTATTAATCGCATCATCGCAATAAACAAATAACAAAATGAAACTATCAGAGGTAAAAACAATTTTAGGAAATTTGGATACCATTGCATTTCAATTGCCAAATGGTAAACTAGTGCCAAGTCATTTTCACGTAACTGAAGTGGGTAAAATCACCAAGAACTTTATAGACTGCGGCGGAACGGTTAGGAAAGAGGAAGTCGTGAATTTTCAGCTATGGGATTCCAACGACTATGATCACCGACTTCATCCGGAGAAATTGGTCCACATCATTGAACTATCGGAAAAGGTATTGGAAATTGGGGATTTGGAAATTGAAGTGGAATACCAAGGAGAGACCATTCAAAAATTTGGATTGGACTTTGACGGTACCAACTTTCTTTTGGCCACCAAACACACCGATTGTTTGGCGAAGGAGAACTGTGGGATTCCGGCTGAAAAACCGAGAGTAAAATTATCCCAATTGCAAGAGACTTCGGCAAACTGTTGTACTCCTAATTCCGGATGCTGTTAAACCTTTTATCCATCCTATAAATTATATTCAATGACGCCGGTTAAAACTAAGATCTTCGACCAAATTGAGCAGGTTATCTCCACATTAAGTACTGACAAAATAAGTGAGGAGCGCAAAGAAATTTTACAGCCCCTTGCTGAGTTTATACAGTCCAAAACAAATACCCAGGAACCCATAAGAATTAATTTTATTTGTACCCATAACTCCAGAAGGAGTCTCTTATCACAAGTCTGGGCGCAAACAATGGCCTTCTATTTTAATGTGCAGAATGTACAGTGCTATTCGGGTGGAACGAAATCTACGGCCTTATTCCCAATGGTGGCACAAACCTTCAAAAACACTGGATTCCAAATAGAAACCATTTCGGAAGGGAAAAATCCAATTTACAGCATAAAATATGCCGAGAATGAACCACCTGTAATCGGTTTTTCAAAGAAGTTGGATGATGACTTTAATCCCAAATCGGAATTTGCGGCAGTTATGACCTGTTCGCAGGCCGATGGGGGTTGTCCGTTTATCGCCGGCGCCGAAAAGCGTATTCCTATAACTTTTGAGGACCCAAAGGCGTTTGACAATACCCCACAACAGGCAGAAAAGTATCAGGAAAGAAGCCTTCAAATTGCAACAGAGTTACTATACATATTTGCCCAAATAAAATCATAATTAATGGCCTCGAACAAAAAATTGAGCTTTCTGGACAGCTATCTTACCTTATGGATTTTTTTGGCAATGGCTTTGGGAGTAGGCATGGGCTATTTTGTACCTAGCTTTCCTAAAATCATTAATAGTTTTAGTAGCGGAGCAACCAATATCCCTATTGCCATTGGACTTATCCTAATGATGTATCCACCCTTGGCCAAGGTAGATTACTCCCTTTTGCCCAAGGTTTTTAAAAATACCAGGATTTTATCCATTTCCTTAATCCTCAATTGGATCGTTGGACCAATTTTGATGTTTGCGCTAGCCATTACTTTCTTAAGGGATTATCCCGAATATATGGTTGGACTCATACTTATTGGCTTGGCGCGTTGCATTGCCATGGTACTCGTTTGGAACGATCTGGCCGAAGGAAGTAGCGAATATGGTGCCGGTTTGGTTGCCCTAAATAGTATTTTTCAAGTATTTGCCTACAGTTTTTATGCCTGGATCTTTATTACCGTACTTCCGCCCTATTTTGGATTTGAAGGAGCAATAGTAGATATTTCTATAGCAACCATAGCCGAAAGCGTAGCAATTTATTTAGGAATTCCGTTTGCACTGGGTTTTTTAAGTAGATTGATTTTGGTTAAATTGAAAGGTGAGGAGTGGTACTCCAAAACATTTATTCCAACTATATCCCCAATGACTTTGATAGCCCTACTGTTTACCATAGTGGTCATGTTTTCCTTAAAAGGTGAAATGATTGTTGAGATACCCATGGACGTTCTTATCATAGCCGTTCCTTTACTGATCTATTTTACCCTGATGTTTATCATTGGTTTTTTCTTTACCAAGGCCATGGGTGCAGATTATGATAAAACGGCCTCGGTAGCTTTCACAGCGGCCGGGAACAATTTTGAATTGGCCATAGCCGTGGCAATAGCTGTCTTCGGATTAAATTCGGGACAGGCATTCGCAGGAGTTATTGGTCCCTTGGTGGAAGTTCCTGCCTTAATTTTATTGGTCCGCGTATCCTTTGGATTACGAAAAAAGTATTATCCCAAAGTCACAACCTAGTTCTTGTAAAATTAGTTGTAATCAAGAAGTTGTAACGCCTTAAAGATTTAAATGGGTCTTAAGCCAATTTAGCTTTGTTCAATTTAGTAGAGAAAGACAATTCTTTAGTTACCTTGGAATTTTTGAACATGTACAAACGGGCAACAGAATTTTCATTTTTAACGGCTACGTCTTGTTTGGCAGTAGCAGCAACAATACTCATGGTAACAGTTTCAACTTTAACCTCAGCAGCACCATTTTGAGCTTGGGCGGCCATTCCGATAAAAAGAACAAAGATTAAAGTTAATATGGTTTTCATGACTTGCGTTTTGTTATATATATAACTCGGGCAAGTGTATTTATCCAGGTTTCGATTCGTTTAAAAGCACTGTTTCTCGTTGAGCGGAAAAATTTCGGATGAAGTGCAAAATATTATCGATTAACGTACGGGTGCCAAAAATCCTTTTAACGATAATTTTTTGCGTTTCAACGATGAGTGTAAGTAAATACTTACGTTTTAAAGCATCATTAATTTTTGTTTTCCCCTACTTTTATCGCAAATTCAAGAAATACCCTAACATCTGGCAGAAGAATAATTAGGACTTTTATATAGAATATTAGGTAATTTTAAGCAGAATTTCAAAATTGGGCCATTTTAAGAAAACCTTCGAAACTTGGAACAAATTAGCGCCGACCTAAAAGGAATTAATAATGAAAATGATGATTAAAATACATTTACTATATTAAAAATGATAAAAACAGAACCTATTATAGCCGTGGAAGATGTTGAAAAAAGTTCAAAATGGTACCATACTCTTTTAAACTGTTCAAGTGGTCATGGTGGATCCACTTTCGAGATTTTGTTAAATGAATTAGGGGAACAGATTTTATCTCTGCATAAATGGGGAGCTCACGATCACCCTACTTTATCCAACCCTAAAATAAAGGTTGGAAATGGCCTAATTTTATATTTTGTTGTTGATGATATAGATCTCATATGGAAAAATGCCACAGAATTAAACGCTATCATTTTTGACATGCCACATTTGAACACTAATTCCGGACGTAGGGAATTTTCTCTTCAAGATCCCAATGGTTATTATTTGTCTATCTGCTCCAACAATAGCAAATAGATCCAAAATCATGTCCATTGACCAAAGCCTTTTATAAATCAGTTTACCATGAAAAGAAAACTGGACCGCTTTTCCAAACAATCAAAAATATACAGCCAATACCGTCCTACCTATCCGGCACGCTTATACCAATATATCTATTCCTTTTGCGAAGCAAAAAATGCATGTTGGGACTGTGGAACCGGAAACGGACAAGTGGCAGTAGTTCTTTCAAAATCCTTTGCGCAAGTATCTGCCAGCGATATTAGTAAGCAACAAATACAGCACGCTGTCCACATGGATAATATAGAGTATAGCGTACAAAGGGCAGAGCAAACCTCTTTCGTCAACGATAGTTTTGATTTGATCACAGTTGCACAAGCAGTTCATTGGTTTGACCTGCGCGCCTTCAACCATGAAGCAAAAAGGGTACTAAAACCCAATGGTATCATTGCCATTTGGGGATATGGCCTTATGCGAATCAATTCTGAAATTGATCCTATAATAATTCATTTTTACAATAATATTATCGGGGCATACTGGGATAAGGAAAGGGATTATATCGATTTAAAATATTCTTCTATTCCATTCAATTTTGATGAAATCGATCTTAAGGAAACCTTCAAAATAGAAACATCATGGACCCTATTGCAATTGGAGGGGTACTTTAATTCCTGGTCCAGTGTACAAAATTTTATCAAAACAAATAATGGCCACAATCCTGTAGATCAACTTATAAAGGACATTTCCTTAAAATGGAATTCCTTTCGGCAAAAAATCACCTTCCCCATTTTCATGCGTTTAGGCAGAAACGCTAAGTAGAAAATTCCCCTAAAACTATAAGAAGTTGAATAACTGGGAATTTATTCCCAAATGTGTACCATACTTTCGTAGTACTAAGCAGCAGCCAAAATGCTACGTCTACGCATCAACATAAAAATCCCCAAGGAAATGGATCCACAAACCAAAAATCCCATGAAAAGAGGAAGAATAGTATCCTGTATATAACTACCAACATAGGTTGCAATGGGAATAGCGATCATAGTAGATATAAATCCGGTGATGGCAGCCCCTATACCTGCAATATGTCCTATGGGCTCCATGGCAATAGCCCTAAGGTTACCGAACAAAAAGCCGAGGGTAAAAAATTGCATAGCCAAAAAGGTAATCAATATCCACAAATCAGGATTTGGGGAATTCCAGAACAAGCCCACATAAACCACGGAAACAGTACAAAATAGGGTTAGGGCAATCAATGCCAATCTTCTCATCCCCAATTTAACCACCATGGTACCGTTCAACAAGGTAGATAGGCCCACGGAAATCGCCAATCCGGCAAAAACATAGGGAAAATTATCGGTCAAGCCATATTGCACTTCAAACACCTCTTGCGCCGAACTCAAATAGACCATAAAGGCTCCGGTGATGAGGCCAGAAACAATAGTAAAAGCCATTGTTTCCCGGTGTTGGAGCAACTCCCTAAATCCGTCCACAAACACATGATTGGAAAATTTAATCTTATATTCCGGTTTTAAAGTTTCCGGTTGCCTTCTCCAAAACCAGACACCCACCACTAAAGTGGCCACCAATTGCATATAAAAAATAGCCTCCCAACCATAATGATCTAAGAAAAACTTTCCCATAGCTGGAGCAACAATAGGTACCAAAATAAAAAATGCCGTAACGAAAGACATGATCTTGGCCATATAATCTCCCTTATAGGAATCCCTTATCATGGATATGCTTATTGTTCTCGGGGCAGAAAGTCCAATCCCCTGAAGAATTCTACCTAATATCATCCATTCCAGATTGGGGGCCAAAACGCAGATAACACTGGCCAAACAAAAGACAATAAAGCCAATATAAACAATGGGTTTCCTTCCAAAACTATCCGATAAAGGCCCAAAAATCAATTGTCCCACGCCCAAGCCCAAAAAAATCATGGTTATAAACTTTTGATTTTCTGTAGGGTCCAAGCTGTTGATATCTATGCCAATAGTGGACATGGCCGGCAGGAGGGCATCAATTGCCAGTGCCACAATAGACATTAAGGAAGCCATAATGGCAACAAATTCGAATTGTGGTCGCTGCTGACTTTTTTGCATCCGGCAAAATTAAACATATGGAATAAGATTCACCTATATATTAGGGGAAATAACAAAACGATAACATTTATAGAAAATCTGCAAAGCGCTGGCTTTTTGAGGATTATATAGGCAGCTGTTTATTGCAAGAACCGTATAGGCCACTTTATGAACAGCTAACAAAAAATTAATTTCAGAAAAGCCACCTTAAAATATAATTCCCATACATTTGAAGTTATAAACACTAATTATTTATTATGAAAATCAATTTTATCATTGCTCTAGTATTTTTATCAAGCTTATTTAGTTACGGCCAAAAGCTAAAAATAGTACAAGGAGATTTTAATTTTATCAAGGGTCAGAAGGAAATAAACGTCGAATTTGTTTATGACAATATGAAACTCCTTAAAAAGAACCTATCCAATGAAGATTATGTGAAGGAACATTCCGCAGAATTGGAAGAAAAAACTCGCGGAAAAGGCACCTCTTGGGAAAAAAGCTGGTATGCCAGTAGAGAGCTGATCTATGCCCCAAAGTTTTTAGAGTTAATGAATAGATATCTATACGAGGACCATAAAGTGTTTTTTGCCGAGAATTTAACAGATGCCAAGTATACACTTATCGTGGACACAGTATGGGTATATCCTGGCTGGGATGCCGGGGTCATGAAACAGCCTGCAAAGGTTAGCACCTTGTTAAAATTTGTAGAGACCGATAACAAGGACAATATACTTTTGGAAGTTTCCAGTGAAAACGCACCTGGAGACCAGTGGGGAAGCTCTTTCAGCAATGAAGACAGATTAGGGGAAGGTTATGCCAAAACTGGAAAATCCTTCGCCAAGTTAATTTTAAAAAAAGGCTTTTAGACCAAGTATTCTTTTAATCGATTACAATACAAAAAGTGAATGATATTATCATTCACTTTTTTGCTTTTCAAGTTCAATTATATGTGCTACAGTCCTTATAAGTCTATTGTGCTTAGTTACAAAAGGGTTGGTCTTATCCCATACATATCCCGCCAAAACTGAACAAATTTGTCTTTTTACCTCAGGGTTTTCCGGTTCGTGGAAAAACAGGGTCTGTAGATTACCACTGTACCACTCATTAACATAGGATGAAAATACACTTACTCCTTCCCTAATATAATCAGAGTATTCCGTCTCCCAGTCTACTGCCTGTCCATTAAGAACTTTGGTAATAAGTTTTGCCCCCAACAAGGCCGATTCCGTAGCAAAAGTAACCCCAGAGGAAAAAACAGGGTCCAAAAATTCGGCACTATTGCCCGTTAAGACAAATCCCTTTCCAAATAGTTGTTTTACCGATTTCGAATAATTTTTAATCATCACCGGTTCAAATAAAAAATCAACACCCTTAAAGCGTTCATAATAATAATCGGACAACCGCAATAACTGGCTCAATTTTTCGCTCTTACTTCCCTCAAAAGACTCTAAAAATTCTGTAGGGCCTACATAACCAATACTTGTTCTTCCATTGGAAAATGGAATTACCCATAACCACACTTCGGTCTCTATTACATCAAAAGTAATCAGGGTGCCCTCCCTGCCCTCAGGTCGATTTACGTCTACTACATGTGTGAAAATGGAAGAATGATTGGGCAGTGCAGAAGGTTTATCCAAATCCAACAATCTGGGCAAAACTCTCCCATAACCACTGGAATCTATGATATATTTGGCATTAACCTGGTACGGCACTCCATTTTCATCCTTTATGGTGGTCATGGAACCCCCATTTTCGTCTATAACAACATCCACAACTTCATGTCCAAAAGATACCTCCACTCCCTTCTTGACCAATTCGTCTGCCAATACCTTATCAAAATCCGCTCTTGGAACCTGCCAGGTCCAATCCCAACCTTTGGTGTGTTTCTTACTAAAATCAAATTCACAGATTTTATCCCCTTTTATAAATCGGGCACCAAATTTCTTTTCAAAACCAAAGGCATTCAAACCGTCTAACAGACCTACTTCCTCAAAATGATCCATACATCTGGGCAAAAGACTCTCCCCAATAACAAACCTGGGAAAAACACTTTTTTCTACCACTTGAACTTTAATTCCTTGACCTTGCAAATAGGCTGCAGAGACGCAACCAGAAGGCCCTGCGCCAATTACCAAGACTTCCACTAAACGTTGATTCATTATTTTTAAAATATTGATTGGTTAAATATCATACATTTGCAATCCAAAATAACTATTTTTATTAATTGTTATTCAATTTACTTTTTAAATATTGAATTTATATACATGTTGACTATTAAAGGAAAGTTAGGAATAGAGGATTTCTATCGTATAATTTTTAAAGAAGAATCTATTCTAATAAATAAAGACGTATTAGCAACCGTCGAAAATAGTTTTAATTTTTTAAGCCAATTCTCCCAAAACAAAATTATTTACGGTGTAAATACAGGTTTTGGCCCAATGGCGCAATATAAAATAAATGACTCCGACCGAATTCAATTACAATACAATCTAATTAGGAGTCACGCTTCCGGAACTGGCAATTTAATCCCAGAGCAATATGTAAAGGCCGCCATGTTGGCTAGATTGAACACTTTAAGCCTTGGACATTCAGGAGTACATATTTCGGTAATCGAATTAATGACTACTCTCATCAATAAAAACATTACCCCTATAATTTTTGAGCACGGTGGTGTGGGAGCCAGTGGAGATTTAGTCCAATTGGCGCACATTGCCTTAGTACTTATTGGGGAAGGTGAAGTTTTTTACAAGGACGAAAGAAGACCCACAGAAGAAGTTTTTAAAATTGAAAACCTAAAGCCTATCACCATTACCCTACGAGAGGGCTTGGCACTTATTAACGGTACTTCCGTGATGACCGGTATAGGTCTGATCAACACTATCAATACCCGAAAGTTATTGGATTGGATGATATGCTGTTCTTCTGCCATAAATGAAATAGTACAGGCGTATGATGACCATTTGTCCTTAGAGTTAAATCAGTCCAAAAAACACAAGGGGCAGCAGCAGATAGCCAAATCAATGAGAAATCATTTAAAGGACAGTACACTTACCCGAAAAAGGGAACACCATTTGTACAACGGCAATAATGAAGTGTCAATTTTTGAGGAAAAAGTTCAGGAATACTATTCCTTGAGATGCGTGCCCCAAATTTTAGGCCCGGTCCTTGACACTTTGAACAATGTGGAAAAAATTCTTATTGAAGAGGTTAATTCAGCCAACGACAACCCTATTGTGGATGTTGAAAAAGAGCATGTTTACCACGGTGGAAATTTCCATGGCGATTATGTTTCCCTTGAAATGGACAAACTAAAATTAATTGTCACCAAAATGAGCATGCTCGCCGAAAGACAATTAAATTACCTATTAAATCCCAATCTAAATAATATACTTCCCCCATT
Source organism: Arenibacter echinorum (assembly GCF_003259375.1). Classification (GTDB taxonomy): domain Bacteria; phylum Bacteroidota; class Bacteroidia; order Flavobacteriales; family Flavobacteriaceae; genus Arenibacter; species Arenibacter echinorum. Next base: position 318,638 of record NZ_QLLN01000001.1, on the reverse strand, counting down.
TGTCAATCTTGGCAAACTTGGTTTGAATTTTGGAATGCAAGGTGTACAGTTTACTGCCACCTCTACCACTGCTGAGAACCAAATGTTGTCCAATCCCATGTACGTGCACAGTATTCCTAACAACAACGATAATCAGGATATTGTCAGCATGGGAACCAACGCAGCCAATATTACCAAAAAAGTCATCGAAAATACTTTCGAAGTGCTTGCCATAGAAACGATAACTATTGTTCAGGCAATTGAATATCTGAAAGTACAAGATAAAGTATCATCCAAAACAAGAAAAATGTATGATGATATTAGAAATTTGGTTCCCCCTATCTCCGACAAAGATGTTCCCATGTATCCTTATGTAAATAAGGTTAAGAGCTTTATTCTAAATTTTGAGGAAGAAACTTACGCTTGTAAGGAGCTTAATTAAAAAATTGAGTTAGAAAAGTTATTTAAATAAAATAATCCATAATTTAATAGTGGCTTAGTTTAATCCTAAACATACACCGAGTCCTAACTTGGTAATTATTGAATATGAACGTTTTAATTTAAAAAAATCACAGATGAAAACAAAGATTGGATTGTCAGTTGTACTTTTTTTAGTTTTTGGTAATTTTTATTCCCAGGAATATGCCCTGGTAAGGGAAAATGGCCTATTCGGGTATATTAATACCTCCGGGGAATATGCGATTAAGCCGCAATTCAAGAAAGCGGACAATTTTACGAACGAGCGCGCAGCTGCCTCTATGGGCGACAAATGGGGCTACATAAATACTGCTGGAGAATGGGCAATTCAACCAGAATACGAACATGTAAAGGAGTTTAATTCCGGTCTTGCCCTTGTAAACAAAGGTGACCAATGGCACTATATCAATGTTTCGGGCGAAACTTTGGAAACCCCGGTTTCGGAAAAATATTATGATTTTGACAATGGTGTGGCCTTTTTTAAAAGTGGTGAAAAAATTGGTCTTTTAGGGACCGACGGAAAATTAATAGCCGAACCTGATTTTGATGAAATAAAACCCTTTATAAATGGTTATGCCAAGGCCAGAAAAGGTGAACTATGGGGAATGATCAACAAAAAGGGAGAAATCTATATCCCTATTGAGAACCAAGAAATAGGGGATTATAACAGTAAGGGGGTCTGGGTAAAAAAACAGGAATCTTTTGGTATAGTAGCCGACGGTAACTTTAACCCGGTAAAGAATGCAGACAAGATTTGGGAATTCACGGATAAATCCGATTTAACATATGCCCGCAGCAATAAATTGATGGGTTTTATCAATAATAAAGGAGAGTGGGTCATAGCTCCCACCTATGAAAAGGCAAGGGATTTCAGCCAAGGATTGGCTCCAGTTTTCATGAACAAAAACTGGGGGTATATTAATGAAAAGGGAGAAAAGGTCATAGATTTCAACTTTAAGGATGCCGAAGTATTTTCCGCAAACGGTCTTGCTCCTGTAAAAGAAAAGAAATGGGGATTTATAGATAAAACTGGAAAATGGGCAATACAACCCGAATATGATATCACGGCAGGATTATCGTTTTCTATCTTTCAAAAGAATTTGGAAAAAGGTTTCATAAATGGGCTTGCCCGGGTAAAATATAACAAAGAATGGGGATTTTTAAATGCCAAGGGAGAAGTTTTGGGCAATAAATGGTACGAAAATGCGGAGATATTCGACGACGTAAAAAATTAAATCACACTAACTAACTAAATGAGCGAAAAAAAGAAATTTGCACTGGTAACCGGAGGGTCAAGAGGAATCGGAAAAGCTATATGCCTGCAGCTCGCAATGGATACCGAGTATAAGATTCTAATAAATTATAAAGAAAACGCATCCGCTGCACAGGAGACCTTAAATGAAATAGAGAAAATTGGTGGGAGTGCGGAGATTATTCAATTTAATGTCGGTGACAACAAGGATGTACAAAATAAATTGGACCAGTGGCATGAGACCAACAAGGACGCTATTATTGAGGTAATTGTAAACAATGCCGGAATTACAAAGGACGGCCTTTTCATGTGGATGAAACCTGAGGATTGGAACAATGTGATCAACACCAGTTTAAACGGTTTTTTCAACGTAACCAATCATTTGATCCAAAAATTATTGGTCCACAAATATGGCAGGATCATAAATATGGTTTCCGTATCCGGCCTTAAAGGAACACCGGGGCAAGTCAATTACTCTGCGGCAAAAGGAGGTATAATAGCCGGCACAAAGGCCTTGGCCCAGGAAATCGCAAAAAGGAACATCACTGTTAATGCAGTGGCACCTGGTTTTATAAAGACAGATATGACCGGTGATCTAGACGAAAAAGAGCTTAAAAAAATGATTCCTATGAACCGCTTTGGGGATGCAGGGGAGGTTGCCCATTTGGTTTCCTTTTTGGCATCCAAAAAGTCATCGTATATTACAGGCGAGGTCATAAATATTAACGGAGGAATATATTCTTAAAAATAACACTAGGAAAGATGAAGAGGGTCGTAATTACAGGTATGGGAATATACTCTTGTTTAGGAAAAAACTTGGACGAAGTCAAAGAATCACTTTACAAGGGAACTTCAGGAATTGTTTATGACGAAAAAAGGAAGGAATTTGGATATCGCTCTTGTTTAACGGGTATGGTAGAAGAACCCGACCTGAAAGACTTGCTCACTAGAAGGCAACGGTTAAGTATGGGCGAGGAAGGAGCCTACGCATATGTAGCTACTTTGGAAGCCTTAAAAAATGCAGGTATATCCCAGGAATATATAGACAACAATGAAGTTGGCGTACTATACGGAAATGATAGCACCGCCAAATCCGTGATAGAATCTATAGACAAATTAAGGGAAAAGAAAGATACTACCTTAGTTGGTTCGGGTGCCATTTTTAAGGCCATGAACTCGTCGGTAACCATGAACCTCTCCACCATTTTCAAATTAACGGGTATCAATTTCACAGTAAGCGCCGCATGTGCAAGTGGGTCGCATGCCATTGGTATTGCCTATCAATTAATTAAAAGTGGGCTTCAAGATTGTATCATATGTGGAGGAACCCAAGAAATAAATGAATTGGCCATGGGAAGTTTTGATGGCCTTGGGGTATTTTCGGTCAACGATGCAGAACCTGGGACCGCTTCGCGCCCGTTCGACAAAAGTAGGGACGGACTGGTACCTAGTGGCGGGGCTGCATCCCTTATAGTTGAAAGCTACGAATCCGCTAAAAAAAGGAATGCTGTTATTTTGGGAGAAATTATTGGCTACGGGTTTTCCTCCAATGGGGATCATATCTCCACTCCCAACGTAGATGGCCCTACCTTGGCCATGAAAAAAGCAATAGACCAAGCCCAAATTAAACCCAGCGAAATAGACTATGTAAATGCCCATGCAACCTCTACACCTGTGGGGGATTCCAATGAGGCCAAGGCCATATTTGCTGTTTTTGGCGAAAATGGCCCCTATGTTAGTTCTACAAAATCCATGACCGGCCATGAATGTTGGATGGCTGGTGCCAGTGAGATTGTGTATTCCATGCTGATGATGGAACATTCGTTTATTGCGCCCAATATAAATCTTGAAAATCCTGACGAAGATGCGGCCAAATTAAATCTGGTAAGAAAAACACTGGATAAAAAAATTGATGTATTTTTGTCGAATTCTTTTGGATTTGGAGGTACAAATTCAGCATTGCTAATAAAAAAAGTGAAAGATTAAAGATGAATAAAGAAGTAATTATTGATAAAATAAACAACTTTCTTATAGATGAATTTGAAGTTGATGCAGATGATATTTCTCCATTGGCCAATTTAAAGAAAACACTTGAATTGGACAGTTTGGATTTTGTTGATTTAGTAGTGGCCATCGAATCTAACTTTAGTGTTAAGTTGGTGGGGGAAGATTTCATTAATGTAATTACATTACAAGACTTTTATGATCTTATAGAGAAGAAATTAAACTAAAATTTTATTCGTAAAAAATGTCAAATCAATGGAAAGGAAAGTCCAGAGGTTCTGTTTTAGGATATAAGATTTTTGTTTTTTCCATTAGAAGACTTGGCTTGGGATCTGCCTATTTTATCCTGTATTTTGTAGCCCTATATTTTTGTTTTTTCGCCCCTGAAAGCACTAAATCCAGCTATTATTACTTCCGTAAAAGGCTTAAGTACAGCACTCTAAAAAGCATTATATCCATTTACAAAAGCTACTACGTATTTGGACAGACCATTTTGGACAAAGTAGCTATTTCTTCGGGTCTTAGAAATAGGTTCACCTATCATTTCGACGGAATAGAACATTTAAACGAAACCTTGGCCAATAAAAAAGGGGGGATTTTGATCAGTGCCCATTTGGGCAACTTTGAGATAGCCGAGTTTTTCCTGGACGAATTGGAAGGGGATGCCACTATAAATTTACTTACCACTGATGCCGAGCATAAGGCCATAAAGGAATACCTAGATCAATATATTAAGAAATCCTCGACCAAATTTATTATCCTACAGGAAGATCTTTCCCATATCTTTGAAATGAACGCCGCCTTGGCAAAAAATGAGATAATTTGCATGACGGGAGATAGATATGCTACAACGGCCAAGTTGATGAGCTCACCAATTTTAGGTGAAAAAGCACAATTTCCTTCAGGTCCTTTTTTGATGGGATCTAGATTAAACGTACCGGTCCTATTTGTATATGTAATGAAGGAAACCAATAAACATTATCATCTTTACGCCAGAAAAGCAGATTTTAAGAAAAGGGATGCCGAAGGATTATTGGCTAATTATATTAAAAGCATGGAATGGATAATAGAACAATATCCATTGCAATGGTTCAACTATTTTGATTTTTGGGGTTCAAAAAACTAAGTTCGGTTAGGATAACACTAAGTTTTGGTTACATTTTCCAAATCCGGCTCTGATCTGAAAATTAAAATTAAATTTGAACTCTATTAAAAGTCATAGGAAAGACCATTTAGGTATTAATATAATGGCAATCTTGGCGGTATTATAAAGAAGATTAATAGCTTACCAATGAAAGAAGTTCTTATAATTTATTACTCCCAATCCGGGCAGTTGTTGGATATTGTTCAAAATTTAGCGACTTCCATAGAGGGGGCGAACGTAAGCATCACATATTATAGGATAAGCCCCAAAAATGATTACGAATTTCCATGGAAACAGGATGATTTCTATGATGCGTTTCCTGAATCCTTTCTGCAAATACCATGTGAGCTAAAGCCACCAAAGGCCGATATCCTTGAAAAGAAATATGACCTGATAATTCTAGGTTACCAAGTTTGGTATTTAACCCCGTCCATACCCATTAATTCTTTCCTAAAATCTGATGTTGCCAAGAAATTACTCGATCAGACACCCGTAGTTACAGTAATTGCCTGTAGAAACATGTGGTTAATGGCACAGGAAAAAATGAAACGCCTTCTAGTTTCCTGCAATGCCAGTTTAGTGGGTAATATAGCTTTAGTTGACCGTCACATAAATCACATCAGCGTAATAACAATTGTGCATTGGATGCTCGGTGGAAAAAAAACCAAGTACTTGGGCATTTTTCCAAAACCGGGAGTTTCAGACGAAGATATAAAAGCCTCGGAAAAATTTGGAACGCCCATCAGGAAAGCACTATTGTCCAATGATTACAGCAGCTTACAGGATGATCTATTAAAATTGGATGCCGTTAAAGTAAAACCCTTGTTGATACAGACAGACATAAGAGGTAATGTTTTGTTTACGAAATGGGCCAACCTTATTATAAAGAAAGGGCCTACAGGTAATCCGAAACGAAAAAAATTACTGGTTTTGTTCAAATATTATTTGTTATTTGCAATTTGGGCTATAGCTCCAATAGTTTTTATTGTATTTTTGGCGACTTACATACCCCGGTACAATAAAATTAAAAGGGATAAAGCATACTATTCATCCGTTAGATTAAAGAACAATTAATGAAAGACGTTTATATTACCAGGATTGCCAAGTTCTTACCTAATGAACCTGTTGACAATGAACAAATGGAAGAAAAATTGGGCATTATCAATGGTAAGAGTTCCAAGGCTAGACGTATAGTCCTGCGGAACAATCAAATTAAGACCAGATATTACGCCATAGATGCCAATGGAAACATTACCCATAACAATGCCCAACTAACCAAGGAGGCCATTGAGCTTTTATGTGACGACACTTTTAGTACCAAGGATATAGAACTTCTTTCTTGTGGCACCAGTAGTCCCGATCAAATATTGCCATCGCACGCTTCTATGGTACACGGCTTTTTAAAAAACGGAAATTTAGAGGTTAATTCCCCATCGGGGGCCTGCTGTTCAGGAATGAATGCCTTGAAATATGGTTTCTTGGCAATTAAGGCGGGGCAAGTGTCCAATGCAGTATGTACGGGTTCGGAAAGAACCTCGACTTGGATGAAATCCGATATTTTTGAAAATGAGGTAGAACACCTGAAGGAGCTGGAAGACAATCCTATATTGGCCTTTAACAAAGAATTTTTACGCTGGATGCTTTCCGATGGCTCAGGAGCCGTTTTACTGGAAAGCGAACCTAAAGGCATTGCTTTAAAAATTGAATGGATGGAAGGGTATTCCTATGCCTTTGAAATGGAAACATGCATGTATGCCGGTGCCGATAAATTGGAAAATGGCCATTTAAAGCCTTGGAGCGAATATCCTGCCGAAGACTGGGCCAACAAATCCCTTTTCGCCATGAAACAAGACGTTAAACTCTTAGGTGAAAACATATTGGGCAAAGGAGTGGACAGTCTAAAATTGGCCATGAACAAGCACAATATCACTACCGCCGATTTTGACTATTATTTACCGCATATCTCTTCCTATTATTTTAAGGAAAATTTATACGAGGAATTAAAGCGACAGGGAGTGGAAATACCTTGGGAGAAATGGTTTATGAATTTGAGCAAGGTTGGCAATGTAGGCGCAGCCTCAATTTTCGTAATGCTTGAAGAATTGGTGAGTTCAGGACAACTAAAAAAGGGAGATAAAGTATTGTTGCACGTACCGGAAAGCGCTAGGTTTTCCTACTCATATGCATACCTAACGGTCTGTTAAATGAATTTATTGAAACAAACAATAGATGACAAAGGTCTAATTGAAAATCTAATCCCCCAAAAGGCTCCTTTTGTAATGGTGGACAAGCTGATTCACTTTTCCGAAGAAAAGGTGATTACCGGTTTTACCCCTACGCCGTCTAATCTGTTTGTGTACAACAGTAAATTTATGGCTGCCGGACTAATTGAACATATGGCACAGTCTGTGGCACTTCATACCGGGTATCAATATTTCCTAAAAAATGAGCCTGCCCCCACAGGTTATATCGGGGCCATTAAATTGGCCGAAATACTGGAGTTGCCAACCGCAGATCAGGAATTAATAACAACAGTCACAATTCTACATGAGATCATGGGTGTTACCTTGGTTCAGATTCAGGTAACTTGTAATGGCAAAATTATGGCAAACAGTGAAATGAAAACCGTATTGGCAAACTAAACTAATTGAATACAGCGCGTTCACATATAAATATACACAAGTTTTTGCCCCATAGAGAGCCAATGCTCATGGTCACAAAAATAATTGATCTTAACAAGGAAACGGTGACTACCGAATTTAAAGTAACCGAAGATTGTATCTTTGTAAAGGACAATAAGTTTACCGAATCAGGGATTATAGAAAATGCTGCCCAATCCTGTTCCGCAATTGTTGGGCAAGATTTCTTTGCCGCGGATGATCTAGAAGGGGAGGGCAATAACGTAATTGGTTTTATTAGCGGTATTAAAAAGGCGAACATTTTTTTATTACCTAGAACAGGAGACACCTTAACTACGAAGGCTAAACTCCTATCCAATTACAGTTCGGGAAATTTTAGCATATGCACTATGGAATGCAAAATATATACAGAGAAAGAATTAGTGGCAGATTGTATATTAAATTTTCTGATACAGGAAGTTTAGTTACATCTGCGGATCGAATATGAAATTGTATTAATAACTTTATAAGCCAGTAACCTTGGCCTATAAATTATAATGACCTTAGGCATGAAAAAGAATGAAGTACCACAGGACAAAAGCAATCTTGAGTCGGCCAATTTCAAAGAACTGTGTTATGCCGTTGACGAAAACGGGGAATATACCACCGAATTAAGTACTGGATGGAGCCCCAAGACCATTGCCCTGAACAATGCTATAGAGGCTTTAAACGAACGCATTTCAGCTTCAAAACAAAGGGTAATAGACCTTAAGGTGAGTCCCTTGGAATACTATATGGAACTCCACAAAATGGACCTCCCCATCTTAGCGAGCTACGTCGGGATTTGGAAGTGGAGGGTTAAAAGACATTTTCGCCCTGCCGTATTTAAAAGCCTAAATAACAAAACATTACAAAAATATGCAGATGTCTTCGATATTACGATCGAAGAGCTACAACGTACCGATCTCTAAACAATGGAAATAGATTTTAAACACAAGCAAGCTGCACACTGCGAGAATGGTGTAGTAGCCAACTTAATGACGTACAATGGGTTTACAGTAAGTGAGCCCATGGTTTTTGGAATAGGCTCAGGGCTCTTGTTTACCTATATTCCTTTTTTAAAAGTTAATCATGCACCTGTAGTATCCTATAGGGCAATGCCGGGAATTATCTTTACCCGGTTCGCCACACGTGTCGGAATTAAAATAAAGCGAGAAAAATTTCGAAATGTCCAAACCGCCAAGGCCAGATTGGACGAAAACCTGCAAAGAAATAATCCGGTAGGACTCCAGGTAGGCGTTTACAACCTACCCTACTTTCCTGACGAATATCGCTTCCATTTTAACGCCCACAATATGGTGGTCTATGGCAAAAAAGATGGTTTATATTTAATAAGTGACCCGGTAATGGAAACCGTTACCTCACTTACCGAAAAAGAACTGGAAAAAGTAAGATTTGCCAAAGGCGCCTTTGCCCCAAAAGGACATATTTATTACCCTACCTCTTTCCCGGAACAGCTACAGCTGGAAAAAGCCATTATTAGGGGCATAAAGCACACCTGTAGGGATATGTTGGCCCCCGTCCCGGTCGTTGGGGTAAAAGGAATAAGAAAAATTGCCCAACTTATTCGTAAATGGCCAAAGTCCAAGGGCGTTAAAATTGCCAATCATTATTTGGGGCAAATTGTACGTATGCAAGAAGAAATAGGTACCGGAGGCGGTGGGTTCCGTTATATTTATGCCGCATTTTTACAAGAAGCTGGAAAACTATTGAACAACAATCAACTTTTAGAGCTTTCCAAAGAAATGACCCTGATCGGCGACCAATGGCGCGATTTTGCAGTGGAGGCATCGCGCATATATAAAAACAGGAGCAATTCCGTGGCCGTAGACCAATACGATCATGTGGCCACCCTTCTTGAAGATATAGCCAACAAAGAAGAGGTTTTTTTTAAAAAACTGAAAAAGGCAATATAAGGTAGCAAATGATCCAAATTTCCCATCTCTCCAAAAAATATAAAAATAACGAGGACTACTCGGTGATGGACCTTGATCTAAAAATAGACGAGGGGGAAATTTTTGGGCTTTTAGGACCCAATGGGGCAGGAAAAACTACCCTTATCTCTATGTTAAGTTCCTTGATAAAACCTACCTCTGGCAGTTTTACCATCAACGGACTAACCTTTCAAAAGAATGCCAACCAACTAAAACAAATAATTGGTATCGTACCTCAGGAATATGCCCTTTACCCTACCCTGACCGCATATGAAAATTTGTATTACCTGGGCAGCATGTACGGTCTAAAAGGAAAGCAATTGAAGGAAAAAATTAATTTTCATTTGGAAGTTTTAGGGTTGGGGAAATTTTCCAACAAAAAATTGGACACTTTTTCAGGGGGAATGAAGAGACGTGTCAACTTAATTGCCAGCATCCTGCACGACCCCAAAGTTTTATTCTTGGACGAACCCACGGTTGGTGTGGACGTACAATCCAAAAATGTAATTATTGAAAATTTAAAAAAATTGAACACCCAGGGAACCACCATTATCTATACGTCCCATCATTTGAACGAAGCAGAACAATTTTGTACAAAAGTGGCTATTATCGATCATGGTAGGATTATCATTGAAGGGGCTCCTAATAATCTTATTTCCCAATACCCGGAATCACACAACCTAGAAGACGTCTTCTTAACCTTGACCGGAAAAGCCCTTAGAGATCATGCATAAACTTTGGGCCTCAACATATAAAGAATTACTACTACTATCCAGGGATATTGGCGGATTGGCCATCTTATTTGTAATGCCCCTGGTATTGGTGGTCACCATTACTTTAATTCAGGACAGCACCTTTAGGTCTATCAATGAGAACAAAATCCCTATACTATGGGTGGACTATGACAAGGGTGAGGTTTCCAAAAACATATACGATGGGCTGGCAGAGTCCAAATCCTTCAATATTATTGGAAAAGAATCGGACAGCGAAGCCAAAGAACTAGTTTTCAAAGGCAAGTACCAATTGGCCATAGTAATTCCAGCCAATCTTAGTTCTGAACTGGAAAAAAAAGTGAATCTAAATGTGGAAGGCTTGCTATCCAAATTTGGTTTGGAAGAAGAAACTCCACCATCCCATAAATCGGATTTGGAAAAAAAAGAGGTCATACTTTATTTCGACCCCGCAACACAAATGTCCTTTAAAAACTCCATAAAGAATGGAATAGACAAGATGATCTTTAAAATAGAGACCCAAACTATTTACAAGGCATTCCAATCCCAAATAACAGACGATGAAACTGAAGCTATATTTGACACCGAAAGTTTTATCACCTTTAAGGAAGTTACCCCTAATATAGGCAACAATGAAATAATTCCCAATTCGGTGCAGCACAATGTTCCTGCCTGGACCTTGTTCGCCATTTTTTTTATCATTGTTCCCTTGTCCATCAATATGGTCAAAGAAAAAAGCCAGGGCACCTTTGTCCGTCTAAGGACTAATCCCGTTTCTTATCTAACGGTATTGGGCGGTAAAACTGTGATATACCTTGCCGTATGTCTCATACAATTTGGACTAATGTTAGGAATAGGTGTTTATCTATTCCCAGTCTTAGGCCTTCCCAGCCTTGACGTCTCAGGAAAAATACCTCTATTGTTCCTTGTAGCTTTATTTGCAGGACTTGCGGCCATTGGCCTTGGATTGCTATTGGGAACAATTGCAAGGACCCAAGAACAATCTGCTCCTTTTGGAGCTACTTTTGTGGTTATTTTGGCGGCATTGGGAGGTGTTTGGGTACCTGTCTTTATAATGCCTAAATTTATGCAGACTCTTTCAAATTTATCTCCTATGAATTGGGGCTTAAATGCTTTTTATGATGTTTTTTTGAGAGATGCGGGCATTTTGGATCTTATACCTGAACTAACCTTATTATTTTTATTTTTTGTAATAACCACCGCAATTTCTATTGTGTATAATGAAAGGAAAAATGCCGTCTAAGAATAAAACAGAGATTAGCTTTACCAGTGAAATTAGAGTTCGCTTTGCAGAAACAGACCCTTTGGGCATTGTGTGGCATGGAAATTATATCCAATATTTTGAGGATGGCAGGGAAGCCTTTGGTAGATACCATGGGATTGCCTATCTGGACCACAAAGCAGCTGGTTACACCACCCCGATAGTTAAATCTAGCTGTGAACACAAACTTCCTTTGCGCTATGGCGATGTTGCCACTATTAAAACAATTTTTGTAGATTCACCAGCGGCCAAAATGGTATTTAAATACGAAATTTATGATCCACAAAACAAATTGGTATGCACTGGGGAAACCATTCAGGTTTTTGTGGAAGACGAAAACGGTTTATCCCTGACCATGCCGAAATTTTTCTTGGATTGGAAACAAAAAGTTGGATTATTGAATGAATAAGACCTATCTCTCATATAACAATATTGTATCATCTATAGGCTTTGATAGTCTTACGGTGGTGCAAAATATTCATGAGGGCTTATCGGGGATATCATTAATTGAAGATGAAAACCTATTTCCCAACCCCTTTTACGCCTCGGTTATTGATTCAGATTACCTAGAAAAGGCCTTTAAAAAGCTAAAACCAAATGGTGAATATACCCGCTTAGAGCAAATGATGGTCCTGTCCCTGGACAAAATCATTCAAGCATCGGGAGTAGCATTAACGGATAGGGTTGGTCTAATTCTGTCCACAACCAAAGGAAATGTAGATACCTTGGATCCAAGGAACCCAATGCCTGCAGAGAGGGCCTATTTAGGAACTTTAGGGCATATAATCAAAAACTATTTTGGATTTTCTACAGAACCCATTGTGCTGTCCAATGCCTGTGTTTCAGGGATATTGGCCATTTCAACGGCCAAAAGATTCATTTCACAGGGAACGTTCGATAAAGTTTTTATAGTTGGAGGGGATATAGTTTCCAATTTCATTCTTTCTGGCTTCAATTCATTCCAGGCCATGAGTTCCCTACCTTGCAAGCCCTATTGCAAGCAAAGATCCGGTATTAACATAGGGGAGGTGGCCGCCAGTATATTGGTAAACAAGGACCAGGACAATTTACCCTCCGAAGCTGTCGAAATATTGGGCGAAGCTTCCTGTAATGACGCCAATCATATTTCCGGCCCATCAAGAACAGGGGAAGGCCTTTATCGGAGTATTCTTTCGGCCTTTAAAGAAGCCCATGTAGGTCCCGGTGATATAGATTATATTTCCGCCCATGGCACCGCAACCATTTTCAATGATGAAATGGAGGCAATTGCCCTGAACAGATTAGGTCTGGACGCTGTTCCATTGAACAGCCTTAAAGGCTATTTTGGACACACCCTGGGGGCATCGGGCCTTTTGGAAACTATTATTGGCATGCATTCCCTTTACCACAATACTTTATACCCCTCCAAGGGGTTCACCGAGTTGGGAGTTTCACAACCCCTCAATATAATTACGGCACCCACTGCCAAGGATTTAAATTGTTTCTTGAAGACTGCCTCCGGTTTTGGAGGCTGCAATACAGCCGCCGTATTTAAAAAGGTTCAATCATGAAGGCCCAACATCTGAAAATAAAGGAATATTGTAGAATATCCAACAATAGGGTACTGTTGAATGATGAGTTGCTCTTGGAAGACCTAGGGAGCGATTTCATCACTTTTATAAAACTGGCCTATAAAAAGATGGATACCAATTATCCCAAGTTTTTTAAAATGGACGACCTCAGCAAACTTGGATTTCTGGCCACTGATATTTTACTTAAGACAGTGACCCAGGATTCCGAAATGCCCAAAAATATTGCTTTGGTATTTTCCAATAGTGCTTCTAGCCTGCAAACGGACAGAAAGCACCAAGAGTCCATTGTGGACAAAGAAAACTATTTTCCGAGTCCTGCTGTTTTCGTCTATACCTTGCCCAATATTTGCCTTGGAGAGATAAGTATTAAGCATAGGCTATATTCTGAAAATAGTTTTTTTATCTTTAACCACTTTAATGCAGAATACCTACACGACTACGCAAGCAGTTTAATTAAAACTGAAAAAGCGGATGAAGTGTTGTGCGGGTGGATAAACTGTGACGTAGACGACTATGAAGCTTTTTTATACCTAGTTTCTACGGAAGGAAGCATTGCACACAATAAAGAAGAAATAATAAAATTGTACACAACCAAATGAGCGATTTAAAACAAGAACTAAAGGAAAAAATTATTACTCAATTAAACTTGGAAGATATTGCAATTGATGAAATTGCAGATGACGATTCCTTGTTTGGTGATGGTCTTGGACTGGACTCCATTGACGCATTGGAACTCATAGTAATGTTGGACAAGGATTATGGAATTAAACTTACCGACCCAAAAGAGGGAAAAAAAATATTTGAGTCCATTGAAGTTATGGCAAAATATATTGCTGAACATCGCACAAAATAATTCCGTTGCATTTGACAGTACAATATCAAGGTGTTTATTCATTGAATGAAGAAATTGGTCACATCCAAGGAAATCAATACCTTAAAATAAAAAATTCATGTCCACAGGAGTAGCTATAACGGGAATGGGTATAATTTCGGCTATTGGAAACAATGTGTCCGAGAATTACAGTTCACTTTTAGAGGGTAGAACAGGAATATCCCATATTTCCAAAATAGACACCGTCCACAAAGGCAGTATTATGGTAGGTGAAATTGAATTCACCAACGCGGAATTGGAAGCAAAATTGGGTTTGAGTGCCGACAACAATTACTCCAGAACAGCCCTATTGGGAGCCGTTGCCGCCAAAGAGGCCATTGCAGATGCCAAAATAACCAACATAAAAGACTACAGGACTGGCCTTATTTCATCCACCAGTGTTGGAGGCATGGATATGACCGAAAAATTTTATTACGATTACTTGGAAAGTGAAGATAATAGAAAGTACATTGAAGGCCACCATGCCGGGGACTCTACGGAAAAAATAGCGGAACAATTGGGCATCGACCAAAGCTTGGTCACGACCATCAGTACTGCCTGTTCCTCTGCTGCGAATGCAATAATGTTTGGGGCAAGATTAATTAAAACAGGTAAACTGGATAGGGTAATTGTAGGTGGTGCCGACTGTTTGTCCAAATTCACTATTAATGGTTTTAAAACCTTAATGATCCTGTCCGATACCTACAATACACCTTTTGACGAAAATAGAAAAGGACTTAATTTAGGGGAGGCTGCAGCTTATTTGGTGTTGGAATCAGATTTCTTGGTAAAAAAGGAAAAGAAAAAAGTATTGGGATATGTGGTCGGATATGGCAATGCCAACGATGCTTATCACCAAACGGCCTCATCCGAAAATGGTGACGGTGCCACTTTGGCCATGGAGAAAGCACTTGCCGTTGCTGGACTGGAACCAAAGGATATTGATTATATCAATGCCCATGGAACCGCCACGGGCAACAATGATTTATCCGAAGGACGGGCCCTTATCCGTGTTTTTGGAAAAGAAATTCCAGAATTCAGCTCAACAAAAGCCTATACCGGGCATACCTTGGCTGCAGCAGGTGCAATAGAGGCGGTGTATGCCATACTATCACTTCAAAACAACATTATCTATCCCAATTTGAATTTTAAAACTCCGATGAAAGAGTTTTCCCTTATCCCGCAAACCACCTTAAAAGAAAAAGCATTAAACACCGTTCTGTCCAATTCCCTAGGGTTTGGAGGAAATTGCTCCACACTTATTTTTTCAAAATAGGCTTAAGAAGGAATTGTTATATTTACATTTGGACCATTTGATCCTTTTAGATATTATATTAGAAATCGGAATTCCCAACAACTAATGGAAAAAGTTTATATTAACAGTATCGGTTCCATATCTGCCCAAAAAACATTTGACAACAATGATTTTTTGGAGGAAATAACTACCTATGAAGACAACATCATACCGGTAATAGAACCCAACTATAAGGATTTTATTCCCCCGGCAGCGGCTAGAAGAATGGCAAAGGGTATAAAAATGGGGGTCGTTGCCTCTAAAATAGCCTTGGAGGAAGCAAATCTAACAGATATAGACGCCATTATTACCGGAACGGGAATGGGGTGTGTTAGGGATTCCGAAAAATTTGTAACCGCCATTTTGGACAATAATGAGCAGTTCCTTACCCCTACCTCGTTTATACAGTCTACCCATAATACAGTTGCAGGCCAGATAGCATTGGGCATTGGGTGCAAGGGATATAATTTCACCTACGTACATAGCAGTGTTTCCTTTGAATCGGCCCTCATTGATGCCTTAATGCAATTAGAACTAAAGGAAGCGGAAAACATACTTGTAGGTGGAGTTGATGAATCCGGGGAACACACCAACGCCATACATAAACTAATACAACATATAAAACCGGAAAAAATAAATTCCAACGAGTTGCTCAATTCCAAAACCGCTGGCGCCGTATTTGGGGAAGGTGCCAATTTCTTTGTGTTGTCCAACAAAAAACAAGATTCCAGTTATGCCCAGGTATTGGGAGTAAAGACCTTTAATACCCTTGCTATATCAGATCTATTGGCCAATCTTGAGGCATATTTAAAGGAAAATAATCTATCCGCGACCGACATTGATGTGCTGATCAGTGGAAATAATGGAGACATTGACTACGACAATTATTATACTGAGCTTACCAATGGACCTTTTAAAAACACCCAGCAAGTGGTTTACAAACATCTAAGTGGTGAATTTAACACAGCTTCGGCATTTGGATTTTGGCTGGGAGCCAAAATTCTTAAGACCCAGCAGATACCAAGTGCCGTTGCCATAAACACAATTAAAACCAAGGGCTTTGAAATTGTTTTACTGTACAATCAATACAGAGGTAAAAACCATAGTTTCACCCTTCTTCGCCGATGTTGAAGTATCCTATAATAAATAGCCTTTTTAGCATTGCTTTGGCCGCCCTTCTTGTATTGGATGTTTTTTGGGAAATCAAGTGGTGGGCCTATATACTATTGGGTGCTGTTTGGGTTACTTTTACTATTATTGGCTCCTTCCACATCCGCTGGAATTATCATCTCCCTGCCCTGCATTTCAACAATAAAATTCCCGATAATCTGGTTGCCATTACCTTTGATGATGGTCCCCACCCCAACTTTACGCCCAAAGTTTTGGAACTACTTCAAAAATATAATGCCAGAGCATCTTTTTTTTGTGTGGGACAACAAGTAAACTTATTTGGTGGAATTGCACAGAAAATAGTAGATAACGGGCATACTATTGGGAACCATACCTACACACATTCCAACAAATTTGGATTCTTTGGGACACAAAAAGTAATATTGGAACTCCAAAAAACAAATGCTACCATAAAAGAAGTAACCGGTCTTAACCCTAAATTATATAGACCGGCCTTTGGGGTAACAAATCCCAGTATAAGCAGAGCAGTTAAAAAATTGGAAATAAAAACGGTGGGCTGGAACATTCGATCTTTGGACACTACCAAAAGATCAAAAAAAGTAATCCTGAAACGCATCACCAATAAAATAAAGAAAGGCGACATTATACTACTACATGACAGTAGTGAAAAAACAGTTGAAGTATTGGAACAGTTATTGCTATTTTTACAGCAGCACAAAATGCAATCTGTAACTGTAGACCAATTGTTAGATATTGAAGCCTATGCGTAACCTATTATTTTTAATTGTCCTAATTGCCCGTACAACCCTATTGTTCGCCCAAGAAAGCAATATGAACAATGCCGAAATTGCAGAGCTCAAGGCCATGATAAACGAGACGTCCAAGGCCACGAACACTATACAAAGCAATTTTACACAGTATAAGCATCTGGACTTTTTATCCAATGATATTACTACACAGGGCAGAATGGCTTTTAAGGCTCCCAACATGGTAAAATGGGAGTATACAGAACCCTTTAAATACAGTATCATTTTTAAGGACGACAAATTAACAATTAACGATTCCGGAACCAAAAGCAATATGGATCTGGGAAATAGTGCCCTGTTTAAAAAGCTAAATCAATTAATTGTCAATAGTGTAAAGGGCAACTTGTTCCAAGATTCGGATTTCACTATGAGCTACTTTAAAAGCCCAAATTATTACAAGGTCATCTTTATCCCTAAAGACGAAAAAATAAAAAGTTATATCGCCTCTTTTATTTTGTTTTTCGATAAGAAAAAGGCCGATGTTATGGAGGTTAAAATGGTGGAACCCACCAATGATTTCACTAGAATTGTCTTTAACGACCGACTGATCAACAAACCATTGGACAATGAGGTATTTACTAATTAGCTTGACCCTCTTGCTGTTTGCCTGTGCTTCCTTTCCAAAAAAAAATAATCTAGAAAGAATAAACGGCAATAGGCCAACTGTAATCAATCCTTACTTTTCCGACCTTTCCAAGGATTATATCTACAAGGCCAAAATTAATTTCGCCGAGAAATCCTTTGGCGGAATATTTGCTATAAAAAAGCTGGGACAAGAACACTATAGGGTTGTATTCACAACCGAAATGGGAAATAAACTATTTGATTTTTCGTTCATCAAAAACGAATTCAAAATTAATTTTATTCTTAGTGAAATGAATAAAAAGATTCTTATTAACCTGCTTAAGAAGGATTTATTTGTTTTGACCAGTGAAAATCCCAACATTTTGAACCATTACCAGAAAATGGGAGATAGCATGTTCTTTGAGACCAAAATAAAGAATAACACTTACTTTTACATCACGGCAGATGAACGGCTAAATAAAATACTGGAAACAAAAGGAAGCAAAGAGAAATCGGACTATATTTTTACAGAAATAGAAAACGATCATGCAAGGGAAATTAAAATACGGCACAAAAACATTAAATTAACTATAGATTTAAAAGCCATATAATAATGAAAAAGTTACTGCTTGCAAGTCTTCTCTTCACCATTGCCTATACCATGGCTGCTCAAAGCAAATCGCAACTAGGGATAAGATTGGGCTTGAACAACGCCAAGATCCTGAATTCCGGACTGGATAACAAACCTGGATTATACACTGGATTGTTTTTAGCTGTCCGTTTTACAGAGAATTACACTATGCAACCAGAAATTGTATATTCCAACCAGGGAGGCAATGCCAGCTATAGAAATGGGGAAGACATAAATATTAACTATGTATCCATTACCCTTGCCAATAAATTTTTTGTTAGTAAAAATCAGGGTTTCCACTTTATTTTGGGTCCCAGTCTAGACGTTAATTTTGATGACAATTTTATCAACTTAATCAACGATAACGGTGAAAATCTAGAAATCACTCCTATTGATCTGGCCGTATTTGGAGGAATTGGATATGAGTTTGATTTTGGATTGGCATTGGAATTGAGATATAAACAAGGATTGATAGATCTGGATTTCAATGACTCCGGAGAATATGGAGGCAATTCTGAGGAGAATCAATTGAACAGGGTATTCCAAATTGGACTCGCCTACAAATTTAATATGTGAGCAAAATGTTAATAGAAGGACTATATACTACAGAAACTTTTAATAAAAACGAGGAAGGCATATCGGCCCTAATCAAGTTGAACCCCAAGCATGAAATTTTTAAAGGCCATTTCCCAGGAAAGCCTATTATGCCAGGGGTATGTATGATTCAAATCATAAAGGAATTAACGGAAAAAAGTCTTGGGCATGATTTATTTCTATCCGTCGCCACCAATGTAAAATTCATGGCCATTATAAATCCTGAAACGGATCCGATACTTTTAATAGACATCAACCTTTCTGAAATAGACGGTCTGATCAAGGTAAAAAGTACAACCACCTTTGGGGAAACAGTTGCCCTAAAACTAAGTGCAACCTTTAAAAGCGCGGTGTAAATGAAACTTATCTGTTTTCTTCTATTCGTGATTTCCATTTCTCCTTTCACACCCGATCTAGACCAGGTTCGAAAAGATTTTAGCCTGGCCACAAACGACCGTGAATCGGCCCTGGCCTTAAGGGATAAACTGGAAACTGTTTCCAAGGAAGATAACACTGTATTGGTAGCTTACAAGGGTGCAGTTTCTGCATTGACGGCAAAATACACAAAGGATAATGCGGAAAGGAAGGACCTTTTTAAAAGTGGGGTTTTACTACTGGAATTTGCGGTATCCCAAAAACCGGAAAACATAGAAATTAGGTGCCTAAGATTGAGTATACAGGAAAATTCCCCAAAGTTTTTGAAATACAGATCCAACATCGAAGAGGACAAAACTTTCATTTTAAACCACTACGAAAAGACCAATTCTAAAGCGGTCAAGGATTTTGTGAAATCGTATATATTACAATCCACAGGATTTAATACTGAAGAAAAGCAACGGTTTTGACTTCAGTAATTGCTATTTTTGCGAACCATATCTTGTATTTTTCTACAAGATGGAACAACCAAATTACGTTAAAACCGTGTCACAACATACTACATCCACAACTAAAGCTATGGATCAGCTAAAATGCTGTGTGATAATACCTACCTACAACAATCATAAAACCCTAAAAAAAGTCCTGGAAGGGGTGCTGCTATACACCCAAAATGTTATAGTAGTAAATGATGGGTCAACCGATACCACTTCGGATATATTGGATAAATTTTCCAATATCCGTACTATTTCCTTTCCACATAACATAGGCAAAGGATATGCTCTGAGAAAAGGTTTTGAATTGGCTCTGGAACTAGGTTTCCACTTTGCCATCACTATTGATTCCGACGGTCAACACTTTCCGGATGATATACCTGTACTTATTGGCAACCTAAGCCAGGAAACGTCCAAAGACGTACTGTATATAGGAGCAAGAAATATGGGACAAAAAGGCGTTCCTAAAAAAAGTAGTTTTGGCAACAAATTTTCCAATTTCTGGTTTTGGGTCGAAACTGGAATTAAACTACAGGACACCCAATCCGGATATAGACTATATCCCATACTGGCTTTAAAGGATATCAAATTCTTTACAAAAAAATTCGAGTTTGAAATCGAAGCAATCGTGAAGGCTGCATGGAACGGAATAGAAGTGAAGAATATTCCCATAAAAGTAACCTATGATGTTACGGAAAGGGTATCCCATTTTAGACCCTTTACCGATTTTTCAAGAATTAGCCTGTTAAACACCTACTTGGTAATTCTGACCCTTCTCTATATTTTTCCACGTGATTTAATTCGAAAAATAAAAAAAAAAGGAGTTAAGAGGTTTTTCCATGAAGACTTTCTGGGCAGCAACGATTCCCATGAAAAAAAAGCGCTGTCCATAGCATTGGGAGTACTTATTGGCTTATCCCCCCTATGGGGGTTCCAGACCTTGATAGTAATTTTTTTGGCGGTACTGTTTAAACTGAACAAGACAATTGCCTTCGCTTTTTCCAACGTAAGCTTTCCTCCTTTTATACCTTTTGTGCTGTATATCAGCCTTAAAATAGGCCACTGGGTCTTAGGTAACGAGTTTAATTTTACTTTTGAGGAGGCAGGGGCCAATTTTGAAGTCATAAAGCATTTAAAATCCTATATAATTGGCAGCATAACCCTTTCCCTTATTGGAGCTTTTGCCACGGGAATATGCGGTTATATTATTTTGAATATTTTTGATAGAAAGAAAATTGCACTTAAAAATGGGTAGTTATTTATATAGGATTTATAAATATGTGGCCAAGAAAAGACTGCTTTCCGGCATTGGTCTCTTGGCTCTGTTTTTAATCCTTATATATTTTGCTTTTAAAATTGAATTTGAGGAAGACATAACCAAGCTCATACCCAGCAATAGCAAGACCGAGGAAGTTCAAAAAGTATTAAAATCGGTAAATTTTTCGGATAAGATTATCGTGAATATTGTGCGGGATCCAGGGGTACCTATTGAAGAACTAACAAGCTATGCAGCTGATTTTTTGGATAGTATCTCCAAAAAATCTTCTTCACACATAAAAAAAATCCAGGGCAAAATAGATGACGGAGATCTGGGGAACACCTTGGAGTTTGTCTATGAAAATGCCCCTCTGCTGCTGGATAGGGAGGATTACAATACCATCTCAAAAAAACTCGACCAGGACAGCATTGCCAAAATAATACAAAAAAACTACAGAACATTAATTTCCCCTTCTGGCATAGTTGCCAAGGAAATGATTCTGAAAGACCCCCTAGGCATTTCTTTTATTGCCCTAAAAAAACTAAGGGGTTTGGGCATAGGGGATCAGTTTACCCTTAAGGATGGTTTTATCCTGAGCAAGGATCTTCAAAACATTTTACTATTTATTACCCCTACCCACCCTTCCAGTGAAACCGTGGAGAATACCAAATTTGTTACGGAGCTTTATGAGACCCAGGATCAATTGGACCAAATGTATACGGACAGGGTAAAAAGTGAATATTACGGGGCCACATTGATAGCCGTTGCCAACGCACAACAGATCAAAACCGATATTCGCCTTACGGTAACTATTGCCTTATCCATTTTAATGGGAATCCTAATCCTATTTTATAGAAAATTAACCATTCCCATTATTCTTTTCGCCCCTACCCTTTTTGGGGCAACACTATCCGTTGCCGTTCTGTATTTGACAAGAGGGAAGATTTCTGCCATTTCCTTGGGGATAGGCTCTGTACTGCTAGGGGTTACCTTGGATTATTCCTTGCATATATTAACCCAAATAAGAAATAACCCCTCTGTAAAGACACTATACTCAGATGTGTCCCAGCCAGTTATCATGAGCAGTATTACCACTGCCCTAGCCTTTTTGTGCCTTCTGTTCCTAGACTCGCAAGCCCTTCAGGACCTCGGCATTTTTGCTGCCGTTAGCGTAATTGGCTCCTGTATTTTCGCCCTTCTATTTATACCCCATGTTTATAGGAATACAGATAATCTAAATGTAAAGTACACCCTCTTGGATAAGATAGCCTCCTATAATCTTCATAAAAACAAATGGAGCATAGCCATCCTTGTAGGCCTTTTGATTGCCAGTATTTTTTTTCACGAAAAGGTAATTTTCAATAAGGACATTGCCAAACTCAACTATGAACCTACAGCCTTGGCACAAGCTAGGGAGAGATTGGACGCACTTACCAATATGTCTTCCAAATCCATTTATTTGGCTGTCTATGGGGAAGATAGAGAAAAGGTCCTTCAAACCAACAATACCATATCCCAAGAATTGGATAGCCTAAAGAATAACGGAGAAATACTTAGTTTTAGCTCAATAGGCAACCTAGTCCTCTCCCAAGAAAAACAGCAAGAAAAAATTGAACTTTGGAAGGAGTTTTGGAACGAGGATATCATTGAAAATACTAAGAAAAATCTTGTGGAAAGTGGTACCGAATTAGGATTTAAACCCAACTCCTTTGATAAATTCTATTCGTTTCTCAACAAGGATTTTAGATTGTTAAATATTGTGGACTACAGTAGTGCGGCTGCCCTGCCTATTGATGACTATTTTGTTACCGACAATGATTTTACCACTGTTACCTCCTTGATTAAATTAAAGGAGGGACATGAAGAAAAAGTAAAAGAAATTTTTAGAGCTTACCCCAAAACATTGGTAATTGATAGGCAGGAAATGAACGAGATGTTTTTAGGCAATCTCAAAAATGATTTCAATAAGCTTATTGGTTATTCCCTTGGTATCGTAGTCCTTATCTTGTTCTTTTTCTTTAGAAGTTTTTCTCTGGTTTTGGTCACCAGTATTCCAATCTTATTGACTTGGTGGCTCACGATTGGTATTATGGGGATGTTCCATATAGAATTCAATATTTTTAATATTATTATCTCCACCTTTATCTTTGGATTGGGAATAGATTACAGCATATTCATAACAACTGGACTGCTCAAGGAATACGGTAAGGGAGAAAAGGTCCTAAGAACCCACAGAACATCTATCCTATTGTCGGCAATTACTACAGTTTTGGGAATTGGCGTACTAATTTTTGCAAAACACCCGGCCTTGCATTCCATTAGCCTAGTATCACTTATAGGTATCCTATCGGCGGTTTTTGTAGCTTTCACCATTCAACCATTATTATTTTTACTCTTTATTGGCAGTAAGGAAAAACGCCCCATTAGCCTTCGATTACTTATTCATTCCGTTCTTTCATTTGGTTATTATGGTTCCGGCGGACTCCTATTGTCCATCTGGAGCGTTACCTTTATGAAAATACTGCCATTCAAGAAAAAAATTAAAATGAAATGGTTCCATAAGACCATTTCAAAATTCATGAAATCGGTACTTTATACCAATCCCTTTGTAAGTAAAAAAATTATCAATTTATCAGGGGAGGATTTTAAAAAACCAGCTATTATCATAGCAAACCACACTTCATTTTTAGATATTTTGGCCGTTGGCATGTTATATCCAAAGATTATTTATTTGGTAAACGACTGGGTGTATAAATCCCCAATTTTTGGAAAGGCCGTACAACTGGCCGGATTTTATCCAGTGTCCGAAGGGATAGATAATGGCCTTGAACATTTAAGAAACAAGTTGGCCCAAGGATACTCATTAATGGCTTTCCCTGAAGGAACAAGGTCTAGAACCAACAAAATAAGACGATTTCATAAGGGGGCCTTTTATTTGGCGGAAAAGTTTAATATGGATATTGTTCCTGTTTTGATTCATGGAAATTCTGAGGTGCTTCCCAAAGGAAGTTTTGTAATAAAAGATGGCAGTATAACGGTCAAGATTTTAGATAGAATTTCCCCAAAGGATCTAGGCTACGGCAAAAATTACAGAGAACGCAACAAGGGTATAGCCGCCCATTTCAGGTCCGAATTTCAGAACTTGAGGAATGAAGTGGAAGGGGATACCTATTTCATGAGAACAATTCTCGAGGATTATAGATACAAAGGAGATTCCATTTACCGTGCGGTAAAAAATGATTTAAGGAACAACTCAAAAATTTACGCCCTTATCTCAAAACGCATTGGATCCTCCGATTCCATAATTCATCTTTCAAAAGAATACGGGCAACTGGATTTTCTATTATCTTTAAATGCCGTTGATCGTAAAATTTACGCTTACTTGGCAGATGAGGAGATAAGGCCAATTGTAAAGAACAGTTTTATTGCCCAACAAATAGCCAAGTTAACCTTGACAGCATCCATTGAGGAGGCTTTGGCACAGCCTGCGGATATAATGATCATTGATTTGGAAATACAAGACTTGGATAGCCTGGCACCAAAAATCAAAAATAATATTAGGCTACTGATATTGGTAAAGGACGGAGCAAAATTATTGGAAAGAATTATATTATCCACTAGATTTAAAAATGTCTTTGAAAATGATAATCTTATTATCTTAGAAAAAACAAAGGCCTAAAATAATCTGGTTTCGCAGGAGTTAAAAAAATCCTCGGATTGAACCAAGGTTTGATATTAATTATTATAAGGGTGCAAGACCTACCGAAATCCGATATTAAAATTTGGTTTTGGAAATTGTAAAGAATACCATTTATGAAAGAACATTACGACATTGTAATTGTTGGAAGCGGATTAGGGGGATTGGTTTCTGCCTTGATAATGGCCAAAGAAGGTTATAGTGTCTGTGTCTTGGAAAAAAACAATCAATTCGGGGGCAACCTTCAAACCTTTGTCCGGGACAAAACCATCTTTGATACAGGGGTGCATTATATTGGGGGGCTTTCGGAAGGCCAAAACCTGAACCAATATTTTAAGTATTTGGGTATCATGGACCAATTGAAGCTTAAAAAATTGGATGAAGACGGTTTTGATGTGGTCACCTTCGATGGAGATCCTAAAGAGTACAGACACGCCCAAGGTTATGAGCGCTTCGAGAAAAGTTTACTGTCCCAATTTCCAGAAGAAGAAAAGGCGATAAAAACGTACAGTAAAAAATTAAGGGAAACCTGTTCCAAGTTTCCCTTATACAATTTAAACAAGGGCAATCCTTCCTATGGGCAAGATGATGTTTTTAAACTGAATGCCAAAACCTATATCAATTCCCTTACAAACAATAAGAAATTACAGGCCGTGTTAGCGGGGACTAATTTTCTATATGCCGGTGACGGGGAACGTTCTCCTTTTTATGTACATGCCCTATCCGTAAATTCCTATATAGAAAGTGCATACAGATGTATAAATGGGGGAAGTCAGATTACCAAAGTGCTTATTAGACAAATAAAGAAATTTGGGGGCAATACCTTCAAGCATCATGAAGTTACCAAATTTAATGTCAAAAATGGGGTAATCACCTCGGTGGATATAAAAAATGGAAAGCAAATAAAGGGTGATAAATTTATTTCCAATATAGAACCTAAGCTTACTTTAAAAATGGTTGGTGTAGAAAACTTTAGAAAATCGTACACCAACAGAATAAATAATATTGAAAGTGTTATTTCGGCCTTCAGCGTATACATTGTACTAAAACCTAAATCCTTTAAATATCACAACAAGAATTATTATCATTTTAAATATGGAGATCGTGTTTGGGATGCACAGAATTACACTCAGAAAAGTTGGCCCGAGGGCTATATGGTCTCTATGGGCATTAACAAAAAAGACGATGGATGGGGAGATAGTTTAATAGCTATGACCTATATGAATTTTAGTGAGGTGGAGTACTGGCAGAAAACTTTTAATACGGTTGCCTCTAAAAATGATAGAGGGCAGACCTATGAAGAGTTCAAATCGTATAAAACTGAAGTTTTTATTACAGAATTGGAAAAAAAATTCCCTAACCTAAGAGATTGTATTCAAACCGTATATGCCTCCACCCCATTGTCCTACCGAGATTATATTGGGTCCCATAATGGATCTATGTACGGCTATGTTAAGGACGTAAACAATCCACTACACTCATTTGTTTCTCCCAGAACAAAAATCACAAACCTGCTATTTACGGGCCAAAGTTTAAACATGCACGGAATCTTAGGCGTAACCATTGGAGCAATTATTACCTGTTCCGAGTTAGTGGGAAAGGATTATTTATTGGAAAAAATTTTAGAAGTCAATAAAGCTCAAGAAGTTTAATATGGGACAGATTAAAACAATTCCTATTACAAGGGTCAAATCTATTAGCAAAGAGGATTTTATTAATCAATATTACAAAACCCAACGCCCTGTTTTAATTGAAAACCTCACCTCGGATTGGCCTGCCCGCAGCAAATGGAACATAGACTACATACAGAAAAAGGCCGGCGACCAAGTGGTTCCCCTCTACAATAATGAGCCTACCAAAGGAAAACAAAACTCCGCTGCCCCGGTTACGGAAATGAAACTGTACGACTACCTGGAAATCCTGAAAGCCAAACCAACGGACCTGCGTATTTTTTTCTATAACATCCTGGATAAAATGCCGGATTTGATCAAGGATATAAGTTACCCTGATATTGGACTAAAATTTTTTAAGCGCCTGCCAGTCATGTTTTTTGGTGGTGAAGGTTCTGTAGTGCTTCCCCATTATGACATGGACTTGTCCGACCTACTTCATTTTCATTTTCACGGACATAAAAGTGTGCTTTTATTTCCGCCCGAACAGACCAAATACCTGTACAAGGTTCCGTTCGCTGTACATAATTTGGAATCCATAAATATGGATGATCCTGATTTTGATCGCTATCCCGCCTTAAAAAAGGCAGAAGGATTATATGTAGAGATGAAACACGGGGATGCCCTATATATGCCCAGCGGATACTGGCACTATATCAAATACCTGGATGGCGGATTTTCCATCACCTTGAGGGCCTTGCCAAAACATCCTGTATTGTTGTCCAAGATGTTTGGAAATCTATTTTTTATGAGACCGTTTGAAAATACAATGAGGAAAATATGGGGACAGAAGTGGGTAGATTTTAAGGAGAACAGGATGATGGTAAAAACCAATAATAGGTTTGGAAAAGAATAATTTAAGCAATTAGGATGTACAGGATTAAATGGATTATTGGTGTTGCTGTTTTGCTTGGGCTTTTTGGCTCTTGTGGAATTTCAAAATCCCTAAAGGATAGGCCTGATTTAAGTAACTACAACACTCAAATTCCTGAAATAACAAAAACCTCTGATACCTCCTATATTTATTCCAATAACTCCCTGACCAAAAACAAACAAGGGCTTTGGGAACTTTATGTTTCCGGAGACCCCTTGCAAAGGGGATTAATTACAGGAGCCCTAACGGAAGACCTATTTCAACAACAGGAAGCTATATTTTTATCCAAGGTAGAAGAATTGGTACCCTCCAAAACAAAAAGGTACTTACTTAAAAAATTCCTGGCCTGGTACAATAGAAAAATGTACCTGAACATTCCGGAGGAAATCAAAACAGAAATTTGGGGGCTTTCCCGCTACGCATCCCAAAACTTTAATGATATAGCTGATCCATATTCCAGGGTTCTCTACCTTCATGGCGCCCATGACATAGGGCATGCCCTCCAAGACCTGGCCCTTGTAGGCTGTTCTTCCTTTGCTGTCTGGGGCGATAAATCCGAAGACGGAAGTTTAATCCTTGGTCGCAATTTTGACTTTTACGCTGGGGATGATTTTGCCAAAAACAAAATAATTTCCTTCATAGACCCTACAGAAGGCCACAAATTTATGTCCGTGACCTGGGCTGGCATGACGGGAGTGGTCTCCGGTATGAACGAGCATGGACTAACGGTTACCATCAATGCGGGGAAATCCAAAATCCCCTTGGTGGCCAAAACCCCTATCAGCATCCTTACCAGGGAGATTTTACAATATGCAACTACGCTGGAGGAGGCCGTAGGCATCGCAAAAAAACGACAGGTCTTTGTATCGGAATCTATTTTGGTAGGTAGCGCCAAGGATAAAAAGGCGATGATAATCGAAGTCTCCCCACATAATTTTGGGGTATATAAAGTTCCCAATTCCAATCACTTGATCTGCTCCAACCACTTTCAAAGTGCTGCCTATGCAGAAGACAAAAACAACCAAAAACACATTTTCGAAAGTCATTCCAAATACAGATATGAGCGCATGGAAGAACTTTTGGGAGATCAAAATAAAATAACCCCAAAAATTGCAGTGGATATTCTTAGAAATAAGCAAGGACTTGAGGATAACGACATCGGCTATGGGAATGAAAAGGCCCTAAACCAATTACTGGCGCATCACGGTATTGTATTTAAGCCAGACCAGCAATTGGTTTGGGTGTCTTCAAATCCGTATCAATTAGGTGAATTTGTGGCCTATGACCTAAACAAAATTTTTAAGGACAGTTTAAGTATCAGAACTGGATCAACGCTTTCCATCCCCAATAAAAACATTGAAAAGGATAGTTTTCTATATACCCAAGCCTATCAAAACTATGAAAAGTATCGCGTAGAAGCACATCAAATAAAACAAGCCGTTGCCGACAAGCAACACTTGGCACCTGAATTTCTTGAAGAATTTAAAAGATTGAATCCTGAATTTTGGGAAACACATTATTGGGTAGGCCTCTATAATTACAATAGACAATATTATAGGGCAGCTTTAAACAACTTTATGGAAGCAAGCACAAAAGAAATTACTACTGTTCCAAAGAAAGCTTTGGTACATTCGTATATTCGAAGTCTAAAACGTAAATTAAAATAATGATCCCTGAAATCGAAAAAGCATCGGCAGAGGCAATTCAAAAGTTACAAGAACAGCGTTTAAGGGAGCTTATAGAATATATTACCCAAAACTCTGCCTATTACAAAAGAATTTTCAGGGAAAATAATTTACATGCTAGCGATATCAAGACCTTGGCAGACCTTACCAAGCTCCCCACAACTTCCAAAGAGGATCTACAACAATATAATGATGATTTCTTATGCGTAGATAGACGCAAGATTATAGATTACGTAACTACTTCCGGAACTTTGGGCGAACCTGTGACCTTTGCCCTTACAGATAATGATCTAAATCGATTGGCTTACAACGAGGCCATCTCCTTTGACTGCGCCGGCGTTACGGCAGACGATATTTTACAATTAACAACAACTATAGACCGACGGTTTATGGCCGGATTGGCCTATTTTTTGGGCGCTCGGAAGTTAGGCACCGGAATTATTAGGGTAGGTGCCGGAATTCCTGAACTTCAATGGGACTCCATCCTTAAGTTTAAGCCAACCTACCTTATCGTTGTGCCTTCTTTTTTATTGAAACTCATAGAATATGCCCAACAGCACGGTATTGACCCCAACGAATCTGGGATTAAAGGCGCCATATGTATCGGGGAAGCACTGCGGAATGAAGACTTTTCATTGAACACGCTGGCAGCCAAAATAAAGAAAGATTGGAACATTCCCCTTTATTCCACATATGCCTCCACAGAGATGAGTACGGCCTTTACCGAATGTTCTGCAAGACAGGGAGGACACCATCATCCAGAATTGATCATCATCGAAATTTTGGATGAGGAAGAACAACAAGTCGAAGAAGGAATGCCGGGAGAGCTGACCATTACTACCCTAGGGGTTGAAGGTATACCATTGCTGAGATTTAAAACCGGTGATATTGTCCAAGCGCACTCATCAAAATGTTCCTGTGGAAGAAATACACAGCGCTTAGGCCCTGTTATTGGCAGGAAGAAACAAATGATAAAATACAAGGGGACCACGCTATACCCTCCGGCCATGTACAACGTACTTAACTATTTTAATGAAATAGACGCCTTTGTAATAGAGATAGACCATAACGACATAGGTACGGATGAAATTTGTATTAAAATAGCTACTTCCAACCCTACAAATGATTTATTGCAGACTATAAAGGATCACTTTAGGGCAAAACTAAGGGTACTCCCCAAAATCGAATTCCACGATTTTAAAACCCTTCAGGAGTTGCGATTTCCAAAAATGAGTAGAAAACCCGTTATTGTGATAGACCACCGACTCTAAACTGATACTTGGTCTTGGTAACGCCAATAAAAAATCAATTTGTAAATCTTCCTTCAATTGCTTACATTCTAAAGGAATATAGGCTAATTTCCACTCCTAAAACAATTTCCCTGCTATATGGCATGGTTTATTTGGTCAGGCCATCGAAACTAGGCTTAAAAAGTATATTTGCATTAAAATTGGTATTACATTTGATTACACTTTGAACTGCCATTACAAGACTATGAAAAAACATATATTCATATATATCCTACTCTTTTGCTTTCCATTATTAAGCCCAGGCCAAAAATTGGGCAATCAGGAAATAAAGGATCTTATCAACTCATACAAAAAGGATATCCGCGGACCTTACAAAGAAATTCGCTGGTTCTGTACGGATGGAAGTATACGCCAACCCAAAGACCCCTGTCCCGATAACATTGGTCCTGGAGTACAGCACGCCACCTATAAAAGCTCAATTATCGATTTAGGTAAGAGCAACCACCTCTATTTGGGTCAAATTTTATCCTATACCTCCAAGGAGGAATTTTGGGACGCCGAAAACAACCATTCCCGTCTTAAACAATATCAATTGGACAAGTATTTAAAAACTGTTGATAATGGCTGGATCCTGGAAAAGGGGCAGTTCTATCGCGGGGCCATTCAGGCCGAGGACGAAGAAGCATGGGGCGTTGACTTTTATAAATGGCTATTATCCGACACTCAAAATTTAGCCCAAAATTTTTATCTCATTCGCCAGTCCTTAAAAGACATACCCCATAATGGTGACGATAATCTAGCCCAAAAAATAAGGAGTGATTCAAAGGTAATTTCGGACATAATCCCAGAATTTATGGACTTAAGGGTTAAAATCCATAGTCAGCCCGATGCTGGGGATATAAACAAAGTAAAAGACTTTAAGTCTAAAAATAGCAACAAGCTGACGAATGAGGTAAAAGCACAAATTGATGCCTTAGTGGTGACCATGGCTAATTTCTACAAACCAGTAGATATTGCACAAATACAAAAAAATACCCCCCTTGTCAAGGATAGCCCTATTGGGGTTTCCATAAAAAACTTTACCTCTAGCTATAGTAACGAAACAAATGCAGCTGTGCTTATTCCTGCTACAGCCGAATTGCTATTGGATATAAGACAGGCCCTTCTAAAGGAAGTGAATGCGGTAGCCCGACTTCAGTTATTGGACGCCTCCCTTAAGTTGGAAGAAGTAATATTTAAAAATTCTCCCCAATGGCAACCGGAAGACTTAAACGGTCTATTGGACAAGGTTTGTTATTTGGGCATGGCGAATGCCGGTGCAGGATATATAGAACTGGCAGAATGGGAACAACTCAATCTATCCCTAAAGGGATCCAATAGCAATGCCATGTCCTTAGGGCAGCTTACCTCAATATTGGAAAATGCACGTAGGGAAGTGGAATGGAGTTCCTCCATGGTAAAGGCCAATTATCAGGAGATAGTAGACATTTACACCGCTTTTGAACCCAAGGCGTATGGATTTATTGATGATAAAATTCGAGGTTCCATTGCCCTTTATTTAGGTCAAACCGTGGGAGAACTGGGCGATATCATTGCCCAGGAGTCCGCCTTGACCAATATGGTGATGGACATAGACAATCAAAGTGGCCTACGAGGCCTAAATCCTGGATATGCCTTAGGCGAATTGGTAGTGGTCAGCGGATCTCCAGATGACATTGAGGTAACTTCAGACAAAATCTATATTTTTCAACGGCCCCCGTCTGACCTTAAGCCAGTGGCCGGAATTGCCACGGTATCAGAAGGAAACATGGTGTCTCATGTGCAATTGCTTGCAAGGAATATGGGTATCCCCAATGCCGCCCTAAGTGATGAAAATCTTAAAAGTCTTCAAAAATACAACGGAGAAAAGGTATTTTATGCGGTGTCCAACAAGGGAAACATTATTATGAAGTTGGAAAAAGACATGTCCGAGGAGGAACGCAATTTGTTTATTAAAATAGAGCGTAAAGAAGAAAGAATTGAAGTGCCCATAGAGAATATCCGTTTGGACGAAAATTCCATATTAAACCTAAGGGCGGTGGATGCCGAAGATTCAGGTAAACTTTGCGGTCCAAAGGCGGCCAATTTGGGACAGTTAAAAAAAATGTTCCCGGATATGGTGGTCGAAGGTCTGGTGATTCCCTTCGGCATCTTTAGGGACCATATGGACCAACCCATGCCCGATCAGCAGGGCAGCTATTGGGAATTTTTAAATTCCACCTTCAAGGAAGCGGAGAATATGCGTTCCCAAGGCATTGCCGAAGGCGAGGTTGAAAACTATCAACTAAGGCAATTGGAAATCCTAAGGGAGGCCATAAAGAAAATGCCAATGAAGTCCGAATTCATTACACAACTGGAAGAGGGGTTTACAGAAGTATTGGGAAAACCAATCGGTGAAATCCCGGTTTTTCTAAGAAGTGACACCAACATGGAAGATTTGAAGAATTTTACCGGGGCCGGATTAAACCTTACTGTATTCAATGTAGCCGCCAAGGAAAAAATCATATCAGGAATTAAGGATGTTTGGGCATCCCCCTATTCCGAACGCAGTTTTAAATGGCGCCAAAAATATCTCCTAAACCCTGAAAATGTATTCCCTTCCATTTTGATAATCCCCAGTGTGGATGTGGATTATTCCGGGGTATTGATCACCAAGGGCATCAGTTCGGGCCATCTGGACGATCTTACCATTGCCTTTAGCAGGGGGGCCGGGGGTGCTGTAGATGGTCAATCGGCGGAAACTTATTTAATTAGGGATATTGGCGGTACCCAACTCTTGGCCCCCGCTAGGGAAATGTACCACAATCGACTTCCGAATGCGGGAGGAACGGAAAAAAGAATGTCCACCTTTGAGGATTTCATCCTAAACCAAAACAACATTGAGGAAATAAGGGCATTTGCCAAAACTATTCGCGAAACTATGGCTACCGAAACCAAATCGGATTATGAAGGGGCCTATGATGTAGAACTGGGATTCAAAAACAATAAGTTGTGGCTGTTTCAAATACGCCCCTTTGTAGAGAATAAGAAAGCGTTGAGTTCCAATTATTTGGAATCTATTACGCCAAAAATAGATTTGGATAAAAGTATTCCCCTTTCTAAAAAAATGTAAGATGCAAAAGAATATAAAATATATTTTTCTATTACTGGTATGTTCCGCCTTTACCACCATGAGTTATTACCCCATTGATGGCTATTTGCATACGGGAATCAAAAGGCTAAAATACTTGGAGCTCGTTAAAAGTGGGGAACTAAAGTCGACCACCGTTATCCCTTCAGGCGCCCAAAAGTCCTATATGGATATTGAACTGAACCTAATATCCAAAAAGGAGGACAGCACTGCCGCCTTCCTAAGTGTAGATGAACAGTTCCAAAAGGACATCAACGCGCTTTTCAGGGGGTTGGACAAGAGTTATTCCATTGCCGTATTGGATATTTCGGATATAGACAGTGTTAGATATGCCAAGAGAAACGAAACTGCCGGCTATCAACCAGGAAGTGTTGGCAAACTGGCCGTAATGGTAGCTTTGTTTACCCAATTAAAAAAAATATACCCGGATTCCTTTGAAAAGCGATTGGAGCTTTTACGATCCAAATCCGTGAAGTCGGGAGTTTGGGGATTGACAGATGAGCACACTGTGCCCATTTTCAATTTGGAAACGAATAAATTACTAAAAAGACAAGTAATAGCGAGTGATGTTTTTACCCTGTTTGAGTGGGCAGACCATATGCTTTCCGTTAGTAATAACGGGGCTGCCAGTATTGTATGGCGGGAGGCCTTATTGATGGCCGCCTTCGGAGAATCCTACCCCAGCCTGACCCAGGAAGAAGCGGATACCTACTTCAGCACTACCCCAAAAAAGGAATTGACCGATTTGGCCAATGATGTGGTAAACCTACCCTTACGGGAACTTGGAATTACAACTGACGAATGGCGTTTAGGCAGCTTTTTTACCTCAGGCCCCAACCGCTATGTAGGCGATAAAGGGGGCAGTATAGGGTCTCCATTAGGGTTGATGAAATTCTTGATACAGTTGGAGCAGGGCAAGGTGGTGGACCAAGAATCCAGCCTGGAAATGAAACGCCTTATGTATATGACGGACCGAAGGATAAGATATGCACAATCCCCGGCCCTGAAACCTGCTGCCGTATATTTTAAATCGGGGAGTTTATACAAATGTGATAGAAGTACAGGGGAAGCCTGTGGAAAATATATGGGCAATGTTACCAACTACATGAATTCTGTAGCCATTGTAGAACATCCGGACAATTGTAAATATATGGTGGTACTTATGACCAATGTATTGCGAAAGAATTCAGCAACAGACCATATGACCTTGGCCAGTAGTATCGACAAAATTATTAAACGCTGATTTTTTTAAAATCACTCAAGATTTCGGCCGCCTTTTTTCTGGCCTTCTCATTAGAATCCTCCAAAATCATTTCCAAAAGGGGGGTAAATTTAGGGTCCTTGGTTTTTTCGATCAAGTAGAGTACCGCCAGTTTCAGCTTAATATCCTTACGCTTTAATAGGGCCAAATAGCTTTCGGATTCGCTAAGAACCTTTACATTCAGATTTTTCAGATTTTCTTCGGAAATAACCCCTGCTTGTATAATGGATTCCGCAACAGGAATCAATTCCTTTTTGAGTTGAATATCCAGAATATTGTCCAGAAATTCAATGGCATGTATGCGTTGCTCCTCCTGACCTTTTAGTATGGCATTTAAAATGGGGTCCACATCCTGGGGCGGGTATTTTACTCCCAAGAATTGAAAAATTCGTTTTAATTGCCTGTCCAACCTCAGTTCCAACAAATGTATAAGCCCATTTCTGGCTTCATTTTCTTCCTTGGTTTCCTGCTTTTCCGGGTTCTTTTTGTACTGTAGTACTATTTGGGTATGGATTACAGATAGGGTACTTTGATATAGGTGACACTCGTCCAAGATCTTATCCACAATAAATTGATCCCTTATTTTTAGGTGGGGATATTTCCACTTTAGGTGCTTTAAAGCTTCAATAGCTTCAATTTTCACCGTATGTTCCATATCCTCCGTAAGTTTCATCAAAATATTAATGGCCTTTTGTGAATCGAACTTTCCAATAACCATAACCACGTAGGCACTGTCGTCCGGGTCAATACTTTCCATTCTTAATCCCTCGAACATAATATCGATAATGGGCTCCCCATAAAAGTAGAGGGCCTCCATTGCCGATTTCCTGGTATCCTTGCCCGATAATCTGGAAACAATTAGATCTATAAACTGTTTGTCCAATGTTTTGGATGCCGCCAATATAGCGGTATTTGCAATTAGAACATTATCGGAATATAAATGTGCTTTTATAACTGGGTAGAAAGTTTCTAGCTTGGCATTCCCAATAGTTTCAAGAATGGCCAGGATCTTATTGGTTCTTTCCAGTTCTGTATTGGTTTGCGATAACTGGGCTAGGGTATTTTCAATTCTTTGTTCCAAACTAAATCGGTCCTGCATTACCCTATTATTTCGCAATTCCATGGATAAGCCAATAAGGGCCGCATTGGCTATGGTATTGTCCTCTACCGATAAATATTTGTCCAAAAGTTCTACTGGGTTTTGTTGATAACGCTTCAAGAGATATCGAAAGGCAGAGGTGGTCACTTGTTGATCCTTATCATAGATCATGGGCTCTATAGCTGGACATAAATTCTCCGTATTCAAAAAATAAAGATTTTCAATGGCCAAAGCCCTCACCTTGGCAGACGGATTGTTCAATAGGGCTTTAATTGCAAAAAAGAAACGCTCATCCTTTACTTCCAATGTTTTGTGCAACATATGCAATATCTGATTCTCGTTCCCTGTTTCAAATACCCTGATTACCGTTTCTATGATTGAGGTAACCTTTATTTCCGATTTGGTGGCCTTCTCTTTTCTCGTAGGGTTATATTCCAACAAGCTCTTAAAGGAAATTATATATTCATTCCTCAAATGATATATAAAGTACAACCAGATTAAAATAAGACCTATAATAATTATACTAATGTAGGTGGATGATATATCCAGTCCATTAATAAAAAAGATTAGAATAAAGCCCGCCATTCCCGTAGCTATGCTGTCTACGACCACGTCCGTAAATGTCTTGGTCTTCTTTTTAATTTCTATAGGAATGGGTATGGAAAGTAATTCCGTAGCCGCCTTGTTTACCGACTGCTTTAAACTTCCGTCCACAATTTTAATAAATACCACCACCCAAAGTTGCGGCACTATCAATAACAAAAAAGATCCCAACAATATGCCCGAAGGCAACCATAATAAGGATTTACCTACGCCGAAAGTGCCCACTATACGTTTAGTGAGGAATAATTGAATTAAAAGTGAAATAACGCTCAAGGTAGAAAACCAAAATCCAAAAAAGGATGTTAATTCATCCTGATCTTTAATGAACCTAGAGGCGTAATCACTATACTGGTAATCTACCAATTTGGCCACCAAAACGCTTATTCCGATGACTACCGCAATTAGGCTAAGTAATTTGGATTGTTTTATCAACCTAAAAGGGGACTCGGCTTTGGGATTGGAGCGACTGGAAACTTGAAAAGGGTTGAGTTTCAACACTTCGTTCTTCCAGATATAACGGGTAATGGGCAAACAGCACATTAAGAGAGTTGCAGCAACAAACAATAAATCCTCAGTGTTAAGAATAGTGGTCAATAAAGAGGTTAAGTACCCCCCAAATATTCCCCCGCCAATGGCACCGGCACCAATAAACCCAAATACGCGTTTGGCTTCCCTAACATTATAGACCAGATTTGCCATTACCCAAAATTGAGAAGCGGTCAACAACCCAAAAATAGCCACCCAGACATAGGGTATATACAATGCAAATCCATACCCAAGGTTAAAATTTAAGGCTACTCCAAATATTACCAAAGAAATAACGGATCCTATCAAGGTGCGGTCCACAATAATATTCAATGGATACTTTTCCAAGGCCCTGTCGTAAAAAAAAGAGCCCAATACGGCCATGATAGCTGTTAAAACATAGCCCAATGGCAGTGCATCCGAAGAAAGTTCCGAAAGAAAAAGTGAATTTATAGTAGGTTTTACTATCAATAAAACCGTAATAATGAGGAATATATTTAATTGAAGTAGAAGTGTTTTGGTCAGTTCCTCCTCTTTTAAATCAAATGCCTTTAGAATGTAGGTTTTAAACGTTTTAATAAATGAAATAAGGTAGTTCAATTTTCATGCGTTTTAGTAATATCCAACAGCACTCCTATCTAAAACCAATCCATAGAAGATTAGGACCAAAATTAATTCATTGGCAAACATTATACGAATAAACAAAAGGAAATATACTAAATGGATCTAGTTAACGGCAAAATGCACCCGCTCTGCCTTCAACACTTTTTCTACAGGTCTTACCAAGTCCCTAATGATTTGCTCACCTCCTGCATCATCTATTAAAGCGACCAAAATATAACGGCGATTGGGATTGTTTCCCCAAACCAAAATAGAATCGGAATGAAAGGTTCTCCAAGAGCCCGACTTTCTGTACAATCTGGCATCGGGAGCTATATTGTCTAAGGTATTTACAAATTTATGATGTAGTTCGGGATCTCCCATGATATCCAACATTTGTTTGGACCTACCCTTATTCACCAATTTGCCATTGGCCAACAGATAATAATACCTACATACCTGGTTTACTGTGGCAGCATGGGACAAATTCTTCAAGGGTTCCCTATTGGTATCCCCACCACTTCCATATCTTTTACCAACCCATAATCCGCCACCACTACTTTCATCATAGAACATGTATTTTGGATCGGTCATAACGGACTGAATTTTATCATAGCCCAAACGATCGATCATTCTTGTAGTTGCTTCGTTGTTGGATTTGCTGATCATAGAACGCATATCCTTCTTTATTTCCAGGGTTTCCTTAAGCTCCCCTTTTTCTATAGCATCCATAGAGGACAAGAGCACGGCTATTTTAGGCAAACTGGCAGCATACATCATATAATCCCCATTAATACTGGCATATTTTGCATTTTCAGGATTTGACAGGTCTACTATGCCAACAGCCATCTTGTTCTTGTTCATTAAGGATTTCCAGTTGGGATTGGACATAAGCTCCTTTTCCAAACTTTTCTGCAAGTCGCTATTTACCAAACTGGGAAGTGGCTTTACTTTGGCATCATCTATGTTTATGGGCAAGTCCTTTTGAGAGTACACCAAACTACAGCAGAAAATTACACCCAACATTAAAATTAGGCGTGCATTGAATTGAAAATGAGTTCTACCCGTCATAAAAGAATAATAAAATACTGGTTATTAAGAAAAAAGTACGAATCACTATAAAAAAGAACTACCAAAAAAACAATCAAATATATTCCATATTCGTGTTGGGTATCTGTTAATTTTTTAAACTTCATATAAAAAATTACACCCAAAGAATATAACGCTAATTTTATCATTATCTGATTTTTATCTGTTAAATTAATTTCAGATTATGAAAAAATTATTCCAATGGCCTAAAGAAAAAATATAGACATCACTAACACTTCCTATACTTACGTTGGAGGCGCGTAAAAAGTTTACGTGTATATGGGCAAGGCATCTATTTTAATCATTACGGTTTGCTTGCAAATTGTTATTTTTGGAACAAATTAGAAATGCATGTTGGTTATTGGGATTGCCGGAGGAACAGGTTGTGGAAAAACTACGGTTGTAAATCAAATTATAAATGAATTGCCGTATGAGGAAGTAGGGGTTATTTCCCAAGATTCCTATTATTGCGATCTTTCCCATTTAACCTATGACGAGCGTACACAAGTAAATTTTGACCATCCCCGTGCCATAGATTTTGAATTGTTGGGCAACCACCTTCAGGATTTAAAGAAAGGTATTCCAATTCACCAACCTGTTTACTCATTTGTTAAACACAACCGCACCACCGATACCATTTTAACCCATCCAAGAAAGGTCATGATCGTAGAAGGTATCCTTATCATGACAAATCCCAAGATCAGGGAGATGTTCGACATTAAAATCTTTGTACATGCCGATTCGGACGAACGTTTGATAAGGCGCTTAAAAAGGGACATCACCGAGCGTGGCAGGGATTTGGATGAAGTTCTAACGCGATATCAAAACACGCTAAAGCCTATGCACAATCAGTTTATTGAGCCAACCAAGGAATATGCGGACATTATAATTCCAAACAATAAGTACAATACCGTGGCCATAGACATTGTAAGGACCATAATCAACGAAAAATTAAGCTAATCACCTATGGGACTAAAAGGGATAAGAAAAAAGAAATGGTTTGGGGTGGTTACCAATATGTATGTATTGGTACTGACCGTTTTTGTGGTTTGGATGGTTTTTTTCGATACCAACTCCCTTCTAATACATTGGGAGCTTAAAAAACAAATAAATAATCTGGAAAAACAAAAAGAATTTCTTCATGAAGAGATAGACAGAGATAAAAAAATTATAGAAAAGCTATCGGACCCCGAGGAATTGGAAAAATTTGCTAGGGAACAATATTATTTAAAAAAGAAAAATGAGGAAATTTATTTAATTGAATATGAGGATAGTGTAAAAACCAAGGAAGATGAGTAAATCCGAACTCTTTAGCGATTTTCAGGAGATTTCTTCCAAAGCTTGGAAGCAAAAGATCCAGTATGAGTTGCAAGGTGAGGATTACAACGATAAATTGGTTTGGGAATCTCCCGAAGGCATTAAAGTAAAACCCTTCTACAACTCTGAAGACCTAAAGGCGCTCGATATATCCGAATTACACAGAGAAAATGGCTGGAACATAGCACAGGGCATATACGCTGGGAATGCTAAAATGGCCAACAAAAAAGCCTCGGATGCTATAATCAGGGGCGCTGAATGTATTTATTTTACCATTCCTTCCACAGAATTAAATATTCATGAACTGCTAAATGAAATTGACCTGGACAAAACATGTATCCATTTTAATCTTCAATTTCTATCTTACGACTTTGTAAAATCGATTCTGGCAGCTACAAAAAACCATCATCAAAAGGTCTTCACCAATGTCGATATTATAGGTCATTTGGCAAGGAATGGCAACTGGCAATACAACCTCGATAAAGATCACAAACTGTTAGGGGAAATTATAAATTTAAATCACGACCAAACCTTGGGTGTGGATGTGGCGCTCTATGGAAATGCAGGAGCCAACATGGTACAGCAATTGGCCTATGCCCTTTCGCACGCCAATGAATATCTAAATCACTTAAACGACCACCACAAAGACAAGCTAAAAAGTGCTGTAATAACCTTTAAGGTCTCCGTTGGGAGCAACTATTTCTTTGAAATAGCAAAGTTGAGGGCCTTACGGGTTTTGTTCGGGACCCTTGCAAGGGAATATGGAGCTTTGGAGCATTGCCGTATAATAGCTACGCCCACTCTGAGAAATAAAACCTTGTACGATTATAACACCAATATGCTTCGAACGACAACGGAATGTATGTCTGCCATTCTTGGGGAAGCAGATACAATATTGAATACGCCGTATGATGCCATATACCATAAGGACAATGAGTTTGGGGAGCGTATGGCCAGGAATCAACTGTTGATCTTAAAAAATGAAAGTTATTTTGACAAGGTGAACAATGCGGCCGATGGGGCCTATTATATTGAGTCCGTAACACATCAACTCTCATCCAAAGCATTGGAATTATTTAAGCAAATTGAAGTAGGTGGTGGATTTCTTGTGCAATTAAAGGAACATCTCATTCAAAAAAAGATAAAGGAAAGTGCCACCAAGGAACAGGAAAGTTTTAATAGCCTCGATAAAATCCTGGTAGGAACCAATAAATATGCATCCAGATTGGATAAAATGAAAGATGATCTGGAAATATACCCCTTTGTAAAAACCAATACCCGCAAAACCTTGATAGAACCGATCTTTGAAAAAAGATTGTCCGAAGAATGGGAACAGGAGCGATTGAAAACTGAATAAAGCAGTTACAACTGTTTTCAAAGGGCAATTTTATTTGCAACAGATAAGTATAGTTTAGGACAAGACGAACAAAAACATGGCAAGAAAAAATCTTCAACATATTCAACTGAAGTCAGTTCCAGAAAAGAATACTCTGGATCAAGACTCCATTTTGCCATATGAGACTGCGGAAGGAATAATACTGAAAAAAAACTATTCTAAGGAAGATATTGAGGGTGTGGAACATTTAAATTTTGCAGCAGGCATACCTCCTTTTCTCCGCGGCCCCTATTCCACCATGTACGTCAGTAGGCCCTGGACTATAAGGCAGTATGCAGGATTCTCTACCGCAGAGAAAAGCAACGCATTTTACAGACGAAATCTAAAGGCAGGTCAAAAAGGACTATCCGTAGCTTTTGATCTACCAACCCATAGGGGATATGACAGTGATCATCCGCGGGTGGTGGGAGATGTTGGTAAAGCCGGCGTTGCCATTGATTCCGTGGAGGATATGAAAATTTTGTTTCAGGATATTCCATTGGATGAGATGTCGGTTTCCATGACCATGAACGGAGCCGTGTTGCCCATAATGGCCTTTTATATCGTAGCAGCAGAGGAACAGGGAGTGTTACCAAAAGATCTTTCGGGAACCATACAGAACGATATTCTTAAGGAATTTATGGTAAGGAACACCTACATCTACCCTCCTGCCCCATCCATGCAGATCGTTGCCGATATCTTTGAATATTCCAGTAAATACATGCCTCAATTCAATAGTATAAGTATATCCGGTTATCACATGCACGAGGCCGGGGCCACTGCCGATATTGAATTGGCCTATACCTTGGCCGATGGATTGGAATATATTAGAACCGGCTTGAAAGCAGGATTGAATATTGATGATTTTGCCCCAAGATTATCTTTCTTTTGGGGAATCGGGATGAATCATTTTATGGAAATTGCCAAAATGAGGGCCGCCAGAATGCTCTGGGCCAAATTGGTAAAACAATTTAACCCCAAGAATGAAAAGTCGCTCACCTTAAGGACCCATTGCCAAACCAGCGGATGGAGCCTTACTGAACAAGATCCTTTCAACAATATAACCAGAACGACCATAGAGGCGGCTGCAGCAGTTTTTGGCGGCACACAAAGCCTACATACCAACGCTTTGGATGAGGCCATTGCCCTCCCAACGGATTTTTCGGCGCGTATTGCCAGAAACACTCAATTATATTTGCAAAAGGAGACCGAAATCACCAAAACTGTAGACCCTTGGGCCGGCAGTTATTATATAGAAAAACTAACTGACGAAATTGCACAAAAGGCATGGGCCCTTATAGAAGAGGTGGAAGAATTGGGGGGAATGACCAAGGCCATCGACGCTGGAATTCCAAAATTGAGGATAGAGGAGGCCGCCGCTAAAAAACAGGCCCGTATAGATGGTGGCAGGGATATCATTGTTGGTATAAACAAATACCCTTCCAAAACAGTAGATGAACTTCAAATATTGGAGGTGAACAATGCCGAGGTCAGAAAACAGCAATTGGCACGTTTAGAAAGGGTCAGGGCAAATAGGAATGAACATGAAGTGCAGCAAGTACTTTCGGCACTTACCAAAGTTGCAAATGAAAGAATGAAGCCCAATTCCTCCAAAACTGCCAATTTAAATGCTCTGCAAGAGGAAAATTTCTTAGCTTTAGCTATAAAGGCTGCCAGGGCAAGAGCTACGCTGGGCGAGATCAGTACGGCCTTGGAAAATGCCTTTGGCAGGCACAAGGCAATTATAAATTCATTTACCGGAGTGTATTCAAAAGAGATAAAAGGAGATGACAGCTTTGGCATAGCCAGGAAAATGGCCGACAGTTTTGCCGAGCAGGAAGGTCGCAGGCCTAGAATAATGATTGCCAAAATGGGGCAGGACGGTCATGACCGTGGTGCCAAAATTGTGGCAACAGGATATGCCGATCTGGGTTTTGATGTGGATATTGGCCCCTTGTTCCAAACCCCGGCCGAAGCCGCAAAACAAGCCGTGGAAAACGACGTCCATGTTTTGGGGATCTCTTCCTTGGCAGGCGGACATAAGACCTTGGTGCCTCAGGTACTGCAGGAATTAAAAGCCTATGGACGCGAAGATATTATGGTAATTGTGGGTGGGGTAATACCCAAACAGGATTATGACTTTTTATATAAAGCAGGGGCCGCAGCAATATTTGGTCCCGGCACTAAAATAAGCGATACGGCCATCGAAATATTAAAAATCCTAAGTACATAATATTCGTAGTTCATTGTCAGGCAAACTGTGGATCATTATTAGAAAATAAGCTCAAAGGCTAGGATATTTAA
Organism: Arenibacter echinorum; assembly: GCF_003259375.1. Classification (GTDB taxonomy): domain Bacteria; phylum Bacteroidota; class Bacteroidia; order Flavobacteriales; family Flavobacteriaceae; genus Arenibacter; species Arenibacter echinorum. The sequence continues at coordinate 275,050 of NZ_QLLN01000001.1, read as the reverse complement.
CCAATGACTCCTCCTTTTTGGGCCTTCGTTCTACAATTTTCCTACAATGTGACCGAGGCTTTTAATAATTGGGTTCCATTAATAAGTTGTGTATAAGTGATTCGCAAAAAAATAATAAACCACTAATAGCCTGACAACAAATCGCATACAACTTTAACGTACTTTAACGCCAAAGACTACAGTTATTCACCCAGTGTTAACAAAATACATTTTATAACAACTTAAATAATCGTATTTTTACCCCCTAACTTACTATGATAATGGGCAAAATAATTGCTATTGCTAATCAAAAAGGTGGTGTAGGAAAAACTACTACTTCGGTAAATTTAGCCGCCTCTTTGGGTGTATTGGAAAAAAAAGTATTACTAATAGACGCTGACCCCCAAGCTAATGCAACTTCCGGACTAGGTTTGGATGTAGATAGTATTGAATTGGGAACCTACCAACTATTGGAACATACCAAAACCGCCGAAGAAACCATCATTAAGACCTCCTCCCCAAATGTAGATCTTATCCCGGCACATATTGATCTTGTAGCCATCGAAATTGAATTGGTGGACAAAGACGATAGGGAATATATGATGAAAAAAGCCATTCGCCATCTTAAGGACAAATACGACTATATTCTTATAGATTGTGCGCCTTCCCTTGGTCTTTTAACATTGAACGCCCTTACAGCGGCCGATTCTGTGATGATTCCTATACAATGTGAATATTTTGCATTGGAAGGATTAGGCAAATTATTAAATACTATTAAGAGTGTTCAAAAAATACACAATCCCGATTTGGATATAGAAGGAATGGTACTTACCATGTACGATTCCAGATTAAGGCTTTCCAACCAAGTAGTGGAAGAGGTAAAAAAGCACTTTTCTGAAATGGTTTTCGATACCATCATTCAAAGAAATGTAAGGTTGAGCGAAGCCCCTAGTTATGGTGAAAGCATTATTAAATATGATGCCAGTAGTAAAGGAGCTGCCAATTATTTAAATTTGGCAAATGAAGTAGTTGTGAAAAACAAGGAGACAGTATAATGGCGAAAGCGATAAAAAAACAAGCGTTGGGCCGCGGATTATCGGCCCTATTAAAAGACCCGGAAAACGATATTCAGTCGGCTGGCGACAAGAATGCCGATAAGGTTGTGGGCAATATTGTGGAATTGGATATGGACTCTATAGATGTGAATCCATTTCAGCCCCGTTCCAATTTCAATGATGAAGCACTACAGGAATTGGCCTCTTCCATAAAGGAATTGGGGGTAATTCAGCCAATAACTGTAAGAAAGATTGATTTTAATAAATATCAATTAGTTTCAGGGGAACGAAGGTACAGGGCATCCAAATTAATAGGACTGGAGACCATACCAGCCTATATCCGTATTGCAAACGACCAGGAATCCCTGGAAATGGCCTTGGTTGAAAATATTCAACGACAGGATTTAGATCCCATTGAAATTGCACTATCCTACCAAAGGTTGATCGATGAAATTCAATTGACCCAGGAAAAAATGAGCGAACGGGTAGGTAAAAAACGCTCTACGATTACCAACTATTTGCGATTATTGCGATTGGATCCAATTATACAGACCGGTATACGTGATGGTTTTGTAAGTATGGGCCACGGTAGGGCATTGGTAAATGTGGAAAAAAAGCAAGACCAGATTGCCCTGTACGAAAAAATAGTAGGCGAAAATCTATCGGTAAGGGATACGGAAAAAGCAGTAAAGGATTATCAGGAAGGCAATAACCAGGTAGCCCCGGTTGCGGCCCTATCTGGAAAAGAGCCAAAGAAATCTGCCATAAACCCAGATTTCATTGACAAAAACCTTGGTGCGTTTTCAGATTATTTATCGGTAAAAGTAGACATTAAAGCCTCAGAAAAAGGTAAGGGAAAAATCACCATCCCCTTTCACTCCAAGGAAGAATTCAATCGGTTAAAAAAATTGATTACGGGTGAGTAAATATTTTGTATCACTGGCACTTTATTTTCTTGTTATCACCTTTGGACTAGCGCAAGAGGAAGAAAGCAATACCCAGGCATCAGATTCTATTACAGCCTCTCTTAAAAAAGAGGGGATTACCGTGGTCGACACCCTTAAAGTCAAAAAAAAGGCCATTAATCCTTTGGCCCCAAGCAAGGCCGCCTTTTATTCCGCTGTGTTTCCCGGACTTGGTCAAATATACAACAGACGTTATTGGAAAGCTCCCATAGTTTACGCCATTATTGGTGGTGGAATATATGGCTATATATATAACGACGACCTCTATGACCGTTTTAGAACCGCATTTAAGCGACGACAGGCTGGTTTTACCGATGATGAATTCTATGATCTTGGCACACCCAATGCCCCTGGGGCAGATCCTGACTTTTCAGATGCCGCTTTGGAAAGTGCACAGGAAAGATATCAGGAAGATCGGGATTTATGGCTTCTTGTCACCATTGCGATGTACGCCCTAAATATTGTCGATGCCAATGTTGATTCCCATTTAAAGCAATTTAACGTGGATGATGACCTTAGTATGGATTTAAAACCATATTTGGACATGGACGCTATTACCGCCAAACCAGTTTATGGTATGGCATTAACCATTAAGTTTTAATTTATGAATATTGCCTTGTTCGGATATGGTAAAATGGGTAAAATGATTGAAAAAATCGCCATAAAAAGAAACCATATTATTGTAGCTAAAATTGATTTGGACGCTACGGATATAAATTTTTCCGATATCGATGTTGCCATCGATTTTAGTATGCCCAACGCAGCTTTTGGAAACATTAAGAACTGTCTGGAACACAATGTTCCCATAATTTCCGGAACAACCGGTTGGCTACAGGATTACCAAAAAGCAGTTGAATTATGTAAAAAAAATAACGGAGCATTCATTTATGCCTCCAACTTTAGTTTGGGTGTCAATCTTTTTTTTGAGCTGAACTCCTATTTGGCAAAACTAATGGCTTCCCAGGATCAATATAGCGTTGCCATGGAGGAAATACACCATACCCAAAAATTGGATGCCCCCAGCGGAACAGCCATTACTTTGGCCGAAGGTGTTATTGACAATACCGACTACGCCAATTGGAAATTGGACAGCGCAGGGGACAGGGAAATTCCAATCACGGCCAAACGTATCGCCGATACTCCAGGGACCCATACCGTATCTTATGAAAGTGAAGTGGATAGCATTGAAATTAAGCATACCGCCCATAACAGGGAAGGATTTGCCCTAGGAGCAGTGATCGCTGCGGAGTGGATCGTTCGAAAAACAGGGGTTTTCACAATGAAGGACGTGTTAAACCTTAGTTAAAGAACGTAACAAAGTACAACTTAAAATGACTTAATGCTTGATAGGTTCTTTTAAATTATCAAGCATTAAATAACAATTACCAATATGAACGGCACACAGTGGATTATTTTTATTTTAATTATTCAGGTGATACATTTTTTAGGCACCTGGAAATTATATGTAAAAGCAGGAAGAAAAGCTTGGGAAGCGGCTATCCCTGTTTATAATGCCATTATTCTGATGCAGATTATCAATAGGCCTAAATGGTGGGTAATATTGCTTTTTATACCAATTATTAATTTATTGATGTTTCCTGTAGTCTGGGTCGAAACACTTAGAAGTTTTGGAAAAAATAGTTTACTGGATACCTGGTTGGCTATATTGACGCTTGGGCTGTATATCTATTATGTGAACTATTTTGAAGATGTAAAATATGTTGAAAACAGGGACATCCATCCCAAAACTGCCCTCGGAGAATGGGTTAGTTCCATTGTATTTGCCATTGTGGCCGCTACTTTGGTCCACACCTATTTAATTCAACCTTTTGTTATTCCTACCAGTTCCTTGGAAAAAACCCTACTGGTAGGTGATTTCCTCTTCGTAAGTAAATTTCATTATGGGGCAAGGATACCAATGACCACTGTAGCTGCACCCATGGTCCACGATACCCTGCCCATACTAAAATCCAGATCCTATGTTGCCGATGTAGACCCTGCTACCTACAAAACTTCTATTTGGAATAAATTACAATTACCATATTTAAGACTTCCCGGCTTTAAAAAGGTAAAACGAAACGATATTGTTGTATTTAGTTGGCCCGCGGATACCGTATACCAATTCTTTAAAAGACAGCAAGGAGTACGCAAACCCATCGACAAAAAATCCAACTATGTAAAACGTTGCGTTGGTGTACCGGGAGATTCATTGACCCTTAAAGATGGCTATGTTTATATCAACGGTGAAAAAACGGTTTTACCCTATAGGGCAAAACCAGAATTCCTTCATACCGTTACCGTAGACGGACAATTTTCCAATGCCGCTATAGAACTTTTGGGCAGGGAAAACCTATCGGGGAATGTAATACGTGTTCCCAACAGCGCTCTCCAACAGGAACGGGCTACAGAGGTAATACAGGCCATGAATCTGGAACAGATAAAATCGGATTCTTCCTACACCTATTACGCCGGCAATGTGGGCAACCAAAAGGTAAAGGACTACTTAAAGTCCGAAGACATGAAGAACATGGCACTCTTTAATTTAACAGAGCAAGAAGCCAAAAATTATACTGGAAAGGATGGAATTACCTCTATCACAAAATTTTCATATAAAAATCCTGATACTTCGGTATTCCCCCAAGATGCGGCACATACAGGTACTGTAGACAATATAGGGCCAATTTATATTCCAGAAAAAGGAAAAACGGTGCCGCTCAATATAGAGGTACTTCCTATTTATAAAAAAATAATTAACGAATACGAAGGAAACAATATTAAAATAAATGGAAATCAAATCATGATTAATGGTGAAATTGCCAATTCCTACACATTTAAACAGAATTACTATTGGATGATGGGCGATAACAGACATAGATCGGAAGACAGTAGATTCTGGGGTTATGTACCTGAAGACCATATAGTGGGGACCCCAATTTTTATATGGATGAGTATTGATGGTATCAACGATGGCATGAGTAATTGGAAGGTAAGATGGGACAGGGTCTTTACTACGGTAAACGGCGATGGTGAGCCTACCTCATACTTTAAGTATTTCCTGATCTTGTTGGCCGCTTGGTTCATATTTGATTTCTTTAGGAAAAAGAAGAAAGTGGACAGTAATTAATTAATGTAGCAATGATTTAATGTACCAATGGGACAATTATGGTTTCGAATACTGCCAATGGCCAACTAAACAATTATGCCATAAAATTACATATCTGCCGACATAGGCAGCGTTTTAACTTGTATTAGGTTAGGGATGTTTTGTCATTGCATTCAGGTCTCGATTCCGCTCGACCAGACAATCGATCGTTACTTCGAGCGGAGTCGAGAAGTCATTTCACGGTTAACTTGACACTAAATAATAAATCAATTTATAAATTGATACATTTTCGAATCGATATATTTTCAAATTAGACCATGAAACTGCTGCTACATCCTGGTTATTTTCCCAATATCGCCAACTTTGCCGCTATTGTTCAAAATGATATTTGTTGGGAAGCAATGGACAATTTTCAAAAACAAACTTTTCGCAACAGGTGTTATATAGGTACGGATCTCGGTATGCATATGCTCACTATACCTATAAAACACGTAGGGAACAAAAAAGGGAAGCAAAGGTACAGTGATGTACAAATAGACAATGATTATCCTTGGCAAAGACAGCATTGGCGAACCTTGGAAACAGCTTATAGGACCTCACCCTTCTTTGAGTTCTATGAAGATGATATTGCCCCCTTGTACCACAATACATTCCACTCCTTATTGGATTTTAACTTGAAGACAATCGAAACCATATGCGAATGTTTGCAAATTAAAATGCCTTTGGAAAGGACAAAAGTCTTTCAGGTTGATGTTACCGACAAAATTGATGGGAGGACTTTAATAAATTCCAAAACAAAGCTTCAATTTCAACAGCCGGAATATGTGCAGGTATTCGATGACAGAAATGACTTTATTCCTAATTTAAGTATTCTGGACCTTTTATTCAATGAAGGCACCAACGCTTTAACCTATTTGAAAAACCTGAACCTAAATCTATCCAATGCTTAGGTTTTGTTTGCATTATGGCATTCATTTTATACTTCCAATTATTATTGGTCTGGTTTTTTTTAAAAAACACCGTCTAAAAATAATCTTGATACTTTTGGCCGGAATTCTTTTGGATTTAGATCACCTATTGGCCGATCCAATTTTTGACCCAAACCGATGTAGTATCAACTTTCACCCCTTACACATGTATTGGGCCATTGCAGGTTATTTCCTCATGCTTTTTTTTACAAAAACCAGGATCTTTGGAATTGCCTTTTTAATACATATTTTGGCCGATACCGTAGACTGCTATTTAATGTAAAGTCGTTTCGGCCTACGAATTTACCATTAACATAAATACACTTACCTCCTATTTTATCCAATTATAGCTGGTGGCCTCATTTCCCCCGTAATTTACCTTAATAATAATAGAAGTTCCCTAATATAATAACCCAGTAAAAGTCATTTATAAGGTTAAGGAAGTAATTGCTATTTTGTATAGACTTTTAAAAAAGTTAAATCCAATCGACAAAAAAAATGAAAGATTGAAAATCTATAAATTCAGCCAACCCGTGAAGAAGTGATTTATATAAAAATCGGGGATAACGATTATTGAAAAATTAGGTATTCCAATTATCTGGGAGAAGAACTATTTGGAGTCAATTTTAATCGATGCCATGACCGGGAAATGGTCCGATAATTTTATGTCAAAATTCTTATGGGCCGCAATTTCAAAAGCTTCATCGGCCAAAATAAAATCAATTCTAACCGGATAATATCTAAAATTAAAGGTCCTGCCATAACCCGTTCCCTGCTCTGTAAAGGAATCTTTCATATCCCCCTTGATCACCTTATAGACATTGGAAAACTGGGTGTTGTTAAAGTCCCCACATACAATTTTCTTATAGGGAGTGGCTTCAATATTCTTCTCAACCAATTGCGCCTGCTCTCCCTGTTTCGCAAAGGATTTACTTAACCTTTTTAGCAACCTCCCCTTGGGCTCATTTGATAATCGCCTTACACTGGGTGAGATCCTATGCGACTCCAAATGAAGGTTATATACCCTTAAGGTGTCCTTTTTCACAACGATATCGGCAAATATGGCATTATTTGCACTATCAGGAAAATCCAAAGATCCGCTATTGATTATGAGGAATTTAGAATAAATAGCCTGGATGGATTTTCTTTCACTAGATTTATAGTCAGTAATATATTTAAAGGGATACATCTTTTTTAGCTTCCTATCCTTAACCCGATGAAACTCCTGAATACATAATATATCAGGGTCTTCCGAGGAAATAAATTCCATTATACGCCCCTCAGCCGATGGGTCATTAAGCAAATCGTACTTATTGAATCCCCTAACATTATAACTCATGATACTTAAATCACTTTCTTTGATCTCCTCCTCGGCCAATTTAAATCGGAAAAAGTTTCCCAAACAAATATATCCCAGCACCAATACAAAGGCAGATAACCATAATTGTTTCTTTCTTTTGGACAACCAGTAAGTCAAAAAAATTAAATTGAAAAGAACCAATACGGGGACCGTAAGGCTCAGAATAGAAAAATAAGCAAAATGCGTCACAGAAATTTGTGGCACAAAACAGGAAATAAACAACAGAATGGCAAAAATTGCATTTATGAAGAACAAGAATTTATCAATAAAATTAAGGTTCTTCACGATTTATTCTTTTCCTGCTTTAAATAAAAAATCCTTTTCAGCTTTGGAAAGACTTTCGTAACCAGACTTGCTAATCTTATCCAAAATAGCATCTATTTTACGTTGCCGACTTTCTTTGTCATAATGGTCCGTACTGGCACCTCCACGGTTCTCTTTGCGATAAACCGTTTTTAAGGGTGCTTTTCTCTCTTTACGCTTAAATAAATTGGCAATGCTATCCAAAAGCTTCGCAAAGCCGCTGCCAATATCGTTGCCGTTAATAAGCTGGCGTGCATAAAAATAACCCAATGCAGCACCGCCCAAATGAGCCAAACGACCTCCTACATTACCTCCAATTGAAATTTGAATAAGATCCAGCAGCACTACAAAGACCCCAATATGCCACAGCTTTACATTAAAAAAAATAACCCTCACCTCCTGATTGGGCAAATAGGAACACACAAATATTAGTACAGCGGTAACACCGGCAGAGGCACCGATCAAGGAGGTATTTATACCTAATAGCGCTGGGAATATATTATAACTCAACAAGAATATCATCCCACCAAGAATTACCCCTAAAAAATACACATTGAGAAACCTGCGGTTATCAAAGAGGTTCAAAAAAATTCTGCCTGCAAAATACAGCATCAACATGTTCCAGAAAATATGGCCCAAGCCGGAATGGAAAAAAGAATAGGTAACTATGGACCATGGCTGGGTAAGAAAATGAAAAAAGTCTTTTGGAAGTTCAAACCATCCAGTAATGCTATCCCCTGAAAAACCAAACAATATCTTTAGCAATCCACTTAGAATAAATACCGCTACATTAATGACTATAAGCCTTTCTGCAATATTTAACCTGTTGTAATAATATCTAATGTTCTGATTGCCCATTATCTGTCCCAGCGATTGTTGTTAAACTGATTTTTTTTCCAATACCACATCATAATGAACCCGAACAATGCACCCCCAACATGGGCAAAATGAGCTATTCCATTTCCAAAAATCGAATACCCAGTTACCCCTGAAAACAGATCAAGCCCAATTAATACAGGGATAAAATATTTGGCCTTTACGGGCACTGGAATAAACATTAAAAAAAGTTCGCTGTTGGGGTAAGACATGCCAAAGGCCACCAAAACACCGTATATGGCACCAGAGGCTCCTACCGCAGGGGTATTAAAAGCACCCAAAAAATTATCTATGGTACTCTTGGAGGCCACATCGTACCAACTAGGACTGTATTTGCCTCCAGTAATAATTTCCATTATCTGTTCCTTGGGAATGCCGGCACCTATCAATGCATCCATTCCTTGATTAAAATAATAGTAATTTACGCCTGTATGAATCAAGGCGGCCCCAATTCCAGCTGAGAAATAAAAGAAGAAAAATTTATTTCTTCCCCACATGCGCTCCAGTGGCGAACCAAAAGCCCATAAGGCGTACATATTGAACAATATATGCATAAATCCACCATGCATGAACATATGGGATATAACCTGCCAAAATTCAAAATTTTCATTTTTCGGAAACCAAAGGGAAAACCATTGGTACATTTGATCGCCGTATAATTGTGTCGCCACAAAAAACAGCACATTAACAATTATCAAATGCTTTACTGCGTCCGTAATCCTACCCATTTATATAAATTTTTTATCAATATCGTCCTCGGTAATGGTGACGTATATTGGCTTATTAAAAGGACTTACCCCATATTCCTTACAGGCAAACAAATCGTTTACCAGGGCCAACTGGGAATCGCTGTCCAATATCTCTCCTGTTTTTACCGATAAGGATTTGGCCAAGGTTTTTGCTAGTATATCGGTCTGCGAAAAGCCATCAACCACAAAATCCTGTTGATAGTCCGATATCAATTGATCTAGAATAATACCTACCTCACTCTCCGGGACGGACAAGGGTACCCCCGTGACCGTTACCTCTTCCCCGCTAATACTTTCAAAAACAAATCCTACCGTGGTTAAGCTATCCTGAATTTCCTCGATAATAGCGCAATCAGATGTGGAAAACGTCAAAGATAAGGGAAATAACAGTTGTTGGCTAACGGCCTCCTTGATGGTTATGTTTTTCAAAAACTTTTCGTAGAGTACCCTTTGATGCGCCCTACTCTGGTCTATGACCACCATACCAGATTTTATGGTTGTCACAATGTATTTTCTCCTTAATTGAAAAGTGGTCGTACCCGTGTCTATGGTCTCTTTTTTATTCTCAAAAATAGAACCTGTAATAGTATCGGATTCGAAACTTACACTACTAAATCCTGAATTCTTACCTATATTGGATTCCATTCCAACATATAAACTATCCCAACTTTTTGTATTCTGTTTATGAAAGCTCGGCCTCTGTGCCGTTCCGGCTCCTGGGCCTTCCTTGAAAGGATTAAAACTGGAATCAACGTTAATTCTCGGTAATTCCGCAGATTTATCCTTATAGTTATATGGAGTTTCCAAATTTTGATCCTGCTCAAAATCCAGGGACGGGATTACGTTGAATTGCCCCAAACTATGTTTCACGGTAGATCTTAAGATAGCATAAAGGGTATGCTCATCATCAAACTTAATTTCCGTTTTGGTAGGATGGATATTGATATCGATAGAACCAGGATCAACAGTTAAATACAAGAAATAACCAGGATGGTTTTCCTTTTTTATAAGTCCATCAAAAGCACCCAAAATAGCATGATGCAGGTATGGGCTTTTTATAAACCTATTGTTTACAAAAAAGAACTGCTCTCCCCTACTCTTTTTCGCAAATTCCGGCTTACTTATATATCCACTTATTTGAACTACCTGTGTATCCTCATTTACCGGAACCAACTTTTCATTGGTCTTGGCTCCAAAAACATTCACAATACGCTGTCTACTGTTGGAAGTGGGCAGGTTGAACAATTCACTACCGTTATTATAAAAGTGAAAATTGATAGTTGAATGGGCCAGGGCCACTCTGTGGAATTCATCCATAATATGACGCAGCTCCACATTGTTGGATTTAAGGAAATTGCGTCTGGCAGGAATATTAAAAAACAAATTCTTCACCATCATGGAAGTTCCCTTAGGAGCCACGGTTACTTCTTGTGAGATAATCTTACTACCCTCAATTTTTATATGCGTTGCCACCTCATCTTCATCCGTCCTTGTTTGCATTTCCACGTGGGCAATAGCGGCAATGGAGGCCAAGGCCTCTCCTCTGAAACCCTTGGTATTCAACTGAAAAAGATCTTCCGCTTTCTGAATCTTGGAGGTTGCGTGCCGCTCAAAACTTAGTCGGGCATCGGTAACGCTCATTCCTACACCATCATCAATTACCTGAATAAGTGTCTTTCCGCCGTCCTTCACCACTAATTTTATGGTAGAAGCCCCTGCATCAATAGCGTTTTCCATAAGCTCCTTCACTACCGAGGCTGGACGTTGAACTACTTCCCCTGCAGCAATCTGATTGGCAACATGGTCTGGCAAAAGCTTAATAATATCTGCCATTATCGAGTTGTAAAGATAGATAGATCAAAATCTATGATGTAAAGAAAGATAAGAATCAGGATGGCAATTATTATAAGGGTTCTAATATTTTGATTTCGGTTACCGGATCGTTTTAAATCGTCCACAGCCCTACCGAACTTACCTTTAAGCCCGCTACGACCGTCCATAGTAGGTCTAAATTTGTCCAGTTTATGTTCTATTTTGTACGGATTTCCCTCACCTTTATCATCGAAGTATCGAGGTGTATAATTGTACTTTTTGTTTTTACGTAATTTTGAAAACTTTCCCATAATCCTTATTGTTTCAAAGTTACTCAAAAACAAAAAATATGCCTTAAATCCCTTGCCAAAAAATGTTAACAATTAGAGGAAAGAAGCTTATTTTTCTCAAAACCAACAAGCTTAAAAAAGAAAAATTTTCAGAAACTAACCTAGGTTTGCCATCTTTATGGCTGCTATAGCCGCTTCGGCGCCCTTATTACCGTGTTTACCCCCACTACGGTCTATGGCCTGCTGCATATTGTTGTCCGTTAACACACAAAAAATAACAGGTACTTGCGTCCTTACGTTTAAATCCATTATCCCCTGAGCGGTAGCGCTACAAACAAAATCGAAATGCTTGGTCTCCCCCTGAATTACACTTCCAATGGCAATAACAGCGTCCACCTTCTTGGATTCTATCATTTTCTTGGCACCAAAAGTAAGCTCAAAACTCCCTGGAACGTTCCATCTAATAATATTTTCTGCATTGGCACCGCAATCCAAAAGTGCCTCCATGGCCCCATCGTAAAGTCCTTCGGTAATTGCTTCATTCCACTCTGAAACAACAATCCCAAACCGAAGATCCTTCGCGCTTGGGATTGTTGTTTTATCGTAAGCCGATAAATTTTTATTAGCCGTAGCCATACTAGTTGTTATTTGCCTTACCTATAAATGCATCTATAGTCCTAGCCTCTTCCGAACTTGGATATTCATCCTTTATTCTTTGAAAATATTTAAGGGCCTTATCATTTTCCTTTAACTCCAATGCAGTAACACCAGCTTTAAATAAGAATTTTGGTGTTGTAAAATCGTTGGCACTATGGGCAAAAGCTTGTTCGTAGTACCCCAAAGCATCACCAGGTTGGTTCAATTGCAAGAAAGCATCTCCCAATCCCCCTTTGGCCAAGGCTCCCAAGATAAAATCATCTGAGGAAAATCCTTCCAAATACTTAATGGCCTCATCGTACTTCTGCATATTCAAAAATGCCATGCCGGCAGAATATTTGGCCAAATTGGCGGCAGGAGTACCATTGTACTCTTCAATAATATCCAAAAATCCATACTTACCTTCTGCCCCGTTCAAGGCCAGGGTAAATAGGGAATCCTTTTCGGCAGTAGCCGACAATGCTTGATCAAAATATTGTTGTGGATATAACATTTCATTGGCAGCACTTGCTTCCTTTGGCTTCTCCACAAATTGAAAATAGGCCATATATCCCAAAACGGCCACGGCAATAACCCCAATTACGGCAAGAATATAATTTTGATTTCTGGAAACCCATTCCTCGGATCTGGAAGCTCCTTCATCCAAGGAACTAAATACTTCTGCAGTTGTACTTTCCTGCTCATCCAACAAATTCTCCTCCTCTTTATTTTTTGGTTTAAAACCTCTTTTCTTGTATGTTGCCATTTTTGAATTTTATTAATCGCGCAAAAATAAAGTTTTTATCCAAAACCGAACGGGTATTTATTCGTTATTTTTGGATATTTTACAGTTTCCGGGAGGATTAAAATTAAATATTTTACAAGCCAGAATGTTTCTAAAGAAATTATCACTAATTAATTATAAAAACTTTGCGTCCGAAAACTTCGAATTCGATGCTAAAATAAATTGTTTCGTAGGCGATAATGGAGTAGGTAAAACCAACGTTTTGGACGCCATTTACCACCTTTCCTTTGGAAAAAGTTACTTTAATCCAGTTGCCACCCAAAATATAAAACACGAGGAGGACTTTTTCGTGATCGATGGGGAATTTCAAAAAAATGACAGGGAAGAAAGGATTCTCTGCAGTCTAAAAAAGGGGATGAAGAAAATTATCAAACGCAATGGCAAGGCTTACGATAAATTCTCCGACCATATAGGCTTTCTGCCCTTGGTCATTATTTCGCCCGCAGACCGCGATCTAATCATTGAAGGCAGTGAAACCAGAAGAAAGTTTATGGATGGCGTAATTTCCCAGTCCGACAAGGAATACCTTCAAAATCTGATCAAGTACAACAAGACCCTAAGCCAGAGAAATTCCCTTCTAAAGTATTTTGCCGTTAACCAGACTTTTGACAAAACCACTTTGGCCATCTATAATGAACAGCTTCAGGAATACGGAAGTACAATTTTTTCGAAAAGGGCCAAATTCCTGGAAGAGTTCATACCTATATTCAAGGAACAGTATCTTGCTATTTCGGGTGGAAAAGAGCCCGTAAATTTAACATATGACAGTAAGTTATTGGACAACGATCTCTTAACTTTATTGGAGCGGAGTCTGGAAAAGGATAAAGCCCTTCAATACACAAGTGTTGGCACACATAAAGATGACCTAAACTTTGAGATAGACGGTCACCCTATAAAAAAATTTGGTAGCCAAGGGCAGCAGAAATCGTTCTTGATAGCCTTAAAACTGGCTCAATTTTACTTTATAAAAAAACAGGCCGGAACTACGCCCTTGTTACTTTTAGATGATATTTTTGACAAATTGGACGAAAACCGGGTGGCCCATATTATTAATTTGGTAGATGAAGAAAATTTTGGACAAATATTCCTTAGTGATACCCATGCCGATAGAACAGAGGAAGTTGTAAAAAAAATACATCAATCATATAAAATATTTAAATTATAGTATGAGATATGTTTATATTATAGCTACCTTAATTAGCCTTGCTGGCTGCCAAAATAAAGTGAACAAATCGGATTTACCCTATTTGAACGGCTACTGGGAAATAGAAAAAGTTTCTTTCCCGGATGGCACCGAAAAGGAATACACAGTTAATACCAGTATAGACTACATTGAAATAAATGACCTAAAGGGATATCGAAAAAAGGTACAACCAAAATTTAACGGAACCTACGATACTTCCAATGATGCGGAATTGTTTACTATTTATGAAAACGAAGGAGTTTTTACATTAAATTATAAAACAGATCTTAGCGAATGGCATGAAAAAATTGTTAATCTATCGGAGAATAGCTTTACAGTTCTAAGTGAGGAAAACATAAAATACCACTACAAAAGATTTGAACCCATTAATATTGAGTAAAAATGGCCAAAAGAAAAAATGACAACCTTCGCCTTGGTGAAGCCTTACAGGAATTTATTGTCGAAAACAAGCTACAAAAAGGAATGGACCGGGTTAACGCAAGGGAAGCCTGGATAAATCTAATGGGCAATGGCGTTAACAACTATACCACGGCCATTGAATTACGGAGCGACACCCTTTTTGTTTCGCTATCTTCATCCGTACTTAGAGAGGAGCTAAGCTTGGGCAAATCCAAGATCATAAAATTATTGAACGAGGAATTGGGAAAGGATCTAATCACAAAAATTGTTCTTAGATAAGATTCCGTTATAATTTAACTAAAAAAAACCACGCCCTTGGGCGTGGTTTTTAATTCTATAAACAAAATTTTCTTAGAAAATTTCCCTTCCAGCAAAATGAAATGAACCTTCAATGGCTGCATTTTCATCACTGTCAGAACCATGTACCGCATTTTCAGCTATTGAGGTAGCGAACAATTTTCGTATAGTCCCTTCTGCAGCATCTGCAGGGTTTGTTGCCCCGATCAAGGCGCGAAAATCTTCAACTGCATTATCCTTTTCCAGGATAGCGGATACAATTGGCCCTCTGGTCATAAAGTCAACCAATTCCCCAAAAAAAGGACGTTCCTTATGTATTGCATAAAACGCTTGTGCATCCCTTCTGCTCAATTGCGTATATTTCATTGCAACGATCTTGAATCCGGCCGAAGTTATTTTGTCCAAAATTCCACCGATGTGTCCATTCTCAACGGCATCGGGCTTAATCATGGTAAAAGTTCTATTTGTGCTCATTACTCTAAAATTTTGCGCAAAAATACGTTTTATTCTAAAACTCGCAATATTTGAGGTGCATCTTATGATCTTTAATACACTTTACCGACGATGCCAACCTTTTCACGGTGTACTTTAACCGTCAAAGCGAAACCGTATACCTTTTTTCCACTTAGTCCTTATATTTGTACCAATATGAACATAGGCCACTAAATTTAGGATCTAACCCACAAAATAATTGTAACGGATGAAAAAAGCATTCTTTAAACTTCTGGCAAAAATGAACAAGTTGGTATTACCTTCCTATTCCAAAAAACAGTTGGACCTTTCAAAAGCTACAAAAATGCAAATGGCCATTATAGGATGGCGCTACCTAGTAACTACTAATTCCTTGGACTAATACTGTATAAGGGCCTCAACCGGGTAACCGGATAACTTGTCCCTGCCCTTTAAAAACTTTAGTTCCAACAAAAAGTTGCACTGCACAACTTCTCCACCTAACTTTTCTATAAGTTTACATACGGCTTTGGCAGTCCCTCCAGTAGCCAGTACATCATCATGAATTAGCACCTTCTCCCCTTTTAATATGCCATCCACATGAATTTCCAGAACATCCCTACCATATTCCAGGGCATAGGGCTCACTAATTGTTTGATGCGGCAACTTTCCGCGCTTTCTCACCGGGACAAAGCCGGCATTGAGTCGGGTTGCCAGTAGAGGTGCAAAGAAAAATCCGCGACTCTCCATACCCACCACTTTGTCCACCTTTTTATTTTTGATCAATTCAAACAATGCTTCGGCTGCGCTCTCCAAGGCCTTAGCGTCCTTTAACAGGGGGGTAATATCCTTAAAAGAGATTCCTTCTTCGGGAAAATTCGGGATTTCCCGAACATATTTCTTTAAATCCATTTATTTTGGTTGCTGTAATTTTGTGGTAAATTTAAAAAGAAATATATTTGCAGCCCGTTAAACGGGAAAAATGAATTTTTACAACGGCCTCGTGGCGCAACTGAATAGCGCATCTGATTACGGCTCAGAAGGTTACTGGTTTGAATCCAGTCGAGGTCACCACAAGCAAGAAACCACGTCTTTTAGGCGTGGTTCTTTTTTTTGCGGAAAAAGCCAAACGTAGTTTGAGGTTTTGGAGTAAAACAAAGAACCAGCAGCGATAGCTGCGGGGTTTCTTATTTGCAAAACGGAGCTCAATGGAAAACCTAAGGTAATCCAGTCGAGGTCACCACAAGCAAGAAACCACGTCTTTTAGGCGTGGTTCTTTTTTTTGCGGAAAAAGCCAAACGTAGTTTGAGGTTTTGGAGTAAAACAAAGAACCAGCAGCGATAGCTGCGGGGTTTCTTATTTGCAAAACGGAGCTTTGCTGGTTCACAGGTATAATAGGTTATCTATTAAAGGCTTATAATTATTCCAGAATAGCATATTATTATACTATATTACCCCATATATGGCATAATATTATATTTTTAAATAATATTTGCAAAAAACATAACTTGAAGGTACTGCCATTTAAAATACCAAAACCAAAAAACGAAGCACTCATCTACCAGGAGGATCGCGATAGAATACTCTATGGCCAACTTCATCAACATCAAGAAATACAAATAAGCCTTATCGTAAAAGGATCCGGTTCCTTTGTTGTGGCAGACACTATAAATGAATATCAGGAAGGCGACATTTTGGCAATAGGTGAATATCTTCCCCATGTTTTTAAAAGTGATTCCCACAAAAGTGATGAATCCATCATGTGCTCCTTATTTTTTAAAAAGGACGCGTTTGGAAGGCATTTTTTCGAGTTAACGGATATGGCAGAAACCAAGGAATTCTTTAAGGGTTCGGAATACGGGTTGAAGGTGCTATCCAAAAAACAGAAAATCACAAAACAATTCAATAAGTTAAGCCATCAAAATAAGTTAGAAAGGGTAGCTACGCTTTTAAAAATACTTAATTTAATCAGTATAGCGGAAACAACTCCCCTATCTTCTTTTGTTTACAAAAAGAGGTTTACGGACGACGAGGGAAAACGCATGAACGATGTGTTCGAATATGCTATGGAAAAGTTTTACGAACCTATTACTTTGGAAGAGATTGCGGACAAGGCCCATATGAACAAGAATTCCTTTTGCCGCTATTTTAAAAAACGAACCAACAAAACATTTTTTCAATTTTTGATTGAAATACGAATTGAAAATGCCTGTAAACTTATCAATAGCAACCCCGACCTTTCAATTTCCATGATATCCGAACAATGCGGATTTAGAACCATAGCCAACTTCAACAGGAAGTTTAAAGAAATTAAAGGCGTTACTCCAACGGATTACCGCAGACAGCGATGACAATAATTTACCTTCGGTAAAAATAAAAAAACTATTTATAAGACCCAATGAGGCAAGATCTGGTATATGGTTATCCTCCTAAAATACCCATTTTGGTATCGTAGAACTTAGTACCAGTCCATATCTTCGGATCAATGCACAACAATAAATAGAATTCTCTATTTATCTTCTCCCACGAAGTCCTTTTTTAGTCGGATAGGACTGTCCGGCACCCTATTGATCAGCTGTTTTTTGCCGTCTTTTTTAATAAGGTCGAAGGCGTCATACAGGTTTCCAATGGGAGTGTATGCCTCATATTTAATGGTATCCTTGGCAACCGTAATTATTTGAAACAACTGGGTGTATTCCCCCCTTCGTACCATCCAATCCTGGTCCGCGGATTCGTACATTTTAGGTCCACTTACGGAAACCGCATAAACGGTACCGGCATGGTCCAAAAGTGTCAGACCCTTACCTTCGTTATCAGGATAGCCTCTTGCATATGTATGATCATGCCCTTGTAATACTAAATCTACCCCATATTTATCTATCAAAGGTTTAATACCTTCTCTCAGTTCCCAATTGTCTCGCCCTTCTTTGGTAGAATAAACTGGATAATGCGTGAAAATGGTTATCCATTTTTTAGTGTTTGATTGCAATACAGAATCTAGCCATTTTATCTGTGCCGAACGGGCTTCCAAACTTTCATCATAACCTTCGCTATCGATAGAAATCAATTTCATGTCTTGATAATCAATTACAAAACACGTTTCTTTTAATTCCTCAATTGGTCCATTTTCGGGCAAAGTGAATTGTGGTTTCCATAAAGAGGTCAATACACCATCCCTGTATTCATGATTACCCGGCGTCATAACACTTGGCACCGTGGCATGAATAAAGCTACCTGCATAAAACCATTCCCCCCATTCCAGATTGGCATCCCTGTCATTTATTAGATCGCCAGCGTGCAACATAAAATCAACTTCTGGAAATTTTCGGTAAGAATTTCGTATTACCCTGGACCATAGGGCTTTTACATTATTTTGGGCATCCCCAAAATAAATAAAGCTAAAAGGGTCTCCAGTGTCACTGGCCGTGGTATATTGAAACCATTCGCTCCAACCGTCGTTACCCTCCTTTCCATTACCTACCCTGTATACATAGGTGGTTTTTGGCTGTAAATTGTTCACTACTGCAGAATGATATACTGCCTTTACAAGAGGCTCCTTTCTGTTCTGATTTTGAAAAATTTCACTTTTAGCCTCCACTCTTCTTACGTCTTTTAATAAAAACTCCGGTCCATCGGTCGCCACGGCAATTTCAACAAATCCAGCTTCCACTTGCTGATCTGTTCTCCAATTCACAGCCATACTATGGGCTGGATCCGCCGTTAAATTGGCAATGACCCTATCCGGTACTCGGGATGGAAACATTAATTTATGGGCCGTTATGGAATCATGTTCCGGATAATGGCTATGCGAATGGGAATGGGAGTGATCAGTTTCAGAGGAGTGACTATGCGGTACTTTTTCCTGTTGTGACTTACAACCTAAAAGAATCACGAATAAAATAAATCCTAAATTTTGTTTAGCTCGTAGTAATCCCATTATTCTTAGTTCATTTTTTTTAGAAGTCCAATATAATATGATTCATTGAAATTACCTAGACTTCACAGAAGCAAACCATAAAGGTTAACTTCTTTTAATAATTTCATAATTTATGTGATAAGAAACACTTTTATATCATGAGAAATATGGCGGATAGCAAAAACAAAAAAAACGCCCATTCTTACGAAGGGCGTTCCTTGATATAAATTATAAAACTTATAGTGCAGCTACTTGCTTAGTCAGCTTGCTCTTTAAGTTTGCAGCTTTGTTGGAATGGATAATATTGCGCTTGGCCAATCTATCGATCATACTTACCACGCTTGGCAACAAAGTTTCTGCAGCTTTCTTATCCTCCTCGGTACGCAATCTTCTGATCGCGTTACGGGTTGTTTTATGCTGGTACCTATTACGTAATCTTACCGCTTCGTTCCTTCTAATCCTCTTTAATGCTGACTTATGATTTGCCATTTTCTATCTAATTAATTTTTTTTATTGGGTTATACCCCTAAACATACTGTGTAGTCCGTAGGGGAATCGAACCCCTGTTACCAGGATGAAAACCTGGCGTCCTAACCCCTAGACGAACGGACCATTTTTTGGTTTCAAGTACGGACAGAATTTTTAAGTTGCCATCAGTACCCCAAAATTTCAAAATAACCTTAGTAGTCCGTAGGGGAATCGAACCCCTGTTACCAGGATGAAAACCTGGCGTCCTAACCCCTAGACGAACGGACCATCAAATCGCATAATTGCGGATGCAAAAATACAATTATTTTTTACTATCGCAAGACCTAAATAAATTTTTTTAAAATCTTTTAATACGCCTTGGCAAAAAGCACTCTTTTAGAGGATGGTTTTCCCGTTACCATGCAGACTCCGGCTTCTTCTTTGGCATCAATAGGAATGCAGCGAATAGTAGCTTTTGTTTGCTCTTTCACCAATTCTTCGGTTTCTGCTGTCCCATCCCAATGTGCCGATAAAAATCCACCTTTACTTTCCAAAACCTCCTTAAATTCTTCATAAGAATTTACCTCGGTTATATGTGTTTTTCTATATTCCAAGGCTTTATTATGAATATTTGTCTGGATATCCTCCAACAAAAACTCAATTTTGGCCACTACCTCATCGCCCTTTACGGTTTCCTTTTCAAAAGTATCCCTTCGCGCAACTTCATAAGTACCATTATCCATATCCCTCTGCCCTATCGCCAAACGAACAGGCACCCCTTTCAACTCGTACTCATTAAACTTAAATCCCGGTTTCTGTGTATCGCGATTATCATATTTTACAGAGATTCCTTTGGAACGTAATTCCTTTACCATAGGCGCCACTCTTTCCGAAATAGCGTCCAATTGATCCTCACCTTTATATATAGGCACAATTACGACTTGTATAGGCGCCAATTTAGGCGGTAATACCAGACCGTTATCATCACTATGAGCCATAATCAAGGCCCCTATTAATCTTGTGGAAACTCCCCAAGAGGTTGCCCATACATACTCCTGCACCCCTTCCTTAGTAGCAAACTTCACGTCAAAAGCCTTTGCGAAATTTTGCCCCAAAAAATGTGATGTACCTGCCTGCAAAGCCTTACCATCCTGCATTAAAGCCTCTATACAGTAGGTCTCCAATGCACCGGCAAAACGTTCGCTTGCCGTTTTAGTTCCTTTTATAACAGGTACCCCCATATAATTCTCCGCAAATTCCGCATAAATGTTCATCATTTGTTCCGCTTCGGCAACAGCTTCCTTTTCTGTAGCATGCGCGGTATGCCCCTCCTGCCATAAAAATTCTGCAGTTCTCAAGAAAAGGCGGGTCCGCATTTCCCAACGCACTACATTGGCCCATTGGTTGATCAGCAGTGGTAAATCGCGATAAGACTGAATCCATCTTCTATAGGTATCCCATATAATTGTTTCAGATGTAGGTCTAACGATTAGCTCTTCCTCCAGTTTGGCTTCGGGGTCCACAATAATACCACTACCATCCTCGGCATTTTTTAGCCTGTAATGGGTCACAACGGCACATTCCTTTGCAAAACCTTCCACATGACTGGCCTCTTTGCTCAAGTAGGACTTAGGTATAAACAATGGAAAATAGGCATTCTCATGTCCAGTTTCCTTGAACATAATATCCAATTGGGCCTGCATCTTTTCCCAAATGGCGTAACCATAAGGTTTAATGACCATACAACCCCTAACTCCCGAATTTTCAGCCAAATCCGCTTTCACTACAAGT
The DNA here is from genome assembly GCF_003259375.1 of Arenibacter echinorum. Taxonomy (GTDB): domain Bacteria; phylum Bacteroidota; class Bacteroidia; order Flavobacteriales; family Flavobacteriaceae; genus Arenibacter; species Arenibacter echinorum. The sequence continues at coordinate 253,624 of NZ_QLLN01000001.1, read as the reverse complement.
TCATTATACCATTTGGAATAATCCTCTGCTCTTTTCGTTAAATTTTTACCCATACCAGTAAGTTTGGCACAAAACTTGCGACCTTATTATTAAATGAAATAGTTCGGCAAAACTAACTATTTTTACAATGTTCAACAATTAAATTTACAGCGATGATACATTCTCTACCCCACCGAAGAATACATATAGCAGCAACTGTTGTACTCCTTAGCATAGTATTGGCATCTTGCGGGTCTTACCAGCAAGCGTCCTATTACGATAATGACGGCATCTATTCCAATAGGACCGAACAAGTTAGGGTAACCGAACAACGGCCAAGAACCCAACAGCCCACCCAAAAACCAAATGCCTATGGCGATTATTTTGGGCAAAAGGCGGATGAATATGGAGAAATTCTGGATAGTGAGGTATTCACCGATGTTGACGGTTACTATAGCGATATGGAATCCGACAGCCTTAACTACAGCCAGGATCTCAGCTATGATGCCACCAACAATGACTATAATGGATACGGATCTTGGGGGGATAATGCCACCAATGTTAACATCAACATTTATGATGACTGGGGTTGGGGCGGATCTCCATTTGCATGGGGATATGGTGGTTTTTATGGTGGCTTCTACGGAGGTTATTACGGATACAACCCTTGGAGATGGAACCGTTTCGGATATGGAAATGGCTGGAACAACTGGGGTTGGGGAGGCTATGGCTATAACAATTGGGGCTGGGGAGGCTACGGATGGGGCGGTTATTACAGTCCTTACTTCTATTCTCCTTATCGAAACTACCCTTATTACTATTCCCGCAGTAGGTTCGGCAATAATTACTACAATAGAAATTACGCTTATAGCGCTAGTAGGAGGGGCGTTTACAACTCTAATTCCAACCTTAGGAGCACTGCTCTGAACGGAAGATCAAATATTGGCACCGCAAACCGAACAAGCACCAGCCGATATAGAAGTACCACCGGACGTAGTAATGTCAATAGAAGTGGAACTACATCGCGAAGTAATGTTGGGGTTGATGCATTGGAAAGAAACAGATCTTACCGCACCAGCAGAAGCACAAGGGCGGTACCCAATTACAACAGCAGTTCCAGAAGTAATCAGACATACAGAAGCAATTCATCTAGTGGAACCTATAAAGGCACCGCTCCTAGAACCTCTACCTATAGAAGTTCCGGTAGTACTCCTACAAGGTCTTCAAGTGGAACCTACAGAAGCTCTGCTCCAACAAGATCTTCAAGTGGAACCTATAGAAGTAACTCCAGTAGCACCCCATCAAGATCATCGGGTAGCACTTATAGAAGTTCCAGCAGCTCCAACAGTTCCAGTGGAAGTGTAAGAAGCTCTAGCAGTTCTTCTTCAAGATCATCGTCATCCACTAGTAGGAGCAGCGGAAGGCGCAACTAAAAAACATGGCCCCTTATTTCAATAAAAACTTTCAAAATTATTTAAAATGAAAAGGAATTACACTTTCATTCTACTATTGGTATGTGCCTTTGCCAGCGCTCAGAACATCAATGATGTTTTAAGGTTGAGCGGAGAGGGTTCTTATGGAACAGCACGTTTTCAAGGATTAAATGGCGCATTTGGTGCGTTGGGAGGAGATTTGTCCTCCCTAAACATAAATCCTGCCGGTTCAGCTGTTTTCAACAACAGCTTGTTATCCTTAACTGGATCAAATTACAATACTAAAAATGATTCCCGCTATTTCAACAGTAGCTCCAGCACCTCCTTAAATTCATTGGACCTTAATCAAGTTGGGGGTGTTTTTGTATTTAAAAGTACCAACACCAGTTCTCCATGGAGAAAACTTGCATTGGCATTTAACTATGACCTGATCAAAAATTTTGACGATGACCTTTTTGTTTCCGGTAACAGCAATCAGGGCATAGATAATTACTTTTTGGATTTGGCCAATGGAGTACCCTTTGGACCACTTTTAATACAGGACGACGAGTATATAGAAGAAGCCTATTTGGATATAGGATCCACCTTAGGTTTTGTGGACCAACAAGCATTTTTGGGATATTACGGTGGTATAATAGACCCTGTAGATTTCTCGGACGACAATAATACGGATTACATCTCCAATGCAAAATACAGTACCCTTAACCAAGATTACTCTCAGATCACTGCTGGATACAATAGTAAGTTTACTGCAAATTTAGCCTCACAGTACGGTGATAATTTGTATTTGGGAGCTTCCCTGAACATTCACAGTGTATTCCTGGACAAACTTACCCAATTGTCCGAAAGAGGCTTTGATTCCGATTCGGAAATTCAGACCATAACCTTCGATAATTTGCTTAGGACTCAGGGAAATGGTTTTTCCTTTAGCTTGGGCGCCATTGGGAAATTAAATGAAAATTTTAGAATAGGTGGTAGTTATCAATCCCCAACCTGGTACAATTTATCGGATGAAACCTCCCAAAAAATATATTCGGATCTGGCGGATAGCGATATTTCATTTATCAACTTTAATATCATTAATGTTTTTGAGGACTATACCATTAAAATACCAGGGAAATTAACAGGTAGCATAGCTATGATATTTGGTCAGGATGGCCTTATAAGTTTCGACTATAGTTATCAAGACATGTCAAAAGCAGAGTTAAGACCTGGTTCAGATCCTAGTTTTGCCTCGGAAAACAATTATATCTCCGATAAGCTAAGTACAGTTTCAACATTTAGATTAGGTGGGGAGTACCGCATTGAAGCCCTAAGCTTAAGGGCAGGATACAGATTTGAACAGAGTCCGTACGCCAGTGGCAATACCATTGGTGATTTAAACGGCTATTCAGGTGGTATAGGTTATAATTTTGGGGGAAGCAGGCTAGACCTTTCCTACAACTACTCCACCCAGGACATAAACAAACAACTGTTTGATGTTGGCCTTCCTACACCGGCCAGTATAACCAATAAAAACTCCGTTGTAAGTTTGGGCTATACCCTGAATTTCTAACGAAGAAAATATTTTAGAAACTAAAAAGACGGGATTTACCCGTCTTTTTTATTTTAGAATAATATGATTATCGCTTCAAAGTAAAGTGGGTCCTAACCGAACGCGCCACTACTATTCCGTCTTCGTCTCGTGAATAGTCCATCCTAAACCAGTAGTCCGATGAAGGCATTGGCCTTCCATTAAAGGTACCGTCCCACCCTATTGTGGTTTCATCAATTTGCTTAAGGAGTTTGCCGTAACGATCAAATATAAATACCACCGGATCTATCAAGGTGGAGATTCCATATACATTCCAACGGTCATGGATACCATCGGCATTGGGTGTAAAGAATTTTGGATAGCCTACCACTAAAAACTCGATGGGCTCTGTAGTTCCGCAACCATTTTTATCATTAATAATTACCGTATTTACACCCGGTGGAACATTATTAAAAACAGGGTCATCCTGAAACTCACCACCGTTAATGGCATATTCGTAATTACCATCCGGGTTGGCCACTACTATTTCTACAATGTTGTTATCGGAAAGGTCGTCCCTGACGATAACTTCTTGTAAAACTGGGGTTCCAAAAAAGGTGATTAGTATATCATCACCTACGTCATTTCCAAAACTGTTGGTTAGTTCAACAAAATAGCGACCAGAATTGGGGCTGCTCACCACCAATTCGGCATTGGAAGGTCCGGATCCCGGCAAGGTGGCATCAATAACGCCATCATCCTCATAATCCACAGTCCAAACAACAGTTGCAATATCAGGTCCAAAAGGAGAATTCAGTGCAGATAGGGTGATGTCCGGATCACCCTCACAAGCAATTATATCCAAACCTAAAAATTCGTCACGTAAGGTACAATCCAACGCATTATCTTGATCGGCATCAACCGAACTACCCGTAAAAGTCAATGAAAATTGCTCGGCATCATCATCGAAATTGGTGTTGAAATTATTAACGAAAATATAGTAGATTTCTCCTGGGAGTACATCTAACCATTCATCATATGTGTTTTGGCTTTGCTTTAAAAAAGGTGCACCCACATCCCCATTCTCCGGATTAATGCCTATTCCTGTAAAACGCGTGTTATTGGCTTCGTAATTACAACGGATAGGTTCTGTTCCACTTCCAATAATCGAACAGAAATTTTGCCCACTTGTTTGATCATAAGGACCATAAACCGCAAAGTCCCATTCCGCTGTTATTGTAGTACCCGTAACCGGCAAAGCTTCAATGTCAAAACCTACCTGTCCTCCCGTACCTGCCCTAAAAACGAACCAAGAGGTGTTGTTTTCGAGATTCGCAGAACTTACACTCCCTTTCTCCAAACAACCACTTTGCCGAATTACATCAGGGTCAAAATCATCTATATCTCCACCGCCATCAACAATTGGCATAATTGGCTGGCCATCTGCACAAACAGGAATAGCAGTCCTACAATCAGGTGAGTTTTGTGCAACTATATTACTGACAAACAGAAACATAACACATATAGAACAGATAAGTGTCCGCATAGAAATTGGGGCTAAATACATTCTTAAATCAAGTATAATAACTCTTATGAAAAAGATTTAGTATATAACCGGTATATTTTATCACAAAAACTTGGGCCTCTTAACAGGTATTCATAGGGCTTTGGCCTATCCCAGATACTCTTTCCTGTATGTGATTGGATTATTTGTATTTGCAGATAATGGCTACTATGATTAGCAGGATAGGACTAAGTTACCCCCTATTTACCATTAACGTTTTAAGGAAAAATGATTATTAATATACTTGGCCACTATACGCTGGCCGTCTTGATCTTTAAAACTAAGTTTGAACCAATAGTCGTCCGATGGCAATGCCACACCATTATAGTTGCCGTCCCAACCCATGCTATTTTGGGACAATTGTTTAAGCAACTTTCCATACCTGTTATAAACCGTTAATATAGGTTCTTCCAAACTGGAAATACCAACAATATTCCAAACATCGTTTGCCCCGTCCCCATTGGGAGTGAAAAACTTGGGAAATCCTACCACGACTATAGTTTCCGTAGCAGTTCCGCAACCATTTAAATCGTTCAATGTAACGCTATGCCTACCGGGAAGTACATTATAAAATTTATTATCTGGCTGATATGCTCCTTCATCCAAACGATATTCAAAATCGCCCTCCCTATCGGGAACTATAGTAACAGTATTGCTATCCTGCAGATCATCTATTATCACCTCCTCTATATGAGGTGTTTTTGAAGCATAAACATTAATCATAAAGGTATTGTCACATGCTGAAACACCAAGCTTATCGGTAATCGTTAGGGAATATTCCCCGCCTTGGGTAACGGTTATACTGGAAGTTGACTGGCCAGTATTCCAAAGATAATTATATTCTGGATCTGGAACCGTCTCCCCTATTAAAGCGCTGAGTTCACCTTCACAAAGAAAAACTTCCAAGGGAAAATTAGCAATCAAAGGTTCATGGACCGTTAATTTAAAATTCTCTGAAGCATCATAACATCTTGGATTCTGTACAGAGGTGGCCCTAATGTATATCTGTTGTTCCCCTGCCTGCAACGCATATTCCAAAGGAAGGGCATTTATCCCTGCCTGCGCATCGGCCAAACTACTATGATATGATATAATTACCTCGTTCGAAGATTGGCTACCCAAAGCCATTTGATCCTTATCACTTAAATAAAAATAACCGGAATCCAAGCAAAGGTGTTCATCATTTACAGGAGAAGTTGTGGGCGCTTGGGAAAATCCTACTTGTACATCACTAATAATATTATTCTGGGACTGGGTTATTACTTCCACTCGGTAAAAAGCAGCTTCCAACACATTTAAGGTAGCGGAAACCTCCCCTGGAATTACAGCATAACCATTTCCTATATCCTTATACCAGGTATAACTTACCACATCCGCAGTAGTGGCATCCAAAACAATATTTTCATTGTTACAAGCTGCAATTGGAGGTCCCAAAAGATTGTTGATTATGGCGCAATCCAATGCGTCATAAGGGTTGGTAACAAAGATTTGACCTGTGAACTGAATGGAAAATCCTGAATTAATATTACTAAAGTTATTCACCAATAAATAGTAGTCCTCTCCGGGCAATACCTCCAGCCAATCTTCGTATTGAACATTATCCGTTGCCCCTTGTGGATCCACCCCTACACCAATAAAACTATTGGCATCCCTATTGTCAAAAAAATTACAACGTATGGGGTCGCCAAGGGAATTGCAATCACTGGCCTTATATAGGGCAAAGTCCCAATCTTCACTGGAATCGAAACCAATATTAAATCCTAATTGCCCTGAAGCCCCAGTCCTAAATCTATACCAAGCAGCATTGGATTCAATTGCGCCGGAGAGTGTTTTTTCCAAACAACCGGATTTACCGGCACCTTTAAAGTCATCCGAACCATAGCCATTGGTACCCCCGTTGACCGGTGTATTGTTACAAATTGGCACCGCATTTGAGCAATCCGGAGCCACTTGGGCCCTGGCCAAAGCAGTACCTAGACACCAAATAACACCTAAAACGACGACCAACCTGTTCATGAATACCTAGAAAATTTGGGAATTTCAAAAGTAACACCCTAGTTTAGTTAACACTAATTTATGTTGTGTAACTAGGCAAACTTGGTATAAAGTGGCATATTATGTATATCTTTGCTGCCTTAAAAAGCAATATTTTAATGAAAATCGACAACGCATTGGAAAAGCATTTTGAAGAGTTAGGGGACGATCACGTTTCCGCTGCTGAGGACACACCTTTACGTAAGGATGCATTTGTGCTAAGTGATGAAGAAAAAATAGCCCGTATCAGGGCTAGTGTAAACGAAATAATGCTGACTTTGGGCCTCGACCTAGAGGACGACAGTTTAAAGGGAACACCTAATAGGGTGGCTAAAATGTTCGTTCAAGAAATCTTCGGAGGACTTAATCCAAAACGACGGCCCAAATCATCCACCTTCGACAATAAATACAAGTACGGTGAAATGTTAGTAGAAAAAAACATTACACTTTACTCCACCTGCGAACATCATTTATTGCCTATAGTAGGGAAAGCACATGTGGCCTATATCTCCAAAGGCACCGTTGTAGGTTTATCCAAAATGAACAGGGTAGTGGATTATTACGCCAAAAGACCACAGGTCCAGGAGCGACTAAATATTCAGATTGTAAGGGAACTTCAACAGGTTTTAGGGACGGAAGATGTTGCCTGTGTTATAGATGCCAAACATTTATGCGTGAATTCCCGAGGGATACGCGACATTGAAAGTAGTACAGTAACGGCAGAATATGGAGGAAAATTTAAGGAAGAAGCCGTTAGACGAGAATTTTTGGACTATATAAACATCGATACTAAATTTTAATTGTCCCACTCAATAATGTCTTTGTACCAAACTCAAAAATTAAAAGTTTACAATTCCCTTTCGGGAGAAAAAGAAGTTTTTGAACCTTTAAGCGAGGGTCATGTAGGCATGTACGTCTGTGGACCAACTGTTTACAGCAATGTACACTTGGGCAACTGCCGAACTTTTATGTCTTTCGACATGATCTTCAGGTATTTAAAGCATTTGGGTTACAAGGTGAGATATGTACGGAATATTACAGATGCCGGGCATTTGGAAAATGATGCGGAAGACGGAGAGGATAAGATTGCCAAGAAAGCGAGACTGGAGCAACTGGAACCCATGGAAGTGGTACAACAATATACCCTGGATTTTCACAGTATACTGCAAAAATTCAATTTATTGCCTCCAAGCATTGAACCTACCGCTACCGGACACATTATTGAACAAATTGAAATAATAAAGAATATTCTTGAAAAAGGATATGCATACGAAATTAACGGGTCTGTTTATTTTGATGTTGAAAAATTCAACAAGACCAATGAGTACGGTAAATTAAGTGGGAGAAAATTGGAGGATATGATTGCCAATACCCGTGAATTGGCCGCTCAGGATGAAAAAAAGAGTCCCCAGGACTTTGCGTTGTGGAAAAAAGCAGAAGCCCAGCATATAATGCGTTGGCCTTCTCCTTGGGGTGATGGTTTTCCTGGTTGGCACCTGGAATGTACCGCTATGAGCACCAAGTATCTAGGTGAAACTTTTGACATACATGGTGGCGGTATGGACCTAAAATTTCCACATCATGAGTGTGAAATAGCCCAGGCCGAAGCCTGCAACGGACATGCTCCCGTAAAATATTGGTTGCATGCCAACATGCTGACCTTGAACGGAAAAAAAATGGCCAAATCCACAGGAAACAACATCCTGCCCAATGAAATGTTTTCTGGAGAGAATGAAATTCTAAGTAAACCATATACACCATCTGTGGTGCGTTTCTTTATGATGCAGGCACACTATACCAGTATATTGGACCTTAGCGATGAAGCGCTTGCCGCATCAGAAAAAGGGTTTCAAAAATTGATGGATGCCATTGACAGCATGGAAAACCTAACTACCAGTCCATCATCTAGCTTTAATTTGGAGGAATGGAAACAGAAGGGTTACGATGCCATGAACGATGATTTCAACACCCCTATGCTAACGGCCAATTTATTTGAAGCCGTGAAAAGAATCAATTTAATAAAAGAGGGCAAGGAAACTATAACCGAAAAGGACAAGGAACTCTTTATTGAGTCCATGCATAATTTTGTTTTTGATATATTAGGTTTGGAAAATCAAAATAGTGCACTACTTAATTCTGATAAATTAAGCAGTGTTGTTGGTCTTCTTATACAGTTACGAAATGAAGCACGTGCCAATAAAGATTTCTCCACATCGGACAAAATAAGGGACCAACTGGCAGGGATGGGAATTCAATTGAATGATGGAAAAGATGGCACTACTTTTAGTCTCAGCTAAATTAGGCCTTCTGGATACGCGCATAAACAAAATTGATTTTAAACTTATCGACCAAAATGATCAATTTTTAAGCCCATAAGTGAAGCGTTAGACCTATGCGAAAAAATTTATTAAGTTCATTTTCAGAATAGTACAAAATTTTTGAATAGATGAAAAAAATATTAATTGCCCCCTTTGTACTATTGGTGAAATTTTACCAAAATTTTATTTCCCCTCTTACCCCGGCCTCATGTCGCTATTCCCCCACCTGCTCACAATACACTTTGGAAGCCCTCCAGAAACATGGTCTTTTCAAAGGTGGGTGGCTAGCCTTAAAAAGAATTTTTAGTTGTCATCCTTGGGGCGGAAGTGGTTACGACCCGGTACCATAATTTCTTTGTTCCCAAATTTCTATTTTAATAATTATTTATCAAGCCAATTTTGACATAATTGCATAGAGATGCAGCAAAGCTTTTCCAAATTTATTCATACCTGCATTTCCAAATTAACCTATTTCCGTCCACTATTCTTTGCAGTATTTACTTATCTTAGTCGCTTAAAAAAATCGTAGATGTACTTTTTAGGCTTTACTTGGAATCCCGCCGATACCCTTTTTAAAATTGGGGTAATTCAAATAAAATATTACAATCTTCTTTGGATAATTGCTTTCGCATTGGGCTGGTATCTCATGAAGAAGATATTTTTAAAAGAAAAAAAATCCCTGGAGCAGTTGGACTCCCTTTTTATCTATACCGTTCTGGCTACCATGTTGGGGGCAAGATTGGGGCACGTGTTCTTTTACGATTGGCCATATTACCAAAACCATTTATTGGAAATTTTACTGCCCATTAGAGAAAGTGCCGATAGCACACTTTTCGGGTTTATCAATGGTTACGAGTTTACAGGGTTTACTGGTTTAGCAAGTCATGGAGCGGCCATTGGAATTATAATTGGCATGTACCTCTACACCAGAAAATATCCTGAATTTAAAATTCTATGGATTCTGGATCGTATAGTTATTCCAGTGTCCATTGGTGCTTTCTGTGTTCGTTTGGGGAATTTCTTCAATTCGGAGATCAACGGTAAACCTGTGGAAAAATCTTTTGCCTTGGCCACTAGGTTTGTGCGCGATTCCGACGACATGCCTGCATACAAAGCATTGGCCATTACCAAGGAAAAAACCGTAAATGCCGCTTACAACCTTATTGAAAAAGACCCACGTTTTGCCGAGTACTTAGAGGCTATTCCCTACAGGCATCCAGCACAACTCTATGAAGGGTTTTGTTATATTTTTGTTTTTGCCATTTTGTATTATCTATATTGGAAAACAGATAAAAAGGATAAACTTGGATATCTATTTGGGGTATTCCTAGTGCTTTTATGGACGGTTCGCTTCTTTGTGGAATACGTAAAGAAAAGTCAAGGCGGATTTGAGGAATCACTTGGTTTGTTATCCACCGGTCAATGGTTGAGTATACCATTTATTCTAGTTGGATTCTATTATATCTTTAGACCTAAATCGGGCACCTCTAAAAAGTAAGCTGCAAAAGATTAAAGGCAGCTGCAGCAAACAGAAATTGTAAAATGCGAAATAATAAAATCTATCTACTCTTTGTTGTTTGTTTTATCATTCAGCTTTCCTGCAAGGAAGAATCGAAAAAAGCTATAAAAACAGCTCCGGTTACCTTTAAAAAGGAAGGCGATCTCCGCATACTTAAGAAAGAATCAGATTCCCTTTTAACCACTCTGGACATAGAGATAGCGGATACCGACTATGAAAGGGAAACTGGCCTCATGTACCGCAGTTCCATGGAGCCAAGCCAGGGCATGCTGTTTGTTTTTGATGATGTTTCCATGCATTACTTTTATATGAAAAACACTGAGTTTCCCTTAGATCTCATCTTTGTGGACGACCAATTGAAAATCGCCAGTTTTCAAAAAAATGCACAACCCTATAAGGAAAATAGCTTGTCTTCCAAAGTTCCCGTAAAATATGTTCTGGAAGTAAATGCTGGTATGACGGACAAATGGTCTTTAGCCGTGGGGGATTCCATTGCATATAGGAAAACACCATAACTGGCGAGTAAGAATGTTGTATTTGGCATTGAAAGTAAGGGAAGCTAAATGGTTCAGATACTCATAAAATGCCTATTTTAGTGAGTTCAACCAACAAAAATACCATTCCTTTGTCAGCCTATATAAAAGTGCCCCTAACTCTTTTAGCCCTTGCTTTGGCCTTACCCCTTGCAGCTCAGAAAAAAAACCAGTCCTTTCAACTTCATATCCGCAAGACTACAGCGGCTATAGAAATAGATGGCATTGGGAACGATTTGGCCTGGCAGGATACCGATGTGGCAACCAACTTCTACATGGTATTGCCCATGGATAACGGAATGGCGAATGAACCCTCTGAAATCCGAATGACCTACGACGAAAACAATCTCTACCTCTTGGCCACTTTTTACAACGCCACCAAAGGTCCTTACTATGTAGAATCATTGCGACGCGATTTTATTTTTGGAAAAAATGACAACTTTTTATTGTTTATGGATCCCTTTAACAACCAAACCACCGGTTATTCTTTTGGCTCCAACGCGGCCGGTGCCCAATGGGACGGAACCATGCACAGTGGAGGCAGTGTAGATCTCAATTGGGATAGCAAATGGATCTCTGCAGTAACAAGTGATGAAGAAAAATGGGTCTTTGAAATGGCCATCCCCTTCAAATCCATACGTTATGAGGACGGCGTTATGGATTGGGGCATTAACTTTAGTCGACTGGATTTAAAGTCGGGCGAAAAATCGAGTTGGACTCCCATTCCACGACAATTTCCCACCGCTTCCCTGGCCTATACCGGAACTTTGGTCTGGGATTCCCCTCCTCCCTCCCCTAGCAGCAATTTTTCCATTATTCCATATGTTCTAGGAGGCATCAACCAGGATAAGGAAAATAACACTGATACCCAGTATGACAAAAAAATTGGAGGGGATGTTAAATTAAGTCTGAGTACCTCCTTGAATTTGGACTTGACTGTAAACCCAGATTTCTCCCAAGTAGAGGTAGATCGCCAAGTAACCAATCTTGACCGGTTTGAACTTTTTTTCCCTGAAAAAAGACAGTTCTTTTTGGAGAACGGAGATCTTTTTGCCAACTTTGGATATGCCACCATACGTCCCTTCTTTTCTAGGAGAATAGGATTGGGTGTACCCATAAGGGCAGGTGCCAGGGTAAGCGGAAACCTCAATAACAAATGGCGCCTGGGGTTAATGGATATGCAAACCGCAAGTATAGAGGAAACAGGCCTTCCCAGTCAGAATTTTGGAGTACTTTCTTTGCAAAGAAAAGTTTTCGCCCGTTCCAGCATTGGTCTAATGTTGGTCAACAAGGAATCTTTTAATTACCCTCAGGATACGGATTCCCTAAGAACAGTGTTTCCAAAGTTTAATAGAAATGTGGGCTTGGAATATAATTTGGCCTCCGCCAATAACCAATGGACAGGGAAAGCCTTTTTCCTGAAGTCATTCGCTCCCAACAAGAATGGCAACGGTTTTACCCAAGCAGCACACCTGGAGTATAAAAGCCGTAAATGGAATTGGCGAATACAGGAAGAGTCGGTAGAGGACGATTATACAGCTGAAGTAGGTTTTGTTCCGCGAAATGGATATGTCAACATAACCTCTTACGCAGGATATTTATTCTTTCCAAAGAAAAGTACCATTTTAAGTCATGGCCCCAAACTTAGCGCCAGCTATTTTTTTAGTGAAAAATTGGAGCGTACGGACAATATTACCCTTTTTGAGTACCTGTTAGACTTTCGGGACCGTTCCAAATTAAACTTTGGTGTATCCGACGAATACGTGGAACTACTATCACCTTTTGACCCTACAAGATCGGGCAAGGAATTATTGGACATTGGAACCCTGCACCATTGGAATGCCTATACCTTCGATTTCATTTCCAAGCCGCAGAGTATGTTTACCTATTCCTTTGGTGGGCGTTTTGGAGGTTATTATTCCGAAGGCCATAGAACGAGCCTTATTAGTGAATTGGGTTACCGTTTTCAACCCTTTGTAAGTCTAAGCAGTAATTTAAGTTATAACCACATCAATCTACCAGCACCATGGAACACTACAGAATTCTGGCTAATTGGCTCGGAGGTCGATATAACTTTTACCAATAAATTATTCTTTGCGACCTTGTTCCAATACAATGAGCAATCCAAAAACTTTAATCTAAATTCGCGGTTTCAATGGCGCTATAAGCCAGCGTCCGACTTGTTTTTGGTGTACAGTAACAACTACCTTATTGAACCCCTAGAAGGAAGAAATTGGGCTTTGACTTTAAAATTCACTTATTGGTTCAATAAATAAGACCACAGATCTCAAAACAAAATTGATTATATATTTCCATTGAATTGTATAAAATGCCATTACCATGAACAAAAAAATACACTGGGCCGTATTTATCAGCAACAATTCACATAAGGACCAGTTCATAAAAAATGTATTGGAAGGACCCCTCCCGGAAGGATTTGACGCCCTGGAGAATTTGAATGGGGCCCTATTTTCAAAAATAACCTTAAACCAGTTTATAGACGAAGAGGAAAGGCACGGCATCCAGATTATCAATAAAAATTCACAGCAATTGCTTAAGACGATGTCCAGTGGGGAACAAAAAAAGGCGCTATTGAAATATATCTTTCATCTAAAGCCCGATTATATTGTTTTGGACAATCCCTTCGATAATTTGGATAAGGACGCCCAAAAAGACTTAAAAGCCTCTCTTGACCACATTTCCAAAAACACATTTATTATTCAGCTCATAAGCAGAAAAGCCGATATTCTACCGTTTATAACCCAAGAGATGATTTTGGAAGGATCCAAAATAAGACAGCTTACCAATGGCTCCAAAGTCAATAAGGAAGATCATCCATCCATAAGTGCTTCTTTTGCCGGTAGAATTCCCATGCCTATAACACCTACGGACTATGAAGAATCCGTTTTAATAGACTGCAAGGACATAAGCGTCATATATGGGGATAAAAAAGTACTGGACAAAATTAACTGGACCATTAAAAAAGGGGAGTTCTGGCAACTTATAGGACCAAACGGAAGTGGAAAATCAACACTACTCTCCATGATTACGGGTGACAACCACAAAGGTTACGGACAGCAACTATACCTTTTTGGCCATCGTAAAGGCAGTGGGGAAAGCGTTTGGGACATCAAGAAAAGGATTGGATACTACACCCCTGCCATGACCGATAAATTTTCGGGCCTGCACTCCTGTCTAAACATGGTTATCTCCGGGATGAACGATTCTGTTGGACTCTATCTAAGGGCTACAGAAAACCAAAAGGCTCTTGCCAAAGAATGGTTGCTCATTTTGGATATGTGGCACCTAAAGGATGTTTATTTCGCCGACCTATCAACGGGCCAACAGCGTATGATCATGACGGCCAGGGCCATGATAAAACATCCGCCATTATTAATTTTAGATGAACCTACGGCAGGTTTGGATGATGACAGCGCGATGCTTTTTATATCCCTCGTAAACAAAATTGCCAGGGAGAGCAAAACTGCCATTGTTTTTGTATCCCATAGGAAAGAACCTGGATTGGAACCCCAATATATCTACGAGCTACAAGCATCACCTGAAGGATCCCATGGAAAAATAATATAAAAAAAGGCCGCTGATCAGCGGCCTTTTGTATTATAGTCGGTTAGAGATTACTACTCTTCCTTACCTAATTGAGTTTTCTTCTTCAATGTATCGAACATTACAGGAGTTGCAATGAACAAAGAGGAATAAGTTCCAACAATGATACCTATAATCATTGCAAACATAAATCCTCTTAGGGATTCACCACCAAATATGAATATTGCTAACAACACAACCAAGGTAGTCATGGAGGTATTCAAGGTTCTACTTAATGTACTATTAAGGGCCAAGTTGGTATTCTCACCTGCTTTCCATCCTTTTTCAGCTATAATCTCCCTAATACGGTCGAATACTACCACTGTATCGTTCAAGGAATAACCAATAACCGTTAGTATTGCTGCAATAAAGGCCTGATCGATCTCCATATTAAAAGGCATCAACTTACCAAAGATGGAGAACACTCCCAACACAATCAAAATATCATGGAATACAGCAGCCACCGCACCCAAAGAGAACTGCCATTTGCGGAACCTAAATAAGATATAAAGGAAAACTACCGCCAATGAACCAATAATGGCCAAGAAGGCATTCTTTTTAATATCATCCGCAATGGTTGGACCCACTTTTACAGATTGAAGGATACCTATAGATTTTTCTCCACTACCTATAGTGAAATTGTCAAAACTGGTACCATCCGGCAAATATTTTTGAAGGGAAGTGTACAGTTTGTTCTGAATTTCATTATCCACCTCAATTCCTTCAACATCCACTTTATAAGGAGTGGTAATTTTTATTTGATTGGCCTCGCCATAAGTCTTAACATTGGTACCACTTCCAAAAACAGTATTCAACTCCGAAGCGATTTCAGATGGATTTACCATCTTCTCAAATCTTACTGTGTAGGAACGACCTCCAACAAAATCGACCCCTTGTTGTAAACCTTGGGTAAATAATGAAAACAGTCCTATTGCCACTAAAATGGAAGAAGCTATGTAAGCAATCTTTCTTTTTGCCAAGAAATCGATATTGATATTCTTGAACAGGTTTTTGGTCATGGCCGTGGAGAAATCCAATTTTCTTCCTTTTCCACTCACATACCAATCAACCAAAAGTCTAGTGATGAATATGGCGGTAAACAAGGAAGTAACAATACCTATTAATAAGGTGGTAGCAAAACCTTTAATAGGTCCTGAACCAAATATAAATAATATAAGCGCCGTTAGACCAGTGGTAATGTTGGCATCCAAAATAGAAGAAAGTGCATTACCAAAACCATCCGCAATTGCCTGACTCTGTCCTTTACCTTTAGCCAATTCCTCTTTAATACGTTCAAAAATAAGTACGTTCGCATCCACGGACATACCAATGGTCAATACAATACCTGCTATACCCGGCAAGGTAAGAACGGCATTTAAACTAACCAGTACCCCAAAGATCAACATGATATTAAGAAGCAATGCGATATCGGCAAAAATACCAGCCTTACCGTAGTAAAATATCATCCATAACAATACTATAGCCATTGCGATCATAAAGGAGAAGAAACCACTATTGATAGCTTCCTGTCCCAAGGAAGGTCCTACAATTTCCGATTGAATGATTTCTGCGGAAGCAGGTAATTTACCAGCCCTTAAAACATTCGCAATATCTTTGGTCTCGTTAATGGTAAAAGTTCCTGTAATTTCAGAGCGACCGCCAGAAATTGGTCCTGAAGATACTCCAGGAGCAGTATATACTTTATTATCCAATACAATAGCAATACCAGTTTGATTATTAAAGGCATCACCTGTTAATTTCTCCCATTCCTTTGCCCCTTTGGTATTCATGGTCATTGAAACCGCAGGTTTGTTATATTGATCAAAAGTATCCGAAGCGTCGGAAACAACATCACCACTTATTCTTGGTGTATTATCCCTGTTTGATTTTAAGGCATATAATTCAACAACTTCCGAACCTTCGGTTGGACGTTCCCAAACAAACTTAACAAACTGTATATCCGCTGGAATCAATCTGCGAATTTCCTTCATTCTAAGGTATTCCCCAATTTTAGCCGTATCCTGAATAGCAGCACTTACCAAGGCATTTCCGTTAGGATTTGCTGGGATAAGCAAGCTGAAAAGTGGATTTACATCTTGGGAAAAATCTAATGAATCTTGGGCAACATCAGACAACAAAGAATCCAGTTCGGATTCCGGCTTAACCACTTCTTCCGGCTTTTCAACCTCTACCAAAGTCTTCAACCTCTCGTTGGCGGCCTGTAAAAATGTACTTAAACTAGGGTTGCTCTGTTTATAAGTTTCCCAAAATTCCAATTGGGCCGTACTGGACAATAAATCCTGTGCACGTCCTATATCCCTTGCTCCAGGCAATTCAACCAAAATTCGACCAGAATTACCTTCACGTTGAATATTGGGCTGGGTAACACCAAAGCCATCTATACGCTCACGAAGTACTTCAAAAGCAGAAACGATGGATTCATCAATCTTAGTCCTAATAATTGGTTTTACCTGATCATCTGTCATTTGAAAATTGATGACATCACTCAAACCTTTATTTGCAAAAATATCTGGAGAGGCCAATTTGGTATCTCCCTTTATTTTGTCAAAAGATTCAAAGAACAGGTCTATATAAGTAGCATCACTATTTTTAGAAGCGGCATCGGCGTCGGCCAAGGCTTTGTTGAAAACCGGATTCTTGGTATTGTTGGCAAGGCCTTTTAAAATATCCTTTACAGAAATTTGCAGGGTAACATTGATTCCCCCTTTTAGATCCAGACCCTTATTAAGTTCCTTTTTCTTGGCTTCGTCATAATTAGTAAATCCCAAAATGGAATTCCCTCCTATAGAGTCTAAATATTTTGCCTCCAGCGCTTCCCTTTTTTCAAGGTAATCCTCTTCAGATTCTGAAATTTTATTGGTAGCAAAGACAGTTGCATCCTTTTCTACTTTATTGGTAATAAATGTATAGGATAGCTGATAAATACTGACTAGCCCAAACAAAAAAGCGAAAAGCTTTATAAGTCCTTTATTTTGCATTGGTTATATATTAATTTAAAATGGTATTCTTAAATAGCGTGCAAATATATTATTTCCCATAGGAACTAACAATATATTTATCAGTTTTATAAAATAAGGGCATCCGCCCCGTTCCGATGTATTCGGAAACAAATGGGGCGGATGCCCTAAATATTTGGCAACCCCAATAAACTATAGGGTCAATAAGCTATTTGTCTTTCTTACGCCTTCAGCACTTTCCTTCATTTTTGCTTTTTCTGCCTCGGCCAATTCTATTTTTACAATTTTTTCGATACCATTTTTCCCTAAAAGTACCGGCACCCCGATGCAAATATCATTAAGACCGTACTCACCTTCCAGAAATGCAGAACAAGGGAACATCTTCTTCTGATCACAGGCAATTGCCTGTACCATAGATGAAACGGCAGCACCTGGTGCATACCAAGCACTGGTACCCAATAATTTTGTAAGCGTGGCACCACCCACTTTGGTATCCTCAGAAACTTGAGCAAGACGCTCTTCGGACAAAAATTCGGACACCTTAATACTATTCCTGGTTGCATGTGCTGTTAAAGGTACCATACCTGTATCACTATGACCCCCGATAACCATGCCATCCACATCGGAAATCGGAGCCTCCAATGCCTCGGCCAACCTGTATTTAAACCTTGCGCTATCCAAAGCACCACCCATTCCTATAATTCTATTCTTGGGCAAACCAGTAGTTTTATGAACCAAATAAGTCATGGTATCCATTGGATTACTAACCACGATCAAAATTACGTTGGGAGAATGTTCCAATAAATTGGAAGAAACCGTTTTTACAATCCCTGCATTTATCCCTATCAACTCTTCACGGGTCATTCCCGGCTTACGTGGAATACCAGAAGTGATAATAGCCACGTCGCTTCCCGCTGTTTTGCTATAATCATTTGTAATCCCGGTTATTTTGGTATCAAAACCATTCAATGAAGCGGTTTGCATTAAATCCATGGCCTTGCCTTCAGCAAAACCTTCCTTAATATCCAAAACAACTACTTCAGATGCAAAATTCTTTATAGCAATGTACTCTGCACAACTTGCGCCAACAGCACCTGCTCCAACAACGGTAACTTTCATTATAAGGTTATTTTAAGTTAAAATTTATCTTTCAAAAGTACTGATTTTTAACAGAACAATACCACCCTATCCATAGAAACCAACTAAATTTTATCGCGAAGTAGAATTTGTCTTTTTCTATTGGCTTTAGAAAAAGTAATTGCAAATAAAGCCCAATCCTGTTTTATACTGAACGTAATAAAAAGACCTTTTATCGAAAAAAGTTAAAATACTGTTCCATACGTCGAATTAATATAATAGAAGGTTGAAACTAAGCGTTCAATAGTAAGTACCCAAATCTAAGAAAATTCCTACAAAATGAAGAAATTATTTTCATTCTTGGCGATAATTGGCATCCTACTGGCCAGTAATTGCACCAGAATCACAGAAAACAATGATCCGGTAATTGGGATATGGTCCCATATTTCCACGGATGGAAGCGCTACCCAAAAACAGGATGTTACAGTTAGACAGGAGTGGATATTTAATGATGCCTACCTAGGTAGATACCACACCTATCACAACAAAAATTTAACGGTTATTTCGGACTTTAAATGGGTCCACAAGGACAGTATATATGTTATTTCCTATCCCGGCCTTGATAAAGAGGAAGACATAGTACTCATGACCGAGTCCGAGAATGGCATTATATTGGCCGATACCGAAGGCAACGTTTTGGCAATAAGGGAATAAAGCAATAAAGGGTAAATTTTGGATTTATCTAAATCCAAAATTTACTCCTACAGTTAGGTTATTAAATTCTGCCAAGGAATAATCCGCGTGCAACCTAAAGAATCCAAGTTTTAATTTGGCACCTAAAGTTCCCGAGACTCCACTGGCCTTTCTGGTCAAAGAAAAAGGATCTACATAAGTTTCTTGAAATGGCCCTGACTGCACTCGGTAGGTCCCTAAAACATCTGTTGTAGATTTTCCGGAAACATATCCAATAGCCCCATAAAAATTGATTACTGGAAGCTTGGTGGAGGCCACGGCCTGAACCGTTAAAACATTCATGTCCACTTCTATCTTCTGATCGCTACCATCCACAATATTACTGTCAGTAAAATCATAGGAGGCATTCAAATGCGTATATCCCGCCACAGCGGAAAGCGCAACTGGCAATATTTTATCTGCAGGCAACAATTTGGAAAAGTCATATTGTAGGCCAAGACCGTATAATCCTACCGCAACATCTTCCGTATCAATTTTAGGCAAAAACCTGGCCTTAACTTCCAAACCCTTGATTAATCCTACACTTAGCTGTAAAAAGGCCGTTGGAATAAAATTGATGTTTTCCGAAGCCAGCCCGGTCGGCAATTCAAATTCCTCCCTCGTAGTTACTCCAAGCACATCACCTTCAACAAAAACATTAATCCCCTCAAGGTTCCCCAAAGCAGTGGAAACCGGTTGGGAAGTGCTTCCATCTACGAACTGCAGATTTTCATAATCAGCTGTATTTAGAACAAATGTCTTTTTGTCTTCCTTATTTTTAAAAGAGGTCATATTACCAATTATGGAAATCTCAAAACCCCCCAAGGGTTTGGAATCGGCGGAATTGTACCATCCATTGGACAAACTGTAAATAGCACCCTCGGACACTGGGCCGAAATAACTATCGGAGAATTTTTCAGCATCATTAATCCCTGCAGCAAATAGCTCATTCAAGTTGGATTGTGAAAAACCCGCTACACTAAAAAACAAAATTCCCGTTAAAAATAAATATTTCATAACTCATAGATTTTTGCTAAAACTAAAAAACTCGCACCAGTAGTGCGAGTTTTTGTTGTGTAAACACTATTTTTTATGCATCAATGTTCGCATAGACCGCATTTTTCTCAATAAACTCCCTACGAGGTGGTACTTCATCTCCCATCAACATAGAGAATACTCTATCCGTCTCTGTAGCATTATCTATAGTTATCTGCCTTAAGGTCCTAAATTCCGGATTCATGGTAGTATCCCACAATTGTTCCGCATTCATCTCTCCAAGACCTTTATATCGCTGAATCCCAACACTACCATTGAAACTCTCGGCGATTTCATCCCTTTCCTTATCGTTCCAGGCGTATCGTTTCTTATTTCCCTTCTTCACCAAATATAGTGGTGGGGTTGCTATATAAACGTGTCCTCCCTCGATCAATTCGCGCATATATCTAAAGAAAAAGGTCAATATCAAGGTCTCGATATGGCTACCATCCACATCCGCATCACACATAATCACCACTTTGTGATAGCGCAACTTATCCAAGTTCAAGGCTTTACTGTCGTCCTCGGTACCAATGGTAACACCCAAGGCCGTATATATATTCTTGATCTCCTCATTTTCGAAAACCTTATGGGTCATCGCTTTTTCCACGTTAAGGATCTTACCCCTTAAAGGTAGAATAGCCTGAAAGGCCCTATCCCTTCCTTGCTTGGCCGTACCTCCCGCAGAATCTCCCTCAACTAGGAACACTTCGCACAATGTTGGATCCTGTTCAGAACAATCCGATAGTTTTCCTGGTAATCCACCTATACTCATGACTGTTTTACGCTGGACCATTTCACGGGCCTTGGTAGCCGCATGACGTGCTTGGGCCGCCAAAATTACTTTTTGAACAATTATTTTGGCATCATCCGGATTTTCCTCCAAATAATTGGTCAACATTTCAGAAACCGCCTGACTTACTGCCGCGGACACCTCCCTGTTACCTAATTTGGTCTTAGTCTGACCTTCGAATTGTGGCTCGGCAACCTTGACCGATACAATCGCCGTAAGCCCTTCCCTAAAATCGTCACCTTGGATCTCGAATTTTAATTTGTCGAGCATCCCGGAGGCGTCGGCATATTTTTTCAAGGTAGTGGTAAGTCCCCTGCGGAAACCGGACAAATGCGTACCACCTTCATGGGTATTGATATTGTTTACATAGGAGTGTAAATTTTCGGTATAGCTAGTATTGTAGGTCATAGCTACCTCAACCGGAATATCGTTCTTTTCCCCTTCCATGGCGATAACATTGCGAATCAATTGCTCACGGTTACCATCCAAAAAGCGGACAAATTCCTTTAATCCCTCATCCGAATAGAAGGTCTCGGACAGAAATTCTCCTTTCTCATCCTTTTGACGTTTATCGGTCAAGGAAATAGTCACTCCCTTATTCAAAAAAGAAAGCTCTCGCATTCTATTCGCCAAGGTTTCATAACTAAATTCTATAGTTTGGGTAAAGATGGTCTCGTCTGGGTGAAAGGTTACCTCGGTACCACGATCATCGGATTCACCAATGCTTTTTACAGGGTACAGTGCCTTTCCTCTTTCGTACTCTTGTTCCCAAATTTTTCCATCCCTATAAACGGTGGCCCTTAAATGATTGGATAGTGCATTCACTACAGACACCCCAACACCATGCAAACCACCAGAAACCTTATAGGAGTCCTTATCAAATTTACCTCCGGCACCAATTTTGGTCATTACCACTTCCAAAGCGGAAATACCTTCTTTTTTATGTAAATCTACTGGTATACCCCTTCCGTTATCCTTGGTAGTGATAGAATTGTCTTCATTTATAATTACACCAATCGTATCACAATGACCTCCCATTGCTTCATCAATGGAGTTATCTACAACCTCGTAAACCAAATGATGCAAACCACGTACCCCTACGTCACCTATATACATGGAAGGCCTCATACGCACATGCTCCATACCCTCAAGGGCCTGGATACTATCTGCAGAATAATTGTTCTTTTTTTGCTCGTCTTTATTTGCTTCTTCGCTCATAAATAAATACTTATTTCATTATAATTTTAGCAATCCTACAAATATACGCAATACCCTATGAAATATAGGGTTGATGCCCAATATTAGTTACTAAGTTATCAACAAAAATTGTGGAAAAATACCAATCGATATAAAAGCCGGCAAAGAGCGCTCTTCCCACCTCTACCTATCCAATTCCAAACATGCAGATCAACTAAATCAACAAGAAGTTATAGCGGAACAACCAGGCTAATACAAATGAATTAAATTGTTAAATTTATTAATTCGATGAATTGTCTTTTACCGCAAAATCTTCACCGATTTTCTGTACTCCAGACAAAAACAACCTTGAACTTGGCTATTTCGGGGAAGCCGAATAAACCCGTTACATGACTTTATCACATTCGGCTCTAATTTCCACAGTGATATGGTCGGAACCCCCAAATTTAAATCCCCAAATAAACTCTTAAAATAAAAGAGGCACCCCCTAAAGGATGCCTCTTACACTAATAAACTAAAACTAGATTTATTGAATTCTTATTCACTATTCCGGCATCATTACTTTACATAAGCATCGGAATGTACCTTTGACACAGCCCTACCGGACGGATCGTTCATGTTTTTAAAGGCCTCATCCCATTCCAGAGCAATTCTGGTACTACATGCCACCGAAGGTTCTTGTGGAACACATAATGCCGCAGCATCGGATGGAAAATGCTCTTCAAAAATTGAGCGGTAATAAAATTCTTCTTTGGACGTAGGTGTTTGCAAAGGAAATCTGTATTTGGCATTTGCCAATTGATCATCCGTAACTTCCTTTTGAACCATTTCCTTAAGAGTATCTATCCAACTGTAACCAACTCCATCCGAAAATTGTTCTTTTTGTCTCCATGCAACACTTTCCGGCAACATATCTTCAAAAGCCTTACGAACTACCCATTTCTCCATGCGTTCCCCGTTGATCATCTTATCCTTAGGATTGATTCTCATGGCTACATCCATAAATTCCTTATCCAAAAATGGAACCCTTCCTTCTATACCCCAAGCGGCCAAGGATTTATTGGCCCTTAGACAGTCGTACATGTGAAGCTTATCCAATTTACGAACTGTTTCCTCATGGAATTCCTTTGCATTTGGCGCCTTATGAAAGTATAAATAACCCCCAAATAATTCGTCCGCTCCTTCGCCCGACAAAACCATTTTAATACCCATGGATTTTATAACCCTGGCCATTAGGTACATTGGAGTGGACGCTCTAATAGTAGTAATATCATAAGTTTCCAAGTTGTATACTACATCCTTAATGGCATCCAAACCTTCTTGAATGGTGAATTTTATTTCGTGGTGCACGGTACCGATATGTTTTGCAACCTTTTGTGCTGCTGCCAAATCCGGGGAACCTTCCAATCCTACCGAAAATGAATGCAATTGCGGCCACCACGCATCCGTAGTGTCATCCGACTCAATTCTCTTCTGTGCATATTTTTTTGCTATGGCAGAAGTTACCGATGAGTCCAATCCGCCCGAAAGCAATACACCATAGGGTACATCGGACATTAATTGCCTATGTACAGCGGCTTCCAAAGCCTCTTTGATAGCCTGTATACTAGTCTCATTGTCCTTTACTGCATCGTATTCCATCCAATCACGGGAATACCATCTTTTAAACTCCCCGTCCTTACTATGCATGTAATGACCTGGAGGAAACAACTGTATCTTGGTACAGGTTCCTTCCAAAGCTTTTAGCTCTGAAGCTACATAAAAGGTACCATTAATATCCCAACCTACATATAGTGGAATTATCCCCATATGATCTCTTGCAATAAAATATTCATCCTTTTCCGAATCATAGATGGCAAAACCAAAAATACCGTTCATTTCATCCAAGAAATCAACCCCTTTCTTCTGATATAGGGCCAAAATTACCTCACAGTCAGATTCGGTCTGAAAATCATAGGTTCCAGCAAATTGCTTACGCAATTCCCTATGGTTATATATTTCACCGTTAGCGGCCAAAACCAATTTCTTATCCGGACTGAACAAAGGTTGTTTCCCCGATGCCGGATCAACGATTGCCAAACGTTCATGAGCCAAAATAGCCTTATCATCGGAGAATATCCCACTCCAATCTGGCCCTCTATGTCTAATTTTCTTGGACATTTCCAGCAATTGAGGCCTTAAAACCTCGGTACTCTCTTTTACATCAAAGGCACATACAATTCCACACATACAATATTATTTATGTCAATTTTTAAGCAAATATCGAGTTAATATATATATTATAAAACACAAAACCCATTATTAGTTATAATTTATAACTAATAATGGTCAAATACTGTTGTATTGTTATGATTTAAATGAATTCACTTACACCAACCATCTATTTTGTAAGGTGTCCAAAATTTACCGACTTTTAATTCAAATTAATAGGAATACTACTTAAATTTGACAATCACTAAAACTAAAAAAAAATGAAAAATTTATTTACGATTACACTTATGGTTATTGCTCTGACCTTTAGCTCTGAAGCTTTGGCACAGAAATTCAGTGGATTGGACAAGAGTCCAGCGGACATTGCCTCTTATCCTACTGATTATAAAGTTTCGGAAAAATTGGTTCGAGTGACTTATGGTCGCCCACAATTAAAAGGACGTTCAATTTCGGAACTAGCCCCAGCCGGTAAGGTTTGGAGAACTGGAGCCAATGAGGCAGCTGAAATTATTTTTTACAAGGCTGCTACCGTAGGTGGTAAAGCAGTTGCCGCTGGTACCTATTCCCTATTTACCATCCCAGGTGATAAGGAATGGACCATAATACTGAACAAAAATTTAAATCAATGGGGTGCATATTCCTACCAGGAAAATGCTGATGTAGTGCGTGTACCTGCCAGTGTAAGCAATGCATCCGAATCATTGGATGCCTTTTCCATTGCTTATAAAGATGTAGACAATGGTACCCATATGGTTTTAGGATGGGGAAACACCAGAGTTTCCTTACCAATTACCTTTTAAGGGAAATAATTTGTAACATAAAAAAAACCGAAGTTTTTAACTTCGGTTTTTTTTATGTCTTAAGGGAATACATAGAGCCCTAAAAAGATTAAAAATCAAATCCTATTCAGGATCTAATCGCCTTTCCCCTGTTAATTGGAAAATACCGTCCTGAGAACTTGCCTTTCCACTTATCTTATCACCTTCCGCCGTTATACTCACGGATACTATTTGGCCCTCCAAATTAAGGTCAAATGTCAAAGTATTATCTTCTACCTTAACGTCCTGTGCCTTGCGTTCCCCGCCTCGTAAGGCAACCACAACTGCAAGTACGCCTTCCTTTTTAGAAATAAACAATATCCCCTTAGCATATTCATAAGGCACATTTTCGGCAGAATATTTCCAATTTCCCAGAAATTTTTCCTCGCCAAAAAGTGTGGGGCTATTTTTTACCCCTATATTAAATTGATTTACATTGTCAGAAGCAAAGGAAGAAAACCCCAATAACAAGGTGTATACTAAAAATCCCGTCTTGACAATAGCTTTAAAATTTCCCATCTCTTTATTTTTTTGAATCAGAATTGTTTTACAGACAATAAAATTTATAAATAAACCCACTTAAAAGAATGCCCATGATAATTTTATTACATATTTCCAATTGAGGCATATCACCATAAGAACTCCGTTTGGGCAATTTTTATTGTTTAAATTGCCATCTAAATAAGATTATCATTGCCCTGGAACCCATGACTAAAAATCACCTTCCCAGTGAACTCCCGACCCAAATTCAACTCCTACAGGCGGAGATTAATAGCCTGCAAATGGAAATCAATGGAATAATTCAAAAAATATCCGCTTTTGAAAACCTACTTCGGACCAGAATAGAGGATGAATTAATTGAGGAACAAGAACTTTCACTACTCTATAAGCAACAGAAAAAGGCAAAAAAGGCTAAACGCTTGGCGCAAAAAAAGCGCGGAAAGAACTATGATCAAGCCGGAATCCTAATCACAGGCCAATCGAAACCGGTTCCAGAAAAGAATTCAAGGGAACAACAACAAAGGAAGCAATTGTACCGAGAGGCCATGCTATACGTACATCCCGATAAATTTTCTATGCAAACCGATAAATTGGACTTGGCCACGGAGATCACGACCCAGCTCATAGAAATATATCGATCTGGGGATTTGGCTGCCCTAAAGGCTTATCATGCACATATTTTTAGTGGCAACACCTTGATAAAGACTCCCGAAAAACAAAATCCCGCAAAAGGTCCCGAACTTACGTATTTAAAAATGGAGCTAAAAAAACTGCAGGAGGAACTGGCAGCGGCCAAAAACAGGCATACATACAAAGTATTGACGGAATACGAAAACCCGATAAGCTTTTTGGACGAATTGAAGGCCTACTATAAGGATCGACTCATGAAACTCCGCAAGCGGACAAGATCACTATAAGCATGTACTGTACAAAAGAATACATCCACAAAACAGTGGATTAACCGTTTATTGTTCCTTATCTATGTCTCTAAATTAAAAGCGAATGAGCAAATTGCACCACTGCCGTGAATTTCACAAGCACGTTTCATTTATCTGTATAAGATTTTAGCAAGTAGTGTCTTTTCCATTTACCAAACAAGTCAATATATATATAAAGTTGCAAGTTCTTGGAATTGAGTTTATTTTTAAACTTTATAGAGGACTTGTTAAAATAGTCGGTGACGCTATATTTGGTATCTCTCCCTTGGTCCTTCAAAAGTTCATAACATTTATAACGCAAATAGGGAGCAAGGTTTCTACCCCTAAAAGAATGAAAGGTCCACATGTTATAAAGATATGCCTCATTCCCATTTATGTGGAATATTTTGCCTTTAAAATTTAAGTCGTTCAGGCCGATAAACATATAAGCTGCAATTTCACCCTTATGTTCCAACCCCATACATAGCTGACAATTCTCATAATCTTCCATCAAATTTTCAATACTAAGATTGTCTATGCCTTTACTAATCAATTTCATTTCATCCAGACTTAACTCCCTAAAAGTGAATTCTGAAACATTACCTTTAATTTTTGGTTCCTCACTTTTTTCCACCTCTTCTTTTACCCAGTAATAGGGTTTAATGTTAATCCCAATTTTTGCCAAACGATTTTTCAAGCCAAATAGGAACATTCCATTTTTAATAATGTTCAAAAATCTTTTGACTGTTGATATCTTTTTACTCTCCTTTAAAGATATCTCTATTGAATTAGGATGCTTTTCTTCCATATTTTCCATTTCCAGGCTCCAGTTTCATTTTCAACCTAAATTCTTGCGGCGTCATAATTTCTCGATCATTAGCCTTAGCTATAGTATGAATTCTTTCTAGTAAACCTATATTGGTAGCTAGTTTCGTCCTTGAGGTATCAAACCAAATATTATCCTCCAATCCTACCCTTACCCCAGCACCAATAGCAATAGCCAATGAGTTCATCTTCAACTGTTGATTTCCAATTCCTGCCAAGCTATAAATTGAATCTTCAGGAATATCACGAATCATAACACCTGTATGTAGAATATCGGCTTGAGCGCAAGCAATATTTCCCAATAGCAGATTAAAGTAGTATGGTGATTTAATAAGCCCCTTCCTTTCTAAATACTTGGAATAGTTGATCATTCCAATATCAAATACTTCCAATTCCGGAACAATGCCTTTTTCTTTCATAAGTGCAGCCAAATCTTGTACCATTGAGGGGGAATTTATACTTGCCGTTTGGTTAAAATTTAAAGAGCTTAGGGTTAAGCTACCAAAATCGGGTTTTAATGGCCCTTCCAACATCAACGGATCTGCCCTTAATTCTAGTTTTTTTACATTTCTTCCACTAAGGGATACACAGATAACAAGGTAAGGGGCATGCTTTCTAATGCCCTCGATAATTTCACCATAAATCTCCTTTTCATGAGTCGGCTCTCCTGAAATAGGGTCCCTAGCGTGTAAATGCACCATGGTTATTCCCAATTCGCAAGCCTTATGTACATCCTCAACGATTTCAGAAACGCTCACCGGAACATATGGAGTCATACTTTTGGTCGGTATCATTCCAGTAGGCGTAAAATTTATTACTAATTTATCATCCATCTTATTTGTTTTAATGAAAATAAATGTAAACAATTGAATTTTAACATAGTATAAAAGCTAATTTTATTCGACCTTACTCCTTTTATCTCCGTTCAACCGGGCAACAACAAGTATATGAATCATTCCTAATCATGATTAAGATATAGCTCGTTTACCCGCACTAAATTTAAATTTAAGAAACTATCTTATATTTTGGGGCGAGACTAAAATTCACAACCTAGCAATTAAATAGTTAGTGTATCATGCTTTTTTATAGTTTTGCAAACTTAAAATTGAAATATGATTTCTGTAGATGCAATAGCAGTTGAGTTTAGTGGAGATACCTTGTTTAGTGACGTTTCCTTCGTTATCAACGAAAATGATAAAATTGCCCTAATGGGTAAAAACGGGGCCGGTAAATCTACTATGATGAAGATAATTGCGGGAGAGCAAAAAGCAACCCGTGGTCATATTCGTTATCCCAAGGACGCTGTAATTGCCTATTTGCCCCAGCATTTACTGACCGATGACAGTTGTACCGTTTTCGAGGAAGCTTCCAAAGCCTTTAAGGAAATCTTTAGTATGCGCGATGAAATTGAACGCCTTAATAAAGAATTGGAAACCCGTACCGATTATGAATCGGACGCTTATATGAATATCATTGAAAAAGTATCGGACCTAGGCGAAAAGTTCTATGCTCTTGAAGAAATAAATTACGAGGCAGAGGTAGAAAAGGCATTGAGGGGATTAGGGTTTAAACGCGAAGATTTTCATCGCCTTACCAGTGAATTCAGCGGGGGATGGAGAATGAGAATAGAACTTGCCAAGATATTATTGCAAAAGCCGGACCTGATCCTTTTGGATGAGCCCACCAACCACGTAGATATCGAATCCGTAATTTGGCTGGAGGATTTCCTGTTGAACAAGGCCAAGGCGGTTGTGGTAATCTCCCACGACAAAACCTTTATAGATAATATTACCAACAGAACCATAGAAGTGACCATGGGCAGGATCTATGACTACAAGGCCAACTACACCCATTACCTTCAATTGAGGGAAGACAGACGAAGTCACCAAATAAAAGCTTATCAGGAACAACAAAAGTTTATTGCGGACAACCAGGCCTTTATTGACCGATTTAAGGGCACCTATTCCAAAACCAACCAGGTAACTTCGAGAGAACGGATGTTGGAAAAACTGCAGATTATTGAAATTGACGAAATAGATACCTCAGCCCTAAAACTGAGGTTTCCTCCCTCCATTCGCTCTGGGGACTATCCGGTTACTGCCGAAGGGCTATCCAAAAGTTATGGGGACCATGTGGTTTTCAAAGATGCCAATCTCTCGATTTCACGAGGCGAAAAGGTTTCTTTTGTAGGGAGGAACGGCGAAGGGAAATCTACTATGATCAAGGCCATTTTGGGCGAAATTGAAGTAGATGGCAAATGCAGCTTGGGGCATAATGTAAAAGTGGGTTATTTTGCACAAAACCAAGCCTCCTTGCTAGACCCTGAACTCACCATCTTCCAGACAGTGGATGAAGTAGCTGAAGGGGACGTACGGACCCAGATCAAAAATATTCTCGGCAGGTTCATGTTTAGCGGAGATGACTTGGAAAAAAAGGTAAGTGTACTTTCGGGAGGGGAGAAAACCCGTCTTGCAATGGTGAAATTACTTTTAGAACCGGTGAATCTTTTGATACTGGATGAACCCACCAACCATTTGGATCTAAAATCCAAGGATGTACTTAAAGAAGCCCTGCTTGCCTTTGATGGCACTCTTATATTGGTCTCCCACGACCGGGATTTTCTACAAGGCCTGTCTCAAAAAGTGTTCGAATTTAAGGACAAACGCGTCATAGAACATTTTGAGACCATAGATGCCTTCTTGGTACGCAACAGAATAGAGAACCTTAAAGAAATAGATTTAAAGGTTTAGCTCCCAAAATGTTCTATGCAATTAGAACTCCGGGGTTAGGTCAACAAGAAATACAACCCAACCTTAGGATTTAAAAAAACTATCAAAAAACAATAGTTGGAACTGAATTGCATTGGCCCAATAATCCCAATTATGGCTTCCTGGGCGTTCAATATAATCATGGGGAATATTTCTTTCCATTAATATTTGGTGCATTCTCATGTTCGCATCATAAAAGAAATCATTCACCCCACAATCAAAAATGAGCTTTAGATTGTCCTTTTTCAACAAATGCACCATATTGATTACCGTGTTATCTTCCCAATTGTCAGGATTTACAGCATAATCGCCCAAGCGCTGTGAAAGGTCCCAATTCTCAGGAAAAGGACGGATATCCAGTCCCCCGCTCATACTTCCGGCAGCACCCCAAACCTCCTGATGTTTAAAGGCTAGGTAAAATGCCCCATGACCGCCCATACTCAAGCCGGTAATGGCCCTAGATTTACTATTGGCCAGAGTATTGTATTTCTTATCCACCGCCTGAACCAACTCCTTGGCAACATAGGTCTCATAACGCATGACCGGATCTACTGGACTATCAAAATACCAACTGGTCTTACTTCCATCCGGACAAACTATAATCATGTTATAGGCATCGGCATACTTTTTTATGGCATCTACCTTGGTAACCCAATCCGTATGGTCGCCTCCAGCCCCATGCAACAGATAAAGCACCGGGTATCCTTGCTTCTGTGCGGTATAACTATCCGGCAAAATTACCAGATTAGCAATGGATTTACCCATTGACTTACTTGGCACCTTTAAGGTATCTAGCCGCGATGCAAAAGCACTCAGTGCGGCACAAATAACAAACAGTGTAGTCAATAATTGTCTCATCATTTTATAATTATCCTTTAAGTCCGATCTACTTTTTAGCCTGAAGATGTCATGTTATTTTTAAGACAAAATAAAATTTACCTCCCACCAAATAAATATCTCGACAGACCTCATTTCAAAACTAGTCAAAAAACACCATACCCAAAATGAATTAAAGTGGTTTTACAAGATTTTAGAGTCAATTACCTCAGGGCAAGCCGGCCTGAACGGAACGGACAATCCCATAAAGCAAAGGAAGGAATAATGATAACATTTCGACGTCCGCCAGAGCATTCAAAATGAACTTAATCAGTAAAAGAAATCTGATCAAAACAAGTAAAAACCAAGTTTTGGGGTAAATTTTTGGAGGATATTAAGCTGTAACCTTGTGCCCTTCAGGAAAGGGACGGTATGCATAATATTGAAGCACTTCTTCTATCGCAGCCTTCATGGCCTTGTTGATAGGAAGTATAATATTACCCATCCTAAAATCTATCTGATTAAGGTTCATATAATAGTCAGTAAAAATGGGCACATAAAGTCCGTTTTTCATCGCTACCTTGGAATTCTCATATAGATCGGCTTGGCTTTCCTTTATAATCTTGCAGGTAGCCAAACGGAGTTCTCCCATCTTGTCCCTACTGGCGCCATAGCCAAACAAGCGACATATTAGTCCACGATACTTATAATCACCACATCTCCCGCTATTACTATCCAAAACGGACAATGGTCGGTATAAAGGGCAAATAGAACTTTCACTTATTTTTAATTCCTCCAAAGTTGTTTCTGCCTTCCCATTCAAAAAGAGATGGAAAGCCCATGGCAGAAATTCCAAAGGGGAAGCGTCTATATCCGGATGGGTGCAACATTTACCGCATCCTGCTTTACAGCCCAGACCCGTTTGGGATTGAAAAGTAGCAATTTCAAGATCCAAACCGGCGAATAATGCCTCAACTGCTTTTACCCTACTTTCCATGGACATAAATATTTTGCGCGAATGTACGCCAATAAAGGTCTCGTACAACAATTAATTAATGTACCACTTTGGAAAAAATATGAATCTAAAAAATTCATCCATTTCCTTGAAAATGAACAAGAAACAAATACATTAGAACCTAATCCACTCTTTCCATTTCCATCCAAAAAGGAAAGATATTTTTGTTGCCTACGGCATAAAATGGCAAAAGTTTGCCCGTCATTTTTGGAAAATAAACTTTCTCCATTTTTATAATATCGGTATTCCCCTTTTTATTTTCCATTTGCCTTACCAGGGTATTGGCCTCCAAAACCATTTTCCCATTGGCGACTACCGGCTTAACAAACTTAAAGGTAATATCATAATAACCTTCTTCAATATCAGTATCCCAATGACCATAAATTTCCTCTTGATTCCATATACCACGTTCCCCTCCAGCATCATTCCTATTCAAAATTACCGGATTCTCATACGGGGTACCCACCAAAATTTTTGGAGGGTTTACAAGATTTTCAGAAAAGATCAACTCCCCGTATATTTTATCCAATTCATATTTAAGGTCCATGGCCAATGCCTTGTTTTCCTTTATCACATTGTACTGCTCATAGGGATCCTTGGTAAGCTGGAACAATTCGAAATCTTCAATAGCGGCATTATAGTCAGTTTTTCCCACCAATTTATATCCCGCTTTTTGAATGGCCATATTGTTGTATAGCTCAGGGTAGCGACGCGACCAATAAAAAAACAAGGACCGATCCGCCCACTCCACTGGCTGGCCATGTATTAATGGAACAAGACTTTTACCATCTATTATCCTATCCTTGGGCATTTCCACATCGCAAATTGCCGATAGTGTAGGCAGTACATCCAAATGTGCCGTCATGGTTTCTACATCTTTGTTACCCTTGGAAAGTGCTGGATACTTCAAATAAAATGGCACTCGGACACCCCCATTGTATACATCTCCCTTTAGCCCCCTCATACCACTCACATATCTGGTCTGCTGGGGACCATTATCGGTCATAAAAATTATTAGGGTGTTTTCCGATAGTCCCAAGGCATCCAATTTTTTGAAGAGTTTGCCGAGGTTGTCATCAATATTGTTTACCATGGCATAAACCTTTCTGGCATCTTCCTTATCCTTTTCGCTCATTTTTGAAAAAGGCTTTCCCTCCTTACCAAACCCGGTAGAAGGATCTATATCCTTGTACTTTTGATAATAGGAATCAGGCACCTGCAAGGGGGTATGTGGAGCATTAAAAGCCAAATAGCAGAAAAAAGGGGATTCTTTATTTTTATCAATAAAATTGATGGCCTGGTCGGTAAAAATATCGGAGCAATAGCCATCAAAAGATTCCTGTTGATTATTGTGCCAAAGTACAGGGTCAAAATAACTTCTATCCCCCTTAAAATAAGTAGTAATATCACCTACCTGCCCCATGCCTCCAGAAAGGTGAATAACTGATTCGTCAAAACCCTGGTCGCTGGGCCTACTTGGATAATTATCCCCTAAATGCCATTTCCCAAAAGCCCCGGTCGTATAATCGGCCTGCTTCAACATCTCGGCTATGGTAACCTCATTGGAAGCCATAATGGCTCCCCCATTGTATGTATCACGCATACCTGTACGCAAGGAATATCGACCTGTCATTAAACTGGATCTGGTAGGAGCACAAACTGGGGAAACGTAAAAATTGTTGAACCTAACACTTTCACGTGCCAAGGCATCAATGACCGGTGTTTGTACATGGGGGTTTCCAGTAAACCCCAAATCCCCGTACCCTTGATCATCCGTAATCACCAAGATTACATTGGGACGTTGATTCTTCTGGGTATAGCCACTAGAAGTTAGCCCCAAAATCATTATGAGAAAAATACAATACCTATACTTTAAGTTCATAAGTGTTAGTTTCAGATTTTGTTGATTATTTTATAAAACAGACGAAATTGGAATACAAATTACCCAATTTCCAATAAATCCATATTAAATACCTGCCTAAAGACGAAAAATGTTATTCTTTATCCTCAGATTTAATTATCCAATCCCAATTCAGGGTGGTTAAATTGGTTACCGCCAACCCTGTTCTTTGGATACTGTTGCCGGCGCAATGCCCTAAAATAAGATTTTGCGAATCTATAAAATACAAGGCGGTATAACAATACCAGCCTTCAGGGTCTGTTGCAATATTTTTAATATTGCCCCATGTTTTTCCCTCGTCCTTGGAAATTGCAATCGTAAAAGGGGTTCTTTTACCTTTAATTACTGGATCGGAACCATCGTTATTGTTCCACACCATAACCCAATCCTTGGTTCCAGGGACTTTTTCTATAGTAGCCGGCGAAAGGGGGGAATAAATAGAACTAGGCTCAATAGCACTCCATGTAGCCCCGCGATCTTTTGAAAATGACAGCTGCTGTACCCCACCGCTGGCCCGAATATACATCATGATCCGGCCATCATTCATTTCTATAAGACCTGGTTCCTGGGTGATAGTTTCTGTATTATTGGGCACCATTTCGCTGGAAGTCCAGGTTTTGCCATTATCATCGGAGTAATAAGAAAATAAATTGCCTTGGGCACTGAAACCTTTTTCGGTAGTGGGGTGTTCTGCCACTGCAAACAGCAATCGCCCATCTTCCAGCTGAATAACCCTATCGTTATTCAAAACAAAATACCCTTTCTTGTCAGTGATACAGGGAATTGGCGAACTCCAACTCTGTGTCTCATCCGTGGATATTCTCATCATGGGAATACAATCCTCTGTACTATTCTTCCTCAAGTAAAATAAGGCTATGGAACCATTTTGAAGTCGCAATAGGGAAATGGACATCACATTCATTCCTCCTTCATTAGGCAGCAACACCTTATCCTGTTTACTCCATGTAATTCCATTGTCATCGGAATATCTGCTTGCCAAATGTGCTGGGTCATGGTCGGACCCAGAGCCTTCGGTATAATGGGTATATACAAATAACAGATTTCCATTTTTCAACCTTATAAAATCCCCCTCACTGTTACGGGGGTTGCTTACCGAAGGCTGTAGGCTCAAAACGGTTTCAGGTTCTTTGGAAACCAATATTTTGTTGGTTGTTTTAATGCTCTTACAAGAGAAGGCGATTCCCAGCAACACCCAGAGAAGTATTGGACTAAAAATAAATTTTATACTCATTATTGGATTTTAGAGGGTAAACTTACGCATTGGTATTCATTTAAGTTCAACCAAGGGTATTTCGGCAAAATAAATGGAGGTTTTTTCAGTCTCGTGGGAAGAATAGTAGCTCATGTATAGGGTATTATTTTCAAAAACAAAACCTGGATAGCTGCTATCGGAATTAGATGGCAATTTCAATACCTCTTTAAAATCTCCATTTTCACCAAAGGAAACCAGTCCAGTATACTCACTATTAATCCTTCCCCCACCAATAAAATGATTATCGCCTATCGGCACAAAGTCTGGACCTCCTATAAAGTAGGGCGACTCGATAAAATTCCAGTCGGTAAAAGGAGGACTACTTTGTCCCAAATAAGCCCTTTTGTTTCCCTTTTCACGTCTTATAAGCATTAACATGTCACCATTGGGCAAAAAGCGAATTGTGGATTCATTGGGATTTCCTTCAATTCCCAAATCGGCAACCCTTTGATAATCCACTCCATTGGTGGTTTTTACCAATTTTATGGTCGTCTCATTTTCACCTTCTTCATTTTCTTTTCTGGAATACATGCCTCCATAGCCCGTACCCTCATGCCAAGTTAAGCTCCAGAGCCAATCGAATTTCGATTTTATATCGGCATCATATTTAATAGGTTGTGGCGGGTTGAACTTGGTCCCTTCAGGGTTGGAGAATGCTACATGAGGTATTCCACCCAACAAGGTCTTGCCATCATAAATAGACCCTCCCATGGTAAGCATTATTTGCCCTTTTGGAGTAATGGACAGCTTGGGGTCGCGCAAATCAAACCCTTTTAAAGAAATTTCATCCACTTTCTTCCATTCTTTTCCATCCTCGGAGGTAATAATTTTTATTACGCCATCCTTTCCATAAACATGCCTTTCCCCTGAGCGAAATGCACAATAAAAGTCTCCATTAAATCTAATTAAAGATGTAAAGGCATTGTAATTATCATCGGAGTATATCTTGGATACTTTGATACTTTTTGGCAGGGTCTGCGAAATGCCATTAAAAGTGACAAAAAAGATTAAAAGTGATAGGACTTTCTTCATTCTTAAGGGTTTGAATTTGATGAATATCGCCATGTATTAAATGTTGGTTTGTCAAAATCGATGCCCCACACTTTGCCACTTAAATCAGAAATTATCTACGGTAAATTGCCTGTAATAAATCTTCTGCCAAGTGAACTTCCTAAATTAAAAAAATATGTGTTATAAAAAAAAAGAAAAGTCCAACCCCTGCCTTCCTGTGCTAAACATAAAAACTTTGAAAGCTATTCTAATTTTTATTAGCCCTCCAACCCTCATATTCCTTCTTGATTTTTTCATCAACCAGTGGATATAACCCAATAATTGATCGCCCATTTTGTACATTTTCCATGACAAATTCCTCGAATAAGGTCATTTGCAAACATTCGTCGGCCACCTCATCGGCAATTCCGGCCGGGATTACCATAACCCCATCATCGTCCCCTACCAAAATATCTCCTGGAAAAACAGCCACATCACCACATCCAATTGGTTCGTTAATGGCAATGGCCTGGTGCAGGGTCAGATTGGTAGGTGCCGAGGGTCTATTGTGATATGAAGGAATATTCAACTCGGCAATTTCAGCAGAATCCCGAAAACCTCCATCGGTTACAATTCCCGACACCCCTCTTACCATTAATCGCGTGACCAATATGGAACCTGCCGAAGCAGCTCGGGCATCCTTTCTACTATCAATAACCAAAATAGCGCCTTTTGGACACTCCTCGACCGCTACCCTTTGTAAATGTTTAGGATCCTTGAACACTTCTATACTATTCAAATCTTCACGAGCCGGTATATAACGCAAGGTATAGGCCTCCCCTACCATAGTGGGCTTGCCCAGTTTTAAGGGTTTAATGTCCTGAATAAATTGTTTTTTCAATCCTTTTTTAAAAAGACAGGTAGCAATGGTGGCGGTACTGACTTTTCTTAATTTCTCTTTTGTAGAATTTTTTGTGTATTCCATATTGTTATGCTCTGGTTATCCCTATTTATTCCGCTCTTTGCCAAGCTTCCTGAAGGAAGGTCAAATCCTTTTTCATTTGTGCAAAGACTTCTTTTTTATCTATGGTGATTTCAGTCGCGCCGTGTTCAGCACCACCCAGCCCGTACTCCAGGTGCAGGGATACGGGCACGTTTATTTTATATTTTTTGAGCAATGAAAAGTAGCGCTCAAAATCTACCATCCCCTCCCCCAACGGAGTATTGATGGGCTTCCATTGTCCATTGACGGTTCCCCATTTAAAATCTTTAATGACTATGGTTTTAATAAAAGGTCTAATAAGTCGCAACCCGAGTTCCCAACAGCTGCCCCCTTCCACAACGGCGTGTCTTATATCATATTGGCAACCAATATTTGCATTTTTGGTAGCCTGAAGAATAGGCGGTAAATCCCAAATGGGCGCCCCTACGTGATTGCCTGCATGATTTTGATAACAGCCGATAAGACCCAGCTGTTTATTTAGAACTTCCAAATTCTTCAATTGTTGACCATAGATAGTCTGACTTTCAGAAATCTCCCTGTTCTCAGGATAGCTTAGCCAAGCAGTACGATAATGGGAAAACCCACTTTTGCTGGCTGTTTCCAACACGGATCTATGTTCCTTGTTATTGACATCAATAACGTTGGTGGTCATCAGTCTAGGGTTTAGACCATATTTTTTCATGGCCTCGACCGCCTTAGGTAAATCCTCGGATACGCGATCTGGAAATACGTGCCCCTCCGGCCTTACCGTTAAATCCAATCCGTCAAAACCTATTTCTGCTGCTGCTTCCGACATATCATTATAATTCAGGAACTGCAAGTGTTTGGAAAATAGGTTTACGGATAAATCAGCCTTTACCGGAGCAGCTTGTTCCATTAATATATGATCGAACCCAAGGAGTGGTGTTGCCGCCAGACCCATTGCAGACAACAGGGCAAATTCCCTTCTTGAACAATGTAAATTATTATTTTTCATTTTATAGCTATGATTTATTAAGCAATGATAGTTTTTATGTTAAAAATTTGTTAGTTCAACAAATATACGTATTTTTGGTTAACCAATCTGGTTAACCAATTATTATTTATAAGTGCTACCTTAAATTCATTAACTATGACTAGACTAGTAACGTTGCTGTGCTTTTTGTTTATTATCGGCGCTTGTGGGGATAAGACCAATCTTAACACTAAAACGGTTAGCACTCCTGAAGAATTGGAAGAAGCCATAAAAAATGTGCAGGCTGGCGATAACATTGTGTTGGCCAATGGTATATGGAAAGATGTCCGCATTAAATTTATAGGCGAAGGCACAGAAGACAAGCCAATCACCATTAAAGCTGAAACACCTGGAAAAGTTTTTATTGAAGGCGTATCCGATTTAAAATTTGGAGGGAAGTACTTAGTGGTGGATGGCCTGCACTTTAGAAATGGTTATTCGCCAAGTGAAGCAGTATTGGAATTTAGAATAGATGCGAATACGATAGCAAATCACTGCACCCTTACCAATTGTGTTATTGAGGATTTTAATAAGATGCATCGTGATGATACGGATCTCTGGGTTCAATTCTGGGGAAGACACAATACCTTAAGCAATAATTACATTGCGGGAAAAACTAATCGCGGACCCACCATTAGGGTGGACTTGGAAGGCAATGAGAGTATAAACAATTACCATCAAATCGTATACAACCATTTTGGACCAAGACCTCCCAAAGGTGGTGCCAGTGGCGAGACCATTCAAATTGGCAACAGTTTTTCTTCTATGTCCCCAAGTTATACAATGGTTGCCAATAACTTATTTGAAGAGTGCAACGGTGAAGTAGAAATTATTTCCAGCAAAACCAACTTCAATGAGTTCAGAAATAATGTCTTTTATAAAAGCGAAGGTTCTTTGGTAACAAGACATGGCAATTACTGCACTATTGATGGCAATTACTTTATTGGCGATGGTAAAAACGAAAACATAGGAGGTATCAGAATCATCAACACAGGGCATTGGGTAACCAACAATTACTTCTATAATATAAAAGGAAAGAATTTTAGAAGTGCCCTGGCCGTAATGAACGGAATTCCAAAATCCCCCCAAAATAGATACAATCAGGTTACCGATGTAGTGGTCGCTTATAATACCTACATCAATTGCGATTCCCCTTGGCAATTCGGAGTTGGTCAAAATTTAAGTCAGGAAGATGTTCTGCCTTCCTCTGAGATTCGCTCTGCCAGACCCATAAGGACCATTATAGCAAACAATGTAATTTATAATGAAAAAGGTGATACGTCACCGATTGTGGAACACGATAAGGCCGATGGAGTGACCTTTAAAAGCAACGCAATCCATAATCAAGGGGTGGATTTTAAACCCTATGACGGCTTGGAGGCTGTAATTTTTGACATTAAAGAAATTGCGGAAAATATTGCTATCCCTTCTTCCAAAATAGCTATCGAACCTTACAAAGGGTTCGAATTTGAAAAAATATCCAAAGATTTGGTCGGCAGTTCCAGAGCTAAAAACAACTCCATTGGAGCCTTTGTCTCTACGGATTTTAAAGACCCAAAAATTTTGGAAAGATCCAAATATGGCCCAAGCTGGTATTCAGTTGAAGATGAAGCTCCAGAGCCTAAAACTGTAGCTGTAGGCAAAGCAGAAAATCTACAAACTAAAATCAATGAGGCCGAAAATGGGGACATCATTTCATTGGAAGCAGGAAATTATGACATCCCACAATCCTTGGTTATCAATAAAGAGTTGACCATTAAATCTTTGGATAAGTCGAAAGTGATCCTAAATTATTCGGGAGCAGAAAATTCACCACTATTCCAACTTCAACCTAAAGGATTTTTAAACCTAAAAAATGTAACCCTAAAAGGAAATAATTACCAATATGTATTCGCCAGTTTAAAAGAAAATATGTTTACACATTTTGGTTTAACGGTTGCCGATTGTGATATCAGTGATTTTAATTATGTCTTAAAGGTCTATAAGGAGTCCTTTGCAGAACGTATCACCTTTGAAAATACTTCAATATCAAATTGCGAAAATGGTTTGGAACTATCTGAAGAAACTAATGATCTAGGAGATTATAACACTGAATACCTAACTGTAGATAATTGCCGGTTCTCCAATGTAAAAAACAATGT
Source organism: Arenibacter echinorum (assembly GCF_003259375.1). Lineage (GTDB taxonomy): Bacteria > Bacteroidota > Bacteroidia > Flavobacteriales > Flavobacteriaceae > Arenibacter > Arenibacter echinorum. The sequence continues at coordinate 213,144 of NZ_QLLN01000001.1, read as the reverse complement.
CATAGATTACTATCGCGGAGGTTATGACGAATCTACCATTGGTGGGAATCTGTTGGTCACCAACAGCACCTTTACCAATTGTGGTGCTCAAGAAAAAAACGGTATTCTGATCAACTCCCATGGCATTGTAAATGTCGATATTTCCAAAAACACCTTTAAAAACAATCCGGTAAAACTGGTAGCCTTACTTTGGGGAGCGAAAAACAATACCCATTCGGACAATGAGATAAGCAATTCAGGGGAAATCCGTGTTGAAGAGAATTTAGAAATGAAATTACTGTACTAAACCAATCCCCCTGTCATTAAGCCACTTTGCAAGGACTACATCTAATGTTTCTAATTAAAAAGAAATAAACAAAAATTAAAACCTATTAAAATGGCCGCCATAATTGCAAAATTATTCGTACCAGCTCATATAGCAGCATTAAATAGCTGTCTTAATACCGCTAAGAAGTCAAATAATGAAGACATAAAAGTCACAATTTATCCAAGCGATGTAATACCATTGCTTCTAATTTGATTAGCTCTTATAAGGTCTATTATTTAGCGGTCTTTTGGAATAAAGAACCTTAATCCCAAATTCTTTTTTGACTACCCCCTATACAATACTCTATTTGAGCAAAATTCACATTTACTGAATTAGCAATTTCACAGATAGAATATTATTAATTAAAGATAAAACAGATCGATTTAATGTTAAATATTTGGTGGTTCCACAAATTTGCGTATTTTTGGTAAACCAATCTGGTAAACCAATTTTTACAAAATCACTTTCGCTCTGTTTTTTAATGGCTTTCATTATCGTAGAAGTGCAGGTAAAACCATCTGATAGAAGGTTTCTTTTAGATTGTTGAAGAAATTATCCTAGCCGTTAAAAAAATGACTTTTTACGGTTTTTATAGAAAACATAATCCATATCATATGAACTTTAAAATATTCAATTCGGTTTCGGTACATTATTTATTCATGATGAGTACCATTTTGCTATTTATTGGCTGTAAAGAAAACAAAAAACAAGAATCTACAGACAATTCTGAAAACGCAGCTATAGGTCGTAGTCCAAACGACATTATACCATTTTTTCAACATTGGAATTTGATCCTAGGTGATGGCTCTAATGTAGGCCAAGCTCTTGACTATGAGAACAAGAATTACTTTTATACTGCGAGTGATGATCATGGCGATTGGGTAGTATTCAAAACTCCAAATGCAGGAAATACCCATGGTACCTCGAACAATACAAGAACCGAATTGGCCCAATTAAAGAAGTGGACACCAATGACAGAAGCTACTATGAAAGCGACCCTAAAGGTAATGAACGTGTCAACTACCGGCGATGCCCGCGTTGCTTCAACGTATTCAGTAGTAGTTGGTCAGATTCACAGTGCAGATGGGCATGAAAACGAACCACTTAAAATCTTCTATAAAAAATTTCCTGGGCATGAAAAAGGCTCTGTCTTTTGGCATTACGAAATAAATACTGCAGGTGATGATAATTCCAAAAGATGGGATTATTCCTATCCTATATGGGGCTATGACTTTTCTGTTGTCGGTACTGATGAAAACACCTATCCACCTGAACCAGTTGACGGAATTGCCTTAGGTGAAGAATTCACTTATGAAGTAGTTATTAAGGAAGGTATGATGCATCTAACATTCACGAGTGAAGGCCATGAGACCAAAAAATTTACTAAAAATCTTATTTCCTCTGAATATGCAAATCTTTCGGACATGCCAGAGCAAACCAAGAAATTATTTGTACCCATTGGGCAGGATGGCCTCGAGCGCAAAGAAGCGTATACCGGTGAGGGTCTCTTTTTTAAATTGGGCACATACAACCAAACGAACGGAAAAGACCCTAAGGTTAATAAAGTCTGGTGTTCTGGGGCCGAAACCCATGGTGGTGATATACAAAAACAATATGCAGATGGCAATTACGCCGAGGTTTGGTTTAAATCCGCAGATATCACAATCAGCGATGACGCCATTTCTAATACAGGTTATTTCGAAGCAAATGATGGCCTAAGTACTAAAACGGTCTATCCCAATGAGGTGATTCCATTTATGGATAAATTTAAAATATTGCTGGGTGACGGTAAGGAGGTGGAAGATATCACGCAGTTCGAACACAAAGATTTCTTCTACAGTGTAATAGACGGTACAAGGCGTTGGGTAGTCTACAAAACTCCAAATTCTGGTGTCACTTCAAAAAACTCCAGTAATACAAGAACCGAACTACACGAAAAAAGAGAATGGCTCCCTGAAGAAGGTGGCAAACTAACAGGCACCTGCAAGGTAATGCAGGTCTCCATTTCTGGCGATGCCAGAGTAGCTGCATCCTATTCCACTGTTGTGGGGCAAATTCACAGTGGTGAAGGACATGAAAATGAACCTCTTAAAATATTCTACAAGAAATTTCCTGGTCACACCAAGGGTTCCGTTTTTTGGAATTATGAAATCAATCCAGTAGGGGATGATAATTCAGGCCGGTGGGAACATTCCTATGCCGTATGGGGGAACGATATGTCCGTCATTGGGAAAGGTATAAACGACTTTCCTGCTGAACCTAAAAATGGCATTGAATTAGGTGAAGAATTTAGTTATGAAGTAAATGTTTATAAGGGAATCATGTATCTAACCTTCAAAAGTGAAAATCACGAAACCAAAACATTTACCAAAAATCTGATATCATCAGAATATGTTAAAAAGTCGGACTTCCCTGAACAGATGAAGCAATTATTCGCCCCCATAGGGCAAGACGCCATTGAACGTGCCACTGCCTATAGTGGAGAATTGAATTATTTTAAACAAGGCGCTTATAACCAGACCAATGGAAAAAGTCCAGAAACCAACATGGTTTGGTTTTCAGGTGCGGAAACCTACGGAGGTGATATCGCCAAACAATACGAAAACGGATGTTATACGGAAGTATGGTTTAGGGAAGCAACCGTAGGTCAGGGTACACCCCCAAAGTAAATCGACTTGATCCGTATAAAAGAGTTGATCGTAATTAAAAAAGAGTAAAGACTAATTAAAATCAAAAAAAAATGAAACGATTTAGTGAAAAGTACATCACCACAAAAGAAATGGAATGGGAAGAACTTGGAGGAGGAGTATCAAGACAGTTTTTGGGGTACGATAACCAAATCATGATGGTAAAAGTGAAGTTTGAAAAAGGAGCATTAGGTTCCCCACATAAACATTTTCATACCCAAGCTACCTATTGTGCTTCAGGCAAATTTGAATTTGAAATTAATGGAGAAAAGAAAATTGTAGAAGCAGGAGATGGAGTTTATATTGAACCTAATCTATTGCACAGTGCAGTTTGTTTGGAAGAAGGGATACTAATTGACACATTTAGTCCTGTAAGGGAAGATTTCTTAAGCGGTGGAGCGGTTTCTTATTTTGGAGATAAGAAGTCATAATTAAAAAACCGCCCCATTCGGGAAGACTTTATGTCATAAACAACACATATGAATTTAAAAGGAAAAATAGCCATTGTTACTGGTGGCACTAGGGATATTGGAAAGGCCATTTCCATAAAATTGGCCAAGGAAGGCGCCAAGGTTGTAGTAAATTACTATAGCAACGAGGCAAATGCCCAAGAAACTCTTAACGCAATTGAATCGGCCGGTGGCGAAGCAATAATTGTCAAGGCGGATGTGACCAAGAAATCTGAAGTAGACAAACTTATAAAGGAAACCATTAGCAACTATGGAGAAACAATAGACGTCTTGGTAAACAACGCCGGTGGCCTAGTGGCCAGGAAGACAATAGCCGAGATGGACGAAGCCTTTTTTGACAAGGTGATAAAATTGAATCTTAATTCTACCTTTCTTGTAACACAAGCAGTACTGCCCCATATGAAATCTGGGGCCTCTATAGTAAATATAGCCTCCCAAGCCGGTCGGGACGGTGGGGGCGGAGGATCTATAGCCTATGCAACTTCAAAAGGAGCTATAATGACCTTTACACGAGGTCTGGCCAAGGAGGTAGGCCCAAAAAATATTCGGGTAAATGCCCTTTGTCCCGGAATGATCGCCACCACCTTTCACGATACCTTCACTACAGATGAGGTACGGGAGAAAGTAGCGGGAATGACCCCACTTCGCAGGGAAGGCTCGGCAGAGGAAATTGCAAATGCAGTAGCCTGTCTGGCTTCATCCGAAACATCATTTATTACAGGTGCAAACATCGATATTAATGGTGGACTTGCCTTTTCGTAAAATAGCTTTAATGCGAAATTGATAATTTCTATACCCCTAAATTATCACCTCCAAAATTTTAACAAACAAAAATTGCAATTAAATTTTTAATTAACAATTAAATAACATATATTTGGTAAACCAAACTGGTTAACCACTTTGGTTTACCAAAAGAAACTAAAAACTTTAAGAACCATGTTAACAGAAAAATACTCGAAAATAAACCATAGGATTTGACCAAAAAAAAAGGACGGGCGCACACCCATCCTTTTGTAAAAAGATTACTTCATTCTGAAGGGAAGTAATACCAAACATGCAAATATTACTATAAACATATTTACTGCAAAAATAAGCAATTTCATTAAATATTAGTGCAGCTAAATGTTTAAGTAAGTTGAAGGATTAAATGTGAACAATATCACATTATAGGAACCAATGGCATATAAGCCATTATTAATCAATTGTTACTAACTTAATTAAATCACTAATGAAATTCAAAACTAATTTAATTCTAACAGTAGTATTGTTATTCAACATTGCACTGTTTGCCCAGGATGGACGTATGCTGTCTGGAACGGTAACGGATGCTGCCAAGGTCCCAGTACCTGGAGTGAATGTAATTATTGCCAATACTACTACCGGTACAGCAACCGACTTTGATGGAAATTATCAAATTACGGTAAAAAACGGGGACGTACTGCAGTTTTCGTCCTTGGGATTTGTTTCCCAATCAATCCCCATTACAAATCAAGAACAATTGAATATCACCCTACAAGAAGATGCAAGTCAACTTGATGAGGTAGTAGTAGTTGGATATGGTACTATAAAAAAATCGCATCTTACCGGAGCGGTCGCGAAAGTAGGCGGAGATGAAGTTGCTGCTGTTCAAGTAGCCCGTGTTGATGATGCTCTTGCAGGTAAGTTATCCGGGGTACGGATTCAAAATCAAAGTGGAGAACCTGGTGCGGATCCTAAGATCCAAATTAGGGCAGCTTCATCTGTTTCGGGTGACTCTGGGCCGTTAATTGTTGTGGATGGTTATCCAATTTCAGGTAATTTGGCAACCGTTAATCCCAACGATATTGAAAGTTTAGAGGTGCTAAAAGATGCTGCTTCAGCTGCTATTTATGGTTCTTTAGGTGCCAATGGTGTTATTTTGGTAACCACCAAAAAAGGAAAAGCAGGAAAAGTTAGTTTTAATTATAATTCATATGCAAGTACCTCGAGCAAGTATGTGAAGGACATAGAAATGCTTAAGACAGCAGGAGAATGGGCCGAAGAATTACAAACTAGTGCTTATGATCTTTCCGAAACCGACCCAGGTTTATTGGCTTACAGACTAGATGCATTCGCTAATGCACCCGATGTTGTAAGCATAGAAGATTGGCTTTTCAAAAATGGTAGTACCACTAATCATGATTTTAGTGTGAGCGGAGGGTCAGAAAACTTAAAAGCCTTTGCTTCACTCGGATATTTGAAAACTGATGGTATAGTAAAAGGGCAAGGTTATGAAAGATATAACGGACGTATGAACCTAGATGCCAACTTGGGTAAAAAGTTAAAGGCCGGATTGAGTATGAATGGTTATTATGGTAAACAAGATATTGTTCCTTGGGAAATGAGAGACCTTTTGAGATCATATAGCATTAGTCCTATTTACCATACGCAAGCCTCAATAGATTTCGTTCAGCAATTGGATCGTAACAGACAAGCATTATTCGATTCTGGATTTACAGGAAATAACATAGGTAGATCATTTGACCAAGATTATAGAGGTATCGGTCTAGATCCTACAAGCATCTATGATTTGCAACCTGGTGATGTAGCTCACGATTGGCAATACGGTAGAAATCAAAATGGTATTGGAGGAACAGGAGATGCAGGTGTTGCGGCTAAATTTGATAATTCACAAAGATGGAAAAAAACGTATTTTGGGAATGTGAGTTCTTATTTACAATATGAAATCATAGAGGGTTTAAATTTAAAAACTGTTTTCGGAGCAGATTTGGAAGATACCCAGACCTACGAATATCACGGAATATTGACAGATGGTCAACAACGTTCCAATCAAACTGAATTGGACATATCCAATATAAAAAAATCTACCGTCTTAAGTACAACTACATTGAGTTATGCAAAAGTACTTGCTGAGAAACATGACATCTCTGCGGTGGCGGGAATGGAATTTGTAAATACCTATTATAAGGGAATTGTAAACAATGGATCGAACGTACCATATGGTCTGCCTTTAAATTATGATTTTTTTGATCCTGCAGACGTGATTACCAACGAGATAGATGAGACTCAGTCAAGAAATGGTTTTTTTGGAAGAATTGCCTATGCGTTTGATGATCGTTATCTACTATCGGCATCCATTAGAAGGGATGGGGACTCACGATTTGGAGCCAATGAAAAATACGCAGTATTCCCAGCATTATCCTTAGGCTGGAATATTCATAATGAATCTTTTTTCGGAGATGCTGATGCTTTTAGCCTATTTAAACTTAGGTTTAGTACCGGATCTTTAGGAACTGCTTCTTTCTTAGGTTCATACAACTCATTAAGTATTTTGGGTACCTCACCGACCGCTTTCGGGACAGGATTTTTAATTCCTGAGGATATAGCAAACCCAGATTTAACATGGCAGACCAATAAAGAGACCAACTATGGTGTTGATTTAGGTTTTGTAAGTAACCGTATTAGATTTAGTGTTGATTACTATACGTCTGATGTCCAGGATATGTTGATCAATCAAAGTGTTTCTGAGGTTCTTGGGACACCTGCTATAAAACTTAATCGAGGTGATGTTACCAGTTCCGGTTTGGAGTTTGAACTTAGTACAAAAATAATTACCAATCAAAACTTCTCTTGGAATGTCAACGCCAATTTATCAACTGCTGAATCAGAAATTACCAATCTTGGCGATTTGACCGAACTGCCTAGGCAAATTTACGGTGGACCCAGTGGTAGAGGTCCAGAGTTTAGAAACTATGTAGGAGGTGAAATTGGTGAAATGTGGGGATACGAAGTAACTGGTGAGGTTGAAACGATACATATGTCAGATCCATCAAGAGGCGTTGGATTTGGAAGCGGAGAATATTATGTTGTGGACCAAAACGGTGACGGTGAAATTACCTATGAAGAAGATTATGTAAAGTTGGGATCCGCAACACCGGATTTCTATTGGGGACTTTCAAGTTCAATGAACATAAAGAATTTTGATTTCTCGTTCCAGTTCCAAGGATCCCAAGGAGCAGAACTTTACAATATCGACCCAATTTACTGGAAATCACAATTTGGCGGTAGATTAAAGTCCAGTTTTGATGCCAATGACGACGGTATTGCCGATGCAAGTGGCAAGTTTTATCAGGAGACCAGAAATGCTCATGGTTCAGGTATTCAGGATGCTTCCTTTACTGCTTTAAGAAATATAACTTTAGGATATACACTTGATTCTGATTTAACAGACAAAATTGGCTTAAGTTCTATGAGAATATATCTTGCGGCTACCAATTTGTTGTACATAATGGCAGACAATTATACCTCATTTAACCCCGAAGGTGTGGAGATTGAAAATGATGGTTATGCGGGTCCAACCACTTACGGATACCAAGAAGGAGCGAGCCCTCTAGTAAAAAGTTTCACTTTGGGTATAAATGTTAATTTTTAATTAAGAAATCATGAAAAAAATGAAATCTATTTATATAGTATTAGTTTCCTTGTTGTTGACAACAGCATGTGATAACGATTTGGATCAAACACCACCATTATTACTTGAATCCAGTGGTTTGGAGGAATATGGACCTGTTTTGAACGCAGCATATTACTATCAGACCGGTGGTTCAACACCAATGGGTGTGATGGGCGACTTTAGGGCCGACAATATGTTGATGTTAGAAAGCCCATATACGGCTTTTGACACCTACAATGCAGATTTAGGAGGTTTGGATTTGGTGGAGCAATTCTTTCGCCCCTTCTATAGCAATTTGTACAAGGCAATCTTAAGTGCGAATAACGTCATTGAAAATTCAACGAAGCCCACTGAGATAGCGGAGGCCAAATTTTTAAGGGCTTTGTCCTACTTTAAATTGGTGATTGTTTTTGGTGATGTCACCGTGAATTTATCTCCTTCACCCAGTCCATCCGATTTGTCCATTTTAGCAAGACAACCGGCCGCAGACGTATACAATAATGTAATAATCCCAGACTTTCAAGCTGCAATAGCAGGTTTGAGCAATTCCGGATTAAGTAGTGGACGCGCAACCAAAATCGCTGCTCAGGCTTTTCTAGGAAAAGTTTATCTGTTCAGAGGCAATTTTCCCGAAGCTGCAACAACGCTTGGAACTGTTGTAAGCGGCGCTGCTGCTGCAGGGATTAGTTTGGAAAGCGACTATGCCAACGTTGTAGTAGACGGTAATTCAGAAATTATTTTTGCAACCCAGTTATCAACTTCAGTTCCAAACGCATATGGATCAGCCACCACCTTTGTAGGATGGGTTAGCGGGGCAGATACAAAATCTCTTACACCTTTAGATCCGCGCTTAACGGCCGCTTTTGACGCCAGTAGTGCTGCTGGAGGAGGTACGGATTTAAGAAAGACGCTTACTATTGATACCGATAATCAGAATGGTAGTAAGAAATATACTGGAGCTCTTGATCAGGACTTTATAGAAATGAGGTTATCCGATGTTATTCTAATGCACGCGGAAGCACTGAATGAAACTGGCTCCGCTGCAGCAACTGTACTTCCATTATTAGATCCTATACGAACTAGGGCAGGTTTAAATAGTTTAACTGGAACAGTAAGCTCACAAGCCGACGTTAGACAGGCCATTGCCGACGAAAGAAGATTGGAGTTGGCCCTTGAAGGACATAGATGGTTTGATTTGGTGAGAACGGGCACAGTAGATGCAGAAATGGGAGCAACGATTAGTAGTAACTACTATGTGTTTCCAATACCAAACTCAGAAATTCTTGCTAGCGATGGAGTTATTACCCAAAATGATGGATATTAACAATAGATAAAATTATTACAGGGTCGTTTATTACCTTCAAATTAAGGATGAAAGAACATTTGCTAAAGTCCGGTTTTAAAAGTTGGAGGTAAAGAATAAATAAAGAATGGTTTAAATGCACTTAATCGCTTTGGAACACCCCATCAAGGATTAGTAGTTTAGTTAGTTTTGTTTTAGAATTTACTGGCTTGATGTCAGGCCAGTAAATTTTTATTATCGTAACGTTAATGCAACAAAGCTGGAATTATAATTAGGTAATATTTTTCTCGATTGCCTTTTATACCTAAATTTGACAAACCAATCTGGTTAACCAATTTAAGAAATAGCAAGATTAGCATGAAAATAGAAATTCTCCCGAAAAACGAAAACGACGCAATTCAGAAAGAAATTATATCCAAGATCAGGGATTATATAAATTACAAGAACCTGGAGCCAGGGGACAAATTACCCTCGGAAAGAAAGCTTTCCGAAAATTTTGGAGTGAGCAGAAGCAGTGTAAGGGAAGCCATACAGACCTTGGAGTTCTATGGCCTGTTAAAGTCAAAGCCGCAGAGCGGTACCTTTGTTGCCGATATTGGCTCCGTGGCATTGAATGGAATGATCACTGATATTCTTAGATTGGAAAAACCAGATTTCAAATCCTTGGTGGAGACAAGGATACTTTTGGAGCTAAAAACCGTTAGATTGGCGGCCTTGAGAAGATCCAAGGAAGAATTGAAAGAAATAGAGGAGGCTTTGGAGGCTTATGCTACAAAAGTAATGAACGGGGAAGATGCGGTGCAGGAAGATCTCTTGTTCCATTTGGCAATAGCCAAGGCAAGTGGGAATAGTACCATTAATACATTCATGCTGACCATAACACCGGAGATCATTACCAACTTTACCAAATATCACGTTTGCGACAAGAATATAGCATTTATAGGAATTCAAGAGCACAGGGATATTTATGAAGCGATAAAGAAACAGGACCCCCAATTGGCAAAGGAAAAAATGAAGGTACATTTTAAAATGCTATATCAATATTGTTACAACATTCCGGATTGAGAAAAATTAAAAGTTATAAAAACGCACATTTTTATCGCTTTTAAAAAAATAATCTGAAGGGAATTAATACTTAGAATAATACCATGAAATTGCGTAATATTTAAATTACAATTTAAATACTCCCAAAATTTTCAGCCCTAATTCAAGTATTAAAAGAGCACGGACAATTGGTCCGCATACCTTCTATCGCCTATAAATTACATAGCAACAATAATACAAACCAAAGCAAAATACTATGAAAATTAAAGGATTAAGATGGTGGATTATTGGGCTCATCGCCTTAGCCACAGTTATCAATTATATAGATCGCCAAGCCCTACCTGTTCTTTGGCCTGATATTGCTGCGGATCTATATCCTGAAAAGACGCCTGATGAACGAAAAGGAATTTATGCAATAATCTCTACCATATTCATATTTTCCTATGCTTTTGGGCAAGCTATATTCGGCAAAATTTTCGACAAACTGGGCACAAGGATAGGGTTTACACTATCTATTGGTTTTTGGTCAATTGCAACCGCAATGCATGCTTTTGCAAAGGGAGTGGTAAGTCTTAGTATTTTCCGCTCTTTGTTAGGGATATCAGAAGCTGGAAACTGGCCGGGAGCAGCAAAAGGAAATGCAGAATGGTTTCCAACAAAGGAACGGGCATTTGCACAGGGGTTATTCAATTCAGGGGCAGCTATCGGAGGAATTATTGCCTTCCCCACGATCGGAATATTATCTGTCTATTTCAACTGGCAATATATTTTCATATTGGTAGGTGTAGTAGGGCTATTATGGCTTATTCCATGGTGGATCTTAGTGAAATCCCCACCAAAAAAGCACCCATGGATAACAGATGAAGAACGCGAATACATCTTAACTGGACAGAAGAACCAAGATTTAGATGAGGATGGGGATTTTGATGAAGGTTACAATCCTACTACTAGTAAGATGCTAAAGCATAGAGAAAGTTGGGGAGTTATCCTTGCATCTGCTGCTCTCGACCCGATTTGGTGGTTGTTCGTTTTTTGGATACCCATTTACTTAAACGAAGTTTATGGAATGGATGTAAAATCAATCGGTTTTTATGCTTGGGTACCTTATGTAGGGGCTATGATCGGAGCTTGGTTTGGAGGACTACTAGCCCAAAACCGTATTAAAGTAGGTTGGACAGTGAACAAAACACGTAAGTTCGTAATCACACTTGGATGTGTCATTATGTTACCTGCCTTACTTGCGATGGCCAATCCGGGAGGCCCTGAAATCGCGGTGTTACTAATGGCAATTATTTTATTTGGTTTCCAAACAGCAATTGGAAATGTTCAGACCTTACCTAGTGATTTATTTGGCGGAAAAACAGTAGGTACACTTTCCGGGTTTTCAGGAATGGCTGCTAAGCTAGGAGCATTTGGATTAACAGCACTAGTCCCGTGGCTTACATCGGGTGGTAATTATACACCAGCCTTTGTGATTGGTGCAGCATTAGCTATAATAACTATGGCGAGTGTATGGATATTATGCCCAAAAATTGAACCGCTTAAAAGCAAAAATTAAATTAAACAAAAACAGATTAAAATTAATAACATGAGCAATTCAAAAGGAAAAGTAGCAGTAATAACAGGAGCAACAGGGGGTATTGGTTTCGCAGTGGCACAAAGATTGGGCAAGGACGGATACACTGTTGTCCTAAACGGTATCGATAATGAAGCTGGAGCTAAAAGAATTAAAGAGCTTAGTGCGGAAGGCATCACTGCTGAATATTACGGATTTGATGTTACCAAGGAAGACGAAGTAACGGCAAACATTAATAAGATCGGGAAAAAATATGGGAAAATTGATGTTCTAGTAAACAACGCAGGTGGACTTGGCGGAAGATCCAGATTTGAAGAAATGACAACTGAATTTTACCGATTTGTAATGGCGTTAAACCTTGATTCAGTGTTTTTCGCTTCAAGAGCTGCCATACCTTATCTAAAAAAAGGAGATCTTCCTACTATAATTAATTATACATCTATTGCCGGTTGGAATGCCGGAGGACCTGGAGCAGGAATTTATGGAACATCCAAAGCGGGTGTCCATGCAATAACCAGGGCATTGGCCAAAGACCTTGCCGAATATGGGATTAGAGTAAATGCGGTATCTCCCGGTACCATTGACACCCCTTTCCATACCGAAATTAAATCCACTAAGCCAGAAGTATTCGCTTCTTGGAAAAACAATATTTTGTTAGGAAGATTAGGGCAACCTGAGGAAGTAGCATCTGTAATTTCATTTTTAGCTGGCAAAGATGCCGCTTTCCTTACAGCCGAAACTATCCAAATAGGTGGTGGACAAGGTTTAGGAATTTAAGAAAATACAAAACAATAGGTAAAAAAGTAATTAAAATCCGGGAATTCATGCACTAATAAGCTCTTCCCGGATTTATTAGTATTTGCAAATTACATATGTAGCCAAGGTCCGTGCGACCAGAAGTGTAAACACTTGGTTTTCTATGCCAAAGAATACAGTTCATTACAATACTTGGATTACTACCAAACACTGATATAATTATATGGCAAAATACACAAGAATAGAAGTAGCAACAGTAATGAAGGAAACCGGAATGGTACCTTTATTCTACCATTCGGACATTGCATTGGGCAAGAAGGTATTAAAGGCCTGCTATGACGGGGGTGCCAGATTGATGGAATTTACCGCAAGGGGCGACTTCGCCTTCGAAGTATTTTCTGCACTCAACAAATTCGCCATCAAGGAACTTCAGGGCATGATACTCGGGGTAGGTTCCATTACCGACGCAGCCGCAGCATCTTTATATATGCAGATGGGGGCCAATTTTATAGTAACCCCGTCCCTAAGGGAAGATATTGCCATCGCCTGTAACAGAAGAAAAGTCCTTTGGTCTCCAGGCTGTGGTTCCCTCACCGAAATTAACAATGCCGAGGAATTGGGTTGCGAAATTGTAAAATTATTTCCCGGAGCTACCTACGGCCCTTCCTTTGTAAAGGCCATTAAGGGCCCACAACCTTGGACAAGTATTATGCCCACTGGAGGGGTCACTACTGAAGTTTCCAACTTAAAAGCATGGTTTGATGCCGGTGTAACCTGCGTAGGACTGGGTTCCCAACTTATCAGTAAAGAAATATTAACCAATGGGGATTTTGTTGGACTTGAAAATACCGTTCGCGAAACATTAGGATCTATTATAAAACTAAGAAACTAATTAGATGGAAAACCCGACCAAAAACAATTCATTTCTAAAAAAAATATTGGCCCTAATACTGGCTTTTGGCCCAGGGATTTTTGCAATTGGTTATACTATAGGTACAGGGAGCGTAACGTCTATGATCGTTGCGGGAAGCACCTATGGCATGCAATTGCTATGGGTTTTATTGTTGAGTTGCATATTTTCTGGAATCTTAATGTTCTCCTATGGCAATTACGCCCTAGTTACCGGAGAAACAGCGCTATTTGCTTTTAAAAAACACCTAAAATGGGGTAAGCTTATTGCCATAATGATAATCATTGGCATTTCATTTGGGCAATGGAATTCCTTGATGGGAATTTTAGGGATTTCCGCCAACATTATCTTCGAGATATTCCTTATCTATTTTCCCAATTTACAGGGCCATCAATATGAATCTGTTTTAATAATTGCTATTGTGGTGATTATAATTATGTATGGATTCCTCATGGTAGGAAAATATGCCTTCTTTGAAAAAATATTGGTGATTTTCGTCACTATAATGGGGCTTTCCTTTTTTATATCTCTTTTTATGGTCTACCCCTTGCCTATTGAAGTGGCAAAAGGTCTAATTCCATCCATACCCCAGGTGGAAGGAGGTAAAATGATGGTGGCCGCCTTTGTAGGGACTACTATGGCAGCCGCCACTTTTTTATCGCGTCCATTATTCGTTAAGGGTAAGGGATGGAATATCAACAACCTCAAGCAACAAAAAAAGGATTCCATAATAGCCGCTTGTCTGGTCTTTGTTATTAGTGCATCGGTTATGGCCGTAGCCAGTGGCGCCCTGTTTCATCAAGGTCAGCCAGTTACCAAAGTTTTAGATATGGTAAACACCTTGGAACCGGTAGCAGGAAAATTCGCTTTGACCCTGTTTTTCTTTGGAACTTTAAGTGCCGGTCTGTCCTCTATATTTCCATGCCTATTGATTGCTCCTATTCTATTGGCCGATTACCAATCAGGGGAATTGGACACCACTTCCAAGCAGTTTAAGATAATTACGGCGGTTGCATGTCTGTTTGCGCTAATTGTACCTGTTTTTGGCGCCAACCCTATAGAAATGCAGATTTTATCCCAAGTATTTAATGTATTTGTACTGCCCTTGGTAATATTCGGGATTATTCTACTGATCAATAATAAAAAGCTTATGGGCAATTACAAAGCAAGTATTTTCCTAAATATAGGATTATATGCTGCTTTTCTTTTTTCAATTATTATTTCTTATAATGGGATTGTGGCACTCTTGGACTACTTTTAGAGAGCCCATATAGATGCTATAGGTGTTTAATCCGGGACTCATATTTTTGATAGAGCGCCTCATTGTCCGCCTCATCTATGTTCTGACTTTGAAAAACGGAGACATACACACCTCTGTCCAGATTAATTTTGATGGCTTCGGTGGAGATTATATTTACAATGATCATTCCCAACACCGAGGAAGCTGGACCTATGAGAAGATCGTTTATGGAGATAACCCCATCCCCGGAAGGAACACAATTATCAATGACCAAATCCGCAATCTGATATAATTTCTTTCCACTCACGTGTCTGGAAGCATACCTTTTGGACTGCTCCAAGGAGGTGATCGCTATTGTACTTAATCCTTCCTGCTTGGCCTTCATAGCCATCTCCAAGGGCAAGGCATTTCTTCCGGAATTGGAAACAACTATCAATACATCCCCTTTATTAAATGTATAGTTGTTCCAAAGTATTTCGGCAAGACCACTAATCTGCTCCATTTCTGCCGATCTTCTTGCCCCGCCTGCCATAAGCACCATATCGTCCATAATGGCATTTACATTGGCCAAATTGGAGGCCCTGCCAAACATTTCCATACCGATCATCTGGGAATGACCAGTACCTATGGTGTGGATTATGCCATCGTTCTTTATAACGTCCGCCACAATTTTAGCGGCACTAACCAATTGATCTTTCTGATCAGTAGACATTTTATTGATCAGTAATTTTATTTTCTCCAAATATTCGAACATAGGGACAATAGCATTTTAGTTAGGTAAGGAAACCAACAATAGTAATATGGGGATTAGCGTGACTGTGTACCAATATTGCCCATAAATGTTTCCATAGACCAATATAAAGAATAAAACTAGGCCCAACTAAGGTCTATAAATATAAAGCCAGATCAGCACATTCAGGTGCAATAATTTCCAACTTCATAACTTAAACCCTAAACCAAATACGGGACTCCTATAAGGGAGGTACCCCAAGGTCGGGGTATTGAACCGCAAACTCCGCCAAAAGGCGGGGTTCGTTCGACTATCGTATTTCAATGCGCCTGCGGCTTTTGAAATACGGGTCTCACGAACAAAAAAAAAGCCTATCAAACGATAGGCCTTAGGTCTTAGGAAATTAAAAAAGTATATATTAAATAACTTTAACGTTTACTGCGTTTAATCCTTTTTTTCCTTCTTTCAGTTCAAACTCAACTTCATCGCCTTCGCGAATTTCGTCGATTAAACCAGAGATGTGTACAAAATGTTCTTTGTTAGAACCTTCTTCTGTGATGAACCCAAATCCTTTGGCATCGTTGAAAAATTTTACTGTTCCTCTACTCATTACTAAAATTTAAATTAATTACTTATTGTGGATCAAATATAGTTCCAAAAGTTTGAACCACAATCATTTATAGCCAACAATTTTAACAAGTACCAAAAAAAAATTCGCTTAACCCTTTAAAACCTTACTTTTCAGGGGTTTTGGAAATTATAAACTCCACCCTTCTATTCCGTGCCCTACCCTCTTCATCCTCATTATTTGCTAGGGGTTGCGCTGTTCCAATGCCATTATAGGTAATTCTTTGTCTGGCCAAACCCAATTTAATCAGCCTATTTGCCACCGTCATTGCACGTTTAACAGAAAGCTCTTTATTGTAGGAAATAGTTCCCAAATTGTCCGTATAACCGTTGATTACAATATTCAAAGTACTATCAGATTGCAAATATTTGTAAACGCGCATTATCTCATGTGCGCCCTTTTCCCCTAGATTAAACTCATCGAAATTAAAATTGACATTCTCAAAAATATGGGCCTCGTCCAAGGCATAGGTGTGCATTCCCTCCCCAACATATACCATATCCAAGAAATAATAAGCCCCATTCACATTTTTTTCCTTTACCAATTTTTGTCGCCTTGTAGAAGCATTATTCTTAAAATTACCAATAGTAATAAACTGCTCGCCGCCCGCGGCAAGAAAGGAAGTGGAGATGTTGGTCCATGCATTGTCATCCGTTATAAATTCGTCACCCAAAATTTCGATGATGGTGAAATTATTCCCTTCAATTTTGGAAAGCTGCCATTTGGTAATTCCCTTTTTTATTTTGACATCTATTGGTTTTGTCGAGAATAGAACGTCAAAATCACGAACAACATGATCCGAATTCTCCGCCAGGCTTATATAAAAGGACAGTGTATAGGTAATCCCTTTCTTTAAAGGCTCCTTGAACTCACCTTGAATATATTCCCTGTAATCCTCAGGGGCGAACATATAAAATCCTAGATAGCCATCCCCAAATTTTGCCGTTTGCTCACCCATAAAATTAGTGGGCACCCCCATGCTAAGACTACAGGTATTAAAATAATCCGTGGTTCCCTGAGTGGGTACGGACCAATATTCAAGGTCTTCCCCAAAGTTCCCTAAACGATCCGGACATTCCAAAAAAGCTTCAAAACTGGGATTTTCCACTAGGTTTTGGGACATAGCCCTTCCGAGGCATAATACAGACAAAATCCCTATCCAATTTCTACAACTTACAGTGATTAGCCTCATACCGAATAAATTGTATGCTAAACTTTTTGGCAGAAAGAATCCCTCACGGACAAAAAGTTTAGGTACATTTTATCAAAAATAAAAAAACATCCTCATATTCAAGGATGTTTGTAATACCTACAGTCAAATACAACTGTCTGTTCTATAAAATTTTTAGGATTTATTTCTTTTTCCTTTCAATGAAAATGAACCTTCTGTAGAATTGGCGTTACCATTTATAAGATCATCCTTTACTTGCAAGGAAACTTGTACTTTACCCCCCTCAATATAAACCGAAAAGTTTACTTCATCTTCATTGACCTTTACATCTGAAGCCGTCAGGGTATTGTAATTGACTTTTACTAACACCTTATACTCCTCTTTTTCCTTGGTAATGACCAACACTCCTGCACTGTATTCGTAAGGAACATCCTCCACTGTATATTCCCATATTCCGATTGGGGATTTATACACTTTTTCAAGTACTTCGGTAGGATCAATGGAACAAAAAGTACTATTACTTGGGTTCTCTGCCAAAAGGGACATACTGCCGCAAACAAAAAAAATACTGGCGTAAAACAATTTTCCAAAATTTCTCATTCTTATAAAGTTTTAATATTAATATTTATCGAGACAACAAAAGAAAGTTATCCATTAACAAAAAGTAATCTTTTTTCCTATTCTGTGACTAAATGTCCCGTAAGCGTGACGAATGGGACAGTTTTAAAAAATACAATTTCCCAAATATAACTTTGTTCAAGATTTGCCATCACCGCTTTAAAAAAAATCTTATCCTTGGTAACCTCATCGCGGGGTGTCTAGTTAAAAATGGGACAAGAGGTCACATCGTTATTTAACTCCCAATAATGCAATTACTCTTAAAAACAAAAATACCTTACTGCCTTTTTGCCTCCCAAGATAGAAGGCTAAAGGCAGAAGGTACATTTACGGAGATCATAAAATACCACGGGGTTTTTGGCAGATCATGACCAACCGCTAATTTTAATAATTAATTCTTATCTATAAATCAAATTTGTACGTGGCTCCGGCCAAGACCTGGAATCCCTGTACTTGATAATTGTTCCAACGCATATAATTCTGGTTGGCTATATTATTAGCTTTTGCAAAAACGGACAATTGCTCATTTATTCGATAGCCAATATGCGCATTGGCATCAAAATAGCTATCCAAGGTAATGGGAGTCATATCAAAATCTTCCGGTAATGTACCTGGCGAGGCCACCGTATAAAGATCATCGCGTTCTCCCACATAAAATAAATTGGCACCCATGAACCACTTCTCTCCTATTTGATAATCCATAAACATAGATGCGGTAAGACCTGGCAGGTTCCAAGCCGGATTATCCGTTTCCGTATCATAGTCATACACTTGGGCATTTATTCCTAGACTAAAATTACGGTTTATATCTACATTTAATTCACCAAAAATGCCTAAGGTCTTTACGTCATCATAAAACACCTGGAAACTATTTCCATAGAAATACCCTTTTTCATCTGTCCTGGAAGTATTTTCAGGATTCAGCAAAAATAGTGGTTTTCTATTTTCCGCCATATAAGAGCCCTTAAGATTGTAACTAAGATTAGGTAATAATTGCCCTTTTAAACCAATGTAGGCGTCGTATTGCTGATCTGTTGGTTGCATGTCCAAGGTTGGGGAAACGTAGGGGTTCTCCTCTACAAATCCATAGAACGAGTTTTGCTTTAACTCACCTTCTACCCCACCGTAAGCTATGGCCACCTCATCCAACAAACGATACGATGCCGTAATTGTGGGATAAATATAGAAATTGCCCTCGCTGTTTTCCAAATCCATACCATACACTAAATTAACGCCGAGGTTAAGCGAAAGATCGTCTCCTAAAATATTAATATTGGGATTTATACCAACTTGCAAATGCGAATAATCTATTCCAGGCACATTGGAATCATTGGCCACTTGGCCATTTTTAAACTTACCGCCCAAATAATCTACCTTGGCCTTAAGTGTCAATAACTCATCGCCTAAGGGAAATTCGAAGGCAGGCTTTAGCACTGCCCTATTTTCACCTGATTTGGTGGAATCCCAAAACCTTCTATAGAACAAATTGACACTTTTAAAGAAGGAATCCTCCATTTCCACAAAACCACCTGCAAATGCATTGAAATAGTTCTGTTTTTCATCTATATCGTTCACTAGTTCCTCTGTATAATATCCATTGGGGATTCCGTACCAATTATATAATTGATGTTGTGCCCCTATATTGGCTCCCCAACTTATATCCCTGTCCCTTTTGGTATAATTGGCATCCAATTTGGTATTATAAAATATATTATCCAAAGCGGTTCCGTCTATTTCCCCCCTAGAGGAATGGTGGTTAAGACTTACATCCAATCTTTCATCCCTGTTCAGGGCGCTACTGGTATAGAAATCCGCCAAAGCGTTATTAAAGTTGCCCAGACCTAAGGATGCATAGGAGTTATATATTTTTTCCGGGGGTAGTTTTTTCACCCCGGAAGCCTTACCCTTAGAAGGTGTAAATGTAGAGGCCACGGGCACGGAAAATATACTGTAATTGATAGGCTTTTTTTGCAAAACAATGGAATCGTTCAAAGTAGGTATTGACTTCACCTTAAACGCATCCGAAATGGTAGGTGCATATGCCTTTACCACTGTCACCGTTTCCGTACCTAAATCTTTTTTATCATCCTGTGCCAATCCGATCTGTAGAAAACCTAAAATAGCAAATATGGATATTTTAATGTGCTTGTGCATATTGTGTTCTTTTTGCAAGGAAATTTTAATTTCCCTCTGGATTAATAGAGGAATTACTTTGAGCTTCTTTTGCCTTAATAATGGACGATTCCTGTTTGGCCTGAGCCACTATTTCAGGAAAATCTCCGAAATTGGCGATAACACTATCCAAAATGTAGGTAGCTTGGAAAGCATCTCCCAAGGCATAGAAATTCTTGGCCATAATGATCAAACCTTTGGCACTCCATTCCTTATACCCCGCATAATCCTTGGCCAATTTTTGAACCGAAGCATTGGAAGCCTCGTGATTTTGGGCCTTATTCTTAAAATAAGCGTCGTAATAAAGTGCCTCGGCCGCTAACTCCCCAGTTGCAATTTTAACCACTTCCGAATAGGCCTTTTCCGCCCTGTTCTCATCCTTGGTCTTAATAGCCGATCTTGCGATCATTATTTGTGCATCACTTTTAATTCGGTTATCTATGTTGGAATTGGACAACACCTTAGTGGCATATTGAATGGTCTTGGCGTAGTCTGACCGCTGATAATAACCCTTCATTAAATTGGACTGGGCAAAGGTGATATTCTGTTGAATTTCCGCCTTGGCTTCCAGTTCTTCCAAGTAGGGAATGGCCGTAACATAATCATTCTTGCCTACATAGATCTCGCATACCCTGGTAAGTGCCTGCTCGGCATATTCATTGGCGCCCTTTCCGGCCACATTCTTAAAGTAGGGCAGTGCTTTGTCCTTCTGACCTTTGCCAAAATACAATTGTGCCAAATTAAAATTGGCTTTTAAGGAATTCAGTCCGTTTGGAAATTGTTTAATATAGGCCTCATATCCCTTTATGGCCGCATCCTGATTGCCTTCAATATATTGTTTGTCCGCAGATTCAAAAGTAGCATTGTCCAGTTCTGTATCGGTTACCTCAACAAAATCGAGACCTTTAACCCATTGGGCATATTCATTCACCCTACCCAGATCTACATAAATAAGCTTGGCCGTAGTTACGGCTTGAAGCGCTTCCTGAGTGTTTGGGTGATCCCTTACCACTGTTTTGAATTTGGCCAAAGCCTGTTCATTTCTATTGGCATTATAATACACCAATCCCTGACGCAGCATGGCCTGTGGCACCAAAGTGCTGCCCTTGTAATCCATGATAAGTTGATCGTACAGCTGTAACCCTCTTTCCGTATTATTGGCCCTGACATAGGAATTGGCCAGTTCAAACAAGGCGTCGTCCTTAAGGGTTGAGTTTGGATATCTGGACACAAAGTTGGAAAGCTCCTCTATTTTGGTAGCACTCCTGTCAACAAACCCATAGCTCATTGCCTTCTGGTAGGCCGCATAGTCGCTCGAAGGACTATTCCGAGCTATTGCCTTATTATAGGTCTCTATGGCAGGCCAATATTTGCTGCTCACAAAATAACTATCCCCTAAGCGCAGATAGGCATCATTTAGTTTTTCGCTATCCCCGTTATTGGACTCCACGTAACCAGAAAACGCAGCTATGGCATTATTATAATTTCTTAGTTTGAAATAGGTATAAGCCAGATTGTAATTCAAATCCTTTAATTCAGGAGTTGCTTTGGCACTGGGATTTGATTTGAATTGAAGATATCCAGCCAATGCCTCATCAAAGTGATTCATGTTATAGTCGGATTCCGCCTTCCAGTAGCTGGACCTGGCCTTAAAGTATTGGTCTTCGGCATTGTCCAGGGATTTTTTAAACACGGCCGATGCTTCCTCATAATTCATTTCCAAGAACAATTCCACTCCCCTGTAAAAGGCCACTTTTTGATAAGTTGCCTTACTGGCAAAGTTTTTGTTTTTCTCCAAAAGCTCCATGGCACCGGCAAAATTTTTGGAAGTGATATAAGAATCCACCAAAAGTTCCTGCATCTCCCCTTTATTGGGGTCATTGGGATATTTCTCCAAATAATTGGTCAATACCTTAGGTACGGGCTCATACGCATTCCCTATTTCATAGCTCAGTCGGGCATAATTTAAATAGGCATCCTTTTGAATTTCAGGAATGAAATCCATTTGGGAAGCATTTCTAAAGGCGTTTAAGGCCTCTTGTTTTTTATCCAACTTCAGATAACATTCCGCCAAATGATAATAGGCATTCTGGGAAACATCGTTGTTGCCATCAATTATTTTGTTGAATTGCTGTATACCATTGGCATAATCGCCCTGCATATAATAGGAATAGCCCAATAGATAATAATCCGTGTTGCTCCACTTTCCTCTTTTTCCCTTATATTCGGTTAAATAAGGAATTGCATTGGCGTATTGTTTTAGGTTGAAATAACTCTCCCCAATAATTTTATTGAGTTCCGAAACTTCATTTCTATCAGATTTTGGCAATTGTTTTTTTGCCAAGGCTATAGCCTCTTCGAACTTGCCCAATTTAAAGTTCATATCCGCCTGATAATAGGACAGCTTTTCCTCCAACAATTCTTGGTCGGTGATCTGATCAAAACGCTGATTGGCCTGTGCATAATCGTCCTGCTGATACGAAATATACCCCAAGTAATACTTGGCTTGGGAACCATAGGTCGGAGAAGTGGTCACCTGGTTTAGATAACGCTCGGCCTCTTTTGGTTTGTTGGAGGAAAACAAGGCATAACCATTGTTAAAATTGAAGCGTTCCTTGTCTTTCCTCGACATGGAACTTTGGTCTACCTTGGAATACCATTTTAAGGCATATGGATATTTTCCGGTTGCAAAATAATAATCGGCAACATCGATATAGGCAGAATTGCGTTTGGTAGAAGTTGGGTACTTTTCAACAAAGTCTTCCATTAACCTATCGGCCCCCAACTGATTTAGGCGAATTGCCGCAGTAGCTGCATAATACGCACTATTGGCCTGGGTCTCTTCATCCCTGGTATTGTTTTTTACCTTTTCAAAGATAGTCTGAGCTGCTTGATACTGTTTATTGTTATACAAGGCCAAAGCTTCCTGGTAGTCCTTTTGGTCAAAAGTATAGATTTCGGATTCTTGGGCATTCACGTAAAATAAAGACCCAACAAAACACAGTATTACAGCGGTTTTTTTTCTTAGCATAGTGTTCTCTAGAAGTTAAGAATTACCGTAATTAAATTATATAACGATAAATATTGTCCCTAAGTATATGATAAAGAAAAAGATTTTTAAAGAAGATTCGATTTAATTCCACAGGAACTTATTACTTTTATATCAACATTAAAAACTATGGGCGAAAGCATATTGCAGTTGAAGGACGTAGCCGTATTTCAGGGTGAAAATTTAGTATTGAACGATATTAGCCTTGAAATTAAAAAAGGGGAATTTGTATACCTTATCGGAAAGACGGGCAGTGGAAAGAGCAGCTTTATGAAAACTTTGTATGGAGATCTTCCATTAAAACAAGGGAGCGGCCATATTGTAGATTTCGATCTTACCACCTTGAAGGAAAAAGAAATTCCGTATTTGAGAAGAAAATTGGGGGTGGTTTTTCAAGATTTTAAACTTTTACCCGATCGTAACGTCAACAACAACCTCCTATTTGTGCTGAAGGCTACCGGCTGGAAAGACCAAAGCGAGATGAATGCCAAGATTGAAGATGTCCTGGATAAAGTGGGAATGAAAACTAAAGGCTTCAAATTTCCGCATGAACTTTCCGGAGGAGAACAGCAGCGTATTGCAATTGCCCGGGCCCTGCTCAATGACCCGGATCTTATCCTAGCGGATGAACCAACGGGGAATCTCGACCCACAGACCAGCGTGGAAGTGATGAAGGTACTTCAGGATATCAACAAAACGGGAAGGACTATCCTTATGGCCACCCACGACTATGCCCTTTTACTAAAATACCCTTCCAAAACCCTTAAGTGCGATGGCAATAAGGTATTTGAAGTTATACAGCGGGCGATATAAATATTAAAAAAGACAAACTTCTAGATTATACATATAAAATTTTGCAGCTTTGCAACCATAATCTGATTATTTCTTCATGGGCTTAATTGGCTGTTATTAGTCCGCAGACACTAGTTTTACTACATTATTTTACCTAGCTGGTCCGGTTCAGTTGAACCCAAAGTCGGTTCACCCTCAATTTTATCCACTTCACTCAATAACTATCTACTGGACACCATGGTGCCCATTATCTTTGCACCAGAAATAAAATGTAAATCAACATATTCATACAAATAAATAATATGAAAAACGTAGCCTTATTATTAAGTACCATACTAATATCCCTTTCACTGTTCTCATTTTCAGGAAAGGACAAATGTTTAAATTCAGATGATATTGAGTGTTATTTAGAATCACATAACCCCTTTGCAGAAGGATTGCTTTTGGATGAAGAAGTAAGAAATTTAAGCTTAAATGAAATTAACCTTATTGAAGTGGAAGAAGAAATTGTACTAAATTTTGATCCGACCACTTACTTACCATTAGACTTCAACGCTTATAAGGTAAATGGATTGAATCTTGACGAAATTGTAGTTGAAGACATAGAAGAAGAAATTGTCCTTGGCTTTGATCCGGCTCAATACCTTCCAATTGGCTTCAACGCATATGAAGGCATGGAACTGGACCTAAAAGATATAGTTGTAGAAGAAATAGAGGAAGAGATCAACCTTGGCTTCGAAGTAATGAACTATCTGCCCAAGGGATTTGACGCGTATGCAAAATAACAACAGATATCTGAGTTAACTACCTACAGGCCCTTGACTCTTTTCAAGGGCTTTTTTTGATTCCAAAACTGGAGACATACAAAATCCATTCAGAGAACTATGATAGGGAGGTGTAATGAAGTATATTTAAAACTATTTAGTTCATATGGACACTACAAAACCGGTAAAACAGCTCGAAATTATAAAAATTGCCCTGCTCATTGCAGTTTTGGTGACATTACCACTAACTATATCCCTTTTCAGGACAACCGGTTTTAATAAAGAGATTTTTTCCAGCGAACTGTTTGTAGATCTTGATTTAAAATTCTGGTTTTTCTTCCTTTTTTCTTGGGCAACACTGCAATTCAACACCAATTGGATTTATCGCATTCCCAAAAGGAAAAGCTTATTTGTTTGGGTACTGAGACTCTCAGGTAATATTGGAATCCTAGTCTCCACAATTTTACTTTTAGATTTCATATATCCCTATTTGGTGGACAAAGATGTTTCCAATAGAGAGGAGGACTTTCAAGTTTTTATATTCATCGTTGTTCTCATCATCATTATTTTTATTTCCAGAATTTTAAGGCTTCAAATTATTCAGCGCCAAAGCATATTAGAAAACGAACATTTGAAACAGCAGAACCTTCAAAATGAACTTTCAGCCCTTAAAAATCAAATAAACCCTCATTTTCTCTTTAATTCCCTTAACTCCCTAAACTCTCTTATCCGAGACAATAAAGAGGCTACCATGTTTGTTAAAAAGCTTTCCTTTATGTACCGCTATATATTGCAGAGTGGAGACAGGGATTTGGTTGCACTTAAGGAAGAACTTAAATTCCTGGACAGCTATACTTATTTAATAAAGACAAGATACAGGAACCGTTTTCAAATTGAAATAGCCATAGACGAAAGTTATCTGAACAGAAAAATCCCTCCATTGGCATTACAATTATTGGTAGAAAACGCGGTAAAGCACAATGAAATTTCGGAAACACACCCTTTAAAAGTCAATATCTATTCCCAAGATGATTGTATTTATGTGGAAAATAAAGTACGAACCCGTACCACCCTGGCCGAAGGTACCGGGACAGGACTTCTAAACCTGTACAAACGTTACTATATGATACGCAAACAACAAATTATTATTGACAACCAGAGTGATATTTTTAGAGTAAAACTACCCTTGAATAAAATGACATGAAAGTAGTAATTGTAGAAGATGAACTGGCGGCTAGTGAAAATCTAGCCTATATGCTTAAAAACCTACAGGATAAGCTTGAGGTATTGGCTGTTTTGGATTCAGTAAAAACTGCCATTGATTATTTTTCAAAAAATCAGGATGCGGACCTTGTTTTTATGGACATTCATCTAGCCGATGGACTTTCTTTTGAAATTTTTGATGCCGTTAAAATAGATGCTCCAATTATATTTACCACTGCTTATGACCAATATGCCTTAAAAGCATTTAAACTAAATAGCATTGATTATTTATTAAAACCGATAGACGAAGATGAATTAGAAGTAAGCCTTGCTCAATTCAAAGGACAAGTAAAGGGCAAGGGGCTTATCAATAATCAAGTTGAAGGTCTACTAAGCCTATTAAAGGACCAGAAAAAGACCTATAAATCCATGTATTTGGTGCATCATCGCGACGAACTTATACCATTGAAAACAGAAAAAATCGCCTATTTATATATTGAAAACGGAATAGTTAAGGCGGTAACAAAAGACAGCCAAACCCATATAATCGAACAGAAATTAGAGGATGTTGAAAACGACCTGGACCCTTCCAACTTTCACAGGGTCAATCGACAGTTCATTGTCCAAAGGGATTCCATTGCGGGAATAAAACAATATTTTAATGGGAAGCTAATCATTAGCGTTATGCCGCCCCATGAAGAAAAAGTGATTGTAAGTAAGGCAAAAGCCTCCGAATTTAAAAATTGGATGAATCATTGACCTGAAAGTCATTCATAATTAATAACCCCAGGTCAATTACACTCCTAGTGCCTTCAATCCATAAACATCATTACTTGGCTCCGGCATTATCCGTATCGCCTTCCATTTGCAATACTAAGGATTTAGACCCAGTCAAAGGTTTCACATTGTTTCCTCCTTGATCCGTGTAGCTGGCCGTTATTACCATTACCGTTGCTCCTTTTGCAGGGTTTGGCTTTATAGTTCCAACTGCCGGTAGGGATTTCTTCTTAACCGCATTACTTGCCATTGATTGAATATACAACCCTATCTGTCTGGATTCATCCTTGGTCAAGTTGGGATGCGCCGGCATGGTTACTTCTCCCCAAACTCCACTACCTCCGGAAATTATCTTTCCTTGTAGATAACTAAGTCCTTTTTTATCATTCTTATACTTTTCGGCAATATCGCGGTACATTGGACCAACGGATTTTTCCTTTTCCTTATGGCAGGTTTTACAATCGAGAGCCAATGTTAATGCCTTACCGGTAACTGCCGCCGAAACCTCTTGATGCCCTAACGAAAGAGAGGCCTCATCCATACCTTCCAAATAATCTACGGAAACAAATATGTTATTTTCATCAATGGCCGAACCATCCGGATCTTTAACTGAAACCTTATAATCTAAAGCTACTCCCGGTTTAAAAGAGGCAATATTGCCTCCGCTAATATCTATGGAAACCTCAGGTCTCGAATTTCCTACTACTATATTAATGGCCTCGCTCTTAACCGATGCTTCCTTGTTATCCACTACAGTAGTCGATATAAAATAGTCCCCCTCATCCTCATAGGTATAGGTAATTTCCGGATCAGTAGTTTCCTTGGTTTCCCCATTTCCAAAATCCCAGACATAGGTCATAGTATCCTCTTCCCTATCACTGGCCTCAACTTTGGCTATAATGGTCAACGGTAGTTTTCCAGAGGTTTTATCTACCGTGAAATTCCCTACGACAGGAGGCCTATTGCCTCCATTATATTCAATATAACTTAAGGCCGAATTATCATTCTTTGAGAACCAACCGCTACCGTATTCCAAAAGGTATACCCTACCATCAGGACCTACCTCCATATCTATCAGGTTATTTACCTTGATTTGATCGGCAAAAGGTTCCATCTTGTTGAATTCCCCATTGGGAAATAGGGTTACGGCCATCATCCAGCCCCGAATCCAATCATAGACCAATACTTTACCATCGTAATACTCGGGCAAAGCATTGGGACCATTATAAAGATCTGAATAATAAACGGGTCCCGCCATGGCATTTCTGCCACCAGTACTAGTCTGCGGAAATTCCTGGGATGCTACGTAGGGATAAAATCCATAGGCCGGCATTGCTTTTGGAAGTTCCCTAAGACCAGTATTGTTTCTGGAATCGTTAATAGGCTTTTTAGGATCAAAAAAATCTCCACTTTCTCCCGAAGCGTAATCATAGCTGCGGTACGGCTTGTTATCCGCAACAAATAGCGGCCAACCAAAATTACCGGCTTCCCTGGCCTGATTCATTTCATCATAACCCCTTGGCCCTCTTGTATCCAAACTGTCGACCCTTGCGTCTGGCCCAACATCTCCCCAATATACATATCCCTTTTTGGGATCTACGGAAATCCTATACGGATTACGATGGCCCATAGTAAAAATTTCAGGCCTGGTTTTAGCCGTTCCTTCCGGGAATAAATTACCTTGGGGAATACTATAACTACCGTCTTCATTTACCTTAATACGCAATATCTTACCCCTTAAATCATTGGTGTTTCCAGATGACCTTCGGGCATCGTACTGTTCTTTTCCAGGAATATCATTTAAGGGAGCAAAGCCACTATTTACATATTTCACTCCTTTTTCACTAAAGGGAGTTGAATTGTCCCCAGTGGACAAATACAACATATTATCAGGACCAAAAGCTATTGATCCGCCGGTATGACAACATATCTCACGCTGACTATCCACTTCTAGAATAATTTGTTCCGTGGACATATCCAAAACATCGTTCTCAAATTTAAATCTGGACAAACGATTCACCCACTTATCACCAGTAGGACTGTAATACAAATAAATCCAATGGTTAGTTTCAAAATCGGGATCTTTCTGTAAACCCATTAGTCCTTCCTCCGCATTAGCATTTGCACTTAATGTTTTGTTATAAACATCCAAATAACCAACTTGCGACAACTCTTGGGTCGCCGCTTTGTATAGCATTATTTCACCCCTTCTTTGGGAAATCAAAACATCATTATTCGTCAAAATAGCCATTTCCGTAGGCTCAAAAAATTCCCCATACTTTAAGGGAACTTTGGTAAAGCGATCGGAATCTGGGGGAATCTGAGTGGTAACCTTTGTATAATCTAAGATTTCATTCTTCGCTATGGCATATTTAATACCCCCTAGAAGATGTTTTAAATATAACTCTTCGGAAAAACTTTCATCAGTGTGGCCCAAAGCAGTATAAAAGGCGCGACCACCATCGTACTCGTGATACCAACTCATAGGATGATATTCTCCATTTTCACCCCCTTCGTAGGACTTTTCATCAACGGTCATTACTACGTGAACCTCGGGATTTATTTTCTTAAAATTATAGAGTTCGTCTGCACGATGCCAGATAGAATCGGTAAACATCTTAGTAGCGCCAAAAGCGTTGTCCTTAATAATAAAATCGGCTTCCGGTGTGCCTGCTGGGTGACCAGCAAAATAAGCCCCGACCAATTTTCCATACCAGCCCCAGTCATATTCGGTATCGGTTGCTGCATGTACACCCACAAAGCCTCCGCCGGCCTGAATATATCTTTCAAATGCAGCTTCCTGTTTGGCATCCAAAATATTGCCCGTGGTACTTAAAAAAATTATAGCAGAATACTTTTTCAAGTCCCCATCGTTAAAGACTTCGGCATTTTTAGTCGTATCTACAAGAAAGTTATTTTCTACCCCCAATTTTTGGATGGCTTCAAGGCCCGTGGGTATGGAAGCATGCTTAAAGCCCATAGTCTTGGAAAAAACCAAAATTCGCGGCTCGCCTTCCCTAATATTACTAGTACAGGAAGAGAAGAAAATAACAAACACAACAAGAACAAGCACAATGTAATTTTTCATCAAAATAGGATATTAAAGAGATTATTTAGATTTAACGGAGAAGCTTAAATTAAACATAATATGATTGGAAGTAAAAACAACATTGGGACACAACTCTTTTTATTAAGCCATCCCTAAATTTTGAATTTCTCAAATATAGCATTTATTTGATTGTATAGCAGGTGGATATTTAATTATTGAGTATATTTCATTTTCTACAATTTCCAACATCGCATACAAAACCCTTCCCACCGGCAAGAATTAATTTATATCTTTAAAGAACCAATCAAAGTCAATGATTCTAAAAAAACAGATCTATAAGGTGGATAAAAAGGTGAATCCCTTGATCGGGATCCTCCTTTTCTTCATCTCCATCTTTTTGCTCATATTTACCATTCCATTGGGCTTTGTATATGGTATTTTTCATGGACTATTCAAAAAGGGCATTGTAGGACTGGGAGAGTATTTTCTAGAAATAGCCATCTCTATAGATCAATTGGGAAATGTTGGGATGCAACATCTTTTAAATGTATTATGGATCAAAAAAGGAGGCTATAAATTTGGAAATCGGGACGAGACCATTTCCAGTGCCCTTGGCAGAAACAACAAACTGGGAACGCTCACCAAATTTGGCTCTGCAATTGATAAGCTCCTTGATTTCTTGGACAAAAATCACTCCTTAAACTCAATTGACTACTATATAGAACCTTCAAAAGAAATTTTGGACCAATTGGCTTGGATCCATATCGTGAACCAAAAATTATTGGCCATTAGGCCTATAGGAAAGACCCAGTATATACTTCCGGGAGCACAAAAAGAACCAAAAATATCTGACGTAATGGTGCTGGCCAAGAAAATAAAAGAGGATTGGAATATATCCCTCGATATCTCCACTTTTGAATACATTGGAGTTTTTGAAGCACAGGCTGATGGTAAAGGGCCTGGAATTCTAGTTCGAAAAACCTGTTACTTTTCCGAATATACAGGAGAAATTTCTGTTGACCCGGAACTAGGAGAAATTGTTTGGCTGCAATACCAGGACAGGAAAAACGCATCCGAAGTTGATAAATTAATTTTCGATTTCCTTAAAGATTCGGACCAATTGATATGATAGATGAATAGCCGCTATATTTGAAGTAATTTTAAACCATTAACCAAGTTCAGCTATGCCGACCGTTTTTAAAAAACTATTATACACCCTTATTACCCTATTCTTTTTGACCAGCAATTTGCAATGCCAGGGGGTGCAAAAACAGCCCAATGTTCTGTTCATTTCCGTTGACGACCTAAGAACGGAATTGGGCGTATATGGCCACCCTGTTGTAAAGTCACCAAATATGGACGCTATAGCTTCCGAAGGATCTGTTTTCACCAATCATTTTGTACAGGTTCCCACCTGTGGGGCTTCCCGCTATGCACTATTGACCGGGATGCGCCCCTCTAAACCTGATCATTTAAAGAACAGTGCCATTGAAAACGAAATATCCGACAAGGAGGAAACAGATGTACCCGAGAGTTTTATCCATCATCTTAAACGAAACGGTTACCACACTGTTGGTATAGGTAAAATTAGCCACTCCGCGGACGGCTTGGTCTACGGCTATGAAGAGCCGGTATCTACCAAAAAAGAGCTGCCCCATAGCTGGGACGAACTCTTGTTCAATGCAGGCAAATGGGCTACGGGATGGAACGCCTTCTTTGCTTATGCGAACGGGGAAAATCGACAAAGCCTAAAAAAACAGGTAAAACCATATGAAGCAGGGGAAGTAAACGACCAGGGTTATCCCGATGGACTTACTACCGAGCTTGCCATTGCAAAACTTAGGGAACTAAAGGATAAGGAAGGCCCTTTCTTTATGGGTGTCGGTTTTTTTAAGCCACATCTTCCGTTTAATGCACCCAAAAAGTACTGGGACCTTTATGAGCGGGACCAGATACCTGTTTCTCCATATCCCAATATTCCTGAAAATATAAGCTTGAAAAGCCTACATGAAAGCGGCGAATTTAATGGATATGCCCTGGGTGATGAACATCCCAACCTATCCGAGCCGGTTTCCATTGATTATGCAAAAAAGTTGGGACATGCCTATTTAGCTTCCATAAGTTATATCGATGCACAAATTGGGTTAATTTGGGATGAGCTAAAAGTGTTGGGATTGGACAAAAATACCATTATAGTGATATGGGGGGACCACGGTTGGCACTTGGGAGATCAGCGGGTCTGGGGAAAACACACCTTGTTTGAAAATGCCTTGAACAGCACATTGATCATAAGATCACCTTTTGAAGAACATCAAAATAAAAAAGTAGAAACCATTGTGGAGACAGTGGACATTTATCCAACAATAATGGAAATGTGCAATACAGCAATTAGTCATGAAATAGACGGGGAAAGCTTTAGGGACAGTTTTATTGGCTCAAAGCCCAATACCGACCAAGTAGCCTATAGTTACTACAGAAATGGCATATCATTAAGAACCGATAAATACAGATTAACCAAATACTTTAGAGAGGAGGAACCAACAATTGAACTATACGATCATATTTCGGATCCTTATGAAACCAAGAATATTGCCCAATTAAATCCAAACATTATCAAGGGGCTTATGCCTTTGTTGGAAAAGGGAAATACGGGCCTTTATAAAGAAAACTAGATAATTATGCAGAACTACAAGGGCTATTGTAGTAATTTTATATAAGTAAGGCACCACAGGACTACAAAAGTCTGTCCTAGAACTATGCATACTACAACTCCCAAAAGTTTTTTGTTACTTTGTTTACAAATACATCAATATAATACATGGAAATCCTAGGAATAGATGTCGGTGGCTCGGGCATAAAAGGAGCTTTAGTGAATATGGAAACTGGTGAAATGATAACGGAGCGGTTTAGGATACCGACTCCAAAATCGAGAAAACCAAAACCCATGGCCGAAGTAGTAGCCAAAATTGTAAAACATTTTGATTATAGCGGACCCATAGGCTGTGGATTTCCAACAGTTATAAAAAATGGCATCTGTAAGACTCCAGGAAATCTTCATAAAAGGTGGGCCGGTGTAAACGTTAATGCATTGTTCAGTGAGGCAACGGGATTACCGGTTACTGTGGTAAACGATGCCGATGCCGCAGGATACGCTTCTATGAATTTTGGCGTAGGCCGGGGCAAGGAAGGTCTTGTGCTGATGATCACTATAGGAACGGGCTTGGGCAGTGGTGCCTTTTACAATGGTGAATTGATACCAAATTTTGAATTGGGCCAGATTCCGTATAAAAAATATGATAAAATTGAACTTTGGGCGGCGGCTTCAGCTAAGGAAAGAGAAGAACTTACTTATAAGAAATGGGGCAAACGGTTTAATGTCTTCTTGGAGTTTGTTGAATTGATCGTATCTCCGGATCTAATTATATTAGGAGGAGGCACCTCCAAAGATTGGGACGAGTTCAAGGATTATATCAGCATTGAAACCCCCGTAATTCCTGCAGAATTGCAAAATCATGCTGGCATTATTGGCGCAGCGGCCGCTGCCTTCAACAAAAAGGGAGTTTTACAATAAGGGAAGATTTTAGCATGTAGCATATAATGATAAAAAGCAACCCCCGAAATACAATGCAATTTCAGAACATACGCAATAAAAAAGAGGTGATTTTCAAGGATAGAAAATCACCTCTTTTTTATGAATTATAGACCCTCCAAGACCTTCCCGCCATCTGGGCGTTCAAAAAAACCTTCTTCCAATGTATTTTTGAATTCAATATCGCTCAATTCAATGGTCGTGATAGCTTCTCCCTTTGGTTGGCCGTCATCTGTGGACCAATAGGTGTTGAATTTTAAAGGAAAATTTATACCTTCGACGGTAGTACTACTTACCAATTCCATAAACTTTTCAGGATTATTTCCGCCATTGGGAAAATATCCCGGATAGGAAACTATATAACGTAGCGCTGATAAAAGGTGGGTTTTAGCATCAAAATACAAAATATAATAATCGTCGGGCGCATCACCTGTCCCTGACTCAAAGGTTACCTTTACCACATCTTGTGGTTTATCCTTATAATTAATCTGTGGCAACAATTCCAAATTAACACCCTCCCCGTCCAACACTAGAGGCTGTGCGGCAAGATATAAAGGGGTCAAGGCCCAAAAACGCAGATTATATTTAAAAGTGGCACTATCCTTGGCTGTTACCCAAGCATTTTTTCCATCCCATCCATATATAGCGGTACTGTCCGTAACACTACGGTGTCTCGCTTTATTGCTCCATGTATCTATAGTTTGATAGGTATCCCGAGGTTCGGAACCGTCCAAAGGTTGATAGTTGAATCTAAAGGACAAATAGCCATTGCTATACCATTTATTTAAGCCCCCCATCGCTTCCATGGCATCCCAAACAACTTTACCGGCCTCAGAATTATCAAGTCTCTTTTTTGCCTTTTCAACCCTATTATTCACCCAAGAAATTGGAATCAGACTAGGATTGGCTTCTTTAACCAAATTGGTCTCAACAACATCCTGTTTTGTTTTGGTGGCCTCCTTACAGGACAACAAAGAACTACATATTATTACTGCATAGATAAGCGTATACTTCATATTGAATTATTCTTTTTCACTATTAGTTTTAGCGTTAGGACTAAACGGCTTTATGTCCTAAACTTGCTTGTTTTCGAACCTCATAATTCTGTGCCACCATTTTATCAAATTCTTCAGGCGCCTCAAAATTCATGACATCTTCCTTCAGTCGTTCCTCACCGCCAAAGATTACATGTAATTCTTTATTCAGTAATCCTTCTATTGAGCGTTGGGCCACAAATTCCGGAGAATCCATCACTCTACCTTTAAATTTCTTCATCATATCCGTATCAGTTGCGGTCGGAAAAGAGCAGGTAACACTTATATTGAACGGGGCAAGTTCCCTTCGCATGGAATCCGAGAATTGACGTACCGCAGCCTTAGTGCTTCCATAGGCCGCATAAAACGGCATGCCTATCAGACCCAAACCAGAAGATATGTTTAAAATTGCAGCTTCTTTGGATGTTTTTAAAAGCGGTATGCAATATTTAGTGAGCAAAAGCACAGCTGTAATATTTACCGCTACTTGATCATACAGATCTTCATCCTGTATATCCTCTAAAGGACCTGCAGATACTATTCCTGCATTGTTTATCAAGATATCCAAATGCCCCCATTTGTCTTCTATACGTGCCGCGGCCTCCCGTAAAACTTCAATATCTCCCACATCGCCAGCAATGCGCATAAACTTAACATCCTCAAATTCTTCGGATAGCTGTTTTAAATTTTGCTTATCACGGGCTATTACGGCAATATGGCGTACACCACCTTTTACCAATTCCTGTATCATACATTTTCCAATCCCTCTAGTACCACCTGTGATGAGTACATTTTTTCCTTCTAGTTGCATATTTTGTAAATTTTGTTTAGGCCGAATTAAGGTGAAATTCAACTTTAAATTAACTAAAATTCATATCCGAAGTGAAGAAAAATAGGCTTAGTTCAAATTATTCAGAAAGTAGGAAAATGTAGCCCAAAATTTTAGTGATTTCTTAATCCAAGTGGTCAAAATGACAATTTCCTAGACTGATTTTACAATGGCCCATTAGATAAAATAGAATTAACAAACGTCCGGTAACCAAAAAGCCACCTTAAAAGGTGGCTCATAGTATATATGAATTGGCAAAAAAAGCCCCTTTAAAAAGAGACTTTTCTACTTATGCTATTTTATTACGCTTGCGATCATTTTCCGTTAAATATATTTTCCTTAAACGGATATGTTTTGGCGTTACCTCAACATATTCATCTTTTTGAATATATTCCAACGCCTCTTCCAATGAAAATTTAATGGCAGGTACAATTTTAGCTTTATCATCAGCACCGGAAGAACGAACATTCGATAATTTTTTGGTTTTGGTAATATTAATGGTCATGTCATCCCCTCTAGAGTTTTCACCAATAACCTGTCCTTCGTAAATATCCTCACCAGGATCAACAAAAAACTTACCTCTATCCTGTAATTTATCTATAGAATAAGGAATGGATTTTCCCAATTCCATTGAAACTAATGAACCATTTTGACGTTGAGGAATATCTCCTTTCATAGGTTGGTACTCTAAAAATCTATGTGACATTATAGCTTCACCAGCTGTAGCCGTCAACAATTGATTTCTTAAACCGATAATACCTCTTGATGGAATCAGGAATTCGCAAATCATACGATTTCCTTTAGCTTCCATACTGGTCATCTCCCCTTTACGGATAGACACCATTTCCACTGCCCTTCCAGAAACTTCTTCAGGTAGATCAATAGTTAATTGCTCAATTGGCTCACATTTTTGCCCATCAATTTCTTTTATAATAACCTGTGGCTGACCAATTTGCATTTCGTAACCTTCACGACGCATTGTCTCTATTAATACTGATAAATGCAATACACCTCTACCAAATACTAAAAATTTATCCGCACTATCAGTCTCATTAACTCGCAATGCCAAGTTTTTTTCCAACTCTCGCGCTAAACGGTCTTTAATATGACGAGAAGTAACAAATTTCCCATCCTTACCAAAAAACGGACTGTCGTTGATGGTAAACAACATACTCATAGTTGGCTCATCAATAGCAATTGTTTTTAAGCCTTCTGGATTTTCAATATCAGCAACAGTATCACCAATTTCGAAACCTTCGATACCTACCAAAGCACAAATATCTCCGGTGGCTACTTCCTGAACCTTTAAACGGCCCATTCCTTCGAAGGTATAAAGTTCCTTAATTTTCGACTTTACAATGTTTCCGTTTCTTTTGACCAAAGATACTTGTTGACCTTCTTTCAAAGTACCTCTTTGCAATCTACCAATAGCGATCCTACCGGTAAAAGAAGAGAAATCCAAAGAAGTAATCAACATTTGCGTATTCCCTTCCTTAGGCTCAAAAGTTGGGACATGCTCAATAACCATATCCAACAACGGCTCAATGTTCTCGGTCTGGTTTTTCCAATCATCGCTCATCCAATTGTTCTTTGCAGAACCATATACTGTTGGAAAATCCAATTGCCATTCTTCAGCACCAAGCTCGAACATAAGGTCAAAAACTTTCTCATGTACTTCCTCTGGTGTACAGTTTTCTTTATCAACCTTGTTGATAACAACACAAGGCTTTAGACCAAGATCTATCGCCTTTTGGAGTACAAATCGGGTTTGCGGCATAGGACCTTCAAAAGCATCCACCAACAAAAGTACGCCATCTGCCATGTTTAGTACACGCTCTACTTCACCTCCAAAATCGGCGTGACCAGGGGTATCTATAATGTTGATCTTGGTATCCTTGTAAACTACGGAAACGTTCTTGGAGGTAATGGTAATACCCCTTTCACGTTCCAAGTCGTTGTTGTCCAATATTAGGTCCCCAGTATTCTGGTTCTCCCTAAATAATTGACAGTGATACATTATTTTATCTACCAAAGTGGTTTTACCGTGGTCAACGTGGGCTATAATAGCTATGTTTTTTGTAACTCCCATAATATGATTTTAAACGCATCTAAGCACCCTAAATGCGGGCGCAAAGATACTCATTTTTTTTACGCCAACTACAAAAGCCCAATTTTTCTTATCTTATTGATAGTGAAGCAGTTTTACTAAATACCAATAACACTCAAATTCCACTATCTTTGCATCAAAATTAAGATCGATGAATCTAGAACTCATACCTCAACTAAGACATACCAAAAGCAACAACTTTTTTCTACTCTGTGGCCCCTGCGCCATCGAGGGGGAAGAAATGGCGATGCGCATCGCGGAAAAGGTAGTTTCCATTACCGATAAACTTAATATTCCCTACGTTTTTAAGGGAAGTTTTAAAAAGGCCAACCGCAGTAGGGTAGATTCCTTTACGGGCATAGGGGATGAAAAGGCCTTGAAAATTTTGAAAAAAGTATCCGAAACCTTTAAGGTTCCGACTATAACCGACATTCATGAAATATCGGATGCCCATATGGCCGCCGAATACGTAGACGTATTGCAGATACCAGCCTTTTTGGTGCGTCAGACCGACTTGGTGGTGGCAGCGGCCGAAACCGGAAAAGTGGTGAATTTAAAAAAAGGGCAATTTATGAGCCCGGAGAGCATGAAGCACGCGGTACAAAAAGTCTTGGATTCCAACAATGAACAGGTTATGGTGACGGACAGGGGTACCATGTTCGGCTACCAGGATATGATTGTGGATTTCCGTGGCATCCCAACTATGAAGCAGTATGCACCGGTAGTCTTGGATGTTACCCATTCCCTACAACAGCCCAATCAGTCTTCAGGGGTAACCGGAGGAAGACCGGATATGATAGAGACCATTGCCCGTGCCGGTATTGTTACTGGTGTCGATGGAATTTTTATGGAGACCCATTTTGACCCTGCCAATGCCAAAAGCGATGGTGCCAATATGCTGCATTTGGATCATCTGGAAAAATTATTGACCAATTTGGTGGCCATACGCAAAACGGT
Organism: Arenibacter echinorum; assembly: GCF_003259375.1. Taxonomy (GTDB): domain Bacteria; phylum Bacteroidota; class Bacteroidia; order Flavobacteriales; family Flavobacteriaceae; genus Arenibacter; species Arenibacter echinorum. The sequence continues at coordinate 174,950 of NZ_QLLN01000001.1, read as the reverse complement.
AAATTCCCTATAAATTCAACTTCAAAACGTAAAAGCTTTAAACGAAGTTATTTTAAAATGCCTCACTTTCCCGTGCGGCATTTTTATTGAACAAATGATTTAAATTCTGCAAGACGGCCTAATAATTCAGATATAAATTTATCCCTAGCACCAAATCTACAATAGACCCAACCCCGAACTGCCAAGATTTTTTTAAGTTTCTTATAAAGTATTTTGTTGCCATTGGTACCGTAAAAACATAAATTTGCCGTAAACCCAACTTATATATCCAATTAAAAGTTGGTACAGGTTTTTTCTAATATCACCATAATCATTACTAATGAACCGCATTCTTTTTTATCTCATTTTTGGAGCATATTTTTTATTATTTACCTCCTGTAAGCAGGAAGCAAAAGAGCAAATTTCAAAAAAGCCGAATATAGTTTTCATCATGTCCGATGACCATGCTTATCAGGCCATTAGTGCCTATGATGACAGGCTCATTAACACCCCCAATATAGACAGAATCGCCAAGGAAGGTATGCTCTTTACCAATGCCAGTGTTACCAATTCCATTTGTGCACCGTCGCGCGCCGTTATCCTGACTGGAAAGCATAGTCACATCAACGGGAAGATAGATAACATCTCTCCATTTGACACCACCAATGTTACCTTTCCGCAATTGTTACAAAAGGCCGGCTACCAGACCGCTATGTTCGGGAAGCTCCATTTTGGGAACAACCCCAAGGGTTTCGACGAATTTAAGATTCTACCGGGACAGGGAGATTATTACAACCCCCGTTTTATTACGGCTACCGGGGACACCACCGTTACGGGTTATGTTACGGATATTACCACCGACCTCACCTTGGATTGGCTACAAAACCGTAGGGATACAAAAAAGCCTTTTATGTTGATGTATTTGCACAAGGCTCCACATAGGTCCTGGATGCCAGCACCAAGACATTATAAAGAATTCACTAAGAAAACCTATCCTTTACCGGCGACTTTGTTCGACGATTACGCTACACGTGAAACTACGGCAGGACCTGCTGAAATGAACATACTTAAGCATATGACGCTGCGCTATGACCTAAAGATAACTGACGCTGTACTGGAAGAATTAAATATTGAGGAACATTTGGGCATTGGAGGCCTAAACAAATTTAATCCTGAACAAAGAGCGGAATGGGATAAAATATACGGCCCTATTAACGAGGCATTTAAAAAGGAGTACGGCAATATGAACGATTCTACACTAATGGTTTGGAAATACCAACGGTATATGCAGGATTATTTAGGTACCATTGCTGCGGTTGATGAAAATGTAGGGAGGGTATTGGACTATTTGGAGAATGAGGGACTTACCGAAAATACTTTGGTGGTATATACCTCCGACCAAGGCTTTTACCTGGGGGAGCACGGTTGGTTCGACAAGCGCTTTATGTACAATGAATCTTTTAAAACCCCGCTACTTATAAAATGGCCCAATGTAATCACTCCAGGTACCACGGAGGATGAAATGGTACAGAATCTGGATTTTGCCCAGACCTTTTTGGAAGTTGCCGGTGTAATAGCTCCTGAAGACATGCAAGGAAAAAGTTTAGTGCCTTTGCTGAAAGGGGAAAAGGAAAAATGGGATAGGGATGCCGTTTATTACCACTATTACGAATATCCAGCGGAACATGCGGTAAAACGCCACTATGGCATTGCCACCAAGGAGTTTAAATTAATACACTTCTATTACGATGTAGATGTATGGGAACTCTATGACCGCGAAAAAGACCCTCAGGAACTCAACAATGTATATAACGATCCAGATTATGCCCAAGTGGTATCTGAATTGAAGGAGAAACTGAATGAGCTAAGGAAAAAATACAAGGATTCTGATACCCTGAGCAACCAATATATTCAGCTTTATAAGGACAAGGGGTTGATTGAGGATTAATCTGTGGTCAGTGGTCAGTAGTCAGTGGTCAGTAGTCAGTAGTCAGTAGTCAGTAGCAAAAAAAAATTGTCATAATTTCAGGCTTATTTACGATTAATACTGACTTTAAGAGCAGATTTCTATTACCAAAATTTTTTATCCTTAACGCTATAGGCATCCTCCAGGACTTCCTTTAAAACGGCAGTATCAATGTCTTCGAGGGATCTGTAACGAAGGGATTTCATCATTTTTCGCCCTTCTGTGTTCATTTGCTCCAAATGCACACTTAAATGGGCCGCGTTCCAGAACCCCAGATCCACATAATCCTTGCTTTGGTTTAAATAGCAGTAAGGCTTGCCGTTGATGTAGTAAAAAGGGATCTTATATTTAAATTTTAACTCCACACCTGGAATGGTACCTTCAATGACCGCTTGGAGGTACAATAGAATGCCCCTGTATGGCTCTGGCCGGTTAAGGATATATTCTTCAGCTGGATTCATAACGGACTTAATTTACCTTTTCTTAACCAAATGAACATATTTTTATTTATTTTCAAGATATGCAATCCATTATTTTTGAAAAAACAACCAAAATGAAAACTACCATAGTAGCAGTGACATCGCTTTTCTCTATCCTAAGTTTAAGCGCCCAAACCCATTCACATTCCGGGACACAGCCCCTATCCTATCCCGATATACAAGGATATGTTACCTTAAAGACCGACCTGCATATGCACAGTGTATTTTCCGATGGCAGTGTTTGGCCTACAATTAGAGTAGAGGAGGCACTTAGAGAAAATTTGGATGCCATATCCCTTACCGAACATTTGGAGTACCAGCCCCACAAGGAGGATATTCCCCATCCGGATCGTAACCGTGCCTACCATTTGGCCATGGAGGAAGCCAAGGAACATGACCTTTTAATAATCCCAGGTTCTGAAATAACACGTTCCGCACCTGTTGGACATAACAATGCCGTTTTTATTAAAGATGCCAACGAATTATTGCATGAAGATGCCAAGGATGCCTTTAGCACGGCCAAAAAACAAAATGCCTTTGTATTTTGGAACCATCCTGCCTGGTATGCCCAAAGTCCGGCTGGAACTCCCATTTTAAGTGATTTCCAAAAGGAGCGCATTAAAAAAGGGGAATTGCACGGTATTGAAGTCATTAATACTGTGGATTATTCCGAAGAATCACTTGCCCTGGCCTTGGAGAACAATTTAACTATAATGGGCACCAGTGACATTCATGGGTTAATAGATTGGAGCTACACCCAAAAAGGGAACCATAGGCCAATTACCTTAGTGTTTGCCAAAGACAAGAGCATAGAAGGACTAAAGGAAGCTCTTTTTGCCGGTAGAACCGTGGCAGTTTATAACGAACTGTTGGTTGGGAAGGCCGAATACCTTAAGCCCTTGTTACAGGCAAGCATTGAAATTGGGAAAGCAGAGTATATTGAGAAGACCCAGGTTTTGGAAGTGGAGCTTAAAAACATATCCAGCAGTGATCTATTATTTGAAAATGCTATGGGCTATACTTTTTATGATAGTTCTCCGGTTTTTGAAATTCCAGCCGGGGAATCAAAAACTCTAAAAATAAAAACTTTGGAAAAGTTGAAAACCTTGACAATAAAATTAGTGGCCTTGGGCGCTTACACCGCTCCCAAAGTACATCCTACAATTGAATGGAAGGTTATTATGGAATAAAAAAATGGTCCCGTATGACCCGTGAATGATTTAATTGCCGGTTTTGGTATCCTATAGTTCACTATTCACTGAATACTGCCACTGTTTACTGTTCACTGACTACTGTTCACTGATTACTGTTCACTGCTCACCACCCCTAGGCCGTCTACATAATCCTGTAAATAGGCAAATCTTTTGGTAAGCTTTCCGTTCTTCGTCATTCTTGCACGTTCCAAAACTCCGTCCGCATCCCCGTTAAAAAATGCAGGGATCACATATTTTACAAAAGCGCCGCCAAAACCTATACTGGCATCCCTAGGCAACTCGCAAGGTAAATTATCAACGGCCATAACGGCAATGGCATGGGGGTCCTTAAAATCCACTTCCGTTTCGGTGAGGGGGTCATAGCCATAAATGGGATCCGCTATTGTACTCGGTCTGATAGTTGTGGCAACGGGGCCATCGATATCACAGCTAACATCGGCCACTACTTTTATTCCAAAATCGGGATGCTTTGCATCTTCCCGTGTAAAAAGATAAGGTGCCTTATCACCGTAAAAATGACCGGCGATATAAAAATCGGTCACTTTGGCAAAACGAAAAAAATTGGATCTATAATCCTCTGGATGGGCAAAAAAGTCGGCCTTATTACCTCTAACCCCATCCTTGCGCTTATTGTATTCCGAAGCATCAATCTGGCAATATACAGGTTCCTGAAAGGTTTTATTCAGATAATCGGTCACTCCAACTTTTTTGATTTCCATGGCATCCAGCATTTCTTTGGCGCCATTGCCTACCCTTCCCCTACCCGTAAGGAGAATTTTAGTATTTGGCAATTTCACCTTTCTAAGTTCCAAAATCAAAGCTTGTTGGTCGGCCAAAGTTTCCGCTTTAGGCAATTGAAACAGACCGAATTTTAATCCGTACGCTCTTAAACCATTATAGGCGCCAACAATTCCGGCATACCTCCCAAATGCCACTAAGCGATGTCCTTTGGAAGATGAAATGACTTCATGATCATATAGTTCAATATTCTTGTCCAAGACTGCCCTAAGCAACTTTCTGTTATAGGGTTGCTTTTTAATGGTGTGAGAGAAAAAGAAGTATTTTTTATTGGGGATCAAATAGTCTATAGGAACTTCCTTTACCCCAATTAGAACGTCGCAATTTTCCATTTCCTGTGCAACTTTTAACCCCTGCTCCCGATATTCTTCATCGGTAAATATCCTAATTGGAGAAGGCTCTACCAAAATTTCTGCTTCCCTGAATTTGGCCAGCATATTTTTGCAGGCATCCGGTGTTAAGACCACTCGACGATCGGGTGGATTTTTACGTTCCCTAATAATCCCAAACTTCATAAATATAAATTTATAACTATATTCACATATAAAGTTATAAATATAACACATGACAAGATGACAAGCAAAACTTTTTTTGGAATACTTTTTGGAGTACCTTTGGCGACCGCGTTAGGGATAGAGGCGGCATCTTTTTTGATTTTCCCTGGACCGTGTTCAGGAAAAAATTAAAAAAATATAGCCGATAGCCCGACCTTTTTATAGACCTACAAGGTTTTGAAAACCTTGCAGGACAAGAAAAAAAGGGAACGCCCAAGAAACGATTATATAGTTCATTGAAAAAAAAGATGAGAGAACATTTCTGCCGTTGGCAGGATTTTATTCAACGAAATAATATTCCGCTGCTAGCGGAATCAAACCTGGCTTAATCCTACGATTAGACAGGTTGGATAAAATATCCCGCCATTGGCGGGATTCAATTCGATTACGGTACGCCCAGGCGTACCTATCTCATTGAAGGGGCCGACTGGTTTTGACAGCGAGACCAATTGGAATGTAAGCATGCCGAGCGCTGGGCTACAGCTCGTTAATCTCATTTTCCACACTTTTTAATTGGCGAAAATAATTACGCTCTTGCCGCTTAATCCGAATCATAGTAGGATTTAGCCTCGTCCCTACAAGGTAGGGAAGCGAGATGTTTCTGGGAAGCCCTTGTTGACGGCGTCCCTATCAGAAGCACCATCAAAGTCAATATAAGGGTAGTGAAACTTCGGCACTATCACCAAAACTTAAGAAGATAAGTGTGTATTAGGCCGTTTCTAGTCAGGTGCACATCGAAAATCAATTAGAAACTAAGCATGTAGAAGGCATTGTAATTGCTTGTTTGGACGAGGGTTCGAATCCCTCCGGCTCCACGACACTCAAAAATACGCAGCAAACTAAAGGCATGAGAAAATGCCAAGCTTGCTTGGGCATTTTTGAAGACTTTAGGATGCCCATTGTGATAACAATGGGTATTTTTATTTGCAACATTGCGAGAATTAGGGATATGCAATCCTCCGGCTCCACGATTAAGCGCAACTTTGTTGCGGATTAAAACATGAAAATCCGAGAAGTTTACTTCATCGGATTTTTGGGTTTTAAGACGCTTGTCTTGCAAAGACAAAAAGTTGCATTTACTGTACGGGAACCATTAGGGAAAACCGAAGGTAATCCTCCGGCTCCACGATTAAGCGCAACTTTGTTGCGGATTAAAACATGAAAATCCGAGAAGTTTACTTGATTGGGTTTTGTTGTTTTTAGATGCCTGGGTTGAAAAGTCCAGCAGTTGTATTTGCAGGATGGGAACCATTAGGGAAAACCGAAGGTAATCTCCCCGGCTCGATCCTTCACCAAAATATACACTTTAACTTTTCCGTGAGCTGCACCAATTCATTTTCATCAATCGGAAAACTAGAAATAATGGTATCTTAGGAACAACAATAATCAAATATGTCGAACGTCAAATCTTGGTTACGAACTCTCATTGACCTTTTGGAAGTCTTTTTTAACAGCTCGCAACAAAGCAAACGAGGCAGAACTTGGCACCACCATGTGGTGCCCTATGAGGATGGTTGGGCTGTACGTCGCGAAGGCAACCAACGTATAACCAGTAAACATCGAAAACAGAGCACGGCCATACGCAAGGCCAAAAGTTTAGCCAAAAAATACAAGGCCGATGTTATTATTCATCGAGAGAGTGGCGGTATAAGAGACCGGATAAGCTATGATGATTAAGAAATAAATTCAATGTAGGAAGCCATTGGGATTTTCAAAGAAGGACAATCAGGGTTGTAAATAAGAGGAATTTTTTACATACCCTTATGAAAATTTAACATTTTAAAAATTAAAATGTTTACAAAAAGTCGGTTGGTCATTTATATAAAATCATCAACCAGGTCCCTGAAATTTTATATGATTTTCAAATTCTATGGTTTAAAATAGAATATCCATATTTCATGAGTTCCAATTTGCATTGAAGTTAAATTTAACTCACGCTATTGTCTTCGGAACATCCTATTTTGTTCACTTCTTATTCAATAAACTCATCATTAAATTCTTATATTCGATACTTATAATTAGATTTTTAAGGAATTTTTATTACTACTTTCCTTATATCAAACCTTATAAAGAACCTAAAACGAAAAAATATTGAAACCACTTTACACTTGCTATATCCTTCTACTGGTCCTCATGATTTCATGCCAACAAGGTAAAAATCAAAAACTACCTAAAATTGCCATTGCTGGTCTGGGAATAGAAAGCAGCACCTTTTCACCTGCCTTGACCCATGAAGAAGCCTTTCATGCCAAAGAAGGAGATTCCATATTCGCAAAATACCCATTTCTGCAAAGTGATTCTCTAAACAGAACTAGGGCGCAGTGGGTGCCTACCTTGGTAGGGAAATCATTGCCAGGAGGTACGGTTACCCGTGAGGCCTATGAATCCTTGGTAACCAAAACCTTAAAATTATTAAAGGAAAATGGCCCCTATGACGGACTTTTCTTTGATATTCACGGTGCCATGAGCGTGGTTGGATTGGATGACCCTGAGGGCGACTTAATAGAACGTATTAGGGACGTTATTGGGACCGAGGTGCTTATATCCACCTCTATGGACCTTCACGGAAATGTGTCCGAAAAATTGGCGAAACATACAGATTTAATAACCTGTTATAGAATGGCACCCCACGAGGATGCCATACAATCCAAGAAAAGAGCAGTCACCAATCTTCTGGATCGACTTGAAAATGGCAAAGGTAAACCCCGGTACAAGGCCTGGATCCCAGTACCCATATTATTGCCAGGTGAAAAAACCAGTACCCGAATTGAACCGGGTAAAAGCCTTTATGCAAAAGTTCCCGATGTAGCCAATGAAGAAGGTGTTATCGATGCAGCTATTTGGATCGGATATGCTTGGGCGGATGAACCGCGCAATCATGCCGTAGTTATGGTTACCGGCGATGATAAGGAAAAAGTTAAAAAAGGGGCCGAAACATTGGCACAAAGCTTTTGGGATGTTCGAAATCAATTTGAATTTGTTGCGCCTACGAAAACTTTGGAAGAGAGTTTAGAAATGGCCCTGGCCAGTGAAAAGCATCCATATATGATCAGTGATATGGGAGATAACCCCACCGCTGGCGGTGCAGGTGACGTTACTTGGACTCTGCAACAGTTATTGGCCAGACCCGAATTTAAATCGGACAAAGGTCCTTCCTTGATCTATGCCTCGATACCAGGTCCGGTATTTATTGAAAAGGCCCTTGAAATAGGGGTCGGGGGTAAAATCAAGGCCATAGCCGGTGCTGCCGTGGATAACCGCTTTGCCGGTCCTTTGGAGTTAGAAGGAACCATAGAAGCGATAAAGGCAGGCGATATGAACGCAGAAGTGGAGGTCGTTGTTAAAATTGGAAGTATACAGGTAATCGTTACCAAAAAAAGAAAGCCGTACCATTACTTAAGCGACTTCACCAGTTTAGGCTTACATCCCAAAGAAACGGATATCATTGTAGTCAAGATAGGTTACTTGGTCCCAGAACTGTACGACTTACGTGGGGATTGGGTTATGGCATTGACCCCCGGTGGTGTTGATCAAGATCTTAACAGATTGGGCTATAAACGTATCAAAAGACCTATGTTTCCGTTGGACAGTACCATGGCACAACCGGATTTGAAAGCTCAATTCATTCCGGATTCAAATGCTACGGAATAATTGTAGACAACTTATTTTAAGACTGACTGTGAGGTTGTATTTCCCAATTTTACTGAACGCCCTTTCGATAAAAACATCCAGTGCCTCCAATTTTGGGGTAATGGGATAAGTAACGGCAAAACGCTTGTAGCAGCTTGCAGTATTTATATTTACAGGTCCCAGCTAATTCCCGTATATGGATCTGCTGTTGAACATAGTGGCCTTATCCCTTACCTAGAGATTGCGCTTAAAACAGTGCGCTCCTTATCATTCGATTAGCTTATAATACCGGGCCATCCAGTAAGGCAAAAGGTATTCATCACCTGCCAAACGGCTATTTTGACCTCCACCTTGATCCAGGGTAAACGGATTGGTATTGTGCCTGTGCATTTCCCTCTCCCCAGGATAGAGTAAATTTTTGGTGGTCTGTCCCCTAAAATTCTCAGGTAAGAATTCCAGATCCTTTCGATGGGAGTTTTTAGTGGAATAGCGATCCAGATCAACATTGAATTCCCTTAAAAAGAATAAGGTAGATGCCATATCTATATCCCCACTAACCCCATAGGTACAGAGCTCCCACAGACCATCCTTTTCAGGTCGTTCCAATTCCCAATGATCGCGCGCAACGGTTTCATACTTTTGTTTCAGCTCGTTATTGAAGGGATATTTGTGCAAAACCCAATAGGTCAGAAATGACATTTCATCATCAGAATGATTCCAATAATCCCCCATTACATCCCCCATATGCACATAATCCAAAGTCTTGCGCATAGTCTTCATGGGAATCATGATATTTTCTAAATATCCATGCTCCTCCATCAACCGAAACGCCTCTGTTTTGTATATTTTCTTTCCCGTCAAGTGATATGCCAATTGAAGTCCCGCTATTAAATGGGCACTGTTCAATTTTCTATCCGACACATATTCTGGATACCAATTCACGTATTCAGGATTCCATCGGCCCCAGCGTGTAGGCTTCCCGTCTACATCAACAAAATAGTAGTCATTTTCTATAATGTGGGTCATTATCGCATCTATAAAATTGGTAATCCGCTGTTTTTCTTCCTCAGTGTTAACAATAAAATTATCCATCACCGCAACCACAAAGAGGTAGGCAATATATTCATCCGTGCTTGTGGTTCCCTTCCAATCCCATTCTTTTTCTTGAGAAGGCCGCCATGCGTCATCGTCGATTATAATACCCCTTCTTTCAAAGGTCCGGGCAGGAAAGCCTTTTAAAGGATTTACGGTCAATAATCTCTCATAGGACTCAAATGATTCCCACACGTATCTTTTGGCAATTTCTTCGCCCGTGACGGCATATCTAAAGGCCTGACTGCCTAGATAAAGTGACGTCCATAATCCATCATTGTCATTATCCATGGAATGGGCAGTTTTCATATCTCCCGGACTGCCATAACGAAATTCGTTTACCCAGCCAAAACGCATATGGTATTTACGGATATCGTCCTCTATCTTTTTTGTCTTCTCTGCCAGGGTTTGCGTGATGTATTTTACCTTGTTCAATCCCGAAGGTGTAAGAAAGTATAGGTCGCCCTTACTATCGCTTGAGATATCGATCACTTTATTTTGATCCAGCCAACGCCTACCGGCAAAATAACGGAATCGATCCGGTTCCTGTAAAAAGGCTCCATTATCAGATCCAAACCAGAGCTGATTGCCCACCTGAAGCAACTTTGTAATATTAGGTACCGGTAGTTTATTATTTATTTCTAAGATTATTTCTCCATCATAGCTGTCAACGGCATAAAATCCATCAGTGGTTCCCACAGAAATAGTATTGCGTCTGAATGAAAGGGCCCTTAGGTTCTCACCCTTATGTAACACTTTCCAATCCATATTTTCCATTACATAGATGGCGTCAGTGGTCAGGTAATAGAATTTTTTATCATAAACATAAGCCTCAACCAATGTCCCCTCAGGCAATTTGAGGTTGGCTAACTTTTTAGTTCGTTGATACAGCGCACCTTTTTTATTGCCTAATAAGAGCACTTGATCTTGCTCGTTGACCAAAATACGCTGGTACTCATTCTGTGGAAAGTACTCATAGACGGTACCTGCATGGGCATTGGTTAGAAATTGATCGGCATATAAGTAATATAGATAACCTGTTCCTTCCTGCACGCAAATATCAACGGGATTTTTTTCGGCCAAGAGTCGATAAAAAAGATCTTTGGACAGTTCGCCTTCTTTGTAATCCCTAAAAAGCCCTTTGTCCGTCAACACATATACAATATCGTTATAGTCCACGACGACCTTTTTAAATTGGGCGTCCTTGAGCTCTTCGGATAACACATATTTGACCGAGGTGGCCTGTTTAAAGGGCACATCGATGACTTGGGCTGTCATATATGTTACGACCAAAGTCAGGCATAGCAATAAATAAATCCTCATTTTCATAAATATAGTTTAGGTCTCGAATCTTACATAGGCAAGAAAAGAAGGATATAAAGGTACAGGAAGGAAAAACGATAAACTGCTGATATATTACAGGATTTATATTATTTATTACCCCTTTTACCGCCTTTGATTTGGAGTCAAATCGATCATAAAATGTGAGCCTTGTGGAAAGGAAACCTATTTAGCAAAAAAAGGCCAACGGGTCAGTGCAGCAGTTGGCTCCTTAGCCAGTCTGAGTGTTTTGAAAGGTTTAGAAAGGTGCTGTCTACTTTTATAAACGCACGGAGGTATTTGGCTCCACAGTTAGTCCAGGAAATAATGACCGCCTAATTGATGAACCTGATTTTCGTGCCATTTGACCGACAGATAATAGACCTACCAACTCTAATTCTCAGACCAATTTCCTTAAGAAAACATTAATAATTAAGATTTTGTTAATATAGTATTAGCCCTAAAAAAGGTATTTTAGGGAAAAACCAAAACAAACCCTACCATTGCAGACTCAAACCACTTTCCTAAAGTTAAAAATGCAATTCAAACCAAAAGGAATACACAAGTCCTTTCTATTTTGTTTTTTGATCTTCGTCCTGCTCTTTTTTGGCTGCTCCCCTAAATTTTCTAATATAGCTTTACCCATCAACGATTTAAAGGAATTCTCCTACGGGGGCGCGAATGTTTTGGAAGATAAATGGTGGACCGCGTTTAATGACGAGCAACTAAATACCCTAATCGATTCCGCCTTACAGTCCAACCTAAATCTAGCGGCTACTTGGCAGCAATTTTTAGCGGCAAGAGCCATAGTAGCACGCGAAGCCGGCGATAAATGGCCACAAATTGGAGCAAGTGCACAATCGGCCATAAATTTACCTGAACCCGATTTTGTGGGTGGGGAAAATACACAATTAGGTCTGTCCGCCAATTACGAACTGGATTTATGGGGCAGGATACGAAGTTCGGTACAGGCAGAAAAATTCAGATCGGAGGCCAGCCTGTATGATTACCGAACTGCGGCAATATCCCTATCAGCAGAAATTGCAACCACTTGGTACCAACTAATAGCGGCAAAAAAACAACTTCAAATTACAAAAGACCAAATATCTACAAACGAGGATATTATTAAACTTATAAGAACGAGGTTTGTTGGCGGTCAGATTAGGGCAGTGGACATTCTGAGACAGGCACAGTTATTGGAAAGCACCAAAGAGCAGCAGATTATTTTTGAAACCAATGTAGCCCTTTTGGAAAATCAATTGGCGGTATTATTGGGCAAACAGCCTCAAGTAAACGTTGCTTTTGAATCCACCGATCTACCTACATTGCCAGAACTACCAGTGGCAGGTATGCCTTTGGAACTTATTAGGCGTAGACCGGACATACAACAATCCTACGCCATATTATTAGCAGCCGATAGGGATATGGCCTCCGCCGTGCGAAGTAAATACCCAAGAATATCGGTAAGTGGCAGGGGACAACTGCGATCCAACAGTTTTCAAAACCTCTTTGATAATTGGGCCTATACCCTAGCTGGAAACATATTGGCTCCCTTATTCTATGGCGGACAGCTAAGTGCTGAAGTGGACAGGACCCAGGCCATTAAGCAACAACGCCTATTGGAATACGGACAGACCACTTTGGAGGCTTTTCAGGAAGTGGAAAATGGCCTGATTCAGGAAATAAAACAAAAGCAAAGGGTAGACAATATTGGCAGACAATTGGAATTGGCACAAAAAAGCAACAGGCAACTGCGGGTAGAATTCCTTAACGGATTTAGCCCCTACCTGGATGTACTCATCGGTTTGGATGCCGAGCAACAACTCCGTAGGGATTATGTAGTATCCCAGCGGCAACTAATTCAAATTCGAATTACATTGTACAGGGCATTGGCGGGCGGATTTGAAACCTATAGAGAGATAGACAATCAATAGAAATTTAACCATATGAGCAATAAAAAAATACTGTGGATATGTTTAGCTATACTTATTGCCGGGATTGCTATCACCACCCTAATATTTTCTACGGAACCGGAAGCAAAGACTGAAGGGGCAAGTATAGAAACGGCCATGTTAGTGGATGTGATTACCGTAAAAGGAGGCTCCTATGAACCTACCATATCAGCAACGGGAACAGTGCAGCCCGTAGAGGATATTACCTTAAGTCCGTTGGTATCCGGACAAATAATAAATAGGGATCCCGCTTTTACTCCCGGGGGGTTTGTAAAAAAGAATCAACCGCTGCTGCAGATAGACCCCTCGGATTATAGGAACACCCTGGAACTTAGAAAAAGCGAACTACTGCAGTCCAAGACTACCTTGGATACCGAAATGGGCCGACAACAAATAGCGGAACAAGATTTAAAGCTTATAGCCAACGATTCCCTTTTTAAAGACAATCCGCTGTCCGCAGATGAGCAACAACTAATATTACGGCAGCCCCAGCTTAATGCAGTTAAGGCTACCATTGTAGGTGCCAAGGCCTCTGTGGACCAAGCGCAATTAAACTTGGAAAGAACTACTATCCGTGCTCCTTTTGATGCGCATATTCTTAGCCAGAACGTCACAGCTGGTTCGCAAGTTGGTCCAGGGGATGATTTAGGTCGGCTCGTTGGCACTGAGTATTATTGGGTTACTGCAACCGTGCCGGTTTCTAAACTACAATGGCTGCGCTTCCCCGAAAATGATAGGGACAAGGGTTCTGCCGTGCTTATCAAGAATTCTACGGCCTGGCCCGACGAGCAGTATCGCGAAGGTTATTTGGACAAACAGATTGGTGCCCTGGACGGACAGACCCGTCTGGCCAGGGTACTGGTAAAAGTGACAGATCCACTAGCTAAAAATACCGATTTAGAAGGGAAGCCTATATTAATGATAGGCACTTTTGTTGAAGTGGATATTCAGGCCAATAAATTGGACAATGTAGTACGCCTTAACAGAGATTATATTAGAAGTAACGAAACGGTTTGGGTGATGAAAGAGGACAAATTGGAAATTCGTAAAGTTGATATAGTTCTCACGGATAATGAGTTTGCCTACATCAGAAAAGGCTTAAGTGAGGGAGAACAGGTCGTTATCACAGATTTAAGTACGGTAAGCAATGGTATTGGACTAAGAACACGGTCAGAAGGCTCCGAAGAAGAACCGACACAATAGATAGACCATGGACAACAAGGAAAACAAAGAAAATAAAATTCCAAGAAAAGAAGGTGCAATTGCCTATATGGCCAAGAACTCTATTGCCACCAACCTACTTATGTTGGTGCTTCTAGGCGGTGGAATTTTTACCATGTTCAAAATCCAAAAGGAAGTATTTCCGGAATTTCAATTGGATTTTGTAGAAGTTTCTGTGGCCTATCCGGGCGCCTCTCCGGCAGAGGTGGAGCAAGGTATTCTGCAACCCGTAGAGGAAGCCGTTAGGGCAGTTCAGGGAATCAAGGAAATTGCTTCCGAAGCCAGTGAAGGCTCGGGAGAGATTCTTATAGAACTTGTTGCCGGATCGGAACGCATGAAGGCCTTCCAAGATATTGATCAGGCCATTAATCGCATACGTACCTTTCCCGATGATATTGAACAGCCCATTGTTAGCCTACAATCCCGTCAACAGGATGTAATTCAAATCGGATTATATGGCAATTCAGATATTTGGACCTTGCGCCAATTGGCCGAACGCCTGCGCAATATCCTTCTCAGCAATCCCATGATTACCCAGGTGGAACTGGGGAACGTGCCCGATTATGAAACCCGGATCGAAATACCCCGCCACAACCTACAAAAATACAACCTGACCTTAGGACAGGTAGCGGACATAATTCAACAAAGCAGTAATGACGTACCTGCCGGGGCAGTACAGACCCAAAGCGGGGAAATATTGCTACGGATGCAGGAGCGAAAACAATGGGCCAAGGAATATGGGAATATCACTGTGGTCTCCTCTGACTCTGGAGCCAAGGTAACCTTGGAAGATATTGCCACCATCACCGATGGTTTTGAGGAAACCGGATTTCACGGACAATTCAATCAAGAAAACTATGTTGAACTTCGTATTTTCCGAATCGGGAACCAGTCTCCTCTGGAGATTGCCGATGCCGTTGAGGGCATCATGGAAGATTTCCAATTGCCCCCTGGAATCAAATATCGTACGGATAGCAATCGCGCCGCGGACTATCGGGAACGGCTGTCGCTTCTTACAGAAAATGGAATTCTCGCCATCATTATTGTGCTGATTATACTGACCCTATTTTTGGAGTATCGCCTAGCATTCTGGGTAATGATGGGCATGACGGTTTCCTTTGTGGGAGGAATGATATTCCTGCCCCTCATCGGTATCAGCGTAAACATGATTTCCATGTTCGGATTTTTGGTAGTGCTAGGTATTGTAGTGGATGATGCCATTGTGGTAGGGGAAAATGTGTACGAATACCGTCAGAAGGGATTTAGCCCCATCCAGGCCGCCATTGCGGGAACCAAAGATGTTTCCTTGCCTGTCGTCTTTAGTATTGTGACAACTATTATAGCTTTTGTACCCCTCTTATTTATGCCCGGAGAAACTGGAAAATTCTGGCAACCCTTACCTGCGGTGGTGATCGTTATTTTAGGGGTTTCATTACTGGAAGCGCTATTTATTTTACCATCCCATTTGGCTCATCTAAAAAAGGAAACAAATAAGAACAAATGGGTGAAAAAGTTGGAAGGCTGGCAGCGCACTTTTGCCAATGCATTTGACCGTTTTATAGAAAATAAATATCGCCCGCTATTGGACAAATGTTTACAATACCGATATATTACCCTAACAGCTGCCGTTGCACTATTGCTCATTGTGGGAGGCTATGGCTACAGTGGGCATATGGGACTGATCATGATGCCCGAAGTTGCGGCCGACGAAATAGAAGCGGGGGTTCGCTTACCGGTTGGCACAACCCCGGATCAGGCGGCCAAAGTAGCACATGCTATCTCTAACTCCACCCAACGCATGTTCGAGGAACATAATCTTTATGAAGTAGCGGAAGGAATAAAGACCAATGTACGTGGACAGAATTTTATTGACGTTGAGATTGTGATGTTGCCTCCAGACCAAAGGGATATTACAGCTGCCGAGATCATTGCCCTATGGCGTGATAATATTGGGGATATTGAGGGTGTTGACCAAATTACCTTTGAGGCGGAAAGAGGTCCTGGAGGAGCTAGACAGGCCATTAGCATAGACCTCAGCCATTCGGATATAAATGTGTTGGAAAAAGCTAGTGGCGCATTTGTAGAAAGTATGAAAGCTTTTTCCAATACACGTGACGTCACGGACAACTACAATAAGGGAAAAATGCAGTTCGACTTTAAGTTATTGCCGCAAGGCAGAAGCCTTGGACTAACTTCGGACGAGGTAGGGCGACAGGTGCGCGATGGTTTTTTTGGAGCTTTGGCAATGCGGCAGCTGCGGGGAATGAACGAAATTGAAGTACGGGTAAAACTACCGATAGAAGAACGTAAGGATATACAAAACTTGGAAAATTTCTTGATACGTACTCCAGAGGGCATAGAAGTTCCGTTGATGGATGTTGTGGAAGTTGAGCAAAGGGAGGCCTTTAGCAGTATCAACCGCAGGGACGGACGCAGAATAGTCAATGTTGGAATGGACGTTGAACCCGCCAATGCCGTTACCAGGGTCATCGACATGGTACAGGAGGAAACGCTTCCACAATTACGGGCCGATTTTCCTGGGATTACTTGGAGCTTTGAAGGTAGTCAGGCAGATATGAGGGAAAGTACCAACACCCTTAGGGCCGGCTTCGCTATTGCCATGGGTTTAATTTATGTATTGCTGGCCATAGCCTTTCACAGTTATGCGCAACCCTTGATTGTAATGACCGCCATTCCATTTGGTATAGTAGGTGCCGTTATAGGCCACATCTTGCTCGGCTATGACCTCTCATTGGTTAGTTTGATGGGCGTCATAGCATTATCGGGAGTAGTAGTCAATGATTCCCTGATCATGATAGACTATGCCAACAAACGGCGTAAGGAAGGCAACCCTATATACACTTCCATACACGAAGCGGGCCTTAGAAGGTTTAGGCCCATTATGCTAACAACCATGACCACCTTTGGTGGTTTGGCCCCTATTATCCTTGAAACCTCGAGTCAGGCCTATTATTTAATCCCTATGGCAATTTCCTTAGGGTTTGGAATTGTTTTTGCCACAGCCATCATTTTGGTCATCGTACCCTGCTTATACCTAACACTTGAGGATATACGGCTGATAATAGAAAAAGGCAGAACGGTAAGGCAAATGGATGTATCCAAAACCAAAGTCCCAGAAAACAGTGTACTGGTGGATAAATGAAATAACGCCTGTTAATTCCTAAATCCAAACTTAAAAAACATCACATTAATATGGATTTAGTTTGGCCCCGCCCAATAGATAGCCAACCCAAATGGACTACCGCCCTTGTTGTAGGATTTGGGAAATGATGTAAAGACAGATACGATCTCTTTTGAGAATTTACCGTTCTATAGCAAATATATAATGCAAATAAATATAGAGGCCTATGGTAAAGACATATGTTTCCAAAGTGCGTTATGTACTAGACCATCAGCTCTAGGCTATCACAATGCGAAGCATTAGTGTTCTTTAAAGAGAAATTAAAGCCCAATGACCAAATTCCAAAAGCCTACAAAATAAACAAAGCGACTATTTTTCAATTGAAGTGTTTTGCAGTCCCTCGGCCTCTATGGTCTTGAACAGATCAGAAAGAATGGAGTCCGACAATGGCTTTACTATAAAGTCTTTTACTATATCATAGGTATTGGCCTTTTCAATATCCTGATTATCTATTGAAGAGCTCACTATATACACCCTTGGGGTATTCTCAATGGGCAATTTTACAAATTCATCCAAGAATTCCCATCCATCCATTATGGGCATATTTAAATCCAAAAAGATGACATCGGGCAGTTTCTCACCACATCTAGACATTGAAGTTAGATTTTCCAAAGCCTCCTTTCCATCCTCATGAACAATAACAGAGGAACCAAAACTGCTGTTGTAGTTTAATAAAACTTTGGTTCCATAAACAAAAATCGGATCATCATCAATAATGCATACTGTCTCTATCTTCATAACCTTAAAAAGTGTAAAAAGGGCTCATTCAAATCGCTAGTGCACTGTTCTCTCCGAATGATTACATTGGGTTATTACTAAGCCAAAATAATCACAGAAATAATGCCAAGGATTTAACGCTCCTTAGTTGGGTAAGTCTAAATTTTTATAAAGTAATATTTTTCCTATAAATTTTGTTTTTACAAATGTAGGTAAAAAATACAAACCAAAACGGCGTATTTTATTCCAATCACTTGCAATTCAACGGATAAAGCTGCATTTCAAATAATAGTTTACACGATTTGCCTATGGTCGGTATTTACTAATAGGTTTAGGACTCCGGCAAAAGTTAATTAAACTCAATCACTCTCATGGCCAGAAACGTTGAAAAAAATTAGATTTGCTCTAAAACCAATATATCTTACCCCAACATCATTTTTAATGATCTACTACCCCTGAACCCTGTTCAATATATAGCTTTTAACGTTTTTGCCATCCTTTAATTCGTTTAATATCCAGGTATCCTTGTTTTCCCCATCGAGCAATCTCCAATTCTTTTCAGGCTTTGTTAATAGTTTTTTTACATCCCTAGGAAAGGCATTTGCTGCCCTAGCATTTTCCCAAGTTCTGATCACCTTAAATATGGCCTCCTTTTCAGGACAGCTTTCCACATCTTTCTGATTTAAATAGAGACTATAGGTAGTACCTAGCCCTACCGAAATTGCCTGTATATGCTCATAGTGCTCGACAGTGGAATTGGCTTTGATAGGGAAATTTCCACCCATTCCCACGGGAAAATAATTGGCATAGGTTACATCCCTAAGATCTTTGCCCTGGCTTGTTGTACTTCCCCATTCCCTAGTTTCCACATCATATAAATTCTTCCCCCCTCCTACGTTCCAAATACTTTGATAATGCCATGAACCTTCGGATAAGGTAGCGCCCGTAAATCGGATAGAAGGAATTCCATGCATAGCGGCCCTGTCGAACATTTTTCTAAAAAAGCGTTTGGCAGAATAATAACCATGCCCGTTATTGAACAAAAACTCCTGCCCGTCAAAATCGTAATAGCCCAGGCCGTTAATATAACTTACATCGGCATAATACTCTGCAATTTTATCCTGAAGCTGCAAATTGGGTATCAATCCGTCATAGCCGTAATTAATTGTAACCTGTAATTTGCATATAGTATCATTGGTTCTGTGTTCTGCAGGTGTGGTTCCCCAATAGCCCCGTTCTACATTTAAAAGGCGATAGGGTTCCTCTTCCGATACTCCAAGATAATGGATAAGCTCCTTCCCTATTTTTACCATATTCAGGTTTTTGGCATGACCCTCCCAACTGGCAATCTCGTTCAAATACTTGGGATCATCTACAAATATTAGGGTATCTGTTGTGCCAATATTATTTACCAACAAGCGCTTTTGTTGGCAACATAGACTATCACTGGGAATTGGGCTTGCATCCTTGGTCCCCGGGGCCAATGAAGTTGTTATAGGGGTCCTCCCAATCGTAAGCCCGTATTTTGCAGCCATCTTGGCAAACTCCTTATGCGACAAATTACCAGAGGTCAGCTTCAATGGTTGCTTTTGGAAATCCTTCCCGTCTATATATCCATCGTTACCGCGATCTGGACGCAAAAAGCTCTGATCGTACAGACTGATCGCCTTAAAGCCCAATCTGGAGGTATAGGATATAATACTATCGTAAAGACCTCCACTGGTAATGGCGTCCGGAACATAGGCAGTAGGGTCTTTTACCCATTTTCCATCTATGGTGGGATAGGGAAGTCCTTCATTCAAAACAATATCCTGAATTACGTTCATCAAGGCCGTGCTATCCGGACTGCCCCATAAGGCTACCGAAGACCCAATATAATCAACACCAGGCACAGGTTCAACTTGCAAATGATTGGGCGTATTTGCCTCCATATTGGGTATCAGCGAAAAATAGACCTCTCTTTTTTTTGTTCTGTCCCTTGAATTGTAGGTGATAGAGATCCTTCCCTTATTATCAATTTCGGCAGCATTGCCATACAAAATCCTATAATAAGGTTCCTTGTGGGCATAAAAAGCTACATCACTAATTCCGTTGCCGCCCAAGGTAAAAATTTGCCCTTCATGTAGGTCATCCGGTAATGGATATTGGATAGTATCTGGAGAGTGGATAACATATTGAAAAGGTGCTGCGTCTCCAATAGTCCTGGAGGTGCCGCCCAAGGTATTGTCATCCAAGGCAAGCATCCCGATGGCATAATTAACGGTTTCACTGGTATCCCGGGCCACTCCAATGATTTCCCCAAAAAGATTGGTAATATTGGTATGGATGGATCCCCATTGCACACCTTCAATATCTTCCCGATTGGTCAAGGAAACAAGGGTAAATTTTAGATACTTGTCCTTCGGCTCAACTCTGATTTCAGCCTTGGAATTGTTGGGAAAGACAAGCTCTATAAGGCTATGTGACTTGTTAAATTCAGCACTCAGCGGACGGTACAAAGTGTCTAGCTTGCTATTATACAAAGTCAATAATGGAGAGGGCCTATCAGAAGGACTCAACTCCCTTGGCTGAGGCTTTGTAAGGTCTTTAATGCTATAAATAAAGCCCTTTTCATTTATACTTATTTTCAAATAATTAGTGCCAAAACTGGTTTTTGAACTTTGGGAACAACCAAGTACTAAAACCATTGTTAGCATGAGAAAAGTTCTACCTCTATTTCTTTTGAAATAATGAGCTATATAAACAATTGTATTTATCAATTTGTATACTATTTATGATTAAAAAGGTTTCTTTTTACCATTGCTAAAAGCAAATCCTAGATTGTAGCTACATCTCTAATCAACATTTGTTTTGGAAATATCGATATCGATTGTAAGACTATCCTTTGATATGGAATCCAAGGGTATTTCGCCAGGAAAAATTCCTTGTACGCTATCAATTGCTATGGGCTTATCTTTTAGTATGGCAAGGGTATCCTTAATTCGCAATTCCTGTAAATAGGTAGAATCTGACTGAGCCAGCTCAAAAGCCTCCGTTGCATTGGATTCCACAAAAGGCCTACAGGGAAAATAATCAAAATCGTACACAAAATTGGTGAGCAAAGGTCTTTTCCAATAGCTCAAATTTTTAAATATGGAGGCTACAATTGGCAAAGCAGTATTGGCTCCAGATCCCATACTCGTAGACGAAAATTGTACCCGTTTATCAAAGGTGCCCACCCAAGAACCGACAACCAGCTCGGGGGAACAACCAATAAACCAGCCATCGTTATTATTCTGGGTGGTTCCCGTCTTTCCAATAATATTGAAGGGAATCTCATAGCCCAACAAACGCGACCCAGTGCCATCCCTAATAACACCATCCATCATTTTTTGCAAGGCCTTAATATTCTCGCTGCTCGCCACACTTCCTTCGTACCGAGGTTTTGCTTCGAATAAAACATTGCCCTGTTCATCTTCTATGCGGTCAATGGCATAGGGTTTTATTCTGTTTCCTCCATTGGAAATACTGGCATAGGCAGTTACCATTTCCAACAAACTGATATCGGCCGTGCCCAATACGATGGAGGGCACATTCGGAAGTTCCGATTCTATTCCCATTTTCTTTGCCTGGTCCAAGACCTTATCCGTTCCCGTCCTCAGTTGCAGGGTCACCGAAACCGTATTTATGGAATTTGCCAAGGCACCATGCATGGCATAACTGCCCCCGTACTTATTATTCGAATTTCGCGGTCTCCAATCCTCATATTTGGAATATGTTATTAAATTGTTGTCGTAATAGTTACAGGGATCCTCCCCCGCCTGCAAAGCTGCCAAATAGGTAATAGGCTTAAAAGTAGAGCCTACCTGCCTTGGCGTAACAACATTGTCTATTTGGCTAAATCCGTAATCGATACCGCCTACATAGCCCATTATCCTACCAGAATTACTACTGAGCGCTATGACTCCGGCATGTAATCTATTGATACTTTTCGCGATAGAATCTTCCAACGACTGCATTTGCTCTTCATACCCCTTACCGATTACCCAATATTTTCTTTTCCGCTTTTCCTTGACAAAGGCTGCTATTTCCGCCTCGGTCCTACCCCCTTGTCGCATTTGCTGTAATTCCCTATTTTGATCCATCAATTTTTGAAGTAGCGCCTCCCTACCTCCCTCTGTGGTTGCCGCTGCCCAATAGGTATCCATAAGTTTCTGAAGATTGTCCGCCTGTCTGTGGAGGGCTGCTTCCGCATATTTCTGTATGTTGGTATTTAAAGTGGTATAAATATTTAACCCGTCCGCCTCCAAATCGTAAGTATGCCCGTCAGGAGCAGGATTATCTTCGGCCCATAGGGCAAACTCCGCTGCTACATAATCTTTGAAGTATGCAGAAAAGGAAGATACCTTTTTAGGAGTCTGATAATCCAATTTCAAGGGAGCTTGGGACTCTTCAAAAGTTTCAGGGGTAATATAATCGTATTTAAGCATTTGGGATAGCACCACATTCCGTCTCTGTTCTGCCCTTTCCGGAAAATTTCTTGGATTATAATAGGACGGGGCCTTAAGGAGCCCCACCAAAGTGGCGCTTTCGGGCAAGGTCAATTGTTCTGGCGCCTTATTAAAAAAACGAAATGCCGCCTTTTCGATTCCATAGATATTTTCCCCAAAAGAAACTGTATTAAAGTACAGCAATATAATATCCTCCTTATCGTAGATACTTTCCAACCTTCTGGCAATGAATATCTCCCTAATTTTATTGATAGGCGTAGAAAGGAAGAACTGTTGCTCCCTACCGAACAAATTTTTGGCCACCTGTTGGGTAATGGTACTACCACCACCTGCATTTTGTTGCAAAATGATAGATTTTATCAATACCCTTGCATAACTCTTGTAGTCTATCCCCCTATGCTCATAAAACCGCGAATCTTCCGTTGCTACAAGTGCCTGCATTAGGGCAGGTTTTATTTGCGAACTATCTGCATTGGATCTGTTTTGAAGATAATAATACCCTATTGGCTCTTTATTGGAGGCATAGATTGTAGAGGTAACAGGGTTTTTTAGGGTTTTTAAATAGGCTTTGCTCGGTAATTTCCCAAAAGCACCTAGGTAAATAACCAGAAAAAGTAAAAACAGGCTACAAAAACCGGCAATAGCCGCAAATAGCAATGATTTAAAGGGATGCTGCCTAACATAGACTATAAATCTACGGAACCTTGACCAAGTTTGTGCCAAAACACTTTTTACACCTTCAATTATCATAATACCTTTTGACAAATTTCCACAATTAAAAATCGATTACAAATAAAAATAATCCAATATTCATTAATTGCTGCCTTTTTCACCTTAAATAAATTTGAGTGAGATTACATACATTAGTATCCGAGTGAACCGATAGTTGCAAAATCTTAACGTATAATTGAAACTTATAATATAGTTTGGGAAGCAGCACAAAATTTCATCAATTGCTTTGGACTGTGGTGCAGAAATCGATTGTATTGACTTATAGCAGAAATAATTATAATTACACCGATTATATCTGTATTAACTTTTATAATTTGTAGTTGTTGTTTATCTTGCTGACTAATTGCTTTTTAAAGGTCCCTAATTCATTTTAAAAGAATTATAATTTTAAGATAAATTGTAACATTTGCGTTTTATCTTTGTAAAACAATGTGGAATTCCTTTGAGCAAGGTAGATTGATAACCGCATTAAATACATATCTGAAAATACTGTATTTTTTGTTTTGATGGCACTATAGATTTTAGTGCTTACAATGGGAAGTTTATTTACATATTAGAATCCGATCTTATGATAACACAGGTAACAAAAGGCATTAAAATTTCGGTAAACACCAGTTTTGAAGGAACTTTTTTCAAGAACTACAAAATGCATTTTGCTTTCGGCTATACCATAACCATAGAAAACCAAAGCAAGGATTCGGTTCAACTAACATCTCGTCATTGGCAGATTTATGATTCCTTGAACGAATTGGAAGTATTGGACGGCGAAGGGGTAATTGGCAAAAAGCCGGTTATTAAACCTGGAGAATCCCATACTTACAGTTCAGGATGCCTATTGGCTTCCACCATTGGGGCCATGAAGGGCCATTACAATATGGTAGGAATAAATAATTCCGAGAAATTCAGGGTATACATTCCCACATTTAAGTTTAGTGCCCCATTTGCACTAAATTAAATTTCAAACCCTTCTTTTTTACTCATATTTCCATTATGTTATTTTATGGAAAATGCTGTGCGTTGTAACACAACAACAGTTACTTCCATTCCTTTCACTTAAAATTGGAATTCTTTCCCCATATTCCAAAATTCACATAGCACTTAGCTTTATTTTCGCTAATGCATTTAGTACCTTTGCCGTGAATTTGAACTTAAAAAAAAATTATCATGGGCAAAGGATTTTTTCAAGTCCCCACGGCATATAACGAACCTATTAAAAGTTATGCCCCCGGCACTGCAGAGCGGGAAGAAGTACTAAAACAATACAGTGCATATTTCAATGGCAACGCAGACATTCCAATGTACATTAGCGGAAAAGATATAAAAACTGGAAACACCAGAACTATCTCCCCTCCCCACGACCATCAACACATAGTTGGCCAATACCATACTGCCAGTAAGGAAGATGTGTCCAATGCCGTATCCAACGCTTTAGAAGCTAGGAAACAATGGGCAGATCTGGCATGGGAACAACGTGCTGCCATATTCCTAAAGGCTGCTGAATTGATATCGGGTCCATATAGGGCAAAAATCAACGCCGCAACTATGATTGCGCAGTCAAAAAATATACATCAGGCCGAGATTGATGCTGCCTGTGAACTTATAGATTTCCTTCGTTTCAATGTGGAATACATGTCACAGATCTATGAGGAACAACCAGATTCTGCGGAAGGTATTTGGAATAGGGTGGAATACCGTCCTTTAGAGGGTTTCATCTACGCCATAACCCCATTTAATTTCACTGCAATTGCCGGAAACCTTCCTGCAAGTGCGGCAATGATGGGAAATGTGGTATTGTGGAAGCCCAGCGACAGTCAGGTGTTTTCCGCTAAGGTAATCGTGGATATCTTTAAGGAAGCCGGTTTACCCGATGGCGTTATAAATGTAGTTTACGGAGATCCTGTAATGATTACAAAAGTAGCTTTGGACAGTCCGGATTTTGCCGGAATCCACTACACTGGATCCACGCATGTATTTAAAGAATTGTGGAAGCAGATCGGAAACAATATCCACAAATACAAAACCTATCCTAGGATTGTTGGCGAAACTGGGGGCAAGGATTTTATTATTGCCCATCCTACCGCCAACCCAAAACAGGTTGCGACTGCCATTGTAAGGGGAGCTTTCGAATTCCAAGGCCAGAAATGTAGTGCTGCCTCTAGGGTTTATCTTCCAAAATCCATATCCAAAGAAATATTGGATTATGTAAAAACAGATGTGGAATCGTTTAACAAACCAGGTTCCCCCGAGGATATGGGCAACTTTATTACAGCCGTTATCCATGAAGCTTCTTTTGACAAATTGGCCAAATACATAGACCAGGCCAAAAAGGACAAGAATGCTGAAATTTATGTGGGCGGAAATTATGACAAATCCAAGGGCTACTTCATAGAGCCTACAGTAATTGTTACCACCGACCCACAATACACCACCATGGAAACCGAACTTTTCGGCCCTGTGGTCACCATTTATGTGTATGAGGACAAGGATTGGTCCAAAACGCTTACATTGGTAGATAGCACCTCCGAATACGCACTTACCGGTGCCGTACTCTCTGGAGATCGTTATTCTATTGCCGAAGCAACCAAAGCATTACAGAACTGTGCGGGCAACTTTTATATTAACGACAAACCAACTGGTGCCGTTGTAGGACAGCAACCATTTGGTGGTGCACGAGCTTCTGGCACCAACGACAAGGCCGGTTCTGCACAAAATCTTTTGCGTTGGGTATCCCCCAGACTAATAAAGGAAACTTTTGTTACTCCAGTAGATTATAGATACCCGTTTTTGGGATAAGGAAAAAACTATAATGCCAAGGCCCGTATTTGCTTTCTGCAGATACGGGCCTTTCCTATTATAAAGTTTAATGCATCCTTTAGAAAACCGCAGGGCCCTAAGTTTGTATTGTGAAATCTATTATTTGGACCTACCAAAACCATTAAATTCGGAATAATCCAGGGCGTAAGGATAGATTTAACATAAAATAAACCAACTTTTTCACAATTATAATGTAAATTTAACGTTAACTTATTGTAAATTTATAGTCAATTTAAAGTTAACTCTAAAGCCCAAAGTCATGAAAGAAAGTATCGAAAACACAACTCCGAAAAAAACGAAAAGTTTTTCATTTAGGAATATCCCCAATTACATTAAGGCATACGCCAAAACTTGTAGGGAGTCTTATTACCACATGTTAAGTTTATAGAATTAGCCCTTAAATTTTACTGGTAAGTACACCAACTTTTTGGTTTCGAAGAATTCCTCTTCAAAAATTTCTGAAAGATTATATATTTCCACCGTACGGTATTCCTTTAATTCCTCTTCCAAATCCCCTCCCTTTAAGTATAGGATTCCATTTTTACGGTCGTGTTCGGATTTCTTTTTTATTTTGCCTTTTACCCAATGTGTAAAGGTAGGCATTGCCGCTACTGCCCTACTTACGATAAAATCGAACTGCCCTTTAACTTCTTCCACTCTTGAATTAACCGCAGTGACATTTTCAATTTCCAGTCCCGCCACAACTTCCTGAACTACTTTGATTTTTTTTCCAATGGCATCAACTAGTGTAAAATGGGTCTCTGGAAATAAAATGGCCAAGGGAATACCAGGAAAACCCCCTCCGGTTCCTACATCCAAGACTTCCGCCCCTGGGTTAAATTTTTGAAATTTGGCTATTGCCAATGAGTGTAGCACATGACGCAAATACAGCTCATCTATATCCTTTCTGGAAACTACATTTATCTTTATGTTCCAATCCTGATACAAATGTTGCAATTTTTCAAATTGCTGTTTCTGCAAATCCGTTAAATCTGGAAAATATTTATAAATGATTGTGTAGTCCATTATGATTCGTTAAATTTTTGCAAAAATAGCACTTTAATGGGCATGGCCTAAGTTTTAACAAAGCAGTTATACATAATTTGGGCACGATTTGCCGTATATTTACAAAAAATTAAATCATGGATAATAAACCCATAAGATTTTCAAGAAAAGACTCTGCACAGTTTTTCAAAACCCTAAATAAGCGCGTTAATGATTATTTCAAGGAAAACAACCTTAAAAAGACGGGGAACTGGAAATTGCATTTAAAAACCGCAGTAATGTTTGCCTTGTTTTTGGCACCCTATTTTCTAATTCTAACCCTAGGACTTCCAAATTGGGCCAATTTATTGCTGACCATTACCATGGGAGTGGGCATGGCCGGAGTTGGGATGAATGTAATGCACGACGGTAACCACGGTTCCTATTCCAATAAAAAATGGGTAAACAAACTCATGGGAGGAAGTATCTACATCCTTGCTGGTAACGTATACAACTGGCAGGTACAACACAATGTGCTGCACCATACCTACACCAATATACATGAACACGATGAAGATTTGGAAGCTGGAAGGATCCTAAGGTTTTCAAAGCATGCCAAATGGCACAGATTCCATAAATTTCAGCATTTTTACTCCATACTCCTATATGGCCTTCTCACATTTAACTGGGCTATAACAACAGATTTTCAGCAAATGTACCGCTATACCAAAAGAAAATTGGCTTATGGCAAGTTCCCAAATCCGTTTATGAACTGGAGTATGCTGGTAGTAACCAAACTAATATATATAACCGTTTGGATCATAGTACCTATGGTATTTCTAGATATTGCCTGGTGGAAAATTCTTTTAGGATTTTTCATAATGCATTATGTTGCAGGAGTAATTCTGAGCGTAGTTTTTCAATTGGCACATGTTGTGGACGAAGCGGAAACGCCACTTCCCGAAAAGGATGGTACCATGAAAAATACTTGGGCCATTCATCAATTGTTCACCACTGTAAACTTTGGCACCAAAAACCGTATAGTAAACTGGTTTACAGGAGGCTTAAACCATCAAGTGGAACATCATATTTTCCCAAATATTAGTCATATACATTACACAAAAATTGCCAAAATTGTTAAAGAGACTGCAAATGAGTTTAATTTGCCATACAACGAATATAAAACTACAAGAAAAGCTATAATTTCGCACTTCAAACATCTGAAGGAACTGGGCAAAAAACCCAAATTACAATATCAGTAAATTATAACATAAAAATGAAGAACCATTTATCCGATAGGATCAATTCCATGTCCACCTCGGCCACATTGGCTATGGCCGCTAAAGCCAGAGAATTAAAAAATGAAGGTAAAGATATCATTGGCTTAAGTCTTGGGGAACCCGACTTTAACATCCCTGATTTCATCAAGGAAGCCGCCAAAGAGGCCATCGACCAAAATTACAGCAGCTATTCCCCTGTGGATGGTTATGCCGATTTAAAGCAAGCCATTGCCAATAAATTTAAAAGGGACAATGGACTTACTTATGGCCTTAACCAGATTGTAGTCTCTACAGGAGCAAAACAATCCTTGGCAAATATTGCGATGGTAATGCTCAATGATGGTGACGAGGTTATTCTTCCAGCGCCTTATTGGGTAAGTTATAGCGATATCGTTAAATTGGCCCAAGGTGTGCCCGTAGAAGTACCTACCAGCATTGACACCGATTTTAAGATGACACCGGAACAATTGGAGAAAGCTATTACTCCGAAAACCAAAATGATGTGGTTCAGTTCCCCATGTAATCCAAGTGGATCTGTTTACAACAAGGAAGAGCTGGAAGGTTTAGCCAAAGTATTGAGAAAGTATCCCAACATTTTTGTGGTATCCGATGAAATATATGAACACATCAATTTCAGGGGAGGTCACGTAAGCATTGCCAATATTGAAGGCATGTACGACCGCACTATTACGGTAAACGGTGTCTCCAAGGCATTTGCAATGACTGGATGGCGTATTGGATATATCGGTGGTCCAGATTGGATTGCCAAGGCCTGTAATAAATTTCAGGGCCAGATTACCAGTGGCGCTAATTCTATTGCACAACGCGCAACCATAGCTGCCCTTGATGCGCCAATATCCTCCATTAAATTTATGATCGACGAATTCCATAAGAGACGCGATCTTGTTTTGGAACTTTTGGGAGAAATAAAAGGATTTAACCTTAATGTCCCTGAAGGAGCATTTTATGTATTTCCTGATATCTCCAGCTTCTTTGGAAAAACAATTAACGGAACATTGATCAATAATGCTTCTGATTTTGCTCTGTACCTTTTGGAAAAGGCAAATGTAGCTACCGTAACCGGTGAAGCTTTTGGAAATGATAATTGCATACGTATTTCCTACGCTGCTTCAGAACAGGAACTAAGGGAAGCAATGGCCAGAATAAAGTCAGTCTTATAATACAGACTTTAGTTATAAAAAAAATGGACGTCCTAACAGACGTCCATTTTTTTTACTTTTTTTTAATTTTCTAAGTACGTTTCCAAAAATAAGGCGAAAATAGGATCAATACCGTAAATAGTTCCAACCTGCCCAAAAGCATTAGAAATCCACACCACCATTTCCCCAAGGCCGGAAGGCTATTAAAATTGACCAACGGATTTAACGTACCCAAGGCAGGACCTACATTCCCCAAAGAAGATGCGGCACCTCCAACTGCACTTTCAAAGTCCAGTCCAAGCGCACCGAGCACCAAGGACCCTATAATAAACAACAACATATAGAGCACAAAGAAGGCAATTATATTATATACAATATTTTCGGGCACAGTCTTGTTGTTATACCTAACTGGAATAATGGCATTGGTATGCAGTGTACGCTTAAACTCCAACAGACCATTCTTAATAATAAGCAAGTGCCTCATCACCTTGATACCTCCTGCTGTTGAGCCGGCAGAGCCTCCAAGGAAAAACAGTCCAAAAAAGAATATGGTCAAAAAAGGTGTCCAAGAAGTAAAATCGGCCGTAACAAAACCTGTGGTCGTAATAACCGAGACCACTTGAAACAGGGTATGTCTAAAGGCGCTTTCCACCTCTCCCAATACCATGGGATGAAAATCGGACACCTGCACATTGGCCTGAAAATAAACTACCAAACTTGCTACTATGGTAAAGCAAAAAATAAAAATGGAATAGAATTTAAATTCCTCATCCATTATCACTTTTTGTACCTTGCCCTTAAATGCATAATAGCTGAGTACAAAATTGCTACCGGCCAAAAACATGAACAAAATAACAATGTATTGTATCAAAGGTTGATCGTTCCAATAAGCCATACTGGCGTTTTTGGTAGAAAAACCTCCAGTGGAAAGGGTTGCCAAAGAATGGTTTACAGCATCAAAAAAGGACATTCCGGCCAATTTCAACAATAAGGTTTCGGCCACAGTATAGCTAAAGTAAATTAACCAAAGTCGCTTGGCTGTATCAGTAATCCTAGGATGTAATTTGTCCCCGCTTGGCCCTGGAGCCTCAGCGGCAAACAATTGCATTCCCCCAATACCCAATAGTGGCAAAATAGCAATAGCAAGTACTATAATCCCCATCCCACCTATCCAATGGGTTAAACTTCTCCACAATAGGATACCTTCCGGCAAAGCCTCTATATCATCCACTACCGAGGCACCAGTAGTAGTATAACCGGACATGGTCTCAAAAAAGGCGTTGGTGACGTCCGGAATGGCCCCCGAAAAAAGATAGGGCAACATCCCCGAAGCGGACATGACCAACCAACCAAAAGTAACAATGATGTATCCTTCCTTTCGTTTAACCTCTTTTTTGTGGTTTCGCGTATAGAACATGGCCAAAACACCTACCAGCATTGTAACCACTGCCGCAAGGGTAATATCCAAAGTAGCCCCATCGTCATAGACTCCACTTACCACTGCAGCCAAAATCATAAAAAAACCATTACAAAGTAATAGCAATCCCATGAGGTGAATGATAATTTTCGAATTTAGGCCCATACTAAAGGAATAGCTTTTCAATTTTTGGAATGGCACTTGGCAAACAACACACCACTACCCTATCGCCCTCTGTAATTCTAAATCCCCCTAAGGCAATAATCCCTTGATTATCACGGATTACCCCACCAATGGTTGCCTCCCTGGGAAATTCAAGCTCCCTAATTATTTGCCCGTTTACCTGGGATGTTGGCTTAACAATAAATTCCAAAATCTCTGCATTTAAATTATTCAGCCGGGTCATCGCCACTATTTCCCCTTTCCGGATATGCCTGAAGATATTATTAGCAGCTAGCAGCTTTTTATTGAGCAGGGTATCTATCCCTATGGAATGGGATAATTGAAAATAATCCATGTTCTCCACTAGGGCAATTGTCTTTTTAACATTCTTGGATTTGGCCACCAAGCAAGACATTATATTCGTTTCAGAATTTCCGGTGACAGCTACGAAAGCATCCATGGCCTCAAGATTTTCCTCCTCCAGCAGTTCTACATTTCTACCATCGCCATTAATGATAAGGGCATTGGGCAGTTCATCCGCCAAATCGAAAGCCTTTTCCTTATTTTTTTCTATAAGTTTAACATTGAACTTATTTCTGCAAAGATCCCTCGCGGTTTTAAAACCCACCTTACTGCCACCAAGTATCATTACGTTTTTGATTTCCTTTTTTTCCTTCCCGGTGAGTTTGTACAGTTCATCCAACCCCTCTCTGGAAGTTATAAAGTACACCTGATCATTATCCTTAAAAACAGTATCTCCCCTAGGCACTATGGTGTATTGGGTACCCATCCTTTGAATGGCTATGGGCATAAAATGTAACTCAGAAAATATCTTTGCGGCCTCCTTTACAGTCTTTCCTACAAAAGGTGCGGTACTTGGTAAGGACACGCCCACCATGATCAAAAGGCCCTCCTCAAATTCGTAGGTATTATTAAAAGCGGATTGATTCAACAAAAGTTGAATTTCGGTAGCAGCCAAAGCCTCTGGAGAAATAAGCTCATCGATTCCCAAGTCGGGAAATCTAATAGCCTCTTTATTGTGAATAAACTCAGCGTTGGAAATACGGGCTATGGTTCGCTTACATCCCAATTGTTTTGCCAACATACACAAGGTAATATTGGTGGTCTCCGAAGAGGTTACTCCAATAACCAGGTCGGATTTCTCTACCTGGGCATCCTTTAAAATGGCAATGGAAGTAGCGTCTCCCCTAAGTACCCTAATATCCAAATGACTGTCCGCATAAGATAAACTATCCTTATTAGTGTCTATAAGAGTAATATCCTGGGATTCATAGGACAGTAATTTAGCCAAATGAAAACCTACTTCACCAGCCCCTGCAATAATAATTTTCATCTGTTATATAAATTGTTTTTCATCAACCGAAGTACACAATATTTAATGGTCAATCCCGTGTTGTTATAGTTTTACATCCTAAGTCTACTAAATTTAATTATAAACCAAATCTATTTCCTTTGTATAACTCCTTTTCGAATTCCGAATTAAATCCATTTTTCCCAAATAGGAAAGAAGCTTGCTAAAGCATATTTCGATTAAAATCTGAATGTAAACACGACAAAATTACATAATTAAATTGGGTTGTATTCTAAAATATGCCAGTTAAACAGATAGAGGTCAGCTCTTATTGATAAATTAGAAGTATAACTTTAGGTCTATATAGTATCTTTACCAAAAATTTAATGATTATGGATAAAAAGGTGACTCCTTATAAAGATTCAACGCTAGGCAAAAAGGAACAGGTTACAAAAATGTTCGATACTATTTCCGGAAATTACGATGGACTTAATAGGGTTATATCTTTTGGAATAGATATTAAATGGCGAAAGCGCGTAGTATCCATAGTCTCCGAAAAAAATCCCAACAAAATTTTGGACATAGCTACCGGAACTGGCGACTTGGCCATTAACATGATTAAAACAGGGGCCAAAGAGATTATCGGTTTGGATATCTCTCCCGGAATGTTGGAAGTTGGCAAAAGAAAAATTTCGGAAAAAAATCTAGGGGGCATTATCAAGATGATTGTTGGAGACAGTGAAAATCTGCCTTTCGAAGCCAACTCCTTTGATGCCATTACGGTCGCCTTTGGTGTAAGGAATTTCGAAAATCTCGAAAAAGGACTCAAGGAAATATATCGGGTCCTAAAACCTGGAGGTTCTTTTGTAGTACTCGAAACCTCTATTCCCACTAAAACACCCTATAAACAAGGTTATAAATTATATACCAAATTCATCCTGCCAGCCATTGGAAAGTTATTTTCCAAAGATCGCAGTGCCTATGCCTATTTATCCGAATCCGCAGCTGCCTTTCCCCATGGAAAAGAGTTCAACAATATTTTGGCCAAAATTGGGTTTATAGGTATAGACAATAGACCCCAAACATTTGGGGTTGCCTCTATTTACGTAGCTACAAAGTAAAATATGAAAAATATTTTTATTCTTTTAATTGTTTTTTGTGCACTAGGCAACACTGCCAATGCCCAGTTTAATGAAAAACCGGTAATGAACCTTGAAAATGAGGACGAACCATTACTAAATTGGGGATATTTTTTAGGCTTCAATCAATATGACTTTAAATTTGAATACAAAGACGATCTACCCGATATTTTAGTGGACAAATCATTTGGATTCAATGTAGGACTGATTGGGGAACTACGTCTCAACAAATTTTTGGATCTTCGCTTTGAACCTGGATTGCACTACAACCAGAGAAATTTAGGCTTTCCTGGATTTGATAACGAAAGGGATGCCATTAGGGAGGTAAAGTCGACCTATATTAACTTTCCCTTGCTCCTAAAAGTCAGTACCCTAAGACTGGGGAACTGGAAACCATTTCTGGTTGGCGGGGCGTCTACTTCATTAAACTTGGGCAGTAACGAACAAAGTTTGGACGATAACAGCAGTGCCACTTTCCGAATGAAAAAGACCACCTATTATTACGAAATGGGTTTTGGGATTGATTTCTATTTGGAATATTTCAAGTTTACCCCCTCTATCCGAGGAGTTTTTGCAATTAATGATGAATTGGTGCGTGATAATGACCCCAATAGCCCATGGACAGGCAATGTTGAGGCAATGATGACCAGGGGACTCTTTGTCAATTTTACCTTTGAATAGAGAATTACCCCCTTCTAATTTCGTTCATTAAAATAGCCGTAGCCGTTGCCACATTTAAACTTTCGGCAGTTTTAGGCCCAAACTGTGGAATGCTAATTTTTTTGTCGACTAAAGCTTCAATAGCTTCCGACACCCCATTGGCTTCATTCCCCATAACCAATATTCCCTTTTTGGGAAATTTCTCCTTATAAACCTCGGTACCTTCCATAAACGCGCCATATACCGGAACTTCGGAATTACTAAAAATTCTTTGTAAATCCCCGTACACAATATTCACCCTACTTATGGAGCCCATAGTAGCCTGTAGGACTTTAGGATTAAAACAATCCACGGAATTGGAGGAACAGAGCAGACTCCTGACCCCAAACCAATCGCAAAGGCGGATAATGGTGCCCAAATTTCCGGGATCCCGAACATCATCCAAAGCAATGACCCAGTCAGAAAAATCCAATGGCTCCGATACCGGAATATGAAATACGCCCAAGACCTTATTTGGAGTAGACAAGCCGCTCATTTTTTTCAATTCCCCCTCACTTATCACCTCAACAAAATCCCCCTCAAACTCCAACACCGTGCTATCCGTAACATATATTTTATAGACCTTCAGGGAAGAATTAAGTAGTTCCCTAACTGTCTTTATCCCCTCTGACACAAACAACTTGTTTTGCGTTCGGTACTTTTTTTGCTGTAAATTTTTTATAAATTTTATTTGGCTTTTAACAACCATACAAATAATGTATTTTTGACTTCTATGAGGACACGGCCGTGTATGCATTTAAACATTACGAAAATAGGATTATTATTGCTAGTAATTGCAATTACCTCCTGCAATGCAACAAAAAGAGTTGGCGAAGAGGAGCTCCTGTTGACCAAAAACCTTATTTATGCCGATAGTGTAAAAATTACCAATGAGGATATACATAGCCTTATTTTTCAAAAACCCAACAGCACCCTATTGGGATACCCCTTACGCCTAAATCTTTACAACCTGGCCAAGAAAAATCCAGATTCTTCCTATCAGGTCTGGTTGCACAAAAAAGAAAAAAGAGAGCAGCGCCTCATCAATATCCTATCCAAAAAACAGGTGGAAAGATTGGGGGAGTCCTTTTTGGTCAAAGGAGCTAGCGTATGGCTAAAGAATATTGGTGAACCTCCTAGCATCATAGATACCTCAAGAACAAGAAGGTCCTTGCAAAGACTGAATGCCTATTATAAAAGTAAGGGATATTTTAACAACTCCACGACTTATGAAATAGATACCAGTGCTAGAAAGCAAAGGGCCGTCATGAACTACAAATTAGAGCTGGGCACCCCTTATCTCATAGACTCGGTATCCACGAATATTACCTCCTCCGCCTTGGACTCCATTAACATGGTATACAAGAATAATTCCTTTATAAAACCAGGGCAGCGGATCGACCTCGACAATTTTAACAGTGAAAGGGAACGATTGACCAATCTTTTTAGAAACACGGGAATCCACAACTTTCAAGAAAGTTCCATTTCATACGATTTAATTGGTGACACTACCAAACTGGGGAACAATCAAAAAATGGATATCCTTTTAAATATCGAAGATCTAAAAACTAGGACAGACAACGCTCTTTCCACTTCGGAATACAAGGTACACACCTTTAAGAAGATTAATATTTACACTAACTACACCTTTAACAATGGGTTGGACAGCCTTAAAAAGGTGGATTATAAAGATTTCACGATCTATTACCAAGGAAAACTGCGATACAAGCCAAAAACGCTTACGGATGCCGTTTTCCTAAAAAAGGACAGTATCTATAGGGAAATTAACCGGATTAGAACCTATAGACAAATTACCAACCTTAATACTTTCAAATATCCCAATATTGAATTCGTAGCAGATAGTATTTCTTCAGAATTAACTGCAAATATCTATCTGTCGCCCCGGCCTAAATATTCATTGGGTACCGATTTTGATGTAACCCACTCCAATATTCAATTTTTAGGTATAGGGTTTAGTCCATCCCTACAAGCTAGAAATTTATTTAAAGGTGCAGAAAACCTGAGCATTTCGGGAAGGATAAGCATTGGGGCTTCCAGTGATCCGGACATAGCGGACAACCGCTTTTTCAACATTTTGGAAACGGGAGCCGATATCAACCTTAATTTACCCCGAATTTGGTTCCCCTTTGTAAACACATCTAAAATTATACCCAACTATATGCTTCCCAAGACCAAATTATCCATAGGAACAAGCTTTCAACAGAATATTGGTCTGGACAAGCAAACCCTGAATACTGTTTTTGGATATAATTGGTCCCCAACAGATTTCAAAAAGAATGCTGCCGAGCTGCTAAATGTGCAATTTGTTCGCAATGTAAACCCTGATAGATTCTTTGCTGTATATGAGAGTACCTATGAAAATTTGGATGAAATTGCCGACAATTACGAAACCGAACCTGCCCTGGCCGATTATTTTGAGAGCGTTGACGGCAGTACGGATCTCCAGTTGATTATTCCGGAAGGCACCACGGGCTTTACCAACGCCATTTTAAATGGAGAGGTATCTTCCAGCGACACGGATTATGAGGATGTAAGTAGTATTGAGGAAAGACGAATAAGACTTACTGAAAACAATTTAATTTTCGCAAGCAATTACACTTTTACCAAAAACAATAAAACCGGCTCAGCTGATAACGATTTTTATCAGTTTAGGTTCAAATTGGAAAGTGCCGGGAACCTATTGTCCGGGATTTCCAAAATAATTCCATTCTACACCAGTGATGACGACAAACTCTTGGTTTTTAACGTGCCCTTTTCCCAATATATAAAAACGGAATTCGACTATATAAAACATTGGAGCACCTCTAGGACCAATGTACTCGCCTTTAGGGGTTTCTTTGGTATTGCGATTCCTTATGGAAATTCGGACAACATACCCTTCGTAAGAAGTTATTTCGCCGGCGGGTCCAACGATAACCGTGCATGGTTGCCTTATTCCCTGGGACCAGGCAGGACGGAGGACGTAAACGACTTCAACGAGGCAAATTTAAAAATCGCCTTCAATTTGGAATATAGGTTTCCAATTGTAGGGGATATTAAAGGGGCACTATTTGCCGATGCCGGTAACATCTGGAATGCCCTGGACAATGTTACCGATGAGAAGGCAACCTTTGAAAATTTGGGATCCTTGGCAGACATCGCTTTGGGAACAGGTCTTGGAATCCGTTACGATTTTACGTATTTTGTATTCCGGTTGGATATGGGTCTTAAAACCTATAATCCCGCTGAAGAATCTTCTAAAAGATGGTTTAGGGACTACAATCTGTCCAACGCAGTATTCAACATAGGTATAAATTATCCTTTTTAGAGCTGATTATTTTATTACTTTTGTCCCATCTTTTTAATTAACTACACAAAAACAAGAATATGGCACACAATATTAAACCAGGAGTTGCAACTGGAGATGAGGTACAAAAAATCTTCAATTATGCTAAAGAAAAAGGATTCGCACTACCTGCTGTTAATGTTATAGGATCGAACACTATAAACGGAGTTTTGGAAACTGCTGCCAGTTTAAATGCTCCAGTAATCATACAGTTCTCTAACGGGGGCGCACAGTTCAACGCAGGAAAAGGTTTATCCAATGACGGCCAGCAAGCCGCCATTTTGGGTGCCGTTGCAGGAGCAAAACACATTCATCAATTGGCCGAAGCCTATGGTGCTACCGTTATATTGCACACAGACCACTGTGCCAAAAAATTATTGCCTTGGATAGATGGTTTATTGGATGCAAGTGAAAAGCATTTTAAGGAAACAGGAAAACCGCTATACAGCTCACATATGATAGACCTATCGGAAGAGCCAATAGAGGAGAATATTGAAATCTGCAAAAAATATCTTGCCAGAATGAGCAAGATGGGAATGACCTTGGAAATAGAATTGGGAATCACTGGAGGTGAAGAGGATGGTGTGGACAACTCCGATGTGGACGATTCCAAGCTATATACCCAACCGGAAGAGGTTGCCTATGCCTACGAGGAGCTATCCAAAGTAAGCCCTAAATTTACCATTGCCGCAGCATTTGGGAATGTACACGGTGTTTACAAGCCAGGAAACGTAAAATTGACCCCAAAGATCCTTAAAAATTCACAGGAATTTGTCACTAAAAAATACGGTGTGGAACACAACCATATCGATTTCGTATTCCATGGCGGATCGGGATCTACCGTTGAGGAAATACGTGAGGCTATTGGATATGGTGTTATTAAAATGAATATTGATACCGATTTACAATATGCCTTCTTGGAAGGGATCAGGGACTATGTTCAAGGTAAAAAGGATTATTTACAATCCCAGATCGGTAATCCAAATGGGGCCGATGAGCCGAATAAAAAGCATTACGACCCACGTGTTTGGTTAAGAGAAGGAGAAAAAACGTTTGTTACACGTCTTAAAAAGGCTTTTGAAGACCTAAATAACGTGAATACCCTATAATCCCCCAACCCAAAAAGAAAGCTTATGTCGTCTTGGTTTAAAAGAAAGGAAAAAGGAATACAAACTGCAACGGACCAGAAAAAGGATACCCCAAGGGGCCTTTGGTACAAATCACCTACCGGAAAAATTGTTGAATCCGATGAGTTGGCAAAGAATTATTATGTTAGCCCAGAGGATGATTATCATGTACGAATAGGTAGTAAGGAATATTTCGAAATTCTTTTCGACAACAACAAGTTTACAGAATTGGATGCCAAACTAACTTCCAAGGATCCGTTGAAATTTGAAGATACCAAGAAGTATGTGGATCGTTTAAAGGCGGCCGAAGCAAAAACAGGCCTTAAGGATGCTGTTAGGACCGGAGTGGGCAAATCACTGGGAAAAGATGTAGTTATTTGCTGTATGGACTTCAGCTTTATTGGTGGTTCTATGGGCAGTGTGGTAGGAGAAAAAATAGCAAGGGGAATCGATCATTCTATCAAAAAGAAAATGCCCTTTGTAATGATTTCCAAATCTGGCGGTGCACGTATGATGGAAGCAGCATTGTCACTTATGCAATTGGCCAAGACATCGGCTAAGTTGGCACAACTTGCGGATGCAGGCATCCCATATATTTCTTTATGTACGGATCCGACTACTGGAGGAACAACAGCTTCCTATGCCATGCTAGGGGATATCAATATTTCAGAACCAGGAGCCTTGATAGGTTTTGCCGGACCCCGTGTGGTTAAAGAGGCAACCGGTAAAGAATTACCGGAAGGGTTTCAGACTGCCGAATTCCTACAGGAACATGGATTTTTAGACTTTATCGTCCATCGCAGGGATCTTAAGAAGAAAATTAATCTTTATATAGATTTAATAGAAAACAACCCTGTAAGGGTATAAAAAAAGGCCCTGATCATGATCAGGGCCTTTTTAATTAAGCATTGCTCTATCTATTAAACCTTCTTAGCAAAATTTCCTTGGTTTCTCCATTTGGAAAGGTCAACATTCCCTTGGCATCACAAGTACCATCTCCAAAATCAAGGCTCACCGTGGTATCGTTTTTAGAAACCTCCAAGAACCCGCTAACGATAAACCGACAGGACAATTCCCTGCGGAGGGAGCTCATGGTTTCCCTGGAATAAACATCACCTTCCTTATTGGTATAGGTACCCTTACCGGAAATAAGAAAAACATTATCGGCCCAAAATCCGGAACCATATCCCTCTACCCATTCCCGTGTCCTATTTCCTGTAAAACTGGCAACACTACCGTCCGGCCATACTCCGTAATAACTGGCTACGGCATCGGATTGGGGGTTTCCATTGTCATTGGAACGTTTGCGCACCAAGGTGGCTCCCCCTGTTACGGCCACCTCATTAAAGGTAAAATTCTCCAAGGAAAGACTAATGGCCTTAGTTGCTGCATCCATATCCTTGGCATAACTTAAACGGATTATTCCACCTAATAGATTGCCATTGGGCAGATCGCAACCCTCTCCAAAATCTATGGTAGTTTCTTTTGTATCATTGGTAACCACTGTTGTTATAGTGACACATTCCGGCAAATAATTGGAAAGAAAGAACGATTTTGAGGTAGCCCTGATCTCTTCAGTGGCATAAACATCCTCTCCTATGTTGGCAATTTCCTCAGAAATTAAATCGGCTTCATCGCTAGCGACAAGTTCGGCAATTTCAAAGGTATCATCCTCTTCCACACTGGTTGGCTCTTCATTGTTACAGGAACCCATTACCAATAAGACCATTAGCAACCATCCTGTTAAGTTCGAATTTTTGAGACTTGTTTTCATCTGTTTTGATTTAAATGTTTACAATAAGAAAAATTTCAATTCTATCGCTGGCCAGCATTACGATCCGTTACGGCCCATTTGGCAATAACATTTCTTTAACGTTTTATATTAGGACGCCGGATAATCAAAAAAGTTTAATACACTTTTCAAAAAACATTGGGATTGTATAAGGTTTCTAAAAAAAAGTCTATCTTTGCGCCCTGATTGAAAATCAATCATGTACATAAAAATCATTAAAATAATATTGGAATGTATTTAACTAAAGAAGTAAAGGCCGAAATTTTTAAGAAACACGGCGGCGAGGCAAAAAATACAGGGTCTTCTGAAGGTCAGATTGCACTATTTACTCACAGAATTAACCACTTAACCGAACATTTAAAAAGAAACCGTAAGGATTTCAACACAGAACGTTCTTTGGTAAAGTTGGTAGGTAAAAGAAGATCACTTCTAGATTATTTAATTAAGACTGATATTGTAAGATATCGTGAGATAATTAAAGAATTAGGAATTAGAAAATAAATTACAAAAAGGGGAAAAGTTAACTTTTCCCCTTTTTTACAATATCAATAGT
This sequence comes from Arenibacter echinorum, assembly GCF_003259375.1. Taxonomy (GTDB): domain Bacteria; phylum Bacteroidota; class Bacteroidia; order Flavobacteriales; family Flavobacteriaceae; genus Arenibacter; species Arenibacter echinorum. The sequence continues at coordinate 133,819 of NZ_QLLN01000001.1, read as the reverse complement.
ATTGTTTTTCAATGCTATTGTAAAGTCCCGGAGGTTTACCTTAGGGCAAAACAAAAAGCTTGCACATAGTTTTTCATTGGTCAACAACACACAACTACAACACAACAACGTCGTCTATAACAGACGAAAGACCATTGTTTAACAAACCTGTGACGATACAGGTTTTAATTCGTATTTATGATACCAAAAGTATTTAGAGAGGTCATTGACCTTGGGGACGGTAGGGAAATTTCTATCGAAACCGGAAAATTGGCAAAACAGGCCCATGGTTCTGTTGTTGTACAGTCTGGAAAATGTATGTTGTTATGTACAGTAGTTTCCAATTACAAACAAAGTGATGTGGATTTCCTTCCACTAACGGTAGATTACCGTGAAAAATTTGCAGCTTCAGGACGTTACCCAGGAGGTTTCTTCAAAAGAGAAGCAAGACCTAGTGACGGCGAAGTATTGACTATGAGATTGGTGGACCGCGTTTTACGTCCGCTTTTCCCTAAGGACTACCATGCTGAAACCCAGGTGATGATCCAATTGATGTCCCATGATGAGGATGTTATGCCAGATGCTATGGCAGGATTGGCCGCTTCCGCTGCCATCCAACTTTCAGATTTCCCATTTGAATGTGCTATTTCAGAGGTGCGTGTTGGTCGTATTGATGGTGAATTCATCATCAATCCAACAAGGGCCCAATTATTAGTATCGGATATCGATATGGTGATTGGAGCTTCAGCAGATTCTGTTATGATGGTTGAAGGTGAAATGAAAGAGATTTCCGAGGAGGAAATGGTAGAAGCTATTAAATTTGCCCATGATGCCATTAAGGTACAATGTGCTGCCCAACTTAAGTTGGCAGAAGCATTTGGAAGAAAAGAAGTTCGTGAATACGAGCCAGAAAGGGAAGATGAGGCTTTAGCCAAGAAAATCCACGACATGGCTTATGATAAGGTTTATGCCATTGCAAAAGCCGGTTCTGCTAAACACGAAAGAAGTGCATCATTCGACACCATAAAAGAAGAAATAAAAGCTACTTTCTCTGAGGAAGAATTGGCAGATTTCGGGGATATGGTTTCCAGATACTACTACAAAGCTGAAAAAGCTGCGGTTAGGGACCTTACCTTAAATGACGGACTTCGTTTGGATGGAAGAAAAACAGATGAAATTAGACCGATCTGGTGTGAGGTGGATTATCTACCTTCAACACACGGATCCGCTATTTTTACACGTGGAGAAACTCAAGCTTTGGCTACGGTTACTTTGGGAACTTCAAGGGAAGCCAACCAAATAGACATGCCATCGTTTGAAGGAGAGGAAACTTTCTACCTACATTATAACTTCCCACCTTTCTCAACTGGAGAAGCAAGACCTATTAGAGGTACCTCCCGTAGAGAGGTAGGACATGGTAACTTGGCCCAACGTGCCCTAAAAGGAATGGTCCCTGCGGATTGTCCTTATACAGTTCGTGTGGTATCCGAAGTATTGGAATCCAACGGTTCCTCTTCCATGGCAACGGTTTGTGCCGGAACTATGGCATTGATGGACGCTGGGGTACAATTGAAGAAACCTGTATCCGGTATTGCTATGGGATTAATTTCCGATAGTGAATCAGGAAAATACGCTGTGTTGTCCGATATACTTGGTGATGAAGATCACTTAGGGGATATGGACTTTAAAGTTACTGGTACTGCAGACGGAATTACCGCTTGCCAAATGGACATTAAAGTAAAGGGATTATCCTATGAAATTTTGGTAAATGCCTTAAAACAGGCAGGAGCTGGGCGTTTACACATCTTAAGCAAATTGGTAGAAACTATTGCTACACCTAATGCAGATGTTAAACCTCATGCACCTAAAATGGTTACCAGAGTTATTCCTGGCGAATTCATTGGGGCATTGATAGGACCTGGAGGAAAAGTAATCCAAGAATTACAAAAAGCTTCCAAAACTACTATCGTCATCAATGAAGATCCGATTACTGAAGAAGGTATTGTTGAAATATTGGGTACCTCACAAGAAGGTATTGATATGGTCCTAACCAAAATCGATTCCTTATTGTTTAAACCAGTGGTAGGTAGCGCATATGAAGTAAAGGTCATCAAAATGTTGGATTTTGGTGCCGTTGTGGAATATTTGGACGCTCCTGGTAACGAGGTATTGCTTCACGTATCCGAATTGGCGTGGGAAAGAACCGAAAATGTTTCCGATGTGGTAAATATGGGAGATGTTTTTGACGTTAAATACTTAGGTACAGACCCAAGAACAAGAAAAGAAAAAGTTTCACGTAAGGCTTTATTGCCAAAACCTGAAGGCTTTAAGGAAAGACCACCACGAGAAGATCGCGGTAGAAATGACAGAGGCAACGATAGAAATAGAGATAGGGATCGTAAGCCAAGAAGGGACTAGTTTTTAAATAAAAGTCACATTACCAAAGCCACGTTTTACCTTTTTTAAGGGAGAACGTGGCTTTTTTCATGCATTTTATCTAAAAAAGCAAAATAAAACGGACCAATTGTAACATTTCCAACTTTTGTACGTATAACCTAATGCAGCTTATGCTTAATGCACATAATTTAGAAAGATAAAATTTCGATGAGACAGCTTAAAATTACAAAACAGGTTACCAATAGGGAAACTGCTTCTTTGGATAAATACTTACAGGAAATTGGTAAGGTTGATTTAATTACTGCAGATGAAGAAGTAGAATTGGCACAACGGATCAAGGCAGGTGATCAACGTGCACTTGAGAAATTGACCAAGGCCAATTTACGATTTGTGGTTTCCGTTGCAAAGCAATACCAAAATCAAGGTTTGACCCTTCCGGATTTGATCAACGAAGGTAACCTTGGCTTGATTAAAGCTGCACAACGTTTTGATGAAACACGTGGTTTTAAATTCATATCCTATGCGGTTTGGTGGATTCGCCAGTCCATATTACAGGCTTTGGCGGAACAATCGCGTATTGTAAGACTACCTTTGAACAAGATCGGGTCTATCAATAAGATCAACAAGACTTTTGCTTTCTTGGAGCAAGCCCATGAAAGACAACCTTCTGCGGAAGAGATTGCCAAGGAATTGGACATGACCGTAGAAGATGTAAAACAATCACTTAAAAATTCCGGGCGTCACGTATCCATGGATGCTCCTTTAATAGACGGTGAAGATTCCAACCTATACGATGTATTGCGTAGTGGGGAATCACCAAATCCGGACAGGGAATTGTTGCACGAATCGCTAAGAACCGAAATAGAAAGAGCGTTGGAAACCTTGACTCCAAGGGAAGCAGATGTAATTCGTTTGTACTTTGGCTTGGCAGGACAACATTCCATGACATTGGAAGAAATTGGAGAAACTTTTGACCTTACCAGGGAAAGGGTTCGTCAAATAAAGGAGAAAGCTATTAGAAGGCTAAAACACACTTCAAGAAGCAAGATCCTAAAAACATATCTTGGTTAATCCAAACAATTAAAATTTTTGCGCAATTGCTTGTCCCCATTGGAAAGCTAGTGTAAAAATTGTAAATTGTATACAGTAACAACAGTTATCATGACTGTTCGTTTTTTGATTGATGAATAAACTCCGGCTGATTACCGGAGTTTTTTTTGTTAATGCAACTCATAATTGTAGCCAAAACCCAACCATGTCACCAAAAATTGGTTTTTTACCAGATAAATTAAATATTCCCATTACCCCAAACACCCCTATCTTTGTATCACCGTACACAATTATTCTATGGCGAAAGACCTCCTTTTAATAACACCTCCCTTTACCCAGTTGAACACCCCTTATCCGGCAACGGCTTATTTAAAAGGCTTTTTAAATACCAAGGGCATCAGTGCTTTTCAAATGGATTTGGGCATTGAGGTTATATTAAAAATTTTCTCCAAGGACGGAATTCGGAATATTTTTGACCATGCCCAGGCAAACAATTCTATTAGCTCGGACAACTGTCATAGAATAAACGCCTTAAAGGAAGATTATTTAAAGACCATAGATTCCGTTGTTTCCTTTTTACAGGGACATAATGCCACCTTTGCCAGGCAAATATGTACTCCAAACTTTTTGCCTCAGGCAGCGAGATTTGATCAATTGGACGATTTGGAATGGGCCTTTGGTAGTATGGGGCATCAGGATAAGGCAAAACACCTGGCCACCTTATATCTGGAAGACCTGTCCGATTTTATTGTGGAATGTGTCGATGAAAATTTTGGATTTAGTCGTTACGCAGAGCGATTGGGAAGGAGCGCCAATTCCTTTGACGAACTCTACCAGCATTTGCAAAGTAATATCACCTATATAGATCAATTGACCCTGGACATTTTGGCTGAGAGACTCAGTACGGTTAAACCTAAATTGGTATGTTTTTCCGTTCCATTCCCGGGCAACTTGTACAGTGCGTTTAGAGGTGCCCAATATATAAAGCAAAACTATCCAAAAATCAAAGTAAGTATGGGAGGGGGATTTCCCAACACGGAATTGCGATCGGTTTCGGATATACGGGTTTTCCATTTCTTCGATTATATCAGTCTGGACGATGGAGAGCTTCCCTTGGAGCTGTTGACGGCCCATTGCCTGGAAGCCCAACCTAACGATAGCAATGCCTTTCTAAAAAGAACCTTTTTAATAAAGAATGATGCTGCATTTTACAACAATCTCTCCTCAAGGACAGATTACAAACAAAGCGAGGTAGGCACCCCGGATTATTCGGATTTGTTATTGGACAAGTACATCTCCGTCATAGAAATTGCCAACCCCATGCACAGTCTATGGAGCGATGGCCGTTGGAACAAACTTACCATGGCACATGGTTGCTATTGGGGCAAATGTACCTTTTGCGATATCTCCCTGGACTATATAAAAATCTATGAACCCATCGCGGCCAAACTCTTGGTAGACCGTATGGAGGAGCTCATTGCACAAACCGGCGAAACAGGCTTTCATTTTGTGGACGAAGCCGCCCCCCCAGCCTTAATGAGAGCCTTGGCGCTGGAAATCATAAAACGAAATCTAACCGTTAGCTGGTGGACCAATATTAGGTTCGAAAAGAGCTTTGGCCGGGATCTCTGCAAATTGTTAAAGGCATCGGGCTGCATTGCCGTTTCCGGAGGGCTGGAGGTGGCTTCGGACCGATTGTTGGCATTGATCCAAAAAGGGGTTACCGTGGAGCAGGTAGCCAAAGTTAACCGTTATTTTACGGAAGCAGGAATAATGGTACATTGCTATCTTATGTACGGCTACCCTACCCAAACGGTGCAAGAAACCGTAGATAGCCTGGAAATGGTTCGACAGATGTTTCAATTGGGGATACTACAATCGGGCTTCTGGCATCAATTTGCCCTCACCGCCCATAGCCCGGTAGGTCTCAATCCTGCAGAATACCACATTATACCGGACTATCAGCCCATCACTTTTGCCAATAATGACATCCAGTTCAGGGATACCACTGGTATAGATCACGAACGGTTTAGTTATGGCTTAAAAAAATCGCTCTTTAACTATATGCACGGCATTTGTTTAGATCACCCCTTGCATCAATGGTTCGATTTTAAAATTCCGAAAACCACCATCGCACCAAACTTTATAGAAAATGCGCTTGCCGAAGAGCCTGTTCTTAACACTAAACCCAATGCCAAAATAGTGTGGTTGGGAAGTAAGCCCATCGTGGAGACCATTACAAAATCCAAAAAAGGGCAAAGCTGGATATTGCTTAAAATGACGTTTCATGACAAGGCATGTTCCATAGGCATTACTGTAGATATAAAACAAGGCGAATGGCTAAGGGACACCTTGGACAATATGTTGGTAACAAACGACAAAATCTCCACTTATGGTCAGCTTAAAACCGACTTTGAATCGCAGTTCGAGAATTTTGAGTTATTCTGGTATTCCAAACCTCTACAGACTTTAAGAAGCCACGGTTTACTGACCTTGTAAACCCGAAAAATACCTTTCACAATCACGTTAACGATATCACAATTAACAGATTACCTTCAGATCTAATCTGTAACTTTAGTTGTTATTTCAAATTTAAGCGACTGATAATGAATTTACTATAAATTCAAGACAATTACTTATCAAACCTTTTTTACAGTCCAATATTTCCCCCTCAAGTTAAGTTTCAAGTACTGCATTTATTAGAATTATATAGCACGAAGAGGAGTCCAGTAACCCCTTAAAAAAACGGGGCGTAACCGAAAAGCCACACGAGTAGGAAATAAATTCTATACTATGAAAAAAGTTATGGTTCAATTCGATTTCCGTGGCATGACCACAAAACAGTTTGACCAATGCTGGGATGAAATAAGAAAAGCTGGTCAGACCAACCCCAATGGATTGCTGCACCACTATGCCGCCCCAACATCCAATGGTATGTTGATTTTTGATATCTGGGAATCGGCAGAGCGTTTTGAAGCCTTTGGTAAAACACTTATGCCCATTTTGGAGAAATTAAAAATCCCAAAAACAAAACCTACTATTTTACCATTGCATTATGAATACAATGGTAATTTGGTTATTCATTAAGAAAAGATTTCACCTATCACTTAACTAAAAAAAATTAAAAGTGCGGTGGTTAACATCAAAAGAAGCATTGAACGATCAATGCTTCTTCTTTTTTTACTACCATAAGCCATAGAGCTTGGATTATTTAAGCAGTAGCGACTTCTCCATTAATGACAGTTTCTAATTTCTCTTTATTTTTGGACAACCAAGTGTTAAAGGACATTACTTGTGGATTTAATTCTTTTGTCAATTTCACATCCCTTGATTTGCAAAAAATATCTTCGAACTCCTTTTTAAACTGGAACATATTACCAAGGTCATCGGCTCCGGGAAACCCAAGTTTCCTGTAGTCATCGGCAGCAATATCGTTGAATCCGATTTCCACTCCCATCGCTTTAGTAAAAGCTTCGGCCATTTGTTTTCCGGTAAGCTGCTCGCTAGCAATACCCACAGTCTTATTTTGATATTTTTTTCCTGCTTTAAAGATTCCCAAGGCAGATTTACCTATATCCTCTGCTACAATTCCAGGAAGTTTGGAATTCCCTATAGGCATGGTGATTCTCAATTTTCCATCCATTCCCCTTGTGGGGCCCAAACCAAAATAGATGAAATTGTCCCAATAGAACGATGTTAAAAGCAATGTATAAGGAACTCCACTTTTTTCAAAGTAGGTATTGGAGGCACCCTTGGCATCAAAATGGGGCACTTTGTAGTTCTTCATTAGGGTCGGCATTCGATTATCACTCAAAGGAATCCATTTACGGGTATCTTCCAGAGTGGACCATATTACATGTTTTATTCCGGCTTCCTTGGCCGCCAAGGCCATATTCTTTGCCTGTTCCATTTCCTTTTCGGGAGAAAAATGTTCCCAAAAAAATGTCACACAATAAGCCCCATAAGCGCCTTTAAATGCCTTGACAATACTATCCTTATCGTCTAAATTGGCCTGTACCACCTCGGCACCCAATTGCTTTAACTCCTTGGCTTTTGGGGAATTTGCGTCCCGGGTAATGGCCCTAACCGCAAATTCTTTCTTTCCGTCATTTAGGATTGTGCGGACCAATCCGCCACCTTGGGCCCCAGTGGCCCCTACTACAGCAATTATTTTTCTGTTTTCCATAATTAATAACATTTTAGATTAATTGATCCTATTGAAGTATATCCTGAAGTGAACCACAATTCAGCTTCCGGAATACGTAAAAAATAATTCCATGGAATATTGAATTTATCTTCAACCAAAGCATTAAAACCCTTTCCGCATCTATGCCTTCTTAATTCTTAATAGCCAACAAATAAAAATATACTTACTAGGGGGAGATTTCTTTCAATCCAAAACAACCAATTTATATGGGGTTTTCGGAAGACCATTATAATATTCACTCCAATGCTCCAGTTGAGCAATGGATAAACTTAAAGCATCCCTAATTTAATGAATAACGGAATTAAATTTAAAATCCGGGCGTTAAGATTAAGCCAATTTTGAAGTGTTTTTTTAAGATAAATTCTTTCAAAACAACTTTCTTATATAACTGATTTATTGAATTTTACAATAGATAACCCATCATAACCAATACACCTCTGGATACGCCCGAATTTACCGTACCTTTGTAAAAATTTCCGGCAAAATTGTTACCTATATGAATTTTAAAGAATTAAAGCTAAATAAACATCTTTTAAGAGCAGTCGCAGAAAAAAACTATGACGACCCAACTGCCATTCAGGAAATTGCCATCCCCTTAGTTCTACAGAAAAACGACATTATAGCTTCTGCCGAAACAGGAACTGGAAAAACAGCCGCTTTTGCACTCCCCATACTGCAGCTCTTATTTGATAAGCAGGAAACCTCGGAAAAAGGTAGAAAAATTAAAGCATTGATTATAAGTCCCACCCGTGAATTAGCATCGCAGATTCATGAGAGTTTTATGGATTATGGCAAATACACCCATTTAACCTCAGCCGTTATTTATGGGGGAACAAAGATAGAACCGCAAATAGCCACCCTAAGAAAGGGAGTGGATATCTTGGTAGCCACTCCAGGTAGGTTATTGGACCTGCACAAACAGGATATGGTCAACTTGGATTATGTGGAAACATTGGTGTTGGACGAGGCCGATCTAATGTTGGATATGGGATTTATAGATGACGTTAAAAAAATAGAGCGTCTATGCCCAAATGAAAAACAGACACTCCTTTTTTCGGCCACTATGCCTTTTAAAGTTGTGCAATTGGCCGACACCATTTTAAAAGATCCCAAGAAAGTCGCCGTTACCCCTACATCTTCAGCTGCGGCCACGGTGCATCAGTTATTGTATTACACCCCAAAACCCAATAAAATAGAACTCTGCCTTTACCTTCTAAGAAATACCATAAAGGGCAATATCCTAATTTTTAGGCGAACAAAATTCGGGGTGGACAAACTGGAAAAAACCCTCCGTAACAACAATTTCAAGGTAGATAGCCTGCACGGAGACAAGTCGCAGGACGAGCGCCAAGCAGCACTAGGGAAATTCAAGCAAGGTGTAACCAACATTCTGGTGGCCACTGATGTTGCCGCCCGTGGATTGGATATAGACGATCTGGATGCCGTTATCAACTTTGACCTGCCCAATGTGCCGGAAACCTATGTGCATCGTATAGGAAGGACCGGAAGAGCGGGAAATACAGGGACATCCTATGCCTTTTGTTCCGCGGATGAAAAGGGATATTTGTCCACTATTCAAAAATTGATGCAAAAACACATCCAAGTTGTTGAGGACCATCCGTATCCCTTGGATCCCAAGGCCAAACCGCAAGTACATAAAAAACAAGGTAGCAAACATAAAAAAGGCAGGAAGTCCGAAGCCTCCAAAAAGAAAAAGAAACGTTGGTATTGATCGGAACCGTTTGGAGTACAACAACCTTGATACCCATGTGGAGGATACCTTATAAACATATCAATTCACTACCTTTGTAGAAACATTTATAGTAAATAGTAATGGACAAAAAGATTATTGCCCCTTCCCTCTTGGCCGCCGATTTTGCCAATCTACAGCGCGATATTGAAATGGTTAACAACAGTGAGGCCGATTGGCACCATGTTGACATTATGGATGGCGTTTTTGTACCAAACATCTCTTTTGGAATGCCGGTCCTGAAGGCCATTGCGGCCCATGCCACCAAAACATTGGACGTTCATCTTATGATTGTGGATCCGGACCGCTATATTAAGACCTTTGCAGAATTGGGTGCCAATAACCTAACCGTGCATTACGAAGCCTGCCCACATTTGCACCGAACCTTACAGGCCATAAAGGCCGAAGGAATGGCAGCAGGCGTGGCATTAAATCCACATACCAACATTAACTTATTGGAGGATGTAATAAATGATATCGATCTAGTTTGTATAATGAGTGTAAATCCAGGATTTGGAGGACAATCGTTTATTGAAAACACCTATGAAAAAATAAAGGCACTAAAAGAACTTATTAATAGAAAAAGTGCACATACCCTAATTGAGGTCGATGGCGGAGTTACCTCTGAAAACGCCAAGCAATTAATAGATGCAGGGGCGGATATTTTAGTGGCAGGTAGTTTTATATTTAAGAGCACTAATCCAACCCAGACCATTAAGGAACTCAAAAAAATAGTAGGATAATGAAGATTTGGGATATAGTTATTGTTGGAGGTGGTCCTATTGGAATTGCCTGTGGCTTGGAAGCCAAGAAAAAGGGATTGTCCTATATAATTCTTGAAAAGGGATGTATAGTTAACTCGCTCTATAATTACCCCCTAAACATGCAGTTCTTTTCCTCTTCCGAAAAACTGGAAATCGATGAAATTCCATTTATTAGCATAGAGGCGAAACCTAAAAGAAATGAGGCGCTGGAATATTATAGGCGGATAGTGACCTCCAATCATTTGAATATCTCGCTTTTTGAAAAAGTAAGTTCAATCAATAAGATTGATGGGCTCTTCAACATTGTCTCTGAAAAGAGTACTTATACCTCCACCAATGTGATCATTTCAACAGGATTCTACGACATTCCGAACAGAATGAACGTACCTGGGGAAGATTTGAAAAAAGTGACCCATTATTACAAGGATCCCCACTTTTACTCCAATCAGAAAGTAGCGGTCATTGGGGCCAGTAATTCGGCCATAGATGCTGCGTTGGAATGTTATAGAAAAGGGGCCGATGTATCCTTGATCATAAGAGGGCCGGAAGTTGGCCAACGGGTAAAATATTGGGTAAGGCCCGATATTATCAATAGAATTGAGGAAGGCAGCATTAAAGTCTATTACAATAGTACAGTTAAGGAAATTAAGGAAGACGAAATTATCCTTAATTCTCCAAGTGGAACCACAAGCTTAAAGAATGATTATGTACTTGCCCTGACCGGCTACATGCCCAATTTTGAATTCTTGGAAAAAATAGGAATCCAATTGACCGATGACGAGAAAAGGCTTCCCCAGTACGATCCGCAAACCATGGAAACCAATATTGATAATCTATACCTAGCCGGAGTAATTTGCGGAGGAATGGAAACCCATAAATGGTTTATAGAAAACTCCAGGATACATGCCCATATGATCATGGACCATATTGTAAAGAAGACCAAGTCGGTCAATTCCTATCAGGAAAAATAAGTTCAACAAGCTTGGCATGTCCAAAAAAAAAAGGAAGGCCCAAATGTAGTGAATGAACCTTCCCTTTTCTGGTTGTTATAAATGGGTTAATTGGACCGCCCCAATTTCTTAAGTCTATCCAAGGCCTCAATATAATAGTAATCTGCATAGATCAACGCCACATCAATTTCATGGCCCAAGGATTTAGCTCCCGTTGAATGCAACAAAAAGGAATCGGCCTTCCCTACTCCAGAATATTTATCGGAACTCAAAGATTCCAACATTCGTATGGCTGCATTATAATATTTTTGCTGTAGGGTTTTGTTTTCCATATAGGTGCTAAGTTCTAACAATCCAGAGGCTACAATGGCTGCAGCCGAAGCGTCCCTATCATCATCTTTAATGGTGTCAATATCGAAATCCCAATGCGGTATATAGTCTTCGGGAAGCAGTTCTAAATACCTATCGGTAAGCTTTTGTGCAAAATCCAAGAATTTCTTATCTCCAGTCTCCCTATACACCATAGTATAACCGTAAATTCCCCATGCCTGTCCGCGGGACCATCTGCTATCATCCCCATACCCTTGTTTGGTATGCCTGTTCAGCACATCCCCGGAGATGCTGTCATACTCAATAACATGCCACGATGTGTAATCTGGCCTAAAATGATTTGCCATGGTTGTCTCTGCATGTTTTACGGCAATATCGTAATACTGTTGATCGCCCCCATTTTTCGATGCCCAGAACAAAAGTTCCAAATTCAACATATTATCTATGATGGTAATATGTTGTTGCCAACGTGGATGCATTTTATTGGACCAAGATCGTATAGTTCCAACATTCGGGTTATACCTACTAGCTAGGGATTCCGCGGATGTTAGAAGAATGTCCTTGTATTCCTTTTTGTCTCCAAATATATATCCATTACCATAGGCTGGGAACATCATAAACCCAATATCGTGGTGTTCGTTAATCGTTTTAAAATCTTCAAAAACTTCTGTCCTTTTAATAGCTTCCTCTTTCCATCTTTCCTCTTTTGTTAAGTCGTACATATACCAAAGAATCCCAGGATAAAATCCGGAAGTCCACACCAACCTCCCGTTGGGAATTTCCTTCCATTCGGTTGCATTGGTTTCTATCAATCTTGGGTGTTTGGTGAGATCGGTAAGTTTGGGGACCGCTTGATTCAATTGAGCCTCACAGTTTTTAATTTCCTTATCAAGGTCAAAGGAAGTTATACTTGCCACAGCCTTAATATCTATTTCAGAATTTTTGTTCTTGGTTAAACTTTTGCAGCTTGCCAAACAGATAAAAAGGGACACATAGAATAGTTTCATGGGAAATTGATTTTAATTCTTATACAGATTTTGTTTTTATTAATTCTAGCCTATTTGCATATTAATCCTCGTAATTTCAATTACATTTTCTTGAGGAATCTCGTTCAATTAAGGACGACTTTAAAATCTTTGTTTTGGCCAAGATGGGATTGGCATTGGGTGCGTTGCTTATTTCTTCCAGCAATAATTTTGTGGCTATTTGCCCTATTTGAAAACCCGGCTGATCCATGGTGGTCAAAGAGGGATCTATTATCCCGGAAACAGGTTCGTTACTGAACCCTACAATGGCTATATCATCCGGTACCTTTACGCCTTCATTCTTAAAATATTTCATGGCTCCTATGGCGGCAATATCATTGGCAGAAAACAAGCCATCTACCTTGTAGGGCAAGGAAAGTAATGTTTTTGCTCCTTCTGCCCCATCATTTTCCATGAGGCTAGAACGTACTACCAGCTCAGGCCTATATGGAATTTTGTGTTTTTCCAAAGCCTTTCTATACCCAGCGGTCCTATTCCTGTAAATAGCCAATTCTTGGGGCCCGGAAAAATGCCCTATATTTTTGCAACCGTTTAAAATTAAATGCTCCGTGGCATCAAACCCACCTTGAAAGTCATCGATCAGCACACTGCTAATACCCTCAATCTCACAGTGCCTGTCAAAAAATAGAAATGGGGTACCATTGTTTTTCATGTGCAATAGGTGGTCGAATTCATCCGTTTCCATGGAAACTGACAACAATACCCCTTCTACCCTATTGGCCAATAGAGTCTCCACAAGTTTGCGTTCCCGTTTCAACTGTTCCAGGGACTGACAAATAATTACATTATAGCCCGCATCATAAGCAGTTTCCTCAATACCCGAAATTACGGATGAAAAGAAGTGACGGGATATTCTTGGTACAATTACCCCAATGGTGTTGGTAACGTTTTTACGAAGATTTGAAGCCAGTAAATTGCGTTGATATCCCAATTCATTTGCCTTCGCCATTATCCTTTCCTTGGTCTTTTGGCTCACCCTTGGACTATTGTTCAATGCCCGTGAAACGGTGGAGGCATCTATCTTCAAGGCCTTGGCAATATCGTGTATGGTTGTTTTATTTTCCACAAATAATGGGTATCTTAACTTTATCAAAGATACATATTCACAAATACAATCGATTGTATTTTGATGGATTTTTAATATATTTACGAACTATCTATAGAAACACCGCTATATTCACCACTATTTAAGAAACTAATAATTAGATATTTAGAATCATGAAAAACAATTACGAGGTTAGATATGCCTGCTCTCCCAAGGAGACCAAAGAGTTGACCACAGAAGGACTTAGAAAAGAGTTCCTAATCCAAAATTTAATGGAAGCAGATACCATCAATTTGGTGTACACCCATTTTGACAGATATATAGTTGGAGGAGCCGTGCCAGTTAAAACCTCTTTAAAACTTGCTACTATAGATCCATTAAAATCCGATTATTTTTTGGAGCGAAGGGAGATCGGTATTATCAATGTCGGGGGAGCGGGTTCTGTAACCGTTAATGGTCAGAAATATGAATTGGATTATAAAGAGGCCCTGTATATTGGCAAGGAGAACAAAGAGGTTAGCTTCAGCAGTGACAATGACGATAAGCCTGCCAAATTCTATCTTAATTCCACTCCTGCCCACAAGGTATTCCCTACCAAAAAAATAAGTAGGGCCGATGCAGAGATCGTAGAAATGGGATCTATGGAAACTGCCAATGCCAGAACCATAAGAAAATTGATCGTAAACAGTTTGGTAGAGACCTGTCAGGTTCAAATGGGAATGACAGAATTAAAACCGGGCAGTGTTTGGAATACTATGCCGGCACATGTACACGACAGGAGAATGGAAGTCTATTTCTATTTTGAGGTTCCCGAAGAGCAGGCCGTTTGCCATTTTATGGGTCAACCGCAAGAAACAAGACATATCTGGATGGCCAACAATGAAGCGGTAATCTCCCCACCATGGTCCATACACTCCGGATCCGGAACCAGCAATTATACTTTTATCTGGGGAATGGCCGGTGAAAACCTGGACTATGGCGATATGGACCACTGCAAAATAAAAGACTTAAAATAACCCTAAGAAAACACAAATATGTCATTGAATCTATTTGATTTAACAGGAAAAATAGCCCTGATTACCGGGGCTACGCATGGCCTTGGAAAAGCCATGGCTATAGGCCTGGGAAGAGCAGGTGCCACCCTGATCATTAATGGGGCCTCCTCCCAGGAAAAATTGGACAATGCCGTAGCCGAATACAAGGCTTTGGGGTTGACGGCCCATGGCTACCTTTTTGATGTTACCAATGAAGCCAAGGTCATGGAAAATATTTCCAAAATTGAAAAAGAGGTAGGGCATATTGATATTTTGGTAAACAATGCCGGGATCATCAAAAGAATTCCCTTGGAGGAAATGGAGGTCGCCGATTTTGAAGAAGTCGTAAAAGTAGATTTGGTGAGTCCGTTTATAGTCTCCAAACATGTGGTAAAGGGCATGATTGCCAGAAAAGAAGGCAAGATTATCAACATTTGTTCTATGATGAGCGAATTGGGCAGAAACACTGTAGGTGCCTATGCCGCTGCCAAAGGCGGATTAAAAATGCTTACCCGCAATATGGCTACCGAATGGGCCAAACACAATATTCAGATCAATGGTATTGGACCAGGTTATTTTGCCACTGCACAGACCGCCCCTATAAGGGTAAATGGCCATCCTTTCAATGATTTTATAATAGGCAGAACTCCAGCAGGTAAATGGGGAGACCCGGATGACCTACAAGGAGCGGCCATATTCCTAAGTTCCAAAGCTAGCAATTTTGTAAACGGGCAAATAGTTTATGTAGATGGAGGCATCTTGGCCACTATTGGAAAACCAGCTAACGAAAATTAAATAAGCGGTCATGAAAATACTTTATAAAATAGTTTTATTTTCCGCGATGACTGTGCTGTCACTAGCCTGTTCCGAAAAGGAAACGCCCACCACCATTACGGTAAAAAATGTTCTGGACCAGGAGAGAACTTCGGAGACCATAGAGCTCACCAAGGCCATGTTAAAGGTGGAAGATCTATCCTCTGTTGGTATTAAGAACAAGGAAACCAATACCCTTGAAATTGTCCAAACGATAGATAATGATGGCGATGGTACTATGGACATGATCCTTTTTCAACCCAAAATGGCGGCTAAGGGAGAAAGCAAGTTCGAAGTAATTACAGTAGAACCGGGAGAAAACCCTACAGCCGAGGAGCTGTGCTATTCCAGGTTTGTTCCGGAACGCACCGATGATTACACCTGGGAAAACAACAAGGTTGCCTTTCGGGTCTACGGACCCACCGCACAGAAAATGATAGAAAACAAGGTACCTGGTGGCACCCTATCCAGCGGTGTCGATGCCTGGTTAAAACGGGTCGATTACCCCATAATTGACAAATGGTATAAAGAGGAACTGAGCGGAGTCAGTAGTTACCACAAGGATACAGGCGAAGGCCTGGATGATTTTCATGTAGGTGCCAGTCGCGGTGTTGGAGGTATTGCTGCCAAGGTAGACACCACCTACTACTATTCTAAAAACTATACGAAATGGCGCACCATAACCACGGGCCCTATTAGGACCAGCTTTTATTTGGAATACGCAGCTTGGGACGCCAATGGAAAAACCATAAAAGAATCTAGAATTATAAGCTTGGACCTGGGGCAAAATTTATCCAAATTCAATATCACCCTGGATGGGGTAGATGATATTTACGCCGGACTCACCCTGCACGAAAAGGACGGTGAAGTTAGCGGGAATACCGATATGGGATGGGTAAGCTATTGGCAGCCCCATGGGGATTCGGAATTGGGTACAGCCATCCTTGCCCCTTCAGATACTTTTAGCGATTTTGAAAAGTACGATGTTCCAACAAAAGACTTGAGCAATGCCTATGCCCATTTAAAAGTGAAAAACAATGAAGTAAAGTACTACGCCGGCTTTGGGTGGAAAAAAAGTGGGCAATTTAATAACAAACAAGAGTGGGAGCAGTATTTAAACGCCTTTTCCGAACAGATCCAAAACCCCTTGGAAGTCACTGTAACTCCATAGGATTGGCATTTGACATATATTATATTTGGTAATACCCCCATGTGCATAACAATGCCTTGGGGGTATTGCTTTTTTTAACCCAAATTTTAACTTCTTTTTGTATTTTCCACAGGAAAAATCCCTGTTTTATATGCGTATTTTTATAAAGTAATGGCTTGCCAATGTTTAGAAAATAAAAGATGCTGTATGGACCTACAAAAACTGGAAAGGGAACTCGAAACAATTTACGAAACACTATTAAAACATGAGTCCACCGCGGATAGAATAGCCGCTTCCGTACATCCGCAATATAGGTCAAGCGCCAAGAACCTATATCGCTATTTACTGCTTCGCAATGTAGACATCCGCAAGTTGCAGAGCGACCTATCCGAATTAGGGATATCCTCTTTGGGCACAGGGGCCGGATACGTTTATGAAAATATCTCCAACGCCCTTAAGCTGGTCAAATTATTGAACGGAAAAACTTGGGAAAAGGATGGCGATTTGGAAACCCTTGGTTTTAAAGGAAGTAAAAACTTATTAATGGATCATGCCAATGATCTGTTTGCGTCCGATCGTGGGGAAAGGGATACCGAAATAATGGTCACCATGCCCGATGAGGCCGCAACCGACAAAAAACTACTTAAAAAATTGTATTCTGCAGGTATGGGCACTGCCCGTTTAAACCTAAGCCATGGCAATGAAGCGCTTTGGAAAAAGATCCTAGGCAAAATAAAAACTGTTTCCAAGGAAAGTAATCTCCCTATCCATATTTATATGGACCTACCGGGACCAAAAATTAGAATTAGCAATATTTATCTTAAAACAGATAAAGGAAAAGCTTGGGATGCCGAATCGTTCGTGAAAATTGGCAAGGGAGACAAATTGTTGCTAATAAAGCACCACTCCCCTTATGTTTCTGGGAAACATAAAAAGATATCACCACCTGAGGAAACCATCCTAGTGGAAGTTTCCCTACCGCAGATTATTGATGACCTTAAAAAGGGGCAAGCTGTATTTTTTGATGATGGTGCCATAGAGGCCAAAGTACTTAGTCTCAATGAGGACACAGCATCACTGGTGGTGAAAAAATCCCATAAGAAAAAACTAAGGCCAGGAAAAGGCATCAACTTACCAGATACCCATCTCAACCTGCCCTCCTTAACTCCGGAAGATGTTCAACTATTGCCATTCATAAGTGCCCATGCGGACCTTATGGGCTATTCCTTTGTACGAAATGCCAAAGATGTGGCCATCCTCTATGAGGAACTTGAAAAATTGGGGGATAAGGATACCGGAGTTGTTTTTAAGATAGAGAATAGAACCGCGTTCGAGAATTTACCCTCCATACTTTTCAGCGCAATGAAAAGACCAAAAATAGGCGTTATGATAGCTAGGGGCGACTTGGCGGTGGAGATAGGTTTTGAACGTATTTCCGAAGTACAGAACCAAATACTATGGTTGTGCGAGGCGGCACAGATACCTGTCATCTGGGCCACCCAGGTGTTGGATACCATGGCCAAAAAGGGCATGGCCACCAGGGCGGAAATTTCGGATGCCACCATTAGTGCCCAAGCGGAATGTGTTATGCTCAACAAGGGCCCTTTTATAGTGGAAGCCACTAAAACCTTAAAGAATGTACTGGAAAGAATGGAAGCCCATTCCCAAAAATCCAAAAACACCTTAAGGGCGCTAAAAGTGGCCAAAACGGGACTTAAGAATATCCATAAGGATTTTCCAATGAAATAGTAATACAATGAATTTCCAACTCCCGAACGGAAACATTTGAAAGAAAAGTTGTATCATATTGGACTGATATAATGGGGATATAAGTATTTGTTACTATATCCGTACGTTGTGCTTCATTGAAAATGAGATTCGATTGTAGAACTAGCAGTCTATTTCTTTAATTAATACCCTAAACATGCATTAATTGTAATTTTAGATAGATTTAAATCTATTTATTTGTTATGTATTTATCAGAATAAGATAAAAATATAGCATTGAAAAACCTTATTCCGACAGAAAAGATCATTGAACGTCTCCGTTATGAAAATCCATGGTGGATCACCAAAGAGATTCCGAATACATACAGTTCCATGTCTAAGAGATTATACTTTGATCTCTTTTATCCATTCGTCCTTGAAAGGAGTATTAAAAGGGCTTTGGTTCTAATGGGGCCTAGAAGGGTTGGCAAAACTGTAATGCTATTTCATTGCATTGAAAATTTATTGAAACAAGGAACAAATCCTCATAAACTATTCTTTATCGGGATTTACAACCCAATTTATGTAAATTTAAGCCTGGAGGATGTTTTAACTTTATGCAAAGATTCTTTAAACCTTGAAAACCTTAATGGTTGTTACGTATTTTTTGATGAAATACAATACTTTAAAGATTGGGAAAGACATTTAAAAGTATTGGTTGACTCCTATCCTGAAACTAAATTCATCGTTTCTGGCTCAGCAGCCGCAGCTTTGAAATGGCACAGTACAGAAAGTGGAGCGGGTAGATTCACTGATTTCTTGCTGCCTCCTCTAACATTTCAGGAATATATCCATTTGAAAAAATTAGATCATTTAATTTTTGAAGGTGATATTCCATATGGAAATAAGGTTATAAAGTATTGTCTAGCTCATGATTCAAAAGCATTGAATAAAGAATTTGTCCATTATTTAAATTTTGGAGGATACCCAGAGGTTGTTTTATCTGAAAAAATACAAGGCCATATGGGTAGGTATGTGAAAAACGATATTGTGGACAAAGTTCTGCTTAGAGATCTGCCAAGCTTGTATGGAATCAAAGATGTTCAGGAGTTAAACAGATTTTTTACATACATAGCTTATTATACTGGTAATGAATTCTCATATGAGACAATGTATAGGGAAAGTGGTATTCAAAAGGATACATTAAAAAAATATCTAGAATATTTAGAAGCAGCATTCCTAATTAAGGTATTAAATAAGGTTGGTGTCAATGCAAAAAGATTAAAAAGAATAACAAGCTTCAAAGTATATCTTACCAACCCATCACTTCGAACTGCTTTATTTTCACCAATAAGTGAAACAGACCAAGAAATGGGAAACATGGTAGAAACCGCAATTCTTTCACAATGGATGCATAGAGACCAATTAGATTTGACCTATGCTAGATGGAAAGACGGCAGGAAAGAAGATGAAGTAGATCTTGTTTTAGTAGATGACAAAAGTTATAAGCCTGTTTGGGGAGTAGAAATAAAATGGAGTAATCGATATTTTGATAAACCTCAAGAATTGAAAAGTTTGATTAAATTTTGTGAAACAAATAATTTTGAATCAGATGTTGTTACTTCAATTGATCAATTAGGAATGAAAGAAATACAAGGGTTGAAATTTACTTTTCTACCTGCTTCGATCTATGCGTACAATATTGGAGAGACTACACTAAAAATGAAGAATAAAAATTAAAAAAACAAAAGCACAACACTATGTATAGTGCAAATCCATGCTAATACAAGCCTGCCTAACCACTAGTTAGGCTTGCTATGTATTTGCTAAATTTAGGTGGTTGACCAAGCTACCAATCATGCACAAACACCTGATCGGCAAACGTTTGGCGACAATAATAGAATCAGATAACAGTAACCATTAACAAAACTCCATTATGAAACGAAGCTCAACATTATTTCTTCAGGGAGTCATTGTGCTGTTTGCCTTTGTAGCATTGGCCATTATGATTTGGTTTCCCTTGAACGAGGGCAGAGCTTCAAACTTAGATCTGTTCAGCATTTACTCTGATCCATTCATCGTATTTGGCTTTGTCGCGTCTATCCCTTTTTTTATTGCGCTGTATAAGGCGTTCAAATTACTTGGATATATCGGACAAAATAAAGCATTCACACTAAACTCGGTGAGGACTTTAAGGAGTATAAAATATTGCGCAATCATACTAAGCCTCTTGATTTTGATGGCTGGCCTATATATAAGGATATTTCATAATAAAGATGACGACCCTGCGGGTTTTCTTGCTATGTGTATTGTAACAACTTTTGTTTCTATTGCAGTTGCTACTGCCGCAGCAGTGTTTGAAAAAATCTTGCAAAATGGAGTGGACTTAAAATTAGAGAACGAACAACTATATGAGCAGTCAAAATAATGATTTTTACTTTATACCATGACATTGATTAGTCTCCCCGTTGGCGCGAGCCTGGATAGACATCAGGCAGGCCTGCCTAAGTTGGCAGTCAGGAGTCACTCTCGTGTCAAAATAGCTTTTGTTTTGCAAAATAGCTATCATTTGCCTTTCCAATCGGGCCCTCTGTTTTCTCACTTAATGGGTATTTTATCCTTCATCATAAAGGCATGAAAAATATGGGAAATAACTATCTTAGACCTATAGACCTGGATGGGCATTAATCTTGCACAAATAAGTATATCCCTGGTTCTTTAAATAGCTCGGCCGCTGGGTATAAATCATGTGCCAAAACAGACATACAATGAAGAACATATTTAATTTACTCACAGTTACACTCCTAATCTTTGGTTGTGCTGAAAAAAAATCGCAAACCAAAGAACTTGCCAATAGTTCGGAAACTATAAAATATAATGGAACCGCAAGTATTACCCAAGGAATAGCCACCGCCATAGCTGAAGATATTTATTCCTGTGCACGTGGACGAAAAACGGATGTGGGAGAGATTACTTCCACCGATGGTAAAAAATGGACGGTGCCTGCTCAAACCAATTATACAAATAATGATTTTCCTTTTGCCGCAGATTTATTTAATTCCTGTGAAGGAAAAAATTATGCAACAACACAAGAAGCGCTATCCCATTATGATGATTCCAAAATCATAGAAGTTGACAAGGATGGCGAGCTTTTTACCGCCTATATTTTTGCTGACAACTATTTTGAAATGTATGTAAACGGTATTCCCGTAGGAAAAGACAAAGTCCCATTTACAGAGTTTAATTCCAGTATGCTAAAGTTTAAGGCTAAAAAACCATTTACTATAGCCATGAAATTGGTGGATTGGGAAGAACACCTGGGTGTAGGTTGCGAAGCCAATAGAGGTAAATCTTTTCACGCCGGAGACGGCGGAATGGTAGCCGTAATTAAAGATGTTCAAAACAATATTATTGCCTCCACCAATGAAAATTGGAAAGCACAAACCTTTTACACGGCACCAATTATAGATTTAAATTGTACGTCTGAAGAAGGCAATTACAGATATTCCAAAAACTGTAGTGCGGAAGGAGGTCAGGATGGCTCCTCTTTTTATGCCCTACATTGGGAAATTCCTACCAACTGGATGCAAACTATTTTTGATGATTCCAATTGGCCAAATGCCACCACTTATACAAACCAAACCATTGGCGTAGATAATAAACCTTCTTACACCAACTTTACTTCTATTTTTGACGCTTCTGAAAATGATGCCAAATTTATATGGTCTACCAATGTAGTTTTAGATAATGAAGTGCTAGTTCGCTACACCATACAATAAATGACTATGAAAAACATTTTCTTTATCCTCCTTTCCCTCGTTTTTACCTCTATAACCTATGCACACGAAGGCGGACACGGCACACCTACAAAAAATTGGAGTTTTGTGAATAATAATGAAACCATTAAAGCCGATTTCATAATGAAAGTAGGCGACATGGTATATCTAAGCAATGAAAATAACGAAGTTTTAACTTTCAATTATTCCGAATTCAAAGAGCAGGATCAAAACTATATTTCAGAAAAGGCTAATTTTATTAATAACTTAAACTTCACAAAGGAAAGCCACAGACTTAAAACTTTCGACTATTCCATATTACTTCTACTTACAGGGATACTTGTATTCGTTTTCTCTCTTTTTAGTTGGAAGACGAAACCCAAAAAGTATTTTGTCACCTACAACCTGTTTAGTGCTTCATTAATAATGATGGGCTGTGCCAATACAAAATCATCCAAAGTTTTAAAAATGGCTGCCAATGATATTCCTTTTTTGGAATCGGTTTTTGGTGTTTTTAACAAGGTGAATACAAGACATGATGACCAGTATTTTTATGTGGAATCAGATGGCATACCGGAACATGAAATGATGACCGGCATCACCAACTGGCAGCAACAAGTACCCGTTGATCACGATTATTCGGGCAATAATGCCTGGGCCATTCCTTTACAACCTGAATTGGCCGAAAACACGCTGTCCACCAAAGAAAATTTTATGAAAGGTGCTATTGCTATCGCAGTGAACGGAATTCCCATTTTTAATCCTCTGAACAACCGTGGCGAAGATGCCAATGTTATTGGAGAGCTGGACAAATGGGGCGGTCATTGCGGGCGGGCAGATGACTATCATTACCACTTGCCCCCTACCCACTTACAAACTAAGGTAGGAGAAGACAGACCCATTGCTTTTGCCCTGGATGGCTTTGCTGTATACGGAGAAACCACAGAGGAACTGGATGAAAATTTAGGAAGATTTACATCAGATAGTACTTATCAATATCATGCCGTAAAGAAATATCCTTATTTAATTGCAGCAATGAAAGGAAAGGTTGAGCTCAACCCCAGAACACAGGCACCAGAAAATGAAATTATGCCACAAGCCAAAACAAGAGGTGTAAGACCGGATTTGAGACCATTACGGGGAGCAGAAATTATCGATTTTGAAAACCCTGAACCCCATCAATATAGTTTAAGCTATACAGTGAACTCACAAATCCATAAAATAAATTACGGTTGGGATACTGATGGAAATTACAATTTTGAATTTGTAAATCCAGATGGCACAACTGAAAAATCACATTATAAAAGGAATTAGATACTACTACCAATAAAGCGTTAACACTGTCAAAAAAAAAATGAAGAAACTATTATACCTATCCCTATTATTTATCAACTTCGGATTAGCCCAAAGTGGATTTATAGAAATAGAAATAAGGGATTCCATCAGAATAAAACCAAATAAATTTGAATATCATGTTCAGATAAGTGAATCCAAGTTTGCCAGATTGGATGCCAATGTGGTGGCCGGTACAGATTCGACCAAAATAAAAATGCGCGAAAAGTACAAGGAACTTGAAGTATTTCTTAAAAATAAAAAGTATAAAACCAGACCCTTAAATAATGCTGAATTTCAAATTCACGATTATGCTGGATTTTGGAAATTAGGTTTTGCCGTTGAATTACAAAATTCCAAAGAGCTGGAAAAACTGACTACGGAATTGAAGACGTTGGACTATATCTCCGGGGCTGTTGGAGAAATTGAATATGGAGACACCGAATTGTCCGAAAAAAGATTGTTTTCTAAGATTTTGGCAAAAGCAAAAAGAAAAGGTCAAATGATTGCTACCCTAACAGGACAAAAACTGGGTAAGATTATTGAATTAAAAGAAGGTAGGGAAGTTGATAATATAAGTGTAAATATCAGGGACGTCTATCTAAGTTCCCTACAAGATAAAAATTGGGATGTTAGTAAAAACATCTTATTTGGTCATCAATGGAAAACAGTAACGATAAAATTTAGTACGGAATAATAATATTGCCTACATTCCCCGGCATTGCGAGCCTGCCTGCCAGCTAAGGCTGTACAACTATTTCTGGAATACCTATACTTACCTATTAGGTTTGTCTTAAGGAAAAAGGTGAAAATCATTAAAAGTTAGGTACTATGAAAGTAAAGGCTATAGTTAAACAGGGTCACGGGGTTGCCTCAGGGAAGGCCAAAGACCCTCGCTATCCCAACGGAACATTAAAAGCCCAATACCAACATTTTTCACAAAAAGGTTTAGACTTGAGTCCATACTTTTTAGGGACTATTAATTTGGACATTGCACCTTATTTTTTTAAAATTTTAAAACCAAAATATTTTCTTGAGAATATAAATTGGTCCACACATATACCACCGGAAAATTTTTACTTTTTCGATGTTTCCCTTCATATAAATAAAAATAGTTATAACGGCTTAATCTATATGCCAGATCCTGCCACCAAGGCAGAACATTTTCAAAATCCAACAATATTGGAGGTAATACTTCCAAAAATTGAGGAATTGAACTATGGAGACACTGTAATAATTGAGGTCGATGATAAGCAGATCGAATTAAAAAATTCCCTTAAAAAACCTGATCACAAGTAGCACTAAACGGGGATGGCCTGCCTAAGCCATAGCAACTTAGTCCAATATGGCCAAATACTTGTTTTTGATCCAGACCTCCCCTTTTAAGCTTCATGGTCCTTACACCCTTTTTCAAAATGACATTGAAAAATATAGAAAATAATTACCTTAGGCTTTTAGACCCGGATAAACATTAATCGAGTGAAGTCAATTTAAATATGGGGGAGTATAAGACGTTCGAAACAGAAAGGTTATTCCTAAAACCCACCTCGGAAGAAGACGCAGCATTTATTTTTGAACTGTTCAATAGTCCAAAATGGCTCAAAAACATTGGAGATAGAAATATCACCTCTCCCGACATGGCAAAAGAGTATATCTTGACCAAGATGCAGCCGCAACTGGAAAGACTTGGATATTCCAATTATACCCTTATAAGAAAAATGGACAAGGCAAAAATTGGATGTTGCGGATTATATGACAGGGAAGGATTGGAAGGCATCGATATTGGTTTTGCCTTTTTACCAGAATATGAAGGCAAAGGTTATGCTTATGAAGCTGCCGACAAATTAAAAAATATAGCCTTCAATGAATTCGGTCTTCATGCCATTAGTGCCATCACCTCCAAACACAATGTTTCCTCCCAAAGACTTTTGGAAAAACTTGGTTTGGCATTAGCGGGAACAACAACACTTCCTGACAGTAATGAGGAATTGCTCTTATATAAAATTGAAAAATAACTTCTGCAGTCAAAACCTTCAAATCGAAATTCCAGTATAAGTAGATAATAATCGCAACTTTAAAGTTGAAATGTGATTTTTTTCATCCACACTTTACTGCATTCATTATGTGTTGGATAACAGGTTTTATGTATCTTTATAAGATGGGCATATTTGAAAGTCACCCTCCATTTTAAGATTCAAATTTGCTCATAAATTAAAAGCTTTAAACCTTTGCTACAATTAAGTTAAAGGCAGAATGATTTTCCCCTTTGTACTAATTTAAACACTGGCATTCCCCGTAAATTAAGGCATTATCACCTATCTATTTAAAAAATGAAAAAAATAATTACCCTATTAGGTCTTATAATTTGTATTGCCAATGCACATGCACAATTCCAGAAGGCGACAGCTCCTATCGCAGAAAAAAAAGAACACTGGCGAGTAATCCATGCCGATAGTGTTGCCGACAACTATTATTGGATGTATGACTATTTTGGCAAAGGCCCGGACAGTACAAAGGCCATAAACTATCTGAAGGCCGAAAACGCCTATTTGGATACCGTAATGAGTCCTTCCAAACCATTTCAGTCAGACTTATTTTTGGAAATGAAATCAAGGATAAAGGAAAAAGATGAAAGTGTGCCCGTATATAAAAATGGCTACTTTTATTACTACAGAACGGAAGAAGATAAACAGTACTATAAAATCTGCCGGAAAAAAGAAAGTATGGACGCCCCGGAAGAAGTATTACTTGATGCTGATAAATCGGCTGAAGGACATGCTTTTTATGCAGCTACCGGATTTGATGTCAGCCCAGACAATAAATTAATGGCATTTGGTGTTGATCTGGTCAGTCGCCGGCAATATACCATTCACATAAAAAATCTAGAGACTGGCGAAATTCTTAAGGACAGTATTCTAAATACCGAAGGTGACCCTTGCTGGGCAAATGATAACAAAACCCTCTTCTACACTTCAAAAAACCTGGCCACACTTTTGCCTGAAAAAATTAAACGCCATTCTTTGGGAACAAGTGCCGACCAAGATGAAGTGGTTTATCACGAAAAAGATAATACCAATTATTTATGGGTAAAAAAGAGCAAAAACAATCAGCACATTTTTATTTATTCCACTGGAACCTTGTCTTCGGAATTAAGGATGATAAATGCCAACAAACCTACAAGTGTCTTCAAGATTTTTCAACCAAGGTTGAAAGATGTGTTGTATGATGTAGTACCTTTGGATGACAAATTTTTAATCCTCACTAATAAGGACGGCGCCAAGAACTTTCAATTGATGGAATGCCCCCTTAACAACACTGGAGAATCCCATTGGAAGCAATTAATACCAAATCGCAAAGATGTTTTAATAGAAGGTATAGAAGAGTTCCAAGACTTTATTGTCGTTAATGAACGTAAAGATGGACTTGTAAAATTACGTATTAGAGGCTTAAAGGATAGTGCTGAACATTATCTCAATTTCGGTGAAGCCGCCTATTCAGCTTATATAATTCCCAATCCTGAATACACAAGCGATGTACTGCGCTATAGTTATACTTCATTGACCACTCCCTCGTCTACTTATGACTACAAAATAAAAAGCAAGGAGAAAATATTATTGAAACAACAGGAAGTTGTTGGCGGTTACAATTCAACCGATTATGTTACCGAGCGTATTTATGCCCAGGCAAAAGATGGCACTAAAATACCAATATCCTTGGTCTATAAAAAAGATTTAAATAAAGATGCCACAACACCTTTATTGCTCTTCGGTTATGGCAGTTATGGAATTAGTATGGAAGCAAGTTTTGCAAGTAGTAGATTAAGCTTATTGGATAGAGGCTTTGTATTTGCAATTGCCCATATAAGAGGTGGTCAGGAAATGGGCCGCAGTTGGTATGAAGATGGCAAGTTGATGAAAAAGAAGAACACATTTACCGATTTTATCGATTGTGGAGAGTTTTTAATCGAGGAACACTATACTGGCAAGGGTCATTTGTATGCTATGGGCGGTAGTGCCGGTGGTTTGTTAATGGGAGCTGTGGCAAATATGTCACCTAGTTTATGGAATGGGGTTGTAGCTGCAGTCCCTTTTGTAGATGTAGTAAATACCATGCTTGATGAAAGCATTCCATTAACGACAAATGAATTTGATGAATGGGGAAACCCAAAAAATGAAGATGCCTATTTCTACATCAAGTCTTATAGTCCCTATGAAAATATTGAAAAGAAAAACTACCCTAATATTTTGGTCACAACTGGTTTACATGACAGTCAGGTACAGTATTTTGAACCTGCAAAATGGGTTGCCAAACTCAGATCTATGAAAACTGATAAAAATCAATTGCTCTTCCGTACCAATATGGATTTTGGTCATGGTGGTGCCAGTGGCCGATTTGATTATTTAAAGGAAACAGCTGAGATTTATGCGTTTTTGTTGAATCTAGAGGGAATATATAAATAGCAAGGCTAATCTATTTCCAATTTCATTTGGTTACCTCATAACAACCAAATAGCTATGCCAACTACCGAGCAAACCGCTATTCTAAATAGCTGAATCGAATATAGGTTAAAGTACAACACAATAGAATGTGAAAAGAAGCACCATTGGAGTTGCCCCAACGAACCCTCTTTGAAAGTAAATTATCAGACTAGGTGGTGCAAGGATGATAATTGAAAGCCGATTTGCCCTTACCACATCAGTTTACCCTCTTAAACAATAATAATCGCATATCCATAACTTCCTCCCCAGGTATTTTTAGCACTTTTAGTACTAGGTTGCCCCTACCCTTTTTCAAGCCAATTTTCCCTAGATCCATAGGAACAAAGTCCTTGGTATAGGATTCAATTCTGGGGTCACGATCCCGTTCTGCCCCTACTAGCGGCGGATCATGTGCCTTGGCAATGGCTGCCTTTAAGGAACTTTCCCCCAAGCGTAATTCAAATTCGGAACCTAAGTCCTTTTCTTTGGCAGTGTAATAAAGTTCCACTTCAAATTCCCCATCGGCCAGGACATCCACATCCCAGCTGATGCTATCCTTTGTACTTTTCCAATTTGTAAAAAAGGTATCGTTGGGGTGTCTATTACTCCGTTCTATATTACCATGTGCCACCCCATCCCTAGCAGGAATCTGGGTGTACACATAATCAGGATGGCCCAAAGTAAAGGGCCGATCCTCTGTCTCTTTGGATTTTGGCATCACCTCCTGCAGCCAGTCTTTTTTTAATTGTTTCAAAGAATCTGTGAGTTGTGGCAGTTTCCCAGAAAGGTCTGTGGTCTGTCCGCCATCATTAGCCATATCATAAAGTCTGTCCTTACTATCCAAGCGATAATTTTGCGTTCGGATACTTGTACCACTATTCCAATGGTTATAGACCACCCTAGCGCCCCAAGATGGCTTATCTTCCATCAACAGTGGCTTTAGGCTTTTCCCATCCAGCTGTTTCAGAGTATTCATCTCAATTTGGGCCAAATCCGATAAGGTGGGCAATATATCTATGGAACTTGCTATTTCTGAAATATGCTTGCCCATAGGTAGCTTGTCCTTCCATTGCATGACCAAAGGGGAACGTACCCCGCCCTCATCGGTAGATCCCTTTTTGCCTCGCATTCCGGCATTCCATCGCCATCCGTTAGGTCCGTTGTCCGATAGATATATTACAATAGTATTCTCTTCCAGTTGAAGGTCCCTTAGTTTGTCAAATACCCGTCCCACATTGTAATCTATATTTTCCACCATGGCAAGTGCCGCCCTGCTAAAGTTTTCGTTCTCTTCTTCCTCCCCATGATATTTCATGCCAAGTTCCTTGTCCTTGAACCTATTCCAATATTCATCCGGCACCTGCATGGGGCTATGGGGCGTATTGTATGGCAGGTATAAGAAAAAAGGCTTTTCCTTGTTCCTATCCATAAAATCCAATCCTTTATTGGTAAGATCATCAATGATAAAGCCGTCTCCCTTTACTATTTCCCCGTTGTGCTCCAACATGGGACTGAAATAATTGCCCCAATGTCCGGAGCAGAAGCCATAAAAATCATCAAAACCCCTGGCATTGGGATGGTAAGGAGGTTGCATACCGTTATGCCATTTTCCATAAGCAGCAGTGGCATATCCGGCCTTTTTAAAAACTTCCGCAATGGTAGTTTCATCCAAATTTAGACGTTCACCACCTGAAGAAGTGGAATAGACCCCTACCCTCGGAAAATAACGGCCGGTCAAAAGTTCGGCCCTAGTGGGCGAACATACCGGGCTTACGTAAAAATGATCAAAAGTGACCCCGTTATTGGCAATGGCATCTATGTTCGGGGTTGCCAGATTGGTATTCCCGGAAATCCCCAAATCTCCCCAACCTTGATCGTCGGCCAAGATAAGCACAATATTGGGTTTTTCGTTGCGTTGGGCATTGGAAGTGGATTCAGGTTTTGCCTTTTCTTTGCAAGAAAATGATAATCCAAATATGGCCAGGACCATACACTTCACTAAAATATTCTTCATTTGGTAGTTATTTAATTGGTTGGATTTTGGAAGTATAAGATAAGGAATACAATCAATTTATATATAAATTCCCCTTTAACCTGAATTTGAAACGTTTTACAAATATTTTCATTGACGCTATACTTCAGTCCATATAGAACATGGGTATATTTCGAGGCCTCACATTATATGAATCATAGTATCATTTCTTGAAAGAATTCTTTCCCTAAATGAATATTATTAACCAAAAATAGTTGAATTTAGAGCTGACCTAAAAAGGGCGCATCAACACGATGAAAGATTTTTTTGAACACTTCAGACACGAATTTGAATTGCCATTGGAAAATCCGGTGCTGATATTTTCTTTAATCCTGTTTATTATTCTGCTATCGCCTATTCTGCTGAGAAAGCTAAATATTCCGGGCATAATTGGATTGATTATTTCAGGGGTGGCAATAGGGCCATTTGGACTCAATATTCTCGAAAAAAATTCGGCCATTGACCTGTTTTCAACTATTGGCCTCTTGTACATCATGTTCATAGCTGGTCTGGAACTGGACATGAACGAGTTTAAATCCAACAAAAACAAAAGTCTTGTGTTTGGATTTTTTACATTTATTTTTCCGTTGGCCATCGGTTTCCCTGTCTGCTATTTCTTTCTGGAATACGACTTTAATGCCAGTTTCCTCACTTCCAGTATGTTCGCTACCCATACACTGGTGGCCTATCCTATTGTAAGCAAATTAGGAGTTTCAAAAAATCAGGCTGTAGCCATTACCGTGGGCGGGACCATATTAACGGACACGGCCGTACTTATCATTCTAGCGGTAATTATGGGCAACAGCCAGGGAAATCTGAATATGGCTTTTTGGATCCGTTTGGGAATTTCATTAAGTGTTTTTTCTGCTATTATGTTCCTTATAATTCCTAGGATTGCGAATTGGTTTTTTCGTAAACTGGAAAGTGAAAAACACTCCCACTATATCTTTGTCCTTTCCATTGTTTTTTTTGCTGCATTCTTGGCCGAAATAGCAGGTGTTGAGCCAATTATTGGAGCTTTTGTAGCCGGATTGGCCCTAAATAAACTTATTCCCCATTCTTCTGCGTTGATGAATAGAATTCAATTTATAGGCAATTCCCTATTTATTCCCTTTTTCTTGATAAGTGTGGGAATGTTGGTTGATGTTAGCGTTATTCTAAAAGGACAAACAGCACTTATTGTGGCAGGAACACTTTCAGTCGTGGCACTATTTGGCAAATGGTTTGCGGCATTGGTTACTCAACTTGCTTTTAAATACACAAAAACTCAGCGTCAGCTTATTTTTGGATTGAGCAGTTCCCATGCAGCTGCAACACTTGCCGTAATTTTAGTAGGTTACAAAGCTCAAATTCTAGATGAAAACATCCTGAACGGAACCATAATACTTATCCTAATCACCTGTGTTGTTGCCTCTTTTGCCACTGAAAAAGCCGCTAAAAAACTCGTAGTTGAAACAGAAGACGATAGCTCAGGGCCAATGAAAGTAAACAGTTTGGATAATGAGCATATATTACTGCCCATTGCCAATATTGGGAACATGGAAAAACTTCTCGAATTTTCGATTTTTATTAAGGGGAAAAAATCGGCCAATCCCTTATCCGTTCTCTCCGTAGTTTCCAATAACAATGAAGCTGAAAACAATATTCTAAAAGCCAGAAAAAAACTGCAAGAATTTGTAGAACAGGCGTCTGCAACAGAAACAAAAGTAAGTATAATTGCCACCATCGACCATAACGCAGCCAGCGGAATTTCACGTATTGCTAAAGAAATAATGGCTGACATCATTGTTTTGGGATGGCCACAACGTACCGGATTTATCGATAAACTAATTGGGAAAAAAGTGGACAGCATTATAAGCAACACCGATAAAACTACTATAATTTGTCATTTTGAAAAAGCTTTGGTGTCCCATCAAAGAATTGTAATTGCGGCCCCACCTTTGACCGAACACGAAAACGGCTTTGAACTTTGGTTTACAAAAATGGCAAAATTGGCTCAGGAATTAAGCATCCCGATTCAACTATACTGCAATGAAATGACCTTAAAATCTATAAAAAAACTTGTTAAGGACTCTAAATTATCGGCTACAATTATACCTAGTCAATTTAGTGATTGGGAAGATTTCTTGGATCTCTCAAAAAATGTACGGGAAAACGATTTATTTGTTTTGGTTTCTGCCCGTGAGGGTGCGGCATCTTATATGGTTATGCTCGAAAACCTCCCGTCCAAAATGGAAAAACATTTCCCCAATAACAGTCGACTTATTATATATCCCCAGCAGTTCGTTCAGCAATTTGGTAGCAAACGATATGATCAGATCAACCCTGAACCAATCCACAAAGGAATTGAAACCATACAAAAGATTGGTAAGGGTATTGGCAATATTTTTAAAAAGGATAACAGGGAATAATCAACTTTAAGTATTCTTATTGCCTAGCTGTTTGTCGTAGTATTCTTGAAGGCCTAAAAAGCAATGAAAAATCTAGTAACACCCTATCACAGGACCTAGGGATTGGCTGCGCCCATCCCTACAAAGCTCCGCTTTGAAAACCACAAAAAGTTGCACTTCGCTATACTTCAGAACAACAGGCTCCGTCCTAAAAACGACCCGGGGATTGGC
>NZ_QLLN01000001.1:28634-101244 GCF_003259375.1 Arenibacter echinorum | reverse complement strand
CGCTTTGAAAACCACAAAAAGTTGCACTTCGCTATACTTCAAAAAAGAAGCGAGCTTCATTTTTGAAGCTCGCTTGCACAACCACTTTTTTGTGGTTTATCCGTGACCCCGGAGGGATTCAAACCCCCAACCCTCAGAGCCGAAATCTGATGCGCTATTCAGTTGCGCCACGGGGCCTTAACTGACCTATTCGGTCAGAAATCCTTTCTTAATTGGCCAATTTGGCCTTAACTATATTGGAAATGGTCTTCCCATCTGCCTGTCCGGCCAATTCCTGGGATACGATCCCCATGACCTTGCCCATATCCTTCATTCCTGACGCTCCTATGGCATCAATGGTCTGCACCACTACCTTTTCTATCTCTTCTTCGGTCAATTGCTCTGGAAGGAATTTTTCGATAATCACTGCTTGTGCCAGTTCAGGTTCGGCCAGATCCTCGCGTCCCTGCTCCTTATAGATAGCCGCACTATCCTTGCGCTGCTTTACTAATTTTTGAACCAGCTTTACTTCATCTTCCTCGGACAGTTCCGTTCCCGGTCCTGTTTCGGTCTGTGCCAATAATAAGGCTGATTTTATAGCTCGTAAAGACTCCAATGCCACGGTGTCCTTGGCCCTCATTGCCGCCTTCATATCTTCCATTACCCTCTGCTGTAAACCCATATCTTTTTTTTAGCCCTGCGAAGATAAAAATAAACCCGAAAATATAAGCTATTTTCGGGTCTAAACTTTAGGATTTATAGTTCCGTGAACAGGACTAGTCTACATTGTCATGTAAATAAGAGTTGTTGGAACGCAATTGAATATCGTCATTACTATCCTCACTTAAGCTAGTTCTGGAAACTTTGCTTTCCTTAGGGTTCTCATTTAAGTTTATCCCTTGTCTCTTATAAGCCGGCTGCTTGGATATTTCATCCAAATTACTAAGGCTATTCTGGAATTTATAATTAAAGTCCTTTAGTTTTCTTCTGCGTTCGTCTGCGCGTTCCTTTAAAAGGATTTCAATTGGGGTATTAACAGGATCTTCATCCTCCACATTCACCCTCTGCTGGTTCGATTCCTGCTTTGCAATGGTACGCTTTTCAAATATCAACTCGTCTTCAACAATACGGGGCTCAAACTCCTCAGCCTTGGATTTGGCTCCAGTAAGTTTCTTTTCCAACTCCATATAATCGTCCAAACTGTAACGCTTTTCGCCATTCTTGTTGTACTCTAGGACAGGAATTACTTCTACGTGATCTTTCACTTCAAAATCCTTTACCTCTTCATCAAGATCGAAAGTAATAATGTGTTGCGCCTCTTCTTCCTCTTCTACAGGCTTTTTGGCCAAAGGCATATCAAAACTAAATGCGAACTGATCTTCCTCCTCCAAGTTGTTGGATACCACCCTTGGATCCACTACTTCTATATCCTTGATCTCATCGGAAGCATTGATAATGATAAAATCGTCCTGAACATTTTCCGCAACCACTTCCTCATAGAATACATTAAAATTCTTAATGAAATTAGTAGTAGGTATCAAATCCATCTGAGGCTCCCCTTGCGTCAATGTAGGCTTAACCGGAGCAACCTTCTTAATTTCCTCTTCTTCGACCAACTGGTGAACAACATTCTTTGGAGTAAGGTTATGCTCCGCGCGCTGCTCATCTTCTAACGTATGAATGATTTTTTTGGATTCCGTATTTACTATATCATCCTGTTGATCTATATTAAAACCCGTGGCAATAACCGTAACTGCGATTGCCTCGCCCAGTCCCTCATCTTCACCGACCCCCATAATGATATTGGCCCCAAAACCGGCCTCATTTTGAATATGGTCATTAATCTCACCTATTTCGTCTATTGTAATTTCAGAGGAACCAGAAACAATAAGTAACAGTACATTCTTTGCCCCAGTAATTTTGTTGTCGTTCAACAAGGGGGAATCCAAAGCCTTCATTATGGCCTCATGTGCCCTGGAAGAACCTGAAGATATGGCCGATCCCATTATGGCCGTTCCGCTACTGCTCAATACAGTCTTGGCGTCACGTAAATCTATGTTCTGAGTATAGTGATGTGTAATAACTTCTGCAATACCACGAGCGGCAGTGGCCAATACTTCATCTGCTTTGGAAAAACCAGCTTTAAAACCCAAATTGCCATATACTTCCCTTAATTTATTGTTATTGATAACAATCAAGGAATCTACATTGGCACGTAATTTTTCTATTCCCAACTGAGCCTGTTGGCAACGCATTTTACCTTCAAATTGAAAAGGCATGGTTACGATCCCCACTGTAAGAACATCCATTTCCTTTGCCATTTTTGCAATGACAGGGGCAGCACCAGTACCTGTTCCCCCGCCCATACCGGCTGTAATAAAGATCATCTTTGTGGTAGTATCAAGCATTTGCTTGATCTCTTCCATACTTTCAATAGCGGCCTGTTCCCCTACTTCTGGATTGGCACCAGCTCCCAATCCTTCCGTCAACGAAACTCCCAATTGTATCTTATTGGGTACGGGACTATTTTGAAGTGCTTGCGAATCGGTATTACAAATCACAAAATCCACACCATTGATACCGGCCTGGAACATGTGATTTATGGCGTTACTACCGCCACCACCAACACCTATGACTTTAATTACGTTACTCTGATTTTTGGGCAAATCAAAGGATATACTTTCAAATTCAGTGTTCTTGCTCATATTTTTTATTTTACTGGTTTACTATACTTTTCTTATTTTATAATCTATT
This sequence comes from Arenibacter echinorum, assembly GCF_003259375.1. Lineage (GTDB taxonomy): Bacteria > Bacteroidota > Bacteroidia > Flavobacteriales > Flavobacteriaceae > Arenibacter > Arenibacter echinorum. The sequence goes on along the minus strand of NZ_QLLN01000001.1, from coordinate 98,511 downwards.
CCGCATTATCCAAGAAATCCTTCAATTTCTCGGACCATTTATCAAAAATAGATTTCCGCTCCTTTTTCAGCGCCGTTTTGGTCTGAGTGTGATCTTCTCCTGTAAAAACCCCATGATCATCTTCCTTCTCAACAGCTTCCTGCCTTGCTTCCCTTACTTTGGCCTTATTCTGCACCGCATTCATCAACAGACCCACCGCAGTTGCATATAACGGACTGGCTATTTCCTCGTCGGAATCGCCTGCCAAATGCTCATTGGGGTAGCCGATTCTAGTGTCCATTCCAGTTATATATTCTACCAATTGCTTCAAATGTTTTAGCTGGCTTCCACCACCCGTCAATACAATTCCCGCAATCAATTTTTTCTTTTGCTCGTCGTGCCCATAATTCTTGATCTCCACATAAACCTGCTCCACGATTTCCACTACTCGGGCATGTATTATCTTGGAAAGGTTTTTCAAGGTGATTTCTTTGGGCTCACGTCCTCTCAACCCTGGGATGGAAACAATTTCATTGTCCTTGTTTTCTCCCGGCCAAGCCGAACCAAACTTGATCTTTAAAAGTTCTGCCTGCTTTTCAATAATGGAGCAACCTTCCTTGATATCTTCTGTAATTACATTACCTCCAAAAGGAATTACAGCGGTATGACGGATAATTCCATCCTTGAAAATGGCCAAATCCGTGGTACCACCACCTATATCGATCAGCGCAACACCTGCCTCTTTCTCTTCCTGACTTAAAACTGCATTTGCCGATGCCAGTGGTTCCAAGGTTATATTCCCTAGATCCAGACCTGCGCTTTTTATACATCTTCCCACATTACGGATTGAAGAAACCTGCCCTACCACTACATGAAAATTGGCTTCAAGTCTTCCCCCGTACATCCCCATAGGTTGCTTTATTTCCGCTTGGCCGTCTACCTTGAATTCCTGTGGCAAGACGTGGATAATCTCCTCTCCAGGAAGCATCACCAATTTATAAACTTGGTTACAAAGCTTTTCCACATCATCCTCATTGATGACCTCTTCGGATTTTGCCCTGGTTATATAATCGCTATGTTGCAAACTCCTAATATGCTGTCCTGCAATACCTACCACTACCGAACTAATCTTTAAACCGGAATTGCCTTCGGCCAGTTCAACAGCTTGTTGGATAGACTTGATGGTTTGTGTAATATTATTGACCACTCCGCGGTGTACTCCCAAACTTTTAGATCTGCCAATACCCAAGATTTCAATCTTGCCATACTCATTTTCCCTACCAATGATGGCCACAATTTTGGTGGTTCCAATATCCAACCCAACTGAATAATTACCTTGTTCCATATCTTAAATTTTGGTGCACACTACTTGGTTATTAAATTCTAAACTCACCCTGTTATAATCGTTCAACGTTTTGTCCTTATTCGCTTTAGTATAAAAAGCTTTGAAATTGCTGAACTTTTTCTCCAATTCTTCCACATGGCCCAAATCCACCACAAAATTCTCCATCCTAAACTTCAACTGATATTTTTGTTCCTCGGTAATATGAACGCCTATTATATTCTTTCTCAAGAATTCATCAGAATTTATATAAGTCAAAATTTCGTACACTCCCTCCGTACTTTTATTGGTTACTATTCCTGTAATTATAGGTACCCGCGCAGAATGATATTTGGAAAATGGCATAGGTTTCCCATCCTCATCTATATAAAACTTTGCAACTCCCTCAACTCTTCCGATTGGTTTTCGCTGTATGACTTTAGCCACTAGGTCCCCGTTAACCGTAAGGTAAACTTGGGCATTTTTTACCATTTCATTAGCTTCGATAGCTTTTTCTATAGTATTCAAAACTATATCTTCTTTGGGCAGGTTTCTAAGGTCTCCAGAATTTTGTATTAACAATTTATTAACCGTCTCTTGGGTCATGTAAAGATTCTGATCTCCGATGAACTCAATTTCGATATTATCTATTTTTTTATGCTTGTTCCTAACACTGGAAAATGCATAAAGACCCGTAATTACCAGTAACAAGGCCCCGAATTTTATGAAATTCCAATTAATTTTCATTTTTTTATTTTTATTGTTTTTTATGGACATGACTTAATTCCTTTTTAATTTTCGGGACTTCCAATCCAATATCTCCAGCCCCCAGGGTTATTAAAACATGGGGATTTTGGGCTATAATTTCTGAAATCAACTCTGACTTTCTGATTAATTTTTTCCTTGGACTTGTAATTTTATCCAACAACCATTGCGAGGTAACCCCTTCAATTGGGTTTTCCCTGGCAGGGTAAATTTCCAACAGTAATAAACTTGGAAAATTGGACAGACTTTTTGCAAATTCATCCACAAAATCCCTTGTTCTGGAAAACAAATGTGGTTGAAAAACGGCCAATATATTTTTACCGGGATGCATTTCGGAAACTGCTTGGAATGCAGCATCTATTTCCGTTGGATGATGTGCATAATCATCTATAAACACAAAATCGGAATTCTTTATCTGATAGGAAAAACGTCTTTGTACTCCTTTAAATGTGGCCAATGCGTCTGCCAAACTTGTTGGCGATGAACCGGCCTGAATAGCCATGGCATAGGCAACCAAGCCATTGAGCAGGTTATGCCTCCCCGGTTTATTGAACCTGACAGATTTAAGATTGGCTTCTGGAGAATCCAAATCAAAAATATAGGTCCCTTGGTCTATTTTAATATTTCTAATACAATAATCCGATCCATCCTCAATACCATAGGTTGTCCCCTCCAAAGGCAAACCATTACGAACAAACAGCTTACCATTCGGCTTTATCCGCTTCACAAAATCTCTGAACGATTTTTGAAGCTCCTCACTGTTGCCATAAATATCCAAATGATCCGCGTCCATAGAAGTAATACAGGCCACATTTGGTGACAAACGAAGAAAGGAACGATCAAATTCATCTGCCTCTACCACAGAATATTCCGAACCTTCCAATAAAAAATTACTGTTGAAATCTTCCGAAATCCCTCCTAAGAATGCCGTTATGGGAGTCCCGGTCTCCTTCAATAAGTGAGCCAGTATACAGGAAGTGGTAGTCTTGCCATGGGTGCCGGCAACTGCAAAACAAAAGGTATCCTTTGTAATCAATCCCAACACTTCTGAACGCTTTTTCACCTGAAAGCCATGGTCCATGAAATAATTATACTCCCCATGATCATTAGGCACGGCGGGAGTATATACCACTAAGGTATTGTCAGGATCCAAATACACCTTGGACACCAATTCCAAATCATCTTCATAATGCACCTGGATACCCAAATCCACCAAATCCTTTGTAAGAGGTGTCTCGGTCTTATCATAGCCCGCAACATTCTTACCTATAAATTTAAAATATCGCGCAAGGGCGGACATACCAATACCTCCAATACCTATAAAGTAGACGTTATGTATATCTTTTATGCCCATTTTCTTATTGTTGCACTAATAATTTTTCTATTTCATTTACAATCTCCTTGGTAGCATTTGGCATGGCCAAATTCTTGATATTGGCTCCCAACTTCTTGCTCAAGGCCTCGTTATTGACCAAATCCGAAAACACCGTTACGAACTTTTCATCCAATTCCGTTTCTTTTATCATAATGGCCGCATCCTTTTCCACCAAGGATAGGGCGTTTTTTGTCTGATGATCCTCCGCCACGTTAGGGGACGGGATAAAAATCACGGGCTTGCCCACAATGCATAGTTCAGAAACCGAACCTGCTCCTGCCCTGGAAATAATGATATCTGCAGCCCCATAGGCCAAATTCATCCGATTTAAAAAAGCCACTACTTTGACATCCGCACTTTCATATTTTTTATAATCCTCATAATACAGCTTGCCACTTTGCCAAACGACCTGAATTCCCTGCTCCTTAAAAAAAGGCAAACTCTGTTCAATAAGAATATTTACACGTCTTGCCCCAAGACTGCCTCCTAGGACAAGCAATGTGGTTTTACCCGCCTGCAAACCAAAGAAGCTCAACGCCTCTACTTTATTCTCTACCAATAACACCAAATCCCCACGTACAGGGTTACCAGTCTTTACGATTTTATCTTTCGGAAAAAATTTCTCCATGCCATCATAGGCCACACATATTTTGGCCACTTTGTTCGCCAATAATTTATTGGTGATACCAGCAAAGGAATTCTGTTCCTGCAACACACATGGAATTCCCTTTCCCGATGCCACCTTCAAGAGGGGACCACTGGCAAAGCCACCAGTACCCACAACGGCATGAGGTTTAAAATTCCGTACTATGTTTGCTGATTTCATCAAACTACTTATCAATTTAAAAGGAAACATTAAATTTCTCAAAGTGAGCTTCCTTTGCAACCCACTTATCCACAAACCTTCAATTTTGTACCCAGCTTGGGGCACCTTTTCCATTTCCATTCTATCTTTTGCCCCTACGAACAGAAAATCAGCATCGGGATACCTAAGTTTCAACTCATTTGCAATGGCAATGGCAGGATAAATATGTCCGCCCGTGCCTCCACCCGATAATATAAATCTATAACTGCCCACTTAACACTTCTAAAGGGTTGGTCTCATCTATTTCGTCCGATTCGGATTGCACATGTTTATTACTTGCACTAAGAATAATACCTATGGCCAAACAGGTCATCCAACTCGAGGTTCCACCACTACTAATCAAAGGCAAGGTCTGACCGGTAACCGGGAAAAGTTCCACGGCCACAGCCATATTGATCAATGCCTGAAATACTATAGGAAGTCCAACTCCCAGAACCAAAAGTTTACCGAATACCGTGTCATTGCTATTGGCCACCACCACAATCCTAAAAAGCAACAACAAATAGAAGAACATTAGCACAAAGCCTCCCAAAAGTCCGTACTCCTCTACAATAATGGCATAAATAAAATCCGAGGAACTTTGTGGCAAAAAATTCTTCATTACACTCTTTCCTGCCCCATTGCCCACTATTCCTCCCGTTGCAATAGCTATTTTTGCCTTCTCTATTTGATAATCAGCCTCCGTATCCTCAGGATTGGAAAAGCTTTCTATTCTGCTCATCCAAGTATCTACCCTGTTAGGAAATAAATCCGGCACTGCCTTGGCCGTCAATATAAACAGCGTTAGGCTCAATATCCCAGCAGCAACGATTCCTATTAGATACTTAAAGGGATACCCCCCTATAAAACACAATAGCAGGACCATGGAAAATATAATCCCGGCCGTTGAAAAATTCGCAGGTAATATTAGCACTATCACCAAAAAAACCGGTAACCAAAGGGGCAGGATACTCTCCTTAAAGGTGATGGTCTTATCCTTTATTTTTGTCAAATATCTAGCTACGTAGATCATTAGCACCACCGCTGCCAGGTTAGACGTCTGAAATGTAAAACCAACAATGGGAATACGGATCCACCTACTGGCATTGGCCCCGTCTATGACCTGCCCTTGGGCAAGTGTATAAAGCAATAAAAGCAATACCACTGGCATCGCAATCAAGGACAGGCCTTTAAAAAAGTGGGTAGGAATACGGTGCACCCCGTAAATAATCCCAAATCCCATTAGCAAAAGTATGGCATGCTTTACCAGATAACCAATAGTGGTTCCATTGCCCACCACGTATACCAGGTTACTGCTGGCGCTATAAACAGGTAAAAATGAAAACAAGGCCAAAAGGGCAACCACTGCCCAAATAGCTTTATCTCCATTAATTTTGTTTAAAAATCCCACCCCTTATAATTTTTTTATTGCTTCTTTAAACTGATTTCCCCTATCTTCATAATTCTTGAACAGGTCGAAACTGGCACATGCCGGTGATAACAATACCGTATCTCCCCGTTCCGCTATCTTATATGCCACCTTTACGGCCTCGTCCATTGCAAATGTTTCCACAACCAGGTCCACTACATTGCCAAAGGCATCTTTTATTTTGGAATTATCCAACCCTAAACATATAATGGCCTTTACTTTTTCACGAACCAAAGGCATTAATTCCTTGTAATCATTCCCTTTGTCCACCCCTCCTACAATCCAAACAGTTGGAGTTCTCATACTGTCCAAGGCATAGTAGGTTGCATTTACATTGGTAGCCTTGGAATCGTTGATATACTGTACATGATGAATTTTAAGTACTTTTTCCAACCTATGCTCCGCTCCCTGAAAGTTTTCTATACTTCTGCGTATAGTCTCCTTTCTTATACTAATTAGTTTAGCCGCCGTAGTGGCAGCCATGGTATTCTTTAAATTGTGTTTCCCTTCCAAAGCCAAAGCGTCTGTACTCATTTCTAAAGTGTTATTGTGTGTCTTAATAATTATTTTATCATTCTCTAAATATGCCCCTTCATCCAATTTCTTACTGATGGAAAAGGGTAATAATTTTGATTGGACCGGGTTCTTTTGCAACCACTGGACTATTACTTCATCATCGGCATCATATATTAAATAATCTTCCTTCGTCTGGTTTTTTGCAATTCTAAACTTTGATGCTATATAATTTTCAAATTTGTATTCATATCTATCCAAATGATCTGGAGTTATATTGGTGAGGATGGCTATGTGTGGCTTAAAATCCACTATCCCGTCCAATTGAAAACTACTTATCTCCAGCACATAGTAATCAAAGTCCTTTTCAGCAACCATCTTGGCGTAACTATCACCAATATTCCCTGCCATTCCCACATGCATCCCACCTTCTTTTAAAATGTGGTTCGTTAGCATTGTGGTGGTGGTCTTTCCATTACTTCCGGTAATCCCTATTATAGTTGCCTTGGTATACCTTGAGGCAAACTCGATTTCCGAAATTATAGGAATCCCCGCCTCCTTGAGCTTTACCACCAAAGGAACCTTATCCGGGATACCTGGACTTTTCATGACCAGATCGGCATTCAATATCTTTTCCTCAGTATGTTGCTGTTCTTCCCAATCAATCTCAAAATGTTCAAGAACTTTTCTATATTCCTCTTTTATAATCCCCTTATCGGAGACAAAAACTTCAAAACCTTCTTTTTTACCCAAAATAGCCGTTCCAACACCACTTTCTCCACCTCCCAAAACAACCAAACGCCTCATTCTATCGCACCTTTAAGGTTACAATGGTTATTACCGCCAACAGAATCCCAACAACCCAGAACCTGGTCACTATTTTACTTTCGTGGTATCCCTTTTTCTGATAATGATGATGTAATGGTGCCATTAGAAAAATTCTTTTCCCCTCTCCAAATCTCTTTTTTGTGTACTTGAAATACCCCACCTGCAACATCACGGAAATAGACTCCGCAAAGAAAATTCCACATAAAACAGGTATCAATAATTCCTTGCGGATAATGATGGCTATAACTGCAATTATTCCCCCAATGGTCAAACTGCCCGTATCCCCCATAAAAACTGTCGCGGGATAGGCATTATACCATAGAAATCCAACCAAGGCCCCCACAAAGGCAGCGATAAAAACTACCAATTCCCCTACCCTGGGAATAAACATGATATCCAAATAATCGGAAAAAATGATGTTACCAGAAACCAGGGTAAAGATGCCCAATGTAAATACAATAATAGCCGAAGTCCCTGCAGCCAAACCATCAATGCCATCGGTCAGATTTGCTCCATTGGAGACCGCTGTAACAATAATTATGATTATGGGAATAAACACCAACCAGGCATATTTCTCCATCCCATCTCCCATCCAGGAAATAAAAAGGGCGTAATCCAACTCATTATTTTTGATAAATGGCAAGGTGGTCATGGTAGACTTAATCTCCTTGCCCGGCACTTGTTGTACGGTATAGTCCTGGGTAATTTCCGTTCTGGAATGCTCCTTCATGGTAACGTCCGGATGAAAATACAGAGTAGCCCCGACCATAAGACCTAAAACTACCTGGCCGATTACCTTGAACCTTCCTTTTAATCCTTCTTTATCCTTTTTAAAAATTTTGATATAATCATCCACAAAACCGATAATCCCCATCCAAACCGTAGTAACTATCAATAGGATCACATAAATATTATCCAAGAAACGTGCAAACAACAATACTGGAATTAAGGTCGACATAATAATAATCAACCCACCCATGGTCGGGGTACCCGCTTTTTGTTTTTGGCCTTCCAGGCCAAGGTCCCTTACAGTTTCCCCAATTTGTTTATGTCGTAAATAATTAATAATTCTTTTCCCATAGACAGTAGCCAGTAAGAGCGAAAGCATTACCGCCATTGCCGCCCTAAACGTAATAAATTGGAAAAGCCCCGCCCCTGGCAGTTGATAGTGTTTTTCCAAATATTCGAACAAATAGTATAGCATTCCTGGGTTTATTGTTTTATATAATTCACTTTAATATTGATCACCCTATGTTTTATTTATTTAAGTTGGCCAACAACTCCTTCACCATTTTAAAATCATCAAAATCTTCCCTAATTCCATTAGTTTCCTGATAGGTCTCATGGCCTTTCCCCGCAACCAGAATAATATCGTTGGCCGCAGCCAATTGACAAGCTGTTTTAATAGCCTGCTTACGATTAACGATAGATAGTGTTTTGTTTGCATTTTGCGGTTCCACACCAGCTTCCATCTCCTCTATAATCACTGTGGGCGACTCCGACCTAGGGTTGTCGGATGTAAAAATGACTTTATTGCTCAATGCTGTTGCGATATGACCCATAACCGGACGCTTAGACTTGTCTCTGTCACCACCACACCCCACGACGGTGATGACATTTTCATTTCCAGTCCTCAATGTATTGATTGTATCAAGTACATTTTTCAAGGCATCCGGTGTATGGGCATAATCAACAATAGCTGTAATTCTTTCTTTAGATATATAATGTTGAAATCTTCCATCTACATTTTCCAACTCACTTAGTAGACGAAGAATTTCAAGTTTTTCCAATCCCAATAAATCCGCCGTGGCGTAAATTGCCAACATATTATAGGCATTAAAATCCCCTATCAATTTGGACCAAACCTCATTGTCATCAATCTTTAACAATTGGCCGTTAAATTGATTTTCCAAAATTTGGGCCCTATAATTGGCATAAGATCTTAGGGCATAAGTGTACTTTCTAGCACTCGTATTCTGCAACATCACCAAGCCGTTCTTATCGTCTATATTGGTAAGTGCAAAGGCTTTTTTGGACAACTGATCAAACAACTTCTTCTTAGTATCCCTGTACTCGGCAAAAGTTTTGTGGTAATCCAAATGGTCATGGGACAGATTGGTAAAAATAGCACCCTCAAATACCAATCCTTCCGTTCTTTTTTGATGTATTCCATGCGAACTGACCTCCATAAAGCAATATTCAACCCCCTCATCGTTCATTAATTGCAGGTGCTTATTGATCGTTAAGGCATCCGGAGTGGTATGGGTGGTAGCATACTCCTTGTTATCTACCATTATCTTTATGGTAGATATCAATCCTACCTTAAAACCGGCCTTTTTAAACAATTGATACAGCAAACTACTAACAGTAGTCTTTCCGTTGGTTCCAGTTACCCCTACCAATCTTAAGTTTTTGGAGGGATTACCATAATAGTTGGACGCCATAATGGCCAAAGCTTTATTGCCATTATCCACCTCCACATAGGTTATTCCACTATCCAACTTCCCGGGCAGTTCTTCGCAGACTATGGATTTTGCACCAGAAGCAATAGCCTTATCTATAAATTGATGACCATCGGCAAGAAGACCTTTTATGGCCACAAAAACATCATCCTTTCCAACCTTTCTGGAATCGAAACATATTTGGCTTACCATGATGGATGTAGATCCACTTACCGCAGAAAGACCAACCCCATACAATATGTCCTTTAGCGTCTTCATGATAGTACCAATACGATTTTATTAACCTTTTTCAGATCTGTTCCTTTTGCAATGGATTGCTTCTTAACCTTTCCATTCCCCTTCACCTCAACCTCGATCCCTAAATTTTCGAGGATAGATACAGCATCCATCCCACTCATACCCTCTACATTAGGCACTTGATTGTATTTTTTATTGGAAGCAGCAAAGTATCTCTGAAAATCCTCATCCAAGTTCTTGGTCTCTGCATCGTTGACATCCACTTCATCCACCAAGGGAGAACTAGCATATATTTTTTGGGCAACCGATTTAAATACAGGTCCCGATACATCGGCACCATAATACCCCACACTTTTGTCCGGCTCATGAATTACCACAATACAGGAATATTTTGGGTCGTCCGCAGGAAAGTAACCTGCAAAAGTGGAAATGTACTTCATCACCTCAGGATCTTTGGAGACATAATTTTTTTGTGTGGTTCCCGTTTTTCCTGCCATAGAAAAATTAGGCGAATACAGCCCATGCCCGGTACCGTGCTTTTTCTCCACAACATCTTTTAATAATTGCTGCACCTTGTGCGCCGTTTCCTTGGAACAGATAGACGGATTGATGACCTCTTTCTCAAATTTCAAAATAGTTTTATCCCACTCCTTCACGGCTTTTATAAGCCTTGGCTTCAACATCTCCCCGTCATTGGCAATGGCATTATAGAACGTTAGGGTCTGTAGTGGCGTAAGCGAAACCTCATACCCATGGGACATCCATGCCAAGGAAACACCAGACCAGCCTTTATCCCCAGGATAACGGATTACCGGGGTACCCTCCCCATTAACCGGCAATCCCAATTCCCTATGAAGGTTCATATTCATGAGACGGTTGACGAATTTTTCAGGATTGTCCTTATAATTATTATTGATGATTTTTGCAAAAGCGGTATTGGAAGACACCTCAAATGCCTTGGCCGCGGTTATTTTACCATACCCCCCGTGCTTGGAGTCCCTAACCGTTCTGTTATACACCTTATAAGTGCCATTTTCTGTATCAATAACTGTACTGGTATCTATTACCTTATCCTCCAAGGCCACTACCATGGACATTAATTTAAAAGTTGACCCAGGCTCATGAGACTCCCCAATGGCATAATTAAGTCGCTCATAGTATTTGCCTTCACTGGTCCTCCCCAAATTGGAAATGGCCTTGACCTCCCCAGTCTTGGTTTCCATTACAATTACGCAGCCATGTTCGGCATTATACTTCTCCAATTGCCCCAATAAGGCATGATGTGCTATATCCTGAATATTGATATCGATGGTAGAAACCACATCATAGCCATCCTTAGGCTCTACAATATTATCCCAACCAATAGGCTTCCATTGTCCTTTGGCAATTTTTTGTTTTAACCTCTTACCTTCAACACCTCTTAGATATTGTCCGAAGGCGCCTTCCAGTCCAACCCTAGTGTAGTATCCGTCCTCATCTACCCTTTCATACCCAACGCTCCGCTCAGCGATCTTACCCAAGGGATGCTCGCGCACAATTTTTTGCTCTATAATGAGACCGCCTTTATATGGCCCCTTATTAAAAAGTGGAAACTGTTTTACAGCAACGTAATCCGAATAATCCAAATTTCTAGCAATCAAGGCGTATCGATTCTTATTTACCTTCGCCTTTCTCAACAATTGCTGATAGTGGGAGGACGAATTGCCCAACAATTTCGCCAAGGCATCGGACAAAGGCTTTACATTATCCTCAAAGTCCCTTTTTCCAACGGTTTCAGCATCAAATCGAATGGTATATCTTGAAACCGATGTTGCCAATAAACTGCCATCATCCGAATATAGATTGCCTCTTTTGGGGGCAATGGTGAACATTTTCTCAGTACGATCCATGGCCAGTTTCCGATACTTCTCCCCTTCCACCATCTGTATACTGACCAATTTTACCAAAACGGCAATTGCGAACAGAAATAGGAATCCCGCCACAATATATAATCTGGTCAATATGTTTTTTTCAGTTACAGGCACTATTATTCGGTTTCGGATTTAACTTTTATTTTTTTAGGCGGAGTTTCGGATGGAAACAAACCATCATGCTCCAAAATTCTCAATACAGTGGACTCCAATTTTAACTCCTGCATATCGGAACGGACATCTACAAACTCGCTCCTCAATTCCTTAACCTGTTCATCAAGGGCCGCAATTTTATGGACTTTTCCATCGGCACTATGGGAGCTGGCAATCATGACCGTTGCCAAAAAGGAAACATAAATGATAAACATCCAGTTTTTGGGAGCACCTCCGCTCACCAAAAACTTTCCTTTTAATATGTCCAATATCCCTTTTCTCATTCCTTAAAAATTTTCCAACTATATACCTTATTATACTATTGCACTCTCATAGACGCCACTAAAGACGATCCATAATTTCCGCAGCTTAATCTCAAACTCGCTCCGCTATCCTGAGCTTGGCACTTCGTGCCCTATTGTTCAACTTTATTTCCTCCTTGGAAGGGACTACCAAGCCACCAACCTTTTTCATAGGAACTTCTATGTTCCCGTAAAAATCCTTTTCCGGCTCCCCTTCAAACTGGCCGGCCCTAATAAACCTTTTTACCAGTCTATCTTCCAAGGAATGATAACTTATAACACTTAGCCTACCTCCATCATTTAACAATTCCGGCACTTGCAACAAAAACTCTTTTATCACTTGTATTTCTTGGTTCACTTCTATCCTTATCGCCTGGTAGATCTGAGCCAAAATCTTATGCTCTCTGTGTTTTGGAAGAAACTGCCCAAGGACCTCCTTTAACTGATCGGTAGTTTTTATTGGTGCATTTTCCCGCCGCTCTACAATGGTTTTTGCCATGGCATTTGCATTCCGCAGGTCTCCATATTCAAAAAGCACCCTCCTCAACTCATCATAGTCATATACATTTACCACATCAAAGGCTGAAATCTGGTTCTTTTTACTCATTCTCATATCCAGATCAGCATCAAAACGGGTAGAAAACCCTCTTTCGGCTTGATCGAATTGATGGGATGACACTCCAAAATCAGCCAAAATCCCGTCCACTTTCCTTATGCCATAGAACTTCAAAAATTGTCTTATATACCTAAAATTTTCATTGATCAACAGAAATCGATCATCATCAATAGCATTGGGCAAAGCATCCTCATCCTGATCAAAAGCCAACAACTTTCCATTCCCTCCCAGTCTTTTCAATATCTCCTTGGAATGTCCGCCGCCACCAAATGTTACATCTACATAAACTCCATCGGGTTTTATATTCAGCCCCTCAACGGACTCGGTCAACAATACAGGGTTATGATAAATCATCGTCGTCATCTCCCATTACTTCCTCGGCCAAACTTGCAAAGTCTTCGGCCGTTTCCTCCAACACCTTTTCATAGTTGTCCTTATCCCAAATTTCAACAATGTTAATTGCCGAACTCAACACCACCTCTTTCACTATTCCTGCCACATCCACCAAATTTTTTGGAATCAACAACCTACCAGTAGCATCTATTTCCACCACCTTTACTCCTGCAGAAAATCTTCTTATGAAATCGTTGTTCTTTTTCTTGAATCGGTTCTTTTTGTTCATTTTCTGCATCAACAGATTCCACTCCGCCATAGGATACAGTTCCAAACAAGGTTGAAAAACAGAACGTTTAACCACAAAACCATCATTGATTACCGGAGACATTTGATTTTTAAGCGCCACAGGAAGCATTACCCTTCCCTTAGAATCGGCCTTACAATCATATGTTCCAATGAAATTGATCACTTAAAGTAGCTGGTTTTTAATTTAATAACTCAAATATATAGAAATTATTACCACAATTTACCACAAAATACCACTTTGTTAATAAAATGCCTACTTTATCGACAAACGACACCTCAATTATGCCCGAAAAATTTTCTAGAACCAATACCATAAAAATTCTTTCAACAATATTTTGTCATTAAATATCAACGTTCCAAAAACTTATCTATGCCTGCATAATAATGAAATGCCTATATTTGCCAACTAAGATTAGAAGCTGTCCTTAATGGAAAAAAAGATAATTAAAGAGGGAAAATACCGATATATTGAAATGGGTGAAGGAACACCTATTATAATATTACACGGTCTTATGGGGGGATTGAGTAATTTTCATGGGGTTATGAATCATTTTCCACCCAAAGGTTACAAGGTATTGGTACCTGAGCTTCCTATTTACGATATGCCATTGCTCAAGACCAATGTAAAGAGCTTTGCTAAATTTTTGGAAGGGTTTATAGAGCATAAGGGGCTTAAAGACGTAATTCTTCTCGGCAATTCACTGGGCGGACATATTGGCCTGCTCCATACCAAATTATACCCAAAAAAGGTAAAGGCACTTGTAATTACAGGTAGTTCCGGACTATACGAAAGTGCCATGGGAGATGGTTATCCCAAGCGTGGTGACTATGAATTTATAAAGAAAAAAGCTCAGGACGTATTTTATGATCCCGAAGTGGCCACCAAAGAAATTGTAGACGAAGTCTTTGCTACTGTAAACGACCGAATTAAACTGGTAAAAACTCTGGCCATTGCAAAAAGTGCCATTAGACATAATATGTCCAAAGATTTGCCACATATGTTGACCCCTACCTGTATCATATGGGGTAAAAACGATAGTGTAACTCCACCCAATGTGGCAGAAGAATTCCATGCACTGCTTCCAGATTCCGACTTATTCTGGATCGAGAAGTGTGGACATGCCCCAATGATGGAACATCCACAGGAATTCAACACTGTCCTTGACGCCTGGTTGGAAAAAAGAAATTTATAAACGAGGGTCAAGACCTTTAACCTTTAAAAGCGAACAAATGAAAATTAAGTCGGCCGACTTTGTCATGAGTAATTCCAACGTAGCAAATTGCCCAAAGGACCATTTGCCGGAATACGCATTTATTGGTCGATCCAATGTTGGAAAGTCCTCCTTGATCAATATGCTCACCCAAAAAAAAAGTTTGGCCAAAACATCAGGCAGACCAGGAAAGACGCAACTTATTAATCACTTTAAAATAAACGAAAACTGGTTTTTGGTGGATTTACCCGGTTATGGCTATGCCCGCGTATCCAAAAAAGATAAAAAAACCTTTCAAAAATATATCACCGACTATTTTATAGAACGCCAGCAATTGGTATGTGCATTTGTTTTGATCGATATAAGACATGAACCCCAAAAAGTGGACATGGAATTTTTGGAATGGATGGGAGAAAACCAGATTCCGTTTTGCATGATTTTCACCAAAGCGGATAAATTGAAACCAAAAGCCATAGAAAACCACGTCAATGCCTATATCAAAGAGTTATTGGATGGAATTTGGGAAGAGGCTCCCAATTATTTTGTTACCTCTTCTACCAATGGTATGGGCCAGGAAGAATTGCTTGGCTTTATTGAAGATTTAAATACCAATTTCTTCAAAGCATTAACCTAAATTTACTTTCTGCTTACCTTAAATTTGATCTAGGATAACTTTTCCTGAATGGCCAAAATTAGATCTTCTTGGCTTTTCATGGCATTTATCTCCGCTTTCGGAAGAAACTCTTGAAGCTTACCCTCTTTTAAAATAAAGACCAGTGGAAAGGTTTCCTTCCCTTGTCTTTCGTTCGGATACCGTTTTTTAAACTCGTCCCGATGAAGAAATTCCATTTCCAGACCAGAACCCTGTCTAAATTTTTTCCATTTATTATTTTCAGAAAAAAAACCAAAGGTTATAGCACACAAATTACAATTGTAGGTTTTTGGGTCCAAAGTTTTATGGACGCTGTCCAAAAGCGCATTGCCAAAACCGGAATTGGCATTATACACAAACACAAGTCGCTCATCTTTAATACCGCCCAACATTATAAATTAAGAATTGCCATTGGCAACTTAGTCGGTAAACACCGAAAATACTTAAAAGAATAGTGCTACAAACAACGAGATCGTCAAGTAGCTTGGATGGGCCCTATTTTTTTAACTCCAATTTTTCCGCAAAATAATCGCAAAAATCCTTCATTGTGGCCGTCATTTTTTCATCTTGGGTAGCCTTCATAAATGTGTCGGACAAGGAAACAAGTGTTTGATGAAAAAATACTTTCATTTCATCTACCGGCATATCCTTGGTCCAGAGATCAATCTTTAAAGATTCCTGGTTTTTACTATCCCATACGGACAATAGCATTGCCTTGGCCTTTTCATTGTCTATGCCCCCATCCTGTGCAGACCACCATAGTTCTTCAGGGACCCTATTTTCGTCTAATCCAACCCGTAACGTAATTTCTGATGTATGTAGTTTTGCCATTGCTTTGTTTTTGATTTGTACTAATTTTACAGCTTTCTTGGCTTATACCCCGATCTCTTGAAAAGTTCTTCCTCAGGTAGGATCAACATTTCCTGTAAAGTAATATTATTGTTATCCATAAAGGCCTTGACTATTTCCCAACCTATATACCGCCCTATTTTACCCGGTGACTCGTTATCCAATTCCAATTCAAACTTGGAGAAAGGAGCAGGATCCAAAAATCTCGGTCCCAATTTACTATTGGTGCTGTACAACAATTCGCGTTCAATAAAATAGCGCCAAACCTGCTCTTCGTTGACCGTTGCCCAATCTAATTCCTCCGGCGCATAGCCTATAATAACAGCTTCATTTTTTAGAGGCATAAGCTGCTGCATTAAATACAGTTCTTTTCCGTAATAAATAAGTTGCGATAAAAAAGTACGGTCGCGCGGTGGTGCCACAACAGCCTTGGCAAATGCACTGGCCACATCGCGGGTCATGTATTGTTTATCCAAGTCGTTAGCGATATATTTGGAAATACCTTGATAAAATTTATGAGAACTTCCCAAATAGTTATCAAGACCAACAAGAAGCAAGCTATCCGTTAGGATAATTCTATTGTTATAATCTACCTCCGAGGTAACTGTAACAAGCTTTGGTACGGTATAATTAGGAAAGTAATATTTTATATACTTAAACAACCACTCCATGTCTTCCTTTTCACTTTCAAAGTCAGGGAAAGATTTTCCTACTTCCTCCATAACTTCCAATTGTAGGGTGTCCTGCAATTTGGACACCCAAATGCTATCCGGATAATTGGCAGGAAAAAGATAGGGGTACTTTTGTTTTAAAATGGGAATATCCACTGGTTTTGCCTCTACAAATTCCCTATCAAATCTGTAAACCTTTAAATCTACGTTTATTTTAGCGACCTCATCGGCCAATTTATCGCTGTTATCACAACTGCAAAAAATAATAATTGGGAATAATACAAGGAATATTGCCTTTCGCATTCTAAAGTAATTCGGTTAATGTTTTAAATATTAAACTCTAGGCTTTATTTTTACCGTGCAAAGTTAAGTTTTTAAACCTTATAAATTGTTCATATGCAGACCGAAAAAGTTATAGACCACATTGTAACATGGTTACAGGAATATGCCAACAAAGCAAATATAAATGGATTTGTAATCGGAATTTCCGGGGGTATAGATTCCGCGGTAACCTCTACCCTATGCGCTAGAACAGGACTACAACTTTTATGTTTGGAAATGCCCATCCACCAGGCCGAAAGTCAAGTTACCCGTGCATCCGAACATATAAAATGGCTAAAAAAGAACTATACCAATGTTGAAAGACTACAGGTAAACCTCACGCCCACTTTTGATAGTTTGGTGGATGCACTACCCGCTGTTGACAATGAAGAGGATAGGTTTATGTCATTGGCCAATACCAGGGCCAGATTAAGAATGACCACTTTGTATTATTTTGCTGCCTTAAATAAACTGCTTGTAGCCGGTACTGGGAACAAGGTGGAAGATTTCGGTGTAGGCTTCTACACTAAATATGGGGATGGAGGTGTAGACTTAAGTCCGATTGCCGATCTACTCAAAACCGAAGTATACGAAATTGCCAAGGTCCTTGGCATTAACGAGGACATTATTAAGGCCGCACCTACAGATGGACTATGGGGTGATGACAGAACGGATGAAGACCAAATAGGAGCATCCTATCCAGAATTGGAATGGGCCATGCAAATGGAGGAAGAAGGAAAAGTGGAGACGGATTTTTCTGATAGACAAAAAGAGGTTTTTCAGATATACAAAAAATTTAACCGCTCAAACAAACATAAGATGGTTCCTATTCCTGTTTGTGAAATACCAAATTCGTTAAAATGAACCTCTCACCTAAGAACCAAGTGATTAAATCGAAAAAACACGTGAAAATTTTCGGTTTTGGATAAAAAAATGAAGCTTTGCTTATCGAATTAGATATTTTAACCCTACATTGCATGTCAGTATTTTTAGACATGATTATTGATGTTGAAATCTAGAAAAATAACCTAAAATGATCAAAATTTTAATTGCTGATAATCATCCTATAGTACGGATGGGCGTAAAACAAGTCTTGGAATCGGTTTCTGATATTCAAGTTATCGCCGATGCATCTACCACCACGGAATTATTCAATAAGCTGGAACTTTTTACCCCGGACGTAATTCTTCTGGAAATGGACATCCCCGAAATTAATGGCATTGCAACCCTTAGAAAAATAAAAAAGGAATACCCAAACATACGGGTTTTGATCTATAGCGGTCAATCTGAAGATGTTTATGCTCTAAGTACCATCCGTGCAGGAGCTTTTGGTTACTTATCCAAAACATCGGAAATAGATTACATTATAAGTGCAATACGAAAAGTTAGCGAAGGTAATATGTTTATTACCAACGAATTGGCGCAACGACTAGCTTTTGATGAAGGCACACAAAAACCAAGAAGGTTCTTTAGAAAACTTTCCACAAGGGAAGTAGAAGTCCTTAAACTCTTGGCCAGTGGCAAGCGAAATAAGGAAGTAGCACAAGGCTTGGATCTCAACGAAAAAACGGTCAGCACCTATAAAGCGCGCTTAATGCGTAAATTAAATGTTGATAACTTAGTGGATTTATTGCAGCAGGCCAAAGCTTTGGAATTGTACTAGATATAATAACCAATCAAAAATAAAAAAGACTGATTTCCTGACAAATAGGACTTCAGTTTTTTTTATTTACCCTATTCAGCTGTCCTAAGAAAGAACCCTGTTGAGCTTTTTGTTCAACAACACATTGAGCTGTATATAGTTCATAATCTCTTCCATGGTTTCTATATTTCCATCATGATTATTTAAAGTGTTCTCCTGAAGGGATCCAATCCTCTTTTTAATCAAGTAGCATCTCAGCGTTAAAATTGTTTCGCTCACCAACTGGGAAATCCCCACTTTTTTGTCCTTCGGATATATATCCTTTTCTTCCCACCGGTGTAGAACATACTTTTCTTCCTCCATTAAGATAGAAGAAATTTCCGAGGCCAATTCTTGGTCCAAATCTGCTATAAAGGTGGTAATGGAAAAAATTTCCTTCTCATTAAGGTCTTCCATCAATCTATAATAAATATTTCTGAACTGCTCATTGGCAAGCTCAATTTCATCGTCTTGTAAATCTAGATATATCTTTTCGTAAACTTTGGTCTCCAAAGATTCCGGCTCCAGTTCCAAATCGCCCTTTTCATTTTCCTTTAAAACCAGATCCTCGAATTGTTGTTCCATATCCCCATAAAGCAGCAACATCTCTATAATCTTACGCTCCAGTTCGTATTGCACATCTACCTTCTGACTTAATGGTTCGTTCTTGACCACATCAAAGGCCTGCTGCTTCTGTTTTATCTGTTTATTGGCATCCGATACATCCTTTTTCCCGATCTGCGCCAAGGTATTGAACAAAACCGCCTCGGAAATATTCATAATCTGTGCGCACTCCTGTATGTAGATTTCCTTCTGTATCCTATCTGGAATTTTAGAGATACTATTAACAATATCCCGAACCGTATCCGCTCTTTTAATAGGGTCGTTGGCAGCTTCCTCTACCAGCAAAGAAGCTTTGAACTGAATAAAGTCCTTGGAATTCTCCTGCAGATAGAGCACCACATCCTCGTAGTCATTGTTCTTGGAAAAACTATCCGGGTCTTCCCCTTCCGGAAAGGTACACACCTTTACGTTCATTCCCTGCTCCAGAATAAGGTCTATTCCCCTTAGGGACGCCCGTAATCCGGCCGCATCCCCATCGAACAAAACGGTTATATTCTTGGTGAGCCTATTGATCAATCTGATCTGATCTGAGGTCAAAGCTGTACCACTGGAAGAAACTACATTGTGGATACCTCGTTGGTACATCTGAATAACATCTGTATACCCTTCTACCAGGTAACAATTGTCTTCCTTGGCAATGGCCTGTTTTGCAAAGTAGATACCATACAGCACCTTGCTTTTGTGGTAAATATCGCTTTCCGGGGAGTTTAAGTATTTGGCCGCCTTTTTATCATTCGTCAATATTCTGCCTCCAAAACCGAGTACCCTGCCGCTCATGCTATGTATAGGAAACATAACACGACCTTTAAACCGATCGAAGGTCTTTTTGTTATCCATGTCGGCCGCATCGTCCTTGACAATAGTAAGGCCCGTTTTCTCCAAATAATCTAATTGATACCCCTTGTTGAGGGCCGCTTTGGTAAAACCATCCCACTGATCCAAACAATAGCCCAAATCAAACTTCTTGATGGTATCATCTGTAAATCCGCGTTCCTTAAAATAACTTAAACCAATGGCCTTACCCTGTTCCCTTTCCCACAAGACCTCCGAGAAATATTTTTGGGCAAATTCGGAAACCAGATACATACTCTCCCGTTCATTGGTCTGCTCTTTTTGTTCGGTGCTCAGCTCTGTTTCCTCAATTTCGATATTATACTTTCTCGCCAAATATTTAATGGCCTCAGGATAGGAAAAATGTTCGTGTTCCATTAAAAAGGCTACAACATTCCCTCCCTTTCCACTACTAAAATCCTTCCATATCTGTTTTACCGGGGAGACCATGAAGCTAGGGCTGCGCTCATCGGTAAAAGGACTTAGGCCCTTAAAGTTGGAACCGGATTTTTTCAATTGTACAAAATCCCCGATTACCTCCTCCAAACGGGCAGCCTCATATACTTTGTCTATGGTAGATTTTGAAATCAATCTTTACATTTTTTAGCAGGCTAAAGATAGTACTTTAAGACCTCTTGGAAAAAGGAAAAGCCATGCTTGTAAAATAAATATTGGCTAAATTGCGATTTTCATTTAGTAGTTTAAACAAATAGGAAATGATATTATTTCTAGGAACCAAACCGGGAAAAACCACTTCAAAATTACTTCAAAATGTGGCTTGTCCCTACTGCGAAAACAAGGGCACCTTAACAGCAGTAACAAGTACCACATATTTTCACCTTTTCTGGATTTCCCTTTTTAGAGTGGGCACTAACTCCACCATAAGCTGCTCTCACTGTAAAAGAACTTATTACGAGGATGAATTTACAGAAGAAATGCAACACAGTATTGAAATTGGAAAAAGCTTAAAGCAAAAAACCTAAATTACTTCGATTATCACAAACCGAAGCGCCGTCCTAAACCGATTTTATACTGATTTAAAGAAGTACAGATTTACTTTTTACGATCTACCACGTAGTTTACCATTAGCACCAGTGAACTCTTGTATTCTGAATCCGGATAAGTATCCAACAAGGCCAAGGCTTCTTCCTTGTAGGCCAGCATCTTTTTAACGGCATATTCAAGACCACCGTTATCTTTCACAAAGGAGATAACTTCCTTGACCCGTTTTTTATCCTTGTTGTAATTCTTAATAGAATTGATCAACCATTTTTTTTCGGTCTTGGAACATTTATTAAGTACGTATATCAACGGTAAGGTCATTTTCTGCTCCTTAATATCTATCCCCGTAGGTTTGCCAATTCTTTCCTCCCCGTAATCGAACAGATCATCCTTTATTTGAAAGGCCATACCAATTAGCTCGCCAAATTTCCTAAAAGTTTCCACATCCGGGGAATCCGGCTTAACGGAACAGGCTCCCAAGCTGCAGCAAGCAGCAATCAAAGTTGCCGTCTTCTGCCTAATAATATCATAATACACCTCCTCAGTAATATCCAAGCGCCTCGCCTTCTCAATTTGTAACAATTCCCCCTCACTCATTTCACGCACGGCGACAGAAATAATCCTAAGAAGATCAAAATCCCCATTATCGATGGACAACAAAAGGCCTTTTGAAAGTAGATAATCTCCTACCAAAACGGCAATTTTGTTTTTCCATAAAGCATTTACAGAGAAGAAACCGCGACGTTTATTACTGTCGTCTACCACGTCGTCGTGGACCAGGGTAGCAGTATGTATCAATTCTATAACCGATGCTCCCCTATATGTCCTTTCGTTTACCTCCCCGTTATTCAACAGTTTAGCAGTAAGAAAGACGAACATTGGGCGCATCTGTTTCCCTTTTCGATTAACGATATAGTAAGTTATCCTATTTAATAAGGCAACCTTGGAAGACATGGATTCATAGAACTTTTTTTCAAAAAGTTCCATTTCCTGATTAATCGGTTCCTTTATTTGGGATACAATTTTCAAGGGATAATTTAGGCTGTTTTGGATTGCTAGTTCAGTTGCGTAAAATTAGGTAAAAAAACATAGTAATTAACAGCCAAAAATGGTAATGTAACCCTAAATTATAGATTTCAGCGAATTTGCAACAGGAATCGATACAAGACAAAGTTGCCTTTCCCCGGACCAAGAATCTCTAAGATTTATTGGCCAACTGTCCGCAGGCCGCATCAATATCCTTGCCCCTGGAACGCCTTACGGTCACCGTAATGCCATTTTGCTCTAAAGTCCTGACATACATTTCAATGGCGGCATTATTCGCTTGTTGAAAATCCCCATCGTCTATTGGGTTATACTCGATAAGGTTAACCTTGGAGGGGGCAAACCTGCAGAAATCCACCAAGGCATTCGCATCCCTTTGGGTGTCATTAATACCTTCCCAAACCACGTATTCATAGGTAATCCTACTTTTTGTCTTTTGGTACCAATATTCAAGTGCCTCCCGTAAGTCGGCCAGGGTAAAGGTTGCATTAAAGGGCATTATGGAAGTCCTTATTTCATCTATCGCAGAATGCAAGGAAACCGCCAATTTAAATTTCACTTCCTCGTCCGCCATTTTCCGTATCATTTTGGGCACGCCTGAAGTAGATACCGTAATGCGCTTGGGAGACATCCCCAATCCTTCCGGAGAGGTTATCTTATCAATAGCCTTAATCACATTGTTGTAATTCATCAACGGCTCTCCCATGCCCATAAAAACAATATTGCTCAAAGGGCGATCAAAATACAGCCTACTCTCATTGTCAATAGCCACCACTTGATCATAAATCTCGTCCGGATTTAGGTTTCTCATCCGCTTTAGTCGGGCAGTAGCACAAAATTTACAATCCAAACTACAGCCCACTTGACTGGACACACAGGCCGTAGTCCTTGTTTTGGTAGGAATTAAAACAGATTCCACAATAAGGTCATCGTGCAGGCGAACTGCATTTTTAATGGTTCCGTCACTACTGCGTTGCATTTGATCTACCTTTATATGGTTGATCACAAAATTATCCTCCAACATCTGCCTGGTCTCCTTGGAAATATTGGTCATATCCTCAAAGGTATGGGCCGATTTTTGCCACAACCATTCATAGACCTGGTTACCCCTAAAGGCCTTGTCTCCCTGGCTTTCAAAGAACAACCTAAGTTGTTCCTTGGTATATGCCCTTATATCCTTTTTGTTTTTTGCAACTTCCACTTCTTAAAGATAAATGATTCTATAAAAAAATCCCGTCAATCAACAATTATCTGCTATACTGACGGGATCTTAGTATTATTTTGGATACTTATATTATCAACATGGCATCCCCGTAAGAATAAAACTTATATCCTTCCAAAATTGCCTCCTTGTAGGCCTTCTTCATCAAATCGTGCCCCATAAAAGCCGAAACCATCATCAAGAGTGTAGATTTTGGCAAGTGAAAATTGGTCACCATGGCTGTGGCAATACTAAATTCGTATGGAGGAAAAACAAACTTGTTCGTCCAACCATCAAATGTATTTAAGGTCTGCTGTGAAGATACCGCACTTTCCAAGGCCCTCATAGCAGTAGTACCTACAGCACATATCCTACGCTTCTTAAGTTTGGCGGAATTCACAATTTCAGTTGCCTTTTCATCAATGATCAATTCCTCACTATCCATCTTGTGTTTGGAAAGATCCTCTACTTCAACAGGATTAAAAGTCCCCAGACCTACGTGTAGGGTAACCTCGGCAAAGTCGATTCCCTTTATTTCCAATCTTTTCAACAAATGCTTGGAAAAATGCAAACCAGCGGTAGGTGCTGCTACTGCACCTTCGTGCTTTGCATATATGGTTTGATATCTTTTTTCGTCTTCGGCCTCTACCTTTCTCTTGATGTATTTTGGCAAAGGAGTTTCACCCAATTCCTTTAATTTTCTTCTAAAATCGGTATAGGAACCATCATAAAGGAATCTCAAGGTTCTTCCTCGAGAAGTGGTATTGTCTATTACCTCGGCCACTAGAGTTTCATCATCACCAAAATAAAGTTTGTTACCAATTCTTATTTTACGTGCTGGATCTACCAACACATCCCAAAGACGTTGCTCCTCATTTAATTCCCGCAATAAAAATACCTCGATTCTGGCACCGGTCTTTTCCTTATTACCATATAATCTAGCAGGAAAAACCTTGGTATTATTAAGCACCATTACATCGCCCTCATCAAAATAGTCAATAAGATCCTTGAACATTTTGTGCTCTATTTTACCTGTATCCCTATGAATTACCATTAATTTGGACTCATCTCTGTTCTCTGCCGGATACTCTGCCAATAATTCATTTGGAAGTTCAAAATTGAAGTGCGATAATTTCATTTAGTATATTCCTTAAATTTTAGATTAATGTTTAGCGGCTGCAAATATACGACGATGCAGGGGGCGATGTCAAGTAAAACCCTATTTAAATAAAAATCAAACGGTCTGCACCCTGAATTTCAGATTTTTCATATCCTCCCAAAAGTCTGGATATGATTTGGATACCACTTCCGCATCATTGACATACAGTGAAGTTTTCAGCGCCAAGGGAGCAAAAGCCATGGCCATTCTGTGATCGTTATAGGTATCAATAGCAATTTCCTTTTTTATTTCCTTGGACGGTTCCAGAGTCAAAGTTTTGTCGGTTACGGAAATGGATGCACCCAACTTGGTCAATTCCGTCTTTAATGCTTCCAATCTATCGGTTTCCTTAATTTTAAGGGTATGTAGACCAGTCATATGACATCCCACGCCCAAACCTAAACAAGTTACTGCAATAGTCTGTGCTATATCCGGTGCATTTGCCAAGTCTAAATTGAAGTTGGTATTATTAGGAGCAGCAATTTTTTTCAAAACAACATCATGGCCCTGAAAGTTGGTTTCTACGCCAAAAGCCTTGTAGATTTCCTTAAGGACACTATCCCCTTGAAGGCTATTCTTATTATAGGCGGACAATGATATTTCCGTACCTATATCACAAAGTGCAACTATACTATAAAAATAGGAAGCGGAACTCCAATCCGATTCCACTACTTGGGTGGAAGGTTCAACTGTCTTTTTTGGCGATACCTTGATAGTATTCCCTTGAAAGGAACTCGTTACCCCAATTTGGGAAAGCAGACCCAAGGTCATTTTTATATACGGTACCGATGTTATTTTACCAACCAGTTCCAACTCTATCCCATTTTCCAGACTTGGCGCTATTAATAACAAAGCCGAAATATACTGACTACTAATATCGGCAGGCAGACTAACTTTATGCTTTGTCAACTTTTTACCTTTTATGGCAATAGGCGGATACCCTTCATCCTTTATATAACTTATTTCCGCACCCAGACTCCTCAATGCCTCTACCAATACTTTTATAGGCCTTTCCGTCATTCTTTTGGATCCTGTAAGGGTAACCTCTTTATTCTCCTGTGACGCAAAATAAGCGGTTAAAAAACGCATGGCAGTACCTGCATGGTGAATATCTACTACACCATTGCTAATCTGCAACCCCTTTTGCATAACCTCCGCATCATCGGAATTGGAAAGGTTATCAATTTTTATAGAGGGAAATAAGGCCTGTAGCAACAACAACCTATTGGATTCACTTTTGGATCCTGTAATTTTTATATCTGATTTAATAAGGGTTTCAGAAGGGGCGGATAAATATAGCTTCAATTTATATGGAATTTTTAAGACGTATTTACAATATTTTTTGTTTCGGTTTGAAGAAACAAAAACAAGCTACAAATATAGCACTATTTCAGCTTTTTATTATTGTGGTGGCGATTATGATCACGTTTGGCCTTCAGGTTCAATTTTTTATCAAAAGACTCCTGTAAATTTATTCCCGTCTGATTGGCCAGACACAGCACTACAAAAAGAACATCTGCCAATTCTTCCCCTAGATCCTTATCCTTGTCCGACTCCTTTTCGCTTTGCTCCCCATAACGCCTGGCAATAATTCTAGCTACCTCCCCTACTTCCTCTGTAAGTTGGGCCATATTGGTAAGTTCGTTGAAATAGCGAACCCCATGGGTCTTTATCCATTCGTCTACGGCTTCCTGTGCGTTTTCTATGTTCATTATTCTTTATTTTTTGTATCTATTTGTATCGTTACCGGTCCATCATTAAGTAGCGCCACTTTCATGTCTGCTCCAAAAATTCCAGTAGCAACCTTTTTTCCAAGATCTTTTTCCAATTGGACCACAAAACTTTCATACAAGGGAATAGCAATCTCCGGCTTTGCGGCTTTTATATAACTCGGCCTATTTCCTTTTTTTGTGGATGCATGTAAGGTAAATTGACTAATTACCATGGCCTCTCCTTCCTCCTGAAGCAGGGACAAATTCATGACCCCATCCCCATCATTAAAAATCCTGAGGTTTGTAATTTTATTGGAAAGCCACTTAATATCCTCCAGCGTATCCGCATCCTCTATTCCCAAGAATATAAGTAGTCCTTTCGAAATTTTTGAAATTAATTCTTCATCCACCGTTACACTGGCAATGGTTACCCTTTGTATTGTTGCACGCATTACTTTTCCCCGTAAATATCCATTCTATAATTCTCTTGTTCCCCGCTCAACATTTGCACATAACTTTTATACCTGCTCCAAGCCACTTCGTTATTGTCCAACGCCTTCTTTACTGCACAATGGGGTTCATCCAAATGCAGACAATTATTAAACTTGCACTCGCCTTTCAATTTAAAAAATTCAGGAAAATAATCCCCTATTTCCTCCCTTGCCATATCTACTATCCCAAATCCTTTTATTCCCGGGGTGTCGATAATCTTGGCCCCACATTCCAAATCGAACATTTCCGCGAAAGTGGTAGTGTGCTGCCCCTGCATATGCTGGGAAGATATTTTTTTGGTCTTCAAGTCCAATTGAGGCTCAATAGCATTTACCAAGGTTGATTTACCTACACCGGAATGTCCGGAAAACATACTTGTCTTTCCAATCATCAATTCCTTTACCTTCTCAACATTTTTACCAGTTTTGGCAGAAATCCCGATACAGGTATATCCGATTTCCCTGTAAAGGTTTGCTAGATACTTTATCTCATCAAGTTCCTCTTCATTATAGGTATCTATCTTATTAAAAAGTAAAATAGCCGGAATGTGGTATGCCTCAGAGGTCACCAAAAACCGATCTATAAAGTTTGTAAAAGTGGGTGGGTTATTTAGGGTAACTATCAGGAAAACCTGATCCAAATTAGCAGCAATAATATGGGTTTGTTTGGATAGGTTTACCGACTTTCTAATAATATAATTCTTCCTGTCCTTAATTTCATTGATGATACCCTGGGCATTTTCTATAGGCCCATCCACCTCAAATACCACCACATCCCCTACAGAGACGGGATTGGTGCTTTTTATTCCCTTGAGCCGAAACTTCCCTTTGATACGGCATTCGTAGAAAGCACCTTCCCCAGTTCTTACAGTGTACCAACTTCCAGTAGATTTATATACGGTTCCTTCCATTAAAGAGTTCTGACATATTTGTTTACAAAGAAACAACTTTAGTTTTATACTAGCTTTTAAAATTCATCGTTGTTAAACCATCATAAATCATAAAAAACACGAAAAATGAAAAAATTTATGCTCATTGCCTGTTTAGTAATTACGGCCGTTATGGACGTAAATGCACAACAATTTAAGGTAATCACCAGTGTCGAATCCATAGTTCCCAGCGGTATTGGAAGATCCCGCATCATTAGCGCTACAGAAGACAGGGATTACAAAGAATTCACTAGTGAACAAACCGAGGAAGACAATACAAGAAATAAATCGGACCGAGGGGACATAAGGGTTAAAAATTTTGAAGAAACCAAACTTCTAAATTTTTACAATATTGGAGGAATTAGATTCCAGAACATCGCTGCCAATGACGCTTTGATATCATCTAAAATAAATGCCATGGTGGCCGAAGGATGGGAATTGGCCTTTGTTACCAGCGCCGTAGAAAGTGATAGTGGTAAAGACGATGGACAGGGTATTTTTATTACCCGATACATATTTAAGAAGTAATCTTAAAAGTAAAAAAAAGAACCCGGCCTATTGGACCGGGTTTTTTTGTAGACCCATTTTAAGGAGATGCTTTACTAATCCATAATTTTTACCCTTCCACCTGCAAATGTATTCTTATTTACCATTTTAGGGTTTCCATAAACGTACACATCCCCACCAGCTTTGATATTGATATCTATCTCCTCAGAAGCAAACATTGCCGCCTCTCCGGCAGCCGTTATCTTAACACTGGCTTTCTCACTAAGAAGCGGTTTTCCTTCAAAAACTCCCCCCGTATTTAAAACAACCTCTTGATTTATAGTTTTTCCAGAAGCCTCAACAGTACCACCAGTAACGCATCGCACGATCAATTGGTGCACATCCAGTCCGACTTTTATTTTAGCCCCTTCCTGAGTCTTCAGTTCTATCTTTTCTTGGCTTAAGGTCTCGTTGACCGTAATTCTTGCGCCTTCATTACCGTCAATTAGGTCTATATTTTTAAAATACACCTCCACAAAGGTGTTTTCCCCGTGAAACTTTTTATCCAGTTCCATTTTTATTTTAAGGACTCCATTTTTATTTACAATCTGGATATCATCCACATTATCACCTTTTACCAAAACCTTATTCTCGTTAGATTTAATAAGATTCACCTCTATTAAATCATAAACCTTTACCTCTTTAAAATCACCGACGGCTTTATCAACTATTCGTTGGGAGAACCCTATGAACGATAGACATAGAAAACCAATTACCAAAACATTTTTCATTATCATGAATATTTTTATTAAACTTTTATTTAAACATTTGGGGAAACTTTGAACGATTAGTTCCATTCACTTGGTAAAGATGGTACAAAAGTAGATTTGTTACACTAAATTATACAAACAATTAACGTTATCAAATATTCGTGATAACATTATAACTTTATCCACACTTATTTCAAATAAGAGGCACAACAAATAATTCCCATTAGCGAACAGGAAACATTGAACATAAAAAAAACCACGCCTAATGGCGTGGTTTTAACGGTATACCAATAAAATAGTTTATGAGTTGATTATCTTCTCTTGGTGATTTATGGATTCTTGGTGAATTGCCTTAAACATCTTTAAAACAAATTCCTCACTTAATCCCTTTGCTTCCCCTTCCAGAATCATGGCACCTAAAATCTGATTCCATCTATTGGATTGCAAAACAGCAACATTTTTTTGTTTCTTTAATGACCCTATCCCATCAGAGATCTTCATTCTTTTACCAAGCATTTCTATCAACTGGCTATCAAGAACATCTATTTGAGCTCTTAGATTACTAAGTTGACTGGTGTACTCCGCTTCCGAATCGGACTCTTTTCTAATTTTCAAATCTCTCATAATCTGAATCAATTTGGCAGGAGTTACCTGTTGTGCGGCATCACTCCATGCGTTATCCGGATCGTAATGTGTCTCAATCATAAGACCATCAAAATTAAGATCCAAGGCAGTCTGCGAAACATCAAAAATCATTTCCCTGTTTCCTGTGATGTGCGAAGGATCATTGATTAATGGCAAATCAGGAAATTTATTTTGAAACTCAATAGCTAATTGCCATTCTGGGATATTTCTATATTTTGTTTTTTCATAAGTAGAGAAACCTCTATGTATAGCACCTAAATTTTTAACACCGGCCGTATATAATCTTTCAATTCCACCAAGCCATAAAGCCAAATCAGGATTTACGGGGTTCTTCACCAAAACAATTTTATCTGTTCCCTCAAGAGCATCCGCTATTTCTTGCATAATAAATGGACTAACGGTTGATCTTGCACCAATCCACAATAAATCAACGTCATGCTCCAATGCCAACTTCACATGGGCAGCATTGGCTACCTCTGTACAAGTTTTCATTCCGGTTTCAGCCTTAACTTTTTGCAACCACTTTAAACCTAAAGCTCCTACCCCTTCAAACATTCCAGGACGTGTTCTTGGTTTCCAGATACCAGCACGAAAGTAATTTACATCGGTATCTTTTAACTCATTGGCTATTCGAAGCACTTGCTCCTCTGTTTCCGCACTACAAGGCCCGGCAATTACTAACGGATGGTCCAATTTCATATCGTCCAACCATGATCTCATTTCTTTTAAATTTTCCATTTCTATACTCTATTTTTTGTTAAGTGGTATTCCGTTTAATATTTCCTTTATTTTATTTGTACTATTCATTTCATTATAGATGCCTTCATAATCATCGGCTATCAACATTGCTTTAAACTCTTTCAAATTTTGTATATATTCTCCCAAGGTTTCAACTACATTTTCCTTGTTTTGCCTAAAAATTGGGGTCCACATGGCCGGCGAACTCTTTGCCAATCGCACAGTGCTTTCGAAACCACTGCCCGCCATATCAAAAATATCACGTTCATTCCTTTCTTTCTCTATTACAGTCTTTCCCAGCATAAAGGAACTTATATGTGACAAATGTGAAACGTAGGCAATATGCTTATCATGTGCCTCTGGATTCATATAGCGTATACGCATCCCCAATTGCTGAAAAAGTTCCAAAGCTTTTTCCTGCAATTTAAAGGCGGTTTTTTCTATTTCACAAATGATATTGGTCTTTCCCATAAACAAACCTTCTATAGCCGCAGAGGGACCTGAAAACTCTGTTCCCGCAATAGGGTGGCAAGCCAGGAAATTTCTTCTCTTGGGATGATTTTCCACAACCTTGCAGATGAGGGACTTTGTAGATCCCGCGTCAATAACTACGGCATCGTCATCAATGGCATCCAATATTTTTGGCAGTTCCTGCACCATAACATCCACTGGAATCCCAACTATTACGAAGTCGGCCTGGTGCAATTGACTATAATCCGCCTTTTCATCGATCAAAGATAATGACAAAGCCTCATCCAGATGTCCCTCATTGACATCTATACCATAAATTTTGGAATCTGGCCTATTGCGTTTAATATCCTTGGCCAGAGACCCTCCGATTAATCCAATACCGATTACAAATACATTCATACTATCTTAACATTAGTTCCAAAATGCGGGAACACCTACAATAATCCAACTAAAAATTGGTAATTTCAATTATTATCGATTAACTTTAAAAAGACCTCGTCCCCTAACCAATATGTAGGACACAACTTGATCTTCATTTACATTATTTTTCAAAACCTATTGATCGCTTCTTTTATCTTATCTGCCGTAACACACAAGGAAAAACGAATATACCCCTCTCCGTTTGAACCAAAAATAGTTCCGGGAGTAATAAAAATATTCTTCTCATAGAGCACCTCATCAATAAACTTTTCAGAGGACGAAACCCCAGCAGGCAATTTCGCCCAAACGAACATTCCTACAGAATTTTTATCATAGGAACATTTTAGCTTATCTGCCAGCACAAACATTAACTCCCGACGCTCATGATACACCTTATTTAATTCACTAAACCATGATTCGCTACTATTTAAAGCAGCGATGGCTCCCTTTTGTATGCCATAAAACATACCCGAATCCATATTGCTCTTTACCTTTAAAACGGCGTTGATATGTTCGCTGTTTCCCAAAACCATCCCAACTCGCCAACCTGCCATATTAAAGGTCTTGCTCAACGAATTTAATTCCAAGGCCACATTCATGGCTCCCTCCATCTCCAAAATACTTATTGGATCTTGATTTAGAACAAAGCTATATGGATTATCGTTTACCAATAAAATATCATGTTCCCTTGCAAAAGCAACCAGCTTTTTTAACTGCTCTCTATTCGCCGTAGCACCGGTTGGCATATGTGGATAACTGGTCCACATCAACTTCACTTTTGCAAGGTCTTGCTTACTAAGTTCTTCCAAATCTGGAAACCAACCATTTTTTCCGGTCAAATCATAATACCGTGGCACTGCCCCGACCAAATTGGTTACCGAGGTATATGTAGGGTACCCAGGGTTTGGAATCAACACCTCATCTCCGGGATTTAAAAAAGCCAGACTAATATGCATAATCCCCTCTTTAGACCCCATTAATGGTAGTACTTCTGTTTGGGGGTCCACAGTTACACCAAATTTATTTTTATAAAATGATGCAAATGCCTGCCTTAGCTCGGGCAAGCCCTGATAACTCTGATATTGATGCGCCCCATCATGGCTCAGCGCATCTTTAATAGCGTCTTGTACCCCAATGGACGGCTCCAAATCAGGACTTCCGATACCCATATTTATAATAGGCCTTCCTTCTGCCATTAAACCCCTAACTTCCCTAAGCTTTTTAGAGAAGTAGTATTCTTCAACTGTATTTAATCTATTTGCAGCAATCATACTATTCTGGCATTTTTATATTCTCCCAAAACTTTAAATTCTTCGGCCATAATTTCCAATAAAGCCTTTGCCTTTTCAAAATGTTTGTACTTTTCAAAAGTTACATCCACAAAAAATGAATATTTCCAAGGCATCTCTATTACCGGTAAAGACTGAATCTTGGTAAGGTTCAAGTTACAATCGCTCATCACATTCAATATAGCAGCGAGACTTCCCCGTTTATGGTCCGTTATAAAACGTACAGAGGCTTTGTTTATTTCATTCTGAGGCAGCGCCTTGTTTTGTGTCTTGACAATTATAAACCTAGTGGAATTGTCTTTTATGGTCTGTATTTCCGAGTGTATAATTTCCAAATCATACAATTCGGCAGCAACTTTTGGTGCAATAGCCGCTATTCCCTTTAATTGATTTTCCTGAATTCTTTTTGCTGTCTCGGCAGTATCCACATCTTCCACCAGTTTAATGTGTTTATAATTTTTAAAAAATTCATTACACTGCAGCAGTGCCATGGGATGGGAGCGGACTTCCTTTATATCATCTATGGTCTGACCTTTTAAAGCCATCAGGTTATGATGTATATTTAAATACTGTTCGCCTATAATATGCAGGTTTTTATGAAAGACCAGGGCATAGTTGGGTATAATGGACCCAGCGATGGAATTCTCTATGGCCATTACCCCCTTATCCGCTGTTTTATTTAGCAAATGGTCTACCAAAATATCGAAGGATGAACATTCCACGAAAGTAACATCATCGCCAAAATAATCCTTTGCCACTTGATGATGGTTAGAACCCTTAATACCTTGTATTGCAATTTTTAATTTCACCCTTTTTTATATTATCTTCCGGCCTGTCAAAGACTTACCGCTAAACTCTTTTGTAACTCCACTTCCTTTTCGAAACTTATATCCAAAAAAAAAGTCCTGGTTTTCACAGGACTTTAATCTATATATATTTTAAAATATGCTAGAACAGTCCCATACCTCCCTTAAAAAAGAAGTAAAAACTAAAACCGTTCCAGAAATATTGCTTTGTCATTTTTCTTATAAAACTCCGGCTAAATTAATAATTAAATTTATATATCAGCATTTACGCCCACATTTTTTTATTTAAATCAGTTTAAAGCAAAAAAAATTCCGATTAAAACCCTTTAACTGTCAATTTTTACGAATTACGAAGAACAAATGATTTTATCGACACCAACAATCCGCCATTCGCGGTCAACATTCTATCCAGAAGATAATTAAAACTAGGTTTCACTAATTTGCATTATTTTTGATAAA
Source organism: Arenibacter echinorum (assembly GCF_003259375.1). Lineage (GTDB taxonomy): Bacteria > Bacteroidota > Bacteroidia > Flavobacteriales > Flavobacteriaceae > Arenibacter > Arenibacter echinorum. The sequence goes on along the minus strand of NZ_QLLN01000001.1, from coordinate 64,673 downwards.
AAAAGTAAACGCATGTCCATCATAGCTAAAAACATTACCAAATCTTTTGGGAAACAAAAAGCATTGAACAATGTTTCCTTCACCATAGAAAAAGGGGAAATAGTAGGCTTTCTAGGCCCAAATGGCGCAGGTAAATCCACTATGATGAAAATATTGACCACTTATTACACCGCAGATGACGGACAAGCCGAAGTAAATTCATTTGATGTGCAAGATGAGAAAAAAAATGTTCAAAAGAGCATTGGTTACCTACCCGAACACAACCCGCTGTACTTGGATATGTACGTAAAGGAATATCTGGCATTTAACGCGGATGTCTACAAAGTAAATAAAGACAGGATCAACACTGTAATAGATCAAACCGGTCTTGGCCCGGAGGCGAACAAAAAGATAGGGCAACTTTCCAAAGGCTATAGACAAAGGGTTGGATTGGCCGCGGCCCTTCTGCACGATCCAGAGGTTTTGATCCTTGACGAGCCCACTACAGGCCTAGACCCCAATCAATTATTGGAAATTAGAAAATTGATCCGGGAAATTGGAAAAGAAAAAACCATTTTACTATCTACACATATCATGAAAGAGGTAGAAGCTGTGTGTGACAGGGTATTGATCATAAATAAAGGAACACTAGTGGCGGATAAAAAACTTTCAGAATTGCGAGACGGACAAGATCAAGTTTTGGTGGTCGAATTTGATTTTAGGGTGGAAGAAGCATTTTTAAATAAATTGCCCTATGTAATATTGGTTAAAAATATTGGTGGGTTTGTTTATGAGATCACCTTTAACACTTCTAATGATATGCGACCTGTGGTGTTCGACTTTGCTCATGACAACCAATTAAAAACCTTACAATTAAGTAGGAAAAACAAGAATTTGGAGAGCCTGTTTAGCGAATTGACCCTTTAAACCCAAATACCTTGTTAGCCCGCCATTCCAGGCCTATATTTTTTGAATTATAGGATTAAAGGCTTTTGAAGCTACTAAAACCTGATCTCCTATCTTAAAATTATTGGCCTCGGTCCGATCCGCAACCACCTTGATAATATCGTTACCGATCAGTACGGAAATTACATATAAAACATCTTCCCTTTGTATCTTTAACACCTCTCCCGAGAATCTAAATTTAGCACTGGTCTTGTTTAGTCCAAAAAAATCGGTAGTAGTACCTTTTTTGATTACGCTACCATTTTGAAGCTCATAGACTCTATCCGATAGTTTAACTATTTCCCCAATATCATGACTTACCAATATAGTGGTCAGATTATATTTCTTATGAACCTGCAAAAGATATTCCTGTAACTTTATCCGCATCTTTAAATCCAAGGCCGATAAAGGTTCGTCCAATATTAATATTTCAGGCCGTTGGACCAATGCCCTGACCAATGCCACTCGTTGTTTTTGCCCCCCGGATAGGGTTTCTGGTTTTCTTTGTTCCAATTCGCCAAGCTCGGCAAATTCCAACAACTCCCCTATTATGGTTCTATCCTGATTTTTCTGAAGGGCGTATTCCAAATTTTGACGAACGCTCATGTTGGGAAAGAGGGCATAATCCTGAAATACGTATCCCACTTTGCGCTGTTGGGGTTTAAGATCAATATTTTTGTGACTGTCAAACCATATTGTTTCACCCACTTTTATGGTTCCACTATCTGGCCTTAACAAACCACTAAGCATTCTTAAAGTAGATGTTTTCCCTGCACCGGATTCCCCAAATAAAGTAACAAATTGCCCCTTTTCGATGGTCAATTGCAAATTCAGGTCTATTTTTCCTCCCGCAGATTTAAGTGTCTTTTTTAGGTTTAAACTTATCATTGGGAGTAGCGTTTAAAATATCCTCCATTGGTTAGATAAACCAGTAGCAGAATAAAAAAAGTTATTGTAAACAAAATCAATGAATAGCTATTGGCAGCAACATAATTAAGCGCTTCCACTTCATCATATATGGCAATAGAGGCCACTTTGGTCTTTCCGGGCATATTCCCCCCAATCATAAGCACTACGCCAAACTCCCCAACTGTATGGGCAAAGGAAAGTACAATGCCTGTTAGAAGGGAAGGTTTAATATTGGGCAACAAAACTTTTAGCAGTGTTGTCATTTTTGATTTCCCCATAGTATAGGAAGCTTCTTTTAATGTGGAAGGCAAGGAGGAAAGTCCTGCCTGAATGGGTTGCACCATAAACGGCAAGCTATAAATGACCGATGCCACTACCAAACCCCCAAACGAAAATATAAGCTTGATCCCCAGCCATTCATTTAACCAATTTCCAAAGGCATTTTCCGGGCTAAAGACCACCAGCATATAAAAACCCAAAACGGTAGGCGGAAGCACCAATGGCATACTCACCAAGGTTTCCAAGACAGGCCTTATTTTGGATTTGGTACTTGACAGCCAACGGGCTATGGGAATAGAAACCACAAACAATATCGCCGTAGTAACCACCGCAAGTTTAAAGGTAAGCACTAAAGGTTGCCAATCCATTATGGCGCAAGTATTATCTCGTTCAATTTAACCATAATCATTACGTTCATCTTTTCAACCAATCCCATCTGCCTTAAACTCTTAGTACTTATAATAGCGATGACCTCCCCCATTTTTGTTTCCAAAACCAATCTACTCAATAAAACTCCCTCTTCCATACTGCTAATGCTTCCAGCAATCCTATTCTCAATACTAATATCCAATTCCTTTTGGGTTGTGACTGCAACCTCCATTTCCTTAAACAAGACATTCACCTTGTTGCCCTTTTTCAAATAAGGGGCAGTATCAGGGCTATCTATAACCACGGACATTAATTCCTCACCACTTTCTACCTCAACACCTACAATGGACATGGTTCCATTGGTTTTAACTTCTGTAATATGACCCGGAAAACTATTCATCTACCAAATATCCAAATTCTTTTAATATCTCCTTGGCTTCAACTGAAAAAAGAAAGTCATAAAAGCCCTGTGAACCTTGGTTAGTCTCTTCTTTCCGATTTACCAGTACCACACCTTGACTAATATTAGAGTATAGCGATGGATTTATAAGAATCCAACTTCCTTTCCCTTTCATTTCTGGGGATAAAACTGTTGATAAGGCCGTAAAACCAATTTGCGCTGCTCGGGAAATAATGAATTGATCTGTTTGGCCAATACTTTCCCCGAAGACTAATTTAGACCCTAAGATTTCGTTCAGGCCGTAGTGTTGCAAAACTTCTTGGGCGGCAACGCCATACGGGGCAGTTTTGGGATTTGCCAAAGCAATGTGTTCTATAACGGGATCGGACAATGCAGCAATTGAAATGGGGGTATTTTCAATCATTGACCATAGTACCAATTTTCCTTTGGCATAGACTTTAGGCTTATTCTTAGCTTTTCCCCCTGCATAAACAGCTTCAGGATATTTCATATTTGCGGCAACAAAAATATCATAAGGTGCACCTTCCATAATCTGTGCTGTCAACTTGCCCGATGACCCAACAATTAACTCGAATTTCACTCCAGTTTTGTGGGCATAGGCATTTGTCAAAGCCAGCATGGCAGACTCAATATTGGCCGCAGTGGCTATTATAATTTTTTTATCGTTATTATTCTGACACCCAACAAATACGATGGTAAGCAGCACTAACCACAGCCATTGCCATTTGCATCCCTTAATTGTTCTTTCGCTGTTAAACATTTTTTATTGGATAAATTTTAATCGTCAAAAGAGAGGGATCAAGGTCAAATTAGATTAGCTCCTTCCATATAAATTTACGCACTCTTATTCAAAACAAATATAATGCAGCAGTGCAATACGCGAACAGTTCTGACAACACCTATGACCTTGTAACGCTCACGGGACTTTGCCAAAATGCCCCTAATATCTTCTTCAGAAATATCTTGGGTTGTTCTGGAATAATAAGACAGTTGTTACATTAAGCAATTTAGGAGCAAAATACAAAAATCCTTTAATTCCTTTAGCCAGTGCTACAGCTTAAAAGATCTATTAGGCCCTGGAATAATTATTTTTGCCAAATGTGGACAAATTAATCCGCTACTTGCGCATATTCGGTCCATGAACCATCATAAACCTTATTTTCGTTTTGCAGGCTCATTTCGCTTGCCATTAGAACAATACATGCTGTAACGCCAGATCCACAACTAAACACCAACGGCCGCCTTTCCGTTTCTAACTCAAGAAAAACTTCCTTCAACTCGTTTGGGGATTTAAACTTTCCATCTTTAAGAACAGTTTCATAAGGGATATTAATGGAGTTCGGAATATTTCCCCTTCTCAATTCCTTCCTCGGTTCTGGAACAAGGCTATGAAAACGATCGGAGGAACGGGCATCTATGACCAGAGCTTTTCTGCTTTTCAAATTTTCGCTTATCCCCTCAAAGTTCACCACCATATCAGGATTGAAATCTGCTTTAAAATTGCCTGTTTCGTACTTTATTCCAACTACTTTTTCCGTTATATATCCCGCTTTCTTCCATTCCGGAAAACCACCATCCAAAACTCTAACATTCCGATGCCCCATAACTTTAAACATCCACCAGACCCTGGGACTCACATAAATACCAGGATGATCGTAGACCACTATGATACTGGATTTATTAATACCTAATTTTCTACAGGAATTTTCAAATTGCCCGGGACTGGGAAGTGTATTGGGAAACTGGCTATTTTTATCACTAAAATCGTTTTCCAGGTCAAAAATTCGAGCTCCTTTTATCCTAAGGTCATCTAATTCGGAAGATGTCGGATCATAGCGTAAACGGACATCCAAAATTATGATTTCGGGCTTTTCCAAATTTTGGTTAAGCCAATCCACAGACACTATATTACTATTCATTTCCATACATTTTAATCTACTTTTATATTCAAATAGGCCATAACGGCCTCATCACCTTCTAGGGCATTCTTGGGCCTTGGACTATCCTTGCCAAAAACCATCAAATCTTCTGGGGGCAAAATAGTAACAAAATCTTCCTTGTAGCCCTCAGAATAAGGTATATTTCCGGCGTTCAGATCAAGATGGTGGTCAAAGAAATTGTAGAGTGCCGTTCTTTTATTGTATCCGTAATCATGCCTTTCGGCCGGTAGATGAACATTTTCCACTTTGTGTTCCGCATTATACAGCGCATATACCTTTTGTATGTAAGGATACTCTATTCTTGGGGTGTTTCTTGTCCAGTCGGAACCATCTGACACCAACAATAAAGGTCTTGGGGCGCAAAGGGCGGCTATCTCCACATTATTGGTTTGGTGATCGGCACTTTTGTGTATCGGCATTCCGCTCTCACAAACACATCCTCCAAAAAAGTGGGCAGAAACCTGTACTACTGGTGCAGCTACTTTTATTCGATCATCTATGGCCGTTAAAACAAAGGTTTGGGTACCGCCTCCTGAGGCGCCTGTCATCCCTACTCGTTCGGAATCCACATCTGGTCTGGACAGTAAATATTCCAAGACCCGTTTACTGTTCCAAGTCTGTAAAAGCAAGGCTATTGGCATCTTGTGGTTTACTTGGGTGCTCTCCGCGTAACCCACCATATCGTAAGCAAAAACCACAGCTCCCATTCTAGCCAATGCCGCACACCGCCATTGAATGTAATCTGTATACCTTTTATCCTTCATATGACCATGCGGACTAAGAATGGCCGCATACTTGCCCTTTTCTTCCATAGGCCTATACAGGTTGCCAGTGACAAAGAAACCCGGAAAACTCTCGATAGCAATATTTTCCACAATATAACCGTCCATAACCCTGGTATTTCTAACAATGGGATTGAAATTGCCCGTTATTTTAGGCATTTTATCCAGTTGCATACCATCTGTAATACCCTTCTTAATTCTTAAAGCCCTTTGTTCCCAGGATTCCAAGTCGTTCCATTCAGAGGAAAATTTTTTCATGACAATATTTGCCTCATCCTCGGTCCAATAACTTCCAACACACAACATATTATCCTGACCATAAACGGCTAAACAAAAAAATGAAATTGCAAAAAGTCCGAGTAATTTTTTCATATAAATCAAAAGTTAATAGTTGCTATTATAATTTATGAATTTTGAAATAACTAATAGTCAAGAATACGGTCCATATCATCCAGCTAAAAAACCTGCTACTTTTAGGTGCATTCCCTCAAATTATCCTGCTAACTAAAATACTGCTTTTCCTCCATTGTTTTCATTATTTTGATGTCAAGTTCAATTATGCCGATTCCAAACATCAAAAAGCAACATCTTTAATAAAGTAAATTTTAAGGAGTCAACTTATGGCCATTACCCGCCGAAACACTATATCATTATTTTTAAAATGATGCTGGTTTTTTTGGTAAATTGTGGGACGACAACCAAAAACGTTCATATGTTTCAAAACCAAATTGCCACCAAAACTTTAGTAATTATTATGGCCTTGGGCTCCCTTGCCTCCTGCAAGGACAAACCAAAAGTCAATATCGATTTCCTATCGCTTTCAGAACAGGATAAAAGAAATCCCGAGAATGCCCTGTCCTCAATGGAGGTAGAGGAGGGATTAAATCTTGGGCTATTTGCTTCCGAACCTATGGTCACAAATCCTACCAATATGGCTATAGATGCCAAAGGTAGAATATGGGTCTGTGAGGCTAGGAATTACAGATTGTTCGCCAATCCTGATAATACCTATGACGACAGCGGAGATCGCATCCTAATACTGGAAGACACCAATGGAGATGGCAAAGCCGACACTTCCAAGGTTTTCTACCAAGGAGAGGACATCAATGCTGCCTTGGGCATAACCGTGTTGGGAAATAAGGTTATAATATCCGTAAGCCCCAACGTTTTCATCTTTACAGACGAGGACGGGGATGATGTGCCGGATTCCAAAGAAATCCTCTTCCAGGGCATAGAAGGCGTAGACCACGACCACGGGGTACACGCTTTTGTCTTTGGTCCCGATGGCCGATTTTATTTCAACTTCGGTAATAATGGAAAGCAATTATTGGACAAAAATGGCGAAGCCGTTATGGACATGCACGGCGAAGAAATTGTGGCCAATGGCCAGCCTTACAGGGAAGGGATGGCCTTTAGAATGAATATAGACGGAACCAATCTGGAAGTTTTAGGGCATAATTTTAGGAACCCATATGAAATTACCATTGATTCCTATGGCGGTTTATGGCAATCTGATAATGACGATGACGGCAATCGGGGGACACGGATAAATTATGTTATGGAATATGGCAATTATGGCTATCGGGATTTATTATCCGGTGCAAACTGGCGAGAGAGAAGAACAGGATGGGATAACGACATCCCCAAAAGGCATTGGCATTTAAACGACCCGGGAACAGTCCCCAATTTGCTACAGACAGGATCCGGATCCCCATGTGGCATCCTTTTTTATGAGGACAAAATGTTGCCTCAAAAATTTCAAAATCAGCCCATACATGCAGAACCCGGCCATAATGTAGTCCGTGCTTATATTATAGGCGAGGCAGAGGCGGGTTATACAGCAAAAATTGAAAATCTGGTAAAAAGTAAAGATGATTGGTTTAGACCGGACGATGTTACCATTGCACCTGACGGCTCCCTTTTTATTTCGGATTGGTATGATGGCGGCGTTGGCGGGCACAAAGCAGAAGACATTGCACGGGGAAGAATTTACCGATTGTCCACTTTCCCGGAATATAGTTCAGTTGCTATAGACCCCAAGACTGAAAATGGTGCCGTTAAAGGACTACTTTCCGGAAACATGGACATCTTTTATCAATCGTGGCAAAAATTGAATTCAATGGGCGAAGCAGCCCAACCCCTATTAAAGGAATTAATGGCCAAAGGAGGTATAGCCAAAGCCCGGGCCTTATGGATTGGATCGTATATCCCTACAAAAAGCAACGCCTATATAGAAATGGCATTACAGGATGAGGACCCCAAATTTAGAATGCAGGGCATCCGAATGGCAAGATTTAAAGGCACAGAAAATCTGGAGAAATACTTATCCCTTTTAGCAAACGATAAATCGCCACAAGTCCGTAGGGAAGCAGCCATTGCACTAAGGTTTCTAGGCACTGAGGCAGCAGCCGAACAATGGGCCGATTTGGCCACTCAACATACTGCTGGCGATAGATGGTATTTGGAAGCCTTGGGTATAGGCGCGGATAAATTCCCTGAGCTGTATTTCAAGGCATGGAGAAACAAGGTTGGGGAAAACTGGCAAAGTGAAGCCGGAAAAGAAATAGTCTGGCGCATTCGGGCCAAAGAATCAGTTCCTATGTTGGTTTCCCTTATCAAAGACCAAACTGTTCCATCTACCAAATTGGCTTCCTATTTTAGGGCCCTCGATTTTAAGGATCATCCCGGCAAAGACAACTACCTAATGGACATGCTTACTTGGAACCACCCCCTTAAAAACCAAATTCAGGCATACGCTATAGGGCAAATGGATTCCAAATTTGTGTATAGTTCACCCAAAAATATTAAAATGGTCAAAGAAGTACTTCCCAAAATTGAAGGAACACCGGAATGGATCTTGGCAATCAAAAACTTGGAGTTAAAGAACCAGAACGAGGCCCTGTTTCGAGTATTGGCCAATGGGTCCAACTCCGATATTGGCAAGGAAGCCGCCAACCTTTTGCTCGATAATGAGGGAGCCACATTGATCGACACCTTCCTTCATTCCCAGGCACCGGAATCTTCGAAGATGGCTGTATTGGAAAGATTAAGCGGAATATCCAATCCAACTGCCATTGCACTTTTAAAGGAGAACATAACCTCCCAGGAATTGGGCCATGCACTTACCAGAAAAATGATAGAAACACTTGGTAATACGGGATCCGGACAGGAAGAATTATACCAAATGCTTAAGGAGGACAGATTGGCGGAAGAATATAAAACAACTACTGTATTAAAACTCATGACCAGTTGGAACAATGAGATAAGAACCAATGCCCCAAAATTCCTAACCGCGCAAGGCGATGGATCGCTGGACATTTCCAAATTGGTAGAACTTACGGGCAATGCCGCCCACGGGAAGGAAGTTTACGGCACCTATTGCAGTTCCTGTCATTTGGCTGCAGGTACAGGAATTGAATTTGGACCGGAATTGTCGGATATAGGCAATAAACTTTCGAAGCAATTTTTATACTCCAATATTATATATCCCAGTGCCGGGATCAATTTTGGTTTTGAAGGTTACTCTTTTAAAATGAAAGATGGGAAAACCTATACAGGATACATCTTAAGCAGGACAGAGGATGAGATAACCATAAAGATGATGGGAGGCACCCAAAAGACTGTGGAATTAGAGGATATAACCGAACAGAAGGCTTTGGAACAATCATTAATGACACAAGGCTTGGCCAATATAATGCCGGAGACGGACTTAGTGGATTTGGTAGCCTATTTAGAGACCCTAAAGATAGCAACGGAGGAGCAATAAACCTCCTTATATGGAGTATTGCAAAGAGATGTGGTCGTAGGTTTTTATTTAATCTATGAATTAACCGACCTTTGATCTGTATGTATTGTTAGTTTTAAGGAACTTATACCCGTTTTAATAATTTCTTAAAACCATTTCTTTATTTTAAAATAGATTAAAGGGATGATAAAACTTACTATCAATACTATAACGACAAATTGGTAACCAAAGACCCAATTTAATTCTGGCATATTCTTAAAATTCATTCCATAAACCCCCACTATTAAAGTAGGCAACGAAATACAAACAGTTATGATAGTCAGGATTTTAAAAATATGATTCTGTTCCAGTTCTATCTTACTATTAATATTCCCATTAAGGTCATCCAACCTACTAAAATTATATTGCAAATAATCTTCTATTACGGCAAGGTCGTCTATTTCTTCCCGAACCTTAGATGATGTATTATCTTTGTTTTTATCGCTCTTGTTCAACAGCAGAAGAATCCTTTGAAACTCCGAAAGAGATTCTCTAATAAGTAAATTGTTATACCTTAATTCCGCAATATAATCCAAGTCCTTTTCCTTGAATTTTTTGGATTTTAGCGTCTCTTGGAAAAGGTCTTTTATTTTCTTTGAAATCAATTCGACAATATCTGCATAATAGTCCGAGATTACCCCAATTTGAAATAGGAAAAGCTCAGAGTAGGTTTCAAATTTCGTATTCTCAATATCATAAATAAAATGCGTCAATTGATTTAAATTAGCTTCAATTTCCGACGAAAGAAATGTAAATACAATATCATTTTTAATCAAGATATAAATATCCCTTTCCTCAAAAATAGTATTGGGAGCATAACTTGGAATCGTAAAGTTTAAGGATAGCTGGTCTGCAGAATCAATATAATGTGAACTAATTTCAATATCCTCTCCCTTACCAAAGGAAGATAATTCAAGATTAAATTTTTCGGCTATTGTTTTTAAATCTAAATTAGTGAAATCAATAAACCGAATGCTAAATATATTGTTTGGCACATATTCTATTTCATCAATAGTTGTATATTTATTTATATTACCATTCTTATAATAGATTTCAATCATTTTTTCACTTGGATATATTATAGTTTTCACTTTTGACAAACGACCGGTTCATTGGTGTTTATTGCTTGTTGGTAATGGTCTTATCATTTAATTTCTTGCCGTAATATTTATTAAAAATTACACATGCGGTAAGGTCTCCGGTCACATTAACAGCTGTCCTAAACATTCCTAGAATACGATCCATACCAATAATAACGATCAAACCATCTATTGGAATTCCCGTACTTTGTAGTACCGAAGCAAGAATAATGACCCCTCCTCCAGGAATTGCGGGTGTTCCAATAGAGGCTGCAACAACCGTTGCTGTGATCAATACCAAATTAATTATCGACAATTCTATACCATATGCCTGAGCCATAAACAATGTGGTCACACATTGAAATAAAGCGGTCCCGTCCATATTGATTGTGGCCCCTATGGGAATAACAAAATCACTAATGTTCGAGGATACCCCTAATTTTTCGTCGGCCGTTTTCATGGATACAGGCATAACCGCTGCAGAGCTGGCAGTTGAAAAAGCAAGTAGTTGGGGTTCGCGAATAAGGTTAAAAAATTTAAAGGGGTTCTTTTGTGCCACAGCGAACACAAGTATTAAATAAAAAACCATTAACAGAATCAAACCTAGAATAACGACGCCCATGTAAAAGCCCAGACCCAGAAATATTTCAAGGCCGATTCTGGATAACAAGGCCGCCATTAGGCCAAATACCGCATACGGAACGAGTCTCATAGCCCATGAGACCACAATCATGCAGATTTTCTGAATGGCCTCTATAAAACGAATAACAGGCCTTGCAGTGTCCTTATTAAGTTGGGTTACTGCGACCCCGATTATTAATGTAAATATTACAACCCCTAACATCTCCCCTGTCAAAATTGACTCCAATGGGTTATTAGGGATAAGGTTGGAAATTGCATTTGGAATGTTCTCAAGGAGATTATTGGGTGCATCAGGTTTTATTTGTTCTGCCCCACTATTCGGAAATCCCCCCATATCAAAAATATATTGGCCTGGTTTCATGATGAGCGTTATGGCCAGCCCAATAATGATTGCAACGGCAGTTGTAAATACGAAATATAACAATAGCCGTAATCCGAAGGTTTTAAGGTTCTCGGAGGTGTTACTTACGATTCCTGAAATAATGGATGCAAATATCAATGGGATCATGATCATTTGAACCAATCTCATAAATATTTGACCTGGTAAGTCGAGCCAATTGGCAAGGGACAGGCTAAAATTCTCCGGCACAAGCCCAGCTGATGGATTAATAAGAATTCCAAGTCCAGCTCCTAAAATCAATCCAATAATTACCTTAAGCCATAAACGCCCTTTGATAAGGTGATCCAAATGAACTGATAAATTATTAAGTGGTCTAATTTCTAACATTACTTCATTTAATTTGCTTTACCCGTTTTGGCAAGCGGTCCAGTTGGATTTATAAACATCATCTCCCGAAGCAACCTTCTCCATGTTAATAGCTCAACCCTTTAATTGGAATTGGAAATATCAAATCGACCAGCACATTATGGTGTGCATGAGACACATGATCCTTAAATGACCTCATACTTTTATGCATGATGCTTGTGTATTCATCACCCAACTTAAGCATAATCTTTTCGATATCAGCAAGTTCAGCTGTGATAGCGGCAAATCTGCCGTCTTTTCCAATGGGCAGCGATTTATCGAGATCAACTAAAGTAGTCTCAAAATTAAGGGTCACTTCCTTATAAAAGTCTTCCAGCAAAAGATGACATGAAAAGTTTTTAATTCCTGCCAATTCATTGGCGACTAATAATTCATCCTTATCGAGTGCGCCATCCGCATTGGCCGCCAATAATGAGATATAGGCTGGAAATTTCAGAAGTAAGTCATGTTCCTGATCGGAAAGTTCTTTTCTATAATCTGTAGTATTCATTGATTAAAACGTTTAGTGTTGATTGAAAGTTAAGGCCTACAAGTTTTGCTCCTTTATTTTTTCCTCTTATGGGATTAGCTTAATATCCTGTGCTGACAAACCGAATCACAGTAATGATTTCTATACCTATCAGGAATCTTTTATTTTGTTTGTCTATTGTAATCTATTGCAGTTCGAAAGGATTACTTTCAGAACTTTCCCCAATTAAGTGTTAGGGTGATCCTTTGACCGGCCATATATTGTTTCCATTGAAGTCTTTAATTTGTCTAGAGCGTCGTTCACAGCTTTCTCCACAGAGTTTGCATGGCTAGTAACGGCAATAGGCTGCCTATTTTTGAGCCTGGCTTCAAGCATACACCGCTTGTCGTCCTCTCCTTTTTTATGACTATTTTCATCTGCCAGATGAATTTCGACCCTCGTTATATCATCACTAAAAAGAGAGAGCTCATCTTCTATTACCGAACTCAAATAACTTTCAAGCCTTTCGTCTCCCGATATATTTTTATCAGTGTTTAATTGAATTTTGAACATATTTTTATTTTTTATTAATTATACAATTAGGCAGGAACATCCAAATTAGTTTTAAGTTCCTGCTCATTTAAAGTTTTTTTCTTCTATACTTTTTATTCCATCATACAAAAACAATAATTAATTATTGCCCAATATCAACGGTAATCCAGAATCGCCACTACCAATGATGACTACCTTTGAGTTTGATGACTGAGCTAATTCCAATGTTGCGTCGATTCCCTTGTCCTGCAATATCTTATCTGTCAAAGAAGCACTTAGAATTCTATTCGCATCAGCCTTTCCTTGTGCTTCAATGGTCACCTTTTCAGCTTCCTTTTTAGCCGTAACCAATCGAAACTGGTATTCCAATGACTCCTGCTCTTGCTTTAGTTTACGTTCTATAGCTTCTTTGATGGTGCCTGGCAAAGTGACATCCCTTACCAATATCTCATTTAGCTGAATGTACTGTCCGTCAACTATTTTTTTGGTTTCTTCATAAATCTCGGCCTGTATAGCATCGCGCTTACTGGAATACAATTGCTCTGGAGTATAACGCCCCACAACGCTTCTTGCCGCCGATCTAATCGTAGGCAAAAGCACCCTTTGAATGTATTCCGACCCTTTTTCTTGGTGAAGCTTTCCTAAAAATTCCCGCTTAGGCTCAAACCAAGCAGAGGCGTCCAATTTAATTTCTAATCCGTTGGAAGAAAGCACCTGCATTTTTTCAAATACTTCCTGTTGTCTAACCTCATATATAAAAACCTTGTTCCAAGGTGCCACGATATGAAAACCTTCCCCTAAGGGCGGTTCGTCTGTTACAACACCTCCACTAAAAGTTTTATACAACACGCCGGCTTGCCCAGAATCGATCGTTACGGCGGATTTTATTATTAAAACAACCAGTACAATAAGTATGATTACCCCTGGTATCGCAATTTTTGGTAATTTGTTCATGAATTTTTGTTTATGAATGAGTATTATTTGTTTCGTTTTAAACGTCATCTAATGCCTAAATTCTTTAAGCTTAAGTTATGAGGCCAATAATATTTATATTATTTTTTTTAAGGATGTTTCTTCAGCATAATCGTCCAGTTTGCCATTACTCTCTTTGGCCATAAGAGCAATAAAGGCCTTTTTGAACCGTAGTCTCCTGTCAGGGTTGTTTCTTAAATTCTAATAGATGCAAACGTATTAAAGTGAGGAAGGAATAATATGGTACCCCGCACCAAAGCCTTTTAACATAGGGCGGCATAATAATTACAGCTGTATTTTATGACTTTATTACAAGACTATAGGATATCTTCTATTCATAGCCACTTTTAATAATGGTCGAAATCATTTTGAAGCGTTCCTTGGCATTGATGGTATTTTTGGTATTGGCCGGGATGATAATGGACTGGCCTGTTTCCAAAGTCTGTGAATGGCCGTCGATTAGGATTTCGGCACGCCCTTCAATAATTTGGATAAACGTATCGAATGGCGACATTTTTTCCGATAGGTTTTCGCCTGAATCAAAGGAAACGGCACTAACGTTACCAGTTGTTTTTTTTATGATGGTTTTTATAACCACTGCATTGGGAACATATTCAATGATTTCTACAATAATAAAAATTTTTGATTTTTCAACTTCCGTATTTTCCACAGGCATTTATTTATAGATTTGGGTACTTTACAATATTTATTTGTTTTAGTAAATCTGATTTTCAAGGTGAGGATTTATTTTCGATATTGCATTACATATGAAGGGCAAATAGTTATAATATTCTCACATTATCGATATTTGGAGGTTAAAAAAAACCCTATAGTTTTATAACAAGACTTTTGATGGGACATTTTAACAATGGACTATAAATCTTCTAAATTCCCAAAGCGTTTCTCCTTCAATTTTTTATAATACGATGGCGTAAGCCCAGTAATTTTTTTAAACTGATGGGATAAATGTGCAACGCTACTATAATGTAACTGATACGATATTTCCTTTAAACTCAACTCGTCATAAAGCAGCAGTTCCTTTACCCTTTCTATTTTATTTAGAATGATGAAGTGCTGAATAGTTATACCCTTTACTTCGCAAAATACATTGGCCAAATACGTATAGTCATAACCGAGTTTCTCACTGATGTAGTCAGAATAGTTAACTTTAGGCAATTCATCGGAATAATGGACCATTTCTATAATTACGGCCTTGATTTTTTCAATCATAATTTTCCGCTTGTCGTCCAACAATTCGAGTCCAAACCTTTTAAGGTTGGTACGTAGTTGTCCTTTTTGGAAATCTGTGATATTTTCCAAGATTTCTATTGTTCCAAGGTCTACGTTGACATAATTTAAGCCCAGCTTTTGCAGCTCCTGCTTTACTACCATTTTACAGCGCAAACTAACCATGTATTTCACGTAAATAAGCATGAGACATTGAATTAGTGATAGTTAAATTAACCGATGACCGAAAGCATGGAAGTGGGATTTATACAATTCTTTCTCAAAATCATGTAAAAAACTACAGAAATATATACTTAACTTATAATGTATAATAATGATATAAGGCCATGAGGAGTAAAAAAATCGAAAATCAGTTTAATAAGGAGATTTTTGACCTAACCCTTTCCTTTCAAAGGGAGTTTCCTGTAATATACAACAATTTAACCGAAACACCACTTTTTTTGAACTATGAACACAACGATATTTCAGATTCAGAATTTGAAGGGTATTGCAATTTTCTAAAGGCCCAACTTCAGGTATTAAAAAAAATTGAAATCTAAATAAATGTGATATATGCAATGTTATTGCAAAATAATGTAGTAATCTTTTCTTGTTCACTTTTCAACTTTGTGTGCTATAGAATTATTCAATAGCATTTTAATCAGAACATATGGACAGGTGGAAGAGGAATAATTTGCTTTCTAGAATTCTTGGAAAATTAAGACGTATACTTAGACTTCTATTTTATAATGGGAGTTCCGTTACTTCCCAGGAAAAGGATACTGCCAAAGCCTTACAGGCTGTTTTGCTCGAACTCAAAAACATTAAGCTAACAAGTAGCAAGGAGGACAGCGTCCCATCTTAAAAACAACATTTATTTAATTAGATGGTCAAGCATTCAATTTTTTTGATGGGCCAAAGTAGAAGAGTTACTATAAACCACCGATCTTTTTAAAACTTAGCATAAACCCAACTAGAATATAGCCTTTAAACACAAAAACTTTTAGGCACTTATTGGGAAGAACAATGCAACACTTATATACAAACCATTATGAGAAAATGTTTCATTCTTTTTGTCGTCTATATAATTATGTTGGTTAGTGTAGTTTGGTTGTGAGCATAAATAAGTCGATTTTGTGTCAACTTATTTTAGGACGGGACAAGGACATAATGAAAAAAGCCATGCGTTTGCATGGCTTTTTAAAACATTTTATTGTTGGATTAGAAACCTAATTGCTTCTTAACCTCTGGCAAAATATCCTTCCCTTTGGCTACGATAAGGCCACTACCTTGGGTTGCATCCATTACGTAGTCAATTCCTTGGGCAGCCGCCACAGACTCGATAGCTTTTTTGGCCTTTTCGGTGATAGGACCTAAAAGTTCACCTTGTTTCTTTTGTAATTCTTGTTGGGCAGTCTGTTGTGCCTCACCAATATTTTTTTCGAAACCTTGTAATTCCAAAGCTCTTTTCTGATTTTCCTCTTCAGACTTTGAAGATGACTCATTTTTATATTGGGTATATTTATTTTGAAGTTCGGTCATGGAACTTTCAATATCCGCCCTATACGTTTCCTGTAATTTCTTAAGTTCCGCTTCTGCGGCCTTCATCTCCGGCATTTCAGACAACAATTTTTGTACATCTATATGTGCAATTTTTGCCTGTGCATTAACAAAACTAGTAGCTGCTACGAACAAAACTATGGCTACTGCTATTTTTTTAATTTGTTTCATGATTTTAATTAATGTTTGAGTGTTAATTTAAAGATTTAGTTATATAAATGTAATTTGGTTTAAGCTTAATTTAATATTATTGATTGTCCTTTGAACTATCTTCTTCTGAGTCATTCTTGCCGCTTCTCTCCTCTAACTCCTGCTTTCTTTTGGCCTCACGTTCTTCTAATAATTTTTTCCTTCTTTCTTCATAAGCCTTTTTACGTTCTTCTCGAATCTTGAGCTGTTCTGCCCGGTTTTCTTCTGCCGTCTTGGTCCTTGCCTCTTCCGCCTGCTTTGCCCTCTCCTGACGTTCTAAAATAGCATCGCTAATTGTTTCTTCCGTTTCCTCATCCTCTATATCTTCGAAACTACTTCTGGCATTTTGCCTATTCTTAGGTGCGCTTATTTTTCTAGTCCTCGAAATCCCCCTCAAAACAAGATCGCTAATATCGTGTCTTTTCTCGGAATACAACATTACAACATCTGCCGATTTATCAAAAATAAAATCATATTTTTTATTTGCACCAATTTTCTGCACCTCATTGAAAACCTGATCTTGAATTGGCTGTATCAATCTTCTTTTCTGAAGCACTAGATCTCCTTCTGGGCCAAACCTGTCTTGTTGATAATCGAACATCTCCTTTTCCAAGATTTGGATTTCTTCCTGCCTCTCGGAAATCAATTCCTCCGTTAACAGCACTTTCTCTGCCATTAAATCCTTCTTCATCTGATCAATAATCCCCTTCTCCTTATCCAGCTCCAATTTCCATTTCTGGACTTTGGCCGCCAATTGCTCATTGGCCTCCCTGTACTCCTCTACATTCTCCAGGATATATTCCATATCCACATAACCTATCCTAATGGACCTTTGTGCCGAAATAGTAGCTACAAACATAGTTGCAACTAGAAACAAAAGTACTTTTGATTTAATTCCCATGCTATCTTCTTTTTATACTATAGAAAATATCGTGCCAAAATAACTAAATATTTTAGAATGAACCATTTAACATATAAAACAATTGCAAATTTCTATATATTAAAACTGTTGTCCAATGATGAAGTGGGTTTGCCAACCGCTAGGTCCTGATGAATTGGGGTTATAATCTTGATCAAATCCATATCCAAAATCAATTCCCAATAATCCAAATGCTGGCATAAAAATACGTAACCCCACTCCGGCAGATCTTTTTAACTCAAACGGATTAAAGTCTTGAAAATTGTTGAAGGCATTTCCTGCTTCTAAAAATACCTGCCCATAAATGGAAGCAGACGGTTTTAAGGTCAAGGGATATCTAAGTTCCAAGGAATATTTATTATACACAACTCCACCATCCTGTACTTGTCCTCCACTTAATGGATCCGTACTATAAGGTGTTAAGGATTGATTCTCATAACCCCTTAAGGAAATAACATCCCTACCGTCCAAAGTGTAGGAGCCCATACCGTCGCCCCCAACATAAAATCTTTCAAAAGGAACCTTTCCTACATCTTCGTTATAACTTCCCAAAAATCCGAATTCGGCATTGGTCCTCAAAACCAATTTATCTACCAAGGTAGTATACCAATCTCCCTTAAAGTTAACCTTATAGAATTCCAACCACCTAAAGCGTTCTTGATCTATGCGCTCTATTTCGTCACTATCCAACTCCTCAATGGCTACCTCCTGATCTTCATTGAGTTGCTTATAGTCTATATTATTGAACAACGAAAAAGGAGGGGTAAACTTGGCCGTAATGGCAAAATTGGATCCCGATCTTGGATAAATACGACCACCACCGGTAGCATCCCTTGAGATTCCGAGGGTATATGCTATTGAGTTGGATTTTCCATTCCCGAAATTGAAAAGTCCTAAATTATAATCCTGGAAATTATATAATTGATATCCCAAAGAGTGGGAAATGGTAAAGTAATCATCTGGCCATTGTACCCTTTTTGCCAAACCGGCCGTAATTCCAGTAATGGAAAATTGCTTGCTCTTATCCGGTTTACTACTTACATAGGGGTTGTAATAGAACTGTTGGGTTCTGGAAAGGGACATATTGAACCTTACCGGTTTCTTACCTCCCAACCATGGCTCGGAGAAATTTAAGCTATATACCCTATAGGTCCTACTGGCCTGCAAACGCAGGGCAAAGGTTTGTCCATCTCCCATAGGTACCGGCTTATAAGCCTCCCCCTTAAATAAATTCTTCATGGAGAAGTTACTAAAAGACAGTCCCAAGGTTCCAATGAAACCACCACCACCATAACCACCCTGTAGCTCGATCTGGCTAGAGCCAGCTTCCACCAAGTTATAGGCAATATCCACTGTTCCTGCATTTGGATCAGGATTTTGTATATCCGGCTTTATCTGTTCAGCATCAAAGAATCCCAATTGTCCCAGTTCCCTGATACTTCTAATAATGTCCGATTTATTATATCGCTGACCAGGTCTTGTGCGCAACTCCCTAAAAATAACGTGGTCATTGGTCTTGTCATTACCAATTACGGTAACATGATCTAGAAAAGTCTCTTTACCTTCAATAATTCTAATTTCAAAATTGATGGTATCATTCTCCGCAGAAATCTCCACAGGGTTTATACTGGAAAAAAGATAACCGAAATTTTGGTACATGTTGGTAAGGTCCTCGGCATCCGGTTTTGTGTCATCCGCGATTCGTTTCCGCAACAACACCCCATTATAGGTATCCCCCTTTTTAATTCCAAGCATTTGAGCTAATTGACGATCCGAATAAACAGTGTTTCCAACGAAATCTATATCCCCAAAATAATACTTGTTCCCTTCCTCTACCTTGATCTTCAAATCGATGAGATCATCAGAAACCTTTACAAAGGTATCCGAAATAATACGGGCATCCCTAAAACCTTTTTCGGCATATTTGTCCACTAGGGAAACCAAATCATTTTTGTAATCCTCCTGTATATATTTGGATTTCTTCCAAAAGCGGTAAAATTTCCTTTGCTTGGTCTTTTTCAAGGCCTTACTAAGTTGTTTGTCTGATAACTGCTCGTTACCCTCAAAAACAATATCGTTGATCTTAACCTTATCGCCCTGCTTCACATTTATGACCATTGCCTGTGTATTGGCATCTGTAGTATCCTTTGTAGTGGCAATGGTAACCTTGGCATTAAGGTATCCTTTCTTTTTGTATTTGTTCTGGATATAATTCTTGGAATTGGCGATCAAACTCTCGGTTATCTTCTTCCCTTTTTTCAGATCGGTATCCTTTAAGATTTCATCTACCTTTCTTTTCTTAACCCCATAAACGGTTACATTGGAAAGTGTTGGCCGTTCTATAATATTTAATTCAAGAAATACATTCTCACCTTCAATATTGGTGATGTAGAAGCTTATATCCGTAAACAGCTCCAAGCCCCATAGTTTATTGATGACAGCGCTTATCTCATCCCCTGGAACGGTAATGGGCTGCCCTATCCTTAAACCCGTGTAGGTCTTTACAGTCTGTTCGTTGTAACTTTGTAATCCAGTAACTTCCAATCCCCCAAGAATATACCGTTTACCATCTTCATAGGAAGTATCCTGTGCAGAGATAGCTGTAGTAAAAATTAATAATAAAAGTGTAATAAAAAGTTCAAGGGACATGAACCTATTCATGTCGCTAGGTGAGTTGTTCGCTAGTTTTTCCAAATCTTCGTTCTCTGTTCTGGTAATTTTTAATGGCTTCCAATAAATGCTGTTCCGAAAAATCCGGCCAAAATACATCAATAAAATATAGTTCCGCATATGCAATTTGCCATAGTAAGAAATTACTGATCCTATGCTCTCCACTGGTACGGATCAATAAGTCTACGTCTGGTAAATTTTGCGTGTAAAGATGGTTATTAATAATGGTTTCGTCAATATTTTCGGGAGAAATTATATTATTTTTAACTTTGACACATATCTGTTGTACGGCATTTTTTATCTCTTCCCGAGACCCATAACTCAGGGCAAGCGTCAGAGTCATACCGGTATTGGCACTTGTTTTCTCCATTACATCCAACAATTCCTTGTGCGCACTATTTGGCAAGGAAGCTATATTGCCAATAGTATTTAACTTAATATTATTATTGTTCAAGGTTTTCAATTCCTTTTTAAGGGAAGAGACCAATAACCTCATTAAAGTATCCACTTCCAATTTGGGTCTGTTCCAATTCTCGGTAGAAAAAGTGTACAAAGTAAGAAACTCCAATCCAATTCTGGCACAGTCCTCCACTGTTCTCCTAACGGTCTTCACCCCTTGTTCATGGCCAAAAACCCTTAATTTTCCTTTTTCTTTTGCCCATCTCCCATTACCATCCATAATTATGGCTAAGTGTCTTGGCAATGATTTGATCTTTAATTCTTCCAAACTATTATTTTTAACACTACTGAAAGCAATCCTGACAAGGTTTTCTCCCAAAGGTATACGTTAGCGTAACCCCGGAAAACACATACCAATCATCACTAAAAATATTTCCAAATCTAAATTCTTCATAATTGGAACCTTCCGGGTTACTGGCATCCAAATTATCCGTAAAGGTATATCTGGCCCCTATTTCTGCTCCGACAATAAAAAACTGACTAATCCTTAATTTGGCTCCAACTGTCATTGGCACCGCAAAAGAGCCATCTTTCTGTCCAATATCCTGCAATTGCGCTGCATCAAAATAATGGTATCCATATCTAAAATAGGTAACACCCGTATATAGATAAGGTGTAAATGCCGGCCCCAACCGGTGCAAATTATACTCTACAAAATTAAACTCCAAACCTGCGGACGCCTCCAGAACACTATTGTCCATAATAAAATTCCGTTGTTGTCGGGACGGTATGTCCGATTTGGAATCATCCGCTGTAAATTCTCCATAAATAATACTGGCCCGCCAAGCATAGCGTTTACTCTTGTTCCATTTAAACAGACCACCAAAAGCAGGACCTGAAGGTAAAATAAAATTAGACCTTCCAACATCCCCAATATTATTGGCACCACCTGCAAATAGGCCAATCTCGTATGTTTGTCCCTTTATTTCATTAAAAATGAAAAGAAGAATTGCCGCAAAAAATAACCTCATTATTTATAAAAGTTTGCAAATATAACAATTTCAGTAGTTTAGACCAGTAAATTATTACATTCATGTTCTCACTTGATAAACAGATTTTGTTCCTTTTTATTGTCGCCCAAAAACAATCAATTACGCTTGTCTTCGCCCCACAATAATTTATTTCGTAGTGTTTTTAGAAAACTTTCGGAGGTATATTCGATCATCTTAATGGTAAATGGTGCTTTTTTGATAAAAATCTCCTTGCCACTGACTACGGTAGCTATCCTGGAGTCCAAAGACACCAAATGACTTTCTTCCCTCCCGGAAACCTTGAGCCTTATAACGGTATCATCCGAAATCACCAAAGGTCTTGCATTTAGGTTATGTGGTGCAATAGGAGTAAGTATTAAGGATTTGGCCGTAGGGGCAATTACAGGGCCACCACAGCTAAGTGAATACCCGGTAGAACCTGTGGGCGTTGCCACTATCAATCCATCTGCCCAATAGGATGTTAGATATTCATCGTTCAAATGCGTTTCTACCGTAATCATGGAAGTGGTATCTTTCCTGCTCACGGTTATCTCATTCAAAGCGAAATTTAATGTCTTAAATTCGGGAATATCGGATTGCGCACTTACCTCCACTAGACTGCGCTCCACAATGGTATATGCTCCCGAAACGAATTCCTTTACCACCTTGCGTACATCTTCTTTTCTAAATGTGGATAAAAATCCCAGTCTACCTGTGTTTACACCTACAATAGGTATTCCTAGGTCACGAACATAGGTTGTAGCGCGTAAAATGGTGCCATCGCCACCAAAACTCACAAACATATCGAAACTGGCATCAAGGCCTTTAGAGTCCGTAAATATGGGAAATTCACCCACATTACGTTTGGCCATAATTAAGTTGTAAAACTCTTTTTCAAAGTAGATCTCAGCATTTTCATTATGAAGTTCGTCCAACAACTCCACAATGCAATCCAAAACGTTATTCTGGCAGGTAAGTCCGTAAATGGCAACTTTCATCTGTTTAAATTTATCTTTTATTATTTGTCAGATGTAATTCGCCAATGCCAGTAAACATAAACCCCAAAATTTATCGGGAGGTATTGCCCTTCTGCAAGCTGGCTCATTTCATAAGAGTTAAACATTTAGATATTTATCCAAATAATCAGACCTCTGTTTTAAATCCTCAATAAATTGATCGTCGTTATTACCGTAGAGTATAGTGTAGTTATACCTTCTAAAAGACTGTATAATTTCATTTAAATGTGTAGTCCCAATTTTAATGGTGATCTGAATAACGTCATTTCGAATATCCGTAATAAACCCGCCAATCAATTTAACATTGTTACTTTCCACTATTTGGGCAATTTCGCTAAAGGAGTAATCCTTTATACCCTTTGCCAAAACCAGGATCCCACCAGGCTCTGTAAAAAATGGCGTATCTATAAACTCATCAACAATATCTATCAGGTCATAATATCCTAAAACAAGGCCATTATCATCCAAGACAGGCAAAAGGTTCGCCTCGTTCTTCGAAAATACCTCCAAGACATCCAGCCAAGAAGTTTCCTTTCGAACAAAAAAGGTTTCCAAGTTATATCGATAATCTTCTATCTTCTTATCCTTCTCATAATTATCGAGATCATTTTCATCCAAAACTCCAATAAAAACATTCTCTTCGGTTACTGCAACATGGGAATAGGTCGATTCATTAAAGAACTTGATCACTTTCTTCAAGGAATCACCCACTTTAAAAATCGGCAATGTGGCAATTATGTTGTTTTGAATGTTCATAACTTCATATTATAACGCAAAATACTAATAAAAATTTCTAAGAACCCGAATCTACTCAAGTATTATTTCCAAATGACTCAGCTTTTGCGAGCTGTTAAAAAACAATCCCGATAAATTAGCAATACTCCAAAACCAATCCCATCCAATAGGTCTTAAAAGCCACCTAAACCTAGTTGCCTATAATTTTCCTTCATGGAGCTGACCGAGCTTGGAAAACGAATTCTTAATAATAAACCAGCAAAAGGTATGCCTAATTTGTATTTTTGCTTTTTAAACATACCAAAATCCTATGACAAAGCTTAGCGTTAATGTAAATAAAATTGCAACATTAAGAAATTCTCGTGGTGGAAACGTGCCCGACCTGTTAAAAGTAGCCAAAGATATTGAAGATTTTGGGGCACAAGGCATAACAATACATCCGAGACCCGATGAAAGACATATAAAATACCAGGATGCACGGGACCTAAAGAAATTGGTTCGCACCGAATTTAACATAGAAGGAAATCCCGTACAATCATTTATGGATTTGGTTTTGGAAGTAAAACCCACACAAGTCACCCTAGTCCCCGATGCCGTTGACGCTATTACGTCGAACGCCGGATGGGACACTGTAAAAAACAGGAACTTTCTAAAAGAAGTGATATCAACATTTAAAAGCCACGGGATCAGAACTTCTATTTTTGTGGACGCTAATATTGAAATGGTCCAAGGTGCCGCATTGACAGGTACCGACCGCATTGAACTATATACCGAAAGCTATGCCAACGAATATGCTAAAGGAAACAAGAAAGGGGTTTTAGCCTTTACCGAAGCTGCAAAAGCAGCCCATGAATTGGGCTTGGGCATAAATGCAGGACATGACCTAAGCCTTGACAATATAAAATATTTTAAAGAAAACGTACCTAATCTGTTGGAAGTTTCCATTGGGCATGCCCTGATATGCGAATCCCTGTATCTAGGCCTGGAAAATGTAATTAATATGTACCTAAACAAATTAAAGTAATGCCGGTATTGCATTCCAATATTTTAGGAGAAGGACAACCTATTATTATCCTACATGGTTTTTTGGGCATGTCCGACAATTGGAAATCCATGGGGTCCAAATATGCCGAAGAGGGCTTTGAAGTGCACCTTCTAGATTTGCGCAACCATGGAAAAAGTTTTCATTCCGCAGAGTTTAACTATGATTTACTGGCAGAGGATGTAAAACAATACATGGACTACCATCATTTGGGAGAGGCCATTATACTTGGCCATTCCATGGGAGGAAAAACGGCCATGCTGTTTGCCTGCCGCTATCCCCAATTAACAAAAAAGCTAATTGTGGCCGATATTGCTCCCAAATTTTATCCGCCCCATCATCAAGATATAATAAACGGACTCAATGCATTGAATATTAAAAATATAAGCTCTAGAAATGACGCAGATGAACAGTTGTCCAAATACATCAAAAATGTAGGGATACGACAGTTTTTGTTGAAGAATTTGTATTGGGAAGAAAAGGGAGTATTGGGATTTCGCTTCAATCTTGAAGTTTTAAGTGGAAAAATGGAGGAAATTGGCGAAAATATTGGGTCTACCGATACCTATACAGGCCCAACACTTTTTTTAAGGGGAGACAGATCAGAGTACATAACCCCAGATGATTTAGCTGTGATAAAAAGGCATTTTCCATTGGCCACGGTTGAAACAATAGAAAAGTCCGGACATTGGCTTCATGCGGAGAATCCAACCCAGTTTTTTGAAAAATCCATTCAATTTATCAAATAGCCAATTCCTTTTTCAGTTCATAAAATTTTCAGGTCAATTCAATGTCCGTTCTTAAAACCAAGAAAATTATCCCCTTGACAGATAAAATAAATGTTTACTTTTAATGGTATTATATCATTCACAAAACATTCCATAAACCAAAAAAAAAGTAAACCATGAACCTGATTTTAAGAATTCTCCTGAGTGCCGTAGCAGTTGTTATTTTAGCAAAAATATTGCCTGGGATAGGTGTGGACTCCTATACCACGGCCATTATCGTAGCCATTGTGTTAAGTTTGCTGAATTTTATTGTAAAACCCATTTTGGTCATACTAACCTTGCCCGTCACCATACTTACCTTAGGGTTGTTCCTACTCATAATCAACGCTATAATTATCCTTTTGGCCGACTACTTTATTGATGGCTTTCAGGTAAATAATATTTGGTGGGCATTACTTTTTAGCCTTTTGCTTTCCTTTCTGCAATCTATATTTTATTCATTTCTAAATGACGACAAAAATATCTAGGGTACCTTTTTGACATTCAGTAATTTAAAAACTTGTTGGAGATTAGAAAATGTACTACTTTTGCATCCCATTTTATTTTAGTAAAATTAGATATAGAAATGAACATCACTAAAGAGCAGATTGACGAATTAAATGCAGTAGTAAAAGTTGCGGTAACCAAAGACGATTACTTCGATAAGGTAGAAACAATCTTAAAGGACTACAGAAAACAGGCAAACATACCAGGTTTCAGAAAAGGTCAGGTGCCTATGGGATTGATCAAGAAACAATACGGAAAGGCCGTTTTGGTAGATGAGGTAAACAAACTGTTACAAGACAATCTTAACAAATATCTTACAGAAGAAAAGCTGGATGTTCTAGGAAATCCACTTCCAAAACAACAGGATAACTTTAACTGGGATTCTGAAGAGTTTGCATTTGAATTTGAATTGGGTCTTGCCCCTAATTTCAATGTAGACCTTAAATCTAAAAAAGCCATAACGCACTACAAAATTGTTGCCGACAAAAAAATGATCGACGAGCAAGTGGAGCGTATTCAAAAGCAATACGGTAAATTGATCAGCAAGAAGGAAATTGGGAAGAAGGATGATGTAAATGGTGTTTTCAAGAACGAGGCAGAGGAAATAGACAATAAGACCGTAATCGAGATAGAAAAAATAAAAAGCAAAAAAGCACTTGAGAGCCTTTTGGGCAAAAAAGTGGGCGATGTGGTTACCTTAAAAACAAAGGGATTGTTCAAAGAGGATTATTTATTGGGCAGTTCTTTGGGTATCGATGGTGAAAAATCCGAAAAATTGGATATCGAAGTTACTTTCACTATAGAGGAAATTAACGAAAAGGAGCCGGCAAAATTAGATCAGGAGCTTTTCGACAAGTTGTTCGGGAAGGATGTTGTTACCTCCGAAAAAGAGCTTAAAGAAAGAATCAAGGAAGATTCGGAAAAGCAATTTGAGCAACAGTCCGATCAGAAATTATTAAATGATGTTACCGAACATTTTATAGACAACATCAAATTTGACCTTCCTACGGAATTTTTGACCAAGTGGATTCAGATGACCGGGGAAAAACAATTGTCCGAGGAAGAAGCGAACGAAGAATTTGAAAAATCGGAAAAAGGCCTGCGCTATCAACTAATAGAAGGCAAGATTATTCAAGAAAACGGAATTCAGATACAGTTTGATGAGCTAAAAGAATTTGCAAAAGGCTTTATTAAGCAGCAAATGGCACAATTTGGCCAGTTGAACCCCAAAGAGGAGGAGTTGGACAATATTGCTGCAAGGGTACTTTCCAACCAAGAGGAGGTAAAACGCCTTTCAGAACAATTGATGAGCCAAAAGCTTTTGACCCTTTATAAAGAAAAGGCAAATTTAAAAACGAAAGAAGTTACTTACGAAGACTTTGTTAAGGAAGTATACGGGTAATTTAAATAAGTTGAACCTTACATTTTAAATACGCTTCTATAGGAGCCAATAAAATAAAGTTTCACTAAAAATAAGTATATTTACAGTGTCGAAGAGTTGATTTTCGACACTTTTTTTATCTTATAAAACTATTGATTAAAATATGGATTACGGGAAAGAATTCAAAAACTACGCTATTAAACATCAGGGAATAAATAGCATGTATTACGATACTATTTTAAGTAGTATGTACCCCACCAACCTTACTCCAAACATTATTGAAGAAAGACAGCTAAATGCAGTGGCAATGGATGTTTTTTCGCGATTAATGATGGACCGGATCATTTTTCTCGGAACAGGGATCAATGACCAAGTTGCCAACATTGTACAAGCACAGTTATTATTTTTGGAAAGCACGGATGCTTCCAAGGACATACAGATATATATCAATTCCCCTGGCGGAAGTGTTTATGCCGGTTTGGGAATCTATGACACCATGCAGTTCATAAAACCGGATGTGGCTACTATTTGCACAGGAATGGCCGCCTCTATGGGAGCAGTACTCCTATGTGCCGGAGCAAAAGGGAAACGCAGCGGATTGACCCATTCCAGGGTAATGATACATCAACCTCTTGGCGGAGCACAAGGACAGGCCAGTGATATTGAAATTACGGCCAGGGAGATTCTAAAACTTAAAGATGAATTGTACCAAATCATTGCACAACATTCCGGACAATCTCTTGAAAAAGTAAGTGACGATAGTGATAGGGATTACTGGATGAAAGCAAACGAAGCCAAGGATTATGGCATGATCGATGAGATCTTGGTAAGGGATAAAGACTAGAGACGACTAAAAGATTCGAAAAATCCGGGTTACATTCTACACGGATGCACCAAAGTGTGGATTATTTCGTTACTATTATTGAAAGTGATAAAATGATATGGCAAAAGAAAATTTAGAATGCTCTTTTTGTGGTAGAAAGAAACCGGAAACCAATTTATTGATTGCAGGTCTTGATGCACATATATGTGATCGTTGTATAGAGCAGGCACACGGTATTGTCGCAGAAGAATCCAAGCAGACCAAAAACAATGACCTTTCCTCCGAATTAACCTTGAAAAAACCTTTGGAAATAAAGGAATTTTTGGACACGTATATAATTGGTCAAGATCGCACTAAAAAAGTAATGTCCGTTGCCGTGTACAACCATTACAAAAGACTTCTACAACCAAAAAGCAAGGAAGACGATATAGAAATCCAAAAGAGTAATATTGTAATGGTGGGCCAAACCGGGACAGGTAAGACCCTTATGGCCAAAACCATTGCCAAAATGCTCAATGTTCCTTTGGCCATCGTTGACGCCACCGTACTTACTGAAGCCGGTTATGTTGGGGAAGATGTGGAAAGTATACTTACCCGTTTACTACAAGCGGCAGATTACAATTTGGAAAAGGCAGAACGCGGTATCGTCTTTATAGATGAAATTGATAAAATTGCACGTAAGAGCGACAATCCTTCAATTACTCGGGATGTATCCGGGGAAGGTGTTCAGCAAGGACTTCTTAAACTATTGGAGGGAACCGTGGTAAACGTACCGCCCAAAGGAGGTAGAAAGCACCCTGATCAAAAATTTATTGAAGTAAACACAGAAAATATTTTGTTCATTGCCGGAGGTGCCTTTGACGGTATTGAAAGGCACATTACCAAAAGGCTGAATATGCAGGCCGTAGGCTATAGCGCGTCAAAAGCTGAAGAAAAAGTAGACAACGAAAATATTTTACAATACATTGTACCTAAGGATTTAAAGGATTTTGGATTAATACCTGAGATTATTGGTAGATTACCGGTACTCACCCACATGAATCCATTGGACAAGGAAACCTTAAGGGCCATTTTAACAGAGCCCAAGAACGCCATAATTAAACAATATGAAAAATTGTTTAAGATGGATGGTATTTCCTTTAAGATTACGGAACAAGCGTTGGATTATATTGTGGACAAGGCCATAGAATATAAATTGGGAGCAAGGGGTTTAAGATCACTTTGCGAAGCAATTTTCACCGATGCCATGTTCGAATTCCCGAGTACGAACGAAACGGAATTTAAGGTAACAAGACCTTATGCCGAAGAGAAATTATCCTTCGAAACTATTAAAAAGTTAAAAGCAGTCTCTTAAGAGACTGCTTTTAACTTTTATAATACCTATTAATTGTTTGCCATAAATATTATGGAAACTTAGGCTTTAAGCCACATATTGTTTTTGCATAACCTTGGCCAGTAAATCTTGACAAACCTTACTGATTATTTTCTCATCGGTATAGAGTTCATGCCCAAAACCCTTCACAACTTCAAGCTCTACACCAATTTGGTCAGACCAGGTATTTGAAGGCCTAAACTCATCATTTTGACCATAAAGCAGTTGAATATTCGCTGCTGCCGGCCTCTCGCTCTCAAAACGCAATCTTGTACTGGAAATGGTATATAAGGATTTTATGGGCAAGCCTTGAAGAGCTGCTTTCCAGGCTATACAACCACCAATACCAAAAGTTAAATAATGACTGGGCTCCGTTTCCTTTTTAAGCAGATGGGCAACCGCAGTTTCCACTCCGCCATCAATAAATTCCTTGTGGATATTTTCTGGAGAATTTACCTCCAAACTTATATTTGCCAAGTGCTGACAATCATAAAATGTAATATCATAATACTGTTGCAAGTAACCCAAATAAGAGGTTATCCATAGCCCTTTTTTAGAACCCCACATATCGGACAATATTACTAGTCTATTTGCCATAATAAAAAGTATAAATAGTTAAAGGGAAACATTTAATACCTCTAAATTGAACATTATGACAGTTAATATCACATTTAATTGTTCATCTGAAGCAATTCCTCGATATAATCCCTTTTATTGGACAATCTTGGAATTTTATGCTGCCCTCCCAACTTATCTTTTGATTTTAGCCAGTCATAGAATAGGTTTTCCCTGGCAATATGTACTTTGGGAAGTTTTAAAGTAATGTTGTTATAACGCTTGGCCTCATAGTCCGAGTTCAAGGATTTAAGTGCATTGTCAAGGATTTCGGTAAAATAAGCCAGTTCTTCGGGGGGCTTCCTAAACTCTATAATCCACTCATGGGCACCCTTTTCCTTACCTTCCATAAATATCGGCGCCACCGTATAGTCCTTTATTTCGGACCCTGTTTTTATACAAATAGTTTTTAAGGCTTCTTCCGCATTTTCTATGATCAACTCCTCCCCGAATACATTGATATGATGTTTCGTTCTTCCAGTAATCTTGATCCTATAGGGATTGGTAGAGGTAAACCTCACCGTATCCCCTATTTTATACCTCCACAGACCCGCATTGGTAGTAATTATTACCGCATAGTTCCTATCTACTTTCACATTCCATAATGGAAGGGTAATCTGATCGCTGGTACCATAAGTTTCCATAGGAATAAATTCATAGAAAATTCCATAATCCAACATCAATAAAAGATCATCCGCATTATTTCTATCCTGAATGGCAAAAAATCCTTCGGAGGCATTGTAAATTTCATAGTAATTGAAGTTTTTCCGCGGTAAGAGTCTGGAATATTGATCCTTATAGGGGCTAAAGCTTACCCCTCCATGAAAATATACTTCCAAATTTTCCCAAACTGTAAAAAGGTTCTCTTTTCCAGTTTGCTCCAGGACATTATTTAAGAGCACCAACATCCACGAAGGCACTCCGGCCAAGCTGGTCACATTTTCTTGAACACTTTCCCTAATAATGGCCTGTAACTTAGTCTCCCATTCGCTCATCAGGGATACCTTGTTACTAGGAGTACTACTCAGTTCTGCCCAGAATGGCATATTATCTATAAGAATGGCCGAGAGATCTCCAAAAACGGTACCATTATCCTGATACAGTTCCTTACTCCCGCCCAATCTCAAGCTCTTGCCCGTAAACAACTGCGAGTTCTCATTGTTGTTTAAATATAGGCAAAGCAGATCTTTACTGGATTTATAATGGCAGTCCTCCAAAGCCTCCGAACTTACAGGTATAAACTTGCTCTTGGCATTAGTAGTACCACTACTCTTCGCAAACCACTTAATGGTTGTTGGCCAAAAGATATTTTGCTCCCCCTTTCTAGAACGCTCTATCATAGGCTCCACCTCCTCATAGGAGACTATGGGGACCCGCTCTGCAAAAGTTTCATAACTGGCAATAGATTCAAAATCGTACTTCCTTCCAATTTCCGTATCCTCAGCAAAGGACAATAACTGGTGCAACACCTCATCCTGTACCTCTTCAGGGTACTTTAAAAAAAGTTCAATCTGATGATATCGCTTTTTCAACAGCCAAGAAGCAATGGAATTGAATAATGTTATTGGCATTTTTAGGTATCTTTATCGCTGTTTAAAGCAGGGTTTTGAGCTAAGGGCCCGTTAAATTATTCATCTGTTGTTTTTTATGTCTGTTTTTGTACCAAATCTTATAAAGTCTAAACCCCAGCCATCGCTAGGATTATAAATTTACCCTAAAAAAGTATCAAAAATGGCATATAAAAATTATAACAAAAAATTACTAAACAAGCTCTTAATTAAATCGGCTAAAAATAGCTTTAATTGAATTCATATTCAAATTGATTTTACGTTAAGCAGAAAAAATATGCAGTATCAAGGAGTTTTAAGAAAAATGCAAACCGAATTGGCAGATCCCATACAATATTACTTAATATTTGATGGTGACTTTTTAAACCTGAACCAGGTATTGAACAAGGAACTTACAATTTCCTTTATAAAATATCAATGTCTTAATTGTGGGGAAGATCGGCCCATTTTCAGACAGGGTTTCTGCAGGACCTGCTTTTATGAAATTCCTACCGCCGGGGACTGGATCATGCGACCCGAATTAAGTACAGCTCATCTGGAAAAGGAAGACCGTGATCTGGAATATGAAAAAAAGGTTCAGTTGCAGCCGCACGTCGTATATCTTGCCAATTCCAGCAATATCAAAGTAGGCGTAACACGAAAATCGCAGGTACCCACTAGATGGATAGACCAAGGTGCCCATGAGGCCATAGAGATTGTTGAAGTCCCCAATCGGTATTTGGCCGGTGTTACCGAGGTTGCTTTAAAGGAACACATCGGCGACAAGACCAACTGGCGTAAAATGTTGACCAATGAGATTGACGACGAGGATTTGGTGGAATATAGAAATAAGTTAAAAAAATATATTCCGGAAGAGGCCTCCGCATATTATATAGAAAGCAATACGGAAACCCATCTAGAGTTTCCCGTGCTACAATATCCCAAAAAGGTAAAAAGTCTTAATCTGGACAAAACTCCAATCTATAGTGGGGTCTTAAAAGGTATTAAAGGGCAATATCTAATCTTTGAAGACAGTACGGTCTTTAATGTCAGGGGAAGTGAAGGATATGTTGTTAGTTTGGAAGTGAAGTAGATTATACAAGTAGAAAACATTGATTTTCATTCAATTTATCATTAAATTGTCCTTATAGTTGGAATACTCCAAAATTACCAATCAGGATAAGAAGCTGGCTTATTCTATCCCTAATATTTTTCGGTCTACATTCTGAAACCTATAATCATAATAATTTTTTCCCATCAAAACTATGGTGCCAAATACGAGTAATGAACACAATTCCGCCTTATCCAAGGACAAAACCCCAATTGCTGTTTTTTGGTTCAGACGCGACCTTAGAATAGAAGACAACACGGCATTGGCAGAAGCATTAAATAATGATGTTCCCGTGTTACCCATATTTATCTATGACCGACTAATTTTAAATGAGCTGCCTGAAAATGACGCCAGAGTTAATTTCATCAATCAAACAATTCTTAAAATAAAAAACACCCTAAAGAGCCATGGCTCGGATATTTTATGCTTGGATGGTGAACCGGCAACCATTTGGAAGGAATTAATTTCCAACTTTGATATTGCTGCCGTATACACCAATCGTGACTACGAACCTTATGCCATAGGCAGGGATAAAGAAATTGCCCAATTGCTTGCAAAAAAAGATATTCCCTTTTTTAGTTTTAAGGATCAAGTAATTTTCGAGAAAAGTGAAATTGTAAAAAACGATGAAGACCCCTATACCGTTTTTACGCCCTATAAGAATAAATGGCTTGCAAAATTCGAGGAGGAAAATCCCATACAACTTAAGAATCCTAAGCTGAACAAGTTTCACAAAGGGGATTACCCCTCCATATCTTTGGAAGATATTGGTTTTAAAAAGTCCGATATTCAGGTGCAGGATTTTGACTTGACCCAGCTACATCGATACGGAGATCAAAGAGATTTTCCATATGAGGACAGCACCAGTTATCTAAGTCCCCATTTAAGATTTGGAACTATAAGTATCAGACAAGTAATTGCCCAGATCGATAAAAAATATGAAGTTTTTTTGAGTGAATTGATTTGGAGGGAATTCTTCATGCAAATTCTCTTTCATTACCCCAAGGTGGTCACCCAAAATTTTAGGTCTAAATACGATAATATCCAATGGAGGAATAACAAAGAGGAGTTTCATCTCTGGTGCCAAGGAAAAACCGGATACCCGATGGTGGATGCCGGAATGAGACAGCTGAACAAAACCGGTTTTATGCACAACCGGGTAAGAATGATTACGGCTGGCTTTCTTTGCAAACATTTATTGATCGACTGGAGGTGGGGAGAAAGTTATTTTGCGGAGAAATTATTGGATTATGAATTATCCTCCAACAATGGAAACTGGCAATGGGCGGCCGGAACAGGCTGTGATGCCGCTCCCTACTTTAGAATTTTCAACCCACAATCGCAACAGAAAAAGTTCGACAAAGATTACAAATATGTAAGAAAGTGGATTCCTGAATTTGATTCCTTTGAATACCCGGACCCAATAGTTGAGCACAAATTTGCCAGGGAAAGAGCTTTGAAAGCGTATAAAATTGGAATTGAGTCTTAATAATAAAGGGGCTTCGGGATATTTTACAAATGCGCGGTCAATTACATAAAACTTCTAACTTCTTAAAAGAGCCCTAAGATATTTTTAACTGTCCAAAACGGAAATTCTATATTTAATTCCGCCTGAAGTATTTGTTGGGAACCAGTAACATACCAAAACATTCCCCATCTTCCTTGCCCAGATTTTTATGATGAATTTTATGGGCTTTCCTTAAAGCTAGCAAATATTTGTTCTTAATGTTCTTAAACCAATTGAACCTTTGGTGAATAAGCACATCATGAACCAAAAAGTAAGCAATGCCATAAAATAGGATACCCAAACCAATAAAGAATAAATAGTTAAGGGTTGGGGTTACGCCAAAATAAAAAAGCGCAATACTGGGAATGGCAAAAATCACAAAAAAGGCATCGTTTTTTTCAAAAACATGGGGGTACTTAGGTTCGTGGTGGTCGGCATGCAAAACCCACAAAAAACCGTGCATCACAAATTTATGGGTACACCAGGTAACCACTTCCATCACTATAAAAGTCAATAGTGTTATTAGAACATACCATACTATTTCCATTTATTATTTTTTTTATAGTTCATTCCATTTAAGGATTAAGTTTCAACCGGAGATACAGGCAAAACTACTTTCCTAATTACTTGAGCTACTTTTGCCTTGAAATACATTACTTAAATAGCATTTAACTTAAATCTTACATAGCCCTTGGCCAATATCACCATTTTCATAGGGTTGGAAATATGGATTCTAGCCGTAAGTATTTTTTCGGATTTGGTGTGCTTAAGTTTTTTTAAAAGTTTAGAATAGTATTTATAAGCTATATAAACCCCAAGTCTACTTTCTATGGGCAATTGAACCAATCCTTGATAGGCTTTCTCAAAATCTGCCTCGATATCTAAAATGATCTCTTTTTTCACTTCATCCGTCAATTCTTTTTGATGTACATTGGGAAAATAGGATCTACCTAAACTTTCAAGATCTTGTTTTATATCCCTCAAAAAATTTACTTTTTGAAATGCGGAACCCAGATACTTGGCTGAAGATTTTAGGTGGTTGAACTTTTTGTTATCGTTATCCACAAATACCCTTAAGCACATTAGACCAACCACATCGGCCGATCCATAGATGTAATTTTCGTAAGCCTCCTTGGTCGTATATTCAGAAACTTCAAGATCATACTGCATACGTTCCAAAAAGACATCGGCGTATTCATAAAGTTCATACTTATGTACTACCTCCTGAAAAGAATTTATAATAGGATTTAAACTAATTTTTCTTTTTAGGGAAAGTTTATATTCTTTTATAAATTCGGTCAGTAATTCTTCTTGATCGTAATCGTGAAAAGAATCCACAATCTCATCAGCATACCTAACAAAACCATAAATTGCATAAATAGCTGGTCGTATTTTGGGCGAAAACAATCTAATGCCCAAAGAAAAGGAAGTACTATAGGTATGGGTTACCAATTTACTGCATTTTATACTGGAAGAATCGAAGAGCGCTTTCACAATTTAAGATGTTTAATTTTTAAATAATACCAATAGTGTAGAGAATAAAGTGAGACTGACGCCCATTGCTGGTCGTCAGTCTCGGTAACCAAAATAAAGCACTAACCCTAACCTTAATGCAATAGGGCATCTATTGCCTCTTGTGGTAACAATACTTTATCAATTACATGTACTACTCCATTACTAGCGGCGATATCGGCTGCTGAAACGGCTGCGTCCACATCGGTTTTATCCTGAATAAATACTCCACCTGTCAAATT
>NZ_QLLN01000001.1:0-27869 GCF_003259375.1 Arenibacter echinorum | reverse complement strand
TCGGCCAAGCTATTGTAATCGTCACCCAATGCATCCAATAGGGCTGCAAAAGCTGTATCGGTAGGTGCAAACACTGTAAAAGGACCATCTGTCTGTAACAGGTCTACCAAACCGGCATCCGCCTGTCCCAAAGCTCCTACCAAAAGAGATAAAAATGGAGTGTCCACTGCCAATTCCACAATATTGGGCAAAGGTTCTGGATTAAGGGCATCCAAAACTTCCTGAGGGACCAATACCTTGTCTATAACATGTACTATACCGTTGGAAGCCATTACATCAGCAGGGCCAACTTTTGCATCCGTATCGGTCGGATCCTGAATATAAACATCACCGTCTATTCTGACAGTAATTTTTTCGCCTTGCAGAGTGGTAAATTCTTGGCCATTGGAAAGCGAACTAGAAGTAGCCGCTGCTCCTACCACTACGTGATACTTTAAAATAGTAGCGAGGATTTCCCTTTTCTCTGGGGTATCAAAGTCGCTCAAGCTATCAAATCCATCCAGACTGGCCAATAGAGCTGTAAATGCTCCATTGGTCGGTGCAAATACAGTAAACGGGCCATTGCCGCTCAAAGCTCCTATTAAATCTGAATCGGCGTTTTCATCCGCCTTTGCCAAAGCAGCAACCAAGCTACTTAAAATGTCCGTGTCCTGAGCCGTTTCCACAATGGTTGTCAAAGTGGGCTCATCAATAATGTCATTGTCATCATCATTACTACATGATACAACCAATAACAAAGAACTGAATAATGTTAAAAAATAAATTCCAAATTTTTTCATGTCTAATTATTTTAGGTTAATACTTGGACAAATATAGACATTTATTTTTACTGTCCAACTTATTTTAATAAATAATTAGACAAAAAATATTTTAAGCTTTCTAAACTGGATTTTTTGTTTAACTTTACCCAATAATTTATTAGACAGTCTTATGAGCAGATATTCCATGGCGCAGATAGTTTCATTAACAGGTATCAATTCACATACCTTAAGAAAATGGGAAAGTCGATACGATTTTTTAGTTCCTGAAAGAACAGATTCCAATATCCGGTACTATACGGACGCTCAATTAAAGAAACTATTGAACATTAGTATCCTTAGAAGTCAAGGTGTACGTTTATCTGCTATAGGCAAGATGACGGACGAAGAAATTCACGAGATGGTCGCAGAGGCCTTGAACGAGTCTAACCAAGATGCTAATGTGAATGCCTTGGTATTGAGCATGATTAATTTGGACGAACAGGAATTTGACAACATTATCAAATCCCAGATTCTAAAAAATGGTATTTTAACTACATTTACCGAAGTACTATATCCCTTTCTGCACAAGGTAGGTGTTCTTTGGGGCATCAATAAGATTATGCCAGCTCAAGAGCATTTTGTATCCAACCTGATCCGTCAAAAAATATGTTCCGCTATAGATTTATTGCCCATTGCACCAAAGAATGCCCCAAAAATAATTCTGTTCCTGGCCGAAGGTGAAAACCATGAAATTGGCCTATTGTTGGCCCAATTTATTGCCAAACAGCTAGGATATAGGGTTTTCTATCTTGGCCAAAATGTGCCCCATGACAATGTAATAACCATGGCGGAATTGGTAAAACCGAACTATTTATTGACCTTTTTTGTTACAACCACAGCCTCTGTTTTGGTAGAAAAAGTCTTCAAATTATCCTCAGAGGCCAAAACTCCCCTATTATTCTCAGGCAGCCCTATTAATTTTGAACCTAATAATAATATGGTCACCTACCTTAAAAGCCCAACAGATTTGATTACGATTTTGGAAGAGGAATTGTCTACCACCTGATTTTGGAAACCCAAAACAAAGGTTGTCTGTTGGTATAATTTCACCAAGGTGATGGCTAGAATTGAAAAAATCCCAATTCACTTAATTGGGATACTTCCTATTGCAAACTTCAGCTGAAAGGTCTTTAAGAACAATACCTTGAATTTTAGAATAAAACAGAAAAACTAAAAATCCCAATTTTTACTTATGCTAAAAGCGTAAATCCCGCTTGGATATTTCCGGTTTTACGTACTTTCTTAAAGATTCGGGATAACCAAGTTCCCAGGGCGATGGTCCTACCCACTCTGATTTTTTACCATTGATTTTAATATACCCTTCAGAAGAAATCTCAACAACAGTAAACAAGGGTTCCTTGTATGGTGCCGTAAATTTTATCCATTTAAATTCTTTGTCTATCTCATTGCTGTACCTTACTTGGGTGTAAGCTTCATCCATCCACTTATAGGCCATTGAATTAATAGTGATATACCAAATATCATTTATTTCTTGAGCATCATCATAATGGGCATGGCCATTAAAACAGGCGATTATTCTGTTTTTAGAATTATTGGCATTATGCTCTTCCAGAATTTCCCTTACCTCACTATCATTTTCCAAACCATAGGGCTCCTTTTCAGTATTTGGGAGCCTAACTAATCCTTGATGCGAAAAGATAACCACTGGAAATATAGCTTTTGAAAGGGTATCTTTTAACCACTGCATCTGTGATGCCCCAATAAATTGTTTGTAACCTTTATCATCTTCACTCTTTGGATCGTTGCCGTCCAATACGATAAATGTAAAGTTGTTCTTATTAAAGGTATAATGCCCACTCTTCATATCACGATAGGCAAGAGCTTCATTCCTAGAAAAGCCTCCGTCCATTTCGTGATTACCTATAACATGATATTTTTCCCCTGGAAATGAGTTCCATATATCAAAAAGCGAAGCATATTTTTCCGCAGGAGTTCCAAAATCGCCCAGTTCAATTATAAAATCGGGCTTGGCGTTGGCCATACTATCTATAAAAGTGCTTATCCGGTATTCGGAGTCGTGCATTGTGGGCAAATGCACATCGGAACACATTCCAATTTTTATAGTGTTGTAGGTATCTTGTGAAATACCCTTTGCACATATAATTACAAGGAATAGTATTCCAAACAATGGCCTTAGCTGTTGTTTTATGATTTGGTTTATTGGTCTATTGCACACTATCTTTTTTCTTTTCTTCCTCCTTTTTTTTACTAAAAAGTCCACCAATAATTTTTTTAGCTACTTCTTTCTGGGCCTCCTTTTTGGCTGCAGTTGTGGTATCCGTTTTTGTGGTAGAATCCGTTTTTTTCGTAGCAGCCCCCAATAGACCTCCTATGACATCCTGAGTTTTTTCCTGGTTTTCCTTTTTGGTAGAGTCAGTAGCTTTCTGATTTTTTGCAATAAGATCACCTATAAAATCCTTGGCCTTGTCCTTCCCCTTATTGATCAATTTTTGCTTTTCTATCTCTACCAGCTGGGACGTTAGATTTTTAATACCGGAAGTAAGGTCGGTAGTCACCGTAGGGCTGGTATAACCTCCACCTATATTGGCGGTTATTGGAATCGTTAAATTCTCCAACGACTTTTCATCTATCCTAGCAATTAAAGTATTAATATCCTTTCCCAAATACTTGGCTGGAACCTCAATTGTAGCGGCGTAGTTCAGTTTTTGGTCAAAAGTATGGCTCCCGGCAACATTAATGGCGAAATCCTGATATTTAATGGTAAACGGCTTAACCTTTACCACTCCGTCCTCAAAAGACAATGCGGTTTTCAAATCCTTCAAATTCAATTTATCAAGATTTAAAAAGCTCAATTTACTATCCAAGGCCGTAAGTAAAGGGGCACTTTCAGCATCAATTTTATCGGTCAATAATTCAGCCAATATATTTCCTGAAATGGTATTTAAATTGGGTGTAAAATCGTCCTTTAAACTTCCTGATATCTGTATATCGGAATTTAAGGTCCCCTGTAGAATTTTAGCTATAGGTGCAAGTGTTCTAAACATTTCCAAAGCATTAAAGGTCTCTGCAATCTTAAAACTATTCATCCCCAACTTCATGTCAAAGGTAGGTGTAGCCTCCTTGGTGGAAACCTCTCCATTAAGTGCCAATTTACCATCAAAGATAGAAGAGGTCATATTGGACAGTATGGCTTTCTCATCCCTAATTACCAGGGTTCCCTTTACATCCTTCAAAGTAAGGTTGTCATAAATTACAGTATTGGCACTGGCATTTATGGTACAATCCAAAAAGGAAGGTATCTTGATTTTTTCCTCAGTGGAAGTAGTTGAGGGCTCCTTATCTGCCCCACCACTAACTTCTGTGGTTTCTGCCACCATAAAATCATTAACGGCAAAAGTGTTGGATTTCAGATTAAAGTTACCCTCTATGTTTTCATTGTTGAACATAAATCCCAACAGATTATTAATGGTCCCAGAAGCATCAAAATCTGTTTTTCCAGTAGCCCCTGCTAAATTGTTCAGGGTTACCGTAGTAGGATTAAAGGTAACCGAAGTACTTCTTAAAATAATAGGGTTGGGAAATTCCTCGGACTTATATTCAAAGTCGCTCAATTTTAAGTTACCGGCAGTTTTAGTATTTTCATACTTCTTGTTTTCTATAGATGCCATATCGAAGGCCGTAGAAATATCGGCAATTAAAATTCCCTTTAAATTTAAATCGGCAGGAACCGGATAGGCCTTGGAAATATTGGCAAGATTCATTTTTCCATCTATCTTGGCATTTACCTTGGTATTCCCCATAAGGTCGCTTATTTTGGCCACCATATTAAACTTATCCTCATCTATCATAAAAGACAACTTTCGGATATCAACAAAGGTATCTTCAGTAATACCGGTATTATTTGAAATTTCGGTATCTATAAATACATTTCGGACCGCTTTGGGCAAATCTGGATACTTAAAGGAGGCATTATCCGAATTTATATCTATTTTGAACTGAGGAATATGATCGTCATCCACTATCCCTTTGAATACTCCGGCAACGGTAAAGTTTCCAGTTGTAGACACCTGTGCAATATCTTTGGAATACGCTTCGGGAATAACGGCCAAAAAGTTTTTA
This sequence comes from Arenibacter echinorum, assembly GCF_003259375.1. Taxonomy (GTDB): domain Bacteria; phylum Bacteroidota; class Bacteroidia; order Flavobacteriales; family Flavobacteriaceae; genus Arenibacter; species Arenibacter echinorum. The sequence continues at coordinate 22,968 of NZ_QLLN01000001.1, read as the reverse complement.
AAATCGGAGGAAGGTGTTTTAAAGCTAATGTTTACCTCCTGGTTGTCCTCATTCAATTTCACGAACCCGTCAAAAACCAAGGCCAGCTGATTTACCATGGCCTCATTCTTTAAAAAGGTATACTTGCTTTCCTTTAAGTCAACTCCTATAAGAGCCTTCAGTTGAACCGGATTCTTATTCAGATATTGCGTGCTATCCATAACAAAAGAAACCAAACCACTGGTCTCTGTGTCCAATTCAGAGTTTTCCAAGGACAGATCTCCCTTACCGCTATGGTTCATTTCTGTAACCGCAAAGGACATGCCACTGGAAAGGTTATCATATTTTATAGCCGCATTATTAATGGTGTAAGACTCCATGGACAAGTTAAAACTACTTTCGGATGAAGCAGTATCCGACGCAGTATCCGGGGCAGAACCATCCTCAACAGCAATGTCATAGTTGGCATTTTCCTCTTTGTCCACCTTTATATTTATAAGTGGGCGATCCAATATTAAACTTTTTATGGCAATGGGTTCACTGGCATCCTTGAACAGTTCCTTAATGGACATGTCCAAGCTTACCCTGTCCGATGCAAATAAGGTATCGCCCTCAAAGGGAGCTTTATTAATCAATGTTATGTTATCCAAAGTAACGGTAGCATTGGGAAAACTTCTGAAAAGAGTTAAATCGGCCTCTGAGAAATCAAAAGTAGCATTGATGTTATTATTCACCTTTTCCTTAATGATGCCCGCAATTTTACCTTTTAAGAAAAACGGGGCAGCAACAAGAAGTAAAATCAATACCAAAAATACGCCACCAACAATCTTTAAAATTTTCTTTTTCATTTGTTACTATTTATAATTATATAAGCAATACGATCAATTTATGGTCAAAAAGGAGCAATCCACCCATATCTCAACAATCTTTTCTTTTACATTTAGGTTTATGGTTCAATATTAAATAGAAATTGGACATAAGGTTAAGCGTATACCTTTAAATATTGACGCAATTCTACAATATATCACCAAGTAAAATCAAAATTCCCACTTAGTTTAAACAAAATTTAACATCGATATAAAAAACACTTTGAATATTGCCATTCCAGCAAGTTCACCAATAATATATTTAAAATATTGGCCCACTCGATAAGAACAGCGAAAAGCAAGTTTTATTATGCCTCAAGATCAATTTCCTGATTTACTTTCAAATTGAATCGCCTTCTAAAGAGATATACGAAGAAATAAAGGAAAGGGGTGTCCAAGAAGGCCACAATTACCTTAAAAATAAAACCGCTGATCACCAGGCCGTAGAACATGGACCAAGGTAGCACCTTAAAAATGCATAATAGGCCAACAACGGTAAAGGTATCTATAAATTGGGAAAGGAAGGTTGAAAAATTATTGCGCAACCAAAGATGTTTTCCTTTGGTAAGTTTTTTCCAGAAATGATATATACCAATATCCACGTATTGGGCAAAAAGATATGCCAACATAGAGGCAAATACAGCAATTGGCGATAGGGCAAATACATGGCTAAACACCTCATCCTGCACTGGAGAACCAGGCAATGCCGGTACCCAATTGGCCAGCAATACAATTCCCATAGAAAAAAATGAGGCAAATATCCCTGCCGTTACAATTTGGTTTGCCTTTTTCCTGCCGTAAATTTCCGAAATAAGGTCGGTAATCAAAAATGTAAGGGGATAAGGTAAAATACCCACCGATATTTCAAATAATGAGGCTCCAAAGACAGTAACATCGCCAAAAGGTCTCCAATAAAAAAATTTTTGGAAAATTAAATTGGAAACTACCAGGGATGTAATGAACAATGCCCCCAAATAGAGATATATCTTAAAAGCCAACCTCTTATCCTCCTCTTTTAAAACTGTGTATGCCATAGAAGCATTATAAATTTTAACATTTTATAATTTAATCCCAATTAAAGCGTTCCTAAACTTTGTGCCCTGAAAAAAAGCCAAATTTACACGAACAGGGATCGATTAACAATAAAAAAGAAATAAACTAAATTTTTAAGCATGAACAAAAGCATTTTAACCGCATTCATTATTTTAATTGCCGCAACGGTACAAGGCCAATCTTACATTGGTTTTGGAACTGACAATTACAATGGGGTGCATGGCGTAATATCCAATCCCGCGAATATTGTTGATTCAAGATTTAAAACGGATATCAACCTTATTGGGGTTAGCGGACTTATTGGAAACGACTATTACAGTGCAAAATTCGGGGATATACTTAAAGACGATTTTGATTTTGACGATGATGGAACAAAATCCCCAAAAAATGCCAACAACGCCTATGGCAATGTTGATATTTTAGGACCCTCGTTCATGTTTAATATCAATTCCAGGAATTCATTGGCAATATTCACCAGGGGAAGGGTATTTTTTAATGTAAACGATATTAATGGAGATACCTATGATAATATTTCCAACGAGTTTGACGAAAATGAAGACTTCAATGTAAATGAGGGCGATTATCAAATGAGCGCCAATGCCTGGGCAGAAACAGGAATTACCTATGCCACAGTACTTGTGAACCAAGAGCAACATTTTCTAAAGGGAGGTATCTCCCTAAAATACCTAATGGGATACGGCAACGCCTATTCCAGTGGAAAGAATATAGTTATAGATTATGATGCCGACGGATCAGGGACCACTGGAAGTATTGACTCCCAAGGTGAAATAGCCTACGGCAATAGTGATAACATCACCAACGATTTTGAAGACTATGAATTTGTCAAGAGTGCAGATGGCTTTGGGGTGGACCTAGGTTTTATTTACGAATGGAGACCGAATTTTGCGGACTATACCGTTACCGATAAAGATGGCAATCCCTACGCGCCAAAGGACATCAACAAATACAAATTGAAATTTGGACTATCCCTAACAGATCTAGGCAGCCTTAAATATAAAGGCACAGAAAATGCCTATGACATTACCAATTCTATTAGCGAAGACGATTTTGACAATGAAGAAGGGTTTGAGGACAAATTGAACAATCTGTACACACAGATCAGGTCCGGTAACGCATCAAAAGCTGTTTTACCAACCGCCCTGCATTTAAATGCCGATTGGAATATAAACAATCACTTTTATATGAATCTAAATACCGATTTATCTATAACCTCTAAAAGCAATTCCAATACCAACAGTATTGCCAATATTGTTTCGCTTACCCCTAGGTTCGAAAGCAAATGGTTCAGTTTTTATTCCCCAGTAAGTTATGTGCAAAATTTAGGTGTACAGTGGGGTGCAGGATTAAGGGCAGGACCGCTTTATGTAGGTTCTGGATCCATTTTAACAGTATTGACCAGCGACCAATCCAAAGGTGCGGACGTTTATGCCGGACTAAAAATACCAATTTATCAATCTAGGCCAAAAGACAAGGATGATGATGGTGTACTTGACAAGGTAGATGGATGTCCCGAGGTTCCAGGTCCTATAGAAAACAATGGATGCCCTTGGCCAGATACGGATGGCGACCAGGTGTTGGACAAGGATGACAATTGTCCAGAGGAAGCTGGAATTATAGAAAACAAAGGGTGTCCCTGGGAGGATACCGACAATGATGGCGTATTGGATAAGGACGACAACTGTCCTGAAGAAGCCGGAGTTGTAGAAAACCAAGGATGTCCTTGGCCAGATACCGATGCTGATGGCGTATTGGACAAGGATGACAATTGTCCCGAAGTTCCAGGAACGGTTGCCAACAACGGATGTCCCGAGCTTACTGAAGAAGTTCAAAAAACTTTAAATGAGTATGCCAAGACTATTTTGTTCAACTCGGGAAAGGCTACCATTAAAATTGAATCTACCAATGTCCTAGTGGACATTATGAAGATCCTTAACGAATACCCTAATGCCACTTTCACTGTTGAAGGTCATACGGATAGTATAGGTAGTGTACCTTCCAACCAAAAGCTTTCCGAGGAACGTGCACTTTCCGTCAAGAATTTCTTGGTAGAAAAGGGAATAGACAGTGCCAGACTTACTGCCATTGGATATGGAGAAAGCAAGCCCATTGCTACCAACATGTACAAAGCAGGGCGTGCAGAAAATAGACGAGTGGAAATAAACTTGGTGAAAAATTAATTAATAAACCAAATAGAATAAGGCCGTCCAACCATTTGTGGGACGGCCTTTTTTTTACCTATTTCATTGTCTAAATGCAAAACCAGAATTTCCAAAACTAAAAATCTCGATCCCTATCCTCAATTTTCCTGTATTTTGTAATAAAGAACTCATTGGCAATCCTATTAAATTCATCTGCATGGGTCACCAATGTATAATGTCCGGAATTGGGCAAAATCCACAAATATGCCTTTGGAATATTTTGAAATATCTTTAAGGTGTGACCAGGTTTAATAACATCGTGATCCCCTCCCACTACCAATGTTGGTGCGCTTATTTTATGTAATTCGCCCACATGAATATTTGGCTGTTCCGCCAATAACTTTACATACTTGTAAACTATAGAATCCAATGGGGTTTTAGCAACTTTTTCACTAAACATTTTTTCAAACATATTGTAGGTTTTCGTAATCCTTTTCAATACATCCGTTGAAACTGCTGACGAGTCCGGCTGCAAGTTAGCCCCCGTTATGACCAATTTTTTAACTTTTTCAGGATGTCTTATCGCCATTAACAAGCCATTTACACCTCCATCACTCCATCCCAAAACGTAAGCAGAATCAATTTTCATTTGCGAAAGTAAGGCTGCATAATCATCTGCCATCATTTCATAGGAAAGGGAATCCAACTTATCTACCGATTTACCGTGATTTCTGCTATCGGCTACAATAACCTTATACTCTTTCGAAAAAAAGGGTATCTGTTTAACAAAAGCACTGATACTCGACCCATTACCGTGAATTAAAAGTAAAGGCTCTCCTTCACCATAGGTTTCGCAATACATTTTGAAGCCCCGAATATCGTAATATTTCCCGGCATCCGGATTGTTACCATAATTGGTGTTTTTTATTAGACTATCATATTCCTTCTTAATTTCATCCAATGAATTTTGTCCAACGGAAACAAAACAAGAACATAACAAAATTACCCATACCAGAGTGGTTTTAGTCATTGTAACTTGTGATTTAATTTATGATAAACTTAAAGAACTTAATATCTATAGGAAATCGCATAAAGATGTGATTTTGGACGAACAACAAAATTTAAGATAATGGGTTGGATAATGATTGCAGCAAAAGGTTAGCCTGCAAATTGAAACATCCCATAAAATTGGGAAAAAAGTTAAGATTATAATTCCTAAAACCGAAAATTCCAATACACCTTTAAAATCAAAAAAGCCCGTCCCAATGTATTTGGACGGGCTCTTTGATTGAATCCTATTTGGATTAAATATGTTCTATTTGATATTCAAGGTGAAGGGCATTCTGGCCTGAATCCCTTTGTTTTGCATGGCCATTTTTATCTCCTTTAGGATGGCATAGGCCTCGGCCCCAATTTCCTGTTGTATAATGGTTTCCTTACTCTTGGAAGTAGCACCTCCCAAATCTTCCATTAACCTCTCAAAATCTGATTTATACTTGGGAAGTTTTCTTATTCCATAGTTGTCCAAATCTACCATTTTAGCAGCCGCTGCAATAGCCTCATCCAGCCCTCCCAATTCATCTACCAGCCCTAAGCGCTTGGCATCCACTCCACTCCATACCCTACCTTGGGCCAAACTATCGGCTTGTGCCGTGGTAATTCCACGGCCCTGGGCCACCCTATCCAAAAATGTTTCATAGGTGGCTTCTATCCCTTCCAAAACGTTACTTCTAAAACTGTCGTTCATGGGTTCAAATAAGGAATAGTCTACCGAGTTTTTGTTGGTCCCCACCTGTTCGGCATTGACACCTATATTTTCGGCTAGTTCACTTATATTGGGAATAGTTCCAAAAACTCCAATAGACCCGGTAATCGTAGTTGGTTCGGCAAAAATCTTATCGGCACCCGCTGCAATGTAATAACCTCCCGAAGCAGCAACATCGCCCATGGAGACCACCACTGGTTTGGATTGCTTGGTAATTTCGATTTCGCGCCAAATAATATCGGAGGCCAATGCACTGCCTCCAGGGGAATTTACCCTCAACACTATAGCTTTTACATCCTCATCTTCCCTGGCTTTTTTTAAGGCGTCATTAATAATTCCCTGACCTATTACATCAGAGCCACCTTCCCCGTACCAGATTTCTCCTTGGGCATAGATTACCGCAATCTTATTCTTGCCACTATTTATTTTTATTTTGCCGGCAGTTCGTATATAATCGGATATAGGGACATAATTGATATCTTTTGCCGTATCTATCCCCAGCTTTTCCTTAATCATGCTTTCGTATTCATCAAAATACACCACCTCATCGATCAAGCCCGATAAAGCTGCGTATTTTGAGGTCCGGGTCCCCAAAGTATCCGCGATATGGTTCAAATCTTCAACGGAGATATCCCTACTTTCCGAAATGTTGGTAAGCATGGATTGCCATAAGGCATCCAACAACTCCTTGATCTGTGTCCTATTGGCCTCACTCATTTCGTTGGCCAAAAATGGTTCTACGGCACTCTTATATTTCCCATGCCTAATTACCTCCATTTTAATACCGGTCTTTTCCTGTAGATCCTTAAAAAATAGCACTTCTGTAGAGAGTCCTTTAAAATCCATGGCGCCAACTGGATTAAGGAATACCTCATTGGCCGCACTGGCCAGATAATAATCCTTCTGCGTATAAAAATCTCCATAGGCATATATAAACTTCCCACTCTCGCCAAAATCGGTCAATGCGTCCCGAATGGCCTGTGTTTGGGACAAACCGGCCATAAGCACATTATTGTTGAGGCTAATCCCTTTTATTTTGTTGTCTTGCTTGGCAACGCGAATGGCATGCAATATTTCGTCCAATCCCTGATTTACATTGAAAAGTCCGGCAAAGGGATTGGATTCATCCATCCCCACATAATCATTGATAGGGGTCTGCAATTGAATTTCTAAAACGGAATTGTCCTTGACCACTACAGTATCATCGCCTTGACCGATGAGGGCAGCTAAAACAAGAAACATGACAAACATGATTCCAAAAGCGATAAGACATCCTATAATTGCAGCTAATAAATTTCTTAAAAAGTTCATTCCTCGTATGTATTGCTAATAACGTGCAAAGATAACCAATGTAGCATTGTCGCAATTATAAATGTTGAATTTTATAGCCTTTAACCTTGTTATCCACAAATTAGGAAAGCCCACTAAAAATTGGTCCTGTTTTTGGTATTTCCCTTTATGAAGTTAATTACTTTTGTTTTCTTTGCCCTCCTATTATGAACAAGACCACTACAACATATCTTTCACTTGGAAGCAATCTCGGGGATAAACTCAACCATTTGCAGGAAGTGGTATTTTTAATCCAAGCCAGTGTTGGCGAAGTCGTAAAAACATCCCCAGTATACGAAACGCCAGCTTGGGGTTTTGAAGGTGACAATTTCTTCAATGCGTGTATTACGGTAGAAACCTCACTTACCCCAACCGTTCTTTTGGAGAAATTACTGGAAATTGAAACAAAGTTGGGTAGGGAGAGGAATAAAGGTGAAGGCTACTCCTCCAGGACCGTAGATATCGATATACTATATTTTGGTAAGGAAATAATAAAAACCGATTTACTAACCGTCCCCCACCCCAACCTGCAATTGAGACGGTTTGTACTTAAACCTTTGGCGGACATAGCTCCACAGTTCTATCATCCAATTCTAAATAAGGATACCAGAAACCTATTACAGGAATGTAAGGACAAAAGTAATATTACAAAAACGCCCCATAAACTATATACAAATAGGTCACAGCTTTTTTCCCAATTGGAGTATATTGCTATTGAAGGTAATATTGGTGCGGGAAAAACGACCTTGGCCCATAAGATTGGTCAGGATTTTAATGCCAAATTGGTCTTGGAGCGATTCGCCGACAACCCATTCCTGCCCAAGTTTTATGAGGATCAGGGTAGATTTGCCTTTCCCTTGGAAATGTCCTTTCTAGCCGATCGCTACCAGCAATTTATGGACGATACTTCCCAGTTTGATCTGTTCAAGAACTTTATGGTTAGCGACTACGACATCAACAAATCCCTAATTTTCGCCAAGGTCACCCTTCAGGAAGAGGAATTTAAACTGTACAGGAAGCTCTTTAATCTTATGTACAAAGAGATAAAAAAACCGAAAATATACATTTATCTGTACCAAAACACGGAACGGTTACTACAGAATATAAAGCAAAGGGGAAGAGATTACGAACAGAATATAGCGCCAGAATATTTGGAGCAGCTAAACCGGGGATATTTTGATTATTTACGAAGTTTTCCTGAGCAAAATAATTTAGTTTTGGATATTAGTGAATTGGATTTTGTGGAAAATCAGGCCGATTATGAAACAGTTCTGGACCAAATCCAGAAATATGCTGTGAAACTCTCATTTTAAGATAATTTTCACATATTATTTGCACAGGACAAATCAATTTATTTACTTGCGCCTCCAATAAAGTCGTTTTAAGCCCTTTTGCTCATCAAAAAAATTGATGGAAAGACTTTAAGGTTTTAAACTAACTAACTCAAACTATATAGTGCCAAACCCAACCAATCGGTTGGGTTTTGGTTTTTTAAGCTTTATTTTTATTCCACTTATAAGTATTTCCACGTGTATGTGTGGCAGAATCAATTACCGATACTACCCATTGTAGGAGTGCATTAGAATATGCTCAATTTGCTTTAAAACAGTTTATCGCAACAGCAGTGGGGTTCAACTTAAAAATTGAAAGGGAATCGATTTATGATTTCAATTTGGCCCAGAGATCCCAAACCACAATACCCACACTGACCGAAATATTTAGGGAATGTTTAGTACCGTATTGCGGAATTTCCAAGACCAGGTCGCTACCTGAGACTACCTCTTGGGAAACCCCCTTTACCTCGTTTCCAAAAATTAGGGCATATTTTTTATTTTCTTCCGCCTTAAAGTCGTTCAACATAACAGCATTCTCGGCCTGTTCAACAGCAAGCGAAGTATAGCCCCCTAATTTTAATTCTTGCAATAGCTCCAAGGTACTCTTTCTATATTCCCAGGCAACACTATCAGTAGCCCCAAGCGCTGTTTTATGTATTTCCTTGTGTGGTGGGGTTGCTGTAATTCCACATAGGTATATCTTTTCTATCAAAAAGGCATCGGCCGTTCTAAATACCGATCCAATGTTGTTCAAACTCCGAACATTGTCCAACACAATACAAATGGGTGTTTTTTCCACCTGTTTAAACTCGTCTACATTAAGTCGGTCCAATTCGCTATTCTCCAATTTACGCATCTAATCCAATTTTAATTTTAACTAATTTCCTAACTTTACCAAGGACATTAACTAGGCCAAAACGGCATAAAGTTATCCCCAAAATATCAACAATAGTGTACATTCCAGTAGATAAACCTTACATTCGTTGTTTAGGAAAGGAATGCAAAAATAAGTTAATAAAATCGCTTTTGGCAGACTCGGGAAAAACAAAAAAGGTAACCCCTTTAATGAAGCAGTACAATACCATAAAGGTGAAATATCCTGATGCACTATTATTGTTCCGTGTTGGGGATTTTTATGAGACTTTTGGGGAAGATGCCGTTAAGGCTTCAAAAATACTGGGCATTATTCTTACCCATCGGAACAATGGTGGTGATAGAACAGAACTAGCTGGTTTTCCACACCATTCCTTGAACACCTATTTGCCAAAATTGGTAAAAGCGGGACAACGGGTTGCCATATGCGATCAGCTGGAAGACCCAAAACTTACCAAGACCATAGTAAAAAGAGGCGTTACCGAGTTGGTTACCCCTGGGGTGGCCATGAACGACGATATCCTTTCGGCCAAGACCAACAATTTTTTATGTGCAGTTCATTTTGGACGAAAAAGATTGGGGATATCCTTCGTGGATATATCCACAGGCGAATTTCTAACTTCGGAAGGCAATGAGGAACAGATAGACAAATTGCTCCAAAATTTCTCTCCGAACGAAGTATTGATATCAAAAGCCAATAAAAAGGAATTTTTGGAGGTCTTCGGCAAAAATTTCCATACATTTTTCACAGAGGATTGGATTTTTCAGGATGATTATGCCCTGGAGACACTTACCAATCATTTTAAAACAAAAAGCCTAAAGGGTTTTGGCGTAGACCATTTGGCCCATGGTATAGTAGCGGCAGGGGTTGTCCTACATTACCTTTCAGACACTCAGCACAGGCAATTACAGCACATTAATACCTTACAACGCATTGCGGAAGAGGAACATATTTGGATGGATAGGTTTACCATAAGAAACTTGGAGCTTTACCATTCCAACAATCAAAATGCGGTTACCCTTTTAGATGTCATAGACAAGACTATCTCTCCTATGGGCGGTAGAATGTTGAAAAGATGGTTGGCCCTGCCATTAAAGAATATCGAAAAAATACGAAGAAGACATCAGGTAATTACCCATTTAACGGAAAACGAGGTTGCCCATCATAAATTACAGAGCGGCATAAAACTAATAGGTGATCTGGAAAGATTAATTTCCAAGGTAGCCACGGGAAAAATAAATCCAAAGGAGGTAGTTCAGCTTAAAAATTCCTTGGAGGCCATTGTCCCCATAAAACAGATCACTACCAAAAGCAAGAACGAAGCCTTGAACCTCATTGGGGACCAATTACATACCTGCGATATGCTGAGAAGCAAAATCAAAGAAATGGTAAGTGAGGAAGCTCCGGTAAATATGTTAAAAGGCAGTACCATTGCCAAGGGCTATTCCGCAGAATTGGACGAGCTAAGGGGGCTGGCCTTTTCCGGCAAGGATTATCTGGATAAAATGTTGGAACGGGAAACCCAACGTACCGGTATTAGTTCTCTGAAAATAGCCTCCAACAATGTTTTTGGTTATTATATAGAAGTGCGGAACACCCATAAGGACAAAGTACCGGAAGATTGGATCCGAAAGCAGACCTTGGTCAACGCCGAACGCTATATAACCGAAGAGCTCAAGGAATACGAAGCTAAAATACTGGGAGCAGAAGAGCGCATTCTAAGTTTGGAACAACAATTGTTCTCCCAGTTGGTGGTCTGGATGCAGGAATATATAGCCCCCATACAAAACAATGCTTTTCAAATTGCCCAGTTGGACTGTCTCTGTGGTTTTACCCAATTGGCCAAGGAAAACAATTATGTTTCCCCGGACATGGACGATTCTACCGAACTATCTATTATTGGCGGAAGGCATCCTGTCATTGAAAAGCAATTGCCGTTGGACGAAGCCTATATAGCCAATGATGTTACCCTGAATAGGGACGAGCAACAGATCATTATGATCACCGGCCCCAACATGAGTGGTAAATCGGCCATCCTAAGACAAACGGCCCTCATAGTATTATTGGCCCAAATGGGCAGTTTTGTACCGGCAGATTCTGCCAAAATTGGTTATGTAGACAAAATATTTACCCGGGTAGGTGCCAGTGACAATATTTCCATGGGCGAATCTACCTTTATGGTGGAAATGAATGAAACGGCCTCCATTCTAAACAACCTCTCTGAACGCAGTCTGGTACTTTTGGATGAAATAGGCAGGGGCACCAGTACTTATGACGGTATCTCTATAGCTTGGGCCATTTCGGAATATCTACATGAGCATCCTGCACGGGCAAAAACATTATTTGCCACCCATTATCACGAGCTCAATGAAATGACCTCCACATTTACACGTATCAAGAACTTTAATGTCTCGGTAAAAGAATTGAAGGACAATGTTCTTTTTTTACGAAAACTCACCCCAGGTGGCAGCGAGCACAGTTTTGGTATTCACGTGGCCAAAATGGCCGGTATGCCCCAACAGGTGATCCACAAAGCCAACAAAATTCTTAAGAAGCTAGAAAAATCACATTCCAGTGAAGAGCTTTCCGATAAATTACAATTGGTTCAAAATGAAATGCAACTAAGCTTTTTTAATTTGGACGACCCTTTATTGGAACAGATAAAGGAAGAAATCACCCATTTGGATATCAACACTTTAACCCCTGTTGAAGCCTTGATGAAACTCAATGAAATTAAGCGTTTGCTCACCAAAAAGAAAAATGCATAGAGGATGTACCGGAAGGCCATTTGGCCCATAAATCCCGCCTAAAATATTCACCTTGGGCACATTATAAATATTTTGATTCTTTTTAGCGAAAAGTTCTTTGCTTTTTATAGAATTGTATTAAATTTGCTCCCGCATCTGAAAAGGATGCAACGTTCATTACATAAATTGCGAAAATAGCTCAGTTGGTAGAGCGCCACCTTGCCAAGGTGGAGGTCGCGGGTTCGAATCCCGTTTTTCGCTCCATTGTAAAATCTATTCTGCCTTGAGCAGCTAGGCTCGAGTGGTGGAATTGGTAGACACGTTGGACTTAAAATCCAATGGACATTAGTCCGTGCGGGTTCAAGTCCCGCCTCGAGTACAAATGAAGAAAGACCAAAGTGAAAGCTTTGGTTTTTTTGTGCCTTCATTTTTGCCAAATTTATTTGGGTAAAAATGAAGGAAGCAAAAAAAGTAGTCCTGCAAGGACTGGTCTTTTCTTATCAACATGTTCGAATGGGGACTCGCCGCAAGGCAATTGTCGCCTCGAGTACAGATAAGTGGAAAAGCCCTGACCTTTTGGTCGGGGCTTTTTTGTTTTGGGCGCTGAGCCAAATTTATTTGTGCGAAATCGGGCAAAGCAAAAATACGGCATATAGTGCCGGCTTTTCCACTTTCAACATGTTCGAACGGGACTCACCATAAGCCCCGAATACTAAAGTCTATGCTCAGGCTCCGCATTTATTGCGAAACATTTATTTCATTGATACGGACAATAAGGATTTAGGGAATACCATTATCTCTAGCAGAAATCATTTGAGCAAAGGAATCCATATTAAGTTACAAACCAAAACCGTATTTACCCTTTGAATCAAAAAAGATAAATGACCTCTATGATTGGCCCGATGTCTTAATTTAAAATACTATTTTAGTTCCTCTAAACTATAATTCATCTTATGAAAGCCAAATCTAACAAAGCACTTTTCACCCTTTTATTAATCATTGGGCTAGGTCTAATTTCCAGTGAATGTTCAGCACAAAAAAATGTAAAGTGGAAACAATTGTTCAATGGTAAAGATCTTAATGACTGGCAAATAAAAATAAGGTACCATAAATTAAACGATAATTTTGGTAATACTTTTCAGGTAAATGACGGAAATATTCAAGTAAGATATGATCAATACAGCAAATTTGACGAGCAATTTGGACATCTGTTTTATAAGGAACCTTTTTCTTCCTATTTAATAGGTGTTGAATATAGGTTTGTTGGGGACCAAGTTAAGGAAGGACCGGGATGGGCCTATAGAAACAGTGGTATAATGGTCCATGGTCAAGATCCGTTGACTATGTCGGTAGACCAGGATTTCCCAAACTCCATTGAGGTACAGTTACTGGGAGGAAATGGCACGGACGAACGTTCTACGGCCAATCTTTGCACCCCGGGTACCCAATATGAAATTGACGGTAAAATAATAAAACAACATTGTACCAATTCAACTTCAAAAACGTACCACGGGGATCAATGGACACGGGTAGAAGTACTTGTATTAAGGGATTCCTTAATTGTTCATTATGTAAACGGAGAAGAAGTTATGCGTTATACCAAACCCCAACTAGATCCAAAAAAGGGATCGGAACAAGGGGAACTTCTAAAATCTGGAAGCATTTCCTTACAAAGTGAAAGTCACCCTCTAGACTTCAGAAAAGTAGAAATTATTGATTTGGAAAAGTACGAGGACAAACCTAAGAAACTCGAAAAGGTAATCGCTAAACTAATGGCCCAAAAACGTGTAGCATTGCAAGAATAAATATTACCATAGCCAAAGAACAAGTTTTGCTGCCTCATATTTAACTGCATTACCTTACTAATTGGATTATTTTACAAATAATGTTCCTTTAGTAATAACAGTGCCCATATTCATTATCTTTGTTAAAAACAATTACTATGGCAAAGAGTCAAGATGCAAAGAAAAATGTAAAAAAGGAACCAGTTTTATCCGCCAAGGAAAAGAAAGCTGCAAAAAGAGACAAGAAATCCAAAAAATCCTAATGTAGAAGGTATGTATTACGCTTAATACTATTTTATTGACTTTCATTAGGTATCTATACGTGGTCTTTTTTTAAACGAAAACAAGGTTTCGCGGGACTTGTTTAAAGTAAAACCACCGAACGTGTGATTCAATTTTGATATACATCATACCTATATTTTCATTTATTATAGTGCAGTTTACCTTAAAACAGGATTAAATTAACCTCAATTACACTTTAAAGTAGTCTTTATTTTACAATTCATCGATTATTTATACCGATAGAAGTTTTAATAGAATATTGATCCAATTATTTTAGAACCTTTGATTAATAAATCCTCCATAAAATGAAAAAATATATTTACTTATTCCTAGTATCAATTTCTCTAATTATTTCTGGTTGTAGCAAAGACGATTCGTCTTCAAAATCATCAACTAGTGTTAAATTGTATACATTGAGCTCCGTTTCCAATTCGAATATTTCTGGTAAAGTTACCTTTAAAAAGAATGAGGACGGATCAACAACTGTTCTATTGGAAATAAACGGTTCTTCCCTGGATATACATCCGGCATTTATTTATTTTAACAACGCTGCAACAGGTGGAGAGGTAGCTATAACCCTAGCACCTATTGACTGCGATTGCGAATCCAGTAGCACAATTGTAACTACCTTGGATGATGGAACACCAATTACCTACGAACAACTTTTGAAATTTGATGGTCATATTAAGATTCATCAAAATGAAGATCACTTGGAGATTGTTATCACAGAAGGTAATATTGGTGCAAATGCCAGCTAATCCAATTAAGATTTAAAATAGTATTAAATAAACCCCGACCTTAAACGTCGGGGTTTATTCATATAAACATAATATCTTCCGTTTTGCCCATTGGACAGAACCGGGGCATTAATATTGAACTAAACCATAAACAATTTCCAATAAGATTGAATTGCTTACCTTGAACCTTTATTATAGTGCCCGATGAAAAAGAAAATTAGCATTTTATTTCTACTTGGAGTAGTCGGGATTTATTTGATTTTGGCCAGCTGCGATAGTATTATAAAAAATTCCACCGAAAATAGAACCTATTGGAACTTAAAAGAGGTTCCCAAAAACAAAGTAGGCCTCGTCCTAGGCACTTCCAACAGGCTTGTAGGTGGAGGATCCAATCCTTATTATACGAATAGAATCAAAGCAACCCTTGAACTATTTAAGGCTGGAAAAATAGACTATGTTCTGGTCAGTGGAGATAATAGCACCCAGTACTACAACGAACCAACAGTTTTTAAGAAAGACCTAGTGCTGGGAGGAATACCGAGTGAAAAAATCTTTTTGGATTACGCTGGTTTTCGCACTTTGGATTCTATGGTTAGGGCCAAGTTCATTTTCGGATTGGACAGTGTTACTATTATATCCCAAAAATTCCATAATGAAAGGGCCATTTATTTAGCGGAACAAAAAGGATTGTTTGCCATAGGTTACAATGCAGATGATATCTCAATAAAACAAGGTTTAAAAATTCACATCAGGGAGTATTTTGCACGGGTAAAAGTATTTATTGATTTAGCTCT
Source organism: Arenibacter echinorum (assembly GCF_003259375.1). Taxonomy (GTDB): domain Bacteria; phylum Bacteroidota; class Bacteroidia; order Flavobacteriales; family Flavobacteriaceae; genus Arenibacter; species Arenibacter echinorum. The sequence goes on along the minus strand of NZ_QLLN01000001.1, from coordinate 7,265 downwards.
CAATACACAACCAAAATTCTTTGGGGAGAAAATTGAAATCAAGTAAACTTAGCTATATTTACTCCCACTATGTCAATTGTGGCTTCCATACAAAAACTGATTAAAAACCTTGGTCCTGGTCTACTTTTTGCCAGTACGGCCATAGGAACTTCCCATTTAGTATTATCCACTAAAGCGGGTGCCCAATATGGATGGATAATGGTAATCCCCATTTTATTGGCCAATATCTTAAAATATCCGTTTTTTGAATTTGGAGTCAGGTATACCAATATCACCAATAAAACACTTATAGAAGGCTACCTTAATCGTGGCAAGGCTTATCTAATCTTCTATGCCATTATTAACTTGTTCAGTACTTTCACCATACTCGCCGCCCTCTATGTGGTTACCTCCGGATTGCTTATTAATCTTTTTCAACTAACCAACACCACGGTCAGCACCGTAGCTGGTGGACTTTTTATTCTAATCTGTGTTCTACTTATCGTGGGACGGTATAAATTTCTGGAAATCTCACTGAAGTATGTGATATCCATTTTGTTTTTGGCCCTTTTGGTGACTACAATTTTGGTAATCGCCAACGGGAAAGTTGCAGAAGTAGAAAACTTTAAAACACCCATAATTTTCAATGAAGTGGGAATTCTTTTTTTAATAGGACTAATGGGGTGGATGCCAACAGCTGTGGAAGCCTCTAGTTGGATAAGTCTTTGGAGCATTGAAAAATTTAAAAATTCCAAAAAGAAACCCACATTAAAAGAGGCCCTCCAAGAATTTAAGTTCGGTTATTTTACAACAGCTATTTTGGCCATTTTTTTTATGATTATTGGCTGGTTCACCCTCTATGGCACCAACACGGAATTGAGCAATAGCGCCGTAGTTTTTGCAGACCAATTGGTTCAACTGTTCACCACTAATATTGGGTCATGGGCTTACATTTTAATAGCTATAGCCGCATTTGCCACCATGTTCAGCACCTGTATTACTGCACACGATGCTCTTAGCAGGGTAAGTGTTGACATCTTAAGCTTGCTGTTCCCTAAAAGGGAGGTTATAAAAAATAAAGGATTTGCTATCGGAGTGCTGCTTCTAGCTGTAGTTAATTATATGGTCATAAGTACCTTTTCTGCCAATATGGGGTTACTAGTTGCACTGGCTACCTTTGTTTCATTTGTTATGGCACCGATCATAGGCTATATGAATCTAAAGAACGTAATGAGCCAGGAGATACCAGAAATGCATAGACCTGACAGAAACCTGCAAATATTGACCTATCTCGGTATAATCTTTCTCACACTATTTTCCATTTATTATTGTTGGATGCTATTGTTTTAACTGAAAGTAACTATCAATGGCATTCCTATGAGTGGATCTTGGTTATTTTAAGTGTTTAGTGAAGACTTAACAGCATAAATTTGCATTTGGCAATTCTATCCCCAATCTTTGTAGAATATGAAGAAGAAGCGCAGAATAATGAAATTGATACGTATAAAGAGAAATACAAGGAACGAGAAGCGATATAATTCCAAAATGGGGATCCTATACACCAGGGTAACCTATATTAAAGAAGTGATTTTCGGTATTCCGGTTAGAACACTCCATAAATACAGGGAAACCTACTACGGCAAAATCAAGGACTGTAGTGAGTGTAATTTGGCAAGATAACCGGCAATGGCCCTTCGTTTTATAACACAAAGTCCAAGGAAAACAATTTTACAAATTACAAAACTCCCTTAAAACAGCAGGTTGTAATTAAGTACAACTATTAGGGACCGCTCGTTCTTGTTGTGCAACATATCCAAGCAAAAAACTCCATCCTTGCAACCATTCAAGAGCTTTTCCTCACCATATCCTATGGAGTAAAGTATACTCCCCGCTGGCACGCCCTGTTGTATAAGATACTTTTTAACAGCATCCGCTCTTTTTTGAGATAAGGTAAAATTGGAACTGGACCCACCCCTACTATCGGTATGTGACTCCACTCTCAGTTGTAATTGGGGAAATCTACTCATAACATCGACCACCTTATCCAACTCTTGGGCAATTTCGGGGGTAATATTGTTCTGACCCTTATTAAAATAAAACTTCTTTAATTTTATAACTGTTTGATTCTCTTGCTCCTCCACCAAATCGTCCAAAAATTTAATTCCCATATTGAAGGCTTTTTCTTGGATTTCTGCCAATTCACTGTCTTGATAAGTCACGGAAAATATGGAATGTTTCTCTTTGGTAGCTTCAATGGTAATGTTGTTCTGAAAAGGAATTTCAATATTATAATCGCCATTCTCGTCGGTAAATATTTCTTTAACCAACTTTCCATCTTTGTCGATTAGCCTAACTTGGGCCTTGGAGACCCCATTATTGGAAGTAAGGTTAACCACTTTCCCCTTTAATGCCAAGGTTTTTAATCCCGGCTTTTCTTTAACATTAAAGCCATATATATCATCCCCACCTTTACCTCCGTCCCTATTGGACGAAAAATAACCCAACAGCCCATTGGTGTCATTATTCTTGATAATAAACCCAAAGTCATCTTTTTCAGAATTTATACCTGGCCCAAGATTGACGGGGATACTATAAGAGTTGTCCGTATGGATGGTAGATTTATAAATATCCATTCCCCCTAGACCATAAAATATATCCGAGGAAAAATACAAGCTGTTCTCAAAAATAAACGGAGCAATTTCATTCCCTGGAGTATTAATTCTGGGTCCCAAATTTGTTGGGGCCGACATTATTACGCCGTCATTGGTGTACACAAAATAGATATCCGTACCGCCATAACCGTCACCAAAATCAGCTGCAAAAAATAATCTGCCTGTAGCCGCCTCGTAAAAAGGATAATAAAAAGAGGTATCGGGATCCCTCAAAACAAACTTAAATAAACCTTGGCCAGTGGTCATACCAATCGACAAGGCATTTTTGCCATTGTCACTAAACTGTAAATTCTCGCCATCCGAATTGGACAGAACATAGAAAATATTGTTCAACTCCTGGGAATAAAAGGGTGTGGCCCTATGGAATTTAGTATCTGGGATACCCTTGAACGGTTGTGGATCCGAAACATTGCCCTGAAGGTCAATTTTGGACTCGTAAATATTAATGTATGCTTCTCCCGATGGTCCATAAATCTTCTTGGATCCATCTGGCCTATCACTTGAAAACAACAATTTGTCTTTATAAAAAGTAGGTGAAAAGTCGGCCTTTGCACTATTTCCATTTATATTGAATACCTCAAAATCCAGATCCTCATTACTATTGGTAGCTATTAATTCATAATTAAAAATCGAATTCTCTACCAATTCTTTAGGTAATTTATCTTCTTTAGTAGCCAAATAGGCTTTTACTTTTTCTACTTCCGAGGTTTTGGCCAAGGACTGCAACATTTTATTAAAGTGATATTGGGACATAGTAGTATCTTTCTGGTAAATGTCCACGTAGATATCCGACGCATTTTTGAAGTTCCCTATTTTCATATAGGAATCCGCTAGGTTTAAATACTGCGTATTGGAAAGTTTGGATTCCCTCAATTCTTTTTGATATTCAATAATAGCCTGATTGTAGGAATATTCAAAAAACAATATATCCCCTTTGGATTTCTTTTGCTGTGCAAAACCGAAGGACGACAAAATGATAAAAAATATAACTACGAAATTAAACTTCATATTAATACATGTTTTAGAAAAACCGAGGACTGTCTATCTGTTTAGGCATACCTTTTTGATCTCTTTTATTGTCCTTTTTACTTTTCCCTATTGATCTACCCAAATAAAACTTCAAAATTACTTCATGTGAACCTTGACTATATTCCCCTAATCCATTGGTATTATAATCATAGGAATACCCAAGGAACAGACTGTTGGAAATCTGCAATCCGGCCAAGCCACTTAATGCGTTGTCCAATCTGTAGGACGCCCCTAAAGTTACTATATCGTTAATTAAAAAATTCGTCGACAAATTCAGGTTTAAGGGCAGGCCCTTTAAATAATTCATTAAGAATGCCGGTTTAAATTTAAGGCCTTCCGAAAAATCAAAAACATAACCACCTATAAAATTAAACTGCATTTTATCTTCCACAATATTAGCCACCTCGTCAGCATAAATGCCCGACGTTAAAAAATTGGGCACCGATAAGCCCACATACCAATTTTCTTGGTACATAAACATCCCTGCACCCACTGTAGGGTAAAATTTATTAAAGGTGTCCGCATTATTGATCAAGGGCTCATTAGGGTTTTCAAAATCGCCTTTGGTATAATCTACATCAAGCAATGAACCTCCTGCATCTACCCCAAAGGACAGTTTGGTTTCGTCCGATATCTTCACCTGAAAGGAATAGGCCAAATCTATATATGTTTGGGTGGTAGGCCCCAATTGATCACTTACCACATTAAATCCCAAGCCATTTTTTTCATTGGCCAAGGGTAGATTTACGCCAAACCTCAATGTTTTTGGTGCCCCTGGTATTCCAGACCATTGCACACGGTACAAACCCGTAATATCTGGAGTCTCCACCGTACCCACATAGGCAGGGTTAAAACTTCCTATATTGTACATATATTGGGTATACTGAGGTTCTTTCTGCGCAAAAAGCATGCCCACAGAAAAAAACAGTAGGCTACAAAACAATAAAATATCTCTATACCCTTTATCGTATATTCTTAAATTCATAGTCTATTTTATCTTATGATTTGGATCCAACCTTTTCGAACTTCCGTTCCATCGCCTAGATCCAAGATATAAAAGTAGGTCCCTTTTGGCAAATCTCCATTATTTCCTGTCCCCATCCAAGTATTGTCATAGCCATTGGCAGAAAAAACTTCATTGCCATAGCGATCATAAACTTGTAGGGTATTATCTGGGTAATCGGTTATACAATTGATATATACCGTATCGTTTATACCATCTCCATTTGGGGATATCTGATTAAAGAGGAACCCACATTCATCCGACGATCGCGGTGTCACTGTTACACTAGCATTTGCCCTATCGTTGGTCGCATTACTATCTTCAGGAAAAGAGTCTACTATAGCTGCAATATTCTGGTAGGTACCCACTTCAGGTACTATGGCAGTAATAGTTAAAGTATTGACCTCATCTGCCAAAACCTCATCCAATTGCCATACCCCTGCCACTGCATCATATACCCCCTTAGTAGCAGAACTACTTACGTACTGGAACCCGGTTGCAGGGCTTACAAGATCGTTCACCCTTATATTGGTCACCATAATCTGACTTAGGTTGGTCAAGGTTACAGTAAATATAACTTCCCTACCCACCAAAACACTTTCCTTATCCACAGTTTTCTCAAGGGCAAGGTCAATTCGGCATGCATCGGAAATATTAGGAATACAAGGATTATTGTTGGCGGGATCCAGTTGGTCCACAATACCATCATTGTCCGAATCCAAAATATTGGAATCAAGGGCATCTATTATTCCGTCACCATCGGTGTCGATAGGATTGTTTATATCCGGCCCCACTTCTACCCCATCGTCTATACCATCCGCATCCGTATCTTTATTATCAGGATCTAAGCCCAAAGCTATTTCATCCCTGTTGATAATCCCATCTTCATCATTATCCCCGGTACAGGTAGTTACGGTAATAGTAACCTCCACACTTTCATCTACGCAAGGAGAAACAGCAGTATTGGTCGTAAACCTAAAAATGTAGTCCCCATCTGCCGCACCTTCAAAATCCACAATATTGCCAGTGGCTATTGTGACCGCTGTTGGGGGAGTCCCTACTATGCTCCAAACCCCGGTCGAACTTCCTATCCTGGTAGTATCCAAATCCACAGTCGTAGGCCCACCGCCGGTTATACTGCAAGCTGAAGTATCCGTAGCTGTACCAGTATCTACCAGATCATTGACTGTTATTGCAACCGCTTGCCGCTCCGAGAAACAACCATTGGCAAAAGCCTCTACATAATAGGTAGTAGTAACACTTACACTGGTAGAAAAGCTACTTCCTTCTTCCAACGAAACCCCACCCGATTCCGAAGCGTACCAGAACAAACTACCACCAGCTGTTACCGTTGCGCTTATTGTTGCCATACCCGTTCCGCAAATCGTTGCTGGGGTGGTACTCAGTATTTCTGGAGGCTCATTACGTACCAAGGTAACTTCCAATGGTGGGCTAACACAGCCCGTACCTGAATTATACAGAAAGCCATAAAAAGTAGCCTCAAAATCTATTACACTGGTACTTAACCTGGCTCCAGTAACCAAAAAATCACTGTTACTGCTCCATATCAATTCAAAACCAGCAGGTATGGCAGTGTCCGTATAAGCATCCAAATCTTGGATAAAGGCATCACAAAAAATAGTTGGAGTGCTATTTATTAAAGGCGCCTCAATGCAATTATCATTATCGGCAATGGTACCTATACCTTGTGACTTGCTAATTAGGGCAAAGCCGGTAGCACCGGTCAAATTCACAAAAAAGGTTTCCGTATTCTCTGCTTCGGTATCGTTATTAATATTAATAGTTATTGTTCTAGTCTGTCCATTCAACCCCGAGAAGAAAAGGGTGCCCGAATCTGCTACATAATCGGATCCGGCCATGGCAGTGTTATTCGCAGTTTCATACGTAACAAATGTCCCCAGAAGTACAGTTCCATTCAAAGTTACTGTGAAGGTAGCGGTACCATCATCTTCATTGACCAGCACATCATCTATAGTAACTCCGGCGGTAATTTTCGTTGAAGTATCCGTAAATGCATTCCCAATATTACCCACATTATCAGTAAGAGTTACACTTAAAGTAATATTCCCATCAGCAAGACCGCTCAAATTGATACCGGAGATTGTCTGCCCGGCCCCTGTCACTGTGCCTGTTCCCGTTACATTGGTCACACCCTCGGAACTACTGAAAATATAATTGTACGTAGTACCTACGGTCGCCCCCGAAAAGGTGAAGCTCACGGCCGTTTGATTACTGGTAGTAATTGGGTCCTGGTTAATGTTTGCGGTATAGCCTACTGGCGGTGTATTATCGTACACCCTGTTATAGGGCGTAGCCGCCGTGTTCCCATTACCAACTCCATCGAGGGCCAATCCAGCCGCCACATTTATCGTCACAGTTCCATCTGCAGCGGGAGTAATATCGGCCGTATAGGTCGTCCCAGTACCTCCAAAATTGCCGGCCGTGCCATTGGTCACACCGATATCGCCCAACACAAAGCCCGTTACGGCCTCGCTGAAGGTGATCGTTATTGGGATCGGGTTCGTATTCGTAGGCGAGCCAACGGCCGAACTGATCACAAC